>NZ_JACSZW010000010.1 GCF_014472395.1 Pedobacter sp. N36a
TAAAAATATTTAGGTGCCTATATCGGCGGTGTCTACCTCTTCCCATTCCGAACAGAGAAGTCAAGCCCGCCAGAGCCGATGGTACTGCGGTAACACGTGGGAGAGTAGGTCGGTGCCAAATCTTAAAGTAAGCCTGTAGTGAAAACTACAGGCTTTTCTTGTATATAGCCTTTTTTATGCCTCCAAACATTGGATTTTATTGGAACAATCTCAAAACTTGTTGAGGAATGGTTCTTTTTTTGAATTTCGGCATACAGCTGAGTTAGTCTAAATGGGAAGAATTCAATATTTTTAACACCTCTGAGTTGCGATCTGAATGCCTTTATTTTAGCGTTGAAAGATTCTGCGGAAGCATTAGTTGATCTATTATCAAAGTAGTTCAATATGGTTTTGTATTGATCTTGCAATTGTATTAAAAGTCTTAAAGCCCGCCTGTCTTACTTTTTTATGCCATTTAATTAGATTGGCTAGCGCAAAAACTTTGTCTTTTGTGTTTTCAAATAGGTGACTACGCCCCATACTAAGTCCATAAGCCGTTTTTAGATCTGGAAATATTCCGAATTACAGTTCAGCACGATCCTTTGGGGTATCTGTCCAGGCCGAAAATTTTTTATACAAGACACATCTGCCATGAGCTAGCAATTGCTTGATCGTATCTCCATTGTGTAGTATTTCCGATTGAAATGAACAGCCTGTTTTTAGTGAGCGCTCTATGGCTTCATTTTCTACATCCATAGCCTTCACTTCTATGCTTAATCCGCCTCTCCTGTAATGCCTCAGTAGCTAGTTTCTGTACATGAAACCGATCGGTTACCCTTGTTGTTTTGGGAAAACAACGCTTGTAAATCAGTTCCATATTACCTGTCATATCAAGAGTAACTTCGGTGACTTTTTTTCTTGTACTTTCAGGGATCCTTTGTAGTACTGAAATGACAGTTTCCTCCTTGGTTCCTGCTACAATAGCAACAAAATAGTGCCTTTCTTACCCTTTGCTGCCTTATTAGTAAGAATAATATAAGGTTCACCATGGGACAGCCTGGTTTCATCTATGGAAAGTTGATCACCGAGATTTTCCGGATATAAGAGCTATTTTTTCGCTTGAGATTTCTGGTCCCAGCTTTTAAAGTCATTGAGGTAATCACGTTATTGGCGAAGCAGGTTTTTGGTCTTTCCAACATAAAATGAACTGATAGTGTCAACACTACTGGTGGCTGTATCGATTGAGCTTTTTTAAAAAAGCCGTGAAATCTCCTGTCATTCCCGTTCTCTTTCTACTAAAGTCCAATTCCGATAAACCACCTTACCTGTCTCTGTATTAAGGTACCTTCGTCGTCTGATATGATAAAACACCTTGTGCCCAAGAACAGGGAAATTCTGAATCACAATCTGAGGAAAAAAAATTTTGGATAAAACCTTAATACCATCCCATTCCGATGGAGGAGTATTTATTTCTTCTAATTAGCTTTGAAAGCTCTCACTATCTTCTACAGCTCCCTTGAATTCGAAATTCTCTAGTATAAAATCTGGCAGAAATAATCTGAGCAGTGATGCAGTACCTGATGACATAAGTATAAAATTCAAAACTATATTTTTAACCCTTCTCCACGGGTTTTATGATTGACCCATTTATCCTATCGGCCTTGTTGGAGCTCTGCAACGATTAAATTTGATGCTAATGGACACGATTTTGTTTTCATTGCTAGAACATTTGACATGTTTTAATGGAATAGTAGTTCCACGAGATTGGTAAATTGGTTCAATAGAATTTTTTTATATTGATTATTGTCAAATAACAGGCAGATCTATATGGAACTCATCTTAAATATCAGCCAAAAAAGGACGGCCGGTAAGTATTGGTTGCATTGTTATAAATAACGGAAATTTTAGCGGGGTATGATTATATAGGAAATTCCAGAATTGGAACGAAGATGGGGTATGACAAGCCAGCTGTAGCTATTCAACTATGGGAAGTATATTGAAATCAGTTACAAAGACGATTTCAGCATAAACTTCATCAATAGGACGGTATGGAGTATAAAATGATCTATAAGGGTGTGATGATTGTTGATGCCTAAAAAGCGCTAAATTTATCCGAAACCAACTCAAATAAACGGTTAATGGCATGGTACTTAATCGTAATCAATTATTAGCGTTTTTTTTGCAAGGAGGTTGAACTTATATCATGGTTTTAAAATGTTCCATTAAGATCTGTTTTGTTGATTTAGGTTTAAGGTGAAAAAAAAGAATCAAAATATTTTTAAATAGTACCGAAATTCTGGTAATACTCCCCCCTAATTTCACTCAATATTTTTGTTATTATTGACTTTTTACGGATTAAATGATCAGAAAAAAATTTCATTTTTAACCTAAAGAGCGTACTTGTGTCCTGAAAATGCTTAAATTTTATGTTTTTGGTTTACGTAAATGAAGTGTTTTTTTTTAGGTATTTTAGCTTTATTTAACCATATGATATGCCCCATATCAAGCGTAAAAAAATGTGCTTTTTTGAATAAAAATCTTGGGATATTGAAAAGCGTATTTCCCTAAATAACTGATAACAAACTGGTTTAAACGCAAAAAAGCTCACTTTTCAGTGAGCTTTTTACCAGTAGCGGGGAGCAGGATCGAACTGCCGACCTCAGGGTTATGAATCCTGCGCTCTAACCATCTGAGCTACCCCGCCGGGGATCTTCTTTTCTAAAGAGTTGCAAATATAGAAAAAAATACTTTCCTTTAGAAATAAATAAAAAAAAAATTGTCCATTAGTTCAGAATGTAAGGATCCATCGATGTCAGAAAAGAAAAAGTTTACGTTAGAATACGAATTGAGATCATCCCCACGAATTTTGTTTAGCTTTATTAGCGAGCCAAATGGCTTGTCTCAATGGTTTGCCGACGATGTGATTTTCCGTGACCAGGTTTATACATTTACATGGGATGACGAAATACAGAAAGCGAAGCTTTTAAGTATTAAAGAGAATAAATTGGTGAAATTTAAATGGCTGGATGATGAACCGCATTGTTATTTTGAAATGGAAATCGTTCAAGACGAATTAACGAACGATGTTGCACTTTCTATTACAGACTTTGCCACGGAAGATACACTTGCAGAACGCACATTAATATGGGATAACCAGATAACCTATTTACATAGTGTGCTTGGAGCATAATTTTTCAGTTGCTTTGTTTACCTTTGCATATTGAAAAAGATTCATTTACTTCTGCTCAAAGCATTTATTAGGCCATTTTTCGTCACATTTTTAATTGTGATGTTTATTTTATTGATGTTCTTTTTATTTAAGTACGTCGATGATTTAATTGGAAAGGGTTTTGAATGGTATGTAATTCTGGAACTGATGTACTATGCATCAGCTGCGAATGTTTCCATGGCACTTCCACTTTCGATCCTTTTGTCATCCATAATGACTTTTGGAACGTTAGGTGAGAACTATGAGTTGGTCGCTATAAAATCAGCTGGGGTATCACTTCAAAAGGCAATGATGCCTTTATTGGTATTGATTGTATTTATAGCCATTGGTTCCTTCCTATTTTCAGACGTGATGCTGCCAAAGGCCAATTTGAAATTTGGCTCTCTATTGTGGGATATACGAAACAAGAAACTATCTTTTCTAATTAAGGAGGGTGTATTCAATAATAGTATTCCAGGGTATTCCATTCGGGTAGATAAAAAGGGAGAGGATGGCGTTACGCTGGAAGGGGTGATGATTTATGACCATACGAGTAATAGTGGGATCGCAAAAATCATCATCGCGAAAGAAGGTAAAATGGCTAGCGACGACAAGAATCTCCTTTTAAAGCTAAAAAATGGGGTAAGATATGAAGAGTCCAGTGGTGAAAATACTTCATATAATCCAAGACAACAGTTCACTCGAATGCGATTCAAAGAAACAGATCAAAAATTTGATATATCTAGTTTTAAAATGAACCGTACAGATGAGCAAGGTTTTAGAAATAACACCCAAATGCTCAATCTAAAAGGATTAGTCAAAAAGCAAGATTCTTTAACAAAAGAATTAGATAGCATCAATAAGTTTGCTGGTATGACCATCTCTAGCTACTTTAAACAGAACAACTATGTGAAAGGTTATACTAAGGTCAATGTGGCTGAGAAGAAGGTTACAGGACCTGTATTGAAGGTTTTGCCCGCTGGAGATCGGTTGCGGTCTATTCAATCTGCATTGGATCAGGCTAAAACTATTAAGGAAACTGTTTCAGGTAGACTAGCTGATTATTCGGATAAGGTTCGTAATATTATAAAAGTTGAAATTGAGTATCAAAAGAAATTCACTTTAGCTGTATCATGCTTACTCCTGTTTTTCATTGGTGCCCCGTTGGGTGCAATTATTAGAAAGGGAGGACTAGGTTTACCAGTGGTGATGGCGATAGTATTCTTTTTAATTTATCATATCATCGCTACTGTAGCGGAGAAATCTGCTATAACAGGTACATTAGCTCCATTCTTTGGACCCTGGTTAGCGATTATTATATTGTCTCCAGTAGGGGCATTCCTGACCTATAAAGCAACTGTTGATTCTGCCTTATTTGATATTAATGCGATTAAACAATCGATAACGGGCCTTTTTAAAAAGAAAAAACAGAAATCAAAATCTAAGGTATAACGGCAGCTAACTATAAATTATAATGGCTCATATTCATTACTTATTTATGATATTTTAGCGAAGGATATTGAATAGGAAGGTTGTAACTTTGTACTTAATCTTAATAGTTAAACAAGCAGGCAATCTTAGTGTTTGTACATAGATATATTTCAAAAAATGGAAATCAAACTTAATGCAATAGATGAAGCTATTGCTGAAATACAAGCTGGTAAAGTGGTTATTGTTGTTGATGATGAGGACAGAGAAAATGAAGGAGACTTCCTGACTGCTGCTGCAAATGCAACACCTGAAGTAATTAACTTTATGGCGACCCATGGAAGAGGATTAATATGTGCTGCTTTAACAGAAGAGAGATGTGACGAACTTGGTTTGGAACTCATGGTTGGTAAAAATACAGCGGCTTATGAGACAAATTTCACTGTTTCTGTGGATTTAATCGGCTACGGCTGTACTACGGGTATCTCTGCATCAGATAGATCAAAGACCATACAGGCATTGATCAACCCAAATACAAACCCTGATGAATTAGGTAAACCAGGGCATATTTTTCCTTTGAGATCAAAAGATGGAGGAGTATTAAGGAGGTCAGGTCATACCGAAGCTTCAGTTGATTTAGCAAGACTGGCGGGTATGGAACCAGCTGGTGTTTTAGTTGAAATTATGAAGGAGGATGGTGAGATGGCCAGACTACCCGATCTTGTAAAGATTGCTGCTCAGCATAAACTCAAAATTATTTCAATAAAAGATCTTATTGCTTATAGATTGAGTAAAGAAAGTTTAATTCAAGAAGAGGTAACAGTTAATCTTCCTACTCAATGGGGAGACTTCAAGATGACGGCTTATACGCAATTAGATACCGGTGCAACGCATTTGGCAATAAGTAAAGGAAAGTGGACGGAGGATGAACCTGTTATGGTGAGAGTCCATAGTTCATGTGTTACCGGGGATATTTTTGGCTCTTGTCGCTGTGATTGCGGCCCGCAATTACATAAGGCAATGGAAATGATTGATAAGGAAGGTAAAGGACTTATTGTATACATGAACCAAGAAGGAAGAGGCATTGGGCTAGTTAACAAACTAAGATCGTACAATCTCCAGGATGCTGGATTTGATACTGTAGAAGCTAATATAAAATTAGGTTTTAAAGGAGATGAGAGAGACTATGGAGTTGGTGCGCAGATCCTAAGGGCTCAAGGTATTTCAAAGATGAGGTTGATGTCAAATAATCCTACAAAACGTGCCGGTCTGACTGGATATGGATTAGAAATTTTAGAGAATATTTCTATAGAAATTGAGAGTAATGTACATAATGAGCAATATCTGAGAACCAAACGTGATAAAATGGGACATCAGATTATGAAGGGATAATCGGTTATCTTTTCGGATTGTTTTTTTGCTGTTCATTAAGAATGGCCTCTTTATTAATTAATTGCCTGGTTTTTGGGGTTTCCCCATGCTGGGCTTTTTTCTTTTGATCCCTTTTGTACTGGCCAGTGATCTTTTTCAAGAACTCTCTAAAACTATCAAATTGCTGTGTATAAACCAGCCCCAATGCTGTTACATTGTTATTTTGATTGATACCTGAGGTGGTAAAGATGGTTTGCTGCGTAGGAGGTTTATTGGATAGTTTTCCAACCAGAGTTCCATCTTTCTTAATTAAACCAAGAATCTCCACCTCACCGCCTACATTATTTCTGGAGAATCCATTTAATGACAGGTCATTGGTGCTTCCTCTGTTTACGATACCTGCATTTAAGATCACGCGATCATTAAACAATCTGAAAGAAGCATTTGCTTCGGTTAATGAGCGGACATTAAAATCAACAAAGTCCAGATTCAAAGAAGATAGTACATTATTAAGCTGATTAAATAATAGCTCCGTTGCTGTACTGGTTACTCCACTGGTTAACTGTTTTCCTAAGTCTTCATTTCCTGTTCCTGGGGCAAAACTCCTTCTAATGATTAAGCTAAGTGCTTGTAGATTAAGGTTGTTTGCGTCGTTGAAGTAAGCTTGCATTTCTTCTTTAATGGCCGGATTGGATGGAAAGAAGATATCCAGTTTGATGTCAGGCTTTAATAATAGACCTGATAAGCCCATTTCTACTTCCGTTAATACACGTTCATCCTTATTGTTACCATCTCTATTCGCAGCAGTATATAAGTCTCTTAGACTCGTTCTAAGGGAGTAAATGGCTTTCAATTGGATTTGGGCCATGGTTGGGTTGCCCGTCCATCGGATGGTACCACCTTGTCTTATACTGAATTTTTTATTAATGACTTCCTGAGCAGTAAAATCAAAACTACCATTTTCAATGATGTAGTCTCCTGTCATATCGAAATCACCCTGACTATTGATTTTTAAAGTAAGGTCGGTTGCATTTCCTCGCCCGCTCAGGTTGCCTAAGCTGGTGAATATATTGGCGACACTATTAGGATCTACATCCAGTTTTAAATTCATGGTAAGTCCATCAAAACTGTTTTGTTTTTTCACTATTTTGGTAGTGTCTTTACTTACAAAGGTGATGAAATCCTTACTTGAAACTGTCTCAGAGCTATTCAATGGTAGATTAAAGACAGTTCCTTTCTCTGTTTTTGCATCAATATCGATGTACATACGATTAGTTGGGCCTTTAAAAATGAAAGTTCCTGTACCGTAAGCCTGACCATAATAAACAGGATTGTCTTTTTCTGTAGTATTTAGTGCCATGAAGTTTGTCGCTTTAATAACGGCATCAATGGTAGGATTATCCAGATTATTTAAATCTACAGTACCATTGGCAATGGCCTGATTATTATCTACATCTAATAACTTTAGGTTATGCACTTTAATTACACTATTTTCTATAGTTACCTGATCATTTAGTGTATAAGCAGTTTGCAGATAATTGATCGTCATTTTCCCTTTATCAAATGATACTTCTCCATTGATAGCGGGTTTTTCGAAAGGACCTTTTACGGCAAGATCTGCGGAAATATTTCCTTTTAATTTTGAAACAAGCTTTTTAACAAACGGCTCTAATACGGCCATTTCAGTTTCATCCAGTTTAACATGCAGGTCTATTTCTTTCTTCTCCAGGTCTAGACTTCCTGTTGCTTTTAAGGTTTCTTTATCGCGGCTCATGATACTGGTATAGATATTCGCCACGTTTTCCGCCTGATGAAAAGAAGAGGTATCCGTGAGACGTCCAATATAAGTGTCATTAAAACTAAGGGAATCAATGGTGATATCATCTGAAATTTTCGGAGATTTTAAGACATGATAAAGTTTTGTTTCGCCATTTAATTTTCCGGCGAGTTTGACTCCCAGGGTTTTTACAAATGGATTTAGTGTTTTAAGGTCAAACTGATTAAATCCGACTTGAAGTAAGTCTGTGGGGTCGTTGGACAGAATTCCATCTATGGTTAATAACTGCGGACCGTTACTTAGGTCAAAATTACTAATTTGAGTTTTCCCATCATGGAAGCTGATTCTAACCTTCTCTTGAATTTTCCAATCTTCATTATTTATTTTCAAAATGGAAGGTAAGATAGTGATGCGACCTACAGTGTCTGTCGCAAATTCAACGAGTCCGTTTAAATCCAGTGAATTGGCATCATCTGCATTTGCGAGTTTGACATTGAGACTTAAGCTGTCATTTCTAAGAATATTCGAAATATTCACATTTTTGATATACAAGCTATCGTTAAGGTCAACACGATCCGATGTAATAATGGCCTGTAACTGATTTGTAGAGGTATTTTCATCGACAATGATGTTATTGACTACTATCCCTTTATACTTAAGTTTTTTTACAAACCCATTTATAGTTGCTACATTTTTTTGTGAGTCAAAGTTTCCGAGAAAAACAGCTTGATCCTCTATTTCCAGACCGGGTACCAGGAGCTGAGCAACGGGTTCAAATTTTTTGATTTTAAGGTCAAATTTGAAGATTTGGTCTTTATAATTGACTATATCCGCTTTTAATGATGGAATATATGTTTTTGCAAGCGCTTTATAGTAGGATGGAAGTGTATTTAGGTCGTATTGACCCTTGATACTTGCATCTAAGATATCTGAATTTACAGCTAGGCTTCTGTCTTTACCCATTCCATTGGCGCTCAATTGGATGGAATCAATATGGTATATACCTTTAACATTATTGAGTTGAACGTGTTGTAAAAGCAGATTTCCCTGGATATTATCTAAATTATTCCCCGTAAAATTGGTGCTGAATATCGCATCAATTTGAAGTGAATCTTTATAGAGTTTCAATGCTTTTAGTCTGGCATTTTTAATATTAGCTTTAAAATTAAACTCTGGAAGTTTTCCGTTTAAGTTTACCCCACCGTCAAAAATCATGTTAAGATTTTTGTCATTAACTTTCACACTGCCATCAAAATACTTTTTCTCAAAAGTTCCGTCTATATCAATATTTCTATACCTATAATTGTTAAAATCAATGTAGTCAATTTCTCCATCCAATCGTTCGGTAAGATTTTTGATTTCTGTTCCCCGGCCTTTGACATTTAGCGCTGCAGTAATTTTTCCCAAGCTCTTTTCGTTGATTAGGTCACCGAGGTCAAAATCATAAGTTTTGACATTACCAGAATAGGAAGGAATACCTTGTTTATCGATTTTCATATTGACGTCAGAAACCAGGCGTCCAATTTTTGTTTTAAACTCGCCATAGGCGATAAAATCATTTTGGAAGCCAGTAAAGGAACCATTGAAATTGACGTTACCAAATTTGGAGATAATTTCAGGAATTTTCTTAGTCTTTTTTCCAGTCACACTGGTGAGTAAATCGTCCAAATCCTTTTTATTGGTTCCTGCCATCTCAATTTTAAGGTCCATGAAAGTCTCCTTAAGAACGGGTAAACCTTTAAGTGCAAAATCTCCTTTAATGTGAGTTGCTTTTCCTGCTTTAATCGCTAGATTTTTGGCACGCAGATTTTTCACTAGGCCTGTAATCTGTCCGTCTACATCTAACTCTAAATTCATCTGATCTAGTTCAGAGGTGAAGTAAGATACATCTCGGGAAGCAATATGGCTATCCTTAAAGCTGGCTTTCATTCTAACTTTATTCACATAGTCTCTGAAGTCCCTATATCGGCTAAAGCTCATTTTAAAATAGTCCTTTAACTTGGAATGATTGGTTTCCAGTAACAAACGCTCTAACTCTATTTTATTGGAATCTACTGTAGCGAATGTCGTTAAGTTTTTAAGGTAAAACCCACTTTTTTCCTTAAATGTTAGATTTTTGATGTTTGCCTGAAGAATATGATCTTTAGTGTTTAATTTTTCAAGAATTCCATTCAGGTTACTGAGCTGGATATCTTCAAAATTTACACCTCTCATCACCGTGTCGTACTTATAATTTTTATACCTAAAACCAAAGTTGTTAAGAATCACCCGATCGAAAGTAAGTTTGAAAGGCTTTTTCTTTTTTACACTAGGGGCGCCAGAATCAAAGTAATCTATGATAAAATCTAGATTTGTGGTTCCGTCTTTATAGGTTTTAAGGAAGAATGCGCCGTTATTGAGTTGTACCGTATTGACATCAACAATTCTTTTTTTGAGAGAAAGCTGATTTAAATCAACTAAAAATTTTGGTGTATTTAAGAGGGTATCCTTTTGTTGATCGAGTACCAGTAGGTTTTCTAGAACAAGGGATTTAAAAGGTTTGATGTAAATTCCCGATAGTGATATGGTTGTATTTAACTCTTTAGATAAATAATCAGCTGCTTTTTTTGCGACAAAAGTCTGCACAGGCTTGAATTGAAGCGCGAATAATAGAATCGCAACTAGTAATAACACTGATGCAACAAACCAAAGAAGTATTTTTAATAGTTTTTTAATAGTTTTGTAGCTTAATAATAATAATCATTGTGCCAATAATCCTCGCTATAGAATCTTCTTGTGATGAAACTTCGGTTGCTATTTGTAACAACGGCAAAATTACTGCCAATGTTATTGCAAACCAAACAATTCATGAAAATTATGGTGGTGTCATCCCTGAACTTGCTTCAAGGGTACATCAACAAAATATTGTCCCTGTTATACAGCAAGCTTTAATTGATGCGAATGTAGACAAAAAGCAGCTAAATGCCGTTGCTTTTACCCGTGGGCCTGGCTTATTAGGCTCATTGTTGGTTGGGGTTTCATTTGCAAAATCTTTTGCTTTAGCGTTAGATTTGCCATTAATTTCCGTAAATCACATGCATGCACATATTTTGGCTCATTTTATTGATGATCCAAAACCTGCTTTTCCTTTTATATGTCTGACAGTTTCTGGTGGTCACACTCAGATTGTGTTGGTTAAAGATTATTTTGATATGGAAATTGTGGGAGAGACGCTTGATGATGCAGCTGGAGAAGCGTTTGATAAAACTGCAAAAATTTTGAACCTTCCATATCCTGGTGGACCATTGATTGATCGTCATGCAAAATCAGGAAATCCTTTGGCATTTAAATTTCCAGAACCTCAGATCAAAGATTTAGATTTTAGTTTTAGCGGATTAAAGACCTCGATCTTATATTTCATCCGAAAGCAAGAAAAGGAAAATCCTGACTTTATATCGGAACATTTAGATGATATTTGCGCTTCAGTTCAACATAGTATTGTTCATATTTTGTTGAACAAATTAAAGAAGGCTGCTCAGCAATATGGGATTAAAGAAATTGCGATTGCTGGTGGTGTTTCTGCAAACAGTGGCTTACGAGATGAACTGCAAAAAACGGCGCTGGACTTAGGTTGGAATGTTTATATTCCAGCTTTCGAATATTGCACTGATAATGCGGCAATGATTGCTATTGCTGGTTATCAGAAATACTTAAAAGCGGATTTTGTGGGACAAGATGTTGCGCCTATTTCCAGAATGAATTTTTAATATAAGAACAGCTAATTATGAGTGCTACGAGTTTTATTTTTTTCGGCTTAATGCTGATTCCCTTCATCATTTTTATCATTTGGTTGATAAAACAAGATAAACAGAAAAATTACCTTGGTTTAGCCGTTTTGCTCGCTGCAATTATTGTAGCGATCATTGTAGCCATCTACGTTGATGCAAAATATATGAAACTTCAGTAGTGAATCAAGATCCATTTGATAGATCTAGAAAATAAACACAAAAAAAGGGCGATCAATTATGATCGCCCTTTTTTTGTGTTACGTCTTTAAAGGCGTGTAGTCTTATGCTTGTGCAGGAAGTTCCTCCAGTTTGTCGCCGGTTACTTCTGCTCTGATTTTTGCTTCAATTTCTTCAGATAATTCTGGGTTATCCAATAGTAATTGTTTTACCGCATCTCTTCCCTGACCAAGTTTAGTTTCTCCATAAGAGAACCAAGAACCTGCTTTTTTAATGATATTGAAATCAACACCTAAGTCGATAATTTCACCTACTTTAGAAATACCTTCTCCAAACATAATGTCGAATTCCGCTATCCTGAATGGAGGAGCAACTTTATTTTTTACAATTTTTACTTTTACTCTATTTCCAGAAACCTCATCTGAATCTTTAATCTGAGAAGTTCTACGGATATCCAAACGTACTGAGGCGTAGAATTTTAATGCATTACCACCAGTAGTAGTTTCCGGGTTCCCGAACATCACACCAATTTTTTCACGTAATTGGTTGATGAAGATACAGCAACATCCAGTTTTAGCAATCGTTCCGGTTAGTTTACGTAATGCCTGAGACATTAAACGTGCTTGTAATCCCATTTTAGAATCACCCATTTCACCTTCAATCTCTGCCTTTGGAACCAATGCAGCCACGGAGTCAATTACAATCACATCAATAGCGCCTGATCTGATTAGGTTATCAGCGATCTCTAAAGCCTGTTCACCATTATCTGGTTGAGAGATCAATAGGTTATCTACATCAACGCCTAATTTCTTCGCATAATTTTTATCAAATGCATGTTCTGCATCGATAAAAGCAGCAATTCCACCTTTTTTCTGCGCTTCTGCAATAATATGCGTTGCTAAAGTTGTTTTACCAGACGATTCAGGACCGTATATTTCTATTACTCTTCCTTTTGGAACACCACCAATGCCTAAAGCAATGTCTAAACTGATCGATCCTGTGGAAATAGATTCAATAGGCTCTACAGCATTGTCGCCTAATTTCATTACGGTACCCTTACCATAAGACTTCTCTAACTTATCTAAAGTAAGTTGTAATGCTTTTAATTTGTCTGCGTTTACGCTCATATTGTTAAATTCTGGGAGTAAGATAAAATATTACCGTTGGAAGAACAAATAACCTTACTTACATGCTAATTATCTTAGCAAAGATAACGATTGTTTAATCTAATGCAAGAAATAAAATTATTATTATTTGATCAAGCCTCTGTGTCGCTAATTAATTTAGTTTTTTTATTATTTTGTTGAAAATATTTACAAATATTTGTGATTTCACAAATGCTGCATTTAGGTGATCTGGCCAGACAAACATACCTTCCATGTAGAATTAACCAATGGTGAGCCACATGAATGGTGTGTTCAGGTAGGTTCTTTACCAGATTCTTTTCTACGGCGAGCGGCGTTTTTCCTGTAGAAAGGCCTATTCTCCTGGAAACTCTATAAACATGGGTATCTACAGCCATCGCAGGCGCATTATAAATGACAGATGCGATCACGTTTGCAGTTTTCCGACCTACACCCGGCATTTTTTGTAATTGATCAATAGCAGATGGAACCACATTATTAAAATCATTTAGTAACATTTGGGCCATTCCTACCAGATGCTTTGCTTTATTATTCGGATAACTCACACTTCTGATGTAATCAAACACAATATCTGGTGTGACCTCAGATAAGGCTTTTGCATTTGGAAAACGTTGAAAAAGTGCAGGTGTTACCTGATTGATTCGTTTATCTGTGCATTGAGCAGAAAGAATTACAGCTACTAATAATTGGTATGGATTATTGTAATGTAGTTCCGTTTCAGCATTTGGCTGTTTGGTTGCAAAGTGTTCGACAAAAAGTTTGTACCGGTCTTTTTTGAGCATTCGCAAATATAATGAGAAGAACTTAGGAAGGATTCATAAATCCCCAGGAAAAAGTAGCAGACTATAAAATTGGCTTAAGTAAGTCCTAAAGCCTTTAAAATGAAAAAGCTGCCAGATTTAGTGGCAGCTTCAGTTCGTTTCTAAATTACTTGGCTCTGGAGTAGGCTAAAATTTTCGCGATGGTTTCATCAGAAGGACTTTTCCTTAAGCCATCCAGTTGAGGCCTAATTTGGTCATAGAACATCATGTCGAGTTCTATAACTGCATCTGCAGCAGGTTTTTCTTGCTTTTGCAATGAGCAATTTAACGTGTTAAAAAAAGTAAAAGTTTCCATCATAAGCAACAATATATGTTCGTTCACTAATATAAACGTTATTGTGATATATTTATTTTAACCTAAACTAAATTTTATGTAACTAGTTTGTTGCATCTTTTCCGGTCAATAGCTCCGCTTTTTGAGAAGGGGAGCATTGCTGATCTAAAGCGCGAGTTTCAGTCCTTTTGCGCAGTGTTATCAAAGATGATCAAATCATCTTAAACGATCTGTAATATGGATCATCCCTTTTTCTCCTTTTAAAAAGATCAGGAAATTTCTTTCACTTTCATCATTTTTCTAAGATTACTCAGGGCATAGCGCATCCTTCCTAAAGCGGTATTGATACTCACATCTGTAAGTTCTGCAATGTCTTTAAAACTTAGATCGGCATAATGGCGCATAATGAGTACTTCTTTCTGATCATCCGGCAATAAATGAATCATTGCACGCAGGTCAAAATGTGTTTGTTCTCTCAGCATTTTTTCTTCTGCACTTTCTTCATGGATCTGAAGCAAGTTAAAGATATCTGTACCATCGGCACTGGTAATTACTGGTGCACGTTTTTCACGTCTAAAATAATCGATCACGAGATTATGTGCAATTCTCATCACCCATGGTAAAAATTTACCTTCTTCATTGTAACGACCAGATCTGAGTGTATTGATCACCTTTATAAAAGCATCCTGAAAAATATCCTCGGCGAGGTATTGATCTTTTACTAAAAGATAGATGGAGGTGTATATTTTCGACTTGTGTCTTTTGAGAAGTTCTTCTAAAACTGATTCTTCACCGGTAAGATATGACTTCACCAAGTCCTGATCACTATATAATTCTAATTTCATAGGAGTATCCGTACTAATAAGTTCCCTGCTAATTGCTATAAAATACGTAGTAGATGTTTTAATCGATATCTTTCTCCTGTTAGTTAGTGGTTTAGTTTGTCTGTTAGTTCCCCAAAAGAACCAATTTTTTATTAGAATCCAATAGAAAAACTGTTAAAAAAAATTAAAACCGGATCGAAGGCCTTATTTTTGCATCATCTCAAAAATGGCAATATTGCTTTTTTTGGGTTATCTTAGCACTATTCTATCCATATTCAATGAATAACGAAATCGATAAAGATCCACATCAACATATAATCATAAAGGGTGCCAGAGTCCATAATCTGAAGAATATAGACGTAGCCATCCCTAAAAATAAACTGGTGGTGATCACCGGAATGTCGGGTTCAGGGAAATCATCCCTGGCTTTTGATACGCTATATGCCGAAGGTCAAAGACGTTATGTAGAAAGTCTTTCTTCTTATGCCCGTCAATTTATGGGTAGAATGAACAAGCCGGATGTAGATTACATTAAAGGTATAGCACCGGCAATTGCGATTGAGCAAAAGGTGATCACTTCAAATCCGAGGTCTACAGTAGGCACTTCTACAGAAATTTACGACTATCTGAAATTATTATTTTCCAGAATAGGCAAAACCTTTTCACCGGTATCGGGAGAAATCGTAAAAAAAGATACGGTAAGCACAGTGGTTGATTTTATCTCTGGTTTAGAGCCTGAAAGTGTCGTTACGATTTTCTGCCCATTGTTTCCGCACAACAATAGGTCTATTAAAGAAGAGCTGGCGGTATTACTGCAAAAAGGTTTTCTTAGAATTTTTTATAAAGGAGAAATTTTGAAAATAGAAGGTATTCTTGAGGATACTTCATTTGAAGATTTTGAACTGTCGGATGCCGATACGGTGAGAATTCTAATCGACAGGATTGTAGTGAATACAGAGGAAGAAACGTTAAGCCGTGTGGCGGATTCTGTGCAAACAGGCTTTTTCGAAGGAAAAGGTGATTTATATGTAGAACATGATGGGAAATCCAATCATTTCTGTGATCGTTTTGAATTGGACGGCATTCGTTTCGATGAGCCTAGCCCTAATTTCTTCAGTTTCAACAATCCTTATGGCGCTTGTAAAAAATGCGAAGGTTACGGAAATGTAATTGGAATTGATGAAGATCTTGTGATTCCTGATAAGAGTAAAAGCTTATATGATAGTGCAATCGCCCCATGGCGAGGAGAAAAAATGCGCGAATGGCTGAATAAGCTCATCAAGAACGCAGATAAATTTAACTTCCCTATTCACCGTCCTTTTAATGAACTTACTGAACAACAGCAAAGGTTAATCTGGACGGGAAACAAATATTTCGCTGGATTGGATGCCTTTTTTAAAGAACTGGAAGAGCAGACCTTTAAAATTCAATACCGGGTGATGCTCTCCCGATATCGTGGAAAAACGGTTTGTCCGGACTGTAAAGGATCAAGATTGCGTAAAGATGCGTCCTATGTGAAGATCAACGGTAAGTCAATTATTGATGTAGTTTTGATGCCTTTGGAAACTATCCTTGAGTTTTTCAATCATTTGAAACTATCTGATAATGATACCAAGATTGCAAAGCGACTATTGGCAGAGATCAGCAGCCGTATCTTGTTCCTAAATAACGTAGGATTAGGCTATCTAACCTTAAATCGCTTATCTAACACCTTATCAGGTGGTGAGTCGCAAAGAATTAACCTGGCCACCTCTTTAGGAAGTAGCTTGGTTGGTTCTATTTATGTTTTGGATGAGCCAAGTATCGGTTTACACCCAAGAGATACCCATAAACTGATCGAAGTGCTCATCTCCTTGAGAAATGTTGGAAACACTGTTTTGGTGGTTGAGCATGAAGAAGAAATGATGAAAGCTGCAGACCATATTATAGATATAGGTCCTGAAGCAGGAACTCATGGTGGTCATTTGGTATTCAGCGGGACTTATAACGAAATTATAAAAGATAAAAACAGCCTTACCGGACGTTACCTTTCCGGAGCTGAAAAGATTGCAATTCCTACAATGAGAAGAGCATGGAAAGACCATGTGCTGATTAAAGGTGCTAGGGAAAATAACCTAAAAAACATTGATGTGAAATTTCCTTTAGGTGTTTTCACAGTAGTGAGTGGTGTTTCTGGAAGTGGGAAAACCAGTTTAATCAAAAAGATCTTATATCCTGCTTTACAAAAGGCGATAGGCAATTATGCTGGAGAGCAAACCGGTTCATATGATGGGATTTACGGGGATTATGAATTGGTGAGTCAGGTAGAAATGGTAGATCAGAATCCAATTGGAAGGTCGTCCAGATCCAATCCTGTAACCTATGTAAAGGCTTGGGATGATGTGAGGGCATTGTTTTCAGCTTTGCCTGCTTCGAAAGCTGCTGGATTAAAGCCTGCTGCATTCTCTTTCAACGTAGAAGGTGGACGCTGTGATGTTTGTCAGGGAGAGGGAGAAGTGAAAATTGAAATGCAATTCATGGCCGACATTTATCTTCCTTGCGAAGCTTGTGGAGGAAGAAGATTTAAACAACAGGTACTCGACATTACTTATAATGAGAAAAATGTAGCGGATATTTTGGATATGACCATTGATGAAGCCGTTGCATTTTTCAAAGGAGAACCAAAAATATTAACAAAGCTACAGCCCTTGGTAGAGGTAGGATTAGGCTATGTGCATCTTGGACAGTCTTCAAACACCTTATCTGGTGGAGAAGCACAGCGGATCAAACTTGCTTCTTTTTTGATCAAAGGGAACAATGCCAACAAGACCCTATTCATCTTTGATGAACCAACAACTGGTTTGCATTTCCACGATATTAAGAAACTGCTGATCGCTTTGAATACTTTGATTGAACAAGGGAATACCATCCTGGTGATAGAGCACAATATGGACATGATTAAATCGGCAGATTGGATCATTGACATTGGTCCGGAAGGTGGTGATAAAGGAGGTGATGTTGTTTTTGAAGGTACGCCAGAGGATTTGGTATCCGCTAATTCATCATATACTGCGAAGTATTTATCAGCACACATGAAATAATTGTATCTTCGCGCATGCTATTTTTAACACTCTTTTTAGGGATAATCTTGAACATGGTTGGATACATTCCTCCGGGAAATATCAACCTTACAGTAGTTCAGATTACGATTACCCGAGGAATCAGACAGGCACTTTATTTTATTGGCGCCTTTTCTGCAATAGAGATTCTGTTCACTTTTGGGGTGATGAGATTTGTACAATGGCTTTCCAGTGAGATTCAACTGGGCAGTATGATTGATGTGGTGATGGTCTTTATGTTTGGAATTCTGGGGCTGATCACCTGGAGATCAAGAAAAGAAATGCCGAAGGCCGATTATTCAAAAAAAGACAGTATTAAATATGGAATGCTGCTTGGGGTGGTAAATCCTATGCAAATTCCTTATTGGTTATTTGTTGGAACTTACCTGATCTCTAAAGAGTGGATCGACATTGGTTATCTTTCTTTAACGGTTTTTAGTATAGGATCAGGCATCGGTGCTGCTTTAGCATTATATGGTTTTGCGCGTTTTGCACAGTATATACAAGAGAAATTCACGTTAAGCAGTTATGTGGTCAACAAAGGTATTGCCTTGCTGTTTTTTGCATTATCTGCTTATCACATTGTGAAAATCATCTATATCTACGGCTTCAAAAAATAGAAATGAACTTTTCATTTGAAGCCAATAAGTATGCTTCAAATATTAACTATTGGTTTTAGGGGGCACATTCAGCTTCTTCACTGCTTAAGAAATTCGAGGTTCCATATCTTTTCTGCTTTTCTTCCGATGATCCAGAAGGAGGCTGCAAGCACACAAAAGAAAAGTGCTTTATGCCAGCTGTCCCAGAAATATTCGAAATATCGGGTATAAAGATTGATGAAAAGAAAAGTAATACCGAATTCCCTTGCAATGTCATCTCTGTATTTTAAGCCGATAAATATGCTAATGACACAGGCTGCAGCAGAAACTATCGCCCAATAGAATAAGCTCAGCTGTTTTACGCCATACCATTCCTCTAATGTTCCGAAATTTCCAAATACAGAAAGCAGCCATAATGAGAAGAAAAGATACATCATGCCTATAATGTAAGTGATCTGGAAAAAGTGGCCCAGACTTCTATCAGAAGTGATGATTGCTGCTGATTCTTTTATAGGCTCAGGTGCTGTAGTGCTTTCTGATGAGCTGGTTTCTGAAAGTGTTCTTCTGCGGAATAAAGAAAAGCTTTTGACTGGTCTGGAAGAACCTTTCATTAGGAAAGAAGATGCGGTGAGCACTAAGCCAAAACATACAAAACGTAAGGGATAGTTCATGCCTATAAAGTACCAGTTTCCTCTGGATAGGTAACCGCTTTCTGTCCCAAACCAGGCGCCAAGAGAAATCAACGCAAATGCCCAAATCAGTCTGGATTGAAAAACATAAGCGAGAATACCATAGATGGCTAGGGCAATAAGGAGTAGTAATGAAAAATGTGTGCCGCCGGCATGAATCGCCTTTCCTAAATAAGCGATGGCGTTGGCGGTGAGCATCACGGCAGTAAAGACCAATGCTTCATTGCTAAATACTTCCTGCGACTTCGTTTTTTTTCTTTTGAAACTAAGGTAATACAAATAGCCTGCAGCAATTGCAGAAAGCAAACTGATCACACCATCAGAAGTCTGATACAAGCTTTCCAGATATTTGAGCACTTTATTGTCTACCAATAATGCGCCAAGGGAAATGACCCCACAAGCCATTGCAATCCAAAACGAATATTGAGCCAACCTTCTCCAGTCAAAATGTTTGGTTTCGTAGCTGCTGCGCAGCTTTTCTACATCTGCGGAACTCAATAGTTTTTGTTCCTGCCAATGTTCCAGCATCTCCTCTAAAAATTCACTTTTTTCAGCGTCTATTTTCATTCAAATGTAGTTGTGATTTTTAAAAGCATAGTCCTAAATTAAGCTTATATATGATTTATCGTCTCATGATCTCTATTAATTCCTTTTTTAAGGAAAACTACTTTATTCGCATCATTATGCGTTAAAATATAAACACCGTAATCCAGGCATAGGTTTTTTGATTCATCGAATAAGTAGAAAGTTTAAGGCAAACCTCTTTATCAACCCATTTTTTTCTATAGCCGACAAATAAAAGGCCCCCAAAATTATTCGACTTTTGGGGGCTGGGCAATCTAAATTTTGAGGCTATTCATGCGGAGAATTTGGCACCGAAGATAGATTTAAGGTTTAACTGAAAAGTTCAGGTACTTTCCTGCTGTTACCAACAATCCATACAATATCTTCATTATCGAAGACCAAATTAGAATCCGGATTTAATATCCTTTCTCCTTTTCGTTCTACGCCGACAACCAATCCCTGTGTTTTTTCTCGGATTCCGGAACTGCGGATACTCTGGCCATAAACCGGAGAACTGCTGTTAATCACAATTTTTTGTAGTGTCATATCTTTTTTAGGGAAATGTGATTCTTCCAGCAGCTCTTCTTTTGCGCCTTCAAACATTGGCTTGATGGCAGCCAGCTGATCATCTGTACCGATCACCAATACCTTGTCATTCGGGTACAATCTTTCGTCTCTTCCTGGCGTTGGAATCATGATTTTTCCACGCTCAATCAAGGCAATATTGATCCCGTATTTTTCCCTTATTGACAATTCGATCAATGTTTTTCCGACCAATTCTGATTCTGGAGCGACCACTAATTCGGCAAGGTGGGTATCCCAAGGCAAAATCTCTGGTTGTTCATTTTGCTTTTCACGGGCATTCAGATTCAATAGGAATCTGCTTTCCATCTTATTATAGAATCCCTGGAGTTTTCTGGAGAAAATAAACATTCCCAGAATAATTAGTGCAATGGCCACCACTACAGCAATCCAATTGCTATAGAATTGATAAATCAGGAAGCCAACGAAGAACAGCGCCAATGAAATTCTCAGTACCTCTAAAGCCACCAGTGGACCACGAGTATATTTTTTATTCAGCCATAAATGAGAGTAGGCTTTTTTCTCTATTTTTCTAATCGCCAATGCCCACAAGAAAGGCGTCATGAGGATCAATGTCAGGATTAAGCTGATGATAATTCCATTATGACCGTTGATGATGTTTTTTGTAATAAAAGGCTGTAGGTATTTTGAACCCAGAAAAACGATGGCAATAATGATTACCGAGTGAATAATCGTATTAAAAGTATAAGATTTCAAGAGGACTTTCCAGTCGCTCATTGTGGTAATACCAGCGGTACTTGAGCTATATCTATTGATGGCTTCCACCCATCTTTTAGGTAGTGTACGTTCAAGGAAATTGTAAAAAGGTTCAGAAGCCTGAATTAAATAAGGCGTGGTAAAAGTAGTGATTGCAGATACTGCTACCGCGATAGGGTATAGGAAATCACTGGTCACTTTTAGTGTTAAACCCAGCGTGGCGATAATAAATGAAAACTCTCCGATTTGTGCTAAACTTAAACCTGTTTGTACAGAAGTTTTTAAAGGCTGACCGGAAAGTAAGGCGCCCATGCCTGAACTCAGGAACTTTCCTAAGATCGTAGCGATGGTAATCACAAAAATTGGTACTGCATAATCGATCAGGATACTTGGATCGATCATCATCCCTACGGATACGAAAAATATCGCTGCAAAAAGATCTTTTACAGACTTCGTCAGGTGTTCTATACGTTCTGCCTGCGTTGTTTCTGCCAGGATGGAACCCATGATAAAGGCACCAAGGGCAGGAGAGAAACCCACTTTAACGGCCAGTAATACCATTAATAAACACAAAGCAATAGAGACAATCAGCATCGTCTCATCATTCATTAATTTCTTTGTTGCTTTTAGGAAAGTAGGTACTAAGAAAATACCCCCAATGAACCATAAAATCAGGAAGAAACTAAGTTTTAGAATAGAGATCAGCATGTCTGCACCTGCAAACTGCTGACTCACGGCTAGGGTAGATAGCAATACTAATAATAAAATAGCCACTAAGTCTTCTACAATCAGTACCCCGAAAACCAGTCCGGCGAACTTCTTATGTTTTACGCCAAGCTCTTCAAATGCACGTATAATGATCGTTGTAGAAGAGACAGAAAGAATACCTCCGAGAAAGATACTGTCCATCGTAGACCAGCCCATGACCTTACCAGCGGCAAAACCAATCAAGAGCATAAATACGACTTCCACAATTGCCGTAATGGAAGCGGAACCACCCACTTTGACCAGCTTTTTGAAACTGAACTCCAGTCCTAAGCTAAAAAGTAAGAAGATCACCCCGATTTCTGCCCAGATTGTGATGCTGGCATTGTCGGTAACGGTAGGAATAAAATTGATATGTGGGCCAACCAGAAGTCCGGCAAGAATGTATCCCAACACCAGTGGCTGTTTTATTTTTTTAAATAATAGGGTAGTGATCGCAGCTGCGGCAAGTATTAAACCTAAGTCGGTGATTAATACGGGTAAATGTATCATAGAAAATGTGTTTTTTTAAAGTTATAAAATAATATCGATGGGATTTCGACAATATTTAGCTACCAAAAAACATGTTTAGGATATAGAAAATTGAAAATATATGCATATCCAAAATTCTGAAATACGTGATACGTTCTGTTAACAACCAGTGGAATATATAAAGTTTTATCTGTATTCCTTAGAAAGAACCAGGGCGTGTAGGATTGTTTTTGTGTCGGATGACTGATATAGGAAATGCCCTCAAAAAAGACCTTCTTTAAAGAAGTACGTGCTTTAGAAAGTGGATTGAAATAGTGTTTTTTTGTGCTGAAATTTGATTTGCTCACATAAGGGTTCACCTGATGGACACCTTTTCCTTGTGCAGTTTGCAAGGAAATTACCTGGCTGAAAAAGAAAAATATAGCAGATAATAAAAACCTCATTGCCGTAAATATAGCAAAAAAAAGCCTTTTTTTCGAGTAAAAAGGCTTTTAAATGCGGATTACTTCGTTTTTTCAAAATAAGCTAAGGTGTCTAGTTTATCCTGATGAAGCTGAATTTTAAGCGTTTCTAATCCTGTAAATTTCACATCATGACGTAAAAACTCCAGGAAAGTCATCGTGATATATTGACCATAGATCTCTTTATTGAAATCAAAAATGTTGACTTCAATATTTCTGGTCATGCCGTTAATAGTTGGGCGCTGGCCGATATAGGCCATTCCTTTATAAGATTCGCTGCCCATATCAATGGTAACCGCGTAAATCCCGTCGGAAGGGATCAGTTTATAAGTTTCTTCGAGAAAGATATTGGCTGTTGGAAAACCAATCGTCCTGCCGATTTTATCGCCTTTAATTACCCGGCCATGGATAGAAAAATTATAGCCTAAATAATTTGCAGCCAAGGCCACTTCACCATTCAGCAATGCTTTTCTGATTTTCGTAGAGCTTACCCCTACATCATCCACATCCTGTTCCGCGATTTCTTCAATTTTATAGTCGAATTGCTTGGATAACATTTCAAGCTCCTGCAAACCACCTTTGCGGTCTTTCCCAAAGCGATGGTCGTAACCTACAATCAGCTGTTTAATGCCTATTGTATCTACTAAAATGTTTTTAATGTAGTCCGCAGGACTAAGGTTGGAAAAATCCCTGGTAAAAGGAGTGATGATCAAATGATCAACGCCCAATTCCGAAAGTATCTTTATTTTCTCCTCTATCGTGTTGATGAGTTTCAAATCCTGATTTTCAGGATCGATGATCATTCTTGGATGCGGGAAAAAGGTTAGGATTACACTCTCGCCACCAGTAGATTTTGCCAGTTCACAAAGTCTTTTGATGATTTTCTGATGTCCATAATGGACTCCGTCGAAAGTTCCTATCGTGGCAACGGCGTTATCTAATTTTCTAAACTCAGAAAGATGGTGGTATGTTTTCATCAGCTTGTTTTATGATTGTTGTTTTTGCTGCAAGTTTAATTGATGGTTCTGGTTTACTATGGTATTTTCTTTAATAAAGAGGCGTCATCTTTTTGAAGGTGCCTTTTTGAGTCTATTTCGGGTATGGCCGTAGGTGAGTTAATGTAAAGACTGGCGTTTCAATACTACTCCACCCTTAATGTCTGCAATCTGCTGCTGGACTACAAAAGCATCCGGATCTATGTTCCTGATTTCTGTTTGCAGTTTTCCCATTTCCAGTTTCGTCAGCACTGTATATAAAATGTCTATTTCTTTTTTTTCGCCATAACCGCCTTCGCCTTTGTAAATGGTAACGCCGCGTTTCATGGTTTCAATAATGTATTCTTTAATTTCATCACTCTTATCAGAAATGATGGTGACGCCCGTATATTGCTCCAGGCCATTTACTACAAAGTCAATGGTATTGGTGGCTGATAGGTATGTTAAAATCGCATACATGGCCGTTTCCATACCCAGGAATATCGCGGCAAAGGAAAATATGATGATGTTTAAGATCAGGATGATATTTCCTACGGTGAGCATGCTGTTTCTACTGATGTACAAGGCTAGCACCTCTGTGCCATCAATCACGCAGCCACCTCGCATGGCCATCCCGATTCCTCCTCCAAGAAAGAAACCACCAAAAAAGGCGATCAGCAATGGAACATGGGTAACCGGTTGGAAAGGCAGTACTACCAGGAAAATTGCCAGTGCGGTAATCGCCAGTGCAGTTTTTAAGGCAAATACTTTTCCGATCTGCTTGTAACCTAGAAGAATAAAAGGAACATTGATCAGTACAATCAGATAGGAGAGTTTCCAACCGGTTAGCGTACTGATCAAAAGAGAAATACCTGTAACCCCACCATCAATGAAATCATTGGGGATCAAAAAACTTTTCAAGCCAAAACAAGCAGACACTACGCCACAAGTAATCAGTAAGAAATCTTTTAAGGACCTTGCATTTTTACTTTTAAAGTGGCTTTGCATCACATATTAGATTTGTGGCGCTACTGGAGCGGCCGGTAATTCTTTTTTACTACGTAAGTGAGCTACTAAATCTGCCACTTCGTATGCGTTTTCTAAAGAGAAGTTTCCGCTGCGTGTACGTGTTAGGGCAGATAAATAAGCACCATTGTTTAAGTGTTTTCCAAAATCGGAGATCAGCGACCTGATATAGGTTCCCTTACTGCAAACAATCCTAAAGTCAACTTCCGGAAGTGCAATCCGCGTAATTTCAAATTCAGAAACCGTCACAAAACGCAAACGAAGTTCTGTTTCTTCACCGCGACGTGCTTTTACGTATAGGCGCTCACCATTTACTTTTACGGCAGAATGTGCCGGTGGGTATTGCTGAATATCACCTGTAAAAGGTGCAGTAGCGGCACAAATTGCCGCTTCAGTTAAGCTCTCTATCGGGTATTCCTGATCTACAACTGTCTCCATATCGAAAGACGGAGTAGAAGCACCCAGGATCATGGTCCCTGTGTACTCTTTATCTTCAGCTTGAAAAGTATCAATTTGCTTGGTTAATTTTCCGGTGCAAAGGATTAGTAATCCTGTAGCCAGAGGATCCAATGTACCTGCATGACCCACTTTCACTTTTAAAGGTTTTAGCGAGTTTCTAATTTTTCCAACTACATCAAAGCTGGTCCACTGATAAGGTTTGTTGATCAGTAACAACTCACCTTCAGCAAAATTAAAGTCTGGAAAGGTCTTCGTATTTAAGTTATTTTCACTCTCTGTCATTGCAATACACGCTATTTTTTAATACGTTTTCTTTGTAATAATTTGTTCGGTTGGTCAAGATCTTCGAATGAGAAGAAGCTGGTCAACCTGCTTTGTCTTGGTCTTTTGTTCGACACAAGGTGTTTTCAAATGAAAAACCTGTTTATCAAACACGGATTAAATTGCCAGGTCAATGCCCGAGAAATAAAGCGCGAGAATAACCACTCCAATAATAATCCTGTAATAACCAAAAATGCGGAATCCGTGTTTTGATAAAAATCCAATGAATGATTTTATCGCAATGATCGCTACAATAAAAGCAATTACGTTACCAAAAAGCAAAAGCTTGATGTTTTCCCCATTTAACAAATGAGCACCTTTTAAAAGCTTATAACCTGTGGCTGCGCACATGGTAGGAACGGCTAAAAAGAAGGAGAATTCTGCAGCTGCATGTCTGGTTAATCTCTGCTGCATACCACCGATAATAGTGGCTGCACTTCTGCTTAATCCTGGAAAGACGACTGCCAATACCTGGAAACAACCAATTTTAAAGGCAGACATATTCGTGATGTCAGCTTCATGATCAATCTCCGGATTTTTAAACATTTTATCGATAAAGAGCAGCACGATACCACCTAACAACAAGATCACCGCGATAAAGATCGGGCTTCCCAGTTTATCATCAATAAAATCATTCAATAAATAGCCAAAACCTAAGGCAGGGATGACAGCGATCAGGAGTTTCACATAAAACTGCCATTTGCTGAAGTCAAAAAACTTCTTCCAATACAGCACTACAACGGCTAAAATTGCACCCAGCTGTATCGCAACTTCAAATAGTTTCACAAATTCATCATGTCCAATTCCCATTACTGCACTGGCAATCACCATGTGGCCGGTAGAAGAAACTGGCAAAAACTCCGTTAAGCCCTCTATAATAGCGAGGATAAGGGCCTGTAAATAGTTCATAGAGGCAGATTATTTTTTTAGAATGGCATAAACTCCAAAGGCAAATCCAAATAACACCGTCATTGGTGCTAAAGTGGTTTTTCTGAAGTCGTAAATATCAGTGGTACCCATCATTAAGATAAAGCCCAATACTACAATTGCGATGCTGATCAACAGCAATTGATAGTTCTTTTTTGTAAAAACAAGTTCAGATTTGCTTTCCTGATTTACAGGAGCTGTTTTTTTCTCTGTCATTAGTTATAAAGGTCGTAAATTTTTAAACGTAAATATTTGCTGACTGCAAACGCAGTGCTGATGGCGGTAATAAAGATACCAACGCCTACTAAGCTCAGCAATACAATACCAAATTCTGTATAGTTTCTTAGAATAATGATTTCAGGAATCTCTCTTTGCGCATAATAC
This sequence comes from Pedobacter sp. N36a, assembly GCF_014472395.1. Taxonomy (GTDB): domain Bacteria; phylum Bacteroidota; class Bacteroidia; order Sphingobacteriales; family Sphingobacteriaceae; genus Pedobacter. The sequence goes on from NZ_JACSZW010000010.1 coordinate 26,809, forward strand.
AAAATACCTAACAGAATTAAAATGGCTATAAATGCGGCGATTAAACCATGTAATGCCGCCAATAGAATGAAAGGCTTGCGGATAAAGTTTCTGGTAGCGCCTACCAATTGCATACTTTTTATTAAAAAGCGCTGCGAATAAATGGCCAGACGAATGGTATTGTTAATTAAAGCAATAGAAATAACCAATAAGATGGCTGCAAAAGCAAGGATAATCAAACCAATGGTATTGATATTTTTATTGACCATATCAATTAAAGAGCTCTGATAAATCACTTCTTTAACCACCGGATTTTTTGCAATACTTGCTTTTAGTGCGTCAATACTTTTATTATTGGCATAATCTGCTTTCAAATAAACATCCACAGTAGAAAGTAGTGGATTATATCCTAAAAAGTTTACGAAATCCTCACCCAGATCGGTCGTCAGATTTTTTGCCGCCATCTCTTTATTCACATATTGTGTGTTTTTGATCGCTGGATTGGCATTCAACTCCTTTTGGAAAGTTAAAACATCCGCTTCTTTTGCCCCTTCATCCACAATGATGTTCAATACGATATTCTCTTTAACGTAGTTGGAAAGATTTTTTGCATGTACTAAAATCAAACCCAGCATACCCAGCATCAATAGCACCAAAGCTATACTGAAAATCGTAGAAATATAAATGGTTTTTGTCTTCTTAGAAGCATCGCTAACTTCAAATTCTTCCATGTATGTGTTTTTATGTTGTGCGAAAATAAAAAAATATAAGCAACTAATTTAAAATTATAGCCTTTATCCCTTTTTAATCTTTAAAACTACAACGTCTGATCGCTCAAAATAGTTTAGAACACCAGGGATATCCATTCAATTTTAAGGAACAAACATTAGTCTACGTAATTCTTGTGTAACATTTTTGTACCAAAAGCGATTTTTCAGCGTTATTTTCGTGTTGGTCACAAGATGGAATACCATAATCAGCACTATGCTGCGCTTCGGATTAATCCTGAAAACCAATAAAAATCAATCCAACTCTATTTAGTAAAATCAATTGAAAACAACACAAACACTTATGAAGAAACAACTTACTTTTGCTGCAATGCTGCTATTTTTCATGGCAGGGATCGCTACCGGATGTAAAAAGGAAACCGGAGCAGAAAGGTCGTTAAAAAAGAAAATAGAAGGCAAATGGCAGGTCTCCAAAGTAGAAACCACTATTGAAGGAACAGCAATGACGACCTATACCGGCATTCCAGCCGATTTCTTCGAATTCCGAAATGACGATAATGACCAGGTGGAAGTGAGCATTGGGGCTCAGCGGACACTTGGAACCTATGCAACCCTGGCAAATGACGACCTGAACCTATCCTTGTCCGGGAAAATTCTCAAAAGTGTAGTGAATACCATTACCGACAATAAGTTTGAATTCACTTCTACTGTTGAAGGTTCCAGTCCTAAAGAAGTCAGAAAATACTACTTAAGCAGATAAAATTAAAGACAATAGCATCCCTATTCGCTAAACGCTGCCCTTTTGTTTTCAAAAACAATATGGGCGGCTTTTTTTTTATATTTGCCTGAAGCCTTCCAATTTGAAACCTCAGGGCTGGTATATGACGGAAATCAACAGAAATTTTTTAGGATCCATACCCAGATTTCTTAACCAGAATACCATTTTTTGTTACCTGTTAAAATGGACCATACTCAGTATTTTGGTGGGAACTGCTGCGGGAACACTTTCTGCCTTGTTTCTTAGCCTTTTAAATTTAGCCACTGATTTCAGGAACAGTCATCCTCAGATGATCTATCTGCTGCCAGTAGCCGGTTTTTTTATTGGCTTCATATATTTCCATAGAGGAAAAGGTGTAGAAAGAGGAAATAACCTGATTTTTGATACGATCCACAATCCTAAAGATGTAATCCCATTTAAAATGACACCGTTAGTGTTGTTTGGCACGATCATCACCCACTTATTTGGTGGTTCTGCAGGAAGGGAAGGGACGGCTTTACAAATGGCTGCTGCAACCGCCGACCAATTACATCAACCTTTTCAACTGAGCCCTTCCGACCGGAAAATCCTGCTGATTGCAGGCTTAAGTGCTGGTTTTGCTTCCGTTTTTGGTACGCCATGGGCAGGTGCTGTGTTTGGAATTGAAGTATTACTGATGGGGAAAATTCCTCAGAAATCTATATTCCCTGCCATTGCAGCCGCATTTATTGGAGCTGATGTCACCGGCCTATGGGGGGTAGGACATACCCATTACCAGATCAGCCTTGTGCCTAAGATTTCTATGATGGGTATTTTTTATAGTATGGTGGCTGGCCTTGCTTTCAGCATTGCTGCAGTTTCCTTTGTCAGGATTACTGATTTGTTCTCCTCAATTTTCAAAAGAATAAAATTCCCGGCCATTCGTCCGGTTGTTGGAGGTTTTATCGTGCTTGGAATTGTGCTGCTGCTCGACACTCATAAATACATAGGATTAGGAATTCCTGTTATTGTGGATGCTTTTCAACAAGCCTCGCAGACAACCGATTTCGCCTGGAAAATATTCCTTACCGCCATCACACTTGCCGCCGGATTTAAAGGCGGAGAGGTGACCCCATTGTTTTTTATCGGTGCCACACTTGGCAGTGCGCTTTCTATTTTTCTGCCTTTACCAGTCGGCCTGCTTGCCGGAATGGGGTTCGTAGCCGTATTCGCTGGAGCGGCAAAAACACCGATTGCCTGCTGTATCATGGCTTTTGAATTGTTTGGTATTTCCTGCGGATGGTACGTCGCCATTGCCTGTGTAATTGCTTTTCTAGCCTCTGGACACCATAGTATCTACAATGCGCCTGAAAATAAAAGCCCTAAACACTTACTTTTTGGCAGACTGGGGATTTAAGAACAGCAATCCGGCTCATAAATCCTTCAAAACGGAGCCGCTAAAGGACCTATTTTAGAAAGGGTTTCTAATCCAACCTTTATTTCCTTATTTTCGCGCTATATATAAGGATATAAGGCAAAGCTGTAATGGATTATCAATTTAAAGAAATAGAACAAAAGTGGCAAGAGTTTTGGGCTAAAAATCAAACGTTTAAAGCAGAAGATCAGTCTGCGAAACCTAAGTTTTACGTACTGGATATGTTTCCTTACCCTTCGGGAGCAGGTTTACATGTGGGTCACCCACTCGGTTATATTGCCTCCGATATATTTACCAGGTATAAAAGGTTAAAAGGATACAATGTATTGCATCCCATGGGATATGATTCTTTCGGTTTGCCAGCAGAACAATACGCGATTCAAACCGGTCAGCATCCTGCATTAACTACGGAAACCAATATCAATACCTATAGAAGACAATTAGATCAGATCGGTTTCTCTTTTGATTGGAGTAAAGAAGTGCGGACCAGTGATCCTGAATATTATAAATGGACACAGTGGATCTTTATGCAGTTGTTCAATTCTTGGTACAACAAGGAAACTGATCGTGCAGAAGACATCACCAGCTTAATAGAAAAATTTAATGCTTCAGGCAGCGCTGATGTAAAAGCAGTGTGCGATGAAGATACGAAGTCTTTCCAGCCGAGTGACTGGGCCACAATGACCCCGGAACAAAAACAGGAAGAACTGCTAAAATACCGCTTAACTTATCTTAGGGAAAGTACTGTAAACTGGTGCCCGGCATTGGGAACAGTATTGGCAAATGATGAGGTGATCGGTGGTTACTCAGAACGTGGGGGCCATCCGGTAGAGCAAAAGAAAATGATGCAGTGGAGTATGCGTATTTCTGCGTATGCAGAGCGATTGCTGCAAGGCTTAAATACCATCGACTGGCCAGAACCGGTAAAGGAAATGCAGCGCAACTGGATTGGGAAAAGTGTGGGTGCAAGCGTTCGCTTTAAAATCGAAGGGGCCGAATCGCTAACCGGATTAAGTCAGGATTATATTGAAGTATTCACCACCCGTGTAGACACTATTTTTGGTGTATCTTACCTGGTGCTGGCGCCAGAGCATGAATTGGTGATTGCTTTGACCAAGCCAGAACAATTGGATGGGGTCAATAACTATATTCGTCAAACCAAGAAGAAGTCTGAGTTAGACCGTATGTCTGATGTAAAAACCGTTTCCGGTGCATTTACAGGTTCGTATGTGATCAATCCCGTAAGCGGCGAACGCGTACAATTGTGGATCGCAGATTACGTCCTGGCAGGGTATGGAACGGGTGCTGTAATGGGTGTGCCTAGCGGTGATCAGCGCGACTGGTTATTTGCAACCCACTTCAATTTGCCAATTGTGCAGATCTTAGATGGTCAGAAAGACATCGAAACACAGGCAGATTCAACCAAAGAAGGTCAATACATCAACTCTGGTTTCATCAACGGAATGACTTACGCGGAGGCTACAGAAACCTTGAATAATTGGTTAGAAGCAGAAGGCGTAGGAAAAGCTAAAATTAATTACCGCATGCGTGATGCGATCTTTGGTCGCCAGCGCTATTGGGGAGAGCCAATTCCAGTATACTTTAAAAACGGATTGCCATACCTGATCAAGGAAGAAGAATTGCCTTTATTGCTGCCTGAAATTGATAAATATTTACCTACAGAAAGCGGCGAACCACCATTGGGAAGAGCTGAAAACTGGAGCTACGATGATCAGTACGAATATGAATTGAGCACCATGCCAGGTTGGGCAGGTTCCAGCTGGTACTGGTACCGCTACATGGACGCCAATAATCAATCCGCTTTTGCTTCAGAAGAAGCGATTGAATATTGGAAAGATGTAGATTTATATATTGGTGGTGCAGAACATGCTACCGGCCACTTATTGTACAGTCGTTTTTGGAATAAGTTCCTGAAAGATCTTGGACATGTAAAAGCGGAAGAGCCTTTCAAAAAACTGATCAACCAGGGTATGATTCAGGGAAGGTCTAACTTCGTATACCGTGTGGTAGATGAAGAAGGAAAAGGAACGAACACTTTGGTTTCTTACGGGCTAAGAAAAGATTATAAAACTACGCCGCTGCACGTTGATGTGAACATCGTAGAAAATGAAGTCTTAAATATTCCTGCTTTTAAATTATTCAGACCAGAATTTGCGGATGCAGAGTTTATCCTGGAAAATGGAAAATACATTTGTGGTGTAGAAGTAGAGAAAATGTCTAAATCTAAATTCAATGTCGTAAATCCTGATGTATTGATCGCCAGTTATGGTGCTGATACTTTGAGAATGTACGAAATGTTTTTAGGACCATTGGAGCAGAGCAAGCCATGGAACACCAATGGCATTGAAGGCGTATTTAAATTCCTTCGTAAATTCTGGAGATTATTTCATAATGATTCATGGGTATTCAATGTGAGTGATTCAGTTCCTGCAAAAGCAGAATTGAAAGCATTGCATAAAATCATTAAAAAAGTGCAGGATGATGTGGAACGTTTCTCTTTCAATACTTCTGTTTCCAGTTTTATGATTGCGGTGAATGAACTGACTGAACTGAAATGTAAAAATCGTCAGGTATTAGAAGACCTGGTAGTGGTACTTTCTCCTTACGCACCTCATATCTGTGAAGAACTTTGGGCAAATCTGGGCCATGATGCAGGAAGTTTATCTTATGCAAAATATCCGGAATTCAATCCTGCATATATGGTAGAAGATGAGTTCTCTTATCCGGTATCCGTCAATGGAAAAACCAGGTTGAACCTTAATCTAAGCCTGACTTTAGAAGCTAAAGAGATTGAAGAGATTGTATTGGCGGATGAGCAGGTGCAAAAATACCTGGAAGGTAAAACACCTAAAAAGGTGATTATCGTGAAAGGCCGTATTGTGAATCTTGTGATCTAATCGGACTAACATATTTTGAATGAAAAGGCACTGGGCATCATGTTCAGTGCTTTTTTTTTAATAGTGTTCGTGTTTACCAGGGTTTATGGGAAGTTTTAGCTACGCCGATGGTCGGGCTTGCTGAGGCATTGGGCCCTACAAGGCCCTACCAGCCCCCTGATAGCACCCTCTAAAAACCCTGAAAGGATAAAAGCCTAATCGTCGAATTTTAGGTTTCCTTTACTTTTTTCCTTCGGATTTTTCTGTGGATTTTTTTTTGAATTTCTTTTCACCGGTCAAAAAATGCAATTGACCGTAAAATAATTGCCAAAAATCTAAAATCTATAGTTCAGAACTGTAACAATAGATACCTTCGTTAGACTAAATAATAAACCGGAATGCGAGTGGCTAACTGATTCATCTGCAAGCTTCAAAATTAACATTTAAAATGAAAAAACTGATACTCTTATTTTTTGGTCTAGTCCTTACAATTGGGGCAAAAGCTCAGTTTCCAATGGGCGGGGGAACTGCTAAAAAAATGGTTACGGGAAGGATAACTGCCTTAATCCTGGACTCTCTAACCAAAAAACCGATCGACTATGCCACCATTTCTTTAATTAAAAACAAGGATAATAAATCCGTTAATGGAGCGGTAACCGATGAGCGAGGGAAATTAAGCTTATCTAATATCAGTCCGGAAGATTATAAACTGTCTATCGGATTCATGGGCTATAAAACAAAAATTGTGGCCGTAAAAACCACTCCGGAAAAACCGGATTTAAATGTGGGAACGATTTACCTGAGTCCAACAGCAAGCAACCTGAAAGAAGTAGCCATCACCGGTCAGCAGTCGTTAATTGAAAACAAAGTGGATAAAATTGTTTACAATGCTGAGCAAGACATCACCAATGCAGGTGGAGATGCAACTGATGTGATGCGTAAAGTTCCGATGTTATCGGTAGATGTTAACGGAAACCTTCAAATGAGGGGAAGTGCGGTACGCGTGTTGATCAATGGAAAACCATCAGGAACGATGGCAAACAGTGTAGCTGATGCTTTAAAAATGATTCCTGCGGAGCAGATTAAAAGTGTAGAAGTGATCACTAGTCCATCGGCAAAATATGATGCGGAGGGTTCCGGCGGTATCGTCAATATCATCACGAAAAAGAAATCTGCGGAAGGGACCAGTGGAAGTGTGAATGCTTCAGTAGGTACTCGTTCCAACAATGGCGCTTTCAACCTGAATGCAAAAACTGGGCGTTTATCGCTCAATACAAGTCTTGGTGTAAACCATGCCTATGCTCAAAACTCACAGGTACGTTCCCTGAACAGTTTTACATTGCCTGACGGGAGTTTGAGTACCGTATCTCAGGATGGCTTCTCAAAATGGTCACGTATAGGCTATAACGGAAGTGCCGGCATAGATTACGATTTTAATAACTACCATAACATCAGCAGTACCGTTAAGATCAACAGATTCTCTAATGGTGGGCCGGGAAGTTCCGCAATTTTAAGGAATGGCGTTCCTTCTACAAACATTAGAGATATGGATATGGGATTCAATAATTTGGATTGGAATATCGATTATCGCAAAACGAGTAAAAAAGAAGGAGAAGAGTTTAGTGTTTCTGCACAGCTGACTACCGGAAGAAATACCAGCGACTATACCAACAGAATTATTTACGAGCAAGCGGTTACCCCTCCAGGTGGTGGTCTGGCTGTTATCCCTGCAGATATAGTGGATGCAGGAGCGAATACTGGAAAAAACAATGAGTATACCCTGCAATCGGATTACGTGTATCCATTCAGTAAAACGACAATTCTTGAAACGGGTGTGAAAGGGATTTTTAGAAATATCCTGAGTACCTACGGGGAGTCGCTTCAAGATTTCGACTATGATCAGAATGTAGCTTCAGCTTATGCAGTGCTGGGTTTCAAGCTGACTAAGAAAATCACTGCTAAAGCAGGGGTAAGAGGTGAGTATACCAATATCAATGCAGTTTCTGGTCATAAAGACAAATTCGGTAATGACTATACCAACCTGTTTCCGAGTTTGATTTTGTCACAAGCTTTAAAAGGTGGAAGTACCATCAAATTGAGTTATAACAAAAGGATTCAACGTCCAAGTTTATTTTATTTGAATCCATTTGAAAATAAAAGTGACCCATACAATACCTTACGTGGTAATCCGGAATTAGATCCTGAATTGACCCATAATATGGAATTTGGCTACTCTACCTTTATTAAAGGATCGGTGATCAATGCTTCTGTTTTTTACCGCACAACTGAGAATGTGATTGAAAGTGCCATTTTGCCTATCGATGGAACAGCGGCGACAGGCCAAAGGTTTTTGACTACTTACCTGAATATTGGTAGAAGTCAGTCTTATGGAATGAATGTTTTTGCAAGTTATAATCCTAAGCCAAAATGGACTTTAATGACAAACCTGGGGCTGAATACCTATGAAGTAAACAACTCATCCAGTAACATAAATACCGGAACATTTGTAAATTATACGGTCTTTGGACGTTCTGCTTATACCTTGCCAGGCGGCTGGAATACGGAAATTTGGGGAGTCATCAATTCGCCAAAAAGAACTTTCCAGGGTAAAACAGATGCAATGTATTTCTATGGTGCGGCACTGAAAAAAGAGATCATGAAGAAACAAGCCAGCATTGGACTGAATGTCTTGAACCCTTTCAGTCGTGATTTAGTCATCAATACGGTGAATAAAGGAGCAAACTACGAGCAATCTACCAATATCCATTATCCATTGCGTTCTTTTGGGATCAATTTCAGCTATAAATTTGGTAAACTGAAATTCACGCAGCCTAAAAAAGGAGTGAAGAATGATGATGTGAAGAAAGAAGAACAAGGTGGAATGGGAGGCGTTCAAAATTAAGGCAAAACATTTTGATCATAACATAAGAAGACCTTTCCCTGAAAAACGGAAAGGTCTTTTTTTATTGCTTTTTCACCCGTTTTAAAATCATCAGATTTAAAGGATTCGAAGGATATCCGCTAATGTTATTCTGCAGCATCACCAAAGACTGATCATAGAGGATCGGTACTATGTTCGCGTAGGTCATTACCATACTGTCCATCTTTTGATAAAGTTTATATCTTTTCTGTGGATCACTTTCATAATAACTGCTTTCAAATAATTTGTCGTAGTCTTTATTGAAATATCCAGTATAGTTTGGACCATTAGGTACTTTGTTTTTTGAATAAAATACCGCAAGGTAATTCTCGGCATCGCCATAATCTGCAATCCAGGATCCCCGGAAAAAGTTGACCGCATTTTTGGACATCATATCCCTTAAACTGGCATTCGGATTGGCATCTACTTTTACTTTAATACCAATTGCAGCCAATTCACCTTGTATAAATTCCATCAGGTCTTTATAAGTGGTAGAAGTGCTCAGGGTAATTGTTGGCATTCCTTTTCCATTCGGGAAACCAGCTTCTGCCAATAACCGGGCAGCTTTTTCAGGTTCGTAATGGTATCCTTTTACCACGGTGCTGTCGAAACCAGGCATGCCCTGGGGCATAAAACCTGCGGTAGCTGGAATACCAATACTATTTCTAAGGTATTTGATCAGCTTGGGCTTGTCGATCGCATAATTGATCGCCTGCCGTACTTTTAAATACTTTACCGGAGAGTTTTTTGAAATGCTTTTAGCAGTATCTACCAAAAATCCGAGGTACTCAGTGCAGAGGTACGGACTTTTGATCATTTGAAACTTTCCTTTGTATTTGCGGGTCATATTTCCGCTTTTACTGAGGATATCGTCACGATAGCTTCCATCAACTTTATCAAAAAAATCAAGGTCTTTTTTAATGAAATTCATGAAGGCGCTTTGCTTATCGCTGATAAAAGTAACTTTTACCGCATCTAGATAAGGCAGCTGATGGCCATTGTCTTTTTCCCAATACTTTTCATTTTTTAGGAGCACCAGTATCTCATCTTCTTTCCAGTATTTAAATTTAAAGGGTCCGGTTCCGATCGGATGGTTCCGAAAGTCTTTTCCATAATGTTCTACCACCTCTTTGGGCACTACTGAGGCATATTGGGCGGTCAGCAGACTCAGAAAAGGAGGGAAGGGCTTGGTCAGTTTAATTTGAAAAGTAGAGTCGTTGAGCGCGATAAAACTGTGCTGGTCTTTGACTTTGTCACTAAAAATCCAGCTTCCGGAGGAGGCCACTTTGGGATCTATCAATCTGTAAAAGCTATAGGCAAAATCATCTGCGACTACTTTTCTACCTTTTCCTCCAGCAAACGTAGGATCGTCATGGAAATAGACATCATCTCTCAAATGAAAAATATAGCTCAAGCCATCATCAGCGATATCCCAGCTTTTCGCAATGCAGGGTATGGTGTTCAATACACTGTCGATTTGAACCAGGCCATTGAAAACCTGGTTCACCATCCATAGTGCATTCTGGTTGCGGGCAAAGGCAGGATCCAGGGAAGTCAGGTTTTGGTCCAGATTGATATGGAACACTTTTTTTTCCTGCTCTTCGGCCTTTCTGCCGCATGCTGTGAGGACAAACAGTAATAATCCGTAAAAAATATGGCTGATAATACGACGCATCGGTGTAGGAATACTAATTTTGCACAAAGTAATAAATAAAACAATATGTCTTTTTTAAATGCGGTTATAAATAAGGTGGAAGATGAAGTGCTCAATGAAATGCTTCAGGAGCGTGTGGATCTTGTCCAGCATAAAATAAAATTTATGGAGAAGGTATCTGTTGCCTGTCTGGATACCGAAAATCATTTAAACTGTGATCTGGAAGGCGTAATTAATGATGCTGGAGGTATTTTACAGGCGGATATGACTCAGGCAAGAGTGATCATCTATGTGGAACAAGGCGCAAGTATGCTGGGGATGATGGGTGTGGTTCCTTCTTTGCTTCAAAAAGAATGGCCTGCTGTAGAATACAACAGGGTATATTTATTAGACGATCAGGCTGCGGCGGCTGCTACTCCCGAAGAGTGGGTTGCCTTACTGGAAGACATTGCAGAAATGTTATATCCAGGTTATTTTGTTTTCGGCAATGAAGGCAAGAGCTGGAGCAGTTTCGGTGTATAACCGGATTAAAACGTGATAAACTTATCCATTTGCTGGTTGGTGAATTTTAAGGTGTCTTCCTTGAAAATCTCATCCAGCTCATTCAGCTCGGTTTTAATAATGGAAATGTGGATCCTTAATGGCAGTACATTTAAGTGAAGGTAACTGCAAACCCCACCGAAATGATCGATGCCCCGGATATTTCCATATTTCCCAGAAGAAAGGCCTACTAAAGCGGCTTTTTTATCATAGAAACTGTCTGGAAACTGACAGGCATCAATGAAAGTTTTTAGCACACCTGGGAAACTCCCATTGTATTCCGGGATGACGAACAAAAATTTACTGGTTTTGGTCATCATTTCCTGGATGGCTTCAAACTCCGGACTTCGCTTTCCGTACAGGTCGGAAGCGATCAGATTGTCTGGTAATTGTTCCAGGCTGAGGAGCTCGGCTACTAATCCTTTTTCTGCCAGGACTTTTTGATAATATTTTGATACTTTCAGCGTATTACTTCCAGGTCTATTGGTTCCAGAGATGATGGTGATCATGTGAAAAATTGTTAATAAGATGTGTAAAACACTATATTGGCGCTATGCGGTAAGTGTCAAATTGTTTGTATCTTAGCTAATCGTTAAAATGTGCCTAAATCAATACAAAAATAGCATTTTTTATAGATTTAAATCGGGTAACAACAAGCCTTCAGTAAATAATTGGTAATTATTAGAAAGATAAATGAGTAAAATTATTGCATTGGCAAATCAAAAAGGTGGTGTAGGTAAAACGACTTCATCTATAAACTTAGCCGCAAGTTTAGCCGTACTGGAATACAGAACTTTACTGGTTGACGCAGATCCGCAGGCTAACTCCACCTCAGGTATCGGCTTTGATCCGAGAAGTATTAAAAATAGCATCTACGAGTGTATCATCAATGATATCGAACCGATGGATGCCATTCAAAAAACAGAAACCCCTAATTTAGACCTGCTGCCGGCGCATATCGACCTGGTCGGAGCGGAAATTGAGATGATCAATCTCAATAATAGGGAATATAAAATGAAAGCAGTGCTGGAGAAGGTAAAGGATCAGTACGATTTTATCATCGTGGATTGTTCTCCATCATTAGGTTTAATTACCATCAATGCGCTAACTGCTGCGGATTCGGTAATTATTCCGGTTCAATGTGAGTATTTTGCATTGGAAGGATTGGGTAAGCTACTGAACACCATTAAGATTGTTCAAAACCGCCTGAATCCGGAATTGGAAATTGAGGGGATTTTACTGACAATGTATGACGTGCGTTTACGCTTGTCAAACCAGGTGGTAGAAGAAGTGAGAACGCATTTCCAGGACTTAGTTTTTGAAACCATTATTCAAAGAAATACACGCCTGAGTGAGGCGCCGAGTTACGGTATATCTGTGATCATGCATGATGCCAACTGTAAAGGGGCGATCAACTATTTGAACCTGGCACGCGAAATCGTCCGTAAAAACGGATTGGTGACGGAAGTGCAGGATGTAAATAAAGCAATTATATAAAACTATTTTAATGACATCTTTTCAGCGAAAAACAGGTTTAGGTAAAGGATTAAGTGCGCTTTTAGATGACAGCGATTCGGTGAATCCACCGAAAAACGGAGTCAATCCTGTAAGCGAAAACAGGCAGGAAAATAGCAACAACAGCGCTATTGGGCACATCAAGATCTCTGATATTGATACCAATCCTTACCAACCGCGTACGGAGTTTGATCAGGTTGCTTTAATTGAACTTTCTGAGTCGATTAAGGTGCAGGGTCTGATTCAGCCAATCACCGTTAGAAAGCAGGCAGGAAATCGTTTCCAGCTGATTTCAGGTGAACGCAGGTTAAGGGCTTCCAAGCTGGCTGGCCTGACGGAAATCCCTGCTTATGTGCGCAATGCCAATGATCAGCAAATGCTGGAAATGGCCTTAATTGAGAACATTCAACGTGAAAACCTGAATGCAATTGAAGTGGCACTGTCTTTCCAAAGAATGCTGGAAGAATGTAACTTAAAACAAGACCAGCTGGGCGAACGTGTGGGTAAAAACCGGACTACGGTGACCAATTACTTAAGGCTGCTGAAATTGCCTCCATCGATTCAAATCTCGATCAGGGATCAGAAAATATCTATGGGTCATGCCCGCGCATTGATCAATGTAGAAGATGTCGAAAAACAACTTTACATTCACCACGAAATCCTGGATAAAGGACTTTCTGTAAGGAAAGTGGAAGAGTTGGTGAGGGGTATCAATAGTTTAGACCTGAATGCGAAGCGTCCTAAACAATCTAATGGGGTGTCTTTTGAATACCAAAAATTGCAGAAAGACCTCGCTACAAAATTCTCAACGAAAGTGAAATTGAAAGTGGGAGAGAATGGTAAAGGTGCAATTGAAATTCCTTTTATGTCGGAAGACGACCTGAGCAGAATTTTAGAATTATTGGATTGGTAATGTCAAAGGCTTTTCTTTTGTCAGGATTCTTGTTTTTTGCTGCGGTTGTAGTGAAAGCTCAGGACGTGACACCGCTAAAAAAAGACAGTACCGCTGCAGTGGCAGCTCCGGTTAAAAGTAAAACAGATACTTTAAAGCCTAAATATATAAATCCTGGCAAAATTGCCGGTCGGCAGGCCATGCTGCGTTCTGCCATGTTACCAGGTCTGGGACAGATCAGAAGCGGTTTTAACTTGTATCGCGGGTTAAAAGTGGCGGGTATTTATACCGGCGCAACTTTACTGACCCTTTCTTATATTGATAACAATAAGAATTACCACATCTTTCTTACAGAATTACAGACCAGGGCAAAGATCAAAGCCTATGATGATATCGTGAAAGCAAATGGTGGGATTCCACCAGCGGGCCTTGTAAAGCCTGATGTAGAGAAAGATAAAAGGTATGCGGCAGTAAGTGATCAAAATCTGGTGACTGCAAAAGATACCTATAGAAGGAATAAAGATGTGATTCTGTTCTCTTTTGTGGGTTTGTATCTTTTAAATATCGTTGATGCTTATGTGGATGCCCGACTAAAATATTTTGATGTAGGTGATGTATCTGTGAAGTTGGCTCCCACAATGATAAACAACAGCAGCATGTACGGTAGCAATAGCATCAATGGATTAAACCTACCCGTACCAGGAATTAAATTAGCCGTCCGTTTTTAATTGACCCGGAGGATAACAGCATAAAATTATTAATTGAACCAAGAAAAAATGAAAATAGCACTATTGGGTTATGGTAAAATGGGTCAGATTATTGAACGTTTTGCCCTGGAAAGAGGCCACGAAGTGGTTTTGAAAATCAACTCATCCAATCTGGATGACCTTAACGTAGCTAACCTGTCTAAAGCAGATGTAGCCATAGATTTTAGTATTCCAGATGCCACAATAGGAAATATTTACCGTTGTTTTGAAGCCAATGTACCTATTGTAGTAGGTTCAACAGGATGGTACGGACAATTGCAGGAAGTAAAAGATGAATGTTTAGCCAGTAACAATACGCTGCTTTATGGGTCAAACTTCAGTATTGGGGTAAATATATTTTTCCATATCAATCAGGTTTTAGCGAAAGTAATGAATAACTTCCCTGCTTATGATGTACAGGTAGAAGAGATTCACCATACTCAGAAGCTGGATTCGCCAAGCGGAACCGCCATGACAATTGCCGAAGGGATTATTGATGCCTTAGACAGTAAGAAAGAATGGGTAAATGAATTGGTAGGTACTCCTTTTGAGGATGTGATTAAAAAAGACCAGGTGCTGATTGAATCACACCGTATTGAACATGTTCCTGGAACACATACCGTAGTGTATAGTTCTGAAGTGGACGACATTGAGATTAAACATACCGCACATAACCGTGCTGGTTTTGCTTTGGGTGCTATAGTTGCAGCGGAGTGGTTGCAAAATAAACAAGGCTTTTATAACATAGCCGATATATTTAATTTTAAATAGAAAAGTATGAATTGGAAATTCTGGCAAAAGAATAAAGATGCCAAGCCAGGTAAGAAAAAGACTAAAAGCCGTGAATGGTTCGATGCCATTTTATTTGCGGTAATAGCAGCCACCATCATCAGGGTGTTTTTCATTGAAGCCTATACTATTCCTACCGCCTCGATGGAAAGGTCGCTTTTAGTTGGCGATTTCTTATTCGTGAGTAAAGTGAATTATGGTGCAAGGATTCCGATGACACCAGTTGCCTTTCCTTTCGCCCACCATACGATGCCAATTACTGGGACTAAAGCGTATTGGGATGGCGTACAATGGAAATTCCGTAGGTTACCTGGTCTTTCTGACATTAAAAGAAATGACGTAGTGGTATTTAATTATCCGCAAGGAGATACGGTCGCTGTAGAATATCAGGATCAGGATTACTACCAACTGGTGCGTTCTTTAGGATGGAAACAGGTGAATAGCCAGTTTACCATTGTGAGCAGACCTGTAGATAAAAGAGAGAATTATATCAAAAGATGTATTGGAATTGCCGGTGATACCATCAGCATGAAAAGCGGTTTGGTTTACCTGAATGGCAAGGCTGATCCACTAAAAAACACTGGACAGATTTCTTATGAGGTAGTTTTTAAAACTTCAGATGTGAACTTTAAGGTGTTTGAAGATATCGGATTTAATGTTTCTGAGGAAATTTCTGCGATCGGTCAAAATAATTACCAGTTTACAGGTACTGCTGAAATGTTGGATAAGGTGCGCAAACTGGATTTTGTACAGTCGGTGAAAGAGATTACAGAGCCTGCAGGTAAAAGAGATCCGGACATTTTTCCTTTTGATCAGAACAGAGATTGGAACGTCGATAATTTCGGTCCAATCATTATTCCTAAAAGGGGCTGGACGGTTAAATTGGATAGTGTAACGATGCCGCTTTATGAAAGAAGCATTCGTATTTATGAAGGAAATAAAGTAGAGAAATCTGGTAAAGGATGGTTGATCAATGGCGTTGCTGCGGATAGCTATACTTTCAAAATGGATTACTACTGGATGATGGGTGATAACCGCCATAGATCTGCGGATTCCCGTTACTGGGGCTTTGTACCGGAAGATCATATCGTAGGAAAAGCATTGTTCATCTGGATGAGCTATGATACTAACGGATCATTCTTTAGTAAGATCAGATGGAATAGGTTGTTCAGAGGAATCAACTAATTTTACTAAGCTATTTTTATGGACGGCTGATGCATTGCATCAGCCGTTTTTTATTTTATTCTTTCTTGGCATAAATAGCTCTTTAAAGCGCTAAAGCGAACATACGTTTCCATCTTTTGTGTATAAGTACATGTTACTTTAAAAATAATTTAATAAGTATGCTGGTTTTAGAATAAAATATTTTAAGTTTGATTAACTAAACTAATAACTTTGACTGCCAGCGTAAAAAAATATCATCAGTTAAGGACCGATGTGATCAAGCATTTGTATTACAGTAAGATGTTAACACTTACTGAACTAAGTCACTTGACGCATAAAAGTCTACCGTTAATCACCAATGTGGTGAATGACCTGGTAGAAGACGGATATATTTTAGAACATGGACTGGCCCCGTCAACCGGAGGCAGAAGAGCATTAACCTTCCTTTTAAATCAGGATAAGCAAAGATATATTGTGGCCGTTGCCATGGATCAATTGGTTACTCAGGTGGTCATTTACGATTTATTGAATCATGCTCGTACGGAACCTGAATTGTTCAAGCTACCCCTTAAAGAAGGTCCGGCAATTACTCAAACTTTAATCAAGTTTCTGAAAGACTACATCTCCCGTTCCGGAATTCCTATTGAACAGATACTTGGGGTGGGTATTGGTATGCCAGGTTTTGTAAATGCAGCAGAAGGCATAAATCACAGCTTCTTTAAAGTTGAAGGAGAGAGAAGTTTAAACAAACATTTAATTAAAGAATTGGGCTTGCCTGTATTCATCGACAATGATTCAAGTATGATCGCATTATCCGAATTGAAATTCGGTGCAGGTAAGAACTTGAAAGATGTTATGGTAGTCAACATCGGTTGGGGAATTGGTTTGGGGATGATCATCAATGGGAGCTTGTTTAGAGGACATAGCGGTTATGCTGGAGAATTCAGTCACATTCCATTGTCACAGAGCAATAAATTGTGCTCTTGTGGGAAACGTGGATGCCTGGAAGTAGATACCTCTTTATTGGTATTGGTGGAAAGAGCAAAAACTCAAATTGCCGAAGGAGTGAGTTCCAGTTTGGAACAACTTTTCTTGGACGATAGTAAATTACATGGAGATCATTTTTTGGAAGCAGCTAAAGCAGGGGATCCTTTAGCTGTGTCTATTCTGGCAGATGCCGCTTTCCTTATCGGAAAAGGACTCGCCACCTTAATTCACATTATCAATCCAGAATTAATTGTATTGGGCGGAAGAGGCGCATTAGCAGGAAAAATGATGATGGCGCCAATTCAACAGGCCATTCATGAGTTTTGTATTCCAAGACTCGCAGAACAGACGGAAATTAGAGTATCAGAATTGAATGCTGATTCCGGGCTTTTGGGAGCTGCAACACTCGTTATCGAGAACTGTAATTTTAATTAATATATAATAGAGTTTTTTAGTCTAGGGATAAGCTAAAAGCTTTTAAATGCAACAGGAGTATCAATAATTAACCAAATTTTAACAATTAAATCTTTACAAGATGAAACAGATGTACTTAAAGTGTATGGCCGTTTTGTTATTAAGCGTAATAACAATAACTGCTTATGCGCAACAAAAGGTTACCGGAACGGTAACGGAAAAATCAGGGTCGCCCATCCCTGGTGTAAGTGTCACAGAAAAGGGCTCTAAAAATGGAACTTCAACTAATGCAGATGGAAAGTTCAGCATTACTGTTAAGCCAGGTGCTACATTAGTGTTCTCTTCTATTGGCTTAAGCTCAAAAGAGGTAAATGTCGGGAATTCGGCAAATCATAATGTCGTTCTTCAGGACGATGAGAACAAATTAAATGAGGTAGTCGTTACTGCTTTGGGTATTAAAAGAGAAAAGAAATCTTTAGGATATGCCATGCAGGAAATTAAAGGAGAATCTTTGGTAGAAGCTAGAGAACCGAATCTTGTAAACGCATTGTCAGGTAAGGTGGCTGGTTTACAAATTACCCGTTCTAGTAGTGGTCCGGCTGGTTCATCTAAAATTACGTTAAGGGGTAACAACTCACTGACTGGTGATAACCAACCTCTAATTGTGGTAGACGGTGTGCCAATGGAAAATTTCACAGGTGCTAAAAACAACGATTTTTCTAATCCTGGTTTGGATATGGGTAACGGTTTAGCCGATATCAATCCGGAAGACATCGAAAGTATGTCGGTGCTTAAGGGACCTTCAGCTTCGGCACTTTATGGATCAAGAGCAGGTAACGGAGTCATCTTAATTACCACAAAATCAGGAAAAGCGCAAACTGGCCTGGGAATCACAGTAACTTCCTCTTTAGGAATTGAAAGTATATTGACCGGCCCTGATTTGCAAAGTTCATTCGGACAAGGTGAAAATAGTATTTTTAAAAATATCTCAAATGGAAGCTGGGGACCTAAAATCGAAGGTCAAATGGTTACAAAATGGAATGCTGAACAAGCACCACTTCAAAGCTTTGATAACATCGGGAATTATTTTCAAAATGGGATTTCATTAAATAACGGGATTTCATTCCAGCAGCAATTTAAAGGAACGTCTGTATATACGTCCTTAAATCGTGCAGATGATAAAAGTATTATTCCTGGCGTTAAATTGACCAAAACAAATTTAACGGCAAGAGCTGTGAGTAAATTTGGAAAGGACGACCGTTGGACAACAGATACTAAAGTTCAGTACAGCAATACCAACGCAGAAAACAGGCCTTTATTGGGTTCAAGAAGTGAAAATGCTTTTGCTGCAATTTATAACTTGCCAAGATCAATCGATATTCGCGACTTTAGCGATGCGAAAAGAGCAGATGGCACCATGTTGTGGTACGGTGGAGGAAATCAGATTAACCCTTACTGGGCACGTCAATATAACTTGAATCAGGATATTAGAGATCGTTTCTTAATGAACGGATCATTAAAATATCAATTCAATAACTGGTTAACTGCGGAAGTAAAAGGTGGTGCTGATTTGTATACGACCAACACGGAGGCTAAGGTTTATGGGGGTAGTCCGATCGTGTCTACAGGAAGATACAGTACAGGTAAGAACACCTTCCAGGAAACCAATTTCAGTACCTTAATCACTGCTAAACAAGATAATTTATTTAGCAAATTCGGTGGTGTGCTGACTTTGGGTGGAAACTTAATGTCTAGTAAACGTTCTGGTATAAGTGCAAGCTCAGGTGAATTTGTTGTGCCAGACTTTTTCTCGCTAAACAACGGTGTAAACAATCCAACTGTAAACGAAGATTTCAGTAGAAAAAAAATCAACTCGATCTATGGATCAGGACAGCTTAATTGGGATCAGTATTTATTCCTGGATGTGACCTTTAGAAATGACTGGACTAGTACTTTGAACAACAACAACCGTTCTTATTTCTATCCATCGGTGAGTACTTCATTCGTTTTTTCTGACATGATTACTAAAGCAGGAGGTACATTGCCGTCCTGGATGAGCTATGGTAAACTTAGAGCTTCTTATGCTGAAGTAGGGAATGATTTAGGTGCTTATCAGCTATATAATACTTATGTAATCAGTAAGGATCCGAATGGAAATACGGTGGCTTCGAGAGATAAAGTTTTAAACGATCCTAATGTTAGAAGTGAGCTGATTAAAGCATTTGAAGTAGGTGCAGAGATGAGGTTTTTCGATAGCAAATTTGGCTTCGATATTGCTTATTATAAATCAAATGCAACCAGACAATTATTGGAGATAGGCTTGGATCCACTAAGTGGTTATCAGAAAAAAAGGGTAAATGCTGGTGATATTCAGAATACTGGATTTGAGGCTATGGTAGATGCCAGAGTGATGTCAAATCAAGATGGTTTGAATTGGAATATGTTGCTGAATTTCTCTAGAAATAACAATACCGTTAAAGCTTTAACTCCTGATATTAGTGAATATGGTCTAGGTGGTTATGATGATGTATTTGTTTTAGCAGTGACCAATCAAAAATTCGGAGAGATTTATGGCAGCAAATACCTTAGAGTAGAAGATGCGGCCAGCCCTTTTAATGGTCAATTAATTCTTGACGCAGACGGTTTGCCTCAAAGAGGTGCGCAAAAAACAAGATTAGGTAATCAGCAGGCAAATGCTTTACTGGGCTTTACCAATAGTTTTGCTTATAAAGGATTTGGATTGTCATTCCTTGTAGACGCGCGTTTCGGCGGTCAAATTTTTTCTGGAACTAATGCTGCAATGCAGGAAAACGGAACTTCAGCAGTTACAGCTCCTAATGGTTTAAGAGAAAATATGGTAGTGAATGGTGTAATCTTAAATGGTAGTGGTCAATATGTTCAGAATAGCACTGCAGTAACTCCTGAAAGATATTGGGCTAAAGTTCATAGCTATGGAAACCTTGGAATTGGGGAAGAAAATATTTATAATGCAACTAACATTCGTTTAAGAAATGTTCAGTTAAATTATTCTTTTCCAGCTAAATTCTTAGCTAAAACACCTCTTCAACGCGCAAAAATTGGTGTTTCCTGCAATAATGTATGGTTAATTTCAGGTGATATGAATGGTGTTGACCCGGAGTCTGTATACGCAACAGGTAGCAATGCTACTGGATTTGAAAATTTCAGTGCACCAACGACACGGACATTTTTATTTAACTTAACACTGGGCTTCTAATTTTTTAACAAAGGACATTTCCTTTATAAATCAAGATTCTGATGAAAACAATTATAAAAACCTCATGTATGCTTTTAACAACAACCTTGTTATTCGCATCATGTAAAAAATTCGAACAAATCAATGTAAGCCCTGTCGCCGCGACAGGTGATCAGGTACAAACTGAATATTTCATTAATGGCTCTATTATTGGTGCCCAGATGAACCCTGATATAGCAGAGCGTTCATTTATCCTTTACTGGAAAACTGCAGGGCATCAGCATAGTAATGGTGGGCTTTCTTCAGGCTCTTATAATGATGGCTGGACCAGCGCGTATTATGATAAGGTCGCTGTATGGTTAAATAGTGCCAACACCGCAATCCAAATTGGTGAGGAGCAAATTGCAAAAGGAACAGCAAAAGCTTATACCCCTAATCTGATACAGGTGGCAAGAATCTGGAGAGCTTACTTAATGAGTGAAATGACAGATAATTTTGGACCAATTCCTGTTAAGGCCTTTAGTGGGACTAACCCTGAATTCTCCGATGTAAAAACCATCTATTATTACCTGTTGACTGAATTAAAAGAAGCGAGTACCAAGCTTGATGTAGCTGTTGCAAATACGGATGCATTGAAAAAACTGGATCCTGCATATGCCTACGATTATGCAAAATGGAGAAAGTATGCAAACTCTATGCGTATGCGTTTAGCGATGAGGTTATCTGAAGTAGATGCTGAAAAAGCTAAAACTGAATTTGAACTGGCAGCAGCAGGAAGTGATTTCATTAAAGTAACTGATGAGACTTTCCAGGTAGCAGAGAGACCAGGATGGGATGACCTTACTGGCGTAATGAGTAGAGAATGGAACCCACAATTTATCTCTGCATCTTTAAATAATATTTATTTAGGCCTTGGTGGGATTAAAACAGAAACTCAGCTTGGCGCAAGTTATTTATCAGCGATTAAACCTGCAGATTACCTGGGCTTAAAATTTGATGATCACTTTACCTCTAAAACTAATAACCCATCTGCCGGATATTGGTTTGATGGTCTTCCAAATGTAATTGATCCACGTGCTTATAAAACGTTTATCATTCCAGGCGATTTCTCTAATGCTAATTTTAACTCCTATCCTTCCTGGACTACTGATGCTAAAACGACCACCAGAAATCTAATGAGTGCCACAAATACAGTGGTAAAAACAATTGATGCTAAAAATACCTGGAATGCTTCCAATACTGGCGACTGGGGTGCAAAAGGAACAAAAAATGAGGTGAGAGCCTATGAAGGTACGATGCCGCGTCTGTCTAACCAATTTAGAGCAAGTACCAGCAAACGTATTTTCTTTGCACCATGGGAAACCTATTTCCTATTGGCTGAAGCAGCTGAGCGTGGATGGGCAACACCAATGGGTGGAAAGTCTGCATATGAGGCTGGTATCCGAGCTAGTTTTGAGTATTGGGGTGTAAGCAACTCAGTTGGTAATTACTTGACATCTGAGGACTTCAATAGAGTAGGTACATCAGTAAATTGGGATCACATCACAGAACCTCCTGCAAGCCATGCTATGAATTACATTAATGGATACACAAATGAAGCAGGAGTTGCTAACGTTTTGTACCCGGTAAATAACCTGTATAAAAATGGTGCAGTTAAAAATGACCGCTTAACAAAAATCATTACGCAGAAATTTATTGCGCAAACACCTTGGCTTCCACTAGAAGCTTGGAATGATCAAAGACGTTTAGGATTACCTTTCTTCGAAAATCCAGCGATCGAAAATGTATTGCCTAACTTACCGGCTTTAAACAGCGGTAATTATATGACAAGTAACGTTAAGTTCTTCCCTCAACGCTTGAGATATCCTTCAAGTTTGCAAACGACTAACAAACCTGGTTACCAACAGGCAGTAACTGCTTTAGGTGGACCTGATGAAGTGTTGACTCCATTATGGTGGGCCAAAAAATAAGCCAACCTTAATACTGAAAAACCCTGCAGATCTTAGATCTGCAGGGTTTTTTTGTGTTCACGGATATTCGTTATAATGATTTTATCCAGGTCACCAGTTCATCGCGGGTCTTGCCTGTTTTCTGCTGTAATTTTCCATACATTTCATCTTCTTTACCTTCTTCGTACTTCAAATCGTCGTCGGTTAAATCGGCGTAAGCTTGTTTTACTTTTCCTTTAACTTCGTTCCATTTTCCTTTTAATTCCAACTTATCCATAACTCTTTTTTTTAATGATTAACAATAAATAGATACCTAAAGAACAGCTGCAAAAAATATTTGTTTGATTTTATGTAACCTTTTGGGCTTTTCGATCATCTTCTGTATAGAAATTTCCTGACCACTAAACACCACAACCTGATGAAAAAACTCATTTATTTACTCTTATTTACCACATGTATGACCCAAACGTCCTGTACGATGATGATCAAAGGACTCGTTAAAAAGGTAGTCAAGCATTACGACGATCATATTGATATGAACGTATCTTCCTTCCAGCTGATAGATAAAAAGGGAAAAGTGCAGTCTTTCGCAGACCTGTATGCCGGGAAGACCGTTTACTTGTATACCTGGGCAGATACGAGCAGTCGCCCCCCGCATGATAAAAATTACAATGACCTGAAAGCGCGTTTCGCTCCTTATCCGGATGTGGTGTTTGTAGATTTATTTATTGGATCAAATGAAAAATCATGGCTGGATTTTGAAAAGAAAAAGCCGGGGACAGATCAGTGTTTTCTGGTTAAAAGCGGAGCTTCCGAAAAATTCCTGTCGGACTTAGAAGGATCTACTGTTGTTCCATTTATTATAGGAAAAGACGGGAAAATGCTGGCCTTTAAGGCACCTAAACCACAAGATAAGATCTTAGTGGATTATGTGCTTTTCGAGGCCAGGGAAGGCATAGATGGCAGTACTTCAGCGAAAAAATTGATCAAAGGGGTGAACAGCCAGCAAAAGTTCAAAACTGAAGCGCTGAACAATTGGTATAAGCAGCATTTTAACGTGACTGAAATAGATAAATTGTCTTTTGGAGCTTCCTCCACTCAGTAGCATATTTAACTTAAAAAAAGGCCAGCTTAGATTTTTTTCTAAGCTGGCCTTTTGAATAGGTTATTTTTTAAGACCGAGGTGGTTATTTCTGAGATTTTTCGACGATCTCATCTACAACGGCTGGATCCAGCAAGGTGCTGATGTCTCCAAGATTGCTGATGTCGCCTTCCGCGATTTTTCTTAAAATGCGTCGCATGATTTTACCTGATCTTGTTTTAGGTAATCCGCTTACAAAAAGAATTTTATCGGGTTTAGCAATGGCACCAATTACACGGGTTACGGTTTGTAAGATGTCTTTACGGGTAAGATCTGCATCATTGTGGATATTAGGGAAAATAACAAAAGCATAGATACCTTGTCCTTTTACCTCATGCGGGAAGCCGACTACTGCACTTTCCACTACACCTGCGTGCATATTGATGGCGTTTTCAACTTCCGCAGTGCCAATACGGTGACCGGATACGTTGATCACGTCATCTACTCTGCCCGTGATTCTATAATAACCATCTTCATCTCTTAAGCAGCCATCACCAGTAAAGTAAAGGTTTTCATAAGTAGAGAAATAAGTCAGTTTACAGCGCTCATGATCACCATAAGTGGTTCTGAGCATCCCTGGCCATGGAAATTTGATACAAAGGTTACCATTCACACCATTTCCTTCAATTTCTTTTCCGTTTTCATCCACTAGGATCGGTTGAATACCCGGTAATGGTAAGGTAGCGAAACTAGGTTTTGTTGGGGTTACGAACGCAATAGGAGAGATCATGATGCCACCAGTTTCTGTTTGCCACCAGGTATCTACAATCGGACATTCTTTTTTTCCAATGTTTTCATCAAACCAATGCCATGCTTCCTCATTGATGGGTTCTCCTACGGAGCCCAATACGCGAAGAGAACTCATGTCGATGCCGTTTAAAGGCTCTAGTCCGAAGCTCATCAAAGAACGGATCGCCGTTGGCGCAGTATATAAGATATTTACTTTATGTTTTTCTACCACCTGCCACATTCTGGAAGCATCTGGATAAGTAGGGATACCTTCAAACATCAGCGTGGTTGCACCTTGAGAAAGCGGGCCATACACGATGTAAGAGTGACCGGTGATCCAGCCAATGTCAGCAGTACAGAAAAATACTTCGTCTTTCTGGTAATTAAATACGTTAGAGAAAGTATATCCCGCATAGACCATATAACCGCCAATGGTATGTACTACACCTTTTGGTTTACCGGTAGAGCCGGAAGTATATAAGATGAACAACAGATCTTCGGCATCCATTTCTTCTGCCGGACAGTTGGTGTCTACTAGCTTAATTTCATCTTCCCACCAGATGTCGCGGCCTTTCAGCATGGATACTGGTGTTCTGGTATGGGTTAAAACGATCACACGTTCTACGGTTGGACATCCGATCAGGGCATCATCAATTACTTCTTTCAATTGAATCTGCTTGTTTCCTCTGAATGCACCATCAGCAGTGATCACGACCTTACATTCCGCGTCATTGATCCTGTCGGCAATAGATTTGGCAGAAAATCCACCAAAAACTACGGAGTGTACTGCACCAATACGGGCACAGGCCAATACGGCAACGGCAAGTTCCGGCACCATTGGCATGTAAATACAGACACGGTCGCCTTTTTTAACACCATTCTTCTTCAGCACGTTTGCGAAGCGGCAAACTTGCTCATGCAGTATTTTATAACTTAAGGTAATGCTGTCTTTTGTTGGGTCGTTAGGCTCCCAGATAATGGCTGGTTTATCCCCATTTTCTGCCAGATGACGGTCTAGACAGTTTTCTGTGATGTTTAATTTAGCGCCCTCGAACCATTTGATGTTTGGTTCTGAGAAGTTCCAGGATAGTACTTTATCCCATTTCTTTCTCCACAAGAAATTATCAGCGATCCCTGCCCAGAATTGTTCAGGTTGGTCCACGCTCAACTTATAAGTTTCTTGATACTCTTCAATCGAATTAATTTGCATGATTTGGTTTATGTCAACAACTAAAACTCAAATATAACTTTATTCGGTTCTTGTCAAAATTTTAATATGATGTTTTAGACTTGTTTTTTATGTGATTTTTGTAAGAAAGGCGGAATATTGATGCTTTTATTGTAATTTATTGAAGATGTAATGGGAAATTTTAAGTCTGAACGCAAAGCTTTGCGTAATTCATTAAATGTAGGCATTTAATTGCTGGAATTGTGAGTTAAGCTATTGATTTACTGTCGGTATGGCGGGGGTTGATTGCTGGTCGGCGGTGACTTTCCCATGAACTACCTATTTTTGAAAAAATAGGTATATATAATAGTTACATTATAGGATATGAAATTTGTTCCACTATTTTTAAACTAAAGGCGATTTCAATTGTCTATTCCTTATCTAACCTGTCAGATATGAGCAAACAGTTGTACGATCAGATTTCAGGGACGTTAAGAAGGGCGGAACTGGCGAACCAACATTACCAGACGGAATCCTTAAAATGGAATCTCGATCCGCATAAGTCTGCGCATCAGGAAATGAGAGCAGCCTTGAAAGAAATCTATGAAGTACGGATTCCGCTGAGGATTGTATCGATGATGAAAGCCATCGCGCTTCCAGGGTTAAATGAATTGATTTTACATGAAGTACTGCATCCTGAACTTCATACTTTTCAACCGGCTTATGGTGTAACACCAACATTATACCATTTAGAAGAATATAAAACAGTTTGGTTACAGCAATTGGGAACTGAGGAAAAGCCTGAACTGATCCATTATATGAACGATTTGCGGAGATATGTCTTACAATTTGAAAACCTATTGGGTGATTTAGAAGAATCTGTCGCTTCGTAATCCGTAGAAATGTTGTATATTGCACCCCGAGAGCATCCAGGGTAGGGATCTGGGCAGCAGTCCGTAACACGCTGTAAATAAATTCAAAATATTTTAGATACCTACTTGATGATTACAAATATTTTATTGATATTTGCACACTCTTAAAAAAATTAAGAAAACATAATTAACACTATATTTAAAGGCATGTCTAGAGTTTGTGATTTAACCGGAAAAATGGCAATGACAGGTTTTAATGTTTCTCACTCAAACGTTAAAACTAAGCGTAAGTTTTATCCCAACTTACAACTTCAGAAATTTTATATTCCTGATGAGGATCGTTGGATAACCCTGAAAGTTTCTACTTCAGCTATCAAAACCATTAATAAAATTGGTATTACTGAGGCGATCAATCGCTTCATGAAAAAAGGATATTTGTAAATAACATTGGTTGATGTGAATCGACCTTAAGATTAATAAAATGGCAAAAAAAGGTAACAGAGTACAAGTTATTCTAGAGTGTACGGAGCATAAAACTAGTGGCATGCCTGGTATGTCTAGATATATCTCTACTAAAAACCGTAAAAACACTACTGAGAGATTAGAATTGAAAAAATTCAATCCAGTTTTGAAAAAGGTAACTGTACATAAAGAAATTAAGTAATACATTTAGTATTTAACTAAATACAATCTATTTAGATCATGGCAAAAAAGGTAGTTGCAACCCTTAAAACGGGAAAAGGTAAAGAATATTCGAAAGTTATTACGATGACTAAATCACCTAGAACAGGTGCATATTCTTTCAAAGAAGTTATTGTTCACAACGATCACGTTCAAGATGCTATTGCATCCAAAAAATAATTTTAATATTTAATTATATTAAAGCCGTCCCTTTTAAATGGGAGGGCTTTTTTTGTTTAATTAGACATTGTATGGGTTTATTCGATTTTTTCAAGAAAAAGGAAACTGCTCCCGAAGCGCAGGAAGCTCTAGACAAGGGTTTAGAGAAAACTAAAGAGGGCTTTTTGAGTAAAATCACGAAGGCCGTTGCGGGGAAGTCGACAGTAGATGATGATGTGCTCGATAGTCTTGAGGAAGTTTTAGTGACTTCCGATGTTGGTGTAACCACCACCCTAAAAATTATTGACCGTATTCAAGCTCGTGTAGCTAAAGACAAGTATTTATCCACCTCAGAACTGCACCGTTTGCTACGCGATGAGATACAATTGATGCTTTCTGAAAACAACAGCAATGACTTCCGTAAGTTTGAATATGGACAGCATAAGCCTTATGTGATCATGGTAGTTGGTGTAAATGGGGTAGGTAAAACTACGACTATTGGCAAACTCGCCCATAAACTGAAAGCTGAAGGGCTAAGTGTAGTTTTAGGTGCAGCCGATACCTTCAGAGCAGCCGCAGTAGAACAGATCAAACTTTGGGGAGAACGTGTTGGCGTAAGAGTAGTGGCACAGGCAATGGGTTCCGATCCTGCCTCTGTAGCTTACGATACTTTGCAGTCGGCAGTTGCCAATGGCGAAGATGTAGTGATCATTGATACTGCCGGACGTTTACACAATAAAATCGGCCTGATGAATGAATTGGGCAAAATCAAACATGTGATGGAAAAGGTAATTCCTAATGCACCGCATGAAATATTATTGGTATTGGATGGTTCAACAGGACAAAATGCCTTTGAACAATGCAAACAGTTTACTGAGGCGACCGACGTAAATGCATTGGCCATTACCAAACTGGATGGTACCGCTAAAGGTGGTGTCGTGATTGGGATTTCTGATCAGTTTAAAATCCCAGTAAAATATATAGGCGTTGGCGAAAGCGTAAATGACCTGCAATTATTTGACAAAAAAGCATTTGTAGACAGCTTGTTTAACTAGTTTTTAGTTCAGCAGAAGAATTCTACTCCAAATAAAAAATCATGAATACAAAAACCACATCTAAAATCATTCCCGTTAAAAAACCTAAAATCAATGTAATTACTTTGGGTTGTTCTAAAAACCTTTACGATTCAGAAGTTTTGATGGGGCAGCTTCGTGGCAATAGCATGGATGTGGTCCATGAATCCGATAAAATGGGGAAAGATGATATTGTAGTCATCAATACCTGCGGTTTTATCGATAATGCCAAGCAAGAATCTATTGATACGATTTTACAATATAGTGAGCTGAAAGAGGCTGGTAAGATTTCCAAGGTGATTGTAACCGGATGTCTATCTGAAAGGTACAAACCAGAGCTGGAATCAGAAATCACCAATGTAGATGCTTTCTTTGGTACCAACGATCTAAACAATATCTTACATTCATTAGGTGCAAATTATAAGCATGAACTGATTGGAGAAAGGTTATTGACCACTCCTTCTCATTTCGCTTATTTTAAAATTGCAGAAGGCTGTAACCGCCCATGCTCTTTCTGTGCCATTCCTTTGATGCGTGGAAAACACGTTTCCAGAGATATGAATGAACTGGTAAATGAAGCAAAAATTTTAGCAGCTAATGGGACAAAAGAATTAATTCTGATTGCACAGGATCTGACTTATTACGGTTTAGACATTTACGGAAAACGTAATCTGGATGAATTGTTAAGACGTCTTTCTGATGTCAATGGAATCGAATGGATCAGGCTGCAATATGCTTATCCTTCAGGTTTCCCAATGGAGATTTTAGATGCAATGAACGAACGTGATAACATCTGTAAATACCTGGATATGCCTTTACAGCACATCACAGATAACATGCTGAAATCTATGCGTCGTGGTATTACGAAACAAAAAACCATTGATATTGTGAACCAAATCAGAGATAAAGTGCCTAATATCGCTATGCGTACTACTTTAATTTGTGGTTATCCAGGCGAAACAGAAGCAGATTTCGAAGAGATGCTAAGCTGGGTGGAAGATACCAGATTCGATAGATTAGGTTGTTTCACTTATTCTCATGAAGAAAAAACTCATGCCCATGACCTGGTTGATGATGTACCTGCAGAAGTAAAACAGGAGCGTGTAGATGCCATCATGGAATTACAGCAAGGGATTTCTTATGAAATCAATCAGGAAAAAATCGGTCATACCTATAAAGTATTGGTAGATAGAAAAGAAGGTGATTTCTTTATTGGAAGAACTGAATTTGACTCTCCTGAGGTTGATAATGAGGTTTTAATTGATGCTAAAACAGGTTATGCTGCTAATGGAAGCTTCGTAAATGTGAAGATTGACAGAGCTGAGGATTTCGATCTATATGGACAAATTGTAAAATAAATTTGTGATGTATTGACTTCTGGTTTATTAACTTAAATTCGTAGCAATGCAGGCCAAATACATCTCTTACCAGGAAACCAATGCCTTCTCCACCGCTGTACTGGATTACATCGACGGAAAGGACCAGTTAAGTGCTTTTTATAAGTACACGCCAGATTTCGAAGGCTTTGCTAAAGCCATCGCTAATCGCGATTTTAAAGGAAATAGGTCTGTATTGACTGAGGTTCTGAAAAAGCAATATACCACCATTGAAGCACCCGCTTTAGTGGAAGAAAATATACAACTTCTAGCTGATGACCGGACTTATACCATTACCACCGGTCATCAGCTTAATATCTTTACCGGTCCTCTTTATTTCATTTATAAGATCGTAACGGCCATTAACCTTGCAAAAGAGTTAAAGGAGAAGTTTCCGAATGAAAACTTCGTACCCGTTTATTGGATGGCTACCGAAGACCATGATTTTGAAGAGATCAACCATGTGAAAATCGAGGATAGGAAGCTCAGCTGGAATAAAAATGCAGCCGGAGCAACGGGAAGATTAAGTACCAAAGACATCACAGAAACCTTATTGGCTTATAAAGGTTACCTCGGCATTACCGAGAATGGCTTGCAATTGGCTGAATTGGTAGAAAAGGCATATGGAACACATGAAAAACTTTCTGATGCCACCAGAGAACTGGTCAATGGCTTATTTGGAAAGTATGGATTGGTTTGCGTAGATGCGGATGAACCTGCGCTTAAAAAGCAATTCGCGCTTATTATCGAAGCCGATATTATTGGTCAGCATAGCTTTAAACATATTTCTGAAAGCAATGCCGCTTTAGAAAGCAAGGGTTATAAAACTCAGGTAAACCCTAGAGAAATTAACTTCTTTTACATGACAGACCAGTTAAGGGAACGTATTGTAGAAGAAGAGGAAGTGTTTAAAGTCATGAATACTGACATCCAGTTCAGCCTTGATGAATTAAAAAAAGAAATCAATGACTTTCCTGAACGCTTTAGTCCGAATGTAGTGATGCGCCCGGTATATCAGGAAGTGATTCTGCCAAATCTGGCTTATATTGGCGGAGGTGCAGAGCTGACCTACTGGTTACAGCTAAAATCAAATTTCGATTATTATCAGGTGGATTTTCCAGTGTTGTTGCTTAGAAACTCTGCATTAGTGATCGATAAACGTTCTGAATTAAAAATGCAGATTCTTGGTATCAGTCATAAAGATTTATTCAAAACTAACGAAGCACTTAAAAACGATTGGATCAAAGCCCATGTTAATTTACAGCTGACATTAGGGGATGAACAACGTACATTGAGTGCTATTTTTGATCAGATCAAGCTCAATGCTTATAAAATAGATAAAACGCTTTCTCAATCGGCAGATGCTGCTAAAACGAAAGCTTTAAAATTGATTGTCAATTTGGAGAAGAAAATGCTCAGGGCTGAAAAGCGAAAGCATGATACTTCCTTATCACAAATTGACAATTTAAAAGGGAAACTTTTCCCAACAGGGGTGCTGCAGGAGCGGGTGCTGAATATCGCACCTTTGTATGTAGCCTATGGCGAGGACTTTATCGCTTCCCTGATTTTGAATTTCAAACCATTGGACCATCAGTTTACGGTTCTATTTGCTTCATAAATAATGATTTTTCACACTTTTACAGAACAAAATTTACGTCAATTTACGGAAAGGGTATTCCTGAAAATGGGATGTCCGGCAGCAGATGCACAACTGGCAGCAGATGTATTGCTAAAATCGGATTTGCGTGGAATAGATTCTCATGGGGTAGCCAGGTTAAGCGGCTATGTCAGGTTATGGGAAAAAGAACGCATCAATGCTACACCTAATGTACGTGTGGTTCATGAAACACCAACCACTGCCACAGTAGATGGAGATGCAGGACTAGGGCTGGTAGTTGCTCCTTTTGCCATGAAAGTAGCGATAGAGAAAGCAAAAGTTTATGGTAGTGGATGGGTTTCGGTTAAAAATTCTAATCATTTTGGGATTGCCGGATACCATGCCTTAATGGCGGTAGAACAAGATATGATCGGGGTAAGTATGACGAACGCGAGTCCGCTCGTGGCACCCACTTATGCCAATGAAAGGTTATTGGGTACTAACCCGATGTGTTATGCTTTTCCTGCTGGAAAATATCCTCCTGTAGTGGTGGATATGGCTACTGCTGCGGCAGCGAATGGGAAATTGGAAATCGCTCAAAGAGCAAATTTGCCTATTCCTGAAGGCTGGGTACAGGATAAAGATGGAAATACCTCTACAAATCCACATCAATTAAAAGATGGTGGTTCTCTTTTACCTTTAGGCAGCGATAAAGACCATGGCAGTCATAAAGGATATGGACTCAGTGCAACAGTAGATATTTTATCAGCTGTGCTGTCAGGGGCGAATTATGGTCCCTGGGTGCCTCCTTTTGTAGCCTTCCTAGAACCATCGGCCAATCCAGTTGGACAAGGGATCGGACATTTCTTTGGTGCAATGCGCATTGATGGATTCCGTCCGGCAGCAGATTTCAAAGACCATTTAGACAATTGGATTGAACGTTTTCAATCTGCAAAGACGATAAAAGAAGGTCAAAAGGTAGTGATTCCCGGAGAACCGGAATACGCTTTTGAACAGGAACGTAGGGTTCAGGGAATACCAATTATCGATGTGGTCGTAAATGACCTGAATGAACTGGCAGAAAAACTAGGGATTGAAGGCCTGGCTTAAATTTAATCGCTCATTCCATTATTTGAGGTGCAACCTCAGTTCCTAAAAAAACCTGATCACGATTGTGATCAGGTTTTTTTTTCAGTTAACTGTACCTTAAGCAGTTTATTGTGGTTAATAACCAAATATTTGCGCTAAGCTCAGTTTGTTGAAGGTTCCGAATTTCTCCATATCTTCCAATTTTACTTTCTTATCGGAAGCCACAATACAGTAATTGTATGGTTTACCAGCCACGCGCGCTGCATGGAAAGCTTTGATGTCTGTAAAGGTGAGCGGTTTCAATTCATTGTACTCATCAATTCTTCCATCATGGTTGATCCCTAGTTTTTTATTGGCAAAATAGGCCGCTATAATGGCATCCTTAGTTATTCTGCTGGTTTCAATGGAATTCATAGCATTGTATTTTGAAGCCTCAAATGATTTTTCCGATTCTGGAAGATCATTTAATAACTCATTCATTCCTTTTACTGCATCATTCATTTTATCCGCCTGACTGCCCACATAAGCAACCATCGCATATTGTTTGTCGTCACGATCAGGAGCCGCGAAAACAGCAAAAGTTGAATAGGCCAATGCTTTAGATTCTCTGATGGTCTGGAATACAATAGAACCCATACCGCCACCAAAATAGCTATTGAAAAGTGTTACTTTTCCCGCAAGACCTGCTTCGTATTTACCCGCATTTCTTACCCAGCGCAGCTCAGACTGTACCATATCATAGTCTGCAAAATATACCTGACTTTTTGCGTTATCCGTGTAAACGAATTTCTTTGCAGCAGGTGTAGCAACGAATGCTGCAGGTAATTTATGAAGCTTGCCGATTTTTGCACTGAAAGTAGACTCATTTTCCGGACCATAATAAGTGATCGTATGCTGATAGTTTCTCAGGTTCTGCAAGATGGCCAATAGCTCAGCAGAGGTGATATTATTGACCTCTTGATTGGTTAAAGTAAAATTAGTAGGATTAGTTGAACCGAATTGTGCATAGCTCATCAAACCGCTTAGAATTGCTGCTTTATTTAATTTATTGTTTTCTCTTGATTTAAGAATCCTGCTTTTCAGTTCCGTTAAAGCTTGTTCATTAGCTTTACAATTGGTTAGGATATGCTCTACCAAAGTTACGGCCTTATCAAAGTTTTCCTGTAGGCCACTGATGTTAATCGTAGCGACTTCATTGCTCACATTAAAAGTGTAATTACAAGCGATGTTATAGAATTCTTTACTGATTTCTTCTGCGCTGTATTTATCTGTAGCTAAGAAAGCAAGATATTGAGCCGCATAAGGCATGAGTTTATTATTGTAAGCACCCATATCAAAGCGATACGACAGTCGGAAAATGCTGTTTTCTTTATTCTCTACAGTGATGACTTCAGCAATTCCTGCTTTACCGAAATTTAGGTCTTTCTGGAAGTCCAGAAATTTAGGTGCAATTGGAGCAGATGGTCGTGATAATAAGTTCTTAGCAAATGGAGAGGTTTCCGTCGCATTGGTTTGTACCGGAGTGATGGTTGGTTTCTCTACTTTGGCGATGCTTTTATCTTCTCCTTTATGTTTGTAAGTCACCACATAATTGTCTTTGAAAAACTGGTTGGCAAATTCAATCACTTGTTTTTTAGTAATTTTTGCCATGGCATCCTGTCCATTTAAAGACTTGTCCCATTTGGTGGCTCGGTTCAAGATAAACTCATTGGTTACGGCTTCCACGCGGAAAGCATTCTCATCAAAAGACTGTAGTAAACTCAGTTTCTGATTGGCAACCGTCGCCTTAATCAGGCTTTCATCGAAATCTCCTTTTTTAAGAATATTCAGCTGGTCCAATAACAATTGCTGTGCCTGCTCTAAAGTCTGTCCTTGTTTAGGCTGTGCGGTAAGGAAGAAGATTCCGTAATCCTTCATCTGCTGATAACCTGCAGATGCACGCAGTACTTTTTGCTGTTTATTCAGGTTAATGTCCAGTAAACCAGCTTTGCCATTAGAAAGGATACTAGAAATCAGGTCTAACAATAAGCTTTGCTGTGTGTTTTCTGCAAAACCTCTGTAAGACAGTCTCACACTTTCTGCGCTAGGGCCATAAATGTCCAGTTTCTGGATTTTCGTCAATGGTTTTTCTGGAGCGGGCTGATATAGTTCAACCGGTTTGGCTTGCATAAAAGAGAAAGACTGATCTACCTTTTTGATCATTTCATCCGGATTGAAATCTCCGGCCATAGCAATCGCCATGTTGTTAGGTACATAGTATTTGTTGTAATACTTTCTGATTTCTACCAAAGAAGGGTTTTTTAAGTGCTCTACGGTACCAATGGTCGTCTGCTGACCGTAATTATGAGTAGGGAATAACAACGCTGCAGTCTTCTCATTAATTTTCCAGGAATCATCATCCAAGCCTCTGTTCTTCTCCTCATAAACTGCTTCTAACTCCGTATGGAAAATACGGAAAATTGGATTGCGGAAGCGCTCTGCTTGCAAAGCAAGGAACTTATCCGTCGCATTTGCAGGGAAATCTTCATTGTAAACCGTTTCCTC
Source organism: Pedobacter sp. N36a (assembly GCF_014472395.1). Lineage (GTDB taxonomy): Bacteria > Bacteroidota > Bacteroidia > Sphingobacteriales > Sphingobacteriaceae > Pedobacter. Next base: position 61,797 of record NZ_JACSZW010000010.1, read on the forward strand.
GTACCAGGTGTGTGCATTGGTCGACTGTCCACCGATTGCTTTCATCATTTTATCGTACTCGTTGGCAATAGAATAATTAGAAGCTTCACCAGAAGTTTTATCAATTTGTGCGTAGATTTCTTTTCGTTTTGCTGGATCGGTGGTTTTATTGTATAGCTCATACAGCCCATCGATTTTATCCAATAATGGCTTTTCTTTTGCAAAGTCTAGGGTTCCGAATTTATCTGTTCCTTTGAACAGCAAGTGCTCCAGGTAATGCGCTAATCCAGTGGCAGTACGCGGGTCTGTATTACTTCCCGCTCTTACCCCCATGCGGAATTCAATGGTTGGCTCTTTTGTATTTTGTGATAAAATTACTGTTAAGCCGTTCTTCAAGGTATAAAAACGTGATTTTGTCGGGTCATTGGTGACATATTTATAGGTATATCCACCCGAGCTCGCCGTTTTCCATTGAAAACCGGATTGAGCCATTATACTCGACCCTGCAATTAGAAAACAGGCGAGTAGCAGTAATTTTTTCTTCATGTTTAATAAGTTATAACTCAAATATACTGGGAAAGTAGATTATGTCCTTAACATTCTATGTAATTCTCGTATTTTTGTGTGTATGAAGAAGCAAAATTCTAAACCTAATATTTTAGTGGTAAATGATGATGGAATCACCGCTCCAGGAATTAAAAACCTGATTGAAGTGATGAGTGAGCTGGGCAATGTAGTGGTGGTTGCACCAGACGGTCCGCAATCTGGAATGGGTCATGCCATCACTATCGGAAAACCACTGCGTTTTGATCGCGTTGATCTTTACGAAGGCGTAGAAATGTACAAATGCTCAGGAACTCCTGTAGACTGTGTAAAGCTGGCGGTAAATAAGATCTTTAAAGGTCAGAAACCGGATTTATGTGTGTCTGGAATTAACCATGGACTGAACAACTCCATCAATGTCATCTATTCAGGAACGATGTCTGCTGCGGTAGAAGGAGCAATTGAAGGCATTCCATCGATTGGGTTTTCACTCGATGATTTCTCGGAAGGTGCCGACTTTAGTCACTGTAAGAAATTTATCAAAGTAATCTCTGAAGAAGTATTGAAAAATGGTTTGCCGCAAGCTACCTTACTCAATGTAAACTTCCCAAAAGGAGCAGAATTAAAAGGTATAAAAATATGTCGTCAGGCCAACGCCAAATGGGCGGAAGATTTCGACGAGCGTAAAGATCCTTACCAGCGTCCTTATTATTGGCTGACTGGAGTTTTCCAAAATAACGATAAAGGAGAAGATACAGATGTATGGGCATTGGAACATGGTTTCGTATCTGTAGTCCCAGTACAATTTGATTTAACGGCACACCATGCCATCCCTGTATTGAACACCTGGACATTTGATGTTTAGAAGAGTTAAAGATTCGGTATTTATAGGACTGGGAGTCGGCATACTGGCTCCCGGTATCCTTGGCAGCATTTCCTGGTACCTGATGCACCGTTATGCTTTTTTGGCCAAGGCTGATTTATTACTGATCGCTTCTATCGCCGTTAACGCTTTATTACTCCAGTACTTTTTTAAACTTAACAAGGAAAATACCGGTAGAGGCATTATCAGTGCCACATTCCTTTGGGCTTTCCTTTTCTTTTTTTATAAAATCAACCAATAATGAGATACTATTTAGTAGCTGGAGAAGCCTCCGGAGATTTGCACGGTGCCAACTTAATGAAAGCACTAAAAGTGGAAGATGCGGCTGCGGAGTTTCGCTATTATGGGGGTGATAAAATGAAAGCAGAAGGAGGGGAGTTGAAAAAGCATTACTCAGAAATGGCTTTCATGGGCTTTACGGAGGTCGTAATGAACTTGAGAACGATCTTCAGGAATATGAAAGCCTGCAAAGCTGATGTGTTGGCTTACCAACCTGACGTATTGATTTTAATTGATTTTCCTGGTTTTAATCTTAAAATTGCGGAATTTGCCAAGGCGAATGGAATCAAAGTAGCCTATTATATCTCTCCTAAAGTATGGGCTTGGAACCAGAAAAGGGTATTAAAGATCAAGAAAATTGTAGATCAGCTTTTTTGTATTTTACCATTTGAGGTTGATTTCTATAAGAAATGGGGGATGGAGGTCAATTATGTAGGGAATCCCTTGCTGGATGAAATTGCATTATTTGTCCCAGATCCTAAATTCAGGACTACATATCAGCTGAATAAAGAAATTGTGGCCTTGCTGCCTGGCAGTAGAAAACAGGAAATCGAGCGATTGCTGCCGGATATGTTAAGTGTGACTGCTGCTTTTCCCGATCAGCAGTTTGTTGTGGCTGCTGCACCTAGTTTTGACGCCGCTTATTACCAACAATTTATAAATACGGCAAATGTTACCCTTGTTTTCGGACAAACCTATCAGTTGCTTCACGTGGCCAAAGCGGCGATTGTAGCTTCTGGAACCGCAACTCTTGAAACGGCTTTATTCCATGTGCCTCAGGTAGTAGTTTACCGCGGGGGTAAAATCTCCGTTGCAATTGCCCGTATGCTCGTAAATATCCGCTTTATCTCCCTGGTAAACCTGATTATGGACCGAAAAGTAGTGACCGAACTCATTCAGGAAGACTGTAATACTGAACAGATCACTAATCATCTAAAAGACTTACTTTATACAGAGGTTAGAACCAAGATGTTGGCAGATTACGCAGAATTATCTGGTAAAATGGGAACCGCTGGTGCCTCAGAAAGAACTGCAAAACTCATAATTTTCGGTCTAAAAGGCCATTAGCGGAGTAAATAAGCAGATTTTCATTTAGTTTCATATAATATTTGATATTTAGGATTTATTCTTTATCATTGATTTAGTAAAACGTATTAGTTCTTTACTAGTGCTTTTTAATAAAACGATCATCAACCAAAATATAACCAAATATGAATGATTCTACTTTTATTACACTCCCCTTTGGCCATTTTTTAAAACGTATTAGCTTAAGTTTTTAGCAATAGCCCCTTTCCTGATTTGATTTTAAACGATTCCCATTTTATGGGCGCCTGATCTTGACATTGGGAGGGAACTTGATGTCTTATTTTTAGGAATGCTAAATAATTAGTAAAAGGGTTTACTATAGCTGAATACACAAATTAAATTAACCAAATAGACAACCTAACATTCACTTTAACTGAGCACTATGAATAAATAAGCTAACTAACCATTCCTATGCTAAATCATTAAAACGGTTTAGTTACCCTACTCAAAAAAGCTTCAGCAACGGAGATTGCACCTAGGGGATGCAAAACAACCTATTAAATAACCTAAATATAAATACTAATGAAAATTAAAAACTTAGTTTTTGCAGGGCTTCCTTTGCTCTGTTTAACGGGAATGCAGGCGCATGCTACACCAGCGGAGCTGTTGCTAAAGGCCGCCAAATCCCATTCTACTTTTTTGTTTCCTAACGCCACTCAGAAAATATTAATCACCGGAACAGTAGTAGATGAAAATGCTCAACCTGTACCTGGTGTAGGCGTTAAATCATCGAAAAACAATAAAGCTACAGTGACAGATGCTGCGGGTAGATTCAGTATTGAGGTAGAAAATGCGACAGACCAACTGACATTCAGCTATATCGGCTATGAAACTCAAACTCGTCAGGCAGGATCAGGCGCTGCTCCACTGCAAATTAAACTGAAACCAGCCTCTGGGGTAGATCTGGATGATGTAGTGGTAGTAGGTTATGGAACCAGAAAAAAATCTGACTTAACGGGAGCAGTAGGTTCCGTAAAAGAAGAGCAATTGAAAGAACGTCCGGCAGCATCCTTGAATCAGGCATTGGCAGGACGTATTCCTGGGGTACAGGTGAACTCTAACTCTGGTCGCCCTGGTGGACAAACCAATATCCGTATCCGTGGTTTCAGTTCCATCAAAACCACTAATAATCCTTTATATGTTGTGGATGGGGTTATTCTTCCAGTAGGTTCACAAACGCAAAGCAGTAATGCGATCGACTTCCTGAATCCTGGAGATATTGCCTCTGTAGAGGTGTTAAAAGATGCTTCTTCGGTAGCAATTTATGGTGCCAGAGGTGCCAATGGGGTGATCATGATCACTACCAAAAAAGGTTCTAATACAGGTAATAAGATCTCTTATGATGTAGATTTTAGTGTGCCAACTATTGGACCAAAGCGTGTAAAAATGCTGAATGCCCAGGAGTTTATTGATGTAGAAAACTTAGCCTACGATAATGCTAAAATCTATGATCCTACAGGATGGGCGAATAATCAATATGTAGATCCAAGAATAAAAAGAAAGAACTTACCACTGCTTTTTAATGCAGATGGAAGTCCTATATATGATACTGACTGGTTTAAAGAATCCACTCAGAATAAGTTGTCTCAAAATCATCAGCTCGGATTTACCGGCGGTAATGCAGAAAATTCTTATGGTTTATTCCTGAATTATAGAGATGACAATGGATTACTGAAAAACTCCTACCTGAAGCGTTATTCTGGAAGGTTTGTAATGGATAGTCAAATGAAGAAATGGTTGAAAGTAGGTGGGAGCTTAAACTATACCAATCAAACAGAAAATCTGGTAGATATTGGTACTGGTGGACTGAACTCTGTAAGGATGATCACAGAAAGTTTTCCTTTTCTACCTGTCAAATATCCTGACGGTACCTGGGCAGATAATCAAAATTATCCGGGTGCAGAAGGTGGATCCAACCCAGTGCATATCCTGACAGATCGTAAATATCTTTTGCAAACACAGAATGTATTAGGGAATGCTTATGCGAACCTAAACCTTGCAGAAGGATTGGAGTTTCGTTCAGTTTTAGGAGCAAATGTGGTGACTCGTGGCCGTTCTGAATACAATGGACGTAGTCTATACGGAATAGCTTTTGATCAGAAAGGAACTGCTACGCTAGACAATAACAGAGAAACCTATTGGTCATTTGAAAATTACCTGACTTATAATAAACGTTTTGCCAAAGATCACGCGGTTACTGGGTTGTTAGGTATATCATGGCAGGAAACCAACATTTTTGGCTTCGCGACAGGCGCAGAAAATTTCTCCAGTGATTTTCCACAATACAACAACCTGATCGGGGGAAGTAAACCTACTCCGGGAACATCCAGAGCAGAACGATTTGGATTTAATTCTTACTTCGGTCGTTTAAACTATAGCTACAAAGATAGATACCTTTTCACCGCTACTGGTCGTGCGGATGGTTCTTCTAAGTTCGGAGAGAATAATAAATATGCTTTCTTCCCATCTGCGGCTGTAGCCTGGAAAGTTTCAGAAGAAGATTTTATCAAAGAAAGTAAGGTCATTTCTAACTTAAAATTACGTGCCAGTTATGGGGTGACAGGTAACTCTGAGATTCCTAGTTATTTATCGAAAGGTGTTTTGGGGTCAGGTTATGCCGCCATTCTTAATGATACAAGAGTAGCTGGTGTAGGTACAAACCGTTTGGCTAATCCAGATTTGAAATGGGAAAAAACCGCACAGTCAGACATCGGTGTGGAATTGGGCTTATTCAATAACAGAGTGAACCTGGAAGCAGATTTGTATTACCGTAAAACCTCTGATATGCTCCTTGATGCGCCGGTGCCTTTAACCAGTGGTTATTCCTCGATTACCAAAAACATTGGCAGCATGGAAAACAAGGGATTGGAACTTGCGATCAATACCGTAAATATCAGTACTGATGATTTTAGCTGGAATACCAGTTTTAATATTTCAATGAATAGAAATAAAGTACTTTCATTGGCAACACCAGCAGATATTTTTGGTGTAGGAAATCCAGGATTTACCAATGAAACCGGAATTATCCGTGTAGGTGAGCCAGTAGGTTCTTTCTGGGGATTAACTCGTCTTGGAACCTGGAGTGAGAGCGAGCGTGCAGAAGCGGCTAAGTACAATTATAGAGCAGGTAAACCAGTTCTTCCAGGTGATATTAAGTACCTGGATAAAAATGGTGATTACCAGATTAATGATGATGACCGTGGAATCATCGGTAATGGTAGCCCTAAAGCCTGGGGTGCTTTCTCTAATACTTTCAAGTATAAAAAGTTTGATCTAACAGTAGAGATTCAGTATTCTGCAGGTAATGATGTATTAGATATGACGAAACACTCTGCTGAAGACCGTGTAGGAATTGCAAATAGTTATGCTTCCGTATTAAATGCATGGACTCCGCAAAACCAAAACACGCCAATCGCCGCAATTCGTGATACGAGAGCTGGTTATGTGACCAATGTGGATAGCCACTGGGTAGAAGATGGTTCGTTTATTCGTGGTAGAAATCTTTTACTAGGTTATACATTCGCGGAAAATATCACCAAGAAACTGAAAATAAACCGATTGAGAGTTTATGGTAGTGTGCAGAACTTCTTCCTAGCCACTAAATTCTCTGGTAATGATCCTGAAGTAACTACTTATTCCAATGCTTTTGCACAGGGACAAACGTTCTTCGATTATCCTAAGCCAACTACTTTTATGCTGGGCTTAAATGTGAGTTTATAGTTGTAAATATTGTCAATACTAAATAAAAGATCATGAAATTAAATATAAAATCTTCAAGCAAAATCCTACTGATTGCAATGGTGGTGCTTGGAACCGGATGTAAAAAATTCCTGGACGAACAAGATCCTTCAAATTTAACTCCGGAAACTTATTATACTATTCCTGAACATGCGGAAGCTTCTATAGCTGCTGGATACGCACAGACCCGTTTTATCGGCAATGGTGCAGGTATCTTTGCTGCCAATTTCTCTATGCTGGAATTGGTAACTGGTACTGCAAAGACCGAGACCGGACAAAACTCAGACTTGAACAATCTTGCTGGTTTATCCTTTACAGGAGAAAACCTATTGGTTAGAAACTGGTGGGCTGGCTTGTATAATGTAATTGCTCAGACGAACCTGACTTTGCAAAAAGTACCGGGCATTAACCCAATGGATGCCACAAGAAAAGCACAGGTTCTGGGTGAAGCCAGATTTTTACGTGCATGGGCTTACTTTTATCTGGTGAGGTTATATGGAGATGTACCATTGATTCTATTACCACAGAGCACAAGTTCTGCTGATTTTTATCCTACAAGAACAGGTACAGAAGCCGTGTATGCGCAAATTGTTGAAGATTTGACCATAGCAGAAACTGCAGGTTTGCCTTGGCAGCAGTCGAGCGGAACTGCAAGTAAAGGAGCAGCGAAAGCACTATTGGCTAAAGTCTATTTATCAATGGCTGGTTTTCCTTTAAATAAAGGTACGGCATATTATAAACTGGCTGCTGATAAGTCGTTGGAAGTCATTAAAGATGGCGGTTTCGGATTATTTGACACTTATGGAGAACTTCATAGCCTAGCTACTGAGAACAAAAAAGAACACATGTTCCAGATTCAGTATTTGGCTGCTGTAGCGACTAATCCAATGCAGCAGTTACTATTGCCAAACTTCAAAGATGTTTCTGCCTATAGTGATGAAGTAGGGAGTACAGTGCCAACTTCTAATTTCTACAATTCTTATGAGGCTGGAGATTTAAGAGCAAAAGATAGAGAAGGATTCTTTTACACTTCTTATTATACAGGTGGAAATGGTGCGCTGAAACAGTTGAATGCTCCTTACATCTTTAAACATTTTGATGTAGTTGCCAATGGAACTTTAGGAACAGCAGGTACTGCTCAAAGCAGCTTAAACTGGCCTCAAATCCGCTATGCGGAAGTGCTGTTGACTTATGCAGAAGCACAAAATCGTGCTGATGGAACACCAAATCAAGCGGCTTATGATGCTGTAAACGCGATCAGAAAGCGTGCATTATTAACCCCGTTATCCGGTTTAGGTCAGGCGCAGTTTGAAGAAGCGGTATGGCGCGAACGCTGGCATGAGCTATGCTACGAAGGAATTACCTGGTTCGATATGGTACGCTTAAGAAAAGTGTATAATGAAACGACCAATGGTTTTGACAATTTCGTAGGACATGCTTTTGCAGCAACACCTAACGTGATTTTGAGAGAGAAACACTTACTGTTTCCAATACCAACAGTGGATTACAAAAATAACCCTAACCTGAGACCTCAGAATCCAGGATATTAAGTATTGAAAAAAAACGGATGCTCAAAAGGCATCCGTTTTTTTATTTTAAACCTGATTTGACAAGGAATAATTGATTTAATCCATCATCAAGCTGTTTTTCTTTTTAACCGCTTCCAGCATGTTGTCCAGGGTGTTACGGTCTAATACCCTTCCTTTTGCAACCACAGCATAGATTTTCTGTGTAGCACTGATGTTTTGCAATGGGTTCTCATCTAATAAAAGAAGGTCTGCTTTTTTTCCTTTTTGTAGACTACCATAAGCAGTCTTATTTAAGAAAGCTGGAGAATTGATCAGGGAAGCCTGAAGTGCTTGTAATGGGGTTAGGCCATACTTTACCATCAATTCAAGTTCTTTATGGAGGCCGATACCCGGATAAGTATAAGAGTTTAAGTAACCAGCATCCGTTCCAGCCATAATTTTTACTCCTGCTTTTTGCAAAAGTGGAAGCGTTTGTACTGTTTTTTCAAACAATTGCTGTCTGAATTTAATGGCTTCCGCATTGTCTTGTTCTACTCTTTTTACGCGCCCAACATAGGTTTGCTGCAGTCCTTTACCAATGTATTTCAGGTAATCATCATTTTTATGATTGTCTTTATCAAAATAGGCAAGGATATAACTCAAAGATAGGGTCGGTGTGAGGTACATTCCATGTTTCGCCATATTCTTGTAGGTGGCCAGGGCTGCGGTTTCATCAAAAGTATCCATCACTTTCTGATTGAAAGCCTTTCCTTTTAACTTTCCTTCGGCTACTTCTTTAGAGATTTCTTTTTCTACTTTGGAACCGGCTTTTAGCGCATAGCCCAGGTGTTCTACTGAGCTTAATCCTGCTGCGGCGATTTGTTCCATCGTGATGGAATTTGGAATATGTGCCGATACCCGAAATCCTGCGGCACGTGCCAAACGAATACTTTCTAAAAATAATTCCGCACTTAAAGTATTGTCTGTGATTTTTACAAAATCTACTTTTATCTTTTTCAAAGAATCTAAAGCGGCTTTGATTTCTTTGGTATTTCCAACCTCTATGTCGCCAATCCAGCTGGAGTTATAGCCTTCCAATTTTGGACCTGAGGTAAAGATAGTTGGTCCCTGGAGATTTCCAGCTGCAATTTCATCCCTCCATTGCAATACACTCGGACTAATATCGGCAGCGGCATCGCGAATGGTGGTGATGCCATAAGCAAGGTATAAAGGGAGCAGGTTTTTATTTTCTTCAATCAATTCAGTTCCTCCGCCAAAATGCATGTGGTTGTCCCATAAACCAGGCATCACATATTTTCCTTTAGCATCTACAGTTTGTGCTGCGGTATATTTAGAAAGCTGGCTTTCCGGGAATACGGCTGTTATCAGGCCGTCTTTTATGGCAATACCTTGTTTAGGGATTAATTTTCCCGTTTTTATATCAATAATCGTAGCAGATTTAATTAATAAATCTGCTGTTATTTTTTGTGCAAGGGTGATCTGGGCAAAAAAGAACCCTATTAAAATCAGTGATAGTTTTTTCATGTTTATTTTTTAACAGATGCGTTTTCCAGGATGTTTATGATCTCTTTAAAATTTTTCTTTTTAGCGTGATCTAATGCAGTTATACCATCTTTGTCTTTAATACTGGTGCTGGCTCCAGCATCTACTAACAACTGTACAATTTTTATATGTTTTGGTCCACCGTCACTTAAGATCACAGCTTCTAATAATGCAGTCCAGCCTAATCTGTTGATGTGGTCAATAGGGTAGGATTTATCTTTCAATAATTCCTCTACAACGGCTATATGGCCCTTTTCACAGGCAGGAATTAAAGCCGTTCCATTGTATCTATTGAAAACCTTATAATCGGCTCCGGATTTTAGGCAGAGTTTTAGAATTTCAAGTTGTCCGGCGGCGCCAGCATATAAAAAAGGGCTGTTTTTAAGCTGATCCTGCGCATTTACGTTGGCTCCGGCATCAATTAGCAGGTTGGCCATGGGCACTTGGTTCAGGTAGGTAACAGCCATCAGCGGTGTTTCCCCTTTTTCATTTTTCAGTTCCAGGTTTGGCTTTTGACTGAGCCATTCCTTCATTCCTGATAGATTTTGCTGGGCAATAATCTGGAAGATCTCATTTGTGTTGTTCGTCATTGTTTTTTCCTGGGAACAGGCGGTTAAGGTGTTTAAGCTGAAAAATAGCGAACACAGTAATAAAGTCATGCGATATTTCATACACAAATTTATCCTTCTAAAAAGAAATGCAGTAGGACAGGTTAGCACATCAAGGGTACTAATTATTCATCTTGCGGAATTCTTGGGGGGAGATGTCTGTATATTTCTTGAAAAACCTCGAAAAATAGGAAGAATCGTTAAAGCCGAGGGTATAGGCAATCTCTTTAATATCGAGCTGTGTTAAACTCAATAATCTTTTTGCTTCCAGTAAAATTCGATCTCTGATCAAATCACCAGCAGTAATTCCTGCTTTTTTTCTACATACCTGATTCAGGTAATTAGGAGTCACACTCATTTCGTTGGCATAAAATCCAACTTCACTATGTTCCGTATAATGTTTTTCGAGTAAGGCGAGAAAGTTATTAATAATCCGATGGTCCGGCGCATATTCATGTACATCGAAATTCTCAGAATACCATCTTTTTAAGAGTAATAGTACGATTTGTAAGCGCGTTTGGATCAGGTCGATATAAAGGTCATCCGCCAGTGCTTCTTCCTGTTCAATTTGTTTCAGTTCTAGAATTAAAGTCTGGTATTGTGCTGCTTTGAGGGGTAAGTATGGCGCTGCCGATAAATTGAAGTAGGGAAAGCGCTGACTTCCTGAAAGTAAAAATTTCATGGAAAACAGGATTTGATAGCCTGAAGTATCTGCTGAAAGATTCCATTGATGTGCTTGTCCCGGAGCAAGAAAAAATACCATTTGATCCTTTACCTCATGTTCTTTAAAATCTATGGTATGGGTCCCGCTTCCTTTTTCAATCAACAAGATCATATAGAAATCATGCTTATGCGCATGAGGAATAACCGTCATGTTGATGGGTTGGTGGTGGACAAGTTTAAAATCTTCCTTGGTATAGGGAAGGTTGAAGATTTGTTCAATGCCTACAGTTGGTAATAGCATCTTGAGGGCCAATGAATGGGATCAGGCAATTAAAGGTATAAATAATTGTAATATGGTCTAGATTTTTGTGAAACTATCTTTTTTGAACTACAGCTTCACAATTTTCTTCTGAAAATGTATAAGTCATCTTATGGATGTGGTAATTGATGTTTTTATGAACCATGGTCATTGCGCGATCAGGGCAGAATTTGAACCCAACTGATGTGTAGCATTTTATTGCCTCATCATTCTTTTCCCATGCAAACAGCTCAACAGCAGGAGTAGGGTAATGTTCCCTGATTTCTTCTAGTAGTAATCTTATGAAATATTGTCCTAATCCCTTGCCTCGAAGTGCTGGTTGTCCAACTAATATTCTTGCGAGTCTGGGTTTACCATTTTCTTGAGGAATAATCTCTCCAAAAGCGAATGCAACCTCATCGTTAGTATAGCCAATATAGAAACGCCTTTCCGGATGTGCAGCCTGATAAGCTTTAATTTGTGCTCTGCTCAATGGATAGGAAAAATCTGTTCCGGCAAATTGAAGTAAGATTTCCTCGTCAGTTACCCAGGAAGTAAGGAGGTCAAAATCTGAAGATTCATAAGGTTTGAGCATGATTTAGGATTTTGGTTTAGTGCAAGTTAGTAATCAATTTGGTCCCTTCATCAGCAAAACTATAGAATCCATCAGTTCAAATAATCAGATGATCCAGAACTTTAATATCCAGTAATGCACCGCCACTTTTCAACTTATTGATTAATGCAGTATCTTCTCTGCTTGGATCAAGCTCACCACTCGGATGATTGTGGTATTTATGGAAAGTTGGTTGCCTAAGAAGTTGACCAGTAGTGTTTTTATCAAAATTTACTTTACATAAATTTTTTGAATATTATTGCAGTATAGATCAGGGAGTCAGGGATTTTATTTCACTGACCTAGGAAGTTGAAAACGGTTCGATAGTGGTGACGGAGATATACTCAACTACTATTTAACTGGGGTGGTTTATTTAAATCCGAAATTGTACTGTCTTGCGAACAATTAATCATTTTGCACATTGATATCTAATACCTTTGGCATAAAAGCGACCTGATCCGACTGAACGCTCAGCCTTTTGAAATGATTAAGTTTATTATACTTATGTGCCATAATAAAACATAAATGAGTGAATTATTCATTATCTTAGAGAGATCTTTAGATTAAACTTTGAATATGAAAAATTTTCTTTTGCCATTATTACTTATGTCGGTTTTTAGTGTCAAAGGACAAGACGTAATTCAATTCCCTTTATTGAAAAAACAAATAGATAGTTTAGGATTTATTGACAAAAAAGTAGGACAAGACGTAAGATATGGGAAAATCGAAGATAGAGACTCCTTAAGAAAAATTGTCAAAGGAACGTTCATACGAAATACAGAATTGCTAAAAAAAATCTTTTCAGAATATGGTTTCCCAAATTATGACAAAGTGGGAAAGGGAAGCTCAAAGAATTTTTGGCTTTGCGTACAACATAGTAACCATGACTTAAAATTCCAACAAGACGTATTAAAGGTAATGGAAAATGAAGTCAAGAGCAAAAAGGCTGACCCATCAGATTTTGCTTATCTTACTGACCGGGTAAATATAAATCTTGGTAAGCCTCAGATATATGGAACGCAACTTAGTTATGATGAACACAAGAAAGCTTTTCCTGTAAACTTAAAAGACCCAAGGAAAGTCAATAAAAGAAGAAAAGCCATTGGGCTTGAACCTGTAGAAGATTACTTGCAATTTGCAACAGAGGCTCATAGGCAGATGAACTCTGACCGGTAAAACGATGCATGCTTCTTAGTTCGTTCAGCTTTCAGTTTAATACCATGGAAAGGATATTGATTTCTATCAACAACTTTGAGTTTGATGTCCTTATTATAGAAGGCTCGTAGCGTTCTAATATAAAAGAAAGCGGTATTGTGTTTAACGTCTCTTCTCAGCAGGAATTTTTTGTAATTGTCGAGGAATTCGAAGTCATTCTGTTCAAAGGTCAAAGATTCATCTGGATGAAATCTCTTTAAAGCATTGATCGCTGATTCATAGAGCCAAGCATTTCTAATCTTGTTATCAATTTTTAATTCATGAACTAATGACCTAACGACAGAAAGCACAGTTGGCTTCGGCTTTTCTTCAATTTTGATAATGGCTTTAGGATCGAGGAATTCGGTAAGTTGTTTCTCATCTGCCAATAATAGTTTTGATTGTAGATCAGCGAAATCCTTAAGAAGTCTTTTGTTTAATACCTTTGAATTAGGATGGTTACTTTTAATGATGTTTTTAATGCAGTCCCATTGGTTTTCGAGAACATTTATTTTTGTAGATCTAGTACTGGCTTTAATTTTGGTGGTATATTCTAAAATTTACAGGATAAGTACCATCGCTTTTTTTTCTTCTCTTATCTAAGAAAACCGTTATAGTCACCATAATCTTCGTTGATTATGGTTAGATATTGTGCTCGATTTGTGCACAGAAAATCTGCTTTAAACGAAAAAAACCTTCCAGTTTTCACTGAAAGGTTTTTTATTGGAGTGGGGGGAGAAGGATTCGAACCTTCGAAGTCTTGCGACAACAGAGTTACAGTCTGTCCCATTTGGCCACTCTGGTATCCCCCCATTTTGTCTTTCCATAAAATAAACAAGATCGTTTATCAATGGAACCGACTGTTAAAAACTAAAAGCTTCAGATCCCTGAAGCTTTTTTAAGGGTGGAGAATAGCGGAGTCGAACCGCTGACCTCTTGCCTGCCAGAAACGAGTCTTTCGTCCCTGACGGCATGTTAACCCCTTGTTTTACCTATCTCCATGTTATGTGCACAAATCTCGCACAGTTTCTAACCTTGTTTATAATATTTGTTAATTAATGCAAGTCTATATGATCCCTTCATCAGCAAAGCTGTAGAATCCATCAGCTCCAATGATCAGATGATCTAGTACTGTAATATCTAGCAATGCTCCACCACTTTTCAACTTCTTAGTTAATGCGATATCCTCCCTGCTAGGATCAAACTCTCCACTCGGATGATTGTGGCATAATATCAGTCCAGAAGCACAGGCTTTAAGTGCTGAGATAAAGATTACCTTCGGATCTGCTATCGTCCCACTAAATCCACCTTGCGAAATATTGACTAAGCCTAGAACGCGGTTTCTTCTGTTTAATAGAAGGATCTTAAACTCTTCCAACAATCCCATCTTTCCCAAATCCCACTGCTGTATCAATATCTGATAAGAGTCATTAGAACTGCTTATTTGCGGTCTCTCTGAAACCTTGAATTTAGGCTTGTATGTGATCTCCACTTCTGCCACTTTGAATAACTTTGATTGTACCATAAGATTTTTAATTAATTATGGTAACCCAACCAAGCTTTCAACTCAACTAAGTCAAGAAATTCTGTATAAATAGGTGGTGCGGTTGCCACAGGAGCGTTTATGCCAGAATTTATTTAAACGTGTTGAGGAGACAAGCCTTACCTTTGTGGAGTAATTAATAATCTATAGCTAATCACAAATTATTCTGGACTTCCTAGATTTATCTTGTTTCTATAGTGAAGTTTTCATTTTTAGCTAATTCCAAAATATGATGTATGTTTCCAATACCCCATTCTGTCGAAACTGCGAAATCTATATTATCGGAACTTGTTAAAACATCTGATTTTTCCACAAAGTGCCTTTTCTTAGAGCTATTTACATATTTACTAGTGATATAATTTATCGTATTTATTACTCCTGTCGAACCCTGTAATTTTGCAGGGAATTTATTAGATAATTCCTGAAATGTAGCTGTTGGATTTAATTTAAGATAAAATTTCACAATTTCAAAAACTAGTCTGCCTTTGCCAAGTAAAAGGTTATTAAAATAATATTTAGTTTTATCTTTTGAGGATTGAATTGCAATTTGCCTTTCTATGGTCTTTTCCTTGATTTTTATTAAATAACTTTCTGCTTCTGGTAATGGTATAATCTGATTAACATCAAGAAGTAATTCATTTTTAAAACTGTAAGGAGATAACTTTACGCAGGTTATATCAATACCTTTACTAATTAGCCACATTACAGATGTCGTTAGTTCTTTTGAAAAATCAGCAGAGGCAAGAACAATCTTGACATTCGATGCAAATTCACCTTCCAGTGGAGTTTCCCAGTCTAAAAAGGTCATGAGCTCATCTTTTGCATTTTTAGGTATCCCTCTATTTTCTAAATAGGTTTGGAAAATAGATACACATCTTTCAAAACTCATCGTAGAAATCATAGAAGCGTATCTTAATGACTGCAATTCCATATGATCGCCAGTGTCATTCCTTTTTAATTCAATCACAACTAAGTTAGCATCTTTGTCGATGCCAAGCAGGTCAATTCTTCTCTTACTTTCATCCCACTCTGAAAATTCTTCTGCAATTATCAAAGTGTCTTTAGAAATGATTTCAATTTTATCTCTTAAGTGATTCTGCAAATGATTACGCTCTAGAATGCCATTTACCTGAAAACTTGTTTTTTTTACTCTAGTAATTCCTTCAGTTGTGATATTATATATTCCCATTATCTTTCACCAAGAGTCAATTAGTTAACCCCTATTTTTTAGTTGAATTAGATTACTTCATCATTAATTAGTCCGCTTTGGCTTAATAAATCTTTATATAACTGAGCCTGACCAGATGAGCCAGGAATATAAATTTCTTTAGTGAAATTTTCATCTGGGATCTCTATATTCCGGAAAATATTGATAAATTCTTCTTTTGAGATTACCTCCCCAATTCTATCAAAACTAAGGTAAGCATCTTTAAAAAATCTCATTAATGCAACAAACCCAGTTGATTTATTAAGGATATTACTATCAGCTCCAGAATTCCATGCATTTGGCCACCTTGAACTAACTGCATAAAAATAATTATATATCAACTGTGCAATTTCTATGTCCTTTTCATCAAGAATGAACATATTCCGCAGAAATAATTTTGTTAGCTCCTTTCCATATATTAAATCAAGTTTCTCGTTTTTATCTTTATGTATTTTGTAAAAATTACGATCTTCTTGTGCATTATTTGTTATGTATTTTAAAATTGATTTAACAAAGGTGTCTTGCGTAATAGTCTCCGTCTCTTTATTAACTGCATTTCCTAAAATTTTGATTTTTTTATAAAACGGACTTCCTTCCTTCTTATTAAGAGCTCTTGCAATATTATGAGCTGTTTTTTGCGGGCTCCTTGTTTTTGCAAAGGCAAATAAATCAGCAACTAAAGAGTTACTAACGTTTTTCTGCTCTTTATTAATTGTAGCGAATACAATTGCCTGATCTTCCAATTCCATATCAATGTAAATTGTTACAATCACCTGAAATTTACTCATGTCTTGTTCAAAATGTCTTAAACCGGCAATCCTATGTTGTCCATCTAAAACTTTCGCAACATCTTCATTATAGAGAATCTTCATGGTATTGGACTCTGGGAAATACGTAGCATCTTCTGAAGACATTGCTAAGATGATGCTATTCGGGAAGGTTGCATCAATAAGATTAACATATCTTCCTATTTCTCTTTCACGAGCTGGATTTAATTCACGTTGAATTCCTATGTAATCCTCCACCTCTCTATTTTCTCCACCGATTTCCATTCTGCGGACATCAGTAAAAGATATTTTTTCCAGATCACCACAATTTATGACTGCTATATACATTGATCCAATAGGCTGAGTAGCCTCTAGACATTGAACTTCGACATATTGCTTTTGTGTAACAGGTATATTTTGCATCTTTCTAAACTAAGTTATCTTCAATGGTTTGCTGCTCTTCTCTTCTTTCCTCAGCAACATCTGGAGTTGGTTTTCTTGCCATGATTTGCGAATAATAAAACACTGATACTGATAGTGTCAGACATAAAATCGATACCCACTTGGCAAAACTTATATCTGTTTCGTTATCACTTTTCATCATAACATACAGCATTGAGATAAGTATTAACATAACGATAATAATCTTATTTAAATTATCTTTCCAATCACTCTCTTTAACTCTAAATTGGTTATAAACAAGAAAAGATGCGCTAAAAAAAGAGATGCTATATAAAAGAATATCACCAGATAATAAAGTCTCTCCAAGATTAGCAACCTTCCACCTACGCCAAAAATTAAAAGTGAGGTAAATTGTTGGCTGAAGAGTGAAGACCAATATAATTAACGTATCTACGAGTGCAGGCCAAATTGCCTTCTTATAATTAGTTTGCATTTATATATTAGTAAAAATGAATTCATTATATTCTGTTCTTTTTGCACCTTTTCCGCCAATCAAGCTAGGTCTTTTTAGTTTCGCATATTTCCCAATATTTGAGTACAGGTTTTCTATACTTTCATGTGCCGCGTTAGTCATTATGAAGTAAGCCTTTAATTTAATTAGTTGTTGGATATATTCTTGTAATCTAACCTGGTCTTCCCAAGCGAAAATTTGTTGATTGTATTTGACAAACCCATTATTCTCATGAGCTACAGTATATGGTGGGTCTAGGAAAATTAAGTCGCCTTTTTTAATAGTAGGTAGAGTTTCCATAAAGTCCATACCATGTAGAGTAGCACCAGAAAGCAGGCCACTTCCGAGGTGCAAATTATCTATATCAAAAATTTTAGCTAGATTTCTATTCCCAAAAGGAACATTATATTCACCCTTCATATTAACCCTATATATTCCGTTAAATGATGTCCTATTTAAGTATAGAAATTTTACAGCTTTATCAATTGGATCTTCAAATTCTTCACTTCTAATGTTATAATAGAACTCCTTTTCATTTTTTGTCAATAACAGCCTTTCAATTACTTCGTTGGGATGAGTCTTTATCAAGTTAAATGTTTCAATTAGATCAGTATTTAAATCTGATAAAAAAGCATGGTTCTGGATATGTCCTCTGGATTTTAAGTAAAAATAAATGGATCCGCCACCGAGAAAAGGTTCATAATAATTATTGAAATTTACCGGTAGATATTCTTCAATTCGATTTACAAGCCAATTTTTCCCCCCAGCCCATCTAAGAAATGGCTTTACAATACTCATAATGATGATAAGTTGCGTTAATTATTTTTAATATAATTTAAACAAATATAATTTAATGTTTGATATATGCAAATTATTGAAGATCACTCGTATTTATTTCTTAGAAACGCAGCTAGAATAACTTTCAAAATTAGCTCACAAAAACGTGAATCAGAGATAAAAATCTAAGCAGAGGCAATCCGAAGGGTGACTGCAAAAGGCAAGTAATAAAAGATTGGAGTTTCTATAAATCCGTGCTATAGGCTCACCGCCTGCGAACATCGCTAAGATCCCAGATGCAGATCGTACGAAGTACGGCAGATGGGTATGTCTCGACACGAACAACTGGACTATGTTTGACCAAACATTGTAACAGTTGTGAAGTCTTAGCGATTGCGTAGGTGAGCTGCACTAGGAATGCGATTAGCTTTATCCAGGATGAAGCTTCAGCA
Organism: Pedobacter sp. N36a; assembly: GCF_014472395.1. GTDB lineage: Bacteria > Bacteroidota > Bacteroidia > Sphingobacteriales > Sphingobacteriaceae > Pedobacter. The sequence goes on from NZ_JACSZW010000010.1 coordinate 80,411, forward strand.
AATCCTAGATAAAGATAAGGGTAGCTTTCACGGAGCAACCGATGCTCAATATAAAAACCATGACAATGCGAAGCTGTGGCGTGTGTTTTTAGAGAGCAGAGCTTTGCGTAGTACCTTATTTCCAAGCACTAGCTTTGTTAAACCACCGCAGAAGTGATAGAACGAACTAAGAGCAGTATTTCTAATAGAAAGCACAACAGTTGGTTAATGCAGAACATAAAGACTAAACCTTCCCATTCTCCGTGTAAGCCACCGATGGAGCATGGGAAGGTATTTAGGATGCTATTGTATGCTCGTTATTTACACCTATTAAAATCGTATTCATGAATATTTGTAAACTCGGTTGACCTTTCCGTCATTTTAATGACATTACCCTCTGAATCCGTTTGATATGTGAAAGAATAAGAAGAAGAATTTCTTACCTCTGATATGAGGTTCTTTGAAGCTTTACCAAAGTAAGCTTTTAAAATATATGTAGTTGGTATATGTGCTGTGTAATAATCTGCAAGGAAACGGCTTGGTGTTAGCTCATTAGTGTAAGATATAGTAGTGACACTTACCTTTCCGGGATCGTTGAGGTAGTTGCTTCTTACAGATGTCAAATTTCCATTTATGTAACTATATTTAAAGACAGCAGAAGAACTTCCATCGTCTGTACTTTCCTCTGATATATAGCCGTCTGCATTATATATATATTTATGGGGAGTCTCAGTCCCATTAATGATTTTGTTCGAACTTACAATCTTGCCGCTTGCATCTAATTGGTAAGTATGCTTAGAGGTTGGGCTATTAAATGACCATCTTTCCTCTATTATTTGGTTGCTTGAGTAACTATAACTTACTTCTCTATTGTCAGAATACCTCAACTTCGTTATCCTCCCTCTTTCATCGTAGATATAGGTGCAGTAGACTATAGAACCGCCTTGATTCTCACTGCTGCCTTTTATCATTTGACATGGTACATTACTTTCTTCCTCCTTTTCTTTAGGTTTTTCTTTCTTACATGCAGCTACGATCAGCGAGAGCGCTAAGAGCGTTAATAGAACTTTATTCATCTAGTTGTTTTGTTTCTTATATCGACAGCCCCTAATCGACAGGTATTTAATACAATAAAGTGGGACTTCCAAAAGTATTCAAGTGGTAACTGAATGTCTTACGGGAAGCCGTAAATCAGAAAGATGATAAGTGGATACTCTAGGTCTTTATTATGGAATTCTATAATGTATAAAACTTACTCCATTTCCTTAAAGTTCCTTCAGCCATAAGGTATAGTGAATGTTCAGAACAAAGACCACATTTAGAGTTGACGGATTCGTTCCAATACTTGGCAGCAATCAACTCCGCCATGGCGGACGTATCCGAGTTGGAAAACATAAAGTAGCCTATTGATTGTATTGTTTTACCAAAGTCAACGTGACTGGGTGCTATTCTTTGTTGGATAGTAGCTCGATTTAATTCAGCAATCTTATTTGATCCATGAATTTTAGCAACTATGGTGTCATATTTAGCTTGTCCATGGTTGTAAATAAACTTGTTCTTATATTTCGTATAGAGTTCATCAAATGCATTTATCATCGTCCTAACATTGATTGGTTAAACCTGTTAGCCACTATAAGCGCAAAAAGCCCAGAATCCCATTCGGATGAATGCAGTTCAATTTCATCCAAGATTACTTTCACTGCCTCGAGTTCCGAATGTAGAACCTCGCGGTCTCGAATTAGGAATTCGTATAATAACCTGCTTAGTTCAATCTTCTTTTCGGTAGCTAACATCTTTCCGAGTTCTATTGCCCTGAGTCTAGGGTAATATCTTAATTGCAAGCTAATGTCTTCATCTGCATCCAATAATTTGAAGATTATGTAGTTATCCTGAGATGAATATTTTCTGCTTGCACGAGGAATATAGATCAGAAATCTCAGAAATATCACTTTGTCACTTAATAATAATTCCATTTTAGTCTGCTTGTAGCCATTGTCCTATCATGGCATTTTAAACACAATAAGCGCTAGGACTGAGCTTTGTTTGCGTCTAGGAGGCTCGGCAAGAACCTGACAACAACAAACAAGTCAGCACCTAACGCTTATCGCGCAGGTGTTGAACTCATCTGTTCTTGTTGTCTTAGTTTAATTTTGCCGATTTTCCTAGACAAGAACAAAAAGCTTAACGCTTATATCTTAAATAAAGTAATTCTTAATGGTTGATTTAATTCGTTGGCTGTTCCTCCGTTTTAGTATTTCACGTAAAGATAATAACGTAAGGTGAATTAAAGCGCAATTGGGCGCTTTAATTTTAAGATGGCACCAATTCTTCTGAGGTAACGAATACGTAGTCCTTCTCACCGTTTAATACACGACTTATGAAGAATGGCTGAATATCACTGCCTTCATGGTCAATTCTGATGCAATTCTCAATATTAACATCAAACGCTTCGTTGTTGGTGCATTTAAATACCACTCGTATCATTCTGTTGAACAGCTTCTCTCCGAATCTTGTTAATGCTTCTTCATCGTAGCTTACGTAAATCATGTAGTAATTAAAACGGTTCTTTGTCAGTGTGTAGTTCCAGAATGGACTTAACCATTCACTTATTAGATTCGTTTCTTTACCGGATTTTGTATGGTCAACAGTTACCGATGTGCGATAACGTAGCGATTCAAACGCTGTTAGTAGTTCTTTACTGCCTTTAATCATGTTGTGGTAGGCTCGTTCCACACACTCGTTTCTTAATTCAAGGTTTTGTGCGAGAAGTATTTCTTCGCTAGGTGCAATTACTGTCATGGTTTCTTTTGAGGTTTTACGGGTTGTTAATTGTGATTTTTTAGACATAGTTATTCCATTCTCCGCTTTGTCGGAGGTTGATTTTAGAGCTGTTTAGTGGGCTTTTAAGGTTTAGTTGATGGGTATTGTACTTGGAGGGATTAGGCAGACTAGAGCAATTCATTTCTAATAGAAAAGGAGGTCGTGGATGCCTATAGATTAGGATTGACTTTCAGCGCTGTGATGCTTTCTATTAGAAAAGAAGAATCTCGTTGATCTAGGTTCCTGTTGCGTTCTATTGTCAGAGGTAATTTCTCCAGATGGAGTTTCTGTATATTATTTCATCTCCCACTAAGATGATGGCGGGGTCTTTTATGGTATACGATCCGCGCGGCTGACAATCAACACGTTGATATAGAAGCTTTAATTTTAAAATAAAAAATAAAATAAAAAAGCACCGCATTAATACGGTGCTTGAGTTATTCTCACGACTATTTTATAACTGGAAACCAGTCATGTGATTTTAATAAGTAGTGGACATGACCGATAACAAATATTGGTATTTCCTCATTCTCAAGGTCAATGTAATTCGACCTAAAGCCAACAATACCGAAGTCTTCAAAATTGTCTAAGCTAGCAACCAAGACATTACCTTCTTCATCTAAGATATTATGTTCATCTAGGAGAGACTGTAATAAATCCTTTGCAAACTCGTCATAATAGCTTACGCCCACTCCAAAGTGGCACAATATATCTTTAGTAAGGTTAAGTTCTTGGCTTTTGGTTAATGATGCCATTTTCTGGCTTTTATTTAATTTATTCATGTTTTTATATTTATTTCTGTCTATTTAGGACAGTGATTTATTAGGGGTTATATACTTTTATTTACTGTCCTTTATTCTATTAAACTTTGAGCTAATTACTTTAAACCCTTTTTCATGAGGCTTACCTTTTAGGCTTCTGCGCGGGCTTAGATTGAAATAATCTTCTGCTAAAAGCTTAATCTCAGCCTTTAAATCAAGTCCATGTTTTAAGATTATATCTTTTAGTGTCGACTTAAATGTTTGTGATGAACCCTCATAACCATCTGGAAAGGCTTCATGCAAATCTTCTATAAAGGAAAAGTTTGATTTTTGCTCAGAAATCTGTTTAGCCTTAACAGCACTTTTAATCTGTTTACTTGAATAAGCATTCTTCAGCAATTCAAATTCTCCCAGAATAAAGAAGGCATTGTAAATGTCAGGAAAGCACTTCTGCAATTCATTTAATACAGCATCCCTATTGTCGATCATATATTTTATACCATCCGGATTTGACTGTAGTTTCTTGATGGAATTGACAACAGCGTTTACTAAACTGGTCATAGAAATACCATTCTTAGCAATCTTATAATCTGCATCAGAGATTTCGTAAGTTCTTTCTTTCACGGTTGGATTAAAGTGTTTGTTCTGATAAGCCTTTAAAATCGTCTCCTGGGATTTAAAGATCAGCTTAACACTTTCCTCATGCAGGAAGTTATCAAACATATAGTGGTTTTTCGAACCATCTTCTTTTACAAAGTTGAAGAATGTAACAAGCTTCAATGCCTCTTGCAATATACTTTTTGCACCTGCATTTGAAGTTGAGTTCCTTAATGTCTTGATATGATTATAACATTGTTCGCAGCCTTCAAGAAAGCTTATGGCTTCTTCTTTAGTCTTAGCCGAAAGCTCTTCATTTGTATTACTAATCGCATATAATTTACCAACGCCCTTTCTAAATCTTCCAATGATTTGTACCGCTTCTGAGCGAGGGTCGATCATGGTATGATTAGCATAGTGTAAATTGGTGGCAAGTATCACTACTGGCTTCTCCTTCATATTAATATCCACTGCTGAGTTGAATCTGCTAGTGTAGAAGTTTATAGCTCCGTATTTTTTCTCATCAATATGGTCGTAAGCATTATAGCCATAACCTTTTAAAGGATACATTTTCTCCCGACTGCAAAATATGTGAGCTTCCGTTTTGATATCTAAATCGGCTACAACTGCTGTTATTGCCTTAATCGAGTTCAGGAATACACAAATTATCTTATCTCTATGTTCTTCAATTACAGACTTAAGGGCTAAGGATACATTATTGGTAATAATTACTTCAATATCTTTGCTGTAATCAAATGTTGGTTCTATAAGAACAATCTCAAAGCTTTGCTCCTCAAATCGTGGATCTGTAGGTGCAACAGCAGTTGCAGAAATAAATGCTTTTTGTTCAAATTTGAAGAAATCATCCATTGGTAGAATGATATTTTTTCTAAAGGCCACGTCTTTCATTGTCCTATCACATTCATCAAACAAGAGGAAGTAGGTGTTATACAAATCAATATTTAAATTTTCAGCGGCCTCTTTTACTTTGCCAAAAGACTCTGGAGTTACCAGTATTTTCTTGTATTGGACGTTCGTGTTTAAAAAATAGTCCATTACGTTAGATACATCAATGCCTTCGTAAACTCCAAATACTCCTCGCTTCTTTTTACCTTTTATTACAGGAACATTTGGCTCAATGATAATTGAGTTTCGTTGACAAGATAGCTCCAAATGTGTAGCACCTATGCCTGTAGCTGTTTTAAATATAATTGTATCGGAAGGAAGTGTATCTATGATGTCACTTAAATATTGACCTTTTTCGATTATCTTTTTTGATGTTTTCATCATTTAATTTTTGGCAATGAAGCGCCCATAAGCCTCTCGCTATTTTAGATATAGGTTCTTAATTTTTAAATAAAATATGGGAGAGAGATTACTCTCCCATTTAGAAAATATTATCTTTCCTTATTTGCTTCGCTATACAAGCCTTCTAAAGAAACATTCACTAGGTATAATTGCCAGATGTATCCTTCAATTAACTTTGCCAAGCCTGGAAAGTCAAAGATTTTGAACTCAGTCCCACCGTTCTTCCCGAATGCCTTAATCCAGTAATAAGATTTCCCATTTTTATCAGTATGTGCAAAATCAGTAGTATTGATCTTTCTGCTTTCGCTCATGATTCTTAGTAGGCTCGATAATGACTGTAGCTGAGTTTTTGAAGAAGTTTCAATTTCAAAATTAAACTGATCTATAGACATTATGCCTTGAGGCACATTTTCCGTAAACCAAGTTTGATTATCGATTAAGGTTTTATTGATATTATTTTGAGCTTGCAATTCTAATTTTGTACTCTCTCTTTGAGCTAAAATTGTATTTATTATGTCGTTATTTTTTTGGATATCGTTCATATTTGTCTGGTTCTTTGAATAATGGCGCGAAGCGGGCGTTATTACAGAGCTTTGTAATTCTTCCTCCAGTACAATAATGGTTCCTCCAACTCCTGCCTTAACTTTTGAAAAGTTATTGCTTTGTATTTCGTTAATTGATCGTTTCTTATTTCTTTCCATTTATAGCTATTTTTGAAACATAGGGATCCTATTCCCCCATTAAGACGGTTTAGAATTAGATAATAAAAATTGGTTAATTTAAGTGGGAGGTGCACTCTCCCACATTTTAAGATTTAAATGGTACTCTCGTGATACAACACCTCAAAGTATATTTCTGAAACAAATTCAGCGTTGATATACATGGAAATTAACTTTTCAAGTCCGTCAAAATAACGCACCTTATATTCGAGAACTCCATTCTTTGCATGTTGCTGGATCAAGAAATACTTCTCTCCATTTTCATCCGATTTCGGGAATGGTGAAGTAGTAATTTTCTGTCCGAGGCAAATTGCATCAAGCAATGCTTCAAAAGATGATAATTCATCTCTGTTATAATTTTGGAAAACAGTTCGAATAACCTCTTTACCCCATAGACCTTTTTCATCATTTTCTATCAAAACATTTTTACTATTAATTACAGGTAAGTTTTGATCTTTTAAATTGGTAGCGGACTCATGTTGTCCCGCCATTATGAAGTCTATTAAAGAACATTCATCATCATTATGATACCGCATTGGATATAATTTAAATTGAAAAATTAACATCTGCTCCGGGTATTGACTAGTATTATTCCCTTGCATTGACACAAAGAAACTCAATCATGTTCGAACTAAACAAAAGGAAAGTTAGGATTAGAAAGTTCGAATATTTCTTGATCGATGTCCGTGATATAGTACAACATTATCTTCTTGTTTTCACTCTTTTCTAAGTCCTGATATTTTTTTTTGACGCCATTGATAATTGAATCATTATAATTTATAATTTTCTCTGCATTAGTGCTTTTTGAAGAGCCAGCGCCGTTAAAACTCCTTATAATCATATTTTCAAAGTATCTAGGGAAGTTAGGCTTGGATTTTGGTAAAATTGAATGTTGCTTGGTTATGCAGGATATAAAATATACTAACCTAGCCTCGTCAGAATCTGGATGTGTATGTTTAGGTTTCTTCTCCGAAATCACATTGTTTACCCTTATATAATTCAAAAGTTTTAAAAGAAAATATTGATGAAACGCTTTCTCATAATCTTCCACCTTAATTTTTCTCATCTTATTCTTAACCTCTAACAAATCACCATAGGTGATGGTATCTTCTGTTAATTCCCTATTTAAAATTCCGCTCAAATCTTCTAGGTAATCTGAAAAAAGGTATGATACATATGGTTTTAAAATAGCCAATACAATAAACCTTGGCAGCCTTTCAGTTGCAATTATTTTTGGACGCTTAGTCGGGTTTTTATCGAGAAATGTTAACTCCAATCCAGAAAGATTATTTAATTGAGCATAACTGCCGATTAAGCTAATATTATCTATTTCACGTTTTAAGCCTTGGTATCTATTATATTGTGTTTTAAAAAGGCGTTTGTCAATTATTATTAACTGTAAGGCCAGAAACAGCAAATTATCAAATTGCTCCGGTCTCCGTAATTTTCGTTTAATATGGTCGATTTGTTTACCAAAATTTATAAGCCCACTTATACAGGGGATATTGAAATCCATTTTAAACTCACTTGTCATTAACGAGTTATTATCGTCTAGGTCTAGATACAGAATCTCTCCATTGTCAAGAATAATCTGTTCTCTGAATTGTGCCTCAAACTCTGCAATTTTGTGAAATTTCCGGAGCAATCTCAAGTCAACAGTTAATTCAAATTTGTTGGTATTTTGCCCTCTGCGAAAGGGATGATCTAGTATTGAATGGAGGTTGTTAGGCATACTTTTGTCTGTTGATATTCTATTACAAAAATAGCATTAAGTTGAAAAGTAAAGCGGAGCTTTAGTTACTCCGCTTCATTTTACGCCTATTTATTCACACTAGCCGCAACGGTTTCATTTGTATTGTCAATTACATCCTGATCAAATGTATCCAAGTACACCGCTGTTGTTTTATTACCATATTCGTGACCTAAGCATTCCGCGATGATTTCTATACTGAAACCTAGCTTCTTACAAATGGTAGCCCATGAATGTCTAGAGGTGTAGGTAGTGATGTTTTCATTGGTTTCTATCAATTCAGCCATCCGCTTTAAGTATTTATTAGCCAGTCTGGTTCTATCTTTTATAAGCCTCAATCTTACTTCCTCTGAATCAACCTTACGGTTTATAATAGGTAGCAGATAGTTCTGAGAACGGGTATTACTATAGACATCTATGATCTTCTGAGCTTGTGGAAGTATTTTAATATCGTAAACCTTCCCAGTCTTTTGTCGTTTATAGTGTATTCTCCCATTCTGAATGTTGATTATCTGTAGTAGGGCTAAGTCAACAAATGATATTCCCATTAGGTAAAATGACATCATAAACCAGTTACGAACATGCCAGATTGTAGAACCTTCGGGTAAATCCAATTGTAGGATGGCTGTTATCAAGGATTTATCAATTGCACGCTTCTTAGTTCGTTCGGCTTTCAGTTTAATATCATGGAAAGGATACAGATTCCTGTCGACAACTTTGAATTTGATAGCTTTGTTATAAAAGGCTCGTAGCGTTCTAATATAAAAGAATGCTGTGTTATGTTTTACGTCCCTTCTCAGCAGGAATTTGTTATAGTTATCGAGGAATTCGAAGTCTATCTGTTCGAAGTATAAGGATTCATCAGGATGAAATCTCCTTAAAGCATTGATAGCAGATTCATAGACCCAGGCATTCCCGACTTTGTTATCCTTCTTTAATTCAAGGACTAACGACCTTACGAAGGAAAATACATCTGGTTTCGGCTTTTCTTCAATTTTGATAAAGGCTTTTGGATCGAGGTATTCGGTAAGTTGTTTCTCATCTGCCAATAATAGTTTTGACTGTAGATCAGCAAAATCTTTAAGAAGCCTTTTGTTTAAAACCTTTGAATTAGGATGGTTACTCTTAATGATGTTTTTAATACCGTCCCATTGATTTTCAAGAACGTTAATCTTTGTAGATCTAGTACTGGTTTTACTTTGATAGTATATTCTGAAGTTTACAGGATAAGTACCATCTCTTTTTTTTCTTCTTTTATCTAAGACAACCGTTATAGTCACCATAATTTCATTGATTATGGTTAGATATTGTGCTTGATTTGTGCACAATATGTGCACAGAAAACCTGCTTTAAAACAAAAAACCTTCCAGTTTTCACTGAAAGGTTTTAATCTTATTGGAGTGGGGGGAGAAGGATTCGAACCTTCGAAGTCTTGCGACAACAGAGTTACAGTCTGTCCCATTTGGCCACTCTGGTATCCCCCCATTTTGTCTTTCCATAGAATAAACAAGATTGCTTATCAATGGAACCGACTGTTAAAAACTAAAAGCTTCAGATCCCTGAAGCTTTTTTAAGGGTGGAGAATAGCGGAGTCGAACCGCTGACCTCTTGCCTGCCAGGCAAGCGCTCTAGCCAGCTGAGCTAATCCCCCTTGTGGCTTATGCTGGCAAAAATAGCAATTAGTTCCTGTAAAGCAAACAAAAACATATAATGGGCTAAAATACAGTCTATTATTTTTAAAGAGTACTGTTTGATACAAGGAATGTGTGTTAAAAGCGCTAAAGTCTTTTATTTAAAACCTGCTTTTCACCAAATTTCCCCTCAGAATGCCTGAAAATACCTAGCTTAGAATCAGCTAACCAAATTGAGCATTAAAGAATGATGATATCAGATATATACAGAGAGAAATCCCCTCTGTCAGAGAAAGATTGTTTTGTAGTTTTCGACCGTACCAAATCATCATTTACCTTTCCCGTACACGTACATCCTGAGTATGAATTGAATTTTGTTGAAGGCGCAGCCGGTGCACAGCGCATTGTTGGCGATTCCATGGAGACAATAGGAAATAAAGATTTAGTATTTATCGCCAACCCGGAATTAAAACATGCCTGGAAAGACGGAGAGGGGATGGCTACTGATATTCATGAAATCACCTTACAGTTTCATCCTTCTTTAATTGAGCAATGCTTAGATAAAAAGCAATTTCAAAGTATTCAGGAGTTGTTTAGAAAAGCGGCTAAAGGCGTGATTTTTGGCAAGGAAACTACAGAAAGGGTGCTTCCGCTTTTGAGAATAATTACCATGGAAAAGGATGGTTTTTATGCTGTCATGAAGTTATTTATTTTACTGTATGAACTGTCGAAAGGCGATGATGTCAGAGAGCTATCCAGTGCTTCATCTCCAGAAATGACAACTAATGAAATCATGGTTAATAAATTACATGGCTATATTTCGGGTAACGTCTCCAGGATGATCTGTGTAACCGATGCAGCCGCGGCTTTAAATATGAGCCGTTCCACTTTTGCGCGCTTCATAAAATCTAATACGCAAATGAACTTCAGTGATTACCTGTTAGATTTCAGAATCAAAATGGCCATGCAGAAGTTGAAAAAATCTACTCCTATTGCGGAAGTTGTTTCGCATTGCGGATTTAACAGTATCTCCTACTTTTACCGAGTATTTAAGAAAGCAAAAGGAATCACCCCTGCCGAATTCCGTGATCATCATAAACAACAGCAGCAGCTGATTATTTGAGGTAATAGTTGATTATTTACGATAAATCCCCTTCCATAAATATCTCTTCGATTGCAATGTTAAAGTCCATAACATTGAAGGTTAAATAGGTTAATATTTATAAATCTGCAATTTTAAGGTTAATCAGCAGGAAATAGCTTAAAGAAAAGAGCGAATAGTTCAAGTCTGTTGAGCGAATTGTGCAATCAAAGCCAAATTACTTTTAGTGTAATCACCTGATTTTAAGTAGTTTGATTTATATTTTGGCTTTGAGTTAAATTAAGATGATCACTGGATATTATGTGTTACATCGCCGATATGTACCTGATATCAGTCCTTTTTGCCCCTATTTTACTCGATTTCGTGGTAAATAAAGAACCAAAAGTCCAATCCAAATGAGCAAATTATGCAATTTCTCAATTTCGTTTTCGGCTAACTTTAACCTGTAAACCAAATCAATATTAATGTATGAGACTGCAGTGCATATCGCTCGGTTACCGAAAGGTGACCGGGGAAGCTCAAATGCCCTGTTCTTTAATAAACCAAATAAAACCAAATATGAAAAGAATTGTACTAATGCTATTCCTTGCTGTACTAAGCCTGTGTTCATGGGCCCAGCAAGTGATGACTGTGAAAGGCACAGTCAAAGACACCGGCAATAATCCATTGTCTGGTGTTTCTGTTGTGATAAAAGGATCTCCTGGAGGGACAATGACAGATGTCAATGGAAATTTCAGCACTACTGCTGCCAAAGGAAAGGTGCTTGTGTTTTCTTATGTAGGTCTGCAGAAAACAGAAGTTACAGTAGGAAATTCCAGCAACATTCAAATCGTCATGGAAGATGATGATCAGTTGAATGAAGTGGTAGTAGTGGGTTATGGTACGGTCAAAAGAAAGGACCTGACTGGTGCTGTCGCTTCTTTAACGGGTAAAGAAATGCAGGCGGATGTTGCAAAAAGCACGAGTGGTGCATTGCAGGGACGTATTGCAGGAGTTTCAGTTTCTAGTGTGAGTGGTCAGCCGGGTGCGGGAATGAGTATTGATATTCGTGGTTTAAGCTCATTAGGCTCAAATACACCTTTATATGTGATTGATGGTGTATATGGCGATATCAATATGGTAGATCCTTCGGATATTGCTTCACTGGATGTCCTTAAAGATGCTGCGGCAGCAGCGATTTACGGGTCACGTGCCGCTAATGGAGTGGTCTTGATCACGACCAAAGGTGGGAAGAGAAATACTGCTGCGACCATTACTGCCAGTTTATATACCGGAGTTCAGAAGATTGCAAAAAAACTGGATGTACTCGATGCACAGGAATGGAAAAATATCATGAACCAAAGTGGGTATCTGCCAAAGGAAGCAATCGATTTTCAAGGTACAGGAACCAACTGGCAAGATGAGGTTTATCGTACTGCCCCGATTTCCAAAGCAAATGTAGGCATCACCGGAGGTTCGGAAACGAGCACCTATAGTGTTTCTGCAGGTTACATCAACCAAAAAGGGATCTTGATCAATTCAGGATATGAATCTTTTAATTTACGCACGAAAAACACCTTCTCTTTCTTTAATAACCATCTGCGTGTTGGAAATACCTTGATGTTGAACACCTCAGAGAAACAAGACAACAGACTAACCATCACAGATGCCTTGCGTCAGAATCCGCTGTTAGCGGTATACGATTCAAATCAGCTGGGGGGCTACGCAGGTATCTTACCCTGGATGAAAAATATGGACAATCCTGTAGGAGCTTCGAGGTTGTTTGATAACAAACTAAATAAAACTGATATCTTATTAAATGCTTATGGAGAGGTAGATCTGGGCATTGAAGGATTGAAATATAAACTGAATTTTGGGTATAATAGAAACATAGGGAACTATTATAATGCCAATGCTCCCTACAATTTTGGATCTGGTGCCATACAATCCAGACTAAGTCAATCTGCTAATTTTAACACCCAATGGCTGATTGAAAATACCTTACATTTTGACCGTACCTTCGGCAAACATACCATCTCGGCCTTATTAGGTTATTCTTCTCAGGACAATAAAAATCCTGCTTTTGGTGCCAGTCGTACTGACATTCCTTTTGGAACAAGTACCATCGGCGCTGGTTCTACACTTCAGCAGGGAACTTCGGGCTCTTTACAAGAATATTCACTAGTTTCTTTGTTCTCGAGAGCGATGTATAGTTATGATTCGAGGTACCTGTTCTCCGCCTCCGTTCGTAGAGATGGATCTTCGCGCTTTGCAGATGGCCACCGTTATGGTGTGTTCCCTTCCGTTTCTGTCGGTTGGAATATCATGAATGAGCAATTCTTTGGCAGCTTGAAAAACACGATTAATGAGTTAAAAGTACGCATGAGTTATGGGGTGCTCGGAAATCAGGAAATTGGCAACTATGCAACTCAAAGTATTAGCAGCAGCGGAATCAATTATATTCAGGGTGGAACCTGGTGGATGGGCAGTAATACCGGTATTGTATGGCCTTCTCCGAAAAACCTAACCTGGGAAGAGACAAAAACCAAAAATATAGGTTTGGATGGTAGCTTCTTTGGAGGCAAACTGTCGCTAACCGCGGATTATTATATACAGCAAACAGACGATGTATTATTGAGTATCGCTATGCCAGGTTCTACAGGAATCAACGGCAGTCCGACAATGAACGCCGGTATCATCAAGAATAAAGGTTTTGAAATGCTGTTAAACCATAAAAACACGATTGGTGAAGTAAGTTACAATATTGGTGTAAATGGATCTGTAGTAAGAAACAGAGTAGAAGCAATTACTGTAGGCAGCTCAAAACAAGAATTTGGGGGTTATAATCCACAAGGAGAAGGAACCATTACCTGGGCAAAAGTAGGTGATCCGATCGGTGCATTTTACTTGATTAAAACCGCTGGATTATTCCAGTCAGATGCAGAAGCACAAGCCTATAAAACTCCAGCTGGAAAAGTAATCCAGCCGAACGCTAAAGCTGGCGATATCAGATTTATAGATTACAACGGTGATGGACAAATTACGGATGATGATCGTCAATATGCAGGCAGTCCATTCCCGGATTTCAGTTACGGTATCCGTGGTAGTGTAGCTTACAAAGGTTTCGACCTGGGTATTTTCTTTGATGGCATGAAAGGAAATAAGATCTATAACTACACCCGTGCGCGCATGGAATCCATGAATGAGTTTACCAATTTCGGTGCCAACGTATTGAACGCCTGGACCCCTGAGAATAGAGATACTGATGTTCCCCGTTTTACACAGCAAGATGAAAATAAAAACAGCCGCCGTGTGAGTGACCGCTGGTTAGAAGATGGTTCATTTTTCCGTTTGAAAACCGTAGAACTTGGTTACACTTTCTCTAATAACCTGGTCAGCAAAATCCATGTTAGAGACCTAAGAGTCTTTACTTCCATGGAAAATGTGTTCATCGCAACCAAATACAAAGGGTATACGCCAGACCTTGGTCAGAATGACGATCAGAATGGCGGCGGATCAAGCACCATGTCCAGAGGAACAGACCATGGCCGTTTTCCTTCTTCAAGGACCCTGATTTTTGGTCTCCAATTAAGTTTCTAATCAAAAAAAACTAAGCATGAAAACGAATATATTAAAGCAACTGTTTTTTGTTGCAATACTGGCAATCTCTTTAGGAGGTTGTAAAGAAGCTGATTTTCTGGACAAAGTGAACCCAAATCAAGCTGTAGAGAAAACTTTCTGGGTTTCTGAAGCGAATGCACAATCGGCAATAGCTACTGTTTATTCTCCTATCCGCGGACAAATGTATGGCTATTATGGAGGATATACCGGATGGCATACCATGAACCGAGCAGATGATGTGTGGTTCATTTTAGGGGAAGAGATGTTGAATTGGGAACCAGCTACTTATACAAATACGGCGAATACTGCAGAAAGTGATTTCGGCAGGTTATACAATACCATCAACCGCGCGAATGTAGTGCTGAACAACATTAAAAGAGTACCAATGAGCGAGGCCAAAATCAATGAACTTTCTGCTGAAGCAAGTTTCCTGAGAGGTTTCGCCTATTTTCTTTTGGTGACCAACTTTGGAGATGTACCCTTACGCTTGATTCCTGCCACCGAAAGTACGGATGAAATTATGAAGCCCTCCTCTCCAGAAGAAATGGTATGGAAACAAATAGAAGCTGATTTTAAAACCGCAAAAGAATATTTGCCTATTGTACGTCCGGCAGCAGAAGCAGGAAGGGTGACCAAAGGTGCTGCAATTGCGTATTTAGGGAAATCGTACAATTATAGAAAGATGTATACAGCAGCGGAAGCAGAATTGAGCATCATCATGAAAGCCCCTTATACTTATGACCTGACTACTAAATTCGAGGATAATTTCAATGAGAATACAGAGTTAAACAAAGAGTCAGTTTTTGAGTTAATTTATGACGGAAGTTTTGGAAGTGGTTCCTGGGGGGCTGAAGAAGCCACCAGTACACAGGGTTTTGTAATTCCCAATTTTGTGGGGCCTCAGGGTACTGGCGGCTGGTTTAAATGGATGCCAACAGCAGCTATTGTAGCCGACTTTGTGGCGGAAGAAAGACCAGCAGGGTCAGACACCAGGTTCGACAAAAGAATGTATACTAGTTTCTTCTGGAAGCATTCTGATTTTGAAACGACGATACCTGATGGGGCCTGGTTTGGTAACCTGTCTTTTGACCAGATCTGGGATGCTTCAGCTACGAAACGTTTGAGAGGTGAACCGGATTATCCAACGATCAACGGTAAAAAAGGCCGCTTCCTAATCAAGAAGTTTACCAATTTTTACAAGAATGAAGCCGATGCAAATAGTATGTACAATCAAAAAAATCAGAACAATAACCTGCGTTTAATGCGTTTTTCAGAAGTGCTTTTATTGCATGCAGAAGCAGCGATAAAAACGGGTAAAACAGGAGATGCAGCAAACGATTTGAAGCGTATCCGCGACCGTGCAGGCCTGGCTAATAAAACATGGAGCGGGACAGATGATTTATGGAAAGAAGTGATTCATCAGAATGAATTGGAATTCTTCTTTGAAGGTCACCGGTTCTTCGACCTGAAACGATTCTATACTTATCCGGAGATGAAACAAATTTTGGTAAATAATAAAAAACAAGGCGCTGATAACTTCCAGGCCAAACATTTTTACCTGCCAATTCCACAGAATGAGCTGAATACAAATACGGCCATTCAGCAGCATCCTTTATGGAGATAATAAAATGAATTGAACAAATAAAAAGGTGGGCCGGAGAATTATTCTTTCCCGCCTTTTTTAATAGATCATGAGATGATTGGAAATAGAGGTTACGGATTAAAAACAGGACTATTGTGCTTTTTACTGCTATGTTTTATGGCCTGTAAGAAAGACAGGGTGGATGTGCCCACTGGAGGTATTGAATTCCAGAATTCATTGGAAGGGATGGTCAATAATGGCATTCTGCTCAACAGCTACAGTAAAGAAAAAGAAAATTATGTTTTTCATTTTGAGTCCGGTGATATCGAAGTCCCAGGAGCGCTGGTACAGGATATTCAGGACCAACCGGATCTTTGGAAAACAGTGATTCAGTTTAAAGATAAAATCAGCCTTGCCATACCTTCAAAAGGGAGCTCTCTGGATTTTATAGTCAAAGATAAAGCCTTAAATCCTTCCGGGGTTAATCCTTTGGCCGCAACGGTAGAGGTATTGCTGCCTGGACGGGGAAGGGTACAAGTAATTGTGGAAGGGAAGCCCGGCACAAATGGGAGTATACAGCATTTGTTTCTCGCCTCAAACCCCAGACAAACGATTCCTGTATTCGGACTTTATGCCAATTACAACAATCGTGTAGCCCTTGTTTTTACAGATATGGAAGGTAAGGAACGCGGCCGAACGTATGTTCAAATACAAACGGCGGCATTGGACCTGAAGGCTTTCCCAACATTTGAAACAGTTGTAGCACAAAAGAGCCGTATGGAACCCGGATTAAGCTTAGTAAGCTATCCCGGCGAAAGTGAAATCGACACCTCCTGTCCTTACATGGTCGACTCAGATGGGGAGATCCGTTGGATATTGCTGTTGAAACAGTCGCCCAAACTGCAAAGATTAGCAGCCTCAATTGGTTTAAAACGAATGAAAAATGGAAATTTCTTAAGCGGCGACGGACAGGAAAGTCGTATTGTAGAGATCGATCTGTTCGGTAATCTGGTTAAAGAATGGGATTTGAAAAAATTAGGTTATACGTTTCATCATGAAGTAACAGAAGCTGCCGATGGCAATTTTCTGGTTACTGTTTCTAAATCTGCAGCACGTCTGCTCAATGGAAAACCACGAATCAACGACCATATCATCGAAATAAATCCATTATCAGGCATGGTTGTGAAAGAATGGGATTTAGCCAATATGCTGGATACTGCCCGTTACGACCATCAAGGTGATTTGTCGGGAGTGGATTACAGTCAGACACCAGTCAATTGGGCGCACAACAACTCCATTGCAGCAATGGGAGCTGATTTTCTAGCCACAGTACGTTTTCAGGGCATCATTTCTTTTTCAAGAGGAGGCGCATTGAAATGGCTGATTTCACCGCATAAAAATTGGAGCAGCGCTTATCAGCAATATTTATTGTCTCCCGTGGATGCAAAAGGACAAGTAATTACTGATCCAAAGGTGATTGCTGGTGAGGCTGCACATCCTGATTTTGACTGGTCTTGGGGAATGCATACACCTGTATTGATGCCTAATGGCAATATTCTGGTTTTTGACAATGGATATAACCGTCATTTTCAGGCTAAAACGTTGGGCAGTCCAGATGGTTACAGCCGGGTTGTGGAGTATAAGGTAGATGAAATAAAGAAAACGGTGCAGCAAGTATGGGCTTATGGAGAAAGCAGGGGAGTACAAGGTTTTTCTGCAGCACTTTCCGGGGTGCAGTATCTGCCGAAAACAGGCCATGTTTTGTTTTGTCCGGGAATGGGGGTGAAAACGAATAAAGGATTAGGAGGAAGAGTGGTCGAAATTGATCTGAAGACAAATGAAGTAATTTACGAACTGGCAATTACAGCACCTAGTGTTTCCGCATTCCACCGGGTAACGCGTATGCAGATGTATCCGGATAATAAGTAATTGTTTTCTAGCTATTGAAATCACCCATGGCTTCCATTATGGAAGCCATGGGTGTTTAAATCCGGGCTGCTCGCCCATCTGATAGTCGAAACTAATTTTACGGCCTGCATATTCCAGTACAATAGAGCCGATGTAACTCATGAAGGTCATCGTAGATGTCTTTAAAGTTATTCGGTTTGAATAAGAGGGTCTCTGTCGACCGTTTTAATATCATTGTGGCGTTATATTTGATTTGAAAATACACAAAAAGAATTTAGGTTATAAATTATCTATATCTTCCTGCCATGAAAAGAGCGATGATCTGTAGTTTCTTAATGATCGGCATGATGGGTTGTCGGAATAGCCAGCCAGTTACTCCGCTTCATCAAGAGACAGTACCTGTCATCAGTCATTATGTCACCAACAATTTCCCCCATGATACGAGCTTATTTACAGAAGGGTTCCTGTTTCATGCTGGCAGGCTGGTAGAAAGTACCGGTGCTCCGCTGGAACTTACCAATACCCGTTCTCTAATTGGCATACAGGACCTGAAAACCGGAACGCTAGATATTAAGGTGGTACTGGATAAAGCAAAGTATTTCGGAGAAGGAATTGCGATATTAAAAGGTAAATTGTATCAGCTGACTTATAAAAATCAGTTGGGGTTTATTTATGATGCCACTACATTTAAAAAGATCTCGGAGTTTAAGTACGCGAATTTAGAAGGCTGGGGTCTGACAACAGATGACAGAAGTCTGATCATGAGTGATGGAACTGATAATTTAACTTATATCAGCCCGAATACTATGTCGCCATTAAAAACGATTTCAGTAAGGGAAAATGGACAGCCAGTCACAAAGTTGAATGAGCTGGAGTTTATTAAAGGCTATATCTATGCAAATGTATACGGTACTAATTTTATCGTTAAAATTGACCCTTCAAATGGTGATGTCGTAGGTAAGCTTGACCTGACTAAGGTGTCCATCACCGAGAAAAATATGAATTCCAGTGCTGCGGAAATGAATGGGATCGCTTATGATCCGATCGCCGATAAGGTGTACATCACGGGTAAATTATGGGCGCATATCTACGAAATTGACTTCAATAAATAAACCAGATTACATAAAAATTTATACCCGGTTGTTCTTTATGAGCTGTTTGGTCTACTAGTTTGCCAATAGGATCCAGGCAGCGCACAGCGCTGAGTATTTTGAATCCGCCAGGACAGAAATCACTTTCGAGATTCTCCATGAGTTGAATATTTTGAAAATATAGAAAAATTACCTCATAGCTTTAAAATTTGGCGGTATTCTGTATAGTGTTTTTATTGATTACATCTTAAGGAAATCTACATTGACCTATAAAGAGAATATTTGAGGTAATTTAAAGCTTTTTAGTGTAATAGTCGTAGTATGCCCTAGTGGAAGCACATTTTTATTTTAAAGTAAAAGTTTTGTAAAATAAATACACGAAAGTACTTGTGTATTAATTACACTATGATTATATTGGTTTAACGGTATTCTTATTAAAGCGCCAAAATATTTACCCAACAAACCAAACTGCTAATTAAATCTTAACGCCTATGTAGTGTAATATTGACTAACCCTATTATTAACTATCCTAACCAAATATTTTATGCTTAAAATCACACCAACTCTCAAAAGGGGATATCTCCTTTTGCTGGCTTGCCTGTTCCTATCCTTTGGAGTAAGTGCGCAAGTCAAAGTCACCGGTAAGGTTACCAGCAGTGACGACAAGTTACCAATCATCGGTGCTACCGTAAAAGTCAAGAACACAACCATGGGGACGTTGACAGATCCCAACGGTGCTTTTGCAATCAATGTCAAACCTACAGATATACTTTCCGTCTCTTTTGTAGGTTATGTTACCAAAGAAATCCTTGTAGGTAAGCAAACCAGTATAAATATTGTATTAAATCCAGATGCCAGTAATTTGAACGAAATCGTGGTAACGGGCTATACCAGTCAGCGTAAAAAAGACCTGACCGGTTCAGTAGCCGTAGTTAATATTGCACAGTTAAAAGAACAGCCTGCAGCAAGTGCGGTGGAAGCTTTACAAGGTAAAGCACCCGGTGTTCAGATTGTAAATGATGGTGCACCAGGTTCTACACCACAGATTCGCATCCGTGGGATAACTACCATCAACAACAACGATCCGCTGTATGTTATTGATGGGGTACCTTATGAAGGAAAACTAAGCTGGTTAAACCAGAATGACATAGAAAGTATGCAGATCTTAAAAGACGCTTCTTCCGCTTCAATTTATGGGGCAAGGGCGAATAATGGGGTCGTGATCATTACCACTAAAAAAGGGGTAGTAGGTCCGCCGCGTGTTACTTTCGATAGCTATTATGGCAGGCAGGTACCAAGAAAGGGAACGTTCCCAAAAATGTTGAACCCGATGCAGTACGCGGAGTATATGTTTGCGTCGTATACAAATGCAGGGCTTAAACCTAATGCCGGGGATAATTACGGGAGTGGGCTAACGCCAACACTTCCAGAATACCTGCTGGCAGGACCCGCAACAGGGCAAAAGATTACGCCTGCTGATGCTGATCCTTCTAAATACAATTACAGTACGGATCCCACCACTTTTTATCAGATCACAAAAGCCAATCAGCAAGGGACCAATTGGTTTGACGAGATTACTCAATCTGCACCGATTCAAAACTATCAGCTGAGTGCAGCCGGGGGAGGTGAGAATGCGACTTATAGCTTTTCTGCGGGAAGCCTCAATCAACAGGGAACTATCAAATATACCGGCTTTAAACGCTACAATGTCCGCGCAAATACGAGCTTTGCCGCATTGAATAAAAGACTGCGTTTCGGAGAAAATATTCAATATTCCTATTCTGAAGGCTATGGTGTTGGGGTAAACCCGAATGTGTCCGGAGAATACCAGGATGAAGGCAGTCCGATTAGCTGGGCCTACCGGATGAATAACATTATTCCTGTCTATGACATTAAGGGGAATTTTGCAGGTAGCCGGGGCAGTCAGCTAGGTAACTCGGAAAATCCACTGGCTACGTTATACCGTGGTAAGGACAATGTGAATAAGAGCAACTTCTTTTTCGGAAATGTTTTCGGGGAACTCGATCTGATTGATGGCCTGACCGCTAAAACAAGCTTTGGTCTTCGCTATGAAAATTATAATGGCCTTACCCTGCGGTATCCCAATCTGGAATTTTCCGAAGGAAATAACTCCAATAACCTGAATGAATATTTTGGTTATAATAACGAGTGGACCTGGACAAATACCCTGACCTATAATAAAGTATTTGCCGAAAAACACCGTTTGAATCTCTTGTTGGGTACAGAAGCCATCAGTTCCAGAACTCGTCGTGTGGATGCGGGACGTAATGACTTCTTCGTTCTGGGCGATCTGGATTACTATTATCTGGGCGTAGGTGCTTCTAATATCAGCAATGGTAGTACAGGTACAGTGGGCAGCTTGTTCTCTATATTTGGACGGGCGGATTACTCCTTTAATGACCGTTACCTAGCCAGCGTAACCCTCCGTCGCGATGGATCATCTAACTTTGGACCAGATAACAAATATGGATATTTCCCGGCAGGAAGTGTCGCATGGAGACTTTCTGAAGAGGAATTCATTAAAGGTAAAGTCAAATGGATTGAAGATTTAAAACTTCGGGTAGGATATGGACAAACGGGAAATCAAAGAATTCCTGGATTTCAATATTTGAACAGGTACCAATCTTCGCTAGTCAATTCTGGCTATAGTTTTGGTGGCGATAATAAATTGACTTCTGGAGTTTGGCAAAATAATTATCAAAACACTGCGGTGAAATGGGAGTCTTTAAGCTCGCTGAATATCGGTTTAGACTTCACCCTGTTTAATTCAGTGCTGGATGGATCTGTTGATTGGTACAACAAGAAAACAAGCGATATGCTTTATCCGGTACCATTACCCGCTACGAATGTCGGTATGGGGAATTCTCCATTCGTGAATGTGGGAGATATGAGTAATAAAGGAATTGAATTCAACCTGGCCTATCATTATGGGAAAGTAGACAACAAGCCTTTCAAATTTGATATTGGCGTAAATTTCTCTAAAAATAAGAATGAAATTGTAAAATTAGCGCCAGGCGTGACAGAGCAAGTTTATGGTACATTCAGAACCTTAAGAACCAGTATTCTTAAAGAAGGTATGCCATTCGGCTCTTTTTATGGCTATGATGTAGTCGGTGTTTATCAGAATGCAAGTGACGTCAGTCAAAGTCCTTCCTATCCAAAGGCCAGAGTGGGTGGCTTGAAATATAGAGATGTGAATGGCGACAATATGATTACGGCAGACGATCGTACCATTATTGGCAATCCAAACCCGGATTTCTTGTACGCTTTGAGCTTCAATGCTTCCTATAAAAACTTCGATATTTCGATGTTCTTTAATGGTGTGCAGGGGATTGACCTGTATGAAGCGACCAGATATTTTACAGACTTCCAGACCTTTCCCGGAGCTAAAAGTATCAGAATGCTGGATGCCTGGAGTCCATCCAATCCGGGTAGCCTGATTCCTTCACCAAATGCTAATGCCGGTGATTTCGAATTAGAATCCACTAGTTATTATGTACAGGATGGAAGCTTTCTACGTATGAAAAATCTTCAGATTGGATATTCCCTGCCTGTCGACAAAGTATTCGGACCTAAATGGGGGGTAAACAAAGTAAGGGTTTATGCCAGTGCAACGAATCTGTTTACCATTACCAAATACAAAGGACTGGATCCGGAAGTAAGTCAGGAAACGGAAACCTATTCTGCATTAGGTGTAGATAGAGGGATTTATCCAAGTCCGCGTCAGTTCCTGATCGGTTTAAGTGTAGGATTTTAATGATAAACATGAAACGTATGAAAAAGATTAACTATATCATATTCGCAATATGTATGATTACTGCAGCAGGTTGTAGTAAGTCGTTTTTAGAGAAGAATGCGCAGGCAGAACTGATTCCTGAACAATTGACCTCACAAAAAGGGGTGGAAGCATTGTTGACAGGTGCCTACGGGCTTTTAAATGGGAATTTGAACGGTACCTGGGGTAATTACGGAGCTGCACCAAGTCAGTGGTTATTGGGAGAGGCGATTTCTGATAATGCCCACAAGGGAAGTGAAAACGGTGATCAGCCCAATATGGCTGCATTGGAAATACATGAGCCAAACAGTACCAACGACAATTTGGAAAACCTTTGGGTACGTTGCTTTGAAGGGATAGTTCGCTGTAACAATACCTTAAAGTATTTGACGCTGGTACAGGCTTCGGATAAAAGTTTCCCAGCCGATAGAGCTGGAGAAATCGCAGCAGAGGCTAGAATGTTACGCGCCCATTATAACTTTTACCTGGTGCGGGTGTTTAAAAATATACCCTTGATTACAGAAAATACCACCGAATCAGCCGTAGATAATATGAAGGATATTTATCCAGCTATTGTGGAGGATCTGAAGTTTGCAGTAGCCAACCTGAAACCTACCAGCCCTAAAGGAGAGATAGGACGTGTGAACCAGATCGCTGCAAAAGCTTATTTGGGAAAGGTCTATTTATATCAAAAGAAATATCTGGATGCCTTGCCTTTATTTAATGATGTGATTGCTGGCAGACCAGGGATTGAAAGCCTTCCTTTTGCCAATAACTTTGACGTGACCAAAGAAAATGGGCCAGAATCCATATTTGCTGTGCAGCATTCTGTGGGGACTGATGGATCTGGAGGTGACAATGGAAATGTAGGTGACATGCTTAATTTTCCTGTTGGATCCGCAGCGATCAATTGCTGTGGCTTCTTTCAGCCTTCATTTGATCTGGTCAATGCTTTCAAAGTAACGGCAGATGGCTTGCCCTTTCTGGATGATAAATACAGGCTTAACCCTTATTTCTCTGATTATGGGATGACCGAGGCCGAAAAGAATAATTATGTGTTGGATAGGACCATTGAATTTGATCCAAGATTAGATTATACCGCGGGTAGGAGAGGTGTGGAATTCCTGGATTGGGGCATCATGCCAGGGGATAACTGGATCAGAGGACTTGGCGTAGGTGGGCCTTTCGTTGCCATGAAAAACGTAATTAAGGCTTCAGAAATCAGCGGTAATACCGGTCCAGGAAGTCCAAATGTGACGGGTCTGAATGTGAACATCATCCGGTTGGCAGATGTCTATCTGATGGCGGCAGAATGTGAAGCGGAAGCAGGTAGTCTGCCAGCGGCGATGACTTTGGTCAATAGAATTAGAGCTAGGGCTGCTTTATTACCCAAAAAGCAGGCTGTTGGTGGTAATGCCGCAGTATATAGGGTAAATCCTTACCTTAGTTTTCCAGATCGGGCCTATGCACGTACCGCTGTACGCTTTGAACGCCGTATGGAGCTGGCCATGGAAGGCCATCGTTTTTATGATTTGGTGCGCTGGGGGATTGCGAAAAAAACAATGACTGATTATTTTGCATTTGAAGGGACTTATCTTAAGTTTCTAACTACAGCAGTGATGGAGGATAAGGATGAATATTTCCCGATTCCTCAGACTCAGATCGATCGTAGTGGGGGAGTACTGAAACAGAACCCAGGCTATTAACCCTTTTTTTTGCATAAAAACCGGGTATCCATCTAGAATGGATACCCGGTTTTTTATGAATTAGAAATTCCATAAAGGGAATCAAATAATGCTAACTTTGGTTGATTACCACCTTAACTAAATACAACCATTACAATTACATGAAGAAAGTTATTTTATTGTTTTTTGCCCTGCTGATCACGGTATCCGGATATTCACAAGGCATATTGTCGCTGTTTACACGTTCTCAGGAATTCATGAAAACGATGGAGCAGGAAAAGTTTCAGGATGCACAAGGCTTCTTTGATGTAAGCGTGCAAACTAAGATCTCTGCAGAAAATCTACAGACCATTTGGAGCACCCTGACCACAAATTATGGAAAATACGTAGGCATGGATGTCGTGCAAAGTAAAAGCGAAGGCGAATACTTTACAGTAGCTGTGGATGCAGAGTTTGAAAAAGATACCCAGGGTTTTCTATTGGTCTTCAATAAAAATGAAAATTTAGTAGGTCTATTCCCAAGACAATTACAAAAGGCTTCATCCTATGTGAAACCTGCATATGTGGACACCGCTGCCTATAAAGAAAAAGAAATTTATGTCACTACTCCTGGACATAGTTTAGTTGGGTTGTTAACCACACCAGCTAAAGGAAGTAATTTCCCATTGGTGGTATTCTTACATGGCTCCGGCCCTGCCGATATGGATGAAACTGTAGGTCCAAACAAACCTTTTAAAGATCTTGCAGGCGGTTTAGCCAGTCAGGGAATTGCCAGTATCCGTTATGTAAAGAGAACATTGGCTTATTCCGGTGACTTTAGCAAAGCATTTACTGTAAAAGAAGAAGTGCTGGATGATGCACTTGCGGCCATCGCATTAGCGAAAACGATTCCTGGTGTAGATAGAAGTAAAATCTTTTTATTCGGGCACAGTATGGGTGGAATGCTGGCGCCAAGATTGGCCCTGCAGGTACCGGACATTAAAGGTATTGTGCTGGCAGCTGCACCGGCAAGGAAGCTGACCGACGTGATTGAAGAGCAGAATAGATATGCTGTCGCACAAGCGAAGGATACTACCGGTAACTTACAGAAACAATTGGATGAAGTGTTAAAGCAAACTGCACAAACTAGGTTTACCAGCATAGGGAAGATGAAACCGGATTCGTTAATTCTAGGTTTACCTGCTGCGTACTGGGCAGATATCAATCAATATGATCAGGTTGCAGCTGCGAAAAAACTGATTAAACAAAAGATTTTTGTAGCCCAGGGAGCATTTGATTTCCAGGTTGCTCAGCAGGATTTTGACCTTTGGAAAGCCGCATTAGGCAAGAAAAACAATGTTACCTTGAAGTTATATCCCGATTTAAACCATTTGTTTATTCCTCAAACAGAAAAGGGAGATAGTGCTCAGTATGGAATACCAGGCAGTGTTTCAGGAACCTTAGTTGAGGACTTAGCCAACTGGATAAAAGCTAAATAAAAAAAGGGGGGATTATTTCCCCCTTTTTGCCATGACTTGTTTGTGCCATTGTTTCATCACCTTCCGCCCTGCAAACTCTGCTTTTGCTGCATTTTTGTGGCTGAAATCCAGCTGCTTAAAAACGATATCTGCCAACTCATTCATAAAAGGCTCATGCTGGTTCATCTCCTGCTCAAGACGTTCATCCTCAGTAAGGTAGTAGAGAAAGAAAAGGGTGGCCCAGCGCTCATCGCCGTCTGGCTGACTATAATAAAATGGGAAGGAAACCCGATCCACAAATTTTTGAAGAAATGCCTGTGGTTCTACTTTAAACAGGTCGCACAGCACACTAAAATCTTCCGGCGAATCAAGGGTGACGTTTATTTTCATAAGCTTATATATTTGGTTAGTTTTAACTGATGGCCAGGAGCTGCTGATAGTATTTGCAGTATATTTCCTGATATTTTTTGACCCGTTTTTTATGGTCTCTGATGATGAATAACCAGAGGTGCAGCTCCTGAATCTGGTCAATAAACTGTACTTGCAGTGTTCTAATGGCATTGTTGCTGGGCAGTTCCTTACTGATGTTTAAAACTTTATAAAAAAAGCCCATCGCTTGATTTTCTCCAATCCTTTTAAGTCCTACATTGGCGTGGACAATGGGCAGGGATATCTGCGACATGAAATGCTGCAGGTATTCTTCCGGAGAACAGTTGTGAAGCTCACAAAGCAGACAGAAATCCATTTTAAGCTGTAATTCCTTGCCATCTTCCATCACCAAAGTGGTGTTCTGAGTCCTGGAAGGTTCCATAATCCCATAGATTTTTTTCACTAAAGGCGCAGACATTTTCCTTTTTCTCGTCGGAGCTAAGTCCGGTGTCACCGAAATTTTGATAATATTCCGAATGTACCTCAAGATCGGCTCCCTACGTTTTATAAAAGCAGAACCACTTTCTCTACGGATCGAAAGAGAATAATTTAAAAGCGTATTGGTGGCACATCGGTAAATGTCGTCAGATTTCTGGCTCAGGGAGTCATAGAAAGAAACATGGTCTATGAAAAGCTGTAATACCTCTGGAATAGGTAATTGATAAGTTGCACAGGCAATCTTAAAATCCAGCGGAATACTGGGTAAGGTTGGCGTCTTGGTTTTCATGGTTTGAATTGTTCTAAGTCATCAAATTTTTTATTCCGGTCATGCCTGTTGCTGTACAGGTTGCCCACATTATTCAAATACTTTTTCATAGACACAGCCATTGTCTTTGGATTTGACTCTTTTTAATTTTGGGAAATCATTCTTTTTTGTCAGGTTGAGTAAGGCCGCCTGTAAGTGTCTTGGAGAAAAAGACTCCGATAGCTTGTTACGGCATTTCTGGTAAATCTGAAGTGGAGACTGAGGGCTGTAAAATAGCTTGCCTTCAAAAAGGACATTCAGGATGGCCATTGCCTGAGCTTCCATTGACAGCTCTGTGATTTTATGGGCAATGCTATTCATATTGTTCTCTATAAGGTGAAAAATGGGCGTTTCCTGGCCATCCGTTTCCAGTCTCATCATCATAAACTCTATTTTTACCGGATTACTGATTTTTATCAGCTGATACTCGCTCTTACTGCCTCCGTTTTCAAAGCTTGAAATTAAACCCCTTAACGATGGCTCTTCCACCGCATGCTGGAAACAATGCATGTCCTCATAGCTGAAACCTATACTGCTGAGTTCTTCTTTTTTTTTCATATAATCATTGGCATAGCCCATTAAAAAAGAAACTTCGGAAGTGCTGTAGCCCTTCGCTATTCTTTTAATCATAAAGCTGTATAACATCCCCACATTTACCGGGGAAAGCATCGCCTTACTAATTAATGGTAACGAATAATTGTGCTTCTTTTTCATACTATAATCTTATAAATTACATCATATGTATAGATTGTAAATACAAACGTATGTATAATATATCTATTTAGCCAAATCATATATAGTTTATCTTTCTCATTTATATATTTATCTATACTTATTTTTAGAAAAACCATATTTATCATGACGAAATTAGGAGAGTATCTAGCAAAGAGATCTGTAAATAAATCGCAGGTAGCCAAAAGAACAGGTTTAACAAAAGCGAGGATGAATGAGCTCACTTTAACAGATACAGCCAAGTTAAGAGCGGAAGAACTTTACCTGATCGCATTGGCCATCAATGTGAGTCCTTGTGAAATGCTCAATAAGATCTGTGAAGGAGTTACATTAGTCTCAGAAAGCTAGATTATCTTTAAATTTATGCGAAGAATCCCGGCTATCATTACACTCGTATATCTTGCCCTAGGAGCTCTATGGCTAATTTTGGGCAGTCAGTGGATTCGTTACCTTGATCAGCGTATCCCGGAAAGGGATATGCGCTTTTTATATAGTTATAAGAATCTCATCTTTCTATTTGTTTCCGGACTTATTTTGTTTGTGCTGATCGAAATGTATCGCAGGAGTATCTCTAGAATGCAGAGTAACTATAAACAGCTTTTTGAAGGATCTATAGCTATAATTTATGTATTTGACCGTGAAAATTTCCGCTTATTGGAAGTCAATGAGCGGATGGTAGAACAATATGGGTATACCAGACTAGAATTGTTAAACATGACAGTGATGGACCTGCGGCCAGCAGCGGAGCAGAGTAAGCTGGCGCATTACCTCAAATCCACACATCAGGAAGGGCGTGCTACACAGGTCTGGCTGCACAAAAGAAAAAACGGGAAAACTTTTCCTGCGCTGATTTCTCATCATAAAACGATACACAAAAAACAGGAGGCCTACACAGTGATTGCAATCGATATTGAAATCTATGTGAAAGCCGAAGAACGGATCAAAGAGCTATTAAAGGTATATGAAACGGTAACGAGTGTAACAAATGATGTCATCTGGGAATATTGTCCTGGTACAAATGAACTGAAATGGCAAAATGGTTTCTCGGAAATTTTTGGCTATACCGCAGATTTAAGGGAAAACACTAAAGAATGGATACTGAGCAAGGTGCATCCCGAAGATCAGGATCATGTGGAAAAAAGTATGGCCGAAAGTCTGGAGAAACTGAGTAATTCCTGGCGTTGTGAATACCGTTTGAAATGTGTGGATGGCAGTTATAAATATGTCTCTAATCAAGCTTTTCTCCTACTGGATGCGCTGGGGCAGGCAGAAAAAATGGTAGGAGCCCTGAGAGATATTACCATCCGAAAAAATTATGAAAAGCGCCTGCTGCATAGAAATGAAATACTTAAAAACATTGCTTGGGAGAATTCTCATAAATTCCGGAAACCAGTCAGCAATATCATCGGAATTCTGAACCTGATGAAAATAGAAGAAAAAGGGACAGATGCCTCCTTACTAACCATGCTGGAACGTTCCGCGCTGGAATTGGATGAAATGATCAATAAAATTAATGACAGTACGAACATCGTTGACCAGGAAGAGTAATTTTTCCATTTTATAGGAGATTTATACCCTCTTTGTTGCAGTTTTTTAATATGTGGCAAAATTGTTGCTAGTACTTCGCCGAAGTTCAATTTAAAAACAATTTAATATGATCAAAAGAATACATGTGCTTGAAGATGATGAAGATATCAGGTATATCATTGGCGTTTTACTTAAAGATGAAGGATATGAATTGCAACTATCGTCTACTTTTTCGGAGCTAAAAGGGAAACTGAAAGATTCAGTACCTGATTTATTCATTTTGGATGTGATGTTGCCTGATGGAGATGGAGCAGAAATCTGTAAAGATTTAAAATCAGATATGTTTACGAAACACATTCCAATTATTGTAATGTCTGCAAACGATCAGAATAAAGAGTTGAGTATTGCTGCTGGTGCAGATGATTATGTGAGCAAGCCCTTTGATATTGACTATATTGTGAAAAGAATTAAAAAGTTATTGCTGGATTAATT
The DNA here is from genome assembly GCF_014472395.1 of Pedobacter sp. N36a. Classification (GTDB taxonomy): domain Bacteria; phylum Bacteroidota; class Bacteroidia; order Sphingobacteriales; family Sphingobacteriaceae; genus Pedobacter. The sequence continues at coordinate 110,122 of NZ_JACSZW010000010.1, forward strand.
CCTGGAATACTACATATAAAAATGGCCCTGGGTATTTAATATATTCAGGGCCATTTTTTTAGGCAAGGCTAAGAAATATTGGCCAGGCCTTAAAATAGAAACAGGGATAAACCTTGGAGAGGTATCCCTGTTAATTGATAGTTGGCCCACCACAGACCAACCTAAACCAAACAAACTACGACTATAACGGATGTAATTATATGATAGTTTTAAGTATTTGAAATTAAACATTTCTATGACAATAGGCGGTGGTTATCCTCCTAAGCTTTCGAAGCTACCTGAATGAATAATTTGAAGACGAATCTAGCTAATGGTCACCTTTAATAGGTATTTTTAATTCGGATGTACTGAACTTCAGTTGTTTAGGTTAATCCTGTTACACAGCACTTATTTTACATTGATATATATTATATTTGGCACAAATACGAGAATAAAATGTCAGATCAGAAAAAAGAAATATTTGATGGCGTAGCTCAGCGCTTAAAAATTGAAGGATTTAATGTGGTCAATCGTGATGAAAGCCGCCCTTGGGGAGGTTTTTTCGTAATTGACGAGGACCAGGCACAACAATTTGCCAATGTTTATTTCGATGGACTAAATGTTGATGAATTGAAAATATCAGGTAAACTAAGCCCTAAAATTTTAATTGTTGCCCCAAAAACACGTTTATCATGGCAGTATCACCACCGCCGTGCCGAAATATGGAGAGTGGTAAATGGTACAGTAGGAGTTTGTACCAGTGATACAGATGAACAAGGTGAGGTGAAAGAGCTAACACCTGGTCAAACGATCAAATTAAAACAAGGTGAAAGACACCGTTTAATCGGTTTGGACGATTGGGGAATTGTTTCCGAAATCTGGCAGCATACAGATCCAACAAATCCATCTGATGAAAGTGATATTGTAAGAGTACAAGACGATTTTGGCAGATAAAACCAAATAGACATGATTTAATCCCGTATTGGTAAAACTTTTACGGGATTTTTTTTGCTATTTTGCAAGCCAAACATCAAGATCTGCCATAGGTCAGTATTACGTACATACACAAATATGATTATTTTAGTTTTCTTTCTTTTACACTGGTTCCTCTCCTTATTTTCACAGACTTTCTTTTTACATCGTTATGCCTCGCATAAAATGTTTAAAATGAACGCCTTTTGGGAGAAGTTTTTTTATGCCATTACCTTCTTGTCGCAAGGCTCCTCTTTTCTAAATCCGAGAGCTTATGCGATCCTGCACCGCATGCATCATGCTTTTTCTGATACAGAAAAAGATCCGCACTCCCCACATTTCGTTAAAGATGTATGGGGAATGATGATCAAGACAAAAAATATTTACCTGAATTATTCCAAATTTAATGTAGAACCAGAAGAGCAGTTTAGAGATAAATACCCTTCATGGCCAATCATTGACAAAATCGGAGATTCCTGGATTACCAGAATGGTCTTTATAGGTTTTTACATCTGGTTTTATGTAACTTTTGCTACAGCTTGGTGGATGTTCCTTTTATTGCCGATCCACTTTTTGATGGGGCCGATTCATGGCGCTATCGTCAACTGGTGCGGACATAAATATGGTTATTCGAATCATGATAATGATGACCACAGCAAGAATTCACTTCCATTAGATTTTCTGATGCTGGGTGAATTGTTCCAAAATAATCACCATAAAAAGCCAAATAATCCAAATTTCGCTTCACGCTGGTTTGAATTTGATCCTACATATCCATTGATGAAGGTGATGCATTGGCTGCACATCATCCGAATAAGAAAAGTCTAAAAACATTTTATATGGCAACACCCTATCTTATCTTAATTTGTTTAGTAGCGTGTTGCCTGGTCATGGCACTAGTTTGGTGCTGGGCCGTCAAAATAAACAATGCCGGGGTAGTTGATGTCTTTTGGGCACTCAACTTTCCGCTAATTGCCATGCTGCTGTTTTTCCTGGCTGATGGACTTGAACTCAGAAAACAGCTGATCTGCAGCATGGTGGTCATCGCCGGCCTTCGCCTAGGCGCACACCTGTGGCAAAGGGTGATCGGTCACCTCCAAGTCGAAGAAGGTCGTTATCAACAGCTCCGTAAAGAATGGGCTCCCCATGAAAATAAAAAGTTCTTCTGGTTTTTTCAGTTTCAGGCTTTCTCAAATGTGATTCTCGCTATTCCTTTTTTTCTGATTGCCAGCAATCAGGATACCCATATCCATACCCTTGAATATTTAGGAATTGCCCTTTGGGTGATTGCAGTGCTCGGAGAGGCCATCGCAGATATGCAGTTGAGCCAGTTTAAAAAAGAGGCCTGCAATAAGGGTCAGGTTTGCCAGCTGGGGTTATGGAATTACTCTCGCCATCCCAATTATTTCTTCCAGCTGCTGATGTGGATTGCTTATTTTCTTTTCGCCCTCCATGCCCCATGGGGATGGATTGCGCTGAGCAGTCCGCTCATCATAGGCTATCTGCTATTTACAGTAACCGGCATTCCTGCCACAGAGGAACAGGCACTCCGTTCCAAAGGCGAGCTGTACCGCCAATATCAGCAAAGTACCAGCGTGTTTATTCCTTGGTTTAAAAAGAAGGTTTCGGTCCTTAAATAAAAACCATAGGGACTTAAATAACGTATAGTTAAAGTAATTAGCGATACTTTAATACGAAGATTCATGTGGTACGATACTTTAATTGAACAGAACAAATTACCAGATTTTATATTACGCGCAGGGATTCGCAGATTGCTAAAAAAACGCCTCCAGGACGAAATAGTAGGAGATGCAGAAGCCCAGCAGCAGCGCTTAAATAAGCTGATTGCAAAACTGAAAACCGAACCTATCGCCGTTCATACGGAAGATGCCAATCAACAGCATTATGAGGTGCCCACTGCTTTTTACCAATATTGTTTGGGTAAACATTTAAAGTATTCCAGTGGGTATTGGAATCCGGGAGTGACCTCCTTGGATACTTCCGAGCAGGATATGCTCGCGCTGACCACCAAACGCGCAGACTTGAAAGATGGTCAGTATATTCTCGAACTAGGATGTGGCTGGGGATCTCTCACTTTATTTATGGCTCAAAAATACCCTAATAGTCACATCACCGCAGTCTCTAATTCTGCAACTCAAAAAGCTTATATCGACCAGACTGCAAAAGAAAGAAACCTGCATAACATTACGGTTATCACCGAGGATATCAATGTTTTTAAAACTCCTATCCAGTATGATCGTGTTCTTTCCGTAGAGATGTTTGAGCACATGCGCAACTATGAATTGCTGATGGGCAAAATTGCTTCTTTTATGAAAGATGATGGCCGACTATTTGTCCATATTTTCAGCCATCATAAATTAGCCTATAAATTTGAAGTGAATGATGAAACCGATTGGATGAGCAAGTATTTTTTTACCGGAGGAATTATGCCCTCTAATCACCTGCTGCTTTACTTTAACCAACACCTCAGCATAGCGAATCATTGGTTGGTAAATGGTACAAATTATGCCAAAACATCCGAAGCATGGCTTAAAAATATGGATGCCCATAAAAAGGAAATTATGCCTATCTTAAGGGAAACCTATGGTGCAGACCAAGCCTTAAAATGGTGGGTCTACTGGCGGTTGTTCTATTTGTCATGCGCAGAATTATTTGCCTATAACGAGGGCAATGAATGGATGGTATGTCATTACCTGTTTAAAAAGAAAGCCTGATGGAAAAAGTCGCAATTATAGGTACCGGTATTGCCGGAATGGGTTGCGGTCACCTGCTCCAATATAAATACCACCTTACTTTTTATGAAGAACAGGACTATATTGGCGGACATACCAATACGATTACGCTAGAAGAAGAAGGAGAAACGGTTTATATTGATACTGGATTTATGGTATTCAACCAGCAGACTTACCCCCAGCTGTCCAGGTTGTTCGATAAAATACATGCGCCGGTAAAAGCAACAGATATGTCTTTCAGCGTTCAATACTTGCCTGATAACCTGGAGTATAGTGGCTCAAGTCTGAATCATCTTTTCGCACAGCGGAGGAACTTATTTAATCCTGCCTTTCTGAAGATGCTGATGCAGATCAATCGTTTCAATAAGGAAAGCGTGGCTATTCTTGATCAGCCGCAATACGAAAATTATTCCATAGGCAGGTACATCAGCGAATTTGGATACAGTCAGGATATGCTCTGGAAATACCTGATTCCGATGAGCTCCGCAGTATGGTCTACACCAATGGAGCAAATTCTGGACTTCCCTGCAGTATCATTGATCAGGTTCTTTAAAAATCATGGTTTCCTCGGGTTAGATACTCAGCATCAATGGTATACGCTTCATAATGGCAGTCAATCTTATCGAGAATTATTGATCAAGCCTTTTAAAGATCGAATTCAGCTGCGGAAGAAAGTGGTTGAAGTATCAAGACTCGCCGATGGGAAAGTCAGTGTCCTTGCTGCGGATGGCAGTTCAGCAATATATGACCGTGTGATTCTAGCTTGTCATGCCGATCAGGCACATCAGATCGTAAAGGATAAAACTCCAGATGAAGCACGCTTGCTCTCTAAGTTTAAATATCAGCCCAATAAAGCAGTTCTTCATACCGATAGTAATTTAATGCCTAAAAAGGAATTAGCCTGGAGCAGCTGGAACTACCGGGTAGAAAAGCAAGGCGAAGTTTTGGTACCGAGCACGATTTATTGGATGAACCGTTTGCAGCAGGTATCGAATCATCAGGATTATTTTGTTTCTATCAATCCTTCCAGTGCAATTGATGCAAAAAAGATCATCCGTGAAATTGATTATGAACATCCCTTATTTGATGTTCCTGCGATGCAGGCACAAAAAGAGCTGGTAATCCTTAACCAGCATGGACCGGTTTATTATTGTGGAAGTTATTTTAAATATGGTTTTCATGAAGATGCGTATGCCAGTGCGGCTGCACTTTGTGAAAATTGGTAATGATCATTGATGATGAATTCTTCTTTATATAGCTGTAAGGTAATGCACCATCGACTGGCGCCTAAAAAGCACAGCTTTGGCTATAGCGTATACCTATTTTACCTGGATATTGAAGAGCTGCCCATGCTTGCCAAGAAACTACGCTGGCTAAGTGTCAATCGCTTTAACTTTTTCAATTTCCGGGATAAGGATCATTTACATTTGCCGGAAGAAAGTGCAGATCAGCACCAGGACTCCGCCCAGCATACACATTCTGGTCAAGATAGAAACCTGCGGGATCAGCTTAGGAAATACCTGGATCAACACGGATTGGAGCTGGGAGCAGGCCGCGTTATGCTCCTCACTAATCTTGCCGTTCTGGGCTATAATTTTAATCCGGTATCATTTTACTTTTGCTTTGATGAGCTGGGAGATCCGTTTTGTGCGGTCGCAGAGATCAGTAACACATTCCGGGAGATGAAACTATTCCTGATTAAAAAAGAAGAAATGAAAGGGGAGCGGTTCCGGCAGCGGGTAGAAAAATATTTCTACGTATCTCCTTTTATCGACCTGGATACGCTGTTCGACTTCGATCTGGCCATCCCGAATGAAAAATTAGTCATTCGTATTGATGATTATGATCAACAAGGGAATTGTTTTTTTCTTAGTACACTGATGGGGGATAGAAAACCCTTAACCAACATCAACTTACTGCGTTATTTTTTCTCCATCCCCCTGATTCCACTTCAGGTGATGAGCCTGATTCATTGGCAGGCTTTTTTATTGTGGAGGAAGAAGTTCGCTTTTCATAAAAAGAAAGCAAACCAACATCTACAAAAAGACGTATATAAACCTTTAAAAACGAATTAAAAATGAGGTCGTCGCTTTCCATTACGCTATCTAAAGCTGGATTTTATGAGAAATTAGTCTTGAATGCCTTGTCCAAAATGACAAAAGGCAGTTTAAAGATTACGTTACCAGATGCTCAGGAAATACAAATCGGGGAGGAGCAATCAGCTGTAAAAGCCAATATTCAAATTATAGACACAGCTTTTTTTAAGAACCTGATGCTCTATGGCGATATTGGTTTTGGCGAAGCCTATGTAGACGGTTTATGGGAAACAGACAGTATTACTAATGTCATCAAATGGGTATTACTCAATATTGAAAATGCACCTTCCGTATCTGGTAGTCAGCATAAAACCTGGGCATTAAATGTATTTAAATGGTTAAATAGGGTATACCATAACAGCAGGTCAAATAGCATCTCTGGTTCTCAAAAAAATATTTCGGAACATTACGACCTGAATAATGACTTCTTTTCGCTGTTTCTTGATCCCTCAATGACCTATTCCAGTGGTTATTTTTATAAAGAAGGATTGTCGCTGGCAGCAGCTCAGAATGCAAAATACCAGAGGCTTTGTACTCAGCTATGTTTAAAACCTACTGATCATGTGCTGGAAATTGGAAGTGGCTGGGGAGCTAATGCGATCTTCATGGCTAAAAATTACGGCTGTAAAGTCACCTCCGTAACTATTTCTAAGGAACAGCAGCATTGGGCAATGGAGCAGGTCAGCGCAGCTGGTTTATCGGATCTGATTACTATAGAAATCATGGATTATAGAGACCTTAAAGGGAGCTTCGATAAAATTGTTTCCATTGAAATGCTGGAAGCAGTAGGACATAATTATTATCAGGAGTATTTTAGTAAATGTAATGCGCTGCTAAAAGCTGATGGGATCCTTGCGATTCAGGTGATCACCAGCCCGGACTCCAGGTATGATAGTCTGCGTAAGGGGGTAGACTGGATTCAGAAGCATATATTTCCAGGTTCATTATTGCCATCCGTAGCGAAAATAAATGAGGCCATCAATAAGACCAGTAACCTGACAATGGTAGATTTAAAGGATTTGGGACTGGATTATGAACGGACACTGCAATTGTGGACGGAACAGTTTAACAGACACCGTCTGGCAGTAAAGGCGCTTGGCTTTGACGATCGGTTTATTCGGAAGTGGCAGTATTATTTTAATTATTGCGAAGCGGCTTTTGCAATGAGGAATATCAATGTGATGCAGATGGTGTATGTGAGGCCGAACAATATTACCAGATAGGATTCCTGGTGGAGATTAAAAAAGAATTTAAATTTCAAAATCTATATTGTTACTTTTAGACTGAAATCTTTTGCCCTGAAGAGGACAAAATTTTCTAGGTCTAAAAGTAACAATATAAATTTTTCAGGCATAAAACATGAGTGCCGAATTTACTCTACCGGAGTTAGGTATTGTGTATAGGAATAACCTTGTTCTCCATCGTCGGTTTTAATGAGCCACCATTGATCATTTTCTTTTCCAACAAGTGTTACAATTTCATGGCGGGCAGCTTTTCCAACGATGTCATCATTGGTACTTGGACCTTTACGGATGTTCAGGTTGGAGCTGTTGGTGGTTACCTTTAGCTTAGCGCCCTCAGGGATGCCAGCAACGCTATTAATGTTCATCACGAGGTCTCCTGAAGCATAATTTGGATCAAGACGTTCGTAAGAATCCCAAAGCTGTTGTTTTACAGCACCACTAGTAGCGCCATCAATATATAACACACCATCCTGTTCACGAACATTTAGGTCGTTTACACCTGCGCTGGTTGCCGCATCAATAAGTTCTTTATATTTTTCTTGTAAAGCCATTTTTCTGTCCTCCTGGATTATTTAATCACCAATTGATTGTCTACCTTTTTAGGTTTCAAGGCATTCACTGCCATCATTAATTTTTGAAGGTCGGCTTTTTTAAGTTCTCCTTTTAAAGTAACCACACCATCGTTCACTGTTGCTGCAACCGTAGGGAAGTCTTTTGTAGCATCTTTTACTGCAAGTGCTAATGGGGTATCGGCAGTCACCTCAACTTTAGCGACTTCTATAGTTAGGTTATTCACTACAGATTTTACTCCTGGAACTGCTGCTGCAGCTTTTCCCAAAGCGTCTTTACTCGCTTCGTCTGTCACCTGCCCGGTAATTGTAACGACACCTTTGTCGACAGCAACACCTGAGGCAGATAAGTTAGGGCTCGACTGGATTGCAGTTTCAACCGCGGTTTTTAGGTCAGCATCTTTCGGCGTGCTTTTACAACCGGCAATTGCAGTCACCATAAAGGCAGTCGCGATAACCAGAGCCATCATTTTGCTCATTAGTTTTTTCATGTTTAGATAGGTTTTGTTTAAACTATTGTTGCTCAATCTGTTCTGTTAAGAATGTAGCTACAAGATAGCTAAATAACTTAACGTCTGATGTTAAAAAAAGTTTAACAAAATTGTTTTTTAAACAGTGCCTGGAATTAAATTATTTGAAGAAAATCACTTGCAAATATATTTTCCCAATTTATTTAATGCGCTTAAATCAATGTTAAGAAAGAAAAAAAGCCCGCTGGCCTCACAAATTCCCCATCTCAAAAATCAACTTCTTAAAAATCACCTCCCTGCAATTTAATCTCCCCAAGTATTTTGACCATTAACAAAAAAAGCAAGCATGCTATGAGAAGACCTAGAAAATTTCACCCTTTTTCAGGGTGAAAGATTTCAGTCATCGAATAGTCTTGCTTGCTTTTTTAGAAGAGGGTTAAAGGATCGACCCTCCGCTCTATTTTATCCTTTTGCAGCGCTGCCTTTAGAGCTCCACCTGCGGCTGCCGCTGCTTGGTGTTCTTTTCGCTCCGCTCAGGTTAGGTTCGCGTTGACCGCCACCTTGCCCTTTACCGCCAGATGGTTTACCTCCACCATTACCGCCTCTGCTATTGCCACCACGAGAACCACCACCACCACGTGAACCACCGCCACCTTTAGGTTTCTCAGTTGCTGCGCTCATCAGGCTTTGCCAGCTCATCGCGTAAGGATGATCTTCCGTTACCGGAATGCTTAGTGCAATTAATTTCTCAATATCTTTCAAAAAGTCTCTTTCTTCCGCATCGCAGAAAGAAAGCGCTGTTCCACTTAATCCCGCGCGACCGGTACGACCGATTCTGTGTACATAAGTTTCTGGAATGTTTGGCAATTCATAATTGATCACATGCGCCAATTCATCCACATCAATACCACGTGCTGCGATATCTGTAGCCACAAGAATCCTCGTTGCTTTAGCTTTGAAATTAGTCAATGCCCTTTGTCTGGCATTTTGTGATTTATTACCGTGAATCGCTTCTGCTTTAATTCCTACTTTGATCAGATCTTTAACGATACGGTCTGCACCATGTTTAGTTCTGGTAAAAACTAATGCTGTTTCAATTGACTTATCTTGTAAAATGTGAATCAATAAGTTTTTCTTATCGTTCTTCGCTACGAAAAACATTTCTTGTTTGATCTTTTCAGCGGTAGAAGATACTGGAGTAACCTCTACTTTTAAAGGGTTTGTTAAGATCGTATCCGCAAGCTTTTGGATTTCCTGAGGCATGGTAGCCGAGAAAAACAAAGTCTGTCTTTTTACAGGCAGCTTAGCAATTACTTTTTTAACATCATGAATGAATCCCATGTCCAGCATTCTGTCAGCCTCATCCAGTACGAAGATCTCAACGTCCTTCAGGTTGATAAAACCCTGGTTCATTAAATCTAATAGTCTGCCTGGAGTGGCGATCAAAATGTCTACACCGCGGTTTAGCGCATCAGTTTGTGCTTTTTGGCCCACACCACCGAAGATCACCAAATGACGAAGCGGTAAGTTTTTACCATACGCTTTAAAGCTCTCCTCAATCTGGATGGCCAATTCGCGTGTTGGTGTTAAAACCAATGCTTTGATGTTCTTATGAACTTTAGTATTTGCGTGAGGCTTGCTCAGCAATTGAAGCATAGGAATTGCGAAAGCGGCAGTTTTACCTGTACCAGTTTGCGCGCAGCCTAATAAATCTCTGCCTTGAAGTATAGTTGGGATGGATTGTTCTTGTATTGGGGTAGGTTGTGTATAACCTTCTGTTTGGAGCGCTTTTAAAATTGGCTCAATCAGGTTTAATTCTTCGAATAACAATGTGTTTGTCTTTTAATGTGTAATAATGAAACGAAAGAATATCGTTCAATGCAAAGATACGTATAACTTTTGGCTTTTAGGTAATTCGCTTATTTATAGCTAAGTGTCTGTTAATTAGTTGGTTTATTTTCTTTGAAACGGCTAAAAAACAATAAGGCGAGCACGCAGAGTACAAAGCCAACGACTCCATTTAAGCGCAGTCCATAGTCCTGTCCGGGGTCTTTTCCATAGACTGTCAGCATGGCGAAAATAGCGATTCCGAGCGTCTGACCGAGTTTCACAAATAGGTATTTTACCGCAAAAAACATCCCTTCATGGTTTTCTCCCGTTTCTTCGGTGTCTTTCTGGGCGATGTCGGCAAGGATCGCATTGGGAAGGATACCTAATGCAGCCAGGGGGAAGGAAGCACAGCAAACCAGGATAGACATCTGCATGGTTGGCGAGAAAGGAAGTTTCCCCAGGAAAAATATAGTTACAAATATCAGGCTGAGCACGCCAAAAGCAACGAGTACGAGTGGCTTCTTTCCGAATCTTTTAGCCCCATAATTGATGAAAGGGTAGAAGACCAGTGACAGCAATACCATGATGCCCATAAACTTCCCGCCATCGGAATCTGGTAGACCCAATAATACGGTGACGAAGAACAGCAGTCCACTGGAAATGATGCTCAATGCGATGTAATAGCTGAAATCTGAAATCAGGTAATATTTGAAATTTGAATTCCTGAATGTGTTTTTTATAGCCGGTAGCAGGGCGATATGTGTGGGCTTGGCATTGGTATATTCTTTTTCATTAATAAAGATAATGGGTAGGATCATGACCAGTCCGGAAAAAATACTGAGAGCCCAGATGGTATACTGCAAGGCTTCGGCACGTCCGGTTAGTGGAAAAAATTGCTGGATCAGGTCGGCATAATTATTACATAAAGCGGCCAGAATCATGCCCAATACAAACCCAATCTGCTGATAGGTAGAAAGCCTTACTTTCTGATCTGCACTATTGGTCAGCTCTGCCAGTAAAGCATTGTATGGAATGATATAAGTGGTGACCGAAATGAAAAAACCAGCCAATACAAAGGTCAGCCACCAGGCATTGGTAATGCTTTCGCCCCTCACCAATGGGTAGAAAACCAGGGCACAAAAAATAACCGCGGGTACAATCGCGTACTTCATGATCGGAATTCTCCGGCCTTTAGGATTGGTACTGGCATCACTTACAGCAGCAATAAAAGGATCGTACAACGCGTCAAATAACCTGCCGGAGGCTGCAATGAGCGATAAAATATTGAAAGCTCCGAATACCAATAATTGCGGCACCAGTGGATACAATCCGGAATTATTTGGCGGCAAATAAAAGTAAGGCAGCATCACAATGATTAGATTGGTCATGATGCTCCAGCCCATCATTCCGGCAGCGTAGGCTATTTCTTTTCTGAATGGCAGTGGTTTTATCGGCATATTCTTTAATTGGGGTACTGGTCTGTTGTGGAGCTTAACTAGGTTTTATTGTTCCTTTTCCGGAGAGAGGTATTGACAAAATAGAGCAGAATAAATCCGGCAAAAATCAGCAGGCCATTTCTGCCGGCTTCTTTATCACTAAAATAGATACTGAAGCCTACAAAAGAATAGGCCGCAATAAAAATCAATGGAAGCAACGGATAAAGTTTCATGCTGTAAATGATGTTCTTGTCTAAATGGGCAGTTTTTTTCCTCAGAAAAAAGATGGTTGCCGCAGAGGTTGCCATCCCGATACAGTCTAAAAATATCGTATAATTTAAAATTTTATCGAAGGTTTGTGCATAGAACAGCGTGAAAATGGAGATCACAGAAAATACGCTGAGGCTCACAAACATCACGTCATTCTTTTTGCTCTTTTTACTGAAGACAGCAGGTAGGGCTCTTTCTTCGCCCATGGCAAACATCACCCTTGGGTTGCTCAATAAATTCACATTCACATAACCCAATACAGAAAAATAAACCAGGCAGGAGAGGATGGTGAAGCCCATTGGGCCGAATAGTTTTCCGGCAAGGATTGCCGCAATGCTTTCCGCAGTTTTCAATTGTTCAAAACCGATGACTTTCACGTAAGCATAATTGATGGCCATATACAACAAAATAATAATGGCAAGGCCGATCATAATGGCGCGGGGAATCACCTTGCTGGGTTCTTTCGTTTCGCCCCCGAAGTTGATGCTTTGCTGGTAGCCTCCAAAAGTAAAAGAGATCGCAATCAGGCAAACGCCGAGTGCTTTTCCATAATCCATCCAATCAGGCGCAACACCGGTGATGGTTTTAAATTCTGGTAAGCTATTGCTGATATTTGTGGCCCCAGGACCGGTAAAGATGGCGCAGATCAAGATCAGCACCATACCTATTTTCACCATAGACAATACATTCTGTGTCTTTGAACTCACTTTTAAACCAAATAAATTGAGCAGGTAAAACAAGAAAATGGTCACTGCAGCAATCACAATCCTATAAAATTCTGTTTGCAATTCTATGGGAAGAATGATCTTACTAAAATATTCAGCACCGATCAGGGAAACGCCGGCAACGGAGGCGGCATTAGAAACCACAATGATACAATTGATGGCAAAGGCAATAGAAGGATGGTAAAAAGCAGAGAAAATCTTGTAATAACCGCCGGTAACGGGAAATCTGGAGCCAATTTCGGCATAAGTCAATGCGCCGCAAAGGGCAACAAGTCCACCAATGACCCATGCAGAGAAAAACAACTTTGGAACCTGTGCCGCTGCAGCCACATTTACCGGTGTTCGGAAGATGCCCATCCCGATCACCAAGCTAATCACAATCATAGATAAGTCGAAGAGAGAGAGCTGTTTCTTCTCAGGCATAAGGGATTTGTTTTATTCCTTGAATATACACGAAAATGTGTATTTGTTGAAACTTTGATGTTGATTCCCCGGCATATTACCTTAAATTTGTAATTCTACTCAAATTACATCATGGCTGAACCGAATTATAACGAAGATAGTATACGCTCCCTCGATTGGAAGGAACACATCAGACTGCGTCCCGGTATGTATATCGGTAAACTTGGAGATGGTTCTGCTCAGGATGACGGGATTTATGTATTGCTGAAGGAGATCGTCGACAACTCAATTGATGAGTTCGTGATGGGAGCCGGACGAACCATAGAAATTACCGTTTCTGATCAGAAAGTAAACGTCCGCGATTATGGCCGGGGAATACCATTAGGTAAAGTGATTGACTGTGTGTCGAAAATTAACACCGGTGGTAAATATGATAGCAATGCCTTTCAGAAATCTGTAGGTCTGAATGGGGTAGGTACCAAGGCCGTAAATGCCTTGTCCAATAATTTCGTAGTACAATCTTACCGTGACAATAAAACCAAAAAGGTAGAGTTTTCAAAAGGAGAAATCACCCTGGAGAATCCAGTCATTGATACTACACAGCGCAATGGTACTGCCATTACGTTTTATCCGGACGAAACAATTTTCAGAAACTACCATTACATCACTGATTTTGTGGAAAGCATGATCTGGAACTATGTGTTCCTGAATGCGGGATTAACCATCAACTTCAACGGACAAAAATATTTATCTGAGCGTGGACTTTACGACTTGCTGCATAAGCACGCAGGGGCGGAAACGATTCGCTATCCGATCATTCATCTGAAAGGGAATGATATAGAGGTTGCTATGACCCACGGTCAGCAATATGGAGAAGATTACCACTCTTTTGTAAACGGTCAGCATACTACTCAGGGAGGAACGCATCAGGCGGCATTCCGTGAAGCAGTAGTGAAAACGGTAAGAGAGTTTTATAAAAAAGAATATGATGCTGCGGATATCAGGGCTTCCATTATTGCCGCGATTTCTATCAGGGTACAGGAGCCGGTATTTGAATCTCAGACAAAGACTAAATTGGGTTCCCAGAATATGGGGCCAGATGGGCCTTCAGTAAGAACGTTTATCAATGATTTCGTAAAGAAAGAATTAGACGATTACCTGCACAAACATACCGATGTAGCAGATGCTTTACTGAAAAGGATCTTACAGTCGGAAAGAGAGCGTAAAGACATCGCCGGAATTAAAAAACTGGCCAACGATAGGGCTAAAAAAGCATCCCTGCACAATAAAAAACTGAGAGATTGTAAGGTGCATTTTAACAGCACCCATGAGAAACGATACGAAACTACCTTGTTCATTACCGAGGGAGATTCGGCCTCAGGATCTATTACCAAGTCGAGGGACGTGGATTGTCAGGCGGTATTCAGTTTAAAAGGAAAACCTTTAAACTGTTATGAGCTGACTAAGAAAGTAGTCTATGAGAACGAAGAGTTTAATCTGCTGCAGCATGCCCTGAACATTGAAGATGGTCTGGATGGCTTGCATTACAACAATATTGTAATCGCTACCGATGCCGACGTAGATGGGATGCACATCAGGTTACTGATGATGACTTTCTTTCTGCAGTTCTTCCCGGATTTGGTGCGTTCAGGACACGTTTACATCCTGCAAACACCTTTATTCCGTGTTCGTAATAAAAAGGAAACGATTTATTGCTATAGTGATGATGAGCGTAAAGCAGCCATCACCAAACTGGGCAATAAACCGGAAATTACGCGATTTAAAGGATTAGGAGAGATTTCTCCAGATGAGTTTGGCTTGTTCATTGGAAAAGATATCCGTTTAGACCCGGTGATACTTAAAGACCAAACGATCAAAAGTCTATTGGAATATTATATGGGCAAAAATACCCCAGACAGGCAGCGTCATATCATCAAAAACCTGAGAATAGAAAAAGACACTTTGGAAGATATCGTTGCTCCGGCAGATCGTTCTAAGGCAGCTGCAGCACTAAAGCAGGAAGCTGATGAAAGAACGGATGAAGAAATGATCGCAGAGTCCGCTTAAAATAGGTGTTTTGTACATAAAAAGCATGGCCCGTAGATCTAATGATTTACGGGCCATGCTTTTTATTTACAGCAATCGAAAAGAGGTTAAACTACCCCTTCTTTAAATGAACCGTATCCTCAGGATGCTGCGGAGGCAAAGCAGTCACTTCTTTTTCCACCACTACTACTTTAGTATGCACTGCATATTTGCTGGGTTTAATTCCAGTATCATATTTTTCCGCATAAGCTTGTGTAAATTCAGCTCCAAAATAAAGGATAATTGCGGTATAATAAATCCATAATAGAATCACGATGATCGATCCAGCGGCACCAAATGCCGAAGCTGGATTGCCCACTTCTATGTAAATCCCGATGAGATATTTACCGATGCCAAACAGCAGGGCGGTAAACAGGGCACCAATAATGGCCGGTTTCCATTTCAGTTCCACATCTGGCAAGACCTTAAATATAATGGCAAAGATACTGGTCACCACGGCCAGTGTGATTGCATTGGTAACAATCAACATCATCAGTTCAGAAACTTCTGCGATGTTGATATAATTGGCGATCTTATGTCCGAGGCCCACCACTACACTGTTCACCACTAAAGAGACCAGCATTAGAAAGCCTAGGGAAGCAATCAGTGAGAAAGAAAGCAATCTATTTACAATGAGTTTTTTCCATCCTTTTTTAGGGACTGCTTTTACCTTCCAGATCAGGTTGATGCTGTCTTGAATCTCAATGAAAACCGCAGTAGCACCGATGATTAAAGTACCGATTCCGATGATCAATCCCAAAGTACTCTTTCCACTATAATTGGCATTGTTCACAAAGCTTCTCAATTGATTGGCGGCATCTTTACCTACCATGTCACCAATCTCGGCAAAGAACTTTTCTCCGGGGTTGATGGTCCCGATATCTGCGGTATCACCTAAAAATAAGCTGGCTGCAGAAAGCACAATAATGATCAATGGCGTTAAAGAGAATATGGTATAATAGGCAAGGGCAGCACTTAGTTTCATCACCCGGTCTTCCATAAAGCCTTTTCCGGCGGCAATAAATAGGTGGCCTGTGGCTTTAAGAAAGGCGATGGTTTTTTTGATAAAATTCATTTTGCTGTTAGAATGGGTAACCAATACCCAGGTTAAATGTTAAATTTTGTTTTCTCCAGGTACTGCTGCCAAAATCGATGTCTTTGATCACCCATGCCGGTCCGGTAGGTAAATCAGGTCGCCTGATAGGGAAGGCCAGATCCAGGCGAATAACAAAGAAGGAAGCATCTACCCTTAATCCGGCACCTGTACCTACAGCCATCTGATTTAAGAAACTGTTAAATTTAAATTGCCCGCCCGGTCTGTCCGGATCGTTTTTCCTCAGCCAGATATTTCCTGCATCAATAAATGCTGCGCCATAAAGCATACTCACAATTTTGAAACGAAGTTCAGAATTCAGCATGACTTTAATGTCACCGCCCTGATCTCTGAACTTTAGGGTGTCAGGTACCTGATAAGTACCTGGTCCCAATAACCTTGATCCATAAGCGCGGATATCACTGCTTCCTCCCGCAAAAAACTGACGAACAAAAGGGAGTGCTTTACTATTTCCATACGCGTAACCCATACCTACATTTAAACGATTGGCCCAGGTTACCTTTTTGTTGACTTTATAATAGTTTCTTAAATCTCCTTCCAGCCTGATAAACTGAGATAAGGCAGTACCAAATATAGATCTTTTTCCAGCATCGTCTTTAGGGGCGAATAGGCCAAATAAAGTACCTGAGGTTTCCAGATCGGCAGAGAAATATATGTTATTTCTTTTGTTTTGATTCACCTGGTCATTATAGGTGAAATTATAATTTAAGCCAATGATAAACTGATTCTCTAAGCTGCTTCTTAAAGAAGGGCTACTAGCAAATATCGTGGTGTCTTTTACATTAGACCTTACATAATTGATCGAGATTGGGTTGAAAATATGCTCTTTATAAATGTTCTCTTTCCAATCGTAACCAAACTCAGCCTTGATGGCATTTAAGCTGTAGTCTTTTCTGTTGAGAATCTGATAAGAGGTGAGAATATTGGTTTTTGGAATGAAAGCGTTTGTGCTGTTGAACTTGAAAAACGGCAGCAGGAAGCGTGGGAAAATCAGTTTCGCCTGTCCGGTTAAGGAGTAGGAATTACCCTGTGCTTGTTGAGATCCTCGGATTTGCTGTTCGAAACCACCGCTGGCACTAATTTCCAATTGCTCGGCGCCACGAAACACATTTCTGGTCGTTTGCGTGATCTTCACTTCTGATCCCACAAAGTTGTTAGACTTACTGGTCCCGATCACCTGGAAGGACAGTGAGTTTTTCTTTAAGGGTGTGAGGTAGAAATTCACATCCAGCTGGTTGTTTTTAAAGCTGTCTACTGGTAGAAAATCTGCTTTCACCACCTTAAATGTACCAATGTTGACCATTCTATTCAAGGACTGATTATGGTTTTGACGGTTGTATAACTCCCCTTTATGGAAAAATACAAGGCGATCAAATACACCTAGTTTAAAAGTATTCCTTGGATCTTTAATGATGAAATCTTTATAAAGTACCGGTTTGCTGCCTCGGATTAAAGAATCAAACCTTAAGGAGTAATTAGGGTAAATGGTGATGTCATTAATGGTATAAGGTTTCAATGCTGCATTTGGGGTAATCTCTTTTACTTTTAAAAAGATATTTACATTGTGCTTGCCAATTGTACTGTCTACCTGAAGAATCAGATAATCTGGATTAAAGTAAAAATAGCCACTTTGCTTCAGGTCGTCATCAATACGTTCTCGCTCCGCTTTGAACACCTCAAAGTCATAAAAATTACCTGGTTTAAGTAAACTTTTTGAAGCATTTGTTCGGATGATTGCGGCAATTCCCGAGCTGTCTGTCGGAAAATTTACCTTATTAATTTGATACCTATCACCAGTTTCAGCAGTATATAGTGCTTTAGCTCTTCTGTTTTTTACGATCGTATCTCCGGTTACTTTTGCCTGTAAATATCCCTGACTAATTAAATAGCTGGTCAGCACGGCATTGTTATAAGGGATTTTTACCTGACTTTGCAATACTGGTGGTTCTCCCACTTTATTGCGCAGCCAATAACGGATCCCTTTTTGCTTTTTAGGTTCGCCAGCCAGGTTATAGATGTATAATTTTATTTTTAATCCCAAAAATGATTTATTTGGGATTGGCCTGGTTTTAGCCTCCAAAACTCCCTTCACATCTTTTTCCTCAGCAATCTTTCCTGTAGAATCCGGGTTGATCCTTACCGTCGCACCTGTATATAAATTCTGGCCAGCCGGCAGGTATTTAATGTTGCTGCAGGCAGAAAATACCAGGCAAAGACTCATAAAAAATAAAGGTCTAATTCGCTTTCTCATTTTTGGGCTTCTGTTCTTTTTTAATCGTTCTTCTATCTTTAAATCTTCTAAAGATCTCACTGAATTTATTGTAATCTACTACCAATGCGAAACCTAAACCGGTTTCTATAATCTGACCTTCAATTATCCCTTCCGTCTGGTTCCTTCTGTAGGCGCGGAGGCGATAACGTCCATCTTTAGAGAGTAAATATTCTATATTGACGTTTCCGGCAATGTTGCTGGCATTTTCATTATTCTGACCTGAACCTCCTTCTAATCCAAAAGAACTACCGACCGTTACCGTCAGTCTGTCGTCCAAAAGTTTTTTAGATAAACCAATTTCCAACTCGGTACGGTTCTCTAATTTTCCGGTTGAATAATCCTCCGAAGTATTCAGTCCAAAATTCACATCTACTCCTTTAATCAGGTCGGAAGCCAGGTTGTTCAATTGCTGTGTCAATAGCTTACTCACACTCTGACGCGCATAATTGGCTACCAATCCATTGCCGCTTCCTGCTAAACTTTGGAATGGATTGTCCGCTACAAAGCGTTCCAGTGCCAGTAAAGCAAATACCTGTTTATTCAATTCACTCTCATTGGCATTTACCTGCTGTAGTTTTGTATACACACGCCCACCTATAATTCCACGTTCATTTTCTGGCAAGTCCAGCTTGAAACTGATGATCGGTTTCATAATTTCTCCATCAATCATCAGGTATACCTGGAACGGGAATTTCTGTTTGGATTGAATTCTTGTCGCATCATCCACCTCATTAGCAACTAGATCAATTGCAGGGGCATTTACCTCATACAATGCCGTGATGTCCACATTTGCCGACGTCGGTTCGCCGGTCCAAACAATACTGCTGCCTTGTTGGATTTTAAATTCTCTGGTTGCAAGACCGCCGACAGAAAGTTTGTATGATCCACCGCTCAATTCATACCTGCCGGTCATACTGATCTTGCCACTTGGATCCATCGTCGCATTTAAAGTACCTTCTCCTTTTACCTTCAGCATATCACCATTAGAAGGGTCAACCACAACGTTAAACTCCGCTTCTTTATCCATTTCTATATCTACACTCAGATTGATGCCCTGGATTGGTGCTTTATTGATGCTATCTGCTGCGCTTGACAATGCCATTTTGCCATTAAATGGTGGTGCACTCTCATCTATAAATTGAACCACGCCTTCCTGATCTATAATTGAAGGATCTGAACTTGGCATGGCAAAGAAGAATTTGGTTCCTTTGTTAACAGACATCGCGATATTGATCTGTGGCTGATTTAGATCTCCCCGTATTTTAAAGGCACGGGTGGTGACAAACACTTTACCATAAATCATGTCATTATCGGCTTCCGTTGAATTCATCAGCCTGAAATTATTTGCAGAAATGTCCAATCCAAAACGGAAATCTGTATAGGTTTTTGTATACACCATTCCATTCACTTTTAACGGCTGATTTAAGGAATCCAATACTGTAAAGTTGTTGAATTTAATCCCTTCCTCATTGAAGCTGATGGTTTCATTTGGCATTCTGAAATAAGAATTCACGTAGGTAGCAGTAAATGCAGCCTGGTTAAATTTCACTTCACCACGGATGACAGGTGCTGTTAAAGCACCCCTAACTGACATTTCCCCGCTGATCGTTCCAGAACCATTTTTAATCTGACCCATAGAAACACTTTCCAGCTGTTTCAGGTCAATCTTATCGACGTGTAACGTTAAATCTAAAGCACTTTCAGGGGCGGTATAGTAGAAGCCATTTGCCCTAAGCTCATGAACACCAGATAAGGAGATATTCGTTTCAAATGCATTTTCTGTATTGTTATTGACGGCCAGGCGTAAAGTACCCAACTGGTCTTTCTGATAGCGCAATTGATCAATAGTCAGGTTAGCTTCAAACTTCGGTGTGCCCATCAGGTCTTTTGCATCTACCGTACCATTGATTGAACCACCAACTAAAGTACTATCCTGTTCTGCAAACTGGGTTAATGTCTCGATTTTGAAATCTTTGAACAACACTTTTAATGGTGCATTAGGCTCATTACTCACACTGTTTACACTCAGGAGCTGGTTATTTCTGCTGATATCAAAATTCCTGGCCATGATGCCGGATTGTCCAAACTGAATGTAATTGTCTGGCGCCACTAACCATTTCTGGTAGTTCAACAGCAGTTTCTGAGGGTCCAGACTAAAGCGGAAATCTTTATTGATCGATTGGAAAGTACCACCCAGCTGGTATTTATCTTTCAGCTTACTGTCTCTTAAATAAATGTTAACGCCTAAGTGATCGTTTACTGCATCTCCGCTTACCTCTGTATTGTAGAGATTAATCGAGGAGCTTTGCAGGCTTTTTACGGTCAGCTTATAATTGATTTTCTGGTCTGTATTGTCAATGCTCAATTTTGTGCTGTCGACCTTGTAATCACCATAAACTACATGAGGAACCCAGGCTTTCATTGCTAAGCTGTCTTTCTTCGTATCCAGCAATCCGTAGATATAGGAAGGGGAGAAGGTGGTCAGCGAAGGCACAAAATTCTGTATAAATTTAGGGTTGTAAATTTTGGCAAAGAAGCGAATCCGCTGATCAGGAATCTGTTTTACTTCTCCAAATTGATAGTATTTATTGATTTGATTGGTGACCGCGGTAGCCAGATTGGTCAATTGATACTTTCCGTCGATGCGGGCGCTCATCAGCTCTGATTTTAAGGTCAGCAAGCTTTTTTCTGCAGTAGTTTCTGCATGAAGCTGAATAGTATCCACGTTAAATTTTGCACCATCTTTTACTACTTGTAAACCTTTGATAAAGACGTCGCCATTCAGGTAATCGACATCCGCCGAGCTCAAGTCTGCATCTATCGATCCGGCAACTTTAAATTCCGTCGGACTAAAGTTCAACGCTTTAAGATCTACCTGTGTCAAGTCCATCTGCGCTTTTACGGCAGGATATTTACCTGCAATATTTACGGCCGCAGTCAGGTTGAAATTCAGGTTACTGTCGGCCATTTTGCTTTTCAGGTTCAACTCCTGCTGCGCATAAGTACCATTCAAACTCAGGTTTTTATAAGTGTATTTGTTGTAAACAGCGCTCAGCACTTGCCCATTGATTTTAACGGCAGCAGTTTTTGGATCTAAGCCAGTTCCATTGATATGCGCTTTAACCGTGATTCTACCCAGCTGTGCTTGTTGTTTTAGCAGCTTTCCAACATTGAAATTGTTCAGGTTGATATCTGCAGTATATTGTTCTTTTCCTTTCGGCCCTTTCATATTAGCCAGTAATTTGGCCGATCCCATATCCGTATTGATATTAAATCCGGTATTGAAATTGGTTAGGGAACCTGTAAACTTACCGTTGGCCTGAATCGTATTTGGCAGTTCTATATTAGTCGGTAATGTGCCCTTCGGGATCACCACCATCAGGTCTTGTTTGGTCATTGAAAACTGCTTAATATTTAAGTCTGCGTACAGCTTGTTCATATCCGGCAATCCTCTGATTTTACCATTGAGGTCGATTTTGGTGTTTTTTAAACCAGTCGCCTGGAAACGTGGGATGTTCAGGTTATTCATATAACCATTCACACTGCCATCGATCTTTAACTTTTCATTCCTATAAGCGGCAGGGATAGCCTCAGAAAAATAACCGGCGTCTTTTAAACCGATAGTAGAATTTTTAACCACTAGGTTGATTTTTACCCTTTCCGGATGTTTCGTCAGGTCGTCCATTGAGGTATACGTCAATGAAGTCGCATTTTCAACGGAAGTATTCGGTGTTTTTAAGATAAAGTTTTTAACATAAATCGCCTGGTCAGTATAAGAAATGTCCCCTTGAAGTCTTGATAACTGGAAGCCGCTTTTCTCTTTCATAAAGCCTTTTTTTACCTTCACTTTGATGCCTTTGGGACTGTAACTTAAACCCTCTGCTATTACATCCAGATCGCGGATTTTTAGATGGCCAAAGTCCATGCCTTTGGTCGGCTTGGCGCTAAGGTCGTCATACTGTATGTTGTTTTTTGAAAGGTTTAGCTTGCTTAAAAGTAATGAAATTGGGGCTGATTCAGCTGAAGCTGCGCCGTCCTTTCCGGCTGTTCCAGGTTTTCCAGTGGATGATGCTTTTGACGGTGATGCAGGTTTAAACGCAAAAAGCACATCAGAGTTGTTTAACGTAGCCTCTTCCAACTGGTAATTGCTTTTCGTCAAATCTGCCATCAGTTTATTAATGGAGAATTCTTTCAGGTTTACTTTTGCCTTCATCTGCGTAGCGGAGGCTTTATAATCTACCGTAGAATTGTTAATTTTTCCAGTGGCAATGTTATATTTATTATGGGTTAGATCGGCAATCAACTGTGTCAATACTACCTTATTCAGGTTTACATCTGCATTCATCTGCGATACCTGGTCTTCAAAATTAATCTTCACATTGTTAAAGCCGAAATCCTGGATCTCGACTAAAGGAAGTTTTCCTGATTCCGTTTTTGCCGTATCGATACTTTGTTCTAGCTGTGCTTTTAATACTGTGAGCGGTTTCCGCTGTGCGTATTTTAAATCGGTATTTTTTAGGGAAAGGGATTTGATTATATAGCGCTGCTGATCCATATCAAAGTCCTTAATGTCGGTTTTAAATTCACCAAGATTAAGTTTCATCTCATTTCCTGCCACATCATCACGGTAAACAATTCCAATATCCTCCAGACTGATTTTGCTGACCGAAAATTTTAGGGTAGAGGTCGTGTCTTTTTCCACCTGATCTTCCGGTTTATTCTGATCAGACATGAATGCGTCTACTAAAAAGGAGAAATTGAATGTGGTATCCGGATTAATCCGGGTCACATTTGCTCTGATTTTTTCTAAGGAAATATTATTAATTTCTACTTTATTGTTCAATATTTTGAACAGGTTCAGGTCGACTGCCAATTTCTGCGCGTACAATAAGGTGTCGCCTTTTCGGTCTTCCAGATAAAACTTGTTCAATACAATGTCCTTTGGGAAGGCAATATGGATACTTTCCAGACTCACCTCCGTCTTGGTCTTGTTTTTTAAATAGCTGATCGCCTGGTTTTTTACAAAGTTCTGAACAGCAGGAATGTTTAGTGAAATCGTAAGCAGGACCACGAGCAAAATGATGCTGGCGATAATCCATAGAACGACTTTAAGACTTTTACGTATATATTTATTCAATTGACTTAAATTGATAGTTTGCAGTATTATTGGTTAACTAAAACCATGCCACCAAGCAGATTCGGGAGCGTTATCTCTATAAGTACAATCAATATAATAAAATTGTTTATGAAGGCGGTTAAAATTTGATGTTCAGTATAATTCCGAAATTTGTATGTTTAGCCCATGGAAGAAAGAAACTTCACAATCAGCTACCAGTCATTTAAGGGAATGGAAGAGTTAAACGAAAAAGATCGAGCATTGTGCTTAAAGGCCGAGGAAGCCTTGAAAACGTCATATTCTCCGTATTCCGGATTCAAAGTAGGAACAGCATTACAGTTAAAAGGTGGAAGAGTGGTACTGGGCAGTAACCAGGAGAATGTAGCTTATCCTTCGGGATTGTGCGCAGAGAGAGTAGCATTATTTGCAATCGGTTCAGAAGATCCGAATGCAGTGATTGAAAGTATGGCAATTACCGCAAAAACTGATAACTTTGTCATCGAAAAACCGGTGACTTGCTGTGGCGGCTGTTTACAGGTCATGGCAGAATTCGAACAGCGACAAAATCAGGAGATTGAAATCTTGTTTTATTGCATTAACGGCGAAATTTTAAAAGTTAAAGGGGTGAAAAATCTGATGCCTTTCGCATTTGTGGAATCGCGACTTTCAGTATAATTCAACTCTTATATTTACAGCATACAATCCATTCTTGATGAGCGACGAAATAGAAAAAAACATAAACGAAGAGAGCAAACACACCGTAATTCCTATCAATGGACTTTATGAAAATTGGTTCCTGGATTATGCTTCTTATGTGATCCTAGATCGGGCCGTACCACACATTAATGACGGTTTGAAGCCAGTTCAGAGACGTATTTTACACTCTTTGAAAGAGATGGACGATGGCCGTTTTAATAAAGCAGCCAATGTGATTGGGAATACGATGAAGTATCACCCGCATGGGGATGCTTCGATTGGTGATGCCATGGTGCAGATTGGGCAAAAAGACCTGCTGATTGATTGTCAGGGTAACTGGGGTGATCCAATTACTGGCGACAGTGCTGCGGCACCTCGTTATATCGAAGCACGTTTATCGAAATTTGCCAATGAAGTTGTTTTTAATGGAGATACTACGGTATGGCAGTTGAGTTATGACGGTCGTAACAATGAACCCGTTACTTTACCTGTAAAGTTCCCTTTGCTGTTGGCTCAAGGAGCAGAAGGTATTGCGGTTGGTTTGGCAACGAAGGTAATGCCTCACAATTTTATCGAATTGCTGGAAGCTTCAATAGAAGTTTTAAGAGGTCAGCGCCCAAATATATTGCCAGATTTCTTTACTGGTGGAATGGCCGATTTTTCTGCCTATAATGAAGGTATGCGTGGTGGTAAAGTGAGAGTGAGAGCCAAAATCACAGAAAAAGATAAGAAAACCTTAGTCATCACAGAGATTCCATTCAGCACCACTACCGGTTCTGTAATTGACAGTATTCTCTCTGCAAATGATAAAGGAAAGATCAAAATCAAAAAGATTGAAGACAATACTGCCGCTCATGTGGAGATTGTGGTACAACTTGCCCCTGGTATCTCACCAGATGTGACGATTGATGCGCTCTATGCTTTTACTTCCTGCGAAGTCTCGATCTCTCCAAATACCTGTATCATTAAAGGAGATAAACCTCATTTCCTGAGTGTAAACGATATTCTAATTGAGAATACACAAAATACAAAGGCTTTACTGAAACTGGAATTAGAAATTAAATTAAACGAACTTCAGGAGAAGATTTTCTTCAGCTCATTGCTGAAAATCTTTATTCAGGAGGGAATGTATAAAAATGCGGAGTATGAGAACTCCAGTAACTTTGATACAGTAGTAGAGGTATTGAACAGGTTGTTCGAACCTTTTACGCCACAGCTTTACAGGGTGATCCTGCCGGAAGATTTCAAAAAGCTGATCGATAAACCGATGAGCAGCATCACACGCTTCGATGTGAAGAAAGCGGATGATCAGATGCAGGCCCTGGCGGATGAGATTAAAGTGGTGAAAAATCACCTTCGCCATTTAACAGATTATGCCATTGCCTGGTTCCAGCGATTATTGGATAAATACGGCAAAGGAAGAGAAAGAAAAACAGAAATCCGTTTATTCGATAGGGTAGAAGCTTCCAAAGTGGCTTTGGCCAATGTGAAGCTGTACCTGAACAGAGAAGACGGTTTCATCGGTACCGGTTTACGTAAAGATGAGTTTATAGCCGATTGTTCGGATATTGACGAAGTGATCGTATTCAGGGAAGATGGAAAATGCATCATTACCAAGGTAGCTGATAAAACATTTGTGGGCAAAGGAATCTTACACGCACAAGTGTTTAAAAAAGGCGACGAGCGGACGATTTACAACCTGATCTATAAAGATGGAGCGAGTGGTATTTCTTACGTGAAACGTTTCGCGGTAGTCGGCATTACCCGTGATAAAGAATACGACCTGACGAAAGGCAGTAAAGGTTCTAAAGTGCTTTATTTTACGCCTAATCCTAACGGAGAAGCGGAAATCGTAACGGTGATGTTGAAACCGCATACGAAATTAAAGAAACTGCAGTTCGACCTGGACTTTGCGGAAATCGCGATCAAAGGACGTGGTTCACAAGGAAATATTGTTTCTAAATATCCAATCAAAAAGGTCTTGCTGAAAAGTAAAGGTGTTTCTACCTTATCTGGATTGAAAATCTGGTATGACGAACTTTTGAGAAGGTTAAACGTTGACGGCAGAGGTAAATACCTCGGCGAGTTTGATGGAGATGATAAAATCCTGCAGGTACATAAAGACGGCTGGTACGAGCTGAGTACTTTTGATTTGACCAATCACTTTGATGCGGATTTGATCCTGATTCAAAAGTATGATGCTGAAAAACCATTTACGGTAGTTCAATATGAAGGCAAAGCGAAGAACCATTTCGTGAAACGCTTTGTTTTCGAACCGATTGGAGTAGGTAAAAAACTCAGTCTGATCTCCGAAGAAAATGGCTCCAAGTTCCTCTACTTGACCAGTAATCCTGAGGCGATATTGAAGGTGGATGTGTTAAAAGGTAAAACGCAGACACCAGAGACCTTGGAAATCCTGCTTTCTGAATTTATTGACCTGAAAGGGATTCGTGCAAATGGAAATCGTTTAACTCAGCATGACGTTCAGCACATCGAGATCTTCAACCATGAAGAAGAAGAATTAGAAGAACTAGGAAAAGCGGATACCAGTACAGAAGAGGATTCGGAGGAAGAGACGGAAGATGCAGCATCAGCGAATGAAAAAGCAGCTGTGGAAAACAGCGGAGAAAATGATGACGAAACTGAAGATGGTGAAACAGATGCTGACGATCAGGATGGTGATGATGATCCAGCACCACCTAGCCCGGAAATTCCAGTGCAGGCTGAGGAAATTGCAGCAGCACCCGAAAAGGCAGCTGAAAACGAACCTGTGGTAGAAAACATACCAGCAGCAGCTCCAATAAAAGAAACAAAGCCGAAAACTAAGAAGCTGGCATTGGAAGAAAATGCCTCAGTAGCACCTTTTGTGGAGAAACTGTTGGTAAAAGAAGATATTCCACATTCAAATGTGGATAACTCTGTGGATAAGGCTGTGGAGAATAAAGAAAAGCCAGTGTTAAAAAAGCCTTTTAATGTCCCTGCAAAAGAGGCTGTTAAGCCTGCTGCTGCGGATGTGGAGAAACCGAAGCAGGCAATTGTACCGCCAGCTGAGGAGGAATCAGCAGCTGCTCAGGCAAACACAGCAGTAGCACCGGCAGAAACAGAAAAGCCTAAGAAAGCATGGAATGCTAAGAAAGTTCCTTTAGAGATCACGAATAGAGATCAGTTGGATTTGTTTTAAATCCTTTTGAGCGATCAGGACTGATCAAAAATCATAAATAAAATGAGCCCATAAAGTTGTATACTTTATGGGCTCCTCTTTTTATAGGTGATACGCTATGCTTTATTTTTGTTGGGCTTGCTGCATCGGGTTGCCTCCTGTTGAACTGCCTCTAGGAGCTTGCTGCTGTTTGAACAGCTCAAACCTGGATGGCTGCGCTTTTCTTGGCCAGGAGTTATTATTCTCGTCTATATCGGCCGTTTCACGGTAAGGGTCAAGCTGAACCGAGATCACGTCCTTGTCTTTTGCAAAAACCTTAGTCACCTGGTTTTCATTCTTTCTCCAGATATACGCAGGAATCCGGTCAATCTCCTTGCTGCCATCTTTAAAAGTCCATTCAATGATAATCGGCATCACTAGTCCGCCTTCATTTGAAAATGATAATTCATAAAAGTTCTTTTTGCTTTCGTACAGTTTTTGCTCTTCTGCAGATAGTGAACCGTAGTATTTTTGGAATTGCTCATCTGCGGTTTTGCTGACTTCAAAACGGTCAAATTTGTTGTAAAAATCCATTAAGCTGGTGTCCTGTTCTACTGCGAATTTTATACCTTCTTTTCTGTTTCGGCCTCTGCTGATGTTGTCATTATTTTTTTCATAAGACTTTTGATCTTCTTTATTTTCTAAAGACTGTTTTTTGCTGTCCATTCGGTAATAGCGGACCTCATTTAAGGCAATATCAACTGGATCTGTTCCAAAAAACCAGCCTCTCCAGAACCAATCCAGATCTACTGCCGAAGCATCTTCCATCGTGCGGAACAAATCAGCCGGTGTAGGGTGTTTAAAAGCCCATCTTTTCGCGTATTCTTTAAAGGCATAGTCGAACAGCTCTCTGCCCATCACTGTCTCTCTAAGGATATTTAATGCGGTTGCCGGTTTTGCATAGGCATTAGGCCCAAAGTTGATGATGTTTTCAGAATTGGTCATGATTGGCTCCAGCTGATCTTTAGGCATTTTCATATAATCGACGATTTTATGTGCCGGACCACGCTGCGATGGATAATTGTTGTCCCATTCCTGTTCCGCCAGATACTGGCAAAAAGTATTTAATCCTTCATCCATCCATGACCATTGGCGCTCGTCTGAATTTACAATCATTGGAAAAAAATTATGCCCAACTTCATGGATAATCACCCCGATCATCCCATATTTCGTTGATTCTGTATAGGTGCCATCTTTTTCCGCGCGACCGTGATTGAAGCAGATCATCGGGTATTCCATGCCGTTAGCCGCCTCCACAGAAATCGCTACGGGATAAGGATAGGGGATGGTATGTTTCGAGTATACTTTCAGCGTATGGTCAATTACTTTAGTCGAGTATTTGCTGTAAAGCGGATAAGCTTCCGGGCCATAATACGACATAGACATGATTTTTTTACCATTGATGGTGGTAGCCATTGCATCCCAGATTAACCTACGGGAAGATACCCAGGCAAAATCCCTAACGTTTTCTGCCAGGTAAGTCCATGTCTTTGTATTGGTTGCTTTTTTAGCTAAAGCAGATTTTGCCTCTTTCAGGTCTACAATTTCTACAGGAGATTTTGCAGTTTGAGCAGCATTCCATCGCTTTAAACTGCTGCTGCTAAGTACTTGTGCGTAATTCTGACATTCGCCTGTGGCACCCACCACATGGTCGGCAGGAACAGTCATGTTTACTTTATAGTTTCCAAATACCAATGCAAATTCTCCTCTTCCTTCGAATTGTTTGTTTTGCCAGCCCTGGTAATCGGAATAAACCGCCATTCTTGGGAACCATTGGGTGATGGTGAAAAGGTAATTGTCGTCTTCCGGGAAGTATTCATAACCACCTCTGCCATGAACAGTCATCCGGTTGGAAATGTTATAAGTCCAGGAAATCTTTAGTTTGTATTTTCCTTTAGGCTGAAGCACAGTTGGAAGGTCAATCCTCATCATGGTATTGTTGATGGTATAAGGAAGTTTGGTTCCTTTTTCATCGGTCACACTGATAATTTTTACCCCCAATTCATTAGGACTGTTGATGATGCCTGCCAGGTCCTCGAAATTCATTTGATTGCTGATCTTGCTGGTTTCCGTCAGCTTGTTATCACTGGTAGATTTATGTTCATTTTCATCCAGCTGCACCCATAAATAGCTGAGCGGATCAGGGGAATTGTTGTAATAAGTAATAGATTCTGAACCTTTCAGGCGTAGGTTTTTTTCATCCAGTTCTGCATTGATTTCATAATCGGCACGTTGCTGCCAATAAGCTGGTCCGGGAGCTCCGGAAGCGGAACGGTAAGAATTTGGATCAGAAATGATCGTTCCTAGCTGCTCAAACTTGTTGCCGTGATTGGATCCCGGATTGTTCAAATATTGTGCATTGCTGTTGAAACCGATAACGAGTAAAGCAAGCAGGAGTAAATTTCTTTTCATTAGTTATTCTTGAGGTGGTGGTTTGGTTAAAATTGGTGCTGTGATATATTATTCTTCCCGATTTAAAAGGCAGCGGAAAAGCGTTCTGCAGCCATGATAAAGGAGATACCAAATATAGCAGATGAAACAAAGAAAGTCCAATCCCAGCGTTTAATTTTGAATACGCCAATGAGGATCGCGGAAAATAGAAGAATTCCGATGACAATGATTACCTGACCAAATTCCAATCCAAGATTAAAAGCCAAAAGCTCAGGGACAATGTTGCTGCTTTTCCCAAGCAAACTTTTCAGGTAATTGGAGAAGCCTAGTCCATGGATGAGGCCGAAAAATAAAGCCAGCAAGTATTTGAAATTTGTTCCTCCTTTTTTGGGTCTTTTGTTTAAAATATTGCCTGCCGCAGTAATCAGAATGGTTACAGGAATAAGGAATTCAATCAATGGAGTGTGTAAACTGACGACTTTAAAAACGCTTAAAGCGAGGGTAATGCTGTGGCCAATGGTAAAAGCGGTTACTAAAATTAGGACTTTCTTCCAGTCGCTGAGGGCGTAGGTGACGCAAAGTACCACCACAAAAAGGATATGGTCGTATCCTTGCCAGTCTAAAATGTGTTGCCAGCCTAACTGGAAATAAAGCCAAAAATCTTGCATTGTGAATTGAATTCGTAATTTCGAATTAATTATACACACATTTTTTTAATTTCAGGGCATCCAGAGGGCTATGTTGAATATTCTATTGATTTATCTGTTACCTATTTTTCATCCGTTTTACGTAAGTGTAACGGAGATTACACAGGATCCCAAATCAAAAGTGCTGCAAATCAGTGTACGTGTGTTCTTTGACGACTTTGAAAAAGCGCTGGATCATCAGTATAAAGAGAAGGTAAATATTTTGAAGCCCACAGATCGTAAAAAAGTGGATTTACTTCTGGCCGATTATATCAGGAAGCACCTGCAGATTAAAGTCAATCAGCAAACTTTGAGTTTTAAGTACCTGGGTTATGAGATCGAAGAAGATGCCGCCTGGTGTTATTTTGAAAGTCCTGCCATTCCAACCATTAAAAACATCGAGGTTAAAAATGATCTGCTCTTTGCTGAGCATGAATCCCAGTCTAACATGATCCATGTTACCGTAAACGGAAAAAGAAAAAGTACCAAACTAGACAATCCTAAAAACTTAGCCAGCTTAATGTTTTAATGAACTGCTCATATCTTGTTTTTTCTTTTTCTTAAAGAATATACATTTCTTAAAATAGGTATTTTCTTAATCTTTTTGATCTTGAGCTGGTCGAAATTAAATGCCTGGCATAAAAAAAGGAGATCCATTGGATCTCCTTTTTTTATATGAGTATAGCACAGTGCTATTATTGGTATTGTATGTAAAGCGGCACTGGTTTAAGTTTCAATAACTCTTCAGGAGTCATTAATCTGTTCGGTGCTTTTTTCAAGTCATTTTTATAGAACAATTTAAATCCGGTAAACTGAACTGGTTCAGGGAAGATAAAGTGGCGGTAAGTTCCGATTTTAAGATCTGGTTCACCCCATCCATCCATGTGCATCACGATTTGAACTTCCGGACGAAGTTTAATGTTTTTATAGTTCGTCACCATTTTACGGGTGAAGCGGTGAACCACAAATACTTTAGGAGGAAGGTTGTATTTTTTTACCAGATTAGCCAGGTATTCTGACACATAGTTAATGTCTGCAGCATCATAAGTGCCAATTTTCTTTCCTGGTTTGCTGCCATCTTTCATGGAGAATTCCGGATCAATACCTAAATGTACCTGAGGCATCTGCAGGTATTTTTCTAATCTTGGCAATTCTTTCTGAATGCTGCTTAAGCCTACCTGAATATCTAAAAATACAATTGCATTCTGCATTTTAGCAATGGCCAGAACGGAGTCGATCTGTTTATCACCCATACGGTTGATGTACATTCCGTCTTTTCCTGGTGTACCACTTGCTACAGAAGCAATGTAATGCACACCTGGCTGTACCGGCGTACTTGGATCTGCCTTTTCCCAGTGTTTTACTTCCTTATTTAAGCGGCTCCACATTTCTTTAGGGGCATACTCACCTAAAGCACCCATTTTTTTAGAGTGTAAGTTTCCGTAATAAACCACAATACGTTTAAATGGCAGGATGGCACCAGCTAATGGATACGGGCCTTTTTTTAGTCCCCAGTTTCCTGTAGTATCGCCATTGGCCATTTTACGGATCAGGGCATTATATTTTGCAGTGTCTACCGGTTCACGTACTGAGCCTATTTCAGGCTCTGGGGTAGCTACGGTATCTCCATTGGCAGTAACCGTCTTCGTCTTATCGTTCGTTTTTTTTGCGTCAGAAGTGCAGCTGATGAATACACCTAGCGATGCCATTCCTATCAAAACTCTTCCTGCTAACTGAGGTATTTTCATATAAAGGTAATTGTTTTTTAAAGATAAATATTGTTACAAGTATAACACTCTTTAAAGTAATAAAAAAGCAGTTTAGTAAAGCAAGGTCCTATTATTTCTAATGTTTATTAGAATTATTCTAAATAATATTTGGAATAATTCTAAATAAGTCCTTATACTTGCAGTGCTATTTAAAATCATTCTAAATAATTAAACAATGAAACGATTGCTGCTGTTGCCAATTTTACTTCTTTTTCCCTTCATTACAGTTAATGCTCAGGAAAGAGGCGGATTTATCTCTGGAAAAGTAAATACAGCAGATGGCAAGCCAGCAGGAAATGTCTTGGTTTTTATCAAAGGCTTGAAAAGTATCGCTTATACCAATGCGGAAGGAAATTTTAAAATCTTTTCTCCGCAGGGGGCGCAAGTTTTGGTTTTTCAAACAGCCACAAAAAAACAAATAGAACAGCCAGTTACGGTAACAGGGAATCTGCAGCAGGAAACTCCTGCAGTCAGCTTAAAAGAAAATTCTTATGAACTCCATGAAGTGGTGATTACTGGTCAGTACGAACCACAATCTCTACGAAATTCTGTCTATAATGTTCGAACGATCAGCAGTGAAATGATTCGTTTACGTGGGGCAACAGAGTTGAAAAATATATTAAGTACCGAATTGGGCATTCGTTTTACGACCGATCGGCCAACCGGAATCAGCAGTCCAGACTTGATGGGCATGTCTGGTGCAGGGATTAAAGTCCTGCTGGATGGGGTTCCGATGATGGATCGTGGTACAGGTAAAGAAAGTTTAGGACAGATTGATGTCAATACCGTTGAGCGTATAGAAATTTTGGAAGGTCCTATGTCTGTGATTTATGGCACTGACGCCATGGCAGGAGTGATCAATATCATTACCAAAAGCCGCGGACAAGATCATTTTTCAGTAACCGCCAGAGTTCAGGAAGAAACTGCGGGTAAAGAATATGATGCCTTTGACGGCAAAGGAACACACAATGAATTTCTGGGCTTCAACTGGCAGAAAAACGGCTGGAATGTGGCAGCTTCCGGCAGCCGTAATAATTTTGGTGGCTGGCAAGGTCATAAGATTGGCCGCGAGCAAGAATGGCTGCCTAAAAATCAATGGCTGACCTCGGCTGCTGCCGGATATAAAAATGAGAAATTCGATGTATGGTATCGTTTCAACGGAGCCGACGAAAGTTTAAAACTTTTAGGCCCGATTACCAATTCACCAAGGGTATCCGATAAAGAATACATTTCTAAACGTTGGTTCCACCAATTGCAGGGATCTGTATTTGTAAACGATAAACTGAGCATCGATGCTGCTGCGGCCTATACAGATTATAGTCGCCGGACTTTATCCACAGATTTGGAACTGGCTACAGGAAAAGAAACCTTATCAACAGAATTGGGTTCACAGGATCTGGATGAATTGGCTACGGTATTTTTTAGAACTACGGCTCAATATCAAATATCACCGGAACTGGTTTTACAGCCGGGTATTGAATACAATAGGAATTCTGGTCAGGGGGGGAGAATCAGCGGATCACCGGTCATCAATGATTATTCATTTTTCTTATCCACACAATGGCAGGTAAATGAAGCCATTCAATTGAAACCTGGTTTCAGGCTGACTAAAAACTCCATCTATAAAGCGCCGCCAATCATTCCGTCCTTGCATTCAAAAATCAGATTGAATAAAGACCTTGACCTTCGCCTTTCTTATGCAAGAGGGTTTAGAGCGCCAATGCTGAGAGAGCTTTATTTTTACTATAAAGATACCAACCATGACATGGCCGGGAACCTGGACCTGAAAGCTGAATACTCGAATAGCTTTTATGGCTCTCTTGCCTGGGCAGTAAAAACTTCTCCTGATCTGCGATTCAACACGATTGTAAGTGGTTTTTTCAACGACTATAAAAACAAGATTGATTTAGGACTAGTGGAGGGGACTACGAATGTAAATACCTACCTCAACATCGCTAAGAATAAAACGACAGGCGGAGAGTGGAACAATACTTTATACTGGAAAGGTTTACAAGCCAGTTTAGGCTTCGCTTATATCGGGCAATATAATTTGTATTCGGAAGAGAAAGAACAATTTGGTGATACCCCGAACTTTGTGTGGACACCGGAAATCAATTCCAATATATCTTATCTGCTGCCAAAAATCAACACCAATATCAGCTTGTTCTATAAGTTCACAGGGAAGAAATCGACTTATATCTTGAGCCAGGGAACCAGCGGTACCACTGCAAGATTGTCGAAAATGGCTGCGTTTCATATTGCAGACCTGACTTTAAATAAAACCATTAACAAATACCTGAGCCTTAACGGAGGAGTCAGAAACTTATTCGATGTCACAAGGATTCGTGCTACAGGTGTAGAAGCGGGAGCACATACCAATGATGGCAGCAATCCATTCGGCTATGGACGTTCTTATTTCCTGGGCTTAACGATGAACTGGGCTAAAAAATAAACAAAAAAAAATAAGAATATTATGAAAAAAGTTTTCCATTTCCTTTTGATGATCTCTCTGATGGCAACGGCAGTATCCTGCAAAAAGTCGGATCCGCCATTGCCAGACAATACGATCAATTTTGAAGCTGCAAAGCAAGGTTTAGAGGCCGCAGTTTCTGAAGCAGTTTTGAAAATCAACTTAGCAAGAGCAGCAGATGCTGCTGTAGCAGTAACAGTTAACCTTCAGGGAACTGGATTAACTTACGGAACAGAATATATTACTGAACCAGCAGCAACCGCAAATGTATTGACATTGAGCATCCCAGCTGGTTCAACCAGTGTTTCATTTAAAGTGAAAAAGGTAGCCAATGCCATTCTGAATGGGACAGAAACCATTGCTTTTACCATTGGCGCTGCCGGAAGTCCTGCAGTAATGGGCAGCTTGGTGAAAACAGAATTGGCTTTCTCTTCAATTACTTCTGAAGGATCTCAATTGACACTGAAAGGAATTTTCGGGGCTGAAGCTGGAAGCGGTGCATTAAATTCGGTGTATGTTGATTTAAGCAGCAACTCCATGGTCAATGTGAAAAGAGATGCATGGGTACTTGGATTTGCTTCTGGAGCTGACTTCCGCGTAAGATTGAACAATACCAATGGAACTTCAGCGATTAAACTGGCTGGTAAAACTGATTTGAATGCCGTAACTGCATCAGATGTGGTATTGGATGATTTAGCAATTGCTTTGGGCGTCTCTGAATCTGCAACCGACCATCCTTTTGTAAATATCG
The DNA here is from genome assembly GCF_014472395.1 of Pedobacter sp. N36a. GTDB lineage: Bacteria > Bacteroidota > Bacteroidia > Sphingobacteriales > Sphingobacteriaceae > Pedobacter. Next base: position 145,417 of record NZ_JACSZW010000010.1, read on the forward strand.
ACAACGTACATGGTGATGTAACGAAAGATGTGATGGCCAATGTTTCTGCGACTGATGCAGACAATAAAGTATTTATCGTGAATCCTTCAGGAGGCAGCCATACTTCAGTATTGTCATTAGACAACTTATTGAAAATTCGTGTGCTGAGAAAAGGAACAGGATATACTTTACAATATGCGAAATTGAAAGAAACCACTTTCAAAACGATCGACCTGGTTAAAGATGACGCAAATAACTATGTGTTTGTAGATTTCAGCGATGTAGCGAAAGTAGTGAACGTAGAGCCTGCAAAAGCGAAATGGGATCTGGTATGGACCTGGTCTATCTATTATGGAGCAGCAGGTGCAACGACTTATCCTTACGGATTCTCTGATATTGTTTTTGTGAACAATGTGGGTGGCGTTCAGGCAGCACAAGTGGCGACTACTACGGTTTCTTTTGCCAACTATAAAGAAAGCAACATTGCGACGACTACTTTCAAAGCGGATCGTAATGTAATTGGTTCAGACTGGCGTTCTACCAGTCCGGCAACAGGAGTTAAATCGGATCGTTTCTATGTCATTAAAGACGGTTCAGGAAATGTATATAAACTGAGATTCATCTCAATGGGTGCTGGTGATGGCGGTAAACGCGGTGAGCCAGTGATTGAGTATGTACTCGTTAAGAAGGGCTAAAATTTGGTTAGTTTAGGTTGTAGGAAGCTTCCGGTGGATGCCGGAAGCTCATCCTTCTTTTACCGCAGCAGATTTTAAATACAAAAACATGAAATACAAACTAATTATTTTGTTCTGCGGCGTATTGGCACTGAGTGCTTGTAATGCCGATGCAGACAAAAAGACAGCCAACCAGCAGCTGGACAGTATCAAAATTGTTTCCCTTAACGGAACTATTTCTGAGATTGTTGCCGGCCTTGGTCTGGAGAAAAATATTGTAGGGACAGATATCACCAGCAATTACCCGGAGAGCCTGAAAAGCAAGCCTAAAGTAGGACATAACCGGAGAATTAATGCAGAAGGTGTGTTATCCCTACAACCAAATATCGTAGTCGGCATGGCGAAAGAAATGAGCCCGCAGCTGGCTACGCAGTTTAAAGCAGCAGGAATCCGATTGATCCTTTTCGATCAGGAATTTACTGCAGAAGGGACGAAAAAGTTGATTCATGCGGTGGCAGACAGCCTTCAGTATACGGCAAAAGCAAATTCACTGGCCAAAGCTTTTGAAACGCAATTGGCCGAAGCACAAGCGCATGTCAATAACACAAAAAAACCTAGAGTATTGTTCATTTATGCCCGTGGCACGGGAACAATGATGGTTGGCGGGACTGGAACACCGGTAGAAAAGGTGATTGAAATGGCTGGCGGTGTCAATGCCATTACTGAATTTGAAGAATACAAACCTCTGACTTCTGAAGCATTGGTGAAAGCAAATCCTGATGTGCTGTTGTTATTTGACGACGGACTGGAAAGTTTAGGGGGTATTCCCGGACTGTTGAAAGTGCAGGGTGTAGCTCAAACGAATGCAGGAAAAAATAGAAGAGTAGTGACCATGCCGGGCGAAATGCTGACCAGTTTTGGTCCGCGATTAGGCCAGGCGGTAACCTCATTAGCAGAAAAGATAAAGTGATCAGGAAAACAGGCTATATCCTTTTAAGTTTAACCCTCGTTTTAATTTTAACGATGGTCATCTCGTCTTGTGTAGGGGCGGTGCCCATCAGTTTTTCTGAATTAATGTCCATCATCGCTTACCATACCGGGCTTTCAGGGCATCAGAATTTTGAGTCCCAGCAGGCAGCGGTATTTTTAAACCTGCGCTTGCCAAGGGTGATGTTGGGGGTGTTGATTGGTGCTGCGCTTGGCATTTCCGGTGCTGCTATTCAAGGGCTTTTCAGAAATCCATTGGCAGAACCCGGATTGATTGGTATTTCCTCAGGGGCTACGCTGTTTGCGGTCGTGATGATCGTGCTGGAAACGAAAATATTTAAACAATTAACGGGAGTTCTTGGGTTTTACGCTTTGTCGGTAGCAGCATTTATTGGTGCGGCATTAACCACTATGCTGGTGTATCGCATTGCGATGAGAAACGGAAAAACCATCATCACCACTTTGCTGTTGGGTGGAATAGCGATCAATGCCCTGGCAGGTGCATTTACAGGACTCTTAACTTATATGGCTACAGACGCACAGCTCCGCAACATTACATTTTGGAGTCTGGGGAGTTTAGGCGGTGCAAGCTGGCCAACAGTAACTGCTTTATTGCCTTTTGTATTGATCCCGATATTGGGCTTGCCTTTTTTGTCTAAATCCTTAAATGCGCTGGCATTGGGTGAAGCTCAGGCGATGCATATGGGCGTAAATGTGAAGGTGGTAAAATTACTGGTGATTGGTCTGGCTACGATGGCCGTTGGTGCTTCCGTAGCTGTGGCAGGAATTATCGCCTTTATCGGGCTGATTATTCCACATATTTTAAGAATGATGTTTACTGCCGATCATCGCCTGGTTATTCCAGGATCGGCATTGCTGGGTGCAGCTTTGCTTACCCTGGCAGATTTGATTGCAAGAACAGTGGTTGCACCGGCAGAATTGCCAATAGGTATATTGACTGCCATGATTGGTGCCCCTGTATTTATTTATATCATCATTACGGAAAGAAATAAAACGAACCCATAAATGATCAAGGTAAGAGAACTGAGTTTTAAGGTAGGGAATAAAAAGTTATTGGATAACCTGAGCTTTGACGCCTATAGAGGAGAGTTGCTGGCCATATTAGGAGCTAATGGCGCTGGAAAAAGCACATTGATGAAATTGCTTTGTAAAGAGATCCGCCCTTCTTCAGGAACGATTTCGATCCATGATAAAGCCTTAAATGATTACCGTCTGGAAGACCTCGCAAAAACACGAGCGGTATTGTCGCAGCACAACACTTTGTCGGTTTCTTTTCAGGTCAGTGAACTGGTATTAATGGGTCGTTATCCTCATTTTAAGCAAAAGCCTACCGAAGAAGATTTTAAGATTGTCCGCGAGGCGATGGAAGAAACAGGGATTACGCATTTGGCTTCCAGAGATTACAACACACTTTCTGGTGGAGAGCAGCAAAGGGTGCAGCTGGCGAGGGTGATCGCACAGATTTACGATAGTCCAAATGCCTGTTTATTCTTAGATGAACCCACCAATGGCCTTGATTTATTATACCAGCAGCAGATTATGGAGCTGGCCAGGAAACTGGCAGACCGCGGTTACTGCGTGGTTTGTATCCTGCATGATATTAATTTTGCCTCCCGTTTTGCAGACCGCATCATGATGCTGAAGCAAGGGAAAAAAGTGGCCGAAGGCCTGCCAATAGAGGTTATCAATTGTGAAAATATACACGAAACCTTCAGTATAAAAGTAAAACTGATGGAATGTGAAGGTTATACTTGTCCGCTGGTCGTACCAGCGACGATATTAAAGTAAGAATTATGGAACAGACATTAGATTTAAAACAGCAATGGGAAGCTTTCAAAATTGAAAACCCTAAACTAAGAATCAGAGATGCGGCTAGCGCATTAGGCACTGCCGAAGCAGCGCTAATTGCCACCACAGTTGGGGATACCTCCATCCGCTTAAAAGATGAATTCCCTGAAATCCTGCAAGGGGTAGAAGCTTTAGGAAAGGTAATGGCTTTAACACGCAATAACAATTGTGTCCATGAACGTAAAGGCGTTTATCATAAAGTTACTTTCCGCGGCTCAATGGGCCTTGCCGTAAACCCTGATATTGACCTAAGGTTGTTCATGAGCCAATGGGCTTCTGGTTTTGCCGTAAATGAGAACAATAGGAAAAGTCTGCAATTCTTTGGGAAAGATGGAGAGGCAGTACATAAAATATACCTGACGGAAGATAGTCTGGAGTCTGCTTATGAAGCGCTAGTGGCTAAATATACGGCTGAAGATCAAAAAGCACCAGTAGCCATGAGCGCTGCAAGAGCTCCTGTTGCTGAATTGCCAGATGCAGAAATTAAAGTGGAAGTTTTCCAGAAAGCATGGTTGGCATTAGAAGATACGCATGATTTTCATGGTCTTTTGAAAACCTATACCGTAACCAGGACTCAGGCGCTGCGCTTGGCTCCGGAAGGTCATGCCTTCTCGATTACCTTAGATTCTTTGAAATCCATATTACATAAAGCCTCAGAAACAGACCTGCAGATGATGGTATTTACCGGTAGTGCGGGATGTATTCAGATCCACACGGGGTTGGTGAAAAAATTAGTAGAAACAGGTCCTTGGTTCAATGTATTGGATCCTAATTTTAACCTGCATTTAAGAATGGATGCGATTGATTCGATCTGGTTGGTTAAAAAGCCAACAAAAGATGGTATCGTGACCAGTATTGAAGTCTTTGACGATAAAGGTGAAATCATCGTTCAGTTTTTCGGAAAGCGTAAACCGGGTATTCCAGAAGATGAAAACTGGAGATTTATTGCAAATGAATTGGCTGTAGTTAGCTGAAAATTCTAATTCCTCAAGTGGGTTGCTTGGGTTTAGGTGTGTTTAAAGCGTCGGATTAGGCCCCGACGCTTTGTTTTTTATAGCTGATATGTTTATTTGCCGAAATGATTGAATTTTCCGAAAACACCCAATGGTAATTTAATCCCAGAGGTCGCTTGTAAGAACAATTCTCCAGTCTCCAGGTTTTGAACCTGTGGGAAAGAAGTCTTGATCAGGTTTTCTACAATCACAGAAGAGAATCCTAAAGAGTAGGTGTTTAAGATTAAGAAGTGTTCTTCTTCATCCAATAACTGTACTACATCCTGCATCATCTCTTGAATATGGTCTTCCAGTTTCCATTTCTCGCCATTTGGTCCATGGCCAAATGCTGGAGGATCTAAGATGATACCATTGTATTTTTTACCGCGTTTCAGTTCTCTTTTTACGAACTTTAAAGCATCTTCTACTACCCAGCGCACATCTTTAAGGTTCGAAAGTTCCTGGTTCTCATTGGCCCAGTTCACCACTTGTTTGATAGAATCTACGTGAGTGGTATCTGCACCTGCCGCTTTCGCGATCAATGATGCTGCACCAGTATAAGCGAAAAGATTCAATACTTTAGGTACTGGTGTTTTGAACTTTTTAACGCAGGAAGAGATATAATCCCAGTTTACTGCTTGCTCAGGGAATACTCCTACATGTTTGAATGAAGTTAAACCTAAACGCAGGTTGATGCTTACTTCATCATTTTTATAGTTTACATTCCAGCGATCCGGAAGGTGTGCGGAGGTTTTTGTCCATTCGCCGGTTGTTGCCGAGCGACCTTTGAACCTGATATGGGTTAATTTTTTCCATTCTTGTTCAGACATCATCTTTTTCCATACAGCCTGAGGTTCAGGTCTGCATAAGATCAGATTTCCAAAGCGTTCTAATTTTTCAAAATCACCACAATCAATCAACTCGTAATCTTTCCAGTGTGTGGGTGTTAACAGGCTTATCATAAAAATATGGGTATTAAAATTTGTCTTTTGCAGCTTTCATAAAGCGGCTGGCAAAAACAAAATCATTTAGTTCTTGAATGTTAGTATGGGCGATTTCTTTATTGGATCCTTCCCAGAATTTTTTTCCTTCGTGTAAGAATAGGATGTAATCTCCAATTCCCATTACGGAGTTCATATCGTGTGTCACGACCACAGTGGTAGTGTTGTACTCTTCTGTCAGCTCTTTAATCAGCTCATCGATCACGATAGATGTTTTTGGATCCAGACCAGAGTTGGGCTCATCCACAAACAAATATTTAGGGTTCATCGCGATCGCACGGGCAATCCCCACTCTTTTTTTCATTCCTCCGGAAAGTTCCGCAGGAAATAAGGCATTTTTGCCAACCAGGTTTACCCTTTCCAGACAGAAGTTGACTCTGTCCAGTTTTTCAGAACGTGCCTGATCGGTGAACATATTTAAAGGGAACATGATGTTCTCTTCTACCGTCATGGAATCAAAAAGTGCGGAGCCCTGAAACAGCATGCCGATTTCTTTTCTGATCTCAATCTTTTCCTCAAAGTTCATGGTCGTGAACTCGCGTCCATCATATTCTACACTTCCTTTTTCAGGATGGTGTAAACCAATCATACACTTTAATAAGGTGGTTTTTCCGGACCCGGAACCCCCAATGATCAGGTTGGTCACTCCGGGTTTAAATATGGCCGAAATCCCTTTTAAAACATCATTGCTGCCGAATGATTTGTAAATATCTTTGATTTCGATCATAGTAATAATTGGGTTACGATGTAATCACAAGCTAAAATAGTAATACAACTGACTACAACTGCTCTGGTACTTGCCTGAGCTACTTCCAATGCGCCGCCTTTTACGTAAAAACCTTCATAAGCAGGAACTGAGGTAATGATAAAGCCAAATACAAAAGCTTTAACCAGGGCTACTACAATGGTGTAAGGGTTAAAGTCGGTGGTGATACCTTGAATATATTCAGCTGCAGAAACTGCACCTGATAACGTACCACCAATAAATCCACCACCAATACTCAATACCATTGAGATGATTACCAATAAGGGAACCATCGTGATTCCGGCAAGGATCTTAGGTAAGATCAGGTATCCTGGAGAGTTGATACCCATAATTTCTAAGGCGTCAATCTGCTCACTTACGCGCATGGTACCAATCTCCGAAGAGATGGCAGAGCCGATTTTTCCGGCTAATACAATTGCGGTGATCGTTGGACTCAGTTCCAGAATACTGGAGTCTCTGTTTACAGAACCAATAATGGTTTTAGGGATAAAATCGCTAACCAGCTGAAAGGCGATTTGTAAGGTCATTACCGCACCAATAAAGGTAGAGATAATGGAAATCAGACCGAGTGAGCCTACGCCGATAAAGTCCATTTGTTTGAAAATGGCCTTCATATATATGCTTAACTTCTCTGGCCTTCTGAAAACAGCCTTTAATAAGAGTATGTATCTGCCAAAATTGGTGAAATTCATTTAATGAAAAATTAGCTATGGTAATAATGCAATATTACTACAAAGAAACAACAAAAATTGTTGGGTCATTGCTTTATTTATTAAATAAATATTTCGTTTACTGCTCGTTTAGTGCGAGTTTAAGTGTGGTAAGGCCTATATACTATAGCGCATTTTATGTAATATTGCTGACAAATTTATAGGAGATGAATGCCGTAATTACAGGAGCTACCAAAGGAATTGGAAGAGCTATTGCCATTAAGCTGGCAGAAAAGGGATACAATATTGCGATATGTGCTAGGAACGCCGCTGAATTGGAGGCTTTTAGCGCTGAATTGAGTGATACAGGGGTTCAGGTACTGACCTATGTTGCCGATCTGGAGCTGAAAGAACAGGTCTCCAATTTTTGTAATGCCGTTAGCGAAAGTTTTTCTAAAATAGACGTTTTAGTAAATAATGCAGGGACGTATTTGCCCGCTGTACTGCTGGATGAAGCAGATGATGCCTTTGAGAAACAGTTGAATCTGAATTTGTTGGCTCCTTATTATCTTTCTAAATATTTCGGAAAAATCATGCGTAATCAGCGCTCAGGGCATGTTTTTAACATCTGCTCAGTAGCAAGTAAAGAAATCATACCAAACGCCGGTGGGTACTGTGTAACTAAATCAGCCTTGCTTAGTCTTAATAATGTATGCCGGGAGGAGTTATCGAAATACAATGTTAAAGTGACGGCAATTTTGCCAGGTTCCACCTTAACGTCTTCATGGGAGGGGACAGAGATCCCTGCGGAGCGTTTTGTACAGCCGGAAGATATTGCCAATACCATATATAGTGTTTTAAACCTAAGTGCCGGTGTAAATGTTGATGAAGTAACCTTAAAGCCGTTACAGTTTTAAAGAAAAAAATAAATAAGAAAAGGAGGATAGAATTATGGAAAAGCGATTATTTAGAAATGAACACGATAAAGTTTTAGCAGGTGTTTCCTCGGGAATTGCGGAGTATATGGAGGTGGATGTGACCATTATCAGATTATTGTTTGTGCTTTCGACCATGTTTTTGGTGGGTACAGGGGTATTGGTGTACATTGTGATGTGGATAATTGTTCCTGTAAATAATGATCCGACAAAGCGGTTCTCCAAATTCAACGACTTTTTTAAAGGGCAGCCCAATAATCCTTTTAGTACACCGGGAAATTTTTCTCAAACGCCGCCACCGCCAAAACCTGAACAGCCTGCTTCGGCAAGCAGCTGGACTTCATCTACTATAAATGAAGATCCATTTAACTTTGGCGCTAAAGGAGAGGATTTGAATAAGGTATTCCCTAAAACAACTAATGAAACCGGTAGAACAGTAGCTGGTTTGTTCCTGCTGGTGATCGGGATTTATTTCCTGATGAATGAGTTTGATATCATCCCATTCTGGTTTAGCCTTGGTAAATTATGGCCGTTGGTATTCGTTGCCATCGGTGCGAGTTTCATTATGAAAGGCAAGAATAAAAACGCATGGGAAAATTGGAAAGAACAGCAGGCAAGAGGTTTTAATGGGGATACACCAGGAAGTACTGAAGCTCCTGTAACTCCTCCTTCAGCGTCTGTTACAGATACGGAAGGAACAGTGCCACCTGTAGACGACAGGTTTACCAAACGTGATCAATTGTAAGGTATTTTTCATTTTAATAAATTTAGACAGATGAAGACAGATAGAATAATGTGGGGTATCGTGCTGTTGTTTATAGGCGGCGTATTACTTCTAGAGAATTTTCATATTATTGACTTTTACTGGCGCAGTGTGATCCGCTTCTGGCCAATCTTCCTGATCATTGCTGGGGTAAACATCCTTTTTAGCAGGAATAAATCACAGGTAGGTGGCATTGTATCCATAGCCGTTTTAGTGGTGACCTTGTCGATGCTGTTTGTAAAAGGCCAGCAAAGACCTAATGACGGTCGCAATTGGCTGGGAGATGAACTGAGCGCAGAGATCAATACCGATGAAAATGACAACGGTAAAACGTATGAAGAGTTGAACTTTTCGGAGCCTTATACAGATAGTCTGGGTAAAAAAGTAGTGCTGAACATCTCTGGTGGTGGTACTTCTTTTGAGTTGAAAGGATCGACAGATAGCTTGCTGCAGGCGCGTGTACAGAAAAAGGCGGGCGAGTTCTCGCTGAGTAAAAGTACAACAGATAGTTCCACCACGGTTACTTTCAAAATGAAAGGCAAAGGCTGGACGATGAATGACGGAGGAAATGATGTAGATTTTCATTTGAATAAGAATCCGGAATGGGACCTGAGGATGAACATGGGTGCCGGGGAGGTAGATTTCGATTTCACCGATTATAAAGTGCGTAATTTTAACTTTGATGGGGGTGCTGCAGCATTGGATATTAAGTTTGGCAGTCTGCTGCCGATCACCGATGTGAATGTGAAAACAGGAATCGCTGATGTGAAGATTAGTGTGCCAACGGAATCAGGCTGCAGGATAAAAACTAAAACCGGACTTTCTGCTAAAGATTTTACTGGATTCACAAAAATGAAAGACGGTACTTATGAGACGCCAAACTATGCCAGTTCAACCAACAAAATTTTTATTAATCTGGATGGTGGATTGAGTAACTTTGAAGTGAAGCGCAATTAGCACCGGAAATTAAAAGGTGGTTCGCCATTTTTATCAATACTATATCTAAAATATTAAAGCATGGAAAACGGGGTTAGCCCAGAATATACCGTTGTGATCAACGGAAAACCAACGGGGCCGTATGCTTTAGATATGCTGAAAACCTTGTCCATCCTCCCGGGAACATTTATCAGGAAACCTGGAATGGACGATTATAAAGAAGCTCAGGAGTTCGTAGAACTTCGTGAGCTTCTTGGTTTTACTTACACCAAGACCGCACCTCAATATTTTGCTTCATTTGACCAGCGCCTGCTGGCCAGTGTGATTGATTATTTTCTGATCACTATCTGCTACGCAGTTTTAGTGCTGATCAGCTTTGCTTTTATTTCGGAAAAAACAGAACGCATTGCCGCGATCGTGATCGGCTTGCCGCTGATCCCAATTGCCAAGTTTTTCTATGGCAGCATCGCAGAAGCCGGTATTAAACAGGCGACACTCGGAAAGGCTTTGCTGAATATCCAGGTGACAGATATGAAAGGGAACCGCATTAGCCTGGAGAAATCTTATGGTAGGAATGCCGCGAAAATATTATCGGTACTTCCTATTTTCTTTGGCTATCTATACAGTTTCCTAAATCGGAAACAGCAATGTTTTCATGACCTGATTGCAGACACACTTGTGGTGAAGGATAGACTGATTTAACCAACATAATCTTTATCTTTGCTTCATATTCACATCGTAAGTTGATGTTGATGTCTTAAATTGATGGAAGAAGCAGCTGTTCAAAAAGAGTTAAGTGGTGGGTATTGCAATAGTTTAACCCAATATTCTAGGTTTTTAACCCGTGAGGTGAACATCGGTGATGTGCCTATGGGTGGATTAAATCCAATCCGGATACAATCGATGACCACCACAGATACGATGGACACGATTGGTACCGTAGAACAAACCATTCGCATGGTAGAATCTGGCTGTGAATACGTACGTATTACTGCGCCAAGTATCAAAGAAGCGGAAAATCTAGCCAACATCAAGAAAGAATTGCGTTACCGTGGGTATCATGTACCCCTGGTTGCTGATATCCATTTTACACCAAATGCCGCAGAATCTGCAGCAAGGATTGTAGAAAAGGTAAGGGTAAACCCAGGTAATTACGCTGATAAGAAGAAATTTGAAAATATAGAATATACCCAGCAAGCCTATCAGGCAGAACTGGACAGGATTTATAAGAAGTTCATTCCTTTAGTAAAAATCTGTAAAGAGTACGGTACGGCCATGAGGATAGGTACCAATCACGGCTCTTTATCAGATCGGATCATGAGCCATTATGGCGATACCCCAAGAGGAATGGTAGAGTCGGCAATGGAGTTTATCCGCATGTGCGAGGTGCAAAACTATTATAACCTGGTGATTTCAATGAAAGCGAGTAACACACAGGTGATGGTGCAGGCTTATCGCTTACTCGTAGAAACGATGGTGAAAGAAGGAATGAATTATCCTTTACACCTCGGCGTAACTGAGGCCGGAGACGGCGAAGATGGCAGGATTAAGTCGGCGGTCGGCATAGGCACTTTGCTGGAAGATGGTTTAGGAGATACAATCCGTGTTTCCCTGACTGAAGATCCGGAATTCGAAGCACCAGTAGCGAAAGCAATGGCTATGCGCTATGAAAAGAGAGCTTTAAATACTTTGCTAAGCCCGGAGCGCGAGAAGATCACCATCAAAAACCTGCCTTACCAACCCTATGAGTACAACCGCAGGGTGACTGCTCCTGTGCAGCATATTGGTGGGCATCATCATCCAGTTGTGATGCTGGATGTGTCAAAAGAAAATTTAAAAGATCCTTACTTTTTAACCGCTGTAGGGTATAAATATAGCGCCGGACTGGATAAATACAATATGGCCGATCAGGCTTGTGATCTTGTTTATCTTGGCGATGCGCTTCCTTCATTTTCATTTCCTGGAAACCTGAAGCAAATCTATAATTACCAGACCTGGTTAAATCTGAAAGATAAGCACAATTGTCACCCTTTAATGAGCCTTGCTGAATATCAGGAAGCCGCAGTAAAAGATACACAGTTAAATCTGATCAGTGTGGATGCCAATGAGGGGGTAGATTGGTCGCTGCTGAAAGATAAAGAAAACATACTGCTGGTGTTGGAAACCACTGCCGATCATGGCATGGCCGCACAGCGCGCCTTCTTTGTCCAGCTGTTAAATGAAAAGATTCAGCTTCCGGTAATTATCAGAAGAAACTACCCCGAGCTGAACGCAGATGACTTCATGTTGTACGCTGCTACAGATACTGGTGCTCTGTTTACCGATGGTTTAGGGGATGGAATTTGGCTTACCGCCGCAGAATCTGTAGGTCTTGCATTGGTGAATTCTACCAGCTTTGGCATTTTACAGGCTACGCGTACGAGGATCTCTAAGACAGAATATATCTCTTGTCCAAGTTGTGGACGTACGCTGTTTGATCTTCAGGAGACGACACAATTGATCAGGTCACGTACAGATCATTTGAAGGGAATCAAGATCGGTATCATGGGTTGTATCGTGAACGGTCCAGGTGAAATGGCTGATGCGGATTATGGTTATGTAGGAACAGGTCCGGGGAAAATTACGCTTTACCGGGGTAAGGAAGTCGTGAAGAAAAACGTAAATGCAGACCGTGCGCTGGATGATTTAATCGACCTGATTAAAGAAGATGGCAACTGGGTGTATGTAAGTTAATTGTTGCTTTTTATTCTATAAATTTTCATCATCTTAGTGCATCAAAACCCAAAAGATGATGAAAAGAAATACATTGTTAGCATTAACCCTATTTGTAGGGTTTTTCAGCCTGAATGCAAGCGCACAGGAGAAAAAGAAAGCCAGTCCGCCGGCAAGTGTTAAAGAAACCACCAGTTCTGGGGTGACTATTGCCATTGATTATAGTCAGCCCTCTGTGAAGGGCAGAACAATTGGTGGAGAAATTGCGCCTTATGGTAAAGTATGGCGTACCGGTGCCAATGAAGCCACCACTTTTGAAGTCAGCAAAGCTGTAAAAGTTGAAGGTAAAAATCTTCCTGCCGGGAAATATGGTTTGTACACAATTCCCGGAGAAAAAGAATGGACGATTATCTTTAATAAAACCTGGAAACAATGGGGTACAAATTATGCAGAGGCAGATGATGCGTTACGCGTAACAGTGAAACCAGAAAAATCTTCAGTGTTCACGGAACAGATGACATTCAAAATTGACAAGTCAGGGAAGGTAACGTTGCTATGGGGAGACAAATCAGTTTCTTTCCGCGTGAAATAAAGTTTAAAAAAGAGGTTGATGATTCAAAGGCTGGAACCTTTGCCCGAAGAGGGCAAAATTCCTAGGCCTTTTCTTTCATCATCCTCTTTTTTTTATTTTAGGTCCGTTGAGGAGGTGATTGCTTACTTGGTTTGAACCTTTGTTGTTTACTGGGTTTGGACCTTTGTTACTTACGTTTTAGGAATTCAAGGCTTTTATTGCAGACTTCTTGTAAGTGTTTAGGCAGTTCTGTTTCCTGATAGGGATGACTGGCACCAAATACATGGTTAGCTCCTTCAATCTTATGGATTTCGGCTTTTAACTGCTTCTGCGCTAATTCTTGGGCGACACTGAATTTAACATTTACATCTTCATCACCATGTAGGATGAGCCAGGGGATTTTTACTCGCGCTGCGGCTTGGATAATGCTAAATGATTCTTTATTGGAGTTGAAATCTTGTAGCAATGTACTGTTTAAAGGCATCTTCTCTTTTGTTCTTGCATTTTCTACGTAGATTTTGCCAGTTTTTACCCATTCTTCTTCCTGTTCTGGTTTCCATAAACTGGAGAAATCGGCAATGGCTGACCAGGTGATGAGCTTGGTAATTCTGGGATCTTTTGCTGCTTGTAATATCACTAAACCTCCGCCTCGGCTATGGCCAATGAGGTAGATCTTTTTTGGATGGTAGGATTGCGCTGTGTAGTTGACTATGGTATTTAAATCTGCAAGTTCCATACTGATAGTATTGGATGCAAATGCCTCCATATCTGTCACATCATTTGGCTTTTCCGGACTAACTCCGCTGTGCGACAAGTTAAATTTGAGATAAGGATACCCGTTTTCTGCGAAATATCGGGCAACCAGGTGGTGCGCTCCCCAATCTTTAAAGCCTTTAAAGCCGTGAACGAAAATTATAATGGACGAATTTTGCTGCTGATCATCAACGGTATAATCACCAATTATGGGCTTCCCTGATGAGCCGGTTAGGCTAAATTGCTCGTTTTTAATCATGTAGGTGTGTTTTATTGTTTTACATCCTCTATAACAAAATTAAGGAAAAGATGTTTCTAGTACCTGTAGTTATTTGGAATCGTTTTAAATAGCTCTTAATTACTCCATAATGACAGTGAAATAAGCTTCGGTTGTTACTTTTGTTACACTAAAAATAAACAGAGTAAGACATTTTGGAATATTTAAAAATCATTGCTTTTACGCATAAACATATTGACCTAAAAGCATTGGGTAAATTGGTGATATGTGAGCAGACATTAGACGACAGATTGAAGAACATTCAATCGGAGTTAGGTGTTAAAGAAATATTCTACATTGGAACCTGCAATAGGGTTGAGTTTGTGTTTACTTCTGCCCATCATCTGGACAAAGCCTTTATTACACGTTTCCTTACGGTATTGAATATGGGCTTGCCTGAAGAGTACATGGACAAGTTTGTTGAAAACGTTGTGGTGTATGAACAAGTGGAAGCCTTTAATCATTTATTACGTACTTCCTGCTCTTTAGAGAGTTTGGTAGTAGGGGAGAAGGAAATTCTTGCTCAGGTGCGGAAAGCTTATGAAGCTTGTCGCGTGGCAGGATTTACAGCGGATTATATGCGCATGATTATGAATAGGGTGGTGAAAACGGCGAAAGAAGTTTATACACATACCAATATTTCTAAAAACCCGGTTTCAGTTGTATCTCTGGCTTATCGTAAATTGCGAGACCTGAAAATTGTCAGCAATTCAAGACTGCTAATTATTGGTGCTGGTGAGACGAATAAAAATATCGCTCAGTACCTTAAAAAACATAAATACTCCAATTTCTCGATTTTCAACAGAACGGTTGAAAACGCAGAAGTATTGGCTAAAGAATTAAATGGGACAGCCTACCCGCTGTCTGAACTGGAAAACTTCAACCAGGGATTTGATGTGATCATCACCTGTACAGGTGCTACTGAGCCCATCATCACAAAAGAAATCTATACAAAACTTCTAAATGGGGAAACTGGCAAAAAGATTATTGTCGATTTAGCTATTCCTAATGATACCGCTCCAGAAGTGGTCGCAGAATTCCCAATTCATTTTATAGAAGTCGAATCTCTGAAAGAGATTGCACGCAAAAATATTCAGGAACGTTATGATGAGCTGGTGAATGCCGAGCACATCATAGAAGAAAATATCAAGGACTTTGAATTGGTATTACGTCAGCGCAAGATAGAGATTGCAATGAGTAGTGTTCCTCAGAAAATCAAGGAAATTAAGCATACTGCTATCAATGGTGTCTTTGCCGAAGAGATCAGCGGTCTTGATGAAAACTCAAGATTGGTGTTGGAAAAAGTGATGAATTACATGGAAAAAAAATGTATCAGCATTCCAATGGTCATGGCCAAGGAGATATTGGTAAAGAATAGCTAGATTTGCCCAAAAAATAGCATTAACGTGAAAAGACTTATTATCGGTACGAGAGGTAGCGACCTGGCTTTATGGCAGGCCAATTTTATTAAGGATAGACTTGCAGAGATTGGTGCCGAAGCCGAACTAAAGATCATCAAAACTCAAGGAGACAAAATTCTAAACCTTAGGCTGGATAAGCTGGAAGGTAAAGGTTTTTTCACCAAAGAGCTGGAAGAAGAACTTTTGGGGGGTACCATTGATATAGCCGTACACTCCCATAAAGATTTACCAACTACGCACCCTGCAGGATTAACCATTGCGGCAGTAACAGAGCGTGAGGATCCCTCAGAGCTGTTATTGATCCTGAAAGATTGTGTAGACATCAAACAAAAGCTTTCCCTAAAAACGGGAGCAATGGTGGGTACTTCTTCTAACAGACGTAAAGCGCAAATGCTTTCCCTTCGCTCTGACCTGAACATTGAAGATTTAAGAGGTAATGTGCCTACAAGGATTCAAAAGCTAAGAGACGAGGATTATGATGCGATTTTACTGGCCAAAGCTGGTGTGAATCGTTTAAACATAGACCTTTCAGAATTCCATGTGGAAGTAGTAGATACAACGGAATTAGTTCCAGCGCCTGCACAAGGTGCTTTAGCCATTCAGATCAGAGAAAATGATCATGAGCTGGCGGAATTGCTGAAAAAACTAAACCACCAGGAAACGATCGACGCTATTGGTGTAGAACGTAAGGTATTAAACCTTTTTGAAGGTGGCTGTCACATGCCTTTAGGATGTTACTGCAAAAAAGAAGATGGAATGTATGAAATCTGGACTTCCAAAGCGGAAACTGATGAACATTTCCCTGATCGTTTCTTTTGTCGCGAGGAAAGCCTGGAAGGTGTAGCCGAAAAGATTGTTGCTAAATTCAGTACGGATAGAAAATTACCTGCAAAGGTGTTTATCTCCAGAGAAATTGGTGAACATAGCTATTTTAGAAAAGCATTAGAAAAACATAATATTGAAATTGAAGGCAGATCATTGATCCGTACGTTCCCAATCGTAACCGTATTGGATCCCTTCTATCTTAAACACCTCAACTGGATATTCTTTAGCAGCCGCAATAGCGTGGAATATTTCTTCGCATTGAAGCCTTTATTGCCTAAACATGTGAAGTTTGGCGTAGCAGGAAGAGGTTCTGAAGATTCATTGAGAAAGGCCGGACACCTGGCAGACTACGTAGGTGAAGGTGGTGATATTGATGAAGTAGCGGAACTTTTCGCCAAATTGGTCGCAGGACAAACTGTATTGTTCCCAAGAGCGCAGGATTCATTACAGAGCATACAAAAAGCGTTAACACCAGATACGAAAGTAGTGGATCTTCCAATTTATGAGACTGTAATTGAAGAAGATGTAGACCAGACGTACGCAGAGGTGCTGATCTTTACCAGCCCTTCCAATGTGGAAGCTTATTTTGTAGAAAACTTATTAGAACCGGGACAGCAGGTTATTGCCATCGGAAACTCGACAGGAAAGAAATTTGATGAGATGGGCGTAAGCTACATTCAGCCCTATTCTCCTGATGAGATCGGATTGGCCGAAGCAGTATTCGGAATAGATATAAAACAATAAAAGTAAATTTAATATGGTGCACCGTCCGCGTAGATTGAGAAAGAATCCTTTAGTGAGGGAAATGGTAGCTGAAACGAGGTTATCTAAAGACATGTTCATTTTTCCATACTTTGTAGTACCGGGAAAAAATGTAGTACATCCTTTAGGAGCAATGCCAGGCATCAGCCATTTTTCTGAAGATACTTTATTGAAGGATGTGGAAAAAGGATTAAAGCTCGGTGTGAACAAGATCATGCTTTTTGGTGTAGGTGATGAGAAATCTGAAGATGCCGCATCAGCTTATCATGATCATTCCCTGGTTCCTTCGGCAGTTCGCCTGTTAAAGAAAAATTTTGGAGAAGATTTGTACGTCGTAACTGATGTTTGTGTTTGTTCTTATACGACTCATGGTCATTGTGGAATTATGAAGGACGATTATGTTCAGAATGATCCAACAGTGGAAGTGATCGCTAAAATGGGACTGGCACATGCAGAAGCTGGTGCAGATATGCTGGCGCCATCAGATATGATGGATGGCAGGATTTCCGCAATGAGGCATTTATTGGATGGACAAGGTTTTGTAAACACGGCAATCATGTCGCACGCTACAAAATTTGCTTCTGCTTATTACGGTCCTTTCCGTGAAGCGGCAGACTGTGCGCCGAGTAAAGGCGACAGAAAAGCTTATCAGATGGACTTTAGAAACGGTAACGAAGCGCTTAGAGAGGCTTTACTGGATGAAAGTGAAGGCGCAGATGTATTGATGGTGAAGCCAGCTTTGGCTTACCTTGATGTGATGCATAACCTGAAACAGCATACAAATTTGCCGATTGCTTGTTATAACGTGTCGGGAGAATACTCGATGGTGAAGGCTGCTGCGGAAAAAGGATGGATTGATGAGCAGAAAGTAGTGATGGAAACCATGCATGCCTTTGCGCGTGCGGGTGCAAGTATCATTACCACTTATCACATCAGGGATATGGTTGAAAAGAATTGGTTGTAAGTAAAAAAAATATGTTAGAATCTTTAAAAAAAATGTTTTCAGGAAATGAAGGCGAAATGCCAGTGAATACTGGTAGTAAACCTGATATTTCGAGAGAAAAGTCGGCAGAACTGTATGAAAAAGCAAAGAACTATTTCCCTGGAGGGGTAAATTCTCCGGTGAGAGCTTTTAAATCAGTGTATGGCACTCCTTTGTTTATTCAAAAAGGAGATGGCTGTTTTATATGGGATGCCGATGGTAATCAATTTATAGATTTTTGCGGAAGCTGGGGCCCATTAATTTTAGGTCATAACAACGCTAAGGTGAGGGAAAAAGTAACGGAAGTGATGCAGAGTGGAATGAGCTTCGGCGCACCTACCGCATTGGAAAACGAGCTTGCAGAACTGATCATTAAAAACAACAAATTCGTAGAGAAAATCCGTTTCACAAGCTCAGGTACGGAAGCCGTAATGTCGGCAATCAGACTGGCTCGTGGTTATACCGGAAAAGATAAAATCATCAAGTTTGAAGGCTGTTACCATGGTCACACCGATTCATTATTGGTAAAAGCAGGTTCAGGCCTAGTGACTTTCGGCGAAACTTCTTCTGCAGGTGTACCTAAATCATTCGCTCAGGAAACGATTGTGATTCCTTTGAATGATACAGAAGCGATCAAAGCAGCTTTCGAGCAGTTTAAAGATGAGGTTGCTGCGGTAATTATTGAAGGTATTCCAGCAAATAACGGTTTGTTAATGCAGGATGCTGAATACATCAAATTCCTGGAGCAAATCTGTAAAGAAAATAAAGCCTTATTGATTTTTGATGAGGTGATCACTGGATTTAGAATCGGTTTTGAAGGTGCAGCGGCATATTACGGAGTGAAACCTGATATTGTGACTTATGGTAAAATTATCGGTGGTGGATTACCTGTAGGAATGTACGGTGCTTCAGCAGAAATTATGGGTCATATTTCTCCGGATGGCGGCGTTTATCAGGCAGGTACTTTATCGGGCAATCCGGTAGCGATGGCTGCAGGTATCGCTCAGCTGACAGAGCTGTTGCGTTCAGGTTTCTACAAAGAATTGAACAATAAGGCCTCAGAATTTGCAGAAAGCATTCAGCGTTTTGCTACCGCCAGAAACTACAAGCTGAAAGTATTTCACGTAGGTTCTATCTTCTGGATGGCCTTCACAGATAAAGATAAGATCCAGTGCGCCGAGGATATCGATCCGGCAAGCATGGAGAAATTTAAACTGATGCACAGAGAGTTGTTAAACAGAGGCATTTACTTAGGTCCATCAGGATATGAAGTAGGATTTGTGTCTGCTGCACATACTAAAATTGAGCTGGAGAAAGCGAAAAGAGCAATCTTCGACAGTCTTGATGTGGTTTTCAGAAATAAGTAATTATAGCGTATATTTAAATAGTATAAAACTGCTGCTTTGAAGAAATCAATTGTCATCTTTTATTTTATGTTGCTGTACTCGTTGGTACAGTTGATCTCCTGGGGAGCATTGGTAGTAAGATTAGAGCCTGCCAGAATGGCCATGGTGATGGGAGAGGGATCTGTATTCCTTTTTCTACTGTGTGTAGGTGCCTACTTTTTACACCAGTCGATTAAAAAAGAAGACCGTTTAAGAGAACAGCAGCAAAACTTTTTACTTTCTGTAACGCATGAACTAAAATCGCCTTTGGCAGCCATTAAATTGTCTGTTCAAACGATCATTAAACGCGACCTTGACAAAGCTAGACAAACTTCATTATTGAACAATTCCCTAAAGGACATTGAGCGTCTGGACGACCTGGTGGAGAATATGCTGCTGGCCACGAAAATCGAGAATGGCTCTTTATCTTTTCCGAAAGAAGAGTTTGACTTTTCAGAGCTGGTGACTAAGGTTACAGACCGTCTGCAAATCCATTCTTGTGGCTGTGAGCAGGTGATCACCTTGTCGATAACACCTGGTATAAAGGTAGTTGGAGATCAGTTTTCCTTGTCTTCTGTAGTGACGAATCTCATAGAGAATGCTGTCAAATATTCAGGTCCATGTGCGGAAATAGATGTCGAATTGACAGTGAAGGATGGCCACCCCTTTTTAAGGGTGTCTGATAAAGGTCCAGGTATCCCAGATCAGGAAAAAATGTTGATTTTTGACAAATTTTATCGCGTTGGTAATGAGAATGTAAGAAAATCAAAAGGAACAGGATTAGGCCTGTTTATTGTTAAGGAAGTATTACAAATGCACGACGCTGATATTAGCGTTAGAGATAACGTACCGCATGGTGCTATTTTTGAAATTACATTTAGTTGATCATTATGCAACAGAAATTAAGAATATTACTGGTCGAAGATGAAGACCACTTGTTAGATGCTATAAAATTGAACCTTGAACTGGAAGGTTATAAAGTTCATGCAGTAAAAGACGGTAAGACGGCTTTAAAAGTTTTTAAAGAAGAACGTTTTAACCTGATCATTCTGGATGTAATGCTTCCTGAAATGGATGGATTCCAGGTGTGTGAAACCATCAGATTAGAAAATACAGAGGTACCTATTCTTTTCCTTACAGCTAAGAACACAAGTGAAGACCGTGTAATGGGATTGAAAAAAGGTGCTGATGATTACTTGGTTAAACCTTTCAACCTGGAAGAACTGATCCTTAGAGTAGGTATTTTAGTGAAACGCAGTATGAAAGCTGATGACCTGAAAGAAATTAACTCTTATAAAATCGGTGATAAAACCATCTATTTCAACTCTTTCGAATTGAAACAGGATGATGGTGTCATTGTTCCTTTGACTAAAAAAGAAACGATGTTACTGAAATTACTGATCGAACGCAAGAACGAAGCAGTATCTCGTGAGCAGATTTTAGAGACGGTTTGGAACTATGATGTTTATCCTTCAACACGTACGATTGATAATTTTATCCTGACTTTCCGTAAGTATTTTGAACCAGATCAGAAAAACCCGGTTTATTTCCATTCGATCAGAGGCGTAGGTTATAAATTCACAGATATCCATTAATGTACAATAATAAAGGCAGGTATGCCCTCATGGCACTCTTCGTGATTGCTGCGGGAGTATGCCTTTTTTACGATCAAATTCAACTGGCTGTATTGGCCGGTTTTTTCTTTGCCTTTGTGATTTGGAGCCATTTCAAGCACAGCTCGATTTTATTGGCCTCCAAGTATTTTAAGAGTGGGGATTACGAAAGAACAGAAAAGATATTGGCAGAGGTCCCTAATCCGGATCGTTTAGCGCGAAACAGAAGGGGATATTACGAATTTATGCGCGCCAACATTGCGCTGAAAAGAGAAGAATATGAAGACGCTGAGCGTCATTTTCAAATTGCCAGTCGCTTTCCATTAGGTGGTAAGAATGACAAAGCTTTTGTGATGATCCACCTGGCCAATCTCGCCCTGCGGAAAAAAGACCTGGAACGTACCAGAGCCTATATTGAAAGGGCTAAAGAACTGGCTACTACTCCTAGAGCACAAGAGATCATTAGTAAAATTGAGCAAGAAGCAAATCGATTATAAAACAAACACAATATAGATGAACACGTTATTTTTAGATGCCGCATTTTCGAAGCAAACAGAACGTCCACCGGTATGGATGATGCGCCAGGCTGGCCGTTTTATGCCTGAGTACTGGGAAATCAAAAACAAATACTCTTTCCTGGAGATGTGCAAAACGCCAGAAATTGCAGCGGATGTAACGATGTTGCCAGTGGATTTACTGGGTATCGATGCTGCCATCCTTTTCTCGGATATTTTAGTAACCGGAGAAGCTATGGGCGGTGACCTGAGTTTTACTCAGGGAGTTGGGCCAAGATTCGCCAATCCTGTACGCTCTGCGAAAGATGTAGATAACTTAAATGTAGATTGCCTGGGCGAGCTGCAATATGTAGCAGATGCCATTAAAGTAATTCAACAGCGTTTAAATGGCAGTATTCCACTGATCGGTTTCGCTGGTGCACCATTTACAGTAATGAGCTATCTGGTTGAAGGCGGTTCTTCAAAAGATTTCAAACTGACCAAGCTGTTGATGCACAATCAGCCAGAAATTGCACACCGTTTATTAGCGAAAATTGCTAAAGTAACTGCAGATTATTTAAACCTTCAGATTGCTGCTGGTGTAAACGCAATTCAGATTTTTGATAGCTGGGCGATGGCATTGTCATGGAACGATTATCAAGAGTTTTCTCACCGTTATATCCAGGAAATTATTGCAAACCTGAATAGAAAAGATATCCCTGTGATCTCTTTCTGTAAAGGCAGTTCTGTATTTGCACCGATCATGGCACAGGCAAAACCTGATGTGATCTCTGTAGATTGGAACGCAGATTTATTAAACATTAAACAAAGCTTGCCTGCTGGTATCGCTGTTCAGGGTAACCTGGATCCGTTTATCTTATATGCAGACAAACCGGTCATCAAAAAAACAATTCTTCAGTTGTTTGAGCGTATGCGTGGCGAGAAAGGGTTTATCTTTAACCTTGGTCATGGTATTATGCCAGACATTCCATTCGATAACGTGAAATATGCAATCGAAGTAGTTAAAGAATTCAGATACTAATATATAATTTAGGCCATCTTTAAAGCTTGCTTTTCAGATGGCCTTTTTAATGATCAAAAAAGAAACAAAATGGAATACTATTATTACGTACTCTCTGTGCACATCATCTTTGTGGTTAGCTGGATGGCGGGGTTGTTTTATAGTGTCCGCTTGTTTATCTACCATGTAGAGGCCGAAACCAGACCTGAACTGGAACGCAATATCCTGCAGAGGGAATATGAGCGTATGGAAGCCAAGCTTTGGCACATCATTACGACGCCTGCAATGGTGCTGACTGTTGCCGCCGGAATAACGATGATCTGCCTTAATCCTGGTCTGATGTCCGTTGGCTGGTTCCATGTGAAGCTCGCTTTTGTGGTCCTTCTTTTAATTTATCATTTCATTTGTCAGCGGATCATGAATCAGTTGAAACATGGCAAATGTAAAATCAGCTCTTTCCAGCTGCGTTTATGGAATGAAGTAGCCACAGTCCTGTTGGTTGCTATTGTTTTCACTGTAGTGCTTAAAAGTGCAGTAAATTGGATTTATGGACTGATTGGTCTGATCGTTTTCTCTTGTGTCATCATGATGGCTGTAAAATGGTACAAATCTTACCGTAAAAAGCACGACTGCTAATCCCCCTTTATTTTTATTTTTCATTATTTTTCCTGCTGCGTGCAACCTTTAGGTGGTAGTGCTCATCTTCTATATACCAAACAAACAGATGATTTTGACGCAGTATACGATAAATGAACTCATGGAAGGCTGTAAAGCCGGAAAGCGAAAGATGCAGGAAGCGCTTTATCAGCAGACTGCCTCTAAGATGCTCCTCGTTTGCATGCGTTATGCGAAAGACCGGATGGAGGCGGAAGATGTATTGCAAATGGGCTTTATCAAGATTTTTCAAAAGATTGGGGAGTATAGAGGAGAGGGGGCTTTTGAAGGTTGGATGAGAAGGGTCATGGTGAACACCGCAATTGAGAGTTATAGAAGAAATTTAAGGACACTGAATGTCGTGCCGATTGAGGATGCTTATGAGCAGCCGGGTGTGGGTTTCGACTTTAGCAGGTTAGGAATGCAGGATTTATTGAAAGTCATTCAAAAGCTTTCTGACGGTTATAGAATGGTGTTTAACATGTACATCATAGAAGGATATTCTCATAAGGAAATCGCTGAAAAATTAGGGATTTCTGAAGGAGCAAGTAAATCGCAGTTGTCGAGAGCAAGGGCGATCTTAAGAGTGGAGATTATAAAAATGGAGGGTATAGATTATGCAAGCTATGCAGGATAAAGATTTTGATCAATTGTTCAAAGATAAATTTGAAGGGGCAGAAATCAGGCCATCGGCGAATTTATGGAGCAATATTGAAAAAGAACTGACACCAACGAAAAAGCGCGTTTTCCCGGTTTACTGGGTGGCCGCTGCTGCAGTAGCAGTGATTGCAGTGTCGGTAGGGGTGTTGTTTCCGGAAACTGAAAAAATGCAGCTGCATGGGACTGTAGCGATCTCAGGAAATACGGTTACGTCCGCTGGAAGTACTGGTGCTGTAACTACTCCTATCCTAGGAGATGAAGGCGCTACGGTTTCCGTTTCAGAAAAAGGTACTCCTTTAGTTATCGCTCCAAAATTGAAGTTGAAAAACCTGATTCAGGAAAATAATTTAGTGGCGCTGCAACGAAATGAAAAGATCAAGCGTCATCAAATAAAAGCAGTGGAGATGAAAACTACTTTGAAAGAAGAAGAGCTGAAATTGATACCGGATTTATCAACTGAAACTGTAATCGCTAATGTACCTATACCTGATGTGCAGCGAGGAGATCAGGAGCTGATAGAAACAGAAGGCAGGGAAAGAAAAGGCATTAGAAATGTAGGGGATGTGATCAACTTTGTGGTAGATAAATTGGATAAAAGAGAGAAGAAATTGATACAATTTAAAACCGATGATGATGATAACTCTTCTTTAATCGCAGTAAACATTGGCATTTTAAGATTTAATTCAAAAAGGAACAAGTAGCACATATATAGCTCAAACCAACAATATGAAGAAATTAGTATGGACAACACTTTTGGTAAGCGGGCTTGCCGGTGTTATTGCGCAAAGCGCATCTGCACAACAGGATAGTGTTAAAAGGAGATCATCGTTTGGGATAGACAATGGTTTAATCTCTATCAAAATCAACGGAAAAGACAGTACAAGCAAAACGAAAGCAGCAAAAGGTCGTTTTATGGGCGGTATTACCTTCACACGCCTGGACATTGGTTTCTCCAGAATGGTAGATAATGGCAGCTTCTCTTTATCAAAAGAAAATGACTTCCTGGATTATACTGGCGGAAAAACAAGTACGATTTCATTTGATGTAGTGCAGTTTGGCTATCGCTTTGATCCCCATTTCAAAATATACATTGCCGGTGGTTTCGACTGGACCATGATTCGCTTGAAACAAAATATCACCCTGAAAAAGAACAGTCCGACTTTAGACTATGACCAGGAGTCCATTGAGTTCTCTAAAAACAGATTATCTAATAGCTATGTGCACATTCCATTAAACTTTGAATTGCGTACGAAAGAAAATACCCATGGTAAACGTTTTTACTTTGTATTCGGACCAGAAGTGGCTTTCCTGTTAAATGGAAAGGTGAAACAAATCAGCACTGAGAAAGGAAAAGAGAAGTTTAAAGATGACTATAACTTTGAGCCATTCCGTTATGGCGGTTCATTGCGCATCGGTTACGGTGGATTTGGACTCTTTACCAAGTATTATTTCAACGACATGTTTACGACTACCGCACAAAAAGGACTTAAAAATATGTCTTTTGGAGTCACCTTCGGATTAAACTAACCACACACACAAATATTAATGATCCCGTAACCCTCATAGGTTGCGGGATTTTTTTTTGGCAAGCCTAAATACTTTATCTTTATGGCGTGAAGGAAAAAATCATCAGCGTTAACAACATCAGCAAACAGTATCAGCAGGAACAAGCTTCAGGAATCCATAACATTAGTTTCGACATCAATAAAGGGGATATCATCGCCATTATTGGCGAAAGTGGCAGTGGTAAGTCGACCCTGCTGAAATGTATTTATGGTTTACTGACGATTGATGAAGGTGAAGTTCGCTATCAGGATGAAAAGGTATGGGGACCAGATGTATTGCTGATTCCAGGGCACAAGCAAATGAAAATGGTGACTCAGGATTTTTCACTGAACATCTATGCAAAGGTCTATGACAATATCGCTTCGATGATGGCCAATACAGATGTAAATCATAAACATCAAAAAACGATGGAAATGATGGTTCATTTGCATATTGATCACCTGAAAGATAAAAAGATTACGGAATTAAGTGGGGGAGAGCAGCAAAGGGTGGCAATTGCCAAAGCTTTGGTTACAAATACTTCCGTTTTACTACTGGATGAACCTTTTAGTCAGGTAGATGCACTGCTTAAAAATCAGCTTCGCGCAGATATTAAAAGGATTGCTGCGGAGACAGGCGTGACCGTGATTATGGTTTCTCATGACCCTGCAGACGGATTGTTCCTTGCCGACGAGTTATTGATCATGAAAGATGGTCATTTGCTGGAACGTGGTAAACCAGAAGATATTTATCAGCATCCTAAACATATATACACCGCTAGAATGTTAGGAAATGCCGTGGTTTTAAACCCGGAAGAAGCGAAAAAACTAGGTTTGGAATTGAAGGAAGGACATGCCGTGTTCTATCCGGAATGGGTGGAGCTGAACAATTCCTGGAACAGCAGGCGCTTTGAAGTGAAAGATGTGTATTATAAAGGATTTTATGAGGAGCTTTTGCTGGAAAGAAATGGGGTGAAAATCAGAGCCATTCAATTGAATAGGGGTACACATAAAAAAAACGACCACGTTCAGGCGAACATTGGTCGTTTCTTGTCGTTATCACCTGATCTCCATTAAAAAGATCAGGTCTGAATATTTATTATCTTAACTTTGAAGTCACAATAACAACTCTTAAGCCTTTTTTAGTAGTTGGTATTTTTGGTCTTACTCCAGGTACTGTTGATTCAAGATCAACTGAAATTGAACCTCTTCGTACTATACAGCTATAAGCTTCATAATTGTAAGTAAAAGGTACTGGTCTATACTCATCTACAGCATTATCTGGATATATATAAACATGTACTGCATCATTGGTAAATGTAGGGACATCTAATTCAGGGAAAGGAACTGTAGTAGTTAAAGTTTCTCCATCATTGATATAGGTCCAATCTCCAGGTAAAATAGTCATTTCAATCGTTTCATTTGGAAGTCCTGGATCAATGATCACTTCCTTCTTGCAGGATGCCAAACCTAGCGTGGCCGTGCAAAGTAATAATAGTAATATCTTTTTCATATAATTTGTGTGTTTGATGTTCGTATAGCAAATCTTTTGCCATAAAAATACAATTCTGTTTTTACTTATATCGTATCTAAAATGTGATACCATATATTGTATGGTAAAATAGCTGTATTACAGTTTTTGAGCGAATGCTGATCAACGTTTAGTAGCATGAAATGGAAGTCCAGAAGCCAGGTTAGTAATGGCATCTGCCATGCGTTGAATCCTGGTTTGAAGGACAGGAGAGTCCAGCAGCCAGGCAAAACATTCTTCTTGTTTAGTTGAGGATAGTTTTTTAAAAGCAGCCCATGCTGCGGGCTCATCTTTTAAGCATTCAATAAAATCTTCATTGGCAATTTCCAGCTTAGGGTCACTGTCAGGGTACAGGCACACCTTAACCCGTTCTCCTTCTTGTTTCTTAATCTCTTTTCGGATGGCTGCTTTTACCGGAAGAAAAAGTACACCTTTTTTCATGGGCATCAAAGTCGCTTTGCTAATTTCATAACCGTCGATAAAGCCCTTGACTTTCTGCCAGCTAAAATAATTATGCTTGCCGGGCTGTATTTCAGGGAAACGAACATAGGTCCAGCCACCCTTTCCAGGGAAGCGTTCCAGTAATAAATCCTGGTCTATTAATGGTAATTCTTCCATAATTTTATACTGCGTCTGTACTATTGATCGCTGTTATAAAATTATAAATATTTTAGTAGATATAAATGAAAAATGCCGCATCAAAGAATTGATACGGCATTCTTGTGTAATTTATGACTGTTAACCGCTTTGAATGGACGAAATCGGTTGCAAAAAAGTGATGTCAGAAGTTCCTTAAACCAGATATTCAAATAAAGTCTGATCGTTGTTCAGTTCAATAATTTCAAACTTAAACTCTCTCATTCTTTGCAGTAAAGATTCGTAATCTGTTTTCTCCTGAAGCTCAATTCCGACCAATGCAGGACCACTTTCCCGGTTTGTTTTTTTGATAAACTCAAACCTGGTGATGTCATCATGCGGACCTAAAACATTGTTCACAAAGAGTTTTAAAGCACCTGGTCGCTGAGGGAAACGTACAATGAAATAATGTTTCAATCCTTCAAAAAGTAGTGACTTTTCTTTGATCTCCTGCATTCTCTCGATATCGTTGTTACCACCGCTCACGACACAAACTACTGTTTTACCAATGATTTGATCTTTGATTTGCTCTAATGAGGCTACAGCTAAAGCACCCGCTGGTTCTACAACAATAGCGTCTTCATTATAGAGTTTCAAAATAGTAGTACAGATTTTTCCTTCAGGAATCAATAACATCTGATCCAGAAGTTCATTGCAATAAGCAAAAGTAAGGTTACCCACTCTTTTCACTGCAGCACCATCTACAAAGCGATCGATATCCGCTAATAAAACTGGAGCACCACTATTCAGGGCTTGTTTCATGGAAGGAGCACCTTCAGGTTCTACTCCAATCAGTTCAATTGCTGGTTTCAGGTTTCTTAGGTAGCTGCCTACTCCTGAAGCCAGGCCACCACCACCGATAGGCATGATCACCATATCCAATTCCGGAAGGTCTTCAAAAATTTCTACACCTACTGTTCCCTGACCTTCAATCACCTTTGTATTGTCGAACGGAGGCACAAAAGTCATCCCATGTTCTGCAGTATAGGCCAATGCTTCTCTTAAGCAATCGTCAAAAGTATCGCCTACTAAAACAATCTGAATATGGTCGCCACCAAACATTTCTGTTTGTTTTACCTTTTGCTTAGGGGTAATTTCCGGCATAAAAATAACCCCTTTGATGTTCAGCTTTTTGCAGGAATGGGCAACACCCTGTGCATGATTTCCAGCACTGGCGCAAACCACACCCTTTGCTACCTGCTCAGGTTCAAGGGTGCTAATCATGTTGTAAGCACCTCTTAATTTATATGAGCGTACCAATTGCAAATCTTCTCTTTTCAGGTAAATATTTGCCTGGTAGGTTTTAGAAAGTCCTGCATTATACTCCAAAGGGGTACGTTTTACCGTACCTTTTAATCGTTCCGCTGCCGCCAGAAAATCCAGTATCACTTCTTTTTCTACACTCATTTTTAGATAAATTTATTCATTGCATCCAGATAAGCATTGGCCGAAGCTTTTACGATATCTGTACTAAAACCATAGCCTACATAAGATTTTCCTTCGTAAGAAACCTTCATGTTCACCTTGCTCACATCATCGCTGCCACCATGCATCGCCTGAATGGTGAATTCATTTAATAGAATGTCTTTTCCTACGATGGATTGAATGGCTTTAATCGTCGCGTTAACAGGACCGTTTCCAGTTGCCATCGCTTCTTTTTCTACGCCTTCATGTTCCAATCTGATGCTGGCAGTAGGGCTTAATGGATCACCGCAAAGTACTTGTAATAAGTTCAGTTTGTAACCATTTTTTACTGCACCTTCCTCGCCATCACTCATTAAGAAAAGAATATCATCATCACAGATCGTTTTCTTCTCATCTGCCATGATTAAGAAACGCTCGTATACCTGATCCAGGTTTAAACGATCGATTTCATAACCTAAACGTTCTAAGTGATGTTTTAAGGCATGGCGACCGCTGCGTGCAGTCAGGATAATATCTGCTGAGTTCAAACCAACATCTTCCGGATTGATGATCTCATAGTTTTCTCTGTGTTTCAAGAAACCATCCTGGTGAATTCCTGAGCTGTGTGCAAAGGCATTCTGACCGATGATGGCTTTGTTTGGCTGTACCGGCATGTGCATCATACGGCTCACCATACCACTGATCTCAGTGAAGTGTTTGCTGTTGATGTTAGTGGTTAGATTCAAAGCATGGTGTGTTTTCAATACCATCGCGATTTCTTCCAAAGCCGTGTTTCCAGCACGCTCACCGATACCGTTAATGGTACATTCTACCTGACGCGCACCATTGATTAAGCCTGCAAGACTGTTTGCTGTTGCTAAACCTAAGTCATTGTGACAATGAACAGAGATGATCGCCTGGTCTATATTTTTAACGTTTTCTTTTAGGTAAAGAATTTTTGAACCATATTGATCTGGTAAGCAATAGCCATTCGTATCAGGAATGTTCACTACAGTAGCACCAGCAGCAATTACGGCTTCAATCATTTGCGCTAAATAAGCATTGTCTGCACGACCAGCATCTTCTGCGAAAAACTCAATATCTTCCACAAATTGCTTTGCATATTTTACTGCTGCAACCGCTCTCTCCAGAATTTCTTCTCTTGTGCTGTTGAACTTGTATTTAATGTGCATATCTGAAGAGCCGATTCCAGTATGGATCCTTGGTCTCTTCGCGTATTGTAATGCCGCAACAGCGGAATCAATGTCTTTTCTATTGGCACGTGTCAATGCACAGATGATCGGCTCTCTTATCGCTTTTGATAAGTCTACCACGCTCTGGAAGTCTCCAGGGCTGGAAATAGGGAAACCTGCTTCAATCACATCTACTCCAAGTGCTTCGAGTGCTTTTGCAATTTGAATTTTCTCTGGGCTCGACAACTGGCAGCCCGGCACTTGTTCACCATCACGTAAGGTGGTGTCAAACACATAGACTCTATTAGGATCGTGTAACATAATTCTTGGTGTTTAGTTAGATTTTGAAGTATTCTGTGCAATATATTTTAAGACCAATTGACCCATTTCTTTCGTTCCAAGAACGTGGTAAGGGCTGGTCGTATCATCGGCAATGTCATTTGTTCTGTAACCTTCTTTCAATACCTGATCTACGGCATCAATGATCACTTTTGCTTCTGCCAGCAGTCCGAATCCGATTTCCAGCATCAGAGAAACAGATAGGATAGAAGCTAGTGGGTTCGCCAGATTTTTTCCGGTGATGTCATGTGCCGAGCCATGGATGGGTTCAAAAAAACCAGTACTTTCTCCTACAGAAGCAGAAGCTAACATCCCCATAGAACCTGCAATTTGTGAAGCCTCATCAGTTAAGATATCACCGAATAAGTTAGCAGTTAATACCACGTCAAACTGTTTCGGATCTTTGATCAACTGCATCGCTGCATTGTCGATAAACATGTGACTTGTTTCCACTTCCGGGTATTGTTTGGCTACTTGCTGTACGGTTTCTCTCCATAATCTTGAGCTTTCCAATACATTGGCTTTATCTACAGAACAAAGTTTTTTTCTACGTTTCATCGCAGCTTCAAATGCTTTGTGTGCAATTCTTTCTACCTCATAACGGTGGTAGATCATTAAGTCAGAAGCAGTGTTTTTGTCTTCAGAGCGGTTTTTTTCACCGAAATAAACATCTCCGGTCAGTTCTCTGAAAAACAGAATATCGGTACCTTTTAATATACTAGGTTTAATGCTGGAGGCATTTAACAACTCATCAAATAATAAAATCGGGCGTAGGTTAGCATATAAGCCTAATTCTTTACGGATTTTAAGTAAGCCTTGCTCTGGACGTACTTTCAAAGAAGGATCATTGTCATATAATGCATGGCCTACTGCACCAAAAAGGATGGCATCGCTCTTTTGTGCTTTTTCCAGCGTTTCATCAGGTAGGGGATTACCGGTGGCTTCGATTGCAGCATGGCCCATTAGCGCCTCATCATAGCTGAATTCGTGTCCGAAATTTTTAGCAATTTCTTCTAATACCGCTTTACCCCAGGTAGTGACCTCTGGGCCAATACCATCACCAGGAATGACTAATATATTTTTTTTCATTTTCTAAATGCTTTGTAATAAGTGTTCAACGGATTTTACTGCACCGTCTTCTAATAATAATCTTCTCTCTATACATGCTGGCAGTTGGGAGTCAAAATGGCCAACGTAAATTAACGTGGTGCCATCTTTACATAATTCATCTACCAGTTTGTTGAAATGTTGTGTTTGCTGCTGATCTAAACCCTGACAAGGTTCATCAAGGATCAATATTGCCGGGTTTTTAACGATTGTTCTAGCCAGTAAAGTTAAACGCTGTTTGCCTAAAGGCAATTCGTTCATCAGTGTGTTTTTGTAGGCGGTTAAGCCGAAATACTCCACTAACTCATCTACCTGGGCATGTTTGGTAGAGCCCGGACTGCAATACAATCCTGAACTGTCGTAAAAGCCAGAGGCGATGCTTTGCCAAACGGTGGCAGAGGCATCAAAATACCAGTGTAATTCCGGTGAGATTAAACCAATGCGTTCTTTGATTTCCCAAATGCTTTCACCTGTGCCTCTTTTATTCCCGAAAAGATAAAAGTTGTTGGCATAAGCCTGAGGATGATCTCCACTGATCAAGCTTAATAAAGTAGATTTCCCAGAACCATTATGACCTTGTAGAAGCCATTTTTCACCGGCATTAACCTCCCAGTTGATGTTTTTCAATACCTGCTTGTCTCCATATCTGATGTTCACATCAATCATTTTTATGATGTGAACAGTTGTGGTTGAAGAAGGCGCTAAGCCAAAAAATGAATCAGAAATGCCCGTTGAATCTGAAACCTTCTCTCTTTGAAGAAAAGAAGGTAAAGGTTTGATGATTTCTTCCACTTGTTTTGTATAGGATTCAGGGGAAGAAATCTCTTTTAATTTACCTGCTGCTAAAACTGCGAAACGATTGATAGTAGCTGGCAATTCGGTTTCATTACTAATGATGATCAACTGTGTCCCATTTTCCGATAATTCGATCAATAAATCGTTAAGATTTGCACGGGAAAGTTTATCTAATCCATTGTAAGGTTGATCCAAGATCAACAATTGAGGTTTTGACCATAAAGCCTTCACCAATTGCAATTTTTTATGTTCTCCGCTGGATAACTGTAAAAGCGCGGAGTTTTTTAAAGCAGCAAAACCTAAAGCGGTTAACAGCTGCTCTAAAGTATCAAATGAAAGGCCCTGGTCATTTCCAAAGCGCGTTAACTCGGCGATCACCGTAGCCGTAATGGCAGTGGCTAAACTTTGGTAACGCTGCTGATAATAGAAGTTAGAAGCCCCTTCAAGATCTTTAAACTGGTACCAGTTGGCCACATAATGGACCTTTGCTGGTAAGGCAGAAGAAAGATCAAAATTCAACTGTATGTCGCCCTCAAGGCTCGGGATCAAACCTGCAATTGCTTTTGCTAAAGTCGTTTTACCACTGCCACTTTCGCCGCATAACAACCAATTGTCATAGCGATTTATCGTCCAGTACAAATCCTGTAATACAGGTTGCTGCTGATACTTTAAATTAAGGTTGTGGATATGGACGACGGGATTCGACATTATTTTGTTTGTTCAAATTCTTCAATTAAATGCTTTTGGTTTAAGATGAAATCGATGTCATCATAACCATTGATTAAGCAAGACTTTTTATAGGCATTGATTTCAAAACCTTCTTGAGCACCGCTCGCAACGATCGTTACCGTTTGATTTTCTAAATCTACTTCCAATGTTGCAGCATGGTCTTTTTCAACGGTGTTGAAGATCTCCGCTAAGAACGCATCAGTTACCTGGATAGGTAACAGACCATTGTTCAACGCATTTCCTTTAAAGATGTCCGCAAAGAAGCTGCTGATCACTACATCAAAACCTGCGTCCTGAATTGCCCATGCAGCGTGCTCACGACTACTGCCACAACCGAAGTTCTTTCCTGCAACCAGGATTCTTCCTTTATAAGCAGGGTTATTCATTACGAAATCAGCTTTCAGGGAATGATCACCATTGTAACGCCAGTCGCGGAATAAGTTTTCTCCAAAACCTTCACGGGTAGTCGCCTTTAAGAACCTTGCCGGAATGATCTGATCCGTATCAATATTCTCAATATTTAAAGGCACAATTGCCGAGGTTAACTTTTCAAATTTTCTCATGATTCTTCGGATTAAGCGTGTACAGGTTCGTTCAATAAAGTTCTTACATCAGTTACCTTTCCAGTAATAGCAGCAGCTGCTGCAGTTAGCGGACTGGCTAAAAATGTGCGGGAATCTGGACCTTGTCTGCCTTCAAAGTTTCTGTTAGAAGTAGATACACAGTATTTTCCTGCTGGAATCTTATCCTCATTCATCCCTAAACAAGCACTGCATCCCGGCTCGCGCAATTGAAAGCCTGCCGATTCAAAGATCTTATCCAAACCTTCCGCAATCGCCTGCTGTTCCACTTGTTTAGAACCCGGAACGATCCATGCAATCACATTTTCTGCTTTCTGACGACCTTTTACAAACTCCGCCACTTCACGTAAATCCTCGATTCTTGAATTGGTACAGCTGCCGATAAACACATAATCAATCGCTTTTCCTACCAATTCTGTATCTCCTTCGATGCCCATGTAATCCAAAGCTTTCTGGAAAGAAGCTTGTTCAGAAACCGCCTGATCACCTGTAGCAGGGATGTGTGCGGAAATGCCCATACCCATACCCGGATTTGTTCCATAAGTAATCATCGGGCTGATGTCTGCGGCGTCAAACGTTAATACGCTATCAAATTTCGCGTCAGCATCGCTATATAAGGTTTTCCAATAAGCTAAAGCTTTATCCCACTCTTCGCCTGCCGGAGCAAATTCTCTTCCTTTGATATAATCGTAAGTGATCTGGTCAGGGGCAATTAAACCACCTCTGGCACCCATTTCAATACTCATATTACAGATCGTCATTCTCGCTTCCATACTCAAAGCTTCAATAGTCGACCCAGCATATTCGATAAAATAACCTGTACCACCGGCAGCAGATATCTTCGCAATAATGTATAGAATAATGTCTTTAGCAGAAACACCTTTACCTAATTCTCCGTTTACCTCGATTTTCATCGTTTTCGGACGCTGTTGTAATAAACATTGTGTCGCAAAAACCTGCTCTACCTGTGAAGTTCCGATACCAAAAGCAATCGCACCGAAAGCACCATGCGTAGAAGTGTGACTATCGCCACAAACCATAGTTTTTCCCGGAAGGGTGATTCCCAATTCCGGACCGATGACATGGACAATCCCTTGGAAAGGATGACCTAGTCCATACAGCTCGATACCGAATTCCGCACAGTTTTTAGTCAGCATATCCACCTGAAAACGGGAAAGTTCCTCTTTAATCGGCTGTAGCTGATTTAAAGTTGGAACGTTATGATCTGCAGTGGCTACTGTTTGCTGCGGACGGAAAACAGGCAATCCTCTTTTGCGTAAACCATCAAATGCCTGAGGTGAAGTCACTTCATGAATCAAATGGGTATCGATATATAAAATATCAGGGAAACCAGCTTCGCTTTTTACAACATGCGCATCCCAAATCTTTTCTACTAATGTTTTTGACATTTTCTATTGCTTTTAAATGGCTGAGGCCATGAAGACCTCAGCCGTTTTTTTGTTGATTAGGCAGTTTTAATTGATTTCATTGCTGTCATCGCTTTTCTCAGCTCTGCACCTACAAGTTCCACCTGATGTGAACGAATCACTTCATTTACTGCGATTAATGCTCTGTTATCCACAGCACCATCTTTACCTTCATTAAAGTTTTTACCTACCAATTCAGTATCTACTGTTTTCATGAAATCAGCAAGTAATGGCTTACAAGCGTAATCAAATAAGTAACAGCCATATTCAGCAGTATCAGAAATTACACGGTTCATTTCGAACAATTTCTTACGTGCAATCGTGTTTGCAATTAGTGGTGTTTCGTGCAATGACTCGTAGTAAGCCGACTCAGGTTTGATTCCTGCTTCAACCATAGTTTCGAAAGCCAATTCCACACCCGCTCTAACGAAAGCAACCATTAACGTATAGTTATCGAAATATTCCTGCTCACCAATTTTAACATCACCTGCTGGTGTTTTCTCAAAAGCAGTTTCACCGGTAGCAGCCCGCCAAGCCAATAGGTTTTTGTCACCATTTGCCCAGTCTTCCATCATGATACGGCTAAACTCACCGCTCATGATATCATCCTGATGCTTTTGGAATAATGGACGCATGATAGTTTTCAATTCTTCAGAAATTTCAAAAGCTTTGATCTTAGCAATATTGCTCAATCTGTCCATCATCGCAGTGATACCACCTTGTTTCAAGGCTTCAGTAATCACTTCCACACCATATTGAACCAATTTAGAGGCATAACCTGGATCGATTCCTTTTTCTACCATTTTATCAAACGATAAAATAGAGCCAGTTTGCAATAAACCACAAAGAATGGTTTGCTCACCCATTAAATCAGATTTCACTTCCGCAACGAAAGATGATTTTAATACCCCTGCTTTATGTCCGCCAGTACCAACGCAATAAGCTTTAGCCTGTAATAGACCCTTTCCTTCAGGATCATTCTCAGGGTGCACCGCGATTAGAGTAGGAACACCAAAACCACGCACATATTCTGCTCTTACTTCACTTCCTGGACATTTTGGAGCCACCATGATCACCGTAAGGTCTTTACGGATCTGCATGCCTTCTTCTACAATGTTGAAACCATGAGAGTACAATAAAGTCGCACCTGATTTCATTAATGGCATCACAGCAGTCACTACTGCAGTATGTTGTTTATCAGGAGTAAGGTTGATTACTACATCTGCTGTAGGAATTAATTCTTCGTAAGTACCAACTGTAAAATTGTTTTCTGTAGCATTTTTCCAGGAATCTCTTTTACCTTCAATGGCTTCTTTACGTAAAGTATAAGAAACATCTAAACCGCTATCTCTTAAGTTTAAACCTTGGTTTAGTCCTTGTGCACCGCAACCGATCACGACTAGTTTCTTGCCTTTAAGTGCGTTTACGCCATCCAGAAACTCTGAACTGTCCATGAAATCGCATACACCCAATTGGTTTAATTTTTCTCTAAGAGGTAACGTGTTGAAATAGTTTGACATCTTTTTGTTTTATTTGATTGTAAAGGTTCTTTTAATTTTTAGTGATGATTCTTTTGATGGCCCAAGCGCAGCCATAATGATAAGAATCGTGTATTGGGAAAAATTGTACCGCATCTTGCGTAGTGTTTAAAGTCACGCCGTAGCTGGTGGTAAAGGAATTGTAACCTGTAAATACCTGGTTCTTTAGGTCTTCCTCCAGTTCATCGATCAGACTGAGCGCTAACTTTTTTAATTCATCAATCTCTTCTTGTCCGATGAATACTTCTGGTTTCGTTCCCTTTTTATAGGTATTGATGTAAGAAGGGGCAATCTTTGGGGTCAAACCCGACAAGGTATAACAAAGTCCCTGCTGACTGGTGATGATGTGACCAAAGTTCCAGATGATGTTGTTGTTAAAGCCCTCAGGAACCTGGTTCAACTCTTCAATAGAACAACGCTCCAGCAATTGGATGAAGTTCTTTCTGGTTTGTCTGATGAAATTTAAATGCTGTTCCATATTACCTGATTTGCTGATCCGTTTTTTAACGGAGTTTACATGCTAAATACGTTTTTCTCTGCGTCAAGGAATTCGTTTTCGATCACTTCCTGTCCTGGTTCTCTGCGTTCAAATTCTCTGAGTTTGCGGTTAAAACCATCACTACTTTTGATGATGGCTACTCTTGCACTTCTTACAAATTCAATCAGGCCGAAAGGTTGAAGTACTTCGATCAGCTTATCTGTTTCTTCACGGTGACCAGTGGTTTCGAAAACGGTATAATCCTTACGGATCACTACCGCTCTTGCACCGTTTTCACGAAGTAAACGTTCAACCGATACCAATTCTGCAATCGTATCTGTAGGCACCTTATAAAGCGCCATTTCCTGCCAGATGATATCTTCATTGGTATTGAAATATACTTTCAATACTTCTACTTGTTTTTCAATCTGACGTGCCAGCTTGCGTACTACTTCTTCTGTTTCATTGATCACGATGTTGAAGCGGTGAATATGCTCAATCTCCGAAGGGGAGGTGTTTAAGCTGTCAATATTGATTTTTCTTCTTGAAAAAATGATGGCAATACGATTCAATAAGCCGATTTGATTTTCGGTGTATACAGTAATCGTAAATTCCTGTTTTTCGTTTGTTTCTATATCCTGGGAATTGCTCATGATCTTTAATTATTTAAGTCTGATTTCACTTACACTGCTACCTTGAGGAACCATAGGGAACACATTGTGCTCCTGGGCTACCATTACTTCTAGAAGGAATGAACCTTTATGGTTCAACATTTCTTCTAATGAACTCACTAAGTCTTTACGTTCTGAAACTTTTTTGCCGGCGATATAATACGAATCGGCAAGTTTCACGAAATCCGGACTGGTGATGTCTACAAAAGAGTAGCGTTTCTCATGGAACAATTGCTGCCATTGGCGAACCATTCCCAGGAACCTGTTATTTAAGATCATGATTTTCACATCAACGCCGCTTTGCATGATGGTGCCTAATTCCTGACAAGTCATTTGGAAACCACCATCACCAATTACCGCAACCACGGTACGGTCTGGAGCACCAAATTTAGCACCGATTGCAGCAGGTAAGCCAAAACCCATTGTGCCTAAACCACCACTGGTTACATTACTTCTGGTATGGTTGAATTTGGCATAACGACAAGCTACCATTTGATGCTGACCAACGTCAGTCACCACAACAGCTTCGCCTTTCGTTAAGATGTTCAATTGATTGATCACCTCGCCCATGGTCAATTCTCCTGTTCCAGGATTCAATTCCGGATGAATGACAACTTCCTGCTCCGTTTTATCAAAAGCTCTGAATTCTGCCAACCATTCGGTATGTTTTTTCTCTTCAACCAATGCAGTTAGAAGAGGTAAGGTTTCTTTACAATCTCCCCAAACCGGAACATCTGCTTTTACGTTTTTGTCGATCTCTGCAGGGTCAATATCCAGGTGAATCACTTTCGCCTGTTTTGCATATTTGTCTAAACGGCCAGTTACACGGTCGTCAAAACGCATACCGATCGCGATCAATACATCACAAGAATTGGTTTGCACATTCGGGCCATAGTTACCGTGCATGCCCAGCATCCCAACATTTAATGGATGGTCTGTACCGATTGCGCCAGCTCCTAAAATTGTCCATGCTGAAGGAATACCGCTTTTCTCTACGAAAGCTTTAAACTCCTGTTCTGCATTTCCTAAGGAAACACCTTGACCGAACAATACGAAAGGTTTCTTTGCTGAATTGATTAACGCTGCCGCTTGCTCAATGTATTCTACACGAACATTTGGTTTCGGACGGTAGCTGCGCACATGGTCGCAAGGAACGTAACCAGCATATTCAAATAGCTGCAATTGTGCGTTTTTGGTAATGTCGATCAGTACCGGGCCTGGTCTGCCGCTGCGGGCAATATAAAAAGCTTTCGCTAATACTGCTGGAATCTCAGTAGCATCAGTAATCTGGTAGTTCCATTTGGTAACAGGGGTAGTGATATTGATCACGTCTGTCTCTTGGAAAGCATCAGTACCTAATAAGTGAGCATACACCTGGCCGGTGATACAAACCATCGGGGTACTGTCGATTTGTGCATCTGCCAAACCTGTTACCAGATTTGTCGCACCCGGACCGCTAGTCGCAAATACGACACCCACTTTTCCGGAAGTACGTGCATAACCCTGACCGGCATGTGTGCCGCCTTGCTCATGACGTACTAAAATATGTTTTAATTTGTCTTTGTAATCGTATAATGCATCATAAATAGGCATGATGGCACCACCTGGATAACCAAAAATGGTATCGGTACCTTCCGCTATTAATCCTTCCAATAAAGCCACAGAACCAGAAACAGTTACTGTTTTCTTCGGTTCTGTTAAGGTGGTTGCTTCCTCTTGTGCTGTGTCCATTATTTTATTTTTAGGTATGGGTTTTTAAATTGATTAGTGAGTGTAGGCATCAGTTACACAGCCTTCGCTGGCATCGCTTACTTGTTTCAGGTATTTATAAAGTACGCCTCCTTTGACGGGTGGTGGCAATTGTTTCCAAACCGCTTTACGGTTTTCCATTTCCTCTTCCGTAATCTGAAGGTGTAAGGTGTTGTTCACCGCATCAATGATGATGATGTCATTGTCGTGCACAAAAGCGATATTTCCACCGTCCCAGGCTTCAGGAGTGATGTGACCTACCACAAAACCATGCGTACCACCAGAGAAACGACCATCAGTAATTAAAGCAACTGATTTTCCTAATCCTGCACCAATAATGGCAGAAGTTGGTTTCAACATTTCCGGCATCCCAGGAGCACCTTTAGGGCCTACCTGTCTGATCACCACTACATCACCTTTTTTCACTTTACCACTTTGAATTCCTGCGATCAATGATTTCTCACCATTAAATACACGTGCCGGACCTTCAAATCTTTCTCCTTCTTTACCAGAGATCTTTGCTACTGAACCTTTTTCTGCGATGTTACCATACAGCATTTGAAGGTGACCTGTTGCCTTGATTGGGTTTGTTACCGGAAGAATTACTTTTTGCGTATCAAAATCTAAGTCTAATGCTTGTTCAACGTTCTCAGCAAGCGTTTTTCCAGTTACGGTGATACAATCGCCATGAATCAAGCCTACTTTCAACAGATATTTTAAAATGGCAGGAACACCACCGATCTCATGAACATCTTCCATGAGATAGTTACCACTAGGTTTCAAATCTGCCAATACTGGAGTAGCATCACTTACCGCTTGGAAATCATCTAATTTCAAGGTTAATCCTACTGATTTCGCCATAGCGATTAAATGCAGTACTGCATTTGTCGAACCACCCAATACCATTACCGTTACAATAGCATTGTGAAATGCTTTCTCTGTCATGATATCGGAAGGAAGGATGTTTTTTTCTAATAAAACACGGATGGCTTTACCAGCAGCTAAACATTCTTCTTTCTTTTCCGCACTCAATGCAGGGTAAGAAGAGCTATAAGGTAAGCTCATTCCTAAAGCTTCGATTGCTGAAGCCATTGTATTTGCAGTATACATACCACCGCAAGCGCCAGCACCTGGA
Organism: Pedobacter sp. N36a; assembly: GCF_014472395.1. GTDB lineage: Bacteria > Bacteroidota > Bacteroidia > Sphingobacteriales > Sphingobacteriaceae > Pedobacter. The sequence goes on from NZ_JACSZW010000010.1 coordinate 185,956, forward strand.
CAAGTGTTGCGGATGATACCTTGAAAATCTTCTTCTTCTAAATTACCTGCTAACTTTTCGCCAAGGGCTTCAAAAGCAGATACAATGTTTAATGTTTTACCTTTATAATGTCCGGAGTGGATACTTCCTCCGTATACCATGATCGCAGGGCGATTTAACCGACCCATTGCCATGATAGAACCTGGCATATTTTTATCACAGCCTGGCAATGCAATCACGCCATCATAATATTGTCCACCACAAATGGTTTCAATTGAATCTGCAATTACATCTCTGGAAACCAGAGAATAACGCATTCCATCTGTACCGTTAGACATTCCATCGCTTACACCGATGGTGCTGAAGGTTAAACCGACCATTCCATTATCCCAGACTCCTTCTTTAACGATTTTTGCTAAATCATTTAGGTGCATGTTGCAGGTGTTTCCATCGTATCCCATACTTGCAATGCCGACCTGGGCTTTGTCCATATCTTCTTTGGTCAAGCCAATTCCATACAACATGGCCTGGGCAGCAGGTTGGGTTGGATCCTGCGTGAATACTTTACTGTAGCGGTTTAATTCTGGTGATTGTGACATATTATATGATTACTTCGTAATTTTGTTTTTCTAACACTAAACATTTGTAAGTGCGTTGTATGGTGGCACCAACACTATCATTCCATCTGATTGGAAACTGATAGTCATCTATCGATGCAATTCCTGCAATCTCTGTAGCGGTGCCACTGAAGAAAGCGCTGTCTGCATGTTTCACATCAGCTACCGACAAGTGTTTTTCTATAATTTCTATATCTAGTATATGACATAGTTCAATTACCGTTGCGCGGGTGATTCCTGGAAAGATGTTACCTAGCGGGGGGGTAAATAATTTTCCGTTTTTCTCGATAAAGATATTTGCTCCTGGACCTGTAGCGATATTGCCATTCATATCCAATAGTAAAGCTTCATCAAATCCATTTCGTTTTGCTTCGATAGTCGCTAAAGTGGAATTTCCATCGTTGCCGGTAACTTTAGCTGCTATAGGAAAAGATTTTGGATTCGGACTTTCATAACTGGACACCCCAATTTTTAATTGTTCGTTACCGGGATAGGCATCCCATTCCCAGGCACAGATCATGATCGATACCTCTGTAGCCGCAACCATCGACATATTAGGGGCACAGTATACCAAGGGACGGATGTAAGCATCTTTTAAATTATTCAATTGAAGTAACTTATAAGTTTGCTTGATCAAATCACTTACTTCCCATGGAAAAGGCAGATTGACCAATTCTGCAGATCTTTTTAATCTTTCAAAATGTTCTCTGGCTTTAAATACACGGGTTCCATTGTGCGTCTGATATGCCCTGATTCCTTCAAATACTGCATAGCCATAGTGGAGCGATTGCTCATATATCTCGGCGGTGCTGTTGGCGGCTTTCTGGAACTTGCCGTTTAAGTATAACACTGTATTTGAATTGACGTATTTCATGATGGTTAAAGCTAGGTGTCGTGTTGGTTGTGGTATTGGTTCTATCGGTTCATTAAAAAAGCGCCACTTGTGGGGGGCGCTTGAGTTTATTTTTTTATTTAAAATATTCTATTGCAGCGCCTTATCCTTCTGAATTACCAGCAGAAGAATCACATTAATAATGACAATAATTAAGGCGGTGATGTTAAAGTTCATTTTGTTGGTCTTTATTAGCAGGTTGTATTTGTTGTTGCTTTATAAATCCAATTTAGGTCTTGTGATCTATACTATCAATAGCTACATTAAAATAAATGAAAAAAAATATAATTTGTATTATTTGTTTTTAAAACAAATATAATATCTTAAAAACTGTATTATTAGTTGTTTTACGTGGATGCTCCTATACCAAATATGAAATCGGTATTCGGTATGGGTATTATGCTTGCATTGTATTTTCTGTCGTTTTCTGCCTAAAATCGGATAATGCCCGAAAAAGTTGAAGAAAATACGACTAAAATAGAGGGAGGTAACCAAATAAAAATTGGCGGTCTTTTCAAAGAAATAAATGCAATTCCTAGTGCTGTTTTAAAATAGCGTATCGTTCTTTTACAGCATGATATAAAAATTGAAGTGTTCGTAGAGCTCATAAAAAACGGGATTACGATGAAATTCAAAAACAGGGGACAAAAAAAAAGGATGTCGTTTCGGACATCCTTTTTTTATTATGCTTTAAATATTAAGCAACCCCTTCGGCTAGAACAATAATCTTGTTTTTCAAAACCTCTACAACGCCACCTTTAATATTAAAGGTTTCAACACCTGTTTTGGTTTTAACAATTACTGGTCCGTCTTCTAAGGTTGAGATAATAGGAGCATGGTCATGCAAAATTTGAAATGAACCCATGGTACCTGGTACAGTAACAGCTGTTACTTCGCCTTCAAAGACTTTTTTATCTGGTGTTAATATTTCTAGTGTCATATTCAAAGTGTATGCGCTTTAATTAAGCGTTTGCTTCAGCTAATAGTTTTTTACCTTTTTCGATTGCATCTTCGATACCACCTACTAAGTTAAATGCAGCCTCTGGATATTCATCAACTTCACCATCCATAATCATGTTAAATGCTTTGATGGTATCTTTAATGTCAACTAACACACCTTTTAAGCCTGTAAACTGTTCAGCTACGTGGAATGGTTGAGATAAGAAACGTTGAACACGGCGCGCACGGTGAACGATTAATTTATCTTCTTCAGATAATTCGTCCATACCTAAGATCGCGATGATATCCTGTAACTCTTTGTAACGTTGTAAGATTTCTTTCACACGTTGAGCAGTGTTATAGTGCTCGTCACCTAATACCGCTGGAGATAAGATTCTTGAAGTTGAATCCAATGGATCCACCGCAGGATAAATACCTAGCTCAGAGATTTTACGAGACAATACTGTAGTTGCATCTAAGTGGGCAAACGTTGTAGCCGGAGCTGGATCCGTTAAATCATCCGCAGGTACATAAACCGCCTGTACAGAAGTAATTGATCCACGTTTAGTTGAAGTAATACGTTCCTGCATTAATCCCATCTCTGTTGCCAAAGTTGGTTGGTAACCTACCGCAGAAGGCATACGACCTAAAAGTGCCGATACTTCAGAACCTGCCTGAGTGAAACGGAAGATGTTATCAACGAAGAAAAGGATGTCTTTTCCTGCGCCTTCACCATCACCATCACGGAAGTATTCTGCAACTGTTAATCCTGATAATGCTACACGAGCACGAGCTCCAGGAGGTTCATTCATCTGACCGAATACCAATGTTGCTTTAGAATCTTTTAGTTTTTCTGTGTCAACTTTGCTTAAATCCCATCCGCCTTTTTCCATCGAATGAAGGAATTCTTCACCATAGTTGATTACACCAGATTCGATAAACTCACGTAAAAGGTCATTACCTTCACGTGTACGCTCACCTACACCAGCGAATACTGATAAACCAGCATACGCTTTCGCGATGTTGTTTACCAACTCCATGATCAATACTGTTTTACCAACACCAGCACCACCGAATAAACCGATTTTACCACCTTTAGCGTAAGGCTCTAATAAATCGATTACTTTGATACCAGTAAATAGTACTTCTGATTCAGTTGATAGCTCGTCAAATTTTGGCGGAGCATTGTGGATTGGTCTACCGTTAGTTTTATCAATCGTGTTGATACCATCGATAGCATCACCAACAACATTGAATAGACGACCTTTAATCTGATCACCAACAGGCATTTTGATAGGTGCGCCAGTATCTACTGCTTTCATGCCACGAACTAAACCGTCGGTTGAGTCCATTGCAATTGCACGTACGCGGTCTTCACCAAGATGTTGTTGAACTTCTAAAACGACCTTTTGACCGTTTTCTTTTTCAATCTCTAATGCAGAGAAAATTTGAGGTAAATGAGCATCGTCAGCAAAACTCACGTCAACTACCGGTCCTATAATCTGCGCTATTTTTCCAATGTTAGGCATATATTGTTTTGGGTAAAATTATAAATATCAAAATGTTAAAGGCCGTTTTCAGAGCCCACAATTCGGTTTGCAAAGTTAAGATTTTTCAACATAAATTGCATATATAAATAAAAAGTTTTTCCACAGTTTTTAAATCAATATTTTAGCCGGTATAAAACAAGGTACGAACAAGCCGTTTTTGACGTTAAAAAGAGCGTATTTGTGGCGTTACATTCATCATAAGGAAACAGTATAAATTCATGAAAACAATATTAGTAACGGGTAGCAATGGCCTTCTAGGGCAGAAAATCACAGAAAGAGTGCTCGCAGCAAAACAGTTTAATCTGATCGCGACCGCAAAAGGGGAGAACCGTTATCCAATTAAAGAGGGATATGTTTATGCTGAAATGGATATTTTAGATGCTGCCAATGTCGAAGAAATTGTAGCGAAATATACACCAGATGCCATCATTCATACGGCCGCGATGACCAATGTGGATACCTGCGAAGATCAAAAAGAGCTGGCTTATGCGCTAAATGTGAAAGCAGTGGAGACACTTATTGCAGTTTGTGAGAAATTCGACGTACAGCTGGTTCATTTGTCTACAGACTTTGTTTTTGATGGCAAAAATGGACCGTATGATGAAGAAGCGCCCACCTGCCCATTAAGTTATTACGGACAAACCAAAGTTGAGGCCGAACAAGCACTGCAAAAGTCAAATTGCAAATGGGCCGCATTGAGAACGATTATCGTATATGGTATTGTGAGCGATATGAGCCGCAGTAATATTGTACTTTGGGCAAAAGGTACTTTAGAAAAAGGACAGCCTATTAATGTTGTGAACGACCAATGGCGCATGCCAACCCTGGCAGAAGACTTAGCCGATTGCTGTCTGCTGGCCGTAGAAAAAAATGCACAGGGCATATATAATGCTTCTGGAAAAGACATGATGAGCATTTCGGAATTAGTGGGCAGAGTGGCCGATTTCTGGAATCTGGATAAAGGGCTGATTAAAGAGATCTCTGCTGAAACTTTAAACCAAACCGCTAAACGTCCGGCAAGAACGGGATTTATCCTGGATAAAACCATCCGCGATCTGGGTTATGCCCCGCACAGCTTTGAAGAAGGGCTGGCCTTATTAGATACACAATTGCAAGCAACCGTTTAAATCTTTAATTATATATATTATGGCATTACAAGTTGGCGATCAAGCCCCAGATTTTAAATTATTCAGCTCAGAACTGAAAGAAGTGTCCCTTGCTGACTACAAAGGAAGGAAATTAGTGATCCATTTCTTCCCATTGGCGTTTACCGGCGTATGTACTGCCCAGTTATGCACCATGAGAGATAGCTTTGGTTATTATGAAGGAATGAATGCAGATGTAGTAGGTATTTCTGTGGATTCTCCTTTTACCCTGGCTAAATTTAAAGAAGATCAAAGCTACCAGTTCCCTTTACTTTCTGATTTTAACAAAGAAGTATCTCAGGCCTACGGTGCTTTTTACGAAGATTTCGCATTTAATATGAAAGGAATTTCAAAAAGAGCTGCTTTTGTGATCGATGAAGAAGGAAAAGTTATTCATGCAGAAGTTTTAGAAGATGCAGGGAATATGCCTGATTTTGATGCTATTAAGCGTTCAATTGAAGCCTAATCGCAGTTTTTAAGCAGTAGTGTTTGAAGTTTTTTTTAAATAAAGTTTGTATTTTCAATTTCAAACACTACTTTTGCAGTCCAATAACGAAACAACGTTTGAAGGAAATGCATTTGTAGCTCAATTGGATAGAGCATCTCACTACGGATGAGAAGGTTTGGGGTTCGAATCCCTACAAGTGCACGAAAACCTTAGAGAAATCTAAGGTTTTTTTTGTTAATCGTTTCGATTATAGGTTTTATAGCCGATATCGATATAACGCAAATGAAAAACGCATTTGTAGCTCAATTGGATAGAGCATCTCACTACGGATGAGAAGGTTTGGGGTTCGAATCCCTACAAGTGCACATCACCGGAGTAAAATTTTTCAAGAAATTTTACTCCGGTTTTTTTATGTCATAACTTGTTGTTTATCTGGGCAATAAGCTCGGTTGCTTGCTTGATTTTTGTGCTTCGATGAGACGCTCCGGCAAATTTGTTGGGAGGCGTAATAGAGGCAGTGCGACCTCTCGCAAATGAGGATATGATGGATGAATTGGATAGTTTTCTGGTGGACTAAGAACGGTTTTAATTTACAATCATAGCTTCCGTTCTTCTGTTCAGTTGATGTTTCGCTTCCGTGCATTTCACTCCGTTGTTACAATTATTGAGCAAACGAGTTTCGCCATATCCTTTACCTGTAATTCGCTCTGAGGCAATTCCCTTTTTGACTAAGTAAGCAATTGCGGATTTAACACGCTTATCTGACAAAATCATGTTGTAATCATCATTACCTCTTGAATCGGTGTGAGAGGAGAGTGCCACATGTATTTCAGGATATTTACGCATCAGTACAGATAAACTATCCAAAACCGGCACGGCATCTGTTCTGATTTTTGATCTGTCAAAATCGTAGTAAATCACGAATAGCTGTCCTTTTTCTGGCCTATCTGAAGGGATTTTAGGAACAACTGGCTGGACTGGTTTTTCAGCAACAACCACAGGTTCATCTGGTCTGTTAAAAGCATAGATATCATCATTCCCCAATCCACCCGGTCTGTTGGAGGAAAAATATCCGCTTCTTCCATCATCACTGGTTAGGTAGAAATCATCACTGGTGGTGTTCAATGGATATTTAAGATTTAATGATTTGCCCCATTTGCTTTTTTCGCCTTTACTGAGGTAGATATCATAACCTCCCAATCCTATTTTTCCTTTGGAGGAATAATATAAAGATCCATCGGTGACTATAGTTGGGAAATTTTCTTCTTCAGGAGTATTGATTTCAGGGCCGCAGTTCAGCGGATTTCCCCAGCTTCCGTCAGCCTGTTTTTCACTATACCAGATATCTGTCTTTCCTTGTCCGCCCGGACGGTCTGAGGTAAAATATAAGATGCGTCCATCTTTGCTGATCGCTGCATTTCCCAAAGAATATTCCTTTACATTGTTATAGGGAAAAGCTTTTAGGTCTCCCCATTTTCCATCTTTCTTCACTGCCGAGATCAGTTCCAGGCGACGAGTATATAAGCGCTCTGTGACTACTTTTTCTACCGGGAGGGCAGTTCTTTGTTCTCTGGTTGCTATGGTTACATAAGCGGTATCTCCAGCAGCATTTAATACCATAGGACCTACGTGGTATTCGGTTTTGGAAGGTAGGCTCAGATCCGTTGCGACAGTGAGTTCTTCCTTAAGCTGCCCTTTCGCATTGGCGAGGTATAATTTCAACCAAGGATTTCCAGTCCATTTGTAGATATCTTTAATTTTCGGATTTTTCTGCAGACTGCGTTCTGAAGTAAATACAAAGCCATCCCGGCCATAGTCATTCATTCCCCAGTCTGCAGCGCTGGAATTCAGTTCCTGCATATTTTTTATACTGATGTTGACCGGGTTTTTCATCCAGAATGCTGCACTGTCGCAGGAGTTGATTCTGAAGCTCATTTGTTCCGTTTTCCCCGTTTTGCTGCCATAGATCTGATACTGGGTTTTTGCAGCATCGAATTTTTGATTTGTTTGCAATGCCTGAGCATAATAATAGTGACTGAGGGCTTCAGCCTTTGGATCAGCTATGGCTACGCTGTACCACTTTTCTGCCTGTCCATAGTCATTCATCATGCGGTAACAGGCGGCAAGTTTTTCTACAACCTTAACGTCAGGTTTCTTTTTCTCTGCCAGAGGAAGGTAGAGTCCGGCGGCATTGAAATATTCAAAACGGTTAAACTGCAGGTCTGCCTGTTGTTTCCTGCTCAGTTGCTCCTGTGCATGACTAATGCTTATTAAAAATAAAGCAAAGAGACTGATGGTGATGATGTTTTTCATATTTGTTGCAGCTTAAAAATAACGTGGACTTAATATTCTTGCTTTCTTTCCGGGAAGACTGATACTTAGAGAAAGCTCATGCGACCCGCTCTGATAGCTGGATAATTTGCTCGTGGTATAATCAAAAGAATACCCTAGGCGAAAATGGTTGCTCATCTGAAGTTCTACAATTCCAGCTATGGCATCACTGTGACTTAAGCCTTTTTGCAGGTTTTTTTTATCCCATAAGGCCACCCCTGTACGATAAGAGGCGCCTAGCCAAAGTACCTTGCTAATTAGCAGATAAGCATTCAGATCTAAATTTGTGGGTCCTCTAAAATCTTCTTTCAGCATAAAGGTCGGTTTCAGATCCAGTGATTCCGATAAGGGAATCATCATTCCTCCTGTCAGATAAATATGACGAACCTGACGAATCACTTTATAATCGCCTTCCGTTTGAGTTTCATTTTTCCTTAATCCGGATAATAAATCCATAACCGAAGCACCGATATAGAATTTGGGTGTGTAGAAATAAACTCCGAAACGAACATCGGGACTCAGCTTACTCTCATTTCCTATAGGAATCGTACCGTCTCCGGGATCGGTAGGGATAAATTTAGTCCCATCCAGATTGTACTGAGTGACTCCTGCACCAATCCCAAAACTTAGTCGTTTGGTATCTTCCGCATCCAATTGCAAGCGGTAAGCATAATTTGCGTAAAAAGCAGAGGTATTCTGGGGTCCCAGGCGGTCAGTAGTGGCTATAAATCCTAATCCCATTTTCTTTCCCTCTTGGTCCGTTAAACCATCAAAAGATGCGGTAGCGGTACGTGGAGCCCCTTGGATTCCTACCCATTGTGAGCGGAAACTGAAGTTGGCTGTCCAGTTTTCTTTATAACCTGCGTAAGCTGGGTTAACGGCAAGGCCATTAAAAACATATTGACTGAACTGGATCGTCTGTTGTGCGTATCCATTGCTCATGGCTAGCAGGAGAATGGATAATATACTGATTTTTTTTAAATTTTTCATAAGTAGCGCGTCTTAATTTGGTATTACCGTTTGAGAAATAACCATCCTTTAAATGTAGTTATACTGCCAGATTTCTCTTTCCTGAGTATCAGATAATAATAGGTGCCTTCGTTGAGATCACTGCCATCCCAATCGTTCAGATAATTGGCAGAACGATACACCTCGTTACCCCACCTGTTAAATACGGTGACCTGAGTTCCAGGATGGTTTTCCAGTCCTTTGATTTTGAAAAGATCATTGCTGCCATCACCATTTGGAGTAAAGATATTGGGAATGATGAAGTCTGCATTTTCAACTGTAGTGGCCACCGTATTACTGGATACTTCTGATGCTCCGCTTTCGGAAGATTGCGCCTTAGCCGTGTTGGCCAGGTTACCTGTAAAGGTTTTACTGATGTTACCTTTAATATTAACGATCACCTTGTTGGCTACGCCTGCAGGTAAATCTGCCGATAAACTGATGTTGCTGCCTGTTCCTGAACTTGCTGATAGAATTTTGGCAGCGCCGTTAACAGAAGCAGACCATTCTACGTCTCCTATGGCAGAAGGGACAAGATCGCTCAGGGTTAGGTTTTTGGCGTCACTGGCTGAACTATTGGTCAGTTCAATTACGTAGTTAATCACATCACCTGATTTAAGGCTGGAAGGCCCGGTTTTAAGAATAGAAAGCACCGGGATTCTGGTCACCTTGGTTTCTACCGTAGAGGTGACTACCGGAGGATTTCCAGGCTCTGATGGAGTCGCTGTCGCAATATTGCTGATCTGACCTGCAAATGAGGGCGATACCGTTCCGGTAATGGTGATGGTAATTTTATCATTGCTGTTCGCAGTGATGTTACCGTTGACCATAACTGAATTGCCTGTTCCAGATGTTCCTGTTGTGACAGTTGCATTGCCTGCGGCTACCGCGGTCCAGGTCACATTACTAATTTGTGCGTTCACGATATCGGTAATGGCCAGGTTAGTGGCATCACTAGGTCCGCCATTTGTGGCTACAATTACATAGGTAATTCTTGAACCAGCATTAATGTTGGCAGGTCCAGTTTTAGTAAGTACAATTCCTGTATTAGTTACAGGTGTTGTGGTCGCTGTGGCAGTATTGTTGCTCGTTACCGCATCATTTTCTGTTCCGGATATCGTGGCAGAATTAGTGTAAATTCCTGTTGGATTTACCCTTGCAGTAATTGTAAGTGTGCGACTTGAGCCGTTTGTCAATGTGCCTATAATCCATATACCGGTTGCAGCATTGTAAGTTGTTCCAGTCGCAGGGGCCGAATTCACATAGGTATAACCTGATGGAAGCAGATCGGTGACGGTAATACCGGTACCATCACTAGGACCATTATTGGTGGCTACCAGGGTAAATACCACGTTACTACCTATCGCTGGTGTCGCATTATCAACAGTTTTAGTCAGAGACCTGTCTGTAGTTGGTGTCGGAACCGGCGTAGAAGTCGGGGTGTTGTTACCTGGAGTCGGATCATTTTCTGTTCCGGTAATGGATGCGGTATTGGCATAAATGCCTGTTGCATTGACCTTAGCGGTAATGGTTAAGGTTGCAGTAGCAGCATTGATCATTGTGCCAATGTTCCAGAGTCCTGTTAGCGGATCATAAGTGGTACCTGCTGGTGGAGTAGAACTCACATAGGTATAACCTGATGGAAGCAGATCGGTGACGGTAATACCGGCACCATCACTAGGACCATTATTGTTGGCTACCAGGGTAAATACCACGTTACTGCCTACCGCCGGTGTCGCATTGTCAACAGTTTTAGTCAGAGACCTGTCTGTAGTTGGTGTCGGAACCGGCGTAGAAGTCGGGGTGTTGTTACCTGGAGTCGGATCATTTTCTGTTCCGGTAATCGTTGCAGTATTGGCATAAATGCCTGCTGCATTGACCTTAGCGGTAATGGTTAAGGTTGCAGTAGCAGCATTGATCATTGTACCAATGTTCCAGAGTCCCGTTAGCGGATCATAAGTGGTACCTGCCGCAGGAGCCGAGCTCACATAGGTATAACCTGATGGAAGCAGATCGGTGACGGTAATACCGGCACCATCACTAGGACCATTATTGTTGGCTACCAGGGTAAATACCACGTTACTGCCTACCGCCGGTGTCGCATTGTCAACAGTTTTAGTCAGAGACCTGTCTGTAGTTGGTGTCGGAACCGGCGTAGAAGTCG
>NZ_JACSZW010000011.1 GCF_014472395.1 Pedobacter sp. N36a
CTTTCAATGCAAAAGTGAAAGCTTTCAGGGCTACTTCCAGGGGCGTAAGAGATGTCAAATTCTTTCTGTTCAGACTTTCTAAAATCTATGCTTAAACTTCCTTCCCCCCAAGAATTCCGCTTGATCCCTTCTTTCTCGTTTCCAAACACTGAATACGGACATCCTGAGAGAAGCCGCGATTTTGCAATATGTAGGAGCATTGCGCAAATGCAGAATATAAGTGTTTTCATTGTCCCTGTATATAAACTGGACTAATCTATGGGCTTCCATTAAAAAAGACAAGACCTTACAATCTCTCTAAAAATGACAAAGAGAACAACATAAACACAATCAACAGCAATTAAATCCAATAAAAAAGGGGTTCTATTAAATAGGCCCCCTCTTATTTTATTTCCAATACTTCAATTAAATTTATTCTGATACCTCATATAATGCCTGTATATAATAAGGTATATATTACTGCGCCAAGGCAAATGCCAATGGCATCGTATATCTTACCCTAACCGGCTGCGCATTTTGTTGACCAGGTTTCCATTTTGGAGATTTGCGAATCACGCGGAGTGCTTCCTCATCACAACCTGAACCAATGCCACTGATCAGTTTCACATCTGAGATGGATCCATCTCTTTCAATCACGAAACTTACCATCACCCTACCCTGCACTTCGTTTTCCTGTGCTAAGCTAGGATACCTCAGGTTTCTTTGTAGAAATTTCGTCCAGCCTTTCATTCCACCTTCAAACTCCGGATATACTTCTATCCCCCTGACCTCATAGATTTCGTTATCTACTTCCGCTATACCACCAGCACCTTCCGTTCTTCCTCCAGTACCACCTTTACCTGTTTCTGGCAGCACCTGTAAATTGGTCTCCAAACCAGACTGTGTTACAGGACCTGCTACCGCATGCTCCATTTCTTTTAAGGTAGGCGGTTCCGATATTGGATTTTCGACTACAATTGGGTCGCCAACCGCTTTATATGTTTTCAATTTTTCTTTTATCGGCTCCAGTATTGGTGCCTTTTCTTCTTTTTTAGGAACCAATGGTGCTGCAGGAGGTCTCAGCTCCACAACTGTATCTTTTCTTTCAGCGATTTCCGGCGGACGATTAATCATGGTCAGTAAAAAAGGAATCACAAACAATGGTGTAGCAATCAACAGGGAACGCAAAAGGATTTTTGAGGATTCTGCCCTCAATACAAAGGCACCGTAATTTTGGTTTCTGTTTTTGAATACAAGGTCGAGCCACTCGGACTTGTATAAGTTTGAAGAGGAGTTTAGCATAATTCAAAGGTTTTTCAATGTAATGATGGGATTATTCCAAGTATTCCATAATCCGCAGCTGTTTTTAATAGTTTAGGTGAAAATCCGCAAAAACACTAAACAGAAAGCCCAACAAGGCTATTTTTAAGCCTATTTTTCAAAAAACACCAAAAAACCAGAAATATTTCTTTGATTATCTAACGACATTCGTATTTTTACAAACAATTCAAGGAAAATACCAAACAAAAAATATATTTTTGACCAAATTTTAAACAAATAAATGAAAAGCTTAAGGACAACTGCATTAAAAGAGGCACAATCAAGAATTTCACCAGAAGTAAAGTCGCCTTCGACTAAGATTTCTGAGTTTTTCGGAGTGAATGTTTTTGATAAGAAAAAAATGAAAGACTTCTTATCAAAAGAAGTATTTGAAAAATTAAGTTCAACGATTGACCAAGGTGAGCTGATTAACCATGAAGATGCTAACCACATCGCTACTGCAATGAAAACTTGGGCTATGTCTAAAGGTGCAACACACTACACGCACTGGTTTCAGCCATTAACAGGTTCTACAGCAGAAAAACATGATGCTTTCTTTGAGCCAAGTAAAGATGGTGCAATTGAAGTATTTGCAGGAAGTGCATTGGTTCAACAAGAGCCAGATGCCTCAAGTTTCCCTAATGGTGGTATTCGTAATACGTTCGAAGCACGTGGATATACTGCATGGGATCCTTCTTCTCCAGCATTCATTATGGAAAGCAAAGCAGGTAAAACACTTTGTATCCCTACTGTATTTATTGCTTACACAGGCGAAGCCCTTGATTATAAAGCCCCTCTTTTAAAAGCATTATCTGCTTTAGATAAAGCTGCAGTTGACGTTTGTCAGTATTTTGACAAAGGCATCACTAAAGTAACTGCTTCTCTAGGTATTGAGCAGGAATATTTCCTGGTTGACCGTGCATTATACAATGCTCGTCCGGATTTAGCCTTAACAGGTCGTGCTTTATTTGGCCATATCTCCGCAAAAGGACAGCAATTAGAAGATCATTATTTCGGATCTATCCCTGAGCGTGTATTCACTTATATGGTTGACTTTGAAAACGAAGCCTTGAAATTAGGTATTCCTTTGAAAACCCGTCACAATGAGGTTGCTCCTTCTCAATTTGAGTGTGCACCGATTTATGAAGAAATCAACCTTGCCATTGACCACAACCAATTGTTGATGGACTTAATGGAGAAAGTTGCAGTAAAACATAACTTCAAAGTGTTATTACATGAGAAACCTTATGCAGGTATCAATGGCTCAGGTAAACACAACAACTGGTCGTTGATCACGGATACCGGCAAAAACTTATTGTCGCCAGGAAAAACACCTAAAAACAACTTAATGTTCTTAACGTTCTTCGTGAACACGATTAAAGCGGTACACGAACATGCAGATCTTTTAAGAGCAAGTATTGCTTCAGTGAGCAACGATCACCGTTTAGGTGCTAACGAAGCCCCACCAGCAATCATTTCTATCTTCCTTGGTTCTCAATTGAACGACGTGTTAGATGAAATCGAATCTTCAAGAAGCATCATTAAGAAAGTAAAAAGCGAAGATTCATTATGGTTAGGTATTCCTAAGATCCCTCAGATCTCTTTTGATACTACCGACCGTAACCGTACTTCTCCATTTGCCTTTACTGGTAATAAATTTGAGTTAAGAGCCGTAGGTTCTTCTGAAAACTCTTCAGCACCAATGACCGTATTAAACGCAATCGTTGCTGATCAGTTGAATAAATTCAAAGTTGAAGTTGATAAATTGATCAAAAAAGGTGAGAAAAAAGATGTGGCTTTATTAACCATCATCAAAAAATACCTTAAAGAATCAAAAGACATCCGTTTTGAAGGAAATGGTTACAGCCAGGAGTGGGAAGATGAAGCTGCAAAACGCGGTTTATCAAACATCAAAACTACACCTAAAGCATTAGATGCTTATGTAACAGATAAATCTACTGAGCTTTTTGCGAATACTAACATCTTCAGCAAACGTGAATTACATGCTCGTCATGAGATCTTATTAGAAAGCTATTTCAAGAAACTTCAAATTGAAGCAAGAGTTATGGGAGAAATGGTAAACAGTATCATCATTCCTGCAACCATCACTTACCAAAATGTATTAATTGAAAATGCTAAGGGCCTTAAAGACCTTGGATTATCAAAAGAAGCATTAGAAACTCCAGTGAACATTATCAATAAAGTTTCTGAGCATTTGAGCGGCCTGAAAGTAAACATCGACAAAATGCTGGAAGAACGTAAGATCACCAATGCTATTGAAGATAGTCGCGATAAAGCAATCGCTTACGATGAGAACGTAAAATCATACTTCGATACGATCCGTTACCACACTGATAAATTGGAACAAATCGTTGACGACAGCGTATGGCCTCTACCAAAATTCAGAGAATTATTGTTTTTGAAATAGAACCAAACCTCAATAAACCATTAAATTTTAGTTTTAATAACCCTTCAATGAATTTTGAAGGGTTATTTTTTTATTGTTAAGGCCTCAACATTCGGCCGTTTCCCTATCTTTGCAACAACATGAGTGATAACAGGTACAACCAACGTGGCGTTTCTGCGTCAAAAGAAGATGTGCACCAAGCCATCAAGAATATAGATAAAGGTATTTTTCCGCAAGCCTTCTGTAAAATCATACCTGATATTTTAGGGAATGATGACGCATTCTGCAATATTATGCATGCAGATGGTGCCGGAACTAAATCTTCCCTCGCCTACGTATACTGGAAAGAAACAGGTGATATTTCCGTATGGAAAGGAATTG
The DNA here is from genome assembly GCF_014472395.1 of Pedobacter sp. N36a. Taxonomy (GTDB): domain Bacteria; phylum Bacteroidota; class Bacteroidia; order Sphingobacteriales; family Sphingobacteriaceae; genus Pedobacter. The sequence continues at coordinate 4,088 of NZ_JACSZW010000011.1, forward strand.
CTCAGGATGCCATCATCATGAACATTGACGATTTGATTTGTGTAGGTGCTACAGACCAAATCCTTTTATCTTCTACCATCGGACGTAATAAGAATCTGATCCCAGGAGAAGTAATTGCCGCAATCATCAATGGTACTGAAGAGATACTTGCAGAACTTAGAGAGCTAGGCATCTCTATCTACTCTACAGGTGGTGAAACTGCTGATGTAGGCGACCTGGTACGCACGATCATTGTAGATTCTACGGTAACCTGCAGAATTGAAAGAGAAAAGATCATTAGCAATCATAAGATTCAGGCTGGTGATGTGATCGTTGGTCTTTCGTCTTCCGGACAAGCTACTTACGAAACAGAATATAACGGTGGTATGGGCTCTAACGGACTGACATCTGCCAGACATGATGTTTTTGATAAGTCGGTGGCCACAAGTTACCCAGAGAGCTTTGATCCTTCTGTTCCATTTGACCTGGTATTTTCTGGTGGCAAAAAGTTAACAGATACCATTAAGATTGATGAGGATACTGAAATTACCGTTGGAAAACTGGTACTTTCTCCTACACGTACTTATGCACCCGTGATTAAACAAATTTTAACCGCCTACAGAAGTCATATTCATGGACTTGTTCATTGCAGTGGCGGAGCACAAACTAAAGTGCTTCACTTTGTAAATGATGATGTTCATATCATTAAAGACAATATGTTCCCAGTTCCTCCATTGTTCCAGTTAATTCAAGAGCAGTCTGGCACAGATTGGAAAGAAATGTACAAAGTATTCAATATGGGCCATAGAATGGAATTATATGTTCCTGCAGCGATTGCTGAAGATATTATCGCCATTTCTAAAAGCTTTAATATTGATGCGCAGATTATTGGCCGTGTAGAAGCTTCTGAGCAGAAACAAGTCACTATAGAAAGCGATAAAGGTACGTTTGTTTATAATTAAGTATTTAATTCGCTGAATAGCGTGATTTATAAAGGAAACCGGTGATTTTATTACCGGTTTTCTTGTTTTGTGAAATTAAGGAGGTAAAAAATAACACCTCGCTCCTCAAAGGCGGAAAGCCTTGCGCTGAAGGGCGAAAAACCTTCTAAGCCTTTTCTGAGAAGGTCTTATTTTTTTAATATTAATTATTCTGCAAGCATTCGAACGAGATGGGTTAAAAAGAAAGATTATTTCCCAAGAGCGCTAAACCGGCTTATTAAACAAGATTGCTAAATAGAATACTAAGCAGCTATTAAATAAATTGGTTAGGCAACAAACCCCAAACCCGGCTTGATAAATAAGGCTAAAAACAGTAATTGATACTGAAATAAATCAGACTAAAACAAATACCTAGCCTATAAAAAAGGGATCAAACTTAGCGTCTGATCCCTTTCTACTTTTCCTGCACCATGGCTAAACACCTTGCAGATCGAATAATTATGATACAGAATTATTTTTTAATGGACAATTCGTTGATAATATTTTTCGCACCACCCAACACATCAATACACCACAATACGTAGCGCACATCCACACAGATCGTACGTTTAAATTTCTTATCAAAAGCGATATCACCACTCATTGCTTCCCAGTTACCATCAAAAGCAAGACCGATTAATTCCCCATTGCCATTGATTACAGGAGAACCTGAGTTACCGCCAGTAATGTCATTGTTAGTGATGAAGTTTACCGTTAAAGTACCATCGTTACCATACTGACCGAAGTTCTTTTTGTTGTAGTTTTCGATTAGGTTAGCAGGAAGGTCAAACTCACTGTCGCCAGGAATGTACTTTTGCATCATACCATCGATGGTAGTGGTTGTTTTATATACAATACCATCTTTTGGAGAATAATCCTGAACGTTACCATAAGAAAGACGCATCGTAGAGTTTGCATCTGGGTACATCAGTTTACCTTTGTTTTTTTCTAAGGTCGCTTTTAAATATAGGTGATCAAGATCTGCTTTTTTGCTTTCAAAATCAGCTACTAAAGAACCAAAATTAGTTTTGATGTAGTCTGGAGGATATACGTTGGCCGCATATTTATAGCCTGGATCAGCTTTAACTGCTTCGACAGAAGGATTTGTGGCCATAAAGGCTTTCAATTTAGCTGTTTTAATCAGGTTGCTATTTTCCCACAGGTAATCTGCGAACTTCTCGAAGGTTGTTTCAGGATTTCCTGTCCAGTACTTTTCAGCGATTTCCGCGAAGAATTTAGGCTGAGATTTCACAGGAACATCTTGGTAGAAACTGGCTAAAATTTTAGCGAAGATCTTTTTATCAGCAGCTTCTACATAAGTCTCCTCATAAGCAGCTGCAGCAGTCTGAAGGTTTGCTTTTACTTTTTCAGCGAAAGCAGCATCGCCTTTTTTCTGATCTACAGCAGCAAAAGAGCGCAGGATTGTAATCGCATTAGGCACCCATGCAGAAGCCATAAAACCTTCATTGATATAAGTCCGCTGTACAGAGATCGGATCGATTTCTTTATAGATCTGAGCATATTGCTCCATCAGACCAGCGAATTCAGTTTTCTGAGCTGCCCAATCCGTAAAAGCTTTCTCTTCTTTTCTTTTTGAATCGGCAACTTTCAGTCTTTTCAACTGTTCCGTCTGACCGATATAATATTTCCAGTAGTTGGCAATATTTGCATATTGAGAAGACAATTTCAAGCGTGTATCTACGCTTTTGTCCATTTCCTGTTTCCAGGATTTCAAGCGGATATCACGTAATTTAACGATAGTTGGACTTACTTTTTCAGTAGCCAAATCCACACCATAAGAAGTTAAATATCTGTCCGTACGACCAGGATAACCATAAACCATGGAGAAATCACCATTTTTCACTCCTTTGATAGAAACAGGAAGGAATTTTTTCGGGGTATAAGGAACGTTTGCTGCTGTATATTTTGCAGGGGCATTGTCTTTACCGGCATAAACTCTGAACACAGAGAAATCACCCGTCTGACGTGGCCATTCCCAGTTGTCTGTATCACCACCAAATTTACCGATATTTTGAGGAGGCGCACCTACCAAACGAATGTCATCAAAACGTTCGTATACAAAAAGGATAAACTGGTTAGATTTATAAAAATCTTTCACATTTGCTTCGATAGTTGGGCCAGTTACTGCGGCTTTAGCAATTGTACTGAATACTTCCAGCATTTTAGAAGATTTCTCCGCACCGGTAAGGCCTTTTGTAGCGGCTTCAACCTGAGGAGTTACATCTTCCATTTTCAATAGGAATTTCACAAACAATCCATCAATAGGCTTCTCTTCCCCATAATTTTTGGCGTAGAAACCATTGTCAAGGATGTTATTCTGAGGAGTAGAGTTCGAAGCGATTGCATCGTAACCACAGTGGTGATTGGTAAAGATCAGTCCTTTATCGGAAACGATCTCACCAGTACAGAAACCACCGAAATGAACGATCGCATCTTTCAGACTGGAGCCATTTGCATTGTAAAGGTCTTTTGCGGTTAGCTTAAAACCCTGCTTCTTCATTTGCTCATAGTTCTTTCCTATCAGCATCGGGATCCACATCCCTTCATCTGCGTTAACTGTATTCGCAAAGGACATAACCATTGCACACAGCAGCAGATAAACTGTTTTTCTCATGATATAATAAATTAGTTTTGATACCCAAAGTTAAGTAATTGTGACCATTAATAGGTATAGATTACAAGCTTACCGTCTTTCTTTGCGCATATTTACTTCTATAAATCACGAAACCTACAGTGGCGGCAATGCCGATGAGTCCTTCCAGGAAGATCGCCGGTCTTGGGCCCATTACATTAGCCATCCAGCCAATCAGCAGACTGCCGATCGGAAGAATGCCCTGGTATGCCATTACATAGTAACTAATGGCCCTCCCACGCATCTCTGGAACCGCATGTGTTTGAATATAAGTATTGATGGCAGAAGTTTGTCCCATCATCCCGATTCCTGTTAGGGTCATAAAAAATAAGGCCAATGGCAATTGCGGCGCATAGGCAAGAAACAATAAGCTACCACCCAGGATTCCTCCGGCAATCACCACCATTTTCATCAGGCCGTTACTATGTTTCAGGTTGGCTAAGTACACCGCAGTAATGATAGAACCTAGTCCGGCAGCACTTTCAAACCAACTGAAAGTCCTGGCATCCCCATTAAAAATGTCTTTGGCAAAAATGGGCATCAAGGTATTAAATGGGATCACAAATAAACTGCTCAAGCCAATCATGATCAGCATACTGCTTAGGTTTTTATCTCCAGAAACGTATTTAAATCCTTCATCCAACTCTTTCCAAATGCTTTTCTCTGATTTTATGATTTCTACCGCTTTTAGTCGCATCATAAACAGGCAGATCAATACCGGGATATAGCTCAGGAAGTTCAGTATAAAGCAAAAGTCTGTTCCAAATGTACTCAGGATGATCCCGGCAACTGCAGGACCAGCGATTCTGGCAAAGTTGACCATCGTAGAATTCAGCGCGATGGCATTGGGCAAGTCTTCTTTATGGTCTACCATTTCCACCATAATCGATTGTCGGCAAGTCATGTCAAAGGCATTAATGATTCCTTGGATCAGACTCAGTGCAACGATTAGGAGGATGTTGTAATAGCCAAAAAATAGGATTCCGGCCAAGGCTCCTGCCTGTAGCATCGAGGCGATCTGCGTGAGCACTAGAATTCTGTAACGGTTATGGCGATCTACCAGACTTCCCGCATAAGGTGATAACAATAACGAAGGAATCAGACTCACAAAACCAACTACTCCCAATAGTAACGCAGATCCTGTCAGCTGATACACCAACCAACTCACCGCCGTCTTCTGCATCCAAGTGCCCACCAGGGAGATAGATTGTCCGTAAAAAAACAGTTTAAAGTTGCGGGATTTGAGTGATCGAAATAGTGCCATGCGAATTTATTTGTGAACTTTTTTTGTCACATCCCAAATCTCGGGATAAAGAATATATTTGTAAAATTGATAGTTTTAATAGTATTGATTAGTTTTAACGATCGATATTATCCATTTTAAAAGCGATAACACTATGGAATTCAGACAACTCAGTTATTTCATCAAAGCGGCAGAACTGCTGCATTTCACCGCAGCTGCAGCGCAATGTTTTGTGACCCAATCTACTTTATCACAGCAGGTAAAACAGCTGGAAGAAGAACTAGGGATGCTGCTATTTGACCGGGTGGGAAAGCATGTACAGCTGACAGAGGCTGGAAAGCTATTTCTAAACCATGCCAGGCAGATCATGCTGGAGATCAAGAAGTCCAAGCAAGCCATTTTTGAACTGAACAACGTAGTGAATGGAGAGCTGAGAATTGGGGTTACCTATGCCTTTATTTCATTACTCCTACCCTCTCTCAGGCCTTTTTCCAATAAATACCCGGGGATTAAACTCCATATAGAGTCTGGCATCGCCGGAGAATTGGAAGCCCGTCTAAAAACCGCAGACCTTGATTTTATCCTGGCCTTTCATGAACAATCTGACAATGAAGGACTAGAGATGCAATTGCTATTTTCTTCCAGGATAAAGATGGTGACCTCCAAAAGGCACCCTCTGGCTAAATTAAGTCGTATCTCTTTAAAAGACCTCGCGCAAACGGAAATGATCTTAGCGAACAAAGGATTCAGCTCCAGGGATATGCTGGACGAGATTTTCAAAAAAAACAACATCATTCCTAATATTAAAATAGAGATGAATGATACCCATTCATTGCTTTCGCTAGTGGATACCGGAAACTGGGTCACGATTATCAACGAGAAAACAATTACGGGCTGGGAAGACCTGGTGGCGATACCCATTACCGGAAAAGAGCTCTATAAAGAAGCTTATATCTTATGGCAGAAGGGGGTTTTTAGAAAAAAATCAGCAACTCTTTTTATAGAAGAGCTGCTGAAGATAGTATAAGAGAGCGGACAAATATCTAGATATTTCAACCCCCCGGAATGTATTTGACAGGTCCTTTCACATTTGCCACCGACAGAAATTATTGCCAGTATTATCAAAATATCCAACTCTCTTCAAATAACAAAATTAAAACTAACACAAATTATTGATAATAACACCAAATTAAATCATTAATTAACAAACAAATAGCATTCAACAAAGTATAACTACAAAAACAGCGGTAAGTTTAACTGTCCTAAAAACTAAGGCAAAAAGAAACCGCCTCCTAATTAAATAGGAGACGGCTTCTTTTTGAAATTGGATAATCCCAGTCAGGAATCTCCCAGTTTATTTAATAGGTTCAAATATTGGATTTCTGACCGGTTGCATCAATTTTATACCAGGCTTTATTTTCATATAAAGCGCCTTCATGTTTCCCCGCATGCTGGTTCACAGCAATTCCTAGTACCTTTCCTTTATAGTAAAAGCCTACATTGGTATCGGTGATCGTATGGCCAACGATAATGGTTTTCACCTTATACAATGCCAAAGTCTGGTCCACTTCCTCCTCAGTCGCCTTAGGTTCTACAAAGTAGCCCCTGTACCAGAACAAAGAAGAACGAGTGCCATCAAAAAACATCATGACCTCTTTATCAGGAATCATTCCTGGTTTTTTATATTGATCATAATAGGGTCTGCAACGGTTATTGATGTCTTTTAAACTCATCTTCAAAGTATTAATGATAGGCGCTACGCCTCCATGCAGACAAAGGTTATCACCAATCTTTTCGATCAGATTTTTACTTCTTAACCATCGCCCAAGCTCAGCATCAGGGCCGTATAACTGGATATAATCCAGGCCCATCAGCTTCGCGTTGTCGAAATATTTTGGCTTTACATAACGTAGGTCGCCGCTCAGGTTCATGATGTCATGATTACCAAGAATGGTATGTAAATACCCTCCTTTGGCTTTCGCATCTTGCTCGAGCTTATAGAGCAGCCAAATGGTAGCCGGCACTTCTTGTCCGCGGTCAAATAAATCACCACAGATCACCAGTTGCCCTTTACCAAAGGTCCAGTTGTATTGCTCATCCATCACCTTATTGGCCAGCAGCAGCTTTCGTAATGCTTCAAACTCCCCTTCAATGTCAGAAAGAGCAAGCAGCTTATCCGGTTGCTTAAATTCTGCCGGTTCATTTTTCAGTACGGACTGCAATTTCAGAGAGAAATTCCATTCCGGATGTTCAGAAAACTCCACATTTATCGGTACCTCTGACTTCTTATTCAAGGGGTAAGTTTCCAGTTTCACTTTCTGCATACCGTTTTCCATCACAATACTTCTTACCTCAATCTGGTTGTTTTTATACAACACATAAGGACCGTCTCCAGAAGGAGCAGCGGCGTAAGCAGTTAAACTGAGGAAGCTGAAAACCAGCGGCAAGGCTATCGTTAGTAATTTCATAATTCGTTATTTATAACCTTCGTTTTGTTCCATATTTGGATTTGCGTTCATCTCTCTCAAAGGAATTGGAAGAACGGTTTTCAAAGAATTATTAGGTACTTGAAGCACAAAATCACTCATACCATATTTAGTAAAAGCCAATTTATTACGTGTCAAGTCGAACAAACGGTGCCCTTCAAAAGCAAATTCTTTCCTGTTTTCATTGATGATCAGGTTGATTAAAGCTTGTCCAGTTGCTGTAGTTGTAGTGGCTGTTAAATCAGCACGTTTGGCAATCACATCAAGATCAGCTGCTGCTAAAGCATCTTTTCCAGTTTGTTTAGCTCTTGCTTCTGCACGAATCAAGTAAACTTCTGCAAGACGGATCACTTTGATACCTTCTTCATAAGTACTGATGTTATTGTACTTAGTGATCACATAAGCAGGATCTTCTCCCCCTGAACCCGTTCTTTTACCTTTTACTACAAAACCTCTTCTCGCATCCGTTGCTTTGTAAGCATTGAATAGATTTTCGGTGGCCAGGCCATCACCATAACTTCCACCTTGAGTCAGGAAGTTGGATAAAGCATCTGTACCATTGTTGCTGGTGGCATTGAAAACCACTTCAAAGATAGACTCCGAATTATTTTGAACTCTAAAATTCAAGTAATTCGCATTGCTTAGCAAAGTATATTTACCATTAGTGATTACGTCTGTCGCGGCAAGCTCTGCATTTACATAGTCGCCCATGTACAGATATACTCTTGCTAACAAGGCCTCTGCAGCAAAACGACCAATGTGACCTTTATTGCTTGCTGTAAAACCTACTGGAGCAGTTGGCAAAATTTCTACTGCTCTTTTCAAATCAGCTACGATCAGATCATAACTTTCTTTCACCGTATTTCTTTTTGGCATGATAATATCCTCCTTACTGGTACCACTCACGCTCACTACTGGCACACCAATATGGCTGGCATCCGGAGTCGCATTATAAGGTGCAGCATATAGACGTACCAAATCAAAATTAGCCAATGCTCTTAACGCATGAGCTTCTCCTATCAGGTGATTCACCTCTGCGGCTTCTGATTCCGGAACGGTTAACACTTTCCCTTTGGAGATGATGATATTAGCATTTACCACGGTACGGTATAAGATATTCCAGGTAGCATTCGCATAAGTATCATTTGTAGCTACTGTATATTGGTCGTAACCGGTATATCTTTTAGAGTTTTTTCTGCTGATATACATGTTATCTGCCATTAAATCCGGCAAAACCATCATATTACGGCCATAATAGGATGCAGACTGTAAAAGTCCGTAAGTACCCATTACCGCAGCTTTCGTGGTTGGTAAATCAATCACCACCAATTCCACATCAGTTTGCTGCTGAGGATTAATATTAAGCAAGTCCTTTTTACAAGCGCCAAAGGATAAGGCTACCACAAGTAATGGTAATATTTTTGAAGTATATTTTATCATTTTCATCTGTAGCTGTAATTAAAATTTAAGATCAAGACCTAGAAGGGCAGTTTTATAAATTGGGATATTTTTATCTGCAAATCCTTCAATACCTACTTCTGGGTCAAAGCTGATGCGTTTATCTCTGATGTAGGTAAACAGGTTGTTTGCTCTGAAATAGATTCTTGCACTGGATATGTTCAGTTTTTTAATCCATTGATCAGGCAATTGGTAACCTAGGGTAACATCCCTCAGACGTACATAATCTCCATCATAAAGGAAACGTGTAGAACTTTGAGAAGAAGGGCCCGATTGTGTTCCGTTGAACACCACTTTTGGCTGATCTGTAATCTGACCTTCATGAGTCCATCTGTTCTCGTAGTAGTAACGTGTCATCTTTGTAGTTGGCGCAAAACCTCCCGAACCATCGCTGAAACTTGTTGCACCGTAGTTATCAAAGATTTTATTACCTAAGTTGAAGTACAGCATGAAGCTCAATGAGAAACGCTTGTAAGAAAACGTATTCGTTAAACCTCCAAATACTTTCGGTAAAGCACTACCTTGATTAAACTGAGTCGCTTTATTGTATTCATTAGTAGTTTCTGTTTTCGAACCATCTTTATACCACAATGCTTCTCCATTTGAAGGGTCTACCCCTGCATATCCCACCAGATACAACTGATAATAATCGCCACCTACAAAACGGTTATAACTACTACCCACAATCGGGCTAACTAATGCCGTAATTTTGTTCTTCATCGTAGAGATGTTGAAACTGGTATTCCAGCCAAAACCATCGTTGTCAGGTTTCACATTGACACTGTTTAATTCCAGTTCCAATCCTGAGTTTTTCATTGCACCGATGTTATCCGTAAAGTTGGTTACGCCATTCGTTGCAGAGATTGGCTTGTCCAATAACAAATCTGAAGTAGCACGGGTATAATATTCAAAAGTACCTGTTAAACGATTGTTCAGCACACCGAAATCAAGGGCCACATTGAAAGGTTTATTTTTCTCCCAGGTCAGCAAATTATTTCCGTAGTTAGAGAAGACTAAACCTGGTGCATTGTCATAGCTAGAGCCATTATATAATGCTCTGGAATCAAAGTTACCAATGTCCTGATTTCCATTTACTCCGTAACTGGTACGGAAACGTAAATCAGAAATCACATCTTGTCTCTGCATAAAATTTTCTTTGCTGATGTTCCATGAAGCACCAAGAGCGAAGAAATTACCATATCTTTTTTCTGAACCGAATCTGGAAGAACCATCACGACGTGCAGAAACACTTAAATAATATTTCGATAGATAATCAAATGAAGCATTGAAGAAAACTGAACTTAACCCATTACCTGTTGCAGTAGATCCGCCGCTAGTTAAAATAGAAGCATTATCTAAGGTATAAGTATTAGGAAGGAAGTTACGTTTAGAAACGGAGTTTCCTACTTCATCAACGCTTTGTTCTTCATAACCCGCATAGGTTTTTAAGCCAAAATCACCAAAATTTTCATTGTAACGAAGAATCAGGGTGTTTACAAAGTTGCTCATTCTATCTGTAGAATTAGTTGCTCTACCACCATCTGAACGCGAAGTACCTACACCAGATTTATTATATTTAATCATTTCTCTGTACAAGAAATTGATGTTGCTTTGATTCTCAATAGATAGAGAAGGTAAGATTTGGTATTTCACTAAGAAATTACCCAGCATACCATAAGCATTGGTTTTATCGTAACTCTCTTTTACCTGAGCCATTGGGTTATAGTTGTTATAATAGCTGAAGTCATAAGTACCATCATCATTATAAGCTTTTAACCAAGGCTGATAAAGTGTGTACATACGTACTGGATTTCCAAAAGTTCCGCCATCTGCCTGACTTTGGTTTTTGCGGTAATTCACTTGTAATCCACCAGAAAATGACAACTTATCCGTAGCCTGGTTCGTCAATTTCAAGTTTCCTGTGCTTCTTGTAAATTCTGAGCCCAATAGTGCGGCTTTAGCTACATAGTGACTTCCCGAAACATAGAATTTCGTTTTTTCAGTACCGCCACTTGCAGAAAGATCAAATTGAGAGTAGTTACCATTGCGGGTTAATAAATCAAACCAGTCCGTGTTTACATTCGGATTTACACCGTCAGTCGCCATTTGTTTATCAAAAAGTGCAGGGTCATTTTTCTTATTCGCCCATCCTTCTCTTAATAATTCCAGCATTTCATTGGTATTCAATAAGTCGTGACCCTTAACTTTAGTCACTTTATTGGAACCTACCTGAGCAGAGGCACTAATTACTGTTTTACCAGCAGTACCAGATTTAGTTGTAATTAAAATTACGCCATTTGCTGCTCTGGAACCATACATAGAAGCAGCTGCAGCATCTTTCAATACCGTTACCGACTCTACATCGAAGTTATTCAAGCTATTGATTTGTCCGGATTCCAGAGGAATCCCATCCACTACATAAAGCGGACTGCTGCCTGCAGTTACAGAACCAATACCACGAATCCTTACATTAGGTACTGCACCAGGCTGTCCTGATCCGCTTGAAACAGCTACACCGGCTACATTTCCCTGCAAAGTTTCCTGAATACTCACATTTGGGTTACCGTTGATTACGGTTGATTTTAACATCTTCGCAGATCCTGTGTAAGAAGCTTTCGTTTGTGTACCATAAGCAACCACCATTACTTCTGCAAGATCCTGGTTAGAAGGAACCATGGTAATGTTAGCCATTACATCTGCGTTTTTAACCTCAATATTGGATACAAATTTTTCATAGCCAACAAAAGAGGCAATCATTTGATATTTACCAGATTTTGAAAGGTTAAAGGAATATTCTCCATTACCATTGGTTTGTGCAGTTTGTTTGAAATCATCGCTGGTCAGCACAATGCTCACACCCGGAAGAGGTTTTCCGATCTCATCCAATACTTTTCCTTTTAACACCATCATTTTGAAGGCATCATTAGTCATCGCAATGGCCAGGTCTTTTCTTCTTAGCAATACATTATTACCTACCACTTTAAAAGTTAAAGGAAGCACGTTTGCACATTCTCTCAATACCGTTTCAAGAGAAGCATTTTTTACCTCAATAGACATCCTGGTCTGACGGACATCATTGCTGTCATAAAAGAAAACATAACCCGTCTGTTTTTTGATAGATTCTAGAATCCTTTCCAGCGGTGCATTCTTTTCTTTTAAATTGATTTGGCTATATCCCTTTGCACTGGCTTGCATAAAAGCCAGAAACAACAAGATGGTGGTCAACTTCATAATCATTAGCAATTTAGGGGGCAGCCAAGTCTTGGACATAGCTGTAGTAATAGCATTAAAATTCATACTTTTGTAATGTTTGGGTTAATACCGTGAATAGTTTGCAAATTGTTTGTCCCGGATCTTTGCCGGGAAGGGTTAACTCAGCATTTACCGCAGTTGTGCTCGAACACTTCTGCGGTTATTTATATCTTGAAAAAGACGCCGTTTATCCCTTGTGGTGTCAATGCTCTTGTAGTTTTATCTTCATCTTAAATGGGTTTGTTTTGGTGAGTATGGTTTGGTATTTATAAGTTTCAATTGGTGTCCCTGTTTAAGGGCTTACTATAATCTGCTTTCCATTTACGCGGAAATGCACTTTAAAAAAGCTAAGAATGTCCAGCACCTGCGACAGGTTACTGTTTCTATCAATCTCTCCTGAAAATTGTCTGGCAGGGAGTGCACCTTCATAGGTTACCTCTAAATCGTACCAACGGGCTACAGAGCGCATCACACTTTCCAGATCTGCATCTTCAAATTTAAACACGCCATTTTTCCAGGCCACCGCTTCTTTTTCTTTACCATAATTAATATGGAACAGACTTCCAGTCCATGCCGATTGCTGTCCAGGTTTCAGGATTAAGGAACGGTCTTCTCTTTCTTTGCTAAATACTTTTACCGCGCCTTCCAATAACGTAGTTTTCGTACTTGGTTCATCTGTGTAAGCATTAATATTAAAATGAGTCCCGAGAACTTCTACTGTTTGTGTACCGGTAGATACCTTGAAAGATTGGGAAGGATTTGCTTTGGCTACTTCAAAATACGCCTCTCCAGTTAAACTCACCTCTCTGTTTTCTCCAGTAAATGCAGTAGGATAACGTAAAGAAGATGCGGCATTGAGCCATACTTTAGTGCCATCAGGAAGATTGATCTGGTATTGCCCGCCTTTAGGAGTGGCAATGGTATTCATCGCCGTTTTTAGTGCATTCGATTTTAGTACTGCTGAAACCGTATACACTAGCTGGCCATCCTTGGCTTTAGTAATGGTGATGCCTGATTGTTCTGCTAGTTTACCGTTTCCAGCTTCATCCAGCGTAATCTGCTGACCATCGCCAAGGGTTAATACCGCTTTATTGCCTCCTGGAAGGATGGGCTTTTTAATACCATAGTGCTCTTCCGCAGATAAATCAGTAAGTTTATTAGAAGCGTTGCTATTGCTGAAAAGATATAAAGCGATTCCTGCAACCAGTAACACGGCAGCAGCGCTGCCAATACGCGGCCATAAAATAGTTTTTTTAACTGGCATTTCTGCGGTTTCATGGATGGGTAATCTGTCCCAGATTCTATCCGTCGCTGCTTCCAGATCTGAAGAAGCTAACTCCGCTCCTTCTTTTGAGAATTTCAAATACCAGGTTTCTACAATTGCTTTTTCCGCATCTGTACAATTTCCTGCCTTATATTTGTCTAATAATTCTTTTGCCTGCATACCAATTTTGACCGCTAATTACCCTATAGACGGTTAGCCTGGACCTTGGGCGTAAAAAAAAATGAAATATTTTATCTATGGCTGATGTACAGCAGATAAATCACCAGACCGAACTTCGCTCTCAGTATTTTAAGTGCATTATTGACATGCTTTTTAACGGTAGATTCTGAAAGGTTTAACTGTACAGCGATTTCCTTATGACTAAGGTTGGCCTTTCTGCTCAATTCAAAAACTGCTTTCATTTTTGGCGGTAATGCGGTAATTTCTTTTTCGATTAGTGCGGTCAGTTCATTGGCCCTTACTAAATGATCAGTCTGGGCTTCACTATGGTCGATAAAATGCTGCAGGGAAACCATGTATTCCGAGGCTACCTTTTTATGAGAGATGAGGTCGATAATCCGGTTTCTAACCGCCTGGTAGAGGTATCCGGAAAGATGTGTTTTTAAAACCAGGTCATTTCTTTTTGTCCAGAGGCTGGCGAAAAGCTCATGAACCACATCATCTGCTTCTGGCTGATTTCTGAGTTTGTTATAGGCGTGGATGTACAATAAGCCTTTATACCGGTTGTAAATTTCGGTAAAAGCAGCCTTGTCACCCTCTTTCAAATGGGCAACTAAATCAATATCAGCTAAGGCGGTGTACGAAGTCATTATTTAGGATTCAACCCCCTTTTTCTGGTAGATCCTCCTCAATATTAATTATTTTTTTTGTAAAAGTTAGTCCACAGCGGTATGAACAAATTATCAAGCCCCAATAAACCGCTAACTATGAACAACATAGATAACATTCCATTGGGGCTTATTAAATTGACTTCGGAAATTTGAAGGGATTAATCCTCGGCTTTCGCAAAATCTTTAACCACTGCACCGAGATCGTAGACAGGCGTTTTCGCACCAAATTCCGCTGCAATAATACTGCTTCCAGCAGCACTTCTGCTACCACCTGCACAATGTACCACAATAGGTTTATCAGCAGGAACCTCTTTGATCCTTTCTCTCAGCTCTCCTAATGGAATATTAGTCGAATTGGCGAACACCTTTTTCTTTTTCACTTCATTTTCATTCCTGACATCAATAATGGTAAACTCTTCAGGATTCGCAATAAAGCATTCCAAAGGCAATACAGGCATAAATACGTCACCGGAATGCGTGACAAAAGCAGCTTCAATAAAACCTTCATAGCCAATGCTGGCAGTCCGATGAATTAATTCTTTTAAATGTGTCAAACTCGAGGCTGTTAAATAGAAATGTTCTCCAGGTCTGATGATACTGCCCAGCCAGGTTTCGAACTTTTTACCGTACACTATATTTACCGCACCAGGAAAATGACCAGCTTTAAAATCCGCTTCAGGACGGGCATCTACCACGATAATGGCTGCATTAATTTCTTCGAGCTCTGGCTGTTTGATGATTTCAACCTGATCTACTAATGCCTTAAAAGGAGCTGCTCCTTTTCTGTTCAGGTCTACAGCATAACCAAAATACTTAGGAATAAATGGCTGATCTGTGGTCAATTCTTTGATAAAGTCTTCTGCTGTCATTTCTTGCAGCGACCAATTGCTATTTTTTTCCGCTCCGATGGTACTCGAGTTTGCCGTACTTAAGGCTTTACCGCATAAAGTACCAGAACCATGTGCAGGATACACAATGACCTCATCCGCTAACACCATCAATTTATCTTTAAGTGAATGGTACATTTGCAGGGCGAGTTTTTCTCTTTTCGCCTGTAAGTTACCTACCGACTCCCTTAGATCCGGTCTGCCGCAATCACCGATAAACAAGGTGTCACCCGTGAACACCGCTTTAGCTTTGCCATCATGTTCCAGCAATATCGAAATACTATCCGGAGAATGGCCTGGAGTATGAATACTGGTCAACTTTATTTTACCGAAACTAACTGACTCCCCTTCATCAAAATAATGTACCGGGTAAGCGGCACCAGTTAAACTATGTGCATATATTTTAGCGCCTGTAGTTTCATGAATTTCCAGGTGGCTGCTCACAAAATCAGCATGTGGATGCGTTTCTATTACGCCAATAATCTGAGCCTCAAATTTCTTTGCAAATTCATAATAAGGTTCAGGATTACGCGCAGGATCAATCAATACGATTTTTTGCTCACATTCACTCACTATCGCATAGCTGTAATGTGCTAAAAACTCATCTTTAAATTGTTCTATAATCATCTTTTATTTATTTTAAAATAACCTGATATTATGCCTCATCAGCATTGATCTTATACAAATTTCAGCATTAAAAGCCATTTATTTTGTGACTAATGTCACCCAGCAAAATGTAACTGGTCAATAACCTTAGCCGGCCATTCTGCCTGCTGATTAATGCGGCAGTTTATCCTTTAACAATCCATAAAGGTAAGTTCCGAGTAAAGCGCCAAAAATGACAATTGCCATCGTTAAATAACCGTAACCAAGGTTTACAAACATTGGCCCCGGACAAGCACCGGTTAGCGCCCATCCCAAACCGAAAATTGTACCTCCAATGATGTATTTCTTATACTGTTTATCTTTTTCAGGGAATACAATCGGCTGGTTTTCTGAATCCTTCAAATGAAACTTCTTGATCAGGAAAACGGCAATGACACCGAGTACTACTGCCGTTCCGATGATTCCATACATATGAAAAGATTGAAAACGAAACATTTCCTGAATTCGGAACCAGGAAACTGCTTCAGATTTACTCATGATGATGCCGAAAAGAATGCCGGCAAGTATATATTTTAATGATTTCATGTGGTTTCTTTGATAATTTGTAATCGTTATTTTTGGGAGTTTTCTCTTAAATTGACCTTACTGATTCTTCCTTAAATCAGGATAGGTAAGATCAGCCAGGTCATCAGCAAGCCGCCGACAAAAAAGCCAATTACTGCAAACAGAGAAGGCAGCTGCAGATTCGATAAACCCGAAATTGCATGTCCGGAAGTACAGCCACCTGCATATCTGGAACCAAAACCAACCAATATTCCTCCAGAAATAAGTAATAACCAGGCTTTTACAGATCCTAATGCCTCCAAAGAAAACAGCTCGTCTGGATTTAGCCCTCCATTAAATTGAATTCCCATCTTCTGAAGATCCTTTATCGTAGCCGCTGACAAGTCCAGGGCATCCGGATTAGATAGGAATTCTTTAGAAATCCAGCCTCCGATAATAGAGCCTAATAAAAATAGCAAATTCCAACGTTGAGTTTTCCAGTCAAAATCAAAGAACTTCAGTTTTTTACCTGCACCGGCTATACTGCAGATCGTCCTTAAATTGGAAGAAAAGCCAAAGGATTTACCCCAAAAATTGAGTAATAGCATAATTACCACAATCATAAAACCCGAAAAATACCAGGGCCAGGGTTGTCTTATAAATTCTATCATTGTATTATTATTTATTGTTAAATATTTAATCTCATCTGAATCTTTTCAAATGCAGGAAGTAATACTCCTTAATAAAAAAGCTCTTTAGTCAATATGTAGATACCCATCAACAAAACAAACCATCCGAAACCAATTTTCAGCTTCCTGCTATCTACCTTCTTGCTCCAATTACCTCCTATAAAAATCCCGAAAATGGCGATCAGCGTAATCTTTAATAAAAACACCCAATCGATTTGAAAATGACCAAAATCCCCGGAAAAACCGATTAAAGAATTGAGCGCGATAATGAAAAGAGAGGTACCAATAGCTTCTTTCATGGGTAATCCCAATAAAACCACTAATGTAGGAATCAGTAAAAAGCCACCCCCAGCACCAAGTAAACCTGTTGTTAAGCCAATTCCAACACCAAAAACCAACAACTTAAACAGGTTTGGATTTTTCACAGCCACAGATTCTGCTGTTTTATCCTTGCCGCTTCTGATCATAGCAATTGCGGCAATCACCATCAATACTGCAAAAAGTCCCATCATCAACATCCTTTCGGTCAATTGAAAATGATCAAAAGAAGCAATATGGTGCGGGATCACAGGAATTAAGAATTTCCTCGTGAGCCATACGGTAGTCACGGAACTCAGTCCAAATAGTAACGCTGTTTTTACCTGAACCTGGCCATTTCTATAATTCTGCCAGGCACCTACCAAACTAGTGCTTCCTACGATAAACAAGGAATATGAAGTGGCCAACAAAGGCGAAACGCCAAATAAATACACCAATACGGGAACCGTCAAAATCGACCCACCGCCACCTACTAATCCCAATGAAATACCGATCAGCGCAGAGGCCAGGTATGCAACAACTTCCATATTTAATTCCTTTAGGACAAAGCTATAGATTCTGCGCCTGACTTAGGGTGACAAAAGTCACCCAGTTTTATTTTATGAGTTCGATATAGTTCCTGCACAAATTAATTTCGCCCTTTTGTTCCATTTTCTTGAGTAGTCTAGAGATCACTTCTCTCGAAGAATTCAGATCGGAAGCGATCTCCTGATGAGTCAGATAAAGCTGATTACTTTGGAATTGCTGCTGTTATTTTCCAGGTAAAACCCTAACCTTTCTTCAAGCCCTTTAAAAACAATGCTATCGATCACCTCCAGCAGCTCTTCAAATCTGGAGCGGTAAGTTTCCATTACAACATAATACCAGGTTGGAAACTTCTTCATTAAATCATCCATTAAGGCAATAGGAACCATTAAAATAGTGCTGTCTTCAATGGCTTTCCCCATAATTCCGCGGGATTCTTGTTTTGCAGCGCAAATCATCGACGGTGCACAAGCACCTCCCAATGTCTGCTCAATTTACGGCCTTCCTTCAAACCCTTTTGGGCCTAACTTCATTGAGTATCCGTTTAATCCGCATTGCGATTGCCATCGTCCTGATTTGGATTGGCGGTTTAAAAGTTTACAATTATGAAGCCGAAGGTATCGTTCCTTTGGTGGAAAATTCAGCACTCATGTCTTTCTTTTATGCAGATCCAACCGGATATAAACCCTATATGCAAAAAGAAGGAGAAGCAAATCCCGAAAAAATCGCCTGGGATACCGACCAGAAAAGCGAGCCAGGGGAAAGATCTGATTCCATTGATATAAACTGGTCTTGCATGACCATCTACGGCGTTTACATAGTTTAAATCTTGAACCATCAGCATTCCGACAATGGCCATGACAATCCCCAAAACGACGAGCATTATACTTGTTCTTTTCATAAGAAAAATAGGATTAAATATCAACAGCATAATCATTGTTTTGATGGCCCCTATATTCATCATGAACCTGCTTCATACTACAAATCAAACGATTGCGTTGCTTTTTTATCACAGCAATGATAAATAACACCTAATTTTAATATTAAAATCAACACAACCCTTTTTATGAAAAAATACTTTGTCCCATTTATTTTGATTTTTCTCGCCGGGGCTGCATCGGCACAGGAATTGAAGTATACCAATGGAAAGGATGCCTGGAATCCAGACTCCCTTGGCAACCACCGCGTGGTGCTCCAGGTCACCAGCAATGGAACCGTTGCAAAGGCAGTCATTCCATGGCGCAGAAGGGATCTGCAACCAGAACTGAAAGAAATCTGGGTAGTAGATGCAAAAACCAATCAAATGGTAAAACAATTGAAGATTGGGGAAATCAATAGGGAACAAGGCACCATTTATTTTGAACCGAGTTCTGGAATTGGCACTTACTATGTCTATTACCAACCCTACAAAGTAGATGGCCGTTCTAATTACCCGAATGCCATTTACCTGCAGAGAAAAACCAGCAGTAATCCTTCCTGGCCATCGGCAGCAGCAAACCTGGCTACTGTAAGAGTTCAGGAAATTGAATCGGTCAATGCCATGAACAGCAATTACCCGATGGAAGTGATCGCTACCGCGAAGGAAACCAAAGACCTCATCAAAGCACATCCCCAGCAAGCTTATTTTGTATTTCCGGAAGACCGCCTAAATCCGATAAAAATGACCACTGATCTGCCGCAGCGCTGGATCTTAAAAGGCTGGAGAACTCAGTTTTCTGGCAGCGCAGCAAAGGGAGAAAACTATGCATTTCAACTGGGCATTTATCCAGTGAAACAAGACTTAAAAAACGTACAGCTAAAATTTACCGACCTAAAAAGCAAGACTGGAATGCGCTTGCCCGCCAGCATCCTTTCCTGCCTGAATACTGATGGCAAGAATTGGAATATGCAGCCCCTGCATAAAACAGTAGACGTAGCACAGGCTCAGGTGCAAGCCCTTTGGATATTGGCTAATTTACCAAAAAAAACCGTTCCAGGAACTTATACTGGCACTGTCACCGTAACTGCCAATGGCGTTCCGGCTACACCAATCCAGCTGAACTTAACGGTTCACAACAAAACTTTAACCTATGGTGGCATCAACGAACCCTGGAAGCAAACCCGCTTAACCTGGTTAAATTCTACCCTTGCACAGAAAAACGACGTCATTGCCCCTTATATCCCATTGCTGGTCAAAGAGCAGAGTATTTCATTGCTGGGCAGAAAAGTAGCCTTAAACAAGGATGGTTTTCCGGCGCAAATCCAGACCTTCTTTACACCGGAAATGACGGAGTTTTCTAAAACTGGTAAGGAGATTCTAACGGAACCGATTCATTTTCATGTAAAAAACAGCAAAGACAAAGATTTCGTATGGAAAAACGGTCCACTAACCTTTACCGAACAGCAGCCGGGAACGGTAAAATGGATCACCACAAACACTTCCGACAGCCTGAAAATGGAGGTAGGAGGCACGATAGAATTTGATGGTTTTCTTTCCTATACCGTCAAATTGATCGCTATGCAGGACCTGAAACTAAACGATGTCCGCCTGCACATTCCTTTTACTCCAGAGGCTTCAAAATACATGATGGGTCTTGGCTTAAAAGGCGGAAACAGGCCGGATTCCCTAAAATGGAAATGGGATGTAACCCACAAAAATCAGGATGGAGCATGGATCGGGGACGTCAATGCAGGCTTGCAATACACCTTAAAAGACAACCATTACGTCCGCCCGCTGAACACCAATTTCTATTTACAAAAACCATTGCTGCTCCCTACTTCCTGGGGAAATGAAGGTAAAGGAGGCATCCAGGTGTTTAAAAAAGGAAAAACGATTTTAGCCGATAACTACAGCGGTGAGCAAATTATGAAAAAGGGGGATACTCTATATTACAACTTTAACTTGCTCATCACCCCTTTCCACCCGATAAATACTGATTTTCAATGGAGCAACCGCTTTTATCATAAGTATGACAACCTGGATTCGATCAAAGCCACCGGTGCCAATCTGATCAATATCCACCATGCTACACCGATCAACCCTTATATCAACTACCCTTTTATCGCGCATAAAGAGATGAAATCATACATCAATCAAGCGCATTTGAAGGGTCTAAAAGTAAAAATCTACAATACCGTTCGTGAGCTGTCCAACAGTGCTTATGAAACCTTTCCTTTAAGAAGTCTGGGCCATGAAATCTATTCCCCTGGAAATGGCGGAGGCTATTCCTGGTTGCAGGAACACTTGGGTAAAGATTATATCGCCGCCTGGTATGTACCGGAGATCAAGGATGCAGCGGTGGTCAACAGTGGCATGAGCAGGTGGCACAACTATTATGTGGAAGGTATGAACTGGCTGGTACAAAATGTAGGAATCGACGGGATTTATCTGGATGATGTTGCTTTTGACCGTACTACCATGAAAAGAATAAAAAGAGTGCTGACAAAAGACGGGCATCCGGGGATAATTGATTTACACTCCGCAAACCAGTACAATAAAAGCGATGGTTTTAACAATAGTGCCAATTTATACATGGAACATTTCCCCTACCTGAACAGGTT
Source organism: Pedobacter sp. N36a (assembly GCF_014472395.1). GTDB lineage: Bacteria > Bacteroidota > Bacteroidia > Sphingobacteriales > Sphingobacteriaceae > Pedobacter. The sequence continues at coordinate 25,362 of NZ_JACSZW010000011.1, forward strand.
ATGGTTTGGTGAATATTTCTATTACGACAAAAACAGTCCTGATTTCTTCCTGACTGAAGTATCTGGTATTCCTTTCGGCCTGATGGGCGAAATGTTACAGGATGGCGGAAATGCATGGCGAGGAATGCTGTATGGCATGACCAACAGGATGCCATGGAGTGATGGCGCAGACCCGCGTCCGATCTGGAATGCATGGGATAACTTTGGTATGCAGGGCAGTAAAATGATCGGTTACTGGGTGGAAAACAATCCGGTGAAGAGCAATAACGCCAATGTACCGGTTACCATTTATAAGAAAGATAAAACTGCATTGGTGTCCTTGGCCAGCTGGGCACCTACAGATGTCAGCATTCGCCTAACGATTGATTGGAAAGCGCTGGATATCGATCCCGCGAAGGCCAGCATTACCGCAACGGAGATTAAAAATTTCCAGTCTGCTGCAAGCTTTACCGCAGATCAGGAGATTCCTGTTACCGCAGGTAAAGGCTGGATGTTGGTGATCAAAGAAAAGTAACCAACTCCATTTTACACAAAAATAAAAGCCAAAAAAAATCCCCGCTCCTTTTTCAAGGGCGGGGATTTTTTATATTGTAATAGCTGACTAGTTGAAGATATATCTGATACCAAACTGTGCAGCCCAGCGAGAGCCAACTTGGTCAACAGTGTATCCATTACCAGTAACTGGTTCTCTGAAAGTATAACCACTTCCAGTGTAGCTAATCAATGAGTTAGCCTGGTTGCTTAGGAAATAACCTCTGCCCCAATCTTTCTTGATTAAGTTACCTACGTTGAATACATCAACGGAAAGCTGAATTTTATTTGAAGAACCTTTAACCAATGCACCTAAATCCTGCATTAATCTTAAGTCAAACTGGTGCTGCCATGGCATACGTGCACCGTTACGCTCTGCATATTGACCTCTTCTTGTTTTCAAATAAGGATCTTTATCAATGTAAGCATTTAAGCTATTCCACTGTTCAGCAGCTGTGATAATAGGGGTTGAACCAGAAGCAGGAAGATCTACTAACTTGATTTCAGATGCATTTCTTGGTACATAAATTAAATCGTTACCATTTGAACCATCACCGTTTAAGTCACCGTTGTACAAGTAAGTAAATGGATTTCCAGATCTTCCAGCATAGAATACAGCGATAGAAGTACCGAATAAACCTTGCTTACCATATCTTACACCGTAATTTAAGCTACCAACGATTCTGTGTTTAGTATCAAAAGTCGAATAAGCCAATGGCGTATTGTTAGGATCAGTAACGATTTGGTTGAACTGCCAGTTAGATACAGCTGTTGAGCTGGTACCGCTGTTTACGTCTTTTGCTTCACCATAAGTATAGGCGATGGAAGCACCGAAACCGCTATCAAATTGTTTTTGCAATTGAGCAGTGAAGCTGTATGCAGAACCTTTGTTGCTATTTTGAAGTAAAATTGCATTAGTTACTTTAGAATTTACTTTACCACCATAAGTTGGTCTAGTATCCTGACCACCTGTCAATCCAGCATTTAATACTCCAGTTACACCTTTAATGTTAAGATCAGAGTAAGTAATGTTGTTTAATGTTTTGCTGTAGATTGCCTCTAAAGTTGCAGAGATACCTGCAAATAATTTAAAGTCAGCAGCAAAGTTAGATCTGAATACCTGTGGTAATCTGAAAGACTCATCAATTAAGTTTAACTGGTAGTTACCTGGAGTTCCTACAGTAGACTGCAAGTTTGGATCCGGTTGGAAACCACCTGGGATTTGTGCATTTGAAGTTAATCTAACCTCTCCTGTTAGCAAACCTGAATTTGTAAATTGGTTAGACAACCATACAAATGGGACACGACCAGTAAAGATACCAGCACCACCACGTAATTGAAGGCTTCTATCACCAAACACATCATAGTTAAAACCAACTCTTGGCGCAACTAGAGGTGTGCTTTTTGGTGTTCTGTCTGTTCTGTAACCGAATGAAGCTTCAGCAGCAGGATTGTAACCTGGTTTGTCGAAGAACAATGGAACATCTACACGTAAACCAGCGGTTAATCTCAACTCAGGAGTTACCTGAATATCATCCTGTGCATAGAAACCCAATTGAGCAGCCCCAAATTTAGCTTCTGGATTCTGACCATTGATAGGGAAAATCACCTCTACACGAGAAGGTTTATTCGCTTCAAAATCAGCTAAGTTGTTGAACTGCCAGTAACCATATCTGTTGTTTACAAATAGGTTTCTGAATTTGTAGAACTCATTGTGTGTACCAATAGTGAAGGTATGGTTACCTGCAAAGATTTTAAAGTTATCTGTGATCTCGAAGATGTCCTGATCTAACTCATTTGCTGTACTGCTTCTTTCTGAACCGAAAGCAACAATATTAGTTGAAGCATTAAAGTTACGGATTTCCACCTGAGGGAATAAAGAACCTGAAACAGATCTTGCATCTCTCACTCTTGAATAACCTAATAATAGGTTATTTGATAAAGTTTCAGAGATCTGGCTTCTCAATTCTAAAACGGAGATATTTTGATTACTGTTGTTTCTTCCGCCGTTGTTACCAAATTTGAAACTTGTTCCGGAACGGGAAAGTACATCATCATAAGCTTTAATGTAGTTATGACGAACCATCAATTGGTTTTTAGCATTGATGTTCCAGTCTAATCTTGCAAAAACTTTATCGTTTTGAGTTTCTGCATCCTGCTCACCATAAGAACCTACATCGTATTTGTATTTATCTAATACGTAAGCAGCTAATTTTTGTGCTTGCTCTACAGATAATACTGCACTTGGATCACCTGCATTATTTACAGTAGGTTGTTTTTTTCTACCTAGTTCACCATTCACGAAGAAAAATAATTTATCCTTCACGATTGGACCACCGATTCTGAAACCATACTGGTAATCAGAGAATTTACTTGATTTCAAACCGTTTGGCTGTTTACCTACAGTCGCCTGGTTTCTTCCGAAGAAGTAAGCAGAACCTTCTACTTTGTTTGTTCCTGAACGTGTAATTGCGTTTACACCTGCACCAGTAAAGTTACCGTAAGTGATGTCGTAAGGCGCTAATACTACTTGAATCTCCTGGATCGCATCCAAAGAGATTGGCTGTGTGTTTGCACCTCCACCTGGAGTGATTGAACCACTTGAAGCTGCGAATACATCGTTATTAACCGCACCATCAATAGTGATACTGTTGTAACGTTGGTTGGCACCACCAAATGAGTTACCATTTGCCTGAGGTGTTAAACGGTAAAAATCAGATAAAGATCTGCTCAAAGTTGGCAGGCTCTCTAATTGTTCCTTACTAATGCTTGTAGAAGCACCGTTTTTCTTGTTGTTAAATACAGCACTTTTTGTGCCTACTACCTGAACTTGATCTAAAGTTACACCTTCATCTCTCAACTGTACGTTTAAAATGAAAGGCTCACCTAATTTAAGTACGATTCCATCGTATTCTTGTGGCTGATAACCAACAAATGTTACGACAACTTTATAACTACCACCAACACGCATATTTGCGATGTTAAAACGGCCTTCAGTATTCGTTGAAACTGAATAGGTTGTTCCGGTGGCCACCTGTGTTGCTTTAACACTGGCACCAGGCAAAGGCCCTTTAGCGTCGCGAACGCTACCCGTCATTGATGAGGTAGTCACCTGAGCCTCTACTGCAGAAAACGTTCCCGCAAAGACTAAGATCATAACCACGAATTTAAATAGTAATGATTTCTTCATACTTTTTCTAATTAATGTTTGTTTTTTTATGATACTGCAATACAATATAACGGCACAAAGGTAAAAATTAAATCATCCACGATCATGGTTCCAATGTTAAATTATTATTAAATATCACAATAATTTTCAACATTTAACACCTTCTTTAACATATCTAACGTACAGTTTGTCAGTAATTTGTTAAATTTCAAAATAAACACAATATCAGCGTTTGTAGGGCACTATTTAAATTAAACCACTGAAAAGCAGGGTACAAAAATCTAACAGGTGGTATTAATGAACAATTTTTTTAATTTTGGCAATTACTTAAGTTAAAAATTCCTTTATATAAGATATGAACTACGATGTAATTGTAATTGGCAGCGGTCCTGGTGGATATGTAGCTGCAATAAGAGCTTCTCAGTTAGGTTTAAAAACTGCGGTAGTAGAACGCGAATCTTTAGGCGGAATCTGCCTCAACTGGGGATGTATCCCAACCAAAGCCTTATTAAAAAGTGCACAGGTTTTTGAATATATCAATCATGCTGCTGAATATGGTATTAAAACTGCGGAGGCTGAGGCCGATTTCGCAGCGGTAATCAAACGTAGCCGTGGCGTTGCTGATGGCATGAGCAAGGGTGTTCAATTCTTGATGAAAAAGAACAAAATTGACGTGATCATGGGTACTGGTAAAGCTAAACCTGGAAACAAGGTAGAAGTGAAAGCAGCTGATGGTACAGTAAAAGACTATACTGCAACTAGTATCATCCTGGCTACCGGTGGTAGATCTAGAGAATTGCCTAACCTGAAACAAGATGGTAAAAAGATCATCGGTTACAGACAGGCGATGGTATTGCCTGAGCAGCCTAAATCTATGGTAGTAGTTGGATCTGGTGCGATCGGTGTTGAATTTGCTTACTTCTATGCTACTTTAGGTACTAAAGTAACCGTAGTAGAATTCATGGACAACATTGTTCCGGTTGAAGACGAAGACGTTTCTAAACAATTGCTGCGCAGTTTCAAAAAAGCAGGCATCGAAGTGATGACTTCTTCTAGTGTAGAATCTGTTGATACGAGCGGTACTGGATGTAAAGTTCAGGTAAAGACAGCTTCAGGTATGCAAACTTTAGAATGTGATATCGTTCTTTCTGCTGCTGGAGTCGTTGCAAACATCGAAAATATTGGTTTAGAAGAAACTGGCATTAAAACTGAAAAAGGTAAAGTGATCGTAGACGAATTCTACAGCACTAACGTAAAAGGTTACTATGCAATTGGTGATATTGTTCCTGGTCAGGCACTAGCTCACGTAGCTTCTGCAGAAGGAATCATCTGTGTAGAGAAAATTGCTGGTCAGAAACCAGAGCCTTTAGATTACAATAACATCCCTGGATGTACTTATTGCAGTCCTGAAATTGCTTCTGTTGGCTATACGGAGAAAGCAGCAAGAGCTGCCGGATATGAATTGAAAATTGGTAAATTCCCATTCTCAGCTTCAGGTAAAGCAAGTGCAGCCGGCGCAAAAGATGGTTTTATTAAAATGATCTATGATGCAAAATACGGTGAATTACTAGGTGCACACATGATTGGTGCCAATGTAACCGAACTGATCGCTGAAATCGTAGTTGCCCGTAAACTGGAAACCACTGGACATGAAATGTTAAAAGCGGTTCACCCTCACCCAACCATGAGTGAAGCCATTATGGAAGCTACAGCTGATGCTTACGGTGAAGTGATTCACTTATAATTTATAAAATCGCCTTTTCTTAAGATAGGCTGATTGTTTTAAAAAACCTGTTGAGCTTTTCAACAGGTTTTTTTTTACTTTTATCTTTTTCAATTACTAATTCAAGCTGCACATGAAATTACATACGATCGATACCGGTTTATTTAAATTAGATGGCGGTGCCATGTTTGGGGTAGTGCCAAAATCTATTTGGCAGAAAACTACGCCTGCCGATGCCAATAATATGTGTACCTGGGCTATGCGCTGTCTGCTAATTGAAGACGGAAACCGATTAATTTTAGTCGACAATGGGATTGGTGATAAACAGGATGAGAAGTTTATGGGCCATTATTACCTGCATGGTGAAGACACGCTTGACAAATCACTCGCTGCCAAAGGATTTTCCAGAGCAGACATTACTGATGTTTTCCTAACCCACCTCCATTTTGACCATTGCGGGGGTTCCATTATTCGCCAGGGCGATAAACTCAGACCAGCCTTTAACAATGCGTTTTATTGGAGCAATGCGAAACATTGGGATTGGGCAGTAAATCCAAACGATAGAGAAAAAGCCTCTTTCTTAAAAGAAAACATCCTCCCTATCCAGGAAAGCGGACAATTGCGTTTTATTGCTGATGAAGAAGGTGTTCAATTTCATGACGGCATCAATATTCGGTTTGCTTATGGCCATACCGATGCCATGATGCTGCCGCAGATTCAATATAAAGGGCATACTATTGTATATATGGCAGATTTACTGCCTTCCGTAGGACACATTCCTTTGCCTTATGTGATGGCTTATGATATGTTTCCTTTGAAAACCCTGACTGAAAAAAAATCATTCCTACAAGAAGCCGCTGAAAAACAATATGTCTTATTCCTAGAACATGATGCAGTAAATGAATGCTGCACGCTTCAGCAAACGGAAAAAGGCATCAGACTGGATCGTACATTCGACCTCGCGAGTCTATAGTTTCATAAAACATCAATCAAGCCCAATGGGCAATTTTTATAAGCACCTTGATCAAGGTGCTTTTTTTGATTCCTGCAGCTCCTGTTTATTCAAAGGGTAATACGCCCATCTAACTCCTACTTAAATCGGATTCCCATCTCATTTTCCTTTCCTCCCGACCGGCTATTCTATTACAGTTCTTTTGATCCAGCAAAAGAAAAGCAAAACAACAGCAAAACAGATAGCGAACAGATCCCTTAATTAGGAAATCTTATAGAAATGAGTCATTCTAAATACCATTATTTATTTCTTAAACAATAAACACAGTCCTGCCAAAACTGAACCCATTTCAGCGCTAAATACTGATAATGAAGAGAATGATCGACATCAAAATATTGTTTTGATATCCATTTTTTTATATATTGAAATAAAAATTTCAACCTGGATACAAAAAACCAATTAAACGATTATGGGAAAATTCGAGATCAAAACAAGGAAAAACGGCGAATTTCAATTCGATTTGAAAGCAGGCAATGGCCAGGTCATCCTCACTAGTGAAGGCTATACTGCAAAAGCGAATTGTCATAACGGCATTGAATCCGTTAAGAAAAACGCTAAAGATGACAGTAAATTTGAAAGAAAGACTTCCAGTAATGGCAAACCATATTTCAATTTAAAGGCAACCAACGGACAGGTAATTGGTACCAGCGAAATGTATGAATCGGAGGCCAGCAGAGAAAATGGTATTGAATCCGTTAAAAAGAATGCACCAGATGCGGAGGTTGTGGACCTCAGCTAAGCTTGATAAAACTCAGCATAAAGAAAAAGTAAAGCCTGTTCCTTTTCATTTAAAGCGGACAGCCTTTACTTTTTTATCTCTTCCACATTTGATTCTTCGTACTGGTAGGCCAGCAAATCCCCAGGCTGACAATCCAATACCCGGCAGATGGCATCCAGTGCTTCGAGCCGAATTGCTTTTGCTTTTCCTGTTTTCAAAATAGATAAGTTTGACATCGTAATCCCTACCTGCTGCGTTAAGCTAGTCAACGACATTTTTCGTTTGGCCAGCATCACATCTAAATTCACTACTATTGCCATATTTATTTCCTTAATTATCCCTGACACCATCAATTGACACTATTGTCCCAAAAACAGGACCATTAAAAGCGGAAAAAGAAAGGCTTAATCTGCCAATAATTCTTAATTTTTCGACTTTCTTCCCTGCTATAACAGTTTTTTACATTATTTCTCAATTCTTTTTGCTTTTTGTCAACTGACAGTTTCGCTGTGTTTTCCGAAATTAATATTCCGCAATAAACATTTTTGCATTCTGACTCAGGCTAGACAATCTACAATAAGGTACAAACTTAACTGATTTGTTATTGTTTATCAAAACTTATTTATTGAATAACAATAAATATAGCCATATTCATAATACCGCCATAAAATACTGACAAAAGTATTTTGGAATAATTATTGCTACTTAAAATCCGTAGAAATAGCAGTTGTAAACTGTAACATTTTCAGGAATTTATGTTTTCAAATTGCCTTTAAATTCTTACTTTTGCAAGTTCAAACACATAACGAGTACCAAAGCATATAAATGAGACAACTCAAAATCACGCAATCCATTACCAACCGCGAAAGTCAATCTTTAGACAAATACCTTCACGAAATTGGTAAAGTAGATTTAATCACCGCCGAAGAAGAAGTAATATTAGCAAGAAAAATACGCGAGGGAGATCAGGCCGCATTAGAGCGTTTAACCAAGACGAATTTGCGTTTTGTGGTTTCAGTAGCGAAGCAATATCAAAATCAAGGTTTAACACTAGGAGATTTAATCAACGAAGGTAACCTGGGTTTAATTAAGGCTGCAAAGCGTTTTGACGAGACTAAGGGTTTCAAATTTATCTCTTATGCTGTTTGGTGGATTCGTCAATCTATATTGCAAGCTATTGCTGAACAAAGTCGTATTGTACGTTTGCCATTAAACCAGGTGGGTTCATTGAGCAAAATCAGCAAGGCTTTCTCTAAATTAGAGCAGGAATTTGAACGTGAGCCTTCTCCGGAAGAATTGGCAGATATCTTAGAAACTACGGTTGATAAAATTTCTGATACTTTAAGTAACTCTGGCCGTCACGTATCAATGGATGCACCATTTGTTCAGGGAGAAGAAAATACATTGCTAGATGTCTTGGAAAATCATGAACCAAATACGGATAGCAGTTTGATCAATGAATCTCTTTCTGAGGAAATCAAACGTTCTCTTTCAACTTTAACTGAGCGTGAACGCGAGATTATCGTACTTTTCTTCGGATTGAGCACAAACCATCCCCTATCTTTAGAAGAGATTGGTGAAAAGTTTAACCTGACCCGTGAGCGTGTACGTCAGATTAAAGACAAAGCGTTACAGCGTTTACGTCATACTTCAAGAAGTAAAATCTTAAAATCATATTTGGGCTAGTCTATTAGTTCCATTTAACACCTTGTGTGATAAATTTATAAAGTAAAAAGGTTGGGTATCTCGCTCAATCTTTTTTACTTTTGTGGCATTCTAACCAAAAATATTGCCACATGCTAAAGAAGTACCAATCCGAATTCCAAAGTTGGATTGAAAAAGAGAAAAAAGCCATTGAGCTGATTAATGTCGTAGGCCAGCTCTGGTTCGACAGATCTATCGAACTTGTATTGTTCCGCAAACCTTTATTTGATGTTGGCAGCAGCGAAATCCTTTCGCACCACCAATATGCGAAACAAATCAGTGGAAAAGACATCAGTATTTATGAAACCCTGGAACTGGCTTTGACCATTTCAAAATGTAACCTTGCCCCTTCCCGTATTGACATTGGCCGATTAGCTTCAGAATGGCTGGACGATAATGACCACTACCCTACTATTCATGATTTTGTGGTGAGTAAACTCAGTAAACATATAGGCAAGGACAAAAGAAACCTAGTTCCTAAAGATGTAGTGCTATATGGTTTTGGGCGTATTGGCAGAATTGCCGCACGTGAGTTGATCTTACAGGCAGGTAAAGGCGAGCAATTGCGATTAAGAGCCATTGTAACCCGCAGTTACAGCGATGAAGAACTGATCAAAAGAGCAGAGCTATTACGCACAGATTCTGTTCATGGTCCTTTCAATGGTACCATCACAGAAGATTTTGAAAATAAAGCACTGATTATTAATGGTCAGACGATCTATTTTATTGTTGCCAAAGAACCAGAAGAGGTCGATTATACCCTATATGATATTCATGATGCCTTACTGATTGACAATACTGGCGTTTTCCGTGACCGTGAAGGTCTGGGCAGACATCTCAATGCCAATGGAATCAGCAAAGTATTGCTAACGGCGCCAGCAAAAGGAGATATTCTAAATGTAGTAGCTGGAATTAATGATGCAGGCATAGATTATGAATCAGAAACGATTTTATCCAATGCTTCTTGTACCACCAATGCTATAGTTCCTGTTTTAAAGTTGATTGATGATGCTTTTGGCATTGAAAAAGGACATATTGAAACTGTTCACTCTTATACGAACGACCAGAATCTACTAGACAATTACCATAAAAAATATAGAAGAGGCAGAGCTGCAGCTTTAAACCTGGTGATCACAGAAACCGGCGCAGATAAAGCGGTGGCAAAAGTGATCCCTCATTTGGGTGGCAAACTGACCGGAAACGCAGTACGTGTTCCTACTCCAAATGTTTCATTGGCCATCCTAAATTTGTCATTGAACACCGTCACTTCCAAAGAAGAAGTGTCAGAAATACTCAGACAGGCTTCCTTATTCGGAGATTTATCAGAGCAAATTGAATACTCTATCTCCAATGAATTGGTGAGTACAGATTTGATAGGTAACAGTCACGCTTCCATTATTGACGGTCCGGCTACGATTATGGCCAAAGACAATAAATCGGTGGTATTGTACGCCTGGTATGACAACGAATATGGTTACACCAGACAAGTGATTCGCCTGGCTAAGAAATTGGCAGGAGTAGTGAGGTTAACTTATTATTAAGACTTCAAAAGAATATCCAATAAAAAAGGGCTTTGTTTAAAAACAAGGCCCTTTTTTTTAAAACTGCGGCAAATGAGGTTTCGTCTGCATGATGTCCTCAATATCTGTCATCACCTTTTCAGTAAGTAATGGCAATACTTCTAAAGTGGTCAGATTTTCTTTTAATTGTGCGGTTTTGGAAGCACCTAAAATTACCGTACTCACATTTGGATTTTTTAAACACCAGGCCAGTGATAATTTTGCCAAAGGAATATTCAATTGATCTGCAAGTCCCTGAAGTTTTTCTGCTTTTTTCAGTTTCTCTTCATTTAAGACTGCATCTTTAAGCCATTCCATTCCTTTCAGCTCTAATCGGGTATCTTTAGTCACTCCTGACGTATACTTACCTGACAATAATCCAGAAGCCAATGGCGACCAGATTGTGGTTCCAAGCCCATAATCTTTAAACAGCAATAAATATTCATTTTCCATTTTATTGCGTTCCAATAAATTGTACTGCGGCTGCTTCATCGTAGGACCAATTAAATTGTATTGTTTTGCTACACGAATGGCTTCCATAATTTCTGAGGCACTCCATTCTGAAGTTCCCCAATAAAGGATTTTCCCCTGCTGCAATAAAGTATTCATTGCCCAAACCGTTTCTTCAATTGGCGTATTCTTATCCGGTCTGTGGCAAAAATAAAGGTCCAGGTAATCTACCTGCAATCTTTTTAATGCGCCATGACAAGCCTCAATTACGTGCTTGCGGGACAATCCCATCCGGTTCGGCCCTTTGTTCTCTGTTCCAAAAAACACTTTACTAGAGACCACAAAAGATTCCCTCTCCCATTTTCGGGCCTTAAGAATCTTTCCCATTACCAGCTCAGATTTCCCTTCCGCATATCCTTCTGCATTGTCAAAAAAGTTGACTCCGGCATCATAAGCAATCCCCATCAGTTCGTCAGCAGTCTGATCACTGATTTGCTGACCAAAAGTAAGCCAGCTGCCCAATGAAAGCGCACTCACCTGTAATCCCGATTTTCCTAAACGTCTGTATTCCATCTAATTTATACTTTTAATGAATTGATATATCTTTTTTATTTGTCTTTATTCGTCCTTTTTAAAGGTATTAGAAAAACAGCATTCCCATTATTAAGTTTTCTTTTTTGGGGCCCAGGGGCTTTTCCGATAATATTTTTACCTTTATATAACACAAGCTCCTCACAGAATGAGAATTTATCTGCTAATCCCTCTAATTGCCTTATTGGGTTGTACTGCACAAAAGAATCCTTCGCTGGCACAAACCAAGAAATCAACCAATAAAACGGAACAACAATTATTAAAGGATGTAGAGACCTTATCTTCTGATCGTTTTGAGGGGCGTAAGACAGGCACTAAGGGCGCTGAAATGGCCCGGGCATATATCAAACAGCGATTTGAGGAAATCGGCTTAGCGCCGCTCCCACACCTTGGCAATTATGAGCAGGCTTTTACTTTTAAGGATAGGGCCGGTCAGGAAATTACAGGTAAGAATATGCTGGCTTATGTACCAGGACGAAACACAGAAGTAATCGTTATTTCAGCGCATTACGATCATGTAGGAATCATCAAAGACCAAATTTATAATGGAGCAGACGACAATGCTTCCGGTGTAGCCGCTTTATTGACGTTTGCCACTTACTTTAAAAAGCATCAACCCAATTACAGTATGGTCTTTGCCGCTTTTGATGCCGAAGAAATGGGATTAAAAGGTTCGAAGGCTTTTGTAGAGCTGGCCACTATTCCTTTAGAAAATATCAGGATGAATGTGAATATGGACATGATCAGTCACAATGACAAAAACGAACTGTATGCTTGCGGTACATTTAAATACCCACAATTAAAAAAGTATTTCATTACCACTAAGCCCATTATTAAAGTAATCATGGGCCATGATGATCCAAAAACAGGAAATGATGACTGGACCAATCAAAGTGATCAGGGTTCATTTAATGCGAAGAACATTCCTTTCCTGTATTTTGGAGTGGAGGACCATAAAGATTATCACCAGGCCTCAGATAAGTATCAGAATATCAACAAAAAGTTCTTTACCAATGCTGCTGCCTCCATCTTGGAAATCATTAACAACATTGATAAAGAACGTGATCTGCAGTCTATTTTCAGACAAAAACTGCAGATGAAAAAACAATAGGATTTAGAATTCTATCGCTAAAAGGCTGTTTAAAGGAATATGAATTCCATTTTTCAATTGTAAGTATTTTTCTGTTACCTGCCATACTGTAGTCGAAACTGTCTTAGGTCCTTCTTTTGTATTAAAGGAAATGTCTGCCTTTGATTTAAATTCATTTCCCAGGCGTTGTGCAGAATTCAACTTATCTCTTAATTCTTCGGTATGGTTCTGGTCAGCAGGTATGATCTGGCTGATGTCTATTGATTCTTTCTCGATTAATTCCCCAATCATAATACTCTGGCTAAATTGTAATAAATATGCGTTTCTTAATTTAAAATCGCAATTAAAAGCCATAGATCAAAGTCATTTTGACATCCTATTGTAAATAGGATTTTACAATGATCAAAAAACGCTGATTAACAAGCTTTTATTTTTTCAGGCGATAACGAGTTTCCACCATACCGGCAGCCCTCATGTTGCTGTTTGAAAAGTTTGTATTCATCAGTTTAACCGAACTTTGAGCAGCAACGGCAACACCATTTGAGGCAATTCGACTGGCCAAAGCTGATGGAGCCACTGGAGCAAGAATAGAAAGTGCTTTGTTTAAATAGCTCTCTTTGGGATCACCAAAATCATGCGTAGCATCATCAAAAAGATCAGATGCACCGGTATCTGCAAAGTCAGGCTTCATTCCTGCATAATAACCACCTTCTCCATTTTTATTTTTACTTTCAAAACTTGGCAGGTACACCGAATAATGTTTATCCAGGGTAATTGGAAAAAAGCCGACTGGCTTGCCATAAGTGGTAGTACCCACCAACTTTACACTCTGCATATAAGGTTTAATGCTATTGATCAGCAATTCACTTGCAGAAGCAGTATTACCAGAAACTAGAAACACAATATTTTTCAGTCCATTTAAAGGGCCTTTTTTTGAAAACGAATATACATTTCCCGCATCAGACCATTCCACATCATTCAGTGTATACATCTTACCAGAACTGCTGTATTGAATGTTACCCTTAGCATCTGTTAAAGGCTGATTCTTCAGTATACTGGCTTTTCCACTCTTCATCACACTATTATAAGTTTCAGAAAACATCACTCCATTGGTATTGGCAGGAGCAAGTAGATTCAATAGGTATTCTGCTGTTTCTACAGACCCCCCGCCATTATAGCGTAAATCGATCACTAAATCTGTGACATTATTTGTGGCAAAATTGGCAAAAACAGGATCAATTCGAGTATCAGTTGGGTTTTTACTATCAGGATTTGTCAATACTGAGAAAATAGAATAAGCCAGATAACCTATCTTTTTCCCTCCCTGATCTATTACTTTTGAAGCAAATACCGGACTGCTGGTATATTTTTTAACACTGAGTGCTACATCATTGAAAGTTGTTCCATCCGGTCTGATCCCGGAAAAAGTGGTACTGGTACTGGCACCATTTAGAACCGCATTGATGGTGCTTACCTCTGCATCGAAGTTAGTACCTATAGTACGGCTGCCAATTTTGGTAATCTGGGTTCCTCTTGTAATTTTTGCGAGATCAGCAGGTGAGTTCGGGTAAACAGCCTTTACATAAAGTTTATAATCATTGTCAACACCATAACCTTGAAAATTTAAAAAGCCCATGTCAAATCCAATGTCCGACAGGTCTACACTAGATGATCTATCCGGTGCAGTACTTTGGCTGCCATTTGAGGTATCTTCGTCCCTAATAAATGCATATTTTGGGGAAGAAGAACCGGCAACAGTTTCAAATCCGGAAAATTTGGTAATATTAAACAGCTCATTATTGAAATTGGCCAGGTCAGTACCCAATTTCGTGTAAGTTCTAGGATCAAAAACATCATAAGTAGGCAGTTGATCATTCCAGTAATAAATCTGCTGGGCATATAAAAACAGGGAATCATTAGTCAGTGCTCTTCGGTCTGAGGTAGGAGTCTGTTTCGTATTCCCGCCGGTAGGCTGAGATTGCTCCGTGCCTGAAGTTTCCGGGATAACCTTGCTTTTTTTGCAGGCATTGAAGAGCACAGGAAGAAGTGCTAATGCGATTAAAATATACTTTCCGGAGCTTAATCTTTTTATCATCCTTGTTCCCATTTTCTATTACAAATCTATAATAAAAAAACATCATTACCTGATGATGATCAGCAATTTAACAAGTGTTTTATTTCAAACAGCTTCATTGTTTTTACCACAAAAAAGCTGTTTAAGAATAAACAAAGTTATTTCAGCACCTCTTCAATGCCTAAAAATTCAATTTCTGCATTAAATGCACATTCCTGATCCGCTGGTTTAGTACCAATCAAAACCATTTGCTCTGGTTTTAAATCATGGCGATCCCGGATCATTTCTATCCCTTTTGTACTAGGTTTTGGTTCAGATTCTTCAGAAAAATAAACGATCAGATTCTTCTCCAACCCATTCCATTCTACTTGTCTGATTTTATTTAGTTGCATTAGGGAATCACCATCTACAAATAAAAACACTTGTTTGCCATGGGCAACAATTTCCTGTAGTAATGACAACGTTTTATTATAAATCAGCAGCTTCAATGGAAGTTTTGCATTTTGCATCACCAGATCATAATTTACTTTATACTTCTCTGGAATTTTGAATTCCTCAGCAGTTCTCTCGAATAGACCTTCTGGTCCGGAAGCAAGGTATTGATCGTGCATATATTTAACAATATCACTAGCATTTAATTGTTCCCCATATTCAATAAATTGTGCGAACAGGTAGTAAACCTGCAATAAATAATCCTTTTCAGGATAAATGACATTGTCCAGTTCAAAAATGAATGCTTGTTTGTTTTTTAGTAATTCTTCTAGCCTCATGGGATAAAATGATTAGGAATTGATGGTAAATAAAACTGGCTGCAGTCCTTCCGGGCTGTCAATGGTGTAGAATACGCCATTCAATTTTTCCCTAATGCCCAATTCCTTTTGTGCTTCGTTCGCATTTTCAGGGAAAAGCAATACCTCCTTCTGGTACAATGCCCAATCTCCGCGTTGTTTTTCAGTACTGAGGTATTTAGGTAAATCTGCAGGCTGTGGCAATAATACCTCAATCCCAAATTCTTCAAACAAAACCATAGATTTGGCCACTGCTTCAATTTCAAAATCATGAATTGGCAATAGCATTTCTACATTTTCGTCCAGACAGTTGTTGAGTAAAGTATGCGCAGTAGTATCGTCATTTCTGGTCCCTAAGGAGTGCATTTGATAAGCTGCAGAAGCAAACGCAGGCATATCTCCGTAATCGGCAAGTAATATATGTTGGCTGGCAAAAGCTTTCAGCAGCTTTAATGCTGAGGCAGATTTACCTCCTGTAATTAGTATTTTCAAAATATTATATGATTAATCCGTCTTTCATGGTGACTACCCTATCGCTAATTTCTGCCAGTCCTTCGTTGTGGGTTACGATTACAAAGGTCTGTTTAAAATTATCTCGGAGGGTGATAAAAAATTCGTGTAAGGCATTGGCATTGGCGGAGTCCAGATTTCCCGAAGGTTCATCGGCCAGGATAATCGCAGGATGGTTTACAAGTGCCCTCGCTACGGCAATCCGCTGCTGCTCACCACCCGACAATTCATTAGGTTTATGCGCCGCCCGATCTTTCAATCCCAGCAGGTCCAAAAGCTCCAATGCACGGCGCTCCGCATCTCTTTTACTAGTTTTGGCGATAAAAGCAGGGATACAGATATTCTCTAAAGCACTAAACTCAGGCAACAGGTGATGAAACTGAAAAACAAAGCCTATATTTTTGTTACGAAATACACTCAGCAGCTCCCCGGAAAGTTGATTTACCTTAGCGCCATTTAATTCTACAGTTCCTTGATCTGGTTTGTCTAAAGTCCCTAATATATGCAGCAGGGTACTTTTACCCGCACCTGAGGCACCGATAATGCTGACAATTTCTCCCTTTTCCACCTCAAAATCTACCCCTTTCAGGATGGGTAAATTTCCATAAGCTTTCTTTATACCTGTTGCTTTTAGCATAAATGCAAACTTACTGTTTTTAAAACCAATCTGAAATTGTAGATTTGGACAAATTTTTTCAGCAAATGAATATCCACGAATATCAAGGTAAAGAAATACTTAAAAGTTTTGGTGTAGCCGTACAAGAAGGCGTCGTTGCCCACACGGTTGAGCAGGCTGTAGAAGCGGCTAAAAAAATGAAAACTGACTACAATTCTGATTGGGTTGTGATTAAAGCACAGATCCATGCAGGCGGAAGAGGTAAAGGCGGTGGCGTAAAGCTGGCGAAAAACCTGGAAGAAGTAGCGCAAAGAGCAACCGACATTTTAGGTATGCAATTGGTTACTCCTCAAACTGGCCCGGAAGGAAAGAAAGTGAACAAGATTTTAGTGGCGCAGGATGTTTATTACCCTGGAGCATCTGAAACTAAAGAATTCTATGTGAGCGTGCTTTTAAACCGTTCAACTGGAACTAACATCATTATGTATTCTACCGAAGGTGGAATGGACATTGAAGAGGTTGCAGAAAAAACTCCTCATTTAATATTCAAAGAAGAGATTGACCCTAAAGTTGGTCTTCAAGGATTCCAGGCTCGTAAAATTGCCTTCAATCTAGGATTAAGTGGTGCAGCTCACAAAGACATGGTGAAATTTATCACTGCGCTTTACAAAGCTTATGACGCTACTGACTCTGCGATGTTTGAGATCAACCCGGTATTGAAAACTTCTGATGATAAAATCATCGCTGTTGATGCTAAAGTTGACTTAGATGAGAACGCTTTATTCCGTCATCCTGATTATGCAGCAATGCGTGATAAATTGGAAGAAGATCCAACAGATGTGGAAGCAAGTGAGTCTAACTTAAACTATGTGAAATTAGATGGTAACGTTGGCTGTATGGTGAACGGTGCAGGTTTAGCAATGGCGACCATGGACATCATCAAAATCGCAGGCGGTGAGCCAGCTAACTTCCTGGATGTAGGTGGAACTGCAAATGCACAAACTGTAAAAGCAGGTTTCAACATTATCCTTAAGGATCCAAATGTGAAAGCGATCTTAATTAACATCTTTGGTGGTATCGTTCGTTGCGACCGTGTTGCTCAGGGTGTAATTGATGCTTACAAAGAAATCGGTGATATTCCTGTGCCAATTATCTGTCGTTTACAAGGTACTAATGCCGCTGAAGCGAAACAGTTAATCGATGAATCAGGATTAAAAGTATATTCTGCAATTGCATTGAAAGATGCAGCAGATTTAGTAACTAAAGTATTGGCATAAGCACCAGTTCTTAGTTAAAAGCCTAAAAGGTCAATTGTTTATTCAATTGGCCTTTTTTTGTGCCTGAAATTTTGGTTCTTAAAGCTAAAAAAGCTTTGTACTGAATTTATCCTGGCTATAAAACAAAAGAAGCCTCAAGTCATCCAACTTGAGGCTTCTTTAACCAAATATAAATTAAACGAGCTGACACAAATATAGAAGTTAAACGGACAATTCACAATTTATTTTAAAATAAATTCCAATAAAAATACAAAAACAGCAAAAATTAAGACAAAAACACAATAGAATTGACACAAAAACCAAAAACAACCAGAAAACAATCATTAAACAGATTAAATATTAACTTTTTGTAACCAAAAATCAATATTTATGTTTTTATTACATGAAAAATCTATAAACCAAATACAAAAACAGGGTTAAATTGGATTATTTTACAATTATTTTCAAAAAACACAAAAAACAAGAAGCTAAATCCCTCCTAATTTGAAGGAAACATAAAAAACAGAGCCTTTTTGTGTTTCACTTTCAAACCAGATATTTCCTTGCTGTTTTTCCGTAAACTCTTTACATAAGAGTAAGCCAAGGCCAATCCCTTTTTCATTATTGGTGCCATAAGTAGCGGAGGCATTGAGCACGAAAAGGTGTTCCTGTTTTTCAGGCGTGATACCGATTCCATTATCAGATATAATGATCATCCCACTGGTACCTCGGTAGCGGGTGGAGACGATCACCTCTCCCCCCTCAGGGGTAAATTTAATCGCGTTAGAAACCAGGTTCCGAACTACTAGATGAAGCATGTCATCATCAGCCATTAGATAAAGTTGTCCGGCGGTCAGTATCCGCAAACGGATCCCCTTTTTGTTAGCGATGGTATTTTCTATTTTTAACCATTCCTGAAGGGCTTCGTTTACATCTAAGGCCTTCAACTGCACATTCCCCCCTTGCAGCTGCGTCTTCGACCAGGAAAGCAGGTTCATGAGCATTTCAGAAGTATCTCTGGTAATTTGCAGCAGCTGCCCTTCGATCAATAACTTTTCCGATTCGTCAAGCCCGATGGAATTCAGGATTTCCAGATAGCCCTGAATAGAACTCAAAGGCATCCGTACATCATGTGCTACAATAGACAACAGGCGGTCTTTTTCTCCATTCAAGTACTCCAGTGCTGCTTTCTGCAGTAAGATCTCATCTTTCTGCGCTTCGATTTCCCGATTGCGCTGTTCTACAGACAAGCGCTCATAGTCGTAATTTTTTCGCATATAACTGATAGACAGAAAAATTAAAACAGAGGAAACGACATAAGTGACTGCAAAATCGATCACTCTTGCAAAAGGACTGAAATACAGATCAGGAGCCAATTGGGGCTGATAATATTCTACGATCAGCACTGTCAGTACTATAAATATGTTGACGGGTACCCAAAATTTATGCTGCGACCTTGGAATGATGGTGATGATGAGAAAGAAAGAAAGTGCAAAAAGCAGCACATTTGGTCCAAGAATTCCAGAATTATAAAAATAGCAATAGACAAAGGTAATATTGCTGATGACACAGAAAAGCGTAATGGCCAGGTTGGACTTTCTTTTTATTTTGGAAAGGTAATACAGCCCAACAATAAGCACCATGCCGGCAAAGCATAACCAAGCCAATTCTTTAAGCTCCATTAAATAATTATATGGTGCTTCAACTAGCATGGCAAAAAATGCAAAAATACATAAGGTATTAAAAATACGCTCCTCTAAAGAAAACTCCCCGATGTCGCCTATGGCCTTTTGCCAAAAAGATTTAATATGATTCGATTGCACGCTAATTAAGATTGAGATGTCGCTTCGCAAACTTAATACAATAAGAAACATAAAAAAAATCAATTAAATCCTTATTTTTGAACCTCTCCACAATAAAATCATGATCAAAAGAGAAAAAGTAAAAAGCCTGTTAGAGACAGAGCAGTTCGACAGAGAAGTAACAGTGATGGGTTGGGTGCGTACTTTTCGCAACAACCAGTTTATTGCTATAAATGATGGTTCCTGCATGGGAAACATCCAGATTGTTGTTGACTTTAATAATACGCCTGAAGATTTATTGAAACGCATTACTACCGGCGCTGCCATTGCAGTAACTGGTACAATCGTAGAATCTGTTGGTAAAGGACAGAGAGTTGATGTTAAAGCGAGTACAATTGAAATATTAGGCGATAGTGATCCGGAGAAATTCCCATTGCAGCCTAAAAAACACAGTCTGGAGTTTTTAAGAGAAATCGCGCATTTACGTTTCCGTACCAATACGTTCAATGCAGTATTTAAATTACGTCATGCTTTAGCTTTTGCCATTCATCAGTTTTACAATGAAAGAGGGTTTACTTATATGCACACCCCGATCATTACGGCTTCTGATGCAGAAGGTGCTGGTGAAATGTTTAAAGTAACCAATTTAGACTTGGAGAATCCACCAAAGACTGAAGATGGTAAAGTTGATTATTCACAGGATTTCTTTGCACGGGCTACCAACCTAACCGTTTCCGGACAATTAGAAGGCGAGCTCGCTGCTATGGCTTTTGGACAGATTTATACTTTCGGCCCTACTTTCAGAGCGGAGAACTCAAATACTACCCGTCACCTTGCTGAATTCTGGATGATTGAACCAGAGGTTGCTTTTGCAGACCTAGAAGACAACATGCAATTGGCTGAGGACATGATGAAGTATGTGATCAAATATGCTTTAGACCACTGTAAAGAAGAGATCGATTTCTTAAACAACCGTTTATTGGAAGAAGAAAAAACTAAACCTCAGAATGAGCGTTCTGAACTTTCCTTAATTGACAAGCTGAACTTCTGTTTAGACAATGATTTCCAACGCTTAACTTATACGGAAGCGATTGCCATCTTAAGGTCTTCTAAACCTAATCAAAAGAAACAGTTCAAGTATCTTATTGACGAATGGGGAGCAGATTTACAATCAGAGCACGAGCGCTACCTGGTAGAGAAGCATTTCAAAAAACCGGTGATCTTAACAGATTATCCTGCAGATATTAAATCTTTCTATATGCGCCAGAATGAGCCAGATGCTCAAGGTAGAAGAACTGTGGCCGCGATGGACATCCTTTTCCCTGGTATCGGTGAAATGATCGGTGGTTCTCAAAGAGAGGAACGCTTAGACAAGCTGACTCAAAGAATGGATGAACTAAACATCTCTCAGGAAGAAATGTGGTGGTTTTTAGACACCAGACGCTTTGGATCGGCACCACACTCCGGCTTTGGATTAGGTTTCGAAAGGCTGGTACTTTTTGTAAGCGGAATGACCAATATCAGAGACGTAATTGCTTTCCCTCGTTTCCCAAAAAACGCAGAGTTTTAAGCTTTATATATTTTCTTAAAAAGGGCAGGATTTTTAAAAAATCCTGCCCTTTTTATTTTTAATGCTCAGCAGCGCTGTACTTAACTTTGCGTTGCAGCTGGCAAATTATCATTGAAAGAGTTCGCATGCGCGTAATCCACAATCGAAACCTTATAATCGGTAGGCGCAAAACTACTGGAGCTGCTTAAAGCCATTCCCAATTCAAAGCGCAGCGGATAAGGAGTTTTCAATAAACTCCCTTCTGGGATATAAGGGAAAGTTTCCATATACGACTGCATTACATTCGGAGCGATCCTTCTGTTGATATAAGCCCGGCTGAGCTGATAAGTATGCTGTAAACCCGCAGCGCCTAATAATTCTACCGCACTGCCCACCGTTAGCTTATGAAAGTTATGCACCCGCACCTTTTTATCTTCTACCACTAAACCTTTCATCAAACTTGGGTCTTGGGTAGCTACACCTGTTGGACAGGTATTGCTGTTGCACTCTAAAGCCTGAATACAGCCTAACGCAAACATCATTCCCCTTGCAGAATTACATAAATCTGCACCAAGAGCGATATTCTTTACCAGGTCGAAACCTGAAGCTACTTTTCCTGAAGCAATAATCTTAATGTACTGTTTTATGTTAAAGCCGGTCAGTACATCATAAACAAAGGCAACACCTTCTCTTAATGGCATCCCTACCGCATTTGAAAATTCCTGCGGCGCGGCGCCGGTACCCCCTTCTCCCCCATCCACCGTGATAAAATCTACATATATCCCGGTTTCAGACATCGCCTTGCAAATGGCAAAAAACTCTGATCTTCTGCCAATACAGAGTTTAACCCCAATAGGCTTCCCATCCGACAATTCCCTTAACTTTTGAACAAAAGCGACCAATTCTAAAGGTGTTTTAAAAGCCGAGTGTGCAGGTGGAGAGATCACGTCGAAACCCTCTTTTACCAAACGGATCCTCGCAATTTCAGGAGTCACTTTCTTTGCTGGCAATATCCCGCCATGACCAGGTTTAGCTCCCTGAGAAAGTTTTATTTCGATCATTTTGACTTGTGCCGTCTTGGCTTTTTCTCCGAAAGCTTCATAATTGAAACTACCATCGTGGTGACGGCAGCCGAAATAACCGGTACCAATCTGCCAGATCAAATCTCCCCCAGGATTGGCATGGTAATCACTGATACCACCTTCTCCGGTATTATGAGCGAAATTTCCTAGTTTAGCTCCTCCATTTAAAGCCAGGATTGCATTCTGACTCAAGGATCCAAAACTCATCGCTGATATGTTATAGATACTTGCCGAGTAGGGCTGCTTACATTCAGGGCCGCCAACCAGCACTCTTGGATCTTCATCTAATTCTGTATGACTGATGGCCGCTATACTATGGCTCAGCCATTCGTAGCCATTTTCATAAACATCAAGCTGCGTTCCAAATGGAATGGTGTCATTCTCCCGCTTTGCACGCTGATAGATGAGTGACCTGCTTAACCTGCTGAAAGGTTTTCCATTGGTATCACTTTCCACAAAATACTGGTATACTTTCGGCCGGAGATCTTCCGCCAGATACCTTAACCTACCCAATACCGGATAATTTCTGACTATACTGTGCTTGGGCTGATACAAATCATAGATTCCAAGCAAAATGATTGGGCCAATAAAAATAAATGCCCAATAAAAAGGTGGCCAGGCGAAGCTGATCATTAGCGTAGCACTCACCAAAAATGCAGCAATTGCGATAAAAGCTTTTCTCATAAAGGATAATTTAATGAAAACAAACCATTACAACAACAATAAACCAAAATCGGTATAAAGATTGTGTAAATTTACACATGCTCATAAAAATCTATCCTGAAAATCCAAATCCTAAGGCAATTGAAGAAGTTGTTGAAGTCTTGAAAAAAGGAGGCATCATCATTTATCCTACTGACACCATTTATGGATTAGGCTGCGACATTACCAACCAAAAAGCAGTAGAGAAAATTTGCCGCCTGCGCGGCATCAAGCCTGAAAAGGCCAATTTTTCCTTCATCTGCTCTGATTTGAGACACATCTCTGATTATGTCAAACCAATAGATACCGCTACTTTCAGGGTCTTGAAGAAAGCCCTTCCCGGGCCTTTTACTTTCATTTTTAATGCGAGTAACAACGTCCCCAAACTGCTGAGCTCCAAAAAGAAAACAGTAGGGATCAGGGTACCAGATAATGACATTGCCAGAGAAATTGTGAAACTGCTAGGAAATCCGATTCTATCGACCTCTATTAGGGACGATGATGAGGTGATTGAATATTCTACAGACCCGGAATTAATCCACGAAAAATATGAAGACAGTGTAGACCTGGTAATTGATGGTGGTTACGGTGACAATGAACCTTCTACAGTAGTAGATTGTACTTCCGGAGCATTTGAAATTATCCGTGAAGGTAAAGGCGATCTGGAAAGTTACCTTTAAAATGTTGCCTAACTCCAGCTCGAATCTTATCTTTAGCACATGGCCAAACTATTAAATTTACAAGCATTCAGGGATTTTTTCCGCTCTGGACAAATTGGAGGAATTATCCTGTTGATTTGTGTAGCGATTTCTTTATTTATCGCAAACTCCTCATTGAGTACTGGATTTGCAAATCTGCTGACGACCGAATTAGGGATTAACTTTGGTAGTAGCAACATCTCTTACACCGTATCTGCATGGATCAACGATGCCCTAATGGCGATCTTTTTCCTGTTGGTAGGTCTGGAGATCAAAAGAGAATTGTTGGAAGGAGAATTATCCTCTTTGAAAAAAGCCTCTTTACCCGTTATTGCCGCATTCGGTGGAATGTTGGTTCCTGCCGGGATTTACTTTGCATTTAATGCCGGATCTCCTGCTGCAAGCGGATGGGGTATTCCAATGGCTACCGATATTGCCTTTGCACTGGCCATTATTTCCATGCTGGGCAAAAGCGTTCCTACTTCTTTAAAAGTATTTTTAGCAGCCCTGGCCATCGTAGACGACCTTGGTGCAATTCTAGTGATCGCTGTTTTTTACACCAGTGAGGTTCATTTTGATTACTTACTAATGGCGGCAGGCGTATTAGCCGTCTTATTCCTATTCAATTACCTTAATTTAAAAGCATTATATTTTTACCTGATTCCAGGTATTTTCCTTTGGTATTTCATTCACCATTCGGGTATCCATGCGACTATTGCAGGGGTATTACTGGCTTTCACGATTCCTTGCAACAACACAAGCATTGAATCTCCGCTGGAAAAACTGGAGCATCTGTTGAACGGACCGGTAAATTACTTTATCATGCCCATCTTTGCTTTGGCAAACACGAACATTACTTTTCAGAAAGAGATGCTTGGTGGATTGGTATCCCCGCTTGGGATGGGAATTATCCTGGGCTTATTTGCCGGAAAAACAATAGGGGTGACCTTATTTTCATGGCTGGCGGTAAAGCTCAAACTAGGGACTTTACCTTCCAGATCCGGTTGGAAGCACATCATCGGATTGGGGATGCTTGCCGGGATAGGTTTTACCATGTCCATCTTTATCTCCCTATTGTCTTTCAGCGACGAGATGCAGGTTACGGAGGCTAAATTTGCCATCCTCTGCGCCTCAATAATTGCTGGATTAACAGGTTTTATCTACCTGAAATCAATCAACAAAAAGAAAGCCATTAAGGCTTAAAAGTTTTCATAAATTCTTTCACACTACCGGATACATCATCGGCTTTCAGACTTTTCACAAAGGCAGTCCCGATGATGGCTCCGTTAGCATACTGACAAGCTTTATCAAAGGTTTCTTTGCTGCTGATCCCGAAACCAATCATCGTTGGGTTCTTAAGCTTTAAATCTGCAATTCTGGAGAAATAAGCTTCTGTACCTTCAGACACGCTTAAATTTTGTCCAGTGGTGGCAGATGACGACAGCAGATAGATAAAACCATTACTTAAACCATCAATCTTTTGGATTCTTTCCGGAGCAGTTTGAGGTGTAACCAGGAAGATATTGGTTAAGTCGTACGCTTTAAAATCTGCTGCATATAGTTCCTCGTATTCTGCCATTGGAAGATCAGGAACAATACAGCCGTCAACCCCAACTTCCGCACATGATTTGCAAAAGTTAGCGACACCATACTGTAATAGTGGGTTTACATATCCCATCAGTAAAACAGGGATGCTCACCGTTTTGCGCAGGTCTTTCAATTGTTCAAATAATAATTCAAGGGTCATTCCTGCATCTAAAGCCGCTTTACTGCTGGCCTGAATCACCGGTCCGTCCGCAACAGGATCAGAATACGGAAAACCAATTTCCAACAGGTCTGCACCAGATCTTTCCAGCTCTTCAGCAATAGCTACTGTATCCCCTAAGTTCGGGTAACCCGCTGTATAATAGATGGATATTATATTTTTTTTCTCTTGAAATAACTTATTAATTCTATTCATTGCTGTTCTTATAAACCAAAATACTTCATATAGGTATCCATGTCTTTATCTCCCCTTCCGGACAAACAAATCACTACATTTTCTTTACCTGTAAACTCCATTTTCTCTAAATACGCTAGGGCGTGTGCACTTTCAATTGCAGGAATAATCCCTTCCAATTGTGTTAGCAGCAAACCTGCCTGTAAAGCTTCATCGTCCGTTACGGAAACGTACTGACCTCTGTGGGTCTTGAACAAATGCGCATGCTGAGGACCCACACCAGGATAATCCAGACCTGCAGATACAGAATAAGGTTCAATCACCTGTCCGTCTTCTGTTTGCATTAGGATGCTTCTGCTGCCATGTAATACCCCCTCTTTACCTAAAGCCGTGGTTGCTGCAGAATGTCCGCTGTCTACCCCTTTTCCGGCAGCTTCAATTGCGATCAATTTTACGTTTTCATCGTTGATGAAATGATAAAACATCCCCATAGCATTACTTCCACCGCCAACACAAGCCAATACATAATCAGGTTGATCACTGCCAGTCTGCTCTAGTAATTGTTTTTTTGTTTCTTCCGAAATGATCGACTGAAAAGTAGCCACCATATCCGGGTAAGGATGCGGCCCAACTACAGATCCGATGATATAATGAGTATCAATTGGGTTATTGATCCAGTCGCGCATGGCCTCATTAGTGGCATCTTTCAATGTTTTACTACCAGAAGTAGCAGGAACCACTGTTGCGCCCAGCATTTTCATTCTGGCCACGTTTGGTGCCTGTCGCTGAATGTCAATTTCGCCCATATACACCACACATTCCAGCCCGCGTAATGCACATACAGTAGCGGTAGCTACACCATGCTGTCCTGCGCCGGTTTCTGCAATGATGCGTTTTTTTCCTAAACGCTCTGCCATCAAAATCTGACCAATGGTATTGTTGATTTTATGTGCTCCGGTATGGTTCAGATCTTCTCTTTTCAAAAATATGTTAGTGCCATACTTTTCAGATAAGCGTTTCGCCAGGTATAATGGCGAAGGCCTGCCTACATAGTCTTTTAACAGTTGATGAAACTCTTTTTGAAAGCCTTCATCAGCGATAATTTCCAGGTATCTGGTTCTTAGCTCCTCTACATTAGGATACAGCATTTCAGGGATGTACGCTCCTCCAAAATCTCCAAAGTATCCCTTTTCGTTTACAAAATAGTTCATAATCTTGTTCTTATTTCTTTTATTGATCCTGCCCTTTTTTATTAAAGGTATCTTCCGGGATCATATGTATGGATTAACTGGCCTTTATTTAGTGTATGAATTAGGACAGCAGTTTATAATAATTTGCTTTTAAATACTTTCAATTTTTCCAGATCTTTTAAGCCTGGCTCTATTTCAAACTTGCTGTTTACATCAATCGAAAACAATCTGTGGTCTACAATACTATTCAGCATTTCTGCGCTTTCTGCAGCTATTCCGCCGCTTAAAAAGTAAGGTAGATCCAAGGTATATTTTGTGAGGAGCTGCCAATCAAATTGTTTACCTGAGCCGCCGTGATGAGGGGTCTGTGTATCAAATAAGAAGTAATCTACAGTCGCTGTATATGAGTTCAACAGACTAAAATCAAAGGCTTCGTCCACACCAAAAGCTTTGATCAACTCAACTGTATTTAATGCTGTCATGGAGCCTAAACTAACTTTCAATTCCCTGCAATATTCAGGGCTTTCTGCACCATGTAACTGCAGCGCATTTAACTGGTATTTATCAACCAGGCTGAGCACTGTTTCCAGTGTTTCATTCACAAAAACACCGGTTTTCATGATGTTTTCAGGCAAATTTGCCAATACTTCCGGCAGCACCTCACCCGCATATCTTTTTGAGCCTTTAAAAAAGATGAACCCCAAGTAATCTGGCTGCAAAGCTGCGACCTCCCTAATGTTTTCAGGATGCAGCATCCCACATATTTTCAGTTTTGGAGTATTCATTACCCAACCAGACTTTTAAAGCGTTTCAACGCGTTTTTACTGAACAAAGATTCTTCGGCTTCATAGAAACAATCGGCAAAAGATTTGGTATCGCTGATGGTTTGTATGGCTAGGGCAGCATTACACAAGACCACATTATGCTGCGCATCTGTTCCTGCTCCGTTTAACACATTCATAAATATTTCCGCAGAAGAAGCTACGGTATCTCCTCCTTTAATCAGCGCCTCATCCATCTCTTCAAAGCCTATATCGGACACCTTTACTAAGGCTTCTCCCTTTTTATTGAATATTTTATAGTCGCAGGTTAAAGAAACTTCATCAAAACCGTTCACTGCATGAAGGATGGTATAATTCTTATCGGTATCCTGATATAAGTAAGCATACAAACGGGCTAACTCCAGACTAAAGACGCCTACCAATTGATTTTTCGGCTGCGCCGGATTACACATCGGGCCAAGCATGTTGAAGAATGTTTTTACGCCAAGTTCTTTACGAATTGGAGCTACGGTTTTCATTGCCGGGTTGAACAATGGCGCATGAATAAAGCAGATTCCTGAAGTATCCAGATTTCTCTTTAATGTATCAGGATCGCTTGTGAATTTATAGCCCAAATATTCAATCACGTTAGAAGAACCGCAACCAGAGGACACGCCATAATTACCATGTTTTGCCACTTTATGACCAGCACCAGCAACTACGAAAGAAGCAAGTGTAGAGATGTTAAAGGTATCTTTACCGTCACCACCAGTCCCGCAAAGATCAACCAGTTCATAGTCAGAGAAATCAAGCTGCACACATAATTCCAACATCGCATCTCTGAATCCCTGCAGCTCTTCCACCGTAATGTTACGCATGCCATAAGCCGTAATAAACGCTGCAATCTGTGAACTATTAAACTCCCCTAAAGCAATAGCGGTCAGTATTCTTTGCGCTTCAGCTCTGCTGAAGGTCTTGTTTTCAAATAAGTGGTTTAGTATTTTCTTCATGGGTATAAAACAAAAAAGGCTGCCTTAATAGCAACCCTCAAAATATTTTTATGTAAATAAAACGTTCAGATAGGGGGTTACACTACGCTAATGCGTTGTGCCACCACCAAAGATTAAGTACGTTTGTTTGTATCATCTAAAGCAAAGATGTAATAGTTTTTAATAATTGCAAAATTTTTATTAAAATTAGTAAGGAATTATGGCATTATTTAAACGGAAAACACAAATCGATGACGATTTAGGATTTGGTAACCAACCGGTTACCGCGAATCAAAGGTTAATGAATGCTGACGGCAGTTCTAATATCAAAAGAATTGGCCTTCCGCTGTTCCGAACTGCCGATACTTATAACTGGCTGATTTCCATGTCCTGGAAAAAGTTTCTGCTGATCATTCTAGTCGTTTATCTTTTGGTAAACATGCTTTTCGCCCTGATCTATGTGGGGATTGGCATCGAACATTTGCAGGGGGCTACTGGGATTACGCCAAGAGATCATTTTTTTGATGCTTTCTTCTTTTCCGCTCAAACGATTTCTACCGTAGGATATGGACACATTAGTCCGGATGGTTTCATGACCAGCTGTGTGGCCGCTTTTGAGTCGATGCTGGGATTACTGGCCTTTGCACTCGCCACAGGACTGTTGTACGGCCGTTTTTCCAGACCTAATGCCAAGGTGATTTATAGTGAGAAAATGGTAATTGCGCCTTATAAGGAAGGCAAAGGACTCATGTTCAGACTGGCCAATTTACGAAACAACCAGCTGATAGAAATTGAAGTTCAGGTGGTATTTTCGTATAATGAAACGGTCAACGGGAAGGTCTCGCGTAGGTTTTATCCACTGGAATTAGAAAGATCAAAAATTGGTTTGCTTACTTTAAGCTGGACGGTAGTTCATCCCATTGATGAGCATAGTCCGATTTTCCAGAAAACAGCACAGGATCTTGCTGATGCAGAAGTAGAAATCCTGGTTTTATTGAAAGCTTTTGATGATACTTTTTCGCAAACCGTACATACCAGAACTTCTTACCGCGATGAAGATATTTTACAGGATGCTAAGTTTTCAAATATTTTCTCCAAAGATAGTACAGGCAGGACTAATATTGACCTTTCCAGGATCGGAGCAACGGAATCATCTGGCTCGGGAGATGCTGTTAAAGACGCTTAATTCTTTGCTGCAATTTAATCCTTTGCTACAAAATCAAGGATTTTTTGATATAGCAGATTACCTCCAAAGATCATCTGACTGATCATTCCCACGTGTTTTTTACCATTGATCACATAGATTGAACTTGGTACCTGCTCTGCAGTTAACTGCTTTTGAATGCGTTCTGATTGTATTTGTATGGCCGGGTATGTTTTTTCTCCGTAGAAAATCAGATGAGGGTTCTTGATTTTCTGCACATAATTTAATGGAGATGCTTTGGTCCAGATTTTCGGATTGTCTGTAAATGTGCGCAGAAAGTTGTAATAATTATCATCATGATCCGCCATGCTCAGATATTCATTCATATCCAGGCCAAAAGCATCATTTAAGATCATCCCTTTAATTTTCCCTTGATATCCTGCAGCTTTGAAATATTTAGGGTCTGCATTGATCAGTTCTGCAAGATGCCCACCCGCAGAATGTCCCATCAGGAATAATCTTTCCGGATTTCCACCATAACAGGCGATATTTTGAGCTACCCAGTTTACCGCAGCAGCGCAATCAGCCGCCATTTGCGGATATTCCTGATCAGGGGCCAATCCATAATTAATGAGGACTGCAACCAGCCCCTTACGCGCCAGATTTCTCCCTAGCCACCAGTAAGTTTCCTTTTTACCACTACTCCAAGATCCTCCGTGAATGAAAATAACCACTCCTTTTTTAGCAACCGTATCTGCCGGATAATAGATGTTCAGCTGGTTACTGACCTTCCCTTTTTCCTGGGCATAATCAATAGCCTTCGCTACCCTAACCTGGGCACCCGAAGTGAATATTTGTCCGAAGAAAGCGAATAGCATCAGTAATATCCAGGTTTTCATAGGTTATTTTATCAATGCGTTTTTCTCTTTAGTAAAGTGGTTGAACACCAATTTATCTGTCAATGCAGGCAGCAGTTTATTGAGCCAGACGGTTAATTTGCCTTGCCCAGTCATGATTAATGTACGTTTTCTTGCTGCGATGCCATCCACAATACTAGTTGCCACTACATCAGCCGTTACCATTTTACCTTCTTCCATACTAGTTTCTCCATGCGCAGTGCCGTCTTTTGCCAATGCGGTAACACGAATATTTGAAGCCGTAAAACCAGGGCAAGCCACCATCACGTGTACTCCTGTTTTTAACAATTCTGTTCTTAAAGACTCCATAAATCCATTCATTGCAAATTTCGAAGCCGAATATCCGGTACGTCCCGGTAGTCCGCGGTAACCTGCAATAGAAGATACGCCAATAATACTGCCTTTGGTTTTCAAAATCTCTGGTAAAGCATATTTTGTACAATATACGGTACCCCAAAAGTTCACATCCATCAGGTTTTTCAAGACAGAAAGGTCAAGGTCATTGAATAGCGCACGCATCGACAACCCGGCATTATTGATCAGCATATCCACCTTACCGAAACTGAGTACAGCTTGTTTACTCAATTCCTCACAATCCTGCTCTTTACTCACATCTGTTTGTACAGCAACCGCGCGAATACCATATCTGCTTTCCAAATCGGCTGTAACTTCGCAAAGGGTTACATATTGACGGGCAGCAAGTACAAGATTTGCACCACGTTTGGCAAATTCTTCGGCACAAGCCTTTCCTATACCGGAAGATGCACCGGTAATGATGACTACTTTATTCTTAAAATCCATGCTGATTATTTGATGAGTGAGTTTTCATAAGGCACCCTTGTAATGATAGAGCGGCCCAGGGTGATTTCGTCTGCATATTCCAATTCGCCGCCAAAAGCGATTCCTCGAGCAATAGCGGTAATCGGAATTTGAAAATCTTTAAGACGTTTATAAAGGTAAAAAAGAGTAGTATCTCCTTCCATGGTGGCGCTCAATGCTAAAATCACTTCTTTAACCGGACTGGTCGCCACACGCTGCACCAGAGAATCTATAAAAAGGTCAGCCGGACCGATGCCATCCATTGGCGAGATTAGACCTCCCAATACATGATAAACGCCGAAATACTGTGAGGTATTTTCTACCGCCATCACGTCTCTGGTATCTTCAACCACACAAATAATTTCTTTATCACGCTTGTTAGCGGTACAGATTTCACAGTGTATATGATCCGAAATGTTATGGCAAACCGCACAATGCTTGATCTCTTGCCTCAATTTAATGATGGAATTTCCGAAGTTAGAAACCTCTTCCTGTTCCTTATTTAACAAGTGCAATACCAAGCGTAATGCCGTCTTTTGTCCGACTCCCGGTAACTTAGAAAATTCGTTGACAGCGTCTTCAAGAAGCTTGGATGAAAAGTTCATTTTACAAATTTATATTTATCTTCCGTTATTTGATTTTTAAAATATGATTTTCTTACATTTAGCTGCTAAAAACATACTATGAGCCCAGCTATACTTTTGTCTTTTTTGATTGGTTATTTCCTGCTATTGATCGTTATCGCCTTCGCTACTTCCAAAAAATCATCAGACAATGCTACCTTTTTTATTGCAAATAGAAATTCAAAATGGTACCTGGTTGCTTTTGGGATGATTGGTACTGCTTTATCCGGTGTCACTTTCATTTCCGTTCCAGGAGAAGTAGGTGCCCCTTCCGGTAACCAATTTCAATATTTTCAATTTGTATTGGGAAATGCGGTCGGTTTTATCATCATCGCTACCGTATTACTGCCCTTATATTATCGAATGAAACTCACTTCGATTTATAGTTACATCGAACAAAGGCTGGGCTTTTATAGCTATAAGACGGCGGCATCGATCTTTTTGATCAGCAGAACGATAGGTTCAGCTTTCCGTTTATACCTGGTGGTGATCGTTTTACAACGCTTTATCTTTGACAGCTATGGAGTACCATTTTGGGTAACCGTACTGATTTCTTTAGCCTTAATCTGGTCTTACACCTTCAAAGGTGGATTAAAAACGATCATCATCACCGATACGCTGCAAACATTCTTCCTGGTATTGTCAGTTTTCCTGACGCTGTATTTCATCTGCAGCAGCCTGGATATGAATATCCCTCAGGCCTTCGAAGCGATTAAAACAAGCGGCTATTCTAAGATTTTCTTTTACGAGGACTTCATGACAAATGGCTTCCATTTCAGTAAACAGTTCATTGGAGGGGTATTTGTTACCATAGCTATGACGGGTTTGGATCAGGATTTGATGCAAAAAAACCTGAGTATGAAAACCATTGGCGAGGCACAAAAAAACATGTTTACGTTTACAGGAATCTTTGTCATCCTAAACATCTTTTTCCTGAGCGTAGGCGCTTTGTTATATATCTATGCTGCTAAAAACGGCATCGAAATTCCTTTGGATCACATCACCGGAAAACCAAGAACGGATTTTCTTTTCCCGGAAATTGCACTGAATCATTTAAGTGTAGTACCGGCGATCGTGTTCATGCTGGGTTTAACTGCGGCAACATTTGCCACTACCGACTCGGCGTTAACTGCATTAACCACCTCGTTCTGCGTGGATTTCCTGCACATGGACAAAGGTGATAATGCGAATGCAGACGGAGCTGTAAAAAAAAGACACCTGGTACACATTGCGTTTTCGCTGCTGATGTTTATGGTCATCATTGTTTTCAATACTTTAAATGATGAGTCGGTCGTTAAAGGGATATTTAAAGTGGCCTCCTATACCTATGGTCCATTACTTGGTCTGTATAGTTTTGGTCTTTTCATGAAGAAAAGAGGACTTCATGATAAATTAGTACCTTTAGTATGTATCCTATCACCATTGATATGTTACTTGCTCAACGCGAACTCTGCCACTTTACTTGGTGGATATACGTTTAGCGTGGAACTGATTCTGGTGAACGGATTGATCACCTTTATCGGACTGTTGCTGATCAGTAAAAAAACAGCATTACAAACCAGATTTTAAGAACTAAATATCTATAGAATGACAAGTGAAGAGAAAATTAGAAGTGCATTTGAGAACAAAAACTGGCAGGAAATAAAAGTTACAGATTCCTGGCAGATCTTTAAAATCATGGCTGAATTTGTAGATGGCTTTGAGAAATTAGCGAAAATTGGCCCATGTGTGTCTATCTTCGGATCTGCAAGAACAGCGGAAACAAATAAGTACTATGAGATTGCAGTAGAATGTGGCAGGTTGCTTACAGAACGTGGATATGGCGTGATCACCGGTGGTGGTCCTGGAATTATGGAAGCAGGAAATAAAGGCGCACACATGA
Organism: Pedobacter sp. N36a; assembly: GCF_014472395.1. Classification (GTDB taxonomy): domain Bacteria; phylum Bacteroidota; class Bacteroidia; order Sphingobacteriales; family Sphingobacteriaceae; genus Pedobacter. Next base: position 59,250 of record NZ_JACSZW010000011.1, read on the forward strand.
ATGGCGGGAAGTCTGTAGGTTTAAACATTGACCTTCCTTTTGAACAGTTCCACAACAAATATATTGACCATAATAAGTTATTAGAATTTGATTATTTCTTCATCAGAAAGGTGATGTTCATGAAGTACTCACAAGGTTTTGTCGTATTGCCTGGTGGTATGGGCACTATGGATGAGCTTTTCGAAGCGATTACTTTGATTCAGACGGGCAAAATTGCCAGATTCCCAATTGTATTGGTAGGAAAAGAGTACTGGGGTGGTTTAGTAGATTGGATTACTTCAACGATGTTGAACAAAGAACATAATATTCATGCCGAAGATCTAAACCTGTTTAGGTTAGTAGATACAGCAGAAGAAGCTGCTGAGCATATTTTCAGGTTCTATGATAAGTATGTGTTAAAACCGAATTTCTAGGAGGTGCTACTTGGTGTTTAAGACTTCTTTAGCACTATAGTTAGTAGTTTCAGTACTAAAAAAAAAAAGGATAGTTGCTCCCCGCCTCAAATCTTTCGCTGAAGGGTAAAAAATTTGAATGTAGGGCACTCAACTATCTTTTTTTGATGACAATTAAGTGCTGACTCCTGAAGATTAAATCATGATGAAGTGCTGATTTGGTGATGACCAATTAATGATTTCACGACCATCAAGCACTAAATAACCGGAGGTTAACTAATGATTTATAGACAATTAATCACTAATTCCAAGGAAACGAGATTTGGGTTTAAATCATTTAGAAATGACTTACTCCACCAGAAACCACCAATTTCATGGCCTCTGCGGCGGTCATATTTAAAGGCTTGATTTTCTCATTTTTCACTACATATACTTGTCCGGCGAAGGAGTAAGAAAAGGGAAAATAGACGATAGATTCCCCTGGGAGGCCAATTGCTGATAGGTCGCTTTGGGTTAAAAACCCGATTCTCTTCAAATCACCTTCTACTTCTACCAGCACCGGGTTATTAAATTTCTTTTCATCACCAACAAAGGCTTCGGTCAGGTCTTTGATGGACGAATAAATAAATTTAAGTATAGGCAGCCTGTCCAGGATTCTGGCAAACCAGTTGTACATGGGTTCAGTTACGAAATTGGTCACGAAAATACCGGCCACAAGCGTGATCGCCACTACAAGTGCTAAACCAAGGCCGGGGATGTTCCTGCTGGCTCCTGTCTGAGGGTCAACACCCAGGATATTGTTCACGTTTAACCAGCTGTCTACTGTAGTTACCGCTACGATCACAATAAAAATACTAAGGGCAATAGGCAATACAATTAAGAGTCCTTTGATGATGTATCTTAACAAGGCTCTACCGATTCTGTTCATGCTACAAAACTACTCATAAAAATAAATCCGTTTAACTCTTTGTGAAATATTTGTTAAAATCTCATAAGGGATGGTTCCAATCTGCTCAGCAAGCATCGCTACGGTCAGCTTTCCATTGAAAACGATCACCTCATCACCAGTTTTAACATCCAAACCGCTTACATCCAGCATACACATATCCATGCAGATGACACCAACTGTTGGTACCAATTGACCATTGACCAGCATTTTACCGACCCCATTTCCAAACCTTCTGGTATAGCCATCAGCATAACCGATTTTTACGGTTGCAATGGTTCCTCCATTGGGTAAAAGCCCTTGTCGACCATAACCAACAGTTTCATTTGGCTTCAGTTCTTTTACTTGGGTAATCGTTGTTTTCAATACGGCCACGGTTTGCAAGCCTTTATTATGGTTCAATCCGCCATCGTGTCCGTATAAACCAATGCCTAAACGGACCATGTCAAACTGGGCTTCCGGATGACGAGAGATGCCCGAGGTATTCGAAATGTGCCAGATAAATTTATAATCAAGTCCATCGGCTATCTTTTGCGCAATAGTCTTGAACCTTTGAATCTGGTATTGAGTAAATTCATCATGCTGGATTTCATCACTACCTACCAAATGGGAAAAGGCAGAGGCTACTTTGAGTTTTTTAGTACCCTGAAGCGATTTTAATAACTCAGCAACTTCGGTTTCCTCAAAGCCCAGTCTGTGCATCCCCGTATCAATTTTAAGGTGTACCAGATAATCCCGGGTTTCAAAATTCAGGAAATTTAAAAAGCTATTCAGGATGTCAAGGTTATAAATTTCGGGTTCCAGTTTATATTTCACGATGGCATCAAATGCTGAAGGCTCAGGGCTCATCACCATAATAGGCATCGTAATCCCACCTTTTCTTAAAGCGACCCCTTCGTCAGTATAGGCTACAGCCAGGTAATCAACTTTATGATATTGTAATACATTGGCAATTTCAAAACTGCCGCTTCCATACGAAAATGCTTTCACCATGGCCATAATTTTTACCCCGGGCTTCAGCTTATTTCTATAAAATTGCAGGTTTCCGGCAAGCCCATTCAGATCGATCTCCAATACGGTATCATGAACTTTTTGAGCAATCAGCTTACTGATACGCTCAAATTCAAACTTTCTCGCGCCCTTTACCAGGATGGTTTCATCGTAGAAATGCACTGCTGGTAAATGGTCTATAAAATCCTGGGTGCTTTCAAAAAATGAGGCTTCCAAATCAAATAAAGAGGCCATCGCAGAGATATTAGGCCCGATTCCGATTAATCGCTGCAGATTTTTCTGTTTGAGTAAGTCCGCGATTTCTTTATAAAGCAGGCTTTCCTTTTTCCCGGTTTCATGCAAATCAGATAGGATTAATGTCTTTTTAGGGTGCTGATTTTGAAGGTTCAGGAAATCAAGTGCTATCGCAAGAGAAGGGATATCTGCTATATAAGAATCGTCAATTACGGAACATTGGTTAATGCCATTTTTTAGCTCCAGCCTCATCCCTACCCGGTTTAATTTCTCCAGACGCGTATCTGCTTCTTCGGGCGTATAGCCCATTGAAAGTAATGTGGCCCAGCAAATGATGCCATTTTCAACAGAAGCCCGGTCGCTGAAAGGGATCAGACATTCTATTTCCGCAGCTTTATAAATTGCCCGAATATAGGTTTTGTCTTCAATTGGCTCCACAAATGAAATCTGCAAATCCGCTTTTTGACTCAAACTCCAGGAGAATTTCCTTAGACCAGGAAGTTCCTGAATCGGAATTCCGCTGGTATATTCAGGAGAATAAATGAATAGTTCCGCTTCTTTAAAGAGTTTCAATTTTTCCAGCAGCTTCACCTTTTGAGAAGGAAAACCCTCGGCATGTGCCTCACCTATATTAGTTAATACGCCAATTGTTGGTTGGATAATGCGCTGGAGTGCTTCCATTTCATTTTCTTTGGAAATTCCAGCTTCGAAAATCCCAAGCGTATGTTCCTCGCGGATATTCCATACCGAAAGCGGTACTCCGATCTGAGAGTTAAAACTTTTAGGGCTGCGAATGATGTTATCATCTGCAGCTAAAAGCTGATAAAGCCACTCTTTGACAATGGTTTTCCCATTGCTTCCGGTAATGGCCAGCACTTTTAAGTCGTATTGATCACGATGAGCAATGGCCAATGTTTGTAAAGCCTGGCCTACATTCTCAACCAATAGCATGTTTGCATCCGGAAAAGCATTAAAATATTGTTCATCACTGATCACAAAACAACGGATTCCGTTTGCGTAAGCTTCCTTCAGATACTCATGACCATCACGCTTCGCCTGCAAGGCAAAAAATAAAGAACTTTCAGGGTCAATCACCGCTCTACTATCGATTACCAACCTGGTAATGATCAGCTCCGGCTGAGAAATAAAAGCTTTTGCATGAAGAATTTCTGCAAAATAGTCAATGGTATAGGTCGTACTGCTCATGGTTCAAAATTAAAGTTTTTGCAGGGATAACCATCGCTTGCTTGTAATATTAGTAAGATTTTAGCAGCATTCCTCTTTATAGTGATCTCCCCTTTCTACTGAAATACTTTTGCCGATCCTCGCTATATTTATGTTAAACGCTTTATTTGTATTAAAAACGTCAATATTACGGAAACATGAGATGATTTCTAATTCTGGTCGGTCTTGATTGTGTATTATTGTAATACATTGGAAAATTCAGAGAAAAAAACCGTCAAATACGATAAGAAAACAGCTTTATTCAAAGCTGAGCATTATTGTGCTTACCAGGAACGCGCACAGCAGGAAGTCAGGAATAAACTTTATGAATGGGGATTGAGGCCTGATGAGGTGGAAGAAAACATTTCTGAACTCATCACGACCAACTATTTAAATGAAGAAAGATTTGCGCAGGCCTATGTTTCCGGCAAGTTCAACATCAAAAAATGGGGAAAAATAAAGATCAAGCAGGCTTTAAAACTTAAAAAGGTACCTGAGAAAATGATCTTAAAGGCTTTAAATACGATTGATTATGATGATTATGTAAAAGCAATATTGGTTTCTGCGGAGAAAAAGTCGAATTTAATTAAGGAAAGTGATCCATATAAAAGAAGGAATAAGCTCATTACACACCTCATGACAAAGGGTTTTGAAAATAATTTGATCATGGAAGTCCTGAAAGACAACAGCTTATACTAGATACTCAAATTAATTATAAAAAAAACTTGACAGAAAGATAAAAGTCCCTATATTTGCATTCCCAAACGAAACAAAGGGTATTAGGAAATACACTTTAAGAAATGGGAACATCGGATGATGTTAAAATAAAAACCATGCGAAAGTAGCTCAGTTGGTAGAGCACGACCTTGCCAAGGTCGGGGTCGCGAGTTCGAATCTCGTCTTTCGCTCTAAATAACTTCAACTATCATGAAGTTATTTAATTTAAAAGGTTAACACCTGCTCAGATGGTGGAACTGGTAGACACGCAGGACTTAAAATCCTGTGACCTTAAAAGTCGTGCGGGTTCGATTCCCGCTCTGAGTACATAGCCTCTTTACGAAAGTAGAGAGGTTTTTTTTGTGCTCAAAATTGAAACCTTTTAAAAAAATATCCGTCCTTTAGGATATGAAAATCTCTAGTCTTACCTACTTATCCCTCTTGCTGTTCTTTGCAAATCTGGTTTTTTCCTTAAACCTGGTTGCGCAGAAAAACACCGGGAAAGTTGTTACTGATGACATTGATAACTTTTGGACAGCTTATGATAAAATAACCAGCACCAAAGACAGTGCTGCACAATACCGTTATTTAAATCAGCTATTCATTGAAAAGGGATCGCCTGGGCTAAAAGCCATTATGGAGGTGAAAAACTATACGGCTAAATCATATATTAATGCCATCAACAGCTATCCGCTATTTTGGAGTTCCATCAGAAAAAATACGCTCAAAGCAAAGGGTATTGCGGAAATGATTGAAATAGATGTGCACAAAATGAAGAAATTGTATCCAGAATTAAAACCGGCCAACATTTACTTCACAATTGGCGCGTTAAGAACCGGAGGAACGACATTAAATGGGATGGTTCTGATTGGTGCCGAGATTTCTATGGCCGATCAATATACCGAAACCAAAGAATTTCCCAGCAATTACCAGCATCTAAAAACTCATTTCAAGACCAATCCGATCCATGATATCGGATTTCTAAACGTCCATGAATATGTACATACACAGCAAAAAACTACCGAAGCAAAGCATCTTCTGGGGCAAATTACGCTTGAAGGTGCCGCTGAATTTGTAGCGGTAAAAGCTACAGGGAAACCTTCTACACTACCTGCTTTAGCTTATGCCAAAACCAAAGATGAAAAAGGGTTAGAAAAAGAGGAAAAAATTAAAGCAGCATTTTCTTTGCAAATGTTTAACCCATCACCTGGATATTGGCTGTATACTAATGAACCAAATCCATTCGGACAGCGAGATTTAGGGTACGCTGTTGGCTATATCATTTGTGAAAAATATTATGAAAAAGCCAGAAATAAAAAACAGGCGATAAAGGAAATGATAGCACTAGACTACAACGACAGTACCGCACTGGCCAGGTTTATAGATCAATCCGGATATTTACCGAAGTCTGTAAAAAGCTTAAAAAATGAGTACGACCGCCAAATCCCAAAGATTATTGGCATTAAACAACTCAAAAATCACAGCCAGGATGTAGACCCCTCCATCAATCAGCTCACTATTGAATTCTCTGCGCCTATGAATAAAAAAAGCAGAGGTTTTGATGTAGGACCATCAGCAGGAGTAGACAAGCTATTGCGTGTAAAAAATGTGGTTGGATTCTCTGAAGATGGCAAGTCGATCACCATTGATGTAGACCTGTTACCCGGTAAAGATTATGAATTGCTCCTGACAGAGCGGTTCATGAATACTAATTTCAGTCCAATTTCCGCCTACCTGATTACCTTTATAACCGCGGATAAATAGCCAAAAGCTTGGTTAAGCTACTCTAGAAAGACCTCAATTAAAATTTTAATCCTTGAAATCCAGTCGCTTCGATGAAATCTTAAAAAGAGTTTGCAGAAAAATAAAAACTATCCCTATCTTCGTGGCACGTTAACAGCGAAAGTAGCTCAGTTGGTAGAGCACGACCTTGCCAAGGTCGGGGTCGCGAGTTCGAATCTCGTCTTTCGCTCAAAAAGCCTTCCCATCGGAAGGCTTTTTTATTTTCATCCAAAAATCATTCGAGGCCTCTCAGCTAATTTTCTATCTTGAGTTCAGCAGGGAAGTTTCCTGATGAATTTCTAGACTTTATTTCTTTTTTAGTTTCATTCCAGTTATTCATCAATAAGAATCAATATCAGATACTTTCTATCTGGGGAGCATTAGTTTTACGAATATATAATTTATTTTAAACCCGCAAACTCCTTTATGAAGTCCAAAACCCATTTTATGAACCTAAATTGGATATTTCAGGTTAAAAAAAGAAGGTAAGAAAAAATAAATGATTTTTTTCTACTTGAAATCCAGTGTATTCGGTAAAATCTTCCCTGTAGAGTATAAAAAAGTCAAAACAATACCTATCTTCGTATCGTCATCAACGCGAAAGTAGCTCAGTTGGTAGAGCACGACCTTGCCAAGGTCGGGGTCGCGAGTTCGAATCTCGTCTTTCGCTCCAATCCCTTCCAGATAGAAGGGATTTAATTTAAAAGGTTAACACCTGCTCAGATGGTGGAACTGGTAGACACGCAGGACTTAAAATCCTGTGACCTTAAAAGTCGTGCGGGTTCGATTCCCGCTCTGAGTACATTGCCTCTTTACAGCCCGTAAAGAGGCTTTTTTTTGCTCAAATTTTAAATACCAGCAGGGAAGCACTAGAAATTTCAGGTCGCTGGTTCTATCCCCTATCAGAATAATTCTTAGCTTTATCACCTATGAAAACCCATTTATTTAGTATCGCAATGCTATTCATCAGCACTGCTTTATGCGCACAAAAAAACACACAAGCTACCGAAGCAGTCATCACCTATGGTTCCCGCAGCAACGGCAAAGAAGTTGGCGGAGAAAAAAAACTTTTTATCAAAGGAAGCCAGGCCAGAATCTCCGGTCAGGAGCGCCAGGCAAAACAAGAACAATTCCTGCAATTTGCAGAAGCAGCTACCTATCAGGTACTCAATAGCAATGGAAACCTATACACCTTTAAAAAACCGTTCTCTGCATATGTAACAGCAGAACTAATCGCAGGTACAGACACCATCATGGGCATCCCCTGTAAAAGAGCAAAGGTATTTATCCGTTCCAATACCATTGAAATCTGGTATACAAACGACCTGAAAATTAAAGGAACACCAGACTTGACTATTACGCCAGGCCTCGGTCTTATCCTGAAAACCATTCGCAATGGCAATACAGAAACTTATGCAAAAAAGATTGATTACCGCAAAGTAAAACCTGAGGAACTTTCCTGGCCAAAACAATTGGGCAGCCTGCTTGACGAAGCCGCATATCAGCGCCAGATCATTGAAAGCCGCTACCAAACTATCAATGTCTTCCATAAAGAAAAGATCAGTTTTGGAAACAAAATAGAAAACCCAACAGCTAACCAGCCGAATGCCACTTATCATTTTTCTGGCGGTACGGTAATTCTTAAAAAAGTAAAGCTTCCCACAGTAAAAGCGGGACAATCCGTTTTTGCTGAACTGATCCAAAATTCTAATGGTGATGCTTATGACAGAACAGGGTCTGTATTTATGATTCCTGTAGATAAATCCATTTCTTTTCTGGACGCTTTGCAGAACGGTTTGCAGACTTTACCAGTTTACAATGCCAGCAACGGCAAAAAGTATCAGGGCGTAACGGCTACAGACAATTATCTTCCGCCTCTGGAACTCATGCGTTTCTTCACCTCCTTTGGAGTGAAACATTTCAATGAACAGGCAAAAATCAAAGGATACAACTGGGCAGATTCTGTCATCTATAAACAAGATATTACGTTGCTTGCACCAAAATTGCAAGGCGAGGTCTGGATTGGTGTGTTTATCGGAAACTACGATAAAGGCGGACATACAGTAAGTTTGAATCTAAATTACTATCCAGGATACGAGGGAGAAAAAGAGCAAGAAAAAAAATCTTATATCATGCCTGTATTTAACACGACCAATCTAATGGAGATGGCTGGACAAGAATACGGAACTATGTTTGAGAAAGATTCTTTAACAGTGACTATTGATGTACCAAAGGGGCTCAAAAATATTCGTTTAAGGTACCTCACAACTGGTCATGGCGGCTGGGGTAAAGGCGATGAATTTGTTCCGAAACTGAATGAGCTTTTTGTAGACGGAAAAAGAGTCTATCATTTTATTCCTTGGAGAGAAGATTGTGCAACGTACCGTTTCAACAACCCTTCTTCCGGTAATTTCGGAAATGGTCTTTCTTCTTCAGATTTAAGTCGCTCAAACTGGTGTCCTGGAACACTTACCCTTCCTGTCGAAATCCCATTGGAAAACTTAAGTCCGGGAAAACATACCCTGCAAGTTGCGATTCCTCTTGGAAAACCTGAAGGCACCAGCTTCAGCTCTTGGAATGTTTCCGGTGTATTAATTGCTGATCAGGAATAACCTATAAATTACCGTCTAAAAAAGAAGCTTGATCACAAGATTGTCAATGTTCCCAAAAAGCCATAAGCTATATCAGGGCATTGCAATTTTGTGATCAGGCTTTTTGGTTTTATACGAAAAACAGGATCCGAGTCCTTGCATAAAAAGCGGATTATCCAGCGATAAAAAACTCAGAATCCACTATAAATCTTACACTTAACTGTTTTTGTTTTTTTGTAAGCCCCATGCTTTAGCCGTATCTTTATAGGGTACAGTTATTGTGAGCACTAGATAAAAGACCGATATCATGAATGAAGATTTGGATATGTTGGAGCAATCCGCACTAAACGACTACAAGTACGGCTTTGTTACAAATATAGATACCGATACCATCCCAAAAGGATTAAATGAGGGCGTAATTACACTCATTTCTAAGAAGAAAAACGAGCCGGACTGGATGCTTGCCTGGCGACTTAAAGCTTATGCTTATTGGTTAAAGCTAGAGGAGCCCAACTGGGCAAACATCAAACACCCACCGATTAGTTATCAGGATATTATTTATTATGCGGCTCCTAAACAAAAAGAGCAACTCAGCAGTCTGGATGAAGTTGATCCGGAACTCTTAAAAACTTTTGAAAAATTGGGCATCTCCTTGAATGAACAAAAGAGACTTACCGGAGTCGCAGTTGATGTGGTAATGGACAGTGTATCTATTGCGACCTCTTTTAAAGAGCAGTTGTCCGAAATTGGGGTCATCTTTTGTTCCATCAGTGAAGCCATTCAAAAACATCCCGAGCTGGTAAAAAAATACCTGGGTTCGGTGGTGCCAATGACCGACAATTACTTCGCTGCTCTAAATGCTGCAGTTTTCACAGATGGATCTTTCTGTTACATTCCAAAAGGTGTACGATGCCCAATGGAACTTTCTACCTATTTCAGAATCAATGCCGAGAATTCTGGTCAATTTGAAAGAACATTGATCATTGCAGAAGAAGGGAGTTATATGAGTTACCTGGAAGGCTGTACTGCGCCAATGAGAGATGAAAACCAATTACATGCCGCAGTGGTAGAACTAATTGCTATGGAAAAGGCGGAAATCAAATACTCTACCGTTCAAAACTGGTATCCTGGTGATAAAGAAGGTAATGGAGGAATCTATAATTTTGTGACTAAACGTGGTATTTGCCAGGGAGATTATGCTAAAATCTCCTGGACACAGGTAGAAACCGGTTCAGCCATCACCTGGAAATATCCAAGTGTAATCCTCAAAGGTGACTATTCTATTGGTGAATTCTATTCAGTAGCCTTTACCAACCACCACCAACAAGCAGATACGGGGACTAAAATGATACATCTTGGAAAACACACAAGAAGTAGAATTGTAGCGAAAGGAATCTCCGCCGGACAAAGTCAGAACAGTTACCGAGGACTAGTTCGTACAGCGAAAGGTGCCATTAATGCCAGAAATTACTCGCAATGCGACTCCCTCCTATTGGGTGATAAATGTGGTGCACATACTTTTCCCTATATAGAAGTTAAAAATAAAACCGCCATTATTGAGCATGAAGCGACGACTTCTAAAATTGGAGAAGACCAACTTTTCTATTGTCGTCAAAGAGGCATTGATGGAGAAGCCGCAGTGGCACTGATCGTAAACGGTTTTGCCAAAGAAGTAATGAATCAATTACCCATGGAATTTGCTATAGAGGCCCAAAAACTACTCGCCATCAGCATGGAAGGCAGTGTAGGCTAATTTTAATTCCGCTAAAATTTAAAATATGATGTTATCTATTAAAAATATACACGCAAATATTGAAGGCAAAGCGATCCTTAAAGGTATCAATCTGGACATCAAAGCCGGTGAAGTACATGCGATCATGGGGCCCAATGGCTCCGGAAAAAGCACTTTAGCCGCTGTACTTGCTGGAAGAGAAGAATATGAAGTAACTGAAGGTACCATTAGCTTTTTAGATAAAAATCTGCTGGATTTATCCATTGAAGACCGGGCAAGAGCCGGTTTATTTCTTGCTTTTCAATATCCAGTAGAGATTCCAGGGGTCAGTACAACCAACTTCATCAAAGCCGCTGTTAATGAAAAGCGTAAATATAATGGCCAGGAGCCATTGGATGCCCTTGCTTTTTTAAAGGTGATGAAAGAAAAAATGGCCATGGTAGAGATTGATCAATCTTTACTCAGCCGTTCGATAAATGAGGGTTTTTCCGGGGGAGAAAAGAAACGTAATGAAATATTTCAGATGGCCATGCTAGAGCCCAAACTCGCTATCCTTGATGAAACAGATTCCGGACTGGACATCGATGCCCTGCGTATCGTAGCCAATGGCATCAATCAATTGAGAAATGAGCACCGCGCAATCCTATTGATTACCCATTATCAGCGCCTCCTGGATTATATCCAGCCGGACTATGTCCATGTCCTTTACAATGGCCGAATTGTTAAATCCGGCAGCAAAGAACTCGCACTGGAACTGGAAGAAAAAGGATACGATTTCATTACAGATGAAACAGATTTAACCGCAAAAGCTTAAGCATATCCTCCTTGGAAAGGATAGATTCCTCCTTAAAAACAATGAACTCTCCAAAAAAGACCTCCTTAACAAAGAAAAGATCATGATGAACACCGCTTATTTTAAAGATCAATTTGAAGGTTTAGCCGATGACAGTTCTGCCGATACCATAAAGGAACTGAGTAAAGCTGCTTTTGAGTCCTATAATCATTCGGGATTGCCCAGCTCTAAACTGGAAGAATGGAAATACACGAACATCAGCAGTTTGTTTGATAAGAATTATCAGTTCTCAAAAAACAATTCGGAGGAAGAGCTCAGCTATACAAGCCTGAAAGCGCTCAATTTACCTGGGCAAAATGAAGCCAATGTGCTCTACTTCATTGATGGGCGATTTATGCCTGACTTATCAAAGATCCGTTCTTCGGAAAAAGAACTGGTTATTTTACCATTGGAAAAAGCAGCAGCCGGGCCTTATCAAAAGATCGTAAAAGAGCATTTAGGCAGCAGTAGTAAATACCTGAAAGATGGCCTTCATGCATTAAACACCGCATTTATACAGGAAGCAGTTTTCATTTATCTCCCTAAGGGGCAGCAATTGGAAATACCTTTGTACCTGCACCATGTTACTCATGCCACTAAAGAAAATATTCTTTCCCAGCCGCGTAGTCTGATCTATTTAGCTGAAAACTCAAATTTACAACTTGTAGAAACCTATACTACACTAGGCAGTATGGACAGTTTCAATAATGAGGTGATAGAAATTGTATTAGAAGAGCATGCATTTCTAGCCTATTATAAACTTCAGAATGATGGTCCGAATGCCGCACAAGTGAGCAGTACACATATCCATCAAATCGGGAAAAGTTACGTACAGTCCTTAACGATTTCCCTGAATGGCGGGGTAATCCGCAATAACCTGAACCTTGTTTTAGATGCACCAGGGAATGAAACACACCTGTATGGCCTTTCTCTTTTGAAAGGAAACAGCCATGTAGATCACCATACTTTGGTGGACAATAAACAGCCAAATTGTTTCAGTAATCAGCTTTACAAAGGAATTGCTAGCGATACTGCAACCGCAATTTTCAGTGGAAGAATCATTGTACAGCCTGATGCTCAAAAAACCAATGCTTATCAATCCAGCAAGAATATCATTTTGTCTGACCAGGCCACGATAGATGCCAAGCCCCAGCTAGAGATCTTTGCCGATGATGTAAAGTGCTCCCATGGCTGTACCGTTGGTCAGCTAGATGAAGAAGCCATGTTCTATTTAAGAGCAAGGGGCATTCCTTTAAAATCTGCTGAGTCCTTATTATTACAGGCTTTTTCATCCGATGTTTTGACCCAGATCAAGCTGGAGCCTTTACGCAAACACGTTGAACAATTAATTTCAGCTCATTTAGCCAGTTCATAAAATGAAAACGCCAGCCTTCAAATCTTCTTCATTAACCGATAATGATACCCCCACAGGTGAAAGTACCAATCTTGCCCAGCATAAACAAGAGTCTTTTGATGTAAAAGCGATCAGAGCACGATTTCCCATTCTAAGTAGAAGGGTAAATGAGAAAGATCTTATTTATTTCGATAATGCGGCAACTTCTCAAAAACCAACGGCCGTCATAGATTCGATAAGCGACTATTACAGTCGCTACAACGCCAATATCCACCGCGGAATACATACGCTGGCAGAAGAAGCGACATTAGCTTATGAAGCCAGTCGATATGCCGTTCAGGAATTCATTGGAGCAGCAATGGTAGAAGAAATAGTTTTTACGCGGGGAACCACGGAAGCAATCAACCTAGTTGCCTATACCTGGGGTCGGCAAAACATCCATGCAGGAGATGAAATTTTAATTTCCGGAATGGAGCACCACTCCAATATTGTACCCTGGCAAATCCTTTGTCAGGAAAAGAATGCAGTTTTAAAGGTAATTCCTATATTGGATGATGGCACACTTTCCATAGCACAATATCAGCAGCTGCTTAGTGAAAAAACAAAAATAGTTGCCATTGTACAGGTATCAAATGCCTTGGGAACTGTAAATCCTGTGAAAGAAATGATTGCAATGGCGCATCAATTTGGAGCGAAGGTATTGGTAGACGGTGCCCAATCTGCAGTACATCTCGACATTGACGTGCTGGACCTCGACTGTGATTTCTTCGCTTTTTCCGGACATAAACTATACGCTCCTACTGGTATAGGAGTACTTTACGGAAAACAAGAGCTTTTGGAAACGATGCCTGTTTTTCAGGGTGGAGGGGAGATGATCAAAGAGGTGAGTTTTGAACACACTACTTATAATGACCTCCCCTATAAATATGAAGCCGGAACGCCAAATATTGCCGATACCATTGCCTTAAAAGCAGCTTTCGACTTTATTAAAAGCATAGGAAAAGATCAGATCAGAAAACATGAGCGTGAATTGCTTGTTTATGCGACGAGTCAGTTGGAAAACATCCCAGGTTTAGAGATCATCGGAAAAGCAAAAGAAAAAGTAAGTCTGGTTTCATTTATCATCAAAAACCTGCACCCGCAAGACATTGGCATCTTACTGGACAACCTCGGAATAGCCGTAAGAACCGGGCACCACTGTACACAGCCACTGATGAAGCGATTCGGTATTCCTGGTACAGTAAGGGCCTCCTTTGCACTGTACAACACGAAAGAAGAAATCGATGTGCTGATTGCAGGAATTTATAAATCTATTAAAATGTTATCCTGATGAATCAAAAGAGCATATCCGAAATAGAAGAAGAAATTATCTCTGATTTTTCCATGTTTGACAGCTGGGAAGACAAATACGAATACCTGATTGATTTGGGAAAACAATTGCCGGAATTAGAGGAAACTTTTAAAACTACCGATCACAAAATAAAAGGTTGTCAATCGAGCGTATGGCTCATTGCTTCCTATCAGGATGGTCAGGTGTTTTTCAAAGCAGATAGCGATGCGATGATTGTGAAAGGTTTAGTGAGCATGCTGATTAAAGTACTGTCCGGGCAACCTCCTAAAGCCATCCTGGAGGCCAAGCTGGAATTTATCAAAGAGATTGGCATGTTCAGCCATCTGGCACAAACCAGATCTAACGGATTACTAGCAATGATCAAACAAATGAAAAATTATGCATTGGCTTTTCAATCTATTGAAGAGCTTGAAAATAAATAGCTCATGGATCAGGAAGAATTGAAACAAAAAGTGATTGACTGCTTGCAGACCATATACGACCCAGAGATACCGGTTAGCATTTATGAGTTGGGCCTTATTTATGAAACAATGGTGATGGCTCCATTCAATAATGTACAAATCGTGATGACACTTACTGCCCCTGGCTGCCCTGCGGCACAAAGTATTCCGCTGGAAGTAGAGGAAAAAGTGAAAAAGATTGAAGGGGTTAATGAAGTCTCCGTTGTGGTGACTTGGGACCCACCCTGGAATAGGGATATGATGTCGGAAACCGCCAGATTTGAACTGGGAATGATGTAGCAGATCTATTGAAAAACCCTAAAAATAAAATAGTTGAAATAAATACTACTAATTTAGTATACTTTATTTATATTTACCGCTGTCAGCGTTTCAGACTATAAAAAGTCATGTGGCCGAGTGGTTAGGTATGGGTCTGCAAAACCTTTTACGGCGGTTCGAATCCGCCCATGACGTCTTTAAAAGCTTGCCTATCGGCAGGCTTTTTTTATTTCCATAAAAAAAGACAAAAAGAAACGGGGATATAGCTTCCAGCCACATCCCCGTCATCTAAATTAACGCTCTCCAATATAAGACGACTAAATCATCCAATTATTGTATGCAGCGTAAAAAATATTATTGCTCATAGAACTCTACAGGTAGTAAATCAGGATCTGCAATAAAAGTAAATCGCTTACCGGTAAATTCGTCTACTCTAATGGGCTCTGGTTCTACTCCTTTTTCCTTTAACCTCTTAATTACTATTTCCAAATCCTCGACTTGGAAAGCCAGATGTCTTAAACCTACAGATTCCGGTCTGGAAGGACGAGCAGGCGGATTTGGAAAAGAGAAAAGCTCTATCACATACTCCCCATTCAGCGCAAGGTCTAGCTTAAAAGAATCTCTTTCCGCTCTATATACCTCCCGAATAATAGTCAAACCCAATACATTCGTATAAAAATTCTTAGAAACATTATAATCGCTGCAAATAATTGCAACATGGTGAACTTTATTTAACATAGCATTACTTTGTAGTAATGGTTAACTGATAAATCTGTCCTTTATTACCTGCTAACAGAATTAAATGACCATCTTTTGATTTTTGAATCACGTTCATGCTTACCACAGAAATATTATACCAGTTCCTGCCCCCATCTGAAGAAACATCTGTTCCTGAACTGCCAGTAGCAACCAATGTTTTATCGGTAATATAGGTAACCCCAGAACGATAGCCATCTACCGGTTTGGCTGGTTTTATCCAGGTTTTACCGCCATTGCTGCTGAGTAAAACATTGTTTTCATTTTCTTTGTCTTTCAGGTAATCTCCACCCACAATTACGCCATGATCATCATCATAAAAATCCATAGAAAAGGGGCCGGTACTGCTTTCTCCTTGAAGAATCGGGCATTCAAAAACTTGCCAGGTAGAGCCAAAATTACTGGAATAGTAAATATTAGAGACTTTACCTCCTGTAGCGATCCATACTTTTCCATTACCGAGGGTCTTGATTGTGGTTCCGCTGGCAGCAAAAGCAGCTTCGCCTAGTCCCATTTTGGCTTGCAGATTTTCTGAAATATCATTCCAGGAAACCCCGCCATCAATCGTCCTCAGCAACTGCATCTTACTATTGATGGGATCACCAAATACGATCCCACGCTGGTCATTCCAAAATCCCATACCATCTAGGAATATGGCAGAATCGACGTTTTTATAGCGTTCAGTCCAGGTTTTACCTCCATCAGTAGTTTGTAAAATATAAGCTGGAGCGCCTGCATTTACGACAATTGCTTTATCGGCATCAAACGCTTCAATATCTCTAAAGTCAAGCTTTTCGTGACCTTCAGGTTTGATCCATTGCCAGGTTTTACCGGCATCAATTGTTTTACCAATATGGCCATTACTGCCACTTACCCAGGCCACTTGATCTGAAACCACACTCATTCCCCGCAGACTGGTATGCTCACCTGATGTCAATGGAATCAGGTCGTAAGTTTGTGAAAATGAGTATAGAGGAAAAAATAATAAACAAAAAATAAGTCTGCTCATCTATTTAAATCTTTTCCAAACATCAGTCCTACCAATCAGTGAGAATCCGATATAACCTCTAACATTCAAATCACCATTGTTTTTCAAGCTCATATTACAGCTATAAGTTTTTCCTACTTTCGGGTCATAGATGGTCCCATCTACCCATTTACCATTATCGTAAGCAAAGCCCTTTAGCATTTCAAGACCTAATATTGGTCTGGATTTTAAATTGTCAGCAGGATTTTTCACGTCTAGTTTAGGATTGCCTTTTTCGTCTTTTGGTTCCTTTAACCAAACAATTTTACCAAAGAATCGATCTCCTTTTTTTTGAATCTCAATGTGTGCTTCACCAGAAGAATTAACCCATTGCCCCAAAACAGCATCGCTCGTTTGAGAAAATCCGGAAAATGAAATTGCAGTGAATAGAAGTAACAGCGAAATGTATCTCATATTTCTTATTTTAAATGTACCTAAAGTTACTAAATAGCCCCTAGATTAATGAAAGAACAGAAAAATTAACGCTTTGTTTGCTATCCAGGTTTTTGATAAGGAATCGCGAATTTAAAATGACATCCTTTCCCAGCCTCACTCTCCACACTGATCTGCCCATTTTGAAGCTCGATCAACTGTTTACAGATGTAAAGCCCCAATCCAGTTCCAGGTTTCCCTGCAGATCTGTTGGCCTGATAATACCTCGTAAAAAGTTTTCCCTGCTGATCTTTAGGAATACCAATTCCGGTATCAATGATACTGACATTCAACTGCATTTGCTGCTCATTCAGTTCAGAGAGGTCCACTTTGACCACAACCCCACCATGATCAGTATACTTTACTGCATTGCTCAGCAGATTGATCATGATTTGCTTTAAGCGGAAAGGATCACCTTTGACCATGGCTTCTTCTGCTCCGCTAAACTCGGCAGTTAAAGAAATCTGTTTCCTTTCTGCAATGAAAGTCATTGCGGCAATCGTCTCTTTAATCTCTACGGAAGGCTGAAAAGAAACAATATTCAAAGCTGTCTCTTTTTGATGATCAATTTTACTGACATCAAGGATATCATTGATGGTATTCATCAGCATGCTTGATGATAAGTTGATGGAATTGAGTTTCTTTTTTTGATCATCATTAAGCGGACTCCGGTTCAGGAGATAAATTAAACCAGTAATGGTGGTCAATGGGTTTCTAATCTCATGACTCATAATAGCGAGCATCTCCGATTTTTGTTCTGCCAATGCCACGGCACGCTCGTTTTCACGAATGTAATTGTCTTCAGATTTTCCAGCTTTACGGATATAAATAATCAGCAAAACAATAAAAATCAAGACCATTACTACTGCTACCCCTGTAAAGCTATTCATATCATTGGTAGCCGATTGATATTGATTGAGCATTTCTGATCTCGCTCTTTCCCAATCGCTCAAATGAATATCTTTCAGCTCCTGAACCAATTGGTGTAGTTGAATCACGAGACTAAGATTTGCTGAGATGAGCTGTTGGTTAGATTTCGCTAATCGTCCGTTTTCTTCATTGAGTTTACGTAGAATATCTCCCTGAGAATGGTTCTGTTTTCTAAGTACAGATCGGTTTACTGAATCTCGGATCTGCTTTTCACGATTTACGGTCACCACTTTAACAGATTGCGAATTTTCCTGCTTGTTTTCTATAGCATCCTGCAGACGCTTAAAAAGCCCTTTTTTCTTAGCTTCAGGCCTAATGACACGTACAGAAGTATCTGCCTTTCCAGTACTACTTTTTACAGTAGTATTGAACTTATACTTTTCAACAATGTCTTTTGAGGGTTGCCCGCCAATACTTTGAATATTCGTGATTCTTAGTAAAGAATCAAAATTATGTTTGAGGCTAAAAATTTCATTAGAGATCAAGAGCTTATCATCAAATGCTTTTCCAAGCTGCGCTTTATTCGCGGATAACATTCTTGTACTGTCTAGGTCATACTTTTTCAAGATAACTTCGATCTGGTTAAATGTTCGGGTCAGTTTAGTTTTATAATCTTCCAGCTTCTGACTCTCTCCATATAAGATGGCTTGCTGGAAATCACTTTCAGCACCGTTTAAGTCGAGCAGAATATTACTAATCTCCTGATTCTGTGCATGTCCACGCAATTGCTCTGCGAGTGTGTCTAATTTTTTAAAAATAGAATGCCTCAGCAATAAAGATCCTGCGGCTATTAAAAAAGTGAAAGCGAGAAATAAAACGAAGAGTTTACGCAGATTATTAGACGTTTCACCTGATTTGTTAACGAGCATAGTATGATGTAATGTTTCCTCCTAAATTTTTTATAAGAGTGCAAATTTATCAATATTTATCCGCTATAATAGAAGAAAGAACAGTAAATCAAGCAAATAAGTACGATAAATTTTAACCTGGTTTAGCTAAAATCCTTTTTCTGGTCATCAGCGAAGTGATACATTAAGTGCGATAGCTTCCTTATTCTGCGAGGCTAATCTAATTTTTGATCTTTGATAAACTTCTTTAAGGCGTTTTAGGTCTTGTTTCATCTCTTTTCGAGCCACACTACGGTCGGAAGCATTGTCAAACTCCATACTTTTAAATACTTCTATGATTTCTTTACGCTCTAATTCATAGTCTGATTTATCCAATGCAGCATCCATCTCAGTAGAAAAAGCCTCACTTTCTACGGCAAATTTAGACAGGGAGGCTGCATCAATCAAACCGCCGTTACCAGGCATCACCGACCTCATTTGCTGGATCATGATTTTGGCCAGATCCTTCGGCATTTGCTTTTTAAGCTGTCTTTCCATTTTAGCCCATTCTTTAGCACTGGGTTCTTTTTTTATCGTATCCACAGCAGGGATCGAGGCATCAATTGTATAAATCTTAATTTTTACAGTTGCTATCGGATGACTTTCCACAGCATGAAGCAGGTTAAAGGGCAGTAATGCCAGCATTGTAATGAGTAATCTTTTCATAAAAGTCATTTAAATGTAAACTAATATAATCATTTAAATAAAGATTAATGCAAAGAAAAAAGATGAAATCAGTACACATTGATCAAAGTCCTTAGAAAAAATTATTCATTTACTGCTTTCATTAAGAAAAATGCTGACCTTTGTGTCTACCCATTTTGAGGTACACAAAACTGCAGCTTACAGAAAAAAAGATGAATTTGATGAGAGAAGAAGAAGTGATCCTAGTTGATAAAAATGACAATCCAATAGGTACAATGCCAAAATTAGAGGCGCACCTTGAAGGCGAACTTCACAGGGCATTCTCTGTATTTATATTTAACAGCGCTGGAGCACTCTTATTGCAGCAACGTGCACTTGACAAATACCATTCTGCAGGAAAATGGACCAATACCTGCTGTAGTCACCCTAGGCCTGGAGAACTTACTGCCGATGCTGCGAAAAGAAGGTTAAAAGAAGAAATGGGTATGGAATGTGAATTAAGACCTATTTTTAGTTTCTCTTATCGTGCTGAAGTCGAAAATGGACTAGTGGAGAACGAATATGACCACGTTTATTTTGGCAGCAGCGATACCCTTCCGATTCCAAACCCTTTGGAAGTGGCAGACTTTAAGTACATCAGCATGGAGGCGCTAGAGCTAGATTTACAAAACAATAAGGGCAACTATACGGAATGGCTAAAAATATGCTTTGATCAAGTGTTGCGACAATACCGTAAAATGTCTGTATAGAATTATCCAAAACAAAGCCCAGAGCAAACCGGGTACGCTTCCTGTATGCAGGTCGTAATTTATTGCAATGAGTTTCTCCCTAGTAGAGAACTGCCCATAACTGACTCCTTTTTGCGTGTATAAAAAAAGCGCCCTGATTTTCATCAGGACGCTTATGTGATTCAATTAGCTTATAAAGAAGCTAAAATAGTATTCAAAGTTTCGCTTGGGCGCATTGCTTTATTTGCCAACTCATCATTTGGATGGAAGTAACCACCAATTTCTTGTGGTTTACCTTGGGCAGCAATTAGTTCGCCAGCAATTGTAGCTTCATTTTCGTTTAATGCTTTAGCCAACGGTGCAAATCTAGCTTGTAAATCAGCATCCTTAGTTTGTTTTGCTAATTCCTGAGCCCAATACAAAGCCAGATAGAAATGAGAACCACGGTTATCAATTTGTCCAACTTTACGAGCTGGAGATTTATCATTGGCTAGGAAAGTTTCAGTTGCTGCGTCTAAAGTCTCCGCTAAAACTAAAGCTTTTGCATTGTTTTGTGTTTGACCTAAATGCTCCAAAGAAGCACCTAAAGCTAAAAACTCTCCTAGTGAATCCCAACGTAAATAACCTTCTTCGATAAATTGTTCGATGTGTTTTGGGGCAGAACCACCAGCACCAGTTTCGAACAAGCCCCCACCATTCATTAAAGGTACGATCGATAACATTTTAGCAGAAGTTCCTAACTCTAAAATCGGGAATAAATCTGTTAAGTAATCACGCAATACGTTACCAGTTACAGAGATGGTATCTAAACCTTTTCTAATTCTTTCCAAGGTGAATTTAGTGGCTTCAATTGGCGCAAGAATTCTAATATCCAAGCCTTCAGTATCGTGATCAGCCAAGTATTTTTTTACTTTTGCAATGATTTCTCTATCGTGTGCTCTGTTTTCATCTAACCAGAAAATTGCTGGAGTAGCTGATAAACGGGCTCTGTTTACGGCTAATTTAACCCAGTCCTGAATTGGCGCATCCTTAGTTTGACACATGCGGAAGATATCACCTTTTTCTACTTTCTGATCGAAGAAAACTTTACCCTCTGCATCTGTTACACGAATCGTTCCGTTTCCTTTTGCCTGGAAAGTTTTATCGTGTGAACCATATTCTTCAGCTTTTTGTGCCATTAAGCCTACGTTTGGTACAGAACCCATTGTAGCTACGTCAAAAGCACCATTTGCTTTACAATCGTCAATTGTTGCCGTGTAAACACCCGCATAACAACGATCAGGAATTAAAGCGGTTGTATCTTGAGATTTACCTTCTTTGTTCCACATCTGACCCGAATTACGAATCATTGCAGGCATAGAAGCATCTACAATGACATCACTTGGCACATGAAGGTTGGTAATTCCTTTATCAGAATTTACCATTGCCAACGCCGGACCATTCTCTATTGCTTTAGCTAAATCAGCTTCCACTTCTGCCTGTTTAGGCTGGCCGGCAATTTTTGCATACACATCACCTAAACCATTGCTCGTATCTACATTTAATTCTTTAAATAAATCCGCATATTTAGCAAACACATCAGCGAAGTAAACTTCTACAATGGCACCAAAAATAAGTGGATCAGAAACTTTCATCATTGTTGCTTTTAAGTGAGCAGACAATAAAGTTCCTTCAGCTCTTGTTGCTAAAATTTCTTTAGCTACAAATGCTTTCAAAGCAGTTAAGCTCAAAGCTGAACTATCAATTACTTCACCTGCCTTTAAAGCAGCTAAACCTTTTAATTCAGTTACACTGCCATCTTCAGCAACAAATTCAATTTTAAACTGACTCGCATCAGCAAGCGTAAGAGATTGCTCTGAACCATAAAAATCACCTTCGCTCATGCTGGCTACACGAGTTTTAGAATCTGCAGACCATGCACCCATAGAATGAGGGTTTACTTTTGCATAATTTTTAACCGCTTTAGGCGCTCTACGGTCAGAGTTACCTTCACGTAAAACCGGGTTTACTGCAGAACCCAATACTTTGCCGTATTTGGCTTTTATGGCCTTCTCTTCTTCAGTCTGTGCGTTATCTGGGTAATTTGGCAAAGCATATCCCTGTCCTTGTAACTCAGTAATAGCTGCTACCAATTGAGGGATAGAAGCTGAAATATTTGGTAATTTAATAATGTTAGCCTCTGGCGTTGTTGCTAATGCACCAAGCTCTGCTAAAGCATCACCTATTTTTTGATCATCTTTTAAAAACTCAGGAAAGTTTGATAAAATTCTACCTGCTAAAGAAATATCTCTTGTTTCTACATCAATACCTGCTGATGCGGTAAAAGCTTGTACGATTGGTAAAAGTGAATAGGTGGCCAACATTGGCGCCTCATCGGTCTTGGTGTAGATAATTTTTGATGTATTCGACATATTGATTTTTGCTTTATAAGATTAATTATTCGATAGATTTTTAATGATAAACCTATCCATATTTTAAAATCGCCTAAATATAAAATAATCGATCGACTAAAGGAACACGCGAATGTATTTTATGGTATTAATATAGTCGATAAATGGAATGTTTTTGACCAGTGCAAACAGGAATTGATTGGATGGATCCATTCCTGTTGCTCAAGCATAGCTGGAGATCAAAATGAACGAAAAACAAAAAGCCTTAGATTTCTCTAAGGCTTTACTAGGTACCCAGAAGCAGATTCGAACTGCCACGCCTTTTCAAGCGCCACCCCCTCAAGGTGGTGCGTCTGCCAATTTCGCCACCTGGGTATTTCTATCGCAAATATATATTTATTCGGAGAATAAACTTAAACCATCGTAAGCTAATTTAATATTTTCTGGTAATTCGCGTTCCACCTCCTCATGCAAACCTAAATTATGGCTGATGTGTGTCAGATAAGTCATTTCTGCCCCTATCTTTTGCGCAAATGCTACCGCTTCCTTTAGTGTAAAATGAGAAATATGCTCTTCATGCTGCAATGCATTGATCACCAGAATCTTTGTACCCTTTACTTTTGCTATAGTTTCTTCAGAAATCGTCTTGGCATCAGTAATATAAGTGAAATCATGAATCCGGAAGCCCAAAATCGGCAGCTTATAATGCATGATATTTAATGGAATCACGGTAGTATTACCAATTTCAAAAGGTTGATCTGTAATCGTATGCAACTCTATCTGGGGCAATCCAGGATAATGCGTGTCTGCGAAAATATAAGAAAACTCTCTTTTTAAGGCATCCTGAACACGGGTGGTCGCATAAATGTCAATGTTCTTTTTCAGCAGGTAATTAAAAGGCCTGATGTCATCTAAACCCGCCACATGGTCTTTATGTTCATGTGTATATAAAATTGCATCCAGATCTTTGACATTTGCACGCAGCATCTGGTAGCGGAAATCAGGACCGCTATCAATTACGATCGTCTTATCTCCCATTTCCAACAGTACAGAAACCCTTAACCGCTTGTTTTTATGATCTGCCGACTGACAAACCGCGCAATTGCAAGTAATGACTGGAATACCCTGGGAAGTACCTGTGCCTAAAAATGTAACCTTCAAAATTGATGAGTTGAGACCATATTTTCAAAAATAACAAATTACCTTAAGTCTACAACTTCTACACCGGGATACTTCTTAGGATCAAACGAAAAAGTACTTTCCGGAACCTTTATGCTGGTCACCATTTTGCTGACAGTATAGCTGTATTTGTTTCCGCCTTTATCAAAAATAACTACGGTACCAATCTGTTTTGCGACCTTATCAATTCCCAGGCGTATCTTAAAGTAAGATTTACTAACATCTATAGGGGAAAGATCGATCATCTGATAAACTTTGCCTCCGACCTTACTTTCGCCGGTATAACCGTATTTAAAGCCTTTTTCGTAAATCGTGAATAGCTGAGCAGGATTTAGCGCATCACCACTATGGTCTGCATCTGTCACCTGTACTTCTTTATCTTGTTTTAAATAAGTCCATTGAGTTTTACCATCGCTGATCAATTCCTGATTCGTCATCGTCACTCGATACTTATTTGTTTTCGCTTTCACGATGATAGTACCTTGCTGATTCTCTTTCAGTTTAGCCTGTGGATTGTCTAAAGAAAAGGTAAAGTCTGCCTTTACCACATCAAAAGAACGGTATTTCTTACTTACCTCAGCTAATATTGCTTTCGCCTTCGCATCCTGCTGTGCGTAACTGGAAAATCCAAAACCTGTCAATACCAGTAACGACCATATTATCTTTTTCATCTATTTCTATTTCGGATTAGTTATTCTTCAGGTCAGTCAAGAACTGTTCCAAAGCATAATCGTCCGGGATCAATACTTCTCTCGCTTTACTACCTTCAAAAGGTCCTACCACACCTGTGGCTTCCAGCTGATCAATGATCCTGCCTGCCCTATTATAACCTAACTTCAACTTCCTTTGAATCAAAGAAGTAGAACCTTGCTGATGCATCACAATTAAGCGTGCAGCCTCTTCAAACATCGAGTCACGATCCTTAGGATCAAAGTCTAATTTTGCCGATTCTGCGGCTTCATCTACATATTCAGGCAGCTGATAAGCCTCCGGATAACCTCTTTGATTGCCAATAAACTCCGAAATACGATCTACCTCTGGTGTATCCACAAAAGCACACTGCAAGCGGATCAGGTCATTTCCTGTAGACAATAACATATCTCCTCTACCGATCAACTGATCGGCACCACCACTGTCAAGAATCGTTCTGGAGTCAATTTTCGACAATACCCTAAAGGCCAGTCGAGCAGGGAAATTCGCTTTAATTGTACCGGTAATGATGTTTACAGAAGGACGCTGCGTAGCCAGCACCAGGTGAATACCTATCGCACGTGCCAGCTGTGCCAAACGGGCAATCGGCGCTTCCACCTCTTTACCAGCAGTCATCATTAAATCCGCAAACTCATCCACAATCAACACAATGTATGGAAGGAAACGGTGCGAATTATTCGGATTTAGTTTTCTTTTGATAAACTTCTCATTGTACTCTTTCAGGTTTCTTACCTGTGCATCTTTCAATAAATCATAACGCTGATCCATCTCAATACATAAGGAATTCAGCGTATTGATCACCTTTTTGGTGTCCGTAATGATCGCATCTGCTTCCCCTGGAAGTTTCGCCAGGAAATGACGCTCAATTTTATTAAACAAGGTTAACTCTACTTTCTTGGGATCAACCAGTACAAATTTCAACTGTGAAGGGTGTTTCTTATAAAGCAGTGAAACCAGAATAGAGTTAATCCCCACCGATTTACCCTGCCCTGTAGCACCTGCAACCAATAAATGGGGCATCTTGGCCAAATCACCAATATAAACCTCATTAGAAATGGTTTTACCCATGGCAATTGGCAGCTCCATCGTAGTGGTCTGAAATTTCTCTGTAGCCAGAATACTTTTCATTGACACCATTTCAGGGTGTAAATTAGGTACCTCAATACCAATTGTGCCTTTTCCTGGCATCGGAGCGATAATCCTGATTCCCAAAGCTGCTAAACTTAAAGCGATGTCATCTTCCAGATTTTTAATCTTGGAAATCCTAACTCCTGGCGCCGGTATAATCTCATATAAAGTAACTGTTGGACCAATCGTTGCTTTAATTTTATCTATCTCAATATTGTAATGAAGCAGGGTATTGACAATCTTATTCTTATTTGCTTCCAATTCGTCCGTATTCACAGGAATCTTATTGGAACCATAATTCTCTAATAAATCAAGTCCAGGATATTTGTAACTCGCCAAATCCAGAGTAGGGTCATAATTACCAAACTGTTTTACCAGCTCATCGGAAGTTTTCTCATCCTCCGACTTTTCAATCACCAATTCCAATTCTGGTTCTTCCTCTGGCACTAATTCTGGTGTGACCTCTAATTCCGGTTCCGGTTCCCGAGCAGGTGTAATTTCCATAGGCATTGTCTCTACCGACATCAGTGGAGCTGGCGGCAATACCGGCGCTACCGGTGGTACTACAGGTACAGGTGGTATTGGAGTTACCGGAGTAGTTTCCAGCTGTATATTAGCTAAAGCTGAAGCTGCCGAAACATTTGCAGCGCGATATTCTGGAATAGGGTCTCGTTTCAATTCCTGCTCTTCAGCTTCTTCAAACCTTGTAGAAGGCCTGATCGTCTGCTGTTCTCTTTTTTGATCTCTTGCCAATCTATCATTTAAAGTAAACTCTACCGGCTCTGAGCGCATTTCATGATCAGTTCCCAATTCTTCTTCTGAAAGATCAGGTAACATCCTTTCCTTTTTCTTACGCTCCGGCAATTTAAAGTCAATATTATAAGCAATAATCAGGATAGATAAGCCTAAAAAACCTATTAATCCCGCTACACCGGCCTTTCCTATTTGTGCAGTCAGTAATTTATTGGTCCAGTATCCAAACTCACCTTCTAGAAAATGCGGTGCATCACTGATAAAGGAATGCGCAAAACCAAAGGTTAAAGAGATGAACAATAAAAAGAAAAGGCTGTAAGCCAATGTTTTTTCAATAGAGCATATTTTCACCTTAAAAAGCAGGCGGTAGCCGATCACAAAGAATACGAAGATGAATAAGAAGGAAGCTAAACCAAACCATTCATAAATAAACTGGTGGGCCAGTAAAGCGCCGATTTTACCCAGCCAGTTAGACACCACCGGATTGATATTTACCTGTTGCAGTTCTTCATAGGTTTTAAAAAGATTACCCCATCCACCATTGGCATCAATCACATAACTGTGATCTTCCTGCCAGGTAAAAAGGTAAGAAGTAAAGGCAATTAGAAAATATAAAGACAATACGACAAACACTAACCCGATGATCTTAAACAACCTGCCATTCTGAAAATCCAGACGCGGCATGATGTTAAATCTTTCTGTTGATGGTCTGGACGTTGATGACTTCGAGCTCTGTTTATCGCCAGATTCGTTTTTAAACGAATTGGACCTGAATTGATTTCCCCTTACCGACATTTTTCGTGACTAATATTATACACAACAAATATAAAACATATCCTTGTATGTACTAAGTTATTATAAATACATTTAAACGTATACTTATTAAACAAAAATTCTTAACTGCTTAAATAGATCAACTCAGCAAGCATTTCCATACCGGTTAAACCTTCTAACGTAATCATAGTCATACCAGTAGCGTTTAAGTTTTAATTAGAGATAAGTTTTGTTTTAAGGTTAATCCCAGCAGGTATTTTTATTTGCTGGGATTTTTTTTATGATGATGTCATTTAAAATTTGTTAATTTATTCCCGTATTTTAAGATCTAAATCTAACAATGGACATCTCTCAGCTCGAAACACTAATAGAAACAGACAATAAACAAGAGATTTCTGTATTGCTGACCAAACATCCGGAACTAACCAGCCAGGAAACCAGCCATGGAATATCACCACTACTACTCGCTTGTTACTACAAAAAACCTGTCGCCGCAGGGATCATCGCCAGATTTGCGAAAAACATCACGCTTTTTGAAGCCTGTGCATTAGGTAAGTTTCAGGAAACAGATCATTTACTTGCAGATCAGCCAGAATTGCTCAATACTACTTCAAAAGATGGCTTCACAGCTTTAGGATTAGCCGCTTACTTCGGTCATGAAGAAATCACCAGATTATTACTTTTCAAAGGAGCAGATCCAAACATTCCTGCCAGTAATGGATTCAGTGTTTTCCCAATTCATTCCGCAGTTGCGGCAAAAAGCTTTGCCATCACCAAAATGCTTTTAGAGGCAGGTGCCGATGTAAATGCAAAACAACAAGCCGGACTCACCGCATTACATGCCGCTGCACAGATTGGAAATATAGAAATCATTATCCTATTATTGGAACATGGAGCAGCTTTAGACATCAGAATGGAAGGCGGCAAACTGCCAACCGACCTCGCTAAAGAAAAAGGATTTCCGGAGATCGCTTCTATATTAAAAGTTTAAAGCTTTCCTAGCCGGGACACCGCAAAAAAATCAAACATCCCAGATACGCAGTCTTATTTTTTTCACATAATGTCTCACATCAAGCACCAATGCGGCAAGAATGTAAAATATAATTGGAAAACCAACTGCCAGAAAGGAAGAATAAATAAAAAACAGCCTAATTTTACTGATCGATATATTAAATCGCTCCGCAAGGTAAGTACATACCCCAAAACTCTGCTTTTCAAAAAATGTAATGATTCGTTGGAACATCTTATTGGTTTAATATCTTGATTCCGATACCACAATTTAAGCATTTTTTTTGAGCACAGTAATATTTATTTAGTTGAAGGATTGCTTGCGAGAAAAAAGCACTCTCTATCACTACACCTGCTTGCTGATAATGACTGATGATGACATTGCTTTCGGCAGGCATCTGCTCCAGCAACTGTAAGCTGCGATTCATCAAATCCGGCTGATCTGAATATTTACCATAAGCCGCAGCAAAAAGACACACCACATTCATGATCAGGTGTAAAACGGAGCGCTGTCCAAGTTGAATCTCTACCTTTTTTGTTTCCTTCTGAAAGTGATAATGGGTTTTCCAATAAGGATTGACGGGAAGCACTTGCAGCAATTGCGTTAATTCAGACAATTTTTCCAGTTCGAGTACTCTGGAAAATAAACGATCTGATTTCAACAGTAAAGCGCAAAATTGCGCCAGCCTCAAAGTTGGGAAATTCTGTGGCCGCATTCTCAAAAATCGCCAGGCCCCTACTCCAATAGGAATTAACCCATACTTCTTTTGCAGAAACCCATACTCCTTCTTTAGTTTACTAGGATAAGAATCCTTAAAGGTTCCCAATAAAAAACCAGCTTGTCCAAATACCAGAGCTTCCACCTGCAAAGGATGATCCAGATGTTTCCGAATCACCGATAAAGGTAATGAAACCGCTAACATTTCAAAAGGAACCTCATTCACCTTAAAACCAAAGCTCTTAGCGAGGAAATGATAGAAAGTACTTTCCCAATCTCCCTTTACCTTAGCCAGGTGATCAAACACCAGATCGGATTTCTGTGCCAGGCGTTCAATCATCATTCTGGATAAAAAGCCATTGATGAGGATCGGGTCTATGCTACGAATTTGTTTTTCGCAGGGAAAGGAATGGATGGAATTGACCAGTCCTTCATAATGCAGTAAAATACTTTCCGGAAACAGGTCTTTCAAGATCAGCACCGGAATCAAACTGCCATCCTTCCTGTAAATCACTTGGTCATGTTCATAAACCACATGTAAAATCACCGCGTCATAAGCTGGATCATGATGATGACCATGCAAAAACCAATCGGAAGACTTCAAGTGGATTTCTACATCACCAATCCAGGTACGGTCGCCAATAACTAGTTTCGATTGATTGAAATCCGGCCCTGCATGTTTATTGACCATTCCAACGCCCAATATACACAGCGATTCCCCTGTTGTACAAAACAGATTTAAAGCCCGGAACAGTCGGAATTGCCAGATAAAATGAAGAAAACTTTCAGAGAATCTCATACAGTCTAACTTAACTAAAAAGAGTTAAATTATCACCAAAAGATCAATTGTTTATTTCCTCCTATAATTCGTAATAAACACACCGGCAATAATCAATACCGTTGCGGTGATAATATCTTTTGTGATCACCTCATCTAAAATCAGCCAGCCCAGAAATAAGGCAATCACCGTATTAAAATAAGTAAGGATGGAAACCTCTGTAGGCGAAACCCTTTTTAAGGCATAGTGGTAGCAGAAAAATGTCAGTACAGAACCAAATACTGCCAGATAGGTCACTGCCATTAAGCTATGCAAACTCCAATTGCTCAGTGAGGTAGTTCCTGAAAACAGGAAAGCCAGGGCAAATTGAGCCGCTGCCGAAAATGCGAACTGATAAAAAAGATCCAGTAAAATATGATCTGATTTGTGGCTGTTTTTCTTCGTGTAAATCGTTCCGATTGTCCAGCCACTAATGGCAAAACAAAGGAACATGATCCCCGTTTTATAATTTGGATCCAGCAATTCACTTAGGCCATCTCTAAAAATAAACACCACACCAAGAAAAGCGATCATCACACCTATAAACCCTTTCCAGCTTGGTTTTTGTAAACCAACGGCCACACAGGCCAGAAAAACAACCAGCGGATTTAAGGAATTCAACAAAGAAGTTAAACCACTAGGAATGGTTTCCTCTGCCACCGTCACCATTCCATTCGCCATCACCACCATTAACGTAGAAAGTAGCATCTGACGACGCAAGTAGGGCCAGCCCATCCAGGCCAATTCTTTTCTGCAGATTAAAATAGTCATCAGTATCAAAGAAGCAATGGTTTGTCGCATTGCTGCCACAAACCAGGCAGGAATCGTTTCTACCGCTACACGAATACTAAGATAGGTAGTCCCCCATACTATGGCGACTACCAATAAAGCCCCGATCAGCTTTAAATCGGTCTTTTGGGTCATATCAATTGAGCAGCCAATAGAATTGCTTCCATTTCCTGCTGTAATTTCAATGCTTCTTCTCTTGCACGTTCTGCAAAATCTTCCCCTTTACTTGCATAAATAATTCCTCTGGCAGAATTCACCAATAAACCACAGTCTTTATTTAAGCCAAATTCACACACATCAGCTAAACTTCCGCCTTGTGCGCCAACACCTGGAACCAATAAGAAGTGATCCGGTGCCAATCTTCTGATATTTTTAAATTCTGAACCTCTGGTTGCACCAACTACATACATCAATTGTTCACTATCCGCCCATTCAGAAGAAATGCGAATCACTTCTTCATATAATTTTCCTTCTGGGGTCTGGTGTAACTGAAAATCGCTATGGCCAGCATTAGAAGTCAGTGCCAATAAAATCACCCATTTATCTTTGTAATTTAAGAACGGACTAACTGAATCTTTACCCATATATGGGGCTACGGTAACTGAGTCAAAACTCATGTCCGACTTTGCCTCATTAAAAAAAGCATCCGCATACATTGCAGAAGTATTGCCAATATCGCCTCGTTTTGCATCTGCAATACTGAAAATATCTTCCGGCATATATTGCCAGGTCTTGATCAGAGTTTCCCAACCTTTCAATCCCATACATTCATAGAAAGCAGTGTTCGGCTTATAAGCCACACACAAATCTTTCGTAGCATCAATAATCTGTTTATTGAATTCTAAAACAGGATTTTCATATTTTAGAAGGTGCGGAGGGATATTTTCTAATACTGGATCGAGACCAACACACAAAAAAGATTTTTTAATCTGGATCTGCTCAAATAGCTGTTTTTTATTCATCTATGCGTAATTTTGTGTACAAAGATGCCAAATTTCGTAGGGATTTAAGTCTTGTTTTTAAACTTTTCAATGTAATTTTTATAAACATTTGAAAGTTTTTCTTGGAGATTAATTTACAAATACATACAATTGTGGCATAATTCCCTAAAGTTTATCTGACCATTCCAGAAAATCTCATAAAATTTTGTTCCATACCATCTTTTATAAATGCATTTTTTGCCCTGTTCAATTGGATAAACAATTTTATTTAAAATATTCTCTACACCCATATAATGTTTAACAAAACAGAATTAAATGAAAAGCTCACCGCCGAATTGCGGGAGATAGCTAAAACTCAAGGTATCCTAAATGCCGATGAGTTGCGTAAAGCTGAACTGGTTGAAATCATCTCTCAAATGGCAGAGCAAGAACCAACTGCTGCACCTGTTGAAAGTGAAGCACCTGCAAAAGCGCCAAAAGTGAAAGCTGTAAAAGAAAGCTCTGCTGAGAAATCTACTAGAAAAAGGATCAGAATTACACCTAAAGAGGAAGAGGAAAGCAAGAACAGCAACTTTAACAGAGCGGCATTATTCGACAATGAGCCATCCCAGGCAAAGTCGAAATCACCAGCTGTAGCGGAAGAGAAAATTACTAACGCTCCAGAATCTGCCCAGGAGCAAACGACTGTACCAGCAACAGAAACTGCAGCAGAAGTAAGAACCGAAACGGTAGTAAATGCTCAACCGGAAATCAAAAAGCAACGTCCGGTAAGAGAAGACAACAGACCACAGAAAACACCTAACCACAACACGAATCAGAAACAAAGCGAGAACAGCTATTCAAACCTGGATTTCGACAATACCATTACCAACGAAGGGGTATTAGAGATCATGCCTGATGGTTACGGTTTCTTAAGGTCTGCGGATTATAACTACCTGTCTTCTCCGGATGATATATACGTATCACAATCTCAGATCAAATTATTTGGTTTGAAAACTGGTGATACTGTAAAAGGAAGTATCCGCCCTCCAAAAGAAGGTGAGAAATATTTCCCATTAGTGAGAGTAGAAACCATCAACGGACGTTTACCTGCTGATGTAAGGGACCGTGTTCCTTTTGACTACCTGACGCCATTATTCCCTACAGAAAGATTAAATCTGTTCACCGAAAGCAACAACTACTCGACCAGAATCATCGATTTATTTACCCCAATCGGTAAAGGACAGCGTGGCCTAATCGTAGCACAGCCTAAAACTGGTAAAACCAATTTACTGAAAGAAGTTGCAAATGCGATTGCTAAAAACCATCCAGAAGTATACCTGATCATTTTATTGATCGATGAGCGTCCGGAAGAGGTAACAGATATGGCAAGAAGTGTAAGAGCTGAGGTAATCGCCTCTACCTTCGATGAGCCTGCAGAAAGACACGTTAAAATTGCCAATATTGTTTTGGAAAAAGCAAAACGTCTGGTAGAATGCGGTCATGATGTGGTGATCTTATTAGACTCTATCACCAGATTAGCCAGAGCTTATAATACCACCGCTCCTGCTTCAGGAAAAATATTATCAGGTGGTGTGGATGCCAATGCATTGCACAAACCTAAACGTTTCTTCGGTGCGGCACGTAACATCGAAAGAGGTGGTTCACTCACCATTCTTGCGACTGCTTTAACAGATACCGGTTCGAAAATGGACGAGGTGATCTTTGAAGAATTTAAAGGAACTGGTAACATGGAATTACAGTTGGATCGTAAATTATCTAACAAACGTATCTTCCCTGCTATTGACATCACGGCATCAAGCACACGTAGAGACGATTTACTACACGATAGAGACACTTTACAACGTGTATGGATCTTGCGTAATCACCTGGCAGATATGAATGCTCAGGAAGCCATGGAATTTGTACAGCAACAAATCAGAAATACAAAAACCAACGAAGAATTCTTGATTTCTATGAATAGTTAATTAGAAATGATCATAAAACAAATACCCAATGCCATTACCTCCGCTAACCTTTTTAGCGGATGTATTGGTATTGTTTTCGCATTTAACAGCGATTTAAGAATGGCTGCGCTTTGCATTCTAATCTCCCTTTTCATCGATTTTTTTGATGGTTTTGCCGCACGCGTTTTAAACGTAAGCGGACCTATGGGCAAGGAGCTGGATTCCTTGGCAGATATGGTGAGCTTTGGCGTATTGCCATCCGTAATCCTATTCCATATCGCACCAAAAGCTATTTTTGTATATGGGAACTACTCTATCCTTTCCTACCTGGCATTCTTTATAGCTGTATTTTCTGCTTACCGATTGGCAAAATTCAACCTCGATACCAGGCAGACTGATAAATTTATAGGCGTACCCACTCCGGCCATCTCCGCAGTGATTGCATCCGTACCTTTTATCTATGAAAGTGATTCTTTTTATTTAGACAGTTCTACAACTGCCATAGCGGTATACCTGGCTTTTATTCCCCTGGCATGCTATTTACTGGTCAGTGAAATTACACTAATCGCTTTAAAATTTAAAAGCTTCGGCTTTGCTGAAAATAGCTTCAGATATATCCTGATTGTCGCTGCTATATTGCTATTAGTGATCTTCAAATTTGTGGCGATCCCACTTATTATGGTATTGTATATCGTTCTATCCATTATAGAGAATAGAACGACAAAAGTTAAAGCCGTTTCTTAAGATCGGCTTTAGCTTCATCCAATTGTCTATACAAGACTGCAACAAATGCATTAAGCTCTTGAAATGCCCCTGGCAATCCTTCAATATTAGTGAGTTCTCTGGCATTCCTTTCCATCATCTGCATGTGGTCTTTCGCATCCTCACGTCCAACATAGGCAAATGTAGGTTTGATTTTATGCGCACAGCTTGATGCCCTTGGCCAATCTTCATCTGCCAAAGCCTTTCCTAGATCTGCAACATAAGTAGGCGTTTGTGCTTTGAAAAGGTCTAGCATCTCTATAATAAATTCGGCGCTATCCCCAGACATATCCTTCAGATAAGTCAGGTCAAGTGGTTCGTTGTTCTTATTCTGGTCGATCATCAAACAAATCTAATAAATTAAATTTTTGTTACAGTTAAATTATCCTCTAATATAGCTAATATTTCTGATACACGTTTTCCGATAAGGGGATGAATTATCTCACCGGCAATCTCTGCTAAAGGAACCAATACGAATTTTCTATATTGTAGCTGAGGATGAGGGATTTGAAGCTCTTCACCCAAATCTACCACTTCTTCTCCATAGAACATGACATCAATATCAATCAGCCTTGCTCCCCATTTTTCCTTCCTTACCCGGCCCAGTTCCGCTTCAATTCCCAATACGGCTTTCAAAACTTCCAATGGACTCCGCTCAGTTTTCAGTCCTACAGCCAGGTTTAAAAAGGCAGGCTGGTCCGTTTTTCCCCAGGCAGCAGTCTCATAAAATGACGATTGCGCAAATACTGCACCTACCTGATGTCCGATTTCTACAACGGCCGCTGTTAACAGTGCTTCCCGATCCCCTAAATTACTTCCCAGTAACAAATAAACATTTTTACTATCCAACTCCATATAAAAGTCTAAGGCATTTTTTTAACTATATTTACAAATTAAATATTTAACCGTCAAATGAAAGAATTTTTTAAGTATGTTTTTGCAACTGTCGTAGGAGTTATTTTATCGGTAGTGGTGTTTTTATTCTTGTTCATCGCAATTATCGTAGGTGTCGTTTCTTCTATTGGTGATGATAAAACAGTAGTAGTCGACAATAACTCTGTACTTTACCTCAACCTGGACCAGGCTGTTACTGAACGTACTTATAGCGATCCCCTATCTGAATTACCTATCGTAGGCAATGAAGGGAAAAAAAGCATCGGCTTTACCGACATCATCAAAGCCCTGAAATCAGCAAAATATGATGACAATATTAAATGTATCTACCTGAGCGTCTCTTCTCCAAATGCGGGCTATGCCAACATGAGGGAAATCAGAGAAGCCCTGATCGACTTTAAAACCAGTAAAAAGAAAATTATCGCCTACAGCGAAGTCTATACGCAAGGTGCTTATTACTTAGCTTCAGTGGCGGATAAAATATACATCAATCCGGAAGGGGCATTGGAATTTAAAGGATTAAGCTCACAAATGCCCTTCTTTAAAGGCGCACTGGATAAACTAGGTGTGGAAATGCAAATCGTACGCGTAGGTAGTTATAAAAGTGCTGTAGAGCCTTTTATTGATACTAAAATGAGTGATAAAAACCGGGAGCAGGTCACTGCGTACGTAAGCGGACTGTATACGACCTTCCTGAATGACATCGCAAAAAGTAGAAACATCTCTAAAGACAGTCTTTTCCAGATTGCCAATGAGTATAAAATCCAGCAGCCTAAAGATGCAGAAAAGCTCAAAATGGTGGATGGACTAAGGTATAAAGACGAAATTCTTGACGAGTTAAAATCATTGAGCGGTACTAGTAAAAGCAAAAATATTACCACCATTTCTATCAATGACTACGCGAAAAATGTCATCATGGGCAGCAAAGGAAATACCAATAGAACCAAAATTGCGGTCATCTATGCCAATGGCGATATTATGGGCGGTGAAGGGGGCAATGATCAGATCGGTTCGGAAAGAATTTCCAGAGCCATCAGAAAAGCCAGAACTGACACCAGCATTAAAGCCATTGTTTTAAGAGTAAATTCACCAGGCGGCAGCGCCCTTGCTTCGGACGTAATCTGGAGAGAAGTAGTGCTGACTAAAAAAGTGAAACCAGTGATCGCTTCTTTTGGTAATGTAGCCGCATCCGGCGGATATTACATTGCCTGTGCTGCCGATTCTATCTTTGTACAACCTAATACCATTACCGGCTCAATCGGTGTATTCGGTATGATTCCTAACTTTCAGAAATTATTTAACACCCATCTTGGCGTTACATTTGATGGCGTAAAAACCGGGCAATATGCAGACATCATGAGTACCAACCGTCCAATGACTGCCGGAGAAAGACTGATCATTCAAAATAGTGTAAACCATGTCTATGATAGTTTCATTACCCGTGTAGCAGATGGTCGGAAGAAAAGTAAAACTTATATCGACAGCATCGCAGGCGGCCGTGTCTGGGTTGGAACTGATGCCGTTAAAATTGGTCTGGCCGATAGAACAGGCAGTTTCGAAGATGCCATCAAAGCGGCGGCTAAAAAAGCTAAAATCACCGACTACAGAATCGTAGAATATCCAGAAATGATTGACCCGATCAAAGCTTTACTGGAAACTTCAACTGATAAAATAAAGAGCTATTATGCCAAACAGGAACTAGGCGCCAATTACCTGATCTATGAGCAAATTAAAACTGCGGTTTCAAAATCAGGAGTACAGGCAAGAATGCCGTTTGAAGTGAATGTAAACTAAAGCAATTCAAAAAATTCAGCAGGTCTAATCTTTAATCCGCTATTCAGGGATTAAAAGATTAGACCTTTTTTTATGCATTTCCCCCCACTCCTCCCGATTCTAGGGCGACAATACCTATTCCCCATCATTAAAAAGCAAGAAAGACCAGGCATTTCCAGTTTAATCGGAAAATCGGGGCTTTTTATTTAATTTAGCATCCCCATGGAAAATAAGACCATTGCACGCAATTTGCGACTGCTTTCTCAATTGATGGAATTACACAATGAGAACCCTTTTAAGATCAAATCAGTAGCCAATGCTGGTTTAAAAGTAGATAAACTTCCTTTTGCCATTCAAGGTAAAAGCCTGGAAGAAATCGCACAGATTGACGGACTTGGAAAGAGTATTTCTGCCAAAGTCTGGGAGCTCCTGGAAACAGGTACAATGAGCGATTTACAGGAAATTCTGGAAAGAACACCAGAAGGTATTGTCGAAATGCTGGGCATTAAAGGTATCGGACCTAAAAAGATTCTTGTGATCTGGAAAGACCTCGGCATTGAAAACATCGGAGAACTTTATTACGCCTGTAATGAAAACCGCCTGATTGAAGCTAAAGGTTTCGGATTAAAAACCCAGGAAGAGATCAAAAAAATCATTGAGTTTAGGATGGCCGGACTAGGGAAATTCCTGTACGCCCATGCAGAAAGCACCGTAAATAAGCTATATACAGACCTTGCAGTGTGGTTAAACCAGATTTCTGGAGCGCCATTATTGGGTATTGCAGGCGAATACAGACGCTGCATGGAGATCATTGAAAACGTTCCTTTCTTAATCGGTGCCACTAAACCTGAAGAAGTTCAGGAGAAAATCATCGCATTCGACAGCCTTGCTTTTGAGGAACAAGCGGATGGAACTTTCCATACCACCACGCTATCCGGATTAAAGATACAAATACACATCTGTCCAAAAGAAGCATTTTACCTGAATTGGTTTAAGCTGACCGGCAATGAACAGCATGTTCATGAAGTCCTTTCTTTGGCAGGAAACGGCCCTTTTGAAACAGAAGAAGCCATCTATACAGCCGCTGGACTCGCATTTATAGCCCCTGAAATCCGCGAAGGATTAAACGAAGTACAGCTGGCAAAAGAAAACAAACTGCCAACGCTGATCAGCTACCAAGACCTGAAAGGAAGTTTACACAACCACTCCACATGGAGCGATGGTGTGCATACACTGGAGCAAATGGCTACTTTCTGTAAGGATAACCTGAAAATGGAATACTTCGGAATCTGCGACCACTCCAAATCAGCATTTTATGCCAATGGACTAAATGAGCAGCGCTTATACGCACAACACCAGGAAATCGACGCCTTAAACGCAAAACTTGCCCCTTTCAAAATCTTTAAAGGAATTGAAAGTGACATCTTAAACGATGGGTCTTTAGACTATAGTGATGATATTTTGAAAACATTCGACTTTGTTGTAGCCTCCGTACACAGCAATTTAAGAATGGATGAAGAGAAAGCTACCACCCGACTAATTAAAGCCATAGAGAACCCTTATACGACAATCCTTGGACATCCTACCGGCAGGTTGCTATTGAGCAGAAAAGGCTATCCCATTGACTATGCAAAAGTAATTGACGCCTGTGCAGCCCATAAAGTAGTCATCGAAATCAATGCCAATCCTTTACGTTTAGACCTCGACTGGCGCTGGCACCGTTACGCCTTAGAAAAAGGCGTTTTATTATCCGTTAACCCTGATGCGCATAGAATGGAAGGCTTCTACGACATGCACTATGGCGTACTGATTGGAAGAAAAGGCGGACTGGAAGCCAAACAGTGTTTAAACGCCATGACCCTCCAAGATATCTCAGAATACTTCCACAATAAAAAATAGTTATCCTTACCTTTGAGCCATGATTAGCCAGCTTTGTAATAAAATATTTCAGGATGTGATCAATGATTATCACGTTCACAATAATATAGATCAACCCATTGTAAATCCTTATCCGATTGGTACGCTAGCACATTTACTCTACATGAAATGCTGGATCGATACTGCACAATGGCACATGG
Organism: Pedobacter sp. N36a; assembly: GCF_014472395.1. Classification (GTDB taxonomy): domain Bacteria; phylum Bacteroidota; class Bacteroidia; order Sphingobacteriales; family Sphingobacteriaceae; genus Pedobacter. The sequence goes on from NZ_JACSZW010000011.1 coordinate 98,201, forward strand.
AAGATGTGATTCGTAATCCGGAAATTGATCCGGTCATCGCGCTGCAATGGAAACGCCGCATTGATGCTTCTAATCAGGAACGTACAGATGTTGTTGAATATATCGACAGCTATTTCCTGGAAGAATACAAAAACATCACGCCGGCAGCAAATGCAAAGATCAATTCTGAAAGTCCGGCATGGGTAATCGACAGGCTATCCATACTGGCTTTAAAGATCTACCACATGAACGAAGAAACCCTTCGTGAAGATGCTTCTGAAGAACATAAGATCAGCTGTACTACAAAACTTAACATTCTGTTAAACCAAAGAACAGATCTTTCTGCTAGTTTAGATGAATTGATCGCTGATATTGAAAGCGGTGCAAAATACATGAAAGTTTATAAGCAGATGAAAATGTACAATGATCCAAGCATGAACCCTGTGCTTTATAACAATAAGTAATTAATGCCTAAAGAAACTGCTAAAATCTTAGTAATCCGTTTCTCAGCAATGGGGGATGTCGCTATGACTGCCCCCATTCTAAAAGAATTCAGCGAACATTATCCTTCACATCAGCTGCTGATGGTCAGCAGGCCTTTCTTTACACCTTTTTTTAACGACATAGCGCAGCTGAGTTTTCATCCTTTTGATCCTAAAGGAACACACAAAGGCTTTTTCGGACTGATAAAACTTTTCCGGGAATTGAACAGACAGGACATTACCGCAATTGCTGATTTACACAGCAACCTGAGGAGCAAAATATTATGTTTCCTTTTCCTGTTAAAAGGAATCAAATCTGTATCTGTCGACAAAGGAAGAAAAGAGAAAGCCGCATTAACCCGCAAAGCCGATAAAATTTTCATTCCTCTTGAATTGACGGTTGCACGTTATGCAAAGGTATTCCAAAAATTAGGCTTCCCTTTTACGCTTTCCAACACTTTGAAAGAACGTCATCCAGCACCATTAAAAAACCTGCTTTTCCCAGAGAAAACACAGAAGTGGATTGGCGTAAGCCCGTTTGCCCAGCATTTACAAAAGGTTTACCCCTTGCACAAAATGGAAAATGTGGTTCGTGAACTCGCAAATTTGGGCCACCACCTGTTTATTTTTGGCGGATCCCCAGAAGAAGAAGCAACCGCCAATAGCTGGGCTGCTCAACATGAAAATATTACTTCTCTGGTGCGGAAAGTTAAGCTGGATGAAGAATTAAATTTGATATCCAACCTGGATGTGATGCTCAGTATGGATTCCTCGGGAATGCACCTGGCTTCTCTAAAAAATATCCCTGTAGTCTCTGTTTGGGGTGCTACACATCCTTATGCCGGATTTTTAGGCTACGGACAATCGATAAATGACGCAGTACAAATCGATTTGTATTGTCGCCCATGTGCTGTTTATGGGAATATTCCATGCTACAGAGGTGATTTTGCCTGCATGAACAATTTAACTGAATCAACTGTTATAAATAGTGTTTTAAATAAACTAATTCATGGGCAAGCAACTTCTATTGATAAGACACGGAAAATCTGATTGGGGAAATAGCCATATTTCCGATTTTGATAGACCATTAAATGCCCGAGGGCTCAGAAATGCGCCTGAAATGGCGGACAGAATATTAAAAAAAGACCAGGTTCCTCAGTTATTGGTGAGTAGTCCGGCTGTTCGCGCACTGACTACCGCAAAGTATTTTGCCGAGGTTTGGAACAGACCCTTGACGCAGATTCAGGAAGAAACATCAATTTATGAAGCCAATGTGATGGCATTGCTGAATGTGCTGAATAAGCTGAGCGACAAATATGATACAGCAGCCTTATTCGGTCACAATCCGGGACTTACAGAATTCGCTAATTACCTGAGTAATGCGAACCTCTATAATATCCCTACCTGTGGTACAGTGCTTATTGAGTTTCCATTTGAAAAATGGGCACAGATAAGCCACCATACCGGTAATTTATTAGCTTTTGACTTTCCTAAAAGTGCTGAGGAAGACTAAAAATGCAAGTGCTTCACTGTTAAGCCATTATTAATCAACTGCTTTAAGGAGTCAATTCCAATTCTTAAATGCGTATCCACATAATTGCTGGTTACTGAGCTATCGCTTTCTGCTGTTTTCACTCCTTCAGGAATCATTGGCTGATCAGAAACCAGCAGTAATGCTCCGGTAGGAATTTTATTGGCAAATCCTGTGGTGAAAATCGTAGCAGTTTCCATATCCACAGCCATCGCACGTAATGTTTTTAAATACTTTTTAAACGCTTTATCATGCTCCCAAACCCTGCGGTTAGTGGTATAACATGTTCCGGTCCAGTAATCTCTGGAATGGTCACGAATGGTGGTAGAGATCGCTTTCTGCAAGGCGAAGGCCGGTAACGCTGGCACTTCAGCAGGCAGGTAATCATTAGAAGTACCCTCTCCTCTGATCGCCGCAATTGGTAAGATCAAATCACCCAATTGGTTTTTCTTTTTCAAACCACCGCATTTTCCTAAAAACAACACTGCTTTAGGCTCGATTGCAGTTAGTAAATCCATCATGGTCGCTGCCATCGGACTTCCCATTCCAAAATTGATAATGGTGATCCCATCAGCAGTTACACTCTGCATCGGTTTATCTAGGCCCATAATAGGTGCATCACCATGCCATTCAGAAAACATCTGTACGTATTTGCTGAAATTGGTCAATAAGACGTATTGTCCAAAATCTTCTAATGCCCTACCTGTATATCTCGGAAGCCAGTTTTTAACGATATCACCTTTAGATTTCAAACCAGATTTTACGGGAGTTTCTACCTCTTTGACTTTCTTTACTTTTTTACCCTGTTGTCCGTCTTTGTTTACTTCTAATTCTTCGTTCATATATCTCCTTTTTCTAGTATAGTTGTATTCATATTTTATTGCCGCAAGGAACTTGTCACGGTTTATTTCAAATCCTAAAATAACAAGTTAAAAAAAATCCCCGTAAAACGGGGATTAAATTATTTAGGCAGCTTTCAGCTTTTTAAAATCAGCCTTCTCAAATTTCTCCAGCGCGTATTCGAGCGTAATGCTCAACTCCTTAATGCTAGGATCGGAAGGGATGTCAAACATGGCATCCAGCATAATTGCTTCACAGATGGATCGCAAGCCCCTTGCACCCAATTTGTATTCCATTGCTTTATCTACGATGAAGTCTAAAACATCATCTTCGAAAGTCAATTTCACACCTTCAAATTCAAACAATTTCACGTACTGACGGAACAAAGAGTTCTTCGGTTCAGTCAGGATGTTACGCAATGCTGCCTTATCTAAAGGATTCAGGTGGGTTAATACGGGTACACGACCAATTAGTTCAGGAATCAGACCAAAAGATTTTAAATCCTGAGGTGTGATGTATTTATAAAGGTTTTTAAGGTCTAATTCTTCTTCGTCCTTTTTCACTTTATAACCTACTGCCTGTGTACGCAACCTATTCGCGATTTTGCGTTCGATACCATCGAAAGCTCCACCACAGATGAATAAAATATTGTTCGTATTCACAGGAATCATTTTCTGATCCGGGTGTTTACGTCCGCCCTGAGGTGGAACATTCACTATAGTCCCCTCTAAGATCTTCAATAAAGCCTGTTGTACGCCTTCTCCCGATACATCTCTGGTAATAGAAGGGTTATCGCTCTTACGCGCCACCTTATCCACCTCGTCAATGTAAACGATACCACGTTCTGCTGAGGCCACATCGTAATCCGCAGCCTGCAATAAACGCGTTAGGATACTTTCCACATCCTCGCCAACGTATCCGGCTTCGGTTAATACCGTCGCATCACAAATACAGAAAGGAACGTGTAAGATCTTCGCAATAGTTTTTGCCAATAAGGTCTTTCCAGTTCCGGTTTCCCCAACCAGCATGATGTTTGATTTCTCAATCTCCACCTCATCTGCCTGGTCTACCGATTGACCCAATCTCTTATAGTGGTTATATACCGCTACAGAAAGTACTTTCTTGGCATCATCCTGACCGATTACGTATTGGTCAATATGCGCTTTGATTTCCATTGGTTTCAATAAGGTAATCGAGGTATCCATTGGTTTCCCTTTTTTGCTTCCCAGTTCCTGAGCCAGTAACTGATTGGCTTGAGTTACACATTTATCGCAAATGTAGGCATCAAGACCTTCAATAAGCATTAAAGTATCCTGCTTACCTGATCCGCAAAAAGAGCAACGGGATTCTTTATTTTGTTTCGCCATTTTTTTCTTTGTTATTCGCTCCCAGCACTTCATCAATCATTCCAAAGCCTTTGGCTTCATCAGCTTTCATCCAGTAATCACGGTCTGAAGCTTTTTCTACCCATTCGTAATCTTGTCCGGAGTGGTTAGAAATGATATCATATAATTCTTTTTTCAGTTTCAACATTTCTCTCAGGTTGATCTCCATATCTGAAGCAACACCTTGAGCACCGCCTGAGGGCTGGTGGATCATCACACGTGAGTGTGGCAATGCAGCACGTTTTCCTTTAGCACCTGCAACAAGTAATACAGCGCCCATAGAGGCAGCCATACCAGTACAGATCGTCGCCACATCTGGTGTGATGTATTGCATCGTATCATAGATACCTAATCCTGCATATACAGAACCACCTGGTGAATTGATATAAATCTGAATGTCTCTATTGTTATCGGTAGACTGTAAAAACAGTAATTGTGCTTGTATAATGTTTGCGTTACCATCATAGATCGCATCACCTAAAAATATGATACGGTCCATCATTAAACGTGAAAACACATCCATTTGTGCCACGTTAAGCTGACGCTCTTCAATAATATAAGGAGTCATACTTTTTGGAGAGTTATTGGTAGCACCAATAAAACGATCCACGTTTAAACCATTAATACGATGGTGTTTAACAGCGTATTTTCTAAATTCGTCTTTGTCTATTTTCATCAGTATGTCTATTTTATATTTAATTCTACCCTTCTAATTTCACCAAATTAGCAAAACTAAATGGGTAAATTATTGTGGTATTGTAAAATTCTGTAATGTCTTTATATAAATAAGGCGGCCTTAATAAAGCCGCCTTATTCTAATATCGATTAAAGTATCTGGTTTTTACCCCGGATTACTTCATTTCGATGAATTTATTATAAGCTATTTCTTTTTCTTCAATAGTAGCTACAGATTTGATGTATTCAAAAACTTTAATTGCTTTTACTTCATCAAAAATACGGTTTGCATTGTCTTTCTCTTTCAAGAAAGTAGCCGTATACTGTGCCAATTGATCTTCTGGCATTGGGCTTGGGCTATACATTCTAAACTGTGCATCTAAACGTTGTTTAGCAGTTTGGAATACATCCTCATATTTGATTTCGATGCTATTGTCTTTAATTAATTTGTTTTCAATTAAAGTCCATTTCAGGTTTTTAGCGAAATCATCATATCCTTCAGCCAATTCCGCGTCAGTTAGTTTTTCGTTAGTTGCTTTTAACCACTTACGTAAAAACTCATCTGGCAATTCCATTTTCACAGATTCAGTTAGTTTCGTGTAGATGTCATTCTGCAATTTGCGATCTGCATCCTGCTGGAACATTCCTTCTACTTCTTCTGTGATTTTAGCCCTAAAGCCAGCCTCATCAGTTACCACACCTTCACCAAATAATTTATCAAAGAACTCTTGATTTAAATCAGATTCCTCTAAACGGTTTACATTTTTAACCGTTACCTGGAATTTCGATTTTACTTCTTTAGCTTCTTCTTCAGGAATGTTTAACAATTTGGCAATGATCACCTCATTGTTATCAAACGCTTTCTGAACATCTAATTCCACAACATCGTCTTTTTTCAAACCAACTAAGGTTTTCAAAATCTTTTTATCAGTTACCTGATCTAAACGAATAGATCCAGTACTGGTGATGCCACCTTCAAAAACTGAACCATCAGCAGAAAGTTGTGCTAAATCGGCATAAAGGACGTCATCTTCTGCCGAAACTTCAGGGTTTGTCATTTTGCCATAGCTTCTTCTGATATTTTTGATACGTGAAGCCAATGTTTCAGCATCTGCTTTAACTACGTATTGTGTAAATTTATCTTTAGCTGTGATTTTTACCTCTACTGCTGGTGCCAAACCTAATTCATAGTCAAACTCGAATTCATCAGTACCATCCCATTTGTATTCTTTAGTATCATCCATGATTGGTAATGGCTGACCAAGAACTTCCACTTTATTATCTGCAAGGTGCTTGCTTAAAGTTTCGCTCAATAGGGTATTGATTTCTTCCACTAAAATGTTTCTGCCGAACATTTTCTTAATATGTGCTGCAGGAACCATTCCTTTACGAAAACCAGGAAGGTTTGATTTTTTAGCTTGTTCTCTTATAGATTTATCAACCTTTTCAGTATAATCTTCAGGTGAAATCTTAATTTTTACAACCGCGTTTAAGTCGTTAATTTTTTCCTGTGTAATGTTCATCTTTCTGAATCAATAATTATTAATGTCTATATACAAAAAATCCCCCGTGTTCCGGAGGAACTTTTATTGCGGAAGAATTGACTCCAATCCACCGCTCAAATTTCCCTTTCGAGGGCGCAAATATATTCTTTTTTGTTGATTTCAAAGCCTATAATTGAAAATATTACGCTACTGAGTATCTGAATCTCAGCGCCCCAAAGGTTAAATAAACAGGCAATATACCGCAGTAAAAACCTACCTTCATTTGCACCTTCAATGACAACCTGCTTGCAGCTTCATTTTCTGCACATCATTAAGTTTAACCGGAAGAACGGTTAAAAAATAGAAAACAGACCAGTAAAATGATTGGATATTAGTGCTATGCTCAGCGCCGATGAAGAAAAAAGCTTTCAAAATTAGCTGAAAATAAAAAAGGTGATCGCTTTTGCAAGTTATCACCTTTTTTGTGCGGAAGAAGGGACTCGAACCCCCACGCCGTGAAGCGCCAGATCCTAAGTCTGGTGCGGCTACCAATTACGCCACTTCCGCAGTTAGGACATTCCCTTTCGGGATTGCAAAGATAGAATAGTTTTTTAAAAACACATAAATATTTTAAATAAAAAATATGTTTTTTCGATCCCCAATAAGCAGCCTTTCTTTTTACCTCAAATAATCAGGCATTTAGCTAATCAATCATTCCTGATCGGGGCCACAAATAAAGGACAAATGAATAGACCTGTCCTGAGCCGTATTTACCCAAGCTCTACTAAGTTGTTAAAAGAGCTCTGGCAGCGTCTTGGGCCCTAGCAGGACCCTACCAGCCCCCTACTAGAACTCAGCCAGGGCTTTAAAAGGATAGCGCACAAACACCACATGCCATCACCTGACAGCAACGTCCTGAGGTGGAAAAAAACTGAAATTTTTGGATAAAAAAAAACAGCCCTTTCGGGGCTGATTTTTCAAATGTGGTGCGGAAGAAGGGACTCGAACCCCCACGCCGTGAAGCGCCAGATCCTAAGTCTGGTGCGGCTACCAATTACGCCACTTCCGCAATTAGGATGTTCCCTTTCGGGATTGCAAATATAGATATTGTTTTTATACTTAAAAACTCTTTTTCAATTATTCAGCGGCACTTTAGCTAACCTATTGATCTTGCAGGATTTAATTTTCAATCTTTTTTTCAGCCCCTTAAAATCAACACTAAAAACAACGGATTTAGTACAATTCTTTCTGCAATTGAAATAAATATTGAACCGCTTTTACCAATCTGCTGCCATACCAGGAGAACATTTCACCATCCACCAGCATCACTTTTGCATTCGGTAATGCCTGTCTGATTTCTTCCAGATGTTTTTCTTTAAAAGGATAAGGTTCTGAGGATAGAAACACCAGATCTGGATTCAGCCCTGCGAGTGTTTCCAAATCCATTTCGGGATAACGGTTTTCTTTAACCACATTGTTCAGGCCATTCATAGCCAGCATCTGATTGATAAACGTGTTTCTTCCAGCCAGCATATAAGGTCCCTTCCAAATCAGGTAAGCCACTGATTTATTCAGGCCATTTTGCAAAGTTAAAGTTTGCAGATCATTGAATCCAGCGGTAATCAGGTGATGAAGATACGCAGATTCGGGCTGCCGATCTACCAGCACTCCTATTTCTGTAATCGTTCTTTTCGCCCCATCTAAATCATGAATATCGCTCATCCATACCGGAAATTCGACCATTAATTCTTCAATCTGCCCCTGTTCATTCTCTTCCTTATTTCCAATGATCAGATCAGGTTTCAAACTCCTGATCAGCTCCATATTTAGTTTCTTGGTACCGCCAATTTTAGTCTTTTCTTTAAACTTGGCCTCCGGATGAATACAGAATTTGGTAATCCCAATCACTTCTGTATCCAGTCCCAGCTCAAACAATAATTCGGTCTGAGATGGGACTAGTGAGATGATCCTTTTTGGCGGATAATTAACATTTATACTGCGATTAAGCTGATCTGTAAAACGACGTTGCATCCCACAAAGATACGTGTCATTCCCTAAAATTCTATTCGTATTTCAATGCTGCTACCGGATTTGTTTTCGCTGCTTTGTAAGCCTGCCAACTCACCGTTAGCAGCGCCACCAAGAGTGTTAACAGCGCTGTCAATACAAAAACAGGAACACCAATAGCAATATGGTAGTCAAACTTCGACAACCATTTGTCCATCATCAAATAGGCGATCGGCATCGCAATGATCAAGGCAACCAGTACCATTTTCACAAAATTCAGCGACAATAGTTTCATCAGCCCCCCTACGGAGGCGCCCAGTACTTTTCGTACCCCAATCTCTTTTGTGCGTTGTTCCGCACTAAATGCAGACAGGCCAAATAAGCCCAGGCAGGAAATAAATATCGCCAGTCCACCAAACAGATTAGACAATATACCAAGGATCATTTCATTTTCAAATTTAGCCTGAATCAGCTGGTCTACAAACTTTATGTCGACAGGGAATTCCGGGTTAATCTCTTTTGTAATCCTACTGATGGTCTCTATATTTTCTGAGGTAGTCTTGGAAGTATTCATTCGCATGTTAATCACATCGCTATTCTGCGGGTTAAAACCAATCATCATAGGCAGGTTCATTTTCGCTGGATCTCCCCAGGTCAGGTCTTTAAATATCCCTACAATGGTTCGATCTGCACCCCATAGTTTGATCTTCTGCCCTATAGGGTCTTTTAACCCCATCGTTTTGATGGCAGTTTCACTGAGCATCAGCGCCATTTTATCTGAAGCCACTCTAGGGTCAAAATCACGTCCTTCTATTAACTTCATGCCATTTGTTTTGATAAAATCATAGCTGGTATAAATCTGGTTAAAGGACATGCGTTTGCAAACTTCAGACATCCCTTTCCACTCCATTCCTGAGCCATTTGAATTGGGCATAGAAATACTTCCCGAAGACTGGCATACGCTCGTTACGGCACCTGAAGCCAAAAGTCGTTCTTTTAACAAATCAAATTTCGGATATAGATTGCCTTCATGAGGCATTTCCAATAACGAATTCACCTCATATCCCAATGGCTTATTCTTAATATACTGTAGTTGCTGATACACAATCAGCGTCCCCACAATGAGTACAATTGCAAAGCTAAATTGCACCACGACCAACACCTGTCTGAACGATAATGAGAAACCTTGTTTCGCATTTACCGCCTTTTTCATCGTTTGAATCGGATTAAAAGAAGAAAGATAAAAGGCTGGATAACTTCCTGCCAATGCGCCCGTTATTAAAATCAATGCAATCGCAGTCAGCCAGGCAAAGGGATTTCCGTAATCAAGTTCCAATTGAATATTCAGTAAATGATTAAACTTAGGCAAGGCCAATTCTACCAGTACTACAGCCAGCACTACACTCACAAAAGTGAGTAACAACGATTCCAATAGAAACTGTGCCACCAGGGATTTTCTCGAAGCGCCTATCGTCTTCTTTATGCCCACTTCTTTTGCTCTCTTTTGAGACCTTGCAGTAGCTAGGTTCATGAAATTAATACAGGCAATGATCAAAATTCCTAAGGCCAGCGCAACAAAGAAACGCAGCTGCTCAATTCTTCCTCCTGCAGGGTGTCCGTTTTTAAATTCTCCGTATAGATGAAGATCCACCAAGGGCCGCACAAAAACACTAGGATCTATATGGTCACTTGGTGCATGCTTAACGATGATATTGCTAATTTTAGTATTAAAATGGTCTACATTAACCCCTTGTTTCAAGGTCAGCAACGTATAAAAGGCGAAATTTCCCCAGTTTGGTTTTTCAACCCAGTCGTCCAGCTTTGCTTGCAATGTCCATGGAATTAAACAATCAAACTTATAAGTTGTATTTGGCTCATGGTCTTTGATTACACCGCTCACCTTCACATCTGCCTGATTTTCATACTTCAATACCTTATTCAATACATCAGTACTCCCGAACAGTTTTTTAGCCGTACTTTCCGTCAGCACAACTGAATTAGGGTCTTTAAAAGCAGTTTCTGTACTGCCAGCGATAAATTTATAATCGAAGATTTTTAAGATTTCCGCGTCGGCAGATCTACCTTCTACTTTAAATATATTTTCTCCATTTGCTAGAAGACGTGGTATTGGCCAAAGCACCCTTGCTACGTGCTCAATCTCCGGAATTTCTTGTTTTAAAGTTTTAGCAAGCACATTTGGCGCCTGATCTCCAGTGGCAGTCACCTGCTTATTCTGATCAGAAAAATTGACCATTACCTGGTAAATATTATCCTTATTTTTATAGCCTCGATCATAATTCCATTCGTAGGCTACGTACATTAATAACATCAGACAAGCAGCAAGACCGATGGCCAAACCACTAATATTAATCATCGATGCAGTCTTATTTCTTAATAAATTTCTGAGCGCAATCTTAAAGTTCAATTTAAACATCGATCATCTGGATTAGTTGTAAAAAACATTTCTTATATAGGTTTCAATTCATGCCTGGAGGTAAAACCTCCAGCTAAACACCTTGCTCAACGGCCATATCTTCTTTAATCACCCCATCTAATAAATGAAGGACACGGCTTCCATAACTGGCGTTTATTTCTGAATGTGTCACCTGAATAATGGTGATCCCTTCTTCTTCATTTAGTTTCTTAAACAGCTCCATGATTTGCAATGCCTGTGCAGATTGTAGGTTTCCCGTAGGCTCATCTGCCAGAATAATAGAAGGCTGTGCCACCAATGCTCTGGCTATCCCAACCAATTGCTGTTGGCCCCCAGAAAGCTGATTTGGGAACAGGTCTTTTTTAGCCACCATATTGAAACGATCCAATACATCAGCAACTCTGCTTTTGCGTTCCGCTCCGCTTACCTTTTTATACAATAGCGGTGCTTCAATATTCTCTGCTACGGTCATCTCATCAATCAAATGATAAGCCTGAAAAACAAAGCCGATATGGTTCCTATACAGCTCAATTCGCTTGCGTTCATTAAGAGAAAGCACATCTTCTCCCATAAACTCATATGCCCCATAAGTAGGTTTTTCCAACATGCCGAGGATGTTCAGCAACGTTGATTTGCCGGCACCGGAAGGGCCCATAATAGATACAAATTCCCCTGTTTTAATTTCGGTACTCACATGGCGAAGGATGTAACTTTTAACGCCTTTATTTGCGTAAAATTTCTCTATATTTTTAAGTGTGATCATGATCAGCTTGATTAATGTTATATTTTTTTATTGATATTTTATTGAATTATTCATATTTCAGCGCGTCTATTAGATTGGTCTTCGCCGCTTTTAAGGACCGTAAACTTACGGTAATCACTGTGATCAGCACCGACAGTGCCATCGCCAAAACAAATGGCCAGACGCTCAGATCAGTCCGGTAAACAAAGCCAGCCAGCCATTTGGAAGCTAGAATATAAGCCAGCGGCCAGGCCACCAGGTTGGCCATAAGTACCATAATCAGAAAAGAACGGTTCAGCATTTGCACCAGCTCCATTGTGGAAGCACCCAATACTTTCCGAATGGCAATTTCTCTTGTTCTTTGTGTCGCGATGAAAGAAACCAATCCGAATAAGCCAATAAAAGAGATGAAAATGATTACACCCGCAAATACTTTGAAAAGCACCCCCATCACCTGCTCTGTTCTATAAAAACTTTCAATAGACTGGTCCATAAACTCGAGGTCATACACATAATTAGGAAAGGTAGTATTCCAAATCTGCGCTACTTCAGGCAATACTTTACTGATCTTCTTTGGATCAAGCTTCAAAGCCATGGAATTGTAGGCTTTCCATCTGCTGAAGATCGCCACGGGACCAATGGCCTCTTTGAGTGACTTATTGTTGAAATCCTTGATGACCCCAATGATAGGTCCTTCCCCTGCACTCATCACAATCCGCTTACCAATTGCATCTTCCGGACGCAGTACATTTAACAATTTCAGCAACTTCTCGTTGACCATAAATTCCTTTACTGTATCGCTTTTTGACAAACCCCGTCCGGCCACTAATTTCATATCGAAAGTTTTCAGATAATGCTCATCTGCATCTTTTACATTCAATTGAAACGCTTCATCTTTCGAACGGTGATCGTAAGAAAAATTAACTTCATTGTTGCCATTAGACAAAGGGGCAGCACTGAAATAGCTGCTTTCCTCAATGCCGGGTAATTGCATGATTCTTTCTCTAAATCCATTCAATTTAGACATGTTGATGCTGTCAGCAGGAACATCAATTACGGCAACCGATTGATGGTTAAAGCCCAAAGGCTGCGCGCTCACAAACTTCATTTGCCTGATCACCACCAGCGTCGAGATGATCAATACTGCAGTAATGGCAAATTGTACCACCACCAATGTTTTTCTTAATCCTAAACCTCCGGCATTAGCCACGCTGATTTTGTTTTTAATGGCCAGCGCCGGACTAAATCCAGAAATCACGAAAGCCGGATAAAGACCTGCCAGGAAGCTCACCACCAATACCAGCAGCAGCATAAACACAAAGATCATAGGTTCAGAAAACAGACGGAATGAAACCTTATCCTCCATTAAACTTTCCATTCCTGGAATAGACAATTCTGTGATCACACAAGCCAACAATAAGGCAATTACGGTAATCAGTGTGGTTTCACTTAGAAACTGCCAGATCAATTGTCCGCGGCGACTGCCCATTACTTTTCGTACCCCCACCTCTTTAGAGCGGCTGATGGCCTGTGCGGTAGCCAGGTTGATAAAATTAATACAGGCAGTGATCAAAAGAAAAAGACCAATCACACCTAATCCTGTCAGTTCCTGATAAGAAATGGTATTGTAGCTGAAATTACTGAAACGCGTATCATGGTGTACCTCTGCAATTGGCTGGAAAATATGGTTCTCTTTTCCAGGCCCTGGATCTGTATAATATTTTGCCACAAACTTTTTCAATGGTGCATCAAGATCCGCAGCGGTTACCCCAGGTTTTACCAATACAAAACATTCCGAACGGTTCGTTACTTGCCCCCATGCTTTAGCATCTTTCCCGGCGAATGAGGCATAAGAAGCGATCATTTTAAATGGAAAATCGCTGTTTTGAGGCATATCTTTGTAAACACCTGTGATCTTAAAGTCTGTCTTTTGACTAAAATTCAACGTTTTTCCAATTGCATTCTGCCAGGAACCGAAATATTTAATCGCCGTTTTTTCAGACAAAGCCATCATTCCCGGGCCAGACAATGCCTGAGCAGGTTTCCCCGACAACCATTCTATATTGAAAATATCGAAAAATTGAGGCTCCACATAAAAGAGCTGTTCTTTTCTTTTCACCTCTGTTACTCCTGGGGCTGCCTTTATTAACACAACTCCATTCCTGCTCCGGACTGCAGCCACCTGTTCCAATTGTGCAAAGTCATTGCGCATAGCAGGAGCCAGAGGCACAGGCACCCCATTGGAATAGAAATCCCCATCCGGATAAGTCCAGGAAGACACCACCCGATAAATGCGGTCCTGTTTATCATAGTTCGCATCAAAACTGGTTTGGAATCTTAAAAAAAGAAAAATCAAAATACAACTCGCCAGCCCTATGGACAGCCCAATGACGTTGATCGCAGTATAACCTTTATACTTCCAAAGGTTCCGTAAGGCGATTTTCAGGTTCAGTTTAAACATGGTTGAAATAGTTATTATTCATATTTTAAAGCATCAACAGGGCTTGTTTTTATGGCATTCCTTGCTTGAAAACTTACGGTTAATAAAGTCAAAAGGATACTGATCAATCCGGCAATCAGGAAGGGCAACATAGGCACTTCAATTCTATAAGCAAAAGTATCCAGCCACCTTTGCGCGCCGATGTAAGCGAGAGGCCAGCCGATAAGATTGGCCAGCAGGACAATGCGGATAAAGAAATTATTCAGCAGGCTGAGGATATTAAAATCCGTAGCCCCCAATACTTTTCTAATAGAAATCTCCTTCATCCTGCTGCTGATCGTAAAGGCAGAAAACGCGAAAAGACCTAAAGTAGCAATGAAAATAGTGAGTAAAGCTGCCCCATAAAATACCGATTGCAGCTGCTCTTGTTTTTTAAACAGGCGGCCATACAATTCGTCCATAAACTCGTACCTAAAGTCGTCGCCATCCAACTTATTCAGATTCTTCCAGTCTGATTTTAACGTGGCCAGTACCCCAGCCATACGGTCAGGGTCTATATTGACCATCAGCTTCATTTTACCATTCGCACAAGGACTATTCACCGCATAAACCGTCGGTTCAACCGCGGTTTCAAAGCCTTGCATTTTGGCATCTTTAATCACTCCTACAATTCGATAATCCATATCGCAGCCTCTGATTGTCTTTCCTACAGGATGTGTAATGGCATATGCCGACACGGCTGATTCGTTGAGGACAATTCCATTTTCAGCATCAGCAGGAAAAGTTTTGGAGAAAAAGCGACCGTCTTTAAGTTTCAGCTGAAGGGTCTCAAAATAATCGAAATCAGTATGAACAATGTCCATTCCTAATTCCTTACCATCCATGGAGTAATCGACTCTTCCCGGTCTTGAGCCATCAGGAACATCCGAAGCCACCGTAAAAGAATTGACCCCGGGTATCGCCAGAACCCTGGCTTTCATGTTCTCAAAATAGCCGCGATCGAACCAGACCATATTCTTGATGTACACCACTTGCCCGGCTTTAAAACCCGTATCTTCAGTCCTCATATATTTCAGCTGACTGCTCACAATCAGCAGTCCAGCCATGAAAATGATGGCCACCGTAAATTGTGTCACCAATAAGCCATTCCTCAGCCACAAGGTTTTATGGCTGGTTTGAAGATTTCCTTTCAACACAGCAGCCGGTTTAAACCCTGACAAAACTAATGCAGGGTAAACACCAGAAATCAGGGTAATGATCAGCAATACGACTGGGAGTTGCCAGGTCAGGGCAGTGTTGTCTTTCCATAGCGAAAATGAAACACCAAAAGCATCATTAAACAGTGGCAGGAATAGTTCTGCAAGCAACACACCCATCAACAAAGCAACCAGACATTGCATAAAGATCTCTATTAGAAACTGGAAAATCAGCTGGATGCGGTAAGCGCCCAATACCTTTTTCACTCCTACTTCTTTTGCTCTCCTATTGGTTTGCGCGATGGTTAGATTGGTGAAATTAATACAAGCAATCACCATCACCAATATGGTCAGTACCGACAGGGCCATTACAATTTTATAATTGGTATTGCTGCCTGCAATCGGTCTTAAATGCAAATTATCTAAAGGATCTAAAAACACAGCTGATTTATCCAGTCGATTAAGATCAGCAGCCATAGTTACATCAGGGGCAACCCTTAATGTAGCGTCCTCCCGATCAGCAGCAGCTGTTAACCGCGACTTTTTCAATTCTTCCTTAAAAACAGCATCTACCTTTTTCTGCAGCAGGTCGAAATCAGTGCCTTCCTTAACTGCAATATAGGTTTGGTAATTATTTGCAGTTGGTTCCTGACCAGCACCCACATCATCCGTAATAATCAAAGCATCAAAAACCAGATTGGAATGTGCAGAATTATGGTTGATAATACCTATAATATCTCCGTACTGAAGTGCGTTTGAAGGTCCGATACCCACCTTAACAGGAAAAGTTGGTGTTTGCTTTGGAAACATGGTCGACACAAATTCTTTTGGGACATATAAGTTTAATGCTCCTCCTTCCGGTTTAGTTAAGCCCCCTTCTGGTTGGATATGAAACATTTTAGCCAATGAATAATCAATCGAAATGACCTGTTTCCCATATACACGGCCATCCTGAGTACTAAATGCGAACTCAAAATTCGTTTGCCTGCTCCTACCCACATTTTCAATCTCCGGGATCGCATCCTTCAGCGCTTTTGCCAAAGACATAGCAGTATAATTCGTTTTGCGATCGGGCAATATTCTTCCTACCTGATAAATCTGCTTATAGTTTGGAATATTGTGGTCAAAACTGGTCTCGAAACGAACATAAATCGCTACTAAAATAAAAGCAGCTAAAGCGATGGCTAGTCCGCCGATATTGATAGCAGTATATACCCTATTTTTCCAAAGGTTACGCAGCGCGATTTTAAGATTGAGTCTGAACATATCTATTCGTATTTAAGTGCATCAACAGGGTTTGCTTTCACTACTTTCACAGATTGCATGCTCACCGTAAACAGGGCAATAATCAAGGATAGGGCAAGGGCAACAGCAAAGGGAATCAAAGAGATCTCCACCCGGAATTCATATTTAGAAAGCCATTTATTAATGACGATGTAGGCCACTGGAAAAGCGATTAAGTTGGCAATCACGACCAGCTTCATAAAATCTTTATTTAATAAAGTAAGGATATGGAAGGTATTTGCACCCAACACTTTCCGGATACTGATTTCCTTCTTGCGCTGTTCGGCCATAAACAAAGTGAGTCCAAGCAGTCCCAAACAAGAAATAAATACCGCGAAACCACCAAACCAATTGGCCAGTATACCCAATAATTTTTCATTATTGAACTTCGATTCAAAGCTGTCTCCCACAAACGTAACAGAGGTTGGAAAATCAGGGTTCACCTCTTTCATCATGGCTTCTACTGCTGCTACGGCCGTACTGAGATTCTGTTCAGGATTCAAGCGCATTGCCATCACTCCTTCTGTTTCAATACCTTTAACAATTACCATAGGTGTCGTGCTTTGATAAGGAGATTCCATCACAAAATCTTTCATTACCCCCACCACAGTGTATGGATCGTCATTCCAGGTGATCACCGAGCCCACAGGCTTCGTTAGACCGATTACTTTAACCGCAGCTTCATTGAGCACCACACTGTTTGAATCCACAAAGCTTCTTGAAAAGTCCCTTCCACCCAGCATACTTCCACCCAGTGTAGCTGCAAAATCATCATAGGCAAACCTAAAGTTAAACAGGACATTTTCATTCGGATTTTTACCGGACCAGGCGATAGAAGTGGTATTATTTCCTCCCTCAGTTAAACTCCGGCTAAAAGTACTGACATGGCTAACTACACCAGCTTTTAACAGCCTATCGCGAAATAACATCGCTTTTGAAGCCTCTTTCAAAACTCCTTCTATGGGAATTTCAATCAAACCATCTCTTTGATATCCAATTGGTTTATCCTTGATAAACATCAGCTGCTGATAAATCACAGCGGTACAAATGATCAGACAGGAAGCAAATACAAATTGAAATACCACCAATACCTTCCTGATGGATAAAGAAGTTCCACCACTTCTGCTGAATCCCTTTAATACCTTCACCGGTTCAAAAGAAGACAGATAAAAAGCGGGGTAACTACCGGCAATAAAACCAGTAAAAAATGTCAATGCAAATAATACTGACCAAAATTTCCAATCGGAATAATTGATCGTTAAAGTCACATGCAGCAGGTTATTGAAATAAGGAAGACTAACTTCTATGAGTATAAAGGCAACGATCATCCCCAGGAAGGCCAGTAACATTGATTCCAGAATAAACTGGCCAATCAATGATTTTCTTGCTGCGCCGATGGCCTTTCTCACCCCTACTTCTTTTGCTCTCTTCTCAGACCTTGCCGTAGAGAGATTCATGAAATTAATACAGGCGATCAAGAGAATACAAAAAGCAAGAATAAAGAAAATCCTAAGCATATCAATTTTACCTCCAATAGATTTCCCCTGCTCAAAATGATCATACAAATGCCATTTAGCAATGGGGTGAATAATAGCATCATTGTCATTATCTTGTTGGTTTCTGCCATACACACCATAGATCGCCTTGCTTACTTTTTCAAAAGCACTATTGTCGCGTAATTGCAGCAAGGTTAAGCAGTGATTGCTGCCCCAACCAGCCCTTTTCACCCAAGGATTCAATTTTTGATAAAGTTCCCAGGAAAGCAGATAATCAAACTGAATACTGCTGGTTACGGGTACATCTTGGATCACCCCTTCCACAGTCAGCAATTCTACACCGGAAAACTTCAGCGTTTTATTCAAAGGATCTTCCGCTCCAAATAAAATTTTGGCCAGCCGCTCGCTGAGAATGATCCCATTTGGAGATTTCAATGCCTGATCCTTGTTTCCCTTCACAAACTTATAGTCAAAGATTTTAAGAAAGGCAGGATCAGTGAATATCCCCTTCTTCTTGTAGGATTTGTCCTGGTTACTAATTAGGAACTCAGCAGGATAAGTGGAATGGGAGGCATAAGCAAGCTCTGGTACCGTTTCTTTCAAAGTTTCTGCCATCACACCAGGTGTCCAGGCATAACTTACAATGCCATCGGCATTCTTCTGATTACTATATACTACATAAGTACGATCGTAACCCGATGTGTGTTTATCGTAACTCCATTCGTAAGCGACATACAATAACAAAAGCATACAGCTCGCCAAGCCAATAGCCAGGCCACCTACATTGATGAGGGTATAGCCTTTGTTTTTCCAAAGGTTACGCAGGGCGATTTTAAAGTTTAGTCTGAACATATCGTTTTATCTGAGTAGTTTATTCGTATTTAAGTGCATCTACCGGTTTCGCATTGGCGGTTTTATACGTCTGCAGGCTGACCGTTAACACCGTCACCAATACCGAAACGAACGTTGCGGCAAGGAATGGCCAAATGGTGATGGTACTGCGATAGGCAAATCCCGACAACCAGGTACTGGCTAAAATATAAGCGATCGGAATCGCAATTAGATTGGCGACCAGCACCAGGATCAGGAAAGTGCTATTGATCATTTTCAGGATATCAGAGGTTTCTGCACCCAGCACTTTTCTTACGCCAATTTCTTTGGTTCGTTCCTGCACAGTAAAGGAGGCCAGTGCAAATAAGCCTAATATGGCAAGCGCTAATGTGACGTAGGTGAATACATTGAAAATCTTATCAAGCCTGATGTACTGCATATATACATTGGCAAAACTCTGGTCTAGCCAAGTATATTGAAATGGGAAAGGCTCTACAGATTGCCAAATGTTTTTAATTCCGTTTATCGTTTCTTGTGTATGCTTTCCATTCACTTTCACAACGACCTGATCAGCCGCATTTGAATTTTTAGTCTCCACCATAAAAACCGTAGGTTCAGCAGCAAACTCCATCCCTCTTTGAACATGATCTTTTAGAACCCCCACAATGACCTGATCATTGATCCATTTTTTTCCGATCAGTTCCTTCAATCCATATTTCTTAACCGAAGCCTCATTGACCATCACGGCAGTACTATCTGTCTTAAATTTACTGGAAATCAACCTTCCTGCTATCGCAGGCATCCCCATGACGTCAAAATAATCAAAATCAGTAGTCACCACGCTTAGGTTATCTACGTACTGACCGTTGAACTCACGCCCAATGACCTGGATCGCTTTAACGCCCGGATAATAATTTACCCTGCTTACCCCAGTTACCCCATCAATTTTCAATAAGCGATCTTTTACTTGCTGAAAATTACTCCTGGTTTCTCCTTTTCTAATCTTAAATACCAATACATGGTCTTTTTTAAAACCAACATCCTGATTTTTAATATAATTGACCTGCTGCTTAATAATCATCAATGACACAATAAATACGATGGCCACTATAAATTGTACAGAGATCAATGCCTTACGCATCCACATGCTTCCATTCCCTCTGGAAAAATTCCCTTTCAGCACTTTTACAGGCTCGTAGCTGGATAGGAAGAAGGCTGCATATCCTCCAGAAAGGACAATCACCAATAACATCACTGATCCTAATTGAAGGCCCAACCGCCAAGGATTACTATAGGTTAATAAAGACAAATTCAGATCCATCAAGCGATTCATGACGGGTAGCGCTACTTCTGCAAACACTAGGGCCAACAGCAGCGCTACTAAACACTGAATCGTGGTTTCTGTTAAAAAGTAGCTGATCAGGTGACGTTTTGCAGCGCCTAATACTTTACGAATTCCGGTTTCCTTCGCTCTTTTTACCGATTGAGCGATCGCTAGATTCGTAAAATTGATGCAGGCAATAATGAGTAATAAAGAAGAGAATAATACCAAAATAGTGACCATTGCTGGATTTCCTCTTTTAACAGGGTCCTGCAGACTTGTGGCATGCAGATAAACATCAGTGACTGGCAGCGTGATCAATTGAACCTTCTGCATATTCGTATCTTTTCTTACCATCGGTAATTTCTGAAATGCGGCATTTAGCTTTTGACTCAATATTTTTCCGTCTGTTCCAGGTTTAGCTTTTAGGTAGGTATAAAAATTACCATTGCCCCAACCGTCTCCTTTTGAAGATTTCTTTATAAAGCCCTCTACTTCTATATGTTCGGGTGTATTTGGCAATTCATAAACGCCGCTTACCGTATAACGCTTATCGGCATTGACTACTAAAGATTGTCCTACAGGATTCGTTTTCCCAAAGAACTTTTCACTTACCGGCTGGCTCAGGACAATCTGATTATTCGATAAGATGGAGGATTTTGCATCTCCGTAAATGAATTTATAAGGGAATAGGTTAAACCAGTTACTGTCTACCCCAAGAATATGGTCTACGTACATTTCTCTAGAACCAGCAGTCAGCAATCGCTGATAACTATCCCACACATAATAGCGGCCATAATCCTCAATCTCTGGAATCACTTCCTTTAACGCTGGTGCTAACTCTGCCGGACTTGAAGCATATTCGTCCTGATCCGGTCCGCCTTTAATAGAAACACGGTATACATTTTTTGCCTCCGGATTCCAGGTATCATAACTCCTTTCCAGATTTGCATATAATAGGATAATGATAAATCCTGCAAGACCAATCGATAGCCCGAAGATATTCAACAAGGTGTAGCCTTTGGTTTTCCAGAGGTTGCGCATGGCGATTTTGAGGTTGAGTCGGAACATCAGGACGAGGTATTTTAAATTAATTCTTCAGTACGGGTCTTGTTAATTTTCTCAGAGATCACATGACCATCTTTTAAATTGATGATGCGGTTAGAGAAACTGGCGTCATGAGAAGAGTGGGTCACCATGACAATTGTGGTTCCTGTTTCGTTGAGTTCACAAAGCAATTCCATCACTTCATTACCATGAGAACTGTCCAGGTTACCAGTAGGCTCATCGGCAAGTACCAATTTGGGTTTAGTCACCAACGCTCTGGCTACTGCCACACGCTGCTGCTGTCCACCGGAAAGCTGCTGAGGAAAATGTCCACTCCTATTCACGATATTCATCCTTTCGATGATTTCATTTACCAGTCGCTTGCGCTCTGGAGCGGCTACTTTATTATAAATCAAAGGCAGCTCAATGTTTTCAAAAACAGTCAGTTCATCAATCAGGTTGAAGTTCTGAAACACAAAGCCCATGTTGCGTTTTCTGAAGTTAGAACGTTCTTTATCGTTCATTGTCAGCAGTTCCGTGTCTATAAATTTATAGCTACCGCTTTCTGGTTTATCCAGTAAGCCCATCACATTTAAAAGGGTAGATTTACCGCATCCTGATGGGCCCATAATCGAGACAAATTCCCCTTCTTTCACATGAAGGTTAATTCCATTTAAAGCGGTAGTTTCAATTTCTTCGGTTTTGTAAACTTTCTCCAGGTTTTCAATTTTTATCATGGCTATATTTTTTCTTTCAGGGTTTCTTTTTAGTAGGTAAGCGCCCGGGTCAACGCAAACCACGGGCTAACTAACCTAAATTTATCTTATTTACTCACTTCTACAATATCATATTGATTGAACTGATCATAAGAAGAAGTAATCACATCCTCTCCTTTTTGCAGGCCTTCCAATACTTCATAATATTTATGGTTCTTACGACCAATTTTCACATTTCTTTTAGTTGCTTTACCATCTTTCAGGACAAATACCCAGGTACCTCCTGTACTTTGGAAAAACTGTCCCTGAGCAATCAGTAAGGATTTACTATTGTCAGACAAGGTCAGTTTCACCTGCATAGACAAACCTCTTCTCAGGTCTTCCGGTGCTTTGCCTTCAAACACAAGTTCGACCTGAAACTGTCCGGCAGTTACCTCAGGGATGACTTTCCTAACCACTAACTTATAGGTATTCCCGTTGAACTCCACACTGGCAGTTTGCCCTTCCTTCACTCTGTTCACATAGTATTCGTCTACACTGGCCTGCAATTTATAACCTTGCATGACATCAATCTTGCCCAACATTTCATTAGGGGAGTAAGACTTACCTATAACCGGATCGTAAGAGGAGAGACGACCGGCTACAGGCGCCTTAATAGTCATGTTTTCTATATTTTGTCGGATGGTTTCCAGACTTTCATTCATTCTTCCGATAGAAATGTCAATCTGTTTCAATTGCATTACCCTACCTTCGTTTTCCTGTTTGATCGCTTGCCTTAAAATTCCCCTTCTGCCTTGATAATATTCGTAATCCTGACTGGAAGTATTAAACTCCTCACGGGTAATCACACTTTTCTTGAACAAGGCGCTGTCAATTTTATATTTACGGGTTGCAGTTCTCAAACTGTTTTCGATATCCATCATATCTTGTCCCATTACCCTTTGGTTTTGCTCCAGATCTAATCTTAATTTTCTCAATTGATTGATCTGCTCGGTAATACTGGTTTCGCTGGACGTATAATTAGATAAAGCATTTGGATTGGTGATTCTCAATAGCGGCGTTCCTTTTACTACGGATGCTCCGTTTTCTGTAAAGATCTCCGCAACCGTTCCACCCTCCGGCGAACTCACAATCACAGAAGTCAGCGGAACAACACTGGCATTCAATAATACGACATCCTCGAAATCACCAAAAGTCACCTGGTTGATGGTTATTTTCTCTGCATCTGCTTTGTACACCTTATTTAAGGACAAGCTATATCCGTAAGCCACCAGGCCCACTAAAACAACAGCGCCTACAATAGTTAATATCGTTTTTTTGTTGAACCGTTTCTTCTGTATAATCTTATCCATTTTTATCTTAAGCTTATTGCTGAGCCCTAAGCCAAGGCTGTGCCAATTCCAATAAACACATTTATCCTACTGTATTTCAATAACTTAAATCAACAACATCCAAAAAATCGTTCATAATCGGACAGTAGCTGTACAGCATCGAACAGTTTCTTTTATTTTTGGTTTAAATTCATACCATAATGATAGATGCAAATGTTTTAGTAATTGATGATGATGATGACATCCTACTAAGTGCACGCTTATTCCTGAAGCAGCACTTCAGTCAGGTCATCACCTGTAAATCCCCTAAGGAGATCAATGTATTATTGAGTCACAATGAAGTAGACCTCATATTACTGGACATGAACTATCAAAAAGGGGCTAGTGATGGCCGTGAAGGATTGTACTGGCTAGAGCATATCTTATCTATTGATAAAGACTATGTGGTGATCCTCATGACTGCTTATGGAAATGTGGAGCTGGCCGTCCAGGCGATCAAAAAGGGTGCGACAGACTTTATCCTGAAACCCTGGGAAAATGAAAAATTGTTTGCTACGCTGTCTTCCGCCTCTCGTTTAAGGCAATCCAACAAAAAGGTGAAGAAATTGGAAAAGATTCATTCTTCTCTGCAAAAGGATCAGGCTAGACAATTTGATCATATTGTTGGAAACTCCGAACCGATCAAACATTTACAGAACACACTGATAAAAGTGGCTCCAACCGATGCCAATGTCTTGATATTGGGTGAAAACGGAACAGGAAAACAGGTATTTGCCTACGAATTACACAAGCATTCCCTAAGAAAAAATGCCATCTTCATGCACGTTGATTTGGGTTCCCTCAACGAAAACCTTTTTGAAAGTGAGTTATTTGGTTATGCGAAAGGTGCCTTTACGGATGCAAAAGAAGATAAACCCGGCAGGTTCGAACTGGCTGAGGGCGGAACGATTTTTCTGGATGAGATCGGCAATTTATCTCAGCCGCTGCAAGCTAAATTACTGAGCGTACTGCAGAATAGAACAGTCACCAGATTGGGCGAGAGCAAAGAAAGAAAAGTAAATATCAGGCTGATCACTGCCACGAACATGCCTTTAAATGAAATGGTTGCAAAAGGTACTTTCCGGCAAGATTTGCTATTCCGCATCAATACTGTGGAACTGCTATTACCGGGATTAGCGCAGCGCGGAGAAGACATTACGCTGCTGGCCAATCACTTTCTGCACAGTTTCAGCACTAAATACCATAAAAACCTATATAAATTTGAAGCAAAAGCAGAAATGCTGCTATTGGGTTACCACTGGCCAGGTAATGTACGCGAATTGCAGCACGTCATTGAGCGTGCCGTGATTATGGCCGATGGCATGGAGATCTCTGCACATGACCTGCAGCTGAGTCCGCAGAAATTCGGAGGAGGTACCGTCATCCAGCCAGAAATGGGACTGGAAGAAATGGAGAAGCTAATGGTGCAGAAAGCAATCGATAAACATAAAGGAAATATTTCCAGAGCTGCATTGGAACTGGGCCTTACCCGTGCCGCGCTCTACCGACGCATAGAAAAGTTTGACCTATGATGTTTTATAAACGATTCACCTTCCAGCTCCTTTGTAGGCTGGTTATCATCAATGTAATAGGGATCCTCTTGTATCATCTGATCAAAAGAACAGAGCTCTGGTTTACCATTTCTGGATTGAGTATTCTTTTGATTGCGGCGCTGACCAATTTATATTATTACATCAACCAGATCAGAGAAGATATTAAGCGCTTCATCCTGGCGGTAAAAACCCGCGACAGCACCTTAAACTTTAGAAACAAAGCCAGCAGCGGAAGTTTTCCAGAACTGTATGAGTCTTTTAACGACATCATACAGACGCAAAAAAACATGCAGCTGGAAAAAGATTCCATGTTTCAATTGATCAAGACCATATTAGAGCAGGTGCCTGTAGGTGTCATCGTGGTAAAAGACAATGAGCAGGATTCGAAACAAGCAGAAATCGTATTTTTCAATCAGGCGGCCACCAGTTTACTAGGGATTCCTGCCTATAAATATTGGCACCGACTCGCGCAGCACAGTCCCGCATTTGCCAAAGAAATTGAAGACATTGGCAAAGGAGGAAAGCGCTTTATGGAGCTCAAAATCCAGGATAAGCAGATCCAGCTCTCTACAGAAGTCATCCCTTTAAACTTGTACCTGACAGATTATACCATCATTTCCTTCCAAAACATCAAAGATGAGATAGAGCAAAAGGAATCTGAAGCCTGGAATAGGTTAATTGGCGTGATCTCCCATGAAATATTAAATTCTATTACCCCAATCAGCTCATTATCCGACACCGTAAACAGTATGATTGCGGATAAACAATCCTTAAACCATGAAGACCTGGAAGATTTAAAACCAGCCATTAAAACGATCAAAAGAAGGTCTGAGGGCCTGCTGGACTTCGTAAAAGATTACCGGCTGATTGCAGAATTACCCACCCCAGATCTGGAATACCATACGATAGGAGAAATCCTGCAGCACATCAAAGTACTGATGCAGCCTTTTGCCAGCGGCCGAAACATCATCCTTAAAGTGGAGCAAACCTCCTCTAAGATCACCATTCAAATTGATCTAAAATTGGTAGAACAGGCCTTAATTAACCTGGTGACGAATAGTATTTATGCATTAGAAGGAGTAGCACACCCGGCCATAGCAATCAATTATCGGATGGATCAGAATAAACTTTACCTGGAGGTGAGTGATAATGGAAAAGGAATCGATACAGAATTGATTGAAAAGATCTTTGTGCCCTTTTTTACCACCAGAAAGAACGGCTCTGGAATCGGGCTAACCATCACCAGAAACATCATGAAAATGCACCATGGGAATCTGGAAGTAAATTCCATTCCTTATGAAAAAACGGTATTCTCTTTGATATTCAGGTACCAATAAAAAAGCAGCTGAGGGCATGGCTCCCTAGCAGCTGCTTTTCACAAGCATTCTTTTTCTATTTATTTAAATAATGCCGCATGAATTATGCAGCACATTTTCATTTGCCTGGCTTTAAATCACCATTCCATCAGGAATAATTGCGCCTTTTTTAACGACTACAATACCATCTTTTACCGTATATAAAGGATGGTCGCTATCCGGAAGCTCAGCGCCTCCATTAATCTGTACGTCATTCCCGATCCTGCAATTTTTATCAAGAATCGCATTGGTAATCGTGCAGTTATCGCCGATCCCGATCCATGGTTTTTTATTTTCCAGATCGATCTCTAAATCTTCTAATGTCTGATATTTATCACTGCCCATAATGTAACAGCTATCTATCGTGGTTCCTTTACCAATTCTTGCGCGGATACCAATCACGGAATGCTTGATACATTTGGCGTGCAAAATACAGCCTTCAGCAATAATGGTTTTATCCAGTGTGGTACCTAATATTTTAGAAGGCGGCAGCATACGTGCGCGGGTAAAAATACTATGCTTACTATCAAAAAGATTGAACTTAGGCAGGTCATCGGTAAGTCCTAAGTTGGCTTCAAAGAAGGAAGAAATATTACCGATATCGGTCCAATATCCTTCATATTGATAGCTCAACACACGGTTCGACTGTAATAACCTTGGGATAATTTCTTTTCCGAAGTCTTTCTCTTCTGCATTTTCCGCAAAAATCTTGATCAGCAATTCTCTGCTGAAGATGTAAATGCCCATTGAGGCCAGGTGCTCACGTCCTTCTGCGCGCATCTCTTCTCCGGTATCAGAAGTCCAGTCCTTCAGTAATTCTGCGGCTGGTTTCTCAATAAATGAGGTAATGATATTGTCGGAATTGGTTTTCAGAATCCCGAAATCAGTAGCATCTTTTGCCGTTACCGGAATAGTGGCCAGCGTCAGGTGTACACCACTTGCAATATGTGCATTGACCATTTCATTGAAATCCATCTGATACAGCTGATCCCCAGATAAGATAAGTACATACTCAAACTCATGGTTCAGCAAATGGTGCATCACCTGTCTAACGGCATCGGCAGTTCCCTGGAACCAAGTCGGGTTATCGGGAGTCTGCTCCGCTGCCAGAATATCTACAAAAGCAGCGCTGAAATGGCTGAAATGATAAGTATTCTTGATGTGCTTATTCAGCGATGCGGAATTAAACTGCGTCAGGACAAACATGCGATGTATGCCTGAATTTAAGCAGTTAGAAATAGGAATATCGACCAATCTGTATTTTCCAGCAATAGGAACAGCAGGCTTGGATCGCGTTTGTGTTAGAGGGGAAAGCCTAGATCCCTGGCCACCGCCCAGGATGACGCCTAATACTTTATCAGTCATAAATATTCAGTTTACATTTGGTACAAATCAATATATTGTTGAGCCGCTCTATCCCATGAGTGGTCTAATTGCATCATATACTTTCGGATTTCCTTTAGCTTCGGCTGATCCTGATATAGTTCATATGCCCTACCTATCGCGTGCCCCACATCCCAAACACTAGTCTGATCATGACAAATACCAAAACCCCCATCTCCAATATCTATCACTGTATCTTTTAATCCTCCAATCCTACGGACAATAGGAACGGTTCCATAACGCAGGGCATACATCTGATTCAGTCCACATGGCTCTACTCTGCTTGGCATCAGCAGAAAGTCGGCCCCAGCATAAATCTGGTGTGACAACTGTTCATTGTAACCAATATACGCATTATAATTTCCTGGAAAAGCCTCTTTCAACTGCATCAATCTACCTTCTACCTGAGGATCTCCAGATCCCAAAACCAATACATTAATCGCGCCATTTCCTTTTGACAAGGCATTATAAAAAATCTCAGGCAACAAATCTGCTCCCTTCTCTCCTACCAATCGCCCGATAAAAGTAAATAACGGCTTTTCAGGATCCAGGTTAAACACGCGACATAAAGCCGCTTTATTCGCCTTTTTACCACTATCCAAAGTACGGATCGCATATTTCTTTTCCAGCATAGGATCATGCTGTGGATCCCATACCTCATTGTCAATCCCATTTAAAATGCCTACAGATTTGGAGCGTTCCTGCGCGAGTAAATCTTCCAGGCCATTGGCTTTAAAACTAATTTCTTCCAAATAACTTGGTGATACCGTAGTGACTCTCCATGCGCATTTAATTGCCGCAGCCAATGGATTTATCGATCCTTTCCAGTCCAACTGTCCAGATTTCCATAAATCAAAGGGTGGTAAATAATGTAATTTATCCCAGCCAAACTGCCCCTGATATTGTGCATTATGAATGGTCAATACAGAAGCTACCTGACTTAACTTTTTAAACTGATGTCCGTACGCCATCATAAAAGGGACTAATCCTGTATGGTGATCATGACAATGGACCACGTCTGGCTTATGTTCCCATTGCGCAATCCAATCCAATACGGCAATTTGAAAAGCCAGAAAACGCGCTGTATCGTCGTCATAACCGTAAACATTTGGTCGGTCCATTAGGCCGGAAATATGCACCAGGTATAAGTCAAAACCCAGCTTATTGGTCAATTCTCTAAAAATTCTGACTGGAAAATCATGAAAGCCCAGCTTCCCCCATCCATCATATACCACCTCAAACTCATTTTCCTGCATAAATTTGGTCTGATAAGCTGGCATGACCACTTTAGCAACGTGGCCAAGCTTATTCTGGTATTTTGGCAAAGCGCCAACAACATCGCCCAGACCACCTACTTTAGCAATAGGATAACATTCTGCACTCAGGTGGATAATCTCCATAATTCTCAAGGGGTTAAAAGTATCATAAAATAGGCAATACAAGCTAAAATGGCAATTATTCCTGCAAATAATTTTAATTAAAAATTTAGCTATTCGAGCATGAAATCTTTTGCGCTGAAGGGCGCAAAGTTTTCCAGGTCTCTCCACAGCCTAAATTTTCACAGCAAAATTAACGCCGAATAGTGGTAGAGGGGAAAGGGGAAGGGAAAAGCAAGTATAATTCCTTACTCAATTGATAAAAAAAAAGAAGCGTTCTAAGGAAAAGGTCTAGAAAATTTTGTGCCCTTCAGCGCAAAAGATTTCAACCTTTTCTTAGTAATGCTTCTTTTTTAATCTTGGTAATACTTTTTTAAAATTTATAGGGTACTAATCTGCAACCGCTCTAAACATCAAAGCAGCAACCGTTAAATTCGTTCTGCTGTCGATCAATATCGCTGCACCATTCGCTTTATTATCTGTATAAAGATCAAAAGCCAGCTCATCAGCTGTTTTAATTAAAATCCTGCCAATATCATTCAATTTGAAGTCGGCAGCATCCTGTTTCTCCAAAGTATTGATGTCTACTTTATAAATGATCTCGCTGATCTTCGCTTTTGTGACCTTGCTATTGTGCTGCAATAAGTAAGTGATGCTTTCGTCAAGCGGGCGACTATCCATCCAGCAAACATCTGTTTCAATCAGTTTCGAGTTTTGCGGTAAATGCGCTGCATTGACTAAAACATCGCCCCTGCTGATGTCAATATTATCCTTCAGGTGAAGCGTAACTGATTGTCCGGCATGCACCTCTTCTGGCCTAAGGTCAAAAATTTCGATCCTATCGATGGTGGAACTGCTTCCTGATGGCAATACCGTTACTTTATCATTCAGTTTAAATGAACCACTTAACACCCTGCCTGCATAACCACGGTAATCATGAAGCGCATCAGTTTGAGGCCTCACTACCCATTGCACTGGCATTCTGGCGAGGTGATAACTTTGTTTATCCTCTACATCTACCGTCTCCAGGAAATGCAGGAGACTGCGTCCCTGATACCAAATCATGTTTTGGGACTCATGAACAATGTTATCACCTTTTAAAGCACTCACGGGGATGAACGTTACCGCTTTGAGCTTCAATTCTTCGGCCAGTGTTTTATACTTTTCAGTGATTGCGTGGAACACTGTTTCGCTGTAATCCACCATATCCATTTTATTAATCGCTACCACCACATGTTCGATTCCTAATAAAGAAACCAGGTACGAATGTCTGATCGTTTGTTCTACTACCCCATTTCTGGCATCAATCAAAATAATGGCCAATTTAGCGGTAGAAGCACCTGTAACCATGTTTCTGGTGTATTGAATATGACCAGGGGTGTCAGCGATAATAAACTTACGCTTTTCCGTCTGAAAATATTTATAGGCCACATCGATGGTGATTCCCTGTTCTCTTTCTGCTCTTAATCCATCTGTTAAAATGGCCAGATCGATGGTACCATCGTCATTTTTACGGTTAGATTGCTGTAAGGCCTCCAGTTGATCCGCTAAAATAGAATCTGTATCGTAAAGCAGTCTTCCAATAAGTGTACTCTTTCCGTCGTCTACACTTCCTGCGGTAAAAAATTTCAATAAATTCATTAAAAATACCCTCCTTTTTTGCGGTCTTCCATAGCAGCTTCTGATACCTTATCGTCCATGCGCGCGCCACGTTCACTAATTTTTGATGCACTGATTTCGCTGATGATGTCTTCGATCTGATCGGCTTCCGATTCTACGGCTGCAGTACAGCTCATATCACCAACGGTACGGAAACGAACCATTTTATTTTCTACGATATCATCTGCATCCATGTTCAGGAATGGCGAAGCGGCCATCAGCTGACCATTTCTGGTGATCACATCTCTGCGGTGTGCGAAATAAATGGAAGGAAGATCAATATTTTCTCTTTTGATATAGTTCCAGACATCCAGTTCCGTCCAGTTACTGATTGGGAAAACACGTACATTTTCTCCTTTATGAATCTTACCATTATAGATGTTCCAAAGTTCCGGACGCTGACGCTTAGGATCCCATTGTCCGAATTCATCCCTTACCGAGAAAATTCTTTCTTTGGCCCTTGCTTTTTCTTCATCGCGGCGTGCGCCACCGATACAGGCATCGAAACCATGTTTGGCAATGGTATCCAGTAAAGTTACCGTTTGCAGGGAATTCCTGCTGGCACTTTTTCCAGTTTGTTCTACTACTTTTCCTTGATCAATAGACTCCTGTACATGACCAACGATGAGTTTTTCGCCCAGGCGCTCCACCATTGTATCACGGTAGGCAATGGTTTCTTCGAAGTTATGTCCAGTATCGATGTGTACGAGTGGGAAAGGAAACTTTCCCGGGCGGAATGCTTTTTCGGCAAGTCGTACCAGGGTGATCGAGTCTTTTCCTCCGGAGAATAGCAATGCTGGCTTTTCAAATTGCCCGGCTACTTCACGTAAAATGTGAATGGCTTCGGCTTCCAGTTCGTCTAAATAATCTAAATTATACTTACTCATTTTCTTATCTTTTACTTAGTGGCATGTAAACCACATTCTTTCTTTGATTGATCTTCCCACCACCAGCGTCCGGCTCTGAAATCCTCCCCTTCTTGCACCGCTCTGGTACAGGGAGCACATCCGATGCTCGGAAAACCTTTATCGTGAAGGGTATTATAAACGATGTTATGTTTCTTGATATAGGCCTTTACTTCTTCCAGCGACCAGTGAAATATAGGGTGGAATTTCAGCAGGTTATTTTGCTCATCCCACTCCAGGTTGGTCATATCTGTACGGTTGAGCGATTGCTCGGAACGGATGCCCGTGATCCAACAATCTTTACCGCTAATCGCTCTCTGCAAAGGCGCTAACTTACGAATATGACAACATTCTTTTCTGTTTTCTACCGATTCATAAAAACTATTTGGCCCTTTGGCATTCACCATTTCCTGCAGCGCTTCTGCTTGCGGATAATAGGCCAGGATCGG
The DNA here is from genome assembly GCF_014472395.1 of Pedobacter sp. N36a. Taxonomy (GTDB): domain Bacteria; phylum Bacteroidota; class Bacteroidia; order Sphingobacteriales; family Sphingobacteriaceae; genus Pedobacter. Next base: position 130,141 of record NZ_JACSZW010000011.1, read on the forward strand.
CTTTTTATAATTCTCTAATGTTCTGTTCCATACGTAATACGTTTCCGGGAAGAGCCTGCCTGTTTCCAGGGTAAACACTTCAATGGGAATATCATTTGCAAAAATCAGGTGTGTAACCACCTGGTCTTCCCAACCGAAACTGGTGGAGAACACTATTTTCCCCGGATAAGCAGCTGCAAAATAACGCAGGGCCTCTACCGGATCTTTATCTTTTATTTGTTCAGCTATTGCTGTTAAATTTTCTTTCATGACTAAAATTCTTTAAGGATAAAATTGATGATGCTGCGTAAGCTGACCAATACTACCAATACACCTACTGACACCATAATTGTTTTTACAGAGATCTTATTCGATACTCTCGCTGCAATCGGCGATGCCAATGCACTGCCAATCACCAAACCACCTACTGCTTCCCAATGTGCGCCATTTAACATGGTAATAAAAGTCAGGGAGCTCATCAGGGCAATAAAGAATCTGGTAATTTTTACCGTTCCTAAAGAGAACCTTGCGTTTCTTCCTCCTGCGATTAAGCTGGATAAAACAATGGATCCCCAGCCACCGCCACCAACAGCATCGATAAAACCACCAAACAAACCTAAAAGACCGATTTTTTTAATTTTACCTTTCGGGTTTTTCAGCCCGCGGTTAATTTGATAGGCTTTGGAAAGAATTACACCACCAAGGATCAGGGTATACACTGATATGATGGGCTTCGTATAATGGTTATAATGTTCTAATGACGACAACAGGTAGGCACCTACTACAGCGCCCACAATTCCTGGAATCAGCAGCATACGGAACAGCTTCCAGTTGACATTTCCGAAACGGTAATGCATCCAGCCGGCAATACCATTGCTCAGAATTTCCGACAGATGGACACCCATACTCGCTGAGGCAGGGGGAACACCCATCGCCAGAGAAAATGAAGTAGAGGTTACCCCATACGACATCCCAATGGCACCGTCAATCATCGCGAACACAAACCCACCTATCAGGAACCAGTAAAACATGGGATCCAATTGCGTCAGGTAAGCCTGAAATTCAGGTTCCTTATGCCAGAAAGCAGTAATGACGATAGCAAAAGAAAGCACGATTGAGGTCCAGATCAGCCATTTGAAGTTTTTCTTAACCTTATCTACGCTCTTTTCAGGAACCGCATCATTTTCAGCCAGCAGAGTTTCATTTGAAACTACATTCGTTCCCGCCGACTGACTTTCCATAGCATTCCCTGTTTCAATTGAAATGGCCTGATCATTTAAAACCTTACTCACTTTTGAAAATCCATTTTTCGCTGAACCTCTTTCAGCCACTAAAATAGAGGTGACTTCATTCAACCTGGTTACCTTCTCCGCAAAATCCCCGCTTAAAGTACTTCTTAAAGCTTCCATGTTTCCTAAAGTATCAATCAATGCTTCCGGCAGGTTTTCATTCAATACTTCTTTTAAGCGTTTCGCAATCGTTGGTGACTTCCCATTGGTAGAAATCGCTATTTTCAGGTCTCCCTTTTTCACGATCGAACCCAGGTAAAAATTACACAGATCCGGCTTGTCCGCAAAGTTCGCCAGCAGATTTCGCTGATCGGCTTCCAGTCTGATCTGTTGGTTTAATACATTGTTATTTGTTGCGGCGACCACCAGATCGGCATGATCCAGATCTCCGGTCATAAATTCCCTTTGCAGAATGATCACCCCTTCATGAGCGGCAGCCAGTTCCCTAAATTCCGGTAAAACCTCGGTTGCAATTACCCGAATGCGGGCTTCAGGACTATTTGATAATATGGCTGCTAATTTCTCCAGTCCAACCGGACCTGCACCAATCAGCACTGTGCGAATGGTGTTCAATTTAATGAAGACAGGAAATAATTGATTGCCTTCCATATTAATTATTGTTCTTCTTTAAGTGCATTGAAAAATTCTTTGATGGGTTGAAAAGAAGGGTGTAAGGACACCACCTCGCCAAAGATCAGCAATGCTGGTGCTTCAATTCCTTTTTCTTCTACTGATTCGACAATCGTATCTACCACACCAATCGCCAGTTTTTCATTTTGTGTCGAACCGCTTTGAATCGCAGCAACCGGTAGTTTTCCTTTTCCTTCATTTTGGAAAAGCTTCACAATCTCTTTCAGTTTTCCCAATCCCATTAATACGACTACTGTAGCTTTAGATCTTGCCGCTTCATACAAATCATTAGAGATTTTTCCGGAAGCGGTGGTCCCTGTCACCACCCAAAAACTTTCGCTTAATCCCCTATGTGTTACCGGAATTTGCTGTAAACCAGGAACAGATATCGAGCTGGATAAGCCTGGAATTACCGTTACCGGAATGCTATAACCCGCAGCAAAGTCCAATTCTTCGTAGCCTCTCCCAAATACAAAAGGATCACCACCTTTTAAGCGGACCACGTGACCGTAGTTCAGGGCATAATCAATCATGAGCTTATTCACGGCATCCTGCGAATAAGAATGTTCTCCAGAACGTTTACCCACATATACTTTGATGGCTTCAGGGTTGGCATAATCCAATACTCCTTCATTCACTAAAGCATCATACAATACCACATCGGCAGATTTCAAGGCATTTGCACCTCTCATCGTGATCAATTCAGGATCACCAGGGCCGGCACCTACCAAAGTAATCTTTGGTTCTTTGTTGTTTATATTTTTAGTGCTCATTAGATTTGCTCCTCTCTTTTTGCATTGATCTGATTAAAAAAGTCGGTGACATCAGCCAGGTAAGCGGCAGCAAATTCTGCTGTAGGCTCATTCTTATTGATTTGTAACACCAATTCATTGAAAGTACTTTTCAGTTTAAACTCTCCTGTTTCCACATAATGGGTGTCAAATTCACGGATCACACCAATTTGTGTGCTGCTGTTTACTGCTTTATCCAGTAACAGTGCTTTTGCAGCGTTTACGAATACTGCATAAGTATGGTAAATGGCATCAGACCATGCTCCTGCTTCGAAGGAAGCCCTTGCCCAACCTAATTTTTCTTCTGCTTCCAATAGCAAAGTAGCTACTAAATCGATCACCACACCTGCACATTCTCCAACACCAATTGCCGTATTAAAGATCTCTTCATGACCCCAGTCTACATATTCTTCCTCTTTCAAGGTAGTCAGATCTGCCAGTGGTTTTAATAGCTGGTAGAAATAATCTTTCCCTTGTCTGTCGTAATAAGCATGGAAGCTTTCTTCCTCCTGGTGATTCGCACTAAAATCGTTTAATAATGTTCTTAACACATCAGTAGCACGCTTAGAAGGCGCTTTAATCACCCTTTCCGCTACCCTGCCAGCACCATCACCAACGGTACCACCACCTAGCATCACCTGTACTGCAGGAACTACTTTTCCATTTGCTTTCACCGAGCTGCCATGAAATCCGATATGCGCCAGACCATGCTGACCACAAGAATTCATACATCCGCTGATTTTTATTTTAATGTCTTTATCGTAAATCAATTCTGGAAACTCTTCATAGATCACTTCTTCAAGCGCTACAGAAAGCGACATACTATTCGAAATCCCAAGGTTACAAGTATCTGTTCCCGGGCAGGTAGTCACATCACCGATGCTGTCAAATCCAGGAGTCGCAAAATCAACTGCTTTTAAGGCTTCATATAAAGCCGGTAAAGCAGCTGCCCTAACAAACTTTAAAAGTAGTCCCTGGTTTTGAGTGATGCGGATTTCATCAGCCACATGAGGACTGATTCCTTCCACCAATTTACGGGCACGATCGGTTTTAATATCTCCTACCGGCACCTTTACATACACGCCATAAAAGCCTGCTTGTTTCTGAGCTACTACGTTTGTAGCGCGCCAATGCTGGTATTCCAAAGTATTTACAACCTCCAATTCCGGATATTCCAGCAAAGCAGGAGGCTCAGGAGAAAGGACTGCATCTCTATCTATTTTAAAGGACTTTGATTTATTGGCGATTCTTTCTTCATCAATAAGTCTCAATAATTCTTCTAATCCTAATTTTTGTACTAAATATTTAAGACGTGCTTTGTTTCTATTGGTACGTTCTCCGTAACGGTCAAACACCCTTAATACGGATTCCGCATAAGGAATGATCTGATCTTCCGGCAGGAAATTATGTACCAAACTGGCCAGGAAAGGCTGTGCACCTAGTCCACCTCCCAACATCACTTTAAAACCACGTTCTCCTTTTTCATTGATTTTTGGAATAAAACCAAGATCATGGATATAGCTGTATGCCGTATCTTTTTCATCCGAAGAGAAAGAAAATTTGATCTTCCTTCCCATTTCCTGACAAATCGGGTTACGCAGGAAGTAGCTGAAAAACGCATGTGCATAAGGAGAAACATCAAACAATTCGTTTGGATTGATTCCTGAATCCGGCGAAGAGGTGACGTTTCTAACCGTATTCCCACAAGCTTCACGGATCGTGACATCATCGCGTTCCAGTTCCTCCCACAATTGAGGAGTTCTGTCTAAACTCACATAGTGAATCTGAATGTCCTGTCTGGTGGTTAAGTGAAGATTTCCACTGCCATACTCATCAGAAACATCGGCGATGCGTAACAGTTGTTTGAAGGTGACTTTTCCAAAAGGCAATTTAATACGCACCATTTGTACGCCAGGCTGTCTTTGTCCATAAACACCACGGGCAAGGCGCAGGCTTCTAAATTTTTCCTCATGGATTTTTCCTTCGCGAAAGGCGCTGATCTTTTTCTCAAGATCTATAATATCCTTTTCAACAACAGGATTTTCTAACTCTGTTCTAAAACTTTGCATAGTACGTTTGGTCTTATTTGAAAAAAGCTTCTTCTGTCGGGGAGACTGAAGAAGCTTTTAAATATTTTTACTCTTTACAGCCGAAATCATTACCCACACATGCAGTGAGTTAACATTAGATTTCCGTTGTAAATTGTTTGGTTCATAAAGCAAATATATAAAGTATATAGGTTTAGTAGTACATAGGTTTGGTAAAATATTTGTAACCTTCTGTATTTCAATTGATTAATTTACTACCAATCCTATGGGATTAATTACAATAAAACCAATACCATTGATTATAAGCGAATTAAAAAACAACTCTTTAAAGGATTCCTTCCAATTCTTAATCATCGGCAAAATGTCAAATTGATCAGGATCAAAACAAAATCCCTTCTGAACACTTACTTTTATCATACTAAGTCTTTTATGAAAAGAAAAATCAATCTTTTACCCTTCGCCATTATCGCCGCTTTTGTATTTTTACTCAACTGGTACGTTCTTTCTGGCATTGAAACTTTAACAAACAGCAGTTGGCTGAGTCCGGTGTTCTGGGGCTTCCTCATTTTCATTCTCGCCTCTCTTGCCTATTCCATTCAGCGTATGCGCGATAATGGCATGGATATCTTTTTCAAGGTCACTACACATACGTTCTTAGTCTTGATTACCAGTGAACTTGTCTTTGTGATTATTTTAATTCTTGGCGACGGTTACAGGGTAATTACCGGTGGTACAAGAAGCGTGTATTGGGTAGAATTCGGATTGGCTTTATTCGCGGTCACGGTGTTCATTTTCCTGTATGGCATAATTAAAGGTAAATACGCTTACCGCGTGATCAAACACACGTTATTCTTCGACGAATTGCCGGAACAATTTCAGGGTTTCCGCATGACACAGATTTCCGATGTACATGCAGGGAGCTTTAAAAATGCGAAAGCAGTACAGAGAGGCATCGACTTAATCAAGGCACAAAATTCAGATCTTTTTGTATTCACCGGCGACCTGGTTAACAATAAAGCAGAGGAAATCGTCCCATGGATGGGCCATTTCTCACAGATAAAAGCACCTTATGGCCAATTTTCTATCCTTGGAAACCATGATTATGGGGATTACATCAAATGGGAAAATGAGACAGAGAAACAGACCAATTTACAAAGTCTGAAAAGGCACCATGCTGAAATGGGCTACCGGTTACTCCTGGATGAACATGTACGGATTGAAAAAAACGGCCAGCATATTGTCCTTGCAGGAGTAGAAAACTGGGGGATTGGTTTTGGGGAGCGCGGCGACCTAAAAAAAGCATTACAAAATGTAAATCCGGATGATTTTAAGGTTTTACTTTCTCATGATCCTACCCATTGGGAGTCTGAGGTAAAAAACTGGCCTTCAACAATACATTTGACCCTATCTGGCCATACCCATGGGATGCAGTTTGGGATCGAAGCTTTTGGCATTAAATGGAGTCCTGTAAAATACCGCTATGCACACTGGGCAGGTGTCACCAGTGCAAATGGCAGGTACCTGAATATCAACAGAGGTTTTGGCTTCCTCGGTTTTTCAGGAAGAGTGGGCATCTGGCCGGAAATTACCGTCATCGAATTGAAGAAAACAAAAAGATAAGCGCTGTTTCTTTAGTACCTATTTATGCTCAGCAAACCTGCATGGTATCAACAACAGTTCATGCACTACAGGTTTGCTAAGAACAAATTACAGGCAAAGCCGCTTTTTCTGCTCCGGCATAACATTTCGCTAACTTTTCAACAGCATAGTCAATTTCCTCTTCGGTATTGTAGCGGCTAAAAGAAAAACGAACGGTAGACCTCCCAAATGGAGCGCCCAAAGCAATAAGTACAGGAGAGCCTGCACCTGAATGACTATTACAGGCACTGCCACCAGAAACTGAAATCTGCTGCTGATCCAGGTAACTTAAAAGTTCCATTCCATTGTGCGGATCAGGCAGGGATACACTCAGTACGCTATTTAAGCTCAGCGTTGTATTTGCAGAATTTCCGTTGAAGGTCACCTCAGCAATCCTATCTTTCAGCTTATAAATCAGACGTTCCTTTAAACGAACCAAATGCTGCTGAGCAACGTCCTGGTTTCTATAACTGATTTCCAATGCTTTTGCCAATCCAACAATGCCCTTCACATTTTCTGTACCTGCCCGCTGCCGCTGTTCCTGAGCACCTCCGTTTATTAAAGGAAAAAGCGTTTGTCTGGTACTTCTGTATAAAAAGCCCACCCCTTTCGGGCCATGGAATTTATGCGCAGAACCCACCAGAAAATCCGCATTCAAATGACGCGTATCGTATCGGTACTGCCCCATCGACTGCACAGTATCCGAATGAAAAACAGCTCCATATCTTTTACAGAGCTCCCCAATTTCGAAAACATCATTTAGGTTACCGATCTCATTATTTCCATGCATTAAAGAAACAAAGGCCTTTTCATTAGTACTCAACAATTTTTCCAGATGCGGCAAAGAAAGATTGCCCTTTGCATCATGTTCCAGGTAAACTACTTTGATTTCTCCATTTTTCTCTAGGGCCTGTAAAGTATGTAATACGGCATGGTGTTCAAAAACGGAAGTAATGGCCAGTCGGATGCCATTGCTGCGGAGCCCCGAAAGGATGGCGGTATTATCGGCCTCAGAACCTCCTGAGGTAAACACAATCTGATCTGGACTGCTATTGAGCAGATCTGCAATGATTCCCCGGGCATGGGAAATGGCCACTTTCGCTCCCCTGCCATGGTGATGCGAAGAAGATGGATTTCCAAAGTTTTCAAAGAAGTAGGGCTCCATTGCCAGGAATACTTCTCTGTTTAAAGGTGTTGTTGCAGCGTTGTCTAAATAAATTCTCATGTGAATTGCTTTAATAGATTTAAAAAAAATCTACTTAATCAGTTTACAAGAAGAAGGCATGGATGAGTTTACCAGAAAATCCAAATACAGGTTTTCTAACAACTTATCTCTTCCGCCAAATGGCGGACAGGAATTAGCACCTTATTAAAATAACAGGTTGCTAAGACATCACAGGGCCTTTCCCTCAGTCTTTCTGGATAAGTAAATAAATGAATGAACTTTACTGCCAGCAAAGATACAATAAAATCTACTAAACCAGTAGTCTTTAATGGATAAATTATTCTTTTTTGTATTTCGGTCATATAAATGCTAATTAAAGCTAAGAAATAACGGAATTTCCCTTCATTTGAAGTTTCAATTCCATATTTTTGCAGCATATTCTATAAGAGTATAATTACACAACCTGAATGGAAGAAAATAAATTGAGAGTAAAGGCGCATCAAGTAACTGGCGACAATAGCATTTTAAAAAGAATTTTCCAGGACAGAAAAAGAACCAATATTTTAAGCGGTATAGAGCAAAGCACAATTTCCTGGCTGGTCAAACGCATCCCTAGTTTCATCAGTTCAGACATGCTGACATTTATCGGCACTGCTGGTTCCGTAATTGTACTATTAGGTTTTATCCTGGGCACTTACATCAGCAGAGATTACCTGTTATTAGGTCCGCTAGGTTTAGCGATCAACTGGTTTGGTGATTCACTGGATGGAAGAATGGCTTATTATAGAAATACGCCACGTAAATGGTACGGTTTTTCATTAGACATCATTATGGACTGGGCAAGTACCGTTCTCATTGGTTTAGGCTACCTGGTTTATGCCCGCAATGAATATGAATTGATTGCCTTTATATTTGTAGCCTTATACGGTTGGGCGATGATCATTTCTCAGCTGCGTTATAAAATCACTGACATTTACAGCATCGATGCGGGGATTGTAGGTCCAACTGAAATCAGGATCATTCTTGCCATCATCATTATTTTAGAAGTCATCTTTGGACATTTAATTGAATATTTTGCGACTGGTATCTGTTTAGTCTTGTTCATCATCAATTTCCTGGACACCAAAAAACTATTGAAACTGGGCGACATCAGAGATAACGCAGAACGTGAAGCAAAACAACAAAAGGCGCGTTAATGAGCATTAAGAAATCTGTATACGTTTTTGCAAAGGCACAGGTTTCCGCTTTTTCAGGTGGCATCATCGACTACCTGATCATGATCGCCTGTACAGAGTTTCTGCACATTCATTATACCATTTCTATTGCTATTGGTGGCGTCATTGGTGCCATTGTCAACTTCTCTATCAACCGTTACTGGACCTTCAATTCGAATAAATCTACGCCATTGCCTGTCGGTAATCAACTGGTTAAATTCGTATTTGTAGTTGCCGGAAGTATTCTCCTAAAATCTTCAGGAACTTATCTTTTCAGCAATCTATTGCGCCTGGACTATAAAATAACCAGGGTCATGGTAGACATCCTTGTCTCTCTGGGTTTCAATTACACCCTGCAAAAATACTGGGTCTTTAAAAAAAGCACTACCGATTCAAAAATACCACAGCCAGCCGACATAAAAGCCTAATATGGCCAATATCCGCTAAACTTATAAGTTAAGATCAGTAAAAAGTACCATTTTATGGAGAATTAGTACCGCTTAAAAATCCAGCTTAAGCAGTATCTTTGTATATGAAGAATGACATCCCTGTTTATGACATCAGTACTTTTGAAGAATACAAAAATGCGGGTATCCTAGTGAGCAGGTTTGGCCATTATTCTAAGCAGTACTTACATTTACATTCGGCACATCGCCACTCCTTTTACCACATGGTCTGCTTCACAAAAGGAAGCGGCAGTCAGACCATAGATTTCAAAAATTACCCGGTATTACCAGGCATGATCTATTTTATGACTCCCGGACAGGTACACAGCTGGGCTTTTGAATCGGAAGTGGACGGATATATCATCAACTTCTCTGAAAATTACTTCAAGTCGTTTTTATACAATCCGCTATACCTGGAGAATTTCAGCTTCTTTGACGAGCATTCCGGTGATGCAGTGTTGGTATTGCCAGAACTGACGATGGAAAAAGTAGTGTCTATTTTTGAAGAGATTCTCCATGAAGGAAAAGAGGCAAGACCATTCGATGCCGATCTGGTAAAGCTATTGATGCTGAATATTTTTATTCAGGTTTCCAGAGGACTGAGTTTGAAGCAGCAGCCGCAAACCAATTCTTACAACCAGACCCTGCTGAAGAGTTTTAAAAGATTAATTGAAACCAATTTTATAGAATTGAGGTTTCCAAAACAGTATGCAGCACTGTTGTACATCACTCCAAATCATCTGAATGCATTGTGCAATGATCTTTTGGGCATCTCTGCAGGTCAGCTCATCCGGGATCGGGTGATTTTAGAAGCTAAGCGTTTACTCATTAATATGGAGCTTTCTATAGCAGAAATATCAGATAAGCTCGCTTTTAGTGACCCCTCTTATTTCATAAAATTCTTTAAAAAACACGTGGGTTCAACCCCAGATAAATTTAGAAAACAAGATAAATAAAACACAAAGATATGAGCAGTACGGACCAGTTAAATCACACACCGCATGTTTCCCAATGGTATGGTATCACCCATTCTAAATGCCCGAGATGTCGCACAGGTAATGTTTTTACAGGCGCTACCTATGGCTTCAAAGTACAGAAAATGAATGAGTTTTGCCCGCACTGCGGTTTAAAATTTGAGCGCGAACCAGGTTATTTCTATGTATCGATGTTTGTGAGTTATGCGATGAACGTAGCGCAGATGATTTCGATGAGTGTTGCAGCTTATGTTTTAGGATTGCCTTTAACTTATGAAAACCTGTGGTACTATGTGGCCATCCTATTGGTGGGTGTACTTTTATTCTCCCCATTCAATTACAGGTACTCCAGAATGGTGCTTTTATACTGGTTGTCGCCGGGATTACATTACGATCCTTCTAAAGTATAAGCAGCGCTTTATTTCCACACGTTATTAATGCCCCCTTTATATAAAGGCTCACAGTATAACACTGATGAGCCTTTCGTTTCTTAAGCGGCCCACCTATTAGGGCACCATCATTTCATGCGGCCGGAGTCCTAGCACCTGCTGAAAGGTATTACTGAAAGTAGATACGCTATCATAGCCGACTTTCATCGAGACCCCTTTTACCGTTTCTCCAGAAATAGACAGCAATTCTACGGCCTTAATCATTTTATACAATTTAAGATATCCGGCTACGGTGATGCCAATATCTTGTTTAAACAGCCTTTCCATTGTCCTCGCGGAAAGGTTAAAATGAGCAGCCACATCAGGAATTCTAAGCTCATTCACTAAAACCCCTCCATTGTCTACACATTCCGTCAGGTAATCTACCATTTTAGCGATCCTTGGGTCTCTGGGTACCGGAAGTACCAATGGCAAAGCTGCATTAAATGTAAGTGGTAAAATACCAACCAGGGCTTTTATAAAATCTTGCTCCAGGGGATCTTCTTCTTCCAATCTGGACCATTGCTCTGTAAATAGGATCATTTCCCGCAGCACCTTTGAAGTATGAAAAATATTCAGTTCCTTAAAAAAGGGACTATCGCTGGTTTTATTTAAAAAGATACAGCGCAGGTATACCTGACTCACGGGACTGGAAGTCCGGTGTACCCATCCGGGAGGAATCCAGGCGCAATGCTGACTGGGCAATAAATAAGTTCTTTCTGCTGTATGGAGGTATTGAACCCCCTTTTCTACAAAAATTAGCTGTCCCATTTGATGGGCATGCCATTCGTCGGAAAACTTCCAATCTGCTTCGTGCCATACGTAGGCTTCCTTTTTTACCGAATCGACGGTTAAGTGACAAAATCTGGCTCTATTCATGTGTCGCAAAATAACATGTTATTGGCAAATATAGATATTTAAAGACAAGCCCCTTTACCGACCTTTGTATGCTTATTAAATCTTTAAATCAATATTCAATGAATTTTATAAATTCAATACGTGTAAAAACAGGTTTGTTAGTTGGATTATGCCTGTTGAGCATCTTATCTCTAAAAGCCCAACGTAAAATGAACACAAAACCTACAGATCTGAAAGTTCTGGTCCTTTTCAATACAGAAAGCGGCGGAACCTATAAAATGGCCAAAGCGATGGCTGCCGGCATAGAAAAATTTCCAGGTGCTACTGCGGTCTTGAAGCAGGTACCAAGAATCAAAGCTCTGGCTCATGAGGATAAACAAGCATTTGCTCAGGTTCCTTATGCGTCGATTGACGAATTACCGGATTATGATGGTATCGCTTTTGGCTCAGCGGTTCATTTTGGAAATATGTCGGCAGATATGCGGTACTTTCTGGACCAGAGTGTTGGCATCTGGACGGCCCGTAAGCTGGAAGGCAAACCTGCAACGGTATTTATGTCGGCAGGCAGTGGTGCTGGACGCGAGGCTGCGATTTTATCGTTCTGGAGTACACTTGCGGTACACGGAATGGTGATCGTTCCTACCGGTATCATGGGAAATCAGGAAATTGACAAAACTCTCCCGCAGGGAAATACCGCCTTTGGGACTACTTCATTAGCAGGTGCAAATGCAGTGACCAGACCTTCAGAAGGCGAATTACACCTGGCAGCACTTCAAGGTTATGCCTTGGCGAAAGCCGCTAAAGGATACCAGGCGACAAAAGACAGTGCCCCAATGGCTCCGCTAACCGCGGCAAAAACCAATTCTACTACGGGTACCATTGCTGCTGGCAGTAGTACTATTGCAGGAGCAGCAACAAGGAGTAAAATTGAAGCGCGCTTGAAAGCATTGAACATCACCTTACCAGATGCCCCTGCTCCCGTTGGAAATTACAAACCTTTCCGCATCTCTGGAAAGCAGGTTTTCATTAACCAGATTGCATTAAATGCAGGAAAAGTAGATCATCCAGGAATGGTGGGCACTGAGGTTACAGAAGAACAGGCCAAACTGGCGACACGACAAACGCTATTAAACGTCCTTGCAGTGTTGAAACAAGCAGCTGGTGGGAATTTAGACCACATCAAACAAGCGGTGCAATTAACCGGATTCTTTTACACTGCAGCAGGATATACCAAACATGCGGTATTAATGAATGAAGCTTCTAATCTACTCGTAGAAATACTGGGAGAGAATGGGATGCACACCAGGGCTACTGTTGGCGCTTCCTCTCTCCCAATGAATTCAGCTGTAGAAATCCAGGCTATTTTTGAACTGGAATAAATACAGGAAACAATTTATTTGGTCAGCAATCGCCTATGGTAATTGATCTGACCGGTATGATAGGCCAAATGAGCCAACAAATGACACAGCATAAAGTCGTTCGTTTGGCCTTCATATACTTCTTTAACTTCAATTGGATAAGGCGCATCAAGGTCTTTCACTTTTTCAATACTTGTCTTTACATCCGCTTTTAAAGTGTATAGTTCTTTTAGTAATTCTTCGTAACTGAACCTGACCGCTTTAAATTCAGCTTCGCGATCACGTACATAAGAAAAATCACCCATTGGCAGGCAGACAAAGGTTCTTAAATTCCCAATCAGGTGCTGTGCCAGGTGCCCGGCAGTATTACTGATCCCTGGAGCTGTTAACCAAATATCTTCTTGCTGGCCATAAGCCTCCATTTCCGTAATCAATCTTTGAAGATCTCTTTCGTAAACATGGATATAATCTTGTTTTGTCATAACGATGAGGTTGGTGTGTCTTCAAAAATCGTGAAAAGCAGAGGATCTATTCTCATTTTAATGAAATAAAACGGCGGAATTTTAGCCTAAAATCATAATCGCCCAGAGGGAAGCACCAGAAATCGCCAGCCATAAGATCAGCCCTTGCAAAAATGGCTTCATTCCAACCATCCGCAGCACTTTAAAGGACAATCCAGAACCAATCAGAAACAGCGTAAGTGTCAATCCGGCTTTCGCAATACTCACTATATAAGGCGATAATACGCTCATAAAAGGCAGATAGGTATTGGCCAGCATCGCCAGGATAAACAAGCCAATAAAATAAGGCAGCTGCACTTTACAGCGGTCACTCTTAAAGAGAAATGCAGTTCCAAATGCCAGTGGAACGATCCATAGCGCACGGGCTAATTTGACTGTGGTCGCAATTCTTAATGCTTCTTCTCCATATTTACTGGCTGCCCCCACCACTGAACTGGTATCATGAATGGCAATGGCGCACCACATTCCAAACTGGCTTTGCGTTAAATCAAGCGCATGTCCAATCATTGGAAAAAGGAATAAGGCCACCGAATTCAGGATAAAGACAATTCCTAAAGAAACAGAAATGTCTTTTTCTTCTGCCTTCATAACTGGTGACAATGCGGCAATGGCGCTTCCACCACAGATTGCGGTTCCGGCAGAGATCAGGTAAGCGGTTTTACGTTCAATTTTGAAAACTTTGCCCAGGATATAGCCCAGAATCAGCACCCCTGCGATGGAGGCAATGGTAAACAATACCCCTTCTTTTCCAGCTTTCATGGCCGCAAATACGTTCATTCCAAAACCCAGGCCGACCACAGATACTTTCAATAAGAGATTGGTTGCTTTATGGTTGAGCTCCTGATACGGATGTTTCATCAGCTGCGCCATGGCCAAACCTAATAATAGGGCCAATGGGGCAGACATAAATGGCAGCAGACAAAACAATGCTGCTGTGATAAAAATAACCTTCCGTTTTCGCTCGCTCAATTTCATAATTACTCCTTTTTTGTAGTACAAAATTGAGAAGAATGAAAGGGCCGATCAAATTCAAAAGCCTGATCTGATATTACTTTAAGTTATAAACAAATTTAACATGGCGTAAGAATACTTCAGATAAACCATCGAGTTTCCCCTGAAGGTGAATAAAATAGAAATAGCGTTCGATGCTCAAACCGGTCACATCAATTACCGTCAGACTGCCATTCTGCAGCTCTTTACCGAGGGCATGAATAGAGATAAAGGCCAGACAAGAAGAATTCATTAAATAAGATTTCATGCTTTCTGTGCTTCCTAGCTGAATTTCGACTTTCAGGTCGGACATTTTTAAGCCTATAGATTTTAGGGCATGGCTGAGCACTTCTCTGGTTCCAGATCCCTGCTCCCGCAGCACAAAAGCATAATCTTTCAGTGTTTCCGGACTCAGCTGATCTTTCTTTGCCAGGGGATGATCTTTCCCGCAAACCAGCACAATTTCATCTTTGATAAACTCAGTATAACTGATTTCCTGATTTTTAGACTTCCCTTCTACAATGCCCAGATCAATTTCTTTATCAATTAAAGCTTTTTCAATCTGCTCTGTATTGCCATTGATCAGGTTCAGGCGAATGTCGGGAAACTTCTTTCTGAAACCAGCAAGCAGTGGGGCGGCTACATAATGCGCAATTGTGGTACTGGCGCCCAGATTTAAAAGCCCTTCTTTCTTGTCTACCAAGGCATTCATTTCAAAATCAATGTTTCTATAAATCGCAAATAATTTTTCTGCATGCTGCAATAACAATTCACCGGCGGCTGTGAGCTCAATCCGATTCCCCTTACGGACAAATAACTTATTATTATACTGCTGCTCCAATTCATGAATATGTTTTGTCACGGCCGGCTGGGTAATGAATAAGCTTTCTGCGGCTTTTGTAAAGCTAAGACGTTTGGCTACGGTATAGAATACTTCTAGGCGAAAATCTGACATGGAATCCGGGGATCTGTTTGGTTAAACATTCAAACTTAAAAAAAGCGATTCATTATACTTAAAACAGTATCATATTGTTACCCTTTTTTTTACCGTAATCTCCATTTTCTTTAAACACTGATTTCTAAAAATCGCCAAGAAATTGATGATACCATACCTCATCAGACTTCCTTCATCTTACATTTGGTTTATTTGGTATTTCAGCAACTTATTCCAGTAAAGGGCATTCCCTCTCTAAGCGCAAACAAAAAAAGCTGAAGGATGACCTTCAGCTTTTCATAAAATAATTATGATGAGCGTCTCTATTAAGGGAGATTTAACTAAAAATAGCTAATAATCAGCTAATTCTCTCCATTCAATTCATTCATTATATTACTAAAAACTATAAAAATCGATCAAAAACTTCTTAAAACGTCATCAAAATTCCCTGAAACGATTAAAAACCGGCATTTACCTGGAGCTGGTAATGACCTGGTGTCATGCCCACTAGCTTTTTAAATGCCCGTATAAAATAATTTGCGTCACTAAACCCAAGCTCATAACTAACGGCCGCTACTTTCGCTTTCGGATTACTCAACAACTGCTTTGCTTTTGCAATTTTCTCAGAAAGGATAAATTCATTAGGGCTTAATCCAAGTTCGCGCTTAAATAAGCGATAAAACGTGGCTTTACTCATACATGCCTTATCCGACAAACTATTGATATTGATTTTTTCATTCAGATTGGTTTTGATATAATAGAGTACATAAGCCAATGGATTGCGGTTCTGCTCCGATGCATCTGCTCCCAGAATTTTCAAATGCTGTTTTTGCATGATACGTACCAGCAATTCTTTTAAAGTTAAATCAGCCAGAATATCAGTGGCTCCAGAGCGTTCTGAGCAAATTCTGACCACTTTATTAATCAAGCCTGCAATATCTTCGCTGTTCTGAAAATGACATTCTTCAAAATTCAAATGCCATAAACTTGCTCCAGCTTGCTTAGGATAAAATTCATTGAGGTAAGTGATTGTTTTTTTGATCTGATCGGGATCAATCGCCAATGCAATACATTGCGTTGGATTTTCATTTGTTGCTTCGGGGAAATCGATGTTCATGCACAATGCTGGCGGCACAATTACGGTTTGTCCGGGATAATAATCAAATTCAGATTTTCCAGACAAGTGCATCACCTTCTTGCCCCTCAACATACTGGTGATCACCAAATCATTAAATACAAGGGGCACATGATAAGATTCTGTATAGGTCTCAAAGACATTTAACTCGCAGTTCTTCAAGGTGTATGCGGTTCTATTTTCTACAAGTGTCTTTAAACTTTCTGCTCTGCTGAGTCCGAATGGATTTAATTTGTGCTGCATGTCAAAAATATAATTTGGTTAATACAATGAGACCATAGTGCTATAACATGAAACGATTCTCCTACCTCTGCCCGCGCTATTGCCCTAGGTTTGTAATAGCGGGTGCTTGCCCTTTCAAGTTCAATTTACTTTAAAAATCATTAAAAAGACGATATATTCATGGAAAATCTAGTAAAAAGACCGTCATTTAAATCGCATTACGACAATTTCATTGGCGGCAAATTTGTAGCTCCTGTCAAAGGCGTTTATTTTGACAACATCTCTCCGATAGATGGAAAAGTCTTTACAAAGGCTGCCAGGTCGAGTAAAGAAGACGTAGAACTGGCATTGGATGCAGCGCATGAGGCTTTCAAAACCTGGAGCAAAAGTTCGGCAACGTATAGAAGCAATATCTTATTAAAGGTTGCACAAAAAATCGAAGATAATTTAGAATACCTCGCTACCGTAGAAACCATAGACAATGGAAAAGCGATCCGGGAAACACTAGCCGCAGATCTACCTTTGGTAGTAGACCATTTCAGGTATTTTGCCGGAGTGATCAGAGCTGATGAAGGTTCGATTGCAGAACATGACGAGCATACCGTAAGTATTGCCCTTCATGAGCCAATCGGAGTAGTTGCCCAGATCATTCCATGGAACTTCCCGTTATTAATGGCGACCTGGAAAATCGCGCCGGCACTGGCTGCAGGTTGTTGTACGGTAGTGAAACCTGCTGAACAAACCCCGGTTTCTATCATCATTCTGATGGAACTAATTGGTGACATTCTGCCTCCGGGTGTACTAAATATTGTGAACGGATACGGGATTGAAGTGGGTAAACCATTGGCTACCTCATCGAGAATCTCGAAAGTTGCTTTTACCGGCAGTACTACTTCCGGCCGTTTAATCATGCAGTATGCGGCAGAAAACATCATCCCTTCTACAATGGAACTGGGTGGGAAATCGCCGAACATCTTCTTTGAATCGGTCGCAGATAAAGACGATGCCTTTTTTGATAAAGCGGTAGAAGGTGCTGTGATGTTTGCTTTAAACCAGGGAGAGATCTGTACCTGTCCATCGCGCCTGCTGATTCAGGAAAGCATTTACGACAAATTTATCGCCCGAGTGATTGAGCGTACCAAAGCGATCAAGATCAGCCATCCATTGGATAAAACCAGTATGATGGGCGCACAGACTTCAAATGAGCAGTATCAAAAGATCCTTTCTTACCTGAACATTGGTAAAGAAGAAGGTGCAGAACTGCTGATTGGCGGTACAGCGAATAAGCTGGAAGGAGAATTAGAAACTGGTTATTACATCGAGCCTACCATTTTAAAAGGACACAATAAAATGCGCATTTTCCAGGAAGAGATTTTTGGCCCTGTGCTTTGTGTGACCACATTTAAAACAGTAGAAGAAGCGATAGAAATTGCAAACGACACCTTATACGGATTGGGCGCAGGCGTCTGGACCCGTGATGCGCATGAATTATATCAGGTGCCACGCGCGATTCAGGCAGGAAGAATCTGGGTAAACCAGTACCATGCCTACCCTGCACATGCCCCTTTCGGAGGTTATAAAAAATCAGGCTTCGGAAGAGAAAACCATAAAATGATGCTGGATCATTACCGCAGCACCAAAAATATGCTGATCTCTTACGATAAAAACAAATTAGGATTCTTTTAATAGTTGATGATTCAATCCCGGACAGCACGAAGTTTTCCGGGATTTTTTTTTTATTCTCATTTATTCCCCCATATTATGCTCCCTAAAACCATGAAAGCCGCAGTGATTTCTGAATTCGGAAAACCATTGCAGATTGAAGAAGTAGAAGTTAAAAGACCAGGCAGAAATCAGATTCTGGTGAAAGTAATTGCCAGTGGCGTATGCCATACAGATTTACATGCCGTATCTGGAGATTGGCCGGTAAAACCGAAAATGCCTTTAATTCCTGGCCATGAGGGCGTAGGTTATGTAGTAGCCCTTGGCCCTGAGGTGAATAATGTTAAAGAAGGCGACCTGGTAGGCGTACCCTGGCTTTACAGTGCCTGCGGCGGATGCGACCACTGCATTACCGGATGGGAAACCTTATGTGAAAGCCAGCAGAATGGCGGTTACAGTGTAGACGGTAGTTTTGCGGAGTACGTAATTGCTGATGCCCGCTATGTAGGACATTTACCTGCGAATTCCAATTTACTGGAAATGGCGCCAATTTTATGTGCAGGGGTAACCGTCTATAAAGGATTAAAAGAAACAGAAGTAAAACCTGGGGAATGGGTCGCTATTTCTGGAATTGGTGGATTGGGTCATGTTGCCGTCCAGTATGCGAAAGCAATGGGCATGCATGTGGCCGCAATTGATATTGCCGATGATAAGCTGGAGCTGGCCACAAAACTTGGCGCAGATTTAGTAGTAAATGCCATGAAACAGAATCCAGGAGAATTCCTGAAGAAAGAAACTGGCGGAATGCATGGTGCATTGGTTACTGCTGTTTCTCCAATTGCCTTTAAACAGGGATTGGAAACGCTGAGACGAAAAGGAACCATGGCTTTAAACGGACTTCCTCCGGGAAATTTCGACCTTTCTATTTTCGATACTGTATTGAACAGGATCACCATCCGTGGCTCCATTGTAGGTACCCGAAAAGATTTACAGGAAGCCATCGAATTTGCCGCAGAAGGAAAAGTAAAAGCAACAGTAACTGCTGCAAAACTAGAAGACATCAACGAAGTTTTCGATCAGATGAAAGCAGGAAAGATCGATGGAAGGATCGTCTTACAGATTGCGGATCAATAAATCATAAGAAAATGGGAATCAAGAGAATTGAGGCAACAGCAGCAGCCAAAGACGTCATTGCAAAATTAAAGGCAGAATACGGAGAACTCATGTTTCACCAAAGCGGGGGATGCTGCGAAGGCTCCTATCCCCATTGTTTTGAGAAAGGGGGTTTTCTTGTCGGCTCCAATGATGTTTGCATTGGCGAAATTGAAGGCTGTAAATTTTACATGGCCGGAGATCAGTTCGAGTATTGGAAACATACGAAGCTGATACTGGATGTCATCCCTGGAAGAGCAGCAAGCTTTTCTCTTGAATCCACCCTGGACATGGGCTTTTTAATCCATTCCAGGTTATTTAGCGAAGAAGAATTGAAAGACCTGGAACCGGTGATACCTGCGGATTAGTACCGCAGGTATCACCTTCTTTAGTTTTCTATTTGTAAAACTGATGCCAGCTTCCCTGGTAATGCTCATCAAAGTTTTCTTTATTATCAAATACAATCGGTAAGTTCTCCAGATTGAAATAATTAAACTCATCATAAGGTTTCAGCAGTTTCAGGTATTCGGCTCTGATTTCCGACTGAAGTCCGCTGTCTTTACTCTGCAGCATCTGCTCTTTGGTTAAAAAGAAAAAGGTGGTATAGGCACCAAATCGGGAAATCTCCCAAAGGCTTTGATCCGCATACTTTACTTTAAAAGCCTCTACTTCTTCTTTAGGAATCCCCTCATTACAAGCAGCCTGCTCCGCCGGTTCAAACTCCTGAAAAATCACCCAGATGTCCGAATTATCGGAAACACCACTGTTTTCATTGGCAAAAGTCTTAAACTTATCAACAACAGCCTTTCTCTTTTTTTCATCATAACCACTGCCATCATGAAAAACTGAGGCCTGTCCCTGAAGTTCAAAAATCAGGCTAAGTTTAGGCCGATCATTCGGATCAATTTTATCGTAAATAATATTGATAGGCCGCCATCCAAACTCTTCTAGAACCCAGTCTGCAAATTTGGAAAAGGAACTATCCAATTCCTTCTCTCCCCTTTTAATCAATTTTGTTGAATGATAATCTCTTTCAGAAGTATACATCATATACCCATCATTTTATATGGCCTTAACGGCCGGATTTTACCCGTCTCCCCTCTGTTTCGGAACTACTTGAGCGCTGACGGGCCCCCTTAACATCTTTACTTCCGAAACGATAGGTACAAGTTAGGCGAAATACCTGACTTTCCCATCTTTCATTCACTACATAATTTTGATCAGCCAAAGCACTGGTAATCTTGCTCTTTTGTAATTTAAACACATCATTGGCCGCGAATTTAATATTCAGCTTATTGTCCATAAAGGACTTACTCGCGCCCAGATCTATTCCATACTGCGCCGCAATCAACAGCGTTCCATAGACTTGTTTCGACTGTAAATAACCGGACCATTCAAATTTTGTAGTCGGATTTAAGATCAGCGTTTGTGTCGTATTCAGATTATAAGCCAATCGACCGCTTTTATAAGGGTTTCCCAAAATATCAGGAGTTTGAAAACGGTTGTAATAGGTAGTTAAATTATTGTTTGTGCTCCACCATTCTGTAATGGCAACCGGATAGCTCAGATTCAGGTTATAAGAATCTTGTTTAGCCAGATTTTGTACGGAGATAAAAATCGTTTTTCTTGCGGTATCGGTGAGTAATACATCTGTCATCACATCACTGGTATGGCTATAGCCGATGGTCGCATTTAAGGTCTTTTTGAAGGAATAAGAGAACTCAAATGAATTGGTGAACTGTGGCTTTAAGAAAGGATTCCCTTGTCTGTAAGAATATAAATCCAGGTAATCAATAAATGGATTTAAAGAACTGTAGTCCGGGCGATCGATCCTGCGGCTATAAGACAGCCCTACTTCATGGTCTTTTGACAGTTCATGGTTGATAAATACGCTGGGAAATAAATTGAGATAATCTCTTTTCACTACCTTCTTTTCCGTGATCGAATTGCCTTTAGAATTGGTTTGCTCCGCCCTTAAGCCCAGCTGAATCGTGGTGTTCTTAAATTTAGTTTTAAAATTGGCATAGGCCGCATTGATGTTCTCATCGTATAGGAACTGATTACTTTTTACCCCATCAGTCTGCCATTGATCCTGAACAAAGTTCTCAAAAAGGAAGCTATTGTCTGTACTCACAAAGCTGGATTTTGCCCCCAGATCTAACTTTATCGTTTTATTGATCGGATAGGTATAATCCACTTTCGCTCCCCATATTTTCACCAGCGAAGGAGTCGAATTTCTAAAAATATAAGATGGTTTTAAAGGCGTTCCATTCGCATTCTTAAATTGATTGTTGAAAATATTGTCTTCATCGCCGTTGTAACGGGAATAATCAACATCCATACTGATCTCCTGCCCCAAGGTATCCAATGTTCCCTTATAGTTTAAATTATAGGTAATTCCAGTATACTTTCCAATGCTGGTATTTGGCGCCACTACCGAAGAATCCGTCTTACCTGGCTGATCGCCTATTAAAGTCAGTACATGGGCATTAGATTTTCTGTTGCTATGGTAACCATTTACAAAAAAACCGATGGTATGATTGTCGTTGATAAAATAGTCCATTCCTGCTTTAAAGTTCCGGTTTCTGCGTCTGGCGTCGGTATGGCCAGTCTGGTCAAAATAAGTCTGATCGGTAGCCGTATTGTTGACCCTCCTAATGTCAGTTTCCTGAAAACGATTGTTCAGCCCGAAATCTACATTTCCAAAAACATTGAACTTTTTCTCTCTATGGTTCAGGTTGAGGCCAGTATTAAATTTATAATTTGTGCCATAACCAACTCCTGCCGACAAAGAGCCATTCGTACCATAATTACGGTTTTTCTTTAGTTTAATATTGATGATTCCTGAGTTACCGGCAGCATCGTATTTAGCGGAAGGATTGGTAATTAATTCAATGGACTGAATGGCACTACCTTCTGTGGAACGCAGTAAATTAGCCAGCTGCTCAGCAGAAAGGTAGGTCGGTTTCCCGTCTAACATCACCGTAACCCCTTGTTTCCCCCTCAAGGCAATTTTTCCATCCTTATCTACCGTCACGCCTGGAGATTTCTGTAAAATCTCTAAGGCAGTATTGCCTGTCGCCAGGATACTGTTTTCTATGTTCAGGACTGTTTTATCGATTTGTCTTTCTATTAATGGTTTTTGTTTCACAATATTGACCCCTGTCAGCTGCTGTGCGTCAACCACCATTTGAACCTGTCCTACGGTATGTAAACGCTGATCTGCTCCAATCTGATAAGGGCCTTTTACTATTTTCCGGTAACCTACCACATCAACTGAAACCAGGTATTTACCGGGATGAATATTTTTAAACTCATAGTTTCCATTGTCGTTAGTTAAAGTTCCCCGCAGGGAACTGGAGTCTTTGGCATTCAATAAACTGATACTGGCATAAGGAAATGCTTTTTGTGATTCATCAAGGACTTTCCCTGAGATCTCTCCCGAAATGACAACTGCATTTTGTGCTTGTGCTCCACTGAAAATAAATAACAAAAGACTGAACAACAAGGGAAAGAAGTGGTATATTTTCGTTTTCATATAGACATAGTTATTCCACCTACGCTTTTAAGCATATCATCAGGTAAGGTGAATGGTTTTGGTGATGGTGTTTTCTAGGTATAAGATGTATCTAATCGACTGAAGGTTACATAAAATTGAAAATATTTCACAAACATGCGCGTATTTTTACAGAAGCTACTCACAGAACGGATCATTAAGCTGGCTAACAGATACAGTTCCAGACCAGCGCCTAAACGCGTGCATGAGGCTCTCAGCGCTTTATTTAAGCACATTTTGAATGACCAGGGGAAGCAGGGTTTAATTCTTGATTTCCATTCAGACCAGCAGCTCATCATATTTTCAGATCAGCACAAAGGGAACCGTAATCCTGGTGATGATTTCGCCTTATCGGAAAAAAACTACCTCGCTGCATTACAATATTACAATGAGGAGCAATTTCTATTCTGCAGCTTAGGAGATAGTGAAGAGTTCTGGAAATACCCGGTATGGAGTGTCCTTAAACACAACAAAGCTACTTTTGAACAGGAGGCTCAGTTTTTAAAACGAGAGGCTTTCTTTAAGATCTTTGGAAATCATGATTTATACTGGGACAATGACCCTTTGGCCGGATACCATCTGGAAAAAATATATGGCAGCAAAGTAAAAATTCATGAGGGCATGGTACTGCGCATTCGGCTGGGATCCAGAATGCTGATGATCTTTTTAACCCATGGCCATCAGGGCGACCTGCAAAGTGACGGCAATTGGTTCAGCAAGTGGTTTGTCTCTAATGTATGGGCTCCTTTCCAGGCCTATCTCCGCATTAATCCGAATACACCTGCCTTCGACAACCATTTAAAATCTGCGCACAATGCGATCATGTACGACTGGACTGCCCTGCAAAATAACATGGCCTTAATCACCGGGCATACGCATCAGCCGGTATTTAACTCCCTCAGCCACCTGGAAAGAACTTACATCCGATTGGATGAAGCCAGAAAAAATGGGCAGCAGGACCTTGTTCAAAAACTAGAGGCGGAATTGATTGCCGGAAAGATTAGCGGTGATACCAGTCCGCGGCAAACCTATTCTAAGAATACGTATTTCAATACTGGCTGCTGTTGTTTTAATGATGGTGACATCACCGGAATAGAGATCGGGGATGGAAAGATCCGACTGATCAAATGGAAATTTATTAAAAATCAAGGTGCCAAACGTTTTGTACTCGAAGAGACGGAGCTAGTCAATTTGTTAGATCCAGCTGAATTAAAATAAGGAGGCTACCCTGGGGCTAAGATTTTAATAAAAACTAAATGTGCCAGCACTTGTTTTTAAAATACAACAATAGAAAGGAATCATCATGAACAAAGAACAGCATCCCAAAAACACTGGCGCAAGCCAAGGGAATCCGACCTCAGATCGCATT
The DNA here is from genome assembly GCF_014472395.1 of Pedobacter sp. N36a. Lineage (GTDB taxonomy): Bacteria > Bacteroidota > Bacteroidia > Sphingobacteriales > Sphingobacteriaceae > Pedobacter. Next base: position 154,500 of record NZ_JACSZW010000011.1, read on the forward strand.
CACCATAATGTTAAAGACGACAAAAAAAAAGTAGGTATCACCAATGGCGGTGGACAACGATCTGATCAGACTTCCAACAAAGACAACGATAGAAAGAGAACGCATAAATAATATCCCTTAAACCTTCTCTAAGAAATTAAAAACAACACAGCCCTTGTAGAAAACTCTACAAGGGCTGCTTTTTTTGTCAGGATTTCTTTCCTGATTTTTGGATGCAAAATGAAAAGCCAAATTCCTACTCCATTCCCTTAAAAACAGTTAAAAAAAATCATTTTTAAATCCTGTGTTATTAAATCAATAAAAATATAATTCTTTTATTTTCCAATCTATTGTTTTAAAATTCTTAATTTGACTCAAAATTTCGACTAATTCTAGATCAGAATAATAGTAAAAAAACAAATAAAACATCCTTTAATGGGGAGAAATGGGCAATATGCAGCCATTTCTCTAATAAAACACAAGAAAATCATAACATACAAAAACAATAAAAAGTATAACTGAACTAGAATTACACTCATAATATGGAGAAAAGTAAGTTGATTGTAGATGAGGAAATGCTTGTTCGATTAAAAACTGGAGACAGTAGTGCTTTTGATTTCTTTTATAAGAAATATAGGGGCCGCATTTATGCGAATATTTTAAAAATGGTCAAGTCTTCGGAGTTGGCTTCCGACCTCCTTCAGGAAACCTTTGTGACCATTTGGCACAACAGGGATTACATCAATCCCAAACAACCTATTGAACATTATATTTTCCGTATTGCTCAGAATAAAGTCTACGATTTTTTCAGAAGAGCGAGCCGTGATAAAAAACTGGAAGAACAGCTGATGGCCTTGACCATCGGAGAGGAATACAACCCCATTGAAGAAGCCTTTCACCTGAAAGAAAACTTTAACCTGCTCGAACAGCAGATCGAGCAATTGCCTCCTAAATGCCGTACCGTTTTTAAACTTTGTAAAATTGATGGCAAAAGTTACAATGAAGTAGGTCTGCTGTTAAATATCTCCCCTGCTACCGTAAATAACCACATTGTTAAGGCTACGAGCATCCTTAAAAAGAACCTTTCAAATATAGATTTTATACTGTTTATGACTTATTTAACATTTTTTTACTAAAAATAACAAATGGAGTAGTTGCTTTTCTTTTTTCAAGCGTATTACCTTAAAAGAGGAATACAATGAAACCAGTCTCTCAGCTATTTAAACTTTACTTAAGTAATCAATGCAGTCCTGAAGAAGTGAAAGCATTGCTCAACCATTTTGGCAAAATCCAGGAAGATCCAGAATTAAAATCGTTGATTCTGGAGGAGCTAGCTAAAGCAGCACCCGATGATTTCGAATCACAGCCAGAGGTGATTGCCGTATTTCAGCAAACAGACCAATACCTGAAAAACAAGCTCTTCCCTGAAAAAGAAACCAACAAATTCTTCCTATACCGTTATAAAAAATATCTGGTTGCAGCAGCGATGACCGGTTTAATGCTGGGCATAGTTTACCTATTTTTCCAGGAGCATCAAAAAGGCATCATCAATGATGCCGTAGCAGTGGTTCATGATGTACAGCCGGGCAGCAGTAAAGCTACCCTTGTACTGGAAGACGGTTCTACGATTGCATTGACTGCTAACGACAGCGATACCGTGCTGAATCAAGAAGGAATCACCATCAGCAAAACCAAAGATGGCCTGCTTGTTTATGAAGTAGACAGCAAAAACGTGTCCTCTGAAGCCCCTGCTTATAATGAATTGAGAACGCCTAAAGGTGCGAAATATGAAGTCTTACTTCCAGACGGCACCCGGGTATGGCTAAATACCTCTTCTTCCTTAAGGTATCCTTTGAAATTCGCAAAAAATGAGCGACGTGTCTCTTTAAGTGGAGAAGGGTATTTTGAAGTTGAGAAAGTAACTGTAGATGGAAAACGCCTGCCATTTTTTGTAGAAACTTCCAAACAAGTCGTTCAGGTATTAGGTACTGAGTTCAACATCAGTGCTTACGAAGACGACCAATTGATAAAAACCACCTTAATGTCTGGAATAGTCAATGTGAGTGGCAAAACAAGCAATAACAGCAAAACACTTAGCCCTGGTGAGCAGTCTATCCTGAACTCCGATCATGAGCTCTCTGTCCTGAAAGTAAATCCAGAAAGTGCCCGTGCCTGGAAGAATGGTAATTTCCTATTTGAGGATGTGCATTTAAAAGAAATTCTAAAGCAATTCGCCAGATGGTACAATGTAGAAGTCGACTACAATGACATTCCGAACACCCGATTTAACATCCTGGTATCCCGCAATGAAACGCTCTTAAAAGTGCTTCAAATGTTAGAAAAAACAGGGAATCTCAAATTTCAAATTATAAATAACACCATCAAAATAAACCACTAAAACCAATGCTTATGTAAAAGTCTACTAAAGAAAAAAGCCGATTGCACTGCAATGCAACCGGCGATGATTCAGGCAACCGAAAACAATTAATTAACCAATTACCTTACAACTAAACAAATCTATGAATTTAAATGTTCAGCGCAAGCTATTGCTCTGCCTAAGGCAGAATATAATCCTTGCGAAAAACCTAACCACCAAACTTTCACTAACCATGAAATTGACAGCATTTTTAATGGTCATTGCCAGTCTGCAGATTTCAGCTAAAACTTTCTCTCAAAAGATAACCTTATCGGTAAAAAATACACCACTAAGAGAAGTATTACAGGAAATCAGAAAACAAAGTGGCTACAAACTGGTATACAACACAGACCTCTTGCAAAAATCAAGACCGGTAAGTATTTCAGTAAAAGACGCTACTATTAATGAAACACTTTATCAGGCGATGAGCAATCAGCCTTTTCAATTTGAAATTGAAGGCAATATCATTCTGATCAATCCTTTGTCGCCAAAAGCGGAACAGGCTTTCCTAATTCGTGCTCAGCAGCAAGTGATTACAGGTAAGGTATCCGACGCAACCGGTCCATTAGTTGGAGCCAGTGTAACGGAAAAAGATACTAAAAACGTAGTCCGTACCAATGCCAAAGGAGCATATTCGATTAAACTGGAAAACCAGGGTTCCACCTTGATCTTCAGCTATATCGGCTACATGACCCAAGCTAAAGCAGTAGGCAGCCAAACAGTAATGAATGTAACGCTGAAAGAAGATGAAAATCTTTTATCTGGCGTAGTCGTTACCGGTATGGAAACCATTAAACGCAAGCTATTTACAGGTGCTACACAGACCTTAAAAATGGATCAGATCAAACTGGACGGAGCTACAGACATTACCGGCATGCTTCAAGGTCGTGCTGCCGGGGTAAACGTTCAGAATATCTCGGGTACTTTTGGTACTGCACCAAAGATCAGCATCAGGGGTGGTTCCTCGATCAAAGGTCAGACTGCACCATTATGGGTGATTGACGGGGTAGTAAGGGAAGATATTGTAGAACAAACTACAAATGACCTGACTTCAGGAAATGCGGAAACCTTAATCGGTTCTACCGTAGCCGGTATCAACACGAATGACATTGAGAGTATTGACATCCTTAGAGATGCTTCTGCAACCTCACTATATGGTGCAAGAGCTATGAATGGGGTGATTGTAATCACCACAAAAAAAGGAAGAAGAGATACTCCTACTTCTGTGACTTACACCGGAGAATTCTCTGTGCGTCAAACCCCAAGTTACAACCAGTTTGACATCCTGAACTCTTATGAGAACATGGGTATTTTAACGGAATTAAAATCTAAGGGATTCCTGAACCAGAGCAATTTGGCTGGGCTAAGTAATTCTGGTGTTTATGGAATGGCTTATGACAAAATGAACACTTATGACCCCATCACGAAAACCTTCCAATTGGGCAATACAGACCAGGACCTGAACCGTTTCCTTCAGAAATATGAGATGGCCAATACCGACTGGTTTAATACCTTATTCAGACCATCACTGATGAACAACCATACCCTTACCTTTGCTGGTGGTGGTGCTAAAAATGGTTACTACGCTTCCGTAGGTTACCTGAATGATCCAGGATGGACAAAAGCGGACAAAGTAGATCAGCTGGCGATCAACTTCAAAAACACCTTCTATTTTTCAGATAAAGTGAACCTGACCTTATCGACCTTAAGTTCGATCAGAAAGCAAAAAGCGCCAGGAACATTAAACTCCTCTCCTGACTCCTATTTCGGTACGGTAACCAGAGATTTCGACATCAATCCGTTCAGCTACGCCTTATCTACCAGTCGTGTGTTAAGACCGTATGACGAAAATGGCAATCTGGAATATTACCGCAAAAACTTTGCTCCTTTTAACATCCTGAATGAAATTGAGAACAATTACATGGACATCAATGTAAAAGATTTTCAATTCCAGGCAGATTTCAAATACAAAATTACCGATAAAATCGATTTCTCTTCAATTGGTTCTGCACGTTTCGTGAACTCAGAAAGAGAAGTTTTTGCTTTGGAAAAATCAAACAGAGTTGGCGCCTACCGATCAGCTTCTACTGCTTTAATCAGAGAAAATAACAGGTTCTTATACAGAGATCCGGATGTAGTCGGTTATATTCCAACTGTAGCCATTCCAAACGGTGGTATTTACTCCAAATACGACAACTCCCTGACCAATTATTACCTGAGAAACACCCTACACTACTACGATAAATTTAATGGAAAACATGATTTAGACATTCTTGCTGCTCAGGAAATGCGTTACATTGACCGTGGTGGAAGTTCATTTACTGGTTTCGGGATGCAGTTTGATGACGGATATGTACCCTACACAGACATTTCAATCTTGAAAAAAGCATTCCATGAAGGGATCAATTATTTCGAAGTGCCAGCATTCAGAGAGCGTTCTGTGGCCTTCCTTGGTAAGGCAACTTACGGATTCCTGGACAAGTATGTAATTTCTGCTTCAGGAAGATATGATGGTTCCAACAGACAGGGAGAGGCTTCATCTGCAAGATGGTTACCTACCTGGACTGTGAGTGGTAAATGGGACTTATATGCAGAAAAATTCATGCAGGATTTCAATAAAACCATTGACCTCAGCGCTTTACAGTTCCGTGCTTCCTATGGTTTAACGGCAAACACCGGCCCTGCAACGAATGCTTATACCATTTACAAAAACAACGTCAGCATTAACCGAGTGAATGGTGCAGACAGAGAATCAGTGATCAATATCAGTGAACTGGCCAACAGGTATCTGACCTGGGAGAAACAATATTCTGCCAACCTTGGTCTGGACTTAGGTTTCCTAAACAATAGAATCACGGTATCCACCGATGTTTATCAGAAAAAATCTTTTGATTTGATCGATGATCTTCAGGCCAGCGGTATCGGGGGTGAGCTGTTGAAAACAGCAAATAATGCGGATATGACCACAAGAGGTATAGAGGTCGCCATCCAGACCACCAATATTACCAATGGTGATTTCAGCTGGCAGACTACCCTTAACTTTGACCATTTCAAACAAAAAATCACACAGCTGGAAGTAAGATCTTCTGTATTTGACCTGGTTCAGCAAAATGGCGGTAATAGCATTGGCTACCCAAGAGGATCGCTATTCTCTTTGAATTTCGTAGGATTAAATGATAAAGGATTACCTCAATTCAAAGTTAAAGATGCCCAGGGCGACTTAATCACAGTAAGTGATGTGAACATGCAAGACCGTAATAACGTGTTGAGCTACCTGATCAATGAAGGTTCGGTAGATCCAAACATGACCATGGGTCTATCCAATAACTTTAAATACAAAAACTGGGGATTCAGCTTCTTCTTATACGGTTCAACAGGAAATAAAATCCGTAAAACACCTATTTTCTCTTCTAGTTACACTGAAGGTTTTGTCCCTACAAAAGACTTTGCCAACAGATGGCTGTTAGCCGGTGATGAACTGCGTACCAATGTGCCTGTAATTGCGGATCAGCGCTTACTGGCAGAGGATGGAAACCTGGCAAGAGCCTATAACTCTTACAATTTCTCAACTGCACAAGTTGCTGATGGTACCTTCCTGCGCCTTAGAAACGTGGCCGTATCTTATAAATTAAATGAAACCTTAGTGAGAAGAATTGGCTTGAACAATGTTTCTGTGCGTCTTGCTGCAACCAACCCATGGTTAATCTATTCGGATAAAAAACTTAACGGTGCAGATCCTGAATTTTATAACGTTGGTGGGGTAGCTCAACCCGTTTCTAAACAATACATCCTATCCTTGAACATTGGTATTTAATCCCTGAAATTATCATGAAAAATAAGAACTTACTATATACACTAGCTGTCTTAGCGATTTGCATCACCGGATCGGGCTGCAAAAAGTATTTGTCAGAAATGCCAGATAACAGAACGACCATCAATTCTAAAGAAAAGGTGGATAAATTATTGGCAGGCGCTTATGATGGTCCTGCGCATTTCGCCTTCACCGAAACCATGTCAGACAACGTCTTAGATGGTGGAAAAGTGACTGCATTCAATCAGGTAAACGATTTTTCTTACCGCTGGAAAACCAATGATATTGATGAGGACGGATCCAGCCCGATCGGCTATTGGCTGGCTTGTTATAAATCTATTGCGGTAGCCAATCAGGCCCTGGCCAGCATCGAGAAACTGCAAGGCGCAACTGATATTGCCGCCTCAAAAGGAGAAGCTTTATTAATCAGAGCTTATTACCATTTTATGCTGGTTAACCTTTGGGCTAAACACTACAATCCTGCTACTGCAGCAACAGATCTTGGTGTTCCTTATGTTGAGGAAGTGGAAGATGAGCCTTTCAAACGTTACAAACGTGCTTCGGTTCAAGAAGTATACGACCTGATAGAGAGAGATATGCTGGAAGGAATGGCACTCATTCAAACCAATTCAACTGCCCCTAAATTTAAGTTCTCTCCAGAGGCAGCCAAAGCTTTTGCTTCCAGATTTTACCTGTATAAAGGAAATTGGGATAAAGTAATTCAGTATTCTTCAGATATCCTGAAAAACCCGAGTACCTTGCTAAGAGACTGGGCCGTAAAATACAGAGCACTTGGACCTGACAATGTACTGCCACTTTATTCTTCTACTGAAGAACCTGCAAATGTGATGGTAGCTAGTGGTAACTGCAGTCAGTACTGGTATTTTTGCATCTTCAACCGTTTCTCATTGACGCTTAGACTGGGACAAACGGTGATTCTTCCTCCAACCACCAATCCATTAGGACTTTCATGGGCTTACGGTTATTCGCAGTATGAAGTGGGTGGAAATATTGTGATCAGAAAATTCAGAAACAATTTCGTGTATACCAATGCTGAAGCTGGAGTTGGAAATGATTACATGGCTTATGTGGCCCTGACTTACGATGAGGTGTTAATGAACCGTGCAGAAGCTTATGCCATGAAAGGTGACAATGCCAATGCCCTCGCAGATCTGACCCTGCTTTACACTAAAAAACTGCTGAGTTATAACCCTGCTACTAGACCCTTGACAGAAGCCAGAATATTGACGACTTACCCTAATGCAAAAACCCTGCTGACGCCATCTTACCCATTCACTTCAGATATCCAGGCGAGTTTAGTACAGGCAGTAGCGGAACTCAAAAGAAGAGAATTCACTTTTGAAGGCATGAGATGGTTCGACAATAGAAGGTTCAATATGGAAGTAACCCACACTTTAACCGGATTACAAAATATTGTATTGACTAAAAATGACCCAAGAAAACAACTTCAAATCCCACAAGTGGCTTTGGAATTTGGCTTAGAACCTAACAACAGATAATCATGAAAAGAATAATTCCCTTTTTCGCCCTATATATATTCATCCTCACTTCCTGCGCTAAAAAGGAAGTGCTGCTTAAACAAAGCCAGCTGGACGTTAGTGATCCCGTTAAAACAGCTTTTGACGAATGGATTACCAGCAATTATACCAGCCCTTACAACATCAAAGTGAAATACAAATGGGATGAAGGCGACATGAGCGACTTCGGAAGATACAACATCCCACCTGAGCCGCAAAAAGTAAGACTTTTGCTGGAATTACTTCAAAACACCTGGATTGAGTCTTATTCGGAGATTGCAGGTCCTGATTTTGTAAAGAAGATTGCCCCAAGAGAACTGATTTTCAGAGGTGGTGATGACTTGACCACAAATGGTGGTAATGGTGCATGGGGACAAGCCTCAGGAGGAAAAACCATTACGCTTTTCAGCATCAATGAGATTACCGCACAGCGTTTGAAAACCCCAGGTGTCTATAACGGTTACAGTGGCTTAATTCACCATGAGTACGCCCATATTTTGAACCAGATCAGAAATTTTGACGAGGCTGCCTATAAGCAGATTACCCCTGCAGGTTATACCGCCAACTGGCAGAATTTTGAAGACTGGGAATCCAATCTGGAAGGCTTTGTATCAAGTTATGCAAGGATGAATGTGGGTGAAGATTTTGCTGAAATGGTAAAATTTATGTTAACGATGACCCGCCAGGAATGGGACGATTATATCGATAGCATAGAGGATTTCGAGGGATCTACTACGGCTACTAAAGCCAAAGAAGACCTGAGAAGAAAAGAAGGCTTGGTAGTGAGTTATTTCACTAAAGTTTATGGCATTGACATCTATAAATTGCAGGAAAAAACAGCGCAGAAAAGAGCCGCTTATTTGAGTAGACCTTAATTGTGCAGCCCGGAAAACCGGGAAGAACCATCACTCAAAAAATTGTTTAATAGAAAATGAAACTTACAAAGATGAAGACCACTTCTAAAATAAAATTTACTACCACGGCTATGGCATTAGTCATCCTCATGGGCTCCTGCAGTAAAAAAGATGATAAAAAATTCGAGGAAAGCTCGACGATCAGACTGGAAACCGCCAAGCAGGAATTGCGCACAGATTTAAAATCCTCACCGGAAGGATGGAAGCTGGTTTATTTCCCAATGTCTACTGAGGTACTATCAGTGGTACCTGGCGCAAATAAAAGCTATTCTTTCTTATTCAAATTCACTGACGATACACATGTACAGATGAAGTCTACTTTAGACCTAACCAGACTGGAGACCAGCGAGTACGCGCTTAAACTAGGATCTACCCTGAAATTAGAATTCAGCACTTACAGCATCCTTCATGACCTGGCAGATGCTTCTTTCGCAGAACCAGGGATGGGTGGTAGAGCCAGAGGCGGAGAGTTTGAGTTTTTAAGTTATGGCAGAGCCGACGGAGACCTGATTTTCCAAACCAACAGAAAGCATGTAGAACTCAGGTTTGAAAGAGCAACAAAAGAAGATTGGGTAGATATGAATGCTACAATTACCAAAATTATGGCCAATGATTTTATAGCACCAGGTTATGTGTTCAGTGCTTCACGTGAGGGTACGAAACTAAAAGATTCTATCTTAACTTTGACGAAGACCGGTACTAAAACTGTGGCTTTATATACAAAAACAACCCATCCAACTACTGGAGTGGTAACCAAAGTATTGACCAGAAGAGCAGGTTTAGGTTATGGAACCAAAGGCATTTACATCATGCCAGGAATTAAATTTGAAGGCAAGACTTTTTACTTCTTTCAATGGGATGCCGCCAGTAAAAAGTTCGTTTCTAAAATTGATGACATCACTGCAGAAATCGCAGGAACCTCTGATCCGAAATTCCTCTAATACCCTAATAAAAATTAGCTACAGCTAATGGAACACCGTCTGTATTTTCTCCCCCCTGAAAGTACGGGCGGTTGTTTTTTTTGTCAAAACTGCCAGAATAAATTCCATAAACTTTTATCTTTCCCTATTGTCACTAACTTTACGGAATGAATAAAGAAATTGCAGTCATATTTGACATGGATGGCGTTATCTGCCATACCAATCCTTATCATTCTCTTGCCTTCCGTGATTTCTTTGCACTTAGAAACCTGGCCCCTACCGAAGCTGAATTTGCCCAGCACATGTATGGAAAAAGCAATAGTTATATCTTCAGCCACTTTTTTAACAGACCGATTACTGGGGCTGAGCTCCTGGAGCTGGAAGCAGAAAAAGAAGGTTTGTTCCGCAAAATTTACAAAGACCATATTGAGCCAATTACCGGAATTGTGGAGTTCATCTCTGATCTGGAAAGCCATGGTGTAAAGCTGGGTGTGGCCACCTCTGCTCCTTATGCGAACCTGGAGCTGATCCTGAGTAAAGTAGACATCAGCGCTAAACTCGGCTCGATCCTGGCCAGTGAAGATGTAAAAAAACACAAACCAGACCCTGAAGTGTACTTAACTTCCGCAAGAAATTTAGGCGTTACACCGGAACAATGTCTGGTATTCGAAGATTCTTATTCGGGGATTTCGGCTGCTTTAAATGCAGGAATGAGGGTAGTAGGTGTTTTAACTTCACATACCATTCAAGAATTACCAAAATGTGATTTATATATCAACGATTACCAGGAGCTGTCTTACCGCAAGGTGATCGAACTACTCAAATAACCCATACTGGTTTCATAAAAAAATCCGGATAACCGCTTCAAGCAATTGTCCGGATTTCTCATTTATCAATCAATTGATATTATTTTCGCATGCTTCTCATTTCCATTTTCAGCTGCTGAATTTCTTCCTGTGTATGTTTGTTTTCCAGGTAATAATAAATCGCAAAGGCCAGGAATATCTTGCCCAATACAAATACTGCAGCAAAAACCCATCGCCAGGCCTTACGAATGCGCATGTGACCGTTTTCCCCTTCAATCTCTATAAACTGCTCGCTTTTACGCGATCTTGGTTGACTTCTTCCTACCGGTTCATCGCCAATCAGGTACTCCATTTTCGGATTTTCCATCTTAGGTGTTTTAACCAATTCATTCATACTCGCTTCAATCCTATTCCATGTATTTGGCGGCGGCGCGATGGCCATGTGTTCCGCAATACGTTCCAGATCTGCTTCCAGGATAGCCAGCGCTTCTTCAATCTGGGGATGACGGGATTTTAGGGCTAATAATTCTTCAATTTCAGCTGCTGTGGCGACACCTAATACATAGGACTCCAGTGCTCCGCTTTCCAGGTATTCGTCTATTTTAACCATCGCTTCTCATCATTAGTAAAGCCTCTTTTAAAGTCTTTCTAGTTAAATCCTCGGTTGTATTTAGTGCGGTCGAAAGTGCTGAAATCGTTTTTCCATGATGGTAAACTCCACAGAAAACACTTCTTTGCAATTCATTTAACCGGTCAAGGTAAGTATTGGCCGACGAGGCAAATGTCACTCCTGTATGGACAGGAGCCGTTTCGTATGGATTAACCGCTTGGAATAACTGCAATTTTGCCTTTGCAAATTTCAGCAGGCTGCACCAGGTATTGACCTGTTCCTGATCCAAGACCACATCCCTAAGAGAAAGGGCAGAAAATATTTTGACTAAATAATCTTCGGCTAATTTTCGGTCTTTTACCACTTCAAATATATAGCCTAATAACATTCCCGCATGCTGATCATAAAGATAGCGGATGCTGTGGGAGGGGTGATCTATAATCACCTGAGAGGTAGATTTGGGCATGATTACCTCTAAATTAACTAAAGTTTAGGAAAATCAAAAATAAAATCAACCTATGCCGCCACACTGTCGGGTTGTTTCTTATTCATTTTAAAGATAAAAAACATAATGATAATAGACAATAGTATCAGGATGAGATAACTGTAACTTAGGTTTCTTTCGTCATGCGCAGGTACAATACTCACAATACCATAGCTTAAAAATGAAACAATGACGTAAGTGAATCCTCCGGTAAGTCCGCCGGCAATTCCTGCATTCTTAGGGAATTGACTCAGACAGAAAGTGAAATAATTGTTGAAAGTATAACCTGCACCCACATGAATAATAAATGCAAACAAGATCAGAGAATATAAGTTCGTGATGAAGTTAAGGCTCAAAATCATGACTGCAACGAATGCCAGCTGCAAGGCCACATTCCAGACCAATCTACTGAAGAAGGGCTTATTGATCGTTGCTTTTCCGATAAAGCCTCCTACCATCCAGGCAAATCCCAGCACCAATGAACTATAACCGGCAATTATTGGAGAGAAATGAAGCTCATGTTCAATGATAAAAGGACCGGTCATGTTGTACACCATGACCATGCAATATGCCAATCCCAGCATCACAATCCCCAGGGTAAAACTTGCAGTTTTGATCATCTCCAGGTAAATATTCACAATCTTCCTGAAGTTAAACTCTGTGACATGAACCAGTGTTTCCCCGCTGTAAATCAGTTCGAGAACTGCAAAAACTACAGCAAAGCCTGCCAAAAAATAAAAATTAGATTCCCAGCCAAATGCAGCCTGCAGATAGCCGCCTACAAAAGGGGCAACAATAGGACCGGTAGACCAGATAATAGAAAACAAACTGAGGTAATGTTTCAATTCATCACCTTTGAATACATCTACAAAATAGGCTCTTTTCGCGACTACGATCGCCCCTACAGTAAGCCCATGGATCACCCGCATCACATAAATCAGGTAAATATTATGGGTCAGGGCAATCACCAGACTCGCTCCTGCAAAGATCAGCAGTGAAACCAAACAAACTTTATACCTGCCAAAACTGTCGAGTACACTCCCGATAAACAATTGAGAAACCCCATAACTGATCAAGAAAATACTTAAAGTCAGCTGTACCTGGATACTGGAAACATTCAAAACGCCAGCCATTGTAGGCAGCGAAGGTATATAAATATCGGTAGCAAAGCCCGATAAAGGAAGTAAAGCAAAAGCAAGGCAGGTAGCGATTTGCTGATGGTTTTCTTTTATTATTTTTGTTTTAGAAAGACTTGTCATCATAGATGCGGCAAAATTAACAATTTACCAGCATAGAGAATTATGAGAATCAAACATGCGATTATACAATTCACGTAAACCAAACAAGAAACCAGCCTAAAAACGCATCAAAAGCAATAAAAAAGCTAAATCACCCTATGATTCAAAAACAAAAATTACACAATTCAAACAAAGATTATTAGTCATTCCTTTTCAATGCAAGAAAAAAGGTAGTCCCTGCTCCCAATGCACTCCGGGCATAAATTTTCGCATTCATGATACTGGCCATCTCATAAGAAATACTCAGGGCGAGTCCGGCACCATGATTTTGATTCTCCTCCCCATCACAGGCCGCTAACGTAAAAAGATGGTCTATTTTTTCCTGGCTCATCCCCACGCCCTGGTCATTAATACTCAGAATAATTTCGTCAGCTTTCAGCTCCAGTGCAACAGTAATCCTGCCGCCAACCGGCGAAAACTTAGTGGCATTGTTCAGCATATTACGGAGAATAAAAAGCAGCATCTGCTTGTGCGCACATACACTAACTTCTTCCTCAACATCCAATTCCAGACGGATCATTTTCTTCTCCTGCACCATCTGAAAGAACGTATTTGCCTCATAAATGAGTGCTTTGAGCATCAGCTTGTCAGGATGGTACTCAAAACCATTTTTCTTCGATTTAATCCATTCCAGCAGCCCATCCATAAAGGACAGACTTTTCTGTGCGGTCCCATTGAGCTCCCGCATGATTTCCAGTTTTTCCGCTTCACCCAGCAAATCAACCTCTTCATTAAAAATGCTGGAAAGCATCACGACCGTACTAAATGGCTGTCGGACATCATGTGCAATTACAGAAATCAGCATGGTATTAAAATGATTCGTCTGCTGCAATGCTGTGTTCTGGCGCAAAGTCAATTCGTGCAGTTTTCGCTGGGCTTCGGCATGTTCCTTTTTTACACGGAGCGAGCGATATACAAAAAATAGCAGAGCCACACTGAGCGCAAACAAACAGGCGAGTAAGGCGATCATTCTAAACCTGGAATCTGCTTTATCCTTAAGCTCGATGTTTTCATTTTCCCGCAGGGCGAAATTCAGATAGTTATAGCCAGATTGATCTGCAGCCTTCGCAATTTGATCTCTTTTCGCCAATAAAAGTGAAACATAGTAATAGGCTTTCTCCGGCTGATCATGTGATTTATAATACCGATATAATTTCTCAGCGAAGGTGGTGTAAAATTCCGCATAACCGAATTCTTCAGATGCTTCCAATCCATTGGTCAGGTAATTGATGCCCAGCTGATCCTTTTTCTGATCCAGCATCATATCACTGAGTGCGGCATAAGTCCAGACTTTCACGCTTTCAAAACCCATCAGATCAGCTTGTTTCAAGGCTTTCAGCAGCGTGTCCAGCCCAGCCTGCTTTTGCCCCTCCTCATATAGTGTAACACCAGCGGTCGCATTGTAAAAAATGATCATGCGGTGATCCTGGTACTTTTTAGCAATGGCATATCCTTCGTCAAAAAGCGCTTTGAAACGTGATTTACTGACGCTCGTATCGATGTTCAGGTATTTACTGATGAGAATGGAACGGATAGAATCCTTTTTCAGAGACTTGCTCTTTTCGTAGGCTTCCTGAATATACTGAAGCGCATTACCCCCCGATTTGTTTACCGAAATCAGCGTGGCCATATTCATCTTCACCAGACAAATGCCTTCCAGATCATCCATTTTTTGATAAATCTGAAGTGCATCATTAAAATATTTGGCGGAGAGGTAGTTATTAATGGCGATATAATAAATGCCCTGACAGTTTAAAGCGTCCGACACTCCTTTATCATAATTGTGTCTGAGCGCAATGCCTTCTGCTTTTTGCGCATAATAGAGGCAGGAATCCCGGTATTGCAGATGGGAGAGCATGCCAATACGATTGAGCACATCTACATAGCGGATACTGTCTTTAACTTTCGGCAGTATAGATTCCAGTTTTCTAACCTCTGCGATTTGAGAAAAACCTTTGGTGCTACCGAACGATAAAGTCAGCACCAGCACAGCAAACAACAATTGTTTAGGATTGGAGAGAGCAGATTGATCAGGCATAATTGGCTATGGAGAGGGCGTTTGTATGCATCGTATTAATTTCCTTAAAAATAAGCAATAATTCTACAGCTAAGTTATTTTTATATATTTATAAATAGGTTCAATTGCCCAATCATTTCACACTCCCAAAAGGAGTGTGGCTCTTAAGACAGCTACTCTTATGAAAATAATGCCTCCAACTTTCAGCAGGTTCAGTCGATTAGCCATGCTGATCTCTTTTCTTTTTTTCAGTCTGAACGGCAGTTCACAACCCAGCGTGCTATGGAAGTTCAAAACCGATACAGCAGTATACAGCACAGCCGCTATTCACAATGAACTGGTTTATTTCGGGAGCGGCGACCACAGTTTTTATGCATTAAACAAACTTTCTGGCAAGATCCATTGGAAATTTAAAACCAATGGTGCCATACATTCTGATCCATTGATCCATGGCAATAAGGTGATCTTTTCGAGTGCTGATGGAAAAGTATACGCATTGGACCACCAAAATGGGAAATTGATCTGGAGCTTTGCCACTAAAGGAGAGCAGCAGTACGATGCCTGGGATTATTATCTTTCCTCTCCTGTTGAGGCTGAAAACATGATTTATTTTGGCAGTGGAGATAGCAGTATCTACGCGCTTGATGCAGCCAGCGGAAAACAGCACTGGTCTTTTAAAACCGGAGGCATTGTTCATGCGAGTCCGCTGATCAAAGACAACAAAGTAATGGTAGGCAGTTATGACGGCTTATTTTATGCTCTGGACAGTAAATCCGGCCAACTCATATGGAAATTTAAAACTGTAGGCGACCTGTATTTCCCAAAAGGAGAAATACAAAAGGCAGCATCGGCAAACGAAAATGATGTCCTGTTTGGCAGCAGGGATTTCAATATGTATTCGCTAAACTTAAAAACCGGAACCGGGCAGTGGAACAGGAAAGAAAGTGGCAGCTGGATCATTGCTACTCCCCTGCTAGATCAGGACAGGCTGTATGTGGGTACTTCGGATACCCATCGCTTTTATAGTATGGGCAGCACGTATGGCGATATAAAATGGACCCTGCCCCTCAACATGAGGGTATATGGTGCTGCTGCCTTTATCGAGAAGGAATTGGTTTTTGGCTGCTTCAATGGCCGTCTCTATTTTGTTGATCCCGAATCCGGAAAGATCAATGCGAGTTTTCAAACGGAGGAAAGCAAAAAGCATTATGCGGCATTATTCGATGATAAGGACGCAGTACGAAAAGATATCGATCCGGATGGAAAGAACTATTTAGAAGTAGAAAAACGAATCCTTTCTTTAGGAGCAATCCTCAGTACGCCAATCGTAGAGAAAGATCTGGTTTATTTTGGCGACTCCAATGGTTATTTCTATGCCTTAAAAAGATAAGCGCTATACTGCCAGCTCTTTTACTTTCTTTAAAGCCTGTAGCCATGTATTCACCACATCATGCATAAAATCTTAGACAGGATCTATAAAAAATCCCCTGCAACAGCTGTTGCAGGGGATTTTTTATAGATATTTTATCCGCTTATTTAGCGTCAATTAACTTCACTGTAAAGTCTAGTACTGAATTTTTAGGAATTGCACCTGATGGAGAAGAATTTCCATAAGCCAGGCGAGAAGGGATCAATAAACGGATTTCGCCGCCTTTTTGAATTTTAGGAATTCCGATCTGCCATCCTGGAATCACACCACCCAGTTTGAAATCAATGGTTTCACCTCTTCCATCGTCAAATACACTACCATTCAACAATCTTCCTACATACTTCGCCGAAATCGAAGTATTAGCAGAATAAATTACAGTGCCAGCACCGCGGTCAATAATTTGGTAGAAAACCCCTGATTGATCTTCTTTTACATCGGAAATGTTTTGGTCAGCAATAAACTTTTTAATCAGCTCTGCATCTTGTTTAGCTTGTTTATCCTGATCAAAATCTTTGGAACAACCTGCAAAGCATGCCGCTGTGCAAACCAGTAGAAATAAGTGTTTTATCGTTTTCATTGTCGCAAATATATCATTTAATTGATTTTTAAAGGTCGATCCTCCAGATTTTATTGTTAAGTTTAAAGTAACAGGAGGCCTAGGAAATCATTAACACAAAGAATTCCAATGCTTGATGCTGAACGCAAAGGCATCGGATATCAGCGAGCTATTGCCTTTAAAAAAAACAAATCAGCCGGACTACTTAAAATGTAATCCGGCTGATGATATGATTTCGAACGCTGACCTATAATTCCCAGTGCCGGGCTATCCTGTGTCCGATATACTTTCGGATCATCAAGACCAGCTGCTTTAAATACCTTTCGTTAAAATAGCTGCAGCATCCTGATCTTCATAATTTGCGATCTGCACATCCAGTTCCTTTTTCATTTGATCAGTAATCTTTTCATAACCTTTCTGACCATATAAATTATTCAGCTCATTAGGATCTTTCTGTAAGTCAAAAAGCTCCCAACTGTTCACACGTTTATAGAAACGGATCAGCTTATATCTGCTGTTTCGAATGCCAAAATGTGGCGATACCGAATGTTCTCCATTTTCATAATAATGGTAAAACATCACCTTTCTGCCGCCCGTTTTACTGTCTTTTAACTGAGGAAGCATTGATTTTCCTTGTACATCTTTAGGAATGGCAATTCCTGCGGCGTCCAGCATCGTTGGCGCAATGTCCAGGTTCATCACAAAATCTTTAGAAACTGAACCCGGTTTAATCACACCAGGATAACGCATGACCATTGGCGTACGGAAAGACTCTTCATAAATGAATCTTTTGTCGAACCAACCATGCTCACCCAGGTAAAAACCCTGATCAGACATATAAATGACGATGGTATTTTTAGTCAGCCCTTTTTTATCCAGGTAATCCAGTGTTCTGCCGATATTGCGGTCTAAAGAGGCTGCCGTACTCAGGTAATCCTGCATATAATGCTGAAATTTCCATTCCGTTAATGCCTTTCCAGTTAAATTCCTGGCTTTTAGATCTGCTGCAATTGGCTCATAGTAAGCATTAAATTTCGCTCTTTGCGCAGGGTTCATTCTTTTCACGGAACCTTCTCTGTCTGCTTCAGCTTCTGAACCAAACATCTTCAAATCATACCCCATCACCATCGTTTTAGCGATGCTCATGTCCTGAATTTTTGCCGCTTCACGCGTTTTATAGTCGTCATAGAAATTATGCGGCAAAGGAAATTTTACTTTATCGAACATCCCCATGTCTGCGGTATCTGGTAACCACACGCGGTGTGTTGCTTTATGACCGATCACCAGACAGAAAGGCTTCGACTGATCCCGTTGATCCAGCCAGTCTTCGGCTACATCCTCTACCACATTGGTTACATAACCTTCGTATCTTTTCTTTGTTCCATCCTGCATCAGGAAATCCGGATTATAATATTGTCCCTGATCCGGCAGTACCTGCCAATGGTCAAATCCTTGCGGCGTAGTTTCCAAATGCCATTTTCCAATCCATGCGGTTTGGTAGCCGCCACTCCTCAATTGCTTCACAAAAGAATCCTGACTGCCATCAAATTTGGAATTTTCATTGTCTTTAAAGCCATTTTTATGGCTGTATTTACCGGTTAAAATGACCGCCCGGCTTGGGCCGCAAATAGAATTGGTCACATATCCTTTGTCAAAACGAACCCCTTCTTTCGCAATTCTATCAATAGATGGTGTTTTCATCAGTTTACTGCCATAGGCACCAATAGATTGAAAAGCATGGTCGTCGGAAACAATAATGATGATATTCGGCTGCTGCTGGGCGTAAGTTAAGTGTCCGCAGAACAATAAAAATAATAGAGAAATTCTTTTCATTTTAGGGTGTTTAGGTTTAAAATTCAGGCGGTCTAACCTACCGCCTGAAAGGTTTTATTTATCCTGGTTAATTTTAAATACAACCGGGGGAAGGTTAAAGGTAGGGTTTACATTTATAGAAACCGTCCTCGCCTGACCACTTGTGTTTGCTTTTATCGTGACCGGCAGCTTAAAATCACCGGAACCATACATTCTGGTAATACTGAGCCAATCGGGCTGTGGACTAGTAATCCACCAGCCATCGGTACCAGCGCTGATCACAATATTCAGTTTTGCACCCGCAGCAGGAACCGTAGTCAGGCCTCCTTCTACCACTGCAGAAAAAGGCGTAGGTTCTGGTTTTGGCGAACCTTGCTCCTTTTTACAGGAGCAGGCCAGGCCAATGAGCATGACATAAAGCAGTAATTTCAATTTATGATTGATTGTCTTCATTTCTTTTCTTTTAATTTAGATTGTGATTACCAGCCCGGATTTTGACTCCATTGACCTCCGGTTAATTGAATCATTCGCTGTTGAATCGGCAACAGATAATCTCTCTGCGGATTAAAGCCTGCGCCATTTGGCAGCACACTTTTATAGGGATCGATGTATCGCTGCGCATCACCAGTGTTGCCATTCAAGTAAAGATTAACAGATTTCCCTGCTGGCGCGGTATCATAATACAACAATGAAGCACTGTAAAATCCACCGGCAGCATTCTGACTCGTCATGTCGCTGCCTACAAAAAGCGTCCCTAACTGGCGTTTTCCAATCAGCAGTTCCCCTGCTGCTGCCCAGCGCATGATGTCATCTAAGCGCATTCCTTCTGCAGCGAACTCCACTCTCCGCTCTCTTCTTACTGCCTGAATCACATTGCTCAGACTGCGGAAAGGATAACCAGCATCGGTATTGTATTCTCTGTTAAAATCAACAGCGGGCATACCAGCACGAGTTCTCAATGGATTCAGTGCATTTGCGATGGAGGCAGGATCGCCGCCTAATTCGGCAACTGCCTCTGCATAGTTTAACAGGACTTCGGCATAACGGAAAATAATTGCCGGGGCCACACTTTTAAAATCGTCAGAAACCGCAGCTGCATTGTTATATTCCAGGAACTTATACAGTGGATAACCCGTGGTGCTTTTGTTAAAGCCCGTCTGATTAATCGGCGGATATCCCGGAACTACTACAGCTGGTTTTAGAGGTTTACCCGGAAGCGCTACGGTTTGACCCAATCGTGGATCTCTCAGTACAGGGCTCAGTTCTTTGGCATACACTTTCTGTGCTTCCGCACGCTCAGTACCCACAAATGGCCTGCCATCTCTGGTTAAATAATCATCTACCAGGGATAAAGTTAGGCCCAGATCCGCTCCTCCTGTAGAGGTATACTTGCTCACACTATGGGCTATATTGTCGTTGGCATTGTATTTTTTCCAAAACAGCACTTCTGAATTTGCCGAAAGGTCTGTGGTGATAAACAGGTTTCCATAATCTTCCAAAGGCTTACCGGTAGTATAAATCGACCATTTACCACCGGTCATCACTGCTGATGCAGCATCCCGCGCCTGTTCAAAATAGCTTTGAATCTTATCCGGACTGATGTCTTTAGTAAAAAACGGATCGTTCTTCGCCTTATGGTATTTTTGCCAGGTCGCTTCATAAAGGGCTACCCTCGATTTAAAAGCCAATGCCACATCTTTATGCAGGCGCATACTGGCACTGTTGTTTACTGCAGGCAATAAAGCCACTGCCTGATCTAAATCTGCCAAAACAGAATCGACGATTAAAGTTCTAGATGCCCTAGGCATTTCCATTACCTCTTTTTCACCCGGCAATACCTTATTTACCCAAGTTACCGGACCGATTCTTTTCAGCATGGCAAAATAGTAATAGGCTCTGAAAAATCTCGCTTCCCCTAAAAACTTATTGTTTTCTGCGGCAATTCCTTTTGCATTTTTAAAGTTTTCAAAGAAATAATTCAGGTTTCGGACCGCCACATATTCCTTAATCGCAGGTGCGGCACTCAGAGAGAACAGTCCGCTGGTTCTGGTATTTACCGCAGAGAAAATCATATTGTCAGTTCCCGCATCATTGAACGCAATTCCAGGACCTCCAACAGCTCCAGGCTGTACTGGAAAAGATTCCGGATAGATATCAGTACCCTGATTCAGCTGAGTACCCTGATAAAACTGATTCATATACATTCTCAGCTCATTGGTAGAAGCCAGACTGTTGGTGGTACTTAAGGTATCCAGCGGCTCAAGGTCCAGAAAGCCTTTCTTACAAGCAGAAAAGACACACAGCAAGCCTAGCAACACGCATATATTTAAATTCTTTTTCATTTTCTTCTCTTTTTATAAACCAATATTTACACCCACTGCATACACACGGGTGAGTGGATAAATTTTTCCGGGAGCATATCCTCCGTTGATCGTTTCCGGGTCCAGCATTTTAGCCAGCTTGGTGATCGTAAACAGGTTTTCTCCCGTTACAAATACATTCACCTTGCTCAGTTTTACTTTTTTAATCCATTGTTCTGGCAAAGAGTAGCTGACGGTGGCATTTTTCAGCCTTAAATAAGCGCCATTCTGCATATATCGATCAGAAACCTGCTGCGTTTTACTCGTAAAAGTGCCGATAGAACCTGCCGGAGCCGCATAAGGATTTGGATAATATGCGCCGGTATTCTCTGGCGTCCAATAATCCAGGTGCTGCTTAAATACGGTCACCTGAGCTAAAGCTCCTGCTCCCCAGAAATAAACATCTCCGCTTCCCGGTGCATAATCTCTTTTTCCGATGCCCTGGAATAAGGCAGAAACAGAAATCCCTTTCCATTGGATCGAACCGTTGAAGGAGTAGGCATACCTTGGAGTAGTGTTGCCGATAATGGTTTTATCCCCCATATCGCCCAGTACATTAGTCCCGTTGTCAATTTTTCCGTCCCCATTCAGGTCCAGGTAATTCACATCACCAGGCACCCAATTTGCAGGAGAAAGGAAGGAGT
Source organism: Pedobacter sp. N36a (assembly GCF_014472395.1). Lineage (GTDB taxonomy): Bacteria > Bacteroidota > Bacteroidia > Sphingobacteriales > Sphingobacteriaceae > Pedobacter. The sequence continues at coordinate 176,094 of NZ_JACSZW010000011.1, forward strand.
GGTTCAGTTTATTAAAAGCTGCGGCTTCTTCAGCGGTCTGGATCAGGCCAGATGCCCGGTAGCCCCAAATTTCGCCGACTTGTTTTCCTTCATACCAGCTGTTTACATTTCCTGGATCGCTTTTGGTAGGATTCTGGTATTTCGTCACCACAGATTTATTGTCTGAGAGCATTACGCCAAGAGAATACTGGATACCGTTATCCAGCTTATCACGCCAGTTAAAGGACACTTCCCATCCTCTGGTTCTGAGGTTGGCATTGTTACTTTTTGGAGGTATCCCCCCAAACATATCCGCCACATCCAATGATGGGCCCAACATGTCTTTTGTACTTCTCTGATAAACATCTATCGTACCGGAAAGGTGACCCTTTAAAGCTTCAAAGTCCAGTCCGATATTTCCATTCTGTACCTTTTCCCAGCTGATCTCAGGATTGAAAGGATCTGGTGCCTTGATATATCCTTCTCGACCATTCTGGTAATACCAAGGTCCGCCTGTACCGGATGGACCAGGAACAACAATTTTCATGGTCTGTGCATAAGCATACAAACCAGCACCACTTTGATTACCCAGGAAACCATAGGATCCTCGCAGTTTCAGCATACTGATCTGTTCCTTCAGTGGCTCCATAAATTTCTCCTCAGCGATGTTGTACCCTAAAGAGAAAGAAGGGAAAAATCCCCATCTGCTGCCCGAGGCAAAGCGGGAAGAACCATCGTACCTGCCGTTGATTTCTACCAGGTATTTACTTTTGTAATTGTAGTTGAACCTGCCAAAAAAGCCCTGTGTGCCCCAATGTGTACGTTCTTCTGTAGTCGTCTGACTGCCTGTAGCCAAGGAAAGACCAGGTCTGCCAGGGCTGATCAAATCCTGAACAGAAGAAGTCAGCCTGTTATACTCATTCAATTCCTGCTGAAAACCCAGCATGGCCGAGAAGTTATGGTTTTCATTCAGGGTCAAATTATAGGAGCTGTAAACGTTTGGCGAAAAGTAATTAGTTCCCCTTACGTTACGCTCGTAGCCCCCTTGCAATGGGATATTGTATTCCGATCTATTGACAAATTTTGGCGTACCATCAATCCCATAAATTTGACCAGGCAATTTTAAAATATCCTCATTGATGTTTTTATTCAAGAGGTTAAAATCTGCCATAATCTTCCAGTTTTTAACCGGTTCCAATTCCAGCCCTGGTAAAATCGCCAGGGTTCTTTCTTTGATCACATCGCTGGAGCCCGATTGCAGGTAAGGGACGTTAGACATCTCAGAGAAATTCCCATTCAGGTCGTATGGAGAGACATTGGGCCTCATCCTGGCCAGGTTATGAAAGAATAAATCTTCGAATCCGCTCAATGGAGATTTATAAGTAGACTGTGTGAATTTGGTATTCAATTTTAGTTTTACCCAGCTCGCCAATTGCGTGCTGATATTGGCATTCAGGTTGTACCTATCAAAATTGATATCCGCATAACGCATGCTGCCCCCTTCATTGTAATAGGCACCAGAAACATAAAACTGCGTATTTTTACTCCCTCCGCTCGCACTCACGTTGTGCGACTGCCGTACTGCGAAAGGTTTATAATGAAAGGCAAACCAATCGGTATTGGCCACTCCATTCGCGGTATTCTCCCAATTGGAATAATAGTTATCATTGGCTTCAGGAAAGATGTTCATTCCTGTAGGATCATTAATGTATTGCTGCAATAAAGCCAACTTTTCATCAGCGTATTGCTTGCTTCCAGTAGCATTGAAAGTTGCACTATTGAAGAACTTCGCAAAATCATAAGAATTGGCCATTTGCGGCAGCAAAAGCGGCGAGGTTAAACCCACATTGGCAGAATAGGAAATGCTGGTACGATCTGCTGCTCCTTTTTTTGTAGTCACCAAAATCACCCCATAAGGTGCTCTTGCGCCATAAATCGCGGAAGCTGCTGCATCTTTTAATACGGAAATAGACTCGATGTCATTTGGATTTACATCCGATAAAGACATAGCCATTCCATCTACTAGTACAAAAGCACCATCGCTCTGGCTTAAATTTCCAGCACCTCTGATGTTGACATTGAAACTTTGTCCGGGTTTGGTATTTCCAGCTACAGAAACATTTAATCCGGGAGCCAATCCCTGCAAACTCTGCGTGGCATTTGCCACCGGTCTGTTTTCCAGTTCATCACCCTTTACTACAGAAACGGCGCCAGTCAGGTTTACTTTCTTTTGAACTCCGTAGCCTACCACCACGACTTCATTGAGCAGCCCCAAATCAACCAGCAGTTTCACTGTAATTTGCTTTTGGCCGTTTAGCTTTACTTCCTGACTGATGTAGCCGAGGTAAGAAACGACTAAGGTGGCTTGCTCATCTACGTTTTTCAGAAGAAACTGTCCATTGGTATCTGTTACTGCTCCTTGCCCGCTTCCCTTCACTTTTACAGTTGCTCCAGGAACGGCCTGACCGGTTTCGTCCAGCACTTTTCCTTTTACTTCCATCCTTGCCTGTCCGATTTGCTGAATCAGCTGAACCGGATCTGTTTTTTTATCTTTCACAATCACACTTTGTCCTTCAATGGAATAGGCCACTAGCGGTTGGTTTTTAAAACACAATTTCAAAGCCTCTTCCAGACTCACCGCTTTTACTTGAATATCGACGGGTTTTGCCAGGTTCACGGCATCTGAGACAAAAATAAGGTCAAATCCACTCTGACGCGAAATCTCATTCAACACCTTTTTTAAAGAAGCGCTTTTCTGCGAAAGTGTAATTTTATTTTGAGCAAAACCTGCAGCACTCACTTGTAGTAAACAGGTCATTAACAACAGTACCGTCAGTTTCATTGTCAATAATATTTTGCATTTCATACGGCGATAACCGTAGGAATTAAAGGTTATAAATTCATACATTTGGTTTAGTTGGTTTTTTATGAACGAGGCATAGCATTGCCATTGACCTTGTTCCTGGTCATTTATAATACTTTCGTGTTTTTGTAATGGGTACCTGTAAAAACTTTAATCTGCCAGGAGCGGCTTCAACGCTTCTGGCTTTTTTAGTTACAGGCCTTTAAGATCGTAGCGTTTAAGGCATCACTGTAACCCTCCTTCCTTCTACTTTAAAATTAAATTTATCGGTTTTGGAGAGTGTTTTTAAGACGTAATCCAAGGACTTGTTCCGGGAAATTCGACCACCAATTTTTTTAGGGCTGATGTTAGCTGCATAAATAACTTCCACATCATACCATTTTTCAATCTTTCTCATCATTGACCTGATGTCCTCATCCTGAAAAAGAAAGTAGCCCTCTTTCCAGGCGATGACTTCCGAAACGTCAACTGCATTCACATCCAGCTGATTTTCGTCAATAATGGATTGCTGACCAGGTTTAAGCAATGCTGATGCAGCAGAATGGACCAGTTTCACTTTCACAGTCCCTTCCAGCAAGGTAGTTTTTATCTGTTCTTCATCGGGATAGGCATTCACATTGAAATGCGTACCTAGAACTACGACTTCCTGTCCTTTACTCTGTACTATAAAAGGCATCCCATTTTGCTTCGCTACTTCAAAATAAGCCTCACCAATCAGTTTAACGGCTCTTTTATCACCGGTAAATGATGCCGGATAACTTAACGATGAAGCGGCATTCAGCCATACTTTTGTACCATCAGGAAGATTGATCTGGTATTGTCCACCTTTAGGCGTCTCAATTTTATTAAAAGCGTTTTCTTTTACTGCCCCTTCATTTGCGGCGACTTCATATACCAGCTGACCATCTTTGGTTTTAGTGATGGTTATCCCGCCTTGTTCCGCAATTTCTCCATTTTTCACCTCATCCAGCGTGATCGTCTTTCCGTCCGCTAAGGTCAGCATCGCTTTTTGATGAACCGCATTTATTCCAGATTCGCTGATTTGCTCCTGAGGAACATGCAGTGTTTTATCTGGGATATGATAGAAGTAAAAACCGATGCTCAAAGCAATCAGTACCATTGCCGCTATCGCAATTCTTGACCAAAGCAGAGGAGTTTTGTGCTCCAATATTGATTCTTGTGCTGTAACCTGGCTTTCTACGCTAGTTTCTTGAACCGCAGCATCCAGTTTTTTCGAAAGCACCGTCCATATTTCTTCCAGCTGCGCATCTTTTTCTTCCTGACTTCGCTCTGGCAATGATTTTCCCTCGTATTTAAGGTACCAGGTTTCCAGCAGTCCACACTCCTCTTCTGAACAATTTCCTGCCAGATATTTCTTTAATAAATCGGTTGCCTCTTTTTTTTGCATAAGTACTCAGGAATTTTCCCCGTTTAATAGCAAGACAGCTAAAGGCCCCCCCAACAGGTAGAAGAAAATAAAAATATTTTTACTGAAGTTACAGCAAGTAGAAAAGCACACCCAATTTCACTCTTAGAATTTTGAGCGCATTGCTGATTTGCTTAGAAACTGTTTGTGAAGAAATGTGGAGCTGCTTTGCAATTTCCTCATGTGAAAGATGGCCTTCACGGCTCAGCACAAATACTTCCCTCATTTTTGCTGGTAAGGCTTCAATCTCCTGACGGATAATCCGGGCAAACTCATGCTCCCGAACGGCCAGATCGGTGATGTAATTGTTCTCATCGATAAAAGTCTGGATGGAATTGATGTATTTGGACTCCACCTGTTTATGCGACAAATGGTTGAAAACACGGTTTCTCGCGGCGCAGAATAAATATCCAGGTAAGTTATCACTGAGCGGGATCTCTGATTTATTGTCCCATAGTTTCACAAAAAGATCCTGTAAAACATCCTTCACTAGCTCCAAATCGCCTAATTTCTTGTACAGGTGATTTTGGAGCAAATTTTTGTGACGGTTATAAATCTCAGTATAGGCGAGTTGATCGCCTGTTCTGAGCAGGCTGGTCAATTCCCGATCACTGAGTATTTTATATTCCAACATTAGACTGAGTTCCCCAGAACGAAAATATAAAAATTAAGGCCAGTTTTATAATTCTTTATCAATAGTGTCCTAAACGTTTAATGTTTTTGTAAAAAGGCTTAGGATGGATTGAAATAATCGCATTTTAAGGATTATTCAAAAAAGAATCCCTTGTATGCTGGTATTGGGTTCCAGCTTAGGTGGTTC
>NZ_JACSZW010000012.1 GCF_014472395.1 Pedobacter sp. N36a
TTTTGCCAGAGTATAATCCAGCTATAGCTTCCTTTTTAAAGGACTCAAAATCAAAGTCGTCTTGTGTTGCCATATTTATGTCGATAGTTTAAAGTTACACTATTGACACAGTTTGTGAAACACCCTCGGGTAAAGTGTTGTTGGTATTTAAATCCCAATCATTCGATATACTATTGATTGATTTAGAATGGTCAAATATTCTTTCCTTCGCTTCCTCAATTAGTTTTGTCTGGGTATAATCCAAAGCGAGTCACTATGTGACACACATCCAATCCATAATCCGTAAAAGTGGTAAATAAAACAGTATTCTGTATAAGACATGTGAAAATTATACTGCCGAAATTTACATAAAGAAACGATGATAGAATTTTTTTACAGGCCTACGGCACAGGAACTATAAAAATTCGGTTTTATTAGAATTGAAAAACTAAAGCATCTAAACTATGCCACATATAATTGTAAAAATCATAATCGGTAAATCCGAACAACAAAAAATCAGGCTCGTTGAGGCAATTACTAAAGACGTTATGGATGTTTTTAACTACGGGGAAGAATCCGTTTCGGTAGCAATTGAGGAAATCAAACCTGAAGATTGGCCTGAGAAGGTGTATCGTTCGGATATCATGGACAACCAGAAGAAATTGTACAAGAAACCAGGTTACAAGCTATAATATAGTATTCAACAATTTAGAAGATTAGTAAAGTGGAAAATAAAACAATAACAGACAGTATTCACCAAATTGCTGCAGCAGACGACTTTCATATTGCGCCTTTTAGGGAGGATGGCAAAACATTCGGTACGCCTACATCGATATGGAGTTTGCGGGTGGGCAATGATCTTTTTGTCCGTGGCTACAATGGTACTGATTCAAGATGGTATCAATCTGCCGTCAAACAGAAAGGTGGAAAAATCGAATCAATTGGAAAAACATTTCAAGTGGATTTTGAACCGATAAGCGGAAAAATAAATGATGCCATAGATGAGGCTTATCGTGAAAAATATAAAGTAAGTCCATATCTGCCACCAATGGTCAGCGAGCGCACCCGTGCAGCCACAGTTAAAGTGATTTTGAAGAATGAAGGTGCAAATATAGGACTAAATTATTGACAGAGATTTTTAAACGATAACCTTAAACAGTTTTGTTATGGAAGAACAAAAAAAGCAACCATCCAGAAGAAAATTCATTCAGCAAACAGCGGTAGCGGGTGCAGGCATAATGCTTGCAGGTCCGCTTCAACTTTTTTCTCAAACCAATAAATCAACAAATATGAGCAATAACATAAAATCAAGAGGATATGCAGGAAAAGACGAACACGGTAAATTAGAATTGTGGAATTTTGAACGCAGACCGGTTGGTGATCATGACATTTTAATTGATGTCAAATATTCCAGTATTTGTCACTCAGATATTCATACCATTAAAGGGCATTGGGGAAAACAAAAATATCCACAGGTTCCGGGTCATGAAATTGCAGGTATAGTAACTGCCGTTGGTAAAAATGTAACCAAATTTAAAGTAGGTGATAAAGCCGGCGTGGGTTGTATGGTAAATAGTTGTATGCAATGCGATAGTTGTAAAAGCGGCGAAGAACACCACTGCGAAACTACCGGAATGGTAGGAACCTACGGCACACCGGAAGAATCATCACCAACTGGTATTACACAAGGTGGCTATTCAAATAATATTGTAGTAACGGAACATTTTGGTATCAAAATTCCAGACACTATTGACCTGCAACATGCAGCACCATTGCTTTGTGCAGGAATTACCACGTATTCGCCAATGATGAAAGTTAAATTCAAAAAAGGTGACAAAATTGGCGTGATTGGCATTGGCGGTTTAGGTCATTTGGCAGTGAAATTGGCGGTGTCAAAAGGAGCGGAAGTATATGCGTTTACCACTTCACCTTCAAAAATGACCGACATCAAAAGCTTTGGTGCAAAAGAGGTCATTGTGGTAAAATCAGCAGAAGATTTAAAACCTTACAAAGGCAAACTCGACTTTATGATTTCTACGGTTCCATATGCTTATGAAATGTCACCTTATATAGATTGTGTAAAAAAATACGGATACTTTACCCAAGTAGGCCAGCCGATCAATGGAGAACTGACCATAAATAATTTCAATATGATTTTCAATCGGGTGAATTTCAACGGTTCGCTGATTGGTGGTATTCCAGAAACCCAGGAAGTGATGGATTATTGCGCTGACAATAAAATATATCCGCAAATACAAATCATCAAAGCTTCAGAAATAAATGATGCCTGGGATAAAGTAGTGAATAAAGAAGCGAGATATAGATATGTAATTGATGCCTCCACGTTTTAATTTTAAAATTTGATGTTAAAATCAGAACAATATGAAAAATATAACTTTAAATAACGGTTTAGAAATGCCCATTCTGGGGTATGGTGTATATCAGATTTCGCCTGAAGAATGCGAGAAAAACGTTTCAGAAGCAATCAGTGTAGGCTATCGTTCTATTGATACTGCACAAGCTTATGGTAATGAAGAAGGAGTTGGCAACTCCATCATAAAAAGTGGCATTTCACGCAGTGAATTTTTTGTGACAACCAAAATTTGGTTTAGTAATGCAGGCTATGAAAAAGCAAAACAGTCCATTGAGCAGTCACTTCAAAAATTACAAAGCGACTATATCGATCTATTGCTCATCCACCAACCTTTTGGCGACTATTACGGAACTTATCTGGCTATGGAAGAAGCTTATAAAGAAGGAAAAGTAAGTGCAATCGGGGTAAGTAATTTTTATCCTGACCGTTTCATCGATTTGGCAACACATGTATCTGTAAAACCAGCTGTTAACCAAGTGGAAACTCACGTTTTCAATCAGCAGATCAAGCCCCAGGAATTGATGAAAAATTACGGGACGAAAGTAATGTCGTGGGGACCTTTTGCAGAAGGTAAAAATGATTTTTTCAGCAGCGACCTATTACAGGACATCGGCAAAAAATATGGTAAAAGCATTGCTCAGGTAGCCTTGCGTTTCCTTATCCAGCGGGACATCATCGTTATTCCGAAAACGGTAACCAAAGAAAGGATGATACAAAATATCGATGTCTTCGATTTTGAACTTTCCCAGCAAGATATGGATAGTATCTTCAAAATGGATAATGCCGAAAGCTTATTCTTTTCCCATTGCGACCCTGATTTTGTAAAAATGATTTTGAGTTATAAAATCTAAAAAAATGACCAGATGATAGCTAAAGTGAAAATAGTAATGAGCGTTTTGGTGGCAAGTGTTTTTGGCTTATCCTCTTGTAACAATAAAAATGAGGAAAAAATAAATAATGATAAAAATGAACTAACCGGAATTTTCCCGAAAGGAAAAAAAGGTCCAAGCGAAACCTTTACCGGGAATGCTTACAATATTGGCTTGGTTGATGCTGACAGCATTTTAACAACAGTAGTTGGTAATGTATATTTCGAACCTGGCGCAAGAAGCAATTGGCACAGTCATCCCGCGGGTCAAATCCTGATAATTACTGACGGAGTGGGTTATCACCAAATCGAAGGACAGCCTGTCGAAATCATCAAAAAAGGAAGTATTGTAAAATGCCCCCCAAATGTCCGCCATTGGCACGGAGCTAGTGCTGATGTAGGTTTACAGCAATTGTACATCGTTCCCAATACCGAAAAAGGCATTGTAAACTGGAACGAAGCGGTAACAGATGAAGTTTATAAACGTGCAAAGTAGCTTTCAGAATAATTAAAACTAATAAAAATCAAAAATAATATCAAAGATAAAATAGTAATCATTACCGGAGCAAGTAGTGGAATGGGTGAAGCGGCAGCGAAACATCTGGCTACGCTTGGAGCAACTGTGGTACTTGGCGCCAGAAGAGCTGATAAAATTGAACAGCTGGCAAAAGATATTCAGGAAACTGGTGGAAAAGCTCTTGCGGTAACAGTGGATGTTACAAATTTGAAGCAGGTGAAAAACCTGGTTGATACCGCTGTTCAGCAATTTGGACGTGTGGACGTGATATTGAATAACGCAGGCATAATGCCCTTATCACCAATGGACAGGATTAATGTTGATGAGTGGAACACAATGATAGATGTCAATATTAAAGGCGTACTCAATGGCATTGCCGCTGTTCTCCCTTATATGAAAGCGCAAAAGTCTGGTCAGATCATCAACACTTCTTCAGTGGCTGGTCATAAAGTTTTTAACGGCTCTGCGGTTTACTCTGCAACAAAATATGCCGTTCGGGCATTGACCGAAGGTTTACGAATGGAAGTAAAGTCTCACAATATCCGTACTACGATTGTCTGTCCCGGCGCTGTCAAAACAGAGTTATTGGAACATATTTCCGAGGCAGACATTCAGCAGGCTAACAAAGACTATGTGGGAGAAGTAGGAATTAGTCCGGATAGTTTTGCCCGTGTCGTTGCTTTTGCAATCAGCCAGCCTGAGGATGTCGATATTAATGAAGTCATCTTCCGCCCGACAGCGCAGGAACTTTAATCGACCTCTTAAACTCTTGCTTTGCGGTGAAATCTTGTCTTCCTTTCTTGTGTATGTCTATAATGATATTTTGTGGAGCGTATTTCATAGCTATTAAATTTTTGTGATAACCCGATTTGGATTCAGGTAAGCCAAATTTGACCCGCAAAGATTGTCAAAAGCTGTCAAAAAAACGCCCAAGTTGGGTTCAACTTGGGTGATATTTATTCCGGAATGTATAAAGAGTCAGTTCAAACTACGATATTCAATAGGTGTTACCCCTACGCGTTTTTTGAATGACCTCGTAAAATGCGCCGGGTATTTAAACCCCAATTCATAAGCGATTTCACTGATGTTAACAGAGGGGTTCAGGATTTTTTCTTTGGCAATATCCATAATTTTTAGCTGGATATAATCGTGTGCCGATTTACCTGTTTCCTTTTTGATGATGTCGCCAAAGTAATTGGGCGAAAAATGTAGTTGGTCTGCAAAATAGCTTACCGCAGGTAAGCCGATGGTCTGCGGCTTATCGGAATGAAAGTAATCGCTCATCAAACGTTCAAATTGTTCCAGCGCACCTTTGTTCAATTCGGTGCGGGTAATGAACTGGCGGTCATAAAAACGTACACAATAATCAAGGAACAGCTCGATATTGGAAGCGATTAGCTTCCTGCTGTGCTTGTCCATTCCTCGTTCTAGTTCATCCTTGATTTTATCGAAGCAATCCAAAACAACTCTGCGTTCCTTTTCTGAAATGTGCAGGGCTTCGGTAGATTGGTAGGAGAAAAAAGAGTAATCATCAATATGTCGTCCCAAAGAAGTGCCGTGTATTAAATCGGCGTGGAATGCCAACACATAACCTTGTGGCATTTGTCCTGGTGCAAGCGTGGCGTTCATCACTTGTCCCGGTGCCAAGAACAACAACGTTCTGTCCTTATAGTCATAGGTGCTTCTGCCATACCTGATGTCACCGCAGTTGGTGTCTTTTAAGAACACCGTATAAAAGCTAAAGTTTATTTTGGAAGCATACTCTTCGGGATAACTGTCTGTATAGTTAATTACACTTACCAAAGGGTGTAAATTCTCTTTCTGATACAAAGCATCGAAATAGCTTACAGTATCAATGTGAAAAATCTTTTCCATAATGCACTTTTTAAATCTGATACAAATTTACCACATATCCTGCCTGCCGCAATAGCCTGTTATGAGATTCAGTAAAAATGGTAAGCATTTCCGTAGTCTGGATAAGCTAACTCATTTTTAAAGAGGGGAACTTTGCATTGTTAAATTTCAACGAATAATAACAAGGTACTAAAAGTTTAAAAATCAAGGATATGATTATTTCAATAGTTTATGATAGTGGTTACGGTCACACAAAAAAAATAGCAGAAGCAGTAGCAAAAGGAGCAAAACAGATTGAGGGTGCAGATGTAAATATCATCCATATCGGAGAAGAGGAATATCCCTGGGAAACCTTGGAAAAGAGTGATGCCATTATTTTTGGCTCACCTACTTATAATGGTTCTATCAGCGCCAAATTAAAGACATTCTTTGAAGCCTCTACGAGAGCTGCTTGGATGGATTTCAAGTGGCGTAATAAAATTACAGCCGGTTTTACCAATTCGGGAGCATATAGTGGCGATAAATTAAATTCACTCATTACAATGGCATTGTTTGCGGCACAGCACGGTATGGTATGGGTTGGGCTTGATCTGCACCCTGCAAATCCTGACAATCCGCTACCTACAAAAGACCTGAATAACTTAGGTAGCTGGTTGGGCGCAATGGCACATTCGCTAAATGACAGCCCTGAAGTTACACCCGGAGAAAGCGACCTGAAAACCGCTGAATATCTTGGAAAAAGAGTAGCGGGAATTACTTCCCGTTTCATTAAATAACCATTCTTCACAGAACAATAAAACAAGATTTAAAATGAAAGATTTACCATCAATAGCATTAGGTACCTGGTCTTGGGGAACAGGGGCCGCAGGCGGCGACCAGGTATTCGGTAATAAACCTTACCGCAGAAAATTTAAATCTCGTATTTGTTGCCGCGGTGAAAGTAGGGCTTAACCTTTGGGACACGGCTGCCGTTTATGGGATGGGTTCGTCCGAAAGTATTGTAGGCGAATTTGTAATACAATATCCCCGTGAGGAAATTGTATTGTCAACCAAATTTACCCCGCAAATTGCTAATCCCTCTTCCAATACTCCGGTTGAAGAGATGTTGAACGAAAGTTTTAAACGTCTTGGCACTGACTACGTGGATATTTACTGGATACATAATCCTACCGATGCGCCAAAATGGGTATCAGGACTTATCCCTTTACTGAAAAGTGGGAAAGTAAAAAGCGTAGGTGTATCCAATCACAACCTGGAACAAATCAAACAGGCAAATGAGATACTTGTAAGAGACGGTTTCGGCATTTGAGCAATACAAAACCATTAAAGCCTTTTGTACCGTTCTTCTGAAGAAGCGGGCATACTGGATTACTGCAGAGAGAACAATATCACGTTTTTTGCCTATATGATCTTGGAGCAGGGAGCGTTAAGCGGCAAATACAATACGCAGAACCCACTGCCCGCAGGAAGCGGACGAGGGGAAACCTACAATAAAATACTTCCGCAGATTGAAGAATTGAACAACGCAATGGGTGAAATTGGTACCAATAAAAATGCTTCGGTAGCGCAGATTGCCATTGCCTGGGCTATTGAAAAAAACACATTGCCTATTATTGGCGTAACAAAAGTTTCACAAGTAGAATATGCCATCCGCGCTGCTGAAATCAAATTGAGCGGCGAAGAAATAGAAAAAATAGAAAGCCTTGCAGCAAAAGCGGGAGTTGATACCCGTGGCTCTTGGGAGCAATCAATGATATAATGAATTATTAACTTTAAAATTTATAAAAATGAAAAAAGTGATTTTAAATATTAAGTGTGACTTTGATAAAGTCCCTAATATTGAGGAATTAATGCCTAAAGAATTTGCAAAAGGCGAAGAGCTAAAGCAACAGGGAATATTGGAGCATTTGTTCGTGAATGAGGGAAGAACAGGAGCCGTTCTTGTTTTTAAAAATGTTGATGTTGAAGAAGCAAAAAAACTAGCAACTACATTTCCCCTTTTTGACTATTTCAATATAGAATACATTAGTGTTGAAAAGCTTTACTAATATCGAAGCCCTAAATAAAAAAGCTGGCATAACCTGTAGCCAGCTTTTTTAATGTGGTTCCTGTTTAGTTCAAACTCCGGTATTCATTCGGTGTTGTACCTGTTTTTTGCTTGAACAGGCGTGTGAAATGTTGCTGGTATTTAAAGCCCAACTGGAACGATATATCGTTGATGGATTTGCTGGCATCAAACATTCTTAACTTAGCTTCTTCAATCAGCCTCGATTGAATATAATCCATTGCTGTATTCCCGGTTTCCTTTTTGATAAGGTCACCGAAATAATTAGGCGAAAGGTACAGTTGCTCCGCACACCACGTTACGCTTGGCAAGCCTAAATCTTGTCCCTTATTGGATTGGAAATAATCATTAATCAGGTTTTCAAACCTTACTAAAATATCTTTATTGACATTGCTCCTTGTAATGAACTGGCGGTCGTAGAACCGCATACAGTAATTCAATAGTACTTCGATATTGGAAACAATCAGCCTCTTACTGTGCTTGTCAATATTCTGGTCAGTTTCGGCAGCAATCTTTTCCAGACAATCAAAAATTGTCTTTCTTTCCTTTTTGGATAAGTGCAACGCTTCGTTTACTTCATACGAGAAGAAAGTGTAGTCTTTAATACTCCTCGCTAATGAAGTACCTGCAATCAAATCAGGATGGAAAAGCAATCCGTAGCCGGATGGCTTAATGGCAACTCCCTTGCTATCTATACCGTAAATTTGACCCGGAGATACAAATACCAAAGTGCCATCCTCATAGTCATAAGGCTGGCAACCATATATCATATCACCGCACTTGATGTTCTTTAAAAAAACGGCGTACAAACTCATATACCTCCTAAATTGTTGTATTGTAGGTATCTCGTTAAAGTTAATTACGCTCACTAACGGGTGGAGGGTATCTATACCTGCAAGTTGGTTGTATAGTCCTATCGTATCAATTCTATCTACCTGTTCCATATTGCTATGTTTTCCAGTACAAATTTAGCGAACCTAAACCTATGTTCGACACATTGTATATAAAATCAGTAAAAGTGGTAAATCAATCAGTATTCTGTATAAGCATAAAAAACAGCTATTTACGAAATTTGTAGTGTACATTATTTGGGGAGATAGTATGAGGAAAGAATATGACAAATTCTGAATTTACGAATCGGAGAAACTCATTCGCATTTTTCATCCTGATTGGCTCAGGTACTTCGAATGTGTCTGCCCTCGCGTTAGCCCATCATGGATGGCATTGGAGCCCAGCGCTCTCAGACTGCTTTTAACCTGTGTATGGAATTTGCCGGAGCAGGGGCACTTAACTAATCGTAAAGAGGGAGTTTACTTACCCTTTATTTGTCATTTATTTATAGTCATAAAGGTTTTATATCAATGGATTAATGCCGAAAAGGCAAGGAGATTGTTTGATATTACCCTGATCTTTTTGCATGACGAAGTCTTTTATGTAGCAAAAGTTCAGTAGATGCTAAATCAGTGTAGGTAATCGGTTTTTTCTGTCCGCCTTTTATCCACTCTACCAGTTCTGACTTTTGAAAATATAAACGTTTTCCGGGTTTGTGGACTAGTATTTCCTTACGGCAGACTTTGCTGTAAAGGGTCGATATGGAGAGTTCAAGAAAAATTGCGGCTTCTTTGATCGTAAGCATTTCTTCCTGGACTTCTTTAGTTAGTGTCTTTTCAAGTAGGATCTTTTCCAGAGCCTCTACTTTTTCTAATATCCTGCACACCATTTCAGGGAGCTGTTCAAAGGTTGGTAGATTCATTAGGCTTTCTTTAGATTGATTTGTAAGGATGGCAAGGTGATTTCACTGGATAAACCATAGCAAACTGATCCCTTTCCGCCAATGTAAAACTGACCCCCAGTGCAGTTGATTTGCAAGTTGTTATATAGGTTTTTGAAAATGGCGCATGGGGGACAATCAAAGTGTTTTATCCATATTGTTTCTATTACAATAATTGTCAATTTAAAATACGGGAAGTCCCATATGGGATAAATAGATTAAATTTTTGCCAGGGCATACAGCTTACTTATTGATAAGAAGCTTATGGATAGACATGGGGTATTAATTGAATTACTAAAAGGTATTGTCTTATGAGTTTCCAGAGATTAGATTTTGGACCTAAAGTCTATGTTTTGGATTATGGAAGCACTGCTACCGGTTTTCCAGCTAATCCTTCTTTTACTAAGTAAGCCATAAATTGTGAAAGGGTGCTAATATCTTGTTCAGCACTTGCTTGTTCTAACGCTTTCATGTATTCTGATCTTTTTTCAACTGGAATTACCGTCCATGGATAGCCACCGGAAGCAAGCATGACATTCATTAAAAACCTTCCCATACGTCCATTACCATCCATGTAAGGATGAATAAATACAAATACAAAATGGCCTAATATCGCTCTAACTGAAGCTTCTGGCTCATTTTCAAGCAATTCAAATAATATAGGCATTGCATCTCTCATTGCATCCACACTCAAAGGAACATGCTTAGATCCACCAATGTAAACCTGATTGTTACGATAACCTGCAAGGTCTGATGCCTTTAAAATACCAGCACTTACACTGGGGTCAAAAAGTTCACGATACCATTTTTGGTGATCTTTATCGGTTTGGACTCCTGGATTTGCATTATTTAGAATTTTGATTATGGTTTCTTTGACAACCTGGAATGACTGATAATATCCTCTGGCAGCCATTGCATCTTTTTGCTGTTTATCCTCCACATTCTCTTTATTATCCCATTTTCCGCTGCTTACCCGTTCAATTAATTGTGGAGTTACTTTATATCTCTCAATGGATAAAGAATGGTAAGCATCGGTTACATATACTTCGTCTACATTTTTTAAGTAGGCTTCATGATCTTTTGGAAGACCGGGAGCTGGGGGAAAATCGTTTATAATATTTTCCCTCATTTGGAGCCACATCAGTTTAATTCTATTGACAAATGGACTATTTTCTCGGGGTGATAGATTAATCTCCAGTTTTGTTTGAAATGGATCATTTTCACGAATATCATATCCCGCCTGTTTCATTGTATCCATAATCTGATCTGCTATTCTGTCTCTTTGAATATTTCTAAAAGCACCAGCTAGCCTCCCTCCAATTGTGGTATGTCCTTGTTCTAACAATATAGGTAGTACCTCTGAAGCATCTCTTATTAGAGACAATACAGTTCTGGCATCAATTCCAGTTTTATTATAGATACTGGCACTGCTATAAATTAGTGAAGCTTGTAAGTTATACATTCTTAAACCTCGTATGGTTACCATTTGATCTGCTGCGGGAAGATCCGCTTTCAGGTTAAATAAAGATGTATTATGTGGTAAAGGTGTTGGTTTGTTATTTCCTTTGGGCGATTTAATAAATAATTGTTGTGGTACTGACCAGTTTCCTGCGTGCATATACAGAGATTGATCAGCTGATAAACACCAGTTAGAGCCATATTTATGTTCAAGGAATTTAACACAGAATTCCCAATAAGAACTATACCATGATGTAGTGTCTCCATCACGCTCATTTGGGTTTGCTGCGATATACCAACCTTTAATTACTTCTTTGAGGAAGCCATTCTTAACAAGAAGTTCCCGATGTATTCTGTTCGGGATTTCATCTGTATATATTGCTACGGTGCTCTTTTCCTGTAGTTTATTTAATGATTTTAATGCTTCAACAAATTTTTCCCTTGGTGTTGCCATTACTTATTTATTTTTTGTTTCTATGCGAAAACTAGTAAATATTGTTGTGCTAAAATTAGTAAATATTGTTGGGATAAAACTAGTAAATACTGTTGTGGTAAAACTAGTAAAAATTGTTGTGTTTAAACTAGTATTTGATGTAAATGGGCGTTATGTTCGGCATCACTTGCTTTTGATAAATGGCCTGTTATAGTTTATTTCCTATTTTTCAGTTCAAACAACTGATCAAATAATTCAGATTTTGTAATACTAAGCTGATCAAAGTAAGAAATACTATGATCTCTATTACGTTCGATGTTAACCAGTCCAAACCAGTCGGCAAAGCATTCAAAGAAGCGTACTTCATAGGCATGATGATATTCCTGTATTACTTTGCCTTCTTTATCTTGTTGCTGCGCATCCCACAATTCCTTTTCAAAGGCCCTGATCAGTTTTAGGCTGTAGAATTCACTTTTTTGTGGTTTGCCTCCATATTTTGCTAGCAAAACTAGTGAATAGGCCCAGCCAAACTGACCGCATTTTCCTTCATCCTGAAGATGATAGAAATTGCCCCAATGAAAGCGACAGGTCAGATAGTTAAAGATTTGAATAAAACGAATATCCTGCGGACCTTCAAGCAGCTTCTCCCCATTTTTTGTCAAGGACAAGGCATTATTCCGTTTTTTTACGAGACCCTGGTCTAGTAAATATTGTTTTAGTGGCCATAGGTAAGGAATCTCTTCCTCCCGGATCCGTTTCACAAATTTCATATATGGCCAATGGATCAGGTTCTGGCTGCAAAGTAGTTCACATATGCGAACAGGGAGATTGCCGTTTACGGTTAGTTTAAGCTGGCCAGCTTGTTTAATTTCATGCAGTAGTAATTCACTAAGCTTAAAAAAAGGTGCTTTGTTCACATGCGCATCTATATCTTTTCGAAACTGGAGTATCGCTTCTGGTGTAAACGGGGCATATAGTAGTTGGTTCATCTGCTCTGGGCTTAAACCATCAAAGTCGTCAAGGGGATTACTGTTGATCTTTCGCTGATATTCCCCAACTAGCTTGTTTAATTCCTCGATGCTGAGTTCACCACTCTTTGCATCAGGATAAGCGGCAAAGAATGAACTCATAAAGTTGGCTGCTGTACCCATTTAATGTTTTTTACTGTAAATGTAAATAATCATAAGGGTGTTTACCTGTAACTCCCTAAAATTTCATTGATGAAGTGTAGGAAACTGACTGCCATTCAGTTTGCTGAACGTTCTGCTATTGAAAGGGTAACACTTCGTAAGATAGACCGGGGTGATCCTGGTGTATCTATGGGTGCATATTTGAATATGCTTAAAGCGCGCTGGAACTCAATATCCGAATAAGAAGGATAATTTTGGTGCCTTTATGGATTCAATGCCTGATGCATGGGGTAGAAAGCTAATGTAACACTTGCTTTTGAAATCAACTTACGATTTCCTACTTACTTATGGTGGCCGATTGATATAGTGCTAATATTTGTTTTGAGGAGAAATATAAATGTTGGAAAACGAAGTGTAAGTTATGATGAGATTTTAAAATATTGACCGGCTTGATATTTATACGTATCATCGTACTATAGATCTATCTTGATGGTTACTAAAATGAATTAGTCTGCCCACTTTTGATAAAACTCATTATATTGTTCCTTATAGTTTTCGCCCACACTAAGAAATTTATTCCCTACCTTAACAGATTTCTTGGTTAAATTGGTAAGCTGTAATAGAGAAACGATATAGGAACGATGGATTCTTAAGAAATTGCTTTGAGGCAGTAGGCGTTCCATCTTTTTTAAACTCATTAGCGATAAAATAGGTTGTGCTCTATCCTGAAGATGGATTTTGATATAGTCTTTAAATCCTTCTACATATACAATTTCATGGAGATTTATCTTATCCATTGTCGCATCTACCTTCACAAAAATATATGCTGCATTTTCATGTGCTTCAATTCCATTTTGTTGATAATGCTCGATGTACTTTCTTGCCTTGCTCGCTGCATTAAAGAATTCTTCAAAAACAAAAGGCTTGAGTAGATAATCAATTGCATCTACCTTATAGCCATCTAATGCAAACTCACTATAAGCGGTTGTAAAAATTAAGCGGTGTTGAGTTTGATTTTGGCGAGAGGATAAGATTTTAGCTAATTCTAAACCCGAAAGATCAGGCATTTGTATATCAAGAAAAACCAACGCTACTGTATGGTCATCAAGATAGCGTAAAGCATCAATTGCATTATCAAAATGAGCATCCAAAATTAAAAAAGGAGTTTGCTTAATAAAGTTGCAGACCATTTCTAAAGCCAATGGTTCATCATCTATAGCAATACATTTTAGTTTCATAGCAATTCTATTTTAAAATCTACCCAATACTCGTCTTTAGGGCTGTTGTGGTTAATTTGCAAGCTATATTTATCAGGATATAAAAGATCTAATCTTCTAAGGGTATTCGTCATCCCTATACCGCTATTGGAGTCTTTTTCTAGGTAAGCGTTTTTTTTAATAATGTTATTTTTGGTAACTAGACTTAAGGTTTTACCTTTTAGACCAATTGCTATATAAATATAAGCAGGCTGTTTTGAACTAATCCCATGTTTAAAAGAGTTTTCTATAAATGGCAGCAATAGCATAGGTGCAATTAATAGATTACTAGCATTCACTTCAATTTCTAGTTCTATTTCAACAGCTAAAGAGACCCTTAATTGAGCTAGCGCAATGTAATCTTTAATAAAATCTATCTCTTTGTTAAGTAACACACTTTTATGCTGCGTGTCATACAGCACATAACGCATAATGTGAGATAACTTGCTCAAGGCCTGTCTCGAGCTTTCAATATCTTTATAGGTTAAGGCATTAATGGTATTTAATGAATTGAAAAAGAAATGTGGATTAATCTGTGCCTTCAGATAAGCAAGCTCCATGCTGGTGTTTCTTTCTTCGGTTTCTAACCTTAATTTTTCTTCACTTAGCCATTTACGTAACAGTAAAATAGTAATGCTAATTCCTAAGACTGAGATCTCCAGAAAAAAAATATAAAAATACATGTATCTACTAGAGGCCTTGGGTTGATAAACCTGTCCTGGTCTTAAAGCATAATGAATTAATTCTCCCAAATTTAAAGCCGCAGCCACCGCCCAGAGTAGTGAAATAACCATTAAACAAACTAGCAATAACAACGAATAGTATAGAATGATTTTTTTCTTGAATAAATATTTAGGTGCTAATACTTTAGCATTAAAATAAGTTAAGCCAACTAAAGAGAAGAAAAAAACCGATTGATTAACCCAATAAGCTACCGGAAGTACCACCCCATAGGAAAGTGGAATAAGTAAAAAAATAAGCAAGGCCAATAAACCCCATCCAATTAAATAGGTAAGTGTAGCATAACTTTTATAGTTTCCGGCATTTTTCATGACCGCAAGTTCAAGACAATAATTTTAAGACCCAAATATTTCGACAGAACACTTTTTCTGCGCTATAAATAGGCAGTTACAGGGGGTAAGCACTGGATTTACCGAAATAAGGTATTGATTGGCTAGTTCGTCCTATTGGTCTGTCAAAAAGAAGGGTTCCGTATATTTCTTTTCTTAAATTAACTACTTAGAGTTTTCTTTGCCCAACTCATCACATCTTTATAAGCTTAAAAACAAACTCCATACAAATGAAAAGACTACTATTTTTTGCTGCACTGCTACTTTTTAACTTTCAAGCTATTGCCCAAATGGTACAAAAAGGAACCATTACAGGAATGATTATTGATTCTGCAACCAATAAAGCAATTGATTATGCCACGATTACGCTATTTGAAGAAGGTAAAACCAAGAGCATAAATGGAGCATTGGCTGATGAAAAGGGGAAATTTTCATTAAAAGATGTGTCATATGGAAATTACCGCATAGTGTTTTATTTTTTAGGCTACAAACAAAAAGAAATTACAACTATCACCATAAAATCGGCGGTGTTAAACTTGGGTACAATTGCGCTTTTACCTAGTAACACTAGCTTATCAACTGTAGAAATTGTTGCCGAAAAACCACTGATTGAAAACAAAATTGATCGCCTGGTTTACAATGCTGAAAAAGATGTAACCGCCATGGGAGGGAATGCAACAGATGTGTTAAGAAAGGTGCCTTTATTATCAGTAGATATAGATGGAAATGTCTCTTTGAGGGGCGACCAAAATGTAAAGATCTTAATTAATGGCAAACCATCTGGTGCCATGTCAACTAATGTAGGAGATGCTTTAAAAATGATCCCTGCAGATCAGATTAGCAATGTTGAGGTGATTACCAGTCCATCTGCCAAATATGATGGTGAAGGTACTTCTGGAATTATTAACATTATCACTAAAAAGAAAACAGTAGCAGGTATCAATGGCTCTTTCTCGGCTGGTGTTGGCACCAGACAGAATAATACCAATGCCAATTTGAACATTAGAAAAGGAAAATTGGGTATTGTAGCAAATGCTGGGGTAAACTGGATGTGGCCACAAATTACTACCAATACCTTTAGTCAGGTAGATAAAAATGGAAATAGCTTGTTGTTTCAAAGCGGAGAAAACAATACCACACGCGGCGGTGGCCGAGGATCTGTAGGTATAGATTACGATTTCGACAAGAAGAACCTCTTTACTACCACGCTTACAGTAAATAAATTTGATATGGACTTTGACGGAACTTCTCAATCTATATTTAAAAATCAATCTATTTTGGCTAGCAATAAGGTGCAAAATACAGGTTCTAATGGGCTAGACTGGTCGACAAGCTACACCCATAAGTTCGATAAAGAAAAGCAGGAACTGATTTTTGCTGGTCAATTTTCTAGAAATGAAAGCAATACAGATTACACTACACTTTACACAAATGGAGATCGGATGAACGAGTATGGTTTAAACAAAGGACTAAATGACGAATTAACATTTCAGGTAGATTATGTGCAGCCTTTAAAAAAAACAGCTACACTAGAGTTTGGGGCTAAAACAATTTTAAGAGATATCAATAGTAATGTTTTATTAGAGGAAATAAACGATGGGGCTTATGTGTTAAATCAAGATCGTTCTTATAACTTTAATTACCATCAGGATGTGATGGCAACCTATACTTCTTTAAACATACAGTTAAGCAAAAATTACCAGTTAATGGCAGGCCTACGGGCAGAACAAACCCTTATTAATGGTGAATCGGCAGGGAGCCTACAGGCTTTTAAAAACGAATATCTAAATATTTTGCCCAGTGCCATTATTTCTCGAAAAATAGGGCGAATGTCTAGTTTAAAGTTAAGCTATAACCAACGTATCCAAAGACCTAGCTTATTCTATTTAAACCCATTCAGAAACACTTCAGACCCAGTTAACCAAAGTCAAGGTAACCCAACATTAAAACCAGAATTAGCGCATAACTTCGAATTGGCTTATGCTACTTTTTATAAAGGAATGGTTTTAAACACGTCAGTTTATTACCGTTTAACCAACGATGTAATAGAAAGTTTATTCACTAATCAGACTAATCCGGATGGATCTGGGCAGCCTATTGTTTTACAAAGCTTTGATAACATAGGGAGAAATAAGTCTTTAGGTCTCAATGTTTTCGCTTCCATTTCACCTATAAACCCACTTACGCTAAGATCAAACCTCAGTTTGTTTACCTATAGCATACAAGCAAATAATGTAAGTGATAATTTGAGTGCACAAACAGATCAAACCTTTTTAATGTATCGTGCTTTTGTAAATGCAAGTTATGTGATTAAAGCTGGTTTTACTGCCGAGACATTTTTTATTTTGAATGCACCCAAACGTACTTTTCAAGGCACCAGTCCTTCGTTTAACATGTGGAGTTTAGGCTTAAAGAAAGAAGTGCTTAATAAGAAAGCAAGTATCGGGTTAAATATACTGGATCCGTTTAATGAAACTAAGACTTTCAAATCTGAAGTCTTTACGCCAAACTATAATCAAAAAAGTAGTTTTGCGGTGCCTTTCCGTTCTTTTGGACTTAGTTTTAGCTGGAACTTTGGTAAAATGAACTTCAAGGATGCACCACGAAAAAGCCGAGGAATTAAAAATGATGATCAAAAGAAAGAAGAAGCGCAACAAGGCACAGTTACCCAATAGCAACACTACTGTTAGTTTTGAATAAATTCTACAAAAGGTATTTGATAAACAGATACAAAGGTAGGACGACCTTTAAGTCTTTTTTGGACTTACACCAAGTGAAAGAATTACTTATTAAAATGAATAATTCTTCAAATCCTATGGAGATCACGGGAATATTATGGGTGGTAAGTGGATTGATCCTGATATAAGTTGCTGCTGGAGTGATCACTGCACATTATGGGATGGAAGGAGATGCCTTCTATGGTTTTGACCTGGCCAGGACGCTTCCGTATGCCATTAGCCAAACCTGGCATGTTCAGCTTGATATTCTTTCTTTTTATTTGCATACTGATCATTGTTTTGGGCTCGATGGCCTGACAATGGATGGGTGTGATGCAGAAACTTGGGCTTGAAACCAATTGCTGGTTCGGTCATCAGGGTTACGAATACGGTCAGAGCTGCGCGGAACTGCCGGAAAATATGAACTTCAGTTCCCGCAGGAAAAAACAGATGCAGCGGAGGTGATGCCAATGTCAGATCAGGCTGTTTCCATGATGGGAATTCAAAACACAGCAAGCATTCTTGTTTTTAAAGGGTTGAGGTATTCCAGATTGAAGACCTTCTTTACCCATTTGCTGGCAGATGCAATAAAAGCTAATTTGCGATGCTATATTTGCATTGTGAACTTACCTATGCGCATCAACTTTGAGGACAAAGATTATACTTACCTCATTATTACCAAGGGAATTACCAAACTAACTGCTGAAATTCAGATTAACCTGAATGATAGGGAATATCAGCTGGTTTGTAATTCAAAAGGGGATTGGGATGCTGTTGATGCAACTGTAAACGATAACCCCGGACTGCTCAAAGCCATAGGTAGAAACATCAAACTCCGCTACCGGTTGTAATTTGCTGGACTTTAATTAGTTTAATGGAGATTGCCCGGGCTGAGTACAGAAAATATTTTTTCAAACCTTTCCGCATTAAATTTAATACTGACCCGCAGTGTATAGCCACCATAGTGAATTTCTTTGATGAAATCCTGGAAAACAGGTTTGATAAATTCAATAAATTTCGTACTATAAGCTTCAAAATCAGGTTCAATGAATTTCTCTTGATAGGCTTCATTGAATTCATAAAAATTGAAATTTATCGCATGTTCAGTGACATCCTTAAATCTGGTTTTGTAGGTAATGTTGGAGTTTAATGCTGAATTCAGGCGAATGTAAGTGATGATTTTATACTGTAAGAGATCGATCGTGTCTGTATATGCTAAAGCTCTTGCTGCCATGATGAAAGAATTAGAATACAAGTGTGCTAAAAATATTAGCAATTAGTGTTGATTATTTTTCTTTTTAACCAAAGGGCCCATACAATCAAATTAGGACTAATCGATTATCTATCCTAACAATTATCCCATTTGATCAGGGTGTTGATTCAGTGTTTAACTTAACAGGTAGGAGGAATATTCTTGAAATGTTAAATAAAGTTTTTATGCTTATCACGAATTTTTATTCGCTCTTCTGCTTCGCTTTTTAGCTCTGCAATCGTTTTTTCCTTGAGGCCAGGATCCATTTTTTTAGTTCAGTTTTATTAAAGTATAGTCTTTTTCCAGGCTTACTTACCGGGATTTGTTGCCGGCTTACTTTCGTGTATAAAGCAGGTACGGTTACTTTTAAGAATTCCGCGGCCTCAGTTATGCTCAGCAGCTGGTTCTCTTGCTGTTCTTTGGGCTGTAATTCATGTATCATTTCCTCCATTTTTTCTATTTTCTCAAATCACTGACGGACGACTTCAGGGAGTTTGTCGAAGCTGAATGGTTCTATGGGTAGTGCATTTTCTTTTATAGGTCTTTTAGCAATGATGAGTTTTTATAGTCGGAAGAAATCCCATATGGGATAAAGGTTTTCAGCATGAATCTGTGAATAGAGAAAAATGCTTACACATAAAGAATGAATAGGGTCATTTTTAATGAGCATTTATAAAGTCCTTTGCGGGATTGCCCAATAGAATGGATATTCTGGGTATTAAACGAAACAGTTGAGATGTGCAAGATACAATTGGATAAAATTGAATCCAAAGTGGATATATACGAACACTGAATTCTACTGATTGTGTTATTATTGTGTTTTTTAAATGTTGATTTTTTTAAAACATATGAAAATTTTGAATCTATTAGTCACTGGTGTTTTATTATGCTGTTCTTGCTCCAAACTCATACATAAGCGGGATAAATTAAACACCGCTGCGGGCTCAGTTGTATGGAGAATGGTGTTTTCTGATGAGTTCAATACAAATGGAACGTTCGATGCCAGGAAATGGCGCTTCTGTGAACGTCGGACCTCTGCTTGGAGTAAGTACTTAACCTCAGGTCCGGCTTATGCGCAGCAGGACGGGGCGAACCTGATTTTGAAAATGGACAATGCAGTGATTGCCGGTGATGATGTCCCTTACCATTCAGGGGGTATCCAAACCGCTGGAAAATTCAGCATCCGTTATGGAAAAATAGAAGTACGGGCGAAGTTCAAAGCCGGAAGGGGTTCCTGGCCGGCAATTTGGATGATGCCTGAATTGCCAAGCTCTTATGGGCCATGGCCAAATAGTGGTGAGATCGATATCATGGAACATGTAAATAACGAAATTAGGATTCACCAGACGATCCACAATGGCTCAGTAACCAATGCTAGCGGAGCAAGTACGGCCACACATGCCGCAAATTATAAGGTAGACGATTACAATACCTATAGCATCATTTGGAGCCCCGATGCCATAGAATTTTATGTAAATGATCTCCTTCAATATACTTATGCAAAAGCAGCAAATGCCAGTTCCCAGCAATGGCCATTTGATCAACCTTTTTATCTGATTCTAAATCAGGCGGGTGGTGCAGGCTGGCCAGGACCTATTACTGAGGCCGATCTCCCTTTTGAATTGAAGGTGGATTGGGTAAGAATGTATAAACCCTTGTAAAGGTTTATACTCCTGACTTAGCTTTACTATTTTTACGATAGAGTGTAGGGCTGGTATGGTAAAATTGTTTAAAAACAGTACTGAAGTAACGTTGATTAGCAAATCCTACGGTATCGGCAATTTCCATGATAGCCAGATCTGAATGGCTCAGCAAATAGGCGGCCTTTTCTAGGCGGAATTTATTGATATAGTCGTTCACGCCAATATCGGCTATGCTTTTGAGTTTACTGTATAGGCTCGCCCGACTCATGGCCATTTTATCGGTCAGGAAATCTACTTGCAGCTGCTCATTGTCTAGATTGTGGGTAATCAGTTCATTCAGCTTGCGCATAAATGACTCATCAGCGCTGCTATAGGTTCCTTCTTCCACAGGAATAAATAGGCTGGATTTTTTATATTTAGCCTTCAGAGCTTCACGGTTTTTTAATAAATTAGCCAGAATGGTTTGTAGGAAATCCAGCTCGAAAGGCTTAGAAATGTAGGCATCTGCACCAAGTTTATAGCCTAGGTTTCTACTTTCTGCATCGCTTTGTGTGGTGAGCAGCACAATGGGAATATGGCTTATGCTGATATCTTCTTTGATAAGCTGGCAAAGCGCAAAGCCATCCATCCCCGGCATCATCACATCACTCAGGATAATATCGGGATGCTGGGTTTTTATCAGTTCCAATGCCTGAAGGCCCTGTTCTGCCTCAAACAGTGCTGAAAAATAGGGTTTTAAACTCTCCAATAAAAATAGGCGCAATTCCGGCTCATCTTCTACGATCAATAAGGAATAACCGGTGGTTGGGAAATTCTTGTGCTGCCTAGAGGCTTCAGGTTCGGAAATGGAAGCCGGTATAAGGCTATTTTTTGTCAAGCTCCGACCGGGGCTTTCCTTTTGTGATTCTAGCTGTACTGGGAGTTCAAAATAGAAGGTAGCTCCTTGCTTACTGTTTTTCTCCGCTCCGATATGCCCGCCATGCAGCTCTACTAATATTTTTGAAAAAGAAAGCCCAATTCCTGTTCCATGGTGCTGATGGGTGCCCTGGTAAAAAGGTTTAAACAGCTGACTGGTATCTACATGTTCTAGGCCAATACCTTCATCAATTACCGCTATGCGGATAAAATCAGCCTTGGCACTGCTGCTGATGGTTAAAATGCTATCCGCATTACTGAATTTAAGGGCATTTACCAGGAGATTAGACAGTATGAGTTCACACTTTTTCTCATCAAAAGCAATTTCTCCAATACTATCTTCCAGCTGATACTCGGTCCTTATGCCCTTGGCTTCAAACTCATTGGAAAAATTATCTGCTATTTTACGAATCCATTGATTGAGGTTTTGACGGCTCAATTTAAGTTGTTCCTGACCCAGCTCAATTTTCCGTACGTCCAGTACCATATCAATGATTTCCTTCATATGACTGGCCTGTTTGTAAACACCACGAAGCTTTTTGTTAAGGTCTTGGTCCAGGTTTTTATTGCTTAGCATCCTTTGAAGAGGGGAGTAAATCAGGGTGAGTGGGGTTCTTAATTCATGACTGATGTGGATTAGGAACCTGATCTTGGCTTCATCGGTCTTTTGTTCAAGTGCTTTCATATCCCATTGCAGCTTGCGTTCCTTTTTGGCAATGGCCATTCGGTAAAATATCCCGATTAAACCTGCAGTTGTAATTAATACGAGTCCAATAAACCATAAACTCCTATACCATGGCGGGGTAACGCTGATGTTTAATACAGCTGAAAATTTACTCCAGCCTCCATTTTTAAGTCCGCATGATACCAGGATTTTGTAATTGCCTGTAGGTAAGGATCCAATAGCCAGGGAATGGTCGTATGTTTCAATGATCTGCTCATCCAGCCCAGTAATTTTAAACCGAAACATCTTTTTACGGAAAACATCCTTTTCCCTAGCCATGATCCTGATCACTAGCGAGCTTTGATTCCATGGAATACTGACCCAGTTGGATTTATCAAGCCGATTAATGACCAAAGGAATACCATTTAGTTCCATGCCCATCAATTCTATCACTGGGGCATCTGCTGTGATGGCTGGGATGTTCTTTTTGATATGAAGCAGTCCTCTTACACCACCCAGATATATGTCTCCGTTGGCGGCAACCAAAGATGGTTTGTAAAGGAATTCGTTAGGAACTACACCATCGGATTCCCCAAATGCTAAAAATTTGTTTTCCTCAATAAGGTACAAGAATACCATATTCTGTGCGCCAATCCACAACCGACCAGTACTGTCTGCAACTAAGGTCGAAACTTCATTGAATAAACTCGTTTTAATCTTTTTGAGCAGGCGTTGTTTAGGATCGTAGCGCATCAGTCCGTCGCGATTCCCGATCCAGAAAACACCTTGCTTGTCGCGACCTGCAGCGGTAATCGGATTTCCATTGGGCTGGATGTGGACAATATTTTTGATCCGGTTCTGTGCATGATTGAGCTCAAATATCCCGTAAGGTCCAAAGAGGTAAGTCCGCGCTGCATCGGAAAATATTTTCAGCAAAGGGCTGTGGGTATTCTGGCCTGAATGATAATTAGCCACAGTAAATTTCTGACTTGGAATATGGTATTGAAAAGCCTGGCTTGCAAACAAGTACAGGTAATCCTGACTGATGCGATTTACATTTACAGCTATACCAGAGGATTTAATGATTTCGCCCTGAGAATTAATTTTGTTGTTATGAAAGGGTTGAATTGCTCCACTGACTTTATTGAAAAGGAATAATCCCTTACTAAATGCAGAAATGAGCAGCTCTTGATCGCTAAATGAGGTAATGGAGGCGATTTTTAAACCATAGGTCGGCAAATAGTGTTTAAATACCATTTTGTCTGGGTCAAACCGATTTATTCCGCCACCATCGGTACCGATCCATAAAACACCTGTTTTTTCTTCATAGAGACTCAGTACTGTTTTTTCGCTCAGCCCATATATGCCATTCAGCGGCCCATCTTTATAGGTGTTGAAAAATGCTTTTCTGATAGAAATGAGGCCACCCCGGATGCTTCCAGCCCACAGATTATCCTCATGGTCATGGTATAAGGTTAAAATAGAGTTTTCAGGAAGTGAGGAAGAATTGCCAGGAATATGCTTCAGCGCAGTAAATGATCTGGAGTTCAGGTCCAGGATATTGATGCCACCACCATCAGTGGCAATCCAGAGCTTGCCCTTGCGTTCCAGAATATCCAGCACCACATCATTGCTGAGCCCGGAGTTTTGACTGTCGTAATGGAAAAGCTGTTTTCCACTCTTGTCGTAAGCCTTGATCCCCTGCCCATAGGAGGCAATCCAAACCTGCTGCTTAGGGTCTACGTATAAAGCCATGATCTCCCGCTCTTTTATAAAAGGAACAGGATTTATCGACTTGTCTGTTGGATTAAATATCCACACGCCATTTCTTCGCGTATAGAGAAGCACTTGCTGATGATGCCATAGTTTCATCCCTGTAAACATTTCTGTGCTTTTTTCTTTGGTTGAATTTGGCATCAGCTGGATCTGTTTTTTCGCGAAGCTGAATTTATAAATGTTTCCCTCTCCGCCAAATATTACTCCTGTGGGCAGCTCCACTGCTGAGCGTACCACCAAAGGTTTCTTCTGATATTTTATGGCCTCAAAATTATCTGTATCGGGGTTGTACAGCGCAAGGCCATTTTCTGTACCGATCCAGATATTACCGGTTTTATCCTCAAGGATAAAATTAATCTGGTTGCCGGGAATAGATTTTGAATCGTTCTTTTTATAGACATAGCTTTTAAGACTATACCTGTCAAAGCGGTTCAGTCCAGATTTTGTACCTATCCATACGAATCCATTGCGATCATTGAGTATACAGCGTACGGTAGACTGGCTCAAGCCTTCATTTAAGGAGATCTGCTTAAAATAATAACCCTGGTCTGCCCGGATGTCCTGACTCCAAATCAAAGAAAAAAAAAGAAGCAATACGAACATTGCTTTTGAGTATTTGTATGCCAAACTGCCTGTCAATTAGTTTGACCTAAATATAAGGAACAAGTAGCGTAATGTGGTAGCAATAGCAGCTGTTAATGCTTTTTGAGCCTGATATTGGACAATTCTGGAGTAAATGCAGACAAGAACGAACATTTGGTATGTGCATGCAGCGCTACTTTTGATTCAGCCATTAAGGTCTTTTAGTGCCTTAATGGTTTTTCAACCAAACCAAAATATAAACCAAATTAAATCATTATGCAAGGTAGTTTTACAATAACTCCATCCCGGCTATTTGTGATCGGTGCATTTTTTCTAGTCTTCTTCTTTCATGCAGGCTCCTTTGCTCAAAGCCGCAATGTTACGGGGAAAGTGACAGATGTATCTAAACAAGGTATTGCTGGAGCCACCATCCAGGTAGCGGGAACAAAACGGTATACCACAACCGATAATAAGGGCGACTTTAGCATTCAGTCTGCGGGAACTAATGAGGTTTTGCTGATCTCCTATACGGGATTTCTAACCCAGAAAATCAATATCGGAAACAAAAATTTCATCAATGTAACGCTACTCGAGGATGCCAAAGTTTTAAACGATGTGGTCGTGATCGGTTATGGCAGCGTAAGAAAGAGTGATGTAACCGGTGCAATTACTTCTATTAAGCCAAATGCAAATGACGCTTCAAAAGCATTGTCTGTAGAAAATCTGTTGCAGGGTAGAGTTGCAGGAGTTTCTGTATCCGGGTCTGTAGCTACACCAGGAGCGGCTTCTTCGGTCACCATCAGGGGAGCCAATTCTTTGCGTGGTGACAATCAGCCATTATATATTATTGATAATATTCCCCAGGCCTCTACCGGTTCCTTTCCGGCAAGTGCATTGGGCGGCGCTGATTTTCAGATTCCTCAGAATCCCTTAACTAATTTAAGCCCTTCTGATATTGAAGATATCCAGATTTTGAAGGATGCTTCCGCCACCGCTATTTACGGTTCAAGAGGTGCAAACGGAGTGATTATCGTAACTACAAAAAAAGGCAAACAAGGAAAAGCAAAAGTCAGTGCCCGTGCTAATTTTACAACCGCCAGGGCGACTAATTTAAGGGATATGCTGAATTTGTCGGAATATGCGGCTTACCGAAATGAACGTTTGGGAGTGGCAGCGGGACAGTTTTTTCCTGTTGGTGATGAAATGCGCTATGTCTTCTCCGGACAGGTCTACAATGCTGCCGATCCAGCTACCTACAGGGTGGTTACGGAACGTAACTGGCAAAAAGATATTTATAGAAATGCTTTTTCTCAGAACTATGATGTGGCGGTTAGCGGTGGTGAAAGCAGGATCAAGTATTACCTGTCTGCCGATTACAAAAATATAAATGGCCTGGTAAAGGAAACGAATTTAAGACAAAGCGGCTTGCGTTTAAATTTAAGCGGCGATTTATCGAACAGCTTAACCTTTAATGCCTCATTAAGTGGTGCGCTGAAAAAAAACAACATGATGTCTGGTGGGAACACCAGGGGAGGGGTAACTGGCTCAATCACCCGTACGGCTATCGATTCGGCACCTTTCGAAATACCTGCTGATGACCCGCTTTTACTCAGCAATGAAGAAGCAAAAACGACTACGCTTTCCTGGCTAACGGACTATAATGACCTCACTGACGAAAAATCGGCACGTGCTGCTGCAGACTTGACCTGGAAGATCTCTAAAAACTTCTCTTACAACGTACGGACTGGGGGAAATATAATGATACAGGACCGTTCCAGATGGTACGGTGTACAGCTGTTTCAAGGCCTGAACAATAATGGGTTACTAGGTCTGAGCAATTTAAACAGCAGCAACTACACGATAGAGAACCTGGTCAACTACAATACCTCGATCGCAAAATTTGTCAGCATCAGTGCAACAGCGGGCGTAACCTATGATGATTACGATTGGTTGAGCAATGCCACAACCGGTTCAAATTTTCAGTTTAAAAATCTCAGAACAAACGGGCTGCATATGGCATCTATTATTAATAAACTGCAGCCTATACAGCGGGACTACCAGCTGCTGTCTTACCTGGCTCGTATAAACCTTTCTTTCCTGGAAGGCAGATACCTGGCTACGATAACGGCAAGGGCCGATGGCAGCAGTAAGTTCAAGCGAGGCAACCGCTGGGCGCTTTTCCCATCATTTGCACTGGCATGGCGTGTCGATCAGGAAGAATGGATCAAGCAGTTTACCTGGATAAATCAACTGAAATTACGACTGGGTTATGGTAAAACCGGCAGCCAGTCTATCTCTCCATACAATAGTTTTTACGATTATGCGCAGATTGTAGATTATGCTAATGCTGCAGGAGTAAAAGCGATGGCCATCGGTGTGAGCAATTTGCAAAACAGCGACCTGAAATGGGAAACCACTTCAGCATATAATGTGGGTCTGGATTTTAACCTATGGAAAGGTAAACTGAGCGGAACGATTGATGCTTATTACAAAAAGACCAGCGATCTGCTGATTGAGAAAAATCTGCCCGCTTCTACTTCCTTTGGCACCATCACCATGAATCAAGGTGAATTGAGCAATAAAGGATTGGAACTTTCTCTGGCTTCAGAACTGATCCGAAATGACCAGTTTAACTGGAGTATATCGGGGAACATCGGAATAAACAGGTCTAAAATTCTCGACCTTGGCCTGCCGGAAACCCAATTCGGTAATGAGCGATATAAAGCCTACTTAGGGAATTCTATCGGAGACCATTTTGGTCCTGCTAATATATTTATTGTTGGGAAAGCTCCTGGATTGTTCTGGGGTTATAAAACTGATGGAATTATCCAGACTGGTGACACAGTACCTGCTTCTACCATTTTTACACAAACTCCCGGAAATATTAAAGTGGTTGATGTAAATGGTGACGGGGTCATCAATGTAAATGATAAAACCATTATAGGGAATCCAAATCCTGATTTTAACTATGGTTTTCAAACTACATTGGAGTATAAACAATTCCGATTTTCTGCAGCGTTTTATGGAGTCAAAGGTGGAGATGTGCTGAATGGCAATATTCGTTACGAGCAAATGCCTGCTCAGCAGACCTCTAATATGATTGGTAATGCTTACAGTGGAGCTTGGCGTGCAGATTCACCTTCTAATCTGTTCCCTGCAGTAAACAGTGTTTTGCAGAATGTGGTTTACGACCGTTACGTAGAGGATGCAAGTTTTCTGCGCTGCAGCGATATTACACTAGGCTACACCTTCCCTAAATCAACTTTTAAAAATAGCATTGGTGATGTTAACCTGTTTGCATCTGTGAAAAATGGCTTTGTAATTACCGGCTATTCTGGATATGATCCTGAAATGAGAACTTTTTCTTTTGATGGGCTCAGACCTGGGATAGATTTAAACTCCTATTCCAATCCCCGTCAGTTCATACTGGGTCTTAATGTTACCTTTTAAACAAATAGTCATGAAACATTCTACATATATTTCCTTTATCAGCATGCTGGCCGTAGCATTGACGATGGTGTCCTGTAAAAAAGTATTGGACGAGGATCCAAAATATTCTATCAATAGTAAAACGGCTTTTGAAAGCGAAACTACCGCCAGTCTGGCGCTGGCCGGGTGTTATGGCTACATGACAAATTATAATGCCTATGGGCAGGCCATCCCTGAAGTGATGGTAGGTGCATCTGGTTTAGGCTGGGCGCAAACCAATGGTTCTGATCAGGATACCTATGCATCGCTTAGTATTCCTGCAACTAACGGATTGGTAGGAATGATTTGGGGCGGCTGGTATAAAGTGATTGGTGAATGTAATTATTTCATTAATAGTGTACAGGAAAGTTCGTTGGCTGAGGGCTATAAAAAGCAAGTGATCGCAGAAGCGAAATTTTTGAGGGGCTTATGCTATTTCAATCTTGCCAATGTGTTTGGAGGTGTTCCTCTAAGGACCGAGCCCACTTCTTCTTTAACCATTACAAAAGGCCGTGCCAGCAGAACCGAAGTGTACAATCAGGTGGAAAAAGACTGGCTGGAAGCTGCTGAATACCTTTCTACTAAAGAACAGCTTGGCTCCAGCGCGGCTGGCAAAGCCAGCAAATATGCAGCCTATGCCTACCTGGCAAAATTATACTGGATACTGGGATGCCATGAAAATACGAGTACTTCTGGTTACTGGGCAAAGGCCAAGCAGATGGGGGATAAGGTCATTGAATTGGGGAATTATAGTTTGGCCCCTAAGTTTGCCACTTTGTTCGTCAATAATGTAAATGGCGCTGGGGAATCTATTTTTCAACTCAACTTTTCTACCACTTCTACCTATGTTGGGAATAGGGGCAATTGGGTGTTTGCACCTTCAAATGCAACAGCAGGAATTAGCTGGGGAAGGGTTAAAGTTTCCAAGGCCTTTTACGATCAGTTCAAGGGGACCTATCCGGATGACCCTCGCTTAAAAGTTAGTTTTGCAGCTAACTATTCGCAAGTTAAAACCAATAACTTCCGGATCTATGCTTACCCTTACCTCTCAGGTACTGCAGGTGTAAATGCGCTTGCTATCGACTCTATTAAATATTCAGCTTTAGCTGATCCGACCAATCCTCAGCTGGAAGAAGTATCTGCTGCATTTAAAGCAGCTTATGTGAACAAAACTGGCGACCACCAGGGCTGGCCATATTTTGTAAAGCAAATGGATGTGCTTTCGACCGCACAAAACAGCAATAAAAACCTGATCGTTTACCGTTATGCAGATTTTTTGCTCTTAATGGCTGATGTTGAAAATGAGCTGGGCAATAATGGTAAAGCATTGGACTATATCAACCAGGTGTTAACTAGGGCACGTACCTCTGCGAATACCCCTTCTGTTTATCCTAAAAACCTAACGGCAGCAGTAACACAGTCGGATCTTCGTCTATTTATCTTTAATGAGCGTTTGTTTGAGCTGGCTGGAGAATATGAAATGTTTGTGGATGTTCGCCGACGGGGTGCTGATTTCTTTAAACTGGTAGTAGACAGGCACAACAACCACCATCTGACTAAGGCATTTGTAGCTGCCGCAATTGCAAATAAAAACACCACGCCATTCAGGGAGCGACTGCTGCCAAATACACCAGATCTTCTGAGAAAGAATTTGCTGCTGCCCATTCCTCAGTCTGAACTAAATGCCAATGAAGGCATCCCAGCTGATCAACAAAATTATGGGTATTAATCATCCAGCCTAATCAAATATTATGAATCATATAAAGAAAATCGTACTGCTGTTTTTTAGCTATTTATCCTTGGGGATGAATAGCAGTTTTGCCGCTAAAGTGACCATCATACCTGAACCGGTAAAAATGGAAATCTATGATGGTACCTTTACCATTGGAGCGAATACCAGAATTTATTTCGACAGTAAAAATCCTTTACTTGCCCGTCATGCCCGCTATTTTACTAATGTTGTCGCATCAGTTTCTGATGTAACCCTGAAAACCAGTAAAAATAGGGCCCAAAGCCAGGTTCGTTTACTGATCGCAGCAGATAAATTGATTGGAGATGAAGGTTACCACCTGGACATCGATGAAAAGGGAATCACGATTTCAGCGAGTACCGATAAAGGAGTTTTCTACGGTTTGCAAAGTCTGCTTCAATTGCTTCCTGTTTATCGGACAAATGCGGAATTGCAGCTGCCTTTGTTAAAAATCACGGATTATCCACGCTTTAAATGGCGGGGCATGATGCTGGATGTGAGCAGGCATTTTTTTTCTACTGAAGCAGTGAAAAGTTATATCGATTTAATGGCGATGTATAAAATGAATGTTTTTCACTGGCATTTAACCGATTCTGAGGGATGGCGCCTGGAGATTAAAAAATATCCTAAGCTGACCTCAGTTGGCGCCTGGCGTAAAGAGATTCCAGGAAGTGTTTTTTACAAGAAAAATCAGGTTTTGCCGATAGATACCTTCAGTTACGGAGGTTTTTATACACAGGAACAAGCTAAGGATATTGTGAAGTATGCCGGGGAACGAAATATTATGGTGGTGCCCGAGATTGAAATGCCAGGACATTCAGATGCAGCGATTACCGCTTATCCTGAGCTTTCCTGTACAGGAATGCCGCAGCAGGTCAGGAGTTCTTTTGGTGGCGATCCAAATGCCCTTGCCAATTATTGTGCCGGCAAGGAGGATAGTTTTGTGTTTCTGGAAAACGTTTTGAAAGAAGTGATGACCATTTTTCCTGGGGATTACATTCACATAGGTGGTGATGAAGTAAACAAAGCCAGCTGGAAAAAATGTGCCTCCTGTCAGCGAAGAATGGTAAAAGAAGGATTAAAGGATGAGCACGAGCTCCAGAGTTATTTTATAAAACGCATGGCTAACTTTTTGCACGATAAAGATAAAAAACTGATTGGTTGGGATGAAATTTTGGAGGGTGGACTGGCTGCTGAAGCTACGGTGATGAGTTGGAGAGGTGAACAGGGGGGAATTCAGGCTGCCAAGATGCATCATCCTGTGGTCATGACTCCTGTAAATCCGCTTTATTTTAATCGCTACCAGGCGGATACTTTAAGCATACAACAACCCCTTGCCGCTAGATATTCTATCAATACGCTGGAAAAAGTATACGATTATGAACCTATTCCTGGCGCATTGAATGCTGTGGAAGCATCTTTTGTATTGGGTGCCCAGGGCTGTATCTGGACCGAGTTCATCAATTCAGTTCCGCACCTGGAGCAAATGGCTTTACCAAGGATGTTGGCTTTGTCGGAAGTACTCTGGTCTCCAAAAACATCAAAAGATTGGTCCAGATTTAACGAAAAGTTATACTTCCATAGCAGACGCTTGGGCTCGGTCGGCAGAAATGTATTTACTTCTGTTCCTTTTCTATACCATAACACAGAAGTCAAATGAAAATAATTGAGCAATTAATTTGTTTTGCCATGTTAGCCAGCAGCACTGTTGTTTTTGCACAAATGAAGCCAACAGGATCCGCTGCTAAGCGGCCGAATATTGTGGTGATCATTTCCGACGACCATGCATATCAGACCATCAGTGCTTACGGGAGTAAACTGATGCAGACGCCAAATATAGACAGAATTGCAAAGGAAGGTGTGCGTTTTGATAAGGCCTATGTCAACAATTCTATTTGCGGCCCAAGCAGAGCGTCGATTCTGACTGGAAAATACAGTCATAAAAATGGATTTAAAGATAATGAGAGTTCTGTTTTTAATGGTGATCAGGATTCTTTTGCCAAGCAGCTGCAACAGGGTGGTTATCAAACGGCATGGATTGGGAAATGGCACCTAGAAAGCAAACCCCAGGGTTTTGATTTCTGGCAGGTCTTACCCGATCAGGGGCATTATTTTAACCCGGATTTTGACATGATGGACGGCAATAAAAAGCGGGTAGAAGGTTATGTGACGAATGTTATTACTGATGAAGCGGAGCGCTGGTTGGATCATAGAGACATGTCTAAACCTTTTTGTCTGGTGATTGGACACAAGGCTACCCATCGGGTTTGGCTGCCAGATACCAGCGATCTTGGTAAATTTGATCAGGTTAACTTTCCGCTGCCAGCAAATTTTTATGATTCCTATAAGAACCGAACTGCTGCCAGCTTGCAGGATATGTCTATTGAAAAAACCATGTTGATGGGCTATGATTTGAAGATGTTCGGTACAGAAGACGAGAAAAATAGAGATGGCGGCTTTAGTCGGATGACTGCTGCACAGCGGGCAAAGGTGGATGCCTATTTCGAGCCTGTCAAAGCCAGTTTTAACAAGTTGAAACTGCAGGGAAACGCGCTTACTGAATGGAAATTTCAACGTTATATGCGTGATTATTTAAGTACTGCAGCTTCGCTGGATAGAAACATTGGACGTACGATGGATTACCTGGATCAGCATGGTTTGACTGAGAATACCATTGTAATTTATCTTTCTGATCAGGGATTTTATATGGGTGAGCATGGTTGGTTTGACAAGCGCTGGATATATGAGGAGTCCTTTCGTACCCCTATGGTAATGCGATATCCCGCAATGGTTAAAGCAGGTACTGTTTCTGATCGTTTTGTGATGAACCTGGATATTGCTCCAACCCTTATTGAAGCAGCTGGATTACCTATTCCAACAGCGGTGCAGGGCTTGTCCATGCTCCCTGGCTTAAAGAATAAAGCAAATCAGGGTAGAGAGGTTTTATATTATCATTATTATGAAAATGGCGAGCATGCCGTATCTCCGCATTTCGGAATTCGTACCAAAAGGTATAAATTGATCAGGTTCTATAAACGTGTTGAAGGCTGGGAATTATATGATTTACAAAGCGATCCTCATGAAATGGATAATAAATATGGAAAAAAAGGATATAAGACCATTACTGCTCGCTTATATAAAGAATTAAACAGGCAAATTGAGCAGCTTGAAGACCAGGATGCATTACAGATCTTAGCAGGAAAAAGATCAACAAGAATTAACATGTAAACAAAAACCACCGTTTTCATAAGGGACCTGCTAATGCTGTACTCTTGCTACCCGGCGCATCTATGATCACCTGTCTCCCGGAGAAAGCGAGGATGATATAATGACTGCTTTTTTTAATCTTAGTGTAAGTACTTTTAGAGTAATGAATGTGGAACTAGGTCAGGGTAAAATCTAACTCTTTGGTAATTTGGTTTGTTTAAAAAGATAAAATCGTTATTATAATTTGGTGAATGCATCTTGGGTTATCTTTTCTTTTAAGGGAGGATGGCGGCTGAGGTAACTAGGGGAATAAGCAAATTGATATTTTATTAATAGTAAAGATACCCCGAGGTGCGTAATTGGTTGTGAATTTCAGTTAATTTAGTACTATTTCATCTTTCCAGTATTTTTTTGAAAAATAGCTTTAAATATAATCTACCTTAAAAAATAATTAGCTTGTTGTTGTTCTTTTAAAATTTATGGTTAACATTGAAAGTATAAGCGTCTGGCTTAGTTTTTCAATCTTAGGGAGATATTGACAAATTCATAAATGCTAATTCATTCAAGTGATATTTTAGTTAATGAAAGTGATTTACTTACAAAAGTCGCAGGTGGTGATCATCAGGCTTTCAGAGTGATTTATCAGAGATATTATAACAAAATTTATACTTTTTCCATCAGAATCTTACATTCACAACTTTTGGCTGAAGAAGCTGTACAGGAGAGTATGCTTAAACTTTGGCTAATGGGGCCTAATCTGATGGCTATAAATAATCTAGATAGTTATTTAAAAAGAATTGCCCGTAACTGTGCCATAGATATCCTGCGACGCAAAGAACTTGAACTTAGAACTGATCGTAAACTTGGGGTGATATGGGAGGAAACTCATAATGAGACTGAAGAACAAGTGTTGTTGAATGATATGCGCAAGGTGCTGAATGATGGCGTAGCCTTACTGCCCCGGCAGCAGAAATTAGTTTATCAGTTGTGTCATCAGGAAGGATTAAAATACGAAGAAGCAGCGCTGCGTTTAAATTTATCGGTCCTTACGGTTCAAAGTTATATGAAGCTTGCATTAAGGTTTTTGAGGAATTATTTAAAAACACACACCGACATCGCTGTCCTGTTGATTATTTTTAAACTGTTGTAAAAAACACCTAAATCAATACCCCCGAGTTTTAATCTCAACCGTCTTCATAAAAAGGATGTCTCCTGATGCAAGGGGATCATTCTGTTATTGAACATAAAAATGACCAAATATAGATTACGATTTTTATATCAGCATTACCAGGCTGGGACTTTGACCAACCTGGAACATTTGGAATGGAAAACCTTGTTGGCAGATCCAAATATGAAGGAGGGTTTAGAGGAGATTATTGACGAAGGATGGTATGACTTCTCTGAACAAGAAATTCATTTAATGGATCAGTCCCATGCAAATCAGATCTTTGATCGTATCGTTGCTATACCTCAGCAAAAAGTTAAGCAGATCGCTTTATGGAAATCTATCGCAGCGGCTGCTTCAATATTACTTGTTGCTGCCTTAGCTTTGTTTCTTTATAAAGCTTTTCCCTCGGGTATAGAGGGAGGAGCGGTGAAACACGCTACTCATATCAGTCCAGGTGGTAATAAGGCGTTTCTGACTTTGGGTAATGGGAAAAGGATCATTTTAACTGATTTAGAGAACGGGACATTTTCAGCCCGCAACGGCATGAAGATTACAAAGACTCATGACGGGCAACTTGTTTATACCATTACCGGCAATCAACACTCAGGGCGGAATGAGTATAACCTTATTGAAACTCCTAGGGGTGGACAGTATCAGGTACTGCTGCCTGATGGTACACATGTCTGGCTAAATGCGGCCTCCTCATTAAAATATCCTTCGGTTTTTAAAGGAAAGGAACGTAAGGTAGAGCTCCAGGGAGAAGCCTATTTTGAAGTCTCCAAAAATAAAAAAATGCCTTTTAAGGTCATTTCCAGCCATCAGACAGTAGAAGTTTTAGGAACACACTTTAATGTAAATAGCTATTCCGAAGAGTCAGAGAACAGAACAACACTTTTAGAAGGAAGTGTTCGTGTGGAGCCAAATCGCAGTACTGGCCTAATCATTAGACCCGGAGAACAATCAAGGGTTAAGGTCAATGGGAAGGATAAGATAAATGTCATTGAAGCTGATCTGGAAGAAGTAATGGCCTGGAAGAATAATTACTTCAGGTTTAATAATGAGAAGATTGAGTCCATCATGCGTAAAATTTCAAGGTGGTACGATGTCAGTGTTGAATATCATGGGGCGATATCTGAGGAAGAATTCAATGGGACCATTTCTAGAACCAAGAACATCTCACAGGTGCTGGAAATGCTGGAAGATACTAAAAGCGTTCATTTTAAAATTGAAGGAAGGAGGATTATCGTGATGAAATAACCACTACAAATACTGATAATCCAAAAAGCCAGGAAAGGACTGTCATCCGAATCCTGGCCATGAATGGGTTGTCTTGAATAATTTAAAACTAAACAACTAACCTAGCGGTGCAGGGCATCTGGACAATGAACAAGCACTCGCTATAAACCCAGCTAAACAAATGTACAAAAATTGGAACCCAAACCTATGTCTCCGAAAAAGAGGCATAACTAAATTACTATTGGTTATGAAACTAACCATTCTGCTAATCACCACAGCAATATTGCAGCTCAGTGCCAATTCATTCGCACAAAGAATAACCCTGTCTGAAAAGAATGCAAAACTGACAAAAGTATTTGACAAGATCCGCATACAAACCGGATATGATTTTCTGGTCACAAAAACGGTGCTTAAAAATTCAAATCCAGTTAATATTGAGGTTAAAAATGAGCAGATTCTGGAAGTGTTGAAAAAGGTTTTTGCAGGTCAAAACTTAAACTATTCTTTTAAAAATAATGCCATAATTGTTACGGAAAAACTTATTCTTACGAGTTTCCCCGCCACAATTATCAACCTCTCCATCAATGTGACAGGTAAAGTTGTAGACGAAAAAGGGCTTGGTTTACCTGGCGCTACCATTAAGGTTAAAGGAGCTAACAGAGCGGAGATTACAGATAATGCCGGTCGTTTTGCTTTTAAGGGAATCGATGAAAATGCAATTCTGGTGGTTTCCTATTTAGGTTATGTTCCGCTTGAAATAAAAGCAGAGGGTAAATCAGAAATGCTCATCACCTTGGCACCTCAGGATGCTTCCTTAAGTGAAATTGTGGTGGTAGGCTATGGTACACAAAAGAAAGAGAACCTAACTGGAGCTGTTGCTCAGGTAGATAAAAAAATGCTGGAGAACCGTCCGATTGCCCGCCTTTCTCAAGCTTTACAAGGGGTAGTGGGGAACCTGAACATTAGCAGTAATAATACTGGCGGGGCTCCGAATGCAAAGCAGGACATCAATATCAGAGGTTTCACAGGTTTTGGAGCTAAAGGCTCTCCATTATTAGTGATAGACGGTGTCCCTGGAGGAGATATTAATACGATTAATCCTAATGATATAGAAAACATCAGTGTGCTGAAAGATCAGGCTTCGGCTGCGATTTATGGAGTTGATGGTGCCTTTGGCGTGATCTTAATCAATACAAAACAAGGTAAAAAAGGAGCTGCTCCTCAGATCAGCTATGATAATAATATTTCTTATGCGCAGTTAATGAATACCCCGAAGGCCGTTGGGTCCCTGGAATATGTAACTATGTGGAATGAGGCTGCCCAGAATGCTGGGAGTACGCCTATCTACCCCGAAGAGCAAATCCAAAGGGTAAAAGATTATCTTGCTGGAACATTAAAGTCCGAAACTCAGGCAAATGCCGCAAACACAGACTGGAATAACGGGCAGCTGGGGAATGCGAACAACAACTGGTTTGATATTCTCTTTAAAAAATGGGGCATCAGTCAGCAGCATAACATTGGCGTAAGCGGAGGCTCTTCCAGTATCAATTATTATGTGGGTCTAGGATACAACGATGTAGTTGGGATGTACAGCTATGGAAATGATAATTTTAAACGTTACAATTTCAGGGGAAATCTCGGCGCGGATGTGACCAGCTGGATGAAAGTAAACGTAAGGACTTCATTTTCAAGATCGAATTCAGATATGCCTTTCGAATATCCAGCCAGAACAGGTGGTGGCTTAAGTGGCTATATGCATCAGGCAGCAAGAGTTGCACCTGTGGTTCCATTATACAATCCGGATGGCAATTTATCCAATTTCAGTGATCCTGCTTGGATGGGCTCGGGCAGCAGAAAATTTGAGAATCTGGATCAGACCTTCTTAACTGGTGAGTTCGTTCTGGCTCCCATTAAAGGCTTAAATATCACCGGAAACTATTCTTTATTTGCGAATTATAATGAATCTTCGGCTCAGGGAAAAACATTTTATATTCCTAAGCCGGATGGCTCACTGGCAACTTTTGGCGTAAACCCAAATACCTTCAGTCGTACACTAGGTAGATCCAACAATCAACTGATTAACCTGTTCAGTTCTTATGAGCATAGTTTTGCTGATCATAATTTTAAAATCCTTGGAGGTTATATCAGAAGGTTCAATGAATCGCTGAATGTTACCTCAAGTAACAGTAATTTGTATACCGATAACTTGCCCTCTCTTTCTCTAACTTACAATGATAAACCCATAGTAAGCGATGTGATTGAGCAATTGGGTACACAAGGGTACTTTACCCGGTTCAATTATAATTATAAAGAAAAATATCTTGTGGAATTTAACGGGCGTTACGATGCTACCTCAAGATTTATCACCAAGAGATGGCAATTTTATCCAGGAGTATCTGCCGGTTATGTGGTTTCTAATGAAGAATTCTGGAAGCCAGTTAAAAATACACTGAATTTCTTTAAAATAAGGGCATCTTACGGGCAGTCTGGTGATCAGGCGAGTCTTTCCCTGTATCCTTTTTACCAGTCGATGGTAACTGTGGCTCCCGGAGCTGGCAACTCAGTGGCAAATAATCCAAATAACTGGTTTTTTAGTAACGGCAGACAGGCTTATGTTTCTGCTCCAGGAGTGATTAACCCTAATATTACCTGGCAGAAACCGGTGATGATTGACTATGGTTTTGATGCAGAACTCTTAAATAACCGTTTATCTGTTTCATTTGACTGGTACAAGCGGACCATGAGGGATATGATTGTCGCTTCAGCTCCTTTACCTGCTACATTTGGTACTGCTGCCCCAACGATAAATGCAGGTGAGATGGAAACCAACGGCTTTGAACTGACTTTGGGATGGAAAGATCAGATTGGAGATTTCAGGTATGCTGTTAAAGCACTCCTGAGTGATTATACCGGCAAAGTGACTAAATATCCTAACCCAACCCAGATACTTACCGACTTTTATGTAGGGCAGCATATTGGAGATATATGGGGTTATACGTCCACTGGCTTGTATGCTGACAATCAGTCCGCAGCAGGAGCACTTCCCGCTTCATTCTGGAACAGTACCTGGAAAGGTGGGGATGTAATTTATAAAGATCTTGATCAGAGTGGGCGGATCGATAATGGTAAGAATACTGTTTCGGAGTCAGGAGATCTTTCCATAATCGGTAACAATACTCCAAGATACTCTTATGGGTTAAACCTAGATCTTTCTTGGAAGAATTTTGACTTCAATGCCTTTATTCAGGGGGTGGCGAAGCGGGATGTATGGGTGAATTCAAATTATTTCTGGGGCATCACCGGCGACCGTTTTCAGAGTTCATTCTTTGACATTCATCGTGATCGCTGGACTGCAGAAAATCCTAACGGATATTATCCTAAATATTACATGAGCTCAGAAATGGCAAAGAATGAAGTCGTGCAGACCCGCTACCTTCAAAACGGTGCTTACTTAAG
The DNA here is from genome assembly GCF_014472395.1 of Pedobacter sp. N36a. GTDB lineage: Bacteria > Bacteroidota > Bacteroidia > Sphingobacteriales > Sphingobacteriaceae > Pedobacter. The sequence continues at coordinate 38,610 of NZ_JACSZW010000012.1, forward strand.
ATTCAAAAACGTTCAGTTGGGTTATTCTTTACCCAAGCATCTAATAGAACGGGTTAAAATAAACAGATTGAGGCTGTACGTATCTGTAGAAAATTTAGCGACTATCACAAAGATGGTGAAGTCTATTGATCCGGAGCTGGCTGTTCCTGTCGATGGAGCAATTGCGAATGTAAACAGCTCGGATGGTAAGATTTATCCCCTCCGACGCACTTTTTCGTTTGGCCTGAACTTAACCTTATAATTTACCCATTAACTGTACAAAATGAAAAATATAAATCACGCAGCAGGTATTTTCATCTGCTTAGTCCTATTGTTTACAGGTTGCAAAAAACAGATCCTGGACTTAACTCCTCAGGATAAAATAACCGATGCACAATTTTGGAAGACCAGCAGCGACCTGCAGCTTTATGTGAATGGATTTTACAGCCGTATGCTTCCAACCTATAATGGGTTCAATACGCTAGGTATTTATGGGCTGGATGCAGATCAGGGCAGTGACAATATGATCCTGACTAGTGAATATAATAGAGCGATCAATGGCGAAAGAACCGTGCCCGCTACTGATGGGGCTTGGTCATGGTCTGAACTAAGAAACATCAATTATTTCCTTGCCAATTACAATAGGGTGCAGGCAGCTCCTGCTGCAGTTAATCCATTTGTTGGGGAAGCACTATTTTTTAGGGCCTGGTTTTATTTTGATAAAATGAAGGCCTATGGAGATGTGCCATGGATAAATATTCCGCTTTCGGTAACAGACCAGGACCTAATCTATGGTGCCCGCCTGAAAAGAAACATCATTGCAGATTCCATTTTAAATGATCTTGACCGGGCAATTGCTTTACTTCCCACAAAGGCACTTGCGCAAGGACAACGTATTAATAAAGAAATTGCCATGGCATTTCAGTCCAGAATTGCCCTGTATGAAGGTGCCTGGGAAAAATACCATGCCGGAACGGCCTTTGGTGTAAACGGATCTGATGGTAAAAAGTATCTGGAAAAGGCAGCAGCTGTTTCGGAAGCTTTGATCAATTCAAATGTTTATCAGTTAGACAATACCGGTGTTGATTTTGGCTACTGGAAATTATTCAACCAGTCTGATTACAGCGCCAGTAAAGAAATTATGTTCTGGAGGAAATATTCGATTACGGATAATCCTGCTTTTGGCAATAACTGGGTAATTACGATTAAACGTGGAGGAGGAAGAGGGATCACGAAAAATTTAGTCGATACTTATCTGTGTACGGATGGACAGCCGATTTCCGGGAACAATTTATATTCAGGAGACAATTCTCTGCTTCAGGTAGTTGCCAACAGAGATCCTCGTCTGAACCAAACAATTTGTACGCCAGACGGCAAACACACTTTACTACAAAGTCTGCCTGTTGAGATTTTTACCCTTCCAGGATTTACAGGTGCCATTTCTGATAAAACAGCTACCGGTTATCAATCTTATAAAGGGTTAAATCCTGATCCAGTGATGCAACAGAACATATCTAACATAGGATACACCGGTCTGATTTACTTCCGTTATGCAGAAGTGTTGCTAAACTTTGCAGAAGCAAAGGCCGAACTAGGAACACTGACGCAAGCTGATATCGATAAAAGTATCAAAAAACTTCGCGACAGGGTGGGTATGCCAAACTTAACTATCAGCGCGATAAAAAATGATCCAAACTGGGAGTTCCCGGAATTATCTGGGCTGATTAATGAAGTGAGGCGGGAGCGTAGAGTAGAACTGGCAGTTGAAGGCTTCCGTAAGGATGATATTTTTAGATGGGCTTCCGCAAATAAACTTTTGGTTGGCTGGAAACCTAAAGGAGCTAAGCGCGATCAATGGAATGGGCTATTTCCTGCAAATGTACTCAATGCTTATCCTGTGGATGCGAATGGGTATATCGAGCTCTATCAAAATATAGGAGCCATGAGTTCTGGTTATAAATTTAATCTCAACAGAGACTATTTGTCGCCTGTTCCACAAAATGAACTGACCTTAAATCCTAAATTATTGCCGCAAAATCCAGGCTGGTAATCTCTCTTTTATCTGCAACATCCGGTCATCATCCGGATGTTGCTTTAACTTGAAATTTCATGAAGAATAAAATACATTTTGTAGTTATAAGACTGCTTATGATTGCGCTGATGATGAGGATCTCTTTTGCACAGGCACAAATCCTTCCTAAGCCAAATGCCCAGCAACTGGCCTGGCAGAAGGCGGAACTGGGGGTGTTATTTCATTACGATCTGCATGTCTTTGATCCGTCAAAATATGCACAGTCAGCTAACAGAATCACACCCGTAGCGGATTACAATATTTTCAATCCGGGAAGTCTCGATGTAGAACAATGGGTACGGTCAGCAAAAGATGCGGGTGCAAAGTTTGCCATTATTACGGCTACTCACGAAACCGGTTTTGCTTTATTTCAGTCCAATGTAAATCCATATAGTTTGAAAGCTTTAAAATGGAAAGATGGCAAAGCAGATATTGTAAAGGATTTTGTAGAAGCTTGCCGGAAGTATGGATTAAAACCAGGCATATACCTGGGGATTCGCTGGAATTCTTTCCTAGGGGTTCATGATTTTATAGTAGATGGAACTGGAGAGATGCAAAAAAAACGTCAGCAATACTATAATGCAATGGTAGAAGGTATGGTGAAAGAGATTTGCACCAATTATGGTGATTTGTTTGAGATCTGGTTCGATGGTGGTGCCAGCGGTCCGGAAAAAGGAGCACCGGATGTTTTGCCTATAGTAAAAAAATACCAGCCCAATTGTCTGTTTTATCATAACGATCAGCTTGCCGAAGCAAGGTGGGGAGGCTCAGAATCTGGGAAGGTAAGTTACCCATGCTGGTCTACTTTTACTTATCCATCTACCGGTTCTGGAGAAAGTACCTATAAAGGAATTTCAGCAAATAACTTTGAATTGTTAAAACATGGGGATGTCAACGGTAAGTATTGGATGCCGGCCATGGCAGACGCACCGCTTAGGGGATATAATGGCAGGCATGAATGGTTTTGGGAACCCAATGATGAACAACATATTTTTCCTTTGGATGATTTACTTGATATATATTATAAATCGGTAGGGCGAAATTCTACGCTAATCCTTGGATTGACTCCGGATAACCGTGGATTACTACCTGAAGCAGATGTTAAACGCTTAAAGGAATTTGGAGCGGAGATTAAGAGTCGGTTTGAAAATCCCATTGCGGTAACCTCAGGAAGTAAAAAGGTTTTGCAATTGAATTTATCTAAAGCCACAACTATAAAACAGTTTGTGATTCAAGAAGAGATTGCCGACGGACAACGAATTAGAAGTTTCAGTATCGAGTACTTCTCGAATGGAAAATGGGAGAAAGCGTTCAATGGCTTTTCTGTAGGGAATAAGTTTATCCATTTATTGGAAAAACCAATAACAGCGACTAAGGTTCGTTTGGTAATTAATGTAGCTGTTGGCGCTTTCCAGATTACGGAGTTTGGAATTTATTAATTAAATAAAATAGATATGAAGTGTTTTTTTAGAAAACTAGGTTTAATATTTTTAATAGTCCTCTCTAGTCATAGGAGTATTTGTGCACAGGAAAAGCCTAATATTATTTTTTTTCTGGTAGATGATATGGGATGGCAGGATACCTCAGTTCCTTTCTGGAATAAAACAACCTTGGCAAATCAGAAATTTCATACTCCGAATATGGAAAAGTTGGCTGCAAGTGGTGTTAAGTTTACCCAGGCTTATGCGAATTCCATATGCACTCCATCCAGGGTAAGCTTACTATCAGGAACCAATGTGGTCAGACATAGGGTCACTAACTGGACGATGTTTAAAGATCAGTCGACCGATGCAGCAAATGATAGTATATTGGTGGCGCCTCAGTGGAATGTAAATGGACTGAGTCCGGATAAGGAAACAGCACATGCGTTGTTTGTCACTCCATTACCTCAGTTGTTGAAAGACCATGGTTATTATACCATTCAATGTGGTAAGGCCCATTTTGGAGCTGATCAAACGCCTGGTGCTAATCCCCTAAACCTTGGTTTTGAAAAAAACATAGCGGGAAGTGCTGCGGGTAATCCGGCCTCCTTTCTTTCAGAGGAAAATTATGGGAATATAGGAGGTAAAGCTAACTTAAGAGCTGTTCCTGGATTAAAAAAATATTGGGGAACTGGTACATTTTTAACAGAAGCCTTAACACGCGAGGCTTTACTGGCTTTAGATACCGCCAGGATTAGGCAGCAACCTTTTTTTTTGTATATGTCTCATTTTGCGGTTCACCTTCCTTTTGATGCGGATAAGCGATTTTTGCAGCGGTATGCAAAAATGGGTTTAACTCGGCAGGAGGCAGCCTATGCTACCTTAGTGGAAGGTATGGATAAAAGTTTGGGAGACCTGATGGGCTACCTGGATGAAAATCATCTTGCAGATAATACAATTATTGTGTTCATGTCTGACAATGGTGGTTTTTCCCGTGCTCCGAGAATGGGAAAAATAGATACGCAGAATTTACCCTTGCGGGCAGGAAAAGGATCTTTATATGAGGGAGGAATTCGTGAGCCGATGATGATCAGGTGGCCTGGTGTAACCAAGCCAAATACGAGTAATGATCAGTACGTGGTCATTGAGGATTTTTATCCGACTTTGCTAGAGATGGCTGGGATTAAGAAGTATAAAACTGTGCAGACGGTAGATGGTCAGAGTATGGTTCCGTTTATCAAGGGGAAGCGTGATCAGGGAAAAGTACTGGTTTGGAATTTCCCTAATAAATGGACGGCCAGTGAAGATGATAAAAATGTGAGCTGGCTGACTGCGATCAGACAAGGAGACTGGAAGCTGATTTATTTTCAGAAATTTGGTAAACTAGAATTGTATAACATTAAAGAAGACATCAGTGAGCAGTATGATTTGTCTACGAAATACCCAAAAAAAGTTAAAACTTTAGCCGCATTATTGACAAAAAGACTGAAAGAGAGAGGCGGCCAATTACCAAGTTTTAAGAAAACAGGCCTAAGAGTTCCTTTTCCAAATGAATTATTAGGAAATTGATCTAATAAGTGAGTTTTTGATCTTGCTAATCAAATAGGAATGGAGCTTTGCCTAAATTTCATAATTTTAAGATTGAATAAACAATTATACATCTCATAAAACTATCGTCGCATACACAGGCTCTTAGCCTACCGAACTATTCAGTTTTAAGATGTAAAAACGCATGGGAGCAAAACGCGTCAACCGTTATTTATTACCAACAGTTTATCGGCCTTATTCCATGCGTTTTTTATTTATACAAACGTACGACAGTTTATTTTACACCTTCATGGCGGCATCAAAGACTGTGTATTCTGGGAATGTAAAATTCAGATTGCGGACATACCCTTTCCCTACTGCTTTTTGTTGCTCGTTTTACCCATTAGCACCAGATCCCCTTTCTGCTATTATTCATGTATTGGGTAATGCCTAGAAAATCAAAATACCTGGGCATATCATTAGCGATCTAATCATCTGTAAGGTTAGATTGGAAGGTAAAGTTTATAAAAATTCTTAACCAGAGTAATGTACAATATTACCAATTATTTGTACATAATTACTGTTTCCGAAATTTAGGGAAAGGTATTTTTGAATTGTCGCAGAATACTCAATTACCAATCATGAAAGATTATCTAAATAAACTTTTCGATCGCTCAAGATAAAACAAATAGTAAATATTTAACAACAACGTCGTTTTAAAAAACGACAACTACGTTTAATGTATCGATGTGTAGCTCTGCGGCATCCGAGGTTAAATAGCAACGCATTTAGTAGGGGAATTCGGATAGAAGAAGTCATTTATTAAACGATTATTATAAACCTTTAAAAACTAGACCATGAAAAAACCAATTAGATTAGCTTTAGTCGTATTATTCTTGTTTGCGGTATCCTGCAAAAAAAATACGAGTGTTTCGGTGGAGTATAATGATACTGAGCAATCTCAGAGTTCGGTAGATACGTTATATACCTCAATCCATCCTTATAATTTGAATGTTGTATATTTTATTCCATCAGATGTTAATCCAAATGAGGACTACCAAAGAAGACTCAGTAAAATATTGATAGACGGTCAGGCCTTTTTTAAAAAATGGATGGTTCATTGGGGCTATGGTGAAAGGACATTTGGATTATTAAAAGATGATGAAAAGCAACTGGTAAAGATTATTACCATTCGGGGCCAAGCTGCTCAGGGAAATGGCTGGAACTATAATGATGCCCTAATTAAGGCGGAAGTTGATCAATATTTTCAAAATAATCCGGAAGAAATGACCAGTAAGCACATTCTAATCGTTACAGCCACTAATGAGACGGATCCAGACAGAGTGCAGAATTTTGTAAAGATGCCATTTCATGGAAGTGGAGCGACCAGCTCATGGCCTGGATACTGTTTTGCATTAGATTACCCTGGGATGGACGCAAATAACTTAGGGCAAGCAGGTGCTGTCGGCTTCGAGGCAATGAAGTGGATTGGAGGATTGCTCCATGAGCTAGGACATGCAATGAATGCTGGTCACAGCGGGGAAAAGGCTTCTGAAAAGAATGATCCTTCTATGGGTACTTCCCTGATGGGAGGAGGAAACTATACGTATGGAGCACAGCCAACGTTCCTTACACATTCGAGTTGCGCATCCTTTATCCAGGGACAGCTCTTCAGTACTATAACAGGAACTTTTTACGCAGATCCTAATTTGATCACTAAGAGGATATATGCAAAATATGAAAATGGCAATATCATCGTTTCTGGTAGGTTTAAATCGGGTAATCCCGTAAACGAAATTTCATTCAATCACATTCCCAGTAACAATTCTGGTGGATATACAGCGCCAAGTTGGGTGACAACACCAATTGGCGTAGATAGCTTCAGTGTGAGTATGCCGATAAATGAAATCCGTGAAAAAAATATTGAAAATTACGTTCTATCCGTAATTGTCAACCATCAAAATGGTGCACGTTCGGGATTGACTTTTCCATATAAGTATATCAATAATATCCCATCATTAGATTTTGGTGTAAAGACTGTGTTCAACAGAGCAAACTGGACGGTGGTTTTAAGTTCGGAGGAGTCGGCAAATAGTGGTTATAAGCTTTTCGATAACAATGCAGAGACTTTTTGGCATTCTAGATGGGCATCTCCTGCGGCGAATTTCCCGCACTATATAGAGGTGGATATGAAAGCAGCAAAAACAATACATGGATTTTACTTTGTTCAACGTGACTATGGTCGCAGGTTGAAAGACATCGAAATTTTGACAAGCATAAATAATCTTGATTGGGTGAACTTGGGACAGTTTCAATTGCAAAATTATAATGGTGGACAATCAATAACGCTTCCAACGAATAGGCTGGCGCAATATTTCAAAATCATTATCACATCTAATCATGATTCGGGAGGATCAAATGCGTGCCTTTCGGAAATTGGTGCGTTTTAAATATATCTAAATCTCTGTATGGAAATTATCACAAGCGTATTTTCTACAGTATTGTTGTTGCCTAATTTTATTTTCTGCTTTCGTTCTGTATTACTTGCCTAAATAAAATGGTTGAAAGGTAAAATCGTGCATTGGTATGTTTAGATGTACGATTTTACCGTTTTTTTGTACTATTTTATTATCTCTCAAAAAGCTTGAAAAGTACATTTGGCAGTAATTAAGAAACCAAATATTTACTGTATTCAATGATTAAGATAACCAAAGAAACCCATTGGCGAGCTATGTTGTTTAGTGTTTTAGCCATGTCAGTATCCCTGTCCAATGCTCAAGAGAAATTCGAACTTAAAAGTCCTTCAGGCTTAAATCACGTAAGTGTCGCCTTAGGTACCAAGTTATCTTGGACGTTGTACAATGGAGAAGAACGTATGCTTGAACCTTCGAGTATATCGCTAGACCTTGGAAATGGACGAGTTTGGGGACACGATCCCAAACTAAGAAAGGTAAGCCGTACATCGCATAAAGATTTGATCCATCCTCCCGTTTACCGCAAGAAGGTGATTAAAGATGAATACAATGAACTGACACTTGACTTTAAAGATTATTATAGTGTAGTTTTTCGTGCTTATGATGATGGCGTTGCTTATCGTTTTGTATCAAACGAAAAAAAACCTTTTGTGATTATTTCAGAAGAAGCGAGTTTTAACATAGGCAATGATTCGAAAGCGTACATTGCAACTCCAAAGGGACGACTTAATAACGGCGTGGAAGACCCGTTTTATAGTTCGTTCCAAAACACATATAATCATATTCGGATTTCAGAATGGAATGACGGTAAACCCGGCATGCTACCCTTGCTTTTGGATCGAGAAAATGGAAAAAAAATATGCATCACAGAAGCTGATCTAATTGATTATCCAGGAATGTATCTGACCAAAAATACAGTCGCCGGTGGATTGTCAGGTCTCTTCGCACCCTATCCCAAACATGTGGTGACAGAAGTTAAAGGACTTAAAGGAGTCGTCAAAAGTAGGGAAAATTATATTGCAAAGATCGCTGGACAACGCGCATTTCCTTGGCGAGTAGCAATAGTCAGTTCTAAAGACCAGCAGCTGTTGGACAATGACATGGTTTATAAACTGGCAACCCCCGCTAAGTTCAGCGATTTTAGCTGGATAAAGCCTGGAAAGGTGGCTTGGGACTGGTGGAATAATTGGAATGTATACAATGTTGACTTCAACAGTGGGGTAAACAATGAAACTTACAAATACTATATAGATTTTGCAGCCAAAAATAAAATTGAATATGTCATTTTGGATGAAGGTTGGTCTGTTGAGGGAAAAGCTGATCTTTTCCAAGTCGTGCCCCAGATTAATTTGCCTGATCTTATCAGTTATGCCCAAAAAGGCAATGTAGGAATTATTTTATGGGCAGGCTACAAAGCTTTTGACAAGGATATGGATGCAATTTGCAAGCATTATGCTAGTATGGGAGTCAAGGGATTTAAGATTGACTTTATGGATCGAGATGATCAACAGATGATAGATTTCAATTATAGGGCGGCTGAAGCGGGAGCCAAGCACCGCCTGCTTATCGATCTTCATGGTACTTCAAAACCCACTGGACTTCAGCGCACATTTCCTAACACAATCAATTTTGAAGGTGTACATGGGCTGGAGGAAATGAAATGGGCTAAACCCGAACTGGATCAAGTAAAATATGATGTAACGATGCCATTCATTAGGATGGTGGCGGGACCTGTGGATTACACCCAAGGTGCTATGCGGAATGCCAACAAAGATAATTTCCGTACGGTGTATACCGAACCAATGAGCCAGGGAACACGCTGTCGTCAATTAGCGGAATATGTGGTGTTTGAATCTCCATTAAATATGCTCTGTGATGCTCCATCGAATTATATCAAAGAACCTGAGTGTACCAAATTCATTGCGGCTATACCAACCGTATGGGATGAGGTTATTCCTTTGGATTCCAAGATTGGGGAATATGTAGCCATCGCAAGGCGTAAAGGAGATACCTGGTACGTCGGTGCATTGACCGACTGGACAGCTCGAGATATTGTGCTGGATCTTTCCTTTTTAGAAGCCGGAAGCTACGAAGCTGAAATCTTCAAAGACGGAATTAATGTGGATAAAGTAGCAGAGGATTATAAACGTGAAGTAAAAAAAGTACTTGTAACTGAAAGTAAAGTTTACAATGCTCATCTCGCATCAGGAGGAGGGTTTATAATGAAACTTAAAAAAAAGTAAAGGGCATTATGAAAAAGCCTTGTAAACTTTAGGCCTGCCTACTTCAATTTGCCCTTACCCTATTTAAACCAACCAATTATTTACATAATATAACCATTCAAACTAACATTATGATGAAAAGAATTAATGGGAAGAAGCTCTTTTTCAAGAGGGTCCCAAAAGGTTCTTTGTTTGCCCTGGCTTTTTCTGCTTCATTGACCTATGGAGGTGTTCATGCTTCTGTAATTAATGGTGCGCCCCTAACGCAGGAAAATTCGGTAAGAATCTATGGTAAACAAATGTTCCAAAAGACGAGAAAGTTAACAGGTAAAGTAGTAGGACAAGACAATAAGCCTTTAGTAGGTGTAAGTGTATGGATTAAGGATACTACCATAGGAACCACAACGCAGGCCGACGGATCGTTCTCTCTAGATATTCCAACAAATGTTTCAATTATTTTATCCATACGTTATGTAGGATTTAAAACCCAAGAAATAGTAGTTGAAGGTACAGCTAACAATCTTGTAATCGAATTAAAAGTAGACGATAGTGACCTTCAAGAAATACAAGTTGTGGGCTTTGGTACTCAAAGGAAAGAAAGTGTCATCGGAGCCATTAGTACGATTAAACCCAGTAATTTAAGAATCCCCAATTCTTCTATTTCAACCAATCTGGCTGGGCAACTTGGTGGTATCGTTTCTATCCAGCGAAGTGGGCAGCCTGGAAGTTCAGCAGAGTTTTGGATTCGTGGCATATCTACATTTGGAGCGAATAAGACGCCGCTGATCCTAGTTGACGGTGTTGAACGTACACTTGATTTGTTAGATCCAGAGGAAATTGAAAGTTTTTCTCTACTTAAAGATGCCACAGCAACAGCATTGTATGGAGTAAGAGGTGCCAATGGTGTGGTTTTAATAAAAACCAAACGTGGCTCTGAAGGAAAACCAAAAATTTCGATACGTTCCGAAGCAGGAATTGTTGCCCCTACTAAACTTCCTAAAATGGCAAATTCTGTTGAATATGCCACGTTGTATAACGAAATGAAGGGGTATGACTTTTATAGCCCCGAAGTTATTCAAAAATATGAGGAAGGATCTGATCCAGATTTGTATCCTAACGTTGATTGGATTGATGCGGTGTTTAAGCCCTCCACCTCTAATCAGCGGGTAACAGCGAATGTAACTGGGGGAGGAGAAATAGCAAGATATTTTATTTCATCAGCATATTATCACGAAGATGGAATTTTTAAGTCTGGAGGAGATTCTTATAACGGTAACCCTACATTCAAGCGTTATAATTTTCGATCAAATGTCGATATTGATCTACACAAGAATACAGTATTGGGATTGACTCTTGGTGGTTATCTTACACAGAAAAGGGAGGCTGCTAATCAATCTCTTATTTGGGAAAAGTCTTTTTTTATGGTTCCTAATGCGTTTCCGATTCGTTACTCGAATGGATATTGGGGAGGTGGGGTAGAGCGTAATCCTTATTACCGAGTGACAAGGGAAGGGTATTCTAATAATTGGCAAAGTACATTAAATGCTCTAATATCTTTAGACCAGAATTTGTCTTCAATAACAGAAGGATTGAAAGCAAATGTGAAATTTGCCTTCGATACAGACGCTTGGCATAACAATAAATATACTCAGCAAGATGATATTTGGCTTGCTTCCGGACGTGATAATGAAGGTAATCTCATTTTTAATACTCCAGATATAAGAAAAGGAGGGCCTTGGTTTGAGAACAGCTCAGGAGGAACTAATGCCACTTATTTAGAATCCTCTATTAACTATAACCGATTATTCGGAAAACATCGTGTTGGCGGATTATTACTTTTCAATCAACGTGCAAAAGCCAATACGGCGAGTTCAGCAATTAATTCTTTGCCATATAAAAATCAAGGATTGGCGGCACGTTTTACGTATGATTACGATACAAGATATTTTATTGAAGGGAATTTTGGATATAATGGATCTGAAAATTTTGCCCCCGGTCATCGTTTGGGATTTTTCCCTTCTTTGGCTATAGGATGGTATATATCCAACGAGAAGTTTTTCGAACCACTAAAAGATGTAGTATCTAAACTCAAGGTTCGGTCATCTATCGGGCGCGTAGGAAATGACCAAATAGGCGGTGGAATTAGATTTATCTATTTAGGAACTGTAGCTAGTACAGATAATTATGTTTATGGTAATTATAATAAAACTAGCGGTGAACGTGCCAATGAGATACCAAATCCAAACGTAGGTTGGGAGGTGTCAACTAAAAAGAATTTAGGTTTTGATCTGGGGATTCTAAATAAGATTGATATTCAGGCTGATTGGTATCATGACGTACGCGATCATATTTTTGTCCGAAATAATAATATTCCGGCATACGTAGGTTTACAAACGGTTCCTATGGTTAATATCGGAAAAATGAAAAGTTGGGGATTTGACTCTTCGTTTGAATACAATGATAGAGTTGGTGAAGTATTCCTAACAGGACGTGGAACATTTACTTATGCGTCTAATCAGATCCTTAGAAATGGAGATGCAATTAACAAATACCCTTATATGAATACCGTTGGCAGGAAGATTTACCAGAATTATGGTTATCAATCACTAGGGTTGTTTAGTTCGGCGGAGGAAATCGATCGTAGTCCGATTCAATTTAGCGAAGCACTCCACAGTGGTTTGCGCCCGGGAGATATAAAATACCAGGATATTAATGGTGATGGTGTGATCAATGATTTTGATAAAATTCCGATCGGGATAACTGATATTCCAGAAATAACCTATGGTTTTGGCGGATCTATTGGTTGGAAAGGTATTGATTTCTCTATATTTTTTCAAGGAACGGGGAGAGTAACCATACAGGAGCAAGGAGAAAGTTTACATCCATTTAGTAATCCATATGCATATTTAGATAATTTTAACCAAGACGTGGTTAATAATCACTGGTCTTTGGAAAATCCTGACCCTAATTCTCGTTATCCAAGACTAAGTGAAGTTGATTATGCAAGCAATAATAATACTAAGACATCCTCTTTTTGGACACGTGATGCATCGTTTATTCGTTTACGAAATCTTGAAGTTGGCTATACGCTACCGAAGACTTGGAGTAATAGACTCCATCTACAGAATTTAAGGATATATGCATCAGGTGTTAATTTATTAACCTGGGCACCGGATATTAAATTATTTGATCCCGAATTGGGATCCACAGATGGACGTAAATATCCCCCTTCTCGTATTTTTAATTTTGGTATTAATATAAATTTATAAACCGTAAAGAAATATTCGTAATGAAATATAAATATATTAAAAGATTATTTTTCCTAATGACCATGTCAGTATTTTTGGGCTCGTGTGAGAAATTTCTAGATACAACGCCTGAAGATCTACGTTCTCCTGAACAGATATTTTCCACCTATTCATCCACACAAAACGCGATGTATGGTATATATTCTTATGTTAGGAAATCTAATCCATCTTCCATGCCTGAGATGATTTCTACAAGTGATTTGGATGTAGCATATACCAATGTTACAACATTTGACTTAGGAACCTGGACTGCATCTGCTGCCCCTTATGATAAATGGAATACTTTCTATCAGGCAATTAGAGAAGCGAACTACTTTCTTCAAAATCTTGATAAATGTCCCGAGAGCGAGCTTAATTCAGAAACGCGCGAACAGTGGCGCGCAGAAACCCGTACGTTACGGGCATATTTTTATGCACAGTTGATGCGTATGTATGGCCCCGTCATACTGTTAGGAGATGAACTTCCTGATTTTACTTCCATTGATATGCAACGTCCACGGAATAGCTGGGATGAATGTGTGGAATGGGTTACATCCGAATTTATGGCTATGTCAAATAATAATCATTTACCCATAGTAGAAGAGGGAAATGACTATGCTCGCATGAGTCAGGCTATTGCTTTAGCATATCGTGCAAGAATTCTGCTACAGTCGGCTAGTGATCAGTTTAATGGAAATCCAATGTATGCTGGGATAAGAAATCCTGATGGAAAAGTATTGTTTCCTACAACAAAAGATCCAAACAAATGGAAATTAGCCAGAGATGCAGCGGAAGACGTTATTAAATTAGGATACTACAATTTGGTCAAAGTAAATGCATCTAATGGAGCGATCGATCCATATGCTTCCTATAAATCAATTTTTACCACAGCCAAAAATAAAGAGATGATATTTTCCTACCTTTCAGATGACGGTTATATAGATAAGCGTTTAGCCCCAAGTAGTATTGGCGGTTGGGGAGGGGGATATAATCCGACACAGGAAATGGTCGATCTGTATGCAATGAACACCGGAAGATATCCAATTAAGGGATATCTAGATGCCGACCGTAATATGCCAGATATCGATTCGAAGTCAGGTTATAGTGAGATAGGATTCACAAGTTTTACTCATCCCATAGAAAAAGTGCAACGTAGTACCTTTAACATGTATGTTAATCGTGAGCCTCGGTTTTATGTGTCAGTTTTGTATGGTGGGATATCCTGGTTTATACCTAATAAATCGTCAGAAAGAATATATGTGGAAATGTTCAAAAATGGGAACAATGGCTCTGATGCCTCCCATAATTATTTTTCGACAGGATATAATATGGTGAAACTGGCCATGCCCGAATACGAAGCAAGTCCAACCAAAAATGTTCAACGAGAGGTACCCTATATGCGGTATGCTGAAATTCTTCTGAATTATGTCGAAGCAAGCATTGAAATGGGCGACCTATCTAATGCTAATTTATTTAAGTATTGGAATATGGTCAGAGAGCGGGCTGGGCTTCCAAATATAGAACAAGCTTATCCCGAAGCCCTGGGTAACAGAGAAAAGCTTATCGATCTATTGCGAAGAGAACGCCGTATTGAATTTGCTTTTGAGGGAATGAGTTTTTACGATAACCGAAGGTGGCTGATTGCCGAGCAGACCGAAAAAGGTGCAATCCACGGCATGAATATTAAAGCTAGCGGAACTCGTGGATCAAATAGCTATCCAGTAGATTTTTTTAAACGTTCAGTACTTGAGAAGAGAATTTTTACACCTAGCTATTATTTATATCCAATTCCGCAGAACGATCTTAATAAGAATTTTTCCTTAGTACAGAATTATAAATGGTAAATGCGAAAAAAATGAAAAAGTATTTAATATTATTCCTTGCTGTATTGTCCGTTTCAGCCTGCAAGGACACTAGGTTTGACGATATGATCCCTGACTCGATCTATTTACCGAAGAGCGATCTTCAAGCTGGTACAATTACGGTGATGAATGAGGACAATTATACACATGAAATCTGGATTCATAAAGCGGGTTACTTTCAGGGTGAATTTGATGGTAGCCTGTCATTAGATGCTACATATCTGGATACATATAATGAGTCGCATAATACCGATTACGAAATGCTCAATGAAAAGTATTTCACGTTGGAAAAGGATTTTGAGATAGCGGCAGCGGTGAATGAGACTTCAGTACCGTTAATGCTAAAAGTTGCCGACATCGTCAAGGATCATGGGTATGGGACATATTATATCCCATTACGTATAAATAGTAGGACTGAAGGTGGGAAAGTCAATGTAGAAAAATCTAATTTGATTTTGGCTATTACCTTAAAACAGCCTATTCTTACGATAGATAGTGAGAAAAAGGGAGTCTTTTCACTTGATTTTTCGACTAATGCTCCGGAAAAATACGAATTGAATCTGACAGCTAAGCTCGATGTTAAATCACCAACGGACCTTAGTGTATCGTATGCGACAGATCTTAGCCTGCTTTCCGTAGAAGAGAAGGCCCTTGACACGAAGTACTATAGCTTTAAAGATGATCTTACTATTCCTTCAGGAGAACAATATGCAGAAAGTTTTCTGATACTTGACGTGGCTAAAATGCCTAGAGGGAAGTGGGTGATTCCTGTTAGACTAATGTCCAGTAATACTAAGGTGAAAGTGGATGAATCTGCATACGTAAAACTGACCATTTCAAAGGGAAATCTTGACGATATCAAATGGACAGGAGATTACTTTCAACAAAATGAAATTATTGTTCCTTCACAGCTGCTAAATGATAAAGTGATCGCTACAGCTGAAGGTGTAGAAATAGAGATTTCCTCTGATCAGTCATGGGCTAATGTAACAACAAAAGCTGATGGAAAGATCTATTTGAACGTAAATCAAGTGAATTCGGTAAATCATCGTGAGCGTTTTGCAAAAATCACAGTTGTGGATAAATCGACAAAATTGACGAAAACGATCAATGTTAGACAATGTGCTCCAGGATATGGAACACTGCTGAATAGAAAATTGTGGAGTATAGCAGCTTATAGTGCAAATGCAGCAGATAAAAGCAGTCAATTAAATAGATTATATAATGGCATTTGGCCTAGTAATGCTAGTGAAGACACATATCTAGAACTAAATAATAGAGTCGATGGGTCAACACCTTTTGTTTTGACATTTGATATGGGTGAAGGACATAAACAGTATAATTCCTTAGGATTAATGCCTAGGTTGCAATGGACGCAGCCCGCTCCAAAACGTGTTAAAATAGAGGTCAGCGATAATAATGTCAGCTGGACTACACTAGGTCCCAACTCCGCGACGACAGGAATGTGGGATGCTTTTACCGAAGCTGAACTAAAAGGTAGCACAGATAGTTGGAACAATCACTGGGAAGGTATGGTACACTGGTTTGACTTTGGAATGCAGAGCAAAAGGTATATACGGATATCTCTGTATGAAAGTTGGTATCAAACCACAGGCAAAGTGTTGTGTCTGAATCAGATGTTTGTTAGCCAGCGTTAATTACGCTAATGGTATGTCTTCCTGATGTTTGTATAATTGGACGGGGGCATACCTAATTATAGTCAAAAAATATAAGTTGAATAATCAATAATTATAGTTATGAAGAAATTTGTCTTATTTATTGGAGGAATACTTGTTGTATTCTCGATATATGGATGTGGAAAATCATCATCTGTAGGTCCCGATCCCAAGCCGGATCGAGATCCTCCTGTATTAACTCCATCAGATGAACTTGAATTTAAGGTATTAGTCTATGTCGATAAAGCCAGTGTTGAAGCGCATTTGGGTGGGAGTGAACGTATTGTCAGTTCAAAAATGAACGAATTATTTAAGAAAGTTACGAGCTATTGGAATGAAAGTTCTAAAGGGAAGCTGAAGAAAAAATATCGCTATACCTTTACTGATATGAAAATTTATGAAGGTTCTTCACAGAGTGCTACCTTACGTAAAGTAATATATAATGATCCTGTGGATTTTAGCAAATACGATGTTACGGTTTTTTTTGATGGCATACAGGATAATGGGGAGACTGGAAACGGTGGAGCAGCGCATAGTGGTGGTACTGACAACCGATCTGTAGTAACTGTTTTTGCAAACGCCACTGAGAAAAAAGATATTTTCAATGATAATACCTTTCGCACGCTTACGCATGAGCTAGGGCATTATCGTGGCGTAACTGATCTTTATCAGTATATTATTGCTGCGAATGATAATCAGGTAAGCCATCAGAAGTTCGATCCTCCGGTTTGTATTATGAATGATGCTGCTTCTGGTTTATGGAGCGACTATGCTGCAGCATGTATTAACCGTGCTGGTTCAGCAAAGCAGATAGGTAAAGAATTCTTGGATTTTTTCGGAAGCATGTATCCCAAAAATATCGAGATTAACGTGACTGTATCTGGTACAGCCAAAAGAGGGCTTGATGTTAAAATTTATGGTTCCAGGGCAGGTGCTAGTGGACGTAACCGCGATATTTATCCTACAGCATTCCTATCAGGGCAGACAGATATTGATGGAAAATTTATCATGCGGGATACCAAGAACCTTTTCATTCCTGACAAAGGTAAATTTCCAAACATTCCGGAAGATCTACCCTATGGCCGTTGGTTTGGTCTTTTGGTGGAGGTTTCTTCCGGTACAACAAAAAAATATGCATGGTTACCAGAGTATGAAGTTCAGATGCCTTTCTTTGAAGGAAAGGATACATACACGGCCAATATAGCTTTTTAAACAAATAAGGCTAGCAACTATATGGTGAGCCAATTTAAATCTAAACAATGTCCAAAAATATTTCATTATTTCTTTTTATAGTTTACTGTCTTTGTGCCAAAATTTCCGTTGCCAGTCATTTAGACAATGTGCTCAAAAAAGATACAATTACCTATAGAGCCCAAGTGTGGGTTGAAAAGGAAGATTTAGTAAGATATGGTGGTGAAGAGATCTTTAAAAAGAATCTTGAAGAAATGTTTGCCCATACAACTTCTTTTTGGAATGACACTCCCAACAAATTCAATTATTATTTTCGTTTTGTTCCATCGGGACTGAAAATTTATGATAACCAGGGGGATCAAGATAATTATGATAAAAATATAAAAGAAGCTTCGGGCATATTGGATACAATAAAATTTGATTTTGTTGTGTTTTTTGCCTTGAACGCAAAAAATAATGGTATGTGGTGTAGCAGTGGTAAAAGTCGACAAGCCGTTGTAGCCTGTTTTAAAACTTTCGAAGAACAGCGGAAGAATGGAGATATTTTTTCTAAAAGACCTCCTGAACATGGGGTTTACGGAGATCTGGGACATGAATTTGGTCATTTTCGCGGTGCTACAGACATTTATCAATATATGATTAAAGCCAAGGATAATCCTATAAATCACATAGATCTGACTCCTCCCCAAAGTATTATGCGCTACGCACAGGACCGTGTCTGGGATGAATATTGTTCTGCTCTATTCAATTATACCGCCCAGCAAAAACAGATGGAAAAAGACTTAAATAGGAAGGTGTTTCCCGATAAGCTTCGGATTAAGGTATTGGTAAAAGGAAAGACCAAAAAGAATGTAACTGTCAAGTTTTATGGCACAAGGGCTGGCGGCGAGAAGAATAACAGGGATGTATACCCTAAGGCATTTCGTACCTTTTCTACAGATAAAGTTGGACATGTCGATATTCCCAATGTCTATAAATTATACCATGTAGATCATGATGATATCGGCATACCACCTAAAGATGAATTCCCTTATAGGTACTGGTTCAGTTTTTTAGTTGAAGCGGAATATAAAGGAGAAAAGAAATATATATGGATACCGGACTGGCAAACCCAGATAACTAAACTAAAAGGTGGAAATATACATGAAGCGGTTATCGAATTTAAATAGGAACAAAGATTTATGTCATAAAAATTATCTAAATGAAATATACTACGTTAATTTTCTTTTTGCTCGTTTTCAACAGCTTTTTTGCCTTTGGTCAAAAAAAGGAAGACCGACCCCGGATAGATCTTAGCGGTGCTTGGCAATTCCAGTTTGATGATCCCCTTAAGGGGACAAGTGGCAATTATGTCCTTACGCTATTAGCAGATCAGATTATGCTTCCGGGAACAACTGATACGAACAAAAAGGGAAAACAAAATAATGTGACAACTGAAACTTCACAATTGTCGCGGAAATACAAATATGTAGGCAAGGCTTGGTATCGGAAGTCGGTAACAATTCCGAAAACTTGGGATAAAAAGCAGGTAACACTGACTTTAGAACGTACCAAACCGACCAAGGTATGGGTAGATGATAAGCTTGTTGACAGCAATGACAATATTTCAACTATGCAGGTATACGATCTTTCGGCTCACTTATCTCCTGGTGGACATCATATTACGATCATGGTGGATAATGGACAGAGTGTTCCAAAACAGCTGCTTTCAAGTTCACATGCTTACACGGAAGCCACACAGACCAACTGGAATGGAATCATAGGTGAGCTATTTCTGGAAGCAAAGGATCTGATCCATATCCAGTCTTTAAGTGTCTCTCCGGATGCGCTTCGGAAGAGGGCACAGCTAACTATTGAAATTGCTAATCCTGCTAGTTTAAGAAAAGGCATGCAGCTGGAATTACATGCGAAAGCTTGGAATACCGCGCATTCTCACGATGTAGCAGTGGTTAAGGTCGGTTTGGAAAAAGATAAAGGCACATATATGGTAGAATATCCCTTGGGAAAAGATGCTCTACTATGGAGTGAATTTACTCCGGCGCTATACTCTATGGAAGCAAAGATCAAAGGTCATGACAAACAGGTGGTGAATTTTGGGCTGCGGGATTTTACGGCCTCAGGCACCCAATTTGCCATCAATGGACAGCCTACATTTTTAAGAGGAAAGCATGATGCCTGCGTTTTTCCGTTAACGGGACATGTTCCCATGGATCTGGAATCCTGGCAGCGTTATTTTCGGATCTGCAAGGAATATGGAATTAATCATGTCCGATTTCATTCTTGGTGTCCACCAAAGGCTTGCTTTGATGCTGCGGATACTTTGGGCATATATCTGCAACCTGAATTGCCCTTTTGGGGTGGTTTGAAGCGAAACGAAGAGTATCTAACAAATTTTTTGTCTAAAGAAGGGATTTGCATTCAACAGGCGTATGGCGACCATGCTTCGTTTGTTATGTTTGCATTAGGTAATGAGCTTTCAGGAGATCTCGATCTGATGCAGGAATTTGTTGAGAAATTCAGAAAAGTTGACAATAGACATCTCTATGCTTTAGGTTCAAATAATTTCTTAGGTTTCAAGGGCCAGGTGCCAGGTGAGGATTATCTGGTTACTTGTAGAATAGGCAATGGTAACTTGTATGAGAAGCATACTCGGGGATCTTTTTCTTTTGCCGATGCACCGGATGGAGGGATTCTCAACAATACCTACCCCAGTTCTAGTGTTGATTTTTCTGCTGCCATTTCATCTTTAACTGTTCCTGTTATCAGTCACGAAACCGGACAATTTCAGGTATATCCTAATTTCAAGGAGGTGGAAAAATACACTGGGGTCTTGCGACCAGATAATTTTTCAATCTTTCGTAAACGTCTCGAGGCGGCGGGCATGGCTGATCAGGCTAACGATTTTTTTAGGGCATCGGGACGTTGGGCTGCTATGCTTTACAAAGCCGATATTGAAATGGATTTGAGGACCAAAGGTTTTGGAGGCTTTCAGTTATTGGATATTCAGGATTATCCTGGTCAGGGATCTGCTTATGTTGGTATACTCGATGCTTTTATGGATAACAAAGGATTAATCACATCAACAGAATGGAAAGAATTTTGCAATGATGTGGTGCCTTTGTTTGTTACGGATAAGTTTTGCTGGACCGATACGGAAACGCTTTTTGGGAAGCTAAAAATTGCCAATTATTCAAATACTACTATAAAAAATAAAAACTTGATCTGGACACTAGAAAGCAAATCTGGTAAAAAGATTGACAGTGGCCAGATTTTGATTGAAAACGATTCAAAAGGAGTGTTGGAATTAGGAACAATTCGCCCTAACATATCTACAATCAAGAATGTAGAAGAGTTATTGTTGACCTTAGCGTTAGAAGGAACTGACTATAGAAATAGATATCCGCTTTGGATATATCCGAATAATCCGATTGTAACAAAGAAAAAAGATATTTATGTGTCCAAAAAAATGGATGAAAGGATGATGGTAGAGTTGGAAAATGGTAAAGACGTGTTATGGTTTCCACAAAAAAAAGATTATCCTGATCATACCGTTGGAGGATTGTTTCAGACAGACTATTGGAATTTTAGTATGTTCAAAGGTATCTGTGATCGGATTGGTAAACCAGTATCGCCGGGAACTTTAGGTATTCTTACTGATCCGAAGCATCCATTGTTCAAGAATTTTCCTACGGACGCCCATACCAATTGGCAATGGTATCCTATCATTAAACATAGTTATCCATTGATCATGGACCGCTTGCCTTCTGGATATAAACCTGTAGTTCAGGTGATAGACAATATAGAAAGGAACCATCGTTTAGGACTTGTTTTTGAATTTAAAGTTGGCGAAGGTAAGTTATTGGTATGTATGTCAGATCTGGATGCAGTAATGGACAAACCAGAGGCTCGACAATTTTATAACAGTTTGATTCAATATATGTCTTCTCCAGATTTTAATCCATTTAACAAAATATCTAAACAATCTTTATATGATTTGTTTACAGAGGATATCAGTTCGAAAGAGATCAAAGAAGTAAAGAACATCTCTTATGAAGATTGAAAAAAGTGAATAATGAAGGTACAGGATTTATTTTGATGTATGGTTATTGATGGAGAATTTACAAAATAGATGATAGGTCTTAATGCGTTTAAAAATTATATATAAAAGATAGAATAATGAGAAAATTATTACTCCTCGTGTGGATGATACTTATGTCGTTGGGAGCAGTTGCCCAAAAGATGAGTGAAAAAAGTTTAAAGAATGGCTATATTTCCAATTTAATAAAAAGAATGACGCTTGAAGAGAAAGCCGGGCAGCTCTGGCAAGTTGCGGGAAGTTTCGCTACTGGACCGGATGGGAATAATTTAGGGAGTTTAAAAGCAATTGCAGAAGGAAAAGTCGGATCAGTTCTGAATGTGAGCGGAGTTAAAAATATTAGAAAATACCAAGAGGCAGCAATGCAATCCAGATTGAAAATACCGCTTATTTTTGGAATGGATGTTATTCACGGATTTCGTACCGGCTTTCCAATTCCTTTGGCCGAAGCTTCGAGTTTTGATCAGCAAGAAATCCAAAAAGGAGCTCGGTGGACTGGTACTGAAGCCGCTGCATCGGGATTGAATTGGACATTTGCGCCTATGGTCGACGTTGGATGGGATGCGAGATGGGGCAGGGTTATGGAGGGAGCGGGTGAGGATCCGTTTTATGGTTCTCAGGTTGCGGTGGCGCGTGTGAAAGGATTACAGGGAGATGATCTGGCAAGTACAAATACCATTATGGCTTGTGTCAAACACTTTGCAGGTTACGGTGCACCGATAGCCGGAAAAGATTATAACAGTGTAGACATGTCAATGGGGCATTTCGCGAATTTCTATATGCCACCCTATAAAGCTGCAGCTGAGGCTGGTGCAGCAACATTTATGAGTGCTTTTAATGACTTTAACAATATCCCCTCAACTGCCAATAATTTTTTATTGAGGAGTTTACTAAAAGAAAAATGGAACTTTAACGGATTCATTGTGTCAGATTGGGGATCCGTTGGAGAATTGATAAATCATCGGGTTGCTGGAAATAAAAAAGAAGCAGCTAATATTGCGATAATGGCGGGCTTGGATATGGAGATGGTTTCAAATTGTTATATAGAAAACCTGGTGGACCTTGTAAAAGAAAAGAAGGTCTCAATAAATGTAGTTGATGATGCTGTCCGTCGAATCTTAAATAAGAAGTACGAACTTGGATTATTTGAAGATCCGTTCCGCTATTGTGATGAAAATCGCGAAAAAGAGTTCGTGGAGTCGGCAAAATCCCGTGAAGTAGCTCGATCACTTTCTGAACGATCTATTGTACTCTTAAAAAAGCAAGAAAACATACTTCCATTCTCTAAAAATTTAAAAAGTGTAGCACTTATCGGCCCTTTGGCGAAGTCAAAGAAAGATATGTGTGGTGCCTGGTCTACTGCGAATGTAAATAATGTGATTACGTTATATGATGCCATGAAAAACCGAGGAGTACAGGTAAATTATGCGCAAGGTTACGATTTGGAAAGTAATCAAATTGTAAATTACGATAGTACACTTTTAGCGATAGAAAAGTCGGATGTTGTGGTGGTAGCTATAGGAGAAAGAGCAAGTGAGTCCGGTGAAATGCGTTCTAAAACAGATATTTCAATTGCTCTCCAGCAGCAAGAACTTGTATCTAAGTTAGTGAAAACGGGAAAACCTGTTGTCGTATTGTTGATGTGTGGTCGTCCGGTCATATTTAACGAAGTGAGAGATAAAGCATCTAATATTTTACTGACATGGTGGTTGGGAAGTGAAGCTGGCCCGGCAATTTGCAATGTGCTGTGGGGAGATTATAACCCATCAGGTAAATTGCCAATGACTTTCCCGCGCAATATGGGCCAAATTCCGATCAACTATCAATATAAAAGTACTGGACGCCCTTATCCAGGAGACTGGTCCGCAAAATATATCGACTCTCCGGTTGAACCTGCTTATCCATTTGGTTACGGTTTAAGCTATACAACTTTTAAATATTCGAACTTAAAAGTAATATCGGACAACCTCAATAAAGGGACTCATGCCAAAATATCGGTTGATGTCACAAATACAGGCCAATATGATGGTGAGGAAGTTGTGCAGCTATATATCCGTGATGAGGTAGCCTCGGTTACACGACCGATAAAAGAACTTAAGGGATTCCAAAAAATAAACTTGAAAAAAGGCAACACACAGACAGTTGTATTTGATATAACTGATAATCAACTTGGTTTTTACGATAACAATATTAATTACATAGTAGAAAAGGGTGATTTTACGGTTATGGTGGGCGGAGATAGTGAAAACCTAAGTATGAAAAAATTTAACTTAAAATAAGTAGAGGTAGAATGACCTGTAACCCTCCCTTTTTTCGAACCGGTTTAGGAGGCGAGAATTTAAATTTATATATTATTTTTCATCCCTCAGCATAGAGTCAGTTCCCGCGGAGCTGACTCTATGCTGGTTGAGTATATCGGATTTCAATATCATTCCCTTTACACCATGTAGTAAATTCATTACTTATAAATTCGGGACCATTGTCAGTCCGGATGCTTTTTGGCTTTCCTTGCTCTCGAATTATCCGGTCTAGTAGTCCAATTACCCGCATTGCAGGAATTGAAAGGGCAACTTCAATAGCAATGGCTTCCCGGTTATAATCATCTATCACATTTAACGTCCTGAATTTTCTACCGTTAGTCAGTACATCACTCATAAAGTCGATGGACCACATCTCCAATGGAGCTTATGGTCGCTGCAGTGGATTTTTCACACGCTCCGGTAAACGTTTACGTCCTTTCCTTCTACGATTCAGTCCCAGAAGTAAATAGACACGTCTTACACGCTTATAATTCCATTGATATCCCTGCGTTCGAATTCTTCCATAATATAAATCTTGACCTTCGGTTGGATAGATCCCCCCTAATTCCTGAAGTTGTAATCGTTTCCGAATCATCCTTTCTAGATTTATAATAATACATGGATTTAGGTAGCGAAGCTACACGACAAGCCCTGCTAATGCTAATCTGGTGATGTTCTACCACATAGGCAACCATGTTCTTACGCTGGCAGGGCTTTAGAACTTTTTTGAAAGAACGTCTTTCAGAATCTTATTATCCAGGGCCAATTCAGCATACATATGCCTAAGCCTGCGATTTTCTTCCTCTAGCTCCTTCAAACGCCGGAGTTCCTGATTATCCATTCCAGAATACTTTTTCTTCCAGTTATAGAATGTCGCTTGGTGTATGCCCAAATCACGGCAGATATCTGCCACCTTCTTACCGGACTCTTGTTCCTTGATTGCTGCCAAGATCTGGCTTTCACTGATTACTGACTTTTTCATCTTCCTGTTTTAAAGTTACGAATTTTCGCCTTTTATACAGTCCGATTTTTTGGGAGGGTTACAGGGTTACATCTGCATAACATAAAATTGTGTTTTCAAAATAGATTTTATTTCAGCAATGTATCAAAGTAGATAATAAGGGTTTAGTACAATCGTACAAAAATATATTAGGATTGTTCAAAATAATTTTTCTACAATTCCATTCCATCTATTTTAATTTTATGAATATTGATGGGGTTAACCGATATTTTGTACGGGATTATGATTTTTTTGAACAATTTTGTTAGTGGAGGGTTCCTAAATTGCCGATTATTGTATAATACGCAGTGTATTATAATAATTAGTTGAAACATAAGAAAACCAATTGTAGACCCAAAATTATACAATTTTAAATTTGTTATTGTCGGATATAATGAAGCTAATCTCCAAGAGATTTAAGGAAGTTTTAGCGGTATTAAATTTGAAATGTGTATGGATGTTAAACAATAGAAGCTACTAATGAGATTTAAAAGATCAAAAATTGCAATGTTTAAATTAGAGAATAATATAATGAAATATTTAAAGATTGTTTTTCCGCTTGTAGTTTTAATATTTACATTTTTTTTTTCAAATGTTTTAGGTCAGTCGCAAAGCCAAGTTAACAAGCGAAATTATACCATGGATCAAGGTTTATCGTCCAATAGGGTATATAGCATTATACAAGATTCAATCGGCTTTATATGGATCGGTACCAATGGTGGGCTCAATAGATTTGACGGGACTAGATTTAGAAGTTTTCGATATGACAGTAAGTCCTCCAATTGTATTTCTAGCAATAGTGTGATGGATCTGCTTATAGCCTCGGACCAAAAGCTGTGGATTGCGCTTGATAACGGAGTTGATATCTATGATCCACACTCGGACACATTTCAAAAGCTTGTTATAAAGACAGCAAAAGGAGAATCAATCAGTGGGCGTACAACGAGAATTATCCAAGACAAATCAGGGGATATTTGGATCGGAACATTGACAGATGGTTTATTTCGATATTCGTCGAAGGAAAAGAAACTTAGCCGTTATACGCAAAGTGACAGAAATAATAGCAAGGTTGCGGAAGACCGGATTACTGCACTATGTGAAGATAGTGAAGGAAATATTTGGATTGGAACCTATAGCCAAGGGTTAAGCCGATATTCAAAAAAGAACAATACTTTTAGTCATTTTGTGAGAAACGCCTCTCCAGCAAGTCTGTCCGATAATTCTATTCAAAATATTTTTGAAGACAGCTATGGTTACTTATGGATCGGTACATTTCAGCACGGCATAGACAGATTTGATAAATCTAGTTCGACATTTTTACATTTTCCTCCCTCAGGAGAGAACAATATGTTATACCATATTCAGGGAATGCGAGAGTTAAAACCCGGAAAAATCATGGTAACTTCTGATAATGGTGTGAGTATATATGATTCTATTGAAGGAAATCTTCAATATTCTTTGGCAGACAATTCAGATTTTTCTTTCTCAAAAAGCAAATTTATTTATGAAGTATTCAAAGACCGCGAGGGAGGTTTATGGCTCGGATCCTATTTCGATGGATTGGAATATTTACCGCCATCGCAGAATAACTTTAAACATTATGAACTGAAAAATTCGCTTGGTTTAGGAAAGGTTGTTAATGCCGTTTTGGAAACAGAAAATGGGCAGTTTTTTATCGGGACTGACGATAATGGAATACATTCTTTTAATCCAAAAACCGGAAGGATCACCCCTTTTCGTTCAGCAAACGATATTCATTCTACCTATTATTGTATTCATGACTTATTGCAAGAAGGCAACAAGCTTTTTGCTGCAACTTATGAAAGAGGTTTGGAAGTAATCGATCTAGGTACTAAATCGGTAAAATCCTATCTTCATGATCCCAATGACCTCAATTCCATTCCCTCATCTCGAGTATTCTCCCTATTCAAAAGCAGTAACGGGCGAATCTATATCGGTACAGGGAGCGGAGTCTGTTATTACAATCGTGAACAGGATAATTTTGTTCGCTTAGACCTGAAATATCTAGTGATAGCCTTTACCGAGGATTTGGAAAATAATATTTGGATGGCTACAAAGAACAAAGGACTATATAAATATAACCTTAAGAATAAAACGTTTAGAAAGTATGAGTTTGATCCAAACAATAAATCAAGTTTGATTCGAAATTCACTTGCATCTTTAGCTTGTGATGCTAAAGGGAATTTATGGATCGGTTCAGATGGTTATGGGCTTTGCAGATATGACAAAAAGAATGATAGTTTTATCAGGTATGAACAGTTAAATCTTCCAAATCAGGTCATATCTTCTATCGTTCCAGATGGTGATATCTTTTGGTTAGCAACGAATAAGGGCTTAGCACGTATGGATGCTGATGGGAAAAATTTGAAATTGTTTACAAAATCGAATGGCCTGTTTAATGAACAATTTACCCCACAAGCTTTCTGTTTGTCCAGCACAGGAAGGCTGATTTTCGGGACGGCAAATGGCTTTTGCCTATTTTCACCGAGCAAGCTGGTTGATAATAAGCATGTTCCACCTGTAATTCTTACTAGTCTGTCCATAAATAATAGAGTGGTCACACCACAATCTTCAGAATCTCCAATCGATAAACCTATAGAGCTGATTAGGTCATTAGATCTTAGTTATAACCAGTCTACTATTTCTGTCGAGTTTGCTTCTCTAAGTTATGTAGATCCATCACAAACCTTATACAAATATAAAATTGAAGGATTTGACGAGGAATGGCATGAAGTTAATAGCGGGGCAAATTCAATTACACTTACAAACCTTCCTGCTGGTAACTATAAGCTTTTGTTAAAGAGTACCAATAGCGATAATATATGGGGAGATAAAGATCTTCAGTTTGACATAAAAGTTAATCCTCATTTTCTAAAATCTAAATCTGCTGTAATTATATATGTGATTTTGTTAATAGCCTTTGTTGTATTTCTAATTAGATATTTGTTGAATAGATCTGAAATGATACATAGTGAGAGTATTAGGAAAGTTGAGTTGGATGCACAAAGGCAGATATATGATTCTAAACTCGAATTTTTTACAAACATTGCCCATGAAATTAGGACACCATTAAGTTTGATTATTGGTCCCATAGAGTATATTTCCAAATCTAAGGAAATCAATGATAATTATGGCGAGTATCTGTCTATTGTTCAGCTCAATTATAGACGCTTGTATTCGTTAATCACTCAGTTGCTTGATTTTAGAAAGGTAGACACAGGCAATTATCGGCTTACGTATTCTTTTATCGATCTGAATCAGCTATTAGATGAAGTGAGGTCTATGTTTAAGATTGCCGCTGAGCAGAGCCATATCGAGATTGAGATTTGTACAGTTACAGAACATTTGCATTTATATTCGGACAAGGAGGCGCTTATTAAAATAGTGAGCAATTTGATCTCTAATGCATTGAAATTTGCGCGTGAGAAGGTGAAGATATCCATGTCGGAGGCAAATGGCTGGGCCACCGTTTCCATCGAGGATGATGGTAAGGGTATCGGACATTCAGAACGGGAAAATATTTTTAAGGCCTTTTATCAGGTTAATGAGAATAAAAGTATGTTTAATAGTGGGGTAGGAGTAGGTTTACATCTGACGAAAAGTTTGATCGAAATGCTAGGTGGTGAGATCGCGGTTCTGGATCGGGAGGAAGAAAAGCCAGGGACAAATTTTTCTGTGAAAATTCCTACGAGAAAAGATCAATGGAACCATATCAATGATACTGTCCAACCTTCGGATCTACAGACATTATTATTAGAAAATGCTTTCAATAATGAGGATCTTACTGTTGAGGCAAGTCAAATTATTATCGACAGCGACAAAAAGACGGTGCTCGTCGTGGATGATAATGTTGAAGTCTTGGACTTTCTTAGCAAAATTTTGGCAGAAGAATATCTCGTTATTACGGCAATAAGTGGTTCTAGAGCATTAGAGATTCTTTGTAAGGATACTGTAGATCTTATTGTCAGCGATATTATGATGGAAAATATGGATGGGCTCGAACTGTGCCGCCAGATCAGAGTTAAAATCGAAATATCCCATATCCCTATCGTTCTACTTTCTGCTAAACACGATATTGAAACCAAGTTACAAGGGCTGGAAATTGGAACAGATGCGTATGTAGAAAAGCCTTTCTCTCCTTTTCAGCTTAAGGCACAATTAAAGAACCTACTTGACAAGCGTGAAGAATTAAAGAAGAGATATGCATCTGTTCCTAATTCAGAAGCAAAGATTACGGCACATAATAAAATGGACGAAGAATTTATTGAGAGATGTTTGGCTATTATCAATGAAAATCTTGATGATTCTGGATTTTCAATCGAAAAATTGGCTTCAGAATTAGCCATGAGCCGTACATCACTATTTTCCAAGGTTAAAGCCATTACCGGAATGACACCAAACGATTTTATCAAAGTTACAAGGCTTAAAGAAGCATATAAATTAGTTATGGAAGGTAAATACCGGGTTACAGAAATAGGGTATCTAGTCGGTTTCGGATCACCGTCATATTTTACAAAGTGTTTTTCAAAACAATTCGGAATGCTTCCGACAGCTTATTTAAA
This sequence comes from Pedobacter sp. N36a, assembly GCF_014472395.1. Classification (GTDB taxonomy): domain Bacteria; phylum Bacteroidota; class Bacteroidia; order Sphingobacteriales; family Sphingobacteriaceae; genus Pedobacter. Next base: position 68,299 of record NZ_JACSZW010000012.1, read on the forward strand.
AAAATGTAACTAGGCTTATTATCATAATTTATAACTTAAGTCCAAAATCGGTAAGTCAAGTACTTTTCAATGCCCATTACAGCGCCCAAAGAAGTGCCATACTATATTCTTTCATGGAAAAATGCATATTGCAACGTAAGTGCAAATCTTTTGGGGCTTGGGAAATTAATACAAGAGGTTACAGACCTGATAGATGTTAGAGACGCTGCAAAAATGATTGTTCAAAGTGTAATAGAAATAGTTCTTTTTGATTTATTTCATTTAGTTCTATATTATTGCCTGAATATTTTGATAACTTTAACATAGGGATATCAATTAATGACTGATTATAGCGCATTTAACGATTTTGAATTAGCGAATTTGCTGAAGGAAGGAAATCAGTATGCCTATACCGAAATCTTCGAAAGGTATAAAGGTTTGCTTTACAAACATGCTTTTCGTTTGTTGAACGATCAGGAAGAGGCCAATGACATTATTCAGGATCTGTTTCTCACACTTTGGCAAAAAAGGACAGACCTTAATTTCAGAACTTCACTATCTTCTTATCTCTACAGTGCGGTGCGTAACAAGATATTTGACCTGATTAGCCATCAAAAGGTAGCTTCCAAATATCTGGATTCCATCAAAGTTTTTGTCGAGCAAGGAGATTATATTACTGATGACCAGATCCGTGGGAATGAACTTTCCCGAATTATTGAACGTGAAATCGCTTCACTTCCTCCAAAAATGCGAAAAGTTTTTGAATTAAGTAGGGAAGGAGAACTGTCCTGTAAAGAGATTGGACTACAATTGAATATTTCCGATAAAACAGTAAAGCAGCAAACTTACAACGCGGTGAAGATCCTCAAGTTAAAGATCAATTCCTACCTTTCACTTTTTCCATTTTTGTGATTTTTTTTGTTTTCGTCTAATACCTTTCAGCAGGTTTCCCGTCTTAAAGTTATAAACGGGTAACCAGCCTTTAGATGATTATGGATGAACAGCAAATCACCGAGCTTTTAGAAAAATATAAGAATGGGCTATTGGATGCTCAGGAAAAGGCGATACTGGAAAGCTGGTATTTACAGCAAGCTGTAAGCAGTATGTCTGAAATCAGCGATGAGGATCTGAATCATAACCTGGCTCATATCGCCAGTGGTTTGCCGCTAAAATATCAACAGCCGAAATATCAATTATGGAAACGTATCGGTTCAGTCGCCGCAATTTTAATGGTTGCAGGGCTGTTTTATTGTTTTTTCCGTTCTGAGCACCCGACTGTTAACACTATTGCTCATTTGCAAGATGTTTCTCCTGGTGCAAACAAGGCCGTACTTACGCTGGCAAATGGTAAAAAGATCAGTATTACAGATGCTAAAGATGGAGAGCTGGCTAGGCAGTCAGGTATCAGTATTAAAAAAACAGCTGATGGACAATTGGTTTACAGTGTGTATGATGCTAGTCCTGCAGGTAAAAATCCGATATACAATACCATTGAAACCCCTAGAGGCGGACAGTATCAAGTCATATTACCTGATGGCACAAAGGTTTGGCTGAATGCAGCTTCCAGCCTTAAATATCCGACAACTTTTTCAGGTTTAGCAAACAGAAAAGTGGAACTGAGCGGTGAAGCTTACCTGGAAGTGGCTAAAAATAGAGCATTTCCCTTTATTGTAAAAACCCTACAACAAGAGGTTGAGGTATTGGGTACACACTTCAACGTGAACTCTTATAGTGATGAAGAAGCAATAAAAACGACCTTACTCGAGGGCGCTGTACTTGTACATCTGAATAAGGATCAGTCGGGGCAAAAAGATATCAGGCTTGCTCCTGGTCAACAATCTGCTATTTATAAAGCTGGATCTGCAACAGTAGCGGTTGTGGATGTCAATGATGCTATTGCCTGGAAGAAAGGTTATTTTGAATTTACCAATGAAAATGTATACCAGATCATGCGGAAAGTAGCCAGGTGGTATGACGTAGAGGTTATTTATCAAGGAGAGATTCCCTTAAGCACGATGGAGGGCACTATGTCAAGGTTCCAGAATGTCTCAAAAATATTAGATATCATGCAAAGTACCGGTTTGTTGAAGTTTAAAATTGAAGGCCGGAAAATATACGTCAGTAAAGCCTGAAATCTAGGCTAAATAAAGAGAAATTAACAACCTAAACCATTAACCAAATATGATATGAAAAGAAAACTACGACATCCGCATTAACAAAATGCAGAAGGGGGCCGTATAAACAAAACGTGAAAGTGCTCGACCACTTCCACGCCAATTGTCAGGGTCACCCTTATCCGGATTTTCATCCTGGAAAAAATCTATTAGAATCTAGTGTTAACCCAAACAGAACAAAAGTATGAAATTAAATGCTTTTCACAAGACAGTAGGGCTTAAGCCTGCCTTGCTGTCGAAAATCTTATTCGTTATGCGAATCACCACGGTTTTACTATTTGCAATCCTTATGCAAGTCTCCGCTTCGGGCCTTGCCCAAAGAATTACATTGTCCGAAAAAAATGCTTCTTTGAAAAAGGTGATCGAAAAGATCCGAGAGCAAAGTAGCTATGACTTTTTCTACATCAAGGACAACCTTAAGTCGGCAAAACCAGTCGACGTTCAATTGAATAATGTCTCAATGGAAGAAGCCTTGAAGGCGATATTTGAGGGACAGCCGTTAGGATATGAAGTAAAAGATCGGGTAGTGGTGATAAAAATGAAGCCAAGAGTCCTGATTTCAGAACTGACTGCCATATTTAAATCAGTTGATGTGGGTGGTCGTGTTACTGACCAATCTAGGATGCCAATTCCAGGAGTAAGTGTGAAGGTTAAGAACACACAAAAAGGTACAGTTACTGATGGAGATGGTAAGTTCCAATTGAACTTGAATAAGGGAGATATAGTGGTGCTAACTTATGTGGGCTTTCAATCTCAGGAAATTATTTACGATGGACAGCCATCGATTCAGGTGACCCTGGAGCAAAGCAGTAATGCACTCGGGGAGATAGTGGTTATCGGTTATGGAGCTGTAAAACAAAGAGATGTTACCGGAGCAATTGTACAGGTTAAAGCGAAGGACCTTGATCTCGGGGTGGCTTCTAGTTTCCAGCAAACACTGCAAGGTAAAGCTTCAGGTGTTCAGGTGATCCAATCCACCGGACAGCCAGGTGCAGGTGTTAAAATACAGATCAGGAGTAACCCTTCTTTTGCAGATGCAGGTGTATTATATGTAATTGACGGAGTACCAATCAATGATGCAGCGGGAGAACCTTCTTTGGGCGGGACTGTAGGTGAATCCAGGTATAAATATGGCGGAGTAGATAAATCTCCCCTTAACTTTATCAATCCAAATGATATTGAATCCATTCAATTCTTAAAGGATGCAAGTGCGGCTTCTATTTATGGAGCCAGGGCAGGAGCAGGTGTAGTCCTCATTACCACCAAAAGAGGCACTGAAGGCAAATCGACTATTGAATATACAGGTTCTTATGGAATCCAGAAACCAGACAAAATGTACCCTGTTTTCGGTGCAAAGGACTATATGATTCAGCGCAATCTCCTTCGTGAGGAAAAATGGTACAAGGACAACAATATAGCACCTTATTATGGTGCTGTTAATCCCGGATCAGTAAATCCTTACGTACCCGTGTTTACTCAGGGGCAGATAGATGGTGCTGCTTCAACTAACCAAGCTGCTACTGATGCGATTACGCGTAGCGGATATACACAACAACATAATCTTTCTCTTTCCGGAGGGAACGGTAAAACCTCTTATTTTGCTTCAGGTAATTACTTTGACCAGAAAGGTGTGATTATTGGAACAGATTACAAGCGGTACAATGGTAGGTTGAATATAGACCAGATCGTATCTGACAAGATCAAGATCGGAGCAAATATCATTGCTTCCAACTCTGATGCGAATAATACCATTACAGGGGGTGCCAATGAAAATGGGGGTATTGTAACTGCGGCGATCTACTGGGCGCCATCGGTATCTCTTAGAGATCCAGATGGGGGTTATCCACTAAGTCCATATTACCCTACGATCCCTAATCCCTTATCCTACGCAACTGTTACTGATAAAACAAAGGCGAACCGTTTGCTGAGCACCGCCTATGGAGAATGGACGATTTTGGAGGGCTTAAAGGCAAAAGCAAATTTTAGCTATGATCAGTCGTACTCTAAGAGATCATCTTATTTTCCAAAAACCTTTTTGTATGGTAGCCAGGCTAATGGTTCTGCAAGCATTTCAGAGTCAGATGCTCAATCCAAACTATTTGAATATACCTTGTCTTATAACAAGAACTTCTCAGAAAAACATCATTTAAATGCAGTAGCAGGATATACCTTCCAGCAATCGGACTGGGAAGGGTTCAATGCTGGGAACCAGAATTTTCTGTCTGATGTGTCCTTGTACTATTCATTGGGCGCTGGCCAGTCAGCCAAGCCTTCAGTAGGATCTGCTAAAAGTCAGACGACCTGGGCCTCTTATTTTGCCAGGGCAATTTATACTTATAACGGTAATATTACCCTTCAGGCCTCGCTCAGACGTGACGGTTCTTCCTTATTTGCTGAAAATAAAAAATGGGGATACTTTCCCTCGGTTTCAGCTGGATGGGTTTTGTCTGATGAAGCTTTTATCAAGTCTGTTAAACCTATTTCTTTCCTGAAATTGAGAGCGGGATACGGAGAAACAGGTAATAGTGCCTTTAAGGGGGCTGCCTTTGCGCTATATGGAACCGCTCAAAGTGCTTACTTTGGATCTAATACAGTGAGTTCAGGTCTGGTGCTGAGCCGAGCAGCAAATCCGAATCTGACCTGGGAGACTGCCGGAGAATTTAACATCGGTCTGGATTATGGCTTGTTCAGCGACAGGGTTACTGGATCTTTCGACTATTATAATAAAACCATCAGGAACCTGATCTCATTTGTCCCATATCCTGCGGGTTTCATCATTGACGGTGTTTTTGATAATGCCGGCAAAACCCGTTCCAGAGGGTATGACATCAGTTTACAGACCAAAAACCTCGTTCCTTCATCAGCAGATGGCTTTACCTGGTCCACAAATCTTACTTTCTCACACTATTTGAACTATTGGGTGAAACGTTCTGATCCAGCCTTAAAAGTTCTGGAGAAATATGAACCCGTATCAGGTACAGCTGCACTTTTTCTGCCTTTTAAAGGTTATCTTTCTGATGGTCTTTTTACCGGGCAATTTGGTACAGCTCCTGGCCAAATGCCTGGCATGCTTCCAGGCGGTGTAATCATTAAGGATATACATGGTTATGATGCTTCCAGCAACCTGGTAGGGCCAGATGGAAAAATTACTGCTGCTGATTTGCAGTACATTGGGAACCAGGATCCGGAATTTAATTTTGGAATCGGAAACAGGTTCAGTTACAAAAATTTTGACCTGAATATCTTTATGTCGGGTATCAAACAAAAGAAATGGTCGCCTTATTTAAATGGCAGGGCTACCGAAAAGACAATGGATTCTTTTGGTTTTAATGCAATGCCAATTTCTGCTAACCGTTGGACCTTCCAGAATACTTCAGGGAATTTTCCTACCTCATTATATGATGCTACCTATAGTGGATACCAGAATGGATCGGATTATTGGTTGGTAGATGCTACATTTCTACGCTGTAGGAACATCACTCTGGGTTATTCGCTCCCGAACAAATTATTGGCAAAACAGCATGTATTCTCCAGGTTTAGGATCTCGTTCGATGTTCAGAATCCCTTTACCATTACCAATTATCCTGGACTTGATCCGGAGCTGGATACTGATAATTTTTATCCGCTGGTAAAAAGCTATGTTCTGGGAATTAACGCATCATTTTAATAATTAAAGAAAAAGTCATGAAAAGTTATCAATATAAAAAACTGCCAAAGTTACTGCTTGCTGCCTTTTTATTCAGCACTATACTTTTCTTTGGTGCCTGTAAAAAAAGCCTTGATTATGTGAGTTATGGGGATTTATCAACTGTCGTTAAAACCCCTGAAGGGGCTGGTGCAGCGACTAGTGCTGCCTATACGGGTTTGGCTGGTGGAACGGATTGGCAGGGTGGCTGGACAGCTGGGACTTATGCCTGGCGGACACAGTCGATGATGTCAACCGATGAGGGAGTTTGTGCATGGGGAGGTGACTGGGCAAATCTTCGTAACTTGAATTATAATCCAGATTTTGATTGGATTACACACAATTATGGACGGTATTTACCCTATATTTCTAGAATCACGATTACCATCGAGGACATTCAGAACCTTTCCATGGACGAAACTTTAAAAAAGCGATACATTGGAGAATTGAAAGCATTGAGGGCACATTATGCGCAGCTGCTTTATTTCGCATATGGTCCGGTTACTATTGTAACTGATCCTAAGGTAGCTGCAGATCCTAATGCACCTTTTGTGTCTAGACCCAGTGCTGCGGATATGTTTGCACAGATTGAAAAAGATGATTTGGAAGCGGCTGCCGTGTTGCCAGATAAGTTTTCAGGGAGTGATTATGGGCGTTTTTCAAAAGCAGCGGTATTAACTGGCCTGATGAAATTATACATGCATGAGAAAAAATGGCAGGAGGCTGTAGCAATTGGTAGGCAGATCAAAGCGATGGGCTATTCCCTTCAGTCCAACTATGAGGACAATTTTAGCATTGCCAATAAAGGTGGGGCATCCACAGAGATTATTTTAGCGGTCGTATGTACACCAACCAGTGGAGATCAGTATACAAATATGTGGCTCGCCCATGCACTGCCAGCTGATTATCTTGATCCTTCAGGGATTAACCTGACCGCTTGGGGTGGCTATAAAATGCCTTGGAAGAGCTACGATAAATTCGATAAGGGGGATAAGCGACTTAAAGTATTGTTAAGTAAATATCCGGTAGGAAAAGATGCTAATGGTAGTGTAATTTACAAAGATGCAAGGGTTGCGGGAGATCTGGGGGCGGTTCCGATGAAATTTGCACCAGATCCTTCAAAAGCAAATGCACAAAACAGTGGGGTTGATTTTCCGATTTATAGGTATGCTGATGTATTGCTGATGCTAGCAGAGAGTATTAATGAGGCCAATGGCGGGCCCAACGACGAAGCTTATAATGATGTGTTTACAGTAAGAAACAGAGCCGGTCTTGGAAAACTGGCCCCAGGGCTGAGTAAAGGTCAGTTCCTTGCTAAAATTCAGGACGAGCGCTTATTTGAGCTATGGGCTGAAGGCTGGAGAAGAGATGACCTGATCAGGTGGAACATGTACACTCAGCGTGCTGCTGCCGATGGTTCTGCCACAGCAGAGTCATTCAAAGTCTTGTATCCTTTGCCAAGATCGGTGGTGAATCAGAGCAATGGAGTAATTAAACAAAATAATGGATACAATTAGGTTAAGGATGAGGTTTTTATTTCTTTTATTATTTTTAACAGCAGGGGCCTGTGCGCAGCCTCCTGCTGTTCCTACTGAATTGAAATTGTTAGGAACAAGGAGGTGGATCCGGGTGGGATGGATAGATAAGGTCGGCGATGAGCTGGGATACAAAATCTACTGTGCTACTCTGAACAAAAAACCTGGGCTTCCACTTGCAGTTGTGGGGCCTGATGTACGGCGGTTTTTTATTCAGCAATTGAAAGAACAGACGAAATACTATATCTGGGTGGAGTCATTTAATGCTTCAGGTGTAAGCAAGCCTGTTACCGGGACTGTGATCACGTCAAGAAACTGGTCGCTCGATCCCGATGAGTTGAAACTACTCAGTCCGGCAAGTTCCGCAGCTGTCCCTGAAGGGATGGCCTTGTTCTGGAATGATGAGTTCAATGATGAGTTGCTGAACAGGAATAAATGGTCCACAAACTATTATTCCAACATTGATTTTCTAAAGAAGGACAATCTGTTGCTAATGCGGCAAGATAGCCTGCCTCAGCCCGCAATGAGTTTCAATGGCCATAGCATTCATTTGTTTACCAATGATTCCCTACCTGTTAAAAGTTTTTATCCAGCTAGTGGAAGAAAGATCTCATCGATTCAAACTTATGACTGGCGAACAAATGAGAACTTCCTGGACAATAGTCGGGGTGGTTATTTTGAAGTACGGGTTAAAAGAAGCAGTTCCGGGAAGCCGCAAGGGGTAAATACGGCCTTTTGGATGGATTCACCAGGCCCAGATCTGAAATATTATCTCCAACAAGGAACCACATTGGAGGGGGTTTCGGGGATCAGACCTGCAGGACAAGTTTTTGAAATTGATGTGTTTGAAATGCTGAATGCGCAATTTGTACTCCATGGTTCGGTCGATCAAAATGGAAACTTCGTTCATAACCTGGCGACTCATATTGCCGAAAGCTATAATCATATTGATCAATGGGTGACACATGGCATCCTTTGGACGCCAACGAGTATCAAACATTATATTAACGGGAATTTAATTAAGGAATACTCAGATAAACACAAGATTTATTCGCCAAATCATTTTATGAATGTTTTCCTGGGAAGTTACGGCGCTGGGGGATCTGTTGATATGGAGGTGGACTACATTAGGGGATATCAATGGCCTTTACTGAAAGGGAATGAACTGCCCAATCCCGGATTTGATGCTAATAAGAATTTATTGCCCTGGGAGGGAACAGGCAAATTGTCTTCCAATGTGAAGCGAAATGGGGATTATGCGCTGGTTTTAAATCCAGGTCAGTATATAGAGCAATATGTTTACCTCAATCATAGTATGCCCTATCAGCTGGAGTTTTGGATGAAGGGGAAAGGCAATCTTAAAGTAACTGCAAAAAATCTCACTCCAGTGTCCGGAGATCTGGACAAAGGGAGCAGCCTAGAAACTAGTGGAAATGATGATTTTTCCATTAAAAGATTAGAGTTTAAAACCGGATCGGAATTCCTTAATCATATGAAGACCGTAAGAATAAAGTTTGTCAATACTGGTACTTCAGCTGTAATATTGGATGATGTTAAAATCAGTAAGGTAAGGTAGTTTCTCGCTCTTTTAGAGGGGGAGTTGCTGATTTAAAAACAACGACTTCCCTTTTATTTGTAAACGTATCTGTAAGCTTCCCGTAAAATCAGACCATTCAGAAGTAGAATTTAGTTGCTAATTTTCAGTAACAAATCTGCAGGTGTTTTGAAGCCTAAAGCTTTGTGTGGCCTATGATTATTATAATCATACATCCATTCTTCGGCCTTCTCCCTTACTTCATCCAGCGTCCTGAATACATCAGCATTTAACAATTCCCTGCGCATATTTCCTTTAAATAGCTCCACATATGCATTTTGTGTTGGTTTACCTGGCTGAATAAATACCAGAGTAATCTTTTTTTCATTACACCACTCTCCAAGTTTCTCAGAGATAAATTCTGGTCCGTTATCGACTCTAATCATATTCGGTAAACCTTTATACTGTTCTAGCGCTTCCAATGCTCTTATGACCCTATGGGTGGGTAAGGACAGATCAGGCTCAATACATAAAATTTCCCTGTTATAATCATCTACTATATTCAAGACCCGGAATTTTCATACGTCCCATAAACTGTCGCTCATAAAATCGATTGACCACACCTGGTTTATAGTTTCTGGAGTAGACAAAATTTGTTTTACTCTGGGGGGAGTCGCTTTTTAGCTCGACGCCTTATGTTCAATTTCAGAGCAGTATACACTCTATACACCCCTTTATGATTCCAGAGAAAGCCCTTCCGCCTCTATCTGTGATAACATTTCCAAAATCCAATAAAAGCACGCTTTTAAATGAGGATTTGTAATTCATCAATAACCTCACTATCATTATTTTTCTTACGTATGTAAAAACAACTACTTCGCGGAAGATTCACACATGAGCACGCCTGAAGATGGCTAATTTTCTTGATCATCTCTTCCACCAACTCCCGCTTTTCATCAGAGGTTAACACTTTTTTTCTACAGCTTCTTTAAAAGTTTCATGCACTAGGCTCAAATTCGCATACATTTTTTTAATTCGCGCATTTTCCTCTTCCAATTCCTTTATTCTTTTCAATTCATTAACTTCCAGACCACCATAGCGCTGACGCTACTTATAAAAGGAGGCTGTGCTTACACCTAAATCACGGCATAGTTCATTAACATTTCTTCCAGTTTTCATGTTCGTTGATTTTGAAGCCTATCAGGTTCTTTGTATAAGACTTGGAATCTTCAGTTGTGTCAAACTTTTCAATTAGGCCAATGATTTGTTTTATGAGCTGATAGTTCATGATTAATTGGATTAAAATAGCATACAAATATACTATATTTATAAAAAAATAGTATTATTTAAAACTAAATAAATACTTTTGTGTACTCATATTGCTGTTTGTTAAAGGTATTAGCTGATGTTTTAATAGCATTCAATTTGTAACATTAGATTTTTTTAAATAATTAGGATGATGAATTTTGAAGGGAAAAACATATTAGTCGTAGGTGGAAGTTCGGGTATTGGGCTTTCGCTGGTAAGGTCGCTGGCTCTAAATGGTGCAACTGTCTATAATATATCCAGAACTGAGCATTCGGATTGGCCTAAGGGTATCAGGCACTTGTGTTTGGACGTTCTTGATGATCTAAGTGCCATGGCAGACTTTCTTCCTGAGCAGTTACATGGTTTGGTTTATTCAGTGGGTAGCATTACCCTTAAGCCTTTCAATAGGCTTACTGAAGAAGATTTCTTAAACGACTATAGAATTAACGTTTTGGGTGCTGTACGCATTATTCAGCAATCTGTTAAACATTTGAAAAATGCCGCTTCATCATCTATAGTTTTGACTAGTTCTGTTGCTGCGAGGACCGGAATGCCTTACCATGCCAGTGTTGCTGCAGCAAAAGCAGCTGTAGAGGGACTGGGTTTATCGTTGGCAGCGGAATTTGCTGCCCAGCAGATACGGGTTAATGTGGTAGCTCCATCGCTTACTGATACGCCACTGGCTAAAAATCTATTGAACTCTGCTGAAAAACGTGAAGCCTCTGCGAAAAGACACCCTTTATCAAAGGTTGGGCAACCAGAAGATATCAGTAGTTTGATTGCTTTTTTACTTTCGGATCAAAGCAATTGGATAACAGGGCAAGTCATTGGTGTGGATGGCGGATTGGGAAAATTAAAAACAGGTTAATAGGGTAAATATTAAGAGAGGATGGTACTGTGGATCATCTGAAAGCAAAGACCATGGTTGTTGGGCGTTAGGCTTATGCCAAGCTAGGGTTTGAGCCTCATGAAATAAATAATCCTGTAAATTCTTGATATCAAATATGGAAAAAGATGTGATTATCATTGGTGCGGGGTTAGCTGGTCTAGCTGCTGCTAAAGTTTTAAAGGAAGCGGGTAAATCAGTGCTCGTTATTGAATCTTCTGACGCTGTAGGTGGCAGAATACAGACTGACGAAGTAAATGGTTTTCTTCTTGATCGTGGCTTTCAGGTGTTATTGACTGCCTATCCAGAAGCAAAACGCTTTTTAAATTATGAAGCGTTAGCGCTTTGCAGGTTTGACCCGGGTGCTTTGATTTTAAATAAAAAAGGAATCTCCAGGATTGGAGATCCGCTGCGCCAACCGGGCGCATTGATGAGCACTCTTTTTTCTTCTGCAGGTACATTAGCTGATAAATTTAAGATGCTGAGGCTAAAACTTAAACTTAGCCGCAAGACCATGGAACATATATTTTCTGAGAAGGAGATCAGCACTATTGACTATTTGAAAAAAGAGGGCTTTAGCGAAACGATGATCAGCCAGTTCTTTCAGCCTTTTTTGACGGGTATTTTTCTTGAAGACCAGTTGAGCACTTCAAGCCGCATGTTTGAATTTGTTTTTAAAATGTTCAGCGAAGGAGATGCTGCTATTCCAGCTAAAGGAATGGGAATGATTCCTTTGCAACTGGCGCAAAGTCTTTCTGTTGATGAATTGGTTTTTAATGAAAAAGTAGAAACTATTGATGGCGGCAGTGTAATCACGTCTTCAAAATCAGTTTACAAGGCTAAAAATATCCTTATTGCCACAAATCCTATTCAAATGCCAGCTCCATTTCAGCTGCACGTGGTAAAATCATACCACTCAGTTACTAATATGTATTTTACAGCTGATAAAAAGCCATTTAACGTGCCGCTGATTGCTTTGAATACTTTATTCGGAAAATTGGTTAATAATATTGCTGTGATGGATCAGATATCCCCAGCGTATTCCAGTAATGGCAAGGCTTTAATATCAGTATCTCTTATGGGTAATCATTTACAGGCGAATCAAACCCAACTTCAGGACAGAGTAAGATCGGAAATGAAATTTTGGTATCCTGATGCGCTCAACTGGACGCATCTTAAAACCTACCATATCAATTATGCGCTGCCTAGTGATGATCAGGTGACTAATCATCTGGGATTTAGTCTTCTGAGATTAAATGATCAGTGCTTTGTTTGCGGAGATTATTTAATGAATGGCTCAATCAACGCAGCTCTGAAAAGTGGCAGACTCGCGGCCGAAGCTATAATTAAAGCGGCAGAGCCCGGTTAATTGAACTGCAAATATTTAATAAAGTCTAATTTTTATAATATATAGTACCAACTTATTTAGCTTTTTTATGAGGAATACTTTAATATTTGATTTGGCAGCTAAGGATCGAATTATAGAAATGGCCTGGGAAGATCGAACTCCATTTGATGCCATTACTTTCCAATTTGGAATTAGAGAACAGCAGGTGATCGCCTTAATGCGCAGAGAAATAAAGGCTTCAAGCTTCAAATTATGGCGCAAAAGGGTGCAGGGGAGAGCCACAAAACATAGCAAAATGCAGGAGGATTCAGTTTGCAGATTCAAATGTAGCAGACAAAAAGCCATCAGCTCTAATAAAATTTCTAAAAGAAATTAATGCACCGATGAGGCCTGAAAAAAAATAGCTTTAGTTTGGTTTAAAACTAACTTGCGTTTAAGTGACAATGAATGTTTGTGTAATGCGGTAGCAGAAAATGATATAGTCGTCCCATTTTATTGTTTGGACGATCATCTTTTTCAAATAACAGCATTCAAGTTTAAAAAGGCTGGTGATTTCCGGTTGAAGTTTTTAAAGGAAAGTTTGCAGCAACTCGAGCAAGATTTAAGAAAGGTCGGCTCGGGCTTGGTATTACTAAAGGGAACTCCTGAAAAAGAGATCTTCAAACTCGTAAAAGAATATGGCGCTCAAAGAATCTATGCAGAGAAAGAAGTTGCACCTGAAGAGTTAGCTACGCAAAAAAAAGTAACAGATAAACTGCTTGGCTTCAATTGTTCTTTTTCGACCTTTGATTGCCGTAACCTTTTTCATGCTGAGGATCTGCCTTTTTCATTTGAACTGCTGCCAGATGTATTTACAGCGTTTAGAAAAAGTACAGAAAATACAGTTTCGATTAGACCAGTATTGCCTAAACCATTAGCGATTCGATCGCCACCAATTGCCGCCTTGAATTTGGCAGTTTTAAATGAGTTAAACTCGACCGATATTATTGCTGATCCACGGGCGGCAATACAGTTTAAAGGTGGGACTGAGCAGGCTCAACAACGATTACACTATTATCTTTATGAAACCATGGCCTTATCAACTTATAAACAGACACGAAATGGTATGGTTGGGGAAAGGTATTCTTCTAAGTTTTCAGCCTGGCTGGCTTTAGGTTGTATTTCTGCAAGAGAGCTTTATGAAGCTATAAAAAAATATGAAGTAGCATACCGAGCAAACGAATCCACTTACTGGTTGGTGTTTGAGTTGTTATGGCGGGACTATTTTGGCTTTTGTATGCAGAAAAACGCGAAGCGCTATTTTCAAAGGTCAGCTAATCTGCAATCAATGTCAGCAAATATTGATCAGTTTAATAGGAAGTTAAATCATTAGATCAATGGTACAACCGGAGTACCTTTTATAGATGCCAATATGATTGAACTAAAGCTAACAGGTTTTATGAGCAACAGAGGTAGGCAAAATGTAGCCAGCTATTTCTGTAACGATTTGTGTTTAGACTGGCGTTATGGTGCTGCTTATTTTGAACAGCAATTAATCGATTATGACGTTTGTAATAACTGGGGTAATTGGGCTTATCTTGCAGGGGTAGGAAACGACCCAAGAACAAATCGTTATTTCAATATAGATAAACAGTCAGCAACTTACGATCCGGATCTGGTTTTTCAGCAGCTTTGGCTTGAATCTTAACGCATCATGGTAAACTCAGTAACGCTAATTTTTCCCCACCAGTTATTCCAAAACCACCCGGCTTTACAAAAAGACCGTGCGGTTTATCTTGTGGAGGAATGGCTCTTTTTTAAGCAGTATAACTTTCACCGGAAAAAATTGGTCTTGCACCGGGCGAGTATGAAATTTTATCAAGACTGGCTTCAGAAGAATGAGTTTACGGTTAACTATATTGAGTCAGATACAAAGGAAAATGATTGCCGGGTGTTGGTGGACAGTCTTGCTCAGCAAAGTATTGAGCATATACACATTGCAGCAGTAGCCGACAATTGGTTGATTCAAAGAATGGAAAGTGCTTGTATAATGAATGAGGTGACCCTGCATGTTTATGATAGCCCGAATTTTTTAAACACGACACAAAGTACGGCCGATTATTTCAATAAACGGAAGACTTACTTTCAAACCGATTTTTATATCAGCCAACGAAAGAAAAGAAATATCCTGCTGGAAAGTGATGGGGAGCCAATCGGTGGGAAATGGTCATTTGATGAAGATAACCGGAAAAAATTCCCCAAAAAAGAGGGGGTACCTGGATTTGAACTACCCAAAGAAAACAAATACGTCGCCGAAGCAAAATTATATGTAAAAAAGCATTTTCCTAATAATTATGGTGAGCTAAATACGCGGTGTTTGTTTGTGGTTACCTTTGAGGATGCTTTAAAATGGCTGGATAATTTTTTGAAAAACCGCTTTGAGAAATTTGGTATTTATGAAGATGCTATTGTAGCTAATGAATCTATACTTCATCATTCGGTACTCACACCAATTTTGAATATTGGACTACTGCAGCCGGGTCAAATTATTGAAGAGGCATTAGCAGTGGCAAAAAATAAAAATATCCCATTAAACTCTTTAGAAGGATTTATACGGCAAATCATGGGTTGGCGGGAGTTTGTTCACCTGGTCTATGAGCGCGAAGGCGGTAAACAGCGTAGCACTAATTGCTGGAAATTTAAGAGAAAAATTCCGCAGAGCTTCTGGACCGGTGAAACTGGAATTGCTCCTATTGATATCACTATAAAAAAGATTTTGCAAACTGGGTATTCCCACCATATAGAAAGGTTGATGGTTTTGGGCAATTTTATGCAATTGTGTGAATTTGATCCTGATGAAGTCTACCGGTGGTTTATGGAAATGTTTATAGATGCTTACGACTGGGTAATGGTACCTAATGTTTATGGCATGACACAGTTTGCCGATGGCGGAATGATGGTAACAAAACCTTACATCAGCGGCAGTAATTACTTGATGAAAATGGGTGATTATGAAAAGGGGGAATGGCAGTCAGTATGGGATGGACTATTTTGGCGGTTTATGCACGTAAATCGTAGCTTCTTTTTAAAGAACCCGCGGTTAGGTATGCTGGTAAATATGTATGATAAGATGCCGATCGAAAAACAGGAACTTCATCTGATCCATGCTGAAAATTTTTTAGAACAATTGGATAGTAAAGCAACCTGATGAAGAATGTGAAAAAACAAAACCTACCAGCTAAGATTTGCAAGGTTTGCAATAGGTGTTTTACCTGGCGCAAAAAGTGGGAGAAGAATTGGGATGATGTTAAATACTGTAGTGATAAGTGTAGAAAAAACAATCATTAGAGCTAATTAAACCCGATAATTTATATATTTGATGACTGTTTTAGTAACCCTTTAAAATTTTGAAATTGACAATTAGATACTTCATAATTATAGCCGCTTTATTTACTTCTAATCCCGTGTTTTCCCAGCAAAGAGGATTGTTAACAGGAGTTGTACAAGATATGAACACTGGTAAATCCCTTTCCGGAGTTACACTTACGGTTGATGGTTTATCAATTTCAACACTGAGCGATACCTCAGGCCGTTTCCGTATGAGTGTTCCGGTAGGGACCTATAAAGTTTCTGCCAGTCTTGTCGGATATATAGCTCAGATGAAATATAATATAGTGGTGGGTAGTGGGAATCCGCAATTGGTCAATTTTGAGCTCCAGCCTCAGTTGAATAATTTAAAAGAGGTTAACATCAGTTTTAGTAGAGGAAAGTCGGCTGTTGCCACTGATATGGTTACCCCTCTATCTGTGCAGCAATTAACAGCAGAAGAAATAAAAAGCAGTCCGGGGGGTAATTTTGATGTGTCTAAAGTGGTTCAGACACTTCCGGGAGTGGGCATCAGTAATGGAGTTGGTGAACGGAACGATATCATCATAAGGGGTGGAGCTCCAAATGAAAATGTCTATTACCTGGATGGGATAGAGATTCCGGTATTGAATCATTTTCAAACCCAGGGCAGTTCGGGAGGTGCTCAGGGTATACTCAATGTTTCTTTTATTGAGAGTTTAAAACTGAGCTCTTCAGCTTTTGATTCCAGATACGACAACCCTTTGGCTTCTACTTTTGTGATCAGGCAAAGAGAAGGCAATTCGGAAAGATTGTCCGGTAATGCAAGGGTTAGTTTTACTGAAACTGCACTAACTTTAGAAGGACCGTTGTCTAGAAACACTACATTTCTAGCCTCGGCCCGCAAATCTTATCTCAGTTTTTTATTTAAATTGATTGATTTACCTATCAGACCTGATTTTGATGATTTTCAATATAAGGTTACGCATAGATTTAATGCTAAAACCAAGCTTACCGCTATAGGTCTGGGTGCCATCGATCGCTTTAGTTTTGCAGCAACTAAAAAGTCGACCTTGGAAAATACTTATGTGCTGCGTTCTACACCTTATATCAATCAGTGGAATTATACTGCTGGTTTTAATTTGAACCATCAGATTGAAAATGGCTATTTGAACTTTACACTCAGCCGAAATGTATTTGATAATAATCTGGATAAATTCGAGGATGAACTAAAGCAGGAAAGCAAAAGGAGTCTGAAAGTTCAATCTCGGGAAACTGAAAATAAGTTTAGATTCGACATCAATAAATTCCTAAATGGCTGGAAGCTGTCTGCCGGATTAATGGCTCAACTGGTTGGCTACAAAGCAGATTTGTTTAATAAAGTGTCCAATGAAATCACCAATTCCCAGGGGGAAGTGGTTGTGGCGCAAAAGGTAATCAGGTTCAATAATGACATGGAATTTTGGAAATATGGTGCATTTTTTCAGGCTTCAAAAAACATTTTTAATGAAAAATTATTGTTTTCTGCAGGTATTCGTACTGACCTGAATAGTTTTACCGATAGTGGGAATGATCCGTTAAAAACGCTTTCTCCCAGATTATCTTTGGCTTATCACCTCAGTTCAAAATGGGATGTAAGCGCTTCAGTGGGGACCTATTTCAAAATTCCCACTTATACTATGCTGGGTTATCTGGATAAAAATGGCGCAGCCCTGAATAAAAATATGGATTATATCCAATCGACACATTATGTGCTTGGCACCCAGTTTTTGCCTAGAAATGATTTGAGATTTACTTTGGAGACTTTTTACAAGCAGTACAGCAATTACCCGGTCTCTGTAGCCAATGGAACTTCTCTTGCCAATCAGGGCGCAGAATATGCTTCTGTTGGCAGTGAGCAGGTACTCAGTGTAGGAGAGGGGGAAACCTATGGTGTGGAACTATTTGTGCAGCAAAAACTGGTTCGTAATTTTTTTTATGTGGCAAGTTATTCCTATGTGGTCAGTAAATTTTCTGGATTGAATCAGCAACTGATCTCATCATCATGGGATAACAGGCATTTATTGTCACTTACATTGGGTTATAAATTAAAACGCAATTGGGATTTAGGATTGAAATACCGCTATGCGGGAGGATCGCCCTACACGCCATTTGATTTGCAGGCATCCCAGCAAAACTATTTAACACTGGGCACAGGAATTGCAGATTACAGTCAGTTAAATGCCGAAAGGTTATCATCATTCAGTCAACTGGATTTTCGTATTGATAAGCGCTTGAATTTTAGAAAGACGGCTTTGAATTTTTATATAGATATACAAAATATTCTTAAAAATGAAAATGACAATTTTCCAAAATATACCTTTAAAAGAACAGAAGATAATAGCGGTTTTTTAACAACTGATGGGCAGCCAATACAAAGCAATGGTTCAAACGGCATTCCATTTATCTTGAATACCAAATCAGGGAATCTGATACCTTCATTTGGCTGTATATTTGAGTTCTAGGATAGCTATTTAGCTCCTCGGTTTTCTAATTATTATTGAGTAGATGGGATAGACCGAGTTGAGGCAGATCAAAGATAAGAAGCTATGTAAAGAACGGATAACTGACTTTTTTGCCAATGAAAATTTTGAAAGATTTCACTTCATATAATGAATCCCTCGGCATTGCCGCACCTTTGGATAACGATATCGATGTAGGTGATTACGATCCCGAAAGTATCGATTTGAAATAGGCAGTTGAATTGGTTAGTGCTGGTATTAACACTTATCCTTCATGGATGAATGTAACTATTCCCGTCGCAATATCATGATTGCCTCCTACTATTTGGATCTGGCCACCTTCTACCATTTCTTTGAGAATGGGGCTACGCTCTATTATCGATTTAACTGAACGGCTAACATTTATGGCGGCTACCTTTTCAATAAATTCACTATTACTGGAATTACGGTTCTCTTTTATGGTTTGCTCATCATCAACAGCAGGCCTGATTTTGCTGAGTAAGGCAGTTAGGTTACCCATCTCAACATGATCGCATGCACCTTTTATCGCTCCGCATTTCGTGTGACCTAGTACAACAATAATTTTTGCACCTGCCACTTTGCAACCAAATTCCATGCTCCCTAAAACATCTTCATTGATAATATTACCAGCAATTCGGATACTGAAAATATCACCCAATCCTTGGTCAAAAATTAATTCTGCAGATGTACGACTGTCTATACAGCTTAAAACTACCGCAAAAGGATGTTGGCTATCAGAGGTTTCATTTGCTTGCTGTAAAAGGTTTCGGTTAATTTTTAGGTTATTAACAAAACGTTTATTTCCCTCTTCCAATAAATTTAGAGCCATTATCGGAGTTATAGCTTCCTGATCTTCTTTTGTTAACGTTTTCATTTCTACCAATTTTTTGTGCAATCTATAAAAAAGTTAAAAAAATTAAAAGTGCATCGCTTTGTTTTTTGATTTAGCATGTCCACTTTAGTCTTACCAGTGGGTGATCAAAATTTAAAGATGCTTTGAAACTAGGAGATAGCAAGGAAATTTTTCTTCCAAAACGTAGTTAAACCAGAAGTTAGCGTTTTTTCTGATGATGACAACTGATTCGAAATATTTCGGAATTTGATATAGATAATTAATTTGATTACAGTACGTTTACATTAGTTGTCAATATTACCGGGTAAATTACAACGGATGCTAAATTCAGTTCTTGGATTCTTGTTATTTCCATATAAAATTCTGTTTTTCGATAAGTTGTGTTTTGTGTGTCGATAAATCCAAAGAATGAGCTTAATTTCGTCTCAAACCCAATGTAGTCCCAGGGCGTTGTGCGCTACCATTAGGAAACCAAGAAGAGCCGACAGAATATGAAATTAATAACGGAATTAAGAAATAGATTTTGTGACATTTTCGCAAACGCTACTAATGCCAGTTCAAGTTGGGAGAACAGACCCTATGACTTCTATCTGATTTTCGGACAGAGTGATGAGAATGAATCGCCTTGGATTACAGCCAATTGGAAATCTGACTTTCAACCCTATTTTGACTTACTAATAAAACAAACTGAAAGTGTCAGAGAAACAGGAATTAGGGTCGTCAAATACAAATCTGAAAACCGAATTTCTAAAAAGGATAACCAAGAATTTATATATCATTCAGACATAAAACTTGGACGACTGAAATGGGATGAAAAATCACACGGAAAATGGACGATACCTGATAACATGGAAAGCCACTTTCTCAATTTTGAACTTTGGAATCCCATTTGGACAATTTGCGACAAAAGACAATTACCACCAGATATTTATATTACAATATCTAATGAAAGAGATTTTGAAAAAGAGCTCGACATTAAATTTGGATATTTTATAGTAATTGCAATTGGAAAGAATTTAAAGATCGATTCCAAACCTATATTAAAAGCGTTATCTGAAAGAATAAACGCAAAGGCAACAGTATTGAAGACAAGAAAATGGGGCAAACCTGAGAAAGCTGGAAGGTGGACTTTTGATAATTCGATTCAAGACACTTTTAGTAGTGGCAGTTATGAGGGAAAAAATATGCACGAATTTGACTTTGATAAATTAGAATTTGAGCCAGTATGGGAAGTCATATTTCGACAGAGATAGAGAGCGGAATACCTACGTGTCTTTGGCAAAAAGGCAGGTTTGGTGATTAAATAAGCTTTTATGTTAAATGCAGTGCTGGCAGGTATCCCTATTCCGACCGCGGGTTTGGCAGCAGGGATTGTAAGCAAGGCAATCCAGCTGGGAAGTGCCCTTGGTGTTGCAGTGATCGGAACCTTATTCTTTAGTATTCTGCCCTGCCGCTAATTATACTGAAGCCTTTATGATTGCGCTTCTGGTACTGGGATTGCTGGAATTAGTGGCTTTATAGTATGGGATAAAATTGAAGAAAAATAAATATTAACAAATTTGAATTTAAACGAATTGGCCAGGCATGAAATTGTTCATTTCCATGAACGGATTGGAAAATGGTTTAGGGCTGAGATGGTCCCAGACGAAATAGAAGAAATGTTGACCGTGAAGGAGTTTCATGTAAATTTCAGAATGACTCTTCCGACAGGAGTATGTAATCGGCACGCTGATCTGGCCGGTTGGTTGCCCTCTGTATATGCTGCGAAACCGGGAATTGTTTTGGAATTCAAGGATATCCACCTGCGTTTTGAGACGGAAGGAGTAATATTGATGGAGTATGTTGAAACCCAAATTGGGGGAGGGGCTGATAATAAGCGGATTTCTACTGCTTTTTTTCCATAATAACTAATTGCTATTTATCGCTATTGCATTTTATGTACTAATTATATCCTGGCCATCAGCGCAGGAAGTCTGGTGGAAAACCGATGCATCGATGATGCTTAAAGGGCTTCCGGTATTTATTTTCTTACATCTTAAGTTACTGCATGTTTTTTTGCCTGGGCTATGGCTATATCCTCAGGGCTGGCTTTGATGCTTTGCTGCTGCAGTTCTGCTGAGGGTTCATTTTGTAATTCAATGTAAATTGGAAAATGGTCGGAGTTAAAATTCGGTAGCCTTTTTATGTTGTGAAGTTTGAAATCTGTAGAAATAAAAGCATGATCTAATGGAAAGCGCATGAAAGGATAATGGGCATGAAAAGAATTATAAAATCCACGTCCGCGTCTGGGATCAAGTAAGCCGCTCATTTTAAGAAATAATTCTGTAGTATAGCTCCAGGCTACATCATTCATATCTCCAATCACAATGACAGGATCAGAACAGGCTTTAGCCATATCTGCAATAAGTAATAGCTCTTTATCGCGCTCCGTTGATCTTGGATTTTCATTGGGTACTGGTGGAGTTGGATGTAAAGCATAAAGTTGTATGATTTGGCCACAGGGTAGTCTAATTTTTGTATGTATAGAAGGGATGTCGTCTTCCACAAGAAATTTCAGCTCCGGGCCAATAAGTTCATACTTTGAGTAAAGTATCATTCCATAGGTGTTTTCCTGAGGTATGCGGTAGTGGAACGGATGTGTTTTTTGAAGGCTGATTGTCTGCTGCTCCCAGATTTTATTAGTTTCCAGTAATAAGATCAGGTCCGCTTCATTTTTGCTTAAAACATCAAGACAGCCTTGGAAGTTGGTGTTATCCTGAAATACATTTGAGATGATAATGCTGATACTCTGACCAGAAATATAGTTCTTACTCCATAAAATGTGTTTTTTACCAAATGGAGTAAAAGGGATAATTTGATAGCCTAGAAAAGCCAGATTCAGCGATAGTAAGCCTATTAGCATCCATTGCGGTAGAAGGTATTCAGTATAAAAAAAAATAACGAGAATTAAGGTAGCTGCTGTCGTAACAAATTTTTGTAATCTAGGGTAGTCGAATACTCTGAATATCCAGTAATCATTTCTGATTAAAGAAAGCAGGGAAAATGACAAAAGAATGCAACTGAGAAAAAGTAAAAAAATATTCATGCGTGTTTTTTAACCAAAAATACTGGTGTGCTGACAATTATTATGCCTACTTACTTTTCAGTAAAACATAAGATAGGCTTTTATAAAGCCTACCTGAGTCGTATTTATAGGAGTTTTTGGATTTTCTCGATCAGTACATTAATATCAAAAGGTTTGGGCAGATAGTCATCTGCCCCTGTTTTTTTTGCAATTGCCGCTCCATCATTGCTGGCAGAGTACATAATTACCGGCAGCTTTTGGAATTTTGGATCTGCTCGGAGGTTTTTTAAGACTTGATCACCCGAAAGTAAGGGCATCCAAATGTCCAGTAATAGAATGTCAGGTTTTTCCCTTTCCATGGCTTTAATCAATTTCATGCTGTTTGCTTCTGTGCAAACTCGATAACCAAAATCTTCTACAATTAGTTCCATCATTTCAAGAATGCCTTTATCGTCATCACAAATCATTACTTTCTTATCCATTTGTTTAAGATTTTGTAGGGTTTAACGGTAGGGTGAAGCTAAATAGGGCGCCTGTTCCAGGTTTACTCTCTGCCCATAAGGTACCTTGATGGTTTTTGATAATCTGCTCGCAGATATACAAACCTATGCCCATTCCGGGATAGTTTTTTTGAATTTCACCTACTCGGTAAAATCGCTGGAAGATTTTCTTCAATTCTTCTTCCTTAATGCCCATTCCATGGTCTTTTACGGAAACTTTAATAAAATTACTGACTCTGGAGATATGGACTTCAACGATATTAGATTCTGGTGAATATTTAATTGCGTTACTGATCAGATTGGTTAGCACTTGAATGAGATGGGATTCATCGCCATAATAACAAATGCCTGTTTTACCTTTAATAGTAATTTGATGGCATGGACTGGCTGATTGTATACCCTCTATGGTATCCAGGATCATTTTGTCAAAATCAAATGGTTCCTTATGCAATTCGATATTACCGCTTTGTATTCTGGAAACATCCAACAGCTCAGACAGGAGTTGGTTCAGGCGACCTACATAGCTGCCTGTCTTGTTGACTACTGTTCTGAATTTATCTGAAGCATTTTCAGGCATAAGCCTCTGGATCATCTGCATGTAACCAACAACGGTGGTTAAAGGTGTTTTAAGTTCATGACTTGCAATGGACAGAAAATCATCTTTTCGCTGCTCAATAGCTTTTCGCTCAGTAATGTCCTCGATAGCCAGTAAAATCCGGTCTTTAAATTGTCCTTCCAGCTCTACGCGGTGGGCATTAAGCAGCATCAATTTGCTACCTATGTGTGGAAATTCATATTCTACTTCATAATCTAATACCGGATTGTTGTTGGGAAGGATTTCTTCCATCATGGTTTTAAGTTCTGGGATGTTCCATTGACCATTACCAAGTTCGTATAATTGTTTTCCTTTTGTGTCATTTAGGGAAACTTTAAAGGTATTTAGAAAGTGCTGGTTGGCGCTCAATACATAGTAGTTTTTATCCATGACGATCAGGCTTTCGCGAATGGTTTCAACTATGCTGGATAAATATTCTTCACTTTGCTGTAGCATCTGGGTTCGTTCGGCTACTTTTTGCTCAATTTCTTTAAAATTCATTTCCAGCGCATGTTCAGCCTTTTTCCTTTTGCTGATGTCGTTTTGAATTCCTATGAAATGGGTGATTTGACCCGAGGCATCTTTTACTGCTGAAATATGCAGCTCATTGTAGAAGAGCTTTCCTTGTTTATTATAGTTTCGAATTTCTACTACACAGTTTTTTCCTGCAGCTAAAGCCTGTTTTATCGTAAAACGTGCCTGTTGATCTCTGTCCTGATCTTGGAGGAATCGACAATTATGTCCTATGATTTCTGCGCGGCTGTAACCTGAAATTTCTTCAAAAGCAGGGTTACAGAAAATGATCGGGTTATCGGGCAACAGGTTATCAGTAATTACAATTCCTGTATTGGCCGCCTCTAGTACCTTGACCAGAATAAGCGACTCGGGTATAATATGATCTAAATTCAAATGGCTTAAAATTTTACAACTAATAACTCCTTCAAGGCTGGTTTTGTTTAGCCTGGCTAAAAATTAGGGTCATTTTTTGACTATTTTAATTAAGCTAAATTTTGAATTTATCCCCTTAAGCTTGCATTTCTAAGTTCCAGAGCTGCTGTATTTGGATGATTTTTTGCTGAAACCATTTTCTGTTGAGCAGCTGAAAGAAAAGCTAGATCAAATTGTCAGAATGGGACATAGCAATTACCAGGCTTAATAGTAAATATATTTAAATCACATCTAGGTCAAAATAGAATATGGAGCCGTTTTCTCCATCACTGATAATGCTTATTTGACTCTGATGTGCTTTAATGATCTCCTGAGAGAGATACAAGCCCATACCAAAACCGTCTATATTTCTCGCTTTTGTATGATTTGATCTTGAAAAACGTTTGAACAGGTCTTGTTGGTTGTGGAGAGAGATGCCTATGCCATAATCCTGAACCGATAGCCTTACGCTTTTTTTGCCTTCATCTACCTGTAGATTAAGGTGTATGGTATCCGCATCAGGTGAGTATTTTATGGCATTAGTTATCAAGTTGGTGATCGCCTGTGCGATGCGTGCGCGATCTGCCATTACCCTGACGTCGCTGATTTCCTGCAGTATGATTTGATGGTTGGCAGTTTCAGCTATTTCAGCAGCTATTTCCAGGACCAATTCTAACAATACAAAAGGTTCTTTGTTGAGGTTAATATTTCCGGCATTAAAGGCTGAAACATCCAACAGCAGCGAGGTGAGCTTATTGAGCTGGTCAGACTGATGGAGAATTCGTTTGAGAATTTTGTTGACCCGATCATTGCTTTTGCCTTTCAGTTCCAGACCTAGTAATTGTGTATAGGAGCGGATCACTGAAATGGGGGTTTTGAGTTCATGGCTGGCGATGTTCATGAAATCTTCTTTGGCCTGCTCGAGTTTGCGTCCAAAGGTGACGTCCTCAAATGTGAGTAGAAATTGGCCAATTGATTTGAATGTTTGAAAAACCTTGCGGCTGGAAACCAGTAATATATGTTCTTCATCCGTTTCTTTTTGAGGATGAATTAGTTCGAGGTTTTCGAAGCTGTCATAACTTTGCATTTGCTCTTTTAGCGCCTGGGGGTCGAGAGATCTGGACAGCACCTCGAACAGGTTTAGGTTTTCGACTTCATGCTTGTCTAAATTGAATAACTTAAAAAAGGATTTACTAGCAGAATTAATACTCAAATCAGCATTTAAAATAAGAATGGGTTCTTTAGAGGTCTCGACAATACTTTGAGCATATTTTCTGGCTTCTAATACTTCTTCTTCTGCCTGCTTGCGATTACTTAGGTTTCTAAGGATTTTGGTAAAACCAATATGCTTTTGGTCATTGTCATATAAAGGAAAAACTAGACCGCTGGCCCAAAACAAACTTCCATCTTTTCTTTGATGATATCGCTCGTCCTGACCTCTTCCTTTTTCCATTGCCTCTGTGAATTCATGTTCTGGAATTTCATTCTTGCGATCCTCATCTGTGAAGATGATCTTGGCAGACTGGCCGCATATTTCTTGCTCAACATAGCCGAGCACATTTTCGGCTCCTTTATTCCAACTAGTCACAATTCCTTGTTTGTCAGTAGTAAATACACCATAATCTTCTAGGCTTTCTAAAATGTTTTTATGAAAATCTAGACTGAAATGCGGATAGTTTATTGTGCTCATAGTTGTTTTTATAAAGGAAGGTAGGAAAGGGCGAAACGATGCCCACTATTGGCAAAATTACGTTTTAATTTGATTCTATTGATTCTTTCGCAGTAGCGGATTTTAATTCTTTGAGGATTTGGAATACTAAAATTTCTTTGGGTGTTATGGATAGGTTAAAATGCTTCTTCAAGGTGGATTAGATACTCTATTGAACTTCAGGTGGATTCCGTTCATGATACAAATCTAAGTGTCTCAGGAATGATTAAACAAAAAAAACACCCACCTGCAAAGGTGGGTGTTCTACTTATCTGTGAAGAAAAGCTAATTAGCTAATTTTAACATTAATAGCATTTAAGCCTTTTCTACCTTGCTCGATGTCATAGCTTACTGAATCGTTCTCACGAATTTCTTCCATTAAGCCTGAAGAATGAACAAAGATTTCGCCATCACCATTTGCTGGTACGATAAATCCAAAACCTTTTGTCTCATTGAAAAATTTTACTGTTCCTTGTTGCATTATATTGTATTTAAATTATATGTAAATATAATAAAATTTATTGGAATGTCAAATAAAATTTTTTAACGCTAGTTGTTTTTAAAATAAAATTTGTCATAATTTTAAAATATAAAATTATTTTTTGCGCAGGTGCTTTTTGGTTTGACATTATCAACTGCGGGCAAGCGAATGGGTGCGGTGAGGGGGCTATTTTATAACAAATCCTTGAAGACTGGTTTTGGCCGGATAAAGTCTTTGATTGGTAAAAGGGATAAAATCCATTTAAAGTTTTTCTATAAGTAAAACTGAATGATCTTGGCGCTTAATAAAGGCTCCTATTGTTCTAAAAGTTTGATGATTCTTTCCCATGTCTGTAGTCGTTCAAAAGGAGGTGTAAATAAACTGTGTCCGCTAGTTACTGATTAACTTAGAGACACAGTTTATTCCATTAGAAAAGCTAAAGCAGCAACCATCTGTAGGCAGATTTATACCATAGATTGCAACCGTTTATTTCCCGCCTTCGTACCGTTCTTAATTACCTGCCTTTAATGTTTCAAGCAGCAGTTTAGCCGTTGCCTCAGATGAGCCTGGATTTTGTCCGGTAATCAGTAAGCCGTCTTTCTTTACATAAGCACTCCAATCAGCGCCTTTACTATAAATTGCGCCTAAGTTTTTCAGTTCATCTTCTAAAAGGAAAGGAACAACTTTAGTCAGTTGTACAGCTTCTTCTTCTGTATTTGAGAAACCCGTCACTTGTTTTCCTTTAACTAATGGCTCGCCATTCGATGTTTTTACCTGTACTAGTGCCGCAGGGGCATGACATACAAAAGCAATAGGTTTGTTGTGTTGGTAAAAGCGCTCAATTAAAGAAATGGAACCTTTATCATTGGCCAAATCCCAGAGTGGACCATGACCACCCGGATAGAAAACAGCATCATAATCACCTTCATTTACTTCACTTAACTTTAAAGACTTAGCTAGCGCTGCTTTCAGTGCCTCATCTGCATGGAAGCGTTTGGTGGCAGGAGTCTGATTTTCCGGACTGTCACTTTTAGGGTCTATTGGGGGCTGACCACCTTTAGGTGAGGCGATACTGAGCTCTACTCCGGCATCAGCCATCACATAGTAAGGTGCCGCAAATTCTTCTATCCAGAAACCAGTTTTTTGTCCAGTGTCACCTAAATCACTGTGGGATGTCAATACGATTAATACTTTCATAACTTTTTTTTAAAATTAATAACTCATTTTTACTATTTTCACTGCGTCTGCCGGTGCAAGTGTTTTATGTTCACCTAAGCCCCGCCAGCCTCTCCTGGTAAAGCGCTGAGCTACTTTTTCTGCAGTACCTTCGTAGGCAGGAGTGTAATCAGATAATTCGGTGTCTATCTCCAGGGAATGAAAAAATCCGACAGTTTTTTCAATTGCAACCTTTGCTATTTATTCAACGGAGCCTGTTCCTCTCCGGTAGGGGGATCTTTCTTCTATAAATTTGAAATCATCTGCAGTAGGTTTGCCAACCGGACGATTGTTTAACAGAATTACTTTATTCATGGGTATTTGTTTATTTTTTTAACTTCTTACTTTTTCGAGTAATTCATTTAAAATGTCTGCTTCTTTATCCTCCAAATTGATAAGGATACGATTAATAATGGTTCGTGCCTGTTGTTTTAAGACGGCACCTTCTGGGGTTAACTTTATATAAACAACACGTTGATCGTTAGAGTTTTTCTCTTTTTCAATTAATCCTTTATCCATCAGTTTATTTAGCAGTCTTGAGGTATTTGGCATGCGGTCGATTAACCGCCCAGTGATCAGATTCACCGTAGCAGTTTGCTCGGGTTGACCATATAGAATGCTCAGTACGTTGAATTGCTGAAGAGATAGGTTTGTGGGCTTTAATGCTGAAGCAATACGGTTCAACACCCAATTAGAAGTGAAAATGATGTTTGTTAGTGCGCGCTGCTGAGGACTAACAAAAATATGCTTTATCTCTTGCTCTATTTTCATACAGCAAATATATCATCCATGGATGATATGTTTGGTCATTAAACTTTCATCTTTGTTTTGAAACACTGACAACTGCCTGATTCTTTATGCCAAAGAATTAACTTTGAGGCTTTCTAATCAAACGATTCATTTTGTAAATTTTAATATAAATGTTTGAAGTTTTTTTTTCTCATATTCAGGAAAAGGTGTCACTGAATGAGGTCCAGAAGGATATCCTAAAGACGTTTTTTATTCCTAAAAAACTCAGAAAAAAACAGTATTTGCTGCAACAGGGTGATGTCTGTAAATACCTGTCATTTGTAGAGAAAGGTTTGCTTATGTCTTATAATGTTGACGATAAAGGCCTAGAACATATAAACATGTTCGCATTGGAGGGCTGGTGGTCATCAGATATACATAGCTTTTTTACCCATGAAAATGCTGTTATTAATATTGAGGCCTTAGAGGATACTGAAATTTTAATGATATCGTCGGAATCATTTGAGGAAATGACTTTAAAAGTTCCTATAATGGATCGCTACTTTCGTATCCTTTTTCAAAACAGCCTTTTCACTAAAGAGCGCAGGTTAATTAGTTCTATTAGTCATACTGCGCAGGAGAAATATATAAAATTTGTAGAAAGTAATCCAGCCCTTGTTCAAAGGGTTCCTCAAAATATGATTGCCTCATATTTGGGGATAGCTCCTGAAACTTTAAGTCGAATCAAGAAGAATATCGCACTTGGTAAGTAAAACTCTATTGACCTGGGTTAAGCCTATTTAATGATTTAGATCAAGTGGTCTCTTATTTATAACAGGTAATTTTGGTTCATGTCAAATACAAAAGTTCCAAAAATACTTATCACTGGGGCAACCGGTCAGGTGGGTAGTAAAACAATAGATTTTTTGCTTTCAAATCAAGACCTTGAAATTATAGCGGCTGTGCGCTCACAAGAAAAGGCGGTTGCTTTTAACAAGAGAGGAATTGCTACAGTTATTTTTGATTTTAATGATGAGGGTACACATCTCTCAGCTTTAAAAAATATTGATAGAGTTTTTGTGGTTACCGGTTATACGGTTGATATGCTACGACAAAGTAAAACTTTCTTGGATAACGCAAAAAAAGCTGGTGTTCGTCATGTTGTTCATCTAGGTGCTTGTGGGCGTGATGATACTACGGTTGCACATTGGGCATGGCATCAGTTGATTGAACGATATATAGAATGGTCTGGATTTTCTTTTACTCATTTACGCCCAGAAACATTTATGCAGAACATATTGAGTTATGGCGGTAAAAAATCGATTCAAAATGGGGTCATTCACGCTTATGTTGAAGGTGCGCGTTTAAGTTGGGTGGATGTAGAAGACGTGGCGAAGGTGGCTGCTGAAGCTTTAATACATCCTGAAATTCACTCAGCGCAGACTTATAGGTTAGGCTATGATGCGGTAACATTTCATGAATTGGCAGTGATGATGACTGCTATCGTAGGAAAGCCGTTCCACTATCAACCACTTTCTCCTGAAGTTTTTTTACAGTCGATGAATAATGCAGGTGCAGAAATGGCTTATATGAGTTGTGTATATGATCACTGGAAACGCTATGCTGCGGGAACTATTCCCGGTGCTGATGATACTTTCAATAACTTCCAGGAGATTACCGGTAGCCAACCAACTAAATGGGCTGATTTTATTGAAAAGCATAAGGCTGAACTAGACTACTAACTACAAAAAAGATCTCAATATTCAAATTCATCCAAAGTAAGGGTACA
This sequence comes from Pedobacter sp. N36a, assembly GCF_014472395.1. Classification (GTDB taxonomy): domain Bacteria; phylum Bacteroidota; class Bacteroidia; order Sphingobacteriales; family Sphingobacteriaceae; genus Pedobacter. The sequence continues at coordinate 98,455 of NZ_JACSZW010000012.1, forward strand.
TAAATAGGAAAGTGGGGTTATTGGTATGGAACACACATTATCCTGGATGGGGGGAGTGACGGCTGACTTAGTTCTTCATTTTCGCAAGCCTTTCCAGATCCAGTACAGTAATGTTTATCCCTTCGCGTTCTATTAATTTTTCGTTACGGAAATCTGACAGTGTTCTGCTTACCGTTTCGGTAGCCATACAGGCCATTGCTGCTAAGTCTTCACGTGTAATGCTGAAAACGTCTTTTTTGATAATCTGCTGATGGTACAGGCGAAGAATAGCTCCGGCCATTTTTTTTCGTACGGAATCATAAGCCAACTGGATGAGTTGTTCCTCTTTTTCCCGGTTATCATTGGATAAAAGATGAATGAACTTTCTCGCTACTTCAGGATAAAGGTTGATGACTTTTTCAAGTTCTTCCATAGGGATCAAACTGAGTGTGCTGTCCTCTAATGCCGTAGCAGTATCACTATAGGTATTTTTTCCTGAAATGGCATTGATGCCCAGGTAATCTCCGGTTGCATACATACCGGTCATCAATTCACGACCATCCATTGAAAGTTTAATGGTCTTGATCTTACCCTGGATGATCAGGTAAAGGCCTTTGCTATGATCTGCCTCATAGTAAACAACCTGATTTTTTCTGAATTCACGGCTTTTGTGCCCTTTTATGATCTTAGTGAACTCTGCCAGACCATCGGTTTTAGCTACCAGTATTTTGAAGTCATCGGTTATGTTTTGATTTTGTAGCTGTAGATGGGCCTTTTTTCTTAACCTAACGTCAATAGCATTAAGCAGTTCAATATCATCAAAAGGTTTGGTTAGATAATCATCTGCACCCATTTCCATTCCCTTGCGCAGGTCACTGTGATCTGCTTTTGCAGTCAGAAAAATGAAAGGAATTGCTGAGGTCTCTGGATACTTATTGAGCATATATAATACTCCGTATCCATCAAGTTCAGGCATCATGATATCGCAGAGAATGATGTCTGGAATGTGTTTTAAAGCCATTTCCACGCCAATCTTTCCATTGTCAGCTTCAAAAACCGTGTATTTGGCCATTTCCAGGATCTCAACTATGTTTCCTCTTATGGGGTCGTGATCTTCAATGATCAATATTTTTTTGTTCATGATTTTGGAAATGTGAGTGTGAAAAGTGTACCTCTGTTAATTCTGCTTTTGAAATCTACTTTGCCATTCATCAGCTCGGTATACCTGGAAAGTATACTTAATCCAAGCCCGTTGCCAGAGATCTTTCCCGTGTTATGTGCCCGGAAAAATGGTTCGCAAAGATGTCTCTGGTCTTCTAAGGGGATTCCAATGCCATTGTCACAAATTCTGATCGTGCAGTTGTTTTCAATGACCTTGGTATAGAATTGTATAGAACTTTCTTCACCAGAGTATTTTATCGCATTGTCAATCAGTATAACGATGCAGTTTTTCAATAGGGTTTGATCTAGTGTAATCATTGATTCTGAGCCCCTGTGTGCATATACTATTTTCTGTCTCCCTTTTAAAGCGATTTGCATTTCTTCAGAGATTTCTGCAGCGAAATCAGCCAAATTAAAATGGCTGAATTGTGCTTGTACTTTCCCGGTATCCAGTTTATCAAGGGATAGGAAATCATTGAGGATTGCAGTAACATTCAGTACAGCATCTTTTATTTTGTTTACATGTTTGCTGATATTTGGGTTGTCAAAAGGGAGTGCATGACGTTCAATAAGCGATGCAGAAAGCTGCACCATACTCAAAGGCGTTCGGAATTCATGCGATGCAATAGAAACAAACCGACTTTTTAGTTTTCCTAATTCTTGTTCTTTTGCCAGAGATAAGCTCAGCTCTCGTTGGGTTTGTTCCAGGGTAAAAACAGTATTGTGTAAATGTTCCAGAGATAAATTCAATTCAACTTTAGTTCGTTCGAGGGCTTCAACTGTTTCCCGAAGGGAAAGCGTTCGTTCTTGCACCTGATCCTCGAGTAAAGCTGCATAATTCTGGAGTTGTGATTCGGCTTCTTTTTCCCTACTCAGGTCATGAATAAAACCAGCATAAATAATTCTTCCTGAGTATTTAACTTCACTGACGCCTAGGCGAAAAGGAAATGTATTGCCATTTTTTTTTAAGCCGACTAATTCTCTGCCACTGCCAATAATGTTGGCTTTACCAGTTTTTTTATAATGAAAGAGGGAACCGTCATGAGTTGTCCGGTCTGGTTGCGACATCAGCAAGGAAACGTTTTTTCCAAGAACTTCCTGTTCGGTATAGCTAAATAGTCTACAGGCTGAGGGATTAATGGACTCAATTATTCCCTGGTCATCTATGGTAATCAGACCGTCCATCGCATTATCGATGATTGCTTTAAGCAGAACGGTATTTTCCATAAATTCGTGGTTACAGATGATTAAACCTATGCTATAATTACAATCTGAAGGCTATTTTGTTTTAATTAGCTGTTGGCTGATGATGGGGGTCACGATTTTCCTGGTGTTTGATCATGTCATCGCAATAGCTCAATGCCGAGATTTGGATTCAGACAATTGTCGATCAACTTAGGTTCGCGATTGATTCCATATAAAAAATGCATCATTCAAATACCATCAGTGCTTATATTCTGGTACTCAATTCGGGTTCTTCCAGTCTTAAATTTAGTCTTTATCATCAACATAGTCTGGAGTTGGAGTGGTCTGGATCTATAACTGGAATTGGTGACAAACAAGCTAAATTGCTGATAAGTGATCCGGCAGGTAAACTTTTACTGAGCAAAAAGGCATCCTATCTTAATCTGGAGATTGCTGCCGCCGAGTTGATCAATAGGTTAGATTCATTATCAGCTCGCTTTCCAATTCAGCATATTGGATATAGGTTGGTACAGGGTGGCCCTATGCATAGAATGCCTGAGGTAATCAACGAAGATCTGATTAAGGTTCTTGAGTCCTACACTTATCTTGCACCAAATCACCTGCCTAAGGAAATTCAGCTAATTCGCATTTTTCAACAATCATACCAAAAAGCGATCCATATAGCCTGTTTTGATACCTATTTTCATCAAAATATGCCTGCTGTCGCTAAGTTTTATGCTTTACCCCGGGCATTTCGGGACCAGGGTTTGATGCGTTACGGGTTTCATGGCCTTTCCTATGAATACATCATCCAGGAGCTTGGCAGTAAAACTAAGGATATTGAGGAAAAGAAAATAATCATTGCCCATTTAGGTAACGGGGCAAGTATGGCTGCTGTTTCCGGGGGAATAGGCCAGGAAACAACTATGGGTATGAGTCCGATAGGTGGCTTGGTGATGAGCACGCGATCAGGGGATCTGGACCCGGGGGTGAGCTTATTTTTTTTGAGGAAATTCCAAATGACACTTGCGCAACTGGATGAATTGTTCAGTAACTCCTCAGGATTGAAAGCTATTGCTGGTACAGGAAATATGGAGGAGTTAATCCATAAGCGGTCTGCAGATCCTCAGGCTCAGGAAGCAATTGATGTATTCTGTTACCAGGCGAAAAGGCAAATTGCTGCACTCGCTGCAGGTTTAGGTGGATTGGATATTTTGATTTTTACAGGAGGCATTGGAGAAAATGCTCCTCTTATCCGGGAACACATCTGTAGGGACATGTTATTTATGGGCATCAAGCTGGACCCCGATCTCAATCAAAACTCAGAGAATATCATTTCTACTTTAGATAGCACAGTTAGTATTCAGGTGATCAAAACAAATGAGGCCTGGATGATTGCAAAACATATAGACCATCTCACCAATACTAATTTAAAAAATTAATTTATGGATACCTTATCGGAGCAGCATCTTAAAAAAATACACGCCTATTGGCAGGCGGTTAACTATCTTTCTGCCGGACAGATCTATTTACAGTCTAATCCATTGTTGAAAAGGCCATTAAAGCCTGAGGATATCAAACCTCGGTTATTAGGCCACTGGGGTACTTCTCCGGGTTTAAATCTAATATATGTTCATTTGAATAGGCTGATCAAGCAGACCAATGCGGAACTGCTTTATGTTTGCGGACCTGGCCACGGTGCGCCGGCAGTGGTCGCGCATACTTATCTGGAAGGAACTTATTCTGAGGTTTTTCCATCGGTTAGCCAGGATGAAGCTGGTATGCTGAAGTTATTCAGGCAGTTTTCTACACCGGGTGGGATCCCAAGCCATGTCAGTGCACATACACCAGGCTCGATCCACGAAGGAGGAGAACTAGGATATTCTTTGATGCATGCTTTTGGAGCAGTGTATGATTATCCTAATTTGCTTGCAGTGTGCGTAATTGGTGACGGTGAGGCAGAGACCGGACCGCTGGCTGCCAGCTGGAATTCAAAGGCTTTCTTGAATCCGGTAAGAGATGGTGCAGTGCTGCCCATCTTACATTTGAATGGCTATAAAATATCAGGCCCCACAGTTTTTGCCCGTATGGATGATCAATCTTTAAAAGAATTGTTTAGCGGATATGGATATGAGGTATTCTTTGTGGAGGGAGATGATCCCATGAAGGTACACCGCCAGATGGCCTCAACGCTGGATGTTGTTTATAAGAAAATAAAAGAGATACAGTGGAATGCCCGCCAACATGGAATCATCCATGGCTTTAAATGGCCAATGATGATCTTGAGGACACCAAAAGGTTGGACAGGTCCCAAATCATGGAAAGGTGTGCCTATTGAAGGAACATTTAGGGCCCATCAGGTACCCTTGCCTGGAGTGAAAGAGGATTCAGCAAAGTTAAAGATACTGGAGGATTGGATGCGTAGTTACGAACCTGAAAAATTATTTATGGCTCAGGGAAACCTGATTCCTGAATTGGCAGAACTGGCTCCTTTAGGCCATAGACGAATGAGTGCATCGTTATATGCAAATGGTGGGATGTTACTTCAGGAACTGTTACTTCCGGACTTTAAAGATTATGCACTTGTGTTAAATTTTCCTGCTGAGCTTGAGGCAGAAAGTACCCGAAATCTGGGTAAGTATCTTCGTGATGTCATCAAGCTAAATGATAAAAATCACAACTTCCGGTTGTTTTGTCCAGACGAAACCAGTTCAAATCGTTTAGAAGCTGTTTTTGAGGCCACCAACCGCTGTTTTATGGAGAAAATAATCCCGATCGATGATAAACTTGCTCCAGATGGACGTGTAATGGAAGTTTTAAGTGAGCATCTGTGTGAAGGATGGCTTGAAGGATATATTTTAACGGGCAGACATGGACTCTTTCCGTGTTATGAGGCCTTTGTAACTATAGTAGACTCTATGGTCAGTCAGCATGCTAAATGGCTGAAAACTGCTGCTGAGCTCCCCTGGAGAAAACCTGTCGCTTCATTGAATTATTTACTGACTTCACACGTTTGGAGGCAGGATAATAATGGTTATAGTCATCAGGGACCAGGTTTTATTGATACGGTTGTTAATAAAAAAAGTACGGTGATCAGAATTTACTTTCCACCGGATGCCAATACCTTACTTTCTGTAATGGATCACTGTCTGCGTAGTAAAAACTATGTAAATGTGGTTGTTGCGGGTAAACAACCAGAGCTTCAGTGGTTAAGTATGGACCAGGCAATTGAACACTGTGCTCAGGGGGCATCCAACTGGAAATGGGCCGGTAATGAAAAAGGCGCTTTTCCAGATGTCATATTAGGCTGTGCGGGGGATGTTCCAACGCTTGAGGCGGTCGCCGCGGTGTCCATCCTAAATGAACACCTGCCCATGCTTAAAGTACGCCTGGTTAATGTAGTAGATTTAATGGCCCTTTCACCTGTCGCTTACCATGCCCATGGGATGACTAAGGAGCAGTTTAAGCTACTTTTTACAGATAGTGCACCAGTCATATTTGCCTTCCATGGTTATGTACGTATCATTCATGATCTGGTTCATGGCCGACCCGATCCTGCACGGTTTCATGTACGAGGATTTATGGAAGAGGGTACAACAACAACGCCTTTTGATATGGTCGTATTGAACCAGATGAGCCGGTATCATCTGGCGATGGAAGCAGTGCGCAGAGTACCCGCAATGCAGGAATATCTAAATGATTTCGTTCACTTCTGTGAAGCAAAACTAGCCGAACATAGCGCATACATCTGTAAAAATCTGGATGACATGCCTGAAATCAAAAACTGGAAATGGAAAATGAAATAACCTATCCCTTGGAAAGAAGTTATGTGCTAAGTGTCGCTGAGGTATGCAAAGCGCTTAACACCGATGGGACATCAGGTATTATACAGGCAGAAGCCGAAAAACGAGCTTTGAAATTTGGGTTAAATATTTATCAAAGCCAAAAAAAGAAAAGCATCTGGATGATGCTTATCGGACAGTTTAGGAGCCCAATTGTGTATTTATTATTTGTCGCAGCCTTCGCATCTATGTATTTTGGAAATGCGACAGAAGCTGTTTCTATATTGGTGGTTATTTTTCTGAATGCGCTCATTGGTTTTTTTATGGAGCTGCAGGCCCGGACATCCATGCGTGCATTAAAAAAAATGGATCAGGTCTTTTCCAAAGTGATCCGCCATGGGAAGATCAAAGAGTTGTCAGCAGAACAAATCGTTCCTGGCGATCTGATGGTATTGGAAGCAGGGGATATGATCCCGGCCGATGGGCGGATAGTTCAGTTCAATCAATTGCAATGTGATGAATCGTCGCTTACTGGCGAATCTTTTCCTGCACTGAAGCAACTTGAAGCGATAAATGGAGTGGTTGAACTGGCAGACAGGATCAACATGGTATTTAAGGGAACTGCGGTAATGAATGGCAATGCCAAAGTGGTCGTTACCGGTACTGGAGAAAATACCGAGTTGGGGAAAATTACCTCGATGGTGGATCGCCCACAGGTGACCACTACAGCACTGGATTTGAAAATTAATAAGTTAACTAAAAAGTTGATTTGGATTACTTTGGTGATGACTGGGCTATTTTCTCTTTCGGCGATGCTGGAAGGAAAGTCCTGGTTATTGATTCTTGAAACTTCAATAGCCTTGGCGGTAGCCGCTTTTCCTGAAGGACTGCCCATCGTTGCCACCGTTGCTTTGGCTTATGGGATGTTGCTTATGGCCAGAAAAAATGCGATTGTTAAAAAACTATCTGCAGTGGAGACTCTTGGTGGGGTAAATGTAATTTTTACAGATAAAACAGGCACCTTGACAGAAAATAAGATCTTCGTGGAACTACTTGGATTTCCGGATGAAGTTTTGCAGGTGGTTATTGAAAAAGGAGTGCTGAAATATTTGAGTGGTTCAGCGCAAAGCGGCGGGGAGAATTTTGAAAAGCTGATTAAGATCGGAACTTTATGCAACGATGCATCGTTGGAAGATAAAGACAATGGGAAAAAGGCTGTCGGAGATCCGGTAGAGGTGGCCTTACTTCGTTTGACGGAAGCTTCAGGTGTCTCTTCAGCGCATCTGATTGTTGGATATCCAAGGCTTGCCGAAATTCCTTTTAGCGCCGAAACAAAAATGATGGTTACACTAAACCAACATCAAAATGGGGATTTTGTTGCTGCCAAAGGTGCTGTTGAAAGTATACTCGAAAAGTGTACCCAAATTCAGTCTGGTAAAGAAAAGCTACCGTTAACTAGGGCTCAAAGAACAGGCATCATTTCAGCTGCTGAAAAGATTTCGGCTGATGGGTTGCGTGTATTGGCTTTTGGATATAGAGAGGCTCCAGAAATCTCAAAGGATCATTATCTTGAGGAATTGGTATATGTAGGTATGGTTGGCTTTTTGGATCCACCAAGGTTAGCTGTTAAGGGTGCTATTGCGACCTGCCGGGTAGCCGGAATTAAAACCGTGATGATTACCGGAGATCACCCCATGACCGCATTGAATATTGCGATGAAAACCGGTATCGCCACTAAGGATGATCAGGAAGTCATTAAGGGAAGTGAATTGCCAGATATGAAATCACTTACCAAACAATGGCGTAAGAGAATTCTTTCCGCAGTGGTTTTTGCCAGGACTACTCCTAGGCAAAAACTGGAGATTGTGGAAGTGTACCAAAAAGCGGGGTATATGGTTGCTATGACTGGAGATGGGGTAAATGATGCACCAGCACTTAAACAAGCGGATATTGGGATTGCGATGGGATTAAGAGGTACTCAGGTAGCGAAAGAAACCGCGAGCATTGTGCTAAAAGATGATTCTTTTGTTTCTATAGCAAGGGCAGTCGCCCATGGTAGGGAGATATTTCAGAACATACAACGCTTTGTGATTTATTTGGTTTCCTGTAACCTAAGTGAAATTTTTATCGTTACACTTTTAGGTTTTCTGGCACCTCAAACCATATTACTGCCGTTACAGATTCTTTTTTTGAATATGGTCACTGATGTCTTTCCAGCACTTGCGTTAGGCCTTGGAAAGGGCGATCCGACGGTGATGGAGAAATCACCAAGAGATCCAAAACTAGATATCATCTCGAATAAAAATTGGCTGATTATCGTCCTTTATGCAATGCTGATCACCGCCTCGGTAGTCCTGGCGATATGCTATTGCCGTGCATTTGTATCAAATGATCCTAAGGTGCTTAACAATATTGCTTTTATTACTCTCGCCTCTGCACAACTCTTTCATGTTTTCAATATGTCCTCTAATCACTCTGGAATATGGTCAAACGAGGTTACTAAAAACAGGTTTGTATGGTTGGCACTTTTGTTATGCTTCTTCCTGATATTTTTGGTTTACTTATTTCCACAGACACGTGTTGCACTCAGTTTATCCATATTTTCTATTGAGGCATGGATGGTAGCCATTTTGGCCAGTTTACTCCCCTTGATTGTAGTTCAGATTTATAAGATCCTTTGGGTAAAGAGAAAAAGCACTTCCAGGTAAGGTTGTACTGTGTTGATGACGAGCGTCTTATGTGGAGGTGATTCACATCATTTACGATGCCCCAGATAATACAGACCTTTAGACTTTATCTACCTAAAATAGCTGTCAATAGGAATGACTTTAGTGAAAATCAAAACGCTTTGTTCGAAAATTCCGGAATAGTTCCCTATGAAGGATAGGTGCTACGGTCAGATGAAACGTTTAGTATATGGAAGCCACATGCTATACCGAGCCAACGGAATAAAAAAGAACTTCCACTGGATATTTTGCAGAAAAGATTTGCAAGAGGCGCAATTCAGTAGCAATAGTGATACAATCAAAATAAATAATCAATATTATGGCTATACAAACCATTAATCCTTTTAATAATGAACTTATTAAAAGTTTTCCCGAAATGTCTCCGGAATTGGTGGCAATGGAAATTTCTATCGCTGATGAAACATTCCAAAGTTGGCGTAAAACCAGCTATGCACGGCGGGCAGAACTTTTATATGGTGTTGCAAAATTGATGCGTAAACAAAAAGATCAACTCTCTAAATTGATCACATTGGAGATGGGTAAGCTACTTGCTCAAAGTTATGGAGAGATTGCGCTTAGCGCTGATATTATAGATTATTATGCAACAAATGGGGAAGGCTTTCTAAGTGACCAAAGGTTGGAAACTGAATTTGGTGAAGCTTATATTAAGAGTACTCCTATTGGTGTCCTGCTTGGGGTTGAACCCTGGAATTTCCCTTTTTATCAGGTCGCTCGGTTTGCTGCACCTAACATTATGGCAGGTAATGTCGTGTTAGTTAAGCATGCTTCGAATGTTCCTCAATGCGCGTTGGCAATTCAGGAATTGTTTGCACAGGCTGGGGCCCCCAAAGGATTATATACTAATTTATTTGTCAGTGGAAGCCGTATAGATGGCGTGGTCGCAGATCCCCGGATTAAAGGTGTTGCCCTTACTGGAAGTGAAATTGCTGGCGCAAGTATAGCCGCTGCTGCCGGGAAATATTTAAAGAAGTCGGTGCTTGAACTTGGTGGCAGCGACGCTTTTATTGTTTTGGAGGACGCTGACCTGGATAAGGCCGTTGACTGGGCTGTGGTTGGACGGATGAACAATTCCGGCCAATGTTGTGTGGCCTCTAAGCGCATTATTGTTCTGGAAGAAGTTGCGGATGAGTTTTTGGATAAATTTAAGGCCAAATTGGCTGGGTTGAAAGTTGGCGATCCAATGGATGAAGAAACGGAACTAGGGCCTTTAAGCTCGGAAGGCGCCGTTATAGAGTTAATAGAACAAGTACAGCGAAGTGTAAGGGCTGGTGCAAAGGTATTGTTGGGTGGTAAACTAATTAATCGAAAAGGTGCATTTATTGAGGCTACCATTTTGGGTGATGTTAAACCTGGAATGGCTGCGTATCACGAGGAATTATTCGGTCCGGTTGTTTCGTTTTACCGGGTGAAAAATGAGCAGGAGGCGATTGATCTGGCCAATGACTCGCCTTTTGGATTGGGTGGGAGTATCTTTACCAATGATATAGAACGGGGAAAGCGCCTGGCCGAACAGATTGACACTGGTATGGTATTTATCAATCATCCAACATGGACTCAGCCTGATTTACCTTTTGGCGGGACTAAAGGGTCTGGATATGGGAGGGAGCTGTCTAGTCTTGGTATACAGGAATTTGTCAACAAAAAATTGATTCGGGTCAGCAAATTAACAGACCCTTTTTAGTCGCATGCTAAGATGCTTATACATTTTGGGACTAAAAGAACTTATAAGCATAACCTTAGGCAAGCTGTTTTATTGAGTGAAATCCTACTGTTTTGTCCCATGCTTGAGTCTGAAAGTTTAAATTAAGAATACATGGCAACTCCAATAGATAATTTTGATCTTTCTACTTTTATCAAGGAAATACCTTGTGTTGTTTTTAGAATTCATAAATATGACGGTCGTTTTTCTTTCTTATTTGCCAGCGCTGCAATTGAAAAAGAATTGGAATTAAATCCAACTTCATTGATTAATGACATTGAAGTATTGCTGAACCTTTTATCAAAGCAGCATAGGGAATCATTTCTAATTTCATTGGAAAACTGCGTGCGTCGGTCGGTCGCTTGGAAATGGGAAGGCTATTTTAACTTACCTTCAGGTAAGAAAAAATGGATACAGGGTTTGGGCGAAATAAGCCGTTCAAGTAAAACTACTATTGATTGTTTTTTTAAGGATGTCACGGCAGAAAAGCACACGTTTGATATGTTTACTGAAACGGGTAAACTCACTAAAACGGGATCCTGGGAACTGGATTTACTTACTAATCATCTTTTCTGGTCTGATGAGGTATATATAATTTACGAAATCGAGCTGGAAATAGTGCCGGAGTTAGATCACGCACTTGATTTCTACTCTGCTGAAGGCAGGAAAATGATTATCGATTTAATCGAAAAAGCGGTGAAAATTGGAGAGTCATGGGATATTGAAGTTTCCTTTGTAACTGCCAGAGGTAATGACAGGTGGGTTAGAACATGTGGGAAAGCGGTGTTCGAAAATGGGATCGCAATTAAACTGTATGGGATAATACAGGATGTCACAGAAAAGCGTTTGTCTGAAGAAATCCTCAGCGTGATCTTTAAATATTCAACTGATGCTCATTTTTTGTTTGGAACAAAAGGGATAATTGATTGTAATGATACGGCTATTGACATGTTGGACTTTAGCAATAAATCGGAAGTACTTGCTAGTCATCCGGCAAGCTTTTCTCCTAAGTATCAGTCAGATGGTCGGCTTTCAGCTGAAAAGTCTTTGGAAATGGACAACCTGGCCTATAAAAATGGCTATCATCAATTTGAATGGCTGCATAAGCGGACGAGCGGACAGACTTTTACAGTCCTCGTGACTTTAAAACCTGTGAAGATAAATAGTGAAACTGTATTGTTAGCAGTGTGGCACGATATTACAGAACAGAAACATCGGACAGAATTAATCAAGCTTAACCAGACATTACTTTCTGACACCCAGGAGTTGACACATAGTGGAAGTTGGGAGGCTGATCTGGTTACGGGCAAGAACTATTGGTCTGATGAAGCGTTCCGTATTTTCGGATTGATTCCGGAAAAGGAGGGGCCGAATACCTCAAGTTTTGGAAGAATGATCCACCCTGATGATAAGGAAGCTTATAAGAGGGTAGTTCAAGATACAATTGATGACCGAGTTATATCTGAATTTAATTTGCGTATCATTTTATCTGATGGTCAAATCAGGTATATTCATGCCATAGGTAAGCCTTTTATTAATGAATCTGGAAAAGTGACCAAACTGCACGGTGCCATTATGGACATAACAGCCCAAAAAAATGCGGAGAATGAGTTGATTTTGGCAAAAGAATTTGCTGAACAAGCTGCTACTGCAAAATCCCAATTCCTGGCTACCATGAGTCATGAAATCAGAACCCCTATGAATGCGGTAATTGGCTTTACAAATTTACTTTTGCTGAAAGATCCCAATCCTGAGCAGTTGGAATACCTGAAAGTATTAAAATTTTCTGGCGATAATTTATTGGTATTAATCAACGATATTCTTGATTTTAGCAAAATGGAAGAAGGGAGAATAACCTTCGAGCTTATTGACTTCAGTATACCTGAATTGCTGAAAAATATCCGCTTTTCATTATTGGAGAAATCCAGGGAAAAAGGACTGGAATTGGAGCTATTCATAGACGAGCAGTTATCGGAGGCTGTTATGGGCGACCCTGTTCGTCTGGGGCAAATCTTAACCAATCTGATCAACAACGCTATTAAATTTACATCTAAAGGCAAGGTCAGCATTTCTGCTTTTTTTGTGAGCAGAAACGAGGTTCAAACCATCATTGATTTTGAGGTGACTGATACTGGTATCGGTATACCGAAGGATAAAATGGAATTCATTTTTGAAAGATTTACCCAGGCAAATGCAGATACCAACAGGAAGTATGGTGGAACCGGCCTTGGACTGGCGATTACAAAGAGACTTATTGAACTAATGGGAGGGAGTATACAGGTAGAGAGTACGCCGGAGATTGGTTCCAGTTTTAAATTCGGTTTGAGCTTTAAAAATGCCAGTAACGAGCCAATTATAGAACGGAAAATAGTTCCGTTAAAAGCTTTGAAAAATTTAAAGGGAATTAAAGTACTTATGGCCGAGGACAATGAAATTAACGTAATCCTGGTCAAACAGTTCATGAAGCTCTGGCATGTAGAATGTGATGTGGTAGGAAATGGCTTGCTTGCCTTAAAACAGGTACAAGTAAAGGACTATGATATGGTCTTTATGGATCTGCAGATGCCGGTTATGGATGGATACCAGTCTGCAACAGCCATCAGAGCCTTGTTGGGGGACAAATTTAAGAAATTACCAATAATAGCGCTGACTGCTTCCGCTATCTTGGATGTTCAATACAAAGCATTTGATTCTGGTATGAATGATTACATCAGCAAGCCATTCAATCCAGATGAACTTTACCACAAAATTGAAATTTACGGGCAGGTACCGAATGACTAATATGTTAATACCGCTCATTTGACTTAGCCATAGGCGAAAAGTATTTAAGTTTGAATGTTAAAAGGGCCGCAATCACTGCACTTAAACTAACAGAGGCACAGGCTATTTGTTCATCTGCGGCTCCATAATAGATATAAAGTGTATCACCAAAGATAGCGGTGCCTGAAGGAAAACAGACACTATCCACTTCACCATTTAATTCCCATATTTTTTCAGGTTTAAACAGAGGATACGGTAAACGTGCAATCTCTTTACCAGGGTTTTCCAGATCCAGCATGGCTGCACATGCAGAATACACATAACCATTTGCGGTGTCATGTACTCCGTGGTAAATCACCAGCCAGCCTTCTGTTGTTTCTATTGGTGGACAACCACCTCCGATATAGCTTATTTCATGGTCATATCTTGGAGCCAAAACGATATTGTTTTTCAAGTTTAACAGGTAATTCTTCCAAAACAACTCATTAAGGTCTGAAAGCTCATTTATACAGACTATTTGTATATCGGGTTTGATGCGGTGAAGAAAATAAAGCTGATTGTTTATTCTTCTGGGGAAAAATATCACATCTTTATCCCAAACCAGAAGTCTTGTGTTCATGGTAATTATGGTCTTGTCATGAGCAAACCTGGAATACTTTTCATTGAGCTTACCCATACTCTCCGCAAGTGCTTTGAATTCAGGAAAGGAAATCATTGGTACAATGATGCCATGTCTTTCAAATGTCTTTAAATCCACTGAAGTTACAAGAGCGCCTAATGCATTGAATCCATCAAAAGCAGTATAGGTTAGATAGTAGCATTCGTCGATTTTCACGATCCTCGGGTCTTCGATTCCCCTGGATTCTCTGTCACCGATAGGGATGAGCATCGGATGATCATTTCTTTGAGTCACTTCCAATGGGCCGTTTAGCTCGCAAAAGCCAATTGTTGAGTAATTGTTTTTAGCCACCGCCCTGTAAAACATATAAACCCGCTCACCTTCTTTTATGATCGCGGGATTAAGTACTCCCTGGCTTTCAAAGTCCAGGCCGGTTTTTCTTAAAATAACACCTTCTTTTTTTATGAATATCAAAATGCTTGAATTTAATGGTCCGTTAATTACTCACTGGAATTACAATCAAAGTTTTTCTGGAGTGCCTGATCACATCTTCGGCGACACTGCCTAGCAGTAAATGGGGTAATCCTTTTCTACCATGCGTACCCATAACGATAATATCCGCACCCCATTTATCGGCTGTTTCTAAAATAACTTTATAAGGAATGCCTTTTTCCACGAAGCTTTTGATTGGAATGCCTTTGAATATCTTTTCAATTACATTGAGCTGGCTGCGGTTTAAATTGTGCTCCATCATGTCCTCCAGCTCCCTGGTTGTAGGAGAATCCTCATCTGCTGTGCCCTCTGGATCTATAATACTGATCAGGGCGATTTCAGAATTGAACTGTTTAGCCAGTTGCAAGCCACTGAGGGCAACGAGCTCAGCACTTGGATTGCTGTCAATTGCGATTAGGATTTTATGAAATTCCATTTGATCTGATTTTATGATTGTGATTTATGCTGTAAAATCCGGGGTTTATCTCTGCTGAGTAGCTTTTAGCAATTCCGCCTGTTGTTCTTTCTTTTGGCGTTCAAGTTTTCTAAAATATCCCCTGAACAGAAAGTTATGTTTTAGTGCTTCCATGTTCTGATTGAATCCGTCTGTTCCTTTTTGAAGATTTTCCATAGTGAAGCTGATATTTTTGGCCATTAAAGAGTCTTTCAATAAGGTGTTAATAGGCCCTTTTCCATTGCTTAGGTCATGACTCAAGTCTTTTACCATTTTGTTCAGTTGCAAGGTCATGCTGTTGGCATTGACACTGGCAGCCCTGATTTGTACAACCGCATCCTTAAGTGTACCGGCAACTAAAGTATCGGTCAATAAAAGACCGGCAGTTCCCTTGCCTTTTTTGATATCGTTTACCAGATGGTTTAGTCCTATTGTCATTTTGTTGGCGTTTGAGGTCATTTTGTAGATATTTTCCAGGGATGACTTCAAACTGATTCCAATGGATTCATCGTTGATCAATTTTAAAATGGCACTGCTGTCTATTCGCAGAACCGTACCTTTTAAAACTTCTGATATACTGGCTACATTGTTATTGGTCTGCGCTAATTTTTCAATAATTTCATCCATATTAGCCATATTTTTTGCCTGCAGCAAATCGCCTTCAGCGACCTTTTGACTCATTCCCTTTACGGGGCTGATATTCACGACTTTATTGCCCATCAAACCTTCAGTTCCAACAGCTGCTACGGCATTTTTATTAATGAATGATTTTACTTTGCTATTGATCTGCATAGTAACCTCAATGGTACTGTCGTTGATCAGCTCAATTTCTTTAACAGTTCCTGCCTGCAAGCCGGAAAAGAGTACATTGTTGCCTTTTGTTAATCCATTTAAATTAGAGAACCGCACCTTCAGTTTGAAGTCATTGCCAAATATGTTGTTGTTCCTTCCAATGATAAAAAAGGCGAATATCATCAATACTAATCCTGACAATACAAATGCACCGAGTTTGATATTATTTACTTTTTGATTTCCCATGCTTTTATTCGAAAAATTGTTTAATGTTTTCATCAGTCGATTGCTTCAATTCCTCATATGTTCCTTTGATGTAACATTTACCTTCCAGTAGGAGTACAACTAAATCTGCCGTGTTTTTTACGCAGTTCATATCGTGAGAGATGATGATGGAAGAGGTATGGTTCTTCTTTTGGAGTTTAAGTATCAGATTTTCTATTTCCCTTGAGGTAACTGGATCCAGGCCTGTTGTTGGCTCATCATATAGAATGACCTCTGGTCGTAAGATCATCGTTCTTGCCAGGGCAACACGCTTGAGCATTCCTCCTGATAATTCCGATGGCATCATATCTAGGGTATGCAACAGATCTACATTTTCCAGTGCCTCATTCACCAGTCTTTCTACTTCTTCTTTACTAATGTCAACCCAGTGCCTGATTAAGGGGAATTCTAAATTTTCGCGAATAGTCATTGAATCATAAAGCGCATTGCTTTGAAAAAGAAAACCGATTTTGGACCTGGCCTGATCCAGTTCATCTTCAGTCATCTGAGATATATTTTCCTTAAAGACATGGATACTCCCACTATCAGATTGTAATAAGCCAATAATGCATTTGATCAGTACAGATTTACCTGAGCCCGATTTCCCCAATATCACTACATTGCTGCCTTTTTCTACCGTCAGATTAAATCCATCTAATATTTTTTTGTCGCCAAACGCCTTAACGAGATCTTTAATGACGATTACCTGTTCTTTTGTAGCTGTTTCCATGATTGATTAATTAAGCCCTAATAATTCGGTGATTTGAACAGCTAGTAAGTCAATTATAAAAATTAATACAGATGATAAAACTACCGCTGAATTAGCTGAAATTCCAACTCCTTGTGTACCCTTAGTTGAATTAAAACCTTTATAGCAGCCGACAATACCTACTGCAAAACCAAAAAATAAAGTTTTAGTAATAGCTGGTAACACATCACTAAAATCCAGGCTTTTAAAAACCTGTAGAAAGAACAGGTCAAAACTGGTTACCGATCTAATATTTACGCCCAGATATGCACCGAACAAAGAAATGGCATCCCCAAGTATGGTCAGCAATGGCAGCATTAATGTGGTAGCTAAAACCCGTGTAGCAACCAGGTATTTAAAAGGTTTAATCCCACTCACTGTCATGGCGTCAATCTGCTCGGTCACTTTCATTGAACCGAGCTCAGCACCAATACTACTACCAATCTTGCCGGCAAAAATCAAAGCCGTAATGACCGGCCCAATTTCCCTAACAATTGCTAAACCAACCATAACTGGTAACTGGGATTCAACGCCATAATCCACTAGGGATGGCCTTAATTGCATCGTAAGGACCAGCCCCATAATAAAGGCAGTGAGCCCGACTAGGGGTAATGAACGGTAGCCAATGATATAACATTGATTAAAAAATTCCTTATGCTCATATCTGGGTTTTATTCCGACCGAAAAGAAGCGTCCTGTGAAACGTGCTATATTCCCGGTTTCATCCAGAAAATTTTTGAAGCGAATGACTAATGACATATTTATAAAGGTAAAGGATGTGGAAATGTCTAGCCATGACGGCAATCGTCAACCAAATGATCTTCATCATCATGCCTGGTGATTCGGGTCATTGAGCAGCTAGAATCTACTCTGCATTTTTGTAGGATTAGCTGGTATGGCCCTTCATAAAATTGTAGTGGAAACTATTAAACAAGAAGATCTTATCTTCAATCATATTATATTTTACCGCCATACTGAGGATAAGGACATCAATCGTAGTTTAAATTGAATTGCCAAAAATGGGTTTATTGATGTATTCGCGATTTTGAGATTTCACTTCTTGTTTTTTCTGAAAATCAATGTCTTGTATTTTAACGAAACAGAGATAGCTCTAGTCAACTTGTAATTCTACTATTGATGAATGTCAGTTTCATTCATGATACGGATCATCCCTTTAAAGTATATTAATAAGCAGATTTGTTGATAATGAAGTCAACATCCACATTCCAGCAATTATGAAGACACTACTTTTATTAACCGATTTTTCAACCGATGGAAATCATGCGGCTGAATATGGCTATAATCTTGCCAAGGCCTTACATGCCAATGTCATTCTCTGCAATGCCATTACCATTCCAGAACAGCTTTCTGAAGTTGGAGAGATAGATTGGCCATTAAATGGATATGATGGCGTTATGGACGATAGTGATGAGCAGCTCAAAAAGTTAAAGAAACATTTTGAGCATACAGATCATACCTCAGGTTTTCACCCACAGGTTAGTAGCATGAATCAAACAGGTAGGCTTGCAGATGTGGTGGAGAATGTAATCAATACTTGCCCTGCCGATATGGTGGTAATGGGTACCCACAGAAAAGGAGTTGCCCATTTTTTGTTTGACAATAATTGTAGAAATATGATAAATGCAACAAGCTGTCCACTGCTTCTTATACCGCCTCATACAACATTCCGTGATTTCGGAAAAATAGCTTTTGCTACAAATTTTGAATATCCCCAGCAAGATGCTCAGGACGTATATCACCTGGTATCGCTAGCAAATGTATTTGCTTCAGATATTTTGGCAACTCATGTACACGTTGAACTTCCTAAAAGTGCAGGCCATCATTCTTTAGTAAAAGAGCTGCTGAAAGGCATAATTCATAAAGCGAATTATCCAAATATTTTCTACAAATCTGTCGAAAATGAAGACCTACAAAATGGCTTGAATTTGTTCCTGGAAGATGATGATATTGATTTATTAGTTATGACGCATCGTCCACATGATTTTTTGGATGTTGTTTTAAGAGGTAGTTTAACCAAAAAAATGGCAGCAAGAATTACCGTTCCGCTACTTGTTCTACCTGAAGGTAACAAGCCAAAGTATTAGTTCTTTAGAAATATCTTTTTATTTCATTATCTCTGTCGGAATTCATTTCCGGCAGAACGATGATCTCTAATTTAACTGCCCGGACATTTTTATTACTGCAGCCTACTGATCAGGTGGTTCAAACGATTCATCTCTTTTTCCAGGTTTGATTGACTATTCTGAGCCAATGATGCATAACCGGTGATTTTTAAAGAGTCCAATTCTGATACCGAAGTGTAGTAAGAGTGAAATAACAGTAGTTTGCATTTAACTGGGAGGCTAAAAACAACGCTTAATCTGCTGCATTTAATGCGTTTTTTGTAAAATCAGTAAGTACAAGAATTGTTTTTTTAGTCTTTAAATCTTCAGTGGTTTTCATAGTATTAATGTGAGTTAGGCTGAAATCTGGGCTCATGTGTTTGGAATATGGCCTAGCAGTTCATTTTTAGTGGCATGAAAAGTCAGTAATATTTCTTCCATCTCGCTCTTAAGTAGCTGGTGTTCTTCAATTAAACTTAACTTAATTTCCTTTATTGGTCCATAAGTTAAAGGCGCTAGTCTTTTTTGCAAGTGAATAACCTGGAGTTTTAGTTTTACTAACTGTTGTTCTAAGGGACTGAATAGGAGCGCTTGTTTCTTGTTAACTTCAGGTTCCAGTGGATTATGAATTAGGTTTTTCAGAATCACTGATTCCTCATTAATGAATTGTAGATCAGTTGACCATTGTTTTGCGATCAGGAATAATTCCTGTAATTCTGCGCTCAATGCATTGTCTTCTATTGTCGTAGTCATAATTTTAGATTTATATACAAAGGTTCCGCTAATAAATTGTTAAAACATTGATGGCTATCAGTGTTTTACATGATAGGGGTCAGTTCGGCAATTGATGTGGAGATTCCGGAATTTCTGACCATTTCATCCTTCTCGTTTTTCCACCGCGTTTAAAAAGCAATACGGATTTCCTCCAACGGGAATCTAAATTATAAACAAAAATGAGCTGCTCAGTAAAGTAAATTGAGCCACACAGTAACGTCGCCATGGGGCTTTCTAGTTAATTTTGCTTTATGGAAAATGTGATAGAAGAAATTGTAATCGAACATAAAACATCAGATATCTTTGAAAGATTGAGGGCTGGTGAGCCTATACGTCTGAACGACCCCGAGTATTTTAAGATCAGCGAAGTTGTTCACAGGACGATAAAACTATCTCAGCGGCTCAATAATTCAACTGATACCGATCAGGTACGTCAATACTTAACTGAAATCACTGGGGTAGCTATTGATGAGAGTACGACCATTTTTCCCCCGTTTTATACCAACTTTGGCAGGTTTGTGAAAATTGGTAAGAATGTTTTTATCAATCATGCCTGCTCGTTTCTTGATATGGGCGGTATAGCGATTGAAGATGAAGTGCTGATCGGCCCGAGGGTGAATCTAGTCACTGAGAACCACCCTTTAGAACCAAATGACAGGCGGGCTTTGATTACAAGACCAATTCTGATTAAAAGAAATGCATGGATTGGAGCGGGAGTCACCATCTTGCCTGGGGTAACAATCGGCGAACATGCGGTAGTTGCGGCTGGTGCAGTAGTTTCAAAAGATGTTCCTGATAATGTGGTTGTGGGAGGCATCCCTGCAAAAATCATTAAATCAATTCAGACTAGCTTTTGCCCTGATGGTGCTAGGGCTGGCCTGTAAGGATCTGATTCCTTTTGATAAATTGGATTCATTTTTCAAAGTGCATTTAAAATGGGAGATATGAAGCATTCATTTTTAGTCAGTGCTCTTTTGATGTTGATGATTGGGGGCAGGACATCCTCATGTGACAAAAAAGATAATACCATCAATCCTAATACAATAGATAAAAACAATCATATGGTAACCAACAAGATCAAAGTACAAGTGGGTTCGAAAACCTTTATAGCTACCTTGTCGGATAACAGTTCTGCGAAAGCCTTTATGAATATGTTGCCGATGACCATCAATTTGGCAGAGTTAAACGGTAACGAGAAGTATTTTGATCTTTCGAAGAGTCTTCCCACAAACTCGGCTAATCCAGGAACTATACAGAACGGGGATCTGATGCTTTATGGTTCACGGACATTGGTACTTTTCTATAAAAGTTTTTCTACCTCATACAGCTATACAAGGATTGGACGTATAGATCATATTTTAGGATTTGCAGAGGCATTGGGGGCAAGAGAGGTCGGGGTAGCGTTTGAATTAAATTGATATAGCAATCATTTTTATAAGTTTTAATCTCTTAGTAGCTTGAGGCAACTATAATAGATCATCGGGAACTTCTTAAAGCCATAGGAAGAAGCATTAAACTTGTTAAAATAAAATTTGCCAGATTTTGAAAATATAGAATTATTTTTTGCGTAAGCGATGCTTGGCTTTCCATTTTGCATTATGTAAAATTAATCCGGTATGAACTTAATTAATAAGCTACCTTTTCTATGTATTTTTGAGTTATGAATAGTATAGAACATTTTCATGCAATTAAAGAACTGTTAGGTGATTCAAGAACATATTATCTTATAGCAGTAGATATGGATTCTAATTACAGTTATGTTAATAGGCATTACACCGAAGCTTTTCAAACTATTCATGGTGATCTTGTAGGCAAGCATTATGCTATAACTATGCACGAAGATGATCAACAAATTTGTCAAACAGTTTCAGAAAAAGCATTTATGTATAGAGAATCAGTTTTTCCTGCAATCTTACGTAAGCATGATGGTAACGGTGGTTTTATTATTACAAAATGGGAATATAAGGCAATGTTCAATGACCATGATTTACCTATAGGGATATTTTGTATTGGTCATGATATCACTGAATTTATGAAAGTTAGTGGAAAGCTCCACGAGATTAAGATCAGTCATTCTCATTCAATTCGCCGATATGTTGCAAATCTGTTGGGGCTTGGGAAATTAATACAAGAGGCTACAGACCTGATAGATGTTAAACACGCTGCAAAAATGATTGTTCAAAGTGCTGCAGATCTTGACATAGTTGTTAAAGAAATTCATAGGAATGAATCTGCAGGTACCTAAAGAAAACTCTCAGTTAAAAAGCTCATTCAGGAACGACGTTTAAATATACAATCCAGCTCGGCTAATGGAGCTATCCAAGACCTCAATCAAGGACTTTAGCCGCAAATTGTCTAGTTCTGGTAGCTTCTATTTGCTTGTAAATGTAGCATGTGCTATAGTGTTTTTTCTATATAGGATAGGAGCTTATAGGCGGTTGACCTCCCCCCGAAAAACCAGACCGCTGAAAAGTCGAAAAAATCGGGGCAATTACTTAACTTAAACATACAGTAATTGAGATGAAAAAGAGCAAGTTTACAGAAGCGCAGATTGCATTTGCACTGCAACAGGCAGAAACGGGAGTTTCTGTAGAGGAGGTTTGTCGCAAAATGGGTATTCACCAGGCGACCTATTACAACTGGAAGAAGAAATTCGGTGGTCTGGGTGTCACTGAACTCAGACGTCTACGACAGCTAGAGAATGAGAATGCCAAACTCAAACAACTCGTAGCAGATTTAAGTCTGGACAAACATATGCTACAAGATGTACTTAAAAAAAAGCTTTAAGGCCAGCCCAGTTGAAGGGGCTGGCCGAAGCTTTAGTAGTCAGTTACAAAGTTTCTGTGCACAGGGCTTGTGCGGTCACTAAGTTTTGCCGCTCGATGTGGTATTATAAAAAGATAGGTCGTGATGACAAGGTAATCAGAATGCGTATGAAGGAGATTGTGGAAACTCGGGTCAGATATGGCAGTGAAAGAATCTTTACATTGCTTCGTCGGGAAGGCTTTAAAGATAGTTATAACAGAGTTTACAGGCTTTATAAGCTGGAAGGATTAAACCTGCGTAGTAAAAGACCAAGAAGAAACCGAGCCGGTGCGCATCGCTTAGAACGCGTACCGCCCTCGCATTTACATGAGTGCTGGAGTATGGACTTTGTGTCCGATCAGCTGTTTGACGGCAGGAAATTCAGGTCCTTAACTATAGTGGATAATTATACAAGATTTTGCCTTGATATTTACCCAGAGCAAGGTATAAAAGGGGAACAGGTGGTAACTGTATTGGAAAGGTTAAAAGAAGAATGCAATGCCATTCCAAAAAAAATTAGAGTAGATAACGGAAGTGAATTTATATCCAAAGTATTGGATAAATGGGCATATGAAAATCAGGTCATACTTGATTTCTCCCGCCCGGGGAAACCCACAGATAATGCATATATTGAGTCTTTTAATGGAAGCTTCCGTGATGAATGCCTAAACACCAACTGGTTCTTGTCAATGGAAGATGCTATAGAAAAAATCGAAGCATGGAGAGCAGAATATAATACCTTTAGACCACATAGTTCCTTAGGAGGTTTAACGCCTCAGGAGATGTGGAAAAAAAAACAGTTAACGCCCTGATTTTCGAATTTAGCGTGTCTTAAAATTGGGGGGAGGTCAAAGTCCAGTATATACAACCAGGACGGCCGATGCAAAATGGGTACATCGAACGCTTTAACAGAACCTTCAGAGAAAATATATTAGATGCCTATTTATTTGAGGATATGATGCAGGTACAAATATTAGGCGAAGAATGGATGCAGGATTATAACTACTCCAGGCCACATGAGGCACTTAACGGTAAAACTCCGATGGAGTATAAAGCCCTGCGGGCGGCATGTTGTCATTAATCCAACTAGAAAAAAGTTGGATTAATAACAACAGTTATTATAAATTTGGATTCTCGTTAGCAGACCGGTTCGAAAAAAGGGAGGGTTACACTTCTATTTGTGATAAGGAGGCTAAAGAAGCTGTGAAAGTTTTACTGATTGAGCCCAATTCAAATAAAGTCTTATTTGTTACTTTTGCTTCTGTATCTTTAGATAATACTCCATAGTTGTAAAAGGAATGTTTACCGTTGACTGTTATACAAATGCTTATTCCTAGAATTTCATTTTCAACCATTAAAGGTTTAGCTAATTCATCTACAAAAGTTTTTATAGTTTGACCTTTTAAAGTATTAAAACTCAAAAAAAAGATTAAGCTACTAAAAAAAGCTGTTTTTGTACAGCTTTGTAAAGAAGAATTCGTTAGATTCCTTGTGATTTTATTCATGATAATTTATTTGACTATCGTCAAAAGTAAGGATAATTAGAGATATAGACTGTTTAGTTACCTCTATAGGTGGAATAGCCATAAGGAGATAATGTGATTGGAACATGATAGTGCTTATCATCCTTAATTTCAAACACAACTTCGATAAAAGGGTAAAAGGATAGTGTGTTTTTTTGTTTAAAGTAATCAGCAACTAGAAAAGTAAGCTTGAATACTCCTTTTTCTGATTTATTTTGGTTCAAAAAATCTTTGATTCTTCCATTTTCATCAGTGCTTTTTTGGTCTATTAACGTCCATTGTTTATTTTGGTCATTAAGTTTTTCAAGTTTTACAGGTACACCGGGCGCTGGTAGGCCTGTAGAAACATCCAGTATATGACTTGATAATTGGTATGTTGGAACCTGTGCGTTGGCGAAACTAGTTGCCAAACCTAGAATTAGCGATAAAATAATTTTTTTTAAATGCATTGTCATAATCTTTGAGTTAAATTGTGGTTAGAAATGTTATTTTGCGATTAGGTCAGCTTCTAAAAGCTGTGCAGCCCTGGCAATTTGATCATCATTTTCTGGACTGCCTCCACCTGCTACACCAACTGCTCCAATTATTTTATCATGATGATAAAGTGGCACTCCTCCTCCGAGTAACAGCAGTTCAGGTAGATGAGCTAAATTTTCTGTCGAAGCGGTCAATTTTGCATTTCTTGCCAGGCTCAGCGTGGAAGTTTTAGTTGAAAGTGAGCTGAATGCTTTTCTTCTTGCTGCTTCTGTATTATGTGGACCTACACCATCTCCACGGCTTAAAATTATGATCTGTCCACTTGAATCAACTATTGCAATGCAGACTTGCTTGTTTAGCTCCAGCGCTTTTTGCCTGACTAAAATACTGAGCTCAGTGGCTGCTTTCAATGTAAGTTGTTCTGTTTGAATAAAAAAAGAATCAGATAATGTCAAAGCTGGGTTAGCGCTATGGTCTTTTAGCTTGGCTTTATTTTCTCCAGACTGCCCAAAAGATAATAATGGTAAAAATAGGATTAGTTTTAAATACTGTTTCATTGCATCTTTTTTTTCCAAAGATATAGTAGCGACTTTATTAAAACGTTGCCCTAAGTCAACGTTTTCAAAGCTTATGTTTTATTCGGCTTAAAGTTGAGGGAGATAGACCAAGGTAAGAGGCTGCCATTTTGTTAGATATTCTTGAAAGGAATTTAGGATATTGGTTGTTGATCCATTTCACCTTTTCTATTGCATCAAAACCTTGGAAACCATAAATTCTTTTTTGAGCGGTAATAAAACCCAACTCTAATATATGACGGTAAACCTTTGCAAATTGTGGTATTTGATCCACCAAAGAATAAAAATCTGTTCTTGTAATGGTTAATAATTCAGATTTTTCAATGGTTTGTAAATATTCAAATGCTGGTTGCTGATCAATTAGACTTGGCAGGGCGGTTCCAAAGCCACCCTCAAAAGCAAAAAAACGTGTGGTTTCCAATCCAGTTTTATTTATTGTGAAAACCCTGATACAACCCTTGTTTACAAAATAATGGTTTTTACATACCTCATGGTAATCAAGGAGTATTTGGTTTCTTCTTGTTTTTATCAGCTTGAACTTACTCAAGATAAATGCTAGCGTATGCTCATCTATTTCTCCTGCCTGTTTGATGTAATCCGCTAATAGTTTAAACATATCTCATATTTTAAAGGATCAAAATATCTAGGTTAAATATTAAATCACTTGTTTATATATCCTTTTGGAAGACATTAAATGGTATCGATTTGCCCATAACCTTAAGTGCAATAACACCATGGGGCGGTACTTCAAAGTGTTGCGATTTTGAGCCCATCAAGCCTGTCTCCTGGTGCTTCCATAAATCTCTTATTTTATATGATTTATCTGCATCAATGCCTATACTATCCAACTCAAATGTGATTTCTTGTTTCCTATCAGATCTGTTAAATAAAACCACCGCTACCTCTCCGCTCATTGTCGAAATCAGCGGCTTTGCCCACACTTCCAGTTTATCATTTTTTTTTAATCTACGTGCCTGGTAACCTAATTTATCTTGGTTCAATGCGATAATTTCTTTATTGCTGACTAACGCTAATGTTTTGTTAGATATGGTTCTAAGGTCATTTCCAAGAAGCAGGGGAGAATTCATGACACTCCACATGGTGAAATGCGATCGATCTTCTTCCTCACTCATACCCCGTCCTACCTGCAGCATGTCCATGTCATTTATATGACCAGGAGAACTAAATTTCCATAGGTCAGCATTTTTATCAATGATATGCAGGATGGAGTTAAAGTCATTGCTAATGTCTCCAGAAATGCGCCAGGAATCAGCAATTTCTACCGCCCATTTACCAGGGAACTGCCAACGGCAAATGTTAAACAAAACATTACTGTTGATTGATTTGATGCGATTAGATAATTGAGTATACCTCATTTCATCATTTAAACCAAGTTTTTCTCCTCCACACCAGTCTATTTTTATAAAATCATATCCCCATGTTCTGAGCATTAGATTTAAATCTTGCTCATCATGCCCATACAATCCTGAACCTACTCCTACAGTGTCTTTATCCCAGATCGACGCACAGGTGTTTATTCCGGCGTCCGAATAGATGCCTGCCTTCAGCCCTTTGCTATGAATGTAATCTGCTAGTACCTTCATTCCTGAGGGGAAGCGCTTAGGGTGGGTTAATAGGTTACCTTTAGCATCTCTGCCTGCGAAAAAGCCATCATCAATATTTATAAAATTGTAGCCTGCATCTTTTAGCCCGGTTGAAACCATTTTATCTGATTGGGCCTTAATGATATTTTCATCAATAGCGACCCTGAAGTTATTCCAACTAGACCATCCCATCATAGGGGTTTTTCGAGTTGAAATATTTTCCTGGGCTGAAGATGAGGTGCTGAATAAATTAAAAATGCTCAATAGTATAAGTAATATTCCTTGTTTTGTTAATGTTGCCTGCATAAATTTAGTAGGGTATAAAACAGCAAGGTAAGTATTAATCTAAAGTTTATGATATTTAAATAGGTAATATGTTCATCAAAATTGATTAAAAACACTGCACTTTGGTAACTTCATGAATAGAAATTCATTTTTTAGGAATAATAAATCAATCTTCGTGATTAAAGTATATTATTAAGGTCATTTAATGGTGAGTCTTTTTTAAAATTTAAAGTTTAATGAATAATTATTCCAGAAAATCCGTAATTCAGGGGGTTATGGTGGTGTGTGTACTTGTTATTTTTTTTAGGTTGCTGTTTATACAGCTCATCGATGATTCTTACTATAAAGCGGCAACAGAAAATGTGTTGCGTAAAACGGTTCTTTATCCCAATAGAGGGAATATAAGATATAGAGGGGGACAAATTATGGTTAGGAACAAGCCTGTTTACGATATTATGGTTATTCCCTCTAAAATCAAAAATATTGACACGGCTAAGTTCTGTCGTTTATTAAATATTAATTTCGAGCAATTTGAGCATCAGGTGAATAAGGCAAGGAAATTTTCTCCTTATAAAGCCTCAATTTTTAAAAAGGAAATCACATTAGAAGCTTATAGCAGTTTACAAGAACAACTCCATCAGTTTAATGGGTTTTTGGCCGAAAGAAGAACAATTCGTGTTTATCCTGATAGCGTTGCAGCTCAATTTTTGGGATATGTAAACCAGGTTACCGAACGCGATATTCATTATGATGATCGCTTTTATCGTTCTGGAGATTTTATAGGTGTGAGCGGGGTAGAACGTTTTTATGAAGAACAGCTCAGGGGGAAACCTGGGGTTAAAAATATAATGGTGGATGCATTTAACCGACCCAAAGGTGAATTTAAAGACGGTGAATTTGATACCGTCTCAAAGGCTGGACAGGATTTGGTTTCTTCCCTTGACCAAGGGATTCAAAAACTCGCAGAGAAATTCATGAGTAATAAAATTGGTAGCATAGTGGCTATTGAACCCAGTACTGGTGAAGTTTTAGCTTTTGTAAGCAGCCCATCTTATGATCCTAACTTAATGTCAGGACTGGAAAAGGGAAATAGTTATATGGAGTTATTGAATAATTCCAATCATCCTTTATTCATTAGACCTATCCAGGCGCAGTATCCTCCTGGTTCGGTGTTTAAAGTAGTGAGTGCTTTGGTAGCACAACAAGCCGGTTTAATCAATGAACATACAGTTTTTAATTGCCAGGGTGGATATCGTTATGGTAAAACGGGGTTTATGGGTTGTACACATGTGCATGGACCAATAAATCTTTCTCAATCTATTCAAACTTCTTGCAATACCTATTTCGGTTATATTTATTCAGGAATGATTGACAATCAAGCTAGTGGTGCTGTGGATGCTTATGAAAAATGGAGATCTTCTATTATGAAATTTGGAATAGGTAAGGCGCTGGGGGTAGATCTGCAATATGAAAAACCAGGTTCGCTACCTTCTTCAGCATTCTATACTAAACGATTTGGAAGCAATAACTGGACTTCGTCCTACAATATGTCTCTTTCAATTGGACAAGGAGAGTTGGGAATAACCACTATGCAAATGGCTAATATCATGGCTATTGTTGCCAATAGAGGATTTTATTACAGACCTCATTTGATTAAAGGTATCGGTACAGAAGATTTGAGTAATCCTAAATTTAAGGAGCGAATTTCAGTTGATGTCAATTCTGAATACTTCGAACCTGTTATCCAAGGGATGAGCCTTGCCGTTAATAATCATGGTGGTACTGCCTACTCAGCACGAATTAATGGCATTGAAATGTGTGGTAAAACAGGAACGGTTCAAAATTCACATGGGAAAAATCATGCTGCATTTTTAGCTTTTGCCCCAAGAAAGAATCCCAAAATTGCAATTGCAGTTTTTGTAGAAAATGCGGGATATGGAAGTGTTTGGGCTGCGCCTATTGGAAGTATGATCGTTGAGAAATATTTAAAGGATAGTATATCTATTCAAGCTTCTATTCAGTCAAGGATTATAAATGGCAATTTGTTGCCTGATTCTTAAGTTGCTGTAAAAAACACCTTCTACAGTAGTCAGCTTCGCTTTTCCATTTCCTTTTTTGATAGCTGCTGCTATGGCTTTGCTGTCTATTTTTCCGGAAACGACAAAGGTGTTGAGTATACGCTGATTCTTCATGATTTCATAGAATATTTCTCTTCCGGGTTTCATCGTTCAGTTTCCTTTATGGAGATTTGTAAAGTGGCGGAATCAGGAGTGAGCTGCACTTAAATGATGCTAACTAGTGCAAACTTTCTGGCAATGGATAACTGGTTTAAGATGACTTTATCTAGTATGCACTTAAAATCGGGATACATTGAAGAAGAATATTGTGATGCAGAATCAAATTTTACGATTACATTCTTAAAGTAAAAAGGAATTATTAAGTGACTGTCCGTTCATTGTTCCCTATTAATTTATGTTGACTCGATAATAGATTTGCATTATTTAATGCTAGTGCTTATGTTCGCTGAAGTTCGTATAAAAAACTAATGGTGCTGCTACCTTTGAGTAGACAGCAAGTTAAGGCTTCAAGCTGATGAGCGTTGAATGGAATGATACCCGGACAGATCTGAGTGGGCTGGCCAAAGAAATAAATATTAGTTCAGCGTTGTTGTATCCTGGGGAGACGGAATTTGGCAGCAAACAAGCGAGTATTTTTCCTGGAAAAGAGAAAGTTATACTTAGCACAGCTGAACAATGTTCTAAAAAAGGCTGTCGGTATTTTCTCCTAAAGTAAGTAGAGCTGTACTTTACAAATAGATCGTCAGCCTCCCATTAGACAGAATCATGGGAAAAGCAAAGCTGAGAAGCATTGTGAAGAAGAAATTTTTGGTTACTACAGACTTTAAGCCAAAAATATTGATTGCTGTATGACAACGGTGATCGATCTGGGGGATGGAAAAATCATTGGCTTAGGTATTAAGCAAAAAGGGAAAATAAATGATACAGTAATCCCCGCATTTATGATGGCACAATCAGGACTAGGGATTAACCAGGAACTCATCCTAAATAAGGTCAGTGCTTGGACAACGCAGTGGCAGAGGACTTCTTTAAGACACTAAAAGCCAAATGTGTATATCAGCCAAGTTTACTGACCAAGTGAAAGCGGAACGTGTCGTTTTTGAACATATTGAAACTTGGTATAACCGTAAATATTACATTCTGTGCTGGGATCTTGTTGTTGTAATTCCACATATAATAAACCTGTTTTAGGATAAATTCTTTTTTAACAAACGAATATGATAACAATTGATGCCATAACCTCTATTTACAACTGTATTCCGACACCTAGTATTATTTTGAAAACAGATGCACCGCGATTCACTATTGCAATGTTGAATGCTGCCTTGCTGAAAATTGTAAATGTGGAGCCTAGTGTACTTATTGGAAAAGGTTTTTTTGAAGCCTTTCCTAATCATACTGATCCTATGGCTCCGGGAACTGAAAATCTAAAATATGCTTTTAAACATGTTTTGAAGTTTAAAGAGTCTTACCAGATTAATGAGCATCTGTATAGTCTTCCTTCGCTTATGGATCAAAAATCAATTAATAGGTGTTGGAAAATTACAACTTACCCCTTGTTAGATATAAACGGGGAGGTTGATTTTATTGTGCTAAGTTCAGAAGATATAACTAATTTAAAAGAAATTCAAGATAGAAGTAAACGATTCAACGAGCTTGAATCCCTCGAGAAAAATGTCCTTGAGCTAAATTCAAAATCAGACGTATTAATTGAGGAGGTATTGTATACTTACCTTAAGGGAATCGAATCGCTATTTCCCGAGTTATATTGTGCTCTTAAGGAGTTGGAAAATGCACCTTCGTATCGTTGGGTATCTCCTTCGTTACCTCAATCATTTGCTGAGAAATTTGGAGGTAATGGAGTTTGTAAGGAGCTGGGCTCATCCGAAAAAGTAGAAATACTTGAACAAAACGAATTGGTTGATCATTATTCTTCTAAAAGAAAAGACCGAAGCAGCCCACTGTTATTTCAAAATCTTCGAGCATACAGGTCACAGCCAATTGTCAAATCAGATGGAAAGCTTAGGGCCATTTTTTTTGTTTATTACAGTATTGTTCAGGAGCCAAGTGAAGAAGAATTATATGTTATTGACCGAGTAATGGGCTTTTTGAAGATGATTTTCGAAAATAGAGAGCGTATTGATAGACTTAAAGAGACAGCACTAATTATGGATCAAACTCAAAAGCTGGCAAACTTTTGTACCTGGTCCTGGGATATTAAAAAAAATGAGGTTACCTGGTCTGACGCTATGTTTAGTATTTATGGTAAGCTAATCAAGCATACTTTCGAAGCATACCAAGAATTCCTCCATCCTGAAGATAAAGAAATTGTCTATAATAAGATCCAGGCTGTAATCGCTGTAAAAGGAGATACCGAATTTGAGCAAAGGATGATTAGACCAGATGGCCAGATGCGGCATCTTAAGTCATGGGTTAAAGTAGAATGCGAAAAGGGTAGTCCAATAAAACTAATTGGGGCTAGTTTAGATATAACAGAAAGTAAGAAAATAGAAAATGCTTTAAAAATAAGTAATGAACGATATTATTATGTAAATGAACTCACCAATGATGCCATCTATGATTGGGATATCCTAAATGATCATGTGGAATGGGGCGATGCTTTTTTTAGAATGTTTGGATATCGGAAATTTAAAGAAAATTTCCCTATAGCTAGATGGGCAGAATTGGTCTACCCGGATGAAACCAAGAAGGTTGTTCAGGAATTAAATTTTGCTTTGAAAAACACTTCTGAAGTTAGATGGATAGCTGATTATCGTCTAAAAAAGGAAAATGGTGCTTTTTCTTTTGTAGAAGAAAGTGGATATATCTTGAGAAATATTAATGGTGAGGCTATACGAATGATTGGTGTAATTCGAGATGTCAGTGAGCGTAAAGCATCTGATATTCAGCGTGCTCAGCAAGAGTTAACGATCAAGCATCACCTTGCGCGTTATGAAGCCGTTTTTAAGGCAACAAGAGATGCTATTTGGGATTATGATCTGATGACCAAAGAGGTGATATGGAATAAGGGGATAAAAGAGATTTTTGGCCACCAGCGGGTAGAAGCAAGGTATCAGTGGTGGTATGATCATGTTCATCCTGATGATATACAGCTCGTTAATGCTACGGTCAGGTCAGCATTAAGGAAAGGGCAGTCACGATGGTCATGTGAGTATAGATTCAAATGTGCCGATGGTAATTATAAATTTGTATTAGACAGTGGGGTTTTTATTTTTGGGGATACCGGTGAGGTGATCAGAATGATTGGTGCAATGCAGGATATCACTGAGCGTGTCAATTATATTCATACTATAGAACAGCATAATGCTCGGCTTCAGGATATTGCATGGGCTCAAACACACCTAGTCAGGGCTCCTTTAGCGAGAATTCTGGGATTGGTTCCTTTTCTGAGTACTGTTGACCAAAATCATGATCAACATTCTCAAATAATTTCTTATTTGGAAGATTCAGCTAAGGAACTTGATGAAGTCATTAAAAATATCATTAAAAAGAGCAATTGTCGACAGGTTGATTAATTTTATTTTCTTGTAAACCCTGACCATCATCCTTTACCTGTATGAGGATATTATCATTTTCTTACTGCTCATCGATAAAGGGATTCTTTTGATCATGTTTCACCCAAATTAGTCTGGAAGTGTCGTATCCTATTTCACCTGCCATCTTAACATAATTAGTCTTGACATCCTCTGGTATGCTTTTTTTACGGGATAATATCCAGAGGTAGTTTAAATTTTTTCCGGCAACTAAGGCATATTGGTAATTATTGTCAATCGCTAATACATTGTAACCCGCATAAAATGGCCCAAAAAAGCTGACTTTTAAAGCAGCAATGTTTTTATCGCTTCTGAATTTAGCAATTCCATTTGCGGACTTCCATACCTTTGTTTTATAATTATAACCACTGTTAAGTACTTTTACATTTCCGTTTTTATCTAAATTGTATTGTGCCATGGTGTTATCCAGATCTTTTTCAAAACGAAAGTCGAAACGGGCAATTTCATACCAGTTGCCTAAATAGCGTTTTAGCTCAAAATCGGCAATTGGCTTTGCTTTTTTAGGGATTGATGCACAGGAGCTTAAAATTAGAATTAATGCTATTGTATGAATAGTTGAAATGGAGATTTTATTTTTCATCATAAGTTCAGGGTTTTTGAAATATTTTAAAAAAATAGATGTTGAGTAAAAACTGTGTATAACTATATACAGCATCTTCTATTGGAATGCTGAAGATCCGAATGTTTAAAAAACTCTTCGGATTGTAATTCACAATTGGAGATTCCAGGCCAGTACCCGTCAAAATACCGTTTACTGGGAAAAATCCAAGCATCAAAATGCTAAAGACAAAAGATGCCTGACCGATCCAGGATGCTCTTGCCTTAAAATGCAGATAAATTAGCACTGTTGCTGTTACTATCGCTGTTACAAATGTGTAGGTTTTGTCGTAATGTAATAGGGCTATGACTGCGCATATAATGACACTCACAAAAACAATCATGTTGTTAAAAGCGCTTAGCCAGGCGAGATTGAAGAATTTGTCCAGACAGAAATAGGTAAACACACATGAAAATGGAATACAAATAAAAAACATCCATTCTTCAATAGGTATTCCCAAAAGAATCAATCCTGTAGTATATTCTGTATTGAACCACCATATCTGATGAGCGGTAAACCATACATCCCATGCAATAAAAGGAATAGCAACTAAAATGCTTGCTTTGATAAACGCCGGAAAATGCTTGTTGAACTGAATTCTACGGTCAAAAGAAAAAAAAAAACAAATACTAATGCTGAGCAAATTGATTAACAAGTAGGTATATGGTTTCATCACTTCGCTTTTTTATAATACATTTTGAAATATTTCATGGGGACATATAAAAAACCAAAGCATTCACCTTTTTCTTTGCCCAAGTGTTTATGATGTTGTTTGTGTGCCCTTCGAATTGCTAGTAAGTAAGGGTTTTGGGTGTTTGCTAAATATTTAATGCGTTGGTGAATAAAGATATCATGTACAAAGAAATAGGCTAATCCATAAAGCGTAATCGCCAGACCAATGTAAAACAAGTAGTTGAAATGATTTAACGAACCAAAATAGATCAAGGCAATAGCCGGTAAAGCAAAAATCACAAAGAAGTAATCATTTTTCTCATAGGGCCCCTCTGTGCTATGGTCATGATGGTCATGGTGAAGTACCCATAAAAGGCCATGCATGATGTACTTGTGAATGAACCAGGTGGCACCTTCCATCAATATAAATGTGATCAGTAGGATAATGTAATTCATGTTTAATGTTTTAACGGATTAAATGACGAGCGCAATATCATCGATAAGTATTCTTTATATTATTGTCATCTTATATTGTACATAACTGCTCATTGCCAGAGAAAACTTTTTCCGGTTTGGAATACGTATTCTTTGGTGCATGATTTTTTCTGCTGAGGTACTCTTTATTTTTTTAAACAGTGACAGGTAATACTTATAAGCCAGGTAAACGCCAAATTTGGAAGAAGCAGGTAGTTTTTTTATCCCAATTAATGCTTCTTTGAATTCTGCTTCAATTTCATTTTCAATTTCTAATTTGATATTGTTGTTGAATGTTTTCATATCAATATTAGGAAAGTAAGTGCGTCCCAAAATATGATAGTCTTCTTTCAGATCGCGTAGAAAATTTATTTTTTGAAAGGCTGAGCCCAATTTCATGGCATAAGGCTTTAGGTGATCAAATGCGTCTTTATTACCCCCTACAAATACTTGTAAACACATTAATCCTACAACCTCAGCCGAACCTAGTATGTACTGGTTATACAAATCAGAATTGTAATCTACTTGCTGCAAATCCATTTGCATGCTATATAAGAACTGTTCAATCAGGGTTTTGTCAATCTCATAATTATTGACCGTATCCTGAAAGGATTGTAGAATGGGGTTAAGGGAGATCCCTTCTTCCAGGGCAGTCCAGGTTTCTGTTTTAAAACGTTGCAACAGGCAGGCTTTATCATAATTGTGAAAGCTGTCTACGATTTCGTCAGCCAGACGTACATACCCATATATTGCATAAATGGCAGGACGAATTGAAGATTTTAGCGCCAGGATTCCCAAAGAGAAACTGGTGCTATATTTTTCCGTAACTGCTTTGCTCACATTGTAAGCCAATTCATCAAATAATTTTTTCACGCTTTTTTTTGTTTAAGCTTATTTATTTCTTTTGCTACAATTTTACCAGAGATAATTGATGGGGGTACACCGGGGCCTGGCACAGTCAGCTGCCCTGTATAAAACAAATTAGACAAATGCTTGTTTTTTATCTTTGGTTTCCATACTGCGGTCTGCGATAATGTATTGGCCAGGCCATAGGCATTGCCTCCATAAGCATTGTAATCGCTGATAAAATCATCCACGCAATAGCTTCGTTTATAATTTAATTTTGTTAATAAATCTTTTACACCGGTATGTTTTTCCAAGCGTTTAATCATATCCTGAAAATAGTGCTCACGAATGCTTTCCGTATCATAAAGTCCTGTTGCCAGTGGCATAAGTAGGAAAATATTTTCGTGTCCTACGGGGGCCACATTAGGATCTGTTTGGGATGGACAGCAAGCATAGAACAATGGTTTTTCAGGCCATTTCTTTTCTTCGTAGATACTTTTAATGTGTTCATCGAGATCATTCTCGAAAAATAAGGTGTGATGTTTAAGATTTGGAATTCTTTCTTTAAATCCTAAATAGTAAATCAAACAAGAGGGAGCAAATGTTCGGCTTTTCCAATACTTTTGGTCATAATTACGCAATTCGCTGTTTAACAGTGTTTCGGTATGGTGATAATCCGAAGATGCAATAATGGCATCAAACTCCTTAAGTACTCCATTTATGACTATTCCCCTGGCCACACCATGTTCAGCAACGATTTGCTCTACATTTTGATTAAAATGGAAAATGACACCTTGTTTTTCTGCTATTTTTTTCATCCCCAAGACCACTTGGTAAAATCCACCCATTGGATACCAGGTGCCCAAAGCATAACCTCCATAGTTCATTAGACTATAAAGTGCTGGAATATTTTTTGGAGAAGCCCCAAGGAAAATAACCGGAAACTCCATTAATGTCTTTAGTTTGGGGTGTGAAAAATATTTATTGACATAGCTCCTGAAATTCGATAGCAGATCTAATTTTAAAGCGCTTATGGCAATTTTAGGAGATGCAAACTCCATCCAGCTATAGCATGGTTTGTTTACAAACTCCTGCATTCCAACTTCGTACTTATACTTTGCAGCGCTCATGAAAGCATCAAGTTTTTTAGCGGCTCCCGTTTCTAGCTGCTCAAACAGATCTTTTAAATCCTGGTAAGATTCAGGAACGGTAAGTAATTCATCCTCAAACACCATTTCGAACTGGGGGTTAAGGGAAACAAGATCATAAAAGTCACTTGCTTGACAACCAAAATCGCGGAAGAAATCATCAATAATATCAGCCATCCAATACCAGCTTGGGCCCATATCAAATGCATATCCATTTTCTGTTGTGAATTGTCTTGCTCTTCCACCGGGTTGAGGATGCTTTTCATAAACATGCACTTCATTGCCAGCCTGGGCAGCATAAGCCGCAGCCGAAAGACCGGAAATTCCGGCACCAATTATAGCTATACTTTTTTTCGATTCCGGTATTTGCATAGAGGTATATTAAGTATTGAGAAATTCAGGTGTTTAGTTTCCCCTATAAGTAGCATAACCGTAAGGACTCAAGGTGATAGGTACATGATAATGCTGGTCATCTTTTATTTCAAAAACCACTTCAATGAAGGGATAAAAAGATTTTTGTTTTAAGCTTTTAAAATAAGGTTCAATAAAATAGGTCAGTTTAAAAATTCCTTTATTTTGTGTACCCCCATAAGGAAGGAAGTTTTGAATGCGTCCTTCCTTGTTAGTTTTATGTTCTGAGATAAATGTCCATTGCTCATGGCCATTTTGTTTTTCTAGCTTAATCAGCACACCCTCAGCAGGCATTCCCCGGGAAATGTCTAGTATATGGCTGGAGAGCTGAAATTTTTGACTTTGAGCAATACCAGAAAGTGTAAAGCCAATTACAAAGATTAAGATGGAGAGTTTTTTTAACATAATTTATATTTATTTTGATAATAAAAATTCATTATATGCGACATTGACAAGCTGAGCAGGCGCTATATTTTTAGTATATATTGCCAGATGAAAGCGATCCAGTTTCTGCAGTATTTTAATCAAATGCATTTTTTCAGTAGGGCTAAGGTTTCCGGTCACAATTTGACTGGCCTGCCTTATTTTTTCCATAATATCATCTAGGGCTTCCAGTCCTTTGCCGGTAATCGAAATGATTTTACTTCTTTTATCTGCCATAGAATCGTTCTGTTGTATCCAGCCCTGTCCAATTAGTCGGTTGATAATTTGCATCCCTACAGGTTTTTCCTGAAGGTTCTTTTTAATCAATTCTGTTTTTGTCGTTGATCCAAAAGTTTTTAGGTGAATTAAATATATGAATTCTTCTTGAGTGTTGAATTTTGAATTGTGTATGGCTGATTTTGAGTAGGTTTTTGCATATCTGTTCAGGTGGACAATTAAGGTGCTGATCTCGCTCTCAGGACTTCTCCCATTTTCTTTTCCCTCCCAGTCGAGCTCACTGAAAAGTTGTTCTGTTTCTCTTTCATCATCTTGAATCCAACGTTTGAAGCCAGTTAAGTCTTTTGGATAAGATTTGAAATCTACCGTGGTATCAAATTTTTCAATAAGGTCAATGACTTGTTTAATGAGCTGATAGTTCATGGTGAAATGAATTTATTTTAGTTTACAAATATACTAATTTTTTAAAAAAATAGTATTATTTAAAACTAAATAATACTTTTGTGTACTCATATTTTGTTTTTTAGTATTCAATTATTTTAATGTTAAATTTCATTTATGTTTGCAACATCAAGTTTTAATAGTTTTCCATATACCATATATTAAAATATCAAGCCATGATTTTAATGAACGATAATCACAACATCCAAATAACAGCTGAGCCTGAACCAGCAGCTAATGCGCCTGATTATGACACACCAATGCGTGTTGACGCATTTGAATTAGACGACGACGCTAAAATAGAATTGATACAAGCGCATTTTGCTGCTATTATGCACACACTTGGTCTTGACCTGAGAGATGATAGTTTAAAGGACACGCCCAAACGGGTAGCAAAAATGTATGTCAAAGAAATATTCAGCGGACTCAATCCGGAAAATAGGCCGGTGGCAACCTTGTTTAAAAATCCATTTAGCTATAATCAGATGCTGTTAGAGCGAAATATAGCAGTTTACAGCAATTGCGAACACCATTTTGTCCCTATTGTCGGTAAGGCGCATGTTGCTTATTTCAGCAATGGGGAAGTGATTGGTTTATCTAAATTGAACCGAATCGTACAGTATTGTTCCCAACGTCCACAAATACAGGAAAGACTCACCAAGCAGATTGCCAACATGGTAAAAGAATCCTTGGGAACAGAAGATGTGGCAGTCATCGTTGACGCGCATCATCATTGTGTATCCAGCCGTGGGATAAGGGATACCGGTAGTAGCACATTAACAGCTGAGTATTCTGGCCGTTTCTTGGATGTTGATGTGAAAAATGATTTTTTAAAACATATAGGATGATGAATTTTGAGGGCAAAAACAGATGAGTAGTCGGTGGAAGTTCTGGTATAGGGCGCTCGTTGGTCAGGTTAATGGTTATGGTTTGCCGGAAGATATTAGTTCAGCAATAGCTTTTCTGTTAGCAGATGAATCCAGCTGGCTGACCGGTCAGGTCATCGGTATAGATGGTGGTTTGGTTAAATTAAAGATGAATTAAGATGATAGTAATAAAAAGCAGTCAGATTTCTGAGATGGAAAAACACTACAGGATCAGTCTGATCAATAGTTTAATTGGCTATAAATCACTCAATTTATTGGGTACGATCAGTAAGGATGGTGTGACCAATCTGAGCTTGATTAGTTCGGCTTTTCACCTCGGTGCAAATCCTCCACTCTTGGGCATGGTGATCAGACCTGAACGTGAACATAACGATACCCTTAGCAACATTAAGCTGACTGGCCAATATAGTTTAAACAACGTATTGCCTCAATGGTATAAGCAAGCCCATCAAACCAGTGCAAGTTATCCTTCTGGAGTGTCGGAATTTGATCGATGCGGATTTAAGAAACATTATGTAACTGGTTTTAAGGCACCTTTTGTGGCGGAGTCTACAGTTCGCATTGGCCTGGAACTTAGAGAGATCATCGATGTTGAAATGAATGGTACAACGATACTGATCGGCGAAATTGTTCAAATATTAGCGGATGACCTCCTGATTGAAGAAGATGGCAATGTGGATCATGTTAAAGCAGGAACAATGACCGTTTGCGGTTTGGATAACTATTTTCTTCCACAGATGGTTGGCCGGTTAGGCTATGCGAAACCAGGAATAGAACCTCAAGAGTTAATAAAGAAAATCCATGCAAAGTAAGGATAAGGATACCGATGTCAATAGCGTCCTAAACGCAAAAAAGGGAAAGAGGAAGTTTTAACACAAAGTTACCTTTGTGGTGCACAAAAACAATCCCCTTTCTCGATGATAAACATAACATTATTTTCACAAATTATATCAAAAT
>NZ_JACSZW010000013.1 GCF_014472395.1 Pedobacter sp. N36a
ATCTGGGGCTATATTTTTCTCTTCAAGGTAGATGTTTAGCATCTTACCTTCTTTTTCTACCTGCGTTAATTCAAAATAATCCAGAATACCTTCCGGTAATAATAAACTGATCAGGGTTTGCTCGGCTCGACTCAAAATGAAAATTTTTGTTTGGTTTACGAATGCAAAAGAAAGAATTTATTTCCTTCCCCCCAAGAATTCCGCTTGATCCCGATTCTCTTCAAATCTGCGATAAATTTGTTGTTAATATGAACCGATATCGACCCCAATTTATAAAGCAGTTCCGTGATTTATTGAATAAACTGTAGTTTTGGGCAAAAAAAAACCTGCAATCAATTGATTTGCAGGTTTTTAAACGTTTTGTTCCTATTTCTGGTGATCCCGCTGGGATTCGAACCCAGGACCACTACATTAAAAGTGTAATGCTCTACCAGCTGAGCTACGGAATCAATTATGTTCCCTTGTTTCGGGAGTGCAAATATAGAAATATTTATTTAAAAACAATATTCTAAATTCAAATTTATCTAAAATAAACACCTTTGTCATCACTTAAACGTTGTTTTTGCATATTATCTATTTGATCATCAGTTATTTGAGTTTGTTGAAGAAATTCTGATATTTTTTTATTTCATAAGTGAAAGTGCTTTTTTATTCATCATCAGGTAAAATCCTTTGGATTTGCCTAACTTCAAACCTTCTTATCTAGCATTCGTTATTTTTTAAAAATCTCCACATAGGTCCTGTTTTTTTTAGAAAAATATTGGTAACGCAAATTTCCTCGTTTTTTCCAATCAGTGCTGCTGCTATAAAATCAATCATAAAGAGAAAATACTAACCAATATTAGTTCAATACTGATAGGGGGGTAATAGGGCTCTGGCAGGGGGGAGGTAGGGCCTTGGTTTACTCCCCAAACCTATCAATCCTTTACCAAAGATTAAGCAATGCTGAACTTAATCAGGTTACATCCTAACTACATCTTAAACCAAACCAGTAGAGCAATTCTTTATAGAGTTTTTTATGGTTTTTTTTCTAAAACCAAAATCGTCACGTAAGTGATCATAAGAAGTAAGGACAAAATTCCCGGGTATTTGAAATAACTGGTTTTTAGAAACAGATCAATTACGCCAGCAAATAAGGTAAGTCCGATCAAAAATAAAATAAACCAGGCGCCAAAGAGCACAAATTCGGCAGATTGATTGGCATTAATCGCACCAAAAGCGATGGCAAAAACTGCTGCGATACCTAAAACTAACCAAATAAATCCAGGTGACTGTCTAGCTTTTTCCTTTACCCTATTGTCAATTTTTTTGCCGAAAACAACCATCAAAACAATGATAACGAGCAGAATTAGTGGTAGGATTTCCATGCTCCAAGATATAAAAAAAGGAGAGAAGGACAATTTCCTTACTCTCCTTTTATATCATTCGCTGATATTTCCCCCCATAAAAGGCTTATACTATCACTTTTGAATCAGAAGTTCTATCTTTTTGCATAGGTTTCAAGCCTAATAATTCAAACATCCGACGATCATCGTCTAATTTTGGATTAGGTGTCACCAGCATTTCTTCACTTTCACTTGTGAAAATAGAATTAGCACCTGCCATGAAACACCAGCTTTGTTCTTCTGTAGTCATTTCTGCCCTTCCGGCACTCAGTCTCACCATTGCTTTTGGCATTAGGATTCTTGCGGTGGCAATCATTCTCACCATTTCCCAGGTGTCCACTTTCGGCAGGTCGGCAAGAGGCGTTCCTTTCACCCTGGCCAATGCGTTTACTGGTACTGATTCAGGATGCTGCTCTAAATTTGATAAGGTATGAAGCATCCGAATTCTATCTTCATGTGTTTCGCCAAGCCCAATTATACCTCCTGAACATACTGAAATGCCTGCTTTTCGTACATTGTTCAAAGTCGCCAGGCGGTCGTCATAAGTTCTGGTGCTGATAATTTCCTGATAATATTCTTTAGACGAATCAAGGTTGTGGTTGTAGGCGTATAATCCAGCTTCCTGTAATCTTTCCGCTTGCGCCTCATTGATCATTCCTAAAGTACAGCAAACTTCCAGACCGATTTCATTGACCCCTTTTACCATCTCAATAATCTTATCGAAATCACGGTTGTCACGTACTTCTCGCCATGCTGCAGCCATGCAGAATCGGGAAGAGCCTGCATCTTTAGCCCTTTGTGCAATAGCAACTACGTCATCCTTATCCATCAATGCTTTTACGGTGATACCGGTATGGTACCTTGCCGCCTGACCGCAATAAGAACAATCTTCCGGACATCCACCCGTTTTAACGGAAAGTAGTGTGCAGACCTGTACTTCACTGGCTTTATGCCACACCCGGTGGACCGTTGCAGCCTGGTAAACAAGTTCTAATAAAGGCTGGTGGTAAATATTTTCTATTTCCTGGATAGACCAGTCATTACGTAGGTTAGTATTGCTCATTTGAAGTTATGTTTATGGTTTTTGATAAGTCACTGATCCAGTTGTGATACAATTGACTTTCTATTTTAAGAATATGTTCCGCATGGAATTCCCAATCCGCGGAAAAGCTTTTCAATTGAACAATCATTTCTTCCAAATGCCCCTGTTCTTCCAAAATGATAGATCGGACACTGACTTTACTCATGTTTTTACTCAAAACATCCTGATAAATTGGATAAATCAGGTCCGCACGTACTTCAATTGCATACGTAACCAATAAGTAAGCAGCAAATTTTAGAGGTGTTCCCTGTAGTGCTAGTGTGTTTTTCAAATAGCGACTGGTCATCAGATCCAGTTTGTTCAGGTAGTATTTACTGCTATAAGGTGCCAATAGGTAGTCCGGCTCATAAGTAGGACAGGCATTGGCATTTAATCGGGTAATTTGTTTTTTCAGGTAGAAGGCATGACGGTGTTCTTCGGCTGCATGTTTTAAGACCATATAGGTAGATGTTTCTGGCTGTTCGTTCGCAGAGATCTTTCTGGCCCCGATATTCTCTTGTAAAGACAGGGTGTTGAGAAAACGTGCGTGTACCTCATCATGGTTTACTATATGCTGTAACAGTTCTTCTAATTCCATTGATTTCATTTGTTTGCACCAAAAGTATTACCTTGCCGGATAGTTAATAGGTACCAGTTTTAAGTTTATGAGTAGTCCGGTTCAAATTCCATTTCAAAGCGTGATCCGTATAGACCGGTCTTTAGATCGTCCGGTGTACCTTCAAATCGCCCATCAAATGATTAATGCCATCCAGAGAGGGGTGCTTTTGGCAGGTATCCAACTTCCAGGTACTAGAAGTATGGCAACAGATTTGGAAGTTCACAGAAAGACCATTATTGCTGCTTATGATGAGCTGGATGCTCAAGGATGGACGGAAATCAGGCCAAATAAAGGAACTTTTGTCAGAAATAAAGGCCCGCAGGAAAATATCGCCCTGCAGTCTTACGATGAAAAGATCTTGACAAGCTATCCTGCTGAAACTGGTTACCGTTTTAAGCAAAGTATACTATTGGATGTCCTCAGTGTAACCACATCCAGCAAACTGGAATTCAATGATGGCTTACCCGATATCAGACTGCTGCCCTTAGAACGATTGTCTAAAGTCTACGGCGGAATTCTGAAAAGTAAAACCAATTACAAGCATTTTGGCTATTCTCATGTAGAAGGAAATGAATATTTTAGAGAAACTTTGTCGCAATACCTGAACAATACCAGAGGTTTGCATATCAATAAAAATAATATCCTGACCACCAGAGGGATTCACATGAGTATTTACATGGCTTCCAGTATGTTAATCGAGCCTGGCGACTTAGTAATTGTTGGTGATCTGAGTTATTATCTTGCCAATATGTGCTTTCAGCAAAGTGGAGGCAAGATCATCTCAGTGCCCGTAGATGCAGATGGAATTTCTGTGGAGGCGATAAAGGAACTCTGCAAAACGAAGAAAATCAGAATGTTGTATTTGACACCGCATCACCATTATCCAACTACCGTCACGTTGAGCGCAGAAAGAAGGGTCGAATTGCTGCAATTGGCACAAACACACGGCTTTATCATTCTTGAAGATGATTACGACTATGATTTTCATTATAATGGGAATTCTGTATTGCCCCTTGCAAGTGCCGATACCAATGGCATGGTAGTCTATATTGGCTCTTTTTGCAAGTCGCTGGCGCCAGGTTTCAGATCTGGGTATTTGATTGCTCCGGAAAATCTGATCCGGGAA
Source organism: Pedobacter sp. N36a (assembly GCF_014472395.1). Classification (GTDB taxonomy): domain Bacteria; phylum Bacteroidota; class Bacteroidia; order Sphingobacteriales; family Sphingobacteriaceae; genus Pedobacter. Next base: position 4,212 of record NZ_JACSZW010000013.1, read on the forward strand.
ATGGCGAAATTTCGAAGATTAGTAGACCGTCAGGGAGATATGCTGATGGAACAAGCGCTCGCAGAATTGCTGGACGAAAAAGAAATTCAGAGACACCTTAAAAAAGCAGTCAAAATTTACCAGGAACGGAGAGATGTGTTTACAGAGCTCCTGCAAAATGAGCTTGGCGAAGAGCTGAATTTTGCTTCGCCTCCTGGTGGATTGTCTGTATGGACAAAATGGAATCCTCAGCTCAACCTGATGCGTATCAGTAAAAATTGTCTGAAAAGAAATCTACACCTGCCTCAGGAATTGCTGTATCAAACGGATAGTTTCACTGCAATGCGCCTCGGTTTTGGAAACTTGAGTACCCCCGAACTGGAAGAAGCCGTTCATATTTTATCCCTTGCCGTCAAGGAATCCTGAACTATTCGTAATTGCTCCTTTGAAAAGCATGATCAGGCTAAATTTTACGAAGTAATTGCCTGATGGAAACCAGGTGGCCAAAAAAGACAATCGGCACAATCAAGGTAGGCAGCCATACAAAAGGAAAATTAGGCAAGGCGATGTTGGGTTGATCAAATGCGAACTTTTGAAGCGGAGATGGGCTGGATAAAAGTGCGGTAAACACGATGTTGAACAGCAGCGCCAGACAAATAACATTCCATAAAAGGATCAGCCTCGGGCTTAATTTCCCTTTTCTAATGCCATACCAAGCTATTAATGGGGCAGTAATGCCAGCTAAAATATCAAAATTCCTGCCTTCAAAAGTCATGATTTCAGGTACAACTTTGTTTAGGTACAGTAAGTAAAGCCCAATCTCAACAGGAATTCTGATCAGGTTTAAGTAAGTCAGCCTTTCTAAAGGCAGACCGTCAATGAATGCTCTGCCATTTACGCTCACAAATAAGGAAACGATGGCGATCACCATCGGTAAAATTCCAAATAGGATGATTTTTGGGGGTAATGCATTGGTGTCTGTGTTGTAGGTGTTTTTTAAGGCTAAAATAGCCTGCAGGATCAGCCATGCACTTAATATGATAGCCGTAATGCCCGCTTTCTTTTTTGTGAAACGGGAGTCAGAACCCAGAATGGTCCATTGCAGCAGAATTAATGAAGCAATAGCGATCAAACAAAATAATACAGAAAGGTATACTGGTAGGTGTTCAAGCATGTTCAGCGGTTTTATCGTGATACTAATATACTGATTTTTGCTATAGTTGTTCAACCACCTTTTCCTGGAAAATCAATCGGTTTTGATTAAAAATTAGCCTAAATCCGTATTGGATAGCTGAAGCAAATATGACTGAAGAATTAGATGTTCCGGCGATCAAAGGATTGTTAGAAAGAGCAGTGCGAGAGATTCCCAATGCGGATAATCGGGTACGTTATCAAATGAATAGCTTTATCATTGCGGTAGGGGCTTATGTAGCCGCTTTAACCCCAACTGCAATTGAAGCGGCTCAGAATTTGGGTGTCCTCACTATTCATATGAATGGTACTGCCTGTAAAGTCCCAAATGCGCTTGATTATATTTTGAATATAAAAGTTAAAGGCGCAATTGGGAAAAAGAAGAAAACAGTAAAATGTTAGCTAGGTCTTTCTGATGGTCTATTAATCGTAAGCCAGCCTATATTTAAAGCCAATTTTTAAACCGGGAATCGTCTTATGCACATCTTCCGAATTCTTGTAGTTTTCCTGCACAAGAAACAAACTTGGGGCAGTAGAGAAAGAGATTTCCTTGCTCAATGCATACTCCACTTCCGTGGAAATCAACTGTGAAAAATAACTGGAAGTATTGCCGTTGAGCGTACCTAGCCAGCGTCCATTGTAATGAACTTCAAACATGAATTTATCCGATACGTTGATTTCTGCATTGGCGTTATAGCCACCGCCAGCCCCATAATCGTAGAACCTATTGTTGTAAATTCCCTTTTCTCCAAAAGCGCCTACTAATATCGGCCCCATACCAATTGATGTCTTCACCTTGGTGTTTGTGTTCAGTCCAAACTCCGAAAATAGGTTAAGGTTGATACTTTGTCCACCAAACAAAAAGCTTTGGTTGTTGATGTAATCATAGTTGGAAGTGATGGACATCAAATGTCTGTTCCGGCTATTTGCACTTAAAAGCCAGCCATTCACCGCAGCCGCAATGTTTACGGAATTTACAAAAGAACTGTCGTCCTGTCCAACTTCTGCATTAAAAGTGAAGCTGCCAAATGGAGTCTTATAGTTTTCAAACGGGTTTCCATAAATCAGTTTTAAACGCCCATATACACCAAAATTGGCCTGATCATCTCTCATATTCATCTTCCTAATCCCACTTTCTGCCTCCAGCAGCAGTACCGTGCTGTCTAGTTTCTCTGATAGGCCAGGAACTTTCCCCCATTCTCCATCTGCAATTCTCCTGAAACCATTGGTTGGGTTGATCACCAGACTAATGGTTTCATTGATATATCTTCTGAAACCTCTTCTTCGGGTTTGCAGTATTTTCTTCGTTAATCGATGAACAGATTCACCAATGGTTATCCCACCAAAAGTAGTATTGATGATGTCATTTTTTGAAGGAGCTTGATTTTCGCCAGCAGTTTCCCAGATGTAACTGCCCACTAATGCAGCAGGGGCGGATTGCCAGAATGTAAAACCATTGGTCCGGAAAGAGTTAAAGAAGACACTTCCATGGTAGGGATGGTCAATCTGGTTGGTAGGAAAAGCATCGTCATCCCAAGCCCAGCTAGAGAGTTTTAAATTGTGTCCAATAGTTTTCAGACTAATGTTCGAAAACTCTGCCTGGGTAATGAATTTACTATAAGACCAAGGAATAAGTTCTGCGAGCACTAATGATGATGCGGCCCTTACAAAGCGTTTCTTTACCGGAATTTCGACGATCGGACTGGCGAGACTATCAGTTTCAATGGAGTGAGGCGGAGTTTGTGCATAAACTGGAATTGTAATACTTAGAAAAAGGAGGGGCAGCGTCGTTCTGAAGCCGGAAATTATGCTCATATATTTTATTACCTTCAAGTAAAAACACCTTTATCTACTCCTGGCGTTAGATAAAGATGTATTAAATGGGTAACACTGAAAATTCCGTAATGTTTCTCAAATGAAGGTTTTTTTCCTAGCTCTGCCTCAAGTAAAAAATTTCAAGAAAGCTTTTTATTTAAGTTCCTGCAGTAGATTTAATAAATCCTGTTCCGATTGAAAGCCGGTAACGCGTTTGATTTCAATCCCATTGCGGTAGATGGCGACTACCGGAAGTCCTGCGATATTGATGGATTTGGTTAAAGATTTTGCTTCATCAACATTTACTCTTTCTATGGCTACTTTGCCTTTGAATTGATTTTTTAGTTTTGCCAGGCTAGGCTCCATTTCTTTGCAGGGGATACACCACTCTGCGTAAAAGTCGACCAATACATTTTTATTTGCTTTCAGCATTTTATCAAAATCATTGCTGGTAAACAGGTCTGTTTCTGACTTTCCTGCACCTTGCAATGGCAATCCAGCTTGTTCCCAGGCCATAATTCCGCCTTTTAACTCGTAAACCGTGTTAAAGCCAAGTTCCTGCATCTTCTTTACTGCATTTGCACTTCTTCCGCCACCTTTACAGTAAACATAAACAGGTTGTTTTTTATCCATTTTGGAAATTTGATCCTGGAAAGATGGATCATAAATGTTCAGATTTTTTGCTTGGTTAAGGTGTCCGGATTTAAACTCTTCCGGGGTCCTTACATCAAGGATCACTGCTTTAGGGCTGGCCTTCAATTGATTTTGAAACTCTACCGCTGACATTGTTTTGCTAACCGTTTGCGCAGTTGCTGATAAGCTGGAGCTGAAAAGGAGAAAACTGATCATGATGGCCAGGATATATAAAGAGGAGGTACTGCTGTGTTGATGCTGATAAGTTTTCATGTGCACTTGTAAAATGGTGATAGCCAAAATTAGGAAATACTATTGGATCTTTGAGTCGCGATTTGGGGAAAGCAGTGGTGCCGTGATGAAAAGCGCTTGGTTCCACTGCCAATCATTGTAGGTTGTTTAAAGTAGAGCTTGTAAACAATGAACGGGATCCTATTGTGCTGAGCCGATCTTTAAAAGGAGATCATGAGGATGTGGCAGAAGGGATTATTGAGTTCCCCGACAAGTACGCGGCTCAATTGGTGATTACAATTCCAAGAGAGTATCGTTTTCTGGAAGGATTGTTTCATCAGCGCCTTACTAATCGCCTGGCCAATCGTCTTCATCTGCTATTGGTGTTGGTTCGGGCTGAATTGTAGCGATTAAAATAAATTTATTTGCTGTTTTGTAGAGAGGCGTGTCATTTATTTCCTGGCTTCAGTTTAATATGCTTTGTATTAATTTGATTATTTAGTTTTTTTTGTAAAAAATTAGGTTATTTTTGTTTTCGGAGCCAAATGAAGCATTTTATTGTATTTCATATCCTGAAAATTCAAATACTAACTCTTTTCCTGAGAAAAACTGATTAACTCCAAGAATAAGGTCTGCATCGGATGTGCTATGTCCTTTTTTTTGCCAATTTTTTAACCTAATACACACAAATGAGCCAAACTATCAATGAATTTATGAGTAAAGTATCGTGTCGCAATACTCATGAACCAGAATTTTTACAAGCAGTCTATGAAGTTGCAGAATCTATTATCCCTTTTACAGAAGAAAACCTGAAATATAAGGTAAATAAGGTTTTAGAACGTATTGTTGAACCTGAACGTGTGATCATTTTTAGAGTACCCTGGTTAAATGATAAAGGAGAAGTAGAAGTAAACCGTGGTTTTAGAGTACAGATGAACAGCGCAATTGGCCCCTATAAAGGTGGTTTGCGTTTCCATCCTTCAGTTACCCTAAGTGTGCTCAAATTCCTTGCTTTTGAGCAGGTTTTTAAAAATAGCTTAACAGGTCTGCCAATGGGTGGCGGAAAAGGCGGCGCCGATTTTGATCCTAAAGGGAAATCTGATGCAGAAGTCATGAAATTCTGCCAGAGCTTTATGACGGAATTGTACCGCCATGTGGGTGCTGATATTGATGTGCCTGCCGGCGATATTGGTGTAGGTGCCAGAGAAATCGGTTACCTGTTTGGCCAATATAAACGTATAAAAGGGGAATTTACAGGTGTTTTAACCGGTAAGGGCTTTGAATGGGGTGGTAGTTTGATCCGTCAGGAAGCCACCGGTTATGGCGTGGTTTATTTCGTCGAAGAAATGCTGAAAGTCAAAAATGATTCCTTAAAAGGAAAGAATGTAGTGATTTCAGGTTCTGGAAATGTAGCCCAGTTTACAGTAGAAAAATGTATTCAGGTTGGGGCAAAGGTATTGACAATGTCTGATTCAGAAGGTTTCATCTATGATCCTCAGGGGATTGATGCCGAAAAGCTGCAATTCATTATGGAGCTTAAAAATGTGCGTAGAGGCCGAATTAAGGAATATGCAGATCAATATAATTGTCAGTTTTTCCCTAATGAAAAACCTTGGGGCGTCAAATGTGACATCGCTTTCCCGAATGCAACACAAAATGAACTGGATGAAAGTGATGCCGAACTATTAGTAAGCAATGGCTGTATCTGCGTGGCAGAAGGCGCGAACATGCCAACTACACCTAAAGCTATCCATGTTTTTGAACGCGCTCAGATCTTATATGCACCAGGTAAAGCTGCAAATGCAGGTGGAGTAGCCGTTTCCGGTCTGGAAATGTCTCAGAACTCGCAGCGTTACTCTTGGGATAGAGAAGAAATTGATGGTAAATTAAAAGTGATCATTTCGCAGATCCATAAAACCTGTATGAAATATGGTCAGGAAGCAGATGGCTATATCAATTATGGTAAAGGCGCAAACATCGCAGGATTTGTAAAGGTGGCAGATGCTATGATTGCACAAGGAATCGTCTAAATAACGAAGATATAGCCCGGCTATCATCTGATAATGGCTGAACATGGATCTGTTAAAAGAGAAGTGTTCAGCTTTTTTTTGTTGAAATTTAAACCATATTTTAGCTTTTCGTACCAGATATAGGGTATCGATCCCATATTTTGTAAGCAATTACTGCCTTTTGTATTCTTGTGTCAGATTAAACTGATAATTGATGCTGAACCTATGAAAAATAAACTGCTTACCCATGAAATACTCTTCGTTGTATTGTTCTCCTCAATACTGCTCGTCAAAGCGCTCTTCCCAGATGGATTCTTGAGTGGAGTGTCTGAACTACCTATTTTACTGCCGCGAATTGGCGTGATCCTGCTCTTTTTGGCGGTGTATCTATGGATCAATCTGTTCAGTATTCCGGCCTTCTTAAACAAGAAAAATAACCGCTATTTTGCCTGGATTTTACTGCTGCTGCAGTTTGCAGGTTTGAGCTTTCTGCTTGCCCTAGGGGTGAATGTGGCCAGCTATTATGCAAATCCAGCACAGTCTAATTATGGTGGATACGCCTTGTTTGCCTGGCTGGGCTACAATGATACACCTTTAAAAACGCTCTCGACAGGCTGGGATAGGGCCTCCATCATCTTGATGGTATACGGTGTTTACGCTGCTTTTAGGACCTATGTCATTTGCAGAATTGAAAACTCAGGCGCAAAAAGACCCTACTATGCCTTGATCGTAAACCAGGTTTCCGGCTTTTTAGTTTTCTATTTGCTCTGTCCTGCATTCCTCCTTAATTTCAATCTCATCAGCAATGACGGGTTTTATTCTGCCTATTTTTTAGTGGTCACAGCTATGGTATTTGTTTATGTGAGTAATACTTGCTGGTTGTTCCCTAGGTATTTAAGTTCCGGTAAGATTACTGCGGGCTTCCTTCTCAGGCTGCTGCTCTCTACATTCCTATACTCTTTTCCATTGTTATCATTTTTTAGTCACAGGGGAGAGCTGCCTGTGTTATGGATGGAAAATTGGGCGGTTCAATTGTTCTTTACGGTACCTTTCAGCTGGTGGGTTTACCGCCAGGGGAATCATCAGGCGCTGGAATTGAGAAATGCAGTGTGGGAATTGACACGTTCAAAAGCTGACCTGCAGTTTTTACGGAGCCAGATCAATCCTCACTTCTTGTTTAATGCGCTAAATACATTGTATGGAACGGCATTGATGGATGGGTCAAAAAGAACAGCTAACGGGATTCAGATGCTGGGAGACATGATGCGCTTTATGCTGGAGGATAACCATCAGGACTTTATTCCGATGCAGGATGAGGTCGCTTACCTGGAAAACTATATCGCCTTGCAGAAACTACGCATCCTGCCTTCAGATCAGATCCAAGTAGCCGCTGAGCTGTCACTTTCCCAATGCGATCATTTGATTGTCCCCATGCTGTTGATTCCCTTTGTAGAAAATGCATTTAAGCACGGGATAGATCCAGATGAAAAGTCTTGGATAATCATTGAGTTATCTTGCACAGCAGATAGCATTAGTTTTAAGGTGAGAAATAGCCTTCCTAAGGCCTTATACCTGGATCCAGAAAGAAAGTCGACAGGAATAGGTTTGAATAACGTTAGAGAAAGGCTAATGCTGTTTTATGAAGGCAGGCATCAATTGAATTATGGTCGGGTTGAAAATGAATTTATAGCCGAATTAACCCTTCACATCTCATGATCAGTACTGAAATGCCATCCGTTTTAAAGGCAATCGCAATCGATGATGAGCCCATTGCCCTGGAGGTGATCAAAAACCTTTCTTCGGAAGTGGCAGGTATCCAGCTTGTTGCCTGTTTTGCCCGGACTAAAGAAGCCCTGGTTTACCTTCAGCAGGAGGGGGTAGACCTGATTTTTCTGGACATCAAGATGCCTGGTTTGTCTGGGATCGACTTCCTGAAGTCTCTTCCTAATCCACCAATGGTGATCTTTAGCACCGCATATTCGGAGCATGCAGTGCAGAGCTTTGAATTGGATGCGATAGACTATCTTTTGAAACCTTTTTCATTTCCGCGATTTTTGAAAGCATGCAATAAGGCTTTTGAACATAGCCAGCTCCGCCATCAGCAGACGGCTGCGGTGCAGAAACCTGCTCCTGTAATTTTTATTAAAAGTGGCTATGAGCTGATCAAGGTAGCACTGGATGATTTGCTGTATGCCGAAAGTGTGGGCAATTATGTGCAGTTCGTTTTGACCAGCGGACTGGTACGCTCTCGCTTAACTATGGTAGAAGCGGAAGCACTGTTACCCGCTCCGGCATTCGTTCGGGTGCACCGTTCCTTCCTGGTTTCCAGTTCCAGAATTAGAAAGCTCGACAAGCGAAATGTCTGGCTGGAAGAGCAGCCTATTCCTGTTGGATCTATGTACAGGTCAATGCTTGAAAAGATGATTTTAACGAATCCCATTACCCCCTCATCTCCTTAAATAAATAGCCATGTTACTCAAATATTTAATGACAATTTTATTGTCAATAGGATTTTTTTTGCCCGGATTTTCTCAATTTTAAGTTAAAGTGATGGTGCTTTATGATGATGTTAACTATTTGATTTTAAATGCCAATTTCGTTATAAGAAATCGTGATGTGCCGCAAAAGTTCAATAAGATTGCTGTTGGAGATGGTTTTGAGTTAAGGGGCTTAACTGCCGGTAAGTTTTCCCTGCTGATGACCTGCATTGGTTATTCAGATTACACTGCGGAATTTGAATTGAGCCCGAAGAATCCAGTCTTTGATTTTGATCGGATTACGCTGCGGATGAAAACCAATCTGTTGAAGGAAGTGACGATTTTAGGGAAAGTAAATCCCATCCGGATCAATGGAGATACTACGGAATATCATGCCCTGTCCTTCCAGTCTAATGCGAACGATAAGGTAGAAAATCTGCTGAAACAGCTGCCCGGGATTTCGGTTGATAAAGATGGAAAATTGAGTGCTCAAAGTCAGACCATCGACAAAGTATTGGTGGATGGGCAGGAGTTTTTTGGAGATGATCCCACACTGGCTACCCGGAATATACGCACAGATATGGTAGATAAGATCCAGGTATTTGAGAAGAAAAGTGATTTGGCAACCCTGGTTGGCAGGAACGATGGGAAAGGTATTCGGACAATTAACATCAAACTCAAGGCCGATAAAAAGAAAGGATATTTCGGTAAAACCGAAGCTGGGATGGGAACCGGCGATTTTCATGCGGCCCAGCTGATGGGGGATTATTTTAACGGTCAGCAGCGGATTTCTGTTTATCGAGTGGCAGGAAACAATGGGGCGACGAGTTTAAATTGGCAGGATAACGCAAAATACGCCGCCTCTAACGTAGATATTTCTATTCCGGGATATATGATTGACCTGGGCGGTTACGATGAACTGGAGTCGCGTAACGGCAATTATGGGGGACAAGGGATTCCGGTTGCCAGGACTTCCGGCTTGCATTATGAGAATAAATGGAATAAAAATGAGAATAGCCTCAACTTCAATTACAAAATCGGGTCATTAAAAACTAAGGGAACCTAGGAAATCAATGCCCAAAATAGCTTGCCATCTGGCTTGGTCAACACCTCGGCTGGGGAGGAATTCAGTAACGAAGTATTCCGGCAAAAGTTGGATGGCGGGTTTAATTTAAAGCTGGGAACGACCGCAAACCTGAAGGTCACGATGAATGGAGGGCTTAAAAATAAGACATCAAACAGCGGCACTTTTTCTAGCTTATTGCTGAATCGGGAAGATTCAGCGGCATTGTTAAAGGAAACTAAAAACTTTAGGTATTTATCAGAAGAATCAAAAGAACAGCGATTTATGATTTCTGGTTTATATTTAAAGAAACTAAAGAAAGCAGGCCGGACTTTTACAGTCGGGCTCATGACTTCGCTGGAGCAGCTCCAGATGAATGCACAGCTCAAGTCGAATACCAGGGTTTCCAAAAGCGAGCTGGACAATGAAAATGAAGACATTGAGCAGGATAAAAACACTGCAGTTTCCAATCAAGGGCTCTATATGAACGCGACCTATTCGGAGCCAGTTTCGAAATCATTGCTGGGAAAAACAGCTATTTTTGAAGAGGGACTTTCCAGAATGATACTCAATGCATCCATCAGCAAGGTTTTCTGTAAAGAAAATGCTTTGAAAATATCCTTGTCGGGAAGTGATTTATTGAACCAGAATGTTGGATTTACCAGAAATACTTCCGGCAATCTCATCAGTCAGCAGCGTTTTACGGTGATTAAGCGGTATTTTATGCTGGCCCTTACTTACGATCTGAATAAAATGACTGCACAATAAATGTCTGGGTAAAACAATTCATTTAACCCGTTTTAACCTTCAATATTATGTTTTACGAACAATAAACAGGTGTCGGTTTCCAGGTAAAGCACTTCATTTGCCACACTGCCCATAAATAACGTGGTCAGGGAAGTGAGCCCCTGAACACCCATAATCAAAACGTCTGCCTGCTCTTTTTTTACATGATACATCAACGCGGAGGCGATATTTTTATCCTCTGCCGGAATCACCTTTAAAGGCCTGGCAGTTGGGTAAAGCTTGGTCCACTTCTCCGATTTTATCTTCACATCTTCCTGAGTATTCTTCTTGATCTCTGCGTTGGATAGACCTGGAAAGAACTGCCAGGACAATTTGGAGATGTTGATCGGCTGAAAAGTCAGCTCTTCGATCTGGCTGTAATTTTTAATCAGGCTGCCCCATTGCATCACTTTAGCTGTGTATTTTGAAAAATCTATGGCCTCAACCACCTTTGTTGGTTTTGGATTATAGGTTTCCGGGACCAGCAGGGTCTCAAAAGGAAGCATGCGGATGAGCTTATGAGCGAGCCCGCCATTGCCCTCCAGGTGCTGTTTGTTGCCCAATACTGCTAGATTGCTTTGTTTTTTCTTTGCCATCTTTTGAAATGACAATTCTGTATAATCCTCAAAGGTAATCTCCACATCGTAAGGCAGCTGATCAACAAGCAGGGTAGGAATCGTATCAGAAAGTTTCTTTTTAAGTGTATTGGCGATGGTATGGAGCTTTTCCGGGCTTTTAAAAGATTCAGGAAGCTCAGATTGTTTGATGTTATGAAAAAAGGTCACCTTGCTTAAGGGCAGTAGTTCGGTTAACAGCTGGAGGTATTGAATGAGCGACTGGTCCATTTCAGAAAGATCCAGACCTGCGATTACGTTTATTTTAGGGGTTAATGCCATGTTGTTTTCTTCTTTAAGGGGTTACTTTTGTTCAGCCATCAGGTCTGAAATGGTGTCTCTGTAGCTTTTTTCCTGTTTAGAACGCAGCTTCTTTTTATTCTTGTTCAGCTCTTCCTGTAATCCTTTTTTCAGGCTGTAGCACATGAGTAAAATGATGACGGCAAAAGGCAGTCCGGCAATAATCACGGCAGTTTGCAAAGCATCTAATCCACCTCCCCAGAGTAAAACAATCGCCACTATTGCTTGCAGGAAAGCCCAGAAAACACGCTGTAGTGGTGGGGTATAGGCGGCGTTACCTGAAGTGATGTTGTCGATCACCAAAGACCCGGAATCAGAAGAAGTGATAAAGAAAAAAGCGACCAGGAGGATCGCTAATCCTGATAAGATGGGCGTAAAAGGGATTTTCTGCAAGAACACAAACAGGGCAGTGGAGATGTCAGCATTTACGGCAGCGATCAAACTATGCTCTCCTTCCAGAATAAAATGAAGGGCAGTTCCGCCGAATACAGTCATCCATAATAAGGTGATAATGGCAGGGACAATCAGGACACCAAGGATAAATTCCTTCACGGTTCTTCCTTTAGAAATCCGCGCGATAAAACTGCCTACAAATGGCGACCAGGCGATCCACCAAGCCCAGTAAAACACCGTCCAGGAATTTTGCCATCCCGATTCGCGGTAACTGTCGTTCCAAGTGCTGATTTCGATGAAGTCCGCCAGGTAAGATCCGGTGTTTTGAATGAAACTTTTTAACAGATAGGTGGTCGGGCCAAGTACAAATACCAGCAGCATCAGCGCGAAAGCCATGATCATATTTCCCTGGCTCAGGAGCTTAACGCCTTTATCTAAACCGGAAACTACAGAAATGGTAGCTATAGAGGTAACTATGATGATGATAAAAGATTGCAGGGTGGTCGACATCTCCCAGCCAAAAAGGAAGTTTAAACCGGCATTCATTTGCTGTACGCCTAGTCCGAGGGAGGTGGAAAGGCCAAACAATGTGGCGATTACGGAAAGAATGTCGATCGAATGTCCCCACCAACCATGGATGCGCTCTCCTAAAAATGGGTAAAATAGCGAGCGGAAAGTGAGTGGAAGTTTTTTATTGAAGGAAAAGAAAGCGAGTGCAAGTCCAACTACCGCATAAATCGCCCAGGCATGCAGTCCCCAGTGTAAGGCTGTAAATTCCATCGCCTGGATGGCCAGTTCAGGTTCTGAACCCGCTGGACGTGGGGGATGACTAAAATGGGAAACTGGCTCAGCAATGCTGAAAAACATAATTCCTATGCCCATCCCTGCACTGAATAACATGGCAAACCAGGAGATATTGCTGAATTCCGGCTCCGCATCCTCTCCACCAAGCCGTATTCTTCCGAATTTTCCGAAAGCCAGATACAGACAAAAACCAAGAATAAAATTTACCGTCAGGATTAAAAACCAACCCAGGTTTTGTGTGATCAGGAGTTTTGTACTGTCGAACCAGGCGTCTAAAGATTCCTGAAAAAGCAGGCACAAAGCCAAACTGCATACAATCAGCAATATTGAGGTATAAAAGACCGGTTTATTGATGACGAATTTGAAATTTCCCGGGTGATTTTTGAGCATGTTTCTGGTTTATGAAAGCATAACACAGTTTTTGTGATTAAGTTTCTGATTATGCCACATTTGCCCCTTTATATTGACGTTTTACTCCCCTTTAATTCTGAAAATGGCTGTTTAACTTTAATCATCGTTAGGAATAGCCTTGGAAATAAAATCATAAAATTATGGAAATCAACGCCGTTAGTACCAGAATGCAGGAACGATTGATGAAGAGAAGTTAGACAGTAAAATCGATATGGGTTTCATGAAAATGACTTATTATGAGATGATTACTTTTACGATCTACCCTGAGTCCAGTATTTTACTGAAGTGAGTGCTGTGGTGACACATCTAGCGCATACAGGGAAAGGATACGCCAAACAGTTGGTAGCCTATACCTCAAAACAGATCCTTTTAGAAAATAAAACACCCTACCTGCACGTTGCTGAAAGCAATATCGGAGCGATAAAACTCTATGAAAAACTAGGTTTTGTTACCAGAAGGAAAATTAGCTTCTGGAATTTCATAAAAAGCCAAAGCTAAAATCGTTTAATGCTTTGGCATTATTACAGAATTGCAGCAGGTCTTAATTCCGTTATTTGTAATAACCAAATGATAAAACTATGAAGAAGAGCTGTTTGCTGTTTGCCGGTCTGGCCCTGTCCTGTTCGGTATTTGCCCAAAAGAACTATTTAGAAGAGTCGAAAACCGCCAAAACCGAGCGTATGCAATGGTGGCATGACGATACTTTTGGAATGTTCATCCATTGGGGATTATATGCAGTTCCTGCCGGAACTTACAACGGAAAGGATGGTGGCGCAGAGTGGATTATGGAAACGCATCAGATTCCTACCGCAGAATATGAGAAATATGCTTCACAATTCAATCCTCAACAGTTTGACGCAAAAAAATGGGTCAGTATTGCGAAAGCGGCAGGTGCCAAATATATGGTGATCACCTCAAAACACCACGACGGTTTCAGTATGTGGGACAGCAAGGTAACGGATTATGATATTGTGGATGCGACGCCATTTAAAAGAGATGTGATTAAAGAGCTGGCAGATGCCTGCAAAAGTGCTGGTATCAAATTCGGCTTGTACCATTCGATCATGGACTGGCACCATCCAAACGCCAATCCGAAACAAAAGCCTGAGCAGAAACCAGATTTCGCGAAATATAGAGAAGAATACTTAAAGCCACAGCTGGCAGAACTGATCAAGAAATATGACCCGGCGATATTATGGTTTGATGGAGAATGGATTTCTGAATGGACAGAAGACCAGGGCAAAGAACTATATAACTATCTGCGTGGTCTAAAACCATCTTTAGTGATCAACAATCGCATCAGTAAAGCCCGTGGCGGGATGGAAGGCATGGATAAGTACGAAAATGCAGCCGGAGATTTCGGTACACCGGAACAAGAAATCTTAAAAACCAATTCTCAGGAATATTGGGAAAGCTGTATGACGATCAACAACAACTGGGGCTTTGTGAAAAATGACCAAAACTGGAAATCTGCAGAAACCCTGATCAATAACCTGATCGATGTGGCCGCAAAAGGAGGGAATTACCTGTTAAATGTAGGCCCAAACGCAGCAGGTGAAATTCCTGCAGCAAGCGTAGAACGATTGGGAGAAATGGGAGAATGGCTGAAACAGAATAAAGAAGCGATCTATTCGACAAACAGCTTAGAAAACTATAAGGAAGGGGATCATTTACGCTTTACGCAAAGTAAGGATGGTAAAACTACCTATGCGATCTTTAATCAGCAGCAGGAAAATGAAATCTCAATTGCTGCAATTCAGCCAAAGAAAGGATCAAAAATCTATCTGCTAGGTCTGAATCAACCCTTAAACTGGACCAGCAGCGATGGGAAGTTAAGGGTTAAACTACCGGCAGACTTGCCCGGTAAATATGCCTGGGTGCTAAAAATTCAAGTCGCTTCCAGTAAAGGGAAATAAGAAATAAACTTGGAAGCGGTACGTATTGCTTTAGAAATACAGCCGCTTTTTCGGGTTTAATTAATGCATTCGGTTTGAAAAGCGGGTAACCAATGTCGGATATAAACAAAAAAAGCATCTCTTTTGGAGATGCTTTGATTAAATCATCGATCAATTAGATGGCTTTAACATTTGTTGCGTTTAGGCCTTTTTTGCCGTTTTCAACTTCATAAGTAACTTTGTCGTTTTCCCTAACTGGGCCTGCTAATCCTGTTACATGTACAAAGATCTCTGCATCTCCGTTTTCAGGTACGATAAAGCCAAATCCCTTTGACTCATTAAAAAATTTTACTGTTCCTTCTGGCATTGTATTTTATTTAGTTATTAAAGATAAGTTGTTATCGCTTCCAATTAAGTGGTTGCTCAACGATAGTGAATAACAAGTGTAAAATAGGGATTGTTTAAAAGAAATCTAAGTTTTTTTAATAAAATATTTTAAAATAATTCCTTTCCCCCTTTAACATGCCTTTTAACGCGGTTTTTAGCGATTTAGTCTATTTTGAAATGAATAGCTTTTCTTAACTATTTTTTCTTGTAGCGTCGAATTTGTCAAGGTTGTTTCAGATATTCTTCGGGAAATAGTTTTAATAGTAGCTAAAACTATTTCTCTGCTCAGTCGTTTTAAATATAAAGTCCATCATTATGTCTATATTTCTTGAATATCCATCCGCTGAAGATTATCCGGTTTATGAACCTAAACCTTTTGCTACAAACTGGGAATAATCCTGTTTAAAGAATTTTATCCAGGGCATCTAGCATCTTTGTCCAGGAACTCTCTGCGCTTTCTACGAAATGAGCCCAGTTTGCTGGCATTTTTTGAGTCAAGGTGAGTTCTGCACCAGTAGAATTCGGTATAATGTCAATCACGATCTCTGAGTGATCCGGAGAATCTGAGCGTACAGCCCAGGTAAAAGCCAGGTGCAGTGGTCTGTTGATCTCTGTATATTCACCAATGTGGTCAACCTGATCCTCTTCCCGGCGTACGATATAGGAAAAAGATCCTCCAACTTTAGGATCGGAGTGAAGACTTACAATCTTTTCATCCCGAACTTCGGGACCAAACATAAATCTTCCAACCATTGCGGTATTTAACCAGGCATCAAACACGTCTTCCGCAGATACCGAAAAATGACGGCTTACTGTAGCATGAGCAGGGAGTTGATCGTTCATGATTTCCATTTTTTAAATTATTTATGATGAGCTATTATTTCCATATAACTTTTATCGGGACCATAATGTTTTATCCATATAAAATAATCCCTTGATCTGTCTCCGTAACTGTGCTATCTGGGCAATTGTCTGGATGTCAAGGTCTTTTTGCTGTTCAACTCCATCGCTATGTTTCCTTTCTTTTCTCTACATCAAATCCCTCTATTTAATAATGGTTAATTTTTTAGTGCATCGGCAGGATAATTATTGACTGATCTAATTTTAATCCCTATTTTTAAATCGAACCATAAAATGAAATATGAAACTAAAAATTAACTTATCCCTTTTTGCCGCACTCAGCTTCTTATTGGTAAGCCAGGCCTCCGCTCAAAAAGGCTGGACCAATCTTTTTAACGGAAAAGACCTGAAAGATTGGAACATTAAAATCTCTAAACATGATTATAACGATAATTATGCGAACACTTTCCGAGTAGAAGGTGGTCTGATCAAAGTAAATTACGACGGCTATGAGCAGTTTGATCAGCAATATGGACATATTTTTTACAAAAAACCTTTTTCATACTACCTGCTTAGAGTGACCTATCGCTTTGTTGGCGATCAGGCTAAAGGGGGAGAAGGATGGGCGATAAGAAATAGCGGCGCGATGCTGCATTGCCAGGCACCGGAAACGATGCTTAAAAACCAGGATTTCCCAATTTCTGTAGAAGGACAAATTTTAGGTGGTGATGGAGAACATGTGCGTCATACCAGTAATGTATGTACACCAGGTACGCAAATCGTATATGAAGGGAAATTATTTACCCCGCATTGTCTGGATTCTAAGTCCAAAACTTATGATGGCGACCAATGGGTAACTGCTGATTTTCTAGTCTTAGGAGATTCGGTGATTAAACACATCATTGATAAAGAAGTGGTATTGGAATATACTAAACCGCAAATTGGTGGAGGTAACGTCGCTAACTATGATCCGAAAATAAAGCAGGATGGTAAAGCGCTGACCGGCGGTTACATTTCTTTGCAGAGCGAAAGTCATCCTATAGAGTTTAAAACCGTAAAGCTTTTTAATCTCGCGCCTTATGCAAAAGATAAAGCAAAGCTGGATAAAATGATTGCCAAGGTGTTAAACGATTAACAAATTAGACCCTGAATAAAGGAGTCGAATCACAAACAGGCCTCATCTGTAGCTTAAGAAACTATAGCGAGGCCTGTTTTTTTATTTAACCAAGGTTTAAAGTTTAGTCGAGAGTTTGAACCCCGCCGCCATTCACAAATAGGGTTTGTCCGCTTACCCATTCTGAAATAGGGGCAGCAAAATACAATACAGCTCCAGAAATATCCGATGGCTCCCCTAATCTTTTAATTGGCGTATGTGCCAGCATTCTTTCTTCAATTTCTGGCGTCAGTACTGTAGATAATGCTGCAGTTCTGGTTGCTCCCGGGCCAACAGCATTGATGCGAACTTCCGGTCCGAAATCCATAGCCAGGTTGCTGGTCATGTGGTTGATTGCCGCTTTAGAAGAGGCATATGCACTTATATTCGGACTTTTATTGATACTGCTCATCGATGTGATATTGATAATGCTACCATAGCCATCTTTTTTCATTAAGGGCACACACAGCTGACAAAGTCGCCAGGCACTGAAAACATTTAGCTTGAAAACGTGTGCAAAGTCATCTACAGTAATTTTAAATGGGTTTTCTCGACCAGCACCGCCGCCGCCTGCATTGTTGACCAGGATATGCACCCCACCCAATTCCTGATCAGCGCGTTCCACAAGACGGACCAAATCATCATCATTGGTCACATTACATTCAACCGCTATGGCTTTACCGCCTTTAGCGATGATTTCTGCAACCACTGCTTCTGCATCTTTCAGTTTTAAATCGGCAACGGCAATAGCGGCGCCAGCATCTGCAAGCGTTTCACAGCAAGCTTTCCCAATTCCATTACCACCCCCAGTTACAATGGCGACTTTCCCTTTCAGGTTAAAAAGTTCGTTCATAAGCATATCCTTTCTTTAATATAAATGGCCTAAATCCAACTTTGACAACTGATTTAGACATAAAAAAAACAACAGGACCTGGGAAATGTTTGGAGGATAGAGCAGTTCATCTGAAGAACTGTCAATTTTCTGTGGGGATGCCATTGTAATGCAGGTATTCTATTTTAAATTAAGATATTGGAAGTTCAGGAAATTAAATCAGGCTGATTGTAAAATCAGATTGATCTTAAAATGTAGCATATAGCCTGTAAAATCTGAGTATAAATGAAAACTAGCCGAAAAAACGAATTTTTTAAACTAAAGATCTTATTGCTCCTTCTTTTGGTGGTCTCATTTTCTTCCTGCGTTTCCAGATTAGCCAGGCCGGCTATATCAGGTGTGATCGTGGATTATGACAAGAAACCAGTAGCGGATTGCCGTGTTGGAGAAACGACCACAGACAAAAACGGAAAGTTTTACCTCACAGAAAAAAGATACAACAAGTTTTTACTCTCAGAAATGATGGTCATGGAAGCGCCGCCAATCTGGGTGATGGAGCCAATTACGAAAGAAGGCTTTAAAAGTGATGCCATTACCTTTTCGAATCCACGTGGCGGCGGTCAAGCTAAAGGAGCAAAGTACCAGATAGATACCATTTTCCTAAAGAAAGTAAATCAACAATTCGATGTCGAGCGTCTGCTGGCCGACAAAACCTGGAATTTAAGCTATACTAAAAATGCAGATACCATATATATGGTTAGCCCCAAATTTAACGAATGGTGCAAAACGGAAAACTGCCATGCTTTTTATAACAGTTATGAGGTTTTAACAGATAACTATTACCATTCCAATAGTAAAAACCTTACTGGTGGTGTGATCAAGAGGTTTATTGAAGTTCGATTTAATGCGGATCATTCTGGTCAATTGCAGCAGGTACAACATTACATGCATACTTATGAAGGGCCAAATAAACCGATTGATACCCTGAAAACCAATATTAACTGGACCTTCAAAAAACCAGAGCTCATCAGATTTGTAATTCCCCAAAGAGCCGAAATCAGTCATCCCTATAAAATAGCTATGCTGGATTTATATCACATGATGCTGATCAAAAGCAAAGAATAGCGATTCCTCTAAGTAAAAAAAAGATATACGACCTGAAAAATGAAAATATTGACCCAAAGTAAAACCATATATATCATACTATTGACCTTAATGATCACGGCCTGTCAAAATGCCTCAAAGCAATCCGTACAGGAATCCAAAATACCTGCTGCCTTAAACCAAGATCCAGAACTGATCAAAGTGTTATCCGAGCAGCTCAAAAAAGGAGACGATGAAAAATTTAAATATACCGAAAAGGACCTTGATGTCACTGTACCCGTTCTTAAGGAAGAATTGCTGAAGTATGGTTTTAAACCCGTCACCGATGAAGTCTTCGCAGAAAGAATAGGCAAGATATTCGGAAGAAAGATCGATCCCGCTTCCAGTTCCAGGTATTTAGCCATTCATTTTGATCCGGCGCCCAATACAGAAAGGTACGCCAGTCCGGCTTGTAATAAAGAACTGGTGTTTAAGGGCAGCCGTCTCGGAGACAGCAATCCTGTATATGTCATTAAAAACGGTAATTTCATTACGGAACTGTTTGCCTTGCCTCGAATCATAGACTATAAAACGAAGTATCCTGAGCTGTCTTCTTTGGAATCCAAAGACCCTAAAATGTCTCCCTGGAAAGACGATGCCAACCTCGTGGCAGATCGGAAAAAGATCATCGAAAGGTTTGCCATTCGAAATATCTACCTGATCAATGAGGATAAAAGCCGCTTGCCATGGCTAATTAAAAATGATCCTGCATTTCTGGAAGACCTGGTCACTGATTTCGGCTATACCGCTGATCCTAAATTACTGGAATGGCTGATGAAAAGAAGTTTAGCATTGCGCTGGCCAGAGGAAATTCTTGGGGAAATATTATGGAGAATAGGCTGTAATGGGGAGTTAATTTTTCATGAAGCGGCATTCGAGGTGTTAAATAGTTTAAGCAGCAAAGAAAATAGCAGCTACCTGGAAAACCTCAGTCTTCATATTTCAAATATCGACCTCAAAAAAGAACACCGAAGTTTTGACCTTGAAAAAAGAACGAAACTGCTGACTTACCTATGTTACCAAGGGACTAAAATTGCAAAAGAAAAGGGCAGTGACTATGGTTATAGCTTTTTCCCGACGCTGAATAAACCAGCGTATATTGCGGAGATGAAAAAGCACAATTTCTACGGACTTCCTGGATGTGAAGCGCTTTTTGAGGATATCAAAACCGCTGGTACAAGCTTTTATTTTGCGCCTTAACAATCACATAACTCCACATTAACTATAAGCTTATTTCTTCCTGCTAGGTTTGCCACCGTTAGATTCAGGAAGATTATGAAAGAATTAAGTGAATTATCAGACCAGCAGCTGTTGAAATCTTGTCGCAATGGAAATGATAAAGCATTTGATCTCCTCTTTCAGCGATATTTCAAACCGCTCTACTCACTCTCTTTAAAATATGTGCGTGATCCGGAAGTGGCCGAAGAATTGGCAATGGACCTGATGATGTGGGTGTGGGAAAAAAGACAGCTCGACTTTTGCCCTGACGGCAACCTGAAAGCTTATTTATTTAGAGCGATACGCAACAGCGTGATCAGCTTCTTCCGCAAAAAGACTTTAAATACCCAGCCACTGGAAGAGTACCATGAAGAAACCATGCCGGATTCCAGACATGCAGACCACCACCAGATCTATACAGAAATCGAAGCCTGCTTCCAGGAAAAACTGAATGAACTGAGTCCACAGCGACGTAAGGTCTATGAAATGAGCAGAGAGGAAGAGCTGACCTACCCGCAGATCGCTCATCAATTGAATCTTTCCGCTAATACGGTGAAAAGTCATATGAGCTATTCTTTGAACCACTTGCGTAAAAGTTTACATGAATACCTGGACGTCACCATTGTGGTTACGCTTTTCTGCTGGTTTATAAAATAATTCAATTATTTTTCTAAACCCATTCACCCTACCAACAATTTTCTGCGCTATACCTATTGAAGGAAATAGGATATGCAACACCCCATAGATAAAGAACTACTAAAAAAATACCTGAAAGATGCTTGTACGCCCAGCGAGCTGGAAATAATACGCGGGTATTTAGGCAGACCAGGTACTTCCGCAATTTTGCAGGAGCTGATCGCTGAGGAATCAGCAGCAGACTGGGAGCGCGCCACAAATGCGCCTGTAGAACTTGATGAACAGCTCATCAGCTGGCAGTCGAAATTTGAACAGCGTAAAGCTTCCTTAAGCGATACCCCAAAAATCACTAAAGGCTTTTTCAGAAGGAACAACTTTCTAAAATATGCTGCGGTACTGAGCACGATCATTTTAGGAATTGGTATCTATACCTTTAACAGCTTCCAGAAAAAAGATCCCATAGCCGCCGTTCAATTGTCCATGAAAACTTTTACTACCGTAAAGGGGCAGCGGGCAAAGGTCACCTTAACCGATGGAACCATCGTTTACATGGGAGCAGGAAGTACCTTGGAATATCCAGAGCAGTTTAAAGATTCCATCAGAGGTGTATCCTTAAAAGGAGAAGCGTTTTTCGACGTGGCAAAGAACCCGAGGCAGCCATTTATCATCCAGACAGAGAACATTCGCACCCAGGTATTGGGAACCTCCTTTAAAGTGAATGCCATTTCAGGAAAGCCCTTTCAAGTGCAGGTGGCTACTGGAAAGGTGAGAGTGGATCGTATAAACGAAGGACAAAGAGAGGAGCTCGCCATCTTGACCCCCGGACAGCAGTTGAGTTTAAAAACTTTAAATGACCAGGCGGTTTCCAGCGAAGCAGCCGTTGCAGATATTCAGGGCTGGAAAAATTCAAGATTGGTTTTCAAAGACCAGACGATTCAGGAAATCTCGGAACAACTGGAGCGCGCTTACGATGTTCGCTTTACGATCAAATCTCCGAAAAAAGCAGCTGCAGTAGTGACGGTCACCCTCCAGGATAACATTCCTTTAAATGAAACGCTGCGGGTGTTAAGTGCCGGCGCACATTTCAAATATCAGATACAAGGTAAAAATATCATCATTAAATAAGGAAAGGCGGTTATGACGGATTAGTTACTCAAAAAAAAACGTCCCCAATGGCCCTGGCAGGTTAAAGGGAACGCTTCATTAAATTCTTCCTGTCTGCAATGTTTTCGACGACACATAGACAGGATGAAATGGCAGCCGGAAAACCGGCTCATACACCTATTATTAGCCCAAAGGGCATTTTAACACGTATAACATTCAAATATATGCAAAAAGGATCAATAGCTAATCCTTCACTTTTGGAGGAACCCGGTGGTTCCAGATTTTTAAGAATAATTTATTTGCTGATGAGATGTTCATTTGTCCTGTTGTTTACTAAGCTGACCATGGTAGGTATGCTGTATGCCAACACCGTAACTGGACAGGATCTGAACCGAAAGGTGGATCTGAAACTGGAGGGAGTTGGGGTAAAAGAAAGCCTGCTTCGTATAGAAGCCAAGACTGGCGTTAAGTTTCTGCTTCCACAGAAGGTGCTGGATATCAGCACCAAAAAAGTAAACTTGACCACAAATGACATGACCGTTGCGGAAGCCATTAAAAATGTGCTTTCCAATTCCGGTTTAAGGTATAAAGTGGTGGAGCATTATGTAGTGATTGAAGCCATCCCGGTTCAGCAACGAATTACGGGTAGGGTAACCGACGCCGCAAACAAAGAAAGCTTGCCTGGGGTATCTATCCAGATTAAAGGCCAGCAGCGTGGTACCTCCACAGATGCCGATGGTAATTTTAGCCTCAAGCTTACAGAACCGGAAGTGACGCTGGTATTCAGTTACATGGGCTACAATACCAGAACCGTTAAAGTGGATAAAAACAGCGTTAACCTGAATATCGCCATGACGGCTTCCAGCAATGCCCTAAATGAGGTGACCGTGCAGGCCAGAAGAAAAGCGAATACAGAAGTTGCCGTATTGGACGAAAGAAAGAAATCTTCCGTGATCCAGGACGCGATTTCTTCTCAATTGATAGAACGTACGGGAAGTATCACCACTACGCAGGCTTTACAGCGCGTATCAGGGGTAACGGTAACCGATGATAAATATGTCGCGATCCGCGGTTTAGGCGATAGAAGTGTAATCGGACAATTGAATGGCGTTCGTCTGGCTTCTTCAGATCCAGACCGCAGTACCATTCCTTTAGATTTAGTACCCGCTTCCTTATTGGATAACATCACCATTTATAAGACAGTAACGCCGGATAAGCCTGCCGACGCAGCAGCGGGTATCGTGGAGCTGAAAACCAAATCTGTTCCAGAAAAAGAAACCTTTGAAATCATCGCGCAAAGCGGATTGAATTCAAATGTAGGTTTAAATGGTCAGTACAATAGCTTCTGGAACAGTGATATGGGAACTTTCGGGGGAAAGATCAAAGACAAGAACTTAAATCATGATTTTAAAAACCTGGCCAAGCAATATCCCGACGGACTAGGTTCTATTCAAAGCATGATTGCCAATAGTAATTATAGCCCGACTGCCTACCAGGAAGTCAACCGAATCAATAAAATCATGCAGTCTTTTGATCCGGTAATGACTACCCAATACAAAAAAGCACCCTTAAATCAATTGTATTCCGCAACTTATGGAAACAGCTATGAAGTGTTTAAAAAACATAAAATAGGCCTGATCCTGGGTGGGAATTACTACCGCCGCATCACCGATATTTCTGGTGGAGATTTAACACAATACAGTATTTATCAGGGGGTGGTAACTGGTAACCCAGATGTATACAGCCCAAGGAATATTCCAAACTACATCACACCAAACAGTCTGTATATGGGAAAATATCAGACCTATAAAGAAAATACTGGTGTAGAAACCCTCAATTATGGTACGCTCGCAGGTTTAACCTATCGTTTCAACAGCCGAAACGAAATCAGTATGCAGTATTTGGGCAGCTGGGGCGGAGAAAGTAAGGCGACCAACCTATACGGACGTTATGAATATACCGGCTTACCAGGGGAGGTATATACCACCACCTATTCCCTGAAACAGACTTTCCGCAACCTGAACACGTTCAACTTACAAGGAGAGCATAAATTTCTGGATACAGAAATGTCGCCTCGCTTAAGCTATAATGTGGCCAGCTCCAGGTCTAAACAAAACGACCCGGATTTCCGTTTCGCGAGTTTAGTAGACTATATGCCTAGAGGCGGTGGCTGGTATTCAAGACCAGGAATTGGTGCTGGAAGTACTTCTGATGGTCTGACCTACACGAGGCATCTGTATGCCTTAACCTCCGGTTATGTGAATGGATTTGGCCCTTACGGCATCATGCAGGCAGAACCAAACGGACGCAGATGGCGTAACCTGGATGAGAAAAATTACAACTATAAAGCAGATCTAAGCATCCCTTTTAAATTATTCGGACAGACCCAGCAGTTTAAAACAGGGATCAACTATTTGTTCCGCGACCGCTCTTTCACAGAGAATCAGCTGTTCCTGCCAGGCTCTAACTTTACGACGAATAAAGCGATCCCATTGTACGATGTGGAAGGCGACCTGAACCGACTGGTCAGCAGTCAGATGATCGGCGTTAAGGTACCTTCAGCCAATCAGGGCGAAGGGATGATGCCTATCGGAGGCTTCTTATACAACACCCAGAAATCTCCAAACAACTATACCGGCTATTTTGAAACGAACGCAGTGTACGGGATGGTAGATTTGAAAATCACGGAGAAACTTCGTGTAGCAGGTGGCGTACGTTTCGAAACCACTAATATCGGATCGAAAGTCGATACTGCAGGGGTATTCTTAGATCCTTCATTAACTGCAGGGGGCGCCAATGGCGGAAAGATTCCATTGAATCCGATCAACCCTAATTCAGTATACAAAACAGGTTTCAAGCCATATTACTCTGTCAATGCGACCTATGCCTTAAACGACAAAATGAATTTCCGTACGGCCTATAACACTACTTTGGCCAGACCAGAGTTAAGGGAAATCACCAACGTGTTTGAATTCGATGCTTTCCAGATGGGATTGGTCGTAGGTAATCCAAACCTGAAAAACCAATCTACACAAAACCTGGATTTCAGATGGGAATGGTTCCCGGAAAAAGGTGAAGTATTGGCGGTCTCTGCATTCGGCAAACGCATTCAAAATCAATTGGTAAAGGTATTCAGTCTGCAAACCGCAGGTTTAGCCGCAACTTATCCTGAGTTTCCAACCATTCAGTTTCAGAATGATCCTAACATCGGTAGGGTATGGGGATTGGAGTTGGAAGTAGTGAAAAGCCTGGGTTCTCTATATGATCCTTTGAAAAATTTCTATTTCGGTTCTAACTTATTACTGGCACAGAGTGACATCAAAAAAACACCGGAACGTTATGAAGCCATCCGTTCACTGGACCGTTATACGCCAAAAAACTCTCCGCTGTTTGAACAGGCACCATACTCGATCAACCTTTGGTTAAACTATGAAAACCCAAAATCGGGCACTGATTTAACCATGACCTTTAACATGGTAGGTGAGCGTTTGGTACAAATTAACCTAACGGGAGAACCGGATTTGTATACCCAGCCAGTACCTGTATTGGATTTTGTGTTCAGTCAGCGGATTACCAAAAGCCTGAAATTTAAAGGATACGCCAAGAATATCCTGAATCCGGATATCAAAACTGTTTACGCCAATCCTCAGACTGGTGGTAAATGGTACGGTAACGAATACATCAACCGCAGTTTTACCCGTGGTGCAGAAATTATGCTGGGCTTTACCTATAACCTTCTTAAATAATGAATAAGCTAAAATATAAATTCCTCCCCCTGTTTTTCCTGGCCGCAATGCTTTTATTTCAGGCTTGTAAAAAGGATAAGCTGAATTTTGAGGCAGATAAACGCGTTTTAACGAAAAATCGTGCAAATTCTACTGCTAGGGTGATCAATCTGGCCATGTATAATCAGGTGATTGCCAATGGCGATAGTCTGACCAGTTTTCTTACTCCAGCGCCAACTCCGGGATCGCCGCCTAAATTGCCAGGAACGGATTATTTCCCTGTCAACGGCTACCTGACTAAAATCTGGAATGTGCCCCAAGACCTTTTTAATGCACAGGAAGTGGTAAAACTGGATTTTATGACCAGATCTTATCAGGCCACATTAGGAAAAGATATCAAAACGGAAGTCAGAAATGATGACAATAATCCTACGGATTATTTCCTGATGCCCACCTTTGCGATGGAAGGACAGCCAGACGTAGTTCCGGTGAAACGAGGCGTTTCGGCACCCTCAAAGCCTGATCATTTTAAAATCAGGATCGTCAACCTTTCCGGTACAATTACAAACCCTGCCTTCAACAGCAGCGGCCGCCTGGAAGATTTAACAGGCCGCGTATCCCTGGCTTATTCGGATGGTTCCCTGGTCAATACACAAACCAGCAACATGAATTCAGTCAACCTGGCCTCCGAATATATAGAGCTGCCTTATGGCACCTATCAGTTTAAAGTGCTGATGGAGGATGGCCGACAAATGCCGGCCCTGGGTTCTGAATTGAATCCATACACCATTCTTGATCCACCAACCTCTACTATCCCAAGAACAATCACGAATTCTACCGCTTTAACTTATGCGCCAATTCAAACGTATCAGCCTGGCGGGATTTACACGATTTTGGTCGCTCCACAACGTTTCAATTATTTAATTAATGAGAATTCTGAAACCGCTGATACCTACCAGAATTCCTTCCAGATCCTGAATGACAATACACCTGCGGTTAACAATACCTATTTCCGCATACAGGGTGTGAATGCCTTAAACACTGAAAAAGTAAGTTTTAGAGTAGATGGTAAAACCATTTCAACGGATCTTGGCTTCGGCGCTGCTGGTGCTTACAGCAATTTCATTCAGGGTACGCATACCATCGAAGCAGTAGATGCCTCAGGTAAGGTCATTGCAGCAGGCGCAGAAGTACTTCGCCCCGCGCAAAATTATACCGCCTGGTTATCTCCAGATGCTGCAGGAACACCTAAACTATTAATTGTAGCCAACGATTTGAGTGGTGCAACTTATACCGGCGGTCCAGCCCAAGAAGATGCTACTTATGCCAGAAATCAGTTCCGCTATTTCTTCTTTAAAAGGTTCTTAAATCTGTCGACTGGCAACCCGTATATCACGTTTACGCTAAATAATGGACAGTCTATTTCGACTCCCGAAGACCATCCAAATGCAGGTGTCAACCTTCAGCCGGGAATGCCATTGTTCGAGCGTCCTTACGTAAGCAGCAATTATGCACAAAGTGCGTATGAAGTGATGGCTTATCGTTCTAAACCTAACGTAGTTCCTGGGGTTTGGGCAAACGACATAGAAGTCCTGAAAAATGATGCCTTTATCGCCAATAAAGACTTGTATCTGCGTCCGGGAAGGGCATTGCCTGTACATGAGCCGGGTATTTACACCGTAAGCTTAATCGGGCAATCAGGAACGGGAAGCGCGCCAGCCACCAAAGCAAAAATGATCATTATCAAACATAACAAATAATGAAAAAGATTAAATTATTTCAAATGAACACCACATTCGTCTGGCTGGTAGCTTGTAATTT
Organism: Pedobacter sp. N36a; assembly: GCF_014472395.1. Classification (GTDB taxonomy): domain Bacteria; phylum Bacteroidota; class Bacteroidia; order Sphingobacteriales; family Sphingobacteriaceae; genus Pedobacter. Next base: position 31,672 of record NZ_JACSZW010000013.1, read on the forward strand.
CCTGCTGCTGACCTCCGGCTGTGTGAAAGTCGAATACAGTAAAATTAAGGAGCCTGCTTACCTGCGCGTGTTCAATAACCTGAACTATGTGCAAACGCTCGGCAGTAAAGACAATAAAGTTCCGTTTTTCTGTATGTTGATCAACCCGGTTGTGGATGCCAGCGGTATGCCCGTTAGTGCAGAAATTGTAGGTGATTTCCTGGATCAGCGGGATGCTTATGCGCCGCCATACCCATCACATATCGGAAACAGTACTTCGGTCAACAATCCGGAGTATCCTGGAAAAGAAAATGTATTGGTTGGTCCGATTCTAAACGGTTTTGATTTGAGTAGCTGGGCACAGGTGCCATCTGGAAAAGTACGCATTATGTTCGCTTACCGACCTAAAAATACAGTGCCATTTTTCCAATTGGAAAACCATCTTAAAAAGGACATTTTGATCGATACCACCATCAATTTAACGAATCAGGAGGTGTATACACTGCACCTGCTGCAGAAAGATTTTGTGAGCAAAAAAACTGGTGTGCTATTGCGTCAGGAGATTTTCCATAAACTTCCGCTGTCGGACTCTCTAGCTTATGTGAATTTCTATAACATGAGTGCAAAAGGGTATTGGCAAGCCGATAAATCCCTTAAAGAAGACAATTTTTTGCTGGCCAGTTTTCAGTGGGGAATGAAAGATGACATGAACGTTTATCTCTCGCTTTACGAAGATCAGAATTTAATGAGTAAGAACGGAGCCACTGTACCTGGATATAAAGGGAAATACTTTGCCAGTGTGAAGTTAAATACCGAAAGTCCGGCGGTGAGTCCTTATTCGAGCTTCCCGATCTGGGCCAGTAAATCAGCCAATGGCATCACCACCAACATCTGGCAGCGCTTCGACTTCTTTGTACCGGGAATGGACATTACCACCAACCCATTCTATGACGGTTCTACGGATAATGGAGGAAACTGGGTTTCTGTGAATTGCCTGCGAAATGGTCAACTCAGAATGGAGAGCAATGATAACGCTGCGATTTTGCCCAACCTATTGGTCAACATCCACTCAGGACTGAATAATCCAGCCACATTCGCTACCGTAAACACCATTGAAGTTGTAAACGGGAAGGTTTATTTAACTACCGTTCAAAGGAAATATGCACCGCCAATTTATTAAGAATATGATTTTCATCGAAAAAAGAAAATATTGGAGTAAAACGCTGATGATACTGGCCATAGGCATGCAAATCTTATTGCTGGCTTCCTGTAAGCATGATGATTTAACGATTGCTGCACCGAACGAAAACATTCGTCCGGCAGGCGATTTTGTGAAGAACAACTATGAAATGCGCTTGTTTTATGCAGCCCTTAAAAAAGTAGGCTATGCAGATGAGCTCAATGGAGCAGGTCCTTTTACCGTATTGGCACCTACAGATGAAGCTTTCAATAGGATGGGGGTTTATAATCCTTCAGATTTTGATAAAATGAATCAGGATAGCCTAAAAAAGGTAATCGGATACCATTTGATGCCCCGTAAATTGAGGGTCAGCGATATTCCAAATAACGGAATTGATGTGCGTTATACCACTTTATCTGATGCGGATCTGTATGTATCCAGAGCATCTAGCAATCCAAATGGAGGGGCAGAAAATGAATTGTATTTTTCTGGATCTGAAGTCATGCGACAAGATGTGGTACTGGCCAATGGGACCCTGCAGGTGCTGGATAACGTGATGAAGCCTAATTTCAATAAAACCGTACAAGCCTGGCTGGCCGGACATCCGGATTATAGTGTGTTTGTGAGCGGTTTAAAGAAGTTCAACCTATGGGATCAACTGGCGGGAACAGCAGAATTCACCATTTTTGCGCCCACTAACGAAGCCCTTAAAAACCTGGGAATTACTGCTGCTTCCTTGAATGAAATGGATACCAGCAAATATGAGGGAGATCTGCTTTTTGGAGTTTACCTTTTATACAATAAACACTTTTTTGTGTCCGATACTCAGGTGTTCTCCAGAATCAATTCCAATGGCTCCTTTAATTATTACCTGAAGGACAGCAGCTATTACATGACTTTCGGAGGCGGAAAACTCTACCCCACCTTTAAACTTGGTTTTGGATTAACCTTGCGTCCAGGTGGACCGACAGGTAGTCCTATCCAGTCAGCGACCGGCAGCATCGTCGCAAAAAATGACAATTTATGTAGCAACGGGCTTGTTCATCACCTGGCTGATGGAATGGTAACACCAGAACAAGCGATAAAAAAATAAGATATCATGATGAATATGAGAAATTTAAGGTCAGTTATTTTATGCTCAGGTCTGCTGCTGTTTGCGGCTTGTACCAAAAGCGAATTCCTACCTGACCCGGCAGGAAGCCAGGTTCCTTTTCAACCGGAAGCCACACAAACTGTAGAAGAATTGTTAGCGGCATCTCCAGCGAAACTTTACTACAGCGCCTGGCAAAAAAGTAACCTCAAAACGATCTTGAAAGACAAGAGCAGCAAACTGGTATACACTGTTTTCGCACCAAATGATGCGGCAATGCAGGCTGCGGGTTTAACTGCAGCGGCAATCGCTCAGATGCCCGTAGCAGAACTGGATAGCTTAATGATGTTTTATACAACACTAGGGCCGGTTACGCAGCAAGAATTGACCCAGCGGGCCGATAATTTTGTAGTGAAAACATTGCTGCAGCACCCAGGTCTTTACCTTCCTTATTATGAAAATACAGGTGAAGGAGCAAATCGCTATGACCTCTATTATTATAAAAACTATGTAGGGATCAAAGGAGAATCCTTACTGATCAATGGCAAAAACTCCGGTAAACTGAACTATTCGCCAGCGGTCAACGGTGGACTTTATCTGCTGGAAAAAGCCATAGAAAAGCCAACAAAAACCATTTTAGAAGCTTTAAAAGCGGATGGCAGATTTACGATATTTCTGGAATCCCAGCGCCTGGCAGATGAAAGTTATATCGAGGCCATGATCAATGATATGGAGCCGCTTTTTGGCTATAGACCTGAACCGGAAGAAGTGCTGCCCTACATCTCCAATCGAAGGCTGTATAGCGTTGGATGGGGCATCAATGCGCCGATTTACCAAGGTTATATCGGGCCAAATATCACGATATCTACCTTATTTGCACCAACAGATGAAGCTTTTCATCAAGCAGGATTTCAAACCCTGGCAGATGTGATGAAATTCAATGAACGCAGTGCCGGCACGATTCATTTCGATGAGAATTTGTTTTATGGAGTAGGTGGATATCCGATGGATACGGTTTACAATTTTCACCGCGATTGGGGAAGGATGTTCCAGCCTGTGACGAATGGTGGTGATAAAGCTACCGCTAATGCTACAGTATTCTACGGCAACGTGCTCAATGCTGGACTGAATGATTACATGGTGAATGCGGGGGGAAACCCACCTGCCGAATTTGCCTATAAAATGCCTATCGAATTTTCATCAGTAAATAACAGCATCCAGATGAAGGCAAAAGACTCCGCATATCCGGCAGCAACGGTAATAGCTACCGACATCAACACCTTAAATGGACCTATCCATGTGGTGGATCGTTTGATTTTTCCTAAAGGATTTAAATTAAAATAAACATGGCAAATTTATATAAAAAGAACGCCTTACTTTCTTTAGTACTGCTGACCGTATTGGGTTCATCATGCAGTAAGGATGACCAGAAAAACAGCAAATACGATAACAATAAGATCAACCTGGTCATTGCCGATAACTTTAATCTTTCGGCATTTAGTACGGCCTTAAAACGCAGTGGGTTAGACAAGTATTTACAGGAAGGTGCAGGTCCCTATACTGCATTAGTGCCTTCAGACGCGGCCTTCTCCGCTGCGGGATATTCAGGTCCGGTAGCGGTCATGACGGCCAATCCCAGCCTCATTTCGCGGATAGCGAACTACCACACGCTGGATGGAAAGTACGAACTGAACAAGCTCCCTTTCCTGTTTAATCAGGAGCTGCGTTCCCGCGGAGGTAAGTTATATGCAACGCATTGGATCAAAGGTCAGGATACGATCCTGACCCTGAATGGCTCCAGAGTCATCTCACAGAACATTCCGGCTTCCAATGGATTGATTCAGGTGCTAAACCGTGTGCTGACACCCTATTTGCATGATTTATTGGGCGATGCCATCGCCGCAGAAGCCAGTACCACGCTTTTTACCCAGGCTTTAAGAAGTTCCGGGCTGTTAGCAACCATTAACGAAGCAGGTCCTTACACCATTTTTGCCCCTAATAATAGGGCCATGGAGGCAATAGGCTATGGCAGTGTTGAACAAATCAACAACACCGATCCGGCTGTTTTGAAGCGTTTCGTAAACTACCACGTGGTAAAAGACAGAAGGTTTATTTACGATTATGTGTTGAGTACCGGACCTTCTCAAATGAGTTTGCAAGCCATGTTAGACGGTAATTCCGTGACAATGACCCTGCTGCCAGATGAAACTGCAGCAGAGCGTTTTAAAGGAATTACACTCAAAGGAATCGGAAATACCACTCAGATCAAAGTGGTTAAACAAGATGTCCTTTCTGGAAATGGGGTATTACATATTATTGATGGCGCTTTGCGAATCACCCAGTAAAAGGCTTCGTAAACCAATTAAACTTAAAAAATGAAGAAAATATATTCAGTCGTTATGCTTTGCGCCCTGATGTTGGTGTCGTTTTATAGCATGGCGCAAGAAACAAGTGGTTCCTTAACCGGACAGGTGAAGGATGCCAAAGGTTTAGCGATCCCTGGTGCTACAGTTGTGGCTATCCATACACCATCGGGTACACGTTACGCCATGTCGGCGGATAAAGATGGCCGTTATTTCTTAAACAATCTCCGCATTGGCGCACCTTACCTGGTGACCGTTTCCACCATGGGGATGCAGAATGCAGTACGAAATGATATCGCTGTTCGCCTGGGCGGCAGTCAGCAACTCAACTTTGTGCTCTTGGAAGACGCACAGGAACTGAAAGGAGTAGAGGTGTCCGCCAGGAAAACGTTCCGCCAAAAAGCAGACAATTACGGGACGGGTAAAAATATCAGTGCGGAGCACGTGAAAAACATGCCAACGATCAGCAGAAGCATTACGGACATTACCCGTTTAACCCCTCAAGGCAGCCGTGATAATAGTTTCGGCGGTACCAACTTTAGGTACAACAACGTGACCATTGATGGTGCGGTGAACAACGATGCCATCGGTTTTAGTCCTTCGCAAGGCGGACAAACTGGTACTTCAGGGATGAATGGCAGCAGTACCAGAACCAATCCGGTTTCTTTAGATGCCATAGAAGACATGCAGGTTTACCTGGCACCGTTTGATGTGAAAATCGGAAACTTTACCGGTGGATCGGTCAATGCCGTAACCCGCAGTGGTACCAATACGGTAACAGGTTCTGTGTATGGATTAGGAAGAAACGCTGCATTAACCAGCAAAGATCGCGTAGGTAGTCTGGGCAAAATGAACGCTGATTTTTATGATTATCAGGCTGGTTTCCGCGTCGGTTTTCCGATCATTAAAAACAAACTTTTCTTTTTCAGTAATGAGGAAATCACGCGCCGACAAGACCCTACACAATTATCAGTAGGTACGGCAGAAACTGATGCTATTTTCAGCATAGCAGACGCACAGTCTATTGCCAATACGGTGAAAACAAGGTACGGAAGCATCTTTGATGCAGGTACTGCCGATGTGTATACCAACTGGAGCAAATCGCAGAAGTTCTTTAACCGTTTAGACTGGAACATCAATGATCAGCACCAGCTGGCGATCAGAAACAACACGATTTTCAGTAAAGCCACACACATGGACCGTGATCAGCAGGATTTTCGCTTCAGCAGTATGGCTTTCCTGCAAGAAAATAATCAGACGAGTACGGTTGCCGAGCTGAAAAGCAGGTTCAATAATGAGTTGTCAGGTAATTTGTTGGTCGGCTTTACCCATGTAAATGACAGCAGGGATCCATTAAGTGACCCCACCTTGCCCCAAGTGCAAATTATGGGACGCACACCAGGAACTACCATTTATTTAGGTACAGATCGCGAGGCGAGTATCTTCAATATGAAACAGAAAACCTGGGAATTTACCGCAAACTTAAACTGGACAAAAGGTCGTCACAAGTTCTTAATCGGTACACATAACGAGTTGTACAACATTCAATATGGTTTTGTCAACTCCTGGAATGGTCGTGTGGATTATCAGAGTATTGAAGATTTTACGAACAACAATCCTTACCGCGTAAGAGGCAGTTACCATTATTTTAACAACAGCAGAGATTACTTATTGGCAAATCCGGCAGCAGATTTCAACGTCAATATGTATAGTTTATATGTGCAGGATGAAATCAGGATCAGTGATAAATTACGCCTCACACCGGGACTGCGTGCGGATTTCGTGAATTTACCTACCATGCCGATGTTAAGTGATAAAGTCCGCGACGTCCTTGGAGATCCAAATTTTGGACATACTTACACTTATACGCCATTGAACCGCATCAACAATAAATTCTTAAATAAGCTGCAATTATCACCGCGTCTAGGTTTCAGATACGATGCCCTGGGTGATCAAAAATTGATCCTAAGGGGTGGAGTGGGCATGTTTACCGGTCGTATTCCTTTTGCATGGTTAGCTTACGCTTATTACAACACCGGGAATAGTTTTGGTGCGATTGATCAGCGGGCAGAACAGCAGGCGTTCTTACCGGGTACAGATCCGATTAAACCAAGCCCGAATGGCATTGCTGGATTTATCGAACAAAACGGAACGGTAATCAATAACCCAAATAGTGGTAAGACACAAGTCGACCTGGTAGATAATGGTTTTGAAATGCCGCAGGTATTGCGTGGAAGTTTAGGGATTGATTACGAAACGGAAAACAACTGGCGCTTTACTGTAGAAGCAATGTACACCAAAAACTTAAAAGATGTGTTGTTCCAGCAATTGAATACCAAAGACAATCCGCTTTATTATGGTTACGACAAAGAAAAGCAGCAGCCAGTTTATGGTGGCGAAGCAGATCCGCGTTTCTCTAATATTTACTTGCTGAGCAATACCAAAGAAGGCTATCGTTACAGTTTAACGGGTACCATTGCCAGAACCTTCATCAATGCGCTGAATGTGAGTGCATCTTATACCTACGGACAATCAAAAGATTTAAGTAATGGGGTTCGTAACTCTATGGAAAGTAACTGGCAGTTAAACCAGGCTTTGATTCCAAACCACCCAACATTAAGTCCAAGTAATTTTGACATTCGCCACCGCATTGTCTCTACCATCAGCTATAACCAGGAATGGAGCAGAGCCGGAAAAACGAATATCAGCCTGTTCTTTAGTGCACAATCGGGCAGTCCTTTTACTTATGGAATTGTAAATGGAAATATCCAGGGATTGCCACAGCAAGTGAGTTTAACCTACATCCCATTAAGAGAAGAAGCGATCCGTTATTTCAAAGACATTCCAACGGCAACTGCGGCGCAGCAGGCAGCAGCATTTAATCAGTTTATTGATGGAAATGAATACCTGAGCAGCAGAAGAGGAAGATATACAGCGCGTAACAAAGGAAGAACACCATGGAATGTTCAGGCTGATTTACACCTTTCCCATGAGCTGTTTGTGAACGCTGCGAAATCCCAGTCTTTAAGCTTTACGGTGGATGTGATGAATGTGACCAATCTGATCAGCAAGACCTGGGGTGTTCAGTATTTCTCAGCAAACACGTTTAATTCCACCAGTAGTGTGGGCTTAACACCTTCGCTGTTCCCGCCTCAGCAAAATGAGGGTAATTATCCCGTGTTTACTTTTAATAACCCTGGTCAGCCCTACAGCATCGATTATTTTGGATCAAGAGCGCAGATGCAGTTGGGATTGAGGTATACCTTTTAGTTCAAATAGATTAGAAATTAAGTCAAAAAAAGATGAATATTCAACACAAATGGAATTTTAGTATTGGCATCATGCTGTGCTTCCTGCTGTTTATTGGTGCTTGTAAAAAGGACAAAGTAGAAGTGCCGTCGGTGCCTTTTAAAATAGACAGCTATTACCCGAATAGTGGGAATGCAGGAACCCTGGTTTCCATCGTTGGAGCGGGTTTTGGAACCGAACTGGCTAAATATTCGGCAAGCATTTCCGGAAAAGCTGCAGAAGTGATCAGTGCCACGGAAAATACGATCGTTATCCGCATGCCGGAAGGCGGCGTAACAGGTGCACTTTCTATAAATTATGATTCGCGTAATTTTGACCTGGGGCAATACATTTATCAGGCATTAAGTGTAAAAACAGTATTCCCAGCCAATGGGCCTGCGGGCTCTCAAATTCGGATTACCGGAGCTGGTTTCAGTAGCACCACTGGACCGGCTACGGTTTTCATCAACGGAAAACCAGCATTGGTGGTGAGTGTGTCTGATCAGATTATTGTGGCTGAAGTGCCAGCAGAAGCTGGTTTCGGACCTATAGTAGTGAAAGTGGATGGCAAAGAAGCCAAAGGTCAGAACTTCACTTACCAGGCGATTAGCAGTATCAAACCCTTAACCGGTGGTAAAAACACAAAAGTAACCATCAATGGGGTTGGTTTTGAAGAATTACCAGAAGGCAACCTGATTGATTTTAACGGAACGAGTGCTATCGTTCTGGAAGCCACTAAAGAGAAATTGATCGTACAGGCGCCCGAGGGTGTGAATACAGGACCACTTTCTGTAAACATCAACGGACAAAAAATTGCCGGACCGGTTTTCAGGGTCGTAGCAGCACCAACGATCCAAGTCGTAACCCCATTGAGCGGCCCGAAAGGAGCGGAGATGACGATTTCTGGTGTGCAGTTCAGTGGCGTATTGGACGAAAACAAAGTCTTCATTAATGGGGTGGAAATTCCTGTTCAATCGGCTACTGAAAGCCAGATTAAATTGGTTGTGCCAGGTGGTACAGGAACAGGAGTGATAAAAGTAATCGTGAACGATCAGGCTACAAATGGTCCTCAGTTTAAAGACCAAACACTTGGTATCACTTCGGTGAGCCCGGATAATGGCTTGGCAGGAACAACGGTAACCATTAAAGGATCGGGCTTCAGCGCGAGCGCGGCAAGCAACAAAGTGTACTTTAACGGTTTGCTGGCCACGGTGAAAACCGCTACAGAGAACACCCTGATATTGGATGCTCCAGGAGGATTAAGCACCGGTGACTTAAAAGTAGTGGTAGATGGTCAGGAAGCGATAGCACCTCAGGATTTCAGAAGAGCAGGAATGCTGACACTAGCCGGTGGACCAAACAGTGATACTTTTGGAGGCTTCATGGCGGGTATCGCAGTAGACAATTCTGGTAATATTTATGCGGCCGACAGGATGAACCATTTGGTGAAAAAGATCACACCAGCAGGTGTAGTTAGTGTTTTACAGGCCAATGGCGCAGATATTGTTTTTGACACGCCTTACGGAATAGTCATCGATAAACAGGATAATATTTATGTGTCAGATATCGGTCGCAACCACATCAGAAAGATCACACCATCCGGACAAAATACGGTCTATGTTTCTGGCTTTGCGCCAGGTTTGATGACATTTGATAACGCTGGAAATATGTATGTAAATATTGTAGCTGCTTATGCAGGGATGAACAAAGTAAATACCGCAGGTAGTTATACGAAGATCAGCGGCCCATTCTGGCCAATGGCTAAGGCAGTAGTAGATGCAAATGGAAATCTTTTTTACGTAGATTCCAGTTCAAGCAGTAATAATGCAGTTGGGTGGATTCCTGCCGGAGCCGGAAATGAAAACTATTTCACAGGTAGTTCCGATGCTGGATTCCAGGACGGAGTAGGATTAGCGGCAAGATTTAACAGTATTTCGGGTGGATTGGCTTTATATGGCCCTGGTAAATTGATTGCTGGCGATAAGTATAATAACGCCATAAGAGAGATTGATATCGCCAGCAGGAAGGTTTCCACATTAGTAAAACTAAGATCTGGTTTTGCTGATGGTGCATTCACTGATGCAAAACTCGGTTCAATCGACGATATGGCAGTTGATAAAGACGGAAATATTTACATTCTGGATGCCCAAAATAAGGCGATAAGAAAAGTGTTTCTGAAGTAAAAGTTGAAACTTATCGGTAAGTTATCTGGTGAAACCTATAAAATCAAGCATAGTCTTTCCGAGGATAAAAATAAGTTGTCTTTAAGCGCTAAAAGGGATGAAAGCAATTTCATCCCTTTTTTTGTACCTCTGTTTTTTCCTGTCGCACAGGAGATGAATTCATTTGGATAGGATGTAGCCAATATCGGTTAACATCGGGTAGGTTTCTCGTTTGCTTAGGCGATAATTTTGGTGGATCACAACCACAATTAAACTTAAACCTAAAGAACCGAACAAATGAGCATTAACTGGACTGGGGTTTTCCCCGCTGTAACGACGAAATTTACAGCAAACGACGAACTGGATTTAGCAACATTCGACTTAAACCTGAGCGCACAGCTGGAGGCCGGAGTAAACGGAATTATTCTTGGCGGAAGTTTAGGAGAAGCTAGTGTGCTTTCCGATGAGGAAAAATTTACATTGCTCTCGCACACCTTAGCATTCGTAAATGGCAAAGTCCCTGTATTGCTGAATATCGCAGAAGGAACCACTAAAAGAGCGATTGAAGCGGCGCAGAAAGCAGCCTCATTGGGCGCAAATGGATTAATGTTACTTCCCTCAATGCGTTATAACGCTTCCGCAGAAGAGACGCTGAGCTTTTTTGGCGCCATCGCAGAAAGCACTGAATTGCCGATCATGATTTACAATAATCCAGTGGATTATAAGATAGAAGTGACCCTCGATATGTTTGAGGTGTTGACCCAGTATCCGAATATTCAGGCGATTAAAGAATCCACCAGAGACGTGTCCAATGTGACCAGACTGATCAACAGGTTTGGCGATCGTTTTAAGATTTTTACTGGTGTAGATCCATTGGCAATGGAAAGTATTGTGATGGGTGCCCATGGCTGGGTGGCCGGCTTAGTGGATGCTTTCCCAAGAGAAACCGTGGCGATTTTTAACTTAATCAAAGAAAATAGGATTCCAGAAGCATTGACCATTTATCGTTGGTTTTTACCGGTATTAGAACTCGATATCCATCCTAAACTTGTGCAGTATATCAAACTCGCAGAAGTAGCTACTGGTATTGGAACAGAAGCGGTTAGAGCGCCTCGCTTGCCTTTAAAAGGAGAAGAAAGATCTCGAGTGTTAAAAATTATAAACGATGCTTTAGCGGAACGCCCTGTGCTTCCTGTAGGGAGCTGGGGGATCAAAGCCGAGGTAGAAGCATGAGCGGCGCCACACTTTATGCCATCAATCCTGCAAGCGGAGAAAGGCTAGCCGGTACTTTTCCTAAGGCAGATGTGCAAATGGTAGAAGAGGCCTTAACTGCTGCGGAGCAGGCATTTCACAGCTATCAAACCATCCATAAGAACAAGAAAGCGCTTTTCTTACATGCGATTGCCGATGCCTTATCGGCAAATGGGGAGGAAATTGTGAACAGAGCGATGCAGGAAAGCGGACTTCCTTTGCCAAGACTCCAGGGAGAGCTAGGCAGAACGACCGGACAGCTGCGTTTATTCGCAGATCTGCTGGCTGAAGGTTCCTGGATTGATGCCGTAATTGATCCGGCAATACCAGAACGCAGTCCGATGCCACGTCCGGATATCAGAAAAATGCTGGTGCCTTTAGGACCCGCTGTGGTGTTTGGAGCCAGCAATTTTCCACTGGCATTTTCTGTTGCCGGAGGAGATACTGCATCCGCTTTAGCCGCTGGATGTCCGGTAGTTGTAAAAGCACACCCAGCACATTTTGGTACTTCCGCGCTTGTTGCAGATGCCATCCTTGCAGCAGCCGAGAAAACAGGAATGCCAACAGGAATTTTTGCCTTGCTTTTCGATGATGGTTATGAAATCGGTAAAGCATTGGTACAGCACCCACTGACGAAAGCAGTCGCCTTTACGGGCTCTTTCAATGGTGGAATGGCATTGGTTAAACTGGCCGAAGCAAGGAAGGAACCCATTCCTGTTTTTGCAGAAATGGGTAGTATCAATCCTGTTATTCTATTCCCTGAAATGCTGGACAGCAAGCCCGAAGAACTGGCCCGACAATTGGCTGCTTCGATTACCTTGGGTGCCGGACAATTTTGTACCAATCCTGGGATTATGTTTGCAATTGCCGGCTATAATCTGGGTCGTTTTAAATCTGCCTTGACGGATGCGATCTCTAAAACGCCTGCCGCAACAATGCTCAGCCCTGGAATCGCTGAAAATTACCTTAACCGCGCAAATGCCCTGCTGAAAGAGAAAGGTGTTTTCCTGCTCGCAGTAGCTGAAATCGCTGCTCAAAACCAGCATTTGAAAAGCCAGTCGCTTCCAAGAATCATCGCGGTAAATGGTTCAGATTTCATTGATAATGAAGCCTTGCAGGAAGAAGTTTTCGGCCCGCATTCCATACTGGTTTCCTGCGAAAATATCCAGGAATTAGAAAGGGCACTGGCTGCATTAAGTGGCCAGCTAACGATGACCCTCATGGCCACAAATCAGGACCTCCAAACCCATCAAAACCTGGTCAGCCAATTAAAATCCAAAACCGGAAGGATCATTTTGAATGGTGTACCTACAGGAGTAGAAGTTTGTGCGGCAATGCAGCATGGCGGACCATTTCCAGCAACGAACGACAGTCGTTTTACTTCCGTAGGCACTGATGCAATTTACCGTTTCGTGAGGCCGCTGGCCTATCAGGATTGGCCCCAGGAACTGCTGCCAGATGCATTAAAAGATGGAAATCCATTAAATATTTATAGAAAGATCAATCAGCAATTAACGAAATAACATGGCAAGTAAAACCTTTTTTTGCATAGACGCCCATACCTGCGGCAATCCAGTCCGACTGGTTGCCGGTGGCGGCCCGCAGCTGACCGGTAACAATATGAGCGAGAAACGCCAGCATTTCTTAAATGAATTTGATTGGATCAGAACCGGGCTAATGTTTGAACCCCGGGGACACGACATGATGTCGGGTAGTATTTTATACCCGCCTCACAATCCTGAAAATGATGTAGCCGTGTTGTTTATTGAAACCAGTGGCTGCCTCCCGATGTGTGGTCACGGGACAATTGGTACGATTACGATTGCCATAGAGGAGGGGCTCATCCAGCCGAAAACACCAGGAATCATCAGAATGGAAGCCCCAGCAGGATTGGTACTCATTGAATACAAGCAGGAAGATCAGAAAGTCACCGCTGTTAAATTAAGAAATGTGCCTTCCTATCTCGCCGGAGAAAATATGAGTGTGGAATGTCCAGATTTAGGGCTGCTGAATTTTGATGTCGCTTACGGCGGTAATTTTTATGCGATCATAGATCCTCAGCAAAACTTTCCTGGCCTGGAAAATTATACTGCCGGACAGCTGATTGGCTGGAGCCAGGTGATCCGTAAACGCATAAACGAGCAGTATACATTTGTTCATCCACTGGATCCTACCATCAATGGCTGCAGTCATATACTGTGGACCGGAACTACATTAGATAAAAGCTCAACCGCCAGAAATGCCGTTTTTTATGGCTATAAGGCGATAGATAGGTCTCCTTGCGGTACCGGAACATCTGCCAGATTAGCGCAGTGGTATGCCAAAGGAAAACTTAAAATTGGGGAAGACTTTATTCATGAAAGCTTTATCGGCAGCAAATTCATTGGACGGGTAGAAGCGGAGGTAGACCTCAAAGGGATAACAGCCATTATTCCAAGTGTGGAAGGCTGGGCTAAAGTTTTTGGCTATAACACCATCAAAATAGACAGCGATGATCCCTATGCTTACGGCTTTCAAGTGATTTAAAAAGAAGAACTACACAGGGAATTATTTTAAACTATACCTACGTTTATTTACAACAGCATTATGTCTAAGGTTTTAATCATTGGTGCGGGCATAATGGGGCTCAGCACCGCATATTATTTACATAAAAAAGGCTACGAGGTCACCATCATCAATAAAGGAGAAATCAGGGATTCCTGCTCATTGGGCAATGCCGGCATGATTGTTCCCAGCCATTTTGTGCCTTTGGCCTCACCGGGAATGATCACTCAGGGGATCAGGTGGATGTTTGACGCGAAAAGTCCGTTTTATGTGCGCCCTTCCTTGAATATGGATCTCCTGAAATGGGGGATCAAATTCATGAGAAATGCGAACCAAAAGCAAGTGTCAAAAGCAGCAGTTCCATTAAGAGACCTTTCATTACTCAGCAAAAAACTATACGAAGAACTCGCTACAGCAGAAAACTTTAAGTTCGAGATGAGTAACCATGGGATTCTGGCCTTTTATAAAACGGAAAAAGCAGCGGAAGAAGAGGCACATCTTGCAGCAAAAGGCAATGAATTAGGACTGGATATGGCCCTGCTGGATGCCGCCGCCTGTAAAGCCCTGCAGCCGAAACTGGATCTTGATGTACTTGGCGCCGTTCATTACCGTTGTGACTCCCATTTATATCCGGGCAAGCTCATTGCTGCACTAACCAGGTACCTGGAAAAGAATGGTGTCGAAATTCGTAAGGGAGAAGAAGTACAGGAACTTCAGAAAAAAGGCGGCAAAATCATCGCAGTACGCACTGAAAAAGGACTTTTGGAAGCAGACCATTACGTGCTGGCTACCGGCTCCTGGTCGCCGGCAATTGCAAAAACTGCTGGATTGGACATTTCCATTATGCCCGGAAAAGGCTATTCCTTTATGGAGCCGGAAATCGAAGAAAGGATGACCATTCCAGCATTGCTCTGTGAAGCAAGAGTGGCCATTACGCCAATGGACGGGGGATTGAGATTTGGCGGCACGATGGAACTGGATAAAATCAACCAAAGGGTGGATATGAAAAGGGTAAAGGGAATTGTAGAATCCGTTCCCAAATATTTTCCGGATTTAAATCCTTTATTGCCAAAAGCAGAACACATATGGTTCGGATTCAGACCTTCTTCACCAGATGGTTTACCTTATATTGGCAGAACTAAAAAGCTGACTAACCTGATTGTGGCTACCGGACATGGAATGATGGGCCTGAGTTTAGGACCTGCAACCGGCTTTCTGGTGAGCCAGCTGATCGCAGAACAACCTCCTGAAATGGATATTGCGATTTTTTCTCCTGATCGATAGTGGGTTGGTGTGCTGTTTAGTCAAAATATATAGCAGGATATTAACCGAAAAGTTTCTGCCCTTTGTATTAAGGGTGAATATTGGTAGCTTTAATTGCCAGACCAACCAAAATATAAGCTATGAAGGTATTGCCATTCACCATTCTTGTTCCGGACGACAAGAGTGTGATTTCGGAAATGATTGCCCAGCCTCATTTTTATCCCCATTTTCACCGCCATGATGAATGGCAGGTGACCTGGATACAGAAAGGAGAAGGGACCTTACTGGCTGGAAATGATCTCCATGCTTTTCAATCCGGAGATATTTTTGTGATCGGGGCAAAACTGCCGCACCTTTTTAAGAGTAACCCAGAATATTTCCTGCCTGATAGCCAAATCGAAATCAAGGCACTTTCCCTATACTTCAATCCGGCAGGATTAATGGCACCTTTGTTTAACCTGCCGGAGATGAAGCTCAGTACCGCTTTCCTTACTAAAATGAGGCATGGCTTTAAAGTTCCAAAAGCGATGAAAAATGAGTTTTACTCGAGAATTATAGACATCCACAATGCAGGCGGATCGAATCGGCTGCATCATTTCCTGGAATTCTTAGACCGCTTAAATGCAAGCAGCGAAACAGCAGCATCACTCTGTTCCAATCTTTATTCCCCTGATTTTTCGGAATCTGAAGGCATGCGCCTGAGCAAAATCATCAATTTTATTACGCTGAATTACAACCATCAGATTTCCCTGGAAGATGTAGCAGATTCCGCATGTATGACCAGACAAGGATTCTGTCGCTATTTTAAAAAGCATACTGGGCATACCTTTGTTTCTTTCTTAAACGAAGTAAGGGTAAACGATGCCTGTAAAAGTCTGGTGCTGGGGGAAAGCTCGGAAAGTATTTCCGGAGTCGCATTTAGAGTGGGCTTCAATAGCATTACTAATTTCAACCGGGTATTTAAACAGGTGATCGGGCAAACCCCTCGTGATTATGTGGACCGATACCGACAAATCAGCCGTGTGAACTATGCGGGCGCATAAAAACTATAATAGGTTTTTACCGCGTTGGGTA
Organism: Pedobacter sp. N36a; assembly: GCF_014472395.1. GTDB lineage: Bacteria > Bacteroidota > Bacteroidia > Sphingobacteriales > Sphingobacteriaceae > Pedobacter. The sequence goes on from NZ_JACSZW010000013.1 coordinate 47,866, forward strand.
AACAGATGCCAAATTTCACACCATTAGCAGTCGCTTCTTTTCCGATGGCGCTAGTCGCCTTTTAAGTCATTAGGAGGAGAAAGATAGGATAAAAAAATTTGTATTTCATTTTTGTTGGGGAGCTTACAAATCTTACGTTTGGCAACTTTGTTGCATTTATCTTGTTTGTTATGAAATAATAATGCAACTTTGATGCAGTTGTGAGAAGAAGCAAAAAACAAATACAGTTCAGATTAAAGCAGGGGGTATCCTTACTGATGGTCTTGCTGTTTTTATGTATTGCTGCTGCTCCGATTTTACACGAACATACGGCAGTTGATAGTCGTCATCAAGAAAATAACAATCCAGAGCCAAATAGCAGACAAGAACAATTACAGCTTTCAGATAAATGCTCCGTTTGCGATTATTACCACCATATCCAGGGTAAGCAAATATTCTCCCATTACCTTATGGAGTTACCTTCGGTGTTTTCAAAATTAATCAGCACCATTCCGCATCGCTTCACCAGGAACTATAAAATCACAGTTCAGGGTTTTACCAATAAGGGACCACCCCAAACGGCCTAATTTTCTGGCCGCTTTCTAGCGGTCATTTGCGATCTAAATTATTCTTAATCCGGATGATGAGTTTTTGCAGACCTATTTAAGGTCCCTAAGTTTCTGCGCATCCCTTTTTTCCAACATTTTCAATTCCATGAAGAAATTCTACAGGTTATTCCTATGCTTTTTAATTTGCAGTGTCCCGATTTTCATTTGCAGCCCTGCGGTTTTTGGACAAAGCCATCAGACTGTTCAAGATACTACGTTAAAGCCTCAAAAAAAAGCTCCAAAACAGCTGAAAGAAGTTATCATTAAAGACCGCCGGCAACAGCTGCGCAAGGAAGAAGAAGCTTTAAATATAGAAATTGTGAACAGCGGTTTTATACAGCGCAACCTGGGTGGAAGTTTAATGAAATCCCTGGAGCGTTTGCCGGGAATTAAAACCATCGGCATTGGTTCTGGTCAGTCTAAACCACTTATCCGCGGACTAGGTTTTAATCGGGTATTGGTAGTTGATCAGGGATTGAAACATGAAGGACAGCAATGGGGGGCCGATCATGGATTGGAGATCGATCAGTTTGCGCTTGGCGAAGTGGAATTGATTAAAGGGGCTGCCTCATTTAGGTATGGCTCTGATGCAATTGCCGGAGTAATAGACCTTAAACCCCAAAGCATCCCCGCTAAAAATTCATTGGGCGGATCGGTAAATGTTCTGGGCAAAAGTAACAATAAGCTGTACGGCAGCTCCGTAAACCTCAACGGACGTCAGGAAAATTGGTTTTTTGATGCCCGGCTTACTTACCAGAATTATGGAGATTACCGCGTGCCCATCGATACAATCTTCGTTTATGATTATGCAGTAAAATTGCAGGACAGACAATTGCGCAATACCGCAGGCAGAGAAACGGCTATACACTATACGACTGGATATATTGGCCAGCGTTTCAAATCCCTGGTTTACCTTAGTAATGTATACAGCAAAAGCGGGTTTTTCGCCAATGCACATGGCTTGGAGCCGAGAAATGTAGACGAAGAAATGCACGATGCCTCCAGCAGGGATATCCAAATGCCCAGTCAGGAGGTGAACCATTTTAAGCTGATCAACAGGACAGAATACCGGGTCAATGCACATCAGTTTTTCTTAGATCTGGGTTATCAGCGCAACTTCCGACAAGAGTTTAGCCAGTATGTGAACCATGGTTTTATGCCGCCAGTATATCCCGATACGATGTCGATTGCTCCGAATCTGGAACGGGAGTTTGACAAACAGGTATATAGTTTCAATTTAAGGGATAAGCTGTTATTTGGGAAACATGAATTCACGACTGGGCTCAGTGCGGAATATCAGCAAAACACCATCAACGGCTGGACTTTTTTAGTGCCTTCTTTTAAGCAGGTTTCGGCAGGGATTTTTGCGTACGATAAGTATAGAATAAATGATGATTTCTTGCTTCATGGCGCTTTAAGGTATGATTTTAGCCATCTCCATATGTTCAAATATACAGATTGGTTTGCCTCGAAGCGTACCGCTAACGCGCCTGCTGCCTTTGAAAAACTGGTACGTTCGGAAGACCTGAGCCGGACATTTCACAGCCTGGTTTGGTCGGCCGGATTGAATTATAACCTGGAGCAATTTTCCTTGAAAGCCAATGTGGGTAAAAGTTTCCGGATGCCAATTGCAAAGGAACTCGGCGCTAATGGGGTGAATTACCATTATTTCAGTTTTGAAAAGGGAGATCCTAGGCTCGATGCTGAACATTCTTATCAGGCAGATTTAAGTCTGGGCTGGACGGCTGATAAATGGTCAGTATTGCTCAGCCCATTTTACAATTATTTCCCGAATTACATTTACTTAAATCCGACGTCCAGACACGACGATTATTACGGTGCGGGGAATCAGGTTTTCCAATATGCGCAGAGTAAAGTGCTTCGTTATGGGGGAGAGCTGCAGCTCAAATTGAAACTTCTGAAAACCCTGACTACTTCTTTTTCTGGAGAATATTTATACGCACGGCAATTGTCGGGGGACAAGAAAGGGTACACGCTTCCATTTTCTCCTCCTGCCTCGGCATTGTTTAACCTGAGCTGGTCGCCAGTGCTTAACGAACACTTCCAAAAGACTTATTTTTCTATAGACTACAGGCTGACTTCCAGTCAGCATAACATTGTTCCGCCAGAAAAGAAAACACCAGGATATGGTTTGATTGACCTGCAGATCGGAACGGAATTGTGGTTCCAAAAGCAACCTGTATTGGTCAGTCTGCAAGCACAGAATCTGATGAATACACGCTACCTGAACCACACCAGTTTTTACCGCTTAATCGGTCTTCCGGAATCCGGCAGGAACCTTATTATCTCTATAAAACTCCCTTTTAATATTCCATTTCACAAATCATAAACCAATAAATGTACACTTACAAAAGGTTAAACACCGGCAAATTATTAAACATGAAAACAACTAAAATGATGGCCATGCTGCTTTTCTTTTTCATAGCTTTTTCGGCATGTAAAAAGGAGAAGGAGCGGATAGAACTGGCCAAACCGACTGCCGATAATATAGAGATCGGTACTGCGAACAATAAACAAGCGCTAAGGGGAAGAGATTTCCATTTTAATGCAGCTGTAATTGCGGCGAGTAAAATAAAGGCGGTACAGCTTAGAATCCTGCAGAAAAGTACGGAAAAGTATAGCAATACCTGGAAACTGGAGTTCGACTGGCAAGAATACATCGGCACAAAAAACACGAATGTGCACCAGCATTTTACGGTGCCTGCGGAAGCACCTGAAGGAAAGTATGATTTCTTGTTTATTGTACAGGATGAAAACGGTACAAAGCTAGAAATCAAGGAAGAAATTACCATTACCGATCCTACAAATATGCCCGTAGATCCTGTCATTGGCCGCGATATGATCTCCCGCAATGAGACCATGCTCAGCCAATCAGCGGACAAAAGTCATGGGCATCCGGGAAGTATAACCTGGTGATTTTGTATAAAAATACGACCTATAACAGAAGTGTGTACAAGGTGATTCCAATCACCATAGATTATAAATAACGATGAGGATAAATGTAAAGAAACTGAACCTGTTGGTTGGTGGTTTGTTTTTGGCTGCAGCGCTGAGCAATTGCAGTAAAGATAAGGCAGAGCCGATAGATACAACTTACCCGGAAATTAATACAGATAGTCCGACTGCATTTCCAAAGCAGTGCGGTGTGCTGAAAAGAGGAGAGAAGTTCTCCTTTAAAGCACTGCTGAGCGATAATAAAGAACTAGGCTCAGTGAGTGTAGACATTCATCATAATTTTGACCACCATACCCACAGTACAGAATTGCAAGAATGTGACATGGCACCGGTAAAGCAAGCGGTAAAGCCATTTTTACTGATTAAGAATATCGCTATTCCAGCCGGACTGAAATCTTATGAGCTGAACACAGAGATTGATGTTCCTGCCGACATAGATCCAGGAGATTATCATTTTATGATCAGACTTACGGACAAGGAAGGCTGGCAGACGATCAAAGGACTGAGCATCAAAATTAATTAATCATGGCTAAGAGGCCTTACCATATTCATCTGTAAGGCCTCTTTTTTTATACTTAAAGCAGTAAACAATTATCGCTATCCAGGCGATTTTATGTAAAGGACTTAGTTTAGTCATGTCTAACGATAGTTATTCCTTCTCCTAAACAGCAAACAGCCCAAAGCAACGATCGTACAAGTCCACATCGTGAATACCATCGGGTAAGCAGTGTTATTATGGAGTAAACTTAAAACCGAAGTAATCAGGAAAGCCGATAAATAACTCAGTGAGCCGATCAGTGCTGATGCTGAACCTGAAAACGCAGGTAAGGAAGCCAGGTATAAAGCTGTTGTATTTGGTAAAATCAGACCCAGCATCGATAAGAATAGAAAAGTAAAGGTCAGGAGCACATAGAATGGGCCATTAAAGTAAATCACTAAGATCATCCCCAGTCCGGTAATCAGCTGAAAGATCAAGGCATATTTTGTGATGACTTTGACTTCAAAATATTTCAGCAACCTCGTATTGATGATACCTGTGCAAATAATCCCTACGGCCAGCAAAGAAAAGATAAAACCAAATTGTTTCTCGCCGATGGAATAGATTTGAGTAAATACAAAAGGAGAACCGGTAATCATGGCAAAGGCAGCACTGTTACTTACCGCTCTCACTAAAGCATAATTGACAAAGGAAGGGCTTTTGATACATTGGCTGTAACCTTTTCGGATGCCTTTAAAATTTAGTTTCTTGATGACGGTACCGGGTTTTCCATCTGGCAGCACCGTTAAGCAACCCAATAAACCCATTCCTGAAAGCAGGGCCATAATCAAGAACAAGTACTTCCAGGTAGACTCATCAGAGAGCAGACCGCCAACCATAGGGGCAAGAATGGGCGAAACCCCCATCAATATTTGTAGAAGTGTGAAGACATGTGCCGCGCGATTACCCTTATATAAATCATTGACCAATGCTCTGGAGATTACCTGACAGGCGCTTCCTGCCAAGCCCTGTAGGAATCGTAAGGCCAATAATAGGGGGAAAGAGCTGGTCAGCATACAAGCTACACTGCATAAAATGTAAACTGTCAAGCCTATTTTTAAGGGTAATTTTCTACCCCATATATCAGAAAGAGGACCAATAAACAACTGACCAAATGACATCCCGAATAGAAACAGCGTTACTGTAGTTTCCATCCGCACCATTGGTACTTTAAAATACGAAGACATCACACTAAAAGCGGGTAAATACATGTCAATGGAAATAGATCCTATAGCCGTTAAAATACCTAGGGTGAGTGTAACGAGTACTGGGTGCAGATTGCGCTTTTGCATGGTGAAATAGTCATTTGTATTCTGCAAAACTAAGCTTACATTGGTTCCGTAGAAAGAGCCATTATGTAAGTAATTTATGGAGCCACTTTATGAGCAAAATATCGCCTGAAATCCTGCTGACTTTCATCCATCTAGATCGCACACTTAAAACACCGCTTTACATTCAGTTGTATGTTGCGATGAAGCAGGGCGTATTTGAGGGAATGCTGAAGCATGGCGACCGCATGCCTTCTACCAGAAGCCTGGCGGCAGAATTTAGTATTTCCAGAAATTGTGTGTTATTGGCTTTTGAACAGCTGACACTCGAAGGTTTTCTAAACGGTCAAACAGGTAATGGTACTTATGTTTCTGAGCAAGTCAATGAACTAAAACCTGATAACAGGAAATCTAAGCAGCATGTATCCCCGGAAGAAAAAGTTTTGCAACCAGTTGAGATGACTGATCTTCCTTCACATACAAAATATGTGCTCAACTATGTGGGGCAGGAGGCAATGCTGCCATTTCAACCTTCTACGCCTTCTCTGGTTGATTTTCCATTCCAGATCTGGGCGAGAATTGCGGCCAATGTGTACCGGAATATTCATCAGCTGCATTTGGGATATGATAGTGCGCAGGGGTATTTGCCATTGAGGGAAGCCCTTACAGATTACCTTCGGATGAACCGTTCCATCAGCTGCACTGCGGATCAGATTGTGCTGGTCAATGGCTCTAGTCAGGCGATGCACCTCATTGCAGAAGTGCTTTTAAAAAAAGAAGATCAATGCTGGATGGAAGACCCCGGATTTTTACGTGCGAAATCCGCTTTTGCCCGTTTCGGTGCTCAAATATGTCCGGTTCCTATAAAAGATTCAGGGATGGATCTGGACTATGCGATGGCAAATTTTCCAAGGGCAAAACTGGCGTATGTAACGCCATCACATCAATATCCATTGGGAGAAACAATGCCCTTAATGGAAAGAATAAAGCTGCTGAAATGGGCCGCCCAAAAGGACATGTGGGTGATAGAAGACGATTATGAAAGTGAATTCAGATACGTAAATAGACCAATACCGGCACTCAAAGGGCTGGATACTTTTGGAAAAGTGATCTATGTGGGTACCTTTAACAAGACCTTATTTCCTGCACTAAGAATTGGATACATGGTGCTGCCTTCAGCAGCCATTGCACAGCAATTTACGATTGCAAAGGCAGTTATTGATCGGCAGAGCCCGGTAATTGACCAGGCCATTTTAACGGAGTTTATCCTTGGAGGTCATTATACCCGACACTTACGAAGAATGCGGCTGATCTATCGAAAAGCACAGGAAGAATTGATTAGTTTGTTAAAACAACACCTTGGAAATCAGCTTCGGATTGCGGCAGCCGAGGCAGGAATGCACCTGGTAGCCTGGCTAATTACCAATCAGGATGGCACAGCCATTGCGCTCAAAGCTAGAGCAAGGGGAGTATTTATCTATGCTGTAGATGAGTTAGCGATAGATTTTAAGCATCCAAAAGCATTGATTATAGGCTTTACCGGATTTAGCCATCAGCTCATGGAAGCGGCAGTGCTCATGTTGAAAAGTATTTTAAGGGAAGAATAAATTCGACTATGATTTATTCCTGTTAGCACGAAAAATGATTACCTCTATGCTTTTGCTTATTCGCTGGCGCTCCATATCCTTAGCCATATTTGAGATGATCTCTATTTAATTCCTGAACTCTGATAGGAAATCAAACAGGGTTACCTCTGCTGGAATTTGAAGCTTTTTTCTGAGTCTGTAGCGACTGATTTCTACACCCCTTGGCGAGATCTTCATCAGCTGTGCAATTTCTTTGGTGGATAGACCCAGTTTTAAATAGGCCGCTAATTTCAAGTCGTTATTAGTCAGGTTGCTGTATTCCGCTTTTAAGTCCTCCAGGAAATTGGCATGTACCTTATCAAAGTAAATAGAAAACTGCTCCCAGCTTTCTCCGTTTTTTTCTTCCGAAGACAGTAATCTGATGATCTTTCTTAAATTATAGAGGTTCTCATCAGAAGGAATATTGGTATTCAATTTACTGAGGTCGTTTTTGATTTTCGTGATCAACTCCTGCTTTTGAACCAGGTGCATAGAAGTAGAGGCCAGTTCTGAATTCTTAATCTCTATTTCCGTGATGAGCCTTTCATTTTTAAGTTTAATGATTTCCTGTTCAGATTTATCGATTTCCAGCTGGTGCAGATATTTTAGGCGTTCCTGTTCTTTCTGGAATTCTTCCCGCTGTTTTGAAAACTTCTTTTGCTGTCTTTTATAGATTAAATACATCAGCCATACGGTAAGTGCCGCATAGAAAAAGTAAGCATAAAGAGTTTGGTACCAGGGCGGAAGAATCACGAAATCGTAGTTCGTTACGGAAGATTCTTCGCCGAAATTATTACGGGCTTTTACTTGAAAAGTATAACTACCATAGGGTAGATTGGTATAGTCTTTTTCGGTTTTTATGCTATACGCTGACCATTTGTTGTCGAATCCTTTCAGGTAATAGCTGTAGGTGATATTGGTCTGGTTTTTCTGTAATACTGCTGCAAATTCAAAATGGAAAGAATTGGAGCTGAACTTGGTTTCTGGAATGAGCTGCTGCGTTTTTAGGTCGTTCACTTCTCCGTAATAACCGGCAAAAAGTAGGCTGTCCGTCTTACCAATCGCTTTAACCACGTTGATACGCACTACCGGCTGACTCAAGCCTTTTAAGTATTTTTCATAATTGATATGGTAAAAGCCCTTTTGTGCGCCCACCAGAATATTGTTTCTATTGATGGGGTTTACATGTTCAAATCCGCTTGCTAGTTTGCCATTCATCTCTGGAATATAGATGAGTTTCGGTTTGCCATTAGAAAAATCACAAACCCCGAGTTTCTTGTCTTGCACAAACCAGACATTGCCATCTGGATCTTCTTTTAAATAGCGGATGTACAAGTCGCCGAAAACGGAATGGAATAATGGGGAGGGTTCAAATTGGTCGCTTTTCGGGTTGTATTCATAAATGCCTTTTTCTGTACTGACCACTACCCGGTCTTTAACCCGGTAAACGTGGTTATTATAAGTAGAAGGGAGTTGATCGGCTTGGGTATACAACCTGATTCTCGGCGCATTGGCTTTGCTGAGCTCAATTTTATAAACCCCTTTATAGGGTTGAGAAGCCCAGATTACCTGGTTTTTATCTACGGTAGTAAACCTAGCCGATTCATTAAAGCCTTCAATTTTTCCTATGGCAGCAAGACTGCCGTTTTTCTCGCCTAAAATGTCTATTCCGTTGTAATTTCCGGCTAGGATAACGGCTTGCTGCTGGAGCTGATAGCCTAGGAAGTTCCAGTAGCCTTTACCATCTGCCAACTTAATCGCGGTATTGCCTTTGACCTCAAAAGCACCTTCATGTTTCCCTAATAGCAGGCGGTCGTTCACGATGTTCATGCCCCATGCTTGTCCCTCGGTATTCGTTACGTATTTAAAATTATCTTGCAGCAAGCTAATGTCGGCACCTGGTTTTACCGGAATTTTGAACAGTGCACCGGATAGGCCAAGGTAAAGCTCGTTGTGGTACAGCATAGAAGTATGCCCAACACCTTCATTGAAAACTTCTGGATTGAGGTGTCTGATGGCATCATTATTTGCGATGAAATCAATGCCATTATTCAATCCTAGCCAAAGATTTTGCTGCTTGTCTTTCAGCATACTCAAGACTACATTGCTTTGAAGGCCTAGTCTCCGGGAAAAATTATAAAGAATGTCGCCTTTTTTATTGACGATATAACAGCCGCTGATATTGGTGGCCACTACCAGCATGTCGTCATTTAAGCGGAAGGCTTTGGATACTTGTTTGTTGCTGTATTTTTCCGACTGATAACCGGGTAGTTTGCTTAAGGTGTTGTTGCTGAGGGTGTACAGTCCGTTTTGCCAAGTGGATAACAATAAGGTGTCTGCATGATAGGCAGATATGGAGGTGAGCAGAAATCCGGCTCCGGGAAGAGGATGGTTTAAAAATGGAAGCCATTGCTTGTTTTTATATTGCAGCAGTCCCTTCTGTTTATCCTGTGCAATGAGGGTTTTATTGGCCATGCCTAGAAAGATCCATTCTGACTCATTCGGGTAGACAGTGATCTTATGATCAGCCAATTTAAAGATTCGCTTTCCAGAGCGGAAGAATACTTCATTATTTAAGGCCACAATGTCCCAGATGTCTGCAAAAGACCGGTCGGCAACAGGTATTTTATCAATCAGACTGTGGTATTGCAGTTTTCCATTCTCCACAGGAGAGAAATAACCGAAATCACCTTGTGCACCAACATATATCTTATGGTCATCTGCAATGGCCAGAGAGCGGACTATGGTTTTATTGGAAATAGGATAGGTCTTCCAATAAGTTCCATCAAAGCTGAGCAGCCCTTCATTATTTGCAAAATAGAGCATGCCATTCCGGTCTTGCTGGATCGCCCAGTTTTGTGTACCCGCGCTGTAAGCGGTTTTTTCATAATGACTGATATCCGGTAAGCCAATTGGATTTTGTCCGAATGAGAAGCTGCTGAAAAGGAAAAAAAGGAAAGTGAATAGCTGGTTTAGTCTGGTCATAATGGTGGAAATAAAAATAGCTATAAATTGTAGAGTTTCCTTGATGCAGGAAAAAAAACCTTGCTTAAAGCTATTTTTTCGAGGTATGATGTAGTATTGATGTACCCCTAAAAAGACTGTGGGAAGGAACACTTAATACCTTTACCCTTCAACAAACCAAATATAACTTTATGAAATTTCTAAAATCTTCGTACCGGGTGAAGACCTTGTACCTGCCGGTTTTGCTGGCTTCGTTTGTAATTTTCGGCTGTAAGAAAAAAGAGGGAGAACTTGGAGAAGCAGCAAAAGCTGCTTTTACAGTGAGCCCGGTTACAGGTAAAGCGAATACCTTTTTGCTGCAAAGTACTTCAACAAATGCTTACCGGTATCAATGGGATCTGGGCGATGGACAAGGACTTTCGGCAGGTGCAGCAAATAAGGAAGCTTACTTTCTAAAAAAGGGTGATTATAATGTAAAACTCTATGCTTATGGACAGGGTGGTTATGATGTGTCTACGGCAAAAGTGACGGTAGCCAGCGATGACCTCTCGCCAATTTTAAACAGTGAGACCTTTAAAAAACTAATCGCTCATTCCTGGAAATTGGATCCCAATTCCCTTGCGCCAATTACGGTAGGTACAGAAAATAACCCTGCTGAATACTTTGGAGGAGGTTCTTTAGCGGCTTGTCAGGCAGATGATGTCTATACTTTCTCCTTTGTAAACAATGATTTTAAGATCACTTACAATGCGAATGGGGCAACCTTTAACGCAGGAAATGTGCAGCCAAATTATGCTTGCGGGGCAGACCGTTCTTACAGTAATGTATCCTTTAACTATTCTACAGTAGTTGCAGGTGCTGGTTTAGCGACGATCACCCTTCCGGGCGCTGTTCCTACTCAATTTATCGGCGTGACTGATGTGAGTTCGAATAACTACAGGATCATCTCGATCACAGACACAGAAATGGTCCTTAGAGGCGGAAAAGCCAATGAAACTGTATTTCAGTTCCGCTTTGTGACACAATAACCCCTTTTGTTTAAGTTTTAAAAATAAAGAAATGAGAAGAATTATACAATTAGTAGTCTTTTTGATCAGTACCTGTTTTTTGCAGGAGGCCAATGCGCAGCGTTGGTCTGTATCTGGAAAGGTAACCGATCCAACCGGCGTTCCAATGCCCGGTGTATCTGTTTTGCTGAAAGGCTCAACTGTGGCCACTTTATCTGATGGAAATGGCAGCTATACCCTAAGTATTCCCGAAAAAAGTTCCATCCTGGTATTTAGCTATATCGGCTCGAAAAGTAAAGAACTAGCGATTTCAAAAGGAGGAGTGTACAATGTGACGATGGAAGATGCTGCAAACGACCTTAATGAGTTGGTGGTAGTAGGTTATGGCAGTCAGCGGAAGTCCAGCGTGACCGGATCGATCTCTACCATAAATGATAAAGAGTTATTGCAGAGTCCAGTAGGAGATTTAAGTAATGCGCTGGCCGGACGTGTTCCGGGGGTCATTACCAAACAGCCCGCAGGAGAACCTGGTGCGGATGCAGCTCAAATTTACATCAGAGGTAACGCTACTTTCGGCAATGCCACGATGGAGCCTTTATTCGTGATTGATGGTATCGTGCGTTCCTTCCGTGATTTTTCACAGATGGATGCGAATGAAATAGAATCGGTGAACGTCTTAAAAGATGCTTCTTCTGCCGCAATTTTCGGTGTGAAAGGGGCGAATGGTGTCGTATTAGTCACCACTAAACGTGGTAAAATAGGTAAAGTGACTGCGAGTTATACCATGAATTATGGGGTGTCACAAGTGACTAGATTGCCTAAAAATCTAGGTTCTTATGAATACGCAGTTTTGTTCAATGAGGCAAAACTGAATGACAATCCAAATGCAAGTCCTGAGTTTTCTCTGGAAAGATTGGATGGTTTTAGATCAGGTTCAGATCCTGAATTGTATCCAAATACCAACTGGATGGATTTAGTACTTGGTGGAACTGCACCAAGAATGCAGCACAATGTTTCCCTGAGCGGTGGTACAGAAAAGGTGAAGTATTTCACTTCATTGGGTTATTTGAATGAAGATGGTTTGTATAAATCTTTGAATTACAAGCGATATAACGTGCGATCTAATTTAGATATTCAGGTCACCAATACGACTCGTTTCTCGGTGGATTTATCCGGCAGAATGGAGAACAGACAGGCACCGCCTTCAGGTGGAATATTTGAACACACTTTGCGTAACCCGCCGATTTACCTGGCGAAATTTGCAGACGGACGTTTAGCTAGTCCGGGCTCTTACCCAAATCCATTGGCGATGATCTCAGAAGAAAGCGGTTACAACAGAACTTCCAGCAATTACCTGCTGAGTAATTTCCAATTGGTTCAGGACATTCCTGGGGTAAAAGGATTGTCGGTAAAAGGGGTGATGGCATTTGACCGTAACTTCAGCTACAATAAAACCTGGAATGCCTGGGTACCATTATATGTGAAGAATGCAGATGGAACTTTTGAGAGTTCTGCACCGTCAAAATCTTCGCTATCTAAAGATTTCGGTGAAGGACAATCCTTAGAGTTTCAGGCTCATTTAAACTATGAAAACCGTTTCGGTAAACATGGGATTTCTGCCCTGGCTTTATTCCTGCAGAAGGAAAATCAGAACAGCGGTTTGCGCGGCGCCAGAAACGCTTACACCAGTTCTGCATTGGAACTGATCAATTTTGGTCCTGCAGAGAATGAAGTGCTGTCTGATCGTGAAGATAAAACAGGTTTAAGAAGTGCTGCAGTACGTGTAAACTATGATTATGACAATAAGTACTTTATCCAGGGTAGTTTAAGACGTGATGAGTCTGAAAACTTTGCTCCGGGTAAAAGAACAGGCTATTTCCCGGCAGTATCCGCAGGCTGGTTAGTGACGGCAGAGGATTTCATGAAAGGGGTTAAAGTGATTGATTATTTGAAAATCAGGGGATCTTATGGTCAGCTGGGCAGTGATCGTATTCCTAGTCGCTTTGGGTATTACAACAGGTATGACTTAGTGCCAAATAACTATCCTTTTGGCGGTACTTTATCCAATGGTTTAACGCCAGGAGCAGTAGCGAATGCAGAGGTGACCTGGGAAACTTCCACTAAAACAGATATTGGTTTTGAAACTAAATTCCTGAACAACCTGATCGGTGTGGATTTCACTTATTTCAATGAAGAGCGTAAAAACATCCTGGCAACCAGAGGCCTGTCTGTGCCCTTATCTTTTGGTGCAAATCTGCCAACGGAAAACATCGGAAAAGTGCGCAACAGGGGGGTCGAATTGGTGCTGAGTCATAACAACCGACTTTCCAATAACTGGTCTTACTTCCTGAGCGGGAATTTGACTTATGCGAAGAATAAAATTCTTGAAGCTGCAGAAGCTTCGAATGTTCCTCCAGGGAAAAAAATTACTGGTCGCCCGAATGGTGGTCAATATGGCTATAAAGCGATTGGTATTTTTAAAGATATGGAAGATTATAACAACTCCCCTAAAACGAGTGCCTTCATGTCATCGACTGGGCCTGGCGACATCAAATATCAGGACATTAGTGGTCCGAATGGTGTTCCAGATGGAATAATAGACGATTTTGACGTGACTTATCTAGGTGGTGGTTCTCTGCCAGAAATCATGTACGGCATTAGTGGAGGTGTGAATTACAAAGGTTTTGAGGTCAGCTTCTTATTGCAGGGGGCGGCAAGATCTCAGCAGATGCTGACTCAGAATTCTGCCTGGGCTTTTTACAATAGCGGAACGGTTACGGAAGAGTGGCTGGACAGATGGACTCCGGATAATACCAATGCCAGCCTGCCTAGGTTGGGGCTCAATGCCAATGGAAACAATTATGTAACCAGCAGCTTCTGGCTAAAAAATGCGACTTACCTAAGGTTAAAGAACGTAGAAGTTGCCTATACCTTCAAGAATGAGTTTTTAGCGAAGCTGAAATTAACTGGAGTAAGGATATATGCAAATGGACAAAACCTGTTTACCATCACGGACATGAAGAATGTGGATCCTGAAAACACCAGCACTTTAGGTTGGTACTATCCACAGCAAAAGATCTTCAATTTCGGGTTAAATGTTCAGTTCTAAGCCCTGCGGTATAATTATTAATTCATATTAAATCAGCATATATTATGATGACTAAAAAAATAAAATGGCTAATCTGCTTCGCATTTGTTGCTTCAGTAGCTTATTCCTGTAAAAATGTATTAGACGTAAAGCCTACCAATTTCGTGTCTGATGAAGCAGTTTTCAAAGACATTACCCTAACCAATCAGTTCGTTACCAATATTTATTCGAGTTTATTGAGCGGTTTCGACCGCCGTGATGCCGGATTGGGACAGGATTGGTCGGTTGGTTTTGGCTTGTTAGATATGGCAACTGATGACATTGAAGCACACGCTTCTTTGAATGTAAACCTGATCCAGGCAGGAGACCTGAACAGCTCCAATTTTAACTTCTCTACAGAAATGTGGCAGGCCAATTATGCGATGATTAGAAAGGCAAATGTTTTATTGGCCAGAATCGATGCGGTGCCGACTACAGAGACGGCATTGAAAGCGAGGTTGAAGGCTGAAGGACGCTTTCTGCGTGCTTTTGGTTATGCAGAGTTGATCAAGGCATTTGGGGGGGTACCCCTGATTATCACGGAGCAGAAAATTTCTGAAGACCTGGAAGTACCGAGAAATTCTTATGAAGAGTGTGTGAAATTTATTGTAGCAGAGTGTGATGCTGCAGCGGCTGATTTGCTGCCGATCTATGCTGAATCTGACCTCGGTCGGGCCACTAAAGGTGCCGCATTAGCGCTCAAAGCAAGGGTTTTACTCTATTATGCAAGTCCGCTGAACAATCCTTCAAACGACCAGACGCGCTGGGCAGATGCCGCTAAAGCAGCAAAGGAGGTAATGAACCTGAATGTGTATGACACCCATCCTGATTTCTATCGTCTTTTTATGGACAAGCAGGGCAATAAGGAAGTGATTTTTGCGAAGAAATACGGCAGACCGGGCAGAATTCATGAAACGGCCTGGAAACTAGCCATGAGTATTGAAGCACCTTCTGTAATTGGTGGTGCCTGGGGTGGTTTTCATGCCACTCAAAACCTGGTAGATTGCTATGAGATGAAAGATGGTAAATCGATCAATGATCCTTCCAGCAATTATGTGAAAAATGACCCGTATAAAGATCGCGATAGCCGTCTGGACAAATCAATATTGAGAAATGGATCGAGCTGGAAAGGCGTAACCGTAGAAACTTTTGAAGGTGGAAATGCCAATAAAGCTTCTAACGGAGACCGTACCAAAACCGGTTATGGCTTGAAGAAATTCATTGATGAGAAGTATGTGACTGCTGCTGATGTGTATCAGGGTGCAGACAACGACTGGATATTTATGCGTTATGCAGAGATTTTATTAATTTATGCAGAAGCACAGAATGAAGCCGTAGGTCCGGATGGAACGGTGCTGGAAGCGATCAACAAAGTGAGAAAAAGAGCGGGTCAACCTGATTTAACGGCCATGGGCAAAACTCAGATGAGGGATAAAATCATCAATGAGAGAAGAGTAGAATTGGCCTTTGAAGAACACCGTTTTTATGATGTGCGCAGGTGGAAACTCGGTTCTACGTATTTCAATCAGCCGGTAAGAAAAGTGAAAATTGTTAAAAATAACGATGGTAGCTTTGTGTATACAGACGAGATTTTGGAAAATAGACAGTTCAAAGAACACTTTAACCTGCTGCCAATTCCTCAGATTGAATTGGAGAGAAACAGAAAATTAGTGCAGAATAAAGATTATTAACTATTAAATGGATACCATGTTTAGAAAGAGATTAGCTGTAGTATTATGTTTCGCTTTCCCCTTTATTGTTGCAGCCCAGGATGTAAAATCCGGGGCTGCGATTAAAGTGGCAGTGAAAAAGGAAGGAGCTGGATATCAGCTGATGCGTGACGGGAAACCGTATTATATCAATGGAGCAGGGGGAACAGGCTATATGAGCCGCATTGCCGCTTACGGAGGGAACTCTGTGCGGACCTGGGATACCAAAAACGCGAAGCAGATTTTAGATTCTGCACAGCATTACGGACTGACAGTTTTGATGGGTTTGCCAGTTGCCGCTGAGCGCCATGGCTTTAACTACGATGATCCGGCAGCGGTTAAAAAGCAGTTTGAAAAGGTTCGTGCGGAAGTGCTTAAATTCAAAGATCATCCGGCATTACTAGCCTGGGGAATTGGCAATGAGCTGAACCTTTCTTACAAAAACACGAAGGTTTGGGATGCGGTGAATGAGATCGCTAAAATGATCCATAAAGAAGATCCGAATCACCCGGCCAGTACGGTATTGGCGGGCATCAATAAAAAAGAAGTGGACTATATTAAGGCGAATGCCAAAGCGGTTGACATTTTAGCGATCAATACTTATGCTGGCCTGACAGAGCTGCCTCAGCAAATTGCTAAGCTGGGTTGGGAAGGTCCGTATATGGTAACGGAATGGGGCCCGACTGGTCATTGGGAAGGTTTAGAAACTTCCTGGAAAGCGCCGATAGAAGAATCGAGCAGCGAGAAAGCAGCGGTTTATAAGAGAAAGTACTTGTATGGAATCGCAAATGACAAAGAAAAATGTCTGGGTTCTTACGTGTTTTTATGGGGACAGAAGCAGGAAAGGACACCTACCTGGTACGGTGTTTTCACAGAAAAAGGAGAAGAATCTGAGGTGGTAGATGTGATGCAATTCCTGTGGTCAGGTCATTATCCGACAAACAAAGCGCCTCATGTTTATGCTTTTCAATTGGATGGCCAAATGGCACTGAACAGCGTGCATTTAAAGGCTGGCCGTAATTATGAAGCGGTAGTAGAGGCCATGGATCCAGATAACGATCAATTGACTTATCGCTATGAAATGTTGCCAGAGGCGACAAAAGTAGGGGAAGGCGGAGATTATGAAGAAAGACCTTCTGTAGTTTCTACTGGACTAAAACCACTGGAAAATGGAAAGGTTCAGGTGACTGCACCAGCATCCAAGGGTGCTTATCGCTTGTTCGTGTATGTGTCTGATGGCCATAATAATGTAGGTACCGCAAATATTCCTTTTTACGTCAACTAATAAACTATTCAATTTCAAGCGTATGAAACCTTTATTCAATAAATACAGCTGGCTGCTGGTCTTCCTGATTCCTTTAATGGTGTATTGTAAAAAGCCAGAGAAACCTGTGGTTTTGTCAAACTTACAATTGTCGGTGGAACTGCAGAATGATGGTTCAGGATTGGTTAAAGTGTCCGCCACCGCAGAACAGGCAGACCGCTATTATTTTAGCTTTGGTGTTAGCGATAACGAAGAGGCTGTTCGTACTACCGATGGAAAAGCCAGTTTTAGGTACACCGCCAGTGGTGCTTATGTGGTAAAGGTAACGGCTTATGGTCCGAATAACAGCGCTGCTGTAGTCAGCAAAAATATTGAGGTAGTGGTTGCCAATGGCGATGCCGGCTATGTGACCCCAGAAAGCTATCCGGGAATGAAGCTGTCCTGGAAGGATGAGTTTAACGGCAGCACATTAAATACCGCCGATTGGACTGCAGAAATTGGCAATGGTACAGATGGCTGGGGCAATGCAGAATTGCAGTATTACCGCAAGGAAAATACCAGCTTGGCCGATGGATACCTGACGATTACTGCGAAAAAAGAAGCTTTTGGTGGTTTTCAATATACTTCTTCGAGGTTGAAAACGCAGTACAATAAGAGCTTTAAATATGGCAGGTTAGACATTCGCGCAAAGCTTCCAAAAGGTCAGGGGATCTGGCCTGCAATCTGGATGCTCGGTGCCAATATTGATGAGAAAAAATGGCCTTATTCCGGCGAAATTGACATCATGGAATTAGTTGGCGGTGGGCCAGGAAAAGACAATACGGTTTATGGTACGATTCATTACGACAATGAAGGGACTTATGCGCATGTGACCAAACCTTACGCTTTGCCAAAAGGTGATTTTTCTGAAAAGTTCCATGTGTTTTCATTACTGTGGGATGAAACAAAACTGACCTGGTTGGTGGATGATGTGGCATTTTATACGCAGGACATTACCAATGCAACATTCAATGAATTTCATGAGCCATTTTTTATCCTGCTGAATGTAGCAGTAGGTGGAAGATGGCCTGGAAGCCCTGATTCTGCTACTTCATTCCCTCAAAAGATGATGGTAGATTATGTAAGGGTTTTTCAAAAACAATAATCCCTGGTAAGGATGCCAAAGTGCGTTTTTAGTACAGAAGCCCGGTATTTGCCGGGCTTTTTGATTTGACTGAATTATATGATGTAGCCATTCGTCACTGGATTGAATAGTAGTTTGTAGACTTTAAGTTGCAAAATGCGACATGAAGTTGGAGAGGGAGAAGAAACTAAAAATGCCCCTGGAAAGCAGGTGACTTTCTGGAGTTTTCGAGTGCGTCCTTGTAATAATTTGTACCCCAAAGTTGATAACGGTTAAACTGCTGTTTCAAGCGACTTTGAAATGAGGTCCAATCTCTGCTTTCCTTGCTGCTCCAGACCACTTCACTTAAAGCAGACATCCTTGGGAAAATCATATACTCTATTTTGGAAGGGTTGTTCATATACTCTGTCCATACGTTGGCTTGTGCACCAAGAATATATTTTCTGTATTGAGCTGGAAGACCAGCAGGAATAGGCTCATAGCTGTACACCTTTTCTAAGGTGGTCAAACCTGGCATCGTTAATGAATCTCTTTTAGCAGTTTGGGCGTAATCAAAATACATATAGTTACCGGGCGTCATGATGGCATAATGTTTTTGTTTTGCCGCCTCAATACCTCCGTCTTCACCTCTCCAGCTCATTACAGTGGCATTAGGAGCGAGGCCACCTTCTAAAATTTCGTCCCATCCAATAATGCTTTTCCCTTTTTTATTGATGTATTTCTCCATGCGCTGTACAAAATAGCTTTGTAATTCATGCTCATCTTTTAGCTGATGGTCTTTCATACGCTGCTGACATTTCGGACATTTCTTCCAGCTGGTTTTCGGACATTCGTCACCACCAATATGAATGTATTTGGCTGGGAAAAGTGCCGCTACTTCGTCTATGACATCCTGAAAGAAGGTAAAAGTCTGCTCATTTCCTGCACAAAAAACCTCGTCAAAAACACCAAAGGTTTCCTGAACTTTGTATGGTCCGCCGGTACATCCTAAATAGCTATAAGCGGTTAATGCTGCGGAAGCATGACCTGGCATTTCAATTTCAGGGATGACGGTAATGTATCGGTCAGCAGCATATTTAACTATTGCTTTGATTTCCTCCTGGGTGTAAAATCCTCCATGAGGGATATTGGTATTCCCATTTCCTGGCAGGAAACCGGTGATGGTGCCTTTACGTTTCGAACCGAGTTCCGTTAATTTTGGATACTTCTTAATTTCAATTCTCCAGCCTTGATCGTCTGTTAAATGCCAGTGGAAATAGTTCATTTTGTGGAGCGCCAGGTAATCTATGTATTTTTTCACAAAAGATACCGTAGAAAAATGACGGGCTACATCCAAGTGCATCCCGCGGTATTGGAAACGTGGTTCGTCTTTGATTTTCACAAAAGGAACCGCCAAAGTTTTATCTTTTGAGTTCGGATCCAGCAGCTGTATCAAGGTCTGAACGCCGTAAAAAACACCTTCTTCGGTAGCAGCGCTAATGAAAATACCTTCCTTTTTCACTTCAAGGGAATAGTTTCCAGTAGTATGATTAGTTTCAGCAGCTTTGCTACTTTCAGGTTTATGGTTTAATCTAAGGTAGATCCCTTGTGCAGTAGCCTTACTTTGTTTCAAATTAAAACCGTAAAACTGACTTAAATAAGCATTTAAAAAGGAGGCCGATTTTCCTAAACCCTGCTGCTTAAAGACGATAGGGGTTCTGTCCGACAGGTTAAAAGAACCCTTGGAAGTATTAATGACTTCCAAGGGTTGAGGGATGATATTAAATTGGGCATGCAGTTCTGCGTTTAACAGCAGTAATGTAAAAAGGCAAAGAAAGAATTTGTTCATTTGTGTGTGTTTAACGCTGTTGAATTATAATTTATTAAAGTAAAAGTCATCGCCATAAGCAGTTCCGGCAACTGGCTTGTACATGTAAACGGTGACTGAAGAATTGGTGGCACCTGTAGTGAAAGTCAGGGAAGAATTGGTATAGCTCGTAGCGGTAATTGCAGTGTTTACGGCAGCACCACCATAGTTTTTAACGCCGAACATTGCAGATTCTCCTGCGGCACTTACCTTTCCATAACCTCCAAAAACGTAAGTCGTATTAGGGCTCAGACCGGTAATCACTTGTTCCAAAGAGGTTTCGCCGCCTTGCTGTCTGATTGCTTTTGTACCAGACCTGAAATTGGTGGTCACTACAGCGGTATTTCCTGCTGGATTCCAGTTGCCCCAGGGTGCCAGCGCAGCATCTTCAAAACCAGGATTGCCCAGCACAGGAACCTCCTTATACACCCTGATATAATCCACATTCATGTTAAAAGGAAGGTCTGCATTGGTAATGGCTCCAGGCCATCCTGCACCGCCAGATTGGTTTAAGATCAGGTAAAATGGCTTGTCGAAGGGCCATTGTGAGGAGGTGGCACCGGCAGCTCTGTTATACGTATACTGCAGGACATTGTTGACATAAAACTGAATGGAAGAAGGGCTCCAGATGATGCCGTAGATGTTATAATCTGCAGTGTTGTAAGCCGTCGTTTTGGTTGCTGAACTACCACCAGAGGCACTGGTAACACTGGCATTGTGAATGGTTTGGTGCATGGAGTTTTCATAGTTGACATGTTCCATGATGTCTATTTCCCCACTATTTGGCCAGCCACCATAAGCCACGGGTGTTTCGGGCATCATCCAGATGGCAGGCCATGAGCCTTGTCCTTGTTTAAATTTTGCCCTAACTTCCACTTTCCCATACAAGAAACTGAATTTTGTGGAAGTTTGAATACCTCCTGAATGGTAGGGTACCGCATCGCCGGCGATCACCGCATTGTCCATTTTCAATACCAGATCTGTTCCATTCTGAGCAACATAGTCGGTGGTGGAAGTCAGGTATTTTGCCCATGCAGGGGATTGCCTCGGACAATAAGTCCATTTACTGGTATCGAAGCTTCCACTGCTGTTAAATTCATCTGCAAAAACCAGGTCCCAGGTAGCGCTTAGGGAAGTCAATGTCGTTGCACTTTGAGCAAGGGTACTGCTTTGCAGGTTTTTACTGCCAGCTAGATCCGGACTAGGCTGCAGCGCTTTTGAACAGGAAAATAGCAGGATGGAGCTGCCCATCAGGAGGTTCATCATTTTCATAATTCTTAGTTTAGGATTGGTTTATATTGATTTATGGTTTATTTAATGATAGGCAATGGCGACCAATAAAATTCATGTGTCAAATCATTTGGTTTACCTTTTAATGGTAGCTCTGAAGGGTCACGGTCTGCAGCAGCTTTGGCTACAGTTTCCGTTCTGATCAGGTCAAACCATCTGGCAGCAGGCTCAGGACCGGCAAATTCCCAGCCTTTTTCTGCGACTACCGCATTTCTAAAATCTGTTTGATTCAAACCTTTTGCCAATTCCCCTAATCCTGCTCTGTTTCTGACCTCATTAATGGCCTGGTAAGCCG
The DNA here is from genome assembly GCF_014472395.1 of Pedobacter sp. N36a. Lineage (GTDB taxonomy): Bacteria > Bacteroidota > Bacteroidia > Sphingobacteriales > Sphingobacteriaceae > Pedobacter. Next base: position 69,485 of record NZ_JACSZW010000013.1, read on the forward strand.
TCTCATCTGGTCCGCCAGACGACATCGCTTTTGCTTCCGCATAAGTTAAAAGTACTTCTGCATAGCGGATCATGTACACCGTTGCACTTCCCCACCAATCTTTCAGTTTATGGTTAACAGGATCATAGGATTCATCGTCTCTGTATTTTAAGAAATAAGGGTGCTTGTGCGTCAGTTTGGTATAATCTACCGCTTTAGCTGGATCGTTACCTAGGAAGTAAACCATTTGGTAAGTGGCATCTTTTCTCGGGCCTGCAGGGAATTTATTATAGAAGGCAATCTCCCCGAAAGCTTCATCCCATCCACCTTCTTCACCAGGGGCGAAGTTGGGAGGTCCCATCTGACTGCCGTTACCCCAGTTGTCTCCGTAATCCCAGATGCTGGGCATATTTTTATTGTAATAACAAGCAAATACAGCTTCTTTGTTGAATCTGGAATCTTTATCCCAAAGGTCTGAATAGGCATTAACCAGTCCATAACCCCAGATTGCTTTGCCATCTATCACTTCTTTGGCTTTTTTGGCGGCGAGGTCATATTTGTCGGCCTGTTTCAATGGCCATCCAGCCATGGTCAGGTATACATTGGCCAGCAATGCTTTTGCGGAACCTCTTGTAGGCAGGATGTCTGTGCTTCCTTGTCGTCTTGGACCAGACCAGGCATCAGGCAGCATTGTTTCTGCTTTTTGAAGGTCTGCGATCACCACATTATAAACTTCCTGTGGGGAAGCATTGTTTTGCGGCTCCAGATTTGCCTGCAGAGGCATTGGTACTGCACCCCAGGTACGGGTCAGGAAGAAATACGACATGGCGCGGTAGAAATAGCCTACTCCAGCCGAGTTGTTCCGCTGTACTTCCGTAGCTTCCGTTGCCTTAGGGTAATTCTCTATCAGAGAATTAGAAGATTTGATGGTTTTATAGAAATAGTTCCACCAGATGGTCATCCTGTCGTTGGAAGAGTTGGCCTGAAAGGTGTCGAAATTGGAGAAACCCATTTTGTTTCCTCCGGCATGGGTGGTAATGTCATCACTGCCAAAAGTAGTGGCCAGTCCGCCGGTTTGATTCCAGGCCAGGTTATACGTTAAGGAAATGCCCAGAGTGGCAGAATTCAGGTCTTCCGCAGTTTTGTAAAAAGTTTGAGGAGTGATGCTCCCTTTAGGGTCTTCCTTTAAGAAATCTTTCTTGCAGGAGCAGACAAGCATCGTAGGTATCAGGAGGGTAATGATATATTTTTTCATTGGAATAGATTAAAAGGTTAGATTAAGCATAATGGTGAAGGTTTTTGGAGAAGGGTAGGCACCTAAATCAATGCCGGCATCTGAATCGCTGTTTGCAGCAGTTGAACTGGCCTCAGGGTCAAATCCTTTGTATTTAGTGATGGTAAATAAATTTTGACCACTTAGGGTAAGTTTTGCATTGCCAAACTTCAGCATGCTTTTAGGGAAATTATAAGATAGGCTGACGTTCTTGAGTCGGGCATAAGCTGCGTTTTGCAGGAATTGTGTGGATTCAATGTATTCTTTTGCCGTACTTGTCGGATTTGCCCATAGGGAACCTGTGTTTTGAGGCGTCCAGTAATCGGCTGCTGCGGCAAGTGTTGGATAGGCGACATCACTGCTGGCAATTGCTGAGGCGGCATAGGTGGCATTGAATATTTTATGTCCATAAGCACCTTGAATGAATACATTCAATTCTAAATTCTTGTAATTAAAATTATTGTTGAAGCCCCATTGGACTTTAGGCATGGCATTTCCTGAGATCACCATGTCTTCAAAGCCAATTGTCCCGTTTCCACTCAGGTCAGTGTATTTATAATCACCGGCTTTATGTCCATTCTCGTCATTTTGGTATACCCCTTCCCATGGGATCAGGTAGAAGGAACCTAATGGTTGTCCCACCTGGATCACCTGAATAGGGGAGTTAATTAAGCCACCGCCAATTTGTGCACGCCTGATCATGGTTTGCTCACCAAGGCTGACCACTTTATTCTTATTCAAAGCAGCATTAAAGCTGGTATTCCATTTGAAATCGGTATGGTCAATCGCATTGAAATCCACCATAAATTCAAAACCTCTGTTGTTCACCGCACCGATATTTTTTAACAGCGTGCCACCTCCCAGATAATTGTCGATCGGGGTGAAGAGCAGCAGGTCTGTCGTGTTTTTATTGTAGTAATCTGCTGTGATATTCAGTCTTCTGTTGAAAAAGCTCATGTCCACACCGATATCAGCCTGTTTTGTGGTTTCCCATTTGATATCCGGTGTATTTGGATTACCAAGGGTATAGCCCTGAAAGGAGGTCGTACTTCCGTAAGAATAATTTACCGGACTCAATAAGCCCAAGGTACTGTAAGGGGCAATGGATTGGTTTCCGGTTACTCCCCAGCCTGCTCTCAGTTTAAGTGCAGAAAATACATTCAGTTTCTTGATGAAGGATTCTTCAGACATATTCCAGCCTAAACTTGCGGAAGGAAAATTACTCCATTTATTATCTCCCTGAAACTTGGAAGATCCATCTCTTCTAATGGTCACTGTGGCCATGTATTTCCCATCGTAACTGTAGGCAGCTCTACCCATAAACGATAGAATTGACCATTGGGAATAGCCGGATGAAATACTTTGAGCGGTGTTCAGACCCAGGTTATAATACCCGTTAGAAGTAGTGCTTAAACCAGATCCATTGGCACTAAAGCTGCTGGAAGTATTTTGCGTGCTCTCTTCCACAGCGGTGATGGTAAGGTCATGTTTTTCATTGAAGACTTTATGAAAGGTCAGGACATTGTTGTTCTGGAAGTTGTAGTTTTCGGAAAAGCTCTGTGCAGATTTCATATTGCCCTGGGAAATCCAGTTGTTGGAAAGAGCAGCTGCTTTTGACAGGTTCAGGTCTAATCCAAAAGTAGAGGTAAAGGTTAGCCAGTCTGTAATGTTATACTTCAGGTTGGCATTCATAGTGGCCACATTAGCAAACACATTATTGTCGCTTTCCATGCTCGTCATATATGGATTTGGCCAGATCGGAGACAATCCGGTTCGGTTGTATTGTTTGGTTGCCTCATCATCATAAACTGGTTCTGTTGGCGCCCAGGCGATGGAAGCCATGACCGGATTTGCTTTTGAAGTTTGCAGTCCGTTGTTTTTGGAGTTGATGCGTTGTGCAAAAAGGTTGATTCCGAAGGAGATTTTACTATTTAACTTCGCCTCTAGATTGGTGCGGAGCCCAAATTTCTTTTGGTTGGTATTCACTAGTAATCCATCCTGATCGGTATAAAAACCGGAGACATAGTATTTTACATTTTCAGAACCTCCATTTACAGCAAGCTGATGGTTTTGGGTGATGGCATCTTTAAAAAGCAAGTCTTGCCAATCTGTTGTTTTACCCGCGTAAGATTCTGGATTGGGGATCACCGGACTGCCCGCCGATAGGTTGGCCATGTTTGCATAGGTGACCGCATCCATCAGTTTGTATCTTTTCATTGGACTGCTGAAATTGACGAAACTGTTGTAGGCCACTTTTACAGCACCTGATTTCCCCTTTTTAGTGGTCACAATGACTACACCATTCGCGCCTCTTGAACCATATATAGCAGTAGCTGAGGCATCTTTTAACACATCCATTGCTTCAATATCATTTACATTGAGGTCCTGGATGCCGATACTGCCCAGCGCTACGCCATCTACAATATATAAAGGTTCATTGCTGCCACCTATAGAATTGGCCCCTCTGATCCTGATTTTTGCTTGTCCACCAGGTGCACCAGAACTTTGGGTAACGGCAACACCAGCTACTCTTCCCTGTAAGGCATTGGCTGCATTGAGTACGGGCTGATCTTTATAACTGTCGGATTTTAGGGTTGCAATAGATCCGGTCAGGTCTTTACGTTTTTGGGTCCCGTAACCGATTACAGCAACCGCATCCAGGGTTTTCACATCAGATTCTAAAGCTACGGTAATCACTTTTTGGTTGTTTACAGGCATTTGCTTTTCTTTCATCCCCACGTAATTGAAAATTAGCGTGGCATCTGCAGGAGCATTGATGGAGAATTTACCGTCTGGATTTGTTTGTGTGGATACGGGAGCTCCTTTTACCCTGACCACCACTCCAGGTAAAGGGGCACCTTCATTGGTGACTTTTCCGGTGATGACCTGCTGGGCATAGGCGGTGCTAAAGCCGGAACAGAGCAGGAGCAGTAGGAGTCGGAGCATGAGCGCATGTTTAAAAATAGAAGAAGGCTGTAGTCGTTTGATCATAATTAATTTGGTTGTTTTTTGTATTTAGAATTTGGTTTTTTTGACTGAAGAAGGAGGTAACCTGGAATTGGTTCAGAATAAAACAGCGCATAATGGGGCTGGTGTCTACATAATATTTGGTTTAGGTTAGGTAATTGGCGATAAGATGTGCTGAACCGCTTTGCTAAGGTATATAGGAATAGTAGCCTGAATAGGGGGTGAAGTAGTTAAAAAAGGGGGGTAAACTCGATAGGTTCCCTATATAAAACACAAATAATACTTACATTCAGCCCTAGATATCATATTCCTTTACCTCCTCATGTTGACTCCTTTTAGAACCCTTGCGATCACTGTTTCATTATTGTGGATCACCTTACCTTCAGCTGCGATTGACTTTTCTTCTGTATTCTATTTAGGCATAGAAAATGGCCTATCCAACAATGAGGTAAACTGTCTTTTTCAGAGCAGGAATGGCTTTATGTGGTTTGGTACTTTTGATGGATTAAACCGTTACGATGGCTACAGTTTCAAGATTTTCAGAAAGAAGCTAAAGGATGGAAATTCGCTGATCAACAACAGGATTCAATGCCTGGCTGAAGATGAAGCTGGAAATCTCTGGATTGGTACGATGGGCGGGGTATCCATTTATAATGCCGCTCAGGAAAAGTTCAATACGCTATATTTTAAGGCGCTTTCGAAACCCGGAAAGCAGCTGGTAGACAATACGACGGTCTTAAAAAGAGAAGGAAAAAATGACATGCTGATCGGCACTGCCAAAGACGGCTTGCTGCTGTATATGGCGGCAACAGGAAAGACCATCCAGATTCCATTTTTAGCAGGCTCCTCAAAGCGGGTTTCTTACCAGGTAACGGCTATCGAAAGGGATAAAAATAACCAGGTTTGGTTGTTTATTGAGGGCTTGGGTTTATGTAAATATGACCGAAAAACTCAGACAGTCAGCCTCCAGAGCAGCACTTTGAAAAATGCCTCCTGTATTCAGGCAGACGCTTCGGGGAACCTATGGCTGGGCACAAGCTCTGGAATATATCATTATGGGGTCTCCGACAAGAGGTTCTCCTTTAAGGCATTGCCCCGGCCAGTCACCAGTTTGTATTTTGATCAACCTGATCGCCTTTGCATCAGTACAGATGGCGGTGGTATTTTTATGATGAATAGCCATGAAGGAAAGCTAATTCATCCGCTCAGGCCGAATGGGGAAGAGTTATTTACCAGTACTGCCATCAAGGGAATGTTAAAAGATCAGCAAGGCAGGGTATGGGTAGCCACTTTAAGAGGGGGAATAAATATCGTAGACGATCAGCGGTACCGCTTTAAAACGCAGAGTCCTCATCCTTCGGAAAAGAACAGTTACCATAACTATTTTATCTCTTCTTTTGCGGAGGATGGGGCCAATAACATCTGGATAGGGACGGATGGGAATGGGCTGAACCTTTGGGACCGCAAAAGGAATGTATATGTAAACTATAAAAAGGAAGCTAGGAATGGTTTAAGCAGTAATAATATCACGACCATCTTAAATGACCATCAAAACAGCATTTGGGTAGCTACCTGGGGGGGTGGAATTCACCGTTTCAATAAATCCGAAGGAACTTTTGAGCATTTTAGTTGTATCCATCCCGCCCATGGTTTGGAATTTAAAAACGTATGGAAGTTATACGAAGACAAAGCACATCATTTATGGGCAAGTACATTCGACAATGGCGGATTGTATCGGTTCAATCCAGGGCTGAAGCGCTTTGAATTGTTTGATGATGCGATTGGAAACATACTCTGCTTTGTGGAGGACCGTAAAGGTAATTTGTGGGCGGGTACGGATAGTAAGTTAATCCGCATCGATAAAGTGTTAAAAAAACACCTGGTTTATCATATTGGACATCGGGTTAGGGCTATTCTGGAAGATAAAGGAGATGTATTGTGGCTTGGAACGGAGGGCGGTGGACTACTTTCACTGAATACCAGCAGCAAGAAGTACAGGCGATTTACAGAAAGTGATGGGCTGCCCAATAATGCGGTATTGAATGTCCTTCCTGATCAGGAGGGGACACTTTGGCTGAGTACTTTTTATGGGCTTTCGAAATTCAACCCAAGTACTAGAAAGTTTCATAATTTCTTTGCCTCCGATGGTTTGCAAAGCAACCAATTCAGTTATCTGGCAGCTGCCAGGTTAAAATCCGGGGAACTGATATTCGGAGGGATTAAAGGATTCAATGTGTTTTCCGCAGAGGAAATCAGCTTCTCCAGAGATAAACAGCAGGTTTTACTGACGGAACTGAGTATAAACAATAAGCCTGTAAGCGATAGTTTGAATGCTGGATTTATTAAAAAGACAACAGCCGGAGAAATTGATCAGCTGGTGATTCCTTACGATAAAGCCTCGCTATCTTTCGGGTTCACTAGTCTGGAATATTCCAAACCTGATAAAATTAATTATGCTTATTTCCTGGAAGGATGGGATAACAATTGGATCAATGCAGGAAAAGTAAAGACGGCAAATTACAGCAGGTTAAAGGAAGGAACATATGTCCTTCATCTCAAAGCAAGCAATAGTGAGGGGGAGTGGGGAGATGAAAAGTTAGTCAGTTTGGTGGTGCTGCCACCCTGGCAGCGAACCTGGTGGGCTTATTCCCTATACGCCTTAGTGATTGGTCTGGGGAGCTATTTATATGTGCGGTATAAACGACAGCAGCTGGATTTGAACTATAAAGTGCGTCTGGCACAAATGGAAACTGAAAAGGAAAAAGAACTCAATGAGAAGAAGCTTTCTTTTTTCACCAACATTACCCATGAATTGAGAACTCCGCTGACTTTAATTGTGAACCCGGTGAAGGAACTCATCGGTAAAACAGAAGATGCGTTGAAGCAGGAATTGACGGTCATCTACAGGAATGCAAGCCGTTTATTGACCTTGGTGGATCAGCTGATGTTGTTCCGGACAACGGATCAGGAAACGGCTATGGTTCAGCTCTCTGAATTGAACCTTTACCAGCTGTGTAAAGATACTTTTGAAAGCTACCAGAAAATTGCTTTGAGCAAGAATATTCATTATGAGTTTGAATGTGCGAACTATGACCTGATGGTTTTTGGCGATTATGAAAAATTAGAAATTATCTTTTTTAACCTCCTTTCCAATGCTTTTAAATTTACCCCTGCTCACGGCAGTATCTTGTTCAAGGTAGAAGAAAATGAAACGGAGGTCAGGATTTTCATCAATGATACCGGATGTGGGATCAACGAAAATGTCAGGAACAAACTCTTTGAAAAGTATTATCAGGAAAAAAACAGCTCAAAAAATAAGGAGATCGGCTTTGGGATCGGTTTGTATCTGGCGAAGCAGTTTATTGATTGTCATCAGGCTGCACTCAGCTATTCCAGTGAGCCGGGTACAGGGACTTCATTCCAAATCAAACTGAAAAAAGGAATGTGGTTTGATCCCGCTATGCGCTCAGCAGCACAGCAGGAAAATAAGGTGGTTCAGCGGCTGGAACAGATTCCAGAGGAGGAAATTGTGGAGGCTCCCAGTATCAATACGCTGGAAATTACTGAAAAAAAATCCTTGCTGATCGTAGATGACAATAAAGAACTCAGACAGTACCTGAAGAAAATTTTTAGTCAGCAGTTTGTAGTCTATGAAGCGGAGAACGGTCTGACTGGGTTTGAAATGGCACAAAAACAGGTGCCCGATCTGGTGATCAGTGATGTGCTGATGGAGGAAGGAAATGGCGTTGAACTCTGTAAAAAGATAAAAACTGACCCTATGCTGAATCACATTCCTGTGATTCTTTTAAGCGGCCTCAGCTCTGCGGAAAGTAAATTGAAGGGGATAGAGAGTGGAGCAGATGATTACATCATTAAACCCTTTGACAAGGACCTGCTGCTGGCTAAAATCAATGCCGTATTGGACAACCGAGATACTTTGCACCAATATTTTAGAGACAACATCACCCTCCGGAATAACAACCAGAAAATATCTGCGACCTATAAAGCTTTTCTGGAGAAGTGTATGGCCATTGTGGAGGAGAATTTAAGCAACGAAGATTTCAATGCACAATGGCTGGCCAGCTCTTGTAATTTAAGCTATTCTATCCTCTACAAAAAAGTGAAATCTGTCTCCGGCTTATCTTTAAATGCATTTATTCGGTCTATCAGGTTGCGCAAGGCGGCATTGCTGATGCTGAGTACCCATACGAATGTGAATGAAGCGGCTTTTCAGGTAGGCATCTATGATATCAAGTTTTTCAGGCTGCAATTCAAGAAATTATATGGGATGAATCCTTCGGATTACATTAAGAAATACCGAAATTCTTTTAGTAAAGAATTTAATCTGATCAAATAAGCGTTATGGTTTTTTGTATGACCTAAATCCTTATCTTCAGGAAATAATCGAAACGATGAATCTCTCTAAAAATCTTGCGCTAAAGCTCAGCTGCTCCCTTCTTTTGATCAGTACAAATCTTTTCGCGCAGCTGCCGGAAGAGATCAGCTGGAAGCATTTGCTGAAGACCTATAACAGAGATAGTACTGAAATGGTGCTTTCCTTGAATAACAAACCATTGGAAGGTCAGTATAAAATCCCTTCAGATGAAGGAGGCTTCGCTTTATACACCATTAAAAAAGGGAAGATTACAGGAGAAGCTTTTTGGTATATGCAAGGTGGATGAATGGAGTGTAAACTACATTTTATGACCTTTGTCTCTAATTAAAAAACAAAGGAAATTAGAAAACAGCGCTATCCTCGGAGGTTCGCTAATTGCTGCGTATTAATTTTAAAGTACGGTTCCATAAAGCCATTGCGAATTCTGTCTTCTGCAGCGTACTAAAAATCTGCAGTTCTTCTAAGAGAGAAGATTCATTGTCCAGGAATTTCAGGATTTTCATGGCGCTGTTTTTCTTGAACATCCTGGAGAAGATTTCTTCGCCGGAAATGCGTTCAGAATCGAGCAAATGTAAAAGCGTGGCATCATACAACTCAAACCTCGGCGATGATATCGCTGGAATGTTTGGATGTCCGGATTTCATCAATTGCTGCACAATTGCTGCGGTATTTTTCTGGATAAATCGGAAGGTGTAACCGGTAGAACCTTTAGTAAATCCTCCTGCAGTACCTAGATAAATAATGCGCTCCTGCTGCCGTTTGATCGGGTGATCAGTCATTGGAATTACACCATGCTCGTGTTCTATGATGGTATATTGCTCACATTTTAGCTGCTCCCGGATGTATTGCTGCAATGCGGCGCTGTAATCTTCAGGGGCTAACTCTTGCTTAGAAAAGATCGTATATTCCACTAATGCACGGTTTGCACTGAGTGGTAATACATACACAAATGAGGTGCCTGCTTGCTGTGAGGTATTAAAATCCATCAATGTGGCAGATTCAGGATCAAAGGTATTGCCTTCAGTTTCTATCACCCAGCCTTCAAAATGCTGCAGAAAATATTGGTAACGATCCGGTTTTTTCTCCTGGACCTGAGGAATACTGCTGAACACATAATCACTGCTGAAAGTCTTCCCATCAATCACTACACAAGCCTGATCTTTTTCAGTGTACTGCCTTTCTACTTTTCCTTGTAAGTGGATCAACTGTGGCTGATTTGCTAATAATTGATCCGTATGCGCATAGAAATCCAGCCCACGGATCATTTTATATTGATAAGGCTGAATGTCCAGTTCTCTGTCAAGGAACTTGCTGGCAAATGATAGTTGCTTCCATTTCCGATAAACGGCGGGCTCAAATACATCCGGATCTTGTTCCCAAAAACACCATGTTCTGTCATTGGATTTTTTCTCCGCATAGTCTACCAGTAATGCCCGTTTATTGGTGGCCTGTAGATAGGGCAGCAACCTGACCGCAAGGCTTCGTCCAGCACATCCGCCTCCTGCTATGATGTAATCAAAGTGCTCCATGCTTGTTCTTTTGAGACTGCTGCCAGTATTTTCTTGCTGCGAACAACATGCCAAAGGATTCCCCATGATGCCTGTCGAGGTGCTTATGGTGCATCTTATGGGCTCTTTTGATCGTTTTTATGTAGGTGTTGTCACTCCTTGAAAACCACTTGAAACGTTGATGGATGACGACATCATGGATCATGAAATAAGCAATTCCGTAAAGTAAGATTCCTAATCCTATGTAAAACATCCAGTTGAATCCTTGTTCAGCGCCGAAAAAGAACAAAAGAATGCTAGGCGTAGCAAATATTAGGAAGAAGGCATCGTTCTTTTCAAAGAAATGTGGTTTTTTCTGATGGTGGTCTTTATGCAGTACCCACAATAACCCGTGCATGATAAACTTGTGGGCAAACCATGCCACTCCTTCCATAAAGATAAAAGTACCTATGGTAATCAATAAATAAATCATCCAGTTATCCATGGTTATACTTTATTAGCTCCAAATCTAATTGTTTCTTTTCTTCCGCGGTACAGTATTTAGAATTCGACAAGTATTTCACTATGTTTTGCTTTAATGTTTTGTCTTTGGTGTTTTTTAAATTGGCCAGTACAAAGCTTTTATCATTTTGGATGTCGCCATTGTAGTTCAGGAAAGCAGGCAGGTTCGTTTGAATAGCGAGTCTTAAGAATCTTATTTCCAAATGGTCAGGTGCTTTTTTTACAGCGGTTTCTATCAGGCGTTTACCCTTGTTAAACCGCTTAAATTTACTGATTGGACTCCACGCATATTTGGCCTGCATCATTTCTGCAGCTCCTTTGTAGCTAATTAATAACGGGCTGGAGGACTCCGTAACCTCTGCTAACAGCTTTAAAAGTTGGTCTGCTGCGGCTTTGCTTTTTGCGGAGGCATGGAACAGCTGTTTTATTTCCTGAATTTCTGGTTCTGCTGCATAAGTGCTGGTCACCAGCAGCATGAACATCAAAAAGACTGTTTTCTTCATATGGTATTCGTTTTGTAACGGATAATGGAGTCAAACATCAATCCAAATTTATGGGCATTGGAAATTCTGATCCTTTGCGACATGACTTTCTCAGCGGTACTGCACTTAATTTTATGAAACAGTTTTTTATAATATACATAAGCCAGGTAAACACCATTTCTTGAGGAAGCCGGTAGTTGTCGGATGCCGATCAATGCCTGTTTGAACTCTTCTTCTATTTCCTCTTCAATCAGTTTTTTTTCCGTGTTGGAAAAAGCCGATAAGTTTACATTTGGGAAATAGTTTCGGCTTAAGGTATAATAATCTGCATTCACATCTCTAAGGAAATTTACCTTTTGAAAAGCAGAACCCAGCTGCATGGCTGAATCTTTTAGTTTTTCATATTGTGCTTTATCACCTTCTGTGAAAACTTGTAAACACATTAAGCCTACCACCTGAGCCGATCCAAGGATGTATTCGTTGTATTTTTCGGGGGTATAATGTGCTTGTTCCAGGTCCATTTCCATGCTGCGAAGAAACAATTCTATCAGCGCTTTATCAATGTCATATTTGTTTACCACCTGCTGGAAGGAGTTGAGGATAGGGTTCAGGCTAATTCCGTCTTCAATCGCTTCAAAGCAATCTCTTTTAAATTTGGACAATAAAATAGGCTTGTCGTAATCATGGAAGCTATCCACAATCTCGTCTGCTAGTCTTACAAAGCCATAAATGGCATATATCGGATGACGCAGTCTTTCCTCTAAAAAATAGATGCCTAATGAAAAGCTAGTACTGTAACGCTTGGTGATCATTTCGCTGCAGGCTGCTGACAGCTTATCGTATATCTCTTTCATGGCTATTTGTTTAGGTGCTTAATCAATTGTTGAGCGGCAAGGTTTCCAGAAATAATCGATGGGGGAACTCCTGGTCCGGGCACAGTAAGTTGTCCGGCATAAAAAAGATTGCTGATTTTTTTATTCTTTAGGGTTGGTTTGAGGTTTGCGGTTTGCATCAGCGTATTGGCTAAGCCATACGCATTTCCTTTAAAAGAGTTGTAATCTGTGATAAAATCACTGACACAATAGCTTTTTTTATAATCCAGGTGCTGGCGTATTGGCGTTCCGGTATAGGCTTCCAGTCGGTCCATAATTAAATCAAAATATTGTTCCCGGATGGATTCAGGATCTTCGATATCAGTGGCAAGCGGCATCAATACAAATAAGTTCTCATGACCAGCTGGGGCTACCGAGGGATCGGTGACACTTGGACAGCAGACATAGAATAATGGTTTTGTTGGCCATTGCGCTTGCTTGTAGATCTCCTGTGAATGTTTTTTTAAATCCTCATCAAAGAATAAAGTATGGTGATTTAAACGCGCTACCTTAGTGGTTACCCCTAAATAGAAAATGAGGCAGGAGGGAGCAAGCACTCTGTTGTCCCAATATTTTTCAGAGTAATTTCTCTGCGCAGTATTTAACAGTTTTTCTTCTACGTGGTGGTAGTCTGCAGCAGCGATCAATCCATCATAATGATGGGTTCCTCTTTCAGAAGCTAAACTGACCACTTGATTTTCCTTTACATCGATTGCGGATACCGCGGCATTGGTGTGAAATTTAGCACCCTGCAGCTCTGCAATAGTCTTCATTGCATGGATCACTTTTCCAAAGCCACCTTTGGGGTACCAGGTGCCTAGTTTCAACCCCGCATAATTCATCAGGCTATACAGTGCGGGCGTATCTTCTGGCATTGCGCCGAGAAAAAGCACCGGGAATTCCATCAATGCAATGAGCCTGGGATCTTTGAAATATTTTTTAACGTGCGCACTGAAAGAGGTAAATACCTGCAGCTTAAACAAGCCCTTGATCAGGTCTACATCGGCAAATTCCATTAAGGAAAGTCCGGGTTTGTACACCAGTTTACCCATGCCGGTGTTGTATTTATAGGCGGCTTCGGCTAAAAACTCTTTTAGCTTTGCGGCGCTCCCAGTTTCTATAGATTCAAATAACTGGCACAATTCCTCAAAATTTGCAGGAATATTTAACACCTCATCAGCACCAAAAACAACACTAAATCCAGGATCAAGCAATTGCAGCTCATAAAAATCTGCAGCTTTGTAACCGAAATCATGGAAGAACTTTTCAAAGACTTCTGGCATCCAATACCAGCTTGGGCCCATGTCAAACAGGTAGCCGTTATCGGTAATCAGCTGGCGTGCCCTTCCCCCGATGTCTGCGTTTTTTTCATAAACATCCACCTGGTAACCTTGTTTAGACAGGTAAGCGGCCGCACTGATTCCGGCAAAACCCGCACCAATGATGGCGATTTTAGTTTGAGCGTTCTTTGTTGTAATTGACATGCTGGTGGTTTATTTTGATGACTATCCTCTTGCCTTTGCCTCGTGAAAATCTTCAAGCTTGGTTAGTAATTTGATCAATTGGATTTTTTCCTCCTGAGACAAAGGTTCAGTAACATTCTTTGTTGCAGCTCTTATATTCTCCATATTTTCATTTAAAAGCTGGGATCCTTTTGAAGTGATGTGGATCATTCTATTCCTTTTGTCCGCATCAATCGTAGTTTGTTCTGCTAATCCCATACTAATTAACCTATTAATGATTTGTATCCCCGCTGACTTTTCATGAACATTCAATTTGATCAGCGCGGTTTTTGTCATGCTGCCGAATGCAACCAGACTGATCAAATAAATGAAATCATCAGGAGTAGAAAATGCAGTGTTTGCAATCGCCGCCTTTCCCTGTAATTTTGCATATCTGGACAGGTGCACTAATGAAGTATTAATCACACTATCAGCTGATCGTCCTTTAGATTTCCCTTCCCATTCAGGCGCTGAAGGCATCTGAACGCCTTCCTTTTTGCAATATTCATTTAGCCATTGTCCAAATGAATGGACGTCCTGAGGGTGCTGATCAGACTCCTCTTCGTAAATCTCAACTAGACTGATCAGGTCCTTTATTAAATCGTATTGCATATTTTAAAATCGGGGTAGACTAGTAATTACGCTAATATAGTGTTAAATTGAACTAATGGATTAATTAATTTTATTTTTGGCTTATATTTATGTGTATTAATATACTAATATTGGCTTGAACAAATTTACACTGAGGCTGTTATTCAGGTACCGATGCGCTATTGGAAAATAGGATCTTCCGGTATAACAGCGCTATTTAATTAAAAATAACATGAAGAAAATACTTCCTATCTCCAATGGCATCGCTTTATTGGTCACAATTTTGGTCAACTATCTTTCTAATTCAGGAATGCTGAATGGGAATACCATGAAGACCATATCTGATCGGTATTTCAATTATTTTACTCCTGCAGGATATGCATTCTCCATCTGGGGGCTTATTTATATCGGTCTGATTGCTTTTGTATTTTACACTTGGCGAGATTTCTCTAAAAGTAAGGCGGAAGATTCCATAATTTTAAAAATAGGCTGGTGGTTTGTCCTTTCCTGCCTTGCCAATTCCCTTTGGGTGCTAGCCTGGTTATCTGATTACACCGCTTTATCGGTTTTACTGATGGCAGTATTGCTGATTTCTTTGTGTAAGATCATCATCAATACCCGAATGGAATTGGATGCGCACCCATTTAAAAGTTACCTGCTTATTTATTGGCCATTTGCATTGTATTCCGGATGGATTTCTGTTGCTTTTATTGCGAATATAGCTGCCTACCTGACTAAAATTCAGTGGAATGGATGGGGGATTTCTGCGGTTACCTGGACTATTATCATGATCGCCGCAGCGGGATTGATCAATATTGTGATGGTTAGGCTCCGAAATATGCGCGAATATGCATCGGTTGGTATTTGGGCATTAATCGCAATTGCAGTCTCCAATGGAAGCAAAAATGGCCCCGAATCAATAGTGTATGCCTGTTATGTGGTGGCAGTGATTATATTTGTTTTCATTAGTATCAGCGCTTTGAGAAATCGTCAGAGTTCTTTAGAAAAGATGTAAAACAATAGGACAATTTAAAAGGTAAAATTCGAAAAAACTGGCGCAAATCTATGTACTACCGTTATTGGGAGCATAGTAAAGCCAGACCAGCTCCTTTTAGAATCAGAGACCAGCGTTATAAACTGATTTTTTACTACGGAAAGGGCCCAGGAGGGGCTGCATTTGTCTTGGAATATTTAGAACAATAGGGACGCTGATCCTCTACCATGATCGCCGGTGGAAAATCAGCTAAATGCTAGTTTTGCGACGTATAAACTGCCAGTGTACCAGAGATTTCTTTGATCATCTTTAGACTAAATGGATGTCTGCCCATCAGCCATCTTTTGATCTCGTCAGGATTGATGTCCAAGGCTATAGCAAGGTCATTTTCTGAAAGGACGTTGTTGGCTAACATTTTTGAAGTCTTGCTGGCAAGATCCTGGTTCAGCTGTGTTAATTCTTCTATAGCGGGGTTTCCACTTTCCTCCAGCCAGATGGCTACAAAGTCATTCTCTTCCATTTATATTTTAGGTAATAATTTAAAGTATTCGGAGCTTTTGGCACCTTCTGCTCATTTGGGCGACAAATTTAGCGATAATCTTGTTAATATTGCAACTAGAGTGGAGGCCTGCAGCGTTATAATGGAAAAATTGTAGATTAGGCAGGTGTGGTAAGGTAGAATTGTTATAATGAGCTAGTGTTACTGAATATGGAAATAAAAAACTTAGAAAATATTGATCTTGAAAAATTGGTGGCAGTGATAAATCTTTCATTTTCGGATTATATTGTGCCTCTGCAGCTGAATTTAGAAATATTGAAAGCTAAAATTAAAGCAGAGGACATCAAGCTGGAATTGTCCTTGGGCGTGTTTGATGGAGATGAAATGGTAGGGTGCATGTTACATGGATTACGGGACACAGAAGAAGGATTAACAGTTTATAATGGTGCCACTGGGGTAATTCCAGATCAGAGGGGGAAAGGATTAGTCCGCAAAATGTATGAATACCTGCTTCCTGAATTGAAAAAGCTAGAGGTGCGTAAAATGGTGTTAGAGGTGATCACTGGAAATCATCCTGCCATAAAAGCGTATGAGAAAATGGGATACACTGTGCGGAGAACGCTGGACTGCTATAAAGGAAAGCTGGAGGTTAAAAAGAATCAGCAGGTCAGCACATTGAAAGAAATTGATCTGGTTGACTGGCCTCAGTTGGTTTCTTTTTGGGATACAAAACCATCCTGGCAGAATGAGATTCAATCCTTAGAAAATACCAAAGAAAATTGTCGGTTTGTAGGGGCTTACCAGAAGGATTTATTGGTAGGATATGCGGTGTTTAATCCGACATCAAGAAAAGTAAATCAGTTAGCTGTTGCTAAGGATTATCGAAATAAAGGAATTGGTACAGAGTTGTGCTCCTATATTAATGAGGCAGTGGGTCAGCAGGAAGTATATGTCTTCAATGTAGATCATAATGCGGCTTCCATTTTGGCATTCTTAAAGGCTCAGGGCCTTCGCGAACACCTCTCGCAGTTCGAGATGAGCAGAACAGTATAAGAACGTTTAATGAACCGGATTGCCCCCAATGTTGTCTAACACTTGTAAGGGCAATCCAGTCATCAAATCAGGGAAATTTTAGGGATTAAACCTTAGAATTTACAACCAAAACCTAGGCCTAGTAACCATGGTCTTATTTTCACATCTGCATTGATGCTGCCCAACACTGGAGCCAACTGGGGACTAGCTGCTGGTGTCAGATTTGAAGCATCAACAGTTGCTGTGGTAGAAAGGAAAATCTTCTTCAAATCCACATTAATAAAGAATTTATCGCTGATATCATAGTCAAAACCAGCCTGAGCTGCAAAGGCAAATTTATCTTTGTATTTGATGTCTTTTACCGTAGGCCCAGCGTCTGCACTATAAAAGATCGTATAGTTGACACCTGCACCCAGGTATGGATTAAATTTCCCAACAGGATAGTGATATTGCAGGGTCAGGGTAGGAGGAAGCAACCATACTTTCCCCAGATCTACATCTGCTGAATTGGAAGCACCGATGGCACTGAGGTCGGAACCTACCGTGTGGACTTCATGTCTGGTCGTACCCAGAATCAGTTCTGCCGCGAAATTCTTGTTAAAGAAGTAGGTGAAATCCAGTTCAGGAATGAAAGACGTAGAAATCTTTGCATCCCCGCTAATTACGCCAATTGACGCACTTTCCTGAGGGATTACCGCCACACCTCTTAATCTAATTCTCCATTTTTCGGTAGACTGGCTGCTTTGTGAAAATGCGCAAAATCCAGTCATCAATAGGGCCATAAGTATACTTAACCTTTTCATAATTTTGATATTTATTTAGGACAAATCTATCCTGGAATACCTATTAAAAAAATGCGCGAAAACATCGATTAATCTGACCTTCGGCAGGTTTTATCCAGTGGTGATTTTGATAATTTGATCGGGATCATATTTAAATGGACAGTGACTCAAGTATTTTTATGTAAATTGCTGGATGAGTTTTTTAACGGCGGAATGGAGAAAACTAGCTATTGCGAATTACGCAGTAGATAAAGCGCTCCTCTATCCTTATTTGCCAGCAGGCACGGAGATCGATTTATTTAATGGAAATTGCTATGTGAGTTTAATCGGCTTTCTATTTAAAGAAACCAGGTTACTGGGAATTCGTGTTCCTTTTCATGCTAATTTTGAAGAGGTGAATTTACGATTCTATGTGAAGTATAAGGAGGGAGAAGTTTGGAAAAGAGGGGTTTGTTTTATAAAAGAAATCGTACCAAAATTTGCGCTGACGTTCATAGCGAATACGGTTTATAAAGAGAACTATCAGTCTATGCCCATGAAACATCGTTTTTCCGAAACGGAGAAAGAGTTAAGTGTAGAGTATCAATGGAAGTATAAAGATAAATGGCAGTTATTTGGTGTGAATTCCGCCCTGACTTTGTCGGAGATTGAAGAAGGGAGTGAAGCTGAATTCATTACAGAACATTATTGGGGGTATGCAAAGCTTACAGATACGGTAACGAACGAGTACGAAGTCAGGCATCCGAGATGGATGGAATATAAAGTAAATAGCTTCAATATCGCGGTAGACTTTGAACTTAATTACGGAAAGGATTTTAAGTTTCTGAATGAAAAGAGCCCTGCATCAGTCATGCTGGCAGAGGGCTCGGAAATTACAGTGGAACGGAAGAATACGCTGCGTTTCGTTTAGCTTCTCCTGCTTTGTTCATCGCTAGGGCCGTTGATACTGGGGCACTATATCTTCAGTTGTATCAGATTGCTCCTAATTTTTTATTCCTGGCTGGCTTTTTTCTTTTTGCGGCCACGCCAGATCAGGAATCCAGTGATGGGCAGACTTGCGGCGATTAAGCTCGCCAAGAATGCCAATATTTTACCCGGCAGGCCAGCTATTGCACCGATATGGATGTCGTAATTCATCCTGGTTATTTTATCTGCCATACTTGCGTTTTTTAGTTTCCCGTAGCTATGCCTGACCTCCATTTCCTTTAAAGTGTACTGATCGTAATAAAGGTAATCTGCCTTCCAGAAAGTATCCGTATCCGGATTTATCGCGACTTTAATGGCTGACTTTGCATGGTCAGGTACATGGATTTCGAGACCTCCAACTTTAGGATTGGCTGAATGCTTTTGTTGATTTTCCTTTGTTGCTAGTTGTCAAATAACACTTATTTTTACCCTGTGACTAAAATAAAGAGAATCACTCCAACAGATTTCAGCGGACAATACATGTCTGGGATGTCAACTGACCATGAGGTTTTAAAGACCGCTATTCAGATCCATGATATTGAAAAAACCTCTGGTTTTATTAAAGTGCCTACACCTTTGCACCGGCCAGAATTTAATTTTATTGTTCATGTGACCAGAGGTAGTGCGAAACAGCAGGTAGATGCGGATTTAGTGTCTATAAAAAAGCATGAAATCTTGTTTGTCAGACAAGGGAATGTGACCTCCTTACAGGAGGTAAGTCCGGATGCAGCAGGGCAGATGATTTTATTTGAAGATCAGACGCTGAACCAGTTGCTATCGAAAAAGGAGTTGATTAAACTCTTTTCCGCCAATATAATTATTCATTTATCAGAGGAGAGCAGTGCATGGCTTACTGCTTTATTTGAGCTGCTGCGCCTGGAGCTTTATTCTCCAAATCCAAACCTTGGTATTTGTTTTTCTCTTTTACAGGCTGGACTGCAGAAAATCTTTAGCTCTAGTGAAGAACTTAGTAAAAGTATCAATCGAAGTACTGAACTGACTTTCAATTTTAAGGAATTGGTTTATAAGCATTATTTGCAGCATAAGTCGGTGGTGTTTTATGCGTCTGAACTCTCTGTTTCTGAAAATTATCTCCATAGATGTATCAAGGAAACTATAGGAGAAAGTCCAAAAGAGTGGATCAACAAAGTATGTGTGCTGCAAAGTCAGCTGCTTTTACAGGACCTGACCAAGAGTATTTCAGAAATATCCTTTGAACTCAACTATGGTGATCCTAGTTATTTTGGGCGTCTGTTTAAAAAGATTACAGGGCTGACTCCCTCGGAATACCGAATCGCATTTATGCAGGATTTGTCCGAGTAAATAGTGGTTTAGTTTTAAAGCAATACTTGTTTTCAGTCCACCTTTGTGTGATCAAATACAAAGAAAATGAAAACGTTAATCACTGTTAGAAAGTCCGGGGCCAGGTTCCCAACTAAAGCCTATTGTAAATACAAAGGAATGACCAAATGGTTGTGTCTTTGGATAGCCGCTTTAACTCTTCTTTTTTCAACCAAAGGGCATAGCCAGATGATTCAGGATGTGGCTGGTGTTGCGGCAACTGTCCATCAAAAAGCCAGCTTTAATGACTTGCCTCCAGAAAGTGCGCTGTCAGGGAATAAGTTTCAATTGAATACTTATGATGCCTGGCTGGCTATTCCGCCATTTAGTATCGGTAAAACCAGTATTTTTAGTAACCTGAACTACCGTTTGATGGATTTTAATTATAATAGGAGTACAGCAGGTGATCCGAATCAAATTGACAAAATCCATGAGATAAAATCTGTCATCATCATCCGACACCCGATTTCCAGCAAATGGTCCATTTTGGGAATCGCAATGCCAACCCTTGCCGGAGATTTTAAGAAATCGGTTTCATTTGATGATTTGATCCTGGATGGCATACTCGGGATGTCCAGGAAATTTGGCAGGGAATCGAATCTTGAAATCGGACTTGGGGTTCATGTGCTGTATTCATTCGGAGAGACGCTGGTTACGCCTGGAATTTCAATTGATTACCGGAGTACCAACAATAAATGGTTAGCACAATTTTATTGGCCAAGGTTAAATGTGCTCTATAATGTGAGGGCAAGTACCCAACTGGGCTTGGCCGGATCAATAGACTGGACGCGGTTTAATCTGAAAAATTATCGGGGTTATAATGGAAAAGAAGTCGATTATGCGCAATTCTCGACCATCCATGCCGGCTTGCAGGTGCATCAGCGTTTGATTGGCGGAATATGGATCCAGGTACAGGCAGGAATGGGACTTTTGAATCGTTATGAACTGTTTGATACGCAGCAAAAGACGGTAAATGATTTCTCGATTTCTAATATGGGTTATGTAAAAGGGGCGCTTACTTACCGCATGGGTAGAAGATAATCTGAGGAGCGCTGATGAAAAATAGAAATCAACTGAATTCCGCCTTCAACCTGCGTACGCTGGTTGCTGCCGCGGTTCCATCTTATGTATTCCCTGCTTTAATGTCTTTTAGTTCTGGTTTTTTGCTGCACAAAAATGAGCTGATGCAGGCCAGCTATACGACCATAGGCTTATCCTCCTTATTGTCCACGGTGCTCAGCTTTATGCTGCTTTGGCAATTGGAATCGAGACAGATTCTGGTACAGCAGAAGCTGATACGATCCATACTGATCATCCTGTTCATGATGAGCTTAGGGGGATGTTTTTCCTCCATATTTAACCTCCAGTCTGAACGCTTTAATATTACCTTTTCTGCCTTTCTAGGCGCAGCAATACTAACCATCCGTTACCAATTTAAAAAATATGAAGATGCTCGGAATTAAACCCACAATCGTTGTTTTTGGCTGCACTGGCACCGTTGGGACCGAGGTGATGCGCCAATTAAAGAATTGCAACTGTCTGGTCAGAGGGGTTCTTCGGAATCCAGAACGTCCTTATCCAGTATTGGCTGATCTGGGCTCCTCGAACATCAGTTATGTCAGTGCTCATTTAAATTCAAGCGAATCCCTGAAAACCGCCTGTGCCGGAGCCGATGTCGTGTTTCTTTTAACGGCAACTTCCCCGAATCAGGTGGAGCATGAAATCAAGATCATTGATGCAGCTAAAAAAAGCGGGGTAAGAAGAATCGTTAAGTTGTCTGCACCCATAGTTCCTGCTACTGCGAAAGTAGAGGTCAGCGAATGGCATCATAAAATAGACTACTATCTTTATGAAAACATGGATGAATTCTGCTGTCTGAGGCCTCATTCTTTTATGCAGAATTGGGAGCGAAATACCTTGACGATTCAATACTTTGGTAAAATCTACGGCGCTTTAGCTGATGCGCCAAGAAATTATATTGATTGTCGGGATGTAGCCAGCGCTGCGGTACACTATTTACTGGCAAGCGAAGCATTAAAGGAGCGCTCGGTGGTGTTAGCAGGGCCTCAGGCCATTACAAATATAGAAATGGCTGCGAAATTATCTCAGGTCACAGGCCGTAAAATCGATTATGTGAACCTCAGTGCAGATGATTTTTTTGATCAATTGATCAGCAAAGCGAAATTACCAGAATGGCTGGCCAGGCATCTTGTGGAACTCGATCATCTAGCCATAAAGGTCCCGGAGCCAAATCGCGAAACGGTCAGCAGTTTAATTTTAAGAAAACCGCGAATCATGGAGGAATATTTGCAGGAATCCAGGCATCTTTTTACAAGAAAGCCGCTTTGGAAACTAGTTGGCACCACCGCCCGGGCTATCTTCGGATAGCCCTTTAATTTCAACAGCCTCCTACAAAGAGTTTTATAGAAAATTGCTAGAGATTAGCGCTCTAAAACTTGTTTAATCCTGATAAGTGTAATATTATTGCAGCGGGTTAAAAAAAAATGATGTCAATAGAAACTTATCCGGTACCACAAAATGAGATGCAGAGATTGTTGAGCTTATCTGAACTTGATTTAGATTATTCTGAACATTCCGAAGAATTTAAAGACCTTGCTATGCTTGCTGCAAAAGTAGCTGGAACGGAGATTTCATTGATCAACCTAATTGATTCTTATACTACATGGACCATTGCCAATCATGGGCTAAACATACAGCAAGTACCCAGGGAAGAGTCGCTATGTCAGCATACCATTATGGGACAGCCGCAGTTTGAAGTCTCAGATTTGTCTTTGGACGATCGTTTTAAGGATAAGGATTTTACCAGGGCACCTTTGTCGCTTCGATATTATTTAGGGGTGCCGATTAATGGCCCTGAAGGTCATCAGATAGGTTCGCTATGTGTGGTGGATACCAAACCTAAACACCTGAGCCCTGAAAAGATTGAAATGCTGAAAATTATTGCAGATCAGGTCATCAACCGCATTTATACTTACCGGACCATAAAAGACTTGAAGGACCAGGTAAAAAATGCCAATGATGTAAAAAATAAAGTGGCCCATGACATTCGCGGACCGTTGGCGGGGATCATTGGCTTGTCCAATATCATCGTTCAGCAAGGTAATGCCAACGAACTCGATGAAGTGCTGGAGTTTATCCAGCTGATCCACAAAAGCAGTAAATCATTGCTGGAACTGGCCGATGAGATCCTTACCGAGGAACAGCAAAACAGGAAGCTGGCACAAGATGAAATGAACCTGAATGTATTCAAATGTAAATTAGAGAACCTTTATAATGGTCAGGCTAAGAACAAAAA
The DNA here is from genome assembly GCF_014472395.1 of Pedobacter sp. N36a. Classification (GTDB taxonomy): domain Bacteria; phylum Bacteroidota; class Bacteroidia; order Sphingobacteriales; family Sphingobacteriaceae; genus Pedobacter. The sequence goes on from NZ_JACSZW010000013.1 coordinate 92,486, forward strand.
CATTAACCTGCAAATACAGCTGAAGGAGGGAGATACTTTATCACCTTTCCCAAAAAATAAATTGCTGCAAATCGCAGGGAATCTAATTTCTAATGCGATTAAGTTTACGCCGGAAACTGGGATCGTAAAAGTTGACCTGAGTTTAAAGGAAGAAGCGCAGCAGTATCTGCTGGATTTGAAGATATCAGATACCGGGGAAGGCATTACTGAAGCCGCGCTGCTGCACCTGGAAGATGGCGGTGGTTCAAGTACAGCTGGCACCTGTGGAGAAAAGGGGTATGGCTTCGGATTGGAATTGGTGCAGCATTTGGTTAAAGGCCTGGGAGGTACGATGGAAGTTTACAACGTCAGTGGTTCAGGTGCCTGTTTTAACGTAAGCATCCCTTTTAAAAAGAAAGTTAAGGAATAGCACCTAAGACCCATTGCCATAACATTTTTACCTTGTCGATTAATATCGGGATATAACGGTCCCGATAATAAGTAGTGATGCCAGGAGTTTTCCTTGAGGACAGATTGACGATTTCTATCTTCGGATTTTTCAGCCATTCCTGACCGTTTGCTGGGCTAATACCCATGGCTATTAAAACTGGAATCTTTCGGTAAATAAGGATAGATTTTTCCTGATTTTGTAAATAATAGGTCTGCAGCGTTTGCAAGCTGTTTGACCGTACCTTCCTTTTGATCTCCATACCAGTCTGCGACTGCTGTTTGCAACATAAATTACCTGCTTAAAATTGCCGCTTTCTAGGAGTTGCTGGCCAAGCAGCAGTTTCTCATTTGAGACAAAGATATTTGGGCTATCCTTGAGGATCTTCTTAAACAGCCGTTTATATTTCGTGCCAGACATTCCGGCCATTTCTGCCATTGCCGCTAAGCCTGGGAATTCTTGCGGCAGATGATCAAGCATGTATTGGGAAGTTTTTAGAATGCTATTGATATCGTTTTCGGACAGCTTTTCTATATTGGTTTCAAAACGAGCGGTTCGCTCCAATACATAATTTAAGAGGTAAAGCGCAGTATGTTTCAGCTTAAGCTCGAAAGAAGGACTTGAGAAATGATGTTCTTCTTTAAGTCTGTTCAATAATACTTTGCTTCTGCTGTCAATATGACTATAAAAAAACAGCGTATTCTTAGACTCATCAAATAATAAATTGGTCACCTCAGCACTTCTATTTGTGGCTGCCAATGATTTGTAATAGGTTTTATCAACGAGCAGCCTTAAGCTGAAAGTACGCTCACCGACAGGTGGTATGATGATACCTTTTGTTCCAGAATCCATAAAGCCCATGCCCAATTTAGAATGATATCCGGCCTTATGAATGGTATTATCGAGAATATGAGTGGTGATCTCATCTCCGATATCAAAATAAATCATGTAATAATTATGGGCTGTTGGTATCCTGGTAAATAAAGATGGAAAGCGTGCACAGTTTAGAGAAACAGCACTTTTGGATCATTTAAAGGATAATGGGATTGCCGATTTAGTGATCTGCGGCATGAGGCCGATCTATGCGTAGATGCGACTGTAAGGGCTGCAATTGACCTAGGCTTTGTGACCACTGGCCTTTTTTGCTGAAAGCTCATCAACCTTTATCAGCACATAGGATGGTCAATTGTAGCATTAATAGCTTTTTGTGCTTTTTTTTGATACTGAATCTGATTAATGAAGAGCAAATAATTACTTATGTTAGCGAAAAATTATCATTTGATGGTCCGTATACTGTTATTATTATTAGTCTTGTTGAAATTGCCTGTTTATGGTCAGGATATGAAATCTCTGGAGAACAAGCTACATCATTTATCTCAGCAGCGGGAGAAATGGAGTCATAGCCAGGAGGAAAAATCATACGATTCGTTAGCCAGATACAATAAGGAATTGGAACTGCTGATTCTGAAGTTTACTGCCAATAACCCTAAAACTTTAAGCCACAAATTTGACAAAACAAAGGTTGGATTGGATATGCTGACTTCTACTGATGGTCTTTTTAGAATCTACACCTGGAATACGCTGGAAGGTGGAACTATGCAGTACTTTAAAAGTGTTTACCAATATAATGCTGCGGGGAAAGTGTATTCCATGAGGAGTGATACGCCTGAGGAAGATAACGGATGTCTATTTATGGAAATCAATGACCTTACCCTTGCTGGTAAACGGTATTATTTAAGCACTAGCATCAGTGTGGGAAGTAGCGCCTTATACTATTACCAGGCGAAAGTCTTCTCTATTGAAAATGGAAAGTTAAATCCAAATGCGAAGCTGATTAAAACTAAAAGCGGGATTAAGAATGTAATTGGTTATGAAGTTGACCTTTCCAGCTCTTCAAACAGGGATAGAAAGGATGGGATTGAGCCTAGAGATTACATGAAATTGCAGTATGACCGGGAGAATAAGACGATATTGATTCCCCTGATCAATGCGGATGGCCGAGTGACTAAAAGCAAAATAAAGTATCAATTGAAAGGTCAATATTTTGAAAAGATCTAATTTTTTTCATCAAAAAAAAGGAATTTAATGATTTCATCAATGCTTTTCAGTCCCTTTTCTTGAATACCTATCCCTTTTCAAAGTGCAAAAACTAGAATATTTGCCTCAAATGAAATTTTTAATAAAATGAATCTTACTGGTTTTAAAGATAATTAATTATAATTGTCTAATTAACCAATCAACATCCACCATTATCTATCTGAAAAATTAATGAATCAAAAACCATCAAGTGCATTTATTGGGGCCTCCTGGGTCGCTTTAATGGCAGGATTTGCTGCTTATAATATCGGTCTTTTCAATGCAACCATGCAATTGAACGAAAAGGGATACTATTTTACCATCCTTATTTTCGGTGTATTTGCCGCAATTTCTGTGCAAAAATGTGTTCGTGACCGATTAGAAGGCATCCCAGTAACCAATATTTATTATGGAATCGCCTGGTTCTGTACGATCCTTTCCATTGCATTATTAGCAATAGGCTTATGGAATGCTACGCTTGCTTTAAGTGAAAAAGGATTCTATGCGATGGCATTCTTACTGACAATTTTCGCCTCTATAGCTGTACAGAAGAACACTAGAGATAGTCTCTCTGCTGAACCTAATAGCGACAAAGGATTTTAATCATTTGCAGTAGCGCCAGAAATATTGGTGCTGCAGTCATTTATTTAAGCCTCAGCATCAGCTGGGGCTTTTTTGATTCTTATGGCCTTGTAAATAGCTTAGAGAGAGTTATAGGTTTTAAATTTTCCGAATTCTGCCTAGTGATGATGAAAAGAATCAGCATGCTCAATATCGAGCCGAAGAAGCACCATACAGAGGTAAGGTAGTTGGTATAGAAGATTGCCGTGACCACATAGGAAAGCACAAGCGTCCAGCCCAACAATCTGAGCAATTTATGACTGGAAAAGAAGGGTGAAATTGCTGTAGCCAGCATGTAGGGGATGCCTCTGAGCAGTTTGCTTTGGAAAGGGAATTCCAGCGAATATCTGATGTGGTGTTCCTCAATTCTAGCCGAAGCTCTAAAATTCAATAGCGAATAGCCAAGGTATAAAGCTGCCAGTACACCGGTGGCTAACAGCGCTAACAAAATTTTCTTCCTAAGGGGATCTTTTTCAAACAACAGCATCGACAAGGGAACCAATATGGGCCAGACGGTTTGGGCAAATGCCAGAAACAGGTACATGGTAAGGTCAGTCCAGGGGGCATAAGCCGCATGTGAAAGAGTCAGCCATAAGAATCCCTCCATAGCCTGCTGCACTGCAAAAAGGATCGGAATGCAAGCCAGTACATATTGTGGGGTTGTTTTAGCTTTTGTCAAGGCAATACTGCCTACCAATAGTAGGCCAGCACCTGCTGTAAAACTCGCTGTAGCAGAAAAACACATCAGCCATTCTTTATATCTGAGGAAAATTCATCAGGTATTAGACAAACGTTCCAGCATGATAAAAGTTTAGGGATTAAAAAAGATTTTGACTGCACTTTCTGCATGTTGCTTTATAGTGAGATTGCGGTTCATCAAAAGAGTTTCCATATATTTCTTCAAAAAGAGATGATCTGCAACTTTCCCTAAGATTCCTAATGGGGATACGTAAGAAAAAATATCAATCATATTCGTCCCATTGTCTATTGGTTCGAATTTATGTATATGTTTAAATGCACCAGAAACCATTTCATCAGTAAATGAATTTGGCTTTTCAAAAGCGGTAATTTTAGAAGTTAGTTCCTGAAAAATGTGGCAGATCTTTATTAATAAAGTACGAGGTTTTTAACTGTTACTTATTCTCCGTTGAAAGGTGGGGTTAATATAAAATCACGCCAGGCTTCAACAATTTGTTTAAATTCAATTGTAGGCATATGAAATACGGTGCTTTCATCAGAATAAAAACATACTTCCTCTTTATTCACATCAATTAAAACCATTTCATTCTGAGTTTCATACTCTTCTTCCAGTCCATTCAACACTGCATTGATGTGGAGCAGATCTTCATTTAGTTCAGAGACTCCTAGGCCATAAAGGAGAATGGTGAGATCCGGAATATCAGTATGAGGAACTTTATCTGTCTTATAGTTTGTAACTTTATTTTTAAAGTGTATACCGTATTTTTTGATTAAATCTTGATTCATATGCAATTTACCGACGATAATTTTAGTTGGCACCAGGTGATAACATAAGTATCTCTTTAGACCTCATTTTACACTGCTATCGTAATAGCTTTCGTTGAAACAGCAATCATGACGGTGCAGGGCAGTTATTAAATCTATTTCTCCAATATTAGGCAATTATAATCTACCATTTATAATTAATTACGGTGGGGAGCAATTTATGGACTCAAGCTGTGTACTTTGCAAACAAGATATAGCAGTTAGCCTTGTCAATCCTATGCAGATCAAATAAACTAATAACGAAAGTGGAATGCTCTTAACAGAAAATAAATCTGTAACTCTTACCAGGGCCTTATAGGCGTACAATGTCTGCCAGGAGAATCATTATTTAAACTTAAGGGTATTAAAAATGAGATTGACATAAATAATAATTTATGTCAATATTTCACTGTAATTCATTTAATTATTTTACGTACATCCATAAGTAGTCATTTAACAGAAAGCATACTATGTTTTAATATATTAAGGTGATGAACATAAGAACCCTTCATATATTTATAAAGCATTGCTGATACAACCAACATCGCAACTAAAATAATGAAAACCAGGTTATTATTTTGATAGCACATACCAATCAATAATCCGGGGATGATATTAAAACAGGCATAAACCTTTGATGTTTTAACTCTAAAATTTGAAAAACTTAAAGCGACATCAGAAGAAGAATATTTGCGGAATGAGCTTATTAATCCCATTACAGAACTATAAATCACAAATACGATATAGATGAGGAAAAGCTTCAAGGAAAGCATTCCAAATATGATGAAAACTACCAGTACACATGTAAAATCCATTAGAATAATCGGAATTAAAAAAGCTAGATATATTCTTAAATGGCCCTTAAAAGTGTTCCCACTAACGATATTATTCAGTTCAACAGGGAATAAATAACCCCATAAGTTATTATAGACATAAGTAAAGGGTATTATAGGCAAAACTAATAGTAAAAAGAAAGGCGCTTTTAATAAGATATACCCAATTTCATGTTGTTTTAAATTGACGATAAAGAAGAGAAGAAAAATAACCTTTATCAAAAATGCGATTAACAAAACGACTCTAATATTGGAATTATTAAAAATTATCCTCAATGTTAAGTTTCTCTTAAAAAAGGGGTTAATACTTCTTCTTTCAGATTGTTGATTGGAATTACTTTCTAAAGGTATTTTTCTTTCATAAAGCATAAAGAACATGCATAATAATCCAATTAGTAACGTATTTACTATGACATAGACGCCGCATTGCTTATTAACAAAAATTATATTATCACAATAACTCAGCAGTACAAGTAACATTATTAGGGAACCGGTTACCACACTTAAATAAACATACTTGGCCCATGAAAGCGCGTTTATCAAATTTTCCGCAAATAAGAATCCAAGAAACCAACAGTATACGAGTAGAGAACTGTCAAAATAAGATACCTTATCGCTAAATCCAATTAACGCGGATACAAAAATAAAAAGGACCCAGTACGTTGTGGTTGTCAAGCAAACAGCAAAAAAGTCTACACATGCCATTTTCAAACTACTTACTGGATAATTTGCGCCAACAATACATTTCTTCAAAGTAACGGAAGGGAAAAATTTCAAAATAATTGGTGTTATTAACACCAATATTTCAACACTGACAATTAATATCCTTGCGGTTTTTTTATTATTCAACAAAAAATGATCATAAAATTGGGCGACTCCTATACCATAAATTAGCATAGTCAAGCACATAAAAGAAAGCCAAATGATTGATTTTAAATTATCCTTACAGAAAAAATTTGATATTCTCCTCTTTAATAAAAAAACAATCATAGTTTAGATTAATGTATTTAATAAAGATGAAGTTCCATCCTTTGGTTTTAAGTATTTTAACAACTCTTCGTTTATACTGCCTGTATTGTTTTTAAACGCCGAAATTGTATCATCATAAACCAACTGAGCTCCACTTAAAACACCAATGTGCGTTGCTAGTTTATCAACATACAACAAATCATGCGATGAGACTAAAATAACTCTATTGCAGCTTTTATATGCATTTAGAAAATCACATAGCTTACTTGCTGCCAAAGGATCGAGATTAGCAAAAGGCTCGTCAAGTAATAAGAAATTAGGTTTATGAAGTACGGCAGCGCATACAGCTAATTTTTTTTTCATCCCGCTTGAATATTTTGAACATGGTAACCTTAAATCTTCATCGCTATCGAAAAAAAAATCCAATAGATTTGAAGATTGTTTAGCAATGGTTTCCTTATGAAGTCCATATAACAATCCTATCCAATGCAAATAATCTGACGCATTTAACTCATGAATCAATTGGTCGTATTGACTCAAAAGACCTGTTTGTTTTTTAATGAGTATTTCGCTTTCCTTATAATTATGCTCATTTATATATATGTCACCGCTCGTTGCTTCAATCAAATCTGACAACAGGTTGATTAATGTACTTTTTCCGACGCCATTCCTGCCTAGTAAGCAATATACCGTCCCCCCAGTGCATTTCAGATCTACCTTATCAAGGACAATGTTTTCTCCATACTTTTTAGTGAGCCCAGTAACAGTTATCTTCATTTTTTAAATTTTACTTTTATACCTTGGTCTTTTTTTAAATTATAAAATCCTATCATAAAAAAACCAACCATAGCAAAAAAAAACAAGCTGGCTTTAAGTGAAAATGTCTCATGTTTATGGTAAGCATTATAGGCCAATCCTCCAGAAACTGCTGATAGAATGAATTTTAAGGAGATATTTGAAAATTTATTACTCATAGTAGTATTGATTTAATATGTATGAGATCATCATCTGCTCCCAAAATACAAGTAATTAATCTGACGCTAAGGCTCCTGCGCATAAAGCACCAGCAACTAACAGAGCTACACCTGTGGCATAAATGATTTATGAATCCGCATAGGCGGCTGAACAAAGTATCGTGGTGTAGTATATCAATCCAATACCTCCGCCTAACATGCCAACAACACCTAAACCACAGCCAAAAGCTGCAAGGCTAATTCCGCCCTCAATTTTTATAATTTCATATTATTATAACTTTTTGGTAATTAAATAGTTTCTTTTAAATAAAGAATCTAACAAAACAACATTTATTCGTGCATGAGCGTTGCTGTAATTAATATATAACAATATATTAATTATTAAAATAAATAAAGTCACATTTTTTATAAAAAAAATCTAAAATCATCATTAAATAGCATATTACAATATTTTTCCTCAATTCGAATCATGCAATAGTCGTTAAATAATAAATATATTACAAAAAAAAAATCGCTAAGCTGTGCCAGCCTAAGCCAAAACGACCGGTGCAAAATATTTGTAGCGAAAGGTTTAATAGAACTTTCAGAGAAAAATATATTGGATGCCTATTTGTTTGGTGAAATGACCCAGGAACGAATATGGTTTAAACTAGAGAAAAAGGGTAATTATTTATAACTAGAAACAAATAATTGCGATGACAAGATCAAAATTTACCGAGGCTCAACTAGCCTTTGCAATGTAGCAGTCAGAGACGGGGTGATTCTATTTAAAAATATAAAATCCTTAGAAATACTAATAAGTCATCCCGGCAAAGAACCAATACATATATAGAACCGTTACAGTAGAAATTTTAGCAGAACCAAATGTGTTGTTTGGTTCTGCTAAAATTAATAGAGGATCATTTTTTGCATTCCATTGTAAATAGCCACTTAATACATTGAAAATTACAACAATTTTCCAATAGATTATACGTGATTTTGCTATCAGGTGTTTGGAGTTTTTGATGGAAGTTATGGTAGTTGGTTGATATTTGCAATCTCATCAAAGATGTTGAAAGGCGAAATATCCAAAATATAACAGATTTTCACGAGCCTTTCCAACCTGACAGCTTTAATGTTCCTTTCATTTATAGAGTAAACATTTTGTGAGATGTTCAATTGAATGGCCATGTATTGTTGACTGAATCCTTTTTCAATTCTTTTCATGAAGATTTTATTTTTAAGGGCATGAAATATTTTTTCATTATTCATAGTAGGGCGCTTAAGAGATTTAATTCCTTAATCTTATGACACCCGGCTCTCGATATAGTCCTACTCATAATCCACACTTAGCAACAACTTTGTCTGATTTTTTTGGGAAATTTTAGATTTTGACCATTGGATCATCAAACCCAAGTGCACTAAAAAGCAGATTATATAAACAATATATGAGTTGCTTCAACATACTATCATCTGCTATATTTATACCAATGATTGAGGAAATAATTATCAGATCACTAGGATCAGCATTTTTTATACATGTTTCTTAAAAAATAACCTATTGTAGTTCATCATTTTAACTCATTCCAAAGCGAACGATTCAATATTGTTTTTGTCGCAGAAAAAGCAGACGATTTGAAAATGTGGATTATTTATATCCTTTTCTTTTAAATAGCGGAAAGAGGTTTTTTCGCTAACGATTGGTTCTTGTTTCATTTTAGGCTTTAATTAGTTCAGACCAAAGAACCACAACCGTATCCGCCCTACGAACTACATATTTGATTAACGGATTATATTTTTAAAGTTCTGCGGATACAGATTGGTAATTATCAACAGAATGCCCCCACTAATTCTCATTAAAAGGTTGCCACTTTAAAAGTACAATAAATCATTCATTTTCGAAATCGTCTCCAGATTGGTCATTAGTATTCTGACCCTCTGCTTTCTTTGGTCGTCCTCTTTTTATAGCAGAGGTTTCTCCAGCTTTTTACAAGTCCTGCACTTCTGCCAGATTTTTTATTCTGTGATCACTGAATGGCTAAAGGAAAAAGACCTGAGAACGGTTCAATATATGGCAGGCCATAAATACGTAAGCTCAACAGAACGTTATCAGACGACTACCCTGGAAGACTTGAAAGAAGCTTTAAACAAGCATCATCCCTTGAATAAATAACCACTTAAACCAATATCTGAATATATTACCGTTTCCCGGAAGACTTCATGTTTACTTTGACTGAAGATGAGTTTGTAGACTTGAAGTCGCAAAATGCGACATCAAGTTGGGGAGGGAGAAGAAAGTTGCCTAATGCTTTTACAGAACATGGCGTTTTAATGCTATCCAGTGTGCTGAATAGCCCTCAATCAATCCAGGTTAATATCCAGATCATGCGTATCTATATTCGTATACGTGAAATGTTGCTGGCCCATAAAGATGTATTCATCCGTGTTGAACAAGTTGAAAAGCACTTGATGAAACATGATCAGAAGATTGAACTTCTGTTTACTTACCTCAGTAAGTTCATTGAAAAAGAAGATCAGCCCAGAACGGAGATCGGCTTTAAAAGAAAAGGAGAATAAGCTTATAGCAATTTGTCTTAAAAATAGATATCTGAGCCCGGGTAACCGGGCTTTTATTATTTATAAGCCTATCTTAAAATTGGTGGGAGGTCAGTTACGAATTTTCGCCTTTCTAAACAGTCCGATTTTTTGGGAGGGTTACACTTTGACTTGCCACTGGATTGCCAATTTTCGATCATGGCTGACATAGTGTTACGCTTTTCTTTCAAATTATTCATAAGGGCAAAGCTAAATCCAGAAAATTAGCTAGTCAAGGTGTACTTGGTAGGGCGGATACACCCAGTATATGTTTTTTAGCTAAAAAAATTACATTGAACGAGTGTTAATGGTCATATTTATGAATCGTTATCAAAAAGAAATAAAATTATTAATGTTTTTCTGTAAGAAAAGCAATTGAAATGCATCAAAATATGGAAAATGGAAAATAATAAGATATTTATTTTCTCTAGCGTACTGTTTTTTTCTGTCTACGGGCTTGCATTTGTTGGTTTTTAATACTATGAATGAGGATTTAATGTATGGAATCTTAGGGATATATTATGGTAGTTTTGCTGCACTATATTGTGCCTCGTGCTTTTATGTTTTAAAAAAATTCAAAAAAGAGTATGATGAAATTTTAACGGAAGTTTGTGGAAAGTAACCTAACATATGTGGATCACGATTGCCTTTATAATTATAAGTAGTGTAAATTGAGGGCAAATATGTCATTTTTCCTTGGTGGGGCTAAGGGCCACCACTAAGGAAAAAAGGTTTTTGTCTCTGCATCTGAAGTATATTCTACCTGCTTCTAGGAAGCTCCTTACTTTTTATTGTGTCCTAGATTATGCTAAGTTGTTTTTATTAACTCTGTCATGCTGGGGGTAGAGACCTTTCTATCCACAGTCTTATATTTGATTATTATTATGCGTACCTCAATCTAATCATGGAAAAGAAGATATTTTCTGTACGTTATTTAAACTAAGGTCGGGAGTCATTCTTTTTCTGTTGGGAATTGAAATATATTTTCGTCAATAGCCTGGTTGGTTTTAATTTTGATTACGCTAAACATTAAGGCTTGATTTTGATATTTAATTTCAGTTACGAATGGAAAAGAGATTCCACTAACCTGGAAGACTTGAGAGAAGCTTTAAACAAGCATCATCCCTTGAATAAATAACCACTTAAACCAATATCTGAATATATTAGTCCTATGAGTCCGTTAAAAAATGTTACTATACCTGATGAAGTGGTCATGAGCAAGATCTATATGGTCCGTGATCAGAAAGTTATGCTGGATAGAGATCTTGCGGAACTGTATGGAGTTAAGTCTATCCGTTTAAGGGAGCAGGTTAAACGAAACAAGGAAAGGTTCCCCGAGAACTTCATGTTCCAGTTAAGCGATCAGGAGGTCGAGGACATGGTATCGCAAAATGCGATACCATCAAAACAGGCGCTAGGGGGCGCTTTACCTTATGTCTTTACTGAGCATGGTGTGTTAATGCTCTCCAATGTGCTGAAGAGTGAAAGAGCGATACAGATGAGTATTTGTATCATAGAAATCTTTGTGAAGTTAAGAGAAATGTTGCTGTTGCATAAAGATGTATCGTTGCAGGTAGAGCAGGTGGAAAAGCGGCTGGTGAAACAGGATGAGAAAATAGAGTTACTGTTTACTTACCTCAGTAAGTTCATCGAAAAAGACGATGAACCCCGTAAGCCAATAGGCTTTAAACGAAAAGGAGAATAAACCTCCACACCATCTTCAGGGTATCATAACTCAGCCAGCTTTCAGCTTCTCTGTGTTTTGCTACCCTTCCCCACACCATCCCTTCTGCCGGGAAGACCGGCCTTAAGCTATACAACATGATACACATTATAAAAGCAGCCCCGCAGGGCTATCCCGCGACCAAAGCTGTCGTTATAATGGGTTATTATGTTAAATAGCCGCACGTCCCTGACTGGCCTGCGCTCTGCCGTCATCTTCCCGTCGGTCAGCGGCAAAGCCTGCGGCAGCATGGTATTGTTAATGGCTGATCGGCAGTGCAAGACTGGTCGGGGGAACCACGGAATCCCTTTGAAAACAGGGACGCTGCGCCCGCCCAACCTCTCAGGGATAGAAAGAACCGCTCATATTCCCAATCGTCAAGGGTTCAGGTAGTTCATCTGTTAAGCCACCCCGAGCCTAAGAAAGGGAAGCTGTCAAGGGAACGTGGAATAAATGGCCTTTGCGGGTAAAGCCTAAGCTTGTTTATGCCGCGAAAGTCCCTTTACTACTTTTCTTTCGAGGCTACCTTTGCTGTTAAAGATGATCTAACGAACAAGCAGTGCCTTTCATAGTACCGCTTCCTGTAAAAAACAAACCATAAAAACGGATAAAAACCAGGTTGGTAGATGAAAACTAAATCTATATCTTTGGTCGAAGAACGTACTTTATGGCACTGAAAATTGCAATCTGCAAATCTCAGAAAAGGCAAAAAAAATGCGGTAGCCTGTACGATTACGGCGCTAGGTTCTATGATCCGGTAATAGGACGCTGGAATGTGGTGGATCCTAAAGCTGATATGTTTAGTCATATGTCGCCATATAATTATGGAATCACCAACCCAGTCTTAATGATAGATCCTGATGGTATGGCGCCAACATACAATTGGGATACAGGGAAATATGAAGATGAAGGGAAAGAAGTTTCATGGGATCAGGTTCAAAAAGAATACGGAATTAACCAAACGGATCAGGAGCCTAAAAATAAAGATCAGGAAAGAAAGCGTTAAATTCATCGAATGATAGTCTACTGAAGTTTAATCAATTCATGATTAGTGTCATGGAATTTAAGTTGTCTGCTGAAGATTTTGCGTCGATTTCTCCATTGAAAATTGCAAAATTTGCAGCGCCTAAAGGATCTGTAGCAATCGAGGCTGGTAGCTCTTTATACGCCAATAACGAATAATCTAAGTACTATAATAAGTGCGATTGCTAAAAAGAACAGGCAAGCCCCAGGAATAGTTCTTGATCTTTTAAGAACAAATGTTACAGACTCACAGCTAGGGAATGTACTAAATAGGGTAAGGAGTGCAGGAGCTACAAGAATAACAGATGTAATAATAATGCCAAAATAGCCATTATGCCAAAAATTAGATGTAAGTGTGATAATGTAATTTGGCTTGGGGAAATCCCAAGCCCGCATCAGTGGTTGATTATTTCTGATGTTGAATACGATAAGTTTGAAGGTCAAATAGATCCTGAAATATTATATTCAAAGATGGAAATCGTTGTGAGGTGCAATGTTTGTGATAGGCTTCATGTTTTTTGGGATGGCTTTGATAAGCCTCAGACAATTTACATTAAAGAGGCTGATTGACGATTATTGATTTGTTTTTAGCGTTTAGAATTATGTTGGGCTGGCAATATTTTCGTTTTTAGGTGGCATTTATGGTAACAGTTAAGGACCTGAACTTTTCCTTATAAGCCAATTTTATATTTGCTTTTTCGTTTTTGAAGCTTTTGTCAATAGACTTATTGGGCGATGTAAGTATCTCTGCAGTTATAGCTTTGTACCAATCCCTAGCTTTTTCGTTTACAGTCCATTGAATGATGTTTTCAATGGGTAAGGTTTCAGATAATACTGGTAGCTCTTCTGCTCTAAACACCGAAATCCGATTAATCATTTTGAGTTCGTTTCCGTTGGAATACAACTGAATATTGGTTTTGTATTTCCAACTCGAGAAGTAGAAGTCAAGGCCTTTGATGCTTTTGCCTTTTTTCATCTTAATCGTGCTGAAATGCTCTTCAACCACATCTCATTAAGAACCGGTATCAAATCCACGATCATAACTTCCAATAAATCCTTCGAGAAATGGCATGAGATCTTCGGTATGGATACAGTGCTGACTGCGGCATTACTGGACCGGCTTACCCATAAATTTTTCCTGGTAAATAGGAATGGAAAATCCTATCGGATGAAAGAAGCTAAGAGCATGATGGGGTCTAAAAATGTTAACAAAGCAGTTAAAATAGCGGCCAATACCTAAAGAAAAAAATACTACGCTGAGCTGGGGCGGATCGACTGGAAGACGCAGACTATTTTATCCCGACCGAGTATAATAATGGAATATTGATAAGGATAAAGAAATTTATTACCTTAGCTTGTAAGGAATTTTAGAGAAAAAAAAATGAATATACCCCAGTAAGGCAGGCTTTCAGTTAAATGTGCGGCTTGCCCACAATTAACGAAACTCAATATGGAAAGACCGATAGCCCACCAATTTGAAACGCCAGCCTTAGAAACGAATATCACCGGAGATATTCCAGACTGGTGCACTTACCGAATCCCTTATGCCGAAGCCCGACAAATATACGTTGAACAAGGTACCGTCGTCAGGCAGTTTTATAGCCACATTCTGTTTTTTATGGAAGTGATTGAAGTTGACCTGCACGAGGATTTGCATGCAAGTTACCTGATTGAAAACCCGAGTTTGTTCCTGTTCCTGGTACTTCAAGGTCGAATGACTTTTCTCACACCTGATGGCAAGCTGATTGCCGAGGCACCAGAAAATATCTGCTACGCCACTTACAACAAAAAAGGTGAATATCTTTACCGATTGCCAAAGGGAAAGCATCTTTTCTGCTATCTCTGCCCGAGGGCAATATGGATCATCAAACATCTAAACCGTTACCCTCGTCTAAAGCCGTTCATGGAAGGCATGGAAAATAGTGACGACTTGTTTGGCCACATGCCGCCTTGCTGGATAGACAACGATATGAAAAAGATCTTGGAACAGTTATTTTGGGATAAAGAGACCGGAGGCGTTGACCTGGAATCCCTATTGTCAGATCACGCTAAAAAGGTCATCGATGACTACCAGCGGCTTTTAGATGTAAAGTTTTCCCAACGGGAATATCAAATCAGAGATTATTTAGATGCAAACTTTGCCGACCCAACACTTAGTAATTATTCGGTTGCAGACGAATTTCACATCACTGAGAAAACATTGATCGAAATTTTTAAAGAGGAGTTTGGCACCACCCCACACAACTATCTGATTAAGGTTCGTATGGAACATGCCAAACAGATGCTGACCATAGAGGAAATTCCAGTCAAAGATGTTTACATCAAGGTAGGGTACAGAGATTTACACAGTTTTCAAGCCCAATACAAAAAGTCAATCGGAAATCCGCCTACAAATGGCCGAAAAGGCGGGTTTTTAGCCTTTTTCTAGGTTTTCCAAGGAGTTTTGCGCAAAAAACACACATTTCGGGACTATTTTGACCCCGAAATTAGCTGGAAATGGTGTGTTTAATGCTTGCTTAGTAAAAAATCATTATTGAAATTTAATTAATATAAAATGATGGTTACCAAACGGATCAGGAAACATGGAAAACACGAACAATATCTATATAGTAAAGCCAATTGGTTTTCATGAGATGGAGGAGATCATAGCAATATTTGACAGCAGAGAAAAGGCCGAAAATTTTATAGACAGGTTTAAAACCCGTCCGATAGATCTGGAGATTGTCGAAGCCCCGCTGAACCCGGAATATATCGCAAACAAGCAGGCAGATCCATACACGGTAACACTTCGTGAGAATACAAATGATCCGATCAACCTGGGCATCAATGACCTAATCGAAATGGCCGAAGCGGCTGCAAGAGAAGAGTATGACATATTTTTTTACGATGGCGCAGAAAGGTCGCAAGGCGTCTTTAATATTATGCTTTTTTCTGGAACCGAGCAAGAAGCGCTATCAAGGGCAATAGAAAAGAGGGATGAAACCGTTGCCTCGGGTGAATGGGACAAAGAATACCAGCATAGCATAGAAATCAAATCGACAATGCAGCATCCAGATCATGATAAATAGAATTAAAATATGGATGGGTAGTATCGCATGCTGGCCGTTAATTCCTGACGGTGAAGTACCAGATATAAGATAGCAGTCCCAGATTAAAAAGGTAAAGAGATGAAAATTGTAGATGCAGCGAAAATAATGGACATTGCCAGGATCATATCCTTAACGGTAATCCTTGCCTATATGGCCCTGCTGTTCATCCGTTTCATGAGTTTTTACCTGTCCGGACGAATGTGGTCTATCAATATATCCATTCAGACGATCTTCAATTGCCCTTACGCCCGAAAGAGAGTGGTTAATAGGATTGTTCATGACTGTAAAAATGCGGTGCATCGAACAATCCCGGATAGTCGGGCAGGACTATCCGGGAAACGAAAACCAAAGTATCGGGATACGATGGTAATCAGCGAGGTCTGCTAAAAGACACCCATAACATAATTACATAAATATAACGTTTTTTAAGGCAGACTTTTTTTAGCAAAATAAAAGACCACATTATGAACAGAAAACTGTTCACAAAAAAAATCCTAACCCTTGTAACAGCGATAGCGTTATTTGTTGGTGTAGGTCTGGTTTATGGTTTTACTTCGACTGAGAAAAAAGGTCAATTTAAACAAGCATTAACGAAAGAGAAAATCGCACCAGCGAACGGATGGTATACGATAACCATTACAAACCCTTCTCAGCCAGAAATGCCTGCTAATCAGTCCATAGGGAGTCTAACTAGTGCGCCTCCGGCTATTGATCCGGACGGGTGTGCACAAACTTTAAATACCGGAAATAAATGTGCTGTATTCCTAACTTTTACCGATGAAGATGCAATGCTTCCCGCAACAGTAGCGGCCGCAAATGCTGATCCTGAAGTAACAGTAGGCAACAGTTCACGGAGTCCTGAGTAGGCAATTTTATATTAAAAAGCGGGCTATAATTTGCCCGCTTTTTTGCTATCTTGGATTTTGTTCAAACCCACTTAGCAAAATCTCGCTCTCCGGAATAGGCCAAACATAACGTATATCATTTGGTAAGAGTTCATATGTTATACCGTTAACAGTTCTGATAATTTTAGTCTCGAATGGTTTTTCTTTATTAAGCCTTCTTAGATCTTCCCATCTGATCCCTCTCATTACCAATTCTTTTTTTCGCTCCTGTAGGATGGTGCTTAACGCAACTTCAGCATTCGAGGCTGTCAAATCTTTAAATGTTGCCTTGTCATAACGCATCTTAAGCAATGTGTTTAAATCCCTCATCGCCTGTAAATGATCTCCGGTTCTGGCAAGACATTCTGCCCTGATCAGATATTGCTCATCAGTAGCTAAACCCGTAAACACAATAGAACTTCCTGTGTACCCACCTTTGAATAAAATTCTTGCATCGGTATTTGTATAAAAATAAGCACGATATCTTAAATCATCTGCTGAATAAAGTTTTAGCAGTCCCGGATTCATGTTGAGCCGGGTAGATGCTATTATGGCAGCATTAGCCATATTCGCATAAAAGAGCACCTCTTTATTTCGATTATAATCAGCCAAAAAGGTATAGCGTGCATTTAGAGCTATCTCATTAAAATTAATAAGCTGAGAGTTGATCTTTAAGCATTGGTCAGCATAAAAACCAGCTTTTGGATAATTACCCATCAGTAAATAGGTTTTAGCTAATAGCGCATATGCTGCTTGCTTCGAAGGCCGTAGTTTGTTCACTGGGACTTTATCTAGCAAATCAGCAGCTTCCGTTAGATCAGCTATGATCTGCTGGTAAGTGCTTTCAACGGTTGCACGTGTTGAAATAGGATTGATGTCTGCCTCTAAACGTAAGACTATGCCAAGATCACTTGCTGCTTTAGATGAATTATACGGCTTACAAAATAATTGGGACAGCTGGAAGAAATTAAAAGCCCTAAAGAATAGCGCACTTCCTTTTAAATTCGCCCATGCTCCTTGTTCGGAGGTAGCTGGTTTGATTTTCACTGCTCCTTCCAATGCGGTATTTGCATATAAAATTCTCCAGTAAGCATTATTCCAGTCAGCAAGCTGGATTCCTTGATAGACATTCTTTGCCCAGATATATCCCTGTTTTTGATAAGGCCTGGCGAGGGCATCCCATACTGCATCAGTCACGATAAATTCATCAGCACCAATCACTCCCAACTCAAAACTTTGTGCTGCATTCATTATGTTGCTATTATCCAGAAGGCTTTGGAAATCTGCAATGCTTGTTGGACTAACACGGTTTTTATTTTGTTTTATTTCCAGGAACTCCTTTTGGCATGAAAATAATAATGCAACTGCAGTAATCAATAGCAAATGTAAAATGATCTTTTTCATTGAATGTGATTTTGTTTGTTATAATTATTAAAAACTAGCCTGTATTCCAATAGCATAGCTAGCAGGAGTGGGATAAGCCGCATTTGGATAATCAGGATCAATACCGCTTTTATCCGCCTGCCATATTATGCCAAGATCACGTGCGTATCCGTATAATCTGAAGTTCTGAATGTTGAGCTTTTTTAAAAGATTACCGTTAAAAGCATAGCTAATAGTCACGTCCTGCATACGAACATGATCACCTTTAGCAATCACCGCTGCTGAAGAGCCATAGACCTGTCCCTGATAGATATCAAATGTAGAAGCAGCAGGTACATTAGTAGCCAGCTCGTCACCAGGCTGCTTCCACCGTTTAAAATAATCCATATTATAGTTCGGAACTTCAAGATATTCCTCACCAGAATACATAGAACGTTTTCGAAATACATACCCAGTTTTAAAGCTGACTGTAGCGCTAACCTGCATATTTTTATAGCTCAAAGTATTTCTGATCGAGCCAAATAATGGAGGAACACTTAGCCCCTGTAGTAACTCTGCCGGATTGAAATTTTCTATATATTGTTGGTAGTTTATAGTAAAATTACCGTTCTGGTTTACTAACGGTGCACCTTTATTATGATCTAATCCTGCCCAGGGCAACCAATAAATTACATCCCTAGAAGTACCAATCCTAGGTGGGGCAGGATCAGCAAAGTAATCGGACAATCCTGCTGCTTCCCTTGAACTGTAATTGGTGATTTTATTTTTGGTATAACTTAAAAGTAAAGTAGTTTCCCAATTAAACTTTCCAACAAGATTTTGACTGGTCAGTTGGAGGTCAAACCCTTTGGTTTGCATATTTGCATAATTGATAAGGTTATTAATTGCTGGCGTAACGTCCTCAATTATACCTGTTGAGGGAGCAAGATAGTTTTTCCCAATAAGATCACTTGCTTTTTTTGTATAGTAGTCGATACTTCCCTGAATCCGGCTTCCTTTAGTGGCAAAATCGAGACCCACATTAAATGTATTAACCTTTTCCCACCTTAAACCAGGGTTTCCTGCACTGATAATAATTCCCGCTGGTAGTCCATTTATATTCTCGACAAAGCTTGTTACTGGAAATGAGGTGATCTGTTTGTTCACATTTCCGCTGCTCCCATAAGTAGTTCGCAAACGCACATTTGGAAGCCAGTCAACAGTATAAAATGGTTCTTTGCCAATTTGCCAGCTTTGGCCTACCGACCATAGCGGAACACCTTTTTGATTCGTTTTAACACCAAATAGGTTAGATCCGTCCCAACGCCAACTTCCCGAGAAAGTATATCGATCTAAATAGGTATACGCAACATTTCCAAAATAAGAAAGGTATCTGTCTGCTAGTTCTCCCAGAGCACTGAAACCCGTGGGGATACGTAGGCTTCCACTTGGCCTTATTGGATAATACATCAGGTTGTTGAACTGATTAGTTCCCTGTCCTGTACGCTCGTCATACCCGTACAAAGTAAAGCCAGGTTTTGATGCAATAGTGTCCTAAACGTTTAATGTTTTTGTAAAAAGGCTTAGGATGGATTGAAATAATCGCATTTTAAGGATTATTCAAAAAAGAATCCCTTGTATGCTGGTATTGGGTTCCAGCTTAGGTGGTTC
>NZ_JACSZW010000014.1 GCF_014472395.1 Pedobacter sp. N36a
ATCTGGGGCTATATTTTTCTCTTCAAGGTAGATGTTTAGCATCTTACCTTCTTTTTCTACCTGCGTTAATTCAAAATAATCCAGAATACCTTCCGGTAATAATAAACTGATCAGGGTTTGCTCGGCTTGACTCAAAATGAAAATTTTCGTTTGGTTTACGAATGCAAAAGAAAGAATTTATTTCCTTCCCCCCAAGAATTCCGCTTGATCCTAAATCACATATAAAATTGAGTGAGGCTACTTTTGTTTAACCTTTGTGCGAACAACACCGTAATACGATACCTTAAAAATTTCGGCAAGATCATGCGCATTTGTTTAAACCTGAAATGGATCGACAATGACGCGATTTTTGGCTATAAACTTAAATCAAAACCTGTTGAACGCCCATTTCTATCTGAAGATGAAATCCAACGCATTGCCCAAAAACAATTTAGTACCGTAAGGCTTTTACAGGTTAGAGATGTATTCTACTAAGATAGAAATATCGCTAACCTACTTGAGAAAATGCTAAGAGCCCAATTTAAGACAGAATAGGGATATATAACATTAGTAACAACTAATATCGCATCATACAAACTCTTCTAAAACACAATCCGGGATAGTTTTCTAGGTTTTTATTTTGCGTTATTATACGATATTACTTGTTTTTCGATACACAAAACACAATTAGCTAAAATTCAGAATCTAAAGAGAAAAACCCACAAGCTAGAAACCGGATTTTTTAAGCATTTTTGACCTATTTTTATCAGACTTTGTGTTGATAAAAATAGGTCAAAACTCTAAAGATAGATCTAACTGTTATCGTGTTTTCAGACTACTTTGATAATTTTCAATCAAGCGCAATATCACGGCTGCAGGAATAACAAGTGTGGTTGTTCTACTGGAACGTGCGATATTAATCCCACAAAAACGATTGTTAATATCAAAAACGGGACCGCCACATTCGTCAGGTTTGATTTTAGCGTCATGACTAAATACCTGGCTAAATCCGTCACGTCTTATGCTTTTACCTCCCGGGAATTGTTCTGCAGGATGATTTGACAAAGGAGCCTTAAATACGTCCAAAGTTAAGTTTTTTGAATAAAAACTATCCAAACGCTTTATTCTAAAGGTAAGATGGTCATATGGCCAAAACTTCACAAGCTCAGCTCCGTAATCTTCGGGCTTATTTATCGCTATACCATTGATACTTAAAATCCGATCACCCACCTCTATACCACTTACCCCTGCTGGAGAATTGGGTTGCACCGCGGTAATAACAATATTGCTCTCTTTGAATGTTGCCATTGCACCCAAATATCCAATGCTAAATCTTTTTGGAGATTTAAAATACAGACTGCCAACAATACTGATCTGATCATGGTGATCTGATTGTGGAGAAATCAGGAATTTACCCAGTTTCTGAAATGATAAACTATCCCTGTTAAACTGTTTTAATTGTACCCCACCCTTAATTATGGGCAGAGCCTGCAACAAAACAAGGTCATTTTCTGAATCACGGGAAATAACTTTAAGGACAAGAGATTTGTTTTCGGCTAATATAACTGGATGATCGCCGATCAATGAACTTTTACTGATCACAAGACTGCTATTGATATCGCTACCTGTAGACCTTGCAAACACGGATAATAAAGTTCCATTGACTTGTTGTTCTTTACCATTTAGCACACTACTGATACGTAAACAACTCTCCTTTAACTGAGTAGGCAGAGGCACAAAGCTAAGCTGTTTATCTTTAAGGCCAGGGCTATTCTTGATAGGTGATCGATGTGGATCATTGCCAATAGCATCCTCAATTGAAGGAAAGGAGCCATAGGTTTTAGGGATATTTAAGGCGGTCCAGTACTTCCGGTAAAGATCGACTGGGATTTCATAATTTTCATCTTCCACGATTCCAATTGCACTATGCAAAGCGATAACCCGTCCTAAATAATCAAACAATGGACCTCCGGAGTCTCCAGGTTCCATAATGCACGTCGACTGTACAAAGCCAAACTCATTTTTCTTATCCGTAATCCGGCCAAACCTAATGGTTGGCGATGGTTGATTTAATGTTTCCGGATAAGCTATACTTAAACAAAGTTCGTCCACCTTTAATGAAGATGACCAGCCCATTTCGGCCTGAGGCCAAATACCCTCTCCAATCATTTTCATGACAGCAACATCAGGGAAGTTTTTATTTTCGGCAAACTCAATTTCACCAAGCCCTTTTGCAATATGCGACTTCCCATTGGGGAAAGTGACTAAATAAGTATTACCCGGCTGATTCACATGTGCGGCTGTTAAGATATGACCTTCGGAGCTAACAACAACTCCACTAAACTGCGCACTTGTCTGAACCTTTTTTAAAGTATCAAAACCCCATATTCTTACACTGGCACCATAGGCTTTTTCTATAGCTTTGAGTAATGTTTGTTCTAATTTTTTGGGATGAAAACTTTGACCATAAGAATGGGAAGATAGCAGAAACAACAGCAAGAATACTGTTGTTTTAAATGTATTTTTAATAATGGTCATTTGCGATTTTTAAAAGATACCCTTTAATCATATGTTGTGCATTACTAACCCGGCAATATGATAAAGCTATTGTCCGGGCAGTATGCAGTGGCAGAAATTGTATCTATTTCATTAATTCAGCTAGTTTTTTATTGAGCACTTCACCCATTAAGTGACTGCCAATGATCTTACCGTCCGGCGCGATCAAGAAATTAGCCGGTACACCTGATATACCGTAGACCTTTCGTGCGTCGCTTTCCCAACCTTTGAGATCGGAAACCTGAGGCCAGGTTAAGCCATCTTTTTTAATAGCCTCAATCCATTTGCCCTTATCATGATCCACAGAAACACCAAGAATCTCAAATCCCTTATCTTTATATACGGCATATTGTTTCAACAAATTAGGGCTCTCAGCACGGCATGGAGAACACCAACTGGCCCAAAACTCAACCAATACATACTTCCCCTTAAAGTCTGATAGGGACACCGATTTACCATTTACATCCTTTTGTGTAAAATCGGGTGCTTTTGAGCCCAGAGCAGTTACTGTAGAGGAATTTAGAATTTTATACAGACCCTGGCCAGTATAAGATAACCTAAGCGGCTCACTTAGTTTATTAAATAAAGGCAATGCGATGTCTGACTTCACACCATATCCACTTACAGATTCGGATAAAGCTTGCAGCGCAAAGTAAGAACTTGGATTGTTTTTTGCAAACACCAACATCTTTTGTCCACGGGAAACCCTTAACGCCTTCACCTGTTTATCAAGAATTTTAAAATAAGCAGTATCTTTCTGCTGCTCAGGTGTAGCCATTTTCAGCTGCACATTGGCATTATGATGCACAGTCATAACTGTCGGTCCAACTTCCTTTTCGAATGCTTTCATTTCGTTATATACTTTTGATCCCGTCCACTTTGCATTGTATAATGAGTCCGGAGAACTGATGTGTATGTTTTCCTTGCCAAAGCTCATATAAATCACATCTCCGATACCGCTAGCATAAATTTCTTTATCTCTGATCCCTTCGCGTGAAAGTGTCATCCTGGAAGAAGCGATTCCCGATATACTTCCAGTAAATTTAAAAGTTCCATTTACAAAGGTTGCAGAGTCCGATTTCCCCTCTCCTTCTGAGCTATAGTCAATATAGATCTTTGCAGGTGCATTAAGGTTGCCAATTTTTCCGGTAATGGTAAAATTAGGTGTTTGTGCTACTGCAACAAAAGGTGCTAAGGCAGCAATTATCAATAGTTTTATTTTCATTGTGATCTATGTGTTTATAGTCTTTATCTTATTACTAAATCAACCGGTTCACCGGGAATGCCACTAATAGTTTTAGTGATGTTACCATTTTTACCCACGGTTACATCAAGCGTGTATACAAATCCATTTACGCCTGTTGTAAGGGTATTTCCATCTTCACTTATCTTTAACATTGTAATTTTCTTACCGCCAAAGCTGGCTTCAAGTTCCGTCAGACTTTCGTTTACAGGATTATACCTCCATATTTTATCATTCGATGAAAAATAGAATACATTCAGGTTGTTACGAACCCATTTTGAATCTGCATTTACCGATGATGCCCCCTTAAACAGACGCTTATGTTCAGGAATAATTTCCTTATCAGTTCCGGTAAGTTTGTAGCTGAATTTTAATTCGTAGGTATTCCCGTCGGCCTCCTTAAAATAAGCGTAAGAAGTACCCGACTCGCCTGCTTTCATAAAAATCAGATTTTGCAGGCCAATGGATTTAGGGTTAAATATACTGGTCTCTTTAACCAGATAGGTTGTATCAAGGTAGCTCCCATCTCCACCAAAAATGACAAATGCTTTTGCTTTGTTATCAAAACCGAAATAAAATGAGCTGCCATGCGTAAAAAAGCTGGACAATTGATAATCGCCATTCTGTTCATTCGCAAACTTCCCATAATCAGGTGCAAATGGTGCAGTACTCGAGACACCAATGTATAATTTATTGTTGATGATCCCATTTGATATAGTACCCATCACTGGCTCTATATATCCGGGAGAAACTACGGGAGGAGGTAAAAAAAACTGCGATTTGAAATTATCTTTTTGTAGTAAAGTATTCGCATCAACTACTGTACTTCCCTTTATGGCATCATTGCATAACACCCAGTATTCTTCCTTGCTTAGCAGCTGAAAAGGCAGCGGCTTTGAATAGTACAACTGAACCGGATTACCCGATAAAGACTGGTTATTAATGTTTTGATAAATATTTGGCAAAACGGTATTGTCTGGCTTCACGAATGACAATTTTGCGACGCCGCCGTCACTGCTCAATACGACCGTGCCTGTAGAAAATTGTGTTGTGCCTGTTACCTTAAACTTGAACTTATAAATAAGGCCATTTCTTTTATCGGTAACAACCAATGTACTGGGTCTTTCGCCCGGACCAAGTCCATAAAGCATTTTTAATGGATAACCAGTATAAACGATATCCTTAAGTTCCTCTAGTACAAATATTCGCCATTCAAAACTGAGATCTTTTAGCGGGTCCGCTCCGTCTAGACTGACTTTCGGTTGTATAACCAGTGTATCGCCGGTAAGAGCCGGAAAGTTAACGTCCTTAACCCCTTCTACAAGAGGCGCTGAAGGAGGTGAATAGGAATAGTTCCCCAGATCCTTTTTACAGGATGTATTAAATATGGCTGTGATCGCCAGTATATATATATATTTCGAATTCATGATCTTTTTTTTAATACGTGAACTACATGATGATCTGATTCCCAGCCTCATTGATAAAGAAATAGCCGTTTACCTGAGGGAAGAACTTTACATAAAATTTGATCTCCGGTGATGCAATATTGTAAAAATCATAGTCTTCAGTTCCATCCTTGCGCTTGGTAAGGACATATCCCAACTGTGGATTTCTACTTATCCAGGTAAAGGGATCCTTAACAAATAACCTTACATTTTCCAGATAGTACAATGTTCTGGGTATCTCCAGGTATGCATTTGGCAATGTTGGATTTACCAGATTTTTCCCACCCGAAATCAGGAACAACTGATGGGTTACTCTACTGTATTGTCCCAGCTGCCCTTGCCAGAACATCCACCATGAAGGCATTTCCAATCTATTGGAATAAACTATTTTTTTCGTCCGTAGCTTAACCGGCAAATCCTGTTTAAAATCAGCATTTCCGACAAGCATAAATGTTAAAGCAACAGACTTACTTGTTAAATTCTGGTCAATATTTTTGATGATCACCGGAACATTTATTTTCCCGGAATCTGCAGGCATCACATAAAAAGGCTTAAGTGGCTCGTAGTGCTTATCCCTTTCTGCAGTCGTTGAAGTATCAATAACAGTCAAATTAAACTGTCTGTCCTGCTTCTGACGTTTACCTGAAACCACAACCGGCACCCAAATAGTATCTTTTGCCAATCCCGGACTGGTAGAAAAGGAATAGGTAACAGCTGCTGTGTCAAAAACGCCTTTATTATCGTAATAATTTAAGTAAATATTATCTACTGATTCATAAGTTGATATATCGTTTTTTTTACAGGCAAGTAGCAATATGCCAAGCATAAAAACGTAAAATATGTTCATTTTCATAATCTCTGTATTTAGTTTCTGTAAGCTTGTTCGTCAACTGGAATTGGGGACACAAAAATGCTGTTGGAGGCGGGATAGATCAGTCCGTTGGTGTTAATGACGTCCCTATTTAGTCTTTTATGCATAAAGAAAATCTGGCTTTCTCCGTAAAGTTCCTTTCTTGCCTCTCCAACAAGCTTATTCATAAATTCAGTTCTTGTGATGTTTTTTGGCAACGGCGTACCAATTCCACGGTGTTTGCGTACCGTGTCCACTAAAGCAGTTGCGTTGTTCGGGTCGCTGTCAAAACTTGCTTCAGCAGCAATGTAATACACTTCAGATAGTCGTAAGCCAGGCGTTACCGTTGGGTGAAGGTTTTTTAAGGGACTAGAATTTGTCGTATACTTCTGTAAAAAAGCTTTACCACCATCATTGGATGATGGCACATCGCGGAACCATTGCGCCCTCCGCCAGTCATCCGCACCAACTGTTCCTTTTTCATAGATTAAGTCCTTCTGCGTAATTGAAGGTACATACATCGCATCATTCTTTGAAAATAGGGCTGCGAAATGATCTACCTGATTATTGTCTTGTGAAACAAACCACGCCGTAATCAGCTCCGGATAAAAAATTTTATCTCTCTGTTCTGGATTTGTATTGTTAAAATCTGCACTCTCGGTCCAGGGGAATTTTTTAGCATCTATGACCTCCCTGGCATTTTGCAAACTATTTGGCAGGTCATTCTTATACAGATAAACTCTTGCTAATTGACCACAGACCGTATAGTAGTTCATGCGGTGCCTTCTGTTCTGAAGAAACAGAGAAGAACTATTTATCTCAGTTGCTTTTTTGGCTTCTGGTGTGCCATCTGGATAAATCTTCCCCGGATAACCAACCACGTATCCTGAACTTAAAATAGGATCGGAAGTTCGTAGCAGTATTTTAGCTGCAGAAAGGTCGGCAATCGCTTTATCCAATACCTCACTTACAGTAGAGAAAGGGGTGCTTTTTATAGAAACGGCTGTTACATATGGGATTACAGGAACATTAGGATTGTTTTTATATGATGGCGCATAAATCCTTAACAAGTCAAAGTGCAGGTAAGCACGTAGTGTAAGCGTTTCTCCTTTGATCAACTCAAAGTTTTTATCCTGAAAAATGGATTTCTTCTGGTCGATCACTTCAAGTATCGCGTTACAATTACTGATAGCCTTGTAGCAAGCCGTCCAGATCTGATCATATTTGCCGATCAACGTCTGATCCGTGTATTTAAATGAGGCAATTTTCTGCAGGTTAAGATCTGTAAGCGTATAATTTTGCGCCATAATATCCAGATTAGACACAGTGAGATTACCTCCATATAAATCGCGGGTGGCACAATAGGTATAAACCCCATTCAATGCTTCTTTGAAACCTTCTTCGGTTGTAAATAATTGTTCCTTTGTTACATCAGACTCTGGCTGTACATCAAGAAATTTCTTGCATGAAGTACAAACCAGCAAGCTGATAATAAATATATAAGCTAATTTTAATGATTTCATGTGGCTGTTATTTAGAAGGTGGCCTGTAAAGAAAATGTAATGCTTCTGGCGAAAGGTGAATCTATACCCCGCTCTATTTCTACGGTCGATGCCCGGAATATATCATTCATGGTAATCGCTGTTCTTAAGGTCTGGAACCCAGCTTTACGTACGAAATCCTTTTTAAAATCATACGACATGTAAACCGACTGCAGGTCTATTAAGTTCTCTTTTTGAATAAACCTTGAACTTGCCCTCGTTAATGAAAGATCCTGTATGTTTTTGTATAAAGCAGGATCTCCCGGGTTAAGCCATCTTTGCGACAATGCTCTCCTATCAACATTAAACCGGGGATCAGCATTTTCGATTCTGTCTACCAGTGTCTGGTTATAGATTTGTCCGCCCATGCGGTAGTAAAAGCTAAAACTGACCATGAAATTCTTATAGCTGATATTACTACCAACACTACCCGCAACCTTAGGTGTGCTATCACCCACTGGCTGAGTGTCTTTAATGTCATAGTCGTAGGTTAAAGTCCCATCTCTTTTTACAAAAATCTCTTTACCATTTTCCGGATCAATTCCTAAAGATTTCACTGCATATATGGTATTGAGCGATTGACCTTCATTATAGCGCAGCAAAGGCATTGATTTTAAACCATTTGCAGCATTCTCATTGTAAGCAGGATCACTCTGAAGATCGTCGATCTTATTATTCAGAACTTTTAAGGAATTGGATAGTTTGACCAATGTATTGGTATTGTGGGCCAGGTTACCTGTTATGTTGACATTCCAACCCGAAGTATTAATCGCATTAGCGGTCAGATAGATCTCGTATCCTTTATTCGCCATATCGCCCAGGTTTTCTTTATAAGTAGTAAAACCTGTTGACGGGGCAAGGCTGATATCCGTAATTAGACCTTTGGTAAGTTTGTAGTAATAGCGTGGGGAAAGGACTATGCGATCTTTAAACAGTCCGAGATCAAGTCCGGCATCATAGGTATTGGTTTTCTGCCATTGCAAATTACTGTTACCATAGCCTAGCTGAGCTGCTCCGATACCGGTAGAATACCAGTTCTGCGAATAGTACCCATACATAGATCTTGACATATAAGGCTCAAACCCTACAGAGCCAAGTGTACCGGTACTTGCTTTTAGCCTCAATTGACTAATTACCGCTGATCCCTTAAGGAAATCTTCATTGTGTATATTCCATCCCGTCCCTACAGCCCAGAAAGGAGCAAAACGTTTATTCGATCCGAATGCAGAAGATCCTTCCATCCTAAAAGAACCATCGAACAGATATTTGTTCTTATAGGAATAGTTACCAGAAAAGAATGCTCCCGCTGTCCTGCTGATCAGCACATTGCCCCCAGGGCTAGAATTTTCTTTATAGATCCGGGCAAAACCGATATTGGTAAACCGATCATTAGAGAATCCCTGCGCTTCGACAGATTTAAAATCAGACTTGGCAGAAAGGACATTGGCCCCAAGTACAAGATTGAAAAAATTGTCTCCAACCTGCTTGTTATAATTGATGGTTAAATTTCCGTCAATAGCAGTTCTGTTTGTCGTTGCATATAGGTAAGTTCCTCTGTTATTTAACTTATCTGTAGCATACTCATAAAATTCGTTGCTTGAAGGTGAACGAAATATATCAGCTTTTGAATTGGTTTGATTTAAACTGATCAATCCTTTGATGCGCAGACTGGATGATAATTTATAATCAGCAGAAAAGGCATTTAATATTTCCAGGTAGGATTCCTTATTGAAATTGTTTAAACCGGCCTCAAACAAGGGATTAAATACATATACATTTTTATACTGATTGTCCTGGTTTCTGAATGTATTTACACGCCAGTTCGCCAGTTCCTGAATAATCCTGCCAGTACTGTCCGCTTTAGGAAAATAGGGGTTCATTAGGGCATAGGTAGAAAAACTGCCATAAGGAGAATTCACAGCATTTGTCTGGTTGATAGAAAGATCATTTCTCAATATCAGTTTGGGAGAAGGATTATAGGTGAAATTCATACCCCCACTATACCGATCTCTTGTGGCCCCTTTCATTACACTTGGCTGAGTCTGATACCTGACGTCAATTCCATAACGGAAATTCTGGTCCCCTCCCTGGGCATTAAGAGAGTGTTTCTGTGCATAGCTATTGCGAAGTGGCTGTGATAACCAATAGGTATCCACACCACTTGCGACATTTCTTAACCTAGAAAAGAGTTGCGCATCTAATACATCTTGTGGGGTATCACCACTTGATCCGCCTGTTTGGTACATCCCGGCAAGCTGCTCATAAGCTATTTTGTCTTTCGCATTGAGCACCTGATAGTCGGAAAGGTCCGGTCCGGAAAAAGTAAGTTCATAGTTATATCCCAGTTGCAGTTTACCCGCTACAGGAGCCTTCGTGCTAATAACCATAACGCCGTTGGCCGCTCTCGATCCGTAAACAGCCGTTGCGGCGGCATCCTTAAGCAAGGTAATGGAGGCAATGCGGTTAATATCAAGGTCAATTACTTTTTGGAGGGAAACTTCAAATCCATCCAATATAAAGGCCGGCAGGTTAAAAGAACTGGTCAAATTGTTCCGGTCCAATACATCGTCTCTATTAGCGGGAATGCCAGGTAATGCGGTAGCACCACGGACATTGATTCTTGGCAGGGCATTAGGATCTGATCCTGCAAGGTTATTATCTAACAATCTGAAGGATGGATCAAATGTCTGAATGGCTTTTAGTACATTTTGCGGATTGGTTCTTTTCAGGTCTTCGCCCTGAATAACGATGGCATTTCCGGTATAACTCTCCTTTTTTATCGTTTGGTAACCGGTAACAATTACATCGCTCATCAGGTTTACCTGATCTTCCATACTCACCGTTATAAACTTAGCTTCGCCTACTTTTACTTCCTTTACCTTAAACCCTATGTAAGTGAAGATGAGTATATCTCCCGGTTGTGCATCGATTTTAAACTCCCCTTTATTATTGGTCTGGACCCTAATATTTTTATTTCCTTTGATGGCAATATTTACACCTGGAATTCCAATATGGTTTTGAGGGTCAATCACTTTCCCTGTTATGTCGATCCAATTGCTGGCAGTTTCGATACTATTGTCAACAAGCTCATTTCGAACTACAATGGTCTTATCGACTATGTTAAAGGTTAAATTCTGATCAGTAAGACATGCTTTAAGCGCCTCTTCCAGAGGGACATTTTTCAATTCTACATTTAGCATTTGCCTGTTTAGGTTAACCTTCCCACTATAGAAAAACAGGTATCCGGTTTGTTTTTTAATATCCCTAAAAACGGTTTCAAGTGTGGTGTTTTTCCTGGAAACAGTAACACTTTGTGAATAGCTAGCAGCAGATATATGCATCGTGCCGATCAGTAATAAAATAGCAGTTAATTTCATCACTAATAGTAATTTGTACTTTACCCGCCGCATAAAAAATACGGGGTTGTAAAGAAAAGTTAATTTCATACTTTTGGAATAGAATTAAGTTAATAAATAGCAGTCTGGTCTCAACATTTGGCTGCTGACTTTTTTTGACCGGAAGTAGTGAGATACTTCCGGTTTTTTAGTCAAATCTTTTGTGGTTCTCGATTTATTGTAGCTTTCTTATCATCTATGGTTGGTTTAGGTGGTTAAAGGTTAGGTTCATTATTTTATTGATTTTGGAACTATTGCTGAGGAGGATCGTTGGTTATACGACACTTTAATGGTTTTCCCTACAACATCAAAATTTACATTATTGAGTTCCAGTATTTTAAATACTTCTGAAAGTTTACTGCTTCTGGAGATCTCTCCAAAATATTTTTCCTCACTTATCGGGCCTACATATATTACATTGACATCATACCATCTGGCAACCTGTCGCATTACAGATTTAAGATCATCACCTTCAAAAGAGAAAATACCATTGATCCAGGCGGTTTCTTTATTTATACTGACACGATGTTTAGCAATAGAATTTTCATCAGCCCTATCCAGCACCGCCTGCTCTCCTGGTTCTATTAATGCGGATTTTTTAGATGTAGAAACTTTTACAGCACCTTCCAGCAAAGTTGTTTTTATGGTTTGTTCATCTACATAAGCATTGACATTGAAATGGGTTCCCAACACCTCGACAGTCTGCACACCAGAAATTACCCTGAATCGCTTATTTTTATGTTTAGACACTTCAAAATACGCTTCACCGTTTAATTCAACCATACGATCTCCTGCTTTAAAAGAGGTAGGGAAGGTCACAGAGGAAGCCGAGTTCAGCATCACTTTAGTACCATCTGAAAGTATGATAGTATATTGCCCGCCTTTTGGCGTAGAAATTGTATTTTGTGTATTTTCGGTTAGTTCATCCTCTCCACTGTTAACAACGGTATAAATCAGTTCACCATCGTTGGATTTACTGACACTAATACCCGATTGCTTAGAAATTTCACCTTTGGCGGCATCATTTAACACAATTTTCTTTCCATTGGCCAGCGTAAGAATAGCTTTGTTACCTCCAGAGCTAACAGCACGATCCATTTGAGCTATAAGATCACTTTTCTGTTGATATGAAAAGAAATAAATGGAAACAGAAACAAACAACAGTGCTGCTGCTGCCGCTCCGTATTTGATCCAGCTATAGCTTAGCTTCTTAAGCTTTGGCCCGGCAATACGCTGGTCTATCTTTGCCTTGATGTCATCTTTTAGTTCAGAAAACAATGGTTCATTTTCATCATTAATAAGGTCTTCATTGACATCAAACATATTATAATAAGTTTCCAGGAACTTCGTTTCCTCCAAACTCGTCTTTTGTTGCCTGTATTTTGTAAGAATTTCTCTAAAATAATCTTTGTAAGCGCTTTTCATTCTCCGTGTTATACCTATATGAGTCACAAAACCCAAAATAGCCCACGCAGAATTAAGATTTTTTATTTTTTCTGCTTGAAACAGTAAAAAAACATTTTTTTATCGTATCTGATAATATAGAATAACTGCATAAAACAGCATTAGTGAGGCTCTAAGGCTATTTAATGCCTTACCTAATTGATTTCTTACCGTTTTTGGTGAAATCTGTAATCTATCAGCAATTTCCTGACTATTTAAATCTTCTTCAAAACGCATTTTAAAGATAATACGTTGTTGTGTAGGAAGTCCCTCAATTAGCTGATGAAAGGCTTGAAGAAACTCCTTATGCATTATTTTTGCATCGGCTTCACCGAGCGTACCTTCCAGTTCAGCTACGGTATCAGGAAGAGCTGCATATCTGCCTTCTTTCTCAAGATGTTTAAACACACCATTTCTAGCAGCCACATTTAAATAAGCTGGAAGATTTTCAATTGGCTTTGTTGTGCCCCTGGTCCAAAGTTGAACAAATACATCCTGAGCAATATCCTGAGACCGATCCATATCATTCAATCTTTTATAGGCAGTGTTAAAAACAAGCTTCCAGTATCTATTATACAAAATATCAAAAGCATGCTTGTTCCCCTCACTCAGTTGGAGCAAGAGCTCATTGTCCCCGACATTATTTAAACTTTCAGCGTACATCTTCCCCTTTAACAACCAAATCTATAAATATTTACAGCATTATCTATACTGCTCTACCATAAACACCAAATCTTATGTAAATTGAGGTAACTCATATTATTGTGTTTCATAATCTTACCCCTCTGACCTCCCCCCACAAAACTGCAACGATTTAAACTAGAGAAAAAGGGCAATTATTTATAACTTGAAACAAATAATTGCGATGAAAAGATCAAAATTTACCGAGGCACAAATAGCCTTTGCGCTGAAGCAGTCAGAGACGGGTACCCGTGTAGAAGAGATTTGCAGAAAAATGGGGATATCTCAGGCTACTTTCTTCAACTGGAAAAAGAAATATGGTGGTTTGGGTGTCAGTGAACTTAGTCGGCTGAGACAGTTGGAGGAGGAAAACAACCAACTGAAGATACGAGATATCGCACTTACTCGTGTTCGATATGGATTTTGGCGCATCTTTATTTTGCTTAAAAGACAGGGATTTACAGATAATCATAAGCGTGTTTACAGGATCTATAAGGAAGAAGGGTTAAACCTTAGGAGCAAGCGTCCCCGCAGAAGCCGTAGTGCTGCTCAAAGACTGGAAAGGCTTGATACTCCAGCGATAAAAAGTTTAGAGATGAATGTCTGTCCAC
The DNA here is from genome assembly GCF_014472395.1 of Pedobacter sp. N36a. Taxonomy (GTDB): domain Bacteria; phylum Bacteroidota; class Bacteroidia; order Sphingobacteriales; family Sphingobacteriaceae; genus Pedobacter. Next base: position 13,745 of record NZ_JACSZW010000014.1, read on the forward strand.
AAATTGGTTCCTTGATATGGAAGATGCTAAGAACAAAATCGAAGACTGGAGATGGGAGTATAATCATTTCCGGCCCACAGCACCTTGGATGATTTATCTCCCCAAGAATTTATTAAATTGCATGAAAATACGCCTAAAACTTAACTTTAGAATGCTCGGTTTACAGGGAGGAGGTCAGATGAAGAATGACAGATATTCTTTGACAGTGTAATTATCAATAAGATATTTAGCATTAGTGTGGAAATAACTCAACTTTTTTCTAAGCTCTTCATCATATCGTTCAATTTTTTTATTATTAAAAAATAATCCCCCTGATGAAAACGGAGTAAGATTAGAGATGATATTTAAAAGTGTAGTTTTTCCACTACCGTTAATACCTGTAAGCTTGTAGGTTTTATTGAACTCAATAGTTAAATTGATGTTTTTAAATATCGTAAGCTTTGAATATTTCTTTGTAATATTTTTTAGTTCTATCATAGGAAGATCATTTAATCCAATTTTTTACAACCAGGATTCTAAGAAAAAAAAGTGAGAAATTAAAAGCGGCTAAACCGATATAAAGAATTGGCTTATAGACAATCCTGCTTATTTGGTCAAAATCATATAAATTAATGACTATGATAGTTACAAAGAGTATCGTTTGAAAGGCAATCCCAAAAGAAACAAATCCAAGATACGTCTTCAATAATGTAAGAATATTAACAAACGTAAGGAATAAGAGTAGATTCAGGAGTATGTTGAAGAATACAATACTTGGGTCCGATTTATCCATAAATATGACTCGTCCAATCATTGCAGAATAAGTAAGAATCATTATGGTTATTATCAGGGGGTTCTTTATTAATTCAACAAAATCAAATAATGATATTTTCAATTTTGAAAACTTGAAATGTATCATATTGTTTATGTCAGCAAGATGTCTCATAGACCCATATTTCAACTCACAACCATAGACCAATATGCAATACACAAGCAACAAAATATTGGAGGAAAACAATCTGGTTTCCAAAGTAAACCCTTCAACAAAAATTAATACGATAATATTTGACGCACACATTAATAATATGGCAATATTTAATAATATCCTTAACATGTATTTATGATTAAATTTGCGATAATCATTTGATTATTTCAAATGAATTTAATGACCTAAGCAACCCATTGCTGTTGCTCCCCATCCGGCATGCAATAAACCAAAGCCTACCCGAAACCTAACTCCACCTATTGCAAGTCCTAAGGCGAGCGTACCCGCTACTGCCAAACCAATTCCAACGCTACATGAAGCCGCTACTTTTTTACCCGCTTCAAAACAGTCCATTTGATTGAAATCCAAACTTTCCATAGCAATATATTTAAGTAAAAAATACCTAAATATACATTAAATCACCAAAGTAACTATTTATTAGAAAATATAATCATTTAAGGATACTACGAAATATAAAATATCACACCATTTAATAATTAAAACTCAATTTATCGTTGCTTTTTCCTATTAAAGTTGGCGCCAAATTCTAACATACTCTTCTCAGGCTTTTAAGTTCGGCAAATTGACCAGACCCTTTTTCTCCATATTTGAATTAATATTATGTTAATTGTTCAAAAAGGTTCAATGACTTAAAAACCGAATAAACGTGTTAAATGATTCCAACACTCGCCCACCGACCCGGCAGACAAATAGAAATTTGAAAATCTTGGAAAGAATTTTATTAGCGTAAAACCAAAACCCGATTTTACTGTTGAGTAGGTACAAACATTTTAACTAAGAGACTATGACTATTCAACTGAACACCGACAAAAACCTAACAATACATCAGGAATACGAAGAAAAAATTAAAAATCAAATCAATGAAGGCTTGGGGATATTCGATGATTTAATCTCCCGCCTAGAGGTACATTTATCAGACGAAAATGGAAGTAAAGAAGGCCTAGATGACAAACGTTGTTTATTGGAGGCAAGAATTTCAGGCAGAGAACCTTTTGCTGTTTCCAGCTTAGGAAACACTTATGATTTAGCTCTTCATGGCGCGATTACCAAGTTAAAAAGCAAGCTGGAGACAATAGCCGGCAAACTTAAAGCACACTAACCCGTTAGTCCCGACCTTCCGGTTGCGAGAAACAGGAAAATCCTCACATAACTGTGAGGATTTTCCTGTTTTAACTGCTAAATCATCAGAAATCCAGGCTAAAAACCACTGTTATCCAATGCAAATTTAGGCTGAGCATCCTTCCACTTTCCTTTGGTAAAATCAGGGAAATTTTGCGGCATATTGCCCTCTTTCAGAGATTGCTCAGAAAGCGGCGTAATGACACTCATGGTCAAGGAATCATAAATATCTATGGGAGTTTGTTTTTTCTGTTTCACCGACTCCACAAAAGCATTAAACACAAACCAGTCCATTCCACCATGACCGGCACCCTCAGCCAAATGTTCGTACTTTTTCCATAGCGGATGATCGTATTTATCCAGCCATGTTTTGGCTTTATCCCACTCGTCATAAGTTCCGGACTTCCCTTCTACATAAATGGAATCCGCAACATCCATCCACAAACCTTCAGTTCCCTGCACCCTGAATCCCAAAGAGTAAGGTCTTGGCAGATGCGTATCATGAGTTAAGGTTACCGTTTCTCCGTTTGCACAGTTTAACATAGTAGTAATCACATCTCCATTTTTGAAATTCACAGAAAGGTTCTTATTTCCTGGAGATACTTTCTCAATATAACGGTGCAAGCCCTTGGATTTTGAAGCAAAAGAAACCAGATTCGTAAACTGATTTCCACAATTGATATTGATGTAATTCATAATCGGACCAGCACCGTGGGTAGGATAAATATCTCCGTTCCGATCGGCATTCCATTGTGTCCGCCATTGTGCCTCACCAACGGTATTGGGACCAAATTCCCCGCCTTTACCATTAAAATTTACGCCATCATTAAACAATACAGGCCTTAGGTCATGCTGATACCCGCCCTCCAGGTGAACCAGTTCCCCGAAAACATTGTTCCGGACCATATTTAATACCGCAAGCACATCTCTGCGGTAAGACACGTTTTCGAGCGTCATGTAAGGGATGTTTGTTTCCTCATATACCTTTAGGATCTCCCAATGGTCTGCTACAGTAATACCGGCAATCACCTCACAACCTACGTATTTCCCAGCCCTCATGGCATCGATCGCCTGGTCCTTGTGGAACTCCCAAGGGGTAGCAATGATGACTGCATCGATGTCTTTACGGTCCAGTAGTTTTTTGTAAGCATCAATCCCTCCAGTATATTCGGCAGGAAGTTTCTTCCCTGCTTTGACAAACTGCGCGCGGCAATATTTCAAGGAGCTTTCCTGAGTATCGCAGATGGCCGTAATCTCCACATCGGAACGAAGGAGTCCTTCACTGATGTGATTCCGCCCCCTTAGTCCAACGCCGATATAACCTAAGCGAATCTTGTCTTTTGTATTCGCAAATAATGCCTCAGGCATTAAGGTAAGTCCTGCCAATCCTACTAATCCATTGGCACAAAAATGTCTTCTGTTCATCTTTTTAATCTTTAATTAACTGGTGTTTTCTGGCCTCTTTAAAAATACTGTCTTCCATAGATTCGGAATGTTCAAACAGCTCTTTCAGTAGTTTAAGCTGTGCTCTGGTACGCTGAAGGTTGTGATGTGTGGATTCTATTTTGTAATAGCGGTCTCCATTGATATAATCCGTCAGAAACCGGACTGCCTGCATGTAAGGCAGTAAAAGCACCCCCTTCATCAGAGAGCTCAGCTCCCACTCATTAATGAATAACCTGGCCTGCTCCAGGTACCCTTTCGTATAGGCATTAAACAATGGAATATTCAGTTTGATGTTGGACAATTCCTTATCATCCTCCGTCGTGCTATTGATGATCGTACGGATGGCGTCACCAAAGTCGTAGGCAACATAGCCTGGCATTACCGTGTCCAGATCGATCACGCATTGCGCCCTGTCCTCTAAATTTAACAGCACATTATTGAATTTGGTATCGTAATGGATGACGCGTCTGGGCAAAGTAAGCAGCTGTTCATCCTGTTGAAAATACGACATAGATCCTGAACTGGCATCTATGGTTCTCAGCTCCTCAGACACGAGCGCAACGCGGCCAAGCGGATCTTCAGCCCTTGCCTGCTCCAGCTGTTCCAGCCTTTTACCAATATGATGAAAATCAGGGATCACCTCATACATCAGGTCGGGCGAAAGGTCGCAAAGCATGTACTGGAACTTCCCGAAGGCTTTTCCACCTTCATAAGCCTGTTGTTCCGTTTCTACCACATCGTAGGTCTTGGTATCCTTTAGAAAATGGCACATTCGCCAATATTCCCCATTGCTGTCCTGATAAAAATATGGGCCTTCTTTTGTGGCAACGAGCGTCATCACCTCTTTTTCAGGGTTGCCCTCTCCAGAAATCAGCAATTCCTTTTTAAGATGCGCAATCACCCTGCACATGTTTTCTATCAGTTTGGGGACATTTTTAAATACTTGATGGTTGATCTTCTGAAGCAGGTAATCATACTCTTCAGTCGCAAGATTCTTCAGACGATAGGTATCATTAATATGTCCTGTGCCATAAGACTTCAGCGTAGAGATATCCACATGACATCTGAATTTAGAAGTAATTTCGAATAGATTTTCTATTGTGTTCAAAATGAAAAGGTTTTTGGTTTATCGTTTAATTTTAATAGGCAGATTCATCAGCTTTAACTAATCCTTCAGGGGAATAATTCGTTCAAACACGGGCAGCCGATCCAGGGCTACCTCAATTGTCAGGATTAATGGGCCCTTCAGCTTTTTACCTTGATCGTCCTTCCAGCTGCCTTTTGGCAGGTAAACGGTCTTTTCACCAGCACTTGCGAGCATCGGAGCCACCAAATATTTACTGCCCAGCATAAATTGTCCTTTTACCTCAGCAAAACCCTGATCAGGGAATTCGTACTCCATACTGCGGGCAATGGGTTCACCGGTTATAGCTGCCTTTTTTGCCGCTTCCATCAGGTATGGTGTATACTTTGCGCGGATATCAACCGCTTTTTTAACTGCCGCCAGGTTTGATTTGGAAAGCACACGCCAGGGTGCTGCAGAAAATTGCATCATTGGCATTAATGCCGAGCACTGTGCAGATCGCACTACGAGCTGTTCATCCAGTTTATCTTTACCAATAAACGAACCATACTCTCCGCCGCCGATCATATCCGGACAGGTAAACTGGTAACCTAATAAACCAGCCGTCATCAGGTGTGGTATGAGTTTTTGCAAGTCTTCCCAATTGTGTTTTTTATCGCGCAGGCGTTGTACCAGGGGCTCGCCCCCCATCTTCCACATCGCACGGTACTCATTCAGCGGATAGGATAAGCCGATTTCGCCCCAAAGTCTGCTGTGCTCATTCGGGCTTACGTTTTTAAAAGCCAAAGCATTCGGCGGATAAAATTCTGCATCCCCAGCATCAAACTTAAAGCCATCCAGGTGATAGGTACGGACCATATGTTCCAGTCGGCTGAGGAACCATACCTTAGCTTCAGGATTGGTAAAATCAAGGACCGAACTGTACCCATTCCACCAGGGAATGATAGCGGCTTTCTCTGCTTTAGCCCAGGTCATACTGGAGGCTCCTTCATTATCTAACAGCAGCAGTTTTTTGGCCATTAACTCCCTGAAAACTTCCGTATCCGGCGACACAAATGGGCTCACCCAAAGCATCACTTTGAAACCCAAATGGTGCAGCGTATCCACCATCGCCCCTGCGTCTGTAAACCGGTCTGCTCTGAAGTCGAACCGGCCATAGTAGTCTGCCCAATTGTCATCGATCATCAATACACCCGGCGGGAAACCGTTGTCAATGATCGCCCTGGCATAATTTAAGATATCCTGTTGGTTTTGGTTATAAACCAGCTCAATCCAGGTATTGTATTGAGGTCTGCTAAACAATAAGGTATCCGGCAGTTTGCTTTTGGAGGGAAAGAAACGCTTTGAGGCATTCCTAAACGCTTCTTTCAGATTTTTACCTGCGGAATCAATGGTGACCGTACTTTTCGCATGACTGATCAGCAACCTGTTTTTCTCGAAGCTGAACTTAAAGGGCTCCTCACTCCAAATGAACCTCCCTTTGGTAGATACCAGAAGTGGCACAGCCTGATTTCCGCGAGTATCGCCATTCATATCCAGGCTGTAGCCCGCCTTAAAGGGCATCAGATGGGCTTCATTTACCGCGCCGCCAAACCATTGCTCGCCGGACTTAATCGTCAGACTGGTTTGCGCGTAAAGTGGCAGCGTCAAAACGCAAAATATGGAGCTGAATAACAAATATATTTTATAGCCCTTGATCATTTAGTTGATTTTTACCGTATGGTTTAATTTATTGTAGCCTGTAGCCTCTTCCCAGACATTGGCATTTGCCAAACGGATGCTGAACTCTGGCCTATTCGCAATGCTGGCATAAGCATCTGGCAGCTGAAGCAGCATTTCATAATCACCTGCTGGGAAATCAGCAGGAATCGGAATACCTTCAGTAACCGTTACGGCTCCCGAATACCATTTCCTGACATCTGCGGAGAGCTCGAAGGATTTAACTTCGCCGCTTTTGGTATTGCGCAGTACCAGTTTCAGCGGACGTTTATTATATGGGGATGCATAGCCCACATTTTTAAGGTTCAGCGTCATGTTCATCACCGTACCTTTCACCGCATTATCAGGCAGTGCAGCAGTTTGTAATACAAAACGATAGCCCAGATTACGTTTGATATTGTCCATACAACCCCCATCCTGCCAATCGTTATTAACCGCATTGTTGTAATGGGCATTGATAAAACTGTAATGCAGCGATGCCAATTCTGCCTGTATTTTGCCGGCAGGTTCGCAATCATTAGCAGGGCTATAGTCGTCAGAACAGGTTTCGCCGCCAACAACTACAAATTTACTGTCGGCTTTAAAGTAATCCTTCAAAGTGTTAATGACCGCGCCGTCGGATGTGCGTGGTGATGAACTGTTGCCATAATCTTCGTAAGTGCCAAAATCATTAACGCTTGCCATAAAACAATCATTATGGAAACCCAAACGTGCGATATCACTTTGATTGAAAGCGTTGCTCTCTGTTAGCGCTGCTGAGCTGATCAGGGAGTTAATGCCATAAACATAACGTTGCTTAATCTGTGGGTAGCGCAGCTGAATCATCCTGTCGGCGGGCACAGCATCCAGCAAAGCTTTGATCACTTCGATCCGGTCTTTCCAATTGTTGTCTAGCAATTTGTTGCCCTGTCCCCCATTGCTGGAGGCATCGCCAAAGAAATCGCTGTAATATTGCTCCCCCCAGGTTCCGATAAAACCAAGCTGCACACAGGCAATCACATCCGAATTTTCGCGAAGAACCGGTTTTAGCTGTGTGATATGATTCAGAATAATGGCTTTGGGTGCATCACCATATACCGGACAGATGAAACCCTCCGGACAATTCCCCGGCTTAGCGGTTGCGGTATAAACAAAGCGAGGAATCAGCTTCACACCAGCTGTTCGCGCCGCTTCAAAATCCTTTTTAATATTCGAAATAAATGAGGATGATATGGCGGTACTGACCACATCGTCTAAGATATAATACCTGAAAACCAGCGTACTGGACACCTTGTAATTTGCACTTTGGATGGATTGAGGAGACCGATAGCCCTTCATTTCTTCTGCCGACAGCACCTCATAGTTACTGGATTTCACTTCAGAGTATCGGTAAAAGCCACGCTCCGGATTCGGAAAATCTTCCGAACTTTCCGTATAACTTACATTTACCTTCTCAATTTTAACCAGGCTATCTTCCTGATTTTTACAGGAGACAAATAGCACTATTACCGCCAGACAAATGCTAAGGGCGTACCATATATATTTTTTGATCATGATCGTATGTTTAATAGGGTTTCTATAGTTTAAAAAAGATTTTCCGCTGATACAGCCAGTAACACAGGAACCACTCGACAACCAGCACCGCTAGGGCCGAAACCACTGCAGCTATTTTTAGGGGGACATTTAAGAACAGGTGTAACAGGTCGCCTGAGAAAATCGCCACCTTGCCATTTAGCCACTGTACGCCTACCGTCTCAAAGAACAGGTAAATAAATATGGCGTTCATTCCCACTACGGTAAAGATCCAGGCATATTTCACATTGTTTTTGACATCTACCAACCAATACACTGCAGCCAAAATCAATAGCACCCAGCCTCCCGAGACCAATACGAATGAACTGGTGCTGATGCGTTTGATGATGGGAGTAATCCCCGATAAATCCAAAATGAAACCAAGCAGCAACGCAATGATTCCCATGAGTACCAGGGTCTTTATTTTGTAGCCGACAGCATTGCTGGAGATCAGCAGTTTACCTGCCAGGACCCCCCAAATGGTATGCGCCGCAGTTGGGATGCAATTGATCGTTACCCAGCCATCACTGTTAATTTTACCCATCAGCAAAGTATCTGCATAAGCACCAAAGTTCTTCCCTTCCACAAAAGGCTGGTCGAAACCAGGCATCAGCAGACCGCGGTACAAAACTTCGTTAAGCAGCAACAGGCCAATGGAAAAGAGCAGCTGCCAGGTATAAGACCTGTTGATGATCAGGTAAGCAACGATCATGGTGAACGACAATTGCGTCAGCACATTCCAAAGCTCCCAAACGGGCTTATCTGCATAAATGCAATGCAAGGCTACCCCGCAGATAAAAAGCTTTAAGCTGCGAATCAGGATATGCGACAGGTTATTGCCCCAGCTTTGTCCTTTTTCCAATTTACGGCTGTAAGAGATGTACATCGCGGCTCCTGCCATAAACATAAACGCCGGTTGAACCAAATCCCAAAATCGCAGTCCATGCCATGGGTGATGAAAAAACTGGGTGATCAAACCACCCATGGGTTGTGCGGGATCAATGTGCATGATCGCTTCATAAACCCTGCAGCTCTCTGCGCAAAGCAGGATCATAATCATCCCGCGCATCACATCTAAAGACACTAAACGTCCCTTAGCCGACTGATCAGCAGTTAAAATCTTTTCCATAAATCGTTTTGGTATAAAATTATTCGTTCATATCCAGGAAGAAACTTGAAGTTCCTTCATCCGGTGCATTGCCTAAGTTTACTGACCAGTCATTTTTAATGACCTGGATACCGATCCGCATCCCTGTACCCGTTAAACCTTTCAGCTTAGCACGTGCAATACGCGCCTCAAATTTGACAAGTCCAGCTTCCTCTTTCACGGTGCCAACCGTATAAGCCTCAGCAATTGACTGTGGTTTAAATCCGGAAAAGTCACTCTGGTTAGTCCCGGTATGGTAAAAAATATCAACCCCGGCAGTCAGCAGCTGACCTTCCATCAAAACGTCATAACCACCATCGGTAAAGGTACCGGTAAGCCAGCCCGTAGCCGGATTATTATCCGAATCAATAAAGAAATCAAAAATAACCGCATCCGCTTTTTTGCCGCTCATCTCGCCATACAAATACACATAGTTCCCATCGTAATCTAGTTTTACCAGATTAAAAATTCCCTTTTTTGAGCCTAAAGGGATCACATTTTTAGTGACCGAGGTCCAGTCGTCAAAGGAGTTGTCGTTAATTTTTACAGGAGATACTTTGGCAATTTGCAGCACTGTTGATGCTTCCACGGCCTTGCCATTTACCGAAGCCATTAATGTTGGAACATATTTTCCCTTACCTGGATAAGTATGACTTGGGTTGGCCTCTGTTGAAGTTTTGCCATCGCCAAAATCCCATTGATAATTGCTCACTCCTTCGGTTTTTATGCTGAAAGTTGCACTGGCCCCATCCACAGTTACTTCATATAATAAATCAGTTTTTATCTCGGTTTTATCCTTCTTACAGGAGCTGAATAAGGAACCTGCGATCATCACCGACAGCAGGAACACATAAGCTATTAAATTTTTCATATCCATCTATATATTACAAGGTGATCGTTAGATTATTGATTTTGTGTAGCCAGCGGATTGCTCAATACCTCGTCTACCGGCAAGTAGTAAATGATGCGCGGACTGGTATAAGGTACACTCAGGTTAGGGTAACCTGTCGGTGTTCTCGAAAGATCCACATCCGTCTCTTTTAAACCTGTCAGGTGATATCCCCAATACGCTTTATTCAGGGTTCTTTTATTGCGGAACACATCATAACTGCGATGTCCCTCAAATGCCATCTCTATGCGTTTCTCTGCTAAAACCACATCTAAAGCGGTTGAACCTACTGGTACTACTTTATTGTAAAGCGAGGCTTCCAAACCACGGTTCTTGCGGATCATGTCCACATCATCCAGCGCGGCTGCATTCGCGCCTGCTTTGGCATTCGCTTCCGCACGGATCAGGTACATTTCTGCGATCCTGAACATAATCGGTGAGCTTAAGTTGGGCAGGTTGTCCTGGAAAGAGAACTTGCTGATGTAATACATTTCGATCCCATTTTTCTTTTGTACCACTCCGGCATCGTCTTTTGAAGGAACAATATAAGACCAGCGAACATCCTCTGGATGCGCAGACATGGCCGCACGTAAGGAAGAAGAAGCATATTCCTCACCCCAGCCAGAGTTTCCATCCGAGTAGATCATGGACGCAATAGAGCCAAATTTGCCATAATCATCCACCACAGTAAAGGCAACGCAAAAAATAGTTTCAGAAGCACTCGTTGCATTGGCAAACAGCTTTGGGTACGTGTCTTTAGTGGCCAGTGTAAACTTACCTGAGTTGATCACTTTATCTGCATATTCGATTGCCTTTCCATTGTCTTCCTTGTAGAGGTTAACCCTTGCCAGTAAGGACCATGCCGCTTCCTGTGAGGCATATTGAACGCCACGGGAACGGGTCATTAAGCCCGCCGCTTTTTCAGCATCAGCAAGCACGGAATCGTAAACTTCTTTGACCGTTGACCTTGCTTTTTTTGAAGGATCGCTCAGGTTTGTACGCAGGATAATGCCCGGAGAATTAGGGTCAACAGTGTAGGGTTTACCAAATAATCGGACCAAGTTAAAGTGACAGAACGCACGCAAAAAGTAACACTCCCCCAATAACTGGTTGGTAGACTCATCATTTTTACCTGATTTCTCTACCGCATCGATAACGGTATTCACGCCGGTAATGATTTTATAAGAGATATACCAGTAGTAACGGCTGTTGGCCTGAGCAGGTGAATGGTCTAGACTAAAGCTATAATAAAATGGATCGGTGGTTACCTGTCCGCAAACAATGTCATCGCTGGCAAAGTCTGTTAAATGATAAAACTGGCGCAGGTACATGTTATTCATGTCTACCTGTCCGTTAAATTCAATATGGTCTTTAAACAAAGCGTAAGCTCCATTCAGCGCATTGGTTAAGCCTTCACTGGTGTTTACCAGTGTTTCCGTACTGATCGCATCGCTTGGGAGGGAACTCAACTTTTTACAGCTGCTAACCGCAACCATCAAAAATAGGAAAACGGTGAATATTATATTTTTCATATACTTAATTTAATAGGTTGAAACCTGCTTAAAAGCTGAAATTAACGTTTAATAAATACTGGCGATTGTTGGGATATTTAAAATCCGACACCCCTGGCGTTGCATACCGGGTTGGTGTAATGGTAGTTTGTGGATCCTGACCTAAAAAGTTCGAGAAGGTGGCCACATTATCCGCAGTGATACCAACAGTTACATCACTCATACTGATCTTCTTCGCCCATGATGAAGGCAAGGTATACGATAAGGCAATGTTCCTGATCGTAAAGTAACTGCCATCTTTTAAGTAACGGGTGGAGGTTTCGGTAGAGTTGGCCGAGTTTTGCGGGCTTGGCTCTGTCGCCTCTGTATCGCCTGGCTGAGTCCAGATTTTAGCACCCTTCGGTAATTTAATCTGGTTGTAATACGGCTCATGACCATCGTTCATCATAAACCTCAGGTTATTACTAAACACCTTGTTGCCGTAATTAAAATAGGTACTCACTCTTAAATTAAAGTTTTTATACCTGAAACTGTTGTTAAAGCCACCCTGGTATTTAGGCAGTGCCGAACCTACCTCCTGATTGGTTGCCTGTGAATAATCTGATGTGCTTTCCCTCGCTACAGCTTCGCCTTGCGTATTGTAGATGAGCTTTTCCCAAAGTGGAGCCCCCGTTTGTGCATCAACACCTAACCATTTTGGCATGTAAAACTCGAACAAATCTCCTCCATTACGATAGATTTGCGAGATGCTCCATGAACCTGTTTTAACGATGTCTGATGGAAAACCAGCCAATTTATTGTTGTTATAGTTAAAGGTGAAATCAGTGATCCACTCGAAGTCTTTTGTCCTGATATTGGTCGAATTAATGCCTAACTCAATCCCTTTGTTAATGACTGAGCCCGCATTCTCCCATTTGGTTTCAAAACCAACTGATAGTGGCTGCGATACCTGCAGCAATAAGTCTTTGGTATCGTTACGGTAAACATCAAGGGTTAAATTCACCCTGTTCAATAAACCAATGTCCATACCTGCATTGAGCTGGCGTTTACTCTCCCAGGTTAAGTTAGGACTTGGCAATTGGTAAGGCACTGCCGCCACTAATGAATTATATTTGGTAGTGAGGGAAAACAAGCCCAGAAAACGGGATGCGCCAATATCCTGAGTCCCCGTAATACCATAACTGGCACGTACTTTCAGGTTAGTCAAAATAGGATTGTCGGCCAGAAAAGCTTCATTGCTTACTGCCCATGCTCCCGATATAGATGGGAAACCACCATACTGCTTACTTGGAGCGAAGTTGGAAGAACCATCATACCTGAATGAACCCGATAGGAAATATCTATTTTTGTAGCTGTAATTTACCTGCGACAATAAGGATTGTAAGATGTACTTATTGTGCGCGCCGACAATCACCTGGCTGCTGGAGATTACTCCAGGTACTTTCAATCCTTCCGGCAAACCTTTACCCGAAGCACCAGAGGTTTCGATTTTACTGCTTTCAAAAGCTCCGCCTGCAAAACCACTTAAGCTGTGTTCACCCAATTTAAAATTGAATTTGAATAACTGGTTGCTCACGAGGCCATAGTTCAGCGTATTTAACTCATCAAGAAAGCCCATCCCACGATAGGTGCCCGCAGCCAGTGGGGATACGTAATTGGTACCTTTATCGAATGAGGCTGACAACCGGTTTGAACTGGCAAAGGTAAGCCAGTCGGTAATGCGGTAGTTGATCCCCAAATCGTAATTCACATTGAAACCTTTATAGCGATGCTCTGAATTCTGAACGGTATGAATCGGATTTATTTTATCCCTAGACCACCATTTAAAAGTAGAGTTACCATCTACATAAATTGGGTTTCCGCTGGCATCATAGGGATTATCCCAAGGCATATTCAGGAAAGAATAATAGGCATCCATGTAATCATAGCTCTTGCCCTGTGAGGCACCGAGGTTGATATTATTCGTTAAATCAAATTTTTTGGAGAAGTGATAGGTCGAATTTCCACGTAAATTAACTCTTTGAAAATCGGTATTAATGAAAGTCCCCTTCTCTTTATAGTAGGATGCACCTACATAATAATCGTTCTTCTCCGTTTTGCCACTTGCAGAAAGATAGAAATTATAAATCGGGGCTGTCTTAAAGGACTCCTTAGACCAGTCGTAATCCTGATAACGCAGTGATAATGGGCGTTCCGAATAGAATTTCACCAGGTCAATCTTATAAGAGTTGTTGGGGGCACCAACCACGTAGTCGCGGTAAAATTCTTTCTGATAATCATAAAGCTCATTGCTGTTCATCAGTTCCATTTTACCAAAATCAGGAGTTCGGAAACCAGTGGAAACTTTAGCCTCGAACCTGGTTTCGGCTTGTTTGGCCCTTTTGGTGGTGACAATAATTACCCCTGCATTTGCTTGTGAGCCGTACATGGCAGTCGCCCCTGCATCTTTCAGGATCGTGACACTTTCCACGTCGTTGGGATCGTAATTGCCACCGATAATTCCATCCACCACAAAAAGAGGACTTTGATTCGCATTAACTGACGACACGCCACGCAGCCTGATCTCCGCGTTGGCACCCGGTGCTCCAGAGCTGTTGACTACCTGAAGACCAGCCACTTTTCCTTGCAGCATGGCGCCAATAGAATTGGCTGTGACATCTTTTAATTTCTCGGAAGAAACCACGGAAACCGCACTGGTCAGCTCACTTTGCTTCCTGGTATCGTAACCGACTACCACCACATCGCCGAGCAGACTGACATCCTCATCGAGCACGATGTTGATCGCACTAGCGCCATTAACCGGCACCTCTTTTCTTAAATAGCCCACAAAAGAAACCACCAATATAGCCTGTTCCTCTACATTTTTCAGTGCAAAATTTCCATTTTCATCAGTGCTGACCACTTTGTTAGTGCCTTTTACACTGACAGATGCACCAGGTAAAGGCTTTCTATCTTTGTCGAGCACCTTTCCACTGATATTTAGCTCTTTAAGGACCGATTGGAACTGCTGGAAGGTAGCTGGCCGGATCTTAATCAGGATGTTCCTGCGTTCCATTTTGTAGGTCAGGTTTTGGTCTTTTAGTAACGTTTCCATCACCTGGCTCAATTCAGAATTTTTAAAATTGGCATTAATCTTCATCTGGCTGTTTAAATTCTGATCAGAATATAAAACGCGGAAACCGGTTTGCTTTTTGATCTCCTGAAAAACTTGATGAAGTGTGGTATTCTGTTTTACAAAATTGACTTTTTGAGCAAAACCTGCTGCACTGACTTGCAATAAGCAGGTTGTAATGATGGCGATGATCAAATTAACTCTCATTAGTAGTCTTCTTTTATTTGTTGCCAGCGTTTTCGCAACAACAAAGTTCATAGCTGATAAAAGTGTAGGCAGCAGCCATCGGCATAGCATACCTAGGTTAAAAGCATTTAATTTCATACTTTTGTTGGATTGGGTTAATACGTGAACGGATCTCAAATTTGTTTTTTGGGTTAACTCAGATAATGCCATGGAAGTGCTGATACACTTTCATGGCTTTTTTCTTAAAAACCTCCTGAAGTACTAACTTGCTTTGTGTTTGGTTCTTTTCATGTGGTTTGGTTAGTTGTTGACGGTTAGGTTGGTTAATCATCGGACTGGTTGGGTCCTTTTTATATCTTCTTATTTGATCGTTACCTGTATTTGTTTTCCAGCTATGGAAAAGCGGATATTACTGGTTTCTTCTAACATATTTAAAACGCTGGAAATATTTTCAGAGCGGGAAACAGAGCCTGAAAATGTAGGTGTTTTTATGAGGTCATTTGTATAGACAATCTCGACACCATACCAGCGGGAAACTTTCTTCAAAATACTGGTTAAAGGCTCATTCGTAAATACAAATTCTCCGTTTTTCCAGTCGGCAGCATCAATGGCATTCACTTCTTTCACATTGAATTTTCCATCATTCAGCACTGATTGTTCACCCGGCTTTAAAGTAAGCTGGCCATTTAATTTCACGGAGCCTTCTATCAGAGTGGTCTTGATGCTTTGCTCATCCGGATAGGCATTCACATTGAAGTGGGTTCCCAAAACTTCCACGTCCTGCCCCTTGCTTTTCACCACGAATGGCTTCGTTTTATCTTTTGCAACTTCAAAGTAGGCTTCCCCGATCAATTCTACACTGCGCTGTTTTAGTGCATAAAAAGAGGCGGGATATTTTAAGGAAGAGGCTGCATTTAGCCAAACCCTGGTGCCATCCGGCAATTGCAGTTCATATTGACCTCCAATGGGAGTTTCGATACTGTTGTATTTCCCGCTTGTTTTCTTTCCCTCATCCGCAATGGTGTAAACCAGCTGCCCATCCGAAGTTTTAGTAATCTTTATCCCTCCCTCCTCTGCCAGCATTCCATTAGCTGCCGTGGTCAGTAGAATTTTCTTTCCGTTGGTCAAGGTGAGGTAAGCTTTGTTGCTCCCTGCGGGAACATCATTTGAATATTGCTGAGGAGCTTTTAAAGGATTTGATGACTGGTAGTTATAAAAAAATAACGCCAAGCCTGCCACGAGCACTAGCGATGCTGCAGCCGAAATATAAGGCCATAACTTTCCGGTTCTGGGCGAGGATTGTTTTCTGTTTTTTTCCAGCGATGCCCACATCTCGTTGCTCAGTTCATTAAGTTCCGCTGCCGAAAGACCCGCTTCATCGTTTTGCTGAAGTTGATGCAGCCAGAGTCTGGCCATAGTTTCTTCTTCAGGACTGGCGTCACCTGAACTTACTTTATCCAATACTTTTTTGATGTCTTTCTTCATTGAATTCTTTGCGCTTGTGGCTCAACAATAAGTAAAGGCGATTCAGGATCATGGATTAGGTACATCCATGATGAAAAAAAAGAATAAACATTACAATCAACTGATATACAGAGAAATAATTTTCAGTAGAGCATCCATAAAATGAAAATCACAGTCCCAAGTTTCACCTTAAGGTGCTTAAGCGCGCGTTTGAGTTGGGTGGATACCGTATGGACAGAGAGCCCTAATTGCCCGGCAATTTCTTTGGTACTTAAAAATTCTCTTTTTTTTAACGTATAGATCTCCCTCATTTTAGGAGGCATGGCCGCAATTTCATTTGCTATTAAAGCAGCGATATCCTTTTCCCGAATCAAGTAATCTGCTTCCGGGGAACTGACCTCGATATAATGCTCCCCACTTTCTACGTATTTTTTAATGATGCCTTTGTGTTTAAAGATATCCAAAATTTGATGGAGGACCGTTTTATAAAGATATCCGGATAAACTAGAGTTGAGCTGAAGCTCATGACGGTGATTTAAAAGCCAGGTAAAAGAATCCTGTACCACATCTTTAGACTCCTCTCTGTTTCTGAGCTTTTTGTAAGCGTATAAGTATAGCAGCTTATCATATCGCAGATAAATTTCTCTAAAAACGGCATCATTACCTTCTTTCCACAAAGCAATCAACTCGTTATCAGTATAGGTGCTATAATTGGCCATAAAAAATACAAGTTATTGAATTTATCAGCAATAATAAAAATTAAATTGGAATGCTGTAAAAATGCCGGTATTCTTAATCCACTCCTCTGCGATATCAGGGCTTCAACCCGCTAAATTTGTTGGAATGGTTGTCCAAATTTAGATCACGACAGATATCAATGGAAATACGATGTATCCGTTTATGGAATTCATTTGCCCTTTACCAAATCTTTATAAATCGCAATACGGTGTGTGCGCAGCTGATAAGGTATCTTTTCTTTGCTGTTGCTCACCTGAAAGGCAATCGCATGAGATTCTTTAACGGGCATGTGACAATCGATACAGTTCTTTGCCAGCATCGCTTTATTTTTTTCTTTTAATGCATCATGCTTCACCTCCTGGTGACAGCTGATGCATTTAGCGGAATAAATTGCAGGATTAGGTTTATTATTATCATGTACATCATGGCAGGTAACGCATTCTGCCTTACCAATTTTATAACATAAACTCGCCTCCAGCAATTGCTTTTGCTTGCCATGTACATCCGGATCTTCACCTCGATAGGCACTATATTCAGGTAAGGTTTTTAACGTATCCCCAGGCTTAAAACTAAACATAGGACTCGGCGATTGAATACCCACACCTGAATGGCATACCCCGCAAGCATCTACCCTTTGTGTTAAGGCCAGCTTCTTGTAATTCACCATATAATTGGCCGTTTTCACCTCAGGATTTTCCTGATGAAAGGTAACATGCTGGGCCGAAGGACCATGACAGCGTTCACAATCTATACCAACGATGAGGGAATTTTTAACATATTCTTCCTGAACAGAGAACCCTGTATTCTGCACTGCCTTTTTCTCCGCGAAAGAGCCATGACACTCTAAACAACGCAGATCGATTGTTCTGCCAAAATAAATCTGCTCCGTAGGAAAACCCGGACTATTTACCCATTGATGTTCTTTCGTCAGGTAGTTTAAGGGCATTTGCATCAGTTGATTGCCGTACCAAAAGGCGAAGGTATACGCCTTGTGTCCTGCACCAAAAACCATATCCGTTCGTTCTGTTTTTCGATCAACCCCGTTGATCATTGCAGTCTGATATAATCCATCGGCACGGTTTTTCACCAGCATTTGAGTTTTTTCATTGAAAATAAATGTTCCATCAGGTATCTGCAGACTATCAGCAGAATTAGGCTTAGTCAGCATTTTTGAAGCGTTAAAATGGGAATTGTGGAGTGCAGATTTTGTAAGGTCTTTATGACAGCTGATGCAGGACGAACTTCCCGCATAGGCTGGCCCCCTACTGTCGGCACTTTTACCCTCTATCTGTGTGCATTGCACAGCTGCAAATACAAAAATTGCCAGAATACAAAAAATCAGGAAGAAGCGTTTCCGGCCCATAAATTAGCTTTGATTAGAATGTTAACTAAAATAACAAAAAATTTCAATCAACTGACAAAAAATACAAAGCATCTCAAACCCAACTATGGGGGTTATTTGGGCAGCTGCAGGAAAGTCCTTGTTATAAAAATTTTACGAACATAATTATACTTTTTCATCGCCTCGATAACTAGGGATAGGTTTTCTAAACGTCCTTTACATAGCCGCTTTTTGTTTTAACAATCAGGTTATGCGGACAAAATCCGGCTATCGAAAAACACAAAGCGCTAAATAGTACAAGGTGAAATACAATGGTAACATCATTGAAATCTTGTGGATCTTTGAGACTTTAGCATAGATAAAATAATAAAAGCGATCATTGGTGTAAAGAAAATCCCGAGCAAAACACCCCCACCAAAGCCTATACGAGTATTCCTGGCATAACGTCCTAATGCCCATAATATAGAGAACATTAATAGTATGACTACAATTTCAACACTACCCACAGCGATTAGAAACATATATTTAAGATTTAGGATAAACTTACATAAATATATTGATAACCAATAATTGGCTAGTACTTTTCACCATAATCTATGATTTTAGCCTTTAAAAGCAAGACTTGGTTTTTGCCGTTTTTTAAGGTGGCAGTTCCTGTTTTGGTTTTTTGATTGATATTAAATTCTATTTCAGCACTGCTGTTTTTTTCGCGGTCAAAAAAGTCACCAAACTGTCTAAAGATTTGCTCTTCATCAAATTCAAAATCCAGTGCGCATCTGTTCCCATTTTTATCATACCATTTAACGTATACATTTTTTGGAACACCACGTTTTTCCATCGTGTTCGTTAGCAAACTTTCATCAAAAAACACATAGCGTTCGGCATTGAAAAAGCTAAAATCAGCATCATGAACCTTTATTTCAGGAGAAATCACAAATGTAGGCTGCCAGTTGTAAGCTGTCCGCAGTTTATCCCAATATCCATAAGGAATGGGTTTATTTTTTATTAGCCGCTGTATCTTTAAAGGTATAATGGCACTATCAGTTAACACCTTATTTCTCCATTCCGGATTAAAAACATCATTATAAGCCAAGCGCTCATCTTTAGAAACAGGCTTAGCTATACTTACTTTTTGGGCCTGATAACGACCAATTTCTACCTGACGACGACCAGTGCTGCCCGCCCAAACCACCACTACCCCACCTGGTGCAAAGCCCATAATGATCGCGTCATACTTTTCCTCAAAATTGCGGCTAGCTCTCTTTTCCAGATAAGGCTTACTGAACAGTAGCTTTAGCTTTTCTTGATCTATAGGCGTATTTAGCCGATAAAAAGTATCTTCAGCAAAAGAATACCAGGTAAGATCCAGACCATTGGGCATTACTGCATTTTGCTTACTGGTTTCAGTTCCATCATTACCCCATCTTGCATCGTAATTAACCGGGTTACTCTCACCAAAAGTAAAATTATAGTGCTCCCCTTTTGGGAAAGAGAAAACCCCTTTATACAATTGAACAGGATAAGCAGCTGGGTTGCTCATCGCCGCATGCCACTCATATACCCCATTTTTAAGGCTATCAGCAATATCTTCTGCCTCTTGTTTCGACTTTTTAATATCCCGGCCAGTGGAAGCAATGCCGTCTATAATAGGCATCAAAACAATATATCCAATAAGAACCGGCACCAGTCTTTTGTATGATTTTATGGCCCATACAAAGATGATACTGCTAAAAACCGTCAGAAAAATACTCAAGATTAAAAGCAGGGGAAACATTTCAGCGATGGCATTGCCTAAATCGGCATACAGCCGATGTTCATACTCATCACCAATGGTCCCCACAAAAAGTATTACCGGGAAAAACATTAAGAAAGTAAGGTAGAATACAAAACCATAGGCAAGCTCAAATAGTATATTGGGCTCATGGAGCAAGTTTAGCTTTCTACGAATGGTATTAAAATGGAAATAGAGTAGCGCAATGATAATGACATACGGTGAACAGCAAAATGCTGCATAAGCCAGGTTTAAATCTGCTCTTTGCGTGCATAGCATACAGATTAAAGCAAATATGGCCACTAGAATAGCGGATAGGATAGTCTTGAAAGTCATCTGCTACAATGTAATGAGTTTCTGGTGTAATTAAAAAAAATGCCCCTGAATTATTGGAATTTCAGGGGCATTAATTGAATGATAATGATCCAGCTTAATATCCTGGATTTTGCTTTAATCCATTATTTCCTGAAATCGCCTTTGTGGGCACGGGAAACCGGTTTAAATGGTCGGAGCTTGAAGGCTGATGATCCCACCAGGTACCAGCGGTAAACATTTTCCACCTAATCAGGTCTGTACGTCTTCTACCCTCGCCTAAAAATTCAATACTCCACTCGTCCAACATTCTATTGGCGTCAAGATTCGCAACTGTTACCGGATTAGGATCTATCCCATTTGCGAAATCACGCTTCCTCACCTCATTAATTAAGGCGGCTGCAGCTCCCTTATCACCAGCCCGCATCTTACATTCTGCCAGCATATAATAGATCTCTGTAAGCCGGATTGCCGGATTATCAGCTGCCCATCTCAAACTCTTATCCTGATCACTTGGAATAGGAACTTTGACCAGCCTGAGACCAGTATTTTCTTCTCCTTGCGACATCATTGAAGGAAGTTCTGAGACGGAAGCATATTTTTTTCCGGGTCCAACCTCAGAAAAACGGCCAACCTGATCAACGAAATTCAATGGTTTATCTTTATATTCCTCCCCACCATTAATTACTCCGCCTGCAGGTGTCAGATGTGGTCCAACGATAAACATTCCTTCATACCTGCCGCTGCCAAGGTATTTATATCCTTTTTTACGAAGATCCCCTGCATCAAATTTCTCAAATGGAGCGCCTAGTTTAAAGTCTGTACTATACAAAGTACCATCAGGTTTTCTGGATGGTGTAAGGTGCCCACCATTATCTGCGCCCAGATCTACACCAAAATATTGCCTGCTGTTATAATGATAGAAATTGGAATAAAACCAATTGTATTCGAGCTTATTAAACTCCGATGGGATTGACCAGATTATTTCGGGCGATTTATCATTTGTAAAAGTATGCGGACCGCTCCAGGTAGGATCTAAGGTATATTGTCCATACTTATGGTTAACTATATCCTGGGAAATCTGCTGGCATTGCAGAAACATATCCCGCCCAATATAGGCTTCCGCATTAAAGTATAAGCTGGCCAGCATGGCTGCTGCTCCTGCCTTTCGGATGGCTCCCTCTTCTTTATCGCCTGCTTTTTTTGCAGGAAGCTTTTCAATGGCATTCTTTAACAGCTTTTCAATATGGGTAAAGGTTTCCTGGTCAGTACTCCTCAATACCCCTTGTTCATCCAATGAATCGAAGATCGGTAATCCGCCATAAAAATCCAGTCCCCGAAGGTAGAAATAGGCGATTAAAGTATTCAGCTGGTTCACATGGTCATCCTGATCAGCTTTGCTCAATGCGAATTTCGTATAATCCAATTTTTCAAGATCATTTCTTGCATCCAGTGTAAGGGCAATTCCCATCAGGGTTCCACGCCATGTTTCCCAGATCCATCCATCATCTGGTGTCCAGCGATGATAATGGTAGCGTTCATTTTCCCCGCCATTATACCAGTGACGGCCTTTCGTGGTAATGGCAAAATTATCCGCTGTAAATTCCTGTAATCTCCAACGGTCATCACCAAGATACCATCGGGCATGAGTGAATGGTCTATACAAAGCAGCCACGATGTCTTTTTTACTTTTGAAAAAAGTTTCTGGTGTTACCTTGTCATAAAACTGCTGATCAAGTTTCGTACATCCTCCGGAAATCAGCAGGAATAATACCAGTACTCCTATTTTTATATTGATGCTATTCTTCATTAGAATATATTTTTGATTGATGAAAATTTATGAATTCGTCATGGACTAAAGACCTACCTGTATGCCGAACATAAAAGTTCTGGTTTTAGGGTAAGCATTTCGCTCTTCAAAGCCGGGATCAAGGCCATTGATATTTACTTCCGGATCAAGGCCACTATATTTAGTAAGCACAAACAAATCTCTGCCCGTAGCATATATTCTCAGGTTTTTTAAGGGCTTAATCAGGTTTTGCTTAAAAGTATAGCCAAGACTAATGGCATCTACCTTCAGGAAATTCCCTTTTTCAAGCCAGTAATCACTCAATTCCTTTTCTCCTTTAATGTCTTTATGTTTATCAAATGCTGCTCGCAATACATTTTGCCCCCGCACATTTGGGAGGCTATAGTACATATTGATCATGTTAAACACATCATAGCCGAGCCAGCTTCTTAGGTAAATACTGGCATCAAAATTCTTGTAGGCGATCGCGTGGTTCCAGGAAAGGATAACTTTTGGAATCCCATTCCCTACAAAGGCCTTGTCGGCAATAGTCTTAGAACGTTTCGTCACATCAAATGCCTGTCCGTCTTTATCATAAAGCATCCAATTCCCTTCCGGGGTAAAACCAGCAGAACGCCAAAGGAAGAACTCGCCAATATCATGGCCTGGGAAAAGTCTGACTGCATTCCCTGGAGATCCTGGTGCGGGAAAACTTTTTCTATCTGCAAAAGTCTGACTGCCAGAAAGAGAAGTCAGGCTGCTTTTATTTCCCGACATCACAATTCCTGTCGTATACTTAAAATCTTCATGATCTACCGCATTCCAATTCAACTCCGCTTCAAAACCCTTGTTTTGCATGCTGCCAATATTCACCGTTGTCGTTTCGTAAATCGCAGGTGGCTGAGAAACATTAATATCATAAATGATATCATTTACTTTACGCTTATAAAGATCAAATCGTCCGGTGATTTTGTTGTTCAGCAAGGCAAAGTCCAGCCCAATACTATATTCCTTTTTAACTTCCCACTTCAGGTCCGAATTTTGGTTGTGACGAACGCCATAAGTACGCTGCCATTGGCCATTAACTAACCACCAGGCATCGGGAGCGTACATTCTATACGCAACATTCGCATTAAAATCAGCATTTCCGGTCTCGCCGTATCCTCCTCTAATTTTCAGGTCGTTGATAAACTTCAGGCTTTTCATAAAAGGTTCCTCGGAAAGACGCCATGCCATAGATATCCCTGGAAAAGTTCCCCAGCGCTTGCCTGGAGCAAACTTAGAGGAGCCCTCTCGTCTCAATGTTCCGGTAACGATATACTTGTTATCAAATGCATAATTTACGCGGCCAAAGAAAGCAATCAGCTTCACAGTAGGATCCTTAAAAGAGCTCATAGCTGCTCTTCCATCGGTTAAAAACGTGCCGTTGTTCAAATCATTTTCGCCAATACCGTCTACCGAAAAACCGGAATTCTCTGCCTTAAAGCCCTGTCCATTAAAATCCTGATAAGAATAACCTGCTACCGCATTGATGCTATGTTTATCAATCACCTTATTATAGTTTGCAGTCCACTCGAAGGTACGATCCGTGAAACGCTTGTACTCCTGTTTGGCATAGCCATCCACGCCATCAGTTCTGGAAATCCGATGCTGCGAAGAGCGATAAAAAATTGGGTTTTCACTGTCGTTTTTAATCGCGATCATCGCTGAAGTATACAGATCTTTCGTCAGATCCACCTTCAATACTGAACTTCCCAAAAGATACTTCAGCTGATTCTGGTCTTTACGCAGCTTAA
Organism: Pedobacter sp. N36a; assembly: GCF_014472395.1. Taxonomy (GTDB): domain Bacteria; phylum Bacteroidota; class Bacteroidia; order Sphingobacteriales; family Sphingobacteriaceae; genus Pedobacter. The sequence goes on from NZ_JACSZW010000014.1 coordinate 37,706, forward strand.
CTTCCGCTAAAGGGTTCCAATAATCATAACCACCCACCATCACGTTTAGACCAGTAATATCAGCTGCATTATACGGTGTTTGTGTGGGGTTAAGCACCAGGGCCATATTAAAAATGTTGTGATCTGTAAGGTTGGCATCTACATGGTTATAGCTGAAATTTGTACTCAGCTGTGCTCTTCCATCAAAAAACTTAAAAATCGTGTTCACTCTTCCACCAATTTCTTTTCTATCCGAACCTATCGCAATACCTTGAGCATTCCGATAAGTTAAGGTCGAATAAACCTGTGCATTTTCACTGCCGCCATTGGCATTTAACACATACCGCTGACTAAATGGTGATTTATTGGTCACCTCTTTATACCAGTCTGTGCGCGAACCAAAATCATTACCCAGTCCTTTTTCAACGAACTCATCTCCACTAAGGGACTCCGGACGTCGGCGGATACGCTCTGTAAAAAGCTCGGTGGTTAAAGAGATATTCGCTGGGCCAACTTTTGCTCTATTAGTCGTGATCAGAATGACACCTCCAGAGGCCCGCGTACCATAGATTGCCGCCGCAGAGGCATCTCTCAACACATTAATAGACGCTATATCTTCTCGTGCAACAGAATTTATATTTCCACCAGGCACCCCATCTATCACGATTAAAGGTCCCTGTCCGGCATTGATAGAATTGACCCCGCGCAGTTGTACAGATACGCTGGCATTGGGATCGCTGCCGTTGGAAGAGCTGATCGTTAGCCCCGGAACCTTACCTTGTATGGAAAGCAGCGGGTTTACGGAGCCGGAAATAAAATCTTTTGGTTTCACCGTCGATACAGCACTTGTCAGGTCTTTCTTTTCAATGGTTCCATAACCAACCACGACCACCTCATTCAGGTCATTTTTTTCTTCGGTGATGACAATCTCAAAAGTTTTCCGATTGTTTACTGGCACTTCCAGGGGGGTAAATCCCATTGCGGAGACCAGCAGCACAGCGTTTTCCGGTACACTCAGAGAAAATGTACCGTTAGCCCCTGTAGAAGTACCTCTTCCTTTAAGGCCTTTTACAATTACGGAGGCACCGGGAACAGGTTTTCCTAAGGCATCTTTAACCGTACCGGTGATCGTTAGGTCTACATTTTTCTTCTCATTTACGACAATTGTTGAAGTGGAGACCGTGTAGCCCAGGGGCTGCTCCAAAAAGCACTCTGCCAATATGTTCAGCAAGGGAGCATTTTTAGCATGTACAGTAACTGGTTTTGCTTTTTTTATCAGATTGGAATTAAAAATGATGTCGTAGTTACTCTGCTCTCCTATTTTTTCCAATACGGTTTCCAATGGAGCATTCTTTTCTGACAAGGTAATCTGTATCGGTTCTGCGGCATTTGCCCGTACAGCACAGCTCAAAATCAAGACAGCGAACAGCATGGTCTTGAGCGCAATTTTATCTTTTACACAGGAAATCCTGTGTAAGTTAAACTCGTAAAATTTCATACATTTGGTTTGTTAGGTTGTTTGACACTCAGCGCATTAAACAAGCAGACACGTGGTGTTTATTTGGTTAATTTTTGCAATTGTTGGTATCGGCAGACAGCATAATCAAATTCTATCCCGGAAATGTTAGCCCATTTTCGGGTTTATTTTAACTACCTGCTGATCGGATCACGGCATAACGGTCACCCTCCTTCCTTCAACTTTAAATTTAACATCGCCTGTCAGCGCCAACACTTTCAGCACTTCATTCAGGTTTTTCGTTCTGGAAATTTTACCGCTAAAATTCAGGTCATCTAGTTTTCCAACATATTCAAGATCGATATTGTACCAGCGTGATAGTTTCCGCATGATCTCATAGATTTTATCTTCTTTGAAAAGGAAGTAGCCGTTTTTCCAATCTATAATTCCCTTTAATTTCACGGTCTTAATCTGGAAAGCCCCATTTTCCATTCCACATTGCTGACCCGGTTTTAACAGGACAGAAGAGTTCCCATGATTAACTTTTACACTACCTTCCAGCAAAGTAGTTCGAGTTACCTTTTCATCTTCATAAGCATTTACATTAAAATGAGTTCCATACACCTCTACGACCTCTTTATCGGTTACCACTTTAAAAGGCCTACCTTTCATTTTTGACACCTCGAAATAAGCTTCCCCGCTGAGCATCACCTTACGTTCTGTACCAGTAAATTGCGCTGGATATTTCAACGAAGAAGAAGCATTGAGCCAAACCACTGTTCCATCAGGTAAACGGACCTGATATTGCCCACCCATGGGTGTCTCTATACTGTTGTAATGAATCTGTCCATTCTTGGGCTGCTGATTACCGGCAACCACCGTATAAATCAGCTGGCCATCCCTGTCTTTTTTTATAGTTAATCCCGCTTGTTTGGCTACAATACCATCAGCAATATGATCCAGGTCTACAATAGATCCATCACTCAAGGTCAATCTGGCCTTGTTCCCACCAGGTGTGATCACTTTCGAACAAGCGACTTCCGGAATATTCAGTTGATTTTTAGTCGGATTTGGCGTATGAATTATAAAGCGGGCGATCCCGATAATTACCAGAATGGAAGCCGCAGCACCAAGCCATAACCTAGTATAACTTACCTTTGGATTGCGCTCATTTGCAGGCTCCTGTTTTATGCTTTGCATAATTGCAGCTTTTACCCCAATGCCATCAGGCTCCTGAAAGCTAATTTCAGCACCCTTACGGTCCATCCTTTCATAATATTCTTCCAGCAGACGAATTTCTGCAGGACTCGATTCATTGGCTAAATAGCGGTCTATCAGTATTAAAAAATTGTGCTTGTCCATAGGCTATATCTATAGGTACCAAAACTTACTTCCTACCCTACGGCTTTTTCATTTTTATTTTACCAAGAAAAAGAAAGGGTTTAGCAAGAATAGTTATCGATGAAATTCATACCATAGGAGAATGGTGATACAGGTTTCTATATTCAGGCTTGCACGAATCATTTTTAGGGACTTAGAAATCCTTTTCTCGACCGTCTTTTCTGATATATTTAAAAGATTGGCAATCTGCTTATAGGTCATTTCCTGCTCTCTACTTAAGAGAAACGCCTGTTTACAGTCTTCCGGAAGGTTATCGATTAAGTTTTGGATGAGCTGCTGCTGCTCTTTAAAGAGTAAAGGATTCTCCGCAATAATTTCCGTAGTCACCTCCATCAATCTTTCATAAAATTGACGGTCTGTTTTAAGCTTCCGAATTGCTTTCAGCACACTAAACCTCAAAGCTTGGTGGAGGTAGGGTTTTAAAGCCAGGATATCTACTTGCGCACGTCGTTGCCAAAGGCTTAAAAAAACATCCTGCAGTACATCTACCGAAGCATCTGGATCTTGAAGTATGTTATTTGCCTTTCGATAAAGCTCCTTCCAGTACCGCTCATAAATTTCACCAAATGCCTGCTCTTCTCCTTCTTTTAAAGCAGCTATTAATTCGGCATCGGAAAGAAGGTCACAGCTCATCATTTAGTTTAGGCAAAACCGAATCTAATAAAAAAAGATGTAACTCTGGTTTTTTCTAAAAAAACGACTTAAAACTAACCATAGGCGCTAGCCTGGTTGCGATTTGTTCTACGTTTTCCTGATCATTGCTTTTTTCTTAATCAGTTTTCCACTGCGATTCGGATCTGAAACATAGTAATAGATAGTCCCCTTTTCCAGGAACACCCGTTGCTGTAAATCCTGATCCCTGATCATTTCACAGCCGGTTGGAATTAAAAAAGTTGCAACTACCTTGTTCCAGGATCCATTTTTATAGGAATAGGTGGTCATCGAATAAGTACATCCATTCATTGGTGCCTGGAATACGGATATTTCATCTGCTTTATCATGATTTAGGTCGCCCTCATTAATTAAACGGACCTTACAACAGCCTACCATGATTGATTTGATACGGCTATCCGAAAATCTGATTTCATATTGATCAGCCGTTCCACCTTCAACAGGATTGCCCTGCCTTTCCGCAATTTTAACGGCTGCGGCATAACCTCTTCTACCATTCCCAATAAAATCACCCTGAATCCTTTCCTCCATTTTGTGTAAAACAGCAGACTCATTACTCGTTTTTATTTGCCCGGAAGTATTGTGTTTTTCGCTTTGCAGCCACTGTGGGAAAGAGATAACTCCCCAGCTGAGCAAAATCAATAGTTGTTTCATAGGATGGTCAATTAACATTTTTAAAACTAGTAAATTGGCAAAAATAATGGTTAAACCTGGCATTAACACCATCCCCAAAACTATGACCTATATTTCTAAATAGGGTATTTTCAACTAAATCTTATTCATTAGTCTATAAATTCTAAATTTGACAGCTACCATGAGAATTTTAGTTACAGGAGCGTCCGGACGTCTAGGTTCAGTGACCGTCAATCATTTAAGAAGATTCAATCAGCATGTAGTGGGCATAGACTTAATCAAACATCCGGCTACAGATCAATTGATAGATATTCAAAATCCGCAGGAGCTGGAAGAAATTTTACAAGGCATGGATGCCATCGTGCATACCGCAGCCCTTCATGGGAGACATTACGACCTCAACTATTCGCGCGAGGCATTTATAGATGTAAATATCAAGGGAACGCTTCATCTACTAAACGCTGCTGTAAAGAATGGATTGAAAAAATTCATCTATATCAGCACTACTTCAATTTATGGAACGGCAATGACAGCTGAAGACCAAGCTGTTTGGGTTGATGAAACCTTAATTGAAGAACCTAGAGATATTTATGACATCACTAAACAATGCGCTGAACAATTGTGTAAAGACTTTTTTTATAAAGAAGGATTAGAAACCACTGTTTATCGGGTAGCAAGATTTTTACCAGAAACAGAGAACTTAACGATCAATCACCGGCTGTATCGGGGGCTAGATGAAAGAGATGGTGCAGAGGCAAAAGAAATTTATAAAAAAAATGGATGGGTATTTCCGGAAACGATAGACAGAGTTTACGTAACTGAGAAAGCCAAAGACATTTTAGGATACGTCCCTAAATATACATATGACTTTCTTTTAGGGGACTCTTTTTTAAGGTCTTTTTCGTCATGATATCCGTTTGTTCATCCCTACCTAACCTAAAAAGGTGCTGATCGAACGCCACAAACCCATTTTTTTCATAAATTTCTTTTATCCCGGTGTTATTTTCCCATACCTCCCGCTGAGTTATCTATATCCTCCGTTTAATAAATTACCAAAGAATATCGAGTTCAGGAACAGGCGTCCTGTACCTAACCAGTACCCCCTGTAAGTAGGATCATCGGCAAATAGAATCACCTCTCCTCTACCAATCCCTGTGGCGATAATCGCTGCAGAATTAGCTACTTTTTCAATGTTCGATTTAGAAGAGTAACCGTTCACGAAAGGCTTTGAAAGATACTGTGCAACAGTTGCATATTTATTTTCACTTGGCAGCAATAATGTAGCGCCATTTTTATTGATAAACAGCTTGCGCGAAGTTAGCCCAAAAGCTACCGGATGGGTAATATCAAGGTCGGCTACAAAGATCGCCCCATTGATTCTTTTCGAACCTTCTACATCTTCCTGATTCGCATAATCCAGTCTGTCTTTAGATTTAGGCGCTTCCACAGCTTTTGGAGCCGCAGCTGCCGGTGCTGCTGGTACCTCAGCTCTTCTGGAGAAATTATCAGTTTCGGAAAGCTTTTCCCTGACAATGCCCTGGTTTACTGCCCAGGCTGTTGCCGTTTGGAAGGTGATCAGTGTACCACCATCAGTCACCCAGTTTTTAATCTTGTCGATGATTGCCTTGTCCCAATCGCCATAATTACCGCCTGGCAATACCAGCACGTTATAACGATTCAATGGTGCTCTGGCAAAATTTTGCAGGTCCAGCTTGGTGACCGGCAAGTCTAACTGCTGGTTCAATAAAAACCAAACCTGACCTGCTTCAGAAGAAGAGACCCCCTGACCAAAAGCCAGCGCCACTTCAGGCTTACGCACAGATTTGATATTGCTGCTGCCTAAATCTATCCCTTCGGCACTAAAACCAGTTGCAGCCGAGTTCATCTCAATATTAGCAGAACGAGCCACATTTTTCAACACCGCATAAAGCGCATCCGGGGAAAGCGTTTGCCCTACTACCGGAATCACCAGAGATCCGGGCAGGTATACTTTTTTTCCTGAGCTAACCGTTGTTGCAAAAGATTTAAACGCCGTCTTCACCAGCACATTTTGTAACTGCAGCTGATACAATGCTTTTGTAAAGTTATAATCGGAAGAATTGATCAGGTAGGCATAAGCAGAACGATCTCCATTCAAGCTACCGGTTTCCGCAGCCACATTTTTCACTGCTGCACCTTTAGAAAAAGCACCATTGACTTTTGCATATTTCAGTCCGTAAGCCTGAATAATACTCCATCCGGTATTGTCATAAAAGATACTGTCTTTCAATGTATTCTCCTCAAAGATCGAGTGAACAATTAAGAAATTCGGTTGGGCTGAAGGAACAATATAGCTTTTTCCTTTCTCAAAGGTTTTACCCTCCTGACTGATTTTATCACCCAGTTCATACACCTCTACGTGGTGTTGTAATAGCAATCCCAGAAATTTCTGCGTCAGGTTCACATCATTTTGATCACCAAACACAAATGCTTTGGCAGGATGCTTTTGTCCTTGGTTCAATGCGTATTTGAAGAAGTCTTTCTGTACTTTAAAAAGCCCGGATTTCTCAGCTACAGCACCCCTGATGGTAGAGAAACTCGTGGCCAGGTGGTTGCGGATGGTGAAGGCAAAGGTCAATGGCCCGTTGGATGATTCCTGCAGAATCCCTCTGGAACTCGCCTGCTCAAAAGTGGCCGCTACCGAACCAAAAAACTTAGGGTAAGTAGAGCCATATATCGGCGATAAGTTATCATAATTCTCTTTGGTAAAATAAAGCGATCCAATATCGTCCAGCGCTTTTGCATGGTATTTTGCCAGGTTCACCTGAAATTCATACAAAAATTGTGGAATCACCGGGCTCTCATGGCGCTTCGGTGAAGGCTCAAAATAATACGTCGCATTCGTTCCCTGTTCATGAAAATCGATCTGCACATTCGGATACCATTTATGGAAGAAAGCCAGGCGGTTACGGCTTTCTACCTGCACCAGGTTCAGCCAGTCACGATTCAGGTCGGTAAAATAATGGTTGCTCCTTCCATTCGGCCATGCCTCCTGGTGCGCCTTGTCCAGCGGATCACCTACAGCTGGAAAAGAATGGTAAGAATTATGCCAGTTCGCCGCCCGGTCTCTGCCGTCCGGATTAAGCGCAGGATCAATAAAGACCACAGCTTCCCTCAGCCATTTCTGCGTCTCCGCATCATTACTGGCGGCCAGATAGTAAGCCGTAAGTAAGCTGGTTTCTGTGCTGGAGGTTTCATTGCCATGCACCCCATATCCCAGGTGGATAATCACCGGTGCATTATTGCTCAGCACAGGTTTCGAAGGATCTACCTGAGCCAGGTGTTCCTGCCTGATCTGCTCCAATTTCGCATAGTTTGCAGGAGCAGTGATGGTCACCACCACTTGCTCACGCTGCTCATAAGTCTTCCCAAGACTTTCGATGTGTACCCGTTCAGATAGCTTTTCCAGTTGACGTAAATAAGCCAGCACCTGGTCATAACGCGTGTAGTAAGTCCCAATGGGATAACCTAAAAACTGTTCAGGTGTCGGGATTTTGGCATCCAATCCGGTAGCCTTAGGAAAGAAGTAAGCATTTTGAGCCGATGAAGGCTGGATCCAGATCAAACTGAGCAGGACCAATATTTTAGTAGTATGGAAGAAAAATTTCATGTCTTTATGCTATCAATTAATACCCTGGGTTTTGTGTCACATCCGGATCTGACTGGATGTCTGAATAAGGAATCGGAAAAAGCCAGTAGTTTTTATTGGTGATACCAAGTACGGTTCCTGCACGCTCAGTTCTTACCAGATCAAACCATCGGTGTGCCTCAAAGGCAAACTCAATCCCATTCTCGTCTTCGATTGCTTGTATCAGGCCTGCTTGTGTAGTGGCTGTAGTTGCGGCCACATCTGCCCTTCCTCTTACTGCATTCAAATCTGCTGCTGCCTCAGGCAGTTTGTTCAGCTGTGCCCTCGCTTCCGCACGAATCAGGTAAAGCTCTGCAATGCGGATCAGGTAAGCAGGATCTGTACTGAGGCCAACGGTGTTGTAAAGCACACCGTAAACGGTAGCTCCAGTACCGGCAATTAGTGCTTTTCTCGCACCTCCAATGGCAGGATTGTTCAATTTCGCAATCAGCCCATCTGAAGGTTTCAGTGTAAACTGTCCGCCAGACGAACTCGGATACCAAAGGTTCCAGTAGCTATTTCTGTCATTTGACGAGAAAGCCAGTTCCAAAACAGACTCTGCTGTTTGGAAAGGTGCGGTGAAAAAAGATTTATAAGGTTTAACCAGCGTATATTTCGTGTTGCTGATCACCTGAGTCGCATACGTTTCTGCATCTGCCCATTGTTTTCTATACAGGTGCAATCTGGCGCGCAAAGCTCTTGCCGCACTTTTCTGTGCACGATTTCTGGTAGTCGCATCCTCTGGCAGGAGCTGCTCCGCCTGTATCAGATCCGCCAGTACCTGATCATAAGTCTGGTCGAGTGTACTGCGTTTAATGCCTTTCAGCACAGTCAGGTCGGTAGTAGGTTTCAGCTGAAGCTGCACCCCTCCCCATCCTCTGCCTAGATCAAAGTAAGAAAGGGCCCGGATGAAATAGGCTTCTCCTAAGATTTTGTTTTTCTCAGTATCCGTCAGCAAAGGATCATTCACCAATGGTATATAAGCGATCACACTGTTGGCAGAATTGATCGTTCTATAGAGACTCTGATAAGCCGAAACTGTGATCACGTTATCCGTAGGTATCGCATTCTGATCCAGCTGCAAGTATTCACTTAGCGTTCCGTTGAAGATGACATGATCTGCGGTGATCGTTCCCAATGTTGGATAAGAAGAGGAGTAATAGTTCTGCACCCGGTCGTAAGTACCAACAATTGCTGCTCTGGCTGTACTGACATCCGTGATGGAGCTGCTGCTGGGGAGTGCATAATCCGGCACTTCCTCCAGGAATTTTTTGCAGGAACCGGAGAGCAAGACAAAGGCCACAAGCACTGTATTTCTAAGATATGATGTGTTCATTTTTTTCTATTTTAAGGTCATTAAAAGGTTACGTTTGCGCCAATCTGAATGGTCCTTGGCTGAGGCACAGTGGCCCAGTCATAGCCCACCGTATTCTGGTTGCTGGACTGTGAGCTGACTTCAGGATCAAGACCTCCGTATTTGGTGAAGGTCAGCAGGTTGGTTCCCTGAACATAAACTCTAAGTTTACTGATACCCACTCTGGTCAGGATATCCTTAGGAAGCGTATAACCCAGGGTCACTGTTTTCAGTCTGATGAAAGATCCATCTTCCAGGTATCGGGAAGAAAGACTGGCTACATTTCCACCATAATTGTTTGCCGCAGCACCATTTTCAGTTGGGTTTCCGCTATAGGTCGTCAGTCGGGGAATATCGGTGATGTCGCCCGGTTTCTGCCACCTGTCCAACTGCCTTGGCAGGAAACCAATGTTAGCCTGCGTTCCGCCATGCACCATAAAGAAATCATTCATGTTCATGATTTTGTTGCCCTGCTGAAAGTAAAAGAAGAAACTGAAATCGAATCCTTTATAGCTCAGGTTATTCGTTAATCCACCTGTATATTTCGGCAATGCATTGCCCACAATCTGGCGGTCTGCCGAGGTAATTTTTCCATCACCATTCAGGTCTTCATAGACCGCATTTCCGGTTTGCTGATCTACATACAGTTGTTTATACAACTGGAAGGAATTCACTGAATAGCCTTCTCTTAAGATGGAAATATTTCTTCCTGAAGCACCCAGACTGATGTCCGAGGCCAGTTTCTCAATCTTATTGTTGTTGAAAGAGATGTTGAAATTTGTGGTCCATTGAAAAGCATTCGTCTGGATATTAGTAGAATTAATTCCCAATTCAAATCCTTTGTTTCTAACCGCTCCATAGTTCTGCAAATAAGAGGAGAATCCCGAACGATAAGGTACCGGAACGTTCAGCAGCAGGTCGTAGGTATATTTATTGTAATAATCAGCCACAATTTCCAGGCGTTTGTTCAGAATCGTAAATTCTGTTCCTACATTAAACTGTCTGGTCGTTTCCCAGGTCAGGTTAGGATTGATCAGCTGTGTAGGCGCAATCCCTGGCAGTTCAAGATAATTCGCCCCTGATGACCATAATCCCTGTGCGGCATAAGCACCTATCCCATTCTGATTACCTGAAAGCCCTAGACTGGCCCTTAGTTTCAGCTCATTAAAAACATTCAGTTCTTTGATAAAGTCTTCCTGACTCAATCGCCAGGCTACCCCTCCTGAAGGAAAATATCCCCAGCGCTTATTTGCTCCGAATTTGGAAGAAGCATCGGCGCGGATACTTCCGTCAATGGTATACTTTCCATCATAGGTATAACTGGCCTTACTAAAGAAAGAAAGCAGGTTGGCTGCTGAACGTGATGCCGAACCAGAGCGTGTAGCCGCTACTGATATCGATTTAAGACTATTTGCGGCAAAGCCTGATCCTGAAGCAGAGGTAGATTGGTTTAATATGGTATTGATGGTATTACCGATTAAGGCATTGATGTTATGCTTCTTGTCTGCGCCTAAATTCCTCACAAAACTCAATACCTGCTCATTGGTCAGCACCTGTATCTTCGTCTCACTGGAGGAAGCCGAACCGCTGCTGGCGATACCGGCACTGATGAGGGTGTTGGAATAACTATTGTCGTACTCGCTGGTGTTGTCAACGCTCCAGCTGCTACGCAATTTTAAACCCGGGAGGAAGACGTATTCAGCAAAGATATTCCCAACTGATCGCCATCCTACGGCCTTACTATCCAGGTTGTTAATGAGTGCCAAATGGTTATCAAAACTTCCATAACGGGCATAAGTACCATCAGCATTGAAAATTGGCAGATAAGACCTTGGGAAAAGTGCAGAATTAATCACTCCTGTCGGATTGTTATCACTGCCGCTCAATTTTCTAGCAGAACGTGTAAAATTGATACTGGTCCCTACTTTCAGTTTATCACTCAAATAGTTATCATAGTTAAACCTACCAGAATAACGGGTGTAATTAGAGGGTTTCACAATAGATTCCTGGTTGAGGTAACCTAAGCCAATATAATAGGTGCTTTTATCCGTTCCTCCCAAAGTAGAAAGCTCATAATTTGTAGTTCTTGCGGTACGAAACAGCCCGCTAATCCGATCGTAAGTAGGCATATTTGAAGGATCAGGAAAAGGGAGGATGATCGATGAAGGGTCCAGGCCATTATCAGCCGCAGTATTCAGCCTGGATTCATTGGTCAATAAGGCCACTTCCGGCCCCGTAGCTACTTTAAATTTATTCACAGCAGTAGACCATCCCTGGAAAGTACTCAGGTTAATGGCTGCTTTGGTATTTCTCTTTCCTCGTTTGGTGGTGACGATCACCACTCCATTTGCACCCAGAGATCCATAAATTGCCGTTGCATTGGCATCTTTCAGGATCTGGATGTCCTCGATATCAGCAGGATTTAAATCAGCCATCGGATTAGAGGCGGCCTGATTTCCCAATCCAGCATTAATCGGGTCATTGTTGTTTACGAATACACCGTCGATGATATACAATGGCTCCACGGAAGCATTGATGGAGTTATTTCCACGTACGCGGAAAGTAATCCCACCTCCTGGAACACCAGAATTGGTGGTCACCTGTACACCGGCAGTTTTTCCCTGCAGCAGCTGATTGAAACCACCTGAGGGTTGGTGCTGTACCACCGATCCGCTCACACTGCTAATCGCCCCAGCAATGTATTTACGTTCTTGAGTACTATAACCGGTCACCACCAATTCGTTCAATTGATTCAGTGTTTCCTCCAGCTTGATCGTCACCGGGCTGCCATTAACTGTCAATACTTTTTGGTCGTAGCCGATAAAACTGACTACCAATATATAGGGAAAACTCTGGCCGGTTACGAAGCTGAATTTACCGTCGGAATCAGTGGATACACTGTGCGTTGTTCCTCTGATTTTGACTACTGCGCCTGGCAACGGCTGATTGGTTCCAGCATCCAGTACAATACCGTTGAGATGAGATTTGATCGTCGGGTTTACCTGTTGTGCGCTGGCCATGGCAGTCCAGAAAACACACAAAACGAGGTAGAACCCTTTTCTGTAAAGATTTTTCATTGTTGTTGTTTAAGAAATTTTAGACAAAGGATTTCCATTAGCCCCCCATTGGTGGCTTCAGAAAATATGAATTGATGATGGTACTAAATCCGCAAAGGATTTTAAAGAATGTTAATAGCCCATGCTATTACAAAAAAGACAGCAACATACAGGAGGAAGCGATGCGCCGTAAAGGTGTCTGAAATGATCAGAATGAAGGTGCGTTTTTTGTAAAAAAATGCCTGCTGGTAAAAAGTGTTTCATGCTTGAATTTAATAAAGTCTACTAATTTAATAGGATAAATCTAAAGCTATATTTTTACTTCTCCAAATAAACTACCAAATTAATAGACTTTATTTTACCTAGCGCTCCTGGTCCATGTGACTTTCTTAAAAGCCTTCGATAATACAGCCGTACCCCTCATCCTTGACAGGTTTATTCGGGTCGCGCTCGGGAGAGATAGACTGTTATTAAATATTTAATGAATACTCAGATCATAAAGAGATAAACCAGATTAATTGAGCATATTAGCTGAAAACCACTAATCGCCCCATGGACAACAAATATCTTATCGCTTTAGGTGCATCCGCTGGCGGACTTGCTGCTTTAGCTGAATTTTTCGACCATACACTTCCTGATGCCGTTTCTTATGTGATTACTACGCATTTGTATCCCCATCAAAAAAGTATGCTGACCGAAATCATACAAAGACAAAGCAGGCTTGAGGTTTGTGAAGTAGAAGACGACATGCAAATACAGCCCAACATCATCTATGTGATGCCCGAAAACAAAGTCATGTCTATCAATAATGGTAGTCTGATTTTAACTAAACGCGACCTTTCACTAAAGGTAAACATGGCCATTGATATATTTTTCAATTCATTGGCAACAGATACCATATTTAAGAAAATTGCGGTGATTTTATCAGGAATGGGTGAAGATGGCACGAAAGGGGTAAAAATGATCGCCGAAGCAGGCGGCTATGTGATTGCCCAGATCCCTGAATCGGCCGCTGAAGACAGCATGCCCATTAGTGTTATTATTTCCGGATGTGCGGATGAAATCCTATCCCCTAAACAAATGCCCCAAGCCATTATTGACTACGTGAAGCGATCATCTTAAATATAGATTAACAAATTAATTTATAGCCAACTCCCCGGATATTTAGAATTACAACCGAGGGATCCATACTGCGGGTGTTATAAAAGTTGTCCTCCCCCCATAAAGTGGATGCAATCGACCATTCAAGAAGTACAAGTCCTTAAGATCAGCAATCCGATAAAATTTAACGCGATAAAAAGAAACCATAGCGGTCAGCGTACTTATTATTCAAGACATGGAGAAATTAATCAGGAATCGATATCAATGACTGACTTCACCCCGTTTCTGGAGAATTATGAATACAGCAGTGATGCATTCCCCGGAAAACCTTAAATTTTTGCTGGACTTTTTTGCTGGAGCGGCCATTGGAAAGACTAATGGTTAAAATCATCCCCATCTATATTCATTAAAAAGCTCAACAACACACTCCGTCCGGCTGGAGGCAAAATTGCGGTCCTCCGGCTCCCATCATAGGCATACCGATATCCATACACATTCTTAAATCCGAATACATTATTCAGGTTAAGGTTAAATGCAGAAAAACCTTTAAGCCAGGTCGGAAGATGGTTAATACCAATACTAAAGTTGTGGTTATACTGTGTTCTATCGCTCATAAAAACCGGGTTTAAAGGATTATAATAACTCCTGCCACTGCTAAAAGTATAGGTTCCCGAAAACTGCCAGCGTGCATTTGAGGTACTTCTCATGGCCACAAGATTAAACGTATGCTTAGGTGCAAAAGAAGGCCTGGCAGAAGCCTCAAAATCAATATAATCTCTTTTAGTATCCAGGTAGGAATAAGACACATAATACTCTATAAAATCCAGACTCTGCTTGTCCTTCCAAAAGACATCCACACCTTTCGCATAACCGCTTCCGTTGTTGTTAAACTCCTCTATTTTTATTGGCGGGCCATAAGCCTGGAAACCAGAAAACACAGGCGTTTTAATCTTCACGAGCTGCTGATAATCTTTCTGATAAACGGACAGCCTAAATATCCTAGAAAATAGCTTAAACTCATACTCCAACGCATATTGAATAGACTTTTCGTAGTCTAGAGCAGCAGTCTGTGCCAGGAAACTATCGTCTGGTTTCTGGTAATACCAGCCATAGGAAGCCACCACTTTATGAGCAGGATCAGGCTGATAATATAATGCGGTACGAGGTGCCAGATTCAGTTGACGCAGGTAATCGGATGACTCCAGTCTCAAGCCTGATTTTAAGTTGAGTTGATCTGTAAAATAGAGTTCTGATTCTCCAAAACCCGCAACGAGTACATCGCTGTATTTCCTCGACATTTCAGCATAGCCCTCCCTCCTGGAATTCTCAAATAATTCAGCGCCAAAATTAATCAGCGAACTTCCCCTAAACTTCCTGCTAAGGGAAAATTTTTGATGCCAAACTTCATCGTTCTGAAAATAATCAGCTGTGCTTAGCTGGCTGGACCCCTGGCTGGTTAACGATCCTGATGCTTCTGTACTGACCTTTCCTGACTCCAGCGTTTTGTTATAAGATGCTCCGGCAAACAACTTCCAGTCCGAGCTTACAAAATCCTGGTAATTTACGTTGACGTACAAATTTTTATTCCTGTTGTAAAGCAGGTCTTTCCTCGGATAGTTTAGGTTATCCATATAGAACGACAGCTGTGTATCGCTGTAATCGGTAAACACTTTGAATATACCATTTTCCGAAGTTTTGTGTTTATAATGCAGTGACAATTGCTTTTGCTCAGGATCCTTTTTCCATTGCGTATTTTGCGGTATGATTTTATGGTAGGGAGAAAAGTTGTAATAATTCCCACCCAGCATTAAAGAACTGTTTTTAAAACGATGGGTATGCGCGGCACCAAGCCCTAGGTCGATCAGAGAGAATTCTGTAGAAGATTTAACTGCTACTCCTCTGGTGTCCATCGTTAAAACAGAAGACATCGCTTGTCCGGCAGCTGCACTATAACCATTGGTACTGAAAGTCGTTTTATCAAACAGGAAAGCCGAAAATCTACTCCTATTGGCCAAGTCCGGCAGCCGACTCCCAAATGCATTTTTCACCAGCATGCCATCAAATAACACGATCGTTTCTGCAGCTGTACCACCACGCACAAAGAAACCAGTCTCATTTCCTGCAGGAGCTGCCCCGGGATAGGTTTGCAGTGCAGCAGTCACATCTGCCGCAGCACCGGCAGTCAGCACCATCGCAATTGGGCCAAGCGTATAATCCCGGTTAACCTCGGTCAGGTTCCGCTTGTTCAAAATCTGAATTCCCTCCAGGTGATGTTTAGTCTCCTGAAGTGTAAAATTGGCTTTTAGACTGTCTCCTTTAATCAAAACTTCCAGGCTGTCGGCCAGATAACCAACCGCAGAAACCCGCAGCAGGTAATGACCAGAAACATTAACCTTCAGCTGAAATATACCGCTTACATCAGTAGAGGTACCCAAACCCGGAACTTGAGCTGGCTTTGGACTCGCCGCCAAATTCAGCAGCCGCACACTCACCCCCGGCATTGGCAAGCCCTCCGGCGACTGGACTTTTCCCGACAATACCGCTTGTCCGAAACTAAAAAAAACAGACCATACCAAGCCTGCAAGCAGCAACATCTTCTTGTAAAACATGAGAAAGGAAAAAGAAATGGAAAGAAAAAAAGCAGCCTCCGGTTAACTCCCGGAGACTGCACTTATAGAATTTATGACTTAGCTTTTTGCATTCAGCACTTTAGAGATTCTGTTCTCCAAATCTGATAAATGGGATTTATTCAAGCGGTCATGAGTTTTAGGAATCGCCTGTTTAATATTGGATTGCAGTCCTTTTAATTCTGTTTTCACCAGCGAATAAACATCTGTTTCTGTAGTCCCAGATGTTTTAGAAACCACCAGATCAAGTAAAGCACCTACATAACTTTTCTGTAAATTTCTACGATAGCTATCCATTTTTACGGATGGAGATTTTAGCTCTTTCCAAATGCTGTTGTGTACGCCGTTTAAGTGTTCCGTTACCGTATAAGTTCCCTTTCCAAAACGGATGTTATTGGCCAGAATCTGGTGTAATACAGTCATGTCCAACAGTGTATTCAGCGTTTTAATCTGCATATCTTCCACGAAGTTTGCTCCGGTAGGATTCTGCTTCGGATCGAATGTAGGATCCATATCACTGTCCTGAATATTCGCATTCATGATCCAGGTAGGTGTAGTAAACAGCTCTTTATCAAAAAAACGAATGGCTTCTATCTGCAATTTTCTTGGTGTAGCCGTATAAACCGGCAGGCTTTCATCTTCAGTCCTATAGGTTCTATAAATGCCGCCCACATTGTTCAATACATGGTTCAGGTAACGGTAATACTGCTCTAATACAGCAGTATGTGTTCTGGCCATATTGCCATATAAACCACCTTTTTCATAAGTCCATGTTTTTAAGTTGGGTAAGATACGTTTCAGGTTTTTAATCCCGAAGCTGCTTGCTTTCATGGAATTATCACCCAAATCTTCTGTTTGTACGCGTGGATCTCCACGTTTAGTCTCTCCATCGCCAAACCATAACCTTGGGTTTTTACCCACACGGTCTACGATCCATTGCTTTACAATTTTCTGATCTTCTTCCGCAGTTGCAGCATGACTGCTTTTATAGCCCCATTCGATTGCCCATTGATCATAATCCCCGATTCTAGGGAACAAATACTGCTGAGGAATATGATCTTCCGGCTGAGCCACATAATTAAAACGAGCATAGTCCATAATACTGGCCGTATGCCCATTCTTTTTCAGGTAGTTCAGGTTTCTTAAACTATCTACTGGTGTTTTACTGCTGGAACCAAAATTATGGCGTAAACCTAAAGTATGGCCTACCTCATGACTAGATACAAAACGGATCAGTTGTCCCATCAGTTTCTCATCAAACTTTCCTTTTCTCGCTTCCGGATCTGTTGCACCCGCCTGAATCAAATACCATCTGTTTAACAAGTCCATTACGTTATGATACCATCCGATATGTGTTTGAATGATCTCTCCACTCCTTGGATCGGCAATATGCGGCCCGTAAGCATTGGCGACTTCCGATGGGAAGTAATTGATCATAGAATACCTAATGTCGTCCATGTGCATGGTCGTATCATTTTCCGGCCATGGCTTTCCGATGATCGCATTTTTAAAACCTGCTTTTTCAAAAGCCACCTGCCAGTCAGAAACACCATTAATCAACGGCTGCACCCATTGTTTTGGCGTGGCCGGATCAATATAAATGACGATTTGCTTTTTCGGCTCTACCAGCTCACCTTTCTTCCATTTTTCTATATCCGCATCTTTAGGTTCCAGTCTCCAGCGGGAAATGAACTTTTTAACTTCTGCACGCTGCTGGTTATCGCCAAATTCATTGTAATCATAGCCGAAGTAACCTACCCTTTTATCAAAAAACCTTCTTTGCATAGGTACTTTAGGGAGCAATACAAAAGAGGTATTGGTCTCCAGACTCACAGGTGAAGATAGCGAATTATTAGGCTGAGGCTTAGACATCATCGTTTTGCTGATGGCAATTTCCACATTGATCGGATAAGCGCGAATAGACTCAATCGTCACATTCTTCAGAAAAGAGGAGGTCAGACTTTTGTCCAGACTCACACCAGGATCAATGCTGTTGATAAAATTGGCATCCATCAAAAACTTGGACACATCAATAATACAGCTGCTCGAATCCTTGGAATAAGCAACAATTGGAAAACTGGCTACTAATGGATTTAAATTAGAGCGCAAAACGGCCTTATTGATCGCACTATTTGGGTCAGCTTCATTGATCAGGAGGCTATAGCGAATGCGGATGGAGGAATCTGCTCCTTTTTCAAATTGAATGGTTTTTTCGTCCAGCTGCTCACCAGCATACATTCCATACCCCCCTGGTGCTTTAGACAAGCGGTTGATCACCATCACATCTCTCTTCAGCAGGCTATCTGCAATTTCAAAATAAACGGTATCTCTGTAACGGTGTACTCCAAACAAACCCTTCTGCGTTTTGAAGTTTTTGTTAATGATCGACTCGTAAGGTTTGATTTTCTTATTGGGATCGATTTTCGGCTTGGCGGCTACTTTTTTTGTGGTATCAGCAGCTGCATTTTTGGCTTGTTTTGAACGTCCGCTCCTTTGACCAAGGGTCGCCAGAGAACTGCTCAGGAAAAAGCCAAGCAATAGGTATTTACTGTATTTATTAATTTTCATGGTTTGGTATCAAATTTTAGTCGGTGGTGAATTGATGAGTCGTTTTTATGCTGGTTACACCTGGCAGATTACCCATCAGCTGTGTAAAGCCTTTTGCTCTTATGGCAGATTTTGCATCTGATAGAATGACTACAGGAATAGAGAAGGAATGGTCCTTTTTCAGCTGATAATCGGCTCTATGTCCCTGCTGCTGGCGATCAGTCCGCAAGTCGATCATCACTCCTTTGCTGTTCATTTTTGCCCATTCAGACATATAAATCGAAGCAAAGGGTTTAAACATGTTGATCAGGGTAAAGGCAGCCGCATCGGCTTCCGCATCAGCGAGTGGAATACAAATGTATTGACTGCTATTGGCCGGATCTCCGAGTGTGATGAGCTCCGTTTCAAAAGTCATCCCGCAGGAAGTATAAGATTTCCTACCGGCAAACTCTTCTTCCAGGTTGAACCCTGAATTGCTAAAGCGGGGCATTTTTTTTCGTTCTACAGGCACATCTCCAGCGCCTTCACAGGAAGACAGCAGGCAAATGCTCAGTGCGAGCAGGGCATAGTTCTTCCAGCCCTTGTTAAATAAATAAGGTTTCATGTTTTTATATGTTATTTGATTTTGTTAGTAGCCTGGGTTTTGTGTAAGGTTAGAATTCGCAAGAATTTCGTTTGGAGGAATAGGAAACAATAGGCCATCAGCCGTAACCCCTTGTTTTTCGGGCATAGCAGATAAGACCAGAATGGCTTTCCCTGTTCTTTTAAGGTCAAAGAAACGATGGCCCCATTCTGCAAACAATTCTATTTTCCGCTCCTGGGCTACGGCAGCTAACATACTTTCCTGAGTTGAAGCCACTGTATTCCCCAACCCAGCTCTGTTCCGGATCAGATTGACATCTGCTGCCGCCAGATCAATTTTACTGAGCATCACCCTGGCCTCTGCCCTGATCAGGTGCATTTCAGCTAACCTGATCAGCACAAAATTGGTCCTATCGGACTCAGATCTTGGATATTTATTTGCGAAATACGTTTTCTTGCCAAAATAAGGAGCTGCATCTGGACTTGCGTTATAATCTAACCAGGCACTTTTTCTTTTGTCATTAAGCTCGAAAGCATTTGCCAATTGTTCCAATACGATTAGTCTTGGCGTCAAGGCAGGCAAAAAAGACTCATAATTATCTAGATCTAAAAAAAGTGCCTGATCGGCCACCGGTAAAAGTGACAAAGGAAAAAGCGGTAACAAATGCTTCATTTCAGCAGTAGTCCCCACATCTATACTTGGATTTATGCTGAACTGGAGCACCGTTTCCTGGCTATTCGGTTCAAATGTATTTTTCAAAGATTCCAATTTGTAGGCCGGATTATCAATCACCTGGTCTGCATAATTTTCAGCATTATCCCAATCCTGAATGTACAAATAGGCTCGGGCAAGTAAGGCTTGTGCAGCCACTTTGTTGGCCCTGGTTTTACCCATTACAGCTGCTTCTGGAGCAGAAAAAAGCGAGATCGATTCCTTTAAATCTGCAATAATCTGTTCGTACACTTCCGACCGATTGGCTCTTTTTAGCCTGATCGTCTTTCGGTAATCGCTGCTCAATGGCAAAGGAATATCTCCAAAGAAATTGGTCAGGTAGAAAAAGCTAAAGGCCCTAAAAAACCTGGCAGAAGCTTTAAGCTCAATCCGCTTCGTTCTGGTCAGCGAAGCAGCTGTTGAAGCGGCTTCGCCATCCAGGATGGCATTGGCCGTATATATTGTTTTGTAAGTCGACATCCATAATATATGCTGCGTAACCGAGTTGTTCACCAGTATTTTATT
Organism: Pedobacter sp. N36a; assembly: GCF_014472395.1. GTDB lineage: Bacteria > Bacteroidota > Bacteroidia > Sphingobacteriales > Sphingobacteriaceae > Pedobacter. Next base: position 58,018 of record NZ_JACSZW010000014.1, read on the forward strand.
GCTGTTGATTTCCTGCTCTTCTGCAAATTGCACCCCATTACTGAGACCCAATTCATCTGCAGCCAGTCCTCCATATATAGTGGCTCCTCCATTTAACATCTCCAGTACTCCATCGGTTGAAACTATTTGGCTATACATACCTGCCAAAGTTTGGTCGGCCTGCTCATCAGAAGAAAAAATCTTAGCACTGGTTACTGTATCTATGGGTTCATCTATATCCACTAGTTTCTTACAGCCTGTCAATAAAAGCGCAATACTAATGACTGCGCAGCTCAAATATCTATAGGTCATTTTTATAATCATCTCGCATTATATTTAAAAAGTACAGTTTAAACCGATGGTAATTGTTCGTGTTAATGGCTGTCCACCAAATTGTCTGACCTCAGGATCCAGGCCCTTATAATGAGTAAGGACAAAAATATTATCTCCGGTTACATTCACAGACAGATTGCTGATTCCTATCGAACGCAGCTTGTTCACAGGCAGAACATAACCTAACTGAATACTTTGCAATCGAATAAAAGACGCATCTACATAAGCGGCATCAGACGTCGCATAATTATTATTGCTGGTTTTGTTCAGCGTGGTCAATTTAGGAAAGAGGGCCTGATCACCTGGGTTCTTCCAGGTATTTTCATACTCATACAGACTCCTGTTTTTATTACCCGATGGTCCGATCCTTTCTATGCCCCTTTGTTTAAAATAAGTGAATCCGGCCGTTAAGGAAACATTTTTATACCTAAAACTTTGAGACATCCCTCCAAAAAAATCCGGGGAAGTATTGATGGCTACTAAACGATCATCTGTTCCAGTACCACTTGGAATATTAGCCACATATAAAATCTTCCCGTCGCCATTCACATCCTGAAAAGTATTTTCTCCCGTTTGAGGATCTACCCCCGTAAAATGAAAGACATAGGTATTATTCAGGGATTGCCCGATTTTATAGGCCGAATAATAAGGAGATTCCTCAAACTGAGGATAGCCAACCAATAGGTTTTTATTTATCGAAAAATTAAAACCTGCTTGCCAGGAGAAGTTTTTAGTATCCAGTATTCTTGCAGAAAAACTCAGCTCAATTCCACTGTTCTCCACTTCTGCAGGTGAGTTTAAAACCACACTGGTAAAACCAGTATAGCCAGGTGTTGGGAAAGACAAGAGCTGATTATTAGAATAATCACGGTATAGGGAAATGTCCAGATTCATCATATCCTTAAAAAAGGCCAGCCCTAAAGCAACTTCCGACTTTTTATTTTGCTGCCAATGAAAATCATCATTTGGCTGAATCTGAGGAACAACTGGATTAGCCCCTTCGTAAGGCAACAGTTTTGAGCCAGAACCATTAGATCCCCACTGTGTTAAATACTGGTAATCTCCAATTCCATCACTTCCTGTTACCCCATAACTTCCCCTGAACTTAAGCAAACTGATAAATTGAGGAAGGTTATTTTTTACCCAGGGTTCTTCAGATGCAATCCATGCCGCGCCAATAGAACCAAAGTTTCCGAAACGATTGGCCGGCCCAAAACGGCTGCTGCCATCACGTCTTCCATTTAGATTGAGGATATATTTATCTTCCCAATTGTAGTTTAATCTTGCAAATACTCCGAGATATTTATGAAACAATGCGCTTTCTGTATTGTCGAAAGTGGTCGCGGAATTGATACTTTGCAATTGTTCATCAGAAGCAAATCCTCTGGCCGACACTCGCATTAATTTTGTGGAGGTAGATTGATAGGTAGCACCAAGCAATGCATTTAATTTCCCTTTTCCAATAAAATTATTGTACTCCATCTGAGGTTCTATCAGGAAATTTTTAATGTTGGTATTTGCGGAAGAAATACTGGACTGTGCATTTGGATTCGCTGCCAGGTTATAAGAAGAAAGTGGGATCGTGAAACGTTGATCTGACAACATGGAATTGTAACCTAAATTCACCTTTACAGAAAGGTTCTTCAATAAGGAGTACCCTAAATTTAAACTCGAGGTCAAACTGGTTCCACTACCCTTACTTCCAGACTGCGACTGGCTAAATTCAAACATATTATCTTGCCATTCACTAAAATTCAACTTTCCTTTTTCATCATAGGCTTCCGGTCCATTTGGTGGTAATATGGCTATATTACCTAAACTGCTTGCATTGTTCAGAAAACTGGCAAAGGAATTGGAGAAATTCATGCTGAATCGATTATCCAGACTTTTATGTGATAGGTTCGAAGAAGCAGAAACTCTTTGGTTTGCCCCAGCCATCACCGCAACGTCCTTTACTCGGTTCACAGCAGAGGAAATTCTGAAACTTGTTTGTCGATCACCGCCAGACAAGCCCACCTGGAAATCAGTGTACTGACCTGAGTAGCCATAAAGGTAATCCTGCCAATCCGTGTACCTGTTTGGATCGTATCTGAACAGTTCAGGTGCATTAATCGTTGTAGGTGTTAAGCCATCATTTGCAAATGCCTGTCTCCTCATGTCTAAATACTGTGCTGTATTTAATAAATCCCATCTTTGAACTACTCGTTTCAAGCCTTGCTTCCCGCTCACACTGAAATCTGTTTTTCCTGGCTTTCCCTTTTTTGTGGTGATCAGGATCACCCCATTTCCACCACGACTCCCATAGATTGCCGTAGCATCGGCGTCTTTTAAGACTTCTATAGATTCTATATCTGCTGGATTTATACTATAAAGTGGACTAATCCCACCAGCGTTAGACAAACTACCCTGATCCATTCCCGGAGAAATATAACTTTGGGTTTCTCTGCCAGAACCATTATTATTGCTTCCAAGAACCGTTAAAGGCACACCATCAACAATATACAATGGCGCGCCACTGAAATTAGAATTGATCGAGCTCCTTCCACGTAATTCCACTTTTGGTACACTCATGTCATTGCCATTAGAGCGCGTAATCTCCAATCCAGGAACCAAACCCTGAAGGGCAAGTAATGGATTCACCGCCAACTGCTTGCTGATATCCGAGGCAGTCACCCGCACGATATTACCTGTGGTTAAGCGCTGTGTGGTTCTTCCATAAGCCTGTACCACTACTGCATCCAAAACATTGGTGGTCTCTTCCAGCGTAATCATAAACTCAGTTTGTTTTCCAACCGGAACATCCTGAGTCACGTATCCAATATAACTGCAGACCAAAGTGTCTGATGGGCGGGTGTCACTAATGGTAAAACGTCCATAGGTATCCGCATACACTGCTTTTTTAGTTCGTTTGACCATAATTGTTGCACCAGCCAGACTGATGTTATTTTTCTTTGTCCAGACTGTCCCACGGATCACATTTACCTGGAACTGGTGGCTAATGAGCTCCAGCACCTCTTCCACATAGGTTTTTTCTTTGATAAGGATGGTATTTTCTTCAATGCGGTAAGTAAAACCAGTGCCGGTTAAACACTGCTTTAAAGCATCAACCACAGTTCCATTCTTCACATTGAGCACCACAGTTGTCGGTTTTTTAATCACCTTGGAATCATATAAGACATCGTAGCCGCTTTGTTCACGAATTAGTTTTAAAGCTTTTTCTAAGCTGATATTGGTTTGGTTGATGTTAATTTTCTGAGCAAAACCACTGGCGCTAACTTGCAGCATAGCAGTAAATGCAATTAAAAATATAAGTTGAATACGCATAATGATCTTTCGCCTTAAGGATGGACTGAGTTGGTTAGGCTTCAAATCCGGGCATATACTCAACTTCTGCCCACAGGATTTTATCCTGTAGGAGAAATCACTACTAAATTTCATACATTTGAGTTGTTGGGTTATTGGTTTAGTTGTTTGTTCGCATAAATAAGTATTCAAGGATAATCCAATACATTTCAGGAGTGTTAGCGCACTCCTGAATCTTTAGATCGCCCTGAAGAAAGTAGAGTTACTTCATCACGGTTATCCTCCTTCCATCGATTTTAATTTTTACACCTGCAATTGGTTCAATGATTTTTATCACTGCGGAAATATTTTTTGAACGGGATACCCAGCCACCCAGTTGGATGGTTTTTGGATCAATGTCTTCGAAAACGACCTCCACATCATACCAGCGCTCCACTTTTTTCATGACACTGGCCAGGTCTTCATCCTTAAAAATAAAGTCTCCATTTTTCCAGGCCATGACGGTTTCCAGATCTGCTGCTTTCATTTTTAAGCGGTCGTTATGTAGGTTCAATACCGATTGCTGGCCAGGTTTCAGTAAAAGGGACTGTGATTTACTGGTTGTTTTCACCAGGCCTTCCAATAATGTGATCACCTGCTGGTCTTCATCCGAATAGGCATTTACATTAAAATGTGTGCCCAGTACTTCTACCGATTGCTGCGGAGTATGCACCACAAAAGGCTGGTTTTCCCGGTGCGCTACTTCAAAGTAAGCCTCTCCATTCAAAGTCACTTCTCTCTTTTTCCCGTTAAAGGCGTTTGAATATTTCAGCGAAGAAGCTGCGTTCAGCCAAACTTCAGTCCCATCTGGAAGCTGTACCTCATACTGCCCTCCCTTTGGCGTTTCGATGGTGTTGATGGATTGCGCATCGCCATTACCCGTTCCTTTGATCCGATAAATCAGTTGTCCGTCTTTTGTTTTCGTCAGCTCAACTCCATTCTCCAATGTCAGACCTCCGTTTTTCAAGGTGTCCAACAGGATCACTTTTCCATTGCTCAATACCAGGCGTGCTTTATTGGAACCCGGACCAATCAGATTGGCCGCAAATTCCTGTTCTTTTTTATAAGTATAATTCTCGTAAGCAAAGAAGCCTGTCCCCAGACAAATTGCAACCGAAGCGGCAATCGCGATCCATGCCCAGCGCTTCCTGCCAGAGCGTATTTTTAAAGTTGTTGCTGGTACTAACGTGGTTGGAGTTAATATGGATGAAGCTAATATTTCTGATGTTAATGCTTCTGATTTTGTGTTCAGAACTGCATTTAAAATCTGATTTTCCTGCGCTGCAGATAGCGGACTTTGACTCGGTATAAAGTTTTCGTAATACTGATCAACCAGCACCTTTAGCTGCCCATCAAAATCACCGGAATGGATCAGCTGCATTAGTTCTTCCACTTCAGCCTTGCTGCCTTGTCTTTTGAAATACTGCTCAAATAAATAGGAAAATCTCTGTTCTTGCATAAATTCATTAAATGCGGCTTTAAATTCAGCCTCATTTATACTAAAGAGTTAAAATCTGAGAAAAGGGGGTAATGGAAATGAAAGATTTTTTTTAACTGCTGAAATAAGCAGTGGTCAGCACCAAAATGATGCTCATGTCCATGCGACCATTCACATCTTTCCGAATAAACTGGACGGCCAGCTGGATGTGTTTTTTGACGGTTTCCGGAGATAGCTGAAGTGCTTTCGCAATTTCCTCATGCTTTAACCTGTCGTAACGGCTCATCTTATACACTTTTTGCTGCTGCTCCGGCAATTTATCAACGGCCATTTCAATCAGCCTGCGATAATCATCCGCTGGGTTATCCAATTCGTCAAGGGCCAGTTCATGGCGCACATCCTTTTCAAATACCGCATGAGAAACACTTTTAGCCGCCTTCTTTTTGAGCACTAAAAAGGTTTCATTTCTGCATAAAATGTACAGGTAGCCACTAAAATTTTGAATATCCGGGAGCATCTCCCGCTTCAGCCAGATCTTGATGAAGGAATCCTGAATGATCTCTTCTGTGACTTCAACGGAATCCGTAAGCTTAAATACAAATTCGGCAAGGGGTTTTGAATACCAATGGAATAATTCCGCAAACGATCGTTCGTCACCATGCGCTATTTTTTTTAGCACATGCGCTTCATTGTCCAGTGGTGTTACTGCCATTGTTGATTTTCCCCTTTTTGTTGAATTATTATAAACCAATATTATAAATAATTTGGGATAAATCAGCTATTTTTTAAATCACAAGCCAAAATTTGGATTCTAAGCCCGCTCTAATACTCAACTTATCCTCCTCACATCCGATCATTATATAATTGTAATATGCAAAAGACACCTTACCATTGTATATTCTCCCTGCTGATATTGGCTTTATTTTTCAGCTCCTGTCGGCCTAAACCAGTCGACAAAAATCAGACATTTTATCCCATAATCGCCGTTGACGCAATGGGTGATACCATCCGCCTTAGCAAACCTGCGCAAAGGGTAATTTCCCTGGTACCTGCTGCCCTTGATGCACTTTACATGCTGCAGGCAGATAGCGCCATCGTTGGGATTCCGAATCGCATTTATACGGATCCGAATGTATTTCCTTATTTCTCAAAACTTGACCCTCGGATCAAAGCAAAGCTGTTCGCCACGCCTACGTTAACAGAAAGCGGAATGAGTATGGAAACCATCATCAAATTAAATCCGGATCTGGTGATCATCCAGTCCAACCAAACTGATGCGATTCAAATGCTGAAAGAACTGGGCATTCCGGCATTTGGAATCACTTCTCAAAACTTCGGACAACTCAACCAGGAAGTTCTTAGCCTAGGTATCCTACTTGGAAAAGCAGCAAGAGCAAAGGACTTGATCGCTTTTACGGAAAGCAAAATCCAGGTCCTTAAACAGAAAAACAAAGGCATCAGCAATAAGAAAACCATTTACTACTCCTGGTCTGGCGGACGAATTTATTCGACTACCGGCAGAAAAGGATTGATCAACGATTGCTTTGAAATGGCCGGATTGGAGAATGCCTGTCCTTACGAAATTGATGCACCAAACATCAGTCCGGAAACCCTCATCGGCTGGAATCCAGACATCATGCTACTTTGGAATACGGAAGAAAGTGTGTTATATCAGCAAAAAGAATTGTCTTCTTTAACCGCTTTAAAACAGAAAAAGGTATTCAATCTTAGTCCGCCATTCCTATACGACCCGCATACGCTTAAAATTGTCCTGGCTTCCATTGCCATTCACCATTATAGTTATCCAGGCGCTGCAGCAAACACGCTTAGCGCAGCACAGCAGGAAATTCTTTCCGCATTATATGGTACCGAAAAGGCTAAAATAATCCTTGAATGATGATGCGTCGTATATTGATCAATACCATTATTTATGGCCTGCCGATCCCTGTGCTGATCATTTCCTTACTGATTGGCACCTCAGACAACATCGGGATTACCGCTTTCTGGGACTGGATCAGGAGCCTGATAGATCCCAGTCATGCCAGTCCTTTAGTCGTTGAAAATGTCATTTTTAACATCCGCCTACCCAGGGCATTGATGACTTTCCTAGTGGGTGCAGCACTTGCTACTGCCGGGGGAGTGTTACAAGCTGTTTTTAGAAATCCATTGGTGGATCCCTTTATTTTGGGCATTTCCTCTGGTGCAGCTTTTGGCGCTTCCTTAGCCATCCTGATTCCTTTATTATCGATCCATATCTCCGCCTTTATTTTCGGAGCCGCAGCGGTGTCACTGACCTATATTTTTGGTTACACTAAAAACTCTTCTTCGATCACGATTATCCTGGCAGGGATGATTGTATCCGGTATGTTTTCCGCCAGTCTGGCCTTAGTGCAATACCTGAGCGATCCCTTCAAATTACAGGCGATCATTCAATGGACAATGGGCAGTTTACACCTGAGTTCCTGGCATAAAGTGCAGCAAGCAGTTTTACCCATCAGCCTTGGGCTGCTCGGTTTATATTTAATCCGCTGGAAGCTGAATCTTTTATCTCTTGGAGATGATGAAGCCAGAGCAGTAGGTGTAAATCCAACCTATATCAAAGTCATTGCGGTTTTACTGACCACTATGGTGACTGCCGTTGCGGTAGCCAGCGCCGGTATCATTAGCCTTTATGGTTTATTTGTGCCGCACATTGTGCGCATGCTGGTGGGTGCAAGCAACACCAAAACCACACCTGCAAACATCTTTTTTGGCGGTACTTTTCTCCTGATCATCGACAATTTCTGCAGAACGGTATTCCCTTACGAAATCCCGATCGGCATCTTCACGATGATCATCGGCGCACCCTTTTTTATCTTCCTCATTAAGAAACGAAAAATCAATTGGTCATGAGTGTAGCTGCGATAAAAATAGAAAACCTGTCTTACGCTATAAAAGGCAGACAAATACTGGACGACATCTCCCTTTCTTTAGCTGCAAACCAGTTTAGCGTGATCCTGGGCAGAAATGGCTGTGGAAAATCAACTTTATTCAACCTGATTACGGGTAAGTATCCTAAACCTGCTGGAATCATCAATCTGATGGGTGCTGAAAGATCCGGTATCCCTCAAAAAAAATTGGCGAAAACCATTGGCTTTCTTCCCCAGTTTCATCAAAGTGTTTTCCCATTTTCGGTATATGATGTGGTGCTTACCGGAAGAGCTGCTTTTTACAGATTTGGCCCTTCCCGGGAAGACCATAAAATTGTGGAGCAAACCCTGCTCAATATGGGAATCTCCGCGCTTAAAGACAAAGCCTACACCGACTTGTCTGGAGGGGAACGCCAATTGGTATTGATCAGTCGCGTGATGGCACAGGGCCCGCAAATCCTGGTCCTGGATGAACCGACCAATCATTTAGACCTTCATTTCCAGACCTTAGTTTTAAAGAAATTAAAAGCTTATTCCCGCAGCGGTCACACAGTGATCTGCATCATGCACGACCCAAATATGGCCAATATTTATGCGGATCATATTTACTTCATCACGGGAAAGAAAGCTTACCACAGCCAGTTACTGGAGGCAGAAAACCTTTCGGCAAACATCTATGAAGAGCTGTACGATACGCCATTGATGAAGGTTCAGGTAAAAGACAAAACAATCATTATTCCACAATTCTAATATGGCTGATTCTCTAATTACTGATTACACCGCTACTTACATTTCTACTCCAAAAGGAGCACAAATAGAAAGCGCCAGAAGTTTTTCTGCCCGCTCCAGAAAGGAGTTATTCCCCATGCTTTGTCATGAGCATCTGCCTAAAGATCTACAAGCTTTTGAGGAGACTTACAACAATGGAAATCCAGGGGTATTTTTAATGGCGGGCACTAAAGCCGGTCAAATAATAGGCTGTATTGCAGCCATTCCTTATGACCATAGATTTGGACAATTGCAGCTGGCTTCAAATGCGCTGACTTATGAAGTTTGCCGTTTGTACGTACTCCCCTCTTTCCGTCATCAAAACATTGGTCGGAGCTTGTTTGCAGCGCTCCATATCCAACTCCAAAATAAAAGTGTAAAACAGCTGTATTTACACACGCATCCCTTTCTGGATGGCGCGCAATCATTCTGGGAAAAGATGGGTTTCCAGCTCTTAATTCAAGATCCGGACAAACCATTCTACACCATTCACATGCAACAACTCACACCATAACATGAAGCACCTCTATTTAATTCCATTTCTTTGCTTTTTGAGCAGCTTATCTCTTATAAATCAAGTACAAGCTCAGGAAAGAGGCCACATCAAAGGTCTAATTCAGGATGAGCAGGGCATTCCTGCTTCAAACATCAATATTCGCCTCTCCGGCGACCCAATGGTACCCGGCGAGCCCATTACCCCAGGTATTCCCAGCATTTCTGGTCCAAGAAAGAGTGATCATCGGGGCGCATTCAGCTTCCGAAACCTTCCTTTTGGTGAGTATCAGCTGATCTTTACCGGAGTTGGATTTCAGCCTTATACCCGCTCCGTTTCCATCAATAAAGCACAAAAAGAAATTGAGATGAAACTGAATTTAAAAAGTACTGACGATCAATTACAGGAAGTCGTAGTAATGGGCAGAAAGAAACAATCTTATGTCAACACGAAAAGTTTCATCGGCTCAAAAATAGAATCCAAAATCACTGAAATTCCACAAACGATTTCTGTGGTCACGAAGGAGCTGATGGAAGACAAACAGGCCTTTTTAATTACCGATGTAGTAGCCGATTTACCTGGCGTGACTCAATTCTCTGCTTACGACGATTTGACCATCCGGGGATTTAGAAATGGCAATGAAAGCGGTTTTAGACTGGTCAATGGTTTGCGTTCCGGATATGGCTATGGCACCAGTTATTTCAGGGTTCCTTTAACACTCAATCTGGAAAGCGTGGAAATTCTGAAAGGTCCCGGTGCTGCATTATTTGGGGATATCAGTCCGGGGGGAACTGTAAACATGAACACGAAAAAGCCATTGGAAGAACGCAGGCACAGCATTGCTGTTGCTGCCGGGTCGTTTAACACCATCCGTACCATGATGGATCTCACCGGCCCGCTAGACGAGGAAAAAAAGATCCTTTACCGGTTAAATCTCGGTCATGAAACCACCAATACTTTCCGGGATATCAATGCTCGTAAATCCTTTATGATCGCGCCTACTTTCACCTTCAGGCCTACCGAAAACACCACCATCAACGCGGAAATAAATTACAGCAATTTTGATGGTTATCTGGACAGAGGAATGGGCATCAGAGGCGGAGATTTCTATGCCTTGAAGCGCAGCTTTACCCTGAGTCAGCCGAGTGATTATTTTAAGGTGAATGACATTTCCTTAAATGCTTCCTTAAACCACCGCATTAACGATCAACTCTCTTTCAATGCCAACTACATGAAATTCATTTATTCGGAAAACCTTTCGGAACACCGTACCCTGAATACCTTTGCGGATGCGCCTTTGAATACCATCATGAACATGCGTTACATTCAAAAGCAAACCAAAGAATATACCGATAATGTATCGGCATACCTGCATTACAAAGGCGGTGTAAAAGATTTCAAATATGATGTGGTGGCTGGTCTGGATGATGTGGGTTATGAAACCGATAAAGGAGGTCACCAATGGGAAGCCAGAAGCCAGACGATAGATGGAAAAGTTGTTCCTTTAAGGTTTGACCTTAGTAATCCGACTTATGAGCTGAGAAATCCGGCTTTGTACAACCGACTGCCTTTAGCACAATTCTTTGTGGACTACCTGAATTCTTCTTACCAGACCACCGGTATTTTTATACAAAACAGAATCCGCTGGAGAGAAAAACTGAACATCTTATTCGGGTTGAGGTATGAAAACTATGGCGACCAGCGGAAATTTGAAGGGGCCAGTTATGAAAAGGTAAAGCAATCCGTGTTCTTACCAAGGATTGGATTGACCTATGCCATCAACCAACAGTTCAATTATTTCGTCAGCTACAGCCAGGGCTTCATCCCCATCCACCCTCAATTCGTCCGCAACCCAGAGAATTATGGCCGTACAGAACCTTTCAAAAGTCAGACGAGTTATCAAGTAGAAACCGGTCTGAAAACGGAGTTTTTTAACCAGCGCCTCTTCTCTTCTGTATCGTTCTACCACATTGAACGTCAGAATATGCTGGTCAACACCGGACAAATTGCCGAAAATGGCAACCCGATCTACAGACAAAATGGTAGAGTAAAATCTCAAGGTGTGGAGTTTGACCTGAAAGGTAACTTGTTCCCATTCTTAAATATCAGCGCCAATTACGCTTTCAACCTGACAGAAGTTATGGAAAGCGACCTTAAATTGGAAAAAGGCATGATGAATGCCAATGCGCCGAAACACCTGGCTGCAGTTTGGGCAAAATACACCCAGCGCAATGGTGCCTTACAAGGCTTAGGAATTGGCCTTGGTGGACAATATGTAGGCAAAAAAAGAATGGAAAATACGGTGCAAAATATCCAGTCTGGGGAATTAGAATGGAACTTCTGGCCTTCTTATTTTGTAGCGAATGCCGCCGTATATTACAAATTGGACAAGATGAGTTTCTCCATCAATGCCAACAATCTGTTCGACAAATACTATTTTGTTGGTGGATTTGACTATACCAGAGCATTTCCCGGAAGTCCGAGAAACTTTATGACTGCCATAAAATATACGTTCTAGAAATCTATTGGCCTGAAGGGATTTTTTCCCGAAGGGCCATTTTTTCGCTCCGGAAGGCCTTAGACGATTAAAATTTGCTTTACATTAATATTATTCTTAAGAATTTAGCCGTATAGTTATTATCTTCCTAAACTATTTAAAGCATAACCATCAAATGACGAGCCCCCCCATCCTGTTCCAGCACCTTAGTCCTATCAAATCTAAAATCGCACTGTTACTTTTTATCACCGTTTTATCCCTCAAAACCCAAAGCTCAATCGCTCAGCAAATTTATTCAAAAGCCTACGGTCAAAAAGGAAACCCAGCATTAATATACGTACACGGGGGCCCTCGGGGTAATTCTACATTATTCGAAGGAACCACTGCAGCAGCGCTGGCAAAAAAAGGCTATTACGTCATCGTATATGATCGAAGAGGCGAAGGCCGCTCTGCTGATCCTGGCGCCAAAATGACTTTTGAGGAGGCCGCAATAGACCTGAACGGGCTATTACAACAATATGGCTTAACAAAAGTGAATATCTTAGGTCACAGTTTCGGTGGCCTGGTTTCCACTTTGTTTGCGAACACCTATCCTGAAAAAGTTGAACGCCTAATTTTAGTTGGGGCGTTATTTTCGCAGCAGGAATCTTATGACCATATCCTGAACACCAGTCTAAAATTAGCAGTGCAAAAGAAAGACACTGCCATGCTAAAAAAGATTTCCAATATTAAATCCTTCGACAAGAAAAGTGAACAATATCGGAAACAGACTTATGAGGTCGCCTCCTACCATGGCTTCTTCAAAATGCCAAGGCCGACCGAAGCATCAAAAAGAGTAAATGAGCAATACGAGAATAGCTTCTCCAAATCCAATATTCGAAATGATAAAGCTCCGACACTTTTTTATGAAAACGAATCGCGTGTCAACATTGACACAAAATCCATTCTAAAAAACCTCAGCCATAAAAAGATAAAGCTCTCTGCCATTTACGGACTTCAAGATGGCGTTTTCTCTAGCAAGCAATTATCAGATTTAAAAAAGATCACAGGCGCCTCGACTTTTTACGGTATAGAAAATTGCTCCCACTATCCTTTTGTAGATCAACAGGAAAAGTTTGTGAATAGTGTAATAGACATCATGAACAAATAACCAGTTAAATGAAAAAATTTTTAACCTTTATGGTCTCCATATTGATGACCAGCTGCTACACTTTTGGTCAAAATATTGATTATTCCAGTCAAATAGATCGCTTAATTGAAATCAAAAATCCAAGAAGCTTCAATGGTGTGGTCCTCCTGCAGGATTAACTCCTATTCTTGAGCGTCTGCTCATAAATATTCCCATAACAATTCACCATTTGTGAAGGATCCAATCTGAAATTGGCCAGGCTTACCGAAGCGCCATATTTTTGCTGCAATGCCGGAAACAACCGCCCGTCATAGGCAATGGCGATCTTATGGTCGTCGATCATGTAAATCGGCAGGTGTCGATTTCCTACATCAAAGCAAAACAGTCCTACCACTTCCAGATCATTGGAATGCAAGACCATGCAGGTACAGGGTTTAATGAAAATCCGGATCACTACCTCATCATCCTGAAAGATCAGCGTTCCTTGCTTCAGCACGATGTTACCTGGTTTATCCAGATGAATCATCCTGCCCGACAACGTTTCTCTTTTGATCAGCGTCCGGTTGACTTCATACCATTCCAGAATCAAACTGTCCTCTTCCTGCTGACCTAAAGGCTGTAAAAGAGGCAGTTTGCTGATCCTGATGATTTCTTTATTTAACATGTTTGGCTTTCTTCTCTGCTACTTTGGCTTTCAACCAGTTACACCATTCGTCCATCCCGGTATCCTGCAGACTGCTGATCGAAATCACGTCCAGATTAGGATTTACTTCTCTGGCATCTTTTGTTGCCGCTTCTACCGAAAAAGGGACATAAGGCAATAAATCTGCTTTAGACACTAACATTAACTCGCTGGTTAAGAACATACGAGGGTATTTTTTAGGTTTATCGTCTCCTTCGGTGGAAGCCAATACCGTTACCCTGTAATCCTCACCAAGGTCGAATGCTGCCGGGCAAACCAGGTTACCTACGTTTTCAATGAACAATAAATCGCAATCGGTCAGGTCGATATGGTCTAGTGCCTGTAAAATCATCTGTGCTTCGATATGACACATGCCGCCAGTTACGATTTGCAATGCATTGATCCCTACTTCGCGCATGCGGATCGCATCTCTTTCGGTTTCAGGATCACCCACCAATACGGCGATTTTCAGGTCATTCCCTAAACGCTTACCCGTTTCCTGCATCAAAGTTGTCTTTCCAGAACCTGGAGAAGAGCAGATATTGATGACACAGATTCCAGGGATTTTATCGCGCACTGCCTTAGCTACGTAGTCATTAGCTTTCAACAAGTTCAGTGTGGTATTGTCACATTGTACCGATCCTACCGGCATTTGATTACTTTTCGGTGTTGTTGTCATTTTATATGTTGATTTGAAGGTTAAATTATATGATGATTTGATCGTTAAAAATTACTTGACTGATACGAAGTTCTTCCCCCTGCACAATCTGATCTGAAGGCTGCCCACAGCTGCATACAAACTTGTGAAACCGTACCTCAAACTCGGTAGTACAGCTTTTGCAGTACGCAATAATTGGCAGCAGCTCAATCTCTACTTCCGTTTCCCTGAACCTCGTTTCTTCCAAAACAAATGCTTCAAAGGCGTTTTGAATGAGAATCGGCTGGACATTACAGAGTAAGCCAGCCTGTATTTTTATCTTGCTGATATGAGGATAGGTTTCTGGATAGGCTTGCTCCAGCGTTTTAAAAATATCCTTGACTATTGCTATTTCGTGCATAATAATTAGTTTTCAATCAGTTCCGCTGCTTGTTTTTTATGCGCCATAAAATCCATGCAGATATTAGCTACCGTTCTCATGAAATTATAAAGCAGATCCCCGTTGTTTCCCAATGCACGGAATAAAATCATTTGATCCGCCGCCATGGTAAAGCCAAAGGTGATGTCTTCATAAGCTCCGCTGAAGATCTCATCCAGTTCCTTTTTAAATTCTACCGCATATGCTGAGGCGATAATCAAGGTGCTCTGATGGGTATATCCCTCATGAAAGAGCATTTTATCGATCGGCTGTGCGGCAGGAATGAGCACCTGATTGTCTATGTACACAATTTTGCCTGACCTATAGATTTTAGTAGTACTGTGCAGCTTTTGGAATTCAAAAATTTCCTCTCGCTGTACACGCCCGGCACAAATGATATCTCCCCAGATTAAACTAGCCCCTTCTTCCAGGTATACCTCATTTAGGGTATGGAAAATAGCGTCTTTAAAGGGAGTGATCGGATACGGGATGAATTGAAAAAACGCATCCTTTCCTACCTTCACCAATGTTTGCTGCGTAGCTCCGATTTTCATGGGATGCAGCTTATTATACGATTGGGAATAGAGATGAAGAATGGCCTCCTCCGCGATATCAATATCAATTTTCAAATGGTCTTCGTCCATAATTCCCGGTGAAGAACTCATGATGATCAACTCCAGGTGCTGATGTTCCCGCTGAGATCCATAAGGCACTACTTTGTAAGGCATATTAAAAAAACTGTCTTTCATGACCGTCTTTTGCTCCTCTACACAAACGCTGATCTTAATTGCACTATCCATGGTTTTTCCCCCTTAATCTTCTAGCAAAGCATATTTCTTAATCCAATCCTGCACCTGATCTAAACCTTGTAAGGTCATCATATTGGTCAGGATAAAAGGACGTTCTCCACGCATGCGTTTGGCATCGCTCTGCATGATGGACAGATCGGCACCCACATAAGGCGCTAGATCAATCTTATTGATCAGCAATAGATCTGACCTGGTGATGCCAGGGCCGCCTTTTCTTGGAATCTTCTCTCCTTCCGCCACATCAATCACGAAAATGGTCACATCGGCCAGATCCGGACTAAAAGTAGCGGTCAGGTTATCTCCTCCACTTTCTACAAAAATGATCTCCACATCAGGAAATTTCTCGGCAAGTTCTTCCACAGCCTCTAGGTTCATGGAACAATCTTCCCGGATTGCCGTATGTGGACATCCGCCCGTTTCTACTCCAGCAATTCTTTCTGCTGGCAGGGAGGAGTTTTTCTGAAGAAACTCCGCATCCTCACGGGTATAAATATCATTGGTCACCACGCAAATGCTATAATCATTGCACATGGTTCTAGTCAATCTTTCGATTAATGCGGTCTTTCCCGACCCTACTGGTCCTGCGACCCCTATTTTCACATATTTTCTCTTTGCCATTTTATGTCATTATGAAATATAAATCCTTGTATATAATTTTTCATGCTGCATACACCTGATGTCCTGAGCGATACAGCAGCTGCCTAATAGTTCTACGGGCATATTTTCCTGTGCTTCCACCAATTCATCTATCAGCCCATGCAGGTTGTACAAAATCTTTTGTGCATCCATCTGGCTGATGGGTACCAGCTTGGCGCAATTGGTCACCATTCCGTTAAGGGTGTTGTAGTAAAATGCATGTAATGCGTCTTTCATGGGTATTTTAGCCGCATGCGCATACATGGCAAAAGCCATCGCATAATGTCCGTGTACCTCTCCGCCTTTGATCGCCTGCAGGTATTTTGTACAGCGCGGGATCGGCTTCAGGTTTTCCGTCACTTTCAGAAAACGGATGCCTAATTTCTTGCTCGCCTCTCTGATTTCAAAAGGTGCTTTATAGGCGGTGATCAGATCGTCCAGTTCCTGAACTCTGGCTTTTGTGGCATGACTGTCGCACATCTTCCAGGTTTTCATGAAAAAGGCGGCATCGTTATAATAAAAATTGTGCTTCAGCATCGTTTCCGCATATATCTTAACGGCTTTGCTATCTTTCACAATTCCTTTAGTCACATAGCTTTCCAGTCCATAAGACTGGGTGAAACTACCGATCGGAAATGCGGAATCATTAATCTGTAATAAGGTCAGTAATGCGTTCATGTTACTTGCTTGCTAAAGAAATTACCTGCCCTGATGAACTCCATTTGTGGATCATCAGGGTAGAGGTTCTTTCAATTATTCTATCTTCTTTGCGCGGTTTGAATCCCCCTCTTTTCAAAAATTGATACAGCGGTTCTTCGAATGCGATGATGACTTCTTTGTCTTTATTGATAAAAACCGGGATGTGCTTATTGCCAATTTCAAAACAGACAATGGCCATATCTTTAAAGCTGACTGGCTGAAACACGATACAAGGGCCAGGGATGATCTGCACCACAATGATGTTTTTCCCTTCATGGTGCAAAATATCGCCATGAAAAAGCTGCTCCTGTGCCAGATGTTGGATCGCAATTTCACGTCCCCCATCTGTTAGCATGCGCAGGATTCTCTTTGTCGTATCATACCATTCCAATTGCAAAACATCGATTTTACAGTTGGAGTAGCGTTTCGCATCGTCGTATAGGTTGGCAATAACCCGATCTACTTTTATCATTTTAGAAAAGGAAATAACGTTGTGCCATAGGAAGTACGGCCAAAGGCTCGCAGGTAGCAATTACGCCATCTACACGTACGTCATAAGTTTCCGGATCTACCGTAATATTTGGCATCGCATCGTTGTGCACCATGTCTTTTTTCATGACCGTTCTACAGCCTTTTACCGGTAAACTGGTACGGGCAAGGCCATAATTAGCGATCGCTCCATTTTCTAAAGAAGCTTTAGAAACAAAGTTGAAACAGATGTTAGACAATGCTTTACCGTGGTTACCGAACATCATTCTATAGATGATGGGCTGAGGTGTTGGAATAGAAGCATTGGCATCTCCCATTTTGGCACCCAGGATCATTCCTCCTTTAATCACCAGCTCAGGTTTTACGCCAAACATTTCTGCTTTCCATAAAATCAGATCGGCAATTTTACCAGGTTCAATAGAACCTACATAGGTATCAATTCCATGTGCTTTTGCCGGATTGATGGTATATTTAGAAATGTAACGCTTCACCCTGAAGTTGTCATTACCTTTTCCTTCATCTTCTTTTAAGGGACCTCTTTGAATCCTCATTTTATGAGCAGTCTGGAAAGTACGGGAAATCACTTCACCTACTCTACCCATGGCCTGACTATCAGAACTCATGATGCTGAACACGCCCATATCTTGTAGAATATCTTCTGCAGCGATGGTTTGAGGACGGATTCTTGAATCCGCAAAAGCCACATCTTCTTTCACATTTTTATCCAGGTGATGGCATACCATCAGCATGTCTAAATGCTCTTCCGCAGTATTGATCGTGTAAGGTTTTGTTGGGTTGGTAGATGCGGGCAAAATGTTAGGGTACATCGCGATCTTCATAATGTCCGGAGCGTGTCCTCCTCCCGCACCTTCGGTGTGGAAAGTATGGATCACACGGCCATCAATCGCACGTACAGTATCTTCTAAGAAACCAGCCTCATTTAGTGTATCCGAGTGGATGGCCACCTGAACATCGTATTTATCTGCTACTTTCAAGGCCATATCGATGGTCACTGGATTCGCACCCCAATCTTCATGGATCTTCACACCCAATGCACCTGCTTCTACCATTTCTTCGATAGGCGCCATAGTCGATACGTTTCCTTTACCGAATAAACCAACGTTGATGGGCAGGTTTTCAAATGCCTGCAGCATTTTTTCAATGTACCATTTACCAGAAGTTACGGTAGTCGCGTGGGTACCATCTGCTGGTCCTGTACCGCCACCGATAAAGGTGGTTACCCCGCTGTACAATGCCGTTTCTACTTGCTGTGGACTGATAAAGTGAATGTGGGTATCAATACCACCGGCAGTAAGGATCATCCCAACACCACTGTGTACTTCCGTAGAAGCACCGATGATCATGTGCTCCGTTACCCCATCCTGAACATCAGGGTTTCCTGCCTTTCCAACTCCAACAATCTTTCCATTTTTGATCCCCACATCACCTTTCACGATCCCCCAATGGTCAATCACCATCACGTTTGTGATACAGAAATCCAGTACACCTTCGTCTGCCAACGCACGTGCCGACTGGCCCATACCATCACGGATGGTTTTACCACCACCAAACTTGTTTTCTTCTCCGTATACGGCAAAATCTTTCTCGATTTCAATAAATAAATCCGTATCGGCCAACCTCACTTTATCACCTGTGGTAGGGCCAAAAAGCGCCACATATTTTGCTCTGGGAATGTAAAGGTCCCCATCTATATATTTAACGGAACCTGCGTCAAGGCCAAGTTTATCCAGTCCTAAAGACCTTAAACCAACTACACTGCCCATGGCAGTCATCCCAACTACCTTAATCCATTCTCTTCTATTCCAATCTGCCATAATATCTTATCTTAATTTTACGGTTTTATACTTTTCTGCATTCATTTTTGCGATCGCCGCTTCCTTTACTTTCTCATCCGTGTACTTACCACTGGTTAAGCCATTAAATCCGTGGATTTCTTTGTTGCCGCCAATCTCTACGAGGATGATGTCTTTGCTTTCTCCGGGTTCAAAACGGATCGCGGTACTGGCAGGAATGTTTAATCTTTTCCCATATGCACGTTCTCTGTCGAACTGCAGGTGTCTGTTCACCTCAAAAAAATGATAATGGGAACCTATTTGTATCGGTCTATCTCCTGTATTGGTCACAGACAAGGGCGATGTTTCGTAACCGACATTGGCCTTGATGTCTTCTTTTTTTATAATGTATTCTCCTGGTATCATTTTTTATAATTTTAAAGATTAGCGAATAGGATTGTGAATGGTAACTAGCTTTGTTCCATCTGGAAATGTCACTTCAATCTGCACATCATGGATCATCTCTGGAACGCCTTCCATCACCTGTTTTCTACTCAACAACTTGGTTCCGTAGTCCATTAGCGCGGATACAGTTCTTCCATCTCTTGCTTTCTCCATGATCTCTGCACTGATGTAGGCGATACATTCCGGATAGTTCAGCTTCAGGCCTCTTTTGAGACGTTTGCTGGCAAGCTCACCTGCAAGATGCAGCATCAATTTTTCGGTTTCTCTGGGTGTTAAACGCATAAAATATTATAGTATTAAATTTATTATCTGTTGGATTCTGATAGGATTGGATGTGAGTTTTTACTAGATCGCTTTCAGGTTAAAATAGGTCCCCAGAATGAAGCGGTTGTTTTTTTCCGAAGGCATTCCAAGGCGGTTTTTATAACTGATCTTATGGTCGATGTATCCGGCAAAAAGTTTCCAGTCCTGATTGGCAATTGGCTTGTATTCCAGGGCTGCATAGCCGGTCCAGTTTCTCCTGAAATCGGCACCTATTGCTTTGTCTTTAGAGGCGCTTGCGGTTTCATAAGCTCCTTTTACAGAGATGCCCCAATGTGTGCTCATCTGCTGATCAAACCTCAGCACTGCAGATTTATACACGATATCCCTGCGCATGATTCTATCTGCAGCATTAGTTCCTAAGAAAGCATGAATTGGATTGGAGGCCAACATAGTATGATCGACTCCATAATCAGAATACTGCAGATCTAAATAGACTTTTGTGTTTTTAGACTGGTACATATTTGCCAGGGAAAGGGAATGATTATCTGCTCCGGCAATCAGCTGGTTATAGTTATAAGACCATTTGGTATGGAATGCTTTATCGAAGAACTTCCCCTGCCAGGTGAAATAAGCACCCATTGGGCGTTCCGATTGCTTGAACTCCCCTGCTCGGTAACCAGCAGTTTTAATCAGCTGATCGAAAGTTTCAGTGGAAGTATTGTAGAGTTGTACTTGAAAATTATGGTTTGGGCTTGCGGTGTAGGAAAAGGTAGCCCCGACCACGAATAGGTTCAGGATACGGTCTACATAATCTGTAAAAATGTATTCATAAACCGGGTTGTTCACAAACTCGTAACTGCCCACTGCAGCGGCTTGCTTACCTAAAATAACTTCCCAGTCTTTCTGTTTACCGAAGCGGTAATTCACCTGAGCAAAGTCCAGCGCCCTCGACCCATTGTCTTGAGTAGTGGTAGTGAAAGCTTTGTTTAATCGGAAGCGAACTTTATAAGACAGGTCTGGATTCACATTACCGCTCAGTAATAACCTGGTTTCATCCATTCTGAAACCTGCGTTTAAAGCGCGTTCTTTATTCTGGCCAATATTTAAAGAGGTACGGCCAAGTATGTGGAGGTTAAAAATGGAAGGACTCGCCTGCTTTTCAGTAGCAAGGGAAGTCTTTTTTGTGGTATCAACTGGCGTTTGTGCCGAGGCTATTGCCGGACAAACTGCACATAAAGCTATACCTACACTGGTTCTGATTTTCATATCGCTATACTTAATGATACAAGTATAGGCGACAGACCTAATAACGCGCTAAAGCGAAGATTAACGCGGTATTAGCGAAAAATAAGAGCCAGATTAGAGAACCGCTATAGGACAGGTAATCGTCACGACTGTGCCTTTTCCTTCCGTAGAATCGATCGTCAGACTCGCGTCATGAAGTTCAAAGATATTTTTGGCAAGTACCAGTCCGAGGCCATTTCCGTAAATACTGCCCACATTGGAGGCCCGAAAAAAGGATTCAAAAATATGGGGTTTATCCTGATCAGGAATACCTATCCCCTGATCCACTACCCGGATAATGATCTTCAAATGGTCTACTTCAATACTGACTTTCACTTCCTTTTCATTACCATATTTACAAGCGTTAGAAATAATATTGGAAAGTCCGATGAAAAACAAATCCTGATTGACCTGAACAGTTAAAAGATTGCTATCCTCCGGAATGTTGGAGAAATCCAGGAAAATCCGATGGTTATCGTTCAGGTAGCCTTCAGATTCTTTTACACTATACAGCAATTCATCAATCCTGACATAGTTCATGTTCTGCACCTTGCCATCATAGCCTGTTCTGGAAAGCAGCAGCAGGTTGTTCACGATCAGGTTCATCCGATCCACTTCCCTGGACACCATTTCTAACGAGTAATGGGCAGGATGTTTGGGATCCAGGCTCTGCAATGCGAGTTCAGTCTCACCGCTGATGATGGTCATAGGAGTCCTCAAAGAATGCGAGGCATTGCTGATAAAGCTTCGCTGAGACTTCACGGCAATCTCCAATCGGCTGAGCATGTCGTTGATATTGGTGATCAGGACTTCAATCTCATCCTTTTCTTTAGTTTGATCTTTAGTTTTCCTGCTGGTTAACCGCAGGTTCAGGTTACTGATATTGATCAATCCAATACGCTTATTAATGGAAGCGATCGGATTTAACAGCTTATCGGCAAAATAAAAAGAGATCAGGAAGATGAGGAATAAGAAAATCACGATGCCTGAAATCAGTGCGCTATTGAGGTCGTTGTGTTCTGCAATCCCAAAATCGTCTACTGCCGAAGAAACCACTACCAGATTCTTATCGTGGTCTTTATCTTCAAAAAAAAGCGCAACATAAGCAGTATCACCCATCATGAGTTCGGCTTTTCCTTTTTCAATTGCTTCTTCAAAAAAAGCATTGCTCATCGGCAAAAGCGGTTCATATCGTGGCTGCTTCCTGTTTTTATCTACCCGCACCAGAAAATTCCTGCCAAGAGAAAACTGATTGATGAATTGATTACTCAGCTCATAATAACCTTTGTCTTTATAACTTTTTGAATTGAAGACATGCGTGCCTAACATTCTTGCGTTTTCTTCTAGCCTGATGTAGAATTTACTCTCCAGCGTCTTCGCCGTGAAATACGAAACATAGACTGCAAAAGACACCAGGATTAGACTCCCTATTGCCGAGGAAAGCAGAATAATTTTGGTTCTAATCTTCATGGTTCTCCTGGACTCTGAGTACATAACCCATCCCAATTACGGTATGAATCAATTTAGGACTAAAGTTTTTATCGATCTTTTTGCGGAGGTAGTTCAGGTATACATCCACCACATTGGTGCTGAGGTTAAAATTCATTCCCCAGACTTCTTCCAGGATATCCACACGGGTAATGATCCTGTTCATATGCTGCATCAGATATTCGAGGAGTCGATGCTCTGTTGCCGTCAGCACAATCACTTTTCCAGCCCTGGTGACCGACTTGCTGTCTTTATCAAGCACTAAATCAGATATGGTTAAGAGATTTGCAGGCGTAGTACGTACCGTTCCCGATTTACGCGATTTGCGAAAAACACGGGCTTTTAATTCGTCGATTTTGAAAGGCTTCGTAAGGTATTCATCAGCATCCAGATTAAAGGCTGCCACAATATCCTCCGTTTGATTTAAGGCTGAAAGAATGATAATCGGTACATCGGGGTCTGTTAATCTGATATTTCGGCAAACCTCCAGACCATCCATACCAGGCAGCATAATATCCAGAATAATCAGGTCAAACCGGTTCATTCCAGCCATTTTCAACCCGGTGAGCCCGTCCATTGCTACACTAATGTCTAAATCAATGTTTTCATCCATTAAGCTTCTTTTGATCAAAGAAACTACCGCTATCTCATCCTCTATTAACAGTATCTTCATCTTAAAACCCCTATCGTTATCATTATTCCCTATGCTGCAAATTTACTGAAAAATGATCGAGGCAAATTTGTATCGGAGAAAAAAAGACATTGAAACAATAAACTTCAAGACGAGAAACAACGCACAAGTCAATTTAATTTCCACTAAAGATCAATTGATTACACGACTTTAGTAAAAATAAAGTTAAGCTAAAGAGGTGTTTAATCCTATCTCTATTTCCAAGGCAGTCATCAAGTAAATGCCTTGGAAATGAGAATTTATGGTAAGGAATGGACTAGGCAAATCGCGATTTTAAGTCATACGCTATAATAGCTTTTTTATTTCTTAAAAACCAAGAGGCCTTTATCTCTAATGATATCGACTTTGTTGAATTTAACATTTTCCATCTCATAGGGGTTGCAATGATTTACAGGTTTTTTAACCGTGTAAAACAAGGAATCTATTGGCGTATCTGCGATTTTAATCAGCAAGGTATCAATAGGTTTGTGATAATCAAAGGCAAGTGAAAACGCAGCTATGTCGCCGCCAACAGGAATTAAACGCAATGGCTCCTTAAATGTCTTATCTTTTGTTCTGTAGACGTTAATTTCATTGATTTTATACTTTGGACTCTCGCCGAAAAACAGGTCTGCTCCGGAAGTTTTATCTACGACTTGAAAAAATGTATTCGATGAAGGTGGATCACAGCCAGGATTTCGGTCATCATCCATGGTTTCTTTGAGACAAGCGGACAGGAAGATAACACCTGCAATCATTAAGAAATAAGCAGCGGGTCTTTTCATCATAATTTAGTTGGTTTAAAACTTGGTGAATACCTATTAAACGTAAACCAATTACTTTTCGCTACAGACATCATGCTTTTAGCAGATGCTTCTTAGTATATAGATGACCATACAAGGGGCTAACCATTCCTGATTTCGCAAGTTAATGTCAATAAAAATAGCCGGTGATTTGAAATACAAATTGCTAATTTACACGGGAATCCAACACTTTCCTGATTACTGCGGCCTCTTTCTTAGATAACAACTGAGGTGTGAATGTAATTGGCGTTAGTGGTAAATCATGCTGATCCGTTTGGGCTGAATTGATGGCATCCGCTACATCCATCCCTTCTACAATTTCTCCGAATATCGTATAATCCAGATCCAGGCGAGGGATTCCTCCGATCTTTTTGTAAGCTGCCCTTTCTAGGGCAGAAAACCGATGCCCTTTCTTATTTTCCATGGCATTCAGTTCTTCGTCGGTTTGAGGTTTGCCTGCAACCAGGTAAATTTGCGTAAAGTAAGAACTGTGTTCCGGATTGTCGTTTCTACCGGCTCCCAATGCGCCTTTCTTGTGAAAAAGACCAGGAACAATCTCTGCAGGTATGCGCGCTAAAGGCTTTTCTGGCTGCTGTTTTTCTCTATCCAGAATGGTTTCATCCAACTCTCCCCCCTGACTCACAAAACCTTTAATCACCCGGTTAAAAGCCGCGTGGTCATACAAACCTTGTTTTATGGTTTTCAAAAAGGCATCCCTGTGCTTAGGCGTTTGGTCGTACAGCATCAAGGTGATGTCACCTTTGGTGGTCATTAAACGTACAAATTTTGATTGTCCATAAGACATCAGGGTAAATAATGCTAACGCAGCAGTGGTAAAAAGAAACTTCATATTTTAGATTTTTGGCAAGTTATAACCATTATGGTAAGGCGCCATTAAATATTTGCTATTGATTTGTTTGTCGGTAAATTGGTTTTTCTGGGCATCCCAGGTTAGTTTTTCTCCGGTTTTGTAAGCGATATTACCCATTTGGGCGATACTGGCCACGTGTGCTGCAGCTTGTATGTCACAATTTAAACCTTCTTTCTTTCTTGACCTCACAGCAGCAAAGAAGTTCAGCATGTGGTTGTTAAGACCATTATCCGAGGCTTTCAGAAAGGGTTTGCTCACTTTATGACCGCTTTGTCTTTCTTCGATCACTTCCCATCCTCCTCTATTCAGAATCAGCGTTCCATTGTTGCCAATGTAGGCGATGCCATGATCCCTGTTGTAAGAACCGTTATCAATGCCCATGGCAGAATCCCATACCATGTTAAATTTTTCAAACTCATAAAGTGTAGTCAATGTATCAGGAGTCTCCTCATATAAATCAGGATAAGCAAAGCGGCCACCTAATGCAGAGATACTTTTTGGAATCGGCGATCCCATCCCCAGTAAACCGTAGTCGATCAAATGTACACCCCAATCTGTCATTAATCCACCTGCATAATCCCAAAACCATCGGAAATTAAAATGATACCTACTGGAATTAAAAGCGCGTTTTTTTGCTGGCCCTAACCATAAATCATAGTCTACACCAGCGGGAACTGCCGTATCCGGAACTACAGGCCCAGGCTTCATCCAACCTTGATAACACCAGACCTTAACCGTTCTGATGTTCCCGAGCTGTCCGCCTTTCACAAAATCTACCGCATCTTTAAAATGCTGCTGACTCCGCTGCCATTGCCCTGCCTGTACCACTTTGTTGTATTTTTGCTGCGCCGCAACCATTGTACGGCATTCCAAAATTGAATTCCCAACCGGTTTTTCTATATACACATCTTTACCTGCCTGACAAGCATGGATCATCATCAAAGCATGCCAATGATCCGGACTTCCTATAATCACCGCATCAATGTCTTTATTGTCTAATAAGGCACGATAGTCTTTATACGCCTTCACCTTTGAAGCAGCTATGTTTAAACCCTTCAGCTCCCCCATCCTTTTGTCTAACACGTTTTGATCCGAATCACACAGCGCGACTAAAGTTACTCCTGGAACATTTAGTGCGGCTCTCAAATCTGACCAGCCCATTCCGTTGATCCCAATTACTCCGATATTGATCTGGTCATTCGCCCCAATTGTCCGCTCATAAAGCGCATAAGCAGGATTATCGAGTGCAGAAAGCAGAACTGTACTACCTAAAGCGCCAGTACTATTTCGGATAAAGTTTCTTCGGTTGAGCATCTTTTTATTTCTTTAAAGGTTCATAAGGACTGTAAAATACAAATAAATCGTTAGGTAAAGGAATAAAATAAGCCTTCCCCATCAAAAAAACAAAAACCGATTATGGCTTTAAAGACCACTTAAAGGCAGTTTTAATAAAAAATGTAAGTATTCTTATTATTTATGATAGTAATACTATTACATTTGCAATAAACACAGCTATTATGGATCAGCTATTGGCAAATATAAAAATACAGGTGAACGAAAAGATCTATGTGAAAGATCCGGAAAGCACCACGCTTGGCAGAAAGATCATCAAGCACAGTCTGATCATCATGGATGAAATCGGCTTTGACAACTTTACCTTTAAAAAGCTTGGGGAGCGCATTGGTTCCAATGAGAGTTCCATCTACCGATATTTTGAAAACAAGCATAAATTACTGGTTTACTTCTCTTCCTGGTACTGGAGCTGGATAGAGTATAAAATGGTCTTTGCTACCGCCAACATCGCGGCTCCTTTAGACCAGCTGCTCAAAGCCCTGGAACTGGTGACAGAGAAAATTGAGGACGACCTGAACACCCCTTACCTCAATGAAGCCTTACTGAATAAGATCATCATTGCGGAATTTACCAAGACATTTTTAACCAAAGAGGTGGATGAAGAAAACAAAGAGGGCTTCTTTTTGATTTACAAAAGAGTGATCAGCAGAATGGTAGGAATGGTGGTCATGATTGATCCGGAATACCCTTTCCCGAAAAGCTTAATTTCGAGCATCGTGGAAGGCGCATTACACCAGCATTTCCTGAAAGATCATTTCAAAACGATTACCGACTGCAATGAAAACACCAGTCCGACTGCCTATTATACAGACCTTATCCAGCGCATATTAAGCCCAAAATCATGACCCCGGCAAAAAGATTCTTCAGTCTGCTAAAGCTTGACAAAAAAGACGTAACTCAAATATTTTTATACGCCATCATAGCCGGACTCATCAGTCTGTCGCTGCCCTTAGGCATTCAGGCGATTGTAAATTTCCTGCAAAGCGGCAGGGTCAGCGTTTCCTGGATCATCCTCGTGATCGGCGTAGTTACCGGCGTTGCTTTTGTAGGGATTTTATCGCTCATGCAATTGCGGATCACAGAAAACCTGCAGCAAAAGATCTTTGTACGTTCTTCTTTTGAATTTGCCTACCGACTTCCGAAAATCAAGTTCGACGAACTCTACCATGAGCTTTATCCCCCGGAAATTGCCAACCGCTTCTTTGACACGTTAACCATTCAAAAAGGCGTTTCCAAGCTCATGCTGGATTATTCTTCCGCCTTGCTGCAAATCGGTTTTGGGATCATTCTGCTGTCTTTATACCATCCTTCCTTTATCCTGTTTGGCGTATTATTAGTGGCCATGCTGTACCTGATCTTTAAGTTTTCTTATACCAAGGGATTGGATACCAGTTTGAGTGAATCGAAGTATAAATATCGCGCTGCAGAGTGGCTGCAGGAGATTGCAAGGAATAAACATAGCTTTAAAAAATCACTGAACTTTGACTTTGCCCTTCAAAAAAACAACAGCTTAACCAACAACTACCTGGATTACCGGGAAAAACACTTTAACGTCATCAAGCGGCAATATGGACAGCTGATCATCTTTAAAGTGATCATCACTGCTGGCCTGCTCCTGATTGGAGGTTACCTGGTGCTGAATCAGCAAATGAACATCGGACAGTTTGTCGCCTCAGAGATTATCATTTTATTGGTGATCAATTCGGTAGAAAAAATCGTACTGGGTCTGGAGACCTTTTATGATGTATTGACTGCTGTAGAAAAGATTGGAAAAGTAACAGATATGGAAATAGAAACCTTGTCGGAAGCCGAAGGCAAGCCACTTTACGACCGTATTACCCTGGAGGCAGATCAAGTATCTCTCCGATTCCCAGGCGCCGAAACCGATATGTTAAAAGACATCTCCCTGAAAATTGAACCGGGCGAAAAAATCATCCTGAATGGCGCAAATGGCTCCGGAAAAACCACTTTAATCCGTACCCTTTCCGGCTTATTAAAACCCACTTCCGGTGCATTATTTATCAATGACGATACTTTCCGTCAGATCGACATCAATCAATACCGCGCGCAGATTGGGGTGATCATTCAAGGACAAAGCCCATTTGAAGGCAGCATCCTGGAGAACATCACCTTCAATGACCCCGCCGTTACAGCGCAAGATCTAAGATGGGCATTGGATGCGGTACAGCTGAGTGACTATATCAAAACCCTTCCTCATGGACTGGATACTAAAATATTTCCGGAAGGTAAACAGCTGTCTTCTTCTAATGCACAGAAAATCATGCTGGCCAGAAGCATCATTCATAAACCAGCAATTTTGCTTTATGAAGACCCGACAGACCGCCTGGATCAAGATACGGCAGATGCCATCATCGCCTTCATTTGCGCTGAAAGCCAGCAATGGACGGTTATTGTCTCCTCTGCAAACCCAACCTGGAAGTTGAAATCCAACAGGTCAATTACTATGAAAAACGGAAAAATCATCAACGACCTAAAGAAATAAGAAAATGCTAAATTTATCTGATCAGAAAAATACGCAGCAGCATATATTAGACCGCTATAGTGCGGTTAAAAACCTAGGAAACCGACCGCATTATAAAATATTGAACAGGTTGATTTTAGCGATATGCATTATTGGGATCATCGTCCTGTTTCTACCCTGGACACAAAACATTTCCGGATCTGGTGCTGTAACTGCCTTAAAACCCAATCAACGACCGCAAACCATCAATACCGTCATCGCCGGAAGGATTGAAAAGTGGTATGTACAAGAAGGGGATTATGTAAAAAAGGGCGACACCATCATCTTTCTTTCTGAAGTAAAAGAAGAATATTTTGACCCAAACCTGTTAGAAAACACGAAGGATCAGGTGAATGCCAAGAAAATGGCACTGGAATCTTATCATGGAAAAGTAGCTGCACTAAACGCACAGGTGAGCGCATTGGAAGGCGAAAAAAGCCTAAAACATCAGCAGGCAAGGAATAAAATTAAACAGTCTCTTTTGAAAATAGAGAGCGACAGTATGGATTTTGAAGCGGTCAAAATACAGCTTAAAATTGCCCTTACACAAGCAGAACGTTCCATTCAACTTCAAAAGGAAGGATTAAAGCCAGTTACCGATGTGGAAGAGAAACGGTTAAAACTACAGGATGTACAGGCAAAAGTAACGACTCAGGAAAACAAACTATTGACTTCCAGAAATGAGCTGATCAATGCCAGATTAGAGGTAGAGCGCCTTTCCGCAGAATATGCAGAGAAAATATCTAAAGCCAAAGGCGATAAATTTACCACACTCAGCAATCAGGCCGATGCTTCCGGCCAACTGAGTAAACTGGAAAATCAATATGCAAATTATAGCATCAGAAATGGCATGTATTACATCAAAGCGCCGCAAGATGGGTATGTAAACCGCGCCCTGCAATCGGGATTGGGCGAGACTGTAAAAGAAGGCGTCCCAATTGTGAGCATCATGCCGGCAAAATATGAGTTTGCGGTAGAAACATTTGTCAGCCCTATAGACATGATCCTTTTGAAAAAAGGTGAAAAGATCCGCGTATGGTTTGATGGTTGGCCAACGATTGTATTCTCCGGCTGGCCAGATATGTCTTATGGTACATTTGGTGGAAAAATTGTAGCCATAGAGAATTTTATCAGTCCAAATGGCAAGTACAGGGTATTGATCGCACCAGACCCCGAGGAAGATCAATGGCCAAAGCAATTGAGCATGGGCTCAGGTGCAGAAACCATTGCACTGCTGGAAACGGTACCCGTATGGTTTGAAATCTGGAGAACACTGAATGGCTTCCCTCCCAACTATTATCAATCGGAAAAACCTGCTACAGCTAAAAAGTAAGCGCATGAAAATCAAAAAATTAATACTGTTCAGCTGTCTTTTCTGCACTTTACCCGGCTTTGCACAGGAGCTTAAACCAGAAGTACTGACTTTTCCGGAGTTTCTGGGCTACGTCAAAAAGTACCATCCTGCGGTGAAACAGGCAGACCTCTTGCTGAGTAAAGCCGAAACTGCCCTGATGATGGCTCGTGGTGGTTTCGACCCGAAACTGGAAGTCGATTTCAGGAATAAACAATTTAAAGGAACCGAGTACTATTCTTTGTTTAACAGCAGTTTCAAAGTTCCCACCTGGTATGGTATAGAAGTGAAAGCGGGTTTCGACAGCAATGACGGCAATTACCTGAACCCACAAAACAGAACGCCAGACAATGGCTTGACTGCCTTAGGCATCACAGTTCCTTTGGCTCAGGGACTATTGATCAACCAGCGAATGGCAGATCTTCGGATTGCTAAAATCCAGCTCCAGCTAAGTAAATCAGAGCGCCAGTTACAAGCGGTAAATATCCTTTACGATGCTTCTACCGCTTATATCAACTGGAAAAGGACATATGATGAGGCCAAGCTCTACCAGGAATACCTGACTTTTGCCGAGAAACGGGCAGAAGGGATAAGAAAACTCATCAAAGCTGGAGATAAAGCTGCTGTTGACAGTATCGAGGCGAGAATTGTCATTAAAAACAGGCAATTGAACCTAACAGAGGCCGAACTGAAACTGGCCAAGGCGAAGTTGGAGCTTTCCAATTACTTATGGATTGAGAACATTCCGATGGAATTAAAGGAAACCATGATACCGGAAGCGGAGCTGGAAAACGACCTGAAAGTGGCGCTCAATTTCGATGCGCTGGTATCTGCTAATGACGTTTTAGCCAAGCATCCTAAGCTGATGGCCATGCAGCAGAAAATAGAAATCCTGACGATAGAACAGAAATTGAAGCGCAATATGCTGCTGCCCAAATTAGATGTGGGTTACAGTTATTTATCTGATCCCTACTATTTTAATGACTTTGAATTGGGCAATTATAAATTTGAATTGAAGTTTAGTGTACCGCTGTTCCTGAGAAAAGAAAGGGGTGCTTTGAAATTGGCTCAGCTAAAGATCAACGACAGTCAGCTGGACCTTAATCTGGAGCGTTTACAGTTGAAGAACAAAATTACTGCACAACAGGCGGAGATCAAATCTATACAGCAGCAAATGGCCATTACCAACTCACTGGTCGGTGATTATGACAAGATGCTGCAATCTGAAGAAAGGTTGTTTTTAATGGGAGAAAGCTCGGTATTTTTGCTCAATTCCAGGGAAAATAGTCTGGTGAGCACAAAACTGGCTAGAATTGCCCTGCAAAATAAGTTCTTAGTTTCTAATGTAGACCTGTTTAGAATAAAGGCAAACACTGAATAGTGACTCATGTGTCATTGCAGCAAGCAATTATAATGGCTAACTCTTTTGAACTTCCACTAGTAATGCATTTTGATCACCATATTGGTACCCTGCTCCTGTTTAAACTTGGTGTCTTCAAACTTTGGGGCAGACAATTTAGGGATGAAATTCTTGGAGAAAGCATAACCTTCTTTAGGAATCCCGAGCATATTGGTATTACATTTTCCATCACCATTTTCATCATGATAAAGGGCCACCGCATATTCTCCGGCAGGCAAATCATTAAAAGTAAAAATCTCTGTTCCTGCTTTCACCTCCCTGACCATGGTTTTATATTCCTTCCCCGGTTTAATAAACGAAGCTTTACTGTTGTATAAACTCACCTGAATATTTCCTTCCAGATGATTGATATTGGTGACCGTTATTTTTAAGGGCCCCTTTTGTGCGTAGCCGAATTGAACGGCAAAAAGCAATGCGATTGCTATGATATTTTTCATATATGTTTTCATTTTTAGATCATTCATTTAATTGATATCCTGCTCCATTCTATATTTAGAGGGGCATCCTTTTTGTAAACAGCAATTTTTTGCTGCGATTAGCTAAAGCTCATTGAAGAACCGCGCAGACATTTCCTTATCTTTATGTAGTAAAGCATGAAAAGGTTCTGATTTTTTCAGCAGCTGGCGCTTAATAGAGCCCCTGAATACGGAGGCCATCGTTTTCTTGATCGGCGATACCGATTGATTTAATTTTGCAAAATAATGCTCCAGGGTATCCCTTCTGAAATGAAGGAGTTCTTCCAATTCATCACCATCCGCATAATATCCGCAGTGAAAATTCTTCTCCGCAAAAGCGTTTGAGGGAAAATCCAGTTCCCCTAAACCGAAGGCTTTAAAGGAGCGGGAAAGGAAATCCTGATAACTGATACGGCAAAGGGCTCCTCCACCAAGATTATAAGTTTCCCTAGATAATTCGCTGCGTTTTGACAGTCCATTTACAAAAGCCCTGGCGGTGTCTTCTGGTGTTAAAATCTCCATAGCCGTAGCCAGAGGCATGTGGAACATGATCCCAGAAGGTTTGTGATTATTGGTACCCATGATTGCAGCCAGTCTAAAAATACAGAAATCGAGACCGCTGTTACGGATGTGCTGTTCCGATTCTATTTTGGTGACCGCATAATGATCCTCCGGACTCGGTGATAAAGGATCTGAAGTTCTAATCCAAGGGGTATTTAAACGATCTCCATAAACGGAGATGGAGGAACTGTACATGAAAAAAGCATCCGGAGAATACTGCTTCAAGGCCTGGATCAGGTATCTGGTCCCATTCACATTTACATGATAAGCCAGTTCTGGTTTTTCATCTGCCAATGGTGGTATAATCGCCGCCAAATGAATCAAGAAATCCTTTTCCATACAAACTTCTGCCACCTCTTCTGCATTGCTTAGATTGCCATAAACTACCTTTATCTGTTTTTCATAAGGAGACAATAGTTTAGTCGAGTTTTTTGTCTTTTGATCGAAAACGGTGATCTCATATTTATCAGCTTGCAGAACCAGTTGTCTCAATACTTCAAAACCTACTGTTCCTGATGCTCCTGTCAATAAAATTTTCTTTTTCACTTTCATAACCGCTAATTAATTTTGTAGACAAGAATTTATTTTTTATTCCTGATCATATATTAGTAAGCATTTATTATTCCAAAAAAATTAAAGCAACCGGATAAAAGTGTATTTTTACCTCAGGAAGCTTACATTAATTCACTCATAAACAAACAGATAACAAACAGAAATACTGGCTAATAAATAATATGGCCATCATGCAGCAGGCCAAAGATTAAGCTCATTCCAATAATGATCAGCTGATTTACCTTATAACAAAAGCAACACTACCTGAAGCCCAACGCATTGCCACTGCTACTCCCTTTCCTTATGAGGCATCTGTTTAGACTATACACTCTGACTCCGTTTAAGCTTGTATAAGTAAAAAAATAAAGGAATTATATAATCTTCCACAAAACTGGTATATTCGTGGCAATTATGGGTTACGCAAAAGAAAGAGGAAAGCTGGAGAAGCTATCAGGAAAAATTGTTGGTCTGGATATTTATAATGAGAAAAACTTCGCTATTCTCGTTGACAGCCATGAAAAATACTCACATACCATCAGGATTCTGAAAAATAAAGAACCTGAATTGTTTATGGATTTATATACCAATGAGCTTCAGCAGATCAAAGAAAGCAGAAAAGCAGTAAAAGAAAGTGAAACAGACGAAGCTCGTCAGTCGACCTTCATTCTATATAGAGATACACTTGTAGCGGTGATGGAGAAAACCATTAACATTACAAAAGAGACCAATTAATTGGTTTAAAATACAGCAAAAAGCCTCAGAGAAATCTGAGGCTTTCGTGTTTATAACACCTGATGTTTTTTTCGAAAATGCGGGGTATTTTTCCAGGATAAGCTGGTAAAAAAATCTCCTGGGCTTCGACGGGTATTAACGGAAGCTGTTCTTTTTAAAGCTGCGCTTTAAAGTATTATTTTGCTTTCGCTTTTAATACATTCAATTCTTTCTTTAAAAGTTCAATTTCTGCCTGCTGTTCTTTGATCGCGGCTACCAGTACAGGGATTAGATTTTCTGTCTGCACCTCATTGTATTTTACAACTTTGGAATCATTTTTTCCGGCATTATATTGTTTGGACACTTCGGTTACCATTTGCGGAAATTCAGGGAGTACATTACTTACTAAGAAACCGTATTGGCCACCTGTTGGCAATTGTAGGTAATTGAACTTTTTGGTATCATAATTAAAAGTAACTGGCTCCAGATTCTTCAGCTGCTGTGTGGCAGTGGAGATCTTATCTACATTTACTTTCAGTTCTTTTTCATTGATTTTTTGTGCGCTTACGCTCATTGCACTTGCGATTAAAACAAATCCGAAGGCAACAGTTTTCACTAAGATTTTACATTTCATGATATTAAAATTTTGGTAAAACAAGATGTTAATTCTCCAGTCCTACTCCCTCCTTTTTCCATTTGGACAAAAGTAGGATATTTATTCTTCAGACCAATTTCTTGATCTTTCTACTGCTTTTTTCCAGTAGTGAAGGTAGTTTTTAGCCTGGTCTTTTCCCATCGTTGGCTCAAATTTCTTTTCTATATTCCATTGTTTCTTGATTTCTTCTACACTGCTCCAGTAACCCACAGCAAGACCTGCCAGATAAGCAGCTCCTAAAGCAGTCGTTTCGAGCGTCTTTGGTCGGACTACATCACTGCCAAAAATATCTGCCTGAAATTGCATTAAAGCATTGTTTTCGACTGCTCCACCATCTACCCTTAATTCTTTAGATTTCTTTCCGGAGTCGGACTCCATACTTTTCAAAAGATCATTTACCTGGAAAGCGATCCCCTCCAAAGCCGCACGGGCGATGTGGGCAGCAGTGGTTCCTCGGGTAATTCCGAATATCGCACCGCGTGCATATTGATCCCAATAAGGGGCACCTAATCCGGTGAGGGCTGGCACGAAATAAACACCACCATTGTCTTTGACCGAGGCCGATAAAGTTTCACTTTCTGCAGAGGTCCTGATGATTCCAAGACCATCACGCAGCCATTGAATCGCTGCTCCGCCGACAAAAACACTGCCTTCTAAAGCATAAGTAACTTTACCATTGATCTTCCAGCCTACGGTAGTCAGCAAGTTATTTTTTGAGAATACAGGTTTATGACCCGTGTTCATCAGCATAAAACAACCGGTACCATAGGTATTTTTCGTCATTCCTTCATCTACGCACATCTGACCGAATAATGCAGCCTGCTGATCTCCTGCAATTCCAGCAATAGGAATTTTGGAAGCGAAAAGTGTAGTGACCGTATTTCCATATACTTCAGAACTTTGTCTGACTTCTGGCAGCATACTTTCCGGAATCGTCAGCAATTCCAATAGTTCTTTATCCCATTCCATCGTATTGATGTTGAACATCAAAGTTCTGCTGGCATTGGAAACATCGGTGATGTGCATTGCCCCGCGGGTAAATTTCCAGACCAACCAGCTATCTACGGTACCAAAGCACAAATCTCCATGCTCTGCTCTTTCCCTTGCGCCTTTCACATTGTCGAGAATCCATTTCACCTTAGTTCCTGAGAAATAAGCATCAATGACGAGTCCCGTTTTTTCTTTTATTTTCTCTGTCCAGCCTTTTTCTTTCAGCTCGTCACAGTATTTTGAGGTACGTCTGTCTTGCCAAACGATGGCATTGTATACCGGAATTCCGGTTTCTCTATCCCAAACAATCGTCGTTTCCCTTTGATTAGTGATACCGATTGCAGCGATATTTAATCCGTTTAAATCAGATTTGGCAATCACTTCAGCTGCGACAGAAGATTGCGAATACCAGATTTCATTTGCATCATGCTCTACCCAACCTGGTTTCGGAAAGAATTGCTCAAATGGTTTCTGCGCTACGGCAACGACCTCACCATCATGGTTAAAAATAATGGCACGAGAACTTGTTGTTCCCTGATCGAGGGCTAGAATAAATTTTTGATCTGGCTCCATTTTATAGGTGTTATTGGAATTAATAAGTTTAAAATTATCTCTGGTTTTGATTTAAAATATGGTGTAGGTCTTAGCGAGCTTCTTAAAATCCTCCACTTCATTCTCTACCCATGCCTGATCGCGGTTCAGCTCTTCAGCAATGATTCTGGCCACTTCAGGTGCTGCTGCAAGGGCTGCTTTTACATCCAGGAACAGCAGTCTAAAACGGCGTCCCAGCACATCTTCTACCCTACGCGCATATTCGTTTCTTACGGCCCATACCACCATTGCTTTTGTATAGGGATATGCTGGAACCAGTCTTTCCCCAAGTGAAGGGTTTTCCTGAATCAGCTTTTGTATTCCTAGAAGATCAGTTCCATAAAAATGAAGCGGATCTGATTGGTCTGGCGATGCCACATACCCATGAATATGAAGCTGTTCCGTTTTACAAGATTTTGCTGGCAGGTAGCCTTTTTCAATCGCTTTATCTACCGTATCCTGAGCCATTCTTCTAAAAGTAGTCCATTTACCACCGGTAATCGTGATCATTGCAGAATCTGACACGATGATCTTATGGCTTCTGGAAATTTCTTTCGTTTTTGAGCCTTCCTGTTTTGGGGCTGCCAATGGACGTAAACCTGCAAAAACAGCAAGCACATCTGCACGGCTTGGCTTTTTCCTGAAATATTTTGCTGCTGTAGAAAGGATAAATTCGATTTCCTCATCCAAGGCCTGAGGCTCCAGTTCCGGATCATCTCTTAAGGTATCCGTAGTTCCTACAATGAGTTTATCATGCCATGGCACAGCAAATAGTACCCTTCCATCGTCAGTTTCAGGAATCATCAGCGCATTATCACCTTCCATAAAGGAACGATCTAGCGTTATGTGTACCCCCTGACTCGGGCGTACCAGGTGCGGTGCTTCCGGTCTGTCCATTTGTAGGATATTGTCTACATATACACCGGTTGCATTGATCACCACTTTTCCAAGAACATCATAAGTATTTCCGGTTTCAATATCTTTCACTTTCACACCGTTTACTTTCTTAGTGCTGTCTTTTAGCAAACCTTCCACCTTCATGTAGTTGAGTACCGTTGCACCATTTTCTATAGCAGTTTGTGCGATATTTAAAGCAAGCCTGGTATCGTCAAACTGACCATCATGGTAAACTACTCCACCTTTTAATCCTTCTCTTTTAATAGAAGGCAATGCGGCAATCGTCTTTTCTTTATTGATATATTTTGAGCTACCTAGACTGAGTTTACCTGCTAACAGATCGTAAAACTTCAATCCTATAGTATATTTGATATTGTCGAACCAAGTGTAGTTAGGAATGACGAATGATTCATTTTTAGTCAGATGAGGGGCATTTTTCAATAATAAACCTCTTTCGTGACAAGCTTCACGTACCAGGCCAAGATCACCCTGAGCCATATAACGCACGCCGCCATGTACTAATTTGGTTGCTTTACTAGAGGTCCCTTTGGCGAAATCTGCCTGCTCCACTAATAACGTTTTATAACCACGGGTAGCCGCATCCATTGCAATTCCCAAACCTGTAGCTCCCCCGCCAATGATGACCACGTCCCATTTTTCGCCGGTTGCAAGATTCTGTATCAATTTAAGTCTGTCCATAGTAGCGCTTTTAACAAAATGAAACTTTCAATTAGTTTCGTTTTCTTTCACAAAATTGTCTTTTTATAGTTTCATATCCAAATTAATATCACGTTATTTTCTGGCAGAATGCGTTAAATCATCTGTAATTGAACAAAATGCGGGAAAAATTACCTGAGCTTTACATTCTGATCAGCTCTGGGCACGTATAATCTTAACATTGGTTAAGAAGATAATGAAGAAGCGTGGCAATTTGTTTGCTGTATTGGCTTATTTCCAGTCAATTATTTTTTAACAATTGTGATTTGAGCGCTGATATAGGCTGGAAAGCAATAATTGATAGTTTAAATCGAATTTTCTACTGCTGTATAATCACCGCTTGCAGTAAATACACGCAGTATTCCGCTCCTATCAGAAACAATTAGGTTATTTCCTGTAAAAATATTTCGACTGTACCTCAGTACATTACGAAATTTCTTTAATTATTATTCACTTTTTTAAGTGCTGAGTATACTGATTAAGGAAATTTTTCTATCTTTGCACTCCCGAAACAAGGGAACATAAATGATTCCGTAGCTCAGCTGGTAGAGCATTACACTTTTAATGTAGTGGTCCTGGGTTCGAATCCCAGCGGGATCACAAGAAATAGTAACAAAACGTTTAAAAGCCTGAAAATCAATTGATTGCAGGCTTTTTGTTTTTACCCAAAACTACAGTTTATTCAATAAATCACATATAAAATTGAGTGATTCGGTGAGTAAATTGAAGTTCCCCCGACTCACCGAATAAACGCATTAACATTCTGATATTCAGGGATCAAGCGGAATTCTTGGGGGGAAGGAAATAAATTCTTTCTTTTGCATTCGTAAACCAAACGAAAATTTTCATTTTGAGTCAAGCCGAGCAAACCCTGATCAGTTTATTATTACCGGAAGGTATTCTGGATTATTTTGAATTAACGCAGGTAGAAAAAGAAGGTAAGATGCTAAACATCTACCTTGAAGAGAAAAATATAGCCCCAGAT
>NZ_JACSZW010000015.1 GCF_014472395.1 Pedobacter sp. N36a
ATTTTGATATAATTTGTGAAAATAATGTTATGTTTATCATCGAGAAAGGGGATTGTTTTTGTGCACCACAAAGGTAACTTTGTGTTAAAACTTCCTCTTTCCCTTTTTTGCGTTTAGGACGCTATTGGTTTTGATGATGTAATTTGCTGCCTTACCTCGGTTCCCGCCAAAGCACTGATTTCATGCTTTTGAAAGAATGTCTTTTGATAGTTTAATTGAAAGCGACCAGAATGTGTCAGGCCTGTGGAGCCGCCAGAGCCCCTCATAATCCCTCCATTGGGAATTACTTTTGTGCCATCTTGTTGAGTATAAGTATTGATTAGATTTCTCGCATGCCAAGAACCGGGAGAATAATAATTTTCATTGTAGCTCTTGTTTTGTATGTATTGGTAATTTATCGATGCGCTAAGTCCACCGGGTAGACTATATTTCAGCACCCCGTTTAGTCGCAATTCATTACTGCTATTGCTATTGTTATTTAAGGCAATTTCATCCAGTGGTCTATAGTGCCAGTCTAATAGTCCCGATTTGACAGCCTGATTTGCATAGGCCATGCTGATCTTATAAGGTAGTGCGTTTGCGTTTCCGTTCTCATCCTTTAGTTGTGCATAGGGAGAAACCCTTATTCCAGTTGAAGGGCTTAAATCCGACAATGTAATACCATTGTTTCTTGCTCTCTGTCCGGTATACCAAATGCCCGTAGTAATTTCAAGTTCCTTTAAAATTTTAAAGGTATTTTGAATATTCAGGTTAATCCTGTCACTTTCATTTTCCCTGACGAAGGCTCTATTTTTATCATACCCTGCCGATACGTAATAACGATTGTTCATTCCACCGCCATTTAGGTTAAGTGAATATTGCTGATTTATACCGAGCTGATATAGATTTTCTAAAGCATCCTTGCGAATATCCTGATTTTGCATGTTGGCTACTTTGATAGCGAAATCATCAGCATTTATTTTTCCGTCACGATAGGTGATGAGTAAATCTGCATAAGCAGGCAACACCGTTCGTGGATCCTCAGTATAAAGTCCTTTGTCAAACAATTCCTTTTCAAAACTCATAATGGTTGAGGACGGCAGATAATTCTGGTTATAAAATAAATCTGGTTTATTAATAAATGTCACATTATGATTAAAAGAAATATCATTTTTTTGGTTGTACATTCCCTGTTTTGTTGTGATTACAATCACTCCATTCGCTGCTCGTGCCCCCCAAATCGAGGCGGCGGCAGCATCTCTGAGTATTGTGACGCTTTCTACATCATTAGGATTGATGCTGCTCAGGTCATTTTCAAAAGGGAAATTATCTAAAACAATAAGGGGCTGAGCGTTGGATTCAATCGTAGACAATCCTCTTATTCTCAGCGATGGAGCGGTAGAAGATTCCCCAGAAAGGTTTCGCTTATCAAATTGAAGGCTTGGGGCAATCCCTTCTAAACGGCTCAATATAGTACTTCCTGTACTTCTGTTGATAAGTTCACTATTGACATGAGCAAACGAACCTGTGGCTCTTTCTTTGGGTGTTTGGTAGTAGCCTGTTGAGACAACAACTTCTTCCAGTTGCCTTTCTTTCTCCACAAGTTCTACAACTACGGTCGACCTAATTGGTGAACCAACAGATAGGTATTGTGTATTATATCCTACGTAGCTGATGATCAATGTGTCCTTCTCTGATGTAACAGAGATTTCAAAATTACCCATTGAATTTGTAATGGCTTTTTGCCTTCCACTATTAAGCGATATGACAGATCCACTTAAAGGGGATTTATTAACCGCTGAAAGTACCGTTCCGCTGATTAAACGGCTTTGCGATTTTGCATTTAGATTCAAAAGAATCAATAGTATAAGAATAGAGTATTTCATTTGGCTGTACTTACTATATGATTAATAAATTATTGGCTACGTGCTTTTAGGTTCTCCATCTCTGTTCGCTGGCGAGCAAGTACTTTAGATATGTTACCTGAATTGATTTCTTTTGGCCTTGGAATTGCCCAAAGTCGTCCATCATAAATCCAAACATTTCCAAATCCTAATAAATATTTTGAAAAAACTATCTTATTGAGTGTTGTATCATTTACTACTGATGGCCATGTCCAGTTCTTTTTTTTTATGAAGGGAAGCGCATTCTTTTCCAGATCGTAAACCATAACTGGTAATACCTTAATTTCTTTGTCAAATACTTTTTGAAGACTATCTAGTTCATTCAAAGATCTTATGCATGGACTACAGTATGTTGCCCAAAAATCTAGGATGATCAGT
Organism: Pedobacter sp. N36a; assembly: GCF_014472395.1. Taxonomy (GTDB): domain Bacteria; phylum Bacteroidota; class Bacteroidia; order Sphingobacteriales; family Sphingobacteriaceae; genus Pedobacter. Next base: position 2,262 of record NZ_JACSZW010000015.1, read on the forward strand.
TTTCCCCGGTAATCGTTTAAGGTTATTGTCTTTTTACCTGTTGGATGGTTGACCACCTGTAGGGGCACGTTCCAAACTGCTTCTGGTATAGTATCGCCAATATTTAATGGCTTTATGTCTGTTATTTGGCTTTGTGCGTCCGCCTTAAAAAAAAGGCAAAGCGAGGCCAATACTATAGTTAGTATAAATTTTTTCACGAAATAATAAGTTGGTTAGTTGATAAAAAATAGAAAAAAGCACGGCGACGGGCATCTCCCTATATGAAATGCCGCCGCTTGCCTATTGTTAACTATCTAAACTGGTGCTTTGATAACATTTTTAAAAATGTTCTTTTTGGAGAAAAGATGTTCGGTGAAAAGTTGCATGCCAAATGGCACGGGCTTCTTTAACTCATTAATGAGGCTTGAGAAACCGCCCGATCTTTTAAAAAAGAAACCCGGCCATTTATGGCAATATTTTTCGTTAAATAACATCCTATTTTTCTCTAGGTTTCTCAGGCCGTGCAATGAGGATGTGGTAAAACAAATATAAAAAATAAAAATCAAAAACGGAAATATTTTACCGTTTTTGAGTTCTATAATGAGTTTATATTAGCCGTTATGGCAAATCTCAACCTTGAAGCTATCACTAAAAATATATTTAAGTTGTTAGATTATTCTGGCACAAGCGATCTCAATTTCGCTAATCTATTAGCCATATCAGAAAAACAGTTCAGGTTAATTAAAAACGGCCAAGCTGAATACAACATTAAGAGCATCAATAAAGCATGTGAGTTTTTCAATGTTTCACTGAGTAAAATAAATGGTAAGGAAATCGAAGTCAATAATGATTACCGCGAACAATTAGCTAACAGGCATATAGGTAATTCAGAATATTATACGCTGTTAGAATCTCGTCCTCCAATTAGACATGCAATCAAATTTGTTCTACTCTCAGACCTTGACTTTAATAAAAATGGGTTAATTGTTGGAGAAATTCGTGAAGTATTTATTCGTAAGGGTTGGATTTTCACAAGTCGTTATATTTCAACATCCCTGATTAGGAATCGTGATCTTGTGGATATAGTTGGGAAACGCCTTGTAAAAGGCAAGGACGCAAATGTCTATGGCCCGAAAAAGGCTCTTTAGACTTTTATGTTTTCTTACTAATCGGTGGCATATTATTTATAGGAAGCTATTTTCTCTGCGCAAAGTTTTTTGACCAACGTTTGCATAGTCTGTACTTTATGAATCAGCTCTTCCAGTTCCAACATTGTAATTGCATATTCCGGTTTATAACGAGCAGCAATATACCCCCTCTTAAGCAGATCAAACAATTTATATTCATGCTCATCTAGTATAGGGCTACGGAAAACATTGTACAAGTCCGCAGAAATGTGCTTAGCATAATTCCTTAGCTTTTGCAGATTATGTGTTTTGGGTTTATAACCAGTATGAACGAGTAAGAGGGCACTGTAAAAACATTCAGTTGCTTGATGCAGTTGGAATGCGCCTATCCGATAATCACCTTCATTTAAACAATAATTGGAAATTTTCAAGAAACCTTCAGCCTGCGGAAACCATATATCAAAATATTCCTGTGCCTTTTCTTGTTCTTCCAATGGTGTTAAGCCTTTTGGCTTCGCAAAAGCATACTGCCCCGTATCAAACAATAAAATGCCTTCTTTAATAATATCAGTAAAAAAATACTGTCCAAAACTTAAGCCTTCATTTATATAATCTATATCGTGAACTATCGGGCTTACCACGTTACTGAAATGATTAGATCGATTTTCTATATGACTAATAATTGCTTGTTCCTTTTGTTCGCCCTTTTTTATCACCACCAAAAAATCATAATCGCTAATGTAGCTGAAACGTACACCATTTTCAACGTATTCATCCTCCACCCAGTTTCCATTGGCATGGCTGCCAAATAAAATAACTTTCACAGGATCTGCTTCTTCCTTGATAATTTCAAGGATTTCATTTATCTCTTGTTGCTTATGGTCCGGTAAATCTGAAAAGTTCACTTTCATCTTTTAAAGGTACAAAAATTGGCAGTAACTTAAAAGCCAATGGCATTCCAATAGCTTTCAGGCTGCACTATTAATACCAATGCTGCTCTTTCGGAACTTTAAATTTTTCCTCTAAGCTTTTGAGTTCCGCCTCGTATAAAAGCTCGGACATTGCTGAAAAAATCATGCAACGGCGATGCAGAAGTGCAACATCTGTCGGATCTATACAAATTGCCCCCCAGTATCGAACATCGGTTACACTTTTAGCGAGAATAGCCATTATTTCTTAGCCTTCAATAGTTCTTCGTGGGAGGTACCCATCTATAATACTACCTGTTTGTTGGACAACTATAGTTCAAACTTAAGATTATTTACCACACTTTTTTATTGTTCTGATAGAATACCTCATTTGGAGTAAGATCCTGGTTTGACTGATGCTTTCGCTCATTGTTATAAAATTCTAAACACCGTTTCACACCCTGAAACAGCTCCATGCCTCCGTTAGGCGGGTTCAGATAAATGTATTCCTGTTTTAATGACCTCGAGAACCGTTCAATGGACACATTATCTAATGCTCTTCCCTTGCCATCCATGGAAATACTGACCTGCTTGTCTTTGAGGACTTTGGTGAAAATGGGGCTGGTAAATTGTGAGCCCTGGTCGGTATTGAATATTTCAGGAGTGCCGTATTCTTCCATGGTTTCCAACAGTAGATGTTGACCGGTTGGATGGACTCATGAAATCCATGCAGGAGAATAAAACTGCTGATCCTGAAATGGAGCAGCTGAATGGAATGTTACAAGGGATTTTAGATATACAACATCCTGGCCGTGTTCAACAACGACGGAAGTAGCTTGTTCAGGGCTATTCTAGCCATCATTGCAAATCATCAAAAAGTGGTGCAATGAGCAACCATTAAGCTTGTTTTACAGGACAGTGTCACTCTTGCTGGCCAACTGTTTTTCAAAGGACATGCGATTTTTGGCATTTGCCAGTTGATGAACCAAAGGTTATTGCTAAACATTAAAAATATTAGGCTTGGAACTTCTATAGTTCCCGTTGATCTGACTGTATACTCGCTTGATGGTATGGAGGCGATTTATGCGCCGGAGGCGGTATTTAGGGATGCAGTCTCTGGTGGGACAGATAATGCCTTGCAGAACATGCAGTTTTTGAATATAGATCAGTCCATTGGCCTGCAAGCTGCAGGAGCTGGGATCAAGACTGCGAAAAACCTCTTTTCTAAAAAAGTACGGACGATAAAGATCAAGCTGGAAGCAGGCCAGCCGGTGTTGCGACGTAATAATAAATCCAATCAACAGAATTTTAGTTAATAAAAACGCGCTACGAATTTAAACAATCTGGAGAATTTGAAACAAGAAATGAAAGCCTTGGGATTTAGTGATAAGCTGCAGGTGCTCATGGAAGAACAAATGAGAAATGATATTCCGCAGTTTCATCTTAATGATAGCATTGCTGCGGATAAGGGACAGGTTGACTTCACTTTGCACTTCAAGCAATCTGGCCAATCGGATTATTACTACCTGAATCGCTATGAGGTGGCTCATAATAAAGGTAAAGGTCTTGAAGAAGGAGAAATACATGGTCATTGTAGCTGGAGCGGATGGAAAGAACACAGCCAAGCGAATTGAAAATCTGACCGAGGCGATTGATTATTTCAAATCGCAAACTGGGACTGCTGAACTTTCTGTTGGAAAGGATCCCAAACATCGAAATATATATTCTATTAAAGAAAATGGTAAGTTAAACTTTGTTAGCAAAGAGTTTAGAAACGTTTATTTCAATAAACCTGTAACGCAGAATATATGGGTAGATAAGGGGAGGGGCTTTACTTCACAGCAATCTGCCAATCTGATTCAGGGAAGGTCGGTTTACAGAGATGATTTGGTAAAGTATAACAGTGGAGAATCTTATAAGGCATGGGTGAAGTTAGATCTGGAAAAGGGTAAAGATGATCGAGGTAATTTTCAAATGCAGCAGTTTATGGATCCCCAGTATGGTTATGATTTAAAACATGTACTGAACGAATACCGAATCAAAGAATTAGATGATCCTTCACAAAGACAAAAATTAAAATCTGAGCTGAAGAACGGAAATCGTGCGCTAATCTCCACGGTTAAAGACGGAAAAGAGGTTAAGTTGCAACTGGAAGCCGTTCCACGCTATGGAAATCTTAATTTCTTTACAATGGATGGCAGGCTCGAAAAGCGTAATCAGTTTGAGAAAGTTCAGGCTAAAGAAAATACCTTCGATATGAAAGTGGGGCAGTCGAAAGATAAGGAACTTTCAACAGGTCAGGAACTTTCGAGATAAGTGGCTTAGGCTTAATATATCATTATTTTTCACATAAATACTTAATTAGCATGGAAAAGTTTAATCAAATTAAAACGCTTATCTCTCAAATCGAAGTTGATGCGGATAAATTTTATAACAGAGGAAATTCAGCAGCAGGCACTAGACTTAGAAAAGGAATCTTAGCTTTAAAAGTGCTTGCTAATCAGCAACGTAAGGAAGTCACAGCAATAAAGCATAACAAGTAATTAAATAATAGGGGAAAGGAAATGCATTGATCCAGCATTAACGCATATTGCCTAGGTTATTAAATGTGTTTCTGGGCCATATCCTTTTGGATATGGCTTTTTTATGCAGGTAAGATTTTGAATTGCCGCACTGATTATATGGTTTTAAATAGAGTTTTCATGCTGAATTCTTGAAGTTTAAATTATTCAGCGAAGTTCTCCAGCGTGCTGAGCATATGGGTACGCTACGCCAACGTAGTATTCAAAAAATGGGTATCCCTTCGGGAGCCTCCACATTTTTTGAATCTCCACTTTGCCCATATTGCCAGCCGCTGTTGAAAGGCTTCCATAATTAAATCTTTAAAAATCTGAAATTATGGAAACCCTGAAAATTCAAAACGACCTATCAAAAATCGCAGAAATTAAAATCAGTTACCTGCCTAAATTTAAAGCCTATGAAAGACCTCAAATTACCTCCTCAATGGACGGGTACAAGGCACTTTATAATTGCTGGGATAAGAATACAATTGCCCTTCGAGAAGAATTTAAGATTTTGCTACTGAACTATAACAACCGGGCCCTGGGCTATTTTAATGTTGGAACTGGAGGTGTATCTGCAGTTGTTGTAGATGCTAAACTGATTTTCGGAGTGGCCTTAAAAGCAAGTGCCAGCGCAATTATTCTAGCACATTGCCATCCTTCTGGTAACCTTTTCCCAAGTTCTCAGGATATTACCATCACCAAATCATTAATTGAAGTTGGAAAATTTCTTGACTTAAGGATTTTGGATCATTTGATTCTGACTCCTGATAATGGTTGTTATTCTTTCGCAGATGATGGGTTGATTTAGTTCAACCCAACTATTCGATTACCCTTATTGGAAAGTGTAATTATCCACGATCCTATTCATGGGATTGAGCCAGGTCATAAACAACTTTAAAAGCTTAAAGAAAAAAATCGATTCCTTTATCAATAAGTCGATAGGTTTCTATCAGAAAATGGGATGATTACCATCCTGATTGATTTAAGAAGTTTGAATTTGGACATGGGAGTAGTGAATTAGATAAACAGCTTCAATTAACTTTTCAATATACTCTCTAAATATAATGACCTGACTTCCTTCTTCTAACACTTCATCAATCGTGTGGCGACGGTATGCATATTCAACAAGTTGACCAAATGTTAAGCTCCATTCATTAAAACTTTTAAAACTGAAAAAATCTTCATAGAAAAAGTTCAAATTCTGAATTTCTCTCTTAGTGAGTGTTCTGTAACTAGTCTTGCATTGGCTCTCATTTTCATTAATAAACCAAGAATTGTTTAGGTTTTTGAATGATGTGTCATGATTTTTAGTAAAACCTTTATTATAAAGTATTTAACAGGCTTCCAATAATTTCATCAGGCAGCGGTAGTTAAAGAAATAGTTTTCACTATTTCCATATTTTTCATGGGAACAAGCAGAACGTTACGAAGTAATTTTGAATAAGGCCATGGTTATAAATTATATGACACCATTCTAGGAGTTTCAAAAGGCAGCGGTAGTTGAAGAAATAGTTCTCACTTTCTCCATCTTTTTTATGGGAACAAGCAGATTTGATTATACTTATAACTTCGTGGCGAAAATCTTCAATTTCGCAATCTTGTTCACAAAAATCCAGAATAAAATTAAGAGGAGCAGTTAATAATTCATCTTGCTGTAGGTTATCAGCGCAAATCATTTTATATGGTTTAGGTGAAATGATACAATGCTATGTATAGAAATCCTAAAGCACATGACCCAAAACTATTAGAGGATACACAATTGACGGAAATGACAGAAGTATTAGTCGTTCCGACAATCATTCAAAACAAACCTGATAAAACGTACAAAACGGGATACAAATAATTATGGATAAAAGCTTTAAGAGATCATTTCTATTTTTCCAATTATTGCGATAAAAGACTTTTTTTGTTAATACTTCCTGCTTTTCCTTATCTTTTTTCTCACGGTAATAAACCCATAACGACAATAGTCCAAAGATAATCAATGCATACGCTATCCATTTACCAAGCTTTTCTATAAACTTAACACCAACCAACTTTTCATAAGAAGAAAAGCCTTCAGCTCCCATAGGGCTGTTTCTGTAGAACTTTCTCCGGTTAATCTAGTAACTAAGTCCCAAGTCTGCCATTATGGTATCAAATTCATTGTATATCACCTGAAAAATGGTATCGAATTTGGAGAAGTGCAGGTTTTCAAAAAGAATGTAGTTTGCATATTGCTCACATTGTTCAATAGTATTTCCTGCCTGAAAAGTACCTTCATCGGCATTGTGAGCCCACGACGAACGTTGCTCAATAAATTTTTGGTCGTTTGCTTTTTCAGGGAAGCTCGTGTTTAATAATTCTTGCAGTCGTAACCTGAAATACAATAGAACTTTTTGCTGTGTATCCATACTATTTTTGTTTATGATTTTACTTAAAACCCAAAATTAGAGCAACAGATAAGAGCCTTTAAAGAAGTGGCACTGGTTGGCTTTGAGTGGTAATATTTTTCTTGAGATAGTAGTTTGTCTTCTGAAATTTAGTAATCCCCTATAATGTGGGGAGTATTTTCAATTTTTAGTATTGTATATTCACTATATTTGACACTGTAAATTTAATTAGGCACTAAATGAACCGAATTAAAGAAGTATTAAAAGAAAAGGGAATTTCACAGGCTTGGCTTTCAAAAAAGTTAGACAAAAGTTATAACACAATTAATGAGTATGCTCGAAATGTGAGACAACCCAGTATTGAAGATTTGTACCGAATCGCAAAAATTCTTAATGTTAACGCTAAAGATTTATTGACAGAAGAATGAGTAAAGAAAACGAAATAGAAGACAACCTTATAGAGCAGTTAAAAGGGCTTAAATATGTATATCGTTCTGAAATTATTGATAGAAAAACATTAGAACTCAATTTTCGTCAAAAATTTGAAGCACTCAATCGGGTTCGATTGACGGATAGTGAGTATTTGCGATTACGAGAAGAAATTATAAATCCTGATGTTTTTGAAGCGTCTAAATTATTGCGTGAAAGACAATATTTTCAACGTGAAGATGGCACACCTCTACATTACACCTTAGTAAACAATAAAGATTGGTGCAAAAATGATTTTGAAGTCATCAATCAATTACGGATTAACACAGAGAATAGTCATCAAAGATATGATGTTATTTTGCTCATTAACGGCTTACCTGTAGTACAAATTGAGCTCAAAAAGGGTGATATTTCACATCGGAAAGCCATGCAGCAAATTGTTGATTATAAAAACGAATCGGGTAATGGCTATGCTAACTCCCTACTTTGTTTTATGCAAATGTTTATCGTTACTAATGGTGGAAGAACGCTTTATTTTGCTAATAATAAGAATCAGCACTTCGCTTTTAATGCAGATGAGCAATTTCTGCCAGTGTATGAATTAGCAAATATCGACAATAAAAAGATCAATAATTTACATGATTTTGCTGATAAATTTTTAACCAAGTGCACTCTTGGCGAAATGATCAGTAAGTATATGGTACTAGTAGAGAGCGAACAGAAATTGCTTGTAATGCGACCATATCAAATATATGCCGTAAAAGCTATTGTAGACTGTATAAAAGATAACAGAGGTAATGGTTATATATGGCATACCACAGGTAGCGGTAAAACACTGACCTCGTTTAAGGCTTCTACTTTGTTGAAAAATAATCCCGAGATTGAAAAATGTATGTTTGTGGTAGATAGAAAAGACCTAGATAGACAAACTCGAGAAGAATTTAATAGATTTCAAGAAGGTAGTGTAGAAGAAAACACTAATACAGAGACTTTAGTTAGACGATTATTGTCTACTGATTATGCAGACAAAGTGATTGTTACTACCATTCAAAAGTTAGGACTAGCTCTTGATGGTACAAACAAGAAAAATTATAAAGAACGTTTAGAGACACTGAGCAATAAACGTATAGTGTTTATTTTTGATGAGTGTCATCGTTCTCAGTTTGGAGATAATCACAAAGCCATTAAAGAGTTTTTTCCTAATGCTCAATTATTTGGGTTTACTGGTACACCTATTTTTGATGAAAATGCGACTTACAACATTCGAGAAGGTGAATATGCCTCGTATAAAACTACGAAGGATATTTTTCAACAGGAATTACACGCTTATACGATTACTCATGCTATAGAAGATAAGAACGTGTTGCGTTTCCATATAGATTATTTCAAAGGTAAAGGCACGCAAAATGCTAAGCCAGGTGAAGCGATTGCGCAACAAGCAGTTGTAGAAGCGATCTTGGAAAAACACAATACAGCTACAAATCAACGTAAATTTAATGCGGTATTAGCAACAGCTTCCATTAATAATGCTATCGAATATTACAAACTTTTTAAAGAGGCTCAAAAAAGGAAACAAACTGAGAATACAGAATATGTTCCTCTGAATATTGCTTGTGTATTCTCTCCACCAGCGGATGGGAACAAAGATATTCAGCAAATTCAGGAAGATTTAACACAGGAAAAAGAAGATAATAAGCAAAATCCGGAAGAGAAGAAAAAAGCTTTGACGGAAATAATTACGGATTACAATAAACAATTTGGCACCAATCATAGTATCAATGAGTTTGATTTGTATTATCAGGATGTACAAAGACGAATTAAAGACCAGAAGTACGGCAATAAAGATTATCCACATAAGAACAAGATTGACATAACTATTGTGGTGGATATGTTGCTTACAGGTTTTGACTCCAAATACCTGAACACGTTGTATGTAGACAAAAATCTTAAATACCATGGACTGATACAAGCATTTTCACGAACTAATCGAGTATTAAATGACACGAAACCTTATGGTAATATTTTAGATTTTCGGTCACAGCGAGAGTTGGTTAATCAGGCAATTGCTCTTTTTTCCGGAGGAAATAGCGGAAATGCTAGAGAAATATGGTTAGTAGATCCTTCACCAGTAGTGATAGATAAATTCAAACAAGCCGTAGAAAAATTGGGAGTATTTATGCAGGATCATAATTTGCTTCGTGAACCAGAAGAAGTATATAACTTAAAAGGAGATGGAGCAAAAATAACTTTCATTGAAAATTTCAAGGAAATACAAAGGTTGAAACTGCAGCTAGATCAATTCACTGATTTGGATGAAGAACAAAAGGCGAAGATTGAAGCTATTTTACCAAAAGAAAATTTTCAGGAGTTTCGTAGTTCCTATATAGAAACCGCTAAACAATTTCAGAAAAGACAGCAGAAGGAAGGCGATGATGCTCCGCCTGAAATTCAGCAATTAGATTTTGAATTTGTTTTATTTGCATCTGCGGTAATAGATTATGATTACATAATGAACCTGATTGCAGATAGCACACAGAAGAAACCTACTAAGCAAAAAATGACCAAAGCACAGGTTATCAGCTTAATGAGTGCTAATGCAAATATGCTGGATGAGCAGGAAGATTTAACTGAGTACATTAATACGTTAGACTGGAATAGCGGACAGGATGTAAATAGTTTGCGTAAAGGATACGAAACTTTTAAAGACGATAAATACAACAAAGAATTGGCTGAGATTGCTCACAAACACAGTTTGCAAACAGCAGCTTTAAAAAGCTTTGTTGAAAAAATAATAAGCCGAATGATTTTTGACGGAGAAGAACTAACTGACTTGTTACAACCATTGCAATTAAGTTGGAAAGAACGCAAAGTAAAGGAATTGGCATTAATGGAAGATTTAGTGCCACAATTAAAAAAAATAGCCCAAGGGCGTGAAATTTCAGGACTAGCAGCTTATGAATAAAGTATTAATACCAGAATTGCGGTTTCCTGAATTCAATTTCGAAAGAGATTGGAAGGTTAAAGAATTGAGTGAATTAGGTGAGCTAATTAATGGACTTACCTATAGCCCAGATGATGTTAGAGAAGAAGGATTATTGGTGTTACGTTCTTCAAATGTCCAAAATGGATTAATAGATTTGAACGACCGTGTATATGTCAGAAAAGATATAAATGGAGCGAATCTATCAGAACCTAATGATATTTTGATATGTGTTAGAAATGGTTCGAAAAATTTAATCGGAAAAAATGCAATGATTCCGAAAGATCTTCATTTTGTAACCCATGGAGCTTTCATGACTGTTTTCAGAGCAAAAAACTCTGAATTTCTTTTTCAGTTGTTTCAAACTGATATGTATGACAAACAAGTTAAAGCTGATTTAGGAGCAACTATCAATTCAATAAATGGGAAGAATTTTCTAAAATATAAATTTCCCGTTCCTGAAAACCCGAAGGAGCAACAAAAAATAGCAGATTGTCTTTCTTCTTTAGACGAAGTAATTACAGCCCACAGCCAAAAATTGGAACTACTTAAAGACCACAAGAAAGGTTTGATGCAAAACCTTTTTCCACAAGAAGGGGAAACTGTTCCAAAATATCGCTTTCCTGAGTTTGTGAACGATGGAGAGTGGGAAAAAACTACAATTGACGCAATAGCAAAAGTCAGTACAGGAGGAACACCTGAAAGTACGAATCCTGAATATTGGAATGGAAATATACCCTGGATGAATTCGGGTGAGTTGAACAATAAAAGAATTTTTTCCGTATCAAACTTTATTACTTTTAAAGGTTTAAAAGAATCAAGCACTAAATTAATACCCCCTAAATGCGTACTGATTGGTTTAGCAGGTCAGGGAAAAACAAGGGGAACAGCGGCAATTAATTATATAGAATTATGTACTAATCAATCGATAGGTTCAATTCACCCTAATGAAGATGTTTTTGATAGTGAATTTCTATATCAAAGAATTGATTCTATGTACGAGACGCTACGGTATTTATCTGCTGGAGATGGAGGAAGAGGAGGTCTTAATTTGCAAATAATTAAAGAAATGGAGCTGCTATTACCTAAGAAACAAGAACAGCAAAAAATAGCTTCTTGTCTTTCTATATGCGATGAACTTATTACAGTACAAACGTCGAAAATAGAACAGTTGAAACAGCACAAAAAAGGTTTAATGCAAGGATTGTTTCCCAAAATATTAAGTTAAGGTATGAATGTATTAGAAGTAGCGAAAGAGCTTAAAGAAACAAAAGAAAATATTCTTCTTGTATATGCCTTTAATACAACTGGGAAAACTAGGCTTTCTGTTGGGTATAAAAATTTCACTAAATCAGAGAATGAAGGTAGCCATGCTGGAGTTTATTACAATGCTTATAGCGAAGATTTATTTGTATGGGAAAACGATGAAGAAAACAATAATGAAGGTATCTGTATTAATGTTAAACATAGTAGTTTAAGTCAATTTCATTCTTATATTGATGTAAAAGATGTTGAGGAAAAGTTAGCTCTGTATAATCCAAAATACAAATTTGATTTTAACCTTCATGATGATCCAGAAAGAGGAATTGAATCTATTACATTTTTTGTTGATGAAGAAACCAAATCACCTATAAAAATTTCTCGTGGAGAGGAAAGGATATTTGTATGGTGTTTTTTTCTAACTCTTTTTGAAATTGATGAGTGGTCAGGTACACAAGATTCTCATCTCTATATAGATGATCCTGTTTCAAGCATGGACGAACATAATATATTTATTACAGCAAATTCTATTTTTGATTTGATTGAAACACATTATTTGAAGAAGAGAATCATCATAACAACGCACCATATTGGTCTGTTCTCAATATTATTTGACAAACTTAAAAAAGGGGAAAAAAGTGGTAGATATAAAGAATTAACAAAACCTTATATTTTAAAACGCGAAAGTGATAAGTTGAATTTAGTAGGTTTAAATAAGGATGTGTTTTTATTTCATTTACATTTATTACAAACACTTGAAACAGCAATAAAAACAGAATTATTTGCTTTCCATTTTGTTTTGTTAAGACAATTACTTGAAAATATCGCTTCATTTTTAGGTGTTGGTCGTGTAGGATTTACACTAGAGCAAATAGGGATAAAAGATGTAGCAAAAACACAAGAGACTATTAACGCATTATCGCATAAAAATATTTACAAACAGGAGTTCAATAAAATGAATGAAGAAGATGAAAAAATTTTCAGACAAGTATTTCGAGGAATACAGGATAAATACAACTTTAAATATTAATTTTTAAAGATGACACAAAAGGAACAACAACAATTGGGTAAGACCCTTTGGGACATAGCGAACGATTTACGTGGAGCAATGAATGCGGATGATTTCCGTGACTACATGCTTTCTTTCTTATTTTTAAGGTATTTGTCTAGTAATTATGAAGAGGCCGCAAAAAAAGAATTAGGCTCAGATTATCCTGAAGTGAACTCAAAAATTGTATCTAAGTTTGGCGTATCAACACCACTTCAATTATGGTATGAAGGAAATTTTGATGATATTGAAGAGTTTGAAAAACAAATGAGAAGAAAAGTCCATTACGTGATAAAGCCACAATATTTGTGGAGTAATATTACCGAAATGGCAAGAACTCAAGATGATGAATTAACAGTAACCTTAGGTAATGGTTTTAAATATATTCAAGACGAATCTTTTGATAGTGCATTTCAAGGCTTGTTTTCTGAAATCAATTTGAATTCTGAAAAGTTAGGAAAAACATCTACAGATAGAAATGATAAACTTTGTAAAATAATTACGAAGATTGCTGAAGGTATTGCCGATTTTTCTACGGATTCTGATACCTTGGGAGATGCCTATGAATATTTGATTGGTCAATTTGCCGCAGGTTCTGGTAAAAAAGCGGGTGAATTTTATACACCTCAACAAATTTCAACTATATTATCTGAAATTGTAACCTTGGATAGCCAAGACCCAACAACAGGTAAAAAAGACAAACTAGACAAAGTTCTGGATTTTGCGTGTGGATCAGGTTCTTTATTGCTGAATGTGCGTAAACGAATTAAAGACAGTGGGGGGATTATCAACAAAATTTACGGTCAGGAAAAAAACATTACAACCTACAATCTTGCCCGAATGAATATGCTCTTGCATGGTATAAAAGATACAGAGTTCGAGATTTTCCACGGAGACACCTTGCTTAACCATTGGGATATATTGAATGAAATGAATCCTAGTAAAAAGATTGAATTTGATGCCATAGTAGCCAATCCTCCTTTTAGTTTACGTTGGGAACCTAATGATACATTGTCAGAAGATTTTCGCTTCAAAAGTCATGGTTTAGCACCTAAATCTGCTGCGGATTTTGCTTTCTTATTGCACGGTTTTCATTTCTTAGGAAAAGAAGGAACAATGGCAATTATTTTACCACATGGCGTTTTATTTCGTGGCGGAGCAGAAGAACGAATTCGTACAAAATTATTAAAAGATAACCATATTGACACGGTAATAGGTTTACCTTCTAATTTGTTCTATTCAACAGGTATTCCAGTTTGTATTTTGGTCTTAAAAAAGTGCAAGAAGCAAGATGATGTTTTGTTTATTAATGCTGCTGAACACTTTAAGCCAGGCAAAAAACAAAATACGCTGAGAGAAGGCGATGACGGAGAACCAAATGACATTCAAAAAATTGTAGAAACCTATCAGTTCAGACCCGAACATATTGAAAGATATGCTCGTAGAGTTTCAATGGAAGAAATCGAAAAAAATGGTTACAATCTAAATATCTCTCGTTATGTAAGTACATCAGAAGACGAAATTCAAATTGACTTGAAAGACGTTAACGCTAAATTGGTTTCAATTAACGAAAGCATCAAAGTAAATACAGATAAACACAACGAGTTTTTAAAAGAATTAGGCTTAAATAGCATTTAATTTTAGAAGCATTTGGATAAATAATAAACCCTCCAAACTTCGAGGGTTTGTTATTTATTCAAGATTTGTAACATCCTAGCCAGCTCAATATCCATTCTCGAAAAGGCAAACCATTTTTTGCCTAGGTCTTTCAGTGATGGAATAGAAGTATGAGGAGAAAATGTGGGAAATGTTAGATTTATATATAGCTATTTACAGTTTATGTATTGAAATGGCCCTGTCGGCGACATGTTGTCATTAATCCAATTTGAAAAAAAGTTGGATTAATGACAACATGTATTATATTATAAATCTTGGTTCTCGTTACAGACCGGTTCGAAATCCGAGGGTAACACCCATTTTATTTCCATCTATTGACTAACTTTTAATGGCGTGACCACCTAATAACCAATGCTCCTATTAGACTAAGAAGTAATATTACAAGAAAAGTGATGATAATATTTTGACGGAATCGGCTTGAATTATTTTGAGTATCTAGTTGTTCTTTTAATTTATTGAATTGCTCTCTTACATCTCTTTCAAGATAATCCGTTTTGCTGATTACATTTATTAAAGATGATTGTATCGATGCAACACTCGCATCCAGTTTATCCAGCCTTAATGGAAAATTTAAGTCATTTACAATTTTAATTGTTTCCGAAGCTGTCTTTTTGCTGGATTCATTTAATTCTTCTATTCCCTTGTCTAATTTCTTTTCAATCTTTTCTTGTATTTCGCTAATTTTTTCCGGAATTTTTTGTTTTTGAATGGTATTAGCGATTTCAGCATTGCTTTGAGCGCTTGTATTAATTGTTTTTTTAAGGTTTTCAAAATTTCCTAAAAAATCTACTTCAATAACCTGTTTAACCAGGCCACCTAGTTCTAAAACGGTTGCCTCACGTGTCTTTTTTATTTCTAGAATCGTATTTTTAACTGTATTCTCTATACTTTGCAGCCGCTCTGGGAAATCAATTTTTTCGACTTTCTCATGAAAGATCTTAATCTCACTAGTAAAAGACGAAATCTCTTCTGTTTTTGATTTGATTACCTGAATTAGTGTCTAATACGGTAGTCATTGGGCCAGTCATTACGCTGATACCGGGCCAACCATAACGGGAATCACTGGGCCAAAAAAATAACCACTATTACGGAGGTTATTGGGCCAAAAACCAACTTTTACGTGTAAGAACAAAATGGAGGTCACTGGGCCAATAGCTTGTTTTAGGAAACGGAGGTTACTGGGCTAAAATAGAACCGAAGTGCCTTCCTGAGAACGGAGGTCATTGGGCCACTTTTCATGATTTTTAATAGTCTTGTATCTGAAATATTAACAGGTACATGGCAGGACAAAGAATTGATATCATGGAATTACGCAGTTTAATCATCTTTAAACTAAAAGGTTTAAGTAACCGAAAGGTGGCAGATTATTTAAAAGTAAACCGTAAAACGGTAGACAGTTACACCAGTCGTTTTAAGGCGCTGAATCTTACTTATGAGGAGCTCATAGAACTGGAGGAGTCAGCCCTTAGAGATCTGTTTACCGAAAATAGCCAAACCGAAAAAGAACGCTATGAAGTATTGAGTACTCAGTTCTCAGACTTCCAAAAAGAACTACAGAAACCTGGAGGCACGTTACAAGAACTCTGGAAAGATTACTTTGAAAAGAACCCTCACGGATATAAATATACCCAGTTTGCCCTTCATTACCGGAATTGGAAAAACCGAAGCAGACATAGTGGTAAGCTGATCCATAAAGCCGGAGAAAAGCTTTTTATTGACTTCTGTGGCAAGAAGCCCTGGTATATTGACAAAACTACCGGAGAGCAGATTGAGGTGGAAGTATTTGTCGCTGTGCTTCCCTGCAGCCAGTATACTTTTGTTACCGCAGTTCCCTCTCAGAAACGAGAAGACCTGATCAGTTGCATGGAGTCGTGTTTGAGATGGATGGGTGGAGTTCCACAAGCGATTGTATCCGATAACCTGAAATCAGCCGTTAGTAAGGGTAGCAAATACGCTCCAGTAATCAATAAAACCTTTGCTGGCTTTGCCTTACATCATGGCTGTGTAGTGGATCCCGCTCGTCCGCACCACCCTCAAGATAAGGCATTGGTGGAGCGCAGTGTAGAGCTGGTTTATCAGCGCATCTATTATCATTTGCGTAAACACACCTATTTCAGCCTTAAAGACCTTAACCAAGCCATTGCGGAATTGCTGGAGGGCTATAATGATTACCTATTCTCCCACGGTGGCGGTAGCCGCAGAAGTTATTTCATTGATCTGGAAAGGCAATATCTTCAGGAACTCCCTTCGGGTTCTTACAGTATCCGTCAGTACAGGCGTGCTAAAGTCCAAAAGACGGCACACATCTACATGAGTGAAGACCGCAATTATTATAGCGTTCCCTATCGTTTTACGGGTATGTCCGTGGAGGTACAATACAATCAGGATAAGTTAGAGGTCTTTTATAACCATGACCGGATTGCCAGTCACGAAAGGAACTATAAAGCTGGGAATTACACGACCATAGCAGATCACATGCCTTCTTCGCATCAGGCTTATGGGCAATGGAGCCCTGAGTACTTTCAGGACCGTGCCCGTCAGGTAGGCCCATTTACACTGGCTTATGTTGAACGCTTATTGATCCAATATAACTATCCTGAAATCGCTTATAAACAGAGTCAGGGGATCTTATCTTTTGTCAAAACCTACAATAAGGAGCGTTTGGAGGGGGCGTGTGAACGGGCTTTAGCATACCATAAGGCTTCATACCGAACCATCGAAATGATACTAAAGAACAATCTGGATACAAAGGAGCAAGATCCAGAGGCTCAGTCCGGTCCTCCGATCCCGGAACATAGCAATATACGGGGTGCAAGTCATTACCAATAAATGGATTATGGAGCATGCTGACCCCGCCAGCCAATACACTTTTTTATTAAACAAATAACAACAACAAATTATGAACGAACACAACACTGTCGAAAAGATGCGCCGAATGCGCATGAATGCAATGGCAAGCCTTTACCATCGCAGCATCACTGAACACCTTTATCAGGATTATACCCTGGACGACTTCCTTTCCATGTTGATCGATACAGAATGGGAAAACCGGCAGAACCGAAATATTGAAAGTCTGATCCAACGCGCTGGCTTTAAACAAGTGGCTTCCGCCTCAGATATCGATTACCAGGCGCAAAGAGGGTTGGATAAAACAACCTTTGAAAGACTGTTAAGCCTTAACTTCCTCCATAAAAAAGAAAATCTGATTGTCACCGGTTCCAGTGGTTGCGGAAAAAGTTTTCTCGCTCAGAGTATAGGTGTTAAAGCCTGTCAGATGCTACACAGAACCTTGTACTACAATACTGCGCGGTTCTTTGATCTTGCTAAGCTGGCCAAATTGCAGGGCACTTACTATAAACTGATCAAGCGCATACAAAAAACCGAACTGCTTATACTGGATGACTTTGGGCTGGCCAACATTGACCAGCAGGCAAGAAATGTGTTGATGGATGTTATTGAAGAAAGACATGAAAGCTCCTCAACCATAATCGCTACACAAATACCAGTGGCAAGTTGGCATGGTTTAATAGGAGAAAGTACAGCTGCTGATGCGATACTGGATAGGGTTGTTTTCTCTTCGCATCGTATTGAATTGGAGGGGGAATCTTTCAGAAGAAAAAAACAGTTGAGCCATTAAAATTAAACCCTTATAATTGTATTGAAAAGTGGCCCGTTGATTACCGTAATGACTGGCCCGCTATCATCCGTTTTCACTGGCCCAGTAACGCCGTTATAGACAGAAAGTCAAAAAAGCAATATTGCATAGCCAAGGGGATGAATGTGGCTACATTTTATTATTGGTTTTCACGAAGTAGAGAAGCTGAATCAGGCATAGGCAAATTTATAGCGATTGATAAAGTCTCCCCTAGAAGCGAAATAGAGGTTATCTATCCTAATGGGGTTCGGTTGAAGGTAGAAAATGAGCTTGTTTGTTAATTATCATCAGAATGCCACCACTAATTCTCATTAAAAGAGGGTGTTTCACAAACTGTGTCAATAGTGTAACTTTAAACTATCGACATAAATATGGCAACACAAGAGGACTTTGATTTTGAGTCTTTAAAAAGGAAGCTATAGCTGGATTATACTCTGGCAAAAAGATGACCGGCAGCGATGGCGTGCTGGCACCAATGATGAAGCATTTTCTGGAATCCATGATGACCGCTGAGCTGGAGCATCATATTTCCGAGAGTAAGCTGGCTGATCATCCTAACCGTAAGAATGGTAAGAGTAAAAAGACCGTACGCAGCCTAAGTGCTGGTGAATTTGAGCTTGAGACCAGCGGTGACCGTTTAGGCACCTTCGAACCTAAGGTTGTTCCCAAACGCCAGTTGATCATTACCGAGGAACTGGAAGGTAATATTCTCTCGATGTATGCCATGGGTATGAGTACCCGGGCCATGCGGGATTACAGACAGTGTACTACCAGCGGTGCAGGAGTGGCGGAACCGTCCGCTTGAAGCGGTTTATCCATTTGTGTTCCTTGATTGTATGTTTTTCAAAGTCAGGGTAAATGGAGTGGTAGAAACCCCTGCAATCTACAATATCCTGGGAGTGGACATCGAAGGCAAAAAGGATGTCTTAGGTTTGTATACTTCTGAAAACGAGGTGGCCAAATTCTGGCTTTCGGTACTTACCGATCTTAAAAGTCGGGGTGTGGAAGCACACTCGAACAGTTTATCAATTGTTTTTATTCCTCAAGTTTTACAGTAAATAATGTCAAACTTCACGTAAAATCGTTACAGAAAAATCTAGTCATGGAGGGCTTCCGCTATCTTTTAACCACTTTAACTATGAAAAGCATGACTAACAATTAATCAGCATTTTATTAGAGTAGTGTCGTAAATTGAGTTAATATTTCTGCGGCTTGATCAGGGTTTCCAAAAGGAGATAATTCAAATCTTGGCGATTTTTTTTAACTTGCAATAACCATATCATAAAATGCTATAAAATGCGCTGTAAACTCTTTTGGTTTTTTTTCTTACTTTCAAAATTTGTCTTCCCGCAGCAAAATCAGTTTCAGTTTTCAAGCATTGATCTGTCTAATGGATTGTCTAGTAACCAAATCACTGCAATTTTTAAAGATAGCAATGGTTACATGTGGTTTGGTACTATGGCAGGTCTTAATCGCTATGATGGCTATCAAATAAAAACTTTTAAGCATAACACCAGAGATAAAAACTCTTTAAGCGATGATTTTATAAACAATATTTACGAGCTTCCCAATCATAGATTATTGATTGATACAAGAGCTGGGTTTAACATATACGACCTTGAACATGAGCGCTTTGACCAGAATGCTTTTTCATACTTGAAAAGCATAGGAATAAAGGCCCGAACGATTGTTGGGGTAAAAAAGGATAGGCTAGGTAATTTTTGGTTTAATGCGGGTGCTGAGGGGATATATGTGTATTTGTCAAAAACAAGTTCAGTACGGCATATTTCATGTAAAGGTGGTAAACCGGGTGAATTAGGGCTGGCGCCGATTTCAAATATTCAACTGGATTCTAAGGATGGAATGTGGGTGCTTCACATGGATAAGACCTTTGAGAAACTGAATATTAAAACGATGAAGATCGAACAAAAAATCACGTCGTTTAAGATAGATCAAAAAATTGATTATAAGCCCTTTAGATTTTTTATAGACCGAGATGCAGCTATTTTTATTTGGGCTTTTGATGTGCAAGATGGGGTTAGTTATTTTAACCCTACAACCAAAAAGACTATCTCCATGAGGAAAAAATCAGGAGGACTTAATAATGATCTCATAACCGGCATCATTGAAGACGAAAATGGACTTATCTGGATAGCTACTGACCATGGAGGGATTAATTTGCTTAATAAAAGTGATTTTTCAGTAGCTTATGTACTGAACAGGGAGGATGACTCCAAAAGTTTAAATCAGAACAGTATTGTAACGCTTTACAAAGATCCTAATGGCATCATCTGGATCGGGACATTTAAAAAAGGAATCAATTTTTACCATAAAAATATCATCAAATTCCCACTGTATAGACACTTTTCATCAAACCCACAGAGTTTGCCCTATGATGATGTAAATAGATTTGTTGAAGATCATGAAGGAAATCTTTGGATCGGGACCAATGGCAATGGGTTGATGTATTATAACATCAAAACAAAAAGATTTACGGTATATAGGCATCAACCCAGTAACCCCAATAGTTTAAGTAATGATATTATTGTAAGTCTTTTTATCGGTAGCGACAAAAAGTTGTGGATAGGAAGTTATTTTGGTGGTTTAGATTGCTTCGACGGAAAAACTTTTAAACATTATAAGCATCAGGCCAATAATAACAATACCATTGGCGATGATAGGGTTTGGGATATCTTGGAAGATGATGATCAATCTCTATGGATTGCTACATTAGGTGGCGGTATTGATGTGCTAAACAAAAAGAGCCAGCAATTTACCCACTATAAGGCTTACACAGGGGCCAATTCGGTTAGTTCAAATTACATCACTTCCTTATTTAAAGATCGAAGTGGTAATATCTGGATCGGTACTTCTACAGGCTTGGATTTTTGGGAAAAAGCAAGCAACAAATTTACTCATTTCAAACCAGATCCAAATCGAAAAAATGCGTTGAGTAATGGCGATGTGTATGATATATTAACGGATTCCTATGGATTTGTTTGGATTACAACCAGAGATGGTTTGAACAGATATGATCCTAAAACAAAGCAGTTTAAGGTTTTTAGGATAGAGGACGGCATAGCCGATAATTCTACCTTGAATTTAGTGGAAGACAGAAACGGGAATTTTTGGTTAAGTACCGCTAGAGGACTAACCTTTATCAAAGTAATAAAGGAAAAAGCAGGTTTTAATTATGTTTTTAGTAATTACGATCAGCAGGATGGTTTGCAGGGCAAAGAGTTTAATGTAAATGCAGCCTATATTACTAGTCAGGGACAATTGATTTTTGGAGGTGCAAATGGTCTTAATTTGTTCAAGCCAAATGACATCATATCTGATCAGATTAAGCCTAAAATAACTTTCTCTGATCTACAGATTGCCAATAGGAGTGTGGCAGTAGGCGAAGAAGTAAACGGAGCAGTTGTGCTGACAAAGGCATTGAACAGTATGGAGAAACTTGTGCTTAACCATCAACAAAATGTATTTTCAATAGAATTTACTGCACTTAATTTTTTTAACCCCGATAAAATTAAGTACAAGTATATGCTTGAAGGTTTTGATGAAAAATATCAGGAACTTTTAGATAAGGGCAGAAAGGTAACCTATACCAACTTAGATCCAGGAAATTACACATTCAAAGTGATGTCTACCAATTCGGCTGGCGATTGGATGCCCAATGAAAAGCAACTTTTTATTAAGGTTTTACCTCCCTTTTGGCGAAGCCCTTTAGCCTATATTTTTTATCTATTAATTATTGCAACCATACTCTATTTAGTAAGGAGGCGTGGAATAAACAAATTGAAGGCTGAATTTTCTATAGAACAGGAACGTCAAGAAGCAAAGCGAATGCATGATTTGGATGTGCTGAAGATTAAATTCCTGACCAATGTAAGTCATGAATTTCGGACTCCGCTTTCCCTTATCATCACACCTATGGAGAAACTCATTCGCCAAACCACTGATGAGCATAAAAAAGAGCAAATGAAAATGGTTCAGCGAAATAGTAGGCGCCTGTTGAATTTGGTTAATCAATTACTCGATTTTAGAAGGATGGAGGTTAAAGAACTCAAATTACAGGTCACCTCTGGTGATATTGTTGGGTTTGTAAAGGAACTTACTTTGTCGTTTACGGATATTGCTGAAAAGAAAAATATAGAATTACAGTTTGAGACAGACTTAAAAGGATTGGTAACACAGTTTGATCATGACAAAATAGAGCGAATTCTCTTTAACCTTTTATCCAATGCATTTAAATTTACTCCAGAGGGTGGGGCTGTTTATGTAAGGCTTAACACCCAAAAAAATACACCGAGCCAAACCTTTTTGGTACTTAAGGTAGAAGATACAGGTATAGGGATTGAAAGGAATAAAGTTGACCAGATCTTTGAACGTTTCTTTCAGAATGATGTACCTGGTTCTATGGTAAACCAAGGAAGTGGCATCGGTCTATCTATCACCAAGGAATTTGTGAATTTACATGGCGGAACAATTGAGGTAGAAAGTAAGCCAGATGAAGGATCTATTTTTACAGTAAGGTTACCTTTGGCCGATCGGGTAGAAGCGACTTCCGGTAAAGACCAAAAATTCATCGTTTCTTCAAAAAAGAGAACAAATACAGAATTGAGCTCAACTGCGCTATCAGGCAATGTAGCCAAAAAGCAGAGTTTATTGTTAATTGAAGATAATGAGGATTTTAGGTTTTATTTGAAGGATAACCTTAAAGAATATTACCATATCTACGAAGCCTCGAATGGAAAAGATGGTTGGCAGAAAATCCTTTCGGCACACCCCAACTTAGTGGTGAGCGATATCAGCATGCCAGAGATGAACGGAATAGACCTGTGCAGAAAGATTAAAGCTGATAAGCGTACTGCACACATACCAGTTATTTTATTAACCGCTTTAACCGCTGAAGAAACTCAGTTGGCCGGTCTGCAGATTGGCGCAAATGATTATGTAATGAAACCGTTTAATTTCGAAATGTTGCTCTCAAAGATCAACAACTTATTGGTTCAACAAGAGTCATTCAAAAAAACCTATCAAAAGCAGGTTGATGTAAATACTGTTCATGAAGATATAGAATCTGTTGATCAAAAATTCATGCGCCAATTATTAGTTGCACTTGAAAAGAATTTGTCGAATGCCGACTATTCTGTAGATCAACTTAGTAGCGAACTCCATATCAGTAGGGTTGGTTTGTATAAAAAGATGATGGTGCTAACGGGCAAATCGCCTATTGCTTTTATCAGATCTTACCGGCTTAAAAAAGGGGCTGCATTCCTGCTCAAGTCTCAGTTATCCATATCAGAAATTGCTTATGCTGTCGGTTTTAATAATCCAAAGTATTTTACAAAATACTTTAAAGATGAGTTCAACGACCTTCCTTCTGTCTATAAACAGCAGCATTCAGATTAAAAACACGTTTTAAAAGGTGTTTAAGCAAGTATTTTTGATGGATTTTTAGTTGGTTAACATATGCATACCCAATTGTAAACATTTGCGTACCAAATTGCAGATCTGAACCAATTAGTTTTAACATACAAATAATTAACCAAATATGATCCTCAAGTCAATGATGAAACTTCAAACGAAGTATGCTCATTAATTTGAAAAACTTACCTGTATGTTTAAAAAATATTATCTATTTCTTCTAGCTTTTCTTTTTCAGATTTTTCCGATTTTAACTTTTGCCCAGCAATCAATATACAAACGTATCGGAAATGGTATTGTATTACAGATAAATGCTCCACTTTCAAATATTGGTCGGCAGATTAAGCTTGAAGTAGTTGCCCCCCAAATTTTTCATGTTACGGTAAGCCCAAATCAACTATTTGCTAATCAACAAAGTTTGATGGTTGTTGATACGAATAGGTCTATTACAAAATGGTCTTTAACCGAAACTAAAACAGCAGTTTCAATACACACCGATTCAATTTCTGCAACTATAGATCTTGTTACTGGTCGTATCAGTTACCATAAAAAAAACGGCGAGCTTATTTTGGGCGAAAAGGCAAATGGACGTTCTTTCGTTGCAGTTTCAAATAGTGGCGAGCCTTCCTATCAATTAATGCAGGCATTTAATTCGTCGCCAGAGGAGGCGATTTATGGATTAGGACAACATCAGGATGATATGATGAACTATAAAGGAAAACAGGTGCTATTGCTTCAAAACAATACCGATGTGGCCATTCCATTTTTACTATCTAACCAAAACTATGGCATACTTTGGGATAATTATTCGATAACAAAAGTTGGAGACACCAGAACTTATCAGCCATTATCTAGTCTAAAACTATTTTCTACTGATGGAAATTCCGGGTGGTTAACTGCAAGTTATGAAGATACGCCTTCAAAAACTGTTTTTCAGCAAAGAGCCGAATCTGACATTGATTACTCCTTCTTAAGTGATATGAAAAAATTTCCGGAGGGATATAAATTAGAGGATGGTTTAGTGAAATGGGAAGGAAAAATTTCATCTGGCTACACGGGTGTTCATAATTTCCAAGTAAAATATGCTGGCTACATCAAAATTTGGATCGATGGCAAATTATTAGTTGACAAATGGAGACAAGCCTGGAATCCTGGCAGTGCAGTGGTTGGTGCAGAAATGATAAAAGATAAAAAATATGACTTTAAGATACAATGGGTTCCCGATGGTAGTGAATCTTACTTATCATTAAAATGTCTGATGCCTATTCCTGTTGAAGAAAAAAATCAGTATGCTTTTCTGTCAGAATCTGGTGATCAGATCGATTATTATTTTCTTGCAGGAAAAAATGCAGATGAGGTAATTGGTGGATATCGTAAACTTACTGGAAAGGCAACGCTGATGCCGAAATGGGCAATGGGCTTTTGGCAAAGTAGAGAGCGTTATAAAACGCAAGACGAATTGTTGGGTGTGGTTAAAGCTTTCAGGGATCGTGAAATTCCACTTGACAATATTGTGCTTGATTGGCAATATTGGAAACTAGACGATTGGGGTTCGCATGAATTTGATTCGGATAGATTTCCAGATGCAAACGGTA
Organism: Pedobacter sp. N36a; assembly: GCF_014472395.1. GTDB lineage: Bacteria > Bacteroidota > Bacteroidia > Sphingobacteriales > Sphingobacteriaceae > Pedobacter. The sequence continues at coordinate 27,286 of NZ_JACSZW010000015.1, forward strand.
TGATTAAACAATTGCATGATACCTATCATACCAAGCTGATGATCTCGGTTTGGCCAAAATTTTATACTGGTAATAGCAATTACGATTATATGAACAAAAACGGTTGGCTTTACCCACGAAACGTCGTGAACAAACAGAAAGATTGGCTTGGATTCACCTCAACATTTTATGACGCCTTTAATCCGTCGGCTCGTAAAGCATTTTGGGATTTGATGAACAAGAAACTGTATAGCAAGGGTATTGATGCATGGTGGATGGATGCTACTGAGCCAGATGTGCACTCCAACCTGCCTATAGAATCACGTAAAGAATTAATGAGTCCAACATTTTTAGGTTCTTCAACCAAATACTTCAACGCCTTCCCTCTTCAAAACTCAAAAGGTGTTTACGAAGGCCAACGACTAACTAATCCAAATGATCGTGTTTTTATCCTAACAAGATCAGCGTATGGTGGCTTGCAAAGGTATGCAGCTGCAACTTGGAGTGGTGATATTGCCTCAAGATGGGAAGATATGAAATCTCAGATTTCGGCAGGGGTTAATTTTTCATTATCTGGTTTGCCTTACTGGACAATGGATGTAGGAGGTTTCTCAGTTGAAAAACGTTATGAGAAACCAAATCAAACTGATCTTGCTGAATGGAGGGAACTCAACACCAGGTGGTATCAGTTTGGTGCTTTTGTGCCCTTGTTCAGGTCGCATGGACAATTTCCTTTCCGAGAAATTTATAATATCGCACCTGAAAGTCATCCCGCCTATAAAAGCATGGTTTTTTATAATAAGTTAAGGTATCGGTTAATGCCATATATCTATTCTCTGGCTGGCAATTCTTTTCATAAAGATGGTACCATCATGCGTGGATTAATGATGGATTTCAGTGCTGACAAAGCGGTGAACAATATTAATGATCAGTATATGTTCGGATCATCCTTATTGATCAATCCTGTGTACAAATATAAAGCTACCTCAAGAGAGTTGTATTTACCTAGCGGAACAGGCTGGTATCAACTTTATGATGGTAAATATTTTGAAGGTGGCCAGACCATTAATGCCAAAGCACCGTATGAAATTATGCCTATATACGTAAAAGAAGGGTCTATTGTTCCTTTTGGTCCTGAAATTCAATATACAGATGAAAAACCTGCCGATACGCTAACTCTATTTGTTTACGGCGGTAAAGACGCATCTTTTACATTGTATGAGGATGAAGGCGTAAACTACAACTACGAGAAAGGTGCATTTTCTACCATTAAAATGGATTATTCGGAAAGTACCAGATCATTAACTATTCAAAATCGGCAAGGAAGCTATAGTGGAATGATAGCCAAGCGTACTTTTAAAGTAATATTAATCGATTCAAAACATCCCAAAGCATTAGAATTCAATCAAAAAATTACGAAAACAATTTATTACTCTGGAAATCAAATTACAACCAAATTATAAACAAATCAATCAAACATGAACAAATCATTTACAAACTTAAAACAATGAGGAAAATTATTATTTACAACAAGACGCGTGTTGTACTGGTCATATTTTCTATGCTTATGGTCATTAGTGTCTTAAGTTATGCACAGCAAGCTACGTTGCGCACTATTAGTGGAAAAGTAACTAGTGAAGGCAACAGTAAAGAGGGTTTACCTGGGGTAAATGTTTCTTTGAAAGGTAAAAACAACCAATTAACCATAACAGATGCATCTGGAAATTTTAACGTTAAGGTAGCCACTGGCGACGTATTAGTTTTTAGCTACATCGGTTATCAACCCAAAGAAGCTGTGGTTGTAGCAGGGCAAGATATTGTAAACATTAGCTTAGCTAATTCTATTAATAACTTAAATGATGTGGTAATTGTAGGTTACGGAACTGCATTGCGTAAAGATGTAACAGGCTCAATATCGTCTATAAAAGCAGATGATATCGCTAAATCTGCTGCTACTACCTTTGATCAAGCATTACAAGGTAGAGTTGCAGGTGTAGTTGTCAATACCAATTCGGGTCAACCGGGCGGAGGTATATCGGTTCAAATACGTGGTATTTCTACATTGGGAGCTAATCAAGAACCACTATATGTTATTGATGGGGTTTTTTATGGAGGTGATGTAAATGGTGCAATTTTTACTGGTGGAAGTCCTACTACAAATCCTTTAGCCACAATTTCTCCTTCTGATATTGAAAGTATTGATATATTAAAAGATGCTTCGGCAACTGCAATTTATGGTAGCCAGGCTAGTAATGGTGTAGTTATCGTAACTACTAAAAAGGGTAAATCTGGTCCTCCAAAAATTAATTTTGATATGTCTTATGGGATTCAAGAATTACCAAGATATTTACCAGTAATGGAGTTGCCAGAATATGCTGCATTTAGAAATGTGCGTGATGTTCAAAATTTTGCTATTCCAAATCCATTATTTGCAGATCCTTCTGTTTTAGGTCCGGGTACAAATTGGCAAGAAGCAATTTTTGGCACTGCACCTGTTCAAAATTACAATATCTCGCTTAATGGGGGCGATGCCCGTACAACTTATGGCTTAAACTTTGGTCACTTAAATCAAGATGGTATTGCCATTAAATCTGATTTTAAAAGATATAATGTTAGGCTAAATTTAGAAACTAAAGTTGCCAGCTGGTTAAAAGTTGCCACTAACATTTCTGGTAATCGTATCAATGAAAACATCAATAACCAGGACGGTAATCTTGTTCAGCTTGCTATAAGACAATCGCCAGACATAGCGGTAAGAAACCCTGATGGTACTTATGGTGGCCCGTCTAGTGCATTATTTACCTTAACCAATCCGTTTGCGTTAACAGAGATTAATACAAATACCAGAACCAGAAGTGAGGTTTATGGAAGTGCTTATGCAGATATTACCTTTTTGAAAGATTTTGTATTTCGCAACGAGATAGCTATCAACTATAATTACGGACAAATTGTTCAATTTGAGCCTTCTTACCAATTCGGACAGTTTCCGAAGGCAGTAAGTTTTAGTAGAAGAGGAAGTACAGCTTATAGCCAAAACACATTTAGAAGTTATTTAAGCTATAATCATACATTTGCCAAACGCTATAAAGTTAATGGTACTTTAGGACATGAATCTCGCTTAAACACAAGTTCTTATGTTGATGCAACCGCGTCAGGCTTTTTTCAAAATGTAATATCCGAACTTAATTTGGGAGATCCAGCAAAAGCTACATCTACAAGTGGTAAGGGGCAGCAAGCTATAGATTCGTATTACGCTAGGTTTAACCTAACTTATAACGATAAATACATTTTTACCCCAACTTTTAGGTACGATGGTTCATCTAAATTTGCACCTGGTAACCGATGGAATTTTACCTATGCTTTTGCACTTGCATATCGTTTAAAAGAAGAAAAATTCTTAAAATCAGTTGATTTTATTAGCGATTTAAAATTGAGGCTGGGCTATGGTTTGGTTAATAATCAAAACATAGGAGATTATGTTTATGGAACGTCTTATCGTACAACGCAAACTGCACTTGGTTTAGGTGTTTTGTTAGATAATGTGCCCAATCCTAATGCCAAATGGGAAACCACAAAATCATCTAATATTGGTATTGATGCAGGTTTCTTTAACAACAGATTACAGTTTACCGTTGATGGATATTATAAAAATACTTCAGATCTGTTAAATAGCTTATCGCTTCCGTTGTATTCTGGTACAACACCACAAGATCAATTTACGGTTGCCAAACTCAATGCACCCACGAAAAATATTGGGTCCATCGTAAATAAGGGTTTAGAATTTAGTATCAATTCTGTTAATTTAAAATCTAAAGATTTCAACTGGACAACCAATATCACTTTGTCTAGAAACATGAATAAGGTAACCTCTCTAATTACAAAGGATACCAATTTGCCTCAATACTTGGGTACTGATATTGTTCAACAGGTTAGCGTTGGTCGATCAATTGGCGAATTTTATGGATACATCGCCGAAGGCGTATTTAGGGATGGAGCAGATTTAACCAATCATGCAAACCAAGGTGCCATTGGCGTTAATGGCGTTTGGGTCGGAGATATTAAATTCAGGGATGTTAATGGAGACGGAATAATTGATAACAAAGACCAAACTTATTTGGGTTCTCCGCTTCCTAATTTTCAATATGGTTTTACCAATACTTTTAAATACAAACAGTTTGATTTAACCGTGTTTTTTAATGGAAATTATGGAAACAAAATCTTTAACCAGTTAAAAAGAACAAATGAAGATTTGCAGAGCGGTTTTGGCTTGCTACAGTCTGTAAATAATTATGCTCGCTTGGCCTTAACAGATCCTACTGGGAGCGCTACAGACGTAAATAATGTTTTCGTAACCAATCCTGATACCCAAGTCCCAAGGATTTCAACTTCAACGTTAAATAACAATAACAGGGTATCAACAAGATACATTGAAGATGGTTCTTACTTGCGTCTTAAAAATTTAGTACTTGGCTATAGTTTGCCAAATAAAATGACGCAAAAAATAAAAATTGGATACTTAAGGGTGTATGGAAACATCACCAACTTATTTACTATAACAGACTATACTGGCTATGATCCAGAAGTAGGTTCGCGTTTTCAAAGTGCACAATCTGCTGGGGTAGATAATGGTAGATATCCATCTTCTAGAACATACACATTTGGTATTTACGCAGGCTTTTAATTTTAATATATTAGAGATGAAAAATAAAAAATATTTGATAATTGCCTTATCACTTGTGTTAATTACATTTTCTGGATGTAAAAAGAGCTTTTTGGATAGAGCTCCGCTAGATAAGGTGACCTTAGAAAGCTTCTTTAAATCGGAAACAGATCTTAGATTGGTAACTGGTGCATTGTATGGTACGCCATGGTTCGATTTTAACGATAAAGCTGTTATTGCACTTGGTGATGCATTGGCGGGAAATTTGTCTCGTACCAACTGGATAGCTTATTCTACGTTTGCTGTTAACAGCAGCGATCCGCGGATTAACGAGGCGTGGCGCTCTCTATACAAAATAATTGCCTACGCTAACCTCAATATCATTTATATCGAGAAAAATACAGATCCATCAGTTAGTGCTGCAGCAAAAAATAGTGCCATAGCCGAACTTCGCTTTTTGAGAGGGTCAGCTTACTTTTATTTGGTTCAATATTTTGGAGAAGTACCTATAATTACCGACAATAGGGAACTAGCAGAGCAACCACAAATTAATAAACACTTAGTTAAAGATGTTTACAGATTTGTAATTGACGATATGAAGTTTGCTGCTGCCAGTTTGCGCAGTACAGCTGATAAAGGAAGGGTAAATGCGTGGTCGGCAAAAGGGATGTTAGCTAAAATTTATTTAACTAGATCAGGCCTTACAGAAGAAGGTGTAGGTACAGGAAATGGCTTAAGAAACCAAGCATTACTAGATAGTGCAAAAAAATATGCAGGTGATGTGTGTTTGAATAGTGGTTTAAAGCTATTGCCAAACTATGCTGATTTATTTAAAATAGAAAACAACAACAACGAAGAAAGCCTTTTTGCGTTGCAATTTATCGCCAGCCCAATAGCTTACGGACTTGGAAATAGTACACAAGGTTATTTTGCTGCAGAAGGCAGAATTACAAATGCTGGTGATGGTTTTGGAGCTGCTAACTCGCCAAGTATAGATATTTATAATAAATATGATGTAAAAGATACCAGACGTAAAGCAACTTTTATGCAAAATGGAGATTTATATACTGAATTGTTGAAAAAAGAAGGAGGTTATAGAGTTACAGATATTACACCACACGTAAAAAAATATGTAGTAGGTACAAACGAAGATAATCCTGGGCAGGTATATTTTCTATCTACAAGTTCGGCTGCTTACATGCTAAGGCTAGCAGATGTTTACTTAATTTATGTGGAGGCAATTTTAGGCAATAACAGTCTATCTGCTGATGCTGATGCGGTTAGATATTATAATTTAGTTAGGGCTAGGGCAGGTTTAGACGTTAAGGTAGCACCCATTGCAAAAGCTGATGTTTTAATAGATAGGCAATTAGAACTTGCCATGGAAGGTCAATATTGGTTTGATTTGTTAAGGGAATATAATATTAATGCTTCTCAAACTATCAATAAAATTTCATTACAAAATAGAGGTCGTTTAACATATAATGCGGCAACTAACGTACGAACCAATGAGCCCCAGTTTTCTATCCCTACAGCTGAGTCATTCAAATTGCCTATACCTGCAGCAGATATAACCACTAATCCGTTGTTAAGTCAGCCTGCTGTGGCTTACTATAAATAAAATAAGCTCATCATTAATAAATAAATAATGAAAAAGATCTTTAAATATCAATCTGGCTTATTTATCATGCTATGCGTGTTTATGATAGCCATTCAATCGTCTTGTAAAAAACAAGACAATGAAAAACCACCAGTAATTGAAAGAATTAGGGCAATTGCTCCCGCACCAAACGATTCTACTTTAACTAAAGTAGGCTCTGGGCAGAACGTAGTTATACAAGGGGCTAATCTAAAATCAGTTTCGGCTGTATATTTTAGTGGTTTTCCGGCAACATTTAATGCTGCATTAGTTGGGGATAATAATTTTGTGGTAACTGTACCATCCATATTATTTTCTAATATCCCACAAGGACAAGAAAACACCATTCGTTTGGTAAGCAAATACGGAGAAACAACTTTTAAATTTCCAGTTTCACCACCGCCTCCTATAGTTACTTCGGTAAGTAATGAATACACTTTACCAGGTCAAACCATGACAATTTATGGTCAGTATCTTTATCTGATAACTAACATTACTTTTCCGGGTGGAGAAGGGACAAACATTGTTTCAAGACCAGATGGAACATCTTGTACTGTAACCGTTCCAACAACTGCAACATCAGGTGATATTATTCTGAAAACACAGGGTGGAACGACCAAATATAGTACATACAACGACCATGTTACGGGAATGCTTTGTAATTTCGATAATGTAAATACCTACGTATTTGGCAGCTCAAGAACAAATGACCAAGCACTCTATCCTGGAGCTCAGGGATTTTACGGTAGGATGTTTACAGGGCCAATTTCGGCATTTAGTTATAATCAGTCAGATAACCGATCAATTAATTTAAGTGCAGTACAATGGGTGCCACAAGCTAATTTACAAGATCCAGTAAGTAGTTATGTACTCAAGTTTGAAATTTTTGTTAAAGAGCCTTGGGGCGGTGGAACAATAATGATTCGCAGAGATGAAAGTAGTTGGTTATATCTGGCCCGTTACGAACCTTGGAAAGCAACAGTGCCGATACCTTTTAGCTCAAGCCAATGGTACACCGTAACCATTCCTTTAACTCAGTTTAAAACTAAAACTAATAATGGGGAAGGAACTGGTAACTCGGTGCCAACATTAGCCGATTTAACCAATAGCACAGGTAGAAGGCCAATGGTCTTTATGTACATCAATGATACAGCTACACCAGTTGCCACCAGGTTTGATGTTGGGATTGACAACATTAGAATAGTAAAAGCAAATTGATAAGAAAAAGGTTATAGGTTTTTTATCACAGCCTATAACCTACTTTACTCACTCTTAAGAAATTACCATGAAATTATATTTAACTTCAAATAAGTTGAGGATCACTTATTTGGCTATAGGTTTGGTATTTCTGCTGGCCTGTAAAAAATCGCCAAAAGAATTTATTGCAGAGCCTGTAACGCCTACAAGCCCGAGCAATACGGGCGATATTATCCCGCCAAAAACAGTACCCATAGCTAATACAATTGGTTTTTTTATGGATGATTGGCAGCCTAAAACTTTTGTAGCTCCAAATTTTCTCGATGTTCCCAAAAGTACATTGGCGGCAAACGTAACGGTTAGTGCAGACTTTAGCGAAACAGTTGCTAAGGTGTCAAAATACCTATTTGGAAATAACACAAATCCTTACATAGGGCCGTTAACTACCGAACCTTTACTGGTTAGTCATGTTAAAAATCTATCTCCAAATATTCTTCGTTTTCCTGGCGGAAACATTGCCAGTGTGTTTTTTTGGAATGCAGAGGCCAATCAGAAACCTGCAGATGCACCAGCTTCGCTTTATAACACGTCGGGTAATCCGGTAAATGCATTTTACTGGTACGGGAAAAACAGCGCAAACTGGACACTCTCTTTAAACAACTATTATAATTTTCTACAACAAACAAATAGTACTGGTATGATTACAGTTAATTACAGTTATGCACGTTATGGTACAAGTGCACATCCAGACCAAGTTGCGGCCCATTTAGCAGCAGATTGGGTTCGTTTTGATAAAGGAAAAACAAAATACTGGGAAATAGGGAACGAGGATGCTGGGCCGTGGCAAGCAGGTTACAAAATTAATACTGCAACCAATAAAGATGGCCAGCCAGAAATTATAAACGGTGCACTTTACGGGAAACATTTCAAGGTTTTTGCAGACTCGATGCGAAAAGCAGCAGCTGAAATTGGCTCAACCATTAAAATTGGGGGACAACTGATACAGTATGATGCTACGGTAGGAAATAATGCAGTAGATAGAACCTGGAATTCTGGCTTTTTGTCATCATCTGGTGGATCTGCAGACTTTTACATCGTGCATACGTATTACACGCCATTTGCTCAAAATTCTTCAGCAACTGTAATTTTAAATACGGCGGCTACAGAATCTAAAATGATTATGGATTATATGAAAAAAACCACTCAAGATAATGGCGCTGCTTTAAAGCCAATAGCTATGACAGAGTGGAATATTTTTGCCGAAGGTTCTAAACAGCAGGTTTCGCACATTGCAGGTATGCATGCTACAATGGTTTTAGGCGAATTGATAAAAAACAATTATGGTATGGCTAGTAGATGGGATTTGGCAAATGGTTACAGTAATGGGAATGACCATGGTATGTTTAGTTTGGCCGACGAAGGTGATGGCACTACAAAATGGACACCAAGACCTGCCTTTTACCACATGTATTATTTCCAGAAATATTTTGGAGATAGAATGGTTGCCTCTACCGTAACCGGATCTTCTGATGTAGTGAGTTATGCTTCTGGTTATGCATCAGGCGAAGCCGGAATAGTTTTAGTAAATAAGGGAACAGGTACTCAAATTGTAAATACTGAAATCAAGAATTTTAATGCAGGCAATAGGTATTATTATTACACACTTACTGGTAGCAACGATAATGGCGAGTTTTCTAGAAAATTATTAATTAATGATAATGGACCAGAGGGAGTTTCTGGTGGACCAACAAATTATCAAACCTTAGTGCCCAGATCTGCAGCAGTTGCTGGAGGAATTAAATTAACATTGCCTCCAAGGTCTGTTGTTTACCTCGTGGTCGATAAAAAGTAATCATCATCAAATTCTATTAAAATATCATGTCGTTTAAGTATCCTTTTATTATTTTATCTTTTTTTTTCTCCTCATTAACTGCTAAATCTCAACAATCTACTAATAGGGAACATATTTCTTTGGATGCCAATTGGCAGTTTGCTTTTGGACATCCTTATGAGCCTAAAAAAGATTTTTACAATGGCACAAGTTATTTCTCTTATCTCAGTAAAACTGGATATGGTGATGGAGCTGCGGCACCTAGTTTTGATGATAGGTACTGGAGAAAGGTGAATTTGCCTCATGACTGGGCGGTGGAACAAAAATTTGATAAAAACGCAAGTTTAAGTCATGGGTTTAATGCAGTTGGCAGAAATTTCCCTGCAACAAGTGTAGGCTGGTATCGTAAAACGATAAGTATCCCTGCGTCAGATCTTGGTCGTAAAATTTCGATTGCTTTTGATGGGGTTTCGAGAAATTCAATCGTTTGGGTAAATGGCCATTATTTAGGGACAGAACCGAGTGGATACCATGGTTTTACTTATGATGTAACGGATTATATAAATTATGGCGGTGAAAATGTAATTGCTGTAAGGGCAGATGTAACCATGGAAGAAGGCTGGTTTTACGAAGGTGCTGGAATATATCGACATGTTTGGCTCAATAAAACCAATCCACTACATGTGGCAACCAACGGAACTTTTGTATCTAGCTTGATAGAAAATGATAAAGCAACAATACAGGCATTGGTAACTGTAAAAAACGATGAGCTAAAAGATCAGGATTTTGAGATTAAGCAGGAAGTTTTAAACGCCCAAGGAAAGGTGCTGGCAACTGTTAAAACTGAAAAACTTAAAATTAAGTCATTAGCGCATAAAGAGTTTTTCAGCTCAATTCCATTAAACAATCCAATATTATGGTCTTTAGAAAATCCTTATTTACACCAGCTTGTTACCACAATTAGCCAAAATGGAAAATTGCTGGATACCTATAAAACCACTTTCGGAATAAGAACCATCAGGTTTGATGCCAATGAGGGCTTTTTCTTAAACGGTAAGCATCTTAAAATAAAGGGAACAAATAATCACCAAGATCATGCAGGCTTAGGGGTGGCATTGCCAGATGAATTACAATATTACAGGATAGGTTTACTTAAGGCAATGGGTAGTAACGCCTATCGTTGTTCTCACAATCCGCCAACGCCAGAGCTGCTAGATGCCTGTGATAAACTAGGCATGTTGGTAATTGATGAAACGAGACTGATGGGCACTACAGATTTGAACTTAAATGATTTGAAAAGACTAATGATTAGAGATCGCAACCATCCAAGTATCATCAGTTGGTCTGTTGGAAACGAAGAATGGGGAATTGAAGGCAATATTACTGGTGCGAGGATAGCAAAAACAATTCAGGCTTTCGCCAAAACTATTGATACAACCAGGGCAATAACTGCAGCGGTTAGCGGTGGTATTGGCAACGGTATTTCTACGACTATAGATATGTTGGGTTATAATTACATCGCTACAAAAAACACGGATGAACAACATCAAAAATTTCCTCAACAATTAAGTTGGGGTACGGAAGAAGGTTCTACAGTAACAACACGGGGTATTTATGTTGATGACCTTGAAAAACATTACCTAGCTGCTTATGATAAAAGACAGAGTGAAAATTTTTTAAGCTTAGAAAATGGATGGAAACATTATGCCACTAGGCCTTATTTGGCCGGAATGTTTATCTGGACAGGCTTTGATTACCGAGGAGAACCAACTCCATTTGGCTGGCCATCGGTTGTTTCTTATTTTGGGATGCTAGATTTATGTGGTTTCCCTAAAGATAACAATTGGTACTTAAAATCTTGGTGGACAGATGAACCCACCCTGCATATTTTGCCCCACTGGAATTGGAATGGTAAAGAAGGTAAGCCTATTGATGTTTGGGTTTATAGTAATTGCGATGAAGTAGAACTTTTTTTGAATTCGAAAAGCTTAGGTAAGAAACAAATGGAAAAAAATGGTCACCTGGAGTGGAAGGTAATTTACGCTCCTGGCAATTTAAAAGCTGTGGGTTATAAGAATGGTAAAAAAATATTAACAGAGCTTGTAAGCACTACTGAACAAACAGAAACAATAATTGCCAAACAAGACAAAATTTTGGTTGAAAATAGCAAAATTGCGATAGTAACCATTGCAGCTAAAGATAAAAATGGTTTAAGTGTGCCAACAGCAAATAACAATTTGAGCTTTACACTGACTGGCCCGGGTAAAATAATTGGTGTAGGCAACGGAGATCCCACTTCACTAGCACCAGAAAAATTCTTAGAACAGATTGAAATTTTCCCAATACACAGCTTAAAGGAAAAGATAGTTGACAATATAAATGTTGTTGATGGTATCACAGCTGATTACAATGACGAGCAATGGAAGCCTGCTTTTAAAGATGAAAGAAGTGCATCTTTTGCAGAAAAAGCTAAAGCTTTAGTTTATAGAGGTACGGTAGATTTGCCCAAAATACCAAAAAGTGCCAAAGTAACTTTCTTTTACAAATGCATAGGGTCACAACAATCAATTTATTTGAATGGAGTAAAACTGGCTGGTATTTTAAACCAAAATAAAACAGGGTACGAATATGTAATTGATGAGAAATTGATAAAGGCTGGTAAAAATTCAGTTGCAGTTATTGCTACGCCATTTGTTAAACAATACAGTTGGGATAGTTTTAACACAGACCCAGGCTTGTTTCAAATTTATACGCCTGCACCACAATGGAAAAGAAGTTTGTTTAATGGTTTGGCTCAAGTAATTGTAGAGGCAACTGGCGAAGAAGGCGAAATTAAATTGCAGACCAACTCAGCAGGCTTAAAATCAAATACGCTGGTGTTAAAAATTAATAAGTAGTAATGAAAGTACTCAGGCTACCAATTAAATTTAAGAATACCAATATACTGCTGTTTTGCTATTAAGTTCACCCCAATAAATTATAATATGAGCTTCTTTTTTAAATCGTTATCACTTTATTTTTTCTTAACCTTTATTTGTGCTAGCTTAAACGCACAACAAGTAAACTTAAATAATTTATTCCTTTCAGAAAATATTCGCTTTAATCAACTTGGCTTTTATCCAAATGCACAAAAAATAGCTGTGATTACTTCAGATAGTGTATCCAAGTTCGCAATTGTCACTGTCAAAGAAAATAGGATTGTTTTTACTGGAATTTTAAAAGCATCCACCAATGTGGCTCTAAATGGTAAAAAAACCTTAATTGCTAATTTCTCTGAATTTAAAATGCCGGGAGATTACATTATTTATATTCAAAATATGGGTTATAGTTACCAATTTAGCATTAAAAATGATGTTTTTGCAGGTCTGGCTAAAGGTTCCATAAAAGCATTTTATTACCAAAGAGCTTCTATAGCCTTGCCACAAAAATATGCAGGACAATGGCCTAGAAATGCTGGTCATCCAGACAATGAAGTTTTAATTCATCCTTCTGCGGCAACGAAAGAGAAGCCATTTGGAACGATTATTTCGGCACCAAGGGGATGGTATGATGCTGGCGACTATAACAAATACATCGTAAATTCTGGCATTACAACGGCTACTTTACTTTCTCTATATGAAGATTTTCCATCTTATGTGAAAAACATAAACTTGAATATTCCAGAGAGTAGCAATAAGATACCTGATGAATTGGATGAAATTTTATGGAATATAAGATGGATGTTATGTATGCAAGACCAAGAGGATGGAGGTGTCTACAATAAACTAACCAACGCATTTTTTGATGGAATGGTAATGCCAGAGATTACAAAATTACCACGCTACGTAGTACAAAAGGGAACTTCTGCAACACTTGATTTTGCTGCGGTAACTGCTCAAGCAAGCCGTATATTTAAAAATTATGACAAGCAATTGCCAGGACTTTCAGATTCATGCTTAAATGCAGCAAACAAAGCATGGGAGTGGGCATTAAAAAATCCAAATATGGCTTATGATCAAAATTTGATGAATAACAATTACGAGCCAAAAATCACAACAGGAGGCTATGGCGATCGTAATTTTACTGATGAATTCATATGGGCTGCTATAGAGTTGTACATTACCACAAAAAATGAAAAATATTACAATGCAGTAAATATTCTACCAGATGAACAGATGCCCTTACCATCTTGGAACAACGTGCGGCTTTTGGGCTATTATTCTCTTTTAAGAAATGAAGTATCCTTAAAAAATAACCAAAAAAATGATACCCAAACCATTAAATCAAGGTTGCTAAAAATGGCTAATGATTTTATAGAAGGTTCATCTTCAACTGCCTATCAAACAGTTATGGGTAAAACCGATAGAGATTTTGGCTGGGGCAGTAATGCCAATGCCGCAAATCAAGGAATAGCACTCATTCAGGCTTATCAAATTACAAAAGATAAAAAATATTTAGATCACGCCTTGTCTAATCTTGATTATTTGTTAGGGCGTAATGCAACAGGGTTTTCTTATATTACAGGTTTTGGATCAAAAACGCCAATGTTTCCTCATCATAGGCCATCTGCGGCAGATCGGGTAAAAGAACCAGTTCCAGGTTTTTTGGTAGGAGGTCCAAATCCGGGTAAGCAAGATGGAGTTGTATTACCTAGCACAGTTGCCGATGAAGCTTACACTGATAGCATGAATTCTTATGCCGCCAACGAAATTGCCATTAACTGGAATGCACCATTGGCTTATTTGGTAAATGCAATACAGGCTTTACAATATGAAAGTGATTACTCAAAAAATTAAATGATGAATTCGAAAAAACATATTAAACTCAAAATTTTTATTTTACTGTTGCAATTTGCCTTAACATCTGTTGCCAGTGCACAAAAAACACAATATCAATATCTTTCTGGTGCTGATAAAGACCACACTGTGAGCTGGGATTTTAAGATAAATACTGGAATGAATAGTGGTAAGTGGAGTAAGATTAATGTGCCATCTAACTGGGAGTTACAGGGTTTTGGTACCTACAATTATTTCTCTGATACAAATAATCCGAATGAGTTTGGTTGGTACAAACATAATTTTGAAACACCAACTAGTTTGAATAAAGAAATATTTGTAGTTTTTGAAGGAGCTATGACAGATACCGAAGTAATGATCAATGGTAAATTGGCAGGGCCTATCCATCAAGGTGGATTTTATCGCTTCAAATACAATATTACCGATAAATTAAATCCAACTGGTACAAACTTGTTAGAGGTAAAGGTGTATAAAAAATCAACCAATGCATCTGTTAATAAAGCAGAAAGAGAAGGAGATTATTGGCAATTTGGGGGTATATACAGGCCAGTTTACTTAGAAATTGTTCCCAAAAATTATATAGATCGCATTGCGGTTAACGCAAAGGCAGATGGGAGTTTAACCACCGATGTTTTTACCGTAGCAGAATTTGCCTCGCAGCAAATTGAGGTGGAACTAAAAACCTTGGATGACAAAAAAATAGGATCAGTGCAACAAGCTATTGACAAGCAGGGCAGCACAAGGATAATTACAAGTTTTAAAAACATCAAAACCTGGAATCCAGAAGCGCCATATTTGTATAATTTAACCGTTTCTTTAATCGATAAAAAAAAAATAGTACACCAGGTAAACCAAAAGATAGGTTTTAGAACGGTTGAACTTAGGCCTGTAGATGGGATCTACGTAAACGATGTTAAAATTAAATTTAAGGGCGTAAACAGACATAGTTTCTGGCCGGAGAGCGGTAGGGCACTTAGCAAACAGATTAGTATTGATGATGTCAAATTGATCAAACAAATGAACATGAATGCAGTACGTATGTCGCATTATCCACCTGATCAGCATTTTTTGGATGTTTGCGATTCCTTAGGATTATTTGTGATTGATGAATTAACTGGATGGCAAAAAAGTTATGACACCCAAGTGGGTAAAAAGTTGGTGAAAGAGTTGGTGATTAGGGATGTTAACCACCCGTCAATTGTAGTTTGGGCTAATGGAAATGAAGGCGGCTGGAACAGAGACTTGGACGATGATTTTGACTTATATGATCCTCAAAAAAGAATGATCATCCATCCATGGGAAAAATTTAGAGGTACAGATACGCGTCATTACCCTGATTATAATTACATGGTTAATAGCATGTTATACGGTAAAGACGTATTTTTTCCTACTGAGTTTATGCATGGAAATTACGATGGCGGCATGGCGGCAGGGCTACAGGATTTTTGGGACATGATGATTAAACATCCCTATGGGGCAGGAGGCTTTTTGTGGTCTTTTGCCGATGAAGGAGTAGTACGTACCGATAAAAATGGAATAATTGATGTTGCAGGTGACAGTGCTCCAGATGGCATAGTTGGGCCACATCACGAAAAAGAAGGCAGTTTTAATGCTGTAAAAAAAATATGGTCGCCCATTGTAGTGAACAATAAATACATCCCTACAAATTTTGATGGTAGGCTTTTCATCGAAAATAGATACCACTATACCAACTTAAACCAATGTACTTTTAAATGGGAACTTAAAAAGTTTGTAAAAGAGAAACAGGAATATACAGCCAAGGTAAATGCCACAGATAAAATGGTGTTTTCATCAAGTGTTGAACCAGGGGAAAGTATGGCGCTAAAACTTAATTTACCTGCAGATTGGAAAACAAATGATGTTTTGAGCTTTACTGCAGTTGATCCCTCTGGAAATGAAGTTTATACCTGGTCTTGGCCTTTAAAGTTTCCAGAAGAAATAATCAAGTCTGCTATTACTTTAAATGAATTTAAGGCGGAACCTAAAGCAATAACAAAACTAGGGAAACTTAACGTACTCGTTGATGACATAGATATACAGTTTGACCAAACTACAGGGCTCTTAGATCATATCGTTTCAAAAGGTAAAAAAATAAGTCTTTCAAAAGGCCCAATACTTGCTCATGCTCGCTCAGAAATGAAGCTTCAGAACTTTAAAAACTATTTAAAAGATGGCAACCTAATTGTAGAAAGCGCTTATAAAGGCGAGGAGTGGTTAAACGTAAAATGGACTTTTACCAGCGGAAAACCAGTGAAACTTGATTATGAATATGCCTCAAACCGTTGGGACCAACAGGTGGGCTATAACTTTATGGGCATAACTTTTAACTATCCGGAGCAAATGGTAACAGCAGCAGAGTGGATGGGGAATGGACCTGAAAGAGTTTACAAAAATAGACTAGAAGGTGCTGAGTTTGGAGTTTGGAAAAAGTATTTTAACAATGGTATAACTGGCGAAAAATTCGAGTACCCAGAATTTAAGGGATACCATGGACCATTTTATTGGGTTAAATTATCCAATAGTGAAACAGATTTTACTATCTACGCCGAAAATCAAAATGTATTTCTCCAGTTGTTTAAACCCTCTCATGCTAAAGCAACTAGAGAGTCCGTAAAAGCAGCATTTCCCGCAGGAGATCTAGGGTTTATGAATGCGATAGCTCCAATTGGTACCAAATTTCAAAAACCTGAATTTTTAGGTCCTACCAGCCAACAAGATATTCAACTCAATTATGCTCCTTTTAAAGGAACCTTATGGTTTGACTTTAGGTAATCTAGTCAGTTAACATATAAACCCTAATTATATACAAAATGGGTCCAAGGTAGCTTAACTATCGGGCTATTTTAGCCAATTCAAATAACCATCAAATTCTCTATAAATGAAATTTACTTATCTACAACCAAAATTTATCTTTTTTATATTTTTTACCACCTTTAATTTTTCGGTTTATTCACAGCAGAAAGTAGTTGAGCAAAGGATTAATCAACTCCTCTCTAAAATGACTTTGGAGGAAAAAGTAGGAATGATCCATGCAAACTCTTCATTTACTTCTGCAGGTGTTGCTAGGCTAGGCATTCCGGAATTGGTAATGTCTGATGGCCCTCATGGTGTTAGACCTGAACATGGCAGAGATTGGAACATGTCTAACGATCATGTAAATGATGCTGGAACCTATCTTCCAACTGGTAATGCCCTTGCCGCTACATGGAATCCTAAATTAGGTTATGAATTTGGTTCGGTACTAGGAAGTGAAGCCAATGCAAGAGGAAAAGATGTGATTTTAGGGCCAGGCATAAACATCATTAGAACACCATTAAATGGGAGGAATTTTGAATACTTGAGCGAAGACCCATTTCTAATTAGCAAAATGGCAGTTGGCTACATTAAAGGAGTACAGGATCAAGGTGTTTCTGCAAGTTTAAAACATTTCATCGCCAATAATCAAGAAACAGACAGAACTGCTGTAAATGTAGAAATGAGCGAGCGTGCTTTAAGAGAAATTTATTTGCCAGGTTTTAAAGCCGCTGTAATTGAAGGTGGTGTAAATACGGTGATGGGAGCTTATAACAAGTTTAGAGGCCAATGGGCAACACACAATTATTATCTAGTTAATAAAATTTTAAAAGGAGAATGGGGCTTTGAGGGTTTCCTGATGAGCGATTGGGGAGCTGTACACCATACCAATGAAGCTTTATACAATGGTACTGATCTCGAAATGGGCACTGACCTTGCCATGTTGCCTAAACCAAATTATGGCAAATTTTTTATGGGCGATACTGTGGTTACATTGGTAAATGCAGGTAAAGTTCCTATCCCTTTAATTGACGATAAGGTGAGAAGGATCTTAAGGGTTATGTTTAAGACAGGAATGATGGATAAAAGCCGGAAACCTGGAAAGTTTGCCACAAAAGAACACCAGCAAACCGCCTTGAAAATTGCCGAAGAGGCAATTGTGCTACTCAAAAACAAAGACCAGGTTTTGCCTCTGAATGCTTCAAAAATTAAAAATATCGCAGTAATTGGAACCAATGCCACTAAACTAAATGCCATGGGCGGTGGTAGCTCTCAGGTAAAACCAACTTATGAAATAACACCATTGATGGGTATCGAGAACTATATGGGTTCAAAGGCAAAAGTAACATTTGCCAAAGGTTACGAAGTGGCCAAAGATGCAACCGCTAATCAAAAACTAGTAGACGAAGCGGTTAAAATTGCCTCAACTGCAGATCAAGTTGTTTTTGTAGGAGGTTGGGTGCATGGATACGATTTTAGTAAATGGGACGATAATGCCTTTGATGCGGAAGGGATAGATAAGAAAGACTTAAAGTTGCCTTTCGGACAAGCTGAATTAATTAAAGCATTGTTAAAAGTTAAACCGAACCTTATTATTATGATGATGGGCGGTGGTCCAGTAGAAATGAACTCTTGGATTGATGATGCAAAAGTAGTCATAGAGGGTTGGTATCCCGGCATGGAAGGTGGCAATGCACTAGCCAATGTTATTTTCGGTAAGGTAAATCCCTCTGGAAAATTACCTATGACGTTCCCTAAAAAATTGGAAGATTCTCCAGCACATAAGCTGGGCGATTATCCAGGTGTAAACGGTACTGCTGTTTATCATGAAGATATTTTTGTGGGTTACCGCTATTTTGATACCTATAAAGTTGAACCTCAATTTGCATTTGGCCACGGTTTATCTTACACTAAATTTAAATATGACAAAATGGAGGTAGTAGCTACTGATAAAAAAGCAACAATCAGCCTAAGCATTACAAACACAGGTAAAATTGATGGAGCGGAGGTTGTTCAATTTTATGTTCATCAGGATCAGCCCAAATTGCCTAGGCCAGAAAAGGAATTAAAGGCATTTCAAAAAGTCTTTCTTAAAGCAGGTGAAACCCAAAATGTCGAAATTGAATTGGATAAAACAGCTTTTCATTATTATGATGATCAATCATTTAACTGGGTTGTTGATGGGGGCAAATACCAGATTTTGGTGGGTAGCTCTTCAAGAGATATTCGTCAACAGGTATTGGTGGAGTTTAAGCCTTGACGCGGAAATTATTATCTTAAATCAATAGTGTCCTAAACGTTTAATGTTTTTGTAAAAAGGCTTAGGATGGATTGAAATAATCGCATTTTAAGGATTATTCAAAAAAGAATCCCTTGTATGCTGGTATTGGGTTCCAGCTTAGGTGGTTC
>NZ_JACSZW010000016.1 GCF_014472395.1 Pedobacter sp. N36a
ATGTTGCAATCGATTTTCGATTGTTTCAGTCTTTTTGTTTTTGTTACTAAACTCCGTTTAGTAACCCCCGTTTTTGTTGGGACTGCAAAGGTAGAAATCTTTTTGTTATTGTCAAGCTTTATTTGAAAATAAATCTTCTTGTTTCTCTGGTCATAAAACCGGTAAAACCAACTTTAACAAACTCCTACTGCAATCTTTCAAATTCTTCTCACTATATCTTTCACTCAAACCCTTCCTCCGAAGCGGGATGCAAAAGTAGGAAAAATTAACGCCCCCACAAACAATATCACCCTTATAATTGTAGTCTATCTCTAACTAATTGAACCATAGCCCTAAAATCGACAAAAAAAACAGAAAGAAAGATATCCAGACAAGGTTTATTAATCTATTGTATGATGAATAACCCTGCAAATACTCCAATTTCAGAGCTGCAACTGATCAATTAGTCAGACTAGTGATTGCGCTATCTATTCCCAATTATTGTGTTCTCATCGAGAACTCAGATAAACTAGTAAAGATTTTTCATTAAATAGACCATTCATGATTACAGATACCTCCTATTATTTGGCTATTTTTCTGGAAAAGCATTTAGAAAAAGAAAATGAGCCCAACCAAGATTACAATTACTAACCAAAAAATCTGCGTTCAAAACCATCATTGTGAAGCAGTGCTTTTCAAACTCTCTTCTTTTGCCTACCGAAGCCGATTTCTCCCCTTAAATTCGAATGCCCTAATACCTTAACTTATTATCTGACCAATAGCCTAACTTAATCCGTAATGAACCAAGCAATCCCTAAATTTCTGTCAAATATGATCTCTATCATTTCTTAACCGAGTATCAAAGTAGAAATTTGAACATTATTCATTTGACATGATCATATACAAGACCTTCAGTTTTGATTCGGCGCATTACTTGCCAAATGTGCCGGCAGGCCATAAATGTGGTGGCATGCATGGCCACACCTATACACTTAAAGTATTTCTTGCAGGAGAGCCCGGTCCAGAAACTGGCTGGATTCTGGATTATACCGACTTAAAAAACCGTATTCGTCCGGTTATTAGGCTACTAGATCACAAACTCTTAAATGAAATCCCTGGATTAGAAAATCCCACCGCCGAAAAGCTCAGCACCTGGATTTGGAATAAAATCAAACCTATATTTCCAGAGTTGCGTAGAATAGAGCTGAATGAAACACCTGGAACGGGGGTGATCTATGAAGGCTAAGGACAACCAGGCCATTGCCATCTGGCTATATTTTGGCGCCTGCTGCATTATGGTTCAGATATTACTGGGCGGAATCACCAGACTAAGCGGCTCGGGTCTATCTATTACGGAATGGAAACCGCTAATGGGCTTTCTCCCTCCATTAAATGAGCTGGAGTGGCAGCACAGCTTTGAACAATACAAGAAGATTGCACAGTTTCAACTGGTCAATGCACACTTCTCACTAGAAGATTATAAATCTATATTTTTCTGGGAGTGGTTTCACCGAAATTGGGCTCGCTTTATTGGTATCGCCTTCCTTTTACCCTTCATCTATTTCATCGTTAAAGGGAAAATAGCGCGCAAACTGCTTTTACCTATTTTTATGCTCTTTCTATTGGGCCTACTGCAGGCGGTGATAGGCTGGCTCATGGTAAAAAGCGGATTGAATGATACAGACATTAGCGTCAGCCACATTAGATTGGCCATCCACTTTATTGCTGCGATCATTTTATTGGGTTATACTTTATGGCTGGCATTTAAATTAAGTCTGGATCATTTGAAAATGCGGCATCGCTTACAATTTTCAAAACTAAACAGCCTGATTCTAATCTTACTTTTCATTCAGCTAATTTATGGAGCACTAATGGCGGGAAGTCATGCAGCACTTGCCGCCCCTACCTGGCCTGACATGAATGGCTCCATTATTCCATCAAATATATTGGGACAAGTCTTCTCTATCCATCAGCTGACAGAAAACTTATTGACCATTCAGTTTTTGCATCGCTTTCTGGCTTATACGAT
Source organism: Pedobacter sp. N36a (assembly GCF_014472395.1). GTDB lineage: Bacteria > Bacteroidota > Bacteroidia > Sphingobacteriales > Sphingobacteriaceae > Pedobacter. The sequence goes on from NZ_JACSZW010000016.1 coordinate 2,009, forward strand.
CTGCTTGTTAATTGTTCTCCTTTATATACGCACATCATCCTGGAAAATCAACACGCATTTATCCTATATCAGAATCATTCCGGTGCTACTGGTCCTGATACAAATCATCTCAGGGGTTACCGCATTGCTTCAAAGTGTTAATGGTGATTATAAAACTTATGCACTATTTCATCAGTTTATGGGAATGCTTTTAACGATTTCGCTACTGCTGCTATTCTTCCTCAATCAGAAGAAAACATGAGCTACCAGAGACCAGGAGCCATAGAAAACAGATTGATCTTCAAAAGCATTTCTGCAAAAGAATAGTCAAGAAAGGGACGAAATATCAGGACAAAAGGTAGCACAAGCGCCGCGGCTTTGCGAGCAAAAAACCTGAATAGAAAGTTGTGTTTAAAAACGGGAAACATCTATAAAAACCGCATAAAAAAATAGGGTGCCTTTTGGACACCCTATTTTTTTATGATTAAAGAAGGATTAAGCTCCTAATTGTACACGTTTGAATGCGATAACGGTTAGACCGGCAGCAGTATCATTTAAGAATTTACGAACGTCTTTAGAAGAATCTTTAACGAATTCTTGGTTTAATAAAGTACTGTCTTTGTAGAATTTATTCAATTTACCAGCAGCAATTTTTTCTACCATTTCTTCAGGTTTACCTTCAGCACGGATTTGTTCTTTAGCGATTTCAGTTTCACGCTCAATAGTAGTCGCGTCAACATCAGCCTTATCTAAAGCAACTGGGTTCATTGCAGCGATTTGCATAGCTACATCTTTACCAGCTTCATCAGCTCCGTCAAATGCTTGGTTTAAAGCAACCAATACACCTAAACGGTAGTTACCGTGGATGTAAGGAATAACTTTTTCACCTGAAACCGTTTCGAATTTAGAGATACCGATTTTCTCACCGATTTTACCAGTGTTCTCGATAATGATCTCAGAAACTTTTTGACCATCAATTTCTAAAGATAAAAGTTCTTCTAAAGAAGCAGGGTTTTTCTCGATAGCAAGGTCAGTGAATTTGTTAGCTAAAGCTACGAAATCAGCATTTTTAGCAACGAAGTCAGTTTCGCAGTTTAATTCAACAACAACACCACGTTTACCGTCTGCTGTAGCTTTTGCGATAACAACACCTTCATTAGAATCACGGTCCTGACGAGAAGCTGCTACTTTAGCACCTTTTTTACGTAAGTAATCAACCGCTGCTTCGAAATCACCGTTAGTTTCGATCAATGCTTTTTTGCAATCCATCATACCAGAACCGGTTTGTTGGCGTAATTTATTTACGTCTGCTGCAGAAATTTGTACTGTAGACATCTTATTTCTTTTTAAGTTTTTATTTAAAAAATTATGGGTTGTACGATGTATGTTGTAAGGAAAAACCTGCAACGTACAACATACAACCCATATTATATTATTTAAGCTTCTTCGCTAGTACCTTCTTCTTCAGTATCAGCATTTACTTTTTTTCTTCTTGCGCCAGGAGCAGCAGCTTCTGGAGCATCAGCAGCTGCTTTAGCAGCTACAGCTTCTTTTTCAGTTTCTTCGTCTTTTTCGCGTTTACGCTCGTCTAAACCTTCTTCAATTGCTTTAATGATTACATCAGTAATTAAAGAGATAGATTTAGTAGCATCATCATTCGCTGGGATTGGGAAATCGATGTTAGAAGGATCAGAGTTAGTATCTACCATTGCGAAAGTTGGAATGTTTAATTTCAACGCTTCGCTAACTGCGATATGCTCTTTTTTAACGTCAATTAAGAAGATAGCAGCTGGTAAACGGTTTAGATCCGCGATACCACCTAATAAGCTTTCCAATTTAATACGCTCACGTTGGATCATTAAACGCTCTTTCTTAGAAAGGATCGAGTAAGTTCCGTCTTTAGTCATCTTGTCGATGTTAGACATCTTTTTGATCGACTTGCGAACAGTAGCAAAGTTAGTTAACATCCCACCTAACCAACGTTCAGTTACGAAAGGCATGTTTACTTTTTTTGCTTGATCAGCAACGATTTCTTTAGCCTGTTTCTTAGTAGCTACGAAAAGAATCTTACGACCGGATTTAACGATCTGTTTGATTGCTGAAGCAGCTTCTTCAGTTTTGGTTAAAGTTTTATTTAAATCTATAATGTGGATTCCATTGCGCTCCATGAAAATGTAAGGCGCCATTTTTGGGTTCCATTTACGGGTAAGGTGACCGAAGTGTACACCTGCATCCAATAAGTCTTGATATGTAGTTCTTGCCATTGTGTTTGTCTCCTTAAGATTAACGTTTACTGAATTGGAATTTCTTACGTGCTTTCTTACGTCCTGGTTTCTTACGTTCAACCATACGCATATCACGGGTCATTAACCCTTTAGCGCGTAATGCTGGTTTTTTCTCAGCATCCAATTCCACAATAGCTTTAGCGATAGCTAAACGAACTGCTTCTGCCTGACCTTTGATACCACCACCTGCTACATTCACTTTAACATCATATTGACCAGTCAATTCAGAAACTTCGAATGATTGGTTAACGATGTATTGTAAAGGTAATGTTGGGAAATATTCTTTATGGTCTTTACCGTTTACGGTAATTGTGCCGTTGCCTTCTTTTAAATAGATGCGCGCAACAGCAGTTTTTCTTCTTCCTGAAGTGTTAGTAACTGACATTTCTTTCTTCCTTTAATTAAAGTGTAATGGTTTTTGGTGATTGTGCTGCATGAGGATGTTCTGTACCTGCATAAACAAAAAGGTTGGTGTATAATTTAGCACCAAGTTTTGTTTTAGGTAACATACCACGTACCGCTTTCTCGATAACACGCTTAGGGTGTTTCGCCATTAACTCTTTTGGAGAAATGAAACGCTGACCGCCTGGGTAACCAGTGTAAGAAATATAGCGTTTGTCGCTGAATTTATTTCCTGTCAATTTAACCTTATCTGCATTAATAACGATAACGTTATCTCCGCAGTCTACGTGTGGGGTATACTCAGGCTTGTTTTTACCACGGATGATCATAGCGATCTTCGATGACAAGCGCCCCAAAATCTCGCCTTGTGCGTCAACAACAACCCACTGTTTGTTAACAGTTTTTGCATTGGCAGAGACAGTTTTGTAACTTAACGTATTCACTTGCTTGTATTTAATTTGTTAAACAATTATTTATTCACCCTAAGATTTAGGGACTGCAAAGATAGACAGAATTATTTAAATACCAAACAGTTGAAGAAAGATAGTTTGTTAATATTATTAAAGCAGGAAAAAAGCGGCCGCAGCAGCAGGAAAAAATAAGGCAAGATAACCTGAAAAAAAACGAAGAAGTAGTCGGGAAGCGTTCGGGAAGAGAAGCCCCTTATCATAGGGTTCGGCTAGGGTTGCTGTTAAAATGCAAATCTCTTCCTGACCAGTATGCAAAGCACTTGTTCCTTCTTTTTCTATTTAAAAATTCAGCCCTTTTTATTCCTCAGACAGCGCAATTGCTAAAAATTATATGACCAGGTAGATATCCGTTTTCTCAATTTTCAGAAGCCCGATAATTTTTAAAATACTTCAGACTGCACAATAGCTGCAGCAAAATGCTGAGCAGAAAAAAAGCAGTAGGCAGTAAGTAGCTCCAGATGTTGTCAAAATACTGATGTTCAATCGCAGATTGTACAATATATATACAGGCCATCGCCAAATATGCCCAAAAACAAAGACAGGAAATGGCTAAGATCCCATGAATTAAACCCAGGTTTCTTTCTTCTTGTATCTTTTTAATCACAAATGCATTAAAAGCTACCACGATACCAACCCCCGCAATGATCAGCAGATTATCGCCTGTTACGAACAGCAGCAGGTAAGCCATCGCCAGAAAGACATTGAGATAAGACAAACGTTTCAACATTCCTACTAATTTACAACAAACATCTTATAATTTATGGCTTTCTGCCTTGATTTAGAACCCTCAGCAAATTATTCGGCACCGTCTTTGTTAACTATTTGACGAAAATTAACAATTATTAACCCAGCTTCAGTTTTGCTTTGTTTAACTGCAGCAATACTGATAATGGATCACAAATTAAAAACTACATTTATGAAAAAGGAAACTAAAATAATTGCAGGAATACTAGCTGGAGCGGCGCTTGGTGCGGCTATTGCATTAATTATTTCATCAGACAAAGATGGAGAGATGAAAGACAAAGTATCAGATTGGTTTTGTGATCTATTAGATTCCTCAAAAGAAAAACTGGTAGATGCTGCAAGTCAGGTAAAAGATACTATTGCTAAAGTTAGAGCCTAGGTAGATTAATGAAAATTGCATTTCATGGAGCGGCACGTACCGTTACCGGTAGTAAACATCTGATTACTTTAAAAAATAACACTCAAATTTTATTAGACTGCGGACTATTTCAGGGCTTGGGTAATCTAACGGAGGGACTCAATGAGTCTTTCGGTTTTAACCCGGCCCAGGTCAGCTATCTAGTTTTGTCTCATGCACACATAGACCATTGTGGTTTATTGCCAAGATTGGTTGCGGAAGGATTTAGAGGAAATATTTACTGTACTCCTGCTACCAAAGACCTTTGTCGGATTTTGCTGTTGGATTCTGCAAAGATTCAGACACAGGATGCAGAATACGCAAATAAGAAATTGCGACAAGGGGAACCTGAGGAAATGCCATTATATACAGAAAAAGACGTAATGCAAACCCTAGAACAGTTTCAAGTAGTTCCCTACAACCAGGATTTTCAAATTGATGCTGACCTGACCTTAAACTTTACAGATGCTGGTCATATCGTGGGCAGTGCAGCGGTACATTTGAAAATTAAGGACGATGGACAAACGACCAACCTGACTTTCAGTGGTGATGTGGGCAGGTATGGAGATTTGCTTTTAAAAAGTCCCCAATCCTTCCCCCAAGCGGATTATGTAATTATAGAATCTACTTACGGCGACTCGCTTCATCAGGATCTTGATCCTATAGAAGATACCTTAAGAGAAATTATTGAGCAAACCTGTAGCGTTAAAAAAGGGAAAGTCATTATTCCGGCATTTAGCGTCGGCCGTACTCAGGAATTACTTTACGCTTTGAATGCGATGGAGCTGAAAGGTCAATTGCCGGATGTGCAGTATTACGTAGACAGCCCATTATCTTTGCAGGCTACAGAAGTGCTTAGAAAGCATCCGGAAGTATATAACAACGGTGTAAAAGAGGTGATGAAAGTTGACCATGACATCTTCGGATTTAAGGGTTTAAAATTTATTGAGAGTGTAGAAGAATCTAAAGCTTTGAATGGTGATCCACGCCCGTGTGTGATTATTTCTTCTTCAGGCATGGCCGAGGGAGGCAGAGTAAAACACCATATTCGCAACAATATTAGTGATCAGAAAAACACCATCCTCATGGTGGGTTATGCAGAACCAAGATCTTTGGCTGGCAAATTATTAGCGGGTCAGAAACAGGTTTGGCTTTTCGGTCAGGATTATGATGTAGTTGCCGACATACGTTCGATTAAATCGATGAGTGCGCATGGCGATTACGAAGATCTGCTGCAATTCTTATCCGGACAAAACCCTGCACTTGTAAAACAGGTCTTTTTGGTTCATGGAGAATATAAAGTTCAACAGGTATTTGCACAGCATTTACAGGATAAAGGCTTCCAACATGTACTCATTCCAGAACAACATGAGGAGTTTGAGGTGTAACCATTAAAGGTTTTTTTATCTTTGCCGGATGGACGTTTTTGGTGAAGCCTTAAAAGATCAATTTAGAAAACCACCTGCAGAAACCTTGTGGGTACACAATTCTTACGATGAACCGGAAGAGATGCCGGTCGACATTTATTTTAGGGATGAAGCAGAAATGCCTGAGCTTGAACTCAAAGCCATGAAACTTTGCAAAGGAAAAGTGCTGGATGTGGGTGCAGGTGTTGGCAGTCATGCTCTGGTACTTCAAAATCGTGGCTTTAATGTAACCGGTATGGACATCTCGGTTCCTGCAGTAGAGATCATGAAGGAACGTGGATTAAAACAAGCCATCGCAGGAAATATCCTCACTTATAAAGATCAAAAATACGACACCCTACTTTTTATGATGAACGGAATTGGCCTTACAGGATCTATCTCCGGATTAAAATCATTTTTGAAACAAGTTAAAAACTTATTGAATCCAGGCGGTCAGTTGATATTCGACAGCTCAGACCTCTCCTACCTTTACCAGGAAATTCCTTTCCCTAGTCATGGATACTTTGGAGAAGTTAGTTTCAGGTACGAATACAAAGGGCTTAAAGGAGATTGGTTCAAATGGGTATATGTAGACCAAAGCACATTGATTGAGATTGCAAAGGCTAACGGCTGGGAGCCAGAAATCATTTTTGAAGATGGACAGGATCAGTATCTGGCCAGACTAAGTATCAAAGCTTAGCTACCACCGATATTAAAAGCGCCGCATCATGATTAACATGATGCGGCGCTTTTATTTTTAGAGGCATGAAAATATCATCTAGGCTTTTTCTTCCCAGATTGCTGCGATGTTAATGATGGTTTCCACTGCTTTTTCCATATCCTGAACCGAAGCCCATTCTTGTTTACCATGGAAAGCGTGTTCGCCAGCAAAGATATTAGGGCAAGGTAAACCCATAAAAGAAAGACGTGAACCATCAGTTCCTCCTCTGATGCTTTGTCTTTTTGGCGTAACACCCGCTCTTTCTATCGCTTCGATGCCATAAGCAATCACCTGTGGGTACTCATCCAACACCTTTTTCATATTGCGGTATTGTTCTTTGATTTTCAGTTCATAGGTAGAGTTTGGAAAATCTTCAATGATGTTTCTTACTGTTGCGTCCAGCATTTCGCCATTAGCTTCCAGTTGTTCATCATCAAAAGCACGTAAGATAAAACGTGCTTCTGCTTGTTCTACGCTTCCGCTAATGGTAACCGGATGGATAAATCCTTCTTTTCCTTCGGTAGATTCCGGAGAAAGACAGTCTGAAGGTAAGGAGCTGATCACATCTGATAAGATTTTGATCGCACTTTCCATTTTATCTTTAGCAAATCCTGGGTGGGTACTTACACCTTTAATGGTGAGTACTGCGCCATCGGCAGAGAAAGTTTCATCTTCGATAGAGCCTAAAGTCTCTCCATCTACGGTGTAAGCAAAATCAGCACCTAATTTTTTCAGGTCCGCTTTATCCACTCCTCTACCGATTTCTTCATCCGGAGTAAATAAAATTTTTATTGTCCCGTGTTTGTAGGTTGGATTTTGCATTAAGAAAGTTGCTGCTTCCATAATTTCTGCCAAGCCAGCTTTATTATCTGCACCCAGCAACGTTGTTCCGCTGGCGGTAAAGATGTCATTACCGATCTGGTGTTTTAAATCCGGGTGTTCCGACATTTTCAACACGATGCTATTGTCGTCAGGAAGTACCAAGTCTTCTCCCTGGTAGTTGGCATGAATAATTGGTTTCACATTTGTGCCGCTGCAGTCTGGAGAAGTGTCCATGTGTGAGCAGAAACAAATTACAGGCACCTTTTTTTCTGTATTTGAGGGAATGGTTGCATATACATACCCGAAATCATCAAGATGAGCATCAGTGATTCCCAACTCTAATAATTCCTCCACAAGAACCTTCCCTAAGTTCTTTTGCTTCTCTGTAGAAGGCACGGTGGTTGACATTGGGTTTGACTGCGTATCAATCTGCACGTATTTAGCAAATCGGTTTTGAAGGGAATTGTTTTTATTTTGATAATTTAGCATAGTCTTAAAAAAAACAAAGCTAAATAATTTGAAAGCAATTATCACTGGATGCCTGATACTTCTATTTTTTATTCCTGCTAAAGCTCAGACTAATTTCTATAAAATCAGTGCCGGTGGCGGTTTTGGCGTTACTCAATCTTTTACGGACTTAAAAAAACATGCCTTTGGTCTGGCAGGGTATGGAGTAATAGATTATTATTTCAGTCCATTTATCAGTGCTGGCCTGGAAGGGCAAGTTGGGCAGATCAATGGTGGAGATGTTAAAACAGATGCCGCCGGCCGCCAGTTTATCAATTCCTACAAAGCTTTTAACCTCAATACCAAATTCGGATTGGGCACATTGATTGACTTCCGTCAGGGTGGTTTTACGAATACAATTAAGGGACTTTACCTGGGCGCCGGAATTGGGGCAGTGATGAACTCTGTTAACAATGTACGTAACAGCAGTGCCGAACAAGAAAACCCATACCCCGGAACAGACAAATCTACAGACCTGGTGGTTCCCATCAATCTGGGCATTAACTTTTATTTCCCTGACCGATCTGGCTACTGCCGTTATATTTTAAATTTCAATTACCAGAGCAGCCTGACGCTGGGAGAGGGTTTAGACGGATACGACAATTCTTCTGTTAATTTTAAAACAGGGAATGCCGATATTTATACCTACTTCTCTCTAGGGATGAGGTATCAGTTTGGCAGTATCGGCCTTGCCAATAAAACATTATTTTAATAATCTATAAAAATTCCGTTTCTTACGGAAAAACACCTAATCATGGACTACCTTACCCAGACCCCCGTTGCCTCGATTATCTTTCTTTTTACAATCGTTACCAGTATTTATGCCTTTAATGATCATGGGTTATTTGGTAAATTTATGTTACACCCTTATAGTGTATCCAGAAAACATAAGTTATTTACGTTAATTACCAGTGGCCTTATCCATGCGGATTGGATGCACCTGATCTTTAACATGATGACCTTTTACTTCTTTGCCTTCAGATTGGAAGCCATGATTGGTTCCTGGCAGTTTGGGTTATTATACGTTTTAGCCTTGATTTTGAGTGATATCCCATCGGTGATCAAACACAAAGACGACATGTGGTACAACAGCCTTGGAGCTTCGGGTGCGATTAGCGCGGTATTATTCAGCTTTATCTTATTTGATCCAATGTCTAAGATGATCATCTTTCCACTGCCGATCCCAATCTGGGCCTGGTTATTTGGATTGCTATATTTAGCGTATTGCTGGCAGATGGCAAAAAGGGCGCAGGATAATATCAATCATGACGCCCATTTCTTCGGTGCATTAACAGGATTGATCTTCACCGTAATTTTCGTTCCGGGGATCATTCCTCATTTTATTAGCCGCCTTATTGGGTAGCAGGCAAACAAGCCGGTTCAAAGTAACTGATCGGATTTGTTGGGTCTTTAATAATCTCAAACAACGTATGTCCCCAAGGTTTCCAGAAATCCTGTAATACCTGGGCATACGTTTTATGTTGCCAATGGTCGAAAAGAGCTTTATTCATCGTCCCTCTCAATGGCATGGCATCAATATAAACCATTCCTTCTACCGTCATTACGGTATATTCAGGCAACCTGTTAAATAGGTAGGCAGAGTAATAAAAACGCGCACAAAGTTCTTCAAACTGCTGTGCAGAAAGTGGCTTGGTGCCGATTTGCTCCAGAAGTTCTCTATGAAAAATCTTATTTGTTCCGTTATCCTGCAAACAGGCGATAATTCCAAAATCTTTCAGTTTCAAGGAAAAAGTCAGAGTATTGATCTCATCTCTAAAGCTGAAACTCGTGTCTTGCTCTTCTAGAGGCACAACAACAATAGACCATGGGGTAAAATCTTCATAAACCACATCTCTGTAAATGCTTTGAATCATGGTATTCAGGTTTCCGAATTTATGCATCAACCCTTGCGACATATTTACACCATCGGCAGAAATCTGCTGTAAGCGTACTGCAGCATTCATTTCAATATAAATCAGGCTGTACATAAATTTACCAATCCATTTGAACAGGCCTTCTTCCGATAATGCAGAAACCGCAGCGTAACCTTCAGAGAAAGCCGCAGCAATCTTATTTTCCAATGGCTGGATAAAATTCGCTGATACTTCCGTACTGCAAGGCACTTTTAAAGTATTGTAAGCACGAACACTCTCATCCAACAACTTAATTTGTTCTTCCCCGGAAAAGTTGGCGACTTTCAACAGCCAATCTGGTAATACGTTGATTTCCTCCACTGGAGCATCGAAAGTTTCTCCACTCAGGAAGCAGTTTTTATATTTAAAATCGAAGTTTTTAAACGGCTGATATATTGTGCTATTCATACTGGGTACAATATTAAGTATATTATTTTTACATTCGCTGCAGCGCTGATTTTTTAACTTTGATATTACTAAATACCCCATTTATGTCCATGCAAGTCGCCTATACATCATACAATCTGGAACTAAAACACCCTTTTACCATTGCTAAGTTTTCTAGGACCAGCACTCCGCTGATGCTACTGAAATTGGGCTATGAAAATGAAACAGGATATGGGGAGGCTTCTATGGTTCCTTACCTGGGGGAAAATCTGGAAACAGCTGCCATATTCTTAAAAAAGGTAGATTGGAATCAATTTACATTTCCTTTCAATTTTGAAGAGATCATCGCTTATCTGGATTTCCTAGATACCGGAAATACGGCTATAAAAGCAGCCATAGACATTGCCTTGAATGATTTAAATGGAAAGCTTCTGCAGAAAGCCTGTTATGAAATTTATGGGGCAGATCCTTCCAAAATGCCGCTTGCGTCTTATACCGTTGGTATCGACCAACCAGAGGTGATTAGAGAAAAAGTATTAGATGCTAAAAGTTTTAGTATCCTAAAAGTAAAGTTGGGCAGAGACAACGATAAAGAGCTGATTCAAACCATCCGCAGCATGACCGATGTGCCTTTGTATATCGATGCGAACCAAGGCTGGAACAATAAGACACAAGCTATTGACATGATTTACTGGCTGCATGATCAAGGTGCAGTACTGATTGAACAGCCGATGGACAAATCAGACCTGGATGGCAATGCCTGGTTAACTGGACGGAGTCCGATTCCAATTCTGGCGGATGAAGCCGTACAGCGACTGAGCGATATCGATGGATTAAAAGGGGCTTACCATGGCATCAATATCAAACTCATGAAAAGTGCAGGCATGTATGAAGCCTCGCTAATGATTAAAAAAGCACGTTCTTTTGGGATGAAGGTATTAATTGGCTGTATGAGCGAAACCTCTTGTGCTACTCAGGCCGGGATAGCGCTTGCCCCACTCTGTAACTGGGCTGATTTGGATGGTCCCTGGCTAACCAGGAACAATCCTTTTGATGCCCCGCAAATCATTGCGGGGAGATATCAGTTGAAAAACTTGCCTGGATTAGGCTTAGAAGGGATTAACCCTTCAATTCTGCTTCCTTTTTCTTAAGTGTGGCACGCATCTCTTTTACCAGCTGCAACTTTACATATAAGAAGAAGATACCAGTAGCCGCAAAAAGGGCCATAGCCAGGTATTGCTTATTGTTGAAACCCCATGTTCCACCAAAGATGGAAATGATCAGTCCTATGTTATAAAAAACGTTTAATGCGATTTTCTTTCCCATGATTAGTAAACAGGCATATTAGGATCGAAAGCCTCTTTCCAGGCAACGATACCACCTTTAAGGTTATATAAATTGGTTAATCCAAGCATTTGCTCTAACTGCATTACTGCCGCTGCGCTTCTTTTACCACTTCTGCATTGAATAATTACTGGTTTATCCTGAGCAATCTGATCTGCTTCAATTAGTATACCACCTAAAGGGATGTTCAAACCATCAAGATTCGAAGTTTCATATTCGAAAGTTTCCCTTACATCAATCAGCTGGAAGTCTTCTTTATTGTCGATCTTTTCTTTTAGTTCCTGAACGGTTATTTCCTTTATCATATTTTTAGCTTTTTTCAAAGATAAGCAATGCCGAAAATATTAAGGTTAAAAAAACCACAAAATCACATTCAGATGAAGATAATGGGATCATTTCGAGCAAATTACTGTAACAACTAGGTGAACTGCGCGTTTAATACTCAGTCTTTAGTAACTTTGAATTTTACATCATGAATTCTATATCTCGTTTCTTCTGGTTTTGTTCCGGAGCGCACATTTCCACACTTGAGAAACATCCTACCGAACATAATAAATACCTGGGAATAGGCGCTACCATTTTCTTCACAGGTCTATTTGCCGCACTATCTGGGGGCTATGCCATGTATTTCGTTTTTAAAGGAGATACCGCAGCCGTACTTTTTGCCCTGTTTTTTGGCTTAATCTGGGGATTGGCCATTTTTAATATGGACCGCTATATTGTGGCCAGTATCAACAAAAGTGCCAGCACAAATCAACAGATTTTACAGGCCACACCAAGGATCTTACTCGCCATTATGATTGGACTGGTGATCTCCCGTCCATTGGAATTGAAAATATTTGATAAAGAGATCAAGGAAAGACTAAAAGTCAGCTACCTGAACAACCAGCGCTCCAAGATTGACACCTTAAATGCCTCATTCGGGAATAAGTATAAAATTGAACTCGGAAAGTTGAATGAGGTGAAAGCAGAGCGTGATTCATTAGCGAGTGCAATCAAGGCGGAGAGGCAGAAATTAAACTTTGAAATCTTTGGTAACAAGACTTTGGAAACTTCCGGTGTGATGGGCTATGGCCCTTATGCGAAAAGGAAAGAAGCAGAGTTAAAACAGCGAGAGCAGAATTTGGATACATTAACAGCGGATGTCAGGGCACTGGAAAAATTTGTGGACGGAAGAAAACAATTTGATGGGTTAATGACGGAGAAACTTTATACCAGTAAACAATTAGACAGCTTGAGTAATATTGCGGGCTTTGCCGATAGAAACTGGGCATTAGGCCAGCTGAGTTTTAATACCGATGGTACAAGAGATGTGAATACCTCTCTTGCGGTTACTTTTATTGGCCTGCTGTTTATTTTCTTTGAGTGTTTACCGGTATTTGTGAAGTTGATGAGTGGACGTGGGCCTTATGACCATTCTGTACAGAACCTGGAAGAGACACAGATTTATGCTTCCGACAAAGGCAAGGAGTATGAGATTGCCGTGATTGATGGAGTTCAGGAGACGCGCATTGAAACCGAAATCGAACGGAGAAAAAGGCAATTGACACATCCTCCTACGGAAGAATAATTTTTCGTAACATTTTTCTTTATAAATCAACTAATCATAAGGTGCTGCCTTAAAGTATTAATGTTGAAGAATTGAACCATAAAAAAACAATTATATTCTGATGAAAAAAACCATTTACACCTTATTTATAGTGTTCCTGGCACAGCAATCCTTTGCGCAGGACATTGATAAGATCATTACCAGACCTTATGTAGAGCGATTGATCAAGACACTCAGCAGTGATGAAATGGAAGGCCGTGCAACCTTCTCTCCAGGAATTGAGAAAGCCGCAGATTTTATCTCTGCTGAATTTAAAAGTATTGGCTTGAAACCTTTGGAAGGAAATAGCTTCCGACAATCATTTACGAAGAAAAAATTAAAACCGGTCAGCACCAAAGTGAGTATCGATGGTAAAGAGATTCCCGCTACGGATGTTCTGGTTTACGGAAACACCTCTGAAAACCAATCTTTTGACCAATCGAATAGTGATGGCTGGGTTAAAATGGATCCTGAAAAACCATTCATGGCCCAATTGAGATCATTGACCAAGGAGAAGAAAAAACAAGTAGTATTGGTAGATGCCAAGTTTACAGAGGCTTTTAAAAGAATCCATGATTACTTAGCTCAGGGAGCAGATGTGGACGAGAAGCATGTCAATGACGCCGCTTATGTATTTGTATTGGGTGTAGATAACGTGGTTAAGGACTTTAAAGTTGATTTAAAGAATAAACTGGAAGTACTTCCTTTGTTCAATGTGGCAGGAATGATCCCAGGAAAATCAAAAGCAAAAGAACTGGTGGTTTTCTCTGGTCATTATGACCATTTAGGCATCATAAAATCGGAAGGTACAGACAGCATTGCCAATGGTGCAGATGATGATGCTTCTGGTACTACTGCTATGATCGCCCTTGCGAAATACTACAAAAAACTGAACAACAACGCGCGTACATTGATTTTTGTAGCCTTTACTGCTGAAGAAATCGGTGGATATGGTGCGAGACATTTCTCAGAAAAACTAAATCCTGACGAGGTGGTGGCGATGTTCAACATTGAAATGATTGGTAAAGACAGCAAGTTTGGTAAGAATACTGCGTTTATCACGGGGTTCGACAAATCAGACTTTGGAAAGATCTTACAGAAAAACCTGGAAGGGACAGAATTTACGTTCCATCCGGATCCATATCCACAGCAAAACCTGTTTTACAGAAGTGACAATGCTACTTTAGCCGCATTAGGCGTTCCTGCTCATACGATTAGTACAGACCAGATCGACAGCGATAAATTTTACCATACCGTAAAAGATGAGTTTGAAACACTAGACGTAGATAACATTCTATCGACGATAAAAGGTATTGCAAAAAGTGCCATCACGATCGTACAAGGTACAGACACCCCAACCAGAATCCCGAAATTAAGTAATTAACTATAGTACTGTTTTTATGACCTTTCTTAAACCTAACCAATTATCATTTTTAGCTGCTGCCGCCTTATCAGTCACTATGAGCCTAGGCTTTAATATGCCGGCGAATGCGCAAAAGCAAGAAACCCTTTTAATCCGCAGCCCTGCAGTGAGTGCCAATCATTTAGCATTTGTGTACGGTGGCGATATCTGGATCTCCGATAAAGACGGCAGCAATCCAAGACGACTGACGGTAAATCCGGCAGTAGAGCAGAACCCATTGTTTTCTCCTGATGGAAAACAAATTGCCTTTACTGGAAACTATGATGGTAATACCGATATATATGTGATTCCAATTGAAGGCGGTGCTCCTAAAAGAGTGACTTACCACCCTGCTGCAGATGTGATGCGGGGATGGTTAGACAATAATCAGTTGTATTTTACTTCTACAAGAGACTATCAATTTGCATTGAGTCCGAGGTTACACCAAATCAATATCGATGGGACTGCTGAAAAGGCTTTACCCATGCCGGAAGCTGTTCAGGGTACGCCTTCTGCGGACAAAAGATACTGGGCCTACATCAAAAATACCGATCCTACGGAACGTGCCAACGTTGCTTTTAAGCGATATCGCGGTGGTGGTATGCCACAGATATGGATCTTTGACACACAAACCAAAGACATAGAAATCATTCCTGGTGCAGGTTCCAACAATGTGAAGCCACAATGGGTAGGCAATAAAGTTTATTTCTTATCCGACAGGGATCTGACCATGAACTTATTCAGTTATGATGTGAAAAGCAAAAAAACAGAGAAGTTAACGGACTTCAAAGACTACGATATTAAAACCTTGACTGCTGGTGCTGGAGTAATTGCTTTTGAGCAAGCTGGTAAAGCACATTTACTAGAGACTGCTACTAATAAGGTCCGCGATATTTCAATCAACATTCAGGCAGACGCGCCTTATAAAAGGCCTCATTACATTGATATGGCCAGCAATATCCGAAACTCAGAAATCTCTCCTACTGGAGTAAGAGCCCTTTTTGAAAGTCGCGGGGAAATCTATTCTGTGCCTAAAGAAAAAGGAGACGCCAGAAACTTGTCGAACTCTCCTGGCAGTTATGATAAATTCCCAGCCTGGTCGCCGGATGGTAAGTACATTTCTTACTTGTCTGATAAAGACGGTAACTATCAATTGGTATTATTGAATCAAGCCACTAAAGACGCGCCAATCTATATCCCACTAGGGAAAACGGCTTTTTATTACCAGCCTGTATGGTCGCCGGATAGCAAGAAACTGTTCTATGGCGATGCCCATTTGAATTTGTTCTATCTTGATATTAATACCCGCAAGCCGATTTTGGTGAAAGCGGATAAGGATGGTTCTTCTCCTGGCAGATCATTTAGTGCGCTACAACCGGCCTGGTCGCCGGATTCTAAATGGATCTCTTATGTCGCTACCTTACCGAACTCGGTAAGTGCGGTCTATTTGTATAACCTCGACAAGGAAAATCATACTCAGGTTACTGATGGAATGAGCGAAGTATCTTCTCCGAATTTCAGTAGAGATGGTAAATATTTATTCTTCCTGGCGAGTACAGATGTGGGCTTAACCAATAGCGGATTACATATGTCTGCTTACCAGCGTCCTGTAAATTACAATGCTTATGCGTTGATACTTTCCAAGAAAACACCTTCACTATATAAAACTGAAAGTGATGAAGAGGTCATAAAATCCGAGGATAGCCCTGCAAACAAAAAAGAAGAACCTAAAAAGGAAGCTTCGAAAAAAGATAAGAAAGGAAAAGAAGCAGAAAAACCTGCTGCTCCTCCAGTTAAGATACCAATTGAAATAGACCTTGCTGATTTGAGCGGAAGAATTATCTCACTTCCTATTCCTGCCGGCGGAATTTATGCCTTGGATGGTAGTGTAGATGGTATGGTGCTTTACCATAGAAATGGAGAGCTAGGTGCATTAGATTTAAAGAAAATGGAAGCCAGCACGCTGATTCCTGGAATATCCAGTCTAAGTGTAAGTGCCGATGGGAAATCTATGCTTTATGGTTCCAGAGGAAACTATTACATCGTTGATGCGGGTAAAAAACCAGGCAGTTCAGAAGCTGGAAAGCTAAAACTAGAAGGTATCAAAGTATTGGTAGATCCTACTGCAGAGTGGAAACAAATGTTTGATGAGGTTTGGAGCATGGAAAAAGACTTTTTCTATGTAGAAAACATGCACGGTACCGATTGGCCAGCCATGAAGGTAAAGTATGAGAAATTCCTTCCTTATGTAAACCACCGCTCTGATCTTTCTTATGTTTTCAATGAGATGATGGGTGAGATGGTAGTTGGTCACAATTACATTTCTCCTGGTGATGAACCTGGTGCCCCTTCTGTTTCTGTAGGATTATTGGGCGCAGACTACGAAATAGACAATGGGTTTTATAAGATCAAAAAGATCTTTACCCGTCTGGATTGGAATCCAACTTTTAAAGCGCCATTGGCAGAACCAGGATTAAACATCAAAGAAGGTGATTATATCGTAGCGGTTGAAGGCGTACCATTGACGTCAAAAACTTCTATTTATAGCCTTTTTGATTTCAAAGCAGGCAAGCAGGTCGCGATCAAAGTGAACAGCAAGCCGAGTTTGGATGGTGCAAGAGAAGTGGTCGTTGTACCGGTAGCAGCAGCTCAAGAGTTCGAATTGAGAAAGATGGACTGGGTAGAGAACAACCGTAAAAGAGTAGATAAGATCAGTGATGGCAAAATCGCTTATGTCTATATGCCAAATACAGGCCCTGATGGTTACACTTATTTCAACAGGTATTATTTCTCCCAAATGGACAAAAAAGCTTTGCTGATGGATGAGCGTAACAACGGTGGTGGATGGGTTGCAGATTATGTGATTGATTTGCTGAGCCGTGAATTGATGAGCTACTGGGGAATCAGAGATGGAAAGAGTTTCACTACTCCAGGGAACGGTATCTTTGGTCCGAAAGCCATGCTGATCAATGAAAATGCAGGTTCCGGAGGCGATATGATGCCTTATATGTTTAAGAAGAAAGGTTTAGGTAAATTGGTTGGTCGTACTACGATGGGAATCCTCGTAGGAATCAGCGGTTACCCACTTTTACTAGATGGTGGTAGCATTACCTCTCCAAACTTCGGTGTATATGATACTGATGGGAAATGGATCATCGAGAATGAAGGTGTAGCACCGGATATTTTCGTAGAACAAACTCCTAAAGATTTACTGGAAGGTAGAGACCCGCAATTGGAACGCACCATTAAGGTGTTACAAGAGGAGATCAAAACTTACAAATATCCGAATGTAACTAAGCCTAAAGACCCGATCCGCGGTCATTAAGCAAAAAAAGACCATCCTTTATCAGATGGTCTTTGCTAATACATAATCATTCATGAAGAAACCGTTGCCAACATCAAGGTCAACGGTTTCTTTTATTATAAAGCCGGCCTTTTTATAAAACTCAGCAGATTTATTGGCACGGTGTACATTTAATTCCACGCTTTTCCCTCCTGCTGCTTTTACCTGCTGAAAAACTTCGTTGATCAGGAATTTACCGACGCCCATTCCATGAACTTCCGGCAGCACATACAGTTTATGCAGCTTATAGGCTTCCTGGCTATCGCCCAGTTTAGAATAGGAAGCAAATCCCACATCTTTCGACTCAATTTCTGCAATCAGAAAAGTGTAGCCTTCCAGCAGCTGATCGAGTAATACCCCTTTATTATACATCATTTCTAACATATAATCGATTTGCTCCTGACTGAGGATGCCCTTATAAGTAGGTGCCCAGGTGATTTTCGCCATCTCCTGAATGGAGGGCAGGTCTTTCTCTTTTCCTTTTCTGAGCAGGATCATAACTTCTCGCTGATGAATAAATAACTGTTATTGAAATCGAAAGTCACGAAGCCATCATTGATCACCACGAAATCTCCATTTTCATCTTGTTTCAGGTTGCTGGTTTCAAAATAGGAAAGGACTTCAATATGGAACACACTGCCTTTTGGTTTCCAAACGGAAAATCCAGACTTAATCGCATAAGCTTTTGCCGTCGCGGTGAATATTACAATATTGATTTCATCGATGTAACTTCCCAGTTCTCTCAGCTTAGCCTTGGTATCAATCACATTGACTGCCGAATACTTTTCTTTGATCAGGTAATCCAATACCGCATCCAGCGCTTCTCCTTTTGCAGGAATGACTTTCGTGTTTTCCTGAAAGAACTCCTGATCAGCAGCATTCACTACAATATCTACTTTTAAGCCGAGGCTAACTATTTTTTCATACAATGAAGCATTGACAATTAAGGTGGGGCTCCACTCCAATAGCTGGCCTAGATATTCCTCATTGAACTCACCCAGATCATGAATATATAATGCTGGCTCTTGTTTTTCTCTAACGATGTGATGTGATGACATAAAGCAAATATATTTTAAAAAACCTTTAAAACGAGGAAAGGCCGGTAAAAACCGGCCTTTCTATACACTTTATTATATTTTATATTATGGGTTTTGAATCAGCTTAGGGTTCACGGTCAACTCACTCCTAGGAATATAATAAATCACACGCGGCGAAGTATAAGGAATCTCCTGAGTAATCTGTCCCGAAGGTAAATGTGTTCCTGGATAATCTCTAACCATGGTACGTTTGTTTCTGAACACATCGAATTTACGCTGTGCTTCAAAAGAAAGTTCCAGTCTTCTTTCATCCAATACCACATCTAACATATCTGTATAACCCATCATATTTGATGCAGAAAATAACTCCTGACCTTTTAGGCCGGCACGTTCTCTGATTAGGTTTACATCTGCAAAAGCCTCGTCGGGTCTGCCTAATTTAATTGCTGCCTCAGCTCTGGTCAGGTACATTTCTGCTAGACGCAGAATCACCGGAGAACTTAAGGTTTCGATGTTATCCTGATAAGAATACTTCATCACATAATAAATGGGGTAACCATTACGCTTTGCAACAATTGGATTTCCATTGCCATCCAGCTTGATATTTCCGTCTTTATCTTTTTCATAATTTGGACGCACAAAAGCGTGACGCAAATCATTAGGGAACTTATCCAATAGTTTTCTATAGCTCTGAGAAGCATACATCTCGCCATAGCTATTGTCGCCACCAGCGGTAAAATACATGGAACCGATAGAATTGTCTCCACGATCGTCTTTTGCATCATGTTTAATTCCAAATATAGTTTCCTGCATTTTCTGATCTCCTCCAGGAGCTACGGTATAATAGCTGGCAAGGTTGGCTGAACCAACCAAAGCATATCTATTTGATTTGATCACTTTATCCGCATATTCATGAGCACCTTCATAATTGCCCATATACAGATAAACTCTGCTTAAAAGTGCCATTGCTACTTCTTTAGAGGCAAAGATATTAGACTTAGTGCTGCCCATCAGCTCAATAGATTTTAGTAAATCGGACACCACCAAAGCATAGATGTCTTTTACCTTGGCACGTGGATTCAATTCATTCACATCTGTATTTGTCTTCAGGACGATCCCTAAAGATTCGCCATTATCATCTGTGTATGGACGACCAAAAAAACGAACCAGGTCAAAATGAAGCATTGCCCTTAGGAAATAGTTCTCTCCAATTAACTGGTTCATTTCCAAGTTCTCTCCTGGAACCCCTTTTTCGATCACCACATTGGCACCATAAATTGCTTGGTAACCTTTACGCCAGATCTGCTCTGTATTGCCCATATTGTCTAAATGACGGTAATTGTAGGCATAGAATAAAGGACCTGTCGTGGTCCCGCTAAGGGATACGTTATCACTGGCATACTCAGAAAGCATGTGGTAATTACGCATATAGTAGGAGTCTTTGATATAAGTATAAGTTCCAATTGTTGCGGCCGTAAGCCCTTCAACTGTATTTACAACCTGATCACTGGTCAGCGCATTATAAGGCTTTAAATCCAGCGAATCTTTGCAGGAGGTAGCGGATAATATTAATAACAACGCTACAGCCAATTTATATTTCTTTATCATCATTGTTCTTTTTAAAATTCTCCTTAGAAACTAACATTCACACCAAATAATACCTTCTTACTAATTGGGTATTTTGTGCCAACCACACCAACAGAGTTATTACCCTCCGTGGTTAGTGGAACTTCCGGATCCATTCCAGAGAATCTGGTCAGGGTAATTAAGTTGTCACCACTCACAAAGAAGCGAACGTTAGACAGCTTTAATTTTTCTGTTACTTTATCAGACAGTGTATATCCTAAGGTTACGTTACGTAATCTGATATAAGAACCATCTTCCAGGTATCTTGAACTTGGTTTATTCGAATTGTTATTGCCATTCGCAACTGCTTGCGGATGTGTAGCCACATCACCTGGTTTCTCCCAACGGCTCCATCCTTTTTTCAATAGCATACTGTTATATTGAGGATAGGCACCATCTGCATCAAAAAGTTCACGATCAGAGTTGTAGACCATACTTCCAGAAACAAAGTTGATAAAGGCATTCAGGCTAAAGTTTTTGTAAGAGAACTCATTTCCTAAACCACCGATGAAATCAGGAGTTGAAGTACCCACATATCGTAAGTCAGCATCTTCCTGGATACTTGTTGTTGTGGTATATTTCGCACCATTTCCATCTGTTTTTGTCGTGTACCATAATGGTTTTCCATTATTCACGTCTACTCCAGCCCACTCTTGCATGTACCATGAGTTCAAATCACGTCCAACAGAAACTCTTTGGTATCCTCTATCAATGTCTTCATCTTTATGCAGAATCATGACTTTATTTCTGTTGATTCCGATGTTAAATGAGGTACTCCATTTGAATTCACCGGTTAAGTTTTTAGTATTCAGCTCTATATCAACACCTCTATTTCTTACCGATCCGATATTCTCTGTAGAATAATAGAATCCTGTTTCAGAAGCCAATGGGCGATCCAGAATCAGGTCTTTATTGGTACGCTGGTAAGCGTCAACGCTCAAATCAATACGGTTAAACAAACCAATATCCACACCTGCATTGATGGTGGTAGGTGTTTCCCAGGTTAAATTAGGGTTTGGTAAGCTACGAGGGAAAGCACCTGGAATTCCACCGTACTGCACATTAGCCATATAAAGGTCTAAATGCGCATAATCACCAGGAGGCGTATTTCCTGTTACTCCATAACTACCGCGTAATTTTAAAGTATTCACGATTTCTGATTTAAAGAAACTTTCATTGGCAATATTCCATCCAGCACCAAAAGAGTAGAATAAACCAGATCTCTTATTTGAGCCAAATTTTGAAGAAGCATCATTTCTAAGGGATACGGTGGCAAAATAGCGATTGTCATAGTTATAATCACCCATAAATAGCTGTGAAACAAACTTGCTCATTGATCTTGCTCCAGCTAGGCTCTTCATTACTGCAGTAGCATCCATCGCACCTAACTCAGGAAAAATTCCTGTTCCTGTACCGATCAGTCCATCTGAGTAGTTTTTCTGATATTCAAATCCGGCAATACCCGATAGGTTATGTTTACCAAAGCTATGTGCTGCATTGAACAAGTTGGAAGTAATAAAAGAGTTGGTATAACCGTAAGCATTGTATAACTCTCCTCCATTTGTCTTTCCTGCAGGCGTACGTGCATCAATAAGTCTTTCCGCACGTGAGTTGGTCACGGTATAGCGGTTAGAGGTAGCAAAATTCAACCAATCTGTGATTTTGTATTCCAACTTTACATCTGCAGCAAGATTTTGTCCGCGAGAATTATCTCTGTTATATTGACTTACAAACGGGAAGTTGTTTTTATCTCTGCCATACCAATTTGGCGTATTCGCATCTACATAACGTGGGCTGCCATCCGCATTTAATGGATTATTCCATGGTGAGTTGGTGTAAGATTGTCCTAAAGCACCACTAGGATCATTGTTTGTTTTGGTAAAACCAGCATTAAGTCTGGCAGTTACTTTAAAACGATCATTGATTTTATGCTCCAGATTGGTACGGAAGTTAAAGCTCTTGTAATCCGTATTCACTAGCGTACCTTGTTCATCGTAATAGTTGGTTCCGATATAAAACCTGGTCTTTTCGTCACCTCCAGAGATACTCAAAGCCTGGTTGTTGGTATAACCCTGTCTGAAAGCCAAATCTCTCCAGTCAGTATTTAACGGAGTTTCCGGCATAAAACCGTTCAGATAACCTGGAAGCGTTGTTGCCAGGTCCTTTGAGGTCAGGTAATCATTAATTTGTTGTTCTGTTGGATTAGGAATTGTTCCTTGCAGTTCTTTGATGTAGGCCGAACGTTTTCCGGTATAGTCATTCGTATACATATACGAACTATAGTCACGTAACTGCTGTCCGTTCATGACTTTAAAGTTTCCTTCTGAAGCATTATTTACCCCAAAAGATCCACTGTAATCAATTTTAGTTTTACCTGCTTTACCTTGTTTAGTGGTAATTACCAATACCCCATTTGCTGCCCTTGAGCCATAAAGGCCTGTTGCTGCGGCATCTTTTAATACGGTTACCGATTCAATATCACGAGGGTTTGCAGATCCACCAATCACTCCATCTACTACCATTAATGGTTCAGATCCTGAGCTCAATGTACCTGTACCACGAACACGAATGCTGGTTCCCGAGCCTGGTTGTCCAGATACAGAACTTACATTTACACCTGAAGCTTTACCTTGCAGCATCGCTGAGGTACTATTGCTGGTCACGTCCAGTAATTTATCAGCAGAAACCGTAGATACAGAACTCACGATTTGTGATTTGTTCTTGGTTACATAACCCACCACGACTACTTCGTCCATTAAGTTCTGGTTGGGTTTCAGGCTAACATTGAATGGTCCTTTTCCAGCAGCGCTGATTTCCTGCATATCGTAACCCAGGTATGAGAATGTCAGGATCGCTTTGTCATCAGCGTTCAGGCTAAATTTTCCATCACCATCGGTCATGGTACCACCCGCTGCATTTTTGATTTTCACAGACACGCCTGGTAAAGGCAGTCCGGTTTCGTCAATCACCTTACCGGTCTTGACGCTGGTAGTTTGACTCATCCCTGAAAACACAGCTAGTGCCACCAGGATTAGCGTCATTAAAGATTTCCTTAAATAAGGAATCCAATTAAATAGGTTGTAATTCTTGGTCATGAATTATTCTGATTAAATGAGTTTTTGTCTGATTTGCCAAACATTGGCGTTAGACATTTTTTGGAGCTCGAAAGTTATAGACTTAAAGGACCAAGCACTTGACAGAATGCACATTAAATTCACGCAAACGTTTGATATTTGTTTGCAGAAAACCAGAAAAAGGAAAGAAATTTTAGCGGATTTAAAACAAAAATTTGCCTTTTTATTAAAAAGGCATAATTAAGCACTTTATTCGCAAGAAAAAATAGCACACTACATCACACCACCTTCTTTTAAGCAGAAAATATCAAACGTTTGCGTAGTGTTTAAATGAAATCAAGATGGTTTTTTAAGATTATGAAACGTTTATGGGAAATTCCGCCCCTACTTTCTCATTATCATACAGATGAAAAGGGAAGTCATGTTTGAGCAATACATCTTTGATTAGCGTGAGTCCGATCCCTTGTCCATCCACTTTTGTGCTAAAAAACGGACTGAATAAATAGGGTACAGCTTCCGCTGAAATTCCTTTACCATTGTCGATGATGCGCAGTCTTTTTGGCTCATTCTCGGTAGTAAAGGTAATGACTCCCTGAGCGTTAGCCCCGATCGCTTCTATTGCATTTTTAACGATATTTATCAGTACCTGCTCGAGCTGCAGCTGGTCTGCGAAGATGATTAAGGGTACCTGATACAGGTTAAATTCAAAGCTGATGTTTTGCGCTTTAGCCCTTTCGGTCCATAAGGTGGCCACCGAATAAATCAATTCATGGAGATCCATGTATTTTTTATCTGGTTCTGGCAGGCGAACCAGGTCGGCAAGGTTCCGCATAAAGAGGTTTAAATTTTGGTTGCGATCTATCGCAACCTGCAGCGCATTGCCGAGACTGCTGCTGCCTATTCGCTCGGTCTCCATCTCCAATGCGGAATCAAGAATAGAGTTTACCGGTCCGATTGTATTGTTCACTTCATGTGCCATCATACGGATCACCTTTCCATAACCTTGCTTTTCGGCAATGAGCAGCTCATTAGTCAGCTCCTGGATGATCACAAAATGTCTGGGGAATCCCTGATCTATAAATTCAGAAACCTGAATTTTATAAGACTCTGCTCCTCCTTTCAGGGTGACCGATCTTTTTTTTTCTTTTAACAAGACGCGGACCTCGTCAATAATGGGATGGATGATGTCTTTTAAGAACCAGCCTTCGATTGGAATGGCATGGAGTATTTTTTTAGCCACCGGATTCACCATCTGGACTCTATCGTCATGATCCAGAATAATGATTCCCACCGGAGAGTGGTCAATGAGCTTATCTAAGAAGAAGTGCTGCTGCTGCTGTAATGTTCTTTCTTTTCTCAATTGATCGATCATCTGATTGTAGACTTCGATCAGCTGATCCATTTCAAGCGTCCCCGTTTTCACAAACTTAATGTTGAAATCCCGGTCACGAATCGCATCAGCTCCCTGAACCAATAGGTTTAAAGGGCGAATCATCTGGTTGTATAGCTGCCAGGAAATCAAGATCAGGACTTCTGAGCACAAGAAATATACCTTATTCTTTTCAAAAACAAAATAGCTTAGAAATAGGGCGATCGCATGTATCATACACACGAACAACAGGTATTTAGTCCGAAGTCTCATCGTTGGAATTGCGCTCATCGTAAGGAATATTAAATTTTTCCAGTCTGCGGTATAAGGCGCTTCTGGTGATTCCTAAAGCCAATGCCGCTTTAGAAATGCGGTTCTGGTGAAATTCCAAAGCGCGTTTGATCATTAAAATTTCTATTTCTTCCAAGGTCATTGCGCCCACATCCGGGAGCTTTGACACCTGTAATATCGGTTGTTTTTCCAGCTGACTGCTAAAATCTGCAATCTCTAAAATATTTGTTCTGCTCACCAATGGATTGCTCCTTTGCCATGGCCACCACTTCTTTTAATTCTAATCTCAATGTATCAGCAGTTTGTGCTGAGGCCGTTTTTGAAGAAAACAGGATGGCTATGTAAAGTATCAGAATAAAGAAAAAGTTAGGTTTAGTCTTCATTTTCCTTATTTCTTTATCGTGATTTGACTGCTATTTTTAAAAGAACTCATATCGGAAATGATCACCATATCACCTTCTTTCACCTGGTCTTTCAACTCCACGAAATCGAAATTACTCAGGCCAATCTGCGCCGTTTTTCTAGTTGCCATGCCGTCCTTCAATACATAAATATATTGCGAAGGTGTGCCGCGGAAAGCAGGGCCATTACTCACCCTTAACACTTGCTGGTGTTCATCAGTAACCAGGAAAACATCTGCTTTTAAATTCGGACGGAAGAGTTTATGGTGACTGCTATCCGGTTTGATGTCAAATGAGACTGTTGCATTTTGCACGGCAGGATAGATATTAACCACTTTCCCCCTTATTTGCTGATCTCCGATACGGATAATCGCAGTCATACCATTTTCAAAAGATCCAGGTGCTGATCAGAGATGGTGCCTTTCACGTTGAAGCTGGAAAGGTCTGCAATTCGGGCGAGCACCTCCCCCGGCTGTACCGCAGCACCAATATTTTTATTGACCAAGGTCACGACTCCATTTCTGCTGGTCGTAATATCCGCTTGCTGCAATTTCTTCTGCAATACCTCCAGGTCATTTTGCTGAATATTTGCCGCCAGCTCCACTTCGTTCATTTGCAGGCGCATACTTTGCTGCTTGCTATTGATTTCGTTCTCTAGCTGCTGTTTTTCCAGCTGGGCGACTTTTAAATTCAGTTCTGCTTGTTCTACATCTTCGCGTGTACCCCCTCCTGCTTTTAATAAACGTTTTGCATTGTCTACGGAAGCTTTCAGACTATTGATGCGCAGTTGTTTGATGTCGTTGTTCGACTTGATATCGTAGAAACTCTTGTCAAGATCCAGCTTAATTTTGCGGATGTCGTTCTTTCTGGACTCGAGCTGGAACTTCAGCTTTTCAAAGTCCATTTGTGCCGCGGATTTATCTAAGTCAGGATGGACTGCCCAGCTTTAATCTGACGCCCTCCGTCTAACAATACTTTCTGAATAGATGCGGCAAGCGGGCTGCTAATCACCTCTTCAAACTCGGGTAACACTTCTCCCGAAGCATTGATTGTGTTTTCAATATTTCCGCGATCCACTAAAGAGGTGGTAATCTCCGAGGCATAAACGGTGGTATTCGTGATCGAGCGGAGCACGAAAACACCCCCGATCACCAACACAATCCCTATCCATAAATACAGCAGGCGCTGCTTTCTTTTACCCGATAAAACCGCCTGTTCGATATTTTTGTCCATTTAACCTATTTTCAGTGGTCATTCCAAAGGACATGCCACAGCTAAATCACTATATTTCAACAGATTAAAGCTTTTCAGGAAATAAAAAACGTTCGGTATCGGACAAGATGCACGATATCAAACAAATAGAAGTATTTTTCATTGCTTATGCTTTGCATAGCTTATCTATTTTCTGGCAGATTGTTCAAACTTGCCAATTGATGCATACTGTGTTTTAATGCAGGGTACAATTGCTGATAAAGACCAAACAACTGCTGATAGACTTTGTGATTTTCTGGATTTGATTTAATGCGTTCTTTTTCCCCTTTAGACACTGGATAATCTACGGATAAACCGATCGATTTGACCGCCAGATAGGCTGCTCCAATTGCCGAAGCATCTTCTGTTTGAACCAGTACGATCTCTTTTCCGCTAATGTCGGCCAGGATTTCCATCCATATCCGCGCATTTACAAAACCTCCACTTACATGGAGCTCCAGGACCATTTCCGGGTTTGGCGCAATAGCCAGCAGCACTTCATTTAGGGCATAACAGATTCCTTCCAGCACAGCCCTTGATAAATGTCCCTGATCATGGGAAAGATTAAGGCCGAAAAATGTGCCGCAACTCTCGGAATCCCATATTGGAGCGCGCTCACCACTAAGGTAAGGTAGAAAAAGCAGTCCGTTACTTCCCGCAGCGATCGTTTTTATCTTTTCGAATAAAGCCTTGTAATCCGTAGCCAGCAATTCCGTTTTACCTAGTACATTTTTTAACAGCCATTGCAGCGCGATCCCTCCGTTATTTACAGGACCACCACAAATAAAGGTCTGTTCATCTAATATATAGCTAAAGGTCATCGCCTTTGTATTGAAAATCGGCTTCGGACTAGAGATCCGCACTGCGCCACTCGTTCCAATCGTTAAAGCCGCCAGGTCTTTTACATTGGCGTCACTTCCCAGGTTTGCTAAACAGCCATCACTGGCACCGATCACAAAAGTAATCCCCTCTTGGTTGTTCTTTTGATAACCCGTACTTACTGGTTCTGATAAATGTCTGGAAGTAATTCCGGCCAGCAGCAATGCTTCCTCATTCCAATCCAGCATTTTCCAGTCGAACAGCCCCGTACAAGAAGCAATGGAGTGGTCAATTTTGAATTCTTTAAATAACTGATACCAGATGTATTCTTTGATGGAGATGAATTTATAGCTGCGCTTGAATAGTTCCGAATCATTTTCCCGCCACCAGATGATTTTACAAAGTGGCGACATCGCATGAATCGGGGTGCCTGTTTGTTGATAAAGCACCATACCTGATTCTGATTCCAGAATGCGCTTGGCAATATCCGAGCTCCTGGCATCTGCCCAGGTCATCATTGGTGCCAATGGATTTCCGCTTTCGTCCACACTGATCATGCTGTGCATCGCACTGCTTAAACCAATTGCTTCTGGCTGCCCGCCCATAATTACTTTCATTTCTGAAATACATTGCTGGAAAGCTTCCCAAATCAATACAGGATCCTGCTCAGCATATCCGGTTGAAGTAGAGAATAAAGGGTAATGCCTTTGAACTGAATGGATAGGTTCGTAATTCAGATTTAATGCCACTGCTTTAGTACTTCCCGTTCCAATGTCGATCCCCAGAATATATTTCATATCACAAAATAGAAAGAAAAATCTACAAGCGGACTCTCTTTTCTGAAATCGCCATTACCGCAAACTATTTGGATCGGTTATAAATAACTCTATATTTGCAGGCATTCTCCTATTAATTTGTCAGAATCAACCACATATCATTCCACCGAAACGATTATAATTGATGAAAATTCTTTTTTTCAGTTGTATGAATGCTATTGGAAAAAGTTATATCAAATTGCCTTAAAATATCTTGGAGATCAGTTTGAAGCAGAAGAAGTGGTTCAGGAGTTATTCACGTCTTTATGGCAGCGCAAAGATACCTTAGTATTACAGCGGGAAACTGTAGAGAACTACCTGGTGAGATCGGTACGCTTTAAAATTGCGAGAATCTATAAAGATGAACTCAGAAAAACGGGTAAAATTAACGAGCTGAAAGCAGAACAGGTTTCTTTTCATAATGGGACAGAAAAACAGGTCTTATATCATTTTTTGAAACAGGATATTGAGAAGCTGGTGGTCTTGTTACCTGAACGCTGTAAAGACATTTATAATTTAAGCCGCGAAAAAGGATTGAACAATAAGGAAATCGCTTTAGGCCTTTCCATATCTGAAAAAACAGTAGAAAATCAATTGACAAAAGCATTATCATTTTTGCGTAATGGTCTTAAAAAATACCCTAGAACATAAGATGAATAGGGGAAAACCAGCGGAATTGATAATATATATAAAACTAAGCCATGAATCCTGACTTATTAAAAAAGTGTTTATCTGGCAAAGCATCCGATGCGGAGTGGGAATTATATCAGCACTGGATCAATGGTGATGCCGCAGAAACTGACCTGGAAGAACTGGATCAAGATATTGAGCCGGTAAGGGATCGGATCATGGCCAATGTATTGAAGAAAAACGAGCAGCACCGTCTTCATGTCGATAGAAAAAGAACATGGGCGGTTGGTATAGGTATTGCCGCCAGTTTATTTTGTGTCCTCTACCTTTCTTTTTTGTTTCACAGTGCCCCTAAATTACAGCAGGCACAGGTATACCGCTATGAGGATCAATCGGCGCATTCTGAAAACAACTTTAATGGTATCGTGGTGCAGCTGGCAAAAAATAGTCAGGCGAGTTTTAACCAGCAGAGCAGTGCCAATATCAACCTTCATTTTCTAGGATCAGTGATGCTCAGCAACCGTTCTTCTGAAGACCAGCACATCATCGTGCAAAATCATAAAGATGAAGTAAAAAAGATGTGCCTTCGCAAAGGACATTCCTATTTTTTAAGCTACTTAAACTTTAAATTTGAAGAGATTATCATGGTGGATCGACAAAGTATGAATGACATCCCTCCTGCTATGGCCATGAATATGCAACAACAATTCGATCTTTAATTTTCAATTGAACTTCCCATCACCAAAATGTATGAATTTCCCAGGCTCAAAATATCTAAGTTTCCCTGACTTCATACGACTATGTTTGCAAGGGTTAAAACCACGTCGTTTAGGTATTTTAATCGGCTTTGCTGCGCTCTTATTTTTGTCAGCGTGTCAGTATAGCACTAAAGATCTGGGTTATAACTATGGACTGCTGAGTTATGACAGTCTGGAAAACAAGGCTTACCTAACCAAGGTTGGGTCTTTGATGAATGCCCAGGAAACCGGACCAAGTACAGAAGTTAATTTCAACGGATTTATTCTGGCTCAAAAAGACTCCAGGTATTTTGTAATGGATCGCGAGCAAAAAGCATTTATTGCCTATCAAGTGGAAGAAAAAGGAATTAGAGCGGTGGCAAAGATTTCCATGAAAGACATTCCCTGGGAGCCCTACATGTCTTGGGTAAACTGGGTAAATCCGCACACCATCCTGATTGGCACCGTAAATCACCATAAATTCAACTATCTGGAGATCGATCTGGATGCCATGAAAATTAACCGACAAGGTCCGTTAAATATACCGGAGACTGCTGCAGAAAATAATTATGTTGGGGTATCCGGACAATTGGTGGATCATAAACTTTTTGTGAGTTATACTTTTCAAAAGGGTATGATGAGAGAACATATTGTGCCTTGTGACGATACAATGTATATGGCACAATTCAGTTACCCGGAATTGGAACTGCAAAACACCACAAAGGATGATCGAACTACCTGGCCAGGCTCTTACGCGATATTGGCCCCAAACTCCCTGGTTTACCAGGACCACATTTATGTTTTAGGACAACCTGGCGGCAGAACAGGAAACCGGAAAGGTAAACCCTCTTCCATTTTAAAGATAGATACTAAAAAAAATATATTTGATCCTTCCTATAATTTTCAAATCGCTGATGGCACAAATGAAGAAGCCTATACGCTGCAAAATCTGGGAGATGGTTTGGCACTCACGAGCGTAGTAGCCTTAGATAAGGTCCATAGTTTCGAAAATTACATGATCAATCGGGTAGCGAATTTCGTACTGTTAGACCTGAAAAATCAAAAGAAAACAAAACTCGATTTCCCTGATGTTCCGCTGGATTGGAGCTTCAATACCATATGGGATGATGACTTCGCTTATATCTCCGTTTACCAGCAGGATGGTAACAGTCAGATCTGGCAATACAACCGTAAAGATGCGACGCTTAAAAAAGGAGTGCTGATTAAAGGCGCCATTTTCCGCATCAACAGGTTAAAAAACTAAACAAAATACTCTTATTTAAAAATATTCTAAATAGCGTAGGGGAAAAGTGCGACTTGTGCTAATTAGTATATAGAGGGTCATACAGTTCGTACCTGTATGACCCAAACCCTAAGATAGGGTTACTCCTAAATCGAAACATCTAAAAGTAATGCAAATTAAGAAAATCTTGCTAATGGGCATATTATGCGCTAGCGTATTTTGTGTGCAAGGACAGAAATTAAACAAGAGCAGCATCAAAGGACAGGTGTCTGACGATCAAAAGGAAGGAATACCGACCGCCACAATACGGTTATTCCCCATCAACAGCATCCAGGCTACAGATCAAAAGGGTAAATTCAATCTTACTGATCTAGCCGCCGGAAACTACACCATACAGATCACCGCCATCGGTTTTAAAAAGATAGAGCAAAAGATCAGTGTCAAAGAAAATCAGGACCTGCTCTTGAATTTCTCCATGAAAGAGGCCCAGAACGATTTAAATGACGTTTCGATTGCTGGAAAAACAGAATCACGCAAAACTAAAGAAGCCGGTTTCGCCGTAAATTCTATCGACTTAAAACAATATGCGAATACTACTAACGATCTGAATCAGATCCTGAACCGCTCTGCCGGTGTAAAGGTGAGAGAACAGGGAGGTTTAGGTTCAGATTTTGAGTTTTCGATCAATGGCTTATCAGGGGGACACATTAAGTTTTTTATTGATGGGATTCCGATGGAATCTTATGGAAGCGGCATGACGCTGAACAACTTCCCTGTAAACCTTGCTGAACGCGTAGAGGTGTATAAAGGTGTAGTTCCAGCTTACCTGGGCTCAGATGCGTTGGGTGGTGCAGTGAATATTATCACCAAAAAGAACAAAGGAAAATCTCTTGACCTAAGTTACAGTGCAGGTTCCTTCAATACCCACCGTGCAGGTTTGACAGGAAGTTTTACCGATGATAAAACGGGGATTACCACCAATGTAAGCTCGTATTATAACTATTCCGACAATAATTATTACATGTATAACAATCCATCAGCCAATGCGCTGATAGAGTTACCCATTCCCGGAGGCTTTGAGCAGGTGGAGAAACTTCGTCGTTTCCATGATCAGTATGAGTCTTTTATGGGCCAGGTAGAAGCAGGAATTTCCAATAAGAAATGGGCAGATGTATTTGTAGCCGGTGTAACGTATACTTCAAACTATAAGCAAAGACAAACCGGTGCGACACAGGAAAAAGTGATTGGTAAGATGACAAATGATGGTCATAACATCATTCCTTCCATTCGTTACCGTAAGGAAAACCTATTGATCAAAGGTTTATCAGCAAGTGTATTTGCCAATTACTCTGCCAATAAAAACATCCTGACTGATACCAGCGGCAATGATTTCCTTTGGGATGGCAGCTCAATACCAAGAAGTAAAAATGGCAGTTTCGGTTCTGAACTTTCTGGCGAAAAAAAATCTATCTCCCATTTAACCGGCCATAATATGCTGGCACAGCTGAACCTGGGTTATACGATCTCCCAAAACCACATGGTTAATCTGAACAACAACTATAATAGTTCATATAGAGAAAGTTATAATGAGATCGACCCTTACAACCATCTTTACGACAGGTCCAACCGCTTAAATAAAAACATTACTGGTATCAGCTACCACCAGCAGGTATTTAATGGCAGAATGACCAACAATTTCTTCGGAAAAATGTACGGTCTAAGTGGAAAAACTTATGATAAAGATGGGATTGGCACCAGCAATAGCAAGCAATATTATGGATACGGAGTAGCTTCCAGCTACAAATTCAGCCCTGTAATCGGGATGAAAGCCTCTTTTGAACATGCTTACAGGTTACCTAGTCTGGTAGAATTATATGGTGACCGGGAAGTAGTGAGAGGGAATCCAAACTTAAAGCCGGAAAGCAGTAACAACTATAATGTTGGCGTATTTTTCGACAAAAGAATAGGAAAAGGAAAAATCTGGGCAGAAGCATCCGGATATTATCGCGATGCCAATGATTACATCACCCCCGGGAAATCTGCCGCAGCTAATGACGGTAGTGCCGCAGAGTATACCAATGAGAACGGAATTATCATCAGAGGATTTGAGACTGAAGTTCGCTATGATTACAACAACTTATTTTCTGTGCTGGTCAACATGACCTATCAAAGTGCGGTCAACAGGCAGCAATTTGCAAAAGGATCTGTACGTGAAAGTGCGACTTACCTCAGCAGAGTTCCAAATGAGCCTTGGCTATATGGAAATGCAGATTTCAGCATCGGAAAAGACAATCTTATTGGTAAAGACACCAGGGTTCAATTTAACTGGTTTACCCAATTCATCAATGATTACTCTATTAACTGGTCCAAATTGGGCAGTAAGAACACTAAAGACTATATCCCCCGTCAGTTTATACACAATGCCACATTGACTTATTCGATGCATAAAGGCAGATACAATGTATCGCTGGAAAGCAGAAACCTAACCAATGTGATCGCTTATGATAAGTTTAAGCTGCAGAAACCCGGCACTTCATTCTTCATCAAATTACGTTACGCCATTTCGCAATTCAATTAAAATAAATATAATCTATGAACATGTTTACTACAATTAAAACAAGACTATTGGTTCTGGCCATAGCATTGGTCTTTATCTCTGGCCTTTCTGCCTGCAAAAAAGACAACAAAGGCTCCGGTACGGATGAAAAAGAAAATGGCGAATATGCTGTAATCTATTCTGTTGGAGATGATAGTTACCTGTTAAACATCAACTCTTTAACAGAAGGAAAAATCAGCCCAAAGGGCAATGGTATTGATGTTTCAAACATTTTTACCTGGGGAGAAAACATCATTCAAAAGGGAAGACATTTCTACTTCTTAAACCCTACAGGAAGATTCAGCAAGCATTTATATCAGGATGGCAAGCTGACAAAAGAAGGTGAAATTCCTTTTACTGCCTTCCCAAGTCCTTATATAGGCTGGTCTCTATGGCTGGATAATAACCAAGTGATGTTTGGCCCAAGAGGAAGTAACCTTTATGCAATTATCAATGTGAGCAACATGACGATTGTAAAAAGCGGCGAATTCGACCTTCCAAGCGTTCCTGCAGGACATAGCAGAAGAGTTTATTCAGCATTTACCAGTGGAAATAAGGTGATGATTGGATATGGACTATACAATGAAGTGACCCAATTGACAAGCGATGAGTCTTATCTGGCTTCAATGGATCTTCCCTCATTAAACAACTTTAAAGTAACCAGCAAAGACGGTCGCTCTGCTCCTGCAGGCCCACTAAGAAACGGTTATTTTGGTCAGTTTGTTGACAATGGCAACGACTACCTATTGACGCACCCTATGCCAATGTTAGGTGGTAATAAACCGAATATGCCTACTGGTTTCTTCAGAATTAAAGCGGGTACTGATACTTTTGATCCTAATTACTTCTTCAATGTTTCTGCCCTGACAAATGGTGATAACCAATTGGGTGTATGTTATGTTGGAAACGGAAAAGCGATTCTTGCCAATGCAAAAGATGCTAAAAACCGCGTAAAAGTAAAAGACGACTGGTGGTATGCTGACATGTGGGAATACCTTGTTGTAGATGTAAACACACAGAAAGTGATTAAAAGATTAGACTTTCCGCCGCTATTGAACTCACGTTCAGCGATTGTTCTTGGTGGTAAGGCTTACATCGCAGTAAATGATCCTAAAGCAGACGCGATTTATGTATATGAATATGATCCAATTGCGGATACGCTTAAAAAAGGTTTAAGAATCGACGGTGGATCTGACAATACCCCAATCCTTTACAAATTAAATTAACAGCGTTTCTCCGCTAATGTTGATAGAAAACCCCGGGCTTCCGATGGAGTTCCGGGGTTTATCTCCTCCTATTACCTATAAACTTTATGTTCAACAAAATAAACGCATGGCTACACCTCTGGCTGGGACTGGCCTCAGGAATTGTAGTGGTTATCCTCAGCATCACCGGTTGTGTGCTGGTATTTGAACAGGAAATCAAAAGCCTCAGCCGCCCATGGCTGCATGCTCAACAACCTGCAAATGCAAAAGTATTGGCTCCTTCTATATTACACCGTGCCGTGGAGCAGGCATTACCTGGAAAACATATTGAATCGGTATGGTATCATGGTGCTGGTAGAACGGCACATTTTAACGTCCATGAATCGGATTCTCTGGTTTATGTGAACCCTTATACTGCAGAAGTAATTGCGATGGTGGATGATGAAGATTTCTTTCACTTTATGGATGAAGGACACCGACACCTTTGGATGCCACGTGCCATTGGCCGCCAGGTGGTAGGCTGGTCTACCTTTATTTTCTTCCTGCTGACACTCAGCGGCCTCATTTTATGGTGGCCAAAGAAATGGAATAAACGAGGTCGTGACCAGAGTTTCAAGATCAAATGGAAAGCTCGTTTTAAACGGGTAAACTACGATTTACACAATGTACTGGGATTTTATTCTTTATTGATCGCCTTGCTAATGGCCATTACCGGTTTAGTCATGAGCTTTTCCTGGTTTGGACAAGGGGTCTACTGGTTAACAGGCGGTGAAAACAAACCCAGACAAAAAAGACAAAAGATGGAGGTTTCAGGACCATCCGTAAATACTTCCCTGCAAAATGCAGACATCATCTGGCATAAAGTAGTGAATGACATTGCCAGATACAACAAAGATCAGATCATCATTCATTTCGCCGAAGAACCTGATGAGGCAATTTATGCCTGTACAGACATGACATTGGGTTTTTGGAGAGACCTGAATTTTGATCCTTTAACCTTGGAGTTACTGCCTAATTCGACCAAACGTCTGGAAGATATAAAGTTTCCAGATCAGGTACGCAAACTCAACTATGCCATCCATGTGGGGGCCATTGGAGGCTTGACGACAAAAATATTGTACTTCCTGGCCAGCTTAATTTGTGCCAGTTTACCCATCACCGGCTTTTATATCTGGTGGGGCAAAAAGAAAAAAACTAAAAAATCTCCAGCTGCAGTAAAACAGCCGAAGCAAGTTCTAAGCACTCCCTAACATGATGAAAACATATATTCTTGCCCTTCTTTGCACGCTTTCTATTGCCTTTTCTACGACCGTAAAGGCCCAAAAAAATATCTATGGTAAATTACTGGACGAAAAAGCACAGCACATTCCTTTTGCTTCTGTAACCGTATTGCGCTCTGCCGATTCTGTAAAGGCTTATTCCGTGATGACGGATACGGCGGGAAATTTTGTCCTTTCCGGGGTTAAAAACGGTAAATACCTGGTAAAAATCAGCTATATCGGCTATGAGGATTATTATTCTCCGGTCATTGAGCTCACTACTTTCAAAAGTTTACATCACCTGGGTTCGATTCGTTTGAATGCAGATAGCAGGTTACTAAATACAGTCAATATCAGCGGACAGAGGCCATTAATTGAGCAAACGCTCGATAAAACGATCATGAATGTGGAAAAAAGCATCTTCGCAGAAGGTAATACTGCCCTGGAATTACTGAACAAGGCTCCAGGTGTAACCGTCTCCGAAAATGGGGAGGTATCGCTGAAAGGAAGGTCAGGAACAATAGTGATGATCAACGGAAAACCAACTTATCTATCCGGTGATCAGCTGGCCAATTTGCTGAGAGGAACAAACTCATCCTCCATCTCCAGAATAGAAATCATGTCTAACCCTACCGCACAATTTGATGCTTCAGGCAGCGGCGGAATTGTGAATATCATCATTAAAAAAAATATGCTGATCGGTTTTAACGGCAATATCTCAGGAAACATTGGTGCCGGTAAAGACATCAGAAACGGGCAAGGCATTGCACTAAGTTACCATACGACCCTGCTGAATACCTATGGAAGCTATAATGCCAACAATCAGAATTTGGAAAGTAAGCGCAATGCCGAACGCCTGTTTTATAGTGACAGCAGGGCTTTACTGCAAAGCATCCAGCAAGAAACAATGGAAAAAGCAAAACTGCGATCTCATAATTTCAGGTTCGGAATAGACTTGAATCTGAATGAGAAGAATACACTGGGCTTTTTAGTGAATGGTGCCATTGGGAGATATCCAACAGAACAGCCAAGTACCAGCATTTTAAGGAATGCTAATGGCGAAGCTTCCTGGACTGCGCTTACGCAAACCAATAATAAAGAAAACTGGACAGATCTACTTTACAATGCAAATTATGTACATAAGTTTAATGCTGATGGTCATGAGCTAAAGGCCGATGTAGATTATGTTTACCATTTTTCCAAAATGCAGCAGCAACTGGATACGCGTTATGTATTGCCAACTGGAAATGCGGACAGATTACCTTCCGGCCGAAGGGGAAACATCCCATCCAACGACGATGTGTATGCTGCAAAAATAGATTATATCCTGCCTTTGAATAAAAAATCAAAGCTGGAAGCAGGATGGAAAGGCAGCTATGTCCGCACCGAAAACAACCTGCAATATGATACTTTGCAAAACCAGAGTTATCTGCCAGATGCAAGTACCAGCAACCATTTTATTTATAATGAAAACATCCAGGCCGCCTATATTAATTTGAATACGGCATGGTCAAAATATCAGCTGCAAGCAGGTTTACGTGCTGAATATACAAATACTAAAGGGGAGCAGATTACTTCAAATATAACCTTTAAAAAGGATTACCTGGGCCTCTTCCCAAGTTTATTCCTGACCAGAGATTTTAACGAAAATCACCAGTTAAAGACTGGATACAGCAGACGAATTAAGCGTCCGGGTTATTGGGACTTAAACCCTTTCCGCGTATATGATGATCCTTTTTCCTTTTATGAAGGCAACCCTTACTTAAAACCGGCAATAGTAAATGCAGTAGAGCTGGGTTATGGATTTAAATCGCGATACTTCGCAACGTTGAGTTATAACCATACCGGTAATGTGATTGCCGAACAGGTAGGCAGCCTGGAGGATGGAACAGTAACTTTCCAACGCCCTGAAAACATGGGTTCTTTTGACAATTTCGGATTGAGTGTGACCACGGCTACACAGATTTTCAAATGGTGGACAGGCAGTCAGTTTTTGAATGTTTACCACAACAGGTACAAGGTCAACAGCAGTGCCGGAAATACAATAAACAGCGGCAATACGGTCAGTCTCAATTCTCAAAACACTTTCAATTTGGGTAAAGGCTGGAAAACAGAACTGAGTGCGTTTTTCATCTCGGAAGAAGTATCAGGAATCACGACCACCAGACCATACAGCATCATTTCTTCGGGTATCCAGAAAGAGGTGCTTAAAGGAAAAGGAAGCTTGAAATTCATGGTGAACGATATTTTTGAAGGCTACCGGATCAAAAGAAAAATGGCTTATGAAAATGTATTGTTCTTAAGTCGTAATGCCTCCGACAGCAGGTATGGCCTCTTGTCTTTTAGCTACCGGTTTGGGGCAAAAGGGACACCATCAAATGAAAGAAGTACCAGTAGTGAAGATTTAAAAGGAAGGATGTAAACGAGATGGTGGCAAAACATGGGATTTCCAGGATTAGCAGAGTTATTCTTCAATATATGGAGGAAAACGGAGATGGTTTAGACGCAGAAACGCTATGGCTGGAATTGCGAAAACATGGACACCGCATGTGCGTTTGCTCGGTTTACATCAATCTTAAAAGGCTGGAAAAGATGAAAAGGCTACAGAAAACACAGGCCGCAGACCGGAAATATGTGTTTGCTATGAATAAATGATAGATCTGGCTGCCTATACCTCGGTGCTCGCAGCTAAATCCTCACTATACATGGACAAAACATCTTTTTGTCCATTCACTATTTTTTCGTGGATATAATTTTTGACATGCCTTCAGCGTTTAACCAGGAAAAATGACAAATTCTTAAGCTAATTTAATCATTGGAACACTTCCGCTCGTTGCGAAGAATTTTTTATTATTTCTGATTCCTCTATCATGGAATTTTTCTATCAGTGCTCCGCTAGAAATCAACAGGCTGGTAAACTTGATTTGCTCGCCATTTTTAAAGGTGATAATAAATACTTCACATTCGCTCCATAGACTTCTTTGGTAGCGCAGTCCATAAGCATTAATCCTAACGATATCCTGTTTACTATATGTTTTCTTATTGTCTATTGTCCCATAAACAAACTCCTCATGGCCTCTTGAAATTTGAATGTAATTATTCTCGTCTGCCAATAGATAATCGAAAAACAAGTAAATCAGTGGGCCCCATAACAGCAGAAAAACCCATAACATAGTTTCTGCAGCAGCAATTAGATTAAAACGCCCCGGATGCTCAAGGTATGATAATCCCAACATAAGTAAAATGGCTGCCATCATGTAAATTGGGAACCTGAAAAAAGTTATGATCGCTCTTGTGCCGATAGTATACTCAAAAGGATTGGTTCTAAAATGAGTGGACGGTTTAACTACAAAACCATATTTCTCAAATCCCTGAAGCTTTCCCTTTTGTTCAAAATAGGCTTGTACAAATGAAACAGCATCTTCAAGTGTAGGAATAACCTTAAGATAAACCTTATCGTTAGTATCCA
Source organism: Pedobacter sp. N36a (assembly GCF_014472395.1). Lineage (GTDB taxonomy): Bacteria > Bacteroidota > Bacteroidia > Sphingobacteriales > Sphingobacteriaceae > Pedobacter. The sequence continues at coordinate 41,541 of NZ_JACSZW010000016.1, forward strand.
GATAATAGAGAGAGAACTTACCAGAAAAATACGGGCCAATCTTTAGATAGGTCCCAATAGGATTCTCGATTGTTACGGAGGGACAAGAGAGTTTTATATCAGCCAAGCTTCGCTCCGTAGCCCATGGATAATTTAAAACTAAGAAAATGGTATCGGCAAGGCTGCGTTCTGCAACATCATGAAATTCCCCCTTTTCGCTCCTTTGGTATTGAACTTTTGAAATTAATAGTGTCACGGCTTAATATGATTAGTACCTATGAAGATAAACAATCGCTCCACCATAAGCCTAAATTTATTCTATCTTAGTATGCAATGCTCTATTTAACCTAATAAGTCTCTCACTCTCTTTAACAAAGATCACCCGATCAAAGGAGGGCTTATTTTCCGGCTATCTTGAATCCCTTTAGACTCATGCCATGATGTCTTTTAAAGAATTTATTGATATGGCTTTCATCAGCAAACCCAAATTCTTCTGCGATTTCGTGGACACGCCTGTCGCTAAATCGAAGACGGTGTTCAATCAATCGGATGCGATAGGCGGAAATGTAATGCTGAATACTTTCTGCACATTGATCACGAAAATAACTCCCAAGATAGGTTGGTGATATGGAGAATTTTTCAGCGATTGCTGCAATTTTCAATCTTCCAGGCTGTCGAATATTTTCTTGAATATAGTCCAGAATTTGTAGAATCCGCGCATCTGCATTAGGGGAAATATGCTCAGGCTTGACCACAGAAATACTTCTTGCAGCGATGACGATAATTGCGTTCACTAAATGGCGCTTCAGATCTTCATTGTAAAGGTTATGGATCTCAATGGCATGCTGTAAGTGTTTCATCAACGACGCTACAGTCTGCTGATCCCCCGGATGGGTTAAAATTGAACTTGATAAATGAGAAGCATAGTATAAAAGACATTCTATATGGTCTATGCTTTTCCATTGGTATTCTCTAATATAACTTTCACCGAAACGAACCACCATAAACTCGCAGACACCCTCTAAATCAAAGGCATGAGCATCATGGGGCGTGATCAAAAACAAGTCTCCCGCAGCAAAGGCAACCTGATTTCCATTTATATCATGGTTTCCAATACCAGAAATCACATAAACCAATTCAAAAAAATTGAATTGCCGATCACGTAAAGGACATTCCCTTACCTTTTCATAAAAGACTTCAAGTGCCTGGTGTATATTTTCCTTCGACATACTGCAAAGGTACCTAAATAGGCTAGAAATGTACCTGTTTTAAGGCTTAATATAGGTCTATTTTTGCTTATCAAATCATAAACAGATGAAAGCAATTGTACTAGAGGAATTCGGCAATGCCGAAAACCTTCGTTATAAAGAAATCCCAAAACCTGAAATAAAGGCATATGAAGTACTGATTAAGGTTAAGGAAATTGGTATTAATCCGGTAGATGTCAAGGTCCGCAGCCGACAAGCGCCATTAGCAGAAGCACTCATTAAATATGATCCATTGATCTTAGGATGGGATGTATCCGGAGAAGTTTCAGAAATCGGAACAAGCGTCACAAAATTCGAAGTTGGTGATGAAGTATTTGGGATGATAAATTTCGTTGGACATGGCAAAGCTTATGCAGAATATGCTGCTGCTCCGGAAGATCAGCTTGCCGGTAAACCACAAAGCATCAGTCATGTGGAAGCTGCAGCCAGCACCTTGGCCGCATTAACTGCCTGGCAGGCCTTTGATAGTTATGGAAAATTGAGGCCTATAGATAAAGTCCTGGTCCATGCTGCTTCAGGCGGAGTTGGCCATTTTGCTGTACAGATTGCAAAACATATCGGGGCGCACGTGATCGGAACTTCATCGGCTTCAAATCGGAATTTTGTGCTCAGTCTAGGTGCAGACGAACATATTGATTATCAAAATACGCCCTTCGAAGAAGTACTCAGCGACATTGACTTTGTGCTGGAAGCGATTGGTGGCTCGAATTTTCAAAAATCAATCCGCGTGTTAAAGCCATTCGGAACGATCGTCGGTTTACCCTCAGGGCATACTAAAGAAGACGAGTTAAAAGCTCAGGAAAAACAACTGCATGCCTGTTATTTTATGTCCGTCTATTCCAATGGTACTGATATGCAGCAGATTGCCTCGTTATTAGCAAAAGGCGTATTGAAACCCCATATCTCCCATGTGTTTGGATTTGAGGAAATAGTAAAAGCGCATCTGCAGATGGACAGTGGTCGTACGGTGGGGAAAGTAGTCGTAAAATTGTAAAGAATGATGATTAAAAAGATAGATACCGAACTTTTAGAAGCCCTAAAAAACAGCCCATTTAACGGGAGTGTAACGTGAACTGTGTCATTCAAAATTAACGCTTCTCAGAATCCTCTATTTTCCTGAAGAATTCTATCACCAAATTTAATATATAATTGTGAGAATGCCAGTCCCCAGTTATGGATTGGC
>NZ_JACSZW010000017.1 GCF_014472395.1 Pedobacter sp. N36a
ATTTTGATATAATTTGTGAAAATAATGTTATGTTTATCATCGAGAAAGGGGATTGTTTTTGTGCACCACAAAGGTAACTTTGTGTTAAAACTTCCTCTTTCCCTTTTTTGCGTTTAGGACGCTATTGGTTTATATTATTAATTATTTCTTGTAGTTTTTCATTATAATATGGGTATTCGTCTCGCTCAACACCTAAAAAGTCTTGAAGTACGGGGCTCACATTTTTTCTGTACCTGACTGATTTTTCTATTAAGATAATCACCGTTAATATTGTAGACTGACCGACCGGAAGATGACGGCAGAGCGCAGGCCATGGTACGGGTGAAGGGTAGCAAAACACAGAGAGAAGCTAAAAGCTGGCTGAGTTATGATACCCTGAAGATGGTGTGGAGGCTTATGCTCCCTTTCGCTTAAAGCCGATCTCCGTTCTGGGCTGATCTTCTTTTTCAATGAATTTACTGAGGTAAGTAAACAGAAGTTCAATCTTCTGATCATGTTTCATCAGATGCTTTTCAACTTGTTCAACACGAATGAATACGTCTTTATGGGCCAGCAACATTTCACGTATACGGGTATAGATCCGGATGATTTGGATATTTACATGAATCGCCCTTTCACTGTTTAACACACAGGACAACATCGTTACTCCCTGTTCGGTAAAGCAAAAAGGCATATAACGTGTCCCTCCACGTCCTTCTTTTGAGCTCTTCTTTGGTCATTTCAAACATAAAGTCTTCGGGAAAACGGGTAATATGACGTCTTACCGCCTGCTTTAACACCTTGGTATCCACTCCATACAGTTCCGCTAGATCTCTATCCAGCATAACTTTCTGATCACGGACCATATAGATCTTGCTCATGACCACCTCATCGGGTATAGTCACATTTTGATATTTGGGATTGATCTTTTTAAGCGCATAATTCAAGTGTAACAGACTATTTTTTAAGCTTTCTATATCATTCCTTCCAGTAAAAAGCCGCTCAGAACTACGTTGTAACTTTGGCCTGATGATCAACAGATACTCCTGTAAGTCCAGGATCTGACCAGGCTACAGGGACAGAATTCTTCCATTATTCTTACCCGTCTGGGGCACCTGGAACTTACCTTCTCTTAGTTTTAAGTGTTCAGGACGTAAGGTTTCCAACTCCAGCCTGCTCAATCCCTGAAAGACCGGCAGACCAAGCATCACTTTATTTCGGTGAGTACGGACATCTTTGACCTCATACTTATCCTGCAACTCTTCCAGTTCTTCCCTTTCCAGCAGATGATAAGAAATGGTTCTTACCGTTCCCTTCAACCTGATTCCTGCTACAGGATTAAAGACTGCAAGGCCCTTGGATTTAAGGCCAGAAAAGTAATATTGAACAGACAACAGATTCCGGTTCACATGACCTACACTCCCAGCTTCCCTTTTCAAATGATCGGTATAATCCAGGATTTCAGTATAACTGACCTGACTTAGCGTAAGATTACTGATCTCTGAGGTACTCATGTCCAATACCTCCGCTGATTTTTCAATCAGTAGCTCCGTTCTGCTCCGAGTAAATTTAATAGATTAACCAACAACTGGAATTGACTATTTTTTTCTAAATTAGGAATACGATGAACAAGCGAGCACTTCTACTTTTCGTTTTATTTTTATCAGCAACATGCTTACGGGCGCAACAACCGGAGACTGTAATAGCGAAGGCTTTTTATAAATTCTCGCATATACGGGATACAACTAACTTAAATAAAGTTTCGGAAGATAATATGGTATTGATGTTAGGCCCTACTTCCAGTGTATATAAAAGTTTTAACCGGATGATTAGTGATTCTGTGATGCGGGCCAATATTGATAAAGTAAAAACAGGGACCCCGCCTCCAGGATTAGGAAAATATGGAAGTGGTACAGAGGTCTATCTTTATACAGCCTCCAAAAAAGCACAACAGACGGATGCAATGGTAGAGAATTATCTTTATGATATTCAATACCCTGAAATCAACTGGCAGATTACTGCTGATACCACCACAATTTCCGGAATAAAGTGCCAAAAGGCTACCGGCACATGGAAAGGAAGAACATACGAAGCCTGGTTCAGTCCTGAAATTCCTTTTCACTCGGGGCCTTGGAAACTCAATGGACTTCCCGGACTGATCATAAGTGCTTCAGATACAAAAAAACAGGTAAGGTTTGATTTCGCTGGTTTTCAAAAATACAATGGTGCCCCAATTGAGATCTCAGCAGCCAAGCAAATCGTGAAAACAACTGAGCCGGAATACAAAAAACTAAGGGAAGCCTTTCTTGAGAACCCTACTGCCTTTATGAAGACGGTTATGCCAGAAATTCAAAGTATTACTTTATCCACACCCTATGTAAGAAAACCCGCCATAAACAACCCTATAGAACTGGAAAAAAAATAGAGGGATATGAGGAGTATCCCAATATTTTTTAGCCTTTTTTTTCTTAGTTTGGGATGTCTGGCACAGGCTATAACAGGTAAAGTAACTGATTCACTAAAGCAGCCGATAGCAAACGCCAACATAATACTTAAAAACAATGGTATTATTGTTAGTTATGTGATCAGCAATAGCAGAGGCGAATATGTGCTCCCGAAAAAAGAGCAGAAGAATTCCGCATTTATAGTTGAAGTAACTTGCATAGGGTTTAAAAAACAACAAACTCCATATTCGACGCTTAGGTCGATCTATAATTTTATCCTTGCTCCTGATGTGCATCAACTGGAAACTGTTACTGTAAAAAACTCGAAGCCGTACCTGCGACAGAAAGGTGATACCCTGAGCTATCTGGTTTCAGATTTCAGTAATCTTAATGATCGGGTAATTGGCGATGTGATTAAAAGAATGCCGGGAATTGAAGTTGCTACAGATGGTAAAATATCCTACAACGGAAAGGCAATTTCTAACTTTTACATTGATGGTGATGACCTATTGGACGACCGGTATAATATTGCTACACGATCCATTCCGCAAAATGCAGTTGACAAAGTTCAGATTTATGAAAACCATCAACCGGTAAAATTGTTGCGGGATAAGACGCCAACTGGTGAGGTAGCTTTGAACCTCTCCATCAAAGAGGAAGCCCGGTTTCTGATGGGGCAGGAAAGTATTGGAGCCGGAACGCCTGAAAAGTATTTTGCAGACTTAAACGCGATGCTGTTTAAACGAAAGTACAAAGCCATAAATTCGCTTAAAGCAAATAATATAGGTATTGATCTGGAAGAAGATATTATTTCGCACAACCTTGTCGATTATCTCAACAGGACGGATAACACGAAACCAGGTTCCCTTATTTCACTGGGACTTGCAAGTAGCCCCGATCTGCCCCGCAGCAGGTATTTACTTAATCAATCCGGTTTGCTAAACTTAAACAATCTTGTTAATTTAAAGAATGAAGTACAGCTAAAGCTCAACGGTTTCTACATGTTGGATCAGCGGAGACAGGTTTATAAAAGGGAAACGGCCATAGTCTTACCCACCGGTACTATTAGCTATACTGAAGAACAACAAAGCCGGGTCAGTCCCAATGTTTTCCAGGGGCAAATGACACTGGATATCAATAGAGCTAAATATTTCTTGAAAAATGTGTTGCTGCTTCGCTCCTCCAGCAGTAATGCTTTTGCCACATCCCTGCAAAATGACGCAAGTTTTGATCAGCATCAAAATAGTAGCGAGTTTGATCTCTCCAATGAATTGCGGTTGATGAAAAAAACAAAATCCGGAAACGTTTTGGAATTTTATAGCTACCTGAACCGCTATAATAATCCTGAAACAAGAATAATCAGTCCCGGTATTCTTCCAGATTTATTTAACCAGAATATCGGCTACAACCTGTTATTGCAGGATGCGAGCATTCCGAACTGGACCGCGAATCAATTTGTTACTTTCCGGCTTCAAAAAGGAATTTTCCATCAGGAATATAAAACAGGAATTTTCCTTCAATCGCAAAAATTGAATTCTTCGCTTGATGTTGTTGATGGGGCTACTTTCCACGCCGCCCTACCCGACAGTTCAATGAATAGATTAAGCTGGCAAAGATTACGGCTTTTGGCAGAGGCTACCTTTAGTATAAACACCGAAAAAATAAGAGTAAGTCTCACAGTACCCTTAAACTTCCGCAATGTCAAATATAGGGATGATACCTATCTGGTTAATTCGAAATCGGAGCAACTTTATGTTAATCCGGATTTCTTTCTGAAATATAAGCTTGGAAGGGGGAACAATATCCAAATGGGCTACAATTACAAAAATGATATCGGGACGGTGGAGGATGCTTTCAGGGGTTATATCCTGAGTAGTTTTAACTTTCTCAAAGCAAACAATGCGCCCATCAATCAGCGGAGGGTCCATACAGGGAATCTCAGTTACAACTATCGCAAAACCTTATCTCTTTTCTTTGCTTCCTTGGGGATTTTATATAATCGCACAGAAAACAGCAATATCAATTCCAGTTTTGTTACACCAACAGTTCAAAGGCTTGTGGTCCTCCCATTTGAAAACAATAGTATCTCTTGGACATTTAACGGTAGATTAAGTAAGTATGTATTTCCTATGCATACTACTGTAGCCGCAGGATTATCCTGGCAAATTGCTCAAAACAACCTGATTCAGAATGGAACGCTATTACCTGTTAATAGCAATGCCCCAAATCTTCGCCTTCATATTGAATCTAAAGTTTCACAACAATTTAATCTCAGCTATGAAGGAAATTTCACCAAATATATAAGTAAGATAAAGGGCGCAGAAAATTCGTTAAAAACGAACCAGATCAACAATAAAATTACCTTTAGCTACTTGCCAACAGCCTTATTGAGTTTTAATCTCACTGATGATCTCCGTTACTATGTACAAGATGGAATGAAATCAAATACGTATAATTTTATGGATGTTACCACAAAATATCGTTTCACAAAGCTAGGATTTGATCTGGAATTACAGGCTGTTAATTTATGGCATGTCAAAAGTTACCGAACAGTTTCCCTCGCCGATCTAACAAGTCAAACAACTAGCTATTTGTTGCCAGGGCGCACAATCTTGTTAAAAGTTAATTTCAATTTATAACTGGTAAATTCAGCAGGTGAAAGCTTAATTTTTAAGTTTGGATCGACATGAAATTTACTACTCGCATAGCAAGTAATTCAGGGCCAGGTAAGGCGGGCAGTATCTGACAACGGTGATCGATTTGGGTGCTCCTAAAAAATAGCGCTATTCGGTGAGTAGTTTTAGTCTGCTTTTCTATTTGAAAAAGTCATTTACTAAACAATAAAATAAGCGGATGAGGTATACCTGGAACAAAAAATTGATATTGCCTAAAATTAGGATTCCCTTCCATCCCATTTAATAAGCATTACAATTTAGAATGACCTCGCTTTATATCGTAAAAAGTAAAACATCCTGATGCTGTTTCATAATCTTCACTGGAAGGTTTAATTCCGTTTGGATTTTAACAAGCAATGCTTCCTGTGCGCAGGGCTCTCCATGAACCAGCAATATTTGTTTTGGAGGCTTTTCAAATTTCCTGATCCAGTTCATCAGCTCCCTCTGGTCCGCATGAGCGGATAAGCCCTGAATTTCTATGACCCCAGCTTCAACTCCGTAATACTTACCATGAATTTTCACTTCATGTGTTTTGTTAAGCAAGGCACGGCCTCTGGTACCCTCTGCCTGAAACCCAATAATCAGCACTGTATTTCGGCTATCCCCTAAATAATGTTTTAAATATTCCAGCACTCTTCCACCTGTCAGCATCCCACTGGCCGCAATGATAATTTTACTCCGCTTATCTTTAATGTAACCCATCGTGTTAATGTAATCCTGGTTAATCGTAATCTGGTTGTTCATTTCCAGGAACTCCTCCTTGCTGATGCTCAGGAAATCATCCGCATAATGCAAGGAAATACGGGTCGCAGCAGCAGCCAGGGATTGTAAAATGACTTCATTCATAACACCGTTGATTAGACAATCATAAAGATGAACCTACTTCTTTACAAAAACAATGATTTTCAACACCTTAGCTCGTGATAAAAAACACGAAATTGTATGCGTAGCCTCATGGTTATTTTACTGCATAATGAAGATATTTACGAATAGCTAGTTTAAATGCATTATAAAATCATAACATATGGCGACTATAGTCACGATAACTTTTAACCCGGCTATTGATAAAAGTACGACCGTACCTCTACTCATTCCTGAGAAAAAATTAAACTGCAGTGCCCCTATCTATCAGCCTGGTGGGGGTGGAATTAATGTAGCAAGAGCGATCAAACGGCTTGGAGGAAATGCCACAGCAATTTACTTATCCGGGGGTTACACCGGAAAGACATTTACTGAATTACTGCTAAAAGAAGAAATTGATATTATTTCTATTAAAACGGCCGGCCTAACAAGAGAAAATCTAGTCGTAAAAGAGATCGCCAGCAATCAGCAGTTTCGCTTTGGAATGCCTGGTGATCCGGTCGCAGACAAGGAGTGGAAAAATTGCATTCAGGCCTTAGCCAACATTCCCGATGTTAAATATATGGTGGTAAGTGGCAGTCTTCCTATAGGAATACCATCTGATGTTTTTGAAAGTCTGTACAAAACTGCTCAATTGAAAAGAGCAAGACTGATCGTTGACACTTCTGGTGCAGCATTAAAATATGCTGTAAAAAATGGAACTTTTCTGATTAAACCAAATCTGAAAGAACTAGCAATGCTCGTTGGTGCAGCGCAGCTCAGCATTGATCAAGTCGAACAAGCCTCAAAAGAAATCATCAGCCAATATCAGTGCGAAGCTGTGGTCACTTCCCTTGGACCTGAAGGAGCTATACTGACCACGGTTGAGGGGGCTTATATGATCACTGCTCCTAAAGTAGCCGTCCAAAGTACTGTTGGTGCCGGGGATAGTATGCTGGCGGGTATTACCCTCAGCCTTTCGAACAACAACAGCTTGATTGAATCTGTAAAATATGGTGTAGCCTGTGGAACTGCAGCGACAATGAACCAAGGAACTGAACTCTGTCATATAAACGATGTAAGAGATATATACGCTCAAATTGTAAAGAACCAACAACTTAAATCTATCATCAAATGAAAGCAATATGTTATAGCACAAAAGCAGTGGAGAAAGATCTGCTGATCAAAGCAAATGATAAAAAGCATGACATCACCTTAATTTCCGACGCATTAAAGGCGGAAACAGCCTGTTTTGCAAAAGGAAATCAAGCCGTGATTGTTTTCACAAATGATGAGGTCACCGCCCCCATTATCCACAAACTATCAGCCCTTGGTATTCAATACATTCTTACCCGATCAGTGGGTACCGACCACATTGATATCCAAGCAGCAAAGAAACTTGGAATTCAAGTGGCCAATATACCGGCCTATTCACCACAGGCAATTGCTGAGCACACGCTAGCACTCGCCCTAGCGCTAAGCCGCCATTTAATTCAGGCAAATCAGCAATGCCGGGAGTTTAACTTTTGTCTGGATCACCTAACAGGTTTCAACTTCTTCGGAAAAACCGTAGGACTCATAGGCCTTGGACATATTGGTACTGCTACTGCTGCTATATTCAATGGATTAGGTTGTAAAGTGCTGGGTTATGATATCAAGCCACAAAAAATAAAGCATGTTGAAATAGTAGCTCTTGATACCTTATTACGGGAGTCGGACGTCATTTCGCTGCATACTCCACTTACCCCAGCTACCACACACATGATTAACGAGGACACCTTACAATTAATGAAAGATGGGGTGATGATCATCAATACCGCCCGTGGTGATCTCATTAAAACAACAGCTGCTTTGGCTGCTTTAAAAAGCAAAAAAATTGGCTACTTAGGTTTGGATGTTTATGAGTATGAGAAAGGCTTGTTTTTTGAAGATCATGAAGTCGACGAGGTCAGAGATACATTATTCTCCGAATTAATGAGTTACCCAAATGTATTGATAAGTCCACACCAGGCATTTTTGACAAAAGAAGCGCTAGAAGAAATAGCCAGCCATACCATAAATATTATGGACCGCTGGAGCGAGCCTACCGCAGCGCGTTAAACCAATTTTCTTTTTCGCAGGGTGAGATCAATCAACGAGCTGGTGTTGATAAATTGGAATAAAATGATTAAAATGAAGAACTGACTTCTTGTTTTAGCGCTTTATTAATCGTAGCAATCCCCTTGATCAAAGCATCCGCATTAAATGCGATGCTACTGATTCCATTTTCGACCAACAAATGGGTAAAAGACTCCGAATCACTGGGAGCTTGCCCGCAAAGTCCGACTTTCTTATTCAATAATTTAGCTTTCTGGATCATTTGAACAATTAGAAATTTGCTGGCGGCATTTTCCTCATCAAATAAATCAGCCACCAGTGCCGAATCACGGTCGATTCCTAAAGTCAGCTGTGTAAGGTCATTTGAACCAATAGAGAAACCGTCGAATACCTCCGCAAATTCTTCCGCCAGTATGATGTTGCTAGGTATTTCTGCCATCACAAAAATTTCAAGCCCATTGTCTCCTTGTTTCAGCCCAAATTCTTTCATCAATTCAATTACTTTCTTCCCCTCCTGAACGGTACGGCAAAAAGGTATCATCAATTTCACATTGGTCAGGCCCATTTCATTTCTTACCAGCTTCATCGCCTCACATTCCAATCGAAAACCTTCCCGGTAACGCTCATGGTGATATCTGGATGCTCCCCGGAAGCCAAGCATGGGATTTTCTTCCTTGGGCTCAAACGACTGTCCGCCGATCAATCCTGCATATTCATTGGATTTAAAATCACTCATCCGAACAATAACTTCTTTCGGGTAAAAAGCCGCAGCGATGGTCGCAACTCCCTTTGAAAGCTGATCTACAAAATAGGTTTCCTTGTCAGCGTATAACCTTGTGAGTTCCTCAATTTCTAATCTCTCCTTTTCATCGCTGACCTGATCCGGCTTAATCAGCGCCATAGGATGAATTTTAACGCAATTGCTGATCAAAAATTCGAGTCGCAGTAAACCAACACCATGATTGGGATAAAATGACAGCCCAAAAGCCTTTTCAGGATCAGCAATGATCAGCTGCGCCTTAGGGCTCGCAGGAAGATCAACATCTTCCATATTGACAACAGTTTCTTTCCAGTTTAACTGCCCCTGATAGGCAAAACCCGTCTTACCTGCAGAACAGTCCAATGTAATTAAATCCCCATCTACGATCTGCGCTGTTGCATTGGTCGTCCCAACAATCGCAGCAGCCCCCAGCTCTCTGGCAATGATTGCAGCATGGCTGGTTCTTCCCCCTCGATTTGTGACTATTCCCGCCACTTTCTTCAATATTGGATCCCAATCTGGACTTGTGGTATCTGTAATTAAAATATCGCCTTGATGGAGCTTACCAGCTTCCTTCGGAGAAGTTAAAATTCTAGCCGGACCACTCACAATCCTGCTGCCAATCGCTTCGCCTCTTGTTAATTCTATGCCCTTTTGCTCCAAATGATAGGACTTCAACTGCAAGATTTTTCGCTGCGAATGGACGGTTTCAGGACGCGCCTGTATGATATATAGCTGATGACCAATCCCATCCTTTGCCCACTCAAAATCCATCGGTACTTGATAGTGTTTTTCAATAATCAGCGCCCATTTAGCCAGCTTTTCTATTTCTATATCCTCCAATACAAACTTATCCTGCAAATCTGCTGGTGTATCGTTGTTTACCGTAGAATTGACATCGTCATCCAATTCAGCATAAGACATCATTTTATGTTTACTGCCCAAATTCTTTTGTATCACAGCACGGAAGCCTTTCTCCAGACTAGGTTTAAAAACCAGAAACTCATCAGGAGTCACTGTCCCCTGAACAATGTTTTCCCCTAGTCCCCATACCCCGGCAATATGTACAATGTTTCTAAATCCAGATTCCGGCTCCAGGGTAAAGCCAATACCTGAACAGCCAATGTCTGAACGGATCATCTCCTGTATCCCAACAGAAAGAAATACTTTGCCATGTTCAAAACCTTTATCCTCCCGGTATTTAATCGCCCTATCCGTATACAATGAGGCAAAACATTGTTTAACGGCATGAAGAAGGGTATAATTCCCCCTAATGTTTAAATAGGACTCATGGAGACCAGCAAAACTGGACTCAGGAAGGTCTTCAGCGGTCGCACTGCTTCGGACAGCGACTTCTTGTGCCCCATCATCGAACATGGCATCATAAGCACCTAGAATAGCCATACCAAGTTCATTGGTCAGACGGCCAGACATCATCAGCGCCCTGGCCTTTGCGCCTACCTCTGCCAAATTCTTGAATTCATTTTTGTCTAATGATTTCATGAGTTGCGCTAAGGCTTCCTCCAGTTGGTTACAACGAACAAAGTACTGATATGCCTGCACAGTAACCGCAAAACCTTTTGGTATTAAAATGCCTTTAGGTGTTAAATTAGTGAACATCTCACCCAAGGAAGCATTCTTTCCGCCCACCTGAGCAATGTCTTTCATGCCTATCTCGCTAAATTTTTTAACATATTCCATGATACGTTCGTTTTTAAGGTAATAAAATATGACAAATGATTTTTCACCAATCTAAATGGGTTCACTATTCGGCCTTAATGGTGTGCGATAAACAAAGGTTTATCCAAACCGTTCATGAGCACGTCTGCTAAACTATGTTTAACCCACCTGGAAAATTTACTCCTTCTGTAAGCACCCAATACAACCAAGTCATTCTTTCCAGAATCATTTAAGTAAGCCAGTATATTTTCTTCTACATTTCCATTTAATAAGCTATAATTTGCATTTGGAAAACACCGATTTATAAAATCTACCATCAAGATGTTTCCGGGAAGGTGTCCCTCTGCAACATCTCCTTCATTCACAGAAACTAAGTCGACAGGAAGGTCTCCCCAATCCTTAAAAAGATAGCTAAACATTTTTATCGCAAAGATTGAAGACGGACTACCATCATATAACAGCACTATTTTTTCAGGAATTTGGAAATGATCAGGAACCACAATTACCGGACATTGAACATCTGCCAACATCTCTTTTATAAACCCAGATGGTTTCTTTTCATCAGTCCTTGTAAATTTCTCATGTTTGTTTACAATGATGAGGTCAGCAAACATACTTTCATACTGCAATTCTTCTACTGCAATACTGTTATCCCGATGAATCGCATATTTAATTTCTGCCTGCTCACATAATCTTTGAAACTGAGATACCGACTCATCTCTTTGCAATTGATCCTTTTCATTCCAAACTTTCATATCGGATTCCGGATCGGACGAATCTTTTAATACCTTACTTAGGTTATAATTATGATAAAAAAAAGCATCAAGAAAAACACCTGTCAGACAACTGTCAGATTTTTTTGCTAATGCAATAGCGTAATTAAAGGTACTTTCACATAATTTGTAGCCGTCAAAAACAGCGAGAAAATTTTTCATATGCTTAGATGATTAAGATTTCAGGATACAGGCTTTAAAATTTCCATATATTTCGGGGAGAAAACCAATAAAGGGATTTTTGTATGTCTGGAGAGTTTTTGAGTATGGCTTCCCTTAAATATTTTCCCCAATAGATTGTGCTGACGATGAGCAATAGCTATCAGGTCAACATCCTCTTGTCCAGCAATCCATTGCAGTCCATTATCAACATCTATATTCCATATATACTCATATTTTATGCCTGAACTTTTGATAATGGGCTTTATTTTATTGAAAAAATCATCTGTTTTTTCCTGCACCTTGCTTTGAGCGCCAACCTCCTTATTTGTAATATGAACAATCGTAATCTGCGCATTTAAAGGTGAGGCCAGGTTCAGCAAAAATTCAAGAACCTGCAAATCCTCTAGATTTAGATCTGTTGCGAATGCAATTTTTCTAATCTTCTTAAAACCTGCCTCATAGGGTACCAGCAATAAAGGTACCGTCGCCTTTTCAATCATTTCTTTACTATTGCTCCCCAAAATAAATTGAGTGAGCCCAGAAGCGCCGGCAATCCCCATCACCACCAGATCTGCCTTTTCCTTTCCAGCAAGTTCAGCCACCACCTCAGTCACACTTCCAACACCACTTTCATAGTCTAAATTTGGACAATATTCCTCTTCTTCAAGGGAGCATGATGGATCAATCAATGATTTAACCATGACGTCCAAATCACCGTTGACCTCTTCTTTTAGCGCCGCGTAATCCATCAATGGCCAAGCTACTCGTGATGCCATTGGTGCTTCAGCAGGGACTTTAAATGCATTACACAATAGAATATCCGCCTTCAACTTCTTAGCTAATGCTAAAGCATAGCGCGCAGCATTTTCGGCTGGCACAGAGAAGTCTGTGGGTATTATTATCTTTTTCATAGTCATTTATATTTAAATGTTAAGTTGAATCCTACTCCTATTTATCTTTTTTTTGCTTTTGCATCGGAAGATTGCCCCAGCCGTAAAAAGCCAGTTCCAGCGCTTTGTCCATTTGATAGATGTCATCATACTCCACAAGACCATTTTCACCAATTGCGCAGGTGAGGTAAGTGATTTTTAATGGAATCGGCGTTTTGAGGTTAAATGTCTTTTGCTGAGCCTGAGCAATTGCCTGATGCAGTAAATCGCTCTTTTGCATTTGTCCATCTGCATTGAGCAGTATTTTAGCGAGCTTTTCGCCCTGCTGAACCTGTATATAGCCAGGGCTTAATGCCCGCATTTCAGGTTCAAAAAGCTGCTGTTCCAGTGCATCATTGATATAGATACCAAAGGTATGCTGAAATCTAAAAAACACGCCCCCATAAACCTGATCAGCAACAGGCCGAACCAGGGTTGAAAACCGGCTGATGGAGCGATGTAATACAGGAGTTGGACTGCTGGGCCTACCCAGTACTACCTTAAATAAATAGCTGGTATCCGGCAGCTGTAATTTCAACGTATAGGAGGGAATATTTACCTGAATAAAAGTAGCTTCCTGAATGGACTCCCAGCGAAGCCGTTCCATATTAATGGCCAGCTTTCTGACGATACCTTCTGGGCTCTCATAACAATCCTCTGTATACTGACCTTTTATCAGTTTCATGTAGTCCTGCATCAATACATATGCGCTAAGTTTTGGCTGAACATTGAGCACGGCGGCCATAAAATCAGGCTGCCTCAACGCATCTAGTAAAATATCTTCTGCACAAAAGCCCTGCACGTTCCCCTGATCCAATTTGGCAGGCGTAAAAACCGGATTAAGTTTTCCAAAATGCAAATGGTTCATGAAAGTAATCAATGCATCGCTCAGCAGCATATCAAACCATGCTTTCTGACTAGCATTCACTTTCGATGATTTCTCCAAAATATCATGCATAGTACGATACAAAAGGTCTTTGGGATGGTAATCAGCGTGGTTCAGCCCAAATTGCAGCACACAATCCAACATCAGTAAAGCCTCCCAGGTTCTGAGTATATCCTTTTCAGGTGTGATCCATATCGGTTCAAATTCTGATTGACTATAAAGCCGCAGTACTGATTTTGGATAATGAAATTTTTCAGTCTCCAGACCTGACTTGAGCACTTTTCTGATGACAGATGCTACCGCTTTGTCCTGGCTGAGCTGAGGCTTAAACGCAGGCGCTGAATTTATCACAGAGGCCACTGTTTGCGTACCCAGTGGCAGCAAGAAAACCAATAGAAAATATAGCTTAATCTTGATGGCAAAACAGGTTTTCCTCAACGGTGTCATAAGCGAATCTTTTAGTCACACAAACTAACTAACTTACAGTCAATTAAATAATGATAACGATCATTCATAGTCATGACTTTCAGCACATTAGGAGATAAAAGCACTTGATACCGGTCAAGTGTACAAATGATATTCATCATCATAATCCTGCGCCAATAGTGTTTACTTTGCATATGGAAACCTCAAATCGCAAACTAAGAATTTTCTATCAGCAACTTTCGAAACTGTTTTATGCAATGGCAGCCATAGATGGCACCATCAGAGAAGAAGAAGTAAATGAATTGAAAATTATAGTTAAAAAGGAATGGCATCCCATTGAGGATAAACTGGACGAATATGGAACAGATTTTGTCTATTATATCTTCATCACATTTGACTGGCTTAGCGCAAATGACTGGAATATTAAAAAAGTAATCCCCGAGTTTAAAACTTATAAAAGAAATCATCAGCAGCTATTTACCGCAGCCATAAATAAACTCATTCTCAGAACCTGCTATGCCATAGCCTCAGCATTTGCATTGAGGAATAAATCAGAAATGGTGCTGTACAGCCAGATTGTAGCAGTCCTCAGCGACCATCCCACAGAAATGAAATGAACCTTTTAAAGTCTGCCCTACGCAGGGTATCAATTTGTAAAATCTCCTATCATGAAAACCATATTGTGCCTTACTAATCCAACTGAGCTCAGTAGTGATTAATTCTTGCTATAGAAACGACGATGACAGCACCTAAATCGAATGGAAATACTCCTATTCTGATCATTCTAAGACATGGACAATCCATATGGAACCAGGAAAACCGCTTCACTGGGTGGCAAGATGTTGAGCTCAGCAATAAAGGCATCCAGGAGGCCACATTAGCTGGTATCAGGCTGAAAACTGAACACATTGATATTGCATTTACATCCAGCTTAAAACGGGCACAGCATACTTTAGATATCATCCTTAAGGAAATCGGACCATCAGCCATACCGGTACTTAAAGACAAAGCACTGAATGAAAGGTCTTACGGAAACCTGGAAGGTTTAAATAAAAGCGAAACTGCGTTGAAATATGGTGAAGCACAAGTCATCCTTTGGCGTCGGTCGTTCAATACCGCAGCACCCGGCGCTGAAAGTCTTAAGGATACTTACAATAGAGTGGTTCCTTATTTCAAATCAACAATTGCAGCGCATTTAAACCTAGGTAAAACCGTACTGATTGTAGCCCATGGCAATAGCTTGAGGGCATTGGTGATGTATCTTGAAAACCTGAGTCCCGAAGAAATCGTACAAACAGAGATCCCAACGGGTATTCCCATAAAATACAGCCTTAATGCAGCATTGGAAATCGTTAAAAAAGAAGTCCTGATTTGATTTTTTAGCGGCTTTCCAATAGCCACTTAAATGGTTTTGATTTTCTCTCCGGATGTAATCCATATTGTGCTATACTTCTTTCTTTTCATGGTAAACCTTACCAAAAATCACAATTGGAAGAATTCATCTAGGGTGCCATAACCGCCAGGCATCAGACCTATGAAATGTAGTTGTCTAAATCCCCGGATAAATTCCCTCGTGATCTTGAGGGTAAATAATAAATCCTTCCATCTCGATTGTGGACCTTCAAGAAAAATAATCTCCGATTTACTCATGATATATACCTTAAGCCCTCATCATCTTTTTATAGAACCAGTGTTTCAATAGCTCCGCAGCAACAATATAAGCAGCAATTATAGTCAGGATGAAGGGATAAAAAGAAAGAGGTAAACGCACAAACCCAAACCAATATACAGCAGGTGTGAGTGGCAATAGCAGAACCACCAGCAAAATCCCAACTGTGGCTACTGAAAGTAGTTTACCTGGCAAACTCTTGAAAAAAGGAAGCCGGGTACGAACCACCAGTACAATCAATGTAGCAGAGATGACTGACTCTGTGAACCATCCTGTTTGAAAAACCTTTTCATCCGCTTGCAGCACATGCAGCAATACATAAAATGTCAAAAAGTCAAATGCAGAACTCAACAATCCAAAGATAATCATGAAGCGTTTGATAAAGCTCAAATCCCAGCGCTGCGCTTTCTGAATATTAACTTGATCTACCCAATCTGTGGCGATGGCCATCTCCGGAAAATCGGTCAGCAGGTTCGTTAATAGAATTTGCTTGGGTAACAAGGGCAAAAAAGGCAGGAATAAAGAAGCACCTGCCATGCTAAACATATTTCCAAAATTTGCACTGGTAGCCATAAATATATACTTCATCGTATTTGTAAAAGTGATCCGGCCTTCCAGCACCCCCTTGATCAGCACATCTAAGCCATGACTTAATAAAACAATATCCGCAGCTTGTTTTGCGACATCTACAGCTGTATCAACAGATATGCCTACATCAGCAATATGCAGCGCCGGAGCATCATTGATCCCATCACCTATAAAACCGACTACATTTCCTGCCTTTTTCAAGGCCATTATAATTCTTTCCTTCTGATTCGGTTCTACCTCAGCAAAAATATTGGTCAGCACCGCTTGATGTACTAAGGCTGCAGTGCTCATTTTATGCATTTCCGAACCCGTAAGCATCACAGGATCCTGAAGTCCAACCTCCAGCGCGAGACTCCTCGCCACCAGCAAGTTATCTCCAGTGATGATCTTCAGTGATACGCCAAGTTGGTTAAGTTCAGTAATGACCGCCCCGACATTAGCCTTAGGAGGATCGAAGAGCGTGATGAATCCTAAGAATATCATCTCCTTTTCGTCCTGCCGACTGAAGTTATGAGACTCCACTCCATCTTTATACGCAAGTCCAAGTGTACGAAAGCCTGAATTACTGAATTTTTCATACAAATTCATCAGCGCTTTCTCCTGCCCAGCTATATCCGCCAGATCCCCATTCGGCAATTCAACACGGGAACAGACAGACAATATACTCTTGAATGCCCCTTTGGAGATTACAAGATTCTCTGTAGCTGTCCTAACCTGTATAGTTAACCTTTTACGAATAAAATCGTAGGGCACCTCAGATTGAACCTTAAAATTGCTATTTTCAGCTTGGTAACTCCTACAAATGGCTTCATCTATCGGATTATGAAAACCCTTTTGTAATGACGCATTCAGCCAGGCATAACGCATTACTTTTTCACTAGAATCACCATTCGCATTCAAAGCACCCTTCAAGTTTACCTTTCCATCGGTTATCGTTCCTGTTTTATCGGAACATAAAATATTCATACTGCCCAGATTTTCAATGGATGACAACCGTTTTACGATCACTTGCTGCGCAGCCATTCTCTTCGCTCCGGCGGCCAGGTTTACACTCACTATTGCCGGCAATAACTGTGGGGTCAGGCCAACCGCTAAGGCCAAAGAAAAAAGGAATGAATCCAAAACAGGCTTATGCAGTAAAACATTTGAAGCAAAAATAATGAATACCAGCAAAAGCGTAATCTCCATCAGCAGGTAGCCAAATCGGCGAATTCCCCTTTCGAAATCTGTTTCAGGGGTTTTGGACTGCAGTTTTAAGGAAATCTTACCAAATTCTGTTTGTTCCGCAGTATGGATGATCAAGGCCCTTGCTGTACCGCTAATGACATGCGATCCCATAAAAACAGCATTGCTCCTTTTTGCAAGCCCTGTTGTGGCCGGTAAAACGCCGCATTTTTTTTCTACCGGATAAGTTTCACCAGTAAATGCAGCCTCATCTACAAACAACTCCTGAGATTCCAGTAATAAAGCATCTCCCGGCACAATATCTCCCGCAATTAAAACCACCACATCCCCGGGTACGATGGACTCGACAGGCAATAGAACTGCTTTACCAGCCCTAATGACTTTAGTCTTCAGCTGAACCATTTTCAGCAATTCCCGAACAGCATTAGTCGCAGCCCTCTCCTGCCAAAAACCCAGGATACTACTGAGCATCACAATGACTAAAATGATCAGGGTATCGGGTATATCCCCTAAAAATGCCGACAATAACGCCGCCCCAATCAGTAGTAACGTGATCGGGCTTTTGAACTGGAACAAAAACAATAAAATCCCAGAATTACTGCGATTATCTTTCAACGTATTTGCCCCATACAATTTCAAACGAGAGGAGGCCTGTTTTGAATCCAATCCATTCAAATTTCCAGATACCTGAATCAAAGCCTCAGGCTGACTTAAACTCCAAAAACTTTGAATTGAGGGCTTTCTCATAATAAGTGTAATGACCGGCATTCCATATGCCATCCTAAAGTTTCAAAAAAAAGCGAAGCCAAACATCGCTAAGATATGGTACCTAATGTCTACAAGCCCGCTGCCTTTTAACATAACCATACGCATCACTTCGATAAAGTAAGATACCGGATTAAACCGCGTAATCATTTGCGCCCATGCCGGCATACTTTCTATTGGCGTGTACAGTCCACTGAGGAGGTTAAAAATCATGGTGACAAAAAATGAAACCAGCATGGACTGCTGGGTTGGCATTGGTTTAAGTTTAAAACTTTGTCAAAGTGCTTTTACTATCCTAATCAGAAGAGGTTAAAAGATGGGGTGTAAATTTTCCGGAATTACCAACAATGGGATCTTAATCTGTTTTGCCAAAGTCTGGGTGTGACTTCCTACCAATAAACGATGCAGCATCCCAGCTTTTTTATGCACCATAACCACCATATCAATTTTAAATTCGGTACTCAAAAGCTGAAGTCCATCATCAATATCAATCACTGTAATGTGCTGAATATAGATCTTTGAATAATTAATTTCCTTAATCAAATTATCCAGAAATAAATGCTCTTTTTGATGATGTTCCTTTTCGTTGACCCATTCTTCCTTAACATTCGTAATCACTAAATCCGCATCGTACTTAGCCGCTAAACCTGTAAGAGATCGGATAACTTCTAGGTCCTTATGACTAAAATCTGTAGCAAACGCAATTCTTTTTATAGGAGCGAATTTCAGTTCAGCAGGAATAAGCAGAATTGGCACTTGCGTATGATTAATTAAATGATGACTGATACTTCCAAGGAAAAACCTGGTCACCTCCCCCATTCCAGACATTCCCATCACCACCATCGTTTGACGAACTTCCTTAACCAATTTGTGTATCAAATCTGAAACGGTTCCCACCTCACTTTCACAAGATATTTCCGGCGGCAGTGAAAATTTAGTATCCGGGTCATTTTTAAAAAAGACTTTAAGCCGATCAGCAAATAAATCCAATTGCTTAATTGTGGACTCTTGCATCGCAGCATACTCGTACAAGGGCCAGGCAACCTGTGGAATTGCCAGCGCTGAAGGAATAATAAACGCATGACATAAAGTTAAATTACATGATAAAACCTTATTTAGCTGCAAAGCGTAATACGCTGCATTTTGTGCAGGTTCCGAGAAATCTGTAGGAATCAGAATAGTTTTCATTTCATTTAATTGATGTACAACTTAATCCTTCCAATGTAGAATACATTCTTAAAATGAAAATGCAGGTTGGTTATTCCAGCATTTTCATTTTTAACAAGATCATTTACTCGATACTGATCTGCTTTTTATTGTGCGGCGTTTTAAACGACTTTTTAAAACTGAGCTTCAACAATCCATTTTTATAATTTGCTTTCACATCTTCTTCTTCAATATTATCTGGAAGACTAAAACTCCTTGAAAAAGAAGAACTGGAGAATTCTTTTCTTGTATAGTTCTTTTTTTCCTCTTTGTGTTCAGTGCTGGTTTCCGCACTAATCGTCAGTAGCCCATCTTCTGAAGTAATTTTGAAATCTTCTTTTTTAAAGCCTGGTGCAGACATTTCGAGTTCGTAACTATCCTCTTCATCACGAATATTTACTGCTGGAAGAAATTCAGTAGACATAAACGGTTTATTAAAAAAATCGGTGTTGAAAAAATCTTCCATCGCTGAACGTAAGGATGGAAAATTAGTTGATTTTACTAGAGTTTTCATAATTGATTGATTTTTTAGTTACCTAAATTTCTGTATTACGGGCGGTCTTTCAAGTGACCACTGTCAACATGCCAAATGATACTCATCACAGCTGCGATTTATACTTAAAAACAGAAAATTGCACCTATAATGCTTTGGAATACAGAATGATGCCTACAAAGCTCAAAAATGAAATACATCAATAGTCAATGCCCAGTCGAGCAGGCTCAATACTTACTAAATTTCGCTTCTTCAGTAAGTGCTGATGGAGTCAGCTGGAACAGCTTTATAAACATACTTTTAATGACATGGTCTAGTGTACCTTCTAACATTTTCACTTTCTTAATTCTATTTTTTCGGGGTATAATGTTTTCAATTGTAGTTTCAGGGCTTAAATTGAGATTACTTAGATTAAAAGCATAAGATAGTGCCTGATTAAGTTTATAATAGGCTTGCTGACTCGTGCAGTCATCTCGGTCTTCAAGTTTAATTTTTTCCTGGACAAGGTCACACAAATCTTTAAAGATTTTAACTTCTGCGAGTTCTTCTACCCGAAAATTTATCTGAAGTGATTGTTCAATCACAAGGATAGCATCTGCTATATCTTGTAACTCCACATCCTCCAGTAAATCCTCATCTGGCTTATTTGCATCGTCTAATTTAGTATCCATTAATATCTTTATTGATCAAACCTCCCAATGCAGCTCATTTAATATTCACTTAAAGTTGCTGCAAGGCTTGTTTTACACTGTGTTTGTTGGGCTTTGAAATGGGTATTTTTTCTCCAGATAATAAGAGTAGTATACCGCCGTCTTCTTTCAACCAACTTTTTACGTACTTTGGGTTTACCAAATGGCTTTGGTGCGTTCTTAAAAATCCCTTAGGACGTAGTAAATCTGCATATTCTTTCAGTGATTTTGAAACCAATATTTTTTCATTATCCTCAAGGAAGAAGTGGGTATAAGTATTGTCTGCTTCGCAGCGTATAATCTCGGATAAAGTAACATACCTGATTTCGCTTTGCATCTGCAGGGCAATTTTACTGACGTTCGCTTCTGGCTTTTTTAATTGCTGTAGTAAAAAATCGAGCTGAGAAGTCTGCATTTGTGCGGCCAATTTATGTTTTGCTTTATGTACCGCATCCACCAATTCTTCAATATCGATAGGTTTTAAAAGGTAATCTAAGGCAGCAAATTTTACAGCCTGTATCCCATATTGGTCGTACGCGGTCACAAAAACAACCTCAAAATTACGTTTTGGAAGTTGTTTTAGCACCTCAAATCCTGTTTGCTCACCCATTTGAATATCGAGAAATACTAAATCAGGTAGGTATTTTTCAATAGCATCTACCGCATCACTTACATTTTGCGCTACTGCAATTATAGTTACCTGCGGACAGTGCTTTTCCAGCAAAGTCCGTAGATTTTCTAAGTTGGATATTTCGTCATCTATTAAAATTGCTCTCATCATCTTATAGCCAATCGGTTAACGTTAAGCTTATTTTAGTACCGTTAGTGCTTGACTGCATAGCTAATGTAAAGCGATTTTCTTTATAAACACTATTTAACAGCGCTATTCTAGCTTCAGTTAATGGCAAACCTAAACCATTACTCTTGTTTTCTGTGTCAAAACCATTTCCATTATCAGTGACTGTTAACACCAAATCATTTGATTGCTTAATCAATGTGATCGTAATTTTTCCATCATTCCCTTTTTTTGATAGGCCATGCTTCACCGCATTTTCTACAAATGGCTGCAGCAGCATACTTGGGATTTCTATGTTATCTAAATCTAAGTTTTCGGAGTAATTGATTTCGTAATTAAAGCCGAATCGCAATTGCTCCATTTGCAGGTAATCGTCTAGTAATGTTTTTTCTTGTGATAAGCTAATCAACTCTTTATCATCAAGCACATTACGAGTTAACCGGGCAAATTTAGCAAGGTATTTATTGGCATTGTCTATTTCGTTTTTGTTCATCAAATTCTGAATACCAGAGAGTGCATTAAACAGAAAATGAGGGTTTAATTGGGAACGAATTGAAGTTAGCTGGAGCTTTGCCCTGTTTCTTTGTTGCTCCTTTTCTGCCAGCATTCTTTTGTTTCTTTTTTTACTGAAGTAGAGGATTCCCAGAAACACTAATCCAATAAAAAGCGCAACGATCAGCGTATAGATTAAAAGTTCTTTTCTGGTATAATTTTCTTCCTCTAAAGTGATAGAAAGCGTATGTCTGGTGATATATTTTTCTATTTCTTTTGGGGAGATATCGCAATCCAGGCATCCAGTCCATTTAATTGATGGCTGAATAATAATTTCATAGTCCCCTGATTTTTTGAATACGTTTTTGTCGATTTCTACATAAGGTAAAAACTCATTTTCTACAACTAAGCCGCCATATTCCCAGCTGGTTGATTCGAAAATTATTTTATTTGTTTGCTTATCTTTTATGGAGGTATGGTAGAGATAATCAATATCCGATCTGTCCTTTACAATGGTGAGTTCTTCGTCTTTGTTAGTTAAAGTTAGGTTTATCCTTTCTTTTAGATCGGTTATCCAACTGTAATCGACGCCTTTGTCTGTGGCAAAACGCTTTGAAAAACCTTGGATTTTGGCTTTTGGAATAGGCTTGCCATAAAATACAGATTTGTCGATATCAAGAGGCTTTTCGATGCTGTATATTAAGGTGGTGATCATTTTGCCTTTTATAGGGAAAGTGCCAAGTGTGGTAGAGCGGAATAATTCTTCGTCTCCCCTATTGAGCTCCTTCAATTCTGCGATATTGATCGACTTGTTTACTACGATTGGCTTGTTATCCTCCAGAATGGTGTACCGATAGTGCTGTATATTAATATCCTTTCTAAAGTTAATATTGATACTGACCTTGTTGACCTCAGGTAAATAATTAAATGAGGTACGGGGCTGATTAGGGAACATATTTACATAAAAGACATTTTTGGCTGAACTATCTACAGACATGAGTAGTTTTCCTCCCGCAGCATAGTTACGAGAGAAATTGATGCCTTTTTGTGCATTTACGGTAGACAGCGTCATCATAAAACTGAGAAATATGAAGATGATCTCTTTCATAGCGTTAAGTTTAATTTTCAGCAAACTTGTTCAAATAATAGCGAAACTAAAACTGTAAAACAGGAAGGGCAGTGTTTGAAATAGTAGATGTGGTGTTTTATGCAGTATTTGAATACTTAACGATAATGAGTATGCTTCTGCATTAATTTATCAGTTTAAATGCTTTCTCAAGAACTTCATCATCTTTGCCTGCAGTTTGTTTTACATAATTTTTCGGTACATATATTTCTCTTGCTGTACCATTAACATGAAATAATTTAGCGGTTGAAAGTCTATATCCAAATTTCTGGTGTTTGAATGAAAAACCGTTCATTTCGCCTGCGAGACGTTCCATCTCTGAACCCACAATTTCAGCTCGTTTCATTCCTTCAAACCCAATCGCAAGCCCTTCACCCATACTTCCAGTCCAGCGGCCAACTAAGACTACTACTGGTTTTTTATATTGTTTAGCTCTTGGACTTACATATTCGATCCAAATTCTTTCAACATCTGGGTTATCGCCGTATTGTTCTTTTTCCAGATGTTTTTGGTAAGGTTGGGATTCCGAAATAAATCTACTCATGATCCCCCGAGCTACGTAAGAATTTCCTCCATCTACCGTGTTTCGTAAATCTAAAATTATGGCCCTCGTGTCCATTAAACTATCTAGCGCTTTGTCGAATGCTGTAATCAGGTTATTATTCCCTAACGAATTATTGATGCGAATAATTCCTACTTCATTTTTCCGTTCGGTGGTTAATAGTCCAGGACTAGTTTTGTACTTTACTTTGTCTAGATCAAGCTCAATTACGTGATTGTCGGTTAATTTTAAGGTCAGAATTCTAGGTTGATTATATCTGCCTGCTAAAATTTTATTCGCAATCCATTCCTTAACTTTTGGAGATTTCTTATCGCTGCAGTGTGTTGGAAATTCCGCTATGGCCTTGCCAAAATCAACTCCATTCATTTTAATGATTTCTGCATCGATGATATGCTGTTCAGGACTTTCTATCTGGGTTTGCCAGATATTTGTAACCACAGCTTTATTGCCTTGAAAAGTTGCATAAATTGGCGAATAAAGACGGTAGGATGATTTTCTATTTGTATTTAAAATCAGGTGACTGTCGTAAAACTCATCTAATAGATATTCAAAAAAGAGTACGGTTTCCTCTTCGGTTTTTATATACTGAATTTGATTCCCATAATATGCTTTAATGCATTCCAAATCAACACTTTTATCTTGAAGATAGATATAGCGACTGGATAGGTCAGCCAGGATTTCTTCAAAATCTTCTTTAATTTTTAACCTGTCCAATTGCTTTTCTTGTCCCCTAACATATCCAGAGCTGAGTAGTAATGTCAAGAATAAAATTAGCTTGTTCATTTATTTGCGCTTAAGGCTTTAAAGTAATGGAACTCGGTTAGCTGGTGCCTTATTGCAATTTAATAAAAGATTTTATATCGAGAATACCATATCAGTTATTGATAGAATTTAGGTAAAGAAAAAGCGATAACCAGAGACATTGCGGCATTGGCCCTAAAGTTGTTGTAAAGAAAACAGTCATCAATATATTATAAATTATGCGGATTCAATCGTATGACATCATTCCTAATCTCCGGCCTTATGTGAAGCTGATCTGCACGATGGAATGCGATAATGATAGAGATACCCGTCATATACGCGTGCTTCCCGATACCTGTGTAGAGTTGTTTCTGAATTATACCAGTACCCCGGTGGCAATTATTGGAGATGAACTGCATAAGGGCAGCATCATTAGCGCACGCATGAGTCGGCCGATGGAAGTGCAGATGCGCAAAGGAGCTGGTTGCCTCGCCATTTGTTTTCATCCAGGAATGGCCTATCAATTCTTCCAGATCCCCATGCGCATTTTAGCAGATACCACATCCGCTTTATCTAATGTCTGGAATAACCTCGTAGAAGAAATTGAGGATCGGCTAGCTGCTGCGCCTAATAATGAAACAAGAGTATCCCTGGCGCAAGATTATTTGACACAGCAATTCGTTTTGATTTGCACAGGCAAAGGACATTCTTTATTAATGTCCGATTTGTACAATTTTAGCGCCTTTAATCTTTCCATTTTTGTCCTACAAAAGTATGAAGAATAGGAGAAAATTAATATTAGGATTAGCAGTCACATTGGATGGATATATTGAAGGCCCAAATGGCGAATATGACTGGTGTTTTACGGATCAGGATTATGCCTTAAACAAGTTCTTTAGCCAGATAGATAGTCTTTTTATCGGTCGCAAAAGTTACGAGATAGCGCAGCAGCATGCGGAAAACAACAATGGAGAAATCGTTCCCGGAATGCAGGAACACGTGTTTTCTACCACCTTGAAAACAGTTAGAGATGGCGCGACTTTGATCGCCGCAAATAGCATGATCGAAGCCAAAAAGATCAAAGAACAGCCAGGCAAAGATATCTGGTTATATGGTGGTGCAGAGCTCAGCGATGCCATGATGAAAGCAGATCTTATTGATGAACTATGGCTGTCTGTTCATCCCATATTACTTGGCAGCGGCAAGCCCTTATTTCGGGTGCAGGATAGCCAACATCAGCTTAGGCTTTTGGAAAGCAAGACTTATGAAACCGGCTTGGTATCGCTCCGCTATCGCATCAATAAAACTGGACTATAGCGAATTACCAACCAGCTTCCAGCAGCGAAACCGCTTTTTCCAGCAATTCATCTTTACCTTCAGTTATGCCTTTTACAGTTGGTTTAATCGGATAATCTAGTCGCACACCCACTCTTTGAGTGGGTTTACCATCTGGATAAAAGACCCCTATTCCAGAAATCCATGAAGAAATTCCTCCAGGTAGCACAATCGTAGAAACATTGCCATCAGCTCCCGCCGTCTGACTGCCTATCACTTTCACATTGGGCGAACTCTGGAAAGCCATTGTCGTGTACTCCGCATTACTCTGGCTTTCTGCATTTACAATCACAATCACCTTGCCTTTATAAGCATTCTTATTCCCACCATTCATCAGGTCTTTGCCAATCACAAAAGTTCCCGGTTGCGCCACACTGCCTGTTGTAAATTTCACAAAAGGGGTTTTGTCCTGTTTGATGTATTCACCAAAGGTGAAGGGCATGAAATCTGATGGATAACAACGCATATCTATCACGATTCCATTTGTATTTTCGAATAGCTTTTTGATGCCCTGCAAATCCGTGTTCTTATATTTTGCAGGATAAACATAACCAATTTTGTCATTCAGCAGATGATACCCTGTTGGTTTGGTATAGTCGATATTTTTATAGGTCAGGCGCATATTGACCATTGGAACTTCCAGGTCAAAAGTTTCTTTTTCATTCTTAAATCCCAATGCCATCGTTGCTTTGCTGGTCCGCAACAGGAAAGCTTTCGGCAAATCTCTCAATTGGGTATCGTAATTGGAAGCCGCTGTAACTGGTAAAAATTCTTGTACCAGATCCCCCACTTTTTTACCATTAATGGTCAGGATTTCATCGCCAATTTTCAGCCTATTTTTAATGCCCAAAGTATCCAGGTAAAAACCGGTAACGATGAGTTTATTCTCTATGAAAGTCGCTTTAAAAGGCGCAGTATTCATCCCTTTATATTGATCTAACACCCCGTGTTTATTCCAAAGATTGGCATGTGTATCGCTAATTTTTGCAATCAATTTTAGGGCAGCTAAATTATAGGCCAGGTCATTTTCTGCGGATACGAACTGCGGTACAAAATCGTACAGTACTTTGTTCCAATCATCATCAATCTGGTATTTATAAGGGAAAAAGTAATTGATCATATTCCAATACCGATATAAACTTAAAATCCGGTAACCAGCATCCGGATATTTCATATCCTCATAATCCCGCTCATTCTGAAATTTTGGATTGCCAACCCCATCGTTCATTGCGACATAATAATTTGATTTGATATTGGAGTTTTTCAAGATATCGCTGAGCCTTTTGCTGATGGATGAACTGAATACTTTGCCCGTTAATAAATCGCCATAATTAGGTTTGGAAGTGCTAACAACATTGGTTTTGCTGCAAGATTTACATGCTGCTATGGGAGGCAATTTGTCTAAATATTGTTCCAATGCATTGCTTAATTCTGCGTTATTTTTTGCAGCAATTACCGAAGGTAGAAATCGGAATAATTCGGCGTCCCAATTGTAATCTCCTTTAGCAATAGAAGGATGATGGTATTTGATAAAGCCCCAGAACTGACCCGCAACAGCGATATTTTTAATCTGCTGCTGACTTGGAACAAATGATGGGATTTTTGAGCTTTTATTAAACTCGTTATCGGTCTCTGCAGCGGCCAGCACACGCGGTTTTAAGGTCTCGATCTTTTTGCCATCAATGTATATTTCCAGGTCATCAAACCAGGCTTTCCCTTCTCCAGCCAGCAATCCGCCAAAGTGAATGCTCCTCACATCCCCCTCATAAGGCAGTTTAATAAAGTATTGTTTCCATTCATTTGTGCCCGTTATCGCCTGCTGCTGCATGTTTTCTAGCTTCAGCATCCGACCACCTTCACCGTCCAATCGCAACCATAAACCAGCAAAGCCTTTAGCTACGCCTTCAGTTTTCATATAGCCCTGCAAATCAATCGTACCACCTTTATAGTTTTCTGCGATCACGGATTCAATGACGCTATATCCTTCTCCCTGTTCTTTCTTTTCAATTGAAACACTATACTTTCCCTTTTTCTTAATCAGGCTGTCAAGCTTGGCAGGATAACTTGCTTCCTGGATTTTATTAAAACCGTAAGTCCAGCCCTTAGGTCTGCTTGTTTTCGAATCTATGTTTTCAAAACTTCCGTTGAGATCGGTTTGAGCGTTACAATGGTAACACCAAACGAATAAGAAGCATGCCAGGAGGAAAGCGCGTCTATACATCATATTTTTTTGTAAGGAGTAAAACTAATTATCTCATAGATCGAAAAATGTTGAATATGGTTCATCAGATCATTTCTTTTTAATAAGCTTTTTGTGGATCAGCAACCGTATTTTCGAGAAAATCTAGCGTAGGGATACGCTTCAAATCGGCGTATCCCTATTCAGCAGATTTAAATCCCTAAAAATTTAAAGGGTTCTGCCGCTTTAAAATCCGGATTTGACAATCCATTTAAAGCTACCCCTTTATTCAAGCTCAACTTCATAGACTTCGCTCCTTCCTTTAAATCAAATTTATTAAGGTCTACCCAAAAAGTTCCTGGAGTCAGCACATTTTCAAAATAATAGACTTTATTCTTTTGATCTGCTACAGATCTCCATCGGGTGGAAGAAATATTCGGTTCAGCTTCTGAACTGATGCCGAATGGTACAGAACAATTCCGGATCACACTGAATACACTCGCCACAGCAACCCTGACATCATCTGTTTGTGGAATCGCTTTGATATAATAAGAAGCTCTTACGAAACGGTCCGCTGCACGATTGGTGCCCGGCAGCATAATTGTTCCAGGGATACCTGCCCAATATTTATCTAAAGCAAGCTGCTCATTGAACACCGGCGAATTTGTCATTACCGTATAAGCAACATCATGATGAATCACCAGTTTTCCATTGATATATTCAAATATGGCATTGTCACCAGCAGCATCAGAGATCGATAAATGAAGCGTAGTGAATTTTTTAGTACCAGGCACATAATCGCTCACCACCACAAAAGGTTCGTCCTTTAATGCAGTTACGGCTTCGTTTACACTGCCAAAATTATCCAGTACATATTGCGCCCAGGCTGAAATGCTAATCCCTTTCTTTTTACCTTCAGGGTCAAATTTTGGATAACTGGATTCTACCAGCCACAATACATTGGCCACTAGTCCTTTTTCATTTAACCCATCTACTGTGGCAATGTCCCAGGCGCTGGAAATGACGCTGCCATACTTGGAAATCCATTTTAAAGACTGCGGACCCACTTCTCCAGTCCGGGCAATTCCTCTCGGAAACACCCATAAATTGGCGGAAATTTCGTCTTTCCAATCCATACTGCGTGCAGTGAGCACCATTCCATTCGGACCTTTATACACCACTCGTGTACAAGCTAAAGCTTCTTTTTGAATAAAAAGAAATGCTAAAAAAACAAAAGAGAAAAGATACTTCATATTGATAGAGGTTAGTTAATAAATAGCCTGATCCTATATTACTAAATAATTGATATCGAAAAATGAATTCAATGCGCGCGTTTTTAATACAACCGATACAAAATCGTACAGAGAACTGATCCCAATCCTAATACACAAGCGCATTTACATAAAGCTAAGGAATTAAATCTTAAAAGCTGTTTTTTAAAGCCATTAACAGCAACCAGAAATACTATAAAGAAAATTAACCTAAAAACAGGCCGTTCAAGCGAAGCCATCCAAAACCATGATCGCCTATCAGCGCCCAGCTGCAATTGCGGTTCTATTCTATCTTCATTAAACCTTACCATTTAAAGGCAAACTGAAATAAAAGGTAGAGCCCTGTCCGGGTTCACTATCTACCCATATCCTACCATTATGACGCGCAATAATCTCTGCACTCAAATACAATCCGATCCCGAAACCGGAAATATGACTATCACTTTGTACGCGATAATACCTTTCAAAAAGCTTGTCCATATCCTGGGTCTGAATTCCGATGCCATAGTCACGTACGCTCACCTGCGCCATCTGATCTGCCAGCTCACACTTCACATCAATTTGTTTAGATAAGGGTGCATATTTTATAGCATTACTCAGTAAATTGACGATCACACTGCTAATTTTATCATAATCCGCATAAACGAGTAAATGATCACAGCCATGAAAAATGAAGTTCATCCCATCTTCGATCATCCGGCTTTCTTCCAAAGCCGATTCCACCAGATTACTCAGTGAAAAATGAGTTGGAGAGAGTACAATTTTTCCAGATTCCAGTCGGGAAACATTTAAGAATCCGTTGATCATACCGGTCATCTTTTTTACCTGTTTGCCGGCCAGCACTAAAGAATTATTGATGAACTCGTTGCCTACCCCATTCACCTTACGCTGCAGGATTTGAATGTAGCCATTTAGTGAAGTTAGGGGTGTTTTCAGCTCATGACTCACCATCGCAATGAAATCATTTTTGCGCTGTTCATCCTTTTTTATCGGAGTAATGTCCATGACTACCCCTGTAAAGGAAGAAAATTCGCCAGACTTATCGGATTTTAAATTTCCAATGGCCCTCAGCCAGCGCAGTTTCTGATCATGGAATCCAACTACAGGATAGGATACATCAAAATCGCCATTACCACTAAGCGCATTTTCGAATTTTTGCTGTACATAGGATCGGTATTCCTCGGTCACCTGTTCTAAAGCATCATCAATGGTAATTTCATGATCGGGATGAAAGCCAAAAAGTTCCCGGAGGCGAGCGGAAGTGATGAATGCTCTGGTTACAGAGTGGATATGCCAGGTGCCCAAATTAGCGGCCTCAACAGTGAGTCGTAAAGCAATTTCTTTATCTTCCAACTGATCAAAAGTCTTCTGCAAATTCTCTTTAGCTTCCAAAAGTTCTTCATTGGAGGACATCAATTCCTCATTGGCGGCATTTAGCTCTTCATTTATCGCGGCCAGCTCATCGGAAATCTCCCGGTAACGCATTTCACTTTTTGACAAATCTTTCACTCTCGCCGCTACCCTTGCCTCCAGTAATTCATTCATCAGACTGAGTTCTGTCTGACTTTGGTCGAGCTCATCATTAACTGCTTTCAGCTCTTCATTTGCCGCAGAAAGTTCTTCATTAAGTGCCTGCTCTCTCTCCAATGCCTGGTCCTTTGCATGCACTTGCTGTATGATCCTTCGGTTCATCACCCGATCCGTCACATCATTGGCCAGGTGCAGTACACAAATGACCTGACCTAACTCGTCCTTAATTGCCCGATATTCAAAATCAAAGTAAAAAGTTCTCATCTGTCCGCCCACCATCAAATCGGCAGCGGTCTCGGCCCCGGAAAGGGTAATCCCTTCCTGCCATACACGCTTAAACATTTTGGCAAATGGCTGTCCTTTAAGCTCCGGAAGCGCTTCTTCTAAACCTTTCCCAATCACAGCACTGTCTTTCCCCCAAATATCAAGCATGGCCTGATTTGCCACCTGAATCACTGCCTCCTCACCTATATGAATAGCGGTTGCCGTCCTACCCTGGCTCAAAACCGAAATGAGCTGATCCTTATTTAACAGTTGTATCCCGTTCATATCAATAGGTATTTTCCATTTAAATCCCAGCTATAACCATCATAAATGGTGATTTGTTTATGAACGGTACAAAAAAAACTTAGGAAGATGAGGAAAGACGGTCTATTTTTTTCTGGAATTTTGCCAGATATTGATGCCATTCTGGTTCATTTTCATAAAGTTTTTTTGCGTAGTCATAAACTGCCTCCTGGAAGTGATGGCCCCAGATTTTATCGATGGTTGCTATGCCTGAATCCAATGCTTTTAGGAGCACGGTGTTCTTAGATACATTTGCAATTTTACAAAATTTATCTAACCACAAGCCGGGTCCTAATCTGACATAGTCAATCAGCAATTCTTCCGTAATAAATTCAGGAGGCACGCTGCTCATTTGGGATTCATGATAATGAATGATCTCTTTAATCAGGTCTTTGTCCAGGTATTTTTCAGGAACAAATGACAGGTAAGTTTGATGCTTTGCGGCTAAATAACAATGCGCTTTAGTGAGCAAGGAATCAGGAACATACCTCATGTTGATGCCATTTTTTATTAAGGCTTGCTCAATTCGCTCCTGACTGATGAAACTTTCAGGAAAATAAGAAAAACAAAGCGCGCCATATTTTGCATACGCTTTTTCAAAAACACGTTGTGTCTTAAATTCCGCTGGAATCCGGTTTAAAATACGCCAGTTTTTATATAATTTTCTCAGCCAATAGTGCTCGTCTTTCGCCAGTAATTGGGTTGCTGTCGACAAGACAAATTCCCCCTCATTTAAATCGAAGATTAGATCTTCAAAAGTTGGTGTTGGATTGGCTAAAAGTTTGCTGAGCTGATCGGAACACCGCCAATCTCCGGCCTCATCTTCATAACAGTTATTTTCAGGAAGGTTTTCTCCGGTTTTGTCATTGTAATAAAAAAGACTGGTCTGATAATTATTTAGATAGGTATAATGGTCGTTGATGATCAATACCGGCGCAGTAAGCAGTCCATCAGCTCTAAAATATCCGTGGTTGTAATGACTGATAAATACTTCTGTTACAGTGACCTCATTTTTTACATACATGACTGAGCCGCCTGCTACTAAACTCTGACAGTTAATTTGACCGGATACATACAGAAAAGCACCATAATCGCCCTCCTCATTCAACAGCGAACCTTTGATGTTCAGGTTACCGAAAACAATTAACCCTTCCACACGTTCATCGGATGACTGTAAAGGAAGATTCGGAAATTGACTCTTCCATTTCTTATCGTGCATTGTCCAGCCATGGTCAATATCAAGCCTCAAATGATCTGCAAAACTCACATCTCCATGGCAGACTATAAAAATAGCCTCCTCCTCAAATTCTTCTCCCTGATATGCGGAAATCGTATTCCAGGCATCATGGAAATCCTGAGTTGCTAAAAGTTCTTTAAATGTGATAAAATCGAAATTGTTCATATTAGCGCCCCAATATACTACCCTTCCCGTAGAAATCACAATATCAACAAGCAACAGGTCAAAATTGTAAAGGACGACCGGAATCACTGGAATTTCGTGGGGTTCAGCGGCACAAACCATTTCCCTGAGCATCAGGAATTTCAGTGATCGATTAGAAAATAATCCAGCGCCTAACCAAACCAAAGCCCCTTGGCTTTGTTCATAGACAAGAACATTAACTTATAAAATCTATATACTATGGGAAATCTACTTTATACCATCGCAGTCATCCTCGTTATTATTTGGGCAATCAGTTTCTTAGGAGGCTATTATACTGGAGGCATCATTCATATCCTAATTGTAATTGCGATTATAGCGGTTATTTTGGGCGTGATCAGAAGGGCATCTTAACACGCAATGCTTAATCTATAATCAGTGTGATGTTTTAAATTACATCCACTGATTATTTTACCAGTATACACTCCTCAAAAAACACACAAATTCAACAGAAAGCGCTGAATTACAGTAAAATATCGACAACATCAGGAGCTTTTTCCTTTTCGTTTGGCCATAAATTTTTGACAAAGCAAGCTCATCAACAGGCTGAAAAATTAATTTTCCAGCCTATTTTACATGGATTTAGTCCCTGATTTTAGACTGATTTGCCCGGCAGTTTTGCCAGCTTATCCTTTAAAACCAGGTATTCTTTTTCCAAATGCCGGAAGGCTTTAGATTCGACGATTCCCTCCGCGTAATCCATTCTTTTTTGCTGATATTGGACGGCAATCAGATCAAAACGTGCTTTAATCTGGTTGTATTTCTCCTTTTCTGCTATTTGCATTATGGTTTCCTTAACGCCATTCAAGTTTCCCACATACGCACTATCAGAAATTAACTTTCCATTTGCAGATTTAAAACAGATATAAATCTCCATCTGTTCAACCATTTTCCAATCCCTGTCTAAAGGAACAAAACAGCCTCCATCCGCTCTACGAGCAGCATTTAAATAGCTACTCGCCTTTTTTTGCCCTGGATGGCAGACCATCACCATGACCGAATCGTCGATATCACCATTTTCAACAATCGCAGTATCCCAGGTTAAATTAATCCCATTTTCGCCTTTGCTGACATGCAGATGCTTAGCCATTTCCAGGCTTCCCTTACTCAGGACTACTTTCGCATAATCGACCGAAATATTGGGGTAACTGCCGGTTAAAGCCGCTTTCTTATTGTAGGAGGTCGCTATATTGTGTGGATTTTTAAACGTTCCCTCTGCCTCGAGCTTAAAGCTGACATTGATAAAATCGGCCATAGGATTTAACAGCTGCATCGTTACTGCCATCGCTTGACGGTTGGCCAGTTGTTTTAAGCTAGGTTTCCCTGGCTTTCCGATCGCACGACAGACCAATTGTCCATTTAACATATAAAAGACCGAGTTTCCTATTTTCCCGGAAGGGTACCCAAAAGGGCCTGCAATGAATTTTGCCATGATAAAAGTGTTTATTTACGTGAATGAATAACCACTAAGATACTGATAAACAAAGACTAAACCTCTTATAATTAATATTGACACTAATTTTATTAGCACCTATGCACTTGATTAATACAAGATCTAGACCCTGTTTCTAAGCAAAAAAGGCACTAATAGCCCTAGCAACCCCCAGTTAAAACGCTTATAAGCGCTATAAACCTAGGGTCAGTAAGCAATGACTTTTTGTTCCTTAAATTCGTAAAATTATCAGTTCTTCTCTACATTGGCTTTCTTCCTACAAAGCGAATTACAGCACCCTGACCAATATGATACTTCCCTTCTTCTAGCTCAACGATACGCTCTTCAAACAGCAATGGTTCGTAATTTTCGAAATCAGCCTTGATCTCTGCGATAGAAAACAGCATATCTGTCTCTTTCGGACCACCAACTTTAGGATTTATCGCATTAAAATCGAGGTGTGCTTTACTGAATGCCTCCATGAGGATCAGGCCACCAGGTTTAAGATAACCTTGTAATTGCTTATGGAGCATTGATTTCCGATCTGCAGAAAAATGTGCGTAGATCAGACCGATCACGTCGAAAGACTCCTGCTCAAACTCTAATTTTTCCAGATCTTCCACGAGGTACGTGATAGACACCTGTTTTTCTTTTGCCAATTCAAGCGCTTTCAATTTCCCTGCTTCACTTAAATCACATGCAGTCACTGCCCAATTTAAAGTTGCAGCGTAAACTCCATTACGACCTTCCCCATCGGCAGGCATCAAGATAGCGCCTGGAGCTAATTTCTGCAGCCATTCTTTAAAAAAAAGATTAGGCTCCTTTCCATAAGCAGATCCACTTTCCTGATAACGGGTATCCCACCTTTTTTTATCGGCATCAATCCATGATTCATTCATAATATTCTGATTTAAATTGCACTACAAATTTCCGTTATAAAAGAAATTACGGAGTAGGACAAAATTTGAATTTTATAGGATGTCTGCTGAATTCCGCTATTATTTAAAGCTTTTTCTGAATGCTTCCGGTGAATATCCGGTTTGCTTTTTAAAGAACCTGACGAAGTAGGAAACATCTTCATAACCAAGCTGCGAGGCGATTTGATTTATTTGATGAGCAGTAGCTAAAAGGTATCGTTTAGCTTCCAATAGCAGGTGATCTATGATCAGTTCTGAGCAGGTTTTGTGGAGCGTTTTTTTTGTGATGGCATTCAGCTGATACGTGGTCAGGTTCAATTTCCCGGCGTAATAAGAGACCTGTTTAAACTGAGTTGCGGAAAGGCTGATCAGCTCCTGAAATGCTTCCAGGCGCTCCTGCATATAATCATCATGGTTATCGCCAGGGCTTTTAGCTGAATCGCTTTCCCTTAAAAGTGAAATGAAAAAAATATCCAGATAAGATTGAATGGCTTCCCGATGTCGTTCTTGCTGGTCCTTATTTTCCTTATAAATATTTTCCAGGATGAACGTGATACGGTTCATCTGCGCGGCGTTGAATTGATAGAAATTCCTGCGACTTACTTTCCTGAGTACCTCTTTAGCGGATACTGCCAATGGTGTATAAAAACCAGGGCTGAATTTCAGCAAATACCCCGTACTTCCATTCTTTAAAACCAGTTCATGTACTTGTCCGGGGCGCATAAAGAAAACGGAATAATCCTCGATTGGATAAGTTACAAAGTCGATGCGATGTGCTCCTTCTCCTTTCTCTAAAATCAATATGTAAAAGAAACTATGCCGGTGAAGTTCTTGTACCATATCCTTCCCTGACAGAAATGCCTCCATATCCACTAGGTCGAAGCTCCCGGAAAAAGGAGGTTCTTTAACTGAAGCATTGAGGTGTCTTACCGGAATAGTTTCCATGATCGTTTTTTTAAATCTGCTTACTTTCCAACTACTGCCGGCAAAATATAATCTTCCATCATTTTATCAACCTGGGTATGTCCATAAGCAGTTCCATAAGCTGTAGCGGTGATCACTACCACTAAAGGCTGGTCTTTAAAGACAAAAATCTTATTTCCTCCGTTTCCTGCACAATAAGAAGTTTCATACGCTTTTCCATTTACCTGGTATGTTTTGTTCCAGAAAAGGTAACCGTAATACTCATCTTTTCGCCCTGTTACCGGAATTTGTCTACTTAGTGATTTTTCGACCCATTGCTTTGGAAGTACTTGTTTTCCCTGCCAAATTCCATTGTTTTTATACAATTGTCCAAATTTAGCAAAATCCAGAGCATTCATACGAATTCCACCAGCCGTGTTTACCACATGCTGAGGGGTATACTGCCATTTATAATTTGTGATATTCAAAGGCTTGAAAAGCTTTGCATCTGCATACTTTTCCAGGTGTCCTGGTACTACTTTATCCAGTAAACTACCCACCAACATTGCAGCAGCAGTAAAATAATGCCATTGTCCTTTGTACTTCACCGTATCTACAGGTAGGTCTAGTGTAAATTTCACCCAATCATCTGTAGGATACATATTTTCTTCATTGCCAGGAGAATCACCGTCAGCATCATCACCATCAAAATCAGCGCTCATGGTTAGCAGTTCTTTAATCGAAGTGTTCGCTTTTTTTGGAGAATAATGGTCGTAAGCTTTTAGGTCATAAAATTCTCCTAGTGTTTGATTTTCAGATTTCAACAATCCATCATTTATGGCGATCCCGGTTAAGCTGGAAGCAAAAGTTTTCCCCACAGAACGGACATCGTGCAGACTGTCGCGATTGGCATTGTTAAAGTATTCTTCCAGTAGGATTTTTCCGTTTTTTATCACCACCACACTTGTGATGTGCTTAAAAACTCCTGCTTCAACATTTGCTTTTAAAGCCTTGATTTTATCTTGATTAAAAGACTCTTTAGATACTGCAAACCCATCATAAGCTTTTACAGGAGCTAGTTTTTCGTTACCAAAATCTACTAATGGTTTCCGGTTGACCAGCAAATTTAGTGTACCAGCAGCGATTACATCTCCTACAATGACGGTGGTCGATTTGAGATATGGCCTCAGCTCTATTTTCAATACATGCTTGCCGTCAGTGAGGGCGCTGTCTCCCCCATTGAACATGAATCGGTTCCATGCCGACTGGCTCCAATAGGCGCCCTCATTTTCGTTATCGATTAAAGGTTTAGTCCAGACGGTGAAGGTATTTTGTTCGTTGGCGCGCGGAGCTCCCGGTAGTAGATTACTTTGGTAAACTAGTTTTTGATCTACATAAAAGGAAAATTGATAATTACCCGACTGCAGCAAGGTATTCGAATCCAGCGTTGGTGCAAGCTGTTTTAAATAACTGGTCATCGTATTTCCTAAGAACACGGTAATGAACAGATTGCTTTTGTTTGTGAGTTGGTAGTCGTTCAGAAATTGAGCATTCCCAAGTTCCTTTATTTTGACCGGTTTAGCACTGAAAGCAATTTTTCCAATATTTGCCTTATGGATAGGGTTTTGAATTACAACCTGGCTTTCAACCGCTTTTCCCTGTGCTTTTACCGCGGCATTAAAAAACATCATTGCGCATAGGAGGAATGTGAATGATCGTATCATAGAAAAGTTTATCATTTTTTCTTTCAAAATTAGGGAGTGGTTCGTATTAAAAATAGAATAAAATTAACCTATCTGGGCTCAGCGAAAAGTTTTCTGTAAGCCAACGGGGTAATTTGATGTAAGGATTTAAAGCTGCGTATAAAATGGCTTTGATCGGCGAAACCACAGTCTAAAGCGATAGCAGTTAAGGAAGATTCTCCTTTTACAATCATGGAAAGTGATTGCTGCACTCTTATTGCCCGAATATACTGTCCGATGCCGCAGCCGAAATACTTTGAAAAATCCCTGGAAAGATGTACCGGATGAATGCCAAGTTGTTTCGACAGGTTGTAAAGGGACCAGTCATAAGACAGATCGTCGTTGAGCAGCGCTCTAATTTTCATTACCCAATGAGGGATATTTCCCGAAAAGCGATTTTCATTTTTATTGGCCTTGGTAAACAGCTCAACAAGTAAGGTGTCTATCGCCAGGGTACCTGTATTTTGCTTACTCTCCTTGAATATATTATACATCAGCGCCTTTAATTGCGGATTATACAGGTTAATACTCCCCTGTAGGTTACTGATATTCAAATCAAAGTTCTGAAACCAGTCTGGCTTAAATTCAATATGAAAGCCTCTGGTGAAGCCTTTTGGTTTTATGTTGTAATGAGGTTCCTGCCAATTATGAAACAGTAAGGCTCCGGCAGTACAATGATAGATTTCCTTTTTATTCCCCTCCAGGACTCTCCCATCGAGTAGAAAAGTAAAATAGGCATTTTCATGGTAATGCCAGTCGACCTTTTCCTGGGTGTATTCTGTATCCGTAAGCGTAAGACTCCCTAAGGTTTTGGTTTCATTGGTATTCCCGAAAAATTGGCCGGTTTGGAGGATTTTCATTGTTTAAATTTATAGTGTTTTTTGTTGTATTACGGGGTTTTTCTGGCTTTAATGGCCGTAATCCACGTAAAAGAGATGCTTGTGGATGGGATTTGTTACGTATGATGAAAAATAACTGTAAATTTTTATAGCTATAAATCAATGGATTAAAGAGAAAAAGCTGGTTACAGCGAAATTAAACGGATTTGCAGTGGTACAATCTGCATTATTTTAATACTTTTGCAATCCCGAAACAAGGGAACATAATTGATTCCGTAGCTCAGCTGGTAGAGCATTACACTTTTA
This sequence comes from Pedobacter sp. N36a, assembly GCF_014472395.1. GTDB lineage: Bacteria > Bacteroidota > Bacteroidia > Sphingobacteriales > Sphingobacteriaceae > Pedobacter. The sequence goes on from NZ_JACSZW010000017.1 coordinate 38,423, forward strand.
ATGTAGTGGTCCTGGGTTCGAATCCCAGCGGGATCACCAGAAATAGTAACAAAACGTATAAAAGCCTGCAATTCAATTGATTGCAGGCTTTTTGTTTTTACCCAAAACTACAGTTTATTCAATAAATCACATATAAAATTGAGTGATTCGGTGAGTAAATCGAAGTTCCCCTGACTCACCGAATAAACACATAACATTTTGACAAACAGTAAGTTCATTCATTAAACAACTTGATATCCATTAACTGCAAGGCTACATTTTGTTTAACCTTAAATCAGTTGATTATGAAAACGAATTTCAGTATGCTTTTCTACATGAAAAAGCAAAAAAAAAGGATCAAGCGGAATTCTTGGGGGGAAGGAAATAAATTCTTTCTTTTGCATTCGTAAACCAAACGAAAATTTTCATTTTGAGTCAAGCCGAGCAAACCCTGATCAGTTTATTATTACCGGAAGGTATTCTGGATTATTTTGAATTAACGCAGGTAGAAAAAGAAGGTAAGATGCTAAACATCTACCTTGAAGAGAAAAATATAGCCCCAGAT
>NZ_JACSZW010000018.1 GCF_014472395.1 Pedobacter sp. N36a
GAACCACCTAAGCTGGAACCCAATACCAGCATACAAGGGATTCTTTTTTGAATAATCCTTAAAATGCGATTATTTCAATCCATCCTAAGCCTTTTTACAAAAACATTAAACGTTTAGGACACTATTGATCAATAACCTCCAGTTGATCCTTAAAAGATCTTTCCCGGGTTTAGAATCCCCGCAGGATCAAATACCTTTTTAATCCCCCTCATTAAATTCAGGTGGATTTCTGAATACTTAATCGACATAAAGTCTTTCTGCACCAATCCGATCCCATGTTCACCAGAAATCGTCCCACCTAAAGCAGTCGTCAATTCAAAAATCTCCACAATACCATCTTTCAGCTTAGTATGCCAATCTTCATCACTCATTCCGGCTTTAATGATGTTCACATGTAGATTTCCATCACCAGCATGGCCGTAACATACACTTTCGAAACCATACCTGGAACCGATCTCTTTGATACCATTGATCAATTTCGGCAAGGCTGCACGAGGAACCACCGTATCTTCTTCTTTATAGATAGAATTAGATTTCACCGATTCCGGCATCACCCTTCTCATGCGCCACAATTCTTCTTTTTGCTGAGCAGTATCAGCAAACAGCACATCCGTACAACCAAACTGCTCTAATACCGCATTCACCTTTTCACAATCCTTGAAAATGCTGTCCATATCATTACCATCAAATTCAATCAAAAGAAAAGCATTGATGCCATCGTTAAGGTCAAACTTGATCTGATCGAATTCAATCACCCATTCCACTCCTTTTCGCTCCATGAACTCTAACGCAGAAGGGATCACTTCTGCACGGAAAATAGCAGATACTGCAGCACATGCCTGTTCATTTTCAGCAAAAGAAGCCAGCATCAGCACATTGTTTTCTGATCTCGGGATCAACTTGGTGACGATCTTAGTTACCACCGCCAAAGTTCCCTCTGAACCAATCATTAACTGTGTCAGGTTATAGCCAGAAGCATATTTAAGTGTATTTGCTCCTGTCCAGATAATTTCACCATTAGGTAAAACCACTTCCAGGTTTAATATATATTCTCTGATCGTACCATATTTGACAACTCTTGGTCCGCCCGAACCATGAGCCACATTGCCACCTATAAAACAAGAACCTTTACTCGATGGATCAATCGGATAAAGCAAACCTTTCTCCCCCACAGCATCCATAAATTCCTGCGTAATCACGCCTGGCTCTACAATGGCCTGTAAATTCTCTGTATCAATATCTATGATTTTTTTAAAGCGCTCCATGGATAACAATACGCCGCCAAAAACTGGCAAGGCAGCGCCACTTAAGCCTGTCCCCCCCCCTCTAGGGGTAACAGGAACCAAATATTGATGGCAAATTTTCAGCAAGGCGGATACAGATTCCGTATCCCTAGGTTTCACCACTACTTCCGGATAATACTTTAAATCTTCGGTCTCATCATGACAATAAATACTCAAAGTTTCTTCATCAGTAAAAACACTGTCTGCACCAACAGCAACTTTAATCAAATCTACCAGCTCGACAGTAATTTTAGTAAATTCCATGATTATAGGTTAAGGATTTTTAAGAAAAAAATAGATAAATTAAATTATTGAGCTGCTTCATAGCTCAATTCCACAAAAGAATGGCCAATTTCACCAGGCATAGGAGGATTCATTTTCCGAATTCCTACTTTCCCTGTACGCACAAATGGATAAGTATCAATCACGCGATCTAAAATTCTTCGCACCACGGTCTCCAGCATTTTTTGTGTATTTGCCATTTCTTCCAGCAAAATAGTGTTCAATACTTCATAATTCACCGTATGATTCAAATTCTCTGTATCACCCGTATGGACAAAAGTAACCACAACATCTACCATGAAATAAATCCCAGTTAACTGCTCTTCAGGATAATACCCGTGAAAAGCATGACATTTTACATCTCTTAACGCAACTGTTTGAATATAGCTTTTAGCATTGCTCATTTAACAAAAATAAATCTTTGAACGGTTATTACTAGCCATTCCTTTAAATTATTAAATCATTCCTCGAAATCATTAACTTTGAAATAAGCCTGATTAAAAAATCAGCTGAGAAACAAAAGACCAAATATCTCCTAACTTATGAGTAAATCTGCAAAAAAAGACCTCTACGAAGCTCCTGACTATTATCAGTTAGATGAATTACTAAGTGACGAACATAAGCTGATCCGTTCTTCCGCTAGAGATTGGGTGAAAAAAGAAGTCAGCCCGATCATCGAAGATTATGCACAAAGAGCAGAATTCCCGAAACATCTGATTAAAGGCTTAGGAGAAATAGGCGCTTTTGGCCCAACGATTCCTGTGGAATATGGTGGCGCAGGTTTAGATTATATCGCCTACGGGATATTAATGCAGGAAATTGAACGTGGAGACTCTGGAATCAGGTCTACCGCCTCCGTGCAAGGCTCATTGGTCATGTATCCAATCTTTGCTTATGGCACAGAGGAACAACGTAAAAAATACTTACCAAAATTGGCAACAGGCGAATTAATGGGCTGCTTTGGACTCACAGAACCAGATCATGGCTCTAATCCTGGTGGAATGGTGACCAATATCAAAGATAAAGGAGATCATTACCTGTTAAACGGTGCAAAAATGTGGATTTCTAATGCCCCCTTTGCTGACATTGCGGTGGTTTGGGCAAAAGATGAGTCCGGCAAAATCAGAGGTCTGGTTGTAGAACGCGGTATGGAAGGTTTTACCACTCCAGAAACCCATAACAAATGGAGTTTAAGGGCTTCTGCAACTGGAGAGCTGGTATTCGACAATGTGAAGGTTCCTAAAGAAAATATCTTCCCTGACATTACTGGATTAAAAGGACCATTAGGCTGCTTAAATCAGGCGCGCTACGGCATTGCATGGGGAGCATTAGGCGCTGCTATGGATTGCTATGATACCGCATTGCGTTATTCAAAAGAACGCGTACAATTTGGCAAGCCTATCGGCGGATTCCAGTTGCAGCAGAAAAAACTAGCAGAAATGGTCACCGAGATTACCAAAGCTCAACTTCTAGTGTGGCGTTTAGGTGTACTTAAAAGCGAGAACCGAGCCACGGCAGAACAGATTTCCATGGCCAAAAGAAACAGTGTAGAAATCGCATTGGAGATTGCCAGAAATGCGCGTCAGATGCTGGGAGGAATGGGAATTACCGGCGAATACTCGATCATGAGACACATGATGAACCTGGAATCCGTGGTTACCTACGAAGGAACTCATGACATCCATCTCCTCATTACCGGAATGGATGTAACGGGAATAAATGCCTTCAAATAGTAGGAATTATTCTATAAACTGATTTTAAACCGCATAAAAGGACGATTTTCCTTGCTTATTTGGATATATTTGCATTTTAACAGCGCATGAAGACATTTAAAAAATATTACCAGCTGCCTGCACCTCCTGAAGAAGTGTATTTAGCAATGACAAAAGCACAAAGTATCCAACTCTGGACTGGCGCAGAAGTAGAATTCACAGAAGAACCAGGCACAGAATTTTCTTTCTGGGATGGCGATATCGTAGGTAAAAACCTGGAATTCGAACCCGGCAAAAAACTAGTTCAGCAATGGTATTTCGGAGAAGACAACGAGCCCTCTATCGTGACCATTAAATTCCATGAAGATAAAAAAGGAACTTCTCTTGAGTTCGTGCAGACGAATATTCCTGATGAAGACTATGATGATTTCACTGCTGGATTAACAGAATATTACTTTGGAGGCCTGATCGACTTTTTCGAAGAAGACTAGGCATAAAACAGAACTGGAAGCGCATCCTGAATAACCGCAGGAAAGCCCATAAAAAAAGCTTGTTGAAACCATGGAATCTCCAGCGTTTCAACAAGCTTTTTTAATATATAAAGATAACTTATGCTTCTGTATCGTAAACAGAAACGATGTTTTCTCTTAAATTGTAATGCGAAGCCATTACCTCTCCATAGGCACCTGTACTACGTAAAGCGATCAAATCCCCACGGAAAGTTTCCGGAAGCTCTACTTCTTTACCAAAACAATCGGTGCTCTCACAGATTGGCCCTACTACATCATATTTTACGGCATCTGCAACATCAAGCTTAGAGATGTTCTCAATTTTATGGTAAGCCTGATATAAAGCAGGTCTCATCAATTCTGTCATTCCAGCATCTAAAATGATGAAGTTCTTTTTCTTTCCATTTTTCACATACAGCACTCTGCTAATCAATGAAGCGGATTGTCCAACTAATGCTCTTCCCAATTCGAAATGAACCTCCTGGTTAGACCGAACCTCTAAAAATTCCTGGAACACTTTAAAGTAAGCTGCGAAATCAGGAATCTGCTGCTCTGGATTGTGGTAATCAATACCCAAACCACCACCAACATTCAATACTTTCACAATAAATCCGCGCGCTTCAAACCAGGCAGCGAATTCATTTACCCTAACACATAGGTTTTTATAAACGTCTAAATTGGTGATCTGCGAACCAATATGGAAATGCACCCCAATAAATTCAAGGCTTGCACTCTCCTTCAAGGTATCCACACAAGCAGGTAAATCCCATGAATTTACACCAAATTTATTCTCATCTAATCCTGTGGTGATGTTATGATGCGTGTGTGCATCTACGTTTGGGTTGATACGAATGGCTACTCTTGCTACTTTCCCTTTCTTACCAGCCAGTTCATTGATCACTTCCAATTCCTGGATAGACTCTACATTGAAGCAGAAAATATCCTGGTCTAAAGCCTCATTGATTTCTCTGTCTGACTTTCCAACACCTGCAAACACCACTTGTTTCTGATCAAAGCCTACTTCAATCGCCTTACTCACTTCGCCGCCGCTTACACAGTCGGCCCCAAAACCTACTGCCTTAATTCTTTGTAAAACAGCAGGATTGAAATTTGCTTTCATAGCATAGTGCACATGAAAATTATATACCTTTGCCGCCGCTGCACAATCATTTAATGTATTTTGCAGCAGGTTAAGGTCGTAATAATAAAAGGGTGTTTCTAAATTCGCGAAACGTGCTATATCTTTTTCGGAAAACATAATGTTCAAGTATCTGATTATATTTTTTATTGTTGTTCTGAGTTTTATTTATTTCGGCAATTACGTCGATTTCAAGAACAACAGATTGAGTAGAAACGAGTACGATAGAAGAGTTAAACTCTTTATCCTACTCGTTGTAATTCTTGTTGCCGCTATGATCTGGCTAAGAAAGAGATAAACCCTCTCCTATTCAAATAAACGGTTGTGTAAGCTTTTTAAGGCTTCCGTCTTATCATCAGTATTGATCAATAAAGAGATGTTGTAATTGCTACCTCCGTAAGAGATCATTCTGATTGGAATGTGTTTGATAGAATCTAAAACTCTTGATGCGAAACCATGCGTCTGCGCGCTGAAATCACCAACTACACAAACAATACTTTGGTTCTTATCAATTTCTACTGAACCGAAAGCATGAAGTTCTTCTACAATTTTATCCAGGTTATCGGTAAAATCAATGGTTAAGGAAACCGCTACTTCAGAAGTAGTGATCATATCAATTGGTGTTTTATAACGTTCAAAGATTTCAAAAACTCTTCTTAAGAAACCATAAGCCAATAGCATACGGCTGGAATGAATTTTAATTGCAGTGATGCCATCTTTAGCTGCGATCGACTTGATCTTTCCTTTTTCACTTTCCGCAGAGATTAAAGTACCGGCAGCAGTAGGCTCCATGGTATTCAATAACCTTACTGGAATTTTATATTTCTGTGCAGGGAATACCGACTGTGGGTGTAAAATCTTTGCACCAAAATAAGCAAGCTCCGCAGCTTCGTCAAAAGAAAGGTGAGAAATTGGTTTGGTACCTTTAACAATCCTAGGATCATTGTTGTGCATCCCGTCGATATCTGTCCAGATCTGAACTTCTTCTGCAAGGATGGCAGCGCCGATTAAAGAAGCGGTATAATCACTTCCACCACGACGCAAGTTATCTACCTCACCAAAGCTATTTCTACAGATAAAACCTTGAGTGATGAACAATTTATTTCCTTTATGCTGGTCCAATAAAGGCGTTAAATGCTTCGTGCTATACGGAACATCCGGCTCATTATCTTCATCAGTTTTCATGAAATCCAATGCTGGAAGCAATACCGATGGTACGCCGATAGATTTCAGGTAAATATGGTATAAAGTGGTCGACAGTAGTTCTCCTTGTGCCAGCACTACTTTTTCTTCAATTGGGGTGAAAATATCATTCACTAAAGAAGCCAGGAAACCAAAATGGTACTCCACTACTTCTTGTCCTTGTTCGCGAAACTCTCCTTCAGGTAACAGTTCAATAATGAACTCATTATATTTCTGGTGCAATGCGTTAATTAAGCTTAACGCCACCTGTTTATCCTCCTTTAAAAGTTTGCCTGAAATTTCCACTAAACTATTGGTTGTACCAGACACGGCTGATAGGACCACAATTTGCTCTTCAGCCGGATTAATAATATCCAGCAACTTTTTCATGCGCTCAGGGCTTCCTACGGAAGTTCCTCCAAACTTTAATATCTTCATTTAATTGAGGTAAGAATTTTATTTTTTGATAAATTGGCTATATACTTGTATAGTGGCCGTGAAATTAAAAAAATCGGCGATAATAAACGCTAAATACACAAAATAAAATTTGGAATTCTACATTTTAATCGTATTCTCACAAAACAAGCTGAAAGATTAAACGTTTATTCCTGCAAGAGTTAAAAAGACAGACACAATCATATGCAATTAGAAGCAGCAACCCTAAGTACCATCAATCAATGGCTTAACGGCAATTACGACAGTAAAACGAAAGAAGAAATCCAACAGCTATTAGATAAAGAAGCTTTTACTGAGCTGACCGACTCTTTTTATAGAAGTTTGGAGTTTGGAACAGGAGGCCTTCGCGGCATCATGGGTGCCGGTTCTAACAGAATCAACAAGTACACCATTGGAACAGCCACACAAGGGCTTTGCAATTACCTGAACAATAAATACCCAAATGAAAAAATCAAAGTAGCCATTGCACACGATAGCCGCAATAACTCTGATTATTTCGCTGGAATCACTGCAGATGTGTTCACGGCAAATGGTATCCATGTGTATTTCTTCAAAGCATTGAGACCAACACCAGAGCTTTCCTTCGCAATCAGAGAATTGGGCTGCAAAAGTGGCGTGATGCTTACCGCATCGCATAACCCTAAAGAATATAACGGATACAAAGCTTATGGCGCAGACGGTGGACAGTTTACCTCCCCTGACGACACCATGGTGATGGATGAAGTAGCCAAAATCAAAAATATTGATGAGGTGAAATTTGACCGCATCGAAAGTAACTTTGAACTGATCGGAGAAGAAATTGATCAGTTATACCTGGATAAAATCACTGAATTATCAGTTTCACCTGAAGCCATTGCACGTCAGAAAGACCTTAAAATCGTCTTCTCTCCTATTCATGGTACAGGAATTACCTTAGTGCCTCAAGCATTGGCGCAATTCGGTTTCACCAACTTAACACTTGTTGAAGAACAAAGCACACCAGATGGTAATTTCCCAACTGTGGTTTATCCGAACCCAGAAGAAAAAGAAGCATTAACTTTAGCCCTTAAAAAAGCGGAAGAAATTGATGCAGACCTTGTTCTGGCAACAGATCCGGATGCAGACAGAGTAGGTATCGCGGTAAAAAACAACGACGGGCAATTCGTATTGCTAAACGGTAATCAAACTGGTAGTCTTTTGATCAATTATCTATTGAGTGCATGGGAAGAAAAAGGAAAACTTACCGGTGATCAATACATCGTTAAAACAATCGTAACGACTAACATCATCGAAGAAATCGCTAAAAAGAAAAACGTAACCTTCTACAATACCTTAACCGGATTTAAATTCATCGGACAACTGATGACCAGCCTTCAAGGTAAGAAAACCTTTATCGGTGGCGGTGAAGAAAGTTATGGTTACCTGATCGGCGAATTGGTGAGAGATAAAGATGCAGTAGTTTCCTGTGCTTTCATCGCTGAGATGACCGCTTTCTACAAAGATAAAGGCAGCAGCTTATACAATGCCATGTTAGACATGTATGTAGAATACGGTTTGTACAAAGAAGAGCTGGTATCCATCACTAAAAAAGGAAAAACTGGTGCAGAAGAAATTAAAGCGATGATGGAGAAATTCAGAAGTAACCCACCAGCAACACTTGGAGGTGCTAAAGTCGCTTTATTAAAGGATTACGAACTGGGATTTGAAACTAACCTGATTACCGGTGAGAAAACGAAATTGGACTTCCCTAAATCGGATGTACTGCAGTTTATCACAGCAGATGGCAGCATTGTTTCCGCAAGACCATCAGGAACTGAGCCTAAGATTAAATTCTATTGCAGCGTAAATACCGCTTTAAAAGACAAAGCAAGCTTTAAAGAAACTGACGCCCTACTTGGCGACAAGATTAAAGCAGTCATGAAAGATTTAGAGGCTTAAGCCTCTAAATCATCTTTCTATAAATTTAGTAGGTAATATCACCTTACTTCTTTCAGTTTGGGGTAATGATCTATCCGCAGAAAGTTCCTGGAGAATAATGTCAATAATCTTTTCAGCGATTTGTTCTATGGGTTGATCAACCACACTGATAGGAGGTGTATGGATCTTGAAAACATCCTGATCATCATAAGCAACAATCATAAAACCATCATCAATAGGTTTCTTAATCTTCTTTAGGAAAAACAAACCTCTTACTGCAAGGTAGTTGGTAGAGAAAAATACGGCGTCAATTTTAGGGTTTTCTTCAAACAAAGCCTTTAAACGCTCATTGGTATCTTCTTCTGTGCTATCGAAAGGAATTCTGACCAAGGTTTGCTCATTTACAGGAATGCCATGGTCTTTCAATGCCTGCTCATATCCTAAATAACGATTATTGATCTGATCAACATCCACATCTACGGTTACGAAAGCAATGTTCTTTCTTCCTTTCTTGATCAGAAATTCCGCGGCAGAATAACCACCTTTAAAGTTGTCTACAACCACGTAATTCACATCAAGATCCGAAAGATTTCTATCGAAAATGACTACCGGTATCTTATCTTCCAATAACTGTTTGATGTCCTCTTCAATCCCGGGAACCGGTGCTATGATATAAGCATCCACCTTTCTTGATTTAAACATCTCAATTAAGTCCCTTGCTTTTGCCGGATCATTCTCTGTACTGGAATAGGTGATTTTATAGCCTTTTTTATAGGCTTTATCTTCGATAAGTCTGGCTATAGCCGAGAAAAATGGATTGGAAATATCTTCTACAATCAAACCGATAGTTTTGGTATTCCCTGTCCGCAGACTTCTTGCGATCTGATTTGGTTTAAAGCCCAGCTCAACAATGATCCCTTCTACGCGCTTGATCACCTCCTTGCTGATGCGCATCTTTTCGGCTTTGCCATTTAAGATAAAGGAGACTGTGGTGATGGATACTTCTGCTTTTTTTGCAATATCCTTAATAGATGGAGGTTTCATTCGTAATATAATTTACAGGCAATCTAGAGAATTAATTGTTAATCTCCTCAAAATATTTACCTGCAATTTTAACAAAGGCGTCTTCATTTAAAGGTTTATGTAAGTAATTCCTAATTTCTTCATTGGCGGAAGCCATCAATTCGTCGTCAGGATTCAAAGAAGTAGTCAGCATCACGACGATCGTTTTCGATTTATGCGCGACATCTATTTTCCGATATTCTTCCATAAAATCCCAGCCACTCATACCAGGCATATTGATGTCTAGAAAGATTATACCAGGCCTCAGCATATCCACATCATTCTCATATATCCCTGAAAAGGTCAAATAATCAAGCGCTTCCCTCGCTGAGGTAATCGCCTTAATATCTACTTCAATATTGGTATTCTGAACTATTTTTCGATGGATATAATTAGTAGGAATGTCATCATCAACAAGTAACACACAATTAAGACCCTTAAATTTTTTCATCCTTTATTTATCATTTTTAAGGCTAAAACAAAACGTACTACCTTCATTCAAGGCAGATTTTACAAAAATTTCCCCACCATGGAGTTCCACAATCTTTTTACAGTGCGAAAGTCCAATTCCATGGCCTGGGTAAGCTTCCTTACTATTTAAACGCTGAAAAATTAAAAAGATCTTATCCTTATACCGCTCCTCTATCCCGATTCCATTGTCTTTAAACTCGAAGTTCCAATGCTGATCTTCATAAGCAGCGGTCACCTGAATTTTCAATATACCTTCTTTTTTTCTGAATTTTAATGCATTGCTGAATAAACGCCTGAAAAGTTGCTTAAGCGCCTTTTCATAAGCAGGAACACGCGGTAAATTGTCATAACTGACTTCCAGATTTTCACAGTCGACCTCCAGCCTAAGCGCTCCTATTTCTTCTGAAAACTCCTCCTGCAAGGTGGCCATTAAATCATTGCAATCCACCAATTCCTTTGCCTCATGAGTCCCTAAACGAGCATAATCTAATACCCCTTTGATCAGGTGTTTCATTTTCTCTGTGGATTCCGCAATGTAATCCAGATATAAGGAACCGTTTTCATCAAACTGCTCCCCGTATTCCTTTTTCAATAAACCGACAAAGTTTTTGACGGTCAGCAAAGGCTCTTGCAAATCATGAGAGGCAATATAAACGAACTGTTCCAGTTCTTTATTTCTAAATTCCAGCACCCTTGCGTATTCCTTTAATGCTTTTTCAGCATTCAGCTTATCAGTCAGGTCTCTGGTAAATTTAGAAAAGCCAATCACCTCATTCTCCTCATCATAAACTGCGGTAATGGTAACATGTGCCCAGAATTGCTCCCCATTCTTCTTGATGCGCCAACCCCGATGATGCGCTTTACCATTCAGTACCGCCTCTTCCAGCAAATGGTCAGGGATTTTATTGGCCTGAGCTTCTTCGGTATAAAATGACCTGAAATCCATTCCCAACATCTCTTCAGCAGTATATCCTTTGATCAACTCCGATCCTTTATTCCAGCTCCTGACGAACCCATGCTGATCAAGAAATAAAATCGCATAGTCCTCGATTTCCCCCAACATTTTTAAAAGTAAGGGTTGAGGTTGACTCAAATTGTTCTGCATGGAAAAGGTAGTAGTTTTCCAAAACAATATTCAAAAGTCAAGCCATGCTAAAACTACCCGTATAAACACCTATAGGATTCAATTTTTTGCAGAAATGAGAAAAATTATTGTCCTTCTTTTTTCCCAAAGAGGGAATTGGGGAACTCAAAGTTAATTCCTTATTTGTCCATCCCCCTTAACGATCCACTTTTCGGTGACCAATTTTTCCAATGCAAAAGGTCCTCTGGCATGAAGCTTCTGCGTCGAAATTCCTATTTCCGCACCCAATCCGAACATCTGTCCATCAGTAAAGCGCGTAGAAGCATTCCAGTAAACTACAGCCGCATCTACCTCTTCCAAAAACTGTTCCGCTTCTGCCGCATTTTCCGTGACAATCGCTTCAGAATGCTTCGAAGAATATTCGGAGATATGGGCTAAAGCCTCTTGTATATTTTCCAGGACCTTAACAGAACACTTATAATCAAGAAATTCTCTTCCGAAATCTTCAATGGTAGCGGGTACCAAATTCGGGTAATTCAGCTCCTTCAAAAGTTTATAAGCATGGTCATCGGCAAAGATTTCTACCTGATGATCAGCCAGTAAGGGGCCTAACAGCGCTAAAAAGTCAGCAGCAACCCTTTGATCCACCAATACAGTATCCAATGCATTGCAGACAGAAGGACGGGAAACCTTGGCATTCTGAACAATTTCAGCCGCTGTAAGCAGCTTTGCAGAGGCAGCAACATAAGTATGGCACACCCCTGCTCCGGTCTCAATAACCGGTACTAGGGCGTTTTTACGCACAAAAGAAATCAGCTCATTGGAACCACGTGGAATAATGACATCAATATATTTTTCTGCCTTAAGGATTTCCAGGATATATTTCCTGTCCGCTGGCAATTGCTGCACAATATTTTTATCTAACCCTAATTCCAGTAAAACTCCCTGAATTAAGAAAACTAAAAAGAGATTGGTATGAAAAGCATCCTGTCCGCCGCGAAGCAAACAAACATTTCCCGATCTGATGCATAAAGAAGCCACATCAATGGTTACATTGGGCCTGGACTCATAAATGACACCCACTACGCCTAAGGCTACTGTTTTCTTTTGAATCAGCAAACCATTCTCCATTTGTTTACTGGAAATCAATTGATTGGTCGGATCTGCTAATCCCGCAACATCCTTTAAACTATTAGCCAGGCCTGAAATCCGATCGGCATTTAAGAATAACCGATCCTTTTTAGGATCGGCATCTGACATTTTAACCAAATCTTTTAAGTTTTCTTCGATAATCTGAGTAGAATTATCCAAAATTACCGCTGCCAAACGATGGAGCAACATCTGCTTTCCTTCATCACTTAAAGAAGCGATGGAATTCCTGGCTTTCTTAGCATTGATTAACTGATTTTGTATAGCTTCCATGTTTGTTTATAAGATAACGATGTCACTGGCGTTGGCAATTTCCAGATTGTGTTGTTTTAAATTACTTTCAATAGTTTCGGAGGAAGCTTTAGCCCTTGCAACGCCAACGATGTTCATTTGAGCATCAACCAGCTCGAATATCTCTCCATTTGCAAAGGGAGCGATCACAGCAGTCACACCTACAGCTAATAAACTTTTACGTGCTCTAATCGCTTCACAAGCACCCTCATCCACCATTAACCTGCCGGTTACCAGACTTCCACTGGCCAGCCATTTATTTCTTGCAGGTATAGCGCAATTTTTAGGCGCACATACAGTACCTGTTTTCTCTGCTACTGCATCCAGAATCCCATTTGGGGTTCTAATTCCAAATATGACCACTTTAATCCCCATGGAAGAGGCCAAATGGGCAAAAGTAAGCTTGGACACCATCCCTCCCAATCCAAGATCAGAATTTTTCTTATCAGCAAGAGAAAACACCTCGTTATTGATGGAATCTATTTTCTCCACTACTTTTCCGTCTTTATCCAATACACCAGGAACGGAAGTCCCCAGCAAGATCAGAGATGCGCCAAAGCCTACGCCCAGCAGGGTGGCCAACTCATCATTATCAGAAAATCTCAATTCCAGATCACTCACTACATCATTTTCATTTGCAATTGGAATGACCCCATTTTTCCATAGCTCTTCATAGGTTTCTTTGAGTTGTAAAAACTGTGTTCTATTAGAGAAATGACGACGCTCACAAAGACTCTGAGCCATCTGAATACCATAGGGGTAAAAATGTTTTGAATAGGTATTTAACAATATGGGGTTCCCGATAGCCGCAGCAGCTTTCCTTTCGGAGATTTTCCCTTTGTAGTTCTTAATGTATTGCTTTCCCGCAGCCACAGCACCGGAAGAAACCAGAATCAATCTGTGTCCCTTCGCCAGTTGGGCAACCTGTGCTGCAACATCAGCAATCACACCCTCATCCAACTCCCCTTTTGGAGTAGTAATGGAGGCAGTACCTAATTTCAAAACAAGTATCGGCTTATTCATTTCTATTGAATTTGATGTTGAAAGTCCTAAAATAGAAATTTTACCTTATTTTTCTCATCAAACACTTTATTTTCAGTCGGTTTAACGCGGATATTTCAAAATAAAACCGATTGAAACTAAAAAACTGCTGAAAGTAATCCAATTACTTTCAGCAGTTTTTGCTTTTATAGGACAGACAGCCACATTATCAAGATACTAAGCTCGCATCCAAAGTAATTTCCAAATTGTAAGCTTTACTTACCGGGCAATTTGCTTTTGCTCCCTTTGCAATTTCCTGAAACTGTTCTTCAGTTATCCCAGGAACTCTTGCTTTTAAAACTAAATGAGAGCTCGAGATCACACCATTGTCTAGCGAAATCGTAGCCTTAGTTTCTAAATTCTCAGACTTAAAACCTGCTTCTGTTAAGTCAAGACTTAATTTCATCGTAAAACAGCCTGCATGTGCCGCCGCCATCAGCTCTTCCGGATTCGTACCAATTCCATCGGCAAATCTGCTGTTAAAAGAGTACTGCGTCTGATCTAATACTTTGCTATCTGTGCTCAGGTGACCAGCACCTGCTTTGATTGTGCCACTCCAAACGGCTGTTGCATTACGTTTCATAGTTTATTGTTTTATGGGGTTTGTAAGTTTAAATCATTTAGTTGCTATGGAATTTATCCATTTAACCTGGCTTTCAATTGTACTTCTGTAATCTGTGTGGGTAAAATAATTAGATCTGTACCCATTGCGGTTAGAATAAAATTACGACTTTTAGGGTTAATTCAATTTAAGTAAAATGTTAAAAGACGTTACCATTATTCCTTCCAACCCAAACGATATTGATCGCATTTTTGAACTTTACGATAATGCAATCGCTTATCAAAAGACTGTATTCAAGAAACACTGGCAAGGATTTGAACGCAGTTTAATTGAAAGAGAGATTCAGGAAGGCAGACAATGGAAAATCATCATCGAGGGACAAACCGCCTGCATTTTTGCCATCGACTTTAACGATCCGCTCATCTGGAAAGAAAAAGATGCTGATCCTTCCATCTATATCCACCGCATCGTGACGAATCCAGCATTCAGAGGTTCTCATTTTGTGAACATCATCATCGAATGGGCCAAAGAGTATGGTGCCAAAAAGGGAAAGAAATACATCAGGTTAGATACCTGGGGTGATAATCCGAAACTCATCGCTTATTACGAAAGATGCGGGTTCAATTACCTGGGAAACATTGTTCCAGAAGCCTCAAAAATATTGCCTAAGCATTATGAGAATATTGTATTGGCCATATTTGAAATCGAGATTGATTGATCCCGAAAGAATCTTTCTGCCATTATGCGGATCAATCACCTAAAAATAAGTGCCAACTGGCAGCTGAGTTCCTCCTTCCAGCACTGTCATCTGCTGACTTTTCTCTACCACTCATCCATTGTCCGAGGCAAAAATCCCCCATAATCAACAGTGGCTCTATCCTCGATCATGAATAGAGCCTAATTATCTTTATTCCGGTTTTTATTCAGCTTGATTTTAATCTTGCCATCTTCCCCATCGGTTGCCAGTAAATGAAGTACAATCCCCTTCATTCTACGCTCCTGAATTTCCTTTTTATCAGTAATATCGGCGTCTTTTTTCGGATTCCTAAGCGGCACGTCTACCGCAATATTCGTCCCTTTCGACATCGAGTATACTCCAGATACATCCATATTCAGGAGACTAGTATTGATCTGCATTGGGGCAATTGTAATCAACGGCCCACGAACATCAAACTTACCATTCAGGTTACTAAAGGTAATATTGTCCAGATCTCTAAAAGGAAAAGCAAATTTACCCACACTTTTTACCGGTTCAAATTGCAGTAATGCCCCTTTTTTTAAGTCAAATACAATATTACCGCCTAAGGAATTGGTCACCAGTCTCCCCTGATCCGTAATCAAACCGCCAATCGTAGACTTAGAAAAAAGAAAACCTTTCAAGTTTTTAGAAGTCAGCGTAGTCATACCGAAATTATCAAAAGAATAAAAGAAGTTTTTAATGTCTACGTTGCTTAAGGTCGTATTGACCAAAAAACGATTCATATTTCCTTTTTGGGAGATAGTCCCATTTACTTTCATCGCACCTCCGCCATGCTTCACAGAAATATTTTTCATGCCGATACCGGCTTCAGAAAGAAACAGATCTGCGGTTACGTCCGTACCGATAAACTTATTATAATAGACCTTGGCTACCCTTAAATGCATATCTACCTTACTCTTCTCAAATAAATCATTCACATCTTCCGAGAAACTAGTATTTTTTGAAGACTTCTTCGCAGTTCTAGCTGGCTTTCTTGTTCCCAGGAAACCTATAAACTCTCCTAAATGTAACTGCGGACTTCTAATCTGCCAGTTCAACAAGATCTTCTCTGGATCATTATAATATAGATTCAGGAAATTACGAATCTGGCCATCCATCATGACGATACTTTTTCCACTCTGCAAACGAATATTCTTTATAAATAGATCATCCGTAGTAAAATTCAAGGACACCGCGGTATTCGTAAAATTCAACTTCCTTGGTACATAGCTGACATCCGCATTTACTACGTCAATTACACCCGTCACCAATGGCTTATGGAGTTTAAAGTCAACAATATCAGCCTTGTAAGCCAGCCTCACTGTTGCTGTTCCTTTCCCAAATCTTAGGGTTTCCGTTCCAATAGCTTTATTCAGCTTCGCAACCGCAAATTTCGACCTGAAAACCCCTGTAGCAATAGGTTTCTCCAAATCAAGAATCATCATCGTATCAATTGAAAAAGGCATTTCTGTATAGGAACCTTTAAAGCCATACAATTTAATCGCAGAATTCGGATCAGTTAAGCCTTTCCCCTTTTCATAATTATTCGTAAAAGTGCCTTTGAAATTACAGCTGTCAATGATGCCTCCTGGAGTTTTTAAAACATTGTCTTTTACAATCGCTGTCACATTAATTTCCGGATCACCACCTGGCCCCATGTCCCCGTTTAGGATACAACTGGCATCTATTGGTGTTTTCAAATCAAACATCAACAGCTTCTCCGTAATATTAGGCGCCAGCAGATTAGCCGCATCTTTCCATAGAATTGAAGGCGCTTTAATGTCAATCGTAAATACCGTATTCTCTTTTGAAGTGTCAAATTTGGCCCCAATAATAAAAGGATCTTTCCCGATGTTCAATTGATTAGGCGCTACCAGGATCATCCCTGTATCTTCATCATAATTGATCTTAAAAGGACCTTCTAATACTTTGTCTTTGATAAAACTCCCTCTTCTTGTATTAAAGGCCATGCTCTTTGCCAGCGTTTTCAGCTTTAAATTAGCCTCCCATCCTGAAAATGAATAGTCCATCTTTCCATCCAGATCCGCTACTTCAAAATGAAACAATTTATGGCCCTTTCTATTGTCAACAATGAAATTCACATTATTTAAGCTGAATTGTTTCAGTTGCGCATCTGTACTCGTCTTAGTCGAATCCGGCTTTTTTTTATCCTTTTTCCTAAAAACAGCCGTATTACTGTAGCCGGATGTATCTGTGAACAGGTCTATTTTAGCATTGTTGATGCCTATTTTCTTGATCTCAATAGTCCCTCTTAACAAGGCCATTGTATTTACAGAAACCTCAAAATCCTGTGCCTCTAATAAAGTATGTTGGTGTACTTTCCAAAGACTATCTTTTATCACCACATTTTTGAGGCTGATAGATACCCCTGGAAAGCCTTTAAAAAACGTAGGATCCATACTGCCAATGGTTAAAGATCCATTGAGGTTTTTATTTAATTGTTCTGTTATTGTGGCCAGCAGAGTCTTTTTATTTGCATTAACATACAAACCGAGTCCAACAAAAACGAGAGCAACAAGAGCAACTAAACCAATAAATATTCTAAGTGTAATTTTAGACCAGCGAGGCATTTTTTCCATGTGTAGAAAGCTAACGTTTTCAACTATCAAATTGTTTGGCACCAAACTGGTTTGCAGGACAATTACTACAATTTATAAAAAAACCCGGTAAGTCTAAACTTACCGGGTTCTAAAAAATGCTATAAAAATTAATCTAGAGTGGCCATATCAATAACAAATCGATAACGAACATCACCTTTCAGGGTACGCTCATACGCCTCATTGATCTGGTCCATGCTGATCATTTCCACATCAGAAGTGATCCCGTGTTCTGCACAGTAATCTAGCATTTCCTGTGTTTCCTTAATACCACCTACTAAAGAGCCTACCAAACTACGGCGGCCAAAGATCAGCTGTACTGCATGTACCTCCGAAGGAGTTGGAGGAACACCTAATAAGATCATCACCCCATTAGTGCGTAATAAAGCAAGGTATTCATTGTAATCATGCTCTGCAGAAACCGTATCAATGATAAAATCAAACGTATTCGCCAGATCTTTCATTGTTTCCTTTTCTGTAGTCAACGCAAAATGGTGCGCACCTAACTCTTCTGCATCTTTTGCTTTTCCTGGAGAGCGACTCAACATCGTCACCTCAGCACCCATCGAAGCAGCAAGTTTTACAGCCATGTGACCTAAACCACCCAAGCCAACTACAGCTAGTTTATGCCCTTTTTTAACGCCCCAATGTCTCAAAGGAGAATAAGTAGTGATCCCCGCACAAAGCAATGGCGCCACTTTTTCCAATGGCAGCTTATCTGAAACGCTCAGGACAAAGCCCTGTGTAACTACAATATGCGTCGAATAACCACCATAAGTGATCGTTTTTTTATCCTGCTCAAAAGAATTATAAGTCTGTGAATGTCCGTTTTCGCAATACTGCTCCTGATGGTCTTTACAGTTATTACAATGACCGCAAGAGTCTACAAAACAGCCTACACCTACGGTATCGCCTACTTTGAATTTACTGACATTAGCCCCTACGCGGCTCACTTTACCTACAATTTCATGGCCTGGAACGACAGGATACATGGTACCTCCCCATTCATTTCTTGCCGTATGAATATCTGAATGACACACCCCACTATATAAAATTTTGATTTCCACATCATCTGCACCCGGCTCCCGACGAGTTAATTGATAGGGTTCCAATGGTTTATCTGATTTATGAGCTGCGTATGCTTTTACTGAAGTCATATTTTTTGTGATTAGTTTATTTATAAATAACGAAACTACTAAAAATGTTTTAGCTAAAAACTATACCTCAATCCAAATTGCATCTGGAATCTGGAAGCAAAGAAATCTTTCGCATAGGTACTGGTATTACCAGCGTCATAAGTGTAGATCGGATAACTTGCTGGAGTTCCGGCAGTCACTGCTTTTAGTCCTACACTTGCCATAGAATTATAGGTGTTTGGAGAGAAGTATTGAACACCCCAATTTTTATTCAATAAGTTCGTTAAGTTCACAACGTCGTAAGTGAAAGTCAGCGTGTGTTTATGTCCGGCTGTTTCAGAAACGATCAGGTCCTGCGAAAATCTAAAATCTGCCTGTACATTCCATGGCGTACGTGCGCCGTTACGCTCTGTAAACAATCCTCTTCTGGTTTTCAAATAACGATCGCCGTCGATAAAGGCATCAAATGCAGCAGCCTGCTGAATCCCATCCGGTGTTTTCGCGAAAAACTGCGGTGTCTCTCCAGCTTTTGGAACGTAGACTAAACTCACATTCTGTCCCGTACCATTGATCGTCGTATTCAGGAATCCATAAGAATATGGCGAACCGGACTGCGCGCTGAAGAATAAGGAGAAGTTGGCTGTATATCTATTACGGCTATCCCAGACATGTTTAAAATTAACGGTAGATACGATACGGTTGCGGATGTCAAAATTAGAATAAGCAAGTCCTGGATTATTAGGATTTAAAGCCTGATTCAGCTGCCAATTGGACTCCATTGAATTTCTGATCCCATTGGTGATGTCTTTCGATTGTCCGTAAGTATATGCTGCCATGACATCCAATCCAAAAGGAAAGGACTTGCTCACTTGTCCGGTTATACTATATCTATACCCCTGACTGGTATTCGACAGCAAATACGCATTGCTATATAAAGGGTTGATTTTATTATTGCTCGTCGGATAAATAGGCTGCTGATGTTCCGTATCATAGATATTATAGGTTGGATTATCCGTATAATTCACCTGTTGAAACTTCAGATCATGAATTACTTTCGTAAAGATCCCCTCCACTGTAAACTTCCAGAAGTCATCTGTTTTATAATCAAAAGCTAAGCTCGATCTCCACGTTTTAGGCATTTTGAAATTGTTATCAATCAGATCGACTTGCGTTGCGCCATTGGCATTATTCACATTTACGCCTTGTTTGGCCACATAACCTGCCTCTCCATTCCCATTCAAAGCATCTTTAATCGGATCAGATCCTACAGCAGGTTTAACGAGTGGTTTTGCAGGGTCGTAATTGTACTTTTGATCGTAAGCACCGAAAGTCACGCCATTATTATAATAGGCATAGCCTAACCAGGCGAATGGAACCCTTCCGGTAAACAATCCACTTCCTCCTCTTAAGATCATTTTTTGATCTCCGTTGAGGTCATAATTGAAGTCAATTCTTGGCGATACCTGAACTTGTCCGAGGTAATCATTTTTGATGTCTTTTGGTTTCGTATAGGTAAAACTGGTTCCATAATTAGGGTCTACTGGCCCATTGATGGTCTTATCGCTTAAAGGCTGTTTATTCGGCAAATCAGCAAGGTCTAACCTCAAACCATAGGTCAGCTTAAATCTGTCTGTAATTTGAAACTGATCTTCTCCATAAATACTGTACATATTCAGCTTAAATTCGGCAGGAGGATTGTCCATGATGTAATCCCTGCTGTTGTTCGTATAGTTGTAATTGGTACGTACCCGAGATGGCTGGTTTTTTAAAAAGTCGTCTACACTGCCATAAGCCACACGTCCGTTCCAGGCATTCACAAAACCATAGGTGATGTTATACAGCTCATTATGCGTACCAAATGTGATGGTGTGTTTTCCTTTTGTAAAGGTGAAGTTGTCCGTAAATTCAAAGGTCTTTTGCTTCATGTTGAAGATACTCGCTTCCCGGTCTGTGCCCAGAAAAATCGTTCCGCCACGAGAACTGATCTCAATCTGCGGTACTGCTGGGTTCCCTACTGGATCCCTAAAATCATGAATATTAGAATAGCCAATCACCAAACTATTGGAGGAACTATTAGAAAGTCTGCTTTTCAATTCCGCAACTGTAGAACTCTGGTTATTCGTCTGCTTGAAGTCGATGCCTGAGAACCTGAAATTGGCCTGGTCTCTTTCTAAATTCGTAGCCTCTGAGCGGATCGTATTGTTCCGGATCGTCAATTGGTTTTTATCCTCGATATTCCAGTCTAAACGGTTAAAAAACTTATTAGACTTGGAGTAGATATTGTAATTTCCAGCTGTACCTGGATCAATTCCATAGGTATTGATCATGTGATCTGTGATCGACTTGGCCTCATCAGAGGTGATCAACTTCATATCCGGTGATCCGGCACCTAAAATAACAGGATCTTGTCTTCTGGTGAGCTCCTCATTCGTAAAGAAGAATAGCTTGTCTTTGATAATAGGAAGCCCCAATCGAAAACCAGTCTGATAGTCATGAAAGGCGGAAGGTTCTTTGGCATTATCGCCGACTTTATTTCTGCCGATCAATGCCGCATTCCTACCGTATCCATATACCGATCCGCTCACATCATTGGTCCCAGAACGCGTTACCGCATTCACGCTGCCTCCTGTAAAGTTTCCGATTTTAACATCATAAGGCGCCAGTAATACCTGTACATCCTGTATGGCGTCCAGTGAAACCGGATTGGTCCGCGTACTGCTGCCGGGCATTCCTGAGCTCCCGCTTTGTCCGCCCAAAGAAGGACTGAACCCAATCGCATCATTGTTAATCGCACCGTCGATAGTGACGTTATTGTACCTGAAATTTGTTCCTACAAAGGAATTGTCTTTACTTCCCTGTGGGGTTAATCGTGTTAAATCTGTCAGGCTTCGGCTCACCGTAGGTAAAGTTTTAATTTGTTCTTCGCCAATTTTAGTGCCTGCCCCCACTTTTGCTCCACCCTTGGTACCCGATACGACCACTTCATTCAATTGCTGACCATCTTCGGGCAGTATAAAATCTAATCGCCGGTCTACACCCAGATTTAGCGTTATGGCAGATTGCTGCTGAGGCTGATAACCTACATAACTTACAGTCACTTGATATGGTCCCCCTGGACTGAGGTTATTCACCCGATATGCCCCATCTTTATCGGTTACCGCACCATACTTAGTACCAGTTGGCAGATGCAGGATAAGGACACTTGTCCCAGGAATCCCCATCCCTTTACTGTCACGAACCTTACCATTCATGCTGGAGGTAGTTACCTGAGCCTGAGCTCCAAACCCTACAAAAAAAAGGAACGTTACTGCCAGGTAAACAACAAAATTGCTGAATTCTTTTTTCATTTTCTAGGTTTATTTTTTTTATCAAAACTAGGCAGGCAGGATCACGTTAATATTAAATTAACATGAACATATAAGGGAGTTAACATGAAATTAAAACGAGATTAAAATGGGATTAAAATACTCATTTTCAGTAGTTAAACTCAAGGATTTGAAATCCAAAAAAGTGCTGAAAAGTCAAATTCAGCCTGGATAAAGAAGTTAATTTAATGTTATGATTAGGTTAAGGGTATCTAAATTTAAAATTTGATCTCCCTAACCATTAACTAAAGTTGTGGAAAACCGCCCTACTGAACCATGACCTTTATAGTAGATCACACAAACGTTTGCATAAGCTACGAAAAAGATAAAAAGCCATAAAACACCTTTCAAATTATAAATGATCTTCTAAAAGTATCATCATTTCCTGAGACAGGACTAAGAAAGCAAGCATACTTTTCCTACAATCCTTATCCAGAGCAAATCAGCTGACACAACCGTTTGCGCATCACTAAACCAGCTGATTATCAAACCTTTTTATGAACTTATAGAGCATTAAATTCATCTCTAAACCAAATCATTATGAAACTAACCAATCTCTTTAAAAAGCCGGTTTTACTGCTGTTTTGCCTATTTACCTGCCTGACCTCCTGTCAAAAGTCTTTGCTTACTGAAGGCATGGAAAAACAACAACGTACGCAGAATCAAACCCTGGCGCCTGCAGGAACGGAAAATGCGGCACCATCGCAGCACATTTTCTTCAATTTCCCTTCGGATGCTATTGCAAAAATCCACAAGATTAAGATTACCCAGTCCGCAAATGCGGAATATTTCTCCGTACACAATTACTCAGGCGGATACAATGGTTTGCAACAGACGCCAGACAATTCTTTTGGCACACCAAACATCCTGATTGCTTCCCACTGGGATCCTAATACTGCAGGAGGCGTGTTCTCCAGGGTAGCCTATACGGCACCAAACACCATCAGCAGCAGATTCGGTGGTGAAGGTGATGGTTACAAAACCATTAATCCCTATCAATGGGCGCTCAATACCTGGTACAATATTGCCATCAGATCTTGGAAACTTAATGGAGAGCTGTTTATCGGCACCTTCATTCAAAATATGAGTACCGGTACCTGGTTCCACACTTCTACCCTTGCCATTCCGGAGCAAACCACCTTTTTGGGCTCAGGAAATGATTCCTTTCTAGAAAACTGGACAGGCAGCAACCCTGCTTATAATGGCAGCTTCATCAGGAAAGCATTTTTCAAAGACTGCTGGAACTTAAGCACCACCAATGTATGGCAAAAACATACCAGCAGAAGTTTCAGTGCCAATGCTGGTGATGAAGGCAGAAATGGCATTTACGATCGTGCTTTTAATTCTGGATATGATGCAATGGAAGATGCTTATTTTATGGAACATGGAGGTACCGTACAGCCTGATGCCGCTTTTGGTACCGGCCGGACTTTAGCCCTTCCTGCACAAACCAATCAGGGCACTGCACCAGTGAATACTGTTGGAGAAACCCAGTCTGTCTCTGCAATTTATTCAGGAAATACAGTTTACATCAACTGGACCAATAATGCCGCAAAAACACCTCAGTTCTCTTCAAAGGTGGAATTACTGGATCCAAATGGAACAGTAGTCAATACAATTAATGAAGTACTTCCTCAAAAAAGAACAGCAACCTTCAGCAATGTAACGATGGGCAGCGGAACCTATACCGCAAGGGTAACCATTACAGATATTTTTAACCAGGTTGCTCCTGCAATCAGTTCAACACTGGTACCGGGAGATCCACCTGCGACCTGGTACAAACTGAAAAATGCCTCCAGCGGATTATACTTGTCTGTGGAAGGAAACAGCACATCAAATAGCGCCTATATTGTACAATCCATCAGCAGTGCAGGCGCAGAACAAAAATGGAAATTAAGCAGCCAAAATGGGGCCACTGTGCTCATCAATAGCAACAGCAATAAAGCCATAGACATTTCTGGGGGAACTCAAACGATTGGTTCCAATGTGATCCAATATACCATCAGTAATGCCATCAACCAGCAATGGAACCTGGTATCTGTTGGCACCAATAAATACGTCATTCAGAGTAACATGTCCAATCATTACATTCTGGACAATCCTGGCAGCAGCACTAATGGCCAAAGGCTAGTCTTGTATTCTATGAATGGAACTACTGGGACAGCCAATCAGCAATGGATCTTAGAAGCTCAATAAATCACCATTAAAAAAAATGGCTTTTAGTTTTTACACTAAAAGCCATTTTTATATTTAGAAAAATACGTCTGTATCTATATTCACCTAGGTCAGTATTTAAATCATTAACTATTCCGCTTCACGTAAATTTAAAGTCTTCGTGGTATTCGACCTGATTTCTTCCGTCATTTTCATGTTATTGCTCAGCGCGTGGCCATAAGAAGGAATCATGGCAGTCAGTTTTTTCTGCCATTCTTTGCTTTTCAATTGTTCTCCAAAGCAACGTTCCATTAAAGTAATCATAATAGATACCGCAGTAGATGCACCTGGTGAGGCTCCTAATAAAGCAGCAATAGAGCCATCGGCAGCGGTCACCACCTCTGTTCCAAACTCCAAAATACCACCATGCTCTTCATCTTTTTTGATCACCTGTACACGCTGACCAGCAGTTTCCAGTTCCCAATCTTCCATTTTGGCAGTTGGCAAATATTCTCTTAGAGCCGTCAAACGGTCTTCTGGAGATTGACGCACCTGATTGATTAAATATTTTGTAAGCGGTAAATTGTCCAGGCCGGCAGAAATCATCGGGCGGATATTATTTACTTTTATCGACATTGGAAGATCCATCAATGATCCATTTTTCAGGAATCTCGTAGAGAATCCTGCATAAGGACCGAAAAGTAATGCTTTTTTACCGTCGATCATTCGAGTATCCAGGTGAGGCACAGACATCGGCGGTGCGCCTACCGAAGCTTTACCATATACTTTAGCATCATGACTGGCGATCACATCTGGATTGATACATTTCAACCATTGTCCACTTACCGGGAAGCCACCAAAACCTTTACCTTCAGGAATATCCGATTTCTCTAGTAATGGCAATGAGCCACCACCAGCACCGATGAAAACAAATTTAGCTTTCACTACACGTTTATCACCCGTAGCTTCGTCTTTTACTTTCACTTCCCAAAGGCCATTCTTTTGCTTTAGTTTTTTCACATCATGAGAAAAATGCAGGCTCACGCCTTCCATCTTTTGAAGCGTATCGAACATCATTCTGGTTAATTCCCCAAAATTTACATCCGTTCCCATGGTCATTCTTGTTGCAGCTACTTTTTCTTTTGGATCGCGCTGATCCATCACTAAAGGCATCCACTTTTTCAATTGATCAGGATCCTCAGAATACTTCATTCCTTGGAAAAGAAGATTTTCCTGTAATCTGTCGAAACGTTCACGTAAAAACGCAACATTTTTCTCTCCCCACACAAAACTTATATGTGGAATGCTCTTAATAAATGTTTCGGGTGATCCTACGAGGTTATGATTAACCAGGAACGACCAAAACTGCTTGGATACTTCAAAAGATTCTGCAATAGCTACCGCTTTTCCAGTTTCTACTGAACCATCCGCTAATTGTGGCGTATAATTTAGCTCACAAAATGCAGAATGTCCGGTGCCGGCGTTGTTCCAGGCATCAGAACTCTCTGCCGCAGCAACATCCAGTCTTTCAAAAATTTCTATGGTGATATCCGGCTGCAGTTCTTTAAGTAATACACCCAATGTGGCGCTCATTATCCCTGCTCCAATCAATACAACATCCGCAGTTTTTTCCGAATTACTATTCTTACGAGTCATTTATTTGAATTTTTATGCAAAAATACAATACCTTATCAAATAATCCTTAAGAAAACAAGATGTTTTACGAATTATTTCCATCAATTTCCGAAAATCCAAAAAATAGCCTTGATAAATGAGGTAAAGAGCGAGGTAATACTCCCCATTTGTGGTTAAATTTTCATTTTCTCTAATTTTATTACCTAAATTGATAGGATGCTTTCTTTTACTACCCGATAATTCACACAAAGAAAACTCAGCATATTCACCACTTAGGCCTTCATTTGTTTGTCATTTTTAAATGACTTAGCAGGTATAATAAGGTCTAATTCTTTGATGAGGTGCTGAGCAATTGATTTTGTTCCTTCCCCGATTCCAGCACCTGACCAGGTTGCTGGCAGTTATTTAAAGCAAATTGCAGATCATAATCATCATCGCCTAGATCACAAAGCGTTTAAAGTGCTGGAAAAAGAATATAAATTCCCCAAAGATCAGCTAAAACACCTACCAGGAAATAAACTATTTATCTTCCCAAATAGTTAAGGGAGATTCATGTCCAAAAAATAATAAAACAATTCCCCCTATTTAATTGCTGTTATAATCTAAATACAAAAGTAGAAGCGTATGATCTCAGTCAACCCAACCAATGGAAAAACGATAAAAACCTATATAGAAGATACCGAAAAGCAGGTCAATACGAAAATAGAAAAGACACATCAGGCTTGGTTAAAATGGAAAGAAACCCGTTTTTCTGTGCGTGCAGAGTTCCTTAGAAATACTTCGGCAGTGCTGTTAAAACGGAAAACTGAACTGGCCACTTTAATGGCTAAGGAAATGGGAAAACCCTTACCTGCGGGAATTGCTGAGATCGAAAAATGCGCTGCAGTATGTGATTTTTACGCTTCAAATGGTGCTAATTTCCTAAAAGATGAGCTGATTGCGACAGAAGCCAGTAAAAGCTATGTCAGTTTTCAGCCATTGGGTGTCGTCCTTGCCGTGATGCCTTGGAATTTTCCCTTCTGGCAATTGTTCCGTTTCTTGGCTCCTGCATTAATGGCCGGCAATGCAGGCGTATTGAAACACGCTTCTAATGTGAGTGGCTGCGCATTGGCGATCGAGGACGTGATTAAAGAAGCGGGTTTTCCGAAAGACCTTTTCCATGTCTTACTGATCAATAGTAAAGTAGTTAAACAAGCCATTGCCCATCCTTTCATTAAAGCCGTTACCTTAACCGGAAGTACGGAAGCTGGTAAACAAGTTGCGCAGCAAGCAGGTTTTCATTTAAAAAAAACAGTCCTGGAACTTGGTGGAAGCGATCCTTATATCGTATTGGCAGATGCTGATCTCGAACAGGCTGCAGAAATTTGTATGCAAAGCAGACTGATCAACAACGGCCAGAGTTGTATTGCTGCAAAAAGATTCATTCTCGTAAAAGAGATAGAAAAAGATTTTATGAAAATCTTTCTTCAAAAGATGCAGTCAAAAATCACCGGAGATCCGTTTGACCAGCAGACCGACCTCGGCCCTATGGCCCGAAAAGACCTGCGTGATGAGTTACATCAACAAGTTCTGGACAACATCAAAGCCGGGGCAAAATGCATTCTTGGTGGCAGAATTCCTGAATTTAAATCCGATCATGCTTTTTACACTCCTACTATTCTTACTGGAATAAAAAAAGGAATGCCAGCATATGAGGAAGAGCTTTTCGGTCCGGTGGCCTTGATATTTACAGCAAAAGATGAGGAAGATGCGATTAAGATTGCGAACGATAGTACCTTTGGATTAGGAGCAGCAATATTTACAGCTTCAAAAGCGCATGGCGAAGAAATTGCGGCAAAGAAATTAAACGCAGGATCCTGCTTTGTCAATAGTCTGGTGAAATCAGATTCAAGATTGCCCTTTGGTGGAATCAACCAAAGTGGCTATGGCAGAGAGCTCAGTTCTTTTGGCATCCGCGAATTTGTGAACATCAAAACCGTTTACATTCAATAAGGTTTTAGCCTTGATTCCATCGGGGTAACTGACCATAAATCCCCTGATAGATCTGCAGTATTTTCGATTTCATAGTTGCAGGCAGGTCCCTATTTTTTTGATCATAAGTCACATACCAATGGATGTGTAAAGCTTCTATGTCTTCGATCATCATTTGTACAGGCCAGGAATTCTTACGTTCAATTTCGCCAAACTGAAAACCATTCAACAGGTTCTCCCTCAGGTCGTCCAATAAATCTAGATTGACCTTCAGCTCTTGTGACTTTTCAGGTGGACCAGATTTATTGATATAAACCAATTCCACCCTCCCCTTTCTTAATGCATACACTAGGTATAGCCCATAATTATGTGGGCTAACATTGCAAACTTCTACTAAACTGTCCGTTGCCTGAAAAAAGAAATTGCCTTGCTTGTACTTACTCAATTCGTCAAACATAGATCCAATAGTTTTAAAACCCAATCGTTTTTCAATCGCGTTATTCTAATATAAAAATTTTGAAACCATCTTACAAATTAACGCTGTGAATGGGTGGAAAAAATAATCATGTTAAAATTACTGTCAACAACGACACCCAAATTAACAGTTTACCTACAACTTCAAAAAAAACATATCTTACTGAATTTCAAATAGATAATTTTATCTATTTTTAAAACACCCTTGGGCAGATAAAAGATCTTGGAGCTTTCCCAAAGGCCAAGCCCATGGTTATTTCATGGGAGCCATTTTGACTGCTGCCCAATGCACTGGTGACCTGATCATAAGAATAACCAATCCTGAATCGTTCGTTTACAAAAAATTGAATGATACCCGAGACAGAATTTTCTTTGCTCAATGATGCGGCGGATGTCTGCTTTTTCCAGAGATTAAATCCGGTTCGGATAGATCCACCTATCCAAACTTTATCATTAATGATCAGCATGGTGTTAAAGTCGGCACTGGTTGGTCCTCTAAAATCTTCTTTGATGAGCAGGCTTGGTCTGATTCTGAATTCTGGAGAAATATTGATCAAAGCCCCTCCCATCATATAGGCATGTCGGCTGCGAATAATGTTTAAAGAGGAAGACTGGTCTCTTTTTTTATCAGGGCCGGAAAATATATCCAGAGCAGAAAGTCCAAGGTACCAATAATCCGAATTGTAGAATATACCGAGACGGAAGTCGGGAACGATGTTACTTTGACTGCCTACTGGCAAGGCTTCATCTCCCGGTTGAATCGTGTTTAACATTCCTCCTTTTAAACTATACTGTGCTGCGCCTACGCCCAATCCAAAACTTAAGCGCTGGGTATCTTCCCCATTCAATTGCAATCGGAAAGCGTAATTCAGCGTTGCTGAAGTAGAGGATTGCGCACCAATTTTATCAGTGGTAACCTGGAAACCTACTCCCATTTTGCGCTCCTGCGGATCTAAAATCCCATCAATAGAGGCGGTTGCTGTTTGCGGAGCGCCCTCCATTCCCAACCATTGCGCCCGCAATCCGAGTTGTACAAACCATTCTTCTTTATATCCGGCATAAGCCGGATTTACGCTCAGGCTATTGAATATATACTGGGTAAACTGAATATTTTGCTGCGCATTGGTTTTTCCAATTTGCAGAAAGCAGAGACCTATAAATACAGTAATCAGTTTTCTAATGTTCATTATCTTTTGATTAAAATCCAGCTTTTGCGAGAGGTAACCACCCCTCCTTTTGTAAGTTTGAGTACATAGAAATAAGTTCCGTCATTTAAGCCGGCCCCGTCCCATTCATCTTTGTAATTGTTATTTTTATAAACCTGATCGCCCCAGCGATTGAAAACAGCCAGGTCAATATTTTCATAATTCTCTCTTCCGACAATCTGGAAAGTATCGTTCTTTCCATCTCCATTTGGTGTAAATGTATTTGGGATCTCCAAATCTGGTGGAACTACATTAATCGTCACCATGGCCACATTAGAGGACATTCCCACCGCATCATGGATCTTATAGCTAAACTTTTCTATACCTGAGTACCCTTTTTTTGGTTGGTAAATGATCTTGCCATCTTTGTTCATTTGAAGGGTTCCATTTGCAGGTGCCATTTGTACTTCGACGGTACTGACATCCAAGGGGAAAAGACTTGGTTTGTCATTTTTAGCCACTGCCACCATGACCTCCACATCAGTTTTGGTATTTGCATAGTCATCAACAGCAGCAGGGTAACGCTTCACATCTATATCAGTAGGAATGTCATTACTCTCATTTGTACCAGAAACATCTGAAACTTGTTCGCCAACCTCAGTCAGACCATCGACATGGGCGATGTTTCTTACGTTGCCATTCAGTTTTTCATCTTCCGTAATGGTATAATTTCCTGTATAGGTAATGGAAGTATTCGGTGCAAACGTTGTTACTGGAAGTGTAATGGCTCCCGGAATTTTCGGATCCGATAAGACCAGGTGATGCAAAGTGACGTTTCCGATATTCTTGATAACGAAATTGTAAGTAATCGTTTTTAAATCGGTATTTAAGCGTCCGGTTTTCACCAAACTGATTTTAGGATTCTGATCAATAGCGACATCTGCGGTAGCGGAAACAACCAGTGGATGTTCTGTAGTTTGTACGGTAGCCGTATTCTGAATTTTACCAATATTTGCTGTCGGCACCCCATTCCTATCTAAATCTGATTGAGTAACGGTATAGGTTCCGGTATAAATCCATGATTCTTCTCTTTCCAAAATACCATTGCCATTATCACCTATAAGCCTCAGATCTCCGGCGATTAGCGGATCCCTCAAGCTCACATTGTGGTGACTTGCGGATCCAGTATTTTTAACTATGATGGTATAATTTATCTTATCTCCAACCGCAGAAACGGATTGCTGGTCGGCGATTTTCGTAATCGAAAGGCCGATGCAAGCTGGAACTGTTACGGTAATTTTAAAAGGAATTCCATCGCAGCCACCAGCTAATCCTCTTGGCGTAACGGTATAGGTAACCTCCTGCGCAATGGCCGTAGGATTGTAAAGGTCGGTAATGATGGCATTTCCAGATCCGTCTAGGGCACCCAATACTGGAGTATTCACTGTCCAGCTAAATGTAGCTGGGACTGCGTTTCCACCTTTTGCCCTATTGTTGATATTGGCTTGCAATGGGTAGCTGAATGCTGATTCACCACAGCTGAGTGTGCTCAGCGTGTCGTTGAATCCTCTTGGAACCGGACTGACAGTCACTGTAGTTGTTGCTGATACTGCACTGGTACAACCTCCAGCATTTGTTACACTAACGGTATATATACCAATTTCACTGACGCTAAAGGTTTTTCCTGTAGCACCAGGAATTAGGATGCCGTTTTTATACCATTGGTTTCCGCTGTTTGATGATGAAGTCAGGATCACTACCCCTCCTTCGCAGAAAGTGGTTTCATTTGATGGGGATATCTGAGGTTGTCCCGGATACTGAACTTCGGTAACGTTAGTTGGTAATGAAATTGGACTGGCACAGCCGTTTGAATTTTTAAAACCAAGTGAGTAATCGCCAGGAGTTGTGGCGGTGTAGTTTTTGTCTATAGCTCCAGGGATTAAGATGCCGTTTTTATACCATTGGTTGCCCGTGTTTTCCGATGAAGTCAGGATAACATGACCACCTTCACAGAAAACAGCATGGTTAGTTGCGGTGATGGTTGGCGCGGCAGGAATCGGGTTCAGGGTGATGATCGCTCTTGCTGACTCCGGACTAAGGCAGTTGGTTAAGGTTACGATTACCGTATATTTTCCGCTTTCCCTAACGATATGGGTTTGACCGGTTGCACCTGTGATTGGGTTGCCATCTTTGAACCATTGGTTTCCTGCTGTTGCGGAAGAAGTTAACACTACTGCTCCACCTGCACAGAAAGTTGTCTGACCTTCGGCTGTAATCACCGCGGCATCTGGAATTGGGTTTACCGTAACTGGTATCGGATTGGAAGCTGGGCTTTCACAAGAAATGGAAGTAATTTTTACGCTGTAGTTTCCGCTTTCTGTAGCGGTATAAGTTTGTTGAGTGGCACCTGTGATCAGGCTTAGTCCTTTGTACCATTGGTAGCTATCGGCTAGAGTTGTCGTCTTTAACACTACGGCTCCACCTGCACAGAAAGTCGTCTGGCCTTCTGCGGTAATCACCACGGCATCTGGAATCGGATTTACCGTAACTGGTATCGGATTAGAAGCTGGGCTTTCACAAGAAATGGAGGTAATTTTCACTGTATAACTTCCGCTTTCAGTAGCGGTATACGTTTGCTGAGTTGCCCCTGCGATTAGGTTTAGCCCATTGTACCATTGGTAGCTGTCTGCTACAGTTATCGTCTTTAACACTACGGCTCCACCTGCACAGAAAGTCGTCTGGCCTTCTGCAGTAATCACCGCGGCATCTGGAATTGGGTTTACCGTAACTGGTATCGGATTGGAAGCTGGGCTTTCACAAGAAATGGAAGTAATTTTTACGCTGTAGTTTCCGCTTTCTGTAGCGGTATAAGTTTGCTGGGTGGCACCAGCAATCAGGCTTATTCCTTTATACCATTGGTAACTATCTGCTACGGTCGTTGTCTTTAACACTACGGCTCCACCTGCACAGAAAGTCGTCTGGCCTTCTGCGGTAATCACCGCGGCATCTGGAATTGGGTTTACCGTAACTGATATTGGATTAGAAGCTGGGCTTTCACAAGAAATGGAGGTAATTTTCACTGTATAACTTCCGCTTTCAGTAGCGGTATACGTTT
>NZ_JACSZW010000019.1 GCF_014472395.1 Pedobacter sp. N36a
CATCCTTCTACTGCAATCTTTCAAATTCTTCTCACGATATCCTTCACACTAACCCTTCCTCCGAAGCGGGATGCAAAAGTAAGAAAATTTAACGCCCCCACAAACAATATCATCCTTATAATTGTATCACATTCCTAACTACATGATTCACAGTATGAAAATCAAAAAAAGAAATCTAAAATAATCATCATACCTACTGTTTATACCCTTATAAATAGAATATCTCACCGAATTGACTTGATTTATCCCTGAATATAGACTTATAGACAGATTATAGTGTATATATATACTACCCGCAGTTCCTTCGCTCCTGTATGCTTTCACTATATTGAACCCTAATCTGCTTTGATCTAAAATCAAAAAGCAAATCAGGATCATAAACCATAATGAAATCTATTACTATACTACCTTATCATTACTGGCAGCATAATACTTCAATTCAATAATATCATTTGGCATAGGCTTACTATTCCAATGTTCATGTATGGCTAATGCCGTTCCTATGGCGGTTGCCTGTGCCATCGAGGCCGCAAAAACCTCCATTTTAGGAAACAGACGTGCCAATAGATTCATATATATTGCATTTTTACTAAATCCGCCATCCACAAAAATGCGTTTCACACCCTCCCCATTTATAACCAGACTAGAAGCTGTGTGTTGCTGCAGGACGATATCCAGCATAAATTGATGATATGCTTCTTCATCCGTTGTAAAAATAGAAAGATCTCTCGATCCAAATGGAGAAACCTTACTTCCTGTAACCGGCACTTTATCTTGTTTAAACATACCTTCTGATTTAAGCGCATCAAATAACCGGTCTGCAATTAATGCATTATAACGCATATTCCGGTACCTGCTTACCCCCTGTCCAAAATGAGCACCTATCCTTTTCACCTGCTGCTCATGCTCATAACCAGAAAACAAGCGAGATGCCTTTACCGGCTTGCCTTTGAACTGCAAATAACATAAACAATCCTGTTCCAATTCTTCCGCGCTAAGCGGATCGGCATTGAAAGGATTCATGGTAATGCACCAGGTTCCCGTAGAAATCAATATAAAAGGCTCATGGAAATTAATCAAATAAGGTATTAATGCTGCAGAGCTGTCATGGAGTCCTATCCCTACCTTATAAAGGTTCCCTGGAAATTCAGCAGGAAAAACTTCATCTGCATGATGTATCGGTGCCAGTTTCTTATCCAAACCCTCCTTTATCACCCAAGCATGATAACTTTTACGGGTAAAATCCCATAATTGCGTATGACAGCCAATACTGGTTAAGTCTGAGCATTCTATACCAGAAACCAGATAGCTCAAATATTGTGGAAGATGTAATGCATAATGAATCTGTCGGAATAATTCTGGCTTTTCCTTTTTAATTCGGTACAACTGCATCCCTGAATTTAAGCTTCCTAATATCGGGGAAGCAGTTTCGGAAGCGATCTTTTCCTTCCCACCGTACTGATTATAAAACTCATCTTTAAGCGCTTCTGGATAAGGCTTCAGATAATTATAGAGTGGTGCCAATGGTTTCCCGTATTTATCAATATAGACCAGACTTGCTCCATATGTAGAGAAATTAACGGCTTTAATGATAAACTCTTTGCGCCTCATGATCTCCCGTAAAGAGTCAAAAATAGAAAGACGCAGACTTTCCAGATTTTCACAAGGATCGCCAGCTTCATCACTAGTTTCTATAAACCTGGCCGAACGTTCAAAAACAATCTGATAGTTTTCATCAAACAGAAAAACTTTCTTGTTGGTTTTACCCACATCAAATATAACGACAACTGGAATGGCCTCCATTATAATCCTGTAGCTACAGTTTTTAATCCTCTTTCCTTAATTAGCTCCCCTCTCACCTGCAATTGCCGATACAAACCTAAAGGATTAGCTGCTCCTCCTGCCCTCATTCTAGCTTCACGAACGATCGATCGAACATCAGTTCGAAATGCATCCTGTAAAATTTCCTGACACAGCGCCACATCATTGTTTCCCTGCGCAGCCGTTAACGCTTCACGATCCACGAGCAAAGCCTGTGTATAGGATAACATAATGGCTTCTACAGATTGCAGCAAATCTTCTAAAGGATCTTTGACATTATGTGAAGCATCAATCATCCAGCCTAAACCTGTTGCGTGGTCTATTCCTTTGGCATCCATACCTTCAATCAACTCATTGAAAATCAAGAACAGCTGATAAGGTTTTATGCTACCGGTAGTGAGGTCATCATCACCATATTTGGAGTCATTAAAATGAAAACCGCCAAGCTTACCTTCCATCAATAACAGGGAGACAATCTGCTCAATATTGGCATTTGGTAAATGGTGCCCTAAATCTACCAGCGTGAAAGCTTTAGGTCCTAACTTATTTGCCAATAACAAGGACTGCCCCCAATCTCCAACTGTTGTGGAGTAAAAATTGGGTTCAAAAGCCTTGTACTCCACAAAAACTTTCCAATGCTCAGGTAAAGCGGCATAAATTTCGTGCAGACTTTCCAACGTATTTTCAAAAGCCTTTCTAAAATTCAGCTGACCTGGAAAACAAGAACCATCAGCAAGCCAAACGGATAATATATCTGATCCTAATGCCTGTCCATGTTCGATAACTTCTATATTATGGGCAATTGCCTGTTGCCTAACGGTTTTGTCTACATGCTGCAGGGAGCCAAATTTGTAACTATGATCCTGGCCAGCCTGGTCCTGAAAAGTATTGGAATTCATCGCATCGAACTTTAATCCATGATGATGCGCTAATTCTTTAATCGCTTGATAATCTTGAGGTACATCCCAAGGAATATGCAATGATATCGCCCCACTAGACTGATTCATACGATGGATCAAACCAACATCAGTTATTTTTTCTTCCAAACTTCTCGGCTCTCCACCTCCTGAAAAACGGCCAAAACGAGTACCTCCAGTCCCTAATGCCCAACTAGGGATAGCAATCTGGAATTTCATTAATTTACTGATTACCTCCTCAACCCGGTTATTTACCGAAGCTGTATATTCAAAATCATGCTGATGAGATTTTATATTTTGTTCATTATGTGCTGCTATTCTATCTTTTCCTATTTCCATTTTGTCTTCTTTATTTGAAACTGATTCAATATTTTTTAGCGTACAAATGCCATCGCTACTCCCCCATCAACATTCAATACATTTCCTGTGGATTTATTTAACAGTCCTCCCACATAAGCCATACAGGCATTGGCAATATCCTCAGGAAGGATAATTTGATTTAATAAAGTCCTTTTTGCATAGAATTCCGGCAGCTCTTCTACTTTAATTCCATAGGCCTTGGCTCTTCCAGCAGCCCAATCGCCTTCCCAGATTTTGCTATCTGAAATCACTGCATCTGGATTAACAACATTCACCCTAATCTGATCTGCCCCTAATTCTGCGGCATTTAAGCGGCTTAAATGAAGCTGGGCAGCTTTAGCAGAGCCATACCCTGCATTATTAGGTCCAGAAACCAATGCATTTTTACTGACAATGTTGATGACATCGCCTCCGACACCTTGTTTCCGCATCACATTCACCGCCTCCTGTGTAATTCGAAACTGGCCTTTAACCAGTACATCATACAATAAATCCCAGTCTTGAACGGTATGTGCCTCCAGCGGTTTTGAAATAGATAAACCCGCACAATTCACCACAATATCTATCCCTCCAAAGGATAATGCTGCTTTTTTAAATGCCTCATCAATATCTTCTTTATTTGTTACATCCAATAATACAGTAGCAAAAGCATCATTGCCAAATAGTTTGCGGAATTCTTTTCCTGCACTCTCCAGCCGCAGGGCATCATTGTCGTTCAATAATACAACTGCACCTTCTTCTAAAAACTTTTTGGCAATGGCCTTACCTATCCCTCCTGCACTTCCAGTAACCAATGCAATTTTTCCAGAAAGAGATTTAGGCTTAGGCATTCGCTGTAGTTTAGCCTCCTCCAGTAGCCAGTATTCAATATTAAAAGCTTCCTGTCGGGGGAGTGAAGTATACGTTGAAACTGCTTCTGCACCCTTCATTACATTGATCGCATTGGTATAAAATTCAGCGGCTACACGTGCGGTTTGCTTATCCTTTGCAAAAGAAAACAAGCCGATTCCAGGATATAGAATAACAACAGGATTGGCATCCCGAATAGCTGGACTATTTTCATGTTTACAAGCTTCATAATAGGCTTGATACATTTCACGGTATGCCTCAAAAGCCGGGGCGAGCTTTTCTTTAAGAAGTACGGGATCTGTTAAATCTTCGTCTGGCTTCAATTGCAATACCAGCGGACTGATTTTAGTGCGTAAAAAATGATCCGGACAACTCGTTCCTAATGGCGCAAGGCGATCCAAATCGTTAGAATTAATGAATTCAAGGACACGTGCATCATCACTAAAATGCCCGATCATGCTACGCTCAGTCGAACAAAATCCACGTAAAAACGGAGCTAGCAGCGCCGCTTGTCTGTCGCGCTGATCAACAGGAATATTCTTGATGCGCTGTCCGCCAAAAACTGGACCTTTCTGTCCATAGCTAGCTTCCAGGTAAGCCGCACATTTTTCTACCACTTCCAGCGTGTTTAGATAACAATCATAAGCGGTATCTCCCCAGGTGAATAAACCATGGGAACCCAGCATGATGCCACGAATTCCAGGATTTTCTGCTAAACACTGCTGCAATTGCAAGCCCAGATCAAAACCAGGTTTCTGCCAGTCTACCCAACCAACTGTCCCTTCAAATAGTTCTGCTGTAATACGCTTTCCATCCTTGGCTGCAGCAATTGCGATCGCCGCATCTGGGTGTAAATGATCAATGTGTTTAAAAGGTAAAAAACCATGTAATGGTGTATCTATTGAGGGTGCCTTAGAATCCAGGTCGTAAATACAATGGTTAAACAATTCAACCATCGCATCTTCTTGCTCTATTCCTGTATAGATGTTTTGAAGGCTATGGAGTTTGTCTACATATAAAGCGGCCAATCCATTTCGTTTAAGCGTTCCAATATCACCACCGGAGCCTTTAATCCACATGATTTCAACGGGCGTCCTAGTCAGAGGATCTATTGCTTCCGCCTTACAAGATGTATTTCCACCGCCATAATTAGTTAAACGTAGATCTGCACCTAACAGATTAGACCGATAAATTAACAACCCAACTTCATCACCTTCGAGCTTAGCGGCTTCGTCTTTATCCCATAAATAATTGACGTACTTGAAACGGTCTTTTTCGTCAGACATAAAATTTGATTTATATTTTTATTTAATTGAATTTCCATATCCTACAATTAGGATGGATAGAATTATAAACGCTATACCAGTTAGTACCGTAAACAGTGTTTTCTTGCTTACCGCAGACCACTCTTTCAATACCAGTCCCCAAACATTAGCTACTAGAATAATAAAGGCCATGTGTAAAATCCAGGAACTAGCACCATTCCCCAGCTTACTTTCGGCCATGCCATAAAAAAAGAACTGTAAAAACCAGGTGGTGCCTGCCAGGGCACAAAAGATATAATTGGACAATAGCGGTGTCTTAGTATTGCTATAATCTTTAAATGTCTTATTTCTGAAGTTCAGCACCATACACCAAAACAGATTGGTAGTCAAACCTCCCCAAAGAATGATAATATAGGTGACGTTGTTTTGATACAAAAACTCTCCATCACCAGGGTGCAGTGTTTTCCAAAGTTGATTGGCTTCATGAGCCATATCTTTACCGGAATCAATCCCAAAGGCAAAACATGAACTTAATATCCCGGAAATAACGGCAACAATCAGCCCCAGGCCAATCTTAAATTCGGTACTTTGATGGGCTTCTTTTTTTTCAGCCTCTTTTAGTTTGGCCAGGTCTTTCTCTTTGTCCATCCCCGCTTTACCACAAATAATAATTCCGACGATACAGATGAACAGACCCAGGATCACCATTTGGCCCCAGGAACTTAGAATCATATTCGAGAAGGTGTCCTTCCCTGCTTTAGGAAAAAAATCGTAGTAAACAGAAGGCAGCAACGCACCAAATACAGAACTCAGTCCTAGAATAATGGAACTTCCAAGAGAAACGCCAAGGTATCTAACCCCCAACCCATAAGTTAAGCCGCCTATCCCCCATAAAATACCGAAGAAATACGTAATCCATAAAATCGATCCTGAAGTGTGTGTTATAATTTGACCGAAGTCGGGTATGGTCAGCCATGCCGCTAATGGCGGAACAATAAGCCAGGAAAACAAGCCGCCAACAATCCAGTAACTCTCCCATGCCCAGCCTTTGACTTTGGTATAAGGGATGTAAAAACTACCAGAGGCGAAACCTCCAATAAAGTGGAAAAACACACCAAGAATGATTTGCATACGTTATTTTGTATTTGGTTAGAATAATAAGCGATATTAATTCTTTAGAATTACATAACTGTCATTTACTGTCCTGCTCAGGAAATTTATAAGGAAGACCTGAGGGTAAGCCGGAATGGTGCCTGGTGGGTTTGCTTTCTATTGCTCAAAATGATTTCGGCGGCCATGGTACCCATCATTTTAAAATCCGTGGATATGGTAGTAATGCCATTTAGCAAAAACTTTTTTAATGGCGTTTCATTGTAAGAAATAATCCCAACATCTACCCCTAATGTCAAATCGGAATTGCTGATTCTTTCCATCAACAACACCAAATCATCTTCCATCAGGTTGATGTATACTGTTCCAGGATCTATTTGCTCCTCCTTTAGATCATGAACAATGAAATGGCTGAATGCATACTGCTGACAAAACCTTCTAAAACCATTGATGATTTCACCAGGGAAATAACTCTTTTTAGGAAAGATCAGTTTAAGGGTATCATACTTAGTCAATGCTTCTTTTGCCTCCGTCAGCGCACCAAAAATATCTTTTTCAAAATCCTCATATACGGCTGAATAGGACCCGCTGATGCCAGAAACTTTCTTATCCAGCAAAATTAGTTTATCTGTAGGGATAGTATTGATGATCTGATGAGCGTCTTCTCCACCTTCTACAAAATGGGGTAAAATCACATAATGAGAGTACTCCGTTCTTTTGTTCAGGATCAGCTTTTTGAAAATCGAAAAATCATTATTATAGATATAAAAATCAATCAGTGCATCATCTCCCAGGGCCTCCACAAAAGAATCGTAAATAATTTTCTTGTGGACCGACAGCTTATTAAACAGCAGGAATATCTTGATTTTCTTTTTGAACTCCGTATTATGTATATAATACCCTTTACCTGGGACAGACACGATTACCCCTTTATTTTTCAAGTATTTATATCCTTTTTCTGCAGTATCCCTGGAAATCTCCAACACACAACTCAATTCATTAATAGAAGGAAGTATATGATTCTTAACCAATAAGCCCTCCTCCATGGCCTCTATAATGGAATCACTTAGCTGCAAATATTTAGGTGTGGCGGAGTATTCATCGATATGAATAAACTTAAAGTAATCGGCTGTTTTCATCATATATATTTATTGGATCACCCGAACCTCTGCAGGTCCGCTAATCTCAGTTTTTATTTTTCCGTTTTCTAATTTAGTATGCTTGATGTTAACTACACCATAAGGTGTTGGAAAAGTTCCTGCTACAAATTTCAGATCGCCCAAGTGTGGTTTAATCTGTAGTACCTTACAACCTGGTTCCAATACCTGCACTCCCAACACATGTTCCGTTAGCCAGGCCGTTGGTCCAGATGCCCAGCCATGTGCCAGACTGTGTCGGAAATTCTTATAACAATAGTCGCCATATGCAGCATGAACATCGATTTTTCCCTCAGGAACCAACTCATCTATACGCCCGGCATTTTTCATCCAGTCCAGATTAAAATCCTCCCAAAAGGTAGTTGCTCCTAAATCCAACATCCCTCCCCAATACTCCCTGATATTATCCAACCCTCCCTGGTAATCACCTGCCTTTGCTTTTGCCTGCAGCATATAGTAGCCATAAAAGGTAGAGAAGTTCTTTGTACCTCCAACCGCGATATAATCCTTGTTCGCTTTTTCCGCCGGCATTAATCCCGCAAGTGCCATCAGGGAGGCTGCCTGTTTACTATTGGCAGGATCTGGCACATGTTTTTTAAGTCTTCCTATTGCCTCGTCACATTTTTTTGCTGTTTCTTCCTCCCCTAAAATACGGCACAACTCTGCCCCATCCTTAAAGGTCATGACCATCATAGCCTGTAAACCCGCATGAATCGCAGGTTGATTTTCCGAAGATGGCCAATCCAGGAAACGCATCCCATCCAGCTGCTCTTCATTACCTTTAATTTTAGTCATTAAATGATGGAGCAGCGCTACGAGATAACTCCGTTGTGCTTCCAGATAATCCCTTTGTCCCTGATACCTATACCAATCTCTCTGGATGCGAATCCACCACATAGAATAGGAACTAATCCCATTCATCCAGGAAGGCAGTGGATTGACCTCCCTAATCAGATCGAGGCTTTTTGGAACCACCTCATTATAACCAAACACCGTATTGATGGTCATAATTTCCGGATGCATATCTCCAACCCAAACCAAACGATCGCGTTTTATGCCGTCCCATAAATACTGCTGCATATTTAAATGAACGGTGTATGCACCTGTTGCCCAAATTTCATTGAGCCGGGCGTCACTGCTATGGAATGAGCCTACATAAGGGATGTCTCTATAACTAAAAACAGCTCGTACTTCCTTTAGCAGGAGTTCCCGATTTGGTTCTACCAGATCAATGCGGACAAAACGAAAGCCGGTATTACCAAATTCCATTCCTCCTAACCAGGGTAATTCAACCATCATATCTCGAATCGCATGGTCATTTGTAGCCCCCGACAAAGAATCAATTGAAGACATCGCCTCAGATGCTGATTCACCAAAACGAATACGCACTTTCAAGGGTTTTTGATTTTGCATCAGGCCCGTGACCAGCTGTATCCCTCCATGGATTTCCTTCCCAAAGTCCAGCAGAATTCCAGGCTCGGACTGCCCATCACTTTTCAATGTAATGAGGTTCTTGTTGACCAATTCTGCCTGACCATTTCCTGGTTTCAACAAGTACTGCGCATCTTTAATATACTTACCGCTTTGATCTGACTGCCACAAAATGCGCTGTGGACTAAGATACATACGTACCCTCGCATCTTTCTGGGCTTGAGCGGCAATAGGATTCCCATCAAATATGGGTGGTAATTGTGCAAATAATTCAGGAACTGCAGCTATAAAAAAACAGAGGATAAATAATCCAGATTTAACACGTATCATGCTTTATATTTTTTAACGGGTTTGATTAAAACTATAACTAAATAACCTGACCGGACCAATTAAGCCTGCCGGTGATAATGGGCTTTCCGGACGAAACTGATTAATGCTGGTCCATGTTGTCCTTTCCGATGCTGGTAACTTACTATCCCCAATCAGTCTATTGTCCCAGGTATTTACCACATTGATTTCTATTTTATTCTCTCCATCTACCAATGCTGAGCTAATATCAAGCTCCCAAGGAGCGGTCCAAAGCCCACCTACATCCTTACCATTAATTTTAACCTTCGCCATTACATTTACTTTTCCAAGATTTAACATAATGCGTTCGCCCTTAGCTATTTTTTTCATCGTAAAGGTGTTGTTGTAGCTCACGGTACCACTATAATACTTAATGTTCTCTTCCGACCTAGAAGTCCAGTCTGTTAACTTATCAAAGAAAACGGAAGTTTTAGGTCCCCTTAGCTGATCTGCAAATTTCAACTCCCATCTTCCCTCAATCTCTTTCAGCAGATTTTGCGTTGGAAAATTCTTTTCAGTCGCAGACTCCCCTTTAAGAGTATCTGTAAAGACAATAAAAACACTTTGAAGCGGGGCCAACTTTAAAGGAATAGCGGTTGCCGTACTTGTTGCTGTAAATTCCGGCAGTGCTCGCGTAAGGCCGGTTATCGGATCCCAGAGTTCTGCTGCCCTACCGGTGATGCGGAAAGCCGGATGAATAAAAACTTCCTGCGCTGTTTGGTTACTCACAAAGTAAATATCCTGATTAGTCAATTTACGGTGGATATATAAAACGGGACTTGCAGTATTCGTTTTGAAATCCGGAACGATACTTAGGGTATTCAATGCCATTTGCATATCCATCCCTTGCAATACACGTCCCTTACCTAAGGAATGGATCCTTGGAGCTACGCCGGCTTTTTCAGCCCAAAGTATCTTTGCTAACCGATTTACTTCCTGATCAGCAAAGGGGTACCCCTGTAAACTTGGGGAGCGAATCGGAGCAGGGCCTAATATATTAGCCCCCTGTTCCACCAAATCTTTAATTTTAGCCAGTAATTCTGGCCTCATCGTTTCTAATTTTGGTAAAACGAGCAGACTATAGCTCATTCCATCTGGCAAAACTAATTTACCATCTTTCACTTTCACACGATCGCGAAGGACTTCTCCATTAATATAGTCGAATGCATATCCAGGAGGCAAAGCAGGATCTGTCACCCCTGTCATTTTTGGGGCATCTTCCCCAATGAAGTAGGCTACATCTGCCACATAATTTCCTTGCTGAAGCAAAAAATTGGTTCTTTTCAAATAAGAAGTAAACAGATCTAAGTAATTGAACCAGGTATTGTGCCTATTGAACTCATTTCCAAAATCAGCATTGATACCGGGTACTAAATTATCCGTGGGCTGCTGGATAAATACATGAAGTAATGTATTATTTATTCCTTCTGTAAAAAAGCGATCTCCCCGCTGCTTCATCAATGCCGGATAACGTGCGTAAGATTTGCCACCAGCGGTAAAGGATTCAGCGGAGACTTTCTTTTTTCCATAAATATGTGCTGCCGAGGAAGCTGCTCGATTTTCAATATCCCCTAACTCACCTTCACTCCAAAATTCTCCTCCAATTTCATCAGATTGGCCTCCGTATTGGAGGAATTCTCCTGGAAAACCCCAGTGTCCATAATTTTCAAGCCAGGTACGTAAACCGTGACGGTTACTAATAGCCCGTAGTCCTCCAACATAGTCATAAGCAACCCGATCGGCAATCAGCCTCCTCAAATCCCACAAAAAGCGATCTGACATTTCCTGACTTCCCACTACCCGCCCTTTCATCACTGGCAAATAAGGTAAAGGGTCATATCCGTAA
The DNA here is from genome assembly GCF_014472395.1 of Pedobacter sp. N36a. Lineage (GTDB taxonomy): Bacteria > Bacteroidota > Bacteroidia > Sphingobacteriales > Sphingobacteriaceae > Pedobacter. The sequence goes on from NZ_JACSZW010000019.1 coordinate 11,105, forward strand.
GTAGTCTTGAACTGCTCCATCATGGCATCCGTCCAATTTTGTCCGCCAGTTTCATAGCTATCCTGTACCGCTACACGCCAGGTTTTTCTATGCTCAGCAGGAATTCTTCGTATAATTTCTCCAAGAAAACTATCAAAATGACTTGCAATATGGGTTTTACTCATTTTATCGACTTCCAAACCGGTGCCTTCAGCTGAAGCAGGCCCATTAGTAACCTTCGTAGGCACCATTCCTGTACGCATGACAATCCAGTCGCCTGCCGGAAAACCCCAGGTTAAAATCCCTTCTGCTGACAAGCCGGAAGAAACATCTATCACTCCATTAGGATCAATCACTAAGTTTTTCGAATTGGACTCCACCTGAGGTTTCCATTGATATTCTTTCCAGTAAGGCAAGGGTGATTGAAACATTTTGGCCAGCGTTTTCCCTATAAAATCTTCCACCAGCGGGGAGGCTGATAATTCGATTTCCGTTAAAGCAAAATCGGTAGAAGCCTGACTTAAGACCAACCTAAATTCTTTAGCGGAAACTTCCGGAAAAGATACAGATACAGGCCCATAAGGATCAAATCCAACATTTAAACTGGGGTTACTCCGATCTATTTCGAACGTTTTTAGTGTCCTGTAACTCCCCTCTTCCTTCACTTGCAATTCAGCATGGGCTTTCAAAGCAAGATGTGCTGGATAGATCATTAGACTTCTGGCAGGAAAATTATCTTTTACGACTATATCCATATGAATCAACTCCTGGGCAGGGATATTTACAGGATTTGAACGGTCTCCATCTACCAGAGTTTTTGAACCGGAAATCGGAATACTTGTTTTTATAACCGGTTTTAATGCTGATAGCGTTCTGCCATAATCCAGAGGAGCTTTAAATGCAATTACTTTTACATCTTGAAATTGCGGATCAGGTTTATCCAATTGTACCCTTATTTTTTTGCCACCCTTCAGCTGCTGTTCCGATAAAGCCAGGTAACGCATAGACTGTTCTGGCTTGATCCATGGTCCTCCAGACTGACTCCAGCCCGGGCTATTGAAAATACCTATTTCTATGTTTAGTCTGGTTGCGGTTAACAGAGCGGTGTCAAGAATTGCCCACCATTCTTCAGATAGGAGCTTCACCTTTCCGTAGGGGGTACTTTGATAACCAATATTTCCAATAAATGCCCGATTTATGCCTACTTTCTTCATTGCCTGAAGATCCTTGACCACACCTTCTTTAGAGATATTATCAGACATCCAGTACCAATAAACTGAAGTTTGAATAGAGTCGGGTACCTTTAAAAAGCTATTTTTCAGCTCAGCTAGCTCCCGATCCTGATGAGCTGGAGTTGTTTTCTTCTGACTACTGCAGGCAGCCACAAATGCAATGATAGAAATTGCAGCATATATAATTCTTCTCCTTTTGTTCATCAGAAATATTTGGTAAATAAAAACAGATGGATAAATATCAATCTGTTTTAGCGGTTATAATATCTACAATTTAATTGCGTATTCAAACGTATAAGTGCCTGAACCTGCATAAACCTCAAGATCGTTACCTTGATTTTTTATCCCAGTCAACTCTTTAATTTTACTCAAAGGCTGTTTGCTTTCCGTCACCTCTACATTTGCAGCTCCAGGTAAAAGAATAGCTGCTGTAGTATTTGCAGGAATAGTTACTTTCAGCTTAAATCTGCCATTCTCTATCGTCCAATCACTGCCTGCTATACCATACTGGGTATTCAATGATGCTGCTGCGTGTGCAATTTTCCCTCCTGGTTTTGGCCTAATCGTAATCTTCTTGTAACCCGGACCAGTTTCATCGGTATCCAAACCAGCCATAATGCGATACATCCAATCTCCAATTGCACCGTAAGCATAATGGTTGAATGAGTTCATACCAGTTGTTTGGAAACTTCCATCCGGTTTAATTCCATCCCAACGTTCCCAAATTGTGGTAGCGCCCATTTTTACCGGATACAACCAAGATGGATAAGTTTCCTGGAGCAATAATTCATAAGCGATATCATTGCGACCAAAACGCGTCAATACCTCACATAAATAAGGTGTTCCCAAAAAGCCTGTTGTTAAGTGATTTCCATAGTCTTTAATATTACGCACCAACTTATCTACCGCCTGTGCACGCATATCTTCCGGCAACATGTCAAAGTTTAATGCCAAAACATAAGCCGTTTGCGTCCCCGATACCAATCTTCCATTTTGCGACATGTACTCATTGACATAAGCTTTTTTTATCCTTTTCAACAAATCCCCGTACTTTCTTTCATCTTCCTTATTTCCCAAAACCCGGGCAGCATTAATGAGCAATTGTGTAGAATGGGCATAAAAAGATTGCGCAATTAAATATTTATCCGTTACCGCCGATCTCCCATCACTATCGTCTTGTATATGAAAGTAAAGCCAGTCTCCAAAATGAAAGCCAGTATTCCAAAGATCATTCTTACTGGTATTCTGCATAAAATCTACCCATGCTTTCATACTTGGATACTGATTTTTCAAAATTTCTTTATCCCCGTAAGCCAGGTACATATTCCATGGCACTATCGTCGCTACATCTCCCCAACCAGCTGAACCTGTCGCATTTTTTCCCAATACATTTGGAACCACAAATGGTACACTTCCGTTGGGCAGCTGATCACCGGCTACATCTTTCATCCATTTGGTGAAAAACCCAGCCACATCCATATTAAAAGCTGCAGTTCTGAAAAATACTTGCGCATCTCCTGTCCAGCCCAAACGTTCATCTCTTTGCGGACAATCCGTAGGTACGTCCAGAAAATTACCTTTCTGTCCCCATTGGATATTATGATGCAGCTGATTCAGCAGAGGATTTGAAGTATTAAATGTTCCTGTTGGTGCCATATCCGCATAAACAGCGATCCCTTTAAATGCGGCAGGATCTATTGCTCCGGTATAACCGATTACTTTTACATACCTAAACCCTACATAAGTAAAATGCGGCTCATAGGTTTCTTCCCCGTTTCCTTTGAATGTATATTGAATGTGCTGCTTTGCACTGCGCAGATTGGCGTCGTAAAAATTCCCTTCTTTGTCCAGCACTTCGCCATGCTCCATTTTTATAGTAGCACCTGCTTTGCCTGTCAATTTAAACTGCACCCAACCCACCAAATTCTGTCCAAAGTCAAGTACCGTTTCACCTTTTGGTGTTTTAATCACCCTAAGCACTTTGAATTCTTCATGTTTACGAGCCAATGGCGCAATACTGCTGACCAGAGCAGCTGTACTTGCCGGAACAATACTGACAGGCATCCAGCCTTGGTCATTATATCCGACCGCAGACCAGCCATTTTTTTCTAGTCTCGCATCATATACTTCTCCATCATAAAGATCAGAAAATTGAACAGGCCCTTTTGTAAATTTCCAGCTGCCATCACTTTGAATTGTTTTACGGCTACCATCCTGATAAATTACTTCTAACTGTACCAGACCAGCTAATCGTTTCCCATAAAAACTTCGTTGTCCATCAAAGCCAAGTCGGCCTCGATACCAGCCATCGCCGAGTGAAAAGCCAATTACGTTGTGTCCCGTTTTCAGCAGGTCTGTTACTTCATAATTCTGATACAATAGACGGTCATTATAGCTGGTCCATCCAGGTGCCATATGATCCTTACCTACCCTTTTACCGTTAATCATTGCTTCATATATTCCATGTGCAGTGATGTGCAAAGTTGCAGAGCGAATCTTTCCATCCAACGGAAAAGCTTTTCTAAAAATTGGACTTGGTCCAGCCAGGGTATCCGTCGGCGCTGCACCAATCCATTGTGCTGTCCAGTCAGACTTATTCAATAAGCCCATCTGCCAAAACTGAATTTCACTCCATGGAGATTCCTTTCCCTGGTTATCTTTAACTTTTACCTGCCAATAATATCTAGTACCAGATTCCAGTGGCGGGCCAGCATATGGCAGCAATACGGAGTGCTCATTTTTCTGCAGCCCACTATCCCATATCAATTCCTTTCCAGACTTTACACTAATAGAATCTCTGCCTACACGAATCTGATAACTATCTTGCATCACATTCCGCTGATTAGCGCTGATTTTCCAGCTTAATCTTGGCGCAGTAGCATCTATCCCCAGCGGGTTTTTCTGATATTCCGTCTTCAAATCCTCAACTTGGATTTTTTGAGCCCATGCATTTGTAATTAACAAACCACAAAATAGGATGACCATTCCACTAGTCTTCCAAATAGGAAGCCTGCTCCTCTGAATATTTTTCATCATTACATTTTTTTTTTAATGCTTGGAAATCATATTTAACTTTAATCATCGTTCCTATTATTGTGGATTTTGAACTAAACCATCAAGATTTACTTCTTTCTGAGGAATCGGAAGTAATAATTTATTAGCAGTCACCAGATAAGCACCAGCAGGAATCGTAATTTTTTCAGCCAGCTCTTCCTTTCCTTGTGCAATCATCACCTCTACCGCCTTTCCAGAACGTAACAAATCATACCAGCGTTGGTTTTCAAATGCCAATTCTACCCTTCTTTCCTGTAAAATAGCCTGGCGGAAAGCTTGTTGATTATCGACAGTTAGCGCAGGAACACTATTTCCTGCGGTCTTCGGATTCAGTTTAGCTCTGAAACGGATTTGGTTTAACAATGTAAATGCTTCTCCATTTGCCACAAACCCTTGTTCATTTAAACATTCTGCAATCATCAGTAAGACATCTGCATAACGAATCACTGGAAAATTATCATCGGTACGTCCACGTTCTACAAATCCATGGTTGTATTTTTTGACATAAGGAATGGCCTGAAATTTACCCGTTAAATCGGTGAAACCTGTTGCTAACGACAAATCCTTCCGGATATCTCCAACCTCATAAGCATTAATCATATTCTTCGTAGGTATATTCCAGCCATTACCGCCACCTAATGTTGAGCCAGCATCACCCGTTACAATACTTCCTGAATTCCATGGCGCAAACTGATACATAAAATTGCTTGCTAAGGAAGGCTGTGAACCCATGTATTGGATTTCAAACACAGATTCCTTGTTATTCTTATTGGCGGGACTAAATACATCCGCATAATTTGCCAATAAACTATAGCCCAAGCCTTGAACCTTTCTTAATTCAGTTAATGACTCCGTATAATTCCCCCTTGTCAGGTAAACTTTTGCCAATAAGGCCCGGGCAGCCCCTTCTGTAGCTCTCCCCAATTCTGCCGCGGCATAACTAGCTGGTAATTTCTCTGAAGCGGCTTTTAGGTCTGCAATGATCTGAGTATAGACTTCTTCTACAGTTGCCCTGCCTTTGGAACGTGCATCTGATGGTGCATCAGTAGGCAATAACCGAAGAGGTACCCCACCATACTGTCTCAGCAGGTTAAAATAATTAAAGGCCCTTAGGAATAAGGCTTCTCCAGCAAATTGATTTTTCAACTGTTCAGCCATAGTAATTCCCCCAATTCTGGCAATAATTTCATTACAACGCGCAATGCCTGTATAATTTTGCTGCCAAAAATTCTCGATTGGTTCTGCTGTTGCACCTACCAGAAACTGATCAATAAACTCTCTTTGTTCATAGCCTCTATCTGAAGGATTGTATTGATTGGAGGTATTGTCAGAACGCATTTCTCCGAAAAGCCAATAATTTACGTTTGCCATATCTTTGATCGAAGCATAAGCACCATTAACAGCTTGCTTAAAATCTGTTTCCGTCTGATAAAAATTATTTCCTGCCAATGACGCTTCAGGAGTTTGATCTAAAAAAGTCTTTTTGCAGCTCGTAGCAGCCAAAGTGAGCATACAAACACCGGCTATAATTGATTTTGAATAGTTTTTCATCTTGATCATGATTAAAAAGTCAGGTTAACACCTAGAATGAATGTTCTTGGCAATGGATAATTGGTGAAATCTTCACCTGGAACCAATGCATTACTCACTGCATTTCCCGAGATGGTATTTCGACTAACTTCTGGATTAGAGCCACTGTATTTTGTGAAAGTTGCCAGATTTTGTACACTAGTATATATTCTTGCCCCTTTAATTACTTTAGAAGCCGCAAGCATCTTTTCGCTGAATTTATAGCCTAATGTTAAATTCTGTATGCGCATGAAACTTGCATCCTCAACCCAGGATGAATTCACATCCCTATAAATTACCCTGGCACCATTGGTAGTTGGTGTCATTCCATCCCCAGGATTTTCTTCGGATCTCCATCGATTTAATACTTTACGATCTACATTGAAGATTCCGTCAATATTTAGTAGGTATTGATTTGCTGTTTTCAGAATTTGTCCCCCCTGAGCACCTACCAGAAGTACATTCAAATCAAATCCTTTGTAGGAAAAGTTGTTGGTTAAGCCCCAGATAAAATCTGGCTGAGGTGAGCCGATTACAGCAAAGTCTTTCACCGCTTCAATTACACCATTTCCATCTACATCTTTATATTTCACTGACCCCACAACAGAAGTCACGTGTTTAGGAGAATTATCCAGATCTGCCTGATTTTTATAAATGCCTTCTAAAATGTACCCATAGAACTCACCCACTGGCCTTCCAACCTGCGTAATGTGCTGATATGATCCTTCTCCACTCCTTCCGCTATATATAGGGTCATTTTTTTCATTCAATGACAATACCTTGTTCCGGTTAAATGCGACGTTTGCATTTGTTGTCCAGGTAAACTTACCTTCCAGATTGCTGGAGCTAATCGCAAATTCAAACCCATTATTTCCAATCTCTCCAGAATTAATAATTGCATTGCCATATCCTGATGACAGCGGAATTTCACTGTTATACAACATTCCTTTGGTAATGCGACGGTAGTAATCCACCGTAAAATTAACTCTGTCTTTTAGAATACCAAGATCAATCCCCAAATCCAGTTGAGAAGATTCTTCCCAGGTCAAGTTTGGGTTATTTAAGGAAGTAGGTATTCGACCACTAGCGATATTTCCACCAAAAGAATAGTTCGAAGAGCCAATATTCGTGATATAAGTATAGTTCCCAATGTTGAAATTACCTGACAAGCCATAGGTACCTCTCAATTTCAAATTACTCAACCAATCCACTTTCTTCATAAAGTCTTCCTCCGAAACGCGCCACCCTACTGCTGCAGAAGGAAAAGTTCCGTAACGGTTGTTTTTTCCGAATCGTGAAGATCCATCGGTACGAACTGTAGCTGTAAATAAGTACTTGTCTTTATAAGAATAATTTAAACGCGCGAGATAAGAAACAAGAGACCATGCTTGTACGTCTTGATTAAAAGAACTGATGATCGCAGCGGCATTGATGGTTTGTATTTTATCATCCGGATAGTTATCAGCGAACAGGCCAATTGATTCTACACGATCTTTCTGTGCACTAAAACCTAAAAGCGCATTGAACCTATGGTCTGTCCCTATCGATTTGTCGTACGTCAATAAAGCTTCCGACAACCAGTTGAAACCATTTGATTTATTAGTGGATGAATTTGGCACTACTGGTGGCGGTGCATTAATTCCTCCTATAAAAGATGGGTTAAATACAAAAGATGAACCTTGAGTATAATCTACATTGAAACTATATTTAGCCTTTAAGCCGGAAGCGATCTCCAGCTCCGCAAAGGCAGTTCCCAATCCCCTAAATGCTTTGGATTTAGTGCCTGCAAATTCCAAACTATTCAGTGGATTTGGTCCAGTATACATGTCAGGAGAACTCACATAAGGCGTACGTACTCCATTGGCATCTGTAACGGGAACTAATGGACTTAACCATAGGCTCCTACTCAGAACATCCACAAAATCACTTTCAAAACTATTCAGTTTCTGTACCGTATGTGTTGGTGCTAAACTTAGCCCTACTCTTAATCTTTTCCCAATTCTACTCTCTGTATTCATGCGAATAGCCAGACGCTCAAAACCGGTATACCTAAGTGTACCTTCCTGATTCAGGTAGCCCACTGAAAAAGCATATTTTGAATTCTCTGATCCACCGCTAATGCTGGCATCAAGACTTTGTTGCTGGGCATTATGTAAAATTTCATCATACCAATTCGTCCCTTCCCCATATTGTGCTGGGTTACGATACGCCGCAGGGATATCACTGTCTGTCGCCACTTTCTCCCTGGAAGCAAAATCATCAATAATCATGTCTTTCCTAAATTGCGCGAACTCTGTTCCATTTAACATCTGAGGACGGCCTTTCTCTGGAACAGTTTGAATTCCGGTATAAGCACTTACATTCACCACTGGAACACCTGCTTTACCTTGTTTAGTGGTGATTACAATCACCCCATTAGCACCTCTTGATCCATATATTGCAGTAGAAGAAGCATCTTTTAAAACGGTAATAGATTCAATATCATTTGGATTAATCACGTTCAATGGATTGGATACCTGCCCTGAAGTATTTGATATGGGATAACCATCTACTACAAAAAGTGGATTATCACCAGCACCAATAGAACCAGATCCCCTAATTTTAATAGAGGTACCTCCGCCAGGTGTTCCTGTTGTAGTACTAATCTGAACACCGGCAATCTGCCCCTTCAATTTCTGATCTACAGAACTTACTGGAATGTCTTTAATTTGTGCTGCTGACAAGGTCGCTACTGAACCTGTCACATCTTTTTTAGTCGTGGTACCATAACCTATAACTACAATTTCATCCAGCGCCTGATTATTTGAAATGAGCTGCACGTTCAGTGTTGATTTACCACTAACCGGAATTTGCAATTCGTCATAGCCGACGTAACTGAATGTTAATACTGGATTCCCGCTGACCTGTAAAACATAAGTGCCATCAGAGTTAGTGGTGGTTCCGGCAGCTGTACCTTTTACTTTAATCGTTACCCCTGGAATTGGACTGCCATCACTTTTGTCAGTTACCTTTCCGGTAACATTCATCTGCTGTGAAAAAGCAAGCGTAGCATTGCCGAAGACAAATGCGAACATGCAAACTACGACAGAAATGAATTTTAGTATTCTTTTATCCGTTGTCATATAAGTATATATTTGGTTTTACTAAAATAGAACAAGCCGTTAAAGCCCGCAACCTGCACCATCCTGTATAGCCAGCACTTATATTAAAAAACCTTTTAGCATAAAAAAAGCGCCTACATAAATAGCCGCTTTTCAATTTCACTTTAAGTTAACTTACAGAATTTCGAAAGTATACTTTCCCGCACTTGCCTGATATATTTCCGGGAGCTTTTCCCCATCTATCCAGGCAGACTGTCCGGTTTGGACTGGAAAATGAATTGTTGCAGAAGAATTTGGGGGTATGCTCACTTCATATACTATTTTTTTACCCTTTCGCTTCCAGGAAGATTGAATGGGCCCAAATGGTCCCTCATGCCTGGCTTCAAATTCATTTAAGTCAGCAACAAAATTCGGCATCAAACGGATATTTTTAAAACCTGGTGCCTTTTCATCAGTCATAATACCGCCAAGCCCTTTAAAGAACCATCCACCTATTTCTCCAAACATCATATGATTTAAAGAAATGTCTCTTTCCGCCTGAATATTCCAATTTTCATATAAGGTAGTTGCACCATTCACGATCCACCAACCCCAGGAGGGATAAGTATCCTGGACGGCCAATTTATAGGCAATATCAGCTTGCCCGTTTTCACTCAAGGCATTCAATATCGCTTTAGCACCAAGGACACCAACATCGAGATGCATATTGTCGGCCTTTACCCGATCCGCAAGATTTTGCGCAACGGTTAGCCTCAGTTCTTCGGGTACAATTCCCCATAATAATGCGACGCTGAGTTCCGTCTGCAATCCAGTGCCATAAATTCCATCAGTGCGATTCAGGTATTTATCATTGATTGCCTTTTTAATTTTCTCCGCTAATGCAGTATAAGATTCATAATCGTCAATTTTACCAAAAAGTTTAGCCGCTTTTGCCAATATTAACGCATCAGCATAGTAATACACCGAAGAGGTATACTCTAGTGGAGATTCAGATTTAACAGGTACCCAATCTCCCCGTCCCCATGTGGTTAATCCATTTGGGCTGATCTGGGTCACATAATCTACATAAGATTTTATATTAGGGTAGCAGCTGCGCAGCAAATGAGAATCACCGTAAAATAAATAAATATTCCAGGGAATGATTGCAATAGTACTCGTCCAATCTGTACCGTTCGACTTTCCATATCCCCAGCCACCTGTTGGAATAATATCAGGCAGTACCCCGTTAGGCTGCTGTTCATCCTGGTGATCGGCTAACCATTTTTCATAAACCGTGATGCCATCGAAATTATACAATCCAGTTTCAACTGCAAAATGACCATCTCCTGTCCAGCCGTTTTTCTCCCTTTGCGGACAATCAGTCGGATAACCAAATAAATTAGACAAATAGGAATTATTGGTTGCCGTCCACAATTTATTAACCATTGCACTTGAGGTTTGGATTTTCCCTGCAACCGGAACATCACTATGCATAAAATGTCCAATAATGCTTTCCTTATTCAGATTTATAGGTTTACTGCTAGTGACTTCTACATACTGGAATCCCTTGTAATTAAACTTTGCCATAAATCCTTCGATCCCCTGCCCGTTAAGAATAAAGATATCAGTCTGGAATGGATCATTCTTATCTTTTGGTCTATAATAGACATCAATGTTAGACAAATCCAATCGTCCGTTTGGCAATAACCTTTCTCCATGTTTAATGCTCAAACGAGTACCGGAATCCCCTTTCAGTTTGATTTCTGTAACTCCAGCTATATTCCTTCCCAAATCAAACACATAGGTAGTGTCATTAAATTTCTTTAAGGACTTTACAGGAATCACTTCTACGTTACGTATAGGATGCATCACTTGGCTGACGATCTGATTTGATGGCGCGGCGCGAAGTGTAATTCCCTTCCATTTGCGATCATCAAAACCTGGTTGATTCCAACCCTTTTGTTCCTTCCGTGCATCATAATGCTCCGCTGTATAAATGCTATTAAAAATAATGGGACTGTCGTCGGATTTCCAAGTGTCATCACTAACCACAACCTCAGTAGAGCCATCAATATAAGTTATCCTAAGGTCCAGACAAAAAGTGGGTCTTCCCCTCCAGGGCGCTTTATCAAAATCCCATACCGCTAAAGATTGATGGTTATACCAACCATTTCCTAATAATACACCTACTGCATTTTCACCCGATTTTATCTGGGCAGTCACATCATAACTCACATATAAATTTCTTCTGTCAAACCTGGTGTACATTGGATCAAGACGGTGATTACCGACTTTCGCTCCATTAAGATACAGTTCATAAAGTCCGGCTGCAGCCATGTATGCACGAGCTGATTTGATTTTTTTACTGGCACTAAATCCCTTGCGGAAATATGGAGCTGGTAATTTATTAATATCCTTATTATCACTAATCCAGGTTCCTTTCCAATTGCCCATTTTTTGCATTCCAGTTTCAAAGCTGCTTACTGGTATTAAAGTACCTGGCTTTCCATCTTTATCCCAGATCACTACCTGCCAGTAATATTTTGTAAACGGCTCCAATTCTTTCCCTGCGTAATTGATCAGCTGCACTGAGCTGCCAACCTTTCCAGAGTCCCAAACCGGACTACCTTCTTTCTTAACCAATGCTAATGAATCCGTACCTACTCTAACCTGATAGGCCGTTTGGACAGCAGCCCTCCTATTGTCTTTTAGTTTCCAGGCTAATCTTGGCTGGGCTGCATCTATGCCAATAGGGTTTACCAGATACTCACATTGAAGCTGTACCGCATGAATTGGTTGCTGACTAAAAGATGGAATGGAAAATAGGCTGAAGAACAACAGCAGACTACCGAAAAGAAGCTTGTTAATATTTGGGATCATGATCTACGAAATTGAGTATTTGCACAATAAAATTCAAGACTGCAAAATAAGAAGACTTCATGAAATCAGCAACCTGTGCTGTCCTGTATCCTCATACAATTTACGGTACTTGATGCTATTGCACAGGACTGGTTTGGAAACTTTTCAGTCATAAAAAAAGGCTGTATACAAGAAAAGCCTGTAGTTTTCACTACAGGCTTACTTTAAGATTTGGCACCGACCTACTCTCCCACGTGTTACCGCAGTACCATCGGCTCTGGCGGGCTTGACTTCTCTGTTCGGAATGGGAAGAGGTAGACACCGCCGATATAGGCACCTAAATATTTTTA
>NZ_JACSZW010000001.1 GCF_014472395.1 Pedobacter sp. N36a
GATTAGAAGCTGGGCTTTCACAAGAAATGGAGGTAATTTTCACTGTATAACTTCCGCTTTCAGTAGCGGTATACGTTTGCTGAGTTGCCCCTGCGATTAGGTTTAGCCCATTGTACCATTGGTAGCTATCTGCTAAGGCGCTGGTCTTTAACACTACGGCTCCGCCTGCACAGAAAGTGGTCTGGCCTTCTACAGTAATCACCACGGCATCTGGAATTGGGTTCACAGTAACCGCTATTGGATTAGAAGCCGGGCTCTCACAAGAAATGGAAGTAATCTTTACACTGTAGTTTCCGCTTTCAGTAGCCCTATAAGTTTGTTGGGTGGCACCAGCAATCAGGCTTATTCCTTTATACCATTGGTAACTATCAGCAACGGTCGTTGTCTTTAACACTACGGCTCCACCTGCACAGAAAGTTGTTTGCCCTTCTGCAGTAATCACCGCAGCATCTGGAATTGGATTTACCGTAACTGATATTGGATTAGAAGCTGGGCTTTCACAAGAAATGGAGGTAATTTTCACTGTATAACTTCCGCTTTCAGTAGCGGTATACGTTTGCTGAGTTGCCCCTGCGATTAGGTTTAGCCCATTGTACCATTGGTAGCTATCTGCTAAGGCGCTGGTCTTTAACACTACGGCTCCGCCTGCACAGAAAGTGGTCTGGCCTTCTGCGGTAATCACCACGGCATCTGGAATTGGGTTCACAGTAACCGCTATTGGATTAGAAGCCGGGCTCTCACAAGAAATGGAAGTAATCTTTACACTGTAGTTTCCGCTTTCAGTAGCCCTATAAGTTTGTTGGGTGGCACCAGCAATCAGGCTTATTCCTTTATACCATTGGTAACTATCAGCAACGGTCGTTGTCTTTAACACTACGGCTCCACCTGCACAGAAAGTCGTCTGGCCTTCTGCGGTAATCACCGCGGCATCTGGAATTGGGTTTACCGTAACTGATATTGGATTAGAAGCTGGGCTTTCACAAGAAATGGAGGTAATCTTTACACTGTAGTTTCCGCTTTCTGTAGCGGTATACGTTTGTTGGGTGGCACCAGCAATCAGGTTTAGCCCCTTGTACCATTGGTAACTATCAGCAACGGTCGTAGTTTTTAACACTACGGCTCCGCCTGCACAGAAAGTGGTCTGGCCTTCTGCGGTAATCACCACGGCATCTGGGATCGGGTTCACCGTAACTGATATCGGATTGGAAGCAGGGCTTTCACAAGAAATTGAAGTAATTTTTACGCTGTAGCTTCCGCTTTCGGTAGCCGTATAAGTTTGTTGGGTGGCACCTGTGATCAGGTTTAGGCCTTTGTACCATTGGTAGCTATCGGCTACAGTTGTCGTCTTTAACACCACGGCTCCACCTGCACAGAAAGTTGTTTGCCCTTCTGCAGTAATCACCGCAGCATCTGGAATTGGATTTACCGTCACAGTTGCTTTTTTAGCATTACCCACCGCATTGTCACAAATATCTGCATTCCTAACCGTTACAAAATAATCGGTAGTACTGCCTGGTTCCACTTCCAAAGTAGCCCCTTCCTTAATTTTATTCGTTAACTGCGAGTCGCTATACCAGGTAAACACTGCACCCAAAAGCGTACTTTCCGCAGTTAGCATGACCTTATTACCTGCACAAATCGTCTGATTTGTGACCGTTACATCTGTGGCAAGCGCTCTATTTTTAATGGTAATATCCACACCAGCAGACATCACCTCACAACCATTTGAATTTCTAACTTTAACCAGGTACTTGCCAGTCTTAGTGACCATAAAAAAGCTACTGGTCGCTCCGGCTATGTCACCATTATTATCTACCCATTGATAAGTAAGGTTCGCATTATTGCTGGTTACAGAGAGTTTCACCGCTTCACCGCTACAAGAAACCACATTACCTTCCACAGTGATGGTTGATATTTCAGGTGGAGGAATAATGGTTATTTCCACTGTATTACTTCCTGGGGTAGAACAGCCGGCTTCGTTAGTCACGACAAGAGAATAAGTCCCTGGTTCGAAAACCATTAATTTCTTATTGATTGCGCCTGGAATCAACACCCCCTCCAGGTACCATTGATTCCCTTTATCAATAGAAGAAGTCAATGTTGTACCATCACCATCGCAGAGTTTAGTGTTATTGGAAGTGATCGTTACTGTTATTGGATTTTCCGCCACTTTTAATGTCCCGCTAGCTTCCGCATCACAACCAAAAGAAGAGCGTACCAACACCCTAATTCTTTGTCCATCGAGATCCAAAGGCACATTACTAAGCGTAAGAATATTCGTATTTGATCCTTTCACATCCGTTCCTTCGGCGAAATCCTGCCAGCCATTGATGCCATTTTTGAACTGCCACTTATAGGTGTTATTTTCTCCTGAAGCTGTTGCGGTGATCACAATACTTTTTCCATTACAAACCGCTAATACATTTGGAAGTGTCACCACTGGTAGGGCTGCTACATGAATCAAATAAGTGGTTTTATGCTGATCATTTCTCTCGGTTCCTAGGGTGAAAGATCCAGTTGCCAATGGCGCTCCGGTAATCTCCATGGACTTATTGGCATCATCTCGTTTAAACTCAAGTGAAGGAACATTCCCGATTAGGGAAACGATATCGTTATTTCCATGGTAGGAAATCGTAGAAATAACAGATCCTGCGCAAATGTCATAAATCTGAAGGTGATGATACTTTATGTTGTTACAGTCTTCTACAGCGGTTCCATTTTTACATTCCAAATGTGGATCTGAGGGCGCGCTACCATCTGGATTCAGGTTTGGATTGGTTGCATCAGGGTCTGTGACGTCTGCCGGACGAAGAATGCTAGCCTCGGCAGTCATGACCGAAACTAATGGTGAAACCGTCAGCTTTCCAATGATCGTAAATTCAATTTCACAATCATTGTTCATATCCAGTGCAGCGGTAAACTTGCCATCCCCGGTCAATGCATTTTTGACTGTTCCAACACCATTTGTAATCGTGGAGGTCGGAGTAACCGCGCTTATTTGGAATCCCTTCGGACTTAAGAAAGTAAAAAGAGCGCCTTGCACATCACTAGGGCCGCTATTCTTCAGCTTAACCTTATAAACAACCTGTTGATCTGAAAGGAAAGTACTGAGGTCTGGGGTAATACTGAGCACTTTAAGATCGGCAACTTTTATCGTCAGGTCAATTGGATTGTCGACTTCACTTCCCTGTATGTAGGCCCAGGTATCTATAGACTTCTGATTTCCGAAACTATAGCTTCCGCTGCCAGAATTTGGCACCGCAGGTGCTTTGGAATTACTAAGGGCATAAGCGCCCCATTTATGACCACTGGTTCTACTTGAAAGGCCATTTATAGCATTAAAAAAAGGGTTGGAACTTTCCACAAAAGAGCCGGCGCCAGTCACCTCGCTATCATCCCAATAAGTTCGATCACTGTATTCGGATTCATCCTTGTTATTGACATCAAGGCCATACGTTGTATTGTTTACGGTCAGTTCAATGATTAATCCTAAAGGATTAATTTCCATGTCTATGTAGGGGAAATGAACTTCCGCAGATTGTAATTTGGTTTTCAGGGTGCTCACTATAGAGGCGGGCGACAAGTAATTTCCATTGGCATCCTTTCCATCCCAAAAAACGCTATTTTCCCCTGCATTTGCTACACCAATAATGATCCGATTTGCGACAGTACCCGCAGCGGTCACTACTGGAATGGTAATCCGGTAAGTCCCGATGGTACTGGATTCGAATTTAATATTGGCACCATTCCTGCCTGCAAGTCCGGGGCTTCCTTCTGCACCAACAATCCTAAGGTTGGTAATTTTAGGAAGCACGGCGTCATTTTTCAACCAGGTTTCTGAGCCTGGAAAGTTGGCGATTGTCGCTTTAGCGGGTAAATCGGGATTAGGCCTATTGTAGAATATTTTATGGGTGATATTCCTCCCATTGTCGGCCGAAGTTGGATCATGGGTATAATTGAGAATATCCACCAGTGTGGATTTATCCAAACTTTTATAGGTTGGAACAGAATTTATAGCAAAGCCATTACTATTAGAAAAGAAGGTAAAACCGACACCATTACTACCATTGGTTTGCACCCGGTAGGCGCGGCCATCTTTAGTGAGCACATAATGGGTAGCATAATACGCTTTTTCTGGAGTAAAGCTTGCCGCCAGGTGAAGGTTCAGGACATTAACGTAAACCCTTCCGGTAAACCATTCGTCTCCCCCTTTTTTCATAACTGAAACATCCCATGCGGCAATTTCATCCAGGTTACCGTTGTTACCAGAGGATCCGGACTGTGTCCAGTCACCATTAGCGAGAATATCGGGAACATCCAATTTATCAGTTCCATCCAGTCCGGAAGGCGGAAGAAATTCAATTTTCCAGATCCCTTTTGTGGCCTCCGTTACATCAACAGTAAAAGGAGTATAAGCATTGGCTTTGTCGTTCTTGCCTTTTTTTGGTCCGGCAATTTCAGCTTTACGGTTGGGGATTCTTCCAGCGGTTTGGGAGGTATTGGAGTAAATGGTGACATTTAATGGGGAAGTCACCGCGATCTTGCCTTTCCCATATCCATGTGCACTTGAGGCTACGGCGATAATTTCACCAGCATCTGCATACACATAATGAGTTCCAGCGGTTTTAAATGGCCATGATTCGGATGCGGTGTTGTTAGAATTACAATATAAAAATGCGCGGTTCCCTGTTGCACCTGCAGGATATAAATCCTTGCTCCCTTCGGCATAAACAGCCGAAAAACTGAAAAAAAAGCCAACAATAAACAGACAGTAGCGTTTGTTTGTCAGCAAAGTAAACAGTTGTTGGAGCGTTTTTAGCATCATATCCCTGAAATAGAGGAATGACCTTAAATGAATAGCTGCAAAGCGAAATCAATTCTTTAATCAGTACGCTTTATTACCAAATGATCGGCTAACAGCAAATTTTCTTAAAGGTTAACTCTATTTATCACTGCCAAATTAATTAGAATTTCTATAATATTCCTATGCAGAATAAAAAAAAATGATATTTTTCATAAAAATCGAGCCAAATAAACAGATAAATCATAAAACAATATTTACGACACAAAATAGACACAAAATAAATTTTATAGATATAAAACGGCTAAAAATAATCTAACAAAAAGATAAAAAGAAGTAAACAATTACCCAAATTGGGGAATATATTCTACATTGTAACTAAAAACCATCTTGCGCCATTTAAAAAAAATCACTTGATTTTTACACGAAAGCATCAAAAAAAATACGATTTATAAAAATAGTAGCTCATCAACAAAAAAAAATAGAAAATAAATAATCGCTATAAGATAAAGTGTTATTTTAAAAAACGCCAAAAACAAACCATTAGTTTAAAATAAAGGATAATAATGTTCCAATAACAAATATAAATTAGCCAGCAAGCAGGAGCTTTGTCACAGAAAAAGAGCGTTTTTGCAGTACAAAAATCAACAGAAAACAAAAGTAAACAACTGAATAACCGCAACAAAAAAACACCATTTTAATAAAAAAGCAGAATTGTGATATAGATCATTTTTTTGCCTTTACCAGATATATATATTTGAACAATAATTTATTCTACTCGATGGATGTCGGTAAAGGGGCCTGTTCCGGGAAGTTCGGCCCCTTAAATTTTCCCTATCGCCGATAAAACCTCCTGATCAGACTTGGCAGCACAATGAGCAATAAAGGCAATGCCACCAAAAAACCACCAATAATTGCAATAGCCAGCGGCTGATGTAACTGTGCCCCCGCCCCTATACCGAATGCCAATGGACTTAACGCAAGAATAGCACCTAGAGCAGTCATCACTTTAGGCCTTAATCTGGTTGAAATCGCATATACTATCGCCTCATCCAACCCTTTGCCTTTCAATGCCTCTTTAAATTGCAAAAATGTGAATATTGCATTTTCAGCAATAATCCCAACCACCATAATCAATCCTGTATAACTGCCCACATTTAGAGGTGTATGTGTTAAAAACAAAGCCAAACAACTCCCAGAAACCCCGAGAACAGCAATTAGTAAAATAAAGAAGGCTATTTTAAAGTCTTTAAAGACAAATAGAATTACACTAAAAACCAATAAACTGGAAAGCACCAGGATCATAAAAAGCTCCTTAAAGGACTGCTGCTGCTCCGCATAAGCCCCTCCATATTCAATGAAATAGCCATTTGGTAGCTGAATATTGCTAACAATCTGTTGTTGAATCTCAGCCATTACGCTGCCCAGATCCCGTTGATTCAGGCGTGCAGAAACCAAACCGATAGACTGTAAGTTTTCGCGTTCCAGCTCTGCCTCCCCATCTCTGGTTTGTACAGTAGCCAGCATCCCAATGGGGATCACCTTTCCATTAGCCAGAAATATATTCATTTGACTCAGTTGCTCCACACCCGGATGCTTACCATTAAAGGATACCATTCTTATAGGATACACTTGCTGCAAGCCATAGATATTACCCATCACATTTCCCTCCAGAGCAGTCTGCACCTGCAACTGAAATTCAGCAGGAGAAATGCCATATTGTGCCAGCGCAGCATAATCAGGACGTATATGTACCGAAGGACCTGCAATCACAATTCCGTCAAACACATCTGCGGTGCCCTTTACACTGGATACTACATCCGCCACTTTCTTTGAGAGCTGCTGAAGAACTTTCTGATTCGTTCCGAATATTTTAAGTTCCACAGGTTGTGTTGCGCTCATCAAATCACCGAGCATATCGCCTATCACCTGTCCGAAATCTACAGTCAAAGCTGGCTGCGACTGTTCAATTTTACGTCTGATCTCCTCGATAACTTCATCAGTGCTCCTGCTTCTGTCCTTCTTTAACTGAATCAGGTAATCTCCAGTATTAGGCTCTGTAATAAAAAAGCCCATCTGCGTCCCTGTCCGCCTGGAATAGGTGGCGACTTCAGGAATTTTAACGATCATTCGCTCCACCTCATTCAGGATTCGATCAGTTGCCTCCAAAGAAGTGCCCGGAGGAGTCTTATAATCAAGCACCACACTTCCTTCATCCATTTCCGGTAAAAAGCCTGTTTCTAAGCGGGGAAACAAGACCAGCATCAATATTAAGAGCAAGCCGATAAATCCAAAACTCCAATAGGATCTTCGAATAAAATAACTAATCCAGGCACTGTTCTTCGGTTCCCATACAGGAACAACCGGATTCACATTTGCAGCCCGCAGCGACCCCTCCACTGCATTATCTGAAAACGCGGGTTCTTTTTTACTGAGTAATAGGTAAATCACCGGCAAACCAATCCAGGTTACAAAAAAAGAACAGAGCAGTGCGATGATCATCGTATTGGTCATGACCTGAAAATAAGCGCCCGCAACACCTGTCATCAATACAAAAGGGATAAAAATCACGATGGTGCTGATGGAAGAACCCAGCATTGCAGGAAAAAGATAGGCAATTGCTTTTTTCAATAACATGGAGGTTGCTGCTCCCGGATGCTCTTCATGAGTCCGGTGAATCTGCTCTACTACAACGATCGCATCATCGATAATCAATCCGATGGCCGCAGCAATTGCTCCTAAAGTCATGATGTTGAAAGAATAGCCGATCGCATATAAAGAGATTAATGTTAAACCTAGTGTAATAGGAATAGTGAGTAAAATACTGAGACTGGGTTTCAGCGCACGTAGAAAAACAACAGCCACCACTATAGCCAGCAGCAAACCGATCCACAAACTATCAGTCACGCTTTTTACAGTAGTATTTACAAAATCTGCCTGCAGATAATAGGGCTTTATTGTCACACCCTGAGGCAAAATCTTTCTTAGATCGGATACCTTCTGTTCCATTTGCGCGGATAGATCCACCAGGTTTGCATTTGGCTGCTTGATCACTGCAATCAAAATCCCTGGCTTACCATTGGCATTCACCCTCGTATATTCAATCGCCTCCTCCGCAGTTATTGCTGCGAGCTCTTTCAATCTAACTACCCTATTGTTCTTTCTACTGACAATTACATTTTCAAGGTCTGCCTTTGTCTTTAGTGAGGCGTCCGTAATCGATAAATATAAATAGTTAAAATCCACCACATAGCCATTAGACTTCACAAAGTTGGTTTGCATCATTGCAATGGCAATCTCATTTGGGCCAATCGCCAATGCCGTCATCTTTGAAGGACTCAGCGTTACGCGGTACTCCTTAGTTTTTCCACCTATGATTCGGATTTCTGAAACTCCCTCCACCTGCAACAGAAATGGCTTAATGGTATGATCTGCTAGCTGCTTCAGTTCAATCGGGGATTTGACTCTACTTTCCAAGGTATAACCACTCACCGGAAGAATGGATGGATTCATTTTTTCTACCGTCAGATTCAATTCAGCAGGAAGGCTATTTTTAATTTTAGCAATCTGCGATTCAATTCTTTGCTGACTCAAATCTATGTCGGCATTCCAGTTCATGTAAGCGGATATCTCGCAATTCCCCCTACTGGTCACACTTCTGATGAGCTTCAAATCAGGCACCTGTTTCACTACATTTTCCAAAGGCCGTGTCACTGTCAGCATCATTTGATTCACTGGCTGCAACTGACCTTCTGCAATGATCTTGATCTTTGGAAAAGTAATCTCCGGAAATAAAGCCATTTTGATCCTGGTATAGGAAAAAGCGCCTCCCAGCAGTACCAGCAGCAAAACCACCATTAATGGTTTCTTATGAGAAATGAAAAAGTTATCCATAGCTTATCTCTTGATTTTAACTTTCGCGGTATCTGCCAGACCATAGTTACCACTCAATACGAATCGATCATTCGCAGCAAAAGCAGGGGCCAAAATCTCTACCTGTCTTCCATCATCGATCCCCTTTTCAACTACCACCTTGACAGCTGTGGAGTCGTTATTCAATTTCATGACCCAAAACTCATCTTCAGTTTCATTACTCAGCACCGCAGCTTTTGGAAGTGTGAGGGCATTGGGATGATACAAATTGACAATTCTGACCAGGGCCACCAGGTTTTCTGGAATGGCATGATCAGGGGAAACATGAATGATAAAACGCTGCGTCTGCGCAACAGAATCTACACTGGCAAGCGGAACCCCAATAGTTCCGGCCAACTGCTCTCCGTCTGGCAAAGTCAACGCTACTGCAGCATTATTGACTAAACTTTGTCTCATTGCATAGGGAGCATCCAACAAAAACACCAGACTATTTTTATTACTCAAAACTGCCAGCACCTCTCCTTCGGACACATAATCTCCTTTTTGATGGCTTAGCAGCATAATGAAACCAGGTACCGCGGCGCGAATATGGGAAGTTCCCGAAAATTTAAACGCCGGATCCAGCTGATTAATGGAATTTCCAATGGCTTGCGCTTCTTTAGTAACCAGGCTGAATAACACCTGGCCACTATAGACAACATCCCCCATTTTAACCTTCATATCCTTTAGGTATCCATTTATACTAGCCTTGATATAACTTTTTTCGAGATAGCTAGAACTGGCATTGAAATCTACATACGAAGCCATATCCTGGCGTTTCGGAGGCGTTATTTCTACTGTAGCCCGCTGTTCCAGTGTATCCAGACTGTGGTCTTTTGCTGGAGTTCCGCAGGCGGCCAGCAATAAGCTGAAGCCTGCAGCTGCTATGTTTTTTATCACATTCTTCATATTATCTGTTCCAATAATTGAATTGATTGATCAGTTTAAAGCCATTAACCTGTATTTGACGCAGCAGATTTTTAGCAGCCAGGTAATTGTTAATTGCGATGATATAGTCCGCAATCCTAAGCTCACCGGTATGCAGCAATCGACTATCTACCTCTATCAGGCTTTTAGCAAACCTGATCTGCTCGTTAAGCTGTGGATATAAATCCTGATTTTCCCGGATCTGCAGCAGCAGCAGATGGATTTGCTGCTGGTGCTGTCTGACAAAGAAGGCTTTATAAGCGAGTCCGGTTTGCAGCTGAATATTCAGCTGCTGCAGCTGCATGGCTTTCTGATGTCCATCATAAATTGGGATGGAAAGTGTAAAACCCACACTTGTTCCGAAATTCTTGTAGGGTTGTAATAAAAATGAAGAATTATATCCCCCATTTACATAAATACTGGCTTTGGGTTTATAATTCAGCGCTACC
The DNA here is from genome assembly GCF_014472395.1 of Pedobacter sp. N36a. Lineage (GTDB taxonomy): Bacteria > Bacteroidota > Bacteroidia > Sphingobacteriales > Sphingobacteriaceae > Pedobacter. The sequence goes on from NZ_JACSZW010000001.1 coordinate 10,090, forward strand.
CCAACCTTATCATTTGCATTTTTTAAGCTGTCCAGCTTGTAGCGCGTGGTAAAAAATGCGCCTCCAACAGGAGTAGCAGCACTAATATCGGGGACCTTTATTGGATTTACCACCGTATCAATTATTCCACAGAGGTAGTTTAACATCGCATAATCGTTGTTAAACTGCATTTCCGCTTGTTTCCAGGATAGTCGCTGCTGCTGAAACGTGACCAGGAAAGTAAGATATTCGGATTGCTTATAAGTATTTGCGCGGGTTAGTTTTTTCAGAATGACTTCTTCTTTTTTCAGTAACTCATAAACTTCCGCATTAAAGACCATTTGCTCCTGACTGGCATAGGCATTTAGATATTGATCGGTAATGTTCTTCTTGAGGTCGAGCACCGACCAATTAGCCGCATACTGAATAGAATCGCTGTGAATTTTTAATTGCTGCTGCTGCTGCTGGATTCGACCTTGCCCTGTTAGCAGGTAATTAACTGTCAGCAATGCCTCTAGTGATTGTCCATTACTCAGCGTCTGATCATAGCCATAACCTTTAACTATGGGTGCATACAAACCTGTTGAGCTGGCGGTGACTTGCGGGCGATACCCAGCTCGCCACCTTAAACTATCTATACGGTTGCTTATCTGCTGGTTTTTATAATCATTCAAAACCGGACTATTAGTCAATCCCTGATGGACAAAGTAGTCCAGGTCTTTCCCGGAGGTAGACTGTCCTTTTCCGGAGATGGAAAACAGCAACAGCACAATCGCTGCATACCAACTAGTTTTAGAACGTTCCATGGAAAGAGAGACCAAGTGTTTTATCCTGATATACCGGCACCATACTATAACTCAGCGTTTGTTTACCAATCAGGAGCCGTTTTAAATGTGGATATAAACAATAGGCAATCTTGGTGGACAGAATTCCGATTCCAGCACCTGCAACCACATCACTCAGCCAATGCTTATTGTTATACATCCTCAATGTACCTGTAGCCGTCGCTACCGCATATCCAGCATAGCCGTACCAGGGAGAAACATCTTTATATTCCTGTTTTAAAAATTCTGCTGCCGCAAAGGCAGTAGCGGTATGTCCTGAAGGAAAGGAATTATAACTGCTGCCATCAGGCCTTAAACGATGCGAAGTTTTCTTTAAAATTGAGACGCTCCCTCCCATAATGGCTGTAGACAACACATAGATTCCTGTGGCATCTACCAAGCTATGTTTTCCCTTTATTCCAGCAAAATTTAGCGCGTACACGGCAAGTGCCGGTGCAAACTGCGTGTAATTATCTAAATGTGCTGCAAATAAAGGGTGGTCTTCCTGGAGTTCGCTTTTTGTAGTCAGGTCCAGGTCTCTGATCGGATTGTTTCCAAAAGACAGCGCGCCATAAGTCATAAATACCGCAGGGATAATCAATGCTTCTACCTTTAAGGGCCGGCTGCTGGTATTCTTTAGGGCTAAAGAATCTGGAGATTGAACCTGAGCAGATAAAAAGCCAGGCAAAGAAATTGCAATTAACAGGCAGTGGAGCTTTTTCATGATTTGAATGTTTAGTATAAAGCTAACACTCAAATATGTAGTAATTCTGTAGCCGGTTTACACTTAAAAAGTCCCTGACATCGAAAAGCCAATGCTTTTTTGCTGATACGCTGGCATCACATTGAAATTACTTTGCTTTCTACCCATAATCAGTTTTTTAAGTTTTGGGTACACTAAATACCCGAGCTTAGCAGACAAGATACCTACACCAGCACCAGCCACCACATCACTTACCCAATGCTTATTGTTATACAGTCTGAAAATTCCTGTGGTGGTGGCCACGGCATAACCTGCGTAACCTATGAATGGAGAAACATCTCTGTATTCCTGCATTAGAAATTCTGCCGCTAAAAAAGCAGTTGCCGCATGTCCGGAAGGAAAAGAATCGTAGCTGCTTTCATCAGGTCGTAAACGGTGAGAGCCTTTTTTTCCTAAGGCCACTACCCCTGTCATGATGCCCATAGACACGACATAATTACCCGTCGCATCGAGGTAGCTATTTTTACCTTTTACGCCTGCCAGATTAAGGCCGTATACCGCTAATGCAGGTACATAACGCATAAAATCATCTGCGCTTTTGGAGAAAAAAGGATGGTCTTCCTGAAGTTCAGCCTGTGTGGTACGGTCAAGATCCCTAATGAAATTATCCCCTTTCGCCATCAGGCCATAACCTATAAACACAGCAGGAATGACAAATGGGGCAACTTTAACCTTATTCTTATTTGTTAATGAATCGGCGACCTGGCCTTTGGTGATTACAGAAAAACACAACATTAGCAACACGCTACACTTTAATCTCAACATCTTTATATATTTCTTATCTCTAAATTACTCGTTAATTCTGTAGTAATTCTGTGGCTTAAAAACCTTTTCTCAGGTTAAATTTGCAGTTTTACAAAAATCAAGCCCATTGATGGCATCATAAATGTGGCTAGCACGCAAATACACAAAAATAAAACGATATGTCCAAAATTGAAATCACACTGGATCACCTCTTAGACGGCCTAATAGCTCGTATACCGTCTTTTATCGCCGCCATCCTCACTTTATTTGTTGGTTTGTATTTGATAAAATTTCTACTCCGTTTTTTAACCAATCGCTTTACAAAAGGAAGAATTGACATCTCACTGTCTAGTTTTTTATTGAGTATCATCAAAGTTGTACTTTATGTATTGCTATTGCTGACGGTGGCTTCTACACTAGGCATACAAACTACCTCTTTCGTGGCGGTATTGGGTGCCGCAGGTTTGGCGGTAGGTTTAGCCTTACAAGGCAGTTTGTCGAATTTTGCGGGTGGCGTCCTGATCTTATTGTTTAAACCATTCCGAGTTGGACATGCCATATCTACAAATAATGGCGTAAGCGGTACGGTACTTAAAATTGACATTCTATACACCACATTAAAGGCTGGCAACGGCACCACTTTATACGCTCCTAATGGCCCTCTGGCTAATGCGGTGATCAATAATCTAAGTGACAATGACACCAGAATGCTGGAATATGTGATTGGCGTCTCTTACGATTCAGACATCAATGTAGCCAGAAATGAGATCATAAAAGTCCTTGCTGCAGATCCGCAGATCCTGAAAGAGCCTGAACCTAAGGTGCTGGTTACTGCCTTAGCAGATAGCTCCATCAACCTGACTATCCGTGCCTGGGCGGCTAACAGCGAATTCTGGCCGGTATACCACAGAAACTTTCAACTGATCAAAGAAGAGCTGGACAAGAACAGCATTGGAATTCCATATCCGCAGCGTGAAGTTCATGTGATTACAGGAACCGAAACGGCTAAGTAGGTTCTTTGTACAAAAAAACGAGCGTACCTTTTGGATACGCTCGTTTTTTTTATAATTAACTATAGCAGGACTATTATTTCCCTTCGTATTTTTTGAAGATGGAGGTTGCCGTATGGCCACCAAAACCAAAAGTATTGTTCATTACGTAGTTGATTTTTTTCGCTACGGACTTTCCTAGAACGATGTGTAATCCTTCAGGCATCGCTTCATCCAAATTCTCTGTATTTATAGTAGCCGGAACCATATCATGCTGTGCAGAAAGGATACTGATCACACTTTCAATTGCACCTGCAGCACCCAATAAATGACCTGTCATAGATTTTGTTCCGCTGATCAATACCGGAGCGTCATTGAATACTTTTTTAATTCCGATCAATTCACTTAAATCACCAAGACCTGTTGAAGTCGCGTGTGCATTGATATAATCAATTTTTTCAGGCTCAATTCCAGCATCCTTCAATGCCTTTTTCATACCTTGAACCGCACCTAATCCCTGAGGATGTGTTCCTGTTAAGTGGTAAGCATCAGCAGCCATACCGCCACCAACCATCTCACCATAAATAGTAGCACCTCTGGCAATTGCGTAATCGTAGTCTTCCAGGATCAGGGCAGCAGCACCTTCAGCGATCACAAAACCATCTCTGTCTTTATCAAATGGGCGTGAAGCTTTTTCAGGATCATCATTTCTTTTTGACAAAGCCTGAGCACCATTAAATCCGCCCACAGAAGAATCCGTGATAGCAGCCTCAGAACCACCTGCGATCATGATATTTGCTTTTCCTAATCTGATCGTATCAAAGGCACTAATAATCGCAGTGTTTGAAGAAGCACAAGCAGAAACTGTACAATAGTTTGGTCCGTGCAGACTGTTGCGGATAGAGATAACTCCGGCTGCAATATCCACAATCATTTTAGGAATAAAATAAGGGCTGAATCTTGGAGTACCATCACCTGTATGGTATTCTTTCAATTGCTGTTCAAAAGTACCGATTCCTCCGTTTCCAGTTGCCCAGATCACACCTACTTCACAACGGTCTTCTTCAGACATGGCAGAGAAATCAAGTCCTGAAGCTTTAATCGCCTGATCACTTGCTGCAATAGCATATTGAGTATAGACATCATACTTTTTGATTTCTTTTTTCTCCACGTAATCTTCTGCATTAAAGTCTTTGACCTCACAGGCAAAATGAGTTTTAAATTTGGTAGAATCAAACTTAGTGATTGGCCCTACTCCACTCTTACCTGCCAGGATATTCTTCCACAATTCATCTACAGAATTTCCTAATGGACTAATAACACCCATACCGGTTACGACTACTCTTTTCATCCTATTTTTTTATTTTATTTAATATTGTTAAGGCTAATGCCCTTGTATTTTTATTTATCTGTGTTACTGTTTTCAGGTTTTCTTCTCTCCGTCCGCAGTAGGTTACTATAGCCTTTTGCAATGAGCCGTGTTCTGCTTTCATTCCAGACCTCACAGGTTACATTGGCAATTTGAAGGCCTTTCTTTACCATTATGGTTTCCGCAATGATCAGGTCTTCTTCTTTTGCAGCGGCAAAATAATCCACCACCAGGTTGATCGTTACATAGTAATAGGGTTCATCATAGGCAAACAATGTAGCTCCGATGGCATCATCAATAATAGCCGCTGTAATACCGCCATGTAAGATGCCCATTGGGTTGGTCATTTCCTCCCTCACCTTATGCTGTAATATCAGCTTTCCTTTTTCTACGGCCAGAATTGTTGGCCTTAACCAGTTCAATACTGGCGACAAAGAGGTTTTCATCTCTTGTCCGATATGCTGTTTGAAAAATTCTGAGGGTTTAAGCATCCATTCCTATTTTAAAGGTGAATCAGATAAGATTTTTAGATCCACACCGCTGTAGAAGCTATAAATTCCACGGCGCAAATATACCCACCCTTAGTTGAAAAACAAACTAAAAGCCCGAATGAATGCTGAAAAGACTAGTTAACGATCGCTGCAGCCTGTGTTTGAACAGCTATTTTCTCTGTTTCTATAGCAGTCAACCCTTTATTGATCTCATTGTACATATTTAATGCATCCGGATGCAAAGCGAGTATTCCATTTACCTGCTGTGTATTTCCAACAGCCAATTGCTCGTTTAATAAGACGACATCTACAGCATTCAACTGTTTATTTTCAAATTTAGCCGTCCAATGGTTGATGAAACCGGCCATTTGTTTGGTTTCCATTTCCAGGGTAATCGGACTTAGGCTCTTTTTTAATAACGCTGCTTCATAGCTAGCCGGGCTGCACATTGGATTAAAAGCCTTCAGAAAAGGCATATTGTACTGATTTAACTTTTTGAAAGCACTAAAAAGATAAGGCAGAGCCACAATAGTAAGGAGGATTAAAGCGCCGATTGTTAGGTAATTCATGTTTAAGCTTAGGTTTGATCTTTTTAATTCCTACAGGGTCTACCGGTAGGAGAAGGTAAAAGTAATAGAAAAATAGGGAATTTGGAAAATACTAAACATACCATTCCATCCATTTGCGGAGCCAGCCTACGCGTTCTTTAATAAATCTTGGTGTAAAAAAGAAATTAGACCAGTCTTCAAAGTTGTCATGATGAAATTTGAAATAAAAGATCCACCAGTCAAAGCCGAAGTAGGGAAGGCAGCAAGTATTCGGTCAGGATTAAATCAGGTCTAAAGTCTTCTGCGATTAGAATTGAATTGGCTTCTTCGCGCTAAAACTTCCGCAGCCATATGTTGAGCTTGGCTTGATCAGCATATAAATACCCAATCCTATGAATACCAATCCAGCTTTAAGTCCGGAAAGATCAAGAAATGGCAGATCGTTCAAAGTATATATTCCTCCAATGATGACAAGGATCAGCCAGCCCGACACTTTAAAGTCTTTATGATAGCCGATCCATAAGCCTATGCCCAGCATGATCGTATGCCAGGACAACACCCAATGTGGGATCCCAAGGCCTAGATTATTCAGCAGCATGATTAATCCTACTGAAACAATAGCTGCGCCTGCAGCCAACTGAAAGTTAAATTTGTGTTTTTTATCCTGCGTTTCCATGTCCTTTTTTTCTTCAAAACTATGGAGCACTGGGATGCAGATCAAGCGATCTATGTTATACTTCCGTCTGCCATCGGTAAAATGCGGAAAAACGCCGGTAGATCGCTTGTCGATTAAACCTTGATTCGCTCCACAACTGGGGTATCAGCAGCGGTATTGATTCCGGTAAGTTCTACATATTTCACATTAGGCAGCCAAAAAGAACCACCTTCAATCCTTACGAAGATCTTACTCAACTCCATCTTCTTATTGTTTACGGTTACATAAACATGGAACCTCTGGTCTTCTTTTGATTTCATCAGATACATTGGAATCTTTTTATGAGACACAAAACGAATCTCGTATTGATCTTTTGCGAGCTCTTTTGTTTGAATGCCATAGGCAAATTTACGCTGGATATAGCTCAAATCTTTTTTCTCTCCATTGTCATCGTAACGCAGCCAATATACCAATATCGGTTCCGACTTATTGACCTCGCCTTTGGCATCTAAATTCAGTTCATAAATAATCGTATTGGTATTCGGATCTCTTTGCAAATAGAACAGCTGGTTCTTGATTCCTTTCGGCGCTGGGAATCTTAATGGAGATGGATTACTGCGGTCCGCAGTCTGCGCATTTACCGTTAAAACGGTCAGCATAAAAATAAAGAAAGCTAAACAGCTCCGGCTTATTTTAGTAAAGATCATAGTAGTCATTGTGTTTTTATTTTACTCCGGTAAGCAGCCCTGTTATTAAGTCTGAGGGGAATAAGGTAGCTGCAAAGCTAGAGATTTCTAAAAAGAACTTATCCAGTGGATTGTCAAAATAATAGTCTGAATTTCATTTTTACGATCTGTTATTTCTGACAGCACAGCGGGTTTCAGTTGAGAAGGAGGAATACATCAACCCAGCTACATAATATAAACTAAAACATTAATTTAAAACACATAACTAATTGATTATAATTAATATATTATTAGGTTAATAATTTGTTTTAATCAAATGATTAATGGATTTTATCAGACTGAAAGCGTTTTTAACATGGCTTCCACCCAAATTGGAACCCAATGTTTTCGTGCTTCCATCAGCTGATCAAACTCAGCTTTCCCCTGCTCATTCTGCCCTCTTAAAACCGGACTGCTGATAAAAGGAAAAACAAGCAAACCTAGGATGTTCATGATAAAATGCATGGGCTCTACCCTCTTCTGAGTAGTTGCTTCCAGCTGTTTGTAAAAGTTAGATTCCTTCAGCATTTCCTTCACATTTAAGTTGGTTTCCAGTCTGGATGGGTTCGCTCTGATTTCAGTCAGGATGAACAGTGGCAGATCCGGATGACTTTTCAAAAGGTCAATATAATGTACTGAAATTCCTGCAATCTTATCCTTAAGTACCGTATTCACATCGTTCAGAATTTCCTCCAATCCTTTTAAAAAAAGCTGTAGACTTTCTTCCATCACCACATCAAACAGCTTCTCTTTACTTCTGAAATAGTAGTTCAGCAAGGCCAGATTAATACCCGCTTCTTCAGCAATCTCCCTTGTTCTTGTGGCCGCAAATCCTTTCTCTATAAACAGCTTTGTAGCCGCTTGCTTAATCTTATCTTCGGTAGTTAGCGCCAGGGCCATCAATGTTTCTTTCTCTGCCATTTATCAATTGAGTAGGTTCATTTTTCTCTTCACAAAGATAGCTAATCATCCAAAGCCTATTTCAAAAAAAAAGCGATGCAGAGCATCAGCTCTGCATCGCTTTTAAGCGTGTTTTCTTCAGATATTAGAAGTCAAATTTGACTCTCGCACGAATGCCCCAGCTCGAAACGTTCGGGTTATCCAGGTAGTTGAACCTTTTCACTGCATCCACTCTGAGCACTTTAAAGATGTTCCCAACGCCTACACTTCCTTCCATATAAGGTTCTCTGTTTAGAGAATTGGTGATCTGCTGCCCATTTTCATTGCGTACAAACTGCATTGCTTCCGGATTCTTATCAGGATTGTTCTCGTCACGCAATCCACCATACAATACTTTAAAAGACATCACCTCTCTTAATTTCAGCTTTTTAAGCAATGGGATTTTATTGAAAAAGAAGCCATTAAAATTATGGTCCAGATTCACACTGGCATAGCGATCACTTACAAATTCCAGGAAGTTCATCAGGTTATAGGAGTTCAGCTGATACGCATAAGTTTGATTGGCTCTATGGATCGCCAATAAAGGAAAAGGCACTTTACCAATGATATAAGACCCTTCCAGCGTCACATCAGTATAGCCCAGCTGACTTAAGTAAACACGTTTATCGATGCTGCCCATAAAATTATGGTAATTATATTCTCCGCCAAATACGCCTTTAATCCCTGCGGTATAACGGAAGTTGAAAACAGGATTAGGCCCTACAAATGGGGTTCTGTAAATCTTGCTCTGGTAAAACTTCTCATTTGGTGCGTACCTTAACCCCAAGCTGATCTCCGCAGTGTTAATATGGTCTATACGGTCATTTAAAGCGTTCTCAGCGGAATTACTGAAGTAGAGTGACCCTGCAGGACTCTGCTTCCATTTGCGCAGCCCCAGCGTATATGAAAAGTGATTTTCAAATTCATGTACATAATCTAACCTGTAAAAATCATTGTAAAGCATCATATTGTTCTCTCCTCTTTTGAAGGAAAGCAGGAAATTGTCTTCCTGAACAAATTGCAGTTCCTGTCCCGGAATTTTGGTATCCCGCTGAAAACTTGCCCTGATATAATTCTGAGGGAAAGCATAGATAGATTTATTATTTAAAGAATAGGTTCCACTTAAAAAGTACTTCCATTTCTCATCTTTAAAGCCATAAGCGGCATAAGTTTCAAAATAATAGCGCTTGCTCAATGCCGGGGTTGTCCTTCCTCCAAGACGAAGGCGAAATCCTTCCACGCCATTAAAACTGTAAAAAGTATTCACTGGCCCCATTTCAAACGGACCAAAATCTTTGTATCCCGCAAAGAACAGGGTTACGATATCCATTGTTCTTTTGAAAGAAGGGATGGTTTGTAAAGAATCTATATGCCCGTAGATCTTCATATTTCCCGGATGAAGCGGTTCCGGACGGTTATTTAACCAAAACTCTTCTGACTTTTTAAAGGCATCCGGCATCACTACCAAAGGCCCTGCAGCCTTATAAACCGTATCTGGCTGCGGCACATTGAATTTAAAATCTTTGAAAGTAACTGTTCTTTCTCCGGTAAAACCTCCCCCACTCTTCTTACTGAGGCCAAAATCAACAATCAGGTTACTTTTACTCAAATGATAACGCTGATCCGGATTCTTCTCAAAGTCTAGTTTAGCTTCCAATGCACGTACAAAATTCAGATTGATGTTTTTATTGACCGTCAGATAGGCATTCTGGATCGCATAGTTCCCATCCAGCGTTACGTATAGTCTTCCTTCAAACAGCAGGTCTGTATTGTTACGCGGTGTAAAAGCAAGTTCTATCAGTTGAGGATTATGGTTTTTAATGGTATCGGTGATGAAAAACTTATAGAAAGTTGGCGCAGTGTCTGCAATGGGACTCAGCAACTGATTGCTCACTACGGAAATGTTGTTGTCGTAGATATTGATGTCCTGATACATCCGGTCGAAATAGGCCGTTAAGCCCTGATTGTCGATAAAACGTTCATCAAAATTTACTCTTTTATCTGCAATCACCACTGTTTTATTCTTTTCAGGGTTCTTCCTAAAATAGTTGTCGCTTAACTTTTCCTCCTGGAATACAGGGAGTAAGTTTTTACCGCCAATTTGCGTGGAATCCTGTTCCTGGAATAAAAACTGATAATTACGGAAAACTCTTCTGTTCTTGAACTTATCAGAAAGGTTGCTCAAAGAGAACTTCATCAGTTCATATTTCTGGTAAGCTACAAAATTGTAGTTTTCCATTTTGTTCTTAGACTTATTGGCGATCACTTTTCGAATCAGTTCCACAGCCGGGTTTTCTTTGTTTCTATATTTCGGCTTCTTCCCTGCTGTAATCACCACTTCATTCATCAGCATCGCATCTGGCATCAGCTGAACATGGAGCACCTGAGCGCCTCCTGCTTTAATGTTTTTTGTCTGCGATTTATAACCTACATAACTAAATCTAAGGGCATTGGCTCCATCTTTTAACGTGATGCTGAATTTACCATCAGCATCAGTGCGACCACCAAGCGTAGTCCCTGGAATGAGGTAAGAAACATAGGGAAGTGTTTCCTTTGTGCTCCCATCAGTCACCGTACCGGTTACCTGGGTTTGCTGTGCCTTTGCCTGATTAGAAAGGAATAGGGTTAAAAATAAAATCAATAGGCTAACTGGCTTCAAAAAGGCCAAAATCAAGCTTATTTCTATTGAAAATGAAGCATTTAACGATAAGGCAGCGGGCTTCAGGCCTGCTGAATAGGGGTATGATGTGTGCACGATTCCGGTTAACTTGTGTAATCCTTAATAAACTAGGTGATGAGAGTGGACACAAATATATAGCTAACATCTGACTATCTACCTAGATTTAGTCAGCATGAAGGTCATTGGTAGATGTTATGACATCTAAATGAAAATTCCGGAAAACTTAGCGGTTTATTTTGCAATCCAGGCTTCGGGGTTGAGTTTATTCTGACCTCTCATAATTTCAAAATGAAGAACGGGCCCATCTTCTTTGGAAGCCACGATCCCAAGCGTTTGTTTGGTTTCCACCTTATCACCTTTAGCCACACTGACAGATTTTAAATTCTGATAAATGGTGAAGTAATCGCCATGGATCAGGGCGACAATAAAAGTGCCATACAACTCCCTCACAAACAAAACCTTGCCTTCAAAAACAGCTTTTACTGCAGCACCATTCTCGGTCAGAATATTGATACCATCGTTGTTATAGGAAGCCTGTCCTTCCGTATGGGCACCAAAGCGCTCTACTATAGAATATTGGCTCACTGGCCATGGCAGACGCCCTCTATTGTTTTCAAAACCTGCAGAAAGCTTTGCTGCTTCAGGAGAGGCAGTCAGGTAACTCGAATTGGTCTTTTCTTTAACAGCGGCCACCGGGCGACCTTCTGCAATTGCCTTTTGATTGGCCAGACGCTCTTCCTCCTCCGCTTTTCTTCTGGCAAGCTCTATCTCCTTCTGAATGGCATTTCTAATCGCGCGGTCAATATCAGCTTGTTTTCTTTTTCTGGCCGCCAGATCCTGCTTGAACTGTTTCTCCTGTCGGCTGATTTGGTTTAACATCACTGCCTGCTCAGATTTATTCTTGCTCAGTTTTACCTGCTCATGCTCCTGCTCTGTCAGCAATGTGCTTTTTTCTTTCAAATTCTTATCCAGCACACCGATCTTATATTCTATATTTTTTTGCGTTCCCTGTAGATAATCAGCTTGTTTCTTGCGATACTGACCAAATTGCTGCAAATATTTAATTCTTTTATAAGCCTGGTTAAAATCATCCGCAGCAAAGATGAACATCATCTTTTCATAAGCATTCTGGTTCCGCTGTGCAAAGCGGATCATGCTCGCATACTCCTTCTTTAACTGCCCCAGCTGCCCTTTTAAACTGCGTACTTCATTGCTATTTTCATGGATCTGATTGTCCAGATTTTTCACTTCAGAATTGATGACTGCAATTTTATTCTGCATCAACCTAATCTTTGCATTCACCGTTCTGATCTGTCCAAGCGTCAATCGCTTGTTACTGGAGGTCTCATTTAAGTTTCTCTGCAACAATTCAATTTCCCTTTGGATGGCTTCTTTATTCCTTTTCAATTCTGCACTGGTTTGTGCAAAAACAAGGGTACTGGTCGCCGTAAATATGATGATTAAGAATAATTTCTGGAGCTTCATTGTGTATATAAGTAACTGAATACCGCAGCCCTGCCAGTGTGTTAAATTAGCAATGCGATTCTAAAACTATTGAAATCAGGGCTTAAATGCAAATTCTAAAACAAAACAATCAAAAATATCCTACTTTCTGCAATTCCATAGCGCAGCCGAATCAACTGTCATATTCCGATAAAACGGCCTTGATTGAATTGAACCATAGCAGGTTACTCGTAAAACCAAGGCTATTGTAATCAATAAAAAGGTAAAGGAGGCCAATTCCCCTGCCTACCTGTAAACGCAGGGGTTGGGCGGTCATTCCGAAATTCTTAACCAATGATCTGGGGAATGCTTCATCAAAGCCGATAAACAGCTGCTCCAGATCCCCCAGGTTAAAACTGAGGTCTATATCGCCCTCTATATAAATCGCCTTTTCTGTCAAGGCGATTTCTCCTGCATGGCGATGAAAGGGACCTACTCCTGAAAAATGAACACCAATCTGGTCAGCGGCCCCTCTGCTTAAGACCCCTTCTTCGGTGCTCCACCTTACATTTCCGGAAAGCAATATATTCTCCATCCTACTCATTTCATAAAATTAACAATGCAGGTGATTTGGCGGCAGACTTCAATACGCTGTAAATCTGGCTATCTAAAAACTCACCATTAAAATAGAAATCTTCTTTAAAATGAGCTTCTTTAACAAAGCCTTGCTTAAGTAATACTTTAGCAGAGGCAATGTTCTCGGGGTCGATCATGGCATAGATCGAATGTAATCCCAGTTCTTCGAAACCAAACTTTTTCATCATGACCAATGCCTCTGTAGTGATGCCTTTACCCTAAAATCCTGGTGCCAGCAAATACCCTACCTCTGCACGAAAATTGGCAAAGTCGAATTTTGGAAAACCAATAAAACCAATCAATACATCTGGTGCCTCTTTTAAAGTGATGGCCCAGCCGAGGTTTTCTTCTTTCAAAAAGCCTTCATGAATCTCCTCCATCAAGGTATAAATATCATTTATAGAAGTTGGCCTGGCCAATGGAACGTATTTCATCACCTCTTCATCACTTCTCAATTTAAACACAGCGAGCGCATCTTCTTTAGTCTGCTCTCTTAGTAATAACCGTTCTGTTTCCAAAACCGGTGGTCTTTCAAAATTAAAATTTAATCCTTTATGCTTCATATTACCCTCAATAATACTTCATTTACCTGCGATTATTCTTCATTTTTAACCGCAATTCTCATCCCGCAATATAACGGTTTTCCAGGATTTCATTTCCCCGCAGTTTTATTCTATACTAGTTTAATAGAATTTATCTCAATCTAATGCCCCGAAACCTTATCTTTGTCAAAAAAAGCTTAGGGGCAATGATTGAATTAAGAAATATAACAAAAACATTTTTCCAGAAAACCAGAGCGATCACTGCCCTATCCGAGGTTTCTTTAACGGTACCTGAAGGTAAAATCTTCGGTGTGATCGGGAGTTCAGGTGCCGGAAAGAGCACCCTGATCCGTTGTGTAAATCTACTCGAAAAACCAAGTTCCGGAGCAGTGATCGTGGATGGACAGAACCTGATGGACCTTTCTCCGAAAGAATTGGCAAAAGCCAGAAGACATATAGGAATGATTTTCCAGCACTTCAATCTTCTCTCTTCCCGTACTGTTTTTGAGAATGTTGCTTTTTCATTGGAATTAGACCATACTCCAAAAGCGGAGATAGAGAAAAGGGTGACTGAACTGCTTGCTTTAGTAGGCCTGGATGAAAAACACCATGACTATCCGGTCAACTTATCCGGTGGACAAAAACAGCGTGTTGCCATTGCCAGAACCCTGGCCAGCAATCCTAAAGTATTGCTTTGCGATGAAGCGACCAGTGCTTTGGACCCTGCAACGACCAAATCTATTCTTGCTTTATTGAAAGACATCAACAAACGTTTAAACATCACCATACTGCTCATTACCCATGAAATGGAGGTGGTAAAGGACATCTGCGACGAAGTGGCAGTCATCTCTGAGGGACGATTGATTGAACAGGGCGCAGTGAGTGAGATCTTTTCACATCCAAAAACGGAACTGGCAAAAGCATTTATTGCCTCTGCCCTGAGCCTGGATATCCCCGCAGACTATAAAGAACGACTGGTTTCTGCTCCAGCAACAAACAAACGTCCATTATTGAAACTGGAATTTACCGGACAATCCGTAGATGACCCTGTATTGTCTGAAGTGGCACGTCTTTTCCAGATCGACAGCAATGTGATCAGTGCAAGAATGGACTATGCCGGCGGCATTAAATTTGGTGTCATGCTGATTGAGGTATTCGGTACTCAGGAAAATAGCCTTCAGGCGATAGAATTTTATAAAAGTAAAAACATTAAAGTAGAAGTAATAGGTTATGTCTGATTCAATGATTTTGCTCCTTGCTAAAGGAGCCTGGGAAACCATCGTCATGACTTTTGTTTCCGGATTTTTCGGTTTCTTAATTGGCTTGCCTACAGGTGTGCTGTTATTTATGACCAGAAAAGGACAGGTTTTAGAACATAAAACCTTCCACCATACCATTTCCATTATCGTGAACATCTTTCGTTCCATTCCCTTCATCATTCTGATCGTTTGGATGATTCCTTTTACCAGAGCATTGGTGGGTACTTCTATTGGTGTGGAAGCGGCAATTGTGCCTTTGAGCATTGGTGCTGCGCCATTTATTGCCAGATTGATAGAAAACAGCCTGATCGAGGTTCCTGGTGGATTGGTAGAAGCCGCAAGGGCAATGGGTGCCACTCCTTTCCAGATTGTTTATAAAGTATTGTTACCGGAAGCGCTACCTTCCATCCTAAACAGCGCCTCTGTTACGCTGATTACCCTGGTAGGTTATTCTGCAATGGGTGGTGCAGTTGGTGCCGGCGGACTTGGCCAAATCGGTTATCAATATGGATATGTAGGTTACGATGTAGTGGTGATGAACACCGTATTGCTGCTATTGATTGCATTGGTATTTATCATTCAGTTTTTGGGTGATTTTATCGCTAAAAGAGTAGACCACAGGTAGTCTTTAAGAATTACCTATCAAATATGAAAAACAAATGAATACAAAAATCAAATTTATCGCGGCATTAGCCCTTTTAACGAGTTCAATAGCCCTGTTCAGCTGCAGCCGTAACACAAAAAACGACGACCCGAACTATATCCAGGTCGGTGTAGAATCTGGTCCGGAGTATAGTTTAGCAGAAGCAGCAAAGAGAGTTGCCAAAGAAAAATACGGCCTGCAGGTTGACTTGGTACAGTTTAACGACTATGTCATGCCAAATGAGGCACTTCAGCAAGGAGACATTGACGTCAATGTATTCCAGAATAAACCTTATCTGGATGTGCAAAGCAAACAACGCGGTTATAAATTTGCTATCGTAGGCAATACCTTTGTTTTCCCTTTGGCAGGGTATTCAAAAAAAATCAAATCTTTATCAGAACTTAAAGACGGAAGCACCGTAATTATTCCTAATGATGCCACTAATGGTGGAAGAGCATTGCTATTGATGGAAAAATTCGGCCTGATTAAGCTAAAAGAAGGCGTTGGCCTGCTGCCTACGGTGAACGACATCGTAGCTAATCCGAAAAAGCTTAAAATTGTTGAATTAGAGGCTCCGCAACTGCCAAGAGCTTTGGATGACCAGAATGTAACGATTGCCATCATCAACAATACCTTTGCCGCTCCAATTGGCTTGAGTCCTGAAAAAGATGGTTTATTTGTGGAAGCAAAAGATTCTCCTTACGTCAACAACATCGTAGCAAGAGAAGACAATAAGAACGCAGAGAAAGTATTAAAATTTGTCAAAGCCTACCAAAGCGTAGAAGTAGAGAAAGCTGCACAGGAAGCCTTCAAAGGCGGTGCAATTAAAGGCTGGTAATATTTACTGATCAAAAAAATCAGTATAAGCCGCTTAAAGCTCGGAATCAATTTCCTTATCCCCCCATAAAGATCAGACTTTATGGGGGGATTTTTTGCAGCTCATTAAAGCTCCTCAGCTGCTGTCTCAAAAAAACCGTCACTGTTTAAGTAAAACACCCAAAATTCCTTCGTGGGCTTAAAGATCCCGCAAAGCTGGAGCGGTAAAGCGCTGAGCGATAGTTTCAGCATCCCCCTTTTATCAGCAGTTTTTTCAATTCTCCATTATTTTCCTTTCTAAGTACAGCAGAAGCAGTTTTCTCTGTCCGATTCCCGACAATCCCGCTGATGCTTTTGGCCCCTTGTATGGTGGAAGAAAAGAATAGCAAGCTGGAAAGTAAAGGCATCAGCCAAAGGTATTTCCATAAAGATCGTTTACCAGACCTTTCTCTTTGCAGCATGAGTATTCTCTTTTTAACCTACGACTGCCGGAGAAAAGAGTTCGTCAAAGCTGGGTTCATTCCCATTGCTTTACGGAGTAACAGCAATGCGTATTTCCTTTTACTGCCTTCAAACTCGGCTGCGACCTCATCTGCCAGGTATTCATGGATATTTTTAATGCTCGACTGATATAAATAAATAACCGGATTAAACCACAGCAGCACTGCTGCAAGCTCCATCAATAAAACATCAATGCTATGAAATTGCTGAATATGAACTTCTTCATGCCGGTTAATGGTGTTGAAATCCGCGAGGTTCGGATCTATCTGTTTAAAACGGAAAAAAGAAAAGGCATTTCCTGCTTCTGATTGTTCTTTCAATAACACCTCCATCATTTTTACCTGCAGTTCTCTGCTGACTGAACTTCTGCTTAGTCCTTCAAAACGAAGAATTGGTATCGCAAGCGCAAAAAAAAGGGTGCTAATCAGGTATATCCTGTTCCATACAAAGAAGGTTTCCCGATGAAGGAACAGCCTATAAAAAGCATAGAAAATAAGGAGGCATAAGCTGGCTTGAAAGAGAAAGACCGCTAAACTCATCCCGCTAATCTTTTATTTTGTCTATAATTTTCAGCAGCTCATCTGCTTCCTGATGGTTCATTTTGTTCTCTTTCACAAAAAAAGAAAACATATCCTGGATAGAATCTTCAAAATAGTCGCTCAGCAATTTATGAGCTTGATGCCGGGTATAGTCGACTTTAGTGATGAGTGGAAAATACCGATGTGTTCTACCAAAAGCTTCATAACCAATAAAGCCTTTTGTTTCCAGAATCCTGATGATGGTAGAGGTGAGCAGCTGCATCAACTGTTCTTCTGCTTTTGTCAGGTCCTTAACTTCATTTTGATGAATTAGCAATCCTGTAAACTTATATTTAAAGTTATAACTAATTTCTTAGGGATGGAGGTATATCCCCTTAATTTTCTTTTAAGCGTGTTCCTTTTCAAAGAATTCCGCGTAGAAATCAGGGATCGGGTTGCTGCGAATCCCCATCATGGTTTCTTCGATTGGATAAGCTACTTTGCGGATCACAGCTTTAAGCTCCGCTGGCAGCGAAGCACCTGCTATTACTTCTAACTGCAGGTAAGCCGCTTTTCGGTCATTTTCTTTTGACCGGCCCACAGCTCCTGCATTGATCATTAGTCTCGGTTGCTGAGGAGTTGATCCGCGCAGATACCGGATATAGGAAAGGTGGGTATGTCCTGAAATGATCACTTCCACCTGTTGCTGCGCAAACATTTCGGAAAGCTTGCTTTCTTCGGCATCCTCATAAAGATACTCTTCATTGCTGTCTGGACTCCCATGAACCAATAAAATACGAATTCCGTCCATTTCAATTTTCAAGCTGGCTGGCAATCCTGATAAAAAAGCTTTATTGGCGGGGATAATGTCTTTTTTGGTATACTCAATCGCTGCTAATCGCGCCTGCTGTTCTGCTAAACTATGTTTTTTCAGTGGATGAACGGGATGATCAAAAGCGATACGTTCATCGTGGTTGCCCATAATGGTGGGAATGTTCCTTTCCTGAATCAGTTCAATCACCTCATTATGCCAGGGGGCGGCATCTGTTAAATCTCCAAGGCAATAAATCTGATCTGGATTAAATAAGCTGATGTCTTCTAATACTGCCTTTAGTGCAGGTAAATTGGCATGTATGTCGCTAATAATGGCTATTTTCATTTGAGGATTTGTGTGTATTTCTATTGATTCTTATACACAAAGATCGCCTTACAGCTCAATTCAATTGTTGTAATTTTAAAGGAAAAGCTGGTACAAAAGAATACAAGCTGGTATAAAAGCATTAACCTGCGTCCTAATCCTGCTCGCTACGGATTTTATGTACGAAACCGGCAAGTTCCCGAGTATAATTATCCAGCATAATTGCAGATTCCTTGATCCCTTCAATGATGATCTTCAAGTCTTCCGGAGAATTACGGGAATCATCAATCAAATCTGACAGGCCCAGGATTTTCACCACTGGTTGCCTCAATTCATGAGAAATTTTAAACAGCATTTCTTCCATAGCATTGACCTGATCTTTTCTATCTTTTTCTTCTTTTTCTTTTCGCTCAGAAATGAGTGTTCTTAAGGAAAGGTATTGAACAGGTTTACCCAGCGAATCTTTAATGGGCACGATTACGCTATCTACCCAATAAAAGCTTCCATCTTTAGCTTGGTTCTTTATTTCTCCATGCCATACCTGCCCTGTTCCGATCGTAGTCCACATCTTCTTAAGGAATTCTTTGGGATGAAAGCCGGAATTGATAATGCGGTGATTTTGCCCCAGCAACTCTTGTCTACTGAACTTAGAAACCTCACAAAACCGTTGATTCACATGAATAATCGTACCTTTTACGTCTGTAATAGAGGAAATTATACTCGTATCCACTGCTTGCTGATAAGCCATTAATAGCGGAATCAATCGTTCTTGAGAACCATCCACCTGACACACTTTATCCGTCTTTATTACCCCCATAATGGTCCAAATTTACGATTTAACGGCCTTTTACCGCAATAAAAAGTAAATTAAGAACACTCAGTTAAATTTCAATCTCCCTAAAGCACAGTGTGAGTTTCCGGGGGAAATACCAACAATGGCAGTTTAACATGAGCGGCCATTCTTTGGGTATGACTCCCTTCAAATAGTCTTTTAATAAAGTGATGTTTGCGATGAACCATGGCCAATAGGTCTATATCGGCATGATCAGTTAACCAGTTTAAACCTTCATCAATTCCCATATCTTTTACATGACGGTAATATACCTTATGGTAATGTGCTTTACAGGTCACTTCATTTAGAAAATCGTCAATTTTCTTTTGGTCCCGTTCAGGATCAAAGTCGTCCTTACTGATATGAACGATGAGGATTTCTGCATTAAAAGGTCGGGCAAAAAATGCTAGTGAATGAATTAAGGCCAGATCACCTGCTGTTAAATCCGTAGCAAATGCAATCCTTTTCAAAGGCTTAAAATCTGTTCCTGGCGGAATTAATAAAATGGGCAAGCTGGAGTTCTCGATCAAGTCCCTACTGGTACTGCCCAAAAACAGCTTATTCAGGCCACTAGCTCCTGAGGTCCCCATCACTACCAGGTTGATTTCTTCTTTTTCTGCCATCATTCTGATCACTTCGGGAAGCGTTCCTACTTCTGCTAAAACCTCCAATGGTGGATGTTCCTTCAAAGATACTCCGGCATGCGTAACTGTTTTTTGCAATTGCTTAGAAAGCTTCTTTAATTCTAGCTCGGCATCTTTTTTCAAAGTAGCCAGGTCCATTAACGGCCAGGCTACCTGCGGTGACATTCGCGCTGCTGCCGGCACCATAATGGCGTTACAAAGTTTAAGGCTTGCCTTAATATGCTTTCCAAGTTCAAAAGCATAAAATGCGGCATGATCTGCATTAGGAGAAAAATCAGTAGGAATCAAAATAGTTTTCATCGCGCTTGGTTTTATTGATCTTTAACTAAGGTCCACAATCCTTGATTAAAAAAACATGATATCTATCACACTAAACACTGATACTAAACCTATTTGTTTTAAAAAAGAAATCCTGTCTTCGTCAGGTCATTAAAACCAACAAAGACAGGATCACATTTTGTATCAAAAACAGGGGTATTTCCCCTTGAACAATCGTTTAGAAAACGGGCTCAGCTTCCACATGAAAATCTTCATCTCTCAGGTGTACCACTTCCATACTTTTTTCATAGTTTGTTGATTTCTTAGAGAAGAAATCATGCTGAGTCGTTTCACCATTTAAGCCGTTTAATACAATAGAATTTACTGCTTTCACCTCAAATAGCTCTTCAAAACCGAGGTTCATCATGGCTTTATTGGCATTGTATCTTACATATTCTTTTACATCAGCCGTTAATCCAACTTCGGTATACAACTCATCCGTATACTTCAATTCATTTTCATAAAGCTCCATCAAAAGATCGATCAATTCTTTTTTACTTTTTTCCGGATTTGGAAGTTTTTTATAAAGATCCTGTGCCAGCAGGCCTACAAACACCCCATGGATAGACTCATCGGCTACAATCTTTTTGATAATGTCTGCACTAGCCACCATCTGACCTTGACCTGCCAACCATAATGGCATAAAGAATCCACTATAGAATAAGAAAGATTCTAACAGGACTGACGCTGCAAGGCCCATAAACAGGGTTTCATCACTTACTTTATTGGCATCCAGATTTCTATAATATTTGTCAATAGTGGAAGCCTTAAATTGCAAAAGCTTATTATTTTCCACCCATTCAAACAGTTCATTGATTTCTGCAGTACTATTTACAGTGGTAAAAATTGTGGAGTAAGACTTGGCATGGATGGCCTCCATCATACACATAAACGACAATACTGCTTTATTTTGCAATCCGTCGATATGGTCTAATAATTTAGGCATTCCAGTATGGCTTTGCAGGGTATCTAATAAAGTAAGTCCCCCCAATGCTTTTTTATAAGCTTCCTGGATTTCAGG
Organism: Pedobacter sp. N36a; assembly: GCF_014472395.1. Taxonomy (GTDB): domain Bacteria; phylum Bacteroidota; class Bacteroidia; order Sphingobacteriales; family Sphingobacteriaceae; genus Pedobacter. Next base: position 31,107 of record NZ_JACSZW010000001.1, read on the forward strand.
GCTCAAAGACTTCCAGCTGTCAATATCTTTTGAAGGAATATATTCAGTATCCACCCAAAACTGACGAAGATTTTGCTCCCAGAACATTCCTGCGTAATCATTTTCAGGTGTATTCCAGTTTACTGCTTTATATGAACTCATTTATATAATTTAATAAGGTAATTAATTGCTGTCGGCCTTAAACCGAGCAGGAAACACATTCATCAATAGAAGCTTTACGCGTCCGGGTATAATACAGGGATTTCAGTCCCATTTTATGCGCATAGATATAATATTTAGCAATATCACGCGTGCTGTCTTTCGTATTGGTATGCAAAATCGTTGAAATTCCCTGATCCACATGCTTTTGAATGACTGAAATCAGGCGCAATACATTCTTCTGATCCATATCATAAGCAGATTTATAGAAGAAATAATTGTCGTTATCCAGATAAGGCATTGGGTAATAAGTGGTACTATCACCATACTCTCTCACTTCGATCACATCTACTACCGGCATCACAGAAGCAGTTGCATTCATGATATAAGAGGTAGATTGATTAGGTGCAATGGCCAGACGATAAGCATGGTAAAGGCCATGAGTTTTCACCTGGTTCATCAATTCCGTCCAATCGGCCACTGTAGGAATTGCCATTCCTTCGAATAAACCAGCAATTTTATCACTTACTGGTGCAATATCTTTAGTCAGGTAAGGCTGGAAATAATTGCCGTTTGCATATTCTGACTGCTCAAAGCCTACAAACGTTTCATTTTTCTCTTTTGCGATTTCCATTGAACTCTGAATAGAGTAGAAATTGACCATCATAAAGAATACATTACAGAAATCCAGTGCTGCTGCACTTTCATACATGATAAAGTTTTTAGTCAGGAAGCCATGTAAGTTCATCGCCCCAAGACCTACACTGTGCAATTCTTTATTTGCTTTCTGTACAGAAGGCACCATGGCAATATTGGTCAGGTCGGAAACTACGGTTAAAGAGCGCATTGCAGTGGCCACCGCTTCTTTGATCCTTTTATTTTCCATTACCGTGGCAATGTTCAATGAGCCCAGGTTACAGGAAATTCCGTAACGGATGGTATCTTCTTTACCATAAATTTCGATGTCTGAAACCTCAGAGATCTGCATGATTTCTGTACAAAGGTTAGAGAATTTCACATTTCCAAGTTCTTTTAAAGCGTGTCCTCTATTGGCATTTCCTTTGAAGAACAGGTACGGATAACCGCTTTCTTTTTGTGTCTGAGCGATCTTCACCATCAAATGACGGGCATTGATCTTTTTCTTTTTCACCAAAGGATTGGTCACCAATTCCTCATACATCTCGTTCATATCCAATTCATCCAGATATTTACCGTATTGTTTATATACCGTATGTGGATAGAATAAGTAGCAGGCTTCATCGTTTTCTGCCAGTTCCATAAACTTATCAGGAACAATCACGCCTATAGAAAGGGATTTTATGCGGACTTTCTCATCCACATTGATTTTTTTACAGTCTAAGAATTCTTCAATATCTGTGTGGAAAATATTCAAGTATACCGCTCCAGCACCAGGACGCTGTCCCAGCTGATTGGCATAAGAAAAAGTATCTTCCAGAATTTTCATGATCGGGAGTACCCCACCTGCACGTCCTTCTACGTCCTTAATCGACTCCCCTCTTGCACGTACTTTAGAGATGTTAAAAGAAACACCACCACCGATCGAGGAAAGTTTCATTGCTGAATCAATCGCGTATCCGATTCCATTCAGGTTGTCACCGATTTCATCCAAAAAGCAGGAAACCAGTTCACCCGAACGTTTTTTACCTGAGTTTAAGAAGGTAGGTGTTGCCGGCTGATATTCCTGATTGATCAATAATTCTGCATATTGTTTAGCTTGAGGCACATCGCCTCTGGCCAGGAATAAAGCAACTGCGACTACGCGATCTTCATAACGTTCCAGAAATTTCTCACCGCTATCGTCTCTTAGGGCATAACTTTGAAAAAACTTGAAGGCACTCATGAAGGATTGAAACCTGAATTTCTTAGCAAAAACCAGGTCGTATACTTCTTCCATCTGTTCAAATGTATACCATTGATAGAAATCAATGTAATACTCCTGTTCTATCAGGTAATCGATCTTCTCTTTTAGCGTATAAAAGAAGACTGTATTTTTATTTACATAGTCCAAAAAGTAAGAACGAACTGCTTCCTTGTCTTTGCTAAGGCTGAATTCGTCGTCTTTTTTAACCATGATCTCGTTGTTCAACAAGATCCATTTTTTAGTTACCATATCTTTTAGCCTTCTATATTGTCTATAAATTTTTGAATATCATCTGCCGTTCCTGAGAGCTCAAATTGCATCAATATAGGCAGCTGGAACAGGGCAGAGATCTTTTTTGCAGCGAGGGCATAGTTAGGGCCCCAGTTTTTATTACCGCTGGAGGTGATAGATTTGATCACTTTGCTATTTTCCTCCAGGAAACGCAAGGTGGAGAGGGGTACTTCGCCAAAACCTGTGGTATAGGTAATCAGGTGTCCTTCCTCTAAAGGAGCAGACACTTGATCAATCTTTTGAATATTCCAGTTGCGCTGTAACTTTAGGCGGTTTACAAACCTTTCTACATTACCGGTTTTACTGTCATAATAAATGCAGGTCATCGCAAAAGCAAGGTTAAACTGCTAAAGCGGCCAGTTCTTCCGGTTTATAACCGATTACTCTTGCCATTTCCTGTTCTGCTTCCATTAGAATCACCGTAGGTACAGAACGTACTCTGAATTGCATGGCCAGTTCAGGTTGATTAAAAGGATTAATGGTTTCGTATACCACTCCTTTTCTATCCAGATATTCCGAGACCATATTACAGGGGCTACAATCTTCTTTTTCGAATTTGATGATTCTTTTAGTACTCATTTCGTAGGATTTTATTAGTAAAACAGGCCTCATGCAGGCCTGATGATCGAATTCAAAAATGGCAAATATTATCTAGAAAGGCGCTAAGCTGTTATCCACATTCGGTGGAAAAACAACTGAAATTTATGACAGATGCGGTACTGATAAAGTCGCAAAAATGATTACACTATATAAGGGTTGTTCTGTAACCCATTCTTATCAAGTTTATTGAGTAAAATAATAGGATGATGGAAAGCGTTTCCTCCACAAAAAAAGCTATACGCTGAGCGGGATGGCCCTGGGTATAGCTGATCTGGAAATGACAAAATTCTGTTTTGAAAACTATTCTGTATCTTCTTCCTCTTCTAAATAGATTTCATGAACCAGGAATTTCACTTTTTCCATGGTTTCTAACAAATCTGCTATATCTTCAGAAAGAATAGGATGGATGAGATCACCGGTTTCCGGGATTTCAGAGTTTGGAATTAATTCAAAGGCTTCAATACTGCCGCTTAAATTGAGGTTCACAATTTTCACATAATTGACCCCGTTATCGATCCAATCTTTCAGAATATTGCCGTCGAACTCTACATATCCTTCTATGTTTACCTTTTTCATGAGGGTAAAGCTAAGGATAATTCGGGATTATCCTTAAAGGGAGCTTGATCGCTCCTATTCCCGGCTTAATATGGCCGAAAAGCAAAATTTCATTCCTACAAACACCTGATCTGGATTTAGCAAAAAAGCCAGGAAGTAGTCGGGAAGTGTTCGGGAAGAGACCTGCCTTACAATAGGGTTCGGAGGGGGTTCGCGTAGGGTTCGCGTAGGGTTGCCTTAGTCTCTGCTATCCAAACCCTAACCGAACCCCCTCCTACAGCTAAAGAACATCAGGTCTCTTCCCGAGTACATCCTATCCTCAAACGGAAACTAAAATACTGGAAATCATCAAAATAAATACCCCTTCAGCCACAGCTCCTGTCATAAAAAAAGCCGACCATTTGGTCAGCTTCAAAACAAAGTAATTTTACGCCATTGCGGAAATTAAATCCGCTTTACTGGCCGTTCGTTAAATTAAGGTGCAACGATGGTAAACAGGTATACTGCAAAAATAACCAGCAATACAATTCCTTGCAGAATATTTGTTCTGCCGGTAGCCAATGACATCATAATCGTAAACAAAGACAACAGTAATAGTACGGTTGATTTCATATCGATTCCCAGGGTGATGGTCATTCCGGTGACCATGGAAACGATCGCAACTGCAGGAATGGTTAAACCAATACTGGCCAGTGCAGAACCCATTGCCAGGTTCAGACTGGTTTGCAGGCGATTCTTTTTTGCGGCACGATAGGCGGCAAGACCTTCTGGTAAAAGAACCACTGCGGCAATAATTACGCCCACCAAAGATTTCGGTGCTCCGGCATTGACTACTGCCAGCTCAATATCTGGAGCAAGCGCTTTAGCCAGGAGTACTACTATGCCTAAGCATATTAATAATAACAATGCACTCCATAGGGCTACAGCTTTAGTTGGCGGATCCGCATGTACATCTTCATCCCCATCCGCTTCCGGAGGAAGGAAAAAGTCGCGGTGTCTCACCGTCTGTACCAATACAAAAGTGCCATATAAAACCAGGGAAACAATGGCTACAAAACCCAGCTGTGCGGATGTATACACCGGACCAGCGGTACTCGTCGTATAATTAGGAAGGATCAGGGTAAGGACTAAAATCGCGGTAAGGGCGATTAATGCGGCACTTACGCCTTGTGCACTAAAAACCTGCTCTTTAAATCGGGCACCGCCCACCACTAGACAGAGTCCAATCATTCCTGTTAAAATAATCATCACGGCAGCTAATACCGTATCACGGGCTAAGGCAGTAGTTTCGGGTCCTCCCGTTAACATGAGGGATACAATCAGGGCAACTTCTATGACCGTAATGGCCAGCGCCAATAATAATGTTCCATAAGGTTCACCAACTCTGTGGGCCACTACTTCGGCATGATGTACCGCAGCAAGCACACTACCGATTAATACTGCAGCAAGTACAAAAGAATATAGGTTTCCCAATTCTAATGACATTCCAAAATAAGCAATCCAGGCTAGAATGGGAATTAGAATGGTCCATAAAGGAAGAGGTAACTTTTTTTTCATTGTAAAAGATATTTATTTAGAACCAAAAAAGTCAAAATTTGTTTAAATTAGCTCCATTTAGTCGTTAGATTAAAATAATAACCGGGTATTTATACCTGTTTTTTCATTAGGGTATTTACACGCTTATAGAAACTGGAAAGTACCGGTAATTTAGAGACATACAAATATCAACCTCCGATGATAGCTGAACCAACTAATACCGAACCTTTAAATTTACGCATCCTCAGTGAAGGATTGTTCCAACCTGTGCTTCATTTAAATCTGCAGCACCAAGCTTCCGGCAAAATTTCTGGAACGGCAATCATCACTATAAAAGAACTGACCGGCCCGCTTAACCTAAGCTTTAAAGTGATCGGAAATTACCAGAATCAACTTGCAAATGTATCTATACAACTTAAAGGTCATAAGCTGATGGACAGCGCGCAGCATCCCTGCTTGTTTTTGAATTTAGAGATGAATCCTGAATATACCACCGGGATTTGCAATTACCAGTATCATAGTGAAGTCAGTAAAAATGTGAGCAACGCAACAGTATCCAGTATACTATTTGCAACGACCCCCTCAAAAAAGCATTTTAGCACAGCTGATCTTCCTGAAAATAATCACTACGCTCTATTGTGATCAAATACTACTTAAATTAGTAGTTGATTTTATAACTGGCAGTCCCCACCTGCCAGTTTTTTTTAGACCAAAACTGACCAAGTTATAGGTGGAGAGTGAGGTTGGTGTGGGCTCTACTTTTCATTTTAGACTCCCCGAAGGGCCTAACTCACGCTCCTACCCTACGAAAAATTATTTTGTTTTAAATTCTACGCGACGGTTTAACGCTCTTCCTTCTTCAGTAGCATTTGTAGTCACCGGATTTGTTGCCCCATGGCCTTTGATTTTCAATTTACTACCACTGATACCTGCATTAACCAGGTAAGATTTTACTGCATTGGCACGGTCTACTGATAGTGACATATTGTGTGCAGCAGATCCTTCAGTTGAAGAATTACCATGGATGGTTAGCACCACATCTGGTGATTTTTTCATTTGACTCACTACCTGATCCAGAATCTCAAAAGAAGCAGTTTTCAATACATCTGAGTTGAACTCAAACTGTACATTACTGAAACTAAAACTTGCTTTTTCTTCAGGAGCAGCTGCTTCTTTTTCTTCTACAGGCGCTGGAGCTGGTTTTTCTACTGGTGCAGGAGCTGGCTTTTCTACTGGAGGAGTGGGTTTAGCGACTATTTTTTTAGTCTTACAAGCTTGCATCGAAAGGGTCAACAACCCAATCGCAACGATTAGTGTGCGTGTTCTTAAAATTTTCATTTGTGTTTTTATGTTTGTTAAAAATAAAAATTATTATCCAATGATTAAGGAATAAAACGAATTAGTTACGGTAATAGTGTTAGGCGCAACAATTTAAGAGATCAAATGGTATGGTTCAGTTGCTGGGGACGTATAAATGTATCTGACTGAATGCGAAGAACAAATAACTATTTTTTCCCACGTAAGATTCCACTGGAAATTCCAAAACGAAGATAGCTGTACTTATCCCTATAATATATATTATAGGGATCTTCTCCATAATATCCAGCAGCCATCATCAGGTAGGCATTGTTCATAAAAGGGAAACTATAATGGAAAGAAAGCTCTGAGTTGAGTCTTTTTTTGAGGGCAGTAAACTTATATTCCGTCATGGGGTTCACTGCGTAATTGATTTCAGCATTTAGCCTCCATTGCTCTTTTGCAGGCTGATAATTCCTCAGGGAGAAATTGTAGATGAACCTGCTAAAGCCATAATCATGTTTCAGGGCCTTTTCATAGCTAAACCATTTGTGCCATTCAAAACCTGTTTCATGATTTAAGGAGTAATATCCTTTTGCTTTTTGCTTATTTACATCTCTTCCGAAATGGTAAGATAAAGTCAGATAGTTTGTGGTAAAATTACCGTTAATGGTGTTGATGCTGCCATCCGGGTTTAGGGCTTCTCCGTCTTGCCCGTTAGAATGGTGGGTAAATTTTAAGGTGGCATATTTGTAATCTGGAATAGACCTGTCCAACCTCACAAACAATGTTCCTCCGAGTCTGAAGCTGGGTGTACGCACCCCTGCTGACTTTTCATCTCTCACCCTGACGGTGAAATCTGGTACCACAGCAAAAGCAATAGGTAGTTTTTCTGTAGCGAGTAGCATATAGGTAGTGGTCACCCTTCCGTTGATCACATATTTACTCGGCGCGCCTAATTCTCCTTTTGGCGAGATATAAGAAAGCGCTGCATTCTCCTTGTAAAGCTGTATAAAGTCGTTATTTATTTCCTGTTGATGCTGTGCCTTAGCAGTTACGAGATTAAAACCATATACGAGTAAGATTATGCTTAGAATTTTCATTTGGAGGCTTTAGCATAGATACGCATCGAGTCCTAAAAAAGTTTCATTCTCCAAAAATAATAATGAAGGTCAGCACTGGAATTTTGATTCGGATTATTCTCGGTTAAAAGCGTTGAGAGTGGCGGTTTTCCACCTTACATAACCTAATTTATCACATTGTCGGGCTACTTCAGCAATGGCTGATTCCGGAACATCATTTACGATTTTCCAGCGGACACCCTGTTTACTGTTGTAACCGATATAGATCACAATATCCTCAAATAAGGGCTCCATGAGCTCCAGATCTTTAAGGTGTAAATCCTGGAGTTCCCTGGCCAGCACCACCAGCTGGTCATTCATTACTTTTACTAAAGGGTCTGCCGGTTTAATCTCCGGTTCTGCAATTGGAAGTACGGTTATGGTCATACGCTTATTCAATCTAGGATCCTCTCTCCTGCCTGCCAGTCATAAATTCTGAAGACAAACGAAATACTACAAATATTAGCAAATATAAAAATTATTAAGCATTAAAAGAAGTGCTTTACTGATCTCCACGCAAAAAGCCCATAGATAATGCGGAGCCTGTACCTAAAACTGCTCCCGCGGCCACATCTGTAGGATAATGAACCCCAAGATACAAACGTGAAAACCCGACAGAACCTGCCCAAAGGTATGCTGGACCAACCACATACCATTTCTGGTAACTACGTGACAGCGCTGTTGCCGTGGTAAAAGCAGTAGAAGTATGGCCGGATGGAAAAGAATAATGGGAAGGCTGATAAACGGCATTGATTTTCACCAGGCCATTAAAAGGTCTTGGACGTTTTACCAGTTTTTTAATGAGTAAGGTGGCCAGTACATTGACGGCAGAGCTACTAGCTATGTATGCCGCATTCTGACGCATTTCTTTATCATTTGAAATGACTCCTGCGGCCATCAGACCTACCGGAACCCCCACATTGACTACATCATTATATTTAGACAGGAACATAAAAAAGCCCGTTCTCTCCGGTGTTCTCCGTTCAGAAAGACCGATCAAAATCCGGTCGTCCAGCTGCTGCAGCTGATGCTGGCCAAAAACCTGCGACGGAATGGCTAGACCTACAGCGAGCTGAAATATTAAAATATATTTAAGAAATGTGCTTTTCCTGCCAATCATGGCGTAAAGCTACAGTTTATTTTTTTAAACTTATCTTCGGAACAAAATAAGCAAATGATCCCCAGAGGCAAATTAGACCTTAGTTTTTCAGATACTTTTACCGGCATTGGCTACTGCCTGGCTGGTTATTTTCGCAACAACAAAATGACGCCGGACTTCCCAAAAGAGCCTGATCGTATCGTGACGCTTTCTGTGCGTACGGGTCTGGATCTTCTCCTGACCGCTTTAAACTACCCTCCCGGCACAGAGATTCTCGTTAGCGAGATCAATATTCCCGATATGTTTCACATTATCCGGGCACATCAGCTGGTTCCTATCCCTTTATCTGTTCATAAAGACACACTCAGCATTGATCCGGAAGCACTTAAAGCCGCCATCAATCCCGCCAGCAAAGTGTTATTACTGAGCCATCTTTTTGGGAGTGTAATGGATATGGCCGCCATTATACCGATTGCAAAGGCACATCAGATTCTGGTGATCGAAGATGCCGCACAAGCTTTTATGGGCGATAAGGTCGCAGAGCAGCAGCAGCAGCTGGAAACTGATGTACTCTTTTATAGCTTTGGCCTGATCAAGACCAATACTGCGGTTACTGGTGCTGTGATTCAAATAAAAGAACCCTCACTTTATTTAAAAGTTTGGTCGCTGAATGAAGGTTTAACCAGACAAAAAACAAGTGTATACCTGAAAAAGTTGATGAAGGTTTTATTTATGCAGCTGCTGACCACCCCTACCGTTTACACTTTTTTTTATCATTTCATTACTAAGCGTGGAAAAGATTTTGATGAAGCGCTTGCTGGTTTTACACGGGGATTTCCGGGCCAGGATGTACTGAAAAAAATCAGATTCAGACCAAGTATAGCCAACCATCGGTTATTGGAAAGAAAATGGAATAATTTCTCTCCAGAGGTGATCAGCGAAAGGAAAAAACTAGCCGCTGCTATTTTAAACCGATTGCCTGAAGCGATGAAGATAGGGACATTAAATAAAAACCATAGTTATTGGGTATTGCCAATTTACAGTGAAAGTCCTGATGAACTGATTAAACACCTCCGCAGTCATGGTTTTGACGCGACCGCAAAAGCATCAAGTCTGATCAGATTGGCACCGCTAACACCGGTCAATGAGTTGCCTTGCGCCCTCTCTTTAACACAAATCATTTACCTTCCTATGGATATTCTAATGAACAATTCAACGCGGGAACAAATCTCTTTACTCCTGCTAAACTATCCTTAAAATCTGGTGTATAGCGCAAGCTGAATCGCGTGATTGATCGTTTGCCCGCTGCGCATTTTCTGAGCCTGGTTCAGGTAGCCCGCTTCCAGGTCTAATTGCTTGCTAAAACGGAATCCCCCTGCTACATAAGCTCTATTTTGATCGAAAAAATGACCATTTACCTGGTCTTTATGCTGCACATTGAACATCAATTCGTTTTGCAAAGCCGCAAATGCACCTCTCTGAAACTGCTGTTGGCCTTTTGCTAGAGGAATGATCACGCGGGCAAAATACCGGATGCGCTGTGCAAATACATCGGTTCCATTCTGCTGTTCTATAAATCGCTGCTCCAATCTAAATCTATGGCTAAAATTCAACGTACTCAGCTGATGTCTGTAGATATATTGCTGCCAGATCCGATGTTCCGTGAGTTGAATATCAGCAATACCTTGCTGTGGAATATAAGTCTGATTTAGTAAATAACCCAAAGTCAGGTCACTTTTATCATTCAGAAAATAAGTCAGGCCTGGTCGGAACATAAAGTTTCTCAAATGACTAAACTGATCACCCGTTCTCAGTTGAACGTCGAGGTGGGTTCCCCATTTTTTTGATAACTTATTGTTGTTCAATAAGAACAGCCAACCAGTGTTCTGAACTGTAGTCTGGGCAATGGCCATGGTGCTGAAGAAGCATAGGAAGGCCAGCAAAAGATAGTAAATACGCATTGTAAATAAGGTTTCAAATTGTTTTGCCCAAAATAAAACAATTATTTACAGAAATAGAGTTCAGCTTGTCTTTTATGCATCCTTTAAATTGGGATGCGAGTTATATTGCCTATGTTCGTAAAAAAACATGGGTGTAAAAAAGCATTTATTAGACGTGGAAGTGAAATTATCTGGTGGTAGAATTGTTAAAGGTCCGGTAACGACCTCAGACGACAAGACCTACCATTTCAAAAGCCAGTCCGGGGGCTCCGGTTTTTATCTTTATCTGATTAGAGACGACAATGGCTGGTATGAGTCTGGTGGGAATGAAGCCGAACATCCACAAGAAGTCGTGGACCAGGTAGGTCTGCAGATTGACACTCATCTACAAGAAAATCCAATATCCTTATAAAGTAAAAGGCCGTATTCAGGAATACGGCCTTTTATGGTGATTTCAGCAATTGCTTAATCCATTACCAATTGTCCTAATGCTGCTTTGGTAAAGCCTTTCAGTTCTCCCAAGCGGTTTTCTTTAATTTTCTTTACCCAGTTTGGATCTGCCAATAATGGTCTGCCCACAGCCACTAGATCAAAATCTCCCCTCTCCATACGGCGGATCAATTCATCTAAAGAACTTGGGTCAGCACTTTCTCCTGCAAAAGCTTTCAAGAACTCTCCGTCCAGTCCAACAGAACCTACGGTAATTGTTGCTTTTCCAGTAATTTTTTTAGCCCATCCTGCGAAGTTTAAATCTGATCCCTCAAATTCCGGTTCCCAGAATCTACGTTGTGAACAATGGAAAATATCTACACCTGCATCAGCCATAGGAACTAACCATTCTTCCATTTCCTGAGGGGTTTTCGCCAGTTGATAAGTATAATCAGCAGGTTTCCATTGAGATAAGCGAAGAATAATGGTAAAATCTTCCCCCACTTGTTTCCGCACTTCTTTGATCACTTCTATGGCAAAACGGCTGCGCTCAGCTAAGGTTTTACCACCATAAATATCGGTACGCAGATTTGTACCTTCCCAGAAAAACTGGTCGATCAGGTAACCATGTGCACCATGAATCTCCAGGGTATCAAATCCCATTCTTTTTGCTGCAGCTGCTGCTGCTCCATAAGCAAGAATCGCAGCTTTTATATCGGCTTCAGTCATGGTATTCCCATTGTTAAAACCCGGTCTGTTTAAGCCAGAAGGACCTTCAAATGGTGTGGAAGGCAACCAGCCGGAAGGATGATTGTCCATTATTCCCATGTGCCAAATCTGAGGGCCCATTGCGCCACCATTTGCATGCACTTCATTGATCACCTTTTGCCATCCTGCCAATGCTGCTGTTCCATAAAAATGAGGAACATTCCCATCATTTGAAGAGGCTGGGCGATCAATTACAGTTCCTTCGGAAAGAATCAAGCCAACTTCTCCAATTGCTCTTTTACTATAATAAGCAGCCACATCTGCTCCTGGGATACCATTTGGCGAGAAAGACCTCGTCATTGGTGCCATCACTATTCTATTTTTTATATTTAAAGATTTCAGACTAAACGGCCTGAACAAGCTATCTGTATTCATAATTATATGATTTTATATATCGGATTCTATGATTTTACTCAGTTCAATAAATGTTTCTTCATTTCGTTTATAATACGTCCACTGGCCTACTCTTGTGGAAGAAACCAGGCCGGCACGCTGAAGAATGGATAAATATTCTGAAACAGTAGATTGTGTCAATCCTGACTTCTTCTGAATTTCCCCCACGCACACGCCTACTTCAAATCCGGCATGAATTTGCTCAGGAAAACTCGCTGGAGGATCTTTTAGCCATTGTAAAATTTCCAGTCGGGTCTTGTTAGACAGCGCTTTAAATATTTCTAACTGTTTCATAGCACAAATATATATCGACTTTTTCCGATATACCTATTAAAGAAAAAGAGATGACATTACCCTGATGATATCGGGTTTTTCCGATATAAAATCAGGCATACTGTTTCCGCTGAGGTCTAATGAATTTCTAGGTCCATTCAAACTGGGCGGCCTAGATGGTTTTCCTTTTGCCGGATGGAGCGGCATGGGTGCTTTTGCGAGCCATGTCCCTGATGACGGGGCTGTTCTGGGTAAATCAGACAAAATATACCGGTAAATAGGTGATTCTATTGGGAACAATTCACATCAGCAGCGATACGGACATGGGCTCTTTTACTTCTGCTAAACGCTTTGAGCTCATCAATCTTGCAACAAATGAGCGACAAAACTTAATGCCAGAGTTTTTCAATTAAAACTGACTTCAATAATAGTATATTAGAAAAAAATATCACGTTAAATATCAGTTATGAACTTAAATAAAGCCATCTTAACCACTACTTTAATCCTTGGAACGATCAGTATCAGCGCTGCACAGGAAGCTAAACATGAGGATACCGAATTTTACACTCCTGTCCCGCCGGTAGTTCGTCCTGCAAAAGTGATTGGAAATGCACCATCTGATGCTATTGTCCTTTTTGACGGAAAAAACATGGACCAATGGGTGATGACGGAAGACCGCTCTAAACCTGCCACCTGGAAAGTTAGTAAGGGGGTATTTACAGTAGACAAGAAAAGTGGAAACATTGAAACCAAGCAATCTTTTAACAATTACCAGCTGCATTTAGAATGGCAAGTTCCTGCAAATATCTCTGGTGAAGGCCAGGCACGCGGAAATAGCGGACTTTTCCTGGCCTCTATTGGAAAAGGAGATCTGGGTTATGAATTGCAGATCTTAGATGCTTATCATAACCCAACCTATACGAATGGAATGGCAGGGAGCATTTATAAGCAGACTACGCCATTAGTTAATCCTTCAAAAAAACCAGGAGAATGGCAAACTTATGATGTCATCTGGACTGCACCAGTATTTGAAACTGACGGTACATTGAAAAGTCCGGCAAAAGTAACTGTCCTGTTTAATGGTGTACTTGTTCAAAATAATTTTGAGTTAAAAGGGCCATCTCAGTATGTAGGACTACCTGCTTACCGTAAAGCACATGGTGCCTCTCCAATAAAATTACAGGCACACGGAGATAAGAGTGAGCCGCTAAGCTTCCGTAACATCTGGATCAGAGAACTATAAATTATAACGGTATAAAATCAAATCTATGAAAAAGTTAATCCTTCTTTTAGCGCTCGGCTTTAGCTTTACAGGGTGCAGCAGTATAAAATCTTCTAAAGATGGAAATACAGTGACTCTGACTGGCAAGATTGAAAAAACAGGAATGACTACCTATCAATACGGTACGCACACCATTCAAGCAGACCATAAAACCTATACGTTGAAGAGCAGCAGTGTAGACCTGAATAGTTTTGAAAACAAAGAGGTGGAGTTGGTTGGAACAAAAGTTCCAGGTTATCCTGTAGAGAATGGACCAGTCCTGATTGAAGTCAGCGCTGTAAAGTTAAAATAAACTGCAAAATAAATACTGGTCTCCCATTTTTGATAAATGGGAGACCCTGTAATGGAAAGGCCTTTAAAATCAGACTGGCGTACCGTTACTAAAGAACTGATCCTGATAGGATTTCAGCTCATTTTTCAACAGGCCTCTAGCCACGTGGATTCTGGTTTTCACGGTTCCTATTGGAATGTTCAATTCCTTTGCAATTTCGTGGTATTTATAACCTTCGAAATATTTCACGAAAGGTGTATAGTATTGGGGCTGCAGTTTTCCAAGTGCACTGTGAATATCGTTCATGATACATTTTCCTAGCCCGGTATTATGGGACGCACCTAAAGCCGCGCCAGTGGTCGTAATATCGACCCCAAAATTCATAAAAGTTTTCGCCAGGTTTCTACGCCTGTAGCTGTTAATGAAGGTATTCCGTAGAATCATGTATAACCAACCCTTAAGATTCGTACCTTGTTTAAAATTCTTTTCATAACGAATTGCTTTAAGCATGGTGTCCTGAACCAAGTCGTCAGCATCATCATCATTCTGTGTAAAAGCCAGAGCAAAAGATCTTAAGTTGTCCTTATAGCTCCATAGTTGAAAGTTAAAATCGATTGTGGTTGTGCTCATGGTATTTGTTGATTAGTATACCATGGAAATATCAAATGCTATGCCTCAGACCGTGCCAAAATTCTAATCCGTATATATTTCACATAAAACACGTACTGAGCTTAAATCTTTACGTATTTAACGCAAAAACCCATTTTAAAGCATTTAAAGTCGGTTTTAATTGGGGGGTGAAAGCTTTTTCTTAGTGAATCAATCCATTCAATATGGCATAATGAATTAAAGCTGCGGTATTTCTAGATCCCGTTTTCTCTATTAAACCCTGACGGTGACCTTCTACAGTTCTTTTACTAATGAATAATTTTTCAGATATCTCACTGTTAGTCAACCCTTCAGCAATTAAGGTCAGTATTTCAATCTCTCTCTCCGAAAAGTCGTGGCTTACTTCCGGATATTCCATACCTCGTGTTGCATTTTGACTACATTTCTCCAGCATTCTCATGGCCAGTTCTGAACACAGGTATTTTCCTCCGGAATTTACATGTTTTAAAGAGAATATGAGTTCTTCTGCACTTACATTCTTTAGTAAGTAGCCCATTGCGCCTGCTTCAAAAGCTTGTACTACATATTTTTCATTATCATGCATCGAAAGCATGACCATTAATGAAGAGAACCCTTTGTCTTTTATCTCCTTCAACAGCATCATTCCGTCCAGTTCCGGCATATTGATATCAGCGAGTATAATGTCCACCTTCTTTCCGGTAGCAAGGAATGCCAATGCCTCTATCCCATTTTCGGCTTCTGCAACTACGTTTATACCTTTATCAGTCTCCAATAGCATTTTAATGCCATTCCTAACTATATTGTGATCCTCTACTAATAATACCTGTAACATCTTCCTAAATTTATTTTTAATATTTCTTCCTACTCCTTCTTGTCCAGGTTCTCATTTAAATTTAATACCAGAAGTATCATTATCGAGTAAACCAGTTAAAATAATTCCTCTGATTCCAGACTCATTCACACTTTTATGAAATCCCTTTCCATTATCGATGATCACAATATAGACATTTTCATCTACCGTTAGGATGGTGATCTTTGCTTCCGTTGCAGCTGCTAATTCGGTCGCGAAATTCGAGCTGCAGGTTATTGAATGTCCTGGCCGTATCAAATAGCTGCTCATGTAAGCTTAATATGGAGTGACAAAAATCAGCGTTTGGCGGTGCCCTGCTCCGATAAATTAATCTATCACATTGGGAAGTAGTACTGAAATTACCGTTCCCTTTCCAATAACTGAATTAATGGCCAGACAACCATTTAATAGATTTGCCTTATTTCGGATGGCTTTCAGGCCTATTCCCCTGTTCAAAACTAATTCCTTATCAAATCCTTTTCCATTATCATCAACCTGGATATGAATCACTTCTTCATTGGCATTAATGGTTAGGTGAACTCGGGTAGCTTCCGCATGCTTGATGACGTTCATCATCAATTCCTGAACCACTCTATAGATGGCAACTTCTATATATTTATCCCATTTATTTTCTAATCCGGTATAGGTGGTACGAATCGGAATTGCCAGTTGAAATTGATTACAAATATCATCCAATGCTGCTTTTAATCCAAAATCTTCCAGGATGGATGGCATCAGCTCATGAGAGAGTCTCCGACTCTCTTTAATGGCATCAGACAATAACCGATCAGTCTGCTGCATTTCTTTCAAATGTTCATCGGGTGTTAAATTAACGAGGTTGAGCATATTTTTAGATAAGCTTAGCTTTACCCCATATAGCAGTTGCCCCAATCCATTATGCAAGTCCTCCGCAATGCGTTTACGTTCACCCTGCTGTGTACCGAGAATAGTCCTAAAAATCTCTTGTTGCAGCAATTCATTCTTTCGGAATAACTCAATTTGCATTGTCATGTCAATATCTACTCCTAATACCTTCAATGGCTTTCCGTTTTCATCCTGATGTATAGAAGCCTTTATTTTTAAAACCTTAGGGATACCATTTACTAAAATTTCAATACTTTCTTCAAAACCTTCCACACCAGACTTCATCAGTTCAATAATTTTCTCTGCTGCGTCTGTATGTCCTGCAGTCGCATATTGAAGGTAAATTTCAGGGATCGGAACTGAGGTATGATCAAGATTAAAGAGCTGGTACATTCCTTCAGACCAATTAAAATCTCCAGAGCTCAAGTCGTATTCCCAACTCCCGATTTTCGCCAGTTCTTCAGATTGCTCCAGAATCATCAGGTTTTTCAATTGTTCCTGTTCGGCAAACTTACGGGCGCTAATATTTACATTAGTGACCACCAAGCGGTCTTCCATTTTCACGAACATGCTGGAGAACCAGGCATTGAAACCATCATAATCGTAATAACACTCCGTTTGCTGTGGGACGGAAGTTTCCATTACCGCTAACATCACATCAAACAAGCCCGATGGCTTCACTCCAGGAAATTCAGTTAAATAAAATCTACCGATCAAATCCCCCCGTCCAGCTTCTCTTTCCTGTTCCCGACTCATCATTTCGATTTGGAAATCGATAATATTTCCCTCAGCATCTCTGATCGGCTTTAACAAGGATACACCCAGCAAACTTGCGTTGAAAACAGATTGAATCAAATTTTTACTTTCTTTCAGTTCCATTGTGGTGAGGTGATGTTCAGTGACATCTTGAATTACCCCATAAAAACGTGCCAGCCCAGTAGTGATGTCCAGCAAAAACTCTATCTTCATGTGGATCACTTTTGTTTCTCGCTGAGCAGTAATAATTCGGCAGCTATGTTCAAAAGCACATTTCTCCGCCCTATTTTCCTCAAAAGCCTGGACCGCTAAACTTCGGTCTTCGGGATGAAAATAGGCAGAGAGCCGTTCAAAATTAAATGGCTGCTCTTGTGGCTGATGGCCATAGATCCGGTACAATTCGTCACTTAAATAAAGGGAATCGGTTTCAGTCAGGCCTTCAAAATAGCCGATATTACCCAGCTCCTGAGCCAACTTTAAACGGCGCTGTTCTTCTAACAGCCTCAGCCTTGCTATAGTCACTTCATTGATCTCTGTAAACATCAAAACCACTCCGGTTTCAGAAGGAATCGCATGAAGGGAAATCCATATTAGGGCCTGACTGCAGAAATATTCTGTAATCGTTGCTTCTTTTTCTAAAACCGCCTTTTGAATGGCATGAAAAGCTTCTGGACAAGCTTGTTTATCAAAAAACGTCCAGGCTTCTGCCCCTACGAATTCCGTATCCTCCATTTTGAAAAGTGTAGTCGCCTTTTTATTCCCATATAAAAAAAAGCTGTCAGCATCTAGCTGAAAACAAGCTACATCGATTAAATTTAAAATATATTCTGCGCTGAAAATGCCAGATAAGGAGGGTGTTATTTTTGGGGAAGTACTGATCATAAATAAGAAGGCACAATGGCATCATTTTAAATATACAACAAATGGAGGTAAAAAGTGTTTTTCTATCTCTCCTGGCCAATGTTTGCGCCTTTCCTATACCTAACTGTCTGCTGACCTCCTATTTCAGTGACCGCATGTCTTTATCCTCAGACAGCATATAGTTAATCATGTTGCTTTTATATCATCATTTAATTCGTTAACTTTAATTATCAATTAAATAATAATTGAGTTTATTACTTTAGCCTAACCACCTAAAGCTGCTTGAATTGCTTTAAATAATCGATAAACCACATATTAATTCACACCATCAACCAACTAAACCACAAACTACTCAAAAGATAAATGGGCTTATTGATGCTTCATTACGAACAGCTGTAACTTATTTTCTTTTTTACCGCCCTCCACATGAATACAAAATCGAAATTTGAATTGGAAATTGTTCGTAAAGTACGGACAATCAGAAAAGAAAGAAACAAAGGGCAAACCTATATTGCCATGGTTTTGAAAGTTTCCGATGGCTACATAGGACAAATAGAAGGAGAAAGGTGGCCAGCAATGTACACCTACGACCAACTCAACAAAATTGCGATAGATTTCGGATGCAGTCCTCAGGATTTCATTCCCAATGAGAGTATCATTGAAAACTATAGCTGAACCTTTTAGCCTTTGCTTGTAACCTTACCTCAAGCACCTCGATTGGGGTGCTTTTTTTTTGGTTTTTTTTATTTCAAGACGAGAATACGTTCCGCTTCCAGCTTAAAATGAACGGCTCCTGAAAGTTCCAGCAAGCTCAAAAGTTTGGAAAGTTCATCAAATCTGGAGGCTTCTAAACTGAGTAAGGGCTGCTCTTCCTGGACTGCTTCATATACCACCGGAACATCGTACCAGCGGCTAATTTTTTCCATGATGCTGCTCAACGGCTCCGATTTAAAGATAAAAGATCCATTTTTCCAGGCAATCGCCGCCTCTATGTCTACATTTTGCACGTTAGCCATCGTTTCCGTCAGGATCAACTGCTGTCCAGGTTTCAAAACCGTTTCCTTATTTCCTATTCCGGGATGGTCAACCAGCACGCTGCCTGTTACTAGGGTACTGCTTACAGCCTCATCTTCCGGGTAACTGCTAACCTGGAAATGGGTACCTAAAACTTTCAATTCCTGCTTGTCAGATTTTACTATAAATGGAGTACCTGCATTGGTCGCTACCTCAAAATAAGCCTCCCCGATCAGCTGCACTTTACGCGTTTTCTCCGCAGAAAAAACACCAGGAAACTTAAGAGAAGACGCTGCGTTTAACCACACTTTAGTACCATCGGATAAAGTGAGCATATACTGACCGCCATTAGGGGTTTTAAGCGTGAAATCCATTCCGTCTACAGAAACAGGCAATTGGGTTCCATCATTGTAAGTAATCCCAGATTCGGTCATGCGTAGACCACTTTTAACCTCGCTTAAACTAAGCGTCTCTCCATCTGGCAATAAAAGCGCAGCTTTATTACTTCCCGGCACAATCCCATAGGAGGCTGATCCAGTAATCGGATCATCAAATTTCGAAGCCCTGAATTCCCGGTAAAACATAGACATAAAGCCGGTGGTCAATAAAGCCAGACAAGCGATCGCGAGATAAGCAAAAGACCTTTGTTTATAAAAAGGAATGAGTTTAATTTTCTGATCAACAGATTTGATCACCGTACTCAATAAGGGATAAAGGTCAGAAATATGTTTTTTTAAGCGTACATCTATAAATTTTGGGGGCAGTTCATCGGCTAGTGCTTTGCGGATCAGCAAACGCAAATCCTTTTCAGAAAGCGTCCCGAAATGGGCGATCAACAGTTCAGTTTCCTCCTCAGCCACAAACTTTCTAAAATAATCAAACACCAGGTTTTCGGCCATGGTATTCAGCTGCATCTGAAAAGCTGTTTTTAAAGAGATCTTCCCCCTATTGTCCCAAACTGTAAGAAATAAATCCTGAATCAATTTATCTACCAGATTCTGGTCTTTTAGGAGATGCAGCAGCTGCCCATATATTTTTTCACTGAAATGTGCATAAAGTTTTCCGAAGGCAGCTTCCTCTCCTGCTTTCAGTCTGATCAATTCTTCCTTTTCATTCCAGTGCTCTGGTACTTTAATCCCCATAAATTTTTCGCGTTGTCCTGATGATTTCAGCTTCATCCTGATTAAGAAAGTACCCAGTTGCGCGGCTTTCCTAATCAGGAATTAAGCAATTAATACTTATAACAATATTTTAACACAAACGTTTGTACAAAAACTCCAATTTATTCAGTTTGTTGTTTAATAAGCACTACTTCTAATTTCTTCTACTTCTTCTACAGAAATGGCCAGGTCTTTACCCAGTTTTTTATAACCATTTGCGGTAATCACGTAGTCATCTTCTACCCTAATGCCACCAAAATCCCGGTAAGCCTGAACTTTATCATAGTTGATATAGGCAGAAAACTCATTACTTGCCTGCCATTGATCGATCAGTTCAGGAATAAAATATAATCCGGGCTCCACTGTTACTACATATCCTTCTTCCAGGGCTTTCCCTAATCTAAGGGACTTTAAGCCGAACTGAGTGGTGTTTTTAACCAGTTCATCGGTGTAACCTACATATTGCTCCCCAAGATTTTCCATATCGTGAACATCAAGTCCCATCATGTGTCCTGTTCCGCATTGGAAAAATAAAGCATGTGCGCCCTGAGCTACTGCATCTTCCAGGTTGCCTTTCATCAATCCGAGATTTTTTAACCCTTCTGCCAGACTTAAACAGGATTGATAATGTACATCAATAAACCGTTGTCCGGGTTTTAACGCTTCAACGCCCTGCTGATAGGCATTTAGTACAATTTGATAGGCATCTCTTTGTTCCGGTAAGAATTTTTTACCTGCCGGAAAAGTACGCGTTAAATCTCCTGCATAACCCATAGGGGTTTCCGCACCTGAATCGTTCAGCACCATATCTCCTTCTTTTAAAATATTTCCATGATAATGGTTGTGCAGGATTTGTCCATTTACGGTTAAAATGATAGGATAAGAAAGCTGCCCCCCTGCGGTTAATGCCACCTGATGAACTGCTGCTGCCAATTCATTTTCTGACATTCCAGGTCTGGCCAGTTGCATGGCTTTCAGGTGCATTTCCGCAGAAATCACAGACGCTTTATCCAGCTCGATTATTTCCAGTGCAGATTTTACCGAACGCTGAGCCACAACCGCTTTAATCAAAGGAATGGAAGTCTTTTCTTTGACTTGCGACGGTGTTATATCCAAGAGTTCTGCCAGTTTAATTTTATGCTCCGCACGATACGGAGGAAGGAAATGTATCGCTCTCCCTTTTCCTTTCGCTTTAGCCAGGTATTGATCCAGCTGCTGAAAAGGAGCTAATTTGGTGATTCCTGCCTCTTCGGCTTTTGCTGAAAGTGTTTTTTGTCTACCCATCCATACAATTGCATCCATACTCATTTCATCTCCAAAAAGCGTCACTTGATTTTCATCCAGGTCAATGATCGCAGCGAGTTGCGGCTCCGGAATCCCGAAGTAATATAGAAATGTACTGTCTTGTCGGAAATGGTAGGCATTGTCCAAAAAGTTCATAGGGCTTTCTTCATTTCCTAAAAAAAGCAGAATTCCTGATTGAAATGCTGCTGAAAGCTGTTTTCTTCTGGCTAAATATTCGTCTTTATCAAACATATCTGATCGTTTTTAAATGGGTTTCCAAAGGTAGCGCTTAGCTTTAAAATTCTATGGGGAAATTAGCCTGATGGGCAGGATCTGTTGCTTTAATAAAAAGGCGATCTCTTTAAGATTGCCTTCAGCAATGTATTATTTTAATACGTGAAAGGCCAGTACGTTCTGTACATCAAACACGTTCAACGACTTGTTAAATTTCTTTCTGACACTTGGTTGAGCTTCGCCGGAAATCCAGATTTTAAGTTCCGCATCCAGATCAAAAGTTCCTGCAGTTTCCACGCTGAAAATTCCTGCATTGCCCATCAGGGCAGAAAATAATCCCATATTATATTTTAGTGTTTGATTTTTTGGTGTCTTCTTTCAATAACTTAAAAGATGTCGATTTGAATCTGCCATTTACAACTTTCCCAGTCACTTCTGCTTTTCTGATTGCGTTACAGAAACCATCTTTAGCATGAGCATCACCATGGTCATCAATATCGGATCCATCTACAAAATAAGCCTGGCCATCGATTCTTACGGCAAGGTCACATTCTTTACCTTTCAAATCAAACTTACACTCCCCACAGGCAGTTTCCACAACATGTGGTGTCTTAAAATCAATAACTGGTTCTTTTTTTTCTTTTTGCTGCGCCTGAACTCCAATCGCCATAAAGGCGAAAAATACAAGGGTAATCAACTTTTTCATGGTCGTTTAAATTTGTATAAAATTATAATAAAAACCGGATAATTGAACCTGCTGAAAAATCCTACCTAAAGGATTTAGGGTTGCACTGCATGTGTTATTTGAAAAAGATATTAAAGTTACCCGGATACTCAAAGCCAAGACACTAGAGCTTCCCTGGCAATTCTTCTAGCCAGATGGTCTGTTGTTGTTCTTCCGGTGACCTCTTTCACACAGCTTTTTGGGATCCAATGCCCGGTGGACGCTAATAAAGGGATTGTCCAATGTATCCTGTTTGTCATTTTCCCATAAATGCGTCGGATAAAAACTATGCGCTTGTTTCTGGTCCAGCAATCTGTAGTAATCATCAAAACCTTGCTTCAATGGAGAGCCTGACGTACCCTTCATACCCAATCCCTATTTACCTACGAGCGCAGTTTTATACCCCGCATGCTGCATCAAATGACCAAGGGTAAAAGTCCCATCCTTCAAAGGCATCTGTCCGCGCTCTTCACGATCCGGAAAACCTCCAAGTTCATAATTTCCGCGGATATAAGCATGTCCGCCATGTTTACCGGTCATGAGCATGGCTCTGGCAGGCGCACAAACTGGAGTCCCCGTATAATGATCGGTAAATTTCATGCCATGACGTTTGGTTTCTTTTGAGCAAAGCCGTCAATAACTGATATCCATCCTAAAAAAAATTGGGCTACAACCCCTAAAAATACGGCGCCTTTTTCCATTGCAGTCCAAGATATAGAAAGATCCATAAAATATTGTCGTCTGCTTTTTGTAATTTTGCGCTCCCAAATCGGGAAGGCGTTTTTTACCTGATATCAAACGTTTGATTTACCTCCATTTAATTTGCCTGCATTATGAAAAAAAATATCCTGCTGAATATCCCACCTCTACCCGCAGTGTTATTGGCCATCATTAGTGTACAGGCGGGTGCAGCAATTGCAAAAGGACTTTTTCCAGCGATCGGCCCTACTGCTACAGCCTCTTTACGCATCGGATTATCTGCCATTATACTGTTGGTCGCAAATCGCCCGAATCTGTTTAAGTTGAGTAAGGCACAATGGAAAGCCGTGATTCCTTATGGTCTGGCCTTGGGTGCGATGAATGTGATTTTCTACATGGCGATTAAACGAATTCCTCTGGGATTAGGCGTGACGCTTGAATTTATAGGGCCTTTATTATTGGCGGTATGTAACTCTAAACGCGGACTGGATTACCTTTGGGTATTGCTTGCCGCAGCAGGAATTGCTTTAATTGCCCCATGGTCTAATGAAGGTTTGGACTTGATCGGTGTACTGCTTGCACTATTGGCTGGAGGATTCTGGGCAGCATACATTGTATTGGGCAGCCGGATTTCTAAAATTATGAAAGGCGGTGATGCCGTTTCTGTAGGCATGATCTTCGCCACATTACTCGTGGTTCCATTTGGATTCTTCGGTGGTGGTTTCAGCCAAATTACTCCGACTCTATTGCTACTTGGCGGAGCATTGGCGCTTTTATCCAGTGCCATTCCATTTACTTTAGAAATGAGTGCGCTCGGACAAATGCCTGCACGTACTTTCAGTATTCTGATGAGTATGGAACCTGCTGTTGCCTCATTAGCCGGAATCGTATTCTTATCCGAACATCTTTCTTTCTTCGAATATCTTGCCGTTGCCTTAGTCGTAATTGCTAGTGCGGGTGCAACACTGACCTCTAAAAAAGAAGTTTTATAATGTGTTTATCCCGCTAAAAAACTCATCAATTCTTCTTTTTCTTCGGCTTCCAATTCTACAATCCCTTCAATCACTTGGAACAACTGTGGTCTTTGATTCGAATTGAGCAAAACATGAGTGAACCTGACAAAAGCTTTCTTTTGATCGATGCTTAAGCCACTAAATAGTTTGGGCTGTAACTCATACATCACTTTTAAAGTTTCGATCAGGTCAGTTTTTTGACTCGCCTCTTCTTCGCTAAATACCGGCAATACACCTTCAAGGGCATACTTTTCCATTAGTTTGCTAGAAAATTCTTTCAGAAATGGTTTTCTTTTGGCCCTCAATAACTCGTTCACTTTTTTAATCAGGAACTTATATTCAGGAGAAGATTTAGTACGCGCGTACAGCTTTACCTGTGCCTCATAATCTGTGCTGCTAAAATCAAACTCATCAAAGAATTCACTTTCAATGAAAACACTATGGTAATATTCATCTGCTTTCTTATTCAGTGTAGTGTAGTCTTTATAAACTTCCTGCCCTTTATGATTGATAAAATAGTTCTTCGACAATTCTTTGTGCAGTGATTCCTTCCATTGTATGAATTTCACTTTAAATGTAGTGTTACTTTCTGGATATCTAAAAACCAGGTCGTCTTCCTGATCCATGATATTATCCTGATAAACTAAGGGCTCGCCATTGATCACAATGGAGAAACCTCTGCTTTTATGGAGTTCCAGAAACCAGCAGAATTCGGCTTGCAAATAAGGAATAATGCTCAATTCCATCGCTTCTTTTGACAACTGCACATTTGAAAAAGAGACAGTCGTTCCGGTTGTCTTTTCCTTTAGGTCTTCGTTTAAAAGCTTTGCTTCATAATTGTTCAATTCCCCAACGGCCACCTTTATACTGCCATTTTTGAACTGACCATTTTCCTCATAGGTCGTGTTCCATTCCGCAGCGTGCGCAAAAGTAAAAAAGGTGAGTCTACCTACCCCATTCTTTCCGTGCATGGTGGACTTGTGCAGGTGAATGCTTTGTTCCAATGCTTTTTCAGATTCATAAAATGGGTTAAACTTATCCTTCAATAAGGAGAAATTGATGCCATAACCGTTATCTGCGACTTTCAGACTTTCTATACTTCCTAAAGCATTGAAAGTATAATCTATTAAAATGGTATCTGCTTTTGCATCAAAACCATTCCAGATGTACTCTGCCAATGCTTGTTTTTCATTGTAAAGACGCAAGACTTTTCTGATTCCTTTGGAAGTGATATTTACGTTACTGGCCATGATGAAAGGGTTGGTTTTGGAATTCAAATTTAAGCTTTTTGTCTATTCTTTAAACCATTAAAGCTTGATTATATAGGTTTTCTGAAGGCTTAATACCTCTGGAACCTTTAGCGGAGGGCAGAGCTAGCTAGGTCTGCGTATACACCAGCTCATAATGTTCAACTGTAGGAAAAGGATTATAGTATTTATGCAGTAACTTTTTCCAGTCCTGATAGCCCGCCGACTGCCTAAAACCAATGGTATGGTCTTCCAGTTTTTCCCAATTGACCAACAAAAGATAACGATTTGAAACTTCCAGACATCTTTGTAGCTGATGGCCGCGATATCCTTTTATGCTGCTGATGATACTGGATGCTTTTTGAAAATCTTTCTCAAAAGAAAGTATTTCCTGAGGAATTACGTCTAATATGGCTGCTTCTAAAATCATTTCTGCTCTCGGGTATAAGTGATGTACATCAGGTCTGGATCAGTACTGAAAAAAGGTTTCGTCAGGCTAACGATTTGTCCCTGGTGATATCCTGAATGAACAATCAGATGGGTTAAAATATCGGATATGACAGTCTCATAAGCAACTCCTTTCGTATTATAATAGCGTATTTTACGCTGAAGGTCTTCTTCTTGCAGCTGCTCCAGGAAGCTAGTCATCAGTTGATAATTATGATCGAGTAATTCCGGCCAATGCTGCTCCTCAAACTTCTCCCAGACCTCCACATCCTGCATTTCTCCTACCATCCTACTCCTCCAGACCCTTGTTGTAGCGATTAAGTGATTAAAAAGATCCTTTGCACGCTGTGGAATATCCACAGCCGCCTGCATCGATTCCATAAGCCTGACATTGGTCCAATAGTCAAAAGCCAGGAGGTTAAAAAAATAGTCCTTCATAAATTTGCGTTATGAAGGACAAGTTATAAAAAATTATGAAATTGATGATTCGAGCTTTACAAAACGGCCAGGCTATTCGCCTCATAGATTAAAGCGCCTTTATCGGCTGTTTTATAGATGGTCCCAGACATCACCACTTTTTTAGCAGCCAAACTTCTGGCCTGCTCTATTTTCATTTGATGCTTCACTTTCAGTAAGCTGCCATCTTCAAGAACCATTTCCAATTGGCCATTAGCCGCAACAGCGGATACCAATCCTTTAATTTTCAATTCTGATTCAGTTCTCTTTTTCATAAAAGGCTTTACTGCCGACAATTCAATTAGGTCTACATTTTTCAAAGGCTCACCAAAAATAGTTTTCCCTGCAACCAGTTCAACCGGACGTACCTGGATCACTGCTGAAGCAGATGGATAAAACTGTTTTCCAATCAGGAAAGCAAACGCCAAAAATGCAGCAATCTTTAAAACGCGGACTGCTTTGTCCGTATACACGAAGTATGTTTTTTCGCTGTTCACCCTATTTAAGATTTCATTAACAGCTAATGAATTTTTCCTGATTAAATGTCCCATGTCATTTATGATTTATGATGGCTCAAATTTCCTGTTTATTTTAATCTGAATTGTTGACCTATGGTAAGTAATAGTCAAACCGATAAAAAGATGACGAAATCCTGAAAAACATTATTCGCCTCAGCTTTAACTGCTATCATTTTAACTTCTTCAGCTTTCACAACTATTGCTAAAGAGAAATCTCCGGCCAGCAAAAGTGCCACCGTAAAATTCAATAAAGTAGTAGTGACTGGAAATGCAAATGTGATCCTGATCCAGGGAAATACAGAAGGTGTTAACGCTGATGATGAAATACAAGCCGGCAGCAACAGCATTCAGCAAAAAGGATACACTTTGTATATCAACTCAACGGACAAAAGCACCATTTATGTTCATTTGAAAGACCTCCAAAGAATTGACGCTGCAGAAACTGCAACCATCAAAACCCGGGGTTCTTTGACCTGGCTGTACTTCAGATCTTCTTAAAAGACAGTGCAAAAGCAACTGTGAACGCGACCATTGGAAGTTTATACACAGAAATGAGCGGAAAATCTGACTTAAAACTAAGCGGGTCATCAACTGAGCACCACCTGGTAAGAAATGATGTATCTAAACTTAACCAGACAGATTTCGTAATCGCAAAATTATAAAGCTAGATGATGGGGTACAATGAAGGCATGGCCCTTCAGAAAAAAAATCCTCAGCCACATAGGAAAAGATAGGATTATGAAAACCGATTACAATAAATCATTTGCCAAATTGGCCAGTTCACTCCGCTCCCCTTTATCCAGCGTAATGTGCGCATAAAGCGGATGATTTTTCGCACTCTCAATCAGGTAAGAAAGCCCATTACTTTCTGCATCTAGATAAGGGGTATCGATCTGATAAATATCCCCGGTAAAGACAATTTTGGTTTCTTCTCCTGCACGTGAGATGATGGTTTTTATTTCATGCGGAGTCAAGTTTTGTGCTTCATCTACAATGAAAAAGATCTTCGTCAGTGTTCTACCCCTGATATAAGCGAGCGGAGCGATCAGGATCTTTTCCGTCTGCACAAACTCTTCAATCCTCGCCTGGGTTTTCGGGTCATGCTGGTATTGTTCTTTAATAAACCTGAGGTTATCCCATATTGGCGCCATATAAGGGTCGATCTTTGATTTCGCATCCCCAGGTAAAAAGCCAATATCCTTATTACTTAAGGCTACAATTGGCCGGGTCACATAAATCTGACGGTATTCTTTGCGCATTTCTAAGGCGCTGGCAATCGCAAGCAGTGTTTTTCCTGTGCCTGCTTTTCCTTGTATGGTGACCAATTTTACTGCCGGATTCATTAAGGCATTGATGGCCATGCTCTGCTCCTCATTTCTAGGAGAGATATTGAAAACTTTTTGAGGCTTCACGCGAACCAGCTGATCAGTCACGATATCGTGATAGGCGGTCTGAGTTTTTCTTTTACATTTCAGGATATAAAAATGATTTCCTGCGTTAGTATCCAGCAACATGGCTGAGGCAGAAATATGCCCTTCATTTTTCAAAGTATCAAAAAGGGCTGCATCAACATTGGAGAGGGTTGTTTTCCCAGTATACAGGGCGTCTACATTTTTGACTTTTCCTGTTTCATAATCTTCCGCATGAAGGTCCAGCGATTTAGCCTTTAACCGCAAACAGATGTCTTTAGAAACCAGCACCACCTTTTTTTCCGGAAACTCTTCCTGCAAACTCAGCGCAGCATTTAGAATACGATGGTCGAATTTTCCTGGCCCAAAAATCACTTCCGCATCAAAAATCGCTGGCTTATGGTCCATTACCACTTTAAAATGACCCTGTTTTACACCTTTTAATGGAATCCATTTGCTCATGATTTTCTCTCCCGAGGCCTGATCCATCAAACGGATAAAACTTCTCGCTTCTGCATTTCGTGTTTCATTTCCATTTTTCATATGGTCCAGCTCTTCCAATACCTGGATTGGAATGGCCACATCATGTTCCTGAAAATTATTAAAGGCATTATGATCGTATAGAATTACTGAAGTATCCAGCACAAAGATCTTCTTTCTCGCAGCATTACGTTTTTGGGAAGGTTGACTCATCCTCATAAAAATAATGAAATTTCAGAGATCTTCCAGCTATTCCAGTTCAAAAAATGAATCTTGATGATTAAAAAAAAACTGCCCCTAAAATTTAGAAAATTCGAGGGGCAATTGAAGACGGTTTTGAGACCGATCAAAATGGCTTATTTGAGTTTCTTTTTATTCTTCAAGGCCATTACTTTAAGTATTTTATGAAACAGCTCGTGATTTGGGTATGTTCCTTTAAAATCTGCTGATCCTGGGCCATAGGCAAATACCGGTACCATAATATTGGTATGGTCATTCGTACTGAATGAGCCAGTGATCATTCCTTTTTCTGAGGAAGCATCCAATAAAGTCAAACCACCGGTTTCATGGTCTGCAGTAATCAATACCAAGGTTTCTTTATTCTGATCTGCGAATTGTAAGGCAGCGGCAACGGCCTTATCAAAATCATGAAGTTCTGTGACTACATACGGTAAATCGTTCAGGTGACCTCCGTGATCGATCTGTGCGCCTTCCGCCATGATGAAAAATCCAGGTTTATTTGCCGATAATAATTTCAAAGCATGCTGCAGACTTACTTTCAGTATATCTCCTCGTCCATCTTTTACTGGCCTGGTGGCACTATCCGGTAACACGACCAGTTGTTTCCCCTGTGTTTGTTTCAAAAAATCTCCGGCAGTAGTACTCAATTGAAAACCTTGAGCTTTCAGTTTGCTGATCAATTCGGTATCCTTATTTTTCAGGAAACTCTGTTGATTGGAGCCCAGCAAGATCTCCGCTTTACTATTCAGCAGGTCTAAGGCAATCTCCTGCGACATTGCCCGATCCAGTTGATGCGCATAAAAGGCAGCAGGAGTTGCATCCGTCAGGTCTCCAACACTGATAATCCCACTTTTAATGCCATAGTCAGCGAGCGTATCCACCAGATTAGTCATTTTCTTTCCATCCGGACCAACGCCGATATAACGGTTATTGGTTTTCTTGCCAATGGCCATTGCAGAAGCACCAGCGGCAGAATCCGTATTACCGGCATCCGCAGCAGCGGTTTGAGAAAAACCAATATGAGCAACATTGCTCATATTCAGCTTCCCATGATTCGCAATGGAACCCGCATGAATCTGTGCCAGCCCCATCCCATCACCGATCAGCAGGATTACATTTTTAACCGGCTTATTCAAGCCATCTACTTTATATTCCGGCGTATATACCGGATAAGCCACTGGATTGGTGTAAGTCAGTTTATCCTTGTGGAGGTAAAAATCTTTTAGTTTTCCCGGCTGATCCGTATTGATCCAATCGGCACCCAATCTTTCCAAAACGATCCAGGTATTAGGACTGTCTTGTGTGGCCCAAAATCTGAAAGGCTTATTTTGTGCATGCGCAGCATCGATCAACGTTTTCATTTTCAGCAAATCCGCAGGCGTCGGATTTCCTTTTCCGTTCCAGGAAGTATAGTTTTTCAGGTCATCGCTGATCATTGCTATTCTTTTCCATTGATCAGCGGTATAATTGACATTAGGCCGCCCATCAAAAGATAAATAAGCAGGATAATTCCGAAAATCAGCAGGCTTAGGCATATCACCGCTGACCACTATCCGAATCGCATTTGGGTTGATCTGATTATTGAAAACTCCCGGATAAGCAGCGAGATCCTTAATCAGCTGTGCCAAAACTGATGGATAATCTTCCTTAATATCCACTACCAACTGCAGTTTCATTTTTGCATCCGCATAAGGCTGATTTCCGTTCTTGCGGTAAAATCGTGCCAAGGGCTCCAGATAAAGTGTCTTTAATGTAGCTTCTGATGTAATTTCTGAAGCATCATGTGCGACATACAGAACCCCATTTTTCAGAAAAACATCTGCTTCAATAGCCCCCATCCCAGCATAATAAGCAGTCAGCAGGGGTATATCTTGATGATAATCGTTGTGACTATGACCAGAATTAAAGTTTAAACCATGCTGAGCCTTTGCATCCATCGCAAATAATGCAGCTGCAAAAACTGCCGAACGAATGATATTTTTGATATCCATGTTTTGTATTGAAAGAAATCTGTTTAAAAAAGAATAAGATAAAAGTACCATCGGCAGGATTTTCCACCAGCAGCGATGGTACTTCAAGTTTGATAAAAATAAATTACCAGCCTGGGTTTTGAGTAATCACCCCAGCACTATTGTCAATTTCTCTTTGCGGCACCGCCCAGACATCATGAACCTGAGGATTAAAAGCTCTGGATGGCCAGATCACATTTCCTTGTGAGTCATGTAATGGCAGTGCATAGGTGGCCTGTGCATCTCCCCACCTCACTAAATCTCTGTGACGATCTGCCCATTCGCCCGCAAGCTCACTGCGGCGTTCTCTTTTCAAATCCGCCAGATTCATCCCTGATTTTGCGAGTAAACCTGCACGAACTCTGATTTTATTCAGTTCCGTATCACCAGCTCCAGCGCCGCTTACCATAATTGCGGCTTCTGCTTTGATTAGCAATACTTCCGCATAACGCATCAAAGGAACATTCAAGTCTGTGGTTCCATTGTCTCCATTAGGGTTAACGTGTGTTGGTATTGGGTTTTCATAAGAGAAAGGCTCCATATATTTTTTAAACTGATAATCAGAGGTTGCTCCACCGTCTTTTGTGAAACTACGCTCCTGCCCGAAGTAGAAAAATTTATCACCAGGTTTCAAAATAGTAGCCTCTCTACGCTGGTCGTTAGTTTCATAAGCATCATACAATTCTTTTGTAGGCAGATAATAGCCCCAGCCATTGTAAATGCCCCATCCTTTATTGGTGAGCATGACACCTGGAAGCTTACTTCCCCAACCGGTACCGCCACCATTAGGCGTACAGACTACAGACCAGATATACTCTTTTGACCAGTTGTTTGCTGCTTTGAAAACATCCGAAAACTTAGTCATGATCAATTCATGCTGACCAGAATTGATCACCATATCCGCATATTTTACCGCATTAGGATAGTCCTTTTTATACAAGTAAACCTTTGATAAATATGCCCAGGCTGCTGTTTTATGTGCTTTTCCATAATCTGTCGCTTTGATATCCTTGAAATACGGCAGTTGATCCGCTGCTTTCAAAAATAGCTGAATGATGTAGTCATAATTTTCATTTACGCTTTTCGCTCTTGGAATGGCTTGTGAAGGATCGCTATCCAAACCTACAATTGGTACTCCTGCTTTCTCATTTCCATAGTTCGCTGCCAATTGAAAATACACCAATGCCGCATTAAAATAAGCATCACCGATCACCTGTTTCTTCAGGTTTTCATCCATCTGAATGGCTGGTACTTTATTAATGATATCATTGGCACGTTTGATCACCGCATAGCGCATCGACCATTGTGTTTCTGTATAACCACCACCCACATAAGTTTTATTGAAGTTTTTAATGTTGTCCCCTTCTGGTTTGTTCCTGCCAGTCACCATATCATCGCTGGCATTGATAAACCAGAACATCCCTCTTCCATAAAAATTCTCATCGTTGTATTTTTCATACAAACCGCTTTCTGCTTTCAAAGCATCTTCAGGTGTTTTCCAGAAATTCTGGGCAGATGGTGCACCTTCAGGAGTAATTTTCAGTTGTTGTTTACAGGAACTTAAAATTGCCATTGCTGCAATGGCTACATACGTTATATTTCGTTTCATTTTTCTTTCTTTTAAAAATTACAAATTCACACTTAGACCCAATAGGAAACTTCTTGCCTGAGGGTATCTACCCACATCCAGACCATAGTTGTCCATACCGATTTCCGGATCAAAACCTGAATACTTAGTGATCGTAAATAAGTTA
Source organism: Pedobacter sp. N36a (assembly GCF_014472395.1). GTDB lineage: Bacteria > Bacteroidota > Bacteroidia > Sphingobacteriales > Sphingobacteriaceae > Pedobacter. The sequence goes on from NZ_JACSZW010000001.1 coordinate 63,630, forward strand.
TTCGCGGTACCATAAACACGGATTGCACCTGTTTTTAGCTTATTGGTAAGGAATTTAGGAAGGGTATAACCCAGCGTCACATTGCGAATACGCAGGTAAGAACCATTTTCAATATAGAAGTCTGAAGCATTAAAGTTTCCATTGTCATCTGAAGTAGAAATGATCGGTACTTTTCCACCTGGATTTTCCGGCGACCAGGCATCCAGAATACCTGTTAATTTATTATAAGAAGGTCCGCTGGCACTGTAAGTCGTTCTTTTCACTGCGTTAAACAGCTTATTACCATAAACACCTTGTGCAAAAATATTCAGGTCAAAGTTCTTGTAAGCAGCATTAAAGCTGAAGCCATAAGAAAAATCAGGATAAGCGCTGCCTGCAAAATGACGATCCCCGCCATCGATAGAGCCACTATTGTCTAAATCTGCAAACTTAAAATCCCCCGGTTTTGCTTTTGGCTGGATCTTTTCCCCTTTTGCATTGGTATAACGATCTACTTCTGCCTGAGTCTGGAAAATCCCCTCTGTTTTCAACACATAATAACTGTATAACGGCTGTCCAACTTTTATGAACAAAGGAGCCAGCTCATTTCTGAAGTTCTTATCTACTGGAAAACTTTCTGAACCTGGAGCCAGTTTGATGACTTTATTGTTCACTTTTGTCAGTGTGGCACCGATAGAATAGCTGAAATCTTTGTTTTTATCGCTGTTGTAATTGATCCCCAACTCTATTCCATTATCTCTGATCAATCCAGCATTAATGGTTTGTTTTTCCAGTCCTGCAGTTCCAGGAAGCTGTTTTGTAAAGATCATTTTATCCGTATTTTTGATAAAATAATCAGCGGTTAAAGTGAAAGTATTGCGCAGGATACCCAGGTCTAACCCAAAGTTTGTCTGCTTAGATTCTGCCCAGGTCAAGTTGGGATTTTCCAATACAGTAGATACATAGCCATTACTACTTGCTGGCGTTTGCCCGAAATACGACAAAGTACTGGTCAGCAGCGGATTTACATCCTGAGTCTGTAAACTTCCCAGGTTACCTAATACCCCATAACTACCACGTAGTTTCAATTCATTTAACCAGGTACTTTCCACTAGGAAATTCTCTTTTGATAATACCCATGCTGCGGAAACAGAATAATAATCACCATATTTATTTTCAACTTTTGGGACCATAGAAGTTCCATCACGACGGCCAATCAAGGACAGCATATACTTTTCCTGATAATTATAATTCGCTCTAAAGAACAAAGACGACATCGCTGTTCTATCCATCTTACTGGCCGCCGGCTCGAATACAGAAGCATTCACCAGGTATCTTTTAGACGGAGCCTCATCATCAAAACCTTTACCTACCACATAAAACTCATCAAATCTTGTCTTCTGAAAAGAAAATCCTCCTGTTAAATCTAACTGGTGGCTTCCAAAGGCCGTTTTATAATTAAAAACCTGTTCTGCAAGCAGATCATTTCTCCTGGAATTACCTTCTTCCAAGGAGTTGATCAGCATTGGCTTTCCAACTTCAGGACGTTTTGGTGTAAATATTTTTCTATTGTTAAATTCTTTAGTTAAGCTAAAATTCGATTTAAAGGTCAGGCCCTTAGCAAGGTCCAGAATGATATAAGGATTGATCAAAAGCACATTTTGAGGCCTGTTGATGTCTATGCGTTTCAATTCCGCCACAGGATTCACGATATCACCATAATCGCCCGCAAAAGCACCGCCTGGTAAACCAGCAAAAGTACCATCTGGATTGTATGGCGTACCATTAGCCGGATAATAAATTGCCGACAATAAAGCACCAGTGTAATCACTGCTCGTATTTGCACCCTGACCATTCGTACTGCTGAAAGAAAGGTTTTCACCGATTTTCAACCAGGAGTTCAATTTATGATCAGAATTAATCCTGAAGTTATAACGTTCCACCTCAGTATTTAAAACAATACCTTCCGCTTTACGGTAATTGAAACTTAAGTACATGGAAGATTTTTCAGAACCACCGGAAGCGGCCAGGTTATAATCCTGAGTTTTCCCAGTTCTGAATACTTCATCCAGCCAATTGGTACGGGTAATTCTGCCCTCCGGATATTTCGCAGGATCAAAAGCAGGAAGCAAGTTAGTTTTACCATTTCTTGCAGCAGTTTCTGCTACTACCGCCCTTTGTTCTGCATTTAATGGCCTTAACTTTTTCCAGGCACGCTGCGCACCGGCTTTTGCATCAAAGCTGATTTCCATCTTACCCGTCTTACCTTTTTTCGTAGTGATCAGCACCACACCTCCAGATGCTCTGGCTCCATAAATAGCGGCAGCACCATCTTTCAGCACAGAAATTGATTCAATATCATTTGGATTCAGCACTGGCGTTCCAGGAAAAATCGAACCATCCACTACATAAAGTACATTCTCCCCATTGATTCCACCAGAACCGCGAATGTTGACACGCGGACCAGAAGTAGGGTCACCACCTTCATTGGTGACCATTACACCAGGTGCTTTTCCTGCCAGTACTTCCCCAATACTGTTTACTGACCTGGAAGATACTTTATCTAAAGCAACCGTACTCACTGCACCAGAAAGGGTTGCTTTCTTCTGCGTTCCATAACCCACTACTACTACTTCCGACAATAACGACCGGTCTTCCATCAGCACCACGATCAGTTCCTCATGTTCGGCAGTTTTCAGTGTTTTAGTTTTATAGCCCACCATGGAAAAAGATAAGGAGGCATTTTCTCCAACTGCGATCGTAAACTTCCCGTTTGCGTCCGTAGTCGTGGTTCTTGGCAATCCAACCACCTTTACCGATACCCCTGGCATCGCTATTCCTAAAGAATCCGTCACTTTTCCTGAAACACTAAAATCGGGTTTTGCTGGAGGAACAGGGATTTTTCTCAGGATCACATGACCTCCCTTTTCCTGGAAATCAAAGCCCATCAGGCGCAGTAATGCTGAAACGCGCTCATTTTTCAAAGCCGCATTTTCCTTGATTTGATGTTCAGGAACCCCATCTGGATTGTATACAAAATGAAGTCCGGTGCTCGCTTCAATTTCTTTAAGCATAGCGATGGTGGCACGTTTTGGCCCCACCTTAATCGTGACCCTACTTTTCTCCAGTACCTGAGCCATCGTAGGCGAGGCTGATAATCCCGCACAAAAGGTGCACAGTATAGAAAAAGTTAACAATGAATATTTCATGGCTTTCAAAAGAGCTGGTGACCTCTTTACTGAGGATTTTTTCATATTTTTATCTGTTTTATAACTTGAATTGGTTTTAAAATATTCCGGCTTTATAATTTCGACGTTAGCAGCCGGTTTTAACATTTACCGGTACTGATCTGATCAGTACCGGTTTATTGATCCCCTTTATATTTTCATTTTCTATACACATTAAAAGTTTTATGATTTTCGGATGCACTGAACTTCAATTGATGGAGCGCACAAATGATCTCCAGAATCTCTTCAGGGCTTTGCCTGGTATTAAATACTCCTGTACATTTTAATTTTCCCAACGAAGGACTACCCAGGGAGATGTGGATATTATAGGCGTATTCCAGCTTAGGAATCAGGTCTTCCATAGCGATGTTTTCAAACTTCAGGTCAACCAGCAGTTTAACAGGCGTATCCTTGATTTCAGCACGCTGATGTACCTTATCATAGGAAAGCTCCTGCCCTTTAGCCAAGGTTCCAAATACCTGATGGGTGTTCCCTACAGCGACCTTACCAGTGGCTACCTGGATAGAGATATGCGGTCGGTTTTTATAGGATTGTATCCGAAAGGAAGTCCCCAGTACTTTGGTGTACAGGTCATTGCTGGTTTTCACCAGGAAAGGTCGGTTTTCCTCATGAGCCACCTCAAAAAAGGCCTCTCCTTCGGTCAGCGAGATTGTCCGGTCCTTGCTTTTGAATTTCAAAGGATATACCAATTGAGCGAGCGGCGCCATGATCACCTGAGAACCGTCACTAAAAACAATGATTTTTTTCTCGGAGGCAGTGGTATGCAGGGTAACAAACCTTTCTTTAACCACCTCTGTTTTTTGAACAGACCAATAGCCAATACCGACGGCAAGTACAAAAAATAGGACTGCAGCAATTTTAGCCAATCGGTAAGTTCCAAAAAGACGGTAGCTTTTAGCGTCCTTCCGCGCCATTTCTTCCTGAAGGTTCAAGAGTACCGCCGCGGCAATTTCTGATTTCTTCCCTTTTGGCAGGGGAGTTTGAAATTCATAAGACTGGTACCAGTGTTCTACTTGCTCCCGTTCCTGCGGACTGGCTTCTCCATTTAAATATTTACTGAGCAGCAATTGTGCTTGTTCTTCCTTTGTCATCTACACCTATGTCAAATGAAAAGAAGAATGGTACTAACCAAAGTTGTTACGCTTAGGTTAAGTTTAGATGAACAGGATGCAAATGGTCAATAGCAATAAATAAGACAGCCTTTTCTTCATCACTTTTAAAGCCGAAGAAATTTGATTTTTTACCGTTTGTGCAGAAAGATCCAGCTCTTCAGAAATCTCCCTGATAGATTTTTCCTCTTGTCTGCTCATAGAAAAGATCACCCTCATTCTTTCTGGAAGCTCCTGAATCGCCTCTTCTACTTCCTGATGGAGCTCTTTGAGCATTAGCCCATGGGCAGCCGAAAGACCGCTGCTATCCATCATCAAAAGCCGCAGATCTTCCTGATGTTTTTCTTTAACCTGGGAAGATCGGAAGTAATTGATCACGCGGTATTTGACCGCCCCCATAAAATAAGCAGAAAGACTACTCTTCAACTGCATGTTTTCCCGGTTTTCCCAAAGGGAGATAAAGATCTCCTGACAGATGTCCTGAGCAATTTCCTCCTCACGTACCCGTTTATAGGCGGCGTCCAAAACCTCCTCCCAATAGTAACGGTAAATGTGCTCCATTGCCTTATGTTCCCCCCGCTTGAGCAGCGAAAGCAATTCAGTCTCTGCTATCATCTGATGATCCCTCTGGTAATTTTTCCAAATCTACCTCGGGCATATTCCCTTAACGTTAAGAAATCTTTTAGTTAATAATAAGGCTGCTAAAACGAATCATCACTTGACATCCAGAAAAATCAAGGCAAAAAGAAAGCGGAGTCCCTCTTCTAGCGATTTGGTTCTCCGTTTTCACCTCTTCATTGCCATAGCAACGAAAAAGCATCAAATGCGTTGTCATTCTAACCTCCTTTGGTGCTCTTAGTATTTTTCAACTTTGATCCCATTGAAATTTAATGCTCACATTCTTCCGTAGAATAATGGATCATTTTAAATGTTTGTCCCGAATCCAGTGAGTATATCTACACTTCACAGCGTAAGTATTTTAAGCATCATTTTCTCTGTCTCCTTTGAATCTGATCTTTTACTAATTCATTGAATGCTTCAGAATCTTCTGCCCTGCGGCACTTATTCTTTTTGAAATCATTCTTTCAAACGGCTAAAGAACTTCCTTTTTGATATATCTAATTTACGAAGTATAACCCACTAATGCAAAGATAATTAGAAATTATTTTTAACACAAATTCCACAGGTTACTAACAGGTTTTACACATAGTTATCAACATTGATTATTACCCTGGATTTTGCTCTTTACCTCCCCATTGTGCTTCTATCGCCGCAATTTTGTCCAGACGTTTCAAATGTCGTTCTTCTCTGGAAAATTCTGCTTTCAGAAAAGCAAATACAATATCTTTTGCCAATTCCAGACCAATCACCCGCGCGCCAAGGCATAAAATGTTGACATCATCATGCTCTACAGATTGATGTGCGGAATAAGTATCATGGCAAACACCTGCCCGGATACCTTTAAATTTGTTGGCCGCAATACTTACACCCACCGCACTTCCACAAATCAGAATCCCCCTTTTACCTTCTTTATTCAATACCGCTTCTGCCACTAAGGCCGCATAATCAGGGTAATCACTTGGTGTAACAGTATGCGTACCAAGGTCTAGCACCTCATATCCTTCCTCATTTAGTGCTGCAGCTAAAATTGTTTTATAAGCAAAGCCTGCATGGTCTGAACCTAGAATAATTCTCATATTGTTTGGGGTACAAAATTCATTCCCATTTACCCAAATTTTTAATCTATCGAAATTTGTAGCGTTTGATCAGCGCATCTCGTTTTAGCAAATAACAATCTAAAAGTTTATTCAATATGATCCTTTCTACAAGAAAAATTACCGGAAACTTAACTAAGCTGATGACCGGCGCACTATTTACCATAAGCAGCTTATTACTAAGCGCTTGTTCTACAAAAGAGACCCCAGTTCCAGAATCAGCCTCTTTAATGATGGTGAACACCTCACCTACCCCTGCTACTTACAATATTTATGTGAACAACTCACCGGCTAATCAAGGCGCAATTCCATTTGGAGGTGCATTGCCGTATTTGAGAGTTGGCACCGGGGATCAATCTATTAAATTCACCACTGCAAGCAGCACAGAAAGCTTGATCACCAAAAAAGTTTATACTGAAAACAATAAAGCTTACTCTCTTTTTTTAATCGGAAAAGATGATAAACTGGACTATTTAGTGATCAAAGATGAAATCATACAGGCCCCAAAGGAAAAAGCGCTGATCCGTTTCATTAATCTATCTCCAGATGCAGGAGCATTAGACCTAGGCATTAAAGAAGGTGCCATCTTAATCAGCGATAAAGCTTATAAAGTAAACAGTGCTTTTATAGAAGTAGAAGCTAAAACCCAGACGCTGCAAATCAAAGACAAAGCCACTGGAGCAGTGAAATCAGAATTGGTAGATGCCCAAATTAAAGCTGGTGGTATTTATACCATCTTAAGTATAGGAATGATGGCTCCAACAGGATTAGAGCAGAAAGCAATTGCAAAACTGATAACCAACTAATAAAAAATTAAAGCATAAAAAATAGGCCTTCGCAAATGGAAGGCCTATTTTTTATCCTATACTGCTGGAATGAAGCAGTGTCAGTAAGCTTGCTTAACGGCCTCTGCCATTGTCATTCCCGCGTTTTTCACGTTCATTTCCTCTTTTATTCTGGTCATTTCCACGGTGATCACGTTCGTTGCCTCTGCCATTATCTCTAACCTGTGGTCTTTCTACTCTTCCAGGATATTTTTTCGCTTGCCCCGGAGGCATTCCATGTGGATGTCCTTTCACTACGTAATAGCGTTTATCGTTACTATTTCTGATCACTTGCTGGGTACGTACGTCTTTGTACCTCGCATATTGAACGCGGTCACGGTCGAAATTACGGTAAGAATCTCTGGAGTTCAGCACCACTTTATATCCGTTATATAAGTCGTAATTTCGGTATCTGGCAGGCAAAGATCTGGAGAAAATCCATTTTCCTCGCTCCTGATAGATAAATTGCTGCTTTGGTACAGAGTAATAACTCTCCACATCGGGCAGGTAATAGTAATCTACATGGTCGTAACCTACCGGACCCCATAATGGCTGTGAACCAATATTAATATTTAAACTGATCTGTGCAGCTGCAGGCTGAGCTAAAAAACCCATGATGCCTAACATGCTCATTATGATTAACTTTTTCATATACGTATATTTTATCTGATGATCAAATGATTAACCTCTACCTCTTCCGTGTCGGCCATCGCCTCCGCGGTCATTTCCTCTGCCTTTATTTCTTCCTCTTCCATGGTCACCGCGGCCACCACGGTCATGATCTCTCTGCTCATAGCGATATCCATTATCGCGATCGTATCTTTTATTACCTTTCCAATTATCATGCCCTCTGTCGCCGCGATTAAAACCACCGCGGTCGCCTCTACCATAATAAGGATGTCCTTTCACTACATAATATCTCGAATCATGGCTGTGTCTGATCACCTGCTGAGTTCTGATGTTTCTATACCTTCCGTAAACTACACGGTGGTGGTTAAAATCACGATAAGGATCTCTGGAATTGATCACCACTTTGTATCCACTATATAGGTCATATCCTCTATATCTTGAGGGTAATGAGGACGAATAAATCCATCGGCCACGCTCCATATAAATAAACTGACGTCTTGGTACACTGTAATAGGATTCTATATCCGGCAAATAATAACTATCTACATGATCATAACCTACAGGTCCCCATAAAGGTTGGGAACCAATATTCAAACTGACACTGATTTGTGCCGAAGCCTTAAAGGGCGCCCATCCTATTACTCCAAGTAACCCTAATACTATTAACTTTTTCATAACCCTATGTTTAATGTTTCATTTGTGTGTTTGTTGATTCAAATGTCTATAGCGAACATGAAAGGAACATGAAATTTCAGATTTATTTATTTTAATTTTCTTTTTCATCTTAATTTCATGTTCGGCCCTCATCTTCGTATCATTCAATACCAGTGGCGCAGATAATAAAACACACACCATGTTTTAATGAGAGGGCGGAAAGTTTGCCTCGCAAGAGGCAAACTTTCCATATATTTACATCATGAGCACTAATAAATCCTTACGTTCATATACTGCAGCCCTACTTTTTCTAGGACTACCGATTGGTTCTGTTGCCAGCGAGAAAGCCAGTATACCCTTGTTTTTCAAGGAAAACGCCCTCAGTTCAAATGAAAAATTTTATCAGGATAGAAGAGATAAAAGACAAGAACGCGGCAAGGAAAAGAAAAAGCCAGATGTCAAAGAAGTTCCTCAATCCAGAAGACAGGAAAAGCCAGGAGAAGTAAAACCTGATAAAAGAGAACGACCAAGCCGGGACGATAAAAGAAGAAGAGACTAAAAACCCATTATGAAAGTCCTGATTGTAGAAGATGAAAAAACGCTGGCGTATGAGATGGAAGACTTCCTGAAAAAGGCCTTTTATATTTGCGACCTGGCCCATAATATTAAAGATGGCCTGGAAAAGATGGAAAGTAATAGCTATGATTTTATCCTGCTGGACCTCGGACTTCCTGATGGAGATGGCCTTTCTTTATTACCAAAAGCAAAAAAGCACAATCCTGATGCAGCTTACATCATTCTAACTGCCAGAGGTAATCTAGAAGACCGCATTGCCGGATTAGACCTGGGTGCCGATGATTATTTACCAAAACCGTTTTCTCTATTAGAACTTCAATCGAGGATGCAGGCGATTGCCCGCCGCAAATTCAACGTCAAAGAGGAGTTACTGCCCTTGGGCGATTTCCAGGTCGACCTGCAAAAACGACTGATCCTCTTCCAGGAAAACCAGATCGAACTTTCCAGAAAAGAATTTGATTTATTGAGCTATCTTTTCCTGCACAACAACCGTGTGCTGACCAGAATGCAGCTTAGTGAACACATTTGGGGCACTTTTGCAGATGACGACTACGATTCCAACTATATAGATGCACACATTAAGAACATTAGAAAAAAATTGAATGCCTGGGCACCAGCCGATTTCCTGGAAACCGTGCGAGGTGTAGGTTACAGAATCAGAAAATAAATGAAGTTATCATCAAAGCTCATCCTGTTTATCACCAGTTCAAAACTGGCTGTTGTCTTGCTGTTTGTATTTTCATTGCCTTACTTGGTGAACAGGATTGTCTCAGAATACACCAATTACTCTTTGAGAAATCAGCAAAACAAAGTCATCAATGTGGTACAAAAGAACGGGATCGAACATTACCTGCAGGGAGATGATAGTTATGGTAGTTATACCATGCTTAAAGAAGAGTACATTGCATTGGAGCCTGCGGCCAAAAATATACACATTGATACTATAAAAACTGCACAGCGGATCGTAGAGCGCGATACTTTAACCTATAAAATCCTAATCCATACCTTCAAATACGAGCAGAAAAACTACCTGCTGGAGATTGGAAAAACCATTTCCAGTATCAACCAATACAATAAAACACTTCAAAAAACTGCCTTATATGTACTGATGGGCCTCATCGCGCTCACGCTATTAATCGACTTGATCTTTACCAGAATCCTCATCAGGCCATTAGGTCAGATTATTAAGAGTAAACTGATCAATAGGAAATTTCCTTTTAAAGATTATTCTCCTCCAGTCCCCACTTCCACACAAGATTTTAAATACCTGGATGAATCCCTGATTCTTTTGATGGATCAGATCAATGAGGCATTTGAAAAAGAAAGAGAATTTACCGCCAATGCGTCTCATGAGCTCATGACACCAATCGGCATTCTTCAAAACAAGATGGAAAACTTATTGGGAGATGAAAACCTTCCCGAGAGTGTGGTGCTAAGGATTATTGAGATGATGAAAACATTAAGCCGTCTCAAGAAAATCTCCAACTCCCTCCTTTTGATCTCCAGAATTGAAAACCAACAGTTCGTTAAATCTGCCAGTGTCCAGCCTGCTGCGATCATCAATGAAGTATTGGAAGAGATCAATCACCGCCTGCTGGAACAGGAAATTGACCTTAAAGTGGCCTTAACAATAGACCAGACGTTAAGGAATGTGAATCAGGATTTACTCTTTCAGCTGTTCTACAACCTAATCAATAATGCCATTAAATACAATGTTTATCAGGGAAGTATTCTGATCACTGACAGCTATACTCCTGAAAATGCTTATGCCATCACCATTGAGGATACCGGAATCGGCATTGCCGAAGAAGACCTGGATTTCATCTTTGATCGGTTTAGAAAAGCAAACCTTTCCGAAAATGTTGGTTATGGTCTTGGCCTTTCTATCGTTAAAAGTATTGCCCTATACCATAATATTGAAATTCATGTCCGCTCTAAGGTAAAAGAAGGCAGTACCTTTACCCTGATCTTCCCGGCCAGCTAAAAACACATTAAGACGCTCCTGCTCCTGGAAGCAGTCAGTTCCATAAAGCCTTTCTGATGCTGTACTAAATTCATTACCTGAGCAAAACCACGCCTGCACCTGAATTTTATTCACTGAATATCAATATATTAAGCAGAAAAACTATTTAAATAGTTGACAAACTATTTAACAATCGTAAACAGTGCATACAATGAGAGAACTTACAAAAGCAGATGAACAGGTGATGTTGATTTTATGGGAAATAAAGGACGGCTTAACTAAAGACGTGATTGAAAAAATGGATCCGCCTAAACCGGCATACAATACTGTATCTACGGTGATCATGGTATTAGAGGGCAAAGGTTTTATCGACCACAAAGCCGTTGGAAATACACATATCTATTTCCCGGTCATCATAGAAGACCAGTACAAGCACTTTGCCTTCGAGAAAGTGATCAACAATTACTTTGAAAACTCTTATGAAAGTTTGGTATCCTTTTTAGTAAAGGAAAAAAACATGGATATGGAGGCGCTTGACGAATTAATCCAAATGGCAGAAAAACTTAAAAACAAGAAATGGTAACTTATGTCAAGTTGAACCAGAACAACCCGGCTTTTTCCTTTTTCAACCTATTATTTATTCCTTCAGACATTGCAGGAAAAAAAACGATTCTAAAACATGAATTGGTACACATTCGTCAACGACACAGCCTGGATATTATCTTTTTTGAAATCATTCAGATCCTGAGCTGGTTCAATCCAATTACCTATCTCCTGAAAAAAGACATCAAACTTCTGCATGAATATATTGCCGATGAACAAACCACATTAAAAGAAATTGGAAAATATGATTATGCCTTATTTCTGTTTAAACATTCTTTTGGAATGGAAGCCAAGTTCCTGTTCGCATTGCCAATCGCAGCGGTCATGCTAGGTAGCTCTACTTTGGCTTTTACGAAAGATTATAGTCTGGTAGACTTATATCCGAAAAAATCAGTCAGCAGTACTGCCACGGTACTAAAACCACTGCATTTCTGCACAAAGCAGGAGCCTATTAAAAGTAAAACGCAAAAAAAACCTGCATTACCAGCGGCTCCACCAGCGCCACCGCCGCCAGGAGTTCCTCCTCCAATTATCACAAAAGACAAGGAACCAATTAAAAAAGGAGTAACATCCAGCAAACCAGTATATCCTTAAACACCAAACGTCATCAAGAGTAAAATCATGATGACGTTTGGTGTTTGGGTAAATTCCCTGTAAACTATAATATTCTATTGACTACATTTCCTTTAGCGTCAAAAACTACTTTCTTTTCTTCTCCTACTTTTTTCAGTTCCACCTTATAAAGGAATACTTTTCCTTCTTCAAACTGGTCTACATCATCAATTCTATAACCACTATAGTTTTTCTTGATGACATTTGATACCGCTACAGGCAGCTCTTTCGCTCTGATTTCTTTTTTATGCTTAACAAGTGTACCCTTATTAGTGAACCAGACTTCATGGTCACGTCTGCCGATATCAAAATCTGCATTGTACAAATCGCCTTTCAATTCCCATTCTACTTTAGTGGCATTAGGGAATGCTTTCTTAAAGGAATTTCGCACTTCTAAAGGAACATCTTTTGCAGGAATATCTTGTGCATAGCTGAAGCCTGAAAACAACAGGCCCAGGGCTAGTAATAGTTTATTTTTCATGGTAAATGATTTATGTTTCATCAACCTACCACAAAGAAAGCGCCTAAATTCATCAGTAGATCAAATTAAGCAAGAGCACCCTGCTTTTTAGTACCTAAACAAGTATTAAAACGTAATTATTTTAATTTTAGCCGATAATAACGAAAATAATAACGTCTATAAAAGCATGCGATGCTAAGCCTGAGGATCAAGTTTAGACCCGATTTTTCTTTTATGAAATGAATCGAAAATGATCAATGACATCCCAGCCATAATAGATAGGTCAGCTGCATTAAAAATACCGGTCTGGAATACAATAAAATCTATATGAAGAAAATCGGTAACAGCGCCATAAATGATCCTGTCGTACAAATTACCTATCCCACCACCAATCACACAGCAAATACCGAATACCAATACCGGGCTCAGGTCTTTCCTGGTCATGACAAAATAAAGACCAGCCATTAATACGGCAACTGGCAGCAGCAGTAAGAAAACAAATTTTATTCCGGAATGCAGGGCATCCCCCATGCTTAAGAAAGCACCAGAGTTCTCCACTTTAGTCAGGGTCACGTAATTACTGAAAACCTTTATATTTTCATAGTAATCTACCCGTTCTCTTACGATAGACTTGCTCATCTGATCGCAACCGACATTCAATAGTATAATGACTAAGATCAGCACCTTTCCCGCCAGACCACTAAATTTTCTTTTTTCCATTTTGGCACCTCAATTGATAAATATAGGAATTGTATTTTTGAATTCAAATGACACATTCCTCAGATGAGAACGCGATATTGCCAATATTAATCTATAAAAAGACGTTATGAAATCATTTTTCTTTTCCCTGCTATTCGTTTCATTTTCAATTGGCGCATTTGCCCAAGGCCTGGCACCAGGATCAAAGCTCCCTAAAGCTGTTTTTTATAAAGAAAATGGCACAACTTTTTCTACTGATCAGATTCCAGGAGGAAAAAAATCACTGATCATGTTTTTTGATGCGACCTGTGAACATTGTCAGAAGGTAGCCGGAAACCTGAGTAAAAACACCAAGGAATTGTCAAATGTCAACTTTTATATGATTTCACAGGATGTCTTCCGTTCCATTAATTATTTCGTCGATACTTTTGCCAAACCTTTAAAAACGATGAAAAACGTAACGACCTTACAAGACAAGGATTATGTTTTCATCCCATTATTTCATCCAAAACAATACCCTTCTTTATACCTGTACGGACCAGATAAAAAACTGATCTTATTTTCCAGCAATGAAAAGGATCTACCCAAATTCCTTAGCCTGATGAAATAAAGAGTTCAAAAAAAATGCCCGATCAATAGCTAATGATCGGACATTTTTTTATCTACCGGGTTTATTTTTTATAATTAATCCCCATGTTGTAAAATAAGAAAGACCATCTATCGGCTATTTCTTCAATCGCTTTATCGGTTGGTTTCCCTGCACCATGACCTGCATTAGTCTGTATGCTGATTAAAACAGGTGCATCACCCGCCTGATCCTTTTGCAAGGTAGCTGCAAATTTAAAAGAGTGTGCAGGAACCACACGATCGTCATGATCCGCAGTGGTAACGAGCGTTGCTGGATATTTAACACCTGGTTTTAAAGCATGAACCGGCGAGTATTTATACAAATATTCAAACATTTCTTTCGAGTCCTCTGCCGTACCATAGTCGTAATTCCAGCCTGCTCCTGCTGTAAATTTATGGTAACGCAGCATATCCATTACGCCTACAGCAGGGAAAGCTACTTTGAACAAATCAGGGCGCTGTGCCAGTGTAGTACCAACGAGCAAACCACCATTTGAACCACCCATACTGGCCAGGTAATCTTTTGAAGTATATTTATTGGCAATCAGGTATTCTCCTGCAGCAATAAAATCATCAAACACATTTTGCTTCTGCATTTTTGTACCTGCGAGGTGCCATTTCTCTCCATATTCACCACCTCCGCGCAGGTTCGCTACGGCATAAATACCACCCTGCTCCATCAAAACAATATTAGCTGTACTAAATGCCGGCGTTAAACTAATGTTAAAGCCACCATATCCGTATAAAACAGTAGGATTTTTACCATCCAGCACGATTCCTTTTTTATAAGTCAGGATCATTGGCACTTTTGTCCCATCTTTTGAGGGATAAAACACTTGCTTAGACTCATAATTTGAAGGATCAAAATCCACTCCTGATTTCTTGTAAACTTCCGATTTACCAGTCTCTACTGAGTATTTAAAGATGGTTGCAGGATAGACATAAGAAGTGAAGGTATAATATAATTCTTTATCTTCTTTTTTGCTGCCAAAACCACCAGCTGTACCAAGTCCAGGAAGCTTGATTTCATGTTCCAGCTTGCCATTCATATCATATTGCAGCACCATCGATACTGCATCTTTGATGTAATCGGCGAAAAGCTTTCCGCCGCCGGTGGAAGCATTCAATACGTTTTCTGTTTCTTTAATCAGCTCTTTCCAGTTTTCAACGCCAGGCTGCGCAGCATCTACGGTCACCACACGGCCATTAGGTGCATTCAGATTGGTATAGATGAATAACTTGCTGCCAATGTTATCAATGATACTGTGGTTTTTATCAAAATTAGTAACCACAGGAACAATCTTTCCGTCTTTTGTTTTCAGGTCTTTGATGTACAACTCATTACCAGAGGTAGAGTTTGCGGCAGAAATGATCAGATAATGCTGATCTTCCGTTAAACCAGCGCCAATATAACGTCTGGGAGTTTTATCGCCGCCAAAGATGAGCTGATCGTCTTTTTGGGCAGTCCCCAATTTGTGGTAAAACAGCTTATGGTACTGCGTCAATCCAGACAACTGACTGCCTTCTGCAGGTTTATCATAACTGCTATAGTAAAATCCTGTATTTCCTTGCCAGGCAATTCCAGAAAACTTCACATCCGTCAAAGTTTCACCAACTACAGATTTATCATTTGCTTTCAATACGATCACCCTGGTCCAGTCCGAACCACCGTCCGACACCTGGTAGGCCACCATACTCCCATCTTTTGAAAAGCTGATCCCGGCCATTGAGCTGGTTGCATCCTTTGAAAAAGTATTCGGATCAAGAAAAACTTCTGGTGCTCCACCTTCTTTCTGACGATATAGCACACTCTGGTTTTGTAAGCCTGTATTCTTATAATAATAAGTGTAGCCCCCTTCTTTAAATGGCTGAGAATACTTTTCATAATTCATCAGCTTTTTCAGGCGTTCTCTAATGTCATTTCGATAAGGGATCTTCGCCAGATAAGCTTTAGTCACCGCATTCTGAGCTTCCACCCATAGCTTGGTCTCTTCCGAGCGGTCGTCTTCCAGCCAACGGTAAGGATCAGCTACAGTAGTCCCAAAATAGGTGCCTTTTACGTTTTCTTGTTTTGTTTCAGGGTAAATCATAGTTTTTTGTTGGGGATTACTCAGCTGGGCTTCCGCAACGAATGGAAGCATAACGGCGAGAAAGATGAACCCTTTGCCTGAGTTTTTCATAATTTTTATTTGTTCTTTAATGGTGATGCTGCTTTTAAATGGCCAGATACTGCTGAACAACGGGTACATCAGCTTCGGCCCAATCGCAATTTAGTAAATCTGAGGGCGCCATCCAAGCATAGGCCGCATGCTCTCTTAAACGTATGGTTCCAGCAACAATTCGACAAACAAAAGGAAGCAGGAGAATAGAAAAATCTGTATAATGATGCGCTGAAGCAGGCTGCCGGGAAATAATCTCGACGGTTAAGTCCAGCTCCTCTTCTATTTCCCTGACCAGGCAATCTTCCGCAGTTTCACCAGGCTCTATTTTACCACCTGGGAACTCCATTTTCATGGGCATAGACATCATAGCACTTCGCTGAGTGACCAAAACCTGTCCCTCTTCATTTACAATAATTGCACAGCAAACTTCAATCATCACCGAAGATAATTTATTTATAAAAAAAATCCCGCTGATCCTCCATTTTAAAAGAAGATCAGCGGGATTTTAATTTAAATAGTGATTTATAGGTTTAGTCCAAAGAAACAAAAAGTTCGGACTGTGTCAACCATACCCCATTAATTTTGCGCCACATGGCGGAATAATTACCTCTAAAGGGTTCTGTTTTATAGCTCCAGGCTCCGGTTTCCCAGGCTAAAATCCCACTGTCACCGATCACAATGGACGAAGGAATGCGTTCAAATAATGGCGGTTTGCTCGCAAACATTTCTTTCCAGGCTTTCAGCAATTTTGTTTTACCTAAATATTGTCCGCCTTCGCCGGAGATTACCACGATATCATCCATCCAATATTTAGCAACTTCTGCAACATCCTGGTTAGAGATGGCCATATTTGAATCCATCCTGGATAAGCGGATGGCTTCTTCTTCTTGTCTTTTAAAAAATGATACTGAACTCATAAAAAATTAGCTTCGTCTTGTTTGTTGAACCGCTAAGATGGTAAAAATATTAATTTTTCACTCTATTCTGTTCCGCTTCTGCTCCGGTATTTTTATGTTTTTTTAAGTCGGAAAAGGTCTTTCCAAAACGATAGCTATAACTAAGCACCACATTTCTGGAATCTGAACGATTACGCCAGCCCGCTTCTACAGCAGCCAGATTATTAATTTTTCCGTTGACAATCTTCGTATAAAAGAGGTCATTACCATTGATTTTAATCGTTGAACTCGGAGACAGTTTTTTTTGCAGGCCTGCATTAAACATATACATTTCCCCTATCACAAACTGTACATCGGTGATTTTAGAACTGTAAGATCCACTGCATTCTGCCGTCCAGCTTTCTCCTATTTTAAATTGAAAACTACTCTTTGTGAAAAAGAAAGTACCCTTTGTGTGCAGGGCACCACTGTAAAAATCATTACTTTTTGCATTAATATTGGTCAATTCACCATAAAACTGCCAGGAAAGCCACGGGAACAAATCCAAACCTGAATTTACGCTCAGGCTTTTCACGATCTTCCTGCCAATATTTCCAGGCCTGCTGTAATAAATCCCATCCCGAATCTCTATAGTTTCATTCACTTCATCTTTCGAATCACTATAACTCAAAGCGGTAGTCACTTTATTTTTGAAGGTATGAGAAAGCTCAATACTATTGGTAAAAGAGGGATTAAGAAAAGGATTACCTTCATAATAAGTGAACTTATCCAGTGGAGAAATAAACGGATTCAGATCTTGAAAATAAGGACGATCTATTCTTCTTCCATAATTTAAACCAATCTGGTTATTTCCTAAAGTATCCAGTTTATAAGACAAGTAGGCTGTAGGAAAAAGACTGGTATAGTTTCTATTGAAAGCAGAATCTGGTTTCAAGGGATTGCCCAGTTGATGGCCATCAGAATTGGTATTTTCTGCCCTTAATCCGAATTGTATCGACCATTTCCCACTTTCTCTGCTCAGGTTCATGTAACCGGAGTTGATGTTCTCCTTATAAATAAAATGGTTGCTCTTTTGATAATCTGGGCGGGTGATATCGCCAATAGTGTAACTGTAATCCCCCACATTATCCGTTTTGGTATAACTTGATTTTAAGCCCGCATCTATTTTCCAATTGTTTTTAAGTTGCTTTGTATAATCTGCTTTCAGGGAATATATTTTAATGTTAGCGGGTAACGCTCCATGAAGGATATCTTGAGATTTCAAACTTTGATCAGGCAGGTAAGAAGAATTAAAGATCTGCTGACGGTTATTCGTATTGTACACCAGGTAATCGGCATCCAAGGCAATTTGCTGGCCATTTTTATCAAAATCATGACGATAATTCAGGTTAAAACCCAGATTCTTAAAGTTTTCTTTTTCTTTGCTGAGTGCTTTAACCACCGAATCTAATGCCCTTCCGGCATTTAAAAGCTGACTTACATTATCTGTCGTTTGGTTTCCAGATCTGTTCATGCCAGTAACCACCAGCCCCCAGGTTGTTTTCTCAGATTGGTAATAGTCCATCCCAATTTTTCCATTTAAAGTATTGGCCTTTCTACGGATATAACTGTTTTGTTCGAAGAAAGACTTAGTACTGCCATCCTCATTTCTATACCTTCGGAATAAATCCAGATCAGTGAAGTTATTTTGATAATTCTGACTCAGATTAGCAAAAAAATTAAACTTATCCTTTCGATAGTTCATATTAAAACTATGGTTACTTCTAGGCAATTCCCCTTGCGTATACCCCAAATTTAATCCTCCATTCCAGCCTCCTTGGTTACTTTTACGGGTTTTAATGTTGATCACTCCACCTTTTCCCGCAGCATCATACTTTGCAGGAGGATTCGTCATCAGCTCAATCTGATCCAATGAAGACGATGGCAGGGACTTCAGGTAATTTTCCAGGTCTGCGCCCGATAAATAACTGGGTTTCCCATCGATAAATATCGCCACCCCTTGTTTTCCTTTTAAACTAATCACACCATTCTGATCTACCATTACCCCTGGTGATTTCTCCAGTACATCCAAAGCGGTAGTACCTGCGTTGGCAATTAAAGCATCTACATTCACTACGGTTCGATCAATTTTACGCTCAATAAAGGTTTTTTTTCCAACAATGGCAACCTCTTTCAGGTCTTTGGTAGCCCCCAAAAGGATAAATGCCGGAAGTATAACATTTGAATTGTTCTCCTGCAAAATCACCACTGTGCTCTGGAGGTTTTGATAACCCGTTGCTGAGATTCTCAATTGATAACTCCCTTTTGGCATTTGTTCAAAAGAAAACTTACCATCCTGTTCTGTAAATGTGCTTTTCATCAGGCTGCTGTCTTGTACGTTAAACAAGGCCACTGTTGCCAGATCAAAAGGCACATTCTTATCGTTTAGTATTTTCCCAGAAATTCGGCCAGTGCCTGTTAGTTTGGCTGCAGCTGGAGCTTGAGAAAACGCTAAAATTTGGGCTGTACTCAGCCATGCGGTCAGAATAACCGCGATCAATATTTTCATTTATTTAAAAATTAAATTGTAGAAAAGCTGTTTTACAGCCCGCTATAACAGATTAATTGAATATTCACTCCCGCTACTTTGATTCATATTCCTGTTTATAGGAAATGATCCAATCCGCACTTTTCAGGTATTTCTTTTCATAACGTTTTCGAACTTCTTCGGGAAGTTTTTCATTATTTAAAAGAAAATTATCCTGACTGATTTCAAAGGAAAGCTTGTCATTCGGCCTTACCAAACGATCTTTAACCAGGTCCTTTAAAATATAGTCGGGTGTTTTATCATCATATCGAGTGGAAGTCGAATTATCGGACACAAACTTTCTAGTAATGGTTGATTTTGCAGCTTCAGATTTTGCCTTTTTGCTGGCCACACTGCGTTTTTCATCTTGAATCCTGATTTTTTCATGTTCAAGCCAGATTTTTTCATGTTCAGCTTTGATCTGATCAGCTGCTATTTCTTCTTTATTGGCATCAAGTCTGTATTGATTCGCTGTTAATTCAGCCTCATTTGCGTCATACCTTGCCTTATTTGCAGCATCCCTTTTCTGATCAGCCGGAGACCAGCGTTGCTCCGCATCAGAGAGGAACTCTTCAGTTTGGGCTATCGCATTTTCCGTTTCTAAAGCCCCTTTTTCGGCACCTTTCACTAGATGTTCAACGTTCAGCACCCCATTTTCAACAGCAGATATCACCTTTTGATAGGCTGGTACTTCTTTTTCAGCTTCCTGAAGCGTCTTGCTTTTAGACGCTTCCTGCATAGACTTATGAACCGGCTTTTTCAGTACCGAAGAAAATGCCATGCTAAAGATAACGACCGCCAATACTGAAACTCCCAGTATGCTTTTCTCCGTTTTATTTAAAGTAGGATGGTCATTGGAAACCATTCTCTTTACCCGTTTTACCAATTGATTCGAGTCCCCTGAAATCGCCATTGCATAGACGGGTTTATTCATTTGAAACTCTTCACAGCAAACCAATGCACTGATATAGCCTGCTTTATTATTATTTGTATTCAAAACGGCCAGATCATCACAGCAGCTTTCTCTTTCTTCTCTGATCAATCCACTCAGCCAGGAAACTGCTGGGTTAAAGAAAAACAGCAATTCCATAAAGCTTTGAAGGATATTCACCAGGTAATCTCTTCTTTTTACATGGGCCAGCTCATGACATAAGATCGCATCAACCTCTGCTGTTGAAAGGTTGTTTAGTAAGCCGACAGGGATTAAAATCAAGGGTTTAAAATACCCCACCACCATTGGAACATTCACCAATGCCGACTGTACAATGCCCACCATTTTGTAAATACCAAATTGTATGGCCAGTTGCTGTACCCGATTCTCCCAATACGGTGCTGCTGAAATGATTTTAGTATGGCGTATTCTTTTGATACTATATAATCCTGCAAACAACTGCACACTTTTAGCAGCGATCACTGAAAGCCAAAGCAATACAATTGTGGTGGCATAGGAATTAAAGAAAGATAGCCCCTGCTGCAGCCATACCCAAGGTTGCTGTACCGCAGCAATGGAATCATTACCTATGCTATTTTGCGCAGGTAAAGTATCCGAGGACCATGGAAAAGCATTTACAAGTCGACCCGCAGTGGCAGCTACTCCAGTATCAACCCTCGCGTCTGCAGCTTGCCATTCATAGATAAAGCTGCCAAAAACACTTACTGAAAACAAGATCAAACAAGAAATCAACAGGTTATACCGTACCCTGGCACTGGATTTATGTGTAAAAACCAGCACTGCTGCAGTGAGGAGAGCAAGGATCATGCCCTGCCAAAGGGAATGTAATAGGGTTTTAAATATGATGCTTTCCATGCCTGTGGTTCTTTAGGTGGGCGTATGTATTTTAATCTTAGATAGAATATTTCGCTGGTATTTTATTTTTCTTCCAATTGAGTCAGTAAGGTTTTGATTGCTTCCAGATCTGCTTTTGAAGTTTTCTTATTTCCCATCAATTGCATCATCAGTCTACCAGCTGAGCCGTTGTACATCGTATCAATAAACCGGTCTAGGAGAAAATCCTTGGTGGTCTGTTCTTTTTCCGCAACATGGTACACGTGTTTCATCTGACTTTCATCACGGGTTAAGATTCCTTTTTCCGCCATAATCTGCATCAGTTTCAAGGTAGAAGTATAATTGACCTCCCGAAATTCATTTAATTTATCATTGACCAAACGAACAGTACTGGGGCCTTGCTCCCATAGTACCTGCAGGATCTCTAATTCTGCTTTTGTTGGCTCTATTGGTTTGATGTTTTTTTGGTGATTCCTTTCCATAAATTAAAGGTAGGAAAGATTTCGTACGAAACAAGGATTAGGATGATTATTTATTTTTCAGCTCACTTTGCTAAACGCTCAGTTAGGATAGAACGCATTTTATGATGGATTTCAATGGAAAAAATAGGGCAAAAAAAAACGGAAGACTATAGTCCTCCGTTAATATTATTTGAATGAAGCTTTTATTTATAAATTAAGCTTTGCGGCTCATGATGGCCTGATAAGCACCGTCCCAAAGTCTGATTCTTTTTCTCAAAGACTCCATACTCATTTCTTCTGCAGCCAGCCAATGGGCTTCATGATCACCACAAAGCTCAGCCGTCATTTCCAGGGAAAGATGACTATGGTGATCTCCATCCACTTCTATATGTCTATCTAAGTAATATTTAAATAGGGAAATCTGATCTGGAAACTTCTGATTAAGGTCGTTAACCATCGTTAAAAACATATTTGGAATCAAGTCTTCCCTGCCAAAGGTGAAAGTACTTGCCTGAATATGCGCTTGTTGTTCACGAATCACCTGAAAGGTAAAGTCAACAAAATCCCTGGCTTCAACTGGAGTTCCTGCTGCCTGATAAGCTGCATTCATCGTTTCTCCAGATTTTAAAGCATCCAGAAATAAAGCGATAGGCTTGGTATCCGCACCGCATTGCTGCATGGCATCCAGATACATTTCAAAATGGCTCTTTTTAATACCTTCAGCGTCAACATCGGATTCTTCACCCGCTACAATTTCATTGATTAAAGCACGGGTATTTCCAGAACCTACCGGAAACCATGGAATACTGGTACAGGTCAGGTTAATTTGTAAGGCTTTTAAAAGGGACATAAAATCCCAAACTGCATAAATATGGTACTCCATAAAGATCCTTAAATCTTCCAGGTCGTTGATAACACCATATACTTTATGCTGAATGATCTCCTGTCTTAGGGGCTCAATATGCTCCTGAATTCTTTCCAGGGTAGTGTTTGTTGTGTTTTCCATGGTCGTAAAAAATGCAAATGTATACATTCATTACGATGGAATATCAGTGGCCGACAGGAACTTATTTTAATATGACAATAGTACGGATTTCCATTGAGAATTACCCCTGTGGGTGCTAAAAGTCAGAATTTACTTCCCAGCGGTGATCACAATGATGTCTCTTTTCACCTCCATACCTATATTATTTGTAACCTGTTCTTTCTCTTCCCATACTTTGATCACTTCAAAACCTACCTCTTCCAGCAAATCTCTCACCATCTGCGTATCATACAATTGAAAATCCCATTTCGTAAACGGTAACTGTTCCATGAAATTTTTATCGGCAAAACCTATACAAAAATAACCTCCTGGTTTCAGCGCTTTATAGATTTCCGTAGCATAGGCTTTAGGGTTTTTCCAAAAGTACAGCGTATTCACCGTAAATATTTTATGAAAATTATGGGGAGGAAAATCAATATGCACACCATCTGATAATAAAAAAGTAGCTGCACCGCTTTTAAGCAATTTCTGATTGATCCGGCTTGCCTCCTCAATCATGGTTTCAGAAATATCGATTCCTGTATACTGAAGCCCCTTAGCCTGTGCCATCAGCATTGGTAGGTGACTCGCATTGCCAGGACCTATTTCCAATACCTGCTGCTGATCAGCCAGTTTCATGGCATCAATAGTCCGCTTGATCATATTTTCATTTGAAACAGCCATACGTTCTCCGGTTTTCTTTCCAGCTTCACCATTTGGTGAACTCAACTGACTGCCAACTGCCTTCAAATCGTCTTCATTCCATGTGTTTTCCATAATTGAGCTATTTTAAAATCGAATATATCAAAAGAAATTCCTTTAATACCAGATTCGGTTTACAAGATATAAAATAGCCAGCAGGAAATAAAGCAGCCCTCAGGATTTCTATGAAAATGAATATTTCTAGACCATCGAAAAAAAACTGAAAATATATTTCTTCCTTCTATAGGATGAAAACCGAAAGTATTGCGATATTGCGACCCTTTTTAACTATAACTATGATGATGTTTTTCCTGGTTGCAATCAATGCAATGATTTTTCTTTTCCTGGCATTTTTACATATTTATTGGGCGTTTGGCGGTACCTGGGCATTGGAAAATGCACTTCCAGTGTGCAGCAGCGGCGAAAGAGCCTTACAACCGAGCAAAGCAGGAACCTTAATCGTGGGACTTGGACTTATCATTTTCGCCTTCATTACCGTAGCCAATACCGGAGCGATCGGTCGTTTTATTCCAATGAACTATATCCATATTGCTACGTATTTTATTGCTGGAATCTTTTCATTACGCGCCATTGGTGATTTCAAATATATTGGAATGATGAAAAGTGTGAAAGGAACTGGTTTTGCAAAAGAAGACACTAGAACTTATATTCCTTTGTGTTTATTGATTTCACTTTTTAGTTTATCCATTCCACTGATGTCTTGTGGTAAATAAGCTTGGTTATTTAATTAATAAAGCGGCCATCAATCTAATGCCGCGTTCCATTTCTTCGGCTCCCAAAGAGGCATAACCCAGTCGCAGCGCGTTCAAGGGCTGCTCGTCAAAGGAAAACCTTTCTGTAGAAATCACCTGTACCCCATTTTTCAACAACTGTTCTGCCAATTGAATGGTATTTACAGGTTGTTTAAAAACCAGCCAAAAGGCGAGTCCACCTTCAGGAAGTTCATAATCTGCCAGCCCCTTCATGTATAGGTCCAGGTATTTGGCCATCATTGTTCTTCGTTCCCTATAAATTCCCAATGCCCGTTTGGCATGCTTATTTACCAGACCCTCTTCCATCAATTCGGCGACTGCATTTTCCATTACCGGATCTCCCTGACGATCAATCGTCATCCTTAATGCCGCCAAAGAATCGATAAACGCTTCCGGTCCGGCCACATAACCTATCCTTACTGCAGGCGCGATCAGCTTACTTAAAGAACTGATATAAATAACATTATGCGCAACGGAATAGCTTGCTAAGGGCTGTAAACTCCTTGATCCAAAATGATAATCATGGTCATAATCATCTTCCACAATCGCAAAACCATAATGGTTAGAGAGGTTGAGCAGCTGCAAACGGCGATCGGCCTTCATACTTCTCGTGGTAGGAAATTGATGATGCGGCGTCACATACACTGCTTTTATCGGCTGTAACTTACAGATCTCCTCCAATTGCCGTACGTTAATGCCTTGCTCATCCAGTCCAACAGGAATCACGGTGGCACCTGCATGCTGAAATACATCAAATGCAGGTCTATATCCAGGATTTTCTATGGCTACAAAATCTCCGGCTTTCAACAACACCTGGGCGGTTAGATAAAGTGCCATTTGGCTTCCTCTGGTGATACAAATCTGGCTCTGATTAAAACTCAAGGCCCGATCCATACTCAGCATTGAAGATATCGCGCTGCGAAGTCGCTCCTCCCCTCTTTCGTTTGCATAGCCTAGCATACGCCAACGTGCTTTCTGCTGAAAAATCCTTTTATAAGCCCTGGCGAGCTCATCCAATGGTGCCAATTTAACATCGGGTAAACCGTCATTAAAAACGATTAAAGGTACCTCACTGAGAACCTCTGCTGGGCTTCCCCTATGATATGCAGTAAAAGAGAAATTTTTCAAAGCAGAAATACTGTCCTCATTTCTTTGTTTACGCCCGACTTTTTGCTTAGGGAGTTTTCCTGAAACAAAGGTTCCTTTTTTGTAAACAGTTTCCAACCAGCCTTCCGCAATCAATTGCTCATAGGCTAAGACGACGGTTTTTCTATTGACGCTAATGTCCTCCGCCAGAATTCTGCTTCCAGGCAATGACATCCCGGCTTTTAACCTTCCATTTAGGATTTCGGCAATCACACCATCAGCAATCTGCTGAAAAACAGCTTTCTCTGTTCCCAACTCTATATTCAATATCGTTTTCCAAGGTCTTAGCATCTGGCCCATTCGTTTCAATAAAAACTGGATGATTTTAGTCCGCCAAAAATAGACAAATTTTGCAGTATCAAAAAGGAATTAACCTTTCATCTAATTCATCATTAAATCAAAAATTATGAGTACAACAGAAATCAACAAGCCCTTATCATCAAAAGATTTCCATCAAACTTTTGCCCGTCCAAATTACCAGCGTCCTAAGAAATTCATTCATAAAAATGTGGAACAGGCAGGCGTTCATGATCAGTTTTCCTTAGAAAGAAAACATCCGGTATTTTTCATAGACCTGCCCACAAAAAATGTGAGCATGACCATTGGCAGATTATTACCGGGTCAGCTGACCAATAAACACCGTCACACTTACGAAACTGTTCTTCTTGTCATTGAAGGAGAAGGTTACACATAGATCGAAGGAGAAAAAGTGGAATGGCAGGCCGGAGACGCTGTTTACATTCCAGTCTGGGCCTGGCATAGGCACCAGAATAAGAGCGACAAAAACCCGGCAAAATACATTGCCTGCGAAAATGCGCCGCAGCTGCAGCATTTAGGCGTAGCACTTCGCGAAGAAGAAGGACGAGATTAATCATAAAAAAAACAATTAAAACACAATCCCATGCAGAAATCCATATTTAAAGGCATCATTGCCTACCCCATCACTCCATTTAATCAGCGGGAACAAATTGACCTCCCTCTTTTCAAGAAACTAATAGAGCGGATGATTCTGGCTGGCGTACATGCCATTGCCCCCCTTGGCAGCACAGGGGTCATGCCTTACCTTAACGATGAAGAAAAAGAAGCGCTTACCGAGGCCACCATCCAACACGTTGCCGGAAGAGTTCCTGTGCTGACGGGTGTCTCCAATCTCACCACTGAAAGAACCATTTACCATGCGAAGTTTGCCGAAAAAGCAGGTACAGAAGCGGTTATGATTTTACCAATGAGCTATTGGAAACTAAGTGACAAAGAGATTTTTGAGCATTACGAAGCAGTAGCAAATGCGATTTCTATTCCGATAATGGCGTACAATAACCCGGCTACCGGAGGTGTAGATATGTCGCCCTCACTATTAAAAAAGCTGTTAGAGATTCCAAATGTGACCATGATAAAGGAAAGTTCCGGAGATCTTCAGCGAATGCATACCCTACGTAAAGAACTTGGAGAGGCTTTACCTTTTTTCAATGGTTCGAATCCACTGGCATTAGGCGCATTTTCCGCTGGAGCCATTGGTTGCTCCACTGCAGCAAGCAACCTGATTCCAGAATTGAACATTGCTTTATATGAAGCCATCATGCGGAATGATTTAAGGCGGTCACAGGAATTATTTTACCAGCAATTAGATCTTTTAAAATTCTTGCTGGCAAAAGGATTACCTAGAGCCGTAAAAGCCGGACTGGAATTACTCGGCGAAGCAGCAGGGGAACTCAGGGCACCTTTAAAACCCCTTTCAACAGCAGAAATTGAGGAATTGAAAGGCTTATTGGAAGGCTGCAAACTGGTGACTAAAAGCCTTTAATTAATTGCTTCCTTTTCTCTTCCACGAAAATGATCTGCCAGTTCATAACCTGTATCTTTCGTTCCTTTATCGTCCAAAAAAAACAAAACGATCAGAGAGATGATGGGAATTAGAAAGACACAGATGAGGAGTATTTCTGGCATGGTTTGAATGCTATGGGGCATCAATTACCATATAGCATTCAAATATAAGCAATTTGTCAATTTTATCAGTCTGCTTTGATACATTGAATCGGATTCACTGTGGCTGCTTTAACTGCCTGGATGGCTACGGTTATCCAGGAAATAAATAAAGCCAATACTCCTGCAGCTACGAAATACCAAAGCTGTAATTCTATTCGATAAGCAAAGGTATTTAACCAATATTTGGTCATGATATAGCTAATTGGCAGGCCAATCAGGATAGCTGCAATGACTGGTTTGGTAAAATCCTTAGATAAGATCATGATGATACTTGCTTCTGAAGCACCCAATACCTTCCTTATGCCAATCTCTTTCAATCGTCGTTCGGCAGTAAAAGTGGCCAATCCGAACAAACCAAGGCATGAAATTATCATGGCTAAGGCGGAGAAATACCTGGACAATATTGCTACCCTGGTTTCTGCCACATATTGTTCCTGAAAGTCCTGATCCAGAAACCTATAGTTTAGAGTATAACCCGGATTAAATTTTTTATAGAAGTCCTGAATTCCTGCAATTGTTTCTTTTTCTAATCCAGCCTTCATCTTGATCATGACCCGGGTCAAGTCTTTCTCTGCATATTTAAAAAACAAGGGCTTCACTTCCTGGTGCATAGATTCATAATTAAAATCCTTGATCACGCCTATGATCTGAAAGTCTTCTCCCCAGATGCCAAATGTTTTACCAATTGGATCTTTAAGCTTCATCACTTTTATGGCGGCTTCGTTCACTAGGACTTTTGAACTGTCTGCACCAAATTTATCAGAAAAACTCCTTCCCAAGGCCATTTTCATACCCAATGCTTCCACCATATCGATACCAATTCTTCCTTTCTGGAATTTAAAGACTTCTTTTGGATCCATCCCTTCCCATTTAAAACTACCTGTTGTGCCACTCTGGTCTCCCAAAAAGGTTCGATCCATTCCACCCGCTTTAATGACACCTGGCACCTTTCTAACCTCGGTTAGGAAAGAACTGATGTTATCCTGCAACCTTCCTTCTGTTTCAAAGTACATCACATTGTCTTTCTGGTACCCAGGATTGCGGGTCTGTACAAATTCAATCTGTTTATAGATGACAAAAACGGAAACAATAAGAATCACTGAAAGCGTAAATTGAAAAACAACCAGACCTTTACGCGTCCACAATTCGGCCATGGTGGCACCGAGCTTGCCTTTTAATGCGGCTGCAGGATTAAACCCAGACAAATATAAAGCGGGATAACTTCCTGAAAACAATCCAGTAAATAAGACAATCCCCAATAAAATACCGATCATTTTTAAATCGAAATGAAGACTTAAGCTTTTCCCGGTAATGCTATTGAATTGCGGTAGAAAGAGTTCTACACAAAGCAAGGCAAGAAATAATGACAATGTGGTCAACAGCACAGATTCGGATAAATATTGAAAAATCAATGACTTACGATTGGCACCCATCACCTTTTTAATCCCCACCTCCTTCATTCTTCTTGAGGCTTTGGCTGTAGATAAGTTCATAAAGTTGATACAGGCGATCACTAGAATGAAAATAGCAATCAGTGAGAATAACTTCACATAATCAATCCTTCCACCGGCAACCACACCATTTTCATACCTTCCAAACAAGTAAGCATCAGCAGCGGGCCTGATAAACAGCCTTCTATAGGGATGGCCCTTTTTGGCCATAAAATCTTCAATCTTGGCCGCAAACTGTCGAGGATCAGTTCCTTTTTTCAATAGGAGAAAAGTATTAGGTCCAAGGTTTTGCCATCTCAAATAGGTACCTCCTTTAAACAGCACATCCAAAGTCACCAGAAAATCAAAATGTTCTGAGGAATTGGCAGAAATGTCCTTAAAAACGCCAGAGATCAAGACATGGTTATCGCCTTTTATTTCAGAATTATTCCAAACCATCTCTTTTCCAATCACATCTGTAGTCTGGAATAGTTTTTTTGCCAGGCTTTCAGAAATTACAATACTATTGTTCCCTTCCAGCGCCTCTGTGGAATTGCCTGCAACTAATGGATAGGAAAAGAGTTTTAGAAAATCTTTTCCGACAAATTTACCGCCTGCTTTTATTCCTGGATTATTTCCAGTATTTACTTTACTTTCTGCTAACCAAAAATTAGGTGAAGTGGTGACTGCCCCTTCTACTTCAGGCATGTCTTTAGCCAGAGCTTCCCCTAGCAAACCGGCAGTTGCATCTCTGGTATTGATTCCGTAGGCGGTTTTTTCATTTTCCATGACCTGATACAGCTGATCAGTATGGGCATGAAACCTATCCATGCGCAATTCATCCATTACCCAGAGGTAAATCAATAAGGCACAGCAAAGGCCGGCGGTAAGCCCCAGCAGGTTAATTAAAAACGAGCTTTTATATCTTTTGAAATTCCGGTAGATCAGTAAAAGATGATGTCTAAACATAATGACAGGTATTTTTGTAGGTGATAGCCAATCTATATGCCAGTTGCTAAATAGCTTAGAAAAACCTAAAATACACAGTTTTATGGGAATAGCTGTCCGTAAGCGGACAGCTTACTGTTCAAAAACGGACAATACCTATTGACCTTTCCTCATTTTTGCATTATGCTCTGCTGATTTGCCTTTCGGAATCGATAAAGCGTGCCAATCTGCATCACGCAGCATTTTACCTATGAACACCATCTGTCCGATATGGTAAGAAGAATGTGCCAGCTGGCGATTTACGGCCGCTATTACGGAGTGTTTCAGCTAAATATTACTGTGCTAAAGACAATCTTTTAGTTCTTGAGATCAGCAGCCAGGCAAATATAGCGCCTGTCAAAGCCATCACTGTCCCTACCCAGACTGGAGAAGTATAATCATATCCTGCGGCCAGAGGTAAACCTCCTAAAAAGGCACCTAGCGCATTTCCAATATTGAAACTGGCCTGACTTACCGAAGCGGCAATCATTTCAGAACCTTTAGCCGTATTGATCATCAGCATCTGTATTGGAGCAGCTACAGCAAAAGCAATTGCACCGGTAATAAAAGTCATCACCAAAGAAAGCGTCTGATTATAAGAAACATAATGAACGATAAATAAAGAAATTGCCATTGCAATCAACAGCGAAACTGAAGCTTTCGCTGGGGAGAAGCGATCTGCCAGTTTACCACCAATAAAGTTACCCACCAGCATCCCTAAACCGGCAAGTACCAGGATATAAGTAATGGAATCTGCGGAAAAGCCAGAAACATCGGTGAGCAGTGGAGCAATATAGCTGTACCAGGAGAACAATCCGCCTGTACCGATCGCAATCATCAAAATAATCAACCAAGCTTCAGGAAGCTTGAAAAATGCCAATTCTTTTTTCAGGTCTCTATCCTTAGTTGCAGAAAGGTTAGGCATCCATAATTTCAAGCTCAACAGTGTAATTAAGCCCACAATTACGATGATGACAAAAGTGTATCTCCAGGAATAATGGTGACCAATATAAGTTCCAAGCGGCACTCCAACTACGTTGGCGATGGTTAAACCGGCAAACATTAAGGAAACGGCCTGAGCTTCTTTACCTTTTCCAGCAATACGGCTGGCCACTACAGATCCTACGCCAAAGAATGCCCCATGAGGAAGTCCGGCAAGAAAACGTGCAGCAAGCATCATGGTATAATCCGGAGAAAAAGCAGATAAGGCGTTAAAGGCAGTAAACATCACCATCAAGGCGATCAGGATCTTTTTAGGAGGATAACTTCCAGCAATAGCCACTAAAAGCGGTGCACCTACCACTACCCCTAAGGCGTAAGCAGAGATCAAATGTCCAGCCTGCGGGATGGTAATGGCTAAATCTTTGGCAATATCAGGCAAGAGGCCCATCATCACAAATTCTGTAATGCCAATTCCAAGTCCGCCAAGGGTTAAAGTAAGTAAGCTTTTCTTCATAATCAACTGTAAGTTAGTGTAATAAATACACGACGCAAAATTAACTAAATCATTTGCTTTATTTCGTCTTCATTCTGTCAAATAGAAACCGGTTAATTTGTTTTTTTTCAAACACTTTGGAAAACCACTTGTTGGTATACCACACAGGTTATCATCCATTTAGAGATAACCACAAAACCTAATCCCATGAAATACAATAATTATCGTAAAGCACTTTCTTCATTAACCGCTCATAAAACTGATTCAACTTTGCCGGTAGTTGGACTATTAGCAGGATTAGCAATCGGAGCAGTAATAGGTGTATTGTTTGCACCAAATAGAGGTGCAGACACCAGAACGAAAATAGCTGATAAAGCAAAGGATCTTTCTGATGCTGCAAAAGACAAGTTACACCTGGTTAAGAGTAAAGTGTTATCAGAAGCAGACCAATTGGCTGAATTGAAGGATCAAGCAGTGGACAAAGCGAAAACAAAATCAAAAGAAGCCTTGAATGCAGTTGGTGACGTTATAGACCAAGTAAAATCAAAAGCACAGGATCTGGAATCCGATGCAAAACACACAGCGGAAAAAGTGCTGAATAGTTAATTCACCCCCCTTTTCTTTCATTTTCTTCAAAAGCCCGTTTCTTACGCTGTAAGGTAAGGGGCTTTTGCTATTTGGGCCTGCCCTGAATTGAAGCAGATTCCGGAATGTTACCAAGCTCTCTTCCAGCTTTCACCATATTTACTAGATCCTTACACCGGCCTTGATCGATTTGATGTCACCAAACCTATCGTTGCTATCGAAAGCATTATAATACTTAATCCAAACCTTAGCAATTGATTTAAGTATTCCTTTTGGATCATGTATATCGAAGTCATTATAATGTGCAATCTTCCTATCGCCAAGAGACTATAGCTTGCCTTTAACCACTTGGATATCAAAATCAATCATTAATTTTCAGCACTAGGCGCCTGCTTTATCAATGATTTTCTGGTGGTTAAAAAACATCCTAGTAATCGGAATCAGCATCAATCCACATAAGGCAAAAATGATAAAGGAAACCCTGAGGTTAAAAGCATGGGCCAGATAACCGATCAATGGAGGGCCCAACAGCATTCCTGTGATGGAGTAAGTGGCAATAATAGAGATGGCCATGCCTGGAGAATATTTTTTTGAGGCACCAGCCAATGCATAAGACATTGGAATAATGGATGCCGTACCAAATCCTACTAAAGAGAATCCAATCATTGCAGTCCAGAAAACCGGAAAGATAATGGCCAGACTAATCCCTGAAACGATAAATGCGGCACTCATGATGTATGTTTTTGGCATTCCAATTTTACCAATGATGATGTCTGATAAAAACCTGGATGCTGCCATGAAGGTCATAAAGATCAGATAGCCATAAGTAAAAATTTCCACTTTAATCACTTCCTGAAAGTAGATTCCAGACCAATCAAACATCCCGCCTTCGCAAATTGCACACAAGAACACCACAACTCCCAGATAAAAAATATACGGGTCGGGTTTACTCAGTATGAGTTTATTACCGGTTTTAGCACGGTCGCCGCTAAGCAGGAATTGATAAGCATACAAGGTAATTCCCAGCATAATAACCGCTACAATACTGAAATGGAGCTGAATAGATACGTTCAAAGCTAGTAAAGCGGTAGAAAGTGCGATTCCAGCAATTCCACCGATGCTCCAGTAGCCATGAAAAGATCCTATAATTTTCTGCTCAAATTGCTTCTGCAAGGTTAAGGCTTGTGTATTTACGGAAATATTGAAAATCCTGGTGGTGAAAGCGAATAGAATTACCGCGCCTACCAGGCTATAAATGGTGTGTGCAAAGCCAATTAAAGCCAGGGAAAAAGCATTTAACGCGTATCCTCCTGCCAATGGCACCTTACTATTGAATCGGGAAATTAACCAGCCAGAGATGGGCAATCCCAATAATGAACCAATCGGTAAAGCCAATAAAATACTGCCCAGCTCCGCTTCATTCAGATCAAATGCCATCTTAATCGTTGGAATTCTTGATGCCCAGGTCGCGAAACTAAAACCGGAGATGAAAAAGAAAAGACTTAAAAAGAAACGATGTTTTTGCTTAGAAATCATTGGCCGAAGAATTATTGAACAAAAGTAAGCAATCATTTTTTACGATTCCTCCTATTTCAAAGGCAGAATTCGAATTACGAAAGCCATTCCGTAGAATTATTCTAAATAACTTGTTTTATTAGTGTAAAAAGTACAATTTTGCAGCTGAGATTAGAATCAGTCTAAATTGAAATTACTATACACCACACTGCTATTAATAGCTTCAACGGCTATTTATGGGCAAAAGAAAGCGGTCATCACTGGAAAAGTGAATAACGAATCCCACCAGGCTATTGATTTGGTGAACATTAAATTGGTGGAAACGAATCAGTATACCATCACCAAAAAAGACGGAACTTTTACGATTCAGGCCTCAGAAGTGAGCGATCAGGAGATCAACCTGGAGTTCAGCTACATTGGTTACAAGAAAATCACCAAACAGGTCTTTATCAATAAAGAGCAAATTAATTTAGGGGTTATTACCCTTAAAACACTTGACCTGAGTTTAAAGGAAATCTCAATTAGCGCAAAAAGTAATGGGGAAGGATCTTCCAATTCCTCTATCATCATAGACAGGGACATGATTGAACAGATTCCGGCGTTGAGCTTAAACGATCTGCTGAATTTGATTCCAAACCGGAAAACCAGTCCGCCATCCTTACAAAACGTACAAAATTTAACTTTAAGGGCTGCTTATCCGGATCGGAACAATGGCAGAGATGCCTTCACCCTGAATAATTCATTTGGTGTTGCCATCATTGTAGATGGTCAGGCGATCAGTAATAACGCCAATATGCAGAGCTACAATCCAGGCTTAACCGGATTATCGGGTTCTACCATGAAAAGTCCCAATAGTTGGGGGCTAAATGGTGCAAGAACTCTGGCGTACTCTGGCGACTATGCCTTTGGAGGTACCGACCTCCGACAAATCCCTGCAGATAATATTGAAAGCATAGAAGTGATTGCCGGTGTGCCATCCGCAAAATATGGCGACCTCAGTGATGGAGCCATTATTGTAGAACGTCAGGCAGGTGCTGGGCCTGCTCAGATTCGTATGCAGCTCCGCGACAATGCCACCTCCTATAGTTTTTCGAAAGGTTTGAAATTAGACCGTGACCTCGGTGCTTTAAACATGGGATTGAATTATGTCAATTCATTCTCTGACAAAAGGGAAAAACTGAAAGCTTACCAGCGGATCAATGCCAATACCATGTGGACAAATTCTTTTGGTCGGGAAAAGCAACTGAAAAACACCTTTAGCCTGGATTATGGAAGAAATCTGGATGGAATCAAACAAGATCCTGACGATCCGAAATCCACTAAAACCAGGTTCGACAGCTGGAATTTTGGCATCGGAAACCGGATGAATTACCGCTTGAATGGTAATTTTCTGAAAAATATCGGATTAAATTTAAAATACACTGAAGGGCATCAACAAACTTATTTAGAAGAATTAAGGAATGTGGCCTATATTTTATATTCTGAGGCTACAACTACGGGTATTACAGCGGGTCAGTTTGCTTCTGGAATTTATAATGCCGTTTCACTGGTAGACGGCCGACCTGTGAACCTTTCGGCAAAGCTAGATTTCAATGCGGAATTCAATATCGGCAAAACCGTACATTACCTGTCTTTTGGAACAAGTTTCAATCATAGCGCCAATAAAGGAGAAGGACGTATGTCTGACCCATCAAGACCAAGGAGCGATGCGGCTACAAAACCCACAGGAGCATCATTATTCAAATCTACCGGATCTGAAAGGTATTATGATTTCGGCTTGGCTATAGCCCAAAAAGACATTGGCCTATACGCAGAAGACATATTTAAATTGAAGGTTGCCGGCAGAGACCTGAATTTCCGTACCGGTGTGCGCCTGGATGTACAAAATGGTTTTGCCTCTGTTGCGCCAAGAACCAATATCAATTACCAGATGAGCGACAATTTAAAACTAGGATTGGCTTATGGTATTGGATTTAAAGCCCCAGGGCTAGCACAGCGCTTTCCCGGTCCCACCTTCATGGAAGTTCCATTGTTAGTGGAATATAATGGGATGGCGAATGAAAGTATTTATCTCTTATACCTGGATCGATACGACCCGACCAATAAGAACCTGAAACCAGCTCAAAATCAAACGCTGGAGTTTACTTCAAATTTGAAAGTAAACCAATTTAACCTTTCAATGTCAGCATTTTACAAAATGGCCAGAAATGGTATTAATACAGTGGAACAGCTACGGGTAGTGCCATTACCTCGATATTCAGCAGAATTCTTAACTGGTCAGCAACCCATCATCACGCAAACAGGGACAGAAAATCAACTACTGACGTACTATTCTTTTGAAAACAGCTTAAAATCTAACAGCAGCGGACTGGAATTCATGATGAGCACACCTCCGATCAAAGCGATTGCCACTTCCTTTAACCTGAGTACCGGCATATTTAGGACGGCAACGACAAATCAGTCGAATCAAAGAGACAATCCGGTTGAAAATAGCAATACCAACCCTAACTATGGCCGCATTGGTATCTATAGACGCATTACGCCGATCTCCTACCAAAGTAACGCCCGGATTTCTGCCACCACTCACATCCCAAACATCAGTTTGATTGCAGAGTTTACGGCAGAATTTGCTTTGCTTCAAAAAACAGAAGTTCCAGACAATGCGGGTATCCCAATTGCCTACCTCAATAATGGTCTTGAATATATCAGTATTACAGATTTCAATTCAAAAGACCCTTTATATGGTCACTTGGAAGTCTCAAAAACCTCATATAAAGAAAGTAACCTTCCTAGAATCATTCCCAATTATCATATGAGTATTGGAAAAGAGATTAAAAAAAGGTTCAAATTCGCTTTCAATGTCTACAATGTTTTCAATTATCAGCCAACTTATACCACGGCTGGCGGAACCATAGTTAACCCTAACCCCCTCCCTACTTTCGGCGCAGAATTATCATTAAAACTCTAATATAAATACTCATGAAAAAACTTGTACTTAGCCTTTTCCTCGCGGCCAGTTTATTGGCTTGTAAAAAAGACAAAACTCCTGGAACACAACCCGTGGATATGGACATCAACCTTAGTTTTGACGACCAGTCCCTGGGATATACTTTACCACTTGAAAAAATCATTGTTAAAATCACGAATACCGAGAGCAAAGCGAGCATGGAGCTGACTTCAGATGCTTCAGGAAAGGTTGCTTTTAAGTCAGTTTCACCAGGAAGCTACGACATTGATGCGAACTTAACGATCAGGGCAGCAGATTATACAAGAATTACCGGAATCCCAACAGATGGTTCAGTGACCTTTAATGCATCCGCAAAAAACAAAAAAGTTGATGCCACCTTTACTGGAGTATTAGACCTAAAATTAATTGCGGGCACACCTGGCGACTGGCTGATCAAACAAATCTATTATGCTGGCTCTAATACCACTAACGGAGCGATCTTCAGAGATCAATTCCTGGAATTCTATAACAACACCGATCAGGTTTTATACGCGGATAGCCTTTATTTTGCGCAGCTCAATGGAAGGGTTTCCAGTGAATCTCCAAATATGAATTATACGGCTACAGGTCAAATGGATTGGAGCAAATCAATTGGTATGGTAGATGGCGCCAATGCGAACAAGGATTATGTGTATGCGAAAACCTTATATATGATCCCTGGTACCGGAAAACAGTACCCTGTACAACCAGGAAAAAGCATTATTGTGGCACAAACTGCCTTAAATCACAAAGCACCTTTTACTGGAAATGATGGCAAAGTAGTTACGGTTAGAGATCCAGAACTAACAATTGACCTGAGTGGTGCTGATTTTGAAGCATATTATGGGGATATTCTTGGCGGAAAACCATTTTCATCAGATGTAAACAACCCTCA
Organism: Pedobacter sp. N36a; assembly: GCF_014472395.1. Classification (GTDB taxonomy): domain Bacteria; phylum Bacteroidota; class Bacteroidia; order Sphingobacteriales; family Sphingobacteriaceae; genus Pedobacter. The sequence goes on from NZ_JACSZW010000001.1 coordinate 100,661, forward strand.
AGTTCCTAATATTGAAATCCTTTCATATTCAGGAAATGACATGATACTGGATGCCAATGGGAAAGACAGCTATGTTATTTTCAAAGTGGATGGCACGCAAAAAGTGAGAGAATGGCCGCAATATTTCGAGCCTTTAAAAACAGCTCCATTGCCTACAGTGAAAAAGTACTTCCAAATTCCGGTAAAATACCTGATTGATGGCCTGGAAATTCAGCCAAATATTGCTTCCAGCCGTTTTCCGAAAAAATTAGGTGCTAATGTTGATGCTGGATTCACCTTCGTTCCTAAAGGAAATTACAGTTCACAATCTGTCATTAGAAAAACTGAGAAAACAGTAAATGGCAGGGTTATCCTAAAAGATACGAACAACTCTACTGAAGATTTTCTCTATCTAGAGAAAGCAAATCCAAGAGGTTTTCAATAAAATCTGCTGATTATTTAAATAACGGTCATTTTAGTGTTCATGACCGTTAATTATTCCAATTCCCCGATGAAAAAAATATATACGATTGCTTTACTGCTGCTGCTTTGTACGGTTGCTGCCTACGCTCAAAAGTCCGATTCGACTGCAAGTAGGAGAGCCAGGTCATTTGCCATAGATTCTGCGGCTTATAATTTTTATAATTTCGCAAAAAACAAAAGTTTTTTCACGGCTAGTATGCCTGATGGCTTCAATACCCTGACTTTAGGTCACCAATTGACAAAAGGCAGATTTATGCCTTACCAGGAAAGCAGTAAAACAAATGATACATATTTTGCAACAGAGGGAAAAACGACCCTTTCTGATGTAGCCTTATGGGGCTCTTTAGTGTACCATAAAATTAGGGAAGATAGTGCCCGATGGGCGCATCAAACCAGAAATAACACCACTGCACCGCTATACTATGCCTCGGAAAGGAACGTAAACTACGAACGTTCTGTATACCAGTTTAATGCAATGGCACAGCGCAACATGATCGGTAATAATTTTCCACTTGCCCTTGGAATTGATTATCGAATTGGTGATCATTATTCGACCAATGACCCCAGAGCGAAGCTAAATGACTATCAATTTAATATGCAGGCAAGTCTGGGATACCAACTCTCTAAAGGACTATCGTTAGGGCTAGGTCTTAGCTACGGTTATGGAGAAGAACGAACAGACATCGCTTATAAAAACAAGCAAAACGAGAATAATACCGATCAGCCGCAGTACATCACCCATTTAGTCAACGGTTATGGAGATCCTGATATGAAAGCAATTAATAGACTTTTCCACAATAAGCAATCGCGCAAAGGGATTGATACGTACCTCAATTATGAAAACCCCAGTTTTGGAACATTCTTCTGGTTGGGATCTTACCTTAAAGAAACCCAGAATTTCCTCAACAAATTTCCAGACATTACCTATGGTGATTTTTTTAACGATTATTATCTGAGCAGCTATAAATTTGATCTGGCCTGGAAGAAAAAATTGGCGCAGTATCAGCTTTTACTAATCGCAAACTACAGTAATTTAGATGGGGAAGATTTCAGTTATAAAGTGAGTGCCAATAATTACTTATACAATCGGGAACAATGGGGCATAAAAGCAATATTGAGTAAACCTGGTAAAATAAATTTCAACTATGTACTAGAGTTGAGAAAAGATGGAGAAGAACGTCAGGATGGCTCAAAAGCGAACATCCTTTCTTACAATGCAATTAAACCCGGTCTGGGATTCGGCTTCAACAGACAGTTTTCAAGGAACCAGAGTTTCGGAATGAATGTGAAAGGTGTGTATTCGAAAAATATAAATGATCAGTTTGTAGTTCCGGTGATTAATCAGGGAGCTTTCACTAAAACAGTCATCTATCACGATTACCTGGTCAATACCGCTGATTATTTTAGTGGAACCGTACAGGCAGATTACACCTTCCCTACTTTCAGACAGATTCAAACAGGAATAAAACTAGGATTTAGCTACAATGAAGCGATTCAATTCAAAAGTTTAGACAGAGCTGTGGCAACCCTTCCAGGGAATCAACGATTTTCTACGAACCTTTCTTTAAACTTCTATTTTTAGATGCTAAGGCATTTAATTTTAATCTCAACAGCTTAAGTTTTTGATCGTAAAATTTATCATTCATCAACTCGAGCTTTTTTTGTTTTTTACCAGGTACTGACTTAAAGCTCTGCTCCACTCCTTTTTTTTGTATTTCAGAGCACATCTTCATAACCAACTGCCCTTTAGATAAATAAATAATTATTTTCATCATCCCGTTAAACATTTTTTGTGTTGGACTGGTTTATAGGGGGCATAAGTCGAACCTAAAGAAAAACATAAATTATGGCAACTACAACGAAAACTAGCAGTACTAAAACTGTAGCAAATTCAAAAGGAAAAAATGGAAAAATGGAGAACTCTGAATTTCACAAGTTCTTTATTGATGAGTTGAAAGACATTTATTGGGCAGAGAAACATTTATCCAAAGCTTTGCCAAAAATGCAGAAAGCCGCGACCAGCACGGAGCTCGCAGCCGCATTTAAAAAGCATACGGAAGAAACCATGACGCATATTGCAACACTCGAACAAGTTTTCGAAGCACTAGGAGAAAAAGCTCAGGCTAAAAAATGTGATGCCATGGAAGGATTGGTAGAAGAAGCAAATTCTATCATTGAAGATACCGAAAAAGGAACCCTGGTACGTGATGCCGCTTTAATTCTCGCTGCACAAAAAGTGGAACATTATGAAATTGCAACTTATGGCACCTTGAGAACATTTGCAGTAAATATGGGCCATACAGAAGTGGCCGAACTGCTGCAGCAAACCTTAGACAATGAAAAAGATACGGATGTGGCGCTCACCGAGATTGCTGAAGAGTTCATCAACGAGCAGGCAGCTGCTGAGTAAATCGATTTTTTTTTAATACACCGCATCCCCCAATTACAATTTTAATCCGGCCCTTCAGGTTTATACCTGAGGGGTTCGTTATTTTTGTTAGAAACTACGCTCAGCTACCGTCCTCCCTTATGATGACCAATTGATATGAAGGCCACTCAGTTCATTTTTCTGGATTTTTTCAACACCAATTTTGTTTTTCAGAAAAATAGCCTAGTTTTACAAAAAAACTTTAGGGGTGCCTTGCGCTGAGAAATACCCTTTGAACCTGATGCAGTTAGTACTGCCGAAGGGAAAAGTAGAAGCAAATCCGTTTGCCGTCTTTTCATGCCTGTAAAAAGGTCATGCCTATAGTTTTTCCTATCTATCAAAAAATGGAAATAACTGTAAATCAACAAAACTATCCGATCAGCGAAACTTGTTCCGTAGAACAGCTGCTGTTAAACGTGCTTCAAATTCCCATTCAGGGGATTGCTGTGGCCATCAATCAAACCATCATTTCTAAAAAGGAATGGCCAGAACGGCTCCTCCAGGATGGCGATCGACTCACCCTCATTAAAGCCACCCAAGGAGGTTAGCCCTCTACTCCACACCAGAACACCTTAACATTCTAAGCATAGTCATTTCTTCAACAAGAAACCGAAAAACATGAAACACGAAAAGACTCCAGACGAGCAAGTCATCAGCCGCACTCCTTTTCCGGCCTCAAAAAAAATATTTGTTCCCGGACAGCTCCACGACATCCAGGTAGCGATGCGTGAAATCACTTTAAGCGAGACCAAAATCCACAATGGCTTTGGTGCCACAGAGGGCAACCCTCCAGTAACGATTTACGATACGAGTGGTCCTTATACTGACCCAAATGCAGAAATTGATGTCAAAAAAGGCTTACCAAGACTTCGAGAAACCTGGATCACCGGAAGAGCAGATGTAGACCAGCTGGATCAGATTTCTTCTGACTACGGTCAGGAGCGACTGGCAGATGGAAAACTAGACAACCTGCGCTTTTCCCACCTGAATAAACCATACCGCGCGAAAAAAGGAATGAATGTTTCTCAAATGCATTATGCGAAAAAAGGCATCATTACTGCCGAAATGGAATATATCGCCATTCGTGAAAATCAAAGGATTGACCTTTTGACTGAACAGCTTGGCGCGCAGTATGGCGTGATGGCACACCAGCATCAAGGCCATAGTTTTGGCGCAAATACACCAAAAGGCTATATTACCCCTGAATTTGTCAGGTCTGAAGTGGCTTCTGGCAGAGCCGTGATCCCTTGTAACATCAACCATCCAGAATTAGAGCCTATGATCATCGGCCGGAATTTCCTCGTTAAGATCAACGCTAACATTGGAAATTCTGCAGTGACCTCTTCTATCGAGGAGGAAGTTGAAAAGGCAGTATGGGCTTGCAGATGGGGCGCAGACACGATTATGGACCTGAGCACCGGAAAAAACATTCATGAGACCCGCGAATGGATCATTCGTAACTCGCCTGTCCCTATTGGAACGGTTCCGATTTATCAGGCCTTAGAAAAAGTAAATGGCAAAGCCGAAGACCTGACCTGGGAAATTTTCAGAGACACCCTGATTGAGCAGGCAGAGCAAGGCGTAGATTATTTCACAATCCATGCCGGTGTATTGCTTCGCTATATTCCTTTAACCGCAAAAAGAGTCACCGGAATCGTATCCCGTGGTGGTTCCATCATGGCAAAATGGTGCCTGGCTCACCATAGAGAAAGTTTCTTGTATACTCATTTTGAGGAAATCTGTGAAATCATGAAAGCCTATGATGTGGCCTTCTCTTTAGGAGATGGTTTACGTCCGGGCTGTATTGCCGACGCAAATGATGAAGCGCAGTTTTCAGAATTGGAAACTTTAGGAGAACTGACAAAAATCGCCTGGAAGCACGACATCCAAACCATTATCGAAGGTCCAGGCCATGTACCCATGCACCTGATCAAAGAAAACATGGAGAAACAACTGGAACATTGTTCGGAAGCACCCTTTTATACTTTAGGACCATTGACTACAGACATCGCCCCTGGCTACGACCACATTACCTCTGCAATTGGTGCAGCAATGATTGGCTGGTTCGGTACTGCGATGCTTTGCTATGTTACGCCAAAAGAACACTTGGGCTTACCGAACAAAAAAGATGTAAAGGATGGCGTGATCACTTACAAGATCGCAGCCCATGCCGCAGATTTAGCCAAAGGACACCCTGGTGCACAATACCGTGATAATGCGCTGAGCAAGGCAAGATTTGAATTCAGATGGGAAGACCAGTTTAACCTTTCCCTGGATCCGGATACGGCAAAAGAGTTTCATGACGAGACCCTTCCTGCGGATGGTGCTAAAATCGCACACTTCTGCTCAATGTGCGGCCCGAACTTCTGCTCGATGAAAATTACACAGGATGTAAGGGACTATGCCGCTAAGCAAGGTCTTGAAGAATCCGAAGCCATAAATCAGGGAATGGCCGAAAAATCTAAAGAGTTTGCCGCAAAAGGAAGTGAAATCTATTTATAAGTGGAACTGATTGTCATTTCAAAACCCAGCTTTTTTAAGGGAGAAGCGCAGCTGATCAACGAACTGTTTGACTTGGGCATGCAGCGCTTCCACCTGAGGAAAGAATCAGCGGACAGGCGAGCTTATGAGGTACTGCTTCGGGAAATCAATCCTCATTATCTGGAATGTATTGCCTTGCACCAATTTCATGAGCTTGCCGTTGATTTTGGCATTCACAGATTTCATTTTAAAGAAAGAGAACGTATAGAAGCAAGGCACCTTGATCTTACAGCGAAACCTAGCACCACTTTAAGTACTTCCATACATTCAATGATAGATTTACCTGATTTACTTCATTTTAAATATACATTTTTTGGCCCTGTTTTTCAAAGCATCTCCAAGAAAGCCTACCCAGGAATGATTCCAGCAAACTTTAAACTGCCCCTGACAGCTGATCTGAACCAGGCGCATACTGAGGGTACAAAACTGTCCCAAGTCCATACAAGGGTGATTGCTTTGGGTGGGGTTACGGATTTAAAAATCGGTCAATTGCATCAAATGAATTTTGATGGGGCAGCAGTTTTAGGGGCGCTTTGGAATTCACCGAAACAAGCCATACCAAATTTTAAGAAAATAAATCAAGCATGTCAAACCACCGCATAGTGCCATCGACAGATAGACCTTACGTGATCAGCATTGCTGGCTTAGACCCCAGTGCCGGAGCCGGACTGCTCTCCGATATGAAAACTTTCGAAGCGCATCGGGTGTATGGATTTGGTGTATGCACTGCCATGACCATTCAAACCGATACTGCGTTTTTGAAAAACGATTGGCTGGAAAGGGAACAAATCCTCGCACAGCTTCAGCCATTTCTTGACAAGTTCCCGATACGAGTGGTAAAAATCGGATTAATCAAAGACCTGGAAACTTTATTAGCAGTCTGCGATTGTTTAATCTCATTTGATTCGGAGATTAAAATTGTGCTAGACCCTATTTTAACAGCCAGTGCTGGACATAACTTCAACGATTGGACTTCGGATTCAGCTGTTTTTAAAGACGTCTTAAAACGGCTGTATTTGATTACACCCAATTATCTGGAATTACAGACCTTGATTGGCGCTGATCAAGAGGGTCAAAAAGATATCAAAGCAGTAGCACGGATTTGCCTGAAATGGTCGATGGATTGCGCAGTTTTGCTGAAAGGGGGGCACCATCCATTAACACCGGGCACCGACTATTTTTTCGACAAAAATGAGCGGCTGGAATTCAGTCCGGGAAGCCCGGCTGTCTATCCAAAACATGGCTCCGGATGTGTCCTATCTTCTGCCATTACTGCCCAGCTTGCTTTGGGCAATTCCCTTCAAAAATCTTGTCTCTTTGGCAAGCAGTATATCGAGAAATTTTTAAACAGTAACACCAGCCTTTTAGGCGACCACAACTCATGATCGACAGACTACATTACATCTCCCAAACCAACGCTGAGGTCAGCCATCTGGAAGCCATCGAACAGGTATTACATGCCGGTGGGAAATGGATTCAGCTTCGCGTAAAAGATCAGGCAGAAAACGAGGTTTTAAACCTGGCTAAAGCTGCAAATGACCTCTGCAAAAAATTTGCAAGCAAATTAATTATTAATGACTTCCCTTTGGTATCCAAGGCTACAGACGCCCATGGAGCACATGTAGGACTAAATGATATAAACATCATAAAAACCAGATTATTAATAGGTAAGGATAAATTTATTGGTGCTACCGCAAACACTTTTGCAGACTTGCAAAATGCCGCAGCAGCAGGTGCAAATTACATTGGACTAGGCCCCTTCCGCTTTACGAACACAAAGAAGAACCTCAGCCCTATATTAGGCCTGGAAGGCTATAAAAAAATCATAGATCAGGTGAGAAATGCCAACATCAACGTTCCCATAATTGCCATTGGAGGCATTACTCCGGAAGACCTTCCGGCACTCCTAAAAACTGGCATTTACGGGCTGGCACTTTCCGGTGTTTTAACCAACAAGCCAGACACTGATCTACTCATCAAACAGCTTTACCAGGAGCTCGAAAACCAACCTTCCCTTTACCCTTTAACCCCTAGCGAATCATGTTCAAAATAGCAGACAAAATCTTCCATTCCCGACTGTTTACAGGAACCGGAAAATTCAGTTCCAGCGCCATCATGGAAGCCGCTTTACTGGCCTCTGGATCAGAGCTGGTCACCGTAGCTTTAAAGCGGATAAATCTCAACCATCCTGCGGAGAACCTGTTGAAACACCTGAATCACCCGCAGCTCCACCTCCTACCCAATACTTCAGGTGTTAGAAATGCTAAAGAGGCTGTTTTTGCTGCCCAGATGGCCCGGGAAGCCCTGGAAACCAATTGGATTAAACTGGAAATACACCCTGATCCCAAATACCTGATGCCAGACCCCATTGAGACCTTAAAGGCCACAGAAGAGCTGGCTAAACTGGGTTTTATAGTGTTGCCCTACATCCATGCAGACCCCGTCCTCTGTAAGCGATTGGAAGAGGTAGGAACAGCTGCTGTCATGCCCTTAGGTGCTCCTATAGGCAGCAATAAGGGACTGAAAACCATAGATTTCCTGGAAATCATCATCAGTCAAAGTCAGGTACCTGTGGTGATAGATGCCGGAATCGGCTCCCCTTCTGACGCTGCAAAAGCCATGGAAATCGGAGCAGATGCGGTACTGGTCAATACTGCAATCGCAGTTGCCGGAGATCCGGTGCTAATGGCCGAGGCCTTTAAAATCGCTGTAGAAGCTGGCAGAATGGCCTACCTCGCCAAATTAGGTCAGATTAATTCACAGGCTGTTGCGAGCAGTCCCTTAACCGCTTTCCTTGAAGATGAGATTTAACGAGATTTTTCAAAGCCTGAACTGGGAGGAGACCAGTAAAAGCATTTATACGAAGACCTCTTTAGAGGTAGAACGAGCTTTAAATGCTTCAGAAAGGACATTAGAGGACTTTAAAGCACTGATCTCACCTGCGGCGGCTCCTTACCTGGAAAGAATGGCCAAATTGAGCCAGGAGCTTACTTTGAAGCGATTTGGCAACACCATACAGATGTACGTGCCGCTGTACCTGAGCAATGAATGCAATAACATCTGCACCTATTGCGGTTTCAGCTATGACAACAAGGTGAAACGGAAAACACTGAGCGCCATGGAAATCATGGAAGAAGTAGCCGTTATCAAAGAAATGGGCTACCAGCATGTGCTATTGGTGACCGGAGAAGCCAATCAAACCGTCCATACGGATTATTTTAAAAAGGTACTGGACCTGATTCGGCCTCATTTTGCACACATCTCCATGGAAGTCCAGCCTTTAGACCTTGCCGACTACCAGGAATTGACTCCTTATGGGCTCAATACAGTCCTGATTTATCAGGAAACCTACCATGAGGAAGATTACAAAAAGCACCATCCAAAGGGTAAGAAGTCCAATTTCCAATACCGTCTGGACACCCCAGACCGCTTAGGAGAAGCAGTAATTCATAAAATGGGATTGGGTGTATTGATCGGATTGGAGGATTGGAGAACAGACTCTTTCTTCACTGCAGTCCACCTGGATTATCTGGAGAAAAAATACTGGAAAAGTAAATACAGCATCTCCTTTCCAAGATTAAGGCCTTTTAGCGGCGGACTGGAGCCTAAAGTAGCCATGAATGATCGCGAACTGGTACAACTCATCTGCGCCTACCGCCTGTTCAATGAAGAAGTAGAATTGTCGATCTCGACAAGGGAATCGGTCAGTTTCCGCAACCACATCATCAAACTGGGCATTACCTCGATCAGTGCCGGTTCAAAAACCAATCCAGGTGGCTATGCTGTGGAGCCGCAATCCTTAGAACAATTCGAAATATCTGATGAAAGAACTGCTCCTGAAATTGCCGAAATGATTCATAAACAAGGTTATGAAGCCGTATGGAAGGACTGGGACTTGAGCTTAATGAAATAAACCTATGCAAAACGAAGGACTTAAAAGATACCACCGACAAATTTTACTGGAAGAATTAGGCCTGGAAGGACAGCAAAAACTACAGAAATGCGCGGTGCTCATCATTGGTGCTGGTGGATTGGGCTGTCCCCTCCTATTCTATCTTGCCGGGGCAGGTATTGGCAAAATCGGGGTAATGGACGGAGATCTGGTAGAAGAAAGCAATCTCCACAGGCAGGTTATTTTCCAGCAGCAGGATATCGGAAAAAATAAGGCTTCAACGGCTGTAGAACGGCTAAACTTACTGAACCCCACACTGCATCTGCAAGCTTTTCCTTTCCATATTTCGACAGAAAACGCTGCTCAATGTATGGCAGACTATGATCTGATCATTGATGGATCAGACAATTTCCCAACGCGTTACCTGGTCAATGACGCTTGCGTTTCTTTAGGAAAGGCGCTGGTATTTGGCTCCATTTTTCGCTTTGAAGGACAGGTTTCTGTTTTTAATCATCAGGGAGGTCCCAATTATCGGGATTGCTATCCGGAGGCCCCGGCCAATGAGGACAGCCCCAATTGTGGCGAGAGCGGTGTAATCGGCCCCTTACCAGGAATCGTTGGCAGCATGATGGCCAATGAAGCTATAAAAGTGATTTGTGGTTTTGGCGATGGCCTTTCCGGAAAACTCCTTATCTTCAATGCACTAAATAATGATATGCAGCTTTATAATATTCAATCAGAAAATCAAGACCAGCAGACTCCTAAACCTAGTAAGAAGAAAGCCATCGTGTATGAGGAAATCTTTCCAAGTGAAGTATTGGAATGGAAAGAAAACAAGGTTGAATTTTGCTTGATAGACGTTCGGGAGGCTTTTGAATTCGAGGAACAAAATATCGGTGGAATTCACATTTCACTATATGATCTGGAAGCTAGAATTGACGAACTTCCTTTTCAAAGCAAACTGGTATTTTGTTGTACTTCCGGCGCAAAAAGCAGGATGGCCACGAAAATTGTTGGCCCAAAAAGAACAGAAGAATTATTTGTTGTCAGCCTTTTAAAGCAATAGACCTAAAGTTTATATTTACATTTCTTTAAGATCTGTCCGGTAGTAAAAGAAGAAAAAGTAAAGACAATAGCAGGTTAACAGCAGCACACTGTAAGGAACAGCGTATCCAGCAAGGATCACAAACATGCTGACAAAAAAGAAAGCCAGCAGCCATTTGAAGTAGAGGTCCAGGTCTAATTTGATCCAATACAATACCATTCTTAAAGTCATCAACCCTGCGACACCAAATCCCATTGCGACCATAAACGGCCAGAACTGCCATGCAGATCGCTGCAGGTAAAATAAGATTTCAGGTATAAAAAGAACCAGGAAAACGAGCAGCGTATGTCCCATTCGGGTACCCAAACGAATGGGTAAACTCCTGTCAAAGGACAATTGATCTGTTTCCTGCCTGAGCATCACCTGGATCACCATACTGTGTGCCAGCACAGCAGCTAATATCCCTATCAATGCCACCCTCAGGTCTTTCGAGACATCATTAAACATCCACACCACTACCGTAAACATCGTAAAAGACAGGATTTTACTTAAAAACAGCATCAGTGTCTGCTCAGTAAGGAGATGGTACAAAGGCCATGTCCAGTAAGGTTTCTTCAATTGGGGGCAAGGGAAGACAAAATAAACCTTGACTGGAACATGGCTATAATTAATGATCCGGAACATATAGCCGGATACCATAGTTAACAACAAAACAATCACGCTGATGATGGCAAAAACGGCTGTAAAAGCCTTTTCAGCTAGTCCAACATAAATTAAAGGAAGGACATAAACTAGTATTGGCAATAATAGTACCGTATATACCTGAAACCATAATATGAATTGTCTTTTTTTTGCTGTTGCTGCCAATAACCAGAGGAAATGATACTGCTCCAGCTGCATTTGTTTTCTAATGAAGAACAAACATTTGAGGAGATAGAGTGCCCAAAAGCAGCATACGAAAGCCAGGATCATGGGCGAAGCATACACCATGAGCATTAATGTTTTATGGTAACTCAGTAGCTGGGAGGCTTCTACCACACCAAAAGCCAAATAAAAACCAAAGAGAAAGAGACCGGCATGCCCCGCATAAAATGCTTTAATTAAGGTCTTTAAAAGCAGTTTTAGCATGATTGGATCTGACGGTCAACAATTTGAAACACTTGTTTTATAGGTAAATGATTCATTTCCAGCTCCTGATGTGAGGAAAGCAGAAAGGAATAGCCTTGCTTATGGTAGGAGTTGATCAGTTGATAGAGTACCTGTGCGGCAGCAGTATCCATTGTAATCAAGGGTTCATCGAGTATATAAAGCTGTACCTTTCCTACAAATGCACAGATTAAAGATAGTTTTTTGAGCATCCCACTGGAATAACTGCCAACTTTCTGATCCATAATACTACTCATACCCAGGGCTGAAATCAAGGAGATGGAGTCTTCCGGGTTTGCATAACGAACGTCGATATGGTAATTCAGCAGTTCATTTCCGGTGATAAAAGCTGGATATTGAGGCTCTGCCTCCGCATAACTGATCATCGACCTATACGTAACCGGCTGATTTTTAAGGCTAATGTCATTTAAAGTCAAGCTGCCTTCGAAAGGCGTTTGTCCCGAAATCATTTTAAAGAGCGTGGTCTTCCCTGTTCCGTTCCCCCCTTTAAGCCAGTAAATACCCTGATCCAGCTGCCATTCTTCAAAAGAAAAGATGGCATGACTTCCGTACTTTTTATCGATATGGTTTAAGGATAATTTGATCAATTCCGTTTATTTTTTTGCATTTAGATGTCCTTATCATGGATATGTTACTGCCTATATCGCTACCTTTGCAAAAATGCCTGCAAGAAAATGATAGAAATAGGAAGATATAACGATCTAAGAATTATAAATAAAACCGAAAACGGCCTCATCTTAACGGAAGGTGATAAAGAAGTACTTTTACCTTATGTAGATGTCCCTAAAAACATCGAAATTGGAGAGAACATCAACGTTTTCGTGTATATGCACAAAGATGGCCGATTGATGGGAACCACCAAAAGACCTTTTGCCTGTGTAGGTGATTTCGCTTATCTGACTGTTGTTGATGATGGTGAAGATGGTGTTTTCATGAATCTTGGTATCGATAAAGACATCTATGTTCCTCAGCGTGAGCAGAAACGCCCCATGTTTAAAGGAGACAACCATGTGGTTTATGTGTACCTGGATGAGAGTAATGACCGTATGGTTGCCTCTTCCCGCTTAACGAATTATGTGGAAGATCAGGATATCGATCTGGAAGAGGGGGATGAAGTTAGTTTATTGATCATCGATCGTTCAGACTTAGGCTACAATGCCATTGTAGACAATAAATATATTGGTTTGCTATATACTAATGAGCTTTTTGACCAGCTAAACCCTGGAGAGATCAGAAAAGGATGGATCAAAAAAATTCGTGTAGAAGGTAAGATCGATTTGAGCCTGCAGCCAATGGGTTATGGTCATATCCTGGAGAACAAAGATGTGATCCTTGATGAATTAAAAGCTTGTGGTGGTGTAGTCCATTTAGGCGACAAAAGTGCTCCTGATGATATTTACGACCGTTTTAAAATCAGCAAAAGTGCTTTCAAAAAAGTAATCGGCGGTTTATACAGAGACCGTCTGATCACCATCTCTGACCATGAAATCAAGTTATTCGTAGACGAAGAAGCAGATTAACTATACTTACAGTCCATAGAAAAGCCGGTTATTTATATAAATAACCGGCTTTTCTATGTGGTATCTTTTTACTGCGGATCGGCTTGCTATTTAGAAGTTAAAGCCTACAGAGAAATAAGGCATGGTTGCTTCTTTAGAGAAGCCCAATGTTCCTTGAATCAGGAATTGGTTGCCTGGCATGACATATAATCCGCCTCCATAGCCCTGATGCCATCTGCTGCTCGATTCTCCTGACTGCCATACCCTACCCACATCATTAAAAGCGATCATCCCCACTGTTCCGGGTACCAGATACGAGGTAAAGTTAAATAGCTTCAATCTCAGGTCCAGGTTGTGATATACCCCTGTTTTACCTGTAAAACGTCTGCTATTGAAGCCTCTAAGGCTATTTACACCTCCAAGCTGTATGTGTTGAAAGAACGCCGGATCACCTACTGTGGTCCCCGCACCAATTCTGTTGGCAATCACCAGACCTGATTTTCCTGGGTTCCAGTAAAAGCGGAATTCCGTATTCAGAATGCCATAACGCTCCTCACCACCGTTCACACGCTGCTGTGCAGAGATCGTAGTTTTCCAGAAAACTCCCTTTGTAGGAATCGCGATATTGTCACGTGTATCATAAGCCCAGCCAGCGGTTAACCCTGCATAAAAGCGGTTAGAGAACACTTCCTGTTCTGGATACAAGGCATCATAATCATTTAAAAAGCGTTCCTCGTTGTTCTTTCGGCTGCTCGTATAATAAGACAACAATAACCCACCTTCTACTGTCCAGAATTGATCTAAAACCCTTCTCAGCTTAATGTTTGCATTCAGATAATTGTATCGGTTGCGGTAATAAGAGATGCCATCTTCCCGATCTTCACCTTCTGGCAAATCTTCATCATGGTCATCCTTTTGATAAATTGTATTATTCCCTAGACCAAAGAAGTTACTTAGGTTATTTGGGCCCAGCATATTGATACCAATATTAAGGTCGTTGTTGCCAATTACCTTTTTAAAGTCACCGTTGTAGTCTAAAATAAAAGACTTTCTACCGGTAGAATAATGTGCCCAGATCTCTTGTTTAGACGCATACGGCGACTTTCTGAAGCCTTGTTTCTCAAAAATATAGCCTACGCCAAGCTGAATTCCCTGATCAATATTGTAATTCCCATCTACAAGTACACCCTTTCTATCATATAAGAAACCGTTTTTATTGAACTCGTTAACGGCCGTATCTTTAGCTAATCTCAATTTGGCATAGCCTTTTGGAGGAAGTACATTGGTCTCATCAGAACGGTCATAGATAAATAATCCTGATTTATCAGGTACATCTTCCGCTATTTTAAACTCATCCACCTCGTCTCCACCGATCATTCTTACCTTAATCGGAGATTCATTTTTTCCATGTACGTCGAAAACATCTTTTCCACCTAGTCCGAATAACCGGATTTCTTTCGTCACCAGCGGATCGAAAGTACGGTTAAAAAAACGGCGGCCTTTAGTTCCATCTTTCTTGGTATTGAAGATATGAACACGAACTTTCCCATCTTCCTGTTGCTTTACATCGAAATACTCTGTCTTATCGGAAGCAGCAATATCTACATTAATCGATAGAAAACGGTAGTAACGTAATGCTAGTTCTTCCAGTTGATTCCTTCTGGAGGTAAAGTTGGTAATCAGCTCCTCACCGCATTGTTTGAAAATAGGATCGGGCATTTCCCTGAAAGCTTTCGTGATCAAATCATCTGTCATTTTCTGCTGTACCAGCTTTGCAGCTTCCTTCCAATCGGCTTCGTTCAGTTCATTTAAAAAATACCGATCGAAATACCTTTCATTAAAGTTCCAGTATTCCACTTCTCTGATGGTCGGAGAATAAGGCTGTAAATGTGTTTTAAGCCATTGGTGATTCAAGATCCATGGGAAAACACCGGATGTTTTATAGAACACCTTGTCACGATCGCGAGGTACTGGCGTGTAAGTTGTTCCGTCTGGGGTTTTATCACCAGCCCAGCGCCAATTGTCTTCATGCCTATCCCAATCGCCCAGCAGGAAGTCCAGCAAACGTGCTCTTAGCGTCAGTTTCTGGTCTGCTTTGGTATCATTATCTTTTTGGATTTTCTTTTGCACCTTCTCTGTATTGTCGGTTTTCTCCTCTGAAGGGGATCTTTCTTCGAATATATAGGCTGCATTGGCAAATTCTTTACGATACTCACCCAGTCCTGGATCATCCCCAACATAGACCATCTCCGGTTTTGCATGCGGTAATTCCAGTGCAGCGGCCAATGGCGGCACAATTAAAGCTGCAAAAGGATGGTTAGTAGAGACTTGATCCTGAGTAATGTCTTTGGCGATGGTCGCCCTTAGATTTTCTGGCAAACTCCGGTCTGCATACTTTTGTACCGTCCTCAGCACCCATTCTTTTCCCGTAGGATCAACCAAACGCAAGGAACGGGTTTGCATACCGCCACCAAGTTTTATAATTTTTAGCCCACCTTTTTCTTTTTGAAGATCCATGATCCTTAAGGTAACCGGTGTTGCCCATAACTTTCGGTAGCTCTCTCCAAGCCAGAAGCGGTGAAACCTACTTACTTTATCGTATTCAGGGGCGATGGCCACTGTAATAGCGTCTGTTTTAAATGTTTGTTGTGCGAACCCCACAACAGGGATGGCTCCAAGCGCCATATTCATAATTAGTGCCGCTTGCAGCTCTTTTTTAAAACGCATATTGAATTTATTTAAGCGTTACTCCTATTCTGAGGGCTTTTAACCCTTCCACTCCTTGCAATTCTTCAATTTCCAGGTATTCCAGGTCATCATTCAAGATACCAATACCCTGAAGCGTTTTGATATATCCTACATATTCTTTGGATTCCCAGCTGTTAAAATACACAATTGCGATCTTTCCTGGCTGGGTAATCCGCTCTGAGGTGTCCTTTACATGGGCTTTATCAATGCGTTTTTTCACCATCTGATAGCGAATATTATAGCTACCTTCGACATCAAAACGCTGCTCATCAATCCTGAAACTAATATCGATCACCTTCTCATAGACAAAAATCAACTGGGTAGTCTCTAATGGTAAAGAAAAATAAGGCGCTAAACTATAACTAGTTTGTGCCACTTCTGCCAGAACTTTCAACTGTTTCAGGCGAAATTCATGAAGAATTTCTTCTGTAAAGTCAGTGTTTGGTGCGATAGATCGGCCCAGGTAGATGTCAAATTCAACCCCATCTGTACGGAACTTTTCGAAATAACAAGGGTAAATTTCCTGTATCTCTTTATTAAATACATCTAAATGCCTGGTGACTGCCAGATTAATCATTTGAAGGCTCTTTTCATACCTATCGCGATGTTCATAGCTCTTTCCATCCACTGCCGTCCACTCAAAATACTCATCTACAATCGGTTTTAGCTCCGGATGAGTTTCTTTTAAATGTACCAAAGCCGAAGGAATCTGCCTTTGCAGGTAGTCTTCAGTTTTGAGGATTTCACGATCTGTCAGATCTTCAAACCGGGATTTACTCCAGATTTCATACTTTTTAGGGAGCTCATCATCCAGCGATTCACAGACTTTCTTTCTAATGGTATCCAGGGTTTTCTGCAGCATTTCAAAATGCACATATAAATCCTTTCGGACTGCCATATTTCGCAGGATGCTGGAATTCCTGATGTCTACTGCACCATAAAAAGGATGTACATTCTTAAAGTATACCTGTTCTACTGGTAGATTTCGTCTTTTTCCGCCAGATTGCAGGTAATGATAAGCTGCTTCATTGAAACGCCATTGTACGGAAGGCTGTAAGGCCGTGAATTTATCAGTCACGATTTCCGCGATTTCCTGATTGAAATCGGTGATGATATTTTGATATAATTGTGCCAATAAAGGAAACGCAAGGTCTATTTTAGTGAGCGCATTGCCATTAAAATGACTGGCTTCCTTAGTATAAAGTTCCAGACAGCCCACCAATCTTGCGTTGTAGTACAATGGAAATAGTCCGTAAGACTTGATTCCCTTTTCCCATAACAAGCTAAGCATCGGATATTTTTCTTGTTCTTCCAGTGTAATTTCAGGAAAAATCAGTGTTCTTGGCTGTTTCAGATAGTCCTGGATCAGATCAAACTCGTCTTCATCTTTCCATCCTGCATCTTCAGCCAGTTTGATCAGGATACTCTGAAAGCCAGACTTTTCATTGATCAACAGCTTATTATTTAACTTCAAATACGGCAGCATCCCAAATTCCAGGTGATCAGAACCAGCCAATGCTTTTAAAGCCTTACCAATCTCCTGACCATAATTTACATTTTTAGATTCGTGATGATCTATCATGACATTCTTGATAGATTCCAGGGCATATTCCCCTGTTACATCCGTTAAGGTGACAATAGAAATCCCTTCAATGGTAAAAATATCCGGCGGAATCAGTTTGGTTAGAATATCAAGGGTATTATTTTCATCCTGAATATAATCCTTTACGATATTCAGGTCGTACTCCGGCAACTCCGTGTTTGCAGTGATGTTCAGAAACCTCGTATCTACATTTAAGCGGTAATATTTAGTCAGCTTTGTTTTCGGATCTACAATAGAATTCACCGTAAACTCCGTTGCTGTTAAGGAGAAATTATAAAAACGATGCAGTACCATATTATAAAAGGCAGACAGTACACTTTTCTGCATTTCCATAGAAGAAGGCAGCGACAGGTCGGCTTTCAAGGTACAGGTAGTGGGTTCCAGCAGCACATTATAAAACGCATTTGTCCCATAATGGAAACAAGGCGTCATTGGGGTACTAATCGCCCAAAAATGTTCTTTCTCTTCATTAATGATGGGCGACAAAGCGGTATAGATCAATTCAAACAAGGTATTGTACTTCCGGACATTCTCCATTGGGATCGGGTCTTTCAGTTCTGGATATTGTTTAAATTGTTCAAGTATGTAGCGGTAGAAGTTAATTTTCGCGGTTTTTTCGGTATTTGCTTTCTCTTCCACGAAAGATATAAAAGGCTGCAAAGACAGTCTAATTTCAGCACCCAATGGAGGCCGTTCTCTTAAGCCAGTAATACTATTATTCAAATCCAGCGTGATAGCTTGCATTTTTCGTATTTTATTATTTTACTTTTTTAAACTTAAGGATATTCCCATTGGTCAGTTCATCCCCTTCATTAGAGATGTACAAGTTCATATCATTATCAAAAGCTATGCCTTCCGGCTGATTATAGATCGAAGAATTCAAACGGTGTACCTGTTTTACTTTCCAGTTTTCATCTGCAATAACTAATAACTTGTTGGCAGAAGCCAATATATACCATTCCTTAGTTTTCGGATTTTTGGTCAGTGCCGAAGGACTTAGACTTGCTTTTAACTTTGGATTGAGCTTTTTTAGCTGCTCCAGATCAATACTGAAAGTACTTTCTGGAATTAGGCTATCTAGTTTAAAATCATAGTTTAAGACATAACCAGTTGATGTTTTCTTTTTCTTATCCACCGGACATGATTTACATAAAACGTATACTTTATTAGTCTCTGGATCTGCATACAAACTTTCGTACTCCCCTTTAGGAACTAATTTCTTACTTACTTTCACCTGTTCTGCCTTTTCTTTTACCCTTTCCGAGAAAGGAAAGGAATAAAGGTGTCCATTACTCTTTAAGACGAATACTTTTTCATTGAAAATGGCAACATCCTCATAGTCTCCTTTACTGCCGAAACTCACATTTTTCTGTTGTTTTACCCCCCATTTTTGTCGGAAGACACTGCCTTCTTCATCTTGAATAGAATATACGGTATCTGGTTGCCCTTTATAAAATGCAATACCTGAGATCTCCAGCAAGCTTTCGGGCATGTTAAATTTCTCTGGATGCTCCAGGTCATAACCAGCAGGACTGCTAAACTTTGAAGACACAGGCTTACAGGCATAAAACGCCACTAATGCCACAACGGGCATCATATATAATAATTTAGTATAGATTTTCTTCATAAAACAGGTCCATTTGTTAGTTATTCAACACTTGTAACAATTGATAAATAGCTTCCTGAGAGCGTATTGCAGGCGAACCATTGATTTCTTCATTTTCCAATTCAGGCGTAATATTTACTGCCTGAACATTATCTTGAAGCTGCAAGGTAATAATTTCTTGGATGAGACGTTTCAAATCAAGGTCAAATAAAGGAAAGCAAACCTCAATTCTACTATAGATATTGCGGTTCATCCAGTCTGCAGAGCCCAAATACACCTCTTGCTGGCCATTATTTTCAAAGATAAAAATCCGCCCGTGTTCCAGAAAACGGTCTACGATCCTTCTTACGCTAATATTTTCACTGAGTCCTTTTTTGCCTGGCACCAGACAGCAGATTCCCCGGATGATGAGCTGTATTTTCACCCCTGCCTGTGAGGCTTCATATAATTTAGCAATCAGCACCTGTTCTTCCAGGTTGTTCAATTTGAGGATAATACCAGCAGGTAAACCTTGCTGAGCATGCTCGATTTCCCGTTGAATCAATCCCAAAAAGGCTTGATGCAAGTTAAACTGTGCGACTAGCAAATGCTTAAATTCCACTGGTTCTTCCAATACTGCTGTCTTGTCTTTCCTGCTTAAAAAGTCGAATAAAGATTCTAATTCCCGCAGCATTGGCTGATGGGCAGTCAGTAAAATATGGTCGGTGTAAAACTTAGCAGTACTTTCATTCAGATTTCCTGTGGCCAGTAGCCCCAGATATTGATTTTCTCCATTGATCGTTCTTTTTACCAGTGCCACTTTCGCATGGACTTTAAGATCGATGCTGCTATAGATAATTTTCACCCCTGCTGCTTTCATTTGCTTAGCCCATTTGATGTTATTTGCTTCATCAAATCTCGCTTTCAGCTCTACCAGCACCACTACTTTTTTACCGTTTTTCGCGGCAGTCATCAAGGCGTTTACAATTCTTGAATTTCGCGCCACCCTATATAAGGTAACATAAATTTCTGTGACATTGACATCATTTGAAGCTTCGTTGAAGAAACGCAATACGGCATCATAGTTCTGATAAGGTACATTTACCAGGATATCTTTGCGAAAAACATGGTCAAATAACGTTTCTTTCTGTGCAATTTTCACTGCTGTTGAAGCTGGCCATTTTGGATATCCAAAAAGCTTTTCATCTAAAGGGAAAGCACTAAGGTCTTTCAGGTTATGATAGGCACCTCCCAGCACTACTGCTGCTTTTTGCAGATTTAGTGCATAAATCATCCGGTACAGGTTTCTTAATGGAAGTCCAGGCTCAAAAAGAAAGCGGGTAGCAAAGCCAAAGTCGCGGGTTTCGAGTTGTTTTTCTAAAGCAATAGTGATGTCTTCAGAATAGTCCTGTCCTATTTTTAAAGCTGCATTACGGGTAATTTTCAGGTTAAAAGCGCCATGAATTTGATCATTAGGGAATAAATAGGCTAAGTTATATTTAATGATGTCTTCCAAAAAGACGATATACTGTGCGCCCTCTACTGGAATGGCATATAAACGCTGTAAGTCTTCTGAAGGAATGCTGATCAGTTCCATACGCTCCTCAGCATCAGCATTCCTCAAAATCACCACCTGGTAAAGCTTGTTATTTTCGGCAAAGAAATCTGCCAATCCATGGTCAATACATTCAGAATGAATATAAGCAAGGACTTCATTAAAAAAAAGCTCGGTTACCTTTTCAGAAATAGCTGCTGGAATTGGCTTATTATACAACCAATACACCTTTTGGGCTTCCAATGCCGGTAAAATCTGCGCTGCGATAATTTCACCATAGCGCTGCTGCTGCTGGTCTATCTTTGCCTTAGCCAGCTCATAATCCCACATCATGACTGGCATCCTCACCCTATAAAACTCATCAAGATTAGAGGAATATATGGATAGAAAGCGGATTCTTTCCAATATAGGGACCGCTGCCCTGCCTGCTTCCACGAGCACGCGTTCATTGAAACTTAGCCAGCTTAAATCCCGGTTAAAATAAATAGCAGACTCCATAACAGGTTATAAGGTCACTAAAACTGAAGCCGTAATAAAGGCCAGTACAGCTGCGATAATTCCAAACATAAACACATTGTAGGCAATTCGCAGCAGGCGGTATTTACGGCCTAAAACTACTCCCTGAGCATATAAATCCCGGATTAAGCTACCATACAGAAATTCACGGTCGTCCATCATTTTTAGCATTCCACCTTCATAATCCGGCAGCGACATTCTATAGAAGTTACCAAAAAACAACAGGTTCACACGTTTCTGCGCAATATCTTCAGGAGTGAAAACTCCTTTAGGGATAGATGGGCGTGTTGCCAAAATTGAGAATACCATGGTCACCACACAAATGATCAGCAGAATCAATGTAGGAATAATTAAATGAGGATTATCTTCCAGTTTCCTGAGCAGGATACTCAGTATAACTGATAAAATAATAGAATTGGTAGAAATCATGATGTGCGCCTTGTTATCGGCCATATCACTCAACCTCTGGTGGTTTCCAGAAGTGATCCTGAACATGGTTTCAATCCCTTTATCGGGGCGATCACTCTTTTTCTTCTTTTCTTTTTTTATCTCCAATGGGTTGTTTTTTTCTGTTATCAGCGGGGCATTTCCAGTGTTTAACACCATAGAGCTATCCGTTGTTTTATGATCTGCTGCTTCTGCTTTGTTTTCGAGCTCTTCCAGGTTTTCCGCCTTTTTCGCATTCAGCAGGTGCTGACAATACGTAGTATGGTAATGGTGATTTTTAAACAGCTGTATTGTTTTTATTCTCCATTCATCTTTATCCAATGCTCTGTCACAGAATGCTTCTGCTTCCTTACGCATCAATTTATTTCTTTCTTTAAAAGAGTTACTTCCCAAATGGTACAAATCGGCATCACAAACAATCTGTTCCAGCAGTCCATTGGGCTGCTGAGGCATTTTGGTGGCCATAATACAATTCACAATCTTTATACTGATCTCCTCACTAAGTCCTTTTTCTTTTAGAAATTCAGCGGCAAGACCTGCTCCACTAGCCTCATGATGCGCACAATCAAAGAAATATCCAATATCATGAAACCAACTGGCAGCAGTGACAATAAAGAAATCCTGATCTGAAAGCTGATAATGATTGGCAATTTTGATGGCATTTTCTACTACTTGTTCAGTATGATTTAAGTTGTGGTAGATCAATCTGGAGTCGGTTTTTGCCTGAAATATGCTGGCAACATGCAATCTTAACTGATCTAATATTTCCCTATAATTCATGAAGTATACTTTTGTTTTTCAATAATAAAACAATTTGTCCTATTTGTGGTTGAAGATATAAATATGAGAGTTTTAATTCTCATATTTAATAGAAAGTTTAAAAGATGTCATTGCGCAGGTTTTTCTGATTTATATCAGGGCCGAAAGTGATGAGCGTCATATTTATACTTGGTGGGAAGGTTGAACTTTGAAAACATCAATTTGCCCCTATGATCATACAAAAAAACATAGCCGAGGACACCCAGTGTTATCATTGCGGTGATGATCTTCCAAAAACGCCTTATCTCATGGATAGCAAATCTTTCTGCTGTCTGGGTTGTAAAGGTGTCTATCAATTGCTTTCTAATCATAACCTGGGTAACTACTACGCGTACAACGATGTACCTGGACAAACACAAAAAAACAAACAAGCTCATTTTGAATACCTGGACGAAGCAGCGATTGCTGCAAAATTGGTAGACTATACGGATGAGAAGACCAGCGTAATCACGCTTTACATCCCAGCCATTCATTGCAGTTCCTGTATCTGGCTCCTCGAACATTTGCATCAGATCAATACTGCTATCATTCAATCGAGGATTGATTTCTTAAAGAAACAGGTGGTCATCAGCTTCAAAAATCAGGAATTATCTTTGCGTAAGCTGATAGAAATCCTAGCTTCCATAGGTTATGAGCCGCTCATCAGCTTACAGGATGTGGTCAAGAAACAACAGTCAGACCATTCCGAGGGGCAGCTGATCCGAAAAATTGCGGTAGCTGGTTTCTGCTTTGGCAATGTGATGCTATTGAGTTTTCCGGATTATTTCGGATTGAGTGACCTGGAGCAGGAATTCAAAACGTTTTTCGGCTGGTTAAACCTGGCATTTGCCATTCCTGTAGTATTCTATAGTGGCAGGGATTATTTTACCTCTGCCTGGACCAACCTTAGAAATGGAATTCTAAACCTTGACTTTCCACTGGCTTTAGGAATTGCAGTGATGTTTATACGCTCTATAGTAGAGATTGTGGGCAATACAGGAGCTGGTTTTGTGGACACCCTATGCGGGCTCGTTTTCTTCCTGCTGATCGGAAAGTGGATGCAGCACCATACCTATCACCACCTTTCCTTTGAAAGAGATTACCGTTCTTATTTTCCGGTTGCAGTTACCCTGATCGACGAGGAGAAAGAAAGACCAATCCCTTTGAATGAATTAAAAGTAGGCAATAGGATCCTGATCCGCAGCAATGAAATTATTCCCGCAGATGCCATCCTGTTAAAAGGGGAAGCAGAAATGGACTTTAGCTTTGTGACCGGCGAATCTTTACCGGTAAACAAAGTACTGGGAGAAGTCGTTTATGCAGGTGGAAGACAATTAAAAGGTGCCATAGAATTGGAAGTCGTTAAACCGGTTTCACAAAGTTACTTGACTCAATTGTGGAACAACGAGGCCTTTTTTGGAGAGAAAACCATGATCAGGACCTTTGCCGACCGCGCCAGCAAGTACTTTAGCATTGTATTGCTGAGTATCGCCATCGGCGCTGCAGCTTACTGGATGTTACACGATGATCCCACGAAAGCAGTCGCTTCTTTTACTGCGGTGCTGATTATCGCCTGCCCTTGTGCCTTGGCCCTAAGCTCTCCTTTTACCCTCTCTGCGGTCTTAAGCATATTCGATAAGAATAAGTTCTACCTTAAAAATACAGCGGTTGTTGAAGAATTGGCGCGCATTAATACGTTTGTGTTCGACAAGACCGGCACCATCACCAATCCTGAAAACACTGGTTTCACCTTTGAAGGAGACATTGCCGAAGAAGAAAAGCAATGGGTAAATGACCTCGCCAGGAACTCTGGTCACCCTTTGAGCAGGGAACTGGTGAAGTGGTTGAACAGGCCTTATAAATATACTGCGGTTAAATACATGGAAAAGGTAGGCCGTGGAATTTCAGGCATGGTCAATGGCCAGGAGTTGAAACTGGGCAGTGCTTCTTTCCTTGGTTTGAACAACAATACGCCCTCACAAGGTGCCGTCGTTCATATTATTATCAACAACAGGTACCTTGGCTTCTTCTGTTCTACGCAGCAATGGCGGAATGGATTTAAAGACCTGATCTTCAAGCTGGGTAAAGACGCGGATCTACACTTATTGTCTGGTGATCAGGATCAGGACAAGCAAACGCTGATTCCTTTCTTCCCAAGGGCACAGCAGATGCGTTTCGCTCAAAGCCCTCAGAACAAGCTGGATTACATTCGAAACCTGCAATATTCAGGAAGAAAAGTGCTCATGTTTGGTGATGGACTGAATGATGCAGGTGCTTTGAAACAAAGTGACCTGGGTATTGCGGTGACTGATAACATCAATAATTTCTCACCAGGCTGTGATGCCATTCTGGATGGTGCGAGTTTTCAAAAGATACCTATGTTTATCAAACAGGCTAAAGATGCGGTAAAGGTGATCCATATCAGCTTTGCCATTTCTTTAACTTATAACGCAATAGGCCTGTACTTTGCGGTTCAAGGCATGCTCTCACCACTTATTGCAGCGGTATTGATGCCCATTAGCACCATCACTATTATTCTGTTCACCAGCATTGCAGTCCGACTGTATGCTAAAAAAAATCAGCTATTATGAACATCCTCTACCTCCTGATCGGCTTTAGTATTTTATTGGCACTGATCTTCCTTGCCGCTTTTTTCTGGGCGAGCAAGACCGGCCAGAATGACGATACCTATACCCCTGCCGTCAGAATTCTCTTTGATGATGATGTTCAACAGAAAAATGAGGAGATAAAAAGTGATGAAGATCACGCATAGCCACAATTGATGTCATTCTATACCTAAACATCCCGACCTAATTTTACACCCATAAACAAGCAATCCAAATTTTAACATGACTGAAAAATTTTACTACGACAACAAGATCGTCAGGAACTTCGCAGTAGCCACCATTATATGGGGCATCATCGGAATGACGGTCGGATTGCTCATTGCCATGCAGCTCTTCAAACCTGCATTAAATATGGGCTCCCAGTACACGACTTTCGGCCGTATCAGGCCATTACACACCAATGCAGTAATCTTTGCCTTCGTAGGGAATGCGATCTTTATGGGTGTTTATTACTCTTTGCAGAGACTCCTCAAAGCGAGGATGTTCAGCGATGTCCTCAGTAAAATACATTTCTGGGGCTGGCAGCTGATCATCATTTCGGCGGTCATCACCCTTCCTTTGGGATTCACCTCCTCCCATGAATATGCAGAGTTGGAATGGCCGATAGATATTGCCATTACCTTGATCTGGGTTGTTTTTGGGGTCAATATGTTTGGAACCATTATCAAAAGAAGAGAGAAACACATGTATGTAGCCATTTGGTTTTACATTGCTACTTTCGTAACCGTTGCGGTATTACACATCGTTAACTCCTTCCAGCTTCCGATATCAGCGTTTAAAAGTTATTATTTATACGCAGGTGTACAGGATGCGCTGGTACAGTGGTGGTATGGGCATAATGCGGTGGCTTTCTTTTTAACCACTCCTTACCTGGGAATGATGTATTATTTCCTACCTAAGATGGCAAATCGTCCAGTTTATTCTTATAAGCTGAGTATTCTCCATTTCTGGTCATTAATTTTCATTTACATCTGGGCTGGACCTCACCATTTATTATATACATCTTTACCGAGCTGGGCACAATCATTAGGGGTTGCCTTCTCAATTATGCTGATTGCCCCAAGCTGGGGAGGGATGATCAATGGATTGCTCACCCTTCGCGGCGCATGGGATAAAGTAAGGGAAGATTCCAGACTGAAGTTCATGGTAGTTGGGATTACCGCTTATGGTATGGCCACCTTTGAAGGACCAATGCTTGCTTTAAAACAGATCAACGCCATTGCCCACTATACCGACTGGATAGTAGCACACGTACACGTTGGCGCGCTTGGCTGGAATGGTTTCTTAACCTTCGGTATTTTATATTGGTTGATTCCAAGAATCTACAGAACAGAATTATACTCTAAAAAACTGGTTTCCTTCCACTTCTGGATCGGAACATTAGGGATCCTTTTCTATGCGGTTCCATTATATTTTGCCGGTTTCACACAGGGATTGATGTGGAAAGAGTTTACAGAAGATGGCCTATTGCGTTATCCAAATTTCTTGGAAACTGTGATCCAAATCCTTCCAATGT
Organism: Pedobacter sp. N36a; assembly: GCF_014472395.1. Taxonomy (GTDB): domain Bacteria; phylum Bacteroidota; class Bacteroidia; order Sphingobacteriales; family Sphingobacteriaceae; genus Pedobacter. The sequence continues at coordinate 127,090 of NZ_JACSZW010000001.1, forward strand.
ATGTACTTAGGGCTATCGGTGGTGCCTTATACCTAATTGGTGTAATCGTGATGACTTATAACTTAATCAGAACGGTTCGTTTAGGTAAATTATTGGCAGATGAGCCTGCAGAGGCAATGCCATTACCAAAAGATTATGTTCCTCAGGGATCTGAAAAGAAACTCCACAGGGTACTGGAGCGCAAGCCAATGGTTTTCATGGTACTTTCATTAATTGTTATCCTGATTGGTGGTATGATTGAGATGATGCCTACGTTTACGATCAAGTCGAACATTCCGACGATCACCAGTGTGCAGCCCTATAGTCCGCTGGAATTGCAGGGACGTGATTTATACATCCGTGAAGGTTGTGTGAGCTGTCACTCTCAAATGATTCGTCCATTCCGCTCTGAAACAGAAAGATATGGTGAATACAGTAAAGCTGGGGAATTTGTGTATGACCATCCGCATTTATGGGGATCAAAACGTACCGGTCCCGATTTACAGCGTGAAGGTGGTAAATATGGCAATGCATGGCATTTTAACCACATGCTGGATCCACAAACGATGTCCCCTGGTAGTATTATGCCTCCTTACGAATGGCTGATTACTCAGACACTGGACACCACTACCACCATCAGCAAGATCAATGCGATGCGCACTTTAGGTGTTCCTTATGAGGAAGGTTATGAGCACAAAGCCAACCGCGACCTGGACAAACAGGCCAAAGCGATTGCTGCGGACCTGAAACAGAACAACATCAAAGTGAAAGATGACAAAGAAATCATTGCGCTGATCGCCTATCTGCAACGTCTGGGAATGGACATTAAAGCACAATAACCTAAACAACAACACTATGTTTAAGCAATTTTTAGATCAAGTAGATGGAAGCCAGGTGTATTTAATCACCTCCCTTGGCATATTCCTGCTCTTTTTTATCCTGGTCGGCATACTCTTGCTAACCATGAAAAAAGAAGAAATAAAATATATGAGTGAGTTACCTTTAAAAGACGATGTACAATGACAAATTTACTAATTTGGGCCCTATTAATCACTGCAGTAATCATACTCGTGGTTTCCATACTGGTTTTGAAGGTCATCAAAGTCTATGTAAAGGAAACCCTGCATCCTACCCGATTCGCTTCTGAAGAAGAAAGGAAAAAATACTGGCTGGAAGAAGAGCGACGTGCTGCAGCAGCAGCCGACAAACCTTCCTTCTGGACTAAGTTAATGGGCTTGAGGCCGATCTCTGAGGAGAAAGACATCATGATGGAGCATAAATTTGATGGCATTGCGGAATTGGATAACCCTACTCCTGCCTGGTTTATGGTCTTGTTTTATGGAACGATCATTTTTGCCATCGGATATATGCTCAACTACCATGTATTTGGCTGGGGTAAATTACAGGAAGAAGAATATGCGATAGAACTCCGTCAGGCGGAAGCAGATCGCATCGCATTCCTGCAAAAACCTGGATCCGGCGGGCCGAAAATCAACGAGAACAACATGGAGAAAAGTGACGATCCTGCAGTCATCCAAAAAGGGGCTGCATTGTTTAAAACCGTTTGTACCCCTTGTCATGGAGAACATGGAGAAGGTGGTGTTGGCCCCAATTTAACGGATGAATACTGGCTGCATGGCGGTACACCAAAGAATATTTTCAAGACCATCAAATATGGTGTTCCTGAAAAAGGAATGGTAGCCTGGGAGAAGTCAATGAATGCCCAGCAGATTTCAGACATCACCAATTATATCCTTTCCATACAAGGAAGCAATCCTGCTGGCGCGAAAGCTCCACAGGGCAAAAAAGATTAACATGTCATCACAAAGCCCAAGTCATTTCAGAGATCAGATCTCCACTTTAACCGACGACGGACAGCGCCGTAAATGGCTCTATCCGAAAGTAATTAAAGGTAAGTTATATCAGTACCGCTCAGTAGTCAGCTATTTTTTCCTGATCTTACTATTTGCCGCCCCATTTATTAAATTAAATGGGGAGCAATTGGTGTTACTTAATGTTTTAGAGCGGAAATTTGTATTCTTTGGGGTGATTTTCTGGCCTCAGGACTTCTACCTATTTGTTTTGGCTTTACTCACCTTTATGGTGTTTATCGTCTTATTTACGGTAGTTTTTGGCCGTGTATTCTGCGGCTGGGCCTGCCCTCAGACCATTTTCCTGGAGATGGTCTTCAGGAAAATAGAAATCTGGATAGAAGGCGATTCAAACAAGCGGAAAAAGCTGGATGATGGCCCGCTAACCAGCGAAAAGTTTTTCAAAAAGGGACTAAAGCATTTCATTTATCTGTTGATTTCCTTTTTTATTGCCAACATCTTTCTCTCCTATTTGATCAGCTCAGATAGTCTGATCAAAATCATGACAGAGCCGGTATCCCTGCATTGGAGCGGATTCATCTCGATCTGTGTATTTACCTTTGTTTTTTACCTGGTATTCTCTAGAATGAGAGAGTTGGTTTGCACGGTAGTTTGTCCTTATGGACGCCTACAAGGGGTATTACTAGACAACCAGAGCATCATTGTGGCTTATGATTATGAGCGTGGAGAGCCTCGTGAAAAACGTGTAAAAGGAGTGGAAAACACTGGTGGAGACTGCATCGACTGTAAGCTTTGCGTACAGGTTTGTCCGACGGGAATTGACATCAGGAACGGGACACAAATGGAATGTGTCAACTGCACGGCCTGTATCGATGCCTGTGATATGGTGATGGAAAAGATTGAACGTCCAACACGCTTAATTGGCTTCAAATCAGAGGATGAGATCAAAACGAAGCAGCCTTTTAAACTGAACAAAAGGGTATATGGCTACGCTGCTGTTTTAGCCTTGCTGATTGGGGTGCTCTCCTACCTGCTGATCACGAGAACAGCGGTTAAAACGACCATCCTGCGTGCCAGTGGAACTTTGTATCAAATGAGAGATAAAGAAAACGCGGTGAGTAATTTATTCAATGCGGAGCTGATCAATAAAACCAGCAAATCACTGAAATTTAAAATCGTACCGGATGACCCTGAGGTGAAAATTCAGTACATTCAAAAACAAGACACCATTGCTTATGGTGGTGTGGCAAAATTGACGTTTTTTGTCATTATGCCGCAAAGAAAATTAAAAACGTACAAATCAGATATTGGTTTCAAACTGGTGTCAGATGGTAAGGTGGTCGATACTTTTGAAACGACCTTCATCGCACCACTTAATGATTAAAGAAATGAAATGGAACTGGGGAACGAAATTGGTGATTGGCATGGCTTGCTTTATGAGCTTTATCATCATCCTTGCGGTAAAGATGTTTAACAGCTCACCGGATGCGCTGGTAGACAATGATTACTACGAGAAGGGACTGGCTTATGACAAAGAATACCACCTGAAAGAACAGGTAAAAACCGACCATGCCAAACCCGAGATCCAGGTAGGTACGGAAGGGATTATCCTGACCTTTAAAGCCCCTGCTGAAGGAAAAGTAAACCTGGTCCGCACGTCGGATAAAAGGATGGATAAAATAATTCAAATCAGTACAGATGAGCAGTACCGCGCCGCGATTCCTTTAACAGGGATTGCAAAAGGCCGCTGGAAACTGATCATCAACTGGAATAGTGCAGGTAAATCCTATTTGGATGAACAGGAGGTCATGGTAGAATGAGCAACGAAAAACTTGCCTTCATGATTGGATTGTTAGGGAGCGTGCATTGCATTGGCATGTGCGGTCCCCTTGCCTTTGCTGTCCCCTCCTTAAAACAAGGATGGGCTTTTCTGGTATTGGACAAATTACTTTACCAGTTAGGGAGAATTATTTCTTATTGTTTCTTAGGGCTGGTTATTGGTTTAATCGGACAGCAATTATGGATGGCAGGCCTGCAGCAGGTCATCAGTATTTTTAGCGGAATTCTGATTGTGATGGCTGCCTGTTCCAGGTTATTTAAGATTCAAATGCTTAAAAATACCCCTTCAGTGTTCCTAAAACCCTTCCACCAATTATTTGGCTATGCACTAAAGCATAAAGCCAATCATTTGATCATTGGCATTATCAATGGTTTTCTACCCTGCGGCTTCGTTTACCTGGCCATGGCAGGGGCTTTAAATACGGGTAGCCTTACTGGCTCCGCTATCTATATGTTCTGGTTCGGACTAGGCACTTTACCCCTCATGTTTATCGCCACACTGAGTATTGGTTTTACCGGCACATTGGTTCGTAAAAAAATCAACCGTGTGATTCCTTATTTTATGCTGTGTTTGGGAGTCTGGTTTATATTGAGAGGAATGGAGTTAAACATTCCCTATCTAAGTCCGGCACCTACTGAACAAGGGGCTCCTGAATGCAGGTAATCCCCTCAAATCACGTAAATTAGTAACATCATGACACTTACTGCTATAAAAAGAGATATTAAAGATCAGGAAGACATTCGTTTTCTGGTGATTGAATTTTACAATAAAGCCCTGAGGGATGAAGTGATTGGCCCCGTATTTAAGGCAGCAAACTTCTCTTTAGAAAGACATATCCCAGTGATGGTTACCTTTTGGGAAACGATCTTATTGGATGTGGTGAGTTATAAAGGTAATCCAATGCTCAAACACATTGCTTTGAATAAAGAGGTGCCTTTACATGGAGCACATTTTGACCGCTGGATGAAAATCTGGGAGGAGACCATCAGGGTTAATTTTGAAGGGCCTGTTGCGGATCAGGCGATCTCCAGAGCCGCTTCCATCGGACACTTGATGCAACATAAGATCAAACAGGCGACTGCTCCAAATGGCCTATAAACAAGAAATTGGCGACCGTTCAGCACGGTCACCAATTCAGACATTTGAGACGTAAAACTAATATTTTTATCCGGTAAGACTAAACAGTTCTGTTTTGGGCTGATCTGCCCAGTACCTATAATCCAGTGCCATGCAGATGTTTCTTAAAAACCTTTTTCCTAATGGCGTCACGTGTAGATGGTCTGCTGACAAAAACACCAATCCATCCAGCGCTAACCAGCGCATGCGCTGCAAACCTCCGGAAAATTCCGGAGACTTCGCTTCGTCCTCTGTCCAGGAAGTATGTCCTTTACACATGATATTCAAAATATGCTGACGGGTCGCCATATCCTCTGCATTTAGCAAATGGCCTTTAACCACGGGTAATCTGCCTTCATTTACGATGCTTAAATATTCCTCCACGGTTTTTACATTTTGTGCAAACGCCGTCCAGGTATCACTAATTGAAGATACGCCCAAACCAATCATCAATTTACTGTACTGGTGAGTGTATCCCATGAAGTTCCGGTGTAGTTTTCCTTTGACCTCTGCCTCGTACAAACTGTCTGTGACCAATGTAAAATGGTCCATACCAACATCTAGATATCCTCCTTCTTTTAGTTTTTTGCAACCCAACTCATACAGTTCCTGCTTTAATTTTCGAGAAGGAAGATCCTGTTCTGTATACCTTCTTTGTCCGGGTTTAACCCATGGAACATGGGCATAACTGTAAAAAGCAATGCGGTCTGGTTTTAATTGCAGCACGGATTCCAGGGTATCAGAAAGCCCCTGAATCTGCTGGTGAGGAAGGCCATAAATCAGGTCGTAATTGATCGAAGTGTAGCCTAAGTCCCTTGCTTTTATGGTCACTTGCTCCAATTCTTCATAGGTTTGAACCCTATTGATCACCAGCTGCACATGCGGATCAAAATCCTGAATTCCTAAACTCAATCTTTTGAAGCCTAAGCTGTTTAAAGTCATCAAATGTTCGTCGGTGGTATTTCCAGGATGTGCTTCAAAGCTAAATTCGGCCTCCTCATGAAGATCAGCATATTTTAGGATGGCTTCCATCAGCCGTTTTAAATTCTCTGCACTGAAAAAAGTAGGTGTACCACCGCCTAAATGCAGTTCCTTAATTAATGGACGGGTTACAAATAGATTCAGATACAATTGCCATTCCTTCAATAAGGCTTCGATATAAGGCGATTCAACTTTATGGTTTTTGGTGATCCTGGTATTACAGCCACAATAGGTACATAAACTTTCACAAAAAGGAAGGTGGATGTAAATGCTGATACCTTCTTTGTCATTGCTTTCTCTAAACGATTGAGCAACGGATTTTTCCCAATCGTTTACCGTAAAATCTGTTGTTTTCCAATAAGGAACAGTAGGATAACTGGTATAACGGGGGGCAGCAACATGATATTTCGAGATCAGATGATTCATACTAATGGTGATGAGGTTTGCTACCTGGACTTAATAACGAATGTGCCTGATCGCAGGATCTGGAACAAACACAGGCATTCCCTAAACACTTCTTTTGCTGCCATTTATCTAGATTAATAATAGTTTCTACGGCCAATGCCATAGGCAATTCCTTTTCTGTGAGGGCTATTAGGGCATCTAAAGGAACATTGGCAATCTTTATATTTCTAAGTGCAGCGGCTTCCTGATCGATATGATTGGTAGCGGTAGAGCGTGTTGCAATGAATTTCACCCCAAGATCAGCTAACCTGTTGATCACCTGTGCAGAAACATCATCTTCATTGAATACAATTACAGCTTCTTTGCCGGCGGCATAAGAAGCCGTCTCAGAACACAAAGAGTTGGATATCAATGTAATATCATGTTTTTTATTATTGGCAATAGCCAATGGTTCTTTTTCAAAAGACTTTATACTATATGCGACAACTCTCATGCTGGTTCGGTTTATTAATAATCAAAGTTAGCATGTAGCAGCAGCGGGGAGAATGAGTTTAATCAATTGAAAATATGATTCTCATCAGTTTTTCATCTGCTGCAGTCTAAGCTGATCGAGCACAATGATCTGACTGCCTTTCCTTTCTATAATCCCTTCATCTTTAAAATCACTCAAGATCCTACTCACCGTCTCAGTAGCCATTCCAGCCATTGCAGCGAGGTTATCCCTGGAAACCCTCAAGATCATTTCCGCATCCTGCACTTCCTGTTTACATAATCTGGCCAGTACTTCTGCCATACGTTTTCTCACAGAATGATAGGCCAATTGCAGCAACTGTTCCTCCTTATCCTGAAGGTTATTGGAGATCAATTGAATGAATTGTCTGGCTACATCAGGATAGCGATTGAGTAAATCATCCATTAAATCCTTTGGCAGCATACAAACCGTACTGTCTTCCACTGCTTCAGCTGTTTCCGAATAGGGAGCATTGAGCAGTAAAGAAGTAATGCCAAAATAATCTTCCTGGCCATACATTCCAGTGAGCAATTCCCTTCCATCTTCACTTAACTTAAAGGTTTTCACCTTTCCGTTCATCACCAGGTAAAGTCCAGAAACATTGTCTCCTTCATAATACACCACCTGTTTTTTCTTAACAGAACGCACTTTTCTGGCAGCAATGATTTTTTCCAGCTCCTGCAAACCAGAGCTATTGCTAAACAAAACGCTCAGTTTTTCAAGCGATTGGCTATAAAAAACCTGCTGTTTATCTCTTTTACTAAGTCTGCTTTCTATGGCATTTAACAATTCCACATCATCGAAAGGCTTTGTCAGGTAATCATCGGCTCCCATTTCCATCCCTTTACGCATGTCAATACGCTCGGCTTTGGCAGTCAGGAAAATAAAAGGGATGGTTGATGTTTGTTCATTTTTATGGAGTAAATACAATACGCCATAGCCATCCAGCTCTGGCATCATGATGTCACATAAGATCACATCCGGCACTTCAGAAATTGCCAGATCTACCCCTACCCGCCCGTTAGCGGCCTGTAATACGTCATAATTTGCCAGTTCCAATATCTCAGCAGTACTTTCCCGGATATCATCGTTATCTTCTATAATGAGTATCAGTGTCTTCTTCATTCGTATTTTATTTATTAAAGGACAAAACAAACTTAGTCCCGGTATGGAGTGTACTTTCAAAATGCAGCTCACCTTTCATCAGCGTTGCATAACGCAGTACGATATTTAATCCTAGTCCTGTTCCAGGAATATTCCCTGTATTGTTTGCACGGAAAAATGGCTGAAACAGGTGCTTATGGTCTGATTGAGGAATCCCAATTCCATTGTCCTTTATCGTGACCATGCATTGGGAATCTGTAATTTCCGTATTAAATTCTATAAAGGTGTTTTCTCCAGAATATTTGATGGCATTGGAGATCAGATTGATCATGCAGTTTTTTAACAGGTTAAGATCTAAGAGCACCGTACTTTCCAGTCCAGTATGCTGGTAAATGATGTTCTGATCCTGCTTGGCCATCATTTGCATTTCTTCAGTGATCTCTTCAGAGAGTTTAACCAGGTCAAAAGGTGTAAAAGTAGGCTCTACTTTTCCTGCTTCCAGTCGTTCCAGCGACAAGAAATCATTTAATATCGTGGTGAGATTGCTGACTGCATTTTTGATCTTACTGACATGTTTTGTGATATTTTTATTGTCGTAAGGCTCAGCATATTTATCAATCAGGGAAGCTGAAAGCTGTACTGAACTTAGCGGGGTTCTGAATTCATGCGAAGCCATGGAAACGAACCTGCTTTTCAATTGATTGAGTTCTTTTTCTTTTTCAAGAGAAAGACTAACCTCTTCTTTCGCTTCACTTAAAGCCATCACTGTTTTTTTGAGTGATTTTGTACGCTCCTCAACCAGCTCTTCCAATTCCGCCGCATATTCTCTCAGACGCTCTTCCGCTTCTTTTTCTTTAGAAAGATCATGGATAAATCCAGTGTAAATGATACGGTTCTCATATTGCACCTCACTCACTGCCAAGCGAAAAGGAAAAGTACTCCGATCTTTCCTCAAGCCTTTTACTTCTCTGCCTTTTCCAATGATTCTCTTTTCACCGGTCGATTGATAGCGATGAATGTAACCATCGTGTCCGCTTCTATCCGGTTCAGGCATTAAGAATGAAATATTCTTTCCTTCAACTTCATCGATACTATAGCCAAACAATCTTAATGCTGCTGGATTAAGACTTTCTATGTTGCCCCTGTCATCTATGGTAATAATCCCATCAATTGCAGTTTCAATAATGGCTTTTAATAACCTCGCCTCTTCCATGTATTCTTTTTTACAAATATAATGATAACGATTGCACTGAGCTAATAACCTCAATCATACAAAAGCGTGACTAATATCATGTTTTTAAATTTAAATAGTCTGTTCTTTTGCGATGCAAGTAAATTTTTCTCAGCAAATGAACCATACTTTTCACATTCCAGTTTTAGGCTTAGGCTATTCAATTGATACTCCTTTAAAGGTGGCCAGATATGGCATCTCCTCTGTTGTTTCCATCGTAGATGATGAATTGACAGAGCGCATGAGGAAATACCATGAGGAAAAAACCGCAGGTACATTTACGTTCATCGACAAGAAACAAGCTGATAGCCGTGCCAAGAGGATTACGGCCTATCTGAACTTATTGGATTTACAGGTGAAGAGGCAATTTGCTGCTTTAAAGGCACAGTCTTACGAAGAAGGAACAGACCTGAATCTTTATTTCGAACTGCTGCCAGCGCAATCTGCATGGAAAAAAAGGTACCAGGAAATGAAAAATTTACCAGAAGGCCCGCAAAAAACTGCCTTGCAATCTGAATTAATTGAAGTCATCACACCTGGGGCGATTGATGTGAATATTATGTCTAAAGTGGATAAGGCAAATTACAATGCGAACCACGAAACTGACGGTGATGATTTTACAGATGCATTAGCAGCGATGCGCGGTTTTACAAATAGTACTTTAAATTCTTCGGTGATTATATCCGCAGGACTCAACCCAAGATTGTATGCCTATATGGAAAAATGCAGTTCCTTTTATCCGGATGCAAATGGCGCATTTTCAAAGAAAATCATTCTTAAAGTCAGCGATTTCCGTTCGGCATTGATCCAGGCCAAGATGCTGGCAAAAAAAGGGTTATGGGTGTCCGAATTTCGTGTAGAATCAGGATTAAACTGCGGAGGACATGCCTTTGCAACAGAAGGTTTTTTATTAGGCCCTATTCTGGAAGAATTCAAACAAAAACGTGGAGAGCTGGCAGCAGAGCTTTACCAGATGTATATTAATGCCCTAAAAAGCAAGGAAATCCTTGAAATAGCCTTGCCTGAACAGCGCATTACAGCACAAGGTGGAATTGGTACCGCCGAAGAACATGAATTCCTGCTCAATTATTATCAGCTGGATGCTGCTGGATGGGGAAGCCCATTTCTCCTTGTACCTGAGGCGACAAATGTGGACGATGAAACCTTAAACCAATTGGCCAGCGCGGTGGCGGAAGACTATTACTTGAGCAATTCTTCTCCGTTAGGTGTACTTTTCAATAATTTCAAAAAGAGCAGTGCTGAAGAACAGCGCTTGCAACGGATAGAAAAAGGCAGACCAGGCAGCCCATGCACTAAGAAATTCTTATGTACCAATACCGAATTTACTGCAGAACCCATCTGTACCGCATCCAGAGAATATCAAAATCTGAAAATAAAGCAGTTAAAGGAACAGGAGCTTTCCGAAACTGATTACCAGCGACAATTCCAATCTATTACGGAAAAGGTGTGTCTGTGTGAAGGTCTTTGTGCCTCTACGTATTTGAAAGTTGGCATTATGAAACCAAGAGAAAACAGGGCGGTCAGTATTTGTCCCGGTCCAAATCTTGCCTTCTTTCAAGGTAAATACTCCCTGAAAGAAATGATCAATCATATTTACGGCCGTGAAAATCTACTGGCCAATGTCAGTCGTCCAAACCTATTTATTAATGAACTTCATTTATATGTAGACTACCTGAAGAAAGACATTGCCAACCAGATGGAAGAATTAACGACAAAAAAAGACAAATACTTCAGCAAGTTTAAACTGCAATTACTAGATGGTATCGCTTATTATCGTGCCCTCATTCCAGAACTAAAATTCCAGGATAACTTATCCCTGGAAGAAATGCTGAAGCAACTGTTATTGGCTGAAAAAAGTTTAAGTTAAACCCATTCAGACGCTCAAAACATAAGGCCACGTGTCAGAAAAGAACTTTGGTGTATAGTTCTCCCCCCCTTCTTTCCGTGGCTTTTATGGAACCTAATTTTTTACTATATTAGTTAAAAGGAATTTCGATACTATAACCAAAAATAACATGGAAAAAGAAGCTATGAAATCATTACTGGGCATCATTGACCAGCAAGTTAGTTCTTCGATTTTAGGAGGAATGGAAGAGCAGTATGAAGAATTGGAAAATTTAGGGTATATCCATATCAATAGGGATCGTGTTCAGCACGCCGCTTCTATCACTCCTGAAGGCATGGAATTTTTATATCACGATAAAGAATAAGGGCATATTGTCATTAAATTGTTTTTATTTTTCATACTTAAAACTTTTTATTAACAAACTCCGTTATATCATCAGTTTGTTTGGTTTAGGTTGATCTGTGGTGGGTCAGCCATTATTAAAACAGGGATAGATCTCTCCGATTCATCCCTGTTTTTTTGTTTAAACACCAGTCTTTAAAGTTCAGATCAATTGATCACCATACTTCTTCCTCCTCTATTCGTGACATCAAAAACACGGAACTTCACACCTTTCTGAAAAGGAATAGGCTGAGTATATATTTTACTGCTGGCCATTGGTTCCTTTCCATCCGTAGTATAACGGATGATCAAACCTGGCAATTGTACATTTGCAGCGATCTGGCCATTACTCAGATTTATTCCTGGAGTCGGTATTCGGTATTTAAACCCTCCAGCGTAATAGTTCAGTCTTGGCAATTCTTTTTTGCCCAGCACATTTACAAATTCAGACCAAGCCTGATCATACGATACTTTTCCTTTTTCGAGGTCTTCTTCCAGTGCCCATTCCGGATCTTTCGCCCAGGCGCGTTCTGCCAACCCCAATAATTTCGGCAGCAGCATATATTCAAATTGTTCAGGCGTTTTAATGTTTTCGCTCCATAATGGTGCTTGCAGTCCCGCAATATTTGATTTCCCAGCTTCTGTTAATCCAACCTTGTTTTTATAGCGCGCTGGATTTGCAGGATTTCCTTCCTCATCTTCTTTCATATTCTTATAATAATCGAAAGGAATGAAATAGAAGAGCTTGTCTACATCTACATAACCACCCCAATTCTGCCCGTTTTCTAGAAAGCTTTTGTTCGAAGCCAGGTCTATATAAAAATTGGTGACTGGTGTTAACACTACTTTATATCCCTCATTGGCCATTTTATAAGCTAAATCTTCATTACCGTGTAAGTTATTCCAAACATCTACATGAAAATTCTCCTTGAAGAATCGCGGTTCAGGTACCATTTTCATTTCGCCATTTGATTCTTTTTTATGCAATCCGATTTCTTCCCATCCAGATAAATAAAGCGATTTGGATTGCAGCATTTTGTTTAATTTACTAAAGAAATAGAACCACAATTCGTCTGTCCCCGGCACTGGTGGATCTTTGATGGCCAGTTGAGCAGCTGCTGGTGATTTCTCCCATACGCCGACAGGTACCTCATCACCACCAAAATGGATAGTAGTTAAAGGTGCATTTGCTGCTCCATGCATGGCGATCAGCTCATTCGTTACCTTTTCCAGAAAGTGATAGCTCGAAGGTAAAGCTGGGTTGATCACATTGTCATCAAAACCCTGTACAGATCGATATTTACTCTCATCCTTTAAATCACTTAACAAATAATACTCTGCAGCTGTTTTGTCTCCAGCCTTCATCAAACGGTGGTAGCGGGCCTCCATTGCTTTTATGGCTGCTCTGGCATGACCAGGGGTCTCAATTTCTGGGATCACCCGGATATGTCTTGCTCTAGCATACCTCAAGATTTCTATATACTCTGCTTTGGTATAAAAAACCTGTTCCAGAGTTCAGACCTGTTATTGGTCCAGAACCATAAGCAGGCAAAATCTGAGCGCGTTCTGTTACAGAATGACCTCGTGCTGCCCCTACGGTAGTTAACTCTGGCAGGCCTGGAATTTCCAAACGCCAGCCTTCATCTTCTGTCAGGTGAAAATGAAAAACATTGAGTTTATACAAAGCCATCAGGTCCAGGGCCTTCAGTACTTCAGATTTAGGCTGAAAGTTCCTGCCTACGTCCATCATAAAACCTCTAAATCCAAACCTCGGATGGTCATTAATCACAGCTGCAGGTATAGCAATCGACTTTTCAATTTTCGACCAGGAACTTGCAGGAAACATACTTTTTAAAGATTGTATCGCATAAAAGGCACCTGCCGGATCCGATGCTGCTATAGTAATCTGATTAGGCGAAATGGTAAGCGCATACGCTTCCTCAGCCATTTTTTCGTCTTTCAAGAAAACAATTTTCCCAGCAACGGCACTTGGTCTGCCAGCTGTTTTTTCACCTAATACCCGCGTGATGTCCTGGGTAAGCAAAGACGCTTCATTTGCAAAAGCAGGTATTCCTACTACATTCACCTCTCTGGTTAAGCGGAAAGTGCCTTTACCCGGAGAATAATCCGCAGGAGTTGGAAAAACCAATGGCAATTGATTTACCGGAATATCTTTGATCTTTTTATTCTCTTCATAAACTTTCTTTGACAGCTCCTGCTCAAAAGTGAGCCGGGCTGCTAAGTGCTGAAATTCTACATTTTTAATCGCAGCACCCTGATCAGGTGTTTTGTCCCAAACCAGATAAAATCCCGAGGGGCGTTCTGAAACATTATAGATAGTCTCCGTTGCTATATGAAGTTTAACTGCTTCAGCAGGCGCAATTGCCTTAAAGGATGGCAATGGTGACAATTGGAATAAAGCCCCGTTAACGAGCGTAATCTTCGCCAGCAAGCTATCAACTCCAATAGTCTTCATCGCCCTGGAATTGAAGAAGATTTTCCAACCCGCAGCAGGTAAAGAAACTTTACCATTATTCTTGACGGTCAATACCATTTCATCTTTATCATTGGTTTGCATCCAGTTCAATTCTAAATCGGCAGCAGAAACAAGGGCAGCTTTCTGAGCGGTAGCCGATCCGCTGATACTAAATATAAAGAAAGTAGCAAATAAGTAAATTTTCATGGGCATATATTTTAATATGTTTTGAATTGATTTTTATCTAAATCTTCCAATCAAGACCTTTAAACACGCTATTGATGAAGGAATAAACACGAATTAAACCCTGATGTAGATCTTTTTCTTGTCTAAAATATAGCCAATCAGCCAGCAGACCAGCATGAAGCAGATGGCGAACAACAGTGAGCCGAAAGGTCCTGGAGCAATCGCCTGAAAAAACACCGTATTGATCCAGCCTGCAAAATCTGATTTTGGGAATATGGTATTGACAATAATTAGTAAAAGATCAGCCACAATATAAATGAACAAGGGATTCTTACCGAATACCGTAAAAAAGCCCGTCCATTTCACATAAGATTTCAGTTCGATGATATAAATTAATACAGCGATAATGATCAGGTCTAACCCACAAGTGATCAGGACGAAGGAACTCGTCCATAATTTCTTGTTAATCGGGAATGCAAAGTTCCAGCACCAGGCCAGGAACACCAGTGATACTCCTACGAGTAACAGCCTGGCAATACTTTCAAAGCCTTTTCCTTTTTCCTGAATAAACTTACCTGCAAAGTAACCGATCACCACATTTACACAAGACGGAATCGTACTTAAAATTCCTTCTGGATCAAAAGGAACGCCTTCACCATGATATAAATGAGCACTTCCAAGCAAAAATTGATCGAGATACTGACCTGCATTTCCAGTCATATTTAAGGGATCGCTGGAATCTCCAAAAATGAGCAGCAGCAGCCAATATCCAATTAGGAACAAAACACTCAGCACCATCACCCATCTCGTAGATAAATAATGGACCATTAAAGAAACGATCCCATAACACAAAGCGATCCTTTGTAACACCCCCATGATCCGGGTATTTCCAATGGGAGAAAAGCTAATTCCACCGGCCTCATTATAATGAAAAAATGGGAACCAGTACATCAGATAGCCGATTAAAAAGATGAGCAGCGTTCGTTTAAATATTTTACCGAGTACTTCCCTGTCACTCATCAGGGCAAACTTTCTCGCAGAAAAGCTCATGGCATTCCCTACGGCAAAAAGAAAGGAAGGAAAAACCAGATCGGTAGGTGTAAACCCATGCCATGCCGCATGTTCCAGCATAGAAAAAGGCTGTGCTCCGCTCCCCGGTGTGTTCACAATGATCATAAAACAGACTGTCATTCCCCGAAATACATCAAGGGATAAAAAACGTTGCGGTTGGTTCATTAGCTATAGTATAGGTTACAGGAAAATTTAATAGCGAGGAAGGAGCGACATCCGTCCCTCCTTCCTACAAAAGGTATCAATAGAAATGGTGATTTCCTAATTGTATCCTGGATTTTGTTTAAGGACTGCTCCTCCACCTGCATTGCTCAAATCAATTTGTCGCTATGGAATCGGATAAATGTCATTTTTCCCTTTATAAATTTTCCATTTCTAACATCAGAATTTTTTGGGACCGTAAGGACCACCATAACGCTGATCTCTGATCCAGGTTTCTCCCGGATAATTGCCCCAGTCTAAATATGGAATCCCACGTCTGCCTGCTGTCCAGTCCAATCGCGGATCTAAAGTTCCCTGATCGGGCTGAAAAGGTTCAGCCCCCTTGATTCCCATATCATTTCACACCGCATACTCTTTATAATCAGTCAAATATGGCAGACCAGTTTGCGCATCCGTTCTATAATGATTGACCAAATCAATAGAAGGTTGAAAAAATCCACAGCAACCAAAAGGGCTCTCGCCATAAGGAAAATTCAGCATATCGCCGTTATTTCCCAAAGAAGGACCATTAGCATCTACATTCGCCGACATCTGAATTGCAAAAACCACTTCAGAAGTGTCTTCTTTACTGGGTTTAAAATTATCTGCAAATTCATCATTCAGTTTGTATTTCTTGCCGCTGCTAGTCACTCCGGAAGCGATTACGATATCAAGTAGGTTTTGTGCCTCTTTAAATGATTAAATAGTAGATCAGTGATGTTTTTTCTATAATAATCTGCAGAAATCTCTAATTTCCCTTGGAATAAAGTGGCATCAATACCAGTTCTGTTTTTATAAAAACCAGATACGACATTATTTCCTCCACCGATGGCATAATAAGAAAGTGCGATATCACTGCTATAGGTATCAAATGAATTTCCTTCTGACACATTGAGCTGGTTGCCCATCACTCCCCACGCTCCCCGGATTTTCAGATCAGAGATCCATTTCACATCTTTCAGAAAAGATTCCTGAGAAAGACGCCATCCAGCGCTTAGTGCCGGAAACCAGCCATATACGTTTTCTAAAAACTTGGAAGAACCATCTCTTCTCAATGTTCCACCAAACAGGTATTTATCATTAAAACTATAATCTACACGTCCGATTAAGGAAAACATAGCACTGGCAATACGCTCGCTATTGGTATCTTTTGGTCCGCTGCCAGTGGTCGGGTTGGTATAGTCTGGATCAAAAAAAAATAACCTCTATTGCTGCCACTCATCGTGCTGTATCTGTTCCGCAAATCTTCTGTACCGACAACTGCTTATTGAAGGACAAAGTATTCGTCCAGGTATAATCAAAACTTGGATAAGAAGATTCAGAGTAAGAATTACTGATATTGTTCTCTGCATTTTCATATTGAGGATACACAAATGCCCGGCTATTTCCATTTGAATTAGCGCCACTAAATGAACTTCTCAAAATAAGTGAAGCGGGAAGATCAGCCTCTATAAATATATTACCAAACAACCTGTTGTCAGTGGCCTTATTGTTCTTCGTTCTGGCCAGCATCGCTACAGGATTAAACGCATCTCCAAGCGCCCCGCCGTAAGATCCACCATAATTACCCATGATGTCGTAGACAGGAATGATCGGCTGCTCTCTAAAAGCATGTCCAATGGCATTATCACCGGTTAATCCGCCAATTTTAGGATTAGTGCTGATGGACTAAGAAAAGTTTTCACCTACCCTCAGCTTTTTACTAATATTAAACTGTGTATTGGAACGTAGGGTATATCGTTCCAGATAGGTATTCATTAAAGTTCCCTTCTGGTTGAAATAATTGGCAGAAAGCAGGTAATTCCCCTGGTCTGAACCGCCGCTCACCGTCACATTATGACTGGTTATTGGTGCCGGGCTAAAGATTTCTTCATACCAGTTTGTCCCTTCTTTATTGGCACGTGTGATGCGGTAAAACTTTTTGTATTCGGCATCGGAAATAAAGAAAGGAATCACATTATAAAGGTTGGGATTTACTGAAGGATCGCCTTCTTTTGCTCCTTTTGGCAGGATATAATCCGGCAGTTCATAAGTAGGACCATTGCCATAAAGGTCATCCTTGAGGTTTGTTTCTCCGGAATTGATCAGCATCCGGCGTTTCAGAGTGGCCATTTCCGCCGGACTAAGGAGATCCCATACATTCCCGGTTTTTGGGCGCTGCGTACCGTAGTAGGCATCATAAATAACCTGTACTTTTCCCTTTCCTTTTTTTTTAGTAATCACAATCACCCCATTGGCGGCACGGGAACCATAGATAAAGGCCGAACCTGCATCTTTTAACACCTGAACAGATTCAATATCATTGGGATTAATATCTGCAAAACGTTCAGTTGGCACCCCATCCACTACAGACAAAGGACTATTGTTCCCGAAAGTATTGATTCCCCGAATCTTGATCTGGGGCTGTTCACCTGGTTGTCCGGAACCGAGTACGGTGACTCCAGAGGCCTGTCCTTTTAACAGATTAGCCACTGATGCCGTAGGCTGTTTCAGCATTTCTGAAACGTTGACCACCGATACCGCTCCTGTCAGGTCTTTCTTCTTTTGTGCAGCGTAGCCAACTACAACTACATCACCTAGAGAAGTGGGCGCTTCAGTTGACTCGACATTGACTATCGCTTTATCAGCAGCAAAAACCTCCTTGGTCATAAAACCGATATAGGTAAAAACCAGGGTAACATCAGCAGAAACTGTATTGATGGCATAATTACCATTTAAATCGGTCATAGCCCCAATAGAGGTCCCTTTTATTTTAACACTTACTTCAGGTAGGGTTTCCCCTTTAACTGAGGTCACCTGTCCCTTAATGATAACTACCGGCTTCTCTAGACCCGCTGCAACAGCGGCAAGACTACCTTTGTCATATAATAAAATATGCTGGTCTACTACCTTATAAGTAATATTTAGCGGGCCAAGCACCTCTACCAGAATATCCTTTAAACGTCTATTTACGACATTTAAAGAGGTCATCCTTTCAAATTTGATGGCCGAAGGACTATAAATAAACTTCACTTTAGTCAGGCTTTGTATTTCCTGTAAAAGCTGTCTGATTTTACCTTCATTCATGTTGATGGAGATTTCTTTGTTGAGTACTCCCTGAGCTTCTGCTTTTTTCGCAAAAGTACTGCAGGTAAATAAGATGACAAGAAATATTTGGCTTACAGATATTCGAATTGCTGTTATTATTAAAGCAACAAATCTCTTTTTATTCATACGTTTAGAAGTTTTTGTTCGTTAATGTGAAAAGTTTCGTTCAAAATCATTTTAACTGGCAATGTTCCGCAACATTGTCAGTTTTTTTGCCTTGGGCGGCTAGTAAAAGTCTCTCTTTTTCATACGCATTTGGTTTAGGTTTGGGTGAGGTTGGTTAACTAAACAGCCGGTTTAATGGCCACTATTTTTACTTTTAATGACGATTGTGGTGCCCGAAATCTCATACGATGCCTTGATAGCAGCACATAGAAAACCCAGTTTACTGTATAAATTCTGCTCGGTCAAATCACCGGTAAACGTGTCCTCCAGCAAAGTCTGATCAGCAATCAGAAATTTAATTCCATAGGTCCTTTCCAACATTGCAACCACCTCCGCAAGTGGTGCATCGTTAAAAGAGAACAGGTCGTTAACTTCCGTTTTAGTACTCATCTGCAAGGGTTCCGGGTTAGCAACAAGGCTTTGTTCAAAGGTTTGGTCATTCACTTTAAACACTGTTTTTTGATTTGGGGTTAAGATCACTTCATTGCGACGACCAAGGATACTTTCTACCACATCCAATCTGCCGCAAACCGGAGAAACAGCTACCTTTCCGGTTTTCACAGCAACTTCCGTCCGGTTAATGCTTCCATTAGTACTCATCAGAAAGCTGGTTCCTAATACTTTAGTGACCACATCTTTACTGTATACCATAAATGGCCTAGAGGCATCCGGATTAATTTCGAAAAAACCGGTCCCTTCTAATACGACTTAGCGCTTGTCTTTCAAAAAATGAACAGGATATTGAATACTTGCATTTGATTCCAACAAGACGAAACTCCGTCCTCAAAGATGACCTTTTGTGCCTGCTGGCCAAGATTCTGCTGCTTTTTGATCTCATTGGATAAAGCGGCAGTCATAAATTGCGGACTGGCCACCTGCTCTTTAAAAAACAGATGTCCCGTGATTAAGCAGAAACCTATGATGGCCGCTGCAACTCCAGACCACAGCCATGTCCTTGAGCGCGGTATTTTAGGGAATGGTTCATCGACTTCAGAAATATCCGTATGAATCCGGTCCCAAAGTTTCTGCTCCAGCGTAGTAATTTCTCTGGGATTGATTTCTTCCAAATCCTCCTTATCCAAAATCCCATACCATTCTTCAACGACACGTTTTTCTTCCGCTGTACATTTTCCTTCCAGATACCGATCCAATAAAAGATGAAATGCTTCTCTACTCATTGTTATAGCTTTTAAACTATATGTCAGTTAAAGCACTGCGATCCCTAAAGAAAATTAAAATATATTTTTATGCCAACAGCGCAATTAAAGGAGGTAAGAGGTAATCTTTTAAATGAAACCGCATGGATTTAAGCGATCGCGTGATGTGGTATTCTACGGCTTTCTCAGAGATATTGAGCTCCCGGGAGATGTCTTTCACAGAATAATGCTCCATTCTGCTCAGCTTAAACACCTCACCGGTTTTTTTAGGTAATCGGGCGATTCCCCTCATTCAGCGCTTCCGACAATTCATTGAGCATCAACAAATAGTTGGTATTGGCTACAAAATCATTATTGCAGACCTTCAGGTGATCCTCATATTTCGTGCGCACCAGCTGTGCCTTATAATGATTGATAATGTTATATTTAAGACTCCCAAAAAGATAATTGCTGATCGAGATAATATTGACGCTTTCTCTCTTCCTCCAAAGCTCTACAAAAAGATTTTGTGTGAGCTTTTCGGCGAGTTCCTTATGATGAACCTTCTTAAAAGCAACCTGGAATACCCCTTTCCAATAGCGACTATATATTTCCTGAAATGCACGCTCGCTTCCGTGCTTAAAAAGCACGATCAACTCATCATCGGTTAGAATTGAGAGATTCATACGGTCGTTAAGATAGGTTAGTTAGGGTCTGGTTATAACAAATTAAATCGAAGGTTTACCACAAATTCTTTAAAATAAATGAGCAAATGACTCAGCAGAATTCACTGCACCTGCTGAGTCGTTTTAAACTAAAAAGGAAGAGAAACGTGGAGCATCATACGGTTTCCAGCCTTCGCTCTACCGTCTGCAAGATTCTGAGAACGCACATTCTGATAATTTGCACCCAGTGTTATGCCCTTCAATGCCAGCTCCAGGCCTGCCACTGCGGATAAAGAATAACCTCCAGAAACCGGTACGTCATACTTGTTGTTTTCGACATCTTTTTGCGCGGTTTCATACAATACACCAGCATTCGGTGCTACCGTAATTTTTTCTGCAACTCTGAATTTATAATAAGCCAGTAAATTAGCCGTCAGCTTGTTCCCATAGCGATAATCATACTTATTTTCTGTGTTCATTTTATAATTGACATTGGCATTTAACCCCAGATCATTGTAACGGATATCATAAGCCGCATTCAGGGTGAAATCGGTACTGGCCGTTCCCAATTGAAAGTTATTAGGTGATTCGCTGACCGCTAAACGTTCCGTCGGCTCATATTTTCCGGTAGGTACTTTGATACCACCGCCAATCCAGATGGACTGCACTAATAAACGATCTCCAAGCGTTCCAGTCTGGTCCAGTAATTTGTAATAGCCCATCAATGCGATGTCGCCAAGCCCGGTTTTAGTGCCGTTTCCTGCCTGACTAACCCGTTCATTAAAATTATAAGGAAGAAAAGCCAGTACTCTGAATTTAGAACCGAAATTCCATCCAGCCCAAACTTCCATACTCTGATAAGTTTCATCCGCAGTAATTGGGGTTCTTTCTTCCAATGGCCCCAAGTGTGTCTGTAACGTTTTATGCTGATACCTTAAACCTATAAAACGCTTATTATATTCCGGCAAAATCCCCAGATAATAACTTCCTACACCGCAGCCACAAATGTCGCATGCCTTGCTTGCAGCGATGATGAACAGCATAAATATGGTCAGCACTATTGTTTTATTTCTCATTTCTATCTAAATATTATTGTTCTGAAAAGCGTTTATCATTGATAAATGCTTCATCGTTAAGCGTTCCAAGGAACGCAGTTAATTTCAATTTGTCTGTTGCCGATAACTCAATCCCTAGCCTGCCGTTTTTACGAAGCTGGGGATCAAGATTCGGTGTATCTCTCACTTCAGAATTATAATGTTCCAACATCCCATCCAGGGACAAAAAACGACCATCATGGGTAAAAGGAGCTGTATACTTCAGGTTTCTCAAAGAAGGAACTTTAAACTTATAGCGATCAGTTTCGATCAGCGTAACCGCATATAATCCCTGGTCATTTACTGCACTCGTCCCTAAGCCATTGTTACGGAAAGAGCCATCTGTAAATAAGGGTTCCGAATGACAAGAAGCACATTTCTCCTTGAAAAGCACGTACCCCTCCTGTTCATCAGCCGTAAAAACAGTGCCTTCTTTTCGCATTACCTGATCATACTTTGAATTGCTGCTCACGCACATCAGCATAAATTGCGACAGAGCTTTCATGAACCTGGCCGTAGTTACCTCTTCCGTCCCAAAAGCCTGTTTAAACATGGCGGTATATTTAGGTACGGCCCTGATTTTGTTCAATACATTTTCCAGGCTTTCATCCATTTCTTCATGTGTAGTAATTGGGGTAATCGGCTGAAGATCCAGGTCATACACTCCTCCACCCCACATAAAAGCCTTGCTCCAGGCCAGGTTCATGATCGGTGGAGAATTCCTGGTACCCAAACGGTCGTCGATTCCATGGCTCACATCATGTCCATGCTGTGTAAATGCAGCAGATTGAATGTGACAGGAACCACAGGTGATCGTGTTATTTCTGGAAAGCCTTGGCTCGTAAAACAAAGCCCTACCCAACTCAAACCCTTCCTTTGTTACCTTATTATTCGCGAAATTGTACACTGGCTCTGGAAAATTTGATGGCTTTTGAAAACCTAAAAACCTTTCTATTTCTTCTTTAACGGGATGGTCCTTCTTACAGGCCAGAATAAACAAGCCGAATACCAGTAAAACCATCCAATGTTTCTTTCTCATCTTCGCTTAATTTTCAGTGTGATCGTGTTTAAACATGTCCACATAATTCCCGGCTACTGTACTACTAAAATCATTAAACATCACGTTTGGATGTGCGACAATGCTGAAAGGAGTCTTCCCATTAAACACCTTCATCAGGTCCACAAAAAGATGCACATTGCTCTGTCTGTCTTTTCTTACTTTAGCAATCCCCGCAGCATTTAAGTCCATAGTAATCACTTTGATGTTGTTGATGGTAGGCACAGAATAACCGCCAAAAAATCCGATATGATATTTAAACTGCTTTTTACCGGTCGGATCTCCACTAGCATCATCAGAAATTACGTTAGAATTCCCTTCGTATTTAAAGAAAATATATCCGTTATTCCAGCCCCAATACATGCCACCATTCTCATGATCGCCACCAGCAGCAGGATCCAAAACACCGGTACGCTTATCTATAGGCATAGTGCTGCGCAGGCTATCTACTCCTAACGTAAAGGTAACTTTTGTATAATCTCCTTCCGGCACATGTACCTTCGCAAAACGGGAGGCTTTATCTGCTCCTTTAATCAAGAAATAACTGCTATCCGGATTCACGGCATAGCTATTACCAGCTGCGGTTTCTACTTTAATATTGCTGATAAAGTACTGTAAAAAGGAAATCGTAAATTGCTCTCCCGCAGCATTTTTATAAGGACTTCCGGTGTTGTTTAGCGTGAAAGTTCTGGCGCCAACTATATTATCGAACTCTATAGATAATGGCGCCAGATTGGCTTCCTGAAACTCAGGCGTTGGACTGTCTTTTTTAGAACATCCGGCAAAGCCGATGCTTAAAACGGACAGTAGGCTTGCTATTTTGAAGTATGTGTTTTTCATTTTTTTATTTTAATTAGTTTGACCTTGTGCTTTATTATTTATAAAGTCATGATCCGTAAGTATGTTTAAAAAGGCTAGAATCGCCTTTCTTTCTATTGCTGACATTGGGATCCCTGGTTTTCCCTGATTCTGGAATAAGCTGACATCAGTAGTTAAGGATATCTTTATAGCAGACTGATAATGATCCAGCACTTCCTCCAGTGTCTTAAACCTGCCATCATGCATATAAGGAGCTGTTAATGCCACATTTCTTAGCGAAGGTGTTTTAAACTTCCCCATATCCTCAGGATCAAAACTCACCCTGAAATGTCCCTGATAAATCCCTTCGTAGGCCTCAAAAAAATGATCATCGAGGCCATTGTTATGGAAAATCTGGTCGGTAAACAGCGCTCCAGCATGACAGTTGCCGCATTTTTCCTTTACCAGGTTCATGCCCAGCAATTCCTCAGCGTCTAGTAAAGCTGATTTTTCCTGACGGATGTATTGATCATAACGGGAATTACCGGAAATTAAGGTCCGCTGAAATTGCGCTAAGGCCTTCACCACATCCGCAGATTTGATTTCTGAATTAAAAACCTGCTTAAACCGGCTTACATAATCTGGTATTGCCTTCAACTCAGCCTCCAGCTCATATAAATCCTGATGCATTTCATCTGCACTGGTTAAAGGACCAAAAGCCTGGGATTCCAGGTTTTTGGCACCTCCATCCCAGAATAACCCCTGATTTGCCCAGGCCAGATTGAACAAAACCGGGGCATGGCGATCCAGCGTTTTTCCGGAAATCCCCTGATTGCTTAAGGCCAGTCCATCTGAAAACGCGAGCCCCTGATGGTGACAGGAAGCACAGGAAATCCGGTTATTACCAGACAATCGAGCGTCGTAAAACAACCTCCTGCCCAATTCAACCCCTTGCACTGTTAACCGGTTATCAGGCTGTTTCATTACTGCTGGGAAATTTGCAGGACGCGCTAATTCTAGGTCATGCAGGCCATCTTCATTCAACACTTCCGGCACTACTTCTTTTTTACAAGAAACCAGCAGCAGTATTGCACTAAAAAAGAAAGCTTTAAACCCTGGAAAATCGAAAAGCAGAAAAGTTGAATGACGACGCATGATTTACTAATTCACTGCTTTTACGCTGAACACTTTTGTACTGTAATTGGTCGCTACTGCCGCCATGACTGAGGCTTTTGCTGCACCTACAACCGGAGTAGTCATCACATCAACCCCATCAAAAATTTTGGCCAAATCGACATTTAAACTAACTCCAGAGGCCTTTCCGCCACTGACTTTCAAAGTCTGCGGCAAATCCAGGACTACTGTTTTGTAGTTGGCATTCAAACCCGTTTCAATTTTTAAGGTTTTAGAATTTGTAGCCTCTGTGACCTTTCCTGTTGCCGAGGTAAAAATATAGCTGGTCAGCCACATCCATGAAACATTGGTCATCCCATTTAATGGAGAAAGCTCTCCGGCCAATAAACTCAGGTTATCATTGTATTTTGGATCCACACCAACCGAGAATTTCAGTGTTTTATATTCTCCTGCTTTCAGGTCTTTCAATACCACTTCTTCTCTCTTCGTAGCTGGGTAAACCGTAGTAGGCAGGTCGTTATTAACCCCAGTCAGCGTAATCATTCCAGTTTCTTCGAGTAAAAAGTAGGAACCTGGCACTTTGAATTCTTCACCATTAGTATTCACCAATACGACATTACTGATCCAATACCTGAATTTATTAAAGTTGAAAGTTTTGCCATCCATGTTAAAATCAGTATTCAATGCAAAATCGTCATTTCCAAACCTTGCGTCGAAGGTAAGGGTTGTTTTTCCGTCAGTTTCAACGGCATTAATTGGATCTTTATCTTTTGAGCAAGCGCTGAACAGCAAGGCTGATACCGCCATTAGGGTAAGTATTTTTTTCATTTTATTTGAAATATTGATGCCATAGTCCTCCCCTTAAGTCGGAAAAATGGACTTTTTATTAAAAAAAACGATAATTGTAAGGAAGCAGCAAAAACTTAATTTGATCAAAGAAGCGGCCTGCTATAATTAAGAATAAATGAAAAAGATGCTAGGGGGCGGGTGAGGAATCTCGTTATTGCTTTCAGGGAGATCAAAAGAAAACTCGCCAGGGAATTCAGTCGTTTTTAAACACAATGGAAGCACCGGCAAATCAATCGCCTGCACAAAGAAAACATCCTGCGCGTTTTTCTTTTGCGCATCTCTTTCCTGTTTCTTCTCTTTTTCCTCTGCCTGTTTCAGCTTTTTGGCGAGGTAACATTTACCATTGCAATGCAGCTGCGGTTTGTCTTTATTTTCACAAAGTACTGTCGCAATGTATTGCTCATTGAGCTCAAAACCCGCATATACGAAAACCCTGCTGAACTGTGCCAGCAATAAGGTGATCAATAAAATAAAGCAGGTAAAGCGTTTAAACATGAACTTATTTTTTATACTCTTTTAACAGAATGTCCATATCGGCCATCAAATGCTGAACGTCCTTGTCCAGTGTACCATCATAAGCGCCTCTGATGCGTTTTTCTTTATCTACCAGCACCAGATATCCCTGGTGTATAAAACCACCAGGTGCATTCTTGTCTTCCTGTGCAGAAACCAGATAATTACGTTCAGCAAGGGCATAAATCTCATCCCTGCTGCCCCATAAATATTCCCATTGCGTACCCTCTACTCCTAGCTTTTTCGCGTAATCTTTCATTTTAGAAGGGGTATCATATTTCACATCAATGGTATGGGAAGCCAATTTTACTTCGGAATTACCTTTATACTTTTCATACACTTTCATTAAATTACGGTGCATGGTGGGGCATATCGTCGGACAGGAGGTAAAAAAGAAATCGGCTACATAGATCGCTCCATTGAAGTCTTTCTCTGTCACCACTATACTATCCTGATTGAAGAGTTTAAAGGCAGGAATCGTTCTAAAAACGCTATCTATTACCGTTTTGCCATCAACGACCCGTTCTGTTTGTTCCAATTGCAGGAAAGGCAGCCTTTTCGGTTGATCTTTACAGCTAAAAAGAAACGAGACAGAGAGGGTCAGGCCAGCTAAAATTCCCCTCATTATTTTTTGAATTTACTGAAGTAAGCCTCCGATGATTTAATCTCCTTTTTATAAAGGCTGTCAACTGCCACAATCTTTGCTTTTTCCGACTGGAAATACTGAATCGCTTCTTCAGTTGATTTACCGGTAATATCCGGCTCAAATTTATGCATCCAATCATTCATACTGTCCTCAGCAACAGTCAGCTCTTTCAAAAGCATACTGATGTTTTCCTTTTCTTTCAGCGTATCAATTTCAGGAAATTTGGTCTTCAAATCCGCCATATTCCGCTGTAACGTATCTAGTTTCATTTGATAGTTTACAATCGTACTATGATCGCCCATCACCAGGTCATGAAATTTCATCACTTCATCACGTTCTTTCTTATAATCAACAGGGGTTGTACAAGCCACAGCAGTAATTGCCAGTAGCAGTGCGCCAACTAATTTCTTCATTTTTACTCTTTTAAAATCACAAAACATTAAGCGCATCAAAAAAACAGCGCATTCTTAAAAAGGCATAAAAAAGCGGTATCCGGATCTTAATAGACCAGTATTCGTAATTTATCCTATAAGTTGTAAATTATCCAAGAATTTGAGGAGGATGGAAAATGGCGTTTAGCAGCGATTGCGGCATTCCGGTAGAAACGGGAACATGTAAGGTAATTTCCGCAAAAGCATATTGTTTGAACAGAAATGGGTTTACCACAACTGCATCTTGAATTTGTGTTTTCTGTGTTTGTCTCTCCTGCTTTTGTTCTTTGTCTTGTGCTTGTTTTAACTTTTTCATTAAATAGCACTTCCCATTACATTGCAGCTGGGGTTTATCCTTATTCACACAGAGCTCAGCAGCAATATAGCGCTGATTCATCTCAAAACCAGCAAATACAAAAGCATTGGCAAAGTTTACAGTAAGTAAACTGAACAAAAGCAATATGGCTGTTGGTTTGATTAACATCTGCCGCAAAGATAAGGAACAAATCCGTGGATTTACCCATGAAAACATAAAAAAAGCAGACCAGAGCCTGCTTTTCATTTGATTACTTTAATATTTTAATCGGTTTCTTGTGTTCATCGATGGCTACAAATGAAAATTCTCCGGTTACCGCTTTTTCACGATCTTCGGAGTACATCTGCTCCACATATATTTCGACTCTCACTTTCAAACTCGTGTTTCCGATATGTGTAACGGTGCCGATCAGCTCAACAATGGTTCCGGCAGGAATAGGCTTTTTAAAGTCAATCCTGTCGCTGCTTACCGTCACCATAATCTGCCTGCTGAAACGCGTAGCGGTGATAAAAGCCACCTCGTCCATCATGTGCATGGCTGTTCCGCCAAATAAGGTGTCGTAGTGGTTGGTTGTATTAGGAAATACAGCTTTAAAAATGCGTGTCTCAGAAGCCTTAATTCGATCTTCTACGCTAATGCTATTTTCTGTGGTAATATTATCTTGTACTGTCATTTGATTTTCTTTAATCATTTCTCTTGTAGGGAGATCCTATTTTCCTCTCAGTTTGCCCCATTTTAAATAGGTAGCACCCCATGAGAATCCAGCGCCAAATGCAGTTAACAATAGCTTGTCACCATATTTGAAATCATCTTTAAAATCCCATAAAACTAATGGAATGGTAGCGGCAGTGGTATTTCCGTAACGCTCAATATTCACTTTCACCTGTGATTCTGTCAAGTTCAGCTGCTCTCCTACGGCCTGGATGATCCTTAAGTTTGCCTGGTGAGGAATCAAGTAGTTGATTTGTTTGATGTCCAGATCATTTGCTCTTAAGATTTCTCTGCAAGTATCTGTCATGCCCTGGATGGCCGCTTTAAATACCACACGTCCATCCTGGCGCACATAATGCAATTTCTGATCTAGGGTTTCCTGCGATGCGGGGTGTTTAGATCCGCCGGCAGTCACAATAAGATTTTCCTTACCGCTGCCATCAGTCCTGAAATAACTATCTATTAACCCTACTTCTTCTTCTGTTTGTTCTAATAAAACCGCTCCGGCACCATCACCAAAAAGAATGCAGGTATTGCGGTCTTTATAGTTGACGATCGAACTGTTTTTATCGGCACCAATTACAACTACACGTTTACATCGGCCACTTTCAATCATACTTGCGCCTAATGTGAGGGCATAAAGGAAACCACTGCAGGCGGCATTAGTATCGATACCCCAGGCATTTTTCAATCCTGCTTTTTCACACACCATACTCCCCGTAGAAACCATCACATAATCTGGAGTAGATGTAGATACAATCACACAGTCTATATCATCCGGATTCACATTCCCATCTTCCATTAACCTCAACAAGGCTCTGGTAGCCATATCCGAAGTGGCTATACTCGCATCATTTACTATTCTCCGCTCCTTGATCCCGGTTCTGGACACGATCCATTCTTCGTTGGTATCCACCATTGTCTCCAGATCATGGTTGCTCAAAACAGTTTCCGGAACATAACCACCAACTCCGGTTATCACCGCATTTTTACGTATTCTCATTCTGTGTGCTGTATGTATTGAAACAGGCAAGTATACCGATGCCTGTTATATTTTTTTTTGCAAAGTTACGGCTTCTCCAACATATTCCCGCAGTACTTTTGCGGCTGCGGCCATTTCTATTCATGCTTTTTTTGTTTCCTTCCTAGGTCAGGTCTTCAAACCGCAATCCGAATTTAGGCAAAGTTGCACTTCTGGGATCACTGCGCATGCTTTTCTAAACAGCAAAACCTACGCTTCTTTCAACGAAGTTCCAGCTAAACGAATGACATAAAACACTGATAATAATCAATATAAAAAAATAAAGCTTTGGAATCACCCAGCAAATCCATCTATAAACAGCACCATGTTATAGTCATCATATCGGCATTCCTATCGACAATATTCTAGTTAACGTTATTAAATCAAGAATAACCTATATTGATGTGAATTTTTCTCTCATTTAATACCTTAAAGGGCAACCGGTAAGGAGAAACAAAACCTACTGCCTTCTCCTAAGGCACTTTCCACCCAAATCTTACCCCCTTCTGCGGCTATAAAATCTTTGGAAATCGCTAATCCTAATCCTGATCCTGA
Organism: Pedobacter sp. N36a; assembly: GCF_014472395.1. GTDB lineage: Bacteria > Bacteroidota > Bacteroidia > Sphingobacteriales > Sphingobacteriaceae > Pedobacter. Next base: position 156,449 of record NZ_JACSZW010000001.1, read on the forward strand.
TTTATTATTGCCGTCTGTAGGCACCTGAAAGTACTTATCAAACAATTTTTTTTGATACACCTCCTCAATTCCTTTTCCAAAATCCCGTACAGAAAACTCAATATTTTCCCCGTTTTCAATCACCTGAATCACCACCTTAGACTTTTCTGGGCTATAACGTAGTGCATTAGAAAGAAAGTTGACCAATACCCAGGCTGTTTTTTCAACATCTACATAGATTTTTGGCAGGTTATTCCGACTGATCAGCTCCAGCTCAATAGATTTTTGTTCCGCCTGGAAACGCACTGAATCCATGGCATAAATTGCAATCTTACGGGGATCAGATTTCACAAAATTCAGCTGCAGATTACCAGTTTCTACCTGCGCCAGGTCTAAAAGTTCAGAAGTGATTTTCAATAGCCTTCCGCAATCTTCCCTGATGTGCTGCACCAGCTCTTTCTGCTCTGTGTTCATTAAACCTACCCGTTCATCGTCCATCAATTTTAAGCTCATTTTTATAGAAGATATGGGTGTTTTCAGCTCATGGGAAACTGTAGCGATGAAATTAGTTTTTGCCTCATCCAGTTCTTTAAACTGCGTAATGTTCTTCAAAATATACACCTCTCCTGCTGTTTTTCCCGTTTGCGACATCGCCACATCTGCCTCTGCCTCATAGCTAGGAACAGTAATTTCTCTTTTCTCCAGCTGGAAATACGACTCTTTCTGATCTGCATAAATCTTCATGGTTTTCTCCGTTGGTTTGTCCTGAAGAATCCGGTGGAGCAGGTCATTCTTTTTCATCAATTCCTGTGCATTTTTACCGATCACCTCTGGCCCATTCAGGTTCAAAAGTTCACCGGCCACCTTATTGAAAAAAAGGATTTCTTTTTTCTCATTTAAGCCGATAATGGCATCCTGCATTTGTTCAATAATCGCTTCAATCCTTAGTTTTTCAGACTGGATTTTGGAAAGGTTGCTATTTTCCCATTTGTTCAGCTCCTGAGCCATCGTATTAAAAGATACTGCCAGTTCAGAAAACTCATCTGAACCATTAAATTCCAGCCTTTGTTTATAATTTTTGCGAGAAATCTCCCGAATGGCTTCAGAGAATTCCCGTAAGGGATTGGCCACAAAACCAGGGAAATTCACAATAAAAGAAAATAAGATCAGGAAACAGATAGAAGCGGTAAAGATCACATATAGTGCTGCTTTTTCCACGGCTTTTTGGGCCGCATCATTTTTACGCACAATCGCCGCCATGTTCAATTGATCAATCTTTCTCAATTCCGCTCTTAACGCAGTAACAGCTTGCTGAACCTGCGCCTGAGCAGCACCTGGTAGCATCATCGCCTGATAGGCCTGCGCTAATGCAGAAACTGCTGCCCCCTCCCCTTTCTCCGTTATATTTTTACCCTCCATTGCTAGGTAACGCTCAAACTCCTCTTTGGTAGCGCCCGAAAGAGGCAAAGGATGCTCATCCAGAACCGCTCGCATTTTACTGGTATAACTCAAGGTTTCATAGTTATCCTTCAGTATCACCTTGGAACTCAATGAAATCTGATTCATGTAAAACAAAGAAATTGCGCCAAAAAAGAGTACCACAATGAATAGGAATCCGAATCCAAGGCGGAGTTTGGTTTTTATTTTCATGATTGTATATTGTTATAAAGAATTTTATCCTGGTTAAATTGTCCTTGTATTTTAATTGCGCCGGCGACCTGTTTTAGAATGGGGATTTAATCCATTAAGACAAAATTACCAGATCAGTTTCTGTGGTAGAGAGATGTTTTAAAAGCTGGTTAAAAATAGTTGTTCTCCAGACCACCTGAAAAATATTTAAATGCGGTTTTCCAATGCAAATCGTAGTCACTTCTTTTTCATCGGCAATCCGCATGATCGTTTGCGTCACTTCATCACTTTTCACTTTGATGACCACTGCCCCAAGTTCTGTCGCCAGCTTAAAATTATTGATCAAATGCCGCTGCAAATCTAACTTAATTCTATTACCGCCCTCACTGCTATTCTGTACATAAAGCACAATCCAGGGCGAATTATAATAAGACGCCAGTCTTGCGGTTTTGCGGATCACAGTTTTCGCCGTTTCATGGTTACTGGATATACAGGCTAGAAAACGCTCTGGCCTTAATTTAATTTGCTTAGGTATTTCCAGACTAATCTTCCTTTCCAAACGATGTGCAACCTCTTTCAATGCCATTTCACGAAGCTGCAGGATCTTTTCCGACTGAAAAAAGTTCCCCAATGCCCTGGAAATCTTACTCTCATCATATATTTTGCCCGCTTTTAAACGGTCAATCAGTTCATCTGCAGTCAAATCAATGTTGACCACCTCATCTGCAAATTCTAATATTTTATCTGGAATTCTTTCGGTAATGGCAATGCCGGTAATTTTTTCAATTTCCGAGTTCATACTTTCAAGATGCTGGATATTTACGGCAGAGATCACACTGATTCCTGCTTCTAAAATATCAACTACATCCTGCCAGCGCTTCGAGTTCTTGCTTCCCTCCACATTGGTATGTGCCAGTTCATCCACAATCACCACTTCCGGATGAATATTCAAGATCGACTGCAGGTCCATCTCTTCGAGTTCCTTTCCTCTGTAAAAGATCTTACGTCTCGGAATAATGGGAATACCCTCCAGCAAGGCATGTGTTTCTGCGCGATTGTGCGTTTCTACATAACCAATCTGCAGGTCTATTCCGTTTTTTAACAATGCCTGAGATTCCTGCAGCATCCGATAGGTTTTTCCTACGCCGGCACTCATACCGATATAGACCTTAAACTTTCCCCTTCGGGAACGCTTTACGAGTTCTATAAAATCTTTTACTGCATTGGATTTATGCTCTTCCATCTGGGCTTACCATTTAATAATCACGTAGGCTTGATCTATCAAATACCACAACAACATCGCCAATAGTAAAGCAACACTCAGCAAAGGAATTAGTTTAACAGATGTGGCACTATAATTTCTTTTTCTCATGAATAGTTGTATTTATATTTTCAATAAACACGTTCATCATTTTGAAATCTCGAAAGGGACAGGATGGGGAATTCCGACACTTTTGGGAAACAAAATGATGAACATGTTCTGATCAACTATGAATTTAAAAAGCGACAGCAATACTAGCAGTCACTGCAGCGTTGTAATTTACGGCAGATGCGCGACGTGTAAAAATCTTGTCTTTGCTATCATACAGTTTTCCTTCCAATCTAACCACTGCATTGCTAACCGGTGAATAGTCTAAATTTAGAGAATAACCAGTCGTTTTAAAACCCTCAGTCGTTCCGGTTGCAATCAGCACTCCGTTTCTATCTTCATAATATTCTACTCTTCCTGCTACTGCCCAATTCGGGTTAATACGATACTGAGCAATGGCTACCGGCGAAAGCACTTCATTTTTCGCAGCTTTGCCCTTCTCTTTTTGCTGCGTACCATAATCGAAGCCAAGTGTTAAACCCAAATGATCCGTTACTTGAAAAATCCCGTACACATTGTGGTAAAAACGTTGTACGCGGACCGAATCCGCACCTTCAGAACCTAAGTAATTGCTATAGTTGACCGTGATTTTATCCGTAGGTTTCCAGGTCAACTGCAGACCACCGGCAGGTTTTGAATTTTCATTTTGACGAGTAATGCGTTGCCAGCCGTTTAAATAAAGTAGGGTTGCACCGAACTTTCCATCCAAAGTTCCGTAACTGATTTTGGCGCCAGTCTCAAAATATGGCGTGTTTTCAGAAGAAATATTTCGGGTCAGTACCCAGCAATCTTTTGATACGGCACTTTCAAAACCAATGTGCGAAGAGAATATTCCCGCATCAATCCATAAGTTTTGAGTTTTTGACAGTTTAATCCCTGCATTCGCCTCATAGATGTTTTTCAATACCCCTGGTTCAGCCGCAAGATTTGCATTGGCATAAGATCCAGCCATGATCGCCATATTTGCACGTACAGCACCATTGTCGTAAGCCGCTTTAATAAATCCTAAATTCAGGTTTACTTCGTTGCTGCGGTTATGGGAATAAATAAATCCCGGTCTGTTGTTGTCTGAAGGCCTGTTGAAATCATAACCATAAGACGTCTCTACATAACCCGAGACTTTTATTTTAGATTCTTCCTGACCATAAGAACAAAGGGCAGTGCCTAATACAGCTGATAGTACTATTAATTTTTTCATTGATATATAAATTTCTTATCTGTTACGTTGAAGGGATTTACACAGGCTCCTTTACGCCTTTTTTTATTTTTTTGTTGATGAGGATAAATTCTTAAGCATATTTTCCCTTTCGGGCTGCCAAACCTTGTGATTTGGCAAACGCGTTAAGTTTAGGCAGCACAATCGGGAGGGATACTTATTTTTTTAACTCATCGAGGGCAACATTTAATTTGAGTACATTCACTTTTGATGGACCGAAAAGACCGAACAATGGTCCTTCTGTATTTTTCACCACTAATTCTGCTACTGTCCTATCGCTTAGTTTGCGATATGCTGCTACTCTTTTGATCTGCATAATGGCCCCTGTTTCAGAAATATTGGGATCCAACCCACTTCCTGAAGCCGTCACCATATCCGCAGGGATATCTGCTTTTTTCAGGTAAAGATGGTATTTTAATAGCGTATCCACTCTATCGGATACTTGTTTTAGATATTCCTCGTTTGTTGCTCCTTTATTCGATCCTCCAGAACCTGCCGCATTGTATCCTACAGCAGAAGGTCTGCCCCAAAAATATTCAGGTTTTGTAAAGGACTGGCCGATTAAAGCATACCCCACTACTTTGCCGTTTTTGGTGATTTTCTCTCCAGCACCTTCTCCAGGCGTAAATTTCCCGATGTAGGCAATAGTTAATGGGTAAATGATGCAAAGCAGTACCATCAGTACTCCGGTTAATCTAAGTGATTGTATGATGTATTTTTTCATGACAATTTGTATTTTAATATTCTTTTGTGATCTTTTTTAAATGCGATTAGGCCATCAGGGAAATCACCATATCAATTAATTTTATACCGATAAATGGGGCGATGATTCCTCCTATTCCATAAATCAGTAAGTTGCGGCGCAACAATGCACTTGCGCCAATCGGTTTATAAGAAACTCCCCGCAAAGCTACCGGAATCAATAATGGAATCACGATCGCATTAAATATGACAGCAGATAAGATGGCCGTTTCCGGGCTGTGCAGGTTCATAATGTTCAGACTGCGTAAAGCAGGGATTGACACGATGAATAAAGCGGGTACGATGGCAAAATATTTTGCCACATCATTGGCAATAGAAAAAGTAGTCAGTGTTCCTCTGGTGATCAATAACTGCTTTCCAATTTCAACGATCTCAATCAGTTTGGTTGGGTCATTGTCCAGATCCACCATGTTACCTGCTTCTTTTGCAGCCTGCGTACCACTATTCATGGCCACACCTACATCTGCTTGTGCCAATGCTGGCGCATCATTAGTACCATCACCCATCATGGCCACTAATTTGCCCAATGCCTGTTCTTCTTTGATATAGTTCATTTTATCCTCGGGTTTTGCCTCCGCAATAAAATCATCTACACCTGCTTTCTGCGCAATAAACTTAGCCGTTAATGGATTATCACCAGTCACCATGACTGTTTTCACCCCCATCTTGCGCAGACGCTCGAAACGCTCAGAGATGCCTGGTTTAATGATGTCCTGCAGTTCAATTACACCTAAAGCATGTTCATTTTCTGAAACTACAAGTGGTGTACCACCATTGCTAGCAATTCTTTTCACCTGCTCTTCGATGTCCATAGGGAAAGGGTTTCCTGCGGAAATCACAATGTTTCTGATCGAATCAAAAGCACCTTTTCTAATGCGTCTGCCATCCTGAGTATCTAATCCACTCGACCTGGTTTCTGCGGTAAATTTGATAAACTTCGAACCTTCAGGGGCAGTAGTGATCAATTTAGGATCCTGCGCTGCTGCCAGCTCAACGATTGACTTTCCTTCCGGAGTTTCATCTGCCAAAGAACTCAGTACACAAGCATCAGTAAAGCTTTTTATGATGATGCCTGCCGTTGGATAAAAGTTCGTGGCTTTACGGTTTCCAATGGTAATCGTTCCGGTTTTATCTAATAATAACACGTCAATATCACCCGCAGTCTCTACAGCCTTACCTGATTTAGTGATCACATTAGCTCTTAAAGCCCTGTCCATTCCCGCAATACCAATCGCGGATAACAAACCGCCAATTGTTGTTGGAATCAGACATACAAAAAGCGCGATGAAAGAAGCGATAGTAATCGGCGTATTAGAATAATCAGCAAATGGTTTTAAAGTGATACATACAATGATAAACACCAAGGTAAAACCGGCTAGTAAAATTGTCAATGCAATCTCGTTTGGTGTTTTCTGGCGAGAAGCACCTTCCACTAAAGCGATCATTTTATCCAGAAAACTTTCTCCAGGAGCAGTACTTACCTGCACTTTAATCTGATCCGACAATACTTTGGTACCACCGGTGACCGATGATTTATCACCGCCAGACTCGCGGATTACCGGAGCAGACTCCCCTGTTATTGCTGACTCATCGATGGTGGCAATCCCCGAAATAATCTCTCCATCTGTTGGGATGGTATCTCCGGTTTCACAGAAAAACACATCTCCTTTTTTCAATTGATTAGAGGAGCGAACTACAATTGTACCATCGCTCATCACCACTTTTGCAGGTGTTTCTTCTCTGGTTTTACGTAAACTATCTGCTTGTGCTTTACCCCTTGCTTCGGCAATAGCCTCTGCAAAATTGGCGAACAAAACAGTTAATAATAGTACCAGGAACACTACAAAGTTATATCCGAAAGAACCCTGACTGGAATTACTGATGGAATAAATGGTGACAAACAGCATCACAAATGTTCCAATCTCTACGGTAAACATTACCGGATTCCGGATCATCAAACGCGGATCAAGTTTGATAAATGATTGCTTTAATGCAGTATTCACTAAAGCAGGTTCAAATAATATGTTGGATTTATTTTTCATTACAATCTTTTGTTTTTCAATGGTGATGAGGTCATCAAAGGATCAGTTCATCACCATGTGTTTGTTTTTTATAGTTGACCTAATCTGGTTGCTTACTTGATCATGCTGAAATGTTCCGCTAAAGGACCAAGTGTGAGCGCAGGGAAAAAGGCAAGTGCAGCGATGATCACAATGACCACAAACGTCATCACACCAAACGTTAACGTATCCGTTCTTAAAGTACCCGCAGATTCAGGAATGTATTTCTTCGAGGCCAATAATCCGGCAATAGCTACCGGACCAATGATCGGAAGGAAACGTCCAAGGATCAGCACAAAACCAGTCAGCACGTTCCAGAAGACGTTATTATCACCCAAACCTTCAAAGCCAGATCCATTATTTGCAGCGGCTGAAGTGTTTTCATATAACATCTCTGAGAATCCATGGAAACCAGGATTATTTAACCAGCTTGCCGGTTTTACCAGCCAATCCGCATCCGGAAAATTAGTCACCGTATAAGCGGCAAGTGCCGTACCTACCAGGATAATAAAAGGGTGCAAAAGCGCAATGATGGAAGCAATTTTAACTTCTCTGGCCTCTACTTTATGTCCGAGGAATTCCGGTGTTCTACCCACCATCAATCCCGAAATGAATACGGCAATAATGATAAAAATGAAGTAGTTCAAGATCCCCACACCGCAGCCACCGTAAAAGCAGTTCATCATCATGGCAATCAATTGAAACATCCCGGTTAAAGGCATGGCACTGTCGTGCATCGAATTGACCGAACCGGTCGAAATAATAGTCGTTACTGTACTCCAGTAGGCAGTTGCTGTAGGTCCGAACCGGACTTCCTTCCCTTCCATTGCTCCTGTGAGCTGACTTACGCCCATTTTTGCAATATTAGGACTGCCCCCGGTCTCAGAAATGACCGTTGGAACGAGCAATAACATCATCCCTAAAGTCATGATCCCGAAGATTACCCAAGCCATTTTCTTTCTACGGATAAAGTATCCAAAAGCGAACACCATAGCAATTGGAATGATCACCTGTGAAATCACTTCCACCATATTGGTGAGATAGTTTGGATTTTCCAATGGATGCGCGCCATTGACACCAAACCAACCTCCACCATTTGTTCCTAGATGTTTAATGGCTACAAAACCTGCTGCCGGACCACGGGAAACATGTACCGTATCCCCTTGCAGCGAAATAAACTGGTCTTTACCTTCATAACTGGTAGTGGTACCGTTAAAAGCAAGGATAATTGCGACAACTACAGAAAGCGGCAACAATAAACGGGTAATTGAGCGGGTAAAGAATACCCAGAAGTTACCAAGATTAGTAGTGGTTTTATCTCTGAATGCTTTAAATAAGACTACTGCAGCAGCAATACCTGTAGCAGCACTCACAAATTGTAAGAACATAAATACAAAATGCTGTGTGAAATAGGTGGCTCCGCTTTCCCCTGAATAATGCTGCAGGTTACAATTCACCACGAAACTAATGATGCTGTTAAAGGCAAGATCCGGTGACTGGCCAAGATTGCCGTCTGGATTTAATGGCAATTTATCCTGATAGATCAGTGCAAAAAAACCATAAACCAACCAGACCATGTTGATCATCAACAGCGCTTTCATGTGCTGTTTCCAATTCATTGATTCATCCGGATTAATTCCGGATAATTTATAGATTCCTTTTTCAAGGGGCTTTAGAAAGTCAGTCCAGACTTTCTCACCTGCAAACATCTTTGCCAGATAAATACCCAAAGGTATTCCGATCAGCAAGGTTAGGGCGTAGGTGGCAATAATACCTAGTAATTCAGTGTTCATAACAGTTAATTAAAATTTTTCAGGTTTAATCAGCACGTATACCATGTAGATAAATACTGCGATTGCGATAATGAATAATGCGATCATAATTTTAGATTTTTTCGAACCAGTCGATTGATTTGTAAAATACCCAGACCATCAGAAGCAGGGCGAGAAGCAGTACGATTGTTAACATAATTTTATTTATTTAAATGCCTATAGCCAATTGGCATACCAAAAAACAACAAAGACCCATAACAAACTGAAAATCAATAGTTAATATACTTATTACATTTAACATTAATGAATGAACATAAAAAAACCCTTCCATTTTGGAAGGGTTTTTTATCATAATGAATGGCTGGTAATAGATCAGTTTAGCTGATTTTGTACTCTTCCATTTTACGGTAAAGGGTGGTCAAACCAATCCCCAATAGCCTGGCAGCTTCCGTTTTATTACCTCTGGTATGTTTTAATACTTTATTGATGTGCTGTTTTTCCATCACCTGCATTTTCATAGAATCTTCTTCCTGAACTTCCGCATGAAACTCATAAGGCAGCAAATTGGCAGTCGCAACATTCCCATCGGCGAGAATCACTACCCTTTCCATCACATTTTTTAATTCCCTGATGTTGCCTTTCCAGACATGCTTCATCAACAGCTCAGAAAATTGTTCATCCATCGTAAAATCTTGTTTGTTCACTTTTGCGGCAAACTCCTTTAAATAATGTCTGGCGATCATCATGATGTCGGTTTTCCTTTGCGAGAGATTGGGCAGCTCTATAGAAAACACAGAAAGCCGGTAATAGAGGTCCAATCTAAACCTTCCTGCATCGGCTTCTTCTTTCAATCCCCTGTTCGTGGCCGCAATGATCCTCACATTGACTTTACTCGTTTGCGTATCCCCCAACTTAATGAAGGTCTGGTTTTCCAATACCCTCAAAAGCTTAGCTTGTAAATCCAGGTTCATCTCTCCGATTTCATCTAAGAATAAGGTTCCTTCATGGGCTTCTTCCAGTAAACCTCTTTTATCCTTATTGGCCCCCGAAAATGCACCTTGCTTATATCCAAACAGCTCGCTTTCTAAGAGCTCCGGATTAAATCCGCTGCAATTCAGCGCCACAAAAGGTTTATTTTTCCTGGGGCTTTCATAATGAATCGCCTGTGCAAAAACCTCCTTACCAGTACCCGTTTCACCCAGTAAAAGTACTGTAGTATCTGTACTGGCAACTTTCTGCGCTAGGTCTAATGCCTCTTTCATGGCTTTCGACTGCCCCAGAATGCTGCTAAAGCTATATTTTTTGCTGATTTTATGCTCCAGCTCGTACACTCTCCGCTGAAGTTTCACTTTGTCCATTGCCTTATAAACCAATGGAATGATCTTATCGTTATCATCACCTTTGGTGATGTAATCAAAAGCTCCGTTCCTCATCGCCATGACCCCATCGGAAATGGTTCCAAAAGCGGTAAGGTTAATGACTTCTACATAAGGTTTGATCTTTTTGATTTCTTTTACCAGCTCTACGCCATTGAAATCAGGCAGCTTCACATCGCTGATCACGACATTCACATCTTGCATGGCGAGGGTTTTCAATCCTTCCTTTCCGGTGTTTGCCTGAAATACCTTAAATCCCTCCAGCTCAATAATTCTGGCCAGAAGGCTGCAGATTTTTTTCTCGTCATCGATGATTAGGACGGTGTCTTGCATATCATTAATTTCAACAATTATAATAATTATCTGACACAACTAGGTTTTTCTTGCGGTCATGATGGCTAAATAAATTTTCCAGCATCCAAATATACGTCACAATTCCAGACCTGATTTCTTCTACATAGATAAACTCATCAGCAGTATGTGACCTGGCAGAGTTGCCGGGCCCCATTTTCAAAGAAGGAACTTCCAGCCAGCCCTGATCGGAACTGGTTGGAGAGCAATACGTTGTTTTTCCAATCTCTTTCCCGGCCATCACTAAAGGATGGTAACCATCAATGAAAGATGGCTGCATTACATTTGGCCTCACTTTTATCTGACAGTTCGTATGATTCTGAATCGTGGTTAAAATTTCCTTTGGCGTCCAGCTGTGGGTAAAACGGATGTCTACTGTAAAATCGCATTCTCCAGGCACAATGTTATGCTGTAAACCGGCATGTACTGCAGTTACGGTCATTTTAACCGGGCTTTGCAAGTCCCCTTCAATAGGAAAAACAAAGTCCGAAAACCACTGGATGTCCTGCAGTGCTTTATAAATGGCATTGTCGCCTTCCTCCCTTGCCGCGTGTCCTGGTTTTCCTAAACTGGTGCAATCTAATACCATAGATCCTTTCTCGGCGACGGCCATTTCCATTTGTGTAGGTTCTCCTACGATGGCAAAAGCGATGTTGTGGAGTTCCGGAAGAATAGATTTTAATCCATATTCTCCAGAAGTCTCCTCTTCTGCTGTTGTCGCCAGACAAATGTTGTAAGGCAGGTTTTCAAATTCATGGAAATGAAGGAAAGCTGCGATCAGGGACACCAGACAGCCTCCGGCATCATTACTTCCCAAGCCATATAATTTCCCTTCCTCAATAAAAGGAAGAAAAGGATTGAGATGGTAGGCTTTTGTTGGGCGAACCGTATCATGGTGTGAATTGAGCAGCAAAGTAGGCTTTGCCGGATCAAAATTCTTATTGTAACACCAGATGTTATTGCGCTTTCGAAAAGTAAAAACATGGTGTTTGTGCAGGAAAGCCTCAATCAGGTCGGCAGTATCCTGTTCTTCGCCACTAAAAGAAGGGGTGGCAATCATTTTTTTTAATAGCTCCAGTGGGTCTTCACTTAAAGTATAAAGATCGGGCAATTGACCTGCGCTATTTTCTGTATGGGTGTTCATCATTGATTTCATTAAGAAGGAAGATTAGTTTTGGAAAAATATCGTTGATAGGATTCGGTAGAGAATTCCTGTTCTTGTACCTGTTTTATTTTTTCAGGATCGAATAACATAGCTGTACACAAACAATTAGATTTTTTCTTGCCTTGCAATACATCGTAATTGACGCAGCTTTTACAACCTTCCCAGAAATTGGGATCGTGTGTAATCTCCGCAAAGGTGACCGGTTCAAAGCCAAGCTGAGTATTCATCTTCATAATGGCCATCCCAGAGGTGATGCTAAATACCTTTGCCCGAGGATACCTTCTCCTGGAGATCCTGAAAATCCGGTCTTTTATAGCCCTAGCTACACCAGATTTCCTGAATTGAGGGGCAACAATTAATCCGGAATTGGAAATAAATTGATCATTCTCCCAGGTTTCAAAGTAGGCAAAGCCTACCCATTCCCCACTGCTGGTAACCGCTATAACGGCTTTTTCATCCCTCATTTTCTGTGCGAGCGATTCTGGCGTTCTTTTTGAAATACCCGATCCGCGGGCAATAGCAGAGGACGCGGTTTCCTCAATTATTTCATCTACGTATTTTATATCATTTATGGTAGCAATACGCACAAAGATCATTGGATTTTCCATTAGTATTCTAATTTTACCAAAGCCCTGTTCAAAGTCGGTGCCTAAGCAGGAAAAATCAACGAAACTGCGTTTTAACGTTGATTAAGGCAGGAATATTAATTTCATGACTTTATCATGTCAATAGTAAACCGTACCAGAATGAAAGGGTTAATTTCATTTTAGTTACCTTTACCGAAATTCTATAATCAAAAAATTATGAAGCTAAACTTTTCCATTCCCACTTCGTTTCTATTTGCGCTCGCTCTCTTTGTTTCTTCCTGTCAGGATACTAAAAAACTGCCTATTCTCGGGCCTAGAGAAGCGGTCACTGTAAAAAATGCAGATGGTTCAATGGGCGTGGATACGGTTTATAAAACCATTCCCGCATTTAGTTTCTTAAATCAGGATAGCGTTTTAATCAACAATGACACTTTCAAAGACAAAATCTATATCGCTGATTTCTTCTTTACCTCCTGCACCACGATTTGTCCGACGATGCACAGAAATATGAAAACTATTTTTGAAGAGTATAAAGAGAATCCAGAGGTGATGTTCCTGTCTCATACCATCGACTTTAAATACGATAAGCCTTCAGTATTAAAAAAATATGCAGAGAAGCTTGGTGTTGACGGCCCGAAATGGCAGTTTGTATACGGTTCAAAAGATAGCATTTATAAAATTGCAGAAAAAGATTATTTGGTAGCGGTAATCGAAGACAGCACCAATAAAGATGGTTACATCCACCAGGGATGGCTGATGCTGATCGACAAGAACAAACGTATTCGTGGTGCCTATGATGGCACTGACGACAAACAAGTTGCACAGCTTAAAAAAGATGTGGCCATTTTACTTGCTGAAGATAAAAAATAACCATGCGCAAATTACTGATTTCGATCCCTGTACTTTTCACGTTCATCATGATGATTTACTCCTGCCAAAGTGCGGATCAAGTTACTCAGGACTTGTATTATGTGAGCGGAAGAGACTATTACATCAAATATTGTCAAAACTGCCATGGTGCTAAAGGCGAAGGCCTAGGTGCACTTGCTCCACCACTTACGGATACTGTTTTTCTAAAAGAAAATAGAAATAAGCTGGCTTGTTTTATTAAAAATGGAATGTCTGAACCCATTACAATTCATGGCAAGAAGTATGAAGAGAAAATGCCCGATTTCCAAACGCTGGGCAATATAGACATTGCGAAGATTGTGGTGTATATCACCAACTCTTTTGGAAATAAGCAAGGAATGTATCCTCTTGAACAGGCCAATGAAGACCTAAAAAAATGTAAATAGGTTTTAATTTTATAGCGCCGATTTTTAAAGGCTGAATTTTCTAATATTTAAAAAATTCAGCCTTTTTGCTTAACCGTTCTTCCATACGATTGGCCGATTTGAATTTAGCCCAGGTACTGCTAATTATAGATGTTTCAAATATTCCTTTTTCTTTTGATCGAACTCCTCCTGCGTAATGATTTGCTCATCCAACAGCAGCTTTAACCTCTTCAACTATGATCTTAAACAGTAGTATTGGATCTGGCGAATCTTTGATACTGTACGCTATAAAAGAATCGAAACGCTCGTGGTATTCCTTGGCTTTGCTGGTTCCTGTACGCGATTTTGATTTTCCATCGAAAAAAACACCGAGAAACGTTTGCAAAACAATGACTAAAATGACTGCCCCTAACACGCTAAAAATGATTTTCCTTGCTTTTGGATTTAAAGCAGTCGATCCATTATCAGTAAAGCTGTGCCGAATATTAACATTAATATCATCGTTATCCAGAAAATATTCGGTACCACAATTATTGCAGATATAATGGTCTTCCTTAACCTCCTGTTTTTTAACGCTGCCACATTGTGGACATTTTAATGCTTTGATTTGTTTCGACATATATATTAATCAATTCCGGTCTCTTTTAATAAAGATTATTTATCAAACAATAATGACCGTTTGTTTTTTTTAAATTTAACAATATCTTTTTCTTTTCCTCAGTCACAATGCAGCTTTAAAATTAATGCTCCATTCCACTATATTTATTAGAGACTGAAATTAACTCGTAATTACCCCCCAATAAAGACCATATTCTTTTTATAGATTTTCAGTACATACACTTGCTGCTGTTTTGTTTTCGTTCTGCCCGAACAATACCGGTGCAAAAGTAAAGCAAAACAGCTAGCGAACCCAACACGATCTGTATTACAGTCAGTGAAACCAAAAATTTTCATCATGAGCGCAGAAGATGACGAAGTTAACCTGGAACGTAAAAGAGCCTATTTTATATCAAATAAACCCCATTTTTTTATATCTTTGTCGCACAAAAAATGCAAGCTGTTCTATCGCTGCGATTTATCGGAGAGGAAAGTCCGGGCAACGCAGAGCATCCCGCTTCCTAACGGGAAGAGGCTTAGGAATGAATACCTGAGTTATGGAAAGTGCCGCAGAAAATACACCGCCAATGGCTTTTTAAGCACAGGTAAGGTTGAAAACGTGAGGTAAGAGCTCACGAGTATTCCGGGCAACCGGATCGCTGGTAAACCCCGGGAGTTGAAAGACCAAATAGGCTAACGTATGTAGGGCTGCTCGTCCGATGTTAGTGGGTAGGTCGTTAGAGATAAGTGGTGACATTTATACTGGATTAATGGTAGAAAGGCTGAGCAATCAGCTTACAGAACCCGGCTTATAGGCTTGCATTTTTTTGTTTAATCTCAATACGCTAAAAAGCGGGCAAATGCGTTTTACCCCTGATTACAAAAAAGTTTTATCCCATTGAAATAATAACTGGATCACTGCATCATCAGTGTTAAAAGCAATTATATTCAAATGAAAATAATATATTCGTATTCCTAATAAAAATGATGAGCAATACCTATGGCAAAATTATTAATAATTGATGATGAACGCGCAATAAGGAGCACACTTCGTGAAATCCTAGAGTATGAAAATTACGATGTAGAAGATATTGATAATGGTGTTGACGGATTAGATCTGATCAAAAAAAAGAAATTTGATCTGGTATTGTGTGACATTAAAATGAATAAAATGGACGGTATGGAAGTGCTGGAACAAGCACAGGCCTATAGTCCGGACCTTCCTTTTATCATGATTTCTGGTCACGGAACCGTAGAAACAGCAATTGAAGCCAGTAAAAAAGGAGCCTTTGACTTTATCTCTAAACCACCAGATTTAAACAGGTTATTAATTACCGTAAGAAATGCGCTGGACAGAGGTACTTTAGTCACTGAAACTAAGGTCCTGAAAAGAAAAGCCAGCAAGACCAGAGACATACTGGGTAGCTCTGAGAGCATTGGAAAAATCAAAGAAACCATTGAGCGTGTTGCCCCTACTGATGCCCGCGTGTTGATTACCGGTGCTAACGGAAGTGGCAAAGAGCTAGTTGCGAGATGGTTGCATGAAAAATCCAATCGTGCAGATAGCCCTTTAATTGAAGTAAACTGTGCGGCTATTCCTTCGGAACTGATCGAGAGTGAACTATTTGGGCATGAGAAAGGATCCTTTACTTCGGCTGTAAAACAGCGTATTGGTAAATTCGAACTGGCCAACGGTGGAACTTTATTCCTGGATGAGATTGGTGACATGAGTCTTTCTGCTCAGGCGAAAGTTTTACGTGCCTTACAAGAGCATAAAATCAGCCGTGTTGGTGGAGAAAAAGAGCTGGAAGTAAACGTAAGAGTACTTGCCGCAACCAATAAAGATCTTTTGAAAGAAATTGAAGATGGCAATTTCCGTATGGATTTATACCACCGTCTAAACGTCATCAACATTCACGTACCACATTTAACAGAGCGTATTGAAGATATTCCGGAGATCGCACTGCACTTTCTGGAAGAAATTTGTAAAGAGTATGGCATGCCGGTTAAAAAGATCGGTGATGCAGCTATGGCGGCCCTACAGGCTTTACCATGGACTGGAAACGTACGTGAGCTGCACAATATGATCGAACGCTTAATCATACTTTCTGATAAAGCAATTACAGAACAAGATGTGGCTGCTTTTGCAAACCCTGGCGGCGGTACCAACATTGGTGCGGCACATGCTGCTGCTGCAGGTCAGCAGTCAGTACGCAGTATAGGTCAGAACTATGATAGCTTTAGCAATTTCCAGGATTATAAAGATCATGCGGAAAAAGAATTCATCAAGTTCAAGTTAGAGAAAAACAATTGGAATGTATCTAAGACAGCGGATGACATTGATATTCAGCGCAGTCACCTTTACAGTAAGATTGAAAAATTCGGACTAAAAAGAACGGCAGAATAAACGCTTTTTCCCTAGTCTAATGATAACAAAAGCCAGGTTTCTACACGGATCTGGCTTTTGTTATTCCATATAGTCAGCCTGACGAGCTAATAATTTGCGGTATTTATTAAAGATGGCGGTTTTGGAGACAAAACCCAGATAGCGCTCTTCTTCAGTTAATACTGGCAAAGCCCATACATTTTCCTTTTCCATCTTCTGCATCACAATTCGCATCGAATCATTGATATGAACAGTATCAGGAGCCTCCTCAATTAAATCATTGGCTCTTACTTCCAAATGATCCACCTGGTTGATTCCTTTTTTAAGGAGCGCTTCCAGATAAATCAAGCCTTTAAAACTATGGTCTTCCTCGGCGACAACTGGAAAGACACTGCGTTTAGACTGTAAAATCTCCGGTAAGCGGTCTACAATTAAATCATCCTGATTTAAAACCAGGTAATCTTTCTCTACCAGATACCTTAATTTCATCATGTTCAATACCGTTGAGTCTTTGTCTTCATAAGACAGCAGCTCCCCTTTTTCCGCAAGCGGTTTGGTATAGATCGAATATTTATTTTTACTTCTGTTGATCAGGTAAGAAATCGCTGAAACAATCATCAGCGGCACCATTAAGACGTAACCACCGGTAATTTCAGCAATTAGAAAGATACCGGTTAATGGCGCATGCATAATCGCACTTAAGGAACCTGCCATTCCAGCCACAATAAAGTTGGCCACATTTAGCTCTGCAATCCCTAAGGTATTCACGGTAAAAGCCAGCATAAAGCCCATTAAACCGCCCATAATTAAGCTGGGTGCAAAGATCCCACCATTTCCTCCAGCGCTTAAAGTGATCAGCGTTGCCGCAGATTTAGCAAAAAGGGTGGCTAAAGTAAAGATCAGGACTAGCCATGGTAAATGCCTGTATTCAGAAAAAATGCTGTTATTGATCACTGTGGAATAGTTTCCCATCAACAGATTCTTGATCGTGATGTAGCCCTCTCCATATAAAGTTGGGAATAGAAACACCAATAAACCTAACATCAGTCCACCTACAACTACTTTCTTATAAGGATGTTTAATTTTATAAAAAGAGCCTTTGACAAATGCGCTTGCTTTGGTAAAATAGATCGAAAACAATCCTATAAATGCCGCAAGAATCACATAATAAATCAGGGCCTCCATTTTCCATCCTTCGGTCACTAAGAAGAACAGCTGTTCATTGTAAAACAGCCTTGCTACTACTGCTGCAGTAGCCGAGGCCAGCAGCAAAGGGATAAAGGCAGGAATACTGAATTCAGGAAGCAGAATTTCTACCGCGAACACAATCCCTGCAATTGGACTATTAAAGGCCCCTGCGATACCCGCAGCGGCTCCACAAGCCAAAAGCATGGTCGTTTCCTTATAGGACAAGCCCAGGAAGCGTCCAACAACAGATCCGATTCCAGCGCCACTGGTTACAATGGGGGCTTCCAGGCCCGTAGAACCACCAAAGCCTACCGTTAGGGCGGCTGTGATGATCTGCGAATAAATATTATGGGGTTCTACCTTACTTGATTTTCTGGAGATGGTGTACAGCAAAGGGGTTAATCCGGTTTCAAACTTCCCTCTTCTAATGAAACGCCGGACATACATGACCGACAACAGAATCCCGATAAAGGGGAAAAAGAAGAAGAGGTAATACTTGTATTCCCAATGAAACCCTGTTTGCAGGAAATCTTCAATGTGGTGTGTAATGGTTTTCAACAAGGAAGCTGCAAGTCCGGCAAGGACCCCAACAATCAATGCAGCTATCACTAAAAAGTTCCTGTTTGAGATTTTGGTCTTCCGGTACTGGTTAATTCTGTCTACATAATTTACCATCCGTACATACATATCTTACCGTTTAAGCGTCAAATTTATCAAGTAGTTTAATCAGTGTTGCAAAATCCTTAGGATATGGTGCATCAATAACGATATCAGCTCCATCTAATCCTTTAAATACCAAATGTCTGGCATGTAAAGCAAAACGTTTCATAATCGGAAGTTCTTCATCGTCTTTTGCAATGCGGTACCCTTTTTTCATGGTCGATAAGAAGACCGGTTTTCCACGGTACATATCATCGCCAGCAATTGCTGCGCGCTGAGTAGCCAGATGGATCCGGATCTGGTGCATACGGCCGGTAATCGGCTTACATTCTACCAGGGTATAATGACGGTAATGTTTTATGGAATTAAAAATGGTTTCTGCACGTTTACCCTCTTTTCTGTCGATGGTAACGCTCTTATTCCCGTCGTTAAGGATGGGAAGGTCGATAAACAGCTCGTTAAAAGTAAACTGTCCGTCTACCACTGCGTGGTATACTTTGCTTACTCTGCGCTTTTCAAATTGCATCGCAACGTTGCGATAGGCATCAGGAGTTTTCGCGATAATAATCGCGCCTGAAGTTTCTTTGTCTAAACGATGACATACCTGTGCATCAGCAGAATACTGCTTTGCCAAACGTAATATATTGACCTCGCCTGATCCGCCGCGCTCATCCAGCGAGGCTACGAATGGAGGTTTATTTACGACGATATAATCATCGTTTTCGAATAGGATAAGATCTTTAAAAGAAGGATATTTCAATACAGTGGATTTAATACTGCACAAAAATACTAAGAAAGTTCGAATTTATAGCCTACACCCTTCACTGTTGCCACATAAGTCTCGCCTAATTTCTCACGAAGTTTGCGGATATGCACATCAATTGTACGGTTGGTGACCACTACTGAGTCTTCCCAAATATTTTTAAGAATAGATTCTCTGGTGTATACTTTTCCGGGTTTAGAGGCTAATAAGTACAATAATTCGAATTCCTTTTTGGCTAAAACTACTTTTTGTCCGCCTTGAAATACCAGGTATGCTTCCCTGTCAATGACCAAATCTCCGATTTCTACTTTATTATCAGAAACCTCATCAGCACTTGAATTTCTTCTTAATATGGCATTAATTCTACTCACCAATGCACGTGGTTTAATCGGTTTGGCAATATAATCATCTGCACCTACATTAAAACCGGCAATTTCTGAATACTCTTCACTTCTTGCGGTTAAGAATACCATGAATGTATTTTTAAACTCTGGAATGGCTCGCATTAACCTGCAAGCTTCAATCCCATCCATTTTAGGCATCATGATATCCAGAATGATTAAATCAGGATGAACCTTCTTGGCTACCGTAATTCCTTCCTGGCCATTACTAGCCAAAAAAACCTGATATCCTTCTTTTTTCAAGTTGTACTCGATCAATTCAAGGATATCAGGTTCATCATCAACAATCAGTATCTTTTGTTTTACGGTGCTCATAGCTTTAAATATTTGTTACGAAATTAGGTAATCAATTATAATATACCGTTAAACCCAAGTTAACAAATTGTTAAGTGACTCCAGTGTGTTAACACGGATTTAGGATTATTTTAAAGTTTTATTTAAGAAAGCATCCAGCTCTTCACCACGTAGATTCTTCGCTATAATTTTTCCGTTAGGATCTAATAGAAAGGAACTTGGGATCGCTTCGATCTCATATTGTCTCACTACAGGACCATCAAAATCTTTCAATTCGCCAGCATGCGTCCATGTTAAATGATCTGCCGCAATTGCGTTTTTCCAGGCAGTAGCGTCTTTATCCAATGAAATCCCAAGGACGGTAAAGTTCTTATCTTTGAAAGCATTGTAAGCTTTTACCAGGTTTGGATTCTCTTGGCGACAAGGCATACACCAGGAAGCCCAGAAGTCAATCAGTACATACTTCCCTTTAAAATCTGATAATTTCACTGGTTTACCGTCTAAACCAGCAATGGTAAATTCTGGTGCTTGTGAACCTACTGATAAAGCTTTCAGCTTAGACATTTTTGTTAAAAACTCCGTTACTGAAGGATTGTCATTGAAGCTGCTTTTAATCTTATCTGAATATTCTACCATTTCTTTCTCATATTCGGCAGGATTCAACAGGTTAATCGCGTAGAAACCCGCCAAAGAATTGCTGTTGTCCTGTGCGAATTTCAACACTGCTTTATTCAATCCATTGATTTCCTGGGTATATTCAGGTCTGAATTGCTCCATAATCGCCTCTCTTTTATCAGGCTGAGCGGCTACTGCTTCTTCAAACTTCGCTTGAATTGCACCAAGTTTAGCCATGTACTGGTTTTTAACCGTATTCAATTCCTGTAACTTATCCGCTTCCATTGCTCCGGAGACCGTATATCCTAAATTCTTATCGGTTAAATCAGCAGCAATTTTAATATCGTCACCATTCTTAGCAATGATCATATACTCATTATGTCCGGCAGAGATTCTAAAGAAATCTACTCCTGGTGTACTGTGTGAGAATTTAAATTCTCCTTTTTCAGAAAGCACTGTCGAATCTAAAGGAAGTACATTTTCTTTTTGTAGACCAAATAAGTAAACTTTACTTTGAGGCGTTGCGTTCTTAAATTCTCCACTAATGGTAAACTTACTTTTGTCCTTACATGCAGTAAATGCAAAACAGATCAATAATAGATATCCGAGTTTCTTCATTTGTATTCTTTTTACTTTAATTTATCTTGTAACAATTCGTTTATTTTCTGGGCATCTGCTTTTCCTTTAGCCAGTTTCATTACCTCACCAACAAACAGTCCAAGCACGCCCTTTTTACCTTTTTTATAGGCTTGTACCTGAGCATCAAATTTTGCCAGGACTTCATCCACAAAGCCAGATAATTCATCACTATTCTCCACAATCAATAGATTTAAAGCTGCAGCCGTCGCCATAGCTTCCGCTTTAGGGTCTTTTACCAGCTCTGGGAGTAATTGTTGCAAGGCAATCTGTTGGGTAATCTTTTTATCGTCAACAAGGTTGATCAACTCTGCCAGCTGTACAGGCTGCAGTTTAAAATCAGCAATACTGATCTCCTGCTCACTTAACAACGCTCTAATCGACCCTGTAAGCCAGTTTACCAAGTTTTTCTTGTTGCCTACAATCGGTAAAGCGCCATTAAAATAAGTCAGCAAATCACGATCTTCAGAAAGCATAGCAGCCTCAGAAGCATTAACGCCAAAGCCGGCAACTAATTGTTTGGAGATTTCCGCTGGCAATGCCGGCATATCGAACTTGATCTGCGCCAGCCATTCGGCAGAGATGTGGATCGGTGCAAGGTCAGGATCAGGGAAATAGCGGTAATCATTGGCCTCTTCCTTAGTTCGCATTGGAGCAGTTGTACCCTGATCTGCATCGAAGTTTAAGGTGCTTTGGATGATCCTCCCCCCTTCAGAAATCACTTCCTGCTGACGGTTAAATTCAAATTCCATCGCCCTGCGCACATTACGGATAGAGTTCAGGTTTTTCACTTCACAGCGTGTACCGAACTCCGTGGTTCCAAATTTACGAATCGAGATGTTCGCATCACAGCGTAAGCTGCCCTCTTCCATATTTCCATCACTTACATCGAGGTGGCGCACCAGTTTCCGAATTTCTAACAATAATGCAGAAGCCTCTTCCGCAGAACGGATATCCGGCTCCGTTACGATTTCTATTAATGGAACTCCAGCCCGGTTCAGGTCTACAAAAGAAAAGCGATCGTCCTGATCGTGTAAGCTCTTCCCTGCATCTTCTTCCAGGTGGATTCTGTTGATTCCTATTCTTTTTTCCTCGCCATTTGGCAAAGTCACATTCAGGAAACCATTCTGACAGATCGGCTTATTGTCTTGCGTAATCTGGTATCCTTTTGGCAGATCTGCATAGAAATAATTCTTGCGGTCAAAATAATTGATTTCATTTATCGTGCAATTCAGCGCCAAGCCCATTCTAATGGCTTTAGCCACCACCTCTTTATTGAGTTTTGGCAAAGCACCGGGCAAGGCAAGAGAGACCGCAGAGATGTGTTCATTCGGTTTAGCCCCGAAAGAAGCACTGTCTGAGGAGAAAATTTTTGATTTTGTATTTAGCTGTACGTGGATTTCTAAACCAGATACCAATTCAAATTCTGATGGAGAAACTGCTGTATTCGTACTCATTTATAGGCAATGATTAAAACGTGGTTTTCGATATATTATATAGACAAATATAACGGAATTGAGCATTAACAGCGTAGTTTCCATCCATAATTATACAGTATGCCAAAACTATGATCTTTTAATTACCTAAAAACACCGGGTTTCAGAACGGGCTCCTCCGCAAATCAAAACAGATTCCAGTGCTTCGGATTCAGGTTTCCTGTCCCAAACTTACCTCGCTGGGTAAAATACCAAAGTAACGCTTAAAAGCATCTGTCAAGTGGCTTTGGTGGTTAAAACCTACTGCCGCAGCGACCTGTCCGATGCTCATTCTTTCTTCCAGAATCAGTCTTTTTGCTTCTTCCATCCGCAAACGTGTCACATAACCATAAATGGTAATTCCGAAATATTCTTTAAAACCACGCTTCAGTTTGAACTCATTTAAAGCAGTAATTTTCGACAATTCTATGATCGTAGGCGGATAGCGATAGCCTGCATCCAATACCTCTCGTGCATGTTCAATTTTCTTAAGATCATCAGGTTTGATCAGGTATTTTTCAACCTCCACACCAGATTGCATTTGCTCCAGCTGCAGCATCAGCAATTCTAAAATCTTAGATTCTGTGTGCATCCGTTTCAGTTCACCGGTACGCCTGCATTCACAAATGTCATTTATTACTCTCCTCATTTCCGGTGTCACAGAAAGATCCTTGGCCACAAAAGAGGTATATTTTCCTTTGAGGATCTCCTTGACAAAATCGGTATGGAGTAAGGAATGCTGATCAATCAAATGAAAATAATAGGCCTTAGAGAGTACCAGTAGAAAGTATTTATATTCTACTCCAGGAACCATTGGATATTTTCCTTTTAAAGATGGAATATACCGGATATTGTGCCTGCTTCCCATTCTTCGGCTATTCTTCGAGGCATTTTTATCTCCGGCCGGGCTTGTCCCATAAAAGATAAACTGAGAAGTAATCGCCTCCCCTTCCACTTCCGAAAGCACTTTAACATTTTCATGAAACTGCATGGTGGAATGAACAAGAAACAAACCTCCGGCACTCAGCTGATAATTGACCAGTTTATTTACAGCAGGCATTTTAATATTGATGTTCTTTTCTGAAAGCGGTGTATTGGCGACGTACATTTCAGGAATCTCCTCGATGAATAACCAATCTTCCGCTCCTTCTATCTTTGATTTAATCTTCATTATTTTTCTTCGCTTTTTTTACTTACTCATGAGCTGATATACCTCATTCATGTAAATGGATTCATCAATCGCCAGTTTAAAGCTTTCAAATTCCTCATAACAAAATGCAAAACAGATGTCTTCATTAGGCGTATGCAGAATGATCCGCTCTTCCTCATCCGGAAATGGTAAGCTGTTTTTATGAAAAGGCAGGCTAAACACCACACCTCTAAATGCTTCAAAAGCATCAATACTGAAATTTAACAGCAAATTATTATGCCACAAATAATACATTTTACATCCCATACAGCTGCTGATCACTGTATCTCCTTTAGTACTTAACACCCTCGTTTTGCACATCTTCTTCTATATTTTATTTCAACTTTAATTTTCTTTTGACCATCCCATTAAACCCTGCTCTGGACTCCACAAAACTGACGGCTGGAAAGGGAACATTTTGCTGAGCACTGACTGATAGCGACAGTTTTGCCGATGAGATTCCTGCTGGCTTGCCATTGACCAGCGAAATAGCCGCAGCCACGCAAGCCTCTTTCGGATCTGCAAAATCTTTTGACAGATCGTCCTGAACCAGTAATTCAGGGATAAATCCCGTAAAGTAATCACCTGCTCCCGCTGCATTTTCTATTTTAAAATTGGGCAGATACATCGTGTATTTATCGATATTGATCCCAAAAAAGCCTACTGGTTTCCCATAAGTCTGACTGCCGATTAATTTCACATTGAGGTAGGGCTTCAGACAATTGATGAGCATTTCACTGGCAGATGCCGTTTGTCCGCTGACAATGAAATACACATTTCTGATGCTTTCTAGACTCCCTTTTTTGGCATACGCGTAGGTATTTCCATTGAGGCTGTAATCTACATTGAACAGTGTAGCCCGTTTTCCGTCTAGAAAAACCGGATTTCCCTGTTCATCAAAATAAGGCTGGTTTTTGAGGTACGTTGCTTTCCCTTGCTGCAGCATGGTATTGTAACGCTCCACATACATCGTTTTTCCATTTAAACCAGAATTGGCAATGAGATTGGCCACATAAGCCGCAGTTTCCACATATCCACCTTTATTGTACCTGAGGTCTACAATCAATGTTGATGGCATCGCTGCTGCTAAAACCCCGAAAGATTGATCCAGCAGGGGCTTTGAACTCGATAAGGTATTAAAATCGGAAAGAGCGATATAACCCACATTTTCGTTTTCGGCAGATAAGACAGCCGTTTTCAGCACTGGACTGCTTTGATAATTGCTGGTTGACAAAGTAACATTTGCCAGGCTCCCATCTGTTTTTTCCAGCTGCAATTCTATACTGCTTAACCCAATTGCATTTTGAGCAGCAGATAAAGTTGCAGGCTGCCCATTGATTTCCAAAATTCGCCAGGCACGTGTTAAACCTGCATTTGCTGCCGGAGAGCCAGGGTTTACATAACTAATACGCAGCTCCGTACCAAAAGCAGCTATATTAAGCCCCATATCAGCCCCTTTTCCGCTCAAAGAAACTACGGCCAGTTTATCGGAATTACCCGCAGCTTTTCCGGAAAGCAGACCCGAAACTTGTATAAATGAATATTTACCTTGCCCGGGCGTAAAAGACCTTTCATAAGCAACCCCGTTTACAGGATTGATCTTCAATTGGCTCAGGCTAAAAACTGCTGCATTAAAAGCCTTTAAATCATTGGCTCCCTGATATTGCCTAGGATTAAAGTCCCCATAACCAGGTAAAGCATCATTCCATAAATAAGTCTGTGAGGCATACAGGTAAATAGAATCCAGCGTAAATTCCATCCGGTTTCCTGTTAACGGCGAAACCGGTAACTCATTTGGAATTACCGGATTTTTCTTGCAGCTATAAAACACAGACAGCACTAATAAAAGTGCCAGCCTGATGGTAATATGGAAGGGAAAACTGATGTTCATTAACGCAGGATTTTAAAAGGTCCTTTAATTTGTGTCCGAGCCCCTGTAATCACCTTAATCTGATAGCTTCCAGTATCAATCACACTTGCAGCGGGTACTACAGCATTCAGTCTGGCGGTAGTCAATAACGCGATCGGATTAATTCTGATTTCCTTTTTCGCTTTGTCGACCAGGTACACCTTCGTCTTTGACGTATCTGCTACCAGGTAGCTGCCGCTTAAAAGAAAAGGACCTCCTCTGACCATCGTACGTGCCAGCTCAAAACTAAATAACGGCTGATTGTTCAACCTTTTCAAATGATAAACTTTTGAATTGCCATCCTGAGCGGTTACCGTATAAGTCGTTTTATCGGAAAAAGCGACTTTCTTTCCAGACGCAGGAAGAATAGTAGCCCTTTCAGACACCTTAATTTGCGGCGTAATCGAATCAGGCATCGTTATAAATGGAGGCCAGTATAAAACGATACTGTCCCCATTGATTACAGCATCAATATTACTTTTTTCGTCTATGCTGACTTCAAATTGCTCGATGTTATGATAAGGAAAATCGGTATATTCCTTTTTACAGGCAGAAGCAATGGTTAAAAGCAAGACCAGCACAAACAAAGTGCAGGACATCATGGAGGATTTTGCAAACTTATAATCAGGCATTTTCAGTTTAATTTGATAAAATTGATGAGTTAAACATAGCGCATGCCGGATAATTCCGGCAAGCGCTACAGGTGGATGATATTAAAGAATTTCGCCGTATTCAATCACGAATTTACCACGGTTAAGTGTGGCTGTACCTTGTCCAACGATTGCAGTAAATCTTAAAGCATAATCAGGTCTGGTATCATTTGAACGTGCAATGATGTAGAAGTTTGGTGCTAAAGTATTGCCATTTGGCGCAACGTATCCATACCATCCATTTGCAGCACTAAGCGCGGTAGTACTTCTGCCAATAGAGGTCGCAGCAGTTCCTATTGTAAAAGCGTCAATTGTTGCAAATGGAACATTTTGCACATATTCTAAAGTGTAACCGTTTACCCCCTCTACGAATGAATTGTTTGTTCCGGTCAGCACTACATCGAATCTGCTATTATTTGTAGAAGCTGTATCCAGACTTGCAGATTGACTAAGGTTCAGGTAAATAGAGCCGAAGTTACCCCCTCTTGGATTTGCCCAGTGGCCATAAATCGTATCTGAAACTACTGGCGTCACAGCAGCGATGCCATTTGCAGATTTCAAAGTCCCTGTAGGTGCAGTTCCTTCATTTTGTTTTTTACAAGAAGTGACAGCTAAAGCAATGGCAGTTACAGCAAATACGGTTTTTATAATAGTTTTCATGTTGTTTTTTTTAAGATGATTTAAATTTGTTAATGATTAATTTGAAGCGTTAATTGGTGAGATAGAAGCGTTAGTGGTCATTTAATTCATTAGCATCAGTTTTTAAGTTTAACATTAGGGATTTATAAAACCTCCCCTGTACACAAGTCGGTCGTATGTCTATTTAGCGGCAACGGTGAGCGATCCTAGTTTGCTCACTGATTTCCAATTTTCAAATTCAAAAGTGAATAAGGCGGTATAATCATAAGTACCTATCGGGAAATTATCCGGCACTTTCAGCGTCATTTCCGTTGTTGTAAAGCCAACAACAGGTAAATCGTAAGTAGCTGCATCGTTCAATTTCACTTTCACCGATTTCAGTCCCAGAAAGATGCTATTGAAAGCCGGGAAAGAAATGTTTTCTCCCTGTTTTACACTCTTGGAAGGCATGAGTAAATCCGGCTGGCGATGTATGATATGCAGTGGTTCTTTCATCGTCATTTCCTGATCATAGTATTTAACTTTTACCTGGTAAACACCAGTATCTATGCCTGGCTTAAAACTCAAACTAGCGCTCTGCGTTGGGGAAGCCAATACCCAGGTCACCAGTGCATCATTAATCACAGTTACCTTTCCTGTTTTTTTATGCAGCAGGTCTATTCGTAAAAGTCCTTGTCCGAAGGCATTGAAATTGCCAATAAAATTTCCGTCTGAATTTGGATAAGCGATCATTTCTCCATTGACCAGATTAAACGCTGGCCAGGAGACATCCAGTTTTACCGGGTTCATCACCTTGATTTTAAGGGTATAGGTATTGGTACTTCCATCTTTTCCTTTTACAGTGTACTTTTTTTCCTGGTCGTACACATCTACAGGCAGCGGAACTTCTGTTAAGGTTGCACCTTCCGATACTTTAATCTCCGGGTCTATCAGCGACAGACCGTAAACCACGGGCAAGTAAACTGTAATCGTATTATTCAGCTGATTAATGGAAGCATACATGGCTGTATCTTTCAAATTGCTGATCTTATATTCTAATATTTTATTCTGTGGAACAGGGTCTAAACCAATCGTCTTTTTACAGGCAGTAAGACCCATAAATCCAGCGATCAGTAGAAAGTAAGCATAATGTTGTTTCATATGAATTGAGTGTCGTATTAGATTTTCAATAAGGGTACTGTATTATTTAACTTCGAATTTGGTGCTGCCTTTAGGAACTAGCACGTACTCGAAACTAAAGTACATGTGTGGTGTATTTCTAAACCATAGCTCCGGAATATAGGCGTCTTTATAGCAGCTGATCATTTTGATCTTGGCATAATTCCCTCTTGAGGTGCGGACAATCAGCGTTCTTGCCGGCGCTGTATTTCCATTTACCATTTTAATCGGATTACCCAGCGCATAAGCAACGTGCGATTTTTCAAAGCTTTTATCCCCAATGATTCCACCTCCGAAATCGTAGATATACCAGCCTATTCCTTCGCCAAAATCACCCAGATTATCTGTGCCGATCGCCCCGGCTCCCGTTTTAAACTCAGAATCTGCAGGAATATCAACCACCTCATTAAATGGCTTTACAACGATCATTACCCCACCCTTCCCTGGACCTCCGGAGCCGAAATTGGTCGTATTATCTCCGTTATTTCCAGATACAAAGCTGTTGTATAAACCACTTAAGCCCATGTCCCAGCGATGTGTTTTTGCCATATTCAAGGCCACTTCCTGTTTGTCCTCC
Organism: Pedobacter sp. N36a; assembly: GCF_014472395.1. Classification (GTDB taxonomy): domain Bacteria; phylum Bacteroidota; class Bacteroidia; order Sphingobacteriales; family Sphingobacteriaceae; genus Pedobacter. Next base: position 185,126 of record NZ_JACSZW010000001.1, read on the forward strand.
AGGCTAAAATAAACTGCCTTTTTAGGCACCGTAGGATTATTATCATCGGTTTCCGCAGCTAGGTTATCTACCCGCTGAATTTTATAAAAAGCTACTGTACCAGGCTCTATAGGAGGTTCTGTGCGCCCTGGATCATCATCTTTCGAACAAGCGCTGGCCATCGAGACCATCAAGCCCATCATCATCAGGCGGCTATATTTTTTGAAGTAGTCAAGCGTATTCATTTATTTAGCTTTAAAAGGTTAATCTTTGGTGGATAGGTTTCTGCTGCCATCACCCTGCAGGAAATAGCGGAAAGTAAAATAAGGTGCCGGCCAGTTCAGATCGCTCACCACCTTCGGCGCGCCTTTGTACATGCTGATCAGTTCCAGCTTTGCAAATTTTCCATCTGCAGTTCGAATCACAAACGTTCTGTTTTTTACAGGAACGGCGATATGCGTGTTCATTTCATAGAAAAACCAGCCCTTGCCATTGCCCACATCAATACCAGTACTGCTGATTCCATTTGTACTGAACTCTGTATCTGAGGGGGCGGTTTTCAATTGATCATAGGCCTGATTAACGACTACCATCGCTCCTTTACCTGGGCCGCCAAAACCCAAACTATTGGCATCAGCCCCATTATTGATAGACACATAAGAATTGTATTCTCTGGCAAATGCCAGGTCCCAGGCAGCAGTTAATTTTTCAGTGGCGGCTACTTTCGCTCCGGTTTTAGTGCTGAAATAAAAAGGCTCAAAGGGTTTCCCACTACCTACGGTATTGCCTACGTCGCCAGGAAGGTCCTTAATTACGGCACTTTTTCCGTCTTCCAGCTCAGGTTTGATTTCTTTCTTTGTACAGGAAGCGAGTGTCAGGAGGCTGAGCAATACCAGGAAGACCGATTTTAAACTTTTGTTCATGTTGCTATTTATTGATGCGTTTATATTTTTTTTCTTGATGAGTTTAACCTTTAAAAAATCTCCAGCTGATTCCGGCAATAATTACCCTTCCCTGCTGAGCAGGCATCAGCTGATCCCGGTAATCCATCAGGTTCTCTGCCGTAAACTGCAGTTGTAAATGTTTGTTATAAAAAGTCTTTTGCAGGGCCGCGTTAAATAAGAAATAGCTGGGCACATACGTATCATAAGGATCGATAAACAAGTTGGCACTATTGGCTTCTGTAAATCCATATTTACTCCGGTAATTGACGCGAAAGGATCCAGTAATTCCGGAAGGTTCGTGTTCATAACTCGCCCTGATATTGGCCATGTGCCTGGACCTGTTGGCCATCCCAAAATAATCTGATCTTTTAGAACGTCTCGGTGGATTTATGCCGTCATAAACCTGGGCATATAAGCCGGTACCATTTTTTATAGCTTCAACAATACCTAAGTCGACCGTATATAACAACTGGTAACCGGCAGAGAGACTTAGTTCTTTTGTTACTTTCCAGCTCATGCCAATTTCCGTTCCGGCAGTATAAGCTTTAGCTACATTAATATAAGAAAACACCTGCTGCTGATTGGTTTTGATCGCTACTGGCTCAGCACTAATGAAATTCCTCATGTCGTTGTAGAAAATATTTACATCCAGTTTGATGGAGGAAATCGGATTATAGGCAAAGCCTCCGCTATAAGAAACCGACCTTTCCGGCCTCAGTGTACCGATTTGATTGGCAATTGGGAAAATACTCATCATCTGTCCGACATCCTTTAACAGCTGGATTTCCCGCCAAAATTCTTCTGCTCCAAACACGGTATAACCAGTTTGCACATTGGTAAACACCATGTATAGCTGCTGGAAACTTGGTGTTTTGAAACCTGTTCCTATCGATGCTCTTAGCGTCAGTTTATCAAATGGCTGATAACGCAAACCTACACTTGGGTTTAGTTTAGAGCCATATTTATCATGGTAATCAAAACGCGCACCTGCAGTCATATTGAGGCTGGAAGACAAGCTCCAGTCTGCCTGGCCATAAGCAAAATAATTGCTCATGTTCTTTTCATCACGGTAATAGGAATTGTCCAGTATTTCAAAAGCAGCCCCCAGACCACCGGTCAGGTTTAGTGTTTGAAAAAACTGATGACTGCCCTGAGTTTCCAAACGGTGTAGAAATTGCTTAAACCGACTTCCAGGAATGATCGTATTGGTATTTAAATCGGTCACATCCTGCGCAGTTTGATACCTCGTCAGGTAATATTGTGTCCTCAGTTTAGTCCCATTTCTGAAGTTGTTGTTCAAAGCGAGCGAAGCATTTAAATCATGTTCGTCTAAAATATCTTTGCTGGGAACAACCCCATAAGAAATATCATTCACAGAATGTCTGTTGGCATAGCGACCGTTAAAACTCAGGCTGCTGATCTCATTTAAAAGGTAACGGCCACGACTTTGAAAAGAATAGCTATCAAAAGGAGGTGCCGTTTTCCCTTCTTCCAGGTAAGGATTGGAGTTAAAACCATCCGTTCGGTAATAATTCCCAGATACGTAAACCGATCCTTTCTTCCCTGCAAAAGGCGTTTCTCCTTCTAGCGTAGCATCCAGCATGTTAAAACTGCCATAACGGATTACGGCTAAACCCTGCGGCTGCGTGATATTTTTACGGGTCACAATATTGACTACCCCTGCCAGGGCTTCACTGCCAAACAAACAAGAGGAAGCCCCTTTAATGATTTCGATCCGTTCGATATCAGATACGGTTACTCTGGAAAGGTCAAAATTACCACTGTTTCTGCCTACCATTGGCTGACCATCGATCATAATCATGGTATAACCACTGTCGAAACCCTGCATCTGTAAGCCTACCGCCCTATTTCCTGAACCAATATCACTAACGATCGCCAAACCGGTCTGTTCTTTTAAAACTTCATCCAACCTGCGGCTGCCCATCTGTTCTATTTCTTTTCTGGTGATCACCCTGCTGGGCATAGTGGTACGAGTCATGTCAATAAAATTATCTGGATTGCCATGTACACCATTCACGCTGACTTCCTTTAGAGATTCGTTTTTACGCAGCAACCTGATCGTTATCGTGTTTTTATTGCCTGCTAAAACTTCCACTTCCTGAGTGTAAGTCTGAAAACCTATCGCCGAAATCCGAAGAGAATAAGTCCCAGGATACAATTGATCCATTTGGAAGCTTCCTTTAGCATCAGTTAAAGCACGCTTTCTATCAGGCTCTAAAGCTACAGTGATTCCAGAAAGCGCCTTATTGGCATCGTCATAGACGATCCCTGTCAACCTTCCTTTAATGTCCTTTGCAAAACCAGCATTGGCCAGGAGGATCAGTAACAGTAATAAGTATTTTTTTCCAGCGCTAAGAAAGACCATTTATGTTCAGTATTATTTTTAATCAGTCTAAATAAAGTAGGCAAATATGCTTACATTTACCAATATCTTAGCAACGCAAAAGGGATTATTTTTAACCTTTTCGGGATAATATTTACGGAATCGGGATAAATTATAGACAGAATTAACCAGAATATCATTAAAAAGAGAGCAGCTCAAAAGTAAACAACAAACTAACAATCAGGAAATTGACGCAAAAATCAACTTTACAAACACCCGCATATTGGCTATTAAAATGCAATGAACCCAATACCGACAATCGCAAATAATTTATTTGGAATCAGTATAATTAAGCATTCCTTTGCATCGTAATCAAGCCCATACCCTTTTTAAAAATGACTAAAACCCTTCATTCTACCTTACTGCTGCTCTTATGTTATGTCTGTTCTTTTGCGACGGCTCCTCAGCGAATCATCACTTTAAGCGGTGCCATCACAGAAACTGTAGATGCTTTAGGATTAGGAAATCAAATTGTAGCCGTAGATGTAACGAGTATATACCCAGCTTACGCAGCAAAAGTACCCCGGGTAAGTCAAAACAGAGTTTTATCTGCGGAAGGGATCATTTCCTTTTCTCCAGACCTGGTGATCGCGCCAGAAGGAGACATTTCGAAAGCAATTGCGTATCAGTTAAAATCAGCAGGCATCTCCGTAGTCAGCATCAAGCAGGAATTTTCGCCAAACGGCAGTATTAAATTTATCAGATCGGTTGCTGCGGCAGTCGGACAAAGCCCAAAAGGAGAAATGTTAGTCAAACAACTCTCTTCTAATTTACAGCAAACCTTAGCAGATATCAGTAAAAACCCAAAGCATCCAAAAGTGCTTTTTGTTTATGCACGCGGTACAGGTGTAATGATGGTAGCCGGCAAAAACACGAATATGGATGCAATGATCAGCCTTGCTGGTGGAAAAAACGCTGCACAGGGATTTTCTAACTATAAGCCATATACCACAGAAGCACTGGTGAACGCCAATCCAGACCTGATTCTGATGTTTGATTTCGGATATAAAAGCCTTGGAGGGATCAACAGCATTTTAAAAATGCCTGGGGTGTCGCTCACCAATGCTGGGAAAAATAAACTAATAGTGCAGATGGACGGGGAATTGTTAACAGGTTTTACGGTAAGATTGCCACAAGCCATCAAAGAACTAAACAGTAAATGGTAATCAAAAAAGCAAGCTTATACATTGCACTGGCCCTCGCCTTACTTCTTGCCGCCGCCTTTTCATTGGGATTAGGTGCCGTCAAAATTCCAGTTACTGACGTATTGATTATGCTGGCTAAAAAACTGGGGTTCTTTGCCGAACACACGATTTCCGTACAGCATGAGGGCGTCATGCATATTGTACGCCTGCCGAGGGTACTTTTAGGCATTTTGGTAGGTGCGGCATTGGGAATTTCCGGTGCTGCTGTTCAAGGGATTTTTCGCAATCCACTCGCAGAACCCGGATTAATTGGAATTTCGGCCGGTGCTTCCTTAATGGCGGTGATTGTGATTGTCTTAGAAATGGCCTTGTTTGCCGGATTGAGCAATCTACTAGGCTATTATTTACTGGCATTCGGCGCCTTTGTCGGAGCCGGAATCGCAGCTATAGTGGTGTATCAAATCTCCCGTACAGATGGGAAATCCAATGTAGCCACAATGCTGCTGGCAGGCATTGCGATCAATGCTTTAGCCGGTGCATTAACAGGCCTCATCACTTATATGGCCGACGACCAGCAATTGCGAAACATCACCTTTTGGATGTTGGGAAGCTTAGCTGGAGCTACATGGGAGACCGTAATCGCCATTCTTCCTTTTGTACTCCTGCCGATTTTCATCCTGCCTTATATGGGGAAAGCGCTCAATGCTTTTGCTTTAGGAGAGACTCAGGCCAACCAGATCGGCCTGCGGGTAAACCGGATCAAGCGCAATGTGGTGATCCTTTCGACCCTCGCCGTTGGCGCTTCAGTAGCCATATCAGGGATCATTGGATTTGTAGGTCTGCTGGTACCGCATACGATCAGACTCCTGATTGGTGTCGACAATAAATATGTGCTTCCGGCATCTGCATTGATGGGTGCATTAATGCTGACCCTCGCAGACATGCTTTGCAGAACGATCATTGCTCCTATTGAGTTACCGATCGGTGTCATTACCGCCTTATTGGGTACTCCGCTATTCCTTTACATATTAATTAAAGATAAAAAGAAACTGATTTTATAATGTTAATCGCCGACCACATCAGTTACCAAGCAGGAAAAAGAACGCTGGTTAAAGAGATTTCTTTTGGCCTGCGCCCGGGCGAGATGCTCGTGATACTGGGTGCCAATGGTGCCGGAAAATCGACGCTGTTACGGCTGTTGAGTGGGGAAATAAAACCTTCAAATGGAAGCATCAACTTACATGGTAAATCTATCTCCAGCTACTCTTCGCCAGAACTCGCCTTAAAAAGAGCAGTACTAAATCAACAAAACATCATAAATATGGCCTTCATGGCACAAGAAATTGTCATGATGGGACGTTATCCTCATTACCAGAACCACCCAAGTCCAAAAGACAAGGAAATCTGTGATGAAGTAATGAAATTAACCGGTATTAGCCAGCTTGCAGAACGTTCTTACCTCAGTCTTTCCGGGGGCGAGCAACAAAGAGTACAATTATCCAGAATTCTGGTGCAGATATGGGATGTGCCCAATGCTTTGCTCCTATTGGATGAACCGGTTTCTGGATTAGACCTGCAATACCAGCAGCAAACCCTGGCCATTGCCAAAGCATTAGCCAGCAAAGGTTTTATGGTGATCGGTATTCTCCATGATCTTAACCTGGCAGCGCAATATGCAGATCGGATTCTGATGCTTAAAAACGGCAGGAAATGGTATGATGGAACCGCCTCAGAAGTGCTGAACACCAAAAACATCTATGAGGTTTTTGAAATCGATGCCGATGTTTTTACCAACCCGAAAACACTAAAGCCCTTTTTTATCCCTAAAAATACAAACGTACAAATCAATTCATTTTAACCCAACACCCCTTTATGATCACTGCAACCAAGCCCCTTAAAGAAAAATACGAAGCCTATAAAATTGCCAACCCTAAGAAACGCATCAGAGAAGCAGCACAGGAATTACAGGTTGCTGAAGCAGAATTATTAATGACAGGCCTGGGTTCGACCGTTACTTTTTTACAGCCTGATTTCGAGAAGATTCTGGAATCGGTACCTTCTTTAGGTTATGTAATGGCCTTAACCCGCAACGAATATTGCGTAAATGAAAGAAAAGGTGTTTATGAAGATATTTCCTTTACACCGCATGCAGGTCTGGTTTTAGGTGCCGACATCGACCTTCGCCTGTTCCTTCGTGTCTGGAAATACGCTTTCGCAGTAGCTGAAAATGACCGTCAGAGTTTACAGTTTTTTGATGCGAATGGAAATGCGATCCACAAGATTTACCTGACAGACCGTAGCAATGTGGAAGCTTATAAAGCCTTAGTTGCACAATTCCTGAATGCTGAACAAGAAGCTGTATTGATTGAAGCAGCTCCAGCAGCTGCCCCAGCAACGGAACTTCCAGATTCGGAAATCGACGTAACTGGTTTCCAGGAAGCATGGAATAAAATGGCCGATAGCCATGAGTTTTTCATGTTATTGAGAAAATTCAAAGTAACCAGAACTCAGGCCTTACGCCTTGCACCAGCAGGAAGAGCAAAAGAAACTACTGTTGAAGGATTTAGAAAAGCAATGACCGCCTGCTCTGAAAAACAGGTTCCTGTGATGGTTTTCACTGCAAATGCAGGCTGTATCCAAATTCACAGCGGAAATATTACAAAACTGGTAGACATGGGGCCGTGGTTTAATGTTTTAGATCCAGAATTTAATTTGCACCTTCGAGAAGATGAAGTTCACAGCGTATGGCAGGTGGTTAAACCTTCTACCGATGGCGATGTCAACTCTATCGAATTGTTTGACAAAAACGGAGAAATGATTGTTCAATTTTTTGGTAAACGCAAGCCTGGAATCCCTGAATTGGAAAGCTGGCGTGAAGTCCTGAAAGAATCGCTTTAAATATGACAAATACACCCACATCAGAAAAAAAAGCCACCATTATAAAATGGGTAAAGAAATTTGGTTTCTGGGGATTTCTATTCTTCCTCATCAAAGGCCTGCTCTGGCTGGCACTTGGTTACTGGGTTATCAAATAAGCTTAATTTAATAAGAAGGGATATTTCGTTGATTTTCAACCTCGACAAAATATCCCTTTGTTATTCTATAATCCTTTTTATTTTGATTCCCCGTTCTCTCTTGATTCCCTTCTTTATTGTGAGCCTATCTTTTCAATCTGATTGATCACCTCATTAATTCCTCTTAACTTACCAGCGGGAATTAACATCCCATTGGCCAAAAAAATAACAGTAATCTTACTCGCAGGAAACTTTCTAAATGCCGTGGCCAGCCCTCCTGAAAACCCATAAGATATTTCCCCATCTGTTTTAATCAGGTCAAATCCATAGGTAAAATCTCTTTCCTGCTGGTAGTGATAGGGTTTCAGCGCTTGCTGCTTCGTACTTTCTTTAATCAATAAGCCCTCATCAAATTGCTTGTTCCAATTGATAAAATCATTTAGACTGAGGTTTAAACCAGCCGTACCATACATATATTCCGGAAAAAACCAGTTGCGCTTCAGCATCGTTTGCTCATTTTCATAGAGGTAACCGTAGCTTAAATTTTTGACTACCCGTAAATTATTTCCTTCAAAAACAGCCGAATTCTTAAAGCTGGAGAACTGATTTTCTATGATGTATTGGGCTAAAGTTTTGCCAGTGATTTTTTGAATCACACGGTTTAACAGCCAGAAGTTGGTCTGGTTGTAATCGAACTGATTTCCCGGCTGGAACTTGATGGCATCTTTGTAGACTTTAGCTTTCGCAACGGATTCCTCTCTTTCAGTTTCATAATCTACAATATCAGGTAAGCCAGAAGAATGTGTCAGGAGATTTTCAATTTTTATTGCTTTCCAGGTATCCGGCAAATCTGCTATAAACTCCGTTATTTTGCTATCTAAAGAAAACTTTTTCTGTTCGATCAATTGGTATGCGGCCACCACAGAAAATACCTTGGTAGTAGAAAATAAAGGGAAGACAATCTGATCATTTAAAGGGATGTTATACTCAACGTTAGCCACACCGTAGCACTTTCTATGAATCACTTTTCCATCTTTTATCAGGGCTAAAGCGAGGCCAGGAATATGGTATTGCTGCTGGACCACTGTGATGTATTCGTCAAGATCTTTATTCAGCTTTGTGCCTGTTACTGCGTTCTGGGCACTGGAATACATGGCAGTGCTGATCACAAGGAACAACGCCATCAGCAAGAGCAATGGTTTTTTCATGAATGGGTGGTTTGATTTATCTCCTTGTAAATATATAATTTACAGCCTACTATTCTTTCGAATTTAGTATCTTTTTGATCAGCGTAATCTGCCCGAGATGGTAATGCGTATGTTCAATAATTCCATGAAAGTTCCTAAAATAGTTTCCGTACTTAGCTGCTACGAAATCTTCAAAAAGTTGAGCTTCATTCAACTGTGCTATCTCCAATGCAAACAACTCCGCATCCCTCAACGCTTTGGTCACTAACTCCTGCCAACCCGCTTCAGAATTTATCGCTGGTCCGTCAAAGCTCAGTTCATCACTGGCATCTAACACTCCTCCTTCCAACACTTTTAATACCGCAGCCACATAGTAATTGGTATGAAAAACCAAAACTGCAATGGTATTCAAGTCGCACACTTTTGTGGTTGCTTGCTGCCAGTTTACATCGGCTAAAGTGTCTTTTAAATTTACAGTGGTCCAGTTTCCACCAAAATGAACATCACGAAAGTGTTTTGCGATCTGATTAATGTCGTCCATATCCATAATTTTGGTTAAAAGATTAATTTTTTGCAACTATAAATTTGGAAAAAGATACTCAGAATACAAATATTCATGGGACAATAAGCGAGGTTTAGGACATGTTTTACCTAAAAATTCATTTTAGCAATATAATTTTGAAACTGCTGACGGTAAGCTTCTCCAATGGGAATTTCAACACCAGCGACGGTAATCTGTGACTTCTGGATAGACTCAATTTTATTCAAGGCCACTATAAAAGACCGGTGAACCCTCATAAAATGCCCGGAATTTAACCTTTCTTCTACTATTTTGAGTCCCATTCTTGTCGTCACCGGTTTTCCCTCAAGATTGTTGATTCTCACATAGTCTTTCATCCCTTCAATGAAAGTAATCTCCTGCATTTTCACTTTCACTAACGCGTAGTTGGCGTTGACAAAGAAGTGATCATTTTCATCCAGTACTACCTTTTTTTGTAAATGCTTACTTTGGTATACAGCATGGGCCTTTTGTACTGCCTTTAAAAACCTAGGAAATGGTACCGGCTTAATCAAATAATCTACCACATCCAGCTCAAAGCCATCCAGGGCATGTTCTCCATAAGCGGTCACCAGAATTACCATCGGCGAATGTTCCAAAGACCTTAGTAATTCCAGTCCATTAATTCCGGGCATCTGTATGTCCAGAAACATCAGGTCAATCTGCTGGGTTTTTAGGATTTCCATCACCTCCGCAGGCCTCCGACAGCAGGCCACAGTAGTTAAATAAGGAATCTGACGAACATTGTCTTCCAGCAAGTCTAAAGCTGGTTTTTCATCATCAAGTAATAAACAATTCATATTATAATTCTATTTGCAGCTGCTTATAAAGCGATTTGCAGCTTCACTGTAAATGTTTCCTCATTCTTTTCAATAGAGACCAGGTGCTGATCGGGGTAAAGCAATTCCAACCTCCTGCACACATTAGGCAATCCGATTCCGGAGTCCTTTTCCACAGAATGCACCTGTTCCGCAAGGCCATTAATCACCATCAGGTGTAAACTCCGCTCCGCTTCTTCCATTTTCAAAAAAACATCAATAATTGGGTGATTCAGCTTCCCTATTCCATGCTTAAAAGCATTTTCGACAAATGGGATCAACAGCATTGGCGCAATAGTAAAGCGCTCAAAAGGCCCGGTCAGGTACAAGTTAACCTGGATATCATCGCCAAATCTGAGCAGCTGTAAATTGATGTAACTTTTAAGGTACTCTACTTCATTGGCAAGGCTGATTCTGGCACCATCATGGTCGTACAGCATATAGCGCATCAATTGCGACAAACTGATTAAAGAAGGCTCCAGCAATTCCGACTTTTTCCTGGCCATAGAAACCAGTGTATTCAGTACATTGAACATAAAATGAGGACTGATCTGCGAGGAAAGAAAGGCCAGTTCCGTTTTAAGATTTACATTTTCTAACTCTTTAATTAATCCTTCCCGAGCGATTTTATCATGGTATAACCGATAGCTAAAACCAACCGTAATTACAAAGGCGAAAGGGATCAGGGAAAGCCATAAACGGGGATTACCAGGTCCTGACTTGCGGACTCTCCTCTCCTGATTCAAGCCTCTTTCTGCCGCTAAGCGCCCCCTGAATTGCGGTCTTGAAGGCATAATCAAACTATTTAACCCTATAAATACCAGCAGGCAAAGCAAGAGCAACCCAGCATAAATCCAGGAACCAAATTTGCAGTCTTTTAAAGGGTAGATCAGGTAATAGTGCAGATAAAAAATCAAGATCAACAAGACATTAAAGAGCACCTCATGCTTTAACATTTCCGCTCTCATGTTTGCAGGAAAATCATTGCCTCTAAGTAGAAATGGCAGACTCAATAATGGCAATCCAATAAAAAGGGGAATCAGGAAATTAAAGACTTTACTGTAGGTCGATTTTGTCATTAGAAAATATGGTTTTCTATCCTGACGAAGCCATTCCAAGCTGTTCATTACTAAGTTTAGGATGGTTTCATCTGCTCTTCAAATGTAAGCTTCGAAGTATAAAAATGAGTGAAAATAAATGTTAAGGTATGTTAATGTCTCACCAGAATATTTAAGGATTCAGCGCGCATCGCTGTAACTATGCCCGGGCCATTTTGCTGATCACCTGGCTATATTCGTATAAAAGCCGGAAATGGTCGCTTTCCCATTACAGATTTGTAATCAATTGCGTAGAAAAAGGCTGATCGTTGTTACCCGTTGCATTTTGCAGACCTCTGGATATGATGGTGTAATATTTTCCGGCCCTCAGGGTATTATCTGTCAGACTGGTTTTCAGCTCCTGCGAATCATGGTCTTTGAGCTGCAAATTAAAAGTGCCCGGATCTACCGCGATAAATTCGCTGGCTCCCTTATAGGAGATATTGCTGATGATGTTTCCTTTGTCTTCTATAGCAAAATCCAATGCCTTGGTATCCGGCGACAAATGAATGAACCTGATGAAGGCCATTTCTGTGGAAGCTACAGTCATCACATCCTTCACCAGCAGGCCATCCAGATTTTTTCCTTGGTCAATTGCGAAATAAGAATAGGCGCTGTTCTCTGAGAGGGTAATGGTTTTACTGAGCAAAGCATCGCTGCTGCCTGCGGTTGTAAATTTCATAGCATGATCGCCTGGTGTGTATTCTACATAGTTTAATATTCCACCAAAGGCAATCGCGCCGGTATTCACCTGTGTACCATCCAGGGAAATATTGAACGTACCCAAAGTTGGAGCAGCATTGATGATACTCAGATAGGAAGTATTGGTGGTGACCGTATCGCTCTTCATACAAGCCGTAGATAGCTGGATAAATAAACCCATCATCCCCCATAGCGTGACACTTTTCAACCTGGTCCCCATTGTTTTTGTAGATCTCTTCATCATAATTTTAAAATTTAGCGGTGTATTGTTTGTTTACTCCTGCGAATTTTGAGAATTATGGTGTTAAGAAATGTTAATTGAGACGAACGGGCTCAGAATTGGGATGAAGGGGTTGATTTTGGCGAAAAAGAAATGATTTTTAATAAAAAAACCTCACTTGATTGTACAGATGAGTTTTTTTTATGTCCTAGATTAAGGTCAACAAATCTAAAATTACCTTTCAGAGTTATAGAACTGATTTCTATAGATTAAAAAAATAATGTTAAGCATTGAAAAAATCGGATGATTATTTAACGTTTCATTAATATTAATCTCTTTATTTTGGGCCACAAATCAAATTTATGAGAATAAAACACTTACTTATTTACAGTTCCCTGGTTATCTTCAGTTTAGCTGGTTGTTCCAAACAAATCACATCGGATGCAATTGAAGCTCCAATAGAAAAGCTTCCCGAAAATTATAAAATCACAGAAGATTTTGAGAATGTTACTAAAACTGGTTACGCTGCAGCCGACATCAGTATCTCCACCGGATCCTGGAATTTTGACGATGCCTTAGTCGGTGATCTAGCCGCAGATCTTAAAAACGGAAAGAAAAGTGTCCGTATGAGAACTGGAAAAATCACCATGAATTTTGACGTAGCAGGCTTAAAAACCTTATACATCAGTCACGGTAAATACGGAAAAGACGCAGATTTCACCTGGCAATTATTGATCTCAGAAGATGGAGGAACAACCTTTACACGACTTGGCGCAGAGATTCAGGAAAAGAATACCACATTGGTAACTGACTCCTTCAAAATTGACGCTAAAGGAAAAGTTCGCTTCCAAATCAAGAAAACCAGCGCAACAGTACGCCTGAATATTGATGACATCGTTTTTAAAGGAACCGGAGAATCAGGCATTATCGTAGGTACTCCTGATACCGATCCAGGGGAATACCCTTCTACACCTCCAACTTCTGATCCTTCAAGAGATCTTATCATTGGCGCTGACGCGCAACCAGCTACTGGTGACGATAGCAATGCTCTTTTTGGAAACCCTTCTTCAGCCAATGGACTAACTCCGGATAACTACTTGTTAGATATGAGCTATTATGTTCAGTCTTACAGCAGCAGCCGCGGTACACCAAACTGGGTGAGCTGGCATTTAGATCCAAAAACCATTACACAAGTCACTAAGCGATTAGATAATTTCGCAGGCTACTCAGGTTTACCTAGTAATTTTTACCAGGTTTCTAATACCAGTTATTATAATTCAGGTTTTGATAGAGGTCACAACTGTCCATCGGCAGACCGTACCAGCTCAACAGCAGCAAATGGTGCAACTTTCCTAATGACAAATATGATCCCTCAAGCACCAAACAACAATCAAAAACCATGGGCAGACTTTGAAAATTACCTACGATCTCAAGTAGTTTCAGGTAATGAAGTTTACATCATTATGGGAAGTTATGGAACTGGTGGTATTGGTAAGTCAGGAGCATTAACCACTACAATCGATAACGGAAAAATAACCGTTCCAAGCAATGTATGGAAAGTAGCATTGATTATACCTAATGGTAACGGAGATGCTTCCAGAGTGAGCACTTCTACCAGAGTAATAGCTCTGAATACACCAAACGTCAACACTATAGATACGGATTGGAAAAAATACATTGTTACCGTTAGAGATATTGAAAAATCCACAGGTTACAATTTGCTTTCTGCATTACCTCAAGGAGTGCAGGATGTGATTGAAAGCAGGAAAGATGCTGGCAACTAATCAGCTAGATTCAACTTTTTATATAAGCGTTCGTATTCATACGAACGCTTATTTTTTACAGTCAATTCAAGCTCTAAGATTTTCTTACCAAGAAGAATCCTTTATCATACCCCTGTACACTATTATCAATGTTAATTTGCTGCTCGCCGACTACATATGAGGCAAATTCAGTTTTGATCTCGTAGTTATCAAAATGCGTAAGAAAATTCTTTTCATTAAAAAACCACGAAGGATACTTTGCTTCGTAAATCTCTGGAGTTACAATTTGCAAAGTCAATCTATCAGGGTTATTATTGCAAATGAAAGCCGTTCGATCTATCAAAATGTATTTAAAGTCAAACTTTTTCAATTCATCTAGAAATTCGTGGGGCTTTTCCAGATACTGTACAACACCTGACAGTAATAATATATCCGCTTTTTTAGTGCTCATGCTGTCAGCAATTGTCGGATGGAATTTTAGAAAATCATCCTCAAACATTGTTTTCCCACAATTCACATAGTCTTTTTGCTCCACTACACTCCAATGCACTTTTAGTTCTGATGGAATAAAATCCCTAACCTGATAATAGGTACTGCCTAGCGAGCCTCCAAAATCAATCACATTTAAACTATTATCGCAGTTAATAGCAGCGTAAAGAAGAGCGGTTATGACGGAATATGGGTATATCTTTTCATCAAATAATACAGAATCCCGTTCATAAACGGCTTCACCATTTTTTATTTTCAATAATGAATTCCGTGTTTTATTTAAAATTAAATCTGACTCATATCCCCCAGAAAGTGCGACAAGTTCGCTCCAATCTTTATAATCACCAAACCAACCGTATTTATTGTTTTCAGGTTTCTTTTTTCTCTTAAAAAATGACATATATAACTTGTAATTTGCTTGGTACAATATAGAGTTTTACTCTGACAGATAGTCGTCTTTAATCTAACCAATAAAAACCTAGATCTGAGACTAATGATTACTGAATGGTTAAAGTTCCCCTCGTTGCTTTACTGGATACTCCATTTGCATCAATAAAATCCACGAAAAATTCAAAAGATGATCCTGACTTATAACCACCTGCCTGCAGCATGGCTGGGGTGATCGTAATTTTTGAGCCTGATAATCCAAAACCTCCCAGGTCATTCCCTAAAGTATACCAATGTACGGTTGTATTGGCAGGTACATTGGTCACTGTAAAGGTTTGCGATCCACTTTTTACGATCTGTGCTGATACAGGGGAAAGATGGGGTTGAATCGGATTTTGCACATACTGTCTCTTTTTATCCATATTGATCAAGCCATAGTATCTAACGTATTCTATTTCCATAACCGCTGGCAGAGCAACTTTATTGATATTCTTCCCAACAAAATCTCCACCAACGCTTAGGCAAATATTTAGATCGAAATAATCATTGAACGGCCATCCATTATATCCTCTTCCATTGTTGCTGAAAGTACGCATCAGCACTCCATTAAAGTACCATTTGATATATTCCGGGGTCCAGTCCATTCTATATTCATTGAACTGGTTCAGCGTAACAGGAGTGGGTAGCGTAACCATATTTGATGCACCATAGGATTTCGCTGAATGTACATTATAGTTTACTTCACGATCATTTTGTCCTTTAACTTCCACAATATCAAACTCGCCGCAATTAGGCCACGTTTTTAGATCATAGTCTTTGTGACGCTCGCCGAACCCAAAAATTGCCGGCCAAAGTCCAGTGCCTAATGGCATTTTTGCTTTGATAATATATCTGCCGTAACGTTGATTTTTGTTGGAAACAATTTTTCCAGATGTATAATTGAAGCCATTGTATGACTCATTTAAAGCAATAATCTTTAATTTACCATCTTCCACTTTCAAATTTTTTGATCTGCCCGTGAAATATTGAAGCTCATGATTACCCCAGCCATAATATCCATTACCGCTACTCATATTCCACTTCTTTGGATCAGGAGTACCCCTGTAGTTAAATTCATCACCCCAGGTTATTGATGGACTGAATTTATATTGAAATCCATTAACACATGGATCAGGTTTGTTTACTACATCGTCCCAGGTTACTGTCTTTAAATACCCCAGTGATGTTAAAGACTGCTCAGGTGCTGATCTCGTAATTTCTATATCTGCTATCATTGACTTACCTTCTGTTTTATATACGGTACTATTAACATCGGGAATATACAGTTATTTCCATCTATTATGTTTAGGGTATACAGGCAGATATCTTCTTAAGATAGCTCAACAAATTCATCACCACACCTCCTTTTTCATGCAGTGTAAACATTTATAATTATATAATTATCATCAATAATTTACAAAAACGAAAAAGTCGGAAGATTTCTCTTCCGACTATGCCTGAATAAAGCTTTTTTTAATGCTTTGATAAATCTTAAAATTATTGAACTACTTTACCATCCTCAGCGATTTTGATAGAGGCAGTTTCTGCGTCTTTTTTCACGTCAATCTGGTAATGCTTAGTTTTATCTACATTGGTTACCAGGAAAGCGGCTACTGGAGTCCATGCTTTAACTGGTTCACTTTGCAATGTAGTTTTTACTGCTTCTGGAAGATCTTTCAATTCTACTGGAACTTTAGTAGTACTATCTTGTTTTACAGTAATAGCTACTGGACTTTTTACTTCTGATGCGTTTACTGCAGTGATGGATGCGAATGCTAAAAATGCTGCTGATAAAATGATCTTTTTCATAGGTTATGTTTTTCAGTTATTATTCTTGTTAATTATGTTTAGAGATGCTTCATAATGGTGCCACGAACGACCATCTTTGGCACATAACTGAAAAAGAGCGCATTACAAAATCAGGTCCGATTTTAACTGTAGAGATCCGCCACAGTTTGCTGAGTAAAGAAGCAGATCATTTCCGAAAACTCGAATTTTTATTCTATCATTCTGTTGCTTAAAGCTTAGGAATGCATCAAATGCTGGAACAGCTTTAGCGTTATTTAAAATAATTTACCTGGAATGGACTTTTCAGATGTTGTAAACGCCAAGGAAACTGAGTTGCAAGCGAATATTGCAATTCCAAAATATTATGAACAATATGAGAGAGCCTTTGGCCTTCCAATCATTCGTCCCATAAGAGTGACTGATGTGACTGAGCAAAATGGGCGATTGATCAATGCTACCGGTACCTGGAAAACCCCACACTGCCCTAAATATCCTGGCTGGGAAAACTTCAAAGGGAGGCAACTGCACACTGCTCAGTACAAAAACGCTAAAGAATTTATAGGAAAGCGTGTAATAGTTGAGGGTGGTGGCATTTCAGCGATCCAATCACTCTGGGAGATTTCGGCAGTAACCCAAACTACTTGGGTCGTATATTACCTTATTTCCACTCTAACTCATCGCTATCAAATTCGTCTTCCCCATATTCTTCGTCATTGCCTGAATTATCTTTATCCAGATCGTCGTCATCGTCAGAGAAATCATCGTCGTCATCCTCTTCATCTTCCGGTATTGGGGGACTTTTCGGGTCGCTTTTTATATTTTCATCGATCAGCCTTTGTCCCCAATCCTGATCATTTAGATTTTTAGTTTCCATGGTCATTGTGATTTAATGAAATCAAAATAATAGAAAGCGCTAACAAAAAACTCACTATCCAAATAACACTCAGACCAGCAGCTTGTTTCCTAAAAAAAACAGAAATAGGTAATAATATAATTCACAAACTATGGTAGCTATACCAGAGCCTATTACTTTCTCTTTAAGTCTTTTTCCTGCTCTAATTTTCCCATAGTTTCTTTTACCAGATCTCTACTTTCTGTGGTTATGGCGATGACAGAGTAACAATTTGGACAGCTAAATTTTCCGCCAGCGATTAACTCTTGAACGTTAAATATAATTTTTCCATTACAAGTTGGGCAAGGGATGGTTTGATTGACTGCAATCATGATTTTAAAATTTTGAGCGTTTAACATTGTTTTTGGTGGATGATACCCACACATTGACTGAACTAATTTAGCTATTATTTTTAAAATTCCAATTTCCAGTAGAGCGCTCAAAAATTCTTTATACTCATAGAAGACCCTTACTTTTACTTATTGTTCTAAATTGTATCAGGTGCGGATAGAGCCATTCCCACAAGGAAATAGATAAAATAAAAAATTCTAAATGCTTTTGCATTTAAAACTGTAATCTCGTAATCATGATCTTTCAACGTTGGAACAATTAAAATAGCAAAAGAATATCAATTTTACTTGCTCCAGCTGTAGCAGCTGTACCCAGAGGATTAGCAAGTACAACAACCGAGGCAAGTGATAGCGCAATCCAATCATCTGTATGACCTCCGTTTCGATAACTGTTATTAACAGCAGTAATCCCTCCAAAGCAATACCAACTATGCCAGTAGATTTATTCGCTACCTGTAACACGGGCATCTGCCTCAGCTGACATAAATCTAACTAGCGCATTGGTAAAATTAGGATAATCTACAGCAAGTCCAAACGCAGTCATCAATTTTGCTGCACTATTTGAAAGAAACGAAGTTTCATCCTGTAGCAGCGTATGAGTCAATGTTTTTTCACTTTACTGCTGCCAGGAAAGAGAGCCTCTTTCAAAATCCCGGATGTAATTAGGCCCTATATCAATGGGCTTATCATTATAATTCGGATTTCCTGCCCCCCTTAACCATCCGAAGTGGCTGGACAATATCCACCTCCTGTACCGTTTCCTGTCCCTCCTACAATACTTGGGTTAGGTGGATAAATTTCATAGTTAGAGCCCGGATTTGGAATATTCACAGCGTCATTTAAAGAAATACTTCCAGTGCCCCAGGAAAACCAGAACCAGTTCCTGCAGATTTACCGCAGGAACATACAAACGATAAAGCCATGTTATTGATCTACTTTCCAGATACCGGTAAGGGATTGATATATAATCCATCAAACCGTATAGAAAGCAGCTATAAATTTTAAAAAATAGTTTACAGAAAGTCTGTGCTGTGTCAAACTTACAATTAAAACATCTGATGTTTAAGCACCAGACATACCTTTGAAACATCAGATGTTTAAAGATGAAGAAAACGATAAAACTTTCCGACAAGGTCATCATAGAGATCAAGAAAGACATCGCCTCCGGCAAATTGAAAAAAGGCGAAAAGATACCCGCAGAGCCTGAATTGATGGAACATTACGGTGTCGGCCGTTCCACCATCCGCGAAGCAATCAAGACATTATCCATCTCTGGAATCCTGAAAGTCCAGCAGGGATCAGGCACATTTGTAGTGTCCAAAATTAAAGATGAAAGCCTTTCCCAGCGCTTAAAAAGAGCAGATTTTGAAGAGATCAACAGTGTGCGTGCGCTGTTAGAAAAGGAAATCGTAAAACTGGCCAGTCAGCATCGAAATGATGCCGATTTGAGTACCATGGAAAACCTCCTGCAGCAAAGGAAGAAAGCAATTGAAGAGCAGCAGCAAAAGAAATGTGCAGAAGCAGATATTGCTTTTCATATTAGTGTTGCAAAGGCTTCCGGAAATCAGGTCCTTGCTGATCTTTATGAAAACTTCAGTTCCGTGATGCGCAACTTCTTTGAACTCAGAGATGCGGCCGACATTAAGCATTTTAGCAGCAGTCAGCATGCACACGAAGCTTTATTTGAAGCCATCAAAAACCAGGATCCAAATCTAGCTGAACAACTCACTATAGACATCTTAAATAATAACTATTAAGCTTTATGAATATTTTACTCTTTACCCTCATTCTATTATTGGGGGCTTACCTGGCCGGTCTCGCAGGCTCCTTAACCGGTCTTGGCGGCGGCGTGGTCATCATTCCACTCCTCACCCTGGGCTTTCATGTAGATATTCGTTATGCCATTGGCGCCGCATTAGTCGCCTCTATTGCCACATCTTCCGGCTCAGCCAGTGCTTATGTAAAAGAAGGAATCACCAATGTTAGATTAGGGATGTTTCTGGAAATTGCCACCACAGCTGGTGCCGTCATAGGTGCCATCCTCGCCATTTATACACCGGTTAACCTGGTTGCCATTCTGTTTGGTGTGATGCTGATCTTTTCAGCAGCTATGACACTAAGAAAAAAACATGAAGATGCATTGCAGGAAGGCAGTAAACTTTCTTATGTGCTCAAATTAAACGGCAGCTATCCAACTAAAGAAGGTGAGATTTCTTATAAACTAAAGAATATTGGCGGAGGGTTCTCTATCATGACCATTGCAGGCGTACTTTCGGGTTTATTAGGTATAGGGTCTGGTGCTTTAAAAGTATTGGCAATGGATACGGCCATGCGTGTACCTTTCAGAGTCAGCACCACGACCAGTAATTTCATGGTAGGTGTAACCGCAGCGGCGAGTGCCGTTGTCTATTTGCAAAGAGGATACATCGATCCAGGAATTGCTTTTCCGGTGATCATTGGCGTACTAGCCGGGGCTTTTACTGGTTCAAAACTCCTCATGCGCATCAATGTAAAGTCGCTAAAAGTGATTTTCTCTATAGCCATTACGCTCATTGCACTCAACATGATTTACAACGGTATCAACCATAAATTCTAATCAGATGGGAAAAAATAAAAAAATAACCGACTATGATATGGAACAGCTGATTGGTCAGGTGTTAAGATATGGTGTATTAACGTCTGGGATTATCGCCATTATAGGCGGCGTCTGGTACCTGATTCAAAGTGGTGCTGGATTTCCCAATTACACTTCATTTAGTGGAGAGCCTGCCCGCTACACCAGCTTAACGGGGATCATCAAGGGATTAACGGAAGGCAGCGCGAAAGAAATTATACAGCTGGGTGTAGTGATTTTGATTGCCACCCCAATCCTCCGCATTGTTTTTTCTTTGTTCTCTTTTATACTGGAAAAAGACAGGCTTTATATTGTGATCACTTTAATAGTGCTGCTGATTATCTTATTCAGCATGTTTGGCGGACTTAAAGTATAAGCCCGAATTCTGCTTGGCTTAATATATTCTGGTTGTCTACTTCAATAAGTAGAGCAGACAACCAGAATAGGTATTTATTCGTATTTATTCAGGTAATCCTGTAATCCACCATTCATACCAGCGCCTACGGCTTCAAATTTCCACTCTCCGTTTCTACGGTAAATCCTGCCGAATTCCACTGCAGTTTCAATAGAGAAGTCTTCTTCTAACTCATACTTCATCAGCTCCACTCCATTTTGATCCACGATGCGAACAAAAGAGTTTCTCACCTGACCAAAATTCTGCTTACGGTTTCCTGCCTCATGAATCGTCACTACAATACAAAGCTCCGAAACTCTCGGGTCAACTTTTGAAAGGTCCACTTTAATGCTTTCATCATCTCCATCACCTTCTCCGGTTAAGTTATCACCAGTATGTTCGATTGCGCCATCTGGCGAATTCAGGTTGTTATAAAAAACAAAGTAATCGTCTGATACCAGTCGTTTGTTTTCTCCAAGCATAAACACCGAGGCGTCTAAATCAAAATCATGTCCGGTGGAACTGTTCGTATCCCATCCCAACCCTACTGTAAATTTTGGAGCATTGATGTTCTCCCGCTGTCCTTTTCTTAGGTTAATAGCCATAATCTTTCTGGTTATTTTTACAAATTATTCTAAACGTTTATCGCAATTTACGGTATTCTGGAAGATTCCTCGCTTTAGGTTATATAAAAAATACAAACCGATATTGATCGTAATTCCTTCATTTGGTTGTGCTTTTCGATCAATCTAAAAATACTTCTCCAGATTTGTCACATTTCTAAAATATTGAGGTAAAAAACTGAAATGTGGAACGGATATTGCTATTATTGACCACAATCTATGTTAAAAAAGCAAGTCGGAATTGACGATTCTTCAGTAAATGTCAATTTTTCTCCAGCAACACATTACGTTACTATTAATAGCGTTAACCTCTAATTATTTTAGGTATTATGGAACGAGAATCAAAATATTAATTAAATATTAATTGGACAAATTGGCGTGTATCACGCTAAATCATTTTAAAGCCAATTAATATGACTAATTTTGGAAATGACAATGAAGCACCTAATAACAAAGGAACAGGAAACTTTTTTAAAAAAGCACAAAATCTCATCCGAACTATTGTTCGATGCCCAAGGAGAGGACATATCAGAAAATTTGCAGAAAAGTATGACTGAAGCTGACAAGGTGATTGCTTGCAACACCGCGCCATGCACGGAGAATGACACCCATACGTTAAGAACGATTGGAGGTTTTTGTCCACAATGCGATACGACTAAAATTGCTGCTGCTTTAAGGGAACTTAAACCAGGTTACATTTACTTCTCAGGGTCCAAAAGAGGAGGATTAATTAAAATCGGTTCAACAAACGAAGGAAAAAGTAAGACACTTACCTTAAATTTAACGACTGCAAGAGATGGCGGTTATGACGACTGGGAACTTCTTTTCAGTGCAAAAACACCAACACTAGGAAGAGTAGAACGTTTAATTACTGATAAACTTGCTGAATACAAAGCAGCTTACCAAAGTGAAAAAAGCGGTAAACTACAAAATGGCGGCGAACTATACAGATGTTCGTTCCTGAAAGCTAAAGAAGCTTACCTTGCCGTTACTGAAGAAAATCAATTCGATTTTACTCAGGTTAGCGAAAAGAAACACATCACTTCTGAATACCAATTCAAGAATTTGAAAATGACAGCTAGAAAAGCAGTTATCTAAGCATAACTCTTTATCCATGATATTGACCTTCGGGTCTTGAAAGACCAGTCTCTTTGATTCCTTAAGGATCATTTGATACTGGTCTTTTCTATTGAAAAGAGTTTTCAGATTGCTGCGCAAATTTCCAGAAAATATTTAACCAGGTGTTTATGGTTTTTTAATGATCAAATCTTCCAGCACAGGAGAATTGGCTTTTAAAGCCGCTAATTCCGTTCTATATTTCATCAACTCCCCCTCCTCATGCTCCGTCAGGCGCTCTTCACTTTTCAATTCATACTTTTGGCCATTTAAAACCAGCATATTGGTGTAACAATCCATCGCCAGGTTATAAGCGCTGAAGTCTGTTTGGGGGAAAGTCATCTCTTTCCATTTGATCACATTAGAGTTTTGCTTTACCGTTTCAAAAGAAAAGCTGCAGCTCAGCACCTTGGTTTCTTTTGGCGCGAACGACACGCCTTCAGCCGGTCCTTTCACACAACTCCAGCCATCATTGATATCCTTGGTAGAACCATAACCAATCACGGTTTCATAAGTAGTCAATACCTGATCACTTTCATTGGTAAAAGCGCATAAGATCACCAGCTGTCCAGCCACCACATCAACACTTAGCGGTTTCGCTTTTAACAGGCTCAATTTCATCTTTAAGGCATCAGATTTTTTCTTTTTAGCATCCAGTACCAGCATCTCTTTTTCCAGCTTATCTATTTTTCGCTGGTGGTCTTCTTTGATATACTGATTGGCCATTGCATAAGCTTCTTCCAGATTTTTACCATTCAGGCGCTTCCATACCAACTCATCAAAATTTTCTTTCTTTAGGGCAGGCTGATGATCTCTATCATAAATGGCGGAAAACGCAAGCACTCTTAAAGCCAGCTCCAGGTTTTCCTTTCCAGCGGCATCAAGACCGGCTGCGATCTTATCTTTTGATACTTTAAATTTCTCTTTTGATCCACCTTTGAAACGATCCTGGCTAAAAACCAGGACAGGAAAAATGATCAAAATCAACAACAGGTAACTATTCCATTTCATAATCAAGGATTCAAAGCTATGATGTGCTCAACCTATTAACGCGATATTCCAAGAATTACCACAGGGTTAAGCAAGCTTAAAACGCTTTAAAGGTAAACTATTAAAAAGTTTTTTTGTTAATCACAGACAACCGCTGATATGATTAAAGACAATAAATCCATTTACAGTGCTTTAGCAGCCAATCTTCTCATTGCCATCACCAAGTTTATTGCCGGTGGTTTTACCAATAGCTCTTCGATGATTTCTGAAGGTATCCACTCTATGGTAGACACCATCAATCAGGTTTTACTATTATATGGGTTAAAAAAAAGCAAGACAGCTCCTGATCAGTCCAGGCCTTTTGGCTATGGTAAAGAGCTGTATTTCTGGTCATTTATTGTGGCTATTTTAATCTTCGGACTGGGGGGCGGCATTTCCATTTACCAGGGGATCCAACACATGATCAAACCAGAACCGGTCAACAATCCGCTGATCAACTATGGCGTACTGATTTTATGCTTACTCTTTGAAGGCTGGTCCTTGCGCATCGCGATCAGGGAATTTGATCAGCAAAGAAATGGACTGACCTGGTGGAAAGCCATTGTTAAAAGTAAAGATCCTTCCAGCTTCCTCGTGCTGTTTGAAGATGGAGCGGCCGTCCTGGGTTTATTAATTGTTTTCATTTTCATGCTGATCGGACATAATTTCGGGATAGATTATATGGATGGTTTAGCCTCTGTATTGGTTGGTTTATTGCTGGTATTCGTGTCTGCAATTTTAGCCAGAGAAAGCAGAAGTTTGCTGATGGGCGAAGGTATTGCCCCGGAAACCAGGGAAAAAATCAAATTATTGGTTGAAAAAGATCCTTCAGTGATTAGAACTTCTAATATCATTTCGACCTACCAATCTCCTGAAGAAGTTTTACTGGTGATCATTGTCGTTTTTCAACCTGATATCGACACAGAGGACATCACAGATGCGATTAACCGAATTCGCGAAGCGATCAGAAAGGAATTTAAGTTTATCAAATTCATCATTATTCAGCCATCAGAAGACTAAAGGTTTTATTTTGAAGCATTCACATCAGACCTATCTAATTCAGAATCCCCTCTGCACCTTGACTTGCTGTAGGAAGCGGTTTCCCTGCCATTTCCAATAGCGTAGTTTCAATCATGCTGGTCATTGCGTTCAAGGCCAGGTCATTTGGTTCAGTTCCAAAAGGCTCCTCAATTTCATCAGCAATTGCTTCCAATGCGACAAAAGTATAGGCGATAAAGCTGACGATAAAAGGGGTGAACCAGCTCAGGCTGTCTACAAAGCCAAATGGCAGTAAAAAACAATAAATATATACCGTACGGTGTAATAAAATGCGATAAGTATACGGAATTGGTGTAGAAGCGATCCTTTCACATGCCCCTACAATATCAGATAGCTTATCCAGATTCCGATCAAATGAATGCTGTATGATGGTATCTATTTCCCCTTCTTCTTTGGCTTTCTGCACCCAGAACCCCATTTCTTTCATCAGCAGAATTGGTTTATAAATCGCTGGCTTCAGGCTTTCACTTAATTCCGGACTCAGTCTTTGATCAAGGTCGGCACTAGCATCTGTATGCCTTAACTGGTGTTTTAAAGCATAAGTAAAAGCAATGAGGTAATGGATAAAAGTATCGACTTGCTTGCTCTCCGGAGGATACCCGGTCATGGTTAGGGCTTGTCTTGCCAGAGACCTGGTATCATTTAATAGTGCACCCCAAACTTTTCTAGCCTCCCAAAATCGATCATAACTGGCATTGTTTCGAAAACCTAAAAATAAGGCCAGCGCAATGCCAAATAAAGTAAATGGTGCCGGACTCAAAGGAATCTTAAAATCGAATAATTTTCCCTTTAAATAGACAACACAAACAGAAAATAGAAACAAGAGCAATAATCTAGGAAGCAATTGTGGTAAAACAGATCCTTTCCATATAAAAAGCATTCTAAACCAATGTTCATTCTTTCTTATGATCATAACTCAAAAATCCGATTTTATTTATAATTAACAGCATTTTTTGGCTTGTAAAATAAGCTGCTGAAATAAAACCAGGATAATTCTTACTTGTTATAGCGATATGGAAAAAGACATTTATGCTGGAACCAGTGGTTTGATACTTCCTGTTCCAAATAAGCAATATCTCCCAATCGAGTTCCGTGATAAAAGCAGGCTAAGCTATTATTCTACTTTATTTAACAGCATAGAAATCAACAGCTCTTTCTATAAAATCCCAATGCCCAGTACGGTAAAAAAATGGGCAGAAAGCGTCCCCGAAGACTTTAAATTTACGTTTAAACTATGGCGTGGCATCACCCACGCAGCCGGACTTTCATTTGATAGAGAAGATGTGAATCGTTTTATAAAAACCATCAATCAAGTAGGAGAAAAGAAAGGCAGTTTGCTGGTACAATTTCCACCCAGTATTGTTCAGACTACCTATATTCCTCATTTGATGCGGTTATTACATGCCATTCGGGAAGCAGATCCTGAGGAAAACTGGGATCTGGCAGTGGAATTTCGCCATGCCTCCTGGTATAAGGAAACCACCTATAATTTACTAAATGAATTCAATGCTGCACTGGTTTTTCATGATAAACCGGGTTCCGCCAGTCCTATGAAGGAAATGAATACGGATTTCATCTATTTACGTTTTCACGGCCCAACGGGCAATTACAAAGGAAGTTATGACGATAGTTTTCTGACAGAATACAGCAATTATATTGATGAATGGAGAAGAGCAGAAAAAACAGTATATGTATACTTTAACAATACCGCTGGTGAGGCCATTCGCAACCTGCAAACCTTAAATACTGAAGTGGATCAATTGGATTTAGCGCCCTGACCTGGCATAGCCCAAACGCTCCAAATCACTAATATCCTTTACTAAATGTACTTTTTCGGCTGCCAAAACATACAAATCATTCGCTAAATCTATGACATCCTGGTACATGTGATCAGTGATTAGAAATCCTTTCTTTGGCAGTTCATGGTGCTGGTAGGCTTTGGGTACAGCTTGTCCATCAAAACGGACCGACTTATTGCCCGGCACGAGAGTTCCAAAAATGAGGTTCATCAAGCTCGATTTCCCAGTTCCATTCCTACCCAGTAAGCCTGTAATTTTACCTGTTTCACACTTTAAGTATACATCAGACAAGATCGTCCTGCTCCCAAACTGCAAGCTTACACTGTCTATTTCTAATTGATGAGCCATACCGTCTTATACAAAAAGGTTAAAGAAATTTATACTTAGACCAGGGAATTTTCCTGAGAGCAGGAAAAGAAAGAAAAAGATCAGAAACTCCAGCAACATGGTTCCAGACCACAAAAATGTTCTGGGTATGCCCAGATTCTGGTAGTATAAGAACTCTTTATACTTATATTTGCTGATATAATAAGCGACGATTCCAAGTGTCGCAATTTTAAACCAGATCAAAATAGTCAGCGCAGGCATACCCAGGTAAGCAAATAATGAGGCACAGGCGATGGAGGTCACAAATGTGGCTGGAAAAAAGTTGGAATAAAAAGTCAGCAAGAGACGGAAGGACTTGAAATTCATTCTGATAATACCAAAGGATATCTTACAAATTACAATAATTTAACGAGACGCTTTTACTCTTTTCAGAAAATCACTTAAATCCTGAACAAATTGTTTTGGTTGTTCATAATGAATGTTATGCCCTGTATTTTCATAAACCCTGTGCGTAATAAATTTCTGATGCTGCTCCTGTAAAGCCGCATTTTCTTTTTCAAAAGGCATGAAATCATTTTCCATCACCGGATCTAAAATCAACATCGGTACTTTCAGATTTCTATAAATAACCTCAGGTGAAAGCATGGACATAGATGCCCCAAACAGGCTGACTTTTGTTGGCCTCAGGATCAAATCAGACCACTGGCGAGCATTACTCATTTGAAAGAGTTCCATCACCCCAGGACAGATCTCCCATCCTGCTTTAGTCTTCACAATCCAGGCCAAGGCCGAAAACTGCGTTCCCCCCTCCTCTGCATCATAAATGTCGTAATAAGCATCGAAAGCGCTAGCGTATACTGTATCTCTTACCGCATGATCTGTGATGTTTTTGATGGTTTCTTCCAGTCTGGAAGCTTCCATTTTATGATAATAAGTATTTTGAGCAACCGATCCGCCATCCTCTAAAATGAGTCCTAGTACCCTTTCCGGATAGGCGTCATAAAAAGCAGTGCTGACTCCAGCACCTCTGGACCAGCCAGCAATCACAGCTTTTTCAATTTTCAATTGATCCATCAGCTGTTTAATGTCATCAGCCACATGGTATAAAGATACTTGATGCTCAGGAATGGCCGTCTGTCCATGACCGTAATAGTCGATGGCAATCAGGTAATATCCAGCTTTGACCAAATCATCAGCTACTTTTAACAGCTCATAACCATTCGTTAAACTACCATGAGACCAGATTAAAGGGATACCCGCAGGATTTCCCCAGCTGAGGTAGTGCATATTCACATTATTGGTTTTCACAAAGCCACCATGTTGTTTTTCAAACAAGGCAAATTCCTGCTGTGCCTGTTCATATAGCTTTTGAGCAACTGTAATATTAGGTTTAGTCTTTTGATCCTGGGCTTTTACAAAAAGAACAACTGGGAAAAAGAAGAAAAAAAGGAAGATCCGACGCTTCATAAAAGTGGTAAGATTAAGGTAATGGTCTTTAAAACTAAGGAGCAACATTAGTCAGCAACTGTTTAAAGCCTGGTCCAGGAGAAATTTTCAGTTTAGTTAGCTTTGTCCTGACTGAGGCCGCCTTTTCTTTTTGTCCAGCAGCCTGATAATTTAGGATCAGTTCTGAATAAGCAGCAAACAGATACGGATTTGAGACAATCGCTTTTTCATATAGTGCAGAAACAGCGGCTTTATCCATGTCCTTAGCCGCGCGAAGCTTCCCTTCTGTAAAATAATAATCGGCCATATAAAACGGATTCCCCTTAGATGAGATTGTGCTAAACAAGCTTTCTGCCTGATCAACATGTCCTGTTTTGATCAGCAAAAGACTATACCTCAACTGGTCAGCTATCCTTACTGCCTGATCTCCCTTAATAAATGGCTGAAGGTATACCCCTGCCTGGTCCATATCCCCTTTTGAGGCATAGAAATCTGCGATCCTCAGGTTATAATCGGTACGCGCATTCCCCGAAGCTGCTAAAATGCGCTGTGCTTCTTTTAAGGTAAAAATGGCTGCATCATATTGCTGACTCATTGCCAAAGCATCTGCATATTTGTTTCTATATTCAAAATTCTGCGGCTTCTGCTCCACCAATCCTTTCAGAATGGTGACTGGTTCTTCGGCATACCCTAAAGCCGCGTTCAATACGGCTGCATAAGCGATGGCATCATCTCTGCGGTCTCTGAGATAAGTAGAAACTGTTGCACCAGTTTTTCCATAAGCGCTGGCAGTAGCCATGGCCTCTGCAATCATCCCGTTTTTCTTATACATCTCTGCCAATGCTAGGCTGATGCCCGCCAGTTCCTGATAGTCATCTTCCAGATGGAAGGCTTTATCCAGGTAAAATGCTTGTTTTGAAACGCCTGTTTGCTGGTCAATCTCCCCTGCAGCAAATTTGGCAGCATATAAATTGGCATAAGCAGTATAAACCGGTGCATATTTTGGATCCAGCCCTTCGGCCTTTTTAATCCAGGTTTCTGCAGCTTTAAAGTCTTTTCTTTCTGTTTTCAATTGCGCATGATAAAGATAGGCCGGTAAGTACAAAGGATCGTATACCAATGCGGTATCCAGATAACTTGCAGTCAGCTTCAAATTACTCCTGCTCATGTCCTTACTTTTATTCAGATATACTTCCGCCCAGTTGCTGGCCATTGCTTTTTGATCTCCAGCCAGGTAAGCACGCTCTTTTTTGACCAGTTGATCCAGAAATTCATACATATCCGGGTCTTTAGTTTTCAAATCCGAAGTCGTATTCATAGA
Source organism: Pedobacter sp. N36a (assembly GCF_014472395.1). Classification (GTDB taxonomy): domain Bacteria; phylum Bacteroidota; class Bacteroidia; order Sphingobacteriales; family Sphingobacteriaceae; genus Pedobacter. The sequence goes on from NZ_JACSZW010000001.1 coordinate 214,631, forward strand.
TTTAAAATCCAATGGATGCACCTTTACGGGTTCAAAATAGGCAGGATAAGTTTGTGCGAAATACTCACTTTCATTGTTCTGAGAATAGTAATCCAAGGTTCTTTTCTGTTTCATCGCCTGATAATATAAGGCCCTGATTTTACGGCATTCTGCATCGGTGAGTACCCGACCATGAAAAAGGTGGACATACTCATGAAGGATCACATTTCTTTCCAGAAAAGCGCCGCGTTCAACGTATTCTATGGCTGCTGCACCACTCCCCACGCCACGAATGTCCATCCACTGCCTATTGTCGAAAGTAGTCATATAGCGAAAATACGGCGCATTCATCGTGACCGCGAGGTCCTTGTGCAGTGGTGGAATCCGGAATGATTCTCCCTGTTTGGAAAGAAAAGGAAAATACACCACAGCAGTAAACAACTGGTTCCAGGCCATTGCTTTCACTGTTTCACCAGGATAATAGCTGACATCAGGAAATACCTTTTGAAAATTAGCCATATCATTGATATGTTTAGTATTCAAGGTATTTGAGATCGAGTCGTAAACGGCCAGATAAGGGATTCTTTTAGACTTAATCACAGCGGATAAGCCATTGTGTGCAGGTCCGTAGTGCTTTTTCCTGAGCAGGATGTTTCTAAAGATGTTTTCTGCAGAATCCAATCTGCTTTTACGGTCCATATCGAAAGCGATGTAATAAATCGAAGCACGGTGCATGCCTGGAAGTATGGATGCCGGATATTGTTTTTCTACCACTCTGGTGGTTTCAATCGCATGGGCCACCTCCCCTTTGCTCACCTGCAGGTCTGCCTTTTCTAAAGCTTTTCTAATGACCTCATCATCTTTCTCCGCATAATCGGCATAGGTTAGATTGGTGTGCCCGTTCCCCCAATGCCAGTTCGTTTGAAAATGAAGCGGATTAATGGCCAATGCCAGTTCCCATTGTGCCGCCATAGCATTTAGCTGTGTGGCATCAATTCGGCGCCAGATCGCATAGCCATAACTGAATCTTGCATCGGCATTGTATGGATCTAAGGTTAACGATTTTTTTAATGGGGCCTCAGCCAGCTCTGGTTGCTGGTTCCAGAAATAAACGTCGGCTTCCAGCAAGTAAGCCGCTGCGCTATTGGGGTTCTGCTGAATGATTTTTTTAGCGATATCCAGTGCTGCAGTATAGTTTTTTTGAAGCAATCTTGTCCTGCCCAGCATCAGCCAAAGTTTTTCGGAAGGCTGTTTTTTTAATGCCTGCTCACAAAGTAATGCAGCCTCTGGAAGTCTCCAGGCTTGAATCTCCAGGAAAGCCTTGATCAGCACTGCTTTTTCAAGATCAGGCTGTGTCTTCCTCAATTCATCTACCAGGGCGGCTGCCCGCTGGAATTCATTGTTCAGAATGAGGTAGTCGGCGCTCAGTAATTTATAGTCGGGAGAGGGCGTCTTATGCGCAGATATTGCCTGTTTAGCTTCTTTCCACAAGCCAAGGTTCAACATTTTTTCTATGCTTTCTGTCTTGTTTTTAGCCCTGGGAAAGTCCTTTAAAACTTCCTCCCTTTCTTTCGACAATTGTTGGAGTGCCAATCCTGCGCTATCAGGAGCAATATTTTGTGCAGAAAGCGATGCGACCTGAAAGCAGATCAGCCCCGAAAGATAGAAGTTCAGCATTTTCATAGTATCAATATTACCATAAAAATAGTATAAAAAAAAAGCAACCCTCCTGCGCTCCGCTGAAGTGTTGCTTAATCAAGAAATTTTACGCTGTTTAGAAAGCCTATTCAGCTACTAAATCTAGAGCTGCTGCTTTGGTCGCTGTACTCAAATCATCTACTTCTGCATCGTGTGTATGACTGCGCACTGCTGCGATACTACGCTCCATATCCAACCAATACTCATAGTAACCACTGCGGGCAAGCACCTGATTGTCTGCGTCCTTTAATATAAAGTAAGAACCCTGCTCGTCCGTTTGTCTACTGAAACGCTGTGCAAATTTTGAATTGGCTCTTACCAATTCTACTTGCTTTTCGCAGGTAATCTTTGCGGCAGTTTTATCTGCACTATGCAATACGATATCGCCTGATTTTAGCTTTAGGTTAAAATGGAACTTGTTGTCAAGGTCTTTTATAATCTGAAATTTCGCCATCACTCTTGTTAAGTTTACGGCTACAAATTTAAGCTCATGAATTAGAAAAAACACGCATCCTTGTCAATCGAAAAACTGATAATTATCAATTATCATCAAAGTTATTACCACAACATGACCTTCCATATCGCCCAATTGCAGAAAAATTAGCAGTAACTTTGTCGCATCAAAAAGGATTCAATTCAAAGAATAGAGAACGAGCATTATGAGCCTAGCCGGTATTTTCCCAATTGATCAATGGAATTTCAAATCCCAATCCATCCTGAAAAGCATTCCCGAAGAAGACCAGAATCGTCTTTATGCAAATATGACGATAGAAAGTTATAACAAAGGGGATGTGATTTTCAAAGAAGGTGCAGTTCCTTCCGGGATATTTTTCATCCAGAAAGGAATAGTGAAGAAGTATAAAGTAGATCGGGATGGCCGGGAGCAGATCATGTATGTTGCAGGCACCGATGAGCTGATCGGCTATCATGCCATCCTTTCTGAGCAGCGGTATCCTGATTCTGCATCTGCTATTGAAGACTGTGTCATTGCCTTTATTCCTAAAGAAGACTTCCTGGACGTACTCCACAACTCTGCGATTTTATCTCAGCGACTGCTGAAAAACATGAGCCATGAGTATGCCGTGCTGACCAATAATATCTCTGTCTTTACACAGCGTACGGCAAGGGAACGAGTGGCGATTACCCTGATTGTACTGAGAGAGAAATACAAGAATGAGGAGTCAAATGAAGACACCATCAACATTTCCCGCAGCGACTTGTCGAATATGGCAGGCATCGCTAAAGAAAACCTGGTGAGAATCCTGAAAGAGTTTAAAAACCTGGGCCTCCTGGTTTCTGAAGGCCGTAAAATCACGATTACCAATATCAAAATGCTGGTAGAAATCTCTAGTTACAGCAATAAAACCCTTAAACTTCGCTAAAAGCACGCAGATATTTGTCGATATAAACTGACTTTTCCTTAGACTTATACTGCATGATATACCTGGGGTGCTCAAGGGCTACAACCTTTTTGAAAAACTGATGGGCTTCATTCAGTTTTCTAAAGAAAGCCTCGTTTTTGCCTGTCCCAAAGCAAAAACAAACATCGGTTTCAAAACCCATGCCAATTTGTTTTCGGATGTTCTCTACAATAAATGGGTAAACCGATTTCAATAAAGCCGGACTATCATAATAATTGTAATTGGTTTCTTTTCCGTTCTCCCCTATTTTGGTAAAACCCAATGGGCAGATGGAATGAATATAGAACTGCTGATAAAACTTTTCTTCCCCTCCAAAAGCAGCAATCATTTCATAAATATAAGCTGAAGAAGGCTCATGCGTCATTGGCCCAGGATAGTCAATATGGCAATTGGCTTGCAGTCGCTTCGGATCTGTGAAAGATATTCCAGTTTGTCCGGAACCAAAACGCCCGGGATTGATGCCCAGAATCAGGTGACGGGGCTGGGTATCGTTATAATATTTCTGGTAAAATTCGCTGGAAGCAGCTAGAGCCAGCAGACTTTCCTGAAAAGGATTCATGATCCTGATGCCTTCCGGTAAAGTCCCTTTATAGGTCAGACTGTTGTTAAATGCGATAATTCTTGCTGCAAAAGTGCTCATTTCTAAAGATAAAGAATCTAGCCAAAAAAAAGCCGGGAATGAAAATCTATAAAGATTTCTATTCCCGGCTTTTTAATATATGCTGTAATGCCTTAGCTCATTTTCAGTTTTTTCTCAATGTCATTCACATAAGCTCTGAAAGTCTTATCTGTTTGAATCAGATCTTCTACCGTCTGACAAGCGTAAATCACTGTGGAGTGATCCCTGCCACCGAAGAAGGCGCCAATAGTTTTCAAAGAAGATTTGGTCATCCCTTTTGATAAGTACATAGAGATTTGACGGGCCTGCACGATTTCCCTTTTACGGGTAGGTGCTTTTAGCAAGTGTACCGGAACCTCGAAGTAATCACAAACCAGTTTCTGGATATAATCCATAGAAACCTCTTTTGTGGTATTCTTGATAAAGTTCTTCAGCATTGACTTAGCCAGCTGCAAATCAATTTCTTTTTTATTCATGGTGGATTGTGCCAATAGCGAAACCATTGCGCCTTCCAGCTCACGAACGTTGTTGTCGATGTTATGTGCCACGTATTCTACCACTTCATCAGGAAGATCAATTCCATCCGCATACATTTTCTTTCTTAAAATCGCGATTCTGGTTTCCAGTTCAGGAATCTGAAGATCTGCTGAAAGGCCCCATTTGAAACGACTCAATAAGCGTTCCTCTAAACCGGTCAGGTCTTTTGGAGACTTATCAGAAGTGATGATGATCTGCTTGCCAGATTGGTGTAAATGATTGAAAATGTGAAAGAAGATATCCTGAGTTTTTTCTTTTCCAGCGAAGTTGTGAATATCATCCATGATGATCACATCCATTGCCTGGTAGAAATTCACGAAATCATTGATGGTATTGTTTTTCAATGATTCTACGAACTGCTGACAGAACTTTTCACATGATAAGTAGATCACTAACTTATCAGGAAGGTTTTGTCTGATTTCATTTCCAATCGCCTGTGCCAAGTGGGTTTTTCCCAAACCTGAAGCACCATAGATCATTAAAGGGTTAAATGAAGTTGCACCAGGTTTTGCCGCTACCGCATGTCCTGCTGAACGGGCAAGTCGGTTACAATCCCCTTCCACAAAAGTATCAAACGTATAGTTTGAATTCAGCTGTGGATCTACATTCATTTTTTTCAATCCAGGAATCACAAATGGATTCTTAATGTCTCTGTTTACATTTACAGGAACCGGCATAGATTGTTTCCTGTTGGTAGAAGACATGCTTCCGTTTGATGGCATATTTGTCGTATAAGGCAGTGCTCCATTTGTAGACTTATCTACCACTATATTATACTCTAAACGTCCTTCCGCGCCAAGTTGTTGTTTAACCGTTTTACGTAATAATGCCACGTAATGCTCTTCCAGCCACTCGTAGAAGAACAAACTAGGTACTTGTACAGTTAAAACGCTGCCTTCTAGCTTAAGGGCTGATATCGGTTCGAACCAGGTCTTGAAGCTCTGGGCCGGGATATTATCCTTTATGATTTGGAGACAGTTATTCCATACTTGGGTACAAGTGTTTTGCATAGGTTCTCTTTAATTTTACGGTTTTAAACTTTAAAACAGCGAATGGATCCGTTGTTTTGGGAGTGCGAAGATCATAAATTTTACTAACATTGAAGCGGAAAATTTCACCTTTTTCGTAACTCGCTCATTAGTAATTTTATACAGAGGGGATAACTTTGTCTGGCTGTGGATAACTACGAGATATCCACAAATAAAGATTTCCACATTTGAGCGTCAGGCTGAATTTTTCCCTAAATTACATTATTAAAATGAGATACGTTCCATCATTATTATAAAGAATAAAAAGAACAATGGATCACTTCAAAACTGCGCTTTTAATTGGCATGATCCTCTTATTTTCTGGCTGTGGCTTGTTTTTACGCAATAGGAAAACAATTCATGAAGGCCTGGAGAGGGACGATTATGACTTACCAGTGATACTTTACCCCAGCAGTATACCGGAGTCCGGCAAGCTCATTTTTATCCTTTCAGGGGATGGCGGCTGGCTGGATTTTGAAGATGAACTGGCCCAAGAGTTTTCAAAACACGGTTTCCACACCATTGGTTTCAACACCAGGAATTATTTCTGGGAACAGCGAACTCCGGAAGAACTTTCTAAACACTTGTTGTTACTCTTGAGAACCTACCGGAGGAAGTACCATGCGACTGAAATCTACCTCTGCGGTTATTCCTTCGGCGCAGACATTATCCCCTTTGCATACAATCGTCTCCCCGCCCCTGCAAAAAGAAGAATTGCTGCCATCCAGCTTTGCTCCCCTTTTGCCACTAGCGACTTTAAAGTGCGTACCGTAGATTTACTCAACCTCGGTGGTGATGATAAACCTTACAAGGTAATTCCAGAGCTGGAAAAGATCAGTATTCCAATCCTCTGTTATTATGGAGAGGAGGAAGATCCGAAAGCATTAAAAGACATTTCCATTAAAAATTTCAAACTGATGCTCTTGCCGGGCAGCCACAGTTACGAATTCCCTGCTGCTCAAAAGATTGTCTCCGGGCTATTGAAAAAGACACATTGATATCAAGATATAATGAGCTCTAAACCATGGAATCATTGCCTTTAATAGATATGATTTAGGAAAAATAGGCTAAATTTGCAGGCATGAGTACTGTGGATTCCGCCAATGAAATTTTTGACAATGTCATTTCCTTTATCGAATATACCAACCAAAGCATTTTCCTGACCGGGAAAGCCGGAACCGGGAAAACTACTTTACTTAGGAAAATAAAAGAGACGACAGCGAAAAAGACGGTGATCGTTGCACCCACCGGTGTGGCGGCCATGAATGCCAAAGGCGTAACCATCAATTCCCTGTTTCAGCTGCCTCCGGGATCGTTCTTTCCTGGAGATGTGAACCTGGCCAGTTTAAGAGCCGGTGTAGTGTCGATCAAGAGCCTGCTGACAGAACTCAACTATTCGAAAGAAAGAAAAACATTATTGATGGAGCTAGAGCTCATGATCATTGATGAGGTATCTATGGTGCGCTGTGATGTCATCGATGCAGTGGATGCGATACTTAAGATGGTCAGAAAAAATGACGCGCCCTTTGGCGGTGTACAGCTCTTATTGATCGGTGATCTTTTCCAATTGCCTCCGGTCACCAAAAGAGAAGACTGGGAATTGCTGAGCAGGATCTACCCTTCCCCTTATTTCTTTGAAGCGACGGTAGTAAAGCAAAATCCGCTCTTGCAGGTGGAACTGAAAAAGGTGTTCCGCCAAACCGAACCTGAATTCGTCGACATTCTGAACGACATCAGGAACAACCAGATCGGAGACGAAAGGCTAGCCATATTGAACCAGCGTTTCGATCCTTTATTTAAACAGGCAGCAGGTTCTAGCCATATTATCATTACTTCTCATAATGCAGAAGCCAATACCATCAACAACGAGAAAGCAGATGAGCTGGAAGGTGAAGATTTTGTTTTCGAAGGTCAGGTGGAAGGGACTTTCAGCAACCAGGTATTACCGGTGGAACAATCTTTACGCCTCAAAATAGGTGCTCAGGTCATGTTCATCAAAAATGATACTGGCGACGACCGTAAATTCTACAATGGTAAAATTGGAAAAGTAAAATCAATCAAAGGAGAAGAAATCTACATCTCTTTTCCAGATGAGGAAGAACCTTTATTACTGGAAAGATCATCATGGCAATCATTTGAGTACAAAGCGAATGAAAACAATGCCATAGTACAGCAGCAGGTGGGTGAATTTTTTCAATTCCCAATCAAACTGGCATGGGCAGTAACGATACATAAAAGTCAGGGTTTAACGTTTGATAGTGCCATCATTGATGCCGGAAACTCCTTTGTATCCGGACAGGTATATGTGGCTTTAAGTAGGGTGAGAACCTTAAATGGTTTGATCCTACGTTCTAAAATCAACAAAGAAAGCCTGCGCTCCAATATCGAAGTGCTGAATTATATGAAATTGGGTAACGTGGATTCTTTGACAGATTTCCTTGCCGCTGCTCAGGAAAGATATATCATTCATTTGTTCAGCAGTGCTTTCTCATTTAATGAGCTGACAGATTCATTTGAGAAGTTAAGTGCAGACCATGAGGTCATGAAATCTACCGATCCGGAATTCAGGTCAATGATTGGCAACCTGAGTAGGTCCATTGAAGCCTTACAGCAAGTTTCCATTCGTTTTCAATCTCAGCTCAGACAGCTTCAAAAAGAAAGTGGCTTGAAAGATCCTTCCGCCATTCATGCGAGAATGGATGCAGCGTACAATTATTTTGCAAAGGAACTCAGCCTGCAGGTCATCAATCTTTTGAATAAACATATCCGCACCAAGCCGAAAAACAAATCAGACCAAAAGCTGGTGTCGCTGTTTACACAGCATCGTTTAGTGGCAGACCATAAGATTTACAAAATACGGGCAGCTACAGAGATCGCTGCAAAGCCTGAACATTGGGAGAATCAGCATGAGCTGATGAAAAAGATTCAGGACCTATTGAAAAAGAAAATGAACACGCCAGGGGCGGCACAAAATGCCACCACCATGCAGCTGTTCTAATTTTTTTAAGTTTTCTAAACTTGTCCTTTCTTTTTCAGCATCACGTTTACCTGGTACACAAAGAAACCGCAGATGATGATCAGGACAGAAACTAAGATTCCTTAGGTATCGTACTGCTGCAGTGAATGTTTTAGTCCATTTATAAATTTGGAGTTTGTTGGTATTCAATATTAAGTGAGTTCTTCACAATGGTACCCATGCTGTATAACCAGTGTAATGACCTCATTCAGCTGCAGCTCATTTGAAACAATTCTGAGCACGCAGTCCACATCTTCCTGATCTACGGTCCATTGGCTAATTTTATTTTGCTGCATCAGCTGCGTCATAAATTGTTTGTCACTTTCTGTGCGGATATTCGTTTTGAACAACAACACGTTTAATCCATTTATTTCCATGGTTTATTTTTTAAAAGCTTTCAATACTAGGTTAAAAGTGGTCCAAAGAATCTCATCAGTAAGGACAAATGGCCGACCACCAATACTTTGTCCTTCGTTATGAAAACGAACCAGACTATATAAGGGGCCGAAAGCGACAGACCAGTAGGTCTCCATTGGCATCTCATCGATCTCTCCATTTATTACCGCATTTTTCATAAAAACACCAAGACTCTTTTTAAAAGTGGTCATCATCGATTCGAAAATCTTTTCCTGATAGCTGGAAGTACGCAGCTGTTCAATCATTTTACAAGACATTGGGTTCTCCAGCATACACTTTGCACGGTGTTCCCATTGGTGCCTCAATCCATCAGCAAAAGAAAAGCCCAGATCAAAACCCTCCAGCATCAATTTACTCAGTCTCTTCGTCTCTTCCAGGCCGATCTGGAGGATCAGGTCGTCCTTATCCTTGTAATAAATGTATAAAGTGGCTACAGAAATGCGACAGGATTTAGCCAGCTTAGCCATGGTAAAGCCCTCAATACCGAGTTCTACCAATAGTTCTATTGCCTTTTCCTTGACTAACTCTACCTTATTTACATCTCTGATTCTCATGGTTTTCGGATTGACCTTCAAATATAAATGAATATTCATTTAGTTATAAAGAGAAATGAGAAATATATTTATGAGGGCAATAAAAAACCCGGCTATGAGGGCCGGGTTGATGTTTTTTAGATACAGTAATGTATCTCTTTTCTATGTCTTACCCCTCAATGGCATCAGCCAGGCTGGAGCCATCCTTAGTCAATACTTGAAAATGATTGTCTTTTGATAACTTTAACAATTGATGGATAAAGGCCGTTGCATTAGGATAAACCGTTTTGTCGAACTTTAAAATAGTTTCAATTTTGTTCACTGCATTCACATACTCGTCGGTTATTTCTTTTTGATTCATAACAGTTTTTGTTTTAGGGTGAGCTTTGATTAAGGAGACACAAAATTCAGGCCATCTCCGGTATTTTCTACATCAAACTACTGTTAATCAATATTTTCGTGTTTTTAAAAAGATCCATTAGCTTTTATTCTTATTGAAAGATCCCTCCTGAATTCATTATCCAGTCTCCCCATCCTTTGCTTTACTTGTTTTCAGACTATTTATACCTTGTCATTTACAAAGGTGTGAGCAACCGAACATCAAACCATAGAAATTGTCAATTATAAATACCTGTCTAGAGTCATGGTGGAGATTTTCAAAATACGTACGCTTTCTGAAAAAGAGCTGACTGGCCGTGTAAAGTTCAAAAACATAGAAATGTTTGGAAACATGAGCCAGAAAAATTCTAGCCTTGTGCCTTTAGATCTACATTGGCTTTTAAGAAATCAAAATACTTGTCTTCTTCACCATAAAAGATGCCGTCTGGTTCTAACAAATAAGCTTTCAAAAGATAATCTTTGGCTTTTTCTTTATCGCCTTGCTCCAGGTAACATTCTCCTAAACGCAACATGATAAAAGGATTGCCATGTACATCTTCTGCAGTATTACTTTTTGCTGTTTCGAAAAAAGCCAACGCGGTTTTGAACTCATCCTGAAGAAAATAAGCATCTCCAATAGAGGCATTTAACCAAACACTTTGTATGTATTGATTTTGAGGCTCTGGAATTAAGGCCAATGCTTCTTCCCATGTTGCGATAGCACTATCAAAATCATCCTCATCGATATATTCATTTCCACTTTCTGAAAGTTTTAGAATCTCATCCGATACCTCAGTAGAAAGCTCTGGGGCTACACCCGCTACTTTTTCTTCACTCATAATCTTATCTTTAAATTTTTCGGCAACAAAGAATAACCGTTACGCATACAATATTCGGCTTTTTTTTGCGGAATACCATTCTCCTGCTCATTTTCTCTATGAAATTTAAGCCCGTTCAATGTAAATACAGCCGACTCAGCGGTATGTTTTTAGGCTATAATGAATTACCTTTGCCCGCTTAATATACACACAAGTTTGAAAAAAGTTCTTAAAATTACGGGGATAACGCTCTCCGCTATCGTATTGCTCTTATTTATTGTCCCCTACCTGATGCCTAAAACGATTTCCAAAACCGTGGAAAAATGGGTAAACGAAAATATCAAAGGAGAAGTCCATTTTGAAGACAGCAGTTTATCCTTCTTCAGGCACTTCCCTTCCTTAACTTTAAGTCTGCAAAATTTTACCTTAAAAGGTTCGGCACCATTTCAGCAGGATACATTACTACATACCAAAGAACTTGCTTTCAGAGTAGACTTGAGTACGATCTTTTCAGATCAGATCAAAATTGACCAGATTTTCATCAATGAAGCCGATATCAATGTGAAAGTAGATGAAAAAGGAAATGCCAATTACAATGTCTATGAAAGCAAACCGGATAGCACGCAAAAAGTGCCGAAAACCAGCAATACCGCCATCAAAATCGAAGGGATCTTTATCAAAAAGAGCAACCTGACCTATAATGATCAATCGGTGCCAATGCTGATCAGTGCCAAGGGATTAAACTATTCCGGACAAGGTGATTTTAGCAAAGCGATCTTTGACTTGAAAAGTCAGGCCAATATAGACAGCCTGGATGTGGTTTATGCTGGTGCTCCCTATTTGCTGGGCAAAAAAGTCAATGCGAAATTGCTGACCAAAATCAACACCAATTCCCTGGACTTGATGTTTGATGAAAATGATTTACAAATCAACTCTTTACCTATTCATTTTGTTGGGCGTTTCTCTTTTATTAAAGATGGTTACGATCTCAACTTTAAAACAAAGGCAAAAGAAACCGACCTGCACAACATATTTTCGGCCTTGCCTCCAGAGATAGCCAGCCGGGTGGAAAAAACGAACATCAAAGGTTATGCAGAAATCGAAGCCTCTTTAATTGGTAAATACCTGGCGAAGAGCAACACGATGCCCACTGCGACTTTCAATATGAAAATCCGGGATGGCGAAATTTCTAATCCTAAAGCTCCGGAATCTATCAGTAAGCTATACCTGAATCTGCAGACTAAGCTGCCCAGCTTAAACATGGACAGCCTGAGCATCAATATGGATAGCTTATATTTTAACATGGGCAAAGACCACCTGAGCGCTGTGGTGAAATTAAATGGCCTGGTGACTCCTGAAATCTACATCAAGACTCGTGCTTCAATTGATCTGGAGAAATGGGGCAAGATCTTCAGTGTGGAGCTGATCAGAGGTCATTATGATATCGATTTACTGGCGGATGGAAAATACAGCAAAAAAGTAGTACGAAGCGGCATTAGAAAAGTCGATACTGTAATTGCCACCATCCCTAAGTTTTACCTGATTTCTAAAGTGAGCAATGGTTATTTCAAATTCGCTTCTTTACCGGCAGCGATCGATAAGATTAATTTTAGTATCAATGGTCAAAATCCAGACGGAAACTACAAAAATACCAAACTGGAAATTAGCAATATCAACATCCAGGCACTCAGCAGCTATATCCGCGGATCGGCAAAACTCCAAACTGCAGAAAATATGCCAGTTGATATACAGCTCAAATCAATGGTCAACTTTGCAGAGATCAAGAATTTCTATCCTTTAAAAGATTTAGAATTAAATGGAGAACTTCATGTAAACATGCAAAGTAAAGGAGGATATCATAAGCTTAAAAAGCTGTTCCCGGTTACTAGCGCTTCAATTCAACTGGCTAATGGCAGGATAAAAACTGCTCATTTCGAGCAGCCTTTGGAGAAAATCGTCATCGATGCGGCATTGGTCAATAAAGATGGCAAGCTAAAGGGTACTCAATTAAACATCAAGCCCATCTCTTTTCAAATGGCCGGACAGCCCTTCATGCTGAAAGCAGATGTAAAGAATTTTGAGAATGTGGCTTATAACATCAGTTCAAAAGGAACGATTGACATCGGTAAAATGTACCAGTTGTTTGCGGTAAAAGGATACCAGGTAAAAGGTTCTATTTTCAGCAATGTTTCTTTCAAAGGCCTACAGAGTGACGCCATGAACGGACGTTACCATAAATTGAATAACCATGGACGTGTGGTTATAAAATCATTAAACCTGGAGTCAGATCTGTTTCCAAAAACTTTCCTGATCAAGAATGGTGTATTCTCTTTTGCACAGGATAAGATGAAGTTTGAAAACTTCCAAGTGAGTTATGGTAAGTCCAACATCAGCATGAAAGGCCATCTCGGCAATATCATCAACTATGTACTGTCTGATCAAGCAAAACTAACCGGAAACTTTAACCTGGACACTAAGGCTTTATATGCCGATGAATTTATGGCTTATAATGGCGTTCCGGTAGAGGCATCCGGCAAGCCTATGCCGAGTAGCGGCGTGATCATCATTCCAGGTAATCTGGATGTGGAGCTCAACGCAAATGCGGGTACCGTCTTTTACAACGACCTTAAAATTAAAGATGCAAAAGGCACATTGGCGCTCAGCAATGGTGTGATGTCATTAAAGCAGGCAAGTTTTAACCTGGTTGATGCACCGGTAGTCATGGATGCAACATATAAAAGCTTAAGTCCAAAATCGGCAACTTTCGATTATCACCTGACTGCTAAGGAATTTGATGTTGCGAAAGCTTATAAAGAGATCAAATTATTCCGTGAAATCGCGACTTCAGCCGGGAAAATGAAGGGAGTAATTGGCTTGGATTACCAGCTTTCCGGTAAACTGAACCAGGATATGTTTCCTATATTCCCTTCTTTAAAAGGTGCAGGTGTGCTTTCAGTAAAGAAAATCAGTATGAGTGGATTTAAACTGATGAATGCGATAGGAAAAGCAACGAAACGTGATAGTTTGAGCAATCCAGATCTTTCTGAGATCAATATCAAAAGTACCATTAACAACAACATCATTACTATTGAAAGGTTTAAAATGCGTGTTGCAGGTTTCAGACCTAGACTTGAAGGCCAAGTGAGCTTTGATGGACGCCTAAACTTAAGCGGCAGACTGGGGCTTCCTCCTTTCGGATTGATCGGCATTCCATTGAGTATTACCGGGACTCAGGATAAACCTCAAGTTGCCCTCAAAAGAAACAAAGACGCAAAACTCGAAGAGACAGAAGACGATGCAGAATAAACCAAATAAATCTTCCTGATAACGAAAACACCCTGTAGCCTTTACAGTTTACAGGGTGTTTTTATGTTCAGGCCTTTAATAAAGGAGTCATCATTAACGATGTATGCTACTTTAAGGTGATCGATTTAGGCCGATCTGCTGGGTTTACACCCCAGCTAGTAGATGGTTTGCTGCCCATAAATAGCGTTAACGTACCACCTGCAACCAGATCCTTGTGTAATAAATAAGACTTTTTATAAGGTTTACCATTCCACATGGCCTTTTGGATATACTTGTTTGTCTTGCTGTTGTTTACCGTTTTCATTTGGAACTTCTTGTTTCCCGGTAAAGTAATTACTGCTTCATTTACCGTTGGAGAACCGAATACATACGTTCCGTTGGCTGGGTTAACCGGGTAAAAGCCCATCGAAGAAAATACATACCATGCAGACATCTGACCCAAGTCTTCATTGCCACAAAGACCATCTGGCTTATTGGTGTATAACGAATCCGTAATCTGGCGAACCAGGTCTGCAGTTTTCCATGGCTGTCCTGCAAAAGCATATAGATAAGGGATATGGTGGTTTGGCTCATTTCCTTGTGCATATTGACCAATTAATCCGGTGATATCAGGTGAACTTCCTTCTCCCATTTCTGAACTCATGCTAAATAAAGTATCTAGTTTTTTAGAAAAAGGTTTCTCCCCACCAAACAAAGCGATCAAACCTTCTGGATCCTGAGGAACCAGCCAGGTATATTGCCAGCCGTTTCCTTCGGTATAATCATCTTCACGGTGTTTCGAAGAAACCGGATTAAATGGCGTACGCCATTGTCCATTTTCCAGTTTACCACGCATAAAATTGGTCTTTGTATCGAAGTATTTGCTATACAATTTTGCGCGCTCAGAGAAATATTTATAATCCCCCTCTTTACCCATTGCTTTCGCCATCTGAGCGATACACCAATCATCAATCGCATATTCCAATCCTTTAGCAACAGATTCAATCACCCGGTCTGAAGGAATATATTCCAGTTTTGCTGGGTATTCAATACCTTCTACTTTCTGCATCGCAGAATGCTTAATTGCTTCATAAGCCAGGTTCACATCAAACCCTCTAAAACCTTTTAAATAAGCATCCACAATAATCGGAACCGCATGATAACCGATCATGGTATTTGTTTCATTTCCCATCAGGTGCCATACCGGAAGTTTACCTTGCTGCTGATAAATAGCCAGGAAGGAGTTGACTACATCAGACACCTTGTCCTGATGCAGGATGGTAAACAAAGGATGGTAAGCACGGTAAGTATCCCACAATGAAAAAGTGGTATAGTTGGTGAAACCTGGTTTATGGTACACCTTTTTATCTGTTCCTCTATAATCTCCATTCACATCATCAAATATGGATGGTGCGATCATGGTATGGTATAATGCGGTATAGAAAGTCTTTTTTGTCTCTTCATCCGCAGTGATTTTCAATTTTGACAACTCATTTTCCCATTTTTGATCGGCTTGCTGATGCACCTTATCAAAATCCCATCCTGGAATTTCGGCATTAATATTAGCCAGCGCATTTTCATAACTCACTGGAGAAAGTCCGACTTTAAGTTTTAATATCGCTTGGTTAATGGCCTCGAAATGTAATACTGCTTTTACTCCTATACCTTTCAATTCTTTATCACTTTTCGACAGGCTGCTGCTATCAGACAACACTAAGCGACTCAATGGCTGAGAGATTTTCACAGCAAAATACAAGCGCTGGTCATTGGCCCATCCTTTAGAAAAACGGTAACCTACCAACGTGGTGGCATCTAATTGTTTGACATAAGTTTCTACTGGAACATCCCATCCTAAGCCTGCTTTCAGGTCTAGCATAACATGCGGCTGATCGGAAACCTTATCAAAAGTATATTGGTGAAAGCCCACCCTTTCAGAACTGGTCAACTCTGCTTTAATTTTGTATTTGTCCAGCATAACGCTGTAATATCCGGCTTTAGTTACCTCATGGTCATGAGAGAAAGTGGATACATAGTTCTGCTGTGAGGGACCTGTTGCAGGCATCACCAGAATATCATTCAGATCGCCGATTCCAGTACCACTCAAATGGGTATGAGAGAATCCAATAATGGTGTTACTGGCATAATTGTAACCGCTGCACCAGTCCCAGCCACCAAAAACATTAGTCGGCCCTAACTGAACAGCCCCGAAAGGCACGTTAGCACCAACGAATACGTGGCCATGAGCCGCAGAGCCAATGTGTGGATCTACGTATTTGGTGAGTCCGTTTTGAGCAAAACCCTGCCCCACAGAAAGCAGGATGCCCAGAAATAAAAGGTATTTACGCTTCATCAATTCTTAGTATATAGTTAATATTGGCGCCGAAGTTACAAATATTTGTCCTGCAGCAGCAGCTGGGAGCACAGATCCATTCCAGATATTACTGCTGCAAGACAAAAAACTTAGTTTTTCTTATCCCACCATAACTTCGTACCACCGTTATCTGGGCCACCACCAAGCAATGAAATCGCTTTAGTCACCTCTTCCGTGTTGTTTTTATACTCATCATCTGAGAAAGGCAACCTGCGGATTTGTTTGTCGGTATCGATCGTTCCACCACTTTGATTGTTCACTACAGGAAAGATTTTTGGATATCCGGTACGTCTGAATTCCGACCATGCCTCCATTCCATCAGGGAAAATAGCGATCCATTTCTGTGTGATGATGCGTTCCAATTTCTGCTCTGTACTTGCAGCCTCATCCCATTTCACCGTAGTTTTGCTCAATAAAGGAGAATTAGCAGGCACATTATTAGCGGCATTAATTGGGTCAGTATAGGGGGCTTGAGTTCCTGTATTATTAGCCAGGTAAATATCCACTCCGCTCGCATTCACCTGTTCGCAAGAAAGCTTCACTCCTTCTGCGTACAAAACACCTGTTCCAAATTTGGTATAAGGAATCGGTCCGTAGACATCTGTGACGCGGTACATTCCTTCTACTTTCAAAATATCTGCCACCGCGATATATTGAGGATTGGCTGCAGCACGTTTACGTTCTTCTCTCCAGCTGTTCATAATACCACTATAACCTACTTTGAATGGACATAAGTTCCATCCTGTTTTTAAGGCATAGCTAGCGTTATTTGGGCCTCCAAAATCTCCGGTAGGGGCAAAATATCCAGAAAAAATATCTGCGTTCAGATTTTGCTGAAGCTGATAAATATAGTCATCATTGGTTTTATAGTAAGCTACATTTACCTGCATTTCAGGAAGGAAAATTCCAGCAGAGGTGTTGTCTTTCTGTAAGTCTGCATCTGTTAACCCATTTGGATTGCTATTGTATACATCGTAGTCTTTTGTACAAGAACTTTGAGCCATGACTAGCGATAACGCAACTAAGGCGCCCAGTCCGGTTTTTTTGAATAAGGTTTTCATATATATAATGAATCTTGGTGCTTAAAATGTGAAATTAACGTTGAAACCAATGCTTCTTAAACTGGGCATTGCGAAATCATCAAAGCCTTGGTAAGCATTTACGGTTAGGGTGATTAACTCTGGATCAAACGGTGCTTTCTTATAAATCATCCATAGGTTTCTTCCGATCACAGACACCTGAATCTTTTCTATTTTCTTATTAATACCTATCCAGGGAAAGTGTAACCCAAAGAAAGTTCGCGCAGACGAACGTTTGTAGCGTGGGAAAATATTCAAGGCCAAGAACCTCAGTTTACCTCAAACTTGGCGGCCCAATATTTACCATGACTTAGGCAGAAACAGAATTACTCCTTTCAGAAGCCGCATTAAGAGGTTGGACAGTGAATGGAACTGCTGCTGATTATCAAAGCGGACTAAAAGCTGCTTTACAAGCTACTGCGCAGATTGACCTTCAAGCAACTATTCCAGTAGGAGATATAGCTACTTATTTAAAGTATCATCCATTGGATGAATCGACAAAAGAGAAAGCATTGGAAATGATCAATACTCAATATTGGATCAGTACAGGTACGATGTTTAACTTCATAGAATCCTGGTTCAACTGGAAAAGATCAGGTTATCCGCTCCTCCACCCCATCAATTATCCTGGCAATGTGACCAATGGCAGCATTCCCAGGAGAATGATTTACCTTTCTACTGAAATCTTAAACAATACGGACAATTACAAAGCCGCCGTTTCCCGTTTATCTGGAGGTGATGTGCTCAGCTCAAGAGTGTGGTGGGACAAGTAAAATACTGATTGGATAATGATCTGATAACTGATCTGTCATCGCATCTTTTACAATAATGGGTTTCGTTGCATTTTTCTGTAAATCCGAAGAGATAAAAATATAGTCGATTCTTTCTTTTGAAGCATCTGGAACCGGGCCAAAAACCAAGGTAGGGTAACTAAAATTGAAGCCTTTAGTTTTCATGGACCAGGTATCTATAAATCCTTTCTGAATGAGGTAGGAAGGGATTTCATAGTCGAGATGGCCATTGCTAGCATTGCTCAAATTACTACTGCTATCACTTTTCAACATTGGCGTTAAACGGTCGAGTCGGTTATAAGACATACTGTCCGATGCCGCAAGGCTATTCATATCGCCCATGATCAGGATCTTTTTAGTAATCGCCCAACGTTGCAGGCTATCTGTAATCAGCGCCACTTCTCCTCTCCTTTTCTCGTGCTTAAAGGGAGATAAATGAACGACTACAAAATTTAGGTCTTCAATTTTTGCAGTCATAAAACCATGGTGCATTCCTTCTATTATTCTTTTCACCTCAGTAATCGGATATTTTGAAGAAAGTCCTACGGAATATCCCTTTTCCTTGGCCAATGCGGTATAAGGGTGGCCAATTGATTTTCCTAATGCCTTTAATTCTTCTCCGCTGATATTGACCAACTCCTGGTAGGCAATCACATCTGCGTCCTGAGCCTTTGCCCAGGTTACAAAACGTGCTTTACGGGCTGCCTCACTTTCAAAATAATTATAGACGTTATAAGAGATGATCTTGAGGGGAGTTTGTGCCTTTAAAACCTGAGTAGTAGCCAGCAGCAGCAAAAGAAAAAGGGTAATACGCTTCATATCGCCTAAAATAGAAGAATATTTATAGAATTCAGCGCTTCCCATTATGTTTTTTCAGCAAAAACGGCATTTCCGGACCTGCTACTTATGGACCAAACATCAGCAGCCACTGGCAATCCTGCCAGTCTGTGAACATATGAAAGATCAAGCCCACCGCAATGATCCTGGTTTTAGGAAAAAACAACAGTATAAAATAAATTGCGATCGCGTAATAAGAATGCAACGGGTGATAGCCCACACTACACCTACCCGGATCAAAGATTGGGTTAGCTAAAAGGTGGTCCGCATCCACCAGCATCGTAGCCATCATGATGAGCCATGCCTTCTTCCATTGCTTTTTGAAAAACACGTACGCAATTAAGCCCGGTACTAAGAAATGCAGGCTATAGTGCACTAAAGGCTTTAAGATGTTCAATAAATCAGGGCTCATCTGCTGCTTTTAATACTTTCTGGAAACAGTTTCATTCCTTAACCGAAAAGATCGCTGCTTAAGTAACGATCACCTCTGTCGCAGGCAATAAAAACGATCAGTCCTGAACTCAGTTCTTCCGCTAACCTTAGCGAGCAGGCCAAAGCACCGCCACTACTCATTCCGGCAAAAATCCCTTCTACTTTCGCCATTTTTCTGGTCATTTCTGTGGCTTCCGCCTGAGAAACATCCATGACACGATCTACTCTCGAGGCATCAAATATCGCCGGTAAATATGCTGCTGGCCATCTGCGGATTCCCGGGATAGAAGATTCTTCTGTTGGCTGACAACCCACAATTTGTATCTCTGGGTTTTGTTCTTTTAAGAACATAGAATTCCCCATAATACTCCCTGTAGTCCCCATTGAGCTCACAAAATGAGTGATCTGTTGGTGGGTATCTTTCCAGATTTCAGGACCCGTAGTTTTATAATGTGCCAGATAGTTGTCTGGATTAGCAAATTGGTTCAACAAGTAATAGCCTTCCTGTGCTCCTTTTTCTTCTGCATAATCCCTGCAAACTTCTATCGATTCCAGTAAAGTTACTTTTGCACCATAAGCCTCCATAGTAAGCGTACGTTCTCTCGTCGAGTTTGATGGCATCACCAATTCTATTTCTACCTCAAAAATACTGGCAATCATGGCCAACGCGATGCCGGTATTGCCGCTGGTGGCTTCAATAAGTTTTGTGCCTTTATTGATATCCCCGCGTTCCATTGCAGAACGAATCATGTTCAAGGCGGCTCTGTCTTTTACGCTTCCTCCAGGATTATTTCCTTCCAGTTTTGCAAAGATCTTCACATTCGGGTTAGAATGCAGTTTCTGAATCTCTACTAGTGGGGTATTTCCTACAAATTCTATGATGTTTCCCATGATGTTTAGTCTTTTTGTTTGGTCTCTATTACTTTAATGGAGGATTGGTGGTAAACTGTGGAGTGTGAGGGCACGCTTTTCGTTAACCATACATTCCCACCGATGATGGAATAATCGCCGATAATGGTTTCTCCGCCTAAAATCGTTGCGCCGGAATAAATGATCACATGGTCTTCGATGGTAGGGTGACGTTTGGTGTTAGCCATATATTTTTCAACGCTCAATGCACCAAGGGTTACGCCCTGATATAACTTCACATGGTGACCAATCACCGTAGTTTCTCCGATTACGATACCCGTTCCGTGGTCAATGTATAAGTATTCACCGATTTTAGCTCCCGGATGAATGTCAATTCCTGTCTGAGAATGTGCATATTCAGTCAGTATTCTCGGGATTAAAGGCACATCTGAGATCTGTAAGGCATGTGCAATGCGGTACATAGAAATCGCCAGAAAGCCCGGATAACTTCGAATGATCTCAAACTCACTTTTTGCCGCAGGATCTCCAGTTAAAATGGCCGAGATATCAGTATTCATTTTCCTGTATAATTCAGGAAGTGCTTTGAAAAAATTTTTAGCAATCAATTCATTATTACAGTCTTTACAGGCTTTTGTGGCGTTTAATAGCGCGGTTAGCTCTAACTCCAGCGCAGCAAATTGATGCTGAATTTCTTGCAGCGTATATTTTGGAGCAGTAGAACGCTCTGGGTACACCATATTCATCAGATTGGTGGCCCATGCGGCAATGACTTCATTCGAAGGCACTACTTCTACACGGTTTTGTTTATTAAAAATATGAAGATAAAATTCTTCGCTCATCTTAGATTTTATTACTGTTTTGTTTGAAATTGTAAAGGAATGAAAATTATTACAAATAAAAAGAGGAGATAACTGATTTTAAGCGAGAACCTGTCCTTATGACTTTAGGGTTAACAATATTTAAAGCTATATTCGCGTAGAATCTATTCACATTAAAGCTATTTCCCTGAAATATGTCCGAAGCATTTGAAATACTATATTTCTTCAATACCCCTTTCAATTCCTTAGTCGAGATTAAACGACGCAATTTTGATTCAGAAAGTGATCCTTCCAAGGTGTTTTTCTGGATTCTTTACGAAAAAAAGACCCACAGAATCTATCCTTTGCAATTTATTTCCATGAAGGATGAACATTTAGTCCAGGAACGCGTTTTCAAACAAGGAACTTTTTCTTTCAATGAGGAAGAAGGTACTTTGTTAAACAGCAGTGATAAAGCAAAAATGGTCCTGAAAAGGATGCCAAGTGCAACAATGACTCGATTATTGAAAATCAGGATTGAAGAGTTTTTGCTGACACTCGATAAACAAACAGAAAAACAATTAGAAAAACTACTATAGTATGAGAAAATGGCTCTTGATATTATTCCTTCTTCCTGTTGTATTTATAGCTTGCAACAGAAAAAAAATAGTTAAAATAGAAAGAGACATTAGTATTACCCCTACTAATTCCGTGACCAGACTGGCAGTAGACAGTCTGCAGATGGAGCATTATATTACGGAGCAAAAGCTGACCGATAGCGCGGCCCAGTACCTAAGAAACTTTTACAACAGCAGGAACTTTCAGTTTGCCTGGCTGGCTGAAAAAGGATTAACGGAGCAGGCCCGCGTATTTTATCAATTGAATAAAGACTATGTAGATAATTTCCGCGA
This sequence comes from Pedobacter sp. N36a, assembly GCF_014472395.1. GTDB lineage: Bacteria > Bacteroidota > Bacteroidia > Sphingobacteriales > Sphingobacteriaceae > Pedobacter. The sequence continues at coordinate 236,448 of NZ_JACSZW010000001.1, forward strand.
CAGTTCCCTGCTGGATGTGAGTCTGGATCAAAAGATGGAACTGATGATGAAAGAGGATACCACTTTCAAAACAGCCGATAGCAGTCTGGTGCATCTGGATTTGCAGCTGACCAGCCATTTCTTCAATTATGTGGCTACTGCCTATGAAGGAAAAGTTAACCCAGAGGTGATTCAATGGCATATTCCTAGAAAAAAGCTGCGTACTGTAGCTTTGCTGGACTCCTTAATGAACAATAAAAACCTTAGAACGGATGATTGGGAGCCTGTAAATCAGCAATACAAAGCCTTAAAAAAAGAACTGCAACGGTATTACGGCCTTCAAAAAGAGGGAAACTGGAAAACAATCCCCATAGGGAACAGGAAGAAATACCAGCTGGGTGATACCGGTCTGACGGTAAGCCTGATCAAACAGCGTTTAATCGCAATGGGTGATACGCTGACAAAAGACAGCTTGGCTAAATTCGACCAATCGCTAAAAACAGCCGTAAAAAAGCTGCAGCCACTATATGGACTTCGAAGCACCGGATCGGTCGATCCGGCTTTACTAAAAGAATTAAATGTTCCCATTGAAAAACGTATTGAACAAATACTCATTAATCTGGAACGCATGCGCTGGATGCCGGTCATGCCTTCAGGAAAAATGATTCTGGTTAACATTCCCGAGTACCAGCTTCATGTTTTTGAAGACCACAAACAGGTACTGAACATGGGTATTGTGGTAGGTAAAGCGGCTAATAAAACGGTAATCTTCAGCAATAAACTGAGAAACATTGTGTTCAGCCCCTATTGGAATATTCCTGCCAGCATTGTTCGTGCAGAAATTCTTCCGGCAATGAAACGCAACCGTAATTATCTGGCGAGCAAAAACATGGAGCAAACTGGAACCAGCAATGGCCTTCCTATGGTTCGTCAAAAGCCTGGGGATAACAATTCACTGGGGCGCGTAAAATTCCTTTTCCCCAACAGTTACGACATCTATTTCCATGATACGCCTGCAAAAACATTGTTTGCAGAAGAGAAAAGAGCTTTTAGTCATGGCTGCATCCGATTGGCAAAACCAGTTCAGCTTGCAGATTATTTATTGGCTGATCAACCGGGTTGGACACCGGAAAAAATAGCGAAAGCGATGAAAAGCACAAAAGAGATCTGGGTAGCCTTGAAAAAACCTGTTCCTGTCTTTATCACCTATTTCACCGCCTGGGTAGATCAGGATGGCCGATTGAATTTCAGAGATGACATTTATGGTCATGATCAGAAGATGGCAGAGCAGCTTTTCCTTGCTGCTAAATAACTGTAATCAGAAACAGCATCTGCTATTTGCCCTGTAAAAAAACAGGGCCAAAAAAAAACTGCCCTTGAGGGGCAGTTTTCACAATTTATATTGAGGAAATTTAAATCACCTTAACATTTACTGCATTAAGACCTTTACGACCTTCTTCAACATCATAAGAAACTTTATCGTTCTCACGGATGTCGGCTAATAAGCCAGTTGAATGAACAAAGATTTCACTTTCGCCCGAGTTTGGAACGATGAATCCGAAACCTTTAGTTTCATTAAAAAATTTTACTACTCCTTCTTGCATTGTATTTTTTATTATAATTAATAGGACAAATGTAAGTATAAATAATTGCAATACAGTTATTTCATCAAATATAATTTTACTAGTACCTAAATTTCATGGTAATATAGGGGTAATATCCCTCTTTAGAGTGGGCAAGCTGGGCCTGAACCACGGTTAAAATGGCAGGCGCATAATACAATCCACCACCATAGCTGTAATGCCATACATTGGAGTCATCTTGCTTCATCCACACCCTCCCAGTATCAAAGAAGGCTGTTATTCCAAATTGTCCGGGTAAAATGTATCCACCAACATTGGCGAGTTTCGTCCGTAATTCCAGGTTATTGTAGACACTATGCTGCCCGCCAAAACGGAAAGAACGGAAACCTAATAAATTTCCTTGTCCGCCGATATAATTCGACTGATAAAATGCTTGATTGCCAAAAATGAGCCCAGCTCCCGTTCGATTTGCCAGTACAAAACGCTTAGAATTTCCTATTTTCTGGTAAAAAGTATAGCTGGCCAGCAACTGTACAGAAGATTCCGCAGCCGCATTTAAGCCCGTATAAAAACGCAGTTTCGCATCGATCAGGTTCCCGGACGAAGGCAATACTTCATTGTTCCTGGTATTCCGGGTAAAACCAACCTTCAAGCCGGTGTACCATTTATCCTGGCTGATCGTTGCGCTATCCGGTGAATGCAGCAAATCAGTATTGCTGATGAAGCGATCGTTGTTGTCCTCCCTATTGTAGCGATAATACTGAAAGGTAGGTCCGGCCGTCCAGGTGTTTTTATGGTCATGCCATCTTAAAGCAGGGTCAAACTCATACAAACTAAACCTGGCTCGATAATATAATATATACTCTCCGGTTTTAAAATAAGGTGTTTCATTCCCTAAACCAAAGAAATTCTGCGAGTTTTCAGGCGCAAAAGCACTGGCCTGCAATACAATATCAGCCTTTCCTAAGGCTTGAAACCATTCGCTGGAATAGTTAAAGCTGAAAGCTTTGCTTTTAAAAGCGTGCAGGAAAGAAAAGGAATGTATATTTCCGAAGGGCAGTTTCCTAAAACCAGGACTCATTATTTTATAAGATAAGCCCATAGAAAGGCCGTCATCCGCATTAAAACCTGCATTCAGCAAGGTCATATTTCTAGCATACAGGTCTGTAGGCACGTAATGTGTATTATTGGTGTCATTGGCCAGGTGTTTAATTAACCTGGAGGAAGCGCCGGAATAAGTAATCCCCTCTTCCATTCCATAAAAAGGCACCTTGCCTCTGGCCGCTGCAATATCATAATGCTTGTTACCTTCCCCATTGACCATTCGGATTCGGATATTGGAGTTTTTGTTGTTGAGCATTACACGATCATTCCCATCCCTCACATATAATCGGATTTCTTTAGTCACCAAAGGATCGTAATTCCTGTTAAAGAAAGTTTCCCCAGCCTTACCGTTCTTATCCAGTTTTTTTAAGTTCACCGTTAAGCCTGCAGCGCCATGGTCACTTATCTGGACCAATTCATTCTTGTTGCTGCCTTGAATGTCCACTATGCGATTCATAAAATGATAATAGGTCTTCATCATTTCCGCTAAACTTTTTCTTCTTTCTTTTAGCTGAGCCAGTAATTGATCGTGACGGAGGGAATAGCTGGGTTCCGGCAATTTCTTTAATGCATGTTCAAAAAGCTCATCCGTCATCACTGCAGAAAACTCCTGAATGATCCTGTCCCACTCTTCTTCTCCCATCGTGCCCAGGATGCGTCCATACATACTCCTGCCTTCCCAAAAGAACCAATTGATATTTTGAATATTTCGTTCATAACCCTGAATCATAGGAAGCAGCCAGGAAACCTGAGCAAACCTAGGAATCAGGCCCTGTGAAAGGTAGTACACCATGTCACGATCCCGCGGAACCACTACATAACGTGTACCCAGAGCGGTCTTTTCTGGAACCCAGCGCCATTGATCCTCATGCCTGTCCCAATCTCCCAATAAATAATCCAAAGCTTTTGCTTTCAGCATTAATGCCGCATCTACTGAATTGTTATGGTGGTCATTTAACTTTCTCAGCATTTTTTCGGTAGGATCGGTATCCCCTTCAGGTTCTCTTTCTTCCAGCAGACAAAGACTATTTTCGAAAACCGGGGCAAACTCTCCTAATGCTTCATCTGGAACCACCCAGCCAATCATAGGATTGCTATGCGGGATGCCTATCGCATCCGCAAAAACAGGCACCACTAAGGCAGAAAAAGGATGTTGTGCAGACATATTATCTTTCACAATATCTTTTGCAAAAGTAGCCTGTAGTTCTAAAGGAAGTAATACTTCAGGATATTTCTCTACGGATCGCAATACCCATTCCTTCCCTTGTTTATCCTCCATTCTTAGGGAATGTGTTTGATTCCCACCCCCTCTTTTAATAGGTGTTAACCCTCCTTTTATCTGAGAAAGGCGAATGACAGGCACTTTGGTACTGTCTGCATATTCCTTCCGATAGTTCTCGCCAAAAAGAAAGCGATGAAACTTCCCTACTCGATTGTATTTTGGATAAATACTTACCTTTAAAGAATCCTGTGCCTGGGCGCAAATACCCGCAAATATCAACGTAGAAAAAAGTAACTGTTTTACCATATTTGCTGCTTTATATCTATAGTTTTTTTATCATTACATCTTTTTGAAATGCCTTGAAATCCAAATCGCAATCATCCATCTCACCATTTTTTTCCTCCTTTTATATGCTTTGTTAAGATAAATAAAGATATTCCTAAAAACCCCTATCTACTCTTGATCTGTGTTAAGAAATGAAATAATAATGAACAAAAAAAATAAAAGGCTGTTCAGCTAATCTTCCGATATTGAATGGATAGAAAACCAAAACACCAATTGAATTGTTTTGGGGAAAATTAACTCGACTCCTCAGGATTCCTAGGCATTTCACAAAAATCTGATTTACAATAGCAAATACCATGAAACAGACGCAATTACCTCCAGAATTACGATATCCCAACTGCCCGACCATGGATCCGCAGCTTGTAGAGGTGCTGACAGCTTTATGCTTTCAGAAATAAGAACCAGTAGTATCTGACTTATTATTTGTTTTCGGATCTAATATAAAACACCAAGAGATTGCAGAAATAATTTCTCAACTCATCGACAATAACCTGGTGGATCAGTTTTACATTACTTCCAGAAAGGCATAATAAACAGCCTATTCTTTTGGAAACACGTTCCAGGAATATGCTCGAAAATATTATCGAAGCATAGCAGCTGTTTTCCTTTGAAAAGATAAAAATGATCAGTTTCATTTGCCATACTTACGCCAGCAAAAGAGCGGCTTTGACCTTAAAAAGTTTTTTTCCAAATGCGAGCATCCATTGCATCTCAGTTGCACTCCCATCAGATCGCATGGAATACCCAATAACTGCAGCGTATTGGTTTAAAACCAAATACGGACAAAGTCTGATTCTTGGAGAATACCTTAGACTGATCACTTATGGAAATCGGGGAGATTACAAGTCGAAAATCCCTACTTAAACACCTCTCCTGCTGCTGCTCTGACATCAAAATTTAAATAAGAATTCAATTCTTATTTGAGCAATTGAGGAAATCTTTGCACCTTCGTAACACAAAAACCTGAGAATTATGTATCGTAGTATTGAAGATTTCCTGACTGAACGTAAAGAAGAAGAGTCTAATACCGTCAAACTATTTTCCAACCTTACAGAGGAAAGCAAGTCAGTAAAAATTCATGAAAATGTACGTTCTCTGGAACGCCTGGCATGGCACATCACCCAAACACTGACAGAGATGGGGAAAAATGCAGGCTTATTTGAAACCGACCTTTTACATGAGCTTCCAATTCCAGCAACACTTCCGGAATTGATCAAAACTTATGTTGATTATAACACTCTGTTAATGCGTACAGTGCGGTTAAAGTGGACAGATTCAAATCTCGATGACCTGGTCAACATGTATGGCGAACCATGGAAAAAAGGAAAAGTTCTATCTGTGTTAATTGTACACGAAAGCCACCATAGAAGCCAGATGACTGTCATCATGAGAATGCTGGGCCTCAGCGTACCCGGAATATACGGCCCTTCAAAAGAAGAATGGGAAAGCATGGGAATGCCTCCTATGGACTAATTCTGCACATTTAACAAGGATCATCAATCGGTCACCTGCTTTAAAAATGTTTCAGCAATTTTCCCATAATCTTTATTAAAATGATGGTCTCCTGGAATGCTGAGCACTTTTAATCCATTTTTCACGAAAACGCCTCGAATTTTAGCCCCTTCCCCTGTTCCAAAAATCGATACCGGAACCAGAGGCAATAAATTTTTCATTTCTGGGATCACCTTATAATTATCTTTACTGCTGCTAAAATTGAACAGGTCCACCAAGTGAATCTCAAAATCCGCAGTCACATCCGGAGAAAGTGAGATCACGCTTTTCAGCTGGCTTTTCAGATGAGCAGGCAACCTATTTGCGACAAAGGGAACAATAGAGGCACCAAAGGAATAACCGGCCAAAATAAAGCTTTCTTTACCCAGTTCTGAGAGGTAATGTTCCAGTGCCAGGCTCAGTTCTTTGGTGGTCTGATCGGGAGTCTTCGCCTTCCAGAAATACTTTTGTGCATCCAATCCAAGCACAGATAGGCCCTTTAAAGCCAATTCTTCCGCCAGAGACTGATCAAAACTAGTCCAGCCACCATCACCTGAAATCATAAACACCATCGGTAATTTATTCTGCTGATGGCTTCGTATTAGCGTTAAGGGCAGATCCCCTTTATAAGGGAGTATAGCGGCTTGATTACTTGCTGTTTTGTTTTCTGCTGCCTTTCGCTCGGTAAAACCAGGCGACTTTAACATCCTATTGAAACCATCACTCAGGGGGGCTTTCCAATCTTCTGCATTTAAAAAGCCATGCCCTGCATTGGGCAAAGCAACCAGCTCAGTCATTGGCATTCCTTTCAAAAAAGTCTCCGTTGCCGGAAAAGGGCAAGCCAAATCTTTCTTGCCATTGATCACCAGCAACGGAGCGGTCAGGCCATTTGTGCGCCCTAACAGATAAGACACTCCTTTTTTTATAGGCTTTTGGTTTAAGCCATTTCCCATGCATAAAGGCTTGTTGATATGGATATCAGGGGAGAAACCAATTGCAATTCCTCCTTTAAAGGTATTTGCAGGTGCCTGTACCAGAATGCCATAAATCAGTGTCGCTCCGTAAGAATAGCCCATTAAGACCGGCTTCAGGTAATTTGGAAGTTTATACTTCTTTTGAATGGATAGACTTAATTCTTCAAAATCTGCCGCAGGATATAAACAGGCCGCAGCCATTTTGGACATATAATACTCATAATGACGGGCATCTATTCCGAGCACCAATGCGCCATCATCGGCTAGGTTTTTAGCCATATTGACCACTACATCTTTCCAGCCGCCATCCCCGGAAACGAATAGAACAACGGCAACAGGTGCATGCTGAGGCTGATAAATAGTAACCTCTCCGAACTTACCATAAGAAACCTGATCAATCTCCAATGCTGAAACCGGTTTACTAGTTAACAATAACAACAAGATAAAGACCAATACCGGTTTCATAGGCTTTAGGGTTTAATGACTTTCGTTAACACTGTGGGTACCTGTAATAAATCGTAATCATGGTCGTAAATCAGGTACCTGTTCTGCCATTCCGGAGCAAACTTTTCTTTTGATGCACGCAGACCTTTATAATGTGAAAATGACCTGATCTTTTCATAAGCAAACTTCATGGAGCGCTCTGGAAAATTATGTGGGTCAATTAGCCCCGACATCGGTGCAAAGCCGAGGTTTACTTTCGTAAAGCCTTCTGCTTTCAGGTGCTGAAAAAGTGCCACCATGATAAAATCAATAATCCCATTCGGCGCATCACTGGTTTTTCGGATCAGGTCGTAGGTACCTTCCCCCGCTGCATAATCAGGAATCACATTCATAAAAGCGACAATCTTTTCTTCTGCATTCTCCACGGTAATAATGGTTTGCCCCTTTAATTCTTCCCAGTTAAATATCCCTTGTGAAAACACCAGTTCCTCGCGGTCCATATCTTCCAGCCAACCATCTGAGACGGACTTTATTTTTTGCAGCAAGCCATCTTTGATAGGTGCCTCATATATTTTCGTCTGGTATCCCTGATCACTCACTTTTTTCAAGGCATTGCGAATAGATTTCTTACTTCCTCCTTCCAGAGAAAAGCTGGTCAGGTCTACCAATCCCTCCTGCCCTAGAAACAAGCGTTTTTTTCCTAAGGCAAAGAAATCTTCCAGACTTTCTTCCGGAACTCTGTAGTAAAGACTCTTCATCCCGTTTTCAAAGCAGTATTGGTCAAAATCTTTTATAAAAGCCCTCCGGTTTTCAATTGCCGTCACCGGACATTCCAGTACAACGGCAAAATTCCCCGCAATTCTGTAGGCTACAAAGCCTTCCATTGACTCCGAAAAATAAATCAATTTGTCTTGATAGGTTTTAAAATAATCAATCCCGGAATTCCCAAACTTTTCCAGCAACTGATTGGCCCTGTCAAATTCCGCTTCCTCTGTTTCATCGCGGGAGATATATGGCCTGATCAGTGTATAAATCAGGAATCCGATAGACAAAAAGCCGGAGATATTGATAGAATACAGAAATCCGCGGGCAAAATGATCCATCGGCTGCAGGTCATTACTGCCGATCAGGATAAAGTTCTCCAGGGTATAGCGAATAGATTGCAGCCAGCTGAAATCAATATTAAAATGCTTTTTATCGAGGAAGTAAAAGCCGATCGTACCATAAATCATGATGCCCAGGATACTGAGCAGCGTGGTTTGGATACCAAAAGACCTGAGCTTCGCGTTATTTCTAATGTAATATTCTTTCCTGGAAGTCATCAGAATGATCATCACCAGCACAGAAAAACCAGCTTCTTCATAGTCAATGGCCTTGCTGAGGTGTCCTACTAAGGAGAGTAAACAAAGCGCCATTGCGAAATACCAGGCCATCCGCAGCCCCTTCAGCATGAAAGCCGCAGTAACCAGTAGAAATAAACCGGCCACCAGTACAAAGTAATTGGAGGCCGTAATCGCTTCCATGGGGATAAAATCCTTTACAAAGCGCAATCGGGAATGAATTGCGGGAGTGAGTACGGAAACCACATTGATCACCCCTAATAAAAGTAAAAACAGCGCTGGAACCACCCGCATCAGCAGTTTATTGATCCGGAACAGGAAGCTCATTGCTCCGATAAACATCGGGATCCAGAACTCCATGAAGCGGTAAAGAAAAGTAATAGATACCGCTTGTGGAGCAGCAAATCCCAGTCGGATCAGGATAAAAGTCATAGAAGCTTCTACCGCTCCCAGCCCCCTCAAAAATGGAGAAATGATCAGGAAAACTACGGCGACAATATAACTGATCACCGCAATCATCCAGGAAGCAGGCAAATCTAAAGCCAGCATGGCGATGTAAATGTGGACAATCCCAACCAGCTCAATCAAACTGCTGTATAAAAAAGTAGCAATGAAATGCTTACGCTCAATCTGGTTGTTTCTAAATTCTGCTGCATAAACTTCAATCACCGGGATGTATTTAATGATAAAGCGATATAGCGACCCTCTTTGAATCACCGAACGGTATAAGAGGTAAATGCCCAGCATCAATACTATAGCGGCGATTAAGCCAAACCATTCCCCATAACCAATACTTCCTTCCAGGATAGCGTAGATAAATACCGGTATGGCAATCACCAATACCGATAAAATCCCTACAAAACCATAAATTGAAGAAGCAAAGTTGATCTGAGATTTACTGACGCCCTTCTGTTCAATCGGACTGCTAAAAAAAGCAAGTGAGGAGACGCCTCCGGCAGGTAAAAATACACTGATAAAATTACGTTTGAGAAAAAGTAAAGTACCGTCGCCGATAGAAATCTTACTGGAAACTGCCGCAAAAGAGGATCGGTACATCATCCCGTGGATAAATACGTACACAATGCTTAGGACGATACCGATCAGCACCCATACCCATTTGGCTGTACTGAGCAAATGCTCTACCTGCCTGATTTCCCCGCGCTCCTGCTTTATGAACCAGATAGCCAGCCCAATAAAGAACAGACTAAACACATAACTGGATATAATTTTACCATTCTCCCGTAAAAAGGGCACAAAGAATTTAAATCGCTTCATTATATTGATTGGATAATCCGTATCGGTCTTACCTAAATATACGGCTTATCCAGAAAATTAACATGAAGAAATCTTCATACTACGAAAATTAGAAAGGCTGACCTTCCAAAAATTCAATGACCTCCCCATTCGGACTATAGACTAAAGCATTGCGGACACTTACCGGAGGATGGCCGAGGGACAAATTCATTGCTGCGATATATGGACTTGCGCCCGCATGTAAACAACGCTCATAAGCAGCAGCAGCATCCACTACGCTCATTGCCAGGTGTAATAAAGCACCGGTTTTGACCGCTTCTCCTGCTTTCGCTGCCTCCCCTTCCATTGGCACCTCCGCAGCACCATCAAAGATTTCAATAAAGGTCTGTCCGTCCCAGGATTTTATCATTGCTGCCTGTTTGATGTTAAACTCCGGCAAAGTCCAGGTATGAACTACAGAAAAATCTAATGCATCTGTATAGAATTGCAGTGTTTTCTCGAAATCCTGAGCACGAATAGCTAAGTGGTGTAAACCTTTAATTTTACTGCGTTCTGTCATAATTTCTATTATTTTTATCCAAATTTACAGCAGAAAAGACCTAGAAAACGACACTTACAAAATTGTAAGCTCATGAGGAAAAACAGTTCAACCAATTACGAAAACGAGCAGGTATTACATGATTTCTGCGACGCTGCATACACGCTATCGGTATTGAGCGGCAGGTGGAAACTGACAATTCTCGTGAAGTTAATGGAACAGGATTTAAGATTTGGGGAAATTAAACAGATGATTCCTAAAATCACAGAGCGGGTATTGGCCTTACAATTGAAAAATCTGGAACAAGACCAGCTGATCCTCAAAATACAGCATAAATCAGATCCTAAAGCACCCGTTTATCGCTTAAGTTTAAAAGGAAAAAGTCTGAAACCCCTGATCAATAGCCTGGCAAAATGGGGAGAAAAGTATAAGTGATGCCCGTCGAAACAGTCCATCACTTAAACCTAATTTTCTTATTTAATGGTTTCTTTAACTTCTCCGCAAGTTAACATCGATTCTCCATAATATGGGTTCTTGATGTCTTTCTGGTTGCTCAGCCAGGAAGCGCCTTTATCGTTCATCGCCATTGGACAATATTCCACATAAATTTCACCACCAGTGACACCGGAAGCTTTTGCTCTTTGAATAAAGTCATCACTCAAAGCAGCATACGCTACCCTTTGCACTTCAATATCAGTCGCATCGCCAATTTTGGCGGTCAATGCCAATACCCCTGCTGGGTTCGACAATTCCTTTGCCCCTAACTCGATGGCCTGTGCAGCCACTTTTGCTTCTGCCACATCACCATTCGTCAAGGCAGTAGTCAAATGAATATAATGGGGATATACTGCATTCAGTTTATCGTCTTTTAAGGTCACTTTACCTGTTTCTGCGACTACAGCAGTTTTATCTGCAGTAGCGTGATCATGACCTTCATGAGATTCTGCTGCAGGTTTCTGCGTATTTCCGCAAGCCGAAAGTAGCGTGGCTGCAGCAATGGTAATGGCTAAACTTGTGATTGTTTTCATGTAATTGTTAATTTAATTTTAAACCTTCTATTGGATTTTTTCCTTTTTTCAAAATGTATTCACTGTACAGCAGGTAGGCTCCGGTAACCACCACCTGCTCTCCACCGGATAAACCTGCAGTGATCTCTACTTGATTGTCGTTCTCCTGACCGGTAGTCACGCGTTTTGGCTCAAAACTGTCTTTTCCTTTTTTCAGCCAAACATGCATGCCTTTCCCATCTCTGATCACGGCATCTACTGGCAAAGTCAGGGCGCTGGATTTCTGATTTCCTGTGGGTACAAAAACATTGGCCTGAGCACCCGGCTGCCATTGCTGATTTGGGTTTGGAATACTCCCCCTGATCTGTGTTAACTGGGTACCAGAAAGCAGAGCAGGCGTGATAAAATCGATAGTCATTTCCTGAGGCTGATCTTCCCAGCCCGGGATCAGCACTTTCACTTTCTGTCCTTCTTTAATACTGCCTGCTTCATTTGGATAAACATCTGCTTCCACCCATAATTCCCCATAACCTTCCAGCCTCATAATTGGGCCGCCTTCCGCAACATACTGACCTGGTGTAACAGAGATTTCTGCCACTAATCCACCTTGCGGGGCAAAAAAAGTCACATAAGGGTTTTTCTTCTGACTCGTCAAGAGCGCATGTAATTGCCCTGGAGATTGTCCATACAGCAACAGTTTCTGCTTGGCAGATTCCAGCAGCTGCTGTTCAATTTTATCCCCTGGAAATTGCTTTTGCTGTGCTACCGCCATCAGGTATTCCTGCTGCAACGCCGCTAATTGCTCTGAATACAATTGATATAGCGGCTGTCCTTTTTTCACACGGACACCAGTTTCACGCACATATAATTGTTCAATTCTTCCTGCAATACGACTGGAGATATAACTACTCTGCTCCGGGTCGATCGTCAATCTACCGTTCAATTGCTTAGTTCCGCTCAGGCTGTTTGCCCCAATAATTAGGGTGGAAATATTGGCGAGGAGTTGTCTTTTCTCATCCACTTTCAAAGCTTTATCATTGCTATTCTTTTCAAAAGGCACTAAATCCATCCCACAAATCGGACAAGTTCCCATTTCTTCCTTGATCACCTGAGGGTGCATCGGACAAGTATAAGTCTGTTGTTTTGCAGTAACTCCAGCTTTCGTTTCCTTCACCTCGCTTTTACAAGCGGCAACGAATATTGATGGAACCAGGGCAATCATGGCAAACCGTTTTATAAATAATTTCCGTTCCATATTTTACTGATCCTTATTTTGTGTCATTTTAATAAAACTCTCGCTATCTACCAGATAGGCGGCATTTTTACTGATATTCCAGCCACTGATATCTTCCTTAACCTGTACTTTTCCCGCAATGTTGATTCCTGCATCTACCACCTTCGGGATGAACACATTCCCTTCTTTTTTAAACACTACGCGCTGATTTCCCAGGGAGAGCACTGCTGCTTCGGGCAGCCACCATGATGCTGATAATTGTACCGGAATCCTCGCCGTCACCAGCTGACCAATCTTAATCTTTTGATGATTTAAATAAGCCCTGGCAATCGTAAAATTCTCCCCGTTCTTGAAAGTTGGCTGAATTAGGCCTATTCTCGCGGTTTGACTTCCGGATTTATCCGAAGTTTTATAAAAGACAAACTTACTGCCTACCTTCAAATGGGCTGCCAATGCTGCTTTCAGGGAGAATTCGGCCAGGAGCTGATCCGAGCTGTATACCGTAAAAAGAGAGGCACCTGCACTAACATACTGCCCTTCTCTTAATAAAACGGGCGAATTAACCGGTGCTGCAGGGCTGGTTGGTGTTGCCGCTGCTGCTGCATCGCCAGTCATACTGCCCATTCCGTCGCCGCCTGCAGGTGCAGCTGAAGAAACCGTTGGACTTACAATGGCGGCAGCGGCCGATTTCTCCAGAATATAGCCAGAAACATTGCTGTATATAGGAATGCGGTAACTCGGTGTACCACGTTTCAGCAAAGCACTGATTCCGGAGGAAGTCATGCCCAATAATAGCAGGCGCTGTTTTCCCTTCTCCAACATCAGCGGATCATTTCCAGTGCGGTAAATGAACAGCAATTCCTGCTGAGCAGCAGCCAGATCCGGCGAATAAATCTCCATGATCAGCTGCCCCTTTTTTACTGGCTGATAATTATACTTAATCCATAGCCGCTCGATTCTTCCTCCGATTTTACTCGAAATATTATGCTGATTTCTCGTGTCATAATTAATGATCCCCTGCACCTCTTCCGTAAAGATTCTACTTCCATATTCGGCTTTGATCACTGGAAGAGCAGACACCACCTGCTCATTTGAGGGTTTCAACAAATGAGAAAGATTGCTGTCTATATTTACCGTTGCGGGGTCATGATGACTATCTACTTTCTTTTTCTCTTTACAGGCGCTCAACACCAGCATACTGATCGCCGCCAATCCCATAAAAACACGTAGGTTCCTGCCGGGCTTAACGATATAATTCTTTCTCATAATCTACGATCATTAAATAAAGTTTCAATTTTTCATCCAATACATTGGCCTGCATCATGGTTAAAGCTTCCCAGGTACCCATCACTTCCGGTAATTCCATCTTGTTTTCGCGATAACTCAGCATACTCACATCCATGGTCTTTTTTAGGGTTGGAATAATGGTTTTTTCCATGGCATCGATCCGCTTTTGCATAGACTGAATCTCATACTGCATCCCGTACAGCATGCCTTGCGTTTCCTGAAGCATGGCCGCTTTTTCTTTTTCCATCGCCAGCACTTCATATCCCATCCCTTTCACTTCCGATTTATACATTTTAGAAGACCAGGGTGCGATTGGAATACTCACCATCCCCATGACGCTATAAGCTTTAGGCATCATTTTCGCTAATGGCGACATGTGGTCAAAGCGCAGTTTAAAATCTGGCTTAGCCTGCTGCTGCATGGCTTCAATATTCAATTTCATCGATTGAATACTGTAATCCATTTTCTCAATATCCTTCCTCACCATGGCCAGGCTCGCTGTATCAATCGCCGAAGCAGGCACATAAGTAGGCTGGTAAGTAGAATCAATAGCAAAATCCATATTTCCAGGATTGTTCATCAAACTGTTTAACCAGGCTTTAGATTTCGCCATATCCCCTTCCATCATGCGGATCATATTTCTATTCTCTTCAATTTTGGCGGTAGCGCGATAAACGCCGCTCAATTTTGATTGGTTGAAAGGATACCTGATCTCTTCCACCTTTTTCATAGTTTGCATGATCTTCTCATTTTCTTTCAAAACCGCAATTCTCTGCATGGAAACCAGCCAGCCAAAATACAAGCGCTTGGCTTGTGCTTTGTATTCATTGAGGGTGACTCCTCTGGTCGCATTTTCAACCTTGCCCTTTGATTCAATAAACTTTTTATTGGCTTTCAATTTTGCAGGATTAGGAATTTCCTGTTCCAGCTGCACCATAATCGAGCCTTTATCCCCCTCATCCATGATCTTCTGACCAGGATATGGGGTCATAAATGTACCAACACCAACCATCGGTGCCATCCATGCCGTTGCCGCATTGGCCGTATGCCTAAAGCTTTCTGCCCTCAGTCCGTAAGACTGCAAGAGCAAGTTGTTCTTGTCAATTCTTTTCAAAATGGTATCCAGAGAGAGCATGGGCTTCTCCTGCAATACTTTTTCCTGCGATGCCATGAACTGCGCCTGTGAAACTTCATTTTTCGGCTGCGAAACTGCTGGTTTTTCCTGTGCTAACGCAGCAAAAGGTAACAAAAATACCCATGCTGCTATTCTTTTAATGGTGTACATCATGAACCTCCAGTTTTCCATATTTTCTCAATTCATATTCTTTTGACATCAAAAAGATCAGTGGTGTCACCAGCAAAATGTGCGTAGAAGAAGTCAATACGCCACCAATCATCGGTAAGACGATCGGCTGCATCACATCCACTCCAACTCCCGTAGCCCATAATACTGGCACCAAGCCAAACAGCGATACACAAACCGTCATCAGTTTTGGTCTTAATCTCCTGGCTGCACCAAAAATCACATATTCCCTCAGGTCTTCTTTAGTGATCGTCTCACTGGAATTCCCTTTCAATTTGATCAACTGTGCCATGGCATCATTGAGATAAATCACCATTACAATACCCGTCTCCACGGCAATTCCGAATAAGGCAATAAAGCCGACAGCAACTCCTACAGATAGATTTACGCCCCAGAAATAAATCATATAAGCTCCGCCAATCAAGGCAAAAGGCACCGTAATCAAACTTAGGAAAGCTTCCCTGATGGATTTAAAAGCGAAGTATAGTGAGAAGAAAATGATCAGCAATACCACTGGTGCAATCCACATCAGCGTTTGTTTACCTCGAATCAGGTTTTCATATTGTCCGCTCCATTCCAGGAAATAACCTTCAGGAAGCATCCCTTTCTCCTTATTCAATTTCTCCATGGCCTCCTGAACGGTACTGCCCAAATCACGGTCTCTTACGTTAAACATCACTGCTCCGCGAAGAATCGCATTATCTGAACTGATCATCGGCGGACCATCTTCAAACTTAATGTCGGCAACAGCTGATAAAGGCACCTCGCCAAAACCTTTCGATTGAATCGGAATCCGTTTAATCTGCGCTACACTATTCCTATATTCCTGAGCCAAACGCACACTGATCGAAAAGCGCTGACGCCCTTCGATGGTATTCCCGATCGTTGCGCCACCCAATGCCGTTTCTACAATCTGATTTACATCATCTACATTCAAGCCATAACGTGCCAGTTCTTCCCTTTTTACGTCGATAGACAGGTATTTACCTCCAGTAATCGGCTCCACAAAAAGGTCACTTACCCCTGCTGTCCCCTCCAAAGCCGCTTTTACACGTTCAGAAACGGAGGCAATTGTATCCAGGTTTTGTCCGAAAACCTTAATTCCCACATCGGTACGAATCCCGGTAGCCAACATATTGATCCTGTTGATGATGGGCTGCGTCCATCCATTTACCACCCCTGGGATCTGCAGTTTCGCATCCAGTTCAGTGATGATGTCTTTCTTCGTCATCCCTTCCCTCCATTCACTTTTCGGTTTCAGTGTGATGATCGTTTCAATCATACTGATTGGCGAATTATCAGTTGCTGTATTAGCTCTGCCCGCTTTTCCAAGCACTTTATCTACTTCCGGCACCGACTTAATAATCTTATCCTGCACCTGCAAAATTCTTTTCGCTTCTGCATTCGAAACATCAGGCAAAGTCACCGGCATAAACAAAATACTCTGCTCGTCCAATGGTGGAATGAACTCCGTTCCCAAGTTTTTCAATAAGGGTATCGTGATCAGTAAAGCAATGATATTGATCGCTAAAGTTGTTTTCCTCCAATTCAGCACTGTTCTGATCACTGGCTCATAAAACTTCTCTAATACCCGGTTAACCGGATTGGCACTGTCTGGCCTGAACTTCCCTTTCATAAAGAATGAAATCAATACCGGTGCTAATGTGATCACCAGCAAGGCATCCACGATCATAATAAAGGTCTTTGTAAAAGCCAATGGGTGGAACAGTTTTCCCTCCTGGCCTGTCAGCATAAATACCGGCAGAAAAGAAGTAATAATGATCACTGTTGCGAAGAATACTCCTCTCGACACCTGTTTACTGGATTTAGTGATGATCGCCAGGCGCTCCTCTTCCGTAATCCAATCCGGGGACTTACGAAATCTATTTTTTAACCACTTAATCATGATTCAGTTGTTTTTTGTTGTTCCTGCTCCCAGACCTGATAGCGCTCTGAAAGGTGTTTATAAGCATTTTCACTCATGATAATCCCATTGTCGACAATCACGCCGATGGCCAGGGCGATCCCGGTTAGCGACATAATATTGGAAGAAATGTCAAAAGCATTGAGTAGAATAAAACTGGCGGCGATCGTGATGGGAATCTGAATGATAATACTCACTGCACTGCGCCAGTGGAAAAGGAAAATGATGACAATAATTGAAACTACAATCATCTCTTCAATCAGGGTATGCGTGATGGAATCCACAGATTCTTTAATCAGCTCCCCACGGTCGTACACAATGTCGAATTTCACACCTTTAGGCAAACCTTTGGAAACTTCTTTCATTTTGGCTTTTACCTTATCGATTACTTCCGCAGCGTTTTCGCCATAGCGCATGACCACAATTCCTCCGGCACGCTCTCCTGCTCCATTTTGGTCAAAAATCCCCAGTCGGGTTTCTCCGGTCATCTGGACCGTTGCCAGATCGGAAACCCGGATTGGCGTACCATTCTGGTTCTTCACTGGAATATCTGCAATCTCTTTAATAGATTTGAGGTAGCCTGAGGTCTTTATGATATAGCCCATATCACTCATTTCAAACTTCCTACCTCCGGATTCGTTATTGTTGCTACGCACCGCCGCAATCACCTCCGGGGCAGTTAGTTTATAGTAAAGCAATTTATTGGGATCGATAGAAATCTGATATTGTTTCTGAAAGCCTCCGAAAGAAGCAATCTCACTCACGCCTGGCACGGTTTGCAGGGCAAACTTTACATACCAGTCCTGAATAGCGCGCTGCTCACCCAAATCCATATCCGGAGCATCCAGTGTATACCACAATACATGGCCTACACCTGTTCCATCAGGGCCTAACTGCGGCGCTACACCATCTGGCAAAGTTTTCGAAATCGTACTGATTCGTTCCAGCACCCGTTCTCTTGCCCAGTACACATCCACATCATCTTCAAAGATGACATAGATAAAGCTCATTCCGAACATGGAAGATCCACGAACGTATTTAATCTTAGGGATTCCCTGCAAATTGGTGACCAATGGATAGGTAACCTGATCTTCGATGAGCTGGGGTGAGCGCCCCATCCACTCTGTAAATACGATCACCTGGTTTTCGGACAGGTCCGGTATCGCATCGATCGGATTTTTCTTGACGGCATAGATCCCCCAAACGAACAATCCTAGAGACAATACCAGCACAATAAACCGGTTGCGCATGGACCATTCTATAATTTTATGTACCATTTTATATTATAAATTATAATGATGTTGAACCAACAAGATTTTAAAGGAATCAGGAAGGGCATCTGTAAATACAACTGCTCCCTCAGACATTGCATTTACAGATTCTCCTGATTAAAAGTTAGTGTTTCTTAGGCGCTTTTGGCAATTTGTCGCCTGCTTCACGATCATACTGGCAACAGCCATGTAAGGCATCGTAAACTTCATTCTTAGCTTTGTATTTTGGGGTATCATAACCTACTGCCGCTACTTTTTTCTGTACTTCATCATTGCTGATTTTTGTACTGTCGTAGCTCACTTTCAGCATTTTTGTCTCTGTATTCCAATCCGCAGAATTTACTCCTGGAACCTTTAAAGAGGTCTCAATAGTTTTTTTGCACATCGAGCAGTTACCCAATACTTTGATACTTTCAGTTTTTGATTGTGCGAATACCGCAGCACCAAGGAAGGTCAATCCGACCACCATAGCAAATCTTAATGATTTCATGATAATTATATAAATAGTAAAAAAATGGTTTAATAATTTGGGGCTACGACAAAGCCATAGCCAGGACACGAAGGTGTCTTAATTAGAAAAGAAGGGTATTATATTCTATAGGTACAGTTTTTCAGGAAGACAGGCACTTTCAACCCATCAGGAGGTGCATTGCTTAATGCTTCTCTGGTAATTTTTACAGGAAGTTCTACGGCATAATCCAGGAAAAATACCGCTGGAATGATGGCCTGAAATGGCGGATTAAACTGGTAAACCTGTTGACTGGCCGTTTGGCTCTGGTCTACTTTTGTTTCCTGCTGCTGATCCTCACAGCAGGATTTGCCTTTCGAAGGACTCTTAGGCATTCCGCAAAACTCACAAAGCTCAGCACTTTGCTTCTCCAAACCCCAGCTTACCAACTCTCCCATGCAATAATGGAAGTGCAGCGTTGATCCACTGGAAATTCCCAGATAGAACATTGCAATAATGGTAAGGAGTGTTTTCTTCATTACCTTCAAAGTTGGTCATTTTAACCGGCTTAATTTTATATAATTTTGAAATTATTTTATACAATTAAGCCGGTTTAGGCTCAAGAGTTCCTCTTGATCAGCTTAAAGGCATTAATTTTTGATCTTGTCTATTGGGTTTCTTAGAGATTTTCCCTCCGCTTTATACTTACTCGGTGCGATACCAGTGATCGCCTTAAATTGCGAAGAAAGGTGTGCATTACTGCTATACCCCATTTTCATGGAGATCTCATTGAGGTTTAACTCCCCATATTCAATCAGTTCTTTCACCTTTTCAATTTTCTGATGAATGATAAACTTTTCAATGGTTAATCCTTCCGAATCAGAAAATAGGCGGCTTAAAAAAGTATAATCACGGTTGACGCGCATGGCGATGATGCTGAGTAGACTCTGGTTTAAATTGGCCAGATCGGAATAATGAACAATTTCAATGATCACCGTTTTAATGCGTTCTACCAATTGATCTTTTTCTTTATCCATCAGCTCAAATCCCAGAATTTTCAGGGAAGAAGCTATATTTTGTAATTGACGGTCTTCCGGATCAGGGTGAATTTGCACCGTTCCTAAAGTAATATCAGAAACCAGGAAATTTAAGTTTTCCATTTGATGACGAACAGCAGTAATACAGCGTTCGCAAACCATATTTTTTATATGTAATAACATGAGTATTCAAGCTAAATTAAGTTAAAACCGCAGCGAATTTCCACTGCGCAATAAGCGTTAAAAATAATGGAGGAAATAATCCCCCGCTTGATCAAATGATGAGCACCCTGTTGGAGAGGTATATAGGTGTTTTCTTAAAAGCAGCACTGCTGGTATGTGCCGTCCATCCTCCTGTATTTACAGCAATTGCTGTTCTGATAAGATAAGCATACAGTTGCTGACTAACCGCCGACCAGATATATCTGGTCTTTAATCCTGCAGTTGCTGAAGTTTTGGCATTTTCTTTTACGGTATATTCCCCATGGTGTTCGCAGCAATCACAGTCTTTATCCAAAACCACAGTTCCGGTAACTACTTTAGAGTCCTGATGAGCAGCCCTATCTTCCAGGGAAAAACTGGAGGCCATCGCGCAATGGAGCAAACACACAAATAATCCTGTGGTTAGCATCAGGTAGAATGCAGCAAAACTTAAAGCTCCGATTTTCTTCATTGGGTACAGCAAAAGCGGAGACCTTTTAATGGTCTCCGCCCGCAAATATACGATTTAAGGCAGGAAAGCAAATAAATTAAACACGCTCTGCCTGAAATCCTGCTTTCTTCAGCGTCTCTTTAATCAGTTCCTCATCCAGGTCCAAATCACTTTCAATAGTTAGAATTTTGTCTGGCGTATGGGTATCTACTTCCCATTTCGACACTGCCGTGATTCCGTCCAGATGTGGGGTAACGGTTGAAATACATCCGCCGCATTTGATATTCGTTTTAAATTTTAAAGTTTCCATTTGATGATATGATTAAAAATAATTGATATTGAATGATTTGACATTTAGTCATTTGTAAATTATCGCTATTGCATTTTGTAAACTATTGCGGCTGCACCTCCCTTATTAATTAACTTAATTTGGAGAGCTTTAACCTTAAGCTATTGCTCACCACAGATACAGAACTCAAAGCCATGGCAGCACCGGCAATCATAGGATTCAATAAAAATCCATTGATCGGATACAGCAATCCTGCAGCGATCGGAATCCCGATCAGGTTATAAATGAAGGCCCAAAACAGATTCTGACGAATCGTACGAACCGTTTGTTTAGAAAGTTTCAATGCTTTTGGCACCTGCTGTAAATCAGAAGAAACCAGGGTGATACTCGCCACATCAATGGCCATATCAGAACCTCTGCCCATGGCAATAGAAACATCTGCCTGAGCCAATGCCTGGCTATCGTTGATCCCATCACCTACCATCGCCACTACTTTTCCCTTCGACTGCAATTCTTTTACGAAATCTGCTTTATCAGCTGGCAGTACATCTGCAGTATAATGATCAATCCCGGCCTGTTTAGCTACAGATGCTGCCGTATGCGCATTGTCGCCGGTAAGCATGTAAACGTCAATTCCCTGCGCTTTCAATGCCGCAACCGCCTTTGCCGAACCTGCTTTTACCTGATCTGCAATCGCTACAATCGCCAATACCTGTGTTTTGTTGGCCAGGTAAATGACCGTTTGTGCCTTTTCCTGTAAGCTTAAAACCTGATCAGCCATTGCGGGAGTTACCGGAATATTTTGATCTTTTAAAATCTTATGACTTCCTGCCCAATATTTAATGCCATCTACTATGCCTTCTACCCCTTTTCCGGTCAGACTTTCAAAATGACTCAGTGCTACCGTTTCCCTGCCTGTAGTTTTTAAATGACGGACAATCGCTTCTGCCAATGGATGTTCCGAAGCATGTTCCAAAGCCATCAGGACTTTTGCTAACTTTTCTGTTTCTTCAGGAAGGTCTGTAGCCCATTCTAGGGTAGTGACTTCCGGTTTTCCCTCGGTAATCGTCCCTGTTTTATCCAGGATCACGGCATTTACTTTATAGCCCAATTCCAATGCTTCTGCATTTTTTATCAGTACACCCGTTTCTGCGCCTTTACCAATTCCCACCATAATGGCGGTTGGCGTTGCCAAACCTAAAGCACATGGACAAGCAATCACCAATACGGTGACCATTGCCAACAGGCCGTGGGTAAAAGCATGTTCTCCACCCGATAATAACCAGGCGCCAAGTGTTAAAACTGCGATGAACATCACCACCGGTACGAAAATACCAGCAATCTTATCCACTAATTTTTGTACTGGTGCTTTCGAACCCTGCGCATCCTGAACCAATTTAATGATCTGTGCCAGCATAGTTTCAGCACCTACTTTTTCCGCTTTAAAACGAAAGGTTCCCTTTTGATTGATCGTTCCGGCGAACACCTGATCGCCTTCCATTTTGGCTACTGCCACCGGTTCTCCAGTAATCATGCTTTCATCGACATAAGAATTGCCCTGATAGACGACTCCATCCACAGGAATTTTCTCTCCCGAACGCACCATTAACTGATCGCCAACGCGCACCTCAGCTATAGGAATTTCCTTTTCGCCCTGTTCATTTACCAGGATGACCGTTTTAGGCTGTAAGCCCATCAGTTTTTTAATGGCCGAGGAAGTATTTGATTTTGCTTTTTCTTCCAGTAATTTTCCCAGCATAATGAAAACAATCACTACCGCTGCTGCTTCAAAATAAACATGGGGATGTAAACCTCTGGAATACCAGAATTCCGGGTAGAAGGTATTGAAAACACTAAAAATGAAGGCAATTCCCGTACTCAAAGCCACTAAGGTGTCCATGTTTGCAGCACCATGCTGTGCTTGTTTCCAGGCGTTCACAAAGAAGTTCTTTCCAAAAATGAATAGAATTGGCTCAGTTAAAGCCATCATATAGTAATTGCCATTCGGCATATCCATGAAAAACATCCCAATGATCACCACTGGTATCGCCAAAATCGAAGAGGCAATCATCCTCTTTTTTAATTGCTGGTAATTAGTCTGCTGTATGGCTTCCTGTTTTTCTTTAGCACCTTCTTCCTCCAGAATCAAGTCGTAACCAACAGATTGTAAAGCTTTCTGCAAATCTGCAGGCTTAACTTTATCGTTATGATAGGTCACCTTTACCGATTGGGTGGCATAATTTACCTCCGCATGAGCTACCCCTTCCTGTGCGCCAACCATGGATTCAACACTGCTGGCACAGGAGGCACAAGTCATCCCTAAAACGGGAAAAGTAAGGGTTTCTATATTTTGTTTCATGATGTATCTTTCTATTTCTTAGACAAAGGTACCTCAATACTACAAGAAGAGTTTTATAGGATTTCGGGAAAGATTTATATAATCTCCAATATTTTTTTTTGTAGATTATCAATTCATGATCAGGATAAGACACAGGGATAAAGTTTACCGGTTAGTGGTCTGGTAGTGTTCGGGAAGAGATCGGCCTTATAATAGAGGGCGGAAGGGGTTCGCGTAGGGTTCAGCTAGAGTTGCCTTATTCTCTGCTATCCAGACCCTAACCGAGCCCCCTCCTGCAGCTATAAAAATGCAGGTCTCTTCCCGACCACATCCTATCTTCCAAACACCTAAGGAGTCCATCAGCCAAGAATTTCAAAAAACACTGATCTACAGCCACATAATTACATGTACATGAAAAACCGGCAAAACATTTCCTCCCCTCAAACGTTCTTCCAATAACTTTACTATTAAAACTCATTTAAGTAAATACCGGGCATTATGGCAAAGATTAATATGTGTTTTGATCATCAGGTTGCAGTAAAAGTCTTTTTTGTTAATAAAGATAAAATCATAAGAAAGCCCATCATTAAATACCTCCGCAGTGATGCTGAAGGAATTTTGGAAATTTCTCTGGACCACATTGCAAAAGGAAGATGGAAGGTCACTTTAGAGTGGAATTATGAGGATAAGGAATACTCCCTGGTTAAAGATATTGAAATTCCTTACCTGGAAGCTGCGAGTTCTTAAGCTAAGACCCATTTAACCCGAAGCTGTTTTGCTGCCCTCTTCGAAGGTGATCAGGAAAACTATTTTTTTAAGACTGCGGCCCTATCATCACATTATTTGAATCGGAGAATGACCTTCTCTTCTGCTATCTTGAAATTACATTTCGTCGCTAAACTGAACATGTGGAGTACTCGGTCTAAAGATTCGTTTTCATAAGTTCCGGAGAATTTAACAGCAGATTTCTGGTCGCCCTGAATCTCAATTGGCACGCCGTACCAATCTTCCAAAGCAGTAACGACCACGCTAAAGCTGGCATCTTTGAATTTCAGCTGGCCTTTGACCCAGGCTTCACGCTGCTGAACGTCGAAAGTTTCCTTTTCCATCAGGTCTACGGATCTGTTCAGCATCACCATATCTCCAGGGAGGAGAATTTCCGGCTGATTGTCGAGGGTAGATTTATAAGCTTTCTGAACTTTTAGTTTACCATTAAGAAGTTCCACCTGCTGTCCGGATTCATTCGGATAGGCACGCATGTAAAAACTCGTACCCAATACGGTAACTTTCATATCGGAAGACTCCAAATTGAATGGCAATTCAGCATTAGGAAGGATATCAAAATAAGCTGCACCCAATAGCACTACTTTCCGACTGTCTTTATGGTAACCCCGGGGTACTTTCAGGATACTGTTGGCATTTAGGATCACCTTGGAGTGGTCTGGCAGGGTGATATTCATTCTTTCTCCGAATGGAGATTTGTACACTTGATACTGCTGCTGTTCTTTCTCAAAGGCAAGCTCTAATTTACGTTCTTCCTGATCATGATGAAATAAAACAAGGCCCATCACCAGTAATACTGCTGCTGCAGAAGCATACCATATCCGTACAAAACTACGCCTCTTATACAAAGGAATAAGGTCTTTCGATTGGCCCTCTTCCTGTAAAAACTGAGGCAGGGCGGTAGAAACCGGTTCCGATAAAATGACTTCTGGTTGGGTTTCTTTGCTCACAGCCATGATTCAGCGCTTCTTAAAATTGAGTCTGCAATCTACTATTCTAATTCTTCACCCTAAAATAAATTTAAAACAGCCCTTTTCTTGCCGATGGTCAACGCTCCTTTACCCTTCATCAAATTCTTTTCCTGGTTTTTTTAATTATTCTCCTTTTTGCAGGACAAAGGAAGGCAGTTAAAAAGGTCCTTCCCCATTAAATCTTAATTATCATTCAAATGAAAAAACATTTTTTATTGCCTGCCATTGCTTTAATGATGCTGGCGAACACTGCAAAATCTCAGGACATCAACCCAATTCATGTAGGGTTAAAAGCAGGGGCTAATTACAACAAACTTTCTCTTTCTGCCCCAAAAGTAAATAAATATATTTTTCGGCGAATAACGTCAAGATTACTGCCTTGGAGAAATATTATTGACGAGCGGTAATTCCATATTGACAAGCGGCTTAACTTTGGCTTATTAAATAAGATTACTATAAATTTAACCCGAGTTTCATTTTTTTAATACATTTGCAGCTGAGTGGGTTACCCTAATTTATTCTAAAGCAACATCAGCAGTTTGAAGACAAGAAACTATAAAATTCCTATCATTTATATCGTAGTTGGTATTTTATGGATTACAGGTAGCGATTACCTTTTAAATTCCCTGGCTTCCGAACTCAGTCCTAAGCTGACCTGGTATACTTCTTCCCTAAAAGGAATTTTATACATTCTGGCTACTGCATTTCTCCTCTACCATCTGATTGAGAAAGAAAGGGAACGAATTGCCGCAGTAGACAATAAAAGGATGGCAGAGATTGTCGATAAGATGAATAACCTGATCATCATGTCTGATACTTGCGGAAAAATCACCTGGGTAAACCGGGCATTTGTCAACATTACCGGTTATACTATGCAGGAAGCATTGGGAAAAACACACTCCAATCTTTTATACGGTCCGAAAACCAATGCTGAAGTGGTGAGAAAACTGAACATGGCGATTGCTAATAAGGAGTTTTTCGGCGGAGAACTGGTCAATTACACGAAAGATGGGAAAGCGTATTGGTCGCAATTTAACCTCTCTCCTATGTTCAATATAGATGGTGGATTAGAGGGCTATATTTCTGTAGAGAATAACATTGACGACAGCAAGCACCGCGAAGACCTGATCGTCCAGCAGCACCGGAAATTAAAGGCGGTTTCCTGGTTTAATTCCCATGAAATCCGAAAGCCGGTGGCTTCGATTTTAGCCTTATCAGAATTGCTGATGGAGGAGAAAAATGCATTAGAACAACAGGAACTGATAAAATACCTTCGCCAAAGCGCTGTCAACCTGGATCTTATCATTCATCAGATCAATGAGGCGGCCGCAGTAAAATAAATTATGTACATTTGATCCCAGCATCAAACCAACAATTTCCTTAAAATGATCCGGCAGTTTAAACCATCAGATCTTAACCCGATGAGGGAGATCTACAATCACTATGTGGAAAATACACTACTTACTTTTGACGAAGTAGCTTTGAATGAGCAAGAATTTGCGGATAAATTGAATCCCGTGATCCACAAATACCCATGCTTCGTGTATGAGAAAGAAGGACAGGTTCTAGGCTTCACGTATGCTACCGCATGGAAAGAAAATCCTGCCTATCGTTTTACGGTAAGTACGGCTATTTACCTCAATCCGGAGGCCATTGATAAAGGGACTGGTACTGCACTTTATAAGAAACTGATTGAGGAGTTACGGGAAATGAAAATCCATTCTATCGTAGCCGGAATTTTAATGCCCAATGAAAAGAGTACCAGGATGCACGAACGACTAGGTTTCAGCAAAGTTGCCCACCTGAGCCAAATCGGCTATAAATTCAATAAATGGATAGATGTCAGTTATTGGCAAATGATATTATAATCATATAGATTATCATAATAAAATTACTGGATGGAAAGCTGCATTCTGCTCAGTCTTGAATGTTTTAAAAAACCGAGAACTAAGTCCTGATAGTGCTAAACATTAGCAGCACTATCAGATTTTTCAGTATTTCCAGGCTGCTCAGCTGGTAAGATATCTTGAACAGAAATCTCCAATATCCCCGCGATTTGATATAGCCGACTTACCGTCAGACTCGTCAGACCTCTTTCCAGCTTAGAATAGGAATTTTGAGAAAGGTTAAGCCTCTCGGCCATGTACTCCTGAGTATAGCCTTTGATGACTCTCTGGATCCTTAAAGCATTTCCAAATTGCATATTTTGTTTGATCTTGATTAAATCTAGCAAGAATTAGTACAATCCAGGCCACAACCTCAAGACATTCTGACTTTAAAGTAAAAAAGGAGTGTTTTTCGCCTTGAAATAAGTATAAACCGCAGACAAAAAAAGTAGAAAACGCAAACACCAATTTCAGCTGATTATTTCAGACAGCGTACTGGCAAGGCCTCTGCTTTATTGCTATCCGAGGTACTGAATGAACCGTTATGGTACATCATTTTACCAGCGGTTGCCGTACTTCCTGTTCCCGACCAATAATAAAAGGTATACCGAGAGGTAAAGCTACCGGTACTTCCAACCGTTCCCGCAGGATGAAGTTTAAGTACAGAGTGGTACCCTATTGAACTGCCAATACCAGCCTGCAGATTCTAGTCTGACATCGTTATGGGCAGTTGCCTGCTGTGTAGTGCCCAGATTCTGGGCTAACCAGCAGCGAGGATCTCCGATTATATTACTGCTGATGACTTTATAAGTAATCGTTTTATCCACTGGTGCACCGTTAAATCCAGCTCTGTGAATCACAGTAAAAGGGTTACATATTTTAAAACTAGCTACTTCAGGACTATAGACAATTCCTACACTGTTTTGTGCGAAGGCCCTTACATAGTAGGTTACTTCTTCCGTTAATCCAGTCATTGCTACTGTAAAACCACCGGTTCCGCTTCCGCTGGCCAGCGATTGATCCGCAATAGTTGGAATCTTGTTCGTTGTACTCCATACAATACCGCTGCTAGTTACTGCTGCCGTTCCTGCAGCACTCACTGTGGCATTAGTGCTTGCCCCATCAGCAGTCATACCTGAAACCGGTACTGCAACATTACTCACCGAAGGTAAAGTCGCTGTGATCTCATCACGAATACAGCGTACTGGCAGGGCTTCTGCTTTATTGTTATCATTGGTATTAAATGAACCACTTTGGTAGATTGCCTTTCCAGTTGTCGCAGCAATACTTGTTCCTGACCAGTAAAAAAGGCTGGTACGGTTTGTAAAAATACCGGCGTTATTGAAAGTTCCTACAGCATGGAGTTTCAGGGCAGAGTTGTAAGCATCAGCTCTAGGGCCCCAGGCCTTTGGAACGGAGATGACGGTCTTAAATTCTGTAAAAGTAGGCATCCTCCATCCTGAACCCAGCAGCAGTACACAAGGATCCTGCGCAGGAGTCCAATCGCCAGCTTCGCTGCCATCTGCATGGTATTCGTACACAGCGTTTCCCAACTGCTGCCGTTATAGATTAGAGGTTTTGCCTGCACAATGCTGTAAATCAGCATTCCAGTTTTAGGACTGCTGATGCTGCGCTGATCTACCACCGCTAAATGCGGTATACCGTTCATTATGCTAAAAGAATGCTGTGCAATCGCAGTATTCCCTAGAAAAAGTAAAAATAGAAATACAGCGTACAGAATTCTTTTCAATGGTAGAGCACTAATGTATAAAATGAAGACAGTTTTATTTTCCTTCGTTGAATAGCTTAATCTTGATATTGATCTCAAAATCTCCACCAGTACGCTGACGTTCACCGGCCAGCTGACTGGTATAATAACCCTGAATCACGTATCTGTCGTAGGCAATTCCTACACCAAAACTGGAACTTTTGTCGCTATGGTACATCCCTAAAAAGGAAAGAATATTATTTTCCAGCTTCACATTGGTTCCGATATCCCAGATGTTATCAATGTCTTTAGCACCTCTGAAACTGATTTTTGGTTCTATAGAAACGACATCCAGACTGGTGCCGATTTTATAGGAAGCGGCTACAAAGTAAGTAGAGCCGTCTACCGTATTCTGATCGTCCTTCTGCATGAATTTCTTTAAGTTCGGCAGCGCTCCCTGCAGGGTAAACCTTTCGTTGGTAAAGGCAATTCCGAAATCACCATCTATAAATGCTTTGCGCTGATTGAAATTCTGTGCAGAGATATCATCAGGCGCCGCGATGATGTTGTTGTTGTCTAACTTTTCTTTCATCATGCCCAGAGAAACACCGAAATGGAGGCTTCTATTTTCACCATTTAAAGATAAGTGATACGCATAAGTTCCCATCACGCGGGTACGTCCAATCAATCCTGCATTATCGTTGTAAACAGAAAGTCCCAGTCCTACTTTTTCATAGCGATAATCACCGGTTAGCGACATGGTGACTGGCGACCCTGGAATGGATCTCCATTGGTTACGGTAACCGATATTTACATTTAAGCCTTCATTCATCCCCGCAAATGCCGGATTACTGAGGTATTGATTTTCGTAATATTGGGCACCCAAAGGTCTGATCTGTGCCTGAGCATTTTGCCCAGCTGCAAACAGCCCCATCATTATACTTCCAGTAACTAAAATCCTCCGCACTACTAATTTCATCATGATCAATTTTATCTGATTATTTGTCTCTTACTATAGAAATAAAGCCTGTTTTCTTACCCTTCCCAGAGTCTAGAGTCAGGATATAATAATAGGTATCCTCTTGAAGTGGAATCCCGTTAAACATTCCATCCCAGGAATTGTCGTAGCCAAACATACTGAATACGACCCTGCCCTCGCGGTCAAAAATCTTCAGCTCATTGTTTGGATAGAGCTGGATATTCTTCACGATCCAGGTATCGTTTTTCCCATCACCATTGGGGGTGATCATGTTATTTCCTTCCAGATCTGCATAAGGTTTAGCGACAGAAAGGGCCATACTTACCGCAGTAACATCTGAAAGCAGGATCGCCTTGGCAAAGAGCTGACCAATGTATCGCTGGTCTGTGTTCACTACACTTTCCGTTACCTGCATAAAATCTTTGGCATTGTTGCTGGTCATGGGTGCATAGGTCAGCACCAGATTTTTAGCTTCATTCCCATTCAATTCCACATTCTCATAACTCAAGGCTAACTCCCCTTCAAAGCTGACCGGTTTACTGAACCGATACATCCTTTGAATGCTATTGAATTTTGGGAAAATCACTACCGAAGGCTGTTTACTGATCGTTAGGTTATTCAATTGCAAATCAGTACTCGGTACCAGGGTTAATCCTTCCGTACTGAATACCGTTCCATTTTGAATAAAAAGACTTTCCGAATTCACTTTTAACTGCGCCTTCAAGGTTACTGCGGGCAAAAGCAGGAAACTGAGGGCAAGTGATGCGATTATTTTCTTCATTATTGTCTATTTTAATCCCTTTTATCTCTGTTTATTATTTCATTTCTGCTTCTTGATACCAGGGATGTAGTTTTTCCATCAGCTCTTTGCAATGCCGGCAATCGGCCGACCAGAACAGCACCAGTTTATATTTGGCTTCTGTTTTAAAGTCGTGGAAAGGCACAGTTTTTCCAGATGCTAGATTCCAGTTGAAGTTAGGGGCTACAGCACCGACAGTTAAAGTCTCCATTCCTTTCAATCGCTGCTCAATTGCTTTTCTTTTACTGGTTAAGCAGGCAGGGTCATTCAGGTAAGGCTCCAGCATTTTAATGCCGGCGGTCATGTTGAAACTTTCAAAGCCGTTATAAAAGTAGTCTACCATCCATCCGTAAACCTGGGGATTCCCAAGTTTTGCTTTTTCAATGGCCCTCTTTCCGGCAAGGGTAAACAAGGAATCACGGAGCTCCATGGTAGTAGACATCGCGCCGTAAATGTTCACATATTTATTCATCCATTCCTTAAGTTCATTGGTTTGAAGGATGGCAGGATTCTTGAAATTCATGCCATCAAAGTAATGGTCAATTGCACTGTTCAGCCGATCCGTTTCGGTTCCGTTCCAAACAATTGGCGGGATGTGCTGGAACACAAAAGTGTTGCTCACGAAACTTGTTTTATAGTGTTCGGTTTGTGCGGCTAACCATTTGTTATAGACTTCACGTCTGCTGTCATACTCAGCACTGCCCATCTGGAAAAACTTAGAAGTCGGCTGGTCATAATTCATCAGGAAATTTTGTATTAAACCGAGCTGCTCTCTTTTCTTGAAGTTCTCCATTGTAAAGCGGGTCATTAGGGTATTTTCCCTTTCGTCCTTCTGGAAATAAGTACTGTCAGGATTATTCAGGGATTTTGGTTTCACCCATAACTCCAGATTTTGATCACTAATGAAAATGTGTTTTTCCGAAGGATATGGATTGCTGCTATCTTGCTCCTGGAAGTCAAAACGCAATACAAATTCTGCAGGCAGCACTGCTTTTGGAACGCTCAATGTTGCCGTTTGTCCTTTGTGAATTGAAGGGTGTTCTACCACCGTTTTAATGGAAGCACCAGTTAGAGAAAGTAAAGAGATCTTACTTTTGGCTGCCCCAGATAAATGTATTTTTAAACTGACATCCTGTGCCTGTACAGCAACAGACATCAAGCCTGTTAAGGCAGCAATCAGGACGACACTTTTAAACGGTTTATTGCTCTTCATTACAGCTTCAATTCTTTATTATTTTAATCTTTTAAGGATCTGGTCGATCTGCTCCTGTTGTTTATTCATTTGCGCTTTCAAATCCTCAATTTCTTTTTGTTGTTCTTTTATGGCTTGAATCAGGATGCCTGTCAGCTGCGTGTAGTCTACTTTTAGAAAACCATCTTTGCCTTCCGTCACCATTTCAGGATATACTTTTTGCAGCTCCTGAGCGATGACACCGACTTTTGGTCCTGCCGCATATTTGCGCTGGTCTTTATATTCGAACCTCACTCCCCTGATCTGATCGATCTTTTCAAGGGTGGAGCTTAGAGTTTCAATATGGTCTTTTAACCTGCGGTCTGAAGGGGTATAAAAGTTAGCGCGAATGGTTAAATTCTGTGCAAAAATGGCACTCCCATCGGTTTCAAAAGTGACGCCTTTTCCTGTCATACCATCGGCGCTGATGGCATTTCCAGCAAGGGTCACATTGGTGGTGGCGGTATGGTTACCCAGATTGTCTTTTCCGGCAGCTGCCGCAGCAGTTAATCCTGCATCCAGGGTTTGTTTATTTACGGCGTCTAGTTTTTCAGTAGGATCGGCAACATTGCTTAGTTTAAAATTACCCATATCCAGGTCTTTTAATGGCAAGCCAAATCCAGTAAGTGGGATTGCTGTTTTTTCAATTTCTGAAGCTTTACCTACTGTGTTACCAATTAAAAAGTAATCCTTTTTCAGAGCGATTGCATCCGGGTTAAATGACTTTGTATCCAGGTAGTTCTTAGTGACTGCATCTTGTGCATCGCTAGGATCCGCAAGACCGGTAATTTTTACACCAGCCATTGCCAAGGGCAATGTAGGCACGCCAAATCCAGTTAAGGAGATCGCTGATTTATCAATTTCGGAAGCTTTACCTAAAGCATTACCAATGAAAAATTTCCCAGCTGATAAAGCAGGAAGGCCTGTTCCTGCAGTTTTTGAATCCACATAGGCTTTTGTTGCCGCTTCCTGATCATTTTCCGGATCAGCAAGGTTAACCAATTTAAAATTTGTGGTCCCATCGCCGAAAGAAATGTCTGCTTTTGGAAGAGCAAAATCGCTCAGCGATATGGCTGATTTCTTTATCGCTTCTGCCTTATTTACACTATTTCCGACCAGGATATGATCCGTAGCTAAGGTCATCGTTGCAGGATTAGCCACCTTAAGATCTACATAAGCTTTAGTTGCAGCATCCTGGGGTTGTTTCGGATCAGCCATAAAATTGATCTGAAACCTATTATCTGCATCTCCCATTTCAATATTCGCTATTGGCTTAGCAAATCCGCTCAGGGGAATTTGCACTTTAGGAATAGCTGTGGCTTTTCCTGTAGCATTCCCAACAAACATATTATCTTCAGGGAGACTCAACGCTGTTTCCAGAGCCTTGAAAAGACCATCTACATATTTTTTATTTACTCCGTCGGTTTCTACTTTAGGTTCAGCAAGGTCAGTCAATACCACACCTCCAAAAGAAACACTTGTAATAGGTGCCGCAAAGCCACTTAAAGGGATTGTGTTTTTTAATACATCTGCTGCTTTCCCATTGCCATCACCTACAAAAAAGTTGCCTGTGGTTAAGTTTAAGCTGGAACCTGAGATTTTCAGTTCATCCACATATTTTTTAGTTACGGCATCCAAGTCGGCCTCTGGGGCTTTCAAATCGGTAATTTTAAAACCAGCCATAGAAAGTTCCTTAGTTGGGGCAGCAAACCCAGTGATTGAAATGCCGCTTTTTAGAATTGGGCTCGCCACGTTTAGGTCACTACCGATTAAAAAGCTTCCTTTAGCTAGCGTAATTTTGTTGGGATTAATGGTTCTGTTATCTACATAATTTTTAGTAGCTGCATCCTGAGGATCTACAGGTTCTCCGAGGTTGACGATTTTAAATTTCGCTCCTGCTCCGCTTACCCCCATAGACACATTGTCTACGGCTTTATCAAATCCAGAAATCGGGATCAGGTTTTTTGGAGTTGGGGTAGCCACATTTAAGGCACTTCCTACAAAAAAATTATTGGATGGCAATACTAAGGTAGCCGGATCTGCGAACAGCGCATCCACATATCCTTTGGTTGCGGCATCACTCGCTACAGATGGGCCTTTTAGATTTTTGATCGCGAAATTACTGGTCCCATTCCCCATCCTAATATCCGCTATTGGAAAACCGAAACCACTCAATGGGATATTGGACTTATCCAGTTTTTCATTGATCACGGCTAAATTATTAATGGTCAGTTTACCCGCACTGCTTAGCGTTGCATCCCCGGATAAAGGAACAGAAATCGCTTCATTGGAAGCATTGCCCACAAAAATATGACCTTCACTCAGTACATTGTCTATCGACACCCAGCCGATGCTATTGTATACGTACAGTTTATGATCAGCCTGGTTATAAAACAAATCTCCTTCTCTGACTTTTACAATTAAAGGATCAGGATTGGTATTTCCGGTAGGTGTAGATCCATTGGTGGATATTTTAAACCATAATGCACCATTGTAGATATAGGTATTGTTATCGTCTTTATTGAAGAACATCTCCCCTGCTTTTGCAGGATTTGGGAACTCGGATTTAGTGCCGCTTGCAATGACGCCACCGCCTAGAGTGATCCAGCCTTTTTCTGTAAAGGCATAAAGTTTTTTGTCGGTTACATTATAGAAAATATCACCGAATTTAGCGTCTTTGGGAATTTCAGTTTCATTACCGGATTTAAAGGCTCTGATATCTCTGTCAATATCCATAATTGCTGAGTTTTGAATAGCCACCCTCAGGGCTTCATTCATATAATCCTGATCTAGAAAGGCTAATGCATAGCCCTTGGAAGTGGGACGAAACAAAACTCCATAACTAAAAATCGTAGGATCAGTCATGTAATCCACGGCTGCTCCCCGCAAATATGTGACATCAGCTGTAATCTGGCTGCCCTTTAAACTAGTAATTTTATCAATTCTATAAGTCAGGCCCACATTATCAACAATCACATCTCCAACTAAAATATCAGATGCAGAGTAAGTGTAACTTAAATCTGTAAATTTTCCTTCAATAGAATAATTAGAGGTCGACGTCGAAACAACATCCGATGCTCCGCTCAAATAAAACCTTCCAGCAAATGGTGTTTGTGCATGACCAATTAGAGCAAAAAATATTAAGCTCAAGGTAATAGAAAAGCACTTATTTATTTTCATAATTAATCCGATAACCATTTGATAAAAATTCGATTAGAAGCCAAGTACTACTGTATACGTTTTTTGTGTATCACCTGCGTATTTAAGAGTTGCTGTCCCTCCTGATACGCCTTCTACAGTAAATTGAACTCTACCTACGCCACTAGTTTTATAAGGATGAGGAAACTCCCCTGATGTTCTATCAAATGAAGCCTGAGACGAAGGGATCCAAAGATCATCTATAGAGTTATTGACCTTACCACTTAAATCTTTAATTTCGAATGTAATTGTAGGTGGCGGATCTGAAGGGTTTCTCCCTAGCAGAACATTATCAATATTAAAGCGAATTGTTTGTAGGGTCACGCCGTCTGGAATTGTAATGGTAAATAAATTCTTCACTCCAGCGATTGGCCCTTCCTTTTGGGTCACGGTAACCTCTGATGACCCAAAAGATTTTGCCCTTACATAGGAAGCACCTTGTGGAGCATAAATTCTTGGGGCTGAGCCTCCGCCTGAACCACCACCTGCAGTCGGTGTAACCCATGTTGCGGCAGTTCCTGCAGCATTTACTGTTAACACTTTATCTTTATCTGCAGCCGTAACGATCGGATATGGCGTCAATTTGCTTTTTTCAGCTGGTAACATTAAACCTGCCTCAGTAGTTGAACTTGCAGGAATCACGGCAGCAACATTGCTTGTAGAACTATTGATCGTTCCATTTGTGGCACTGGCAGTATAAGTAAGATCCGTCTTAGTAGAAATTACTCCGGCTGCATCAATGGCAATTCCGGCACCTGTTTTTACCCCACCCAGCGCAGCAGCTGTAGCTGCAGGCAAGGTATATGTAGCACCACCACCTGCTGCTGGTGTTACCCAGGTCGCATCACCCGAAGCATTAGCAGTAAGTACTTTACCCGCATCAGCAGCAACCGGACTGGTAATTTTATTTAATTTAACTTTATCAGTTGCTGGCATTAATCCAGCGGCCGAGGCAGTCGCACCAGTAAGCGTTGCTGAATTTCCAGTACTAGATTGCAAGGTACCATTGATTGGGCCTACTGTATAATTCAGATCAGTTGGCACAGGTGTTCCAGGAATAGTAATGTTTGCAGAACCATCGAAATTCACTCCGTTGATTGTTCTTGGTGTACTTAATTTAGTTGCTGTTGTCGCATTAAAACTACCCGTACCATCTCTTTTGACAATCGTATTTGCCGTACTTGCAGTAGTTGCTGCATTAGCCAGGTCTACCCCTGATTTAATATTTGCAGCGGTTGCCCCGCCAACAGTTGCGACCAAAGGAAGATCTGCTGTTCCTGAAGCATGTGCTAAGTCACCTGCCAATTTCAGGATACCTTTTGTAGTTGATGTTGCTGGTGAACCACCTGCAGCCTGAGCATCCACATAAGTTTTTACGGCTTTCGCAGTAGGGTACTTAATATCTGATCCAGCATCTGTGGTAATGCTGAGGGTTTTATTGCTGATATCTTCTTTGGTATCGATGCCCAGTTCGGTTTTAAGCGCTGCCGGCGTCACCTGCCCTAAGGTGGTTGCGCCAGTTGCTTTGATATAATTTCCTGCAGTGTATGAATTGATACCAGTACCGCCATTTGCTACTCCTACAGTTCCCGTAACTGTAGTTGCCGAAAATGCATTTCCTTCCAGGTCCCCAACAATTTTCCCTGTTCCATCTCTTTTAACGATGGTGTTTGCCGTTTTTGCTGTGGTGGCAGCATTGGCTGCATTTGTACCGCTGGCTACCTGTGCAGCAGTTACCCCGCCTACAAAAGCAACTTTAGGTGCGATGGCCGTTCCGTTTAAATCACCAGCCAATTGCAGAATACCTTTTCCAGATAAGGTTGCATCTGGCGCTCCTGCTGAAGTGGAGGCATCCACATAAGCTTTTACGGCTTTTACACTTGGATATTTTTGATCAGATAGACCATCTGCGGTAATGCTTAAACTTTTATTAGCCAATATCTCTTTATCATCTAACAAAGCTTGCGTAGCGATACTTACAGGTTTATTGGCATCACTGGTATTGTTTACATTATTTAAGCCCAGATCTGCAGCCGTTAAGGTTACATTTCCTGTTTTTGTATTTACCGATTGTACACCCGCACCTGGCGTAAGGATTTCTTTCCAGTTGTTTAAAGTACTCGCTGGAAGTGAGGCCAGCACAAAACTTTTAGATTCGCTGGTATTGATCACTGTACTTCCCACCTGAGCTCCTGAAATGGCCAGCATCTCTGCCTGGGTAGTCACTACATTTACTGAAGAAAAAGAAATTGCAGGAATCTGGCTGGAAGGAATTTTTCCGTTGCCATCTAAGGTGGCTACCCCACCATTAGCTGCTTTTTCAGATTTGTTAATTTTATCATCCAAGGCAGTTTTAGTCGCGTCACTAATGACTTTGTCCTGATCAGCGACGTTAGATACTTTATCTAAGCCAAGGTCTACTTTTAACTGTGTTTTAGTAATTTGTGCTAATTTCGTTGGCGTTTCTGCAATTAAGATTCCTCCGGTGGTATAGGTATTCAATCCTGTTCCACCTTTTGCAACAGGTAAAACAGTGATTAAAGGTTCTTTTAATAATAATCCGGGAACGGTAGGTGCTTCCGCAATACCTCCAAGATCTCCAGCGAGCTGCACCTTACCTAATAAAAGTGCGGTTGCATTTGGCACTCCTCCTGCACCGATTACGGCCGCATTTACTTTATCTTCTACATAAGTACGTACCGCACTTTCTGAAGGGTATTTATTAGGTGAATTGGTAGCCAGTGTACCATCTGTTGTTTTATTGGCCACATCTTCCTTGGCATTAATGCCCAGATCTGCTTTCACCTGATCAGGTGTTCTTTGCTGTAAAGTAGTTGCATCCAATGCATTGATGTAATTTCCTGGTGTATAAGAAACAATGCCGGTACCCCCATTAGGCACCTGAACTACTCCGGTAACCGAGGTTGCTGAAGTTGCAGTAGAAGCATTCCCGATTAAATCGCCAGTGACTTTTCCGACTACAATATTACCATTGGCATCTCTTTTCACGATAGTTTCACCCAGATTGGCCGCAGTTGCTGCATTTGCCAGGTCTACCCCCTTCTTTATGTCGGCAGCAGTTACACCAGCAACTTTCAATACCTGCGGTGCATCCGCTGTGCCTCCAAGGTCATTAGAAAGCATCAACTGACCTTTTACAGTCGTTGTGGCATCTACAATAGCACCTTTCGAGTCAATATAAGATTTCACTGCTTTTACCGATGGATATTTCAGATCTGAAGCGGCATCTGTTAGAATAGAAGTGCTTTTGTTTGCTTTATCTTCTTTGGCATCCAGTGCAGTTTGCGTTAGCGTACTGATCGGTTTATCAAGGTCGCTTACGTTATCTACATTACCAAGGCCTAAATTTGTTTTGGCATCTGCGGCATTGGTTGCTCCTGTACCGCCATTTGCAATGGCTACAATCCCAGTCACATTTGTGGCGTTTCCAGCAATGTTGCCAGTTACTTTACCACCGCTTACGGTTCCAATTTTAGCATCGGTTACGCTGCCATCTTTAATTTTATCAGCGGTAATCGCATTGTCGGCAATAGACAGTGGTGTTGCATTTCCGTCGCCTGTTAGTGTGGCGTCATGCTTTACGGAAGTCAACCCACCACCAGCTGCAGTCGTAATTTTTGCTTGTAATTCTTCTAATGCAGCCTGTACGTTAGTGGAGGTTACCCCTCCCTTTGGGTCTACAGGTACGGTACTCGCTATTTGTTTTCCTCCCGAACCGCCATTCCCTAGTAAACCTTGTAAATCTACTTTACTATTTCTTGGTCCAGAGATCGAAATCACTGTCCCTTCCAGACTTAGACTTTGATTTAAATCGGCCAAACTCACTGTATTGCTCCCTTTAATAGACAGGTTATATCCAGCATCGAAGCTCAACATGGGTATAGTCCCACCTGCCACTAATTTATCGTCTACATATTTTTTAGTTGCTGCGTCCTGATTATTAGTCGGATCTAACAAATTTGTTAATTTAAAACCGCCCATAGAAACATTCCTTGCCGCCGCACCGAATCCGCTTAAGGGGATATTCTTCTTATCCAAATCAACATTTGCGATAGAACCATCTGCAATCTTAATAGAAGTAACCGCATTATCCGCCAGGTCAAGGGTTACGTCTGTCAACACCGCTTCTCTTCCGTTGCCAATAGCAATAGTTCCAGATGACGTGACTGCTTTCCCCGTTCCAGGTAAAGAATTCCCCGGAGCTCCCGGATCACCTTTTTCTCCTTTAAGTCCCTGGTCACCTTTTAAACCTTGTGGCCCAGCTAATCCCTGGTCACCTTTAAGCCCCTGATCGCCTTTCAGTCCTTGCTCTCCTTTATCTCCTTTTGGGCCGACTAATAAAATACCATTATTTGGCCATGCTCCTGCTGTTTTTGGCCCATAAAGGCTATTATTACCTAAATGCAGGTAAAAATCGCCATTGGTCCCAACCATTGGAGAAGGCGTTGAAGCGCCACTTAAAATGGTATTCCCACTAGTTCCAGTTCCGCCGCCAGCACCTAATTCCGAGTTATTCACCAATCGCTGCCATTGCCCGTTATTGAAATAATAGAAACCTGGAAGGGTATTGGTTTGGTAGATCAACAAACCATTGGCAGGATTATTGATCCCATCTCGTTGAATAAGGGTGAGTCTAGGAATAAGTAAACCTTTGGAAGTAGAGAGTACTTCAAGCTGCGCACTGGCATCTGGTACGTTAGTACCTATTCCTACCTGAGCTTTTGCACCAAATGCAAATAGCAACCCAATAAGCATGGCGTATTGCTTAACTGTTTTATTCATGAGATTACGGTATTGTTAATTTAGATCGTGATAATATGCGTTTTACCCAAAACACCAATTTTCTGGTGAAGGGGTTTATTCATTCCTAAATATTTTTAAGGATATCCGGAAATAATTGGCCACAGGTGTAGCAAAGTATGTTCATGGACCATGACTATTTTTGTGGCGTTTCGGTTCTTTTTTCTTTACTGGAAACATAATGAATACCATAATATTGGACAATATGGCATTTGCTTTTTTGTACATATTGGTGGGTCAACATCTTACAAAAAACATCAATCCGGAAGCAAAGCTAATATAGATAAATGGAATATTATTGTAACTATAGTAAAATAATTGATGCAGTCTGTAATATTTTTTCTTAAAACACTGAACATCAACGTGTTTTAATTTTACCTATTTATGGGTATTGCAAAATTAATTGAACTAAAAAGAACAAAAGCCTCAATTATAGGGTCATTATATTGACTTTAGCTTATCAGGCGCCCTACAGAATGTATGGCGCTTAATCAACAGACGATTGACGAAGAAGGCTATTTATATTATAATTATCTTTTTTAACCGAAACACCTTGGTTTCTTGAGGCAGAAGAACACGTTTCAATTTCTCGTCTCGAAATTTACTCCTTAATTTTTATCCAGGTATAACTTTATGGTTTCATCACCACAGGAAGCGCAATATTATACTCCTTCGTTTTTAGCTGAGGATTCACCTGCATCAATCCATCCCAATCCCTACCATCAGCTCTTCGCAAATGTATGATATCTGCGTTTAGAACAGCGAATACGCTGAAATCCTTAAGGCCGAAAAAATCAATCTTTTCATTATTGGTTTATAGCTTTTCACAAAGGTCAGATCCTATTCCTATAGTTACTATTTTGCGGCTACAGGACGAAGGTATAATCCGATTTCAGCAATCGCGGGTGTCAGTCTGGAGGAAAGAACACGCAGTCTAACCTCATTAGCGGTCACTGCCGGAAAACGCAATAAACGTTTGTAACCGATGGTCGTACCTTCGGTGATTTTCTTCCAGGTTTCCCCTTCCTTATATTCCAGCACAAAGGATTCCACACGCTGCCCTAGTTCCAGGTTTTCCTGCAATGCCAGCACATCAAATTTCTGTGGTTTTTCCATTTTGAATTCTAATACATCAGGTGTCGATTTGCCGCTCATTTTCCAGTAAGAATTGTCTTTTCCATCAAACAAAAGGGCTGTTTTTTTTGGATTACTACCGGTTAGCTTGCCTGTTTTCAATAGATTATTGGCAAAGGTTTCATCAAGTTGTTTTTTGAAACCTTTTAGTGCATTTACATCACTTTCGTTGATCAATCCTTCTTTATCTGGTGGAATATTCAACAGCAATACTCCATTACGGCCAACAGAACTGTAATAGATATCCATTAATTTATCAGGAGTTTTCACTTTATCATTTTCTGCCGGATGATGAAACCATCCTGGACGAATGGATACATCAATTTCTGCAGGGTACCAAACCAGGCTTTTTGCTTTTGCGATTTTCGCTCTGCCCCCCAGGTCATTGTCCATCATATCTCTTGGCGCAAACTCTGCTGCTTTCTGAGAATTGTCGGCGATCACTTCATTACGCATCTGATCTGCTGGAACCACACTCCATTCCGTCTCTCTGCCATAACCAGTTTCTGTTCCTACCCACCTTACATCAGGGCCAGAAACAGCAATAGTTGCCGAGGGCTGTAATTTACGGATCAGGTTATACCACCTGTTGTATTCATAGACCTGCTTTTTACCTGAAGGTCCTTCGCCATTGGCACCATCAAACCAGACCTCATCGATCTGACCATATTGTGTCAATAATTCAGTTAATTGATTGATGAAAAAATCATTGTAGGCCATGCTTCCGAAATAAGGGGAATTGCGATCCCATGGGGAAAGATAAATGCCGAAACCGATGCCAAACTCTTTACAGGCGGCAGCCATTTCTTTCACAATATCGCCCTTTCCATTTTTCCATGGACTATTTTTCAGAGAATGTTCCGTGTATTTACTTGGCCATAAACAGAAACCATCATGGTGTTTTGCCGTTAAGATCACCTGTTTGAAACCAGCATCTTTACATACTTTTACCCATTGGCGGGTATCTAATTTCTCAGGATTGAAAATCTTAGGATCTTCTGTTCCATCTCCCCACTCTTTATTGGTAAACGTATTGATTCCAAAATGGATAAAAGCGGTCAGCTCGAGCTGCTGCCACCTCAGCTGCCTTGGGGAAGGCACTACATTGGCTGCTTTCCTGATGATATCAGCTTCAGTATCTGTAGGGCTGATCTTGACATAATTTTTATCTGTAAAAATTTGTGCAGCTCCTTTTTGCGGTAAACCGGCAAGGACGCCACAAGCAAAGACTGCGGCAATTTGAGTCAATACTTTAGCTCCTAAAACTTTTGTTCTCATGGTATGCGTTGATAAATAGGCTCACCGTTAAATCATATGGTGGCAATTCAAAGAAAGCAGGAATTTGAGGTATAAAGTTTGGGTTAATTGTCAAAACGTTAAGCTTTTTTGGCAATTAATATCTTTGATTATCTTTTGGTAAGTTCAGAACCAAATACTTTGTCCCAAATATCAGAAGTTACTCCGTAACCTTTTGTCGCATCATCATAATGGTGCAACATGTGGTGCTGTTTTAACTTTTTCCAGAAAGGATTACTGAATTTAGCATGGTGCAGCATATAATGTGTCATATCATAGAATAAATAACCCATGATGAAACCAGCAAAGAAACCATCCAGCATATTTGCAGGAAGTATTGCGCGGAAAAGAAAATAGAAAGCGGCAGCCAAAGGAATACTGGCGGATGGCGGCATCACCAATCGTTGGGCATCATTCGGATAATCATGGTGTACCCCATGGAAGATAAAGTGAATCCTTCTCCCCCATTCAGATTTCGGATAGAAATGAAACACAAAACGATGTAATCCATACTCTGTAAATGTCCAGATGAAAAGCCCCAATAACACATAACCAACCGCAGAAAGTATCGAATTAAGTACTACCGCCTGCCAGCAAAAATAGACAATAACAGGAACGTATACCAGCAGTGGCACAAAATATGGGATCTTCGATAAACTTTCTAAAAGCGGACTCTTGAACATTCTGATAGATTCCGGAGAATTGGAGATAAAATTCTTTTTCATCGTATGGCAATTCGTTTTTTACAAGTTCGCAAACTTAGGGAGGAATCCTGAACATTTACCCCCCAATAGTCAGTTATGAAAATTTTATGACATTAATTAATCCTCAACAGCTGAACCTATTTCAGGTATGACTTACGTTTTCCTTTCTTAAAGATAAGCAAAAAATGTATTTCTTACGATATGGTAAGATCCAGGAAAATACATACCCGTAAATTTGTAATGTAATTTAAGAATTGAGCTATGAAAAATGAAATTTTAGGTATCCACCACATTACTGCAATTGCAGGCAATGCAAAAAAAAATTATGATTTTTACACCCGCATTTTAGGCTTGAGGCTGGTTAAAAAGACTGTCAACTTTGATGATCCAAATACGTACCATTTTTACTATGGTGATGAATATGGAAGTCCAGGCAGCATTTTGACTTTCTTCCCATGGGAAGGGATTGGCGCGGGCCGCCGCGGAACCAGACAGGTGACAGAAATTGGCTATAGTGTGCCTGCAGGAAGTCTTGATTTCTGGCAAAAAAGATTAGAAGAGAACAATGTTATTTATAATAAACCGGCGGTAAAATTCGGAGAAAGATACCTGACCTTTTTAGATCCTGATGGCTTAAAATTTGAATTAACAGAAGCGCAAACTCCAGATAGCAGGCCGCAATGGGAAACTAAAGAAGTGACGAAAGCACATGCGACGCATGGATTTCACCACATTACCATGACCAGCAATAAAATAGCGGCTACCGCAGCAATTCTGACTGGTGTTTTAGGCTACAGATTGCTGACTAAAGAGGTAAATCGCTCCCGTTTCATTACAGATGCAGTGGCACATGCAGCCATTGTAGATTTGGTAGAAGCTCCTGGTGAAGCAATCGGTCATGTGGCAGGTGGTACTGTACATCATGTTGCCTTCAGGGTAAAAGACGAGGAAACGCTGATGTATTTCAGAGATCAGATTGTAAAATTGGGCTTGAACATCACGGAAAAAATCGACCGTAATTACTTTTACTCGTTGTATTTCCGCGAACCAGGAGGTGTACTTTTTGAATTGGCAACCGACAATCCGGGATTCACTATCGATGAACCTTTGGAAGAATTAGGCACGCATTTAAAATTACCTGCACAATACGAAAGTAACCGTACCATCATTGAAGGTATTTTACCAAAACTAGATTAATATGTATATCCATCATAAAAACATCATTACTGCCGGATTGCCTGTGGATTCGGCAGCTAAAGCGATCATCTTTTTACATGGTCGTGGCGCGTCTGCAGCAGAGATCCTTTCCCTGAATCAACATTTACAGGTA
The DNA here is from genome assembly GCF_014472395.1 of Pedobacter sp. N36a. Classification (GTDB taxonomy): domain Bacteria; phylum Bacteroidota; class Bacteroidia; order Sphingobacteriales; family Sphingobacteriaceae; genus Pedobacter. The sequence goes on from NZ_JACSZW010000001.1 coordinate 280,352, forward strand.
AATGATGCTGCATTGTTTGCGCCACAGGCTACAAACCACAGCTGGTATCCTTATAGTTTCATGGCTCCGGTTACAGAAAATCAGCCAGCACTGGATTCCGCATTATCAGTCCTCAAAGCACTAGTGGAAGAAATTGAAGCACAAGGGATCCCTCAAAACAAAATCTTCTTTGTAGGGTTTTCACAAGGTGCATGTCTGACTTTAGAATACGTCAGTAGAAATGCAGGACGATATGGAGGTGTGGTTGCTTTTACAGGTGGATTAATTGGTGATCAGCTTGACCTTTCCAATTATTCCGGAGATTTTAACCAGACGCCGATATTGATCAGCACTGGAGATCCGGATCCGCATGTACCTGTATCCAGGGTAAATGAGAGTAAAAAGATACTGGAAGAAATGAATGCACAGGTTACTGTCAGTATTTATCCAGGAAGAGTTCATACCATTAGTAAAGCAGAGTTGGAATTGGCCAGGACCTTAGTTTTTCAAATCACAAATAGTTAAGATTACAATTATGGCACAGACCGTATTACATAAAGCAGACAGCCGCAGTATTGCAGATCATGGCTGGTTAAAGAGTTTTCAAACCTTCAGCTTTGGAGGAAATTATAACCCGGAACGCATTCAGTTTGGGGCATTAAGGGTATTAAATGATGATACAATTGATGGAGGTACCGGGTTTGGAGAGCATCCTCATGACAATATGGAGATCATTTCGATTGTATTGGAAGGTGGCTTGAAACATGAAGACAGTATGCACAATGTAGCCATTATTGAACCAGGAGAGATCCAGGTGATGAGTGCTGGAACAGGTATTTACCATCAGGAATATAATAAGGAAGAAAATGTGCCCGCCAAATTCTTACAGATCTGGCTGTTTCCAAATCAAAGGAATGTAACACCTAGATATCAGCAAGAACAATACGACACCACTTTATTGCCAAACCAGTTTATTCAGATTCTATCTCCGAATAAAAGCGATGCGGGTGTATGGATTTATCAGGATGCCTGGTTCCATCTGGGGAAATTTGATGCTGGATTAAAAACCGACTATACTTTGAAACGTCAAGGGAACGGGGTGTATGTTTTTGTGATCAAAGGATCGATTCGGCTGAACGGTCAGGATTTGGCGGAACGTGATGGTTTAGGGATCTGGGAAATTGACAAACTGGACATCAACATATTAACAGACGCGGAAGTACTCTTAATGGAAGTACCCATGAATTATTAAGTCCATGAAAAAGAAAGAAATACTGGTGATGTGCTGTCACACGGAAATTTTAGCCACCTTAATCCGATTGATTGAAAAATCCGGAGAATTTGCAGTTGCCGGTGCGGCAACTGCAGCGGAAGCACTGAACAGCTTTCGTTCCCGAACTTTTGACCTCGTATTGATGGGTGCAGGCTTGGCTCCGGAAGCGGAGCAGGAACTGGAAAGAGAACTTAAAAAAATAAGACCCGAAACCCCTGTGGTATACCACTTTGGAGGAGGGAGCGGCTTACTTTTCACAGAGATCAAACAAGGTCTGGATCAGGCCTAATGTTTTTTTATTGTTTTATATTGACGTTTAGCATCTTTAAATGGTCGATTTTTTGTTATTTTGAGTGTTATTAATACACCGAGCAATCTTTACATCAATTACACATGCCTGCAGCAGAGAAAAACAGCAACATTTTATCCATCGACATAGGTGGAACCAGTATTAAGGCTTGTATTTTAGATGTTAAAGGGGAACTCCTTTCTGAATACACCAAAATTCCTACTCCAAAAAACTCTAGTCCAGAAGTCGTGATCAAATGTATCAAGGATCTGGCTTCAAAGCTGGACCAGTCATTTGTTAAAATTTCTATCGGTTTTCCGGGATATGTGAAGTGTGGTGTGGTGATGACTGCCCCTAATCTGGCAAAGAAAAAATGGAACAATGTAGATCTTGCCCAGCAGATCAGTGATACCTTTGGCAAACCGGTGCGTTTGGTGAATGATGCCGATCAGCAGGCCTTAGGTGTCGTATCTGGAAAAGGTTTTGAAATTGTATTTACAGTAGGCACCGGTTTCGGGACCGCCTTATTATACGATGGCGACCTGCTTCCTCACCTGGAACTGGCCCACTTCCCTATCAGCAAGAATAAAGACTACGACGATTACATCGGCGACAGAGGCTTTAACAAGGTTGGCAAAAAGGAATGGAATGAGCGCTTACAACGCGTGATTGAAATTTATAAAACCGTATTTAATTACGACACCCTATATATCGGTGGTGGCAATTCAAAAGAAATTACTTTTCCATTAGACCCTAACATTATACTGGTTTCCAATAAAGACGGAATCAAGGGTGGTGCAAAACTATGGGACCTGGAAGATAAATTTCATGTATTTACTACTCACCCTAAAATCAACAGCAAATAATGAACAAGTACACTTTAGGAATGATTGGCCTGGGCACGATGGGCCGCAATTTATTGCTTAACATGGCCGACAATGGCTATTCTGTAACCGGTTACGACAAGAGTCCTGACATGTTAAAGAAGCTGGAAGAGGACGGAAAAGCACATCAATTGAAAGGTTTTGCCGTACTGGAAGACTTTATACAGAGTTTGGAATTGCCAAGAAGAATCGTTCTTCTAGTACCAGCAGGTGCAATTGTAGACAGTGTAATTCAAGAGCTTGTGCCATTATTGGATAAAGGTGACCTGATCATTGACAGTGGAAATTCTCATTTCACAGATACCAGCAGAAGAGCAGAAGAACTTGCAGCGCAAGGACTACACTTCTTCGGTATGGGGATTTCTGGTGGTGAGGAAGGTGCGAGATTTGGTCCTAGTATGATGCCAGGTGGTGATAAAGAAGCTTATAACGCGGTTAAACCAATTCTAGAAGCAGTTTCTGCGAAAGTAAATGGTGATCCTTGTGTGGCTTATATTGGTCCTGGTGCTTCCGGTCATTTCGTGAAAATGGTGCATAACGGTATTGAATACAGTGTCATGCAAATTCTTGCGGAGACTTATGACTTGTTGAAAAACAGCCTTGGTTATAACAACGAGCAGATTTATGCTACTTTCGATAAATGGAATAACGGCAGATTGAAGTCCTTCTTATTAGAGGTGACCAAAGACATCTTCAAAGTGAAAGATGTGAAATCTGGTGGTTATCTGATTGATGTGATCAAAGATCAGGCGAAATCTAAAGGTACTGGAAAATGGACTTCTCAGGTTTCTATGGACTTGCAATTGCCGATTCCAACGATTAATGAGTCGGTGAGTTCAAGAGATCTTTCTAAATTCAAAACGCTACGCGTTGCTTTAGGGGCGGCATTGCCTCATCCATCACAAAAAGTGGAAAACACCGAAGAATTTGAAGCACATTTAGAACAAGCGCTTTATTTTGCCATGATCACTTCTTATGCTCAGGGTTTACACTTGTTAGCACAAGCTTCTATTGAATATAAATATGAACTGAACTTACAAGAGATCTCACAGATCTGGCGTGGTGGATGTATCATCAGAGCAGTATTGCTAGAAGATATTTATCAGGCGTATAAAAAACAACCTGAGCTTCCTCATTTATACTCAGATGAAAATATCCAGAAACAGCTAAAAGATATCCTGCCAGGAACTAGAAATGTGGTCATTACTGGCATCCAACATGGTATTTCGGTACCTTGTTATGCTTCTGCCCTGACTTATTATGACTCGTTGAGAACTGCCAATTCGCCTTTAAACTTAACGCAGGCACAAAGAGACTTTTTTGGTGCACATACTTTTGAGCGCACAGACGAAGAAGGTATTTTCCATGCCAACTGGAACGAAAACAACCTATAAATAACCCAGTGAACTAATACAACAATTTCACAAATGAAAACAAGCATCAACGTCAACCCAACCATAATCGTAATTTTTGGTGGTACCGGTGATTTAAATTTGCGCAAACTTGCGCCTGCACTTTACAATCTTTATGCTGATGGTTTTATGCCGTCAAAATTCGAGATTATTGGTACAGCCCGAAAGAAGCTTACGGATGATGACTTCAGAAAAACACTAATGAGCGGTGTAAACAGCTTTTCAAGATCCGGTAAGGTAAAAGAAGAGAAGTGGAGCAAATTTGCAGCACATATTTCTTATAGTCCTGTAGATGTGGAAGCACCGGAAACTTTTGGTGTTTTAAAAGCTAATATCGAAAAGTTCCAGGAGGAATTTGGACCAACTACACAGGTGCTTTATTACCTGGCAGTAGCACCAAACCTTTTCCCACTGATTGCAAAATGTCTTTCGGAATATGAACTGGCAGGTGATGAAGACAATTGTAGAATTGTAATTGAGAAGCCTTTTGGAAGAGATTTAGAGACTGCAAGAGAACTGAATGCCATTCTAACGGGCATCTTTACCGAGAAACAGATCTATCGTATAGATCATTACCTGGGTAAAGAAACGGTACAAAATATCATGGCTTTCCGCTTTGCGAACTCCTTCCTGGAGCCGCTATGGAACCGTACTTATATTGATCACGTACAGATTTCTGTGACCGAGCAATTGGGTGTTGGCGAAAGAGGTGGTTACTATGAAAGTGCTGGTGCATTAAGGGATATGATCCAGAATCACTTGTTACAATTGCTTTGTCTGATCGGAATGGAAACGCCAATTAACTTTGATGCTGACGAGATCAGAAATAAAAAAGTAGATGTATTGAAGGCCATGCGTCCTTTTAGTCCAGAAGACATCAGGTTTAGTACGGTCCGCGGACAGTATTCTAAAGGATGGGTTGAAGGAAAAGAAGTGCCGGGATACAGGCATGAAACCGGTGTTGATCCAGATTCTAATACAGAAACTTTTGCTGCGATTAAGTTCTTCGTGGACAACTGGAGATGGCAGGGCATTCCTTTCTATGTACGTACAGGAAAGCGCTTATTCCAGACTTCTTCATTGATCACGATTCAGTTTAAGGATGTACCTCATCAGGTATTCCCTTCTGCAGTAACTGAACATTGGCAGCAAAACAGGCTGATCATCAGTATTCAGCCGGAAATGAGTATCCGTTTACAGGTACAGGCGAAAAGACCTGGTTTAGACATGGTTTTAAACCCTGTGGATATGGTGTTCGATTACAAAGGAACCTATTCTTCTCAAGCTCCTGAAGCTTATGAAACCTTGTTATTGGATGTCATGACAGGTGATCAAACGCAGTTTATGCGTGCCGATCAGGTAGAGAGTGCCTGGGAATTGTTGATGCCTATCGTGAATGCATGGGGCACTAAAAAATCATTGAGTTTCCCGAATTATCCGGCAGACTCATGGGGTCCGGAAGATGCAGAAGCATTGATTGCCAGAGATGGCTTCCACTGGTTCACTTTACCATTGAAAGAAGATTAAAAACATAAAATAAACATTGTTCAAGAGGCTAATCCTGATACGGTCTACACCGATTTAGGATTAGCCTTTTAGCTAATAAAACAAATACGAATGAACTTATTGATTTATAAAACCCAGGAAGAATTACAGCAGGATCTAGTGGATTATATTGTTGCAATTGCCAACAAAGCGATTGAAGAACAAGGCTATTTCAATTTTGTACTGACCGGGGGTAACTCTCCAAAAGAATTGTACCACTCACTGGCTACAACCTATAAAGATAAAATCGACTGGACTAAAGTATATTTCTTCTTCGGCGATGAACGAAATGTGATGCCTGATCATGAAAGCTATAATGGCTTAATGGCAAAAAGAGCGATGCTCGACCTGCTGGAGATTCCTGCAAATCAGATTTTTTATGTAGATACGACACTTGCTCCTGAAAAAGCAGCAATTGAGTATACGAAAGCAATTAATGCCCATTTCGATGGTGCAGATCTTTGTTTCGACCTGATTTTACTGGGCATGGGCGATGATGCACATACGGCTTCCCTATTTCCAGGAACTACGATCCTGAATAATAAAGAAGTAGAAGTGGATTCTGTGTTTGTAGAAAAATTGTCGACTTACCGCATTAGCTTCACTGCTCCATTGATCAATAAAGCGAAGAATATTGCATTCTTAGTTTTCGGTGAGAATAAAGCAGAAGCAGTGAAACATGTGATCGAAGATCAAAAGAAAAATCCGAAATTATATCCTACACAGTTGATTAAACCAGTAGACGGAAGCGTGACCTGGTTTTTAGATGATGCTGCCGCAGCATTGTTGGATCACTAGTCTTATTTTTAATATCGGTTGAAAAGACCGGCTTCCTATCTGGTTGCCGGTCTTTTTTTTTGGAAATAGTCATGATTTCGTCTAGCCATATTCCAGGCCTAGAATCTATAAATACATGAGGTATTTTGAGGACATACCTCCCCGAAAAACAACAAAAATTATTGCATTACAAGCAATAATCTACGTTCCAAGATTAAATAAATTTGATCGTGTTATAGTTGTCTTTTAGCGAAACCAAAAAACATAGACTATTTTTTCTAATTAAGAAATATTTTTAGAAATAAACAACCAAATAAGAAAACAAGGACGCTTATTTACTTCTAATAGAAATAAAATACATAACTATTCAAAATATAATGAACAATATGAACAGCCGTTAAACCCTTATTCTCTCTTATGTTTGAAGTAACGTAAAAAATAGCCATTTTATTATCCTGAAGGTAATAAAATAGCCGAAAACTCTCTAAAATGTCGCTGTTCAGTTTGAAAAACATCAGTAGAAATTGTTTTTTATTACTATTAACGATTACGTTAATTGTGATCTGGGGAGACGATGTGAAAGGGCAGCGGGTTTATGCAACTACAAGTAGTGCAAGTGCTAATTCCTCAAGCCCTTTAAAAACAGTCTCCAATATTGCAAATTGCACAAGTGGGACTGGAAATTCTACCATCCAACCTAGCGCCACTCCACTCACCCGAGTTCTTGCAAAAGGAACAAATGGGGGACTAGGAGTAGGTACCGCCACTATTGCTTATGCAGACCTTAAATTCGACGCTGCAGTTCCATCAAATACAATAGTATTTGCAAAAATAACAGCAGTGTCACTTCCAACATCAGCAAGTACAGTTACTGGAGTTGCCCTTAATAACGGCGTAGCAGCCGCTGGAACTGCTTTTTACAATATCGTTGCTGGAGATGGCTCACAATATGTTGCTGTTTATGCGACCGCGGCTTTTAATCAAATACGCATAAATGTTACTGCAGCAGGAAGTGGACTTTTGAACGTAACTCCAGAAGAAACCGCTAGCGTAGACATACAATATGCTTACTACAATGCAAACGGCTCCTCTGCTCCTGTCGATTGCGGAATTGCTATTGGTACCTCAAAATCTGGAAATGGAGCGGTAGATAATATGCAACAAGCCATAGATGGAAACCTTACTACTTATTCTACTATTACCCCAGCAGCATTGCTAAGTAGTGTAAATCAACACTTCTATTTTTCTGCATTATCAAATACAACTGACGAAATTAAAGTAACCCTTTCTGTTCCAGCGATGGCCCTAAGTCTTGGCTTGGCAAATACAATTACTATAAGCGCCTATAATGGAAGCAATCCAACCGCAGTCTGGACGCAAACTCTTGGAACATTACTCAGCCTTGACTTACTCACTTTACTTGGTAGTGGAATACCAGTAACCACCTCTATTAAACCAGGTGCTTCCTTTGACCGATTAACTGTTAACAGCGCAGCAGTACTAAGTGTCCTATTTTCTTTGCGCGTACATGAAGTTCAGATCACCGCTGCAAGTCCGGTGCTTACGGTTCCAAATCCTACCATCTGTGCCAATACCTCTACCACATTAGTAGTTACCCCTCCAGCTTTAACTACCGCTAAATGGTATGATGCCGCCACTGGAGGAAACTTAGTAGGTACAGGAAATAGCTTTACTACTCCTCTGCTAACGACTACGACAACTTATTATGTTGCGATCGTTAAAAATGGCTGTACAGAAGAATCTATTAGGGTGCCAGCCTTGGTTACCGTGCTTCCAGCTCCAGATATCAGCCCAATTTTGGGAACATTAACTGCATGCGTTGGGAAAACAACTTCATTAAGCAGCTTAACTGCAGGGGGTAATTGGACTAGCGGTACTCCAACCGTGGCAACCATTGATCAAATTACAGGAATAGTGACAGGCCAAACTACTGGTACCTCAATTATCACCTATACAGTTACTGGCGCAAATAATTGCACCAAAAGTACTACAGCCATAGTAACGATCAATACATTACCTGCTGTTCCCACCATTAGCGGAACATTAACTGCCTGTGTGGGTAAAACCACTACATTAACAGGTAATCCAACTGGCGGAGTTTGGAGCAGTGCTACTCCAGCAGTTGCGACCATTGACCCGGCTACCGGAATTGTGACTGGTGTAACCTCCGGAACTTCTGTGATTACCTATACAGTGATCAATGCGAATGGTTGTACGTCTTCGCAAACAGCAACAGTCACCATCTACGCTTTACCTGTGGTTGCTGCTATTACAGGAATAATGAGCACCTGTATTGGTAAAACAACGCAGTTAGCAAATACCACAAGTCCGGGAGTATGGAGCAGCGCAAACCCAACCATTGCAACGGTAAACAGTACTGGTCTGGTAACTGGTATTGCTGTTGGAACTGCCACAATCAACTACACAGTGACCAATGGGAACGGGTGTATTACGATCGTTACGGCCAGCGTGACGGTTCATCTGCAACCGGCCCTCCCCACAATCACTCAGAAAAATTTATGCTTAGGACAGGCGGTAGACCTAAACACCTTAAATCCAAATGACGGAAACGGAACAACTGGTGGCACCTACTCCTGGTCTGCGATCAGCGCTGGAGGAACTCCTTTAAGTTCTACAACAGTTTCCCCGGCGCTTGGCAATACTACCTATTACTTACGGTACACAAAAGACGGTTGTTTTAGCGACAGCAGTGTGTTGATCATCATGCACCCGAAACCACCCACCCCACATGTCATTTTAAATTAACCTACATAAACTCTTAAAACTTAAATTATGAAAACGAAATTCAAAACCCTGAAACTAATTGCAATTGCAGTGACTCTATTTGCATTGCCTTTTAACGCGTCAGCAAGTGCCTTTGATCTGTATTTATGCGGAGGCGGAACAGCAAGTCTGCTCCCAGATGTGACAGTCACAGGTACACTTAAAGTGAATGACATCGTCGTTTGGCAGGAATTCAATGCGACAACCGATGTGCCAATGGGAACGGCAACGCAGCTGACGGTGACTGCAAATGGAGTTGCTCCTTCATTTCCACTTCCAGCATTAGGTACCGGTGCTCATAATTATAAAGTTTTTGTCATCTCGGCCAGTGCAAATTCTTGTTCTGGAGATGTATCCGATGCATTTAAAATATATGCATTGCCAGCACCAACAATTACGCTTGCCGCTCCAACACTTACTTTTTGTGAATCTGGTTCAAATACCGCTTTAACAAGTTCAGTAATTACCGCTACCGCAGCAGCACTTGCAACAGAACTGACAGATGTAAGCTACGAATTCGTATGGTCTGCAACAAAAGATGCTAACGCTGTAGGTGATGTCACCACAGTAGGTACTATCGATCCGATACTACCAGCAAGTTTAAACGTTAACACCTTCACTTTAAACAATACTGCAGGACATGGCGCTTATATATTTAAAGCAAAAATAAACTACAAAGTTGCGGCAGGTACGCTTAAAGGCGACACTGGTACTGGATGTATTGTGGAATCAGGGGCCTCGCCTACGATTAACGTAACGGCTAAACCAGCTAAACCAATAATTAGAATTGCACCATAATCATTAGTTCATAATTAATGTTTAACGGAAAAACAGGATTTGTGTCAGGTATGCTGTTGCTCAGTGCAACGGCATGCTTTGCGCAATCTAATGGCCAGGCAACCGCAGTAATTCCTGCGGGTTCGTCCTTAAAATTACGGGCCGCTTCTGTTAATGCAGTGAGTTATCAGTGGTTAAAAAATGGCGTCATTATACCTGAGGCCACTAATATTGAATATGCCGCTTTCGATCCTGGCATCTACACCGTGATTTCTTACAATACAAATGGTTGTGCTTCTGACATTTCAGACCCCCTCCTGCTCACTGGAGGGACGGTACTGGTATTGAGTGCAGACCTAATGATTACCAAAAGTTCAGAGAATAAATCGATTACCGTAAATGATGCTTTTGAATACTTGTTACAGGTAAAAAACAATGGTGTCGGCTCGGCCAGCAACGTGAAAGTTCAGGATATCCTTCCGGAAAACATGGTCTTAGAACAGTTGCTTCACCCTAGCTTAGGTTACGCCGATTATGCACTGGGCAGTAGAACCGTATTATGGCAGATTCCGAAACTGGAGAATGGAGAATCAGCAAGCTTAAGAATCAGAGTGAAACCTTCAAAACCCGGTATGCTGGAAAACACAGCGACTGTGTCCGCCACAGAATCAGATCCTGATCTGTCAAACAATACTTCTACCAACCGGAAATCGGTAACTGATTTAATTATTAGTAATGTATTTACGCCAAATGGCGATGGAAAAAATGACACCTTTACCATTCCAGGATTGGAAAGATATCCTGAAAATGAGCTGAGTATTTTCAACCGCTGGGGATCAGCGGTGCTGGAGAAAAAACCTTACAAGAATGACTGGGACGGATCACAACTGTCGGAAGGGACCTATTTCTACCTGCTGAAAGTTAAAATGGCCAATAACACCTGGGAAATTTACAAAGGATTTGTCACGATTATCCGCTAAAATAAAAACATGCGCTCGATTATTGAAAAAATCCGGCTCCTCTTCCTGAGGCAGCCGGATTTTTCATTTTTAGTTAAAACCCATTGTTCTGTGTCAGATTCTCATTTAATGTTCTTTCTGTTTCAGGAACAGGCATTAACAAGTATTTGTCATCCAAGGTGATGTTGTGTATTTTCAGCTGCTGCTGTTTCATTCTGCCTAATCTGAGCAGGTCATACCTTCTTTGTCCTTCAGCAGCAAACTCCCATCCCCTTTCCTCCACTAAAGCAGTGATGAAATCTTCTTTTGAAGGGGTAGTCACGGTGGTTAGCGGCGATAAGCCAGCTCTGTTTCTAACCGCATTGATCCCGTTAAATTTATTTGGGTCGCCGCTATTCAGCTGATTCATGGCTTCGGACTGCATTAATAACACATCTGCATAACGCAGAATTACCCAGTTGTTTCTCGCACTATTCCCTTGTCGGGCAGGATCAGTAAACTTCAGGTAATAGAAATTAGCAGTACCTGGAACTACACCAATAGTGGCTGCTTTTCGCAGGTCAGTATTACTGTAAGTTAAAGCAAACGCATTTTCTACGTAAAAAGCCTCATTTCCATCATTCGGGAACACCGATTTTGGCAGGTGCATTCTTGGCGTAATCGTGCCTGTACTTGGCGCCAGGCCAAACTGAACCACAAAGATCTCTTCTTTGTTGCCCACCTTTTTATCCGGATTAAAGACATCTGCAAAAGGCAATAAGGTGTAAACTGATGGGCTCACTGCGATGACCTTATTACAAGCGGCCAGGGCATCCTGATCATCGGTGGTTTCTGCTGCTGCACTCGCTGCTCTGGTCAGGTATACTTTTGCCATTAATGCGCTTGCAGCACCACTGGAAACGCGACCTTTACTTGCTGCAGGGATCTTATCTTCTTTCAGACAGTTTGCTTCTGCGAATTTTAAGTCTGCTAAAATCTGTTTGTACACTTCTTTGATGGGTGTTCTTAAAGGTTTCAAATCGTCTGAACCTTCAGTTGCCTTAAGGATTAATGGTACATCTCCAAAACTCCTAACCAGGTCAAAGTAAGCCAGAGCACGTAAAAACTTGGCATTACCAACAATGTTGTCTCTTATTGGAGCTGAAATCGGACCTGCTTCTACGTTTTGAATCACATCATTTGCACGGTTAATCAGTACATATGCATTGTTCCACCAGTTACTGATCTCTCCATTGGTGGAGGTATAGGTTTGGCTATACAATTCCGGCCTGTTTGTTTGAGGCAATCCAACTTTCATCTGATCACCGGTCAGGTCGTTCACCACCCAAACTGTACGACCGTAATATTGCTGCGTTTGCATGATGCTGATCACGCCGTTTAAAGCGGCGTTCGCATCCCCTTCTGTTTTATAAAATTTGTTCTGAGAAATAAAATCGTAAGCATCTTCCTGAAGGAACTTCTTGCAGGACGATAGATGAAGCACCACCAAAACGGCAATTAGTATATTTATCTTTTTCATTATCTTTTCTTAATAGGATTAAAATCTTAACAGTTGATCATTTAAAAGCCCAGCCTGATTCCTGCAGTATAGGTTCTAGTGGTTGGATACGCGTTATAATCCGTGTTTAAACTTAAACCATTGCTGAGTGCAAAAGAATTTACTTCAGGATCGTAACCACTGTAATCCGTGATGGTCAGCAAGTTGGTTCCGGTCATGTAAATACTGGCTGATTTAATGGTTTTACCCAATGCTTTGCCAATTGGCAGATTGTAGGCCATTGAAACCGTTTTCAGTCTTAAAAAACTGCCGTTTTCGACCACATCGCTGGTTACCCCTGTCCTTCTGCGCAAGGTAGAATTGGCTTTCGGAATGGTGTTGCTGCTATTGGGTCCCGTCCACCTATTCACTACCGAAGCCAGTTTATTGGTGGTAAAATCGCCAGATTCCATTTCATATCTGTTGAGGTTTAATACTTCAGATCCCTGTACCCCTTGAATAAAAACATTCAGGTTTAACCTACCATAAGTAAAGTTATTGGTGATCCCATAGATAAAATCCGGTTGCGCATGCCCAATGATTTCGCGATCTTTCGCATCAATTACTTTATCTCCGGTCAGGTCTGCATAACGTGGATCTCCAGGCAACACCCCTTTAATGCCACTGGCATCGATCTCTGCCTGAGTTTGCCAGATGCCCAAAAAACGGTATCCGAAAAATGAACCGATCGGTTCTCCTACTCTTAAAATACTAGTCCCTCCTGTTCCTGACGGGAACAATGCACTGCTGGCATCGCCAACAAAACGTTCTTTTTCTCCAGCCAAATCGGTCACTTTATTTCTGTTCATCGAGAAATTAAGATTGGTGCTCCATTGGAATTTTTCTCCGTTAACATTCTCTGTATTCAGTGCCAACTCAAATCCTTTATTTGACACCCCACCTGCGTTCAGTAAAATACTGGCATAACCCGCTGTCCTAGGCACAGAAACATTAAGCAGCAAATCTTTGGTCTTTTTGCGGTAGTAATCGGCAGTTAATGAAATCCTGTTGTTAAAAAAGGCAAGGTCTATACCCAGGTCAAATGAAGCGGTAGATTCCCAGGCCAGATTGGGATTAGGAATGTTATTCGGCGATACACCTACCACACGATTTCCACCCAAAGTGGCGCCATTCACACTGTAACGCGCAATAGATTGGTAGGGATCAATTTCCTGATTACCAGAAATCCCATAACTAGCCCTCAGTTTCAGGTCGCTCACAAATGGCAGAGTTTTCATAAAATCTTCTTGTATCACACGCCATGCCACCGCACCTGAAGGGAAATACCCCCATTTATTATTTACACCAAATTTCGAAGAACCATCGGCACGCATCGTGAAAGTCACCAGATACTTGTCCATGAAACGGTAATTAACACGACCAAAAAAGGAAGCCAGGTTATTCTTAACTTTTCCAGATCCGGGAACCAGTACGTTTGCGCCGATGCCAATATTATCAGCCCCCAGTACATTGGTGAAAAAATTATTACTTGCTGCAAAGAAGTCTGTGTTGTAGAACTCCTGCATACTGAATCCACCAATCACATTGATCGCATTGTCCTTATTAATTTGTTTGTCGTAGGTTAACGTATTTTCATTGACCCAACTGATGTTATCGGCATATTCTTTTCTGGCAGTGCCGAGTGTATTGCTGCCCACAAACAGGTCGGAAGGCACATAAAAATCCCTGGTCTGCAGATTAAAATCTGTACCGAATGTTGATTTCCATTTCAATCCTTTAATCATCTCATATTCTCCATAGAAATTAACCAGGCCGCGAAGATTCTTGTATTGATTTTTTGTTTTATTGGCATAAGCAACGGGATTTCCTAAAGCAAAAGCATAACCTGTAGGGCCATTTTGAAAGGTGTAATCTCCATCTGAATACACAGGTACCGCCGGATTTATCCGTAAGGCATCCAATAAAACTCCACCACCAGAACCGCCGCTGGTATTCACTAATGCACGTTTATCAAGGCCTGCAGTAAGATTTGACGTAAAACCGAAGTTCAGTTTCTCCCCAACTTTTTTATCCAGGTTAAAACGGACAGAGGCTCTTTTATAGCCGGAATTGATGACAATACCTTCCTGGTCAAAGTAATTCATACTCAGGTTGTATTTCGTATCTGTCGTTCCTCCGATAAAATTAAGCTGGTAATTACTGATCGCTGCTGTTCTAAAGATCTCATCCTGCCAATCTGTTCCTTTTCCTAAAGTGGCCAGCTGCGCATCGGTATAAGGTAATGCCTTTGCAGAAGCTGGGGTTTCGATATTGGTCAGCCTTTGTGCATCATTCAAAAAGTTAGCATATTCAGTTGCGTCCATCATTTTGTAAGGATTTCTTACCTTTTGAAGTCCATAATAGGCTTCAAAATTGATCGCCGACTGCCCCGCTGTCCCTTTTTTTGTCGTCACGATCACTACACCATTTGCGCCCCTGCTGCCATAAATAGCAATAGAAGAAGCGTCTTTCAAAATATCAATGGATAGAATATCGTTCGGATTTATGGCGCTTAAATTCCCTGCTCCAGGAAATCCATCAATCACAAATAAAGGCTCATTACTAGAATTAATGGAGTTGGTACCACGAATTCTCAAACTTACCGTTCCACCTGGCTGAGACTGGGTCTGCGTAACCTGCACCCCACTTGCGCGTCCTTGAATCATTTGATCCACACGCGTGATCGGCACATTTTCCAGGCTTTTTGCCGTAATGGAAGAGACTGCACCCGTCAGGTCTTTTTTCTTCTGAGTACCATAGCCGACCACCACAATTTCGTCTAAGTCGGTATTGTCTTCAGTCAGGATGATGTTGATCTGCACTCCGGCAACAGTATAGTTTTGTGAGGTAAAACCAATACTGGTAAATGTCAGCACATCCCCCTTTTTAGCCGCAATAGAAAATTTACCATCCGCATTGGTTAATGTTCCAAGTCCGGAGTTTTTCAGTTTTACGGAAACACCAGGGATCGGATTGTTCGATTTGTCTTTAACCGTACCAGTTAGGGGTATGGTTTGGGCAAATGCAATCATGCAGCAGAATTGCAGAAAAGCAATAAGAAGTGTGATTCTTTTTATCATAATATATTTGGTTTTGATGATTAGTTGCGGGTTTTCATTGATGGCGCTCAAATATTACGGCAGAAGATCTCTAATGAAATTTCCAATAGAGTGGTCGATACTTTCGAGAAAGTATCCGTTCATAAAATAAATATTTGGCAATCCAATGTAGGAATCGATAAGGTCACCGAGGGGTGAAATTCTTAAATCAATAGGAGGAAAATTATAAAATAAGTTAAAAAACAAATCATCTAGGCCTTATGTTATTAGCAACAACTGATGAATGCAATGGAATCGAAGGTAGAGGTACTTATTATAGGAGCTGGATTATCCGGATTAACGGCAGCGCTTCATTTTTTAAAATCAGGATTCCCCGTTACCCTGGTTGAAAAAGCTTCCTACCCTCATCATAAGGTTTGCGGAGAGTACTTATCAAATGAAGTATTACCCTATCTGGAATGGCTGGGCGTAGATTTGAACCTGTTATCCCCGGTATCAATTCATCAATTTCAATTTTCTACAAATGACGGACAACTGTTACAAACCACTCTGCCTTTAGGGGGATTGGGAATCAGCAGGTATGCTTTAGACCATTTCCTTTTTCAGGAAGCCATAGCCAGGGGCTGTCACATTCTACAGGATACGGTGGTAGACCTGAGTTTTAAAGAGGATTTGTTCCTTGTTAAAATGGCAAATCACGCCCCGATTACCGCAAAAATTGTGATTGGCGCTTATGGCAAACGGGATGGATTGGATCAAAAACTATCCAGGAGTTTTATGCAAAAGAAATCACCCTGGCTCGCCATAAAAGCGCATTATGAAGGGTCATTTCCTGATGATCTGGTTGGCCTTCACAATTTTGAAGGCGGCTATTGCGGCGTATCCAAAGTTGAAAATAATAAGATCAATATCTGTTACCTGGTAGAATATGCCTCATTTAAAAAGTATAGAAGCATTCCAGAACACCGGTTACAGGTACTTTATAAGAACCCTCATCTGAGGAAAATATTTGACGATTGTAAGCTCCTGTTCGACCAGCCATTGGCTATCGGACAAATCTCTTTTGAAAAGAAATCAATTCTGGAAAACCATGTGCTGATGATCGGTGATACTGCTGGCCTGATTCACCCATTCTGTGGAAATGGAATGGCCATGGCCATTCATAGTGCAAAACTTTGTGCATCCAGCGTGATCGACTACCTGGAAGGGAAATCTTCCTCAAGGACACAGCTGGAAAAGCAATACCGAAGTTTATGGAATCAACATTTCCTGAGTCGCATCACTGCTGGAAAAGTAATGTCTGGAATTTTAAGAAAAAAACAACTAACCCGCAGATTCATGCGTATATTAATAAAATATCCTTTTCTATTGTCTATGATGATCAAGCAAACCCATGGAAAACCCATCATACCCTAACTAATGGTAGATACAACTTACAGAAGCGAATTGCCGGAAGTCATGGATAACTTTTCCATGGAGGGAGAAATATTAAAAGATGCACTCGACAAAATAGCAGGAATTAACCAATTGCTGGGAGGTAACAAAGTAACGCTTGATGGTGTAAAAAAACTATTAAGCACAACGGCAGGAACAACTACAGAAATCAACATACTTGATGTTGGCTGCGGCAATGGTGATATGCTGCGTGTGTTAGCAGATTATGCTGCCACACATCATTTAAAATTCAAGCTCACAGGCATAGACGCCAACGCTTTTACCATTCAGCATGCGAGTCGGTTGTCTGCTGCCTATGAAAACATCAATTATGAATGCATTGATATTTTTGACAAATCGGCTTTATCAACCCCTTACGATATTATTTTATGCACGCTTACTTTACATCATTTTAAAGATCCAGAACTGCTGCAGTTACTCTCTATATTTAAAGAAAATGCTCAGTTAGGAATCGTCATTAACGACTTACAGCGGAGTGCAGTTCCTTATTACTTGTTTATTGCCTTATGCTTCGTGTTCCGACTAAATAAAATGTCAAAAGAAGACGGACTGGTATCCATCTTAAGGGGATTTAAAAGAAAAGATCTGCAGCAATACGCCAATCAATTGAAACTAGTAAACACCTCCATCCGTTGGAAATGGGCATTCCGTTACCAATGGATTATCCCGACCATATGAGCGTAAAAATTATAACAGTAGCAAAAGCAGTTCCTGAATTTTCCAGAACCACCAGCGAAATCATTCCATTTCTAGACAGCTGGCTGGCTGGACAGGATGACCGTTTCAAAAGAAAAGTAAAGAAAGTTTTTGAGAACGCCATGGTGGACCAACGATACTCCATGATGTCGCCAGAGGATGTTTTTGGAAAAGCTAGTTTTGAGGAACGCAATGACCTCTACATCCGGGAAGGTATCCAACTCGGCACGACCTGTTTAAGGGAGGCCCTGGCCAAGGCAAACTGGAAACCTGCAGACCTGGATTATATCATTACGGTCAGTTGTACCGGAATCATGATTCCCTCCTTAGATGCTTATCTGATCAATGCTTTAAACCTCAGACAAGACATTGTTCGCCTTCCAGTTACCGAAATGGGTTGTGCGGCAGGCATCTCCGGTATCATTTACGCGAAGAACTTCTTAAAAGCAAATCCTGGAAAACGCGCAGCTGTAGTGGCGGTAGAATCCCCAACAGCCACCCTGCAACTGAATGATTTTTCTATGGCTAATATGGTCAGTGCCGCTATTTTTGGTGATGGTGCAGCTTGTGTCTTATTATCAGCGGATGAAAATGATCCCGGGCCTGAAATCATTGGAGAAGAAATGTATCACTTTTACAATTCCGAGCAGCTTATGGGTTTTCATTTGAGCAATACCGGCTTGAAAATGGTGTTGGATGTAGACGTTCCTGAAAACATAGCCGCTCATTTTCCAGAAATCATCCATCCTTTCTTAAAGAAACATGATTTATCCCTGGAAGATATTGATCATTTGATCTTCCATCCGGGAGGAAAAAAAATCATTCAGGTGGTAGAAGAACTTTTCGGAAATTCCGGAAAAAACATCCTGGATACCAAAGAAATATTGCGGCAATACGGGAACATGTCCAGTGCTACTGTCCTGTATGTACTGGAACGTTTTATGGACAAGCAGCCGAAAAAAGGAGATCTTGGTCTGATGCTCAGCTTTGGACCTGGTTTTTCTGCGCAGAGAATATTATTAAAGTGGTAACTTTACCGGATAATTGAAACTATTATGAACAAAGAAGAAATCCTAACCCACTTACCTTATAGCAAGCCCTTTTTATTTGTTGACGAACTATTATCTATCGATGAAAATGGTTCTGTTGGAACTTATACCTACGATAAAAACCTTGATTTTTACAAAGGCCATTTCAAAGATAATCCGGTAACTCCTGGTGTAATTTTAACGGAAACGATGGCACAAATCGGATTGGTTTGCCTAGGTATTTTCCTGACTGCAACGACCAGTTCCGGACTTCCAGGACACGTAATGCTGACTTCTACGGCCATCGATTTCATGAAACCAGTTTTCCCGGGAGAAAAAGTAACAGTAACTACTGAAAAAGTTTATTTCCGCTTCAAAAAGCTCCATTGTAAGGTACAAATGACCAATGCTGCTGGTGATGTTGTTTGTAAAGGAACGATTTCTGGAATGGTAACCAATAAAATGAATGCTGAATAGAGTGGTCATAACGGGCATGGGTGTAGTTGCACCAAATGGAGTTGGTTTAACTCCATTTCTTGAGGCTATACAAAATGGCCGTTCCGGCATCAGTTACCATCCCTTATTGGCCAGCCTTGAATTTTCCTGTCAGATTGCAGGTACCCCTGTACTTTCGGATGCGTTAATTGCCAGGTATTTCTCTGAAATTGAATTGAGGAACTTCAACAGTTCCGGCATCCTTTATGGCGTAATCGCGGCAATGGATGCCTGGAAGGATGCAGGACTCACCATTGCAACATCCGATGAACCGGATTGGGACAGCGGAACGATATTTGGCAGCGGCACTTCCGGAGTGGATAAATTCCGGGAGGCCATTTACAAAATCGATGCCCTTCAAACCCGCCGTTTGGGCAGTAATGTGGTGTCCCAAACGATGGCCAGTGGCATCAGTGCCTATATTGGTGGAAAACTGGGACTGGGCAACCAGGTCAGCAGTAATTCATCGGCTTGTACAACTGGTACAGAAAGCATTTTAATGGCTTATGAGCGCATTAAATCCGGGCAGGCGAAGAGAATGCTTGCCGGAAGCACCAGCGACAGCGGGCCTTATATCTGGGCCGGATTTGACGCCATGAAAGTTTGTACATTTAAACATAATGAATCTCCGGAAACCGGCTCCCGGCCAATGAGTGCCAGTGCCAGCGGATTTGTACCCGGAAGCGGCGCAGGTGCATTTGTTTTAGAATCCCTGGACAGCGCTTTGGCCAGAGGTGCTAGAATTTATGCGGAAATTCTGGGTGGAAACCTCAATTCCGGCGGACAAAGAGGTAGCGGCACTATGACTGCTCCAAATGCGATGGCAGTACAGCGCTGTATCCGCAAAGCGATTCAAAACGCAGGCATAAAGCCCAGCGAAATCGACCTGATCAACGGACACCTCACCGCAACCTCAAAAGATGCTTTAGAGATCCAAAACTGGGCTGAAGCACTGGAAAGATCCGGCGAGGATTTTCCTTACATCAATTCTTTAAAATCAATGGTCGGTCATTGCCTGAGTGCTGCAGGCAGTATTGAATGTGTTGCTGCCCTATTGCAGATGCAGCACAGTTTTATCGCCCCAAACCTCAATTGCGAAGACCTGAATCCAGCAATCACCCCATTGATTTCGACCAATAAAATCCCCCAAAAACAAATCCCCCATCCCATTCATATCCTTGCCAAAGCCAGCTTCGGTTTCGGAGACGTAAATGCCTGTATCATTTTTAAAAAACATATTGACAACTGAGCTGTTTGTAAGAAACACCATCTATGATCCACCAATATGTTAGCCATACCATTTCAAAAACAAAACATGGACAGATCCGTTTTACTCTCCAAATTAAAAGTCATTGTTGCCAATTACAGCCATGATAAAGATGCTTTAGAGTACTTTAATGAAAGCACAGACTTCATTAAAGACCTTAAAATTAATTCTGCCAATCTGGTAGATGTGGTCTTAGACGTAGAAGAAGAATTCGATATCGAAATCGATAACCTCTCAATGGAAAGGATGGTCAATGTAAGTGCGGCGATGGAAATCATCAGCGACAAATTGAAAGAAAAATGATAGGAAATGATATTGTTGATTTGCGACAGGCCAGACTGGAAAGTAATTGGCGCAGAAAAGGATATCTGGAGAAACTGTTCTGCCCAAGAGAACAATTTTGGATCCTGGAAGCTAGCGATCAAACGCAAATGGTTTGGTTGTTATGGAGCATGAAAGAATCAGCCTATAAAATCCATTCCCGCAGAAAAAACTGGCGCGCATTTGCTCCTTTAAAACTCATTTGTCAGACGCTAGAAATCAAAGGAGCACTGGTTACGGGCAGCGTGCAATGCGAAAACATAACTTTTTTTACGCAAAGTATACTCAGTCAGCATTTCATTCATACTGTGGCAACGGAACAATTTCCCTTACCACCTATTAAAGTGAATATTAGCGGCTATAATCCTATGGACACCAGTTATAGAAATACGGAGCCAGCCACAGTGAGTCACCATGGCCGATACCTGGCATTGGCCTATACATAAACACTCCGCTTACTTATAGTTCTGCTGATTTAAGTTTTCTTCGATCAAAAGATTGATAATTCCATCCGCGAGTCCCACTTTAGGTACATAAATCTGCTTAATTCCTGTCCATTTTAACAAGGTGATGTAAATCTCACATGCCGGAATAATTACATCTGCCCGGTCCGGATTTAACCCAAAAACCTGGATCCGTTCCTTTAGTGAATGACTATTCAGGTTATTATAAAGCGTCTTTAATTTCAAAAATGACATTGGCATTCCTTCCTTCTCATCAGACATCCGGTACAATTTATTGATGTTACCACCTGTACCAATTCCCGCTAGATTTTTAAGTGATTTTGTGTTTTCTTTAACCCACAATTTCATTTCTTCCCAGGTCTCCTCTCTATCTTGATTGTCAAGAATTCTGATCGTACCAATATCAAAAGACTTAGAAGCCACTGGAATCCGGTTTACAAACACGGAAAGTTCCGTACTTCCTCCGCCCACATCGATATATAAATAACTTCTTTTATTGTCTAGTGTTTCCTCAATATGGTTGGCATAAATGATGTTTGCTTCCCTTTGGCCATGGATAATTTCCAGATTAAGGTCACATACCTCTTTGACCTGTTTGATGATTTCTCCCCCGTTTTCTGCCTCACGCATTGCCGAAGTAGCACAAGCCAGGTATTTAGATACCTGATAGACATCCATAAGGTTTTTAAATGCGCTCATGGTCTTTAATAAATCTTCCGTTTTTCTTTTAGAAATGCGGTGATCTAAGAACGCATCATCCCCCAAACGTAAGGGCACCCTGATCAATGTGTTTTTCTTAAAGCCAAAACCTTCCTCAGTTTTAGTGATGTCGGCAATTAACAACCTCACGGCATTGGATCCTATATCTATAGCAGCATATCTAAGCATTGGCTTTATTGATGTTTGTTTTTTAAGTAATTATAAGTTTGAACCTGCGCCCTTACCTTTGTTTTAAGTCTATTTTTATGGTATTTATTGTTGTTCATTTTGGTGATATCGCGAGCTTTTACATTATCCTGAAGTTGGAATTCGATGATGTCACGGATTTCTTGTTTTACCTCTTCATCCAGCACTGGAAAACCAACCTCTACACGGTGTTCGAAATTCCTGCTCATCAGATCCGCAGAAGAAAGGAACATTTCTTCTTTGCCATTATTCCCAAAAATGAAAACCCTGGCATGCTCCAAAAATTTATCAATGATACTGATGACGGTGATATGATCACTGAAACCAGCTATCCCAGGCACCAAGGTACAGATTCCTCTCACAATCATCTTTACCTGAACCCCTGCATTACTCGCCTCATATAATTTCTCTACGATTCCTTCATCCGCAAGACTGTTTACTTTCAGAATCATGTAGGCAGGTTTCCCTGACTTGGCGATCTTAATCTCCCGATCGATCAAGTGATAAAACTTAGTACGGCTTTCCAGTGGGGAAACGATCAGATGCTTAAATCCACTGACCACCGTTTTCTTGTTCAAGCCATCAAACAATTTTACCAGATCCTGTGTAATTTCTTTTTTTGCCGTAAAAATACTATGGTCACAATAGATACCTGCGGTTTTTTCATTGAAATTACCCGTGGCCAGGTTGGCATAATAAACCCCCTTCCCTTTTTCCATTCTTTTCACTAAACAGATTTTCGAATGTACTTTATAATCCGTCAATCCATAATTGACATTAACCCCTTCTTCCTTTAACCTTGTGCTCCAGAAAATATTGGCTTTTTCATCAAACCTTGCTTTTAACTCCACCAAACAGTTTACCTTTTTACCATTTTTAGCGGCATTGATTAAAGCATTGATCACTTTTGAGTTTTCAGCAAGGCGATACAGCGTGATATTAATTTCCGTCACCTTCGGATCAATCGCCGCTTCTCTCAGGAATAAAATGATGTAATCATAAGATTGATAAGGCAAGTTGACCAGATAATCCTTCTCTGCCAGCTTATTGAAAATACTTTCCGTACGGTGTAATCCAGCAACTTTCAAAGGAACATTTGGCGGATATTCCAGCTCTTTTCCTCCCACATTCGGGAAGGCAATAAAATCACCAAAACGATGGTACCTGTTTCCAGGAATCAAGCTCTCTGCTTCAATTTTCATCTTATTCAGCAATACGGTCAGCATCTCAAAAGGCATTTCTGTATCGTATAAAAGACGCATAGGTTTGCCTCTTTTTCGCTTATCCAAACTACTCTTTAATTCTTCAATAAATTTATCACTAACCCTTTTATCAATATCTAATTCTGCATCTCTAGTCAACTGTATAGAAAAGGCGTCAATTACATCATAATTAAACACATAAAAAATATCATCCAGACAATATTTAATAATATCCTCAGCCAGAATGATAAATTTTAATCCATTGGTTTCTGGTAACACCAGGAATCGGGGAAGATTAGTGGGCAATTCTATGAGTGCATATCTTGCACTTGTTTTGGAAGAAGCCTTTGAAAGGCGCACAAAGAAATAAAGATATCTGTCTTTTAACTCTGGAAATGGTTTATCCAGATCAATCATAATGGGCACCAGGTTGGAAAGGATTTTATCTCTAAAATGGTTCCTTACAAACTCTCCCCTGGCTACATTTAACTGCGTTTCATTGAGGATAAAAATCCTGTTTTGAGCCAGTTCATTGATCAAAGTGGCCTGGAATAGCAGTTCAAATTTCCGCTCCTGCTTCACCACAATATTCTTTATTTCATTTAAGATCTTTTTAGGATTAAAACCCAATAAGGCCTTCGCTTTTTCATTGAGATTTGCCAAACGGCTCATAGTGGCCACCCTTACCCTGTAGAACTCTTCCAGATTGGAAGAAAAAATAGAAAGGAATTTGATCCTTTCTATCAAGGGTACAGTTTCATCTGCCGCTTCCTGCAAAACCCGCTCGTTAAAATATAACCAGCTGATCTCTCTATTTAGGAATGGTGCCTTTTTTCGTGTCATGTATAAATAAAAAAATCCCTGTAAGAAACAGGGATGCTCAAAACTGCAAATTCTATTGTTAAGTCAGTGTTAATTATCACCTCCTCATAGAATTAAAACTTAACCTCCCGTTATTTGCTTTCTACAGCATCATTTACTGGGCTGAAATCTGTTCCCGCTATTTTTTCTTCCGCTGATTCCACAGGTGTATTTCCAGATTCAGGTGTTTTTGCCGGAGTTTTAGCTGCTGTAGGAGCCGCTGCTTTTTTAGCAGGTCTGCCTACACTCGCTTTAGCTGCAGGAACTTTTGCAGCCGGAGCTTTCGCTGCAGCAGGTTTTGGTGTGGCTGTTTTACTGGCAACAGGCTTTACTGCTGCAGTTTTAGGAGCAGCAGGAGTTTTAGCGGTAGCAGTTTTAGCTGGAGCTTTCGCTGTACCAGTAACTTCTTTCTTTACCACAGCCGCCTTTTCAGCTGCTGTTTTGGCAATAGACTTTGCTTTAACTGCTGCTTTTTTCAATGGCTTAGCCAAGGCAACAGCAGCTTTTTCTTCGGTAGCAATCGCTGGAACTTTTACGCTTTGAACTACAGGTTTAGCTTTTGCTACTGCTTTCTTAACTACTTTCTTGGCTTTCTTTACCTCCTTATTCAGTTCTTTTTTCAAAACTTTAGCCTTTTTCTCTGCTTTCTTTTTCAAAGGTTTATTCGCTTTGGCTGCTTCTTCCAGTTTTTGGTTTACAGCTTCTTTCACTTCAAGGAATTTCGTCGACAATTTTTTTGCGACTACTTTACTCGCTTTTGCAATGTCATCACCAATCTTCTCTGCATCATGTCCCAAATGTTTTACCACTTCGAAAAACTTCTCACTTAGACTTTTCTCCAATTGTTTTTTCGCCGCACTTTTAGCAACTTTCTTTTCTACTCTTGATTTTTTGCCTTTCATATTCTTTTATTTATAAGTTTTTAGATTGATCAGATAAATAGGACACTGCTCAGTTCATATTCCTTGTTTAATGTTTATATTTGTGATGATCACCCATTATGGGTTAAATTTTAATTAAATCTAATATTTTTTTTATTCTAAAGCTATAATCATGCCCACTTTCGATATTGTAAGTAAAGTTGACGCGCAAACATTTGATAACGCGATGAACAATGCCAAAAAAGAAATCCTAAACCGTTATGATTTCAATACTTCTAAGAGCACAATTGATCATGATAAAAAAACCAACCAGATCACCATTGTAACCGAAGATGATATGCGTTTAAAAGCTATTCAGGATGCTATCATCTCTAGAATGGTTAAACAAGGACTGGATTCCAATAGTTTGGACTTTGGAAAAGAAACTTATGCTTCTGGAAATATGATCAGAAAAGAGATTTCTATTAAAGAAGGTATTGACAAAGAAACTGCTAAAAAAATTGTTGCAAAAATAAAGGCCAGTGGATTAAAAGTTCAAGCTTCCATGATGGATGACCAAGTTCGAGTACAGAGTAAGAGCATTGATGACCTACAGGGTGTCATCGCACTTTGTAAAGGCGAAGATTTTGGCCAGCCCTTACAATTCATTAACATGCGCAACTAACCATCTGGTACTGCTATCCAACTGATCACCGCATTTACAATGCAGTGATCAGTTCATTTCGCGCTTCATTTTTTTCAAACCCCTCCACTAAAAACACGAGCCAATGGAAATTATTGATAGTGGATTTGTTTATTCTGATGATCCTCAGAAAATTGATCCGATTGCCATTCATCATTTTTTAAGCACTCAATCTTATTGGGCGCAGAATATCCCGTTGGAAACTGTAAAAAAGTCTATCGCTCACTCCCTGTGTTTTGGTATTTATACCGAAGGAAAACAAGTCGGTTTTGCAAGATGGATTACCGATCGGGCAACCTTTGCGTATATAGCAGATGTGTATGTAGAAGAAATTTACCGCGGACAAGGCCTGGCAAAAAAACTGATGTCCTTAATGCTTTTTCATCCTGATTTACAAGGTCTAAGAAGGTATATGCTGGCTACAATGGATGCCCACAATTTATACGCGCAATTTGGATTTAAACAGATTGACCACCCGGACCGCCTGATGGCGATTGTCATTAAAGATCCCTATCTGGATAACGAATAATATAAAATATTTATATATTGATATCTAGCTATCAATTACACAGTTTTCACGTCCCCTTCGCTGTAATCTCTGATATCAGCGATATATCCATTCAGGATCAGGAAGTCGAACAGTGGCTTTGCATCCGGAGTGACCGGCATATTCGCACTAGTAATTACTGTATTAGTCTTCTTATCCAGAAAAGGATAGGCAAATAAACGTACATTTTTACTAAACATATCACTCACATAACTCAGCAGCTGACTAGAATAGTTCTCTCCAAAATTACTCGAGTTGAACACGAATTTCAAGTTGTTGATGTTCGTAGAAATCCCTACACTTTTTGGCTTGCAGCGGTCCAGGTATTTCGCCAGCTTATTGTGTCTGGCAAAGTTGGATACCATCACAAGATTGCCTGTTTTACACATATCTTCTGCTCGTTTTGCAACAGCTTCCAGATCGAAACTTTCTGGCTCATCATCTCCTGCACTCAATACATTAGATAAAAGTACCTCGATCAATACGCTTAGGTTTTCTTTATGGACACTTTCTGAACGAACAAACTGGTCTACCGCCTTGTTTAACATGCTAAAGTTAGGATTTGATTTCTGCGCATATTTGGTGCGTAAGATCATGATGTCCTTTTTATAAAGCAAGTCTTTCGGCAGGCAAGGGTTTCCTAATGAATCAAAAATCGCTGCATCAGAAAAGTCTTTTACAATCAGATAAAGGTTCAAAAGGATATTGTTGATCTTTCCAAAAGCAGGACCGCTCACAGAAATAAGATCGATCTCTACAGAACCTACAGTCAGGTTATCTGCTAAAGATTCAATCATTGTTTTCGGATCATTGTTGTAATAAAAGGCTGCGTAAACCAAATTTACACCGATAATACCCAATACATTCTGCTGTAGCGCAGCATCAGTATCCAGCAGCCTTACGTGGAAGAATATCTCATTAGGCTCCCCTCCTGGTTCCGATTGAAAACGAATTCCAATCCATCCATGAGGATCATTTGATTTGTTGTAATTTAAAGTCGTTACCGTATCTGCGAACGCAAAGAAAGTACGGTCATCATACTTCTCCCCATTCAATCTTTCATTTAACAGGCCAAATTCATGACCCAGCATTTTCAACAATCTGGATTGACTCACATACCTTCCTGATTCTTCTACACCATAAATGGCATCACTAAAAGTCATGTCATACGCAGACATGGTTTTCGCAACCGTTCCAGAAGCAGCACCCGCAGTAAAAAAGTTACGGGCCACTTCTTGTCCCGCGCCAATTTCTGCAAAGGTTCCGTAAATCTTAGGGTTTAAGTTAATCTTCAAAGCCTTACGCTTGGTATCCAGAATTTCTCTTTCCATGCTGCAAAAATAACACAATAAGACGGAATTCAGGCCATAAAATTGCCTATCTTGAGTCAAAAATTTAAAGATCAAAACAAAGCTTAATTTCCGATGCTAAATGTGACCAACCTCCATATAAAATTCCTGAATAAAGAAGAAAATTCCTGGCACAATGCGGTGAGCGACATTAGTTTCCGTGTAGACAAAGGAAAAGTTTTGGGAATTGTAGGAGAATCGGGCTCAGGAAAATCGGTTACCTCTTTTTCCATTATGAGGCTTCATGATCCGCTGAATACAAAGATTTCCGGAGATATTGAGTTTGATCGAATCGACTTACTTCAGCTTTCTGCTGAGGAAATCCGCAAATATAGAGGCAATAAGATTGCCATGATTTTTCAGGAACCCATGACCTCCCTGAATCCGGTATTTACTTGCGGCTACCAGGTACAAGAAGCAATTATGCTCCACCAAAACAGCTCGAAAGCATTGGCCAGAGCCAAAACTATTGCCTTATTTGAGGAAGTACAAATGCCTCGCCCGGAGCAAATCTTTGAAAGCTATCCGCATCAACTTTCCGGCGGACAAAAGCAAAGGGTGATGATTGCGATGGCACTAAGTTGCAATCCAGAACTTTTAATTGCTGATGAACCTACTACAGCGCTCGATGTGACCGTCCAAAAAACAATCCTTCAACTGCTCATGCGGATAAAAAAAGAAAGGGATATGGCCATGATTTTCATCTCCCATGATTTGGCAGTAATCGCAGAAATTGCCGATCAGATTGCAGTGATGTATAAAGGCGAAATCGTAGAACAAGGAGACACAAAAAACATATTTGAATCTCCAAAACATCCCTATACAAAAGGTTTATTGGCTTGCAGACCAAACCCACTGCATCACTTAAAGAAACTACCAGTGGTGGCTGATTTTTTATCTGGTGATCCAGATCTGGCCGTCGCCCATCTTTTAGAAAGCAACACCTACCAGCCTCAGGAAATCAGCGATAGAAGATCATTTCTATATGGACAAAGGCCAATTTTACAGGTAAAGAATCTATGTACCTGGTTTCCCATCAGGAAAGGTCTGTTTGGAAAAACTACCGACTATGTAAAAGCGGTAAATCAGGTCAGTTTCGAGGTCTTTCCAGGAGAAACACTTGGTCTGGTTGGAGAATCTGGCTGTGGCAAAACAACTTTAGGCAGGAGCATTTTAAGGCTGATCAATCCAACGTCAGGTCAGCTGTTTTTTGAAGGAAAAGAGCTCTGTAAACTCCCTAAATCTGAACTGCGGAAAATAAGACGAGACATACAGATCATCTTCCAGGATCCTTACTCCTCTTTAAACCCAAGACTTACCATTGGGAACGCTTTAATGGAGCCTTTACAGGTGCATGAGTTATTTGGAAATGATACTAAAAGAAAAGCTCATGTCATGGAACTTCTGGAAAGAGTGGACTTAAATCCGGACACCTTTAATAAATATCCTCATGAATTTTCCGGCGGACAAAGGCAACGTATTGTGATCGCCAGAGCATTGGCTTTACAACCAAAATTCATCATCTGCGATGAATCCGTATCGGCCCTTGACGTTTCCGTACAGGCGCAGGTATTGAATTTATTGAAGCAATTACAGCAAGATTTCGGCCTGACCTACATCTTCATTTCGCACGATCTTTCTGTAGTAAAACACCTTTCCGATCGAATCATTGTGATGAACAAAGGAAAAATAGAAGAACTGGGCTTTCCAGAAGACATTTACTTCCATCCCAAATCGGAATACACGAAAAAACTAATTGCAGCAATACCTGGTTTTTCTCCTAAAGATTAATACCAAAAACCGAATCAATTGTTCAAATCCAGGTAGATTTTAATGAATTTCCGGTTCTGCTGAGCCGCTGGCCAACTGGATAATTGCCGTATTCAGCAACCTTCTTACTGCACGTTCTTTTACCTTATCATAATGTTTCAAAAGCACCATCACTTTAAAGACGGCAACATCTTTATTGATGGCAATCGTTTTGATCGACAAACCACCTTCTACTACATTATCAGCATCATTTTCAATCGATTTTTCCAGATATTCTTCCAAAAAATCCGGGGTATAACTGTGTCTCAGTGACAAGTCAAATTCTATACTCAATTTCTTCGTATTTTGCTTCGATTGGTTCACAATCACAGAACCAAAAGCCACTGAATTAGGAATAATCACCATATCACTGTCTTCATTCTGAAGAATCATATTGATCAGTGTAATGTCTAGAATTTTCCCTTCATACTCGCCCAACTTGATATGATCGCCTAAAGACAATCGATCTGAAAACATAATGATCAATCCATTGATCATATTGGTGATATAATCTTTAAACGTTACTGCTAATGCAGCCGCCACAATGGAAACACTAAACACCAGATCTAAAGGATTTACACTGAATAAAGTGGTTAAGGCCAGGGCCATAAATACCGTATTTAAGATCGATACCACCCTGTTGATTCCAAGGATAAAATTATCTTTAACCGTCTTTTTTAACCGATGTTTCTTGATGTACCAAAAAATTACGACCTGTCTGAGGACAGAAACCAGCAAACTTGGTCCTAAAAACAAGATACATGCTTTGTTTAATTTACCAAGAAAAGGAGAATTTTCATACAATTGCGGAACCTCGATGGCAAAATAAATCAGCACCATGCAAATCACTGCCTTAATCAGAATCACGATCAGCTCTTTGCCTGTTTCCCGCTCTTTATCGTCTATAGTTATCAAAACCTATTTTCTTTAATAAAACCTTATTTAGTCAAAGATACAAAAATCAGCCATCCATTATCACAGATTTAAGCCCATTTACAGCGTCGTATTGCCTGATTAAAGACATTTAACTGGGCATTTAACAGCTTTTCCACTTCAAATTGTTACCTTCGAATGATTCATATCTATACTATGGCAAAAAATAAATCATCTCACTTAGAACTCGTTTTAATACAATTAATCAGCGATGTTCTGGAGAAAAGCAATAAAGAGGCCCTGAATTACAAACAGGTGTCCGCAAAATTAAACATTACAGATTCCGATGCTAAGGAAACTATCCTCGATATATTGAAACAACAGGCTAAAAAAGGCATTTTCGCTGAACCTGAACGTGGCAAGTTCAGATTGAAAGACCTAAAAACGTTTATCATAGGAAAAGTCGACATGACTGCCGATGGTGCTGCGTTCATTGTCCCTGATGATGAGTTTGAAAAAGATGTATTCGTTTCTTCCCGTAAGCTTCACAATGCCCTTCATGGTGATAAAGTAAAAGTTTATATCTACGCCAAGAAAAGTGGCCGTAAGAACGAGGGAGAAGTAGTCGAGATCATTCAACGTGCAAAAACTGACTTCATTGGTGTCATCAAAATTTCGGACCGTTTCGCCTTTGTAAACGTGGACGACAAGAAAATGCTGCATGACATTTTTGTCCCATTGAGCGACCTTAACGGTGCGAAAAATGGGCAGAAAGTACAAGTTAGCATTACGGACTGGCCGGAAGGCGTGAAAAATCCAATTGGAAAAATAACGACTATCCTCGGAGAACAAGGAGAGAACAATACAGAAATGAATGCGATTCTTGCGCAGTATGGTTTTCCTCTGAGCTTCCCACCGGAAGTAGAAAAAGAGGCAAATGCCATCCCTGAGCAGGTTTCTGAAGCCGAAATTGAAGGTCGGAGAGATTTCAGAGATACCGTAACTTTCACGATTGACCCTGCTGATGCAAAAGATTTTGATGATGCCATTTCTTTCAAAAAGCTGGAGAATGGAAATTATGAAATCGGTGTGCACATTGCTGATGTTTCTCATTATGTAAGACCAAATTCAGCGCTTGATAAAGAAGCGTATGGCAGAGCAACCTCTGTTTACCTCGTAGATCGCGTGATTCCAATGCTTCCTGAGCGCCTGAGCAATGGCGTATGTTCTTTACGGCCAAATGAAGATAAGCTATGTTTCGCAGCCGTTTTTGAACTGGATGAAAAAGCAAACATCATTAACCAATGGTTTGGTCGTACGGTGATCCATTCCAACAGACAATTCAGCTATGAAGAAGCGCAGGAAGTGATTGAAACCAAGGAAGGCGATCATGCAGAAGAAATCCTTAAACTAAATGAACTGGCCTATATCCTGAGAGAAAAGAAATTTAAAGAAGGCGCGATCAGTTTTGAAAGTACCGAGGTTAAATTCAAACTCGATGAGCATGGCAAGCCGATTGGCGTGTATGTAAAAGAACGTAAAGATGCACATAAACTGATTGAAGACTATATGTTACTGGCCAATAGAAAAGTAGCAGAATTCATCTCCAAAAAAGGAAAAGGCAAGCAGAAATATACTTTCATTTACCGTTCACATGATTCCCCGAATCTGGAAACCTTAAACACTTTCGCACTTTTTGCGGCGCGTTTCGGTTACAAGATCAATACGAAATCAGATAAAGAGATTGCAAAATCACTGAATTACCTGATGGAAGATGTGGAAGGTAAAAAAGAGCAGAACGTATTGACACAGCTGGCGATTCGTTCTATGGCAAAAGCAGTTTATACCACTAAGAAAACCAGCCATTACGGCCTGGCATTCGACCACTATACCCACTTCACCTCTCCGATCAGACGGTACCCTGATGTGATGGTGCACCGCCTCCTTGCCGCTTATCTGAATGGTGAGAAATCTGCAAATGAAGAAGAATATGAAATTGCCGCTTCACACTCTTCTGCAATGGAAAAACGTGCTGCTGATGCAGAACGTGCTTCGATCAAATACAAACAAGCAGAATACCTGGAAGATAACATTGGAAACACCTACACAGGCCTCATTTCCGGCGTTACCGAATGGGGAATGTACATTGAGCTGATGGCCAATAAGTGCGAGGGTATGATTCGTCTGAGAGACCTGACGGACGATTTCTATGTACTTGACGAGAAGAACTATTGTATTGTTGGACAGCGTAAAAAGAAAACTTATCAGCTGGGCGATGAAGTACAGGTAAAAGTGAAAAAAGTAGACCTCTCGAAAAGACAAATAGATTTTTCTTTAATCCAATAATATTAAAACAGATACTTCGGTAAATTCCTTTGCAAAAACATGTATACTCCTACCCAATTACAAGAAATTATAGAAAATGCTATTTATAAGATCGAATACCCAGCACACCCTGCAAAACTTTATGAGCCGATCCGCTATATCATGAGCCTTGGTGGCAAAAGGATCAGACCAGCCTTAGTTTTAATGGCTGCTGATTTATTTGACACCGACATTGAGCAGGCGATCCCTGCGGCATTGGCCATCGAGACCTTTCATAATTTCACCTTAATTCATGATGACATTATGGACAATGCGCCATTGCGCAGAGGTCAGCAAAGTGTTCATGAAAAATGGGGCGTTAACAATGCCATCCTTAGCGGTGATGTCATGATGGTAGAGTCCAACAAACACCTCTCTATGTTAGCCAGCAATGTGCTGAAAAACGCTTTGGATACCTTTAACACCACTGCGCAAGGTGTTTGTGAAGGTCAGCAGCTCGACATGGAGTTTGAAGAACGTGAAGTCGTAGGCATCGCCGAATACATCAATATGATTCGTTTAAAAACAGCCGTTTTATTAGGCGGCGCGATGAAACTTGGTGCTCAGGTGGCAGGCGCAAGCGTAGAAGATGCGGAACAGCTCTATGAGTTTGGAGAAAACATAGGAATTGCCTTCCAATTACAGGACGACATTCTGGATGTTTATGGTGATCCGGAGAAATTTGGAAAACAGGTTGGCGGAGACATTATTGCCAATAAGAAGACCATGCTCCTGCTGAAACTAAAAGAACTGGCTGAACCTGCAGACCTGCTGGAGATGGAGCAGCAAAGCAGCAACATTGATTTCGATGATAAAATTGCCAACATGACCATTTTATATAATAAATACGACATCAGAGGTCTGGCGATTCTGGAAATGAGAAACTATTCCGATAAAGCCTTTCAGGCCCTAAGCGCATTAGCGGTCCCTGAAGAGCGAAAAAAAGAATTGAGACTATTAGCTAATCAGTTGATGAATAGAGAGCACTAAGGCGCTTAAAATCAATGCAAAACAAAGAAAGCAGCTGTAAGGGGAATGACTAATCTTCTAATAGCTGCTTTACTTTTTCTGCGGTCAGCGGTTTTACATAGAAATCCTTAACACACATAAAAGATTTGGCTCTCAATCGCTCTCTTGGATCTATAGACGAAGAAACAATAATGACATCCACAAAGATTTGATGTTCTTCCATCATCTGCAGAAAATTCCATCCATCAATTTCCGGCATGTGCAGGTCCAGCAGGATCAAATCAGGTTTGTGCTCTTTAATGTATCCTAAAGCGATTTCCGGATCGTTGAATAAGGCTATTTTTTTCTCATAGCATTGTTTCCGGATCAGCATTTGGTGCAGCCTGTTGGTGATCACGTCATCATCTACAAGTACAATATGGTTAGTATCGGTCTTTTCTGTCAGGTCTGCAAAAAGGTCTTCATCCTCCTGTTTGTGCATCATGGAATTGAGCATCTTAATGATTCCATCCAGTTTTACGGCCTGCAGGTTAATGTCATTCAGCAGCTGATTGATTTTAGTAATTTCAAAGCTCTCCAGCTGCTGGTAATTGGTCAGTGTAGAAAGGCTCAGAATATTGGTGATGGGTGCCCTCAATTCATGCGAAGTCAGGTGAGAATACTCGCCCAGCATTTTTAAAGAGCCAGAACGATCGTTATCATTCACCAGTGTACACAATACCTGATCAGCGATCCCGGCTTTAAACATAGGGGTAAAAATGATCTGAAGAAACAAATCATTGATATTTTCAATTCCAAATCGCTGTACAATGCTGAAACTTTGTCCGCCAAAACACCTAATCAGCAAACTTTGAAAATTCTTCCTGTATTTCTGTGTAATGATTTCCACAGCTGAGTCCCCAATTGAGGGAGATTTTAACAGAAAGCCTTCCAGATAATCCTGTGACTCCATTTTAAAAGATACCAGCTGGTAATTTTTATCAATGGTAAAAAACGAGCAGTCTGAAGCTTCGCAAATCCTTCTAATTGGCATATTTTAGGTCTTTTAACGCACTTAATGAGTATAAACAGCCTATAAATACTTTCCTCGTGGTTTTCATTTATTAGCCTTAGCATTCACACAATTGAATTCTGTTTCGGTTAAACTGGTACTAAAACAGATTATGGAGTCATAATTGTCTTATTTATTAAACAATTAACTCATTTGTAATCAACGCAAATCAACGAAATATATATTAGTTATGCAAGAAATTCTATCAAAGAAGGATATTGGGGACAGGATTAAAGACTTGAGGGCTAGAAATGGTCATTCCCAGTCATTAATTGCGGAAGTTCTTAATTTATCAAGAAGTAATTATTCTCAAATAGAACTTGGAAATCAATATCCCACCTTTCATACGCTCCAGAAACTGGCCAGGTATTATGGCAAAACCTACCATTGGCTGATTCACGGCGAAGAGGAAGAACATTGCGCAGCAGGCTTCGCTACTGCCAACCAGATCATTCAGGAGCTGGAGCAGACCTTAAAGCAGTTCAGCAGTACAGTAGATAAGCTGTCAAGGGAATTGGAAGTCCTGAAAGAGAAAGTCCACTAAAATAATTAAGCAAGCAAAAAAGGGCCATAACATTACGTCATGGCCCTTTTAAATATTGTTCTACTATTCTGCTTTAGCAGCTTTCTTAGCAGGTGCTTTTTTAGCTGGAGCAGCTTCTTCCGTTGCAGGAGCAGCTACTTTTTCAGCTTTAGCAACTGGTGCTACAACTTCTTCTTCAGTAATTACTACTGGAAAAGGCAGGATAGAAACATAAGATTTGTTATCTTGTTTCTTTTTGAAAATTACAGTACCGTCAACTAAAGCGAATAAAGTATGGTCTTTTCCGATACCTACTCCTTTATCTGGATGGTGTTTTGTACCGCGTTGGCGTACGATGATGTTTCCAGAGATTGCTACCTGTCCACCAAAGATTTTGATACCAAGGCGTTTACTATGCGATTCACGTCCGTTTCTCGAACTACCGGCTCCTTTTTTGTGTGCCATGATTTATATTTTATGAACTACCTGATGATCTGGTAATTCGTTTTGTTTAACAATTAATTATAAACTGATACCAGAGATCTGGATTTTAGTGAAGTACTGGCGGTGACCATTTTTCTTTTTGTAACCTTTTCTACGTTTCTTTTTGAAAACGATTACTTTATCACCTTTTAAATGAGACACGATCTTAGCTGAAACAGTAGCACCTTTCAAAGTAGGAGCACCTACTTGAATTTTACCATCTTCTTCAACCAACAATACATTGTCAAATTCAATACTAGCGCCTTCATCTCCTTGCAAACGGTGTACAAAAAGGTGCTGGTCTTTTGCAACTTTGAATTGCTGTCCTGCTATATTTACTATTGCGTACATTGTTAAATAATTATTATTTTAAACTGTTTATTTTTTTTATCGAGGTGCAAATATAGAATTAATTATTTTAAATCCATAACAGATTTACTTTTTCTTTCCATACCTTTCCTCTGCGTCATTGATACTCTGTGACACAAGGGTTTTCATTTGCTCTGCCAGCCCTTTTAATTTAGGAATTTCATTGTAATCCGTCAGGTAAATCACCTTTTTAGATTTTTTCTTGTAATTGAAAGTGATCTCATAGCGCAATGCCTGATTCGCATCCAGGTTGGTTCCCTGGTTGGCAATTACATCAGGAAAGTTCCAAAAACCAATCTCCGCAGCTTTGCTGTGTAAATAAAGCATGTCATTGTGACGAAGCTTTACGTTGGTTTTGATCACTGAGTCTCTCCCATCCACATACTGATAATCCCCTGTTTCGGAATTATAAGTATTCTCCAGATTATTGCCTACGCCCCATTTGTATTCAATAGATTTGAATTCAGTAGATTTAAAAGGCGCATTACGAAACATTGGCGTGTAATAGATGACACAATAGGCCAGGAAAGGGACGACAATGGTGAATAATAGGAAGATTTTCTTCGCGTTTGTACTCATGTTATATATGGTAATTATTGGTGTGTTTATAAATTAGTCGAGGGGCTCAGTGAGTTCACCTTCCCATTTGCTGACTACCGCTGTGGCGATGCTATTTCCAACTACGTTAGTTGCAGATCTACCCATATCCAATAATGGATCGATACCGATCAATAAAGCCAGTCCTGCTTCCGGAATGTTAAAGGTGGCAATTGTTCCTGCAATCACCACTAAAGATGCTCTAGGCACACCCGCTATCCCTTTACTGGTCAGCATCAGAATCAATAGCATCGTAATCTGCTGCTCAAATGACAAATGAATGCCATAAGATTGTGCAATAAATAAGGAAGCAAAGGTCATATACAGCATTGATCCATCCAAGTTAAAGGAATAACCCAGCGGCAATACAAAACTTACAATTTTATCTTTACAGCCAAAACGCTCGAGCTGAAGCATGGTTTTAGGGTATGCCGCTTCACTGCTGGCGGTACTAAAAGCAAGCAGTACTGGTTCTTTCATTCTGTTCATCAGGTTAAACACCCTACCTTTAAGAATGGTCCAGCCGATCAAAATCAAGACCACCCAAAGCAGGAACATACTGCCATAGAATTCTCCGATGAATATAGCGTAGGTAGACAATACACTTAAACCTTGCTTGGCCACAATCGCAGCCATGGCACCAAATACAGCGAAGGGTGCAAAATTCATCACATAACCTGTTACTTTAAGGATCACGTGTGCGACCGCATCAAAGAATTTAATGATGATCTGACCTTTCTCTCCTATTGCAGCTGTTGCTACCCCAAAGAACAGGGAGAACACCACAATTTGCAGGATTTCATTGGTTGCCATCGCCTCTGTCATACTTTTAGGGACGATGTGGGAGATGAAATCTTTCATGGAAAGTGCCACTTTATGAATCCCAGTGTCCGCATTTGCCGGCGGTAATGGTAAATTCATCGCTAATCCTGGTTCGAAAATATTGACCATGATCATTCCGAGAATCAGTGATAACAAGGACGCGCTCATGAACCATAACATAGTTTTACCACCAATACGTCCTACAGCTTTAATGTCACCCACTTTTGCTACACCTACCACCAGGGTGGAGAAAACAAGGGGGGCAACGATCATTTTGATCAGTCTCAAAAAAATATCACTTAGTAAAGTCAGTGGCTCTAATGCCTTCTCTCTCACTTTTTCAGCTTCTGCTCTTGCCTTTGTAGCGACTACCTTTTGCGTTTTCAGTTCTGCGTATTGCTGTACAGTTGTGTCTTTTACGCTGAGCAATTTCACTTCAACATTTTTGAGCTGAGTTTCTGATTTGGCAATGTTTTCATTGTAATCTTTAAATGAAGAGACATTTAAATAATATCCTAATCCAACGCCTAATACCAAGGCCAGAAAAATGAAAAATGTTAACTTATTATTTTTTGACATACTAACTTTTAAAGTATTTATACAGTTTGTAAAACTACAACAATTACTTTATTCTCTAAATATTATTACCAAAGCAACTAACTTTATACAATCAACTTGTAACAAAAAGCTATATTTTTATCTAACCCAATAATAAAAAGACGCATATTGAAAGAGAAAGACCTGTTATTTAAGCAAATCTTCGACACCAATTCCAAGAAAATATTCCATCTTTGTTACGGTTATACGGGCGATCAAGACGCTGCAAATGACCTGCTTCAGGAGACTTTTCTTAAGGTTTGGCAGAACCTGGACAAGTTCCGGAATAAGTCGCTGATCTCCACCTGGATTTATAGAATTGCAGTAAACACTTGCCTTACCTATTTGAGGTCAGAAAAGCGTCAGGCAAAAGACGAACTCACAGAAAACATCATTGAAACCCGTCCGGAAGAGCTCTCTGAAAAGAATGAGCAGGTCGCATTACTTTATAAATCGATCTCTCAACTGGAAGAAAACGACCGTTTAATCATTACGATGGTACTGGATGAATTGCCATATCATGAGATTGCGGATATTTCAGGAATCAGCGAGGGGAACCTGAGGGTAAAAATCCACCGCATAAAATTAAAACTTACAGAATTATACAATCAGCATGCAAGAATTTGATCAGATACAATCGCTTTGGCAATCCCATACTGTAGCAGTTAAACTATCTTCAGATGAGATGCTGGCACAGGCAAAAAAAGAAGTGAATACTATACGCAGAAAATCGATCTTAAACATCGCAGGTATGGGCATCTCTTTTCTTGCTGTGGCAAGTTTATGGGTTTTCTTTGATTTTCAATCCTGGACTACCGATGCCGGAATCGCAGTAGTGCTTCTGGCTATTGCCGCGTCTATATTTATGTTATATAAAGGTCACCTGTTAATTTCTAAAAATGATTTCACTACCCACCCAAATGAGTTTCTGAACCGATTGAAACAATATCAGCTCAGCAGATTCAACCTGTACCATCAGATGTACTGGATTTATACTGCTGCATTAAGTATTGGTTCGGCACTTTACCTCATTGAAATCGTGACTTATATGCCGCTCTGGGCACAGGTACTCATCGTTCTTTTCACGACCCTTTGGATGGTATTTTGTTCCACACTTGTGAGAAAAGCAGTTATTAAAAAAGACAAAGAAAGAATTTCTTTACTAATTGAGAAATTCGAACGTTTAGGAAGCCAATTTGAGGAAAGGTCCTAACCGGTTTCAATTTAACTAAACAAAATAACAAAGGGAGCGATGAAGATGGCTCCTTTTTTCTTGAAATTTAGCCTAGCATCAGGGTTTCATTTACCCGTCATTTGAGTCGGATTTATGGTCATTTCTCAGAGGGCTATCAGTAGGCGCCAGCAGGGGTCTGGCAGGGCCCAGCCACCTACCAAAGTCTAGCTAAGTAACTGTTACCTCCCGGCATCAACCGAGGACTACTGCCAGACCAGGTAAAGGGTATATAAAAAAAGTCAGCTCCATTACGAAGTTGACTTTTCCTTTTATTAACTAACCCAAATTTAAATCATCCGAAATTATCTTTGGATTTCCTGCTCCAAATATAGGTAGGAATCAAAATTCCTAATAAGCGAAAATCACCAAGTTAAATATTTTCATTAAACCTATTCACCTGTGTAATTTCCCAAAGACCTTCATCGCCACGTTCGATGGTAATATAACTGCGCTGTACAAACAGCGGAAATTTAAGGTCTACACGCACTATAGTCAGCGTACTGCTGCTGGATACAATTTCATAGTCGGATTCGCAGTTCAGATCTGTTTTACCGGTTTTTTTATAAAATGAAACCAATTGCTGTTTAGAATACTTTCCTATCTTTTTCCCCTGGCATACACCTACTTTTGCATTATCGCTCAATACTAAATGAAGCAGTTTGGCATCCATGTGCGTGCTTGCATCAATGAATGCATTTACAACCGTTAGGGGTTTACTATTAACTGTTTTTTTGAGCAGTTGATCATCATTATTTATCGGGCGACTGAAGCCGGATGTGCTGCCGATACAAAGCATCAGAAAACAGGCAAATAAAATATTTTTCATGAGCAGTTTTTTTTACTAAAAATACCACAATACACTGATTACCAATGTGCTAAAAACACTTATAATAAAATATCGATAGAAAAACTAGCGGTATTGACCGGGAGTAATGTGGAAAGAATTTCTAAAAAGCCTGATGAAGGAACTCGGGCATTCAAAACCTACGATATCTACAATTTCATTGACTGGATAATCGGTATTTCTTAGAAAATATTTGGCCTGACGGAGCCTGATGCTGGTCAGAAATTGATGCGGTGACTGATGATAGGCTTGTTTAAAAGTCCTCAGAAAATGGTTCACTGAAAGACAGGCAATCCTGGCAATTTCTTCTAAACAAATGTTCTTATTATAGTTGCTGATGATGTAATCCCTGGCGATGCTCAGCCTTCTCAGAATTTCTGATTTGGTAGTATGACTGAGAAATTTCAGAGCAGCTGCTCTGTTCAGTACTTCCGCATCATAGAGGGCATAATAGTTCAACAGGCAATGCTCTAGATAAGTGTTCAACAATAAATTATCCGTATTTCCTTCTTCAACCTGCTTTTTCAGGTTCAGGAGGTTAAATTTCATATCTCCCTGCAGCGGGTAAATGGCTTCGACAAAAACTGGTGCTATTCTTTGTTCAGCTTTAGGCTCATCCAATAACAGTTCATCTTTTGCCGTTCTGGAATACTCAAAATCAATCACAAAATCAGGATCGAAAAGCACAGACATCGCATCGACTTTCACAGAAGAATCAATTTTCCTCGAGTAGGAAGTATCCTGATTTAAAAAGATAAAATTTCCTGAGTAAAGATTCAATTCCCGATTGGCAATCGTATAGGCTGCAGCACCATTAAAGATCATCTGAATGGCGTACTTCCCTGTGGTCAGGGGAGAATTTGCCTCGTACGCAGACTCCATAA
Source organism: Pedobacter sp. N36a (assembly GCF_014472395.1). Lineage (GTDB taxonomy): Bacteria > Bacteroidota > Bacteroidia > Sphingobacteriales > Sphingobacteriaceae > Pedobacter. Next base: position 321,221 of record NZ_JACSZW010000001.1, read on the forward strand.
TGACTTCATTTTTATCGACCAATGTTTTCTGAAACCTCATTTTTTTTAATTAAGCATCTGTATAATCTCTTTCCTCCAATAGCAAAATATGATTCCCTGAAGGGTCAAAAAACTCACATGACAGTCCTTTTGTCCGATAGATTGGAACAGAGAACATCTCTATACCCTTTCTTTTGAGCTTACAAAAATCCCGCAGGCAATCATCTGTATAAATCACTGTGGGTTCAGTTTCGGGTTCAAAATGTTTCAGCAGCATTAGACGATGGCCATTAAACATTTTCAACACCGGACAGTTTATCCCGGCAACCAACAAATCCTCTTCCTTTTTCAAATCCAGGTTCTCCATAAAAAAAGCTGCTGCTAATGAAACATCTCTGACAAAAATGACCTGGTAATTTAACTCATCAGTCATCATAGGAAGTAACGGGTTAGTTTTTTAATAATTTATTCAACAAATTTAAGCTTCACAAATCACCATCTGTTCCTCCCTGAGGGGGTATATTTCCCCTATTGCAAAAAATCACCCTTTAGGGGGTATTTTTTAATTCTATCAGTATAAATATATTTACACTGGTTTAAACCATGAATTCCCACCAAAGTGTATTACAAAACGATTTTTTCCATTGGGTTGTCCCTCCTGCTATGCAGTATGTACAGCTTCGCGCAGCGATATAATTTCCGACAGTATGATATTGAAGACGGCCTGACGCAATCACAGGTAACTGCTGTTACTCAGGATAGCAAACGCCGTTTATGGATCAGTACCCTCGGTGGTTTAAGCTGTTTTAATGGTAAACAGTTTTCCAGTTACACTAAAGCCAACGGCCTGAGTAACAATTTCGCCCTGGCCCTTAGTTTGGGGAAGAACGATGAAATATGGCTGGGAACTGCCCGGGGCATTTCTAAATTCAACGGCAATCGATTCGATAATTATGCGCAAACCAAAGAATGGGTGAGCAAACTCGTGACCAGTGCCAATGGAACAGTGTATGGACTCTCCTCTTCCCGACTTTTCAAAATCAACGAAAAGCAACACATTTTTTTGAATGTTAGCCATCATCCTCAGGAAAATGTGACTGCTTTAAAAGTAGACGATAAAGGAAAAATTGCCGTAGCAATTTTAGAAAAAGGTATTTTTTACCTGGAAAAAGACCGATGGGTGCCGCACCCGCAAAATGAGCTTTTAAAAGGCCTGATGATCTCTGATTTTTTCACAGATCATCAGCAGCACGATAAATTCTGGCTGCTGGCAGCCGATGGATTATATGGTTTGGATGCCAAGCGCATCCGTCAGTATGTATCTGGCAAATTTACAGCCATAGAACAGGATGCCAAGAACAATATATGGATCGGTTACAGTACAGGAGCCTATTACCTGACCAGCAACAGCTTAATTCACTTCAACGGAAAAAATGGGTTTACCAACAATATGGTCAATGCCATCTTTAAAGATGCAGAAAACAACATTTGGCTAGCGACGGATGGGACTGGCCTTTTCAGATATGTGGACAGGGACTATGTGATTTTCGATGAATCTCAGGGGCTCAATAGCAAAATCGTAATGAGTCTGGCGAATGGACCTGCTGCCGACGAAATATGGATTGGCACTTATGGTGGCTTATTTCAATATAAATCAGGAAAAATTAAGGAAATTCCTATCCCCTCCAAGCTGGAGGATACTAAGAACATCAATTTTCTATATAACGACCGTCAAAAAAACATCTGGATAGGAACAGTTTATGGCGGCCTTTGGTGTCATGATGGCAAGAAAATCATTCAGATGGCACTAGACGGTCATTCTATTGCTTATAATGCCATTTTAGAAGATAGCAAAGGTAAGATTTGGCTGTCCACCAATGCGGGTTGCTATTTGCTGAATAAAAAAACAAAACAATTGGAATGGGTGAGTAAGCAATTTGGTAGCACTCTTTTAGAAACTCCGGAGGGAGAAATTCTTGTAGGTACCCAGGATGGGGTTTACCCCATCAACATTCCAGGACAGACCAAACCTTTAAACCTGCCGCAGCTCAACAGTTCTTCCATCCTTTGTATGGAAAAATTAGGAAAAAACACCTTACTCTTCGGAACTTCCGATAACGGGATCCTAAGCTGGGATCGTAAAACCGGAAAAACCAGGATTATAAATACCCAAAATGGCCTGGCATCTGATCATATTTACAGCTTACTACTGGATCAGCAAGGCATTTTATGGGTAGGTACCGGTAAAGGCATTAATAAAATTAACATCAGGGACTTTAGTATAATCCGCAATAACAACGAACCTAATTTACTGGCAGAATGTAATCAAAATGCTATTCTTCAACGAGATAACGACATTTGGGTAGGTACCACAAAAGGCGCAGTAGTATACAACCGGAACCACGAGTTAAAACCTTCGGTCCCTCCTTTTATCTATATCAATTCGGTTACCTCATTTGCACAGAATAAAGGAAGACAAAATAAACTGCAAACGGTTTTCAAAGGGAATGAGCTGAGTAACATGGCCACACTTCCCTACCAGCAGAATAACCTGAACATTAATTTTACCGGTATCTTTTTAGCCAGTCCCGATGGATTAGTGTATCAGTACCGCTTGGTTGGCCTGGATAATAAGTACAGCGAAAGTATCAGCACTACTTCCATGAATTTCTCTTCGATTCCTCCGGGAAGGTATACTTTTCAGGTAAAGGCCATTACAAAAGCAGGGGTTGCTTCTTTAAATACGGCATCCTTTTCTTTTGAGATTACCCCTCCATATTATCAGACGGGTGTATTCCGACTGTTTATCTTTGTACTCATTGTATTCTTGATGTTACTCATGGTATACATTATTCTGAACTTAAACGAGCGTAAGCGAAAACTAAGGTTAACCATCAAGCTGGAAGAGCAATTTAAGGTTAGAAAACAGACGGCTGAAGATTTTCATGACGATCTCGGTAACAAATTGACCCGAATCTCCGTCTTATCAGAGGTATTGAGCAGTATGATCGATGAACATGATACGGAAAAGAGAGGTATCATCTCAAAAATCAACGACAATGTCAATGAATTATATAGGGGTACTAAAGACATATTGTGGTCACTAAATCCTAAAAATGATAAGTTAACCGAACTGTTGGGGCATATCCAGGAATTTGGAAAGGAAATGTTCAACAACACTAATATAGCGTTCCATTCTCATATTGACCTGGGAGGATACGATGGTAAATTATCATTAGATGTGAGCAGAAATCTGCTCATGATCTTTAAGGAGGCGATTCACAATGCGCTGAAACACGCAAAACCGGGGATGGTTGTGTTTTCAGCAACAGTAGATGGGGAAACTTTGAAAATCGTAGTAAAAGACGACGGACAAGGGCTTGATCCCATAGGATCCATGGATGGTCATGGGATAAACAATATGAATGTGAGAGCAAAAAGAATCAATGCAAAATTAAATATCAATTCAGACTCAACTGGTACAGAGATTAAATTAACGGTTAGTCTTTCCACTCTAATGCGTCTAAAAAATGTATAGTCAGCCGGAATCAAGAGTTGTGATCATTGAAGATGATCAGACCATTAGAGAAGGGTATGCCTACTTAATTAACCACACTTCTCCTTATCAGGTGGTGGCTACTTATCCTTCTTTCGATGCGGCAAAACATAAAATCAGTAAAGATCAGCCAGATGTGATCATTCTGGATATTCAGCTTCCGGGCACCAATGGCATCGATGCCCTTCCACAATTGAAGAGGCTGCTGCCACAGGTATATATCATTATGCTCACCGTTTATGAAACTGAAAAGACGATCCTTGATGCACTGGCAAATGGGGCATCCGGCTATTTCACCAAAAACACGCCTACAGCTAAGTTAATTGAAGCCATTAAAGATGTTTTGAATGGTGGTGGCCCGATGAGCCCTGATGTGGCTAAAACGGTGATCCTTTCTCTTCAAAAGAACCAGGACAGTCCGCTTACTAAAAGAGAGACGCAAATACTGGAGCTGATGACCACCGGTAAAGATCGAGGACAAATTGCCAAAGAACTTTTTATAGAGGTAGAAACTGTAAAGACACATACCAAAAACATCTACACGAAGCTGAATGTAAATACTAAAGCTGAAGCAATTCAGGTGGCAAAAGATAAAAGGCTAGTTTAGTAATTTGCTTAAACACCTAATAAAATGGCCATATCCTTTTTGGAATACGGCCATTTTACTTAATCAAGCAGCTATCTCGCTATTCTTTTATTTCATTGGTTGAAAAGCTGTTTCCATTTAACCGGTATTGCAGCATTTTAACTGTCCCCGCCTTATGGGTAGTATCTTTATCATCTTTTACAGGAAAAGACCGGAAAAGGTCTCCGTTTTTAATGATAAACTTATCTCCACCAGCATAATTTTTCTTCATGGAAGCGCTCAATGGAGGGAAGTTGATTTTCCTGAATTCTCCACCAGCGTACTCATATACATTCAGATCCAGCACATTTTTCTTGCTTAGTAACTCTATGTAAATTTCTGGGTTACCATCATTGTCAAGGTCCATATTCCAGGCATCAGTAATGATTCCTTTACGTTCATTAGAAAAAGATTTATAATTATTTCTTAGCGTATCTGACAAAAGAATCAGGTATCCCCCAATGCTATCCGCGCCTTTTCCCCAGCTGACTACTTCAAAGTTAACCCCTGGTCGGATGGCAATGTCCTTGTAAAAGGGAAACTGACCCTGCGTTTTTTTTGCTTCAGCGGTGTTGGCGGTGATCGATGGAGCAGCTATCTTTTCAGATGTACTGTTCCCGCAAGCGGCCAATAAAAGCAGTCCTGCAAATAACAGGGGCAGCTTTAGGAGATATTTACCTGGTTTCATTTTTATATTTATTTTGCAATGTATTTCGTTTTGCAGCCTATTTCGTTTTTACATCAGCAGCACCATTGTTCAGAATGGTTTCTGTAACGACACTTTGTTTACCCGTTGGAGTGATCACGATTGTTTTCAATACGCGTTTTTCTCCTTTAGGAACGATCACTTTCATTCCCTTAGTATACAAGTTTGCCGCTGTTGAAGGACGGGTAAGGTCTAGGGTATAGTAGATATTAGCTCCTGGCATTGGTTCTTTCAGATCAATACTGATCGTTTCTCCATTGATTACCTTTTCATTTAATCCCAGTGGTGTAGGTACCCAATAGTTAGTTCCTGTTTTATCTAATCTGGCCAAATGGACAGGAAGACGTTCTTCGGAGAAATTTTTCAAGTCTTTACGTTCTGGCTGTGACCAGGCAATTTCCGCAAGAGAGAAAATTCTTGGCAGGATCATGTATTCCACTTTTGCAGGTGTCTGGATGTATTCTGTCCATAAGTTAGCCTGAACACCGATGATATATTTCTGCTGATCTGCTGTCAGTTCTTTTGGCATTGGATCATAGTTGTAAACCTTCGCATAATTAGAAAGGCCGCCAATATTTGTTGGTTCATCCTCAGAAGTAGATTGTTTATGATCGAAATATAAACCACCACCGTTAGGCGTCATGATCACATCATGATTTTGCTGTGCTGCGGCAATACCGCCTTCAGTACCTCTCCAAGACATTACCGTTGCATTTGGAGCTAATCCGCCTTCTAAGATCTCATCCCATCCGATGATCTGACGGCCTTTTGCATTTACATGTTTTTCAATTCTTTGGATGAAATAGCTCTGTAATCCGTGCTCATCTTTCAGGTTCAAGTCTTTAATCATTTTCTGGCAGAAAGCACTTTCTTTCCAGTATTCTTTAGGACATTCATCACCACCGATGTGGATATATTTAGAGGGGAATAAAGCGATGACTTCATCTAATACATTTTCAAGGAACTTGAAAGTGTTGTCGCTAGGCACGAATACGTCATCAAATACACCGAATGTTTGTTGTACTTGTTTTCCTTTTCTGCTGCCCGACCATGGTGTTTTTGCATCTACAAAAGTATCTCTTTCCGGGAAACAGCTCAATTCTGGATAAGCGGCAATTGCTGCTGAAGCATGACCAGGAAGTTCAATTTCAGGAACCACATTGATATACCTAGCCGCAGCATAAGCAATCACGTCTTTCACTTCATTTTGCGTGTAATAACCTTTATATTCTTTATGATCTGTAGCGACACCTGGATGATGACCGATGATGGTTCCATTTCTTTTACCACCAACTTCGGTTAATCTAGGGTATTTTTTGATTTCGATTCTCCATCCTTGATCATCTGTTAAATGCCAGTGGAAATTGTTCATTTTATAGTCAGACATCACGTCGATGTATTTCTTAACCAGTGCGACCGGATACATGTGACGAGATACGTCCAGGTGCATTCCTCTGTATTTGAAACGTGGGTAATCGTTGATTTCTGCTGTAGAGATCAATACCTGGTTGTTTGCTTTTTCAGGCATCAGCTGCATCATAGATTTTAATCCATAAAACAAACCTGCTTCTGAACCAACAATTGTGATGTTCTTGTCTGTAATATTAATTTTATACCCTTCGGCAGGCAATTTATCAGCACCTACAGAAGTGAGGATGATCGCTCTTTCATTCCCTGCTGCTGCTTTAGCTGGTCTTAATGCAAATCCAGCTTTATTGGCTACAAAAGCATTGAATAGGTCTGCCATTCTCGAGTTTTTCGGTTCATTGGAGATTAAAACTACCGTTTTATCCAATTTAAAGTTACCATTGGACTTCTTTACAGATACCGGAGCGGGAATAATCCCCATGTTTTGATCCTGCTGTGCAGAAGCTTCTATTGCAATAAATGCCAACAGAACAATTGTAAATAATTTCTTCATTTGTTTTTCTTGTGTTTTTTAGTTTGGTTAATCGAGCGCAGTTTTAAATTGACTGCACAAGATAAAAAAAACCTTTGATACAAAAAAAAACGGAATTCTTACGAATTCCGCCTTTTCAAACAATATTGTTGTCGATTAAGATAAAACTTTTACCTCATCTTCTTTAGCAGCCAGGTAACGTTCTGCATCTAAAGCAGCCATACATCCTGAACCAGCGGCAGTTACTGCCTGACGGTAATAATGATCCTGTACATCACCAGCAGCAAAAACACCTTCTACATTAGTTTTTGTTGATCCCGGAATAGTTTTAAGATAACCGGTTTCATCCATATCTAACCATCCTTTAAAGATGTCTGTATTTGGCTTATGACCGATGGCCACGAAGAAACCATCTACAGGAATCTCAGATTCCACACCAGTTTGGTTGTTTAATACCCTTACCGCAGTAACATTTTTACCATTACCCAAGATTTCCTGAGTTTCCGTATGGTAAATGATTTCAATATTAGGAGTATTTAGCACCCTGCTTACCATTGCTTTTGAGGCTCTGAATTCGTCTCTTCTTACCAGCATGTATACTTTTTTACAAAGTTTAGCTAGGTAAGTTGCTTCTTCTGCTGCAGTATCACCAGCACCAACGATGGCTACATCCAGTCCTTTAAAGAAGAAACCGTCGCAAACTGCACAGGCAGAAACACCAAAGCCATTATATTTTTGCTCAGAAGGCAAGCCTAACCATTTTGCGGTGGCGCCAGTTGAGATAATTACCGTATCTGCAGTAATGGTTTTAATATCATCTACTACTACTTTATGTGGCATTGAAGAAAAATCCACTGAACTTACGTAACCAAAACGAATGTCAGTTCCAAAGCGTTCTGCTTGCTTACGGAAATCTTCCATCATTTCAGGACCCATTACTCCACCAGGATAACCTGGAAAATTATCAACGTCTGTGGTTTGTGTCAATTGCCCACCTGGCTCCATACCAGTATACATTACTGGTTTCAGTTCTGCACGAGCGGCATAAATTGCTGCGGTATATCCTGCCGGGCCGGAACCTATAATCAAACATTTAACGTGTTCTATTTCTTGTGACATATTATTTTTTCTGTTATACTACAAAATTACACTTTTCTACAACGCTTAGCAAGTCCCATTGCGCCAGAAGGCCGCATTATGAGGCAGCGATTATAAAATGATACCGGATGATTTGTTCGGAAAAATTAGGTTTGAATAATACCTACATTAAAAGCTTTTTTAATTGGCGATTGATTTGCAGCCTCTATGCCCATAGAAATCACCTTCCGCGTTTCCAGTGGATCGATTACGCCATCCACCCAAAGCCTGGAAGCGGCATAATATGGTGTCGTCTGACTGTTATACCGATCTGTAATTTCTTTTAGAAGTTCTGCTTCTTTCTCTGGAGTAATGGTTTCTCCTTTTGCTTTTAAAGACGCTTCCTGGATCTGCAGCAGTACTTTTGCCGCCTGAGACCCGCCCATTACCGCTATTTTAGCACTCGGCCAGGCATAGATCAATCGTGGATCATAGGCTTTGCCACACATCGCATAGTTACCTGCGCCATAAGAATTACCCAATACGATCGTGAATTTAGGTACTACAGAGTTGGCCACAGCATTCACCATTTTTGCTCCATCTTTAATGATCCCCCCTTGCTCAGACCTACTCCCTACCATAAACCCGGTCACATCCTGTAAAAATACCAAAGGAATTTTCTTCTGGTTACAGTTCATAATGAAGCGGGCTGCTTTATCGGCACTATCCGAATAGATTACGCCGCCAAACTGCATCTCTCCTTTTTTTGACTTCACTACTTTTCGCTGGTTAGCCACAATACCTACTGCCCAGCCATCTACCCTGCCCAATCCACAGATGATGCTTTGACCATACAGTTGTTTGTACTCGTCAAAATTGGAACCATCTACTAAGCGATGAATGATTTCCAGCATATCATAAGGTTTCTCCCTGCTTTCCGGCAGCATTCCGTAAATATCTTCCGGATTCAGTTTTGGCATTTCCGGTTTAATCCGGTCAAATCCTGCAACCTCCGGTTTACCCAGCATGCTCATGATGTTGCGAATGCTATCCAGACAAGCCTGGTCGTTGGGGTGTTTATAATCGGTTACACCAGAAATCTCACAATGGGTAGTTGCGCCACCTAAAGTTTCATTGTCGATATCCTCTCCAATGGCTGATTTCACCAGGTAAGAGCCCGCAAGAAAGACAGATCCTGTACCATCTACAATCATCGCTTCATCGCTCATAATCGGCAGGTAAGCACCTCCGGCAACACAGGAACCCATGATTGCAGAAATCTGTACGATTCCATCCGCAGACATCAGGGCGTTGTTCCTGAACATTCTTCCGAAGTGTTCTTTATCAGGGAAAATTTCATCTTGCATCGGAAGGTATACCCCGGCACTGTCTACCAGATAAATGACAGGCAAACGATTTTCCATGGCAATCTCTTGCGCCCTTAAATTCTTTTTGGCAGTCATAGGAAACCATGCACCGGCTTTTACCGTGGCATCATTGGCGATGATCATGCATTGTCTGCCGGAAACATAACCGATTCCAGCAACGACACCAGCAGAAGGGCATCCCCCTTGCTCGGCATACATGCCATCCGCAGCAAAAGCACCGACTTCCAAAAATTCGCTTTCTTTATCGATTAAATAAGCGATGCGCTCACGCGCTAAAAGCTTCCCTTTATCTTTTTGCTTTGCTGCATTCTTTGCTCCCCCACCTTCATATATCTTTTTAAGCCTCGTTTTCAACTCGTAAACCGACTGCTTATTCAAATCTTCATTTTTGTTGAATTCTATATTCATTTGGGCAAGTTAAATCTATTTTCCAATGAAACAAAAGTCCGTTTCGGGCTTTGGTATAAAGCTTTGATTTGTTTACTTTGCAGCTAGAAATTTCTGCCAATTATTTTTACCCATTATCTTCTTTTACCCTTTAAAATTCACAAAGTAATCCATTAGAAATAATCTAGTAATTTTTAGGATCAATAATTGCGATAATTTAAAAAATAAAGGCCATGAATGATCTATACAGCGTAGTCAAGAAGTTTTTCAATTATCGGTTCAACTTACAGGAAGACAGCGCTCCGCAGGCAGAAACCATCGCTTCTATTAAGAAGAATGTAGCTTTTAAAGGGGCCAATTTATGGACTTTGATTTTCGCAATTTTTGTAGCCTGTATAGGGCTAAATGTAAACTCCACCGCAGTGATTATTGGCGCCATGCTGATTTCCCCATTGATGGGACCTATTGTAGGAATTGGCCTTGGGATCGGCACTAACGACTTTGACCTGGTTAAAAAAGGGCTTAGAAACTTAACCCTGGCCACCATTATCAGTATTATTGCTTCCACGCTATATTTTACATTTACCCCACTTCATGAGACTTCTTCCGAGTTATTAGCCAGAACTTTCCCTTCCATATGGGATGTTTTTATTGCCACTTTAGGTGGATTAGCGGGTATTGTAGCTGCTACCAGAAAAGAAAAAAGCAATGTAATTCCAGGTGTAGCCATCGCAACAGCCTTAATGCCTCCATTATGTACTGCCGGATTCGGGATTGCCACAGGAAATCTATACTATTTTATGGGGGCTATTTACCTTTACTTCATCAATAGTGTCTTTATTTGCGTGTCTACCTTTCTGATCGTTCGTTACCTAAAATTTAAAAAGAGAACCTTTGAAAACATAGAGGATGAACAAAAAGTAAGTCGTTATATCCTGATCGTTGTGATGATTACGATCGCTCCAAGTATTTACCTTACTTATCAGATTGTCGGTAAAAGCATTTTTGAAAACAATGCGAATAGGTTTATCAGTCAGCAATTGAATTATAAGAATACACAAGTGATTTCAAAAAATCTGAAGTTCCACAGAAAAGGAAGTGAAATTGACTTATTATTGCTGGGTGCAGAACTTTCCAAGCTGGAATTGGATTCTTTAAACCAAAAGCTTTCGAATTATCAGTTGAAAGGTACAAAGCTGGTGATCAGACAAGGCTTGAATGCAAAAAATGAGGTGGATCTTTCCCAGATTAAAGCCAGTATTCTGGAAGATGTATTTAAAAGTAGTAAGGAATCTGCCGCTGTTAATGACCCATTGCAATTGCTCCTTCCAGACTTAAAGCCGGAGCTTCGCGTGCTTTATCCAGATTTAAAAGATTACAGCATCAGCAACACTGTATTTAACAGACTGGACACTAATAAATCAGATACACTAACAATGGTGGTCGCTTCTTTTTATAAGCCGATTCCAATAGCTGATCAGGATCGGCTGAGGTTATGGCTGAAAAGCAGGGTAAAAGCAGATTCTTTAAAGCTGATTGTTTTGTAAAATCTCCATCAGCCAGCAAAGAACAGGCATTTAACTTATATCAGCATTCATCTGTCATCCTTTAGGGCAGCAAATCAATGTACCAATACCCTGAGGTCTCCCCTTCTTCAGCCTTAGGTTTTGGAAACTCTTTGTATACTTTTTCTCCGAGACTGAATTGTATTGGATGCTTAAAAATCGGACCATCAAAAACAAAGGTGTGAAACTCTCCGTTCTCGCCGCAAGGATCAATCCCGGCAGGTAAATCGGCGATAAAATGCTCATCAATGACTCTTCCACAGAAATCTTCCAATCCTTTCTGGGCACAAACTACAATTGTTCGGTATCCCAGCGTGATAAACTCAGCAATCAGTTCCTTTGTATCACGTTTCCATAACGGGAATACTGCGTTTAACCCTATTTTCCTGAGTTCTTGCTCCCGGTACGTTCTCAGGTCTTCCAGAAAAATATCTCCAAAAATTGAATATTCCACACCCTTACTACGAAGTGTGTCCAGATGTTTGTGCATGCTTTCTTCATACGCCTCCATGGTTGGCGAGGCTGACAAGCGCACTTGGTACAACGGAATGCCTATACTTTCTGCCTGGGCAATGAGTAAAGCTTCCCTTACTCCATGCATACTCACCCTATTAAAAGCTTCATTTACGGTAGTCAATAAACAGCGAACCTCGAAAGTATTGGCTGCTAAAGTATGATGTAATGCCAGGCAGCTATCTTTTCCGCCACTCCAGTTAAAGAGGCTAATCTTTTTATCCATGAGGCTGCAATATTACAAGAAATTCTATTGCTGATTCAATAAAGACACTTTTTTAGTGGTATGAACGTTATATTAAATGTATGAAACTAAAAATTATTCTATTTCTTCTAGGCTGCCAGACTGCGGTTTACGCACAGAATTTCAAGTTTCCGACCTTAGCAAATCAAGGGAAATCGTTAGCCGATATGGTTCCTGCAAAATGGAAATTACTGGATTCTGTATCCGGAGATCTGAATCAGGATCAGGTAAAGGACTTGGCTGTTATTTTAGAATACCATCAGGAAATACGCGAAAGCAGGGCTTATGGTGATAATACTACAGACCTCATCACCGAAATTCAAAAACCAAGGATACTGGCTATCTATTTTAAAACCAGGAACGGTTATCAGCTGGCTACCCAGAACAACAACTTCATTTTACGGTCGGAAGAAGGCGGTAAGATGGGCGATCCTTTGCGTCCAATGGGCATTGAGCAAGGACAGCTTTCTTTATCCTTTCAGGGAGGCGGAGAATGGCGCTGGAAATTAAAATATAACTTCAAATACCAGGAAAAGAACTGGACCCTGGAAAAAGCAAGTAATTACTATTACAATGAGAATTCTGGGGAACTGACGGACAAGCAGTACGACTTTGTGAACCAGAAGCGGATGGTTACTACCGGACTCGGCCATCAGAGCAGGGTAGTTAATAAAACAGTTACTCAGGATTTCCCATTAAAAAACTTGCGTACTTTTCAAAGTTTTAAGAAGCCATGGACCTGGGAAATCAGCCCTGACGAATTCTTATAATAAAAACCTATTACTTTAAAATACAAAAGGGGGTATCCAAATCATGGATACCCCCTTTTGCTATGATCCATACACTAGCTTCTGCTAGAGTAGTTTGGTGATTCTTTAGTGATAGAAATATCATGTGGATGACTTTCTCTCATCCCTGCAGCAGTGATGCGTACAAATTTCGCTTTCTGAAGATCATCAATAGTTGCAGCTCCACAGTAGTGCATTCCAGCTCTCAATCCACCAACATACTGATAGATTACTTCTGCTAAAGTACCTTTGTAAGGAACGCGTCCAACGATTCCTTCCGGAACTAATTTGGTCACTACATCTTCTTCATCCTGGAAATAACGGTCTTTAGATCCTTGCTGCATTGCCTCTACAGAGCCCATACCACGGTAAGATTTAAATTTACGTCCTTCATAGATGATCGTTTCACCTGGAGATTCTTCTACTCCTGCGAACAATGAGCCTGCCATAATACAGCTTGCTCCTGCGGCGATTGCTTTTACAATATCACCGGTTTGTTTGATACCACCATCAGCGATTACAGGAATTCCTGTGCCAATTAATGCTTGTGCACACTCAAAAACTGCATACAATTGAGGTACACCAACACCAGCGATGATTCTTGTGGTACAAATAGAACCTGGACCAATACCAACTTTAACTGCATCTGCACCAGCTTCTGCCAATGCTCTTGCGGCGTCTGCGGTAGCGATATTTCCAGCGATCACCTGTAAATCAGGGAAACGAGCTTTAATGGCTTTTACCATATCAATTACTCCTTTAGAGTGACCATGCGCCGTATCAACGGTTACTACGTCTACTCCTGCGGCTACTAATGCCGCCACACGATCGATATTGTCAGCTGCTACACCTACAGCTGCACCAACGCGTAGTCTTCCACGTTCGTCTTTACAGGCTTTAGGGTAGTTTTTATATTTTTGGATGTCTTTGAAAGTGATTAAACCTGCAAGGTGCCCTTCTGCATTAATTACAGGTAACTTTTCAATTTTATAATCTTGTAAGATTTCTTCTGCTTGTAAAAGCGTCGTACCTTCCGGAGCAGTGATCAGATTTTCTCTGGTCATCACTTCTGAGACTTTACGTTGCATGTCTTTTTGGAAACGTAGATCTCTGTTGGTGATGATACCTACCAATTTATTGTCGGCATCAATCACAGGAATTCCACCTATTTTGAAATCCTTCATGATCTGGAATGCATCTGCTACTCTAGCATCTGCATTTAGTGTAACAGGATCCTGGATCATTCCACTTTCTGAACGTTTTACTTTTCTAACTTCTTCAGCCTGACGTTCGATGCTCATGTTCTTATGCAGCATTCCGATACCACCTGCCTGCGCGATGGCAATTGCCAAACCAGCTTCAGTTACGGTATCCATTGCTGCAGAAACTACAGGTACATTTAAACGTATTTTTTTAGTTAAAAAACTTCCGGTATCCACGTCACGTGGCAGAACTTCAGAATATGCAGGTACTAACAATACGTCATCGTATGTTAAACCTTCAGATATAAATTTATTGGGATCGAGTTGCATAGCAAATAATTTAGGAGTTACTATTTGCCGGGCAAACATACGATTATTATTGCAAATACGCAACAGGTCTGCAAATATGGGCAGTTTTAACCAAAAGATTACAAGAGATTAACATTTCTTAACTGCAGTAAAGAAATTGCTAGTGCTCCTCCGCCAGTGATGCATTGTTTTCCCTATTTTCTGGAGTCATCAGCTGCATGAACTCTTCATATCGATCGTCATGAAGCTAAAATAGAAAAAATCACAAAAACACAATAACGTCATGTCAGCAAGCCAACATGACGAATCGAGCTTAATATATAGGTATACTATTTGAAGTACTGAGCAATGTCTTTTTAAATTGAGAAAATATGGGCAGTATTCTGTTTAATGTTCCAATCGAAAAATCATCGAGATAAATGTAGCCGATATGCTTTCCTCCGCTTTCCATAGTTTGATAAATGGCTGGCTGGGCATAAGGTGTTAATCCAGCGATCATATTCAGTTCCCGATCTCCATCAAATACCCCATCCTGAAACTTTGCTAAAGTCAGCTGAGTGCTTCGACCACTGATCAGTTCTTTTTCCAAGGCCAGAATCCGATCTTTACTAAATTCCTGCCTATTAATTTTTCGGATATAATCACCTCTTTTCAAGCCATATCGCTCTGCGGGAGATCCCTTCAAGACAGATTTAACAACGCAGAGTACCTGCTTGCTCGCTGGTTCTTCAAATGCGGCATAGTCAAAACCGTATAAAGCGCGGGTGTTTATCGCAAAAGTACTGGCGTCACTGTCCAGATAAAGCCAGGAAAACCGGTCTGCTGAATTCCTGATGGAATTAAAAAATGCTGGTGGTGTTTGTTCGAGCCCTGCTGTTTTAGGCAAGACATCAGCCCAGTAATAATACTTTCGAAGGCTGTCTAAGATCCAGGTATTGATCTGTTCATGACTTCCTTCTGGATAAATGGGTGTGGATTTATCCTTTTTACAGGCCACAAACAACAGGAGCATAACCACACAGTAACACAGGCTTTTAAATTTCATAGGACAGCGTTAACCCTACAAAATTAAGGATGCAGTATAAACAAATTGTTAAGCCAGCAGGCTAAAAACATTACATTTGAACATTCAAATTATAGATTTATGACGACTTATCAGGCAGAATTTAAAAAGATCCCATTAACCACTTATCTAAACTTAAGAAAAGACTCAGGCCTGAGTCCTAAAACACTGGAAGCAGCAGAAATAGGTCTAAAAAACTCTGTCTGTGAAGTATTGGTGTCCGATCCGGAACAAGTTGGAAAATACATCGGCATGGGTAGGATTACCGGTGATGGCGGCTGCCATTGTCAGATTACTGACATGTGCGTATTGCCAGAATATCAGGGCAAAGGAATAGGTAAATCGATTATGGAGAAACTCATGGAATTTATCAATAATGAATTACCCGTTTCTTGTTACATCAGCTTAATCGCGGATGGGGATGCCTCGTTTTTATATGAGAAATTTGGCTTCAAAGACACTTTACCTGCCTCAAAAGGTATGGCCTATTTGAGGCGCTGATCTTTTTAGCATTAGCCCATATCTTAGTAAGATTTCGGAATCTCTGCTAGTTTCCTCCTTAAATACCATCCCCAACTTCTCCAAAAGTCAGATCATGCACATTCCGCTCGCCAATAAACTGCTTCCAGCCCCTTGTATTTAGCAGTTCCTGCATAAATGAAGCATCATTTATACTCAACTGATCCACTATAAGGCTGGAAGTAATTATCGGCTTCATTTAGATTATTTTTTGGGATTAAAAAGCTCAAAGCCTTTGTACAAAGCGTTGTGTAATACATTGGCATGGTTTCCTTCCGGAAAATACACAAAATGAACTTCTAAATTAGTGGTCTTTAAAGTTTCTGCTAGCTTTTTCGCATCATCCTCCATCACTGCTCCTTCTTTTCCTACCGCAACATAAACTTTGGTCTTTGCAGCTGGCAATGATCTCAAGAGTTCTGGTGCTTTGGCCAGTAAAGATTCATTATCCCACCATAGACTTGGACTCACAATCATGTATTGATGGAATAGCGCTGGCGATTTCAACAATATTTCTGTCGCTAAAAGGCCACCAAGGCTTTGGCCAATCAACATTTTACTAGCATTTGTTTGATAGTTCTTTTCGATATAGGGCTGCAACTCTTTTCCGATAAAATTGATGAACTTTTCCGAATGTCCCGTAGTAGGGTAATCTTTAATGTCCGCTGCAATTGTACTAGGAAAGGTATAGTCTCTTTTTCTATCCACGTTAGCAATACCTACTACAATCGATGCAGGCATAGTTTCCGTCATGCTTAAAAACTGAGTCAGGCCGGCAACGTGTACAAAATCTTCATTTGCGGAACCATCCAGCAGGTAAATTACCGGATAATTTTTTGCAGAATCAATATGGTAGCCATCGGGCAGGTAGATATTTAGTGTTCTGCTTTCGCCAAGTATGCTCGATTGAATTTTATCTGTCCGGCCAATAGAAAAAGGGCGGCTTTCAGTTTTTTCGCTGGTGGTTGACCTCGTTGTTGTTGAGGTGGTGATAGTGGTGGTTTTTCGGGCAGGTTTCTTTTGTTGTGCGCTGGAATCAATAGTCGTAAAAAGTCCCAAAATAAAAAGGGAATACAGGTATTTCATAAATAGGTGTTTTTTCAAAAATAGTGATCATTTGACACAAAAAAACCAAAACCAATGATTAAATATGATAATTTGCAGCACACATTTTACTATACCTACAAATGAAAACATCATCAAAAATTACTATTATTGGCCTGGGCGGAGTTGGTGGTTATTTCGGATTTAAATTGGCGCAACGCTATTCAAATCAAGAAGATACCAGGATCACTTTTGTGGCCAGAGGAGAAACCTATGAAATTGTGAAGAAAGACGGACTCCGCTTATTATCTCCTGAACATGAAAATCCAATAGCTCATCCTGCGGAAATTTATGCTGACTTAAGAGAAATACCTGCAACAGATGTATTCTTAATCTGTGTCAAAGAATATGATCTGGAAAAAATTTGTCTGCAGTTAAAAGACAAAATTAAAGCCGATACCGTGATTTTACCTTTAATGAACGGAGTAGATATTTATGAGCGGATCAGGAAGGTAATCAGTACTGGAATTGTACTTCCTGCCTGTGTGTATGTGGCTTCTCATATTAAAGAACGAGGAACTGTAGAACATAAAGGAAATGCAGGTAAAATTCTAGTTGGCAATGACCCAAGGCATCCGGATTACAATGCAGAGAAATTAATAGATTTAATGAAATCCGCGGGTATTGACGTTCAATATAAGCAGGATGCTTTCCCTGACATCTGGACAAAATTCTTCTTCATAGCAAGCTTTGGACTGGTTTCTGCCCGATATAATCAGTCGATTGGTCAAATCAATGAATTCCCGAAATTACGTGAAAGAGCAACCTGGATTATGGAAGAAATTAAAGCAATTGCGAACAAAAAAAACATAGCTATTCCAGCTGACATTATAGAAAAAACTTTCCAGAAAGCAGCTACTTTTCCTTACAGCACCCCTACTTCATTACAGCTGGATATTCAATCGGGAAAGGAACATACGGAACTGGAATTATTTGCCGGTGCAATTATAGATTATGGAAAAATACTGGAGCTTCCCGTGCTGGAAAGCAACAGAATATATGAAGAAATAAAATCAGGAAAGATCAGTTGATAGGAATGATCCGTAATTCAGTATTCATCAAAAAAAAGCAGGCCTTATCTTTTGATGAATACTGAATTGTCTTTTTATAAAGTGTGAAAGCGCCCATTTGTGGAGCCCTGTTTTTCTTTTTAAAACCCTGCAGCAGCTGGTCTTTTACCTTTCACATTAATGATCGTTCTACTGATCACTGGCTGAAGTGCAATCCACACGATAGTAAACAAACAAAGTGCAGTAATGATCTCGTAATAGTTGACACAATATTGGAGAAATGCTTGTTTTTGCACGGATTTATTTAGGAGTCCAACTGCAACTTTTGCTGCTTCATCTTTTAACATTCCATGACTGGTGAGCGCGTTTTGATAGCCCGTTAATCGCTCAGAGAAACCTAAATCCAACACCGTTAATCCGCCCCTCATGTCATTGTTATGGCTTCCTTTAAAATACAATTGAAAATAATTCATCAAGGCGAGACTCAGGCTGAAGGCTGAGAAACGCACCAATACCCCTACTGATGCTGCAGATTGGCTCATTTGAACTGGAACTGCCGACACGATAAACATCACTATTGGCGACATCACCATTCCTGCACCCAGCCCTTGCAAAAATAACGGCAGGATAAAAGTACTGGCATCTGCTTCTGTTGCAAACAGAAAGCACATCAGCGTAAAAAAAACCGCTAACAATGTAAATCCAGCAACCCATAATACCCGGAGCATTTTTTGCAGAATTAAGAAGCGAATCGCCATACAAGAGCCTGCAATAATCCCTAGAATATTGAAGATCATGAGCTCATTTGCATGTAAGGAATCCATTCCCAATACCATGATAAAGTAAGTACTCGTTAAAGTAAAAGCACCTCTGACCAAATATAAAATCACTAAAAACACAATTCCGATACTAAAATTGCGATACTTGAATACGGAAAGATTGACGGTAGGACGCTTTAAAGCTTTCTGTCGCAAAACAGAAAGAACAGCCAAGCTGAAAATAGACAATAGGCTGTAAACAATGCTATGATCTTCTAGCCAATCTTTTTGCTGGCCATATATTAATACGTAAGCAATAAGGATCAGCAGGATGACAAAAAGCAAAAAACTGGCCCAATCCAGTTGGTATAAAGGTTTTTTACGAATCAGGTGCACACGGTTTAAAATCGAAAACAGCAAAGCTGCGGTCGGCAAAAAGCAAAAGATAATTGCTTTATACAAGACATTATATTCAAAATTCTCTACTAAAGGTGCAGCAAATAATGCCGTAACCGGCGATACACACAGAATCATTCCATAAAATATCGTGTACCCTATTTCTCTGGAATGTTCAGATTTTAATCTTCCAAACAATAGCGTCAGACAAATACTGGTAATACCGCAATTGACAATTCCCTGTAGAAATCTAAAGGTAAAAACGAGCCATATTTCCCGGGTATGGTAACAGCAATAAGCGATCAGGATTTCGAGCACAATACAGATCAGGAGGTAATCTTTGGTGATGATTCGCTCAAGAAAACGTCGTTCTACCCCTGCAAAGCTGGCTACTGCGGCATAAAACAGTAATAAGGAAAATTGCACATCTGCAGGTTCCATACCATAATATCCAGCAGCTGCTGCCCCATCTGCAGTAGATAAGGCGAACAATAATACTGAGGACAGCAGCAGTAACAAAATGCTCAGCTTGATGAGCCATTCTGGAACCCATGATTTAAAAATGGGCAGTGATTTACTCATGGTCTTTTTTGATCTGAACAGTTGCGCTCATTCCAGCGTTTAATTTTGTTAAGGAGGCATCTGCACCTTCCAGACGGATTCTTACCGGAATACGTTGCGCTATTTTCACAAAATTACCAGTGGCATTATCAGGAGGTAATAAAGAAAACCTGGAACCTGTTGCTGCAGAAAGAGACTCTATTTTCCCTTTAAAGGACTGACCCGGGAAGGCGTCTACTTGAATAGTCACAGGTTCACCGACATACATTTTTCCGATCTGCGTTTCTTTAAAATTTGCAATCACCCATTTTCCTGCATCTTTGTCTACGATATAAGCGATCGTTTGCCCGCTTTGCAGCAATTGTCCCGGCTGAATGGTCCTCCTACCCATTTTACCGTTATAAGGTGCTAAAATCACAGTGTAAGAAGTATTCAAATGATTTCTTTTTAATACTGCTTCTCTACGTTGGATTTCAGAAAGGAGCACTGCTGACTGCACTTTTATGTCGTTCGTTTTAGAAATTGCCGCGGCATAGTCTTCCTGAGCGGCATTGTACTCCGCTTGTGCTACTTCCAGCATACTTTGCATACGCTCTAACTGCTGACGGGTAGCTGATTCTGCCTCAAATAGTTTTTTATAGCGATCATAATCTGCCTGTTGCTTCCATAATTTTGCTTTGGCTGCCGCAATTTTTGATTTACTTGCACTTGCAAGTGTACTAGCCGTTTGCACATTGCTCTGCAATACAGAAACCTGGGCTTTTGCATTGGAAAGCGAAGCTGCAGCTTCCTCTTGCTGTACGGTATAATCACTGTCATCAATCACGACCAGCGTATCTCCCTTTTTAACCTCTTGATTTTCGATATAACGAACAGATTTAATATATCCATTTACTCTTGCAGTAACTGGATTGATGTATTCCTCTATCTGGGCATCATTGGTTTCTTCAAAACGTAAATAACTGAAGACCGTTTTGCCTCCCCAGACCAACAAAACGACCATCACTATAGCCGCAATGACCGTCGTGACTACTGAAATTCTTTTATCTGTTTTATTTTGTGTTTGCGTGTTCATATTATAGGTTTCCTACAGCTTTTTCTAATTGATAGTATTGTATTTTGGCATTTACTTTGGCAGTTGTCAGTTCAAAACGCGATTGCAAAAGCTGGGTTTCTGCATCCAGTAAATCCGTCAGTAAAGACAACTGATTGAAATAGGTATTCTGTACGATTCGATAACTCTCTGCAGCTTGTTTAATGTTTTCATTTGCTACTTCAATTCGTTTCAATGACTCTGTATAACGGATGTAGTTCTCCTGTACTTCCTGACGGATATTGTCTTTCACCTCTTCGTCTTCTACTTCCTGTTGATGGAGTTTAATCTCTGCTACTTTAACCTTGTGTTTATTGGTATAAAGGTTAGAAATAGGGATTTTCAATTTGATACCGGCCATACCATTGCGATATGGTGCAAGTGCATAAGGATAAAACTGGATCTGCGGATAGGCCAGCATATATTCACCGAACAAGCCAACAGAAGGCAGGATATTAGATTTTACCTGTTTCAATTTCAACACCCTAAGTTTTTGTTCTTTCTCAGAGATCTGCAGCTTAAAAGAATTCGATTGTCCAGCTGCGAGGTAATTGGCCAATCCCTTGATTAAAACCGGATCATTTTCCTGATCAGAAATAACAGGTATTAGAGGCGTATCATCAGCCCTTCCTATTAGTATATTGAGCTTCTGCTCTGCAATATGGATGCTGTTTTGAATTTCTGTCAGCATCATTTTTTGCTTCGACAAGCGCAGTTCTGCACGCAGCACATCGCTTTTAAGGACCGTCCCATTTTTATATAGTACATTGATTTCCTGCAGTTGTTTTTCCCTGTCTTTAATGTCTTGCAGCAGCAGCGTCTGATACGACTGATTGCGGTAAACATCATAGAAATACACCGCAGCAAGGAAATGTATTTCCTGCTTATTCAGGTTCTTTTTGGCAATTGCCAACTCCGTTTCCGTCTTTGAAGCTTCGATTTCACGATTGGTTTTACCACCATTGTAAAGGTTCAGGTAAGCATCGCCGGATATTTTATAATACTTTGGCTCTACTGGAAATTGCGTGGGTGTATGAAACAAACCATTTTCATAAATGGGCATTTTAAAGATGTGCGCCAATACACCGTTTGCCGCAATTTCTGGCAGCCTTTCTGATTTGGCTGCTTTAATTCCTGCCTCGGAAGCTAGCACATCAAGGTGTGTCATTTGTATCTTCCTGCTGTTGCTATCTGTAAGCTGCCAAACCTGGCGAATTGAAAGTGGATTTCCGCTATCCACAGGCCCTTGTGCATGGGTAAAAAGAGAGGATAAAAGAAGGGTCATTCCGCCGAGAAATGTTCTTTTATACGAGCTATAATTCATATATATTATTTAATGCTACAAATTTCGGTTAACATTTCTTTCTTTATTTTATCTAAAGTGACATATATTTGTTCAAACCAGCCATATGGATCATAACAGTAAAGAAAGCCTTTTATCGGCCATAGATGAACAGCCAAAAAGTACCTATGTATGGCATAGTAAGTTTGAAGACCGCTTTCGTCACCACCAACATTTCAAAGGTCAGCTGACTTATGTGGAAGGTGGAGTAATTTTTCTATACGCGAACGACAAGTCGTACTTTTTACCGGGCCGTCATTACCTCTGGATTCCTGCAGGAGTTGCGCACCACTTGGAACACCGCTATCGCTCTGCGGTGGTAAGAAATATCTATTTTGCCCATGATGACTTAAACCAGGATCCTTTTTTCGATCGCATCGGCATTTATCCTGTGAATAATTTGTTATTGGAAATGCTGAAATACTCGGAACTTTGGAATGGAAATATTGTTCCTGGGAGCGCTCAGTATGATTTCTTAAATACACTAAAAAACATCCTGCCAGACATCAGCAAACATCCGCTTCCAATTGTGGTTCCTACCACCGACAATGAGCGTTTGCGCCCTGCTTTGCAATATATTCATCAGCATTTGTCAGAAGATTTAACGCTGGAAAGTATTGCCGCAGTAACCGGTTTTTCCGAACGCACGTTATCGCGTATTTTCCTGGCTTCTCTGGATATTTCTTTTTTTCAATACCTGAAGTTGGTCAGGATCACTAAGGCAATGGAAAAGTTATTAGAAAGCGATCTGACAATAAGTGAGATCGCTTATGAGGTAGGTTACGACAGTATCTCCTCCTTCAGTAATACCTTTTTCAAGATGACCGGAAGGAGACCTTCTTCGTTTAGGGCGCTGAAAACTGCTAGCCTCAGCACAGATTAGCGAATTACGCAGTCGGTTCTTCCGGATCTGGCTCAGTATGCAGTCTTTTTTGTTTCGGTCCTTGTGGCCAGATGTAACAGGTAGACTGTTTTTTCCAACCCAGACTTTTATAAAAATCACCTTTACCAGGAGCGGCAGTCAGGTTAACGAAATGATAATTGTCGCCCAGCTTTTCATTTAACGTATTTACCAGGTATTTACCCAGTCCATTTCCCTGAAAATCAGGATCCACAATGATATCTGCAAGAATGGCATAATACCTGCCATCGTCTATGGTTCTTCCAAACGCAATCAGCTGATCTCCCTTATAAATGAATAAAGTCCAGCTGCTTCTTCTGAAAGCTGCTTCTATGTCTGCTTCTACCCTTGTTCTCCAATCCACCTTATCAAATAACTCACATACGTAAGTCCAGTCGATCGTCGACAAATCAGGATTTATTTTGTAAGTCAGGTCGTTCACATCTATTTTAATCGGAGACATATTTAGCTTAAAGATTTTAATTGGGCACAAATATCAACAAATAATTCATCTGTATTTAATAGTTTAGATAATTGTGGAAAAATCAATTTCAGCCGTAAAAGGTCTAATTATCATTCGTTACGAGCAACATCAAGATAATTACTTTATTATAAAAATAAAAAACATCATGTTTTTTTTACTATAGAGAAAAAGTATTTATATTGCCCTATCAAATTAACGCTCATGAATAAAATCAAGTCCATACTGTTCATGACTTCCCTTTATACCTTTGCTCAGGAAAACGGGAAAGAAGTAAAAACCTCCAAATTTGGGAAGATAAATCCTATAGAATTTGACATTAAGCCGACGGGGGAAACGTGGTCATCAAAGATAACACACTGACTTACCAGCGCAAGATCATCATCTCTAATAAAACCTATCCTGCAGAAAGATATAATGATGATGTGGCTTTTCGTAAAAAGCTGCATCAGGCCGATAAACAAAAAATTGTCCTGGCTAAGCGCTAACAGCCAGGACAATTTTCATAAAAAATATGCTTAT
The DNA here is from genome assembly GCF_014472395.1 of Pedobacter sp. N36a. GTDB lineage: Bacteria > Bacteroidota > Bacteroidia > Sphingobacteriales > Sphingobacteriaceae > Pedobacter. The sequence goes on from NZ_JACSZW010000001.1 coordinate 345,210, forward strand.
TTCTTTCCTACAATTACTTTACTAAAATCAGCAGTATTCAAGTATTGATTTGCCAGTTGTTTTAAATCTTCTGGAGTGATCGTTTTCACGGTTTTGATATAGTTCTCGTAATATGTGTAATCTAAGCCAGAAAAATAGGCGTTTTTAAACTTATCTGCATGAGAAAATGCATTTTCTAAACTGCCTAACATAGAACCTAACATATAGTTACGTACCAGGTTCAATTCTTCTTCCGAAACCAATTCGGATTTTAATAAATCAATCTCTTTCTCGATTTCAATCAAGGTGTTGCCACAAACCTCTGTCCCTACTTCCGTAGCGATAAAGAAATAACCAGCATCTTTTAAAGAAACAATTGCAGAGCCGATCCCATAAGTATATCCTTTATCCTCGCGAATGTTGGCCATTAAACGAGATCCGAAATATCCACCCAACAAACAGTTCATCACCTGAAATCCAGGGAAATCTCTATGTTTCCTGGTGATGGCTAATGCGCCCATACGGATGGCCGATTGGATCGCATCTGCTTTTTCAATCAGCAGCTCCTTCCCCGCTACCGGAGAAAAGTCAAATTTATTGAGGACAGATGCTTCGTTGTTATTCCAGGTTTTCCCTAAAATACTATTCAACAAATCAAACTCTGATTGTTCAAACTTACCTGCCACAAAGATGGTACAGTTTTCAGGTTTATAAGCTGCTTTAAAGTAGCTGAGTAAATCTGCCTGCTGTATGGCTTCGTAATCTGTAGCTGAGATATTTGAGCCATAGCTGGAATCTCCAAAAATAGCATGGGCAAAATGCTTTCTGGCTAGGAAGTCATTTTTTTGCAAGCTAACCTGTAAAGATTGCTTTTGATTCTGCACATAAATATCCAACTCCTGCTGAGGGAAAACACTCTCATTAAGAATGGATTGCAAAATCGGTAATACCGCAGCCAGGTGTTTATTCAAGGTATACACTTTTACGCTCGACTGGTCTGCACCATATTCTGTTTGCAGGAAAGCACCATAATAGTCTACTTTTTCAGCAATCTCTTTGGCCGTTAATTTTGCCGTTCCATTATTGATCAGGTGGCTCACTGTAACCGCCTGCAAAGGTTTATTCTGGTCCCAGTTTACGTTTTCAAAGATAAACTCAATACGTACCAGTTCCTGTTTACCAGCATTGATGGTAAATACCGGGATTCCATTATCCAGCTGCTGTTTTAATGGCTGTATAAAATTTATTTCCTCTACCTGTTTTGATTCAGGGGCTAATGTACGGTTAAGCATCTTGGGCAGTTAAATAGTATAAAATTGAAGACTGTTCTTTAACGAAGGTGCGTTTTGCCACCTCCAAAATACGCGATGAAGTCACTTCATGGTACCTGTCGATCTCTGTGTTGAGCATATTTGCATCCCCTAGCAGCTCGTAATAAGCCAGGTTCATGGCCTTATCTAAAAGGCTCATTTCTGCAAATACGATGATAGATTCCGACTTGTTTTTTACCTTAGTCAGCTCATCTATTGTCACTTCTTCGGCAGCAATAGCATTCAGTTCTTTCCAGATCGCGGCTTCTGCTGCTTCCATCGTCACCCCTTCTACTAATTTACCCTCAACGATGAATAAACCTTTGTCTATACTTCCAGTTAAGTAAGCATGAATATCACTGAACAATTGCTGTTCTTTCAATAGGCTATTGTATAATCTGGACGATTGACCCTGAGAAAGGATATCAGACATCAGGTCGTAAACCTGATAATCTTTATCGGCACGGTCAGGCATTTGGAAAGCCATATAAATCGCATTCAATGGTACTTCTGCCACCACTGTTTCCTCACGGGCTGCAGTTTGCTGTGGTTCTACAGGAAGATTTCTATCGGTTTGTTCCCCAGCAGGGATCGACGCGAACCACTTTTCAGCCAATGCTTTGACTTCTTCTGTTTTCACATTTCCTCCAACTACCATAATGGCATTCTTCGGGTGGTAATGTTTTTTGAAAAATGCTTTTACATCTTCCATTTTGGCATCTTCGATCTGCTTTAAATCTTGACCGATAGTTGCCCAGCGGTAAGGGTGTTCTTTATAAGCAAGTGGTCTCAGCTTCAACCAAACATCACCGTAAGGTTGATTCAAGTACCTTTGTTTGAACTCTTCACAAACCACATTTCGTTGTGTTTCCAGACTTTTCTCTGAAAAAGCAAGACTCAGCATGCGGTCACTTTCCAGCCAGAAAGCAGTTTCCAGATTTGTAGCCGGCAAGGTGATGTAATAGTTGGTGATGTCATTGCTGGTGAAAGCATTGTTTTCACCGCCAACTCTTTGCAAAGGCTCATCATAGCTGGGAATATTTACAGAACCGCCAAACATCAGGTGTTCAAATAAATGGGCAAAGCCGGTTTTATCTTGTTCTTCGTCTCTTGCACCAACGTCATATAGAATGTTCAACACCGCCATAGGCGTTGTATCATCTTCGTGTACCAGGACACGCAATCCATTGGCCAATGTAAAACGGTTAAAATCTACCATATGTATATCAATAATCTGTCAAAGATAAGCATAAAGCAAAAGGGAAATGTGATAATAATGTGAAATAAAAAGAAAGGAACTTATGGTATATTTGCAGTATGAATACAGCCGAATTATTGCATAGGGCGCTAAAATTCGACTTTCTTACACAAGAAGAAGGCGTTTTTCTGTATCACCATGCGTCAACTGCCGAACTGGCCTATGTGGCCAATGAACTTAGGAAAAAACAAGTACCTAGCGGGAAAGTCACCTGGCAGATAGACCGTAATGTAAACACTACCAATGTATGTATAGCAAATTGCAAATTCTGTAACTTCTTTAGAAGACCAGGACATGACGAAAGCTATATCACTGACATTGAAACTTATAAAGTTAAAATTGAAGAGACTTTCAGATTAGGCGGAGATCAGTTGTTATTGCAGGGTGGGCACCATCCAGACCTAGGACTGAAATTTTATGCCGATCTATTTAGAAAGTTAAAAGAGTTATATCCTGATTTGAAGCTCCATGCTTTAGGTCCGCCGGAAATTGCCCATGTGGCTAAACTGGAAGGAATTTCCCATACCGAAGTTTTAAGTGCTTTAAAAGCAGCCGGAATGGATTCCTTGCCTGGTGCAGGTGCTGAAATTCTGAACGATCGTGTGAGAAGGTTGATTTCCAAAGGCAAATGCGGTGGAAAAGAATGGTTAGACGTGATGCGTGCAGCGCATCAGCTCGACATCACCACCTCAGCAACCATGATGTTTGGTCATGTGGAAACCATTGAGGAACGTTTTGAACACTTGGTTTGGATCAGGGAAGTACAGAGCGAAAAACCAGCAGATGCCAAAGGTTTCCTTGCCTTTATCCCATGGCCTTTCCAGGATGATGGCACTTTATTGAAGCGATTAAGAGGCATCAGTAATAATGTTTCGGGAGATGAGTACATCAGAATGCTTGCACTGAGCAGAATTATGCTGCCTAACATTAAAAATATTCAGGCTTCCTGGCTTACGGTAGGTAAAAATGTAGCGGAGCTATGTTTACATGCAGGTGCCAATGATTTTGGATCGATTATGATTGAGGAAAATGTTGTTTCTGCCGCTGGTGCGCCACACCGTTTTACTGCGAAAGGCATTCAGGATGCGATCAGAGAAGCAGGTTTCGAGCCTCAGCTTCGCGGCCAGCAGTACAATTACCGCGACCTTCCAGAACATTTAGAAGAACAGGTGATCAATTATTAAAGAGTAGCTGATCGATCACTAAAAGAAAAAAGGGAAGGAGCACTTGCTCCTCCCCCCATCTTAAACCTAAACAAATCCCTATGTTATTTAAGAAACCCCAAATAGCTTCACAATATCTAATACTTGCTGTGTAGTTAATGGCTCATCAAATGATTCTGAAGCGGCATTCGCAGTTACTGCAGTTCCGTTAATTCCAGTAATCGTTAATCCTGCCTGGATCACATTTTCTTCTCCTGCATATACTGCTGCTGCATTTGGAACACCACTATCATTACCACCAGTTATCCATGGTTTAATAGAAACTCCATTTTGTGCACGCATGTATCGGATTTTTGCAGCATGACGGGCTTCCACAGAATGAATATTCAATGCTGCTTCTAACACGCCTCCCTGCCCCACTAATGCTGGAGCCTGACCTTTATAGGCACGAACTCCAGTATCTTCCAAAGCCTGGGCAACAGCAAGAAAAATACCGTAATTACCCACTGCAAAGGGATTTGGAAAAGCACCACTCGCAGTCCAGTCGTAACTAGGTTTAGCGGTAACTGCATCTGCACCAATCACTCCTTTTAAAAAGTTAACGTGTGAAGTTTCATGCGCAGAGATGATCCCAATAGCTGCTTTATCCAGCGTTGCCTGCTTAGATCCGGAGAAATCCGCACCACCAGTAGTTTTCAGCGCCTGAGTATAAAACGCAGCTTCAAAATGTTCCAGAGTTAAGGCAAATTGCAATACTGCTTTCACATTAGCCGGTAAAGTACTTTGTCCATATGCTTTGTTAAACATAGAGCCGAGTGCCAATGGAACTGCAGCCAGACTTATTTTTTTTCCTACATTGAAGAATTCCTTCATTGCAGTTCTACGTGGACTAAAGCGTTCATACACTTCTCCATCTACTTTTTCAATTTCTTCTAATATATCGACGATATTCATGATGTTTCAGGTTAAGGCTATAAATTAATCACGTTGATTTTTGTTTTAACAAACCCACCGGCAATAGCCAGTACCGCTTTTGGGTCACGGGAAGTCTCTAATCCGTTTACGGCATCGACTACTTCTAAGTTAGAGAAGGAGTTTGGGGAAATCAGCTCTCTGATGTAGGCAGCATGACGCGCTTCTACAGAAACAATCTTTCCAGCCAAAGTCAGGTAAGTTGTACTTTTCAATAATTTTCCAGCTCCATTATAAGCGGAAACGCCTAAATCTTCGAAAGCTTTTGCTGTGCCCAATACACTGGTTCTATCTGCGAAATTGATTTTTGAGAAGTCAACTTCCAATCCCGCGATTGCAGACGCGCCCAACGCATTTTTTAAAAATTCACGGTGTGCAATTTCATGAAACTGTATGTCTTTAAAATAGGCAAGCTCTGGAGCACTAATATTAGCATACGGAGTGGCGGCTACCTGAACATAAAATGCAGCCTCTAATTGTTCCAGGGCATAAGCATAATTTAATACGCCTACATCGTCTTTAAAATCAAGGGTGACGCCTCCCATACTTCCACCATTATCAATGATGTTTTTATCTTTTTTACATCCGGCGGCGATCAAAGCGATACCTGCCGCGCCTGCACCTGCAAATTGCAGAAATGAACGGCGTTGCAACGGAGCGGTAAGAATACTGCGTTCCTCTTGCAGCACTTCTTTTTCATCGTGTAAGTTTTTCATAGTTGTAGCTTTGGGTTAAAAAATCACGATTTTGCATCTGCAAATCATAATTCTAATTTTTAATTCAAAAGTTTATGAAACTTACCTGCGCAGGTTTTAGTTTTCTAAAATTTCTTAGGTTTTATAGAGGCACTTACGGTAGAAATGAACCCCTGGTTTTCAAACTGCTCAAAAAATATTCTTACATCCCTCATTTTTTTAATAAATTGACCCTATAAACCCCATAGAAGTGCTAAATACAATTATTGTTGATGATGAAGAATTTGCCCGATCCTCTCTATATTTCCTGGTTCAGGAGAATTGCGAGCACATTCATATCGCCGGGATTGCAAAATCTGTAGCTGAAGCGAGGCTGCTTTTGAGCAATAACCAGATCGATCTGATCTTTCTGGATATTGCTATGCCCGGTGAAAACGGATTTGAACTGATCCCTCAGGCACAGCAGTACAATTCTCATGTGATCTTTACGACCGCCTTTGATCAATATGCACTGAGGGCCATCAAAGCCAATGCATTGGATTATCTGTTGAAACCTATTGATATCGATGAGCTTAAACTGGCGGTGGAAAAGGCAGGAAAATACATCGCGCTGAATAAAAAAGAATACAACAGGAATGAAAGTTTACAGAACCTGGCTGCGAATCTTGCAGACCGCTCAGAAATCCGAAAAATTAGTCTGCCGAATGGTCAGGGCTATTCTTTAATTGACATCAACGATATTATTCATATTGAGGCAGACAGCAATTATTCTGTCTTCCATCTGGCTAATAAAGAAAAGATTACCGTTTCTAAGGTCTTAAAAGAATATGAAGAAATCCTTCCTGAGCAGCAGTTCGTTCGCATCCATAAGTCAAGTATTGTGAACCTGAACTACTTAAAGGAATACAATTCGAAAAATGGTGTAGAAGTACTTTTGAAAAACGGCGAAAAGATTGCCGTTTCCAGAAGACGTGCCAGTGATTTTGCGGAAAAAGTTAAATCCTATATCAGAATTGAAAGTGATAGATCTTAATAGAAAAATAGTCATAAGGCTAATTCTTTCCCTTATTATTTGCCTGTTGGGCAGCATAACGGTTTTTGCTCAAAGCACGTACCTCCAGCATTTTGACACCAAAGCCGGCTTGCCCAGCAACAATTGCTTTTATACCATGCAGGATAGTAAAGGCTATATCTGGATCGCGACGGATGCAGGAGTAAGTCGTTTTGACGGGAAAATTTTTGAAACTTTTTCTGTTAATGATGGTTTACCAGACAATCAAATCCTGCAATTAAAGGAAGATAAAGCTGGAAAAATCTGGTTTCTGGCTTTAAATGGTCAGCTCAGCTATTTTTTTAACGGTAAAATCTACAATGAAACCAATAACCAGCTGCTAAAACTGTTAAAATTCAATGCAGTGATTGTTTCTTTTTTTCAGGACAGCAGAGGAAGGATTTGGCTGGGTACCAATAAGAACACCCTCGTGATGTACAATGGGAAATCGATCACCAAATATATTTCGGCAAACCACGACCGTCAATTTATCAATACCTTTATCCATGAGGATGAACAGGGAAAAATATGGGCGATCAGCAATACCTCTGTGCGAGTCATGGAGCATAACACTTTCAAAGTTGTTCCACATGAAAGTTTGCCATTGTCTTATAAGACAGCCCTGAATCTACCGAATAAAACCATGGCCTATCTAGATAAAAAGGGCTTGAACATCAGAAGAGGCAGCCAGGAATTACTGAAGATAAAGCTGAGTCCAGACCTCCTGAACAATGATCCTGGATATTTCTATACCGATCAGAATATGGACCTCTGGGTGAGTAATGCCTCAGGGATTCAACATGTGGAAGCGGATGGAAATACCCGGCGCTATCTGAATAACATCGCTTCCAGTCAAGTTATCAAGGATGCAAAAGGGAATATGTGGTTTACCACTACTAATGGTATTTATATGCTGCCACAGCAAAATGAACGCTTATACGTGTTTAATAAAAGCTATGGACTGAGCAGTGATATCGTAAAAAGCATTACCCAAGACGACCGCAACAGGCTTTGGCTTGGTCTTGATGAAGCAAAAATCAATATCGTAGAACTTAAAGATGGGATGGTTAGTAAAATCGCATTGCCAGATCAAAAAAAATACAACATCATCAAACAACTTGCTTTTGACTCCTTGAACCATGCCATTTATTTTGCTTCTGATTATGGCCTGGGCAGGATTAACAACATAAAACAGAACAATCGGCAAATTGATTTCCTGAAGGAGACCAATAATTCTATGTTTGTGATCAAAAGCTTTAGCATTGCTGCAGGAAAAAATCTGGCATTGGCCCTTTCCTCTGGAGTAGTGATCCTCCCAGACCGCGAAAGAAGGTTCGAATTCACCTCATTGTCCTTTAAGCAAGGGGAAGATTTCTTTAACAACCGCTCTTACCGGGTGTTTTATGATGAGGCGCAGCAACTTTGGTTTTCTAATGTGAATGGGCTTTCGCTATTTTCTAAAGGCATATTGACCAATTTATATGTTAAACAACCACTGTTAACGAAAAGAATCAATGACATTCAGGAGCTTTCTGATCACACCCTTGTACTGGCGACAGATGGAAATGGCTTAATATTCATGAGAAATGGCCGTATTTTAAAGGTCATCACTCAGGAAGACGGGCTGGCAGATAACATTTGTAAAAGGCTGTTTGTAAAAGACGATCAAACCTGGGTAGTGACCAATAACGGCATCAATAAGATTGATTTCAAAAATGACAAAGCGGTAGTAGAATCCTTTGGTTTTACCAATTCCTTATTGACTGATGATGTCAATTGCTTATTTATAGGAGATAAAAATGCCTATTTCGCAACCAACAGCGGCCTGGTTTATTTTGATGTGAACTACTCTATTCACAAAAATGAAGCGCCAAAAGTGTACATCACTTCCGTGCTGAACAATAAAAACAAACTGGGCATGAACCATCCGGATCATGTATTGGAGCCTTCAAATAATAGTATTACGTTTTTTTACAGTGCTATTGATTTCCAGAATAAAAACATTTTATACCGGTATCGCCTAAAGCCTGATGCACCATGGACCGAGACCAGAAGCCGGAGGATTGAATTCTCTAGTTTAGAGCCTGGAGCTTACATTTTTGAACTGTCTGCAAAATCCAATAACAGTGGCTGGAGCAGCCCTGCTAAGGTGAGCTTTGTGCTGAAAGCTTATTTCTGGCAGACGACCTGGTTCCTCTTGCTGATATTTTTACTTGCAGGACTTGCTTTTTATAAGTTGGCAGTAGTAGTTACACGCCGTCAAAAGAACAAAGAACAGGAACAATTGCTGTTGAAGAATAAAATACTGATGCTGGAACAGCGAGCTTTACAAGCGATGATGAATCCCCACTTTGTATTTAATGTGATGAATTCTATTCAGCATTATATCAATACAAAAGATACCAATTCTGCCAATAAAATCCTGACAGGATTTGCAAAGCTGATCCGGAAAAACCTGGAAATCTGTACCCGAAGTTTCATTACATTGGAAGAAGAACTGGATTACCTGGAGCTTTACCTAAGCCTGGAAAAGAAAAGGTTTGGAGATAAGCTAATCTATCAGATCCGGGTGAGCCCTGCAATCGATAAGGAAGAAACGATGATTCCTTCCATGATTTTACAACCTTATATTGAAAATGCGATATGGCACGGCATTATGCCTAAAGAGGAAGGAGGAAAAATCGATATCCTCATTGACCTGCATGGTCCGGACCACCTCATCATTAAAATCATAGATGATGGTATCGGAATTGAAAACTCTTTGAAAAATAAAAAAGGAGAACACCAGAGTAAAGGAATGGATTTGACTAAAGAACGCATCCATTTATTGAACCAGGTAGAAGCAAATCCTATACAGATTAGTGTACAGCAAACTGGTTTATCAGGTACATTTGTATCCATTTCTATCCCTATGTACCCATAAATTACCGTTTACTCAATTATAAGTACCACTTACTAAGTAAAAAGAATTGATATCTAAATTTGCACTAATCTTGTTATAGATATTAAAACAAACATAGTTTGTAAAAAGCGTTCTTATAGAATTGATCAAAGATATTTTACCTAACCTAAAACTATATCTCAATTCAGGTTTCATTTGTGTGTTAAAAAATGGTAAAGCCTCAAACTTTACCATTTTTTTTGCCCTATATTTTTTGTAGCAAGGTCCAGTCCAGTCCTTTGCTAATTTGTCCAGGTATCCAATAAAACTTTTTTTAATTGTAGCAGTTAAGCTATTTTATGAAAAAGTGTAAACCGCTTCGCGTCCCCTATCCTTTGAATTGTTGGTGGATTGGAAATGATGACATCATCGCCTGTATTCTTTTTCACAAATACCCCAGCACCAACAATATTATGATTTCCGATGATCACATCTTCTTTCACAGAGGAATTGATGCCTAGGAAAGAATTGTTCCCCACCTTCACATTTCCAGCAAGGATATTACCAGAGAGCAATACATTATCTCCAATTGTGCAATGGTGGCCGATACGCGCACCAATTAACATACAATTATCACCAACAACAACAAAAGGCTGAATATCACAGCATTGATCTATAAAAACATTTTGTCCGACTATTAAATCCGGCCAGAGATTTGCTTTTGAGGAGATGTAATTTGCAAAACCATATCCAGCTTCCTCTACTTTATAATAAAGAATTTCTCTGGCACTATTTCTGCCGATTGCAATATGCATCACGTAGTCTTCTTTAGGATAATCGTCTAAAACCTGATCAAAACTAAGGATGGGCAATCCAAGAAGTGTAGTACCGGGTTCAGGCACGTAGGCGTGATCCACACAAAAAGCGACCACTTGATGAGGACTATCATTGTTAAAAGAATAGCAAATAAATTCTGCCATTTTTCCAGTTCCGTAAATAACTACTTTCATAATATTATGTCTTTCGTTTGGATATGTCAATTAAAGATATATTAAAATGAGCATAAACATGACACAAACAGCGCTATTGAGCAATACATATTACACAGATTTACAGTCAATTAATTAAAAAAACCTTCTTATAAAATCAACCATTGGACCACTTAGCTGTACCTATTTTCATCATCCAATGAAAGCAATCCTCTTTTGATCGGTGCCTGGATAAATGTTCGATTGTAAACCCTATTTACATTTTTAGTGTTTCAGCTTCACAGTTTTCAAAAGAGTGAAGCTTAGCTTTAAGCTCAAGTTATTGGTTCTAGGAGACTTAAAAAAAGATCAGCTCCTCATTTCCGTTCTATTAATTTTCCAAAAAAATATAATTCCAATTGAACTGATCGCTAAAGTATTTAAGCATCCACATATTTATCAAATCAGGAGAAATTCTTCTGTAATTAGGGGCAGATTTCAATAAAAATTATACTGGAAATTAAGCCCTGTCCAATTGAGATTTTTTTTTAAATAACTCTTCCCATAAAAATTTTTTATACTAATTTTGATGCACGAAAAAATCAAATAAACACTGTTGTGTATATTTAAAAAGATTTTTTGTAATTTTAACGTATCAATACAAACCTTACTGAATTTATTTTTTTGTAATGAAAGATCCAAAAAAACCTACTAGCAAAAGTTCATTAGTTGACCCTGAAACTGACATCGATGATTCAAGTGAAGAAACCGGCAACAAGAAGTCGTATCAAGATGAGGACGACGACTTTGACATGCCTTTAGATGATCTGGATGGCTTCGATAATTTCAGTGACGACGATGACGACGATTATTAAAGAATAGTACATAGTATATCTTTAAGCATCCCCCTATGGGGATGCTTTTTATTTTAATTCAGCCCAGCATACATGCAGATTATACCCGTATCCGATTCAAAGACAAAGCAGGAATTTTTAAATGTGGCCCGTTTTCTTTACAAAAATGACCCCAACTGGATTTGTCCACTAGATAATGATATTGAGCAAATATTTGATGCGAAGAAAAACACCTTCTTTAACCATGGAAAATGTGTCCGCTGGATTTTAAAAGATACTGCAGGCCAAACTATTGGCCGCGTTGCTGCTTTTATCAACGATAAAAAAGCCCACCAATATGAGCAGCCTACTGGCGGCATGGGCTTTTTCGAATGTACTGCTGATCAGCATGCAGCCTTCCTCCTGTTTGATACCGCAAAAAATTGGCTGCAGGAACAAGGAATGGAAGCGATGGATGGCCCAATCAATTTCGGGGAGAATGATTCTTTCTGGGGTTTGCTGGTAGAAGGCTTTACGCCGCCTTCTTACGGAATGAATTACCATCACCCATACTATCATGACTTTTTCAAAAACTACGGATTTGAGAAGTCTTATGAGCAAATTACCAATCACCTTGCGGTTAGAAAGCCTTTCCCAGAACGTTTTACCAAAATTGCCAACTGGGTAGCCAATAAACCTGGTTATACTTTTGAACATTTCTCCAAGAAGAATGCTGAAAAATACGTAAAGAACCTAATGGAAATCTACAACGATGGCTGGCAGGATTTTGAGAAGTTCGTTCCCATTAAAAAAGAAACTTTACAGGAAAGCTTTAAAAAAATGGAAACCATTATGGATGAAAAGCTGATCTGGTTCGCTTACATCAATGGGGAACCCGCCTCTTTTGTGGTGATCATTCCTGATGCCAATCAGATGATCAAGGGGTTTAAAGGTAAATTGGGTTTAATTGAGAAGTTAATGTTCCTTTACAAACGCTGGGTTGGCGTTAACAGAATGCGTGCAATCGTAATGGGAACCAAGAAATCTTTCCAGAAACATGGATTAGAATCTGCACTTTTTATTAAACTTAAAGAATATGTGCTGCCTTTAAATCAATATGATGAGCTGGAATTGAGTTGGGTGGGAGATTTTAACGACAAGATGCTGTCGATACATGAAGCAACAGGTGCCACTTTTGGCAAGCGACACCTGACGCTACGTAAAATATTTTAATAGCGCAAGCCTATCTTTCGCGGATCTCTTCATAAAGGTCAATCACCTTCTTTTGAAGCTTAATGATTTCCTCTTCTCTTAAAGCAAGTTTATCCTTAAGTGTATTAATTTCTTCAAAATTAAGTGACTGAGGGTTTTCACCTTCTTTGGAGATGATATCCATCGTCGATACCTGGAATAGGTTAGCAATTTGCTCTAATCTAGAGATGTTAATATCTGTAATACCTGTTTCTATTTTTGAAAAGGCAGGAATTGAAATATTTAGACGTTTGGCCACTTCCCCTTGGCTCCAGCCGTTCTTCTGGCGTAATTGTCTAATGTTTTTTCCAATGATATTCATGTGATAAATTTAGGTGTATTATTCTAGTTTGTACTTGATGTTAATTGGTAGTCAACTCACGTGCCAATTTCACTAAATCTAAACCACCAAAATTACCAGAGCTCATTAATAATAAATTTGTGTGATTAAAATTCATACTCATAAAGTAATCTTTTAATTCGTCAGAATTATTAAAAAACTGTAATTCATTACAATTAAACGCATTTTGCACATCTAATTTGCTAAATGGTTTAATCTTTTTATGTTTAAAAGTTTCTTCATCGATATATACAATGGAACAGTCAGCTTGTTTCATGGTATCTCGATATTGTGCTAAAAATTCTTTATTCAAACTACTAAATGTATGTAACTCTATACACGCCACCAATTTCCTTTCCGTAAACTGTGTTTTCACGGCTTCTATGGTTGCTTTCAACTTTGAGGGAGAATGCGCAAAGTCTTTATAAACGTTGGTATGGTCCTTTTTAATCAGCACTTCCAGTCTTTTTGCAGCGCCTGTAAAGGATGAAATAGCCGCATTAAACTGCTCATTGTCCAGTCCTAAAGCTTCACAAACCAAACGTGCCGCATTGAGGTTCATCAAGTTATGATTTCCAAATACATTTAATTCGATATGCTCGGGTAAAAGATAAGTCAGCCCATCTTTCAGTTCATGCTGAGGAATCCCGTATCCTATTTTCTGTACATTAGCAGTAGACCTGGCCACCAATTGATTTAAATCTTCATCGGCAGTGCAGTAAATCAATTTTCCTTCCGGTTGAATGGTATCGATAAACAATTCAAACTGGCGGGTATAATCTTCAAAAGTTGGGAAAACATTGATATGATCCCAGGCAATTCCGCTAATTACCGCAATATTTGCTTTATATAAATGAAATTTCGGTCTCCTGTCTATAGGAGAAGCCAGGTATTCATCTCCTTCGATAATGATGAGCGGAGCTTCATCTGTGACTTTCACCATCGTATCAAATCCCGCCAGCTGAGCACCTACCAGGTAATCAAAATCGCGGTTATAATAATTTAAGACATGAAGAATCATAGAAGTAATGGTGGTTTTCCCATGACTGCCACCGATCACTACGCGAAGTTTATCTTTGGTTTGCTCATAAATATATTCCGGGTAAGAATAGATTTTGAGGCCTAATTCCTGAGCTTTCAGCAATTCCGGATTATCCATCAAGGCATGCATTCCCAAAATTACCGCATCTAAATCTGCTGTAATCCGATTGGCATCCCAGCCCATTTGCTCCGGCAAAATACCATGTCGGGCTAATCTGCTTCCTGAAGGTTCAAAAATAACATCATCGGAACCTGTCACCTGATAACCTTTTTTATGTAAGGCAATGGCCAGATTGTGCATGGCACTACCGCCAATTGCTATAAAATGTATGCGCATATTTCAATGATAAAAATAAGGTACAAAAAATACCGCCGAAGCGGTATTGATCTTTAATCTTTTTTAAACTGGGCAGCCACCCATTCTCCTATTTTCTTATGATCCACATACCTGATCTGCAAAGCTTCACAAGCTATTCTAATCATATCCAGATCTGGACTTTCATAGAATCCACTGAAGAAAATACTTCCTCCTGAGGCGAGAACACCAGCATAAGTAGGGATTTGGTCTAATAAAATGTTTCTATTGATGTTTGCCAGAATAATGTCGAAAGTATGTTGAGGAATGGTCTCCTTACCACCGCAGGCAGCGGTTAAGTGCTGAATACCGTTCAGCTCAGCATTTTCTAAGGTACTCAGGTAACACACGTCATCGTTATCAATCGCGACCAATGATGCTGCACCTTTTTTAGCGGCTAAAATTGCAAGAATACCTGTTCCACAGCCCATATCCAGGATATTTTTCCCCTGAACATCGGTAGACAGAATATATTGCATCATCATGGTGGTGGTTTGATGGTGACCAGTACCAAAAGCCATCTTAGGATCAATCACAATCTCATATTGGTATTGTGGCTGAGGTTGATGGAAAGTCGCCCTTACATAGCATTGCTCGTCGATAATCAGGGGTTCGAAATTCTTCTCCCATTCCTCATTCCAGTTTTCCGCTGCAATCTCTGTAATGTCGTACGTAATTTCCAGTTCTTCTTTATAACTGTCCAGCACTTCCGTTAGATTTTCTAACGAATAACTGTCCAGGTCAATAAATGCGGCAAAGCCATTTTCGGTATCTTCAAATGTATTAAAGCCAATCTCCGCCAAATCACTGATCAGCAAATCCTGCTGATATTCTTCTATCGCTGTAAAGCTGAATGTTACCTTGATGTATTGCATTAAGAATTGAAAGTTTTAACGATGTCAGTAAAGTCTCTAGATTTCAATGAAGCACCACCGATTAAGCCACCATCAATATCGGGCTGAGCGAATAATTCTGCTGCATTTTTCGGATTACAGCTGCCACCATAAAGGATGCTCGTACCTTCTGCGATATCAATACCATATTTAGTAGCAATTTCAGCACGGATAAAAGCATGAACTTCCTGTGCTTGCTCAGAAGAAGCGGTTAAGCCTGTTCCGATTGCCCAAACTGGTTCGTAAGCGATCACAATTTTAGCAAAATCAGCAGCTTCTAAACCAAAAACACCGTTTACCAATTGAGATTTAAGGACATCAAAATAACTTCCATTATTTCTTTCGTCTAAAGTTTCACCGATACAAAAAAGTGGCGTTAGGCCGTTTTGTAAAGCAATTACTGTTTTTTGAGCCAATAACTCATCAGTTTCCGCAAAATACTGGCGTCTTTCTGAGTGTCCGATGATGACATATTCGCAGCCTACAGATTTGATCATCTTTGCAGAAGTCTCTCCTGTAAAAGCGCCGCTTTCGTTTTGGTGACAATTTTGAGCACCAATTTTAACGGTTTCACCACCTAATTGTGCCAAACTGTTTAAATGAATAAATGGAGAACAGATGATGGCGATTTGGTCACCTTTTTTCTCATCTCTTACCATGTTCACAATTTCTGAGAATAAAGATATCCCTTCGGCATAATCTAAATTCATTTTCCAATTTCCGGCAACGATTTTTTTTCTGGTCATAATTTTTATTGTTTTAGCGCCATGAAGCTAAGATAAAGGCTTCAATTCTACTGTTTTTTTAGTGATAATTAACTCCTGTATGACTTAGTCAATTCAAATACAGCGGTTAATATATTTCTTTCTTTCTCATCAAAAGGCAAGTTTCTACGCATAAACACCTGTTCTGCTGTTTCAAACATCTTCTCCAGGCGATAAGTTTCAAATCCTTGTGCCCCTCCCCATGAAAAATCAGGAAGGAAGGTTTTAGGGAATCCGGCGCCAAAAATATTGGCTCCTACACCTACAACGGATCCGGTATTGAACATGGTATTGATGCCGCATTTTGCATGGTCAGCCATGATCATTCCACAAAACAACATGCCTGTTTGCCTGAAATCATCCAGGGTATAGTCCCAGATTTTTACCGAGGCATAGTTATTTTTAAGGTTGGAGTTATTCGTATCTGCACCAATATTACACCACTGCCCCATTACAGAGTTGCCCAGATAACCTTCATGGCCTTTAGAGGAATACCCCCAGATCACGGCGTTATTGATTTCCCCGCCAACCCGGCTAAATGGACCTATGGTAGTCTGTCCGTAGATTTTCGCACCCATTTTTACTTGTGAGTCATGGCATAATGCAAAGGATCCACGAATGTGTGCTCCTTCCCAGATCTGGCTGTTTTTACCCACATAAATTGGTCCGCTTAAGCTGTTCAATGTTGCACACTCCGCTCCTCCACCTTCTTCTACAAAGACTTCTTCTCCAAGTATCACGTTAGTACTGCTTAATATTGCGGAAGAACGACCCTTTGTCAATAAACTAAAGTCTTTTCTCAGCTCTGTATCGTTGTTTTTAAAAACATCTTCCGGATGGAGGATTCTGATAATGGAAGGTTCATAGACAACTGCTTTCAGTGTGTTCAGTTCCTCTGGAAGCATCCCATAAGGCGCCCGGTAAGCAATGAGCAATTCCTGCTGCTTTAGCGCCTCACCATCGCGTAAACGATCTATCGCTTCCAGTAAGCCTTCATCAGGACAGACTGATCCGTTAATGGATAAGCTCGCGCCTACCTGTGCAGGATATTTAATAGAAAGATAAGGAATGGTAAGAAAGCCGGCAGTGGCATTTAAATGCCGCTCCCATTTTTGAGCTATGGTTAAAATTCCGACACGGAGGTCGGCAACCGGTCTTGTGAAAGATAGCGGACGTAAGGATGCCCAGGCATTATCATCAAATAAATTGATTGTCATAAGCAACAAAAATAAAAAAAGTCCCGAAGCAACAGCACCGGGACTTTAAAATAATTACTTTTTTGGTAGAATTACTTCTTAGCGTAACGAGTTTTAAATTTATCGATACGACCAGCTGTATCTACTAACTTCATTTTACCAGTATAGAAAGGGTGTGAAGTATGAGAAATCTCTAATTTGTATAGAGGGTATTCGTTACCATCTTCCCATTTGATGCTTTCTTTAGTATCTACACAAGATTTCGTTAAGAAAGAGTACTCATTTGACATATCTTTAAATACTACAAATCTATAGTTTGATGGATGCAGATCTTTTTTCATGATGCTTTTATATTATTATTTCCTTATTTCTCGCTTATTTTTAAGGTTGCAAATATCCTAAAATTATTTTTCATTAGCAAGGAAGTCATGAAAAATTATCTACTATACTTTTTTCGGGTCTCGATTTTCTCTTTTTGCCGCCTTAAATAGGCGTCAGCAATGACTTCAGCCGAAGGGAGTTCGGAATTACTGATCAAAAGACTTTTTAATTTCTCCTCATCTACATCTGTTCGGTACAAGATGTTCATCATTTTTGAGATGTCATTATCGAGCAGGTACGCAAAAGCTTGTACCAATCGCTCCCTAATCTGCGCTTCCGTCCAGATCTCTTCCACCTCAAAGTCTTTCCCGACAATGCTGCTTAATGCTTTTATATCTTCCATCCTCTATAAGGTTACTATCTCCTGACACAGTTCTACCAATACACCGTTTGTCCCTTTCGGATGAAGAAAACAGACCAGTTTATTGTCGGCACCCAGCTTAGGCTCCTCATTTAAAAGCACAAAACCGTCATTTTTTAACCGTTGCATCTCCGCCAGAATATCTTCTACATCAAAAGCAATATGATGAATGCCCTCTCCTTTTTTCTCCAGGAACTTTGCAATCGGACTTTCCGCGGTACTGGCAGACAGCAATTCAATTTTATGGGCTCCGACCTGAAAAAACGCGGTATTCACCCCTTCAGAAAGCACCGCTTCTTTTTTATAACAAGCGGTATTCAATAATTTCTCATAAAGATCGCAGGAAAAATCCAGGTCTTTTACAGCAATACCGATGTGCTCTATCTTTTTCATAATTAGTTAAACGGTTAGAAAAATGTAAAAATGCAGGTTTTACCTATACGGTCATAGCTATTATTTATAATTGTTGGCATTCTTTTTTCGTACATTTGTCTATTATTAAGAATAATTACATACGATGGAACTTCCTATTTACTTAGATAACAATGCGACTACTCCTCTTGATCCAAGGGTATTAGAAGCGATGCTACCATATTTCACCAACAAATTTGGTAATGCTGCCAGCCGTAACCACGCTTTTGGATGGGTGGCAGAAGAAGGTGTTGACTACGCTCGTGAACAAGTGGCGAAACTAATTGGCTGTACTGATAAAGAGATCATCTTTACTTCAGGTGCTACAGAAGCGGACAATTTAGGTATCAAAGGAGTTTACGAAATGTATCAGGACAAAGGTAACCATATCATTACCGCAACTACTGAGCACAAAGCAGTTTTAGATGCCTGTAAACACCTGGAAAAACTAGGTGCTAAAGTAACTTACTTACAAGTGAAAGCTGATGGTCTGATCGATCTTCAGGAACTTGAAGCTGCAATGACTGAACAAACGATTTTAGTAACCATCATGTATGGTAACAATGAGATCGGCGTAATTCAGCCAGTTAAAGAAATTTCTGCTATTGCCCATAAGCATGGTGCATTATTCATGACTGATGCGACACAAACTGTAGGAAAAATTCCTGTAGACGTAAACGCTGATGGTATTGACTTAATGGCATTTTCAGCACATAAAATGTATGGCCCTAAAGGCGTTGGTGCATTATATGTACGCCGCAAAAACCCAAGGGTTAAAGTAACTGCACAGATCGATGGTGGCGGTCATGAGCGCGGTATGCGTTCAGGAACATTAAATGTACCTGGTATCGTTGGTTTAGGTAAAGCATGTGAACTTTGCCGTTTGGAAATGGATGAAGAAGCAAAACGTTTATCTGCATTAAGAGATAAATTAGAGGGCGCTTTGTCTCAAATGGAAGAGAGTTATGTGAATGGTAACACAGCACACCGTTTGCCGCATGTAGCGAATATTTCCTTCAAATATGTAGAGGGTGAAGGCTTGATGATGTCAATGAAAGACCTTGCAGTATCTTCAGGATCTGCTTGTACTTCCGCTTCATTAGAACCTTCTTATGTATTAAAAAGCTTAGGTCTTTCTGATGATTTAGCACACTCTTCTATCCGTTTCGGATTGGGTCGTTTCACGACTGAAGAAGAAATTGACTTCGCTATTGAGCACACTAAAGCAGCAGTAAATCACTTAAGAGAACTTTCTCCACTATGGGAAATGTTTAAAGAAGGAATTGACTTAAGTAAAATTGAATGGGCTGAGCACTAAGCTGCACCCATTAATAAACAATATTTAAATACAATCCCCGGAGACGGAGATTTGGAGGAAAACAAAATGGCATACTCAGAAAAAGTAATGGAACATTATACCAACCCTAGAAATGTTGGTACTTTAAATAAAGATAGCAAGAATGTCGGAACAGGATTAGTTGGCGCACCTGAGTGCGGTGACGTAATGCGCCTGCAGATTGAAGTAGATGACAACAATGTGATCACAGATGCAAAATTCAAAACCTTTGGTTGCGGATCTGCAATTGCTTCTTCTTCTTTAGCTACAGAATGGTTAAAAGGAAAAACTGTAGATGAGGCTTTGACCATCGACAATATGGACATCGTGGAAGAATTGGCTTTGCCGCCGGTAAAAATCCACTGTTCAGTATTGGCTGAAGATGCGATCAAATCTGCAATTAACGATTACCGTGTTAAAAACGGTATGGAGCCAATTGCAATGCCTAAATCTCATCACTAATTTCAATCATAGTTTGGCAGGCAATGGATTTGTGATGCTAAACTTTAATTTTTAAAACGATGATTACGATAACCGATAAAGCAAAAAGCAAAATTGATCACCTGATGCAAGATGCGCAGATGGATGATACTTATTTTTTGCGCGTCTCTGTAAAAGGTGGAGGTTGCTCTGGTTTATCATACAATTTAGATTTTGATAACGAAGAAAAAACCGGAGATCAGTTTTTCGAAGACAGAGGAATCAGGATAGCATTAGACATGAAATCCTTCCTTTATCTTGCCGGTACTGAACTTGACTTTTCAGATGGTCTAAACGGAAAAGGATTTAATTTCCATAACCCTAACGCCAGTCGTTCCTGCGGTTGTGGCGAGAGTTTCTCTGTTTAATTCCTAAACCTTATTGATTTAAAAGGGCACTGATGTGCCCTTTTTTCATGAACTGATTTTTTCTTTACAAAGAAAAGTTTATCATTGTTCCTCCAATCAAACAAAATAAATTACCATGGTAACATTTAATGAGTTTTCTACCGTCCCAAGTCTCTTGAGAAATGTGGTGGAAAACATCCATAAACCCACCGAGACTTTTCTCATTCACAAGAAGAATGCAGACTGGGAAGAAATCTCATTTGAAACCACACTGGAACGTGCAGATGCTGTAGCTTCATTTTTCCTCGACAAAGGAATTGTTAAAGGTGACCGGATGGGCTTAATGATCGAAAACTCTCCAGACTATGTTTACTATGATCAGGGGATCCAGCAGATTGGTGCAATTAACGTTTCCATCTACCCTACGCTATCCGAACAAGAAGTTACTTATATCATCAATGATTCAGGAATCAGAGCAATTCTGATCGGCAATCCTTTTCTATATAAAAAAGTAACCAAAATAGCAGAGAACTGTAGAAACCTGGAATATATCATCCCAGTTTTTCCAGATTATCAAAAGATTGCTTTGCCAGAAGGAATGAAGGCAGAAATCATCCCTTTTTCTACGTTACTGGAAAGTCCGGTGAGCGAGGAAAGACGTGCGGAGATTACCCACATTCGTGAATCCCTGCGCCCTTCAGATACCTCCTCACTCATTTATACTTCCGGTACTACAGGCACACCAAAAGGAGTCGTCCTTTCGCACAACAACTTTGTACAAAACGTGAAAGTTTGCTTGCAGCAAATCCCTATCATCGACGAAACAGAAACTTTTTTATCTTTCCTACCCCTATCTCATGTGTTTGAGCGTACAGCAACCTACCATGTCTGCTGTGCCCAGGGTTGTAAGATTGCTTATGCACAAAGTTTAGAGCTGCTGGCCAAAAACATGGCAGAGATCAAACCAACGGTGATGAGCTGCGTGCCTCGATTATTGGAGAGAATCCACGACAAAGCCATCAAAAGCGGTACTGCAGACGGTGGCCTCAAAGCAAAAATTTTCCTTTGGGCTTTAGACATCGGACAAGAATACCGCAGCGAAAAAGAAGCAGGTAGAACCCCTGGCTTGGTCTTATCGGCTAAAAAAGCAATTGCCGAAAAACTGGTATTCAGCAAAATCAAAGAAAAAACCGGTGGCCGCTTAAAATTCATGCTATCCGGCGGTGCAGCATTGCCTAAAAATGTAGGTGAGTTTTTCGGAAACCTAGGCATTAAAGTTCTGGAAGGTTTTGGCCTGACAGAGACTTCCCCGGTAATGGCTGTTACGGAATACCACAGGCAAGTTTATGGTACCGTTGGCCGTGTCATTCCAGGTATTGAGATCGGCATTCAAAATGTAGAAACTAAAGAAATTATTAATATTCAAACGCATGAAACCTTTCAGGAGGATTTTGAATGTGCAGAAGGCGAAATCATTGTCCGCGGACATTGTGTGATGCAAGGCTATTTTAACAAGCCTGCAGAAACCGCAGAAGCCATTGATAAAGACAATTGGTTCCACACCGGTGACATTGGCCGTTTTTACAAAGGAAATCTCCAGATCACCGACCGTTTAAAAAACATGATCGTCAATGCTTACGGTAAAAATGTATACCCTACTCCGGTAGAAAACATTTACCTGAAAAGTCCTAAAATCGAACAATTGTTCCTTATTGGTGATAAAAGAGAATACCTGACCGCCATTGTTATTCCAAATAGAGAAACGCTGCAGGAGGAATTTAAATTAACAGAATCCTTTTTCCAGCAGCCGCAGCTATTTATTGAAGATAAAGAAATCATCGACTGGATGGCTAAAGACATCAAAAAACTCTCTAACGAGCTGGCCAAGTTTGAGCGCATCAAGAACTTCAAGATCAAAAGAAACCCTTTTAGCATTGAAGATGGAGAACTTACGCCAACCATGAAAGCAAAAAGAAAGGTAATTGAAAGTAAGTATGCCACAAACATCGACGAGATGTATCAGGAAGAAGTGGAGGCCGACTAAAACTCCTTTTATAACAAATGTTATATTAATGCCTCCTTTAATCGTTTAAAAACCTCACAAATCACTATTTTTGTGAGATCACAGAATTCTGTGAATATAATCAGCATAAAATAAACCTTTTCCGGCAAGAGGCCGGACAGATCACAAATATGAGTACAGGACTATCAGAACAAGAGTTGTTGCGTAGAAATTCGCTAAACCAACTTCGTGAATTAGGGATCGATCCCTACCCTGCTGAAGCATTTGAAATCAATGCCCATGCCGCAGATATTTTAGCTAACTACGAAAGAGATAAGACTGCCTATAAGAACATCAGCATTGCAGGCCGTATCATGACCCGCAGAATTATGGGGAGTGCTGCCTTCGTAGAATTGCAAGATTCGACAGGAAGAATACAAGTTTACTTAAAAAGAGACGAGTTGTGCCCTGATGAAGATAAAACCTTATACAATACCGTATTCAAGAAGTTATTGGATCTGGGCGACTTTATAGGCGTAAAAGGCTATGTTTTCACTACCCAGACTGGTGAGATCTCTGTACACCTTACAGAATTTAAATTGTTATCAAAATCCTTGAAGCCTTTACCAGTGGTAAAACGCGATGAGGAAGGAAATATTTACGATGGTTTTACTGATCCGGAATTGCGCTACAGACAGCGTTATGTGGATCTTACGGTAAACCCTGGATACAAACAGATTTTCATCAACCGTTCAAAAGTCATCAATACGATGAGAAACTACTTTGATGAACAAGGTTGGATGGAAGTAGAAACTCCGATTCTTCAGCCAATTCACGGTGGTGCAGCGGCGCGTCCATTTGCGACACACCACAACACCCTGGATATGCCTTTATACCTGCGTATTGCGAATGAGCTTTACCTGAAAAGGTTAATTGTAGCTGGTTTCGACGGCGTTTATGAGTTCGGTAAAATGTTCAGAAATGAAGGGATGGACCGTACGCATAACCCGGAATATACCGCAATGGAAATTTATGTAGCCTACAAAGACTACATCTGGATGATGGCCATGGTAGAAGAATGCCTGGAAAGAATCACGGTAGCGATTCATGGGAAAGCAGAAATTGAAGTAGGTAAACACAAAATCAATTTCGAAGGTCCTTATGAAAAACTGACCATGTATGAGTCTATTCAGAAGTATACAGATATCGATGTATCTGGTATGACGGAAGATCAGATCAGAGCAGTTTGTAAAAGCCTGAATATTGAGGTAGATAGCTCTATGGGCAGAGGAAAGCTGATAGATGAGTTGTTCAGCGAAAAAGTTGAAGCCAACTTAATCCAGCCTACTTACATCACGGATTATCCTTTGGAGATGACTCCATTGGCTAAAAAACACAGAAGCAAAGAAGGCCTGGTAGAAAGATTTGAGCTGTTTGTAAACGGCAAGGAAATTGCCAATGCTTATTCTGAGCTGAATGATCCTATTGATCAGAAAGAGCGTTTGGTAGAACAATTGAAACTTTCTGAAAGAGGTGATGATGAAGCGATGGCCATGGATGAAGATTTCCTTCGTGCATTGGAATATGGTATGCCTCCTACCTCAGGTTTAGGTGTGGGTATCGACAGATTGGTGATGTTAATGACGAACCAGTCAACCATCCAGGAAGTTTTATTCTTCCCTCAGATGAGACCAGAGAAAAAAGCGAAAGTAACTACTGATGAAGATTTCGTAAATGCAGGTATTCCAGCAGAATGGGTTCCTGTGATCAGAAAGATGAACATCAATACGATTGAAGAGTTGAAAGCGGCGAATCCAAATAAGGTATTTAACGACTTAGGGGGAATGCGCAAGAAACTGAAGCTGGAATTAACGATGCCTTCAAAAGAGGCTGTTGAAGCTTGGTTTGCTTAACAAACACATAACATAAACTTAAAGGCTTGCTGCATAATTTGTAGTAAGCCTTTTTTAATTTTAGGCATATTTAAAACCTAGAAATCATGTACAGCTCAAGTTTAGAAATCACAGACAACGAATACTGCATCAAACTCAACAAAGAAGATTTTGACTTGACACTGATCCGTCAGCTGATCACCAGAATCCAGTCGGAGCAATTGTTCTTCAGTAGAAAAAAAGACGATATGGAGGATGATATTATCAGCAGATCCAATCAGGATAACTACGAGAACTTTGACAGATTAAGTGAAAAATAAAAAGCCACATTTTCATGTGGCTTTTTATTAATTCTTTTAATATTTCCTATTTATATCTTACTTGTTGTTGTCTGTCCATCATTCCCATCTGATCTTTCATTTGTTTGATCTGGTCAGCAAGTAATTTATTCTTATCGGCTTTTTTCGCTTCTGCTAAATACATCTGCGCTTCTCTTTTATTTCTCTTTCCCATTGCAATTCCCGCAAGGCTTAACTTGGCCAATGCGATGTTGTGATCCATAGTCATTCCTAAAGTAAGTGCTTTCTTAAAGTACTTCTCAGAAGCCATTGGTGCTTTTCTCGATTCAATTAAACCGATCAGCAAGTTGTAATAACCATGCTGTGCTCTGATCAATTGTTTTTCATAATCAGTGATTCTTCTTAAGAAAACTTCCGATTTCGGCATGTTGTCTTTTCTCAAATACCACTGTGCAAGCAACATATTCTCATTGAAGAAGTAAGTTACCAGGATTAAAAGACTGATGAAAAATGCTAAAATTCCCCATCCCCATAAACCGAAGACCATCAGGGCGATGGCCCCTCCTAACACTGCGAAGCCTATAATAAGGCGAACTATATTTGGCATATTCCTTTTAAATTATTTTTTGCAAATATCGTGTTTATATCACAAAAAGCAGATTTAATTTATAATTTCAATAAAGAAAAGGAGGATGCTCCAGATCAACCTATAAAACCAACCCAAATCTGTGATGAAAAAGTTAATTACCATTACGCTATTATTATTTGCTATGACAGCCAGTTCACAAGAAATCAACAAGAAAACAAAAGACGCTGCCGGGAATACGACGGGATTGATCAATATCTGCAGCAGAGCCGGTTTACAGGCCCTGCCAGAGATGCAGCAACGATATGATGTCGAATATCCGGCTTACCAGCCAGATGCGAATACGATCATCGCTTTGCAGCCTTTGATGAAAGGTAAGAAGATCACCATTGTGATGGGTACCTGGTGCGGCGACAGTCAGCTGCAGGTTCCTCATTTTTACAAAATAATGGATGCCTTGCATTTCCCAGAAAAAGACATTACCCTGATCTGCGTAGACCATAGCAAGCAAGCGGAAAACGGATTGATCGATGGTATGAACATCAGTCACGTCCCTACTTTTATTCTTACTCATGAAGGAAAAGAGCTGGGCCGCATCACAGAATCACCAAGAGCAACACTGGAAAAAGATATGTTGAGTATCTTCGCCAAAAAATAAAATATGTTTATTGATATAGATAGGCCACTGAATTTAGATAAGAGCTGGCTAACCCATTTGGAACCAGAGTTTGATAAAGCTTATATGAAAGCTTTAAAAACATTTTTACTGGAGGAAAAGGAACAGGGTCATGAGATCTATCCGAAGACCAATGCCATATTTAATGCCTTAAACCATACACCATTCGACAAAGTGAAGGTGGTGATCCTTGGACAGGATCCTTATCATGGTCCCGGACAGGCACATGGCTTATCTTTTTCCGTGCAAAAAGGAGTCACCGTTCCGCCCTCTTTAAAAAACATTTATAAAGAGCTCAATACTGATATTGAAGGATTCAAAGCACCTGACCATGGAAATCTCAGCCAATGGGCAGATCAAGGAGTACTTTTGTTAAATGCCACACTTACTGTCAGGGCAAAAACAGCGGGCTCCCACCAGAAAAGAGGCTGGGAAACCTTTACCGACAACATTATTAAAGAATTATCAGAAAAAAGAACCGGATTGATTTTCATTCTCTGGGGCGCCTATGCGCAAAAGAAAATCGCCTTGATAGAGACGAGTAAACATACCGTGATCACTTCACCTCACCCCTCTCCCTTTTCAGCGTACAATGGCTTTTTTGGCAGCAAGCCATTTTCAAAAACAAATGCGCAATTGATCAAAGAAGGAAAAAGCCCGATCAACTGGCAAATCAGCTAAAAACCAAAAGGGCTGAAACATCATTGTCTCAGCCCTTTTAATCTTAAAACAGGATCCCCCTGTTTTTCTCCTCCTTGAATATTAGTATTCCAATGGAACGATTGGTTCTTTCTTTGTCGTAGACATGATCATCATCGTTTGAAAAGTTTTCACCACGGAGATCTTACTGATCTTATCCATAATCAAACGCTCGTAGGCTTTGATGTCATTCACATACACCTTTAACAGAAAATCTGCTTGTCCGGTTACATGGTGACATTCTGTGATCTCTTTGATTTGATTCACTTCATCCAGAAAAATCTGAATCGTGTTGTTCTTATGAAAATCCAATTGAACCTGGATGAAAGTTTTTATTCCTAAACCTAGCTTCTCTTCATCTACCAAGGCATGATAACTTTTTATGAAACCCGACATTTCCAGTTTACGTACCCTTTCTAAGGTAGGTGCCGGAGAAAGTCCGATTTCCTGGGATAAAAGAAGGTTGGTAATCCTACCGTTTTCTTGTAATAGTTTCAGTATTTTAAAGTCTGTTTTATCTAATTCTGCTGCCATCTGTGTTTAAAATATGATCAAAGGTAGACTACCAACGTAAAATCACCAAATTTTATTCTACAAATCGTACAAATAATTGTAGTTTATTTCTCTTTAATTTTTTAGATTTGTCTAAACATTTAGTTAGATACACAAAAATGCAATCATTCACAGAAGAGAACTACCTGAAAATCATCTATCATTTATCGCAGAACAATGAAGGGTCAGTACAGACCAATGCGATTGCTGAAAAAATGCAGACCAGGGCTGCTTCCGTAACCGATATGCTGAGAAAACTTTCAGAAAAGGAATTAATCCTCTATAAAAAATATCAGGGTGCACATTTAACTCCTGCCGGCCGACAAACCGCGATCAATGTGATCAGGAAACACCGCCTTTGGGAAGTGTTTTTAGTGGAAAAATTAAATTTTAAATGGGATGAAGTTCATGACATTGCGGAAGAGCTCGAGCACATCAATTCTCAGGAACTGGTGGAGCGGCTCGATGAATTCCTAGCTTTCCCAAAAAATGATCCCCATGGTGATCCGATTCCTGACAAAAACGGAAATTTCGATTTCGTTCCATTTATAAAGCTCAGTAAGCTTAAAAAAGATGATCGGGGCCTGATTATGGGTGTCAGTGAACATTCTTCTGCTTTTTTAAAGCACCTAGAGAAATTGGGCCTTACCCTTGGAAAATCGTTAACCATTAGTACCATCAATCAATTTGATGGATCCGTAGAAATTACTGTAGAAGAAAAGAAAATAAGTGTCACCAGAGAAATAGCCAAGCACATACTCATCAGGATCTAAAAATGAAGCATTCCGAATCTCTAAGCGAAGTAAATCAAAGTGTAGACACCAGCAAGCGCAAAGGCTGGCGTCGTATTTTATCATTCATCGGCCCTGCATATTTAGTGAGTGTCGGTTACATGGATCCTGGAAACTGGGCCACAGACATTGCCGGAGGTAGTAAATTCGGATACCAGCTGATCTGGATCCTGTTAATGTCCAATCTGATTGCCCTGCTCCTGCAATCTTTAAGTGCCAGATTGGGAATCGTTAGAGGACTGGATTTAGCTCAGGCCTCAAGAAATGCCTACCCTAAATGGATTAACATTCCCTTATTTGGTCTTGCGCAAACCGCGATTATTGCCTGTGACCTCGCGGAAATCATCGGTATGGCCATTGGTTTACAGCTATTATTCGGACTGCCTTTAATCTGGGGAATCAGTGTGACTATCCTTGATACCGTGCTGCTGCTATTTCTGATGAATAAAGGCATGCGTAAAATGGAGGCCTTTATCGTGTCGATGGTATTTATTGTAGGTCTCTCTTTTCTGGTGGAGATGTTTATTGTAGAACCGAATCTAAAAGAAATCGTTAAGGGACTTGAACCTTCTGTGTTATCAGGTGAAGCATTATATATTGCCATCGGGATTATTGGAGCGACAGTAATGCCCCACAACCTCTATCTTCACTCTTCTCTGGTGCAGACCAGGAAGTTTGAGCGTGACGAGAAAGGCATTAAAGAAGCCATCAAATTCAATTTCATCGATACTGCAGTCGCCCTAAATCTGGCATTTTTTGTCAACGCAGCAATCTTGATCCTTGCCGCAGCAGCTTTCTATAAAAACGGCTTACATGAGGTTGCGGAGATCCAGGATGCCCACAGATTATTGCAAAACATCTTTGGAGATGTGGCCCCTGCATTATTTGCCATTGCTTTAATTGCTGCCGGGCAAAGCTCGACAGTAACCGGTACCCTTGCAGGCCAAATCGTGATGGAAGGCCATTTAAAGCTGAGAATCCAGCCTTGGCTGCGTCGTTTAATTACCCGTTTACTTGCGATTATTCCTGCTTTCTTTACCATCTTAATTCTCGGCGACAATGCTTTAGGTGGATTATTGATTTTGAGTCAGGTGGTATTGAGTTTACAGCTGGGCTTTGCGGTGATTCCATTGATTCATTTCACTTCGGATAAAAAAACGATGAAAAGCTTCGCCATCAAGCCATGGGTAAAAGTCCTGGCCTGGATCAGCTCCATCCTTATTGTGGCACTAAATGTGAAACTCGTAATAGAAGAAATTAGCAGCTGGACCAGCGACAATCACAGTTGGTACTTATATGTATTGGTTATTCCTGCAGCCATCCTGATCGGCTTATTGTTATTATATGTCTTCATTTACCCACTCCTGAATAGGGCAAAGGAAGAACAGCACAATGTACCACATGGCGATGCTTTGGATATTGAAGAGGTGGAGAAAATCAATTACTTACGCATCGGCATCACTGTTGATTTCTCAAAGAATGACCGGAACACCATTCGCCACGCCCTGATTCAAGGCGGAAAAAAGGCGGATTACTACCTGATTCATGTTGTGGAAACGGCTGTTGCCAGGTATCATGGTAAAGCAGCGCTGGACGCTGAAACATTAAGTGATGCAGAAAACCTGGAGAAATACCGTGCAAATTTAAAAGCGCTGGGTTATAAATCTACCGCTCACATTGGCTACGGAGGAACTGTGAACGCTATTGTAGACATCAGTAAACAAAACGACCTGGAATTATTAGTAATGGGCGCGCATGGCCACCAAGGTTTAAAAGACCTGATTTTAGGAACTACAGTGAACTCTGTGAGACATAAAGTAACTATTCCCGTATTAATTGTCCGATAAAATTCAGAAATCCCTATTTCTTTCGGATATTAGCGGTATTCTTATAAAATCCGGCATAGAATAAATCTCTGCCGGGCTTTGTGAAAATTGATACAAATGAAGAACGATATTCAAATTAAAAATAAAAGAGCTTACTTCGATTACCATATTGTAGAGGAATTTAATGCCGGATTAGCCCTGTTGGGTACTGAGATTAAAGCCATCAGACAAGGTAAAGCGAATATGTCCGATGCCTTCTGCATGTTCATAGGTGATGTTCTTTATGTTAGAAACTTACATATTTCCGAATATAGCCACAGCTCTTTCCACCATCACGATATCAAACGTGACCGGGTTTTACTGCTCCATAAGAAAGAACTTAAGAAGTTAAAATTCAGAAGCGAAGAAAAAGGTTATACCATTGTCCCTTTGAGGATTTACACCAACGACAGAGGGTATGCAAAAATTCAGATTGCTTTGGCTCAGGGTAAAAAGGAATTCGACAAAAGAGACAGTATTAAAGACAGAGAATCCAAAAGAGAAATGGATCGTGCAATGAAAGAATAAAAGCCTGGATGTTCACCTACCAGGCCTGATCTCCTACTAAAGGTACAAAACGGAAGGTATCCAGTTCAATCCTATCGTAATCTGTTTCACTGACGCGGATTACGGTGACCATTTTCTGGGTATTTTCATCACCCACAGGGATCACCAGAATACCACCTATTTTCAGTTGCTTCAATAGCGTTTCAGGAACCCATGGTGCTCCTGCAGTCACAATAATTTTGTCGTAAGGCGCGTGCTCCACAATACCCTTAGAGCCATCGCCAAAGAAAAAATGGGCATTATATCCCATGCCTGGCAAAACGCGAATGGTATGGCGGTAAATGCTTTCCTGACGTTCAATCGTATACACATTGGCCCCAAGCTCCATTAGCACACAAGTTTGATAACCCGAACCTGTTCCGATTTCCAATACCTGATCTCCCTTTTTAATGTGGAGCAGTTCACTTTGATAAGCTACGGTATAAGGCTGTGAAATGGTTTGTCCATCGCCAATAGGGAAAGCAATATCTTTATAAGCCTGATTCCAAAAAGTTTCATCAAAGAAAAAATGACGGGGTACTTTCCCAATGGCGTCCAGCACCCTTTTATCGGTGATGCCTCTACCCTCAAGATGAGTAACCAATCTCTTTCTCGCTCCACGCTCCCTGTAATTATCTACAAACTTATATGCCATTACCCAAAAATAGCTTTTTGAAAGCTAATGCGAACACATAATCGGCAGCAAAATTATAATCCTCACAGTATCAATCGCAATAAAACTAGTAAGGGTCTACATCTACCTGAACAATTGCTCCACGGTAGTCCTTTTCTGCCTGAAATTGCAAAATAACGTCTTTTAATATCGATTTCACTTTAGTGATGGCCGTATTTTTATCCGTTTTAATAATGATTTGTTTGATATAATAATTTCTGATTCTGCCCACCATCGGCTGCTCTGGTCCGAGTACACGGCTTCCCAAATGTCCTTTTAAAACATTCGCGAATTTCTGCGCCGCAACATTCAGCAGGTTCATGTCCTTATGTTTAATATTGACAAAAATAACCCTGGTAAATGGCGGATATTGAAACTCTCTTCTCTCACGGATTTCATCCGTATACATTTCCTGGTATTTATTATCAATTACCTGAGTAATGATCCGGTGTTTATCATCATAAGCCTGAATGATTACCTTTCCTTGCTTGTCTCGTCTTCCAGCTCTACCGGCTACTTGTGCCAGCAATTGATAACTTCTTTCGAAGGCCCTGAAATCCGGATAGTTCAACAAAGTATCGGCATTGATCACCCCAATAAGGGTTACATTGTCAAAATCCAGTCCTTTAGCAACCATTTGTGTACCAATCAGGATATCAGTTTTCTTTTCTTGGAAATCGGAAATGATTTGCTGCAGTCCATTTTTTGTTCTGGTGCTGTCTACATCCAACCTCGCAATTTTCGCTTCCGGGAAGATCAGCGTCAGCTCCTCTTCCACCCTTTCCGTTCCAAAACCTTTTTGTTCGATATGCACAGAACCACAAGCAGGGCAGACATTGATACTGTTCTGATGGTAGCCGCAATAGTGACAATGTAACTTACCACTCGTTTTATGGTAGGTTAAACTCACATCACAGCTCACACATTTTGGGGCATAACCGCATGTTGCGCAAATCAGGATTGTGGCATAACCGCGTCTGTTCTGGAACAGGATCACCTGCTCTTTTAACTTCAAAGTATTTTCAATTTCTTCCACCAGCTGACTGGAGAAATAAGAAATCATCTTTTTCTTTTTCGTCTCTTCTGAAATGCTGATTACCTCCTGAATAGGTAAGGCTACCCCACCAAATCGTTCAGACATCGTAACTAATCCATATTTTTGGTGCAGCGCATTGAAATAGCTTTCAATAGATGGCGTTGCCGATCCCAAAACTACTTTTGCTTTATGTAACCAGGCCAGATACACTGCTGCATCTCTTGCCTGATAACGTGGTGCAGGTTCCTGCTGTTTATAAGAAGATTCATGCTCCTCATCAATTACGATCAGTTTTAAGTTCTGGAAAGGTAAAAATACTGCAGATCTTGCGCCTAAAACGATCCGATACTGACCATTGATCACTTTATTCCAGATTTCTACCCTTTCATTATTATTGAATTTAGAGTGATACACGCCAATCGCATCTCCAAAATAACGCTGAATCCGCTCTACAATTTGAGTAGTCAAGGCAATTTCCGGCAGGAGGAATAAAACTTGTCCGCCGTTTTCAATTGCTTTTTCAATCAACCTGATGTATACCTGCGTTTTTCCGGAAGCAGTAACCCCATGCAACAGCACCACATCTTTCTTTTCAAATTCCGTTTCAATTTGCGTCAAGGCAAGCTGCTGGCTTTCACTCAACTCAAAATTCAGCACAAAATCTTCATCCTGTTCTTTGAGTCTGCTCACCGGCTTCTTCTCTATGACAAAAACTTCTTTATCCATCAACGTTTTTAGCGCTGCAGGACCGCAATCGCTCTCTTCCTGCAGTTGTGCCTTCGGAATTGAACTTTGCTGTCTGGAGAGCTTTAAATAAGTCAGCAGCGCATTTAGTTGCTTTGGAGCACGCTCTAAAACAGCAAACAATTCTTTCAAATTCTCTTCATCCTGATAAAAGGGATGAAGGGTAACAAAAGATTTTAACAGCGGTTTATACTTCTCAATTACCTCTTCGGCAATATAAACCATCTCTTTATCCAGTAAAGTATTGATGATCGGATACACAGTTTTCTGACCTAATAAGGCGGATACCTGGTCTATGGTCAACCGACCATGCACTTTTAAAGCATTAACCAGTGTTTCTTGTTTAAGATTAAGTACTTCACCATCCTGAGGAAATTCTTCTTTCAGCACGATGATGGTTTCACTGGCCAGTTTCAGTCCTGCAGGCAATGCTGCCGACATCACTTCTCCTTCATTACAAAGGTAATAGCTCGTCATCCATTCCCAGAACTCCAGCTGTAAAGCCGTAATGACCGGGTGTTCATCCACCACATCGATGATGTATTTGGCCTGATAAATTTCCGGAGCCTGCCGACTGATACTTTTAATCAGCGCCGTATAAATTTTACTCTTCCCAAACTGAACCACCACACGCTTTCCTACAGCGATCTGATCATTCAGCTCAAAAGGCACTCTATAGATATAATTCTTCGCCAATGACAAGGGCAAGATCACTTCGATAAACAGCGTTTCACGTTCTTCGAATTCCAGCTGAACAGCACTCATCCTTACTTATTATTTGAAGCGGCGAAGAACAAACTTCCCCATCCAAGAATAAACAGCAAGCCACCAATTGGTGTAATCGGCCCTAAAACAGCGCCAAACCCAATGTGGGTAAGCTCTCTGGTGGCCAGTAGATATAGAGATCCTGAAAACAGGATAATTCCGAAAGTAAAGAAATAATAAGCCAGCTTAAGCAGCTTTGGCTGGTTCATACTCAGCAGAGAAAGAAACAATAAAGCAAAAGTATGATAAAACTGATATTCCACTCCTTTGCTCCATATTTCCAGGGCTTCCGGGCTAACCTGGCTTTTTAAACCATGGGCACCAAAGGCACCTAATACGACTGCTGTTAATCCAAATAGAGAGGCGGTTAAAATAATAGGTCTCTTGCTCATAAAATCGGCTTTTTTAATCTTCCAAAATTAAGAAACTTGGTTGCATTTTCTTAGTAATCCCAACTTATTAAATTAAATTTGTAAGGACAGCAATGAAAAAGATCCTACTCAGCATCATCGTACTCCTAACTGCCATTGTAACCATGGCCTATCTCTATTTTTCTAAATTAAATACCGCACATGCAGAGTCCGACCTCAGCCTCTATGCCGCGGTCAGTGAATCCGGATTTATCTTCTCTTTTGAGCAAGATAGAAGTGTGCTGGACCTGTTAAAAGAACAAGACAGTTTCGAGGAAATCATGGGCGCGGAGAAATTCAAAGCCCTGCAAGCTTTAAAAAAAGGCGTACTTTCCTCCCCTGTTTTAAACGCCTTGACACAAAAGCAAATGGTCTATCTGGCCATCCTTCCCGGACAGGGAAAAGAGCTGGATTTCATCCTCAGTACGCAGAGCGATAAAGACATCAGCAAAATACAGCTGTTTCAGGCTTTAAAAACAGCAGCTATTCAGGTAGACACCGCAGCGAATCAGACCAAACTGACCTTGGCCGACAGCAGTGTTTTTTACCTGGGCATCAAAGATCATTTGATCCTGCTCTCCAATCGCCCAGGGCCTATCAAAAAGATATTGACTAAAACTTATGATAAAAAAGACGAATCTTTTGTAGACTACATTAAATCGGGCAGTAAATTGGCTAAAAACAGCCTGGCCCAGCTTTATGTAAATTTCAATCGGATTCCCGCATTACTTAAGCCGATCGTTCCGGGCAAATTGAATGGCGAACTTGCGATCCTGGCTCATCAGGATGCTTTTGCCCTTTTAACCTATAATTACAGCAAAGAAAGGGTTCTTTTCACCGGAACTACCCAGATCAACAGCTCAGATAGTTATTACCTGTTATTTGCGGAGGAGAATCCTCAAAAAATGAGCATCCAAAATATTTTGCCGGAACGCACGGCTAATTATAGCATTTATGCCCTGGATAAATACGAGCCATGGATTAAAAAGCTGGACCATTGGTTTAAGGAACATAAGGAAGATCAAAAAAGAGCAAAACTGGCAGAGGCCATTAATCAGAAATACCACTTAAACCTGGATTTGCTGTTTCCGAAATACTTTCAAAATCAAATGATGACTTTTCAATTGAGTACCGGAGAAAAACTTGGCGCCATTAACCTGAGTAATGGTGATAAATTAGATCAGCTGCTGATTGATTTAAGTGAAGATTATTCCGAAGACCTGAAATTGTTTAAAGAGCAAGATTTGCTGTACACTTATTTCGGGCTTCCTTTTCAGTCCTTCAAAAAACCATATTACCTGATCATCGACAATTACCTGGTTTTTTCCAATAATGCAGCCACCTTACAATCTTTTCTAAGCGATTACAGAGCGAATAAATTGCTGATCAATACGCAGGCCTTTATCCATGTGAACAACCAATTGCCAAATAATTCCAATCTTAATTTCTACATAGACCAACGGAATTCCCGGAATTTATTGGCAAAAAATATTTATCTGCCATTTTTCAACCAACTAAACACCGAAAAAGCATTAAAAGACTATGAGTCTTTTGTGTATCAGTTGACTGGAGATCACGGAAAATTCCAAACCAATCTACTTATTAATAAAATTATAACGACAGAAAAAGATTTCTAATATTCTCATAATAAATCAGTAATAATCATCAAGTTTGTCAAGCAAATAACAATATATGTTAAAAAAGACGCTCTCTATTTGTTTCCTGTTACTATTCGCCCATCAAATAAAGGCGCAGCAATATGGTCTTTTCAATACGAAAACACTTTATGACGGCTTTGAAAACCCTGCTCAGAAGGTATTTACGCTGGATTCGTCCAGACAATACGCTTCGAATTTTTTCTTGCCATATCTGGGCCTGAACGCCGCAAGTAAAGGCAATTCCGACTATATACGGAGGCTCATTACAGAGGGTTCCAGCAATTCCAAGGACATTCCATTAGGTGGCGGGCTCAATACTGTTTATCAGCAAAGCAATGCCTATCTCCTGACCTTGAAAATATTCAATTCCTATAAATACCAAAAAGAGCTAGGCTTTTCCTGGCAGGTCAGGACCGATGCGCTGGCAAAATACACCAATGAAACATTAATCATCATTGACGATCCTGATCGGCTTACTAACCAGTCTTTTAGAGATGGCATCTTTAATGACAAGGGCTATGCGCAGAGTTATCATCAATTCAGTGTCACTTACCGGGAAAACTATACCAAAAGACTGGCCTTTGGTGCTAAACTAAGTCTTTTGAGCGGAACCAGTTACAACAAACTCAACATCAGGGAATCTGGAATAGAGAAAGATGGGCCAGCAGGCACCGCTCATGCCATTTTCAAAGGTGCTTACCGCAGTACTTTCATAGATGTAGATGAACTGAGCAGTAATACCTTTATGCCTACTTTTAGAAACCCGGGTGCTTCGATCAGTTTAGGTACTTCTTACCAAAGTAAAAGCGGGTATTTCCTGATGGGAAATTTAAAAGACCTTGGCTTTATCAGGTGGAACAGTCAATCGTATTATAAAAATGTAAACGCAAAAATCCTGCTGGACGGCAGCCCTGGGGAAGAACAAAGCGTCAAAAACGGAATTACAAATGCGCTGACAAAAAACGCCGATACGGGTGGTTTTTACTCCGCTACCAATGCAAAAATAGATTTTATGGTTTCCAAAAGTTTTGGGGTATGGACGCCTGCTTTTATTGTGTCTAAGCACCTGTTTTTCGAAGGCGGCGATGCAGTGATGGTCAATAAATTTAAGTACAATGGCTTCTCTGTAACAGCCAGTCCTACTTACAATTTCCACAATTTATTTTACCTGGGACTTCAAACCATGTATCAAACCCCCAATTTTGAAGTATTTCTGGGTTCAGACGACTTGCTGAAAACGACCAGTCAAGCACAGGGCCTCCTCAAAAAAGACGCCAGCATTGGCAAAGGTTATAACGGTGCTTCGGTATACCTTGGCGTTGGAATAAAGTTCGGTAATTATGTAGAACACCCACAAAACAGCAGTACAATGCCGGGTATTGGAGAAGAATCACCTGGATTATTCAAACGCATTTTCGGCATCTTCTCTAAGAAGTAACTTGTTTCACTTTTCCCGGAAAATACTAATTCTATTTTTTCTTGGGTGTAGTGAACACGAAATCCTTTAGATAGAAAGGCTCAAAATAGGCTACATCTTCAAACTTACCTTGTGTATAAGCCTGCATGGCCAGATGGCTCATGTTACCTGCCGAGTTATAATTGGCAGTAGAAAAATGCGCATTTTCATGTGTTAATGTCTCTGCGCATTTTGCGGCACCATCACCTATAAAGGTAACCTGGTTTGCCGTTAATAAGCTTTCAAAGCTTTTCTCATCAATAATTTTCGCTTCTACAGGGGATACGTAATCCAGTTGCGCATCAAAAACTGCAGTGAACACTTCCATTCTTCTGGCATCTATCATAGAGCAGATCAATCCTTCATGATCCGGCTCGGCTTTCAAAAAACCTTCTGCCATCATCTGCAAAGTATCGATTCCGATCAAAGGTTTGTCTAATGCAAAGCATAATCCTTTCGCCGTAGATACGCCAATTCTCAATCCGGTATAAGAACCAGGTCCTTTACTTACTGCAATGGCATCCAGCGCTGAGAACTTTAACCCTGCGGTATCCATCACCGATTGGATGAATAAAGTAAGGCTTCCCGCATGTATATTACTGGCCATTTCTTCTTTCAGTGCGATGGTTTTGCCATCCTGAGAGATAGCAGCAGAACAAACTTGTGTAGCGGTTTCGATTTGAAGTATGGTAATCATCGGGTCAATATAATTATTCAGGATTAAGGAACAGGATCATGGCCATGTGCGCCCCAGGGGTGACAACGGCCAATCCGCTTCAAAGTTAACCATCCTCCTTTAAAAGGGCCGTGTTTTTTTATCGCTTCTATTCCATATTGGGAGCAGGTTGGCGTAAACCGACAATTGGCACCCAATAACGGCGATATAAACCATTGATATAGCTTAATCAGTCCTAAAAAGAACCAACCGATCACCAGTTTAATTGCCTTGATCATTTTTGATGTTGCCGATTAACCTTTTCAAAGCAGCTTCCATTTTCTTCTCTAAGAAAGAGAACTCATAGATCTTCTTCCCTACATATTGAATAGAAAAGATCAACAGCTTTTCTGAATCTTCTAAAGACGGATAAAGCGCTATGTTCTTTTGCAGACGGTACACCTCACGAATCCTCCGCTTGATCAAATTCCTGTCGACCGCCCTTTTGAAGCGTTTCTTTGGGGCATTGATCACTACCTGAGCAGGGAAACTATGCGGTACATCTACAAAATGATAGGAAATGCGGAATGGGTATAATAAAAAAGAAGAACCGTCTTTAAATAGCAGATCTAAAAGTTTTCTACTACATAACCGTTCTTCTTTATTAAATGTGTTCATGTTTTTGATCGCAAATTTGCAGATATTGTGATCTGCTAACACTTATTGTGCTGCAATCAAAAATTATGCTTTGTGACGACGTTCGTCAGAAACTGATAGCTTACTTCTTCCTTTTGCACGACGAGAAGCTAATACTCTTCTACCGTTTGCTGTAGCCATTCTTTCGCGGAAGCCGTGTTTGTTTCTTCTCTTTCTTTGCGAAGGTTGGAATGTTCTTTTCATAACTGTATTATATCTTAGACTATTTTTTTAAATAAGAGGTGCAAATATAGCTTGATTTTATTTTAATTGCAAATAGAATTCAAGGTAGTTTTCATTTTTCCTTAAAATCTTACAAGCCAAGCGCTGCTTTAAGCTTAATATAGCCCGTTTTACTTACCGGAAGCCATATATCAGATTTTAAAAGAACAATATAACTGTCCTTTTCTTTCAGTTCTATTTTTGTCACCTGGGCCAAATTTATGATATATGATCGATGAATACGAATAAATTGTGAAGATTCTAACGTTTGCTCAAAAAAGCTCATCGTCTTATTCTTATGAAAAGCACCTTCAGTGGTGCTTAACTTCACATAATCATCGTCTGCTTCGAGGTAATGAATATCTGCAACGGCGATGATTTTTATGATGCCATTCTTCTTAACTACTACCCTATTCTGCTGCGCGGGATTCAATGCGGCCGAATCCAGTAGCTCCCGACTGTACTGCTCCGTCTGATTTAAACGGGCAGGTAATTTTTGTATCGCCAGGTCAAACCGGCTTTTTTCTATCGGCTTCAGCAGATAATCTACTGCATTCACTTCAAAAGCTTTAATCGCATACTCATCAAATGCGGTGGTAAAGATGACTGCTGGATGCTGTTCTACCAGCTCCAGCATTTCGAAACCATTGATCTTGGGCATTTGGATGTCCAGGAAAATAAAGTCCGGCTGGTGCTGTGTAATCGCTTTAATCCCCTCAAAGCCGTCACTGCATTCTGCCACTACCTCAATATCGGGAAAGCTGCTCAGATAATGCTTTACTACATCCCTCGCCAGGGATTCATCATCTATTAAAATCGTTCTCATCATTGGTTCTGAGGTATTTTTAAGGTTGTGCTATATATATTGTCTTTTGTTGCGCTGGTTTGGAGCAATTGCTCATCCCCAAACAACAAGTATAACCTGCGCTTTATGGCTGATAATCCGAATCCAGTGCCGCCTGTGGCCTTCATTTCCGGATCAAAAGGGTTCTGCACGGTCACTACCAGCCTGTTATTTTCTACTTTTACGAAGATAGAAATCGTAATGGCAGCAGCAGTATTGTACAAACCAAATTTAATGGCATTTTCTACAATCGGCTGTAACAGTGTACCTGGCAGACATAAATCTAAGGTTTCTTCTTCAACATTTACATCAATATTTAAGCGGTGACTAAAACGTACTTTTTCAATATCGAGGTACAGCTGAATGTATTCCATTTCTTCCGCTACTTTTATCCAGATATCATCGTCTCTTTTCAGATTCCCTCTTAAAAAAGAGGCCAGTTTCATGATCATCGTTCCTGCTTCTGTGGGATTCATAATCGTTAACGCATATACAGAATTAAGACTATTGAAAAGAAAGTGAGGCTGCAGCTGGTGGCGTAATTTGTTTAATTCTGCTTCTTTACTAAGGTTTTGGGCAGTAAGCAGGCGTTCCTGCGTGGCCGATTGTTCTTCTAATCGATACCATAAAATATTGGCTACTGCACACCAGGCGAGAAAAACAAAGACGATAATGAACCTTAGAATCAGCGAAAGCTGTAAAAAACTCCGGTACGTTAGCGCATTGGCAAACAAATAAGATAGGGATACATTGCTGATGAAAGTAATCAGTCCGGCCAGGATCAGGGTAATCACCAGCACAAACAAAATTGTTTCATTTTTTGGCTGGTAATAGCCCAGCATATTGCTTAAAATCATGCAGGCAAGTGCCAGCAAGCCATTTGTGACGAGGCTATCAGCAGCCGACATATACCAGCTAAAGTTTAAAGTATAATAGAAAAGCAGGACAAATATCGAGGTCCAGGCTAAAAAAATAACCAGGGCATATCGTTTAATGTTCTTATTGGCTAGCGGTCTGTTGGTCAAAATACAAGGAATTTAATTGGTGTTTGATGGTACATTTAAAAATTCCGAATCTCCACGCCGCCGAATAAGGCCAGTCCGGTAATCTTAATGATCTTTGTTCCCCCATCCGAAAGAACAACAGGACCTCTTTTGTCTTCTATCCCGCCAAAAATCGCCACCACTTCCGACTTCACTACCCAACTGGAAGGTATAATGATTTTAACGCCTCCAAAAATAGCTACAATCTCCAGCACAATTGCCCCTTCAAAATCTGCCTGCGTTAAATTCACATTGCAGCCTCCAAAAACAGCGATCATCTCTCCTCCTTTAAAATTTTTGGAATACACATGCTGATCTGTTCCACCAAAAACACATACCGCCGCGATCACATCATTTTCATCTACCCAGCCTGCTTTATCCTTTTCCGGTTCTGCTACATTGAGATCTTCCGCCGCAGTAAAATCTGGTGAATCTTTAAAAGCTGACGGACCTGCAAAAGTGCTATCTGTAAAATTAACTGGTTTCTTTTTCCATTTCGGACTATTGATGCGACTGGATTTAGGCCTGAAGATCAGGTAAAGTCCCATGATGATAAAGGCCATCGCAAAAAAATATTTAGACATATTGGCGTCAGTAACGCGCTGCAGTGTAAAAAATGCCCCTACTAATACCATGGCCAGCCAGCCACCCCCCTGAAAATTCTTTTTATAGCCAATCAACAAGCCAATCGCCAGCAGGATGGTATGCCAGCTCAATACCCAATATGGGAGCTGAACGCCTACATTTCTCAACAAGAAGACCAATCCAAAAACTAAAAGAAACAGCCCGGCCCAGGTGCTGTTATTTTTTTTACCATCATTCCACTTTTCCATCGTGCTCAATTTATTCGTTTAATCTATGTGTATTCTACTCAAATGTAACAGATCAATGCCCATTTAAAAATCCAAATTACCCCGGATGATGATAATGGTCGGTAAAGCCCCATTTTTTATCGGTAAAAATTATTCGTTAATTTGGAATAATTCTAATTAACGAACAGACAAGCAAAAACTATGAAAAAAATACTCGCTACACTGATTTGCATTTTGCCTTTATTATCCATTGCACAAGTGCCAATCGCACATTACAAAATTTATGATGTAAAAAAACAA
Organism: Pedobacter sp. N36a; assembly: GCF_014472395.1. GTDB lineage: Bacteria > Bacteroidota > Bacteroidia > Sphingobacteriales > Sphingobacteriaceae > Pedobacter. Next base: position 386,698 of record NZ_JACSZW010000001.1, read on the forward strand.
AAGCTCATCCAGCTGGAGGAGATCCTCAGCAATATGAAGAATGTGGATGTATTATTTTTCGGCGAAGAACACAACGACGCTATTGCTCATCAGTTAGAACTTGAGCTTTATCAAAAAATGAGCAGCAGCTTCCCAAAAACAGTATTGAGCTTAGAAATGTTCCATAACGACGTTCAGCCGGTAATGGATGAATACCTATTGGGCTTGATTTCTGAGAAGAACTTTGTCAAAGAAGCTAGAGTCTGGAAGAATTACGACGACTATAAACCGATGATTGAATATGCTAAAGCCTATCATTTACCAGTAATCGCGGCCAACGCTGCCACCCGATACAGCAATGCAGTAAGTAAATCCGGCTTATCCATCCTGGATCAATTCCCAAAAAATTCAAGTCCTTTTCTTCCTCCCCTGCCTGTAGACACGGCAACGGGAAAATATTATGAGAAATTTATAGCCATGCTAGGCGGTCATGGCATGGGTACGATGAAAATCTACCAGACACAAAATCTTTGGGATGCCACCATGTCCTGGTCTATTGCCAAATATTTGAAAAGTAATAAAGGGACAAAAGTTTTCCAGGTAAACGGCCGTTTCCATAGTGACGAAAAATTAGGTACCCTGGCAAAATTGAAAACTTTGCTGCCGAAATTGAAAATCGCCAATATCTCCTGTTTTTCAGGCGAGGATTTTATTTCTCCCGACTGGGAGAAATACAGCAGTCTCGGCGACTATATCTTATTAACTGATCCTGCGGTTAAAAGAACCTTTTAAATCAAATTTTACAGTCCAAAAAGGCATCTATAATGCTCGGGAAGAGACCTGTTTTTCTGGGGGGTTCGGAGGGGGTTCGGTTAGGGTTGCTTTAGTAAACATTGCAGACCCCCTACGGCAACCCTAACCGAACCCCCTCCGAACCCTACAATAAGTCCGACCTCTTCCCGACCAGTGTCCGACTACCATTCAGTAAAAATTAGCTCAGGAATTTTCACAATAATCCCTCACTGAAAAACCCCTTAAATTGAAGAAAAACTCATTCAATCTAAGGGGTTTAAATTTTATAAAAAACAGTTTATTTGTTTCTCAGCAAATCGCGGATCTCTGTAAGTAATACTTGATCTTGTGTTGGTGCAGGAGCTGCAGCTGGAACTTCTTCTTGCTTTCTTTTCATTTTATTGATGGCTTTTACCATTAAGAAAATGATCATTGCAAGAATTAGGAAATTGATCACCTCTGTTGCAAAGTTTCCCCAGGCAAACACAGGACCTATTTTCCTGGCATCTTCCAGAGAAGCAGTAGGATTAGTCGCTACAAATTCTCTCACCTTCGCACTCAGCGGGACATAAAAATTGACAAATCCCTTATCACCAATCAGCAAACTGATTGGAGGCATAATCAAGTCATTGACCAGGGAGGTCACAATCTTGCCAAAAGCGCCCCCAATAATTACGCCGACAGCCAGGTCAATCACATTGCCTTTGACTGCAAATTCCTTAAATTCTTTTACAAAACTCATAAGTAGTATTAGCTTTTGATGTTAAACGTCCTAATAAAAGTAGGAAAATATTTTCAAAACCTGCATCTATTCTTGCTATTCAGCGATAATTCATTTTTTTCCTGCTTAAGACTCAGTACCTAACAGCGCTTTAATCCCAATTGTTTGCCAAAATAATAGCGGCCAAAATGGAGGATAGTAAAAAATGTTTTAAGAAAACCGGATTTCGAAAAAGCCTTTATTCTTGCTAAATACACAATAATACTTTGTCTTGATAGTTTATATGTAAACCAAATTCGTATTTTTGGAACGGGTACACATAATACCGCTTTGATAAAACATGCTTAAACAACATCTACAACAAAAATTACTTCAAAAGCTCTCCCCTCAGCAAATTCAATTTATTAAATTGCTGCAAGTACCTACTGTTGCATTAGATACCAGAATTAAGGAAGAATTGGAGGAAAATCCAGCGCTTGAAGATCCCAGCTTAATGATCGCTGAGGAGCCTAAAAGCGAGTATGATGATTTAAATGATACGCCGGATGATTTTGATCCAAGTGCGAAGGAAGAAAACACAGATGAATTTAACGTAGATGATTATTTACAGGACGATAATGTAAACGACTATAGCACCTCTTATAATAATGAGGATGATGAAGAGAAAAAAGAAACTCCAATTGCGATTGAAAGTACTTTTTTTGAGAGTTTACAGGAACAGCTGGACCTGGTTCCATTATCTGATCAGGATTTCATCATAGGAAAGCAGATCATTGGTAGTTTAGACGACGACGGTTATTTGCGGAGGCCGATTACCTCTATGATCGATGACCTTGCCTTCTCACAGAATGCGATGGTAGAAGAAGAGGATGTATTAGAAATGCTGAAGGTCATTCAAAGTTTCGATCCTCCGGGAATTGCTGCCAGAGATTTACAAGAGTGCCTTACCTTACAATTAAAGCGTAAAGACCCTTCAAATCCGATCATTCAAAAAGCCATTATCATCGTAGAAAACTACCTGGATGAGTTTACCAGGAAACACTATGATAAACTTGAAAAGGCTTTAGGACTGAATAGTGAAGACCTGAAAGAGATCATTGCAGAAATCCTGCGCTTAAACCCTAAACCTGGGGATTCCAATCAAGTGACCACGAAACAGCTGCAGGTGATTCCTGATTTTCATGTGAGCAATAATGATGGCACCTTGATTTTGACGTTAAATTCAAAAAATGCGCCTGAACTGAGGGTAAGCCGATCCTATATCGACATGTTTGATCATTATGATAAAGCAGCACAAAAAGATAAGAAATTAAAAGAGGCTGTTCAGTTCGTGAAACAGAAGCTGGATTCTGCAAAATGGTTTATTGATGCCATTAAGCAAAGACAGCAGACCTTGCTGAAAACAATGAACGCCATCATGCAGTACCAATATGAGTACCTGCTCACCGGCGACGAGCGCAAAATGCGTCCAATGATCTTAAAAGACATTGCCGATAAAATCGACATGGACATCTCTACGGTTTCCAGGGTAGCAAACTCAAAATATGTACAAACGGAATTCGGAACTTTTCTCTTGAAATCTTTCTTCTCTGAAGCCATCCAAACGGAAAGCGGCGAAGAAGTATCGAATAAAGAGGTGAAAAAAATCCTGGAAGACTGTATTGGAAATGAGGACAAACGCAAGCCATTGGCAGACGAGAAACTTACAGAAATCCTAAAAGAACAAGGCTATAATATTGCCAGAAGAACGGTTGCAAAATACAGGGAGCAAATGAATATCCCGGTAGCACGTTTAAGAAAAGAGCTGTAAAATACAAATGGGGACTATAAATCAGTCCCCATTCTCAATAAGTTTTCCAGTTTTTCATTGGCTACCAATAAGCTGGCGGTCAGATCTCTATTGTCTTTTCTCAAAGTATAAAGCTCAAATGCTTTCTCAATATTGATCCTCAAATCATCTTCCATCCAAGGTTTTTGAATGTATCGGTACACCTGCCCTTTATTAATGGCATCGATAACCGCATTAATGTCTGCATAACCTGTAAGTAAAATTCTTATCGGATCAGGAAAATCAGGGATAATAGATTCTAAAAACTCAATTCCAGTAGTGACCGGCATTCTTTGATCCGTAACAATCACATGGATATCCTCAGATTCTAAAACTTTTCTACCTTCAATTGCAGAATTTGCAATGAAAATATTGAATTTACGTCGGAAACTTGCTTTGAAAGCATTGAGGTTGTGAACTTCATCATCAACATAGAGAACGTTTACGGAAGTATCGGAGTTCATAGAATTTTTGCCTTTTTTTGTTAAATATATTTCAATTATTATGAACAAAAAAACTATTTAAAGATAAAAATTAATTGAGGTTTTATTCTTAAATAATTACACAAATTGGTATTAAAATATCATTAGAAGGCCATTCATTAAAGAAATCATCAAATTTTCATAAAGTACTTTTTCGGATCTATAGCAATATGAAATTGATATAGATCCGAAATTCTGGTCCTAATATTTAGGATAAGAGACTTTGACGGAATAAAAATTCCAGCTGCTGATTCACGATCAGTAACTTTTCCGTCAGCTCCCGGTTTTCTTTTCTTAACGAATAGATTTCAAAAGCTTTTTCAATATTGATCCGCAGATCTTCTGCCATCCAGGGCTTCTGGATGTACTTGTAAACTTGTCCTTTGTTGATGGCGTCAATTACAGCGTTAATATCAGCGTAACCTGTGAGCAATATTCTGATCGGTTCAGGAAAATCAGGAATAATAGATTCCAGGAATTCAATCCCCGTCATAACAGGCATCCGCTGATCGGTAATGATCACATGGATTAATTGCTTTTCCAAAACCTTTCTCCCCTCCTCTGCAGACTCAGCGGTAAAGACATTAAACATTCTTCTAAATCCAGCTTTAAAAGAGTTCAGATTGTGAGCTTCATCGTCTATGTACAGGACATTTATGGATGCGTTAGAATTCATCTTATGAATTTAATATAATTTTTTTAAATATATTGCTTTTATAAGGTTCAATGAAGTAATTTGGTTGAAATTTTACAACAATAGAATATTTCAATTCTATTGTTTGGGACAATAATCAAGGGAATAGAGCTCATTATTAGTGGGTAACGCGTTAATTAAAATTAACACCTCCATAATAATAAAAATTATACTTTCATTATCACGGTTAAAAGTATAATTTTAATAGAATTTTTGTAATGATTAAAGGGTATATCTCATAGAACAAATGCAATTAGATAAAGAATTACGTCAACTTAAAAAAGAGCTAGCTTCGCAAACCAAAAAGTATAGTGAAATCTATACTCCATTATTTTTTAGAATTCTAAATCCAGAAGATCAATCTTCGCTATTGAATTTGCTAAAAGAAAAACCACATATCCAGGTTTTTGACAGCATTACAAATCAACTTACTGACCTGGTTAAAGGCTTAAATCCAACCTTGGTGCTGAGTAAAGATCAAATCGACGAACTTATAGTAAAACGTTTGAATGGTCAGGACGCAGATACTTATGGAGTTTGGGTCTATTATCCTTGGATTGAGAAATTGGTTCATGTCCTTGACAAGGAAGAATTTATCCTGGTTCGGACCAATAGAAACAAGCATAAAATCACGCAGCAGGAGCAAGACCAGCTGATGGAGAAAAAAATTGGCGTGATTGGTCTTTCTGTGGGGCAATCTGTTTCCTTGACCCTGGCTATTGAGCGTGGCTGCGGTGAATTACGCATTGCAGATTTTGACCACCTGGACCTGACCAACCTCAACCGCATTCGCAGTGGGGTTCAAAATGTAGATTTAAGAAAGACGGTCATTGTGGCCAGAGAAATTGCGGAAATTGACCCTTTCCTGAAAGTAACCTGTTTCCATGAAGGAATTACGGAAGAAAATATTGAAAGCTTTTTAACTGAAAACGGAAAATTAGATCTTTTAATCGACGAGTGTGACGGCATCGACATTAAAATCCTTTGCAGAGTAAAGGCGAAAGCCCATCAGATTCCAGTATTAATGGAAGCCAGTGATAGAGGTACCATAGATATTGAGCGTTTCGATCTGGAACCAAACCGTCCGATTTTACATGGATATATAGAGCACCTGGACATTTCGAAAGTCAAACACCTTAAAACCAACGAAGAGAAAATACCTTATATATTACCAATTGCAGGCGTGGAAACCTTATCCACCAGGATGAAGGCTTCGATGATTGAAATCCAGCAAACCATCACTTCATGGCCACAGCTGGCCAGTGCCGTTACTTACGGCGGTGGAATCACAGCTGATTTGTCGAGGAGAATACTCCTTTCAGAACTTTCTGTTTCAGGTCGTTTCTTTGTAGACATCGAAGAAATCATCGCGGATCCCGTAAAAGAAAATACCAATACTGAAATCCTGAAGCCTGCAAAGGGAATTTCCTTTCCGGAAATGGAGGTACTGGCTGCGCAGTTAAAAATTGAAAAAGCAGAAAACGCGGTTGAATTAGACGGCGAACAACTGGACGAACTCATACATACTGCACAAAGAGGCAGTTCTGCAGGCAACAATCAACCTTGGAAATGGTTGTACAAAGACGGTGCACTACTTCTTTTCCATGATACTGAACGCTCCTTCTCTTTCGCAAATCATAAGAACATCATCGCCTATGTCGGTTTCGGATTAACCCTGGAGAGCATCCGGTTGAAAGCAGAAACGCTTCAGCTTCAGGTGATAGAACAGCTTTTTCCTGACCCTCAAATCCCTGAGTTAATTGCTGTACTGCAATTTTCAAAGGCAGCAGTAGGACATCAAAAAGACGGTCTGGCCGATTTTACAAGCATTAGAAATACCAATAGAAATCAGCCTAAAGTGATCAAAGCCATCCCTGCTGAGACCTTAGCCGAGATCAAAGCAGAAACAGAGCAGGTAGCAGGCGCGAAAATTTATTTCATTGAAGATCCTGCGGCCATCCAAAAGGTAGCAAATATCATGGGCGAATCGGATAAACTCCGTTTGTATACCCCTACCGGACACCATGAGTTATTTAACCTGGAATTGAGGTTTACCAAAGAAGAAAGTGAAAGAACCGGCGATGGATTAGATCTGGAATCTTTTGGTCTGACAGCTGGAGAAGCCATTGGGATGAGAATTGCAAAAGACCCAAAGGTACTGGACTTGCTGAAACACTGGAAAATGGGTACAGGATTGGAACGCCTCTCGAAAAAATCCGGTCTGGCTTCCTCCGCAATTGCCCTGGTCACCATGCCTAATTATACTTCAGACGATTTCATCAAAGGAGGAAAAGCAGTAGAAAGGATGTGGTTAACCGCCAATCGTGCTGGAATTTCCCTTCATCCGATGACAGCGAGCATTTTACACTTTAACATTTTAAAATACGGAGATGGACTGAATCAGGATTTTTATCTTAAAGACAAGTTTTCTGAATTAAATGAGATTTTCTACAATTGCTTTCCAACAGTAGATGAGCAGGAAGTGAGCGTTTTTCTATGTAGATTATTCTATGCAGAAGCAGAAGGAACTCCTTCTAAACGTTTACCAATAGAAAAAATATTCATAGCTAATTTAACCCAATAAATGGTAAAGTTCACCGCATTTAAGGCGACAGATAATGAGGCTTTATGTCATAAATTTATAGATGGCCATCGAAAGGTATTGGAAATCTACGGCATCACCATGATTACCTCGGCGAAACATGCCTGGATGCAGCATGAAAACACTTATGTGATCCTGGTAGAATCTACAGAAGATGGACGGGCATTGGGCGGTGCCCGCATTCAGATTGCTGATGAAGATTTACCACTCCCAATAGAAGACGCAATCGGAAAACTGGATCCTAAAATATTTGATCAGTTAAAAGAAAGAAAATTACTAAAAACCGGCGAACTTTGCGGCCTGTGGAACTCCAGGGAAATTGCAGGATTTGGAATTGGCAGTATCTTTTTAATCCGCGCTTCTGTGGCATTGGCTTACACACTTGGACTGCATAGTTTATTTGCTTTATGTGCGCCGGCTACCGTTAGAGGAGGTAAAAGAACAGGGTTTGATGTGAATATTGATGTTGGTAACAATGGTCAATTTTACTATCCCAAACTTGATCTGATTGCAACAGCAGTAATTATTGACAACCTTAGAACCCTGGAAAAAGCCGAGCCTACCATTAGAGAACTGGTTTTTGACCTCATTGAAAATCCTGTACAGGTACGATCAGAAACCGGCCCTAAAGGAGAAGTAGACATCATGTACGATTTAAAGTTTAACAGATAATGCAGTACCTAAATAGTTTAAAGCAGCTTCCGCAATTATTTTGTTTGGTGATGCTTTTTTTGCTGGGGTTCGGTCCTGCAAATGCACAATTGATTCAGCTAAACAGCGCAGCTACCGCGCCAATTAACATCAGCGACCAGGTTTCCACCTATGAAGATTCTTCTGGAAACCTTTCTCTGGAGGAAATCATTAAAAATGGTAAATTCGTTGCCAATCACCATAAAATTGCCAATTTCGGACTCACAAAATCCACAATCTGGATCAAGTTCAACGTGGCAGACATTCAAAATTCAACCGATTTTTTCCTTCAATTGAAAAGTCCGAATCTAGATAAAGTTGCATTTTATTATCAGGAACATGGACAATATAAAGAGATTAAATCAGGAAATGAGGTTTCGATTCACCATCGTGATGTGGTGCATCAGGACCCAATTTTTAGGCTGAGAACAAGTACAGATACCACAACGTATTACCTTAAAGTTTCTTCATCCAGTCCGGTTACACTCCCATTATTTATAGGTTCTTATACCTCAATTATGGAGGGCTTGAGCCTGGAAAGTAATGTTTTCAGCTTATATATTGGCCTCATCATCACCATGTTTTTATATAATATCTTTATATACTTCACGGTAAGAGACCGGAGCTACCTGTTTTATGTGGTTTATATTTTTAGCGTTGGCTTTACACAGCTTTCCTTACAGGGCTATGCTTTCTCCTTACTTTGGGGCGATAACTTGAATTTAAACAATCAGGGATTGATATTCTCCATTGTTTTCGTGGGTATCACCTCGATTCTCTTTACTAAAGAATTCCTGCACGTTAAATATTTCTATCCTAAGGTCAATCGTTACCTGAACATCCTGATCCTGTTTTACCTGCTTTGCTTTGCCATTAGTCTGGCTGGCTATCCTGTAGAAGCACAAATGGCTTTACAGCTGCTCACTATCATCGCATCCATATCAGTTATTGTTACAGGTATATTAATATATAGAAAAAAATATCGTCCAGCATTATACTTTACAATTTCATGGTCTTGCTTCCTAATTGGGGTAATAATATTTATCATGAAGGATATTGGTGTACTTTCTTATACTTTCTTAACGAATAATGCGATCCTGATTGGCTCTGGTTTAGAGGCTGTATTGCTATCTTTTGCACTTGCCGACAAGATCAACATCTTCAAGAAAGAGAAAGAAGAATCACAATCAGAAGCTTTGAGAATCCTGACTGAGAATGAAAAACTGGTACGTGAACAAAATGTCCTATTGGAAATTAAAGTAAAGGAAAGAACAGAAGCACTGGAAAACATCAACACCAGCTTAAACGATGCTTTATCTAACCTGAAAGAGACACAGTCTCAATTGGTAGATTCAGAGAAAATGGCTTCTTTAGGTCAGCTGACTGCCGGTATTGCACATGAGATCAACAATCCAATCAATTTTGTGACTTCCAATATCAAACCGCTTCAGATGGATATTGACGATCTGAATCAGCTGATTGATATGTATGAAAACGTTGATCCAACACAGGACCTCAATCCGCAGCTCAGCGAAATTGAAAATTTTAAAAGGTCTATTGACCTGGATTTCGTTAGAGAAGAGATTAAATCCCTGCTTTCAGGAATTGGTGAAGGTGCAACACGTACGGCAGAAATTATCAGAAGTCTTAAAAATTTCAGCAGACTGGATGAAAATGACACCAAGCCTGTCGACCTGAATGAAGGTCTGGATTCTACCCTTGTGTTATTGAGAAGTACATTTCCTGGAAATCTACAGATTGTCAAGAGTTATGGTACCCTGCCAAAAGTAGAATGTATGCCCGGAAAAATCAACCAGGTATTTATGAACCTGATCAGCAATGCCATCCAGGCAATTAAAGGAAAAGAAGTATCAAATACAGAGGAGCAATTGAGCATCAGCACCTGGCAAGAAGGAGAAGAAGTGAAAATCAGTATTAAGGATTCAGGATCAGGAATGACTGAAGAAGTCAAACAAAAGATTTTTGAACCGTTTTTTACGACTAAAGATGTTGGAGAAGGCACCGGATTAGGCTTATCCATCGTATTTAGGATCATTGAAAACCATCGTGGCCACATAGATGTTGTGACAAAAGTAAATCAAGGTACAGAATTTATTATTACCTTACCCGTAATCTCACGATAATAAACTTTATTATGAATGCCACAACTATACGTGTTCTGTATATTGATGATGAAGAAAATAACTTGCTCGCTTTCAAAGCAAGTTTTAGGCGACAGTATGAAATTTACACTGCCCTTTCTGCCGACGAAGGATTAAAAATCCTTGAGAACGTTGCAGTACAAGTGATTATTGCGGATCAGAAGATGCCGAATATTACAGGTGTGGAGTTTTTCAAAAACATCAAAAATACGTTTCCAGATCCTACCAGAATTTTATTGACTGGTTATACCGATATTGAGGCCTTGGCTGATGCGATCAATCATGGCGATATTTACCGGTATATTACCAAACCATGGAATGATCTGGAGCTGCACAACTCTATCAAAAATGCGTATGATGCTTATAAATCTAAAATAGACCTGAGAAATAAAGTCGCAGAATTAGAAAAAACCAATGATGAATTGAATCGCTTTATTTATAGTATTTCTCACGAATTACGGGCACCATTGGTTTCTACTATGGGAATTGTAAACCTGGTGAAAATGGAAGGCCTATTTAATTCTAGCGGTGAGTACTGGGGATTGATAGAAACCTGCTCCAACAGATTAGATTATTACATTCAGAAAACGCTGCAGTACTATAAAAACAACAAGACGGTTTCGGAACATACCGAAATTAACTTCAAAAAACTGGTTGCCGATCTGATTGAGCTCTATGCTTATACAGACAAAGACATGAAGTTCAATGTGAACATCATTCAGGATGAGTTGTTTTTTGGAGATGCCTTCCGCATTGAAGTGATCTTAGGAAACTTGATTTCCAATGCGATCAAGTATCAGAAAGAAACAGAACTGAACAAGCATGTAAATATTTCGGTGGAGGTTCAGCCAACTCAGGTGCACATTAGCATCAATGACAACGGTATGGGCATTCTAAACGAGCACTTAGAAAAGATATTCTTACAATTCTTTAAAAGTAAAATCAACCATGGAAGCGGCCTGGGCCTTTTCATTGTGAAAGAAGCGCTCAATAAAATCAACGGAAAGATTACAGTAAGTTCGAATGCTATAGAAGGTACCACCTTTAAAATCACAATTCCAAATGTTAAATAAGGTAAGAAAGGTTATGTTAATTGATGACAATGAAGTTGACTTGAAAATCAATTCCAAGATCATCACCATCACTAAATTATTTGATGAAATTATTCTTTGCCAATCTGGTGAAGAGGCGTTGAACTACCTCAGCAGGAACAAAAATGAAGAGGATAAGATTCCTGATTTCATTCTGCTGGACATTCAGATGCCGGAGATGGATGGTTTTGAGTTCCTGGAAATTTATAAAGGGCTCCCAAAGTCAATCACAGAGAAATGTGTGGTAGCGATACTCTCCTCCACATTGGATTTTGGAGACATCAAAAAAGCGGAAGCGAATCCACATGTGGTGAAGTTGTTCCGAAAACCATTGTTTCCGAAAGAACTGGAAGAAGAATTAAATAAACACTTATAAAATGAAAAGCGCCTCCAAATGGAAGCGCTTTTCTGTTATCCTGATAAATTGGTTTAAACCAATCCTGAAATTTCCACCATTTCATTCACGTCAGCCTCGTAATCAACACCTGCTACGTCAAAACCAAATAGGTTTAAGAAATCTTTTTTGTAACCAGCAAGATCGCCGATTGCAGGAAGTGTTTCAGTAGTCGCTTCTGGCCAAAGCGCAGCAATCTGCGCCTGAACGTCATCACGCATCTCTAAATCGTCTACACGGATTCTTCCTTGCTCATCTGTCAGTACTTCAGCACCTGTATACAAACGTTCTTTGAACAAACGTTGAATTTGCTCAATACATCCCTCATGAAGACCTTCTGCTTTCATAATTTTGTACAAAAGAGAAATGTACAATGGAATTACTGGAATTGCCGAACTCGCCTGAGTAACCAGAGCTTTGTTTACCGACACATAAGCTTTTCCATTGATATCTTTTAATTGATCAGCAATCTGGAACGCTGTGGCCTCTAAATGATCTTTAGCGCGGCCAATTGTACCCTTACGGTAAACTGCTTCTGTTAATGATGGGCCGATATAAGAATACGCAACTGTAGTTGCACCTGTTGCAAGTAAACCCGCGGCTTTCAATTCATCAATCCACATTGCCCAGTCTTCACCACCCATAACGGCAATTGTATTTTCAATATCATCACCTTGAGCAGGCTGAATAGAGATATCAGAAACGATTCCTGTATGGAAATCTACTGTTTTATTGGTATAAACTTCACCAATTGGTTTCAATACAGAGCTGTGTACGACACCTGTTACCGGGTGAACTCTTTTTGGAGAAGCCAAACTGTAAATCACCAAGTCAATTTGTCCCAGGTCAGCTTTGATCAATTCCAGAGTTTTTTCTTTGATCTCTTTTGAAAAGGCATCACCGTTGATACTTTTTGCATATAAACCAGCCTCTTGAGCCTGTGCTTCAAATGCAGCAGTATTGTACCAGCCCGCTGAAGCTGTTTTCCCAGGTGCTGGTGGTTTTTCGAAATATACACCAATAGTAGATGCATTAGATCCAAAGGCACTGGTAATCCTTGACGATAAACCAAAACCGGTTGATGCGCCAATAACCAGGACTCTTTTAGGTCCGTCAATAGGGCCTTTAGATTTCACGTAATTGATCTGGTTTAACACGTTTTGAGCGCAGCCATCAGGATGAGCAGTCAGGCAGATAAACCCACGAATTTTCGGTGCAATAATCATATTTATTCTCTTTATACGTTTTTTCTGTAAATTTCCGCAAGGCGGTTCTTATCAAATTATTCAGCAAACATAATTAAAACAAAATAAGTATGCCAGTTATGGGGAAAATTGGTTGGAAAAACTAGGTAAAGATTTTATGTGGTTTAAAGTTCGAAAACAATATATCTTTGGCCTTCAAAATAAACCATAATGCTTTTTAAAAATTCCGTGTATTTTATGGCCCTGATGGGTTCCAGTATAACATTAAATGCACAAACAACCAAACCTTTGGCTGACACCACAAAATTAAATGAAGTGATGGTACAAGAAAACCGACTTCAGCTTCCTTTTTCGAAACAAAATAGAAACATCTGGATCATTGACCGGGAAAAGATCAAGAGCTTACCGGCAAGGTCGGTTAGTGAATTGCTCAGCTATGTAACTGGTATTGATGTTCGACAGCGTGGTCCTGGAGGCAGTCAGGCCGACATTAGTATTGATGGTGGTACCTTTGATGAAACACTCGTTTTACTCAATGGGGTTAAAATTACGGATCCGCAGACTGGTCACAACATGATGAATCTACCCATCACTATGGACGATATTGACCATATTGAAGTCCTGCGTGGCTCTGCTTCGAGAGTATACGGTATAAACGCATTAACCGGAGCGATCAATATCGTAACCCGCAGTCCGCAGAAAACCAGTATTTCAGCCAATGTATTTGCTGGAAGCAGTTTTAAACAGCGGGATGGAGCTGGCGGCATTTACCTGAATAACGGTCAGCATCTGACTGGTACCCTCGCTTTAGCTCAATCCAGTCATTTATTTTCTATCGGACGGGAAGCAGGTAATGGGTATCGCTACAACACTGCTTTCAATAACCAGAAACTGTATTATCAAGGAAAAATCAAGGTAGGAAAAGAAGACCAGCTGGATGTAATGGCCGGCTATGTCTATAATAAATTCGGTGCAAATGGATTTTATGCTGCACCAAATGATAAGGAATCAGAAGAAACCGTAAAAACAGCCCTTGCTGCGCTGTCTTACACCACAAAGATTACGGAGCACTGGACGATGGTTCCAAGAATCAGTTACCGTAATAACGTAGATAATTACCTATTTAACAAGGTAACACTGGCTTATCCGGCCAACCATCACCTGAGTAATGTCCTGGATGCAGAGCTAAACAACACGATACAAACTAGCTTTGGTACTTTTGGATTAGGTCTGGAAACGAGAACAGAATACATCAAAAGCAGTAGCCTTGGCAAAAGAAATCGCAGCAACAGCGGATTCTTTGGAGAGTATAAGTTTGAACCTCTGGATCGATTATCCATTAATGTTGGCGCGTATACCAATTACAATTCCGACTATGGCTGGCAGGCTTTTCCCGGTTTGGACATTGGCTACCATATTTACGGGAACTGGAGATTGTATGGGAATTTAGGTACTGGACAGCGTTTACCTACTTATACCGACCTTTATTATAAAGGGCAAACCAATATTGGGAATGACCAGTTACGCCCTGAAAAATCAAAATATGCCGAAGCTGGAGTTAAATTCAACAACGCACATTTCTCCGCAAATGCCAGCTATTTTACGCGCCGGATAGAGGATTTCATTGATTGGGCAAAGGAAAAAATAACCGACCCATATCAGCCACAAAATTATGGTCAGGTCAACACCACAGGACTGACGTTAAGTGGAGATTATCGCTGGACTGCTCCTGCTGGTAGCAATGGTATCCTGAATGGCTTCAGATTGGGCGCTGCTTATACCTACCTGGATCCAACCATTAAAACGACTATTTCTACTGCTAACATCTCCAGATATGCATTGAGAAGTTTGAAGAATCAATTGAACGGTACTTTAACGACCTCTTTCTGCAAGGTAATGGATTTGACCATTGCTGCCCGTTATCAGGACCGCATCACTTATAAAGATTATACGGTAATCGATGCAAAACTGGCTTACAAGCAACCGCATTATAACATTTACGTGGATGCAGGTAACCTATTTAATGCACAATTTATTGAAGCGGAAGCCATTCCAATGCCAGGATCCTGGTATACTTTAGGCTTTAAGCTGAATTATTAATCTTCTGGAGAACAACAGCACGGAGGATGTCCACAATCCCTTCTTTTTGTAGGATGTATGTCCCTAAACGTTCTTCAGAAACACCCTCTTTGAGCCGGTAGGTAAATACCGGCTTTTCTCCTTCAAAATAGGTATCCAGATATTTGAAAGTAATGTGGTTTAGTGGCTGGAGTGCAGCTGCAAGCTCCACCAGATGCGTAGAGATAAAAAACATCGAATTACGAATGGCCGTCAGTTCTGAAATGATTAGCAAAGAAGCATCATAGGCATCTTTTACATTCGTTCCTCTAAAAAGTTCGTCAAAAACAATAAACATCCGGTTATTTTCCAGGAGTGCCGTGGCAGCTTCCTTTACTCGTTTTACTTCAGCATAATAATGGCTGAGTCCTTGTCCGAGCTGATCCGGCAGATTAATTGTGGTCAATAAACCATTAAAAACAGCTGTTTTCATTGAAATTGCAGGAACCGGAAAGCCTAAATGCGCCAGGTAAATTGCCAATCCTAATGACTTTAACAAAGATGATTTACCTGCCATATTGGACCCAGTAAGAAAAACCATGTTTTCAGTTTGGTTCAAAAAAATATCATTCTCAACTGGCTGATCAAAAGAAGGATGGAAGAAACCGACAAGTTCGAGTTCCAGGTTTTCGCCTTCAGAATATTCAGGAAAGCAAAATAGCCTTTTCCTCGCCACCGCAGCAATGGTTTCATAAGCGTCCAGTTCATAAATCAATTCGACTAAATGCAGGAGTTCCATTTTCTCTTTCCCACGAAAGCTATGGTCGAATTTGCTCACCTGATAAAACTTAAGGTTCTTTTCATGAAGTCCTGCAGCAGCCTTTAAAGACTCAATGTTCAATATCCTTTCTATTTCTTCTAGTTTATTCTTCAAATACTCTGGCATTATTGTCAGGTCCTGTTCGGCTATAAAACGGGAAACATATTTTACAGTACTGATTAGAAACTCTAATCCTTTGGTGACGATATAATAGTCGTTAGTAGAGTTATTCCCTATGAAATCCACCAAAGCATCCAGCATATTATTTCTGGAAAGTACTTTATTGAATTTCAGGTAATAGCCAATCAGGTCTAATTGCTCGCTTTTAACCTCCAGCTGTATCTTATAATCATAAAAATATTTGATGGCAGATTTACGCCCATTCAGCAAATGAAAATCTGATGATGGGTGCTCCATCATTTCCAGAATTTTCTCCTTCCCTCCTAGTGTCCTTGTTGCTTTAAAAAAACTAAAAATAGATTCATCCCCCGAAGCATCATTAAATACATTCAAATCTCTAAAAGTTTGACGATCCATCTTAAAATTGGTCATAATTCATTTTTGGGTTTTAATAAAGGGAGTAGCAGCTGATTTTTACCTTGGATACAGCAAGGTTTGAAACTCAATATAGCAAGAATGTTTAATTAATTAATCTTGCTAAATAGCACACATAAATAAATTGATGTGCTATATTCGTTATCTGATTGCATCTACCTTCTATATTAATATTAACGCCTTAAAAAACAAAAGAACAGATCAACAACATGGAAGAAAAGACTACCAGAAGCAGAGCATCCTGGCCAATAAAAGCAGTTATCATCATCATTTTAATCATTGGTGCTGGTTATTGGGCTTTAGAAAGCGGCAGATTTGATGCAGAAGCAACCAATTTAAATTCAATCTATACCCTAAAAAAGAAAGCGCTAGTCAGCAGTCCGGATGACCAGCGAGCATTTGATTATACCCCGGAAAAACCGGTGAATGGCGAGTACAAAGGTGTGGTGGAAGTAGGAGCCTCAGGTTTCAATTCTTTCATTGTAAATATAGACAAAGAGAAACGCTGGGAGATTGTTTCCAAAGATTTCGGAAAGTCATTTGTCTATGAGGGTATGGCCAGCACCACCGACATCAGAATGGGTTTAAAAGATTATATAGGTGGTATGTTCGATAAGGGAGTAAAATCAAAAAACATTCATTTTGTCATCAGTTCTGGTGCACAAAAAGAGCCTAAAACTGCCACCATCTCTTCAGAATTAAAAAAGATGGGCTATATCGTAAACTTGGTTACACCTGAAGAAGAAGGGAAATTAGCCCTAAAATCTGTATTGCCCGACGCCTATGCAAACACTTCCTTTGTGGTAGATATTGGTTCTGGAAACACGAAAATATGCTGGAAAGACAATGCCTTACATTTTGAAGAAATCCCAGGTGCTAAATATTATGAAAAAGACATGACTGATCAGGTAGTCTACGATCAAGTAAAACAGGCGGCTCAAAAAATACCTGATGCCCAGCGTAAGGTATGCTTTATCATTGGTGGTGTACCTTTTGAGCTTGCCAATCAAGGCAGGAAAGGAAAGGAAAGATATACTGTATTAAAAGATCCAGAAAGATACAAAACAGATAAAATCAAAATCAAAAGTGGCGTAAACATCTATCAGGGTATTGCAGATGCGACGAACTGTAATACCTTTGTATTTGATTGGGATTCGAATTTCACCATTGGGTTTTTATTATCGATCTAAACTTTAACCTGAAAAACAGACGATTTATTCGATCACCTATCGCTCAATTCTTATTGAAAGAAGTAGTATCAAAACGAAATAACCCCCAAAAGCTGGATAAAAACTTTTGGGGGTTAATATTTACAACCACACATCTGAATTAACCGTGTATCGCTTCTCTATTACCATAACTTTGGATCAGCTCCCCTTCAAACTCCAGCCATTCTTTCCATCTCGCATCCACATCTACATCAATGGTATATTTACGGGCAAAATTTAAGAATGTAGTATAATGACCCGCTTCAGATACCATGAGGTCATGGTAAAACTTCGCCAATTCAGGATCTTTGATGTTTTGTGACAGCACACGAAATCGTTCGCAGCTCCTTGCTTCAATCATTGCCGCAAATAATAGTCTGTCAATAAAGGCATTATTTCTACTGCCATCTCTACGGCTAAATTTCACCAATCGACCTACATAATCATCTTTACGCTCTCTTCCCAGAGTATATCCGCGTTTATTGATAATTTCGATCACCATTTGAAAATGCTGCATTTCTTCAATCGCAATGGCCGTGAGTTCTTCCACTAAATCCATGTGCTCAGAATTATTGGTAATTAAAGTAATCGCGTTTGTTGCGGCTTTTTGTTCGCACCAGGCATGATCCGTTAATATCTCTTCTAAATTTGATTCTGCAATATTGGCCCAACGGGGATCTGTTAATAATTTTAGTCCAAGCATGAGGGTATAAATAAAATTCTCTGCTCCAAAATTAGGAATAATCACAGGCTTTGCAGTAAAAACATCTATTTTGCGACAATTTTAAAGAAATGAGCGGAAAGAAAACATTTATCATAGGGTTAGTATGGCCAGAGCCATGCTCTTCAGCAGCGGGAACAAGGATGCTTCAGCTGATAGATTTCTTTATTGCTGAGGGACATCAGGTCACTTTTGCTTGTGCAGCTGCTAAAACGGCTTATAGTTTTGATCTGGGAGAAAAAGGCGTAGCAGAACTTGCTATTGAATTAAATGACGATGGTTTTAACGGATTGATTCGGGAAATCTGCCCGGATGCAGTACTTTTCGACCGCTTTGTGATGGAAGAACAATATGGCTGGCGGGTACAGCAGGAATGTCCGGATGCACTTAGAATTCTAGATACGGAAGACCTGCATTGTTTACGTCATGCGCGGCAAAAGGCTGTAAAAAGCGGACAGCCTTTTCACATCAGTGATTTGTTTAGCGATATGGCGAAAAGAGAAATCGCGGCTATACTCCGATGTGACCTTTCTTTGATCATTTCTGAAGTGGAAATGAATATTTTAAAAGATACTTTTCGTATTGATCCTTCTTTAATTTACTACCTCCCATTTTTAGAAGAAACATTGGAAGAAAAAGACCTTAAGCACTGGCCGTCTTTTGATGAAAGAGCAGGATTCGTGTTTATTGGCAATTACTTACATGAACCGAACTGGCATACGCTGCAAACCTTAAAAACAACAATATGGCCTGTGCTCCGGAAAAAACTACCGGGCGTACAGCTGCATATTTATGGGGCCTACAGCAATCAGAAAGTGATGCAGCTCCACAATGAAAAAGAAAAATTCCTGATTCATGGACGTGCTGAAGATGCTAAAACAGCAATTGCTCAGCATAAGGTATTACTTGCACCGATTCAATTTGGAGCTGGTTTGAAAGGGAAATTCATTGATGCCATAATAACAGGTACCCCGAATGTGACCAGTACCACTGGTGCAGAAGCCATGGCTGGGGATTTAGCATGGAATGGAATCATTGCCGATGATCCTGAGCACTTCATTGATGCAGCAGTTACTTTGTATCAAATGAAAGATCAATGGCTGAAAGCACAGCAAAACGGCATCCAGCTTTTAAATAAGAGATATGCTAAGTCTATATTTTTAACCGCTTTTGGAATGACCTTGAAAAATTTAAGCCAAGACCTAACCACTCATCGTCAGCATAATTTCTTTGGTCAGATCCTGCAATACCACCATTCGAACAGCACTAAATATATGTCTTTATGGATTACAGAAAAAAAACGACATCTCTCTTAAAACATTTAGGATCATTTCGTAATTTTACCTTGCTTCAACTTCCTTCTGTTCACCAGCACGTAGCAAATGTATAAAAGGAGAATCCAAGCGGGAATTAACTCCACTGAAAGTTTCATTCCAGTGATCCACATGATCACTAAAATTCCCAGTAAAAATACCAGACATATATAGTTAGACAATGGATAGATAAAAGAAGGAAACTTAGTTTTCACCAGTGCTGCATCTTTGGATTTCCTGAATTTCAAGTGGGTAATACTGATCATCAGCCAATTGATAATCAAAGAGGACACCACTAGTGACATCAATATTTCCAAAGCTTTTTCAGGAATCAGTTTATTGATGACGATACAAATTGCGGCGAAAAGACTGGATACCAGAATCGCTTTAATTGGCACATGATTTTTGTTCAGTTTCGACAAGAAAGCAGGTGCATTTCCTTGTTCGGCAAGGCCGAAAAGCATTCGGCTATTGCTATATACACAACTGTTATACACAGACAAAGCAGCTGTAAGCACAATCATATTCAGCACATTGGCAATGATGCTGGTAAAATATATTGTTTTCCCAAAAGCATGAATTTCAAAGCCTTTCAGACTTTCAAATACCATCACGAAAGGGCTGCTATCCGTGGTAATATTCTTCCATGGCGACAAGGAGAACAAAATGACCAATGCCCCTACATAGAAAATCAATATCCGATAGATCACCTGGTTGGTTGCTTTAGGGATAGTTTTCTCCGGATTTTCTGCTTCAGCAGCCGTAATACCGATGAGCTCCAGTCCGCCGAAAGAGAACATGATCAGCGCAATCGCAGCAAATAATCCTTGAAAGCCACCTTTTCCATCAGCGCTAAACCATCCTTTGGCAAAGAAACCGCCGTCATTCCATAGGTTTTGTACACTTGCCTGTTCTCCACCGCTCCCAGTCAGCAATAAATAAGCCCCAAAAGCAATCATGGCAATGATGGCCACCACTTTAATGATGGAAAACCAGAACTCTACTTCCCCGTATACCTTTACTGAGGTCAGATTTAAGGCATTGATCACGATGAAAAAGAAAAGACTGGAAGTCCACAATGGGATCTCAGGCCACCAGAAATGCACATAAATTCCAATAGCTGTCAATTCAGACATGCTCACCAAAATATACAATGCCCAATAATTCCAGCCGGAGGCAAATCCAGCAAAGGAGCCCCAATACTTAAAAGCAAAGTGACTGAAACTTCCTGACACAGGTTCTTCTACCACCATTTCGCCCAATTGGCGCATGATGAAGAAGGCGATAATCCCTGCCAGGGCATAACCTAAAATTACGGATGGACCTGCTAAAACTGCAGCAGAACCGATACCTAGAAATAAACCGGTTCCTATAGCACCACCAAGGGCGATGAGTTGGATATGTCTGTTTTGCAAACCCCTTTGAAGCTTCTGCTCCTCAGGTTTTTCTTCTACTTGCTTCAATCTTTATGGTATTGCGCTAATGATAAATGAATATAAGTTGCACAAAAGTGTGAACTTATATTCATTTGAACGATTAAAAGCCTAAAAAATTTACCTGAAAGCGGTAAAAAGCTTTTAATCAACTGTTATTGCCAGAATAGCAATAAAGAAATATTATTTTTTTGTGAATTTCATTGCTGGAACATCAGCCATCATTAGGGTAAGTGTATTCCCATCTACGGTATAAGCATCTACTTTTTTAAGCATTTCAAGGAATCTCATTTCCCCTTCACCTTCACAATGTTTCATTGTCATTGGCCCTGATAAATCAACTTTAAATTTGCTGCCTTTAACCTCTAATTTAGCACCAAAAGAATTACAGCTGGTGTTCCCACCAAGTTCATTAAGCGCCGCATTGATATTGATATTTGGTTTTGATTCTGGATACAAGCCATTAAAGGCGATTCTTACCCCAGTAATGTAATTTAACTCCCAGTTGCCGCTTAATTTTGAAGCTGCAGCATTTTGCGTGGTGTTTTGACCTTTGTTCATCATTTTACAAGATGTTAAAGCGGATACTGAGATCAAGATCGCGAAGATTGCCTTTTTCATAATTTTTCTTTTTTTACTAAACAACCTTATTTCCATTAAGTTCTAACGGTTTGTATAACCGATGGAGCGGTGTTTATTTCTTATGACAAATTTAAGCAAAGATCCGGCCATTTTATGGAAAAAACAGCGTTTTAAGGTAGTTTTCAGTCTGCTGGATAAATTACACTATTGAATTAAAAGGTCATATTAAGGCAAATCAAAGCCAAATTTCTTGTATATCTCACCTGCTTCTTCTCCTACCAGGAAATCCATAAAGTCCTTTGCTGCTTCTGGATGGTGTTTGTTCGATTCTGCTTTTTCCAGCGGTATATACATCAGATTTTATTGATGATTCGAACTGAGTTCTTTCAATGCCATCACCATAGGAGGATAAGGGCCGTACTTATGCTGCTCAGCAGAAAACCCATCCAAATAAGGTCCAAAAGGTGCATCAATCGGCTTTTTACTGCGATTTGGATAATCTTCTTTTTGTGCTTTATGAGGTCTGGGCTGAGCGTTGACAAATGCAGCTACGTCCCAAGATTCTTCATCTGTTAATTGTGCATCCGGGTAAGCCACCCCATAAGGCATATTGTTTTTCACGAAACCTGCAAAATTGCTCAATCTGTACATACCCGCAGCATCATTATAACTTTGCTGACCCCAAAGCGGTGGATATACAAAGGCCAGCTGATCCGCTGATTTAATTCCTTCCCCATGCTCTCCATGGCAGCTCTGGCATTTATTCTGGTAAACCAACAGCCCTTTTTCTGGATCTGCGGCCCTATCCATGTATTTCAATTTTTCCGTACCCGAACCAAAAGCTTTCTTTCCTTTTTCTTGTTCCGACCCAACCCATTTCATGTAGGCAAGCATCGCCTGCACTTCTTTTCCGGATAGATCAGGAACTTTTCCATTTAAGCTTCGCTGAAAGCAATCGGCGATGCGTTCGGTGGCTTCAGCCATTTTACCTGAGCGTGCGCTCTTTTTGGGATAGCTGGCAAAAAATATCGAATAATTATTGCCAAAAGTTTTCGTTCCTGCTTCCAGGTGGCAATTCTGACAGTTCATTCCATTGCTGATCCTGGCCACAGAACCGTTTGGTCCGAAATATTTTGCCGTATTCTTCACCAGTTCTCTTCCATAACGAATCATCTCTTCAGACCCATTCGCAGGAATAGTACTTTCGTCAGGAGATTTCCAGGCATCTGCTGGAATGGCCTTTTCGTGTATTACAGCTTTGGCATTTCCGCTTTTAATTATTCCCTCATCCAGCCCTGCGGCAGCAGGATTTTTTTGAGGTAAAGCCGCATCCTTAAAATAGTAAACACTGATCCCAATTAAACTGGCTAAAATAAACAACAAGGACACTAACACGACGGATTTCGCTGTATAAATGAGGGTTTGCCGGCTTTGGTTAGGTTTGGTCTCTTCGCTCAAAATATTTGGTTTGGTATCCAAAAATGCCATTAATTATGAGGATGACAAAAATATATAAAGTAATCAGTCATAACTAAAAGTTATAAGCTGCCGAGCGCAGTGATCCAAGCTACTTTATGGTCAGTTTACAGATTAAAGGCTGTCGGTTCATGAATTCCTATTTTATTATCCTAATTTTGCGCCCAAAGAACGGATTATGGAATCAAGCGAATTAAGAATAGGAAATTATACATTAGATCATGGCCATCCTGAACAAATCCCTTATGGATCTGACATTGATTCGGCTGGATTAATGGAACCTATTAAATTAACGGTAGACTGGTTGATTAAATTTGGCTTTGAGAAATTCGCCTTTGAATATGAAGAAGGCGTTGAAATCACTTACGTTTTAGAGAAAAAAAATGGCCATCAGTTTGTCTTAAGCGATGATTTTCAGCCTATGGATGGAGAAATTGCCATGTTAGACTATAAATTATTATATGTACACCAGTTACAAAATCTTTATTTCTGCCTGACAGCTGAAGAACTGGTTCTGAAAGCATAAACTGCGATAAGCTTTACATGAAATCATTCCAAAACCTATTTAGCATCCTCCTCCTCTCGGCCCTCACTTTATGTAGTGCATCCTGTAATTCCAGAAGCGCTTATGAAGATTGGAAAGCACGTGCTAAAACCGACATCAGGTTACTGCCTAAATATAGCGGCGTGGTAAAATCACAAAAGTATTTAAAGATAGACGAGCAATTCATTAAAGAAGCAACCGAACAATTTGGCACTAAAGAACGTGCTTCCTACGTTTATTCCAGGTGGGGAATGGAATATGCAAAAAAGGGGGATCCCAAAACAGCGATGTACCGTTTAAATCAAGCATGGCTACTCGATCCAAAAAATGCGGAAGCTTATCATGGATTTGGCTATGTAATGGCAGGATTGGGCGCCTTCAAAGAAGCCTTGAATGAATATCATGAAGGCTTGAAATTTGCACCGGAAAATGAGCAGATGAAAATAGAACGTGCCGCTGTTCAGCAAAAGCTTTAAATTCAATACCCCTTTCTACTATCGTTTTACAATTGTGATGACGATTTATAACTGATTCTCATCAGGTCCCAGTTTATTATGGTAGCTTTAGAAAATACAAAGAAAAGCTAAATCCTTCCTTAGCCCCATTCTTTTCTTATTCCCATTACTTTCAACCACTACCCTTTTACTAAGGACATGAAAAAAGACGATTCCGATGAATTGATTATTGCCAATAAAAAGATTGCTTTTCAACATCAGGAAAAAGAAAACAGAGCAGCAGAGTTAATCATCGCCAATAAAGAGCTTCTTTTTCTAAATGAAGAAAAAGAAAAAAGAGCGGAAGAACTTGCAATTGCCAATAAAGAGCTTCTTTTTCAAAATGCAGAAAAAGAAAACCGTGCTGCAGAACTAGTCATTGCCAATAAAGAGCTTGCCTTTCAAAATGAAGAAAAGGAAAAAAGAGCCAAGGAGTTAATTACTGCGAATAGAGAACTCAAGAAGGCGGAAGATGAAGTTCGTCAGCTCAATGACGAATTAGAGCAAAAAGTAGCAGAACGTACCGCACAATTAGAGTCCGTTAACAAAGAATTAGAATCCTTCTCCTATTCCGTATCTCATGATTTACGTGCCCCGATCAGGGCAATTAATGGTTATACTAAAATTTTAGTAGAGGACTATGAGGCGGTCATTGATGAAGATGGGCTGAAAATCTTGCAATCCATCATCAACAATTCTAAAAAAATGGGGGAATTAATCGATGACTTGCTCGCCTTCTCCAAATTGGGAAGAAAACAGGTTACGGTTTCAAATATAGACATGCTCGATCTTGTCGACCAGGTAAAAGAAGAAGTATTATTGGAAGGACATGAAAATAGGCCCGAATTTAATATCACCGAACTGCCAAATGCTAAAGGCGACAAATCATTGATCAAACAGGTCTGGATTAATCTGATCTCCAATGCCATTAAATACTCGCGCCACAAAGAAAAGACAGCAATAGAAATTGGTGCTTACGAGGAAGACGATCATATCGTATACTTTGTAAAGGATGGTGGTGCTGGTTTTGACATGCAATATTACGATAAGCTCTTCGGGGTTTTTCAGCGGTTACACTCCCAGGAAGAATTTGAAGGTACAGGTATCGGCCTCGCTATCGTCCATAGGATTGTTCAAAGACATCAGGGAAAAGTTTGGGCCGAATCCACATTAGACGAGGGCTCTTGCTTTTATTTCAGCTTACTCAACGTAAACCATTAACACTAAAAGACATGAACTATCATAATATTGAAATTTTATTTGTAGAAGACAGTGCTGACGATGCTGCATTAACAATTCGTGCGCTAAAAAAAGGTGGAGTAACCAATAAATTACATCATGTGATCAATGGCGCTGAAGCACTTGATTTTCTTTACTGCAAAGGTGAATTTGCCACAAGAAGCGATCAGGAGTTTCCTAAATTAATTCTATTGGATCTAAAAATGCCTAAGATCTCAGGACTACAGGTATTGGAAAAAATTAAATCTGATCCCAACCTAAAATCTATTCCAGTAGTGATGCTGACCTCCTCTAATGAAGGTCCGGATATAGAAAAGTGTTTTGCATTAGGTGCCAACAGCTATATCGTGAAGCCAGTAGATAGTGATAACTTTTTCAAAACTGTAAAAGAAATAGGTTTATACTGGCTGGTACTAAGCCAGCCCGCACATTAATAACTATTAAAAACTTTATAGGTTAAATTATGTCGTATATACAATGGCAATAACTCTTAGAATACTCATTGTTGAAGACAATGAAAGTGATGCTGACTTATTGCTTCGTGAACTGAAAAAATCTGACCTGAGTTTTACAGCAGCAGTGGTTCAAACGCGTGCCGAATTTGAGAAAGCCCTCGATGATTTTGCCCCTGACCTTATATTATCAGATTATTCGCTTCCTTCATTTGATGCGGAAAGCGCTTTCCATATCAAACAAGAGCAGCATCCAGATATCCCGTTTATCATTGTATCTGGCATCATTGGAGAGGAAAACGCCGTTAAACTGATTAAAGCTGGTGTGACTGATTATGTCTCAAAAAACAGCCTTTTCACTTTATCTACGAAAATCAACCGGGCCTTAAATGACACCCAGAGCAGGAAAGAAAAGTTACTGGCAGACGAGAAACTAAAGCAGATCAATGAAGAACTTTCACTGCTGAATCAGGAACTGGAAAACCGCGTGATCAACCGTACTAAAGCTTTGGCCGAAAGTGAGAGTCGTTTCCGCAGCATGATGGAAACCATTCCACAGCTTGCCTGGACAAATACCATTAAGGGAGAGGTGTTTTTTTACAACCAGCGATGCTCAGATTATACGGGCTTAAATCGTAAAATAAACAGAATGATCGCGTTTAAGTCGGTGATACATGAAGAAGATCTCCATGTTGCCATTGATCAATTCCGTTCCATACTAAATAACGATGAAGGTGGCGAATTTCAAATCCGTCTCAAACGGGCGGATGAGCTTTATAGATGGCATCTCATCCGTTTAATGCCCGTTAAAAATCAGGCTGGAAAGTTAGAGCTTTGGGTAGGTACCGCAACTGATATTCAAGAGCTTCGGCTATTACAGCAGCATAAAGATGATTTTATCATCATCGCCAGTCATGAGCTCAAAACTCCTATTACCAGTCTAAAAGCATCTTTACAACTCTTAGACCGGATAAAAGACAACCCACCAGCTACTGGTATGCTCGCTAAACTGGTTGTTCAAGCCAATAAAAGTTTAGGAAAAGTGAATACACTGATTGAAGACCTCTTAAACTCCAGCAAAGCCAACCAGGGACAGCTTCACATCAATCAGGAGAATTTTGTATTGTCCAGCATCATCAAAGACGCTTACCATGATTTAACCGCTGACGGAATTTATTCTATTAAAACAGAGGGTGATCTGGATATCGCAGTTTATGCCGATGCCATTCGGATTGAACAGATCGTGGTCAACTTCCTCAATAATGCGATAAAATATGCGAGCCAATCTAAAGAGATCAGGATCCGTATTGAAAAGGAAAATGATATGGCCAAAGTCTCCGTCATTGATCAGGGCCCTGGAATACCGCCTGAAAAATTGCGTTACCTATTTGACCGCTATTATCGTGCAGACAATTCTGGCAGTCAATATACTGGATTAGGACTCGGCCTATATATTTGTGCAGAAATCATCAAGCAACACAATGGACAAATTGGTGTAAAAAGCATATTGGATGAAGGCAGTAATTTCTGGTTTACCTTACCCATGGCCAATTAAACTATCGTCCTCCATTCCAGCTAAAACTAGCATTAACGCATTTAAAGATATCTAGATATCTTTAAATGCAACCTAAACAATAAAAATTATTGGCCTATAAATCAGCCATTAAAGTCTAAGAACAAAGATTCTCAACTAATAATCTACACAAAGATATCTCCACATCAATATATCTTAGTATCATTGCGTATTCGTATAAAGGATATATTGACATGAAGATTATAGCTGTTATAAATCATAAAGGTGGTACAGGAAAAACAACTTCTACCTTAAATATTGGCGCCGGTTTAGCTCGTGCGAAAAAGAGAACATTGCTAATTGATATTGACCCACAATCTAACTTAACAGAAGGCTTAGGATTCAGAGATGTTAAGGTGTCTATCTATGACAGTATCAAAAATGACACTCCTCTTCCCATAGAAAACATTTCAGAATATTTAGACATAGTCCCGTCCTCTCTGGATTTATTGGGTGCAGAGATTGAGCTGGTTTCCAGATTGGGCAGAGAAACTATTGTAAAAAGATTGCTGAAAGCAGTGGATGGAAAATACGACTATGTTCTGATCGATTGCGCGCCTGCTTTAGGCATGTTAACGGTAAACGCATTGGTTGCTGCAGATACGGTATTGATCCCATTGGAAGCAGAATATTTTGCCTACAGAGGTATTGACCGCCTGGTTTCCATAATTTCGGATGTCCGTACACATTACAATGAAAACCTGACAATTGGCGGTGTATTTATCACCAAAATAAACCCAAGAAGGGTGATTACCGAACAAATCACAGACAGTATCAAAAAGTATTTTAGTGATAAGTTATTTGATACTTCCATCAGGGTAAACGTAGCCTTGATAGAAGCGCAGCTGAAAGGCGTAGATGTATTTGAATATGCACCTTTATCGAATGGTGCTGTCGATTACGAAAACCTTACGGAAGAAATTTTAGTTAAATTATAAGATTATGGCAAAGAAAAATCTGGGTGGCATTGAGGATAACAATAAAAACTTAGGCGGTGTATCCGCATTGTTCAATTCTCCTTCAAAAGAGACGGCTCCTGTAAAAGGAGAAAAACAAGCCCCACTGCCGGACGACGAAACGGTTACTTATCCATTGAGACTTAAAAAAAGTGCTTTAAAAGCGTTGAAAATCCTGGGTGCACAGCAAGGAATCACTGTTAAAGACCTGATTTTAAAGGTCGTCGAAAAAGAATACAATTTATAATCTTAAGCATGACTTAAGATAATTTTATAGTCAAGATCGATGATGATCTCAAGATATTTTGAGATCATCATCGATCTTGACCTTCCCTTCCCCAAACACATCGCAGCAAATAACTGCCGAATTTTTTTTTCTCTGTATTTTATTCCTTACAAATAGATTTTTGGGTTGTAATTTGTGTTAACCACATACACACAAATGTAAACTATTATGAAAAAATTACTCTTAAGCGTGATGGCCTGCTATGCCCTGAGCGCTGGTGCACAAGAGGTGCCCGACAACAAAAACTATCTCTATCTTTATTCTGACTCCATCATCTACGCTAAAAAAATTCAGCTGAGACCTGATTTCTCAGGATATTGGCAGCTCAGGGTAGATTCACGCCGTGTTCCTGTGGATCAGGTGAAGTTTTTCAATAATGAAGATGGCTTCTTTGCGAACACAAAAAAGCTGACTTATGCCAGAATCAGCCAATTTTCAGAGCGGATTATAGCAGGAAAAATCAACCTTTACCAGGAAAGACCCTATGATCCATTCAGCTATGACAGGGCTTACAGAAATGGCTATAGCCACAGACCTGATCGCTATCCGGCTGTTGACCTGTCTATGTATTACAACAAAGGTTATGAGGATATAAAAAAGGTAAGCTACAAAAACCTGCAATAT
Source organism: Pedobacter sp. N36a (assembly GCF_014472395.1). Lineage (GTDB taxonomy): Bacteria > Bacteroidota > Bacteroidia > Sphingobacteriales > Sphingobacteriaceae > Pedobacter. The sequence goes on from NZ_JACSZW010000001.1 coordinate 415,672, forward strand.
GATATGGCAGACAATCCGGAGAGCATGAAATTTCTAGATAAGTACAGAAAAAGCGCCAGTCGCAGTAAAATCATGTATGTCACTGCAGGGGCATCAATTATCGCTGGTTTTGTTTCCTTTCTAACTACGAGCACTGGCCATAATGATAGGCCATCTGGCTTTGGTTTTGACAAGCGTCCTAGCTTAAAACCTTCAAATTTTACCGCCAGTTATGTATTGATGGGTGTTGGTCTGGGAATGGCAGTAGGTGGATACGCAGTACAATCTGCTGGTGCGGGCAATATTGAAAATGCAGTAGATGCCTATAATAGAGAATTAAGATGATCCGATATAAAATGTAAACCTATAGCTTAAACTTCAATGCCCCCTCAATCACTCAAAATTGCTGGGGGTATTTTGGTTAAAGTAAATTGATTAAAAAGGAATTACCTTGATCACAATTCAGGAAAAACCTCCTATTTTTAGCACGATGAAAACTACAGCCCCCATCATTCTTTTTGTATACAACCGTTTATTACATACACAACAGGTTATCGCTGCTTTAAAAGAAAATCTTTTATCCCAAGACAGTGAACTATACATTTATGCAGATGCAGCAAAAGATGCGAATGCGCTGGATAAGGTGAATGAGCTTAGGGCTTATTTACCTAGTGTCACTGGATTTAAAAACCTTCATATCAGCCTGCGCGAGCACAATCTTGGAGTAGATGAAAATGTGATTCTGGGCGTAACAGAAATCATCAATAAGCATGGCAAAGCCATTGTGCTTGAAGATGATTTAGTGACCTCTCCATGGTTTTTAAAATACATGAATGATGCACTTGATTTTTATGAGAACAAGGAAGAAGTCATCTCTATACATGGTTACGTCTACCCGATTCCACAAAAATTAAAAGAAGTTTTCTTTTTAAAAGGAGCTGATTGCTGGGGTTGGGCCACCTGGAAAAGAGGATGGGATTTATTTGAACCAGATGGAAAAATACTCCTGGATAAAATGATAGCGCGCAATCTTCAGAAAGAATTTGATTTTGACCAAACAGCTACCTTCTTCAAATCATTAGAAGACCAGGCAAATGGCAAATCTACGGTTTGGGACATCAGGTGGTATGCTGCTGCTTTTTTAGCAGGAAAATTGACGCTTTATCCTGGCCAGTCGATGGTTGCTAATATTGGTCATGATGCAACTGGAGTACATTGCGGACATAGCACAAATTTTGATGTGGTGCTTGCTCAATCCCCCATATCTGTGGAAACAGAGACTGTCCCAGATCCGGAAGCCTTTCTCGCATTTTCAGATTTTCTCAAAAAGCTGTCTGCCGACCAAACACAACCAGCAAAAGGAATCCTATCCAGGTCTTTTAAAAAACTGAAAGAAAACACAAAAAAACTCATTAAAGCGATTTAATTCTTCCTTTTATATCCATTACCTACTAATTGCATTTTTTATGCACTAAAAGTTTAACCTATGAAAATCGCTTACGTCTCTTACCAAATTCAGGAAATATATACCTCCACTACCGAAGATGAAGAGTTTACACTTTTAAATTTCCTTTTAGATAAAGGGCTATCTATTGAGCGTGTCATCTGGAATGATCCCTTGGTTCAATGGGAAAATTATCAGCTCGCTATTCTAAAATCGCCATGGGATTACACCGAACATCTCACTGATTTTCAGAAATGGCTCCATCAGCTAGAGTCTTTAGGTATTCAGCTCCTGAATCCTTATGACCGCGTGAGATGGAACATGGACAAACATTACCTACAAGAAATTACAGAGTCCGGCTTGCCGGTAATCCCATCATCCTATCTCGAAAAAGGCAGTGTTCTTACTATTTTGCAAGTATTACTAAGCTCATTTAATGTCGATAAACTGATTATTAAACCCTGTATTAGTGCTGGAGCGCGGAATACATTTATCCTTACCGCAGAAAACTTCTCTGAAAAAAAAGAACTCATCAACAGCCTGCTGCAAAAGGAAGCTTTTATTGTTCAACCTTTTATGAAAGAGGTTTTTGATGGCGAATGGTCTTTTCTATTCTTTAACGGAAAATATAGTCATTGCCTTTTAAAAGTACCCAAAGATGGAGAGTTTAGAGTACAGCATTACTATGGCGCAAGCGTGAATGTAACACAAACGGCAAGCGTTTACATTCAGGAAGCACAGGCTTATGTGACTCAATTTGCAGCAGGATGTCTTTATGCAAGAGTCGACGGTTTGATCGTGAATGGTCAATTAAATCTCATGGAACTGGAACTTATTGAACCCTATCTTTTCCTAAGTACACAACCCGAGTCTTTTGAAAACTATTATCAGGCTTTATCAGCTCATTTTCGGGATTAACCTAACACGCATTCAATTCACTGCATTACCGGTAAATCACCATTAATTAAAACTCATGAAACCAACTATCCTCGTTGTAGATTACCATCCGAGTTGGCCAAAGCAATTTGAGGACCTAAAGCGCATATTTAATGATGCACTGGGAAATCTTGTGATCGCAATTGAGCATGTGGGCAGCACTTCGGTACCGGGCCTGGCTTCCAAACCTATTCTGGATATTGACTTGATCGTAAAAGAGGAAAGGCAATTAAATGAGGTTATTCCCATCTTGGTCACTTTAGGGTATCAATCTCGTGGTGAAATGGGCATTAAAGGCAGGTATGCATTCCATGCGATTTCCGAGTTTAGTCCGGAACAAGAAGAGAACATTACCAGGCCCAAGCACCACCTTTATTGTTGTATAGAAGGATCGCTCGGTCTCAACAACCATCTCCTATTCCGAAATGCATTAAGAAAATCGCCAGTCCTAATTACCCAATATGGGGAGCTAAAAAAGAAGCTGGCTTCCTTAACAGATGATATTGATCATTACGTCGAATCAAAAAGTGCTTTTATTGCTAGTGTTTTAACAAATTCCGGACTATCTTCCGATCATATCAAAGACGTAATTCATCAAAACAAGAAGAAATAATATGCTCCAGTGGAAATGCAAAATGTGACCACCGCCTGTACTTATGACTGACTTTGGTATGGTTTAGAGCTGAGAAATAGGATGAACATTTGAAGCCAATGATCAACAATTAGTATCAATTGTTTATTTTTCTTAGATTTAGGAAATATGAATAAGGCTAACAGAAGAAAATTTATTGGAACCGCAGCTGTGCTCTCCCTTGGAACAATGGCCAGTGCAATGCCCTTAACCAACACAAAAGACAATTATCCGGTGGTACATCATGTATTTTTCTGGTTGAAAAACCCAAACTCAACAGCAGATCGTGATCAATTGATTGCAGGTTTGAAAAAACTTTCTAAAATACCAACCGTACGCAAAATCCATGTTGGCATTACCGCAAGCACAGAAAAACGTGATGTCATTGACAGCAGCTGGAGCGTATCAGAATTGATGTTCTTTTCTGATCTTGAAGGGCAAGCCACTTACCAGACGCATCCGATACATTTGGAATTTATTAAGAACTGCAGTCATTTATGGGAGAAAGTAGTAGTTTATGATATAATTGAGGCTTAGTAAACCAGCTATCCAATTATCATGACCCATCCTTACCTAAAGCAAACCTGCTTTTTAATCTTTTTTATGGCCTGTTTTTTTTCCCAGGCATTCGCACAGCTCAGTAATGGCATCACTCTAAAAGGCATACTTAAAAACACAAAAAACGAAGGAATTGATGGCGCAACATTATTGTTAACCGACAGCAATAATGGCCAGCTAGTCAAGCAAGGATGGAGTAATCGAGATGGCAGCTTCTCCTTTGAGCTTGTTCCCGGAACCTACCTACTTTCAATTAGCTACTTAGCAGCACTTGCTTACCAAAGTGAACTATTGAAATTATCAGGCAGCATGGATTTAGGACTGATTAAAATAGAAACAGATCCGCGCAGTTTAAAAGAGGTCGTAATTCAGAGTTCCGGCAATAAACCTTTGATTAAAATCGATGGCCGGAAAATGATCTATAACATCGAGAAAAGTATCACCGGACAGGGGACCAACGCATTGGAAGCCCTCAAAAAGACGCCAGGTGTTATTGTAAATCAGGACAATTCTATTACGCTGAACGGATTTAGTGCGGCATTGGTGATGATCAATGGCCGACAAACTTATCTCCAGTCAGAAGAGCTGGCACAACTGCTAAAAACGATGTCGGCCTCCGACTTAAAATCCATAGAGGTCATTAAAAACCCATCTGCAGAATACGATGCTGCCGGAACTGGCGGTATTGTGAATCTTGTACTTCAAAAATCAGTAGCTGAAGGTTTCAATGGCAGTATCAACAATGGACTTGCCTACGGACGGAGCTTAAAACAAAACACCAATCTAAACCTCAACTTCCGCAAGGGAAAACTGAATGTCTTTGGTGGTTACAATCATAATTTAGGCCATTTTGCGATGGATTACGATAACGATAGAACCACCAATGGAAAAATCTATTTAAATGCGAACCACGACATAGATAAACGCCGCAATATCGGTTCCACAGTTGGTGCAGATTATACGATAGATACTACAAAAACAATTGGTATCGTCATGAACGCCAATTTTTCTAATGGTGGAGGTTTAATTATTCCAACCACAGACATCTACGATCAAGTTACAAATCAGCTTTTACAGCAGCTTAGAAGCGAGAGCAGCTATCCTGCTCAGCGTGCAAACCGATACAATGCCAACTTAAATTACCGTTATAAAGGCAAAAAGGGCACAAGCCTAGATATAGATGCAGATTATGGAATTTTTGATGCCGCTACAAAGAATCTGAGCACCAATTCCTTGTATGCTCCGGATGGTACCTTGCTCTCTACTAACAATTTTCTGGTCGCCAATAGTAGAGACATCAAATTATACGCAGTTAAAGCCGATTATGGCTTCCAAATTGGGAAAGGAAAAGTAATGGCCGGCGCAAAATTCTCTGAGGTGAACGCCGACAATGTATTCAATCAGTATGATAGGAACACGGAGCTTCCGGTGCTCCACATCAAATTATCCAATACTTTCAATTATAAGGAGCAAATCACTGCAGGTTACTTAAAATATGAGACTCCTATTGGGGATCAATTCAACCTGGATCTTGGCTTAAGGTTAGAAAACACACATTCCGAAGGCGATTTACAACCCTCAGCAGGCAGCAGCGTATTGGCCGCATCAGTAGTTAGAAATTATCTAGATGCTTTCCCAACTGCTGCTGTTACTTATAAAACCATCGAATCCGGCACTTATAACCTAAGTTTTGCACGCCGCATAGATCGTCCTGCTTACAATAACCTTAATCCATTTTCATACCCGGTTGATGAACTTTCCTATTGGAAAGGGAATCCATTTCTAAAGCCACAATACTCCAATACACTGGCGCTCCAGTATAGTCACAAAAAGACCACTGTTGCTGCCAGTTATGCGCGTACCAGTGACATTAGCAGTTCAATTACAGAAGTTTCTCAGGACAACCTGATTTATATGGTGCCTAGAAATATTGGCTTACAAAATAACCTGAACCTGACGGTAACACAGCAACTGGCCTTGGCAAAATGGTGGAACATCACCTTAACAGGCATAGGATACCGCTTAGAGCATAAAGTTGGGACAGCCGAATATGGGAATTACAACCGCAGTCGTTTTGCAGGCACCCTCAATGTCCAGCAGACCTTCAACCTCCCAGCTGGCATTACAGGAGAGCTGGCCAGTGTGGTCAATTCTAAAAATATAAGCGGTTTGAAAACTTATATCAGGGGAAATTCACAGATTGATCTTGGTTTTCAAAAGAACTTAATGAAGGAGAAGGCCTCCCTTAGATTGGCAGCTACTGACCTATTCTGGTCCAATAAAATCAGGACGGATACCCAGCTGAACAATTTGCTACTGCATACCACTTATGCTGGTGAAAGCCGTCAGATCCGATTAAATTTCAGTTACCGCTTTGGAAACAGTAAAATAAAGGCGAAAGATAGCCGCGAGTCCGGATTGGAAAATGAATCACAAAGACTATAAGAGCTGATCGTGCTGTGGAATACACAATTCTATTCCACAGCACGATCAGGAAAACAGGGCTTCATCGGCTAAACCCGGAGCTTATTTCTTAAAAAAAGCAATTACCTTTTTAGTACCTGTGATCACTGCAACCACAATTAATCCGGCAACCAATCCAATCAGTGCCTCTTTAATCATAGAAGGCCAGCCTGAAAGCAAGTGATGTAAAAATTCAACATTATGGACAAAAATGCCACCAGAAACCAAGATCAGCGCAATTGTTCCAACCACACTTAAAATCCTGATGATTATAGGTAATGCCTTCACCAAACCTCTCCCCAGACTAGCAAATACACCCTTATTATGGGAACGATTTATTAAGTTATGGCCAACGTCATCCATTCTTACAATCACTGCAACAATTCCGTAAACGCCTACTGTTGCCAATATAGCAACAACAGATACGGTCAGGATCTGTATTGGTAATGCTTCTTTTAATACGGTGCCCAATGCAATAATGACGATTTCTACAGAAAGAATGAAATCGGTGGTTACCGCAGATTTGACCTTCGCTTTTTCTGCCTCATTACCGTCTTGTTTGATGTCTTCGACTACTTCATGACCTTCCTTTGGACGATGAAAAAGGTATTCCACGATCTTCTCTACCCCTTCATAAGCAAGATAAAAACCACCTAAAACCAGGATAAATTTAATCGCCACCGGAAAAAACGCATTCAACAATAAGGCAATTGGAACAATGATAATCTTGTTCAGTAAGGAGCCTTTGGTAATTGCCCAAAGCACGGGTAACTCACGTGAAGACAGGAAACCGGTTGCTTTTTCTGCATTGACCGCCAAATCATCACCCAAAATTCCTGCAGTTTTTTTCGTCGCTATTTTCGCTGCAACTGAAACATCATCCATTAAAGCAGCTATATCGTCCAAAATCGCAAAAATACCTGAGGCCATATTTATTTATATTTTATTTAATTAATTCGCAAATTATAAATAGGATTTCAAATTAAAGCTAAAACAGCTGTATATTTTTCTAAAAATCTACGTTGATTGAAATATCCTGAAAAGTATACCTTACCTGATCTGCAGCAGTCATATCCAGATGAAAAAATCGATTTTACTTCGCTTTTGAAAATGCCATTTTTAGTGCAAGTCCGGTTAACACACTTGCCCTAAACCATTTCTGCACTTTTACCCAGGATAGTTTCTTAGCAAAAAACACGGACACTTTTGAAGCGGTCAATACAATCGTTGTACTCACCATTAAGCTCACTAAAATCTGAACAAAGCCCAATTCCTCCGTCCGCCCCTGTAATAAAAACTACACTGTCTTTTAACAACTGATCAATATTGTATTATTTCCAGAGCCCCAGCAAACGCCGGATGACTACAATTTCAGCAATATGGTAGGCGGTATGGTCCGCAATTTGAAGCGCTTCCCGCAGCAGGGTTTGTCCTGTGCCATGAGGAATCGGCTCATACAAATCTCTCTTCTGGATCAGTTCAATAAATGATTTTAAATCGCCTTCATATTGCATCAGCGTTTTATCCCAACTCTTTTCATCTGGCGGAGCTCCTTCTTTTGGCCAATATCTATCTGGCCATTCTGGTGATTTATGATGGGCGTCTTTGCTAAATGCCAGCATGTCCCATTGCGCAATTCTGATATGTTCCACCAACTGCCAAATACTATAAGGTAAATCATGCGGTTTTTCACCAAGGACTGCAAAAGGGATATTTGCCGTAGCTTCTCTTAATCCCACATGCGCTCCTCCACCTGCTAATAATTTTTTGAGTTCTTTTACTAATGGGTCCATATGATGAATCTAAATATTAGGTGTGATTTTTTAAAGCGCTCTTAATAATACAATTCATCAGAAGTAATGTTTCGGCATAATAAGCCTTGGTTAAATTACCTTTTTATTTCTCATCAGCATCAATGGAGCTGGAATATTCAGTAAGGTTCTTTACATTCATGTTTTCAAAAAACTATGAAACTACCATCGATTATACAACCTGAGCAATTGCTGACCTTAGGCAAAAAAGATTTCCTTCTTTTTGATGTAAGTGCAGGATCGAAACCCAGATATGATGAGCAGCACTTAAAGGATGCCTTTTATCTGGATTTAAATACGGACCTGGCCGATATTAAAGATTTCGCCATTGGTGGTCGGCATCCACTTCCAACTTTTGAGCATTTTGCACAGTTGTTAGGAAAATACGGGGTCGCAAAAGATACGCATGTAATTGTTTATGACGATAAAAACGGATCCAATGCTGCTGCAAGATTCTGGTGGATGCTAAAGTCAATTGGTCATGAACAGGTTCAGGTTTTAAACGGAGGTTATACTGCGGCAATCAAAGCAGGTTTTCCAGTGAATGCTGAAGTTCCAATAGCAAATCCAATTGCCCCTTATCAAATCAGCGCTTGGCAATTGCCATTGGCCAAAATAGAAGATGTCGAGGCTGCAACCCAGCTGGAACACCACGCTATTATTGATGTGCGTAATGCAAATCGCTTTGCTGGTTTAACCGAACCAATAGATTTAATTGCCGGACATATCCCTAACGCGACAAATATTCCTTTTACGGAGAACTTAGATGCTCATGGTGCTTTTTTAGCTCCTGAAATGCTAAAGGAAAAATATTCAAAAGCGCTGGCAGATTATAATATTGAAAATGTGATCGTACATTGCGGCTCTGGTGTCACCGCTTGTCACACGCTTTTAGCAATAGATTATGCAGGTTTACCCATCCCAAAATTGTATGTAGGCAGTTGGAGCGAATGGAGTAGAAACCATAAGAAAATGATTTTAGCTTAAATCTCCACCAGCCAATTACAGCAGAACTTCAATTGGCTGCTAGTATTTCCGGTATTCAATAATATTCAGCAACGTGTTTTCATCTTTTACCTCTTTGTAGGCTCTAAAAATAGAAAAGCCGAGTTTTTCAGGAATTTTCCTGCTGGGTAGATTATCCTCGGCAACTGGGTAAATCAAATAGCTGCATTTGAAATTTCCTTCAATAAAATTGATTAAGCCCGCTATGATTTACTTTTAAAGGAAACTGCATTGCTCCATCCATACTTCTTATCGCTAATTGCAATTATAAGCAATATTGCATATAATTGCACTACAGGTACTGATTTACAGTGCATCACCTTTGATCTCAAACCTATCCAATTTCAAACTAATAATAAACTAATTTTATGAAAAAAATCAAGGCATTCCTCACTGCCACAGCACTGACCGCGATGATGATTTCCGCCTGCAGCTCAGCAAAACTAAAGGACAATGAACTCTCCAGGGAGGAGCAGGCGCAAGGATATGAATTACTCTTCGATGGTAAAACTTTAAATGGCTGGCATGTCTACAATCAAGGAAAAATCTCCTCCTCCTGGGTGGCACAGGATGGAGCATTAACGTGCCTGCCAGGTACAGACGCCAGACACGGAGATCTCGTAACAGATCAGGAGTTTGAAAACTATGAATTCCAATTCGACTGGAAAATCTCCAAAGAAGGAAACAGTGGTGTATTCATTAATGTAGTCGAACGGGAAGATATATCCACTGCCTGGTCTTCAGGACCAGAATATCAGCTTCTCGATAAAGAGCATCAGGATTATGTTAAGGCTATGAAACGTCCGGGCTGTCTCTACAATTTCTCTCCGCAGTTGAATCCAGCAGAGCCGAAGTCCTCAGACGAATGGAACCACTCAGTCATCAAACAACAGCATGGAAAGATTGAATTTATGCTCAATGGGATAGTCACCGCTAAACAAGACTTTAGTACTGCCGACTGGAAAGCCGCCGTTGCCAATAGCAGTTTCAAGCATTTCCCAGAATTTGGTAAGCAAATCAAAGGTCGTATTGCCTTGCAGGACTGGAACAAAGGAGTGGCCTTTAAAAATCTAAAAATAAGAAAGCTGGAAAAAACCGCCGCACTGTAAAACGGCAATCATTAAATAATCTTCAGGTTCTTAAAACGCAGCTCGTCCAGCTTGGAATCATCACTTGGAAGCTCAGTAACCAGCACATGAATTCGTTGTAATTCACAAACCACAAAAGGTTCGTTGATACCGATTTTTTTGCTGTTGCTGAGCACTACCACAGATTTAGCACCTTTCAGCATGGCCTTCTTCACAGCCCCATCCTCTCTTACTGCAGCAGTAATACCGAAATCCTTAGAAATCGCGCAAGTGCCCATCAGGTAAAGATCAACCACAAACTCAGCGGCTTCCTCGCAGGTTTTAGCCCCTAAATTGGTTTGCGTGTTCCGGTCATAATTCCCGCCAAGTACAATTACCTCAAGATTCTTAAAGCGACCCAGCAAAGGAACAAGAGCGATATTATTCGTGATTACCCTTAATGAAGCATTCGCTGTTAAACATTCCGCAACCGCACACACGGTGGTACCACCATCCATAAATATAGTCATTCCAGACTTTAGTAAAGGTTGAACCTTCAACGCGATGATCTCCTTTTCTGTAGCATGAAAATCAGCGCGATCATGAAAAGAAAGCGGATTTTTATCACGTGATATGGCCCCGCCCCTAACTTTCGACAAAAGACCATTCTCATGAAGGTAGTCTATATCCCTGCGAATGGTGTCTTCAGAAACGGATAAATCCATAGACATTCCGCTATAAGTAACCGCACCTGTGTTCTTCAAACTCGAGATTATATGCTCAAACCGTTTTTCTCTGATCATTTCCCGACAAATATAATTCTTTCCTCCCGATGCCTAAAATCCTGATCCCATAATAATCGTTTTGTAAAATGCAAGCTATAATGCGATCGAAATGACCTATTAGTCCCCTTTTGTCAAAAGACAACATAAGCTATTATTTGCGAATTTGCAAGATTTTGCATTTATTTACAACATGAATAACCAAGAGATCATCACTGACGCCAAAAAAGCGACACAATATATATTCCTGGTCTGCGGCTTTGCGCTTTCCAGCTGGGCACCCATGGTCCCTATCGTAAAAGAGAAACTGCAGCTCGATGATGGCAACCTTGGCTTACTGCTCCTATTCTTTGGTGCAGGAGCGATTTCAATGATGCCTATCAGCGGATACCTCTCTAAACGTTATGGAACCCGAATCGTCATTTTGTTTTCAGGACTAGTCGCTGCAGTCTTCCTTCCCATCTTATTATTGATGCCAAATCCCTGGTTGATGGGAGCCGCCCTCTTTATTTTTGGAGGAGGAATTGGAGTGATTGATGTAGCGATGAATTCGCATGGCATCCATGTGCAGAACCGATACGGACGCCCGATTATGTCCTCCCTTCATGGCCTTTTCAGTGTAGGTGGCTTATGCGGTGCCTTAGGACTAGGATTATTAATGAAAGCAGGGCTCAACCCACTAACTGCTGCCATTTCAATTTCTACTCTCCTCTTGATCATCCTGATCTGGAAATTTAAGTCATTGTTCTCCAAAGAGCAGGAAATTGAAGCACCAGCACACCACACAACTGAGGAACACCAAACGAAAACAGCATCTGGCTGGTTTAGTACAAGCATAATCTTTCTTGGCGCTGCATGTTTTGCCGTCTTTCTTTCTGAAGGAGCAATGCTGGATTGGAGCGCGCTCTTCTTAAAGGAAAACAGAGGAGTAGCTGCAGAACTTGCTGGGGTTGGATACGCCACTTTTTCTATTGCAATGGCAGCCATGCGTCTTTTGGGAGACCGCATTGTGGAGCGCTTTAGTGGAAAAACCGTAGTGGTTGCTGGTGGTCTTATCGCTGCCTTAGGGATATTCCTGGCCGTATCAACGCCATGGATTCCAACCACACTGCTGGGATTTGTACTCTTGGGTATAGGCGCTGCAAACATCGTTCCCGTGTTCTTTAGTGAGGGAGGTAAACTTAAAGGGATCCCTGCATCAGTGGCCATTCCAGCAATCAGCACGATGGGCTACGCAGGCCAGCTCGCCGGACCAGCACTGCTAGGATTTATCGCCTACCATTTTTCGCTGACCATTGCGCTCACCTTCACTGGAGTATTGCTGTTAAGTGTTGCCCTGGCCTATGCCTTCAGGAAATCCAGTGTATAAAAGAAAAATAAAGCTTCCACCTTTAACCATTGCATGGATAGCGCCAAATAAGAGACCTAGTGCAGAAGATTATAAACCATCGCGAAAAGATTGAACTACGCGGTCAGCTCTGCAAAAATGCAGGACTAAGGCCTTAAACCTTAAGACCTTTTTAAAGCCAATCCTGGAAGATAGGTGATGTGGCATGTTAAAGACATGGACAAAGCGGATATGATCGGTTCCATCCAACAAAGCTGCAATTATATTAAAGCACAGATTCTAAAATAAACCGCTAAAAAAACCTTTCCTAAGGTTATTTGATTAAAAAAAGTCCTGTGGCATAGCTGAATAAATATTGCTGTCCCTTAAGCTGAATGAGCTTGGGTAAAGTCATATCATCGCATTTAAACTTGTACTGACCAACCTGATAATAGGCCAGATAAACAGGAGAAGCCATCCTTCCATTTTGCCAGCGAATCAATACGTCCTCATCGAAGCGCGCTGCCTCCACCGGTAGTTTAACAAAATCATTCTTGTACAGTTCCTCCTGCCTGACCAGCAAAACGTTGTTCCTGATTTCAAAAACATCACATCTTTCTCTGTTGACGATCTGATACTCACAAGGCTTCAATCCATACGGCTGCAGTAATTTAACTTCATAATCATCCAGCATTTTAAACTTTACACTGTCGGCAAATTTGGAACCGAGTACCTCAGACTTTTTATCAATACTGTCTTTAAAAACCACTGCTTTAAACGGCCCATGCTTTTTATAATCTGGATACTCGTATTTTTCCTGATTGAAGTATAGGTTTCCTAACTGATCCATGTAAAATGGCAGTTTCCAATCAAAACGCTGCTCCATGAGCACCTTTCCAGAAAGGTCTATAATTTTAAAAGGTAGATCGCTATGATCAGGCTTCAATAATATCCTGTCGTCCTTTAGGAAAGCCAGTTCAGAAAGGTGGTCAGTGCCGACCATTTGTTGAAACTTAGTGCCGTCTTTTAAAAGATCAGCTAGGAAAGGCACTTCCGGATGAGTATCCTTTTTAGGAAAAGGATTACATCCGGCAAGAAACACCATTGGAAATAAAAAACTAAGGGATAACAGCAGTATTAATATCGGGACTTTTCTCATCATATGATCTATTAAAGAACAGGGACAGGAGCCAATCATTCTTTTCTAACACCTAAAGTACGATCAATCTCTCAATAAAGTAGTAAACCTTCCACTGTGAATCCAGCGGAAGGTATAATTTAAATTATAAAATAGGATTTTGTGTGTAATCGCTCCAAAGCTGATCTACATTTTTACCGGTTTCTGATTGCCAAAAAGCACCATTATTATAAGTATTGGTACGTGCCGCAGTATTCAGTTTAACCATAAGTCCAGGGTTTCTGATCTCCAGCCAAACAAAGAAACGCGCGGTGATTCTATAAGCATCCGTATAATTTTGTCCGGCCTGATAATTCGGTAAGCTCCATTTAGCTGTAGCGTTGCTGAGGCCAATACGGTTACGTTCGTAATCTGCTAAACCTTCTGTAACCCATCCTGGTGCACCACCAGAATAAGCCTGCACGATGTGCATCATCTCATGAGTGGCTACATCTAAATCCAAAGGATTGGCTTTAAAATAAGCAGGGTCATAACGCACTACACCACCACCATAGGTTGCAGCAACGCCCTTGTAATCAGGATCCATAATAAAGGTAATACTGGTCAGCGCATTTGGATTATAGGTATCCACGGATTTACCATAGTTCTTTTTGAAAGCATCAATCAGTCCTGCTTTAACCGATGGCAATACATCTGTATTTCGGTCTACATAGGTAAGCGTATATTTCCCTTCTTTGATCGTTTCTACGGTCGCTGATGCTGGAGTAAGGGTTTGTTCCTTTTCTGGAACCTCTAATAAACGCCATTCCCCAAGCTGAAACAATACGTTTGCACCTGTCCTGTTTTGAGAAACCCCGCTCACATTCAAACGGTAATGCTTATAGCCTTTTGTATTTTTAAAGTTAAACCGCTTAGTCTGGGTTCTAAAACCAAAAGCTTCATATTCTCTTGCATCCAGCTGAACCCAGTTTGTGCCATCATTTGACGCCGTTATTTTCCAGTCTCGGGGATCTCTTTCCTGAGCATCATCTCCAGAAGTAAGCGTATATGCGGCCACCACTTGTTCTTTTGGAAAAGACAGCTGCATATAGGAAGCAGCATCGAAAGAATAAGTCAGGAACTTCGTCGTAGTGATATTGTCTACCAATTTCGAGGAACCTTCTTTTCCATTGGCACCTGAAGTATTCTCCCTGCTTACCGTAAGTGTACCTGATGCAGTTACATCCTGCTCTTTAACTGTTGAGGTAAGATCTGTGGTATTATTTTGTGCTGCTGTTCCTTTACTACAGGATGAATGCGCCACCAGCACGCAAAAAAGAGGGGCCATAAGGCATGAAAATTTTAGCATATCAATAGTTTATTTGTGTGTGTTATAGCATGAAAAAAGCAACCTTAAAAAGATTGCCTTAGTTTATTAATAGGTAATACCTGGAAAATCAATTTTAGCCTTTACCAATTGGGCTTTCCAATCATTTCCCTTTTCATCTTTATCTCCAAAGGCGATCATAGCCTGGTTTTCAAGATTGGCGCCCGCCGCTCCGCTCCAGAAATGGACAAATTCACCGAAGTTCATTTTACGGTCGTACTCCATATATTGTTTCCCGTTAACTACAATCTGGTGTTTTGGAAAATGCTCCGATAACTTGGTAAAAAAGGCATTTAATACGCGCGTTTTACCGAACTGATCATAAATTGGGAAGAACCAGTCTTTAAACCATTTTGTTCCGGCTCTAGGATAAGTATCAGTGGTATTCATCATCAGGTTATACCAGCGCTTCGCATCATCAGGTCTGTTTAAACCCAGATAGACATCGTATTGGTAGATTTCCATCCATTTACTATCATGCCATATATCCCATGCCGGTGAACCTTTCACTCCTTTTACAGCACCTTCAACAATATGGCCGATCTCATGTGTAGAAATGTCAATATCATTCTCTTTACCCGACATCCATGCATTGAAATCACCGGATCCACAATCGGTCACATTGCGATAATCATGGCTGGCATCCATATAAGTTGAAGGATGTCCGCCACCATATTTCCCTGCATGATAAATCACGAATAAACGACCATCATCACCAAAATTCCCATAGGTTTTCTTGGTATAATCCCAAGCCTCAGCCATATATTTAAATGGCCAGGTAATGCTTCCTTTCACATCACCATCATAATACACAGCAACACTGTTATCATAATATACCCGGTTCAGTACCTGAACATGGTCAAACCAATGTTCTTTCCATGTTTTAGGCGGTGCACCTGGCGGATCCTGAACTTCTACAATTGGAGGAGCTGGCGGAATTGGCTTTATGATTTCTTTTTTGGAATTACATCCAACACTAAAACCGGCTAAAAGCGTTACTATATATACTGTTTTCTTCATAAATCTAATTTAACAGGCAATAAATAACACCGGACGATCATGCCCCGCCCGATGTTAATACTGCCTTCATTTACCAACCTGTGTTTTGTACAATTTGGGGTACTTTCTGTATTTCACCATTTGGGATAGGCCACAAATAATGTCTTTTTTGGAATACTCTGTTTTCTGTAGTGACCACCGTATAAAATGCTGGGCTATTCTTCGTAATGTCTAGTCCACGGATAATATTATCAGTAGTTTCTGCGATTTTCCATTCTCTGGTATAGAAGTAACGGTCCAGCTCAAAAGCAAGTTCTACCCTTCTTTCTTTAGCGATCGCTGCTCTCATATCGGCAGGTACAGGCAGTCCGCCTGCACCATATTTTGGAATACCTGCACGTTCACGGATTCTGTTCAGGTAAAGTAACAGGTCAGGATTGGTAGGATCAGACTCCTGCAATGCCTCTGCATAATCCAGGTAGATTTCTGCCAAACGAATCATCGAGAACAACGTACGACTGGTAGTCCAACCTGCTACCGTCAGGTGTTTTCTTGAAGTATAACCTGTTTTAGTATAATCGGAATTGGCAATACCCGCTTTACCAGCATTCCCCGTATTCGTGAAATCGGTAATGATGTTCGACTGTGGATTAATCCATTTACGGCCTGTATACGTGATATTCGCATAAAAACGCGGCTCACGATTCACATACATATTGCTGATCGAGCGAACCGCATTCTGGTCATTCGGATCTGGTGCCTGATAGTTAGAGAAACCTGTTGAACTATAACTTGGGTCGTTGTTAATAGACAAACCATTTACAGTAAAAAACGCATCCACCATTTGCTGAGAAACAGACAGGAATGAACCACCTTTATCACCACCAGAAGCCCCATTATGATTCGGTGCTAATGAATATTGGTAACTGGTCACATCCCCTGCTCTTCCAAAGATCATTTCAGAATTCCAGCCATTCAAAAATACATCTCTGGTGGCCAGGAAAGCCCTATTGAATGCCGTGTTTGGAAGCCCAGTAGGCGTGCTGCTCACTGCATATAAACTGTAACCTGAGAAATTTGCATTGTTTAGGAATTCTCTGGCAGCAGTAGCCAGCCTTGTCCATTTAGCTGGACTATTGGTCTGACTGATCAATTGTTTACCATCTTGATTTTTTAGATTGGCATAATCAGTATTGCCATTAAACAAAGGTCTTGCTGCACTTAGCAATGCTTTTATTTTATAAGCCTGAGCAACTGATCCATTGATGTGTCCATAATCTTCAGATGATTGAGGGATAGGTGGAAGACCTGCAGTTGCCGCATCCAGCTCAGCCACAATATAGTCGATACATTCATCAAATGAATTACGAGGTTTGCTGATCTCAGCCAACGGCGAATCAGAAGCAATAGGTTCATTACCCAATAAGATTACCGGACCGTATTGACGTACTAAGTAATAGTAATAAATCGCCCTTAGCGCTCTTGCCTCGTTGTAATAACGACCCACAAAATCAATTCCCCCAAGGTTACAATCTGTACATCTGTTTACATTCGCCATGAAGGTACTGGCAGCTTGTATCCCTTTGTAGAAATTCTGCCAATGGTAATTTACTTCTCCCCTTGTGGCATCCCATGCCCCGGTATTCACGTTTTCAGAGAAATTGGCCAATGTATAATCTGCTTCATCAGAAGCGGCTGTCCATGGACCAATATTACCTGACTGACTTGGAAAACGATCCGAATTCTGGTTAGGCAAGGTCGAATACACATTTGCCAGGGCCTGCTCTACAGTCGCTTTCTTTTCAAAAGCCTGCGTAAAAGTCAATCGGTCATCAGGTACCTGGTCTAAAAATTTCTTACAACCATAATTTCCGGCAATTAGCAGAAAGGCTGTTGTATATATAAATATTCTTTTCATTATGTTTAAAAATTAGCGGTGAAACCCAGGGAATAATTTGAAGTCAGCGGATAACGGGTACCATTACTGGTTAACAGTTCTGGATCCCATAACTTAAACTTGCTGAAAGTATACACGTTATAACCCGTTGCATAAATTCTTAGACGTTTCACACCGATGGACTTAATGCCTTCTTTAAGGGTGTAACCCAAATCAACATTTTTCAATCTCAGGAAGCTCACATCACGTTTCCACCAAGTGCTCGACTGATAGTTGTTGTTGTTCGTGTTATAAGATAATCTAGGATAAGTAACATTCTGACTTGGGTTCGCTACCGTCCAACGGTCTGTAGCCACGGCCAGCATATTCCCTTGTCCTCCAGAGTTAGCAAATGAAGGAATGTCAATTAACATATCCGCATTGCTTTGTCCTTGGAAAAAGGCACCAAAATCAAAATTCTTATAGCTTACAGAGAAACCAAAACCATAAGTGGTCATTGGTATATCACCTCTTCCGATGATCGTCTTATCGAAATCATTGATTTCACCATCACCATTTAAATCCTTGTACTTAATATCACCTGGCATTAGGGTGCCAAATTGTTTCGGACTGGCATCAATCTCTGCCTGGCTATCGAACAATTTCTCTGCAATAAACCCAAAACGGGTCGCTGCTAAGATATTATATCCTCTTTGCTCCATCCATGGATAAGCTTTAGGTGCCTGGTCATTTTCAATCACTTTATCCTTATTGTAAGTATAATTCGCTCTGAAATTGATCGACAAATCCTGGCTGAACTGAGCATTGTACTCTATCGTACCGTCAATACCTTTATTTTTCACCTCACCAAGGTTACCCAGTGGGGTATTGGCAAGGCCGATATAGTTTGGCACTACACCACGGCTGATAAATGTCCCTGTTCTGTGTTCTTTAAACACATCTACAATCAGGGAAAGGTTGTTATTTAAGGTCTTCAACTCGAAACCTAAATCCTGCTTGCGCGTTTCTGCCCAGGTTACATCCACTCCATAAGCAGTAATCGCTAAACCGCCAAAGCTATTCTGTCCCGTCTGCCCGAAAGTATAACCAGGAATATTTGTATTGCTGATTTTGGTCAGGTAGAAGAAACGATCTGCTTCATTGTCTACATAATTAGCCGTACCCCCTCCGGATCCTACGATACCATCAGAATAACGGAATTTCACCATCTGGAAAGTATTTTTCAACTTCTCAAAGAAAGGCTCATTAGAAACCAACCATCCTACACCAAATGCTGGAAATGCACCATAACGTTTACTTGGCGCAAAATTCTCTGAACCATTATAACCCAGGTTAAACTCTGCAAAATACTTGTTATCATAAGCATACGTAGCACGTGTAGCCACACCCTGTAACCTGTAAGGTATAGAAAGTGTTAAATTACCGGCAAATGGGTTACTGTTGTCATTCTGATTGTAAAGTACCAAACCACTTACGGCATGTTTACCGAAAGTACGGTTGTAATTGATCCCTATTTCAGCATAAACTTTCTTGTCTCCACTATTTGTATTGGCATAGTTTAAGAAGTCCTGCCCTTGTAATACCAAGCCATATTTATAACCTGAACTTGGGTCGTTAGGGGTATTGTAAGGATCATTAGGGTTAATTCTGTACAAGGATTCTCTTTTTATCCTGTTGATGCGGTTATCGTTTTTAACATCGAATGAGAACATTCCTGTCATAGACAAACCAGGGGTAATCGCTTTTAAATCCTGCGTTAAACGAAGGTTGGAATACAGCTGAGTAGTATATCCAATGCGGTATCCATTTCTGGTGATGTCACCATAAGGGTTACGCTGATCGGCCTGTGGACTAATTCCTGGCAAGCTTCCGTTTGGATATAAGATTGGAAATGAAGTTGGATTGATCAGGAAAGCCTGACTAAAAATATCCTGTGCATTAAAGTTACTTGGGAAGTTAGTTTGTGATAACACCCCTTTTACGCCCAGATCCATCTTGGTGGTCCCCGTAATGTCCCAGTTTAAATTGGTGCTGACATTAAAACGGTCATAACTTTGGTTGATTTTCTTATTGTCTGCATCACTGGTTTTAAACAATCCGCTTTCACCATAATAACCTAAAGACACATAGTATCTCGCATTGCTCACCCCACCAGATAAATTGGCAGTAGCCGTTCTGTTTTGTCCAAAATCATTATAAATGGCATCAAACCAATTTACATTTGGATACAGGATTGGATCTGAACCATTTGCTGTCTTTTGAATCGCATCTAAACTGAAGACAGGATTAAAGGCTCCCGCTGCACCACCTCTCAGGTATTCCGTATATTTTGCCTCGTTAGCCAGGTTCATATAATCGACACCATCAATCAGCTGGGGCTTCCGAGTAAACTTGCTGATCCCCTGATAAAAATCTACAGAGATCTTTGGTACGCCAGTTTTACCTTGTTTAGTATTGATCAGGATTACCCCGTTTGCACCACGAATACCATATACCGCAGTCGCTGCAGCATCTTTAAGCACAGTAAAGTTCTCTACATCATAAACACTAATGTCATTCAGGTTTCTACCAGGAACACCATCTATGATAATCAAAGGACTTCTATCGCCAGCCGATTGTGAAGTAATACCACGGATAAAAATATCTGAACCTGTAGCTCCAGGTTCTCCGTTTCTGCTCACGTTAATCACACCAGGAATACGTCCAGCCAACATCTGACTTAAGCTGGATACCGGCTGCTTTAAATCGTCTACACTTACCGACGATTGTGCTCCTACCAGACTTTCTTTCTTCTGTGTACCAAAACCTACAATAGCGATCTCTTTCAAATCCTCGCCACCTTTTGGTTTCATCTCAATAGTTAAAGCTGTTTGTTTTCCGACAGCAACTTCCTGAGTTTCATAACTTACATAACTGACAATTAAAACCGCATTTTCATTCGGTATGCTGATGGTAAAAGCACCATTCACATCTGCAGCAGCAGTAGTGGTGGTTCCTTTAACCCTAATACCAGCACCCGGTAAAGGCAATCCTTTTTCATCCTTTATAATACCACGGATCGTAATGTCCGCGTTTGGCTTTGCTGTGGTGACAAACGTATCTGCTTTAACTGCAGGCACCGATGCTGAGGCAGTGCTGCAAGTTCCTGCAGCTACAGAAAAGGCCAGCACCCGAAGGGCAATATCCCTCGATAGCAGCTCTCTTCCAATTAACATTCGTAATTTTTTTCTCATAATCAATTTGATTGTATCTAATTTGTTGGTTGGTTTTTGATCTTTTTACTGTTGATCTTCGGGAACTTCTATCACTCTCCATTCACCCAGCTGAAATAAATCGCCAGCGCCAATTGAAGTAATACTAATGCGGTAATACTTGTACGCGTTAAGGTTTTTGAAATTGAAGAATCTGGTTTGTACACGTCCAGCAAAGGCTTCATCTGTCCTGGTATCCAATACCGTCCAGGTGCTGCCGTCGTTAGATCCGTTAAATGTCCAGTTCTTTGGATCTCTCAAAGGAGCATCCCCTCCAGAGGTTAGTGAGTAAGAAGCCACTTGCTGAGCTTGAGGAAACTCCAGCTGCATGTAGAAATTAGGCGCATAAGAAAAGATTAAGAATTTCGAATTGACATCGTCATCCACTACTTTCTTCGAGCCTTCCCCGCTATCAATCCCATCTCTGTTTTCTATGTTTACACTCAGCTTACCTTTTGAGGTCACATCTACCTTCGCCTTCCAGGTAAATAGTTCGGTTTTTGGATAGTCCTGCTTTTCACAGCTGGAACATAATGCGGCAACTAGGAAAAGCACTGGTGCTGCCTTCCTGGGCAATTTTAATAGGTCCATACAAATTTGGTTAATTAGTTCTTAGTTTGTTATTAAATTGGTCATTAATTGCTTCATTTTCTTCTCCTAGATACTGTTAAAAGGTTTTAGGAAAATCTTTAAATAAAAACATTTCAATAAAAATAGGCTTTGCCACATCTTGAAGTTGTTAAGGAAAACTTAATGAAATGTTAATGTTGATTTTAAAACAATTTGTTGTGATAAAACGATTATTTTAGCGTCAATGACCCTTAACAAAATACAAGCATCCCCTGGAACTCACAAGATAATTGCGCTGATTAGCCTCGTCATCCTTTCCTATCTACAATTCAATCTGATTTATACGACCTATAAATTAAAAGACAAACAGTATATCTTAAAGGAAAGTAGGAGCATTGAGAATAGCTATAAAGAAGTTGTTCGTAATGACAAGTTGTATCCTGGAGGACAGAAGATTGTAGATTCCATTATTTATAGGAATATGGAGGCGATGGAAGATACTTATGACCATGATCCTGCTGCTTTTACAAGACTTAAAGAGCGGGTTTGCGACAGTATCGTCCGGCACCTCCGTTTAAACAGCAATATGGATAGTGTCTTTACAGCGATGCTGAAAAAGGATGACCTGGACCGGGATTTAAAATATCTATTGGTCATGAACGACCTCGCCATTACCTTTAATGGTGTCAAGTACATTTCCTTGTACAAACCAGAAAAAGAAAAGCTGGCTTATCTGGATCCAAACATTCAAAATAAGTATGGAATTGCCATAGATGGTAACCTTAAAAATCCTACAAACCAAAATCATACCGCAGGCTTAATGGTCAGTTCTCCAACACCAAGAAGCTATTACATGGGCTTTGCGATCCATGTAGATTACGACAATAGGAAAATGATCATCCTGAAATCGATGTCCTTCACCCTATTGCTCTCCATCTCCTTTATTTTACTCGTCATCAGTATCTACTACTTTACGTTTAGAAATTGGTTGAGACAAAAGAAACTGGCAGATATGAAGACTGATTTTCTAAATAGCATTACTCATGAATTTAATACGCCTATCGCTACGATTTTAGTCGCCAACTCCAGTATCCAGAATAAGGAAATTATCGCTGACCCAGCCAAAGTCTATTCCCTTACAGAAGTCATTAAAAGGCAAACTCAGCGGCTTCAAACGCTAGTTAACCAAGCGCTAGACATTAGCCAGATGAATAAGAATGAGGTAGAGAAAGAGCTGTACAACATGGCTTCTCTTTTAGAAGAGCTCATCAACGACTATAAACTTAAAATCACCGAAAATGTAAACATCAGCTATAACTTTGAAGGTATTCATGCTTTGGTATTATTGAATCGATTTTTACTGACGACCATGCTTTATAATATTTTCGACAATGCCCTGAAATATAACACCAAAGACCCTAAAGAAATTAAGCTGGAACTGATACCCCATGGCCAAAATTTAACACTATGCATCAGAGATAATGGAGTAGGTATGAATAGAAAACTCATCAAATCCATATTCGACAAATTTTACCGTGGTAAAAATGGACTGAAGACCCGTGGATTAGGTTTAGGTCTATTCTATGTGAAACAAACCGTAGCAGCGCACAACTGGGAATTAAATTTAAGCAGTGAGCCAGATCAGCACAGTACCTTTTGTATTACCATGCCCATAGAAAAAGAGAAATAACCGCTTTACTTTTTGGAGAGTTCAGCAATACTGAATATATAACCCACACCATATACGTTCTGGATACTCACCTCCGAAGAATGATTTAAAGCCTTACGTAACCTGGAAATGAATACATCCAGACTTCTACCCAGAAAATAATCATTCTCGCCCCAGAGTTCCAGCAGAATATCCGCCCTCTTTAAAATGCGGTTCTGATGTAAAAACATATATTCTAGCAGCTGGGCTTCGCGTAGGGTTAATGAAATCACGGAATGGTTAGGTAAAAATAACTTTAACAAATCCTTTTTAAAAGTTAAATCTCCAATAGCCAGCTCAGTTTCATTTATAGTTGACACCAGCGCTTCAGTCAGCTCAAGCGGCTCATTCCTTTTTAAGATGTTTTTGATCCTGAGCACCAGCTCATCAATATCAAAAGGCTTTACAATGTAATCGTCAGCACCAATTTTTAAACCTCGGAGCCTGTCATTCTTTTCATTTCTCGCCGTAACAAAAATAAAACTCTGATGCTTATTCAGTGATTTAATCTTTTCTACCAATTCAAAACCATCATAATCTGCCAGTTGAATATCAAGGATCAATATATGAAATTTTGTGGTTTGGTAGATATTCAGCGCATCTTGGGCATTTAAACACCAGGTCACTTGAAATCCTACCAGCTCCAAATACTGCTTCACCACATTACCAAGATCCCTTTCATCTTCTACAAAAAGTACATGTTTTTTCATTGCTTCATAAGAATAAGATTAATTGACTCCAGCTCACAGCTGAACTGCCCCGAAGTAAACATATTCAAAAAAACAATTCAATCACAGTCGGTATAGATAAATTTTACACGAGTATTAGGACATATTGAGAAAACTATTTCGTTTTAGCATTCAAAACCAATCCCTAAAACGATTTTTAGTCCTTTTTGGAAGCTCAAATTTCGAGGTTAAAATTTCAACATTTTATTTCATGACTTCAACATTTTGTCTCAAAGTTTTCCATACCTGGGTTCCATATCCTGGGATTGCTTATAGTAATAAAGCCCTTAATAAACCAGAGTTCCATGCCTGGTATCAATTTCCGGAACTATTAAAAATTATAAGCAATTTTATGGGTTTAAGAAAGAAAATGAATTACGTCCTGCAATAATTTACAAGATGAGCAGCATTTGATTTTAAACTGTACTTTAGATATAAACTAACGCCTTAAATCATTTGAAATGAATATCCTACAAACATGGAAAGATTTCTTTGATTTTCTTTTAGCACCTGCGCTCGACAATACGGAACGCCGCCTGCTTCAAAAATCACTCATCGCCCTGTACATCTTTATCCTTAAAGTAATTCTGGTGATCGCCATGGGACTGCTGCTGCTGCTTTTATTCGGGAATCCAGATCCCAAAATACTAAATCACACCTTAATCCATACATCTATTTTTGTTGCTCTTTTTGCTGGTGTATTTGAAGAAATCGTTTATCGCTTATCACTGACTAAATTCAATCCCTGGTATCTTTCCATCTCCCTGACCGGCTTCCTGTTCATCCTCATCAAAAAGCTTTATTTCAGGAATATGCTGCTGGAAAGCGAAGGCCTGCTCCTTTCCGCCTTGATCGCCCTCGCCGCTTCTCCCATATTTTATTTAACAACAAAAAAATTCAGTGCTCCGCTTGAACGTTTCTTGCAGAAACATTTTGGAATTGTTTTCTACATCAGTGCTTTCCTATTTGCAATTTCTCATTTCTTTAACGCTAAAGAACTGGAGCTAACCAATTTAAAATCAAACATCAGCCACCTGCTTAGCGCATTCATCCTGGGCTATGTGCGCATCAGGTCGGGGATAATAGCTGCAATTCTACTTCATATCATCTGGGATTTAATACTCTGAACATTTACACCACTCCCTTTATGGCTTTCTCTTTCCTTAGCTGGATTAGAGAATAGCCATCCGACACAATAGCCAACAGCGCTAAATCCTTTTCCCAATCCCATAGCCAGTTTTAATCAAAATTTCAGCATTTTGTCTCAATCTCTAGTACATCCTAAAAGCAATGCTATATTTGATGAACGAGCCAAACTACATTGAGAATAACCACCTTCATTTTTTTGCTGCTATTCGCGAAAATATTAAACGCGCAACCCTATTATTTTAAACACTATCAGGTAGAAAACGGACTGTCCAACAACAGTGTATTTGCCGGTGTTCAAGATGATAAAGGATTCATGTGGTTTGGAACAAAGGATGGCTTAAATAGATTCGACGGCTATTCCTTCAAAACCTATCGCCATGAGCCTGCCGACCCAACCAGCCTGGGAAACGATAAAATTTACTCCTTATTCAGTGATAAAACTTTAGGCCTCTGGGTAGGTACTGATCTTGGTCTGTATAAGTACAACCCGGAGAAGGAAACCTTCAGCGCAATAAAGGAAACCCTGCATATCGGCATCCGCAGCATACATAGCGACAATAAAGGCTACCTATGGTTACTTTCCAACAGCAAAGTTTATCGCTATAATCCAGCGAAAAAAGAGTTTTCAGCCATCAAGGTGGACGACTCTTTTGAGGTCGGTTCTATTTATTGCCGCTCCAACGGAGAGGTCCTCATCACGAGTCCTGATGGCAAAATTGGCCTATATGATACCCAGCGCAATTCTTTTAAAACCCAGTACCAAATGAATAAAAAGGGTGCTGTGAATATTGGATGGATTCCAGTATTTACAGAGACCAAAGACCATCAGCTACTGCTGGGCTCCAGCAGCCAGGGAATCAAGTTGTTCAACCCCAAAACCAATGAGCTAAAAGATATCATTACCCAGAATAAAGACAAAACAAACATTTATGTCAGGGATATGCAGGCCAGAAATGATGATGAGTTTTGGATCGGTACCGAATCCGGATTATACATTTATAACCATCAAAACGGCAGCATTACCCACCAGCAAAAAAAATACAGCAATCTCTATACGATTTCAGACAATGCCATTTACTCGGTCTGCAAAGACAGAGATGGAGGCATGTGGGTGGGCACCTATTTTGGCGGAACAAATTACTACGCCCCTTCTTCCTCCATCTTCAGCAAATACTTCCCGGAGCAGCAGGCCAACGCCATTAGTGGCAGCGATGTACGCGAAATTTGCAAGGATAAAAACGGCAATTTCTGGATTGGTACTGAAGATGCTGGTTTAAATAAACTGGATCCAAAAACAGGCCGCTTTACCTCCTATTTTCCTACGGGAAATAAGGAGACCATTGCCCATTCCAATATTCATGGTTTGCTGCCGGATGGCGATAAACTATGGATCGGCACCTTTGAGCAAGGCCTGGATGTGATGAACATCAATACCGGCCTGGTGGTCAAACACTATGAAGCAGGAAAAAACAGTTCCCTGCGATCCAGTTTCGTATTGAGCCTGTTTAAAACCAAAACAGGAGATATCCTGCTGGCCACTACCGTAGGGCTCTATAAATATAACCGTAAAAAAGATGATTTTGATGCCATCCCTGACATCCCATTTTATTTCTTCAACAATATAATAGAAGACAGTGAGGGTTATATATGGGCTGGAACCTATGATAAAGGACTGCTTCGTTTCAGATTAGGCGAAAAAGGCTATACCAATTTCAAACACGAACAGGACGATAAAAACAGCCTGAGCAACAACACCATCAACGGAATATTCGAGGACAGTCAAAAGAACATCTGGATAGTGACAGATGGTGGGGGCTTATCCTTGCTGGATAAAAAAAAATCAACCTTCAAATCTTACCAGACCAACCATGGACTCCCAAGTAATTTCCTCTTCAGAATTCAGGAAGATCAGCACCATAAATTGTGGATCAGCAGTACCCGCGGATTATTTCGCTTTGATCCCCAGACCGCAGAAGTAAAGATATACACCAAGGCCGATGGCCTGCTCACAGATCAGTTTAATTACAACTCTTCTTTCAAAGATGCAGATGGCAGAATGTATTTTGGCAGCCTAAAAGGCATGGTGAGTTTCTTACCGGAACACCTGAATACGACCGCCAAAACAGCCCCGGTTTTTCTAACCGGATTCCAGATCGACAATACAGATAGTACTGACCCAGAACTAGATAAGATCCTAACTAAATCTGTTACTTACACCAATGAGATTACCCTGAAGCACAACCAATCCTCCTTTAGCATAGACTTTGCCGCACTCAGCTACGCCTCTCCTGTTACCACAGAATACGCCTACAAGATGACTGGCCTATACAATAGCTGGGAATACTTAAAAACCAATAGAAAGGTATACTTCACAAAGCTAGCCCCGGGAACCTATATATTTGAAGCCAAGGCCATGATTAAGGGCAGTAAGGAATGGAGTAATAACAACGTTAAATTACGCATTATTGTATTACTCCCATTCTGGAAAACCTCATTGGCCTATGTCCTGTATTCAATTTTATTCCTGGGCTTGCTCAGCGCCATCATCCTGGAGTATCATAAGAGAACGGACCTTAAAAACAAAAGACGGATGAAGCTTTTTGAACATCAAAAAGAAAAGGAAATCTACCAGGCCAAAATAGAATTTTTCACCAATGTAGCGCATGAAATCCGAACCCCACTCACCTTGATCAAAGGGCCAATGGAAAAGATCATGAAACTTTCAAAAGAGATACCCGCCATTGAAAAGAATTTGAAAACCATGAACCGAAATACAGACCGCCTACTGGAACTCACCAATCAGCTGCTGGACTTCAGAAAAACCGAGGTTCAGGGCTATTCTTTAAACTTTGTAAAAGTCGACATCTCCACACTTATCGAAGACATCAAGCTGCAGTTTCAGGATGCTGCTGAAAGTAAAAAGATCAGCTTTGAAACCCAACTCCCCTCCCCTCATTTTTTTGCTTATGTGGATACTGAAGCATTGTACAAAATCATGAGTAACTTAGTAGATAATGCCTTAAAATATGGTAAATCGAAAGTGAAAATCGTACTTAGCATAAACCCGGAACAAGATCAGTTCAGTATTCGGGTATTTAGTGATGGACCAAAGATTGCCCCGGAAATAAAGAATAAAATCTTTGAACCTTTTTTCAGGGCCAGAGAAACAGAAATGCAAAGAGGAACTGGTATCGGACTTTCCATATCAAGATCGCTCGCAGAGCTCCATCAAGGCTCGCTATGCCTGGAGGAAAGTGGCCCGGAGGGCAATGTATTTGTAATCGTACTCCCCATTCATCAGGCAATGGGATTTAACTTAGACGGAAAATGGAAAAAGAGATAACGATCTTACTCGTAGACGATAACGAAGAAATCTTAGAATTCATCGCCGATGACCTGACTGAAAAATATCAGGTTCTGACCGCCATGAACGGCATGGAAGCCCTCGCAGTACTCGAGACAGCAACTGTTCATTTGATCATTTCTGATGTCATGATGCCAGAAATGGATGGCTTTGAGTTCTGTAAAAGGCTAAAATCCAGCATTGAATTCAGCCACATTCCTTTAATTCTGCTGACTGCAAAAGATACCCTGGATTCCAAAATACAAGGCCTGGAACTGGGAGCCGATGTCTATGTAGAAAAACCGTTCTCACCGGAATTCCTGCAAGTACAAATCTCCAGTCTGATCGCCAACAGGAATAAAATCAAAGCTTATTTTTCGAGCTCACCACTGCTGCACCTTAAAGGAATTGCCCATTCCAAAGCGGATGAGCAATTCCTGGAAAAGATTCAATACATTATTGATAAAGACATTAGCAACCCTGAATTGGATGTAGAATACCTGGCCAACCACATGAACATGAGCAGGCCCACTCTGTATAGAAAAATCAAGTCTATTTCCAACCTGAGTCCCAACGAACTGATCAATATTTCCCGTTTAAAAAAGGGCGCTGAGCTATTGAAACAGAATGATTTGAAAATATATGAGATTTCCGAATTGGTCGGATATAGCTCTCAGACTCACTTTGGAAGAGTTTTCTCCAAACAATTCGGCATGTCCCCTACGGAATATGCAAACGATAAATCATAATTTGATTCCTATTCCATCACATGATCATTCTACTTTCCTGCACTTAAAGAAAATGGCCGATCAGTCGCTGCAAGACCTCTGGTCAGCGATGGCTGGTCTGACATCTCCAATTTCAGCACCCCGCCATTCAGGATATCACTATGGCGGATATAGTTGGCCGTATATGGCTTCCCGTTTAAGGTGGCAGATTTTATATAAACATTTTTAGCGCTGTTTGCCGGAGCCTCGATCACAAATTGCTTTCCATTTTCCAGGTTAATCGTCGTTTTCTTAAACATCGGACTGCCCATCACATACTGATCTGTACCAGGAGTCACGCTGTAAAATCCCAGCGCACTCAGCACATACCAGGACGAAGTCTGCCCCTGATCTTCATCTCCCGGATATCCGTTTTCTGTAGCATCATAAAGCTTAGACATCACATTCCTCGCATGAAACTGCGACTTCCAGGGCTGCCCCGCATAATTGTACAGGTACACCATGTGCTGAATCGGCTGATTGCCATGGGCATACTGCCCCATATTTGCCATCACCATTTCCGTCATCTCATGAATCATCCCACCGTAAGTACCTACATTCACCGTATTCGGTTCGGAAAACACAGCGTCCAGCTTAGCAGTAAAATTCTGCTCGCCCTTCATCAGGTCGATCAAACCTTTGACATCCTGAAATACAGACCAATGGTAATGCCAGGCATTCCCTTCCGTATAAGGCCCTCCCCATTCAAATGGATCAAAATTCGGCGTCCATTGACCATCCGCAGCCCTCCCTCTCATGAATTTTGTGGAAGGGTCATATACATTTTTATAATTGTACATCTGTCTTTCAAAAATACCAGCATAGAAATCGTTACCGGTCATTTTTGCCAAAGTCCATCCACAATAATCATCATAAGCATATTCCAATGTTTTTGCAGTGGCCTCTCTGTATTTAGGGTAAGGCACATAACCTAGCTCAAAGTATTCTTTCCAGCCATCTCTGCCATTAGCAGGGCCCCAAGGGCCTTTATTAGTGGATTCATGCAGGTACGCGGCCAGGGCTTCCTTGGGATCAAATGTTCTGATCCCTTTAGCCCAGGCATCTGCAAGCAGAGAGATCGCATGATTGCCAATCATGCTGCCGGCCTCACTTGGAAAGGACCAGGAAGGCAGCCAGCCGCATTGCTTGTAAGCATCCATCAAGGCCTGCATGTAACGTCCATGCATCTCCGGATGCATTAAGGTATTCAAAGGAAATTGAGCGCGAAAAGTATCCCAGAAACCGGTATCGGTAAACATGTAACCGGGATGTACTTTCCCGTCATACGGACTGAAATAATAAGGATTTCCATTGGCATCGATCTCATAAAACTTCCTGGAGAAAATACTCGCCCTAAAGAAACAGGAATAGAAGGTTGCTTTATCAGCTTCCGTTCCACCCTCCACCACCACTTTCGACAATGATGTGTTCCACACTTCCGCAGCTTTGGCCTTGGTCACTTCCAGGCTCTTATCTGCGCCCAGCTCCCTGCTCAGGTTCAATTCCGCCTGCGCCATACTGATGTAAGAAGAGGCCGTTTTCACCTGCACTTTTACCCCATCCTTAAACTGAACATAAGCACCCTTCCCTTCACCCTCAGCAGCTTTCTCCCCTGCATTGACCGTATTTTTTTTGTTTTCCCAGGTGCCATAAGCTTTAAAAGGCTGGTCAAAATAGATCACAAAAAAGCTCTTGAAGCCTTCTTTAAAACCCTCTCCGTTGTTTATAAAACCTGTAATCTTATTTTCTTCCGGATAGATGTTAACACCGCTAATCCCAGTATATCCATCCAAAACAAGGAAGCTTTTCTTCCCAGAGGGATAACTGAAACGCAAATGCGCAGCACGTTCAGAAGGCGAGATCTCGGTGCTGATCTGGTTTTCAAACGTCACCTTATAGTAATTGGGTTTCGCAACCTCATCATTGTGGCTGAACTTCGCTTCCCGATCATTTTCATTGACCACCAAACGGTCGGTCATGGGCATCAGGGAAAACACCGCATAATCCCGCGACCAAGAACTGCATTGATGTGCCTGTTGAAATCCCCTTATCTTATCCTTAAAATACTGGTATTTCCAGCCATCGCCGTTTCTCCCGGTCTGGGGTGTCCAGGTATGCATGGCAAAGGGTAAAGCAGTAGTCGGGTAGGTATTCCCCCGGGTCAGTTCATGTTTTGAATTGGTTCCCTGCAGGGTATTTACGTATTTAACGAGGTCGGCCTTTTGGGCCAAACCTCGTACACTAACCTGCACACAAATAAAAAAGACAATAAATTTAAGTTTCATACTCGGTAATAAATATTAGGGTATAATGATCGTTCCCTGCTGGTCTTCATCAGGAATTAAAGTATTTCGTTTTCTTTCCAGAATCATCGAGCCTACAAAGCGGTAGTCAATCGGGAAGGTCGGATTGGAAATGTCACTATACTCATATTCCAGGTAAACCGTGGTATAAATCCGCTCCAGATAGGGAAGCACCCCATCTTTTTCTTTCTTTACCGTAAAAGTTCCGCGCTGCTGGGAAAACCGGATCTCCGGATTATCACTACTCAGTTTCACCGTCTTATCTCCCTCATTAAAAGAAGCTTTGATTTTATAATCGCGGCGATCAAGCGCTTCTTCTTCCGTTACTCCTGCAAAGAAAAATACGGTCTTTTCATCCACTACGAAGGCATTCCTATAAGGCACCGTCAATGGCTTCTGCTCATTCTGAGGACGTCCCCGCTCCCATACCTCTGCAGCAATGGAATATTTCCCTGAATAATCATTGAAAGGAACGATCCGCATCAGCGATTTTTTATATCCCCTGCCTGTCGCAATTGCCAGAGAAGAAGTGGAAACGATCTGCACAGGTAAAATGTACTTATTGCTGAAATCAAGCCCTGCTAATTTCAGATTCAACTGATAAGAACCTTGATTATTACCCGATGGAATCGTGGTAGTCATGGATTCGAATTGGTAATATTCCTTAGGAAGCTCATTGAAATACAAATCACTCCTCAGCCTGAACCGTTCAAAATTGAGGTTCTTAAGCGTATCAACATCTGAACCAATGGTCACACTCACATCGCCCGTGTTCTCTGTAGATCCACTCACGATAATCGGAACTTTCACAGGGATGGAACCACCCGCAGCACTATATTTCACATGGACTTCCACCACGCCATTGTTCACAAAAGACACCGATTTCCGGAATAGCTCATCCTGCCATTCCTTATTACAGGAACTGATGAGCATGCAGCCGATTACAGCCATTATATATACTCTTTTCATAAATTTTCTAGTTAAAAGTAGTCCAACCTGGATTCTGGGTCAATTTTCTGTTCTTCCTCAATTCGCTGTGCGAAATCGGCCACAAGTACATTTTGTCAACAAAAATGGTAGGCATAGAAGGAATTGGGACGGGTGTATTGAATAAATCTCGCTGGCTTTCCGTCATATTCATATTACAGCCCAGCACCGGAGTCGCTTCTTCTACCGGCGCATCTTTCCATCGCCTCAGGTCAAAATACCGCTGACCTTCCGCAAACAGCTCAATCTGACGTTCTCTTTTTATCGCTTTCCTTAATAGCTCAGGACTGCCATAAACCTCATTTCCATAATCAGGAACACCGCCGCGGATGCGTACCTCAGAAATATATTTACTGATTTCCTGGATATCCCTGCTTACCATAATGGTCTCCGAACCCGTATAACTAGGTATGGAATAGCTGCCCGTTAATTCATTCATCGCCTCTGCATAGATCAGTAAAATATCCGCATACCTCATCGCCGGCTCTACCTTTGGAACGATAAAACCGCCCTCCATATAAGAGTCAATCGGATTGTAAAACTTCTTGATGCCCAAGCCAGTCCTGATGTAGAAATCAGGAGAGGAAGCTTGTTTCCCATTCGGGTGATCCCTATAATAAAAGACCTGTATGTGGCGGTTCTCAGGCTTTAAAGCACTGATATTTTCCCAAATACTTCCATTATAAGCTACAGAAGCATAGAAGCGAGGTTCTCTTTCAGCATACTGTAAGGATACTTTAGCAGGTAAAGGTAAATGACCCGTCGCATCAGTGGTATAGCCAGCCCTGCGGGGCGCAATTGCAATATTGGTCCCGTCATTCATATAGTAGGCATCGGCCTGTTTCTGTGTGATGCCATGGGTATTCCATCCTTTCATAGAAAAGGGCATCTGGTGCAGCACCATCTGATCAATTCCTTCAGAACTCTGTTCCATCACCCTGGAAAAGATCAGTTCAGGATTGTCAGAATAAGAGATTGCCCCATTGAACAATTGTCTGTAGGATTCAAAAGGATCAATATTTTTCCATCCCATAGGGAAACTCTGATCAGAATATTTTGGATGATAAGGCGGCACAATAGTTTTCGGCTGGCCCGGCCCCTGATCTGTAGCCTTAAATGGTGCAGTAAAAAGACGGTAAGTGTTCATGTTAATCACATCCTTTGCCGCTGCTGCCGCTTTAGCCCATTTTTCATTCTTATATTCCTGTGACACCAGTTTTTTGCCCTCATGATCGACTAAGTTCGCCAGGCCCGGATTCCCATTAAACAGCGGACTCGCAGCAAAAAGATACACTTTTGCCCTTGCGGCAAGTGCAGCACCTCTGGAAGCACGCCCCTTATCACGATTGGTATTGAAAAGCGGCAGATCCTTCGCAGCCAATGCAAACTCCGAAGTGATGAATTCCACGCATTCATCATAAGCACTTCTTGGTCTGGCGATATCCTGATAATCTTTGGTATAATCTTCACCTTCATCCGGCAATATTGGGATCGGTCCATATTTCCGAAGCAATAACCAGTAATAATATGCCCGCAGAAAACGCGCCTGTGCCTTGGTATCGGCTACTTCATTGGCCGTCATCTCTTTGTTCATATCAATGTTATGGATGTAAATTGAAGCATCACGAATGCCCTCATAACAAGAACCCCAGCTGCCCTGCTCCGAGCCTTCATCATACTCGCCATTTTTGAACCGCTTATAAGAATTACTCCGGTCGCCATAAAACATATCATCGGAGATGAAGTTGAATGGGGTTAAACCCTTACTGGCCACTTCTGCATTAGAACCACGGAGGTGGGTATAAACATCAGCAAGCCATTGATTCGAATAATTTTTATTGGTAAAAACCTTGTCCAGACTCAGGCGGTCTTCTTTAAAATAATGCTCCGTGTTGAGGTATTTTTTACAAGCTCCCAGGGAGAGCAGTAAAGTGGATAGCATCACGATATAAATATATTTTTTCATCTCTAATTTGTGATTAAAAGTTCATGGTCAGTCCTAAAGTGATGGTTTTTGAGATCGGGTAGTTCATACCGCTACCGCTGCCCAATTCCGGATCCCAGATTTTCAGGCTATCCCAAACTGCAAGGTTATACCCCATCAGATAGATCCTGGCCTTATTCATGTGGATGGACGATAATAAACGGGAAGGCAAGGTATAACCCAGCTCCACATTCTTTAAGCGCAGGTAAGCGCCATCTCTAAGCCAATAAGTCGATGCCCGGTAATTGTTTCCATTTCCACCGTAACTCAGCCTCGGGTATTTGGCATTTGGATTTTCAGTGGCCGGATCCCCGGAGATTTCCTGAGAGATCCAACGATTTTTAGGATTTCCGATCTCTGTGAGCACATTGCCCCAGCTGCCATCCACAAAAGGAAAAACACTGGCCCCATTGATAAAATAAGAAGAGCTTCCAGCACCTTGTAAATGGACATTCACATCAAAACCTTTCCACATCACCGAAAAACCAAATCCATAGATCAGACTCGGAATGCGTGAGGCCCCGATCGGCACCACATCATCATCGTTGATGATCCCATCCCCATTCACATCTTTATATTTGACATCGCCTGGCATATACTCCCCAAACATCTGTTTTGGGCTGTTCCTGATCTCTTCATAAGACTGGAATAAACCTAAGTCTATCAGACCTCTGGCCTGGCCGTAACGAAATCCCTGTGTCATCCGGTAAGGCAAATTATTCGCCTCTTCATCAAACTCCAGTACTTTATTTTTGGAATAAGTGACGTTACCACGGAAGGTGAAATCGACTTTATTGATGCGTTTGTTGATGTTAAATTGTCCGTCAAAACCCTGAGACTCCATTTTCCCAACATTTGCCCATGGATCACTGGATACGCCCACCATGTCAGGCAAATGCTGTCTTTGCTTAAAGATTTTCTCTCTGGTGTCTTTAAAGACATCAATTCTGAAAGAGAATAAATTACCCAGCACATTCAGGTCGAAACCCAGATTGTGCTTCTTCGCAACCTCCCAGGTCAGCTGATCAGAGGCCACCTGCGCATAATACAATCCTGGATAATAATTCGGACTGATGCTCTCCCCAAAATTATAACCTGGTCTTTCCCTGATGTCACTCAGGTAAGGAAAACGAATGTTACCAAAATTATCATTCCCCACTTCACCATAAGAATAACGCACTTTAAAAAGATCCAGCCATTTCGCATTTTTCTTTAGGAAAGTTTCCTCAGAGATATTCCAGCCTACAGAAACGGCAGGAAAAAATCCGAACTGATGTCCGATTTTAAAATTCTCTGACCCGGTATAACCGAAGTTAAATTCCGCTAGATAACGGTCTCTATAACCATACATCACACGACCAGATACCCCCATATTACGTCTGGCAATCCCTTTTATAATGTCGCCGCCAACGTTAGACGTTTCTCTTTGTTCGCGCTGATTGTACTTAATTAAAGCCCCAATGTTATGTCTTTCATTAATGACCGTATTGTAGATCAAGTCCGTTTCGAACATATTGATCCGCTCTCCCCAGGCATTGGATTCCTGATACATCAGCCTTTCCGGCGACAGACGTTTCATAATTAAATTACCATCCCTATCACGTCTGCGCTCTACATTATACTGTTCCGGCCATTTTATCCGGTTGATGTTATTGTCGTTATTGGTATCGTAAGCAAAACGCCCTATCGCTTGTAAGCCTTTAGTGATAAAATCCAATTTTTGCTCCAGCGTAACATTAATCTCATTTTTATTCTTCCAATACTCACGATATCCGGTTTGAGTAGCCAGTACCCATGGATTCGTCCGGTCGGCGGTACCATAGGAAGGCACCAATCCATTGGAGTACAATACAGGAGTGGATACCGGAGACTGCCCAACCAACGAATTCCAGATTCCTGAGGTCAGGCCTGGAAAGTTCTGCTTTTCAAGATAGCCCGATACACCCAGCTTCAACAAAGTGGTTTTGGTAATGTCCATATCTACATTGGCCCTGTAATTAGACCTCGACATGTTCGCGTTTGTATTATAATCCTTCAGTGATTTGTCCGATTTGTACATCCCTTCTTCTTCGAGGTAACTTCCAGACACGAAATAACGTACCGTCGAGCCCCCGCCATCCAGGTTCAGCGCTGCCCTGTAAGTATTGGCACCGTCGCGCAGCATGACGTCCTGCCAGTTCACATTCGGGTATAAGTCAGGATCAAGACCATTTTTAAAAAGCATCAGCTCGATGTCGGTATACAGGGGTTCCTGATTACGGGTGATCTTTGCTTCATTCACCAGTGCAGCATAGGCTGGGCCATCCACAAATTCGGGTGTCCGCGTCCTGGTCAGGTAACCATATTCTGTTTTAGCATTGATATTTATTTTCCCTGCATGTCCTTTTTTGGTAGTGATGAGTACCACCCCATTCGCCCCTTTTGAACCGTAAATTGCGGTCGCAGATGCATCTTTCAAAATCGAAAAGGACTCAATATCCTCTACATTGATTTCATTAAATGCACGCTCAAATCCATCTACGAGCACTAAAGCGGAAGTATTGGCACCAAAAGTCGAAATTCCACGAATCCAGAATTCAGACCTGTTGTTTCCCGGCTCTCCGGAACCCTGCATGGCAATCACGCCAGCTACATTTCCTGCCAGGGCATTGGTGATGTTCCCCGTTGGTGTGCGCAGGTCTTTCACATTCACGGTAGTGATTGCACCGGTTACCGTCACCTTCTTTTGAAGTCCGGTTCCGGTTACCACTACATCCGTCAGCACACTCGCCTCACTCTCTTTTAATACCATAGAAATCTTCGTTTTTCCGGCTACTTGAATTTCTTGCTTTTCATAACCCAGATAAGAAAAAATCAAGGTACTGTAAGTTCCCGTTTTGATTTTGTATAAGCCGGCTTCATTGGTCATAGTGCCCAATCCAGCACGATCTTTAACGACAACCGTTACCCCTGGGATAGGCTTTTTATGGACATCTGTGACCATTCCTGTTACTTCTATCTCGCCCTGCGCATACGTCATCAGGCTGCAGAATAGCAGAAGTAATGTGATATAATATAGTTTCATTTTAAGGCGTTTTTAGATTATTCGATGGAAATTGCGCGTATGCGGCGGTTAATTAAATCAGCAACATAGAAAGTACCGGTTGTGGAATCGTAAATGATCCCATAAGGCTGATCAAACTGTGCATCCCTGAGTGCACCATCTGCATAACCTGCACTCCTTGGCCGGCCGGCAAAAGTGCTGACCACCCCCTGAGGAGTGATTTTACGGATGCAATGGTTAAATATATCCGCGACATAAAAATTGTCATTCTCATCGAATGCGCCTTGATGCGGTTGGTCGAACCGGGCATCAACACCCACCCCGTCATTATGTCCTGCACGGCCTCTTCCACCAACAAAATGTACGGGCGCCTCCAGTTTTCTGGTTTGGCGGTTAAAGCGGGATTTCAGAATGTAATGCTGGTTAACGACTACGATATAAGCGAAATCGCCGCTCGGCGCAAACTGGATGTTGAACTCCCAGTTATTGTCGTCCACCCTAAATAGCAGCTCTGAAGCATTGTTTTCTTTGTTCCATTTGAATACCTCTCCCTTTTCATAACTGTTATAAAAAAAGTCTCCGGTCTGAGGATGAGACGCCCCTCCGTTAGTGGTTTTATTATAGATCAAGGAATTCCATTCGGTAAAACCGGAAGCAGGTGTCAAAGCAGCCGTACTCAAGCCCCTTTCGTCCCATTGGTCGTTGGTTACATATAAGGTATCCCAGGTTGGACTAAAAGAAAGTGTTCTCGGTCTATCCATACCTTTACCGGTCCTGAACAAGGTTTTCACCTCTTTTTTCGCCATATCGATAAAACGCAATCCACGACGCTGCTCCAGCAAATAGATATTTTTATGCTGATCAAATGTCATCCAGTAAGGCTCTTCAAACTGCGCTTTATCAAAAGTTCCGTCTACAATCGCAGTCTTGCCATCCTTATCGGTAAAGCCTACCAGGGTGCTGACCGCTGGCATGAAAACATACTTGAATGCGGTCTTGGAAATGATTTCCTGAGCCTGATCGCCCTTGCCCACCTCTACTCTTACCGGCCCTATATTTGCACGGGAAGGTACCAGGACATATAATGCGGAACTACTTGCACCAACCAATGGCGCCCGCTTGTTGTTAATGAATACCCTGATCAAAGAAGTATCACTTCCGAAGTTATTGCCTTCGATCACCAGCTGTGTCCCCACGCCTCCACTATCTGGAAGGAATCGCGACAATTCAATTGGTTGATTTGGATCGTAAACCTGCTGAGCGGATTCGGTGTCCTTTTTGCAGCCCCAGAGGAAAAACAGGACTGCAAGACAAAAAAGGCATAACTGGTTATGCACTTTTAAGTAGGTAAAAATTTTATTCATAATTGTTTATTTGGTTTATAATTTGGCTCATCGAATTGGCCTCTTGTCCGCCAGAAATTGTGCAATACAGTCCCTGACGACCTGTAAAAAGCCATCTGTTAAACATTAAAATAAAACGCAAAAGTTCTTTTGCGCAGACTAACACTAGGCTAGCCTGCTAACTGGAGTTCCCGAAATTAGAGTTGATGTTCATGGTCGTTTTGGTTTGGTTTATATATTTGGTTATTCTTGAATTCAACTTAATTTTGGTAACAGAACTTCATCTAAACAATATGAATTTAGTAGGTGTATGATTATTTTGTATGGCTATGCCCTTCTTTCTGCTGATTCCACTGACTTTCCAATAGCTTGATGAAATAGCCGCCCACCACACTTCTAGCTGTAAAATTCTGGCGAAGTCCATCTGTTGTTCCATGCCAGTCACTAAGCGGAGAACGGGAAGTAGTTTCTATCGCATACAAGTACATCGGGTCTATAAAAGCATCAAAATCTGCCCGGTGATCAGCCAATACTGAAGTCCAGATTACCCAATCAGATTTAGTATAGGATTTGCGGCTATCTAATGGTAAGCCGTATTTATTCTGCTTCCCTAAATAATACTTCACTTCTTTTTCATAAACCGTTTTAGGAAATAGATCAAGGCCTAATAACTTATCCCATACTAAATTATACTTCTGACTCCAGGTATCTTTTTGACCAAAAGCCAGACTATAGTGATCGCCGTCATCTGCAAGTTCCATCCATTTCTTCGCCATCTCTTTAGCCATATTGGTATATTTTAGTGCAGTCGATGTTTCTCCCATTTGCTGTGCCATCCAGCCATAAGCACCAAGCGCCACAATCGCTTTTGCGGATAAATTGGCATTTCTGTTCAGGTGACCGGCAAAATCATCCGTACACAACTGATTTCCTGGATCAAAGCCCTCTTTACTCAGGTATTCCGCCCAGGTAGTCAGGGTAGCCCAGTGTTCTTTTGCATAGGCAGGATTTCCTGCTGCTTTTACCGTTGCTGCAGTTACAATAATCATATTTCCAGCTTCCTCTACCGGCATATCTTCCCCATAAGTCTGGCCATTTGCCAAAGGGTAAGTGCCTAAATCATGTGCAGGATATGGTTTTTTCCACCTGCCGCTTTCAGAATATTCGAACATACCATTCAACAAACCTTTCACTAATTCCGGGTTATAAGCCAGGAATAAAGGCGCAGAGGGATAGGTCAGATCCACCGTATAAATAGAGCCGTTACTATAATTCTCTTTCGACATAAACAGCAATTCTCCCTTCGGACTTTTCACTAGTTTATGCGCAGAAATTGCTTGTCTATACGCAAGAATGCATAAACCTGCATATTTTTCTCCTCCGGATTTAACCGCAGCAGCATACATTTGGGTATCGAAGGCATTACATTTTTCTATAATCTGAGCATACTCATTGGCAGATTTCTGCAGCATGGAAGCGAAAGTAGTTTTGCCATCATTCGTCCAGTAGGCTTTCAGGTTTTTACCGAAATACTGGATCGACTCCAGGTCATCATAAGCCAGCATAACAAACTGCTGTTTTGCCTTATCGGCTACCTGACCAAAATCCAGCACGGTATTCAAAGCATACTTCGTTCCTTTAACTTTGCTGATGTTTTCAGGTTTTCTACCCGATTGGAATAGCGCTGGACTAAGAGAGGAAGGGGCAATAAACTGTGTACTTTTTTGAGACTGAGGTACGGCTACATAGGCATATCCCCAATCTATACGTACATTATCACCACTTTTTTGCAGCACTGGCTGCGAAGTAGTTCCGGCTTTAAGTACCGAAAGACCAGGAACATTCAAAGTGGAAACTTCCACTTCCTGCCCCGGTGTATTGATCGCTAAATCTGAAGATGCGGCAAAAAGAACTTTTACCTGATGCGCTTTTTTATCATTGGATTTAACGCGATAAGTCAGGTAAGAAACAGGTCTGGAAATCAAGTCCAGGTTGTCCATCAGCAATGGAGAAGTAAAGGCAAGCTCTAAATCAACCCCTCCTGCTTTAAAGGAATATGTCGTCTGAGTCGCTTTTACTATTCTGCTGGTCTGTGCAGCCAAGGTGACTTTAGGATGATTTGCAGGATCATCTGTGACCAGTCCTGCATCCAGCCATTGTCCGCCGGCAGTATTTTCAATGTGTATTGCCAATACATTCTTCCCTTTTTTCAGGCTTTTCAGCGCCGCCCCATTTATAGGAACATATGCATACTTGCCATCCGTGAAACCTGTTTTCTTAAAGACCTCCTGGCCATTTAAATACACTTCCACATTATCATCATGGTTGATTTTAAGGTATAAAACCTTTGGAATCTCGGCGCCGAGCTGAAAATCCCTAACTGCCCAAAGGTGTCTGCTTTTCCATTCTGTTCCTGCCTGATGAAAGCGGTCTCCGAAAGGTGCCGAACCTGATTTCCAGGTCGAAGCATCAAAACCAGGCGTATTCCATGCGCCATTTGGCGCTGTTTCCGTATAACGGAAGGAATAGATTTTCTCATCTGCGGCAGGCAATATGGTTTTATAAGTTCTTTCGGCATGGCCCATGAAATTATAGGATTTTCCGTCCACTTGTATCAATCCGCTCAATGCTTGTTCCGCACCTGTCCAGTGTGAAGTAGCGGATTCGTTCAGCTGATCGGTCGTAGACCAGATGCTGAAATAGGGATCGTGAGTAATTAAAGGATATGCTGGGGCCTTACTCTGCTGTGCCTGTGCGGATACTAAAGTAAGTCCGAGGGTAATAAATGTTAAAATTTGACGAATCATAGAATTAGGGAATCTTTTCAATTTGATTGGATACGGAAGTTAATTAGATACGGAATGCTATTTAGCTACCGAGAATTGATAAACGGACTGGCTCTGATAAGTCTCGCCGGGTTTCAAGACCGTAGTCGGAAAAGACGGCTGATTTGGACTATCAGGAAAATGCTGTGTTTCCAAAGCAAAAGCCGTTCTGAAATCATCTTTATGATTGCCTTTCATCGTGTTTTTACTTTGCATAAAATTCCCGCTGTAGAACTGCAACCCCGGCTGATCGGTATACACGCGCATCAAAATCCCGGTTTTATCGCCGGTCACAACAGCTACAGCATCATTCGCACCATGTGGATTCAACACAAAATTATGGTCATATCCTTTTCCATTCGCCAGCTGCAGGTTTTTAAGCTCAATGTCCTTTCCTATGGTTTTAGCCTTTGTAAAATCGAATGGTGTACCTTTTACCGCCTCTATTTTGCCAGATGGAATTAACGTGGAATCAACTGGGGTATATTTGTCTGCATTGATTTCAAGCAAATGATTTAATATGCTTCCGCTCGCTGAGCCATTCAAATTGAAAAAAGCATGATTTGTTAAATTGACAATCGTCTTTTTGTCGGTTGTTGCTTTGTAATTGATTTTAAGCGCATTGTCGTCGGTTAAAGTATAAGTGACGGTTACCTTTAAGTTTCCAGGGAAGCCCTCTTCCATATCTTTTGATAAGTACTGAAGTGCTAAAGTTTGTGCATCCGGCTGTGTGGCCTCCCAAACGACATCCTGATACCCTTTTTTTCCGCCATGTAAAGTATTCAGCCCATTATTGGTGAAAATCTTATAGGCTTTTCCGTCCAGGTTAAACTGTCCTTTCGCAATCCGGTTGCCATAGCGGCCGATGGTAGCCCCAAAATAGGGCTCTGTAGATTTCTGGTAACCGTCAATACGGTCAAATCCAGCCACCACATCCACTAATTTACCGGCTTTATCCGGAACAAATAGTCCAACCAGCCGGCCACCAAAATTGGTGACCAGCGCTTTCGAACCAAACTTATTTTTAAGACTGTACAGGCGAACCGGTTTACCCTCTATTTCTTTTTCAAAGTTCTTAGCGGCAATATTCGCAGTATCTGAAAGCCCTTGACTCGTGGCATCTGAAACGCCTTGATTTGCTGCAGACTTTTGCGAAGTCGAATTACAGGCTGCTGCCAGGAGCATCGTGCCTACCGCTAAAGCTGGAATAGTTTTATTTAAATATGCTTTCATTACCTTTTATTTAACTTATCGTCCAATAATTTCATAGAATATCCACCCACTACACTACGCGCCTGGAAGCCAACTTGTTTTCCGTCGGTCGTCTCATGCCAGTCACTCATGGGTACCCTGTCTGAGGTTTCAACCGCAAACTTGTAGATCGGATTAACCAGCTGATCAAAGTCGGCACGATTGTCCGTCAGCGTAGCTGTCCAGATGATCCAGTCCGATTTGGTATACGTCCTGCGACTGTCCAAAGGCAAGCCATAAGCTTTTTGCTGTTTCAGATAAAACTTGATTTCTTTATCATAAACAGCTTTTGGGAAAATGTCTAGTTTCAGAACTTTGTCCCAAACCAGGTTGTATTTTTGGCTCCAGCTGTCTTTATTGTCGAAAGTCAGTGCGTAATGGTCTCCGGCATCAGCCATCTGCATCCATTTTTGCGCCATCTCTTTTGCCATATTTTTATACTTCGCTGCGATCTCAGTTTTTCCTAATTGTTCCGCAAGCATGCCATAGCTGCCCAGGGCAACGATCGCTTTAACCGATAAATTGGCATTACGTGCCAGGTGACCCGCAAAATCATCTGTACAAAGCTGGTTCGCAGGATCAAATCCTTCTTTACTCAGGTAATCTGCCCAGATGCTCAGCGTTTCCCAGTGTTTTTTTGCATATTCCGCATTGCCTTCTACTTTGGCAAGGGCAGCAGTTAAAATGATCATGTTTCCAGACTCTTCTACCGGCATATCTTCGCCGTAAGTTTGCCCATTTCCTAATGGATAAGTCCCGATATCATGCGCTGCATACGGCTTTTTCCAACGACCGCTTTCACTATAATAAAAGATGCCGTTCATCATCCCTTTCAGCAATTCTGGATTATAAACCAAAAATAATGGTGCAGAAGGATAAGTGATATCTACCGTATTGATAGATCCGTTGCTAAAGTTCTCTTTGGAAAGAAAAAGTAATTCTCCATCCGGGCTTTTCACCAATTT
The DNA here is from genome assembly GCF_014472395.1 of Pedobacter sp. N36a. Lineage (GTDB taxonomy): Bacteria > Bacteroidota > Bacteroidia > Sphingobacteriales > Sphingobacteriaceae > Pedobacter. The sequence continues at coordinate 459,292 of NZ_JACSZW010000001.1, forward strand.
ATGAGCAGAAATCGCTTGTCTATAAGCCAGCACACAAAGTTTCGCGTATTTTTCGCCTCCGGCATCCAATACACTTTTATACATCGAGGCATCAAAATCCTCACATCTTTTTAGGAGCTGTTTGTAACTGTCGGCCGCAAGAACCAATTCGTTTTCAAAAGTTTTATCTCCATTGGTATTCCAGTAGGCTTTCAGGTTTTTCCCAAAAAACTGAACCGATTCCAGATCATCATAACCCAGCATCACATATTGTTCTTTGGGGGTACTTCCTACCTGTCCGAAAGAAAGTTGAGTACTTATTGATAATTTAGTTCCGGTAGCAGAACTTGATTTCGCAGCTTGATTAGACTTCATAAAGGCATCAACCGCATCTTTCAATGGAACTACATATTGACTGGCCGAAGCTCCAGCGGGCGTCGCCACATATAAATAACCCCAATCTATCCGAAGGTCGTCACCAGCTCTGCTCATGATCTTTTGATCCACCGTTCCTGCTTTCAGCACCGAAAGACCTTTCGCATTGGCCTTAGTTACTTTTACCTTCTGTCCGGAAGTATTCACAGCAAGATTGGTGGAGGCATTAAAAAGTACAGCTACCTGATGCGGTTTGCGATCATTGGATTTTACGCGATAAGTTACGTAGGAAATCGGTCTGGAGATCAGGTTCAAATCATCCATTAGTAAAGGAGAAGTGAAGGTAACGGAAAGATCTACCCCGCCTGCTTTGAACTCATAACTGGTTTGCGTTGCAGTGATGTCCACCTTTTTCTGGCTTGCCTGAGCAAGTGGTTTTAGCACTGGAGCAGAGGAAATCAATCCGGCATCCAGCCAGGCGTCACCAATGGTATTCTTAATATGAACAGCCAGTACATTTTTACCTTTTTTAAGATTTTTCAGTACCGCATCTTTTAAAGGAACATAAGTAAACCGGTTGCTGGTCCAGCCAATAAAGCTATAAATCAGATCACCGTTTAAGAAAACCTCTACGTTATCATCGTGGTTCAGTTTTAAAGTCAGGTCTTTCAATGCAGGATCTTTGAGTTCAAAAGTTCTGCGTACCCATAATTCTTTAGTCGTCCAGGCGGTCTTTGCCCCGTTCCGCAGATCGCCAAATGGTGCTCCGGCAGTTTTCCATCCGGCAGCATTAAAACCAATACTGTTCCAATTTCCTACTGGTGCAGATTCCGTATAGCTGAACTGATAATCCTCATCATCAGAGGTAGCCAGCACATTGGTATAAGGTTTAGACGCCGCACCTAAAAAGCTGTAGGGAACGCCATCAACTTTAATAATGCCAGTCAAGGATTGTTCTGTCCCTGTCCAATGTTTGGTAACAGATGAATTGACCTGATCCGTGGCAGACCAGACGCTAAAATAAGGGTCGTGTGTAATTAAAGGATATGATGGAGCAATGCGTTCCTGAGCGGAAGCATTCCACAGCATAGCCGATAAACCTAAAGTCATCAATAATCGTTTCATATATTTTGTAGTGTGTTTCTGTATTTGTGTGTTGTTGTGTTATTTGTGATTTCTTATTCCCTGCATGCGATAGCTCTATACACTTAGACTTCTAGACACCTAGATGCCTAGATATATAGACACCAGACATCTTAAAAAATTAAGGTTTTACGAAATACAACCTATCGTTTGCCCCTTTGATTTTTGCTTCAGGAAGTTTCATGATCCTGTCGTAGGTCATCAATCCATTTGTTTCCTGCTCCACATCGGTGGTCTGTGTATATACCGCAGCCGACAATCCCTTTTTGATTAAACCCTCCAGGCTTCGGATAAAGGAATCATACTTTTCAAAAAGTTCATCCGCAGTTTTAAAAGACTGGTATCCCCAGTTGTCTTTATCTTTCCAGGTATGCCCTGCAACCGGTAAGCCTAATCCACCAAATTCTCCAAGCACAATGGCATGAGTAGTACCAAAAAGATCTGGTCTTGGCATTTTTGGTTCCGGATAATGGTGTAAATCGACGATATCACCGGTGATGACATGATTGCCGCCACTTGCACTGTTGACCAATCTGGAAGGATCCTTCTTCTTCGTCCATTCTGCGATTTCCTTGGTTTTAAATTGTCCCCATGCCTCATTGAATGGCGTCCATACTACTATCGAAGGGAAATTGTGAAGGTCGTCCATGATTTTATTCCATTCTTTACGATACATGGCTTCTGATTCCGGACTGCGGTTTTTATCAGTTCCACCCATTGTGCCCAGGTTCGGTTCCCAATGGTTGCCAAGATCTCCGCTAGGCATATCCTGCCATACCAGCATTCCCAGCCGATCACATTCGTAATACCACCTTGCCGGCTCCACTTTAATGTGCTTGCGAATCATATTAAAGCCCATTTCTTTAGTCTTTAGGATATCGAAAATCATCGCTTCTTCTGTAGGTGCAGTATATAAACCATCTGGCCACCAACCCTGATCTAAAGGACCATATTGAAAGACAAATTCGTTATTGATCAGCATTCTTTCGATTCCATTCTGATCCTTAGCCATCGATGATTTACGCATGGCGAAGTAACTGCCCGCCTGATCGATGACCTTACCATTACGTAGCAATTCAATTTTCAGGTCATATAAGAAAGGGCTTGTAGTAGACCATAATTTTGGGTTTTCTATCGCTAAAGAAACCGCTTCATCAATCGCTGCTTCTTTTTTAGTGACTTCATTTTTACCATCCAATGCGGTGATTCTAACCTGATCGCCAGGTTGGGCAGCCGCAACGTTTACATTTACAGTCAGTATTTTTGCGTCTATATCAGGTGTTTGTTTAGTAGCTATTATATGTGTTTTTGGCACGCTTTCCAGCCAAACAGTCTGCCAGATACCAGTAACCGGGGTATACCAGATCCCTTCCGGTTTACGAACCTGTTTACCTCTTGGCTGCGGCCCTTCGTCTGTAGGATCCCAAACACGGACTTTGATTTCCTGTGTGCCGCTTTTTTTAAGCAGACTCGTGATATTAAAGGTAAAAGGATCGAAACCACCTTCATGCTGACCTGCACTTTTGCCGTTCACAAAAACTTCAGCCTGCCAGTCTACCGCACCGAAATGCAGCAGTACTTCTTTATTTTTTATACTGGCCGGAATGGTAATCGCATGCTTATACCATAATACACTGTCTTTACCTACAGTTTTTCCTACCCCAGACAATGCGGATTCTACAGCAAAAGGGACAAGGATACTGCCTTGGTATTTAACCGGTTCATTTTGATCTTTTGGGGCAATGGCATAACTCCAAAGGCCATTCAGGTTTTTCCAATTTTCTGAACGTACCAATTGAGGGCGGGGATAATCCGGCAAAGGGGCTTTCGGATTAACCTTTTCCGCCCAAGGGGTTGTTATTTTATTTTTAATTAATGTCCAATTTTTTTCTTGCGCATGTAATGAGGAATAGCTAAGCACAAATAGCAGTGCGCCGGATAATAGTCTGTTCATAAAATTCAATATTTGGTAATCAAATATTGGAATTTACGCTTTAGATCTCTCTACAGTTTTGTATCATAATTTCCTCATTTCGTCTCTATTTAATTAAAAATGAGCAGATAAGAATTTAAAGGCATTTAATACTGCTTTTATAGCTCCATTTCATTTGCCGCCTGAACAAATGCACAGAGCGGCCATAACCAGGAGTGTGGGTTTTCTTTTTGTATGGAATCTGTAGTCTCAAAATATAGCCCCGTCTTCTGATCCTTCAAAAGGAGGTTGATGTTTTTATGAATCGCCGAAGTATAGTCTTTAAATTTAGAGTTGCTTTCTTTAAAAGAAGAAGACTGGGCAAAGGCAGCGGAAGTTACTGTGCAGGCGATGCACGTAAAAAATGTAAATGTGCTCATAAATCGTTTATTTTGAGGAGCTGATTCCATAGTTCAAAGCTTAACGTAAGCTATGGGCTTTTGGCCAGCCTTTATTCAGCAAAATAGATCAACATTTCAACAAAAGGGATCATTTTAGAAGCATAAGTAATTGATATATGGTATTTTATAATAAACTTGTTTTTTAAACACACACAAAGAAACCATTTATAAATTATGAACCTCAGGAAATCCATGCTGTTGATGCTGGTTGTGATTCCGTCATGGCTATTTGCTCAAAGTGAATCCAACGGGCAATACATATTTAACCGAACTCCGCTAAATACTGCTGCATACGTACAACTTCCATTAGGCAGCATCAAAGCCAAAGGCTGGCTGCTGAAACAACTTCAGCTGCAAAAGGATGGCGCTACTGGAAATGCAGAAGCACTTTATCCGGAAAGTGGCAACCTCGGTACTGATTCCGACTGGCTAGGCGGAACCGGCGAAAGCTGGGAACGCGCGCCCTATTATGTAAAAGGACTCGTGGCATTAGCTTACACCCTCGGAGATCCGGAACTGAAAGCAAAATCGGAGAAATGGATCAACTGGACATTGGATCACCAACAGCCCAACGGTGCGTTTGGTCCAATTAAAATGACCGATTGGTGGCCTAGGATGCCCATGATGTATGCAATTCAAAGTTATTATGAAGCTACTGCCGACAAGCGGGTGATTCCATTTTTCAGCAAGTATTTTAAATATCAGCTGGAGAACCTGGATCAAAAACCTTTATACGAATGGAGTAAATCCAGAACTGCCGACAACATAGAAATTGTCCTTTGGCTCTATAACAGAACCGGAGAAAAATCGCTGTTAGTACTGGCAGAAAAACTGAAATCACAAGCCTATCCATGGGCAGCCATTTTTACAAACAACCAGTTTTACCATTATGGAGATGATTTCCATACCAAACACAGTGTGAGTGTCGGCCAGGCACTTAAATTCCCCTCCGTGTATTCACAGCTGAACAACACGCCATTTTACAGGGAGGCAACTCAGAAAGGGATTGACAATTTAATGAGAGACCATGGACAATCTACCGGCATTGCCTCTGGCACAGAATTTCTTGCCGGAAGAAGCTCCTTTCAGGGAACAGAAACCTGTACCGTAGTAGAATGGATGCAGAGTCTGGAAACCGCAGCAAGAATCATTCATGATGCTAAACTTGGCGACCGGCTGGAGAAGATTGCTTTTAATACCCTCCCGGCACAGTTTAGCAGGGACATTAAATCCCATTTATACTATACACAACCGAATCAGGTGCGCTGCAAACATGGCAATTCCGGTTTTGATGAAGATTATGATGGTGCTTTGCTTTTGAGCCCCTACTCAGGAATGGGCTGCTGCAGGTACAATATGCACATGGGCTGGCCATATTTCGTTAAAAACAGCTGGGCCGCTACGCCAGACAAAGGTCTGGCCGTAATTGCTTATGCTCCTGTTGAAGTCAATGCTTTCGTCGCAGATGGTACTCCAGTGCAGCTCCAGGTCATGACCGATTACCCTTTCGAAGAAGAGATCAAAATTAAAATAACGCTGGAAAAGACAGTCCGGTTCCCTCTCAAACTCCGCATTCCGGAATGGTGTAAAAACCCATTAATTGTGGTGAATGGCAAAGCATTGACAGGCTTAAAAAACGGCCAGATTTATACCATTGACAGAACATGGAACACCAGCGACCTGGTTAGTCTTAACTTCCCTATGGAAGTAAAATTGAGCCATCAGGTAAACAATTCGGTTACAGTAGAACGTGGACCAATTGTATACGGACTGCAAATGGATGCCACATACAGCATCAGTAAAAAACACCCGGTGGAAGGCTTTTACGATTATGAAGTTGTTTCAGCTTCTGCATGGAATTATGGATTGGTTTTAACAGGCAAAGACCCAACCGAAACCATCAAAGTTCAGCGTACTTCCATGCCCGAAAATCCATTTATACAAACCAGCACGCCGGTAAAATTAACGGTTAAAGCAAAGAAAATCCCTTCCTGGACTATGGCCTATAACTCGATGCATTCCCTTGAAGTACCGCGAAGTCCAGTAGTTTCCTCCGCACAGACAGTGGATATCACCTTGACGCCATTTGGATCAGAAAACATCAGAATCAGTAATTTCCCGGTCATTGGAGCACCGGAAAATCCAGGAAAAGCTTACAAAGAAACCTTCAGTAAGGCAACACTCAAAGATTGGCTCCTATATGGTGGCAGCTGGTTTATTAAAGATGGTGCCATCCATGCCGCCTCTAACAAAGGTTCCTGGGGATATGGCATACATGGCTCTAAAGCCATCGCCAGCAATACCAATTTTAAGGACCTCAGTTATGAAGCAAAAGTGCAGCTGAACTCCTCAGGTGATGCGGGACTGATGTTTAGGGTGACTGATCATGTCATCGGAGCTGATGCTTATAATGGTTATTATGTAGGCATCAATGCTGAGTCTGGCCAGATACAATTGGGCAAATCCTCCAATCAAAAGTGGATAGTACTGGCCTCTGCACAGCAGCAGCTGGAAATTGGCAAATCGTATCCAATTAGAATAGAAGCGAAAGGTGCTGATATCAAAGTATATTTCAACAATGCATTAAAGCCAATATTAGCTGTAACCGATGGGGAATTCAGTACCGGATCTATTGGCGTCAGGGCATTTGATGCGCTGGCTAGTATTACCGATTTACAAGCAACATCGATCAAACAATAGTCGCATTTCCCCCCTTAACTTGTCATTTTTGCACACGCTAACGTGCTCGCTATTACCGTAAATTTGAATAAACTAATCAGAAAAAACTCATGGCAACTCAAATTTTTGTAAACCTAGCCGTTAACGACCTCAACAAATCTGTAGAATTTTTCACCAAATTAGGTTACAGTTTTAATCCGAAATTTACCGACGAGAAAGCAACTTGCATGATCATCAGTGATACCATTTACATTATGCTGCTGACCAGACCTTTCTTTCAGACTTTTACCAAAAAGGAAATTATAGATGCTCACAAGTCTTTGGAATGCTCAATTTGCATATCAGCTGACAGTAAAGATGCCGTTAACGAAATGGTAGATAAAGCAGCAGCAGCAGGCGCCATTATACCAAATCCGGCCATCGACTACGGCTTTATGTACCAGCATAGCTTTGCAGACTTGGATGGACACCATTGGGAATTCGTATGGATGGATCCGAACGGCGCACCTGAGCACCAGGGATAAAATTAGAATAAACATCCCCATACTTACCTGTTCCTTGAGTAATAAGATGAGCTCAGCTGCTGCATAGTAATGACCAGCCAATGCCTCGTGTCCATCATATTGAGGAATTATTTGTCAGGGCTTTTATAGCTGGTTACTTGCAGGTTGATAGGGCCTAACTCGGCCTATAGCCTTATCAAGCCCTCTAAAAACTTCTAAGCTCTGGAGGCTTTGGCTGCTTCAATAGTAAAGCTTTTCCCTCTGCCGTACAATTCATTTAAGTGTATGGTGACCTTCGAAAAGATTGGGCTTCCAATTTCATAGATCGGATTTACACCTGCACCTCCGTCTGTTTGAAAGAGGCCAATCGCATTCATGATAAACCAGGCACTCATTTGTCCCTGATCTTCGTCGTCCAAATAAGCATTTGCAGGTCCATAACCATAGAAACGGTCAAGAATTGAACGGCTCCACTTTTGGGTTAACCATGGCTTTTCTGCCCAGTTAAACAAATAAGCAAAATGCATCGACTGCTGGTTGCCCTGAATTACTGGATAGTCCCAGTATTGATCACCTGGCGCATTGAAGCGAAGCTTATAGCTTTCTCCAAATCCCCATGACAGCCGGTCTGTAAAGCGATCTTTCCCTATTTTCTTAATCAATCCAGGAATATCCTGCGGCACAAAATAGGTCAGCTGCCAGGCATTCCCTTCCACATAATCTTCATTGGCACCGGATTTAAATGGATCAAAATCCGGAAACCAGCTGCCATCAGATTTCTTCAGACGTGAGGTCAGCTGAATTTCATTTCCTCCATTCCTCAGATTCTCAACGGGGATGGCTAATTTATAGGATTTTGCATGGGTTAGATCGCCTTTCAAGGAACCTTCTTTGTGTTCCCTTACCGGCAGCTGGGTGGTGCTGGCCTTTCCATTCACCATTACCTTAACGAGTGGAGGCAGCTTCCCCTGATAATCCAATACATCGATAATTAGGGTTCCTTTATTCTTTAAAGCTACATTTTCCAAGCCAAACAAAATGTTCAAAACCTGCGACCGGATGCCGGAAGTATTTCCTGTTCCACCCCATTCATCCGCAGGCCCAGGCATGGCATAAGGCCAATCCTTTTCGGCATTAGCATAACCGACCAGGTAAAAACGGTCTTCCCAGCCAAAATCTGCTGCCAGAAAATGGTGGTAATCCGAGGGGGCAAGCGCCATACCAACACTGCTGTGATCAGACTTACCTATTTCCCATACCGTCTTTTGCTGTGCAAAAACCAGGCTGGTCATCCAACAACAAAGGCACAGCAGCAGCCACAACAACAGCAACTTGCTGCTCAAATTCTAGCCGACTCGTCCTTAACCATGGTCGACAATCTCGCAAAGGATATCATTAAAGAGGGATTTAATGCCGGAAGCGGATACTCTCAAATCTGGGCACGGGACTTCAACACCCTCATTGAGACTTCCTTAGAGGTACATTCCAAAGAAAATGTTCGGGGAGCCATTCTGATATTTTTTGCGCTACAGCAAAAAAATGATGAGATGGTAGATGGCTACGTGGTCAAAAAAGATTTCACCTGGAATGACGATACCCCATATTACTCAGATGCCGCTCCAGGCCATGTAGGATTTAAAAATACAGTTGAAACTGATCAGGAGACCTCCTTAATCCAATTGGTAGGCAAATACATTAAAAAGACCGGAGATGTGGAGCTGTTACAGGAAAAGGTAGCGGGTACCACCGTACTCGTCCGAATGGAAAAGATGATTGATTACCTGCTGCGTGAGCGCTTCAATAAGAAATACGGTTTGTTATGGGGCGCCATGACGGCGGATTGGGGCGATGTACAGCCTAACGACAGCTTTGGCTGTGATTGGAATGAGCTGTCTGATGAAGCCATTGATGTATACGACAATACCATGTTCATGATCGCTCTGCAATATTTAATTGAAGTGGTACCAGACGCACAAAAAGCGGCGCAATGGGCCAAAATGAAGAAAGGGATTCATGAAAATGTTAGAAAACACCTATGGGACGCTAAGCAACAAAAATTCATACCACATATCTATCCGGGGAAATCACCTATCCCTGCCGGATTTGATGAAAACACCATCCACTATCATGGTGGAACTGCGGTTGCCATAGAAGCCGGCTTACTTTCTAAGAAAGAAATCGCTATAGTGAACCAGCAGATGGTGGAAAACGTAAAGCTTTCCGGCATGCCGAGCATTGGGCTCACTTTATATCCTACTTATCCTGATGGCTTTTTTAAAGGAGGCATGGCGAAAGCTTATCAGTATCAAAATGGTGGCGACTGGACCTGGTTTGGTGGAAGAATGATCCAGCAGCTGATTGCGAATGGTTTTGTAAAGGAGGCCTACGAAGAAGTCCGCCCAATGATCAATCGTGTTGTTAAAAACCAGGGCTTTTATGAATGGTATGGCAAAGGAGATGTTCCTGATGGCTCTGGTAAGTTTAAAGGATCTGCCGGAGTATTGAGTAAAGCGATTTTACAATTCAGGGAATGGGCAGTCGAAAATCAAAAATAAGAGCAGTCGAAAATCAAAAATAAACAAAGAAATTATTCAGGTTACACAATAACTTCTTTGTTTCAGCGTCTTTGTATATGAGAGCGTTAATTTAGATAAAGGGAAATTGTCTTCGGATAATTTCCCTTTTCTTTTATACAGGAAGGTAAGTTTAATTGTTGACCTAGTCCTCTTTTACTGGCTGATCGTCTTTCTTCACGGTAACTTCAACTTTAGTAGCCCCCGCCCTTGCCGCAGAAACCGCTTTACCAATTTCAGTCAGCCCTTTTGATTCATAAATCTTCATCGCAGTAACCACATCAATTGCCTGTCTGGTCTGCTCTTCAGGAATTGGAACAAAAGAAAGAAAGTTTATAGTCACTCCTTTTGTTTTCAATAAGTCATTTACATTCTTTAGCAATTCGGCTTCAAACTCATTTTGGTTGAAATCAACAATATCTTCCGTCAGCAGGAGATCCCTGGCTATTTCTTTAATCCTTTTATCGATCACCGAGTTTTCAGCAGTCTCATAGGCTTTTGAACTGTTCACCTCACTATCGCTGTCGCTATTCATCTTCCCCAAATATTTCGCTTCTCCGATATACAATTTGGCATCTGTAATAGAATAATCATAAGTCACTTCAATCTTGGCCATAACCCGGTTTTTGAAGGCACTTTTGAAAACGCTCTCCCCTTGCATTGGATAATCCGGCACAGTGATTTTATAAGAGCACATGCCCACTCCTTTGGGAACGGTTTCTCCGGCTTTAATCAGCTCCCAACTCACTCCGCAGTTACTGGTGTATAAAGTCTGTACATTTGATTGCGCGCGGTCGCAGGAAGTTAAAGAGATAGCCATCAGGCCGAAACAAATGGTGGTGGTAAATAAGTTTTTCATTGTTTAGCTATTTTTTATTCGTTTGATTAATAAGAAAGAAATGTAGAGAATGACAATTGGAATCAATGCGCCAATGAAGGTAAAGAATAAGCCCGCACTGGCGTAATACCTACCGGTCACATAAACCTGATACCAGAAATTGATCAGGATGACAGCTATTGCAGCGATCACAATATAGAGGGCTAATTTCATTTGGCTAAAATATAATTTTCGTTTGATTCTTGATTTAAATCCTCAATTATATCTTTCATATCTACATACCAAGACATATAGATATATTTATATAAACACATAAAAAAATGCCCTTATTCGGTTCAGAAAAAGGCTTTTATGCAAATGCGCACTGATTTCATCGGCTGCTTAATGGGCTAATATGCGCCCACTACTTTATCTTCAAAATCCAATTGGTCATGATCTCCAGTGTTTCCGGAGCAATGGTTTCTTCAATTACACCATACTCCTACTCTCCCAGTCTTTGCATGCTGAAAAAGATGATTTAAAAGCTGATCAAATCCTGCCAGATTTTCTTTTGCGCTTACCTGAATATCCTTTCCACCATTTAATGTCAGGAATGGAATTTGTATTTTAGTCAGAACAGGTCGCTAATGGCGCAATAATACCATCTTCATCTGCTAAAATTATTTAGAAGCCCCAACTTTCCCTAGCGGCGTATTAAGTTTAGAATCAACCACATCCAAGACCAATTCATCGTTAACAACATACAAATACAGCCTATATCTCATTGGATTCTCTGGAATGGTCACTTTAACACTTATTCCTTTACCGACCGGTATCATGGATATTGGTTTATTAAATCGATCCACTTTAGCCAACTTCCATTCAAAACTTAAGTGTTCTGAATTAGCAGCTAATACCCACTGATTACTCTTTTTAAGCATCACCTGATAACTTAGCTGTTGTCCAGGGAAAGTTCCCAGTGCTGGTTTCAGAATTTTAACCACAGGCTTCGTTGCAGGCAGCGGACCTTTATTCCAGGCATAAAAAAGCTGGGTAAATGCGAGTTTCTTCCTGCCCTGATCATCTTTTATCCCATCAAGTCTTACCCGGTTTGTTTTTCGTTCATCTTGCCAGTTTGCGATAAATGTACCGACCTGCTTATCCTTAAGACCATTGTAAGACGAAATTGAAATGTCACTAAAAAAATATGGTGCTTCCAAATTCTTCAACAATTCCGGAACTGCAGCATTAGCACTAACGACGAGACCATATAAATCAATTTCAGGAATCACCTTTCTATATCTTTCAATTGTAGAATTCATATGCTCTGAAACCTCAACATCTACAGTAACCGGCCTTTTAGGGTCTATTTTTTTGATATTAATAATTAACTTTTTAAGCCAAAACAGATAAGCATCCTGTTGATATATTAATTCTGGTTTATAATAGTAGATATCGAGTTTCTGCAACACCGCATTTCCAATATTCCAGGATTTGATGCTTTCTTCCTCTTTCAAGTCTTGAATAGATGCTAAGATTTTATCACTTAACAAAGTAAGTCCCTTAACATCGGATGCAAAATTCAGTTCATCATCGACCCAATATCCATAATGAATATTCATGTTTGTCTTTTTAGCGAGCTTTAATATATTATCATCATAAATATCCGGCCCATAACGCTTAATCGCATTGATTCCAATCTCCTTCATTTCCCTAAAATCAGCGATCATATCACGCATGGTCACTGTTTGATAATTTTTCGTCCAATCCTGACCACGATTATAGTTTATTCCTTTTATCGATTTAAAGGGATGACTGGAATTGCTGAGGGAGGAATTCACACCTGCCGCATTATTAGTATTGGTTAATAATGGAGGAGTTTTGGTCAGTATGTTATGATCAGAATTTTTATGATATGTTTTCAACAGTAACTTCATCTCCCCGACTTGCTGTATCCTCCAGTTCAACACACCTTCCTTTTCACCTATTGGTACATTTTTATCATAGCCTGAATCAAAAAACAGAAAGCCTTTAATTTCCGGGAACTTGCGTTTTGATTTGAAAGCTAATTTAAACCATTCCCCTTGTCGGCCGGCAGACACCAATGAACCCATTTCCGCCAACATCACTGGTAATCCAGAGCGAAAAATCGGATTTTGATGAAAAGGTTTATATAAGTCCTCCATAGATTGCCATACGGCCGATGAATTTAGTTGACCATAATTCAGATTTGTTACTCCTATCCAGTCTACATATTGCTTTCCTGGAAAATAAGCATCAATGGTTTCAGATTTCCATGGATTCCAAACCCAAATCACATTGTAAACCTCATTTTTTAAAAAATACTGGTGTATATATTTCCAGGCTGATCGATATTCATCTGGCGTATTGTTACCAATAGGAGACCAGGGATAAGATGGGTTGTCCATTTCATGGGCAAACCTGATATAAACTGGTTTACTTAATGTTTTAATCTGCTCTGAGAATTTTTTAAGGTATTTATCATAGTCTCCGTTGATGATGTTCTTAAAGACCTTCAGGTCTTTTTTACGCGCTCCATTCATTTTATTTTGAGCGAACAGATTCTGCCATGGTTCCCAGGTTACCATAGGAATGGAGCCATTATTGTAAATCGAATCTATAGTTTGCTGCGGAAGGTAACATTGCGATTGATCTCCCCAGGGAATATAAATTGAAACCAGGTCAAAATGGGTATTAAATACGCCTTGGCGCTCATTCACTTGATTTAATGAAGTTATCCCATTACCATTCACTGGCGCAAATATTCCAGTAAGGAAATAATCCTTTTTATGATTTAAAACTGGCAAATCAGCGTTTGTTTCCGTACCGGAAATAGCAAAATAAAGCACTGAAGAACAAAGCACCACTGTGATCATCAATGCGGTACTGCGTACTCCTGCGTAAATGCGTCGTCTCAAAAACCAAAATCTGATTTTTAATTGCTTAAGCCCATTCATAAAGCCATTCACATGCGCATGTCCAGCCTTATATGCTCGGAATTGTTGCTGTCTGCTGGCAGCAATATTAAAACACATAATGAGGCTATTTAAACCCGCAAAACCTGCCATAATAATATTATAAGGATTCCAGTCATAATATAACCCGTAAACAATTGCAGCCAGAGACAAGACAAGTATGATTAAATTAGGCACATTTAGTGGCCAATTATTCGCTTCATTACCATCTTTAGGTGTTGGAACATAAGGGACTTTTTTTCCAACAATAGTATATATCAATCCTAAAATGAAGATCCACCAGGTACCAATCATCAATAGTCCACCCACCACATGAAAGCCACGTTCTTCGTCTTCCATGACCCATAATTGTACAAAATGACGAATTAAGAGCGTCATCGTGACCAAGGGCAGGATAGTGAGTCCAAAAGTAGTAATGCTCATATTGATAGGGCTTACATCAAAAAACAAAGAAACTATAGGGATCAGGAAGTTAATCAAATAAATTACCCCGGAGAAATAATGCAGGGGGATGACTGCATAATGCAACTTTTGCTGCCAGGTGAAGCCCTTAAAAAGTTTCGGATATGCGGTGACCAATAGATCAAAAACTCCCCTGGACCATTTCAGCTGTTGCTTAAAGTACGCGGATAAAGTAGAGGGAACCAAGCCCCTAGCCAATACCTGAGGCACATAGACCGACTTCCATCCTTTCGAATGGAGCTGCATTGCCGTATGCATATCTTCTGCCAGGCCTGCGGCATGCCCACCAATAGACTCCAGTGCGGCACGCCTGAAAGTACAGTTGGCACCAATGGCAAGAACAGTCCCGTATTTGTTCATGGTCATCATCATCGGTCCATAGAACTGATAGGTTTGCTGTGCAGCACCTTTAGCAATTAGGTTCTCATCGTTATTACTGTAGGCCTGTACAATTTGGACAAAGCCAATTTCAGGATCATTAAAATGGTTGACGATAGGATCTAGAAAATTGGGCATTGGAACATGATCCGGATCTAAAACTACACAAAGCTCTCCAGAAGAAAAACTTAAGGCATTGTTGATATTTCCAGCTTTTGCATTGATTTTCTTTGTTCGGGTGACATGATGAATTCCTAGTTTGTCACAGAAATCCTTCAAATAGGGATCATTTGCTTCGTCACATAAATAGGTTTCATGAGGGTAAGTGATGGCTTTAATTGCAATCAGCGTTTCTTCAATCATTTCATAGGGTTCACCTGCACAAAATGTAGTGAAAATATCTACCGTATAAATCTTAGTTGTTTCGGGTGTTTTAGGAATGGTAATAAAGAAGTAATGAATCCATTCATGAATCGTTTTAATACTCATAAAAATAAATGTAGTGAGCAACAACCCATATAATAAGGGGGAGCCTACAATGGACGGATCCAACATGTTACGTAGAAAATAAACGATACAAATTAGTCCAACAATAATCATCAGTCTGAGCGTAAATCGCTCTTTTTTTGTTGGAGGAGAAGGGACTTTAACTACTTTCATTTATCCGTTACGACATAAAAAGGTGTATTACAGGTAGAGAAGTTACCATGATCATCATAAATGGTAGCAAAAACACGGTATGGACCCTCTATGCCGGGTGCCACAAAATTATGCTCCAAAAATCGATCTGTTTTGATTTGCTGAATTAAAGGCTGGAGCTTTTTATCATTATGAAGGTTGTTTTTTTTATACCAATCTTCAGGATATACCTCCCATTTAACATATTTAATTTTATCCTGATTCAGCAGGATTACCTTGGCTGAAAAAGTTTGTCCGGCCGACAAAAGGATATTATCCCTTGCGCCCCGCTCATTTAAAAGCATGTGTTTTACTTGAGGGAATGGAGATTCAAGATGTTTCCCTGTCCACAAATATTTCATGGCATCAACAACCTGTGATCTCCCATTGTGCTCATCAAACATACTAAACCAGGACTGGGTTCCCTCCTGTTTATTCCCCCAGAAAAATGCAAATGCGCCTAGAAAACCAGGACCTTCCTTAGGCATATATTTTATAAAGCGCTCCTGATACTGCTCCGCCTTCTTAGTACTGGTATCTTCAATATAGGCGCCCCATGCTGTTTGTGCGGTTCCTTCCCAAGGACCATCAGCTCCCCATTCTGTGACCATAAATGGACCATTCCAAAACCAGGAAACACTTTTAAGGTCATCTTTCAGGTAGGTTATTCTACCAAAAATATTGAAGGAAATGAGGTCAAGATTACAGCGTGTAATGAGGTTAAAAATGTATTTTTTATTGAAATTTAAAACGGTAGTGGTAATGGGATGATCCGGATCATCCTGGTGAATCATCTCTGTAAGTTGATTAAAAGCCTTATAAAAACTATGGTATGATGGTCTAAAAGGAAAATCTAGCTCATTACCAATACACCACATCAGCACTGAGGGATGATTTTTATATTTATTTACAACTGCTTTAAATGCGCGGTACTGGCGCTGCACTTTTGCTGAATCAGCGTAAAATTCCGTATAATCACTATTAAAAACTGGTAGGCCTACGATTACCGCGATCTGATGAGTTGCTGCACTATCCAGAATCACAGACAGTCCTGTGGTATCCCAAACTCGAATCGTATTCCCACCCATTTCTTTTAAAGTATGGAAATGGGCATTTCCGGCAGCGCCTTTGATTTCGTAAGGTTTACCCTCCCTATACAATCTGTACTTGCCCTCGATAGTTCTGATCTGCACCTTTCCTGAAGCAGTATCCGCTGGCTGGCGGCACCCTGAAAAAAATAAAACCATCAACAAGTTTAAAACACTAAACTTAACAAACGGATACTTTCCATCCAAAATTGACATACCTAATAATTAATTAGGTGAATATAATCAATAACTGCCAATTTAATACCCTGTAATCTTCAACAGTACCTAAGGTACTACTTTACAGCCAAATAATATTCGGGATGAATTACTTAAAATATTTTTCATTATACAACAATTAAAGAAAGGTGTAGTTCCTAATGGAAGCACACAAAAATTCCAGATATACTTTACAAGCTTTCCGACGTCTTTCTGGAAGCATTGTAGGGAATCCATGCACTCCACAATATGAGCGTTGCAATTACCGCCACCATCACTGTTCCTTTGGCCGTAAAAGCACAAAGTATATCTAACATGAGGGCAATAAAGCCTAATGAAAATGAAACGACCTGCAGTCCAAACTTATTTTGTCTTTTGATTTCTGCAGCTTCCTTTTCATCCACTACAATCACCTTTGCATCTCTTACTGCTTTAAGCAGATGTAAATCCAGGTACTCAGTACTTACCTTACCTTTTGCAGCAGCATATATTTCATAGGCCAATAATAGGGCAAAAGGCAGCAATACGCCCAGCAGCACTTCATTTGCACGACTCAGTTTGTCATCTGTCAGCAGTGGCAGTACGATCTTAAATATTACGTTTACTGCCAAACTGATCATGGTAATGAAAATGGTCGCTTTACCTGTAATGCGTTTCGAAAACAACGCCCAGATTGGCGGTGCCAATAAAGGAACACCAGTAATGGCGCCAACGCTCAATGTAAATTCTTCAATTCCACCGATATATGGAACAATCAGTGCAATCAAAATCATTCCGAAACCGAAGCACCAGGAAGAGGTACGTGCCACCTTCATTAATTTCTCATCGGATGCCCCAGGATGTCACTGGGATCAGTGGGAATTCAAGTGAAGAACCTACCAACTTGGATACAGAATACAATACTGAACCTTTAATAAACAACCATACCAGCATGAAAATATAGATAAAACCCTTCTGCACATTCTCTCCTAGTCTATCTTTTATAAATTCAGCCCCGGTCAGGTTCCCTGTTCCTTTCCATTTAGGGGCGATGTACAATCCAGTCACCAATCCGCCAATGCACATTGTCCACTGAATGGTCACTGCTACCCAGCCATATTTATAGGCAATAGATCCCCAAGCCACAAAAGTACCGGCTGAGAAGAAAATACAACGATAACTGTGGTGTCTATTACGGAGTTCATATAGTTTATTTAAAATTATAAATTCTTCACTGTTTTGCGGCAACACTTCTTAAATAGGCGGCAAAATCAGCAGGAACTTCTTTTGGCTGATATTTTAGTTTTTCGGGCGACAGTTTAAATAAAATGGCGTAACAGATTAAAGAGCCCAGGTATCTTCCGGATTCATTGGCGTGGTTAGGATCGAATACCAATGCATTGTCTTTCCAATAATAGCCCATGTTTAATGAATTGGTCTGGATGGGAAGGTTTGGTGCAACCGCATGGTCAGCATCAAAATTCATGTCTTTTGTAAATCGAAATTCCTGATCTGTAGCAACCGTATTAAAAGCATCTCCGCAAATAAAGTCGTTTGGATACTGGTCGTTTTAACACGCTAATAGCCGTTATCATCGCTCACAAAATTGATGATATTATCATTGGCACGATTTGGCGTTATAAAATCTGTGCCGGGCCAATATGGCACCCAATTTGGCTGGTACAGAAAGAGGTGACTATTGAGCTCATTCATACTCCGGTAAGGAAATGATTGTCATCAAAGCGTGCGGCCAAATTCATTCCAACTTTAAAATTATCGCTGACTTGTACATCTACATTTGACCGCAAATTATATTGTTTGACTTTAGTTGATCCAAACATATACTGCCCATCCTGCATCACTTCACCAAATGAAAGAAAGTATTGTGTACCATCACTACCACCAGAAACAGAAAGATCAGTTCTGTGCTGAGGAGTCCATTTTTTCACAATGAAGTCATACCAGTTAAAATTGGCATAACTGGGATCTGTTCCGGCTTTAAATTTCTCCAGCTCCTCCGCAGTATACTTTGCAGGGCGACCCTCTCCTGCTTCAATTTCATTATAAACATTAAAAAAGGTATAAGAATCTGCCATTACAGGATTTCTTGTAGGCCGTGTAAAACCCTGATTAAATAATAAATTAATAGTAGGTGCCGCATTAGCACTTCCGCGCTTAGTGGTCACCAATATAACTCCGTTAGCTGCGCGCGCGCCGTAGATTGCCGCTGACGCATCTTTAAGCACTGAAATACTTTCAATATCATTCGGGTTGATTTGTCCCAAACCACTCCGCTCCACCCTATCAATAATAAGAGCACAGATGAATTCCCCGTTGTACTGCGTCCACGAATACTGATTGAAGGATTGTCACGTCCTGGTTCACCCGCCCGATTATTAATGATCACACCCGGTAAACGGCCAGCTAATGAATTTGCCACATTAATGGAAGGACTTTTAACAATCTCACTGCCCTTAACGGATACTACAGAACCGGTAACAGTTGCTTTTTTCTGCGTACCATAACCAACAACCACTATTTCATTCAGGTTTCCTGCAACCGCCTCCATGGAAATATTAATAATGGTATTAGATTTAAGCGCTACTTCTTTTATTTGATAGCCAACAACAGAAAAAACCAGGGTACCAGAGTTTTGAGGTACATTCATATGATAATCACCATCAGCATTTGTCGCAGTAGTTGCCCCGGTTTCTTTGTGGCGTACCGTGGTTCCGGGAATTGGCATCCCCTGTTCGTCTGTCACTTTTCCTTTGATCGTTATCAGTTGGTAGGTCGAACGCATTAGGTCTCCGGCAGCATGTGCTGTGGTCAGTGTACTGGAAATGGCGACATTCCCATAGAAGAAGGCCATTCCAAGCAGCAGAACCTTCCGCCAATCAGCGATTTGTAGAAATCTTTTTTTCATAATTATTTCGTTTAATATTTGGTTAGCAACAGTTTGCAATTTGACAGGATGTATAAAAACACATAGGTTGGTTTTATCTATGTGTTTGCATACTGCTTCGAATACATCAAAAGTATTGACAGTTAAAATCTGCCGTATATCTTAAATTGACTTTTTTTTATACTTTTTGATAAATCATATTTTAGGAATCCAGGACCTTAGAACAAACTGCATTCTGTACATCAGAAATATCAAAAAGTATAAAATATTATCATTTATTTACTGTCGAGCGCTAATGGAAACCTATAGTTTTGAAATAATAGAACCTCATTTATGAAAAGCGAATTAAGCCTAAACCAGAAATAACAATATAAAAGAGATGGTTTTTTAATAATTGAAGACTTTTTATCACCAGAAGAACCCTATTTATAATCAAAAAAAAGCCGTTCTTCTCATCGAAAAACGGCTTTTTAAGCAGTGAGCCATGAGGCAAGCTTCGAAACATTTCCTTTCTGATTACGCCTAATAGCACATTTAGCCTCCTAAATGATTTGATTTATTAAACCTGGGTATCTATCCATAAAGGAACTAACAACAGGATAACCCTAATTATAAGATAATTAAAGCTGGCGATATTACTGGTGTGCTTAAGATATTACTTGTGCATCACAGAGGCAAAGCAGCGCCTCAATGAACGCATATCAAGCAATGGCTATGGTCCCTCTAGTTACCGTTACTAAGGTCCAGCTTTATGGTATTTCTTTCAGGCGATATTCTGAAAACAGTCTCCCCACCAGGTTTGCTAAATGTGCCCTGTAAGGTAGATATCCCATACTTCATATCCTCAAATTCTGCATCAAGGCGACGTGTACCAATCGCTTTGAACGGCAGTTTAAAACTTCCTGCCGTTGTCAGATCCAGAAACCAAATCAGAGCGCCCGCCCCTACTAAAGTGATCTTTGTTTGTTTTTCATTCATATCAATCTGAATGGTCCCCTTTTGTGCTTTCAAGGGCCATGAAATTTTAAGTCTGCCAGGAATTATATCAGAAATCACCGGATCCCCACCTTCAAGTAATTCTTCTTTTCCATTGATCACAGCTTTAAACCTTAACCCTGCCAATTGATGAGGCTTACTCCACAGATAACCATCGACCACAGGAAGTGTAAAAAAAGTACACTCATTAGACGTCGCTTTTTGTGTCGTATAAACAGAAGGGAATTTTTCGTCAAATAAATGAATATCACGAACCCTCAGACCACCTTTTTCCCATAAAAGGTTAAGTCTGTAATACCGGCTGTTAAACCAAACCGTTTTCAAGTCACTATTCTCCAGGTCCTTGTTCACCGTAAATGAAGTTGCAGGTGTAATTTTATAGTTTTTCTTAAACCACAAACCAGTTTTTTCCATGGTCTCTACGGTTACCTTCTTCTCATCTCTCAGACGTGCCAGCAATGGCAACTGTATTTCAAAACCTTTTTTCATGGCATCCCATGTGAAGGAATTTTCCTGTCCTGCCTGGGTATAATTGAATTCCATCGATTCTCCTTCAACAAATTCCTTTAAAAACCAATTTACCCAATTGGCATCACCTCCTGCCTCAGGATACACGGGCTCCAGTGTGATCACACCCTGCCTGCTGAAATTGATACCGGTATCGTACTGACGTACCGGATCGCTACCCAGCATTCTGAAAATCGGGACTGGAATCTGGTTTTTTTCGTTCTGAGCCGGCATATAAGAATTGATCTTGCTAGGATAATATGCCTGGTTCCAATAACCACCCCATAATGTATATCCATCAGTTCCATACTGATCCTTACAATTGGCGGAAGCTACGATCCTGTATTTTTCATACATGTAATTCAGACTATGGGCATCAATAAACCAGGAAGCAACAGATTTAGGATAAAATCCAAATATGTTTTTGAAGTCGGCCATATATACATCAATAATTTTTTCACGTTCCTGAGGTGTATAACCGGTAGAAAAACCTACATCCGCATGCCAGTCCCAGGCATAACGTCCTCGCCACTTCAAACCAGCTTTCTCAATTAGCGGCTGAGGAAGTTCCCACCACGCACCAATTTCAAATGTTCCTGCAGGTAAATCCTTCAGTAAACGTTGATACCTGGCATCCATAAGCGCATCGTATTGCAGTAAAAAAGTACCACCCAACTTGTACTTTTTCATCATTTCAACCTGCTTTACCACCGTTTCATAAAGCACCTCCTGGGTAATTTTAGGATCCCTGGGTTCAAGGAGTCTGATAAAATTGACGATGTTTACTATTTTAGGTTTAGGTTTCACCGAATCATTAGACAAGGATCTTTTGAGGTTAAAAGAACATAACAATAGTAGGCTTATCATGCCCATGCTGAATCCTAAAAAATTTCTTTTTAAATTAATTATCATTAGTATGTGTGTGTGTTTAAAAACGTATATAAGATTCCAATCTTTGCAGCCATATGCTTTCATCTCATCAATTAGATTTAGTTATTTTCGTATAAAAAGCTAGCCGACAAATTCGACTAGCTTAAGGATAAGGATAATCCTACCACCCTGGATTTTGCGCTAATTTGTGACCATTAGCCTGATAAAAGGCAACCTCTTTGGTCGGAAGCGGCCGTAGATAATCCTTAGCCGGATCGAACTTTCGGCTTTTCTCAGCAACCAGAAAACCATTCTCGTCTACCTTAGTCAGGTAGCTCGGATCGCTGTATGGCGCTTTAGAAGCCCATTCAGATCCTGTTATCTTAATTCCTTTAATATCCTGTGGCAATTCGGTCTCCGCAGTTTTCCATCTGCGTAAATCATCATAGCGGAATCCTTCCAAAGTGAGTTCAACGGTTCTTTCTCTCCTGATTTCATTTCTCATGTTCAGGTTATTGGCACTAACAAAAGTATTGGTAAGGTGTGGCATTCCTACCCTATCCCGTAATTTATTGACAGACAAATCGAGGTCACCATCAGTAATACTCCCCGTCTTTTCAAAAACAGCTTCTGCATAGATTAGTAACACCTCTGCATAACGAATGAGATGTCGGTCAAAGTCAAATATACTGGCATCTCCGTTTTGCCCGGAATTATTGGCCAATGGATCTTCCGACATATATTTATAGAGTATATATCCTGTATTGAAATTACGCTGAGGCTTATCTGGCCAGTTGGCGACCTTGGTTACCGGAAAGAAAACCCTGTTGGTTAGTGTTCCCGGAATGATCATGGTCATTGTCATCCGAGGATCCCTATCCTGGAATTCAGAGACGAATGTACCGTAACCTTTGAAAACCGTTCCTGGGGAGGTGATTGGCAAGCCATTCTTATCCAGATATAGATCCACCATCTTTTTGGTTGGATTGTATCCATTTCCGTCATATTGATAGGGAATATCATGCCCCAGAATATTTCTGGCATATCTCCTGTCCAGGATTGATTCCTTTGAGTCATCGCCATCTTCCAAAAATAAGTAGCGATAGCTTTGCAGTCCCTTGTCGGTATACACACGATAAGTACTACTGTTAATGATTTCTCTTGAAGCAGCAATAGCAACGTCGAGATATTTCATAGCATTGCCATCCGCCCTGAATTTCCCCCAGGTTCCCTCAAATAGTGCCACACGTGCAATTAAAGCACTTGCTGCGCCTTGGGTAATCCGACCTACATCAACAGAAGCGAGTGCTGACTGCAAAGGCAACTCAGTTTTCGCTTCCTCTAAATCTTTCAGGATAAAATCAACCGTTTCTGTTCTGCTTGATCTGGCAGTAAATAAAGCCGGATCATTTGTAGCTAAAACTTTTGAAATTAACGGCACCCCGCCGTACATCCTTAATAGCTTCCAATAATACCATGCCCTGAAAAATCTGGCCTCTGCCACATATCTTTTAATTTCCTTGTCAGTACTTGCCGTTCCTTTTTCAATGATGTTGTTGGATGACCGAATATAGCTATAGCTATCGGTCCATAGACCCTCTGACTCGGCGGGCTGCAGGTTTCCGTTACTTACTGAATTTGGGAAGTTAAATGCAATATCTGATTCGGTATCCTCAAAACCAAAGCGGTCAAGTCCGTTGTAAAGATTGTTTGCCGCCAGCTTAAAGTCTGCCCCTGTTTTCCAGAAAGTAGCATCCGTAATACTGTCCTCGGAAACCAGGTTAAGATCCTTCTTGCATCCGTTTAAAAACGCGGTAATGATAAACACGCCGGCAATTATTAATTTACTGTGATTTAAATATTTAAGTTTCATAAAGCTTGCATTTAAAATTTAACAATAAGGCCCAGTGAGTACACTTTATTAAAAGGGTAAGTCCCCTCATTTCTGAAACCGTCCTCTGGATCAAAGTTCCCGCCAAGTGTTCCTTTAGAGATGGTGAAAAGATCCTGGCCACTAAAGAATATCCTCGCGGTTTTCATCTTTAAGCTACTGGCGATACCAGCTGGAAGGTTATAGCCAAGAGTAATCACCTTGAACCTTAAATAGGCTACATTTTGCATGGTGAGCGATGAAGCGCGATAATCATAACTTCGGATGTCATCATAGCCTACACCACCTGGCAGATACCTTGGATATTTCGCATCCGTTTGCTGAGGCGTCCAAGTCTTGCCATTGTAATAAGAAAGTGAGGGCCAGTAAAATGTATTGGGCGTGGCAATGTTACCTTCATATCTAACATCTCTTTTTCCGACGCCCTGTATAAATACCTGAAGATCAAATTGCTTATATCCTACACTAATGTTGGAAGAAAAAGTATATCGCGGTATCAGGTTTCCCAGGTAAACCATATCACCATTAAGTCCCTTTGATTTATCCCCAAAAGCGGTCAGTTTTCCATCTCCATCAACATCCTGATACATCACATCGCCAATTGCGACACGGGCCGGAACACCGGTAAGTTTTTTATAATCATCCAACTGCTGTTGATTCTGGATGATACCATCGTACACGTAGCCGAAATAAGACCAGATGCCATAGCCTTGTCTGAATTTGTTAAGACCTTCCTGATAATTGTCCAGATTTTTCAATTCCACCAACTTGTTCCGGCTGTCACTGAGCTGAAGAGATACGCTATAGCGAAAATCGCCCACTTGGTCTTTCCAGGTAACTGAGCTTTCAAATCCTTTGGTGACCAGCTTTCCTTGATTTGAGGAAGGTGCATTACCGCCAAATGTTGCAGGTACCGCAATACCAACCAACATGTCGTTATTGGTTTTGTTATAGTAATCAAAAGAAAAATTAAGTCTGGATTTAAGTAGTGCTACATCGATACCGATGTTTTTGTTTTCTATCGTTTCCCAGGTTCTGTCTGTTGATGCCGGATTGGCATTGGCCCCGGTTAATCCTGAATTTGGACTGCCCATCGGATAATTTCCGTCGATCGAGATTAAAGGGATATAATCATACAGGCCTAGCTCTCCGATTTCCTGGTTACCCATTTTACCCCATGAAGCCCTGATCTTTAACCCATCAAAGGTGTTAAGAGATTTAATAAAAGTCTCTTCAGACAAATTATAAGCGAGTGCAACCGAAGGAAACACTGCACTCCAGCGTTTATCAGGAGAGAATTTGGAACTACCATCTGCTCGTGCAGTAAGGTCCAGTATCAGTTTTTCCTTAAAGGAATAGCTGAATCTACCAAAGTAAGAACCCAGCGCCTGATGACTCAGTCTGCCTGTGAAATTGGCGTAAGCGGCCTTGGTTCTGTCTGCCAGGTTTAGCGTAAAGATATCATTGCCAATGAAATTGTAGCCATAGGTAGTTTGGCCCTCAATTTTAGTCTTTTCAATTGATCCTCCGCCCGTAAAATTAATCCGGTGATCCGCACCAAGCTGCTTGTTGTAGTCCAGGTAAACCTGATAAAGTTCGTTTAAGCTCTTCAGATTAAGGTAAGAAGCAGAGTTTGGCGTATTTCGTATATCCTGGATCGCTCCCACATAATTGTAACGGGTAAAGGTACGCGAGGTACCATTGTCATTTAGATAATCCAGACCTATGGCCGCCTGTCCGATCAATTTAAGTCCTTCCAAAATGGTGTAATCAGCCTTAAAATTGGTCGCAAACCTGGAAGAGCTTCCGAGCTGAGTACCCGCTTCTTCCAAAGACTGAGCAGGGTTTTCATAACCTTGATAGCCATAGAACTGCCCATTCTGATTATAGACCGGTTGATAGGGAAACTGCCTTGTCACATTGGTCAGCGCATTTCCCAGCATAGTTGGGGTAACGGTAGACCTACTTTCAAAACTGCTGCGTGTTTCAAAGTTTAATTTAGGTGTCAGCCGGATATCATAGTTTAGACGAAGGTTATACCTGTTGGAATTGTTCTCACCGAACTTGAGCGATCCTTCGTCTTTATTGTAACCAGCGGATACCAGATAATTATTATTTTCTCCACCGCCAGATATGGAAAGGTTGTGCAATTGTTGGGTAGAATTTTTATAGATTTCGTTGTTCCAGTCGGTGGTACCATAAAATCCCGGATAACTGGTAATCCCATAATTCCAGCCACCCTCCAGTTCCGGTGCCGCATTTGCCCTGATTTTATCAAATACCTCCTGCGAAAATCCTTTGATACCGGCATTACGAAGACCCTCATCCATAAATTCAGCATATTCTAAGGTATTCTGAATTTTCCTGAGGTAAGTTGGCGTTTTCAGACCGACATTGCCACTATAAGTAACTTCAGGTTTGCCACTTTTTCCTTTTTTAGTAGTTACAATGATCACTCCATCTGCTGCCCGGGCACCATATATTGCTGCTGCAGCATCTTTTAACACAGATACTTCCGCAATATCATTTGGATTGATATCGTTAATATTTCCAGGGATGCCATCAATTAGCGTCAGAGGATTACTTTCATTCACGGAGGAGTAACCACGGATTTTTATCCCATAATTCTGATTTCCAGGCTGTCCGCTACCCTTGGTGATGGTTAGTCCGGGAATTGCCCCCTGCAATGCTTCCAAGCTATTATTAAGCGGACGGTTTTCAAATACATCAGACTTAACGGTCGAAATGGCACCTGTTATCGCCCCCTTCACACGCGTACCATAGCCCACCACCACCACCTCATTCAGGTTTGTATTCATCCTAATCATTTTTATCTCAATAGACTGCTGTCCGCTGATGGATACCCTTTGCGTGCGGTAGTCTAAATAAGAAAGCAACAGAACAAAATCCGGCTCCTGGTGGCTGATGATAAACCGACCATCCTTATCTGTTACTGCTCCTGTTTTAGTCCCCTCTATGAGAACCGACACGCCAATCAATGGCTCATTGGTTGCGGAATCCCTTACCAATCCTTTAAGCACCTGCCGAAGATAGCCCTGCTCTGTTGAAGAATAATCTGCTCTTTTCCTTGCTGTGATCAGCACGGTTTTATTCCGGATCTTGTATTCAAAAGGCTGTTTATCAAAGCATAGATCCAGGGCCTGTATCAGATCAAGATTTTTGATATCCAGGCTCACCGGGATTGCATCTTTAAGAGTAGCATTATTATACAGAAAATCAATATTCGTCTGCTTTTTAATCTCGGAGATCACATCCGTTATCAGGGCATTACGAACAGATATACTTATTTTCTGAGCAAAGCTTTCCGCCTTGATCTGGAAAATGGTAAAAAACAATAAGATATATGTCAGTTTCATCTTTAGGGATATTAGTCGAAGCATACAGGAATCCCTCCTGAAAACTATTTCAGTATTTTTTTTATACATTTGGTTAGGGTTTATTTAATTATTCGTTTAGTTGGAATCAGACCCAATTCCAGATTAATCTGGCATTCCAAGGGCGGCTCAAACGTCCTTGGTTTTTAGTGTCCTAATTTTCGGTTAGTTTTTACACATCTTGCTCCTTTCTTTAGTCTTTTTATCTTTGCTATTTTTAATGATTGATTAATGCGTACTAATTGCAGGAGAAACAATGATGCTTCGTTGTTCTATCTGAAAGTGAACATTCCCCAGTTCTTCCAGATTACCCAATAACTCTGACAGGTTTGAATTTCTGGAGAAGGTTCCTCCAAAGCGATCCTCTCCAGGTGTGTTCTTATAGATCACATCCACATCATACCAGCGGCTTATGGTTTTCATCACACTTTTAATATCCTGGTTATTGAATAAAAAATATCCGTTTTTCCAGGCAACTTCCTGATCAGTTTTCACCTGGCTAATGTCAATTTCTTTTCTGTTTTCAGTAATCTTAGCCTGTTGACCAGGGGCCAGTATCCTGGAATGACCAGAAGAGAGCTGATGAAGCTTCACGCTTCCTTTTAGCAAGGTTGTGTATATATTGGTATCCTCAGGATATCCTTTTATGTTGAAATTTGTACCCAATACCTGTACCAGCTGATTTCCGGTCGACACCTTAAATGGTAGCTGCTTGTTATGAGCTACTTCAAAATAGGCTTCCCCCTTTAACCTTACCTGACGGTCTTTTCCATTTGAAGTTACCGGGAAGTAGAGTGTAGATTCTGAATTTATCCAGACATTCGTACCGTCAGAAAGCATAACCTTATACTGCCCCCCTCTTGGTACATACAGGGTATTGTAGGCCATTTTATTCGGGGTAACTGTTGGCATTTTTGACGTCTTGTAAGCCAGAGTTCCACTATCCGTTTTAGTAATCAATACTCCGTTTTGTCTGGAGATTTCTCCGTTTTCACTGTCATCAAGAACCACTCTAGTCCCATCAGCAAGTGTCAGCACCGCTTTGTTTTCTCCCGGAAGTATGGCCGACTGAACAATTTCTGTATGAACCCCGACAGGGCTTGTAAACATGCTGTAAAATAAAGATCCCACAGTCAGCAAAATAAAAATCACCGCAGCAGAGATTTGCCATGACCAGGAAAAGAAGCTATTTTTTGCTGATTTTATTTTCTTATTAAAATTCTTAAACAATTCCTCTGCAAGCTGTCCCTCTCCTCCCGCCTGACTAATCCAATAATTAATTTGCTTGCTATCCGTACCTAGCTGTTCATACCATTGATTAAGTTCAGCCAGTTCTTGCTCTGTACAGCTTGAATTATGATAACGTGCTAATAAATATTTTAACCTCTCACTGTCCATAAACGATCTAATAGAATTTATATGTAATGGTAAGACGTATGAGAACCACCTAACCGTTATCCCCTTTTTTTTTTTCTGAGTCAATTAAGCGCCAAATGAGTATGCGAACAAGAGCAGGACAGTCAAGGACAGTTGACCTAATTATAATAATTACTTTCACCGCAAGGAATAGCAGCGCTGTTCAGCTACGCTAACAATTAGTTTTTGAAGATTATCGTTGAGCCAAATATATACTTATGCGTGTAGCGCTTAGTGATTCTGAATTGATATTGCTATGGCAGAATGGAGAAAATTATGCTTTTGAACAATTATACAAAAGATATGCTATCTGCCTGCTGGCAACTGCAATGAGTAAAACCGAGCATAGAGAACTTTCAGAAGAAATTGTCCAGGAGACATTTATGATGCTGTTCAGTCGAAAAAAGACAGCTAACCACATTCTTAATTTACCTGCATTCCTCCACACAGCGGTTAAGCATAAAATCATAGATCACTACCGACGCCAGAAACTTTTAAAAAAGTATGAAGAACATAGTTTTCATGTTTTCACAGAAACGGATAATTCAACCTTACAGGCAATTGAATACAGAGACCTGGAACAGCAGCTGGCTTTTCAGGTAGAAAAGCTCCCTTTAAGATGCAAAAGTGTTTTTGTCCTCAGCCGCAACCAACATCTCTCCAACAAAGAAATTGCCGCTCATTTGGATATTTCTGAAAACACTGTTGAACAGCATATGCGGAAAGCCCTGAGAATACTTCGCAATTATTTCTTTAGCCATAAAAAAGGACTTATCGTCTTCTGCCTGTTTGTAGTAAATCTCTTTTAGCTTTCAAATTAATTGCTGATTAAAGACCTTAAAAAGGTGTAAAACAATAGACTTAACCGAAACTGAGACATGTACTTCGCATTATCTATTAGCGAGACTATAGAGAGAAGCCAATTCTATTTACCAATAATTACTTTACGATGCGCTATTCCCCATTCTGCCAGGTTATTGATCATGGTCTTTAACGTCATACCATATTCTGTTAATTGATATTGAACTGATATAGGCTGTGTATCTAACACCGTTCGTGTTATCAGTTTATTGATCTCCAGTTCCTTTAATTCTTTACTCAACATTTTGTTTGATATTCCCTGTACATCATTCAAAATGTCCGAAAATCTTCTCTTGTTATAATAGCAAATGGACGAAATGATGGAGATTTTCCATTTCCCGTTCAAAATGTCCATTGCATCGTGGACAGCCATAATCTCTCTTTTGTGCTCTAATTGACATTCATTTTCAGTCATAAGTTACTTTGTTACTCGAAAGTTGCTGTTACTTTTCGTTAGAAAGTAACCTAAATAAATTTACCTATTCTAACTTTGCACCATAAACATTTAAAAATCTAATCATGAACTTTACAAATAAAAACGTCGTTATCACAGGTGGAACTACCGGAATAGGTCTAGAAACGGCAAAAGCATTTATTAGCGCAGGCGCAAATGTTTGGATTACAGGTAGAACTGCTGGCAATCTAGAAAAAGCAACCGCAGAAATAAATAGCCCAAAATTGTTTACTGTAGTATCGGACACTTCAAAACTCGAAGACATTTCAATCCTGGAAAAAGCAGTTGCAGAAAGTGAGAACAAATTAGATGTCCTTTTCCTGAATGCTGGAATTGCGACCTTTGAGCCAATAGAAAAAGTACTGAGGCAAATTTTGAGGCACAATTCAATACCAATGTCAAGGGGCATTTCTTCACATTGCAAAAATTACTTCCCCACCTCGCAGAGGGAGCATCAGTAATATTCACTTCTTCAACTGTTGCCACAGCGGCAAATTCGGGAGCTAGCGTGTATTCTGCAACCAAAGGAGCATTGAATAAAATTGCCCAGGTTTTGTGTTGACCTGAAACGACTTCAATTCTTCGGCGAGAGATTCGCTCAATCCGGCAACGGCAAATTTCGTGGAGCAATAAATACCAAATCCAGGGAAATTTGCAACAAATCCTCCTATAGAGGAAATATTAAAAATATGACCCGATCGTTGTTTTCGCAGGTAAGGCGTCGAATGTCTGATTACGTTTAATAAGCCAAAGACATTGACTTCGAAATTTTGTTTGACTTCTTTATCTGATAATTCCTCCAGCGTTCCAGTTTGGCTATAACCAGCATTATTAACAATAATATCAATTTGACCAAAATGATCTATTACTTTTTCAATTGAAGCTTTTACATTTTCATCGTTAGTAATGTCCATTTCCAATGGTAGAAAGGAATCAGAAAAATTTGGAATATTCTGTTTCAGAGCACTAATTGTTCTAGATGTAGCAGCTACCCGATAGTTATTTGCTAATAATTTTTTCACCAGTGATAATCCCAAACCTTTGGAAGCACCAGTAACGAACCATACTTTGTTTGTATTCATATTCTTTGTATTTGATTATGATGCAAAGTTGGTTAGAATGGAAATGATCTAGTTTTCCAAATCTAAGGTTGTATTGTCCAAATCTAAAGTCGTATATAAAAGCCAAAGAGGATGAAAGATATAACCTTAAAACAAATAGCCTATGAATTTCTAGACATCGTTTGACTTAATCTCCCTGTAGGGATTATTTTATGTGCAGATAAGAATGATGCCTTGGTGGAATACACCACCACCGGCTTGTCCAATGAAGTCTTTGTCTCCAAATATCTAGTTCAGTTGCCTAGCAATGAGACTTTAGAAACATTCATCCGAAACGAAATAAACCAGTAAGTATCTTAAGAGTGGTTTCCGTCGAAGACCAAAACAAACAAAACATTAAGCGATATAACCTATAAAGGAGTATGGAATATTGAATAGAGTCCTTTTGCAAGTAATACCTTTCGCAAAAAAATCTATTGAGCTCGAATCAAAAAATAGCCTTTACACTATTATTAAGGCCGATAAAAATTTCCATAAAAAAACAAAACCCTCTTTACGGAGTGTAAAGAGGGTTTGTGGGCCATGATGGGCTCGAACCATCGACCAAAAGATTATGAGTCTTCTACTCTAACCAGCTGAGCTAATGGCCCTGAAAAATCATATTGATTTTGCGAATGCAATGTTACATATTTGAATCGAATTTTGGAAACACTTTACATGAAAAAAATAAAAAACATCATCTTCGATTATGGCAACGTGATCTTTGAAATAGACTTTAAACGGGCTCAAGAAGCTCTTATCCAACTCGGTATCGAGAATATCGAAGACTTTTTTGCGCATAAAAGTCACCACAATATTTTTAATGATCTGGAGACCGCAGCGATCAGTCCAGCCGAATTTAGGACCGGAATTAGGGAAGCATCGTCAAAAAAAGACATCACAGATGAACAAATTGATGCTGCTTGGAACAGTTTATTGATTGGAGTTCCAGAAAATGTGCATGAAGTATTGTTAAAAGTGAAGGAAAAATACCGCACATTTTTACTGAGCAACAACAATGAAATCCATTACAACTGGATCGTGGATTACCTGAAAAGAGAATTCGATATGCCGGACAACAGCAGCCTATTTGAAAAAGCATACTATTCTCAGCAAATGTTCCTAAGAAAACCTCATGTAGAAATATTTGAAAAGGTTTTAAAAGAGAATAACCTCGATCCAGAAGAGACTTTGTTTATTGACGACAGTCCGCAGCACCTGGTTGGCGCAAAAGCCGCAGGTATGCAGACCTTATTGATGACAAAACACCCGAAATACCTTGAGGACGTATTAATAGCGCACGAGATCTTATAATGGCTCCCGAAAAAACTGTAAATTGCAGGCCTAAATAAAAATCACACGTAATGACTGAGCAAAAGTTTAAAACTCTGAAAGAATTCTATCCATACTATTTAACAGAGCATACAAATTTAACCAGTCGAGTGTTGCATTTTATAGGAACAGGGCTCGTTATTCTTTCTGTATTTACAGGAATCCTGTTTCATGAATGGCGTTTCATTTTAGCGACGCCATTCCTGGGATATGGTTTTGCCTGGATTGGTCATTTCTTTTTCGAAAAGAACAAACCTTCCACCTTCAAATATCCGATGTACAGTCTGGCCAGCGACTTCCTCTTGTTCTGGGATTTATTGACCGGGCATCAGGACTTCAAAGTAAAGTAGTTTCCAGATTATCAGCATAGAAAAACTCTATATCAGTATAGATATTTGCAGTTTGATGTCGAAAATTATTATCCATAGGTTTACAAAAAAACAATAAATCAATGTTTATGGAAAATAACAACACGAACAATCGTAAACTCACTACTGCATCTGGGAGACCTTATGCTGAACATGAGAATACACAATCTGTAGGAAGCCGTGGTCCATTACTTCTTCAAGACTTTATTCTCCATGAAAAGATGGCTCACTTTAATAGGGAAAGGATTCCTGAACGCGTAGTTCATGCAAAAGGCACCGGTGCTTACGGTATATTTAAAGTAACACACGACATCACCCAACATACAAAAGCCAAAATCTTCGGAGCTATTGGCAATGAATGCAAAGTATTTCTAAGATTTTCTACCGTTGGTGGTGAAAAAGGCAGTGCCGATTCTGAAAGAGATCCACGCGGCTTTGCTATTAAATTCTATACCGAAGACGGAAACTGGGATCTTGTTGGAAACAACACACCGGTATTCTTCGTTAAAGATCCTAAAAAATTCAGTGATTTCATTCATACTCAAAAGAGAGATCCAAGAACAAATTTGAAAAGCCCTACTATGATGTGGGATTTCTGGTCGCTAAATCCAGAAAGCTTACACCAGGTGCTGATTTTAATGTCTGATCGCGGTACTCCCTATTCGCTCCGTAATATGGACGGATTTGGAAGTCACACTTACTCCTTCATCAATAAAGATAATGAGCGTGTATGGGTAAAATTCCATTTTAAAACACAGCAGGGCATTAAGAACTTTACCGGTCCGGAAGCTGATGCGATGCGTACCCAGGATATGGATCATTCTCAACGCGATTTAGTTGAGGCGATTGACCGTGGCGACTTCCCTAAGTGGGACTTAAAAATCCAGGTAATGACTGAAGCGGAAGCAAAAACTTTTAGATGGAATCCATTTGACCTGACTAAAGTATGGCCGCATGGCGAATTCCCGCTGATAGATGTAGGCGTACTTGAATTGAATCAAATCCCTAGAAACTACTTCGCTCATGTGGAGCAGTCAGCATTTGCACCTTCTAATACTGTAGATGGTATTGGTTATTCGCCGGATAGAATGCTTCAGGGACGTATATTGTCTTATGCAGATGCACATCGCTATCGCTTAGGAGTAAATTATGAACAGATTCCTGTAAATGCCTGTCCGTTTATGGTAAACAATTACCACCGTGATGGTCAAATGAGGATTGACGACAATGGAAATGACGATCCAAATTACTACCCGAATAGCTTTGGGGATGTCATTCCTGATCAAAGCTATAAAGAGCCGGCATGGGAATTAGATTCTAACGTGGCCGATTGGTACGATAGAAATGCTGGTCCTGGTGATAACGACCATTATACTCAGCCAGGTGACCTTTATCGCAAAGTAATGAGCCCGGAAGACCGCATAAATCTGGTGAACAATATTGTGGGTGCTATGAGCGGCATCACTGGCCCCAAGAAAGCACAAATCATCAATTTACAATTGTGTCATTTCTTTAGAGCGGATATTCAATTGGGAATGTCTGTGGCTAAAGGATTGGGTGTAGATGTGGATCAGGCTATGGCAAGTAAACACTAGTCGAAACTTGTAAAAGTTCTAAATAAAAAATCCCCGTCTGATATTCAGGCGGGGATTTTCATTGGTCATCGAATTATAATCTTCTGCGTTGTTTTTCTTTCATGATCAAACCAAGCTCTCTGCTCGTTTGTCCGGCAATGGAAGTGTTTTCCTGTGCTCTTCTGAAAAGATACGGCATAACCGCTTTAATTGGTCCGTAAGGAACATATTTAGCTACATTGTAACCGGCATCTGAAAGGTTAAAACTTAAATTATCGCTCATTCCCAACAACTGTGCAAAATATACATGTGGATGGTTATGGTCTACTTTATGTTTGTCTAATAGTTCCGCAAGCACTCTACAGCTGTCTTCATTATGCGTACCACAAACAATAGCAATCTCCTCAATATGCGCCATGCAGTAGTTTAATGATTCATCATAATCTCTATCTGAGGCTGCTTTGTTAGGTTGAATTGGAGATAAATAGCCCATTTCTTCCGCTCTTTTTCTCTCTTTCTCCATATAAGCACCTCTTACCATTTTCACACCCAGAATATAACCTGCTGCTTTAGCGATCAAATGATCTGCTTTCATGTCAGCCAGTTTATCATGACGGTACATTTGATAAGTATTGTAAACAATGATACGCTCTCTGTTGAATAAACGCATCATATCTATTGCCAGCTCATCAATCGTATCCTGAATCCAGGTTTCTTCTGCATCCACCATGATTGGTACGTTTTTATCATAAGCCACTCTGCAAATCTTCTCACATCTGGCTTTCACTTTAGCAAATTCTGCTTCTTCAGCTGCAGTTAAAGCTTTTTTTGCATCTAGTTTTTCCAACAATCCGAAACGACCAATCCCCGTCACTTTAAATACAGAAATCGGAAGACGTTTATCTCCTGCTGCTCTGTTTATCGTTCTGATGATCTCTTCACAGGTAAAATCAAATACTGCTTCTTCCTCTTCTCCTTCTACCGAATAATCCAAAATGGTACCTACGTTTCCTGCTGCCAATTGCTCAATCGTGCGCTCACACTCCGCAATTGTTTCTCCACCACAAAAATGTTTAAAAATTGTAGCCTTGATGATTGATTTAATAGGCAAGCCTACATTTAGGAAAAAATTGGTGATTGGAGGGCCAACTTTTGTTAAAAAATTACTGCTGATTACCTTGAAAAGCCAATATCCAGCGTTTAGTTCTGAATTAGATTGGTTACGAAAAGCAACCTCGGTGTTGTCAAAGTTTAGTGTTTTTTTGGGGAAAATTTCCATTTAATTCGTATGGTTAGTCATATTGCATGCAAAAGTATAAATTCCAAGGCTATCCATGGTACAACACTTTATAAATAATTGTAAATTTGCAGGTATAATGATAGAATTCAAATTAGAAGGTGAGTTTATTCCACTCATTCAGTTGCTAAAAGCAACTTCACTAGTACAAAGTGGTGGCGAAGCACAAACTGTTGTAGAAGACGGTTTGGTAAGATATAATGGCAAAGTAGACTTCCGTAAGAGGTTGAAAGTACGCGTAGGCGATGTAATTAGCTTTATGGGTCAACAAATAACCGTAATTTAATGAACGTTATAGAAAGCTCAGGCCATAACATCCACTTTGAATCGGAACTTGCGCCATTAGCACAAATCATAGAAGAAGGCAACTACAGTAAGGTTTTTATCTTCGTAGACAGGAATACATCAGAATTTTGTTTGCCATTGCTTCAGGGGATGCTGGACGATTATACAAATTTCGATCTAATTGAAACCGATCCTGGGGAAGAGAACAAGAACATTGATTTTTGCATCGGTATCTGGAAGACCTTATTAGATTTTGAAGCAGATCGCAAATGTTTGATGATCAACCTCGGTGGGGGTGTGATTACAGATATGGGTGGTTTCATTGCATCAACTTATAAAAGGGGCATTGATTTCATCAATATTCCAACTACCTTATTGGCACAAGTTGATGCTTCTGTAGGTGGAAAAACAGGTATCGACATTGATAATGTAAAAAATATGGTAGGTACATTTGCCCTTCCACAAGCTGTATTTATCGAAACATCCTTCCTGAAAACACTTCCTGAAAGAGAATTACTATCTGGCTTTGCAGAGATGATCAAACATGGTTTGATTGTAGATGCCGCTTATTACGAGCGTTTAAAAGTTGCCGACTATAAAAACATCGCTCCTATTGAGGTTCACCGTTCTGTAGAAATCAAGAATGAGGTCGTTACTGAGGATCCTCAGGAAAAAGGTCGTCGTAAAATATTAAACTTTGGTCATACCATCGGTCATGCTGTAGAAAGTTATGCCCTGATTAATGATAAATCACCGCTTACTCATGGGGAGGCCATCGCCGTAGGAATGGTTGCGGAAGCTTACTTATCGAGCACAAATAACACGCTGACTCCTGAAGAACTGGAAGACATTACCAAGTATATCCTTAGCATCTACCCTGCATATCACATCAAAAAGGAAAGTTTTACCGACCTTTTAGGCTTCATGCAGAGTGACAAAAAGAACGAACACGGGCAAATTATGTTTTCTTTACTTAGTAAAATTGGTGCTTGCGACTATAATTGCATCGTTACAGAAAAGGATATTTTAGCTGCTCTGTCCTACTATAACAATCAGGCTAAATAAGGCGTTAAATAGATTTTTACTGCATTTTTTATAAAATAATTGTCGGCCCATTTTTCACAAAAACACCTAATGTTTTGTGATACAACGAATAACAACCGACACACCATAAATAATTTTTTTAAAGAAAGTATTGACAAATTAAATTTTGTTAGTACATTTGGAAAAACGAAAACGAAAAAACAATCGAGATGAAAAATGTTACTACATATTGGTTTGGTTACTTTTACTACTTTAGTAAGAGCCGGGACTGATATGCAACATAAATCATAAGATAAGAGTGTATATGAAAAGTCCCGGCCTAAAGCCGGGACTTTTTTTTTAAGAAAAAATTTGGACCCCGCAGAAGAACAGCAACACCATCCTTCCGGAAGCAATAAGAACCACAGAAAATTCAATTAGGCAAAATGAAACAGAAAAAAACAAGAGTAGCAATTCAAGGTATTAAAGCGTCATTTCACGAAGAAGCCGCTTTCAAGTTCTTCGGAAAAGACATTGAAACCATAGAATGTAATTCTTTTAAACAGACTTGCGAAAGCCTGGAAAACAAGCAGTCTGATTTTGTAATCATGGCTATTGAAAACTCTATTGCGGGGAGCCTTTTACCAAACTACACACTGATCCGTGAGTACAATTTCGCCATCGTTGGTGAGGTTTACCTGCCGATTCAATTGCACCTGATGGCTTTGCCAGGGGTTAAATTTGAAGACATTAAATTTGCGACTTCCCACCCGATTGCGATTCGTCAATGTGTAGATTTCTTCGATGATTTCCCACATATCCAAGTGATTGAAAGCAACGATACTGCAGCTTGTGCAAAACGCATTAAAGAAGAACAACTAACTGACACCGTAGCTATCGCAAATACTTTAGCTGCAGAATTATACGGACTAAACATCATTGAAAGAAGAATTGAGTCCAACAAAAAGAATTACACGCGTTTCCTAGTGTTAAAAAAAGACAAAACAGACGATTTGCCGGAAATCAACAAAGCATCCATCTGCTTCCAGGTAGGTAACCATGTTGGAGCCTTATCTAAAGTACTCAACATCTTTGCGGAGCAGGAAGTGAACTTAACAAAAATTCAAAGCATGCCTGTTCTTGGTAAAAGAAACGAATACTACTTCTATGTAGACATGGAATGGACCAGCAATGAACAATATGACAAAGCCATCCGTCAAACTTTAAAATACACGGTAAACTTCAATATCATGGGAGAATACTTAAGAAACGATAAAGTCTAATACAAGAAAACCCCGATACAAATAGAAAACCCTTCATAAAACATACAATAAAAACCCCAACAAAAATGAAATTACAATTGAACATCCAGCCAATCAGTACTTGGTTGAACACCAACAACGAACCACTAATCATTTCAGGACCATGCAGTGCAGAAACTGAAGAACAATTGTTAACTACCGCACATTTACTAGCTGCAACAGGTAAAGTATCTGTTCTTAGAGCTGGTATCTGGAAGCCACGTACTCGTCCAGGAGAATTCGAAGGTATCGGAAGCATTGGATTAGAGTGGTTGAAGAGAGCAAAAGCAGAAACAGGTTTACCTACTGCTGTAGAAGTTGCCAACGCAAAACATGTGGAAGAAGCTTTAGCGGCTGGTGTAGACATCCTTTGGATTGGTGCACGTTCAACTGTAAATCCATTCTGCGTACAGGAAATTGCTGACGCTTTAAGAGGTGTTGACGTTCCAGTATTGGTTAAAAACCCAGTTAATCCTGATCTTCAATTGTGGATTGGTGCATTAGAGCGTATCAACGGTGCTGGTATCACTAAATTAGGTGCGATTCACCGTGGTTTCTCTTCATTCGAGAAAAGCTCATTCCGTAACGAACCCATGTGGGAACTTGCGATTCAATTGAAAACTTTATGTCCTGATCTTCCGATCATCAACGACCCAAGTCATATCTGCGGTAACCGCGAATTAATCCCTTACATCTCCCAAAAAGCGCTTGATTTAGACATGCAAGGTCTAATGATTGAGTCCCATGTTGACCCATCAGTAGCCTGGACAGATGCTAAACAACAAGTAACTCCTGCAGCTTTAAGTGAGCTTGTAGAGCGTTTAACAGTTCGTGAGCCAGAATCTCAAAACGAAGCATTTGTAGATCAATTGGCTGATTTACGTAAGCAGATCGACAAAATTGACGATCAATTGTTACAGAAACTAGGTGAGCGTATGGCGATTGTAGGTAAAATTGGCGAGTTCAAACGCGATAACCAAGTAACTATTTTACAAGTTAACCGTTGGGATTCGATCATGAACAAAGGTAAAGCATTTGCAAAGGCATTGAAATTAGACCTGAGCTTTACTGAGAAATTCTTAGAATTGGTTCACGGTGAGTCTATCCGTAAGCAAACAGAAATCATGAACGCTGGCAAAGTAGAAAAAGGTCTTGCAGCAGAAACACATACAGAAGTTAAATCTTAAGAATGAGTAAGCATGCACTTGTTTCTTTTACCGGAAACACAGAAATCCATACAGAGATCACCCTTACGGGTTCAAAAAGCGAGTGCAACAGGGCATTAATCATTAGTGCTTCAAGTAAGGGAGCGGTAAAAGTAGAGAATATGTCTATCGCTGCCGATTCCGTTACACTTGAACGCATCTTAAATCAGATTTCAACCGCAGCTCCACATCAACAAACCGTTGATGTGGGACCAGCGGGTACTGCCATGCGCTTTTTAACGGCTTACCTTCCTACCCTTCCAGGTGAGTTTTTGCTCACTGGGACCGAAAGAATGAAACAACGTCCGATCGGTATTCTAGCAGAAGCTTTAAAAACAGTAGGCGCCGATATCAGCTATGCTGAACAAGAAGGCTTTCCTCCATTGAACATCCAGGGTCCATTAAAACAAACTCAGGCAACTGTAAAAATCAAGGGAGACATCAGCAGTCAGTATATTTCTGCCTTGCTGATGATTGCCCCGACTTTGGAACAGGGTCTTACTTTACAGATTGAAGGCGAATTAACCTCCCTTCCATATGTAAACATGACACTGAATATGCTGGAAGAAGCCGGTATCAGTCATTCTTGGGATGGCCAAAACATCAGCATCCAACCACAGCCTTTTAAAGCGGCAACATTAGTAGTAGAACCAGATTGGAGCGCTGCTTCTTACTGGTACAGCATTGCTTGTCTGGCTGAAAAAGCAGAAATCACGCTTCCTTATTTAAAAGAAAAAAGCTTGCAAGGTGATAGCCGAATCCGGTCTATCATGACTGCTTTTGGCGTAAAAACCACAACCACAGCTCAAGGAATTACGTTGACTTCTACGGATAAAGATTTCGGATCAGAAGTTTTAGACCTTAAAGATTGTCCGGATTTAGCACAGACCATTATCGTATGTGCAGCTGCTTTGAAGCAAAACCTTGCTTTCACCGGATTGGAAACCTTAAAAATTAAAGAAACCGACCGTGTTAAAGCCTTACAAAATGAACTTGCAAAAATTGGTGTAACTTTAAATGAAGACAACCTGGTTTATACTTTAGACTGCGAGAACCTTCATTTCCCTGAGCGCGTTACTTTCAGCACTTATGAAGATCACCGCATGGCGATGGCTTTTGCTCCGCTTAGTTTGCTGATCAAAGAAGTGGTATTGGAAGAAATGGATGTGGTAGAGAAATCATACCCAGACTTTTGGAAAGACCTGCAAAAAGCAGGATTTACAGTTACAGTGATTTAAATTAACCTATAAACTAACGAAAAATGGCAGGTAATACATTCGGACAATTATTTCGCATCAGCACTTTTGGCGAATCACATGGTGCAGCTATTGGTGTTATTTTAGATGGCTGTCCGGCACAATTGCCCATAGATCTGGATTTTATTCAGTCGGAACTGGATAAACGCAGACCCGGACAATCGAAAATTACCACACAAAGGAAAGAAAGCGATACT
This sequence comes from Pedobacter sp. N36a, assembly GCF_014472395.1. Taxonomy (GTDB): domain Bacteria; phylum Bacteroidota; class Bacteroidia; order Sphingobacteriales; family Sphingobacteriaceae; genus Pedobacter. The sequence continues at coordinate 499,764 of NZ_JACSZW010000001.1, forward strand.
GTTCAGATTCTTTCTGGCGTATTTGAAGGTAAGAGTACTGGTACTCCTATTGCGATGCTGATTCCAAATGAAGATCAGCGCAGCAAAGACTACAGTCACAATACCGATGTTTACCGTCCTTCTCATGCAGATTACACTTATGATGCAAAATATGGCATCCGCGATCACCGTGGTGGTGGCCGTTCCTCCGCAAGAGAAACTGCTGCACGCGTAGCTGCTGGTGCGATTGCCAAGTTGTTTTTAAAACACCATGGTATTGAAATCTTTGCCCATGTATCTGCAGTAGGCAAAATTAATGCGCCAAACCTGGAAGCTTCTTTAACTGTAGATCAGCTATTGGAGATCAGAGAAGAAAACATCGTACGTTGCGCAGACCCTGCTACGGCAAAGGAAATGATCGAATGTATTGATGGCATTAGAAAAGATGGGGATACGATTGGTGGAAAAGTAAGCTGTATCATCAGAAATTGTCCGGTTGGCTTAGGCGAGCCTGTTTTTGATAAATTACATGCTGATCTTGGAAAAGCAATGCTGAGCATCAATGCGGTACATGGCTTTGAATATGGTTCAGGATTTAGCGGAAGCGAAATGAGAGGATCAGAACACAATGACATCTTCCTTGTTGGAAAAGATCAGCCTAGAACATTAACCAACTTCTCTGGAGGAATTCAGGGAGGTATTGCTAACGGCATGCAAATCGACTTTACAGTTGCCTTTAAGCCTGTAGCAACGATTATGCACAACCAACAGACTATCAATGCAGCTGGTGAGGCCGCAGAAATTAAAGGAAAAGGTCGTCATGATCCATGTGTGGTACCTCGTGCAGTCGTGATTGTGGAAGCAATGGCTGCCTTGGTGTTAGCAGATCAGTTACTTAGAAATAAGAGCAGCAAATTGGACTAATCCAAGCGCCGCTTAATGGTCAGAAATCTGGCTCATAAAAAAAGGTGTTCCTCATTGAGAAACACCTTTTTTTATATAAGTCAGAATTTATTAGAATATAGCGGGATATTTAACTGCATTATGTTCATGCATCATTTGGTAAACAGCTTCTACGATATCATCTACAGAAGGTTTAGTGAAATAATCACCATCTGAACCATACGGAGGACGATGCGCTTTTGCGCTGATCGTTTTTGGCTGTGCATCCAGGCTATAATAACCTTTTTGCTCTTCTAGCACTTGCTGTAAAATGAAAGCAGATCCACCACCTGGCACATCTTCATCTACCACCAGTAATTTGTTGGTTTTTGTTAATGACTGGGCGCAAAGTTTATCTGTATCGAAAGGAAGTAAGGTCTGAGGATCGATAATCTCCACAGAAATACCGAATTGAGCCAGTTCTTCAGCCGCTTCTTCGACTACTCTGAGCGTTGAACCGTAAGAAACGATCGTTAAATCTGTTCCTTCTTTTACCACTTCAGCTTTACCTAATGGAACGGTATATTCTCCTACATTTTCAGGAAGCTTTTCTTTTAATCTATATCCATTCAGACATTCAATGACTAAAGCGGGTTCGTCAGATCTAAATAAAGTATTGTACATACCGGCAGCCTGAGTCATGTTACGAGGCACACAAATGTGTAATCCGCGCAATGAACCTAAGATCATTCCCATAGGAGATCCAGAATGCCATACGCCTTCTAATCTGTGTCCGCGGGTTCTGATGATGACTGGTGCTTTTTGTCCAGCTTTAGTACGGTAAGATAAACTGGCCAGATCATCACTCAATACATTCAGTGCAAACAATAGGTAATCCAGGTATTGAATTTCAGCGATTGGCTTTAAGCCTCTCAATGCCAATCCAATTCCCTGACCAACAATCGTCATTTCTCTGATTCCTGTATCGGTAATTCTCAGGTCTCCATATTTAGCCTGTAAGCCAGCAAAACCCTGATTTACATCACCAATGGCACCTAAATCTTCTCCAAAAGCAACTAGTCTTGGATCACGGCCAAAGTTTGCATCAAAACAAGCGTTTAGCAATTCGCGTCCATCCACCATTTTGCTGGATTCAGAATACTCCGCATTAACCTCATTTACTAAGAATGGGCTTTCTTTTCCGTCGGTAAATAATTTCGAGTTGTATCTTTCTGCATTCAGCTCACTTTGCTCGTTATACCATTGCAACAGTGCTGTTCTTTCGCTGCTCAACTGATGAACGGTTAAGCGCAATGCTTTTCTCGCAGAAGAAATCACTTCTTTACGCATGGCATCAGGCGTACTGGCCAATTGAGCAGTAATTCTGGTAATTGCAGGATTTCCGTTAGCTACATTATTGATCAGCTCAATTACCTGGTCTTTTTCAGCTTTAATAGAGGCAAGGAATTCATTCCAGGCTTCTTTCTGGGTATCACGAACCATTTTCTTAGCCGTGTTTTCCATTTCCACCAATTCCTCATCAGAGATAATGGCAGATTCGATCATCCATTTACGCATCTGAAGGATACAATCGTACTCTTTTTCCCAATCTAAACGCGCTTTATCTTTATAGCGCTCATGAGAACCTGAAGTAGAGTGTCCTTGTGGCTGTGTCACCTCGGTGACGTGGATCATTACCGGTACATGTTCTGTACGGCAAACATCTATCGCTTTTTGGTAAGTTTCACATAGCGCCGGGTAGTCCCAGCCTCGTACTTTAAAGATCTCATATCCTTCTGCATTTTCATCCCTTTGAAAACCTTTGAGAATCTCAGAAATATCTTCTTTAGTGGTTTGAAATTTTGCAGGAACAGAAATTCCATATCCATCATCCCAAACAGAGATGGCCATAGGAATCTGTAATACACCAGCCGCGTTAATAGCTTCGAAAAAGATCCCTTCAGAAGTCGAGGCATTGCCGATCGTTCCGAAAGCTACTTCATTTCCTTCCACAGAAAAGTTTTTCAGGTATTCCAGTTCAGGATTCTGTCTGAATAATTTCGATGCATAAGCCAGTCCGACTAATCTCGCCATTTGTCCACCAGTTGGTGCAATGTCTGAAGAAGAGTTTTTCATGGCTGTCTGGTCTTTCCAATTTCCGTCTTCATCGATAGAACGGCTTGCAAAGTGACAGTTCATTTGTCTGCCTGCGGATGCAGGCTCAGCTTCAACGCTAGGGTTGGCATATAATTGGGCAAAAAATTCTTTGATGGTGCAGATGCCTGTCGCAAATGCAAAAGTCTGATCTCTGTAATACCCAGCGCGCCAATCTCCATTCTTAAAGGCCTTCGCCATGGCAATCTGTGGAATTTCCTTTCCATCACCAAAAATACCAAACTTAGCCTTGCCCGTTAATACCTCCTTACGACCTAATAAACTGGCTTGTCTACTTTCGAAAGCTATTTTATAATCGTTTACCACAATAGTCTTGAAGTCCTCAAAACTTAACTCTGAAGCGTCAATAGGATTGGTAGTAGGTGTAATATCCGGCATCATAAGCAATATTAGTTAGGGCACAAAGATACATAAAATCTAAAGTATGACTTATGGCTGTTCTGTAATTTATATATTGGAATACTTTTTGATTTATGAATCAAAAGTTTAAATTTGCTTTAAATCACCATAATCATGAAAAAGTTATTACTATTATTTACATTAATTTTAGGAGTAAGTATTGCTACTAATGCTCAAACTAAACCGGCTGAGTTCAAATTTGATAAGGAGCTGAACGATTTTGGTAAAATCCCTGTTAACAAAGCTGCAACCGTTGAATTTAAGTTCGTAAACATTGGCGATCAACCATTAATCATTTCAAAAGTAGAAACGACTTGTGGTTGTACTGTTCCTGAATACACTCAAATTCCTGTTAAAAAAGGAGAAGCTGGTAGCATCAAAGTTACTTATAACCCAACTGGTGCTGCAATGCCATTCAGCAAAGCGATTACGATCACTTCAAATGCTAAAACCACTACTAAAGTTTTATACATTAAAGGTGAAACTGTAGCGGCTCCTACTAAGTAATTTTATAAACGATATTTTTATTAAGACCTCGTTCCACAACGAGGTCTTTTATTTTTGCGATATGCCTAACATTTCAGAAAAAGGGTTCCAAATGCCCGCATCACCAATCAGAAAGCTAACTCCATTTGCTGACCAGGCAAAAAAAGATGGCAAAAAAGTGTTTCATTTGAACATTGGCCAACCAGATATAGCTACACCAGAAGGCATGTTAAATGCCATCAAAAACATAGACTTTGACGTATGGGCTTATACCCCATCAGAAGGGACGCTATCTTACAGGACCAAATTAGCGGAATACTATAACAAATTAGGTTATAACATCACTCCAGCAGATATTTTAGTGACGGTGGGTGGATCAGAGGCGATCACTATTGCCATGCAAACCTGCGTAAATGAAGGTGATGAGATCATTATTCCAGAGCCTTTCTACGCCAACTATAATGGTTTTGCCTGTATGAGTAATGTAGTGGTAAAACCGATCTTATCACATATTGAGAATGGCTTTGCCCTTCCTCCTATCGCTGAGTTCGAGAAATTAATCACGCCGCGCACCAAAGCAATTATTATCTGTAACCCGAATAACCCTACTGGTTATTTATACTCTAAAGAAGAATTAGAAGCGCTAAAAGAGCTTTGCTTGAAATACGATTTATTCTTGTTTTCTGATGAGGCTTACCGCGAATTCTGCTATGATGGAAAAGAGTTCATTTCTCCAATGCATTTAGATGGATTAGAAGAGAATGTAGTGATCATGGATACCGTATCTAAAAGATACAGTGCTTGTGGCGCAAGGTTAGGCTGTTTGATTACTAAAAACAAGGCAGTGATCCAATCTGGGTTAAAATTTGCTCAGGCAAGATTAAGTCCGGGAATGGTCGAACAGATTGCCGGTACCGCAGCAGTAGACACTCCAGACAGTTATTTTGAGGCCGTTAATAAAGAATATACGCTTCGCAGGGATACAATTGTAAAAAGATTGAATGCAATTGAAGGTGTTTTTTGTCCGAATCCAGGCGGTGCATTTTACGTGGTAGCGAAGTTTCCAATTGATGATGCTGACGTATTTTGTCAGTGGATGTTAGAAAGCTTTGAGCATAACAATCAAACAGTTATGATGGCTCCTGCTACAGGTTTCTACTCTACTCCTGGTTCTGGAAAAAACGAAGTGAGAATGGCTTATGTCTTAAATACTGATGATATTAACCAAGCTATGGATTGTCTGGAAATTGCATTAAAACAATATCCTGGTAGAACTATGGCATAAATTTCGTAGATTTGTGTTACTAACACATGGGGCCGTTTTGGATTTGACAGGGTGGCGCTACGTATGTTAGCATGCAGTGCGTTGTACGGCGAGCACTTAAAAGAGAACGTTCACACTATAATTGGCGAAAATAACTACGCCTTAGCTGCCTAATTTAGAATTACGCTAGCTTTTGTCCCTCTGACTGCTGCATTGTTAGGTTAGAATATGGGGCATCGAAATAACAATGCTGGCTGCTGATAGGTACGGATTAGCGGCGAGATAAAGTACCTAAGGAAAAAGACAAGGTAGGTTTCCGGCCCGTCTGCTCCCGACAATAAATTGGAAAACAAGCATGTAGAAGGCATAACTTATCACACAACTGGACAAGGGTTCGAACCCCTTCGGCTCCACAGTTAAAACCTCTATTTTACTGATCTACAGATAGTTAGTTCTTTAAAATAGAGGTTTGTTTTTTATTGGCGTATTTTTAAATACATGATAATCAAATAGATAAGAGTTCGACTCCCCTCCCACACCCGACTCATCGTTCAATCATGAACACAATCAACTGATTATCAACCCAACCCTCTATTCCGGTGGTTCATCTTTTGAATAAATCTCCTTTAGAGTTATGTCGAGGATAATTTTTGCAATTAAATTCAGTAAAGCTTCGGTTTTCATTTTTTCAGAATCACTGACTATCTTGCCAATTTGAAGGTCAATATCAATAACTGACTTAGTTCTTTTTGCTTTTCTCTTTTTCATAACCCTATTTTTTTAGAAGTTATTGAAAAAGGAAAAGCATCAGCCGGTTCTTTCCAGATTGTCTAATACGGTTGTCACTGGGCCATATCCTTGCCGCCCTGGAATACAACCTGCACAAGTAGTAAATTGTCGAGGGCGCTTAACTATATGTATTATTTTTCCTTATACCATGGCATCCAATAATTGTTATTATCTTTTTGCTGGTGGCAGTGGCAGCTTACATTTTTTTTATCAACAGCGAAATACATGCTTATAAGATCGTGTAATCTTGGATCATATAACTTTAATTTATCACGAGTGTTAATGTCATTGTGAATTCCGTTGGTGACCGCTTCTTTTTTATTTACTTTAAACCAAGATTGAACGCCTTCTGCAAAATATTCCGCCGGATTAGAAATAGCATAAGTGTCTTTCCAAAGTCCTTCGCTTAATGCTTGCGAATATATAGTGTTAAGCTTATTATTGAAATCAATATCAATAAAGGAAATTCCCATTGAGTGCATAGCGTGAGCGAACTCATGTATCAATATATCCTCACCATTATACCGATCGTTGTTCAAACATAAAATATTCTCTTCTCCACAACTAGTCAGAGGAAGCTCAGTTGTTCCACCAAAACCTCTTGCTCTCGTATTCATCTGCTCATCCATCCCGCTGTATTCAGGGATATCGATAGTTAACTCATTTTTACCTAGAATCGCTATTCTAGCATTGTTATCAATAAGCTTAGCTTTTATAGATGGACACTTTTCAAGCATCATCAAGATCACTTCTCTTGTTTTGTAAAAAGCTTCATCACTCACTGCCTTCGAACCAATAATTGGTAAACCTGCCGCATTTAAATACTTTTCATAAAATTTATCGAACTTAAAAACCGCTGGGACACCTGAAACACGAGAAAGAGAATCATTCAATAAAAAATCAGAAGTTATGATCTTTCCAAATTTGGAAGAAAAGTCGCCGGAAGAAATTACTCCCTGTTTAACAGTTGAAACATTTGAATCTTTTAAAATCGCCATTGGTAACGAAATATCTTGATTATCGATTAAAAGTTTTAAATTGTCAGCCCATAGTCGTCCTTTTCCAATTTGGTATAATCCGAAATCGATAGACACTACTGAATCAGGTAACTTCAACCTTATTGAATATTTTTTCCAGGAATTAGTACCGTTGAGATTCACATCTTTCATTTCCTCAGCAACTAAAGGTCCGTTCTTTCCATTAATGACTAAGACTAGCCCAGATCTTCCTTCGACATGATCTAATTTTAGATAACCCGATAATTCTACAATATCACCTTTAAACAATGATTCGATCCGATTTAAAACAAGAGCCATTGAATCTTTTTCTAACCTATTATCTTTAGATTTAATTAGTAGTGAGGAGCTCCCTCCGTATTTTTCGGAAAAATCGATTTTAACAGAATGTCCTTCTCCATATTTGATCCAAGAAGCAGGACTATAATTTACATCTGCAACATTTTCAAAATCTAAATTCAACGACAATGCTCTTTTCACAGGCTGAGCAATCACAGAAAGCGTACATAAAGATAAAATAATGGTTAGTCTAATCACTTTATTGTTTTGATTTTGTTATTCAACTAAATATATGATGTTTTATCATAAATAAATGTCCTAGGTAAACTAAGTCAACTGATTTTGCAAAAGTGATTTTTTGTTTGCCACAAATATTGTAATTCACGTGAATATTGCTTCTGCTTCCCTTTCATCAATCGTTTCTATATGCCGTATATTCCACTATAGTACCAGGATGTATATTTCGGGAAAAGTGGTTCTTCCCCACTTTTGGTCTGTGATCTGTATAATACTCCCCAAAATTAGGTCGATAGTTTAAGGCAAAAATAAAAGCCGTAAATTTAGGCAGGATGAAAAAAGTAAGCAGAAAGAAATTTAGTGCAGAATTCAAAGCAAAAGTAGCCATAGAGGCTTTAAAAGAGCAAAAGACACTTGCTGAACTCGCGGTTCAGTATGATATTCATCCTACCCAAATTTCCCTTTGGAAGAAACAATTCCTGGATAACAGCTCTTTATTGTTTTCGGAAAAGCCATCAAATAATAAAGAGCAGGAGGCAAATGAAGCGCGGCTATACGAGCAAATTGGCAAACTTCAGATGCAGAATGAGTGGCTAAAAAAAAGTTATAATGAAGTACTGCATTGCAGAACGCAGGCTGATGATTGTCAAAGATCTCCAGTTCAGCATCACCGATCAGTGTAGTATGTTGAATATTCACAGGTCAGGATTTACTATAAGCCTCAGGGTGAGAGTAATCTAAATCTTGAATTGATGCGGTTGATTGATAACTACTTTCTGGAACATCCTCATACTGGTGTAGTGACTCTTTGTGCTTATTTGTGCCTGAGCGAAGGCTATACGGTTAATGTAAAGCGGATACGCAGATTAATGCGATTAATGGGGCTTATGGCCGTATATCCCGCAAAAAAATTGAGTATAGGCAATAAAGCGCATAAGATTTATCCATATCTGTTAAGGGGTCTTATCATAAAACGGGTAAATCAGGTATGGCAAACTGATATCACTTACATCCCTATGAAAAAAGGATTTATGTACATGATGGCCGTTATTGATGTCAAAAGCAGGTATATCTTAAATTGGAGTGTTTCCAATACCATGGATGCAGCCTGGTGCACTGAAGTATTAGAGGAAACGATAGCCTTACATGGGAAGCCTGAGATATTTAATACCGATCAGGGTAGTCAGTTTACATCCGCTGAATTCCAAAAGGTATTGGATGACAACACAATACGGATATCGATGGATGGAAAAGGCAGAGCGTTGGACAATATTTTTATCCGTGCGCTTCTGGAGAAGCCTTAAATACGAACATATCTATTTAAAGCCTGCAGATGATGGCTTGGAATTATTCAGGGGAATCCAGGAGTACATTAATTTCTACAATAATCAGAGAAGGCATACCTCACTAAAAAGACAGACACCAGCTGAAAGTTATACACAATTGGCAGCATGAATCTAAAAGAAAAAAGAAGCAAAAAAGAAAAGGGTGTGGAAATATGGAAAACTCGGAAGGGAGTTTCCCACATTCCCACACCTCAAGCAACAACAACAAAATTAAATAATTAACATTGTAAGGATTATCGTCCTAACAATAGGGAGTACTTTACACCTTGTCGCGCCGAGAATCCTAACATTATTTTAGCTTATCATAAATTTAAGGATAAGGGCTTTACTGTATTAGGCGTTTCACTGGATGACAAGCAAACTAAAAAATCCTGGATAAAAGCCATTAAAGACGATAGACTTGATTGGACACAAGTATCAGACTTGAAAGGATGGAAAAATGAGGCAGCACTACTTTACGGCATAACCTCAATTCCCGCTAATATACTTATAGATCCCAGCGGGAAAATTGTAGCCCGTGATCTTAAAGATAAGGCTCTACTGGATAATCTTACTAAACTTCTGAAATAAATAAAACTTACCTATACGTTAAAGTTACTTAGGTATAAGACTCCCCATACTGCTACTTACTGCAGCAGTCTATTACGACAAATAGAATGCTGAGCAACTTTATCCTGTGCAATTGACTGTGCATAAGCTGTAAAATTGCTATTCAATAAGCAGATCAAAAGGGGCCCTGAAGACAATAGTTTGCTGTATAGCAGCAAACATTAAACAATCACTTCATCAGACTCTACATCTATCTCTACAAGTTTCATTTTACATTTCGGACAGGAACCTGGTAGATCACTCTGGACTTCAGGGTGCATTGGACAGGTATAAATTGGTTCTTTTGACATGATATTTATATTTAGGAATTCATAACTATTTAAGTGCTTCACCGTACTATCTCCTGAAATTTCATCCAGTCTTTTCCATTTTCCAACTCAAAATGAATATGAATATACACTGTATAATTCAATAACCTCCTGAGTTAGCAATTAGTTTTCCCAAAATATAAGGTGATATAAATTGTCCACCTGCTATGGTTTTAAAGTAAATTAGCGGAATTTCAATAATTACAAATAGATATGAATGTAAAAGAACTAAGAATTGGTAATTATGTATTCCCAAATGATGAAATCCTAAATGGGCTTGCTAATCCTTGCCAAGTACTTGGCATCCTGCCTAATCAAAAGATAGCTTACCAGAGAAACAGCAAAGATCCAGTCCAAATGGAATGCAGTCATGATCAGGTAAATCCAATTCTCATCAATGCGGATTGGCTAGTAAACCGGTTAGGATTTAAAGATAATGGTGGCGGATATTACCAGCATGAAGATCTCAACTTCTTCCTATTTCATGTAGAAGAAGATGAGTATTATGATTGCTATAAGCAGGTTCCGACAAATGACGATACCGGTGATTTTAAAACACTGCAGCATGTCCATAAATTACAGAATCTATTTTTTGAATTATTCGATGAGGAATTAATCAATAATGATTAGTCAGCAAATGTGCTTTTCCAGCATTCTTATGGTTTCATCTGTCTTTTGATCATAGATAATCCCCCCTAAAAAGAAGGGATTATCTATCATAGCTATTTTAGAAATTCTATCATCAGACTGGCAGTTTCCTGACGTTTCTCCTCCAGAATAAAATGACCAACAGGTCTGCGGCCAGCCTGGAATTAAAATTAAGGGTTCTCCCTTTCCAGCTTCAACTCGATATCATTGTCTTTTAATGCCTGATTATATCCTATAGAAAACTTAATGTGTCCCCAAGCAGTTAACATTAAGATCAAATCTTCTTCTTTTAATGCTCCAGTTACCTGAGCGCTGCAATAATCTAAGTATTCTTTTTCCGTCATCTGATGTTGCTTTTTAGCAGTAGTTTCTTCGTGATAAATCAATTAATCCTCATCAAAACGTAGTTTATGGGCCATTGATTTTCCAAAGATCGGAAAATATATTTTGATCATTAAAACTGAGGACCACATTCTGAACTGAAAAAGCTATATTAATCTTGATTTCAGAACTATTTACAGATGATAAAATTACACGCCACACTACTGCTTCTTTTTTGCAGCCTTTTTTCACAGGCTCAAAACGATATAAAGCAGTACAAAACCTATTTTGCAACTGGCAGTTACGAAGGAAAAAACATATTGGTTTTACGGCAATTTAAACAAGCGACGCAGCAATCTTACCTGATCGTAAACCCAGAGACACTGGAAACGCAAATCATTAACAGCCAACAGGTTGTACTGAAGCCGATTACCTTTCAGGAATTCGGGATATCCCTCAAAAACACCCCTTATTACAAAGCACTTCAAACTGCCCGGCAGCAATCGCTGCATCTTCAGGATGCAGGAATCACCCATGGCTTTCCCAAAGAAAAAGGGATCACGCTCACCATAGACCTCTGTCCATCCCATAAACCCTTAGACAGAAACATATTTACCGCATTGATCGCGGCCTTTCAAAAAGAAGAACGGCCAGTTCCTTTGGCTTTATCGATTACGGGAAAATTTATGCTCGGCCATGCCGATGATATCCGCTGGCTGCAGAGACTTCAAAAATCTGGCGAGCTGGACATTACCTGGACCAATCATACCTATAACCACCACTACAATCCAAAGGCGCCCTTAAATATCAACTTCCTGATGGAACCAGGAACAGACCTTAATTTTGAAATATTAGGCTTGGAACAAGCCATGATTGAACGGGGATTACTACCTTCGGTTTTCTTCAGGTTTCCAGGATTGGTATCTAATCAAAAGCTAGTAGATCAAGTGACAAGTTATGGCCTTATTCCCATTGGAAGTGACGCCTGGCTGGCAAAAGGACAGTCGAGTCATGCCGGAAGCCTCGTGCTGATCCATGGAAATGGCAACGAACCTATTGGCGTTAAAGATTTCATCAAGCTATTGGCTACCGAGAAAGCGACCATCAATCAACAGCAATGGCTGCTGTATGATTTGAGGTCGAGCGTTAAAAATGAGTTCAAGTAAATCATCATCAAAACAAAGCATATTAAAATTAAATAATGGAAATTGGGATCAGTACATTTGGAGAGCTACAACCAGATGGTGTAGCGGGAAAAGCGGTTAACGCGCATAAAAGGGTTCAGGAATTATTAGAAGAAGTAAAACTTGCGGATGAAGTAGGTCTTGATGTTTACGCATTTGGAGAACACCACCGCTCCGACTTTGTCATCTCCTCCCCTGAAATTATGATGGCAGCCGCAGCAGCCATTACTAAAAACATTAAACTTTCCAGTTCTGTGACCGTATTGAGCTCAGCAGATCCGGTACGGACTTTTCAAAACTTCGCTACCGTAGACCTCATCTCTAACGGAAGAGCAGAAATCATTGCAGGAAGAGGCTCATTTACAGAATCCTTCCCCCTATTTGGGTACAATCTGAACGACTATGATGATCTTTTCACAGAAAAACTAGGTTTATTGCTGCAGCTCAATGAAGAAGAAATCGTCACCTGGCAAGGAAAACATAGGAAGTCTATTGTGAAAAGAGGTGTATACCCCCGTCCGATACAATCATCCATTCCGATATGGATTGGCGTAGGCGGTACTCCTACCTCTGCACAGCGCGCAGGAAGAATGAACCTGCCTATGGCTGTGGCAATTTTAGGCAGTCCACCAGAGCAATTCGTACCTTTTATCAACCTCTATCGTAAATCTGCTGCGGAAGCAGGTCATGATCCCACTAAACTTCAATTGGCCATCAGTTCACAGTTTTATGTCGCAGAAAATGCACAGCAGGCAGCCGATGAATTCTACCCTTCTTATGAGCAATTAATGAACCGGGTAGGAAAGGATAGAGGCTGGTCGCCGATGAGCAGACAGCAATTCGATTATTTACGCAGTAATGGACCATTAGTGGTCGGAAGTCCGCAGCAAGCGATTGATAAAATCATGCACCAATATGAACTTTTCCAAAATACCAGATTCCTGGCACAACTAGTTACCGGATCAATTTCGCATAAACAGGTTTTGAAAACCATAGAATTACTAGGTACAGCGATTGCACCAGTGATTAGAAAAGAAACAAAAAAATAAAACAAAACTGCCCCCAAATAGTGTCTAACTTTTTGGGGACAGTTTAATTATTAAAGGCATTTTTTTATTTCCTCAGGTGCCAGGCTTTTGGCTTCACAAAAGCCCTAAATCCCTGATGGGAAAGTGTAGCGCCAAAACCAGAATGCTTCCGGCCGCTCCACGGTAAACCTGCGCTTACCCTATCGCAGCAATTCCAATATCCAGAACCAGCATCTATATCAGAAAGTATCCGCTGTGCTCGATCCACATCATGAGAATAAACCGCAGCAGTTAGGCCATAAGCAGTATCTTTCATAAAGATTAAGGCTTCCTCATCATCTTTTACTTTCATAATGCCGATAATAGGGCCAAAACTTTCTTCGCGCATCACTTTCATCTCATTCGTTACATTGACCAATACTGTGGGTTCAAAATAATAACCTTTACCTGCGCTTCTTTTTCCTCCATACAGCAATGTTGCGCCTTTTGACAAGGCATCCTGCACCTGGTCTTCCAATACATCCAATTGCTCTTTTCTGGTTAAAGCACCTATATAAACACCTTCTTCGGTGGGCAAACCTATTTTCCAGGACTGTACTTCTTTCAAAAATGCAGCTTCGTAGGCTTCATAAACAGACTCATGCACATAAATCCGCTCTACTGCGCAACAGCTTTGTCCGTTGTTATAAAAAGCACCATCGGCAGTACCTGCAGCTACTCCAGCCACATCCAGTACATCATCAGCAACATACAGGGGATCTTTCCCACCCAATTCCAGTTGACAAGGCACCATTTTATGTGCCACCTTTTCATAAATATGCTTGCCGGTACGGTAAGACCCTGTAAAAAAGTAGCCATCAAAGTCCAGTTCCAGCAGAGCCTCGCCTGTTTCTTTAGCACCTAGAGCAAGTTCAAAAACACCAGAAGGCAATCCTGCTTTTTTCCATAATTGCTCAATTTCCAGCCCCGTTAAACTAGCATATTCAGAGGGCTTATACATCACCGCATTTCCAGCCATTAATGCTGGTACAAATACATTTACACCCACCAGATAAGGGTAATTCCAGGCCGAAATATTGCAAATCACCCCGAGTGGTTCATAAGAAATCTTTTCTTGAAGCTCCTCCGTATCCGTAATTAGTTCTTCCGATAAATAGCGCTCAGCATGGCCCATCATCCAAAGTATCCTTGCCCTGGCTCCATTGATTTCGTTGCGGGATTGAGCTAAAGGTTTACCTACTTCGGCTGTTAAAACTGCGGCCAAACCTTCAATTTGCTCGCCCAGCAGCTCATAAAAGCGCTGTACCACTACTAACCTTTCCGACAGTTTTTTCAAGCCCCAGGCTTTCTGGGCCTGACGCAATACGGTATATTTTTCATGTAAAGCAGCAGGACTGTCTTCCTGAACCGTCTTTATAATTTCTTCTGTAGCGGGATTGATGATGTTCATTTCTGATGATTTCTTACTTCCTGAATAAACTGTTCTTTGATCTTTTGAGAGAAAGGGTGATTTTCTTTCTCTTTCATTCTTTCCGGATGCCATTGTACAGCGATCATAAAGCCACTATTCGTTTTATCCTTATACTCCAAACCTTCCACTATTCCATTCCCTGAAACCGCATACGCATTGATCATTAAATTCCGACCAAGCCGATTCGGATTCACTGCCTGGTGGTGTGCACTGTTCACGAGGCCTTGATCCTGCCCTGTAACTGACTCCAGCAAAGATCCTTTGACCACTTTTATCCCATGCACTTTATCCAGTTCTCCTTTTTTATGAAGCTCATTTTCAGGCGCACCAATATCATCAAATACCGCTCCTCCCTCCAAAATGTTGATGTATTGCATGCCTCTGCAAACTCCGAGTAAGGGCAATCGCTTTATTTTCGCAAATTCATAAATCTGTCTTTCAAATTCATCTCTTTCCGGCGAGAATACCGCAGGGCGATGAGGATAATCTTCCGCTCCACCAGAAATTGAAGGCGTCACATCAATCCCTCCCGTCAGCACAAAACCATCGCATTGCTCCATATCTTCTATATTTCCCTTTTCAAAAGAGAGTTGAAGTAATTCCAGGTCTTCTGCCAGTTCTGCAGCGGTAAACCAATTCCAATAATTTTGAAATCCTGCTTCTGTGAAGCTAATTCCTATCTTTTTCCGCATGGATTAAATACATTAACAATCATCAAATATTTTCTAAAGCGCTTCTAAATACAAAGCTTTAAAATCTTCCCTGCTCACTGGCTTAGGATTATTCGGATGCGCAAAATCTGCAAAAGCGAGATCCGCCAAGGTTTCTATATGTTCCATCCCAACGCCAATATCGCGCAAATGATGTGGAATCCCCAAACTAGAATTGAGTTCAAAAAGGTAATTTACTACCGCGGCACCGTTCTCTTCTTTCAGCTCCAGTACCTTCGCGATCCGCTTAAATTTATCTTCGAACCCAGCAATGTTAAAGGCCATCCCATAAGGGATATTCACTGCATTTGCTAAACCATGATGCGTATCCAACAAGGAAGAAAGCGGATGTGCCAAAGAATGGACTACGCCTAAACCTTTCTGAAAAGCAATTGCGCCCATCATAGAAGCCATCAGCATCTTGCTGCGGCTTTCCACATCTGGCCGATGCGTAGCAGTTTCCAAGGCACCTTTAATCAAATGAATTCCTTCCAAGGCAATTCCATCGCACATTGGATGGTAATTTTTAGCTAAGAAAGCCTCCATATTATGGGTTAAGGCGTCCATTCCGGTGGCAGCAGTAATATGCGGCGGCAAATCCATCGTCAAAAGGGGATCTGCAAATACGATTTTAGCCATCAGTTTGGGAGAAAATAAGATTTTCTTTTGATGTGTTTCATCATCAGAAATGATCGCACTTCTGCCCACTTCACTTCCTGTACCAGAGGTCGTAGGAACCGTAATAAAATGCGGCACTTCATTGGTCACGTACACATCTCCACCGATCAAATCATCATACTTGAACAGGTCTTCCCGATGGTTCACCCTTAAAACTATAGCTCTGGCTACATCTAAGGCAGCCCCACCACCAATTCCGATCACCACATCCCTCTCCTCTTCATCCCATACCTCAGTCCCTTTATAGACATCACTTTTTACCGGATTTTTATGAATGTCACTAAAAACCTCAACCGAAAAACCCTGTGCTTTCAGATCGGCCACAATACCGCTAAAGAAGGGCAGCGTTGCCACTATAGGATCAGAGACCAGCAAAGGACGGCTCAAGCCATTGGCTTTTAAATAGGCTGGCAATTCTTTGATGACACCTGCACCAAAACGAATCGTAGTTGGAAAATTAAATTGATGTATTTTATCAAATATCATGGTTCAGCGGATTTAAATAATTTCAAAATATCTTTTCATCTCCCAGTCGGTCACAGCCTTAGCATACTGCTTGCATTCCCATTCTCTGGTGAGCGTAAAATGTTCTACAAAGTCGGCACCAAATAAAGTGGCGGCCAAAGGCGATGCTTTCATTTTCCTGGTGGCCTCTTGTAAACTACCTGGAAGGATGCCATTGGAAATATCCAAATAACCATTTCCTGCTGTTGCGGCTTTAGTTAATACCAGGTTATTTTTAATTCCATAAAGTCCCGCAGCCAGGCAGGCCGACAAAGCCAGGTATGGGTTCGTATCTGAGCCTACCACCCTGGTTTCCAACCTTGTGGTTTTGGTATGACCAGGTAATGCGCGTAAAGCCACCGTTCTATTGTCGATTCCCCAGGTTAAAGTTGTAGGTGCCCAGGCGCCTTCCACTAACCTTTTATAACTATTGATCGTCGGTGCAATCATGGGTAAAATATAGGGCAAACAATGGAGCTGTCCGGCAATATAGGACTTCATCAACGCCGACATTTTGAATGGATCTTTCTCCTCATAAAACAGGTTTTGTTTGCTTTCCAGATCCCATAGGCTTTGGTGGACATGGCCACTGCAACCCGGAAGATTTTCATTGATTTTAGCCATAAAAGTGGCCATGATATTATGCTGGTAGGCAATCTCTTTGACTGCTGTTTTAAACAAAATCGCCTGGTCTGCCGCTTCCAAAACCCCTGCATATTTAATGGCGGCTTCATACACGCCTGGTCCTGTTTCTGTGTGCAGTCCTTCAATAGGAATTCCAAATTTGCAGAGGAGCTCAAACAAATCCGACATATAACTATTTTTCAAACTGCTCCTTAAAATGGAATAGCCGAACATTCCTGGTGTTAAAGGCTGCAGCTGCTGAAAATTCTTCTGGTGTACGGATTCCGGTGTTTCGGCGAAATTAAACCACTCAAATTCCTGAGAAAAATAAGGTTTGAAACCTAGAGATTCGGCCTCCGAACGTATTTTAAGCAGCATTTGCCGCGGACAAGCATACAGGGCTTTACCTTCCTCATTTACAAAATCACCCAAGAAAAAAGGAAGGTCATTTTCCCAGGGGATCTTACGGAAAGTTTGCAGGTCTAACTTCACCTGAGCATCAGGATAACCGGTATGCCAGCCTGTAAAGCGGACATTATCGTAGGCTGCATCGCCCATATCCCAACCAAAAGTCACGTCACAAAAGCCTAACCTTCCCTCCAGAATAGAGAGAAATTTCTCTGCTGCAATATATTTACCCCTCAGCACGCCATCAATATCTGCAACAGCCACTTTTACTTTACCTGAGGGATGTTGTTTTACATAAGCTAAAATTTCTTCTGTTGTCATTGATCTGCAGATTTAAAAGTCCGGTATAATAAAAAGGTAACCGCTAAAATGGAGAAGTAAATCAGTCCAAGTTTAGGATTAAAAATAAACATCGCGATGATGGATATACTGGCGATGATCAGCGCAATAATGGGAAATAAAGGATAGAAACGCAGTCGGAATGGACGTGGTAAATCCGGTTCTCTATTCCTTAAAATCATAATGGAGACCATCGAAATGATGTAAAGTGTCAGTGCTCCAAATACGGAAACGATAATAATTTCCGAGGTTTTTCCGGAGAGCAGCGCTAGAATACCGATCAGCATATTCCCAATCAGGGCGTTTGCGGGGGTATGAAATCGCGAGGATATTTTCCCTAAAAACGAAGGGATATGATGCACACGCCCCATTTCATAAGTGGAGCGACCTGCGGCCAGAATCAGTCCATGAAAGGAAGCGATCAATCCAAAAAGCCCAACTGTAATCAGTAAATGATACATCAAATGGTTATTTCCGGTGATTTTCGCCAATGCCAGCGGAAGCGGCGAGTCGGAAGTTTCACCGCTCAGTCCGTTTTTATAAACGATGGCTTCCCAACCAGCAATCCCTGTTGCCGTCACAAAAACCAGGACACACAAAATGGCCAGTGTGAAAATCGCCCAGCCAAATCCTCTGCTGATGTCCCTTTGTGGGTTCTTTGTTTCTTCAGCCACATTCGCAATTCCTTCAATCCCTAGAAAGAACCAGATGGCAAAAGGAAGGGCAGCAAAGACCCCGCTCCAACCATTAGGCAGCGCATGATGTGTGAGGTTTTGCATTTCAAACTTCGGCATGGCAATTCCGGAAAACAGCAGTAACTCGCCAACGGCAAAAACCGTGATGATCACCTCAAATGAAGCTGCTGCTTTTACGCCATACACGTTCAATGCAGTAAAGATAAAATAGATAGAAATGGCACTAGTGAGAATAGGTACCTGAGGATAGAAAGCATTAAAATAGGCACCGATCGCAAAAGCGATTGCGGGCGGTGCCAATATAAATTCGACAATTTGGGCAATACCGGCTACAAAGCCGATATTTTCCCCCATTGCTCTTTTTGCATAATCGAATACGCCTCCTGCTTTAGGAATTGCGCAAGCCAGTTCTGCGTAACTAAATGTAAAAGTAACGTACATCAGCATGATGGCAAGGGTGGCAATGGCCATCCCTCCAGTTCCTCCTTTTTCAAGGCCGAGATTCCAGCCGAAATACATTCCTGAGATGACATATCCAACGCCAAGTCCCCATAACATAAAAGGAGTCAGTGTTTTTTTTAAACCCTTGCTTTGTGTCATTGGCCGTTCTGTTTTAGGTATTTACATAGAATTTACCGTATTATAAATATAACATAAAATCTTACTTTAAGATCCACATCGTCTGATTAACATCATCACTACCACCGTATTGACTCTGAATCGCTGCCGAAACATTGGCTGCATTATAATCCAGTTCATTGGCAGGATAAAGCCAGCGCAATGGGAAATTAGTACTAGGTGTATTTAAGTTAGTGCTGCTGTTTAAAGTAAAGACCGGATAGCCAGTTCTTCTGTTCTCCATCCAGGCACTGTACTTGCCTCCATGTAAGAAATTAGCCAGGTATTTTTGGGTGATAATTTGTTCCAGCTGCTGTGCATTGGTTCCTGCCAGTGCTACACCTGCAGTATTTGGGAAGGCCGAAATATAGGCCGCATCCATTTTCATATTGTGGTTATAATCTGCCATATCCGGTGTACTCGCGGCTACAAAAGTCATCGAGCTGCTAATTCCAGAAGCGTAATAAGATTGTGCAGTAGCAGTGCTGATCCATCCTCTTAAACTAGCTTCCGCCAGGATAAATTGCTGGTCCCAAAAACTAAATAAGCTCACTGCTTCTGCATTCACCAATTGTACATAACGGTTATTCAAATCTGCATAATCCTTTCCTACCCTACGGGTTTGCAGACTAGAAAAAGCATCAGCAGGTTCTACACCAGGGTAAGCATTATAATCTGAGGCCAATAATCCGGCGGTAATTTTTAGGGGTGATGGCTTCGCATAATAGAATAAACGCTGATCCTTTAGCGCCTTCATAGGTGCCAACAAGGTATTGGAAAGCATCGTATAATTTGATTTTACAAATGAATTTCCTGAACCTGCCGGCACATCCGACCATGGATAGTTTTGTCCGGCAACATTGTTGTAAGCTAAAGCAAAATTATCTTTATAATCACGCATCAAGGGACGATTAGCAACAATATCCTTAAAGCGATCGATTACTTTTAATTCTGCATCACCTGTTTTTTTATACAAATTCATCAAGACATGAAGTTCGAAGCTATTCGTCAGCCTTCTCCAGTTGTCTATGTTTCCGCCATAAATCGGATCGCCCTCAAAATTGACTCCTTCGGAAAATAATTGATTGGCCTGATCCAGCTCATTTAAGATCCCTAAAAATACTGTTTTTTGGGTATCATATTTTGGTTGCAGCACTTTTTCACTTTCTCCTTTAATGGCATCCGCATAAGGGACATCTCCCACCTGCATACTGGCATTAAAAAACTGCCAAGCCCGAATAAAATGACCTAATGCCTGATAAGATTTCCTCAATCTTTCATTTGTTGCATATTTTTCCATTGGCGGAATGTTACGCAGCAAGGTGAGGCGAGTAAAATCTGCTCTCCCTAGCTTATTGTATTGCAGGTTTTCCTGACCTTCTCCCCAGGTGATGTATTTAGCTAATAAAAATGGCTGTATGAAACCCTTTGTATTAGCGATTTCGGATCTGGTGATGTTCAGAATCATTCCTGTGGCCAGGATAGAAGAGCTGACCTCTGTAGTTTTATCCGGGTTCGAATTGATATCTTCAAACTTCTGGCATCCAGCGCTCAAAAGCCATAATACCGGCAAAATTGATATATATTTTAAAACGTTAGTTTTCATAAGAATTTATTTAATGATTAGAAGCCTATTTTAAAATTGAAACCCAGCATACGCTGCGATGGTGAATTCAGGTTCTCGGTATCCACATCCGGATCGGAATATTTAAAATTGGTCCACATCCATAAGTTTTGTCCTGTGACCGAGAAGGAAGCTCTTTTTAACCCTAGTTTGCTTACGAATTTCTGGTTAAAACTATAGCCCAGCGACAACTCGCGAAGTTTCACAAATGACTCATTCTGAATCCCTTTATCACCACCTCTAAAGTTCTGCGCATAATCCTGATAACCTACTTCTACATCATTGGGTGCATACTGACGGGTATCACTTGTAATCTGGCCATACTTATCATAGGTCACATTTCCAGAAATCACTTTCACCCCTTTACCTATAAAATTATTCTTACCATTGACCACCTGATCATAACGATATTGATTATCTGAATCTGGATTTGTACCGGTATCCCACATCTTGTCGTACATATAATTGTACATCAGGCCACCAATACGGCCATCAATATTTACATTCAGGTTCCAGTTTTTATACCTGAAACTATTGATAAAGCCGAAGCTGAAATCAGGCTCTCCATAACCATATTTTTTGTTGTAATCACTTTCCACTGGAGAACCATTATTGAAAATGATATTGCCTTGTGGATCTCTCAGCCAATAACTGGCTTTATAAGTATCCAGTCTTTCTCCTTTTTTAGTCCATAAATCATCCGGAGAATATAAAGGATCGATATCTACATAATAACGGTGCTGCTGGGCCCAGTTCATGGTGGCATACCATTCAAAATCTCTTCCTTTAATCACCGAACCATCTACAGTAATCTCAATACCACGGCGTTCATAAGTTTCCTTAGTATTGACGATTGCCATGCCAAAACCACTTGAATTAGGCAAATAAGCGGTATTTCCTTGTCCTTTTAGATCTGTTTGTCTGTTATAGTAATACTTATTAAAATAAGCTACATCAAAATGCAGGCGTTTTTTAAAGAGGTAACCTACAGCACCAATTTCCCAGGTACGCTGTGAGCTTGGCAACAGATTTTCACCCAATAAATAACTAGGATAGGAAGCGGAATTTAGTGTATTCCAGGCCGCAGTATTGGTCGTATAGACACTATTAATAGCATAAGGATCGAAGGCTTTTTTAAAGATCGTCCATGACCCGCGCAGCTTAAACATATCCACTACTTCCGGGAATTTCAGGAGTTCAGAGATCACCACACTGGAACCTATAGAAGGATAAAAATAGTCTCTTGACGATTTAGGCTGTGCCGAATTCCAATCATTTCTACCGGTTACATCCAAGAAAACTGCATCGTTCCAGCCAATGGAGGCTCTGCCATACAAACTATTGATTTGTCTGGAGTTATGAAAAGGCTCCACAGTTGGCGCCTCAATAGAACCTGCCAATGAAAAGAAGGTTGGAGAAATCAACCCATTTCTAGTGGTCGATTTCAGCCCTTGATCCGCGAAATAATAAATCGTTCCCCCTACCAGGCCATCAAATGACCATTTATTGAGTTTCTTTTTATAGGTTAAAATCAGGTCATCATTGGTGCTATATCCTGTGGTATTGTTGATACCATACATCCCTCTTGCATTCCAGCCTCCTCTGGTAGAGAAGATATTTGCTGTCGGATTTCGCTTTGTTTCTGAGTTGTTGTAGTTGTCGTAACCCAAACGCAGCATCAGGTTAAACTCTTCATTAAACTTATAATTTGCGGTCACATTCGCATTAACGGTATTTTCAGTTTTTCCATTTAATTTCTCATGTGCAATCAGATAAGGGTTGTCATACCAGTTGGTATACATCCAATTTTGCGTTTTATTTGGCACTACCCAGTAATCTTTATAATCACGAATGTCGTACTCGGTACCAGTCCACATCACCAATTGATACAGGTAACCCTGGTTGTCATAACCACCGCCCCAAATTTGAGGAGCAGAGCGTCTGCTCAGACCAAAATGACTTTCGATTTTAAATTTATCATTGATTCTGATCTCTCCACCGGAGGTTAAATTCATCATGCTCAGCTTCTGATTAGGAAACTGTCCTTTATTATAAATATGATTTAAGCCGATTCTGAAGCTTCCATTTTCTCCGGTCTGGGCAATGGAAATGTTATTACTGGTCACTACACCGGTATTCATAAAGTTCTTCAGGTTGTCTTTACCAACAGATACCAGCGGTCGATTGTCTTCAAACTGTTTCGTTACCGGGTTCCAATCTCTGGCAGTATTTCCAGCATCCAGCTTAGGGCCCCAAACGTAATCATTGTCGATCACCCCATTTTGTCCGCGGCCATAAGAACTCTGTACTTCCGGAACGGCCAGATAGCCCAGTTGAAACATGGTATTGCTATTGATGTCAACGGCAAAACCTTTACCGGCAGCCCCTTTTTTAGTCGTAATCAACAATACCCCGCCATCTGCACGTGAACCGTATAATGCAGAAGCGGTAGATCCTTTTAACAGGTCCATGCTTTCAATATCATCAGCAGGAACATCGCGAAGCGTCATATTCCCATAAGGAACCCCATCGATAACCAATAATACGCCTTCTCCTCGAAGTTCCAGTTTTGGCTTTTCATTAAATTCCGTAGAATTCTTCACCACCAATCCTGCGACCTGTCCGGTTAAGGAAGTTCCAAGATCCACTCCTTTTACGGTCTGCACCTTATCACCGCCAATCTTTTGAACGGCATATCCCAGAGATTTCTCCGAGCGTTTCACTCCTAAAGCGGTGACGACTACTTCAGATAAGTCTTGTTTTTGCGCTTCCAGTACAATGTTGAGCACTCCAGTAGTTGAGGCCACTGTAATTTCTCTGGTGGCATAGCCGAGGTACCTGACTACCAGTACATCTCCTGCTTTTGCATTGATCACAAAATCACCGGAGGTACTACTTGAAGCACCTTCTTTTGTGCCCTTCACAATAATTGAAGCACCTGGCAGGGGATTTCCTTCTGTATCTACCACCTTTCCTTTAATCGGCAAAAGCGCAACAACTTCCCCCTTTGGGATGGCCTCCTTTTCAATTATTTTCTTTTTAATCACCACTGTTTTATTGAGGATCATATAAGAATAAGGTCTGTTTTTAAAAATCTGGGTTAGGGCATCTTCCAGGCTTACTCCTTCCATTTCAATACTGATCAGACCTTCCTGCTTGATCAACTTATTGTTGTAGAAGAAAGTATAACCACTTTGCTTTTTAATGTTTTCAAAAAGCGCATTGAAAGTGGTGTTTTTTTCTGAGAGTGTAATTTTCTGGGAGAACCCATCTGCGGATACCTGCAGGCAGCCAAAGAAAATTAAAATTACGGTGAGTTTCATGGCCAATACGGTCTGTGTTGAGCATAACCACCTCATAAAAGGGGTTTTACTACATGAGTTTAATTTCATATTTTTGAATGTTTCGTTTATTCATTAATTATCCAATAAGTTTTTTTTGAGGTCAACCGGAACATTGTTCCATTCTGATAAGATCGGATTGGGCAGACAGGGCCCTGTTGCGAGCAGGGTTCTGTTTTTCCTTCCTAACAGTGTTGTTTTGCAAGCATTTATTTTTCCATAAGCGTTGGTGGTGGTTTTAGAGCTTGGTTAGCGTTTAATTATTTGGTTAAGGTTTAATTAGATTTTACTTTTTAACGATCAGCTTACGGCCTTCAATCCTAAATTGAGTCCCTTCAAAAGACAATATTTTGAGTGCCTCGCTGAGCTTAATTCCTCTGGGTATATCGCCCACAAATTCATCGTCATGACGGTCTACTTCATACACAACTTCTATATCGTACCATCGGGAAAGCTGTCTCATGACCTCGTGCAGGTTCTCTTTTTCAAAATGGAAGAAGCCATTTTTCCAGGCCATCACCTGTGCAATATTTGCCGTATTGACTTTTAAATCTCCTGATCCATTTCTCTTCAAATTGGACTGCTGCCCCGGTTTAAGCACAATTGTATTTGCGGCTATCACCTTCACCCTACCTTCAAGAAGTGTAGTTTTCAATTCTCCCTCATCGGTATAAGAACTGATATTAAAGTGAGTACCCAATACCTGTACCTGCTGACCGCTTGTGGAGACAACGAAAGGGACTTTCTTATTTTTCGCCACTTCAAAATAGGCTTCTCCTTCTAGTTCAACTTTCCGCTGACTCACATGTGCGAATGTGGTTGGGAACTTTATGGAGGATGCGGCATTGAGCCATACTTTTGTACCATCGGGAAGATTGACCTGATAGACACCGCCTTTAGGAGTGCTTATGGTATTATAAGCCACTGATGTGGCATCGGATGCAGTCACCGAATACACCAATTCTCCGTTTTTACTTTTCGAAATCTTTACCCCACTTTGTTTAGCCAGTTCTCCATCATTGGCATCGGTGAGCGAAATTTTTGAGCCATCGGCCAAGGTTAAAGTGGCCTTATTTCCACCAGGATCTACGTCATGAGTGTTTACCGCCAGCTGATTTTCGGTATTTGCTGATTTGTTCTGAAAATAAAGGTATCCACCAACAGACAGCACCATTAAAAATACGGCAGCAGCAACAGCCTTTGGCCATAGAAACCTAGGCTGCTGACTGCGGTTAAAATCCTGTTCATCAGCTTCAGTAAGCTCCGCATCTACATTCCAGGCCTTGAACAATTGTCCGTCCAGCTTCCCTTTACTCAGCAATTCCGCAAAAAGTTCCAGTTCCTGATCCGTCAGCTGTTTCTTCAGATAACGTTCTACAAGTATTTCATAAAAATTATTCTCTTCCATAGGATGTCCGTTCAAATATTAAGACAATATTTAAGGGGCTTAAGGGTAGCTGAAAATTATTTATTTCGTAATTATTTTAGGAAGACCGTTAAAAGTATGCCTAATGATATCCCCAGGTCTTTTTTCACAGAAGCGCTCAATACTTTCATGGAACTCACCATGTGATTTTTGACTGCATTTCTGGAAATCCCCAAAGCCAGTGCCACCTCATCATAACTTTTACCTTCCTGCCTGCAAAGTTTAAAGATTTCTCTTGTTCTCGATGGCAAGGCTGCAAGCGCTTTCTCCAGGTATTCCAGATATTCTTTCGCCAGCAGTTCCTCTTCGGTACAGCTCCGTTGTTCGACAAAGCTATTGATCACTTCTCCCATCGCTACATCAGACCTCATTGCCTTTTTTAGGCTATTTAGGGTATGATTTCTGGCCATAATAAATAAGTAGGCCTTAATCGATCTGACTTCCTCCAGCTTAGATCTGTGCTGCCACATTTTAATAAAAACTTCTTGACTCAAGTCTTCGGATAAATCTGAAGAATTCACAAATCTTTTGATGTAAAGGGAGATAGCAGGACTATACCGATCATAGAGTTGAGAAAAAGCAGATTCCTGCCCTGCCATTATTTTGGCCTGCAGCTCCTGATCAGAAATGGTGTATTTTGTTGACATCTATAAATCCCGAAACTAAATTATCGAAATTAAGTCAATGTTATCCTAATGTTTTCGAATTAACCAATTCCTTCCTACAAGAACCAAAATTTCGCCTTATTTCTTGATTTCAGATATTTCAATGCTGCTGTAGCGTTTAGCTGCTGGAGCTCGTTTACTTAAATGCACGCTAGATTATGTTACCGGAGGGAGACCCATATCTTTCTCCGGTTTCTTTTCAACAAGAGGCCATTAACTCTGAGTGCAGGATTCCTCATCCCTGGTCAGCCGGAATATTCAATTCCGCTTTCTCCGCCACCATACAATTCCCTATATTTACCAAAAAACCTTTATATATGTTAGCTCATCACGTTTTATTCTGGCTAAAAGCCGACACTACAGAAGATCAGAAAGCCGCCTTCAGAATCGGCCTGGAAGGATTAGAAGCCATCGAAACGGTAGAAGCTTTCCACATTGGAACTCCCGCTCCAATTGATCGCGCGGTAGTAGACACTACCTATTCTTTCTCTTTGATTTTATTTTTCTCAGACCTGGAAGGACACGATGTGTACCAGGTTCACGATTTACACAAAGCATTTTTGGATGAATTCCGTGGTCTTTTTGAGAAAGTAATCATTTATGACGCTCATTAACATTTAAACGGAGAAAAACTTTATCCCAGCTGGGATGTTTTTCTCCGGAATACTAATTTTAACGATAACCATTTAAAAATAAACAGCCATGAGTGCATTTCAAGAATTGATCCAGTCAGGTACACCAGTACTCATTGATTTCTATGCAGATTGGTGCGGGCCATGTAAAACGATGAACCCTATCGTGCAGGAAGTAGCCAGAATTACCGAGGGCAAGGCGCGAGTGATTAAAATCAATATTGATAAAAACCAGGCCGCTGCACAAAAATATAATGTACGGTCGGTACCCACCTTTATGGTTTTTAAAAACGGAGCAATTGTATGGAGACACTCTGGTACCATTGACCAGATGAGCTTGTTAAAACAATTGTCTATTTAACATTAACAGAAATCATATTGCTATTTCTGGCTCCTGAAAAAGGAGCTGTTCTTAAAGAAAAGATCAGTTTATACTGACCGCTTGCTGCAGGACTTTCGATTTCTGCATCAATCGTTACTGCACCTTTTGCCGGAATCCTCAGTTGCTCCACATCAGCTTTGACCATTTTAAACTCCCCGAAATCTTCCCCATTTTTGTACCCATACTCCAGCAGGCAAGTCCATTTCTGGCCAATATTTCCTAAGAATATTTCCTCATCATAAGGATTTTCAATCTTCAGTTTTAACTTTAAAGGTTTACCTCTTTCAAGGATAGACGGGATTTCCAACGGATTAACAGCTACTTTCTGATACATTCTTACGGAATCAACCCAGTTGCCATAAAGCAGGCCTTTTGCCGTATTTAAGGTATCCTGACCTGGTAAACCTTTACTGTCTTCCACTACCCAATACACACGTTTATTTCTTAAACTATCTTCCAATGGCCAGATGTCATATTGATTTTTACGATAATCACGTGAATCATAACCAAAGCCTTTCGTGGTTTTGTTATAATAATTGTACTTCGAGGGCTCCTGAAAAGCATTCATAAAGATCACCGGAGCATCACCTGCCTTTTCATGAATCTGTTTTGCCCAGCTTTCATTGCCAAAATAATAAGCAACACTTCTATTCTTCATTAGGAAAGGAATAGGAATCAACAGCACCATCCTAACCAATAAAATCAGGACAATGTTAACAATAGCCAGCCTTTCAAACCATTTAGGAACCGTTCCCTTTGACAAATAAAGATAGGCCAGGATAAACAGACAAATCATTCCTGGTAAAGTCCAGTGTGCTTCTACCCTGCCTTTAAAAGTGCTGAACAGGAAAAAAATGAATACCCCATAGCAGTTGACTTTAAGCGCCCTCACAAAGGCATCGGGAGTTTTCAGCAAAGATGCTGAGCGGTATAAGAACCAACCTACTAATGGACCTGCTAATGCCAATTGCGCCAGCAGGTATTCTATAGTAAACTTTGATTTATAGAAAGCCGCAGAGCGATCAATTACGTGGTAATAAAATGAAGGGTAATTGTTTTCCACCTGCCACCAGATGTGTGGGAGAAAAGCGAAAATAGCCACCCCAACAATCAGCCAGAAAGAAGGACGTTTCAGCAGTTTCAGGTTAGAAAGAATCGTGAACAGCAATACTAAAATCCCATGGTATTTACTGTACAGCAAACAAGCAATGACTATGGCCAGCAATAAGGTCCATTTCAATTCATCAGACGCTACATATCTTTGATAGATATAGAAAAATAAGATCGTAAAAAAGAACAAAGGTGCGTCTGGCGTGGTGATAAAACCATATACATGAAAGAGTACGATCGAGCTGAACAGCAGGATAAACAGTTTGATATTCTCTCCATAAGGCTTTACAATTTTCCAGA
The DNA here is from genome assembly GCF_014472395.1 of Pedobacter sp. N36a. Classification (GTDB taxonomy): domain Bacteria; phylum Bacteroidota; class Bacteroidia; order Sphingobacteriales; family Sphingobacteriaceae; genus Pedobacter. The sequence goes on from NZ_JACSZW010000001.1 coordinate 528,241, forward strand.
GCAGCAGCACTGATAAGGAGCTCGTGATCACGGTAAAAAAACGCATTCCCAACGTGGATGGGCATAAAAGATCGCCTATTTTGATAAAGAGGGCCACCATTGGAGGATGGTCAAAATACCCCCAGTCTAAAAACTTAGAGTACATCCAATAGTAAGCCTCATCCGAGTGAACCTCCACAAAACTAGCTTGTATGATGTTCAGTAACGTCCACAGCCCTAAGAAAATAAATAATATCTGCTCGTTACTCTTTTTGGTTTGTAGCATTTAGGGATAGATTTTAACTGGAGAAAGTATATAGGTAATTGGCGAAGAAATTCCATAAGGAGATGACCACGATGGCGCAGGCCTTGGCCACATAAAAATTCCATTTTAGTTTATCATGCAGCAGATAAATCAGAATATTACTGAGGAATAGTCCCACTAGGGCAATCATAAAAAATTTACCGAATTGCGTAAAGCTGGCTCCGGCATGGTCTTCAAAAGTCCAGTTGCGGTTGAGGGTATAATTGGAAGCCGTAGCCACCATAAAACCCAACGAACTGGATACATATTTATGGATCTTGAGTTTTTCCTTGCAGAGATAAGTAATGCCAAAATCTATGGCCAGACCGGAAAAGCCCACGACACCGAATCTGATAAACTTATACAGTAAAGTAGGACTAAATTCAATTACGGCAAGCTTGATCATAGAAATAGAAATCGGTACGTTTCGCAAAAGTACATATTAATTTCATTTTCGGAGGATTTCCAAGCCCTTAAAGCTTCGGAGATGGTTAGGGAAGAGACCAGCTGGGCTTTAGCCGCAGGAGGGGGTTCGGTTAGGGTTTGGATAGCACAGACTAAGGCGACCCTACGCGAACCCTACGCGAACCCCTTCCGCTCCCTATTATAAGGCCCTTCTCTTCCCGACCACTTCCCGACCACTACCAGTAGAAAACTTTAGTTTTTCAATATTTTCACTTAATGAAAATTAATTACCAATTAATAGTGACTTTTCAGCTCAACTACTGAATCATTGTTTATTGCTGATTCAGTATCAAGATGTTTTATTTTGATCCGGCTGCTCATTTTCTTTATTTTGATCAATTAAATGATGAATGCGCTGTACGGTTGCTGCTGATCTCCAACCATCTTCTGGTGTATGCAACACATAATCCAGCAGCTGATCGATGGTACTGGTGGCCACATGAATTCTGGAATCTGAAGCTGCGTAATAAATAAATACCTTACCGTCTTCATCTGCAATCCAGCCGTTGCTGAACACCACATTAGACACATCGCCAATGCGCTCTGTCCCTTCTGGCGCAATAAAATATCCGGCAGGTTTATGAGTCACCAAACTCAGGTCATTGAGGTCTGTCATGAACATATAGAGCACATACCTTAATCCCGCAGCCGTATTTCTAACGCCATGAGCGAGGTGCAGCCAGCCGTATTTTGTTTTTATTGGGGCTGGCCCTTGACCATTTTTAGCTTCATAAACGGTATGGTATTCTTTTCTATCAATCACCAGTTCTTCCGGAATCTCTGCATTTTCTATAGATTCGGAAAGGCCAAAAGCAATTCCTCCGCCATTACCTGCTTCAATAAATGAATCCTGAGGACGGGTATAAAAAGCATATTTCCCATCAACGAACTCTGGATGCAGCACTACATTTCGCTGCTGTTGGGAGCCTGTTTTCAAGTCTGCCAGGCGTTCCCAGCTCAGCAAATCTTTGGAACGGATAATTCCACATTGCGCCAATGCCGCCGACTGGTCTCCTATAGATGCGGCAGGATCTCTCCTTTCCGTACAAAACAATCCGTACACCCATCCGTCTTCATGAGCAGTGAGCCGTACATCGTAAACATTAGTGTCGGGTAAATCCGTTTCAGGAATCACCACCGGATATTCCCAGAATTTAAACTGGTCGATCCCATTGTCGCTTTCCGCAATGGCAAAGAAAGATTTCCTGTCGCTAGCCTCTACTCTGGCCATCAACAGGTACTTGTTGTTCCACTTGATCGCGCCCGCATTGAATACCGAGTTGATGCCAATCCTTTCCATCAGGTAAGGGTTATTTTCTTTGCTCAAATTATAACGCCAGTACAGCGGGGTATGTGCAGCGGTTAATACTGGATTTTCATAACGTTTGAAAATACCATTTCCCAGGTTTTCAGATTTGTTTTTGCGCGTAATTAAAGACTGATGGGCGCGGCTGAGCTCCTCCAGTCTTTTGTCGTAATCCATCATATAATTCTATTAATCTTCGAGTTTATTCCACCAGGTTCTTTTCAGGATGAACACAATCACAGCCAATATGGCGATGGTGATCATCAATGGCATTTTCATCATTAAAATCAGGTACATTGGCAGCAGGGTGAGACAAAGCTGTGCAATAATGCCCAGCAGTACATTGAACATATCCCTGCCAAAATTCTTATTCGCTTCAAAGGAAGGATCCTCCTTTAAAACCATTTCATGAACGGGTTTCCAGAAGCCCCATGGCCTCACAGTCTTATAAAAACTTTTCAAGGTATTTTCATCTGTAGGAGGCGCCATATAGGTTCCGATCACAGATCCTGCTAAGGAAAGCAAAAACAGCAATGGGAAATAGTATAGAAACTCTACACCAGAGAAGAACCTCGTAAATACCAGGGCAGCGACAATACCTGTAAACATTCCCCAGAAAAAACCGTTGGAGTTGAACCTCCACCAATGCCATTTCAGTACGTTTGCAGCGATATAACCCCCGTATAAAGCGGATACGATCCATTGCAGTACGCTATTTACATCTCTCGCAAAGAAACCCAGCGTGATTCCTATGATCACAACCGATACACCGGATATATAATTCATGGAAATGATCTTTTTATTAGTGGCAGCAGGATTGACATATTTAAGGTATACATCATTTACAATATATGCTTGTGCCGCATTTAATGTCCCTGAAAAAGTACCCATAAAAGCGCCTAGCAAACCTGTTAATACCAATCCAAACAGACCGACAGGTACAAAACTGTTGATACTTGCCGGCAAAATCCTTTCGTAATCTATGGTGCCGTCCAGTCCCCTGAGGTTCATTTGATCGTAATAAAGAAGGCCTAAAACGGTGAGTCCTACAATGAGAGCATACCTGATCGGCAGCAATACAATAGAGACAAAACCACTCATTTTACTGGCTTCTTTTGGTGATTTTGTAGACAAAATCTTTTGCATATCATAGTTCGGAGGTGGGCCGGCAAGAGAGGCAAACACCCCTTTGAACAGCATCATCATAAAGAAAATGCTGAACAAGGAATAGCCATCACTTTCGATTTTTTTATTGACATCATCGATAATACCAGTCCAGTTGAGCTCCAAATGCGTTCCGAAGAAAGGATGATCCCAGCCCTTTGGCACATTTAAATGCTGTCCATGCAGGTTAATCATGGCAATCACGGCTATAGCAATACAAACCACTGTCATGATGGCGTACTTGATCATATCCCCAAACACGATCCCATGCATTCCTCCCAAAATGGAATAAAACATTGCAAAAAGTGTAAATATGATGCCGTAAAAATGAGGTACGTAGTGCTTGGAGACTTCAAAAGGCACATATCCTTGCACAAATTCCCAGGGAATAAAGATCTCAACAAACTTACCAAGACCTATAAAACCATAAGCAAGAAAACCCAGACAGCTCAATAGTGCAAAGGCCACTACTACTTTGTGAGAAGCGCCAACGCCTCGTCCTTCCAATCCGAATCTGGTAGACAACCATTCGGCGCCAGTAGTCGCATTGGAACGCCTCAGCCATTTAGACAAATACATCATCAAAAAGACCTGATTAAATACCGGCCATAACCATGGAATCCAAATGCTTTTCATGCCATAGACAAAGCAAAGGCTCACCATCCACATCGTGCCGCTAATGTCGAACATATCAGAGGCATCGCTTAATCCCAGTTTATACCAGGGCAACGATTTACCTCCCATGATATAACTCTGGTTATTCTCTTTGGCCTTTTTACGGTACCAAAAACCTATAATGATGGTGCTGATCAGATAAGTGATGATAATGAGAACATCAATGAGTTGAAACTTCATAAAATCAAAACTATACTATTTTCGCATATAGGTTCAATACTATTTTAACAATTAATTGTATTCACAAAACAAAAAGACTTATTAATATGACATTAGTACTAATTTAGACTAGTACTATTTTAACATAAAGCTAATTCATTACTACACTATTATTATATTTATAGGATGGCCAATAATATAGTCAGGGAAATTACCCCTTTAACGCAAAGTGATTGTTTTACTATTTTTTCCAGGACTAAAAAAGAGTTCGATTTCCCTTTACACTACCATGAGGAGTACGAATTGAACCTGATCCTTCATGCTAAAGGTGCAAAAAGAATTGTAGGAGACCATATTGAGGTGATCGAAAATGCGGAACTGGTATTTATTGGTCCCAATTTATACCATGCCTGGTTTACCCATCAATGTAAAAGTGAGGAAATTCTGGAAATTACCATTCAGTTTCACAAAGACCTGTTTGACGATCGCTTACTTAAAAGAAATCAATTGAGTTTCATTTCGAATATGTTTGAACGTGCCCAAAAAGGAATATTGTTTTCTGCGGATACGATTGAGCGGTTGATTCCACGCATCCTTTCTTTAAATCAGAAAAAAGGGTTTGATTCCGTGCTGGAGCTTTTTTCTATTCTTCATGACTTGTCAATTTCCAGGAATATGCGCACGTTATCAAATTCCAGTTTCAACAATGAACAGTTCAATTACAACAGCCGCAGGATCGAAAAAGCGTTTGATTATATGAATATGCATTACAATCGCGGGGTTTCATTGGAAGAGGTGGCAAAAGCGGCAAGCATGCCGGAAGTATCCTTCAGCAGGTTCATCAAAAAAAGAACAGGCAGCACTTTTATCGACAGCTTAAATGAGATCCGTTTGGGTCATGCCACAAAAATGTTGATTTCAAGTACACAGACCATTTCAGAAATCGCTTATAAATGTGGGTTTAATAACATTTCTAACTTCAACCGCATTTTCAAAAAGAAGAAAAACTGTACGCCAAAAGAGTTTAGAGACAGTTTTTCGGGTACGCGTTCCTTTATTTAACAGAGATTACATTGATCTAATTCAGGTTAAACTTGTCATTTTTAACTTGTACCACATTAGAAGCAGAAATAATCCCGACTACCAAAATCCCGATCAATATGGCCAATGCAATTTGCAGCGTGGAGTACAGCTTACTTCTGGACACCATAGATTCAGAACTTTGAATCAGCTCCTGCCCTACCTGCGTTTGAATGGTCATCAGCTCCGTTAACTGCTGTAAGGTTCTTCTCGAAGTTGCTCTTCCAACGGTCTCATAAAGTTTTCTTCCATCTTCAATACTATGGCTATCACTTAAAGAAATCACGTGCTGTTCTGCTGCGATAGAGCCGATCAACCGGATTTTCAATTCTTTCAGTTCTTCCTTTTCCTGTTTCACCAAAAAAGTCTTTTCATATTTTTTCATCAGAGAGTCAATCGTGGTGTTGAACTTTCCAAATTGGGTTTTCAGTAAATTGACATCCTTTTGATCCGGATTTCCTGAATACAGAAAACTATCGAGGCTGAATTTTTTCGCAAAGATGCTTTCTGCGATGTAGAAAAGGTCTGTTGCAGGAACCAGACGGTCGTTATACATGGAAACGAAAGATTCATTCATACTTTTTACACTCTTATCCTCAAGGATTCTAATGAGAATCATACAGGCCATAATCGCAAAAAGGAACGTAGCGATTTTCATTTTCTGTTTTAAAGAATAAGCAACTTTCATAGCATTCAGGTTTAATGGGCTTTAGAATTAGTCTTCCAAAGGGGTAATGAAAAGGTTAGGTGCAAAATTTACTAAAAATAATTCTCTTTTTGCCCTGGTAACACCAGTATATAACCATCGTAAGAAATCCAGGTCGATCATTTCTTCTGTTAAATAGCCTTGATCTACGAAAACAGCCTCCCATTGGCCACCCTGGGCTTTGTGACAAGTTACCGCATAAGCGAATTTAATTTGCAGCGCATTGTAGTAAGGATCTTCCTTGATGGCTGCGAAACGGGCTTTTTTACTCGTCAGGTGTTCATATTCGACATTTAATGCTTCAAACAGTTTATTTCCCAGTTCATAAGAAAGGTTTGGTGTTTCGGCGGTTAAGGTATCGAGCATCACTTTGCAGGAGATTTGTCCGGCATCCGGGAAATCCAGGAACTCCAGGGCTACTTCGGCAAAACGGAAGCCGAAACGCTCTTCGGTACCCCTCACGCGTACGATTTTGGCCATATCACCATTGGCAATAAAGGCAGCAGATTCATTGTCGGGGAGCCAGTAATAATTGTTTTTAACTACCATGATCTGGTCGCCACCAGTCAATTCCTCTTCGCGATAAAGTATTCTCGCTCGGATCTGCTGGTTGTATACGTTGGCTGATTTATTAGACCTGCAGACCACCAATGTATTTTCCATACCAAATTTACTATAGGCATATTCCAGGCCTTCGACCAGCTTAAGACCGGTCATCCTGAAAATATCCTTGTACCCAGTGGTGATAAATTTAGGCAGTTCAATCTCATCAGCGTCTTCAGACGACCCTTCATTGATCAGTTTCCGCAGCATGGTGGCATTGGCCAGAATCCCGGATTCCTTCTCTTGCCGCACGACCTCCTGAAGTTCTACCGCCCGCACTGACATCCCAAAATTTGCTGCTATATAATCTTTGTTCAATGCCGGACTGTCGATGCTGCCCACCGGTGGCAGCTGTGCTGTATCTCCAACAAATATTGCCGCACAATTTTTATGGTTGTATACATATTGCATCAGATCCTTCAAAAATGAGGAACTGGTTTGTGTATTCCATTCATCGGCAATCATGGAGGCCTCATCGATAATAAATACCGTATGTTCTGATATATTTGGCGTAATCTGAAAAGACATATCCGTAGATACCGCAGATTTTTTTCTGTAAATTCTCTTATGAATAGTGAGTGCTTTACGCCCGGTATAGTTGCTCATCACCTTTGCTGCACGACCTGTAGGCGCCATCAACACTGCTTTAAAGCCAAATTTCGGTAAAGCTTTAACCAGCGCCCCAACAGAAGTGGTCTTTCCTGTACCTGCATATCCCCTCAATATAAAACACTGATCGTCTAAGTCTTGACTTAAAAAGGCAGCCATTTCCTGACAGAAAACCAGCTGTTCGGCAGTCGGTGTAAAGGCGTAAGACTGGGCTATAATTGATGCTTTATCCATTTAACAAAGATGCAATGGTGATGTTATAGAAAAAAGGATTAATTTTGATCTTAAATAATTAGATACAGATGAGCCATAAAAACAGCATTTTATTAGTTGATCCGGAATTTGATCCTAGTACTGCGCCAGACTGCAATTTATTGTTAAAAATTACCGCAGATAGCTTCTCTTATGCCATTATTGATAAAACCAGCAACCAGTTGAAAGCTGTTTATGATCAGCAGGAATCAAAAAACATTCCCCATGATCTTGCTGTAAAATTAAAAAACGACAGTTACTTGAATTTGGCTTTTAAAGACATCAAAGTAGCAGTATACAGTGAAAACTCAATTGCCATCCCAACTGAGCTATTTGATGTCAAGAATTTGGATCAATATGCAAAGTTCTTCACAGATGAACAATCGGATAACCTTTATGTAAGGCCATTTGCTAATTATGGATTCACTTCTATTTTTACGCTGCAGCGTTTTATGGATGAGACCTTAGCGGATGCGCTGCTGAGCTGCAAATTATTCGACCAGATGGCACCAATGCTGGCCATGGTTGCTAATAAAACCAGTAAGACGTTGGTCCTTGATTTTACCGCAGCATCTTTTACAGCAGTGCTGACAGCAGGAGAAAAGCTGATTTTCCGCAATTGTTATGAGATTGAAAATGCGGAAGAGTTTAACTATTACCTGCTGCTGATGATGAACCAGGTTCAAATCGATAGTAAAGAGACGGAGGTGTTATTGAGTGGCATTGTTCACGAAGATGATGCTTACCATCAATGTCTGGAGAAATACTTCCAGAAAATAAAATTTAACACTCCCTTAAGTGATCAGGTAGATCACAAAATTTTAGAAGACATGCCTGCTCATTATTACAGCAGCTTGCTAGCACTGGATATATGCGAATAATTGGCGGTACATTAAAAGGCATTCGTTTCAATGCCCCGGAAAGCTTACCGGTAAGGCCCACTACAGATATGGCCAAAGAAGCACTTTTTAACATTCTTTACAATACTTACGATTTTGACAGCTGTGATGTGCTGGATCTTTTCTGTGGCACAGGAAATATCAGTTTTGAATTTGCTTCCAGAGGGGCGAAAAGCGTAACCGCAGTAGACAAACATTCGGGATGTATCTTTTGGGTACAGTCGGTGATCGCCAAGCATAAGCTAGATGTGATTGAGGTGCAGAAAGCAGATGTTTTCAAGTTTTTAGATACGCATAAGAAATCCTATCAGATTATTTTTGCAGACCCTCCTTATGATCTGCCTACGATTCCAAAGATTCCTGAATTGGTGATCAAGAATGACTTACTGACGGATAACGGTTTATTGATCGTGGAGCACCCTTCTTTATTAAAGATGAATGGCCAGCCAGGTTATAAGGAAACCAGAAGATATGGGAATTCGTCCTTTAGCTTCTTTGAAAAAGTAAAATAATCATTTCGCCACCTTGATAAGGGTGGCGATGTTATAACCTATATACTGATATTGATGAAAATCGCCCTGTTCCCAGGATCATTTGATCCGATTACTATCGCCCATGTGGACATCCTGAAACGTGCATTGCCGCTATTTGATAAAGTGGTAGTCGGAATCGGATTGAACAGCTCTAAACAGAACTACCTATCTGCGGAAAAACGCGAAGAGATTGTAAAAACAGTGTTTGAAGCAGAACCTAAAGTGGAGGTACAGCTTTATGAAGGCCTGACTGTTGATTTCTGCAGGAAGATCAATGCGCAGTACATGGTTCGCGGAATCCGTTCTGTTGGTGATTTTGAGTATGAGCGTGCGATTGCTCAGATCAATCAGACGATGATGCCGGAAATGGAGACGATCTTTATATTGAGTAAGCCGGAATATTCGGCAATCAGCTCTACCATCGTCCGTGACATCCTTAGAAATCACGGAGATGTGAGTCAGTTTTTACCTCAAAACGCTATCCCGTTCCTCTAATAAGGAGCCTACTTCCAACACCTGGAGGATAGATGGGTAAGTATTTGCGAGTACTGGAGCCAGGTCTGCTTTATTTAACCATTTCGCTTTCGTAATTCCTTCTTCTTTTTGGGGAATCAATTTTGGTTCTCCTTTAACAGTCATGCTGTACCATTTGGTCTTCTTTAAAACCAGTTTATTACCCATTGGGTAAACATGGTAGGTTTTACAAAGCTTCTCGTCGTTGGTGTAAATCGTTACGCCGCACTCCTCTTCCACTTCTCTCAAACCCGCTTCTCTCATTTTTTCGCCTTTCTCTACTTTTCCTTTTGGCAGGTCCCACTTTTTATTCCTGAAGATAAACAGATAATTCCCTTTCGAGCTTTTAACGAGTCCGCCGGCAGCTTTAATCAAAGTAAGGTTGTTTTTGATTTGCTTAAAAACCGCTTTTGGGTCAGCTACCAACAGTAGATAATCCCTAGCAGCATTTACAGGCAGGTTTTTGTAGAACAATCTGAAATCAAAACCTTCCAGCTCCAATTGCTGAATTTCTTTTTCCTGTGTAGGTTTCGAATCTGCAATAAACAAGGTATTGTCGTTGATATAAATGCTGTATTTTTTCATGCTTAACGCTTAAAATGCTTTTTAGGACAGGCTGTAAATTTCCTTAGAAAAAACAGACCCCTTTGAATTGCATTCTAAAGGGGTTTCAATCAAATTCCTTACAAAATCGCCTGAATATTTGAATATTCAAAATTATAAATATTTATCCAATAATTCCCATCAAAAGAATGGAGGATGACTAAGAAAATATCGATCAGAAATTTTTAGAAGGTTATTTTTTCTACGTTTAGAGTAGCGTTTTAGAAATCAAATGCGTTATCCTATCAAACCACTTCACTCTCTACACCATGAAACAACTCTCTTTACTATTATTCGTCCTGTTCCTCTCTGCCTGTTCTAAAGAAGAAACGTATGGTCCTTTGAAATTAAAAGACGGACAAGAGGTCGAATTATTAGTAGATCACCGTTTTTATGCAGTCGACGAAACTTTAATTCAGCTGCCAAATAAAAATCCTGCGGAATTCTCCTTGAATGGCTTCGACAAAAGAAAGCCTGGCTACAGCTACCTGGTCAAAGCTCGTTTTCATCTGGAAAAAAATCCGCTACAAGATGCCTCAGATCGGTGGTTTGACTTCGTCAAAGTGGTCAGTGAGCAAAAATATAACGGACAGGAATCATTTAACATCAATTTGATCCAGTCGTTTGTTCCAGGCGGGCCAACAATTTACCTGACAAAAGAAGGAGAAAAATTTTATTATTTAAAAGGTCAGCTGCAGTTGAATTATGCCAATCAAGCCCAAAAAGGTCAACTTGAAGAAATCTGGAAACATGCTCAGGAAATACGTGAAAGCGAAACCAAGCAGCAAAACATAATGATTCCAAAATGGAAATCTATTCTTGCCACAGTAATCCATGACCCGAGCAATTTTGGAAATGCCTATTTAGTGCAAAGCATCAAACTAACACCTTAAAGATCTATGCTAACTTCCACCTAAGAGGCCTGCTTATTCCTATTTATTTCCCTGATGTTCAGTGACTCAGAAAAAACTCCTTTTCTCGCTAACAATAATTACCGACCTTTATGGGACACAAATAATTAATTAAACCAGGATTTATTTATTTTGCTCCTCACAATAGCAATTAGTGCTAGGACAAACGTATGAAAATCTGTAATTTTGTAGTATGTATAATAAAAGTGATATTGAATTAAAGGTAGCTGAATTTTTATTACAAATAAAAGCAATAAAGTTACAACCGAATAACCCTTTTACATGGGCATCAGGCTGGAAATCTCCAATTTATTGCGATAATAGAGTTACACTTTCCCACCCCTCAGTAAGAACATACATCAGACAAAAACTGACGCAATTGATCCAGGAAGAATTCGGTTCTGTGGACATCATTGCTGGAGTAGCAACAGCTGGAATCCCTCAAGGCGTACTTGTTGCACAAGAATTGGGATTACCTTTTGCTTATGTGAGAGCGAAGGCAAAAGAACATGGCACAGGAAGTCTGATTGAAGGAGAAATCGTAGAAGGTCAACGTGTAGTTGTGGTAGAAGATTTAATTTCTACAGGCAAAAGCAGCTTACAGGCAGTGGAAGCCTTGAGAAATGCAGGACTATCGGTAGCAGGTTTGGTTTCTATCTTCACTTATGGTTTCGACCAGGCTGAAGAAAACTTCAAAGCAGCAAAATGTCGTTTCGCCACCCTATCTAATTACAATACATTAATTGAATATGCTGCTGAACATAGCTTTATCGCTCAAAACGACGTAGATCTATTGACTAAATGGCGCAGAAACCCTTCAGAGTGGGGAAAAGAATTAGAACAACTAACCTAAAATCATAATGACAGTTATTGAGAGTACTACTGACATCAACCAGCCTGTAGCAAAAGTCTATACATTTTTAGCTGACATGAACAATCATCAGCAATTGATGCCGGAAAACATCTACAATTGGTCGTCCACTACTGATGAGGCTAACTTTACCATCCAAAACATGGCTAAATTAGCAATCAAGATTTCTAATCGCGTAGAAAATCAGGAATTAACCGCTATCCCAACAGAGAAACCTCCGTTTGATTTAGAGTTAAAATGGACAGTTGCAGACAATGGGAATGGTGGAACTACCGCTACATTGATCATTTCTGCGGACTTGAACATGATGATGAAAATGCTTGCTGCCGGCCCATTAAAAAAATTGGCTGACCATCAGACTCAAAAACTGGCAGAAATATTAAATTAGTTTCAACACCTACAAAAAATAGCCGATCCATTACAGATCGGCTATTTTTTTTATGCTCATTTTCCGAAGATGCTTCGATTAATTTAAAGAGAATTCCAGATAAACAGGCACATGATCGGAGATTCTCCGCGCTTCTTTTAGATCCTCAAACTGGGTGTAAAAGGGAACAATTCCGGTACTGATCACCTTTAGCTTGTCGGCATGATAAAAGAAGTTATCATATTCTGAAGCCAGTGATTCCCCTTTGACCACCTTTTGCTTCAAAGAGGTCTTCTGATTCACCATCGCTGATACATAACCCATATTTCTTAATGGATTAAACACAGAGTGAGATTGTGGAAGGTTGAAGTCTCCGCAAAAGATCAGTGTTTCGTTTGGATGCAGATCCGGCAGGAATTTCAAATATTTGATTTCCGTTTCCGGCTGTTTCGCCTTTGGCTTCGCATGAAAAGAGACTAGGGTAAATGTTTTTTTCCCTAGCTGAAACTTCCCAAAATAAGGCTCTCGTTCTACTTCCATCTGGTACTTTTTTTCCAGCCAGGGCTCCCCTACTTTTTTCAGCTTTTTGCTTTTCCACATAAAAGCGTAACGCTCTTTACTATATCTATCACTGGAAGTACCATGGCTAAAAACGTACTCCCATTGTTCTCCCGTCTTATTTAAGGCTTCAGCAAGCCTGATGACCGCTTTCGGTCCGCCATAACCGGCCACCACTTCCTGGATAGCAATCACATCAAAACGCTTGACCACATGGGCAATAAAAAGGATATTTTCATCTGTTTTGGACTGGCCAAAATCTTTAAGGTTCCAGGAACCCACACGAACACTTTGCCCGGAGGCACTAAAAAAACAAACCGTAAGCAGCACCAGGAGCGTATTCCTACGCATCCACAAAAGGGAATTTTTCAAAAGATATTTATTTAATGGTATTTAATTTCATTCTTTTCATTACGCAAAAGAAGCCAATGGCGGTCAATAATAACACAGCTGCTGTTCCCCACCACAAAGTATTGAAACCATACATTGCCGCAATACGGGTTCCTAGAAAAGGAGAAAATACATGCGCGGCAGAAGTACATAGTGCATTAACGCCCATATAAGCGCCACGAGTTTGAAGGGTAGAGCGCTGCAAAGTGACTGTCGCCATAAAAGGCATGGCCAGAATTTCCGCCAGACAAAGCACAAACATTGCCATATAGAGCACCCATATTCCATGGGCAAGGTTTAAAATCAGGAAAGAAAAGCCGCAAAGCAAAGTGCCCATCACCATGATGTCTCTAGGGGTAAAACGCTTCTCTGCAATATGTACCAAGAGCATTTCCAAAAGAAAAACAACCATCCCACTGAAGGCCAGGATGATCCCGATATTTCCTTCCGACATCTGATACACTTCTCTATAATATAAAGGCAGAGTACTCAATAATTGCAGGAAGCAGATCGTAAAAATACTGCAGAGCAGGCTAAACAGCATAAATAACAAATCTTTATAAGGAGATTTCGCCGGAACTGCGGATATAGGATCTTCATGCACCGCTGCTTTCGCTCCTTCTGCTTGCTCATTCCCTTTTCTATTTCTAAAATAGATGAAAAACAAGATCGCTGAGCAAAAAGCCGCTATGGCATTGCCATAAAATAAAAAGGTATAGGAGATCGCCGCAAGGAAACCACCGAGCGCTGGGCCTATCGAAAAACCGAGATTCATCGCCATGCGGTTTAAAGAAAACGAACGAATGATATTATCCGGTTTTGAATAGTAGGCAATAGATACAGAGTTGGCGGGTCTGAAAGTTTCAGAAATCACACTCAATATAAATACGCCTACTGCAAGTTTGACGACTGTATTCAGCTCAGGAAGCAGAAAAAACATGGGTACCGTAAAAATTAAGCTAAACAGCTGCACTTTAAAATGACCTACTTTATCGGTTAACCAGCCGCCAGCAAAAGAACCTGCTACTGCCCCTACTCCAAAACAGCTCAGCACCGTTCCGGTATCCTCCAAAGAGAAACTCAAATGGTTGATCATGTATATCCCCAGAAAAGGGATCACCATGGCACCACTTCTATTGATCAGCATCACCAACGCCAGCATCCAGGCTGGTGTAGATAGCCCACGATACGCCTCTAAATATAACCGTAAAAACTCCTTCATCTCTCTCCTTATTATAAAATTCATCAATTTGCCGGGCCAGCGAATTTAAGAAGAATATTGCCTTTAAGACCAATATTTGGGCATTCAATTTCTAAAATGATGTTGCAGATTCTAATTACCCTGAGCAGCATTCAATGGACTATTTCAGAATTGCAAGACAAAAATTCAGCAGCAGCCCAACAAAACAGTCAATATGTCATACTAATCTCATTAAATCAGACATTTTTTCCGGAATTTCTTTTAAGAACAATATGGCATTTGCTTTGTTTAACAGATGATATGAACTTCAACAATTTCACTATAAAAGCACAGGAAGCGATTCAACAGGCTTCTGAAATAGCTCAAGGCAACCAGCAACAAGCTATTGAGACAGCTCATCTACTTAAAGGGCTGCTCACTGTTGATGAGAATGTGGTTTCTTATATTTTAAAGAAATTAAATGTAAATCTAAATGTGGTAAACCAACATTTAGATGGCCAGATTGCAAAGTTCCCTAAAGTTAGCGGAAGTAGTCCGTATTTAACTTCAGGCAGTAACTCCGCAATACAAAAGGCGCAATCTTATTTGAAAGAGTTCAAGGATGAATTCGTTTCAGTAGAGCACCTTTTACTGGGTTTGCTGTCTGTGAACGACAATACTTCTAAGCTATTAAAAGATCAAGGGGTGACTGAGAAAGACCTTAAAAAGGCCATTGTGGCTTTGAGAGGGGATAATCATGTCACGGATCAAAATGCTGAAGCAACATTTAATGCTTTAAATAAATATGCAAGAAACCTGAATGAATATGCAGAATCAGGAAAGCTTGACCCTGTAATTGGTCGTGATGAAGAGATCCGAAGAGTGATCCAGATTCTTTCCAGACGTACCAAGAACAATCCGATCCTCATCGGTGAGCCTGGTGTTGGTAAAACTGCCATCGCCGAAGGTATTGCCCACAGGATTATTCAAGGAGATGTTCCTACAAATCTAAAGACAAAAACAGTATTCTCTTTAGATATGGGGGCCCTGATTGCAGGCGCCAAGTACAAAGGAGAGTTTGAGGAACGCTTGAAAGCAGTGGTTAAGGAGGTGACTCAAAGCGATGGAGACATCATTCTTTTCATTGATGAGATCCACACTTTGGTGGGTGCCGGCGGTGGAGAAGGTGCAATGGATGCAGCCAATATCCTAAAACCTGCATTGGCCAGAGGTGAACTTCGCGCAATTGGAGCCACTACCCTTGATGAGTATCAAAAATATCTTGAAAAAGATAAGGCTCTGGAACGCCGTTTCCAAAAGGTAATGGTGAATGAGCCGGATACCCAGGATGCGATTTCCATTCTGCGTGGACTGAAAGAAAAATATGAGACTCACCACAAGGTGAGGATATTAGATGAGGCGATCATTGCCGCAGTAGAAATGTCGCAGCGCTATATTGCGGATCGTTTCTTGCCGGATAAAGCCATCGACTTAATGGATGAGGCCGCTTCTAAACTGCGTTTGGAAATGGACAGTGTTCCGGAAGAATTAGATGAACTGAACCGCAAGATCATGCAGTTGGAAATTGAGCGTGAAGCAATTAAAAGAGAGAATGACGACAAAAAAGTGCAGTCTCTCGCTGAAGAAATTGCCAATATCTCTGCAGAACGTGATCAGCTGAAAGCGAAATGGCAAGGTGAAAAAGACCTTGTAGATGCGATTAACGCGGAAAGCGAACAGATTGAGCATTATAAACTGGAAGCAGACCAGGCAGAACGTGCCGGAGATTACGGTAAAGTAGCGGAGATCCGTTATGGAAAAATTAAAGAGTCGCAAGACAAAGTAGAGCAACTGAAAGCGAAACTGGAAGGTCAGCAATCCGAAAGCAGAATGCTGAAGGAAGAAGTGACTGCTGATGACATCGCCGGAGTGGTAGGTAGATGGACCGGTATTCCGGTGACGAAACTGATCTCCAGTGAAAGGGAAAAATTGCTCCATCTGGAAGACGAGCTGCACAAGCGTGTGGCCGGACAGGATGAAGCAATCGAAGCCATTTCCGATGCGATTCGCAGGTCCAGAGCTGGATTACAGGATAAACGCAAGCCAATTGGTTCGTTCATCTTCCTGGGTACTACCGGTGTTGGTAAAACCGAGCTGGCCAAAGCATTGGCAGAGTTCTTATTTAACGATGAGCATGCCATGACCAGGATTGATATGAGTGAGTACCAGGAGCGTCATGCAGTATCCAGATTGATCGGAGCGCCTCCAGGATATGTGGGTTACGATGAAGGCGGACAATTAACGGAAGCCGTTCGTAGGAAACCTTATTCGGTGGTACTGCTGGATGAGATTGAAAAAGCGCATCCAGATGTGTTCAACATCTTATTGCAGGTACTCGATGATGGTCGTCTAACAGACAATAAAGGCCGTCTGGTGAACTTTAAGAACACCATTATCATCATGACCTCCAATATTGGGGCACACATGATTCAGGATAATTTCAAAGACCTGAACGAAGGCAACCGTGAAGAGGTGATTGCCAAGACAAAGAACGAACTGTTCGAAATCTTGAAACAAACCATCAGACCGGAATTCTTAAACAGGATTGATGAACTGATCATGTTTACGCCGTTGAACCGCAGCGAGATCAGAAACATTGTGAACTTACAGTTCAACCATGTGAAAGAGACGCTTGCTGAGATGGGCATCCAGATCGAAGCGACTACAGAAGCATTGGACTGGTTAGCAGAATTAGGTTATGATCCTCAATTTGGAGCGAGACCGTTGAAACGTGTCATCCAAAAGAGAATTTTAAATGAATTATCTAAAGAGATTCTTGCTGGAAAAATAGACAAAGACAGTAAGATAAAATTAGATACGTTCGACAATAAGTTCGTGTTTTTAAACAATAAATAAGCGTCCTTGCTTATTTAATTGCAACCATTGTTAGCTAAAAATCCCAGTTAAGTTTTGACTTAACCGGGATTTTTTTTTGAGTAATACCTATTTTAGGCTTTCTTTTTACTGCCTTCAATATTTGGCAGGAAACCGGTTAGTAAGCCGATTAGTGGTAAGAAAGAACAGATGTGGAACACATAAGCAATGCTGGTACTGTCGGCCAGATTACCTAACAATGCAGATCCTATCCCTCCCATTCCAAAGGCGAAACCGAAAAATAATCCGGATACCAATCCTACTTTACCAGGAATCAATTCCTGTGCATACACAAGAATTGCAGAGAAAGCAGAAGCCAGAATCACACCGATCGGCACAATCAAAACTCCCGTCCAAAACAAATTGGCATAAGGCAGCATCAAAGCAAATGGCGCGGTTCCGAGGATTGAAAACCAGATCACATATTTACGACCAAAACGATCGCCAATAGGCCCACCGATCAATGTTCCTGCCGCTACAGAGAACAAGAACACAAACAGGTATAACTGGGAAGTCTGAACAGAAACATGGAACTTTTCAATCACATAAAATGTGAAATAACTCGTCAGACTGGCCATGTAAAAGTATTTAGAGAAAATAAGGATCAATAAAATAGAGACCGCAAAAATCACTTTGTTTTTAGAAAATTGACTGGCAACGGTTACTACAGCAGCCCCCTGCTTTGCTTTCTTGATCACGTGTCCTTTATACCACTTGCCTACCCTGCTTAAAATCAGGATCGCCAATAGCGCAATCAAAGAAAACCAGATCACACTGAATTGTCCTTGCGGCACAATGATCCAGGCGGCCAGCAATGGTCCTAAAGAACTTCCTGCATTTCCACCCAATTGGAAAATAGATTGTGCCAATCCTCTTCTGCCCCCAGAGGCAGCGTGTGCCATCCTGGATGCTTCCGGATGAAAAATAGAAGAGCCTGTACCGATTAAGGCTACAGACAACAACATCATATAAAAACCATTAGAAAGGGACAATGTGACCAAACCAATCAAAGTAAAGCCCATTCCTATCGCTAAAGAATAAGGCTGTGGCTTCTTATCAGTATACATTCCTACAAAAGGCTGAAATATAGAGGCCGACATTTGAAACATCAGGGTAATCAGACCAATCTGTGAAAAACTTAGCTTATAACTCTCTTTAATTACCGGATAAATGGCAGGAATTAAAGATTGGATCGTGTCATTTAGCAAATGCGAGAAACTGATGGCAAAAAGAATAGGAAATACGGTGTTTTCTACCATTTTTCCCGTAGAAGGAACAGAATTCATAATAAAACTATAATTAAGCCCAAAGGTATAAAAAACAATCCCCTTTCATATATGTTGTTAGCAATGAGATCTCCGCATCTGCAAGAACCCCTATTATTGAAGCTTAAAACCCCATATTATTATGAAAATCGCTTATATTTCTTCTTATCCACCACGAGAATGTGGCATCGCTACGTTTAACCACAATCTACTTCGGGCAATTGGATCTGATAAGGTTGCCGTATCCGACGACAGTTTCGTGGTGGCCATGAATGATTCAGAGCATTTGGGTGAATATGAATACCCTAAAGAAGTGAAATACGTTATCCGTCAGGAAAATCAAAAAGATTATATCCGGGCGGCAGATTATATCAATACCAGTCTGGCCGATGCCTGTATTCTGGAGCATGAATTTGGAATTTATGGTGGAGAAAGTGGGATTTATATCCTTCCCTTAATTGCCAGGTTGCAAAAACCACTGATCACGATTTTCCATACTATTTTAAAAGATCCGAATTACCTGCAGCTGACCATCATCAGAGAAATTGCAAAACATTCTTCCAGAGTGGTGGTGATGAGCCACCGTGCAGTAGGCTTCCTGACCGGAATTTACGGCATTCCTTTTTCAAAAATACAGCTCATTGAGCATGGTGTTCCGGATCTGGAAGCAAAAGTTGAAAACCCGGTGAAACAATCGCTGGCTTTTAAAAATAAGAAAGTACTGTTTACCTTCGGACTGATCAGTAGAAATAAAGGATTGGAAACTGTGATTGAGGCGCTGCCTAAAATTGTGGCGCAAAATCCAGATGTCATGTATGTGATCCTCGGTACTACCCATCCAGGAGTCATTAAGAACTCAGGAGAAGAATATCGAGATAGCTTAAAAAAGCTGGCAAAAAAACTGAATGTATCCGACAACCTGACCTTCATCAACAAATTTGTTTCAGAAGAGGAATTGTTTGATTACCTGACTGCCGCAGACATGTACATTACGCCTTATTTAAACGAGGCACAAATTACCAGCGGCACTTTGTCTTATGCAGTAGGCTCAGGTGCAGCGGTGATTTCTACCCCATACTGGCATGCGCAAGAATTACTTGCCGACAACAGAGGTCGATTATTTGATTTCAGGGATAGCGATGGATTGGCTCACATTGTAAATGAACTGTTCAACGAGAAAGACAAACTAGCGCAATTACGTTCCAATGCTTATGAATATGGTTTACACTTACGTTGGCCCAGTACCGGACAGGTATTCATTGATGTACTAGATGAGGCCGTTTCTAAATATCTTTCCGAAATAGAAAAAGGTGGCAAACAGATTATAGATCCAGATATGATGCCTGCATTTAGTCTGGCACATGTACAGCGTCTAACTGATGATACCGGTATTGTGCAGCATGCAAAATATGGTATTCCAAATCTTAAAGAAGGTTATTGCTTAGATGATAATTCCAGGGCATTGATTCTGGCCATCCTGGCTTATCAGCAAAATAAAAGTAAAGCTGCATTGGAATTACTGCCCATCTATCTGAGCTTCATTCAATACATGCAATGCGACAATGGAAATTTCAGGAACTTCCTCAGCTTTAAACGTGAATACCTAGATGAAGTGGGTTCTGAAGATTCTTTCGGACGTACAGTCTGGGCATTAGGCTACCTGATCAGTAATGCACCCAACAATTCATACCGGGAATTTGGTAAAGACTTATTCTTAAAATCAGCACCTCATTTCAGCAACCTGACTCATCTAAGAGGAATCGCCAACACAGTGATCGGCTTGGAAAAATACCTGGAAGCACATCCTTATGATGGACATATCAAAGCGCAGATGAATATGCTGATCGTACCCTTAAAGGCAGCTTATCAGACCCATCGCAATGATAAATGGCATTGGTTTGAAGAAAAAATGACGTACGACAATGGTATTCTTCCCCTCGCTTTACTTTGCCATTATCAGGTCACCAAAGATGAAGATTCTTTAAGCATGGCACTTGAAAGCATGGCATTCTTATCTAAACATACCATTTCTGATGGTTATCTGAATCCGGTAGGCAATGACGGCTGGCTATTTAAAGAAGGCGGACAAATGGCGCTTTACGATCAACAAGCCATCGAAACTATGGCTATGGTATTGATGTATTTCAAAGCTTATGAAATCACCTTAGATCTGGGGTATATCAAACAAATGTATTTGTGTTACCAATGGTTTTTAGGCGAAAACAGTTTGAAACTCCCATTATATGACCATGAGACAAAAGGTTGCGGCGATGGATTACAGCCACATGGCGTCAACAGAAATCAAGGTGCAGAAAGCACATTGGCTTATTGGATTTCACACTTAATTGTACTTCAGGCATTAGAATCAGAGTATGAATATATTCAGAGCGGCGAGTTATTTGGCATTCAAAAAGAAGAAAACAAGCGTTTAATATAAGTATGAAAATCGCAGTATTAGCGCCCGTAGCCTGGAGAACTCCTCCAAGGCATTACGGGCCCTGGGAGCAGATGGCCTCAAATTTAACAGAAGGATTGGTTAAGTCCGGTTTAGAAGTCACCTTGTTTGCAACAGGCGATTCAATGACCTCAGGAAAACTGGATGCAGTGATTGGGGCAGGATATGAGGAAAACAGAGCGCAGGATGCAAAAGTTGTAGAATGTTTACACATCAGCAACCTGATGGAAAAAGCTGGATCATTTGATTTGATACACAACCATTATGACTTCCTGCCCTTAACCTATAGCGCTTTGATAGAGACGCCAATGCTCACTACGATTCATGGTTTTTCTTCAGAAAAGATCATTCCAGTATATCAAAAATATAATTCAAGGGGGTATTATGTGTCGATTAGTAACGCAGACCGGCATCCTGCACTTAAATACCTTAAAACTGTTTACAATGGGATAGATTCTACTGGTTTTGAGTTTAATGCGATTCCTGAGGATTATCTTTTATTTTTTGGGAGGATTCATCCGGATAAAGGGACGGCTGAAGCGATACAGATTGCCATTCAGAGCAACAAAAGGCTAATTATTGCTGGCATTGTTCAAGATCAGGGTTATTTCGATTCCCATGTTGCTCCGTTTCTAAATGGAGATATTGAATTTGTAGGTGCTGCTGGTCCAGAACAAAGAAACCAGTTGTTAAAACAGGCTTCGGCTCTATTGCATCCTATAAATTTTGAAGAACCTTTTGGCTTGAGTGTTGCAGAAGCCATGATTTGCGGCACACCAGTGATCGCTTTTAACAGAGGATCCATGCGGGAGCTCATCAAAGATCAGGAAACGGGTTTCTTAGTAGCTGATGTGGAAGGGGCAGTAGATGCAGTTAAAAAACTGAATACCATCCATAGGAAAACCTGCAGGGACTGGGCATTGAGTCAGTTTTCGCAAGAAAAAATGGTAAAGGACTATATCAGCCTTTACCATCATATCTTAGCTCTTTAAACCTTTTTTACCGGCATTTCTTTGCCTTGCTCTACAGCAGCTGGTGCAGCTGTGATGATTTCGGCCTCATTTTTCTCCGCCAATTGCGAAGCTTCCTGCGCTTCGTTTTCTTTCCCGGTTTTGATCAGACAGTCAGAACTTTTCAAACGTGATAAAACGAGGTCTATTTTAACAGAAGCGAATGAAGAACAATAATCGGACAAGCCATAAGGAATGATCAGCTCGCCATTGTGAATAATCGATCCGCAGGAATAAAGTACATTAGGCACATAGCCCTCCCGCTCATCGGTATTGGGAACGACAAGAGGCTCGTTTAGTCGGCCGATCTCTATCGATGGGTCTTCCAGATCGAACAAACTGGCGCCTAAGCAGTATCTGCGCATTGGTCCTACACCATGGGTGATCACCAGCCAGCCATCCTCGGTCTCTATAGGAGAACCGCAGTTCCCAATCTGTATGAATTCCCAAGGGAACTTAGGCGACTGCAGTTTGACTGGATTGTCCCAAACCGTTAACTTATCGGAATACATCAGGTAATTGTTCCAGCCATCGATCCTGGACATCATCACATACTTTCCATTGATCTTTCTTGGAAATAATGCCAGATTTTTGTTCTGAGCACCAATACCATGTAATGGGCTCACTTTAAAATCATAGAAATCCGTGGTTTGAAGAAGTTTAGGCATAATCATCGCCCCATCAAAAGCGGTATAGGTGGCATAATAAATGACTGATCCATCAGCTTTCACAAAGCGTACGAATCGAGCATCCTCAATGCCTTTCCTCTCAAATTCGGAGATCGGGAAGATCACACGATCTGAAATATCGGTATCCCTGGAGAAACTGATTTCGTGATAGGTATCAGAAAGCCAAAGTATTTTATCGTATTCTAATTTTCTCAGATCATCTTCCTGCAGGCTTTTCGTATCCAGTATGATTCTCCTTAAAGTCGCGTAATCGAATTTATCTTCTAGTTTATGCCCCAGTTCATCCAGGATTTCTATATCTATTTTGGAATCTGCGGCTTTCTTAAGGAATAGTTTCTTGTTATATACGGCATTTTTAACCACCTCTGCTTCGTCAATATAGCTTCCAGCAGGGATAACCGTAATGTTATTGTCTTTATCGATCAGCGCTCTTCTAAAAACGACTGAAGAGATGTGTCCCTCTCCCACTGCTCTAAAACTGATGATGACCCTTTTTTCGCCTTCTACTAATTCCGATTGATCCGGATCTTCTACAATAGAAGGGTTGAAGAAGGCGGCAGATTCTATGGAATATTCATGTGTAAAATATGACCCGATCAACAAACGTTGGTATTTATCGAGAGATTCAGGATCATGGCCGGCTTCTTTAATCGCATTGACTACCTTTTTACAATGCCTGGTCAGGATTTTTGTAATGTTCCTGTGTCTTTTCGAATATTCTTGCAGCAATGGGGAGATGATACCAAATACTTCCTGCTCAGAAAGTGCCAATACGTGTTTGATCACTTCTATTGCCCGCTCTTCGCCATTAAAGAAAAAACGTGCAATCACACGTTTTGGATCGGGATATACTTTAACCGGTTTTCGTTCTACAGATAATCTCATGTGTTATTAACGTTTTATAGGGGTAAAAAGGTTTATGAAATTATACATTTTTTAAAATAAATACGGTGGTGTGCCGAATTATTCTTGAGTTCCTGTTGGAATAGCGGTTGCCAAAGTCTGACTTGAACATGCTTTTTGTCAGACTTTGTACAAAAAGCCATACAAACAACCCTGACAATCTTACAAAAATAGTCAGGATGACTACTCTACTTGGAGACCCTAAAATGACAATACTCAGGGCTTTGTCACCACAAAATAATAATGAGTTATCTGGATAAAACTTATTTGATTATCAATTAAGCACTTACAAAAAACCAGGCTTTTTGATACCATAGAAAAGATATACTTTGGCATAGCTGTTGACTATAGAACGTAAATGGTCAGAAATAACAAAACATTAACGACCAGATTAATCATTAAAAAACAAGAAAATGAAAAAATTAGTATTATCATTAGTTGCAGTTTCTGCATTTGCTTTCAGCACTCAAGCACAAACTGAAAAAGGAAAAATTATTGTAGGTGGTAATGTTGCATTTGATACTCAAAAAAGTGATGCTGCTGGTGCAAAATCAAACAGCAATTTTCAAATCGTACCTAGTGTAGGTTACTTTGTTTCTGATAACATCGCAATTGGTACTGGTATCGGATATGGTTACAGCAAAACGAATGGAGTTGCAGCTGCTGACAACACTACAGCACAATTTGGCAATAAAAACACATCATTTGTGGTAAATCCTTTCGGACGTTACTATGCAAACTTATCTGAGTCTTTTAAATTCTTCGGACAATTATCTGTTCCAATGGCATTCGGTAAAGACAAAGCTGTAGATGCAGCAGGTAACACAGGTGCAAAAACAGGCACAACTACAGAAATCGGTGTAGCTTTATCTCCAGGTTTTGCTTTCTACCCTACCAAGAAAATCGGTATTGAGTTCGCATTAAACGGATTAAACTACAATACACTTCGTAAAGAAGGTGTGAATGACGAAAAATTAAAAGGTCAGGGTTATGATGAATTTAGCTTCGGTGCGAACTTCTTCTCTCCAAAAATCGGTGTACAGTTCCATTTCTAAGCACGCTACTTAATTTAGTTTTTTTTAAAGGCCCCGGAGGAAATCCTCCGGGGCCTTTATGCTTTACATAGATTTACAGTTTACAAAGCTTTCTATTTTACGCCCATTTATTTTATTGTTTTTAGTTAAGTTAGCGCTTGATTTAGCGCCTAATTCAACTAACATTAGATACATGAAAAAAATATTTTTAATTGCCTGCGGTATCGGCTTCGGCTTTTCTCTGTATGCGCAGGAAGCCCCTTTAAAAAAGATTAAAGACAATGCGGCAACGTCCGTGAAAAATCAAGGACAGTCGGGCACTTGCTGGAACTACGCTACTACCTCGATGATAGAATCTGAAGAAATGCGCAAAGGATTGGGCGAATTCAACCTTTCAGAGATGTTTCCCGCTAGAAATATCTATATTGAGAAAGCAAAAAACTATGTGCTTCGTCAGGGTAAAGCGCAATTTGGAGAAGGTGGTTTAGGCCATGACCTGATCCGTGCAATTGCCCTATACGGCGCGATGCCACAAGAAGCTTTTCAAGGTGTTAGCGGAGAAATTCCAGACCATAGCGGCCTGGAATTAGCACTTAAAAGTTACCTCGATACGGTATTGACAAAACGCCCGATTGCAGACAACTGGCTTGCAGGTTACGAGGAGATTTTAGATAAAAAAATAGGTACTCCACCTGCAAATTTTGATTATAAAGGAAAAAATTATACGCCAAAAACGTTTGCTAAAGAGGTATTAAAGTTTGATGCCATCGACTATGTAAATATTTCTTCATTTACCCACCATCCGTATTATTCTACTTTCGTGCTGGAAGCTCCGGATAATTTTGCCAATGGTGCTTTTTACAACATACCACTGGAGGAGATGATAAACCTGACAAAAACTGCCGTTAAAAACGGATATACCCTGATGTGGGATGCCGATGTGAGCAGCAAAAATTTCCAGCAGAAAAAAGGTTACGCGATGTGGTTTGCTGATGATGCAGATGTGAAAGCGGAAAAGTTAAACCCTAATGCGAAAGAAAAAGCATATTCCCCGGAATTGCGTCAGAAGTTGTACGAGGATTTGACCACACAGGATGATCATTTGATGCATTTGGTCGGCTTAGATCAAGCTACTGATGGTAAATACTTTTTTAAAGTGAAAAACTCTTGGGGTGATGTAGGCCCATTCAAAGGATACATTGAGGTGTCTGAACCTTATTTTGCGATTAACACGGTGAGTTTAGTCGTGCCAAAAGCAGCGCTTTCTTCAGAATTGAAAAAGAAATTAGGGATTTAATGCTGCAAAATCTTATCAGCCTGTGCGCTTTAAGGTAGCAACATCCCACGCAATCATTTAGGTCAACAACCGTTGATCTTTAGCCATGCCTGCTTTTTAGGCATAAAAAAGCCCGGATTCGTTGAGTACCTGCAAACCTTTCATTCAAAGATTTGAGTACAAAAAGAATCCGGGCTTTTAAAAATTAGAACTATTTCTTCGGTTCCAATTCCATTCCAGTCACATCAACCTCTCCTGTCTGCGAAAAATCGCCGATCAGGTATTTATTGAAATGATCTGCCAGTTTCCAGAACGTGTATTCTGTTAGGTCCCCAAAACCATGACGCTGACCAGGAACGATCACAAACTCGAATCTTTTCCCAGCTCTCATCAGTGCATTTGCTACTCTAATTGTATTAGCAGGGTGAACATTGTTGTCAATATCACCAGTCATCAACATCAAGTGACCTTTCAGGTTTTTAGCCAGATCAGGATTCTTATCAATGCTATATTTGAAAGTCGTATCGCCTTTGGCAGAAATCATTTCTTTTACCCCATGGTGTTTCTCACTCCACCAACGGTTATAAATGCTGTTATCATGGTTACCGGCATTAGATACCGCTGCTTTAAAGAAATCAGGATAAACCAACATCGCGGCTGTAGACATGAATCCACCACCAGAGTGACCGGTGATTCCTACTTTAGTGGCATCAATAAACTTGTTTTTATCAGCCAATTGCTCTACTGCGGCTTTTTTGTCAGCCAATCCATAATCACGCAGGTTGCCATAACCAAAGGTATGATACCATTTAGAACGGGCAGGATTTCCACCTCTATTACCAACCGTGATTACGATATAGCCAAATTGTGCCAATCGCTCCGTTCTATCCATGCTTTTACTGAAAGCTTTGTTTACCGCTTCTGTCTGAGGGCCTGGATATACATACTCGATGATTGGGTATTTTTTGTTTGGATCGAAATCAAACGGTTTGTACATCACGCCATAAATATCTGTAATTCCATCGTCCGCTTTCAGTTTAAAAGGTTCAGGGAATTTGTATCCGGTGGCCATAAGCAGGGATAAATCTGTGGTTTCAAGATTCATGACTACCCTTCCGTTATTGTCCATCACCACTGCTTTAGGGGCTGTGTTCACTCTGGAGAAATTGTCTACAAAGAACTTCGCTTCGTCATTCATGCTGATGGCATGGTCGAAATCACCTGGATTTAGCAGTTTCATACCTGAGCCATCAAAGTTAATGCGGTATAAGTGTAGATAGTAAGGATCTTCTTTGCTTTCTTTGCCGTTGGCACTGAAGTAAAGCACCCTATTTTTCTGGTCCACATTTACGATTTCTTCGCAATGGAAAGCGCCTTTAGTGATTTGATTTTTCAGTTTACCGGCAGCATCGAACAGGTAAAAATGTCCCCATCCATCACGTTCCGACCAATGAATTATTTCTTTCCCATCATTTACTAGCCCCGGACGGTTTAACTCCACATAAGTATTGAAACGTTCTTCAATTAATGGGGTAACTGTTCCGGTTTGAATATCTACTGCACATACATCCACGCGCTTCAGATCTCTGCTGGTACGTCCAAAATAAATTTTGTTATTTGTACCTAACCAGATCGAAGGTCTGAACTCATTATCCCTATCCTTATTCAGACTTGGTGCTGGCCATACCGATAAATTCTGATCTTTAAAGGCGGCTGTATTCAGCTTTTTATAGGTTTTAGCTGCGAAGTTGAACAACAGCATCTCATCGATAGGTGCTTCAGCTTCACCAGGCATCTGGTATTTATAAGTTTCAAGAGTTGGCCTTCCAGGAGCAACATTATTGATCACCCAAAGATCTTTTACTTTACGGCTATCGGATCTGTTCAACACAAAGTGTTTTGCATCCGGCGACCATAATACATAGGCTCTTCTTCTTTTTTTATTGTTCTTTTCGTTCTCTTCATTGTTCTCCCCATCGCCATTGCTGCCGTAAGAATAGAACTTCTGACCATCTTTTGTTAGCTGATTTTCTACAATTGTACTGTCTTCCTCATTCTTAACCGCTTTCTTATAGTTTTCTTTATCCATCCAGTACAGGTTGTAATTTCTGGTAAAGATGATGGCAGAGGAATCTGGAGCTACAGCACCCCAGCTGGGTTTCGCCTTCGGTTTGGTGTAATTAGGCACTTCTGTCAACTTTGCTGTGGCCATAACATAGTTGAAAAAGAAAATCTTTTTCTGTAGTGAATCTGCCGCTTTTTTATCTTTCCTATCTTTCTTTAGCTCATCAATCGTGCTTTTCACTTCAAAAGTAATCGCCTTTTCATCAGCGGAGAACTTCAGGTTTTCCAATGGCAGATGCTGCGCATCAAAAGGGTCACGCATAATCGTAGTGATTTCTGCAGCCAGCTGAGCATGATCAAAAATTTTCTTTTTTGTTTTCGCTGATGGATCTACCAGATACCATTCTTTACCTGCCGGTGTTTCATATTCATACCAGAATCGGTTGCTCAGCTTTAGCCAATGTGGATCTACCGCTGTAGAATAGACTAGTTTTTTAAGCTTAGCAGGTGAAAATCTCGCTGCCAGCTGGTAATTGGCCTTCGGAGCAGGTGTAGTAGACTCTGTAATGGTAAAAGTTTTGGTTTGCGCCATCGCACCATAACTCATAACAAATGAGAGTAAAAGAGGGGTATACAGTTTCTTCATTAGTGGTTTTAAATAAACCGTCTAAATTATTGATTAAAGGCGGTAAGAATAAGCTCTGTTTTGTAATAAAAGCGATAGTTTTGAATATTTTTGAAAGATTCGATCAAAGTTTTACGAGCGAAGAAGGCGTTTAGATCACAACTGGACTGAGCAGCCACCCTATCGTAAGCACTATGGTATTCAGGCAATGCAAATATTATGAGTAAATCAGGTTTGATTTTTTAGTTTTGTATGAAATACTTATTTATGAAACATACCTTCCTCCCTATTCTAGCAGCAGCAGTCTTATTTACTGCAGCATGCCAGTCGAAATCACAGACCAATGGTGCTGGCGACAACAACAAAGATTCTTTAACGACGACTGCTCCTGAGGGTGCTGTGGCAGCGGATCAAAGTCCGGCGCCAACCACAGACATCTCCAAAATCAAAGTTGCAGATGCTAAAACCATTCTCGCACGTAAGCAAGTACCTATCTTATGTTACCATCAAGTACGCGACTGGAGAGAAAAAGACTCAAAAGCAGCTAAAGATTATATCATTCCTATCGCGACTTTCAAAGATCACATGAAAATGCTGGCAGATAGTGGGTACCATACCATCCTTCCTGATCAATTATATGACTACTTAAATAACGGCACTGCATTGCCAAGTAAGCCAATCATGCTGACCTTTGATGACACCGACCTGGATCAGTTTACCATTGCAGCACCAGAAATGAAAAAATATGGTTTCAAAGGCGTATTTTTTGTGATGACCGTTTCCCTTGGAAGACCAAATTACATGAGCAGAGACCAGGTGAAACAACTTTCTGACATGGGGCATGTGATCGGTTCTCATACCTGGGATCACCACAATGTGAAAAAATACCAAGGTCAAGATTGGGTAACACAAATTGAAAAACCTACCAAAACTTTGGAAGAAATCACAGGAAAAAAGATTCAGCACTTCGCTTACCCGTTTGGATTGTGGAACCCGGAGGCGATTCCAGAGCTTAAGAAAAGAGGCATGAAATCTGCGTACATTCTAGCCACTAAACGTGATGAAAATGATCCTTTGTATACCATCAGAAGAATTATTGCCAGCGGTTACTGGACCTCTAAAACATTAAACAATAGCATCAAAAACAGCTTTTAAGAAATAGAATGAGGAATATATTGTTCACACTGGCCGGAGTTTCGGTCATGTTTTTTTCCTCTTGTGTGGAGAATAGTAAGGCTGGAAAAGAAGGGGCTATAGTAACTGAAAGTGATGCTACTACTGACGCTGCAGTTGTTGAGAGCGGCAAAAAAGCTACCGGCGAGGAGGTATTGGCAAAAAAAGAAGTGCCAGTACTTTGTTACCACCAGATCAGAGACTGGAAAGCCAGTGATTCAAAACGTGCGCATGATGACATCATCCCACCAGCAAATTTTAGTCAGCATATCAAGATGCTGGCCGATAGTGGCTACCATACCATTTTGCCGGATGAGTTGTACGATTACCTGAATTATGGAAAAAAGCTTCCTGAAAAGCCGATTATGATCACTTTTGATGACACCGATCTTGATCAATATACGGTAGGTGCAAAAGAGCTGAAGAAGTATGGTTTTAAAGGTGTTTACTTTATCATGACTGTCTCCATCGGCAGACCGAGGTATATGAGCAAAGCGCAGATTAAGGAACTTTCCGATGATGGCCATGTGATTGCCAGTCATACCTGGAACCATAAAAATTTCGCCGAGTTTACAGATGAGGATTGGGAAATTCAAATTGATAAGCCAACGAAAACTCTGGAAGCGATAACTGGTAAAAAAGTAGCCTATTTTGCCTACCCTTACGGGGTTTCTAAAGCGGCAAACTTGCATAAATTACAAGAACACGGCTTCAAAGCAGCTTTTATCTTATCGACGAAGAGAGATCCTGAATATCCCTTATTTACGATCCGCAGGATTATTGACCCGGGAACTTATACTGCTAAGAATTTATACAATAGCCTCAATAAAAGCTTTAAATAATAGCATTTATAGGGTTTTTAAATAAAAAAAGGTATGCATTGATTTACATACCTTTTTTTGTGAATGGGTATTTCAATGCATCAGTCCATTGAAACTTATTGAATCGATTGGACGAATGCGTACAGCCCCTAAATTCTGTAGAAGAGATTAAATAATTTCCTTAATGACATATTTTTTGCCATTAAAATCAAAAGATGAGGCCTTTTCTTTTCCGATCAGTAAGTTACCGATTGGAGAAGCTGCAGAAATGGCAAAAATAATTTCGTTGTCTAATTTTAACTGTCCGGCACTGATACTGATATAAAATATGCCTTCGGTAGTATAGACTAAATTCCCATTTCTTACTTTATCATTTAGGGGCATTTCTTTAATGGAATTCAGCAAAGCCAGATTTTGCTGCGCATCCATCAACAGTCTCTTGTTCCTACTGATGTCTTGCTGCATCATTTCTCGTGTAGTTTCAAATTTATCGCCTGCACTACTCTTGGTATCGTCATTACTAGCTTCACGTGCCTGTTCCAAAGCCGTCTCAGCAGTATGAATTCTTTGTTCTATAAAGTTCAAACAAAGCAGGTATAGTTTTTCTTTAATATCTTCCATAATTACGACTCTACCCATTTTACTTTATCTGCAATCGGACTTCTTTTTGCAGCTCTAGGCGCTTCATTATGGTAGCCCATATAGAAAAGACCAAAACATTTTTCATTCTTTTCCAGGTTTAAAAAACGACCAAGTTGATCAATCATACCAGGGGAACTCCAATAAGCCCCAATATTTAAGGCCTCCGCAGTTAGTGCCATATTTTGCACAGCACAGGCCAGCGCTGCTAGTTCTTCCCATTCCGGTATTTTATCAGAATGCAAAGCCGCATTTAAGGTAATGATGCAATTTGCCTGTGCCGCTTTTTCCAAAATGCTATCGTACTTCTTTTGAAGGAACTGATGCTTCGGAACTGTTTCCTTATATAACCTGGCCAACTCTTCGCCAAGTTTCATTTTACCTTCGTTTCTGAATACGGTGAAACGCCATGGTTCTGTCAGTTTATGAGTAGGCGCATAATTTGCACTTTCCAAAACCTGCTTTATCAATGCTACGGGTATCTCTTGTGTGGTGTAACTAATTGGGAAAATACTGCGACGACGTTGAATAATGCTGGTTAATATCTCTATTTCTTTTTCCATGAATCTTTGATGTGATATAACTATTGGCAAAAATAACAATATCAGCTCCCCTTTTGTTAGCTAAAGCTGATTGTTTTCCTACTTGATCTTTTTAAGCTGTTTTTTCACCTGTTTTGCCCTTCCAAAGAAAGCAATGCTTTCCAGATCTTCCAAATGAGCAATGGTTTCCAATAATTCGTCTTTAATCCAGGGATATCTAGTCGCAAGATTCGCTAAGGCTTGCATGGCATGAACTTTTGCGGCTACCAATACCTTTTCATCAATCAGCCAATCGAACATCAAACCGATGAGTGGTTCAAAATCTATCTTTTCCAGTTGCCCAGGATGTAAGCCTCTTGCCTGTTTTCCAGTAAGGAAGGCGAGGATCTTACCATAATGTCGCATAGGCCCGGGCTGCCTTTGGTTTGCAAAACGGCTCAGAAAATCTTCCAGATGATCTCCAATGCAATAGTAATTAAAGAAGAGGTGCTCTAGCAGCCATGCTGCCCTGAAAGCCAGATCCTTCCGGGAATGAAAGGTCAAATCAATCACATCTTTAACCGTAAAATCATTTTCAGCATCAGGGTACAAATTCCGGTTTTCAGCAATTTCTGAAATTACCTTCACCATTTTAGCCTCCATAGAGGCACCTAACCGGGTTATTAATTCATCCTTCGTCACAATATTGAAATTAAATTACTCAAAACTAATCAATCCCTATCCAAATCATTTTATAAATTATGACTACCTTTGCGGCTTATTTTTCAGCAATATGATTTCAGTATCTAACTTATCCCTCCGTTACGGAAAACGTACCTTATTTGAAGATGTGAACCTAAAATTCACACATGGCAACTGCTATGGTGTAATTGGGGCAAACGGCGCAGGTAAATCTACCTTCCTTAAAATTCTTTCAGGAGAAGTGAACCAAACTTCAGGTAGTGTGGCTTTTACTCCAGGCGAACGCATGGCAGTTTTAAAGCAAAATCACTATGAGTTTGACGAATTTCCGGTGATTGAGACGGTAATGATGGGTCACAAGGAATTGTACGACATCATGAAGGAAAAAGACGCCATCTATATGAAGGAAGATTTTACCGATAAAGATGGTGAGCGTGCTGGTGAGTTGGAAAACAGGTTTGCAGAAATGGACGGCTGGAACATGGAAAGCAATGCTGCCACCATGTTGAGCAACTTAGGAATTAAAGAAGAACACCACTATAAGCAGTTAAAAGAGCTGGATGGTACTCAAAAAGTACGTGTATTATTGGCACAGGCTTTATTTGGTAACCCAGATGTTTTACTATTGGATGAGCCTACCAACGATTTGGACATTGAAACGATCGCATGGCTAGAGAACTTCCTTGCTGATTACCAAACTATTGTATTGGTGGTATCTCACGATAGACACTTTTTAGATGCGGTATGTACACATATCGTTGATATTGATTTCAGCAAAATGAGTATTTACTCCGGTAACTATACCTTCTGGTATGAGTCTAGCCAACTTGCTTTGAAACAACGTGGTGATCAAAATAAGAAACTGGAAGAAAAAGTTAAAGAACTTCAGGAATTTATTCAGCGCTTTAGTGCGAATGCTTCGAAATCGAAACAAGCTACTTCCCGTAAGAAAGCTTTAGATAAAATAGATATCTCAGAAATTAAAGCTTCCAGCAGAAAATATCCTGCAATTTTATTCAATAATTTGGGTAGAGAAGCTGGTGATCAGATTCTGCAGGTAGAAAACCTTTCTTGCACTTTAAATGGAGATGTGATGTTTAAAAACATCAGCTTCATGGTGAATAAAGGAGATAAAGTAGCTATTCTTTCTCAAAACAGTTTAGCAACCACTGCATTTTATAATGTGCTAACGGGTCGTGAACAAAACTACACCGGTGAATTTAAGTTTGGTATCACCATCAGTATGGCAGATATCCCTAACGACAATACGCCTTACTTTGAAGGAAAAGACGAAAATCTGGTAGACTGGTTACGTGAGTATTCGGGTACAGAAATGGATGAGCAATTTGTACGAAGTTTCTTAGGTAGAATGCTGTTCTCTGGTGAAGAGGTATTGAAAAATGTGAAAGTACTATCAGGTGGTGAGAAAATGCGTTGTATGTTCTCTCAAATGATGTTGAAACATGCGAACTTATTGTTATTGGATGAGCCTACGAATCACTTGGATTTGGAGTCGATCACCGCACTAAACAACGGATTAAAAGATTTTAGAGGTACTGCTTTGTTTACTTCACGAGATCATGCTTTGACTGAATCGGTAGCTACTAGAATCATCGAATTGACACCTAAAGGCACCATTGATAAAATGATGACCTACGACGATTATATTACAAGCGAAGAAGTTGCTCAACTAAGAGCAGAAATGTATAAATAATTCTAAAGGGGGCTTCGCAGCCCCCTTTTTTATGGACGTCATCTTTATTTTTAATTAGTGGTCATGACCATTCGCTTCAACAGGATGCAGCTCAAATTTTAAGTCCAATTCATTCGCTCCGGAAAACTTAAGCGCAAAACCGGGTTCATTCCAGTCCGCAGCAGTAATTCCAGCCTTTACACCAGAATTAAGGTGGCGCAATACATACCGAAAGGTAAATCCTGCCGAAGCTTCCTCTACCGTTAAATAGCCTGTTACCCCAACATTTATCTTCTTATTGTCTTTGTCGCGGTCTGCATAGGCATAAGTCAAAATTCCAGTAGGAGCCCCTAGAATAAAGGCTTGATGCCGCTCCTGCTGATCTAAAAATCCTTGCTGCAGTTCCTTGCCAGCAGCATCAAATGACCGTAAACTCAATTTATAGGTTTTTCCTTCTTGTAAATGGGCATGGGTACCTGCTGGAGGTAATCCTTTACCATCAAATGTGATCACTAAAGGTTTTGCAGCCGCTATGGCATTGTAATGAAAATGATCTCCATGTGCTTCCCGCTCTACTTCTAAAAAAGTAAGCGCTGATTTTCCTGTTTCCTCTTCTGGTGCTTCAGGTTTAGCCTCTTTTTTACAGGCGTTAAAAGTTAAGGCGATCAGCGCGACTAAAATGGCTAGGGAATACTGACGTAATTTGTTCATGGTTGTTTTTGTTAAGTATTAAAATTTATAAGCTATTGATGTTCCTGGCCAGGTTTCTCATATTATTGCAATCATGTTGCAAATATATCTCAATAAATCACAAATGCAACTATATTGCTTTTATATTTGTAACCTTAATATTTAGATCATGATCAAAGCCACTAACAAAAAAACATTACTGAAAACTGGCCAATTGGACCAGCTGGGAATCACGGCTTCAATTGCTTGTGCCATTCATTGCGCTGCGCTCCCTTTCCTCATCACTTTATTACCATTCTGGGGCTTGAGCTTCCTTGCCCATCCATGGGTCGAGTTCAGTATGATTGGCTTATCGCTTTTGGTTGGCACCTGGTCTTTAGCACAATCCTATCCTAAACACAAAAGCATCATTCCTATTCTGGTATTAATCATTGGATTTATGTTGATCGGAACAGGACATTACGGCTTCCATTTTTTAGAAGCCTTATTGATTCCTTTAGGAGGATTCAGTATTGCGCTGGCACATTTCCTCAATTGGAAATATACCCGAAGCTGTACACATCAATCCTAACCTTAACGCAGTAGCAAATACTTTACAACCAAAGCACTTGCAATATTATGGCATTTACTATTTTTGTAACTTCACGAAAATGAACAGAAAACTAATATTCGGCGTATTTTTACTTTTTGTGAGCATGATCAACCCAGGCTGCAATCACCCGCATCCAGGTGGAAAACAACTCTACTTAAAATATCTAAAAAGCCACGTAATAAATAGCAAACATTTATGATCTCTTTAAAATCTGTAACGCATCGGTATCATCCTCAGCAAGACATTCGCTTTGAGGATTGGCAAATTGATGCCGGATCCCAATGGCTGCTTCTTGGGGCGTCAGGAAGTGGTAAATCAACATTACTTCACATCCTGACGGGGATCTTGAAACCTGAACAAGGACACGTAACCATCAAAGGAACCTCCATCTATGACCTATCTGCTAAAGCACTGGATCAGTTTAGAGGCCGCAACATCGGAATCATTTTTCAACGTCCACACCTGATTAAAAGCCTGAGTATATCAGAAAACTTAGTGATAGCGCAAAGCTTTGCGAATTTACCTACAGATTTGAAAAGAGTAGATGAGGTATTGGGTGCTTTAGGAATTGCCGACAAGAAGAATGCTTATCCGGATCAACTGAGCCAGGGACAGTTGCAGCGAGTATCTATTGCAAGGGCAGTCATCAATAAACCTGCCTTGCTGATTGCTGATGAGCCTACTTCCAGTCTTGACGACAACAATGCCCGGATTGTATTGGAATTATTGATGCAGCAATCGGGTGCTAATCAAGCCACACTCGTGGTAGCTACCCACGATAAAAGAGTTAAAGACGCATTTAAACATACTTACGAATTATCATGAGCCCTATAAAGATCAGCTGGAAGAGCTTATGGTCTAAGCCGCTTTCTTCCGCATTAAACATGATGCTCATTGCCTTTGGTACCGGGATATTGACCATATTATTATTAGCATCCCATCAGATTTCACAAAAGCTGGACAACAACTCGAAAGATATTGACCTGGTAGTTGGTGCGAAAGGCAGTCCGCTGCAATTGATCCTGAGCAGTATTTACTACATTGATTTCCCTACCGGAAACATCCCGCTTAAATCCGCAAAAGAACTGTCGCGCAGTCCTTTTGTGAAAAGAGCAGTACCCCTAGCATTGGGCGACAATTACAATGGAACCCGAATTGTGGGTACAGACAGTAATTTTGTAGCCTTATATCAGTTGAAATTGAATGATGGAAAGTTCTGGAACAATGATTTTGAAGCCACTATCGGAGCTGGAGTCGCAAAAGAGCATCAGCTGAAAGTTGGCGATACATTTTTCGGTGCCCATGGATTAAGCAGCACGAGCGATGTCCATAAAAACCATCCTTATACGGTATCAGGAATCCTAGAGTCCCAGGGAAATGTAACAGACAACCTGATTTTAACCAATATTGCCAGTGTATGGAAGATGCACGATGATCATGAAGATGATCATAAAAATGAGGCAGCAAGTAAACATGGAGACCATCAGCATGCTGCTGCAAAGCAGGTAGAAAATGAGGACGATAAAGAATTGACTTCTTTACTGATTCAATACCGCTCTCCCATGTCTGTGGCTATCTTCCCTAGAATGGTAAATGAAACTACAAATATGCAGGCGGCATCTCCTGCACAGGAAAGCACCAGCTTATTCTCTTTAATCGGAGTTGGTGTAGAAACCCTACAATGGTTCGCGGTTTTAATCATGCTCATCGCTGCAATCAGCGTATTTGTGAACCTATACAATTCACTAAAGGAACGTCAATACGACCTGGCCATCATGCGTACCTTAGGTGCTTCCAGAGGAAAACTCTTCTTGATTGTCATCATAGAAGGAATCATTCTTACCCTTGCAGGGACGATTATTGGGGTCGCACTAGGCCACTTTGCCTTACAATTTATCGGCAATTATCAGGAAAGTAATCAGGCACGCCTTACCGGAATCATCTTCCTAAAGGAGGAAATATATTTATTTGTTGCTGGCTTGGCGATTGGTATATTTGCCGCTATCATCCCTGCAATACAGGCTTACAAGTCCAATATTTCTAAAATATTGTCTAAAAATTAACACTAATACTAAAGAAATGAAACGATTCCTGCTCGCTATTTTACTTTTTACCGGATTAACGGTAAAAGCCCAGCACAATCCTGATGATCAAATCCTATCCGACAACTGGGATGTGGTAGGTGGTGTAGACTTTAAGATTGTTAAAGACTCAGAAATGTATGCGGTTTATTCGCCAGAAATTAAAAAACATGCCAATAAAACCTTTGAATTGGAAGGATATATCGTGCCAATTAAAGATGGCATGAAACAAACGAAGTTCATGCTTTCTACCTTGCCTATTAATCAATGCTTTTATTGCGGAAAAAATGGCGTTCCAATCATGGTCTTGGTAGAAATGACAGAACCGATTAAATTCACCTACAAAACAATTGTCGTAAAAGGCACGTTGAAATTAAACACAGGAAATGCAATGGACAACCCACCCATTTCCCTGATCAACGCAAAAACGATATAATTATGAAACTAGATCCTGTAAATATTTTAAAAGAACACGACCTTAAACATACCAAACAAAGGGTACGTGTACTCGAAGAAATTGCGCTGGATACGGTAGCAATCTCCCAGCCTGAACTGGAAAAAAAACTAGGTAAAGAGATCGATCGCGTCACGCTTTATAGAATCCTCAATACCTACGAAGAAAAAGGAATTGTACACCGGATTATGGACCTGAATGGCACCGCAAACTATGCATTATGCTCTTCTGCCTGCTCTGAAGACCACCATCATGATGAACATGTGCATTTCAACTGTACCACTTGTGGTAAGATCTATTGCCTGGAAGTAATCGTACCCAAAATTAAAATGCCGAATGGATTTACTGCTAAAACAGTCAACACGACGGCTTACGGCACCTGCGAAAAATGCAATGCACTCCTCCCGGTATCCGCATAAAAATAACAAGCCAATCCAAGCATAAAAACCGGAAGCTTTCAATTGAAGCTTCCGGTTTTTTTTTATTCTGTGTTTGAATCGAGATACACAGCCAAAGGCCTAAGCCCAGGCTTTATACAAAAAATTCAGCCAGTTCTTATGAAAAATCAGTTCCAGATCTGCGGCGGAATACCCTTTGGCAGCAAACATGGCGACCATCTTTTGCAAGTCGGAGATCGTATCCAGGTCAAAGGGCGATTGCTCTGTTCCAAAAGCACCATCCAAATCAGATCCGATACCAATATGCCCGGCATTACCTGCCAGCTGACAGATATGATCCGCATGCTCCACTACTTTTTCTAATCCGCAGTTCATTCCTTTTGGCGTAGATACCCCTCTTTGCCAACCAGGAACAATCATCCAGGCATCCAAAGCGCCACCAATAACCGCTCCTCTGCTGATCAACGCCAGAATTTGCTCATCGCTATACTGTCTGTTGTGATTTACAAATGTCCGGCAATTGTTATGACTCGCCCAAACCGGGCCAGAGAAATGATCCAGTGCCTGCCAAAATGCATCATCACATAAATGTGTCGCATCTAAGATGAAGTTTAACCGCTCCATTTCCTTTAACAAATCCAAGCCCATCTGGCCCATCTTCCCGGTAGCATCGGTTCCATTTGCGTATCTGCCGGGGCCATAATGCGCCGGACCGATGGCGCTTAATCCATATTGATGTGCGCGTTCCAGGTAAGAAATATCGACAATAGAATCTGCCCCCTCTAAGCTTAAAACATAACCGATCGCCTTCTGATCATTTGAAGTCCCATCATTCCAAAGCTCATAATGGCTTTTCAATTGCTGCGCATCCGTAATCTGAAACAATTCACCCGCCTCTTCCATCGCTTTATACCAGGCCAATTGTCCTTGGGTTTGCGCCCAGGCTTGCTCCGGCGAATTCCAGCCCGGAATTAAACTGCCAGGTTTCACATATCTGGCAATTTGTGTAGCCACAACAATCCCAATATTTCCTTTTCTAAGTTCCGGAAATGAGACAGTAGACTTTTCACGGTCAGGCTTATCCTTCATCCCTTTTTCCAAGGTTCTGATCGTAGTGACTGGCAGTCTCAAATCCCTGTTCCATTCCATGGCATTCATGCTAAGGTCAAGGTGAGCATCGATTATAAACATAGGTTCTAATGGTTAAAATAATTCAAAAACTGCTTCTACTTCTACCGGGATATTATCCGGCAAAGAGCCCATTCCTACCGCACTTCTTACGCCAATTCCATTCTCTTGGCCCCATACAGCCGCAAATAACTCACTGCAGCCGTTAATAATGTAAGCGACTGATCTGGCTGTACTGGCCCATGACCTGATAAATATAAATATTTACCCTCTACTAGAAACGTTTTATAAATTCCCAGCGGTTTTGGAGCGGGCGGAAATTCGAGTTCTAATTTTAAAAACACTTCTTGGGCTGATAAATTCATGGTCATGATTGAAAGTACCAGTATCAGCCCGAGCAACAGAAATAACAAGGTAGTTTCGAATCATGGTTTTTGAGTTAGATGGGCTTTTTGGCTTAAAAATCAAATATAGAATTGTTTTAGCTACACTGCATATTAATTGCAATTATTTTTTGCAAAAAAAACACCCATCAGCAGGCTGCTCCAAACCCATGGTCAATGAAAAGAAATAAAAAGCACAATAAAACAATTTAAATCTCCTGAATCTAGGTAACACTCGAATAAGTTGAAGAGAAAATCAGTAAACAACAGTTAATAAAGGAGATTAAAAACCATTTAATTGCAAAATATATGCAATAAAAAAAAAAGAGGGCATCCTGATTAGGATACCCTCTTTTTATATCAATTCTGATCTACTAGTGACCTTGGTGACCATCTGCACCGTGTGCATGGCCATGACTTAATTCTTCTTCAGTTGCTTCACGCACAGAAAGGATTTTACCCGCAAAAATTAGGTTTTTACCAGCCATTGGGTGATTCAAATCTACAGAAACAGTAGTTTCGTGGATTGCAGTTACACCAGCTCTGAAGTGGTTACCTTGGTTATCTTGCAAAGGAATTACATCACCTACAGCAGGTAATCCAGCTTCTTTGAACATATCGATCGGTAAATCAGCAAAAGCTCCCGGATCTAAATCACCGTAACCATCAGCTGCAGAAA
This sequence comes from Pedobacter sp. N36a, assembly GCF_014472395.1. Taxonomy (GTDB): domain Bacteria; phylum Bacteroidota; class Bacteroidia; order Sphingobacteriales; family Sphingobacteriaceae; genus Pedobacter. Next base: position 568,577 of record NZ_JACSZW010000001.1, read on the forward strand.
GCTCAAAGCTATACTCATCACCAACATTTAATCCAGCCAAATGCTCTTCAAACTTAGGCAACATCATTCCTGTACCATATAAAAACACTAGTGCATTTTGCTCATCTGCTTTTTCTACGAAAACTTGTTGTCCTTCTTCATTAGTCGTATGCAATTCGTACGTTAATGATACTACTGTATTGGGTTTAATACTCATTATGATGTTATTTTAGTTATCAATTTTAATGTTTCATCACTAATTTTTATGCCAAATGGCATAATTAGTCGGCAAATATAACCAGATTTTTAATATACCAGCTTTGTTTAATCGTGGGGGAATACAATCTGTTTTAAATCCAACAATTAAACCGCCTTTATTGTTCGATAAAGGCAGTTTTAAAATTTCAGCCACTTACAAAATCCAGCACCAACATCGTCAGAAAAAGAGGAAGAGTTTGCTGCTTTAAAACCAGCTGCGAAAGTACTTACTGGCTGCGTAAAAAGGATGCTTTAAACATTTGACTCCTCATTTTTGCCAGTATTGTTTTCCTCAAATAAATAACAGAAAAAGCGATAGATGCCCTTATCTTTAACCACAATTAAAAGCCGATAAATACGCTACATTATGATCAGATTAAATAACGACACCCCATCAGCAGTACTGCAAGAAGTAAAAAAGGGAGATTTGGTAACCGATACGTTTAGCAAAACCGGCCTTGTAGAAGAGATTGAAACTTCTGATGATGGTTTATACAGGATTTATACTTTCCATTTGGTCACTGGCAGAACTATTACCATCAAAAAGTAATGGATCTTCAAAAATTTAATACGGGTATTATTCGCATGTAGTATGGCCATAAATTCCTGGTAATAATCATGAGCCAGGTGTTCCGGATAACATCATCATAAAAAGAAAGACCTGGCCAGATAGGGACAAATGATACAAAATCGGTAATTTTAAGAAAACCAAGAACCGTCATGAAAATCAGCCATACAGAAATATATCGCTTTAGCATCCCTATGATTCCATTTGTGATTGCCACTGGGACTATGGATTTCGCACAAAATGTGCTGATCAGGATCCATACGGATACCGGAATATATGGTGTAGGCGAATGCTCCGCCTTTCCCATGATTGTTGGTGAAACCCAGGAAACTTGTCTGGCAATGGCCAAAGTCTTTGCTAAAATCCTGATTGGAAAAGACCCATTGGACATCCCGGAAAGGATGAACGACTTAATGGGTTATGCGCACAATGGAACCATCAAGAGTGCATTCGATATGGCCTTATTTGACATTGCTGCAAAACACGCTGAACAACCATTATATCAATTCCTCGGCGGACAAAACCGAATCGTAGAAACAGACATGACCATTGGTATTGATGCGCCTGAAACTATGGCCGATACCGCTTTAAAATATCAAGAACAGGGATGCAATATTTTAAAAATCAAGCTTGGCAAAAACATTAAAGACGACATTGAGCGCGTGAAACAGATCCGACATGCTGTAGGAGAAAACATAAAAATCCGCCTGGATGCCAATCAGGGATGGAATTTTGATGATGCGCTATTCGGACTGGGCAAACTTGCCGAATACAACATAGAGTTTTGCGAGCAGCCCATGAGAACCTGGTATGATGACCAATTGCCGGAATTAAACCTCAATTCTCCGGTTAAAATTATGGCCGATGAAAGCTGTTACAACCATCATGACGCACGTAGACTCATCAACAGTAAGTCTTGCGAATACTTAAACATTAAATTCTCCAAATCCGGGGGGATCCTGGAAGCCCAAAAGATCCATGAAATCGCATTGCAAACCGGCACAAAATGTATGATTGGCAGTATGCTGGAAAGTAGGATCGCGACCAGTGCCAACCTTCATTTCGCTTTATCCAGCCCGAATGTAATGTTCTTTGACCTCGATACCTGCTTACTAGGACATCTGGTTGATCCGGCAATAGGTGGTGTAATTTACAACGGCTATTTGCTCGAAGTTCCTGAAACTCCAGGCATCGGAGCAGATGCGGATCCTGAATTCTTAAAAACATGTGAGCTTTTTCTGATCTAATTGTTCATTCAACCAAATAACCCTAGTGCTTACTCTGCTAAATCACTTCAGTTTCCGATGAATCTTTTTAGAGAAAAAAATTCTAAATCCCGTATAAACACCCTTGACATTTTTAATCCATTTTGTTAGTTTAGTAAACTAAGTTTACAAAACCACCACATTAATGATAGACTACCATAAACAAGCTGTTCTGTTCAAACAATTATATGTCCTCAAGAAATTAACAGACGATTGGGGAGATAAAAATATATGCCACCTTCACCAGCCACATTTCAACATGGCTTCCCTGCCCTTTTTCATGGCCGTTGGACTGAGTGGAAAATCCAGCAGTGCCATCGCCGCAGACCTAAAAGTAAGCAGACAGGCGACGGGAAAGGTCATGAAAGAACTGGAGCAGAGTGGTTTGATTAAAGTCGAAAAAAGTACGACTGATGCCCGTGCCAACCTCCTGCAATTGACTGAAGAAGGTCGTAATTTTTACCTTCAAGTGGCACAGCAGTCCAGTTTACTCAGCAGTAAATACGAAAAACTGATCGGAAAGAAACCACTCGAAATGATGACTGAAACAATGGAAAAAATGATTCATTTTCATGAGAAATTGAACCAATGCCACCTTCTCGGCGGCACCTGCGGTTAGCTAGTAACTGAGGATTTTAGGAATCCTCAGTCGCTCAAAAGCGGTACTATCACCGTTAAACGCATTAAAATCTACCACATGATTGATTCCCGTAATCCGGGCTTTATCTGAATGCTGCCAGAAAAACCAATTGGTATCTCCGCTGACTCTCAATTTTGCCTGATGATAATGGGCAATCCATAATGGATATTCATCGAAATGTCCTTTCAGATAATCTCTATAAAAGGTAAGACCCGAATAAATGATCGGCTTTACCTTCGTTTTTTTCTCTACATAACTGATAAAATCCTGGAGTTCCTTACGCATACTCGCTGGATCTACCCCATTCAACTGTTCAATATCCACTACTGGGGGTAAATCTCCCTCCTCAAATTTCACCGTTTGCAGGAAAAACTTCGCCTGCCATTCGCCAGATTTCTGAGGTCTGAAAAAATGATAAGCGCCGCAAATGATCCCTGCTTTTGCCGCTTCCCTCCAATTGCGCTGGAAATAAGGATCTACACTCAAAATTCCTTCAGTAGCTTTTATAAATGCGAATTTCACCTGTACTTCATCTTCCTTCATCGCTTTCACCTTCCGCCAATCAATCTTTCCCTGATAATAGGAAACATCAATACCATGAATTGAATATTTCTTTGGAATACGGATATCAAAACTGCTGTAAGTACGGTAATTTGGATCTTGTCCCCAATCTTTCACCCAGCGCCAGGTAGAACTGAAACCTTTAATGATATAGCCATAGTAAAATGGAGAAAATAGAATCAACATTAACCCTACAATGGCAAACTTCCACTCCATGGCCATCGGTTTTTTCTTCTTTACCACTTTCCGCCTCACAGGAGTCTTTGCTGCGGACTTCGCTGCTGGCTTTTTTCTAGGCGCAGCTGGCTTTTTGGCCACAGGTTCTTTTTTAAGTAAAGGAGAATTTGGAGGTATCAAAGGCATGGGGTAAAAATACAAAAGGGCAGCCGATTTGGCCACCCTTTTTTGAATAAGTATTTATTCGTTTTAGAATCAAGCGCTTATTTGCTCAACTCCGCGAAATATTTATGGAATAAAGGTAAAGTCTCAATTCCTTTATAATAATTATAGATGTCAAACTTCTCATTTGGAGAGTGTAATGCATCGCTATCTAATCCGAATCCGAACAAAACAGATTTAATACCTAATGAACTTTCAAATAAGGCTACAATTGGAATACTGCCGCCACCTCTTGTAGGGATTGGTTTTTTACCAAATGAATTTAAAATTGCCTGTTCTGCAGCACGGTAAGCAATGCTATCTGTTGGCGTCACTACCGGTTCACCACCATGATGTGCGGTAACTTTTACTTTTACGTAATCAGGAGCAATACTTTCGAAATGTTTAGCGAAAATCTCAGAGATCTCTTCAGAAGTCTGATTTGGAACCAAACGCATAGAGATTTTAGCATTCGCTTTAGAAGGCAATACGGTTTTTGCACCTTCGCCGATATAACCGCTCCAGATGCCGTTTACTTCTAAAGTTGGTCTTGTACCAGTACGCTCCAGGGTTGAATAACCTTTCTCACCCCATTCCGCACCAATCTCCAGGTCCTTTTTATATTCATCCAGATCGAATGGCGCTGAATTTAAAGCTGCTTTTTCAGCATCAGACAATTCTACTACCTTATCATAAAATGCAGGAATCGTAATGTGGTTATTTTCGTCATGCAGAGAAGCAATCAGTTTACACAAGATCGTAGCCGGGTTGGCCACTGCACCACCATATACACCTGAGTGTAAATCACGGTTCGGACCTACCACTTCTACTTCCATATAAGCCAGACCACGAAGGCCAGTCTCAATAGAAGGATTTTCCATGCTGATCATAGAAGTATCAGAAATCAAGACCACATCCGCTTTTAGACGCGCTGTATTTGCTTTCACAAACACACCAAGATTTGCAGAACCTACTTCTTCCTCCCCTTCGATCATGAACTTCACGTTACAAGCCAAAGTATTGGTTTTCATCATCAGTTCAAAAGCCTTAACATGCATATAGAACTGACCTTTATCATCACAGGCACCACGTGCATAGATTTTACCATCACGTACTGTTGGCTCAAAAGGAGGTGTTTTCCATAATTCCAAAGGATCTGCAGGCTGCACATCATAGTGACCGTAAATTAAAACGGTAGGTAATGCTGCATCAATGATTTTCTCCCCGTAAACAATAGGATAGCCGGCAGTTTCACAGATTTCAACATTATCCGCACCAGCGTCTTTCAACTTCTGAGCTACAAAATCAGCCGTCTTTAATACCTCACCTTTGTATTTAGGATCTGCACTTACCGAAGGAAAACGTAACAGTTCAAACAACTCCTCTAAAAAACGTTGTTTGTTGTCTTCTACATATTTTTTAATCTCTTGCATAACAAATGGTTATTTCAAAATTTAGTTTAAACACCTATCAAGTCGTTTGTAATCTGGTAATGAAGAGCTGAGCAGCCATTTGAAGCGCATCTTCCCAACAATTCCCCACCTTAAAACGCCAATAATTTGAGTCGATAAAACTAGAAAAATTTATTCTGAAAAGCGCATAAAAAAACCCTTATTAAAATCATTAATAAGGGTTACTGAAGGATGATATATCCTACAAACTCTTTTGCAAGCCAATAAGATCAGCTACCAATTGATCTCTAAGCGCGATAAAATCATAGTTTAAGAAATCACAAGAGTATTTTCTGAAGGCCATTTTATAGCCAATTGTAAATTCTCCCATTTCATAAGTACTGTCTTTAATTGCCGTATCCAGCTCCCCATCGTTTTCAGCGACTTTAAGACCTTCGATCAATTCATTAAAGATGTATTTCTTATCTTCTCTGTGCGCATCAGTACTATATATAAAACTAAACAAAGCTTCAGCGTAAACTCTAATGGAATCCATCATGGTGATGTGCTCCGAAATCGCTTTTTTCAGTCCTCTATTAATTTTATCCTTTATCTCTTTTTCCGTTCCGGCAAGTTCTTCCGCATCATCCTGGATCAACGCTGACTTATATTCTTTCAGTGAATCAATACCTAAAAATGTCATTTTAACACCACTATCCACACTATCAATAAAAGTAGGTGCTACTATCTTTCCTTCAAAATCAGCCAAATGAACACCTATAACATCTACTTCAATTTCTAACTTCATAAAATATTTTTTATAAAAATATGAAAATAAACACAAATCCCTCTGAAGCCGGGCATAAGAATAATTTATTAACTTCGTTTCGAACGCCCTTTTACCTATGAATTTACCTACGAAATGCAAGATTTTACAAACGAAAACTTAGACCTCAGCCTGCTTCCAAAGTATGAGACTGTGCCCCTTAATGAGGTGGATAAGAACTACTGGAAGGTGATTTTATTAAATATAGTGGTATTCATGGCCTTTTTAGCCCTGGCTGCCGCAGTCTTGTTTTTCCTGCTGAAATCCTTAAAACCTGAACCTTATCTTTTTATTGGCGGATATATACTGGTTGGGATTTTATTGGTCGCCTTTTATGCAATTAGTATCAAAAAAAGAGGCTACGCCATCCGAGAAAAAGACGTAATTTATAAAAGCGGCATCATTTCCATCACCACTTCCGTCATTCCATTTAACAGAATTCAGCACATCACCCTAAATGAAGGAGTATTCTCCAGAATGTTTCAACTGGCGTCTTTACATATTTATACTGCCGGTGGAGTTTCCGGAAATATTGTGATCCCGGGATTGCCGATCAAACTGGCAAAAACCATTAAAGAAGAGCTAACCAGACAGCTCAACAACCAGGAAGCCAATGGCAACTAATTTCTCCGCCCCAAAAAGGCAATCTCCAGTTGGTGTCATCATCATTTTTGCCAACCAGCTCCAGCAGAGCATCCGGGTATTGATATTTCCGATCATCTTGCTGCTGGTCCGCACAAAAAGCAGCGGAACCGGTTATCTTATTGCAGGCTTTCTGGCCTATCTAATCATTCTTGCCATACACTCCTACTTCAGCTACCTTAAATTCACGTTCTTTCTCGATGAGGAAAGACAGGAATTTATCATCCAAAAAGGCATATTTAACCGAGAAAACCTGATCATTAGACTGGATAAAATCCAACAGGTAAACCTCAACCAATCGCTGATTCAAAGAATTGCTGGTGTATACAGCCTCGATATTGATACCGCTGGAAGCGATAAAAAAGAAGCCAGTATCAAAGCCATTGATCATGGTGCGGCAACCATCCTCAGGGAAAAATTGCTGAGCAGAACCTTTGCTGCAGCAGCAAATGAATCAACAGACGCCAACAACCTCAGGTATTCAGCTGCTCCAGGAAATAATTCGCAAATAGCTGCTGAGGGCGATAAACAGCAGCAAAGTAACCAGGGTAACGATATCGGCTACAGCGGTTTCCCAATCTTAAAATTAAGCAACAGTACGCTATTTAAAGTTGGCTTAACCTCTAACTACGGGGCAAGTATCGCATTATTGGGTGGTTTTATCTATGCGATCATGGAGGCCACAAAGAACTATACCGAAGCTTTTGAGCTGGAACAGAATCCCATCAGCCAGCTGACTACACAGGGCCTGGGGCTAATTTCCTTGTGCATCCTGCTGATTTTCGCCCTGCTCATCGTTTTAGGGACCAACCTGATCCGAACTTTTCTAAAGTACTATAACTTTGAAATCAGGAAAGAAAAAACCTTCCTTTCTATTCATTCTGGTCTGTTTGAAAAAAAACACATCTTGTTGAAACCTGCAAGAGTACAAATCAGCAGCTACAGCCAGAATTATTTCCAGAAAAAATTAAACCTGATCAATTTAAAGTTTAAACAAGCAGCATTCAATACCGCTGAAGAAGAAAATAAAGACCATAAGAAACACGATATAGAAATCCCGGGATGTGATGAAAAGGAAAGAAATGAAATCTTAAAAATGATCTACAACTGCTTGCCAATAAACGGCAGTGCTTTTGTACCCAACTACAGGTTTCTATTCCTTACAGTCATGCTGCGCATTGTCCTTCCATCCTTAGTTTTTATAGGCATCACAGCGCTCAGACCAGTTTTACAACCTTACCTATGGCTGATTATTCCCTATACCATTTTCGCTGGGATCCTCCTCTATTTTGAATATGTGCACCATAGGTTATATGTATCTGAAGATTTCATCATCAAAAAAAGCGGTATCTGGGACATTGAGTACCAAACAATGGAACCCCATAAAATTCAAAAGATGACTACCAAGCAATATTTCTGGCATAAGAAAGCAGATATCGGGCATTTAATCCTGCATACTGCCGCCGGCACTTTACATTTTAAGTATGGAAAGTATACCGATATTCATCAGATCGTAAACTATTGGTTATATAAAGTAGAGTCGGGCAAAAAAGATTGGATGTAACTCCAATAAGAGACATAGTTTTCTTATTTTTGTCCGAATGTTTCGGACGTACTTTTAGGGTAGCCCGATAGCAATACATGGTTTAACAATACCTTTAAAAAGCAGAACAAGATAGCATTTTGGATTATTTAGCAGGATTAAACCCCCAACAACGCGCAGCAGTAGAAAACACCCAGGGACCAGCAATGATTGTCGCAGGTGCAGGCTCCGGAAAAACACGTGTCATTACTTATAGAGTAGCTCACCTGATTGAAAAAGGAATAGATCCATTCAATATTCTGGTGCTTACTTTTACCAATAAAGCCTCCAAAGATATGCGTGAGCGAATCATGAAAGTGATTGGCGCAGAAGCAAAAAATATCTGGATGGGTACTTTTCACTCTGTATTCGCGAAAATATTGAGAGTAGAAGCAGAGAAAATCGGTTATCCTTCCAGCTTCACCATTTATGATACGGACGATAGTAAAAGTCTGATCAGAGCGATATTGCGGGAGATGCAGCTGGACGACAAGCTTTATAATGCCAATTTCGTGTACAACAGGATCTCTTCTGCAAAAAACAACCTGGTTTCCCATATCGAATACCAGGAGAATGCGGAAATACAGGCGGAAGATATCAGTAATAAACGTCCTTTAATCGGAGCGATTTATGAAACGTATACCAAAAGATGCTTTAAATCAGGCGCCATGGATTTTGACGATTTGTTATTTAAAACAAATGTCCTGTTGAAAAACCACCCTGACGTCTTAAATAAATATCAGCAGAAATTCAAATACCTGATGGTGGATGAGTACCAGGATACTAACTTTTCCCAGTACACCATCGTGAAGAAACTTGCAGCAGCTTACCAGAACATTTGTGTGGTGGGTGATGATGCGCAAAGTATCTATGCCTTCAGGGGTGCAAACATTCAGAACATCCTGAATTTTGAACGCGATTACCCGGATTTGAAAGTCTATAAACTAGAGCAGAATTACCGCTCTACTCAAAATATTGTTGAAGTTGCCAACAGCATCATCGCCAACAATAAAAATCAGTTGGAAAAGAATGTATTCTCCGACAACGAGCCTGGCGACAGGATCAGGGTTCAGCGTGCCTTTACCGACAATGAGGAAGGTAAAATTGTAGCAGAAGCCATCATTCAGGAACGCAGTTCTAAAGGTTACAACTACAATGATTTTGCCATCTTATACCGTACCAATGCACAGTCCAGAGCAATGGAGGAAGGTTTAAGAAAACTCAATATTCCTTATAAAATCTATGGCGGACTATCTTTCTACCAACGTAAAGAAATCAAGGATTTAATCGCCTATTTCCGATTAACCTTCAATCCAAGTGATGAAGAAGCCATCAAAAGGGTGATCAATTACCCAAAAAGAGGGCTTGGTGATACTACCGTAGAAAAGCTATTGGTTGCTGCAGATGAACACAATGTGACCATGTGGGAAGTAGTTTGTAACCCACAGCAGTATATTGCAGGCAGAATTGCCAATCAATTGAATGATTTCGCAATGATGATCAAGAGTTTCACTGTAGAAGCCAAGAAATTGGATGCTTATGAAGCTGCTTTATACATCGCGCAACATTCTGGAATTTTAAAAGAGTTACATTCCGACATGACTGATGAAGGTCGTGGAAGACATGAAAACATACAGGAATTATTAAACGGGATCAAGGAATTTGGAGAACGCGAAGATATTGAAGACCGCAGTCTGGAAGTATTCATGCAGGACATTGCCTTGCTGACCAATGATGATAAATCAAACGACAAAAATGTTGATACCGTTTCCTTAATGACCATTCACTCTTCAAAAGGTTTGGAATTTAAGAACGTATTTGTAGTTGGTTTAGAGGAAAATCTCTTCCCTTCTCAGATGTCGCTCAATTCAAGGTCTGATTTAGAAGAAGAACGCAGGTTATTTTATGTAGCGGTAACCCGCGCAGAAAAGAAACTAACCCTTACCTACTCTACTTCAAGATACAGATGGGGTACTTTAACCAATTGTGAGCCAAGTCGTTTTATTGAAGAAATCAATGCCCGTTACCTGGAGATTGAAGTACCAAAATCTGCTAAACCACCTACTGGCGACGACAGTTTCTCTTCTGAGAGAAGAAGCTGGACACAGCAAAGAGATAGCTTCAGCAAGCCAAAACCAGCTGCTTCTGGTACATCAACAGGTACTTCTACCGCTCCAAGACCAAAAACGTCGGTATTGCCTAAAGCCCACGTGCCTACACCAGGTTTCGCACCTGATGCAGCCAACCTGTTCCAAAATGGAATGGATGTGGAACATGAGAAATTCGGTTTCGGTAAAATTGTGAGTCTGGAAGGCAGCTTGCCTGATGTAAAAGCAACGGTATTTTTTCAAGGTCTGGGTAATAAGCAGTTATTATTAAAATTTGCTAAATTGCGAATTGTTAAATAAAATATATCTTTACAGCATCCGGAGGAATTTATAAATCCGTGATTGCTACTTATTTGATTATAAATTATACAATTATTGGCTATAGTTCGTTATCACCTGATACGACCAGCCTTTAGCAAAATAGCTTACTCAAGAAGATAAATACGCCCTAAGGGCCGACCGGGACATTAAAACCGGTCGCACATAAAAATAAAAAGTATAATTATACAGATGAATTTCGATTATAATACCACAAGAAACGAGCTAATCCTCGCCGAATACGGCCGTAATGTACAGAACATGGTGAAGTACATTATTGAATTACCCGACCTTGAAGAACGTAATAAATATGCTCAGGCGGTGATAGATCTTATGGGATTCTTAAACCCCCATTTGCGTGATGTTGCTGATTTTAAGCATAAATTATGGGATCACCTACACATCATCTCGGGTTATAAAATCGATGTAGACAGCCCCTATCCAAAGCCTACTCCAGAGGATGCTTTGGTAAAACCGAAACACATCGGATACCCTCAGCAAAAAATCACCTATAAACACTACGGTAAAACTGTGGAAACGATGATCGAAAAGGCAAAAGCCGTTGATGATCCGGAACGCAGAGCAGCAATGGTACAAGGCATCGCTAATTTCATGAAAATGGCTTACGTAACCTGGAACAAAGACAGTGTTGCGGATGAAACGATCCTGAAAAACCTGCGCGAACTGTCGGGTGGTGAATTGCAATTGGACGAAAATGTAAACCTGGCGAAGGTTGAATTTAAGCCTGTAGTGACCAGACCAGCAAACAACAGTAACCGCGGCAGACAAAACAACAATAACAACAACGGTAAAGGCAGACAAAACAACACGAGTAACAACAATAACCGCCCTCAGCGTAACAACAATAGCAATCCAAAACCACGTCACTAGCGCTTACCAATTTTAATACTACTATACAAGCTTACTACAACATGAATGCATTCGAAATAATTGGTGGACAAAAGTTAAAAGGTGAAATCACACCTCAGGGAGCGAAGAATGAAGCCCTACAAATTATCTCAGCAGTTTTATTAACTGAAGAAAAAATAACCATCAGCAATATCCCAGATATTAAAGATGTTAACAAACTCATTGAACTCTTAGGAGACCTTGGTGTAACTGTAGAACGTCTTTCAAAAGATACTTATACTTTTGAGGCTAAAAATATTAACCTGGATTTCTTCCAATCAGATATTTTTAAATCTAAAGGCGGCAGTTTAAGAGGATCAATTATGATCGTTGGCCCACTATTGGCCCGTTTCGGTAAAGCGGCAATTCCTAAACCAGGTGGCGATAAAATCGGTCGCAGAAGATTGGATACGCATTTCTTAGGCTTTGAGAAATTAGGTGCTAAATTCGTTTATGACTCCAAAAAAGAGTTCTTTAACGTAGATGCCACTGCGCTTAAAGGTGCTTATATCCTGATGGATGAAGCTTCCGTAACAGGAACTGCAAATATCGTGATGACCGCTGTAATGGCTAAAGGAATCACAACCATTTACAATGCTGCCTGCGAGCCTTACTTACAGCAACTGTGTAAAATGCTGAACCGTATGGGTGCAAAAATCACTGGCGTAGGCTCTAACCTATTGACCATTGAAGGCGTAACCAAACTTGGCGGTACCACACACCGTATGCTGCCTGATATGATCGAAATCGGCTCTTTCATTGGCCTTGCGGCGATGACAGAATCAGAAATCACCATCAAAGACGTATGCTATTCAGAATTAGGAATTATTCCTGAAGTTTTCAGAAAACTGGGTATCAAGTTTGAACTTAGAGGTGATGATATTTTCATTCCTTCTCAGAAACATTACGTAATTGAGTCCTTTATTGATGGCTCTATGTTGACTATCGCAGATTCTCCATGGCCAGGTTTCACTCCTGATTTATTGAGTATCGTATTGGTAGTGGCTACTCAGGCAAAAGGATCGGTATTGATCCATCAGAAAATGTTTGAAAGCCGTCTGTTCTTCGTCGACAAGCTGATTGATATGGGTGCTCAAATCATACTTTGTGATCCACACAGAGCAACAGTAAATGGAATCGACAAGCAGTATAAACTAAGAGGAATCAGCATGACTTCTCCGGATATCCGTGCAGGAGTATCCTTATTGATCGCTGCTTTATCTGCAGAAGGAAAATCAACAATTTTCAATATCGAGCAAATTGAGCGTGGTTACCAGGACATTGACACTCGTTTACGTGCCCTTGGTGCACAGATTAAACGTGTAGATGCTTCAGCACCTAGTCACTAGAAAAACTGAGCCGATTTGCTTGGCTTAAATCACAAGACATAAAAAAATCCCGGAAATCCGGGATTTTTTTATGTCTAATAAATTGATACTGAATACATACGAAGGCTAGCCTCCTATTAAAAACGCCTTGATATTATGCAGAAATTGCATTGATGATGTCGTACTGAGTGATAATCTCAATTCTGCCATCCTCATCTTCTACCAATACCGCTGAATTTTCTTTATTAATCAACGATGAAATCTTATCAATAGAAGTATTCATATCTACAAAAGGAAAGGTACTCGACATGATTTCTTTCACTGGCGCAGATTTTAAAGAAGGGTTCTCTAAAAGTGCTTTAATGATATCGCTTTCTGCCAGCTTACCTACCACCATTCCTTGTTGAGTAACCGGAATTTGAGAGATATTTAAGGTATTCATATTGTTAATTGCTTCCAGAATGGTCTTCTCACAATCAATGGTAATGATTTCTGCGGATTCTTTTTTCGAAAGAATAGACCTTGCAGTCAGCTTCTCATCTTTAAGGAAACCACGTTCTCTTAACCAATCTTCATTGTACATTTTGCCCATATAACGGCTTCCATGGTCATGAAAAATCACTACAACCACATCTTCTGGTTTCAATTTATCTTTCAATTGCAATAGTCCGGCAATAGCAGATCCTGCTGAATTACCTACAAAGATCCCCTCTTTACGGGCAATATCACGCGTCATTAAGGCCGCATCTTTATCCGTCACTTTCTCAAAAAGATCAATGATGTCAAAATCTACGTTCTTTGGCAAAAAGTCTTCTCCAATTCCTTCCGTAATGTAAGGATAGATCTCATTTTTATCTAAAATTCCTGTTTCTTTATACTTCTTGAACACTGATCCATAAGTATCAATTCCCCAGATCTTAATGTCAGGATTCTGCTCTTTCAAGTATTTTCCAGTACCAGAAATGGTACCTCCTGTACCTACCCCAACCACTAAATGCGTGATCTTCCCTTCGGTTTGTGCCCAGATTTCAGGCCCAGTCTGCTCATAATGCGCCTGAGAATTGGCCAGGTTATCATATTGATTCGGTTTCCATGAATTCGGAACCTCACGTTCTAAACGAGAAGAAACTGAATAATAAGACCTTGGATCTTCAGGTTCTACGTTCGTCGGACAAACAATCACTTCCGCACCGAAAGCACGTAAAGCATCTACTTTCTCCTTAGACTGCTTATCTGTAGTGGTGAAAATACATTTATAGCCCTTAATGATTGCCGCCATAGCCAGGCCCATACCGGTATTGCCGGAAGTACCTTCTATGATCGTTCCACCCGGTTTAAGCTTACCGCTCTTCTCCGCGTCTTCAATCATTTTAACTGCCATACGATCCTTAATTGAATTCCCAGGATTGGTGCTTTCAACTTTCGCCAATACCGTAGCAGGGATTTCTTTCGTAATGTTATTCAATTTTACCAATGGCGTATTACCAATGGTTTCCAAAATATTATTGTACCACATAGTTACAAAAATACAAATTGATGCTTAGAATTCTATTTATAAAACATAATTCAATATTTAATATTGTAAAATTACATTAAGCAAAATTAGATTTTAATCTACTAGTCCAATAGACTTATCTGCCATCTATTATATAGGTAAATAAAGAATATCTCAATTGAGCCGATACCGTTTCCCCGGCAAAGAAGTCAGCAAGCCCTCGATTTCCAGCGTCAATAAATGCAATAATAACTTACTTTGGGGAAGTCCGATCTGCTGAGTCAAGGCATCAAGTTCCATATCCGAGACCTTTAACACCTTCAATATCTGGACTTCTATATCAGAAAGATCGACTGGCAGTTCTTCTGCCAAAATAGCTTTCACCCTAGGTTCCTCCCAGCCTAAAAAATAAGGAAGGTCTTTCGCATGATTGATCAATCCGGCGCAATTGGTCTTAATTAAAAAATTACAACCTTCAGAATACACATCCGTTGTCCTTCCAGGAAACGCATATACATCCCTATGGTAAGAATTGGCCAGATCTGCGGTAATGAGTGCTCCACCTTTGGATGCTGCTTCCACTACAATCGTCACATCCGAAATCCCTGCGATAATCCGGTTGCGTTTTGGAAAATTTTCCTTATCAGGATTTGTATACGGCAGAAATTCCGTTAACAAGCCACCATTCCACACCATCTTTTTGGCTGTAGGGCCATGCACCTGAGGATACATCCGGTCCAAACCATGCGCCAATACCCCTACCGTTGGAATCCCATACGCTAAACTTTCCTGATGCGCACAAATGTCAATGCCATAGGCAAGTCCACTCACAATTAACACCTCATAAGGTGCCAGCACTTCTGCCAATTGCTTACAGAGCAGCTTACCATAGTTAGTGGCCATACGAGTTCCGACTATACTGATGATTCGCGGGTGATTGAGATCAGCAGTTCCACGATAATATAAAATGATCGGCGCATCCTCACAGTTTCGCAATCGTGATGGATAATCATCATCCGTGTAAAACAGCACCTTCACCTGATATTTCTCTATAAACTTCAGCTGTTCTTTTGCTTTTAAAATCGCGTCCTTCCCTAAAATATGCGCTGCAGTTAGGAGACCAACTCCAGGAACCCTCATCAATGCTTTCTTATTCGCTTTAAATACCGCTTCTGGTGTGATAAAATGGGTTAACAGATGTTTAGCCGTAACGTGCCCCACATTTTGGATCATGCTGAGGGCAATTTTATAAATTAAGCTCATTAGACTAACTTATATTTTATCTATCGGCTTATCACCATGTTTGCTGTAATTCTATATTGGAGGGATCATTCCCAAAGCATTGGAAATGCCTACCCACTAGAAAGTTAACCTATGATGAACGCAGGTAGACGCGAAAAAAAAGCAGTTTGCTCTTTGAAGACATTCGAATTTTTGCCCTTCAGCAAAAATTCGGGGATGAAAAGAGTAACTGCTTTTTTATAAGGTCTCTCAAAGAGAAGAACCTTTATTGTGGGATATACATCACATACTTCGTATCGAAGAACTCTTCCTTAAAGTAATCAGAAAGCGGATAAAGCTCTGCTTTCAATCTTGTTTCTTTAATTTCTTCGGCCAGATCACCACCTTTAAGGTAGAGAATCCCGTTTGCAATTGCATTTTTAGAATCTTTATTGAACTTATCTTTTACCCAGGGATAGAAATCAACCAGGCGAGTCACTGCTCTTGAAACGACAAAATCATATTTATCAGGAACCTGTTCTGCCCTCAGGTGACTGGCTTTCACATTCTTCAATCCTAAACCAGCAGCAACTTCTGTGACCACTTTGATTTTCTTCCCAATAGAATCTACCAGGTGAAACTGTGTTTCCGGGAACATAATGGCCAATGGAATTCCAGGAAAACCACCACCAGTACCTACATCCAGCACCTTAGTGCCAGGTTTGAAGGTGCAAAATTTAGCGATACCCAAAGAATGAAGGATATGGCGTACATATAACTCTTCAATATCTTTTCTGGAGATCACATTGATCTGGGCATTCCAGAAACTGTATAAATCATATAACTGATCGAATTGAGCGATTTGCGCTTCAGTCAGATCTTTAAAATATTCTTGTATTAGCGTTGATCTTATTTCCACTTTACCTTTTTTACAAATATAGACAGAATGCCATTAAACACGAGGAAAATGAATAAGAGAATGTCCAGAAACGGGAAGCACCACCTTAAATCACTATAATTTAGCCGCTTTAAAATGCGGGGATAGATAAAACAACGGATCACAATGCTCAGCCCCAGGATCCCCAATGCCGGGTATAAAGTGGCTTTAAAGAACAATAATCCGGTGAAGAAAGCATAAAATAGAAACTGAAAGATAATCTGACAGGAAAGAATGAACTTATGTTTGCTTTTATAAAACTTTCCGGCACCGAAGTGGCGTTTTTTTTGTCGTAGGTAGCCCCCCCAGCTGGTATTTGGTTCTGACCATACCTGTGCGTCTTTATTAATTCTAATTTCCGTATTTGCTGCGGTAGCATTTGCATTTACGAATAAATCATCATCACCTGAAGGAATGTGCATGTGTGCTGCAAAGCCTTTATTCTTAAAGAAAAGCGTCTTTTTATAGGCCATATTCCTGCCAACTCCCATATAAGGCATCCCTTTTATGGCGTACGACAAATAATTTACTGCGGTAAAAAAGGTTTCAAAACGAATCAATGCGTTTAATATCCCTCTTTGTCTCATGTATGGGGAATACCCTAAAACGATATCAACTTCTGGATCTTCACTTTGCTGCATTCCCATTAACCAGTTTTCTGAGGCTGGCTGGCAATCGGCATCCGTAAAGACCAGCCAATCATTGGAGGCAGCTTTAATCCCCATCGTTACTGCAAATTTCTTTCCGGCGATGAACTTTTCACCCTCTCCGATCGTTACAATTTTTAATCGTTTATGCTGCGATGCAAAATTCTCTAGAAGCTGACGTGTGCCATCCCATGACCTGTCATTCACCACAATCACCTCAAAATCGGGATAATTCTGCGCCAACACCGAGGGCAGGTAAGCCGTTAAATTGTCGACTTCATTGCGGGCACAGATGACCACGCTCAAAGGTTTTTTTGCCGTTTCAGGGATAGGTTCTACGGGATAAAATGCAAGTTTCAGATGAACAAACAGACTAAAGTATAGTTGTATTAGGAAACAGAAGATAAATGCGCCCAGCAGGCAGGTCTCTAGTAAGGTTAATTCCACGTCGTATTTTTGTAGCCTCCAAATTTCAGGTTTTTAATCTGTAAATTCCTTTATGTGGATAAAAATTTAGGGCCATTTATAGCGTTATTTTTGCTATTTTTGGCAGATTTTAGTGGAGCATACAGATTTATGAAATTTACCTTACAGGCAAAAGATACACATTCAAAAGCACGAGCAGGAACAGTAACAACGGATCATGGGGATATACAAACTCCTATTTTCATGCCTGTAGGCACTGCCGGCACTGTTAAAGCAGTGCATCAACGAGAACTTAAAGAGGATATTGACGCCAAGATTATTCTTGGAAATACCTATCATCTATACCTCAGACCAGGTTTAGACATTATTGAAAGAAGCGGTGGATTGCATAAATTCATTGGCTGGGATCGCCCTATTCTAACGGATAGCGGAGGTTACCAGGTCTATTCTTTGAGTAAAGTAAATAAGATTAAGGAGGAAGGTGTGACTTTCCGTTCCCATATTGACGGTTCAAAACACTTATTTACGCCAGAAAATGCGATGGATATCCAGCGCACGATTGGAGCGGATATCATCATGGCATTTGACGAATGTACGCCATACCCATGTGATTATAAATATGCGGCGAACTCCATCAATATGACCCACCGTTGGTTAAAACGCTGCTGCAAGCGTTTCGACAGTACTGAACCTAAGTATGGTTTCAGTCAAACCTTATTCCCTATTGTACAGGGTTCTGTCTATAAAGATTTAAGAAAAAAATCTGCAGAATTTATTGCCAGTATGGACCGTGAGGGAAATGCGATTGGTGGTTTATCTGTTGGAGAACCCGCAGAGGAGATGTACGGCATGACTGAGGTCGTTTGTGACATCTTACCCTACGAAAAACCACGTTATTTAATGGGCGTAGGTACACCGATCAACATCCTGGAAAACATCGCTTTAGGTGTAGACATGTTTGATTGCGTGATGCCAACCAGAAATGCCAGAAATGGAATGTTATTTACCAGAAACGGAATCATTAACATCGGCAACAAGAAATGGGCGGACGACTTCTCTCCTATTGATGCAGACAGTGATTTGTACGCAGATCAGGTATATTCTAAGGCCTATTTAAGACACCTGATGCACTCGAAAGAGATGCTGGGCGCTCAAATTGCTACTTTACACAACCTGCATTTTTACCTTTGGTTAGTGAATACTGCCAGAGAAAAAATCATTAGTGGGGAGTTTTATGCCTGGAAAAACAAAATGGTGACCATCTTAGGTAATAAGCTATAAATGAACTTCATCAAGGGCAGGATTAAAATTATCGACTGGTATATTATCAGTAAGTATCTGGGTACATTTATTTATACCCTGACGCTTTTCGTCATCATTATCGTCATCTTTGACCTTTCAGAGAAACTCGATGACTTTCTTGGTAATAACCTGACCTTCTGGCAAGTGGTAACCCTGTATTATGCAGGATCGATTCCATTTTACGTCAATATGCTTTCTCCGCTGATCAACTTTATTGCCGTGATCTTTTTTACCGCAAAGATGGCCGATCAGACGGAAATTGTACCCATTTTAAGTGGAGGAGTAAGCTTTAACCGCTTCCTCCTTCCTTATTTCATCTCCGCATTCATCATTTTTGCAGTCAACCTAGGTTCCAATCTTTACATCCTCCCATATACCAATCAAATTAAGAACAACTTCGAAAACAACTTTATCAAGAAGAATGATCCGAGTAGTAAAACGGACATTCACATGAAGCTGGATGCGAAGACTTACATCTACATGAAAAGTTTTGACAACAAGACTAAGGTAGGGTCTCAGTTCACTTTAGACAATTTTAAAGGGGATATCCTAACCAAGAAAATTGTGGCGGATGAAATCAAATGGGATTCGCTGAAACGTTCCTGGAAACTGACAAATTATACAGTTAGAAATATTGACGGCTTAAAGGAAACCATGATAAACGGCAGTACGGTACCGAAAGATACAGTCCTGGATATGCGTCCTGACGATTTCTCAGCTTACGACAACATCTACGAAAACCTATCTAACAAAGACCTTTCTGAAAAGATTAAAAAAGAAGAAATCCGTGGTTCCGGCATCATGAACGACCTCTTATTTGAGCGTTATAAAAGATATTTACAACCACTATCCGCCTTCGTACTCACCCTGATTGGTGTGGCACTATCTTCCAGAAAAGTTCGTGGAGGAGTCGGTTTACCGCTTGGAATAGGAATTATCCTGAGTTTTGGCTATATTGTATTGAACCAATTCGCCAAGATGTTCTCCCTAAAAGGAGGGATTTCTCCACTATTTGCAGTATTGTTACCTACCATATTCTTCGGCTTACTGGGCTATTATTTACTCCGCAAAGCACCAAAATAAGTGGAACAAACAATGCAGAGCTCCTCCAATAGAAATCTTTTAATTCTACATGCGACTGTTTTTATCTGGGGTTTTACCGGCATTTTAGGTGCGGTTATTTCAGTAAATGCGGTGCAATTGGTCTGGTACCGTGTATTGATCGCCAGTTTAACTTTATTCATCTATTTTCTTTGTTCAAAAACCAGCTTAAAGATCTCCAGAAAGCAATTTCTGCAATTCTTCTTCACTGGAAGTGTGGTGGCCCTGCATTGGATTCTGTTCTTCTATGCGATTAAAGTTTCCACTGTATCCGTAACACTGGTTTGCCTCTCTTCTTTTACCTTATTTACCGCAATACTTGAGCCCCTGATCAAGAAGAAACCAATCCTGGTTCCAGACGTAATCATCGGCTTGATCATTATCCTAGGGATCTATATGATCTTTAAATTTGAATCCGGGTATACCCTTGGGATCATTATGGGTCTTTCTTCTGCATTGGCTTCGAGTTTATTTTCAACGATTAATTCTACTTTAGTACAGAAAAGTGATCCAAAAATCATCGGATTCTATGAAATGGCAGGCGCTTTATTCTGGATCACACTGTACCGTTTGTTTGACCGTTCCTTGCTGACTGAGCATTTTGACCTCAGCTTTTCGGACTGGTCATACCTGCTGTTATTGGGTACGATCTGCACCGCTTTGGCCTATGTGGCCGGCGTTTCAGTGATGCGCACCCTATCTGCTTTTCGCGTAGCACTCATCACCAATCTGGAACCGGTATACGGGATCATCCTGGCCTTCCTTTTCTTTGGCACCAAAGAAACCATGTCTGCCGGCTTTTACGCAGGAGCGATCCTGATTATTGGGGCGGTTTTCCTATACCCGATCTACCAAAAACGCAGGAAACTAAACTAAACTGGCCCCTTCCTATCTCTTGGAAATCAAGTCCATCCATCTCCAAAAAAATACTTATATTTCAACCGTATAAGAACTGCTGAAAGGTAAAAAAAGAGGGATAAACACCATGTATTCAGGGCTAAACCAAAGATCAACCGATAAAGAATTGAAAATTTCCAATAAAACCAATCACATTAGCATCGCAAATTAATGACGACATCTACCGCAAACAGAGCATTAATCATCAGCGCTATAACTTCATTAGTATTAAGTTTAACCGGGCCTAAAAGCGTTGCTCAGATCTTTAACTCCGAACAAAACCCGCTTAGTGTGAAATGGCGACAAATTAATGCCACCGGATTTCGGATTATTTATCCAATAGAGCTGGAGAAAGAAGCCCAGCGCATGTCGAACACCATTACCAAAATCTATCCTTATGTTGGGGCAAGCTTGGGCCAGCAAAAAGCCAGCATTCCGATTCTCTTACAAAACCGCGGAGTCATCGCAAACGGCTTTGTACAGCTGGCTCCAAAAAAATCCGAATTTTACACCACTCCTCCCCAGCAATTCGACAGTCAGGATTGGTTAAATAACCTCGCAGTACACGAACTTCGCCATGTGGCACAATACGATAAACTAACCGGTGGCGCCGCACATCCTTTTCCAGAAACTGTTTACTTTGCCTGGCTTGGTGTGAGCCTGCCGCTCTGGTATTTTGAAGGAGATGCAGTAAGCACAGAGACCTCGCTCACCAATGCCGGTAGGGGAAGAATTCCAAGCTGGATCATGCCCTACAGAACACAGCTGCTGGAAGGAAAAAACTATTCCTATACCAAATCCAACTTTGCTTCGGAAAAAGACCTGACCCCTGGATATTACCAGCTGGGTTATACACTGGCTTCCTCAATTCGGGCATCTGCCGGAGAATTTGTGTTCGACAGTGTCCTTACCGACATCAAACATCGCCCGGTTCGCCTCTACCCCTTCTCTAAAAGTCTGAAGAAATTTAGTGGAAAAGGAACCACCGAATGGTTTCATGCCAGTACCGAAAAATTGCGGGAAGAATGGACAGCGCAAGCCCATAAAACACCCTCCAAAGACTACGCTCCTCTAAACGGAAAACCGAATTATGCCACCAGCTATTTTATGCCGGTAAAGATCAACGATCAGCAAGTGCTCGCTTTGAAACAAAGTAAAGGAGAAACCCCTCATTTTGTGCTCATTGGGCCGGATAAAAAAGAAAAAAGATTGCTTTCTATTGCCGTACAGGAACAGCCATGGTTCAGCTATGCGAACGGTGTAGTGGTTTGGGATGAAATCAGATACGACCCCAGATACAGACAGCGCAATTACAGCGTGATCAATACTTACGACTTAAAGAGCGGCCGCAGTCATAAACTCAGCTCCCGAAGCCGGCTCTTCTCTCCTTCCCTTTCGGCGGATGGCAAGAAAGTAGTCGTGGTGAGGTACGACTTAAGTAACCAAAGCAACCTACTCGAAATGGATGCGGTAACCGGAGCTATCCTCCACACCTATCCAAATCCGCAAAACCTGATCCTGCAAACCCCAGCCTACAGTCCAGATGGCAGCACGATTGCTTTTATTGCGGTGACCGAGCAAGGCAAATCTCTTCAGCAAATGGACCGCACTGGAAAAACGGAAGTTTTAATCCCCCCAACACAGCAGCAGTTGAGCAGACCTGTTTACTTTTCCAAAGGAATCGCATTTAACGCACACTATAACGGAATTGACAACATTTACTTTATAGAACCCGAAACCAAAAAGATAAGCGCGCTGAGTGCCGCTAAATACGGTGCATTTAATCCTGCTTTTTCTGCCAATGAAAAATCCATGGTTTTCAACAATTATGGAATTGCAGGTTACAATGTGGCAGAAACGGAGATACAGCCAGAAGCCCCTGGAGAAAATCACTTTGTTTTTCTTGGAGCAGCCGCTGTAAAACAGGAAAATACAGGTAGTGTTTTTGCAGACAT
The DNA here is from genome assembly GCF_014472395.1 of Pedobacter sp. N36a. Lineage (GTDB taxonomy): Bacteria > Bacteroidota > Bacteroidia > Sphingobacteriales > Sphingobacteriaceae > Pedobacter. Next base: position 591,311 of record NZ_JACSZW010000001.1, read on the forward strand.
CCCCGATAGTACTTATACTTCCAAGTCTTATGGCGGATTAAAAAACCTGTTTCAGGTACACAGTATCAATCCGATAATTGAAGATGAATATCGCGGTGGCTTACAAATCAACTCCGATAACCTCCTCAACACCATGAACGTCTTTGCAGGCGTCAATTATTTCCGGGACCTGGGACGGTTTGAATACAATGCCGGATTTACCTATAGAGGTTTTTATCCGATATTGAGTACTACCTACCGCAACAGACCAAGGCGTGCTTTTTACAGCAGCAATAAAGGAATTCAACAAGGTGATTGGCGTGAAAATGACGTTCGCTTAGCCGCGACCTTGCCTATCAGCCTGAACGCTTTGGATGATTTTTACAACTTCTCCTTCACAACGGCTACCAGCTATACCAAAAGGTATCAGCCTGAAAATATGCCTGATAACTACATCAGCACCCTTAAATTCCCATTGGAGTACAGCGTTAGCTTTACGCACAGCATCCGGCAATCAGAAAGGGACATCGCCCCGAAATGGGCCCAGGTGCTGCGATTCAGCTATCTCCACCAGCCTTTTGACCCACAGTTGTCCGGTGATATTTTTGCGGCAGAAAGTTTCTTTTATTTTCCCGGACTCGCTAGAAACCACTCTTTTCTGGCCAATTTCAGCTATCAGCGCAGCTTTGGTGTGAGGAAATATGATCAGCAGATCAATACAGTATACGGATACAATAACATTCCAGCACTTAATATTCTCAAAAACACCTTACTGCTCAACTACCGCTTCCCAATTGTGTTTCCTGATGCGGAAATCGGTCCTTTGGCCTATATCAGAAACCTTCGTGGCGGCGTATTTTGTCACTACGAAAACCTTGGAGAAGATACAAATATTGGTCAGCCTAAAACTTTTGGCTTCGAATTGCGTAGTAGTATGAACTTACTGCGCTATCAACCTGTAGTAGACGTAGGCGGCAGGATCGTTTTTGTGAACAAAATGTATCACCAAAATCCTATCTTAGAATTACTTTTAAATTATAGCTTTTAACACATGCGTACTAAAACCATTTTCATCATCATCTTTACCGTCCTTATCACTGTCTTTTTAATGATCAACACCGATAAGGTAAAGTTCGATTTCATTTTTGGAGAGGCAGATGTTTCTAAACTATTAGTGATTGGCGTCTGTACTTTTATTGGCTTTATACTGGGTTATATGGCTGGGCGACCAAAAGTGACCATCAGTACTTATGATAAAGAAAGTCCCCAGGAAGCTCCTGAGGACCGTAAAAAATCGATCAGCGATGAGGATCGCGATTATATTAGCTAAGTGCCTGTTTGATATCCCCAAGGATGTCGTTGATGTGCTCCAGGCCAATTGACAAACGAACAGATCCTTGTTCAATACCCACCTCTAACCTTTGCTCTTCCGTTAATTTGGAGTGAGTACTGGTTGCAGGGTGTGTCGCGATAGACCTGGTATCTCCAAGATTTGCAGAGATCGAGAACATCTTTAGTTTGTCCATGAATTTACCTGCTGCTGCTGCGCCACCTTCAATGACCAGGGTCACGATACCACCACCTTGTTTCATCTGCTTTTTAGCAATGTCATATTGAGGGTGAGAAGGCAGGAAAGGATACCTCACTTTTTTAATGCGGGGATGACTTTCTAAGAATTCTGCTACTTTCAAGGCATTTTCACAATGTCTGTCCATACGAACAGCCAGGGTTTCTAAACTTTTCGACAGCAACCAGGCATTGAAGGGCGACATGGCCGGCCCACTGTGTCTGGCGAAAGCTTCAATTTCTCCAATCAGTTCATGAGAACCTAAAATCACACCACCTAATGTACGACCTTGTCCGTCGATAAATTTAGTGGCCGAATGGATAGAGATGTCTGCACCCAATTTAATTGGCTGTTGCAGATATGGGGTAGCAAAACAGTTGTCTACCACCAATAATACACCATGTTTTTTTGCCAGTTTCGCCAACCATTCCAAGTCGATAATATCGATTCCAGGGTTAGAAGGCGTTTCTACAAAAATCATTTTTGTATTCGGTTGGATGCCCTGCTCCATTTGTTCTGGTTTATCCAGATCCGCATAAGTATAGGTAATCCCCCATTTTGGGAAAATATTATTCAGCAGCTGGTGCGTAGATCCAAAAACAGATCTGCTGGCCAGTACGTGATCGCCGGATTTTAAAAAGGCAGCAAAAGTAGTAAAGATCGCAGCCATACCCGTTGCGGTTACCCATCCTGATTCTGCACCTTCTAAAACGGCCATTTTATCAATTAATTCAGAAGTATTCGGATTGGCGTAACGGCTGTAAACGTTGCCTTCCTTCTCATTTGCAAACAAAGCGCGCATTTCTTCTGAATCGTCAAATTTGTAACTTGAAGTCAGGTACAAGGGCACAGAATGCTCTTTAAAATGGGTTCTCTCGGCTTGTAAGCGTATGGCCAGGGTCTCGAAATTCTCTTCTTGATTCTCTTCTTGCATTTTGTTATTGATAAATAGTATATGTAAAGTTGATGGTTGCTGATCTTCCCAAAATATTGGATACCGAACAGTATTTATCGAAAGTAAGGGCCAGCGCACGTTCTACTTTTCGCACGTTTAAAGGACCATATAGATCGAAATGAATATTGATCACGTCAAATATCGGAGGCATTTCTTCCGTTTTTCTGGAAGCCTTGATTTTGATTTTTACATCATTCAATGGTTCTTTTTGTTTAGTGAGGACATTGACCATATCAATTCCGCTGCATCCGCCAAGGCCAATCAGCAGCATTTCCATTGGGCGGAAACCTTTTCCCTCACCACCGATTTCCGGCTTTGCATCCAATTCTACCTTAAAACCGGTAGAATTTTCCGCTTCAAAATTAAATTTATCGTTTTTTCTTATCAGGTTGATTTCCATAATTCACTAAACGTTATAAAATACTTTATTGGTTCTTTCGAGTTCAAGAAGTTGCACTGGTGCTTCAAATATTGCGTAAACCGCAGATCCGCTGCCACTCATCGAAGCGTAGATTGCGCCTTGCTGGTAAAGGCTCGCTTTGATGGCTTCAATTTCGGGGTACTTCAAAAACACAGAAGCCTCGAAATCATTTTTCAGATTCGCTTTCCAATCCCTCAAAGGCAAATGTATTAAATCTTTTACCGATGTCCCAGTATCAGCTACCATTATTCCTGCATAAGCATCGGCAGTAGAGACATGAATATCCGGCTTCACCAGAACAAGAAAATAGGCAGACAGATCTACCTGAATATCAGTAAATTCATCACCTTTCCCTTCGGCATATCGAGGTTCATTTTGAATGAAAAAGGCACAATCAGCACCAAGCTGCCTGGCATAACCCTCCAATTGCGGAATAGAAAGTCCCAATTTGAATTTATCATTCAGCAGTTTCAGGATAAAAGCGCCATCGGCAGAGCCACCACCCAAGCCTGCTCCTACGGGAATATTTTTTAATAGACAAATGTGCTGCGGAGGAAGGTCAAAGTCCTGTTTCAGCAGCTGATACGCTTTCAGACAAATATTGTCTGCGGTGGCACCTGGGACCTCAATTCCTTCGATCGTACAGCTCAAAACGTCTGCATCAAGGCATTCAACTACGTCGTAAAGCTTTACCGGATAAAATACGGTTTCAATATTATGATAGCCATCGGCACGTTTCCCGGTGATCTGTAACCCAAGGTTAATTTTAGCATTCGCAAAGGCAAGCATCGATTATGATTTTATAAGGCAAACTTACAAAATCAAATTTCTCCTTTGGACAAGTACTTATGAAAATGAGAATTTTTCCAGAAAAAAAATGAACTATTAGCCAGGTAGTGGTCTGGAAGTGTTCGGGAAGAGAAGGGCATTGGTGTAGAGAGGAGAAGGGCTTCCGATAGGGTCCAGGTCTTGCCTTAGGTTCTGCTATCCAAATCCCTTCCCAGCCCCTTCCTCCGGCTAAAAGAAAGCAGATCTCTTCCCGACTACAACTACAGCGCATTCCCTGAAGAATAATTCCTACTTTTGCAGTGGCTGATCATAAAACGGGAAAAGTAATCCAATCCTTTCCTAAAAAAATCCTGCGAAAAACTGTAAAAATACTATCTTGCAGGAGTCGCAGGCCGAAAAAAGAAGCTTGCCAACAGATGAAACAATATTTAGATTTAATGCAGCACGTGCTGGATCATGGCACACAAAAACATGACCGTACCGGAACAGGAACCATCAGTGTTTTTGGTTACCAGATGAGGTTTAACCTTCAGGAGGGCTTTCCTATGGTGACGACCAAGAAATTACACCTAAAATCCATCATTCATGAACTGATCTGGTTTTTAAGCGGAGATACCAATATCAAATATCTGAAAGATAATGGCGTGAAAATCTGGGACGAATGGGCGGATGCCGATGGCAACCTTGGCCCTGTTTATGGTTCGCAATGGCGTTCATGGCCAACACCTGATGGCCGTAAGATCGACCAGATCAGCCAAATTATCAACACTATAAAAAACAACCCGGATTCTAGAAGGATTATCGTATCCGCATGGAATGTGGCGGATATCGATGAAATGGCTTTACCACCTTGCCATGCCTTTTTCCAGTTTTATGTGGCAGATGGTAAACTCAGCTGTCAATTGTACCAAAGAAGTGCAGATATCTTTTTGGGAGTTCCGTTTAATATCGCATCTTACGCCTTGTTGACCATGATGGTTGCCCAGGTATGTGGATTGGAATACGGAGATTTTATTCATACACTTGGTGATGCCCATTTATACAATAACCATATAGACCAGGCCAGACTGCAATTGAGCAGGGAGCCAAAAAAATTACCGCTCATGAAGATTAACCCAGAGGTCAAAGACCTGATGGATTTTAAATTTGAAGATTTTAACCTGGAGGGTTACGAACCACATCCTCACATTAAAGGAGCTGTGGCCGTATGATCGTTTCCATTGTAGTCGCCATTGCCGAAGATAATGCCATCGGTAAAGACAACCAATTGTTATGGCACCTGCCAGCAGACTTAAAACATTTTAAAGACATTACCAGTGGACATACCATCATCATGGGCAGAAAAACCTATGATTCTATCGGCAGGCCACTTCCCAACAGACGTAATATTGTGATTACCAGAAATACCGGATTGGAGCTTCCGGGAACAGAAATCACCAATAGTTTGGATGAAGCGCTGGCGCTTTGCGAAGGTACAGAGGAGGTATTCATTATCGGCGGCGCCGAACTTTACAAGCATGCTTTAGCCGCTACAAACCGGATTTACCTGACCAGAGTGCATCAAACCTACGAAGCAGACACTTTCTTTCCAGAAATTGATCTGGAGGAATGGAACGAACTCAGCAAGGAAAAGCATCTTCCAGATGAGAAAAACAAGGTCGCTTATACGTTTTCAACACTTGAACGCAAATAGTTAAGCGCCCATAATAAAAAATTGAGAAGGTAGTCTATTATTTAAAAAAATAATTAGATTTGCCGACTTGTTAAAAAAATATATAGCTTATATAGACTAATAATTACAAACAAATGCAGGGTAAAGGTTTTATTAAATTTATGGCAATACTTCTAGGTATTGTCTGTGTGTATTCTCTCTCATTCAACTTTGTCACTTCGAAAGTTGAAAAAGACGCAAAGGCTTATGCCAAAGGAGACTTAGATAAGGAAAAAGCTTATTTAGATTCTATGGCCACAGTGCCGGTTTATCCTGTTTTTGGATTTAACTACCAGTTCTGTAAAGAAAAAGAAATTAACCTTGGGCTAGACCTTAAAGGTGGGATGAACGTAACGATGGAAATCTCGTTAGCGGAACTGGTTAAATCTTTAGCTGGTAATCCTGATGATGCTAATTTCAACAAAGCCTTAGCAATTGCTCAAGAGAAACTAAATGCTGGTGGAAAAGATTTCATCGCCATATTCGTAGATGAGTTTGAGAAACTTTCTCCAAATGTGAAATTGGCTGACTACTTTTCAAATCAGGACAACGCTAAATTGCTTAAAGCTAACGCCAGCAATTCAGATGTTAAAAATTATTTGTCTAAAGAAGCAACAAGTGCGATCGATCGTTCTTTCGTGATCATCAGAAGCCGTATCGATGGTTTCGGTGTGGTAAGCCCTAACATGCAGAAACAAGAAGGTACGAACCGTATCCTGATTGAGATGCCAGGTGTTCAGGATAAAGAAAGGGTTCACAAATTATTGCAGGGATCTGCAGAATTACAATTCTGGCAGGTATACAACAATGAGGAAGTGTATCCAGTATTAGAAAACATCAACAAGACTTTAGCTGCCACTTTAAAAACTACTGATGTAGCTCCAGCAGGTACAGATACTACTGCCGCTAAATCGGAAAGTAAATTGGCTGGTCTTGCTAAAAATAAAGACACTAAAGATTCTGCTGCAGTTAAAAACAAAGACCTTGCAAAATCTAACCCATTGTTCTCTGTATTAAACGTGCCTACTTACCAAGGCGAAAACGGTCAGACCTCATTACGTCCAGGACCAGTTGTAGGTTGGGTAGCTCAAAAAGATACGGCTAAAGTAAATTCATATTTCAAAAGATCAGAAGTAGCTTCTATCATTCCTCAGAGTTTCAAATTCATGTGGAGTGTGAAACCAATGGACGTGACGACGACTGGTGGTGCTAAGATTTTCGAATTGTATGCGATCAAATCTACTTCAATGGATGGTAAACCAGATTTAGGTGGTGATGCAATCAGCGATGCCCGTCATGATTACGATCAAAAAGGCAGACCAGAAGTAACCATGTACATGACTGGTGATGGTGCAACAAAATGGAAAAAAATTACTGCTGAAGCAGCAGCAGATCCAAACAATAAAAAATCTATTGCCATTGTATTAGACAACACGGTTTACTCTGCACCAACTGTACAGAACGAAATTCCTAACGGTATCTCTTCTATCACTGGTAACTTCACTGTAAACGATACACAAGATTTAGCCAACATCTTAAAAGCAGGTAAGCTTCCAGCTCCAGCTAGAATCGTTGGTGAGTTTGTGGTTGGTCCTTCTCTAGGTGAAGTGGCAATCCATGACGGTTTAATCTCTTTCGTACTTGCCTTCGTGGTGATCTTAGTGTTCATGGCTTTATATTACAATAAAGCAGGATGGGTAGCTAACCTTGCGTTAGTGATCAACTTATTCTTCATCATGGGTATCCTAGTTTCACTGGGTGCAGTATTGACCTTGCCAGGTATCGCAGGTATCGTATTGGTAATCGGTTTATCCGTAGATGCGAACATTCTGATCTTCGAGCGTGTAAGAGAAGAGCTGAACTTAGGTAAACCAACTCCGGTTGCGATTAAAGAAGGTTTCAAACATGCGATGTCTTCTATCATTGACTCGAACGTTACGGTATTTGTATTAGGTGCGATCCTTTACATCTTCGGTACTGGTCCGGTTCAAGGTTTTGCAACGACACTTTGTATTGGTATTCTTTCTTCATTATTCTGTGCGGTATTGATCTCACGTTTAGTGTTCGACTGGTTATTAGAGAAAAAATCAAACATTACTTTCGGTAATAAATACACCATTCACGCCTTCAAAAATATCGCGTTTAACTTCGTTGGACATAGAAAAATCTATTACAGCATTTCTACTGCGATCATCGTTTTAGGTTTTATCTTCTACTTCAAAAATGGTGGATTGAACTTAGGTATCGACTTTAAAGGTGGTAGAACTTATATCGTTCACTTCGATAAAGGCATGGAAACGGAAGATGTAAAAGCGAAATTAGCCGCAGTATTCCCTGAGTCGGAAACTGTAGTTAAAACTGCTGGTGCAAACAACGAACTGAAAATCACCACTACTTACCACATCACTGATCAAGACAATGGCGCGGATAAATTAGTAGAAAAGGCCCTTCAAGAAGGTCTTGCTAAAACTGGTGTTCCTTATAAAATTGAAAGTAATGAGAAGGTGGGTCCTATCATTGCAAGTGACATCGTTTACGGGGCTTACGGAGCAATCTTGTTCTCTTGTTTAGTGATGTTTATCTATATCGTAGTCAGGTTCAAGAAACTGAACTATGGTTTAGGTGCAGTAATCGCGTTATTCCATGACGTGTTACTGGTACTATCTTTCTACACGATCTTAGACGGTGTACTTCCATTCTCATTAGAGATTGGCCAGGATTTCATCGCAGCGATCTTAACGGTAATGGGTTATACCATGACGGAAACTGTAGTTGTATTTGACCGTATCCGTGAGAAATTAGCGGAAACTGGAAAAGAAGACTTACATGGTGAAGAACGTAATAAACTGATCAACTTTGCCCTAAACAGCACATTGAGTCGTACTATTTTGACTTCATTAACCGTATTCTTCGTATTACTTGTGATCTTCATCTTCGGTGGCGCAAGTATCCGTGGATTTATCTTCGCACTATTGATCGGTCGTATCATCGGTACGTACTCTTCATTGTGTATCTCTACCCCTATCGTTATCGATTTAGGTAAGAACAAATAAGAAATCTTAAGATTTAATAATTAAAGGCACCCTTTTTGGGTGCCTTTTTTGTTATCAGTATATTTAAGAATTCAAATTTTATAAATATGGAGCAGCACTTCCCGAAAGGCAGCAAAACGAGAATAGTCATTGTAGGTGGCGGATTTGGTGGGATAGAATTAGCGAAGAAATTAAGAGATAAAGAAATAGAAGTCATCATGGTAGATAAACACAACTACCATACTTTCCAGCCATTACTGTATCAGGTCGCTACCGGTGGTTTAGAAGCCGATTCGATCGCCTTCCCGCTCCGCAAGATTTTTAAAGGTCAGAAAAACCTGATTTTCCGGGTGGCCGAAGTAAGTGCTGTGGATCCTTTGAACAATTGCATTCAAACGAGTATCGGCACCATTGATTACGACCATTTGGTGATCGCTACTGGCTCTACCAGCAATTTCTTTGGACAGGATCAAATTCAGGCCAATGCCATGCCGATGAAGTCTATCCCAGAAGCCTTAAATCTGCGAAGCCTGATTCTTCAAAATTTGGAAGCTGCACAGATTGCCACGGATCCATTGGTGGCCAATGAACTGCTCAGCTTTGTGGTGGTTGGCGGCGGACCTACCGGAGTGGAAACTGCAGGAGCCATTGCCGAGCTTAAAAAACATGTATTGAAAAGTGATTACCCGGAACTGGATATTGACAAGGTGCGCATTTATCTGATAGAAGGTTCGCCGGAATTATTGGGAGCCATGTCTCCTCAGGCTTCTAAAAAAGCAAGGCTGTTTTTAACAGAATTAGGCGTTAATATTATGACGGAAGCCCGGGTGCAGTCGTTTAATGGCAAAGTGCTGACCCTCGCAGATGGACAGCAGATTGGCTCTTCCAATGTGATCTGGTCTGCAGGTGTAAAAGGTGTGGTTCTGGATGGTTTAAATCCAGAAGTCATTGTTCGCGGAAACCGCTTAAAGGTGGATGAAATCAATAAAGTAGATGGTTACTCCAATATTTACGCCATAGGCGATGTTGCCGCTATGATCACAAGCGAATTTCCTAACGGACATCCAGGCGTTGCCCCTGCGGCCATTCAACAAGGCCGACAATTGGCAGGAAACCTGTTGAACATTATTGAAAAGAAAGCCACCGCCAATTTTAAATATAAAGACAAAGGGGCTATGGCCACTGTAGGTCGGAACCGGGCAGTTGTTGATTTACATCATATCAGATTTCAAGGGGTATTCGCGTGGTTTACCTGGATGTTTGTACATTTGATGACACTCGTTGGCTTTAGAAATAAACTCGTGGTTTTTGTGAACTGGGTTTGGAGTTATTTCAGCTACGATCGTGGCACAAGATTGATTATCCGACCTTACTACAAGAAAATAAAGCATGAACCAGCAAAAGTCGATTAAACTGATAGAATGTCCAAGAGATGCCATGCAAGGTATCCATGATTTCATTGACACCGACCTGAAAGCAGCCTATATCAATTTGCTGCTGCAGGTGGGCTTTGATACCATCGATTTTGGCAGTTTTGTGAGTCCTAAAGCCATTCCTCAATTAAGAGATACTGCCGAAGTATTGGCAAAACTGGATTTGAGCAGTACCCGATCCAAACTGCTGGCCATTGTAGCCAATTTAAGAGGCATAGAAGCCGCTGTACAGCATCCGGAGATCCATCAACTGGGTTTTCCTTTTTCTATCTCTGAGACTTTTCAAATGCGCAATACGAATGCTACGATTGCTGCTTCCCTGGATACGGTCAAACAAATGCTGGAGCTTTGTACTCAGCATGATAAAACTGCAGTGGTGTATTTATCCATGGGTTTCGGAAACCCTTACGGCGATCCATGGAATGAAGAGATCGTGATGCATTGGGCAAGTACACTGACCGATATGGGCGTCAACATACTCTCTTTATCAGATACGATTGGCATATCCTCTCCGGAAAGAATTAAAGCGATTTTGCCAGGCATGATGAAGACATTTGATCAGGTAGAGATTGGCGTTCACTTACACAGCACTCCGGAGACGCGTATTGAAAAAATACAAGCAGCTTATGATTGTGGATGCTTTAGATTCGATAGCGCCTTAAAAGGCTTTGGAGGCTGCCCTATGGCAACTGACGACCTGACTGGGAATTTAGCTACTGAAGACCTGATCTGGTTTTTGGAAAGTAAAGGAGAAACTTTAGGACTGGATATGGAAAAATGGAAAGCTGCGGTACAGCTCTCCAATCAGATATTTTTGAGTTAATCGCTATCCTTTCTTTACCATTTTAAAATGCTGGAATCCTGCTTCTTCAAATTGCGGTCCTTCGGCCAAAAAGCCAAATTTAGCATATAAAGACATTGCAGGCAGCTGTGCGTTCAGGTAAATATAATGCGCATCTGCAGGTAAATCGGCTAACACTGCCGCTACCAGCGCCTGCCCTATTCGCTTACCCCGATATGCTTTCAATACGGCAAATCTCTCCAGCTTATAGCCTTGATCTGTTTTTCTCCACCTACAGGCACCACATGGCTGATTATCCATCTTAGCAAGAAAATGGGTCGATTCTTCTTCATTTTCCCATTCCAGTTCTGGCGGGCAATGCTGCTCATCCACAAAAACGACTCTTCTGATCGCAAATACATGATCTAGTTCCTCTTTTCCATTTACCTTATTTACGAATAGTGTTTCCATTGCCTGCTGATGTTTCTACAAATATGGTAAAAAATAGGGGTTTGAACAGCCAAAATCAGGAACAGAATAAGCAGCTCTTCGAAATTTAGAGTTAAATAACAAGGCCTGTTCCATATCATGGAGCAGGCCTTGTTTGATTTCAGGACTGTTTAAAGACTCCTGACGATCTGGAAACGAAAAACTATAGTTTATCGCTTGCGTCTCTACAGTTAAGGTCTTCGAAAGCCTGAGTTAAACGTTTAACAAAAGCTTCTTCACCTTTACGTAACCAAACGCGAGGATCATAATATTTCTTATTTGGTTTATCATCGCCATCTGGGTTACCGATTTGCGCTTGAAGATAAGCTTCATTTGCTTTATAGTAATCCAAAACACCTTCCCATAATGCCCATTGCATATCTGTATCGATGTTCATTTTGATTGCTCCGTAAGAAATCGCTTCTCTGATTTCTTCCTGAGTAGATCCTGAACCACCGTGGAATACAAAATTGATAGGTTTTTCAGCAGTGATTGCATATTTTTCTCTGATATAATCCTGAGAGTTCTTAAGAATTACCGGCTGTAATTTCACATTACCTGGTTTGTAAACGCCGTGAACATTACCGAAAGCTGCTGCTACCGTAAATTTATCACTTACTTTACTCAATTCTTCGTAAGCATAAGCTACTTCAGAAGGTTGAGTGTATAATTTAGAGCTATCTACATCACTGTTGTCTACTCCATCCTCTTCTCCACCAGTTACACCTAGTTCGATTTCGATAGTCATACCTATTTTCGCCATGCGAGCAAGATATTTAGCAGAAATCTCGATATTTTCTTCGATAGACTCTTCTGATAAATCTAACATGTGTGAAGAAAACAATGGTTTACCATGCGCTGCGAAGAATTTTTCGCCATGGTCTAGTAAACCGTCGATCCATGGTAATAGTTTCTTTGCTGCGTGGTCAGTATGCAAAACTACTGCAACACCGTAATGCTCAGCTAATAAATGTACATGTTTAGCTGCAGAAACTGCGCCTAATACACATGCATTCAAATTGTCATTATTCAATGTTTTTCCAGCATAAAATTGGGCTCCGCCATTGGAAAGCTGAATAATAACAGGTGAATTAACTGCCTTCGCTGTTTCCATTACCGCATTGATTGTGTTGGTACCGGTAACATTAACTGCAGGTAATGCAAACTGATGTTTTTTAGCCTGTTCAAACAATTCCTGAACGGCATCTCCGTAAATTACGCCTTTATAGCCTTTTAAACTCATTTTTTATAATTTTATATATGCCGAAGTTAGGAAAAATATCCCTCTGGCCAAATCTAAGGCCGATTATTTTTAACTAAAAACTACCTTAAACTCTTCTAATTTTTTTTTGTTTCTTTGTACTCGCATTTTTCAACAAATAACATGGCTTGGTTTAAGAGAGAAAAAAAAGGTATCAGTACAAGAACAGAAGAAAAAAAAGAAGCGCCAGACGGTTTATGGAACAAGTGTCCTAATTGTAAGAAAGCACTCCACAGTGCCGATCTGGTTGAAAATAAATACGTTTGCCAATATTGCGACTACCACCTTAGGGTAGGATCAAAGGAATATTTTCAGGTATTGTTTGACAATAATGAGTTCACAGAGTTATTTGCAAATCTAACTTCAGGTGACCCATTAAACTTCACAGACAGTAAACCTTATGTAGACCGTTTGGTAGAAAGTCAGGCTAAAACTGGCTTAAAAGACGCAATTAGAGCAGGTGTAGGTAAAATTGAAGGACAGGATTTAGTAATTGCCTGTATGGACTTCAACTTTATTGGTGGTTCTATGGGATCAGTAGTAGGTGAGAAAATTGCCCGCTCCATTGACTATAGCATCAAGCATAAAATTCCTTTCCTGATGATTTCTAAATCTGGTGGTGCCAGAATGATGGAAGCAGCATTCTCGTTAATGCAAATGGCAAAAACATCGGCTAAATTAGCCTTGTTGAGCCAGGCAAAAATTCCATACATCTCGTTACTGACGGATCCTACGACAGGTGGTGTGACTGCATCTTACGCAATGCTGGGCGATATCAATATCGCAGAACCAGGTGCTTTGATCGGTTTTGCTGGTCCGAGGGTAATTAAAGAAACGATTAAAAAAGATCTTCCTAAAGGATTTCAAACTGCAGAGTTTGTCCAGGAACATGGTTTCCTTGATTTTATTGTAGACCGCAGGGCGATGAAAGCTAAAATTGCAGCTTTCCTTAAAATGGTAGCCAACTAAAATTTCAATAGAACTGAATCCTTCATTTCGATTTAACGAATAAGTATTTTCAGTTTAAACATAAAAAAAGTGGGAGTTTTTATACAACTCCCACTTTTTTTATGCCATATGTTTTTTGTGTTTTAAATAGCCATTGAAGAAATCTACTAAAATGTAGGTTTCTTCAATGCTTCGCTTCTAAGCCTATTTATTAGGATCAGTTGAGAAAGAGTAAGGGAAATCCGTTTCTTTCGTTCCACGCTGCTTATTTGGCGTTGCAGACATATTGAAATCAAGCGTTGCACCTTTCAGAAGTTCAGAATGGCTCAGCCAGTTTTTTGGATAAGCAGCACCGTTGTATTTCAAACCTTGAACATATCTGTTCGCATCGCTGTTATTAGCGGCATTGATTACTACTTTTTTACCATTTTCCAAGCTTAAAGTCACCTTTTTAAATAATGGTGCACCCAATACGTATTGATCTGTAGCAGGAGTTACTGGGTAGAAGCCCAATGCTGAGAATACATACCAGGCAGAAGTCTGGCCATTATCCTCATCTCCGCAATAACCATCCGGAGTTGCTTTATACATACGGTTCATCGTTTCACGCACCCAATATTGAGTTTTCCATGGTGCACCAGCATAATTGTACAGGTAAATCATGTGTTGAATCGGTTGATTACCATGTGCATATTGCCCCATATTGGCAATCTGCATCTCACGAATTTCATGGATTACACCACCATAATAGCTGTCGTCAAAAATTGGAGGCAGGGTAAATACAGAATCCAGTTTTTGAACAAACTTCTCTTTGCCACCCATTAACTTAGAAAGACCATCAATATCCTGGAATACTGACCAGGAATAATGCCAGCTGTTACCTTCTGTAAAAGCATCACCCCATTTAAAAGGATTAAACGGAGATTGGAAACTACCATCTTTATTTTTTCCTCTCATCAATCCACTAGCTGGATCAAAAAGGTTTTTATAATTCATACTGCGTTTTGCATAAAGATCTGTTTCTGCTTTTGGCTTACCCAGCGCTTTACCCAATTTGTAAATCGTGAAATCGTCATACGCATATTCTAAAGTACGCGCTGCATTTTCATTGATCTTCACATCATAAGGTACATAACCTAATTCGTTATAATACTTCACTCCTGCTCTTCCAACTGCATCTAATGGTCCTTCATTATTTGCACCATGAATCAATGCCTCATATAAAGTATTGATATCGTAACCACGAAGTCCTTTAATGTAAGCATCAGCCACTACCGAAGCAGAGTTGTTACCAACCATTACATTCGCATAACCCGGACTAGACCATTCCGGCAGGAATCCGCCTTCTTTATAGTCGTTGATCAAACCTTCCTGCATTTCTTTGTTGATCGATGGGTAAACCAGGTTCAAGAAAGGATATAATGCTCTGAAAGTATCCCAGAATCCTGTTCCAGCAAACATATAACCTGGCAAAATTTTGCCATTATATGGGCTCCAGTGCACAATTTTATTGCTGGCATCCAATTCATATAATTTATTCGGGAAGAATAAAGTACGGTAAAAGCTAGAGTAAAAAGTACGGGTCTGGTCCACAGTACCGCCTTCTACAGCTACTCTGCTCAGCGTTTTATTCCAAACATCTTTAGCTTTTGCTTTGGTCGCATCAAAAGTATCATTAGCCAGTTCTCTTTTTAAATTAAGTTCTGCCTGTTCAAAGCTGATAAAAGAAGAAGCTACTTTCATCAGCACTTGATCGCCTTTTTTAGTTTTAAAACCTACGATTGCACCAGAGTGATCTGCTTTAATTTCCAGCTCATCTTTCA
Source organism: Pedobacter sp. N36a (assembly GCF_014472395.1). GTDB lineage: Bacteria > Bacteroidota > Bacteroidia > Sphingobacteriales > Sphingobacteriaceae > Pedobacter. The sequence goes on from NZ_JACSZW010000001.1 coordinate 606,500, forward strand.
GCAGCTCTTTACCTTTCCAGGCATTAGCAGACACGAAATCTTTGTCGAAATAGGCTACGAAATAGTTTTTAAAGTTTTCAGGTGTCAGCTTGTGACTGTGTCTGGTGGTATAACCAATCACTTTTCTTTCTTTAGGAAAAATCTTAATGTAAGATCCTTTATCGAAAGCATCAATCACTACAAAAGAACTATCCGATTTTGGAAAGGTAAACCTGAACTGTGCGGCACGCTCTGTAGGAGTGATCTCTGTGGTCACATCAGCGTCGGCCAGGTAAACACTATAATAATAAGGTTTAGCCACTTCCGCTTTATGCGAATACCAGCTGGCGCGATCATCCTGATCTATACGCTTTTTACCGGTTACCGGCATGATCGAAAACTGACCATAATCGTTCATCCACGGAGAAGGCTGATGGGTTTGTTTGAAACCACGAATTTTATCGGCATCGTAAGTATAAGCCCATCCATCTCCCATTTTCCCAGTTTGTGGTGTCCAGAAGTTCATACCCCAAGGCAGGGCAATTGTTGGATAAGTATTTCCGTTAGACATTGAGGGCTTGCTTGCCGTCCCCATCAAAGGGTTGATCCATTCGACGGGATCACTCAATTTACCAACGGTTTGCGCAAAAGCTGCGGAAGAACCGGCAATCAATAATGCGGTTAAGTAACGCTTCATCATCATGATATTGGATAAGTAGTTTATGTTATTTGGTTTAAAATCTAGCCTCAAACGCTCCATTTGAACATTTCTGTAAACAAACGATTGTTTTATGTGTTAAAAACGTTTTAGCACAGTCCTAAAGTAGGAGATTTTTTTAAATAAAAAAAGGCACTATATTTAAATATGGTGCCTTCATTAACAATGTAGCTGTAATTGTTACTTTAGAACAGATGCTTAGGCTTACCTTCCTGGGAAGGTTCCAGGCTCATGACTGGATCCCATAGGCTTATTTGTTCGGCGGTGATGCTTGAAAAAATCTGTCCGACTAAAGTCTCCTGCAGAAGAGGTATCGCCAGTATCTGGCTTATTGTTCCCAAAATCTTCTGTCTCTTTGTACACCGTTTTCCGGTGACTGTGTTTTTCATTGTTGTTTTCCGGCGTTTTCATAACATGATGATTTTATTGATGATACCGTACCAGTAAAGAAACAACGTAAAATCAGTTATGTTTAATATAATAGGATTAAAAAATCAGAAAAAAAAACACGGATTTAATTCTGCTTACGAATCAGTAGCTAAAGCCTTTGGCGCATATATTTTTTCTTTGATCAGCGCGGCTAATACGGTCAGCTCACTTCCCTCAAATGTCGCAGTGGCCATCAATAACATTGGATACGATACCAATGGATCGGTATAAGATGGTTGTCGGTAGCTGAAATCTAACACCTGGAAACCAAGACGTTCATAAAACCCGATTCTACGAATGGAATATTCATCTTCAGGCGGTTCTACTTCTAACAGCATCCTGCCTGGAAGCAATGATTTATAGTAATTGAGTACGGATGCGCCATAATTTTTGCCCCTTAGTTCCGCATCAATTGCAAAATGTTCTACGAAATAACAGCCGGAGATCTCCCACCAGATGATAAAACCAATATGTCCATCGTCGGTATGGATCAGATCAAGGTGCATTTCCTGATCTGTAGAAATTCGTTTGAGTAAGGAATCCCAATCCCTCCGCTCATGCGGAGGGAAGGCATCCTCATATAGTTTTTTTATAAAGGTCAGCGAGGGATCGCTGGCCTTAGTAATTCTGTGAAACTGCATAGAATACTATTTATGCAGTAACGTTCTGACTTACGATTTGTTTGACTTTATCTACTACAATATCCAGTTCTTCTTTCGTATTGTATTTGCTGAAAGAAAACCTTACAGATGGTCTGTTCGGATCTGCATCAATACCGGTTAACACATGAGAACCGATGTTAGATCCTGAAGAACAAGCACTGCCGCCAGAGGCAGAAATGCCGTTGATATCTAGGTTAAACAGCAACATATCAGACATATCCATTGCTGGAAAAGAAACATTCAATACCGTATACAAGCTCTTGTCTGCATCTGTTTCGCCGTTAAAACTAATGTCAGCGATTTCTGTGCTCAATCTATTTTTCAAGTAATCTTTTAATCCCTGTATATGGTTCTGATGGCTTTCCATTTCTGCATACGCCATTTCAAGGGCTTTTGAAAGTCCAATAATTCCGTATACATTTTCAGTACCACCACGCATATTGCGTTCTTGTGCACCACCATAAATCATTGGAGCGATTTTTACATTGTGGTTTACAAATAAGAACCCTACACCTTTAGGGCCATGCAATTTATGAGCTGAACACACAATAAAGTGCGCTTTCAGCTTTCTCACGTCATGCTGGTAATGACCCATTGTTTGAACAGTATCACAATGATAAATGGCATCATATTGCTCACAGATCTCTCCTACTCGCACAATGTCGGTTAAGGTCCCCAATTCATTATTGGCATGCATTAAAGAAACAAATGAACGATCGTTTTCTTTTAGCAATTGCTCCAAGTGGTCATAATCAACATTCCCTTTCGCATCGATGTTTACAAAACTCAGTTTGTCAATCACACCTTGTTTCAGCAGCATATCTAATGTATGTTCTACCGCATGGTGTTCAATTTTCGAAGTAATGGCATGTTTGATATTAAAAGCAGCAATTCCGCAACGGATAGCGGTATTATCAGCTTCTGTGCCTCCAGAGGTAAAAAAGACCTCAGCAGGAGTCGCATTTAAGAGACCGGCAACTGTTTTCCTTGCTTTTTCTACCAGCGTTCTTACCTCTCTACCCTGAGCATGAATTGCAGATGGATTGCCGTAATAATTAGTCATTACGTTCAGCATCTCCGAAATTACCTCTGGATCCAGAGGTGTTGTTGCCGCATTGTCTAAATAGATCCTGTTTACCTTCATTAGTTCAATTTTAAAATTTCTTTGATATCTGAGATGATCTTTGAGGCCAGGTTTTCAGCTACTGTTTCGCTGCCTGCTTCGCTGTAGATGCGAATGATTGGCTCTGTATTAGACCTGCGCAAATGCACCCATTCTTTATCAAATTCTATTTTCAAGCCATCGATAGCGCTGGTAGGCTGATTTTTATATTTCTCCTGAACTTTAACCAATAAAGCATCGATGTCCATTTCAGGGGTTAGTGTAATTTTATTTTTTGAGATATAATAAGCTGGGTAGCTGCTTCTCAAAAGAGAAATTGACTTGCCAAACTTCGCCAAATGCGTTAAGAATAAACCGATGCCGACTAAGGCATCACGGCCATAATGAGATTCAGGATAGATGATACCACCATTACCTTCACCACCGATGATCGCTTTATTTGCTTTCATTTGATTCACGACATTCACCTCCCCTACTGCTGAAGCGTGGTATTCCATTCCTGCTTTTTCCGTTACATCTCTCAATGCTCTGGTAGAAGAAAGGTTGGAAACGGTATTTCCCGGCGTGTTTTTAAGCACGTAATCCGCCACTGCAACTAAAGTATATTCTTCACCAAACATCGACCCATCCTCACAAACAAAGCACAAACGGTCTACATCTGGATCCACTACAATACCTAAATCTGCGTTTTTAGCTTTTACCACCTTAGCGATTTCCGTTAAGTTTTCTGGCAATGGTTCAGGATTATGTGGGAAGTGGCCATCAGGTGTACAGTACAATTCATATACCGTCTCCACACCTAAAGCTTTCAATAAAGCAGGAACGAAGATTCCTCCTGTCGAGTTGACACAGTCGATCGCGATCTTAAAGTTTGCCGCTTTAATTGCAGCAACATCTACTAATGGTAAAGCTAGAACGGCATCTATATGCTTTTGCAGATAGCTATCGTCTTTAGTCACCGTACCCAGATCATCTACCTCAGCAAAGCTAAACTCTGATTTCTCAGCGATCTCTAAAAGTTCTTTTCCATCAGCATCGCTGATAAACTCACCTTTATCATTCAATAATTTCAAAGCATTCCATTGTTTTGGATTGTGACTTGCCGTTAAGATGATCCCACCTCCAGCTTTTTCAAGTGGCACGGCGATTTCTACTGTTGGAGTAGTTGACAAACCAAGGTCGATCACTTCAATGCCTAAGCCCTGAAGGGTACCTATGACCAGGTTGTTCACCATTTCACCAGAAATTCTGGCGTCACGTCCAACAACAATTTTCTTAATGTTCGTTTTATTGATAATCCAAGAGCCATAAGCTGCTGTAAATTTAACGATATCAATAGGAGTCAAACCATTACCGGCGATTCCTCCGATGGTTCCTCTTATTCCGGAGATAGATTTTATTAGTGTCAAGTTATTCGGTTTTTTTTTCAAAAATAGCAAAAAAACAACATAAAGACTGATTTATAGCACTTCAAATCGTAAAATTAACATCATTAAAATCATGGAGGAAGCTTAAATAATCCTCAATGTTGCATTTGAAAATACTATATTTGTATTTTTCGTAAACATCAACAAAAACGGGCTTTATGCAGCGCAAGTGGTTTCAATATTGGTTCAACTCTCCTTATTATCATATTTTATATAGTCAACGCAATGATGCTGAAGCAGAATTCTTAATTGATAACCTGTCGGCACACCTGAAGCCTGCTGCAGATTCCAGGATTCTGGATATTGCCTGCGGCCGCGGCAGACATTCCATTTACCTGAACAAAAAAGGTTATGATGTAACCGGAGTTGATCTTTCTGAACAAAGCATCAAATATGCGCAGCAATTTGAGCAGAAGAACTTGCACTTTTTCGTTCATGACATGCGTAAGCTGTCTTTTATCAATTATTTTGACCTTGCCTTGAACCTGTTCACCAGTTTCGGTTATTTTGATACAGAAAAAGAACATGTGAGCGCATTGACCTCTTTCAGAAAAAGTTTAAAACATGATGGGACCTTGGTAATTGATTATTTCAATACGCAAAAGATCATCAAAAACCTGACACAGCAGGAAACAAAAACGATGGAAGGCATAGAGTTCCATCTTCATAAATTTGTGGCTGATGGCAAAATTATCAAACATATCAATTTCGAACACCGCAATAAATCTTTCGCTTTTGAAGAGCGCGTACAAGCATTCCAAAAAGAAGATTTTGAAAGAATGTTACTAAAAAGTGGCTTGGAAATCACGGAAACCTTTGGCAATTATGCTTTAGAAGCCTTCGACGAGACTAAATCTGACCGTTTGATTTTAATCTGCAAAAAAATATGCTAGAAGCCCTGCATCAATTTGACGTAGACCTATTTCTTAAAGTAAACCGCGACATGGGCAACCCAATTTTCGACTGGCTGCTGCCTTTAATGCGCAATCGTTATTTCTGGATCCCATTATATTTATTTATCATCATTTTTTGTGTTAAAGAATATAAGAAAAGAGGATGGTACATTATAGGAATGCTGGCTTTTACTGTAGCGATGGGCGATTTAATTGCTTCGAGAGTGATCAAGCCATTAGCAGGGCGGATCAGGCCATGCAACGACATTGACCTGGTTGGCGAACTTATTCGTCGTGTGCCATGTGGCAGCGGCTATAGTTTTCCTTCCGCACATGCGACCAATCATTTTGCCATGGCCGTTTTCCTGATTTTCGTATTTTACGATAAATGGAAGCCTATCTTACCGATTGGACTGGCTTGGGCCTTGATCATTTCCTTCTCACAAATCTATGTCGGGGTACACTACCCTATTGATACCATGGTAGGCGCCTTACTGGGCAGTCTGATTGGTTTCAGTACTTCAATCATCTACAAAAAAATACAACCACAAGTATAATGGAAATCTGGAAGTTGCTCATCTTATTCTTTAGCGCCTTTTTAGGAGGCTCTGCCATTTTTATGGTAAAGAGCGATAAATCGCAGCTACTGAAGTTAATTCTTTCCTTTAGTGGAGCTTATTTATTCGCCATTACCGTATTACACCTGATTCCGGAAGCTTACAGCGGACCAGATCATGCACAAATCGGGATCTTTATCCTGGTTGGTTTCCTATTTCAAATTCTATTGGAACAATTTTCGGAAGGTGTAGAACATGGCCATATTCATAAACACGGAGATTCAAAAGCTTTTCCATATGGAATCATGATCAGTCTGTGTCTGCATGCCTTTCTGGAAGGGATGCCATTGGCTAAAGATCAGCACAATGCCTTGATTTTCGGAATCTCCTTACACCACATTCCTGCGGCTTTTGCCTTGGCGAGTATATTGATGCAAAGTCATTTCAAAAGAAACAGCGTGCTTTTTTACATCAGCATTTTTGCGATAATGGCACCGTTCGGATTTTATGTGAGTTATGGCTTGAGCAATGGCACTATTGGTGGCGTAGAAGACTATTTCAACAAGATCATGGGTATTGTGATCGGTATCTTTTTACACATTTCTACTACGATCTTATTTGAATCAAGTGTAGACCATAAGGTGAGTAAAAGGAAAATGATCGCGGTATTGTGTGGCGTGGGCATTGCCCTGCTTGGCTATTTTATGACCGGCCAAACACACCAGCATTAACCTTCTTCAATAAATTATAGCTTTTACAAAAAAAGCTACACCTCTATAAAGGCGTAGCTTTTTTTCTCTATAAAATTGATAAGATTAACCTCTCATTTTATCCAGCAAATCGTTCAATAACTGTGCTTCCTCAGCCGACAAGTTCTTTGCTGCCAGCGCAGAAAGGTCTACCCCATCGTCCATTTTGCGGAGTAAAGTCAATCCTTTTTCCGTGATCAAAATATCAACGGCCCGTTTATCATGGACATTCACACCTTTGGCCACTAATTTCTTTTGCACCAGACGTTCTGTGATGCGGGAAGCATCACACATCTTATCCAGCATTCTTGATTTCAATAAATTTATTGTGGAAGGCGCAGGGTACTGACCTCTCAAAATTCTTAAAATATTGAACTGCTGTGGAGTAATCTCATAAGGGGCAATGACCTGCTTAAAATAGTCATTGCACCAACTGTTGGTAAATACCAGGTTTGCTATTGCCTGCTGATATATATCTTTAAATTTTGTCGCTTTTATTTCTTTCTCCAACCGCATCTCAGTCATTCTGTTTATTCTCATTCCCTTTTTCTGGACTGGTCTTTTTCTTGCCAAATCCCCATGGGCAGTGTTTACATTTATTTTTACAGCAATAGCCCCTTTTTAGATGATAAGCTTCAGTGAAAACCATTAGCCCATCCTCGTTCAAATAATAGTCTATCCCCTCTATCATCTTATGTAAGCAATTTAACGACCAAACTATTTGCGAAATGTTCCTTCAACTGCTTTCCATCGCCATGATTGGTCCAAACCTCTGTAGGTTTTACCTGATCTATGGTATAAATGATGTCATTCCAGTCTGCATGATCAGATACATACAACTGAATTTCACTATTGTTTTGTAAGTGCTTCCAACCCGTAGCGAATACTCTAATTACATTTATAGCTCTAAAATAGCTCCTAAACACCATTGGAGGAACCATATAAACCATATTTGTTTGCGTGTTCTTCATCACTTTACGATCATACATTTCATATTTTCCCATATTTATGCCATTCTGCTCATAAATTTTCACAAAAGGCATCATACTATGGTGCACCAGTATCCTTTTTTCCGGACAATGGTCATTCATCAAACTAATCAGCCGCTGACATTTACCTAAGGCATAAGCGCCTAACATAATGTTACTTTGAGTTCCATTGAGCTTCAAAATTTCTTCTTCTGCTGCTGGGTGACGGGTATTTGGATCAGCAAAAGTCGTCTCTGTAATCAGGACATCTGCCTGCACAAATTCAATGGGCTCGCAGGTCTTATCTGGCTGTAATTTATAATCACCGGTATACAGGTATTTAACACCTTGATATTCCATTAAAATCATGGCCGAACCCAGAATATGTCCGGCAGGGATAAAGCTGATTTTAACGCCATTCAGCGTAAAACCCTCATGATAACCTTTCAAATGAAACTCACCACCGGCAAACTTCTTATAGCGGTGTTTCATAAACAAGGAGGTCGTTTCCGTACAATAAACATGGAGGTTACCTCCGATGGCATGGTCTCCATGGGCATGGGAAATCACTGCGTCTTTTACTATTTCCTTTGGATCCAGATAAAAATCACCATATCTACAAAATAAACCAGTTTTTGTAGCAACTATAAAATCATCTAATATCATTAAGGATTTGTATTTAAGAATTGACGGTGTAAAGCCATCACTTGTGTAATTAAAGAATCTGTTTCATTGTTGTGGACCAGCATATCCGCCATTTTAGCTTTCTCTTCGTCGGAGAGCTGCTTATCCATACGTGCCTTCACTTGCTCCTCGGTTACGCCATCGCGCTGCATGACGCGCTGCAATCTGGTTTCCAAGGGCGCAATGACCAGCACATTACGGTCGCATAACTGATAAGAACCACTTTCAAAAAGCAAGGCTGCTTCTTTGAGGATATACGGTACATTCGGCGCAACCTGACTTGCCCACTTTTCAAAAGCACGGAATACCGCTGGATGAACCAATTGGTTGAGTTTTTCTAACTCTGCTGCCTGATTAAAGACAATCCCAGCGATGTGTTTATTGTTTAGTACCCCTTCAGGTGTATAACTTTCTTCTCCAAAAGTATCTTTTACCCCTTGAATCAGGATGGGGTCCGTGATCATAATTTGTTTGGCTACCGTATCTGCATAAAATACAGGAATGCCCAAGGTTTCGAACACCCGGCATACTGTGGTTTTTCCACTTCCTATTCCTCCTGTTATCCCTATTTTTAACATTATTTTTCTATAATAAAATCAACTTTAGCAGGTTTAATCTGCACCAGATTGCAATAATCAGGAAAGCGATTCAACCTAACGGTCAGCTGATTGTGCTGAAAAACCTTCCATTCATTCATGTCTACTATCGCCTCAATGAATTCTTCATTGATCTGGCTGTACTTAGACAGCGCCACCATTAAAGTCACCTTCACCTTTTTAGGGTAGAGTTTTATATTGTAATATTCTTTATTGTTGATCACCTTTAAGGGCACTTCTATCACTTTTTCTGTAAACTCATCCACTGGTAGCTTCACGTCTACACTGGTTGGGAAGATGTTTACATTTTTCATCTTATTCTGCAGCATTGCTACCCTGGCGACCGTGGAACTTTGGATATCTTCCAATTTCAAAGTATCAGTATTCCATTCTTTTATTTTGACAATATCTTCCTCCGGGCCGGAGATCGTCACATAGTCCGGATTCACCTTAATGGCATTAGATAAACCATACTGCGGTACAAAGCGAAGATTGGACACCAGTTTAACAGGCACTCTTTTTACCCTCCTTTCGGAGAAGTCAAAATACAGCGTATCCGGCTTTACGGAAATGATCTTCTGAGAAGATTCCAGCTGGCGGTTCACATTGAACAGCTGCTCAGAAAACAACACATAATTCCTTTTATTCAATTGCTCCAGGTTAATGGAAATCGACTGAGGTTTGATCCTCAATCTCGCAAATAACAACTGCCAGCCCGTTCCTTCCACCTGTAAATCTACGGTATCTGATTGCAACGGATGAAAAGCTTTCTTTTGAGGGAAGTTCTTATAGTCGAGTACCGTCTTGGCCGTATAAACGTATTTATTGTTCAATGCCATGAACAACCATGCCGCAACAGCCAAGAACAGACAGGTGACCAGCGCCAGAAAACGCTTTTGCTCTACTTTTGTGAGTTTGATGATGGGCATATAGACAAAGTAATCAAATATACTGAAATGCAAAAGCCGCACCAAACAAGGATGCGGCTTTTACCAGTATAGCTGTAAAACCTATGCTTTTGAAGCTTCAGTTTTTGCAAGATCAACTTTAGGAGCAGCAGCTTTTGTTGCATCTAAAGAGACCGAAGTTTTATCAAAACGGATTTTAGTACCACTTTCTACTTCAATAACGAAAGTAGTATCGTTCATATCTACAATTTTACCGTGAATACCGGCAGTAGTCACAATTTTATCACCTTTTTTCAACTCTTCAACCAATTTTTTATGGTCTTTAGCTTTTTTAACCTGAGGTCTGATCATGAAAAAATAAAATACCACCATGATTAAAACCATTGGTACCAAGGTACCTAGCATGCTGCTACCACCTGTTGCTTGTAAGATTACTGTTGACATCATAATTATATGTTAAGATTTTTTATTCGTAATTATTTATTTTCTTTAATTTCTCCTGTTAAATGCAGTTCTGCTACAGTTGGATTCGCATTTGAAGTCACCGTAACTACCTTATCCTGCATTCCAAATTTACCTGCACTGTCAAAAACCACATTAATGCTCGCTGAAGCACCTGGAAGAATCGGCTCTTTAGGGATCTCAGGAACCGTACAGCCACAAGTTGAAGCTGCATTGCTAATGATTAAAGGGCTTTTTCCGGTGTTTGTAAACTTATAACTGTAATGAACTTTCTCTCCCGGAGCTATTTTACCGAAATTATAGTTTTCATTCTCAAAAGTCATCACTGCGGCATCAGCCGCTGCTACCGGGTCAGTACCTTCGGCAAGGGAGGTTGTCCCTGCTTCGGTGCTTGCACCAGCAGTTTTCGCTGTGTTTTGGCAGGAAGCAAATGTCATCGCTGCAATTGCAATTAACAAGATTCGTTTCATATTTTTTATTCTTCGATTAATCCGCGGCCCAATTTATGGATGCTATCTGTTCTTTTCAGGTCGCCTAAAATTTTGTCCAAGATACCGTTAATAAACGAATTACTTTTCGGAGTACTGTAATCTTTTGATAAATCTAAGTACTCATTAATCGTTACTTTAACAGGAATAGATGGGAAATTAAGCAATTCACAGATTGCCATTTTCATTAAAATGGTGTCCATTAATGCAATCCTTTCCGACTCCCAGTTTTTGGTACGTTCAGCAATAAGTTCCTGGTATTCTTTGTTGTTTTTCAGGGTATAAATGAAAAGATCTTCTACGAATTTCTTATCCTCTTCCCAGTCCTGACTGATTGGCGTCAGTTTGTTTTTGCGTGGATCTTCAGAAGTAAAGTTCTTTAAAGTTTTAGCAACCATTCCCTGCATTACTTCTTTATCTACAGACCAGTTGATAAACTTATCTTCAAAAGCCTGGATGATGTTGTGGCTTTTTAAAATAATTTTTCTAAAGATAAATTTGATGATCACTTTTGATTCTTCTAAGCTATTGTCCTCATCTGCAAGATAAGCGATATACTCAGGAGTAACTTTTAAGGCATTGAAGATACCTTTTACAAATTCAGGATCAGACATCCAGTTGATCTGGTATTTGTTGACGTTGTCCTTAAAGTCCGGGTTTTCTTTTAAAGTAACCGCAAACTTATTGTGGAGCAGTTTCATGTTAGGATTCAGGTCCTCTGCTGTAGGCAAATGTTTATTTGACCTTTCAATAGCGTCGATGCTAGTGTATTCTGTAACTTCAACAAGGAGTGATAGCATCCAGATGTACATCTCGTACACGCTGTCAATACTTTCCAATAAAGCTTTTTTTGAAGAAGCTAAATCTCTCTTGTCTGTCATTTGCCATGCAAAAATGTTTTGCAAAGCTTTAATTCTTAAGTGCCTTCTGTTTAACATGAATGTGTAAGAACGAGTGGTAAATTACCGGTGATTTAATTTGTGATTTGTGTACTAAAATGATGATTTTATTTTCTTGATATCGATTATTCTTTGTTCAGCAATGTGATTCGCGGCCAGGATAGTTGAAATGTTGTCTTTCTTAGACATCCTGATCACATCGCGTGTAGCATTATAGATGTTTTCCGTCAGCTGAATGGTACGTTTCTTGCCGTAACCCGTCAATTCAGAATAACAGCTGATTAAACCCCCGGCATTGATCAGGTAATCTGGTGCAAACAAGATGCCTTTTTCCAATAATAGCTGACCATGTACCAGCTCATCTGCCAACTGATTGTTTGCAGAACCCGCGATAATGGCGAACTTCATTTTAGGGATGGTTTTATCATTTACCGTCGATCCTAAGGCACATGGCGCGTAAATATCGGCGTCTATTCCAAATATCTTGTCTGCCGCAATAGGCTTGGCTTTATAAGTACGCGCAACATGCTGCAAACGTTCTTCGTTGATGTCACTGATGTAAACTTCTACATTTTCTGCTCTTAACAGCTCTACCAGGTGCTCTCCTACATTCCCAATCCCTTGAACTACCACCGAACGTCCCGCCAGCATATCTGTTCCAAACACCTCTTTTACGCAAGCTTTAATGCCTAAAAACACGCCTTTTGCCGTATGCGGTGCTGGATCACCTGCGCCACCTAAAGATTCTGGAACGCCGGTGACATATTCGGTTTCCATACGGATGTACTCCATATCTTTTGTAGTGGTTCCTAAATCTTCTGCTGTAATGAATTCTCCATTCATGTTTCGGATAAATCTGCCGTAGCTGCGCATCATGGCTTCCGATTTTCCTTTTCTGGAATCGCCGATAATTACGGCTTTACCACCGCCAATATTTAAGCCGGTGATGGCTGCTTTATAGGTCATTCCTCTGGATAATCTGAGTACATCTTCCAATGCTTCCGCTTCTGAAACATAGCTCCACATCCTTGTTCCGCCTAAAGCAGGACCTAATGTCGTATCATGAACAGCGATGATGGCTTTAAGGCCGGTATCGGGATCATTGCAAAAAACGACCTTTTTATGCCCTGCGGCGCTTAACTGATCTAAAACTGAATTCACAAGAGAACTATTATCAGGCATATAATTTTGTTTATCAGATATGTCGCAAAACTAGCATAAAAAAACATTATTTACACAGTTTTAACCAAAGTCTTTAAAAAAATTACCTTCATTTGGCTAACTTTGCTTACTCATGAAACACCTCAGATTTTTAAACAAATACTTCTATAAATATAAATGGTGGATTATTCCGGGGGTGTTTTTCGTGGTCATCTCGAATATCTTCGCAGTGATCCCGGCACAAGTGATCGGCCATGCCTTCAATTTAATTACAGAAAACATACAGATCTACGGTCTGTTTGAAGGTTTCGAGCGCCGCAGTATCATTTATAATATCTTTAGTCAGAGTCTCTTTTACTTCGGACTTTTAGTACTCGTACTTTATTTACTGAGAGGGATATTCCTTTTCTTCATGCGTCAAACCATCATTCTAATGTCCAGACATATTGAGTTCGACATGAAAAACGAGATTTATGCGCATTACCAGGAATTGAGTCTGGGTTTTTACCGCCGCAACAATACCGGAGATTTAATGAACCGCGCAACAGAGGACGTCAACAGAGTCCGTATGTATGTTGGCCCTGCCATCATGTATGCCATCAATACAGGGGTATTGTTTATACTGATCATCTATGCCATGTTCTCTGTAAATGGTACACTGGCAATTTTCTCGCTGCTTCCCCTTCCGATACTGGTGGTGATCATTTATTTTGTCAATACCATTATCAATAAAAGAAGTGAAGAGATCCAGGAGCAGCTTTCCCGACTGAGCAGTTTTGTGCAGGAAAGATTTTCGGGTATCCGCGTAATCAAGTCTTATGTGCGTGAAGACCATACCAAGGCTGTTTTTGCGGCAGAAAGTCAGGGCTATAAAAATAATGCGATGGGACTGGTAAAGGTTCAAGCCTTATTTTACCCTACGATGCTCCTGCTTGTGGGTTTAAGTACCATCTTAACGGTATACATTGGCGGGAAACAGGTCATCGAAGGTGCCATCACTCCAGGAAACATTGCGGAGTTCATTGTCTATGTAAACCAGCTTACTTTCCCGGTATCGATGCTAGGCTGGGTGACTACCCTAATTCAACGTGCCTCAGCTTCTCAAAAAAGGATCAATGAGTTTCTTCATTTGAAGCCGGAAATTATTTCCGGTGATGCAGACATGTTGCCAGTAAACGGGAATATCCGTTTTGAAAATGTGAGTTTTACTTATCCGGACACTGGGATCCAGGCCTTAAAAAACATCAGCTTTGAGATTGAGCAAGGTCAATTTGTAGCCATCATTGGCCGTACCGGTTCTGGAAAATCCACCCTTGCAAATCTGATGATGCGCATGTATGATGTAGATCAGGGAAAAGTGAAGATGGACGGTGTGGCTATTGACACCCTCAATGTTCAGCACTATAGAAGTCAGTTCGGCTTTGTTCCACAGGAAGTCTTTTTGTTTTCGGATACGATCAGAAACAATATCGCTTTCGGCTTAGACACAGTCGATGAGGAAGCAGTGATACAGGCGGCTAAAAATGCGGCTGTGTATCATAATATCATCAATTTCGAGCATAAATTTGACACCATGCTTGGCGAGCGGGGCATTACCCTTTCCGGCGGACAAAAACAACGGGTATCTATCGCCCGCGCATTAATTAAAGAGCCGAAAGTATTAATCTTCGACGATTGCCTTTCCGCAGTCGATACCCGCACAGAAGAGGAAATTCTGAACAACCTGGGTAGGGTAATGAAAGGAAAAACCAGTATCCTGATTGCGCATCGGATATCTACCATAAAAAATGCCAATAAAATCCTGGTTTTAGACGATGGAAAGATTATTGAACAAGGTACACATGCCGAATTGTTGCAGATTAATGGCAATTACGCAGAAATGTATCAGAATCAATTGCTAGAAGAGGAAACAAACAGCAGCTCTGCCATATAACAGCACCTTAAAAGGATGATCTGTGATTTAGCATCAGAAATAAGCAAAAGAAAGTCCTTTTGTGTAATTTTCTATTTTGAAGTTTAATAATTATTCCTTTATATTTACCCGAACCAAAAACCAAGATTAATACCAACCATGGGAGAATTTGACAACAAAGAGAGAGAAGAGGTTTTTTCGAAGAAAGTAAGGGCCGGTAAGAGAACGTACTTTTTCGACGTAAAAGCGACAAGATCAGGGGACTATTACCTAACTTTAACTGAGAGTAAGAAAAGACTAGAAGACGGTGTGTTTGTAAAGCATAAAATCTTCCTATATAAAGAAGACTTTGAGAAATTCGCAGAAGGATTAAATGAAACTGTTGAATATATCAAAAACCACCAGGACGTAGTTGAAAAACGTTACGAATACTCCGAGAACCACGAAGGTGTAGCCAACAAAAATAACGAAGACTTCCCTTACTAGTCCTATCAAAGAAATTCAAAGCCTCTCATCAACCAGGGGCTTTTTTTATGTCCAAAAATTCCGGGCTAATTCGGAATGCACTTCCCTCCTTTCTGTGATCACAAGCAATCTCTCCAATAAAAAAGGCTTGCAGAACCGGAATGAAACCGTTCAGCAAGCCTTCTCCAGGAGAAATTAGGGAGGTTTACTTTAAAAGTTCTGCCAGTTTATCATGAAGTGCCTTACCTCTAAGGTCTTTCGCCACGATAATGCCTTTAGCATCCACTAGAACAGAATGAGGGATACCTCTTACCGCATAAAGCTTCACCATTGGGCTCTGCCAGTACTGAAGGTCCGAAATCTGGTACCAGGTTAATTTATCATCCGCAATCGCTTTCTTCCATGCCTCAGCTGCAGTTGGCTTATCCAGTGAAACGCCAAGTACATTTAAACCTTTATCATGGAACTTTTCATAAGCAGCAACCAGGTTCGGATTTTCTTGTCGGCATGGACCACACCAGGATGCCCAGAAATCGATGAGTGTATATTTACCCTTAGCCACCACTTCATTTAAAGAAAGCGTAGTCCCTTCTGGTGTTTGCGCACTGAAATCCGGTGCTTTAACCCCTATCGCTACTTTTGCTAAGGCATCTAAACGATCTTTTAACTTTAGGCCATAAGTGCTATTTTTTACGGCAGCAGCTAAAGCATTATAGATTGGTAAAGTGATTGATGGCTCTACATCTCCGTTTAAAATCAGGTAAGCGGTATAATAAGATTGAGGATTATTTTTAATGAAGTCTGCCGTCACTTTTTCCTGTTCGCCTTCTATCTCATCGAATTTCTGACTTACAGCCGCCATTTTCTCCGAATTATTGTCTTTTTTTGCATCGCCATATTCCTTATTCAATGCCCTCATGGATGTCGTCAAAGGAGCCATAACCGCCGAATATTTCAAATGATCTGCATGTGCTGGCGATCCGGTGATGATCAATTGAGAAAAATCGTCCGCATTCCCTTTTAAGTTCATGATGGAGTTGTCCAAAAATGCATTGTATCTGATGCGCTTGTCCGCTACCCGAATGCTGAAAAACTCAGCGCCGTTGTTTACAGTTCCTTTCAACACAAACTTACCCCCTTTAATCGTTTGAGAAAGGGTATCTGAAGTGTTCTGATCTGTACTACGGATGAATAAGATCTTATCACCGTCTTTTACACCACTTAGTTCACCTTTTACGGTAAAACCTTTAGCCTGCTGTGCGTTTACTGCTGTCACATTCAACAAGGTCACTAAGACTAGCGACAAAGTTGAAATTTTTAATAGGTAATTCATTTTCTATGTTTATGTTAGATTTAAGATAGGATTTACAGCAATTCGATTTTATCAATCAGGTCTTGTGCCAGCTTCTGAATCTTCGAAGTTTCCGCATCAGCAAGGACTCTTGATTTTTTTGCAGCAATCAATCCTTCTTCTTTCCTTTTAAGGGATAAGCACACTTTAGCGAAAGTGCTTTGAACTGAATATTCATCTGGTTCCAATGCTGCGGCATGTTTTGCCATTTTATAGGCTTGTTTTAACACTTTAGGATTGGGAGTATGCTGGTTCACAACTTTAGAATCTGCCCTTCTCGCCAAAAAGCTCAGCTTTTCTGCATCATCTTTCAAATCTCCCTTTAGCGCTGCATCAGCTATTTTGATGTATTCTGAAGTCCGGTTATTGTCCAGATAGAAATCTGCTTCCAGCATAATTCCTTGCTTTCTACGGTCTAATTTATCGGAGTTTTTAAAGTAAGACAGGTGTTCCATAAAAGCCTTTTCATTCTTACCGTACAGGTAACCGTACATGGTGCTGGTGATCAATCGGTCTTTCAGTTTTTCTCTTTCTTCTTCCGTTGCAAAAGCGGTGTACGCAGTTTGATTGGCCATGAAATGAGCGCCTAAACGGTCGTTTTCTGTTCTCGCCAAAGCTTTAATTGCTTTCCAGCCCAGAGCCGAATTCAAATCCGTTAAAGTGATGCGTTCCGCAATATCTTTTCCGATCAGTTCTGCTTTATTTCGGTCCGATTTCTGCACTGCCAGAAAGTAATCCAGTACAAACGGAATGTCCCTTTGTCCGGATTCATATTTCTGACTCAAGAAAGAAAGGTTTCTCTTCGGATCTGCGGCCATCTTTCCTTCCTCCAGGAATTCAGCAACGGTCATCTTTGAAGCGGTTCTATGGATCACTTCTCCCTTATCATTTACAAAAAGGAAGGTTGGGAAGGACTGCACATTATATTTTTTTCGGAGCTCAATTCCTTCTCCTTTTTCCATATCAATTTTAGCGTTGATGAAATGGGTATTGAAGAAATTAGCTACTGAAGGATCATTAAACACATTTTTATCCATCCATTTACAGGGTGCACACCAGGAAGTGTAGCAATCTATGAAGATCAGCTTGTTTTCTTGGGCAGATTTGGCAGTAGTAGCCACCCAGGTTATGCTCTGGTTAAACTTGATTTCTTCCTGTGCTTGGATGCCGGTGGCGATCAACAGGAATAGAAATAGATTAAGGTATTTCATATATTATGTTTTATAAGGGGTGATTCAAAAGCCCAGTTTTTTATCATTAAACTGTTGCCGCCTGTTTAAACAGGCAGCAACAGCTTAGGACGCAATGCGTTTTTTAGCGATCCAATACTGGAATCGAAGGATTTAGTGCCAATACTTTAGGTGGAATTGGCAGCACATAACGTTTATCATTTGCCGGTAGGGTAAATGTTTGTGTTCCGAAAAAATGGCTGACTGATTTGGCGAAACGCGGATCTTTATTGAGACGTTTCAGGTCGATCAAACGTGTGATTCCCTGAAAAGGCATTTCTCTTCTTCTTTCCTCCAGCACAAGAACTAAGGCCTCCTCTTTCGTAGCCGCTGTCAACGGTTTATTACCAGCGATACGCGCATTCCTCAAGGTATTCAGGTGCTGCAAAGCGATCCCCATATCTCCAACTCTGGCTTCTGCTTCCGCAGCGATCAACATCAATTCTCCGGTACTGAAAGCCATGTTAAATTCGATGTAGGGTGCCCAGAGTGATCGTCCTGGGAACCTGGTAAGATTCCCTCCCAATTGTGCAGAATCGGTACAGAAGAATAGATGAAGACGCTTGTCGATCCCCCCTGCAGGTAAATCTTTAGCATACACATTTAACAATTCTTTGCTGGCGTATAGCTCTCCGAACACCGCACCAGAACTCGAAGCTGTTTGGCGGGCCCAAACGGTTTCAATGCTCTTATCTACAGAAGGAAAAAACACATCCTTATTACTTGAAAGAATTACTCTTCCGTAGGTTAGCCCCAGTTTGGTGGTATAATCCTGGTATTTGATCAAACTGCGATTCACCTTCAAAGCCTCATTGGCATTTTGCAGTGCCGCCGTGTATTTGCCCATCACCAGGTAAACCTTGCTTAACAGTGCATTCGCTGCTGCTTTTGTAGGACGGAATTTATGATCTGCAACCGTGCTCAGGTTAGGTTCTGCTGCTGCCAAATCATTCAAAATCTGTGTATACACTTCGGCCACCGTATTTCTGATATAACTTTGCGTCACATCTTCTACCAATACCAGAGGAACGCCAAGGTCGGTAGCGGCAGTTGCTGCATCATAATGAACGGAATAACCATTAACCAAATTAAAATACTCAAAGGCTCTTCCAACAAGTGCTTCTGCTTTTAACTGTCTTTTTTGAGCAGACGCACCGTCTGGAACATTTTCTATGTTATTGATTACCGTATTGTAAGTAAAGATCTTCGAATAAGCGGCCTCATAAAAACTATCTTCATTACCTGATTCTAAGATCGCACCAGGGGCAAAACTGTATAAGTTCCGTTTTAATAGGGAATACAAAGTATAATCTGTAGAACTATTGACATCTTTCTCTGTTCCAACCTGTGCGTCATCCGTCAGAAAAATTGGATAACCGGAAGAACTTTTATTCAGGTCCCGATTATTTAATAACTTTTTATAATCTTCAAAAAACTCAGGAATGGTGTATCCTTTTGGCTTAATATCCAGATAATCTTTACATCCGGTAAAGATCCCCGCAGCAAGCAATAAAGCAATAAATATCTTTTTCATTTGTATATTGGTTATGGATTAAAAATTAACAGAAAGACCGAATGTGTAGGTTGCTGGAATATAAGCGCCTCTTGATGGAGGTGGTTTAATCGCAGGCTTTGCCACTTCACTGGTACTGTTTACTGGGATTGTAGTCAACCCAGTCCAAACTTCAGGATCCAGATTTTGCTTATTTGCAGACCACCTCCATGCGTTTTGTACCTGGAAGCTCAAGCGTAATTTTTGGATAAAACTCTGTTTCAGAAATGAATTAGCCAGAGTATAGCTGATCGTAACATCTCTCAATTTGATGTAATCTGCTCTTTGAACATTTAGATCTGCTGCAGTCCAGAGCTGTGTAATCACATCTGAAGCATTGGAGTAAAATCCAGGAGCAATTCCCGGAATATTTTCGTCACCCGGTTTCTTCCAATAATTTAGGGCCAGTCTATCCATATTCGAGGTGTAATTCAATTCCGGCAACCTGGTGAGGTATGGACTGATCACATCACGCATTTTATTTCCACCATAGTAAATGAACATGAAAAACAGGTCAAAATTCTTATAGCTGATCGTGTTCATTAATGAAGCTGAAAATGGTGGCGTAACCGTACCTTGATAAACCAGATCGTCCAGGGTGAGGTCAGTAGTTTTACTCACCTCCCTACCGTCTTTAGTTAGCGCAACAGGTCTGCCTGCAGCATCTAATCCTTTATAACGAATGCCATATATCGCCCCCATTGGCTTGCCTACTCTCATATTTTTATTTGGGTCCTCTACATAACTGTAAATCGTATTGTTGGCATTTTCAATTTTTGTCACCACATTTTGATTGTAATTAAAGTTCATCGAGGTCGTCCAGCTAAAATCAGCCGTAGAAAGATTTTTGCTACTGAAAGCAACATCAATCCCACGATTACGCATACTGCCATAATTCATAAAGATGTTATCCCAGCCAAGTGTTGGATCCAGATTTCTTTCCCCTAATAAATCACTTGTATTTTTATTATAAAGATCTATACTTCCAGAAAACTTACCTTTTAACAGGCTGTAGTCCATACCAAAATTGGTCACCTTGGTTTTTTCCCAGCGTAAGCCAGAGTTGGGTGGACTGTCAACATAAGCTTGCGCTTCATTGTTCATTGGGTTAGGGCTGGCATAATCTTTCATGATCAGGTATGGGCCTCCTTTTTTCGAGATGTTACCATTGATACCATAAGTGGCACGGATGGCCAAACGGTCCAGCCAGTCGTTGTCATTTTCTGATAGGACATACAATAATCCGGTTGACCAAAGTGGCTTATATTGATATTTAGGATTGGTACCAAACAAATTCGATTGGTCCATGCGAATACTTGCTGTTGCGGTCAGCTTACGATCAAAAGTATAAGATCCGTTGCCATAGAAAGAAACAAAGCGATCTTCTTTGTTGAACATTCCTTCATCTTTGTTTTTCGAATAAAAGAAACTGTTACTTAGCGATTGTACCCCTACCTGCTGTTTACCTAAAGCAACTTCATCCAGTAAACCGTAAGAAAGACTATTGTCATTGTATCCGTATCGGTAGGCTCTGGTACTTGTGGCCAGCATACTGCGCTGTTCAGCACCAGCAATAAAATCAATGCGGTGTTTCTCTCCGAACAATTTATTGTAATTGACTTGGGCACGTAAAGTATGTGAATTGACATCAGCCCTGGTCTCATCGACCTGTCCACCATTAGAGATCAGAAATTCTTTGGCACCGTCAGATTTAATTCTGGTGGCATCGTTAATCATCGTCTTTACGTCATAGGCATTTTTGCTCAGGTATTGCTTGGTATAATTGTCAGTCCTTTCTTTCTGATAAAGGAGATTTAAGGAAAGACCTTCTGCCAGCTTCATCGTTGCATTAAAATTCAGGTTCAGGTAATTGCTGTTATTGTGGTAATGCTTGCTGCTCATGTAATTGAGTGGCGCATAGTTTTCATCCTGTAAACCCAATGCATTTAAACGGTCAATCTCAAATTGCGATTTTGAATTGTACCAATTTACCGGATTTCCATTATGGTCTCTTAGCATGTAATAAGAGGCTTTACCGTTATTCAACAGGTTAAAACCAATCACCCCATTGTCGTAATCTTCCTTTAAGGAGCTGCTCAATACGCCGACATTTACTTTCAGCCATTTTGTGAAATTGAAAGTATTGTTCAGGTTAAAGCCTACTCTACTATTGCTTTGTTGGCGTTCATAGGGATTACTGTTCATATAATTTCCACTCAGGTTGTAAGTGTAGAAATCTGAACCGCCAGAAAGCGATAGGTTATGTTGTTGTACCAAGGCTGTTTTACGCATAAACTCGTCTACAACCTGGTCATATCTATCGTTATTTCTGTAGAAGTCCAAGGATGATTGTAATTGCGCTTCATCTGCAGCATCCCATTTACCATTTACTTTCTGTTTTTGTCGGGCATCATACAACAGTCGGTACACATCGTTCATAGACTTACGTGGATCAATCGCTTCGTATGAACCTGACCGGTAGCCGAACATTTCCTTTTGGAAATCCACCAACTCCGAGCTGCTCATTTTATTCGCATACTCCGGATTAGGAAGTGGGGTAAATTTAGCCGTTCCGTTATATGCTATTCTTACCGGCCCTTTCACCCCTTTGCGCAGGGTAATGACAATCACGCCATTTGCAGAACGTGCGCCGTAAATGGATGCTGCGGTAGCATCTTTCAGTACGTTCACAGATTCCACATCAGCCGGGTTAATCGATTGAATATCCCCTTCAAAAGGCGCTCCATCGACTACGATAAGTGGTTTCATCTCTGCATTCAAGGTAGAAACACCACGAATCTGGTATTTAGTTTTCCCTTCAGAACTGTAACTGGTAAAACCAGCGGCCATCCCTTCAATTCTATCCAGAATATTGGTTTGCATTTTACCTTTCAGGTCTTTATCTGCATTGATCGTGACAATAGAACCTGCTGCACGTTCCTTAGGAATGTCCTGATACCCGGTTGAGACAACCGATATCTCCGATAGCAACCCAGGATTGACTTCTAAAGTAATCGTTAGCGGGCCGCCCTGACTTACCGGCACTTCTTTTACTTTATAGCCGATAAAAGAGACGATCAGGATTGCTTTTTCGTCTACGGCATGAAGTTCAAACTCACCATTCCCATTGGTGATGGCATTTTTCTTAGTATCCTTCACCTGAATAGTTGCTCCAGGCAGAGGCAGTCGGTTTTCGTCCAGCACTTTTCCTTTGACCTCTACGAATTTGAAGGTACTTTTGAGCTGATCCAATACTGTGAAATCCTTCTTCTTGATCACCACGGTATTTTCGATGATCTTAAAGCTCAGGTCTTGCCCCTGGAAGCAAGCATCCAGTGCCTGTTCCAATTGTACATTCTCCAGGTTCAAGCTCACCTTTCTTGCGCTTTTAATCAGGTCGCTGTTGTACAGAAAAGTATAATTAGTTTGTTTTTTGATGGATAAGAGTACTTGTTGTAAACTGGCATTCTTTTCCCGCAGTGTAACCCTCTGACCAAAGGTGCTCGCCGCAGCTTGTACCAAGGTCATAATGATCATGATAGTGATCAAATTAATCCGCATTATAATTTGTTTTCTGGTTAAGGTATTCATGCCGGAAACCCTTGCATAAATAGCCTGAAATGGTTTAAAATATGGCAAAGGGCGAGCCCTGTCCATACCCTTTGAAGTATTAAATAAATACATACATTTGTAAGGTTGGGTTAAAAATAGTTAGGTCTATTGCTACGTTTTTTTTCGTCCTGATCAGCATCGGGACAAACAGAAAGAAATGATTAACCGGACACTGATCCCGAGTATCAATCGTGATCTTCGACCGGGGAAGTGCTTCAACACTTTCCCGGTTATATGTGGGTTAATAGCTATCTTTTCCTACTCTTGGGCTCGTAATTGTTTCTTCATTTTTTTAGTTTATGGTTTATGATTTGTTGATTATAGCGATACCAGAATCTTACTTCTGGCATTGGTTTGCTTTTCTATTTTAAACCTGACATTCAGGTACCTCAGCATCTCCAGAAATGCATTGGCATCGACCTGCCTGCTCACTTCCCCGGAGATTAAAAGCGGAGGAATTTTACCTTCATACACGACATCTACATTGTACCAGCGCGAAGCCTGACGCATAATGACCTTTAAATCGGTATTATTGAAACGGAAGTAACCGTTTTTCCAACTCATCACTTCTTCCATATCTACTTTAGCGGAGAACAATTGACCATTGCGATCTGTGGCTTGCTCCCCTGGTTTAAGGATTACTGTGTTTTTTTGGTCAGTTACTTTTACGCTCCCTTCTATCAACGTGGTTTTCAAGGCAGGCTCCTCTTTATAGGCATTGATATTGAAATGGGTACCCAAAACTTCTACCTGTTGCTTTTCAGTTTGCACGATAAAAGGGACACGTTCAGATTTACCTTTTTTAAATTGCTTGGCCACTTCAAAATATGCCTCTCCTTTTAGTTCCACTTTACGTTCGCTCAGCTGATCAAAAGTCAAAGGAAATCTTAAAGAAGAGGCCGCATTGAGCCATACTTTGGTGCCGTCTGGCAGCACCACCTGGTACTGGCCACCATTAGGGGTACTAATTGTGTTGTAAATATTGGGTTTATTGACGTTGGCAAGGTGATATACCAACAGTCCATCTTTAGTTTTAGCGATGCTGATGCCCGACTCATTAACCAGCGTACCTTTTTTAGCATCTGATAAAGAGATTTGTCTGCCATCATCAAGTGTAAGTACGGCATTGTTTCCCCCTGCATGAATTTGCTTTGCTGCTGCAGCTTGTGCCAATGAGTTGTCATCTTCCCTGTCCGATCTAGAGTTATAGAATAACAGTCCGGCAGTTAAGGCTAATGCAATCCCAGCTGCTGCTGCAATTGAAGGCCATAAAAGAATACGTTTTGGTTTTCCCGGCCGAGCTTGTTCTGGCTGAGCTTTTTCTTCCTCTAACTGCAATCTTCCCCAGACTTCGTCTAAATCCTCGCTGCGTTCCTTTTCCGTTAAATCAATACCCGTAATATGATCATCCCTATCTGCGCTACTTTTCAAGTGCCATTGCGCCAAGAGCGCCTGCTCTTCTTCCGTACATTCACCGGAAAGATATTTGATCAATAACTCTTTTGCGTCTAGTTTTGCCATAATGCGAAGGATTGCTGTTTCTCCTTATCAAAACAACAGACAGGCAACTTAGCTGTATGGGGTAAATAAAAATGAAAAAAATATAGGATGAGCTCCTTGGCATTAAGAAATCAAAAATAAAAACACCACAAGGCCTAATTTTACCCTTAAAATCTTTAGTGCATGCTGCACATGTTTCCTTACCGTTTGTTCGGAAATAGTCAGCTGTTCCGCAATTTCTTTATGACTTAACTGCTCTTTCCTACTCAGCTCAAAAACCGTCCTCATTTTAGCGGGTAAGGCCGCAATTTCTTTTTCAATTAATAAAGTCATTTGCTTTTCCCGAACCAGGTGATCTGCTGCTGCCTGATCTTCATCGATAAAAGCCTGGAGGGAACTCAAATATTGGGAGGCTACTTTTTGATGGGAAATGGCATTAAAAATTCGGTTACGAACCGAGGTATACAGATATGCAGATAAATTATCAGGAAAGGACAGGCGCTCTCTTTTCGTCCACAATGCGGCAAAAAGTTCATGAATAATATCTTTGGCTTCCTCGCGGTCCTGCATCCATTTATAGGCATGGGTATGCAATAACCATTTGTATCTGTTGTAAATTTCTGTGAATGCAGCCCTATCCCCAGACCTCAACAATTCGGCAAGTTCGTTGTCCGATATTGTTTTATAATTCAGCATTTCATTGTATCCCCCGGACGAATATAAGAATTCTCAATAAATACCAAACCCTATAACTATTGAGTTATATATAGATGATAAAACAGAAAACCTCTGAACCATAGGTTCGAAGGTTTATTTTCTACCCTATGATCCAGAGGTTTTTACAAAATTTCTTGTCTACTCTTCCTTTCTACTCCCAACAAAATCAATGTCTGTGAAAAGGCCTGGGAAGGTTTGCCCTACATAAAGCTTCCATCTCCTCTTCTCATCACTCCTCTTCCATTTCTCCCGGTCGCACCAGACCATTTCTGCAGTCTCATGGTTAACTTCACCATAAAATACCTACTCAGCGCATTAGATTTTGTATCGACAATATCGGTACCATCAATCTGCTGTGTGACAAAATTATTTTGGTTAAGTACATCAAATGCCTGAACGGTCACTTTTCCTCTACGGTCAAAAAATTCCTTTTCAGCATACATATTGATTACAAAAGGGTTGGAAGTAATGTTAGAGCTAATTCCTCTTACATAATTTTTACTGGCACTATAGCCAAATAAGTAGCTATCCCATAAATACACCCTTCCATCCACATTTAAGGCTAGGGTATTGGTATTCGTATTGGCAGCGGTAATCACGCTGTTAGTAGATCGCGTATTGGTATAAGAAACATTCGGATTAATCTCGAACCAATCTGTCGGGTTGATCCTCGGACCAAAACGTTCCATCATCGTTTGCACATTGGCCACATTTAGTACGCCGTTCGACATAGACAAACGGTGGTCATAACTATAGGACCCACTTAAGGCGAGGTTATATTTTCTATCATTTAATTGTTTGTTCACCGAATAGTTGGCATTAATACGATACACACCATTGGCGTTTAAGTACCTGGTCTCATTGATCGTATTGGTCCCACCTTTAGGAAGTTCTGTTCTGATCTGCACTACATTTCTGATGACCGCATGATCTGTGGTTGAAGCATTCACATTCAGGGAATAATTCAACTTTGAATTGGCAATATAATTATTGTAGTTGGCATTTAATGTATGGGTAAAAGAGGCCAAAAGATCCGGGTTACCAATCACCGGACTTTGTGGATTCGTTACATCTCTAACCGGCTGAATCTGATCAAATGATGGCTCCACTGCATTCCCTGAATAGTTTAGTTGGATTTTATGCTGTCTGGACCACATATACTCAAAGCGTGCAATTGGAATCAGATTAAAGCTATTTCGGTGCGTACTGGTTCCTAAGCTGGCCTTCGTCCCTGATAAAACAGCTGGTACTCCGGTTACTCCCACAGAGAACCTCACTTTAGACATCCTATCCAGACCATAGCGATAATTTAAGGCAATACGCCCTTGAGTAAATGAATAATCATAAATATTACTTAAAGAATCAATCACGGCAAGTATACCGTTCTCACCAATATTTCTGGTGGTAGCGGTATTGTCGTAGCCATTATAATTCAATTGGGCATTAAATTCCAATTGCGTGTTGAGCGTTAAAGGTTCCACATAAGTCAGACTCCCTCTATAATTCTTCTGCAGATTCTTACGTTCCACAATCCGGTTCACCAGGGAATCGTAAGGTAGAATTAAAGGATCCTTATTATAGAAAGTATACCTACCATCTTGTATCTGCTCTGAATCCTGGTTATTATTATTCAGATCCACCTGCATGGAAACGTTTCTTCTTGGTTTTTTAAATATATGCTGATAAAATACAGAGGCACCAATCTGAGGTCTGGTGTTTTTAGTTAAGTTCCTGATAAACTCATCTCTGTTATTATATCCTCTTTGAAAAATGGTATCCAAACGGGTACTCGTTGTTGAATTAGTTCTGAAAGTAGGTATGATTCTTAAAAAGTTGCTGCTATCAAGGTCAGCTTCTATTTCTAATCTAAAATTATGACTTTGAGTCAGGTTATCAGACATCCTTCTCGACCGTTCATTTGTCAAGTTGTCGACCACCCCTTTTTGTACATTCGTATCAATTACCGCATATCTCTTTGCTGTGCTTTCGGTGATGGAATTCACGTCTGAGGAATTGAAGCCATAATTCAGATTCACCGCAACCTTCTTACTTACTTTATCACGGTAGCTCACTGAGCCGTTACCAATCTTAGTAGTTCCTCCACTCGCACCACCGCTGCCAGAGTTACCAGTGTTACCGCCACTATTTCCAGCATTGTTTCCACCGCGGCCGCCTCCACCACCGCCACTATTGCTATTGCCGCCATTATCACCGCTGGAAGCCACTCCATTTATCGTGTTATTGAAACTTCCATTCACACCGATAATTTGGTTCCCGTTAATTCTGGTTCCGAAAACTCCGCTTTCAAATCTCTTATTACTTCCTGCGGCCACGTTTGCATTCACCATATTCCCTACAGATTTATCTGTTCGGGTGGTAATGTTTAAAATCTTTTCCGCATCGCCGTCTTTTACGCCGGTTCTTGCCGCCTGATCTCCATAATCATCAACAATCTGTATTTTGTCTACGATTTCTGCAGGAAGGTTTTTAATCGCATTCGCGATATCTCCTCCTAAATACTCTTTACCATTCAATTTAGCCTTCGTGATGGATTGTCCCTGGTGCACTAATGTCCCATCGGTTCCCACTTCCATTCCTTCCATCTTCTTCAGCAATTCATCAACTGAGGCATTCTTCCTGACGATATAATCGCTGGCCTTATACTCCACCGTATCTGTTTTATAGGTTATCGATGGCGTACCGCTGATCACCACTTCATTCAGGAGGTTTTTCTCCTCTTTTAGTGTAATTGGGTCCATCACAATTCTTGGAATTACATCATTCTGTTTATAACGAACAGGCTTTGTAGCTGCATATCCGATACTTTGGACCATCAGCGTATAGGTGGCAGATTTTACATTTTTGAACACAAAAATACCATCTGAATTTGTACTGGTTTTCAACGTATCCATAGTTGAAGTCAGCGTTACTGTAGCGCCAATTACGCCAAGATCTGTAGAATCTTTTACAATCCCACTGATTTCCCTGGTAGGAAGCGGCGGTGGGGCGGTTTGTTTACCTTGATTTTGCGCAAAGCCGTAAGCCGAACTGAAAATAAAACCCAATAATAGTAATGTTCTTTTTAATAGCCCAAAATGCCGGCTGCGTTGAAATTGCTGCAGCCGGGGGACTGCAACCGAATGAAAATGGTTCATGAGTTTGTATGGTTGGTTTGTGTGTGTCTATGTGTGCGCTGTGACCCGGTAACTGGTCGCATTTTTAGGCCTGATTATTTTTTTACTAAAGTATACTTGCCCCAAAAATCAGTTGGACTGATCAGTGCCTGAAAGTCGAAGTTACCACCTCCGCCGCCACGTGGACCAAAATTACCACCGCCACCGCCTCTTGGACCGCCTCCGCCGCCGCCATCAAATCCTGGCATTTGTAAGCCATTCAGTTTAATGTTGTAGGCAAATTCAGTAGCACTGTCTTTAGCAATACCCAAAGCAGATAGTGGAATGGCAATTTCATAGAATAAAGCATGGTCTTTGGTAATACTTGCTACCGCTTTAATCCCATATTCATTATATATAGATATCAAGGTATCCGCAGTATTTTTAAAGCCATTGATTCTAATCTCTTTGACTTGTGCCAACTGCTTTTTCTGCATTTCGGCCATCATGGAATCTCTTTGTAATTTACTGACTTGACCAGCTGAGGCTGAACCCATCACTGTGCCCATCATCATCGTTCTACGACCGCCGCCACCCTGACCGCCACCAGGTCTCATATTCGCCCTGTTTACTACAGGATAAGTTAAAGTGATACTTTCTTTTTCTTTCTTTTTCCCATCAGGGTTGATGGAAAGGGTAATCCCACCGGCCAGGATTTTAGTATTATTACTGGCCTCTGTAGATTTGATGGCGACATACAGGTTATTGTCGTCGTTAGCCATCGTATAATAGATATTTGTTCTCTTATTCAGTGCCTGAAAACTATCATTCCATTCTGTATTTCTCCCATCTGCTCTTATTCCTGCGGGTGCATACAACCCATTAGTTTGTACATCTGGAAGTTTCTGAGCATATCCAGCTGAACTAACGGCCAGCAATAACAAGAAAGAAGGAATTAATTTGGAGAGTTTCATTTTCATAGTAGTTCAAATTAAAGAGATCAATATATTCAGTTGTTGTGTTTAGGACTTTAGAAATTGATTTAGGTTTAATCTTTACACAAATTTTCTCTGTGTAAAGATTTTTGTGCTTCAGCCCTTTTTCTTTACAGCTATAGAACTACACCTTTCTTTAGCATTACACCAAAATCAACGCGAATTAAACATAAAATATATGCAGGATAAAATATCTACCTTAATTTGTTACATACCTATTGTGGATCAAGAACTAACCCTCACAATTCTTGATTTCGATTTTAGCGATTCCCAGCCAATTTTCTACCGGTACACCATCAGCGCCAAGTAAGACTTTAGGATCATGACCAACATGTCCTGCAATCTCCTGGATCATATCCTTACTGATTGCCTTGTTATTAATCCGAAGTGGTTCATCCAAAGTATCTGTACAAATTTCGAGATCATAGATGCCTTCCACCATAGTTTTACAGATCATCAGGTCAATGCCCTCCCCTTGAACCATTCGTTTTAATTCAGAAAAAGCATGGTTAACCTGTGCAGTACGATCCTCCGTAAAACCCATTTGCAGTGCTCCATTAAATCCGTCGCGACCGTCTTTTGTTAAATTAAAGCCATTTACATCCGCTAACACGGATTCCATAATCAATCTGTCCATAATTTCTATTTTAAATAATTATCTCTATTTAAAAGCTAATAAAGGCCCTAATTGTTTGATCAAAATTAAAAACAGCAGGTTTTTTAGTTTTATTTTATACCTTAAAAAAAATTGAAAGCATGAACATACAAGGAGTAAAAGTAGGATTGTCAGAAATCATGATCATGTTGATGGGACTGATTATTGTCTTTTTAATCATCAGGGCATTTATTGTTAAACCAAAAGGCTAAAATTACCACCGATTGGTTTAATGATCTGTCTCAACATTTGTTTTCTTTTGAAAAATATAGATGAGGTATACCAAAGCCGGTAAAATGAATATACTGCCGATCAATAAGGCATAGCCTAAAGTTTCTATAGTTTTAGCCTGTCCCTGGTGCGTCAGTAAAGAAAGGTTAGCACCGTCTTTTAATAAAAGAATATCTGGAAAATGGCTATAGGTAGCGGCAAATAAGATCATGGTGACCTGGAAGCCGGCCAGCAACCTTAAAAGAATAGGTTTATCTCTTTCCAGTACAAAGAACATTAGTACCAAAGAAATACTGGCGGCAATGATGGCAATGAGTCCTGGGATATCCCCAAAAATCCAGTGAATCAAAGGAATTTGTTCAAAGTAAGCGGCCAGGAATACCAGTGCTCCACAAAACATAACGATAAAAATAATCCTCCTGGCTTTTCTAATAAAATGGTTCCTATCTTCCTTTTCTGTGGTTTGTCCAATGATAAAGATGGTGGCTAAAAACGCACAAATGCTGACGGTAAAAATACCTACGGCAACAGAGAACCAGTTCAGCCAGCTGAACACATAGGCCGACAAGAAGTCATTCGCCTGTGGATCAATCCTTCCTGAAACAGCGCTTGCTGCGATAATACCCAAAAAGAAAGGCGTAATCAGACTGGAATACACAAATATTGGCGTATAGACTTTCTGCATATCATCTTCCACGGCATCATAATTTCTAAACACAAAAGCAGTGCCTCTGGCAATAATACCCAGCAGCATCCCTACAAGCGGAATATGAAGATATATAGATACCGTGGTATAAATTTTAGGGAAGCCTACAAAAAGAATGACAACGGCAATGATCAGCCACATATGATTTGCTTCCCAAATAGGGCCAATCGCTTTATACATCGTTTTTCGGGTTCTTTCTTTATTCTTATCCGAAGTAAGCAGTTCGATGATACCTGCTCCAAAATCGGCACCGCCCAATAAAATGTAAAGTAAAATAGCGGTCCAGAGAAAAACAATCACAACGTATATCATAATATTAGCTTTTAGGAACTTCGGATGACGAATTGTATAGTTTACCTACCATGGTAATCTGACGGTACAATAATAAACTTACGATCACTGCAAGAGAGATGTACACTGCAGTGAACAGGTAAAAAGAATAGGCAATTCCGGGCATAGGTGTGACCGCATCCGCCGTACGCATCACGCCATGAATGATCCATGGCTGTCGACCCACCTCTGTGACTGTCCAGCCGGCTTCCAAAGCAATAAATCCCATCGGGGTAGCCACAACGAACAGCTTGAGCAGCCAGGTACTCCTAAGCCAGAGTTTTTTCTTCCATAAAGCAAGAAAGTACAAGAGCGACAAGCCAACCATCGCCATGCCTAAACCTACCATAATCTGGAATGCATAATGTGTTACTGCAACTGGAGGATGATCTGCTTTAGGAACGCTGTCCAGTCCTTTTACTTCCCCATTAAAGTCTCCGGTAGTCATAAAACTAAGCAAACCAGGGATCCTGATCGCATAATCTACTGTTTTTCTTGCCGTATCAGGAATACCACCAATAATCAGCGGGGCATTTCTTTCCGTATGAAAATGTGCTTCCATCGCAGCTAGTTTTGCTGGCTGGCGCTTGGCCACATCTTTTGCAGAAATATCTCCACTTAAGGGCTGCAAACAAGCAAACACTGTCGCAAATATGGCGGCGATTCTAAAGGCCATGCTATGGAAAGCTACATTTTTACCTTTCAGGATCATGAGTGCATGAACCCCTGCCACAGCAAAGCCCGTGGATACAAATGCGGCTACTGTCATGTGCAGCGCCTGAGAAAACCAAGCATCATTAAACATCGCTTTAACCGGGTCTATATTTAAGTATTGTCCGTCTATATAATCAAATCCAGCAGGGCTGTTCATCCAGGCATTGGCGGCTACCACCAGAATTCCGGATAACAAACCACTGATCCCTACTACTACCCCTGTTGCCCAATGAAACCAGGGATTGAGCCTGTTCCAGCCATAGAGGTAGAACCCTAGCGCAATCGCTTCGATAAAAAAAGCTGTTCCCTCTAAAGAGAAAGGCATTCCAAATATTGGGCCGGCATGTTCCATAAATTTTGGCCAAAGCAGGCCAAGTTCGAATGACAATACAGTTCCGGAAACTGCTCCAGTAGCAAAGAAAATCGC
Organism: Pedobacter sp. N36a; assembly: GCF_014472395.1. GTDB lineage: Bacteria > Bacteroidota > Bacteroidia > Sphingobacteriales > Sphingobacteriaceae > Pedobacter. The sequence continues at coordinate 638,712 of NZ_JACSZW010000001.1, forward strand.
TACACCAGCGCTCCATGCTTTTGTGACATCCCGGTAAACTTTTTTCTTCGTTTTAAGCCAGTAAAAATGTGCCAGTGACATAAAAAATGGCATCACCATTCCAATACAAGCAAAAACAATGTGGAAGCCTAAGGAGAAGGCCATCTGAAGGCGGGCAGCTAAAAAATCGTCCATATTAACTTACAATAAACGGTAATAGATAAAAGAAATCTTTGCCTGCTAAGGTACTGCTTAATGCGTGCAGAACATACTATTCATAGATTAATTAAACATTTCCAGGTCAAAAATTAACCGGTTAAATTCTTCAAAACAACAGGCATTAATTTAACCAAAAAATAATATAAAGTATTTTAAATTAATTATTAATCAGAATCCTCACCTTAATTAGAAAATTAAATATAGATTCGAATTTCATCAATCCCAATTATATGAACAGAAAGATCGTTTTCTCCGTTGGAGTATTGCTGCGTCCAATTTATCTCTGGGCGCTGTGTTGTATTTTACTGAGTTATAGCTGCAGCAAAAACCAAGGATTGCCAGATCCAGCAAAGAAAAAAGAAAAACCAAAGGATCCTGAAAAGCCTGTTCCGCCGGGAAATTCGGTTTTAATACCCACTACCATCAAATCCCAAAACCTCCTGATGACCTTCAAATATGAAGCAGAAAGCAATCTATTGACAGAGCTGATCCAATCTGATGGATGGGTAACAAAATTCTTTTACCGTAAAGATGGTACGCCAATGGAACAGGAGTACCACAAGGACAACAAGCTGCAGCAGAAAATCAGCTACGTCCACAGTAAAGAAGGTATGGTAGAAAAGATTTTGCTCTTCGATAAAAGTGGCACGACCTCAACAGGATCCTATTTCCTTGTGCAGGATGAGAAAAAACGAACCACACAATTAAAGAAACTGGATCCCAGAGGGAAATTAGTGGAAGAGGAAAATATCAGCTACAATCCACAGGGAAACATCATAAGCGTCTTGGTCACAAATAATGGCAATACAACAGCAATGACAAGTACTTACGACAACCGCCCTGGAATTTACCGGAACATCCCCTATTTTCAGCTGCTATTTTTAATACAGCCGCAAGTACAGTCTAGGGCTATATATTCGAATAACAACCCCTTACGCCTGGATTACCTGCCGCTGAGCATTACCAGCAGCAGCTTCACTTATGAATACAACAGTAACAATTATCCTTCAAACCTCGATATCAAAAAAGAAAAACATACGGAAACACTCAAGATAACCTATAAAAAGATTAAACCGAAATAACTATTTAGCAGAATTATTCCTTAAAGCTGAGGCCCGGTACAGGTTGTCTGTCGCCTGCAGGATTTTAGCTTTAAGCTTAGGGTTATAATCAGGATGTGCTTTTAGGAAATCTGTAACTACCTGTGCAGCCTCGACTGTCTGGTAATAGCTAAAGGTAGCTTGCAGCCAGCTTTGAGGGAAAAATATGTCACCTGTAGTTTGGATTTCAGCAAGCATTTCCAGGCTCTTAGGCAAATACGCAATAGAAGTGGTTTGCCTAAGCGGGTGATGCAGGTAGTACAAAGCAACGCCTACGTTGGCTTCTTTTTCTCTGTTCACCTTTAAGTCTAACCGCTTAAAAAAAGCATTCCGGTCGGCAAGATCAGAAGAAACAGCAGGTCTGATATACTCATAACGTTTTCTGCGGTCTACGTTACTAATTCTATCTAGCTGTGATTGGAGCAGATTGGAATTATCTTCCATTCTGAGTGCCAAAGCAAAGGTTAATGCGGTATAATCATCTTCAGATAAGATCAACCCTTGTGGTGCTTTTTGATTTTTCCAAATGAGGGATAATTGGTCAGCTGCAAATTTCGACTGGAAGACATCCTGGTAAGCCTTGAAATACAATTTTTTCTGATTTGCTAATGGCTGGTTCAACATAGCATTCCACAATACTTTTTCCAGTCTGCTATGAATGGTTACTCTTTGCTCGGGCGTCATAAATTCCCAGAAAATAGTACTGATATACCCGGTCATCAGCTTCAGGTTCAGTTCTTCTTTTTCCTGACTAATTCCAGCCATCAATAACTCCAGTAATGCGCTTGGCTGGATAAACCTGCCGTTCAGCATGTTTTCATAAAGAGAAATGTATGCTGTGGCACGGTTCAATGGCTGTTCAATTTCGTAAAGTTTTGAAAACATTGCCGTATCTACCGGCCATACGCCATAACCTTGTCCCGAAGAATTAAACTGTATAAATAATGGAGCATCCATTCCTATGGCCTCTTTTACTGCTACTGCTTTTGCATTCAGATTTACTGTCAGTTCTTTAACACCGTCAGGATAATATAAGCTGACTTCAAAAAGCTGAGGCCATATCTTTTCATTTCCGGTTCCACCGCTAGTCTCCGTTCCAGTTCTCTTATCCGTTCCACTTTTATACTCTGCCTTTTGCTGAATATTGAAACTGGTAATCTTACCATCTTTCTTTTCCAATTGGTAATCAATAACGGGTCTACCACTATCATTAACCCATACTTTATTCCATTTTTGCAAATCAGCATCGGCATACTTGTCCAGGATAGTAATTAAATCCGGCCATGAAGCATTGCCATTGGCAAACTTCTTCAGGTATTCACGAACTCCCTGTTGAAATTTATCTTTTCCCATCAGGCGTTCTAACTGACGCATCATGATGGGGGCCTTATGGTAAATGATATTACCATAAAGTGTTCCGGCATCTTTTAAATTGTCCAGATCCTGACGGATAGGATTTGCGCCCGTACTGCGGTCTACCCCATACGCTGCTGGAAAGTGATCCACCAGGAACTTCAAATCAAAATCTGCTTTTCCAGTAATGGCTTCTGTGCTTTTATCTGCCATAAAATTAGCAAACACTTCCTTCATCCAAACATCTGTAAACCAGTTCATGGTCACTAGATCTCCAAACCAGATGTGCGCAGTTTCATGGGCAATCAAATTACTTCTGGAATTTAGCTGGTCTTTCGTTGCACCTCCATCTAAAAACAAGGAGGATTCTTTATATTGAATTGCACCTACATGTTCCATTCCTCCGAATTGGAAATCCGGAATTGCCACGAAATCAAACTTCTGAAATGGATAAGGGATTTTCGTCCAGTTTTCCATGAATTTTAAAGAATTATCATGGATCTTGAAGATTTCATTTAGGCTATGATTGAGCTTTGCGGTATCTGTTTCACGGTATAAGAAATTGCCTGATAGACGATCCAGTGGCGCTGTCATCTTCTTAAATTTCCCTGCGGCAAAAGCAAAAAGATAGGTACTGATGGTATCGGAAGTCTGATAACGATAAGTTTTGCGGGTATTGGTTACGCTGGAATCTTTCAGCGCTGCATTTGCAATTGCCTTCCAGTCCTTGGGCACTGTTAAAGTTAACGAATACACTGCCTTCATGTCTGGCTGATCAAAACAAGGGAAAACAGTTCTTGCACGATCAGGTACAAATAAGGTATACAGGTAATCTGAATTACGATTCAGCGCGGCATTACCTGCCCAGAATTCCAGATTAACGAGATTTTTTCCTGATTTCAAGTAGCTCTGATCTACCAGTAAATGCTCCTTGGTCAGTTGAATCTCTACTGGCACTCCATTTACAGAAAGCTTTTTGATCCGACTTTTATCTTCTTTAAAATCCAGCTGCAAAGGGTACTTTGTAGATTTAAGCAGGAATGAAATCTCGGATACGGCATCAATTTTCTGCTCCTTTTCGGCCGGAATATCCAATTCCATCCGATAATGAACATCAGAAATATTAGCCTTTCTATAATTAGCCAGACTACGGGAAACTCCGGTTTCGATTCCTGGGTCAGGAAGAGATTTTACCGTTGCGCAGGATAAAAAAACAGTGGCCACCAAGGGAAAAAGATAACGTACATTCAGCATTTGGCTAATTTAACAATGATTCTCTAATTTGTTCGTCATATATACGATCAGAAACCTAATTTATAGCAAAACATCATTCTTTAGTGTAAATTAGTAACAAAAAAATAATCAAATGAAGACAACATTAAAGACTTTGATGATTCTCGCACTGGCAGTTTCATTGAACACGGAACTTCAGGCTCAAGGTATCAAAATACCACAGGCGAGTTCTGCTCAGACCATCACACAAAGTTTTGGATTGGGTAAAATCAACGTTTCTTATTCACGTCCAAACACTAAAGGCCGTAAAGTTTTTGGAGGAATGGAACCATTCGACAAGGTCTGGCGTACGGGTGCTAACTCGGCTACTTCCATCACTTTCAGTGACCCTGTAAAAATTGGCGGACAAGAGCTTGCAGCTGGTACTTATGGTTTATTTACCATTCCTGGTAAAGATGAGTGGACAGTTATCTTCAATAAGGATTCAAAACAATGGGGTGCTTATGAATACAAAGAGGCTGAAGATGTATTGCGCATCAAAGTAAAGCCTATTAAACTAAAAGAGAAAGTGGAAACCTTCACTATTCAGTTTGCCAATGTTTACCCTACTACTGCACAGTTACAGTTGTCATGGGAAAACACAGGTTTAAACATTGACTTGAGCACAGAAATTGATGCTCAGGTAATGGCTAGCATCGATGAGGCAATGAAAGGTGAGAAAAAACCTTATTTCGCTGCTGCACAATATTACTTTGAAAATGGTAAAGACCTGAATAAAGCATTAGAGTGGATCAATGCTGCTGAAGCTGCAGATCAGAAAGCACCATGGGTAAGGTTATGGAAAGGACGTATTCAGCTGAAAAAAGGTGATAAAGCCGGAGCAATTGCTTCTGCAGAAGCTGGAATCAAATTGGCTACCGAAGCTAAAGTTGATGAATACGTGAGATTAAACAGCGCGTTACTTGCTGAAGCAAAAAAATAATATCCGGTTCGCTAGAACCAGTTGAAATAGAAAGGGACTGCATCATGATGCAGTCCCTTTCTATTTATAATCCCTTTCTTTATTCAGAAACAATTAATAGTGATCATCTCCCCTATATCGTTTCTAAGCGCTTAGTTTCCTTGGTAAACTGTTGAATGATGATCGACAATACCACCACCAATATACAGCCAATTACATTGAGCCATAAATAAGCAACCCAGTCTTGCCTGCCGATGAGTACTACCGCAATTTCAGCAGCAATTGCAGCAAGAAAAACGGCCTTCCCATTCACTTGTTTGATATAAAAAGCGACCAGGAATACACCTAAAATAGTTCCATAAATGTAAGAGCCGAGGATATTCACTGCTTCCAGTAAATTTCCAATTTTACTGGCATATAGCGCCATAATGATACAGATTACGCCCCAAAAAACGGTTGCCCACCTAGAAGCCTGTAAGTATTCATGATCAGATCCATCCTTACGGATCATTCTTTTATAAATGTCGATAACGGTTGTTGAAGCTAAAGAATTCAATGCACTGGCTGTTGAGCCCATCGAGGCTAAAAATATAATAGCGATCAGCAGTCCAATTAATCCTTTAGGGAGGTATTGCGTGACAAAACTTAGGAAAATATAATTGTTGTCATTGACATCTGCATGTTCATCATTCTTTGTCATTAGCGTAGTCACTTCCTTACGGATCGACTTCCCTTTTTCATCAGCAAGCTGCAAGGCAGTCCGGTAACGATCGATTTCCGCTTTATTCCCATTGTCTAAAGCTTGATTCATCTGATCTACTACCTTTTGCTTCTCCACAAATGACTGATCATACGCTGTTTTCAACTTATTCAGTTCCGGCTGGTATTCGCTCTTTTCCAGCTTATTTAATTCAAAGCTGTTAAAAAAGATAGGCGGACGATTGTATTGGTAAAAAGTAAATACGAGTACCCCAATCAAAAGAATCAGGAATTGCATAGGGATTTTAACCAATCCATTCATCAGAAGTCCCAAACGGCTTTGGTTGACAGAAGCACCCGATAAATACCGTCCCACCTGACTTTGATCCGTTCCAAAATAAGAAAGCTGTAAAAAGAATCCACCAATCAGTCCAGACCAAACCGTATAAGGATTGTTCAGATCAAAGGTGAAATCGATCGCATTTGTCCTTCCCATTTTTCCGGCAATGCTCAAGGCTTTCCCAAAACCGATGTCTCCAGGCAGTAAATGAACTACCATAATTCCTGCGGCAAATAATCCGCAGAAGATGATGCTCATTTGTAACATCTGGGTATAGGATACTGCTTTTGTACCTCCATAAACCGTATAAAACACCACCAGACTCCCAATAAATAGTGTCGTATAAGTGGTATTGATATCTAAAATAGTCGAAAGAATAATCGAAGGTGCATAAATGGTAATTCCAGTAGATAAGCCCCGCTGAATCAAAAATAGGAACGCTGTTAATGCCCTGGTATTTAAATCAAAACGCTGCTCCAAAAACTCGTAGGCGGTGTACACCTTTAGTCTGTGATATATCGGTACAAAAGTGATACACAATACAATCATCGCCAATGGCAAACCGAAATAAAACTGCACGAAGCTCATTCCAGAGGAGTAAGCTAGGCCCGGCGCGGATAAAAAAGTAATTGCACTCGCTTGCGTGGCCATTACAGAAAGACATACCTGATACCAGGGCGCCGTTTGGTTGCCCAGCAAAAATCCCTGGATATTTTTAGCTCCCCGGCTTTTATAAATGCCATAAACGACAATAGCCACCAGGGTAATGATCAATACGGCCCAATCTATATTACTCATTGGAAATATTTAGTAAACGCATAAAATGCTATAATTAAAAAAATGAGCCAGCCGATTAGAAATCTATAAAATATCCGATAGTTATCCATTATTTCTTTTTTGAAAGCAGGTTTATAAATAGTCGGTATGCACCAGGAACTCCTGCAGGTAATTGTCTGAAAAAGGATAGAGAAGTGTAAACAAATTTCCCTTTGCCATAATCAGCAATCAGTAAGGAACCACTTTTCTCCGTATCACCGGTATCATGCATTCCAAGGATCGGTGTATATTTTGGATCAACATCTACAGCGAAATACAAACCTCTCTCTTGTACCCAGCCATCAAAATCCTGCTGACTGATTTGATTTGGATAGTTTAAGGCAGGATGATTAGGCGCCAGCACATGAACAGCGGCATCTTCTTCGGTTACCCTTTCGGTAGTTAAACGAAAAGGATAAGGCCCGATATGATCCAGTTTCAATGGGGAATTAACATTGTATTGCTGCAATAAAACACCACCGTTCTCCACATACTTCATCAGTTTAGGCTGCATGGCAGTGATCTGATGATTGATGTTATATAAGCGAACGCCAGTTACAATAGCATCAAACTGGGAAAGGTCCCCACTTAGTACTTCCTGCTCAGAAAGCTGGGTCAGTTCAAAACCAATCTGCTTCAAGGATTCCGGGATCAGATCGCCTGCTCCAGCAATATAACCGATTTTTTTACCGGCAAATTTCAGGTCAGTCTCGTTGATCTTTGCGGAAGCCAGCGGGAATAGTGTTTGTAAGGGGATATGGTCATAATTCAACACCCGTAATCCCTGATGAAAGGTTTTCCCATTTACATTGACATTCAATAACATTTCTCCAGCTTTGGCATTGGCGGCCGGACTCAGTTTAAAAGTCAGCATTTCCTCTGCTCCTTTTTTACTGAGTTTAAAATCCAGTTGCTGAGGAGTCATTTTCCAGCCTTCCGGCAATTGTACTGTCAATGTGCCATTTGCCTCTTTTTCTTCGAAACTTTTCAGTGCTACAGTAATCGTTTTACTTTCCTGACCATTGAAAAGGAAGGCATTCTCCTGGAAGGTTGCTGTAACCGGAGGAGCAATAACCAATGGCTGATAAACCTCTCCCCTTACCGGATCCGTAAATTTATAAATGACTGGTACCTTTTTTTCGATCAGCTGATCACCAATTTTAACATGAAATATCCCATTTACGAAAGGTTCATTTTCTGGAAGTCCGATTAAGGATAAGTCATCTACGGTATATCTTCCCTGGCCATGTTTTTTCTCCAGCCAGTAAGGCTGGGTAATTCTGGAAGCAGTTCCAAATATTTTACGGTCCAGTACCACCAATTGATTAGGCGCAAGCTGTACACTGGCTCCCGTACTTTCCTCAGTGACCAAAACAGGGTAAGAGAAATTTTTTCCAGCTCTGGCAATTGCCTGTATTTTCACTGGAATAGAATCATTCAACGTATAGGCAGGATTCATGGCTGCTACTTCCAGCCATACTCCAGCACAAGCAAGAATCAGCTGATCCAGCAAATCCTGTTTAAATGCTTTCCCTTTCACTAATTCTTTTAATTTCAATAGCTTTGGTACGGAGGCTCCAGGATTAGAAACTTGATATTCATTGTTGATTTCTGTAACTAAGTGTTGGACTTTCTTGGTTTCAGGATATCTATTGAGTGTAAAATCCAAACCATCAAAAAGATCTGATTTCGCCTTCGATCCGGCAATAGGGCTAAAATATTCCAAAGCTGAACCGCGTTGTTTCGCGGAACCAAAGCCCTGGCTTTTATGGTTAGACCTGCTATCCGCAGCAATCTCGCCATAACTTTTACCCAATAAGACATTGTATGCACCGACATCAATCTTCAATTGATCATCTGCAGTCGTGTTCATCCCTCCAAAATTATAGGTATTCCAAACGATTCTTGTAGCTTGCCATGGTTTCACATATGACAATTGCTCAGGAAATTGTTTTGGATCTGCTGCGGCTGCAAATGCCTCGCGGGCAAGGATTGCAGAACCGGAGTGATGTCCATGCCCGGCGCGTCCATCTTCCGGGAAGCGGGTAATGATCACATCAGGCTGAAACTTCCGAATCACCCATACAACATCAGCAAGAATTTTATTTTTATCCCAGATCTTGAAACTTTCTTCCGGGGTTTTAGAGAAACCAAAGTCATTGGCTCTGGTAAAGAACTGTTCGGCACCGTCCGTTTTTCTGGCGGCTAACAGCTCCTGGGTACGAATCAGGCCAAGCAGTTCGCCCTGCTCATTACCAATTAAGTTTTGTCCGCCGTCGCCCCTCGTGAGCGAGAGATAACCTGCTCTTACTTTTTTCTCTTTGGCAAGATAGGCCAGCAGGCGTGTATTTTCATCATCCGGGTGTGCCGCGATATACAAAACACTGCCAGTCACATTTAGCGCTTCCAGGCCTTGCTTAATTTCTGCAGCATTCAGCTGCACAGCAGATTGCGCTTTTAAAGAAATTGGAAGAACAAATGGTATTAAAAACAAATATTGACGAAGGTTCATAAACAGATCTTAATATCCGAATGTAAATAAAACATCCTCAATCTGAAACTTAATTTCGTCAATATTTGTAATCAGGTTGTAAAACAAAAAGCAGCTTTACAGTAAAATTTTACTACTGACCTCTTTATCGATGGTGATAAATCCAGGATACTTAATCAATGCCCCGGCAACCTTAATGCTCGGTCTAATCTTTAAAGTAAGTATTCCTTTTTTCTCTCCACCACCTTTATTTCCTTTTAGAAATTCTGTAATCTCCCCCATCACCTTACTATTCGTCACAAAAGGATAAATATTTGCGACCATATCTACAGGGACAACAGTTGATTTTCCTCCTGCTACGTTTACTTCCTGGTTTACAAAACCAGAAGCAATTTCTGCTCTGTTGATCAGGATTTTGTATTCAAATTCATTGATCGCAGCAGTATTGGCAGTTGGATTTGTAATTTCAAGGTTTATGCGCGCTTTTAAAGGCACATCCTTCCTCAACAAACCCAGTGCTAGTCCAGGAAGGCTGGCCAGATTAAGATCCTGACCATTCAGCAATCGCTTTACATCTGTACCTCCAAGAGAGATCTGATCAGCAGAAACTACTTTATAAGTGCATTTTTCCAATGCTTTTATTTGCTGTTTGCTGACACTACAGCTTTGAATGATAATCGCCGTTAAGCAAAGTATGATGATCTTTTTCATGGTATATGTTTTTGTGTGTGACCTAGCTATAACGGATAATTCCGCCAATTGGTCTAACGTCTTCGTTTACTTTGGTTCCGGCTAATGATGTAGTCGATACTATATTTACCACTTCCTGATACCAGTATAAATAAGTAAACCACTAAATAATGACAAGCCAATTCTTTCTTTTCAAAAGCATCCGCTGCATGGACCATAAATATGGCGATCAGCATGGTTACGATTAAAGGGAGTACTGCGAGTCTCGTTCCTAATCCAAACAGCAATAGTATTGAGCAAAAAAATTCAGCAAAAACGGCGAGTGCCAGGGAAGCGGCTTGACCAATTCCTAAAAAATCCATAAATTCTATTGGGCCACCGGAGGTTAAATATTGCAGTTTTGGATAACCATGTGCTAACATAAAAGCAGCGATAGCTACACGCAGGACCAACAGCATAAAATGAATGCCCTCTTGGTTAAAATTCGTGTTAAATAGTTTTCTCATTGACGTAGGTATGGTTTATAGGTGATAAGATAGATTAAAATTAAGAATTACTTCCTGTTTATGGAGATAATGAAACCAGAAATCGCATCTTGAAGGATCATTTTCTTCGCAGCATCTGGTTTTCCTTCTTTTTGAATCATCTGAATAGAGACCAAACCATGAAGAATAGACAAATAAGTATGGTATTTTAAGAAGTAATCGGTTTCGGGATGACTGCTTTCCTCAATTGCGGTTTTGATGGTAGAAATCATCACGCTGGTTGCATTTTTCAATTCTTCGATTTCGTTTACACGATCGCAGGCAGGAATTCCCAAACCAAACATCAATTGATAATATTCTTTATGGTCAAATGCGAAATCCCAATAGGCATGGGCCATGGCTTCCAATTGCTCTGCTGGAACGGTATACTGGTCTTTAACCGTCTGCAAGGTATCCGCCAGTTTCTGGAAACCTTCTTTTGTAAACTCTAAAAGAATCGCCTCTTTGTTTTCAAAGTGATTGTAAATCACAGGAATGCTGTATTCTATGGCATCTGCGATTTTTCGGATAGATAAAGATTGCCAGCCATCAGAAATGACTTGCTGCCACGCTGCTTCTAAAATACTAGCCCTGAATTCTTCTCTCTGTCTGATTTTACGCTCTGCAATTCCCATATCATGTATACTTTTGTTAACACCGTTAACAAAAGTAATGGGTAAATTATATTTACAAAACTCTTTCCGCTATTCTGACTTAAATACAACAATCAGTAGAGACCACATAATGTACCTTTATTTATCCAGAATCAACCTAAAAGTCAGGTTGATCCTAGGCTCGGTTACTTTGACTGTTTTTGGCAAGCGATGCTCCCAATAATGCTGGGTTTCCCCTTTCATAATCAGCACACTCCCCCCAGTAAGGTCAATGGAAATGATCGGGAGTTTTTCTTTATACCTTCTAAATTGAAAAATTCTGTGGGCGCCAAAACTGACAGAAGCGATAAAAGGATATCTGCCCAGGCTTTTTTCATTATCTCTATGCCAGCCCATACTGTCGCTCCCATCCCGATAATGGTTCAGCAAACACACATTAAACTTCACTTGATAACGCGTTTCAATCCTTTCTTTTATCGCCAATAAAGCTTCCGTCCAGGGCAAAGCATCCATAGTGATACCAGAATAGCTATAACTCAGCTCCGGATCTCCATAAAAAGCGGTAAACCGCGGCTGTAAAACTGTTTTACCAAAAATCTGGATTGGTTCCTGTTTCCAGGCGATACCAGTGCTGAGTTCTTCAAAAAACACATTACTTTCTTCTTCCGTAAAAAAACCTGGAAGGAACAACGCTTCTCCCGGAATGGGAAGAAGGTTTACATGATCTCCGTACATCGAGTGTGATAAGCTAAATTTATTTAAAGATAACTCAATTTAAAATAATCTTTACACAATAATGCAGATGGAAAACACCGAAGTATTTTAACCATCTGCAATTCTTCCCCCCACGTATCCGCTCTCAAAAATCTGTCTGATCTGATCGATTCAGTAAGACAAAATTAAATAGGTTTAGCGCTTGGGGAAAGTAAGAATAGATAGAAAGGCATCATCGATCGTTAAACGAGCAAAAAAACACTTTCATTTTTTGATCATTAATAACTATTTTGAACCAGGTTAACTACACGCTCATGAATTGCCTTATCGTTGACGATCATAGAATTGCCCGAACTACGCTCAAAAAACTGATCAGTTTGGACAACTCACTTATACTTGCTGGGGAATGCAGCACTGCCGAAGAAGCTTATAATAAAATTATCCATGATCCTATTGACCTTCTGTTTCTGGACATTGAGATGCCCGGAATGACTGGAATGGAATTGGTAAAAAGCCTTGGAAAAAGTAGTCCAATGATTATTTTTACCACGTCAGATCGGGATTATGCGGCCGATGCCTTCGACCTTAATGTGATTGATTTTATGATTAAACCTGTGAGTCCGGTCAGGTTTCTTCAATCAATGGAACGCTTGCGGGAGTTTGTCAAGACCAGAACATCCAAAACTATGATCAGAGATAAGGACTATATTTTCATCAGAGATTCGAATACGATCAGAAGGTTAGCACTCGATCAGGTTTTATTTCTGGAGGCACAGGGTGATTACGTCAAAATATACGTCAGAGACCATACCTACCTCATTCATTCGACACTGAAATCGGTGGTTGATAAACTGCCCGACAGTGTCTTTATTAGAGTCCACCGTTCCTTTATTGTTAATGTTAGTAAAATAGATACGCTAGAAGGCAGCACTTTAGTGCTGGATAAAAACTTTGTTCCAGTTTCCGATGCGTACCGAGCTTCTTTAAATAAACGCATGCAAATTTTATAAATCAGGAACTGGCTTATTTTTTGCTTGTAATGGTTAATTATCGCAACTCAACAAATGCCTCGACTTAAGTCCTATACCGCTCCAGACTACGAATATATAGACCTCAGCTATATTGAAGCCCTTAGTAATGGGGACCTAGCCTTTGAAAAAGAAATTGTAGAAATTTTTATTGATCAAATTCTCGAGGACCTCAATTTATTGAATACTAATTTCAATGAGGGTAATTTTAATCAACTGAAACAAAGTGCCCATTATATGCTGCCCAGTATCTCCATTCTTGGTTTAGAAAACAGGCTAAAAACTGAACTTGAAGCCCTGGATGCTTTAGATGCTCCTTATAAAATTCTTAAAAAACATGTACATACCATTACCACGGTATGCAATAAGGCTAGGAAGGAAGCAATTTCCTTAGTGCATACCTTAAGTTAGTCCTTATCATAAATGATCAATTGAAAAGTTGCTGTTCCTCTGTGTAATAAGTCTTTCTGGCGCCACTTTTATGGATGAGGATGTCTGCACCAGTTGGACTTTTGGGGTTGTGCTGTGTATGTACTTTCAGAAAATCTCTGAACTCTCCTGTTATGCTTCCCGGATGTGCTTTTCTGATTTCCTTTATCGCATCTGTCAGCACTTCATGGATAACATGATGTAAATCTTTAACCTTTTCTTCCGGAATCTTTCCTGCAATAGAAAAGGGAGAAATCCTGGCTTTCCATAAGATCTCATCGGCGTAAGCATTGCCTATTCCTCTGATTTGATGCTGATCTAATAATACTCCTTTAATACCTGCTTTTTTTCCTTTTAGATGTTCCTTTAAAAACTCCGGTGTTACTTTACTGTCCAGCGCATCCGGAGCAGCTGAAGGCTCTGGATTCAGGGTTGCTGCTGCAATCTTTTGCGGATCTGACATCACTAAACCAAGATCTCCCTCAAAATAAAGTTCGATCACCGGATATTTAATCTGATGAATTTCTTCAAAAAAATGCAATTGCCCTCTTAACATCAGGTGTAAGGCCAACACATCTTTTTCAAAGTTAAAATGAAGTTCCTTCCCGGAACGCGTCACCGATTTCAGCAGTTGTCCGTTCAGTACCTCCCTCAATTCTTCAGGAGTTACATTTAATTTTTTATCATTGGGCACTTGTACTGTGATCAACTTTTTACCGGCAAAGGCTTCATTAAGGTTTGCACTGAATACTTCTAAATCTGGTAATTCTGGCATAATAAAGAGTTCAAAAATGAGCATACATTTATGAGATTAAAACAATTCAAAACGTTGATAGTTTGCGTTTACTCTTGTTCGGCCTTGATTATTTTCCGAAGTCCGGTATTGAGCTGATCAGGTGCCAAACCAAATTCTTGCTGGAAGATCTCATTCAAGCTTTCGTAAGACATCATTTTCTTCAAACCTGCTATCCCTCCTTTTTTAAATGCGATGCGACATAGCATGCCTTGTATGGCACTATCTGGATTGGTGAAATTATCCATCTGCCAGAAGTCTTCCAATTTATTTAAATCTATCTCCGGATGCTGGATCAAATAAGTATTCAGACGTTTCAAATGCCAGGAGAGCTGCTGTCCTAAAGATCCGCCATAAAAAACAGCTAATCCTTCCTGCAAAGGGGATTTTGGATACTTATGATTGAGATAAATGTGCACCACTTCATGAAAATAGTTCTCTCCCCAGCCAGAACAATATACCAGATTGTCTACATGATCAGAAATACCAGATGGCTTATCCGCATTGCCCATTCCAATACTATAATCGAAGCCTCTTAGCCTTCCTATTTCCTCATTTGTAGCTGCAAAGTAATAGGTAATTGGAATAGAACCCAATCCCCATTCCTTTTCTAGTTTTTTAATCTGCAGCTGCAGGCTGTCTGCTTTTTTCTGGTTAAAAGTATGGTAAGGGGCGTAGTGATAGGTAATATTCCTGACTACTTTTGTCTTCCAGTCCTTCGAGTTCAGGGCTACCGGGTTTATAAAATATGGCTGCCCTTTGTCATCAAATTTCACATAGTGATTGGTGATGCATAGCGTGGTAATGTTCTTTGCAGTATCCAGCCAGCTGAATTGTGTTTTAAGTTGAACGTAATCTTTGCTGGGCTTAATGTACAAAATCAAGTGTTTATCGGCCATTTTATAAGTCGGATAATCACTACTGATCGCATAAATCATCTGGTCAGGGATTTTGTATTGCTGCTGGTCTGCCAGGGACCAATATTTCTTAAAATCTGGTAATCCATTTTTTTTAAACTCGTCCAAATATCCCTGGTAAAACCGAAGTGCAGACTTCACCTCTAGATTTAGCGTATCCACGCCTGGATTAATATTCAGCTGTGCTTTAGCTAAAAAACTAGTACCTAACCATACGATCAGTACTAACAAAGAGTTGCGCATAAAAAATGGATTAAGAGATCACTAAACTATACGCAAATTATAAAAATATTAAAGACTTATAAACTAAAAACCCTACCTGTCGAACAGGTAGGGTTTTTATAAGCAGCTAAATCAGGTTCCAGTCTACCGGATCTTTTAAATTGGTTTTACCGGCAACCACTGCTACTTTATTCTTTCCTTTTTGAAGTTTCACATCTTCAAAGATGTAATGGACCTTGGTGGTCCCTTTTTTACACCAGTAATCTTCCCCTAGCGTCTCTTCCATCACCGAATGCGAATAATCGAACTTGCGGCCACAAGTGTCATATAGTTTTATGGCGTCGAAATTCTATTCTTCCAATCGGCTTAATCCCTTTTTCATCACAGATACGTATAAATTCCATGATACCAGTAGAACTATTGATATCCGTGAGCACCAATTGAGTGATGCCCAGGGACAGTGCTTCTGCGGTCAATTTAGGAATAGACATCGTTCCGTAACGCAGGCTATATTGAGAATGGACATTCAAATACATGGCCTATAAATCTATATTCAACGTAGAGGCCAGTTTAATCGCTTGATCTCCAAATCGATTCCGAATTTTGTCTAATGCCTGATACAGGCGATATTGTTCCTGAGATTCAGTATATAAATCAATCTGTTCATGGCCGGTTAACAGGTTAGACAACCGTACACCAACCAGACGCAGCAACATCCGTTTTTGATACAGTTGGCGAAACAATTCTTTGGCTTTATATTAATGGAACACGCTCCCTCAAGATCTCCGTAATTTCAAAGGAAGCTTTAGAATAAGCATCCATATTCCCTTTCAAAAAAATCGCATGCGGGCAAAGCATTTTTGCCATTCGGGAACTCATGGCAGCATTTACCCAAAACTTTCTAGCTTCATAACTACAGGAAGCCACTACCCCACGATCGCAAGTCCCGCCAATAATGACCGGTTTTCCAATTAAACTGGGATCTTTTTTCACCTTCACTGACACGAAAAAGGCATCCTGATCCCTGTGGATGATGTGTTTGTTTGAAGTCATGAAATATTTTTTTGATACCCACAAAGTTATACTAAAATATTTACTATTTTAATTGTTCTACTAACTATATTAGTATCCACAAAACTAGTAAGGTTCCTTTATTCAGCGATTGTTTGCTTAAAATGGTCTTTGGTGGAATGGTACTAGCTACTGATCAATTACTTTTCTCCGACTTAGCGAATGCTGGTATTTTAGTGACCATCAAGAACTGTTATCCTAAAAAGCATACTAAATTATCATTCTATGAACCGATTAAACATTATGACACATTTAACTGTCGATTTCTATTTTTGGTTGTTCAGCTGTTTATTAATCACCGCGCTGCTGCTCCTCATTTTCCTGACCCATATTTTAAAAATCATTGCTAAACCTAAGCAGCCCTGTTAAAAACACAGGAAGCACTGCTGCAACCTTAAAAGATCTTTAAGGGTATTTTTGGACGGGGTACATTCATAAAAAGGGCCAGAAATCGTTAAATTTCCAGCCCTTTAATATCATTTATAAAATACCTTCCTTTACATTGGAATCAGCGTAATGCTGCTAATTTCAGCCATCGACTGGCCTTTTATCGTTAAAATTTTCAGCTGTAACCTCAGCGATTCTGCTCCGATTGCTTGCTGAGAAATATCAATTACACCTGCCTCGACGTCTTTGAAACCAGGAGTCTCTGAGCTAGGAAGGGTATAATTTAAGGTGTTTTTTTCCAGAGCAATATTCAGGTCTCCACCAGTATTTGCATTTTCAAAGTAATTGACCATTACTTTATACTTACCTGGGCGCTGAACTTTCATATCCCAATGCGCGGCATCTGATTTATTGGTCCAGAAAGCGATGGTATTTGGTCTGTTAGGATCATGTGTGGATGCTCCTTTCAATTTAATTCCTCCATTTCCAGTCAGCTGTGCCTGGTTTGCAGTGAGTACAATCCTGCCATCCGACAATGAGCTTACGCGGTTATTCAATGCTTTTGGTGCTCCTTTGACTTCTAGCACCAGCACCATTGGTTTAGGGCCTGAAAAGTCTGCCGGCAATTGAACTACCTTTCCTTTGGCAGTTGTTTTTACTGCTAATGTTTTTCCTTTAGCGCCTAAGATATAGGCTTTAGCAACCGTATTAGAGAGAGGTACTTCTAAAGCCCCATCTTTTGGTGCATCAAACACTTCCAGGTAAAGTTTCCCTGCTTTCTGTGTGGCATACCCCCATTCTAAAGGCTGGAATGGACTTGCTGTAGTTCCATAAACCGCTTCATTGTTGACCTTCATCCAGGCTCCGATTTGCTTTAAGATCGCCACTGCCGGCTCAGGAATTACTCCTTCCGCATCTGGGCCTACATTTAAAAGGAAGTTCCCTCCTTTACTCACAGTTTCGATAAACAGGCGCATCATCTTATCATAAGATTTCCAATTTTTATCATGTGCGCTATAGCCGTAACTCTCATTGGTGGTATGGCTCACTTCCCAGTTCATCCCAGGCAATCCTGTTGGTGGAACATATTTTTCTGGTGTTCCCATATCTCCATTTTTATTCTCCAGGCCATCCCAGAAGCGATTATTCACCAGGATACCCGGCTGCCATTTGATCAGGTCAGTTAGGATGCGTTTGGTGCCCCAGGTTTCTCCCTGTCGGTTTTTTGAGCTGAAATCCAACCAAAGAATATCCATTTTACCGTAGTTATTGGCCAGTTCTTTAATTTGTCCGTACAGGTAATCTTTATACACCTCATAGTTGGGATTTTCCTTAGGAGCATTCGCGACAAACTTATCGTAAGAATCAGGGTGCTGCCAATCCAAAAGAGAATAGTAAGCGCCAATTTTCAGGCCTTCTTTTTTAAATGCTGCCACCGTTTCTCCATATAAATCTCTTCCTTTCGGGGAGACATTGGTGCCTCCGGTAATGCTGTTATTTAGGGAATAAGGTTGTTTACTGTTGAAGATGCTAAATCCTTCATGGTGTCTGGAAGTGATCACCATATATTTCATTCCTGCTTCTTTGGCCAATGCGGCCCAATCCGCAGCATTAAATTTTGAGGCGGTAAACTTTGGTTTCAGCTCCTCTGCATATTCTTTACTGGGCACCTGTGCCCAGGTCTGGATCCATTCGGCATAATGCTGCGGATATTGTTTACCCTTCCAGGAACCACCGGCAGCACTGTATAAACCCCAATGAATAAACATTCCAAAGCGGGCATCATTGAACCACTTCATCCGCTGATCTTTTGTTTCTACCCAGCCTGGCACCCCTTCATAGGGTTTCGGTTCTTCCTGGGCAATTACCCTTCCTACTGTTAAAAGCAGCATGAGCATTACAATTACCTTTTTCATTGATGTGTTTGTGTTTAGTTTCTCAGGTTCCTTACCAACCTGGTTGTTGTTTAAGTTTTTTATTTATAGTCATCATTTACTTCCAGCCAATGCCCATCGGGATCCTGAAAATAGATCTGTTTGATGCCATCTACTCTTAGTGTGATGCTATGCGCAGTCCCTCCCCAGTCTTCATAAGGAATATGACTTGCGTTTAGCTTTTCAATAAAGGGATCAATAGCCGCAACACTAAAACACAAGTGCTCATTTTTATCAAAATTCCCTTTCCCTTTTGCACCTTGTATTAAATGAAGCTGTCCGGCAGCTCCCAGACTAAACCAGGTATGTCTGCCATCATGAAAAGGTTCGGGAATCTGGTTCAATTCAAATGTATTTTTATAGAAATCTGTAGATTTCTCCAAATCAGTTACGTATACTGCAATATGATTTAATATGGCCGGGCTTGTTTTTTGCATGTTTTGTGCTTTGCTGTCTTGAAAAGAATGAATTGTTATAGTCAATACAAGGATGAGGGTAAAAAGCTTCATGATTTTTGTTTTAAACTAAATGAATATCTCTGTCCAGTCGGTATAAGTCAAAACCAACGTCCCAATAATCCTTAACGACCTCTCTGAGTTCCAGGCCAAATTTCTCATAGAATTTATAAGCCATTTGCGAAGTTCTGACCGAGAGGATTTTTACACTATCGATTTCTTTAATCTTCCGAATTCTAAACTTCGTTAATGCGGTACCCAGTCCTTTTCCCTGGCTGTCTGGATGAAAGATGTCCCAGGAAATTTTACCGGTTTCGCCATCTTCGGATAAATTGAAGCCACCGCAGCCAAGAATCTCGCCATCTATTTCCAATACGTAATAATTATCGGCGAAATGGTTTAAATAATCAATCAAATCAGCTTCCTCTTCTGGCGAGAAATATTCTGGTGTATTTAACCTGAGTAAATTGAGGAGATGTGGTCTATCTTCAGGATGATGTGCTCTAATATTGATATTGTTCATGTTTATAAATTGGTTATTCCGGCTTAGTGATTCGGTAAAAGTAAAAATAAGTTTTTCCAGCTGATTTTCAACATGGCTGAAAAATAACAACATCCTTATACAGGTTAAATAAAGACAAGCTAGAAACTAAAATTGGTTGAAAAATAAAAAGGTAGATGCGGGGTCTAAATCAAGTTTAATTTTTATTGTAATCTTATTCAATACATTTGTTTTAAACACTTTAGCTGAAGCAATAATTTGAAGCGACTAAATGGCGAAATAAAGTAGACCGCTAAATTTTAAGGTGCATAAAAAACGGATTAGAAGCGACAGACCCCGAATCAAAGAACGGGATGAAAATACAACTATTGATTAATGAATAAATAAATTCCCCCTTAACAAAAGAAGATCTAAACCATGAGTAATCCCCACAATACTGCCCCGGCAGCAGAAATCGTATCCCATAATGTTTATTTTGAAGGCAAAGTTCAAAGTCTTGGTCTGGAAACGCCAACAGGTAAGGCCACCGTTGGGGTCATGAAAACAGGAAGTTATACATTTTCAGCATCTTCGCCAGAAACCATGTTAGTCATTTCGGGCCGCATGCAGGTTCGATTTTCTGGTAAGGATGACCAGCAGCAATATGAGGCACAGGAATCGTTTGAAGTTCCTGCGGAAAGTTCTTTCGAGGTACACTGCGAAGCAGATGTAGCTTACATCTGTTACTACGCCTAATAGAAAAGGGGTTACAAAGCACCCTGCCTGTAACCCCTTTTAAGGAAATTAAATATATAATGTGACTAAAAACTGCGCTTATGCAGTTTGAAGTTTAGCTATATTTCTATATGGGAATGAATTGAAGATATGACGACGTGCGAATCTACCTGGAGAATCAGCATTAACCAATTTCACGTAAACAGCTTTAGGAACACCGAAATATTCATAAGCGCTGCCATCCAGGAAATGAACGGTTAAAACCAGACCTGCCCAAGTATAATCAGCAATACCGCAATTTGCAGTAGTTTGCGTATATTCTTCAATAGAAAGCTCTAATGTTTCAGGAGCAATACTTACTAAGAAATGATATGCTTCAATGATTTCCTTACTTTTAGCTTCCGCTTCCACTTTAGCTTCTTCACTATCCTGGAATTTATCCGGGTGCCAGTCTTTCATCAAATTCCTGTAAATGGTCTTCAATTCTTTTAATTCGGCATCCTTTTGTACACCTAATAGCTTTCTGTAGTCAACAATCTTCTTCATAAATATTTTTAATGGCAATTATTGCCTTTGAAAAGCAGCCTGTTTTTTAGGGTAAATCTGCTCCATTCAAACAATATTTTGCAAAGATACGCTTTTTTATATTAAAGAAAGAGTAAGATTGTATTAACAAATCAATTGATAGTCTGTGAGATAGGAAGAATTAATCAGGATGCCTATTTTTAAATTACATTTGTGCCTTCAACAAAAACCATTTTTCAGGTATGTTTAAAATCGGATTAGCAGAAGATGACCTTAAAATAGCCGGATTGATAAAAACCGGATTAGAAGAGCAGGGATACCTGGTTACCATTGAACCTAACGGGGAACAGGCCTTAAAAACATTTAAAGATCAGGAATTTCACCTGGTGATTCTGGACATCATGATGCCTGGATTAAATGGCATTGCAGTTTGTAAATCATTGCGTCTTACCGATAAAAATCTGCCCATCTTAATGCTCACTGCATTGGGCACAATTGACGATAAGGTGACAGGATTAAACTCCGGCGCAGACGATTACCTGGTGAAGCCATTTCATTTCAAGGAGTTACTGGCCAGAATAGAGGCCCTACTGCGCAGGCAGCATGGGGTAAGTGGCAGCAATGTGGAAGATCATATTTTAAGTTTTGACGACATCAGTCTGAATACTTACAGCAAAGAAGTTAAAAGAGGCGGGGTACTTATTGAGCTCACCGCAAAAGAACATACGTTGCTGGAATTGTTCCTGCGCAATCCAAATCGCTTGCTTTCCCGACAATACATTGCGGAAAACGCCTGGGACATTAGTTTTGACACGGGTACCAATGTGATTGATGTTTACATCAATTTTCTACGTAAAAAAATAGAAAAAGGTTTTGCCCGTAAATTGATCCATACCAAAATCGGTATGGGCTATATCCTTAAATAAACATATTTTTCATGAAACTGAAAGACCGCCTTTCTTTATATTTTACCCTCATCAGTACATTAACCCTGCTGGCGGTATTGTGTGCGGTCTATTTCACTTTCATCAAATTTTTAGAAGCTGATTTCTTTGAGCGGCTAACCGACCGGACCATGGTTACGGCCAAACTCTATCTGGAAGCAGATGAGATCTCTGCGGATTCACTGAATACGGTCAGAAATCAATACCTGAAAACCTTAAATGGAGAGGTAATCAGGATTTACAATTCAAAAAACAGGGCTACTTTTATCGGGGACGACCAGCAATATTGGAGTCATGAAACGATCGAGAAAGTTAGAAAAAACAAGAAAATTCAATTTATTGATGGCGACAGGCAGGTGGTCGGCATCTTTTATAAAGACAATCAGGGCGATTTCGTGATCCTCGCCTCTGGTATAGACCAAAGTACACACCTCAGAATAGACAAGCTGCAGAAAATCATGGTGATGATTTTTGTGTTCATATTTATTGGGCTGCTGCTGTCTGGAAGGTGGATTGCCAAGAAAATATTAAAACCGCTGGATCGGTTTATAGATGATGTAAAGCAAATCAAGTCCAGCAACCTCCATTTTAGAGTGCAGGAGGGAAATAATAAGGACGAGATCAGCCTGCTTGCCCAGAATTTCAACAACCTCATGGAGCATTTGGAGCAGGCTTTTGTACTGCAGAAAACTTTTATTGCCAATGCTTCTCATGAGCTGAGAACTCCGATTACCAGAATGATGATTGCTGCAGAAATTACCTTATCACAAGAAAGACAAATTGAGGATTATAAAAAAGCTTTACTTTCTGTGATGGAAGATTCCGAAAAAATGGACAATATCATCACTGGTCTGCTCAACCTTGCACAGGCAGACCTGGAATTTGCTGCGCCGGAATTACAGGAAATCAGAATTGACGAAAGCCTCTGGGCCATATCGGAAGAATGGAACAAAAAAGAAAGGGCTAAGCTGTTGGTAGACATTCAAAACATGCCGGAAGATCCTGCCGAGCTACTAATCAAAGCCAACCCGACCCTGTTGGGCATCGCTTTAAACAATATCATTTCCAATGCTTTTAAATTCTCCGACCATCAGGATGTACATTGTTTACTGGATATACAAGAGCAAGAAACCGTCATCTCCATTAAGGATAAAGGCCCGGGAATTCCTAAAGCTATCCATACAGAAATTTTTAAACCTTTTTACAGTTTTAGTGCAGAAAACAGACATGAAGGCAATGGAATGGGGCTTTATATGGCACATAAAATCATTACTCTATTTAAAGGATCACTGACCGTACAATCAAAAGAAGGCGATGGAGCCCGTTTTATTCTTCGTTTTCCTAAACCTTAATCTGCCTGTCTAACCTAGGGGCTGGTCATGTTTCGGACTTCAAAACCCTACACACTCAATTTTAATCCCCTTTTAATTTCTCTTTAATTAGGGTTTAATTCACTCCAGATAGCTTTGTAGGAGATGAAAAGACAATTAATTCTGAGCAGCTTGCTCATTCTGGGATTTAGTGCGACAGGTATGGCACAAGACAACCTAAGACTTAGTCTCCGGGAAGCCGAGCAATTATTTATCAAGGGAAACTACGAGCTTATTGCTCAAAATTACCAAACAGAAGAAGCGAAAGCTGAAATCATCACAGCCAAACTTTTCGACAATCCGGAGCTAAGCTATGAGAGTCTTTTCTACAACCATGAGACGAAAAAATTCTTTCAAACCTCTATGGCTTATGGGCAATACAACGCACAGATTTCTCAGCTGATTAAACTGGCGGGAAAAAGAAACAAGAACATCCAACTGGCCAATACTGGGGTTAAACTATCTGAATACGCTTATTTCGACCTGATGCGCACTTTGCGCTATAACCTGCGTAGTGATTTTTACAAGGCCTATTATGCGCAGCAGTCTGCCGCCATTTACCAGCAGCAGATCGTTTCGCTGGAACAACTTTTACAGGCCTCAGAACAGCAGCTTAAACTGGGCAATATTGCCCTTAAGGACATCATCAGAATTAAATCTCTGGTCTACAACTTAAAAGCAGAATACATCAGTTTACTCAATGATATTGAGGATATGGAGACCTCTTTAAAGCTGATGACCAATATCAAAGCTGATGTGGTTTTGCAACTGACTGTTCCTGCTGAGGATGAGCAGAACTTTTCATTTGAAAAACAGCCTTATCTACAATTGCTGGAAAGTGCAAAAGCAAACCGTGCAGATTTGCAGCTGGCAAAAACAACAGTCAGCTACGCGGAAAATAACCTGCGTGTCCAAAAAGCCAATGCCATTCCTGACGTAGAACTTTCGCTCAGCTATGATTTGAAAGGTAATTATCCAGAAAAATATACAGGTTTAGGCATTAAAATTCCATTGCCGCTTTTCAATAGGAATCAGGGAGAAATCAAGAAAGCTAAAATTGCGATAGAAGCGGGCAATATTGGCATCCAGCAACAGGAAAACGCCTTGGAAAACGAGGTGTACAACAGCTATAAATCTGCGATAAGAACAGAAGGTTTATACCAAAGTCTGGATCATAATTTCAGTACAGATTTCACAAAACTCATTCATGAAGTGACTAAAAACTACCGTAGCAGAAACATCAGCCTGATTGAGTTTTTGGATTTCTATGATTCCTATAAAGAAAACACCTTACAGCTCAACCGTTTGAAATATGAACGGATGAATGCCAAGGAAGAAATTAATTACGTAACCGGATCTGCCATTTTCAAATAAGCTTTTTCCCGATGAACACCCTTACCGCTATCCTTAAATAAATAAAATCCAGTTCTAAATTAAGCTACACCCATTTTAAATAGTTCCACATGCATATCTTTATAAAAAACATCAGCAAACTCTCTTTCATTGGATTGGTTATCGCCAGTCAGAGTTGTACCAGCTCAAAAGAAGCACCAGTATCAGAGAAATTTGCAGTGACCGATTCTCTCATCAACAAGTTGTTAATTGATACTGTACAAGAAGCAAATAGTAAGACTAATTTGAGTTTTTCTGCAAAAATCACCGCAAATGAAGAGCGTAAAGCCGAGATTTTCCCTATGGTCAGCGGTGTGCTGCGCAGTGTTCCAGTGCGACTGGGCGATAAAGTAAGCGCAGGACAAGTATTGGCCACTATGGGTAGTTCAGAAATGGCTGGATTTGATAAAGAGGTGATCAGTGCTGCTGCAGAATTGAAAAATGCGGAGCGACAAGTGAAACAAGCAGAAGAGCTTTATAAAAGCGGTTTGTCATCAGCCAGAGAATTAGAAGAAGCTAAAAACGATTTTCTGATCAAACAGGCAGAAAATAAACGCGCCAGTGCTACCTTAAAATTAAACGGCGGGAACAGCAGCGGTAATTACACCATTAAATCACCTTTATCTGGATTCATTATAGAGAAAAATGTAAATGCAAATATGCAGCTGCGTCCTGACAACGATAAAAACCTATTTACCGTAGCGGACCTGTCTACAGTATGGGCGATGGTGAATATCTATGAATCCGATATCTCCAGAATCAAAGAAGGGAACTTAGTACACCTATCTATCCTCTCCTATCCAGAAAAAACTTTCACAGGAAAGATCGATAAGATTTACAATATGATCGATAATGAAAGTAAGGTGATGAATGCCAGGGTCAGCATCGCCAATCCTGGTTATTTATTAAAACCCGGGATGATGGCTACCGTAATGATTTCTGCGAATTCAGGATCAGATCTTCCCCTGGTAAATTCCAGAGGCATCATTTTCGACGACAACAAAAACTATGTACTGGTGGTAGATGGCACTAGTAAATTACGCATTCAGGAAATAGAAATTGGCCGTAAGAGCGCCAACAAAGCCTATATCAGTAAAGGACTGAAGGCTGGTGACCGTGTGGTTGCTTCCAAGCAGGTCTTGCTATTCGAGAGCCTAAAAAACTAAACTATTCATCACTAAAAAAACAGCTGTAATGAATAAATTCATTAAGAACATCATCGGCTTTTCGCTAAACAACAAGTATTTTATTTTCTTTGCCACTTTCATTTTGATCCTTGCAGGGTACTTTAGTTTCAAACATACTACGATTGAAGCTTTCCCCGATGTGACCAATACCAATATTACCATCATTACCCAATGGCCCGGACGAAGTGCAGAAGAGGTCGAAAAGTTTGTGAGCAGACCTTTAGAGATCGCCATGAATCCTACAGAGAAAAGGACCAGTATCCGATCCTCCTCTCTCTTTGGTTTATCTATCGTAAAAATCACGTTTGAAGACAATGTAGATTATGCAGAGGCCAGGGTTCAAGTAAACAACCATATTGACGAGGCTGATTTACCGGAGGGGCTGAAGCCTGAGATACAACCCCCTTATGGGCCTACAGGAGAGATCTTCCGTTATACCTTGAGCAGTGATCAGAAATCGGTCAGGGAGTTAAAAACCCTGCAGGACTGGGTGATCCAGCGGGAATTACTTTCCGTTCCAGGCATCGCTGATGTAGTTAGTTTTGGTGGAGAGGTCAAATCTTATCAAATCACTGTAGATCCTCAAAAAGCGCTACAATACGGAGTCAGCGCGACTGAATTATTTGAAGCAGTTTCCAAGAGCAATATCAATGTTGGCGGGGATGTTATTGTTCAGGGCGGACAGGCATATGTAGTTCGTGGAATCGGGATATTGAACAATATTGACGAAATTAAAAATGTAGTGGTTGATAATTTTAACGGAACCCCTGTTTACGTTAAAACAATCGCTGAAGTGGCAGAATCGGCCTTACCGCGGTTAGGACAGGTAGGCCGAGACCTCGATCCCGACGTGGTTGAAGGGATCGTGGTGATGCGCAAAGGAGAAAACCCAAGCGAGGTGATCAGCAAGCTGAAAGAAAAGATTAAAGACATCAATCACAACATACTCCCAGGAGACGTAAAGATCAATCCTTTCTATGACCGGGAAGACCTGGTTAACTATGCTACGCATACGGTCATAGGTAATATGATGGAGGGAATTATTTTTGTGACCCTCATCGTGTTTCTGTTCATGGCAGATTGGCGCACCACCTTAATTGTATCTATTGTTATTCCTTTAGCCTTATTATTTGCCTTCATCTGCCTGAAAGTAAAGGGGATGTCGGCCAACTTACTATCTATGGGGGCAATTGACTTCGGAATCATTATTGATGGTGCGGTAGTCATGGTTGAGGGCATTTTTGTTGCCCTCGACCATAAAGCCAAAAAGATAGGCATGGAGAAATTCAACCGCCTGAGTAAATTGGGATTGATCAAAAAAGCAGCTTTGGAGAATGGAAAAGGGATTTTCTTTGCCAAGCTGATCATCATTACCGGTTTACTGCCAATCTTCACGTTTGAGAAAGTGGAAGGAAAAATGTTTTCCCCATTGGCATGGACGCTAAGTTTTGCTTTACTCGGTGCGCTGCTCCTTACGTTTACCCTGGTACCGGCACTGGCTAGTGTACTTTTAAAGAAAAATGTAAAAGAGAAGCACAACATATTTTTGGAGTTCGTCATTAAATATGTGACTCTGTTTTATGATAGGTGTTTTAAATTCAGAAAACTGGCATTTGTTATTTCTATAGGTCTTCTTGTTCTGGGGCTGTTCAGTGCAAGATTTCTGGGTACAGAATTCTTGCCTACTTTGGATGAAGGCTCTATTTATGTCCGTGCAACGGGTCCGCTCAGCATCTCCCTGGATGAGACAAAAAAGCTATCAAATGACATCAGAAAGATCTTTTTAAGCTTCGAGGAAGTCAAGCAGGTGATGTCGCAGACCGGCAGACCGAATGATGGCACGGATGCGACCGGCTTTTACAATATGGAGTTCCATGTTGATATTTTTCCTAAGAAAGAATGGAAGCGAAAGCAGACGAAAGAACAGCTGATCGAAAGGATGCAGGAGAAGTTGAAGAGTTTTCCGGGTATTAGTTTGAATTTCTCTCAACCGATCTCAGACAACGTTGAAGAAGCTGTTTCCGGCGTAAAGGGCTCTATTGTAGTCAAGATGTTTGGCAATGATTTCGAGTTTATAGAAAAAGAAGAAGAGAAAATTGAGAACATTCTGAAAACTGTAGAAGGGATTGAAGATTTAGGGATTTTGCGAAACCTTGGACAGCCGGAACTGCAGATCAATCTGGATCAAAATAAAATGGCTTTATATGGGGTGAGCACTGCGGACGCCAATGCGGTGATTGAGATGGCAATTGGTGGAAAGGCGGCTACACAGATTTATGAAGGAGAACGGAAGTTTGACCTGATTATCCGCTATCCGGAAGATTTCAGAAAAGACGAAAGCGACATTGCCAAACTGCGCATTCCTACCATTTCCGGAGCAAAAGTACCTTTAGGAGAAATTGCCAGCATCAAAAAAATAACGGGTCCAAGTATGATTTACCGCGACAAGCACCAGCGCTATGGGGCCATTAAATTCTCTATCCGAGGCAGGGATATGGGAAGTGTCATTGCGGAGGCTCAGGCCAAGGTAAATGAGAAGATTAAGCTCCCTAAGGAGTATAAACTGGAATGGGCGGGTGATTTTGAGAATCAGCAAAGGGCAACCAGCAGGTTATCTCAGGCCGTTCCAATTAGTCTATTACTGATCTTTTTAATTCTATTTGTCTTGCTTGGTAATTTCAAAGACTCCCTGTTGGTTTTGAATAATGTGCCTTTTGCAATGGTTGGGGGGATATTGGCCATCCTGGCTACAGGCATTAACTTTAATATTTCGGCGGGAATCGGTTTTATCGCCTTGTTTGGGATCTGCGTGCAGAACGGGGTAATCCTGATTACTAAATTCAAGCACAATATTATAGAGCTGAGGCATCGTCCGGACTGGACTTTTGCGGATGCGATAAAAGACGGGGTATCGAGCAGAATACGTCCGGTACTGATGACGGCAATGATGGCAGCTATCGGCCTGATGCCCGCAGCAATGTCTACGGGAATTGGTGCTGAAGCTTCAAAACCACTGGCCATCGTAGTGATTGGAGGTTTAATTACCGATACCCTGTTTAACCTTTTTGTATATCCAATAGTATTCTATTGGGCATACCAGAAAAAGGTAAATCAAATACATTAATGCCTATAAGTCCGGTGCGTTGTATACTGCTATCTCTGATAGCACCGGACAGGCATTTGCTTCCAGAATATTGACACGAATTTTAGTGGTTTTTATCTTTGGAAAAGAAAGGATTCGCTTATGGCCAATCGTGGTTTGCTGGTCTAAAGTTTTATAAGTATTGTCAGCTAAATACTCGACAGAAAACGATTTGACACGTTGTCCGAGGGCGATATATTCCTGTAAAACCAGGCGGTTGAGTTCCGTTGCTTTTCCAAAATCTATGGTGATAGCAGCGGTCTTCAACTGATCATCTGTAGCCCAATAAGTAGCTGGGTGACCATCCGTCAGATTTGCGGCAGTAAATTGCGCGCCTTTTCTGGTATTGCTCACGGTAACTTTTTTTCCTTTCGCCAGGTTTGTTTTATAGCTGGCATCAATGGTTTTTCTAAATTCCATCAATCTGGTGGAGTCATTGGGATGGATCAGTCCTTCACGGTTTACAGGAACGTTCAATAACAGGTTTCCATTACGTCCGATAGAGGTTTCATAAATGGACACCAGTTCTTTTAAAGTTTTCACTTTATCATCTGTGTTGGCACTGTAGAACCATCCTGGTCTGATAGAAACATCGACCTCCGCAGGAATCCAGTATTTGCCATCTTCATTTCCGGTGTTTAATACGGTTGCTGCAGGTGCCGCTGCCCCTACCCCAAAACCATCGGTATTTAAAGTAGACCAGTTGGTCGTTCCGGCAACACCACTTTCATTTCCCATCCAGCGTGCATCAGGACCAATATCACTAAAGATCACTGCTTGCGGATTATTTGCCCTGACGATGCTATTGAACAGCTTAAAATCATAGTCCTGGTTTTTCTCTTTTTCTCCTTTTGCACCGTCAAACCACTGTTCAAATACAGGACCGTACTGGGTATGTACTTCTTTCAATGTATTGGCAAATACTTGATTGTATTCTGGTGTGCCATATTTAGGGTGGTTACGGTCCCATGGAGATAGGTATACACCGAATTTCAAGCCATATTCTTTACAGGCCGCAGAAAGTTCTTTCAGCACATCGCCTTTGCCATTTTTCCAGGCACTTTCTTTTACGGTATGGGTACTGTATTTACTTGGAAACAGGCAAAAACCATCGTGGTGTTTTGCAGTGATAATGATGGCTTTCATCCCTGCTGCTTTCGCAGTACGTGCCCATTGACGGGCATCCAGTTTAGTTGGATTGAAGACTTTAGGATCTTCATCACCATGCCCCCATTCCTTATCAGTGAAGGTATTTGGCCCAAAATGGATAAACATATAGTACTCCATATCCTGCCACGCCAGCTGGTTTTTATTTGGAACTGCTCCATAAGGAGCAGGTGCCTTTTGTGCAAAAGTACTGCCGGTACTCAGCAAAAAAGAGCATAAGAAAAAAAATGAGGACTTCTTCATACGTTTAAAATTCATTTATGGTTAGATATAGTCTCCTAAATTGCAACATATAAGCGGCTGTAAGTTCTTTTTTTTTGCCATTAAATTAAATGATTTTGGCTTGATTCACAGCATCCTGTAAAACACTAAGCCCATTTAGGTGTTATATAAGCTGAAATTAAACCCAGCAAACATGAAAGACAATAAATCAGGTCCGGATGAGTTTGACATTCATCTGGATATAGATGGCGCAGACGCTATAATAACCGTAAAACCAGATGAAACCAGTGATGGTGCCCGTTATTTCATCTGTTATATTGATAACGATAGAATCACTCAATTAAGGGAAGAAATAGATGGCAAATGGGAACAGATATGGGGAATATTAGACCATGATATGGTAGATGCCATTGGAAAAGAAATTAATCAGCGTCATAAATCATGAGTACTCCATTAAAATTAAGATCCGGCAGGTTTTCTATTGAAAAGCATCAGTATGAGAATATAGGATGGTCGGAACGTATGGTATCGATGTTCCTAAGTGGAGCATTGATCAGCTGGGGCCTCAGAAGGCCATCGAAAACGAAGTTTCTTTATGGCGCATATATGGCCTATCGCGCTGCAACAGGACGTTGTCTGTTTTATGAGCAATTGGGAATTGACGCAAGAAAGCCTCGTGCAGTTAATATTCGGGGGGAATTTGTGATTGAGAAGCCAGTAGCAGAAGTATTCAGCTATTGGCGGAATCTGAATAATCTTCCGGGAAGTATACAGCACCTGCTGGATGTGAAAGTAATTGAT
Source organism: Pedobacter sp. N36a (assembly GCF_014472395.1). GTDB lineage: Bacteria > Bacteroidota > Bacteroidia > Sphingobacteriales > Sphingobacteriaceae > Pedobacter. Next base: position 669,647 of record NZ_JACSZW010000001.1, read on the forward strand.
GAGCATTTGTCGACCTGGAAATCCAAAGTGATTGGCAATCTATTTTCGGTAAACTGGGAGGCCGAAATTGTAAAGGAAGAACCGGGGCACTTGATTGGCTGGCAGTCTGCTTCAGGATCCCTGCTTAGCCATGTAGGAAGGGTAGAATTTACCCCTTCTGAAGATGGAAAAGATACTTTTTTGAAAGTAGTGCTGTCTTATCGTCCGGTTGGCGGCGGTGTAGGAATCGGCATCTCGAAAATGATCAACCCTTATCTGGAAGGTTTACTGAAAAAGGAAATGAAAAATTTCAAGCATACAATTGAGCATAGAACACCAGTATATATTTGATTTTAAAGGGTAAACTGGGTTAAATAAAAAGTGCTGGATCATCAATAAATGATCCAGCACTTTTTATTTAATTTTTCGACGCTTTTCTTTTATTCTTTTAGGATGATGCTGCGCAGCGTATTTGCAGGTTTTAGCTGGCTGCACCAATAGCAGTGACCACGCTCAATAATAAGATGACCGAGTATAGTCCCAACATCACAATAGTTAAAATCCCCCAGAATTTGAAAAATGATTTCATCTTGCTCATGGCTTCAGCTAAACTTTCCTGATCTAGAAATAACACTGCTTTTTTCGCTGAGTTAGCATATTTAAACAACATTAAGCTTGGATAAAAATACAGCAGTGCAAAAAGAATATAAACTACAGATAGTGCACCAGTAGCTACGCCCATCATCGGATTTTTACCCATTGCAGTCATCGCTGCAAGGATTGCAGGTAAGCTTAAAGCCAATAAAATGATTAAAACACAAAATATGAAGCCCATAACAGATAGAAATTTCGCCCATTTAGCCGTTTCATAGATGTAGCTGCGGATATCTTCCGTGACAATAAGTGTTTCTACCTCTGTGTGATCTGGTTTAGTTTCTTCGAATTCTTCCATATAGCTGTGATTTAAACGTTAATTAGTTTTTAGATACCCTAAACATAAAGAATATTTTTAAAAAATTGGTAGCTTTGCGCCAAAACTAGAAAAAATCATTCATGGCATTACAATGTGGTATAGTTGGTTTACCAAATGTTGGAAAATCTACCTTATTTAACTGTTTATCTAACGCAAAAGCTCAAGCGGCTAACTTCCCTTTCTGTACAATTGAACCTAATATCGGTGTGATCACCGTTCCAGATGAAAGGTTAACTAAATTAGCAGAATTGGTACAGCCAAACCGTATTGTACCCAATACAATTGAGATTGTTGATATTGCAGGTTTAGTGAAAGGTGCTTCCAAAGGCGAAGGACTAGGCAATCAATTTTTGGGTAACATCAGGGCTACAAGCGCAATTATCCATGTTTTGCGTTGTTTTGACGACGGAAACGTGATTCACGTTGACGGCTCAGTTGATCCGATTCGCGATAAAGAAATTATAGATACTGAGTTACAGCTGAAAGACCTTGACACCATTACGAAACGCATTCAGAAAGTAGAGAAAATGGCTAAAACCGATAAGGATGCCAAAAGAACTTTCGATATTTTAAGCGTGATCAAAACACATGTTGAATCTGGCCAGTCGGTACGTTCGGCAGCAGTAGCAGCAGAAGATTTTGAGTTTATTGCCGATATGGGTTTGTTAACTCAGAAACCAGTGATGTACGTTTGTAATGTTGATGAGAACTCTGTAATCAATGGCAATGCGTATGTAGATCGCGTGAAAGAAGCAGTAAAAGATGAGAAAGCTGAAGTATTGGTGATCTCAGCGAAGATAGAATCGGAAATTGCAGAACTAGAGAGTTATGAAGAGCGTCAGGAATTTTTAGCTGACCTGGGCTTAACGGAATCTGGTGTAAACAAACTGATCGTTGCAGCTTACCGTTTATTAGATCTTTATACTTACTTCACTGCGGGTGTTCAAGAAGTACGTGCATGGACGATAACTAAAGGATTTACCGCACCTCAGGCTGCTGGTGTGATCCATACAGACTTTGAAAAAGGTTTCATCCGTGCAGAGGTGATCAAATATAATGACTTCGTTACTTTAGGGTCTGAAGCAGCTTGTAAAGAAGCTGGTAAATTAGCAGTAGAGGGAAAAACTTATGTTGTAGAAGATGGAGACATCATGCACTTCCGTTTTAACGTATAATTTGTCGGTTTAACTGACCTCATTATTCATATAAAAAAAACCGGATGATTATTGATCATCCGGTTTTTTTTATATGAATAATTCCCTGGATAGTTTTACGAGGATTTATTTTTAGCGGCTTTTTCCTGCTTTAGAGGAGTACTCCGGTCAGGAACATCACTGCTACTGAGAAGTAAATGATTAATCCGGTGACATCCACCAGCGTCGCTACAAATGGCGCGGAAGAGGTTGCAGGGTCTGCTCCAAGCTTTTTCAGAATTAAAGGCAGCATAGAGCCTGCCAATGATCCCCATAAAACGACTCCTACTAAGGAAACGCCGACAGTAACACCTATTAACATCCAATGCGGGCCATACATATCGGTAAAGAACGTCCATGCAAAAATCCTTAGGAAACCGATACAGCCCAATACCACGCCCAGCATCAGGCCTGAAATGATTTCCCTCCGCATCACTCTCCACCAATCTGAAACAGTAATTTCGCCAAGTGCCATTGCCTGAATGATCAGTGTAGAGGCTTGAGAGCCACTATTACCACCACTGGAAATGATCAAAGGGACAAACATGGCCAGGATTACCGCTTTTGCGATGTCTGCTTCAAAATGACCCATTGCACTTGCAGTTAGCATTTCTCCAAGGAAAAGCACCACCAGCCAACCTATTCTTCGTTTAAATAAACCCAGAATAGGCATATCTAAATAGGGTTCATCGAGTGCCTGTGTACCCCCTATTTTATGCATATCTTCTGTATATTCTTCATTTGCAATCCAAAGAATATCATCTACAGTTACAATTCCTAACAACACATTATGGTCGTCTACAACAGGTAAAGCGACGCGGTTATTCATCCTAAAGATGTTAATGGCTTCTTCCTGATGGTCATTTGCTTTTAAGGCGATCAGGCGACGATCGGTGAGATCTCCAATTTTTGCCTCTGGATCTGCCAGGAGAATCTCCCTGATCCTGATGTCGTCCAATAAGGTTCCATCTTTATCGATGACATAAATCACATCAATGGTTTCGGAGTTTTTTCCGTAGCGTCGGATGTGTTCCAATACTCTGGTTACTGTCCAGTCTTTCTTTACCGCCACATAATCTGGCGTCATCAGCCTGCCTACACTGTCTTCTTCATAGCCTAAAAGCGAAAGCGCTTCTACTCTATCTTTCGCTGGCAGCAGAATGATCAGCTTTTTTACAGCCTCACCACTGAGCTCGGAAAATAAGGAAGTACGGTCGTCTGGAGGCAACAGGTTGATTAACTCAGCGAGTTTATTACCGGGAAGTTTCTTAATGATCCTTTCCTGAGTTGGAAAGTCGAGGATTCTGAAAACGTTAACTGCCCTTTTGATGGACAACGTATCTATAAATGTAACTGCGTGCTGTGGAAGTTCGTCTATTAGATGTTCCACATCCGAAATATTCAGATTGTCTAAATATTCCTTTAATTGTGTATTATCTTCCTGCTCTAAGAGCTTTTCGACCTCTTCAACAATCATTTCTTCCATACGCCCCTTCTTTACATGATTTTCATTAATGTATTCTTTTAATGCCTAAGTCCTTAGGATGGGATTTATTGATCCGCATTCCAGTAAGACGGCATTTATCATTTTTGCAAAAGTGCCTTTTTATTTTCGAAAAATGGCCTTTATGTCTGATTATTATTGTCTTTTAGAGGAAGGCCTAACTTTTAAAAGCCCAGACCTATCTATCCGTTTCATTACCAGATTTTAAGAGAACAGATTTGAGCGTGAATTTGATTTACTTATTTGCAGGTAAACAGTAGTTTTTATAGTAGAAGCTTGTTTTTTAAAGTACTAAAGGTGTTTATTAGCTTAAGAAATCATGAAAAGATGGAAATTTAAAGAGTATAAAGGAATAACCAATCAAATTGATATATTTGCCAAAATGTTTCCGTAGTTCAATGGATAGAATTGTTGATTCCGGTTCAACAGATATGGGTTCGAATCCCTTCGGGAACACAAGTAAAATTCAAAAACCCCTCTAAATATGCTTTAGTGGGGTTTTTTTACGAATTTTAAAAACATGGTGCAAATTTAGGTGCATCTTCTTGATTTTTGAACTAAAAAATAACTACGCAGTTTTTTCTATATTCCGATATCCTTAGAGGCTATATTTATGCTGCTGTTGCTTAAAAGCAAGGTGTGTAAACCATATGGTTTACTTAGATACCTAAGTGCATCAACTCAGTTCCTTCATTATTTTAACACCCTGAATGAAGACGAAAAGCTGCTGTATAAATTACATACAGCAGGTCAAATAGTGATCTGACGTCAGAAACACTTTGGGCAGATCATAAATCCTTTAAGAAATAATTTATTTGTGGATATGAATATCTTTTCTCATCATTGCAGTGCAGAATAACATATTAACAGATTTACGAACTTTAACAGAGATACCACATAAGCAAAATTATTTTTTAACAATATTCCTGGGTGAGCGGTTTGGAACCGTATCTATTTTTTTCTCTGTAAAGAGTTAAATGTTGTTCTGCAGCACCCGGGATACTTTTATTAAATGTTATGCAGAACAACATTCGTAAAATTCAAAACAAAGCCACCAATGCTTTAATCCAGCAATTATCGGGCTCAAACAAAAATGTTTTAAACCAAACTCTTTCCGGTTTTGTTGATTCAAAAACCCTTGACGGGTATGAAGAAACAATTCACTACTTATTGAACGTGTATCTTGTTTCAGATGAAGAATCATCATTCCACGTAGCAAATACAGTTCACGATGTAAGGATGATCGTCAACCTTCTTAGGAGGTTTTCTGACTTCAATGCAGTTAATAAAATTAGAACGGAGGTAAACTCATGCGTTTAACCAATTCACTTCAGAAAGCACCAGTAGCCGTATTAGTGCAATCACCGGTGTGTCTGATTCAAGATAATAAAGGACCATGTTTCCACAATCACTGTTTACTCGCTCTCAAGAAACCACAGTGGTGGGGAATTAGTGTAAGCGAGTTTTACAGCCAACACCAGTTTTCAGAGTTTGATGTGACCTACTGTGATCGCTCTTACATTATCCCTCATAACCCAAATACTTGTACCGGCGATGGTTTTGAAGGATTTAGACAGTCGATGAACGCCATTACACATTTATGGGGAGAGTGGCCGAAAGAACTCAAAACAGTGCCTCGTGGAAATGTAGAGTTAAGGTGGACCGAGTTTGATGATGAATGCCCCTTTACTGATCCTACCACAATGAAAACTACTTGGCTAGTTAGAAAAGATGTACAGGAGTACGCTTATTATGTTGGTCCAGCTAAAGAGAAAGGAGTAGATAATGAATAGAAGAACCAAGCAGAATACCAGAAATAATTCCGTTGTAATAATGCTAAATAAGGGTGGAAGCAAAGTTAAGCCAAGTAAATTCACCACTGATTTAAATTTCATTACCCCCAGTCAGGCCAGTCGAATTCTCAAAATGTTTGACAGTCCGGAAGCGTATGCTGAAAACTTTGCAGCGCTAAAAGCGATTACAAGAGGTCTTTATAAATTAATAGATGACAATGGCTATGATAACAATGACCAGGTTGCAAGGATGTTTCAGACTGTTAATAGACTTCAGGGAATTTTATTACTTGACGATATACAGGAGGTGGACCGTATACTAAGAGAAAGTAGCTTAATGCCTGATCCATGGTTTGGATTTCGTGGAAACGGAGAGGAGGGGTGCAATGTTAAATAATAATAGATCTGATAAAGAAAAAATCAAGGACCTCAAGCGGCATATACACCTCCTAGAAAAGATGCTTTTGCAGGAGGTTTTAAAGAATGATCTCCTGGAAGAGAACTTTAGGTCAATAAATATCAGGCCTTTACTTAAAAGTAGTTGTAACGAATGGCCCCTGGAGGCAAATCGATTAGAGGATCATTAAATATAAATTAATCATGAAAATAGTTAAAGAACTTACTGAAGTTGATTTGCCTAAGAAAGGTAAATTAATAATCTTGACGGAAGAATACCGTAGGAATTTAGGGTTGCAGTTCATCGCAGCGCATAATAAGAAGATCAGAAACAAAAAAACACACAAATAATGAAAATCGCATATCTAAATAAAGGAAGGATTAAGGCAAAATCTAGTACAGACGAACTGCTTGAACTGGCTTATTTAAAGGATATGAGGCGCTGCTGGAATCGTAAAAAGGAGAAGTTTATCTCATTAGGAATTACAGAAAAGCAATATTTTACTTTGATAAAGGAAAAGTTAAGAGAAAAGTACGGACTGTTTATCGTGTAGGTAATAATATGCCTAGGTAAAACCTACCTAGGCATATTTATAAATGTTAAAAATGAAAATATTAAAATCATCTTCAATCAAGATTCCCAATTCTGGGAAATTCGGATCACTGGTGTTAACTGAAGAATTCTGGCGCAACTGGAGATTGGAGTTCATCGCAGCTCATAATGAGAAGATTCGTAAGAAGAGGCAAGGAAGCTTACGGTAAACAGCTGGGGAAAATAGCTTCCAAGTGATTTAATGGTTTTGTCCTATTTGCATACGAAACATAGGTCGACTTTAATGATTCAAATATTTTTTCAAATATTTTTTAAAATATTTAAACGTTTTTAAGGCATTTTAAGCGTTTTTGCTTTTTGGCTTGCACCTGTATACAATATGTATACAAAATGAATGTAGATCATGTTGATGGTCTTAATTTAAATCTGTGCTATATAATAGTTTGAAATTTGAATAATGTACCCGCTAGAATTAGTTTTTCATTCAAATGACGATAGTTTATGACATAGTGATTTATAAAAACTATTTTATAGATTTGGCTGTTAACAAAGTAAATAAAGAAGTATATATCAGTCCGTTGGGATTGTGTGTCTTCTTTTTTTAGTTACAAAAAAGTTCAAAACTCAACAATCATGGCAACTGACAAAATCAAAACAGCAGAAGAGTATGCCGAGTTATTCAAACATGACTATAGTAACATAGTCGGTAATGGCTCAAATTTTCAATCTAATCTTGGATGGATGAACCAAACAGAAAATTTTTCAGTATTTACCCTTTATAAGGACACCACTCCAGTGGTGGCTTCCAATAATAGCTCAATCAATAAATAATAAATGCCAAATTGGAATGAAGTCATCTTAGAAATAGATTTAGCTAGTAAAGAGAATCCAGATGACAATGCATATGATACTGTAAGAAGGAAATATTTAGCAAAAATACACACGATTACAAAAAGAAATGTTATAGCCTATTATTCAGGTTGGATGCAGAGGCCTGGATCAGCGGATGCTTCAGTCAATGATAAAGATAAATCTGGTTTTATGCTAGCTATTAATAAGCTAGATAAAACTTTAGGGTTAGATTTAATTTTACATACTCCGGGAGGAGATGTTGCTGCGACCGAATCTTTAGTTGATTATTTATACCAAATTTTTGGTAAAGATATTAGGGTTATTGTGCCTCAGATTTCAATGTCTGCTGGGACTATGATAGCTCTTTGTTCTAAAGAGATCATCATGGGGAAACACTCTAACCTTGGTCCAATAGATCCTCAATTTGGTGGCATGGCTTGTCAAGCTGTTTTAGATGAATTTGCACAGGCAACAAATGATATTAAAGTAAATCCCCATTCTGCAATACTTTGGCAGGCAATAATTAGCAAATACCACCCAACATTTCTAGGTGCGTGTAAGCAAGCAATTGAATGGTCAGAAAGAATGGTCTCTAGTTGGTTGAGTCACAATATGTGTCATGGAAAGGGTGAAGATGCAGTTAAAAAAATACTTACTACCTTCTCAAACCATCAAGAACAAAAATCTCATTCTAGACATATCCCAAAACAGGAGTGTATTGATGTAGGTTTAAATATTACAGCGTTAGAGGATGATCAAGATTTACAAGATGCAGTTTTAACAACTCACCATATGTATTTACATACTTTTTCGAATAGTTTAGCTGTTAAGTTTATAGAAAATCATACAGGGATTGCCTACATTGAGAAGTTTGCAGCCCCTAAACCGAATTAGGATTAGTAACACTTTTTAAATTAAAGGTATAAAATAATAAAACCGGGTAGTTATTACTCGGTTTTATTATTTTATACCTTATTCATAATTCTACATGTATAATTATGAATACCAGGTAGATTAACCTCCAGCTTAGCATTAGAGCCCTGTGCTGGGTAAACATACTCAGCGAAATCACCAAAACCATTTAGATCCGTAATATTATAAAGGCCGTTTGATCTTAAGGTCTCATTGATAGAATTCAGAATGTTTACCAGACTTTCCGCTTTAGCAACAAGGTCATAGCCGGTTTCTGTATCAATGTATTGTCTGGCCCTAGAGTCTTTCAAGCCTTCTAGATCTATTTCATTCTTTATGGCCGCTAAGCCATCGACGACTTTAATATCTGTCAAAGCGAACGTCATTCCAGGATATTCTAACCTGAGAATTAACCTGAGATCTAGATATTGCAGCAACTCATTAAAAGCCCTTAAAAAGGCATTACCCTTTTCATAGGTTTGAGCGGTTACTGCATCTGTTACTGCAGGGGATGTAATGCCAGCAGTAGCAAATTCAGCTTTGATCTTGCTTATTGCTGCATCAATGTATGATTGTGGACCAACAGCAAGCAACTCATTATACTTTGCGGTTGTAGATCCTAACTCGATGTATGTTTCATCAAATTCGGTAAATAAAGCAATAACATTATTGGCTTTGCTAAGAATTAAAGATTTTTCATTCAGGTATGCCTGATCAATCTGCTTAATAATTTCATCATTTTGATGAATTAAAATCCGGGTCTTCTCCATTTCTTTTTGTTTTAAATTTACTTAAAGTGCACCACTTTGTGCACCATGAATTGCGTTTGTTATTGAAAATATGTGTTTACTGCCGGTTTTAACTCTTTTATTTAAGATACAGTAGGATTTGAACCTAATTAATTTAGTCCTATATTTATATCTCTAAAATTTATGTAGCCGTTGGTTACCAATAGCCGCTGACGGGATGTCACCGGCTATTGATTTATTATCGATTAAAGTCTTTAAAGGCTGCTCTTAATTGTCTTTTGGTTTCCGGAATGCTACCGGTTAATACATCTTTCCCTTTACTCTCAACAGCAGCAGCGTAATTCATTCCAGCTACAACAATCAAGACATAGCCTGTTGGATGTGCTTGTAATAATTCTTTAATAAGCTTCTTTCCTGCGGCCACTCCTTCTTCACCGTTTTTAACCTTAACAAAATCACTGCCTAATCTCTTTACGCCGTTCTTTAAAACCACATACCCAATCGAGCTTCTTAAAGCCCCGCTCTGATCCATGTATGTATTTTTCAACCGGGCATTATTTACAAACGTTTCACCTATAAAAGCAAGACGGAGTACAATAGCCCGATCCACGGCTACAAGACGTTCGCCAATTGCGCGGCGAATATCTTGGCGGGTAAAATTTGGTTTTATCATTATTAGTCCCTCGTAGTTTTAGCTCCAGTTTTTTTATCAATTGAAGCAAGTGTATTTTCAATATTTGTTAACCGGTTAAGGTTATCCGTATTATTCGCTGTCCTGAAAGTGTTAGCTTCAATCTTAAGTGCAGTATCAAAGTTTGCTTTAGCGATGTTTAAAATTTGTTGCGCAGTTAAGTTTGTTTGCTTAGTAATATCAAATTGACCACGCCATAAACCTTCAAGGCGCGAGCCGGTATCCTGGTTTAATGAGGCGGTAAGTGTACTGGGTTTTAAAGCAGTCGTGTCTGAGTTACTACCTTTTAGATCAGATCCGGTAATCTTTTGAAATTCTTCAAACTTTTTAAGTGCATTACCTGTAAGTGAAGTAAATAATCCATTTAACCTGGCGATCTCATCAGCAGTAAGCTCATCCCCACTTTGAGCTGCTTTATCAAACTCATTATAGAAACTCTCCATTGCCCCAGCCAATACCTTATTTTTGAATATGCTCAGCGCAGCATCGTCCATCGACGTCTTAAAGAAGTCTGCAAGATCCTGAGCTGAGGTTTTTCCACTTTTAAACATGTCAGCCAGCGTGTCGGTTAGTGCGTTTGACGTGGTGCCAGTAAACAACTCTGAGGTTTCTCTTGCTAAGTCAGCAATAGCCTCTTCAGCATCATATCCCTTCTGCTCAAGCTCTTTTAACCGCTCAACTAGTGCTTTAGCATCTTTCTCCAGCTTACCCTCCGCGAGCAACTGACTCAGTTCTTGAAATGATTTGCCCTGAAGACTCGCGTATGTTTTCTCAACTTTTGCTTTCCGGAACCAGGTACCATGTTTATATGTCTCAGATGCAATAGAACTTTGTCCCTGAAGCTTAGCCATGATCTCATCGGCCTCCTTGCTATACGCTGCATTTTGCGACTTTCTTAAATTAATTTCATCACGAATACCTTGAAGGGCAATTTTATTATTTCGAACTGTTTCAAGCTGCCTTTCTTTCAGAAGATCCTGGTACTCTCTTTCTCCCTTTATTGCGTTGATATAAAAATCTTCAACCTCCTTTTTAGCGGCTAAGTTCATTTCACGAACCTTTTTTCCGATGGAGAATAATGTACCAACAGCTTTAACCGCAGCACCCACCATCTTGGCCGGATCACCTGAAACAATTGCCCCAGCAACATCCGCGGCAGCCCCTGCCAGTTGGCCAATAGTATCTAATGTATAACCAGCTTCAGTATCAACCCCACCTAAACCTTGCGACAAAGTCATAGCGGCATCGGAGGCTAATCCTAAACCGGTAGCAACTGTATCTAGGGCTTTATTATCCTTAAGTTTGTTAAGGAAGCCTTTTAGGCCTTTAGCGTTAATTTTATCAGTTGCATCCTGAATTTCAATTAACCTTCCATAAAGCCTCTTTAATTCAGCATCGTTCTCAGGGGTGGTTATCTTAAGTTTTTGTCTCTCAGATATTTCTCCAATTACTGAACCCTTTTCCTTGTTAAGCTCTTTTACATTAGATTTGTTAGCGCCCAAATTTAACCGACCTTCTAAGCCACTAAGCTGATATTCAACACTCTTTTTTAGATCACCAGAAATTGAAGGATCTTTTAACAGGGAACGCATTGTTTCAATCTGCTTTCTAATCTGCTCCCGAGTCAGGATCAAAGCGTCCTCACTGAATTTTCTGTAAATTTCAGACTTAGCCAAAACCTCCTCCCTAGCAGAGTTAATACCTGCATCCCTGCTTAGCTCTAAATTTCTTCGTTGTTCATCGGACACGTTCCCGTTCTGTTTTTTAAGAAGAGCATCCAACTGTTCATTGTATTTTTCACGGATAGATAGCTCTTTTTTAGCAAGGGTTTCAGCAACCTGGGATGCTTCGGTGTATTGTTGGTCACGTTTTTTCTGTTCGGCTTTTATCTCCTCATTGATCCGTTTATCCTGATCTTGCAGGCGATCCAGCTCAGGACCACTCATTTCCGTTGGGTCTTTACTGAGTAGTTTAGCTCGTTCAGCTTCTAATTTCTGTAAATAAGTAACCGATGTATCTATTTCACCTTTGAAACGAGAATCAGCAGCCTCCTTACCTAAGGATGTTTTGTATGATTCATAATCATCATAAAGAACCTTCTGCTTGTCCAGTTCAGTCTTTAATTTTTCAGTATCGTTTGAATATTGTTGATTTTCAAGTGCCTTTTCAATCGCTGGCTTCAGATCCGGATTAACCTTTTTATTTTTAGGATCCTTGTTATAAGTATCTATGTCGTGTTGCAGTGATTTGTATTGGCTCCTGATCTCAGCTAACTTTTGTTCATCATCAGTTAAAGACTTATTGTTGTATTTATCATTAAGATCATAGATTTTTTGAAGCATTTCAGCGTGGCGTTTTAATGCGGATCCCTCTTCCTTGTCTGTTTTACCAGAATTGACAACATTAAAACTTAGTAATTCCCTTTGAGCATCAGAGATCTTCTTTTTTAAAGGAGCAGCATCTTTTTCGAAAGTACTGCTGGCCTTATCTAACGCTTCTAGGTCTTCAGTGTTCTTTTTTACTATTTCTGCATAGAAAGCTTTATTTTTGGTGACTTCTATCTTATCCGTTTTGTCTACCGGCTTATTTACATTTCTTAAAGCATTTAGTTCATCCTGCTTTTCTAAGTATTGCTTTTCTAATGTTAATAGCTCTACAGATCCCCTTTTGTATAATGATTTTTGGCTTTCAATTATAGCCAAGTCATTTTTAGCAGCATTGATTTGTTCCTTTGATCCAGTTTGAACAGAATTACCGATCAACTTATTGGTTTCAATCTGCTGCTTCAAGATTTTAGCCCTTTCTTGATTTTCTGAAAACATTAAGGATTTTATAGTTGAATCATTTATTGCATCGCTTCTTTTTTTACCGCTTTTTTTTAAGTAATCCTCTAAAACGGCAGTGGTATTGTCTAGGTTCTTCTTTATCTCGCTCTCATTGCCAATACTGGCCTTAATGGCACCTTCTTGAGTTTCTAAACGGAATTTATCTCTTAATGATTTTATGTACTCGTCAACTCCTTTCTTAAGGTTGATATATGATAGTGTTTTTGCATCAAGACCTTTTACAATACTTGGATCAATATCTTTAATCTTGTTATAGATGCTTAATCTTTCAATCTCTGACAGATTCGTGTTTTTAAGCATTTCAACATATACCTTTAGTTTTGATTCTGCTGTTGAAACACTATCGCCTTGTAATTTTACGGCTTCAGCAGTCAACTCTGATGCAGTTTTAACTTTCGATGTAGCATCTTCAGCCATATAAAGATATGTGGTTATAGCGGCCAATGCGGTAGCCACAGCCACATATGGATTGGCAGCTAACACTGCATTCAATGCCTTTAGACCTTTCCCCAAGGTTTGTGTCCAGTAATATTGGAGTATTTCCGCGCTAGTAAAGCCCACAGATGCATATGTCGCTACTGATGTGGTGGCAGCTGTTAATAATAGGGCGGTACGATAGACTCCGTATCCGGCAATTAGAGATCCTAAAATATCAAGGATATCCTGGTAGTTCTCTATCATGTTGGTTGCGGCAGCTATACCTGATGCAAATAAGCCCTCTTGTGATTGCCCCATATCATTTAACATCAGATCCCAGGCATCTTTTAACCTTTCAATCTGGCCAGTTAGAGTTTTAGATTGAGCATCCATCAACCCGCCAAACATTCCACCGGCAGCAGTCATGTTTTTAAAAGCCTGCTCTACTTGCGGGAACCCAACTTTTCCTGATTCAACTAATCCAGCAACTTTGTCTTTAGCTACACCAAGAACTTTAGCGAGTTCAGCATAAATCGGAATACCACGGCCAGCGAACTGACGTATATCCATGGCATAAGCGCGCCCCTGAGTCTTTAATGTACCATATAAGTAAACAAGGTCACCAATCGGCACAGAAACACCACTGGCTACATCCCCCAACATCCGGAGTTCACCGACTACGGTTTTGGCAGTTGATCCGTAAGCCAGTAATTGTTTAGCGGCTCCGGCAGCATCCTTTAATCCAAATGGCGTGGTACCAGCAAATACAACCAGCTCCTTCATTAAAGTGTCAGACGCTGCTTTACTTTTCAGCATGGTCGAGAATGCAATATCCAATTGCTGGAACTCACTACGGACCTTTACTATTGATGAAACAAAACCTCCAGCCGCTTGAACTGAAAAATATGCAGCAGCGGCTGCTCCTGCTTTCTGGGAGAAAGATTGAATTTCATCTCCCTGCCTTCGCATGCCATCTGTCATACGGTTTACACCGCGCTCCATGTTATTTATTCCGTTATTAAATCTTGAATCATTTAATGTTGCGGTGAAATCTAGCGGCCCACCTGTGATATTTACAGCCATAATATTTAGTTTTCAAAAGATTTATTTTCAATATCACTATCCTTAGGCGGGTCCACACCTGGTGGCAATCGCATTTCTATCTGTTGGTCAGGAGAATCCAATACATTTTGACCTTTAATGAATTCAAGACTCTTTACAAACCCTAATAGATCCATTTGTTTTGATATGATTTGCATTGCTTGATGAAGATCATTGACTGTAAATTCTTTTTTTATTCTTCTTAAAAGATGTTTACTTGGTCCTTTTGGGCTGTTAACCATCCCTAAACCAATTATCTCTATTAATTTATCTACTTGTTCTATATATAGGTTTGATACTGATCTTTCCATTCCATCAGCAAGTATTTCATCTGGGATAGTTATTGCTATTTTAGAGACGTTGTATCTAACTACAGCTAATACAGGGGTGATTTCATACTTTCTATAAGATGGGAGGATTCTTAGTGTTTTTAAAGCCCACATTAATACATTTGTAGGCCTGGTTCCTATTGCTATCGTAAGGGGATTACTTTTAATTGTCTGTTTCATTTTTTAATAAATTAAGAGAAGTTATGCACCATAAAACGCACCACTATTTGTGTTTTATGATGTAACTTCTTGTTTTCTATATTGTTGTGTTTATTTTTTGAGATGAGGTGAGATTTGAACCTTTAATTTGGAAGCTTATCTGGCTTGTGATCTTCAATCATTTGCTTTTGAACAAAGGCCTGCAGCTTTATATGATGATCTTCTAGTTCTTTATACATTGCAAATGTTTCTTTTTTCTGATCCATGAGATAAACGATAACATCCCATTGATGCTTAGCTAGCTCTTTAGCTTGTTTAAATGTTGTTGGCGATTCATTATCCATTATGAACCCCATTTTTTCTTTTATTGTCATGTAAAATTCTGTTTTAATCGTTCATACTCTCTTTGCAGCTCTTCGTCCGACATCTTGTCGAATCGATTTACACTTTCCCCTTTAGTAGTAAGATCAACGGCTGTCATGGCTGGAAGGCTATATTTTATCATCTTCTCAAAGAAGGTCAGCTTATCCTTAGGGTCTAGCTTTTCATATTCCTCCTGCATTTTTGTCGCATTTTTTTGAAGGAATCCAGATATAACCTCTCTTAGGTCTTTAGTTACCTTGTTAGTGGTACCTGGTTTCCTTCCGCCGGTTCTAGGCAATCCCTTAGGCCGTCCGCGTTGTTTTATATTATCCATCTTTATCTACTTTAGATATTAATCTCTTCCTCCAAAGCCTTAGCGTAAGCTTTTACCTCTTCATCCGTCAATGGCACATTGTAATTGATGTTATTCATATTACCCTCAATAGTTGTTGTCTTTGGAAGCACGTAGGCTACAAGCTTTTCAATAAAGGCAACTCTATCTTTTGGGGATAGCTTCTTTATATCATCACCTATTATTTTCCAGTTGCTATCAATAAGATCTTTTACAGCCTGTTTCATGTTCTCTGTAGCCTTATTTTTCGATCCCCTGGGTCTGCCATAAGGGTTATTGGTTGTACCTTTCTTCGGTGCCATATCTTAGTATTTCTTTGTTATTTACAAAAGGGGGATTGTTAGGCCCCCAATTGTTATCACATTTCTTGTATGTTCACATTTGAAGCTTTTCGGGCTTCTGGAGTGTTTGAATTAAATTGCTCAAGCCCCTGTTTAAACCGTTCTTGCTGTCTATCTGATTCAATCTCTTCCGGAGACCTATCTAGGCCATGGTAGCTCATCAGACTATCTACTTCAATGTTCGCAGCGTTATTTGGATGGCTTCGAATGAATTCGTTTAGATCCTTTACAATTTGTGTGCGAGTTTCAGTGCTCATTTTTTCCAAAAAAGCCGCTAATAATGTGTGTTTACCTTTCATATGTTTATTAATTATTTGTTGTGTAAGTGAATTGAGCGAGATTAGGACCGTAAATAGCGGTCTTGCCATCTAAATGAGTAATAAATCTATTCAGGGTTTCAGTTGACCTAAGTTTATTTGCTAAGTCGCTATTATAACCATTGACATCAGTGATCATCTGGTTATAAGCCCTCACAAAGTCCAGAAGTGAAGCGTATCCTTTTGCTTCAGCTTCAGTTTCTATGTAAATCCTGCAATATTCATCCTTTAATACTTCAATATTTTCTTGTGTTATATTAAATCTATTATTGAAGAATGTGATCTTATTAGATCCACTTATAAGAGTGTAATAACCAATTCGATCACTACTATACTTTTTAAGTTCCGAAACAGCATCTGATAGCGGTTTCAATGCTTTATCAATATCACTCATTAAGGCGTTTTTCAAACTTGGATTATTGATCTTAAGACGTTTAATCTCTGATTTTACGTCATCGGAATACTTAACCTGGACATTTGACACCCCGTTTGAAACCAAATCCTCATATACTTCGATAGTAAATGCGCCCATGCTAAGCTCTTCGTATTTTGAAGCTACTTTATTAGCCAGGTTCGCGACCTTTTCTAAACTATTTTGAGGGTTACTAAGCCTCGATAAGTCTTCGAACACTAATGTCCTTTGTTGTTCTATTTCTTGCTTTCCCATATCTTTTATTTTCTTTTACTGATTAAAATATTTTTTCTTCGTTGGTTTCATTCGTTATTTCACCTGGAATACCCTGTATCTCGCTGAATTTCATTTTAGCACCATTAAAACTTAAGATTGCCGTATCAATAGCGCCATTTCTATTTTTAGCGAAATTCACTTCTGTAATACCGACCATACTATTGCCCTCAGCGTCTTCCATAATTCCGTAATACTCAGGTCTAAATAGGAAGATAACCTGATCAGCGTCTTGCTCAATTGAACCAGATTCACGCAAATCAGAAAGCATTGGCCTTTTATGAGCTCCAGCCCTCTCTTCGACTTTCCTGCTCAGTTGGGATAATGCTATAACTGGCACATTCAAGTCCTTAGCAACCGCCTTTAAGCTTCGTGAGATGCTACTTATTTCCTGCTCACGATTATTTTTGTATTCAGATTCACCTTTCATAAGCTGCAGGTAATCCACGACTATTAGACCGATGTTGTGATTTCTTTTGAGACGAGCGCATTTAGATCTGAATGATTGAATGCTTAATGAAGCAGTATCGTCAATAAATATTGTGCTCTCAATTAATTCTCTTGAATGATGAAATTTGTAAAACTCCCACGGTTGTAAATTCCTATTTAAAATTTTATCAAGTGGAATACCTGTTTCGGCCGACAGCATTCTATCAGTTAACTGTTCCTTACTCATTTCCAAAGAAAATATAACGGTCGGCTGATTACCAATAACCGCAGCATTTCGACAGAGATTAAGCATGAATGCAGTTTTACCCATTCCAGGTCTGCCAGCTAGTATAACGAGATTGGAGTTCTGCCAACCGGAAGTTATCAAATCGATACTATGAAACCCACTGGGAATACCTGTAAGTCCATTTTCACTTTTGGTTTCATAGTGCAAGAGACGATCCTTCACAATATCACTTAATTCAGAAATTTGACCAGCACTTGTTTCGGTAAGTTTCTGAATTGAATTGATCATTTGATCTTGCAACATAAAAATGTCTTGATCACCCTTAAAGATGTTTTTGGATGTTTCTGTTACTATACGGATAGTTTCCCTCTCCAGGTATTTTTGCATTATGATGCCGGCATGATAAGCGATGTTAGCAGATGAAGCAACACGACTTGTAAGTTCAGTCACATAGAATGCACCACCAACTGCCTCTAAATCACCTAACCTCCTTAACTGGCCGACAACGGTAATTATATCAATTGGACTGGAAGCCATAAACAGGCTTTTAATCGCTTTAAATATTTTCTTGTGCCTTTCATCATAAAAACTATTCTCATTGATCAGAGAGCTTATTTCATGGTATGCTTCTCGTTCTAACATTACAGCACCCAACACAGCTTCTTCAAACTCTTTGGCTTGTGGTGGAACGTTTAATATTTCTAATTTATTTCTCATGCTGTGTGTTTTACTTGGTTTCTTGGCTTACCCAATACAAAATCATTTGGCGTAGATGCATCAGGTATATTAGAATCGATTATAAGTTCATCCTTCCAATGGCCACCGTTTAAATATGTGATAGGATCCTTCCTAAATTGTTTATCGGGGGTTGATTTTACATAGTCAGGAACAACCTTCAGTATTTCCAACTTATCTGAACCGGCTAAAGTCTTCCATTTAGTCAAGGCCTTATCTCTTCCTACCTTCTTTTTGTATATATCCCAGAATTGATCAAAAAGAGGATCGATCAAATGATCATTCTTTTCTTTTTTAGGTTTAGTGTTTAATGTTTTACTATTGTTCTGTTCAGATTCCGAGTTACCTAGTGGGTTACCCACCTGCTTACCTTCCGAGTTACCTAGCGATTTATCGTATAGTAAACAGAGGGTAACCTTTGCTCTCGTATATAGATTTTTACCTTTCTGGTAGTTAGTTATGAATCCATTTTCCTGTAGAAAATTCAGTGCTTTGTAGTAGGTTGTTTTGTCAACTTTGGCCAAAGCCATCATATAACCGAAGTCCACATCAAACTCTTCAGACCACTTGCTCTGATTGTTCATATCAAGTAGAGCATAATACACCGCTATAATCCCAGAGGTTATACCAGGCGTTTCAATTTTCCTCTCCCTGAAAGCATTCATTTGGGAGATGTAGTTAATACGTGGATTTTGTTCATCAGCCATCCTTACCCCTTATCCTTTTGTGCTGAACTGATCAGGTGATGTAAATGGGATTCAGTAACCCTGAATTTTTTGCATAAGTTTTCGATCCCCTTTTCAGTGAAGTATAATGATGGGTATCTTTTTAAGGCTTGTAGGATTGAGAAATCACTTACCGGAACTACTTGGTGCTGATTTTCAGTATAATTAGATATAGCCATTATATACCTCTCCCTTTCTTAGCCAAGGCTGACTCTACATCAGAAATCCTGTAAAAATATTGCTTACCAAGCATAACAAAGGGAATAACACCTCTTCGTCTATATGTTCTAAGTGTGTTGTCGCTGATGCCGAACCTCTCTAAGACTAGTGAGGTTTTTACGAGCGCTTCATTGACTTCTGCCAAGTCAGGGTTAGATTTGCTAACGAAAGACAATATTTGATTTTGCCTTTCTTCTATAATAGCTAACCGCTTTTCTAATGATTCAAATGGATTGTAAGACATGCTGCTTCGTTTTGTTAAAACAAATTTACAGCAGGTGTAATGCGGGATTTTCTATACTTTCTATTATAGAAAAAATAGAAAAAAAAATCTAAATCTAGGAATTTAGGCGTTTTATGTCGTCTCTAAGACTTATGATATGTTCTAACATTTCTTCTTTGGAGTAAACGTCTTCAACTTTTGCATATGATTTATAAGAGTGAATTATTGATCCTGGCTTTAAACCTTCAAAATAAGAGACAAATAATTTATCTGCAAGTTTATTATTGACATTTTCTATAATATTTGCTTCAATGAGTGCTGTATAAAACATCCCAGCAGCAGGACTGTGTTTCTCAATTAGCCATGTATTATTTTCATCAATTAAGGATGGAGCTTGAGTGAAAATATCATCAGGTAGACGTAGTTTTCGTAATATTCCAACAAATGCGCCTATATGACCTTTATATAAAGGTCTGAACAATTCATTAAAAGTTTCAGGAACGTTTTTGTTAGCCAGCTTTTCTCCTAGCTTTTTGTTTACTTTTCGTTCTGGCGCATTTATAATAACTTCTTTCCAATCTGCTAATTGATCGTTTAAATATTCATGTGACCTCTCTACAGGCTCATTAAAAAACTTCGAAATTCTAATTCTCTTCCTAACATCGAGATAATTTTTATCAACAAACTCAAGTGCTTCCTCTTTAGGCTGCTTAAGTAGCCACTCTTCGATTTCGTCAAGTGAAGCAATCTTTAATCTTAAGAGTTTCTCGTGAAAATTTGTAAGATATGTTTCCACCGACTCCCTGTATTGATCTACGCCGTAAAAAAGAAAGACTAATCTCATTTCAGCTAACTCCATCATTGTATCAGAAAACTCTTTACATAACTTGTTAATTAACTTTTCATTCCAAGGAAAGACGCGGATAGAGGTATCCAAATAATGTTCTATTTTCATTTTAACATTATCCATAAAATCCTCTGAAAACTCTGCCAAATGAGCTAGTGACACTACTCCGTCATTGTTTTTCAATGGGCCTAATTTATCCCAGACATAATGATTATTATTCTTATCGTTGTCACTCATAACTAAACTACTTTTAAGTTGCTTACTTCACCCCAGGCTTTCACCATCACTAACTTTTTACGTTGTTCAGTCACTTTTACATAGCGCTTAAAACTCTTGTAATCTTCCCAGCCGCCTATTTTCATAACCTCCTCAGTGCTCATTCCTTTTTCTAATGATAGAGAAGCAAAGGTTTTTCGAGCATTATGGAACGATATCAACGCCCATTTTGGGTACAGATTAATCTCGCGAACATTCCCTCTGAATCTAACTATCTCCTGAGGTTTATCAATACCGGCCAGTTGACATAGCTCTTTGACGTAATCATTCAATTTTTGATTTGAAACTACTGGTAAGGGTCTTCGATTTTCTTTATACTTGCTTAAGATAGATGCAGATACTGCATTCAATGGAACGCTCAGCTCAGTTTTTGTTTTTTTGACTGTTATTGTGATAACATCATTATGGATATGTTCTCTTTTTAGTTGGGCAACATCGGAATACCGGAAACCTGTAACGCATGCAAACAAAAACACATCTTTTGTTTGGTCCAGTCGCTTATTAGAAGATAAATCTAAATTATACAAGGCATTAAACTCGTCTTGCTCTAGGGCAATTACTTCAAGGGTTTCCTTCTTAATTGTAAAGTCTTTATAACTATCAGAAATCTTGATATTATTGCGTCTGGCATAGCTTAAAAGAGTTTTTAAGGTACTTAGGAGTTTAGCAATGGTGCTATTGCCGAGGTTTCTGTGATTTATAAGGAAGGTTTGAAACTTAGCAAAGAATGAATAATCAATTTGGTCAAATTTCACTTTGATTTTTGAGTGTTGCTCAAAAGCCATTAAATGTGTTTTAACAGATTTATAAATATTTAAACTGCCTGGTTCCCTAAGCGCAAGATGATCACTTATATACTGATCAATAAAATTAAATAGCAATTCTTTAGCCTCATCTTTATGGGTTTTTCCACCATTTTGCTGTTTAATTTCTTTAATGATATCTGAACCAGAATAGGACTGTTTATTATACTCAAATCGCTTTTCTATGTTCCGGATCTGGGAAGTTAATGTATTCATCTCTTGGAGAACATTTCCGATCTGAACACTATCGAGAAGAGTTAGTTCAAAATCAATATTTGGATTTAACTTTAATGCATCCTTTTTCTTTACAAATACTGGAAGCCTGGTGGATAAGTCCCAGTTTAACTCATGTAATTTTATTTTGGTCTGAATTGTAAACCTCTCTCCTTGGATTTGATAGATAATTCTAAGCGGTGATTTCAGTGTCTTTTTTGACACCATGTCTTTTCTCAGATCAAAACGTATTGTGCCCATTGCTATTTTTTTGCTAAAGGTATGTTTTTACCAAACATGGTGCAAAAATAGGTGCAATTATTTTAATGACAGTTACGTAATGTTGATGTTAATTTAGGTTTCAAAATAATTTAACCCTATTTAAAACGCTATTAACGGCTATTCTATCCCTGAATATCATTAAACGTCATCAAAAGGTTCGAATCCCTTCGGGAACACTAATAAAAGCCTTTAAAGATCTCTTTAAAGGCTTTTTTCGTGATTAAGCTAGCCCTAAAATAATACCTGCCGCCCAATAAGGGGAAATCCAGTTCGATGAACCATTCTAAAGCGCTGATCTAGATGGAAGGATTATACGAGCTGACCCTGGTATTCTGCCCCTATTATTTTAAATCCAGCGCTACACAATAAACAACACAGTGGTGACCTACATCCAAAGCCTGAAAATTGAAGTTGCGAAGAGAAGTTTTGACAGCAGCAGAAAAAACATCACAGAAGTGAGGTATGAGGTAGGCTATACAGGCTTATTATTTAGTTACACCAAACATCAGTACCAGACGATCATTCTGATAAAGGTTCAGTGTCTGGTCTGCCACATCAAACTTAAAGTTTTTACTTCCTAAAATGCTCAGGTATTTACGCTCCAGTTCATTCAAGTCCTTATCCATACAAGCACGACGTGTACTTGCTGCCGGACCGAAAGCAATTGTAGTACTTCCCGCGTTATAATTACCGAAGTAATTATTGCAACCAGAATTACCACTAAAACGGCGCTCTGCCAGATTGAAAGAAATCGTAACCGGTGAATTGTCCTGCGTTACCCCTTCCATCTGGATCAATTTCCATCGGTTTTTACCAATATAACTCCAGATATCGTTGTTACTATTCGCTTCGGTTCTAAACGCTAAAGCTTTCAATTTCCCTTTATAAAAAGTCAGCGTATTCCCACTCGTCTCCAATCTATAGGTTTGATCGCTTAAGGCCTGTGTAAATTCAGACTCCAGCTTGTTCACCTTTTCATCTGAGCAGGCCATCATAGTGGAAGCTACTTTACCTATAGACAGACTTTTAGTTTTTGGGACATAGTTAAAGCTTCCGAAAATACTATTACAACCTCCAGAACCATTAAACTTATTCCCCTTTTCATCCAACCTGATAAAAACGCGATCACTGTTTACCGCTCGGCCGTTGATTCTGCTGAGCGTCCATTTCTGGTTTGCAGCTGTTAATAACGGGTCTTTAGTGTCGAATGGCTTAACCATGATCTTTTCCTTTTTGATCACTTTCTTCAGTTTGTAGGTATAAGCAGACGCATCAGCAGGAACGTTTTTTCTTTTTGTCCTAATCACTGAAAGCGTATAACGATACCCCTCCTGATGCTTGAATCCTTGGATTTCGCTATAAAAAAGCTCCCAATTCTTGCTGTTTTTGTATTTTACCTGTAAACAATTCATTGGGGCAACTCCAGTACAAGAGGCACGGTCTTCCTTCACCATCAACGTGATCACATCCGCGGCCATTGCGCTCATCACACTGCCAAAAACAATCAGCAGTGATAGAATTCCTTTTTTTGTAATGATACTTTTTAACATTTTGCGTGTATTTAAAATGATATTTAACCTTTGACCATTTCCACAGACGTTTGGGTAACTACAATTCTCACACCAAAATTATATGATTGGTTCAATACAAGCAAAATGCTGAAAACAGTAAAAAGCCAAAAATACCTTTAAAACTAGCTTCAGTATATCCAGCGCTAGCAGTCATCCCTTTTCCACCGATACAGGTACGGATGTGAATACAATCTTCGATATTATATTCAAAAATACGTTCTGTTGGATGCTGAGGGTAATAACCGGCCCAGGTGGTTCCCATATCACGAAGGTTGAAGTTCACCATCCGTTCCCCTTCTTTCAGCATCAGCTCGTTGATGTGCTGTTTCACATTGAAACCAAGGTCATCAAAATGGGCAACATCAGGATATTCATGAGCGTCTCCGATGATAAAACTACCATCTACTGCTTTTTTAAAGAATAAATGAATGCCCCATTCTTTCAATTCCTTATCATGATCAGGAGTGGCCAACTGTTTAAACGAAGGACAGCAATCTTCAAAGCTTTCATACCTTCTGATGGTTAGTCCTGTTAAAATATTTCCTTCTAGGGCAACCTCTGGCATAGGCACCGTCCGCATCATTTGAAGTTTACTCATCACCTGTCCGCTGGAAGCAAATAATTCCGGGAAGAGCTATTTAAATTCATAACCATTACAAAGCACCGCTTTATTGGCCTGATAAGTACGATTGCCGGACACTCGAACTGCTACACCATTTCCAGTTGGTGTGCAGTCTATCACAGGCGAATTACACAGCAAAGTATAACCTTCAAATTTTGCCTGCATAAACTCTTGAAGGCGATAAATCATCAAAGCTGGTTCTACACTGACCTCCTGGTGTAACCCATTACCTGAGCAATCACTAACCATACTTTATAATCGACCCCCAAATATTGATGGCCATCAAAAATACCTGCAGTAAAGGCCTTTCTAAAAGCATACATACTGTTGTAACAGCCGAAAGCCGCTAACCCCGCCAAAAAAGAAATATAGAAATATGGCCAAACCGCAACCTTGTTCCGACAGTATTTTAACAGGTTCATACAGAATTATTGATTGACAATTAATACTTCAGAATTACCATTGATCACATATGTGAGATGATATCTCAGGTCTATATCTTCTGCTTTGACAACTTGCTGTGGATAAGCATGAACCTTCACGGCCCTATCGAATACTACTAATTTCCCCGACATCATTGAACATTTACATGTTCTGAAATACTAAACTTTGTGTATTAATACTAAACAAAGTTTAGGTTAAGGAATTGTTAGATTTCAATTACCTTCGCCTACGGAAGCCAGGCAAATTAGGTTTATGCTTTTTACTCAGAAAAAATTTATGATTTTTGCGAGTCTAAGCTAAGACCATGGCCCTTCCCCCCTTATCTTTAACCTTCAATTCATAGCAGATGAAATTCAATCCTATTGCCTTTGTGATTAATCTGGCGATTCCTTTAGCAGTTGGTGCTCCTGGAAGCATACTTACCCTAAATTCCGTAAAAACCTGGTATCCTACCCTCGCGAAACCTTCTTTCAATCCACCGGATACCATTTTCCCGCCGGTATGGACTTCTATTTTTATCCTTATGGGAGTTTCTGCCTATTTAGTATGGCAAAAAAGAGCACAGATTATCAATTTCCCACGCATGGTGGCAGTCTATGCCATTCAATTGGTACTCAACATCATGTGGTCCTTCTTGTTTTTTTACGCGAAATCTTTAGGTGCCGCCTTATTTGAAATTGTTTTCTTATTGATTGTCATTGTCATCAATGCTTCCATGTTTTACAAAATTGACAAGACTGCGGGTTTATTGTTCATTCCTTACTTCCTATGGGTATGTTTTGCAACCGTTTTGACTTACAGCATCTTTTCGCTGAACGGTTAATTTAATAGCGGGTCTGCAAAAAACATATTCGCTTTTACTACATTTGAAAAAATTAATAACATCAATGATTTTTAGCGCAATGAAAAGATTATCCTTAGTGCTTTTGCTAATTATGGCTTGTACAACTGTCTTCGCACAACATGCAGACATCAATAATTTTATCGTAAAAGAGAGCCTATTGAAAAACAGCAAGCTTGCTATTATTGCAGCAGATTCGCTGGATAATCCAATAGAAAAAATCAATGGTGTCTATACTTTTACAGTGAGTGGCTTTACACAGCCTATTAAGTTCAATGACGGAATAGCAGTATTACCACTGCAATTAGAAAGATCGGCTTTCGTTTACCTGAAACACCAGAATGACAAGGGTACACACAGTAAATTATTATATGTCTACAAAAAAGATGGCACCCTAAATCCATATACAATTAGTAGTTTATGGCTAGTTTTATTCCCATTAATCCTGGTATTCCTGGCTTTTGCTTTTAGAAAATTCATCATTATAGCGGTGATCTTACTCCTGGTTTTCTTTTACTTTAACCACAGCAACGGCCTGAGTGCCTCCACCTTCTTTGAAACTATTTTTGATGGTTTAAAGAAGATGTTTTAACTTATAAATAGCCGCTGATCAGGACAAAACCAATTCATAGGTATGGCCTGATCAGTATTAAAGCGATATTTAGAAAGGCATTCCGATTCCGAAATTATACTGTACAAAACGATACCGATCTGGCGTATTGAGTTTATCATAATCTTCTCTAAATTTCTTTCCACCACCCAGAAATTTACTAATCACCCATTGATCTGATCCTTTAAACTGTGGATCTTTAAGCTTAAGACCTACATCAAAACGGAAGACAAAGTACTGTACATCATAACGAAATCCCATCCCAGTACCAATCGCTATCTGTTTAGCCAGATTTTTTATTCTGAAAACCGTTTCATCACCCACATCAGTATTTACATCAACTACCTTAGTAGAGTCGTTTATCTTCTTGCGGAGGTTCCATACATTCCCCATATCTAAAAAGACTGCTCCTTTTAATTTACCACCGAAAAACTTATTCACTAGTTTGAAACGATACTCCAGGTTTGCTTCCATGTGCATGTCACCGAGTTGATCCAGACCATACAGTGTTCTACGTTGTTCTTCACTTGGAATTGCAATTCCACGATTATAAGCCCCGGGGCCTAAAGTTCTAGCCTGCCAAGCCCTAACCCCTGAAGATCCACCCGCAAAGAATTGCTTCTCAAATGGCATGTCTATCGAATTCCCATAGGCATATCCTACACCAAGGTTTAATCTGGCTACAAATTGCTTATCCAGTCCCAAACCTTTATACCATCTTATATCCACTTCCGGACGTACATATTGATTAAATTGAACGCCTAAAAGTTTCCCATAAATCTCTTGCCGAGGAGCCATTTCTACACCTGCAAGTTTTGAAAAAGCATAAAGCATATTCCCAGCTATATCCATATTCCCACGGAAATAAATAAAATCATTACCAGTCAGCAGCTTATCAGCATTTAAGGAGTATACATATTTAATACCTAATGTAATGCTCTTCCTTTTCAATAAATCGATGGTGTATTTATTGTTTTTAAGCAGGTCCTGAATATATTGTGAGGTATCTTTATCATTGAAAAGTAGGCTACCAAATCTATACTCAAAGTTGATCGGTGTCACTGAATGAAGTTTAGATTTTGTTTCTATAAATTCATACGTCAAGGAATTTAAAAACACCCTTCTGGAAAAAAAATCCTTTTGCAAAGCGAACACATAACTACTGGAGAAGATCGTATGTGGCATTCCGCCTTTCCCCGTCACGTATTTAGAAAAATAAGGCATCATCAAGCGAGGAACAGTTAGACTGGCACTGACGGAGAAATCCCGTTGGTAAATATCGCTAAAAATAGAGCCGCCCTGACCAACCCTCGATTGTAAACCACCTTTAATCTGAAACTCGAAACGCTCTGTACCTCTAAAAAAGTTATTATTGGTATAAGTATTACTCAGGTTAAATCCAACCGTACCGCCATTAAAAGGCACTTCCCCTTCCACTCTATTACTCATGATTTTTTGAGGAATCAATTGCACAAATGGGCTTACTTTTAACGTACTGTCTTTCGCTTTTTGATAATCAATTTTAACATTTTTAAATACATTCAGCTCATATAGTCTATCAAAAGTGATGTTTTCATTCCTGATGTCATATTGTTCTCCTTCACGTAGGAAATTATAACGCACAACAGGATTTCTTCTGAATTTTTTAGAGAGGTCAGTATACCGTATCCCCTTAAAAATTCGTTTATTTAAGGTGACAGAATCGGGATAACCATCTGAATTTGGGGCAATAATGATATTGGTTTCTCCTATTTTATATTTTGAATGGTGTGATTTATCCAATGGGTTATCGATTAACAAAGTCACTTTCGCTTTACTGGCATTGGTATTTGAGTCTACCAAAAACCTCACATAAGGCTTGGCGAAATCAAAATAACCATTCTCTTTCATCAATTGATAAATCTTATCTCTTTCGAAAGAGAGCGAATCATCATCAAAGCGCATTCCTTTTTTAATACGAGTAAACAGATCCCTCTGTGAGAGGTACAGCTGCTTTACTGCGCTATCTGGGATCTGGAAGGTAAATTCTGAAATTTTAAAGTCCGGCCCGGTATTCGCCACAAACGTGACTTCCGCTTTTTGATCTTTCACTTTAATATTAGACTTCACTTTAGCATTAAAATACCCCTTACTCATCAGGTATTTTTCAATTTGACTGCGGGAAATATCCACAATTGCACTGTCAAGAATTGGCGGTGGGCTTCCCAAAGGTTTGACATTACTCGTCTTATAACGACCGTCCTTGGTATTGAACATATTATAGAGCAACACGTTGATGCCTAACTTGGAAGTCGGACGAATATCTTTTTGAATATAGTTATAAGCCTCCTCTTCGAAAGCTGGATCTATGCTATCAATTTTTACTTTCTTAACGATGGATTGGTAGGGTTCGATGTACTTTGTTGAAGAACATCCTGCCACAAAAACAATAATAAGTAGTAATATTGCAAGAAACTGGACATTCTTTTTATAATTATAGTATGCTTTCAAAATCTCAAATAGGTTTTATAAAATCGTTACATCAAAAAAAGTACCGTAAAGAAAATGGGATATTTATTATTGAAGGTATAAAATCTATTGCAGAATTTATTCATTCTTCTTACCAGGTTCACAGCATCTATTATCTGGCTCAATATCAGTCTCTACTCCCTGAATTACCTGCAAATATAAAGTTATTTGAAGTAAACAGTACGGAACTGGATAAGATAAGTACTTTACAAACACCACAAGGGATTCTGGCCTTGGTTCATCTCCCTAAAAACCAGGGACTGGATACAAAACAGCTCAAAAACAGCTTTTCATTAGTACTTGATGGCATACAAGATCCGGGAAACCTCGGAACCATCATCCGCACTGCAGATTGGTTTGGCTTTAAAAACATCATTTGTTCTCAAAATACAGTAGAAGTGTATAATCCGAAGACGGTACAAGCTACAATGGGCTCATTGAGCAGGATGGAAATTTATTATCAGGACCTTGCACCATTGCTTTCTTCCCCGCCAGTTCCAGTATTCGGAGCGGTATTGAATGGAAAAAGTATGTATAAGGTAGACTGGGGAACTGAAGGATTGGTGATTTTAGGAAATGAAGGACAAGGAATTTCTCCGGAAATTATGGAATTAATCACCGTACCTGTGACGATTCCCAGAATTGGCGGAGCAGAATCTTTAAACGTAGCAGTTTGTGCAGCAATACTATGCGCAGATATCAGCAGAAATTTTCAAAAATAAATTGCATACTTAGATTTAATTGCTACTTTTGCATTCTAATTTTTTAGAAAGGTCGAGTGGCCGAGTGGCTAGGCAGAGGTCTGCAAAACCTCCTACAGCGGTTCGAATCCGCTCTCGACCTCAGATTTACAATAAATAAAAAAATAAAGGGTTACACCATGGCAGTTACTAGATTAAAAAGAAAAGACAGAAGAAATAAGACTTTCGCTAAATTAGATGTGAAAAACTTAAAATTAGCGACTAACATTGAATTAGGTAGCCGTTCTAAACAGTCTACTACAGATCAATTGGCTAAAAACAATGCTGTTCTAGACAAACTTACTGCGAGAGCATAAGTTTCTGTTACCAGAAATAAGAAAGACTTTAGGAGATTCCTAAGGTCTTTTTTCGTTTTTAGCATACTGTACATTTCTTCCCTGCGCTACATAAAATCAGCAAATCTATTCTAAGGCTGGAAAATTTGCCCGGAAGGGAGCAAACCTTCCTAGGCCTTCTCACAGACCTGCTGATTTTCTTTCAAGCCTCAGTATGATGCTTATTACCGCTATATTCTTAAATTATCAGGCATAAAAAAAGCAGTAATGATTGATTTCATTACTACTTCTATTTGAATCAATATATCGGAACGAATTAAGGTTGAATTCCTAAGTCAAAGCCAATTCCCATATTTAAACGAGTTCTTTGCAAATCTTTCTCACAATACCTGGGCCTTCATAAATAAAGCCAGTATAGAGCTGTACAAGTGACGCACCAGCCTCCAGCTTATCTTTAGCATCCTGAGCAGAGTGAATACCGCCAACACCAATGATAGGGAATGCCTTATTTGATTTCGTAGAGATGTACCTGATCACCTCTGTTGAACGTGTAGTTAAAGGCTTCCCGCTCAATCCACCAGCTTCTCCGGTTAATTCAGCCGGACTATTCAATCCGCTCTTATCAATAGTGGTATTAGTAGCGATAACACCAGCAATACCAGTTTGTAAAACGATTTCTACAATATCATCCAATTGCTCATTGGTCAAGTCTGGAGCAATTTTTAATAAGATTGGTCTGCTTGTTGGATGCGTTAGATTTCTTTGCTGTAAAGTATTCAATAGGCTCATCAGCGGGGCTTTCTCTTGCAGTGCTCTTAATCCTGGGGTATTTGGAGAACTTACATTCACCACGAAGTAATCCACTACGTCAAATAAACGATCGAAACATTTGATGTAATCGCTTACCGCATCCTCATTAGGTGTATTTTTATTTTTACCGATATTACCACCAATTACGATGCTTTTATCTTTCAGTTTTAACAAGCGTAACCGCTCTGCTAGCGTATCTACCCCTTTATTATTGAAGCCCATGCGGTTGATGATCGCTGAGTCTTCCTGTAAACGAAACATACGTGGTGCATCGTTCCCAGGCTGTGGTAAAGGCGTTACCGTTCCCACTTCAATGAAACCGAATCCCAGATTACTCAGCGCTTCTACATATTCTCCGTTTTTATCAAAACCTGCAGCCAGTCCAACGGGGTTTCTAAACTTGATACCAAATACTTCACGTTCCAGTCCTTTGATATTGACATCAAAGCTACTGCGCAAAATTGTTTTTCCCATTGGGAAGTGATCATTGAACCATTTTAATTGTTTCACCACAAAATGGTGTACTTTTTCAGGATCAAACTGGAAGAATAAAGGTTTTATTAGACGGTACATGTAACGAATATAGAAACGTTTGGATATAGGACAACGGGTTTGAGATGATGGTATCCTGAGATACAACACCTTCCCTCCCAAAAACGCAAAAATACGCAGTAATGTTAACAATGCAGTAACAATAGCTATAAAATTCATTGCCCACAAAACCGTCTATTTTCTATCAGCGCTCCGAAAAACGCGTAAATCCCCTCATAACACGTATTTAACCCTTCCTATCCCTTAAAAATAAATTACAAATCCGTCAAATTTAATGCAATTGTAGAGCAAACAAAATCGTATTTTTGCAGGCAAATGATTTCAATAAACGACTTAACATTCCTGATAGGCTCCAGAGCTTTATACGACGAGGCAAACTGGCACATTAAACCAGGAGAAAGAATTGGATTAATCGGAGCCAATGGAACCGGTAAATCTACCCTTCTAAAAATAATAGTTGGCGAGTATGGCCCTTCTTCAGGCAGTATTTCCATGTCGAAAGACCTGAAAATAGGCTACTTGAACCAGGATTTACTTTCTTACGATTCACACCATAGCATTTTACACGTAGCAATGGAGGCCTTTGAACGCCAAAATCAGCTGCATGATGAAATTGAAGAACTCTTAAAAAAGATAGAAACAGATTACTCTGAAGAAGTATTGAACAAACTGAGCGATAAACAGCAGGAGTTTGAAGCTTTAGATGGGTATAGCATAGAATATAGAGCCAATGAAATCCTCGCAGGTCTTGGTTTCAGTACGGAAGATCAGCACAGACCATTAAACACCTTCTCCGGAGGGTGGAGAATGCGGGTAATGCTGGCAAAGATTCTTTTGCAGACTCCAGACATTCTTTTGCTGGATGAGCCTACCAACCACATGGATTTACCTTCCATCAAATGGCTGGAAACTTATTTATTGAGCTTTGAAGGTGCCATTGTGATCGTTTCTCACGATAGGTATTTCTTAGACAAAGTAGTGAACCGTATCGTAGAATCCCGCAAAGGAAAACTAACTCCTTATGCTGGTAACTATACCTTCTATCTGGAAGAAAAATCACTGCGTGGAGAGATTCAAAAGGGAGAATTTAAAAATCAGCAGGCTAAAATCAAGCAGGAAGAGCGTTTGATCGAGCGTTTCCGTGCCAAAGCTTCTAAAGCGAAAATGGCACAGTCGAGGATGAAAGCCCTGGATAAAATGGAACGTGTAGAGGATGTTGATGACGACAATCCAACGGTAAACTTCCAGTTTAAGTTCTCTAAACCTTCAGGACGCCACGTGATCCGCGTAGAAGAAGCTTACAAGAGCTATCCAAACATCGATATCTTAAACAATGCAGATGGTTTAATTGAAAAAGGTGATAAAATCGCTTTAATCGGTGCAAATGGTAAAGGTAAATCGACCTTATTACGTATCATCGCAGGTGCAGAAGAATTTGAGGGTAAATGTGAAATTGGTCATAATGTAACCACTACTTTCTTCGCGCAGCATCAATTGGAATCTTTACACCTGGACAACACGATTCTTGAAGAATTGCAGGCTTTCGCGCCTAAGCATACTGATACAGAATTACGTGGAATTTTAGGCTGTTTCCTTTTTACTGGTGATGATGTTTTCAAGAAAATCCGTGTATTATCCGGAGGAGAGAAATCAAGAGTAGCCCTGGCTAAATCTTTAACCACAGACTCTAACTTCCTGATTCTGGATGAGCCTACGAATCACTTGGACATTCAGTCTGTGAATATCCTGATCCAAGCTTTAACGCAATATGAAGGTACTTTTATTGCGGTATCCCACGATAGGTATTTCTTAGATAACGTAGCTAATAAAATCTGGTTTATCGAAGATCAGGACATCAAAGAATATCCGGGTACCTACGCAGAATACGAAGAATGGAATTCAAAAAGAGTCCCTTCTCCAGCAACCAGTATTCCGGTTAGACCTGATAAAGAGGTGAAACCTAAAGCAGCCGTAGTAGAGAAATCTGCTCCAAATACACAGCAGCAGCTTAAAAAGCTGAATGAGCAATTGAAAAAGATTGAAACAGAAATCGCTGAATTTGAGAAAAGTGTGAAAGCTATTGAAGCACAAATCGCTGATGAAGCTGTATATTCAAATATAGGAAAGCTAGCTGAAGCTAATAAAAGTTATACTGAAGCCAAACATCAGCTAGACAATGCCCAGAATAAATGGGAAGAACTGGCTTCCGATATTATGGAATTAGAAGGATAATGATAAAACTAAGCGGATTGTTTTTCGTGCTGTTATTAAGTATGCAAATTGCTGTGGCTCAGGACCAGCAATTTGTATACGATAACAAAGTATATTTACCGGAAATCCGGACGATACAATGTTATAATACACAAAAAGAACAGTCGCTTCCTGTGATTGCTTTAAACTCTAATGAGCTTTTGTACTTCTCTTTTGACAACCTGAACGGTGGCAGTAAAATCTATTCTTACACCATAGAACATTGTACTTCCGATTGGAAACCTTCCCGTCTTTCTCCTTTGGATTATCTGAATGGTATGTCGGAAGACCGCATTACAGAGTATAAATACTCTTTTGGCACCCTGCAGCAATATACAAATTATGCCCTTACTTTACCGAATTACCAGATTAAACCGAAAATTTCCGGTAATTACCTATTGAAAGTATATGAAGATGGCAATCCTCAGAAACCTGTCGTTTCTCAACGGTTTTATGTAGTGGATAAACAAATTGCCATTGGGATAAATATTACCGCTAGTCCGCAGGTTGACTTACGTCGGACACATCAGAAAGTCGATTTTACGATTTCTCATAGCAACCCAATTCAGAATCCATCTCTAGATTTAAAAGCAGTGGTGATGCAGAATGGCATTCCACAAACTGCTTCCTGGAATAAGACACCCACGTTTGTCAGACCAGGTTCCTTGGTTTACAACGATGTAAACAACAATGATTTTCCTGGAGGGAATGAGTTTAGAAAGTTTGACATGCGTAGCTTCCGTTATAAGGCCGAAAATGTAAAAGAAATCATTAGGGACACGACCAACAAAGTGATTCTTTTTAATGATCAAAACGGAAATGTGGCCAAGTTTACCAATCAATTTGATGAAAATGGCAGCTTTTTCATTAGAAATCAGGATGGTCGTGATGCCAATATAGAGAGTGATTATGCCCGCGTTTATTTTACTTTAAATTCTGCTGTTCCCAATACACCAGGTGATGCATACGTGGTTGGTCGTTTTAACAATTACCTCCTTAATGAAGCTAGTAAGCTAGTGTATGACCCCGCGACTAAACGTTTCCATACCAGTATCCCCTTAAAACAAGGGCTTTATGACTATAAATACGTTTGGCTGGATAAACAAACAGGTAAAACTAACCTGAGCACTTTTGAAGGTTCTTTCTTTGAAACGGAAAACACTTATCAGGTATATGTGTATTACCGAAAACCGGGATCCCGCTGGGAAGAACTGATTGGCTTTGTCAATGTAAACACGACTAAACGATAGTCCATACCGAGACGCTTTCCGCATTGCAGAAAAATTCTGCCCATCCATTCTGATCCACAGTAATGGATTCTTTTCTATTGCCTAAGACATCAATCATTGTCTTTCCGATATTTTCCTGCCCCATTTCCATTGCTTTGAATCCTTCCGCAGCATTGCTCATGATCACTGCAATACCCGAATTTTCTTTTTCAGGAATGCCGGCCCTTGTCCAGCCAATACAGTTTGGGAAGTCCAGGTAATCACGCTGCAAGCCATAAGACAGGTCTTTTCTGATCCTCATCATCTCCGGCAATTCGGCTAAAGGAACCAGATTTACTTCTACCAAATCTTCTTCTTTATCTTCGTCCTTATATTTTGCACCATATAAGTCAGTATAGAAAACACATGGAATTCCGTCTTCTCTTAATAAAATCAGCGCATAAGCCAATGGGCGAAACCAAAAATCGATATAAGATTCCAAAGCTTGTAAAGGCTGAGAATCATGGTTATCGACAAATGTAACGGCATACATCGGCTGCGCCTGAACTAAGGTTCCTTCAAATATTTTAGACAGATCATATTGTTCTTTTTCTTCTCCGGCCAGGAAAAGCTGATGGTGAAGTAAGGAATCAAACAACTGCATCCGTCCTTTTGTAATTTCCAAATATTGCTCCAGCTCTGCTACATTATCGATATTCCAATTTTCTGCGACAACAAAAAAGGAAGTATCGAAAGTTTCATTCATGTGGTCCAGCCACTCGATCAGGTAATCTGTGGCGATATGTTTTACGGCATCCAGACGAAAGCCTTTCATCCCACAGCTGTTTACGTACCATTCGCCCCATCGTTTCAGCTCTTCCCGAACGGCTGGGTTTCGAAACTCAATGTCATTGTACATCAGGTAGTCGTAATTGCCAAGTTCTTTGGAAGGCACATCTTCCCAACCTTCACCGTATACATTCTGAATGGAATAGATTCCCGTTTCTTTTAAATCTTCTGCCCAATCTATGCCGCTAAAACAGTCTTTATCCCAAATGAACTGGGAATACTCGCCATTTCTACCTTTAAAAGTGAACTTTGTCCAGGCTTCAATCTCGAAAGACTCAGAAGTAAATTCTACCCTGTCATCTGGATTCACACTCCTCACCATGACTTTTTCCAGTTCATCCCCCCCTGCTTTATGGTTAAAAACGATGTCGGCAATTACATTTACTCCATTTTTTTGAAGCAGCTGAATTGCATTTTGATAATCTTCCTTTGTGCCGTATTTTGTAGGTATCGTATGCTTCTGGTCGAATTCGCCAAGGTCGTACAGATCATAAGGATCATAGCCTACTGAGGATGGCCCAGAATTAGCTTTATAAGCAGGTGGAAACCAGACGCCTGTAATCCCCATCTGCGCAAGATTTTCTGCTTCTTTTCCTGCTTTAATCCATAAGTTGTCGGCTTCATTATAGTACCAGTGGAAGTACTGAAAAAGGGTTTGATTGTCCATATTTTAGGATAACATCAACCACGTACATTTGTTTAAAAAAAACAGGCTCCTCCTGAAATTACTTCATGTATGTTCATTTTTACTTACTTTTGCAGAGATTATGAGTACAAAGATAAAAAGCCCGAAAGAGTCATTCACCATTATGAATGAGTTGGTATTGCCGAATGATACCAACACATTGAACAATCTAATGGGAGGCCGATTGCTCCACTGGATGGACATCGCCGCTGCTATTTCTGCGCAAAAACACTGCAATAGGATTGTTGTTACTGCCTCGGTAGACAATGTATCTTTTAAACAGCCCATCAAATTGGGTGATGTAATTACCATTGAAGCAAAAGTAACACGCGCATTCAATACCTCAGTAGAGGTGAGATTGGATGTATGGGCGGAAAATATTCCATCCGGAGCGCGTGTAAAATCAAATGAAGCCTATTACACGTTTGTGGCCATCGATCAAAGTGGCAGAACGATTCCTGTTCCTGAAATATTGCCGGAAACAGAAGAGGAGATTGAATTATTTGCAGGTGCATTAAGAAGGAGACAACTTCGCTTAATACTGAGCGGTAAAATGAAGGCGAACGACGCTAAAGAATTAAGAGCTTTGTTCTTCGAAGAGTAAAATTATACCTCAATAAATTAGATAGATACTAAAAGAAAAATATGACGACATATACCACATTAATCATTTTGAGCGGACTCGTCATATTTTCTTATCTCTTCGATCTTGTTGCCAGTAAGACCAAACTTCCCTCCGTTTTACTACTGTTATTATTGGGCATTGGCTTACGTGTCCTGGTAGATAAACTCCATTTACACACCTTTGATTTTCTGACCATACTGCCTACTTTAGGTACGGTAGGTCTGATTTTGATTGTGTTCGAAGGTTCACTCGAGCTTAAATATGAAAAGGAAAAGAATAAACTGATCAAAGGCGCATTTTTCTCCGCTTTTTTTGTGCTGTTAGCTACCGTATCCGTGATCACCTTCATCATTTATCAAATCACCGGAAAAGAGCTGTATGTTTGTTTTACAAATGCGATCCCATTCAGTGTGATCAGCTCGGCTATTGCCATTCCCTCCGCAGCCGCGTTAAGTAAAAAAAGTAAGGAGTTCATCATTTATGAATCTTCCTTTTCAGATATTTTAAGCATTATTCTTTTCAATTTTGCCATTACCAATCCGCACATTTCATTGTCTTCTTTTGCAGGATTAGGGCTAAATACTTTATTAATTATTGTCTTATCGGCGATTTCATGTATTACCCTGCTGTATTTAATGGGGAGAATTTCGCACCATATTAAGTTTTTCCTGATCATTTCTATTCTGATCCTGGTGTATGCAATAGGACAGTCTTATCATTTGTCTTCATTAGTACTCATTCTGGCTTTCGGATTGTTCTTAAACAATGCAGACACCATTAAACATGCCTATTTCAGGAGTGTTTTTATCTATAAAAACTTATCAAATGATCTAACACAGCTGTACCAGCTTTCTGCAGAAAGTGCGTTCATTATCCGTACGTTTTTCTTTGTGATTTTTGGCTTTACAATGAATATCTACGCTTTGAATGATGCGCCAGTCATTGCCAATGGATTGATCATTTTAGCGACTATCTTTATCATCCGCTTCGCTTACCTGAAGATCTTCAGAAAAGAAAATAGTGGTTCGGAAAGCTTTATTGCTCCTAGAGGTTTGATTAGTATTCTGCTTTACTTTAACCTGCCTCCAGCATTAAAAATACCAGAGGTAGGCACGGCTTTCCTGTTCCTTGTCGTACTTGGATCCAGCCTGATTATGAGTGTCGGATTGCTAGCTGCGAAGAAAGTTATCCATACTGCAGAAGATAAGGCTCATTAAACAGACCCCATTTCCAGGATTTTGTCAAACTCTTCCGCTTTCAGTGGCATCACCGATAAACGTCCTTGTCTGACTAATGAAATGTCTTGTAAGCTTTCTTCTGCTTTGATTTGTTCTAAGGATACCGGTGTTTTTAAAGCCTCTACTGGTGCTAAATCTACTACTACCCATTTAATATCATCCGTAGTCGGATCCTGATAAAATTCCTTTACTACTTTGGCAATTCCGACTACATTTTTACCTTCATTACTATGGTAAAACAGCACAAAATCACCTTCTTTCATAGCTTTCAGGTTGTTGCGTGCCTGGTAATTCCTTACACCATCCCAAAAGGTACGGCCATCTTTGTTAAACTGATCCCAACTGTATTTAAACGGTTCACTTTTTACTAACCAAAATTGTGTGTTTTTCATGTTTTAAAGGGGTATTTTTCTTAATCGTTGACAAAACCGTTGACAAATTACTATTAATTTCTTTATAGATTTAAACATCGAACGGTATAAATGATGGATAAAAAGTCTACAAATATCTTCTTAAAAGAGTGAAACGGAATTGAATTTTTACTCTCAATCCCTACAAAAGTAACAAACAGTAACAAACCTTTCACCTATTTTTATTTCCAAGCCCCAACTCAATGGGGATAAATCAGTTAGGATCAGAAAAGGTAGGTACAGGTGGTGTTAAGGATTCAACGAATAAAATGAAAAGTTAGCACCATCACAGTCATAGACATAGATAACTGAGAATCCATGCACTGAACACAGCAGCAATTCTTGATTTCAAAGAAATTTTCCCTGATAGTGATCGGGAAGTGGTCGGGAAGTGTTCGGGAAGAGAAGGGCCTTATAATAGAGAGCCGAAGGGGTTCGCTTAGGGTCCATGTAGGGTTGCCATAGTCTCTGCTATCCAGATACTAACTG
This sequence comes from Pedobacter sp. N36a, assembly GCF_014472395.1. Lineage (GTDB taxonomy): Bacteria > Bacteroidota > Bacteroidia > Sphingobacteriales > Sphingobacteriaceae > Pedobacter. The sequence goes on from NZ_JACSZW010000001.1 coordinate 707,899, forward strand.
AACCTATTCCTCCGGCTAAAGACCATGTGGTCTCTTCCCGACCACTACTACACCTCATACCCTGCCTCAACCAGGGGCAAATCAGCAGTAGCATTGTTTTTAGAATATCCACTTCAGAATCAAATAAATCATCGTGAACTAATTGCTGAACATCAAAAAGCGTTAAAAAACAACAAAATATTGATGTAAAAATAATTAATTGAAAATCAGTTACACAAATCAGTATATTATCTATATTTGACAATATCAATAATTTTTACCTAAAACAGCTTTATATTATCGGTAATTTAAATCCCTAATATCTGTGAAAATAAACTATACCCATTCTTTTCCTTCTAAATTAATCGGATCGTGTTTTATGATACTACTCTTAATTGCAGGAGGTTGTAAGAAAGATATGAAAATTATGCCCCCCAAACCTGTAACCCCGACCTAAATTACAAAGTACCTACCAGACCTCCACCCAAAGGTAAACAATGGCTCTCACCATGTCCTCCTCCTATCGTTAAAGAACCATTAGAGGAAAAAAGAGAGGTAAAAATGAGGTTGAAGACCCTTGTCTAAATGAGGCTGTTGAAACCGCAAAAAATGCAAAAAATACAATAAAAGATATGCTTAATAACACATTTAGTGGTAACAAAATACCCAAAAGGTTTAGATGGAATAATGTCAATTGGAGATGGTCATTCTAAAATGGCCGATGAGTATATAGATTTGTTGACTGGATCTTTAAGGGTTGCATTCCCATCATTGAGCCTAAAGGATGCATGGGGTTTATCTTGGGGCGGCTTACAGTTTACCTCATTTTATAAGACTAAACTAAGTGATGGTGAAAGAGCGGAGATTGAAGATATCAATGAACAGCATAAAAAGTCGACTTCTAGTTCAAAAAGAAGAGGCGTCTTTTGTGAGTAAACTTAAAACAATGAAATTATACCTAACCATTTGCTCATTTCTGATGCTAAATTGCCTATTTGGCAACGCGCAGGACAGCCTCAGTATTAATATTATTCCAAATAAAAAAGCACTAGATATACGTCTTCCAATAATAAAAACTATCGGAGGGCATCTTAATGCTAACCTTTTATTTAAAACCCCTAAACATCAAGCTTTTATTATTTCTATCGCAATAGCTTTTGATCAGCTTGGAAAAATAGATACCGTATATTTTTCTAAGGATATGTCCAGTTGCATACTTGAGACGATCAAACCTGACCGCGGACTAGTTAAAAAAATAAAAGAGTTAAGATTAATCTCTAAGGAATATTCCTCAAAAATAATTGTTTTTCCAATTTTATTCCGAAGACAAGACGATCAAAAAATAGATAACTTGACTGATTTTTTAAATAGTTTTGAGAATTTATGGCCTAGCTTCAACGCATTAGAGAAAAGACCTATTATACTTTTAAAACCCTTTATAAATTCATATCGTGAGGTTCATTAAACCTTTGATTTGATATCAATATCTTAAATGTTCAAAATCTTCTAATAAAATAGACCCACCGCATCAACAGAGTGGGAACTCCTCCAATGAGCTTAACGATCTGATACTGTAGTAAATCTCGAAATAAAGAAAGAATATTTCTAAGTAATAAACTTTCGCAGTTCCTGGAATTTAATATATTTATATGATAAAAAAAATGCTCTTAATTTTTGTTGCAGTATTAAGCCTTTCGGCCTGTACTAAAAAAAAGCCCTTTGAATCTATAAAATCAGGCATGACTACAGCCAAGGTAACTGAATTGGTTGGTGAACCCACACAGAGAATGCCAATGATGATCGCGGAATGGTGGGTATACCCCATGATAATAAAATGATTATTATGGTAAATGATACTGTATCAAAAGTTGTGATCGATTTAAAGTCAGTACAAGACAGTATGCAGTAGGTAACCGGAGACTTAAAAAATCTGGAACATCAAATGGACAGCATGCAAACCCAATTGCAAAGTCAATTAGATAGCTTAAAATAATACAGAAGGTGCTGTTTAAATCTTTGGAGGCAAGCAGTACCTATCTAATCTTTGTATACTTTTTCCTTGCAAACCTGATTTAATACCTCCTGTAACTCTTCAGGTTTATGCGTGCCAATTAAGAGTTTCTGATCATTGTTAAATTCCAGTTGTAAACCTTTGTTTCCGGAAACATTCAGGGCTCGTCCATTTCCCATCAGCCCGTATCTGATGCCCCAGCCACCATACTCCATAATCGGACTATATTTTCTCACATAAGCCTTATTGATACTTTCCCAGGGATAAAACCGGAAGGATAAATGAAAAGGATAAAACCGGACATTAATTCCTTTATCGCTAATTTGTGTCTCTAAGCGAAGAATAAAAAAGAAAGCGGTGATCAATAAGGATACCGTAACTGAGATCACTAAAGCAGTATTACTCATCGGATGATCACCAAACTGTTTCATGAAGATGAGTTGTCTGAAAGCTCCTGTTAGAAAGAGCCCGTTCATGATCAGAAAAATCAACCACAGCCACCACTGCCTGAACCTTTGTTTCTCGGAAAAAATAATACTCTCCCCCATTATTTCATCTGTTATTCTGTATGAATTAGATCTTTTAAGATTGCTTCAATCATTTTTAAGCTATAGAACAGCTTTCTAATCACCAATTTAGCGATAAACATTTACAATAAGTATTAAAAAAACAAAAGCTCAATCATTTCAAATTCTATATTTGTGCAAACGATTATAAAAATACCTTTCGGTAAAATTACATCCACCACAAATGGAAACCATCAAACAGATCATCACCAATATTTCGCCCCTTGCCGACCATTCTTTAGAGAGGCTGGCCGATCTTTTTGTGGAAATTCATCACCCTAAAGGCCATTTATTATTCCGTCAGCATGAAGTGGACCGCACCGTATATTTCATAAAATCGGGTATGGCAAGAGCGTATTATCGTACTGAAGAATCTGATGTAACGTTTTGGTTTGGCAAGGAAGGAAACTCTGTTTTTTCTTACAATAGTTACATCAATCAAACACCAGGTTATGAAAGTATTGCATTATTGGAAGATACCACGCTGTATCGCATAGACCATCATCAGTTGGAAACCTTATATGCCACTGATATTGCCATTGCCAACTGGGGAAGAAAACTGATAGAAAAAGAGATCATTCTGGTTGAGGAACGTCTAATTTCCAGACTACTGCTCAATGCCAGTGAACGTTATAAAAATCTGATGGACCATTACCCTGAGCTGCTGCAGCGCGTACAGCTAAATTATATAGCTTCCTACCTCGGCATCACACCAGTTTCTTTAAGTAGAATCAGGGCTGAAATCAGGTAATCATTAAACAACTTGATTTCTTATCATTTGTTTAGCCCATTTTTATGCTCAAATGCGGAAATTTGTCCTAACATTTACCGAAGCCTGAAATTACAGTAGCCGGTAATAAACAACAATAAAATGAACTGGATATTTTTAATTCTTGGCGGTCTTTTTGAAATCGCCTTCGCTTCCTGCCTAGGAAAAATGAAAGAAACTACTGGCAACGCGACACTAATGTGGGGTGCAGGTTTCTTAGTCTGTCTGACGATCAGTATGGGTCTGCTACTTAAAGCAACGCAAACACTTCCTATTGGAACTGCGTATGCGGTGTGGACAGGTATTGGAGCTGTAGGAACTGTATTAGTTGGTATTTTTGTCTTCCATGAACCAGCTACCTTTTGGCGTATTGTGTTCATCACCACACTAATTTGTTCGATTATCGGATTAAAAGCAGTTTCTTCTCACTAAGCAATTAAGAAAAAGATAATCACAAGAAAAGGATGGCTTTGCCATCCTTTTTTATAACTAGGTAATCTCTGTTTGGTATTTAATTCGCTGCTTAAACCATTACATTAAGAGCTAATGCAGCATTTTAAATAGCAGCTCTTTCAGTAATTCCCCATCAGTAATATTCCCTGTACTGTCTACACCTTTGCTTTTAAGATCATATTCTCTCAATAGGCTGATGATGTCGAATGTTTTATTCAGGTTATAACTGCGTGATGCGGTTTCGTAATCCTTGATAAAGTAAGGATTTACGCCCAGTTCTTTCGCCGCTTCGGCTTTATTCGGGAGATAATGATACTTGAGAATTTTTGAAAAATAGGCGTTCAGGTTGGCCATCACCATTACCATTGGGTTCGCTTTAGGATTGTCGGCGAAGTAATTAATGATCTGGTTACATTTCAGTACATTTCTTACTGCCAGCGCCTTTTGCAGTTCAAACACATTATATTCTTTACTGATCCCTATATTTCGTTGAATCAGATCCGTATCTATGGTCACTTCTCTACCAATATTGAGCAGTAGTTTTTCCACTTCATTGGCGATCTTGGAAAGATCAGCACCCAAGTACTCTGCCATCAGCGCCGAGGCCTGAGGAGCAATCTTATAACCTTTCTCTTTTACAAAATCTTCTATCCAGGCCGCTAATTTATAATCGCGTACCAAATCCGATTGAAAAATCACTCCATTTTTATCGATGGACTTATAGATTTTCTTTCGCTTATCAAAATTGGCGTATTTGTATCCCAAAACCAGAATCGTGCTGGGCAGGGGTTTCTCAAAATAGCTTTGTACAAACTCTGCCTCCTTGCTGCTTCCCTCCGCTTCCTTGGCCCATTTAAGGTCCTGTGCTTCCTTCACCACTATCAATTGATAGTCTGACATCATTGGATAGCGCTTCGCCGCATTCATGATCGTAGCCATGTCTGTGTCCTTTCCATATAAAACGGTCTGGTTGAATCCTTTTTCCATATCGCTCAGCACATTTTCCTCCATATAATGGATAATCTGGTCGATATAATAAGGCTCTTCCCCATGTAATAGGTAAACAGGCTTAAACTTTCTGGCTTTAATGTCTTTGATTATATTGGCAACACTCATATATTTATCCAAATGTAACGGCTAAAAACTAATTATTAAAGGTTATTTTTGCACAAATGGCATTTAACCCCACAGCGCTGAACCTTCCGCAGTATCCTTTTAAAATTACACTCAAGGATAACAAGCACTTTATTTTCGACGAAGTGCGTAAGAAACACCTGGTTCTGACTCCAGAAGAATGGGTGAGACAGCATTTCATTCAGTATCTTATCTTAATCAAAAAATTCCCAAGAACACTGATCCAAATCGAAGGAGGACTAAACCTCAACCAGCTTAGGAAAAGAAGTGACATCGTTATTTTTAACACTTCCGGTGAACGAATTATGGTGATAGAATGTAAAGCTCCTGCGGTAAACATTACTCAGGCAGTTTTTGATCAGGCTTCCAGGTACAATTCTGTTCATAAAGCAAAATGGCTGGTGGTGACGAATGGCCTAAAACATTGCTATGCCCTGATCGATCATCTGGCAGAAAACTTCCAATTTATTGAGGAATTACCAGAATATCAGCAGCTCTAAGAAAAAAACATAATGATCATTCAAAAAACAAGCTAATCCTGAAAAAAACAGGGAGTAAATTATATTAGTATTACCTTTGCCCCATGACTATTTCCGACTTAGAAGACTATTTTTCTGGTATTAATCTACCGCAAACCCTGGAACTCTATCCAGGAACCATATTGAATGACGTCCCCCACTGTGTAGACACCCACCTCAATGTGTTAAAAATCTATGGCAATGTTAGGCCATATGAATGTTTCTACGACAGATTGATCAAAATCAAAGAAATGGTAGAACAAGAACAAGAAAGCTCAGAAGAATAAAAAACAAAAAAGATAAAACAACCTATAAATGAAAAAGACAACCTGATAAGGGTTGTCTTTTTCATTTGATTATATGTCCAAAAGGGTACCATTAACAATTACCCTAAAGATTCGATTTGTCCTAAAATAGTACTGATTTTAGATTCCGCATCTGCTTTTTTATTGCGTTCATTCTGAATGATCTCTGGTTTCGCATTTTGAACAAAACGTTCATTGCTCAACTTCGCATCTACTGACTTCATGAAGCCTTGTAAATAAGTCAATTCCGCATTTAAACGTACTTTTTCTGCTTCCACATCAATCGTTTCATTCAGTTGAATAAAGAACTCATCTTTTCCAACCATGAAACTCACAGCACCAGCGATTTTATCTGTTACAAAGGTTACTTCAGCAACATTTACAACTTTAGAAATCACGTTGAACCACTTTTCATAATCCAATCCAGAGTTCACCTTGATACTCAAAGGCAAAGCATCTTTTGGAGAAATTTGCTTGGTGTTACGTACATTTCTGATCTCTGCAATCAGTCCCTTCACGATCTCTACATCTTTCAATAATGGCACATCAATTGAACCTACAACCGGATATGAAGCGACAATACAGCAGTCCATCTCTGCTCTTGCACTGAACAATTCATCATGCCACAGCTCTTCCGTAAGGAAAGGCATATATGGGTGTAAAAGTGTCAAAATCTTCTCAAAGAAACCGATGGTGAACTTTAACGTTTCCGCATCAATTGGATGTTGATAAGCAGGCTTCACCATTTCCAGGTACCAGGCACAGAAATCATCCCATACCAATTTATAGGAAGTCATTAAAGCTTCGGACAAGCGGTATTGTTTAAAGTTATCTTCGATCTCGACTAACGCTTCATTGAAACGGCTTTCGAACCATGAAATCGCCTGCTGGTTTGGATTTGGCAAAGTATAATCTACTTCCCATCCTTTTACTAAACGGAATGCATTCCAGATCTTATTGGCAAAATTCCTTCCTTGTTCGCAATAGCTTTCATCAAACATCAAATCATTTCCTGCAGGAGAGCAAAGCAGCATCCCTACACGAACCCCATCAGCACCATATTTTTCAATCAGGCCAATTGGATCAGGAGAATTTCCTAATGATTTAGACATTTTACGCCCTAATTTATCTCTAACAATACCTGTTAGATAAACATTCGTAAATGGTTTCTGACCACGGAACTCGTGTCCGGCCATGATCATTCTTGCCACCCAGAAGAATAAAATCTCTGGAGCAGTCACCAAATCATTGGTCGGATAGTAATAGTTGATCTCTTTATTGTCAGGATTTTTAAATCCATCAAACACAGAAATAGGCCATAACCAGGAAGAGAACCAGGTATCCATTACATCAGGATCCTGGTTTACAAACGGAGCCAGCTGACTTTTGAATCCGTTCGCTTCTTCAGCTGTAAACTGCCCATCGATATCTTTTAGCTTTAAAAATTCCGTTAAAGCTTCTTCTTTAGTTTTTGCAACTACCCAGTTCCCCTGGTTGTCGTACCAGGCCGGGATTTGTTGTCCCCACCATAACTGGCGACTGATATTCCAATCACGGATATTTTCCATCCAATGACGGTAAGTATTCTGGAATTTCTCTGGAATCAACTTCACATCACCATTCAACACATCTTCCAATGCTGGCTTCGCCATTTCGTCCATTTTACAGAACCATTGCATAGATAGTTTTGGCTCGATTGCCGCATCAGTACGCTCAGAAAAACCTACTTGTGATTTATAGTCTTCTACCTTATCCAGGTGTCCAGCTTCATCCAATAATTTGGCAATCTTTTTTCTCGCTATAAAACGATCTTCACCCACAAGAATCTGTGCCAGCTCATTTAAAGTTCCATCGTCATTTAGGATGTCAATTACCGGCAATTTATGTCTCAATCCTAGCTCATAATCGTTTAAATCATGCGCAGGAGTAACCTTTAAACAACCTGTTCCAAAATCCATTGTCACATAATCATCCTCAATTACAGGAATCTCACGGTTGATCAAGGGTACAAATACTTTCTTCCCTTTCAGGTGCGCATAACGCTCATCATTTGGATTCACGCAAATTGCTGCATCCGCCATGATGGTTTCCGGACGGGTAGTGGCAATAGTCAGGAACTCCTGATCATTGCTTCCCGCAACTGTATATTTGATATAATATAGTTTTTGATTTACCTCTTTACGGATCACTTCCTCATCAGAAACAGAAGTCTTTCCTGCCGGATCCCAGTTCACCATTCTTACGCCACGGTAAATTCTTCCCTTTTTATATAAATGAATGAAACAGTCGATTACCGCAGCAGACATATCATCTTCCATAGTAAAACGAGTCCGCTCCCAGTCGCAGCTAGCGCCTAGTTTCTTCAATTGATCGAGAATAATACCACCGTATTTTTCCTTCCACTCCCATGCATATTTTAAGAATTCTTCCCTTGTCAGGTCCTTCTTGTCAATACCACGTTCTTTTAACATCGCCACGACTTTCGCCTCTGTCGCAATAGACGCATGGTCGGTACCAGGTACCCAGCATGCATTTTTACCCTGCATTCTTGCCTTACGAATCAAAACATCCTGAATCGTATTGTTCAACATGTGTCCCATGTGCAATACGCCTGTGACGTTTGGAGGTGGGATTACAATTGTATATGGCTCGCGTTCATCCGGTTCAGAATGGAAAAAGTTCTTTGACATCCAGTAGCTGTACCATTTATCTTCGGTCGCTGCCGGGTCGTATTTTGTGGAAATGCTCATTATTACGAAAAAGTATCTGTTGAGATGCAAAAATAGCTTTTTAATTCAGAAAGAGAAAAATTCGAGTGACTACTCGCCGACTCAAATCTTTTGCTGAAGGGCAAAATATTTATAGGTCGGCTCCTAGCATTCCCTCATTTTTAGTTAAGCGGCCTCTCGAGGCGTTAAGAGAAAGGCGAACCTTATTAATTAAGCACCCTATTAATTAAACACCTTTTATAACCTTAAAAGGTAACATTCACAGCTCCGGCTGTCAACTACTTGAGTTTTTTTGATAAGCGGCCCATATAAAGCTGGAATTAAAATAACGGGCATCCTGCATTTCAGTGCTCCAGGAACTTAATTAAAAAAAAGCGGCTGGTGCTTTGAGGGCCTTTAAAATCTTTTTTTCGAAAGATTTTGAGACCGAAAAGTACCAGCCGCTTTTTTAGCAGTATTAATTTATGAACTGCTTATTTTTTCAGATTCTGCATAAAATAATCTGTTACTTTCTGATAAAGGTGAACACGGTCCTTGCCAATCACATTGTGCTCATGACCTGGATAGATCATATAATCCAGTTGAATATTCTTATCCACCGCGTGTTTAATAAAATCAACGGTGTGCTGTTGTACCACTACTGGATCCTGTACCCCGTGAATCAATAACAATTTACCTTTCAGGCTGCCCACATGGTCAGATAGATTGGTTTCCGCATAACCTTCAGGATTCTCTTTAGGTGTATCCATATAACGTTCAGTGTACATAATTTCGTAGAAGTTCCAGTTAATTACCGGACCACCGGCAACCGCAGCTTTGAATAGACCTGGTTCTTTTAGCATCACATTTACGGTACTAAAACCACCAAAGCTCCAGCCAAACAAGCCCATGTTACTAGGATCAACATAAGGTAATGATTTCAGGTAACCTACTGCTTTCTTCATATCTTCCAACTGAACGGCACCAGCATGTCTGAACATCGACTGCTCAAAAGCTTTTCCTCTGTTGTCACTGCCACGCGTATCCATGGTCAACACTACAAAACCTTGCTGTGCCATATATCTGAACCAGTAATCACCAGCACCCGCATTCCAGCTTTTGGTAATCAATTGTGCATGCGGACCACCATACCAGTAAACAATTACCGGGTATTTTTTTGTGCTGTCAAAGTTTAGGGGCTTGTAAAGGCTGCAATAAAGGTCATCACCAGTATCACTTTTAATGGTGAAAACGGATGAGTTTTCAGTAGCATATTGAGCAAGTGGATTCGCTGCTTTCAACAATACTTTGTTTTTTGCACTGCCAACTTCAACCAATTCGATTAATTTTGGCACCTCAGGACTGCTGTAACTGTCAATCACGGTATTTCCTGTACTGCTAACTTGTGTATTATGCACTGCAAGACCTTGCGTAATTCGTTTAGATTTTACCGATTTTAAATCTAGTAAATATAGATTTCGTGTAATTGGAGATTCTTCGGTAGACACATAAAACAGCTGATCACCTTTAGGGTTAAAGCCTTTCACTTCTGTTACTTCCCAATTGCCTTTCGTCAGTTGCTTCAGAACTTTTCCTTTTAGATCATATAAATACAAATGATTCCATCCATCACGGTTACTTTGCCAGATAAATTTAGAAGGATCTGTTTTAAGGAATAACATAGGCACTAATGGCTCTATATATTTTTCATCTTTCTCTTCGAAGATAGTTTTAACGAAATCACCTGTTACTGCATCAAATTGATTTAGTTTCATGTGATTTTGCTCGCGGTTTACTATGGCAATAAATACGGATTTATCATCCGGGCTCCATGCAATATTGGTCAGGTATTGTTCTACCGGTTCACCAGTTTTCAGGTATACCAACGCTTTTGTAGCCGGATTATATACTCCTACTGTTACATGGTGACTTTTGTCGCCTGCCATCGGATATTTGATATTGACATTTTTTGCCGGACGGCTTGTCCAGTCTGAGATTGGGTAATCTGTAACCATACTCTGGTCCATTCTGTAGAAAGCCAGCAGTTTCCCACGGTTGCTCCAGAAAATCCCTTTTGAGATTCCAAACTCTTCCCTGTGAACAGAAGAAGCATACACGATATCTGCAGTTCCATCTGTTGTTACCTGCTCAGCAGTAGTTCCATTAGTAACAAAAAGATTAAATTTATCCAGGTAAGCCACATAACCGGCTTTACTCTCTTCGACATTCGTTTTAGCAGCAAGCTCTGCACTCAACACCGTTTTAAAAGTGTTGTTAGCAGGATTAAAGGCTATTTTGGCACCTTTAACATACATCATCCAATCTGCGCCCTGATTAAACTGAATCACTGGCATCGCAGTTAGCGTATCCTGTTGACCTGCACGAAGCTTTTGATTGAGTTGTCCGAGGGAAAGAATCGCCTGTTCTTCCTTTGCTTTAAGGCTTCCCGACATCCATACCGGACCATTGGCCTGACGTTTAGCATACACGTAGTTTTCTGTTCCATAAATGAACTGCAGCTGCGATAAATTTTCAGGGGCAAGAGTGGTACGCGCATTACTCATTGCGTCCTGCATGGTCAGCATCTTATTCTGGGCAATCCCATAAAATGAGAGGGCCACCAACTGACATAGTAAGATAAATTTCTTCATTGTTTTCTAATTGATGGCCCAAATGTAACAATTAACCAGGTATCCCTGGTAAACTGCAACAACATTGCAACATAAGTTACTTTATTTCGAAACCATACACATTACCTGCAAAATCTGCCATAAAAAGCTGTTTTCCATTTAGTGTCGGATCGGCAAATACCGGTGCCCCAAGGTTTAATTTTTGCAGCACTTCTCCTGACTTTTCATTGATCACATATAAATAACCATCAGAAGCAGCAAACAGCAAGTCTTTTCCATATTTAACTACGGTACTTTCTACAGTGGCAGCTCCCGGGCCGGTATAAGGCGCAGAATAAACCAAAGCATTACCAGTAGGCCTATTCCATACCTCTTTTAATGTTTTCAAATCGTAAGCGACAACACCATTTGTAGAAGTAGGCATAATTAGATGCTGATCTGTGATTAAAGGAGTGGCCATTACTTTAAAGTCGTAGGTACCTTCGATCTTATCTATGTTTTTTCCTGTTAAAGGATCCAGAATAAATATGGCATTCAAACCTGTGATGTATATTTTACCCCCTTTATAAATTCCGGTACTACTCCTAAAACGAAGACCTTCATCACTTCTTTTCCACAGCAATTTTCCCGTTTTACGGTCGTGACCAAATAAGCTTTGCCAGTTACTTCCGGTAATCAGGACCTCTCCCGCCATTGTCATTTTCTCTGGCGTTCCTTCTCCGCCATTCCAATCTTTATTGGTCCAGATTGTTTTTCCAGTAGCAGCTTCTAAAGCTTGCAGATAGGAGCCGTAACCAGTGTAATAAATACCTTTATCAACGATACCTCCGGATATATAACCAGGAAGGCTTTTCATCCCTAAGTCTTTTTTCCAGATCAATGCCCCATTATCAGGTTTCAATGCATAGGTAAATCCCTCCATATCTGTTCCTAAAATTATCCCTTTTTCATAGGCGAGCGCATGTTTTATAGAATTACGCGTTTTATAATGCCACAGGATTTTGCCCGTTATCGGATCTAAAGCAGTGATGCCGCATTGCTGATTATTTGCATCATCAATAGTGGCGACAAATAATTTACCTTCGGCAAGCATAGGACTGCCTTTCCATATACTTCCTTTGATATTATTAAGCCACTTCAAGGCTAAAGCAGTCGCCTTTTCCTGACCAGACTCCACAGATCCTGTTAAGGCAGCAGACTGTAATCCTGAGCTCGCAGACATTCCTGAACTAATATTTACCGCGAAAACAAAGGCTTGTTTTTGGATATGTACCCTGCCTCCATCGTAAGTCACCTCCGTTTGAATCAAATAGGATTTTCCTTTGGTCATTTTGGCAGCAGGTACCTTTCCATACCAGCTCCAGTCGGTATTTGCATTTAATGCTGCTGTTGCGATTTGGTTTCCTTTTTCGTCATAGACGATGCTTTTAGCTGATTTCACTGCATTTTCAGTATCGTAAATGTTCGCAGAAATTATCAAATTACCATCTTTTACCAATACCATATCTGAACCATTAGGGCTGTTTACCACCAAATGATCATGTAAATAAGTATAATGAGGCTTGATTTCTTTTACCCCATCCTTATCAATTTCTATGGATAAAAATTGTCCGGCAGAGTTGTCTATTCCTCCCATACTTGGCGCGGCAGAAGACACATACTGAATCCCTGTATTATCGCTTTTCCTGACAAAATTATTGTGCCAGTGACCATAAACCCAGGCTTTCAAATTATTTTCATTCAGGTTGATGGAATCATTTTTCCCTTTCAACACAAACTGGTCATTGTAGGTCAGCAGGTCATGGTTGAAGATGATCACCGGTTTATTCTTATCCGTAGCCGCCAGGTCATTTTTCATCCAGCTGATCACCTCATCAACCGTGTAAGAAGGCTGTACATCACCAGAACGCATTGGCGTCACCATAAAATGTGCAGGTCCGGCATCAAAAGAATAATATACCGGCCCGAAAAGGCTTTCAAAAAGTTCCTCACCATAAGCACCTTTTACCAGATCGTGATTTCCAATACAGTAAAATATCTGTTTCCCTAAGGCTTCTGGAGTCACCTGATTTGCATGAAAATTAAGCCCTTTTTCATAACAGATATCTCCCGTATGAACGATGAAGCTCAGCTCCTGATTTTTCGAGAAATTCTTTAGATTGGTAATCCAGTCGTTGTATTTATCAGTTTCTGTATCTGTAATCTGCAGCATCTTCACCGAAGAACCTGCACTGGTAGGATCTGGAAGTAAGCCAAAGTTATAAGCTTCCACCTTATCCTCAATTTTAAGGTAATGTTTTGCGCTTAGTTTATACCCCGCAGGAACGGTTACGAATATAAAGCGATTTTTGGCATGTCCTGGTAAGGAGAAATTGCCATTCGCATCTGATTTCAAAACGTTTTGTCCATCGGATACGGAAACACCTTTCATTCCCTTTTCGCCTGCATCCCAGGTTTTATTCTTATTCTCATCCAGGAAAACCTTCCCTTTGTATTGTGCTCCCGCGGCAGTGGCCAGGAAAGCAAAAGCTACTGTAAAAATTAATCTCATTAGTGTTTCATTTAGTGTTTATGGTAATTGTGTGTGGTTCATTAAAAGTATTTGATTATTCCTTAGCAGGTCAATTAACCATATATCAATATATCATTACCTCAACATATCGTTATATGAGTATATCACCAGCTCATTCCTTAACTGATCAATAACAGGAAATCACCTGATCTAATATTAAAAAAGCAGCAGGTCATTTAACCTGCTGCTGCATAAGGGGTATTGGATAACAGGTTTAAAACACCTCTTCGTACTTAACTTACCAGCCAAAAACTTGTTTCAACTGAGGATTAGCTACGACTTCTCCTACTGGAATCGGTCGGTAATAATATTTAGGGCTAATAAAATTCCTTGGCTGATCTCTGTCTCTGGTAAAGGCAATAAAACCTGAAGTACCATTGCTTAGGTAAAAATTCTGAGCTTTTCCGGCTTTATCTTTCAAGTAAAATTTAGCTAATTTTGCCCTTTCCTCCGCGGGAATATTGGCAATTGAAGATTCATCATCAGGGTTAGGTAATATGGCAATATCAGGTTTACCGTCGCCGGTTACATCCATGGCGCCCAATGCAGGAACATACATTCCCTGTTGACTATCCTGGAATAAATTACCCGATTTCCAACGCATTAAATCACTAAAACGGAAACCTTCACAGGCGGTTTCTACTCTTCTCTCACGACGTATTTCCAGCAATACCGCACTGCTCACATTTGGATACATCGCTGCCAGAACAGGATCTACAGCTACACCCATACTCAATGGCGGCATTTGTACACGACTGCGTAATCGGTTAATTGTCTGATCAAGATCTCCCTGACTAATGCTTCCTAATTCCGCTTTGGCTTCTGCATTGATCAATAATATCTCCGCATACCTGAAAACTGGCAATCCGGTATAATTTGCTTCCCAACCTTGTCTAAGGGCAGGATCTCGGGGATAAAACTTGATTTGATTGTATCCACCTAAGGTTCCTTTGATCACATAAGGCTCATTAAGTGTATTAAATCCTCTGAATGCAGGGTTAATAATTGTTTCCGCCATTCTCGGATCACGATCCTTAAATACTTCCGTATAAACCTTCGTATGATACCCCGGACTGGACGTAAAAGGTGTACCATCTGTTTTCAAATAGGTATCCGCAAGACTTCTGCTCAGGGACCAGGTATAATCAAGAACGGTGTGGGTATTATTTCCTACGCCCAGTTCCCTGTTATAATCTGCCCACATGATCATTTCTTTGTTGCCGGATAGCGTAGGACTTGAAAATAGAGACCTATAATCCGCAGCACCATTTCCAGTGCTAACCAATTCAAAACCACCTTCTTTCATAATTTTATCAGAAGCTGTTACTGCAATATCCAGAAAGCGCTGATAATCACTGGTCAATCCAAGCTCATCATGATACTTTCTGAAAGTACCTTCATGTAAAGCGAAACGAGACAATAGAGCCAATGCCGTCCATTTTGTTACCCTGGTTTTCGTATCTTTTCCTTTTGCATCAATTTTGATATTCGTTGCTGCATAATTCAGATCGTTCAATACAGAATCCACCACCAATGCTCTTGGGTCTTGTCCTTTGTATAATTCAGGATCATTTTCCGACAATACGTGGCCATACCAAGGCACATTACTATATTTTTTTATTTTATCGAAGTAAAACATTGCGCGGAAAAAGCGTGCGATCCCTACGTAATGTTTGATCAATACTGGATCACCTTTTGCCTGACCAATATGATCCAGCATAAAATTAACCCTTCTTAAATCCTCCCAGTCGTCCTTTCCCCAACCGCCCACATTAGCGGCAGATAATCCACCTCTGACTAATAAATCGACCTCTCCATTCGCGTTGTAATTTGAGATATTGTCTGAATTAATATCAGAATAACTTGGAGAAATCTGCTGGTAAAAGCCATTGCTATAAGTTTCTAAATCTGTAGGTGATTGAAAGAATACACCTTCAGTAATTTCGGTTTCCGGGTTTCTCTGCAGGAAATCCTTCTTGCAGGCTGTCATTCCTATCGTCATCAATCCTAATGCAAGGATATATGTTATTTTTAGTTTCATGATGTCTTGCGTTAAAAATTAAGGTTTAAACCAAGGGAGTATGTTTTTTGGAAAGGATAGATTTTCCCGTCCAATCCTTCAGGGTCTAGCCTGGCTTTGATGTGTGAAACATCAAATAAATTCTCTGCACTGAAGTACACCCTAAGCTTGTCCATCTTCATCCTGGTGGTTAAAGATTTTGGAAGTGTATAACCCACAGTTAGGTTTTTCAATCTCAGGTAAGAAGCATCCTGAAGGTATCTTGTTTGAGGATTTCCCAATTCTGATTCGTCTTCCGCGATATAAGCTTTTACACGTGGGAAATAGCCATTCGGAGTTTCCGGAGTCCAGTGATCCAGGTTATGCGCTTGAACATTCGTCCATGGCTGCGCATATACGCCCCAGAAATAGTGGTTACTTGCATTAGGATACCAATCTCTTTTACCAACACCCTGGAAGAACATCCGGATATCAAAACCTTTCCATCCTGCACCCAAATCGATTCCATACTGGTATCTGGCTGTGGTGTTTCCAATGATTTTCTGATCACCATGGTTCGCAAGGGTATTGTCACCCTTGTCGATTTTGCCATCGCCATTCAGGTCTTTGAACTTTAAATCCCCTACATCAAACAGGTATCCGGTATCATCCGCACCTACTGCACTTTGATTGGCATGGTTCGCAATTTCTTCCTTGGATTGGAAAAACCCTTCTGTTTCCAGACCCCAGATTTCACCGAGTTCTTTACCTACATAGTATCTTTCATTCCCAAATTCATCTTTCCCAATTTGTCCGCTAGGATTATCAAACTTGGTAATAAAACTACGGCTATCGCCCATATTGAATCCAATGTTATAGTACAGCTGGCTATTATTGACCATAAAACCATCTTTCCATCCGATTCTCAGTTCCCATCCTTTAGTTTTCAAATCAGCGGCATTTACTTTAGGCTCAACGGTTCCAAAAGGACCAGGCAAGACCTTACCCTTCGTCAGCATTCCTTTGGTATACCTGGTATACCTGTCAAAGTTCAATTCTAATCTGTTTTTGAACAGGCTCACATCCACACCAACATTGAGGGTAGAAATCCTTTCCCAGGTTAAACTGTTGGCCACTGCCCCCGGAGGATTTACGGTAGTCGGTTTACTCCCGTCCAGAATCTGTCCAATGACAGCCGGTTTCATCGTTGGGATATAATAGTAAGCACTTACATCCTGATTACCTAATGCACCATAAGATGCACGGAATTTCAGCAAATCTATTTTCAGCTTCTCTGCCACCGGCTTAAAGAATTTTTCATTGCTGGCTACCCATGCCACAGAGGCAGAAGGAAAAAAGCCCCAGCGATCAGCAGCAGGAAAGCGGGAAGTACCGTCATAACGACCATTCAACTCCAGAATATACTTGTTGTCAAAAATATAGTTGAAGCGATAAAACCAACCTCTAACTGCCCAATCTTCAATACTTTCTTCTGCTTCAAATGCCCCAGTAGCCAGATTGATAGAAGGTAAAGTAGCGCTGATTAAACCTTTTCGAGATACTTTGCTATAATTCCAGTTTCTGGTTTCCTGATTAAAACCAGCAAGGACCTGCAGGTAATGTTTTTCATTAAAGGTTTTATGGAAATCTGTATAGATGTTGTAAATATTATGTCTGATGTGTCTGTCCACATTAGTTGCTGATCCACCTGGTTCTCCGCTGTAACTAATGGCCGAATTTGGTCCTTTTTTATAAGGAATAGCAAGATCATAAGCTCTTCCAGCGCTATCAATTTTTCTCACTGTCGCATCTGCTTTTAAGTCCCATACATCTTTAACCAGGGAAGCTTTTGCAGTAAAAGTAGTTTGGAAGCTATTGCCTCTGGTTACCCTGCGGCCACCACTTTGCATTTTCCCCAACAAAGCAGCTCCCGTAGAAGTCCAGCTGCCATCTGGATTGGTAGGCACATCCAGAGAACTTTGTCTGTTTACGTTATGAAAGAAACCCTCTCCATTATAAGAAGGCTCGTCATAGGTACTGGTCATGAAGGAAGTATTATTTCCTATAGTCAGCCATTTCGATAAATTATAATCTGCTTTAGCACGAAGGTTGTAACGGTCGTAAGTATCATTCCCGTATTTAAACATCCCTTCGTTTCTAAAATATTCAGTAGACATATAATAGCTTAGTTTATCATCTTTTTTGGAGATGTTCACATTAGCATTATAAGTTGGAGCAGATTGATTATAAACTTCGTCCATCCAGTTTGTACTGCCATAATACATCCAGGCATTTTTGTCTGTTGGAGAGATAATAACCGATGGTAAAGAAGGATCTGCAGCAAGTTTCCTGGCATACTCCCGATCGCTTTCCGGGAATAAGTTATATAAAGGATAAGCGGCATCATGTTTATACTCCATTACAGTCAATGGATCGGTGATTACTTCCGGCACCTTGCCTAATTGTCTGATGGCATAATACGTATTAGCACTAATCTTCAAATCGGTGCTTTGTGCTGATTTTGTAGTAATTAAGATCACTCCGAACGCAGCCCTGGCACCATATATCGCTGCCGATGCCGCATCTTTCAACACGGTTACATTCTCAATATCTGCCGGATTCAAAGCCAATAATTCTTCATTAGTGAAAGGCACATTATCCACTAAAATATAAGGAGAACCACCATTTAAAGAGGTAAATCCACGGATATTGAATTTTGGTGCTTTATTCACCTGTCCGCTGGAAATGGTAATGTTCAGGTTGGGAATTAATCCCTGTAAACCTGCACCAACGCTGGTAATCGGCCTGTTGGCGATTTCCTTACCGGAAACACCGTCTACCGCACCACTTAGGTTTACTTTTTTCTGCGTACCGTACCCAACTACCACTACCTCATTTAGAAATTTCTGGTCATCCTGTAAAACCACATTGATCTGCTTGCGCGTACCAATCACGATTTTTTGCTCAGTCAGGCCAACATAACTAAATACCAATACATCTGCCGGTGAACCTGCTTCAATCTGATAATTACCATTTACATCTGTGGTCGCTGTTTTTGGGGTTCCCATGATGCGAACGGAAACTCCTGGAATAGGCAGTCCCTTTTCGTCGGTCACCATCCCTTTGATTAAAATCGCTTCATTTACCCAGGATAAAACCGGTAAGGCGTCCTGATCACGTCGTCTAAAGATCACGACATTATTTTCTGACTCCCGATAGGAGAAAGGAGTGCCATTTAACAGCTCCAGCAATACCTCATTTAAAGGTTTACCGGATACATCCATCATGATTCCTTTCACTTTTCTCAGCTCATTATTATTGTAAGAAAAATCCAGATTGCTGCTTTTACTGATTTTCTCTATTGCTTTTTCTAGGGATTCGCCTTTTAGGTGAACACTCACCTTAACATTTTTAAGCCGCTGACTAAATACCGTTTCCGCAAATAAGGTTCCGGCGGTAGTGAGCAATGTGGCAAACACTATTAATCCTACTCTCATCATCTTAAGAATTAGTGTAGTAATGTTTTTTTTCATATTTTTATTCGTTTTAAAATTTCATTGAAACATAGCACGGCCATCTGGAGAATTTTTCGAAGAGTTACCCAAATGCTGTACATTCTGATCAGTATCTGCTCTAACAGATACTGATCTTCTTTTTTACTACTATTGACCGATTAGTTACATCCAATACCTGTTATAAGCACCTCCTTTTCTTTGTTAATTTGGTAAGTAATTCCTTGTATTTCCTTGATGAGGTCTAATACCTCAGTTAAACTTTGGTGAGTATTAAAGCGGATACTATTCTGACAGTTTTTGAATTTCTGCTGATCATATTTGATCTTGACCTGATAAGCGTTTTCCACGGCAAGTACGAGGTCTTCAAAATAAGCCGCATTCAGGATTACATTGCCATCATTCCATGCCATGCGCTCTGTTGCTTTTACTTTCCATACTTTCGGCTTCCGGTGATCCGTATTGTAAACCACTTCTTCATTTTTGATTAAAACACTGGTTTGATGCTGTTCGTCAGTTACAGCTACCTTTCCGGTGACTACGGCCACACT
The DNA here is from genome assembly GCF_014472395.1 of Pedobacter sp. N36a. Classification (GTDB taxonomy): domain Bacteria; phylum Bacteroidota; class Bacteroidia; order Sphingobacteriales; family Sphingobacteriaceae; genus Pedobacter. The sequence goes on from NZ_JACSZW010000001.1 coordinate 727,606, forward strand.
CCTGGTAGACAATGCCTGATAAGATTTCACTACAAAAGAAGTTCCCAGCACATTGGTCTTAATTCCAGAAGCTTCCACTACAAATGGAACCTTTTCATCATGAACGATATTGAAAAAGCCTTCCCCATCCACCAGGTAAACCAATCTTTTCTTTCCGAATTTTTTAGGGTATTTAAAAGTACTGGCAGAATTTAGCCATACCGTGGAGCCATCTGGTAAAACCAGTTGTCGGGTCTCTCCTTTTGGAACGGTAACGGTAATGTAATTGCTGCTATAGGAATAGAAAAAGAATAAAGCTGTTGAAAGTAGTAGGAAGCTAATTGCTGCAGCCATGCTCAGCATTGTTTTTTTCTTTTTCAGCTTGAGGCTACGTGCTTGCTGCTGCTGAATTTGTTTGGTCGCGTGTAGGCGCCCCAGGATTTCCTGACGTATGGTCTCCTGATCATGTTCACCTTTAAAAACACCGGAAGGATCATTAATTCCGAATGCTTTATACAGGTCGTTTTTGTCTTTCTCGTTCATATACTAAATGCATAACGAACGGGCTTGGAAGAGGTACTATGAGAAAAATTTTTTTTTTTAAAAAAGCAGCAGCTGCATCATATCATGCCGCTGCTGCCTTTTTTTTTAGTTTTTTTGACCAGTAAAAGTGGTCACACTTTGAGCAGGAACGCTGATCGTAAAGCTGCCATCTGCAGCTGGGCTTAAGGTACTTCCTTGCTGCCAATGTGCAGCATTACCTCCTGAGGTCTGGAAACTCAATAATGTTCCAGCAGAAAAGCCTTGTAAACGTAAGGTGGTACTGATCGAATTCGTACCAGAATTGATGACTACCAAACTGAATTTTCCAGTATTAGGGTCTTTATAAGCAGACACTTTTAACACGGAATTGTTCTGTACAGTACTGCCAAACCTGTAGTAACCCGCATGAATATATCGGGAAAATTGCCCCATCACGTCGTAGGTTTTTGGAAAATCCAGACTACCATCTGCATTTGTACAAATCAGGGATTCATTGTTACGGATCGCCAGCATACCCAGCCAATACACAAAAGCATTCACATTACATTCAGCTAAGAACTTATGCATGCTGGTGGCTAGTTTTAGTCCACCAACAATCGTATTGTCATAGCTTCCGCCATCGTCAGAAGTCTCTGTCATCCATACCGGTTTATTAGCAGTAGCATAATTCCAGGTCACCGGACTCTGATTTAAGCCGCGCTTTCCTCCGATTAATTCTCCAACCTCTACATAACCGTGTCCCGCAAGAATATCTACATTACTTCTGTCCATACCGCCAAGAAAAGTATTGGCAGTACCCCAGGCCGCATTCTCAGAAGAAAGAATTTTTGTGGTACTCAAACCTGCCTGATTTAAGGCCGGCCTTAAGTTATTGGTCACAAATTGTCCAAGATGTGCCGAAGTCCAATAAGATGCATCCCAATCCGAGAATACATTTTCCGGTTCATTGGAAGGAGAGATGGCATAAAAATTCACACCTTCATTCTGGTAAGATTTCGCAAATCCAGCCAGATACCTGGCAAAATCGCTGGAACTGGTATTGAAGTTCAATCCATTAAACCACTTTGCACTTTCAACATTCGGATTTGTTTTCATAGACAAAGGAGGCGTCCAGGTACTGGCAAAAGTAATTGGTACCTGATAACGTTCTTTAATCTTTTTCAAAATCCATAATTGTCCTAAATGTTCTTTCTGAACTGCCGTAAGCGAAGTATAGCTGGTGCTATTTACGTCTACGTCGATATCTACCCCAGTAGGTTTAATGGTCACTACCCCAGTTTGCTTGTTAAAAGGATAGGTATGCAGGACTTTTCCTCGCACCATATTTAACTGTAAACCTGCATTTCCCCATAAATAAGCCATAATACTATCTCTTTTCGGAGATTCAAAAAATGGCACGATACGCCCCCCAAAGGCGCCAAAACCATCTATTCGCTGATAGGTTTGCTCCCAATTGACGGTAACTTCCGCTGTACCGGCGTCTGCCGCTGCCACAGCCAGCTGATTCGCTTTTAATTTTCCGGAACCTGGAACCAGGTCTTCCATTGTCTTCTTTTTACAGCTTCCGGCCAGGACGAGCGTTAACAGGGCCAAAAAAGTTAATTGTAGGTTATTGCACCTCATAATTCATTTAATTTGAGTTCAGGTTGTACAAGTCATTATTGACCTGCATTTTCATTAAATAATTTTAGGACATCAATTGGGGAAGTATCCGAAAATACCACTCCTTAAAAGCGCTTTTTTTGTTGTCTTGTCATCTACTAAATACATAACTAACTTAAACAAAAGGAGTACGGTAAATAAATACTTTTTTATCCAATTTTAATACAATTGGCATTTTACGCGAAGTCTTTTCAGTGCGCTGGTAATTTGATTCTTTACCGTTTGAGAAGAAATAGATAGTTTTCCGGCAATCTCATTCACAGATAGCTCTTCCTCTCTGCTCATTTGAAAAACTTTACGCATACCAGTGGGCATGTTCTGTATTTCCAAACTCAATTGGCCAGCCATCTCCTTTGTGGTGTATTGTTCAAAAAGAGAATTATCTGTTTCTTCGGTAAGATTTAAATATTCAACATCATGTTTGATGCGGAGGCTTTGTCGACGATGGAGATCCGTCAGTTTATTTTTTAAGATGGTATAAATAAATCCGATAAAAGTGGTGGTAATTTTTAAAGTATGTCGCTTTACCCAGATCACCATAAACAAATCATGAACCACATCTTTTGCCTCCTCCCTATTGTTCAGCTTCTTGCAGGCAATCGCGTATACCACATCCCAATAACGCGAATAAATTTCATTAAATGCGTCATTATTGTCTTCTCTCAATAAGGCCAGCAAAGCCAGGTCTGTAAGCTGTTTCAATAAATGGAGGTCTTAGGTGGTGTTATATTTGGTGATCCAATATATAAATTTAATTACAAAAGTAAAGGAATAGAAAAACAGAGCTCAGTCCTTATCGTTAAGTTTTCATTAAGTTCTTGTACATACTAACAGATTAAAAAATCATTTATCAATTCTTAGACTTTATTCTCACCTTGTTAAGGTATAAAGCTTCCATAAAATCAACAATTTTCTTAGGTTTAAGACGAAATGACAAAAGGGACGATAAAGACGATTGGAATCGGAGTACTATTCTCCATGCTTTGGGCATCTGCCTCAGTGGCAACTAAGTTTGGTGTACACTCTGCTCCCCCACTGATCCTGGCTAATGTTCGTTTTTTTCTGGCGGGAATGGTCTTACTGGGTTATTGTTATGGCATCAGTAAAGATAAAATCTATCGCTTGCCTAATGCCACTGAATGGAAACAGCTGGCTATTTTTGGCTTCCTCAATACCGCCGTGTACCTGGGACTGTACGTTTATGCGATGAAATTTACTGCTGCCGGGATCGGCAGTTTAGCCGTATCCACTAATCCCCTGCTGATGGTGATCTTTTCCTCCTGGCTAATCGGCAGAAGGCCTTCAGGAGCAGAAATATTAAGTATAGTACTAGGGATGACCGGAATCGCTTTTGCTACCTACCCTTTATTAGGCCATCAAAGTACAAGCTTGATGGGAATCGGGCTGCTCATGCTAAGTATGGTGGTCGTTTCATTCGCAAGTGTGTATTACGCAAGGGTGACCTGGGCCTTGCCAAATCTGCTGATCAATGGATGGCAAGTTGCCCTCGGGGGACTCTTCTTGCTGCCAGTAACCGCTATATTTGGTGATTTTCAATCCTTTCAACCCGATGCTACCTTTTGGTATTCTGTATTGTGGCTGAGTCTTGCCGTTTCCGTTGTAGGGCTAATCTGCTGGTTCTTCCTGCTGAAACTGGATACAGTAAAAGCTTCCTTATGGTTATTCCTATGTCCTTTATTTGGTTTCTTCTATGCCTGGTGGCTGATGAATGAACCGATCACATGGTATACCATATGCGGAACATCCCTGGTCGTTTTAGGCCTTTATATTGGTCAGCGTCAACGCATTAAAACACAAACCTAATCCTATAGCTAGCCAAAGTTTATATCATAATTTTCATAACATCACACAATAAATTGTGTTAAAATATGTTAAATAGATATAAAAACCCAAGTTATGAAAGCGATCAAGATAGTTCTATTTACAGAGGTCATTTTTAGAAGACTAGGCTTAACTAAGCTGTATTACTGGTTCAATAAGTAATATTTTTAATAGATATATGGTTTGTTTCCAGGGATTTCCTACATTGATCCTTCGATAGCTGGGCCGATATTTTCTTTCGGATAATAATGGCTGCGTCTATCCACTATTAACTAACTACTTATGACTACTAAACTGAAAAGCTATTTTGCTGCTTTGGGGATCTTGGCTGCAAGCTACACCGCAAATGCACAATCGCAGATGAAATTTATTGATCCTGCAAATATGGATCTTACCGTTAAACCAGGAGATGATTTCTATCAATACGCCAGTGGCACCTGGATCAAAAACAACCCTGTTCCTGCAAAAGAAACGCGTTGGGGAAGCTTCAATGCGCTCCGCGACTTCAATATAAATGCGGTAAAGGGATTGGTAGAAGGTGCAGCAGCAGACAAATCAGCTCCTGCAGGTTCTGTAAAAAGACGTGTAGGTGATTTTTATGCTGCGGCAATGGACAGTGTAACTATTGAAAAGCTAGGTTATACACCAATTAAAGCGGACCTGGAAAAAATCAAGCAGATCAAAGACCTCCAAGGAATTCTGGATCATGCTGCTTACCTGAGAACCACCGGACTGGCTGCACCAATGTTCAGCTTTTACGTTGGCCAGGATAGAAAAAATGTAAACAAGTACATGGCACAGCTTGGCCAGGGAGGAACGACCTTACCTGACCGTGATTATTACCTGAAAGACGACAGCAGAAGTGTTAAAATCAGAGAAGCCTATGATAAGTACATGACCACCCTGTTTACTTTAACGGGAAACAGTCCAGCTGAAGCTAAGAAAAAAGCCGCTACCGTGATGGCCATTGAAAAACAATTGGCAGAAGCACAAATGGCAAGAGTGGAAATGCGTGATCCACATAAAACCTATAATAAATTTACGGTAACAGACTTTAGCAAAACTACCCCTCAATTGAACTGGGTAACGATGCTTCCTAAATTTAAGGTCACTGGTCAGGATACAATCCTGGTTTCTTCGCCTAAATTCTTTGTCAGCCTGGACGGAATGTTAAAAACTGTTCCTGTGGCCGACTGGAAGACTTACCTGGAATGGAATGTATTAAAATCATCCGCTTCTAACCTGAGCAGCCCATTTGTAAATGCTTCTTTTGCCTTTACACAAGCACAAACTGGTCAGAAAGTACAAACTCCAAGATGGCAGCGTATGTCACAGCTAACCGATGGCACCATTGGTGAATTGCTGGGACAATTGTACGTGGCACAATATTTCAAGCCAGATGCGAAAGTCCGCATGACAGAATTAATTGCGAACCTTCGAAAAGCTTTTGAGATCAGAATCAATAACCTGGACTGGATGAGTGATGTAACCAAAGGAAAAGCATTGGAAAAATTAAATGCCTTTGTTCCTAAAATCGGTTACCCAGACAAATGGAAAGATTATGAAGGCTTAACAATCACCCGTACTACTTACCTTCAAAACTTACGTAACGCAGGTGCCTGGGGATACAATGAAATGGTGACTCAGCTGGGCAAACCGGTAGATCGTACCCGTTTCGGTATGACTCCTCCAACTGTTAATGCTTATTACAGTCCTACCATGAATGAAATTGTATTCCCTGCCGGAATCCTACAATTCCCATTCTTCGATCCAAATGCTGATGATGCCGTAAATTATGGTGGTATCGGTGCAGTTATTGGTCATGAGATGTCTCATGGATTTGATGATTCTGGAAGTCAGTATGACAAAGACGGAAACTTACGCAACTGGTGGACACCGGAAGACAAAGTTAAATTTGAAGCAAAAACTAAAGCGCTTGGCGAACAGTTTGATGCCTATACCGTTTTAGATACCATTCATGTGATTGGTAAACTGACTATGGGAGAAAACATCGGTGACCTGGGCGGTTTAAACGCAGCATACACTGCATTTAAAATGACAAAACAAGGGCAGTCGGAAGATAAAATTGATGGATTTACTCCTGATCAGCGTTTCTTCTTATCCTGGGCTCAGGTATGGAGAGGAAATATCCTGGACGAAACTGCAGCGCAGCTGATCAAAACAGACCCACACTCTCCAGGCCCATACAGAACCATCGGTGCACCAGTAAATATGGATGCCTGGTACAAAGCTTTTGATGTGAAACCTGGTGATAAATTATACAAAAAACCAGAAGACAGAATCAGGATGTGGTAATCCAAATCTGCCTTTAACCTAAAGCGCGGCCTCCTTATTTAGGAAGGCCGCGCTTTTTTGTTATCTTGCGGTTCATCTATTAAGCTTAGGGCTCACCTCTAAAATGAATATCATAACTTTAACTGCCGACGGCTCCAATACATTATTTAACGAAACAATCGGCGAACATTATCACTCTAAACATGGTGCTTTACAAGAAAGTAAACATGTGTTTATTGATGCTGGATTAAAACATGTAGCTGCCAATCAGCGGGAAATCTCTATCCTGGAAATCGGATTTGGTACAGGACTAAACTTTTTACTGACGCTGGAATATGCGGCAGCCAATAATATCGAGCTTAAATATATAGGACTGGAAGCTTTTCCTTTAGAACTGGAGGCCTTAAAATCTACCGGTTATCAGCAATATGTTCCTGAAAACATCTGGAATAGTTTAGAAAACAACTATTTAAACGCGCTGAAAGCACCGATAGCCCTTTTACCTGGCCAGGAATTAACCATCCCGCACATCACACTGGATCAGTTTCAAGGCCCCGCTGCATATGACCTGGTTTACTACGATGCCTTTTCCGTACAGCATCAACCAGAAATGTGGTCAGATGAAATCATTGCACATACCTGTAGTTTCCTGAAACCAGGTGGAACATTTGTGACTTATGCGATCACAGGGAAGTTAAAGCGCGCGCTAAAAAGTAATGGTTTTACCATAGAAAAATTACCCGGAGCACCTGGAAAAAGAGAAATGCTAAGGGGCACAAAACTATAATTCCTGCATTTGACAGCACCCTTCCCCTTTGAACCTCATTTTCCTGCGATTAATGTCATTTTCAATGACTCAATTTTTGGTGGTACAACAAATAGCGCTACTTTGTTGTTAAATAGATACGCTCTTAAAAATTATTAAAGACGTTCAAGAAACAATTAGAACAACAGATAGCTGGCAATGGAAAAAAGAAAATTAGGCAATTCCGATTTATTTGTATACCCGATCACTTTTGGCGGGAATGTTTTTGGCTGGACCATAGACGAGGCGAAATCCTTTGAAATATTAGATGGCTTTACCGGGGCCGGTTTCAACTTCATAGATACTGCAGATGTGTATTCCCGATGGAAGCCGGGCAACTCTGGCGGCGAATCTGAAACGATTATCGGCAACTGGATGCAGCAAAGAAAAAACCGAAATGAGGTCATCATTGCAACTAAAGTAGGCGGAGATATGGGCCATGGGAAATCACTTTCTAAAAAAACCATTCTGGAGGGTGTAGACGCTTCACTGAAAAGACTAAAAACAGATTACATAGATCTTTATCAGAGTCATTACGACGATCCGAATACGCCCATCGCTGAAACATTAGCCGCATATGACGAGTTGATCAGGGCAGGTAAAATTCGTTGGATTGGCGCCTCAAACTATACTGGAGCACGTTTAAAAGAAGCGCTGGAAACAGCTCAAAAATTAAGCCTGCCGAAATATCAAACCTTCCAGCCAGAGTATAACCTGTATGCTCGCGAAGGATATGAGAAGGATTTGGAACAGGTCGCTACAGAGTACCAACTCGCTGTGATCAATTATTATGCTTTAGCAAGTGGTTTCTTAACTGGAAAATACCGTACAGAAACCGACTTAAATAAAAGTCAGCGAGGTGCTGGTATTCAAAAATACATGAACGAGCGTGGTTTTAAAATACTGAAGGCACTTGATGAAGTATCCGAGCAATACAATGCCACACCGGCAAGCGTATCCCTTGCTTGGCTGATTGCACGCCCTTCTATAACAGCGCCAATTGCTAGTGTAACGAACCTTTCACAGTTAGAAGACCTTAAAAAAGCAGCAATGTTAAAATTGAATATGGAAGATATTGCCATTTTAGACGAAGCAAGTAATTGGGAATAATCACGCTACACTTTTAAAAATAATAAGACATCTTTCTAAATGCCTTGCTGAAGAAAATTTGGCAAGGCATTTGTCTTTAGGTGTAAATTACTAAATTACGTCTATCTAACACCTCAATCAGATATGAAGAACAGCTCCAGTCAACCGTTCAATGCAAAATTAGCGATAGTTCTTTTCTCGATTATTTCTTTAGGATACCTGGCCATACTAGGCCGAACGATCCTTGCTCCTCTACTCACTTCATTTCTATTGGCTATTTTACTATTGCCATTGGCCAACTTCCTGGAACAGAAATGCAGACTGAAAAGAAGTATGGCCTCTATCATCTCTGTAGTCCTGATGATCGCTGTCATCTGCAGCATTTTATTTTTCCTGGCCAACCAGCTCACAGACCTCTGGCAAGACTGGCCCTTACTGAAACAGCAGGGAGAAACTTCTTTCCATGAGCTACAACATTGGATCTCCTCAAATTTTGGCGTAAATGCACAAAAACAGATCGAATACGTAAAAGAGGGAGCCTCAAAAGTATTGTCTACCAGCGCTGTATTTGTCGGCGCTACCCTGCTTACCCTTTCTACTTCTTTATTATTTCTCTTTTTCCTATTGCTATTTACCTTCTTCCTGTTAAACTACAGAAGGGTATTGTTCAGCTTTTTAACCTCCGTGTTTGAAGAACAGCACACTGAAAAAGTAGGTGAAATCGTCAGGCAGATTCAATACATCATCAAGAAATACATCACCGGATTATTCCTGCAAATGTTCATTGTAACCAGTTTAATGATGCTGGTACTTTGGATATTAGGCGTAAAATATGCTGTTTTATTAGGCTTAATCACCGGAATATTTAACATCATCCCTTATATCGGAATCTTTAGTGCCTTGGTGATCAGTGTGCTGATCACTTTTGCTACCGCTGGTGCCGCCAAGGTATTACTAGTCATCATTGCCTTTATCGCTGTTCATACGATAGACGGAAATGTATTAATGCCCTTAGTAGTGGGATCTAAGGTAAAAATCAATGCCCTATTTGCCTTTATCGGGATTGTGGTTGGGGAAATGGTATGGGGCATCTCCGGCATGTTTTTATGTATCCCCTATCTGGCCATGCTAAAGATCATTTTCGACCGTATTGATTCTCTAAAACCATGGGGAATCCTGCTTGGTGGAGAAGACAAGCCCAATAAGAAAAGAAAGGTTTATCGCCTCAGCAAAAACATCAAACTAGAAGAACAAGAATAGCAATAACATAGGATAGTTAACCACAATGATGATTACCTTTAACGTCATTAAATAAAACACAACACAATGCCCAATCATATCGCCCCAATAACGGCTGCCGATCCGGCAACCGCATTCCAAAGGTTGTTAACCGTATTAGATACGCTTCGTACCGACTGTCCATGGGATAAAAAACAAACGATGGAAACCCTTCGTCACCTCACGATAGAAGAAACCTATGAATTGTCTGATGCCATCCTGGAAGGTGACCTGGACGAAGTAAAAAAAGAACTTGGTGATGTCATGATGCACCTGGTATTTTATGCCAGAATCGCGTCTGAAACTAATGATTTTACAATTGTTGATGTACTAAACAGTGTTTGTGATAAACTGATCAACCGCCACCCGCACATTTATGGTGATGTGGAAGTAAAAGATGAACATGATGTGAAACGCAATTGGGAGCAGATTAAACTGAAAGAAGGTAACAAATCAGTGTTGGCAGGTGTTCCGGCAGGCTTACCATCATTAGTTAAAGCCAGCCGCATTCAGGAAAAAGCCAGAGGTGTAGGCTTCGACTGGGATGATAAAACCCAGGTATGGGAAAAAGTAGAAGAAGAACTTCAGGAATTTAAAGACGAATACAATACTAAAGATAATGAGGCCATAGATGTAGAAAAAGCAGAAGAAGAATTTGGAGATCTGTTATTCTCATTAATCAATTATGCCCGTTTCATTAACATCAATCCAGAAAACGCATTAGAAAAAACCAATAAAAAGTTCATCAAAAGGTTCCAGTACCTGGAAAGTAAAGCCAAAGAAAATGGTAAAGCTTTACAAGATATGACCCTTGCCGAGATGGATGTTTATTGGAATGAAGCCAAGAAGCTTTAATAATAAAGCCCTTAGCTCAAATGAACTAAGGGCTTTATTTATGACAGACGATGCGCTGATCAGCTACAGATTTTAGCCGTGTTTCTTTTTCATGGTCATCTTTGCCTTCTGGCCAATACCATAATTATAGTCTTTAGTATTGCTTTCTTTCTTGTCATGGAAAGCGCCGCCGCCGGTTGGCGCAACATTTTTCTCTTTCACAATCCTGCTTTTATCAAGACCACCGGTTTTAGCAACTTTATCAATTACTAATCCTTCTGGTAAGTCCATCACTGTTAACTTTTTACCGATAGACTGCTCAATTTTCTTCACTTCTACCAATTCCATATCGGTCGCAAAAGTGATTGCTACCACCTCTTCATCACCATTTTTCAGGATTCTGCTTAGGAAAGTTTCTTTTTGCTCAGGAACTTCGAAATGGAAGATAAAAGGGATACCAGAAAGATCCAGATTAGCGGTGCCTTCATTAGCAATGATTAAAATTCTGGCTTCAGGAATTTCCTTAAAATCTTCAATATGGTCAAATCCATTCTCATCATCAAAAAACAAGGGATTCAATACAGATACATCACCGGGCTTTGCAGAATGCAGGCTTTTACCTAGTTTCTGTGCCGTTAAACGTGTATTTACAAATACCACAACCTGATCAAATACCTCATCATCTCTCAACAGCATATTGAGTAAATTCACTTTGGTTTTATGATTAGGAACAGGGTATAAAATCAGTTCATGCGTGCTTGCCTCATTTTCACCCAGGTCTTCAACTTCTAAAGTAGTTGGGAAATGCAGGAACTGATCAATCATATTGTTCAGTTTTTCATGAACAACAGTAGTAAAGATCAAATGCTGACATTTACCTGCGCTTCTCGCCAATTCACAAACCGGAAGCTGCATTCCTTGTTTCACAATTACTTCTGCATCATCTACGATAAACATCTGCAATTTACTCAGGTTCAGACCTAGTTTTAGATAAATAGCACGTGCTCTGGTTGGCAAAGCTACCACAATATCCACCCCATCTACCAGATCCAATACATCCTGCTCTGTTCCTCCGTTTCCGTATAAGCCCATCATACGGAGGTTTTTATTTTTATTTAGTTTCTCAAATTCTTCAATCACCTCTAATACCTTTTCCTTTGAAGGAACAAGGATCAGCACTTTTGGCGCTTCATCTGTGCTGTATTTCAGGCGCATTAGAACCCCAAGCACATAGTTCGTCGTTTTTCCTGAACCTTCAGGACCAACAGCGATGATATCCTGTCCGCCAAGAATTCTTGACATTGTTTTTGCCTGAATCTCTTTTGCAGATATATATCCGGCATCAGTCATTGCCGTTACCAGTTGCTTGCTTAGTTTTAATTTCTCTAATGACACAGTTTCTCTATTAATATTATTATTCTGCAAATTTACGTAATATTTAATTGAGGACTGTAGCCTTTTATAATTCGGGAAACATTATAGTAGGAATCTTGGATTTTTCTCTTTAATTTGAATCATGAAAAACATATCTAATACCATGAAAAGGCTCTTTTTAGTAACTGCCTTACTATTTAGCAGTACGATGATTTCCTTCGGACAGGACAGTAATTCCTATAAAACTAGCCTTAAAGAGATGATGGACGCTTCTGGCTCCGCTGCAACATACAAAGTCGCCATTGTACAAACTATAAAAATGCTGAAATCACAAAAAAACGATGTTCCTGAATCCATCTGGCAAGATTTTGAAGCTACTTTCCTTAAATCAGCTCAGGATGAGTTATTTGACCTGTTACTTCCAATCTATCAAAAAAACCTGACTGAAGCCGACCTTAAAGCAATCACAGCATTTTACCATACGCCTTCCGGCAAAAAACTAGCCGAAAAAACGCCTTTCATCATGCAGGATTCTATGCAGGCTGGCCAGCAATGGGGAATGAAATTAGGCGAAGAATTCACAAAGAAATTACAAGAAAAAGGATATTAGGGATAAAGTCAGCTACTCCGCTTACCCTTCAGCAACAGGTCCATCGCGTGCTCAAGTGTACCTGCACGTGTGACCTCTCCGGAGTTCACAAAGAAGATCTCATCCGCATTTTCGATGGTATTTAAACGGTGTGCAATGATCACCAAAGTGGTTTCTTTAGGTAATTTTTTTAGAATAGCGCTGAGTAACTGTTCTGTAATCGTATCAATATTAGCGGTGGCTTCATCCAGAATTAACAATTCTGGGTTTCGTAAAACCGCCCTCATAAAAGCAATCAGCTGCTTTTGTCCCAGGCTAATATTATCAGAACCGGAAGTCACTGCAGTATCCAATCCATCTTCGAAAATGGCTAATAACGCATCCAGATTGGCTTTCCGGATCACCTCTTCCAACTGTTCATTGCTATACTCTTTATACCGGTCATTCCCATATAAAATATTATCCCTCACCGTCCCTGTAAACAAAAAAGGTTCTTGTAAAATGAAGCCAATCTTAGCTGCACGTTCTTCATGTGAATAAGAACGAATATCCTTACCACTCAGTAAAACTGTTCCTGCTGTGGCATCATATAACCGCGCAATTAAGGATGCGGTAGTGGTTTTACCGCCTCCTGTAGGGCCAATCAATGCATAAGTTTTTCCTTTCTCCAAACTAAAACTGATGTCGTGTAAAATTTCTTTGCCGCTGGTATAAGAGAAATGGACATTTCTAAATTCCAGCAAAGCATTGGAAGTCTCTACATTTCCTTCAACTTGCTGCAGGTCATTTTTCATGGACAAGATTTGAGAAATCCGGTCCCATCCTGCCATCGCTACCTGAAAATTTGCCCATAAAGCGGCCAGTTGTCTCAATGGATTATAGAAATTGGTAGCGTAAGAAAAATAACTTACCAGGAGTCCGATCGTAAACTGTCCTTCAGAAATCAGATAAATTCCAAAGAGCAGCACAATCAGCTGTGCCATGCTGGAAAACAACCCATAAACAGGCATTAAAATATTATTAGCCAGCCCTGCTCCTATTGCCGTTTTATAATTGTGGCTATTCGCCTCATCAAATCTTTTCCGGAAATAATCTCTTCTGTTAAAGGCGATGATCACTTTAAAATTATTCAGGCTTTCCTGAATTTCGGCGCTCAAGCCACCAACGCTTTTCAAATTGGAGGCATTTCTTCTTTTCACCCATGGAGAGACCAATGCAGTAAAAATCAGGATCAGCAATGCCGGAACCAAGGCTGCCGCACCCAACTCAAAGTTGATCATCAGTAAGAAAATACCAGCACCTGTCATGGTCACAATACTGCCAATAAACTGCATCAGCGACTGAGAGAAAAACTGGTTGATCTTATCGGTATCGTTGTTCACTCTGGAAATCAAATCTCCAGCCTTATTCTCATTAAAAAAGGCCACAGGAAGTTCCTGAAGCTTATTGAAAACTGCATTCCTCAAGGTATACAGCATGCGCTGCCCCACCCCTCCCATCAGTTTCGTCTGGAAATACCCCGTGCAGAAAGCCAGTAGATACATCGCAAATATAATTCCTGAAAAGACAAGAACGCCCTGATAATCTTTAGTGCGGATATAGGTATCGATCGTATGTCCGATCAATAGTGGCCCCAATAAAAGTAAACCAGAGTTCAAAAGAATAATCCCTGAAGCAATCCACAGATTTTTCTTCTCATCAGAAATCAATTGAATCAGTTTTTTTAAGGCCTGAAAAGTAGACTGTTTTTCTTCCTGGCCACTATTCTGGTTAAGATTGTAATTCATAATTGCTGGTACTCTGTTGTGAGTTAAAAATTTGAACATACTCCGGACTCGTTTTCATCAGGTCCTCATGTTTACCCTGTGCCACAATTTCCCCTTGCATCAGCACCATCACCTTATCATAATGCGCTACTGCGGCAATTTTTTGTGTGACTGACAATAAAGTAATGCCCGGATAATTCTGCTGCACATTTTCTAATATTCTCTTTTCGGTATGGTGATCCACTCGGGAAGTAAAATCGTCTAATAGCAAAACCTTAGGATTGACGGCCAATGCCCTTGCCAGCATGATTCGCTGTTTTTGTCCGCCGGAAAGATTAGATCCCCGCTCAGAAACAATCGTATTCAATTGATCTGGTAAGGCAGTGATAAAGTCATTTAATTCTGCTGTAGCAATTGCTTTTTCTAAAGATTGATCTGTTACCGTATCACTGAAGGCAATATTTTCACGAATACTCATATTAAATATAATGCTATCCTGGAATACAAAACCAACCTGCTGGTGAAAAGATTCAGGATTATAATCTTTAATATCATGCCCATCAAAGCGAACTTCGCCGGTATCAGGCAGGATTAATCCGGTAAGGATATACAGTAATTGCGACTTTCCTGCAGCAGTAGGACCGATAATTGCAGTTTTAGACCCTGCTTCCACAGAAAAGGAGATGTTTTTCAAAGCTGGCTTCTGACCATAAGACACTGATACGTCTTTTAAGGTAATTGCTCCTGCTAATAGTTCCTTAATTTTCCCTTCTGCCGGACTTTCCTGTAAATTCAATACCCCTTCAATACGTTTATAAGAAGTGGTAGCCTGAGCAATCACGTTACTCATAAAACCAATCACCAGAATTGGAAAAATAAGTAAACTCAGGTAGCTGTTAAAGGCGGCAAATTCTCCTAATGACATGGTTCCCTGGATCACAAAATGACCACCCAATGCCAAAATTGTGATGCCGGCCATATTGGCCACAAATATAATCAGTGGAATTAAACCTGCGAATAGCTTTAAAATAGCCAGTCCAAGGTCTCTGGCTTGCGCATTGGCGGATAAAAACTTAGAATATTCCAGTTGCTGGGAATTGATCACGCGGATCAATGCAGCGCCCAAAATACTTTCATTGATCACCTTATTTAACCAGTCGATCACTTCTCTGCTCTTTTTAAACAAAGGCTTAACCTTACTCAATACCAGGTAAAAAGCAGTCCCTATAATCGGTACAATAGCAATTACCGCTAGTGCCAGCCGCCAGTTTAAGCCCAGCAGCAGCATACTCGCGCCTAGGATCAGAAAGATGGAGGAGGCAATGGAAACAATTGCCTGCGCCACAAAAGACTTGATGGCATCTACATCAGCAGTCAGATTGGTCAGTAATTTTGAAGGATTTGCCTTTTCTATATAAGCATGACTTTGGCGAGAAATCTGATCAGAAAGCTGTCTTCTCAGGTCTCTTGCCACCTTTTCAGAAGCGTAAGTCTGCACTACACTTTGTAAATAGGTAAAGATAAATATCAGTACAATCGCTCCGGAGAATTCAATCATTACCGGCTTAATCAGAAAAGTGCCGGCGGTATAGGCATCAATTCCATTTGCAATCAGTTTTGGCAGCAATAAGTTGACCCCATTACTCAGCAAAGCAAGAAAGATCAATAGATAGATCATTCCACGATAGGGCTTCAACAGACTAAAAACGCTAGATTTTTTCTCTTTTACTGTTGCTTTCATATTTCAATTTCCTCTATTTACAAGACCAAAAAGGACCTTACAAAGCTATATTTTTGCAGCACACAAAGTACCAAACATTCATTAAAATTATTTAAAACGGATTGCTTTTAGCGGCGATATTTTGCTGACTAACAAAGAAGGAATGATGAGTACCACAAAACAGATCACTACGATTCCGATATTTAAAACCAATACATCTACAAAATGGAGTTCCACAGGCACGTACGATAAGTAATAAGAGCCCTGATCCAATTTAAAAATATGGGTGTATTTTTGGATAAAGCCTAGTCCTAATCCAAGAATATTCCCTAAAAATAAGCCTATACCGACAAGATATACCGCATTGTACAGGAAAATCTTGATCACACTATAATCTGTCATCCCAAAAGCTTTCAGCATACCGATCATATTGGTCCGTTCGAGAATCATGATCAGCAGCGCGGTAATCATATTGATCACCCCTACAATCATCATCAGAATCAGCAAAACTCTGGTATTGACATCCAATAAAGACAGCCAGGTAAAAATAGCCGGAAAAAATTCGGATACAGATTCCGACCTGAGATTGACTTCCAGGTTTTCATATATACCCGTAGAAACTTCTTTCAACTTCGCAAAGTCTTTGATTCGGATTTCTAATCCACCAATCTCATTGGGGGCCCAGTTATTCAGCCTGCGAATCACATTGATATCGCCCAATACAAAACCTTTATCGATCTCCTCTACGCCAACGGCATAAATTCCTACAATTTTAAACTTTCGGTTTCTTGGTGGATCCTGCACAAAGTACATGATAAAATCATCGCCGGTTTTAAGTTTCAGCCGGTTTGCTGTAAACTGAGAGATCATAATCTCTTTCATCGCCTGTGCACTATCCGCAAAATTAATCACCTTTCCGGTTACCAAATGGCTTTTGATATAATTCCAGTTGAAAGTTTTATCGACGCCTTTAAAATTGATACCTTCCACCTCATCATTTACAGAGATGATGGCAGGTTTTGTCGCATAAGCCTGATAGTAGGCTACATTTGGATTTCCCTTTAAATGCTGGAGTGTTGCTGCTTCCGGAACAAATGGAGTCTGCTCAAAGGAATTGTTCAGGTCGAACTTGAAAATGCGCACATCACCGATGTATCCCCTCACCTTCTCCTGAATCTCCGTTTTAAACCCTTTAATGATCGCCACAGAAAGCATCATGACTGCTAAACTGAGCATTACGCCTGCAATTGCAATGCGAACGATCAGTTTTGAAAAAGTACGCTCAGATTTGATGGCTATACGCCTCGCTATGAAATATTCTATGTTCAAACTTTTTGCTATAAATAGTGACTTAGCAAAAATACGCCGACGGCATTTTTACAGCGATAAAGTTGCAAATATTATGTGAATTTCTCGACTTAAAATATCTTCAGCTGTATGGATATGATTTTAACCACACAAAGCGATAGGCATATCCATCGCTTAATGAAATGTAACGTTTATAAAAAAGAGGTTATCACCGCCTAAAACAATTAGACATCTTGATATAAAGATTTCAATAAACCCACCCTAAAGTACTTAAAACTGCCTCAATAGATATCAAGATACCTTAACATCAAGGCGTATAGACATAAAAACATATTTAAATCTTTATGATCTTGACACCTATACATCTTAACTCATCAGCCCTTTCTCAACCCATTTCAATTTTCTTATCTTTATCCTTATATAACAAATGATCACCAAATAATTTCCTTGATGAAAATAGCCCGTTACTCTTTACTCTTACTTACAGGTCTTAGTCTGCATTTATCCGCCTGTGCAGCGGGTCATAGTACTCCTCCTACTGCTGTTCACAAAGCAACAGAAAAGAAAACTTTGGAAAAATCGAGGAATAAAAGCAAGGTTCAAGACAACGAGATTCGCACCGGAGCAGAACAGACAGAGCAATACCTACCTTATCTGAAAGGCAAACGCGTAGGCATGGTGGTCAATCCCACCTCCATCATTGGTAAGGAAACCAGTGTAGATAGTTTACTTAAACTAGGAGTAAACATTGTAAAGATATTCGGACCTGAGCACGGTTTTAGAGGAAACGCTAGTGCCGGCATCCATGTAAATGATGCTATAGATGCCAAAACCGGCATTCCTGCAGTTTCTTTATATGGCAAACACCTCACGCCAACGAAAGAAGAACTCGCAGATGTAGACGTCATGGTTTTTGACATTCAGGATGTGGGTGTTCGTTTTTACACTTATATAAACACTTTGCAGCACGTCATGGAAGCCTGTGCCGCTCAAAATAAAGAAGTACTGGTCCTGGATCGCCCAAATCCCAATGGATTCTATATTGATGGCCCTATTCTTGACCCTAAACTGGTTTCAGGAATCGGTCTACAGGCCATTCCAATTGTCCACGGATTAACCGTTGGCGAATATGCGCAGATGCTGAACGGAGAAGGCTGGTTAAAAAACAAGCTGAAATGCAAAATCAAAATCATTAAGGTGGCCAATTACAACCATGACCTGCCATATGAGCTCCCGGTAAAACCATCACCAAACCTAAATACGGCACAGTCTATTTTGCTATACCCTACCACCTGCCTATTTGAAGGTACTTATTTGAATCATGGCCGTGGCACTTTGTTTCCTTTTACCATCCTTGGCGCTCCGGCATTAAAAGGAAAATATAACTTTAGTTTTACACCAAAAAGCATCAAAGGAATGGCAGAGACCCCATTACATGTCAATAAAGTATGTTATGGACTTGACCTCAGAAACTACGATACAGAAAAGATCCGTCAAGATAAAGCCTTAAACTTAAACTGGCTGATTGAACTCTACCAGGCTTATCCAAATAAAGCAGATTTCTTCAATTACAAGCTGAGCAATCAAATGAATAATTTTGATAAACTGGCCGGTGATAGCAGTCTGAGGTTACAAATCATTGCTGGAAAATCTGAAAAGGAAATCCGCGCCAGCTGGGAACCTGGTTTAACGCGCTATAAAACAATGCGCAAGAAATACTTGTTATATCCTTAACAAATATAAATTCTAAAAATAACCAGATGATGAACAGCGAAGCGAAAAAGAAAAGCGATAAACCCAGCAGTAATTATCAGGAAGAAGTTCCAAAAGATAAAGTGCCGGAAGGCGATAAAGCGGTGAAAAAGCCGGAGGATAAGGATTATCAGCAAGAAGAAGCTCATTTTAACAACCCTGCTAAGCAGAGAGAAGAAAGCGAGCAGCCTGTTCATCCGGTCAAAAAAGCACCAAACGATTCATAAACAACATAATCACCGATATCATACAGGCCCCGATCAATTCAGGGCCTGTTTCTTTTTCATCGCTTTCAAAAACTGCATCAATACCTTTTCCTGCAATTCCAGGCCCGCAGCAGTGTCCGATTGAGCAACATTCATCTTTTTCAAATATTTACCCAGTTGCTCATTTTCAAAAGCTTCCAGTAACAGCGGGTAAACGTAAGCACTTTTACAAACGGCACGTGTATTTCCAAGCTTTGCAGCCACACAATCCAATACTTCCACAATGATTTTCTTTTTAGGTTTTTCTGAAGTAGAATCATCGGCACAGCAAACCGCCAACTGACGCATCGCCTCCAATGTCCCTCCCCAGGTGCGAAAATCCTTAGCCGTAAAATCATCTCCAGTGATTTCTTTGATGTAGTTATTTACCTTTCCTGAATCGATGGCCTGCCGATCCTTCCCTGCCGTATAATATTGGAACAAATCCTGGCCAGGTATTTCTTTACATTTCTGCACCATTCTGGCCAATGTTTTATCCCTCAAGGTCAATTCCTGCTGTACTCCTTTTTTACCAATAAAACTCAGCATCAACCGGTTTCCATTGATTTTTACGTGTTTATTTTTCAAAGTACTGAGGCCATAACTACCGTATAGCTCCTGATAAGCAGCATTTCCAACCCGGATCAGTGTTTTTTGCATCAGCTGCACACAAATCGCCAGCACCTTTCTTTCGTCAAATTCCTTGCGGTTCAAATCCCTGGCAATCTTTTTCCTGGCGGCAGGTAATGCTTTTCCAAAATCCAGCAATCTGAAATACTTGCGGTCTGAGCGCCTGGAAGTCCATTCAGCATGGTAGCGATACTGCTTCCTCCCTGCTTGATCTATACCTGTGGCTTGTAAATACCCATTCTTACGTGGAGAGATCCAAACCGATGTCCATGCCGGAGGCAATACCAATTGCTGAACCCTTTCCAGCTCTGGCAATGCCGTGATCCGCTTTCCATCTTTGTCTATATAATGAAAATTACCGGGTTTTCCTTTCCTGTATATACCAGGTTTAGCGTCTGTTACGTACACCAAACCACTTGATTTAAGTTCTTCCAGAGTCTCTACCATACAATTGAATAAAATAAGCCTAAGATTATTTGTTATTTTTGTCCTCTAAAACAATGGACAATGAGATTAGTTTTTATGGGTACGCCCGATTTTGCCGTAGCTTCCTTAAATGCTTTAGTAGAAGCAGGATTTAATGTAGTGGGGGTAGTTACTGCCGCCGACAAACCTGCTGGAAGAGGTCAGAAACTTCAGGAAAGTGCCGTAAAACAATACGCTGTGGCTAAAGGATTAAAAGTATTACAGCCTTTAAAGCTGAAAGATCCGGAGTTTATCCAGGAATTACAGGCTTTACAAGCTGATTTACAAGTGGTAGTCGCTTTCCGTATGTTACCTGAAATCGTATGGAATATGCCTTCCAAAGGAACAATTAACCTTCATGCTTCTTTACTTCCGCAATACCGTGGTGCTGCTCCGATCAATCATGCCATTATTAATGGAGAGAAAGAGAGTGGTGTGACTACCTTTTTCCTTAAACATGAAATCGACACGGGCGATACCATCTTCTCTGAGCGCGTTGCTATCGGCGAGGATGAAACTGCCGGAGAACTACATGATCAGCTCATGAACGTAGGCGCAGGCTTGTTAGTAAAGACAGTAAAAGCAATTGAAGCAGGAAATTACACCGAACAGCCGCAAGTTCAAAGCGATTCGCTGAAACATGCACCAAAAATATTTAAAGAATTTTGTCTGATCAACTGGGACCAGCCTGCAAAGACAGTTTACAACTTAATCCGCGGACTAAGCCCCTATCCTACTGCATTTACCAAACTCGGTGAAAAAACATTGAAAGTATTTAAAGCGGAGTTGGAAAAGGAAACACCAGATATTGCTGCAGGGAAATTCTTATCAGATGGAAAGACCTATTTGAAATTTGCCGCCAAAGACGGCTATATCAAACTTACAGATCTTCAATATGAAGGTAAAAAGAGAATGACAGTAGAAGAATTTTTAAGGGGCATGCGTTTGTAAACCCCTTACGCTTTTCTTTTACATTTCATTTAAACGCGCACTCAGGTGCTTGGAGATTTCATTAAAATAACGTTTCCTTCCATATCCCATTACCCATCTGATACCTCCGGTTGCATTGGTGATAAAGACCTCTTCGGCCTCCTTCAGCACTTCCGGATTGATCTGAGCCTCGGTTAATGGGATATTGTGGCTTTTTGCCATTCCCATCACTACACTACGCATCACGCCAGCAATACAGCCTTCCGACAAGGCAGGGGTATAAATCTGCTTGTCATACACCACAAAAATGTTGGAACTGATGCTTTCACAAAGAAAACCTTGCTGATTTAAAATGAAAGCCTCATCCAAATTATATTGTTTCTTATACAAACCAGCCATCACAAATAATAGAGAATTGGTAGTTTTAAAGTTGGAAAGCTTATTTACAGGTTTGGTAATTTCATCATAAACATCAACAATTAAACCTTTTTTATTGAGTTCGTAGGTACTTTGAGGGAGCGCAGTGGCTTCCAGCACATACCCGGATTTATTGCTATCTGGCGTATATAAACCCGCACCGGCTCTGTAAACCGACAATCGAAAACGTACATTATCCTTCAGTTTATTCCTTTTACAGAGTTCGGCCGTTTTCTGCTTCAAGAAATATTCATCCATCAGGTCAGCCCCATCCATCTTCAAAGCTTTCATACCCGCTTTTAAGCGATCAGCATGCAGCTCTGCAAATTTAAGCTTGCCATTGTTCATACGCATGGATTCAAACAGGCCATCACCATATCTGAACGCCCGGTTTTCCAGCCCAATCACAGGGTGGTTTGCCGCTAGGAACTCGCCATTATGTAAAATATATTCTTGCTGCATTTACGAAGGCTCCACGATATAGTTTCTCCATTTGTTCAATACCGAATCAAAATCAGCTGGCAGAGGTGCCTCAAATTCCATATATTCCTTAGTTGTAGGATGTATGAAACCTAAAGTCTGTGCATGTAAAGCCTGACGAGGAATCATGTTAAAGCAATTCTGTACAAACTGTTTATATTTATTGAAAGTTGTTCCTTTTACAATTTTATCACCACCATAATTGGCGTCATTAAATAAAGGATGTCCGATATGCTGCATGTGTGCTCTGATTTGGTGTGTACGGCCAGTTTCCAGCTGACAACTAATTAAGGTTACATAACCTAAACGCTCCAAAACCGAATAATGTGTTACAGACCACTTACCTTTTTCTTCATCATCGTATACATCCATTACAATTCTATTCTTCAAACTGCGCCCGATATATCCCGTAACGGTACCATTTTCCTCAATATCCCCCCATGCTAATGCGATGTATTTACGTGTGATGCTGTGGTCAAAAAATTGTTTCGCCAATTTAGTCATGGTGATTTCGTTTTTGCTGATCAGCAACAAGCCGGAAGTATCCTTATCAATACGGTGTACCAATCCTGGTCTACCTTCATTTCCTGGTAATTGCGGTAAATTTTCAAAATGGTAGGCTAAAGCATTCACCAATGTTCCGGTGTAATTATTAAATCCTGGGTGTACCACCATTCCAGCAGGTTTATTCACCACCAACAAATCATTGTCTTCATAAACAATATCCAATGGGATATTTTCCGGATAAACTTCCGTATCTCTTGGCGGATGAGGAAACACGATAGAGATCTCATCTTCCGGTTTCACCTTGTAACTTGCCTTGACCGTAGCTTTGTTAACTAACACATTTCCAGCCTCAATAGCGTTCTGAATACGGTTGCGGGAAGCATTTTCCATACGCCCCATTAAAAACTTATCTACCCTTAATAAAGACTGTCCTTTATCAACAACAATATTAAAATGTTCGTATAAATCCTGCTCTTCTAATTCCTGCACCTCGCTGCTATTTTCCATGAAATCTATGTCTGTTTGTGATTTGGAAAGCCTCCTTTAACTATGGTTCCCTACTGCAAAACTAATCTTTAACAATTACATAATTGAAAAAAAATAATTTGGTCTGCTTTTTGATAACAGGCATAGCAATTACCAGCCGCAAATTTTTACTGTTTTTTTTGTGTAATTAAACACAAAACAGCGAACAAACTTGTTATGAACCAGGTTATTAACTTTAATTCCAGTACTATGAAAAACTTTACTCAAAATGTTAAGATCATTCTTAACTTCTTTCCTTACTTGTTAAGAAAGATCTATTTTAAGCCATAACCATTCGCTTAAAAAAAAGGCTTATATCTTTGTAAACATGTTTACAAAGATCCATAGCCCAGTTCAGCAATTAAAACATCCTACCCTCCAGCAACTCTGGATTAAAAGAGATGATTTGATTGACCCCTATATTTCGGGGAATAAATGGCGTAAACTAAAGTATTTATTGTCGAAAGCCCAGACGGAAAATAAGGACCACCTCGTCACTTTTGGTGGTGCTTATTCGAATCACCTGCTCGCCACAGCCGCTGCTGCATCCAGAGCAGCGCTAAAATCCACAGCCTTTGTCCGCGGGGAAACCGTAAAAAACGAAATGTTAATGTTATGCCAGCTTTTTGGGATGACGCTTCTCTTTGTGGACAGAACCAGCTATAAAGACAAAATTTCCTTATTTGACCAACATTTTGGCGATGATCCCAATGCCCTTTTCATTGATGAAGGAGGGGCGAGCATGGAGGCCGTAACTGGCTGTGCGGAGATCATAGCAGAACTTCCTGCAGATATCGACCATATCTTCTGTGCTGCAGGAACCGGAACTACTGCA
This sequence comes from Pedobacter sp. N36a, assembly GCF_014472395.1. Classification (GTDB taxonomy): domain Bacteria; phylum Bacteroidota; class Bacteroidia; order Sphingobacteriales; family Sphingobacteriaceae; genus Pedobacter. The sequence continues at coordinate 751,476 of NZ_JACSZW010000001.1, forward strand.
GCAGGATTACTGAAAGGAATCCATGATATAGGCTTAAAAACAATTCTGCACGTGGTGCCCGCATTAAAAGGAGGAGAATTTATTGCAGAAGAGATTTTTAATTACCTGGGACACACCAATCAGTTAATCTTACATACAGACTATCATTTTGGAGGTTATGCAAAGACGAATCCTGAACTGATACATTTCATGAAAAGCTTTGTGAGCAGTCAAGGGGTATTAATTGATCCGATATATACTGCAAAAATGATGTATGCCATTGACGACCTTTCCAAAAAAAATTACTTTAGAAAAGAAGAAAAAATTATGGCCATCCACACTGGCGGCCTGATGGGTATCTTTGGTATGAAAGACAAATTCTTTTAAATGAAAATAGATACAAACAACGGCAAATAGCCTCCTGTTTCCTCTCATGGAGCTCGGTTTCGATCCACCTGGTCGCCTGGGCCAACTACCCTATAAGCTTGTAACCTTTTACCCTGTTGCCCAGTGAAGTGCGAGAATAAGCGACACCTGGTTCAGCTCAAAATTCTTACGAAAATGTTAGACACTATATTCTCTTTGTACTGGCTGATATTTTAACAAAATGAACACTAGGCTCCTTTCAAACTTTCCAGCAATTGTTCATATAAATCGTCGCTGCTTGCTTTTTTAGGTTTCATCTTTTTAACGGTTGCTCGCTTACCCTGGGCTTTCGCTTTTATAATCTTCAGCAACTCTTTAGAATAGTCATTTTTAAAGCTATCTATATTAAAAGTAGCAGTGTATTGCTTGATTAAGGCCATTCCTACTGACAACTCTTTTGCATTAATAACAGGCACTTCTTTCGGTTTTAGATCCTTGGTATCCCTGATTTCTTCCTGAAAACGGATTTTTGTAATGACAATAATCCCGTCCATGGGATGAATGACACAAAGATTTTCATGGTTACGCAACACAAAACGCGCAACTCCGGCTTTCTTTGACTTTATAAGTGCCTGCAAAAGTAAAGCATAGGCTTTTTTCCCTTGAGTTTCAGGCTGAGTATAATAAGAAGTTTCATAATACACAGGGTTAATATCTATCAGATCAACGAAATTCTCAATTTCTATGACCCCCGTTTTTTCTGGTTTCACTTCTTCAAAATCATGTTCATTCAACACAACATATTGGTCTTTAAGGTAATAACCTTTCACGATATGCTCGAAAGGGACTTCCTTCTGCGTTTTCTCATTTACTCTCTTAAACTTGATATTAGCATGGTCTCTCTCATCCAGCATATCTAAATCCAGCGTACTGCTTTGTACACCTGAGAATAACTTTACCGGGATATTCACCAAACCAAATCCTATAGCACCTTTCCAGATCGCTCTCATGTTATTCGGGTTTATTTAAATAATACTGATCAATTTGTTCTCCAGCCTGATCTGCCAGCTCTTTAGCGATCAAGCCTTCGGCACACCAGACCCTGCCTTGGGCAGTTTGCTCTGGCCATACCTGCCCAACTGAAGTTTGCTGATCAAACAATTCATATTTTGGTTCTTCCCGATCAGGAATCACTAATAACCTTTCCCATTGCCCTTCGATCAGCACTTGAATATCAAAGGGTTCCCATGGTTCTTCTACCTTTCCCATCTTGCTAATTTTCTATTTTAAAAAAATCAATTAAAAACCGGTTCCTACAATTACTCCAATAACAGGTCTTCGCTTTTATTGTTTTTAATCACGGTCAGTAGGTCGATCCCTTTTCCCAATACCGGGCTAAAAATATCTCCGATTTCATTTACTCTGTCTACTACATTGAAAATGGTGAAATCTTTCATCTGTAAACCTTTTTTCAGTTCGTCCCAATGTAAGGGCATTGAAACCGTTGCTCCAGGTTTCGGACGAAGAGAATAAGGAGCTGCAATGGTAGCCTGAGGCCTGTTTTGCAAAAAATCAAGATACATCTTACCCTTCCGATTGGCCACTACACGCTCCAGACTAGTAAATTTTGGCAACTCCTGGTTGACTAGTGTAACAATGATTCTCGCAAACTCTTTACTCTGTTCATAAGTGTATCTATTGGCCATAGGGATGTAAATGTGCAGTCCTGTAGATCCGCTCGTTTTGCAATACGAGGGCACTCCCATTCCGTCCAAAACTGCTCTCGTAACCTGTGCAGCCTCAATGACCTGCTCAAAAGAATTTTTCCCGGGATCAAGGTCTATGATGCACCAAGTGGGATGGTCAGGTTTTTGAATCGTGCTGCTCCAGGGATGCAGCTCAATGCAGCCTAAACTAGCCATATACAATAAAGTTGCCTCATCCTCGCCGACTAAAAAATGCTTGTCTGTATCATTCCCCTCCGCATGGTACAAATAGGTTTTTATCCATTCGGGCACTTTCCCTGTCACATCTTTCTGGTAAAAACTACCTCCGGTAATCCCATCTGGATAACGATTCAAAGATTGCGGGCGATCCAGCAGATAAGGCAATATAAAAGGGGCGATTTGATGATAGTAATTGATCATATCTCGTTTAGTGACCTTCTCCACGGGCCAATATACTTTACTGAGGTTAGTGAATTTTAAAGAATGTCCGTTTATTTTCTTTACCTGAGTTTCTTCTTCAGGATCCAGTAAAATGGTTTTCCCCGCCCCTTTGCGACTTCCTTTACTACCATTTTCACTTTTTTCTTTACTTGTCTTTTTGCCTATATTTTTCTTCGCTGCTTCCATTGTGTTTTCATGAATCACTTTGTCCGTATCTATGATCTCTTCCAGAAATATCTCTTTCGGATCTTTATCGGAGCGCATTCCTTCAAAAGAAGGATGCCTCATCAGCCCAGCAGCTGTCATTTCAGCAAAGCTAACCTCACAGATTAGCTCTGGCTTTAACCAGGTGGCAGTAGCATTTAATGAATCGTAACGGAAAGGACTGGTTTTATTGACATCCGGTTTGGTTGCAAAGGGGCTTTTCTCCACTACTAAGGGCTCGAACTGCGCTAGCATTTCCTGCTGTATTTTTACACTAAAACCAGTTCCAATCTTACCGATATAGTTCAATTTTCCTTTTTTAAATACCCCTACCAGCAGAGAACTAAAGGGCTTGGGAGTATCTTCATTCCTCGTATAACCACCAATTACGACTTCCTGGCGATGGTTCGCTTTAATTTTCAACCAATCTGGCGTACGATTTCCAGTATGATATTTGCTATCCATGCGTTTTGCCATGATGCCTTCCAGTCCGGCGCGCTTTGCCGCCTCCAGGAAATCAATACCCGAGGTTTTAAAATCTTTACTGAGTAAAATAGGTGTAGAAGAAGGAATTATTTCCGCTAGAATTGCTTTCCGATCGATCAGGGGCAATTCCCTTAAATCATACCCATCATACCATAATATATCAAAAACATAATACCTTAAATCCCCATCTGTTTCGCTGCGCCAGTTTTGCAAAGCCCCAAAATTTGCACTGCCTTTTTCATTTAACACGACCACTTCACCATCCAGGACTGCATTTATCCCCCATGATTTTAAGGCCTCATAGATAGGGTAAAACTTCTCGTTATAAGTCTTGTCATTTCGAGATTTAAACTCAACTTTGGAATCCTTCATAAAGGCAATGGCACGATAACCATCCCATTTGATTTCATAAAGCCAACCTGGTTCATCAAAAGCTTCATCTACCAGTGTGGCCAGCATTGGCTGTACCTGATCAAAGAAAGGAGCTTTAACGCCTTCTTTCACTAAGCTTAGCAGTTTTTTCCCCGCAGGCTGGATGCTGTTGGCTTTCTTTTCTGCGGCTTTCCTTATCTTTTCGGGTCTAGGTTTCTGAAGTTTCGTTTTCCCGTAAATCTGATCTGGCTGCTTTTCCATTTGTGCAATGCTTTTCCTGGAAATCACCGATTTATCTTTTAGAAGAATATCCGTCCTACTTGCATATTTATCTTCCAGTTTCATCAGCAGCCAACTGTTCTCCCCCTTCCCATAAGCTTTGATCAAGGCGAAAGCACCTTTCAGCTTTTTTCCGCTGAGTATGAATTTGAGTTTGCCGCTGTGTAATTGATGGAGCAGCTGCTTTTCCTGCGCTTTCAAATCTTCGGCTTCCGGCTCAAAAGGCACATAAGTTCCCTCGTCCCATACGATTACTGTTCCGCCTCCATACTGCCCTTTAGGGATGATGCCTTCGAAATTACGGTAATCATAAGGATGATCCTCCACCATCATCGCGAGTCGCTTGGTATCGGGATCCATTGAAGGACCCTTTGGAACAGCCCAGCTTTTCAGCACGCCAGCCATTTCTAAGCGAAAATCATAATGAAGATGGGAAGCAGCATGTTTCTGGATCACAAAACGCAGGCTTTTTCCAGTTCCTTTTCCTCCTTTAGGTTCGGGAGTATCGGCAAATGAACGTTTCTTTTCGTATTCAGTAAGACTCATCTTTTTGGTTAATTATTAGATTGATCGACCAATTGCTCAGCTAATTTTCGTCCTTCAATGGCCATCCCTATATTGATGAGGAATCGTGGAGCCACATGCTGATGATCGGCAGATTGCCACACCTCTGATTGGGCAATAATGAAAAAACTAGCCCCCTTAGGATACCTAATTCTCATTCCATGCTTTCCCTGATAGTTTTCAGATTTGGCATCCAGGAGCAATAAAACCCCTGTTCCAGGTTCTTTTACTTCAATTTGCATCATGATCGATTTGAGTTAAACAGTTCATGTTCTTTAATCGGATCGAGGTACCTTTCGGTATACCTCCACAATTAGTATGCTGTGTTACCTTAGGAACAAAAACAAGCACCAGAAGGAATAGTTTGTTCAAAAATCAATTTCAACAAACAACTATCATACTGTATCACAAACAGATAAACAGAAAACATTAAAATAAAATTCATCAAACATTTGCGAGCCATATTGGTTTTGGTGGCCACACAATCGGCAAATCCTCACAGCCTGCGAATTGCTCAAAAATGAGCCTTAAAGGAGTGGTCACCTGGTACATTAGACCAGAAAAAAGAAAAGTTAATTCAGTATATTTATAAAGGTATGAGCCACCATAAAAAGGAGTTGTCGATCACGCAGCGTGAAGCACTATTGAACCTATTGAGCAATCGTTTTGAGAAAAACAAAAACCGCCATAAAGGGATAGAATGGGCAAAAGTACAGTCAAAACTGGAAGCCCGACCGGAAAAACTATGGTCGCTTGATGAAATGGAAAACACAGGTGGTGAACCGGATGTAGTCGCTTATGATGCAAAGACAGATGAGTACATCTTTTATGACTGTGCTGCTGAAAGTCCTAAAGGCCGCAGAAGTCTTTGTTTCGATTATGAAGCACTGGAATCAAGGAAAGAACATAAACCGGAAAACAATGTGATAGATATGGCAGCAGCAATGGGCATTGAACTGCTAACAGAACTACAATACCGGGAACTGCAGCAGCTCGGGAATTTCGATTTGAAAACTTCGAGCTGGCTGCAAACACCAGCGAGCATCAGAGCACTTGGTGGTGCCATCTTTGGCGATCGCCGTTACAACACCGTTTTTGTGTACCATAATGGAGCGCAATCTTATTATGCTGCAAGAGCATTCCGTGGTTCGTTAAGGGTCTAAAGAGGGAAAACTCATCATGAATCCTCAGGTAAGTTTCTAATTTAATAAAGCCGGAAATCATTGCACAGCAAGCCATCTTAAAAGCCTATATCCATGAAGCGATTGAAGTAGAAAAGGCCGGACTGAAAGTAGATTTAAAAGAAACTACAAATTAACAGAAATCCCTACCTTGAATACGGCGTTTAAAGCATTGGCTCCTGGAAGGCAGCGGGCCTACCTGCTTCATTTTGCCGCGCCCAAACAAGCTAAAACCCGGGAAGCAAGAATAGAAAAGTGTATGCCGAGAATTAGGAATGATCCAGGATTAACTGAATAAAAATAAGCGTAAAAAAGACCAATTATTTCTCCGAAAATCATTAACATTTACTAGACCAAAAGTCGATCTATACCAAAATCATACTTTAAACTGTTTAAAGTATGATTTTACGTTTTTGTAGTAAAAACCGCCTGCACTTGTTTCTTTGGCACATTTTGTTAAATTTGATTACACCAAAATATAGAATTTATGTATGAACTAACGGTAAGCCCAGGTCAGGTAAAAGAGACTTTAAGCAAACATATTTTAGCAGACGGTTTGGACCTCACCTATGATATGGAAAAAAGCCATGGATCTTATATCTACGATTCAAAATACAATCGGAAATTATTGGATTTCTTTACTTGTTTTGCGTCCGTTCCTTTGGGATATAACCATCCTAAAATGGTCAATGATGAAGTGTTTTTAGAAAATCTGTTACTGGCTGCTTTGGCCAATCCTTCTAACTCTGATGTTTACACCCAGCATTATGCGCAATTTGTAGCTACATTTTCAAAAATTGGTATTCCTTCCTACCTTCCTCATGCTTTTTTTATTGCCGGTGGTGGCTTAGCAGTAGAAAATGCGATAAAAGTAGCGATGGACTGGAAAGTTCAAAAGAACTTTGCCAAAGGGTATAAAGAAGAGAAGGGATTTAAGGTGCTTCATTTTGAGAAAGCCTTTCATGGCCGAACAGGTTATACCCTTAGTTTAACCAATACCCTACCCGACAAAACCAAATGGTTTGCAAAATTCGACTGGCCAAGGGTTGCTGTACCTACTGTTAAATTCCCATTGCAGGATGAAAACCTGGAGCAAGCAATTTCAACAGAGGAAGCCTCCATTGCCCAGATTAAGCGGGCTTTTGCAGAAAATAAAGATGAGATCTGTGCAATCATTGTGGAACCAATTCAATCTGAAGGCGGCGACAATCATTTACGCGAAGAGTTTTTGATTCAATTGAAAACCCTTGCCGATGAAAATGATGCCTTTTTGATTTATGATGAAGTACAAACGGGTGTAGGCCTAACCGGTAAATTCTGGTGTCACCAGCATTTTTCTGAAAAGGCACGTCCGGATATCCTTGTCTTCGGTAAAAAAATGCAAATCTGTGGAATTTTAGTAGGCCATAAAGTAGATCAGATCGCAAACAATGTGTTCCATGTGCCTTCAAGAATCAACTCCACCTGGGGGGGAAATCTGGTAGACATGGTGCGTTCTACACAAATCCTGCAGATCGTTGAAGAAGATCAGCTTTGTAATAATGCTACAGTTGTTGGTCAGTATTTACAAGAAAATCTTGCTCAATTTGCCCAAAAATATGATAAGATGACCAATGTAAGAGGAAAAGGCTTACTTTGTGCTTTTGACTTCCCAAGCAAGGAAATGCGCAATGCTTTCGTCCAAAAAGGAATGGAAAACAATGTGATGTTTTTAGGCTGTGGAAACCAGACCATCCGTTTCAGACCTGCACTATGCATAGAGAAAAAGCATATTGACGAAGGAATGGAGGTCATGAATAAAATTTTACCAACTTTATAATGCGTAATAAAAAGTTTAATATTTTTCTGAGTGGACTGATTTTAGTTTTAGTGGGATGGATGATGAAAGGCACCTTTACCCAGCCTGGAATTGACGATCTGAAAGGAGAGTTTACCGAGGTGGCACATTACCGTAATGAAAACAACACTGGCCCTATTCAATATGTATTTACGGTCACGGTAAAAGACACGCTCTGGTCTGAAATGGAGACTTATGGTAATTTCAAACCCCATCATAAAGGCGGGAATACCAAGGTTTACTTCTTTCTAAAAGGGACCGCGGTACCGAATCAGTTAAGCCCGGGAAAAATAAACTTTGAGCCTTCTTATAATGGTGCTTGTATTGCCCTTTACGAAAAAAGTGCTATGGGCAATACAAGCTTAACCAAATATCCTTTTAAAGCACCTTCCCTTTAGACCGGTCTTTAAACAAGTAGATTTAATGTTGTGTTAGACAAAGGCAGAAAAACCTGTAATGGCCCTGCCTACGATTAAAGTATTGATCTCTTTTGTTCCTTCATAAGAGTAGATGGCTTCCGCATCTGCCACAAAACGCGCCACGTCGTACTCCAGTAAAATCCCATTCCCGCCCATTACTTCTCTTGCCCTGCTCACCACATCTCTGGTTCGCATAGAACAAAATACCTTCGCTAAAGAAGCATGCTCATCGGTCAAAAGATTTTGATCCTGAAGCTGCGATAATCGGAAACAAAGGGTCTGCATGGCTGTCAAATTGGAGAGCATCTCTACCAGATGGTTCTGAATCAATTGAAAGGAAGCAATGGGTTTACCGAACTGTTTTCTTGTCCTAGTATAGTGTAAGGCACTTTCATAAGCCCCTCTGGCGCATCCTACTGCCTGCCAGGCCACTCCTGCCCTGGTCATTTTTAACACCTTAGCGGTATCTTTAAAAGAATTCGCATTTTGGAGACGATCGACCTCTTCTACTTCACAATTGGTTAGCGTAATCAAACCGTTTTGTACAATTCTGAGCGCCATTTTATCCATCATCTTCTCTACTGCAAAGCCTTTGGTTCCTTTTCTAACGAGAAAGCCTTTGACTTCCTGATCGTCCAGATCTCTGGCCCAGATAATCGTCACATCAGAAAAAGGTGCATTGCCAATCCATTTCTTCTGCCCATTTAAGATCCATTTACTCCCCTGGCGTTTCGCCGTAGTAGTTAAACCGCCAGCGACTCCGGATCCTACTTCCGGTTCTGTTAGCCCAAAAGCACCGATAGTTTTCATTTGCTGCATCCCCGGTAGCCATTCTTCACGCTGTGCTTCTGACCCTAATAAATAGATCGAGCCCATCGCCAGTCCACTTTGTACACCAAAAAAGGTAGACATGGAGGTATCTATTCTGGCCAATTCCATCGCCAGAATTCCTTCCATTAAATTTGATTTATTCGGACAGCCATAACCTTTATAAGTCAGGCCACAAATGTTGAGTTCTGCAATTCCGGGAATCAGTTCAAAAGGAAATTCGGCTTTCAGCCAGTATTTATTGACCACAGGTTTCACTTCCCGCTCCAGAAATTCTCTTACTTTAAGCTGCAAAGCACGGTCTTCCGCTTTTAAGGCTTCATCACCAAGTTGGTAAAAGTCTCCGTCGATAGGTGGAAGTTCCCGATGCTTATGTGGTGTCCCGATCATTTTCATCAAGCCCTGCAATTGCGTTTCATCTAGATTGGCTACGGAATCTACGATTTTAGTCAGGTCGACCTTTTTGGAGAGTGCCTCCAGTTTCTGAAAATCTACACTTTTGAAAAGTGTGTAGGCATTTTTAAGGGAAGAGAAGATATTCGCCATATTTTGCTGTTTCTATTAAAAACAGCAAAAAGGCGATTTTGTTAGTTTTTGATAAGACTGCTGCACCAGGTAAAACTGGTACAGCAGTCCTTAAAGAATTAACTTAAATCAAACAGGCTGTTTACCCCCAGCAATTTACGGGAAGTAAAACCTTCTCCATAAGTGGCTCCGATAGATTTACCAAACTCACGCGCACGTCCTATCACACTGTCGAAAAATTCCGGTGAGGAAATATAAGTTTCCTGCTCTTCATGATCCGGATTAAAAAACTGAGTTTTAAATGCTTTGATGGAATCTATTTTGGTTTGAATAAAAGGGGTAATATCTATAATGATGTCCGGTTCAATATACCTGTCCTGAATGTATTGCAGCACCAATCTTGGTCTCCAGGCCTCCTGAGCGACCCCATCGATTTCTGTATGAATCTTTGGTAAACCCGACAGAAAACAGGCATCATTACTCAAATCACCGGCACGGCCATGATCTGGATGCCTATCGTGGAGCGCATTAGTTAACATCATCTCTGGTTGATATTTACGGATCATCCTGATGATGGCCAAACGATGTTCTTCATCATTAGTAAAGAACCCGTCTCTGAAACGGAGGTTCTCACGGGCATGGATGCCTAAAATCTTTGCTGAATCTGCGGCTTCCTCATCTCTGATTTCAGCAGAGCCTCTGGTTCCCAACTCACCTCTGGTAAAATCAACAATGCCTACTCTTTTACCAAGGGCAATGTGTTTTGCTATTGTTCCGGAACAACCTAATTCTGCGTCGTCCGGGTGAACAGCAAGTACTAATACATCTAACTTCATAACGTTTTAAAAAATTATTGGGAAAATTATCCCAGTCGCTGGATCTTCTTTTTTACTTTGTTGGACAATGGTTTGGTAAAGGGGAAGAAATAATCCACTACTTCTCCCTTTTTATTAATCAGGTATTTGTGGAAGTTCCATCTAGGTGTGGAAGTTAAATTTCCGTTGAGTTTTTTATCGCCCAGGAATTTAAACAAGGGATGTGCATGTGCTCCTCTGACCATTGTTTTCTCAAACACAGGAAATTCCACCCCATAATTTAATTCACAGAACTCCTGAATCCCGGCCTCCTCTAAAGGTTCCTGTCTGCCGAAATCATTAGAAGGAAAGGCCAGTACTTCAAAATCCTGGGATTTCAGCTCCTCCCTTAACTCCTGTAACTCCTTCAGCTGAGGTGCAAAACCACAGCCCGAGGCAATATTGACAATCAATAAATTTTTGTTTTTATAATCTGAAAGATTCTTTTCTTTTCCATTGATCAATTTCACCTTAAACTGGTGTATACTTTTTGGCTGATCCGACATATTTTATTGGTAAAATCCAGAAGAAAGAATGATCGCTTCAATGTCCCGCTCTTCCGTTGGATTGTATTTACTTTTTAGGTTATGGCCAACTACTCTGGCCACTGATTGGTATAAAAAGGCGGTTACGCCCCCTTTTGTTTCTTTTACAATTTCATAAGTGGTACGTCCTACTTCCCGGTCGATCAGCTTCGTTAAAATCTGTCCCTGAGAAATGGTCAATTCCTTAATTTCCCTATTAAACATGTCTTTAATCTCTTTATCACACTGTTTAACCAGGCTTTTTTGCGTCTTCTTATCTGTCGCCAGCGCAAGATCCTTTTCCAGCTGTTCATATCTCCGCTTTGCAAAAAGTGCATAGGGCATCACCTTCATCACATTGTAACGCAATCGGTTATAAGCCGCGCGATCTTGAGGAGTTTTAAATAGCCGATAGGCATAAATCTGGACTTCGTTGAGCGGAATCCATGGGATCATCTCTCCATTCTCATTTGTGGAGGCTACACGAATGGTGTCATTTTTTCCCAATGCAGGGTATTTCACGGGCACAGTGCCGGTCTGCCCTTTAGCAGAAGCCGCTGTAATCATGACAATTGACAGAAAAAACAACCTATAAAATTTCATAAATTTATACCTCTTCAATAAAGGCCAATTTAATATATTAATTGATTACTATTCTAAGATAAAATTTTCATAAGGAAAGCTTATCATCCTGAGGTAAATAAATACAAATGAAATGCCAATGAACCTTTTACTAAATGATCGGTTAAGAACGAACAAGGAATAACTTAGAGAAACTTAAAATTGGAGGAATTATTGTGTATCACTATAGGATCTTTACAAAAAGCTTATATTAACAAAAGTATAGGGGCAATAAACTAGTATTTAAGTAAAATTTTAGGTTCATTTGCCCTTTGAACAGCGATCCATAACCAATAACATTACCGAAAAACAATTTATAGATTGATGAAGAACACACTAGTGATTGATTTAGAAGCAGAGAAGCAAGAGATATTGAAGCGTTACCGTGCGCTTTTGCGTGCCTGTAAGCCAACACTTCAAAGAGGGGATAAAAAGGAAATCAGAAAAGCATTTGATATGGCATTGGAAAGCCATAAAAATATGCGTAGAAAATCTGGTGAACCTTATATTTACCACCCTATTGCTGTTGCGCAGATAGCTGCAGAAGAGATCGGACTAGGAACCACTTCGATTGTATGCGCCTTATTACATGATGTGGTAGAAGATACGGACATCACACTCGAAGATATTGAACGTGAATTTGGCAAAAAAACTGCCAAAATCATTGATGGTCTGACCAAAATATCCGGTGTTTTTGATTACAACAGCTCATTACAAGCGGAGAATTTCCGTAAGATGCTGCTCACCCTGGCCGATGATGTCCGGGTAATTCTGATCAAACTGGCGGATCGTTTACACAACATGCGGACGATGGACTTTATGCCCAGACACAAGCAGTTGAAAATCGCTTCCGAAACCATTTACCTTTACGCCCCCCTGGCCCATCGCCTGGGATTATATGCGATTAAATCTGAGCTGGAAGATCTTTCCATGAAATATCTGGAGCCAGACACTTATAAATACATTGCCACACAACTGAATGAGAAAAAGGCCGAAAGGACTTTATTTATCAAAAGGTTTGTGGAGCCGATCAATGAGATCCTGGCAGAACAGGGGCTGACGGCCGATATCTACGGCCGGCCGAAATCGATCCATTCTATATGGAATAAGATGAAAAGTAAAAATATTCCTTTTGAGGAAGTTTATGACCTTTTCGCCATCAGGATCATTCTGGACAGTGCACCTGAAAATGAAAAAGCAGATTGCTGGAAGGCTTATTCAATTGTGACCGATTTGTACCGTCCAAATCCGGATCGCCTGCGCGACTGGGTTTCGTCTCCAAAAGGAAACGGTTATGAGTCTCTGCATACTACCGTAATGGGGCCAAAAGGCCAATGGGTGGAAGTTCAGATCCGTACACAGCGGATGAATGAGATTGCAGAAAAAGGTTTTGCAGCACACTGGAAATATAAAGAATCCAGCAATGATAATGGTCTGGATCAATGGATTATGAAGGTAAGAGAGATGCTGAACAATCCGGAAGCGAATGCATTAGACTTCCTGGACGACTTCAAAATGAACCTCTTCTCGGATGAGATATTCATCTTTACCCCTAAAGGAGCCTTACTTCAATTGCCATTAGGTGCTACTGCCTTAGACTTTGCCTTTGAAATCCATACGGATGTTGGTGCGAAATGTATCGGTGCTAAAGTGAACCATAAACTGGTTCCTTTATCTTACAAATTACAGAACGGGGATCAGGTAGAGATCATCACATCCAGCAAACAGACGCCGAAAGAAGATTGGCTGAACATTGTGGTGACAGCGAAGGCCAAATCGAAAATCAAATCCTCCTTAAAAGAAGAGAAAAGAAAAATTGCGGATCAGGGTAAAGAAACTTTGGAGCGTAAGTTGAAGTCGTTAAAGATTACTTACAATACAGACAATCTGAACAAGCTGACCTATTTCTTCAAACTACCTTCAACACAGGAGCTTTTCATCGCCGTTGCGAAAGGAAAGATCGAGTTGAAAGACCTGAAAGATTACCTGGCGAGCGAAAAAGAGATTGAAAACAGAGGTTCCTCTGAAAAAAGCGACAACCAAAAGATTGAAGCCTTACTGAACAAAGTGAAAGGGCCGGAATCTGATATTCTTTTGATTGGTGAAGACCTGCAAAAGATAGATTATACGCTTGCTGCCTGTTGTAATCCCATCCCAGGTGATGACGTTTTTGGTTTTGTAACCGTGAATGAGGGAATCAAAATCCACCGCACTAATTGTCCGAATGCCGCACAGCTGATGGCCAATTACGGCTACCGCGTGATCAAAGCCAAATGGAATCGTCAGCAGGAACTCACTTTCTTAACCGGATTGCATATTATTGGAATAGATGACGTAGGTTTGATCAATAATATCACCAAGGTGATTTCCGGAGATTTCAAGGTAAACATGCGTTCTATTACCGTCGACACAGATAATGGCATCTTTGATGGCTCAATTATGGTTTATGTAAATGATAAAGAACACTTAGACAACCTGATTAAAAATCTATTGGAAGTAAAAGGCGTGACGGCAGTTACCCGTTTTGATGCCTAAAAAAACGAATAAAACATACAGGTTTATATAAAAATTGGTACCTTTGAAAGGAGTTTAAAAACTATGTCTACAAACCACAACAGCGAGTTAGTAAGAAAAATATTCGAAGCTTACCTCGAAAATAAGAGTCTGAGAAAAACACCGGAACGTTTTGCCATCTTAGAAGAAATATATTCCAGAGATGACCATTTCGATGTAGAGACTCTCTATATCCACATGAAAAACCAAAAATATCGTGTCAGCAGAGCTACTGTATACAACACTTTAGAGCTATTGGTTTCCTGTGATCTGGTTACTAAACATCAGTTTGGCAAAAACATGGCGCAATTTGAGAAATCTTATGGCTACCATCAGCACGACCATATCATTTGTATTGACTGCGGGAAAGTTGTAGAATTCTGCGATCCGCGCATCCATCAGATCCAGAGTATGGTTGGTGAATTGCTGAAGTTTGAAATCAAGCACCACTCACTAAACCTTTATGGCGTTTGTTTCGATTGCACTGCAAAAAATGCAATGAACAATCAGAATAGCGAAGTAAAACATGCAAGTTAACATATCCAATTTATAATATTCAAATTTAAATAATGACGCAAGTAGACGTGCTTCTGGGCCTGCAATGGGGCGATGAAGGCAAGGGTAAAATTGTTGATGTATTAAGTCCTCAATATGATTTGATAGCTCGTTTTCAAGGCGGTCCGAATGCCGGACATACTTTAGAGTTTGATGGCAAAAAGTTTGTTTTAAATACCATTCCATCAGGTATTTTCAACGAAAAAACAATGAATCTTATTGGTAATGGTGTGGTTATTGATCCAATCATTCTAAAAAGAGAGTTAGACAACCTTAAAGCTGCAGGACACGATCCAGTAGCCAAAGGGAAATTGGTAATTGCCCGCAAAGCACATTTGATTTTACCAACGCACCAGTTATTGGATGCTGCAAATGAGCAAAAAATGGGTAAAGACAAAATCGGTTCTACACTAAAAGGTATTGGCCCAACTTATATGGACAAAACCGGTCGTAATGGATTAAGAGTAGGTGATACTACCCTTCCTGATTTCAAGGAACGTTACAACAAATTGGTGGAGAAACATAAAGAGATTCTTTCTCATTATGAATTCGAATACGATCTAACAGAAAAAGAAGCTGCATTCTTTGAAGCGATTGAGTTTATCAAAACCATTCCTCATGTAGACAGTGAGCATTATGTAAATGGTTTCCTTAAAGAAGGAAAGAAAGTATTGGCAGAAGGTGCACAAGGAACATTATTGGACATCGACTTCGGTTCTTATCCATTCGTAACTTCTTCTAACACCACTACTGCTGGTGCTTGCACTGGTTTAGGTATTGCGCCAAACAGAATCGGCAATGTATATGGTATCTTCAAAGCTTACTGTACGCGTGTTGGTGGTGGTCCATTCCCTACAGAATTGGATAATGAAGTTGGTGAAAACTTACGTCAGGTAGGTCACGAATTCGGAGCAACCACTGGCCGTGCCCGTCGTTGCGGATGGATTGACATCCCTGCATTAAAATATGCGATCATGTTAAACGGCGTAACTGAGCTGATCATGATGAAAGCAGATGTATTGGATGGTTTTGATACCATTTATGCATGTACTCATTATGAGCACAATGGTGAAACTATTGATTATATGCCATATGACATCATTTCTGTAAAACCTACGCCTGTTTTAAAAGCAATCGAAGGTTGGAAAACTGATGTAACTAAAGTAAATCAAGTAGCAGATATCCCTGCAAAACTTTCAGCTTATATCGCTTTCTTAGAGAAAGAATTGGAAGTACCAGTAAAATATTTGTCTGTTGGACCAGATAGAGTTCAAACTTTAGAATTGATCTAAAAATTATCTTCTGATATATAGGAAAGGCGGCCAATGGCCGCCTTTTTTTATAGGCGGTTTTCCCTTACCTTTGTAGCGAAATGAGCCATCTGGAATTATCGTTATTTAAAAGTAAAGCGCTGCATTGGGCAAATACTTTTGACATCTGCTGCTGTTTAGACTCCAACAATTATACAGACCCTTACGGGAAATTCGACTTTATCATTGCTGCTGGAGCTACAACAGTACTTTCTAAAGAAACTGGCGGCGCATTTGAAGCCTTACAAGCTTTCTACGAACAGCACAAAACCTGGATGTTCGGCTTATTCAGTTACGACCTGAAAAACGAAGATGAGCAGCTGCAATCCAACCATCCTGATTTTCATCAGTTTCCTGCTTTATTTTTCTTTGTTCCTCAATATCTGATTGCCTGGAAAGACGGTCAGGCACAGGTGATTTTTGGTGATGCCCAGCTTTTAGAAACCATCTCTAGCTTTGAAATTCCAGCAGTAAAAACTTATCCTCCGTTGAATATCCAGGCTTCAATGAATAAAGAAAGCTATCTGGAAAAAATCAAACAACTGCACCAGCACATCAGCAGGGGTGATATTTACGAGATTACTTATTGCCAGGAATTCTTTACTGAAAACGCAGAGATTGATCCATTATATGTATTTGAACAGCTCAATGCCCTTTCCCCTACGCCATTTGCAGGCTATTTTAAGATCTACGATCAATACATCCTTTCGGCCAGTCCGGAAAGATTTCTTTGCAAACGTGCAAACAAATTAATTTCTCAGCCCATTAAAGGTACTGCTAAACGCAGTCGGGAGGCCAATATTGATGAGCGGATCAAACTTGAGTTAAGTGAAAATATAAAAGAACAGGCAGAAAATGTAATGATTGTGGATCTGGTGCGCAATGACCTTACAAAAAGTGCCTTAAAAGGAAGCGTTAAGGTCGAAGAGCTTTTTGGCATCTATACCTTCCCGCAGGTACACCAGATGATCTCTACGATCAGCTGTGAGCTGGCGCCAGAATTACATTTCATAGAGGCGATCAGAAATACTTTCCCAATGGGCTCGATGACCGGTGCACCAAAGATCCGGGCAATGGAACTGATCGAAAAGTATGAACTGAGTAGAAGAGGTGCATATTCCGGTTCTTTCGGCTACCTCAGCCCTGATGCTGAATTCGATTTCAACGTGATCATCCGCAGCATTTTCTATCAGGAAAGCAGCAAACACTTGTCTTTTCAGGTAGGGGGAGCTATTACGTATGCCGCTGACGCGCATGACGAATATGAAGAATGTATGTTAAAAGCATCAGCCATCATTCAAACCTTAACACGCTAAACCTGATTCCATTAAAAAGGCCGTTACCTTTCAGTAACAGCCTGTCTATAATTTTCTTCTTTTCTAATTATCGGATTGGTTTTCCGGTAGTAGAGTTAAAATATTTTTGTGCTTCCGGCAATAGTCTTTGAATCTGTGCGATACGTGTGGCATCAGAAGGGTGTGTACTTAAAAACTCAGATGGTTTTTGCGTACCAGCACTTGCTGCAGCCATTCTTTGCCAGAAAGAAATTGCACTGGAAGGATCATATCCTGCCATCGACATAAAAATCAATCCCAGCTGATCTGCTTCCAGCTCCTGCTTCCTTGAATTTGGCAGCAATACAAAACCTTGCGCCCCCAATCCATAAGCCTGGTTAATCATCGCTTGTGCAGTCTGCGATTTTCCTGCCGTAGCCGCACCCAGTAAACTACCTCCAGCTTGCGCTAAAGTAGCTTGAGAAGCCCTTTCTGAAGAATGCTGTGCGATGGCGTGGGCAATCTCATGCCCCATCACTGTGGCTAATCCTGCATCATCCTTTGCAATAGGTAAAATTCCGCTGTAAACGGCAACTTTACCGCCAGGCATACACCAGGCATTCACTTCTTTACTATCGATCAGGTTAAATTCCCAGTTGAAACCCTGGATTTGACTGGCATAGCCATTCGCGTTCATATACTTTGTAACCGCAGCCTGAATTTTCTGCCCTACTCTTTTCACTCTTGTTGCATCCGCATTGTTGAGCACCTTAGTTTTAGGGTCTCTTAACAAGGAGGTATAACTTTGAGCGGCCACATTCTGCATCTCACTTTCACTCACAATACTCAGCCTGCTGCGTCCCGTTAATGGCACTGTAGAACACGAGGAAACGGAAAGCATCGCCGCAGCAATGACCATTAAATTTAAAGCTTTCATGAATTCGTTGTTTTAGGTTGTTTTCTTTTTAAACAGGTAAACTTTGGATTCTTTGCCCATAAGGAGTCGCTCTAAATTCTTCTGATGTGTCACCAAAATAAGGATACACACACACATTCCATATAATACTTCTGATTTAACAGAAGAATGAAGGATGAATATAATGCTCAATGGGAAGGTAAAACCTGCACATATAGAACTTAGGGAAACATATTTAGTGGTTAAGAGCACAACTACAAAGACCAGAACACAAAGCATTGCTGCCGGGAAGTTAACTGCCAAAATCATTCCAAAAAGTGTGGCCACTCCCTTTCCACCTCTAAAGCCCGCAAATATTGGGAATAAATGCCCCATCACAGCGGTTACTCCGAGTGCAAGTTCGTAATTGATAAATTGGGAGGAGTTCTGCGGACCGGTAACGGATAGCCCTATAAAGTAGGCAAGTTTGGTTGCAGTATAGCCTTTGGCGATATCTATCGTCATCACGGCAAGCCCTGCACGTTTCCCCAATACCCTAAAAGTATTGGTTGCACCGGCATTTCCACTACCATACTCCCTCACGTCGACACCGTAAAATGCTTGTCCGAGCCATACCGCTGTTGGTATAGACCCAAATAAATAGGCTAAAATTACTGCTGATATAGAATAGACCGAAATCATTAACTACAATTATAGTAAAAAAACAGAATCAAATTCTGATGAATTAAGTTGTTTAGCATGCTTTTAAACTCATGTCTAAACTTTTAACAGAGTGGGTTAAAGCGCCCATAGATATAAAATCTACCCCACACGCCGCGTATTCTGCTACATTTTCTTCGGTGATTCCACCAGAGGCTTCTGTTACAAACCTGCCATCGATTACTTTCACCGCTTCTTTTAAATCGGCAAAGCTGAAATTATCCAGCATAATCCGGTCTACACCTCTCTGAGTTAAAACATCATTTAACTCTGAAAGGTTTCTCACTTCTATCTCTATCTGTAAATCTTTATTTTGATCTGCTAAATATTGATTGGCTGCTTTGATCGCATTGGTGATTCCACCAGCA
The DNA here is from genome assembly GCF_014472395.1 of Pedobacter sp. N36a. Classification (GTDB taxonomy): domain Bacteria; phylum Bacteroidota; class Bacteroidia; order Sphingobacteriales; family Sphingobacteriaceae; genus Pedobacter. The sequence continues at coordinate 770,358 of NZ_JACSZW010000001.1, forward strand.
TAATCGACGTGGTTATCCTTGATCAGGATCATGTCGTATAAGCCAATGCGGTGATTTACTCCCCCACCGATCACTACTGCCCATTTCTCCAGGTACCTTAATCCAGGTGTGGTTTTACGGGTATCTAGCAGTTTAGTAGGATAAGCAGCCAGCAGGCCAACAATATGATTTGTTTTCGTGGCGATCCCACTCATCCTTTGCATACAGTTTAAAACCAATCGCTCAGCTAGTAAAATAGAGTGTGTACTGCCGGACACCGTCAGTGCAATATCTCCATACTTTACCTGCTCACCATCCGCAATGTTTACGGATACGACTAACTGATCATCAATATAATTGAAAATTGCTACTGCCAGTTCCACGCCTGCAATCACCCCATCTTCTTTAATGAGCAATTTTGCTTTACCTTGTGCATTGGCTGGAATGGTAGAAAGTGAAGTATGATCCCCATCGCCTAAATCTTCGGCAACAGCGTTTTTTATGAATTGATCTATGATTTGCTTATCCAAAACTTAAAATTAAACCCAAAAATAGCATTTTTACTATTATTTATCCGGCTCTATTCTCAATTCCGTAATAAAAAAAGCATTATTAGACTTTTTCATCGTGATTGAAACGCGGAATTTTCCATTCTTAGTCTGAAGGGAAAGGATGCCAAATCTAAAGTTCGGATTGGCATTAATGGTGTGTGTAACCGATGATTTAATTGGTGGATACTTAGTAAAGAAGTTCCTTAAGATCTGTTCTGCCTGTGCTTTAGAGTAGACATCTTCTTCATCAATGATGATGAGCTCCAGGGAAGAAGAAAAATTTACCGCCACATCCTTCGCATTGCCCGCTTTAAAATAACCGGAAAGATTGTCAATAATATCGCTTTGAATAGCAATAGCAGAAGAAAAAGAGGTAAACAGAATCGTAAATAAAAGTAAGGGCTTCATATACTCTATATAGCTAACAGACCAATCTTACATAAACTATGCCATTATTGGGTGCATCCAGGAAAACAAAGATACTACAGTTGAATTACAATTAGGCTCAAAAAAAACACACAATACGCTTATATTTGTTAGATTGACAGACAATCGTACGACAATTACTAAATTAATTCAAGATGAATAATAAAAAATTAGTGCTACTTATTCTTGACGGCTGGGGCTACGGGAAGCAAGACGAATCCGATGCCGCTTACGCAGCTAACACTCCTTTCTTTGACTCTTTATTGAAAAATTATCCAAATTCCAAGCTGGAAGCTTCGGGTGTAGCGGTAGGATTACCGGCCGGACAAATGGGGAATTCGGAAGTTGGACACATGAATTTAGGTGCAGGCAGAGTAGTTTATCAGGAATTAGGCAGGATTAATAAGGCAATAGAAGATAGAACACTGCACCAAAACCCGGTGCTGCTGGATGCTTTCCACTATGCTAAAGAAAATAACAAGGCAGTTCATTTCATCGGATTGGTTTCTGATGGCGGTGTACATGCCCATATCAATCATTTGAAAGCGTTATGCGATGCTGCTGGCGAACAAGGATTGAGCAATGTATTTATCCATGCTTTCTTAGATGGCAGAGATACCGATCCAAATTCTGGATTGACTTTCATCAAAGAACTGGAGCATCACCTGGAAAGTTCTACGGGTAAAATTGCCAGTTTAGTTGGCCGTTATTACGCGATGGATAGAGATTCACGCTGGGAAAGGGTAAAACTGGCTTATGATGTGATGACCAAAGGCATTGGAAAACCGACAACGGATGCCGTAACTGCTATCGAGCAATCTTATAGCGAAGGCATTACAGATGAGTTTACCGCTCCAATTGTAGTGACTCAGCCAGACGGCGAGCCGGTGGCTACCATCCAGCCTGGCGATGTGGTGATCTGTTTCAATTACAGAACAGACAGAGGCAGAGAAATTACTGCATCATTAACTCAAAATGACTATCCTGATTTTGGTATGCATAAATTACCATTGTACTATGTAACGATGACGACTTATGACGAGAACTTCGAAAATGTAAAGGTAGTTTTCACTAAAGATGATCTTTCAGAAACTTTGGGTGAAGTATTAGAGAAAAACCATAAAAACCAGATCCGTATTGCGGAGACTGAAAAATACCCACACGTTACTTTCTTTTTCTCTGGTGGCAGGGAATTAGCGTTTGAAAACGAAAAGAGAATTCTTATTCCATCTCCAAAGGTGGCTACCTACGACTTGCAGCCCGAGATGAGTGCGGCAGGAATTACCGAAGCCATTAACAAAGAGCTGGCCTCAGGATGGCCGGATTTTGTTTGTCTGAATTTTGCCAATCCAGACATGGTAGGTCATACCGGTGTATTTGAAGCAGTAATTAAAGCAGTGGAGACTGCCGACCATTGTGCAGAGCAGGTGGTAAAAACAGGAATCGAAAACGGTTACTCTTTCATCATCCTTGCCGATCACGGAAACTCGGAGTACATGCGCAATGCAGATGGATCTGTGAATACCGCACATACCACGAACCTTGTGCCCTGCATTTTAATTGACAATGATTATAAAACTATCGCTGATGGAAAACTTGGCGACATCGCTCCTACAGTCCTGAAGATTATGGGTATTGAGAAACCAGCGATCATGACCGGTAATTGCCTGGTATAATGAGAAACTATTTATTATTAGGTGCTTTTCTTTTGTTGTGTTTTGGCTGTGGCGACACCGCTGTAACCCAGCAAAAGGAAGCACATTCTTACTTCGACCTTAAAGGATACTTTGCAGGAGAAGCGACAAGATTAAGTCGCCAAAAGCCAAGGATTCATAAAACAGTGCTGGTCAATGACTCCACAGAAAGCAAGGACCTGGTGATTCAGGACTGGCCGAAAGAATTGAGCATATTCTCGGATGCCGACCTCAATAAATCGGCATGGAAAGGTTTGTTTCAGGTTAAAAAAACAGATACGACGGAGTTGTATACCTCCGACAATAAGAAAGTTCCGGTGAAGGAATTAAAAGTCATCAAGAGAAACGGCCAAGTTTACGGCCTTCAGATTTTGATCTGCAATGCCAATACACTGTACACTTCTTCGGACACGCTCAGCTATTTTCCAGATAGCTTATATGACGTAAAAAAGAACCAGCACATCAGGCTACTTGCGGAGAAGAATTACCGGATCACCGGAAAATTTAAATAGGACCTCAGCTATTCGATACCCATCAAAAGAATATTAATGACAGAAAATCCTGCGTTCGGAAAGCATTCCTTACACAGGATTGCCTGTACCTATTACTGTGCAATACTGTGGCATGATAATAGGCCTATTTCAGTTGCAAATATGGGGAGTTTAACGAGCAAAACGCCTGTTAGGAGCAAGAAAGTCTCTTTTATAGACTACAATTAAATGGTTTAAATACAACCTGATGCCCATAGTGTCAGATTTCGGGAAATAAATTCCTCATTTAATGTATTCATATCAGCGATATAAATTCAGTTAACACATTGATTCCTTGAAAAATGACTACAATAGCGTCATACTTGAAGAAATACAGGAGAACATTTCTATATGTTATTCCTGCTGATCATCAGTTTACGCTTTTCAGGATCAGTTCATGGAAACTGAATTTGTTTAGAGACACGATGATGTATTGCCTTCCATTAGGAATGATCGGCATTCTTTTGTTCCTGTTCAATGAGCTCGCTAAAGGAAAAGTGTTTTTTCCCGTATTTATGGTGCTGGTTATCATTTCTCTTATGGGTTTTGTAGTAAATAGAAAAATAAAGCTGGATTACAGGATGGTCATTGTGGTGGCCCTGCTCTATCTGATTGCCGTAATTTACTTGATTTTTGTAGGTTCTGATGGTCCTGGAGCACTATACTTGCTCATCATTACTTTTTTCACGGCAATGATCTTTCCATCGAGAGCCACTTTCATTCCTTTAGTGGTCAATATTGTCATTTGCATACTGATTGGCTTAATTATACAGTTTAAGCTTTTCCCAAATGCATTGTCTGAAACTTATGACCTCACTTTATGGATCGCCTATTCCTGGAATTTCATTTTTGTCAGCTTTATCAGTGTCTTTATGATCAGTACCATTCTGAATGGCTTTGAAAAAACCAGGATTAAAGAAGCCATATTGGTGAAGAAGCTGGATGCATCAGAACGTTATTACCGGAACATCTTTGAAGCGAATCCGGTACCCATGTATATTTTTGAATTGAATACCGGTAATTTCCTGAAAGTGAATGAAGCGGCTATAAAAAAATATGGTTACTCCCAGGAGGAGTTTTTATCAATGAACATCACGAAAATCAGACCGGCTTCAGAGATCAGTAAGCTGATGGACATTTTCAGCACGATAAAAACCCGGAAATATTCAGGAATTCTGACACACATGAATAAAGCAGGGCAATTGTTCCCCGTAGAGATTGATACGACCATCGTAAACATTGATGGAATCGACGCCAGACTAGTTTTAGCAACAGACGTCTCTAAGCGAATGAATTATGTAAGAATGATTGAAAAGCAAAATCAGGATCTAAAAGAAATCGCCTGGATTCAGAGCCATAAAGTAAGGGCACCATTAACGAATATCATGAGCTTAACGGAGATGATGCTCCAAAATCCGCATGGCGACCATATTGATCTATTGTATATGCTGAAGGACTCTACTGAGCAATTGAATGGATCTATTGCTTCAATAGTGCACCAGGCAGACAATAACCAAATGCTTCCACCAGAATGAACAGAATTAACCTCAAAAACACCTAACTAACAGAATGCTAACCAACGAATAAATATAATACAATGAAAAAATTTTATCTGATAGATGACGACACTATTTTCGTTTTTTTAACAAGAAAAACGTTACAGGTTGCCAATCTAAGTACCGACCTGACCGTCTTTGAAGATGGAAAAAAAGCTTTATTAGATTTGGAGTTGAGTGCCAATCAGCCGGAGTTATTGCCAGATGTGATTTTTCTGGATTTAAATATGCCGGTATTGGATGGCTGGGGATTCCTGGAAGAGTATTCACTGCTGGAGCCTAAAATGAGCAAGAAGATTGAGATTTATATTGTTTCTTCCTCGATCTCTCCATCAGAATTGGAACGTTCGCAGCGGATTCCTGTGGTGACCGACTTCCTAACGAAACCACTGAGCCGCTCTAAATTTGTAGAAATTTTTGATGGCGCTGAAGTATAAAAAAAATGCCTGCTATTGCGGTTACAATAGCAGGCATCGGCATTTTTTAATTACAATCCTTATTTAAGACTTGCAATCTGTGCTTTCACATAATCGACTAAGCCGATAATATCCTTACGTAATGGCTGTACCACCAATACTTTCTGAAAATCAGCAATAGAATTATTAAATAAAGAGACCACCGCGGTTTTTTCTGGTCCTTTCTTCACCTTATACGATTTATAGATCGCGTAATCCTTATAAGCCAGGCCTCTATTTTGTAATAACTGGGTATCTTCTTCCCCATTCAGCTCAATCGCCTTGCTAAAATCCTTAATTGCGGAAAGATAAAAATTGTCTCTCATTTGACTCAGCGACTCTTTTGGATCATTTGCGATATTTAATCTGGCTTTTCCTCTATAATAATAGGCAGAATAATCTGAAGGTTTTACCGTAATCAATCGGCTATAAGCCGCAATTGAATTTTCAAAATCTCCACATTGAAAATAAGAATATCCCAGCATCTTCAACACATTCGCATTGTTCGGAGTTTTGGTATCCGCTTTCTCTAATTGTCCAACGGCCGCCTTATAATCCCCTTTCATCATGGCTTGCAGCCCTAATTTATCATAACCGTTGTTTTGAGCGACACCGACCTGAGCAGAAAAGACAAATAATAATAAGATGGTTTGCTTGAAATAGTTCATTAAGTTTTATTTAAAAATATTAAATATATTCAGATTTCATTCCCAACTCCTAATTAAATTCTGATAATTTAAGGTGATCCAGGAATGATAAAGGTATTTGAAGGCAACTATCATACCATTTACAAATACTTCTCTTAAACGCTAAATAAATTAAAATATGATAAGGTGACGAATTATTCTGATTTTTTTTTCAAAAAAGGTCAGACAATTACGCATATTGCTTTCGCTGATCTTCATTTATTCCTGACTTTTTAACAGGGAAAAGGTTGGAAGAACCTTTTGGCACAGGAGTTGAAAATATAGATAATACAATGTAATTAATAATTTCGTAGACGGCATACTGTCAGATTGTCGTTTTTATTTTAGAAAGACTTAATAAATGAGTAAACAAGATCATTTTGATTTTAGCAACGCACTACCCATCATAAATGAAGATACAGAGTTTTTCCCGCTGATGTCCCAACAAGACGAAGACGAGATGAACAATGAAGAAACCCCTGAAATATTGGCCATCCTCCCATTGAGGAATACCGTCCTTTTTCCAGGAGTAGTCATTCCAATTACTGTTGGCAGGGATAAATCTATAAAGCTAATTAAGGAAGCTTACAAAGGTAACCGGATTATCGGAGTGGTATCCCAACGGGATGTTTCGATAGAAGACCCTACGTTTGAACAGTTGAACAGTGTAGGAACGGTGGCGCAGATCATAAAGATGCTGCAAATGCCGGATGGAAATACAACCGTGATCATTCAGGGTAAACAACGTTTCCGCCTGATAGAAGAAGTTCAATCTGAGCCTTACATTAAGGTAACCATCAGCAAATTTGAGGAGTCCAAACACAAAAGCGATAAAGAATTTAAAGCGATGGTGGCCTCTATCAAGGAAATGTCTTCGCAGATCATTCAATTGTCGCCGAACATTCCAAGTGAGGCGGGTATTGCCTTAAAAAACATAGAAAGCACTTCCTTCCTGATCAATTTCATCTCTTCAAATATGAATGCAGATGTTTCTGATAAGCAAAAAATGCTGGAAATGGGCAATCTACGTGAGCGCGCAATGATGGTGATGGAGCTATTGACCCTGGAACTTCAGATGCTGGAGTTGAAAAACCAGATTCAATCGAAAGTCCGCACCGACCTGGACAAACAGCAAAGGGATTACTTCCTGAATCAACAATTAAAGACCATACAGGAAGAACTGGGTGGTTCTTCTTCCGACCTTGAATACGAGGCTTTGCAGGTACGCGCAAAGAAGAAGAAATGGGCTGAGCCTATAAAAGAACATTTTACTAAGGAACTGGATAAGCTGGGAAGAATGAATCCCGCAGCACCTGACTATTCTATTCAGATCAATTACCTGGAGCTGTTATTAGACCTTCCATGGAATGATTTCACGAAAGACAACTTTGACCTTAAACGTGCACAGCGCGTATTGGATAAAGATCATTTCGGTTTAGAAAAAGTAAAACAGCGTATCATCGAATACCTGGCTGTATTGAAGCTTAAACGCGACATGAAAGCCCCTATCATTTGTTTGGTAGGCCCTCCGGGAGTAGGTAAAACCTCATTAGGAAAGTCAATTGCCAAAGCATTGAACCGTAAATATGTGCGTATGGCATTGGGTGGCATCAGAGATGAAGCTGAAATCCGAGGCCATAGAAAGACCTATATCGGTGCTATGCCAGGCAGAATCATTCAATCGATTAAAAAAGCCGGTGCCGCAAATCCTGTATTTGTGCTGGATGAGATTGATAAAGTAGGTGCTGATTTCAGAGGAGACCCTTCTTCAGCATTACTGGAAGTATTGGATCCAGAGCAAAATTCTGCTTTCAACGACCATTATGTAGAGGCTGACTATGACCTTTCCAATGTGCTGTTTATCGCTACGGCCAACTCATTGAGCAGCATACAGCCGGCTTTACTGGATCGTATGGAGATCATTGAAGTGAATGGGTATACGATTGAAGAAAAGATTGAGATTGCTAAAAAATACCTGTTGCCTAAGCAAAAAGAGCAGCATGGGATCAAAACAAAAGACATCGTTCTTAAGAATAGTCTGATTGAAAAAGTAATCGAAGATTATACGAGAGAATCTGGTGTTCGTGGACTGGAGAAAAAAATCGGTTCCCTGGTACGTGGTGTGGCAACTAAAATCGCGATGGAAGAAACATATGACGCAAACCTGACTTTAGAAGATGTAGAGCGCATTTTGGGTGCCCCTATCTATGATAAAGATCTTTATGAAGGCAATGAAGTTGCCGGAGTTGTGACTGGTTTAGCCTGGACACAGGTTGGTGGAGACATTCTATTTATCGAAGCGAGTTTAAGCCCGGGTAAAGGAAAGTTAACCTTAACTGGTAATCTAGGTGAGGTAATGAAAGAATCTGCGGTCATTGCATTGGCTTATTTACGCTCACACGCTGCTATTTTTGGAATTGACTATGCCTTGTTCGATCAATGGGATATCCATGTACACGTGCCTGCTGGGGCGACTCCAAAAGACGGCCCATCTGCTGGTATCACCATGCTAACCGCATTGACTTCTGCATTTACACAGCGTAAAGTAAAATCTAACCTGGCCATGACCGGAGAGATTACCTTACGTGGAAAAGTATTGCCAGTTGGTGGAATCAAGGAAAAAATCCTTGCCGCAAAACGGGCAAATATCAAGGACATTATTCTTTGTAAATCCAATAGAAAAGATATTTTAGAGATCAAAGAAAGCTATATAAAGGACTTAAATTTCCATTATGTAACGGAGATGAAAGAAGTGATTGAGCTCGCGTTAATGAAGGAAAAAGTGAAAGATGCCCAAGACCTGAGTGTTAAAATCAAGCCGGTTGCAAACTAGTCTGTTTTTACTTAATATTGCGAGACCAAACAAACAATAATGAGAAAATTAACATTGGCTTTTACTTTATTTTTAGCCCTTACCAGTACCCAGAAACTTTTTGCACAGGAAAGCAGCAACACTACTCCTGCAACGTCCAGAGCACAGAACATATTTATTGAACTGGGCGGTCAGGGTTTAACTTTTACAGCAAACTATGACTCCAGGTTCTCTAATAAGAGAGATGGTATAGGTGGTAGAGCTGGTATTGGTTACTTTTCAGTAGATGGAGATAACGTGACCACTGTGCCTTTATCTTTGAATTATCTGCTAGGAAAAGGTGGAAAGTACTTTGAACTTGGACTGGGTGCCACTTTTATTGCAACCGGTGGTAGTGCGGAAGTACTTTTCAATAAGAATGAAAGTAATGTAATTGGCACCATGAGTTTTTTCTACCGGGTACAACCGGAAGACAGCGGTTTCGCTTTCAGGATTGGACTTAGTCCGGTGTTCAGCAGGGATTTCTTTCTGCCTTATTACGGTGGTCTAAGTCTTGGCTATACTTTTTAACATAAAAAATACGATATTCAACTCCGGCAAATCTGCCGGAGTTTTTTTTTAGAAAAATAATAATGAAAGCTATAAGCAAAGTACTGCTCCCTTTATCCCTGATCTACCTGCTAGCCACCAATCCGGTTTCGGCACAAAGCTTCAAAAATGAGTTTGGTTTCAAGAGCGACAATGATTCTTATCTGCTACAGGGTTCTGACCGCTATTATACCAATGGTTTATTTATCAATTTCCGACATGCTTTGAATCAAAGCGGGCTTCCGGAAAAACTGGAAAAGAAAAATTATGAAATTGCTGTTGGGCAAAAGATGTACAATCCTTATTCTGGCTCAGCACCTGATCCGGCAAAACAGGACCGTCCATTTGCAGGCTATTTATATGCGGAAGCTGGATTGAACTGGTTTTATAAAAATGAAAGTATTTTGAAGACCAGCGCACAGATTGGCGTAACCGGCCCGGCGTCATTGGCAGAAAAAGGTCAGGAATTGCTGCATAAAACCGTAGGTTTCTATAAGCTGGAGGGCTGGGATTACCAGATTAAAGAAGAAATGCAGGTAAATTTATCCGCGCAATACACAAGACTATTACACCGTTTTAAAGATCAGGCGGCTGACTTCTCATTTGAAGGTTATGCGAATGTGGGAACTACCTTTAGTGGTGCCGGTGCAGGAATTTTGTTCAGAGCAGGCCGGATTAACCAGCTTTTCAATGCAGCTTATACCAACTCGGTGATTGGCAACCAGTCAAAAACAAAAAATTTAGTAAAAAGTGAGCTGTTCTTTTATGCAAAACCGCAGCTCAATTTTGTGGCTTATGATGCCACTATACAAGGCAGCATGTTTAACAACGCCAGTCCGGTTACTTTTGGTGTTAAACCGATGGTCTTCGCGCAGCAGCTGGGATTCAATTACAGCAGTCAGCGGTTTACCTTCGATTTTGGAATGATATTCAAGACTAAGGAAGTGAAAAGTATCGCCAGAGCGCATCAATATGGCAGCATCAGTATGTTTTACCGATTCAACTAATTCAGCAGTAAGTTAGTCCAGGGCAGGACGTTTCCGCAAGATTTTCTTTGTGGAAACGCTCTGTTTGTCCTGTAGCCGCTTCCTGATCACCGACTTCGGTGTCTTGGTGGGCTTCCTCTTTTTTTGAAGGTGCAGGCCAGATTTCAGCAGCGCGATCAATTTTAAGATCGTTCGCTCTTTGTTCATCAGCTGACTTCTGTCTTCCTGGGAAACGATGTGCAGGTTTCCTTCCTGATCCAGGCGATTGGCCAATCTTTCCAGCAGCAATGTCCTTTCTTCTTCCGTCAAAAAAACTGCGGATGGCAAGTGAAGAATCAGCTCTACTTTACTGGAAACCTTATTTACATGCTGACCGCCTTTACCTCCGCTTCTCGAAGTTTTAAAGCTGACCGCTTTTAGTATCTCTTCTTTATTGGGTAGCATGAAGTAAAAGTAGCTAAAGATAAGCTCCCATTTAAAAAAAAATGGGCGAACAATTCCCTAAAACATTAACTTTGCCCTATATGAGGAAAAATCTGGTTGTAGCTATCGATGGCTACTCATCATGTGGAAAAAGTACATTAGCGAAAGCATTGGCAAAGAAACTAGGTTTCATTTATATTGATAGCGGAGCGATGTACCGGGCGGTCACGCTTTATTTCCTGCGCAACCACATCGACATGAATGATCCTGAAGCGGTAAAAGACGCTTTACAGCATATCGAATTAAATTTTCATTCCAGAGATTATGAATCGCACATTACCTTAAATGGTGAAGAAGTATCTGATGAAATCAGGCTGATGCCGGTTTCAGATGCTGTGAGCGAAGTATCGGCAAATAAATTTGTCCGCAAAGACATGGTGAAACAGCAGCAGCGCATGGGCAAATCCAAGAACATTGTGATGGATGGCCGCGATATTGGCACTACTGTTTTCCCGGATGCACAAGTAAAGTTTTTCATGACTGCAGACCCAAAGATCAGAGCAGAACGTCGATATAAAGAAATGCAAAGCAAGGGTGATACTTCGACCAGTTTAGAAGAGGTATTTGAAAATCTGGCACACCGCGACTATGCAGATACTACTCGCGTTGAAAGTCCGCTGACACGTGCAGAAGATGCCGTGATCCTCGATAACACCAATATCACTCCACAAGAGCAACTTGATTTTGCAATTGAGCAAGTAAAGCTTCATTTTCCTCAATAAGTAAAAATGACTAGAATAAGCTAGCTATTGTAGGCTATATACAGTAATTATCAATACATATAGAAGGGCCTCGGCCCTTTTTTTTGTCAATAATCAGTTACAAACCTCCTCTTAACTTAAACATTACAATTCCATGTTTTAACTCATATATCAGATTAATACTTTTGTTTAACAATTTTGTCAAACTCAAAAGTATATGTCAACTCGCGACACTGGTACGGAACAATTAATAAAAGATACGGCTAAGCACCTATTTTTTGCCGAGGGTAAATTACATGCTACCACGCAGGAAATCGCCGATGCAGCCGGAGTAAACCGTACGCTCGTAAATTATTATTTTCGCTCCCGGGACATCCTGTTTGATCAGGTGTTCAATGAGGCACAAGAAGGCTTTGTCTGCACGCTGGATGAAGTATTTGACTCCAAAATGCCTTTTAAAGAAAAGATCAGAAATCTGATCTCTGTATTCATCAAAGAAACGGCTAAATACCCTTTTCGCCAGCTCTTCATCATTACAGAAATGAATAGAAATGAGTTGATCAATGCGAAGAAATCAAGAACTAAAAAAGTGAAAGCGTTTATGGAAGAGATCCAGATAGAAATGGATAAAGGCCTCGTTAAGAAAATGGATCCAAGACAATTTATGCTGAACCTATTCTCTTTAATGGCACATCCTTTCCTTACAGCACCGCTTCATAAAGCAATATTTGGCATGAATGATGAAGAATACGCCATTTTGATGGAGGATCGCAAGCAGCTGATCTACGAAACCATCTTCCCCTAAAATTACCCTATATATTATATCCTCTTAAAAACAAAAAACGAACAATACCCATAAAAATGAGATACACAATTCAATCACTATTATTGCTTCCGGCATTCATGATTTTAAGTTCATGCGGAAATAGCGGATCAAAACCAGGCGGCCCTGGAGCGGGTGCCCCTCAGGTCAAAGAATATAAAGTTTTAGAACTGCAGCCACGCAGCGCAACGTTAAACACAGACTACCCTGCCAGTATCCAGGGCCAGCAAAATATAGAAATCAGACCAAGAGTGGATGGGTATGTGGAGAAGATTTTTGTAGATGAAGGTTCTGTAGTCAGAAAAGGACAGCCATTGTTCAAAATCAATGCTCCTCAATATGAGCAGGAAGTACGTACAGCTACTGCGAGCATTAAAAGTGCAGAAGCAGAACTGAGCTCGGCAAACATGGCTGTAAATAAAGTAAAACCGTTGGTAGAGAAAGACATCGTGAGTAAATACGAGTTAGAATCTGCACAATACACTTACCAGGCAAAATTAGCAGCACTGGCACAAGCGAAAGCGGCTTTATCAAATGCAAAAACCAATTTAGGTTATACTACAGTAACCAGTCCGGTAGACGGAGTAGTGGGTGCAATTCCTTTCCGTTTAGGAAGTTTGGTGAGCGGCAACAATGCTGAGCCATTAACGACGGTGTCCAGCACAGGAAACGTGTATGCTTATTTTGCATTCAATGAAAAACTGCTGCTTCACTTCTTTAAAGACGATAAGGGAATGACGCTGGCACAAAAGCTGGCTAAGCTTCCTGAAGTTTCTTTAATCTTATCTGACGGTACTTTATATGATCATAAAGGACGTATTCAAACCATCACCGGACAAATCAATACGGCTACAGGCTCTGCAAATGTACGTGCGAGTTTCCCAAATCCTAAAGGCCTAATCCGCAGCGGAAGCAGTGCAACAGTAAGAATTCCAGATGCCATTACAGATGCTATTGTAGTTCCTCAAAGTGCGACTTATGAGCTGCAGGACAAGCGTTTTGCTGTTGTGGTAGATAAAGATGGTAAAACGAAAAGCACGGCCATTACCGTAATGAAAAATACCGCAGGTACTTACTTTGTGGTGGAAGAAGGTCTGAAAGCAGGTGATAAAATCGTGTTAGAAGGTGTTGGTACCTTAAAAGACGATACACAGATTAAAGTAACCCCAGTAGGCGCAGACGTTGTTTACGCAGATTTAAAATAAGATCCATATATGTTTAAAATATTCATACAGCGCCCGGTGCTCTCTACAGTGATCTCTGTGATCATCGTGATCCTGGGACTACTAGGGCTGCTCGCGCTACCCATTTCACAATACCCCGACATTGCCCCTCCTACTGTGCAGGTTTCTGCCGCATATACGGGTGCCAATGCCGACGTGGTACTTAAAAGTGTCATCATTCCACTGGAAGAGCAGATCAATGGGGTAGAGAACATGACTTACATGACCTCTACCGCAACTAATGATGGTTCTGCCAGTATTAACATTTTCTTTAAAGTAGGAACTGATCCCGATTTAGCTGCCGTAAACGTGCAGAATAGGGTGTCCAGAGCCACCAGCTTACTGCCTCAGGAGGTAACGCAAGCCGGGGTTACAGTAACCAAGAGTCAGAGTAGTAATCTATTGATTTTCTCCCTTTACAGTGATAATCCTGCTTACGACCAGACTTTCTTACAGAATTACGCTAAAATCAACCTGGTTCCTGCCATTCAAAGGGTAACTGGTGTAGGTAATGCTACGATCTTTGGCTCTAAAGATTACTCGATGCGTATCTGGTTAAAACCAGATATGATGGCACAATACAGCTTGATTCCTGCGGATATTTCAGCAGCATTGGCTGAGCAGAATATCGAAGCCGCACCAGGTAAATTTGGAGAGAACGGCGACGAAGCTTTTCAATATGTAATCAAATACAAAGGAAGGTTAACCAAAGCAACCGAGTTTGAAAACATCGTTGTGAAATCAGCTGGCAACGGTCAGTTATTACGACTAAAAGATGTGGCGAGAGTAGAACTAGGTTCTTTAAGTTATAGCTCTAACATCAACACGAACGGTAAACCATCTGTGGGTATGGCGATTAGCCAGACTCCGGGATCCAATGCAAGAGACGTAATTAATCAGTCCAAAAAGATCATCGACGAAGCCTCAAAAGACTTCCCTAAAGGTGTAAATTATGTTTACCTGGTGGATGTAAATGAAAACCTGGATGCTTCAATTGAGAAAGTAGTACATACCCTTATTGAAGCCTTTATCCTGGTATTTATCGTAGTATTTATTTTCCTACAGGATTTCCGTTCTACCTTAATTCCTGCAATAGCAGTACCGGTAGCAATCGTAGGTACTTTCTTCTTCTTAAACTTATTTGGTTTTACGATCAACTTACTGACCTTATTTGCACTAGTCCTCGCCATAGGTATTGTAGTGGATGATGCGATTGTGGTCGTAGAGGCCGTCCATGCCAAGTTAGATCATGGTTATAAATCCGCCAGAAAAGCGACGATTGATGCCATGAGTGAGATTTCAGGAGCGATTATCTCAATTACCCTTGTAATGGCGGCTGTATTTATTCCAGTAACCTTTATCACAGGTTCTACAGGGGTATTCTACAAGCAATTCGGTATTACACTTGCGGTAGCAATTATCTTATCCGCAGTAAACGCGTTGACCTTAAGTCCGGCATTATGTGCTTTGTTACTAAAACCACATGCAGACGACCATAAGCACAAAAGTTTTATCCAGCGTTTTTACACCGCTTTCAACGTTTCATTTGATAACGTAACCAACAAATACAAAAAATCTATTCAGTTCCTTTCTGTGAAGAAATGGATAGTATTGGGAGCGATTGTGTTGTTCAGTGGAGCTTTAGTTTTCATGATGAAAACCACACCATCTGCTTTCGTTCCTGCGGAAGATCAGGGTACCATTTTTGCCAATATCAGTTTACCGCCATCGGCATCTATGGAACGTTCCACGATCATCGCGAAGCAAGTAGATAGTCTGGCACATACCATTCCGGAAGTAAAAAACACCTTACGTATTGTGGGGCAAAACTTTACTGCTGGTCAGGGTAGTGCTTACAGTATGGTCATTCTGAAACTGAAAACCTGGAGCGACCGCGACCGCGGTATTCAGGAAGTGATCGGCGAACTTTTCGCAAAAACCGCAGGCATCAGAGACGCCAGCATCTTCTTCATCTCCCCTCCTACGATTCAAGGATTCGGACAAAGTGGTGGTTTTGAGTTCCAGGTACAGGATAAAGGCGGACATACCGTTCAGGAATTGTTCAAGGTCAACTCTGATTTCCTGGCCAACTTGTCTAAACGCCCGGAAATTCAATATGCAACCACTTCATTCAACCCGAACTTCCCGCAGTACATGCTGGATGTAAACTTGGAAAAATGTAAGGAAGCAGGAATTACTGTAAACTCAGTACTGAATACCTTACAAGGATATTACGGTGGATTGTATGCTTCCAACTTTAACCAGTTTGGTAAGCAATACCGCGTAATGATTCAGGCGGATGCCAATTACCGTAAAAATCCGGAAGGATTGAACAAAGTATTTGTTAGAAACAGCAAAGGCGAAATGGCGCCAATCACGGAATTCATCAACATGACCAGAGTATACGGTCCGGAGTCAATTTCGAGGTTCAACCTTTTCAGCTCGATTGCGGTTACAGGTGCCCCAAATGCAGGTTACAGTTCTGGAGATGCGATTAAAGCGATTCAGGAAGTGGCTGCAGAATCATTGCCGGCAGGTTATGGTTATGACTTCTCTGGTCTAACCCGTGAAGAATTAGCTTCTGGCAGTCAGACGGTGTTTATCTTTATCTTATGTCTGATCTTTGTTTACTTCCTGTTGAGTGCGCAATATGAAAGTTATATCCTTCCATTTGCCGTAATTCTATCTATTCCATTCGGTTTAGCAGGAGCTTACTTATTCTCGATCATCTTCAAATTAAACAGTAATATTTACCTGCAGATCTCCCTCATCATGCTGATTGGTCTATTGGCCAAGAACGGTATTTTGATTGTAGAGTTTGCACTGGAAAGAAGGCGTCAGGGACTGGACATTGTACAATCGGCCATTCAAGGTGCGGTTGCGCGTTTCAGACCGATCCTAATGACTTCATTTGCCTTCATTTTTGGATTGGTTCCATTGATGTTCTCTACCGGTGCCGGTGCAGTAGGTAATAAATCTATTGGTACAGGTGCTGTAGGTGGTATGTTGATCGGAACAATTTTAGGGGTATTTGTGATCCCGGTATTGTTCATTATTTTCCAGACGTTACAGGAAAAAATCAGTGGTCCTTTACACTTAAAGACTTACGACGATGATGACGAAGACGCTATCGATCCGACTAAAGCTAAAAAAGCGCCACAGCATTCATCCATTAATTAAGAGAAACAATGATTTTATCCTATAAAAAACAGATGTTCACCCTTGCATTAGCGGTTACCGTTTTTGCCTCTTGCAGGGTGACTAAACCTTACGAAAGTCCGCAGTTAAAAACGATGGGACTGTTTCGTGAGCAAACGTCAACAGACAGCACCACCATGGCGAATACGCCATGGCAAACAGTGTTTGCTGATCCGCAGTTGTCGGGATTGATCCAGGAAGGCCTGGATCAAAATCTGGACCTGAAAAATGCGGTTCAGAATATTGTACAGTCCAAAGCAACCTTACAGCAAAGTAAAGCGGCCTTTTTCCCTACGCTGACCGCTGATGTGAACGCGGCAAGGAACAAGCAGTCAGAAGCTGGATTAAACTTTCCTCCGGGTATCAATATCAATACGCTGACCAACTCTTTCAAAGCGCAGCTGAGCACCAGCTGGGAAGCCGAT
This sequence comes from Pedobacter sp. N36a, assembly GCF_014472395.1. Taxonomy (GTDB): domain Bacteria; phylum Bacteroidota; class Bacteroidia; order Sphingobacteriales; family Sphingobacteriaceae; genus Pedobacter. Next base: position 787,474 of record NZ_JACSZW010000001.1, read on the forward strand.
ATCTGGGGTAAAATGAGCAGTGCGAAAAGAGCTGCCTTAGCGACATACTTCCAAACGGATGCTGCAAAAAGAGCGGTACAAACTCAGCTGATTGCTGACATTGCTACCAATTACTATACCTTACTTGCATTAGACAGTCAGCTGGAAATTACGCAGCAGACTTTGAAAAGCAGGATTAATGGAGTTGAAACCATGAAAGCTTTGAAAGAAGGTGCAGTAGTAAATGGTGCGGCAGTGGTTCAAAGTGAGGCGAGCAGATATGCAACAGAAGTAACGATTCCAGATTTAAAGAGAACCATCAGGGAGACCGAAAACGCGTTAAACATCCTATTGGCAAGAGCTCCAGGACCTATTAACCGTGGTAAATTACAAAATCAGAATCCGACCAGCGATTTAAAAATCGGTGTTCCTACGCAATTGCTGGAAAACAGACCAGATGTACAAGCTGCAGAGTTTGCTTTCAGAAGCGCATTTGAGAACACCAACCTTGCCCGCACTTATTTCTACCCTTCCTTCACCATTACGGCGACAGGTGGTTTGTCAAGTCTGGATCTTAAAGACTTTTTCGACAAGTCGGTATTTTATAATTTGTTAGGTGGATTAACACAGCCGATCTTCAATAAAGGCTTAAATAAAGCCAGGTTAACTACTGCAAAATCCGTTCAGGAGCAAGCAGTAAACAGCTTCCAGAAAACATTACTGCTAGCGGGCCGAGAAGTATCGGATGCTTTATACACTTACCAAACAGCAGTAGAAAAAGAAGAAGCGCGTGCAAAACAAATTGCTGCTTTACAAAAAGCAGTAGATTATACTCAGGAATTATTGAGATATAGCTCTGCGACAAACTATACAGATGTATTGACTTCAGAGCAAAGTTTGCTTGCAGCACAACTGAGTGGTGTAAATGACAGGTTACAAAAACTACAATCTGTAGTCAATCTATACAGAGCGTTAGGTGGAGGCTGGAAATAATTTCTGCTAAAGCATAATCGTAAAAACGCCCCAAGAAGTAAAATACACAGCCCCCAAAAAGTTAGACACTTTTTGAGGGCTTTTTTATAATATAGGAAATCCTGATCCGTATGTAAAAAATGAGGAATTAATCATCCTCGGCATGTAAAGTATCTTTATGGTCTTCTGGTTTATAGTTGGCTTGTAATTCGGCCAGTTTCTTTTTACCATAAGCAAGTTTAGTGATCAATACAAACAATACCGGCACAATAAATAAGGCCAATATCGTGGCTGACAACATCCCCGCAGCTACTGTCCATCCAATGGTCTGACGGGAAACTGAGCCTGCTCCGGTCGAGATGATCAAAGGAATGACCCCAAGAACAAAGGCCAGCGAAGTCATAATTATCGGTCTGAGCCTTAACCTTACCGCCTCAATAGTTGCCGCAATCAGCTCCATTCCCCAGTCTACCCTTTCCTTGGCAAACTCCACGATCAGAATCGCATTCTTAGCGGATAAACCGATCAGGGTAATCAATCCTACCTGCGCATAAATGTTGTTGTCTAATTTTGGCAGGAAGCTTAAGGCCAGAATCGCCCCAAATAAACCCAGCGGTACAGAGAGTAAAATAGAGAAAGGAACGGACCAGCTTTCATATAATGCGGCCAGTAAAAGAAACACGAATACGATAATCAGTGAAAAGATCAGCGTAGTACTGTTTCCTGCTTCCGTTTCCTCCAAACTCAATCCAGAGAAATCGTAAGCATAATTGGCTGGTAAAGTTTGCGCGGCCACTTCTTTTAAAGCATTCAGCGCATCACCGGAACTGCTGCCTGGTTTTGCAGCTCCACCTATCTCAATCGACCGGAAAAGGTTGTAATGATTGATAATAGAGGCATTTTCGATCACCTTATAGCTCACCAAAGAACTCAGCGGTACGGAAACACCCTGTGCATTCATTACCCGGAGATGCTTCAGGTTGTCAATATTTGCCCTATAATTGGTATCTGCCTGACTCACTACGCGGAAGTTCCTGCCATATTTCGTGAAATCGTTGATATAACTGCTCCCCAGATAGGTGGAAATGGTACTGTAGACCGCAGCAATGGAAACCCCCATTTTTTTAGCCAGATCCCGATCTACATGTATTTTATAGTTCGGTGTTCTGGAGTTAAACAGCGTATAGGCCATTCCAATTTCAGGTCGCTGATTAGCTGCTGCGAGGAATTTCCCCACATTGGCTTCAAACTCTTTGATGTCCCCACTCTGCTTCTCCTGAATCTGCAGACTGAAACCACCACTGATTCCCAGTCCCGGAATCGCCGGAGGGGAGACCACCAGGACACTTCCATCCTTATCACCGGCAAAACTTTTCGTCACGCTGGCCATAATGGCATTCACATCTCTTTTTCGAAGGTCCCAATTTTTAAGCTGCACAAAGAAAGTACCGGCATTCGATTTGAAGGACCTGTTCAGAATATTGATCCCGCTGATGGAAGTAATGTTGTCTACTTCAGGATTATTTTTACGGATACTATCTGTAATTCTTTTAATAAATGCATCTGTACGTACTGCAGAAGAACCTTCAGGTAAACTTGCCCCGATTAAGAAAATCCCGGCATCTTCAGAAGGAATAAAACCTGTTGGTTTTTTAACAAATAAACCACCCGTCCCCAGGTATATACAAAGTAAAATAATCAGTACCAGAGGAATGGACTTTAAGGCTTTTTTAACCCCCATAGCGTAATTATGCGTTACTCTGGCAAACCAACTGTTGAATTTATAGAAGAACTTATTCAGCCCTTTGGAGTCTGCTGTTAGATTCATTGGAACTAACAAAAGAGAACACAATGCCGGCGTAAGAGAAAGTGCAATGAAGGCCGAAATCAATACAGAAACGGCAATCGTTATGGCAAACTGCTGATACAGCTGACCAACCATTCCTGGAATAAAACCTACTGGAATAAATACCGCAGCTAAAATCAGTGCAATGGCAATTACCGGAGCGGTGATGTCGTTCATCGCCCTGCGTGTGGCATCGGGAGCAGATAAACCATCATGGTCCATATAATGCTGAACGGCTTCAACCACCACAATCGCATCATCCACCACAATACCAATCGCGAGGACAAAACCAAACATCGTCAGGGTATTGATAGAGAAACCAAAGAAAGTGAAAAAGATAAACGTTCCAATGATGGAAACTGGAATAGCCAATACGGGAATCAAGGTTGCTCTCCAGCTTTGCAGGAAGAAGAACACCACCAAAGTTACCAGCACTAAGGCCTCAATTAAGGTACTCACCACCTCGCTGATCGACACTTTTACCACCGTAACTGTTTCGTAAGGAACCGTATAATCCAGGTCTTTTGGAAAGGACTTTTTCAATTGATCCAAGGCCTTTTGAATACCATCAGCGGTTTGTACCGCATTTCCCCCCGGAGTCTGATTGATCATCATCAGGGAGGCTACTTTTCCATTTACTTTAGAGCTATTGGCATAACTAAAGACACCCAATTCTACTCTGGCCACATCTTTCAGAAAAACGACAGAACCATCCGGGCTGGCTTTGATCACTATATTATTAAACTGATCTACCGTATTCAGGTCGCCATCCAGGATCACAGAAAACTCAAATGTCTGATGGCTTGCTTGTGGAGGTGCCCCCACACTTCCTCCTGGAATCCTTGTATTTTGCTCCTGAACGGCAGTAGAAACGGCTGCCGGTGTTAAGCCATAATTGGCCAGTTTATTTGCATCCAGCCAGATCCGCATACTAAATGGCTGACCAAAGGCCTGCACATCTCCTACCCCTTTCACACGCAATAATGCGTCTTTCACATATAAATTGATATAATTTGAAATAAATTTATCATCGTAAGTCCCGTTTGGAGAATACAAACCAACCACCATCAAAATATCATTATTTGCTTTTTTGGTGGTCACCCCTAAACGGGTGACGGCCTCCGGTAAGGAAGGTTCTGCAATACCTACCCTGTTTTGCACATCCAGGGCGGCGATATCAATATTTGTTCCTACATCAAAGGTAACAGTAATGGAAGAACGTCCATCGGAAGTACTGTTGGACGATAAATACTTCATTCCCGGCGTACCATTGATCTGACTTTCTATGGGAGTGGTCACTGTTTGCTCTACCGTCTGCGCATCAGCCCCGGTATATGCTGCAGAAACAGTAACCGTTGGCGGCGCAATACTTGGGTACTGACTGATGGGCAAAGTAGTGATGACAATAGTTCCAATCAGTACAATTAAAATGGAGATGACGATGGCCGTGACCGGGCGCCTGATAAATACTTCTGAGATCATAAGCTTGAAATTCTTTTAAAATTTTACCACGGCACCAGGCCTTACATTTTGTGCACCATCTGAAACAATCAATTCGCCTGCTTTCAATCCTTGTTTCACGACTACATTTTTATCAAATTGTTTTCCCAGCTGAACAATACGCTGCTCTGCCTTATTGCTATCTGCCACCACATACACATTAAACGAGCCCAACTGCTCTGTTACTGATTTATAGGGGATCACCAATTCGTTCTCTTCAGACTTGTTCAGGACTTTCATATTGACCGTCATCCCGGCAATCAGCTTTCCAGACTCATTTGGATAACTGATCCTGACCTTGATCGTTCCTGTGGCCGGATCTACGGCACGGTCTATTGTGATGATCTTCCCCTGACGTTTATATAAACTGCCATCTTGCAGTTGTACGGTAAAAAGAGAGTCTTTCACCGCAGCGGCATTGCTTTTCAATTTCTGAAAATTCGGAATATCTGCCTGATTTACGGTGATGTCTACCGCGATCGGATTTCCAGTAGAAACCGTATTTAAAAGCGTAGACCCTGGCGTTACCAATGCGCCGGGTTTCACTTGTGAAATACCAATAGTTCCGGTTAAGGGAGACACAATCACTGCATTTTGAAGGTCATTATTTGCGGAAGAAAGCGTTGCTTTTGCCGCAGCAACCTGCGATTCTGCATTGGCCAGATCCGTTAACGCATAATCTACGCGCTGTTTTGCAATCGCATCCTGAGCGGCGAGGTTTTTATAACGCTCCGCATCTTTTTTAGCCTTATCACGATTGGCCTGTGCCATCTGCACATTTGCTTTGGCAGAATTGTAAGCGGCCAGGTATTTTGTGCGGTCAATTTCATAGAGCTTCTGCCCCTTGGTTACCTTCTGTCCATCCTTTACAAAAATAGCCGTTACAAAACCACCTACCTGTGCTCGGATTTCTACTTCATCCAAGGCCACGACCACCCCTGGATAAGAATCCACGGTGGCTACCGGCTGAGCAGCTACCTTATAAACAGATACCGGAGTTGCCGGAGGTGGCCCTGCCTGCTGCTGTGCAGCTTTATTTCCATTACCGCATGACGCTAAAGAAATGGACCCCAAAATAACAATGCCTAGTTTTACGTGATTAATCGTCTTCATTTGAGTACTTATTGGTTAACGGTAATTGTGCCTAATGCTTGTTCTACGTCCAGTCTGGAGGAAAGCAGACTATACAAAGAATTTAAATAATTGAGTTGTGCGGTACGCAGGTCTGTTTCCGAAGTCATCAGATCCAAATAGGCTTTTATGCCCTCATCGTATTGCAATTTGATGGTTTGGTAAACCTGCCGCGAAATTTCCACATTTGCACCCGCTGTTTTCCAATCGTTCAAATTGGCCTTATAAGTGGCCATGGCCTGCTCATATTGGGTCTTGATTTGATTTTTAGTATTGACCAGGTCGAGGTCTATCCTTTGCTCCTGTAATTGCGACTTCCTCAGCTCCTGAATTCTTTTTGTGCCCTGGAAGATGGGTAGGTTCAACTTTAGCCCAAACAATGAACTCGGATAATTCTTATCATAGAGGTTGCCAAAATTGTTATTCAGGTAATTCCAGTTGTAATTGATAAATCCGGAGATATTGGGTAGGAAAGACCATTTATTATAACTCGTATTCAAGTGCTGCAATTGCTTTTGCGTCTGCAATAAGCGATACTCCACCCTATTCTCATAAGTTTCTCTTTGATTGGTATCGATGAGGATTTGATTTTCCATCTTTACCGCGTCAAAATTCAGACTGAATTCTTTATCACCTTGATAACCAATCAGTTCCTTAAGGTAGGCATATTTATATTTGATCAGCTCCTCTGCCCGCTTTTTATCCGCTCTGGAATTACTCAGACTGATCTGTGCGCGCTGATAATCAGTTTTATCCACCAGCCCAAAATCATACTGCGCTTTTGAATCTTTGAGTTGTTTCTCTAACCTTGCATTGTTTTCATTGATGATCTTTATTTGTTCTATGCTGCTGAGCACATCAAAATAGGCTTTACTTACACTAACCACAGTATTGATCTTCGTATTTTCCGTATTTTGCAGGTACTGCTGTCTGTAGTATTTTGAGGCTTTAGAAGCTTGAATTAAACCTGCATCCAGAAATTTCTGATCGGCTTGCAAAGTAAATGCAGAGGTATTTTTCGAACCAAACGTCAGCAAGGAAGTTTCTCCATTCATTGTCAGCTGCTGGACCTGCTGTTTCAGGTTATTGTTATAATTAGCACTTCCAGTAATCTGAGGAAACCAGCCAGAAAGCGCCGATTTGATATCGCGTTCCCCAATCTCTTCATCTATTAACGATTGCTTCACTCCAGGTTTATTCACCAGTGCATAAGCAATGATCTCCGGAAGTGTGGCATTTCTAAGTTCTTTGGTGTGTTGTTCCGTTTGTCCAAAAGCAACCGAGCACCAGGTAACCGGCAGGATCAGGAGAAACGTTAAGATCGGTTTGTGTAGTTTCATAAGGTAGGGAAATGAAGTATTTAAAAATCATCATAGTTCGTTGTTCCATTTTAAAAAAATGAATACCAGTTCCCCTTTTTTATCGCCGCCGCCTACCGATATGCATTGTTCGTTTGATAAGATGAAATTAACCCGATGAACTGAGCTGCTGGAGAGATATGATCGTAGTGTTAGTCATAAAACGCGAATTAATCCTACTGATTTTATGGAGGCTTATAATTTGACAACAACCTATGTATCAATATTGTTTGATGATTTTAAAAATTACAACTAGGCTTATTCAGCGTCAGATTTGGTTGTTTTTTACAACGATCAAATCCCAAATATTAATTGTTTTTTTATGTAATATTGGCCTTATGAATATTCTGATTGTGGAAGACGAAAAAACCCTGGCACTGGAAATGGCCAGATTTCTGGGCAAAGAAGGTTATACGATAGAGCATGCCTGGAAAAAATCCTCCGCAGCAGAAAAAATATTTGTAAACACTTACGACTTTATTCTGCTGGATCTTGGACTGCCTGACGGTGATGGTTTTGAATTGCTGCATCAGTTTAAACAATTAAAAGACCGGGAGGATGCAGTAATCATTCTGACTGCCAGGGGCGATGTGGAAGACCGAGTGAAAGGCCTGGAATCCGGAGCAGATGATTACCTGCCGAAGCCCTTTTCCCTGACGGAATTACTGGCCAGGATGCATGCCATCATCAGAAGGAAACATAAACTGGAAATGAATGAGGTCAATATCCATCATTTTATCTTAGACATTAAAAACCATAAACTCAGTTTTGAAGGTCAAAAGATCAACCTGACTGGAAAGGAGTTTGAAATCTTTAATTACCTAGTATTGAATAAAAATAGAGTAATTTCGAGAATCAACCTGACAGAACATGTATGGGGTGATATTCTGGAAATCAACTCCGACTCGAATTTTGTAGATGTTCATGTTAAAAATTTAAGGAAAAAGCTTTCTGCACATGCGCCAATTGACTGGTTTGAAACGGTAAGAAGTATAGGTTACCGCATAAATTCCAGCTTATAATTACATTTGAATTCTTTTAAACCGCCGGAAAAGCCTAGTTAAAGATGAAACTGCAGCTCAAACTTGCTTTATATAACACGCTCACGAAGGTGGCCATTATCACCCTGATGGGAATTTTCATTCTGGTCTCTATCAACAGGATTTCGGTGAACCACATTCACCAGCGACTGATTCAGAAAAAGAATAAGCTGGTGACTCACCTATCCAGTACTGCAATCAATGATTTGCTGACACAGCAAAAGACTTTTACGGATTACAACTTACTCAAAGAGGAATACATCATTCTGAAAGAGGTAAAAAACAACCACAAGGAAAAACTAAAGCAATATTTTAGTCGGGAGACCCGGGAAATTGAAGGCAGTCAGGAAGAATATGAAATCCTGAGTGCGGAATTTGAATACCGTGGAAAAAGATACCTGCTGGAACTTGGAGAAACCATGTCGACGGTAGGGCAATTGGAAAACACCATTTCCGTTTTTACCTTCTTTATCTTACTCGCAGCAGTAATTCTGACCCTCCTCACCGATCTTGCTTTCAGTAAATTCTTACTGGCCCCATTTTATCAGATCATTGATCAGAAGCTCAACAAGGTAAATGATCCGATCAGTTTCAATTATGAACCGGTAAAGACGACTACGGAAGATTTCAGGATACTGGACCAAAGTATCAGCAGCTTGATGAATAAGATCACCGATCTTTTTCTGACTGAGAAAGAATTCATTGCCAATGTTTCTCATGAGCTCCTTACCCCGATCTCTATATTAAATACCAGATTGGAAAATGTGTTGAATGATGAAAAGTTAAGTGTGGAAGGAGAGAATAAAATTTTTGCCTGCTTAAAAACACTCAACCGCCTCAAATCAATTATCAATAGCCTCCTGCTCATCTCGAAAGTAGAAAACAACCAATATAAAAAACCAGATGCGATTGTGCTGAAAGAAATGATTCATGAAGTTTATGACGAATTGGAATATCGCCTGGCCATGATGGACCTGACTTTTACGATCAATTTATCTGAAGATTATGTTTTCAACGGTAACCGTTCTTTATTTCATACTTTGTTAATGAACATTGTCAACAATGCCATCAAATACAACCTTCCTTCCGGCAATGTTCATATTTATGATACTGTTAAAGATGGTAAATATGCGCTAGTGATTGAAGATACCGGCCAGGGAATGGCTGTAAACCAGGTTTCACATGCGTTTCATCGCTTTGAAAAGTTTCAATCGGAAAAAGAAGACAGCTATGGCCTGGGCCTTTCTATCGTGAAAAGTATTGCTATTTTCCATGAACTGGATCTCGAAATTGAGTCAGAAATCGGTAAAGGAACCCGAGTAATTTTAATCTTTTAAACAAAATAATTAGAACCCATCAATCTTCATAAAATCTTCATGTTTGATGAGCAACTTTGATCTAACAAATCACATAAAACAATTAAAAACATGAAAAGAACAATTTTAGCGCTTGCATTAGTTGCAACAACTTTCGGCGCATTCGCACAAACTCCTGCTGCAACTGCAAAACCAGTAGCTCACAAAGCACACGCTAAAGCAGTAGCAACTAAAACTGAAGTATCTAAAACTGCAGCAGTAACTGCAGCTAAAACTACTGCAGCTCCTATGACTAAAGCAGCTGTTAAACCTGTAGCAAAACAAAAATAAGTCTTAACCACCTCGTTAAGAACTATAGCCTAAGGGGATATCCAGAACTGGATATCCTCTTTTTTTTGTATTTTGGCTTCAACCACACACAAACCTGAACCAAATTATGACAAAATTCTTCCTTGTTCCTCTCGCCTGCGCTGGGCTTTTTCTGAGCTTTAATAATGTAGAGAAACCTGTTGCAGACCCGCCGCGAAAACAGCATGCTGCATCCTCAAAAACAAATCAGCAAATTTCAGATACCTTAATCCTACAACCAGCAGTAAACGAGCAAATTTCAAATCCTGAGCGTGCAAGCCAGACCATTTCAAACCATCTTGCTAAAAACACTAAAACACCGGTTGCTGATAAAAAAGGCTGGATCTCTCTTTTTAACAAAAAGAACATCGACGATTGGTTTGTAAAGATTGCTCATCATGAAGTTGGCGAAAATTATGGCAATACCTTCCGCGTAGAAGATGGTATGGTTAAAGTAAGATATGATCAATATGGAGATTTTAATGACCAGTTTGGCCATTTATATTATAAAGTACCTTACTCCTATTACCACTTAGTGGTAGAGTACCGTTTTGTAGGGGAGCTCCAGAAAGGCGCACCGGATTATACTTTAAGAAACAGCGGGGTCATGTTCCATTCCCAGGATCCGAGAACCATGCCTAAAGAACAGGATTGGCCAATTTCTGTAGAAATGCAGTTTTTAGGAGGATTGGGTGATGGGAAACCCAGGCCTACAGGAAATATGTGCTCACCGGGAACAAACGTGGTTTATCAAGGCAAAATTGCTTCATCCCACTGTCTCAATTCTACTTCAAAAACTTATCATGGCGACCAGTGGGTTCGTGCAGAACTGATCGTTTTGGGAGATTCCCTGATCACACATATCATCAACGGGGATACTGTTTTGCAATACTCGAAACCACAAATCGGCGGCGGTACAGCCAACAATTATGACCCTAAAATCAAAATAGACGGTAAGTTATTGAGCAGCGGTTACATCGCTTTACAGAGTGAAGGACAGCCTATTGACTTCCGAAAAGTAGAACTGAAAGATTTATCGGCCTTAAAAGTAAAAACCAGGCGCAAATAAGCCTGGTTTTCCTTGAATTAATTGTTTCTGAGAACTCTTGTAGATGTCCGTTTTTACTTATACCTTTGCGACTCCAAAATTTGGATATGCATCCATAGCTCAGCTGGATAGAGCAACGGTTTTCTAAACCGTAGGTCATAGGTTCGAATCCTATTGGGTGTACGAGAGATTTATCTCTTAAATTAAGGCGACGTTGCTCCAGACGTCGTCTTTTTTTGTTTAAAAACAACGCTGCATTTCAATATACTGCCTGCCACACCAAGTGTATTTTCAGTCATTCCTTTATTGATAAGTATATTTTTGCTCTTCTGACACTGAACCCGATTGCATTAACTTGGATCCATAATCATCTCCATATGAGGTATATCGTCCTCAAAATAGGCTATATCTGTTTCCTTAAAGCCAAGTGCGGCATAAAAATCTTTCGCATAGGTTTGCGCGCCGATACGAATGGCCACCTTGCCAAACAGTTCATGACATTTTTCAATAGCCAGTTTCATTAAGACCTTACCTGCCCCGGTGCCCCGCACCTTAGAACTGGTCACAACTCTACCGATCGATACCTCAGAAAAAGAGAGTCCAGCGGGAACTAATCTGGCATAGGCCACCAAAATTCCATCTTTTAAAAGCATCAGGTGGTCACAATGCTGATCTTTATTATCAGTATCCTGGTAGCTGCATTTTTGTTCGACAACAAAAACTTCGTTCCGAAGTCTTAAAATTTGATAAAGTTCATCAGGGGTCAAATCCTTGAATTTCTTTACAACTGTTTGGTATTCCATTTATAAATTACTTTATGTGTTACAAATCTAAAGCGTAATTGCTGGCCAATGAAAGTTACGACAATCCCTTAGGAAAGACCGGCATCCATAATTAGCCGTAAATTAAAACAACCTTCGGTCAGGCATCAAAGTTTGGATGCAAAATAATGCAATAAAATGCTAATTTCTCATGTATTAATGATTTAATCGCATTACAAAATGAACCTGCTGGCGAAAAAACGAACATTGCTTGATTTACACTGACAAGACATCTCAAAATTTGACCTCCTAACTATTACCTTTGAAAAATGAGTTCCAATCGTGTTATATTTTTCTTATTTGACAGCGTTCATCTTTTGGATCTGGCAGGCACTGTAACCGTTTTCTATGAATCCGGATGCTGTGGAAAACCATACGATATGCATTACGTTTCTCCATATCAAAATCCTGGAACCTCATCCGGTCTTGGATTTACAAATGTGGCACCACTCAGTTCCGTAACCGTTAATCAGGATGATATTGTGATTGTAGCTGGAATGGAGATTGAAAAATGGAACAGAGCAGATGACCAGCTCTGGATACCCTGGCTGCAATCTGCCGCTCAAAGTGGTGCGATGATATCTTCAGTTTGTACCGCAGCCTTTGCCCTTGCAGCTGCAGGGCTCTTAAACGGTCAGAATTGCACTACACACTGGGCATGGACTACGGTTTTACAGCAGAAATATCCACTACTTAAAGTCATAGAGAATAGGCTATTCGTGCAAAGTGGCCGGATTTTTACAAGTGCAGGAATTGCCACAGGCATTGATCTAGCACTCTACCTTGTTGAACAGCAGCATGGGGCAGCTTTCTCCTGCCTAGTCGCACAAGACATGGTAGTTTACATACGCAGAGACGGAGCGGAAGCTCAAAGCAGCATCTATCTGCAAAACAGACAGCACATTAACCATTACATACATCAGGTACAAGATTATATCACCAAGCATTTACAACATAAAATAACCATAGGAGAACTGGCGGATTTAATTTTTGTAAGCCCGCGAAACCTGACACGCTTATTTAAATCTGCCACAGGAACCACTATAGGGCAATATATCCAATTGTTAAGACAGGAAAAAGCGAAGCATCTGCTAAAGACCAAACACAAGATAGCCTGGATTGCAAAAGAATGTGGCTATAGCAGCACTGCTCAATTGCGAAAATTTGTCAAAGAGGCAAATGATTAAAACATTAATCTCAGGTCAAATGGCCGGATTGTGATGATGACTGTCCTGATTTATTCATCCCGTTCTCCTAATTTTGGGTTTAAATAATACATTTATGAAACGACTATTACTCTTCATACTTTTAATTCCTTGCTTTGCATTTAGGCAAGGAGATGGAACGACCTATGTGTGTCCGCCTTGCAACCATCCATGTGATACTGCCGTTTACGAACAACCCGGCATTTGTAAGCATTGCGGAATGACATTAGCTGAGAAAAACCAGCAGCTGTTGGAGGATAAAAAAATAACGGTTTGCTTTTACTTATATGACGGCGTAGAAGTACTTGATTTCGCAGGGCCGATGGAAGTCTTTTCCTATGCAGGCTTTAAAGTCATCACTGTTGCAAAAACTAAAAATCCACTATTGTCGCAGGGAATTCTTAAAATCATTCCGGATTACAGCATTAAGGATGCTCCGCAAACAGATATTTTTGCAGTATTTGGTGGCTCGGATGAAGTCGCAGCGGATGATCCGGAGGTTATTTCCTGGATAAAATCCAGGGATAGCAGTACTAAAAGTTATTTCTCCGTTTGTACAGGCGCATTCATTCTAGGAAAAGCGGGACTGCTGGATCAGCTCACAGTAACTACTTTTCATAAAAGCATCGACCATCTTCAAAAAGCAGTGCCAAAAGCTAAAGTACTTCAAAATGTACGCTATGTTGACAATGGCAGGGTCATCACTACAGCAGGAATATCGGCTGGCATAGATGGCGCACTCCACCTGGTTGCAAAATTGAAAGGTAAAGCAGCAGCTGAAGCCATTGCAAAACAAATGGAATATGATAAATACCAGCCTGAACAAGGGTTGGATCTATCAAACCCGAAAAAATAATAAAAGGCGACGTTACGCTAAACGTCGCCTTTTATAGTTTAAAAATATTCGGCTAAATAAGGCGTTCTGCAATGCTGTCTTAAAGTTTTCAGTGCCCTGTCTTTTAATTGTCGGATGCGTTCCTTGCTCAGGTTAAAAACTTCCACCATATCATCCAATGTCAATGCAGTATGGTTGTCCAGGCCAAAGAATAAAGTGATGATCCATTTTTCCCTTTCCGGAAGTACACCTAAAGTACGCTGTAAATCCTCGCTCAGCGATTCCGTCATCATCTGTGCGTCTGTATTTGGAACATTGGTATTGGCCAGACTATCCAGCAAGCTAAAACCACTTTCCTCATTGGTGGTCATATCCAGTGAAAAAGACAGCGGTGCGCTCGATAGATAATCGGAAACCTTATCTGCAGAAAGCTCTGTTTCCTGAGAAATCTCTTCATAAGTAGGCAAACGTTCCAGCTTCTGTTCTAATAAATCTGAGGCTTTATTAATTTTGATGATGCCCAATACCTGATTTCCAGGAAGGCGAATCATTCTCTTTTGATCGGCCAATGCCTGCATGATGCTCTGACGAATCCACCACACGGCAAAAGAGATAAATTTGAAACCTTTGGTATCGTCAAATCGCTCCGCAGCTTTAATTAACCCCAGGTTGCCTTCACTGATCAGATCAGCCAGCTGCAGACCTCTATTCTGATACTTTTTAGCTACAGAAACGACAAAGCGCAAATTGGTTTTCACCAGTTTATCCAGGGCTGCTTTATCTCCTTTTTTAATTCTTCTGGCCAGATTCAACTCTTCTTCTACATTTACCAGGTCGATTCTTCCGATATCGGTCAGGTATTTATCAATAGATTCGGAGTCCCGATTGGTAATGGATGGTGCAATCTTTAACTGTCTCATACCGTAACTTCATTTTTTAATGATATCTGCTTATTTAAGATGTAACTTTCAAAATCCTGCATACATTTTACGAGTACTTCCACACTCGATATAGGTAAGGCATTGTATAAAGAAACTCTGAAACCGCCTGCGGAAGGATATCCTTTGATGCCTACAATACCTTTGGTGCTAGCAAAATCCAGGAATTCGCCTTCTAATGCCGGATGCTTTGTTTTGAAAGTCACATTCATTCTTGACCTGTCTGTGGGATTTGCCAGGCCATAAAACAAGGTATTTCTATCTATTTCTTTATATAACAAGCCTGATTTGGCGATGTTTTCTTTTTCCTGCTGGGCTACCCCTCCCTTTTCCTTCAGCCATCTTAAATTCAGCATGGCTACATATATTGAAAATACCGGAGGCGTATTAAACATAGAATTGTTGTCTATGTATATCTGGTAGTCAGACATAGAAGGCACTTCGCGCTGAATCTTTTCCAGTAAACTATTTTTGATCACCACAAGCGTCATACCTGCGGGCCCCATATTCTTTTGTGCACCTGCATAGATCAGGTCGAAATCTGCAACCTCAATTGCTCTGCTGAAGATATCAGAAGACATATCGCAGATCACAGGGATTTGGGTGGCTGGAAAGCTAAATACCTCTGTTCCTTCAATCGTATTGTTTGAACAATAATGAAAATAAGCTGCGTCTGCTGGAATTTCGTAGCCAGTTGGAACATAGTAATAGTCTTTGTCTTTTGAGGAAGCTACAATCTCCACCTGTCCAAAGAACAAAGCTTCTTTGATGGCTTTCAAAGAAAAGAACCCAGTATCCAGATAAGCTGCTTTTTTATCCTGCTGGAGGAAATTCATCGCCAGCATAGAAAACTGGGTGCTGGCACCTCCCTGCAAAAATACAACGCTGTAACCCGCAGGCACTCCAAGCAATTCTTTCACTAAATCCTGTGTTTCATTGATGACAGCTTCGAACTCTGGAGTACGGTGCGAGATCTCTAAAATACTTAGGCCAATGCCATTAAAATTCTTAACCGCGGCGGCGGCCTGATCTAAGACTTTAGCGGGTAAAATACATGGGCCTGCACCGAAATTATGTTTGATCATTGTTTTATAGGTTCTGGTTGATAGCTCCAAAGTTCGGAAGGTCAAAACGGATATCTCATTTTCCGTTTACATTCAGCAAATTTTTCTGTTTTGACTGCTTTATACCATACAATTTTTGGGCACCAATTCTAATGCTGGGCTACCGCAAAATTAAATTTCCCTACTTCCTTATTTTTTAAGGGGTTAAGGTAAGTTTTACACTATCCTTCCAGGGAAAGCCCGTAAATGTTTCATAAAAAATAAATAATACTATATTTGACCTTAATTACGTTGCAAAACATCTACACTAAGCTAGAAATCTATCTTCTGAAAAATGTCTAAACTAGATCCTACCCATCTTGGAATTTTGCGTCTTTTACAGGAAGATGCCCGAATGACGCACAAAGAATTGGCGAGAAGATTAAGGAAAAGTGTTTCTCCGATTTTTGAACGTGTGAAATGGCTGGAGCAAAACGGCTATATCAAAGGATATACGGCTTTGGTAGACCTTCAGAAAAGCAGTAACAGCATCATTTCTTTCACGCATATCCAGATGAATGACCATTCCGAAGAAGCTTTAAGTGCTTTTCAAAAAGAAGTGGTACAGTTCGAAGATGTCAGGGAGTGTTATTATATCACTGGTAATTTTGATTTCATCCTGAAAATCGTATCTCCGGATATGAAAGGTTACAACGATTTTTTACGCGGCCAATTGTCTAAATTGCCAAATGTAGGCAGCGTACAGAGCTTCCTCGTACTTTCTGAGGAGAAAAGAGATACCAGCTACAAGATCTAAGCCAATAAGCCTGCTCAATTCCTTATTTAAAACTCCTTATTTAAACCTTTCTTTGGCGCTAATTGTTATACCCTAAGTCTTTTAAAAAATGAAGAAACGAAGGTCAAACGAAATCAGAAAAATCATTTTTTTAATCCCCAAACTGTCAAGTAATTTCAAAATAAGGTATTCCTGATAGTAGTCGGGAAGTGTTCGGGAAGAGAAGTGCCTTATAATAGGGTTCGGAGGGGGTTCGGTTAGGGTTCGCGTAGGGTTGCCTTAGTCTCTGCTATCCAAACCCTAACCGAACCCCCTCCTTCCTCTAAAGGAAAGCAGGTCTCTTCCCGACCACAACTACCCTCATTTCCCAAATAAATTTACTTAATTTAGGATACATAAATTCGAATTCAGATGATACAGGTAGCCTTATTACTTCCCAATAACTATCGTTTACTCAGTGTAGCCGCAATACTCGATGTATTCGACACAGTGAATCATTACTATGAAGAAATCGGCAGAGCCCCCCTCTTTCAGATCAACCTGATCAGGAATACAACCATTTCCAAGGAAGGAACTACCTTTGAAAAATACAATGCACTCAGCATATCCGAATCCGGACAGCAAAACCTCATCTTAATTCCAGCATTCGGTACCTCAGACCTCAATACGGCCATCCATCAAAACCTGGAGTTCTTGCCATGGCTACAGCTCCAATACAAGACAGGTGCAGAATTAGCTAGTTTCTGTACAGGAGCCTTTTTATTGGCCGCTACAGGTTTACTCAACGGAAAAATTGCCACTACTCATGTCAATGCAAGTACGGCCTTTGCCAGCTGTTTTCCAGATGTTTATTTTACTCCTGAAAAGGTGGTCACCGCAGACCAGGGGATTTATACCAGTGGAGGCTCAACGAGTAGTTTTCATTTGATGCTGATGCTGATCCACAATTACTGCAGCCGTGATACCGCCATACACATTGCAAAAATATTCTCCATTGATATGAACCGCGAACAGCAAAGCTATTTCGGTAGTTTTCAGCCGGTAAGAGATCATGGCGATGAGCTGGTTTCTAAAACACAGCTATGCATTGAAAATGCCTATAAAGAATCGGTAACGATTGAAGATATTCTGCAGCAGATTCCCTCCAGCAGGAGAAACATTGTGCGCAGATTTAAGCAGGCTACGGGAAATACCCTCATTGAATATTTACAAAAAACCAGAATTGAGGCGGCTAAAAAGCTTTTAGAGCAAACCAACCTCAGTATTCTGGAAGTAATGTTAGATTCCGGCTATAATGATCTGAAAACGTTCAGACAGCTTTTTAAGAAAAACTCCGGAATGACACCTAAAGATTATAGGGATAAGTTTAAGCCGAAAGCCGCATAGCTGACCTTTTATTTACCTTTTTCTTTCTTTTCTTTTTTAGCTTGTTCAGCCAGATCAATGTACCTGTTACCGGCAGACTGGTTGCAATCAAACAGGCCAGAAAATAAATGATCTTGGTAAACATACCATATACATCACCCAAATGCAGGGCTTTGATAGAACCGGATATGCGTTCGTTAAAAGGCTTATCACTAAACACCTCTTTCTGAAGTACGTTGCCCGTATATTGATCTAAAAGGACTTTATCACCTGCTGCAGGTGCAAAAAAACCTGTTTTGTTCTTCATCACCGAAATGGCAGCAGCAGAATCTTTTGGCAGACTGATGCTATAATCACCGGTATAAGGCAATGCAGCATCTGCTTTTTTCAGGTAATCGCTCAGATTTAAAGGGGCAGCCCCCGCTATAACTGTCGAAACCGGATCTTTAGGCGGCTCAAATCCTTCTGGCTGATAAGTACCCAAGGACTTCCTTAAAGCCTCTCTGTACCAAGGGAAGGACCATTGCGGACCAGTAATCCCCATCAGAAATAGAAATATACAAGCGTAGAATCCTAAACTGTTGTGTAAATCGTGGTTTGTTCTTTTCCAGCTTCCAGACCATTTTACCTTTAGCCCTTGTCTCCAGGATTTAACCCTTTGAGGAAACCAGATCACCATACCAGTAATGACACCGAATGTAAATAATATAGTCGCTGCACCGGTAATGTAACTTCCCAGCTTTCTATTTTCCAGTTCTCCGAAAATCGGTTTTTCCACTTTATCTAATAATAACCACCTGTGCAGGCTGAACATGGTTTTCATAAAGGAAGCAGTAGCCCCTTTCACTTCAGAAATATTGCCAATCACTGCTCCAGTGTATTGGTTTACCGAAAAAGCAGAAGGACGTTTTCCTTGTTCAGGTTTTCCTCCTTTTTCTTTTCTTTCTCCGCCTTTTTCTTTATCTCCTTCCTTGATTTTCACCATAAATTGATAAGTACGGTTCGGATCTGCAGGAATTTTCACAGAAACTACTTTCCCTCCAGTGCGCTCCTTCACTTGCTTGATCAAAGATTCAATCGGCATCGGATTTGCACCTGACGGAGCAGTTACTTTATACAATTCAGGATTGGCCATCTCCTTCAATTCTGTATTAAAAACATACAGCGTTCCACTTAAACAAACCAGGATCACGATGATCCCGCTCGCTAATCCGATCCATAAATGGACGTCATTAAAAAGTTTACGTGTTTTTTGCCAGGCGCTTTTAGTTGTGTTTGGTTTCATTAAGGCTATTTTTTACAAATATAAAACAAATCCGCAATTATTTAGACTAATTCTTAATACTTGCAGGCCTGTCAGGTGAATTTGACAATTCTTGTTATTTATTCCACCAGATCTTACCTACGGTAACTTCGTCATTGCCTTGTTTTCCGCTTTCTACAGCATTGGTCTGGCGCTCTGATTCCGGATACATCAACCTTAATGGTCTTGCTGTTGGCGCAGGCGCAAGTAAAGAATTAGGAATCTCTGGGAAACCCAATCTTCTGTAATCACTCCAGGCTTCCAGACTGCTGATACTGTTCAGGGCTAGCCATTTTTGCTCAATGATTCTTTTTAGGCGATCAGCCGGTGCTGCTCCGCTTAACTTCACCGTAGCTTGTTCATTGTAAGTTGTAAAGGATGCTGCAGCTACTTCCATATATTTGAATGATTCTGCAATCCCCTGTTCGTAGAAAGTCTGATCTGAACCGGAAATCCATCCCCTGTTTGCCGCTTCTGCCTGCAGGAATAAACTTTCAAAAGAACCCATTAAAATCAGAGCCTGATCAAAGCTTTTGAAAAGTCCAGTAGGTTTTCCATCGTTCTCAGTTGGTCCTTTAAAAGCAGAAGTACTTTTTGCTGCATATTGAGCATCCACATTAGGATTTCCGAAAAGCACACCTTTAAAACTTCCGCCAATGCTCAGGTATAAACTAGCTAGGCGTGGATCATCCAGTCCTTTATATTTATCAATAATGTATTGCGTTGGACGTAAATCCACATGATTAGTAGCTGCTGCATTTACACCTCTGTAATTATTTTCCCAGAATGGGTTCATTTTACCTTTAGAATTGATGTAGCCAGGTTTCGTAGCCACATGCTGTCCTAAACCTAAAAACCCACTTCCTTCCAGTTTAATCTTATCCATTTCAGCAGTGATGTAAGCATCATTATTTGCCTGCGACTGGCGGATTAGCGCTCTTAATTTAAGGGTATTCCCAAATTTAGCCCAAAGCTGCTTGTCGCCGCTAAAGATGATATCGGCTTTGCCCGGATTTTGATCCCCTGATGCTCCTTTAATCTCTGCCATCCCCTCGGTAATCAGCGAAACAGACTTTTCATATACGGTCTTCCCATCCTCATATTTAGGCTGCAGATATAATGTTCTATTCAAAGCTTCGTCAAAAGGAACATTGTTATAGATATCTACTAAGTGCAAAAAGTGCCATCCTTGCATGATCTTCGCAATTCCGGAATAAAACGGTGCATTTTCTTTTTGCGCCTGCTCCTTGATCAATTGATAATATAATAAGGTGTTATAAGTGCCTTCCCAGATCTGGATGCCATCTCTGGTTCCACGGATAGCTACCCCATTATAGGTCTTCTCTTTATAAAACTTATTGGTTGCTTCACTGGTGGTACCCCAATACCCTGCCCAAAAAGCGGCCAGCTGATTGATTTGTACAGTTTCCTGATTGATGGTGCTGATTAAAGCACCAGGTAAACGGGCACTCAAAATCAGGTATTGCTCTGTTGGACCATTCGGATTGTCATTCACATCCAGGAATTTTTCGCAGGAAGTCAGACTGAATAAGCCGGCAGCGAAAACGAATATTTTTATATTTTTCTTCATGATATGTTATTCTTCAGCGTGTATATCTTAAATAAACTCGTGTGTATCTCCAATCAGTTAGAACGTAACGTTCAGGTTAAAACCAAACATTCTGGTTGGAGGAATCTGTCTGAAACTCAGGTAACCGTCAGTTTGATTGTACAGAGATTCAGGATCACCGTAAGTATTGCTCTTATGTCTGACGATGAAAAGATTAGTTCCTACCAATCCGAAGCTAGCTTCACGGATTACTTTCTGTTTCGCCAGTAATGCTTTAGGTAAAGCATAATTGATATTCAATTCTCTTAGCTTAAAGAAATCTGATTTTGCCGCTGTATTTCTTTGCACTTTTCCTTGTGTATCCCAGAATGCTTTATCGCCTTTAGACATCACAGTTGTATTTTGTACATATACCGGCTGATCTGCAGTTCCTGTGTTGACCACAGAATTAGGGAAGATGAATGGCTGACGGCCGTATTCAGCAGTAGCTGGATGCGTACCAGCAGTGTACATTCTTGGTACGACCTCAGAATACAGCCAGCCTCCAAGACGGGCATCAAACTGAGCACCAATGCTGATGCCTTTGAAGTGAATCACCGAACTTAAACCCATTTGATAAGGAGGAACCATGGTACCTAGAGGGGCGCTATCGGCTACAGTAGTCGTATTTCCTTTCGAATCCACTACTACCCTTCCTTGCTCATCTCTTAGGTAATCACTCACTTTTAAGAGTGGGTAACTTTGTCCAACTACCGCATAAGCTTGTCTGAACATCCTGAATTCTTCCTGTCCGCCGAAAATTGTCTTCACCTTATTATTAATATGTGTGAAATTAAAACCGAGGTTCCATCTGAAATTGTCTTTACGGAGCACATCACCGCTTAAAGTCAATTCAATGATTTTATTGGTCAATCGTCCTGCGTTAACAATGGTGGTGTTATAACCGGTTGAACTTGAAATCGGCGCATCAAAAATCTGACCGTCAGAATCTGAGTACACATAGGCCGCTTCAAAGTTTAAGCGATCATTGAAGAAGCCCAGTTGGGTACCAACTTCATAAGACTTCACAAATTCTGGTTTAATATTAGGATTCGGGCTGGTTAAATTAGGGGTAAAACCTACTAAACCACCAAAAGGAAAACCATTGATCTGCGAGTAAGCGTTGTTTAAGCTGTAAGGATCTAAAGTCACGTTCCCTGTTTTGTTATAAGAAGCAAACACCTTTCCGAAAGAGAGTACTCTATTGTCCTTTAAAGCTTTGATCCCTTCTGTAAATACAAAAGAAGTACTGACACCAGGGTAAAAATAAGCGCGGTTTTCTTTACTCAATACGGAAACCATATCGTTTCTACCGGTTAAGGTGAAGAACAGATAGTTGTTATATCCGGCAGTATATTCGAAATACGTACCCAATGCTCTGTATTTAGTGATCGAAGCAGCACCATCTAACTCACCTGCACGGCTACCAGGATTGAAAAGGTCTGGAAATAGTAAGTTGGCACTTCCTACAGAAATCAGCTTGGAATCATCCATACGGATATTTTGTCCAACCAATAAACGGTTCGTAAACTTTCCGAAATCTTTCTTAAAGTTCAGGATTAAATCACTGTTTATCCTACGGAAATCATTGCTGCCATCATTTACAGAACCATTCACGTTTCTGTTTCCTGAAGGAGAAGCCAATTTATTTGTGGTTGCCCTGCTTTCTTCAGAAGTACTGTACAATCCAATGCGATAAATTGCAGAAAACCATGGTGTAAAATCATAATCCAATTGGATTTTTCCATTGATCGTTTGCTGATCAGCAGTATTTCTATTGTTATCCATTAAGAAAAATGGATTCTTTGCTGCTGTAGCATCTGTATAATAGTTCAGCGGATTTGCTGCTGAGTTTGGATCTCTCCAGTTTTTCAAACTTTTAAGGTCAAGGTTTGCAGGCTGCACATAGGTGCTGTACCATGGACCATCTGGCGTGGTATTTCTATTGGCCGAAATATAATTGACATTATAAGAGGTATTCAGCTTGCCGAAAGTTCTGGAACCATTAAATCTCGCTCCTGTTCTGGAACTTTTATCGCCAGGAATCACCCCTTTGATGTTTACGTTTTGAACAGAGAAAAAGTAAGTTGAGTTTTCATCGCCACCAGAAAAAGAAAGGTCATTTTGTAAAGTTCTACCCGTTTGGAACATATCCAGGCGGTTATCTTTTGAAGGTGCCGCGAATAATGCGGTTGGCTGTACACCGTTTGGCAGTTTTAAGCCCAGGTCTTTGGTGCTGCCATCAAATGCAGGTCCCCAGGACTCATATTCTGTTGGAGCATATACCCCATTTTGCCCTTGCCCGAATTGCGTTTGTGCTGGAGGCAGCAGGTATACATTTGAAAAAGTGGTGGTATTGGCGTAATTAACGGTCCCCCTACCTCTTTGTCCTTTTTTCGTGGTGATCATTAAAGCACCGTTCACACCTTCTGAACCATATAATGCAGCGGCATTTGCACCTTTAAGCACGGTAATATTTTCGATGTCGTTCGGGTTTAAACGGCCGATATCTGGAACAGGTACTCCATCTACTACATAGATAGGGTTGTTCTTTGCATCGTTGAAAGATCTGGAACCACGCAGTCTGATTTGCACCAGCTGGTCCGTTTTACCAGTGGTCGCATCGTTCATGTTGATTCTCAATCCGGCAACTTTACTGGCCAAACCCTGTAAAGGGTTCAGCACTTTACCTTGATTCAGACTTTCATTGCTGATCAATGTTGCGGAAGTCCCCAATTCTCTTGCCTGACGTTTGATGCCCAAAGCACCAGTCACTTCAACTTCCGACAATTGGTTTACAGAACCATCCAGGTAAGCATTCAGCGTATTTTTATCTGCAGTCAATGTCAATTCTACAGTAGAATAACCTGTATAAGAAAAGGAAAGCAAGTCGCCGGTTGCTGCATAGATGGTATATTTACCGCTCGCATCGGTACTGACCGCCTCTTTGTTCGCATTGCGGATCACGGTTGCGCCTGGAAGGGTTACTCCAGTCTTTTGATCTATTACTTTCCCGCTGATCATCCTTACCTGAGCAAAGAGGCCTGTAGAGATCGTCAATAGTAAAATAATTAGGGTAGCTTTTTTGTTCATCTAAATATTATTTTGACATTTTATTAAGATTTAATCTTAATAACCTTAACTTCGCCGCAAAGATATCAGTAGCCGATGACGCAAAAGGGAGAACAGATGACGCTAAAAGGAGAAAAACAAGAACGTTCAATTTACGGATCTAAGGACCTTACTATTGGTTACTCGAAAAAAATCGCTTTGTTAAATGCCGAGCAGGGCGGCTCAATCCTGGCTCAGCCTGAAAATCCTGCTGGTTATCAATTATTATTTGTGCTCAAAGGAAAATTGTCTTTTAATGACGATATGGCTGGTCAGCCTTTGCCTTTATTGGAAAGTCAGCAGTACAATCTGATCTGGACCAACGGTACGCCTGGCCTTTACGAGGGTTTATCCGACGAATCAAATGAGGTTGTTTTTGTAGAGATCAGTGCCGGATTTTTGTCCAGATACCTTCCCGAAGATCATCCTGCAGCCATTCATCTGCGAGCAAAACGTTTCTCTGAAACTGCCTTTGCAGGTGTTGTTCAAAACGTAATCTTCTTCTCTGAACATCATTTACACCTCACACCGGAAATCAATGCGATCTTAAATGGCCTGGAGAACTCGCCCCATACTGGCTTTTGCGAACGATTATTTCTGGAATCGAAGGTAATTGAGCTGCTGGCCATCAAGATTTCACAGCTGGAACAGCAGCAGCAACAGCCGCTTCCCCGATTAAAGCAGGATGATCTGGACAAAATGCAGGAAGCACGGGAAATTCTGATCCAGCATATTGATGCGCCGTTTTCTTTGAGAACTTTAGCGCACATGGTGGGAACAAATGAGTTTAACCTGAAGAAGCAATTCAAGGCTGCTTACGGAACTACCGTTTACGGATATCTGAACCAATACAAGATGGAACAGGCTAAAGCCATGTTACTTCAAGGGGATTCCCGGGTATCGGAAGTGTCGGAAAAAATGGGTTATAAACATGCTACCCACTTCAGCAGTGCCTTCAAAAAGTACTTCGGCTACCTTCCCAATAAAATCAAGATGTTCCTCTTACTTTTTGATCCGGAATTGTGTCTGGTTTTCTTCACTGCATAGTGAAAAAATGAAGTTTTCCGTCCAATCTCTTCTAAATCAACAACATTTATCAAGAAATTCTTTTCTTTAAATTATTTTATTTATACCTTTGCAGTCCCTCACGGGAAAAGGAGATTAAATTTTAATGGCTAAAAAACAAGTAGCAGAAAAAGAACTAGAGGCTAAAAAAGCCGAATTACAAGGTGCAGACGCTCGTCTCACTGAGAAAGAAACCATTGAGTCAGAAGCTGATTCAGTGTCGATCGAACAGATCAAATCATCATTAGCAACACCAGATCAAGATTTTGATTGGGATGCAGATGATAAAGTTTTCGGAAAATACTCTGATGAAGACCGTAAAAAGTTTGAAGACATGTATACCGATACTTTCAATCAAATCAACCAAGGTGAAATCATCAGCGGTATTGTTGTGTCTATCAACAATAAAGACGTAGTATTAAACGTAGGATTTAAATCTGACGGATTAGTATCTACTTCTGAGTTCCGTGATACACCTGATTTGAAAATTGGTGATACCGTTGACGTATTCGTGGAAGCTCCAGAAGACGCAAACGGTCAATTGATTTTATCTCGTAAAAGAGCTAAAACCCAAAGATCATGGGAGTCTATTAATGAGGCTCTTGACAATGACAGAATCATCAACGGATTTGTTAAAAGCCGTACTAAAGGTGGTCTTATCGTTGACATCATGGGTGTTGAAGCTTTCTTACCAGGTTCTCAAATTGACATCAAACCTATCCGCGATTACGATGTATACGTGGGTAAAACAATGGAATTCAAAGTTGTTAAGATCAACCATGAGTTTAAAAACGTAGTAGTTTCTCATAAAATCTTAATCGAAGACGATTTAGAAAGCCAAAAAGTTGAAATCGTATCTAAACTTGAAAAAGGACAGGTATTAGAAGGAACTGTTAAAAACATTACTGATTTCGGTGTATTCATCGATCTAGGTGGTGTTGATGGTTTACTTCACATCACTGATATTTCTTGGGGCCGCATAGAGCATCCAAAAGAAGTATTAAGCTTAGATGAGAAAATCAACGTTGTAGTTCTTGACTTTGATGACGAGAAAAAACGTATTGCATTAGGTTTAAAACAATTGACTCCACACCCTTGGGAATCTTTAGATACTAACTTAGCTGTTGGTTCTAAAGTTAAAGGTAAAATTGTTACTGTTGCTGATTACGGAGCTTTCTTAGAAATCATTCCTGGTGTTGAAGGTTTAATCCACGTATCAGAAATGTCTTGGTCACAAAACTTACGCAGCCCACAAGAATTCTTGAAAGTTGGCGATGAAATCGAAGCTGAAGTATTAACTTTAGACAGAGACGAACGCAAAATGAGCTTAGGTATTAAGCAATTAACTCAAGATCCTTGGCAAAATGTTGCGGAAAGATATCCTATCGGAAGCAAACATACTGCTGTAGTTAAAAACATGACTAACTTCGGTGTATTCGTAGAAATTGAAGAAGGTATTGATGGTTTAATCCATATCTCTGATCTTTCTTGGTCTAAAAAAGTTAACCACCCTAACGAATTCACTAAAGTAGGTGATACATTAGACGTAGTTGTTCTTGAATTAGATGTAGAAAGCCGTAAATTGAGCTTAGGTCACAAACAACTAGAAGAAAACCCATGGGATACTTTTGAAACTATCTTCACGTTAGATTCAATTCACCAAGGTACTGTTGTTAAGGTAACTGATAAAGGTGCTGTTATTGCTTTACCATACGGTGTAGAAGGTTTCGTACCAACTAAACACATGGCTAAGGAAGACGGAACAACTATCAAAGCTGAAGAAACTAATGACTTCAAAATCATTGAGTTTAACAAAGATGCTAAACGTATCGTTGTTTCTCACGCCCGTATCTGGGAAGAGGCTAAAGCTGAAGCTGTTGCTGAAGAAAGAGCTACTAAGAAAAAAGAAGCTAAAGCTTCAAACACTGCAGTTAAGAAAGTTAAAGACTCAGTTGAGAAATCAACTCTTGGCGATCTAGGCGTACTTGCTCAATTAAAAGAGCAAATGGAAGGTGAAGAAAGCAAAAACAAAGCTAAATAATCTTTTAAGCTAATATATTAAAGGCATCCCAATCCGGGATGCCTTTTTTTTTGCTATTTTGCCAAGGTTAATACCCGTTTTTAGTATTCTGAATGTTATGAAAATCTTTATATCCATGCTAAGCGCCCTACTTTGCCTTCAGCTCAGCAGCTTTGCTCAATACCCTGCCCCTTCCTTAATCCCACAGCCTGTGGAAATGAAAATAGGAAGAACCGAAGATAACTTTACCATCGCCAATAACAGTACACAGGTTTTTATCAGTGACAGCAGTTTGAGGCCTTCCGCGGAATTCTTCATCAGCTTTATTAAAAAACATTATCTGCTCGATTTAACACTAACCACCACTGCAGATCCGAACAGAAAGAATGTGATCAATCTGATCAAGGAATATCCAGCACAGCAGCGCACAAATATTGAAAATCCAGAACAATACAGTCTGGAAGTACGGGCAAAGTCTGTGTCGATACGTTCCAGCGCCCCTGCCGGTGCATTTTATGGGATTCAAACTCTAATCCAGCTCCTACCCCCTTCCGCAAAACCATTTCCTTTACAAGTAAAAGCGGTGAACATTACGGATTTTCCACGCTTCGCTTACCGCGGCATGCACCTGGATGTAAGCAGACATTTTTTTGATATCAGCTTTATTAAAAAATACATCAATTACCTCGCCATGCATAAGTTGAATTATTTCCATTGGCACCTGACCGATGACCATGGCTGGCGTATTGAAATCAAAAAACATCCCCGCTTAACTGCTGTTGGTGCCTGGAGAGATGGGTCCATCATTGGCCTGTATCCTGGAAAAGGAAACGATGGCATCAGACATGGCGGTTATTACACCCAAGCAGAAGTAAAAGAGGTGATCAAATATGCCGCAGACAGATACATTACCATTATCCCGGAGATCGAAATGCCAGGACATAGTATGGCCGTCCTTGCCGCTTATCCAGAATTGAGCACTACACCAAAACAACCCAAGAAAGTAGCAGAAACCTGGGGCATCTTCAATAAATTCAACAATGTCTTACTTCCTTCTGATCAGACTTTCAATTTCCTGGAAGAAGTTCTCACAGAAGTCATGGCACTTTTCCCCTCCCCCTATATTCATATTGGCGGTGATGAATGTTCAAAAATCTGGTGGAAACAATCTGCTTTTTCTCAACAGCTGATTAAAGAGAAGGGTTTAAAAGATGAGAATGGGCTGCAAAGCTATTTCATACATAGAATTGAAAAGTTTGTGAACAGCAAAGGAAAAACCATCATCGGCTGGGATGAGATTCTAGACGGTGGTCTGGCTCCAAATGCGATTGTGATGAGCTGGCGTGGAGAAAAAGGAGGCATCGCCGCTGCGAAACAAAAACATAAAGTGATCATGACGCCAGAAAACTTCATGTACTTCAACCACTCACAATTTTTAAAAGATGATTCCTTAACTGCAGCTCGGTATTTACCTTTAGCAGATGTCTATAATTATGAGCCTGTACCCGCGGTACTGACCCCTGCTGAAGCCAAATACATTTGGGGTGGACAAGGGAACTTATGGACGGAATACATCACCAATCCAGCTAAAGTGGAGTACATGCTTTTTCCAAGATTAGATGCCTTAAGTGAAGTACTGTGGAGCCCGAAACCTAAGCGTAATTTTGTGAATTTTAAGGAGCGCCTTAAAGAGCAGTTTCGGAGGTATGATATGATGGGTGTTAACTACAGCAAAAGATACTTGAAGCCTTAAATTAGTTTAATTGCAATAAAGTATTTTACAAAAACTTAGATTTTAGCGCCACAGATGGAACCATACAGCTTTCCTGTTTGCCCCAGATCCGGTATCTGTTTTTTGAAATCAGCTGATAGCAGAAATCCCTGATAAACGGAGGGATAATAATGAAACCATAAAGCAATGGCCAAAGTCCGCTGAGCTTTCTTGCAATGCGCAATGCTGCCGTAGAACGATAATATACTTTTCCGTTTTCCAGCAATATAATGGTATTTAATTCTTCTTGATGAGGTGCCAAGGATCCCTGCTGGTCTTCAGATAAAGTCCCCCCTTTCTCTTGGATATTTAAGGCCGTCAATTGCGTTTTTGCAGCGTCAGTCTGCAATGCCGCAAAACGAAAGTAATCGAGCTGGTCTCTTTTAATAACAAACTGCACAGCATGATTACATAGATTGCAAACTCCATCAAAAAATATCATTCCATGTTCTCTATTCTCCTTCATTGGCCTGCCTTTCACTTATACGATATCCATATTCAACATTGTTCCAATACAGGAATCAGACAAATATAAATTTTAAATTCAGGGCATCATCTATTGTTTTATAAATAAGACAGTTAAAGGATATTAGATTTGAAATCCCTTAAATTTCCATAAAACTGCCACAAAATTTCCTTTTCAACTTTACAGAGTTGGAACATTTTACTATATTTGACCAATCCTTTAGTCAATGCAAAAAAGAACCCTGCTAGACGGTCAGAAATTCCAGATCACAATTAAGAGACTTTGTCATCAATTAATTGAGAACCATAACGATTTTTCAAATACTGTTTTAATTGGCATTCAGCCAAGAGGCAGTTATTTTGCCGATAGAGTGCAAAATGAACTGTCCCAAATCCTTAAAAAAACCACGATTAAAAAAGGCAATTTAGACATTACCTTCTTCCGCGATGATTTTAGAAGGAAAGATGGCATGCTTGCCGCCAACGCCAACACCATAGATTTTATTATTGAAGGAATGAACGTAATCCTGATAGATGATGTATTGTGGACCGGACGTACCATACGTTCCGCCATGGATGCATTATTGGCTTACGGCCGACCAGCACGAGTAGAACTCATGGTCTTGATTGACAGGCGTTTTTCAAGACACTTACCGATTGAACCCGATTATATTGGTCAGCAGGTAGACAGCTTAAATTCACAGCATGTGAAAGTAAGTTGGAAAGAAACAGAAGGAGAAGACAAAGTAATCTTAATATCAGAAAGCAATAAATAACATGGCAGAAGAAAAATTATCAACCCGACATCTTTTAGGTATCAAAGATATTAACCGAAATGATATCGAATTGATCTTACAAACTGCAGATAATTTTAAAGCTGTAATCAACAGACCGATTAAAAAGGTTCCTGCATTGAGAGATATTACCATTGCGAATATTTTCTTTGAAAACTCTACACGTACCAAACTCTCTTTTGAGCTGGCAGAAAAGAGACTTTCTGCGGATACCATCAACTTTGCCGCTTCTTCTTCTTCTGTAAGTAAAGGAGAAACGCTGATTGACACGGTAAACAACATCCTGGCCATGAAAGTGGACCTGGTCGTGATGAGACACCCCTACGCGGGCGCTGGTCAGTTCCTGAGCAGACACGTTAATGCACAAATCGTAAATGCTGGCGACGGCGCACATGAACATCCTACACAAGCACTTTTAGATGCTTTCTCCATCCGCCAGAAACTTGGTGATATTGAAGGTAAAAAAGTAGTGATTGTAGGTGATATTTTACACTCCAGAGTAGCCATATCCAACATCCTTTGCCTTCAGAAATTAGGTGCAGAAGTCATGGTATGCGGGCCAACTACACTGATTCCCAAACACATCGAAAGTTTAGGGGTAAAAGTAGAACACAACTTAATCAAAGCTTTAAACTGGTGTGATGTAGCCAACATGCTACGCATCCAGCTGGAAAGACAAGATATTAAATACTTCCCTTCCCAAAGGGAATATGCCATGATGTATGGCTTAAACAAACAAATCCTGGATAACCTGGATAAGGAAATTATTGTGATGCACCCTGGCCCGATCAACCGTGGCGTAGAGATCACAAGTGATGTAGCTGACAGCAAACAATCCATCATCCTTGAGCAGGTAGAAAACGGTGTTGCAGTAAGAATGGCAGTACTTTATCTCCTTGCTTCTCAGAGAGATTAAAACTTCGCGCTTTTTTTTATAACATTCCTGTTTTCTTTTCGTTAAAACCAGTGTTATCAACAGTTGTTAGTTTCTTATGCTAACAAGACCTAATACTATTTTTATATTCGTAGCAACCATATTTGAAATCAGATGCAGAAAAAATACCTTTTTATTCCGCTATTCTTAGCAGGTAGCTTTACAACTGGCTATGCGCAGTCTAGCATACTAGTTCACCTCAATGAAAACTATCGAACAGGTCTGGAGTTACTAGACAATGAAAAATACGTTGCAGCGGCAGAACAATTCAGGTTGGTCGATAAAGCCCGCCAAAAAGCAGACGCTCAGCAAGAAAGCAATGCTGAATTGTCGTTACTTAAAGAAAATGCAAAGTTCTATGCTGCCGTATGTGCCTTAGAACTTGGAAATAATGATGCAGAAAGTCTTTTTCAAAAATTTATTAAGGATTATCCCTTAAACGCAAATACCAAACTTGCTTATTTTCATGTTGGCAAATCGTATTTCGCTCAGGAAAACTATCAAAAAGCATTAGATTGGTTCGAAAAAACTGATCCTTCTACCCTTTCTCAAAAACAACGCGTGGAATATCAATTCAAACAAGGATACGCATATTTCATGTTGAAAAACATCGAAAAAGCAGAACCTTTGTTTGAAGCGGTTAAAAAAGAAAAATCAGCTTATCAGGAAAGTGCAACTTACTATTTCGCTTATATCAATTACCTGAATAAAGAATATAAAACTGCATTAGCCAACTTTGAAAAGCTGAAAGGTTCGCCGACTTACGAAGCCAGTTATCCTTATTACATCACTTCGATGTATTACCTGGATGAACGTTATGATGACGTAATCAGCTATGCCGTTCCAATCTTAAAGACCACAAAACAGCAGTACGAAGCAGAAATGCTTAGCCTGATCGCGGCCTCTTACTTCGCAAAATCTGATTATACCAGCGCTGAAAAGTATTTCCAGGAATACTATGCGAAGAGTAAATCAGAAGTTAAAAACAACTTGTTCATCTATCAATATGGATACTCTTTGTTTCAATTGAAAAGATACCAGGAAGCGGTAGCGATTCTTGAAAAACTAGATACAGATGATGTGTACCTGCAAAGCGGTATGTACACACTGGGTCGCTCTTTCATTCAATTGAAAAATAAAGAAAAAGCACGCAGTGCCTTCTTTAGGTCATCTCGACTTGACTTTGATAAGTTCATACAGGAAGAGGCATGGATCAATTATGCCCGTTTGAGTTATGAGCTTGATTTCAACCAACAGGCATTAGAATCTACACAAAGTTTCTTAAAGCAATTCCCTAAATCGCGCAAAGCGAATGAAGCGAAAACGTTATTGGGAGAAATTCTACTGACCAGCAAAAACTACCAGGCTGCAATTGATATTCTGGAGCCTATTCCGGATAAATCTCCGGAAGCTAAAGAAGCATATCAAAAAGTGACTTATTTCAGAGGTTTAGAGTTCTACAATGAACGCGCATTCCCGAATGCACTGTCTATGTTCCTGCGCTCAGAAAAAGTCCCTGAGGATCAAGAAATTCATGCGCTGAATACTTATTGGAAAGCAGAAGCCAGCTACGAACTGAGAAAATTTGGAGAAGCGGTATCTACTTTCGAAAAATTCCTGGAAATGCCGGGAGCAGATAAGACTGAGGTATACAACTTCGCGAATTATGCATTGGCTTATGCTGCCTTTGAAGATGAGCGTTATGGAAAAGCGGCTTCCTATTTTGAGCGCTTCCTGAGAGGAAATGATAAAGATACGAAAACGGTAAATGACGCAACCATCAGGTTAGCCGATTCTTATTTCGTAAATAAGAGCTATGGCAACGCCTTGGTCAACTACAATAAAATCATCGCTTCCAAAGCAACAGGTGAAGATTACGCGCTGTTTCAACGGGGTATGATTCAAGGTTTAGAAGGCCAGAACGATGCAAAGATTGCCACGATGCAAAGCTTACTGAAGCAATTCCCAATCTCAAACTATGCAGATGATGCTGGTTTTGAAACTGCTTATACCTATTTTAATAAAGGGGATCTTGACAAATCAAAAACTGACCTGCTTTCTTTAATCAGCCAATATCCACACAGTAGTTATGTGCCCCGCGCCTTGGTCACCATTGGTTTGGTTCAATACAACCAAGATCAGGACGATGCTGCATTGGAAACATTTAAAAAAGTAATCGCAGATTACGCAAGTAGTGAAGAAGCCAAACAGGCATTAGAGTCTATTAAGAATATTTATGTAGATAAAGGCGATTCAGAAGGTTTTATCGGCTATGCCAAAACTACTCCTATCGGAGATTTCTCTATCGCTGAGCAAGATAACATTGTATTCCAAGGCGCCAATAACCGCTACCTGAAAGGGGATGCTAAAGGTGCTTTTGAAGCTGTAAATGCTTATTTTGATAAGTTCCCTAAAGCAATTCATGATAAAGAAGCCAAATTTATCAGAGCAGAATCATTGGTAAAGTTAGGACGTCCTGATGAAGCCATCCCTGATTATGAATATATCCTGAACGATTGGACCAGTGACTACACAGAACGTTCACTAGTGAGCATCTCTAAGTTATTCCTGGATCAAAAGAAATATAATGAAGCGATCGTTTACCTGAAAAGACTGGAAACAACTGCAGATTATAAAGTACACTATACTTACGCCATTAACAACTTGCTGAAAGCATACAGTGCATTGAATATGCCAGATGATGTGATCAAATATGTAGCCCTGATCAAAGAATCTGATAAATCTTCACAAGAAGAGAAAAGCAGTTCTGACTTATTTGCAGGAAAGGCGTATTTAGCGAAAGCCGATACGACACAAGCCGTAAAAGCCTTCAGTAATGTGGTGGAAAAAACTAAAACACTAGCCGCTGCTGAAGCAAAATACAATCTTGCTGCTATTCAATATGCAAAAAGAGAGTACAAAACTTCTACTAAGACTTGTTTTGACCTGATCAATAATATGTCTTCTTATGATTATTGGGTGGCTAAAGCTTTCATCCTGCTGGCAGACAACTATGTCGCATTAAAAGATAATTTACAAGCAAAAAGTACACTGCTGAGCCTAATAGACAACTATGATGGTAAAGATGATATTGTACCAACTGCTAAGGAAAAATTAAAGAAAATTAAATAAGACAAGCACGATGAGATTGACGAAATTAATATATAGCACCCTACTTTTTGTGACTGCCGGATCTCTAAACGCATTGGCACAGGATACAAAAACTACTGATAAGAAAACTGAAGAAAAAGCCGTAACGGAAGAAATTGAAGTCGTAAGACCTTATAAACCGGTATTGGCCGAAGCAGTAAAACTGAGAAGAAGTCCAGATTTAAATACAGTAAAGACCTATAAAGCGAAATTTAATTATAGCCTGACAGATAGAAAACTGGGACTGAATTCTGACATTAACAAGCTCCAAGCGCAAGAGGTAGCGAAAGAAAGAGAAACAGAATTGATCAATAACTACCTAAAAGGTGGCTTCGGAATACGTACTACGATACTTGGTGAAGCCTACATCAATCTGGGTAGAGATGAAGCTTTGCAGGCTGGTGCTTTCTTTAAGCATTTTGGACAAAAAGGCAAGCTGGCAGGACAAGAGGTAAACCAACAGCAATTAAGTGTTTTTGGTAGAAGTATTGGCGATGTTGTGACCATGAGTGGTCGCGTGAACTACCAGAGAAACGGTTTGTTTTTCTATGGATTTAACCCGGATAAACCAGAGTTAAACCTAAACCCTGACAAACAAACGTTAAACTTTATCGAAGCAGAAGGTGAAATTGTAAACAAGTTTACAGATGATCCGGATGCACTGAGCTATGCAGTTAAATTAAACGGATACCTTTGGAATGATAGATATGCAGCAAAAGAAAACTCTGTCATCCTAAATGGATATGTGAACAAAAGAATCAGCAGCTTCAACTTAGGACTTGCCGCTTCCACAGAACTTGGGAATACTAAAGACGCGCTGACAAGTGTAAATAATAACCTCTTTAAATTAAATCCTTATATCAAATTAGAAGCAAATGGTGTGAAGATCAATGCAGGAATTAATTTCGTACAGGAATTTGGTGCTTTCTCGAAAAGCAGAATCTTCCCTGCGGTTACTGCTGATCTAACTCTGATTCCTGACTACCTGCAATTGTTTGCAGAAGTAAAAGGTGATGTAAACCGTAATTCATTGAAACAGTTTACAGACGAAAATCCATTTTTAAATGCCAATATCGACATCAGAAACTCTGTAGAGAAATTGTCCTTCAGTGCAGGAATCAAAGGAACCGGCGGGCCCGGTTTTGGTTACAAAGCCAGAGTATACCACAAGAAAATTTCGGATATGGCCTTGTTCGTAAATAACTTTGCAAACCCTACCCGCTTTGATGTGATCTATGATTTTGGAAATACCACCATGACAGGTTTAGAAGGTGAGATCTCTGTTCAGATCAGTAATTCATTGAAGTGGACCGGTAAATTGAACTTCGAAGATTACCAGCCAGCACAAGAATCAAACAGCTGGTATAAACCTCAAATGAGAATCAGCTCTGACTTAATGTTTAACGTAACCGATAAAATTACCTTAAATGCAGCAGTAGCAATTCAAGATGCGAGCAAAGCGAAATTGTACACAATTGCTCCTGCAAGTCCATACATCATTCCCGATCCAAATAATGAGACTGTTGTAAGTGTTAAAGGTTTTGTAGACCTTGGCGTTGGTGCCAGTTATAAGATCAATAACAAGTTTTCTGCTTTTGCAAGAGCAAATAACCTGTTCAACTCTTCTTACAGCAGATACTTGTATTACCCAACTATTGGAACCAACATCTTTGGAGGATTAACTTATTCCTTCTAAGCGGTTTTCGATTTAATAATTGGTGGATATAGAATTAAAATTTAATTTTACCAGAATGGACATGTTATCATACCTTACAGTGCTTATTAAAACCCGTAAAGAGGTTGGGATCCCCGGACTTGGAACGATCTATAAAAAGAAATCACCTGGAAGGTATGATGCAGCAACGCATTCCTTTTTGCCGCCCAGCTATGTGTTGGATTTCAATCCGGAAGTGCTGGAGCATTCCTTACTCAATGACCATATTTGTAAACACAAAAATATATCTCCAGACTCCGCCAGTTATTTTATAGAACAATTTGTTGGAGAAATAAAGAAACAATTGAAAGAACACCAGGAGGCCAGTTTAACACCCCTCGGTACTTTATATCAATCTTCAGAGACACTTAGCTTTAAGCCATCAAATGATCAAAACTTCGGTTTTGATTTTTATGGTTTACCACCTATCAAAGAAGAACTTTCAGTTCCGGCAGTAACACAGGTAAAAACTGAAGAGATAATTCCTTCAACAGTAGAGGTAGAAGCACATCAAATAACAGAAAAAAATCAGGTGACAGAAGAACAGCTGGAACTTGAAAACAGCAACGCTGATCTTAGAGAGGAGTCCAGTCCTGCTGCTCCGCCGGTTGTTGAAGAAATAAAAGAAGAAGTATACTTAGGGAACGAAGAAGTAGAAGATGTAAATTATTTAACTTCTGAGCAGGATGAACAACCTGTTTTTGACGAAATAGCAGAAGTTAAAGTACCAAAGCAACCGCTGGCTCAACCAGAAATTGAAAGTATTGGAAACATAGAGGAACAGCCTAAGGCGATATTTGAAGAACCGGCTGTTACACGTCCAAGCATTAATGATAGTTATGCACAAGCCAGCAAAATAGCTGAGACGCCTATTGTAGTAAGTACTCCGGTACCTGCAGCAGATCAGCACAGCAATAATACTGGTTTCTATAATTCTAATGATGAGCCTGAAGAAAGAGCTGGGATCCCGGTTTATCTTAAAATTCTAATCGCTCTTTTATTGGTATTGATTGGATTGGCAGCGGGATACTTTATCCGCCCGGACCTATTCGACCCTATTTTAAAAACAGGTAAAAATCCGATCTTAAATCCTATAAGTGCACAACCTGCACTGCCCACAGATACTCTGGCCGATTCAGCTAGCTTAAAAAGTACTTTACCACTAAATGATACGCTAAAAAAAGATTCAGTTGCCGCTGCAACCGTAGCTAATGATCCTAAAACTGCTCAGGTTAATGCTCCTGCGCCGCAAACAGGAATTACTTATGAAGTGATTGGTGCTTCAGTTGCCAATCAAAAGGAGGCCGATCGCTTTATTGCTCAAATGAAAACATTGGGATTAGAGGCAAAAGCCATTCCACCTGCTCCTGGGAAGAAGAAAATAAAAATCAGCATTGCAACGTTTAATGACTACAACAGCGCCGATGCACAAATACCTGCGCTGGAAAAAAAGTTAGGCATTAAAGATTTATATATACACACAAACAAACCACTATAAATTATGATCGCATTAATACAGGGTGCTAATGATAGCCTTAACAAAATTGTTGATACCGCGAATAACGCTAGTCAAGCCGTAACTGCAGCAACTCCCGAACTACACTTTATCGACCTGCTTTTTAAAGGTGGATGGGTAATGATTCCCCTGGCCTTCCTTGCATTTGCAGGTTTGGTAATTTTCGTTGAAAGGTACATCACCATCAGAAAAGCTTCTAAAACAGAGTCTAACCTGATGCTGCACATTAAACAATATATTCATGAAGGTAGATTAGACAATGCCATCACCCTATGCAGAAACAACAGTTCTCCGCTAGCCAGAATGCTGGAAAAAGGATTGAAAAGAATCGGCCGTCCAATCAAAGACATTGAAGCGGCAATTGAAAATAATGGAAAACTGGAAGTATCTAAACTGGAGAAAAATATTGGTATCCTTGGTATCATCGCTGGTATTGCACCGATGCTTGGTTTCGTAGGTACTATTATTGGGGTAATTACCATTTTCCATGATGTATCCATCAAAGGAGCTATTGAAATCGGAACCATCTCTGGTGGTCTTTATACTAAAATGATCACTTCTGCAACAGGTTTGATCATCGGTATTATTGCATACGTATTGTATCATATCCTGAACATGATGGTAGAACGCATCATCTTAAGAATGGAAACTGACGCTATTGAGTTCATCGATTTATTAGAGGAGCCAGGAAAATAATGAATCTACGCAAAAGAAATAAAGGAACTGTAGAGGTTCATACTTCCGCACTGAATGATATCATGTTCTTCCTCATGCTGTTTTTCCTGCTGGCATCTGCTGCAGTGAATCCGCAGGTGGTAAAACTGTTATTGCCAAGATCGGAATCCGGACAGCAATCTGCGGCGCAGAAAACAGTGACCGTATCTATAGATGAAAAATTAAATTATTACGTAGATAAAGAACGTACCTCTCTGGAAGGTATTCAGCCGGCAATTGAAGTGTATCAAAAAGCTTCTCCCGACCTGACGATCGTACTCTATGTAGCCAGAGGAGTTTCTATTGAAAACACCATGGCGGTATTCGACGTGGCGAATAAATTAAAGCTTAAAGTTGTACTCGCTGTAGAACCTAAGAAATAATGACGTACCCAAAAGAAGAAAATAATTATCCTAAAGCAGTAGCCATCTCTACTGGTATTATGATTGCCCTCATCGCATTGAGTTTCTTCATTGTGATTGGGTCATTCCAGCCTCCTGTGGAAGCAGGTATGGGTGGAATGGTGGTCAACTATGGAACCTCTGTCGAAGGAATGGGATCGGATTATACCAGTATTGAAGAACCTTCTGCAGATCCTAATGCCAATCAGAAAGCACCGGATAAGGTAGTGCCAACAGAGCCAACCAAGGAGACGCCAACGCAGCAGAACAGTACCAAAGAGATTGTGACTCAAAGCACAGAAGATGCCGTGGCCGTAAACACTAAAAGCAGCCCGAAAAACACGGCCCCAACAGCAACGGTGGAGAGTAAACCTGCAAAACCAGTGATCAACCAGAATGCCCTTTATAAAGGTAAAGCCAATAAAGGTACAGGTGGTGGAGATGGTACAGGAACAACCCCAGGAAATCAAGGCGACAAAGACGGTGATCCATTAGCCAATAATTACGGCGAAGGGGGGTCTGGATTTGGCGAAACCCCTATTGCACTTCGAAAATTCACTAATTTAGTTACGCCGCAAGATGATGGTCAGAAAACCGGAAAGATTGCGGTGAGGATTAAAATCAATAAAAGTGGTGTGGTGATTGATGCAACTCCTGGTGTTAAAGGAACCACCTTGAACGATAGAGAGCTGTGGAGAAAATGTAAAGAAGCTGTAATGGGCGCCCGTTTAACTCAGGCAGATAATGCTCCTGATGTTCAAATCGGTGTAGTAGTATTCAATTTCAAGGTAAAATAAAACCCTGGTATTCTTTTTAGAACTCCAAAATGAACTATAAACAAACCCTCGATTACTTGTACAGTAAACTACCCATGTTTACACGTGTTGGCGCTGTAGCCTATAGAAAAGACTTACACAACACCATCGCCATGTGCGAACAACTGGGAAATCCACAGGACAAATTCAAAACCATACATGTAGGTGGAACCAATGGCAAAGGTTCCACTTCACACATGCTTGCGGCCATTCTTCAACAAGCAGGATACAAAACAGGACTGTATACCTCTCCACACCTTAAAGATTTCCGGGAACGCATTAGAATTAACGGAGAGATGATCCCCGAAACTTTTGTAATTGATTTTGTAGAAGAGCAGCAAGACATCATGGAGTTCCTGCAACCTTCATTTTTCGAAGTCACTGTAGCCATGGCTTTTTCTCATTTCGCTAAGGCAGAAGTAGATATCGCTATTATAGAAGTTGGACTTGGAGGAAGAATCGACTCGACCAATATCATCACCCCAGAACTTTCCGTAATAACCAATATCAGCTTAGACCATACCAATATCCTGGGGACTACCCTGCCGGAAATTGCAACGGAAAAAGCCGGGATTATAAAAAAAGAACTGCCAATTGTGATCGGAGAAACACAGCCTGAAACTGAAAATATATTCCTTAGGAAAGCTGCAGAAACCAATAGCCCGATCTATTTTGCAGATCAGGAACTGCGATTACAGCAGCTTAAAAAAACAGGTAAATATTTAAATGTTGCGGTCT
The DNA here is from genome assembly GCF_014472395.1 of Pedobacter sp. N36a. Taxonomy (GTDB): domain Bacteria; phylum Bacteroidota; class Bacteroidia; order Sphingobacteriales; family Sphingobacteriaceae; genus Pedobacter. The sequence goes on from NZ_JACSZW010000001.1 coordinate 827,135, forward strand.
ACAGTGGAGATACGGCAATATACCCTGACCTCGACTTAGACCTCAATGGTGCCTATCAGCGTAAAAACGTCCTGACGGTTATTGAAGCCATTCAGATCTTGAAACAACAAGGCTTTAAAATTGAAGAAAAGGCAGTCTATGATGCACTAAAAAATGTAAAAGGAATTACAGGACTACAAGGAAGATGGCAGACCTTAAGCGAAAATCCTTTAGTCATCTGTGATACCGGTCATAACATTGCAGGGATTAAAGAGGTGATGCAAAACATCAATGATACGCCGCATGATCAGTTGCACATCGTGATCGGGATGGTAAAAGATAAAGACATCACTGGTGTTTTACAACTGCTGCCAGTAGACGCGCATTATTACTTCTGTCAGCCAGAACTAGAACGTGCATTACCCGCATTGGAACTTGCAGAGCAGGCTAAAAATCATCATTTAATTGGTGATGTCTTCCCAAGTGTTCAACTGGCCTTTCATGCAGCAAAAGACAACGCAAACGCTAATGACCTGATTTTCATAGGCGGCAGCACTTTTGTAGTTGCTGAAGTACTATAAAATCTTTACACAATAGTAATCCCAATACCTATTTCGATTACCTACCTTTAAAAATTCATTAACACAAAATATGATTCGTTTATTCCATAATAAACGAATCTCTGCTTTTAAAATAATACAGAATGAAAAGAGTTTACCTGTTATTTTCCGCACTGCTGATTACTTGCAGTGTATCCATGGCCCAAAAGAAAACAGTTACTGTTTCTAAAAAAGATTTCCCGGCATCAGTCGACAGACCGAAACTGGTGGTTGGTCTGGTAATCGATCAAATGAGATGGGATTATCTTTACCGCTATTACAGCAGATACTCTGCTGGAGGTTTCAAAAGACTAATCAATGAAGGTTTCTCTGCAGAGAATACTTTTATTCCATATACCCCTACTTACACGGCCTGCGGTCATGCAAGTATCTATACCGGTTCTGTTCCGGCAATCAATGGAATTATCGGTAACGACTGGTACGACCCACAACTAGGTCGTAATGTATATTGCGCAGAAGATACCACTGTAACCAGTGTTGGCAGTACCACAATGGCAGGTGTAATGTCTCCAAAAAATATGCTGACCACCACCATTACTGACGAGCTTCGTCTGGCTACAAACTTCCAGGGGAAAGTAATTGGTATTTCACTGAAAGACCGTGGTTCTATCCTTCCTGCTGGACATTCAGCGAATGCAGCCTATTGGTTCGATGGACAAACCGGCGACTGGATTACCAGTACCTACTACATGGCTAATCTGCCAGCATGGATGCAGGATTACAATAAAATGAAATTGGTCAACAAGTTTTATGAAAAAAATTGGCCAACCTTATATCCAATCGAAACCTATACTCAAAGCACAGCTGACGATAAAAGCTATGAAGGAAAAGCCAGAGGCGAACAAAGTCCAACTTTCCCTCATCCATTAAAATTATACATGGGCAAAAACTATGAGATGATCAAAAGTACGCCTTATGGAAATACCATGACCTTAGATCTGGCTAAACTAGCCATCGCTTCTGAAGATCTTGGAAAAGATAACATTACCGATTTTCTTGCAGTGAGTTGCTCTTCTACGGATTATGTGGGTCACCAATATGGTCCAAACTCTATTGAAGCCGAAGATACTTACCTAAGATTAGACAAAGACCTTGCAGACTTTTTCGACTACCTGGATCATACAGTAGGCAAAGGAAATTACTTATTTTTCTTATCAGCAGATCATGGTGCAGCACACGTACCAGGCTTCATGGCTGAAAACAAATTGCCAGGTGGAACAGTTGACGATGGCCCGATTATGAAAGAATTAAATGGACGTTTAGAAGAAAAATTTGGTGTTAAAAAAGCCATTCTTAAATCAATGAACTACCAGATCTATTTTGACCATAAACTGATCAATAACTCAAAAGCTGATTTTGATGCCATCAAAGCTTTCAGCATCGAGTTCTTAAAAACTCAAACCGGTTTTATGGATGCAGTTGATTTGAACAAAGTTGGCGCAAGCAGTCTGCCTGAGCCGATCAAAACAAGGATAGCAAATGGTTACAATGCCAGAAGAAGCGGCGACGTCTATTTTCTCCTGAAATCAAATTACTTCGACAGCAGCAGCAAAACAGGTACTACTCATGGTTCATGGAATCCTTACGATTCCCACATTCCATGTGTATTTATGGGCTGGAATGTAAAACCTGGAAAAACCAATAAAACACATTACATGACAGACATCGCAGCTACTTTAGCAGCCATGCTGCACATACAAATGCCTAGTGGCTGTGTTGGTGAACCCATCACCGAACTAACGCATCAATAAGATACACCGTTTTCATACACGAAAAGACCGCCGGGAAGATCATTCCCAGCGGTCTTTTTTTATAGCCCTTACTTTTGTATTGATTTAGCTATGCTCACCACCTAAGCCCAGTTTTTGTTACATTTGTTAACCAACTATAAAACCTATCTATGGAGCAAATCGAGATCTATAAACCTAAAAATAAAATACGTTTTGTAACTGCAGCTGCTTTATTCGACGGCCACGACGCAACCATTAATATCATGCGCCGAATCCTTCAATCTTCCGGAGCCGAGGTGATACATCTTGGCCATAATAGATCCGTTGAAGAAGTAGTGAATTGTGCCATCCAGGAAGATGTACAAGGAATTGCAATGACTTCCTATCAAGGCGGCCATATTGAATATTTCAAATACATGTACGACTTGCTGCAAGAACGCGGTTCCTCTCATATTAAAATATTTGCAGGTGGTGGCGGTGTGATTCTTCCATCGGAAATTGCCGAGTTACAGGCTTATGGAATCACAAGGATTTACTCTCCTGATGATGGTCGTAAAATGGGCTTGCAGGGCATGATCAATAACATGCTCGAGCAAACAGATTATATTACAGTGACCAGTCTGAATGAAGAGCTTAAATCAATTCCTAAAAAAGATGTAAAAAGCATCGCTTCGGCAATTACTGTTGCAGAAAACGATCCTGAAGGCGCACAAGCTTTTGTAGACGAACTAAAAAAGCTAACCCTAAAAAATCAGGCCCCAGTGCTTGGGATTACAGGAACAGGCGGCTCAGGAAAATCGTCACTGGTAGATGAACTAGTGAGACGCTTCTTAATGGAAGTGAAAGATAAAACAATGGCTATTATCTCTGTAGACCCTTCCAAACGCAAGACAGGAGGTGCTTTACTTGGAGATAGGATTCGTATGAATGCCATCAACAACTCAAGAGTTTACATGCGTTCCCTAGCCACCAGACAGGCCAATTTAGCATTATCAAGAAATGTACAGGAAAGCATTGATATCTGTAAAGCTGCCGGTTATGACCTGATCATTGTCGAAACTTCAGGAATCGGCCAGTCCGACACAGAAATCACAGAACATTGCGATGTTTCACTTTATGTGATGACACCAGAATTCGGAGCAGCAACCCAGCTGGAAAAAATTGACATGCTTGATTTTGCCGATTTGGTAGCAATCAATAAATTTGATAAACGTGGTGCACTGGATGCTTTACGCGATGTTCGTAAACAATACAAACGCAATCATAATCTTTTTGATGCTAAGGATGAAAACATACCCGTGTTTGGCACCATGGCTTCTCAGTTCAACGATCCTGGAATGAATAACCTCTTCTCCGCTCTGATGGATAAGATCAAAGAAAAAACCAAAGTTGATTTTAATGCACAGCTGGAACTCAGCTCCGAGCAATCTGAAAAAATCTATATCATTCCCCCAGACCGGATCAGGTACCTTGCAGAAATTGCAGAAGCCAGTCAGACTTACAATGAATGGGTGGAAAAACAATGTGCAATTGCGAGAAAGTTATATCAGTTACAAGGTGTCATACAGCTTTCTAAAGATGAAAAGAGCAATAAAGATTTTCCGGGCATAGCCAGTATAAATGATACTTTACAAGATGTATATCAGCATCTGGAAGAGCAATTAGACGGCGACTGCAGAAAACTACTTCGCCAATGGCCAGACACAAAAATCAAATACAAACAAGAGTTCTTTGTTTATAAAGTCAGAGATAAAGAAATTAAACAACCTTTGTTCTATGAGTCTTTATCCAAGCTAAAAATCCCTAAAGTTTCACTTCCCCGCTATGAAGACTGGGGAGATGTACTGCGCTGGTTGCTCACCGAAAATGTACCTGGAGAGTTCCCTTACGCTGCCGGTGTCTTCCCTCTAAAACGTGATGGAGAAGATCCTACCCGTATGTTTGCTGGTGAAGGCGGACCGGAACGAACCAATAAAAGATTCCATTATGTATCCTTAGGACAACCTGCTCATCGTCTGTCTACCGCATTTGATTCTGTTACCTTATACGGTGAAGATCCACACATCAGACCTGATATTTATGGTAAAATTGGTAACTCAGGAGTAAGTATTGCCACCTTAGATGATGCTAAGAAACTATATTCAGGCTTTGACCTTTGTGCCGCATCCACCTCTGTGTCCATGACAATTAATGGTCCTGCCCCTATGTTATTGGGCTTTTTTATGAACGCAGCCATAGATCAGCAATGTGAAAAATACATTATTGAACAAGGACTGCAAGATCAGGTAGAAAAGAAAATTAATGCCTTATACAAATCAAAAGGGATTCAAAGACCGAGTTACAGCGGAGCACTGCCCGAAGGAAACAATGGTTTAGGTTTGATGTTACTTGGTGTAACCGGAGATGAAGTACTGCCTGCAGAGGTATATGCGAAAATCAGAGCTTATGCCATCAGTACAGTGAGGGGTACAGTTCAGGCTGATATTCTTAAAGAAGATCAGGCACAAAATACCTGCATATTCTCGACAGAATTTGCACTGAGAATGATGGGAGATATTCAAAGTTATTTCATTACTGAAAAAGTACGGAATTTCTATTCTGTATCTATCTCTGGCTATCATATCGCGGAAGCCGGTGCAAATCCAATATCTCAACTTGCTTTTACCTTAAGTAATGGCTTCACCTTTGTTGAATATTATTTAAGCAGAGGAATGAACATCGATGATTTTGCCCCAAACTTATCTTTCTTCTTCTCTAATGGAATTGATCCGGAATATTCTGTAATTGGAAGAGTAGCCAGACGAATCTGGGCAAAAGCCATTAAGAATAAGTACAAAGGCAATGACCGATCCCAGAAGCTAAAATATCATATTCAGACTTCCGGCAGGTCATTACATGCACAAGAAATTGATTTTAATGATATCAGAACCACTTTGCAAGCATTGTATGCGATCTACGATAATTGCAATTCCCTCCATACCAATGCGTATGATGAAGCCATTACCACGCCTACAGAAGAATCTGTACGCAGGGCGATGGCCATACAGCTAATTATCAATAGAGAATTAGGTTTAGCTAAAAATGAAAATCCTTTACAAGGTGCATTTATCATTGAAGACCTGACAGATTTGGTGGAAGAGGCGGTATTGCAGGAATTCAAGCGTATCAATGACAGAGGTGGCGTATTAGGTGCAATGGAAACTATGTACCAACGAGGTAAAATCCAGGAAGAAAGTCTTTATTATGAGACCTTAAAACACAATGGAGAATATCCAATTGTCGGGGTGAATACCTTCTTAAATAAAAATGGCTCCCCTACTGTTGTTCCAGGTGAAGTGATTAGAGCTACAGAAGATGAGAAACAATATCAAATTACTGCTTTAAAAACCTTCCAGGACAGAAACGCAGCACATACAGCCACTATCCTCAAAAAGTTGCAAAAGTCGGCCATAGCTGGTGAAAACATCTTTGAAGAACTAATGGAAGTATGTAAGGTTTGCTCTTTGGGACAAATATCGAATGCCCTTTATGAAGTCGGCGGACAATACCGAAGAAATATGTAGGGATCAACTTGTAAATTTCAAAGTCCCTATAAATTTGAGATAAAACAAGAAAGCCTGAATAAAATTATTCAGGCTTTCTTGTTTTATCTAATTCGTATAGCTTAAGAATGTATCCAGCTAAATTTATAATCCATTGTAGGGTTTTTCATTCTATCTGCTACGCGTAACAACCGATCTGGTAAGGCCATGATATAATCACGAGCTTTCTCCCCAGTTTCATTTAGATCGCGCATGCTCTCTAATTTCCACTCTTCAATCAGCTGCTGCATGATTTCTACGTAGTCTACCGCAGTATATACGCCTAAACGCTGTGCAGCATCCGTAAAGTGACCAAATGTTTGTCCGATTTTAAGTCCCATTTCACGAAGAAAGTGAGCAGGCATGACAATCTTTTTACGCATCATATCCTCAAAAGCAACCATTGCTTCGTTTGGATCTACTTCAAAAATTTTAGCCATAAAGTCTTTATAGGCTTTAGCATGACGAGCTTCATCAGAAGCAATTACACCACACATTCTGGAAAGTAAAACATCACCATCCTTCTTAGCCATCGAAGCTACTCTTCTATGCGAAATATTTGTAGCTAGTTCCTGGAAACTAGTATATACAAAATTTCTGTATGGATCATGTCCAGTACCTATATCAAATCCATCAGCAATCAGATACTGAGTAGAGATTTCCATTTGACGCATATCTACGCGGCCGGAAAGGTAAAGATATCTATTTAGTAAATCTCCGTGTCTATTCTCCTCTGCAGTCCAATGACGCACCCATTTCATCCAGCCACCCTGTTCATCTTTAGTGATTCCGTCTACCATCGTTAACCATGATTCATAAGTTGGCAAAGCCTCTTCTGTAATGGTGTCACCGATTAAGACAGCAACTAGGTCATAAGATAACCCATCTGCATTCTCACGTAATTGTTTTATATCCTGAAAAAACGTATCGCTGGTTGAATCCGGCAAGAAATCAGAAGGCTGCCAATTAGTGTCAATCGGTTTCAAGTAGGTGTCCATCATCTCCAGCATATAGCTTTCGATATGTAACATCACTTCTCGTCTTTTTTCTGCGAAAAAACTCATTGTTTTTTATGTTTTAAATTAGTTTCAAAGATAACCAAAAATTGCATATTTTGTCGTCACACCATTATTTTATTCGCAATTAAGCGCCTTACAAACCAGCATCCCCGCCATTAAATTTGGTGTTCCTACCTTATAACATCATACAAAAGATTAAGTTTTCAATTCAGGCATTCTCAAACCTTTACTGTCCTATACAAGAGACATTGAGCAGGAATAATTTTAAAGACACCGAAAAGCCGTAAGAAAACTTAAGTAGTAAGTGATCAAGGATAAGGCATCAGCTGTAGATTATGCCTGGTGATGGATTTTCAGCTATACAGCTATGGAAACTTTTCAGTCATAAAAAAGGCTGTATACAAGAAAAGCCTGTAGTTTTCACTACAGGCTTACTTTAAGATTTGGCACCGACCTACTCTCCCACGTGTTACCGCAGTACCATCGGCTCTGGCGGGCTTGACTTCTCTGTTCGGAATGGGAAGAGGTAGACACCGCCGATATAGGCACCTAAATATTTTTA
>NZ_JACSZW010000020.1 GCF_014472395.1 Pedobacter sp. N36a
ATTTTGATATAATTTGTGAAAATAATGTTATGTTTATCATCGAGAAAGGGGATTGTTTTTGTGCACCACAAAGGTAACTTTGTGTTAAAACTTCCTCTTTCCCTTTTTTGCGTTTAGGACGCTATTGGTTATTGATCTATTATTGATGACTTACTAATAATTAATGGTGAACTATTGGCGTCTTGCTTTTATCTTTTAACTGAATTTTAAGGATTGGCAAGACGCTTTTTTTTAAGCTGCATTTATTTTTCTGAAGTTGCTCATTTCTCTTGAAGCTGTTCAAATGTGATCATTTTTGTTCTCTCATTATCAGGAATCGCGGAAGAGGTTTTAGTGTTGTAATCAAAGGCAACGCAGACGGTTTTCCCTTTACTGCAGATTACCTCTTCTCCATGGACCAATTTGACTAGTAAATATTCCAGGTCGAAACTGCTTTTTCCTATTCTGGAAGTTCTTACGTACATACTGATTTTATCTTCTGGATAGATGGGGGTATGGTAGTCCAGCTCTGCTTTAGCGATGACTACTCCGGTCTTTCTCCAATCCCATTTAACGGCCGTATTCCAATACTTTACTCTGGCAATCTCCATGTAGGTAAAGTACACCGCATTATTCACGTGGCCCATCATGTCGAAATCTGCAAAACGAGTTTCTATCTGCGTTTTATACTTAAAGCTGTCGAAATGGTTGATGATCTCTGTCTTTTTGTCTGTACTTTTTGTTTTGTTGCGCCAAAATGTCTTAAATATCATAAATAATTGGATTGGTATAGGTGTTGATTATATCGAAGTATAAAATTAAAACTTAAAATAAAAGGAGAATAAGCGATGACACTAGTAAATTTTAATAACAGAACCAGAAACACTGCACCTTATTTTAACAATGTATTTGATTCTTTGTTCAGTGAGGCGTTAAATAAAAATTTAACGATTAACAAGATTCCAGGAGTAAACATTTTGGAAACAGAGTTGGAATATAAGATTGAGTTGGCTGCACCTGGTTTAACTAAAGAAGATTTTCAAATCAACCTGAAGAAAGATACTTTGTCTGTATGGGCAGAGAAAAAGGTTGCGGAGACAGACGAGAAAAAAGATTATACACGCAAAGAGTTTGATTACTTTTCTTTTGCAAGATCATTTGTGTTGCCTGAAAGTGTGGATGCAGAGAAAATTACTGCGGAATATACCAACGGAATTTTAAACATTACAATTGGTAAAAAAGACGAATCAAAAAACGCTGCGAAAGAGATTAAAGTTTCTTAATGAAGAAACAGAAGAGTTTTCATAATAAGTTTGGTTTAAGGTTGGGGACGCAGCGGGGGCTGCGTCCTTTTTTTTCCTAAAAACTCAGGGCATAAAAAAAGCGTGTGCCTTTTGATAGACACCCGCTGTATAATTTGTTTAGGATACGGTTTTAAACGTAACCTAGGATTTTTAACACTTGCTTACTGTTTTGTTCTTCTCCGAATACTTCAAAGTTGAAAGTTTCATCTCTGTTTCTACGGATAATCACATGCTTCGGACTAGGCAATAAGCAGTGGTGAATACCACCATAACCGCTCAATACTTCCTGATAAGCTCCGGTATTGAAGAAGCCCAGGTATTGTACTTTACGTGTTTTTGGCATAAATACACTGTTCATGTGTGCTTCCTGATTGTAATAATCCTGACCATCACAAGTGATACCACCTAAATTGACACGCTCATATTCCGCATCCCAGTTGTTGATCGGTAACAAAATATATTTCTGATTTAAGGCCCAAACGTCTGGAAGGTTGGTGATGAATGAACCATCTAACATCAGCCATTTCTCTCTGTCGTTCTGTTGTTTACGTCCTAGAACTTTGTATAAGATGCCAGATGCCTCAGCAACGGTGTATTTTCCAAATTCAGTAATGATATCCGGTTCTACTACGTCGTGCTCTGCACAGATTTCTTTAATTCTTTTTACGATCTCATTTACCATGTATTCGTAATCGAAATCAAATACTAAAGAGTCCTTAAATGGCATACCACCACCGATATCTAAAGTATCCAGTTCAGGATTGATTTTTTTGAACTTGCAATATAAAGTCACATATTTTTCAAGTTCGTTCCAGTAATATGGAGAATCTGTAATACCTGAATTGATAAAGAAGTGCAATAGTTTTACTCTGAAGTTTGGATTTGCAGAGATCTTATTGTTGTAAAACTCGATCACATCTTCCATACGTACACCCAGTCTTGAAGTATAAAACTGTGAGTCTGGCTGTTCTTCAGCAGCGATACGGATACCCAGATTACAAGGTGTATCTAATTCTACCTCATCATCAAAAAGGTTAAATTCCTCTTTATTGTCCAATACTGGAATGATGTTTTTGTATCCGTCGTGCAACATATCGATGATATATTGTTTGTACTGATAAGTTTTAAATCCATTACAGATCACTGTAATGTCTTTGGTTAGGGCACCTTTTTTCTCCAATGCCTCAATCATAGGCATATCAAATGCTGATGAGGTTTCCAGGTGAATGCCATTCTTTAAGGCTTCTTCAACAATGTGCCTGAAGTGCGAACTTTTAGTACAGTAACAATACTTATAGTCCCCACGGTAATTGTTCTTGATGATAGCCGTTTGAAATAATAATTTGGCTTGTTGGATTTTCTTAGTTATCATTGGAAGATAAGTGAAACGTAATGGCGTACCATAGGTTTCAATCATTTCCATCAGATTGAGATCTTGAAAATACAATTCGTCGTCTATAACGCTGTAACCTTCCTGAGGGAAACCAACACTTAGATCAAGAAATTCGGAGTAACTCTGCATTTTTTATATTTTTGAACAATTATTTAAAGGGGTAGCTAATTAAATGAGTTAATTTTCGGCTCAAAGATAATCACTTTATAAAATACACTTGTATTTTTTTTTATGACTAAGACTTTAAAAATTATTGAGGTAAAATCCGAGATCGGCGCCGGTACACGCGGAGCTAGTTTAGGAGTGGATGCAATTAAGATTGCAGCGTTGGATTTTGGGAGTAGATTCTTCAAGAAACATAAATCTATAGAAGTGCCAAATGAGAACCATTTGTTACTTGAAGGCACCGGCAGCCCGTATGCAAAACGGATTTCCGGAATATTGACTATGGTAGAGCGGGTGAGTGATCAGGTTCGGACTACCTTGGAAGAGAAAGAGTTTCCGGTAGTTTTAGCAGGAGATCACAGTACTGCAGCGGGTACGATTGCAGGGATAAAAGCAGCTTTTCCAAAGTCAAAATTAGGGGTAATTTGGATCGATGCGCATGCAGATATCCATTCTCCCTACACCACACCCTCCGGAAATATGCACGGAATGCCCTTAGCGATGTCACTTGACGAAGATAATTTAGAGTCGAAAGTGAACAAGCTGGATCAGGAAACGATCAACTACTGGTTTCAGCTAAAAAACGTTGGAAATATAGCACCTAAGATTAATTATCGCGATCTTGTGCTGATTTCTGCGCGGGATATGGAGAAGCCGGAAGAATACTTGCTGAAGAAAAATAAAGTCAAGATCTTTACGACGGCAGATCTCCGGAAAAGAGGGGTAGAGCGGACAGTGATTGATACTTTGGTGTATCTTGATCATTGTGATCTCATTTATGTTTCATTTGACGTGGATTCTATGGATCCTACAGCATCCAGGGGAACGGGAACACCGGTTGCTCAAGGATTGACAGAAAGAGAAGCAGGCAAGCTGATGTCTGGCCTGATCACCAATCAGAAAGTATGCTGCTTCGAGATTGTAGAAGTGAATCCAACTCTCGACAGAGAGAATCAAATGGCAGAACATGCCTTTGAAATTTTAATTAAAGCGACTAACGCTTTTAGAAACGAGTAAATTATGAATATCGAACAACATATCACCACAGCAACGATTGCTGCGGTAAAGCAATTATATGGTCAGGATCTTCCTGAAAACCAAGTAAGTTTACAAGATACCAGGGCTGAATTTGAGGGACAGATCACTATTGTGGTATTTCCTATCGTGCGTTTCTCCAAAAAATCTCCGGAAGTAACGGCAGCTGCGCTTGGAGCATACCTGGTAGAAAGTATTGAAGAAGTTACTGCATTTAACGTAATTAAAGGATTTCTTAACTTATCAGTGGCAGATAGCTATTGGCTGAGTCTTTTCAATCAGGAGCTTTTGAGCCCTGGATTTGGAGCAATTGATTCGAATGGCAAAAAGGTGATGGTAGAATATTCATCACCAAATACCAACAAACCTTTACACTTAGGACACGTTAGAAACAACCTGTTAGGATATTCGGTGGCGGAATTGCTAAAAGCAAGCGGTCATGAAGTGATCAAAGTGAACCTGGTAAACGACCGTGGGATTCATATCTGTAAGTCGATGCTGGCCTGGCAGAAATGGGGAAATGGGGAAACTCCGGAAAGCTCTGGCTTAAAAGGGGATCATTTGGTAGGAAAATACTATGTGATCTTTGATAAAGAGTATAAAAAAGAAATTGAGGCTTTAAAAGAAGCTGGTCAGACAGAAGAGGAAGCTAAGAAGAATGCCCCATTGATTTTAGAAGCACAAAAAATGCTTCAGGATTGGGAAGCAGGAGATGAGGCGGTCATCAGCTTATGGAAAACGATGAACAGCTGGGTTTATGCTGGTTTTGAAGTCAGTTATAAAAACCTTGGTGTTGATTTCGACAAGTATTACTACGAGAGCAATACCTATTTATTAGGAAAAGGAACAGTAGAAGAAGGTTTGGAAAAAGGCGTATTCTTTAAAAAACCAGATGGTTCTGTATGGATCGATCTAACTGCTGATGGTTTAGACCAGAAACTGGTTTTACGTGCAGATGGTACTTCTGTATACATCACACAGGATTTGGGTACTGCTCAAATGAAACATGACGATTTCGGAATGGATGAGTCGATTTATGTGGTAGGAAATGAGCAGGATTATCACTTCAAGGTATTGTTCCTGATTTTAGAAAAACTAGGTAAAACCTGGGCCAAAGGCTTACACCACTTGTCGTACGGCATGGTAGATCTGCCAAGTGGCAAGATGAAATCAAGAGAAGGTACAGTGGTAGATGCAGATGATCTTGTTGCAGAGATGATCGAGACTGCGAAACAGAAAACTGAAGCGTTAGGAAAAGTTAATGACTTTAGTGAAGAAGAAAAAAGCGCTTTATATAATAATATTGGTTTAGGTGCTTTAAAGTATTTCCTGCTGAAGGTAGAGCCTAAGAAACGCCTGTTGTTTGATCCTTCGGAGTCTATCGATTTCCAGGGGAATACAGGTCCGTTTATTCAGTACACCCATGCCCGTATCAAATCTCTGTTAAATAAAGCAGGTTATGATGCAGGAAAAACTGCTACTGAAGTAGCGATCACCGCTACAGAACGTGAAATAATCATGTTGTTGGCTAAATACCCTGCGGAGATTGTTGCTGCGGCGAAAGTGTTTAGTCCGGCAAGTTTGGCGAATTACTTGTATGAGGTGGCTAAGATGTTCAATAAATTCTACCATGAGGTTCCACCGATTGTGAAAGAAGAAGATGAAGCATTGAAACACCACCGTTTAAGTATTAGTGCAGTAACCGCGAATATTCTTAAAGCTGGTATGAAAATCTTAGGAATTACGGTTCCGGAAAGAATGTAAATCTCATTTTAACTGTAGAAAAAAGGTCCTGAGCGTCATGTTCAGGACCTTTCTTTTTACATTGTATTTAATGCTTCGCAAGGTTATTCCTTTTCTAATCGCAGCTGCTGCATGATGCCTGACCACTCGTAGGCTTTGTTGATCCGCGGCTGCAAAACCCAAGCTCCGATGAGCGGGTAAATAATCGTTAAGTCAGCAATGCCGAAATCGCCGCTGCTTATCGGACGTTGTAATTCAACTCCTCTCAACGTCTTGATCATGATGTACATGCCGTACAAAAAACAGACCGTAGAAAAAAAAAGGATTAAGCCTAATAAAACGGCAAGTTCAAAAAAGCCTGAGCCTCCGTTTCCTCCGATTTCCCTGTATAACATGATGCCTAAAATGATGAAGCCTGGGAAAAATGAGATGCCCATCGCTCTTTTGAATTTCCCAAGGTTCATGCTGACTGTTGCTGGTAATAATGGGTACAGATTTACGGTTGTATAATAAACCCAACCGCATAATAAAACCAGTAGGTACATCCAATAGCTGATTTCAATCCAGTAATAGTCGGCATTGGGGTTTCTTGTGAAACTAAATAGTATTTCCAGTATTTTAGGACCTATTAATAGTAAAAAGAGCTGCCAGTGTTTTATGCTAAGTATCCAATGAGCGTTAGTGTTGGGTTCCATCTATGTAATTATTTTTGAGTTCCTGCCGAAGTCGGTACGATTTTCTTTTTCCTGAAAGAGGCAAAGGTCATTGGGCTTTTTGAAGGTCTTTCATCACCAAGTAATACGCCCCATTGCTTAAACATTTCTGTTCTGTCGAAGATGACTTTTAATACAGCGACGATAGGCATAGATAGGAACATTCCTGATACACCGGCTATACTTCCACCTATGACGACACCTAAAATGGCAAACAAGGCATTTATTTTTACTTTCGAGCCTACAATTCTGGGCATGAGGATATTGTTGTCCAGGAACTGAACTCCTGCAATTACTGCCAGCACAGTGATCACTGGCCACATTTCTGTAGAGGAAGTCAGGGTCAGTAAAACTCCGATAATGTTTCCTATTAGGGCTCCTACGTAAGGAATCAGGTTTAAGATCGCGAAAATTACGCCGATCAGCAGTGCGTGTTTAATGCCGACAAGCAACAGGATTCCTCCAAGTAAAACGGTCATATAGGTTACCTGAATTAATAAGCCTACCAGGTAGTTTTTGATGATGGATTCTGTTTCATAAATGGCTTCTTTCACCTTTGAATGATGATCTGGCTTGAACCACATGAATACAAAGCGGAGTAAAATGTCTTTGTAAAAAAGCATCAGGTAAATGTAGATGGGTAATAGACCAACAAATACAAATAACGAACTTAAGGTCACTGCTGCACCACTGGCCGCTTTACCACCCATCGCCAGGAGGTCATCACTTTTTTCGGTAATGAACTTCATTTGCTCGGTGGTAGAGATATGACTGATTTTACCAAACCATTCGCTGAGGGTTTTTAAATGTGCATTTACATTGGCTTTAATTTGTGGGAAATCGTTTGCCAGGACACCTATCTGCGCGGAGAAAAACCATACAATAGATCCGACAAAGATGACTACTAAGAGAATCGGTAACACGATGGCCGCTATTTCCGGGAATTTGTATTTTCTTAAAAAGCGAAATACGGGTAAAAGCATGATGCTGATGAAAAAGGCCATGATGACCGGCATGATGATGTCTTTTCCAATGACAAGTATGGCTCCTACAAGAACAATTCCGAGGAGTTCAATGGATCTTTTAACGGTAAGTGGCATGTCTTTCATAAGCGTCTGGCTAAATTAATAGATCACATCAATGCCAAAAGCTCAGATTTGAGACTGGTTTGATGGATCAGTAAGGATTTAATTGTAGTTTATTTGTTTTTTCAAAAACTAAACACGGTAAGGTATGAAATGTTTGGCTAGTTTTGTAAATAATCAAAACACAGAATATTTCTTCTTATGATCAGTAATGAAACTATAGTTGCCTTATCTACTCCTCAAGGAATCGGTGCGATCGGTGTAATTCGTCTTTCAGGTAAGGATGCGATCACGATCACGAACTCCGTTTTTAGTAAGGATTTGCTAAAACAAGATTCCCATACCTTACACTTTGGCTTGATCAAAGATGGTGATGTGGTGATTGATGAGGTGGTAGTTGCGCTATTTGTAGCTCCAAAGTCTTATACAAAAGAAAATGTGGTGGAAATTAGCTGCCATGGTTCAAATTATATCATTCAGCAGATCATTTCTTTGTTGATTAGAAAAGGCGCGTCAGCAGCTAAACCAGGAGAATTTACTTTAAGGGCATTCTTAAATGGTTCATTGGACTTGTCGCAGGCAGAAGCTGTAGCTGATTTGATTTCTTCGGATTCTCAGGCCGCACATAGTGTAGCAATGAATCAGCTTAGAGGTGGTTTTAGTACGGAATTGAATGTGTTGAGAGAACAATTGATACATTTTGCTTCTATGATTGAACTGGAACTTGACTTCTCTGAAGAGGATGTGGAGTTTGCAAATAGAGATCAATTGCAGGAGTTAATCAATAAGATCACGCTGGTGATCAATAAACTAATCCGCTCGTTTGAGTTAGGAAATGTAATTAAAGAAGGTATCAATACGGTTATCGCAGGCAGACCAAATGCAGGAAAATCAACTTTGTTAAACGCGCTGTTAAATGAAGATCGTGCGATTGTAAGTGAAATTGCCGGAACGACTCGTGATACAATTGAAGAGGTTTTGAATATCAATGGGATTAATTTCAGATTGATTGATACTGCAGGGATTAGAGAAGCGACGGACACGATTGAAGCGATCGGAGTAGAGAAGACGATGCAGAAGATTAGTCAGTCGGCAGTGTTGGTTTATCTTTTTGATGTAGTGAATCTTTCTGCTACCGAAATCAGAGAGGATATTCAGAGTTTGCATAAACCAGGAATTGCTTTTATCGCAGTGGCGAATAAAATCGATCTTTCATTTACAGATAGGGTCAAGGAACTTGGTCTTCCTTCAGATATTAACTTTATTTCTATTTCAGCAAAGGAAAATCAGCAGATTGAAGAATTGAAACAGTTGCTGTATGATACTGCGGTAGGAGATAAGCTTTCTACAAATCATACGATGGTGACGAATATCAGACACGTGGAAGCATTGCAGAAAACCAGGACGGCGCTGGATAGCGTGGTGAGAGGTTTGACGAATCCTGTAACTTCAGATTTTTTAGCGATGGATATTAAGCAAGCGCTTTATTATTTAGGAGAAATTACTGGACAAGTGACTACGGATGATTTGCTGGAGAATATATTTAGCAAGTTCTGTATCGGAAAGTAACTATGGTTTCCGATGTTTTCTTTTGTTGTCATTATAGCTGATTATCAGTTTCTTAGTTAATATTTTCTTGTATTTTATTTCTGGTTTTATCATATTATTTGTTACGTTTTTGTTACCTTGGTGATCGAGTAACAAAAAATAACAAGTATGGTAACACTTAGAGAGCGTAATCTTAAGGACGGTAGAATAAGTTTGGTGTTGGATATGTACATCCAAGGTAATAGGGAAGTGAAATCTTTAAAGATTTATCTATTGCCGGATAAAGGTAATCCAGCCATCAGAGCACAGAATAAAGAAAACAGGCGCAAGGCTGAAATTATTCGAGTTAAGAGGGAAAACGAAATAATTGATAACAATTTTGGTTTACCTACATTGAAGCAATCGGGTCTTAAGTTTTTAGATTATTTTAAAACCGTAAAAGAAACTAAAAGGGGGAGTCTTGGTAACTATGGTAATTGGGATAGCGCTTATAAAATTTTGTGCCAGTATTATAATAACAAAGATGTAAGGTTAATTGATGTAACTGTTCAAGATTTATCTGATATCAGGGAGTACATTTTAAATGTGTACAAAACTAAAGCGAATAAACACCTTTCGCAAAATGCAGCTTCATCTTATTTTAATAAAATCAGGATATGTTTAATTCAAGCCTTTGAAGAAGGTATCTTGAAAATGGAGATAGTAAAGAAGGTAAAATCTATCAAATCAGGTGAAACCCGTAGGGAATTTCTTGTTGAAGAGGAAATCGACAGATTGATTGGAATAGATAGTGAAAATCCAGTTATTAAAAGTTCATTTATGTTTGCTATTTATTCTGGCCTTAGATTTTCTGATTTGATTAAACTAAGATGGAAAGATATTAATTATTCAGAAGGTACTGGGTATTTCATCAATTATCAGCAACAAAAAACGGGATCTGAAGAAGTTCATTTTATTCCTAATGGTGCCTTATCTTTTCTGGAGAAGGATGATGATAAAAATGCGAAAGTTTTTAAGGGGTTAAAATACAGTGCATGGACAAACCTTAAACTAAGGGAATGGATGCTGAAGGCACAAATTACCAAGAAAATCACATTTCATTCTGCTAGGCATACTTATGCGACTTATTTAATAACAAAGGGAGTTGACTTTGCTGTTCTGAGCAAGATGCTAGGTCATAAAGATTTGAAGACAACTCAAATTTATGCCAAAGTAATTGATTCAAAAAGAATCGAAGCTGCTAAAGTTTTTGATAAAAAATAGCTGTTTTTAGTCTTGTTTTTTGTGTCAAGATTTTTCTTTTTTTTGCAAAAATATATTAAATATATTGTATGAAAAAATTTATTAAAAATAATAATATATTTTTTCATACAATATTTATTTTCTAATTTTGTTGAGTTGTTAAGTTAGTTAATTAAAAAATCGGAATAGAATGAAAGAAAAACACAAAAACAAAGATGGAAAATTTTATCTCCATAAAAGGTCTAAGCGACCAACTAGGATTGTCGAAATCCTATATTTATAAACTCTCAAGTGGAAACATTCTGCCTAAGTATTGTCCCAGTGGAAAACTTATTTTTTTTAAAAAATCTGAAGTAGAAGCGTGGCTGGAAAGTCACCGTATAGCATCTCAAGCAGAGCTGGAGTCTGAAATTGATCTTACTAATTACAGAAATGGGAGGAGGTCGTTATGATTTTAGGGGTATTTGAATACACAGCGAGGAAGTCTAATGGTAAAATCCTTATTAAGATGGATAGTTGTTTGGAGATTAATATGCCTTCAAACATTAATCATGCCTTTGATGGTAACTGCTTATTGAACGATTATAATCTGGGCGCATACAAAAATAATAAATGCTTATTTGAAGGGGTTGATGGATCAATGTTAGGCGATTTAATATACGGGCTTGGCCTAAAGTCAGTATTCCCCGATATAAAGGGATTTTGGATATTCAAATCCGCTTATTCTAAAGGGAAATTTAGTGTGATTGGCGATGTTATTCTTAAAGGTAAGCGATTAAAATTTTGTTTAAACATTTGCTTACCTAATAGAATGAAGTTGACTGTCTGTGAAGATGAATTCCTGAGTAGTGTAATGTTTAATGCTGATGAATCATATAGCTTACAATTGCGCTCCGATGAATCAAAAATTAGGTACATTAATAAGGTTTAAAATCCGCTAACTTTTAAAATAACTCAGTAGTGGCTTTTTCCACTACTGAGTTCAACCATCCAATATTTATTTCTTGGGTAATTGTTACTCTATTAACTCCATTCGCAGTTAAATTGACAATTGTACAATGTATTATGGAAGTCATATATAATAATGAAAATACTACTTGTCAACATAAAACGTAAAATAAAACCGCTTAATGAATTTTTTAATAGTCATTTTAAGTGGTATCATTTATTTTGCAGAAATCAGTTTACGATAAAATTCGTACTGATATAACAACCAAAACAGGTAGAGATTCTACTTCAATTCAAATTAAGTATATGTATGTTGTAAATCGTTTAAACTATGTTAAACAGTTTAAAAAAGATGTATATGCTGAAGGTGTACCTATGAATACAGAAATTTTAACTGAATTATTCGGAAAAGGATCTGATGTGAAAAACATCTTAAAAAAGCTTGAGGAGTTTAAATTTATCATTAAAGTTAAAGACAGTAAATTCAGGCAGAATTCGGCATGCTATTTATTGCACCCTACTATCGAAGTAGAAAATGTTCTCCAGGTAGATTTCAATGAATTAGATTCTGCTTTAATTAATAAGGTTGACGCGCATAATAAAAGTATGAATTGCTTTAAAAATCAGCTCTTAGCATTGAAAAATCATGTGTCCCTTAATCATTTAGGTAAAGAATATTTAAAACGAAAGTATGATTTAATTCAGGATGGTTGTAATACGGCTGTTGAACCATCTGACTTCGGACTTAAAGCTATTCATGATGGGAAATTCTTTGCTATAAGACCAGATATAAAAAGCAGGGTTTACACCAATTTTACTTCATTATCACGATGCCATCGTAAGTACATCGAAATAAATGGAGGCCCAATGCTAATGACGGATATTAGTAATTCACAAATTTTGCTTACAGTGCCATTATTGCACAGGTATTGGGCTAAGAAAAGCGGTGTTGGCTTAACTAACTTGCCACAAGATGTTAATGCGTTTCAAGTCTTAGCTGAATCTGGAGCTTTCTATGAGTGTATGGCAAATTGTATTGGTCTGAAATTTTATAATGCTGATGAACGGGGTGCTTTTAAAAAGCAAATTTTTAGAGAAATCTGGTTTTCTAAAAACAGCAAACGAATGACAAAGATAAAAAAAGCATTTAAAAACCAATTTCCAACCGTGTTTAAGATAATCTGGGAGCTAAAAAATGAGAAGCATAACGAGTTTGCTATAAAATTACAGCAATTTGAAGCTTCGATATTGATTGATAAGGTTTGGAAGAAGATGTATAAACTTGGTAAAATTGTATTTACGCTTCATGATGCGATAATTTGCAGCAGCGTTTCTGACTTAGAATTGGCTGAAAAATTTATCCAAGATGAAATGGAGAAATATAGGATTAAACCAAAGTTTAAGCGGGAGCATGAAGAATTTATCAATGTAGCAGCTTAAAATGTGAGGGCAGAATTTAGTTATTCTGCCCCCTTTATTCCGAAATGTACTTGTTGGTTGTCTGGTAATCAATAGAGCTGTAATAGAAGACGCAGGTTAAAGCAAAACATAAAATCTGGGATTTACTTAAACCCTAAATAAAGGTTGCTATATGCTTATTATTTGCTCTGGATTAACTTCTAAAGCTTTACAAAGAATAACAATGGTGGTTAGTTTTGGATTGATTTTACCTTTTTCAATTCGATAGATTTGGGATAATTCTACATTGGCTTGATTTGCCAGATATTCCATTGTCCATTGTTTTTCCAACCGAATCCTACGAATATTTTCTCCGAAATCTTTAAGGGTTATTAATTCACTTGGATTTAGTGGCATGCACCAAAGGTCAAGTGAATGCCTAAAATTTATTTAGGCACATATGCCTAATTTGAAAAATGTTTTTAGCTTTGAAATAAAAAATCATGAAAAAAATAGTACTTAAATTAACGCTAATCTTAATTTTCTTTTGTGGATCTTCATTTAAGTTTGGTTTTGAACGAATTCAGACGATTTCAACTGCAATAAATTTACTCGGAAGCAGTAAAGTAAAAATGAATGAATACCTTGCTAGTAAGTCTTTTTCATTGGATTCGGAATACAAACAAATCCTCGAATACAGAAAAACAACAGAAACTGCATTCTACACCTATACAACCGTATACAGTAATGGTATGGTCAACGCAATATCCTGGACTGAAGTGGCTACTTATGGAAACGAAATTGTCAACGAGTTGCTAAACGATGATTTTCAAAGCATTGAATCAAATTCAAGGACAAATATTTATAGCTATCGGAATATCAGAAAAAATATTTTGGTAACACTAATACTTAATGGCTCTGGTAATCAGGTTAATGTAACAATTGGAGCATTAGATCCCAAGAAGCCAATAAAAAAATAACTTAGTTGTAATAAATGCTATTTGATGTATTAGCCGATAATATTGAGTGTCATTTTGCAGTATATAATCCAAAAGATCAGGCCTTCGTAATTATTAAGCAGGAAAAAGTAAATCAAATTAATTAATAAATCCAAATTATTGATCAAAAGTAAACATTGTGAAATAATTGAATTTCTTTGATTGGGAAGCTACATTGTTGATGAAATGAATGTTGATTTGGGAATTGCATGACATTAATATTTATCAGACTTCTAGTCTAAATACTGATGAAAATCAATTTAAGATAGAAGCTCATTATTCAATGAATTTAAAGTAGGGATGCTGAAAACTGCATTTTAAAAAGAGTAGGCTAAACAAAACCAAATAAACAAAACCAAATAAACAAATATGAAGAAAATCTTATTAAGCACAATTGTATTACTTTCATTTTCACTATCCATTCTTTTGTTTCAAATAAGCTGTAAAAAAGAGGTAAAGGCGGAATCACCAGTAACGAGTACAACATTAAATATTTTAGTTTTCACAAAAAGTTTTCCTTCAGTTAACGGCTCCAAAAAAGAGATTTGGACAGCAAATTTTGATGGGAGTAACCAAAAGAAAGTAAATCTCCAATTGCCTTCTGGTATTGAACTTGAAGGTGTACCTCCAATTCTTTCACCTGATGGAAGAACTATTTTTTTCCATGTATTTGGTACTCCCATTGGTAATCTTGATGGGTCAGATATTTATTCTTGCAACTTTGATGGAAGTAATGTTAAAATGGTGATAAGTCATGGGGGGACTTATGACGTAACATTAGGTGATGTAAAATAATGGCAATCCAAATAACGAGGTTTAACGCGTTTTAATGATTTAGACCTGTTCCCTTAGGAAGGGGTAGATTTACTGTGTTAGCGGTAGAGTAAATTATTAATGATGCAAAGATTAAGGGGTCATCTAATTGTGGGTGACCTTTTTCATTACAATTACTAAGGTTATAATATTTTTTAATCTAAAACGATTTAAATAAGTTTTTTTATTTTCATAACGGTGGCTACTGAAATACCGGCCACTTTACTTGTTTCTCTTACTGTAAAGTTCTTTTTTAAACAATTGATAGCAGAAATTGAACTCACTTTTTTTAGAAATTCAAGATCGTTTTCTTTTGACCCCTTTGGTCTACCTAGTTGACCCCCATTTTGTACAAATAACATCCTACCAACAGTAGTACGCTCTTTAATATTCTCCAATTCCATTTCATACAGTGAAGACATAATCGTTGAAATCATTTTCCAAACGGGATTTTTATTGCCATCAGGTCTTGATTGTAAACCTAAATTTCTAACTATAACATTCACACCTTTTTCATCCAACCATTCTACAGTATTGATTACATCCCCTGTATTACGTCCAAGTCTGGAAAATTCTTCAACGATTAATTCTTTTACAACGCCTTTATCGATAAGTTTCACTAATTCTTTTGCTTGTGGCCTATCTTTAAATGGGATTGATCCAGAAACCTTATCAAGCAAGATTTTATCATAAATGTCTTTATCAGCAGTAAATCTTATGCCCGTTTGCTGTAAGGTCGATACCCGATTATATTTGATTTTCATGTTATGAAATAATTCTTAGATTAAAAGTATTACAAATATTTCGTTTCTACACTATATTGATGGTAATAATTTTTGAATCATTGTACTACTTTTAGTCATGATTAAAATAATAATGCAAAATTGCTAATCGTTCTAGTTTCTTGTTTATATTGCGTTTCATTTAATTAACGCTTTAATTTGTGGCTTAATGAACTGGTTTCTAGTATATGAAAAGATCAAACCAAATCAATATGTTCAAAGCAATGTTAATTAGTAATAATTACGAATAATTGTTTTTCAAAGCATTATGTCCAACTTACAGACCAAATTAAGGCAACTATTAAACAATCCTAAAGTATCTAGAGAACAAAAATTAGCTTATATCAAATTAAACTCGGGGGCGGGTGAGTATGCTACTTTGTTAGAAAAATTTCAATTATTGAAGTCTGCAAAATTACAGGATAGCCAATTTAAAGATATTACAAGTATTAAACAGAGAAATGCCTTTGAATTTACTAATGACTTTAAAAAAGAGCTTTTTTGGATTGGATACAACATTAAAAAATCTGCACCAATTATTGACGCATTTTTAGTTGAAAAGGACTCTTTTGAAAGGCTGTTTTTTTTAGAGAAATATGATGAAGCTGAAGCGAATTTAGCAAAAATTAGGCATAGGTTTGGTGAAACGCTATGGTCTATCGAAATGACTTTGTTGTTAAAGGAATATAAGTACGGTACTAAAGAAAACTGGGGGGCTTTGAGTGAATATTTACCCAAACTTAATAGTCCTTTTTATCAGTTTTTACTTAATTTTTATAGTAAAAAGATAGAAAAAGCGATGTCATTTGAGAATTGTTTTAAACAATTCTCAAATGACATCGGAGATGTACATGCAGAAGAAGAAGTTACTGATTATTTAGTTTTCAAAAGTATTTTTTTTGCGGATTATGAATATGGTAGTATAGCTGGAATTATCTACGTTGGTAATGTATTCAGTGTTATTGATCAATATCTATTGACCATTGATATACTTGCTAAGCAAATTTCTATAGATAATTCTCAAGACAAAACAATTATTCATTTCCTAAAGTTCTTAGATGGCGCTATTCAAAATGATAAAAAAATATTTCAAATTCAGAATTTATTAAATGTTGATAATAGTTTAACTGTTTTCTCCCTTTCTAACCCTATATTAAATATAATCGAGAATTATACTGAAGGTAAATATGGGAAATGTATAGAAATGTGTTTAGCCATTATATTGGATTTTCCTACCTGTTTTGAAATATATCAGATTTATATAAAATCACTGATCCATCTTAAACAGACTCATACTCCTCTTGGGAATTTGTTTATAGATGAGATTTTAGATTTCATGATGAAAGCATCTTTCTGCGATTTAAAAAGTGATGGATATAGGGATCATTTGTTGAAGAAATCACTTCTATTAAATGGGTTTGATTTTGGAAAGCAAATTTATGCCTTTGTTTCAGAGCTTAAAGGGCAGCTAAATGCAAACAGGGATGGTATAATAAGCTGTATCTGTTCTCCTATTAATAATCCTAAGTTATTGTCCTTAGATCTTGGGGATAGATATAGCAATGTTTTAGCAAAACACCTTCAATTGGGAGATTTCTTATCGTTAAATGTTAATAGCTACATATCTGGAAATGTAAGCGAACTGAAAGAAGAGCGACTATCTGTGATTAATGTTTTGGTTTATAGAGCTAGGCACTTTTTCAAGCGTAATGAATATGAGAAGGTAATAGAAAATGCAAAGCAATCCCTTAAAGAAAACATGCCTCCTTTTTATAAGGAACAAATGTTAACGATTTTATATAATTCTTATGTTGAAACTGATAGATTGAGGGATGCACTAGAACTAGGGGGAGCAATTCTAATTGATGATTTTTATGTCAACAGAATCAATTTTCAACCGCTATGTCGGAAGATTCAGATAAAAGGTTTTGAAGCATTCTCGGATTTAATGGACTTACCTTTAGTTTTTGGTAATACTGTAAGTGGTTATGATCTTTATGTAGTTTATGATGAGTTTATGACTTATCTAAAAGAAGATTTTCCTAGTCAATTAGATATTAATGAACTAGTTAAGAAATACTCTATCAATCGGGTTATATATTTTTTAAAGGAAATCTGTGTTATTAGTACTTTACAAAATTCATTAGTTTTTGACTCCATTGAGTTGGCAGAACAAGAACGTCATGAGATTTGCTTGATTTTAGCGAAGATTGATCCCGAAAATGCTGTTTTATATAATAAAGAAATAGCAGAAATTTTGAGAACAGCAGCAGTTAGGAATGTTATTAAGGAGGTTGATGATGGGAGACTGTTTGTCAATATTGAAAGTTTAAAAAGCTTGCAATCAAAAGGTCTGAAAGAAACCTTTAGTAGATTCAAAGAAATAGAGCGTGTAGTAAAAGATGTATCATTGGTGGGGTATAATTCTTCAAAGGAAAGAAATTGGAAACCATCAATATTAGTAGATGACAATTCCGGCTCCATTTCAACTGATGAATATATCAGATATAATAATCCTGCATTTTTAGCCTTTAAGTCAATTTATCAAGAAACAAGAGAAAAATTTTTATTTAGTAAGGAATATGGATTAGATAGTTGTTTAAGTACAAGAATTAGGCACGGTGCATTAAAAAACCATATAAGAAGTGTTTTCGAAAAAGTATCCCTCGTTACATCTAAAACAGGAGACATTTACTTGGATAATAAGAAATGGTATGAGCAGCTGGGTAGTGATGAAATTTTAAACCATAATGTTCAAACATCTCTAAAGAGCTTTTCAAGAGATATTGATGATTACACGACATATATTGTCGACAGTTTAATACAAATTCGAACTGAAAAGAATTCTGAAAAGAAAGATGGGCTATTTAACTACGGCACTAGTGATAGAGCATTATGGGAATTTATGAACGAACATAGCTACAGATTTACTTCTGAAACAGATATCGTAGATATATTATATTCGGATTTAAGTAATTACACATCCCATGTAGTAGCGTCAAGTATTATGTCCAAAATTGTTGGTGAATTTAATAATACATTTCAAGGTTTTATTGAAAAATTACAAGTTGAGATCCGTTCATTTAATATACCTGCAAATTCAGATTTATTAACAAATATTTCAAAAAGCAGTACTAATATTCAGACAGAACTTGATAATATTGCTGAATGGTTTATTTTTAGAACTAGCGAGTCATCCTCTTTATTGGAAATCGAAACCATTATTGATGCTAGTAAAGAGTATACAAATAAAATTAATCCTAATAATAGATTAAATCCTGAAATCATAATTGATTGTGAACCTTTTATGGGCTACAGTCATTTAATTTTTGTTTTTAATATTATGATGGCAAATATTATTAAACATTCGGGACTATCAGCTGATAAGCTTAACACAAAGATTCATGTTTCCAATATTGGAGAATCTATACAGATAGTATTTACCAATAATTTTTCCCCTACAATGAACAAGTCAGAAGCGGAAAGAAAGTTGAATGCAGTTAAGCAAAACTGGAATAATCACGATAAAATTGATCGTTCTAATATTGAGGGTGAAAGTGGCTTTGACAAAATAAAAAGAATTCTGCTTTATGAAGCTCACGCTAAAAGTGACAGATTTGAGTTTCTGATTGAAGAATCAACGATTAGTGTATCACTTTTCTTACCTTTTAAAGAATATAATTTAGATGAAAGTACTGATAATTGAGGATGATAAGATTAAAATCGAAAAGCTAACTAGTTTTTTCAGTAGCCACGATTTTGAAATCAAAGAATCATATCATAGTGGGATAAAAGAACTTCTTACTAAGAATGATTACGATATTTTGATATTAGATATGTCAATTCCTTTATGGGAACGTGGGAACAATGACATTGGCGGAAATTTTGAGCAATTTGGTGGCGTTAACATATTACGAGAGATGAAGAGACGTAATAAACTTGTACCAACTATTTTAGTGACAATGTTTGATGTTTTTGCTAACGGAAAGCTGACGTTTTCTCAATTAAATGAAGACCTACTCAATAGATTTGGAGATTTCTACAAAGGTGCAGTTTTTTATAATGCTTCCGAAGAAGATAAATGGAAAGCAGACTTAGAACAACGCATAAATTTTATATCTAATCAATGATTACTATACTTATCGTAGACGATGATATAAATAAAATATCTAAAATAATCGCATCAGCGATGTCTTCCTCAACCAATAGAATTGAAATCAGGCAAGCTTCAAATGTTCAGGAAGCTTTAGAAGCCATGCGATTGTATCATTTTCATCTCTTAATAACTGACTTGTTAATGCCCTTAAGGAAGGGAGAACAATGTGTTGCTAACGGAGGTAACTATCTTGTAAAGGAAATGTATAAGAGTAGGAGTAAGGTAAGTATTCCACTCTATATCGTAGGATTAACCGGGAACTTTGAAATAGCTTCTGAATTTAGTAATATCTGGAATGTTTGGAAATATGAACCCGAAAATATTGAATGGGAAAATCAATTAAGAGATCTCATTTTTCATATCGTGAAAATAAACGGCAAAATTGTAAAGGAAAAAATTGAGACTCTGTTTGTTGAAGGGGAAACTGATAAAATAATTGTTGATTTAGCTATCAAATTATTTCATCCAAGTTTTGAGAACAAAGTAGTTGTCGAATTAACAAAGTATGGAGGAGGTTCTTCGTGGGTAGAGAGACAGTTAGTTATTTGGGGAAAAACACTTTTTATAGGTTCAAATGGTAAATACCTTCAATCTGTTGGACTTTTCGATAATGACATGGCAGGTCAAAAATCCATGACTGATGTAGAGACTCAAATACCTTTAGATACTGCTGGAAGAGAAACATTTTCTATGTTTCGACATGATCAGAAGTATGCTAGACATCTGATACCAATTTTTAAAGGGGGGATTATATTACCTATCACTTTGGAAGAAATGTTTAGCCCAGAATGCTGGATTCACGCAAGGACTAGGGGGTGGCTAAAGAAGAGAAAGCTTAGTGAAGACTTACTGCAAGACCCTGGAAGGTGGGATAGAACGAATCAATCTTTAACTGAATATACGAACTCATTAAATCTACCTGAAGAGAATCTAATTTATATACAAGAAAAAATTGATGATAGTCAAAAGGTAACACTTGTAAACTATATTCAATCTCTCCCTAAGGAGGAACAAAGGGGGATTTTATGTGCTTTTGAACCTTTATTAAAAGATATCTTTGTTAGGTTAGGAATATATAATATAACTAGTTGATATATAATTCTGTAGCTTGTTTTAGTAACGTTAAATAAAATAATTGCATACAGAATGTTTCTTTTTTGTTACTTAATTCATGTAATAGTCTGATTATAAGAGTTTAGATACTTTCTGTATCGGAAAGTAACAGCGCAAAATATTACAAAATAAGAATATAGAAAACCCCGGGAGTGTAACGTGAACTGTGTCATTCAAAATTAACGCTTCTCAGAATCCTCTATTTTCCTGAAGAATTCTATCACCAAATTTAATATATAATTGTGAGAATGCCAGTCCCCAGTTATGGATTGGC
>NZ_JACSZW010000021.1 GCF_014472395.1 Pedobacter sp. N36a
CTTTCAATGCAAAAGTGAAAGCTTTCAGGGCTACTTCCAGGGGCGTAAGAGATGTCAAATTCTTTCTGTTCAGACTTTCTAAAATCTATGCTTAAACTTCCTTCCCCCCAAGAATTCCGCTTGATCCCTGAAGGTGGGGTCAATGAAAGCGGTTCTAAGTAAACCCCCTGCCCATACCAGATTGTCTTTGAACACCCCCCTTACAATAGCATGTTTTTGGAAGATGTTACATTTTTCATAGATCTCAAAAAGGTTGGTAAGAGCCGGCAGAACCCGATCAATCAGACTGTCAATTTCTATTTTTGATTTAGGATTTCCATTTAGGCTCATTTCCAAGGTTGCTTTTTCTTCTTTGTATTTCTTAAATCAAGTCTGATAAGTTGTGTTCTCGATCTGATTATTCATGAATTTCTCTTCCAGCTCTAGAACTTTGGCGTTAATTGCGCTGATGGCATTCAGTTTTTCTTTTAATCTTTCCTGCTTTTGTTTTAGAGGTTCAGCTAGTAGTGCTTTGGCTGCGAGCTGTAGAAATTCTACCTGCTGCGGTTCAAAGCAAATGTCTTTAAGGACTTCGTCAAATTGTTCATGCAATAATCTACCTGGTACATTTACATTGTTATGAATATGGCATCTATAGTACAGGTAATATTGTTTTCTGCCTTTTGACCATCCCGCAGTCATACTTTGTCCGCACCAGCATTTTAAAACACCTCTTAAGGGGAAGTCTTCGTCGGGACGTACTTTTTCCGGTCGTTTGTTGCTGAGCATTTTGTTTGCGGTCCAGTAGTCAGCTTCGGTGATTATTGGCTTATGGATGCCCTTTACATACTTTTCTGGTAAATCTTTTAGGGCGGGGACTCTAATTAATCCTGCGTAGCGGCAGTTTGGAATTGCAACAATAAAGTAGACATTCGGTTAAGCTGCAATATTTTGTTTATTTAAGTTTCTTCCAAACTCCTCTGGGGACAAGTAGCCCAGAGCAGAATGTAGTCTTTTACGGTTATACCAAGTTTCAATATATTCGAAAACGATGCGCGCTACTTGCTCTTTGTCCGACAGGGGTATTCTTTTAGAAGTAGGTCTTTATAGCATCTTTTTGTAGGTTCTCCTGTTAAGATGCTGCTGATTAAATCCCCTATAACCACAATGCCCTCAATTTATGGGGGGCATTGTGGTTTAGGCCAAGGTCTGCGCATTTGGGAACTCATTTTGTCATTGCTGCCAATATTTCTTTTGCTTTATCTAAAAGTTCATCTTTTCCTTCAATCGTGGTTATAGATTTGTTGCTCAATGTTTACTCTATTGTTTATTTTTTCTTCCAAATCTCAGGAAAAAAATTAAGACCTAAATAAGGATAACGTGGTAGGAACCGATCTTCAGTGATACTTACCTGATCAATGGTAGACCTGATGTTTTTTATGGTTTTAACATTTAGCAAGTTAGCGACTCCCAGATTTAAACGAAGCGAATTGTGCTTTCCCAGGTATTTAGAGACACTGATATTGGCTACTGGTCTTAAGAATTGGAAGGCAGTTCCATCGTCCAAAACTAACCACTTTGTATTCAATTGATAATATATATTAAACGGAAGTTTATTGTCATTATTCAACGTTAGAAAAAGTCTAGAATTACTATTATTGGATGAGTAAACACTTGACTTCAACTTACCAAAAGTCATTGATAGGTCTACATTTAGCTGATGTTCTGGTTTAATACGCCACTTAAGTCCTCCGTTAATAATTATTGTATGAAGACTTAACGCACTCAATACTTCATTAAATTTCTGGTTTTCTTTTTTCCATAAATAAATGAGCATGAAGTTTGTGTTTACTGCACTTTCCATACTATATCTAAACAGGGAAAGAATCGCATTACCCTGCTCACCATTCCCAGATTGTGTGTACGTTTCTACTGGAAAACCAGCTGTTATTATACTTTCGTCAATTACTGGAATTTGATTTCTTCCATAGGAAACCTGTCCATTTAAAGATCCGATTCCCTTGATAAATACAGATGTATTTAGCATATAGTTCTTCTGAATATAAGGAATCAAACCAGAGTTCCCTAAGGTTACTTTTTGAACATAAGTACTATCATATACAGGAACAAGATTTTCCATTAACGGATTTACTAAAACGGTGGTTTGGGTAACAGAAATACTATTTTTACCACTATTATAAGAATAGTTCGCATAAAAATTTGGGAAGAAAACGTACTGGGTTTTCTTATTCAACAACAAATCTTCTTGTTCTACTTCCCAATTGTTCTTTAAAATTCCTGCGCTCGCAACAGCTGATACTCTTCCTGTTTTATAATACAAAAATGCTTGTCCAGTCAATGTTGTTTTATTTATTCTGAATTGTTCTGCAGTCAGAGCCGTTGCTTCAATATTGTATTGGCTGGTCGTCTGATTTAAATTGAATCCATTTGTGTTCATATGTGATTCTCCATTTACCGTAGTAAGATTAAGATCTAGGAGCAGTTTTGGTAATAGAACAATGCTCTGGCTAATTGATGAATAATAGTTAGTCTCGAAAAAAACCTGATTGATTTTATTATTATTTATCGTGGTAAAAGGATCACCGCTCCAATTGCTGTATTGATTGAGCATATTATACCTATTATTTACTAGTCCGCCAATTAATGTCAGTTTATTTGCGGGTTTTTCATAACGGTGCTCCCATACTCCTTTAAGGTGTAAAAATGTCCCTTGTTTCTCGTAGTTACGATTGAAATTGATCTGATCTTCGGTAATTACTTCATTCGCTTGATTCCTAATCGTGTTGAAACTTTCACTTGTATTCTCTTCTGAAGTATTCCTAGTGTTGGCAGTAATTTTTCCACTGAAGGTATTGTTATCATTAGGTTTCCATTTTAGCGTACTTTCCCCGAAGACATTCCTGTCTAAAGGATGATTATGCTCTAGACCACGCTTGTCAAGTGTATAAGGATTGATCAACGTCTTTGCACTGAATGCCCTAACAAATTCGGCATTGGGTCTCTCAAACAAAATGAAGTTATTCCATGTAAAATGATCCGTTGATTTATTGAAGTTAGCTCCAGCAGTCAAATTATGATTCTCTCCGATATTAAAATCACCCTTTTTCATGATGCGTTCTAAATTCTCAAAAGGATTTTCCAGTTTATGATCATAGTAGATTTTTTGTGTACCACTATTGTTATTCTCCAGACTAAAACTGACCATAGAGAGGTAGTCCATATCAGAAATCGCACGCTCATTCGTATTGTTCTCATTGACAAAGAGATTAAAAAAGGAACCTGGCCTAATCGAATTCACTCTTATTCCTAGCGTATGTCGACTATTAGTCCCTGCCAATGCCGATAATTCTCCGTACTTTCCGTTTTTGCGATCTTGTTTGAGCAATAGGTTGATGTCGTTTTGTCCACTTCCATTATCGCTACTTATAAGTTGCACTTTTTGAACCATATCAGATTTAATGGCATCAAGGGTCGCTCTTGCATTACCACCAAATAGCTCCTTTCCATCAACCTTTACCTTATTAACTTTTTTACCCATAGCAGTTACCAAACCATTACTGCTGATATTGAAACCTGGAATCTGATTTAATAGTTCCCCTGAATTGGCGTGTGGTCTTGTCTTAATGCTATCCACTGGAATTTGCAGCGTATCACTTCTTTCTTCAAAACGTTGTTGTTGTTTAATTTCGACAGTTGCCAGTTCTATGATGTTTTTTTCCATTCGGATGTTAATGGATTGGCCAGAAACCAGAGTATCTGTCTGTAAATAGAGTTTTCTGGTTTTGATGAGGTCGCCGGATAAATTAAGCTGAATAAGGGTTTTAACAGGAAAATTGTAGCGGATTGAAGTATCACTGTTCATGATCTTGGTTGAAAACAATTCCTTTTTATTTGAAAGAATCCGTAGAGTAATGCTAGGTGTCTGGCTATTTTCCTGAAGCTCCTTAGGAGAGGAAATATTAATGGTTCCTGAAATACCTTGCTGGGACCAGCCGATTTCTGGCTTAAGCACCAACAAGAGCAGAAAAACTATAAGGATATATTTTAAGGAGATGGAATAGAACAAAGTTGAAATAATATGGAAACTAATTGGTTAATTAATAATTAAATCTAATAATAAACATAAAAAGCGACTCCTGAGTCGCAATCAAAAAAAGTGTATCCTATTTGATTACCACTACCATCAAGGAGAGCAGCACTAAAACATATTTTCTTATTGTTAATAGAACTTGATTGAGTAAGTTTTGAACTTGCCATAGTGAATGTACTGGTTAATAAACACAGAACAGCAAATACCATTAGAGTTTTCTTTTTCATAGCGTTAAATTTTAAATTACGTTCCCATATTCTTCCAAAGAAATATAATTATATAATTTCGTAAATACCAAATAAATTCAGTTGTAATTATCGAATCATTACTGTTTATTTGAAATAATAAGAACTTATTAACCAGAAACATCATGAAGTTCGTACTTAAAAACCCTATTTTAATCAGAGTCTTTCTTCTATTGGTTTTACCAATAAGCTTAAAAGCACAATCTACTAAGATCCCGTATGAAAAATATGCAGGAAAAGTTATTACCACTACAGCTGCTTTTAAAACCACCCCTCTAGTTATTGTTCAAGGAGGAGGAAGCGCACCTGAAGCCATGCAATCCAGTGACTTCGTAAAAAAAGATAAGCAAACCTGGTCTACTTCTTTCTCACAAAGGAACAACGAATTGAGCTTATTACGGGAATTAAAAAGAATTGAAGTCACTGCACCTGGTCCATCAGGACCTATGAAATATGACTCTGACAATACTTTTGAGAGCACAGACGGGGCTGAAAGATTAGTAAATAACAAGTTAAAAATACTCAAAAAGAAAGTTTCTTACCATTCTAAATCAAGTGAATGGGAAACTAATGATGCGTTGAAAGAAGACATTGAAAACATCTGGGAGGATAACTTTCCTACGTTAGGAAAAGAAGGAATTGTTCAAGGACTTTTTTTTAGCAGCATACTTCCTAAAAATACAACCCCAGGCACGACCTGGGAAGAGACAATTGTAAGACCTGAAGCTGAGATCACCAACACCTACACAATCGAAGGTAAAGAAGGTAATCATCTTACGCTAAAACTAGTTAGCAAACAAGTATTTCTTAACAAAAACAAACTCAATACTTTTACTCTAAAACCTATTCAAGGCAAGCCTATTCAGCCTTTACCACAAAAGATGGGTTCCACAACAAATGCTAAAAAATATGAAGGTAAAATTGTATTAGATCCGGCCACAATGTTTATTTTAAAGATGGATTTAGCTGTTACTACTGAGACTAATATGATCAATGGTAATACCAGTACACCTAGAACACGAAATGCAACTTTATCAGTAACGAACTCCTTCTAAATCTGAGAAAAAAGATAATTTTAAAACAAATCCGATAAAAAAGATGATTTAATTACTGAAGAAAAGAATACTTTAGTTGATCATATATCTTATTATTTCATTCTATTGAGTCCTTTGCTTGTTTTCTTGATTTCAGTTATTGTATTTTCTTAATGTGGTGTTTAGGCGATGGGGCGAACTCCTCATGGCTCATCCACCAAAATTATAAATTACTTTACTTCCAAATTTTTGGTTCAAAGGGAGTCCGGATAAGGTTGTTGTTCATTAGATTTGAGCTATTAACAACTAGAGCAAAGGCAAATTCAAATAAAACCTCTGGCACTTAAATCATTAATAATAGGTTCTATAAGCATTAAAAAACGATCTAAATGTTCAAAGTAATCCGGAGAAACGGTACAGAAATCTTTCCCATATGGGAAAGATTATTAAAAATATATTATTGGAGGCTTTAGATGATATCTAAAGGTATTTTAGGTTTTTAACTGTTGCATTTTTTGGAACAGTTGCCCCTTGACTCAATTCCTCTTCCTTATATATATTTTTGGCAGACCTTTCCATATCTAATTATTTTGGTCATTTTATTTATCAATAATTCATTATTAAAAACTAAAAATCCTGTTTGAATAATGAAATGAGTTCTTTTTTTTTGCAGGAAATCATGATCTAATTCTATTGATCGGAGGGTATGTTTTATAAGTTGTATAGACTATAGGGGTGTATCTTTGTAACTGATCAAAAAATGAGGGTTTTTTAGAGTATCCAATTAGTGTAACATACAGATATTTGTTACGTCTATTTAAGAAAATCAAATGAGCATACGCTTTTTTAAAATATTTTTAGTGGTTTCTTTGATGTTAAATTCAACGGTAGGGGGACTTAAGGCTCAAGATAAGCTTGATTCGATTGCGCACTTCATAAAGAGCGAAATGCAGACCAGGGAAATACCAGGCTTGCAAATATCGATTATCCGGTCAGGGAAGGTTACGATGCTAGAGTCATATGGCTTAGCTAATGTTGAACATAGCGTTCCCGTTAATGTGCATACGTTGTTTTCTATAAATTCTGCGACTAAGGCTTTCACTGGTGTTGCAGTGATGCAGCTTGTCGAGGATGGAAAACTTGACCTTGAGCAGCCGATATCAACGTATTTGGACAACTTGCCGTCGGATTGGCAAAACATTCCCGTTTATAGGCTTCTGGATCATACATCTGGAATTCCTGACTTTTTGGATATAAAAAACGGTGGATATATAGATGGTCTAACATTCAATAAAGCATGGCTAAGAATTCACGAACGACCTTTGGAATTTATTCCAGGAGAAAAGACATCCTATAACCAAACTAACTATGTACTTCTCGGGCAGGTTATAGAGCGACTCAGCGGAATGAAATTTGAAGAGTTTGTTCGTGACAGGCAATTCATTCCGGCAGGAATGTCTCTAACAAATTTTGGAGATTCCAAGGATGTGATTTCTAACAAAGCACCGACCTATGCACATTCTAGAGAGACGAAGGGGACCTTTGTCAAAGGTAAGACATTGGAGCGAACGTGGGAGGAGTTCCCCGAACTTCGAGCAACAGCAGGGATAAATACGACCGCAGAAGAGCTTGGGAAATGGATTATTGCGCTGCAAACGAAGCGGTTGTTAAAAGACAGGAATAGTCTAAATTTGATGTGGTCACCTCGTAAATTAAACAACAAGAGCTATGGGCGCTGGGCATTGGGCTGGGTTGCAAAACGGAACCTGACTCCTAAAGCCGTGGCGAGTATAGGCGGGTCTAGATCTTGGTTCTATATTTATCCTGACCATGACCTGGCGGTTGTGGTGCTCACTAACCTAAAG
Organism: Pedobacter sp. N36a; assembly: GCF_014472395.1. Lineage (GTDB taxonomy): Bacteria > Bacteroidota > Bacteroidia > Sphingobacteriales > Sphingobacteriaceae > Pedobacter. Next base: position 7,235 of record NZ_JACSZW010000021.1, read on the forward strand.
AGTGATGGGCCGGAGAATCTAGCTCCTGAAGTGGCAGGTTTCTACTATCCCGAGTTAAAGGCTTCAAATGGGGGTAATTATCCTGATGCGGTAATAACACTCCGAGCTATCTTAGAACGAGAAGGTTATAATAGTGCGGTGAAGTCTTACAAAAGGGTTAAGGCTAAGCAGACAGAATATTCAATTCCCGAATGGGACTTGACAAACTGGGCATATTATGAGTTAATGTTGAATAAGCAACCGTTGAAAGCAAAAGCACTTTTTAAGTTAATGGCATACCTTTACCCGGATAACAATAATTGGAAAGAAGGTATTCAAGCTGCAGAGAAAGCTTTAAAGCCTGTGGATTTGGTTCCTAAGTAAGTAAAAGACGATACAAAATCTTCTCTTCGTAAAGTATCCAATCATTATAAAGAAATGGTGATTTTCTGATATCTAAGCTAACTGGAATTGCAATAAAAAAGTAAGCTAAGAGAGTAACATACTTTAACACTAAGGTTCATAAGCCCGAAGAGCATATAATTAAAACTATAAATTACGTTACTTCCAAGTTTTTGGTTCAATACTAGTCCGGTTAAGGTTATTTTTCGCTAGCTTTGCCCTAATTAACAACTAGAGTAAAGGCAAATTCAAATAAAACCTTTGGCACTTAAATCATTAATAATAGGTTCAATAAGCCTTAAAAAACGATCTAAATGTTCAAAGTAATCCGGAGATACGGTACATTGGAAAGCCTTAGAGAAATCTAAGGCTTTTTTGCTTTCTGGCCATTCTGATCGGCTGCGATTTATTAAAAGAAGCCCTTATCAGCTGCTGATGCTGTTTTTTGTTTCAGCTCTAGTGGATATGCTGCATAAGCAGCGCAGGATTATTAAAATTAAAATCATGGTAAAATTATTTGTGGTGGGTTATCCACTAGATATCCAGGAAGCTGATCTGATGGATATATTCAGCATTCATGGAAACATACACAGCATACATCTGCTAACCGATAAATTTACCCAAAGACATAAAGGCTTTGGTTTTATCGAAATGGAAGAGCAGGCAGATGCCGATAGAGCGATTGCCGCCATCAATGGTATGGTCTTGAAAGGGAGAAAGATTAGCGTTAAGCTAGCGGATGAAGCTAGAGCAGAGAAACCGAGAACAGTCAGAGAAAACCGTTTTCAATCTCAGGAATTGCAAGGTAATGCAAGTCAGACTGCTGCTGAGCCCTTCAAAATGAAGCGCCCAAGAAAATTAATATCAAATACTTTCAGAGCAGAGAACTAATAAATTATTTTAAACGTCTTATTCCTTTTAAAAAACAATACTACTATCATAATGCTATGGTCTAAATTTTGTTTTGAAATGTTTCGCTGAGGCATCCGAAATTTGAAGGGCATCTTCTAATAAAAGGACTCAAATCCCCCTTTTTTTTGTCTTAATTCACCCCGTAATCCTTGCGTTAATTTGTGGAACTTAGTGTAGTTAAAAAGATTATTCACGATTTAAAACCTACAAAAATGGCAACAGCAAGAAATCCCTTTGGATGGACCGAAATTTACGTGGAAGATATGGCAAGAGCACAAAAATTCTACGAAATAGTATTGGCAGTGAAATTAGAAGCGATGCCCATGCCAGCAGGTATGGAAATAGAAAAAGATGGTGAAGATACTTATGAAATGGTGTCTTTTCCAGGGGATATGGCTGCTCCTGGAACCAGTGGTGCATTGGTGAAATCAAGCATGTTTAAGCCCGGACTCGGTGGAACACTGGTTTATTTTAGCTGTGAAGATTGTGCTGCAGAAATTTCAAGAGTAGTTGCAGCCGGCGGAAAAGTATTGAACGATAAAATGTCGATCGGAGAATATGGATTTTGCGGCGTTTGCATGGATTCAGAAGGCAATGCCATCGGATTCCATTCTATGAAATAAGCAGGAAAACAAAACAGGGCCTTCCGTTAAAGAAGGCCCTGCTGTTATAATTAGACAAGGGTTTATATTTTTTGTTTGTAAACCGACTTTCCTTCTTTAATCGTTTCGGTCACTTTTATATCTTTTATTTTCAAAGGATCAATGGTGGTTGGATCCTGATCAAGAATCACTAAATCTGCCAGTTTACCTACTTTCAGTGAGCCTTTACGGTCTTCTTCCTGATACTGATAAGCCGCATTGATGGTGATCGCTTTTAAAGCTTCCATTGGTGTAATTTTTTCATCTGGTCCTAAGATTCTTCCCGATTGTGTTCTTCTGTTTACAGCAGCGTAGACTGCGGTCAGCAGATCAGGAGGTGTAACTGGAGAGTCATGGTGAATGGTGAAACTGATTCCTGCTTTTCTTGCAGAATTTGCCGGACTTAGGAACTGGCTTCTTTCCGGACCAAAGACGCTGGTATAATGCCAGTCTCCCCAGATGTAAACATGTGTAGAGAAATAAGAAGGCAATACGCCGGTATCTTTAATCTTTTGAATATGATCTGGTCTGCTGTTTTGTACATGGATTAATGTGGCTCTCATTTCAGGTTTGTAAACGCCCTCTTCTTTTAATTTTTTAAAGGCGCCAAGGGCTTGATCGATAGCCGCATCACCATTGACGTGGAGTTGTGCGGTAAAGCCATGCTGAAAAACCTTTTTCAGGCCATTGTATACAAACTCATCGGTAAAAGCAGGAAATCCTTTATAGTCTTTACTGGCACCTACCGGAGGAACCAAATAAGGAATGGTTAACCAGGCTGTTTTTCCTTGTGGCGAACCATCTAAAGAAAATTTAAAGCCACCTAATTTTAAGCGATCCGTATACTTCATGTATTCCGGTTTAAAATCATCGATTTTATCCTTGTAGATATCGTAATCCGGGAAATAGACCACATCGGCAATCAGTAATTTTTTAGCTGCGGCTTCTTTTAAAAGTGGAATGCTTTCGCTCATCGATCTACCATCGCAGATCGTAGTTTGTCCATATTTTAACCACTCATTTTGCGCCTTCATCAAATTTTGAATGGCCATAGACTCTTCTCCTGGTTTTACTTTAGGCACTGGCAGCATCGTCATCAGCTTATTTAAAGCCATGAAATTGGCATTCTCTTCCAGTTTTCCATTCAGTTTTCCTGTTTTCTTATCGCGGCCATAATGCCCGCCCGGAGGATCTTTAACGGTTTCAGTAATGCCCAGAAATTTAAGCATTGCTGAATTAACCACACTCACGTGGCCGGAAGCATGTAAAGCTAAAATTGGGTGTGTATCAGAAATGGCATCCATTTCCGCCAAGGTTGGATTGGTATGCTCTACCATTAAGGCATCGTCATAACCATTGCCCAATAATGGGGTATTTGGCGGCATAGGATGGTCTTTAATGTATTTTTTGATGGTAGCCTGCATGTCCGGAATTGAGTTGACCGTTCCATAAGGTGCGGCACCCAGGTCTATGGCAGATTCCATGCCTGCTCTGGAAGTGAGGTGTCCATGGGCGTCTATAAAACCAGGCATCAATGTTTTCCCCTGAAGGTCATGAAGTTCAGTTTTATCGCCTACATATTTCTCGGCTTCTGCCTTTTTTCCGGTAAATAAAATTTTGCCGTCTTTGACTACAATGGCTTCTGCATGAGGTGCCGAATCCTCCATGGTTAAAATTGGGCCGCCAAAATAAATGGCATCGCCTTGATCACTTGTCGTCTTGCTCTGACAGCTGAATAAAAGTGCAGAGACCAGCAGTTGAAAATAGTATCTATTCTTCATCATGTATATTTATTTAACACAGGTGTTGCTTAATAGCTATACATTTACTGAAGAGAAATTGTTTTAATGTTTTTCAATTACCCCCGCTGGGTTCAGTTCCTTCTGTTTACTGAGGTTGAATCTATAAAGATCTTCTGTCGGTACCAGTTTTCTAGCTACCTTTTCAATGTCCATTCCTGCTTCTGTCCATAGGTAAGGTCTGAAGCTATAAGATTTGTTGCCATCCAGATTGGCAATAAACTGATCCCAGGTAGACCACCTTAATCCTTTATAAAAATCGGAAAGATCGCCATCCAGGCAAAAACGAAGAAATTCGGTGTAACCTAAACCTAAAGATTCCCATTTCAGACTGTTTGGCGCCAGATAATAGACACTTTTTATATCTGAACCAAAAGCACCATAATTGATGGCAAAGAAACCACCGATCGCATCATCTGCAACCAAGGTGAAATCAGGCTGCTCACCATATTCTTTAATACTTTTCCCTTTATTCCATTCCGGTACAGTACGGCTCAGTTTTGCACTGCCTGATCCTAAAATCCTCAGCCAGCCATTGTCGATCATGATTCCTCCAGTATGGTAAATTACTGCACCTAAAGTCGCATAAGTGGATACCTGTGACTGATACAAGGCCGTTTTAGCGAGCGCTGAATCACATTCCAATACCTGAACTTTATTCTTTGCAGAATCCAGCCATTTCTGAACTAACGGCCATGCAGGGTCGGTTGTGTTGAGGAGCTGTTCCAGGCTTTGCATTTTTTGCTGTGCAGAACTGGTCAAAGAAAAAAGAGTCAGACCGATGATGAAGGCGGATTTTAGCATACTTTTCATAGCTAGGAATATTTTTTGTCAAAGATAAGCGCTTCTCTGAGAATAGGGCGCTTGTCTTTGTGTTTTCTTTTGAAGAAAAATCAGCAGGCTGATCATCTCGTTTTTTTAGAGAGATGGAGGTATTTTGGGACTAAAACACTGGAAATTACCACAGAAAAGACCTAATTGTGCTCGGGATGAGACCTGCTAATTTGGGGGTGGTGGATGGGGTTCGGAGCGGGTCTGGATAGTAAACACTATGGCAACCCTACGGCAACCCTAACCGAACCCTACGGGAACCCTATACTAAGGCAGGTCTCTTTCCGAACAGTATCCGACCACTATCACAACACTAATATTTAAAGCTTTTTTTGAAACAATGGCCAGATATTTGATTGTTGTTAAACGAAAAAAATCAGATTCTATGATGATAAACCAGAAGAAAAAACTCAAAAGAACCGTTTCATTAGTGAAAATTCTCGCGAAATATGGATTTGGCGAATTGTTGAACTACAGCAATAATGACAGCAACAATGAATATGCCTCCTTAACGGTTTATGAGCGGATTCGGATGACTTTAGAAGAGCTCGGCCCAACTTACGTGAAATTCGGACAAGCCTTCAGTATCAGAGAAGATCTTTTACCAAAAGAAATGATTGTTGAACTGCAGAAATTGCAGGACAATGTGGAGGCAAAGCCGATCGCCGTAAAGGAGCTATTAGCGGAAGACCTGAACATTGATCCCGAGCTTTATTTTTCTCATATCGACGAACTGCCTTTTGCTTCTGCTTCCATCTCACAGGTCTATAAAGCCACTTTACTTACTGGGGAAGATGTTATTTTGAAAATCAAACGTCCAGGGATCCGGGAAATCGTGACTTCAGATATGCTGATCATGAAAGATATTGCCAAAGTATTGATCAGTTACAGCGAAGTATTCCGTAGGATCAATCTGGTGGAAGTACTCGAAGCCTTTGAAAAATCTATTTTTCATGAACTTTCTTTTGTAAACGAACTGGATAATATAGAGCGCTTCTCCAGGAACTTTAAAGGACATCGATCCATCTACCTGGCCAAGGTATTTCCAGAGCTCTCCAATGACAATATCCTTTGTATGGAATTTATCCAGGGCGCTAAAATTACGGACAAGCAGGCTTTAATTGAAATGGAACTGAAACCTGCTCAGATTGCAGAAAATGGTTTGGATTTATACCTGATACAAGTATTGGAACATGGCTTTTTCCATGCCGATCCGCATCCTGGAAATCTGATCGTCTTGCAAAGTGGACAGATTGCCTTTATTGATTTCGGTTCTATGGGCAGTATGATGCCGATTGAAAAAGAAATGCTGGAAGATTTTATTTCGCATTTTATGGCGCAGGACGCCAGAAGACTGATCATGACGCTGAAAAGAATGGCATTGCGCTTTAATGTAAGTGATGAGCATCAGCTGGAACGCGATATCCACGGTTTTTTTACACTGCTGGAAGGGGCTTCACTCCAGGAAATGGACATCAAAGAGGTGCTCACGAAATTCTCTGCGATCTTGAATCAAAATGAAATCCTGATGCCGGACCATCTTTACCTGCTGGTAAGGGGCATTGTGCTCATTGAAGGGATCGGCAGGGCATTGGTGCCGGATTTGAATATTGTAGAAAGCTTGCGGCCGTATATTCTGAAAATTGCCTTGCGAAAACTCAGTCCGGATGAAATGAAAAAGAATGCTTTAAACTTGTTGAGAACCCTTACGGAGGCGATGAAAACCATGCCGGAAGAATTCCAATCGGTATTGAGCAAGCTGAATAACGGGGAGTTGAAGGTGATTCAGGAAGTCCCTCAATTGGAGCCAACCAGAAAAATGATGGGCAATTTGATGAATAGACTGGTGATGGCATTGCTGCTGTCGGCTTTAGTCATCGGGTCTGCGATTTTGATTGCTGCCGATCGGCCACCACTATTTCATGATATTCCAGTCCTTGCCGTGTTTGGATTAGGGCTCAGTTTCATCCTCGCCCTTTGTATTTTTTTTCCTATGGTTTTTAGGAAAAATTAGCAGCATAGGGTATTTCAAACAAGAACTTTTGTCAGAAATATGAAATTTTGACAACCGAAAGCCCTTGAAAAAGATGGTTTTAGATATTTGGTACGTCTCTTGATATCATTAAAATGAATGATGCAAATGAATTATTTTAAAACAAAGAAAGGAGGCTGTAGATGTTAAAGAGATTTTGCAACGATAAATATAAAAATGACCTGACCACAAATGTGGGCGATTTCCTGGAATCTTTACTAGGTGATGCTGAACTTTCCATGCTGAACCCTGCAGGGGTTTCTGCGGTAAACCACAGTGGATCAAGCGTAAAAGATACCGTAGTGCTTGGGTTGAATCCCCAGGAACAAGTAAATTTACATAAAGTATAAACAATTTTCCTTTTGCTGTGTTGTCCTCATAATCCCGGTCATTGTGATTGATGACGCTTTCTTATACTTACCATAAAAATATTGGTTATGGGATTTGTTCGTCATTATGGCTATGGATTTAGCGAAGACATCAAGTTTTAAATATAAAATCAATATTATGGAAACACAAGTTTTAGGAAGCATCAGAAAGACAGTTAAATATTGGTATTTACTAGGCTTATTGGGCCTAGCCTTAATTTTAGTAGGCATCTGGGTGTTTATGACGCCTTTACAGTCTTACATCACCCTCTCTATGCTGTTTGCAATTACTTTTCTTTTTACAGGAATCATGGAGCTGGTGTATGCGATTTCTAATCGTAAGTCGCTGGACAACTGGGGCTGGTCGCTGGCCGGTGGCATTGTCGATTTCTTAATCGGTATCATGCTGGTCGCAAATCCACAGATTTCTTTATTGGTACTTCCATTTTATGTTGGTTTTGCAATTCTATTCCGCTCAATTATGGCCATAGGATGGTCAATAGAGCTTAAAAGACAGCATTTACAAAGCTGGGGCAGTTTATTGGGAATGGGTATGATAGGCCTGATCTTTTCTTTCATCATGCTTTGGAACCCAATCTTTGCAGGGATGACCATTGTGTTCTATACCGCTGCCTCATTTATAGTGATTGGTATATTTCAGGTTTACCTTTCTCTGAGATTGAGAAAACTTAAAGATTAATTCAATCCACACTGAAAAATAGAGATACCAATCAATTAAAAATAGGCTATATCCGATTGGATATAGCCTATTTTTTTTAACCTGGTATTTGAGCTTTGTTTTGTGGGGAAAAACATAACAATATAAAAGTTATGCAGACAATTAAAATACCTGAAATCAAAGTATAAATACGATTTTTTTAGGTGACAAATGACTGAATGCAAAATGATTTGGAGTATAAATACTTTTTTTTACTCCAGAAGGCAGCATTCCTTCCCCCTGTATTAGAGCAATATTATTTTTGTACGAATTCAGTGTTAGCAGTTAAAGTCACTTCTTCACCTAACATTGCTGAACCATATTTGGTACCAAATTTAAAGTCAGCTCTTTTGATGGTTCCAGTAACTTTGAAACCAGCAGTAGGTTTTTTAGACATTGGGTTAGTGGTTAAACCTCTTAAAGTTGCATCTAAAGTTACCGCTTTAGTTACACCATGGAAAGTAAGGTTACCAGCAATTTTGTATTTGTTACCGCCAACTTTCTTCACTGAAGTACTTTTGAAAGTCAAGGTTGGGAATTTAGCTGCATCAAAGAAATCTTCACCTTTCAAATGCTCATCTCTTTGACCGTTATCAGTATTTACAGAGTTTACATCTGCTGTTAAAGTAATCACTGCATCAGAGAAGTCTGGTTTCGAAGAAATGATAGTAGACTTGAAGTTTTTGAAAGATCCTTCTACGTCAGAAATCATCATGTGAGTGATTTCAAAACCTATTTTAGAGTGAGATGGGTCAATTTCCCAAGTCGTTTGTGCATTCGATTTAAAAGAAAAAAGGGTAGTACCTAAGACTACAACAGCTAAGATTAATCTTTTCATTTTTTTGTTTTTGATAAGTTTTTAAATATTTGATACAAATAGAAGGATTAATTGCAGCATTGTTATTGACCTATGGTAAGAAAAACAAAAAGAACAAAAAGATCGACTTTTGTAAAGCCCTATTTTTTTGATAATATTGTGCCGGCCCTCGTGATTTGTTAAATTCATTGATCTCTCCTGAAGATATTCATAACCGAGGTTTGTTAATCGACTCTTCATGAACTTATTGTGCGTAATTTTACTCTCTCTTTCTACAATCAATAGCCTGGCCTTAATTTTTAAAACAGGAAATCAGCTCTTAAAAAATAGGATGTTAGGCATTTCTCTGCTTTGTTATAACCTCTCTTTATTAGTTTATTTCCTTTGGATCGATACTGGATTTATCGTAGACTATCCGCATTTGTTGCGTGTCATCAGCCCTTTGATTTACTTGAATGCCCCTTTTTTTTATTTTTATATCAGGAATTCTCTGACCAACAGAGATGGTTTGGAAAGGTATGATTACCTGCATTTTCTTCCCGCATTGATTCATTTTATGGATTTGGTGCCATTTTACATTTTGCCGATCAGCGAAAAGCGGGAAATTGCCAGTTTGATTTTCAAGAATAAGGATCTACTGAATTACATCGGCTCAGGAATTATCCCTATTTCGTTTCATTATCTTTTTAGATTGGCCATTCAGCTGGGATACCTCATTTATTGCCTCTACCTGGTTGTAAAATTACAGCCGCAATACCTGAAATTAATCCATAAAGCACAATTGAAAAATTGGCTTTTCATCTCCTTAATGGCCATGACAACAATTATGATCAGTAATTTTTGTTTCATGATGTTTACTTATTTTGGAGAAAACCAGGATCAGTATTCTGGACCAAAATTTATTTGTTCCCTGATCGCTTTTATAGGGATACTGTTTCTCAATGCTTACATCAATTTTAAACCGCAACTGGTTTATGGTTATCCAGAAAATATGCTGGTTCAGACCGAATTGCCAGAAAATCCCCCTGCTGGAAAATTAGCCGCCATTTTGAGCACCAGGCAAGTGAGCCCGGTAGAATTGGAAATCAAAGGAATGGAGGAGGGCTTGGAAAAGATCCGCTTTGCATTAGAACGAGAAAAAATTTTCCTGCTGAAAGGCATCACAATTATTGACTTTGCAAAGCATACAGGGATCCCTCCAAAAGTATTATCGGTACTGATTAACCGAAAATTTAAAACCAATTTCAATGAATTGATCAACAATTACCGGGTGGATTATGCGATAGAATTACTCGATCAGCAGATTTTGGAGCGTTATTCTATTGAAGGGTTGGCCTCAATGGTGGGCTTTAATTCTAGAATCACCTTTTTCAATGCTTTTAAAAAGAAAATTGGTTATAGCCCAAAGGAATATCGGAAAACCAGGTTAATAACCAATGATTCAGTTTTTTAATCCTTTAAGTTTCTCCTGTTTTTTTCTTTTTAAATAGAAAAATTTGTTTCAATATGCTCTTTTGAAACAACCAGTGGTTGTGTAGCGACTTTAATTTGTGGTATTTCGTGATGTTTAGCCGCAGCATCATTTCGAGCTTCCGTTTTAGAAATTTTCGATCACTATATTAATACGCTCAATCAAGGCGGCTGGATTTTTTCAGCCGCTTGTTTTTTGGAAAGATTTTTTTCTAGTCCTATTAAACCCTGTTAATTTATGTTGATGAGGAGGGTACCTAACGCCCTTTCTTGACTTGGGATGGTGAAATAGAGAGTCAGGTTAAAGTCCTGCGTAATAGTCGTAACCTCTTTCAAAACAATAATCCGGCGGTCGTGATTCACTAAAAGAAAGTACTCCGATTCTTTTCAGATTTTTAATGCCGTATTTAACAGAGATAATCAATCTTAATGGATAGCCCTGGTTCATGGGTAGGGGTTTTCCGTTCATCTCATAGCAAAGGATCGTTTGAGGCTGCATGGCACTTTCCATATCAATACCAACGTAATATTCGCCATCTGGAGTAACCAAGCCTATGTATTTCTCCGCCGCTTGTTTGTCTAGATGGTAGGCCTTGATGAAATCACTGAATGAGGAGGAATGGTTTTCCTAATGTGGAGGTCATGGAGTAAAACTTGCCAGGCTTCTTTAAAGGAGTGTTTGTTGGGTATCAGGTACCGCCATTCGCCAGAGATAAAAGTGTAAAGCACGTAAAATAATCCATTGAGGAAAAACACCCACATAAACACAAAGTGGAAGGCCATGCCTTCCGCAAGGCGCTGTTCGATGTTGAGTGCCTGGTAAAACCATTCCGGGAAAAAGTGAAGGAGAGTGATGTCGCCTATAGATATAGCGTAAAGATCGTTAGCCCAGTAAATGAGCAACCCACTCCAGATCATAATAGCTAAAATCGGGAAGTTGACCCAATGAAACCCTCTGATGGCAAAGGGATGTTTTTCTATCATCTTTTTCATGACAGGTTGGACATCAGCAGTAATTTCTTAACCAAAAGGTGTGGAGGTAGCGCATTCATTGCCTGTTGTTTAATGGTAAGGTAACTCGTTTAGGGCTGATTAGCCTCAGATTTAGAGAACCACCTGGAAGGAATGCTCCTTCCAGGTGGCACATCTTTATTGTGGCGATAGTCTAAAGTAAGCCTCTTTTTTTCAGCATCGGTTTAATATCCGGCTGATGACCGCGGAAATTATAGAACATCTTGCCCAGGTCTTCCGTATTTCCTTTTGATAAGATCATATCACGGAAACGCTGTCCATTAGCTCTGGAAAGTCCACCATTCTCTTCAAACCAGGAATAAGCATCGTTTTCCAGCATAGAAGTCCAGGTATAGGCATAATATCCCGCTGCATAGCCATTACTCCAGATGTGTAAGAAATAGCTGGAACGGTAGCGAGGCGGCACCTCATATAGGTCTAGTTTTGTTTTCTTCAGCGCATTGGTTTCAAATTGATCTACATTTTGCAAGGGTAGATTTGGTGCTAAAGTATGCCATTGTAGATCAAGTTCTGCAGCAGAAAGGGCTTCTGTAAATTCATACCCTTGATTAAATGTACTTGCTTTTTTAATCTTGTCCAGCAATTGCTGTGGCATCGGCTGGCCGGTTTTATAATGAAGCGCATAATGTTTCAGAATTTTCGGATCTGTAGCCCAGTGTTCATTGAACTGTGATGGGAATTCTACATAATCACGAGCCACATTGGTACCCGACAAACTCACATACTGCTGATCTGCAAATAATCCATGCAGGCCATGGCCAAATTCATGGAACATCGTGATCACATCGTCGAAACTAATCAACGCAGGTTCGCCATCTTTAGGTTTAGTAAAATTGCAAACATTGTAAATCACTGGTATTGTACCCAATTTCTTAGATTGAGGAACGATATTGTCCATCCAGGCACCACCATTTTTATTGTCACGCTTGTAATAATCGGAGTAAAATAAACCCAGCTGACTGCCATCTTTGTCCATCACATCAAATACGCGGACATCTTTTTGGTATACTGGAAGATCTTTACGTTCTTTAAAGGTGATGCCATACAATTGATTTGCGGCATAAAACACTCCTTTTTCTAATACGGTATCCAGCTCAAAGTAAGGCTTGATTTCGTTTTCATCCAGGTCATATTTCGCCTTACGCACTTGTTCGGCATAGAAGTTCCAATCCCATGGGGCCAATTTAAAACCACCTTTTTGCTGGTCGATGACCGCCTGTATGTCTTTTGCTTCTGCGCTGGCCTTGGCAGTGGATGCTGGTACCAGCTGACTAAAGAAACTGGCTACCGCTTCCGGTGTTTTGGCCATCTGGTCCTGAAGTTTCCAGCTGGCATAGTTTTTAAAGCCTAAAAGCTGGGCCTGAGCCGCACGGATCTGTGCAATTCTGGAAATTACTTCCCTTGTATCATTGGCATCGCCTTTCTCGGCGCGAGTCCAGGAAGCATTGAATAGTTTTTCACGGGCCGCGCGATCTGCCATTCCCGATAATGGTGGCTGCTGTGTCGTATTTGCTAATCCTTTTCCTGCGGCCAGTAATTTAGTACCAAAACTGGTGCTCAAACTCGCTTCTTCTTTATTCAATGCTTTTAACTTGTCTTTATCGGCTTCGGAAAGTTTTGCTCCCGATAGTTCAAAGCGCTGGTAATAATAGTCCAGTAATTTTTTGGATTCCGGATCTAAATTTAGTTTTTCGCGCTGCTGATAAACGGCTTCTACACGCTTGAATAATTTGGTGTTTAGGTAAATTGCATCGTTGTTTGCCGTTAATTTTGGCGCTTCCTCTTCCTGAATTTTTTGCAGTTCAGGATTGGTATTTGCACCGGTCAGGAGATTGAAAACCCGGTTCACACGGCCAAGTAATTGCCCGCTATTTTCAATGGCGATGATGGTGTTCTCAAATGTTGGTGCCTGTGTATCGTCAATAATCTTTTGTATTTCCTCCATCTGCTTTTTCATTCCGGCTTCCATAGCCGGTTGAAAATCGCTGTCTTTGATTTTATCGAAGGCAGGTGCCTGAAAAGGAAGTTTGCTGGGTTCAAAAAATGGGTTAGAGGAAGAAAAGTCTTCGCTGCTCGCCGCAGTTTTCTTTTGGGACTGGTTACAAGCCCCGGTGATTGCAAATAAGGCCAGTAATGGGAGGTAAGATATTCGTCTCATAGTTTTATGGAAATAGTTAGTTGATTATAAAAATAAGAATTTACCGGGCATCTTGGTCATCTCTGATCGAAATGATGAAGTAACGGAGATTATAGCCTGCTGTTCGTTCAGGAGGTTGAAGATAAAGAATCAATAGCGTCCTAAACGCAAAAAAGGGAAAGAGGAAGTTTTAACACAAAGTTACCTTTGTGGTGCACAAAAACAATCCCCTTTCTCGATGATAAACATAACATTATTTTCACAAATTATATCAAAAT
>NZ_JACSZW010000022.1 GCF_014472395.1 Pedobacter sp. N36a
CTCTTTAATGGCTTCAAGAACTACTTTGGTCTTGAAAACCGGACTGAATTTTCTACGCTCTTTTTTCATTTTTCAACTGTTAAATTTATGAATTTAATCAGCTGTCCAATATTTGGGGAGTATTATAGAGGTATATTCAACTGACGGAACTCTCAATGTTGAACATGTTAGTAATTACATCATTGGAATATATATGGAAATCGACCGTAAAAAACGCAACTGTCTTTTTGAAAAATATAAAGGTGGTGACATTATTGATAGTTGGAGTTTATCATTTTAATCTCTAGCGTATCTTCTAATATTTTTTACACTACTGGAAACCGTAACGGGTGACGCTTAAAGAATCTTAACTTTAACCAAAATGAACTAACATATCTGTTTAGATGGTTGACCTATTTTTAAACTCTTTGCTACATAAAGTCAAAAGATTAGAAATAGGGCTTCTGAATAGCAGGTCTACCATCGAATAATAACCAGACTACGCAATAAAAATTGTTTAAACACTAATATATTTATACATTTATCAGAAATTTTAACCATACGTTAATGCTCACAATTCATCTATTGCCGGTACTTTATGGCGATACTATTTTAATAAACATACCGAAAAGCGAAAAGCAGGCTAATACGAATATACTAATAGACTGCGGCTACAATTTCACTTCTGAATTACTTCCCTTACTAGAGCAATTTCATGCTGACGGAAAACGTATTGACCGTTTCATTATTACACACTATGATGATGATCATATAAGAAGCGCAGCAAAATTTATAAAAGATAATGGATCATCTTCCAGTCCTAAGATAATTGAAATTGAGCAGGTTTGGCTTAATGCTTATAGACATTTACAGTTTGATAAAAGAGATCTCCCGCCTTTAGATGATGAGCAAGAAGTTTTATTAAAAAACTTTATTGCTGTTCAAAATTCTGACGTTATTTCACAAGAATCAGAAATAGGCGCTAAACAAGCATCTAAACTTGGAAGGGAACTATACTCAGGAAGCTATTGCTGGAATAAGGATTTTGAAGGAAAGGCAGTCTGTATTGAACACAAAACTGAAGTAATTATAAAAGAAGGTGTAATATGTAAAATTTTAGGCCCCACTAAACATCAATTGACAGCGTTAGAGGATGAATTTAAAAAGGGACTAAAAGAAATGGGAGTAAAACTATCAGATACGGAACTTATTGATGACGCCTTCGAATTATTTATCAAAGCAATAGCAAAAAAAGATATTGAAGGCTATATAGGTAACATCAGTGGATCAGCAGTATCTTCTATTACTCCTGATATAATTCAATCTTTTGTAAAAAACACCAGATACAAGGCGGATAAGGCAATTGGGAACGGAAGCTCTATTTCATTTGTTTTAGAGGCTGATGAAAAAAAAATTCTTATGCTTGCAGATGCACATGCAGAACCAATAATCAAACAACTAAACGCTACCTATCCTGATGAGGACGTTCTTTATTTCGATGCAATTAAAGTTGGCCACCACGGTAGTTTAGGCAATAATCCAAAAGAACTATATGAATATATAGACAGTCCGATTTACCTCATATCTACAAATGGAGGTCATCCATCTCATGTCCACCCCGATATAGAGACAGTTGCCTTCATTATAAGTAGACCTCTCCGTGGAACAATTACCAGCAGAAAAATTGTGTTTAATTATTATCCAAAACATTTGGCAGGTATTTTTGATAAGGCACTAATGGAACACTTTAATTATACCGTTGAAGTTAACAACCTAATTGAGCTTCCGTGATAGATACAAGTAACTTAGAAAATTGTACATGGAAAGTACTAGATGATAATGGTGTTGCTAATGGTACAGCTTTTTTTGTCGATGGAAGTTATCTCCTAACGTCACTGCATGTGGTTGAAGATTTCCTTGACAAAACATTTCATATACAGAACCGGGAAAAGACAAAACTTGCAGTAAATGTAAAGGATCACTGCACAATAAATGATCTTGCTATCTTAGTTACTGAAGAATATGTTTCAGAAAATATAGCAACTCTTTGCAGTGAAGAACCATTATTAACCGCTGAATGGTCTGCTTTCGGTTTCCCAGCAACAGATGAGGGGCTAAAAGTTGGCTCAAAATTAACAGGTACGATTTTTAACATTATAAACATTGAACATAAACATGATCTTATACTCGCAACTCCAGGTATTACTCTGATAAGCAATTATAAAGGGTTTTCCGGCTCTGGTGTTATCAATACAAAAGAAGAGATTACTTCAATATTACGTTATAAGGATACCAACAACTTATGCTCTGTAAGTATTAAAAAGGCAGAGAACTTTTTAATAAGGAACAATATCAATGTCAAGGCTGATGAGCTAGATGATTTTACGAACTACTTGCCCGATGCCTTCCAATATGTTTCTGATCCATTTAAGGGACTTGGAGTAGCAAATGCAAAAGTGGTCGCAAAAAACACTTCTCCACAAAAGATTACATCCCTATTAACTGGAAAACTGATGGTTCCCGAACGCGCGGGAACTATGAAGGAGATTATAGGATACTTAAAAAGCCAGACCGTTCTAAATAAGGAGCTATGGAGAACCTGGTTAGAGTTTCTAAGTTATGTCCAATTGCTAAAAGGTGAATATTCAGATATTAATGCTGTTTATATTTCTCTGCCAAAAACTGAAGTATCGAAATTTGTTCCCGAGGTTGAAACCATAATCAAACAGGATATAAACTTAACCCTTCAGTTCTTTTTTACGGAAGAAAAAGCCTATTTTTCTATAGCTAGACAACACCTTTTGGACAAATCAGCAGCCGGTGAATTACAGCACAATCATTGCCATGTTTTCCATTCGCATAATCCGATGTTCGGTTTACAGCCATTTACAAATGAAGAAAAGAAAAAAATTGTTTTTGATATAGCAAGTCCAACTGACGCAGGAGTAAACGTCGCAGGATCAATTGATTATGGCGTTTTAAGTTTTTCAGAGCTAACATCCAAAGTTGCAGGAAGCCAGTCAATTTTAGAAGCAACAAATAACCTAATCAAAATTTTTACCGATGCAATTAGTTAATTCCCACCAAACATTAGACGATCTTTCTAAATTTGATGATTTTTTTAAAAAGCCAGGAATACAGTGCTGGCAAACCCCATCCGGGAACATTAACTTGCACCTTTTCTCTATAATTTTTGAAACGGTCCAAGACCTACAGGAACATTATAAGGAACTGCGCGACCACGTGGCTATAAGTTTCCAAAGCAGAACATTACAAAATGGAGGAGAACGTTGGAATTTATATTTGTTGTACCTAGTTAAAGAACAGGTTCCAGAGGAAATTAAACAGATCATCCTCCAAGATAAATTTTCTGCCCGTAAAATGGTGTGCTACACAGGTGACAATGAAATAAATGACGATTACGTAATGGCCTTGATCGGAAAGACATTAATAGATATTGAAATTCCCGAGCGCGAGGCCTCCTCTGACCGACTTGAGCAATTAATCAAAACTGACCATCCGCAAGTTGCAGCTGCAAGAAGGACAATCGGATTAATGAGCAATAGGGATAATTTACAAACACTAATTAATCTGTTAATTAATGAGCAAAATTAAAAACATCCAGATAGACGACTTTCGAATATATAACGGAAGACAGGAATTTAGTTTTTCTGGTGCTGATTCCATTTCCAATCTTATGGTCATTTATGCACCAAATGGCTATGGTAAAACATCTTTTTTCGATGCTGTAGAATGGTGCTATGCGAGTAAGATCAGACGCTTTGAAACTGATGTACTCGGGCAGGAAATAAACCGTAGGGACTATTCAAGTGGTGACAAAATACTGCTGACCAACAGGCAGAGTTTCAAAAATGGAAAAAGTGGTGCCGTAAAAATAAGTACAACAGATGAAAAGATCATTGAGCGCACAGCCACAGAGCGCAAAGGGAACAACGTCAATTATAAATATGATTATCGCACTATAAGTAATCTAAATTCTGATTATAGTCAAGGGGTGCTAGATAAGTTGGTAAAGACAAATATCCTTACCCAAGATCAAATAGATGAATTTTTACGCCACACAAAACCAGATGAACGTTTTTTTCAATTACAAAATTTCTGGCCAGAAGGTGAAAATGCACTTTCGATACTCCGTGATGTAGATAGCTATCTAAACATGCTGGTATTGGAAAAAAATGAGTTAGCTGCAAATATTGAAGATGCTGAACGAAAAATTAGCCAATTCCTTAATGCGGAAGATCAGATAGCTCCACTAAATACTGCCATCAAAGACCTGATTGGTAAGTCAAAAACAGGATTTAAAATCGAAGAACTTACAACCAATGTCAATAAAGAAACATATCAGGTTGTTTTAACTACAACACAGACCTACATCGAACGTGGCAAGCTAATCGAGCAGCAGACCGAGAAACAAATTGAAATACTAATCAACCTATTTGAAGATTTAAAAGACTATTTACAGTGGCTAGCGAATGTTCCTATATTAGCAGATTCCCTTGAGAAATTGTCTAACCTCGCGAAATTATACACTGACCTAAGGTCATACGGTGATTCTGGTAAAATTTTAGATACTAATCATTCCTCTATAGTAAACTCGCAACAAAAACTTACTCGTCTATTAGAATTAGTAAATGATGTAGATGCTATTTATAAAAGAATCCTTGAGCAACAGCAAATTGTTCAGGATTGCCTTCAAGGAATTGATAAATATTTCAACGTTCTAAAAGGTTACCGCTCATCCGCAATTGCCCTACAAGAAACGCTAACGACCTGGCATATGCAGAGGGACATCTTGGATCAAAGCTTAACGGCTTGGGATGCCGAACTGGAAAATTACAGATTTTGGATTTCGGAAAAAGATAAGCATTCTAAAAATCTCAGTGAATTAAAAGATGTTCTTACCAAGAAAGAAGTTGAAATAAATAGTAAAATTCACAGAAGAAAGCTACTACAATCAATAGCAGAAAAGCGAAATAATGAAATTTTACCAGAGGCAGATATCAAAGAATTTTCCAAAGAGATAAAAGTCAGAAATGAAATTGTCGGATCAATCCTTAGAAATAAGGTCACGATTGAAAAGCTTCAATCTGATCTTACCAAATCTTCAACTTTGGATGAGACCTTCGAAAGGCTGTTAACATGGGGGGAAGAATATGTAAAGACTACTGACGCAGACCACTGCCCATTATGCGCAACAGATTTTAAGGAGGTTTCAAGTTTGATAGCCAAGATCGAAGAACAAAAGACTGCAAATAGTGCTACGGAAAAACTAAAGTCCTACCTTGATGATGCATTGGGTGCGGAAAAAGATCTTGAAGAGAAACTTGCATTTTCAAACAAAGCAATTAACGACTATATCCAATCTGAACTTGGAATTTGTGAAAGAGAAATTTCTGATTTTCAGACAGCTCGCAACAAGACTTCAAATGAGATAAGTAGTACCGAAAATGCTGTGCTCCATTCGGAACGAACAGCAATTAAGAGTCTATCTAATCTGCAACCTCAGTTACTGGAAACAAATATTCAGCAGGAGCTTGATTTTGACAAAATCAAATCAGGCATGCAGCTGAAATTATCTGAAAACCGTTTGAGGTGCTTAAGATTGGAAAATATTATAAAATATAAATCTCATACTATCTCATCAATTGAAAACAACATTTCAATATTAAGAAATAAGGTCTCCACTGCTGACAATACAATTGCTATTTTACGTGCTGACCCTCTCCTGGTAGAAGCAGAACAAATTATGGCAAATTTAGAATTGCCTAAAGATTCCTTTTACAAAGCTACATTGGAAAGCAGTCTTACTGAGATTAGGGAGCACCTGGCTACTTCTCTTAGTGAAAAGGAAAATAACATTACCCAAATAGTGAAAATTCAAAATCTTATAAACTTGTTCCCTGTCCAGATTCCGGAATTAGAAATTCCAGGATTGCGCCTTGCCAAGCAAAATGAGATCAATGATAATCAACTTAAAATTTCAAATTATAAGACTCTCTTTAAGTCATTTTCGGATTCCTTAGATCCTTCTGAGGATTTTTTTCAAAAGGAATTAGATGAAATTCAGAAATATCTTAATAGTGTCAAAAGGGAAGTAAAAGAACTTGAAGATTTATCTATCCACTTGAAAGTTGTTGAAAAGAACGTTTCCAAGAATTCTTTGGAAGAACAGGCAAAAGAATGGAGTGCACAAGTCAAACCTTTAGATGATGCATTGACAAAAGTAAGAGAAGCTCGGAATACATCTGAAGGATATATTAATAGCGAAGTAAATAAATACTTTAATCAGGATGTAATTAACCAGATTTACTCTAGAATAGAGCCCCATCCGCATCTGAATCAAATTAGAATCAACCCTAAAGTCACAGATAAAGGCCCTATTTTAGATATCAAGGCCATAAGTAACGATGAAGAGTTAGATCCTTCTTTATATTTAAGTGCTGGACAGCTAAATGTTTTATCACTTAGCATTTTCTTAGCCAAGGCATTTGAAACGCGAAATGGCGAAATAGATACGATATTTATGGATGATCCAATTCAAAATTTGAGTGACATTAATATACTTTCATTTATCGACCTCATACGAACTATGATCACAAAGTATGATCGTCAGATTGTGATTTCTTCACATGATGAGAACTTCTATAAATTAATGCGCAATAAGATGCCTTCTGAAGCTTTTAATGTACGCTATTATGAAATTGAAAGTTTTGGTAAAGCAAGACACGTTCAATAACTTTTAGGCTGTACTGATGTCGTTCATTTTATACAACAACAGAAAAAGAAGAGCTAATGACTATTTTACGTAACCTAGATTATATTGTTGAATTGATCTCACACAGTGGACAACTAAAAAATAATTTTGACTTAATTTTATAGATTAAAGATTATCTTTATTGCATAGCATTTGCAGCAAAACGTACAAAATAAAAGTGAGCGATTCGGTGAGTACCAATTCCAAAACCTCCCAGATAATGAATAAACGCTGGTTTTTACACTAGGTGTGAATCCCAGCGGGATCACCAGATTCATCATCAAAACGTATAAAACCCTGCTAACATTATGTTTGCAGGGTTTTTGTTTTTTCAGGGGGTATCAAAACTTACACCGATTCGCATAATAAATTGAGCGATTCGGTGAGTGGTTTTAAAGATCAGATCTACACACCGAATCCAACGTAATCAACTAATGAAGAAGCTATTATTAATCGAGTGTCTGACGCAAGTTGGTGTAAGCGGTTGTTACTGTTTATCTATCCGAATACTATCTAAAAGTTTAATAAATTCATTAAAATCGCTATTATGCCTACTTTTACCTGTTTTCATTCTTAAATACCATTTGTCTGTCAGGTTGCTTTTGAACCAATAGAAAACTGGTGTCCACTTTTTTGATTTCACAACAATACAAGAATAATTTTTTACTTCTGATCGCTCAACTATAAAGCCTTCCAGATTGAAATTTAATTCTGTTTCGCTAATCCACAAGTCTAACCAATATTTGTCGTTTTCAAGTTGTTGTGTAGGAAATGAAGTTTCCAAACTAACGATGCAATCAGTTCCTTTTCCAATTTGAAAAGTGTAAACCGCGTTGTTGTTCACAATAGTTTCAATCAAATTCCAAGGTGAAGGAACTTTGTCTAAACAAAATCCATAGTCTGTTTTTAAACTGTTAAGTTTTCGCTTTTTAACCTGTGTCTTACCTATCGGTCTGGAAATTGAGAAATTTATTTCTTCAACACTATTGGCTACTTTTTCTACTTTTCCAGTTTCGTGAAACCAAGTAAAAATTTCGTCATTCAGTTTTTTGTCATTTTTTGTTGGTAATAGTATCAGGAAGTCTCCTGAACCATTTGATGCGATTGCAACTCCATTTCTTGGAAAGTTACCCCACGACCGTGCGTATTTGGTTTCCGAAATAATGTGATTGGAAGTTCTGCTAATTCTTTTTTTGTCGGATTTATCAAAAAAAGGGAAGATTTGCCAATCATTATCATCATCGGTCATTAGCTCTCCTCCATTTTCTTTAATCATTTTCGCCTTGAAACTGTCAGGAAATATAACTCCAAGTTCTTTTTCTGTTTCTGTGATATATTTTATATCTATTGGAAATGGCATTTGTGACTTTACTTCTGGTTTTGTATCCGTTGCATAATTACCGCTAATTTTCAAATATACACAACTATCCACAATGAACCTCAATCCAGATACATCTAGTATATCTAATAGTAGCAAGTTGACTTACTCACTGAAACAGCATAAGCATGCGGAGCAATATTACAGATGATTTACGAACTCCATGTTAAATTTGAGTTCAGAATCTACTCCGGAGGGCATCAAAATTCAGGTCAGGACTCCAGGCAAAAAAAAACGCTGCCAGAGACCAGCAGCGTTCAAAAACTCATCTTTTTGTATTAAGGTTTTATTGGAATAACGTCGCCGGCAGTGAATATCCCCATTTCAAGTGTTTTAAAAGAAATCAATTTCCCAGAAGCTTTAACTGGCTTTTCCGGACGGGCAAAACGGAGTACCTGACTTTCTCCAGCCACAATGGCCCTATCGCCCCGGACAATAATCGCGGTACTTTCATCAATCCCTACGCAAATGTAATCCGGCTTATCGGCCAAAGCAGAGATCAGGCGGTTATAGCGGTTGCGCTTCAGAAAATGCTGATCGATAATGGTTTGTTTCAACAAACCCAGACCTTCAGAAAACTCAATATTATGATACCACAAACGATCAAAAGTTTCTTTGTATTTCTCCTCCTGCAGCTGTTTGCCCGTAATCATGTACTTACTCATCACCGCCGCACCAGCACTGGTCCCGGCAATGGTTGCCCCGTTCTGATAAGCTCTATGGATTGCAGTGTATACCGGTGTATTCAATACTGCCTTCATAAAATTGTTCTGGTCGCCCCCAAGGATATAAATCAGTTTAGCCCCGGCAACGGAATCCGTCCATTTTTTATCCTGGGTGCTGTGGTGATTGAAATCAAAATTCCGGATCGGTGCTGTGGTTTCTTTTTTGAGCTGTTCAGAGATGTACTTAAAACCTGTATCAGGTTGTTCGCTTGCCATAGGCAATACAATAATATAATCTTTTGAACCCAGTCCCGCAGTGGAAACCAGTTGTTTGACCAATGCTTCAGAGCGGCTTCCGCCCCCTATAATAAATAAACTGCCCTTAGCTTTATTTTGTGCAGAAACAACCTGTACAGCACATAAACACAAAACAACACATACAATTGTTTTAACAGGTATTAAAAATCCTTGGCACTTCATCATTTGTAAATCTGAATTTCAATTTTACCATCAGCGGTCACTGTGCCCCGGTACATTCCCTCTGTATTAAAAGGCATGGTCACATTGCCTTTCCTGTCCAGGGCAATTAAACCACCATCACCACCCATTTTACCTACTTTATCTAGTACAATTTTAGCTGCTTCGGCAACACTCATGTTTTTATATTCCATAAGGTCGGAAATGGTTTTTGCAACTACATTCCGGATGTAAAACTCTCCCCATCCCGTACAGGAAATACCGGCAGTTTCATTATTGCAATAAGTACCCGCACCAATAATCGGTGAATCACCCACACGTCCGTATTTTTTATTGGTCATGCCTCCCGTTGAGGTTCCCGCAGCGAGGTCCCCTGCTTCATCCAGGGCCACACATCCTACCGTACCAAATTTATTATCATGATTCCGGATACCAATTTTCATGGATTTTTTACTCCCGTGGTCCAGAACGGCTTTTGTAGAATCTTCCTGTATGGCTTTCTGCAAACCATCCCAGCGTTCTTTTGTCCAGAAGTATTTAGGGTCTACAATTTCCAAACCAGCATCTTTTGCAAATTTATCGGCCCCTTCACCTACCATCATTACATGTTCTGATTTTTCCATTACAGCCCTTGCTGCACTGATGGGATTTTTAACCGTGGTCACCCCGGCTACAGCACCTGCTTCCAGTGTTTTTCCGTTCATAATGGAGGCATCCAGTTCATTACGCCCGTCGTGGGTAAACACAGCACCTTTTCCGGCATTAAACAAGGGGGAATTTTCCATCACATGGATGCTGGCTTCCACAGCATCCAGGCTCGACTTTCCAGACTGAATGACGGCATAACCTGCTTTTAAAGCCGCGGTTAAAGCCGCAGTATAAGCGGCCTCCTTTTCGGGGGTCATGTTTTTTTTCAGTATGGTACCCGCCCCGCCATGGATAACCATTACATATTTTTTTTGCTGGGCATTTAAGGAAAAGCTGCAGGCTGCCAGTAATACTACAGCCCAAAATTTGAATGTTCTCATTGTTCTTTTTTATTTAATGTTCCGTTATCTATCCACCACCACCAGGCCTTTCCTCCACTGGCTTCTGCCAGGTTAAAAGTGCTTACGTTAAAATTACCGCCCCCATTAACCGAGGCCGGGATTTCATATACGGCCAGGGCCTGGTTGTTGCGGTTCCAGATCACCTTTTTTCCCGCTTCAAACTGCTCCGGCGTTTTGGAAGCATCCGTATTGATAAAATAAGCATAACTATAAGGTCTTGCGGTGGAATAATCACCATAAACCTGGGCTATACCTTTATCGTCAATACAAACCGCCGTACGTTCATCAGCAGCAATGGCTTTAGCAGCAATATTCCAGTCTTTTAATATCCTGCCAAGAAAAATGGCCGAACGGCCTTGTCTTTCCCTGGTCAGGTAATGCTGGTCTGTGATCACCTGCTGCAGATACGGTGCTTTCAAAAAGTCATTATTATACAGGTTAACAGACTTAAGATAAGGATTCTGCAGGGCATCTTCCGAAGTTACACTTCCATTTTCGCCGCTGTAATAAAACCCTCCTAAAATGGCACAGCCCGCACTGGTTCCACCAACAGGCGCTTTCTTTTCAGTAAGCAGGTAATTGATCGCTTTTTCGGTTTTGGTACCTTTCCAGTATTTCATATAGTCAGACTGGTCCCCGCCTGCAATAAAAAGCATTTCGGCATTCCGGATGATATAAGCAACGGTATCGTTATCTGCCAATGTCCTGCTGTCAATTTTAAGGGTTTCCACCGAATTGACACTGCCCAGTGAATTGATATATGGATTGTAGGCATCTGTACCCGTGGCCCGCAATACCACGACGTCTCCTCCTCCACTGCGTGCAATCATCCATTTGAAAGCTGCATCGACATCTGTCCCACCGCCCATAAGGACCATACCGCCCGTAACGGTTTTGTTCACATTAGCTGTATCACCAATAATGTTAATGGACGCCGGACGTCGTTTTACAGGATTAACTGGTGTCCCGCCACCTCCCGGGGCAGCAGGATCGGGACCGTTTGACTTTCCGCAGCCCATTGCTGAGATCCAGACGGAAAGGAGTAAAACCAGGACTGGTTGTTTCATAACATATCGTTTAAGGGAAGCACAACAAATTGCTCCCCGTGTTTAATAATTTGGATTTTGTATGGCGTTTTTATTGATCTGCATTTCCTGAGCAGGGATTGGAAAGGAATATTGTGCCTGAGTCGGCATCAGGAGTACAGCACCGGAAGCATTTGCCGCATCTTCAGCAAGGCGTTGCACAGGTAAATTTCGCCGTTTAAGATCATAAAACCGGTGACCTTCAAAAGCAAGCTCTTTGTAACGTTCGGAATAGATGGCATCAATTAATGCCGCTTTGTCTGCGAAACTCGCATTGGTATAACCATTGATCCTGGCTGCCCTCAAAGCATTAAGGTCTCCTGCAGCATCTCCGGTAGATTCGGCCTCTGCTTCTGCCCGGATCAGGTACATTTCTGCTGTACGGAACAATTTAATATCCGTTAAACCTGGTGCAGTTGCAGTTCCACCAATGTATTTATTAACCAGGTATTGAGATTTAGTACCGGTACGGCTGGGGTCAAATTTAATATACGCTGCATAACGGATGTCATTTACTTTATCAAAAGTATTAATCAGCTTTTGTGCCGGTGCATACAAAACAATTCCGCCTGTTTGACGATAAAAGAAATCACCCAGCCTTGAATTGGTTGTTCCTGCTCTTTTGAGTTTCCAGATGACCTCATTGTCATTGACATCCGTCCAAATACCCGGAAATTGGGCCTTGCTTGCCAGCGGAGCTGCATTAATAACTTCAGTAGCATAGCGGATCGCATCCGTCCAGTTTTTTTCATATAAGGCAAGTCTTGCCTGTATCGCAGCAATGGCCGGGGCCGTAATCCTGCTTTTATCGGTCAATCCGGCAGGCATTAATGCTTTGGCAGCAAGTAAATCCGCTTTGACCTGGGCAACAACCAGCTCAAAAGGATCTCTTGCCGGATAGCTGATGGAAAAGGTTTTCATGTATGACACACCCAGGGCACCAGTCTGATAGCTGGCGGCATAGGCCCGCAGCAATTCAAGATGGAAATAAGATTTTATCGCCAAAAGTTCAGCCCGGTACTGGTTTCCCAGACTGAGGTCTGCTCCACTGAGCTTTAAGGCATCTAAACCCGCCAGCGCCCGGTTTGCCCGGTCTATCCCTGTGTAACAGGTATAATAAAAAGAAGTTACCGAGCCATTGCTGGCTGTATACAGCCAACGGAAAGCATCACTGTTTCCAACCGTATTTTCAGTAGGAAAGGTTGCTTCATCAGACACCGTTGCGGATAAACTACTCATGTCATAATCGGCTGCTGCATAAGCGCCAATCAGTCCTTTATTGATGTCACTGATGTTGCGGTAAACATTTTCAGGACTTAAGGTATCGGTAGGTTTTAAATCCAGTTTGGTACAGGAAACACTTAAAATCAGTGCTGGCAACAACAGGATGTATTTTTTATATTGATGTTTCATTATCTTTAGCATTATAGGTTCACATTAAGTCCGGCGGTATATGTACGGGTATTAGGGTACTGAAACCTTCCATAAACACTGTTGTTTTCCGGATCCAGTCCTCTCCATTTGGTCCAGGTATATAAGTTTTGTCCCTGAACAAAGATTTTTACTCCCTTCACGAACTTAATTTTCTGCAATACACTTTTTGGAAGGGAATAACCAATGTTCACATTCCTTAAACGCAGGAAAGAAGCATCCTGAATATCCTTTGAGGTAAAATTCCTTGGGATATCAAAGCGTTGCAAAGTGGCATTGTCCCCTGGTTGTTTCCAGCGGTTATCCAGCATCCTCACCGATTGGTTACTGGTTGCATAACGCTGATTTTCATTGTAAAAATCCTCATTGTTCCAGCGCATCACGTCGCTCACAAAAGAGAACAAAGCATTGACACTAAAACCTTTCCAGTTTAACGCCGTGTTAAAACCTCCTGTCAGTTTCGGGTAAAGGCTTCCTGAATTGGTTACACTTTGCGAATTGGAATTGTAGACTGTTGTAATGGAACCATCTTTATTGTAGTATTGCGCTTCCCCGGTTTGCGGGTTAACACCTGCCCATTGCGGGGCAAGATAAGTTCCATAAGGCATGCCCACCTTGAACACTCTGCTGTCGCCATCCGGTAATTCATCCGTAAGTGGGGTCAGGTACAAAATGGTATTTTTGTTGTACCCTGCATTCAGTCCGATACTCCAGGTCAGCTGATCGTTTTTAATCAAATCGCCGCTGATCTCAAATTCCATACCCCGGTTTCTCATTTTTCCGGAGCTTAACGGAATACTTCCGTCTGAGTCATATCCGGCAACTGCCGAAAGCGGCTGATTAAAGAACATATTGGAGGTTGCCCTGTTGTAATAATCAAAAGTAAGTCTCAAACGGTTACTGCTAAATAAACCCAGATCAAAACCGGCATTGAATTCATTGACATATTCCCAGTCATAACCCGGGTTGCCTGGTGTTGAAGGCCTAACCCCATTTACACCACCATAAGAGGTTGAACCAAAAGTAGCCAGGTAATTAAAATCACCGCTTAAAGGACTCGCGGTAATCCCGTAACTTGCCCTCAGGCGAAGGTCGGAGATATAACCTGCATCTTTCAGGAAATTTTCCTTTTTAGCCGCCCAGCTTCCTCCAAAGGAGTAAAAGCCATGCCATTTATTTACAGGGGCAACCCTGGTAGAGCCGTCGTAACGGTAACTTCCGGAAACGGTGTATTTACCGTCATAAGTATACCGTGCCACACTCATAAAAGAAGCCAGGGCATTTCTGGTTTTTGAACCGCTCACCACAGGTAAAAAGGTAGTGCTGCCATTGGTCACCCCAGCCGGGGTTTCCGGCAAACGGCCGTCTATACCATAACCTGTAAAACCAAAACTGTTAAAATTGTTATAGAGGTATTCATAAAAGCCCGATACTTCCAGGTCATGTACCTGGTTGAACACTTTGGCATAAGTAATTCCCGTGGTAGAAACAATATTAAAGTTTCTCCGTGTTCCTTCATCAAAACGACCCTGTCCGCCAAGGGTATTGGCTACTTTTCTGGAACCATAATAGGAATCCGGATTGATGTACAATACATCCGTAGAGTTCCGGTAATCGATACCGGCCCGGGTCGTGATTTTCAGTTCCGGCAGGACCTGATAACTGAAACTGGTACCAATGATCGTTTTCAGCTGGTCTGTTTTATTGGATGAGTTCAACAAACGTTCCAATCCCTGGCTACCTTCCCGCTGATCCAGAATAAAATAAGAGGATTCATTTCCCGGATGGATCAACGTGCCGTCCGGTGCATAAGGTTTTTCATAAGGTAAGGCATAATACACAGAGGCCATAGCTGTACCTGCTCCGGTGCCCCCCTCCCCTTCAGTAAAGCTGGAATTGGAATACCCTGCCGAAACATTTACACTTCCGGAAAACTTATCTGCCTTAAAATCGAGGTTACTTCTTAAAGCATACCTTTCTGTACCGGTCCTTATGGCCACTCCATCCTGCTTGTAATAATTTAAGGAATTGTAAAAACGCAGCCCTTCATTCCCCCCACTGATGCTGACCTGCTGCTCCATAAATTTTCCTTTCTGAAAGAAAATATCTCTCCAGTCGGTATTGATCCCTTTTAAACTATCCAGAATTGCATCTGCCCGCTGACGGAAAGCAGCTGTTCCTGAAGTATAACTCGGGTTTTTAGTAGAATAGGTCCAGCCAGGCCCCAGATTGCGGCTGTAATTTAAACCGATCTCCTCTTCAAAGCGAAGACGCTGCTCGGTGTTCATCATGGTAAAATTTGGCCTGCTCAGGTTGGAAAAACCATACTGTGAATTGTATTGCACAGAAACTCTTCCTGGCGTACCTTTTTTGGTGGTCAGTACAATCACCCCGTTAGATCCTCTTGATCCGTATAAGGCTTTTGCAGATGCATCTTTTAAAACCGTTGCAGACTCTATGTCTTCGGGGTTAATGGTCTGGAAATAATTTCCTTCTATCGGCACTCCATCCAGAATGTACAATGGCGTGGAAGAACCATTTACACTTCCAATACCCCGGATCACCACCGACGCGCTTTGGCCTGGTTGACCTGAAGTAGAAATAACACTCATTCCCGGTACACGGCCCTGCAGAATCTGATCTACAGTCATTCCCGGAACCTGGTTGATTTTATCGGCAGTCACCAGCGAGGCCGAACTGGTGGACTGGTTCCTGGAATAAGCGGTGTAGCCGGTAATCACCACATCACTTAAAGTACTAACGTCCGGTTTAAGCTGGATATTCAGCACCTGCGACTGTACCCTGACTTCCTGACTCAAATAACCTATATAAGAGACCAGCAGCAGGGCATTTTCTTCCACGTTTTTAAGGTTGAAACTACCGGTCTGATCTGTTATTGCAGCTATTGAACTGCCTTTTACCTTTACAGAAGCACCCGGTAAGCCCGTACCATTTTCATCCATTACTTTGCCTCTGATGTCAATGCCTTTTTCTTTCAGACTTTTACCAGGCCCGGCAGAAACTGGTTTAATCAGAATGGTCCGCTCTTTAATTTCCCAGCTGAAGGGCTGTGATTGCAGTGTTTTGGCCATTACATCTTCAATAGAAGCATTGCTGACCTTAATGTTAACCGGTTTGGACTGTTGCTGGATCAGGTCCAGGTCATAGAGAAAAAAATACCCCGTCTGACGTTTGATTTCTTTCAAAACCTGTTCCAGTGGTACATTGTGCTGATTTAAACTGATGCGCTGCGAAAAAGCGGCGGCACTGAGATGCGTGCAGAAAAGAGCCAGCAAGACAATGGTTAGCTTTACGGAAGGGTAAAATTTCATACATTCGATTTAGTTTGTTGATGGATTGGTTGGTTATTGTAGTGTGATCAGATCAGGGGCCCTGCCGGGTGATGACCTTAAGTTCCCTGTTCTTTTCTATTTTAAAACTGATGTTACCGGTTACTTCCAGCATATGAAGGACTTCCGAAAGTCCGGCACTGCGCGGCACCATACCGTTGTAATGTTTATTGGGTACAGTACTGTAGTCAACCTTTACGTCATACCAGCGCTCTACCTGGTTCAGAATGCTTTTAAGAGAGGCGTTACTAAACTGAAACAGGCCATTCTTCCAGGCCGTTTCTTCTTCTGTATTGACCGTTGCGATGTTTATTTCCGGAGAACCACCAAATACCCTGGATTGTTGTCCAGGCTGCAGCGTTTTTGTTTTCCCCGAATAATGCACATTTACGCTTCCCTCCAGAAGGGTTGTTTTCAGCGCAGGTTCATCCATATAGGCATTAATATTAAAATGCGTTCCGGTCACTTCCACATCCTGTGCAGCTGTTTCCACATGAAAAGGCATGGCCTTATTTTTAGCCACTTCAAAATACCCTTCCCCTGTAAGCCGGACAGTTCTTTTGTTTCCACTGAACAATTCAGGGTAACTTAAGGAAGAAGATGCATTTAACCAGACCCTGGTGCCATCGGGTAGAATAACCTGATATTGCCCTCCTCTTGGTGTAGCAACCGTATTACTGGCTATTTTTCGGGATGCCGCCTGTTTACCCGATACAGTATACACCAACTGTCCGTTTTTTGTTTTGGTAACAGTTAGCCCGGGAATTTCTATTACTTTCCCCGCCGCCTTATCATCGAGTACCACTTTGGTTCCGTCGGCCAGCGTCAATAAAGCTTTATTGCTCCCTGGTAAAATATCGTTTACGTGTATGGCCAGAGGGCCTTTTCCCGGGAATTTATCTTGTTTTTTAAGCGATAAATAAGCTACTGGAGCAGTTAGAATCAATAGCGCAGCTGCTGCATATTTATAGGACCATAACCTGCTCCTTCTGGCTGAGCGTGTCGTCCTGATCTGTCTTTGAATCTCTTCGAAATTCCGGGCATGGCTCAAGGCCTTCTCTTCCTCTGAAAGTTCGGGGGCGGTATTTTTTTCCGAATAAGCGTAATACAACTCAACAAATCTCATCTCTTCTTCAGTGGCTGTTCCGGCAATATACTTTTCAATCATTTTCCGGATATCATCCCCGGGTTTATAAGCGGTCATATGATGGCGTTTTTATATATGTACCGCAAAAAGAGAAATCTCCCAAAAGGAACTTCAAATTTTTTAAAAGAAATTACAGGATTACTTTTCCAGCAATGAATAGAGGGTCATCGCCGAACAGAACAATTGTGTCAGTTTCATTCTTAAACCATTAGAAGCAGAAAGCAATTGATTTTGTACCGTTTTTTGGGAGATGTTTAATAATGCAGCTATTTCTGCAGTACTAAGTTCCTGCTCATAATGCATGATGAATATCGTACGGCGTTTAGCAGGAAGTGCCCTTATAAACTGTTCAACAATTTTAACGGCTTCTTTTTCCAGTAAGTCTCCATCTGCTTTCAAAGAGGAAATCACTTCTGTTTCAAAAACATCTACAAAATAATTTTGCCTGGAATCCCTGCTGATGGCTTTCAGCACCTGGAACCGCACCGCAGTATGCAAATAGGCCAGGGGATTTTTGAGTTCCAGATCTGCCCTGCGGTTCCAGAGATCTGTAAATACATTCTGAATAATATCTTCACACTTATCCTTATCAGGAAGCCGCTTATAGGCCGTATGAAAGAGGACGAGCCAGTAACGGTCATAAATATGCTTAAACGCAGCTTCGTCTCCCTGTTTTAACAGGGCAAAAAGCTCCAAATCCTTCGCTATATTTAAACCGGTTTCCAAGATGTAAAGTTTGCTGATAACCAAATATATAAGTTATTACTTAATAATTGGACATCACAAATATATTCTACATCCGAATTATGGATGAGTGGAATTGTTAGGTACCCTAATTAAAATTATATTTGATAAATAGCACAAACGCGCATTTCCCCTAAGGGTTCGAATCCCAGCGGGATCACCAGAAATAGCAACAAAACGTATAAACGACTGCAAATCAGATGATTGCAGGCTTTTTGTTTTTACCCAAAACTACAGTTTATTCCATAAATCACGGATCAAGCGGAATTCTTGGGGGGAAGGAAGTTTAAGCATAGATTTTAGAAAGTCTGAACAGTAAGAATTTGACATCTCTCACTCCTCTTGAAGTAGCCCTGAAAGCCTTCACTTTAGCATTGAATGACTCAGCGGACGCGTTGGTTGATCTGTTGGTAAAGAAATCTAGGATAGATAAATAATGTGCCTGTATGGATCTGGATACTGTTCTGAATGCTTCTATTGCAGAATCTTCCACATCATTATACCACAATGCCAGTCTTTTAAACGCTTGCTCCTTGCTTTTACATACCTTGAATATTTCACCTAATCTAAGTGATAGTTTATAAGCCTTTTTTAACTCGGGATAGCGCTCAAAAAGTAGTTCTGCCCGATTCTGCTGAACCTGGGTCCATTTGCTGTGGTGTTTAAACAACAAATATCTGCTTCTGGCTAGTAGTTGTTTTAGCGTATCTCCATTGGAAAGCACCTCCCCATGGAATATGGTTTGGTTCTTTTTTGCTTGTTTGATAGCTTCGTTTTCTGCATCCAAAGCTTCCCAACGATATTTGATCCTGCATTCCTGTACAGCATCATAAGCGAGCTTTTTAACGTGAAAACGATCAATAGTTAACCCTATGTGCATTGGTAAAACATCTCCTGATTGCCAACTGCATGTTTGCAGCCATATCCATGGTGACTTCCTGTACCTTTTTGCAAAGCCTTTCCGGAATTTTCTTCAGTACATTTATGATATCTTCAGCTACTGTTCCTTTGATCATCGCTACAATCGCACCTTTACGCCCTTTTGCTGCTTTATTAGTGACGATGGTATAGAGCTCGCCGTTGGATAAAGCTGTTTCGTCGATACTCAAATATAGACTGACATTCTTTACGAACAACATCCACTGATCTGCATGATCTTTCTGCTCCCAGCCATTGTAATCACTGATATGCTCTTTGTATTGTTCTTGCAGCTGTTTGCCGTCTATCTGAAAGTAATGACCTAGATGATAGCAGCTGATTGGGTGATTATCCAAATATTCCTTTTAAAAAAAGACCGAATTCCGTTGTCATTCGTGCCCCCTTTCTTACTAAATCCCAATCCCTGCTAATGATTCCGTTTGTGTCTTTAACTGTCCAGCGACGCCGTTTAATACATAAAGCAACTTTCTGGCCACGAATTGGGAAATCTTGAATACTGACCTCCGGAAAGAATCCTTTGGACTCAAGGTCTTTACTTAGGTAGCAATCAGACGCTATATTTTTCTCTTCAAGGTAGATATTCAACATCTTACCTTCTTTTTCTACTTGCGTTAATTCAAAATAATCCAGAATGCCTTCCGGTAATAATAAACTGATCAGGGTTTGCTCGGCTTGACTCAAAATGAAAATTTTCGTTTGGTTTACGAATGCAAAAGAAAGAATTTATTTCCTTCTCCCCAAGAATTCCGCTTGATCCCAAAAAGGATTTCAATGTAAAAAGCATAGACCACGAGTCTATTGACGGGTTTGACTTCTACCTGCATACGGTTAAGGAAAACGACACAAACACCGCAAATAAACACCTTAAAAACCTCAAAAAGATCGTTAGCATCTGCCGAAAATATCAATGGATCAATATTGATCCGTTCTTTAGACATATCTTAAAATCCAAACCTGTACAACGTGATTTTTTAACAGCGGGTGAATTACATAAGATCACTGAAAAACAATTCACCACTACAAGGCTATAGCAGGTACCTGATTTCTTCTTGTTCAGTTGTTATACTGGACTTTCTTATGCAGATGTTCAAAAACTAAAATTAGCAGATATAGGCATCGGTGTTGATACATTAGAATTAATTTATTTACATAAATTAATTTTAAATTACTAAATTTAAAATAAACGGAAGAGACTGATGCCGACGCAAAAAAAAGGGATTTATTAAAAAAACAATTTACAGGTTATGACTGAAAATGAATTATTAAAGAAATTCGAAGTTGAAGAACTAGAAAAACGTTATGAGATGGCATGGATTAAGTCCTTCCAGGTGGATACTCCAGTAGGGAGTACTAAAGATTATAATACTCCCCAAATATTGGACAGCTGATTAAATTCATAAATTTAACAGTTGAAAAATGAAAAAAGAGCGTAGAAAATTCAGTCCGGTTTTCAAGACCAAAGTAGTTCTTGAAGCCATTAAAGAG
>NZ_JACSZW010000023.1 GCF_014472395.1 Pedobacter sp. N36a
ATTTTGATATAATTTGTGAAAATAATGTTATGTTTATCATCGAGAAAGGGGATTGTTTTTGTGCACCACAAAGGTAACTTTGTGTTAAAACTTCCTCTTTCCCTTTTTTGCGTTTAGGACGCTATTGATCTTAAATAATGATTATCTGGGCTGTCCGTATTTATAACTTTATTTTTCATGGCATATTAATTTTATATTATTTTACAAAATTACCTCAGCACACACGAAAATAGGATACCAGAAACTATCTAAAGAATACCCTTTTGATAAGGATTTGTTTCTGCTTTTCTGGGAATGTTAGTCATACTGTTGATGAACTCAGTTGTGGTTTGCCCCGTTTGAGTCTTAAAGAATCTCATCAGATGGTTCGGTTCTGAAAAATTAAGTTCGTAAGCGATCTCATTAATAGTTTTGTTCGAATGAAGCAGCAAGTTTTGTATTTCAAAAAGAAGGCGTTGTTTTAGCAATTGAGTAGCTGTAGTGTTGAACTGGGCTTTGACTGCTTTGTTCAGTGAAATTCTGCTGATGCCCAACATTTCAGCATAATCGTTGATTCGCTGTTTCTCCTTGATGTGGATCTCTAGTAAATTCTTAAAGTGAAAAGCCAGGTTATTTCCTGATTTGTTCAAAGACAGGTCATGTTGTTTTGCATATCGGCGGTTCAGTGTCTGTAGCAGATAGTATAATAATGAGCGAATAATATGGACACTATCAGTTTCACTAGCCAATAGTTCTATTTTGATCTCTGTCAACAGGCTGCAGTATTTCAGCATTTCATCCTTATCAATATCCAATTTTAAAGGATGTACCAGCTGGTAAAAGTACAGTAAGCGGTAAGTGAATAGCTTATCGGCAAAAAAGTCATTTAAAAAGGCTTCTTGAAAAATCAAAGTAGTCACCTGAAGATTGTTGGGCTCTAATCTCCAGTTTCGCTTTTGAAACGGTGAAATAAAGATAATCGAACCTGCTTTCAACTCGATTTCTTGCTGGTTTAGAATGAGTATACCCTTTGCTTCTTTAAAAAATAAAATCTCGAAATAGTCGGTATCAAATGTACCTGTATCAGTGTAATCAATGTCTTTTTCTGTTAAGACATTTAATAGGAAATCAACGCCGCATTCAGTCTTATGAAATTTAATCGTTTTCATGTTTTACATTTAGTACTCGAAGTTAGTGAATATATATTTTAAATACCTTTTTACTGACAATGCGACCACAATACAGCTGTTATCAAAATGGTAGTTATTAGTAGGCCTTTGATACATTAAGGATAATTTTCTGTTCCGACCTTTGCAGTGTACTAATTACTCCAAAATACTTATTAAAGGAGTGTTAACATTATTAAAATAAAAAGTCATGAAAAAAGTAATTTTAGCAGTAGCGCTTACGCTGTCAGCTGCCTTATCATTTGGACAAACCAATTCGAATACGAAACCGACTCTTCAGTTAGTTAGAAACGCAACATTAATCATTGAGTATGGTGGAAAAAAGATTTTAGTTGATCCAATGCTGTCTCAAAAAGGGGCAATTGAGTCTTGGGCTGGAATCCAAAAAAATCCAACAGTTGATCTGATAATGCCGGTAAATGAAATCGTTAAAGATGTTGATTTGGTCTTAGTGACACATACACATGATGACCACTTTGACAAGGCCGCTAGTAAAATCCTGGATAAATCAATTGAACTGTTACACCAGCCTGCAGATAAGGAATTCTTCGAAAAGGAAGGTTTTAAAAATGCAGCAGTTTTAAAGGACAATATGCTATGGAATGATATCAGCATTCATCGGGTAGAGGGGCAGCATGGTAGCGGCGAGATATTGAAGATGATGGGCAAGACATCCGGCTTTGTATTAAAGGCTAAGAACCAACCGACTGTGTATATTGTTGGAGACGCTATCTGGACAGACGATGTTAAGAAAAATATCAAAAAGTTTGATCCTGACTATATTGTTGTTAATTCGGGAGGAGCGCGTATCCAAGGGTATGAAAATACGCCAATCATCATGGACGAAGCACAGACAATGGCCTTAATCGGTGAAAGTGGTAAAGCGAAAGTCATCGCTGTACATATGGATGCCCTGGATCATTGTAGGACAACCAGGAGCTCTTTAATCCAGAAAGCTGCCGAATTCAATATAGGGACAGACAAATTGTTAATTCCTCAAGATGGAGAGGTAATCACACTTTCCCTTTAAATCTCATTACTTATTCAAGATTACGCCAAATGGGGAATGCTTTTTAGTATTCCCCATTTTATGTGATTATTAATGTTGTTAATGTATTCTTGTGAAGAATTATTAGGAAAAATCGTTCATGATGCGCTTTCTGTATTCAACCGGAGAGATGCTGTTTATCTTTTTAAAGACCCTGGAAAAATAGGAGGGATCTTCGAAATTCAATTCATGAGAGATCTCTGCAATGCTCTTCCCCATATCCTTTAAAAGGATCTGGCTTTGTAAGACGGAAACTTCTATGATGAACTTCTTGACTGATTTGTTTAAAACCATTTGAGTACACCTGTTGAGGTAATTCTCACTGATGGCGAGTTCATTTGCATAAAAGGATACGTTCTTCTCCTTGAGGTAATGCTGATAAACTAATCTCAATACATCATACGGATATAACAACGTCAGTGATAGAATTGGAGGCGTCTACACTAGCCCAAATACACAAAAAACCTTAAATCTTGGGGTATCTATGCCTTTACTGGATTGGGGAAGAAATAGCAATAACATCAGTTTAGCCACTTCGAACCTTAAGACACTCGCCTTTTCTGTGCAACAGGAGCAAGCAAACTTAGTACAAGAGATAACAATTTTGGTTGAAAACATAAAGCTAATTGCAAATACCATCGAAATGTCTAAAAAAGCGGATCAAATTGCGCAGGAGCGTTATCAATTATCGAATGAGCTCTATAGGTTTGGAAAGATATCGGTAACGGATCTCAACATTTCCCTTGAGGAGAAGGATAATGCGAAGCGCGCATTTGTAGGAATGCTTCGAAATTTTTGGATTGCTTTCTATCAGCTTAAAATGGCAACCGCATCCGATTGATTTTGGAATCGGATTTTATGATGTGCAATTTGACAAATCGTTTTGCTTTAATGATTGCTCCCGTGATCCATTGTATTATAAATTAGGCACTATTCAGATGAAAGCCGAGCAAGAACTTTTTTTAAAGTTTGCCCAGAGCTAGGGGAAGGAGCATTTTCACTAACCATTTTCCCTTTTTTGTCGACAAGTAGGTAACGGGGCACAGTTACAATATTAAAGGCACTGCTGAGATAACTAAATTGTTCTGAATCTAGTAGAAAATGTTCACCCTCTATTTTTCTATCCTTGATGACAAATTTCCATTTTCCATCTGGAGATGAACTACAGAGGTAAAGGAAAACAACGTCTTTGAATTCCTTATGTAAGGGTTTAGCAATCTCCATTTGCTGAAGACAGGGAGCGCACCAAGTTGCCCAGAAATCAATGTATATGACCTTGCCTAAGTGTTCTTTTGTCAGTTTGAGCAGCAAGTCTTTAGCCGGCCCATTCAATTTCTTTCCCTCGAAGTTATTGGACTTCGAGGATGCTGAAAATCTTTCAGCAAGCTCAATGTTTTTTTCAAAAATAGGCCTGCTTATCGACTTCTCTGTCACTGCTTGATAATAACGATTCAATAGGCTGTCCTGTATTGGGATGTCCTGCATGAGCTCAGAATATAGCAGGTTTGATAATGCCAGATTTTTGCCGATTCCAGGTGCGAAAATGCTGTCCACCTCATTGAATGCTTTGTTGGTTAAGTAGGCATTGAAAAAGCTTAGCATGAAATCATTGTCTTTGTTTTTGTTCATTTCCTGGCTGTCCTCAGCATTGTTTGAATACCCGCCATTTTTAATATAGTTATTGAATGCTCTTTTGGCAGGTTGACTAAGTAAGGTATCACGTTTAAGTGCAAATTCAATAGCTTGTTGCATGGGTAATTCCTGGTTGCCATGACTTAGCTGAATAACAAGTCTATAATTTTTGATAAAATCAGGATAATCTTTGGCGAGTAATGCACTGCTATCATTAAGAATCCCCGCATTCATGAAATCGAAGAAGGAGTGATCTACTTTTGTAAATTTGCCAGGTTTATGGAAAAGCCCATAGGATACCAAATCATTTGCCCATGCATATTTATTCTCCAACAACGCTATCCTTTTTAGCGTTTCGCTGGAATGATGCTGGGTTGTATAAGCCAACAACATACCATCCTGGATTGTACGAATAGAGTCCCGATATGTTTTGTAATTTGAAAAAGAAAGCTGTTCTATTTTGGTTTTCTTTTCTAAGTTGAAACCTTTGTTGTTGAGTTCTCTTAGGTGTAGCGCATAGTCATAATACTCCGAAACTATGGCCGAGTTCTTACCTCGAAATTGCATATAATACTCATGCTTGTTAGCCTTGCCCACTCGATAGGAGATATCTAGTTCCAGGGAATCCCCGGGGATGCCAAGAAAAGAATCCATGGAATCACCAATCTTTAAGAGCAATTCTGGGATCACGTGATATACTGGGATTTCAACAGAGAAGGTGCCGTTTTTTTCAATCTTGGCTATAGTGACCTCTTGATAACTGGTTATGGCATTATTGACGATAAAGTCAAGTGTCTTGATTTCATAAGGAATATTGGTCATCTTTCCGTAAACACGTATTGATGATTTTTCAATTGAACTTTTGGCAAGTTCAACAACCGAGTCAGAATGGCTTATGCTTTTCTGAGAGAAAGCTACGTTTAGTGTCGTATTTAACCAAAAAAAAACAGCTAAAATAGAAAAGGATTTAGAGTTCATAAATATTATAATACTTTGTGATAATTTTCAGTTATTCTGGTTTTGTCTTGCAACAAAAAGTATTGGAATTTAATGAATAAATATGGTTTCGTAATATTGAATTTACTATATTTCTTTTTAAATGCAGCCACATGAAAGTCTGGCTTTTTTTAGGTAAATTATTGGTCTTTTTAATTATCCGAAATATGGAGACTACTCCCCACTGTAATCTTCCCTAAAAACAGCTACATAAATAAATGTAGTATTTAATAATTTAGGGTAATGAAAAAAAGCAATTTTAGCGAACCACAGGTCATCAAGATTTTGTCTTCGCAGGAATCTGGTAAATCAGTTTCGGATATCTGCCGGGAGCATGGCATCAGTCAAGGAACATTTTACAAATGGAAGAGTAAATATTCTGGGATGGAAGTTTCCCAGGTTAAGCAGTTGAAGGAAATGGAAAAGGAACTGGCTCAGTATAAAAAGATTGTAGCAGAGCAGACTCTTCAGATTACCATTCTTAAAGACGTTATCGAAAAAAAGCTATAGGGCCTGCCGAGAAGCGTGAGCTTGTCGGTTATGCAAAAGATTCATTCGGGATGAGTCTTCGGCAGGCCTGCATATTGTTCTCCATCAGTACTTCTGTGTTTTACTATAGAGCTAAACGCAAAGATGATCATGAAATCATAGACCAATTGTCAGCTCTTGCAGAGGCCCATAGGACCTGGGGATTTTGGATGATGTATCATCGTATCAGGAAACTACAGTATATGTGGAACCATAAACGCGTTTACCGGGTTTATACCCTGATGCGTCTTAATATGCGTAACAAGAGAAAAAAACGTCTTCCAGCGCGTGTTAAAGCACCGCTACTCTGTCCTATCTATCCAAATGTAACATGGAGCCTGGATTTCATGCATGACACACTAGCCAGCGGAAAAACGCTCAGGACATTAAATATCATAGACGACTTTAACCGTGAAGTACTTTCCATCGCTGTAGACACAAGTTTACCCTCCCAAAGAGTGATCCGGGAACTAGAAACAGTAGTGGACTGGAGAGGTAAACCGGATGCTATTCGTTCTGATAACGGGCCGGAGTTTATTTCAAATGCTATTTCAGAGTGGTGTAGTCTGAAAGATATAAAATGGAATTATATACAACCTGGCAAACCTACTCAGAACAGTTTGATCGAAAGGTTCAACAGGACTTTCAGGCAAGATGTACTGAATAGCTATAGGTTTGAGAGTCTTTCGGAATTACGAAAGTATGCTCAAGCCTGGGCTTGGATGTATAATAATGAAAGACCACATGCTGCTCTTGGCTATTTAACGCCGGTAGAATTTGTATTGAAATATGGTAAACTCCCTGCTAAGCAGCAAGGCAACCAGTTTCCCACATTACAACAAGATAACAATAGCAATTTGGAATGGAATTCTTTAGTTTTGAACGTAGCTAGTTAGGGGAAGATTACACTTATACTGCCGTTGAACAGATTAACCTGGACGATGTTGTACGCTGGGTTGAAAAATCGAAGAAAATACAGTGGGATTATAAAAACATCGTCAAAAGAAAAGGCGTTTTATTACGGTTGTGGGGTTGATAAATGGTGAAACTTTACCGGGGATGGCTTTACAAAATTAAAACCAGAGGTTTTGATTTTGATGTAAAGTTTATTTATCATTCGACTGTCTATATGTATATTATGAAAGAATTTCGTTAAATTTGTATTATGACGATACTAACTGTAAATATTGACAACAAGAAAGCTGAAAAGGCCATTAAGGCTGTTTTGGATGCTTTGGGTTTAAATTACAATATTGAACAGAATACTGATTCTGCTAAACAGCCTTTAGACGGGGATGAGCAGCGCGTGTATAATAACTTAAAACGTTCGTTTACAAAGATTAAAATGCATAAGGAAGGTAAGGTTAAACTTCAAAATGCAAAAGAAGCTATTTCTGAAATAGAAGCATCGCTTAAAGATTAATGGCCTTTGAGGTATTATTAACTCCGGATTTTAAACGGGAGTTGAAGCAGATTGCTAAAAAACACAAACAAATCTTAAAGGATCTCAATGGCTTGATTGACGAGTTGATTGAGAATCCCACAATGGGGACCGATCTTGGTCAAAATGTATATAAAATCAGGTTAGCTATTTCCAGTACCAACAAAGGTAAATCCGGTGGCGCTAGAGTAATTACTTATGTTTATATTGAAGGTGAAACCATTTATCTTTCAGAAATCTATTTAAAAAGCGAACACGATACTGTTGATATAAAAGCCGTAATTGAGCGACTACATAACGAAGGATTTATTTGATTCCTTGTGAATTTTTGAATAAAATAAATATTTTTATGCAGATAGGGGACTAGGCCTCGGTCAATAGTTTTCTTGTTTTTGGTGTGCGATATTTCTCAACTGCATGCCCAAAGGAATGCTTATCTAAGCTCATCGCTTTTTTCTGTACAACAACTTTTTAAATGACTGAAAAAGAATTCCTTAATAACATCTTTTCCAATTCCTCCTTACTCAGTCCAAGTGCAGATATTTTCTTCTCTATCTGTTTAATCTTGAGTATTTTCTGCCGAGCACTGTTGGTCTCTATTAGTTCTCTTTTATAAGGTTCTTGTTTGGTTATCATGTTCCAGATAATGACGGCTAATTTCCTTGCAGTGGCAATGATGGCTGCAATACGGCCTTTCCTGAAGGCAATTCGTTTGAAGAATGGTGTCAGTTCATGGTTCTATTGATTTCCTATAGAATTGGCAGCATGTCGGAGGGCCTTGGCTATATAGTTTTTTCCTGAAGCTGTGCGGTTACTGATAATACGCCCACCGCTTATCTTATTGTTGGGTACAAGTCCCAGCCAGCACGCAAAACTTTTGGCTGTGGGAAACTTGTATAAATCATGTCCCATATTTGTCAAAAGGCAGAGGACAGTATTATAGCTTATCCCATTGATGGCAAAAAGATCAGTATGAAAATAATTGAAGGCAAGGTGGGAAAGATTAAATGATGGAGCATGTTTATCACGCCTCTTTTTATTGGCCTTGAGTTGCTTTTGTTCTACTTCTGTTATGTCCATTTTGGGTGCGAACTTGATCAGCAGCTGCTCGATCACAAGGTCACACTCCTTGATCTTATGCTCGTACAGTTTGTAGAACTCCAGACAGGCCTGAAGTTCGAACAGTAGCTCATCCCTCCACCAGCCATGGAGTGCATCGGTAATTTCCTGGCGTGGCCTTTTCACACGGATGCTTACCAACGCAGAAAGGCGTTCGGGGTCCCGTACCCCCGAGAGGATGGCCTCAATAACGGCCATGCCGGACTGACCGGTAATGTCATTTATCGCAACATCTAGCCTGATATTCATCAAACGGAGGCTTTTTTGCATCTTGCTACTGTAGCGGGCGGACTGTTCCACCAGATGCGAACGGTGATAGTAGTAGGTACGCAGCTGCTGGAAGCTGTCGCTCAACAGTAAACTTCCGGAAAGGAGTCCTAGCGAATGCAGCTTCTGTATCCACATACAGTCAAGCACATCAGTCTTGCGTCCCTTCACGTTCTTGGTCTGGTTTCCTGGCACTAGTAGCACTTCAAATCCTGCAGCCTGGAGTGCGGAAAATAATGTTTGCCAATAGCTTCCAGTGCTTTCCATAGCTATTGTCATGATTCCCTGTGCATAAAGATAGGTAATGAGTTCTTCGTGGTCTTTCGTATAGATGCCGAATTCCCTTACATTTTCTTTTGATTGGTCGACCGCAACCATATGGCTGCGAGATCCAACATCAATGCCAGCAGCATTTGGATGGACGACCTTAAATGAATTGTCCTGTTTTCCCATAACTTGAAAATTAGTGACCTCAGGGAATGCTATGAATAGTTAAAAATTTTCTGTACGGGATTCTTTGTTCAAGATCACCATTTCATTCATCAAATGTCCACCTAAATGATGAGCTTACAGCATCCGGCCCAGATTTTAAGAAGGATTTTGGATAGTACCATTAAAAGCCAGGGGCTCGCTGAAAGTCAAGACAATTTACGGAATTTTAGGCGATTCGCGTTGTATTGGTAATTCCACAGGCATGGCCGCTGTAGAACGATTTTAAGATATCGCGCTCCATCTGCGTTTCACGCAGTTCTTTCTTCAATAAGACCAACTCTTGCTCAGCTGCGCTGAGTATAACTTTCCCGTTTCCAGGAAAACTACTGTCTTGTTTGCTGGAGAATTCCTTCCGCCAACGGTACAACAACGCCGAACTGATATCTAGTTCTTTGGCCAGCGCACTCAGATCTGTGCGGGTATTACTCAGTTCAACGCTCATCATCTTGAACTCTTTCGGATAGGTTTTTCTTTCTCGTGACATAATTTCTGTTAAGTTATCAAATTCACTTAACTTGCTGTCTACTCAAAGGTAGCAACTCCAGTATCCAGACCAAGAGTGGCCAGGATGATGAGAAAAGCAAAACTTAGGAGCATTGTGAAGAAGAAATTTAAGGTCACCACAGACTCCAGTCATAAATTTCCTGTGCCGGAAAATATATTGGATCGTGATTTTAAGCCCGGAATTCTGGGGGCTGTTTGGGTGTCTGACATCACATACATCAGAACCAAACAAGGCTGGCTGTACCTGACCACGGTAATAGACCTTGGTGATAGAAAAATAATAGGCTGGGCATTGAGCTTAACGATGAAAACAAATGATACAGTGATACCTGCGTTTAAAATGGCACGAAAAAGACGTCCGATAACACAGGAACTGATATTTCATTCTGACCGCGGAGTTCAATATGCATGCAATGAATTCAGGTGTTTATTGGAAACAAATCCGTTGATCACCAGGAGCATGAGCAGAAAAGGAAATTGCTGGGACAATGCAGTAGCTGAAAGCTTTTTTAAGACGCTAAAAGCTGAATGTGTATACCAACATAAGTTTGCAGATAAAGAGCAAGCAGCACTCATTGTTTTTGAGTATATAGAAACCTGGTATAACCGTAAAAGACTACATTCTGCACTGGGGTACTTGTCCCCGGAAGAATATGGAAGAAACTTAAATAAACAAAATATTGCAGCTTAACCGAATGTCCACTTTATTGTTGCAATTCCAAGTCT
The DNA here is from genome assembly GCF_014472395.1 of Pedobacter sp. N36a. GTDB lineage: Bacteria > Bacteroidota > Bacteroidia > Sphingobacteriales > Sphingobacteriaceae > Pedobacter. The sequence goes on from NZ_JACSZW010000023.1 coordinate 9,920, forward strand.
AGTTTTTCTGGGGGAGGTCAAAAACGGAGTTAAAGAAGTTTTTTGTTTCTTTAGAATTTTGATAATGATTAATCTGCTAATTCTACGTAAGTTTGAAAATGGAACTAAAAAAGGGTCTCATAGAGCAGATACAAGCCATTGTAGTTACTGCACAAGTAAAGGCCGTTCGTGCCGTAGATACTGAAAGAGTTTTGATGTATTGGCAAATAGGTAAAATAATTTTTGAAGAAGAGCAGGAAGGTAAAGAGCGGGCCGATTATGGTAAATATCTTATTAAATCTATATCGGATGAATTTCAACCACAATTAGGTACAGGGTTTTCAGTTCGTCAATTGGAAATGAATAGGCAATTTTATAGAGCTTTCCCAAATACGCACGCACTGCGTTCGCAATTCAGTTGGACACATTATAGAACACTTATACGAATTGAAAATCAAGATAAAAAAGATTTTTATATAGCTGAAGTAGAAAAGAATAATTGGACAGCAAGGCAACTGGAACGTCAAGTGAACAGCCAATTGTTTGAAAGACTCTTATTGAGTAATGAAGTACTCCCGGTTTGCTGGACAGCAATAGATCAAACTTAAGATTATTTACGACACTTTTTTATTGCTTTGATAGAATACCTCATTTGGACTAAGATCCTCCATAGACTGATGCCTTCTTTGATTATTATAAAATTCGACATACCGTTTCACACCCTGGAATAGTTCCATGCCACCGTTAGGCGGGTTCAGGTAAATATATTCCTGTTTCAATGATCT
>NZ_JACSZW010000024.1 GCF_014472395.1 Pedobacter sp. N36a
GAACCACCTAAGCTGGAACCCAATACCAGCATACAAGGGATTCTTTTTTGAATAATCCTTAAAATGCGATTATTTCAATCCATCCTAAGCCTTTTTACAAAAACATTAAACGTTTAGGACACTATTGTACCGATGTGATTATTATCAGTGCTGTTTAATATTTATTTATTTTTTCTGCTGTTAGTCTAGCTAAAATGTAATTGTAGGCAATAGTTAGGTAGTTGTTTTTTTCTTTCTGATAATTGTAGGTTATTTCCTGTAGTTCAGTAATCAGGATTCTGCCACTTGTAAATTGTTGTTCTGAAAGGCGTAGATTTTTTTCAGCGAGCTTAAAGTTTTCCTGAACTCTTAAGTATTTTTTTTCAAGTACAGCAGCTGTTATCATTGCAGATAAGTATTCCAGCTTGTTTTTGTTTCGTTCATCCTGATAACGAAGCAGATTAGACTGTTTCTGAAGCTGAAGTTGCTTTATTTTTTTTTGCCTATCTATGCCTTCTGTGATAGGGAGTTTAAGTCCTAGATTAACAAAACTGTTGCCGTTCCAGTTGGACGATTTTAAGATGTCGAAATTATTATCAAAAAAATTAGCTCCGTAATAAGCCTTAAGCGCTATCGTTGGTAGATAGCCATTGCCTGTGCTAGCTATTTGAGTATTTAAAAGCGTCTCATTTTGATTTAATTGATTTAGAGCAATGCTGGTTCCATTTTCTGTCTGTGTTTTAATTTGATAGTTTTTGAATAAGGTTTCTAAATTGTCCAAAAATTCTATGTCGAGGTGGTCTTCTGCTGGGAAGCCCATGGTATATAACAGTTTGGCTTTGCTGTTTGTATAGATTTTTTTCGCTTCGTCAAAATTGTTTAAAGTATTGTTGCGGTCCGCTTTTAATTGGTTTAGGGTGATTAATACCAGTCTACCTTCATCAAATTGTTGCTGACTAATTTTTAAAAGCTCGCTTTTAGTTAGCGTGTCCAAAGCTGCTAATCTTAATTGTTCAACTGCTATCAAACTTGCTAAATATGCATTTGCTACTTCGAAAGAAATCAGGTTAGCTTCATTTTCGTTTTGTAATTTCGTAATTTCTTCTTTTATCAGTGCTTCCTTTACACCCAGTTTTTTCTGGGGATTAAAAAGATCAATGTTTACATTTAATCCTGTATTTGAAGTCCATCTTGTGGTAAATTTCAAAGGTATTAAAACACCATCTGGGGCATTTGGATTAAAAGCGTTAGCTGGTACAGGGGTAACAGGAATAATGAGGTTATTTTGTAAGTTGGCATCGGCATAAACCTGTGGGATTCTTTTGAGTTTGGCCTCGGCAGTCATTTCTTTATTAATTTTAGCATCTAAAGCTCCAGCAGCAATTTGTGGATTCTTTTCCACAGCCAGTGCTCTTGCTTGTTCTAATGATAGGCTTAGTTTTAAAATATGGTGCTGGGCAATGGATAGTGTAGGCAGCAATGTAAAGCCGACTATCATCACAATTCTATTTTTCATCTTTTTGTAATACGCGCTATTTTTTGTCATGAGTTTGAACATTTGGTATTAGAAAATTGATGCTGGTTCAAGTCGGCTGATTTTTACCACTGCAAACAGGGAGCCTCCTACTGACATGAATAAAGTAACGCCCAATAAAATCATAATCAATGGCCAATCTAAATTGATCAGCAGCCCGGCACTGGCAACTCCATTCTTAAATAATACGAGCAATAATAAAGCAATGATAAAGCCAATTAATGCAAATAGCATTGCCTGTGTAAGGATCAGTCTGGATACAAAACCATTTGATGCGCCAATAGCTTTTAATGTCCCATAGTCTACCAATCGATCTAATGCAGAAGAATAGAGGGTAAGTCCTATAATGAAAAAACCGCTAATCATAGCGAAGATAACCAGAGATCCGAAACTCACCCCAATGTTTGACGTAATCAAAATTTCAGACAAAGTAGAATTTTTTAGGTCATCTACTTTCCAGGCTTTTACACCATAAAATGTTTGATTAATGCGATTTACTAAATTCTCTATATTTACACCCTTTTTAACCTTTACAACCACAATGCTTAACTTGTCATTAGGGAAGTTTCCATAAAATCTGGCATTACTGATATTTGTATACATATAATATCCACCGAATCCTTGCGCATTTTTGGTCATTACTTTTATAATGGCCGCTTTGTTGTTAATTTCGAAGGTTTTGTTTAACTCCAAGTTAACGCCTAAATTTTTTGAATTGAAGAATTCGGCTGAAATAGCATCGCTTTGATATAATTCATCCAGACTTCCAGTTAAAATTTTTGAAGGATTTGGTCCGGCGATGAACAAAGGTCCTTCACTGCCAATTAGGTTTACCGGGGATGTCTTACTCCCTTCAAATGTTGCAGTAGCATTTGCGATGACAACTCCATAGCTATCCTCTACTCCATTTATGCTTTTAACTTCTTGTGCAATTCTGGAATCAATTCTGCTTAAAGCATTTACATTACCTGTGATATTGTCAATAATCCAAATGTCGCTGCCTGATGAGTTTGAATTTACAATCAGACCGCTCATCAAGCCAGTTAAAAAACGTAAAGTACCGAGTTGTTGACCAATTAAAAATATGCTGATCACTATCCCTACGATAATTCCAATGCTTTTTGGTTTATCATATCTCATGAACTTTAAAGCTGTACCAATCATCGGGCTTATTGAATTTTTATTTTACATTCTACTTTTGAATTGATCAGCAACTTTTTAGGTGATATAAAGTTTGCTTTAAACCTTCTAACTCTTCGATCAGTTGTTTCTCCCGTTTTTTCATAGAAAAGCGACTTGTTATCTAGTATAGGGGAGATGTATATGATTTTCCCTTTAGCAATCGTGGTTTTGGTGCCTAAATAATTTATTTCAACCTCTTGTCCAATTTTTACACGGTCTGCAAACATTTCATCTATTTCCCCATGTAGCACAAGATCATCATCAGTTGCCATTGTTGCAAAAGGAGTGAATGCGGTTATTGCAGTTCCTATCTTTGCATTCAGGCTGACTAAAATGCCATTTTCTTTTGCATTTATGATGCTATTGTTCGCATCCAGTTCAGATTGTCTGAGTTTAATCTTTAATGTTTTGAGCTCACTTAAACTAGCCTGTAATTGGGATATTTCAGACTGTAAATTTGCGAGTATAACTTCTTTCTCTTTTTGTTTAATGGCCAGATTCTGCCGAGTGTCAGCTCCGGTTTCTGCCAGTTTTCGTGTGATGCTCAGGTCTTGTTCTTTTTCCCTCAATGTAGCTTCATACTGATGGATATCGTATTTGTTGGCCTCAATATTTGATTGTTGTGTAATGATCTGCTGCTTGGCTAAATTGACTTCAATTAATTGATTTTTTCTATCCAATTTAAAAATTGGTTCTCCTTTTTTAACCTCATCGCCTTCTTTCTTATAGGTTTCGACTACAACGCCTGAAACTTCTGCTGACAGTTCTATTAATCCATTTGTAGGTTCAACTCTGGCTATAGCAGATACCATACTGATGTGCTCTGGTCTGCTAAGTGAATCTATTTTTGCCCTTTCTTTTGTTGCTGCTTCCTTTTTTTCTCCTCCACAAGATGAAAACACTAAAAACACCAACATGGTAAATAAAGGAACATTTCTTTGCATTTTTTTATTTATAATCATCTTCATTTTTTAAGTGATCCGATACAATGCCCTCTTCTACATATACAATTCGGTCTGCAAATGGCCGTAGGCGAAGGTCATGGGTTACTACAACGATAGCTTTGCCATTCTGTGCCAGGGATTTCAGTTCTTTCATGACAACATTGGCACTTTTTGCATCTAATGAAGCCGTTGGCTCATCACAAAGAATGATCTCCGTATTTGCGACCAAAGCTCTTGCAATGGCAACCCGCTGTTTTTGCCCACCGCTTAGTTTTTTAGGTAAGTTTTTTTGTCGGTCTTCCATGCTTACTTTTTGTAACGCCGAAATTGATTTAAGTTTAGCGGAGGCAGCGTCTTCCCCTCTTAATAAAAGTGGTTGCATTACATTTTCTAAGGTGTTTAATGGATTAATTAGATTGAAGTGCTGAAAAATAAAGCTAATGTTGTTTAGCCTAATGTTCGCTAGTTTTTTTTCTGAATAGTTGGTAATGTCATCTCCCTGAATGATAATTTTTCCTTCAGTGGGATAGATCACACAACCTATTAATGATAATAACGTTGTTTTTCCAGAACCTGATGGTCCCATTATTAGCGTGAGTTGACGATTACGAATATCCAATGATGTACTGTCCAAAGCTACAATGCTTGTATCTCCAGTATTATATATTTTTTTTACATTGATTAATGAAGCAACAATTCTATCCTCTGTCATTTTTAAGGTTGTCAGTTTTTAACAAAAGACTTAGTGGTTAAAATGAAATTTTTATGTTAATATAACTAAAATAGTTAGATCAGATGCATAAAAATGGTTGCAGAAAGATAATAAACCTACCATTCCGTTACCATACGTAAATGTTACTGGTTCTTCGGTATTGGAATATAATGGTTTATATCAACTATTACTATGATTTTGATCATCTATCATTCCGTATTGAATCTTTATATTTATAGTTCTCATGGTGAGTGTATTGTAAGTAAAATCAAAATATGGAAACCATAATTGTCACTACTGACCAGTCTGTAAATTCAAAATCTGCTATACGTTTTGCCATTAACATGGCTAGAACGAGAAAAGCAGAGTTAGTGATCTTGCACGTTTATCATGTATTGAGGCCTTTTATATGGTCTGAAAATGCTTATCAGGTTTACAAACAGTCTTTTGTAAATCAAACCAGGAAGGAAATAACAGTGTTTGTAAATAAAATCATCAAATCGATGAACTTGTTGGGCCTGAGCTTTGAGCTGATCATGATTGATGACGATGATGTTACTGAAGGAGTTTTAAGATTTACAGCCCAGCACCCTTGTGACTATATCTGTATAGCCAGCAGAGGAGCCGGGACCATAAAAAAAATATTTGGTACACACACCTCCAAACTGATTGCTCAGTCTAAAGTACCTGTAATTTGCATTCCTTCCACCTACCGCAATAGGCTTTGCAAGCGTGTGCTTTACCCTACTGATATGAGGGATTATGAACTTGAACTTTCCAAATTAATAACTTTCGTAAAGCCGTTCCATGCAGAATTGCGGATGATTCATATGGCTGCCAATAATGAACTTGTTGCAGATAAAGCGTCAGTTGAGTTGAGTATTGAAAAGAAATTGAACTATAAAGTTGAAGTAATCAATCGGGAATGGAATATTTTACATACTATACTCCAGGATGTTAGTACGGAAGTAAAGCGTTATAAGCCCTCATTAATTGCATTCTTTACCCATCAAAAAAGATCCTTTATAGAGAAATTAGTACTTCCTTCAAATGCTGAAGAATTTTTTTTTTACAGTAAAATACCCATCATTTCATTTAAAAAGAAATAACGGGTAATACGCTATTAAATATAGGATTATCTTTCCTGTAACCTACAATGGGAAGAATGGGCTTGTCTATCCTAATGCTTCCTTAATTTTCGCCACCAAAATAAGGCAACAGTTGTCGATTAAAGTGCTTTTTGAGTTTAACATGCCGCTAACATCATCGGATTAATTGGTTAAAAAACGATTTCAATGGAATTAGGAAATATAAAAGGTTTAAACACACAAGAGGTGATCGCTGCAAGGAAGTTGCATGGAAATAATTCATTTAATCATAAACACCAGAATGGTTTTTTGAATGCTTTAAAAGGAGTGCTGAAAGAACCAATGGTCATTTTGCTGCTTGTCGCATCCGCCATTTATTTCCTCAATGGAAAGGTTGCTGATGGGGTTTTTCTGGCTATTGCCATAGTTTTAATATCCGTAATTTCATTGTACCAGGATTCAAGAAGTCGAAATGCCTTAGCACAGCTCAAAAAATTAACAGAGCCAGATTGTAAAGTGATCAGAGATGGACAAGTTCAGGAGGTGAAAAGTGAAGATCTGGTGGTTGGGGATTGTCTGATGATTGAGGAGGGTACATTTATAGCAGCAGACGGGATAATTGAGCAGTCTAATGACTTTTCTGTCAATGAATCAATACTTACCGGTGAATCTATGCCTGTTTATAAGGACCATACCCAGGTAGATAATGGTGTGTACTCAGGGACCACTGTATCAGGTGGCCTGGCTATAGTCAGGGTCACTGCAATTGGAAATGAAACCAAACTGGGGAAAATAGGTAAAAGCCTTGAACAAATTAAGGAAGAAAAAACACCACTGGAAGTACAGATCAGCAATTTTGTAAAAAAAATGGTTCTTGCTGGTGCTGTTATTTTTGGGGTAGTTTGGGCAATAAACTTTTATAATTCAGGAAATGCAATTGATAGTTTGATGAAGGCATTAACCATTGCCATGAGTGTACTGCCGGAAGAAATTCCGGTGGCTTTTAGCACTTTTATGGCCCTTGGTGCCTGGAGATTAATGAAAATGGGGATTGTCGTAAAACAGATGAAAACAGTGGAAACACTGGGTAGTGCCACGGTGATCTGTACAGATAAAACCGGAACGATAACAGAGAATAAGATGACCCTTGTAGGGCTTTATGCAAGTCAGGGGAAAAGGATAATCAACCCTGAAGCTGAACTCAATTTAGAAGAAAAATTGCTGATTAGAACAGCGATGTGGGCGAGTGAACCGATTCCATTTGATCCTATGGAGGTCGCCTTACATGAGGCCTATGCAAAAACTTCAACTTTGGATGAAAGACCTCAATTTAAAATGAGGCATGAATATCCCTTAGGCGGAAAGCCTCCAATGATGACCCATATTTTTCAAAATGAGCTTGGGGATCGGCTGGTGGCTGCTAAAGGAGCCCCCGAAGCCTTATTAAATGTATCTGATTTAGAGGTTGACCAGAGGAAGGGTATTGAAGCAGCCATCAAAGCATTGGCAAATAACGGTTATCGCATTCTAGGAGTTGGAGAAGCCGCTTTTGCAGGTGATGATTTTCCAGAGCAACAACAGGATTTTAGCTTTAAATTTAAAGGTTTGGTTGCTTTTTATGATCCACCCAAGAAAAACATTCAGGCGGTTTTTGAAGCGTTTTATACTGCGGGTATAGATGTGAAGATTGTAACCGGTGATAATGCGGCTACAACCTGTGCAATTGCCCGTCAGGTAGGTTTTCGGGGCGCTGAAAATAGCATAAGTGGAAACGAACTGATGGCACTGACAGCTAGTGAATTAAAACAAAGGGTAATGGATACCTCTATTTTTACAAGAATGTTTCCTGAAGCTAAACTCAAGATCATAAATGCACTTAAGGAAAACAATGAAATTGTAGCGATGACAGGAGATGGGGTAAATGATGGTCCTGCACTTAAGGCGGCCCATATTGGGATCGCTATGGGGAAAAAAGGAACTGAAATTGCTAAACAGGCCGCATCACTTGTATTGGCCGATGATGACCTGGAAAAAATGGTTATTGCCGTTGGAATGGGCAGGCGAATTTACGCAAATCTCAAAAAAGCAATACAGTACATTATATCTATCCATATTCCTATTATTCTTACGGTGTTTGTTCCATTAGCGCTAGGTTGGATTTATCCAAATATATTTTCTCCTGTACATATTATTTTTTTGGAGCTCATCATGGGACCAACCTGTTCAATTATCTACGAAAATGAGCCGATGGAAAAAAACACAATGTTGCAAAAGCCCAGGCCCTTTACCAGTACTTTTTTTAACGCTAAAGAGTTGTTGACTAGCTTGATCCAGGGGATGATGATTGCAGTGGGCGCCTTATTTACCTATCAATATGCAGTTTACTTTGATTTGGGTGAAAACACAACAAGGACTATGGTTTTTACGGTGTTAATCGCTGCAAATATCTTTTTAACCTTAATCAATCGCTCATTTTATTACAGCATTATAGCTACATTAAAATATAAAAATAATTTAGTTCTTGGAATTATTATGGTAACAATCGCTATTTGTGGGTTGTTGATCTACAATAAGTTCTTGTCAAACTTCTTTGAATTCCATGCCCTTACTTTGACGCAACTAGGGTTAAGTACAGGTATTGGATTCCTTAGCGTAATCTGGTTCGAGCTTATTAAATGGTGGAAAAGGAAAAACTATGTTGTTTTTATCCCAAACAAATAACCAACAAGTGAAGTTGGCCATCAATAATGAAGGAGGCTGCGGAGGCAAATTTGTTTCATGATCAGATTAATTAATGGCTTTCTGAAATTCCTTTGCCCATGTGATCAGTGTGTCTTTATCCTGTGCTGAAAGTATAGCTGTTCTGTGTATCAAGGTGTAAGAATTTAATGGCGTTTTATCCTTTTCAATCATTTCAGCTACTTCATTCAGTTTTTTCTTTTTCTTTTTAACGTCATAACTATTGAATTCATCAAAGTTTAATTCTTCTTTACCATCATTGACATGGCTTTGCTGCCACCAGGAAAAGGGTTGGATATTACTATACCATGGGTAAACCGTGTTATTGGAATGGCAATCATAACAGCTTTTTCGAAGAAGTAACCCAATCTCTTTAGGAACAGTGTAATGTGCATCAATGGCGTCTGGACCAGGTATGGTCGAGATGTTTTTTTCTGGCCTGAAAAATTGTATGGCTACCATTAATAAGCCGATAGTTAAAAGTGTTTTTCTGAACATAGCTTGTGAATTGAAGATGTTTAACATTAAGATACTAAATAATCAGTTCACTGCTTGCACAGTATTCATTTAAAAAACTTCCGCTCAAATAAAACCACCTGTACTAAAATAATCTACTTTTTGTTTTTTCATTCCTCAACTACGTTTTTTTATTCTTATAATTTACTTTAGGTAAACTGTTTAAGATTTATTCTGGTTATCTTTAGGGCGCTGTGAAAAAGTTAACCGCCATATTATTTTTGATGATTTACCTGTTTTCAACTCCTGATGTATATCAGTTGTTAAAAATACCGGTTATTTTTGAGCATTATAGGGAGCATAAAGCCCTGGATCAGCAACTTTCATTTGTAGACTATGTTGCGAATCACTATCTCCATGGGAGTCCAACTGATTATGATCATTTTAGAGATATGCAATTACCCTTTAAAACTCCGGGTCATTTTACGGCATCGATTTCAGCAGCTTTTATTCCTGATTCAATAGAATTGTTTAGCAGTTATTCCTTAAAAATAGTATTTCCAAAAATTTATATTTCTAATGACATAGCGCTCAACTCAAATTACCTTTCCAGCATCTGGCAACCGCCAAAAATAAGTTAGCATTTTTTAAGTTTTTATTAATGATTTGTGTTTAATAACCAATAGCGTCCTAAACGCAAAAAAGGGAAAGAGGAAGTTTTAACACAAAGTTACCTTTGTGGTGCACAAAAACAATCCCCTTTCTCGATGATAAACATAACATTATTTTCACAAATTATATCAAAAT
>NZ_JACSZW010000025.1 GCF_014472395.1 Pedobacter sp. N36a
GAATTCCTTCCGCCAACGGTACAACAACGCCGAACTGATATCTAGTTCTTTGGCCAGCGCACTCAGATCTGTGCGGGTATTACTCAGTTCAACGCTCATCATCTTGAACTCTTTCGGATAGGTTTTTCTTTCTCGTGACATAATTTCTGTTAAGTTATCAAATTCACTTAACTTGCTGTCTACTTAAAGGTAGCAACTCCAGTTCAACGCTCATCAGCTTAAACTCTTTAGGGTATGCTTTTCTCTCTCGTGACATAATTTCTGTTAAGGTATATAATTCTCTTAACTTGGTGTCTACTCAAAGGTAGCAACTCCATAATGCTGTGCTTATCACACAAGTAAACAGGAAACAAACGCTTAAACCATCGTCTCGCAAGTATATGGTGAATAGGCAAGATGCAGATATCATGGCGCAATACAATCTTGAATTGCGGGGTTTCTACAACTACTATTCAATCGCAGACAATATCAGCTATCGGGGATGGAAGTTCAATTACTTCATGAAATATAGTATGCTCAAAACGCTCGGCCGTAAGCACAAAAGAACCGTCGGACAAATACTTGAAAAGTATAAAGACGGGACGGATGTGGTCATCCCCTACAGGGATAATAAAGGCAACGGGAAACAAAGAGTGTGGTATAATGGGGGATTCAGATGTAAACGTTTCACAGACATCTACCGGGATAATCACTACGAAAAGACACCCAACACCATGTATCTTCCTGCCCCCCACACTTGTGGAAAGGCTCAGAGAGAGAAAGTGTGAACTATGCGGTGTAATGGGAGACCTCGTGATGCATCACGTACGTAACATCAATCAGCTTAAAGCTGACACCAGATGGAATGCAGTGATGATCAAACGCCATCGTAAAACCCTCGCAGTCTGTCACGATTGTGATGCATTAATCCATAAAAGCTATGACAAGTAAAGTTATGTTGACAATGGAGAGCCGTATACATGGAGACATGTACGTACGGTTCGGGGGCGGGTTAGCAGAAACTTACCACCGCAAGGTGGCAAAGCGCTGTTGGCCTAGCCTACGTAAGGAAATCGCCGATTTGTGCGGGCTGGATAAAAATCTAACCTCTCACATTGCCCGACATACCTTTGCCACTACCGTAACCTTACTGAACGGTGTGCCAATTGAAAGCGTTTCAAAGATGCTCGGCCATTCCAATATCAGAACAACCCAGCATTACGCGAAGATTTTAGATATCAAGGTGAGCGAAGACATGGCTACTTTAAGAAAGAAACTCAGCTGTTAAATAAATCCTCTAATGGATGCTAGAGTTTGAAAAGAGGATTATAATATCTTAAAAAGGGAATGATTCGCACATGCGATCCTTCCCTTCTTTTATAGAGTCAAATATCTCTTTTTAAAATAGGTATCAGTTAATCCCATTAGTTTCTACTATAGTACAGATTAGTCTTTTGGCTCCCACAATTGAATTTTATTCCCTTCCGGATCTAAAATATGAACAAATTTGCCATAGTCAAATGATTCTATCTTATCGACGATAGTCACATTCTCGTTTTTTAGCTCTTCAACTAATTGCTCAAGATTTTCTACCCTGTAATTAATCATAAAATCTTTATCCGAGGGTTCGAAATATTTTGTGTCCTCCGGAAATGGATTCCACTGGGTAAGCCCCTTTTTTTTACTGTCGTCTGCCTCAGGCCACTCGAAACTAGTTCCGTACGGCGTTGTGTCAAAACCTAGATGTAATTTATACCATTCGTTAATTGCTTTTGGGTCATTGCATTTAAAAAATACCCCCCCCTATTCCAGTTACTTTTTTCATTTTCTGTTTATTGTTACTATTGATTTACTTGACTCTAAAACCTTAAAAGAAGGAAGCTACAAACAACTATTACCAAAACTGTTTTTTTCACTTTTTTGTCGTTAAATTAATTATTCTTTTTACTGGGATGCCAAGTTCTAAATCGAAATGGTTCCAGTTGCATACATTTTCCTTATCTAGAAACACCTCTAATCCTGGCTGGGCCTCGCATTCGTAATCACTATTGATTAGCCATCTATCAAAAAGGTAATTTATGCCTGCGGCAACCAAACTTATAGGCCCCGATACTTCGGTAAAAGCGTACTTACAGGCTGGCGCAGGATAGCCGTTTGCACAGGGCTGTCCGAAGCTAACTTAAAATCCTTTGGCAGCGTAATACATGCTTCATACCTATATTTTTCCTTTGGAGTCACTTCAGGGTCATCCTTCGACATGCCAAAGATAGTCTCCGACTTATATAGGTCTATATCTTTCGACCAATCGATCAGTTTTGCAAATTCGTTGATAACTTTACCCTCTTTAAAAGCATCTGTCACCCTGATGTAAGCGATGCGTCTTTCCGGCAGTTGCTTTATTTGCACAGAAAAATGTTTTTCCAACTGTTCCGCTGACATGGCACAATGATAGTTATTTATTGGCTGTAGATCTTTGCAAATCTTGCTATTTTTTAATTTTCCCACCATTCCTGTACTGTAAGGGCGGAATGCCAAAGTATTGTTTAAATAAACGTGACAAGGCCTGTGCAAGTTACCATCCAAATGATCAATGATCATGATTTATTCTTCGCCTATAAATATCAGTTGACTTAGCCATATATTTTTTCATTATGCAATATACTGTGTATTTCAGTAAAGGTATCTACCCTGTTTCGTTCCAAGTTTTCCAGCCCGATAAGGGCTTTTCCTTTTTAGGGTCTTTCCATCTGGAGCAGCACCGAGCAGCCTAATCCCAGATCCAGCATTTCACAGCAGGGTGCTTTTGCTCCGCAAAAGCCGAGAATTACACCAAAACCAACTTCATAATACACCAATATATAAGCTGAGCTGACACAAGAAAAGAATCGTCTTTTTTAAGACTTACAGAAGCCATTAATTATTTGCAATATGCGTAGCGAACGATGAGTCCAGAAGGCATCATCAGTGTCTTGAAACTCGTTAAAATCAGCTGAATGCACACTTTCAGACGAAACGCAGTGCACACTTTTGAGCGAAAGATGTGTCCACTTTTGGAATATCTCCCATGTAAATGGCACTTCGATTGAATTATGCTATTCAAATAAAAAATTGAGAACGCTAACTTAGATAAAAAATCTCTATAGTTGACGATGCCAGATCCGACCAGAAACGGCGTCTCAACATTATGCAATCGGAAGGGTAAAAAAGAATGTCGTTCCCTCCCCAAACTCGCTCTGGAAATATATTTTCCCATCATTCAACTCGACAAACTCCCGGCAGAGTACCAGGCCTAGGCCAGTTCCAGACTCGGAGGCGGTGCCTACCGAAGAGAACCTGTTTCCCACCTCCATTAGCTTTGCTTGGTTTTCCAGAGGTATACCCGTACCAGTGTCCGCTATGGAGAACAAAGCAAATCCTTCGGCCGACTCCACACTAATTTCAACCTTTCCATTCTGGAAAGAGAATTTTAATGCATTGGAGACCAGATTGCGCAGCACAGTGTCCACCATCTGCCTATCCGCAAGTATACTTGTCTCTACGACCTTTTCAATTATTAGTGCTATCCCCTTCTGCTGGGCAACAGATCCCATTAGGCCCTGTAATTGTCCAAGAAGTTCTCTTACCGATAATACTTCCTTGGCCGGTCTAAGTAAACCCGTCTGGATACTCGACCATTTCAATAGGTTTTCCAGCAAGGCATAGGCCTGCTTGGTAGAATCGTTTATCCTAAAGGCCATGTGCTCGATCTTGGACCGTTCTAGAGACGCGAATTTCCTATAGATCAGCTCGCTATAGGTAAGAAGGGAAGTGAATGGGTTCTTTAGATCATGTGCTATAATAGAAAAAAGTTTGTCCTTTGTGTCATTGAGCTCCTGCAGCTGCACATGGGTACGCTTAAGTCCAGTGATATCGTTACAGATCACAAGATAGCTCAGTTCTCGGTCCATAGAGCTTTTCTCTGGAATTACCTGAACGGCATGGAACTCGGTACCCGTTGGACCATTGAGCTCAAGATTTTCCATCTGCCTCTCGCCTGACAAACCTGCACGCTGCAGGACCGGCTGGAGTGAAACAAACAATTCAAAACCCGATAAATCCCCATCAAGACTATCTGGGCCCATTCCAAAATAACCGGATCTATTAGCGTAGATACACCTGAAATGAGTGTCCAAACGCAGCACAATTCCGGGTAGGTTCTCGGCAAGGGTACGGTATTTCTGTTCGCTTTCCTTCAGATCTTTGAAAATTAGATCGGTCGGCCTAATAAACCCTGTTTCCACATTTACCTTATAGATCAGGAAAAATGATACCAGTTTGAAATAGTGTCCAATTTCGTTAAGCAGTCCGGTATTGCTTTGGTAAGAGGCAAAACAGCATTCGCTTAGAACAGTAAAGCACATAGAAACCAAGAGCAGCCTAAATACCGATGAACTGAACCTTTTTCTGTTCCCAATCAGCAGGCCTGCAGCGACCAACAGAACAGCAATGATAGCGTATTCTATATATAACTTGAATGGAGTCTGTCCTATCCCCTGAACATAGCAAACCGGAAAAACCTTCCAGACCAATATCGCCAGCACAACGACTAGCGAAATGCCAAAATAACCCAGAAAGACCAGATCAGAATTAAGCCGGATACGACGCCGAGCGATCACTAGTCCCACAACAAGAGTCAAAGCTTCCATCATCCTTGTAGTCACCCAAAACTGGTTCCCAGGAAAGCCATCCACCGCGATCACTTGCATGCCCATGTAGGTTAGGGTATGCAATAAATCCAGGGCGCCGATAAAGAGGTAGGAGATTCCCACCAGGTGCAGAAATCCGTTGTCCTGCATCTTCCTAGAGTTCCAGGTAACGATGAAAACTGCAAAGGCAACCACAATTGAAAAGAGTTCCACCAGTATATGGAAAAGCAGGTAACCCTGCAGCTTAGAAACATAGAATATAATAAACAGGGAACTAAGCGCAAAAAGCGTCCTATAGTTATCCCGCAGTAATGAAGAGAGTGTTCTGGTGGTCATGGGGTAATTATCTGCTAAATTTACATCTAAAATCGTAAACTCACAATGTATTGATGCCTTATTTCCCGCCCCACGTTTGTGCTGCATGTTTGAGCCCCAGCTTTATCTACACTAAATCAGAAAAACAGTGAAACTTGGGCACCACTTGCTCCCTCATTTGGTGCTAATCTTTGGAATGTTAAATTCTGATCATGAAATTTATCCATTAGCCCTATTGTCAAATTGCACAACTACAAAGTTTTATAGGCTTTTTTTTTATCCATCTGAGAATTGGAATAATTATATTAGATTCGGCAATATTAAATTTTTCAGTAACATAAAACATTTTCCAGAATGGACAGCCATGAGAAAAAAAGGATAGAGACAGTAAACAAATATTTCGATATTGATTTTGATGGATTCGAATTTCAAGAATTAGTGGATCTTGCTGCCAAGTTATGCGATAAACCTGTAGCACTGATTACACTGCTAGACGGTGATTCAAACTGGATGAAGGTCAGATTTGGTACCGAAATTCAGCAGATGCCAAGGGAAACCTCGTTCTGTCAGTATAGTATTGCCCAGGACGAACTGCTCATTGTACCAGATGCCACAAAAGACCCTAGATTTAAAAATAACCCGCTTGTAAAGTCCGACCCCAACCTTAAGTTTTATGCCGGTGCCCCTCTTACCCTAGATAACGGTTTCAAGATCGGAACTCTATGTCTATTCGATACCAAACCCAACAATCTCACCGATACCCAAAAGAAGATACTTTCCATCCTATCCAGACATGCCACCTCGATCATGCAGGCCAAGCTAAACAGCCTGCATTTGCAGGAGCAGATTAGGGCAACTGAGGCTAAGAATGATGCCCTTATCAAGATAGCTCAGCTACAATCCCATCAGATAAGGCAGCCACTGACAACCATCATGGGACTTGTAAATCTGGTCAAGCAAGGCTACCATGAATCAGATGCAGAATGGATTGGGATGCTATCAAAAGCGACCGAGGACTTTGACAAGATCATCGTTGATATTGTGTCAAATAGTATAGGAAGCAAAGACTTGGCTTCCATAAGATACAACAAAATGGTAGAGGAGATCGATGACTATGCCATAGTGCTCATGGACAGGGAGGGTAATGTCGAAAATTGGAATAAGGGAGCACAGAAGATAAAAGGATACCTCTCATCGGAAATCATCGGAAAGAACTTCGGCATATTCTATACCGAAGCGGATCGTGCAGCCAATAGACATATTCAATTGCTCTCAGAGGCTGCAAGCAAAGGCGTTTCGCGCGACCGGGGCTGGCGCGTAAGAAAAGACGGAAGCAGGTTCTTTGCTATCGTGGTTATCACCGCGATCCATGACGATATGACTGAAGTAATTGGTTTTACAAAAGTTACAAGGGATCTTACAGAAATCAGGGAGGCACAGGACGGGCTGCGGTTGCTTGCCGATATGCACGAGCTGTTGGTCGAACAGGCAGGCGAGCAGTTTGGAATCGGGGGATGGCAACTTGATCTCGAAAGACAATCCCTGTCATGGACATCCACAACTCGTAAAATCCACGGCGTTGATGATGAATATGTTCCTCAACTTTCCACAGCTATAGATTTTTACAGACAGGGATCAGACCGGGCAAAGATGGAGGTCGCCATAAAATCTGCGATTTCAGATGGAAAGCCGTGGGACCTGAACCTACATTTGACAAATATGCAGGGAATGGAAGTCAGGGTGAGAGCAATAGGGAGGTCCAATTTTGACGGATCTGGCTGCACGATGGTTTACGGAACAATCCAAAAGCTCACCTAGGCCTTATGGATTGGTATAGTCTATTTAGATACGGCAAACGAAACTGGTTGTTCGTCATTTTTGTTAAAGCCTTCGCCCACACTCTGTGAATATGATTATCCCGCCCGAAACGTTATTCGAATGCTTGGAATGTATTGTCTAATACTTATCCTTTACTATTGTTAAACATATTGGAACAAACCCAAAACTGATTGAAGCAATAAATTATATACGGCGCTGGAATACTGTAAAAACATTGCCCGGCATTAATATAATGGATGCCCCAGATGAGCGACGACGAGGCTTCCAGTGTAATGGTGACATTGTCGCCAAAAATCATATACCAGTCATTAATCTCAATGTAGGCAATCAAAAACTGGGACTAGAAAGGCCTAAATGTTGTAATGGATGATTTCCTAGTCAAGCCAATCGTGGAAAGTGATAGTTTAACAGTTTTCAACAAGTCAACTGACTTAGGAGAGTATAACTTTAATGAAATGTAGTCGTTAGACAATGACATAGCTGGACACTTCCTCATCAATATATGGGGCTCGATATCTATATTCACGATAAAAACTTATAGTCTATAAATGCCACCCAGGAATTCTATCTTTATTATCCCGAATTATTTTCAGCTGCTTTTGATGTAAAAAGAGAAGATGTTGCCTTATTATGTATTACTGGCTATCTTTACTATCAGTCTACTTTGTTTCTGGACAATGTTATTGATGAAAAGGAGTTTCATAAAATTGTTTATGTTACTGTCTGTCAGGAAGAGTCCATTAAAATATTGACTTCGATTTATGGTAAAGATTCTATTTTCTGGAATTATTGGAATCAGAGAGGAAATGAATATTATACAGCTGCATATCTTATTATGCAACCAATTGTGTTCTCAGCTATCCCACAACCTTAAGAGGGGTTAACTGCAAAATCTTTCAAGTAGATATTTTGAATAAAATGGTGCAGTTACTATCATTAGTAATGAGAAAAGGAAAAAAACGACACTTAAGATAACAGAAGCGGTATTACTATTAAATAATTTTGGTTTTTCAACAATAATACGCTCCATTTTTTTTGACTTATAATAATATAAGTAATTAACAATTATAATAGCTATTAAAACACCAATCAATGGCCATTTAGGTATATTATAACAAAAAAGAAGAATTGACACTATATTTAGAAAACCATTAATTATGAAACTCTCCATTAAACTTAAACAAAAAACCACAGTAAAATGAGGTTGATCATCTGGAAGAATCTTCGTATAAAATAGATAGTAGTAATAATAAAGAATACTCATTAGGGGTTTATATTCAATAGTGTCCTAAACGTTTAATGTTTTTGTAAAAAGGCTTAGGATGGATTGAAATAATCGCATTTTAAGGATTATTCAAAAAAGAATCCCTTGTATGCTGGTATTGGGTTCCAGCTTAGGTGGTTC
>NZ_JACSZW010000026.1 GCF_014472395.1 Pedobacter sp. N36a
CCAATGTTCCAGAGTCCTGTTAGCGGGTCATAAGTGGTACCTGCTGGCGGAGTAGAACTCACATAGGTATAACCTGATGGAAGCAGATCGGTCACGGTAATACCGGTACCATCACTAGGACCATTATTGGTGGTTGCCAGGGTAAATACCACGTTACTGCCTACCGCCGGTGTCGCATTGTCAACAGTTTTAGTCAGAGACCTGTCTGTTGTTGGTGTTGGAACCGGAGTAGAAGTCGGGGTGTTGTTACCCGGAGTCGGGTCATTTTCAGTTCCGTTAATACTAGCTGTATTGGCATAAGGGCCTGTTGCATTCACCGTCGCTGTAATGGTTAGTGTAGAAGTTCCGGTATTGGCCAGGGTACCAATAGTCCATAGACCAGTTGCAGGGACATAGGTTGTACCTGCTGGAGGAGTTGAACTTATATAGGTATAACCAGCCGGAAGCAGATCAGTCACTGTAATTCCAGTACCATCACTTGGCCCGTTATTGGTGGCTACAAGTGTAAACACCACATTGGTGCCAACTGCTGGAGTGGCTTGGCTGACAGTTTTCACAAGCGATCTGTCAGAAGTAGGAGTCGGTACCGTGGTCACTGTAGACGTATTGTTCGCTGATATCAAATCAGTCTCCGCTCCGCTGATGGTTGCCGTATTGGTATAAGGTCCGGCGGCATTCACGGTGGCAGTAATGGTCATGGTTGAAGTTGCTGTATTGGCCAAAGCACCAATCGTCCATACACCAGTTGCAGGGACATAGGTTGTGCCCGCTGGTGGAGTGGAACTTACATAAGTATAACCGGCCGGAAGCAAATCGGCTACTGCAACGGTTGTACCATCACTAGGACCGTGATTAGTAGCTACTAATGTAAACACAACATCAGTACCGACCGCAGGAGCAGCGTTGTTTACCGTTTTTACAATCTCGAAATCGGCTTCCTTGTCGATGGTCGTAGATACTGTACTACTGTTATTGGTCAGGTTAAAATCAATTATTGTCCCGGATGAGGTTACTGTTGCTGTATTGTTAATCGTTGCCACACTTGGCGATGGATTTACAATTCCATTCACTGTAATGAGGATGTAGTTAGCTAACCCGGCAGCAATATCACCTGTAAGGGCAATCGTATTACTTGTTCCTGAAGAAGGCAGATTTACTGCTGCAGAACCGACGGCTGCTGCTGACCAGGTAATGCCCTGTATGTCCGCTGGAATTATATCATTAATTGTTAATCCTGTTACAGCTATCGGACCGGCATTACTTACTTTGATTGTATAAGATACAGGGCTACCGGCTGTTGCAGTTTGAGGCCCACTTTTCTGAATGACTAAATCTGTAGATTGGTTAACAGCAGTAGTAACAGAACTTGTAGGGGCAGCATTGGGAGTGGTTACGGTAACAGTATTTGTAAAAGATGGCAATGCACCGGAATTTACAGTTCCCTGGATCACAAGGGTTAAAGTGCCGGGAACCGGAATATCACCGTTAATTGCGATATTAGAATTTGTTCCGGAAGCCGGCCCAACAAATGTTGCTCCACCTGCAGCAGTGATTGACCAGCTGCTGACAGTAACAGATGCCGGAACCGGGTCTGTAATTGATGCGCCAAATATGTCTCCGGCACCACCATTTGAAACTACGATAGTATAAGTAATAGGGTCGTTGATATTCACTCTTGCAGGACCATTTTTGGAAACCCTTACATCTGCGGAGTTTTGTACTATTGTATTTATTGTACTGGTATTCGAAGTTAGATCCGGATCAGTGACAGGACTTGTTATCGTGAAGTTAGCAGTGGCTGTATTTGAAAATGTAGTAGCATCTGTCGTTGCAGGGTTGACAGTTCCGCTAACCACAATGTCAATTACACCTGTACCAGCTGGAATACTGCCTGTTATATTAATATCCCCCGTTCCGCTTGCAGCACTTACAGTTGCGAGGTTTTGTACTGTCGCGGTCCATACTGGTGATAATATCTGGGTAGGAATTGCATCGGCAATGACTATATCCGGTGCATCACTAGGTCCGTCATTTACAATGCGCATGTTATAGGAAATAGCCTGACCAGCTCCAATATTTGCGGGACCCGATTTTGTGACACGAACATTAGCTTGTCTGCCAACCGTTGAGGTCATTGTGCTGGTTGCCGGAACAGGATTATTCACGCCTGCTTCTGGCGTTGCAGTTGCTGTATTTACAAGAGTAGTTCCAGTATAAGCAGCATCAAGTACCCCATTTATAGTAACCAAAACAGAAGCGGTTCCGGCAGGGATCTGAGCAAACAGATTTGGACTTCCGGCTCCGGAGGCTGCCCCATTAATAACCGCTCCATTTTGTGGGGTTGCGATCCAGGTTGCGCTGTTTAGACCTGCTGGAAGATTGTCAATAATGTTCACATTAGCTACATCCGAAGGACCGGTATTGGTCACATTAAGGGTGTAAGAGACACTATTTCCGGCAACTATTGTAGCAGGACCAGTTTTTTGGATTTTTACATTCGCATCTTTACTGATAGTAGTTACAACAGTGTTGGAATTGATTAGCGGGCTGCCGCCAGTGTTCACACTTGCTGTATTGGATAAAGAGGTTGCAGTAGCTGACGAAGGAATCGTTCCTGTAATGTTAATACTGATCTGATTACCGCCACCAGCAGGTATATTACCGGTCACAGCAACACTGTTGCTCGTACCAGTCCCACCTGTAATTATAGTGGCGGTACCCAGAGGAGTTGCTGTCCAGGTTACATTAGTTAACGTAGCTGGTACGTTGTCAATAATTGATTGGGCCAGTGCATTTCCTGTACCATTATTACTTACAGTCAAGACATAATTAACCACATTACCAGCACTTGCAGTAGCAGGGCCGGTTTTTGCAATCTGGACATTTACCGGAGTTGTTGTTGAAGTTGAGGTATTGTTACCCGGAGTCGGATCATTTTGTCCACCAGATACAGTTGCTGTATTGGCATAATTACCAGTTGGGTTTACGGTGGCTGTAATTGCTAGAGTAGCATTGGCACCATTAATTAAATTGCCAATAGCCCATACTCCGGTTCCGCTGGTATAAGTTCCAGTTGACGGAGCTGCAGAGACAAAGGTATATCCAGACGGCAGCAGATCATTTACGATAACACCTGTTGCATTACTTGGACCTGCATTAGCTGCTGTCAGGGTGAAAATTACCTGGTTGCCAACATATGGTGATGCGTTATTCACCGTTTTGCTGATGCTTAAGTCTGTGGTGGCTGTTGGTACTGGTGTTGAGGTCGATGTATTGTTACCAGGAGTCGGATCATTTTCAGTACCGGTAATAGTTGCCGTATTGGCATAAGCGCCGGTTGCATTTACTGTAGCTGTAATAGTCAGGGTGGAGCTGGCTCCATTGCCTAAAGTACCAATAGTCCATAATCCTGTTCCTGAGACATAGGTGGTGCCTGCTGGGGGAGTAGAACTCACATAGGTATAACCAGCCGGAAGCAGGTCTGTTACGGTAATTCCTGTACCCGGACTTGGGCCGTTATTGGTAGCGACTACAGTAAACACCACATTGCTGCCTACGGCCGGAGTGGCATTGTTGACAGTTTTTACCACCGATCTGTCCGTAGTAGGTACAGGTACTGGTGTTACTGTAGAAGTGTTATTTGCCGGACTGGGGTCATTTTCAGTACCACTGATAGTTGCGGTATTGGCATAAGGTCCTGCTGCGTTTACAGTAGCGGTAATGGTTAGCGTTGAAGTTCCTGTATTGGCTAATGCCCCAATCGTCCATAGGCCTGTTCCAGGGACATAGGTTGTACCTGCCGGAGGCGTAGAACTCACATAGGTATAACCGGCCGGTAGCAGATCAGTCACAGTAATTCCTGTACCTGCGCTCGGACCATTATTGGTAGCGACTACAGTAAACACCACATTGCTGCCTACAGCAGGAGTGGCATTATTGACAGTTTTCACCACCGATCTGTCCGTAGTAGGTATCGGCACAGGTGTTACTGTAGAAGTGTTATTTGCCGGACTGGGATCATTTTCAGTCCCACTGATGGTTGCGGTATTGGTATAAGGTCCTGCCGCATTTACAGTAGCGGTAATGGTCAGCGTTGAAGTTCCTGTATGGGCTAATACCCCAATCGTCCAGACTCCTGTTCCAGGGACATAGGTTGTGCCTGCTGGCGGAGTAGAACTCACATAGGTATAACCGGCCGGAAGCAGATCTGTTACGGTAATTCCTGTACCTGCGCTCGGACCGTTATTGGTAGCGACTACAGTAAAGACCACATTGCTGCCTACAGCAGGAGTGGCATTATTAATAGTTTTTATCACCGATCTGTCCGTAGTAGGTAAAGGTACCGGTGTTACTGTAGAAGTGTTATTTGCTGCGGTCGGATCGGTTTGTGTACCAGTAATCGTTGCGGTATTGGCATAAGGCCCTGCCGCATTCACGGTCGCGGTAATGGTGAGTCTTGAAGTTCCTGCATTGGCTAATGCCCCAATAGTCCACACACCTGTTCCGGGGACATAGGTTGTGCCTGCTGGCGGAGTCGAACTCACATAGGTATAACCAGCTGGCAGCAGATCTGTTACGGTAATTCCTGTGCCCGGACTTGGCCCGTTGTTGGTCGCGACCAGTGTAAATACGACATTACTGCCTACGGCAGGAGTAGCATTATCGACTGTTTTTACAATTGAGCGGTCAGTAATAGGTATTGGTACCGGGGTAACAGTAGAAGTATTGTTAGCTGGTACCGGATCATTTTCTGTTCCTGTAATCGTTGCGGTGTTAGCATAAGGTCCCCTAGCATTCACAGTGGCAGTGATAGTCATGCTTGCCGTTCCTGTACTTATCAGATTTCCAA
Source organism: Pedobacter sp. N36a (assembly GCF_014472395.1). Lineage (GTDB taxonomy): Bacteria > Bacteroidota > Bacteroidia > Sphingobacteriales > Sphingobacteriaceae > Pedobacter. The sequence goes on from NZ_JACSZW010000026.1 coordinate 4,850, forward strand.
TAGTCCATAAGCCTGTGCCACTGTTAAAAGAACCAACTGTTGGTGTCGTATTTCTGACATAGGTATAACCAGCTGGCAGAACATCCGTTACTGTAATACCAGTTCCGGAACTTAAACCATTATTTATGGCATTTAAAGTAAATACAACGTTACTGCCTACATTAGGGCTCGCATTATTAACCGTTTTAGTGATTTGACGGTCGGTACTCAATACCGGAACCGGTGTTACTGTTGAAGCATTATTTGTGGAGACCGGATCATCCTCATTTCCAATAATAGTGGCTGTATTGCCATATGGTCCTGTTGGGTTTACTTTAGCAACAATACTCAAGGTTGCTGTACCTGTAGTGGAGACCATATTACCTATAGTCCATACGCCGGTTACTGAATTGTAAGTTCCGCTCGAAGGAGTTGCACTAACAAAGGTATAGCCAGCAGGAAGCAGATCATTAACTGTTACTCCGGTTGCATTGTTATTACCTAAATTATTTGCTGTAAGGGTGAAAGTCATATTGCTTCCAATTACAGGAGCTAAGTTGCTTGCTGCTTTATTGATAGATAAATCTACTGGTGAGTCTGTGGATACGCCTATTATAAATGCATCACCAACTGACGAATTAGTAGGACGTGCCCACGTACCTTCTGCACCATTCCCTCTTAAAAAGACCCGTAGAACTATAGAAGATATATTTTGTCCGTTAAACCGTACACTGCCACAGGCACCCCCTTCTCCGCAATTGGAGGCAGGTATGGCCGCCGAGTTATTGATCTGGGTAGCAGTAACAGATAGTTCAGGTGAACCAGACAGTTTCGTCATGGTAATCCCGGTACTGACTAAATTAAATTCTGCACTCATATTTGTATTGGCAGCTGTTGCTCCTACTCCGGCAAAATGTAGAATTGGATTGTCTACTGGTCTGCTGAATGAAATAGTCAGATCTGCCATCCGGTATCTTCCAGGAACAGGTCTGCCAGCATTTCTGAGTACAGTCGAAGAGACAAATATTTGAAGCCCATAATTGTTAACTACATCTATCCCATTTCCAGGTCCTCCGGCGTTTAACGAGCTGGATGTAAAGTTCGGAGCAAGAGCATCGAAAGCACCCTCTGCTATAAAAACAGGTGATGCTGCATATTCATCAGTCGCTCCTAGGAAACCACCAAAGAAAACCCCTGGGTTAATAGTCCCAACATTTGTGGGCCAGTCAGCTGTATTATATTGCTGTGCGCTTAGGCTGAATGTAGCCGTTACCGGGGCGCCATTAGCGGTATAAACTGCTGCGGTAGTCCCTGTCGGATTATTAGTGTTTTCTCTGAACGTCACCACCTGGTTTGCTGCCGTGGGGCCAACTGCTACCGTACTCGCGGAGGTGGAAAAGAATTCTAATGTTTTGGGATTCTGAGCCGTACTCAGAAAAGGAAGATAGAAAATAGAGAACGCGAAAAGACTTGCGTAAAGAAGTGAGATTTGGGAGCTTTTCATATCTGAGGCATTACATTTAGATGTACAATCACCAGTTTAGTAAACCACGATGAATCTTATATAAGCTCACTCTCTGATTTTTTAACAAGCGCTTAAAAAATCATTTTCCGATAAAATTTTTATCCGTATCATCAGTGTATACGGGAAATACGTGTTTTTATTAATAGGTAATTTGAATTTAATTTTTTTTTTTGACATTTAAAAAAAAAATGAGAAATAAAAAAAATATTATTTTTTTATCATAGCACGTTTTTCTGGTGAAACCAACTCTAATCTTTTTTATTAGCGCAGTTAGCTAATGTGCTTTTGTTCAAGTAATTAATATATAAATCAATATTTACTGTATGTGAAATCAAAAACGGGGGTTGGCTGTCTTTTAAGTTTACCATCTTTGAGCGGATACAGATTTAAGAAAATGGCGGTAGAATTTCCTACTTAAAGTAGTCAGTTTGAAGTCCTAAATTGTAAAGCAGGATAATTTCAGCGTCGTGGATAAAGTGATCAAAATGATCTTTTAATTAGCCTTAAGGTTTGCGATCAGGATTGGAGCACAGCCTTAGAGAAATCTAAGGCTTTTGCGTTTAAATAATTTCGCTGTAATATTCTATTTACCTCGCTTACCAACCGCCGCCG
>NZ_JACSZW010000027.1 GCF_014472395.1 Pedobacter sp. N36a
CTTTCAATGCAAAAGTGAAAGCTTTCAGGGCTACTTCCAGGGGCGTAAGAGATGTCAAATTCTTTCTGTTCAGACTTTCTAAAATCTATGCTTAAACTTCCTTCCCCCCAAGAATTCCGCTTGATCCAAAAAAAACATTCTAGCGGTGATGCTCCTATCTATTTAAGGATTACTGTGGAAGGAAATCGCGTGGAAATTACTACAGGACAAGAATGCAAACCGGATCGCTGGAATCCCAAAACCGGACGATTAACCGGAACTAAAGAAGATATAAAAAGGTTTAATGCCTATCTGGATAACATACAAGCAATGGTTTATCGGGCCACAAAGAACTAATTCAAGCTGGCACTCCTGTTACCGCAGAGAGCATCAGAAACAAATTTCAGGACAAAGACAGCGCAACACATACGCTTTTAGAGGCTGTGAAGAATCACAACAGAAAAATGAAAGCTTTGGTAGGTAAACAATATGCGATTGGAACTTTAAAAAAATTTGAGATACTGGAACGCCACCTTCAAGCCTTTATGCTCGAAAAGCACAAGGTCTCTGATGTAGAGATCAAAGAAATAAATCATGCGTTTATCAACGACTTTGAATTTTATCTTAGAACAGAAAACAGCTGTGCAAACAATACCGCTATACGATACCTTAAAAACTTCCGCAAAATCATCCACATTTGTTTAAACCTGAAATGGATCGACAATGACCCGATGTTTGGTTATAAACTTAAATCTAAGCCTGTAGAACGGCCTTTTCTATCTGAGTATGAAATTCAACGGATTGCGCAAAAGCAATTTAATACTGCAAGGCTTTTACAGGTTAGGGATTTATTTCTGTTCTGTTGTTTTACCGGACTTGCTTATGCTGATGTTCAAAAACTAAAGCTATCCAACATCACCAAAGGGGTTGATGGATACCACTGGATTTTCACCAACAGAAAGAAAACTAATATCCGGTCTGCTATCCCTTTGCTGTTTAACAAAGTTCATGGTCAGTTAAAAGGTAGCAGGCCATGACTGAAAGCCATGGCCCCAAGCTCCAACTCTGGAGAGAATCTCTGATTATCCGGATTAGTCAGTTTAGTTGGCTTCAGAGAGAAAAATATCTGCGACATGTAATTTTCTTTTACCAAAAAAGCACTTTTATAAGTTGCTTATTCGCAATAATAATTGTAAAATAATTGTTATTTTCTAAATATACTTAAATAATTGCCTTATTAAGATTAGTAGTTCCAAATAAAAACAGTTGTAATAATTATTTTTAATAAAATTTCATAATATTATAATATTATAGTAACTATGTAATAATCAGATATAAATTATATGAAAAAAATATTATTATTGTTTTTTATTGCGGGTGTAATTACTTCATGCAAAAAAAACAAACCAGAAGAGAAATTCAACTCAGATTCACTAATTAAATTATCCAACAGAGAAAGCAAACTCTATATTGCTAAAACTTTAGCAATAGCGGTCACAAAAGAACCTTCCCTTAGAGCATTTATTAAAAATGAAGCCTTAAAGCAATTTGACAATGACTATGATGTATTTTATCAAGCAGCTAAAAACATTGTGATAGATGGGAAAGAAACTTTTAATGAAAAAATATTAAAATACGCAAGTTCTAAGGACAGCTTCAATGTTGCTTTAAAAAAATTACCTCTCTTAACAATAATGATCCCTGCGTTGCCCGAATTTAATGCTGAAATATGGCAAACATCAACTGATATTCCTACTGTAGCTGTGGAACCAGTAGATAGAGACAATAAAGAAAGTATTAAAGGTTTTTTTAATCAGGAGTCATTTGAAATACCACATGGACTTTTGCCTGCAAAGGCAACAATCGTTATTAAGGACAATGAGAGAATAGTAGTAAACGCCAACACAATTAATAATACAGCTAAAGCAAATAATCAATCAGTTCAATTCTTAAACTCAGAAGGATTATTGTACTCATTTGCAGATCCGGCATTTAATGGGTTAAAAATTAGAGTTAATAATTCAATGTCGGCAAAAGCTTTATTGAATAATACTAAGGTTGCCAGCCTTAACAAGGTAAGAAATAATGATATAATGAGGGCACCTAGTAGAAGTGAGACTTATGGTTATGAACATAGGAAAGTTGATATTTCAAAAGTTCAGCATATTATTGATGCAATACAAAGTGGCTCTGCATGGCAAAGAGATAACATATATTATGGAATTAATCCATCAACTGGTATTACCAGTGGGCCATTAAAAAGAAACATTAAAGAGTCTTTAACTCACTTTCGTTTTTATGACGCATCTGCTACTTTTGATCAAATAGGAAAAAATCCAGGTGATCCAATTCCAATTGAGGGAAAAATCTGGGAAAATTGGACAACTGGGACCTATGAGTTCAGAATAACAGCGATAGTTAATGCGAAAAATGGTCCCGGGCTAGAAACTATGAAAACAATATGGGTATATCCCTCACAATTATTTAGTTTAAACTATACAAAGATCCAGGTCCCTCATGGCACACCTCCTTCACAAGGAACTTATTTTTGGGGGCCGTCAATTGACGGTGCAAAATTATTTGAGCTACCAGTTCCCATACCTCTTGAAAACTGGGATTTAGAAAACCTGTCATTTGGTTGGAATATATATTTTAGCAGATACAATGCGGCACAAACAGTAACAGAAGTAGTCAGCCAATCATCTGAATTTGCCACTAACTTTGAACTTAGTATTCCATTAGGCGAAAAAATAAAAGTTGGAGCGAAATTTGGCGCTTCTTCTAAGACAACAAATTCACAAAGCCATACATTTTCAAAAACAATTGGGCCCCAGTCTTTTGGTTCGTCGAGTCATTATTTTGACACTCCTATATGGAAAGATTATACCATTTCTGGCAATACTGTTACCTACAACCCTTATGAATTAAATTTTGGAACAGTATTCCTTACAATTGAACCAAGATTGCAATAACTTAAGTAAATTGCGAAACAGTAATCTGATTGTTTCGCAATTTTTAAAATTAAAAGTATGAAAATTAAATTGAGTTTTTTCGTCTGTCTAATCCTTGCTTTATGTTCTTGTAAAAAAGAAGTGAAAGACACTTATAATATCAAGTTAAATGAGAGATTAGATGGCTTTTATAAAATAATCAATGCCACTTCTACGTTAGAGTACGACCTCAATGATGATGGAAATTTAACAAATAACATGCTAATTGAAATTCCCGATTTAAAAACTAGTACACTTGATGTACTTGTTAGCAAAACCGGTAAATCCTTTCACCTATTATGGCCTGAACAATATCTTCATAATTCAGATTATTCTTTCGACATGCAAGGCCGTATCTATAACTTCAATTATGAGGATACATCTAAACAAATCATACCCCTAGTGTATGATAAAAGTAAAAGTACAATATTCTCTCCACCTGTAAAAATGCATTTGATTAAAGATGGACTAATTGAATGCACACTGATAAGAGAAATAATTACCTCCAAAGGAAAATATAAAATCACAATAGATGCCATTTATCAAATTGAAACCAATAGCAAAAGACGCATTTAACGAAATTTAATTTTGCAACAATTGGGATATAGTCAATGTTAAACTACATCAGAACTACTACTAAAAATAGAAATTAACCATGGATTTCTGCAATTGGCCAATGACAGACAATGGGAGGTGTTAATTATAAGACAAATTGTGTCCAGGTATAGCCACCGTTTAAAGGAAATGTAATTTGCATACCAGATAAGGTTCCGAATGTCCGTCTCCAATCAGTGGTCAATTCTAAATGGTATCTTCCTAATTTCAACCTGTCGTTCTTAATATATTCACAACTACAGAATAGAAATATCAAAGATGATAGAAAGCAAATCGTTTTCTTTTTTAGAAGCATTAATTTTTATACTTTTTTGGAAGAAACCAATAGATCCCTAGCTTCAATGTCTAAATAATCTGCAATTTGAAATAATTTTTTAATAGATGGTTGTGCTGAATTTGTACACCAACTGGAAACCGTTTCAGGTGCAATCTTTAAGGCATCAGCCAAATCTTTATTCGTCTTTCTTTTTTCAGCCAATACTGACTTGATGCGGTTATAAGTTACTTTACTCATATTAAACTGTTTTAAAACAAATATAGTACTAGAAAAAGAATCATATTATTCATTTAAACAATGTATAACGTTAATAACATAATGTTATACATTGTTTTATTTGTGTTTTACATTATTAAACACTAAGTTTGATATAAATAGTTATTAATTAAATATTATACTTTTGTAATTCTAGTCACGAAAAATTAGGATTGCATACGAGCCTCGCAGCTAAATCTGGTAAATTTAATCTCAGCGAGCGTAAGTGTAGCATCCACCACCCTATAATTAATAGGGCTGGTGCTCGCTTATGTTTGTTGCTGAGATCCATTCCGAAAGGTTTGGTGGTTTACCAGAACCTAGCTGCAACAGATTAAGCGAGTTACCAGCCCTATTAAAATAGTTGCTGATAATATTTTAGTCCGAGGCTTGTTATTAAAACCCTTTAATAATGAGCAACAAAAGCAAACTTCGGTACAATCAGCTTACAGATAAGCAGGTTACCAACCCTCATCTATTCCTTGCAGATTTCTGCAGGTATGAAATAGACATTGAAGCATTTCGCGCTGAAATTCTACTACTGATCAAATCAGCATGTACCAACAAACAGTATGGAAAAAGTGAAGAGTACTTCTACAATTACAGGTGCTTACTGAAATTACTGGAAGCGGGGCACATCTTCTTTTGCAGAGACGCGAAGTTCTCTTTACATTGTGATCCATGCACACTTACTCCCTGCGAAATGGACCTTAACAGATATTACAGTACGCTTATTACCACCCACTTTAAAACCCTTTCGGATAAGGAAATCAAAAACACACAGTGCTTTTTTAAAGACTTTTTCAGCTTCATGAGCTTAAACGAATGGAGGTTGATATTTAGCCGGATAGTGGAATATGCTTACAGGCAGCCCACTATTGATGAGGTTTTAGAAGACGGAAGTGCAATGGTGGTTGTCAAAGAGTACATAGAAAAACTAATTGAGGTCATCTATCTGATTGACAGCAGCCAGACCGTATTCTGCATTAGTAACACCACTACAACAGTAAACTAAACCCATAAATGATAACCGGACTTAATACATGACGTCATGAAAAAGCAAACTAGAAAATACAAGATCGATGAGTATCTATTCAATCTCAATGTATGGCAATACCGTAAAGCGATGCAGATTCTGCCAGACTTGTTAAACATTTCACTTAATACCTTCCACAATTACCGTAGAATCCTTCCGGAAAGCACACAAGATATCCCATATGAAAAAGTCATTCTGATGGAAAAGCTGTTTGACTTTCAACAGGGAACATTAGCCTACCAGCATCCGGAAATTGAAAGTTTAAAAAGTATGCTGATCGATGATTGAACCACTCCCTTTTCTTCAAGCCCACGGTCTTTTCCGTAAACACCCCCGCAAAAACTGCGTGGTGGCCTTGGGCTAAGGTGTTTTTGCAAGCCGCAAATGCGCGGGGGAAACTCTTTTGCAAAAACACCTTTCTTTATTTCCCTTCTTAAATAAAGCATCCAGAAAGGTGGGATTCCAGCCAGAACCCCATATTCACTATTTTGTAGCCTTCATATAGACTAAAGAATCCTCGGAGGATTCTTACAAGCCCGTTTGCAATGCATACACGTAAAGAATAGGGCTACTGCCCTATTCCTGCTTGCTTTTTTGGTTATCCTTAAAACTCTGGATTTAAAAATCATATTAGCAAGTTCAATCCTATTTTTATATTGCACTAATATAAATGTGGCCATTGAGAAAATTAACAATAAAACAGATTTCACTTCTATGTTTTAAAATAAATATAATTTGCGAACAACATGTAAAAACTATGTCTAAATCATATCAATATGCGTTGTTAGATAAACTTTTATAGAAATAAAAACCATTTTTAAAAGTTAATTACTGAAATTAAAAGCATGGCAATCAGATTTACACAAGCACAGCTTACCAACCTATTCAAAGTATCTGCCGATACATTTTTTAAAAAGGAGTCCCATAATATCCTAAGCGGAGTGAGTGAAAGGAGTCTTTGCGGTCGTCTAGCAATGTACTTGGAAAATAATTTTAATATTTTCAAAATTGAAGGGAATTATTACGCTGACACTGAATATAACCGAAAGCAAAATGGGGAAGTTAAAACCATACTGGATAGTAAAATGCAAGTAATTACTATCAGCTGTGACCTATTGATACACAGTCGGGGTATGGAAATTCCAGACAATTTGATCACAATCGAAATGAAAAAATCAAATAGACCCAAATTTGAAAAACTAAGTGATAGAAACAGGCTTAGGGCAATGACAAAGAAACAAGAGTGAAGTACTCCCGGTTTGCTGGACAGCAATAGATCAAACTTAAGATTATTTACGACACTTTTTTATTGCTTTGATAGAATACCTCATTTGGGGTAAGATCCTCCATAGACTGATGCCTTCTTTGATTATTATAAAATTCGACATACCGTTTCACACCCTGGAATAGTTCCATGCCACCGTTAGGCGGGTTCAGGTAAATATATTCCTGTTTCAATGATCT
>NZ_JACSZW010000028.1 GCF_014472395.1 Pedobacter sp. N36a
TTTAAGATTTGGCACCGACCTACTCTCCCACGTGTTACCGCAGTACCATCGGCTCTGGCGGGCTTGACTTCTCTGTTCGGAATGGGAAGAGGTAGACACCGCCGATATAGGCACCTAAATATTTTTATTGTTTGCTTTTATTCTGAACCTTTCTTTTTGGTCCATTCACAAACAGTGACATATTATTGAAAGAAGTTATTATGAAGAACAAACAACAGTTTATTGCTCTTGAAAGCTTCGGATGATTAGTATTACTCGACTTTGATGTCACCACCTTTACATCTGTAACCTATCAACGTAGTAGTCTGCTACGGTCCTATATGGAATTCTCATCTCGTGGCTAGTTTCGCACTTAGATGCTTTCAGCGCTTATCTATTCCCAACGTAGCTACTCTGCAATGCCCCTGGCGGAACAACAGATTCACTAGAGGTTAGTCCAACCCGGTCCTCTCGTACTAAGGTCAGCCCCACTCAAAATTCCTACGCCCACAACAGATAGGGACCGAACTGTCTCGCGACGTTCTGAACCCAGCTCGCGTGCCACTTTAATCGGCGAACAGCCGAACCCTTGGGACCTTCTCCAGCCCCAGGATGTGACGAGCCGACATCGAGGTGCCAAACCTCCCCGTCGATATGAGCTCTTGGGGGAGATCAGCCTGTTATCCCCAGCGTACCTTTTATCCTTTGAGCGATGGCCCTTCCATGCAGAACCACCGGATCACTATATCCGTCTTTCGACCCTGCTCGGCTTGTCTGCCTCACAGTCAAGCAAGCTTATGCTATTGCACTCCTCATACGGTTACCAAGCGTATTGAGCTTACCTTTGAAAGCCTCCGTTACCTTTTTGGAGGCGACCACCCCAGTCAAACTACCCATCAAACAATGTCCCCCCCGAAAGGGGTTAGACACCGAATACAAAAAGGGTGGTATTTCAACGTTGACTCCACAACACCTAGCGATGCCGCTTCACAGTCTCCCACCTATCCTACACATCTTGTATCCAATGTCAATGTTAAATTGTAGTGAAGGTGCATGGGGTCTTTCCGTCCCGTTGCGGGTACCCGGCGTCTTCACCGGGACCACAATTTCACCGAGCTCATGGCTGAGACAGCGCCCAGATCGTTACACCATTCGTGCAGGTCGGAACTTACCCGACAAGGAATTTCGCTACCTTAGGACCGTTATAGTTACGGCCGCCGTTTACTGGGGCTTCGATTCAATGCTTCTCCTTTAACAGATGACATCCCCTCTTAACCTTCCAGCACCGGGCAGGTGTCAGGCCTTATACTTCATCTTTCGATTTTGCAAAGCCATGTGTTTTTGTTAAACAGTCGCCTGGGCCTTTTCACTGCGGCTGATATTGCTACCAGCGCCCCTTCTCCCGAAGTTACAGGGCCATTTTGCCGAGTTCCTTAGCCATGATTCACTCGAGCACCTTAGAATTCTCTTCCCGGATACCTGTGTCGGTTTGCGGTACGGGTTTTTATAACCTGAAGCTTAGCGGTTTTTCTTGGAAGTCTGATTACCTGCGCTATCTACGCCCCCGAAGGTTTGCAGTACTATCGGGTTTCAGCTAGGTCTGCGGATTTGCCTACAGTCCTAATACCTACGCCCTTTAACGATCTATTCCGTCAGATCGCGGCAGTGTCACTACTCCGTCCCCACATCGCAGTTATAAAAAGTACTGGAATATTAACCAGTTGTCCATCGAATTTCCCCTTCGGGTTCTCCTTAGGCCCCGACTAACCCTGATCCGATTAGCGTTGATCAGGAAACCTTATCCTTTCGGTGGGCGGGTTTCTCTCCCGCCTTATCGTTACTTATGCCTACATTTGCTTTTCCAGAAGCTCCACCACAACTTACGTCATAACTTCGCTGCCGCTGGAATGCTCCCCTACCGTAATATTTAATATTACCCATAGCTTCGGTGTATAGTTTAATGCCCGTTTATTATCCATGCCCGATCGCTCGACTAGTGAGCTGTTACGCACTCTTTAAATGAATGGCTGCTTCCAAGCCAACATCCTAGCTGTCTATGCAATCGGACCTCGTTAGTTCAACTTAACTATAACTTGGGGACCTTAGCTGATGGTCTGGGTTCTTTCCCTCTCGGCCCGTGACCTTAGCACCCCGGGCCTCACTGCAGTGTATATTATATAGCATTCGGAGTTTGTCTGGATTTGGTAGGATTTGACTCCCCCGCACCCAATCAGTAGCTCTACCTCTATATAACTTAACCACCACGCTGTTCCTAAAAACATTTCGGGGAGTACGAGCTATTTCCCAGTTTGATTAGCCTTTCACCCCTACCCACAGATCATCCGGAAACTTTTCAACGTTTATCGGTTCGGTCCTCCAGTACGTGTTACCGCACCTTCAACCTGTCCATGGGTAGATCACAAGGTTTCGCGTCTACCTCCCCTGACTATACGCCCTATTCAGACTCGCTTTCGCTGCGGCTGCGTGTCTTAAACACTTAACCTTGCCAGAGAAGAGTAACTCGTAGGCTCATTATGCAAAAGGCACGCCGTCACGCCACCTGGACGCTCCGACCGCTTGTAAGCACACAGTTTCAGGTTCTATTTCACTCCCCTGTTCGGGGTTCTTTTCACCTTTCCCTCACGGTACTGGTTCACTATCGGTCTCTCAGGAGTATTTAGCCTTACCGGATGGTGCCGGCAGATTCCCACAAGGCGTCTCCGACCTCGCGGTACTCAGGATACTACTAGACTAGTCTTACTTACGTGTACGAGGCTCTCACTCTATATTGCCAGGCTTCCCATCCTGTTCCACTTCATTTAACTAATGCCATATCGTAGTCCTACAACCCCAGATATGCCGTAACATAACTGGTTTGGGCTCTTTCCCTTTCGCTCGCCACTACTTAGGAAATCATTATTATTTTCTCTTCCTCTGCTTACTTAGATGTTTCAGTTCGGCAGGTTTGCGTACATTGTACAACTAGTCTTCAACTAGCTAGGTTTCCCCATTCGGAAATCTCCGGATTAATTCATATTTGCTAATACCCGAAGCTTATCGCAGCTTATCACGTCCTTCATCGCCTCTGAGAGCCAAGGCATCCCCTGTGTGCTCTTATTTACTTTCTTCTCTCCATAGCCTTTTGCGCCTATGGAAATGCTTTTTTTGATTGTCGTTATCTTTTCGGTCTGTCCTAATTGCTTAATACATCCCTTAAAGCTAACAACGTCTCTATTGTTGTTTGCTCTTCTTTATTAACTTCTTCCAATATGTCAAAGAACTTTAGTTCCCCTAATTGCCTCCTGGCAATTATATTTATGGTCTCTCGTATTTAGACCGGGTAATGTGGAGAATAACGGAGTCGAACCGTTGACCTCCTGCGTGCAAGGCAGGCGCTCTAGCCAGCTGAGCTAATCCCCCTTAGAGTATATATGTAGTCCCGAGCAGATTTGAACTGCTGACCCCTACATTATCAGTGTAGTGCTCTAACCAACTGAGCTACGGGACTAGGTTAAATTCAGCTAAGTCATTGTTCTGAGGTGTCTCATTCACAATCCTTGTAGCCTCATCAACTCCCTCGCCTAGTCAGAAACACTTATGATGCTTCATTCTATGGGTTTTTCTTTTGAGATTTTATTGTCATTTATATCATTTACGTAGCGAGTAGTCTGAACTACTCCAGAAAGGAGGTATTCCAGCCGCACCTTCCGGTACGGCTACCTTGTTACGACTTAGCCCCAGTTATCGGTTTTACCCTAGGACGCTCCTTGCGGTTACATACTTTAGGTACCCCCAACTTCCATGGCTTGACGGGCGGTGTGTACAAGGCCCGGGAACGTATTCACCGCGTCATTGCTGATACGCGATTACTAGCGAATCCAACTTCAAGAGGTCGAGTTGCAGACCTCTATCCGAACTGTGAATGGCTTTTTGAGATTTGCTTGCTGTTGCCAGCTTGCTGCCCTCTGTACCATCCATTGTAGCACGTGTGTAGCCCCGGACGTAAGGGCCATGATGACTTGACGTCGTCCCCTCCTTCCTCTCTGTTTGCACAGGCAGTCTGTTTAGAGTCCCCACCTTAACGTGCTGGCAACTAAACATAGGGGTTGCGCTCGTTGCGGGACTTAACCCAACACCTCACGGCACGAGCTGACGACAGCCATGCAGCACCTAGTTTCGTGTGATTGCTCACTCATCTATCTCTAAATGATTCACTAACTTTCAAGCCCGGGTAAGGTTCCTCGCGTATCATCGAATTAAACCACATGCTCCTCCGCTTGTGCGGGCCCCCGTCAATTCCTTTGAGTTTCAATCTTGCGACCGTACTCCCCAGGTGGAATACTTAACGCTTTCGCTTAGCCGCTAACTGTGTATCGCTAACAGCGAGTATTCATCGTTTAGGGCGTGGACTACCAGGGTATCTAATCCTGTTTGATCCCCACGCTTTCGTGCCTCAGCGTCAATAACACCATAGTAAGCTGCCTTCGCAATCGGTGTTCTGTGACATATCTATGCATTTCACCGCTACTTGTCACATTCCGCCTACCTCTAGTGTATTCAAGCTCATCAGTATCAAGGGCACTGCGATGGTTGAGCCACCGTCTTTCACCCCTGACTTAATAAGCCGCCTACGCACCCTTTAAACCCAATAAATCCGGATAACGCTTGGATCCTCCGTATTACCGCGGCTGCTGGCACGGAGTTAGCCGATCCTTATTCCTTCGGTACATTCAGCTACTTACACGTAAGTAGGTTTATTCCCGAATAAAAGCAGTTTACGACCCAGAGGGCTGTCTTCCTGCACGCGGCATGGCTGGTTCAGAGTTGCCTCCATTGACCAATATTCCTTACTGCTGCCTCCCGTAGGAGTCTGGTCCGTGTCTCAGTACCAGTGTGGGGGGTCATCCTCTCAGATCCCCTAGTCATCGTGGTCTTGGTGAGCCGTTACCTCGCCAACTAACTAATGACACGCATGCCCATCTCAATCCTATAAATATTTGATCATTAGATAATGCTATCCTGTGATTTTATGCGGTGTTAATCCGAATTTCTTCGGGCTATCCCCCTGATTGAGGTAGGTTGCATACGCGTTACGCACCCGTGCGCCACTTTCCCGAGAAGCAAGCCTCTCGGTATCGTTCGACTTGCATGTATTAGGCCTGCCGCTAGCGTTCATCCTGAGCCAGGATCAAACTCTCCATTGTAAAATGTTGTGTTTGAACGCTGACCATTCTTAACTTGTTAATAATAGTCTTTATTCTTTTTTGTATTGTCTGTCAGTTTCTGACTCGAAATAATAGCGTTGGTTTTCATGTACTTTGAAACTGTACTATCGTACCTCGCTACGTTTATAAATGACATCTCTTTAATGAACTTCTCGAATCACCTCACGGATCTTCTTTATATGTTGCAATCGATTTTCGATTGTTTCAGTCTTTTTGTTTTTGTTACTAAACTCCGTTTAGTAACCCCCGTTTTTGTTGGGACTGCAAAGGTAGAAATCTTTTTGTTATTGTCAAGCTTTATTTGAA
>NZ_JACSZW010000029.1 GCF_014472395.1 Pedobacter sp. N36a
GTATTCGTTTCGTGTATTCGGTAGGAAATTAGATAGTCTGGAAGGTTGGCGACTTTAGATGTTAGTTGTATCCTTGTCCATAATTCATAATCTTCACAATGTAAATATCCACTATCATAAAAATTCGCTTTAAGAACTTCTGCACGAAGCGTTACTGAGGGGTGAGCAAACTGATTACTAAAGAGCATTCCTAACCTTATCTGACTGTCCTCCAAAACTCCTTCGATTCTATTTTGTAATATGCCGAACTTATCAATGATATTATACCATGATCCTACCATCCCATATTCGGGATTCGTTTCCAAAAAAGCTATCTGCCTTTCCAATCTTTTCATATCCATTTTATCATCGGCGTCCATTCTGGCAATATATTTCCCTTTACATAGCTTAATGCCTCTGTTAAGGGATTGGACAATACCTTTTTTTACGGAATTATTTATAAAAATAAGCCGAGGATCATCGAAGTTAGCAGTCAACAATGAAGTATTGTCTGTTGAACCATCATCAATTATTATTAACTCAAAATTGCTATAGCTTTGATTAAGAACATCGGTTATAGCCTCCTGAATAAAGGATGATGCATTGAAAGCTGGCATAATGATGCTAACCAACGGACCGGAATTTATCAGTTTCGCAGGTCTATCGTGTATTTTTTTATAGTGTTTTGTCATCGACTGCGCGAGGTGATAGACATTTATGGTTTTTTCAATCATCAAATTCCTAGAAAACAAGGAATTAGCGACCAAATTTGCCTTTTTCCCAATTTGCCTAGCCATTAACCTATCTTTTAAAATTAGAGATAATGCATTTGTTAAACTTTCTTCGCAAACGTGAGGTTGTCCCTCTTTTGGTAATTTCATTGGAATACGGACTGTCGCGCCCTCAGGAATTATTTCCTTTAGCCCATCCACATCAGAAGAAATTATAGCCAACGAACTAAGCATCATTTCAATTGCACAATAACTACATTGTTCGACATATGAAGGAATAACGCCAATATCTGCAATTTTGTAAATTTCATAGAGTTCATCCTTCCGCATGCTTCCCATGAAAGTTATCTTCGACCAAGCCCCTTTTATTGCTTCTATAGCTGAAGAAAAATCACCGGCGCCCACAATTATTAACTTTAAATTCTTGAGATCGCTTGTTTGTGATAAAGACTCGAAAGATTTCACAAGATCAATGATACCTTTTCGTTTGTTTATTGAGCCGACATACAAAACAATTTTGTCATTCTTTCCAAATCCGTATTTTTTTCGAAGCAAATACTTATTCTTCAACTTGTCCAAGTCAAATTGCTTGATATCTATGCCATTATAAACAACAGAAATTTTGCTTTTATCGACATTTAATAAATCAAAAAGGGACTGCTTTGCATAATCGGCAACTGTTATAATATGGTCAATAGCCTCGTAATTTAACTTTTCTTTCCGCAATGAATCCGGCAGAACAAAGTCCACATTTTTATTTCTAAAAGCCCAGTCTAACTTTAAAAACGTATGATAGTCATGAGTGATAAGATCTCGCCAAGGTATACAATGCTTCGTAAGCACAATAGTGCATTCAAGTTGTGCCTTAATATAGCTCGCAATGGAACAATGATTAATCCAATTAAAATGCACAATGCAATTCTTAAGCCCTCGTGCTCTTGAAGCAATAGCAGATGCTATAGAATGTTCATAAATATTTATCGAATTAGAAGAACCTGAAAACTTAGGTATTTTGATTTCAATGGAGTTATGAACAGTGACAAACTCAATCGCAGAAATTCCAGGGTAGTTAATCCATACAAAATGTAGATTTATGTCAGATTTTTCTTTTAGCCCATCGGTCAACTGTGTCACATAAGTGTTCAGTCCATTGTCTTGTTGAAGATTATAGTTATCAACGATAAAAATATTAAGCATAATTAATTTGGGAGATTAAAATCGAAGGCACTAGATGTCCTAATGAGATGTATCAACATTATAACGCAAGATTTTAGGCATGGCGTTATCTACGATCTTCAAGATGATTCTTTCGTTAGTGAAGCCACCACTTCTTTCGACACGATATATTGCAACACAATTAATCGCGTTGATATTAGTCAATGACCTTTTTTGCTGAAAATCAACCATTAAATAGCCCTTGACACCTCCTGATGCAGAAGCATTTTTTCTGTAAAATGAATCTAATTTTGAGGTATCTATTTTTGTAAAAAAGGAGTCTGCAAACAATTTATAGGAATCTCGATATTGTTCTTTTATCAAAGAAGTATAAAAATGACTGATAACAATCTCACATTTCTTTTGTGAGTCAAGATCTTCTACTTGACTTGTGGTAATCTGGCAGCCCAGGAAGATAAAAACAATAAAAAACACGTAACTATACTTCACTAGCTTCATAAAGTCATATAATAAATTATTTAAAAATGATTACGCTATTATTCGTATGCTTAATGATTCTATAAACGCTCTCACCAGCCTTTTTTTCGATGAAATCGCCAGTTTCAATTTGATGATTCCAATTGAAACTGGCGAGCAGATGTATTTTCTTACCATCGATTTCTACAGTTGGGATTCCTTTCGCATTATATTCTATACTTTGAATGACTCCTGAAAACGCACTTGCTTTTTCCCTTTTCTTTCCTAAAACTAGTGCAATCAGAAAATAGCCAAAAAACAGGCACAAGACTATAAGGGCGAATAAAGGGGATCTTTTAAACATATCTTAAAAATCCCATATTAAGGGTTGCCCATTAACATAAAGCAGGAATGTTTCGGTACTTCCAACAGATCCGCCGATGCCGGGACCTACACCAACACTGCCTCCAATCCATTTGGGAATTCCGTTATTGGTTGAGGTCCACCCTCCTACACCTACGGCTTCTAAATCTAGCGCTAAATCATATCCTTGACCTAGATAAGAACTCAGGCTGGCGTAACCATCACCAACGAAGTATCCAACAGATGCGTTTGCCGACATATCTGCATGAAGTCCAGCTCCTATTGCACTTGTCATCGTAAGTGATAGACTGGCATCACCTCTAGTAATCAAATTAATTCCTAGCGTCTGCCCACTTCCGAATCCAGGAACGAAATTTGCCGATATATTTATGCTGATAATATCTGGTACAAGTGCTCTCATTGATGGTCCGTTCCAAATGTCATCAAGTAAAGTCGTTAAGTTATTTGAAATAGTTCCAGGAGTCCCCCAAGTACCAGGTGTTGTATATGATCCCGTATTATTGCTGTATGATGAGCCGCCCCCATTGTACGTTCCGTATCCGGTGCTATACCACGTGCTGCTCCCGAAGATTTCATCCCAATTATTGTAATAAGTATGTCCGGAACTGCTCATGTGTCCCGATGCAGTAATTTGAACCTCATCTAGCTGGAAAGCCAACGGAAATGTATTACCTCCAAAGCTGATCGTCCAGTTACCGTAACTGTCAACATTTGATGTAACATTTGTTCCCAGGGCTTGCGATAACCATTGTGAAATTGCACCATTTGAGCCAGTGGAGGCGTACATTGGGTTGTCCCCAGTACTATTATCCCCTCCCAAGTATTCGAGTTGTTGTTCTTTGGAGATCACCTCCATCTGCATCATAAGTTCCTCAAAAGCTAGCGTTGGCTTGTCTTTTTTCATAAGTGCGTTAATTGAAAGTTAGATTAACTTTGAACAATAATATTTATAAGCGACTAGATATCCAAATTATTTTAAACTTTTTTTCACAAGATATATAGCAAACTAATAATACACACACAACATATTCAACTGACACCTGCAATAATGCATACTTAATTACTCTACTAAAATGATACCTAAGAAATATTTCTTTTAGGAAGTACGTATTTTTCACTTAAAATACTGTAATCGATGCCCCAGATTAAATTCTTATCATTATACTAGTTGAAACTTTAACCTAATCCCTTTCAATAGCTTTCCAATAGATCGACAGATGGATATGAAAGACTGCGGTCCATCATGTCTTAAAATGATTCGCTCCAGTATTTACGTAACAAGTGTGGCCTTACTAAAGAAGGTATTTCATTTTTGGATATAAGTCATGCCGCCGAATCCTTAGGTTTCAGGACAATATCTATTAAGTGCACTTTAGACGACTTATTAAATAGAATCCCACTACCCGCAATATTTCACTGGGACAATAGTCATTTTATAGTAGTCTATAAAACGTCATCCTCCAGATTCAGTATTTTTAAACAGAGTAAAGAAAATAAATTCGCAAAAAAACCAGTTTATAATGGCTCTTTAAATGTCGCTGACCCTGCTAAAGGTCAAATAACGTATTCTTCGAAGGAATTTGCTAGTAAATGGCTTAAGGATAATACTGACAAAGGTGCGCTTCTTGTTTTGGAACCCCAAGCTGATTTTTACGAGAGACAGAGCCAAGATAAAGTTAGCAAAAAAAAGACGTTCTCAAATTTCATCAATTACTTCCGACCATACTCGAAAAGTTTTTTGAACCTTTTTTTTGTCATGCTAATAATAACTATCCTTCAGGCGCTT
>NZ_JACSZW010000002.1 GCF_014472395.1 Pedobacter sp. N36a
GAACCACCTAAGCTGGAACCCAATACCAGCATACAAGGGATTCTTTTTTGAATAATCCTTAAAATGCGATTATTTCAATCCATCCTAAGCCTTTTTACAAAAACATTAAACGTTTAGGACACTATTGTTTAATAACCTCAGATAGGTTCTTGTTATGCACATTTCGATCCGTTAATTTATTTCATAATTTTTATTATGCTGAATAGAATTATAGCTTTTTCTGTTAAGAACAAGCTGATTATAGGGCTTTTTATGCTGGCCTTAATTGGCTATGGCAGCTATGAGCTCAAGCGTTTACCCATTGATGCAGTACCTGATATTACTGATAATCAGGTTCAGGTGATTACTGTTGCCCCTTCATTTGGGGCAACCGACATAGAACGATTGGTAACTTATCCCATTGAACAGGCCAATAGTAACATATCCGGACTAAAAGAGATCCGAAGTTTTTCCAGGTTTGGGCTGTCCCTGGTGACCATTGTTTTTGACGATGCTACCGACGTTTATTGGGCAAGACAACAGGTTGCTGAACGGCTGCAAAAGGTTCAGTCACAAATCCCTCCTGGGATTGGTGTTCCGGAGCTTGGGCCTGTTAGTACGGGTTTAGGTGAGATTTATCAATATGTTCTGAAACCAAAACCAGGTTATGCCGGCAAATTTAATGAAACAGAATTACGTACAATTCAGGACTGGATAGTACGTAGACAATTGTTAGGTGTTAAAGGAATTGCTGAAGTGAGTAGTTTTGGCGGGAAGCTAAAGCAATATTCCATTGAAGTAGAACCTAGTAAATTATTGTCTCATCATTTGACAATTAATGATGTATTTACGGCACTTGAAAAGAACAATCAAAATACCGGAGGCGCCTCTATTGAAAAAGGTCCTACGGTTTTATATATACGTAGTCAGGGTTTATTTGGTAGTGTGGATGATATAAAGAACACACTGGTAAGGACGCTTGAAGATGGCACTCCATTGTATATTAAAGACGTAGCTGAGGTCAAAACCGGATACGCTACCCGTTATGGTGCAATGTGCTACAATGATGAGGGAGAAGTGGCTGGGGCGGTGGTGATGATGCTTAAAGGAGCGAATAGCAGCGAGGTAATAAAGAATGTAAAAGAACGAATCGCCCAAATCCAAAAAACTTTACCCGAAGGGGTGATGATTGAACCCTTTTTGGACCGGACAAAAATGGTGGACCATGCGATTGGTACGGTAACACGCAACCTGATGGAAGGTGCCTTAATCGTAATTTTCGTGCTGGTTTTATGCTTAGGAAATCTCCGGGCAGGTCTTTTAGTCGCCTCTGTTATCCCTTTGGCTATGTTGTTTGCCATCATTTTGATGAATTTTTTTGGTGTCAGTGGTAATCTGATGAGTCTGGGGGCGCTTGACTTTGGTTTGATTGTAGATGGAGCTGTAATTATAGTGGAGGCGGTGATGCATCGCTTGAGTCACAGTAAACATTTTCAGCAGGTGGATCAACTCAGTCAACAGGAGATGGATTCTGAGGTGAAGACCTCGGCAAGTAAGATGATGAACAGTGCGGTATTCGGCCAAATCATCATTTTGGTGGTCTATCTGCCAATTTTTACGCTAGAAGGTATCGAGGGTAAGATGTTCAAACCCATGGCGCAGGTGGTCGCTTTTGCTTTGCTAGGCGCCTTTATTCTGTCTTTAACCTATATTCCAATGATGAGTGCGCTGTTTTTGAGTAAAAAGGTAAAGCACAAACCGAACTTATCGGATCGGGTAATCGCCAGCATAGAACGTGTTTACCAATCTGCTTTAACCGCGGTTTTAGAAGTCCCTAAAATCGTGATTTCTGCGGTGGTTTGCTTGTTCATTACCGCTTTAGTTGTTTTGACTACCTTAGGTGGGGAATTTATTCCCGCACTAGAAGAAGGGGATTTTGCCGTAGATACGCGTGTCCTTCCAGGAAGTAGCATTAGTACAACGATTGCACACACCCAAAAGGCCGCCCACATCCTGAAGTCACAGTTTCCTGAAGTGGAAAAGGTGGTGACCAAAATTGGCAGCGGTGAGGTGCCTACAGATCCGATGCCGATGGAAGCTAGCGATATGATGGTCATCTTGAAGCCTAAAGAGGAGTGGACCTCAGCTAAAACTTTTAATGAGCTCTCTGAAAAGATGGGGAAAGCGCTTCAAGATGTACCAGGTATTACTGCGGGCTTTCAATTTCCTGTGCAAATGCGGTTTAATGAGTTGATGACTGGTGCCCGGCAGGATGTGGTTTGTAAAATATTTGGGGAGGATTTAGATACTTTGGCAAGCTATGCTGAAAAACTGGGAAAAATCGTAAATACAGTGGAAGGAGCAAAGAATCTTTATGTTGAAACGGTTTCAGGTATGCCACAAATCATCATCGTCTATAATCGTAGTGCCATTGCCCAATACAGCTTAACTATTGAGGATATTAATAAAATCATCAATACGGCGCTGGCAGGACAAAGTACCGGTATGCTGTTTGAAGGCGAGAAAAGATTTGAAGTAGTGGTTCGTGTGGCCGGAGCTCAGAAAAAAGACCTCAAGGACATACAAAACCTGTTAATAGCAACGCCTAAAGGGACTCAAATTCCTTTATACCAATTGGCTAATGTAGAAATAAAGGATGGCCCTAATCAGATTCAGCGTGAAGATGCCAAAAGAAGAATCGTTGTTGGTTTCAATGTTCGGGGGCGCGATGTGCAGAGTATCGTTCATGAACTTCAGCAAAAGGTAAATGAAAAATTGAAATTTCCACCGGGATATTATGTCAGTTACGGAGGAGCTTTTGAAAACTTAAATGCAGCTAAGCAACGGCTGATGATCGCTGTCCCGATTTCTCTTTTATTGATTTTCTTATTGCTTTATTTTGCGTTCAATTCTGTTAAACAAGGATTATTGATTTATTCGGCAATACCCTTATCTGCAATTGGCGGAATTTTATTCCTTGCGCTGAGGGGAATGCCTTTTAGTATCAGTGCAGGAATAGGCTTTATCGCTTTGTTTGGCGTTGCGGTCTTAAATGGAATCGTACTGATCTCTGCATTTAATCAATTGAAAGAGGAAGGAATGACAGATTTGAAGCGTATTGTACTGATGGGAACAAAGGTTAGGCTTAGGCCGGTACTGATGACGGCATTTGTTGCTTCTTTGGGATTTCTACCTATGGCAATTAGTAATGGGGCGGGAGCGGAAGTTCAAAGGCCTCTGGCTACGGTAGTGATTGGTGGTTTATTGATTGCTACATTTCTAACCTTATTCGTCCTACCTGTTCTGTATATCATGTTCGAAACCGGTTTTAAAAAGACAATGAATAAATCAATAATCACAGCTGCTTCCTGTTTGTTCTTATTACTCGGTAGCCAAGTCTGTGTGGCTCAAACGCCAATTAGCTTAAAAGCAGCCTTAGATACGGCTCTGAAAAACAACCTGAAAATCAAGAACGAGGAATTAAAAGTTCAATACCAGCAAATGTTAATGAAAACGGGTGCAAATATTCCGTTAACAAACATATTTGCGGAATATGGACAAATCAATAGCAGTTATACAGATACCAAATTCGGGCTAACTCAGTCTTTTAGCTTTCCCAGGGTTTATGCCAGACAGAAAGCATTACTACAACAAGATTGGAAGAGCAGTGTGATGAACGTGGCGCTTAAGGAGGCCATGCTAAAGAAGGAAGTTGCACAACTGTTTTACCTGATCCAGTATATGGAGCAAAAAAGAAAGCTGTTGGTTCAGTCGGATAGTTTATACCGAAATTTTTATGAAAAGTCTACACTCAGACTAGCTAAAGGTGAAAGTAATATCCTGGAGAAAATAAGTGCCGAAACCTTGCTGTCTCAGATCGAGCTACAAATGAGCCAGTTGAAGGATGATCTGGCGGTACTTCAGCTCCGATTTCAGCTGCTGTTAAATTCAAGAGAGGTATTTGTTCCTGATGATGAAAAATGTTTGCTCATCACTAGTGGTCATTTTACAACATTAAATTTGGAGCATCCTGAATTAAAATTGATGCAACAACAGGAAAATATTGCAGCTGCTAGTCTGGCATTAGAGAAAAGCAAATTGCTACCAGAGTTGACCATTGGATATAACAATGGAAGTATCCGGGGTATGGGGGCGGATGAAAAGTTCTATAATAGTGCCCAACGCTTTCATTCGGTACAGCTGGGTTTAGGGATTCCGATATTTGCTTCATCCATCAAGGCTAAAATTCATAGTGCTGAGATCAGTAGAAAAGTAGCCGGAAATGAGTATAATATAGCCGTTCAGCAGCTTTCTGCAAGTTACCAGTCCGCAGTATTGACCTATCAGAAGTGTTTTCAAACAGTCAATTATATGGAAAGTAAGTCCTTAAAAAATGCAGGACTGATTACTAGTACTGCAAATTTGCAACTCGCAGCCGGATATATCAATTACCTGGAATGGGTTCAGTTGATTAATCAGTCAACAGTAGTGAAAAATGATTATCTGGAGGCAGTTAAAAATCTAAATGAAGCCATCATTCAACTTTATTATCTCAGCAATAAATAGGAAAAATCATGAAAAAAATTATATATTTTGCCACCATACTGTTGGTATTCAGTGGCTGTCAAAACAAAGAAGGTAATTCAATAGTCACATTGCCCGCCCAGGATGGCAATGTGCTTAAACTCAATGACGCCCAGATGAAAAATGCGGAGATTATAACCGGGGAAATTGAGCAGAAGGGAATTTCTTCAGTGCTAAAGCTCAATGGTAAAATTGATGTGCCCCCTCAAAATATGATCTCTGTAAGTCTACCTATGGGTGGGTACTTGAAATCTACTAAACTGCTCCCAGGAATGCACGTGGTTAAGGGGCAAGTGATCGCCATTGTGGAAGACCAGCAGTATATTCAGCTACAGCAGGACTACCTAACTGCAAAAGCAAAAATAGGTTTTTTTGAAAATGAATATAAAAGACAAAAGGACCTTAATCAAAGTAAAGCCAGTAGCGATAAGAATTATCAGCAGGCAGAGGCAGATTACAGAAGCTTGCTGGTATTGATGACCGCCTTGAAAGAGAAGTTGAAATTGGTAGGGATAAATGTGCAGCATATCAATGAAAATAAAATACAAACCAACATCAACATATATGCACCCATAAATGGTTATGTTTCTAAGGTTAATGTGAATGTTGGGAAGTACGTTAACCCTACGGAAGTGCTCTTTGACTTGGTTAACCCGTCAGATATTCACCTTGCCCTGAAGGTTTTCGAAAGAGATTTACATCAGCTTTACATTGGTCAGCAATTATTTGCCTATACTAATAATGATTTAGGGAAAAAACTGAAATGTACTATTTTACTGATTGGTAAAGACCTTTCTACTGATGGAAATGCTGACGTTCATTGTCATTTTGAAACCTATGATAAATCACTGGTGCCCGGAACTTTCATGAATGCCGAAATACTGTTGAAAAATGTGAGTTCAGCTGCCGTTCCTACCGACGCGTTGGTCCAGTTTGAGGGGAAACAATTTTTATTCCTTGCAAAAAACAAGAATACTTTTGAACTCAAGGAGGTTAAGGTAGGGGAGAATGAGGGGGGCTTCACTGCTGTTGGATTAACAGATGGTGTAGATTTTAAAACGGATAAGGTTGTCGTTAAAGGCGCTTATTCTTTGCTAATGATGATGAAAAATAAGGAGGAATAAAAGTGAAATTGAATGAGTTTAACCATCACCGATTTTCAAATTGATGATGGTTAGGCTTTTCTCAGTAGGAATGTCTAACGACAAAAAAAGACAGTATAGATCATATTTAAACATGATGGTGATCATTGTTTAAGCGTCTGTATTACAGTATGTTTGTTTTTGTTATAGCGCTACCTTCTCTTTTTAAAACTGGTGTGTTTGTAAAAGACGGTACAAATATCTTAGGAAATTTTGTTGTAGTAAAAATGTAATCATATTTTTTTATGAAAAAGATTTTAGTGGCCACCGATTTCTCAGTGCCGTCTGAAAATGCTGCCCATTATGCCTTAGCGATAGCCCAAAAACTTAAGATGGATATCTTATTGTGCAGTGCTTTTAAAATGCGAACTGAAGTTCAGTTTGGCAAGTCATTAGTGGATGATCAAACGAGGGACACAAGGGATCGTGATTTAATAGGTAAACTGTTAGCTGATCCAGCATACTCAGTTATTGAGGAGGAATATTGTCCTCGTTTAGCCTATGAAAGGGCAGAAGGGAATATTTGTGATGTAATGTGCTCCTTTGTTCAAGAGGAGAATGTAGAAATTATTGTGATCGGAATATCTGGAACTACTGGGATCAGCCCATCTTTTTTCGGGAGCAAGCGCAAAGAAATGATGGAAAAATCTACAGTTCCCTTGTTACTGGTACCTGATACGGCAGGTTTTAATAGTATTCGAAAAATAGCATTTGCAACCGACCTCAATTTAGAAGATTTGAGCTCATTGCAGTTTATAATCAATATTGCGTTACTCCTAAATGCTCAGATAACGATTGTTCATATCACAAATAAAGGGGTAGAGCCACAACAGAATATGAAGCGTAAAATAGATGCCTTCTTTAATAAGGTTAGCCTTTGTATCAATTTTTCAATCATTAAATATGATTATGTCTGGAATATCGATATAGATAATGGGCTGGACTGGATTGCTGAGCAGGGAAATTATGATATGATCGCAATCACCCATCATAAATATAATTTTTTGGAAAGAATGTTTAAAGGAAGTTATACTCAAAAACTTTCAAGGCATACTAAAATTCCATTACTGGTCTGCGCTCCAAATTAATTGGACAATCTTGAGTTTAAAAATTCCCACCTAAATAAAATCCTGCACTTCCATTTTGGTAAGTCGGCATAAAACTAAGAGTGCTCGCTTTCTTTCCAAAAAGTAGTTTTTTTACCTCAGGATAAAGTAAATAACTTAACTTTGTAGATATAATACCGAATCCAGCACCAGCCACTACATCACTTAGCCAGTGTCGGTTGTTGTACATTCTCAAAGCGCCTGTTCCAGTTGCGACGGCAAAGCCTGCATAAGTCATCCATGGATACCGATCCCCGTATTCCTGTTTTAGAAATTCTGCTGATGCAAAGGCTGTGGCGGTATGTCCTGAGGGAAACGAGTTAAAGGTTGAATGGTCAGGTCTTTCTCTTTTGGTGATGCGCTTCAGTGCCGTAACTGAGCCAGTCATAATGGTTATTGACATCAGATAAATTCCTGCTGCATCACCTATATGGTGTTTTCCTTTTATTCCCGCAAGGTTGAGTCCAAATACAATAGCTGCTGGAGAGAACTGCAGGTAATTGTCTGCATGTGCAGCAAATTGGGGATGATCTTCTTGTAGTTCGTTTTTAGTGGTCAAGTCAAGACTGCGGATCGGATTATTTCCTCCAATAGATATCAATCCATAACCGATAAAAATTGCTGGAATAATGAAAGAGGCCACCTTTGGACGGTAATATGAAGATGCTAGGGTATCTATGGTTTGAGCTTTAGAAACACATGGGCTGAAGAAGAGTACTAGAAATGCGAGGTGTAGGAAGGATTTGAATAGACGATGCGTTTCCATAATTAATTGCGTTAAATTTAAGTGCTTCTTTAAACTTAATCATTTTGATCCATTTTTTTTCATGTCGTGCTGCGTTATAAAGAATTTTTTTAAATATGATTTACTTTTTGGTGTATTTTTTTGCTAAAAGCGTCTTCTATTTAAATGATGAAGATCTTCAGCGTTCCCGGAACGCTTTTATAGGTATCAATATGCATGAGGCCATCCTTTAAGGGGCTTAAGCCAGTGTACGATGATTTCATCTATCAAACATATATTTCGTGTGTTTGTTATTTATTATAATTGTTCCAGGTGTCGCAGTTCAAAGGCACTTGGGGTTTTAGAAATTCTTTTTAAAAATAGCGTTTATGAGTATAGAAAATTTAGACCATCGTGATGCATTAGATAAGCTAAAAACCCTGGTTGATAAGATTGATATTGGGATGATGTGCACCAATACTTCTGAACTGGGTCATCTTCATGCTGTGCCAATGAGTAGGCAGGAAGTAGATGAGGAAGGTAATTTATGGTTCCTTTTTTCTTCTGCAAGTGAAACTTATGAAAACTTGCAAAAAAGCAATCAAATCAGTGTTTTGTACTCGGATATTAGTAATTACAATTTTCTTAGTATTAATGGAATTGCAGAGGTATCTAAGGATAAACATAGAATAGAAAAATACTGGAATAAGATGATTGAGGGCTGGTTTGAAAAAGGAAAAGAGGATCCACTTATTAGAATTTTAAAAGTTATACCTTCAGAGGGGCATTATTGGGATAATAAATCAAATAAATTAGTTACCTTTTTAAAAGTTGCCGCAACTGCAGTTTCTGGCAAAAAGCTTGATATTGGTCGTGAGGGAGACTTAAATCTATAATTCGATATCCAAAAAATACACTGTATTTTGATTAGGTTTGGCTATATTAATTCTTTGGCACAGGCATGGAGCAGATAGAAACAGTAGTCTCAAAAGGCCTTCCCCACAACGTAGTTGTGGGGATCAATGCGGCTAAAATTCCTTGCTGATCTTGCACCTTCTTCATCCTCTTGCCAAAAGGATTATTTTCTGTTCGTGTAATAAGGGCCAAAGCCGCCATTGAAAATGCAATAAATAACAACCATGTTAAGACATCTGGGCGCAAAGCGTACGCCTCAACACAACCTTAAATTAGCAACTTTACTGGGACTAACCGCAGGATTCGTAAACGCAGAGGGATTTCTGGGCTTCGCGGTGTTGACTACTAATGTTACCGGACATGCCGCGTTATTGGCTGAGAGAATTGCTCTTGCAGACTGGTATGCCGCTCAGGTTGTTGCCCTATGGATGTTCCTTTTTTTAGCTGGCGCCTTTATTTCAAGCTTAATTCTTTCCTTGACCGGGCATAACCAACGCTTTTCTTATTTCATTGCTATTATTATTGAAATCATTATCCTTCTTTTTTCTGCACTATAT
This sequence comes from Pedobacter sp. N36a, assembly GCF_014472395.1. GTDB lineage: Bacteria > Bacteroidota > Bacteroidia > Sphingobacteriales > Sphingobacteriaceae > Pedobacter. Next base: position 9,008 of record NZ_JACSZW010000002.1, read on the forward strand.
GGTCATCGATATGACGGAACTTTAGTTGCTAAAGAGATCTTTGCTGGCAGTCTGCTTTTTGCTATGGGTTTACAGAATTCTTTGGTGTCTATGATTTCTGGATCAGTGGTAAGAACTACGCACCTGACCGGAACGTTTACCGATCTAGGTATAGAGTTGGCACAGTTGTTTAATAAAAATAAGCAGGATCATCCAGCGCTGATCGCTAAAATAAGGCTTCGATTAGTCATTATATTCTTCTTTATGACAGGAGCAGTTGTTGGTGCCTATCTTTTTCATCATTTCGGGTTTAAGTCTTTTTTTGCGCCTATAACCATTTTAATTTATGCATTATCCTACGATATTTTTAGAATTAAGGCAAAACGGTACTACCAAAAAACAGCAAATGCCAGGAAGGGTCATTAAGTAGCTACTTTACATCATGCAAGCCCAGCGAAGAACTGAACTCGGTAATGTCCGATTTCTATCTGGTAATTTTACGGAATCGAATCTTTGACGCCTTAATGCAATTTTTCCACTCTATGTTCGCTACTGGATCTCCTAGGTGGTTTTAACACCAAACAAATAGCCAACAGCTGCAGTCATTAGCATAGCAGCAGTTCCCCAAAAGCAAATCCTCATCACAGCCTTCCGCGGGTTTGAGCCACCTGCCTTTGCGGCAATCATAGCCGATAGTGCTAAAAATAGGATGGAAAAGCCATACTGGTAAAAGACCATTAGTTTTATTGGTGCAAATATGGAAACGATCAAGGGCAGCAGGCCACCTATTATGAAAGATGCAGCGGAGGCGAATGCAGCTTGCATCGGTTTTGCCTGTGTAATTTCATTAATCCCCAATTCATCCTTTGCATGTGCACCCAAGGCATCGTGGGCAGTAAGTTGAATGGCAACCTGCATGGCCAGGCGCTCCTCGATTCCTCTTTTTTGGTAGATTTCTGCCAATTCCAGTAACTCTAAATCGGGGGTGTCTTTCAGTTCCATTTTTTCTCTGCTCAGGTCAGCAACCTCAATATCTGATTGGGAACTTACTGAAACGTATTCTCCAGCCGCCATGGATAAAGCTCCTGCAACCAGACCAGCTACTGCAGCCAAAACAATAGGCTCACGGGTGGTACTGGCTGCAGCAATACCTATAGCCAGACTTGTGGTGGAAAGGATGCCATCGTTGGCACCTAAAACTGCAGCTCTAAGCCAGCCACTCCTGTTGGTGTAATGTTCTTCTGATTCCATTTTATACTTTACCTCCATTGATCATATCCGATACGATTCCTTTACTTTCTTTTTTTTCTGCTAGCAGTACACCAATAATATGTACTGCAATAAATATAAGCATCAAATACATACAAAAGCCATGAAACTCTTTGATGCTATGGCTTGTTGCTTTGCTAATCCCCAATTCCTGGTCGAAAGCCATCGCTAATCCTGTGAGCGCCATAATTGCCAGGAGCAAATAAAAGAAAAGATATAATGATTTTACAGTAAGGTCGTGAAGGGCTAAAGTTGACTTTTGACTTCGACTACGATAAGTCTGATAAGCATCTTTTAGGCTGGAAAAAAAACGTTGCCGGCCAGGCTGATAAAATTCAGCAATGAACCTGAATACGAATAGTCCGGCTAGTGCATAGCCAAAATAGATATGGATAGCCCAAACCTGGTCTTCCAGTCCATGTGCTACACTTTTAGCCTGCTGTGCTGTTACGGATACCCCTGATTCCTGCAGCTGCTGCTGCACATAGGTCGTATTGCTTTTTACATCAAATAGGGTCGAATTCAATAATACCGTTAATAATGATCCGGTAATGACCAGCAGGTTTAGCCAATGCCAAAGCCTCAGGGCGCCAGTATGTTTTTTAATCTCTCCTGGATGATCTATATCTTTTCTTAATGGGACAATGGTAGCCATGTTGATTGCGTTTTAAAAGCATCTGGATTTGATGTTCCAGATGCCCTGGATTTTTATTTTACTTTTAAATTTAAACTAATAATGTTGGAAACCAGTCCGGTAGATCTGCTATAATGGCCGTACCTCAGTTCCAGCATATTTAAGTGCTGCCATCCAAATACGCCATGCGGCGGTGCCAGTCGGATGCCAGCCCCATAGAAATCACTGTTTAAGGTAGACAGGTCATAGTCACTGGTGAAATACTGAGCCGATGGATCATGCTGCCCATAAGGAGCAAAGTATTTTGTTCCTGTTTGGTTATTGTACCGGTAAAATGGGCTCAAAGAAATGAAAGAAGTTAGTTTAACAGGAACTTCTATTTCTGCAGTATGTGCTCTGATACCCCAATTGTCCATAAAATAGCGGTAATAGGCTCGGATGATCACCTGATCGGTGGCAAAATAATTTAATCTTGCAGCGATAGGAAGTTTATACCGTTGATCCGGTAAGTTTTCTGCTCTTAAAGAACCATCAGTAAAGTAAACACGCTGGTATTTGGTCGCCAGTAAACCCTTTTGGTAGGCGGGTTCAACAATGATCATTGCCTGCAGCTTCTGATTGATGACTTGCGAAAGAGAGAACGATGCACTGAAGGAATTTCGCGGACTAGATCCTTCACTTCTCGACTCGTGACCCTTGCCAAGACTAGCATCGGATCTCAATTCAATCGGAAGAATCACCTTCCAGGTATCTAAAAATGCCTGTAATTTGAAGTCAAACTGAGTGTTTTTATCTTTAGATAAACGGGTAAGGTTAAATCCTGCACCTAAAGACTGGTAATCATATTCTGTTGAATACGATCCTGTGAAACCGAAAGCATTTCCAGTTTTTTCATTGCTGTGTGTCCAGTTTAAGGAAGGGTAAACGCGCGTATCTGCCATAGAAGCCGAGGAGATGGTACTCGGATCTATCTGATCAGAGGAGGCGGAAGTGTAATGGTCTACACCCAATTCAAACAAAAAAGTATTTTTATTTCCCACCTTATTTAGCTTGGATAACTGCAGATCAATCGTATTCGCAAAATCGCTGAGTTTTTCTGATCCAATTCCTCCGGTTACCGCAGAATTATTGCCATTCTGATGATAATAAGCGGATACCAGATTGATTTCATCGATCTTTAGCTTGCGACTTTGGTAATGAGTCGTATCAGATGCAGTCGGTTTAATTTTAATTTGTCCTTGCGCCCCTAAGACGCCAGCGAACAGCATGAGTACATGCAGATAAATTTTTCTCATGATTTGAGTTAATTACAACCACAGCCACCACCGCTTTTGCCACCATTGGCACCAGATCCACCTTCCCGGTACAACTGGAAGCTTTGCTCAAACTTCTGTACCTTTCGGGAGGATAAGGCCATTTCAGAATCGTTTAACTTGCTTTTCTGGTAAGGTTTTACTGTGGCGCAGGCGCTCAGCATACACAGGGCGAAAAAGCTCACACCCAGTACTAAAGATCGGTCAAAGGACGTTTTCATATCAGTGTTTTACATTAATATTCTTAGAAGTAAATAGCCTATCATGGTCATCAATGATGATACAGGCTACTTGTTGTAATTGGTTGATCAAGTCAAGCCCGACTTGAACTCCCATGACGATCACTGGAGTCGCCAGGGCATCTGCAAGTTCTGCGCTCGGACAAAGCACACTGACACTTTTAATTCCAGTAACCGGCAAACCAGTCTTTGGGTCAATGGTATGTGAATATCTTTTGCCATTAATCGTGGCGTATTTTTCGTAATTACCAGAAGTAGCAATCGCCATATTGCTGATGTTAAGGGCAGAGAAAGGGCGCTCACTTTGATCCGGATCAGCGATGCCAATGGTCCAGTTTTTATCATCTGACTGGCTGCCCCAGGTCACAAGGTCGCCAGCAGCATTAACAATACCACTCTTGATTCCAAGATTTTGTAATACCTGTTTAGCCCGGTCTGCCGCATACCCTTTGCCTATACCTCCAAAACCGATACGCATGCCTTCATGCTTTAACATCACTGTAGAATGCGGAACATCGACAAGCACATTCTGGTAGTCAATCAAACTCACCGACTGAAGCGCAGTTTCAGCGTCAGGTAAGGAAGTCATATTGGTATCAAAGTTCCACAGGCTTTTATCAATGGAGCCATAGGTAATGTCAAATGCACCTTGGGTAAGGTCTGATATTTTTACTGCACGCTGAATCAGCTGGATCATTTCCGGATCAACTTTTACAGGTTTTATACCGGCATATTGATTGATCAGACTTGTCTGGCTGCTTTCTTTAAAGGTACTGAATAAGGCCTCAATCCGGCTCACCTCTGCTATGGCAGCGTCAATGGCTTTTTGCCCTGAATGCTCCTGCTCAGCAATGACAGTGAATTCAAAACGGTTTCCCATCAGCTTTAACACTCGCTTATAAGTGGCCATAGTTTTCATAAGGCGCTTTATCTGGTTTTAATTTCTGATACAAATTTATCCGCAGGTTCGTTTGGATAGCCATCCCATGTTTTGATCACTTTTCCGTTTTCATCCAGTAATAGGGTATAAGGAAATTTTCCCTCAGGATTATATTGCTCGGCCAGAGATTCGTTCTGTTTAACTTGTGCAGCAGGTAATTGGTTTTTCTTTTGTCTGGGGAAATCGGCCCTTACCAATACCAGGTTTTCTTTTGCATAAGCTTCAAAAACTTCGGATTCCAGAATTTCTTTTCTCAAACGGATGCATGGACCACACCAGTCGGATCCTGAAAAATTAATTAAGAGCTGCTTATGGGTATTTTTTGCTTGTTGCTGTGCCTCGTTGAAGTTTTCATTCCAGATTAAAGTGCTGGGAATGAGTCCGAGGAAAAAAATTAATAATAATTTCATCGTGTTAGCTGTAAATTATGCAGCTAATATCTATGGCAATTCTGAAGACATTATGAAGATCAGAGTTAAATTATGTTAATTTAATCAACTGAGTATTTTATTGGGGCTTGTTGAACTCGATTTTGAAGCGGTGCTGGCCTTCCTGATAATCGTAAGTAAGAAGGTAACTTTGTCTCAGGCATACCTGTTTTAGAATGGCCAGACCCAAACCAGTACCTTCCGATGCATGGTCTTTATAAAACCGTTCAAAGATCTTAACCGGGTCTAAGCATGCCTGGGTGCTGGTGTTCGAAAATTGAAGACTGCAGGGAGTCAGTACAATCTTTATCATGCCTCCAACATAATTATGCCTGATCGCATTACTGAAGAGGTTGTTCATGAGCATCTCTACCATTGACCGGTTGGCGTAAATGGAAAGCTTGCTGATCTCTGTGTTTACGCTCAGGTTTCTTTTTTGAATGAAATCCTGAAAGTAATTCATTCGCTCATAAAGTAATGCTTCCAGGTCGATTTCTTCCTTGTCTTGAAGTTGATTATTATCGATCTTAACCAATAAAAGGAGAGATTGGTTTAATTTGGTCAATTTAGAGGTCGCCTTATAGAGATCTGCCAGGATCTCACTTTCTTCTTTATTTAAAGTGTTAGACTGCAGCATGGTGTCCAGCTTGGAGTTAATCACAGCTAAAGGTGTCATCATTTCATGGGAAGCATTTTCGGTAAATAACTTGATTTCCTTATAATCTGATTTCACTTTCAAGGAGACGTCAAGCACTGCGTTGTTCAACTCTCTAAATTCATCAATGTTGGTTTCAATGGGTTTAAAAACTTCTTCCTGGTTGATGTTAAATGCTTTAATATTTGTTAATATTTGTCTGAATGGAATCCACATTTTTCTGATCAGTACTCGGTTTACCAGCCATAAGATCAACAATAACACCACTACAGGTAATAAAATAATGAGTACAATGCTTTTTATCTGTTCTTTCCGTTCAAACTTTGAGGCAATAATCTTCAGCTCATACGGCTGTCCATTTAACACCATTTGCGTCATCAGGTAACGACCGGACTCTTGATGTTTTTTCTTTGGGTTATAAAAATTGGTGTCGGCAAAAAATTTGCGCTGATCTTCCAATTTTTTAATCTTCTTATATTCCACGATGACATCATCGAAACCATCAGGAGAGGGCAGAATGTTTTTCACGTGCGCAAAGTCCCTAACTTCCAGGAGCTCCTCATACAGATGATCTTCAATCTGTCTGTTGAGGTATTGACCAAGCATTTGATAAAACAGAAAGCCTATGACTAATAACCCTGTTAGGGTAATGACAGATAAGATCCGGTTATAGCTGCTAAATAGTTTCATGATTCGCTGAATTTATAGCCTATTCCATACACAGATTGAAAATAATCTTTGCAGCCAGCATCTGTTAATTTCTTTCTCACATTTTTAATATGAGTATAAATGAAATCAAAACTGTCTGCCATATCTGCTTCGTCACCCCAGATGTGTACCACGGCTGCAGATTTTGAAATGACTTTATTTTTGTTTGTCACAAAGTATAATAGGAGATCAAACTCCTTTCTGGTTAAATATACGAGCTTATTGTTTACTTTGAGTTCCTTAGAAATCGTGTCGATCTCCAGCTCATTAAACTGTACAAGGCTATTTCCGTTAAAACTCCTCCGTCTTACAATGGCCATGATTCTGGCGTATAGTTCTGACAAGTGAAATGGTTTGATCAGGTAATCGTCTGCACCCATACTTAAGCCTTCGATTTTTTGATCTAAAGAATTACGTGCGGAAATGATGAGAACACCATCCGATTTATTGATCTTTTTAAGGTGTTTTAATAGCTGAAGCCCTTCTCCATCTGGCAGTGTTAAGTCAAGTAAAACACAGTCATAGTCGTAAAGGGATAGCTTTTGATAGCCTTGCTCATAGCTGGAAGCCCAGTCACAAATATTGCCTTCAGCAGTCAAATACTGATCAATACTTTTTCTTAATCCTTCTTCGTCTTCAACAATTAGAAATTTCATCAAGTAAATATGGTGTTTAATTCTGAAGACTCTTTGAAGTTAAAGTACTGGCATTGGTAATTATTACAATGATAATAGCACCGTCGAATTTTGAATTCATCATTGATTTAGATCAATAATGAATTACATAAAGCCTGAAAAGAACGTAGAAAGACACCGTACCTTTAAGCCCTTACCTCATCAAGTTCTGATTTAAATTATGTTTAAGCTACCTTACTTAGAGATTTGTGCTGAAATTTTCGATAGAAAATATAAAAACAGACTGCTGCAAAAGCTGGACATTAAACAGCATAAATGTATCCATGTTTCCATTGCAGCGCTAAATGAAAATCTGGTGGGTCATGAATTGAAAAAAGTCTGGCGGGAAGGATTTTCATTATTTTTTCAATTCAAGAATTATTCGGTTTTGGAAATCAACTTATCAATTGCGGCAGAATTTGAAATGAGGCTGCAAAATCAGGAGGTCACTGCTGGGTTATTAGCGCTTAGCTTTAGCGGAGGACAAATTCTTAGTGTCAAGGATCGTCAACAAATGAGTAGGTTTAATCTGAACCCAGTTCCTTTGACTATTCCTGATGTTTTGTCTAAGGAAATGTCTGTGGATTTCCTCATTACCTTGTTTTCCGAAACAGAAGTGGAGATCAAATCCCTATTGATTGATCAGGAAGTAATCAGAGGAATCGATCAATCTTATGCCGACGAAATTCTTTGGTTTGCTAATATTTCTCCTTTTTCAATTGTAAGTAGCATTCCAAATGCTGAAGTCAAAATACTTCATAAAACAATTAAGTACGTTTTACAGGATGTGATCAAGCAAGCAAGGAAGTTAGACTTGTTCAACAATAGGCAAAAAGGCATTGATTTATTGATGATTCATAATGCCAAGAAAAAGTATAGTCCAACAGGGAAGGTGATTAAAATGAAAAGAGATCATCATATCACAACCTATTACACCGATGAGCAAACGCTTTATGTATAAATTTTTCATTAATCCTATGTTCTGAGCTTCTGGGAAAGCTAAATTGAGCCCTACAGTAAAATTCGCCCAGCTTATTTTGGTTAATTTTGTCTATCTTAATACGTATTGGGCATTATTATGGAACAGCCAGAAAAACTTAAAACCATCAACTACTCAGGTATATTCCTATCCTGCTTTTCTGATTACAGCGAAAAGTGCGTCCACGCTACACCAGAACACGTTCTTTTGTATTTATATTCAGGAGAGCAAATTGTAGAAGACAGAAATAAAACGATCACCATCCAGGCAGGAGAATGTGCGTTTATTAGAAGGAACCATAGGTTGCTGATGTACAAGAATAGCAAGGGAGATGAATTGTACAAAGGTATATCCTTAACATTTAACCGCAGTTTACTGCGCGAATTCTACAGTAGGATAAACAAGGGGGATATTCCTAAGAAAGTAATGGTTTCACAAGATAACGTTTTCATGATGGAGCAAAAAGCTGACATTAACAGTCTGTTCCAGTCATTAAATCCCTATTTTGAGGAGGGGCTGAAGCCATCGGATGGCGTAGCTAAATTAAAGTTACAAGAAGGGATTTATGCCCTGCTGAATGCCTCTGATATTTATTTTCCAATGCTGTTCGACTTTACCGAACCCTGGAAAATTGACATCCTGGAATTTCTTAATGAAAATTACATGGATGATCTCTCCATGGAACAGATTGCTGCTTATACCGGTCGGAGCCTTGCGACGTTCAAAAGAGATTTTAAAAAAATAAGTACGCTTAGTCCTCAAAAATGGCTGATCAAAAAACGCTTGGAAACTGCCTATGTTAAACTAAAGGAAGAAGGAAGAAAAGTACAGGATGTATATGTGGAGGTGGGCTTTAAAAATCCTTCTCATTTCTCTACCGTGTTCAAAAAGCAGTACGGATTTTCCCCTACAGAGCTCTGAAATGTCATAAAATCTGAGCTTCTCAGAATAAACAATTGAGCTCCTCACTAAGGTTAATCCGGAGCTTCCTATTAATTTTGCTTTATGAAAAAAGCAATGAAAGAAGTCGTACGAGAACCTGTCCAGCGCGTGCCTTCTTTATTGCTATAACCTAAACTATGGACCAGTAGCGTTTCCTTCTGCTGTTAGAAAACGAATGATGATTACCTAAGTCCTATCGTTTGAATGCATATGTATAAATTTAATAACAAAAAAATAAAGGAGGGTATTGATTCCCAAAAGCCATCCTTCATTTTTAGACGAATGCAAAATCCGATCAGCATCAATAATGACAATCCCCCCGAGGCAATGATCAATGCCGGTTGCCAGGCAAATCCGACAAGCAATCCTGCACCGCCAAGCAGTTGCAGGAAGCCAATAAGTTTCCTGAACTTATCCAGGCCATAACGATAAAATTCCTCCTTCATACCGGAATTGAGCAAACAGGAGATACCATAAAATAGAAAAGAAACGGCAGAAGCGAGAATTAAGATATTTAGCAGCATACAAATTAGATTACCCCTGAACCTACTCCGGCTACAAACAGCGACAGCATCAATAATAGCAATGATGGAACAAACTTCTGCCAGGGGTTTCTGACTTTTAAATGTGCTGCCTGTGCGCATAACATCAGTCCAGCCATCAAAAGGGCAGGCAGCGGCACTAAGGCGGTATACCAGATACCGGTAATAAGAAGCGTCGACAGGGCTATTTTGGCGGCTCCCACCATATTTCTTAACAGGTCTGGAATACCATACTGTTTAAACTCTTTGACAATGTTATCATACCGGAATATCCATACGTAGGTAACGGATATGGCTATAATGAGCTGGGCATACATTGAAGTGGTTTGCATATAAGAATTGCTTAAGATAGTTCAAGAACGGGGTTAATTTTTAGGATTTTGCTGGTTTTTTTGCGAGACGAATAAACCCCAGGCAAAGCCCACGTATAATACGATTACAATGACCGTAAGAAGGATTAGATCTAAGTTTTCCATTTTAGTTTTTCTTTTTAAGGTTGAGGTAGATCAGTAAGCCGATCATGGTTGGAGGCCAAAGACCTATAAAAATGGCGCGGTCATGGTCTTTCAGGATGATGTAATAGTACTCCGATACAAATATGATGGCGACAGTCATCATCAAAATGGCGAATTCGATTTTTGAAAATTTATTCATGGGTTTAAAAATTTAGTTACACTCAAGGCTGGCTACAGACTTCATTGCCGGTAGAAAATAAAGGAAATGGTATAAGAAACCCCCCTAAAGAGGCAAGTAGGATAGTAATGGGATCAGCAAGGAAAATAAAAAAGCGAGCAGGTTCATAAGTGCCTGGTTGTGAAAGACGTCAGGGCTTAATCAGGCCCGGTACAAATGAATTGATTAGAGAAGTATCAAAGTTATTGTATTAGTTTATTAATTTAGTGATAATTTCTCAGTAATGCCTTATTTAAATTTAATAGGTAATTGCCAGTACCTCATCTGACAGTTGGGTGCTGGTTATAAGGTAGATGGCGGTTCCTCTTCAATTTTATTCCAGCCTTTTCAGCTTAAAGCTTTTTTCTACAAGTTTAAAATAAGTTCCTTTTTCTCTTTATTTTTTTACTCTTGTTTGCATCAATTGTGCCACTTTTTAATGTTTGAGAAAAAAAGCTGGTATTGGAAGTTATATTTTCATAATTGATACCCTGTGGTTCCTGAAGCGCATAAATATATTTTCGATAAATTTTAATAGAATTAATGCTTTTGAGCTGGTATGTGGTTTGTATAGTACGATGTCGTGATGGTAGATGATGAAATAGAGATCTTGAGCTATTCCTTACCCGAATATTTGAAAATATCAATGATTTACCAGTTAAAATAAGATGGAATTTTTGGGAACCAATATGACAAGATTTTTAGAGAAATTTAAAGCAATCCGCAACAATGAAGTGGGGCTGCTCAACCGAGGAAGAATCGCCATTCTTGTCCAATTGCTGATTGCTTTTTCTGTACAGAGCATTGTATTGTTGATCATTTATTCCTTTCAGGAACCTAATATCTTAGTGTATAGAAACAGTTTATTATTGCTGCTGTTGATCCTGGGTCTGATCCTGCTATATAAGCAGGTTTCCTGGAAAAAGGTAGGGCATTATTTTATCTTTTGCCTGACTTGCTTTATTTGGTCGAACCTGTTCTTACTGCAGGAAGGAATAAATATAGTGACCCTGCAGTATGTGCTGATTATTATATCAGGTGGTTATTATATCCTTGGATTTCGATGGGGATTGGTCTACTCCCTAGTCAACGCCCTTTCTGTTGTGGCCTTGTTTTTCATCAAAGAATTTACTCAAATTGACCTCTGGGTTGGCAACCAGTCCATCAGTTTTTATGAGTATAGTTTCGCCTTAGTGTTTAACTTTTTACTGCTGATTTTTATCCACCATTACTTTTTTCGGGCATTTAAGAAAACCAGTCGTAAGGAACGGTTGCTGAATGCTGACCTGAAAAATTCGCTGCTTTCGGCAGAAAAAATGGCTGCAGCGAAAACTAATTTCCTGGCAACCATGTCTCATGAACTTCGTACTCCTTTAAATGCAGTGATCGGGATGACCAACATTTTATTAGAAGATCATCCCAGTGCTCGTCAAAAGGAAAATCTGGAGATCTTAAGTTTCTCAGCAGAAAACCTGATGTCGACCATTAATGACATCCTGAGTTTTAATCGGCTGGATGCTGGAATGGAACAGCTGGAAAATGCAAGTTTTAGTCTGGAACGTTTGCTGAGCAATGTGCATGGGGCGCTAAAACTGCGAGTTTTAAATAGTGATTTGGCCTTTGAACTGGAGATGGATGAACAGATTAAGGGCATGCTGGTGATTGGAGACCAGATCAGGCTGGCCCAGATATTTTTTAACCTGGTCGGAAATGCCATCAAATTTACACCCAGGGGATTTGTTAAAATCAGGGCGATGGTCCTGAATACTGATTCAGCTGGGCTAAGGATTCGCTTTGAAATTGAAGATTCCGGAATCGGAATTCCTGAACTGCAGCAAGATCGTGTTTTTGAGCCTTATTTTCGCGCCGAACACCATACTTCCGATCAATTTCAGGGAACTGGTCTTGGTTTAAGTATTGCCCGCAGGCTGGTGGATCTCCATGGAGGTGTTTTGAACTTTAAATCCGAACATGGGCAAGGGACCTTATTTAGTTTTGAATTGACCTTTCCTGAGCTCATGAACGAGGGGTTGAAAGACGATAGCATGTCCGAGGAGTTGAGTACTAAAATTGAGCACTTGAGGATTTTGATCGCCGAGGATAATCCTGTAAATGTAATGGTGCTCCAGAAAACTTTGACCAGATGGGGACTACTTGCTGATGTGGCGGAAAATGGACAGCTCGCACTGAATGCAGTGTTAGCAAAAACCTATGATCTAATATTTATGGACATTAATATGCCTGTGATGAGTGGTTTTGAAGCTAGTAAACAGATTCGAGAGCTGAGCGATCCACAAAAAAACAAGGTCTGTATCATTGCATTGACCGCTTCTATAGGGATGTCCTTAGAGGAGCATCCCGAGCTTCGGTATCTGGATGATTTTTTACTGAAACCATTTTCTGTCGAACAGCTCAAATCAAAGCTGGAGCAGAGCGCCAGGATGGGACATAGTAATTATCAGGTTTAAAATGCCTCTCCAAGGTTAAAGGAGATATTTTTGTAACCTTTACTCATCCCATAGTCAACGCCAATATTGGTATTCGATCCTTTATTAAATTTCAGGCGGAGTCCCGTTCCTGCCGCTGGTTTCCAGGAAGAAAATAAGTGCTGTCCTCCGCTAACGCCAACACTATTGACATTGGCAAATACCACAAATCCAACCAGGCCATTGCTGGTGATGTCACGTCTGTATTCGCTTTCCAGGTATAAAAGGCTTCTTCCTCTATAACGGTTCTGATCTATCCCTCTTGCCGAACGGTTATAGGGATCCCAGCCTGTACTTGGTAAATCAAGGTATGGAGTTTTAGCATCCAATGCAGTCCAGAAATAAGACCAGAAGGCAAGGGTATTTTGCTGATTTTGGTTTTCCTTGTTCATGGAAATGTATTTCCTCACATCCAGGTATAAGGACCTCCAGGTGTTGTTACTGCCCAAATAAGTAGGATTGATGCGGTATACCAGGTTTGCGTATATTCCAGGCATCGGATTTATCGCATTACTGCGCGTATCATAAACCAGGTTTAAACTCAGACCCGAGGAAACCGAATTACTGCCTGTTCCATATTTATAACCGGTATAATTGGCAAGATCTATATCTGCATTTTCAGGTTTAATGTTAAATCGATAATCCAGATTATAACCCAGTCCGGCGTAAAAGTAGGGGCGGATCCGCTTCAATGCATTCTGATAAAAACGGATGTACTTATAATCTAGCAGGACTTTTTCCTCTTCAGCGCGTTTAGTACCTAAGCCCCAGGTATATTGAGGATATACTAAGAAACGAGTATCTCCCTGTATCAGCCAGGTATTATCCGGAAGCCAGATGTTATTGCGTATAGGCAGGCCAAAGCGGCTGCCAAAGTTCCAGTAAGGCGTAAAAGTTGCGGTGGATAGGTTGGTAGTCGCCTTTGGGCCAAGATACACTGCAGCCGTCGTACTGGTGATCAAAGCTCTGCCGGATCCCCCTGGCACGGTTGCACCAACAGGCAATATGGAGAAGTAAACGTGTTTTCCCTTTTCCTCCTTTATTTTTCCGGGCTTAATGTTAAAAATAGATTTGGCCACATCAATCAAGTCTCTTTGTTTGGCGGTATCGAGAACCTGGTTGTTTTCCGGAAGTACATTTCCGGCATTTTGCGCATGAACACAAAAGGGGAACAGCAGCAGCATTAAGAAAATATTAAAGTAAGGTTTTAAATGTATCATAAGCAGTAAATGTGATTAAGGAATTTTGGAGAATAGCGCTTCAGCATCTTAATCAAAATCAGCAGGCAAAGATCGCTCTATTTATGGCTCAAATTCTTTTTTAAGAAAAACTTATAATTTCTGGTATGGTAGCAAGCGTCTCATTCATTTTTACCAGGTACTTTTTCTTACCCGAAACTTTGAATACGGCCATGAGCTTGTCGTTTTCTTTGGATACTTCTACACGTTCCATAAATTTTGATGATTTGCTCTTCTCTAACTGTTATTGGGATGATTTGTTTTAAAATAGTAGATTTTAAATCATACAAGAAAGATCGTTATGATAAATAACGATCTTTCTTTATAGGTTCAGTTCTAAATAGACTAGGAGGATACGCGATCTCTAAGTGCTTTTATTTCATTGTGAGAATCGTATAAATCTGCTTTTTGTTCAGAGATAATATTTTTTAGGTGTACAGAAAGTCCTTCTGCTTCTAGAGCTGCTTGGTATGCTTTCTGAGCAGCATCTTCACCAGCTTCGCAGTTATTTAAAACCGTTTCACGATCGTTGCCTGTAAAAACTGCTTTTAGATCCATCCATGCTCTATATATTTTTCCTGATGTGGTCGTACTGGAAGTTTCTGCGTTACTGCCCAATACCTGCACTTCTTGTGTAAGTGTGGCTTTATGCTGTTTACTCTGTCTGATCATTTCTGAAAATAGAGATCTTAAGTCACTGTCTTGATCTGATAATTCAGAAAGCGCCTTTTCATAGCCAGCTACTCGATCGTTATTAATTTGAATGAGGTCGTTAAGGATTTCTGAGTTAATTGCTGTGTTTTCCATTTTTATAGATTTTGTTTACTAGGAATAACAGCCCTATCATTAGAAAGGTTTCATTTTAGCGTAATCCTCGAAGGGAATGGAAAGGGGGTACTTTATAAATGAAAAACTATTTTTCTGAATACTTGTTTAAGCATTAGTAATTTATAAAACGCGAATTTCCTGTACAGACATGACCACCAAAAATGAACAAACCAGCGCATTAATCGATCTTAATGAAGATTTGGAGAATTATTTCAGTAATACCATAATCCCTCAGCTTTTCGTAGATGCGCAGCTTATACTTAGAAAGTTTACTCCGCCTGCGATGAAGCATTTTAAGCTTAAAGCGGAGTTCATCGGAATGCCCTTTGAAGAAATCAGGGATAATTTTAGGTTTCCTACAATTATGGAAAACATAAAGACGGTGATTGACACCGGTGAAATTCTGGAGAAAGAAATTCAAACCACGGATATGCGCTGGTATCAGATGAATATCTTGCCCTATCTTGTAAGAAAAGAAAAAAAAACCAATGGAGTGATCATCACTTTCGTGGACATTACTCCAAGGATCAACGAACTCAAAGAGCAGGAAAAACTGATCACAGAACACGAACTTCTATTAGATACCATTGCCCACGACATTAAAAACCCGATTTTCGCATTGGGATTAACGGTTCAGGTGCTTAAAAAATTGCCAGAAAAGGGTATGGACGACTTTCCTGTACTGCTGCAGAACATTGAAAACAGCTTACTGGAAATGAAAAAGGTAGTTGGAGATCTTATAGATACCCGCTGGCAAAAACACAAATATCAGGCAAAGCCTGAGCTATTGGATCTTCATCATATCATTGAAGATGTAAAACTGGCGCTTGCTCCACAGATTATCGAAAGGAATGTATTCATCAAACAAGAAATTGATAGCGCTGAAATCACATTTATCAGACGTAAACTTCGTTGTATTATTAACAACCTCATCAATAATGCGATTAAGTATACACCATCAGACCGAAGACCTGAAATCTTTCTGAGATCTTTCAGCGAAAACGGATACCTGGTCATCAGTGTAGCTGATAATGGTATAGGGGTCCCGAAAGCTGAGCAGCAATCCGTATTTGAAAAATTTAATCGCGTAGATCTAACCGCTGAAGGATCAGGGGTAGGACTTTATCTGGTGAATACTATCGTAGCACTTGCCGGGGGCAAAGTTACGGTAGATAGTGAGCCTGGGAAAGGATCTGTTTTCACTGTATATTTGAAATTGCATGATTGATCGTTTGAAACTGCAGACTCTTAACCCTGCTGCGATAAGGTTTTGCCTGAGATTTCGATGTCAAAGAAAAAGGTAGAGCCAACACCTTCTTTGCTATGGATATGAATTTCACTGTTATGGTAAGTAAGGATTTCTGAAGCCAGGTATAGGCCTATGCCGAAACCAGATGCGGTATATTCATTTTCATCATCCACTCTGTAGAACCTTTCGAAGATTCTTTTCTGGTCTGATTTTTTAATGCCAATACCCTGGTCAGTAATAGAAATCCTTACTTTTTCATCCAGTCTTTCGCATTTGATGAATACGTAACCACCTTGGGGTGAATATTTAATCGCATTGCTCAATAGGTTACTCAGTACATATCCTAGTTTTTCTTTATCTGCGTAGACTTTTAAATCCTCGCAATTCACGATATTGATGATGTGCAGGGTGCTCAGGAACTGCCCATCTTCAGCGATTTCTTTTACCAAAGGGGCCAGTTCGAATTCCTGTTTCATAATCTGGAGTTTACCTTCTTCCAACCTGGTGACATTTAGGAAATCCTGCACCATTGCGGTCATCTTTTTGACCTTTACATCCGCTCTGGAGAGCATGTTGAGGTAAAAAGTGTCTTGTTCTTTTTGGGCTTTTTGCAACAGCATTTGCAGGTAAGCAGCTACTGCGGTGATTGGAGTTTTGATTTCGTGACTGACCATCGCTATGAACGAGTTTTTCCGCTGTTCTTCGTGATTCTTTTCAGTAATATCGCGTATGATCTCTGAAAAGCCAATGAGATTACCAGTGGCATCTTTAATTGGACTTAGGGTAATGGCCACTTCTATTTCAGCTAGATCTTTACTGAGCATCCTGGTTTCCAATTGATGGACACGTTCTGCACGGGCAACCTTTGTTAACAGGTTGCTGAGTTCCTGATGTTTTTTTTCAGGAATAAGGGCATGTGCCGTTGATCCGATGACCTCATGCTGCTGGAAACCGAAAATATCTTCCGCAGCATTGTTCCAGCTCGTGATTTTTCCTTCCAGATTGAAACTGATAATCGCATCGTTGCTGGAATCAATAATGGCCAGCAGACGCGAATTTTTCTCTTCTGCAAGGACTGCTGCTGTGATGTCCAGCACGGTGCCAATAAATCGGATCGTTTTCTTGTTGGATGTTAATATGATCTTTCCTTGTAAGTGTAACCAGCGTTCCGCATGGTCGCTAGGTCTGATGATTTTAAATTTAGTACTGTAAATTTCATTTCCTGTAGCTTTGACAGAAGCGTTTAATCCTCGATGAACCCGGGTTCTTTCCTTCGAGTCGACAATTCTTAAAAAACGGGCATAATCTACAGTCTGGTCTTCTCGAAATCCCAGAATACAGCTCGCTTCTGCTGAAAGATACAAGTAAGATGGTGAGGGGCTATATTCCCAGGTTCCCATATTTGTGGAACTGATCGCCATTTTCATCCGGGTTTCACTTTCTTTTAATTCCAGCAGCAGGCTTTCCTTGCGTTCCATTTCCGTAACCAGTTCGGTTACATCTCTGGTAAAACAGCGGGTGTGAATAAATTCGCCATCTTTTCGGGCTACGTTGGAACTGATCAGCACATGTTTAATGGAGCCGTCCTTACATTTTAGCCGAGCAGGATAATTGTGCAGGGTCTCATTGTTGGAGAGTCTGGTCAGTATGTCGCTGATCACCTCCTGATCTACATGGAAATTGGTAATAGAGGCGCCGATGTATTCCTCTCTTGTAAAACCTAAGGCATCTAGTTCGGCTTGATTGGCCCAGGTAATATATCCGTTTTTATCCACCCAATGCAGGGGGAGAGAAGCGTTTTCAATGAAGTCTGACAATTCATCAACACGTGCCTGCAGTGCCTGTATTTTTTCGTCATGTGCAAATTCGCGGGGAATATTTGTTAATTTTTTCATGAGTTAATGCTAGGCAGACTGAACTGAATGGCAGGTGTAATTTATTTGTTTTGATTGAATCCCATTATGGGCTGGCCATATGGTGTAAAAAAGCCTAGATAGATTCAGAAAAACGTGTGTTTTTTATTCAGGAGTTGATGACTTCGAAGCCCCCGTAGCTGAGCATTTCTGCATCATGTTGAATGGTCAATTTAAGGCCTAATCTTTCAATCAGGTGCTGGGCTTGAGTGATGGTAGTATGCATGTTGCTGATCCCTCTTACTTCAATGCCGCGAGTTAAGTGTTTAAATTTGTTGGGCTGAAAGATGTTAATGAATTGCTGCAAATCTGGGCTAATATTTGTTTCTTGATTTTTCATAGTGATATTTTACTGCTTAATGGCGTTGTTCTGTTTTAAATGAAATGTATATATGCTAACTTTTATAAGTTGTTTTGATTTCCAGTGCGGTTATTGCGCTTCCTAAATCGAGCATCATCAAAGTGTTTGTGGGTATAAAAGTCATCCGGGTGAGTCTCATATACCACCGTTTCTGCATCAGGCAAAGCATCCTGTCCAAGAAAGGCATAACGTAAGGCCAGCTCTTCTGCTGGAGAAATGGTTTTACCTGGGGTGTACCTGGGAAGTGTAGCCAGAAAACCGATAGAAACTTCTGGTAAAACAACTTCCTCCTCATCCTCGTCCAAATCAATAATCCCGATTGGAATCAATACCAGGTAGTCATCATTTCCTTCGCTTTCTAGTTCCTCAAGATCCAGGTTTGCGACTAGATAGCGCACTTTCCTCGCATTGCTGTCGAAGATCAAATCTTCTACTTCGCCTAGTTCATTGCCCAGGGGATCTACAATTTCCCAGCCGTTGATATCCGGCTGCTTGTCGGCAACTTCAAAATCACTGGCACTTAATTCTTCCAGGTAGGTAGTTTTGTGATGTTCGTTGGTTTCCATGTTCTCTGTGATAGGTAAATAATTAACCGAATGTAGTGGCAGTTTCATTGCCTCCTCTTAATACAAAATACAATATGATCAGCACTATGATGATGCCGATGATCCATGGGATCGGACTTTTCTTTTTAGGTTGTACGTCTATTTCAGCCATAATATTTTTTGTAGGTCTACCCAAGATAACCTTCAAAACGGCATTTTGTTTTCATGGCTATTTTGTGTTAATCTTGCGAAGAGCTAATGATAGCCTATGCTATCCTTTCTGATCAGGAAATCAGCACCTTACTGAAGGAGGTTCCGCTTGTTTTTTGATCAGGTTTGCAACCGTGTATTTGCAATAAATAGACCAAATTTTGTGGAGTTTTGATGGGAGGGAAGTAGAGTTTTAGATGTGGTCGGGAAGAGATTTGAAGTTTTATAGGGGCTGGAAGGGGTTCGGATAGGGTCTGGATAGCAGAGACTATGGTAACCCTATGGCAACCCCAGGGGAACCCCTTCCGCTACCTATTATAAGGCCGACCAGTGTCCGACCACTACCCGACCACAAACAGGCAAATAACATCCATTTTTCTAATTTTTTTCCGGAGAAAACTTTATAGTGTGTAATCCAATTTTAGTGTTCTATCCAAGTCGTTTTCCTCGTTTTGAGTTAGGTAAGTCAATTCAGGAGCTTTAGGATTAACTATATGACCATTTCTATCCATTTTACCATGATTGCATTTGCCATTTTTTATGCGACTATTCTGCTCATATGCAGATATGATCCATAGAAGCTATGGCTTGTGTTGTAGTCTGGAATTGAGGCATCATTGATAGGAAGAATTATTGAACCAGATAAGAATTGATTTTAAATTCAATTTTCCGTAAATTTAGGAATGAGGAAAGTTGAACCACCGTTTGACCTGGAATTAGAAGGGGCTGCTATTCGCATTGCCGAACATGAGCTACAGGGTAAAAGGGTGTTTCATATTGATTTCAAGGGTTCCAGAAAACCTTTGGTAATTGTTGTGGGTATAGGTCTTAGGGATCAGAAATTCTGGACTTCCATTCCCCAGGGGAGGCAAGAAGAGGCGGAAAAGATAGGGAAGTTAATTGCGGAGTACTTCCGCGGTAAAAGCAAGTAATGATGTGTTATTACAACGGACAGAGGGTAACCAGGGCAGAATTTATTCAGTTGAAGCAATTGGAAAAAGCTGTAAAAGATTATGATTTTTTAGATACCGGGATTCACAATGGTTTTAACTATGGCCCTTGTGCAATCATTGTGGCCACTGACGATCGCCGGGATTTTGAGATCCAGCAGGCAGAGTGGGGATATATTCCTGGCTACGCCAAAGATCGTGCAGACGCGAAACTGTTCCGTTTAAAGTATACTACGCTAAATTTCAAAGGCGAAAACCTGTTTAAAAAGGAAGACGGAAAGCCCTCGATGTGGGCAGAGGCTGGTCGCAAGCGCCGCTGCCTTGTTTTGTCTACCGGATTGGTGGAATCGATGCATATGCCCACTTATGGCATAAAAGGTCAACTGTTAAAAGCGATTGAAAAAATTCCATATCAGGTGGGCGTAATTGGCAAAGAGTATTTCTGGTTTGCTGGTGTGTATAATGATTGGTTTGACAAAGAAGCACAGCGGTGGGTAAGAACTGTAGCTTTTGCAACTACTTCGGCAAATCTGGTGATGCAACAAATCCACAATTCTAAAAAACGGATGCCCACCATATTGACGGATGATCTGGCTTGGGAGTGGTTAATGGAAGAACCTAGTGAGGAGCGTCTAACTGAGATTGCCTTGACGCAAATCCCCTCCAAATTAATGGAAGCCTGCACAATTGATAAAAACTACCGTTTTGCAGGAGAAGCAACACCAGTAGACTACCCTGATCATCCTGCTCTCGACTTGACTTTTGTAGATCAGGAAAAACTGGACTTTGATTACTGGAGCCTATAGCTTCTATTTATTCCTGATCCAGATTGCTTTAAAGCAGTTCCCAGCAATGTGCGCCATTTCATTTTCTTCCTGCCTGGGTGTGTAAAGTGGAAGTTTTGTTTTCATGTAGTAGTTTAGTAGAACAAATCCTATATATGGAAAAGCTTCAGAAACTAAATGTTGTCTGCTATGTCTTTTGATTGATCCTGGAAAGCAAAATGGTTGCAACTACTTTATTAAGTTCTCAGCTATACTATTGTCTGATTGAAAAGTCTACTACCAATTCTCCTTTGACTTCATTTGGATCAATTAGCTTCCGTCTTTCTCTTTTATTCTTCACGATTTTATATATGGATGGCAAATATAATTAAGACATATTTAAAAATGACAATAATAGTTAATTAAATTTCTTTAGTAGTAATAAGGTTAAGTCAGCTCCACAGTTATGTATTAGTAGATCGATACTGGTTCTTATTTCTATGAATTTAGATTACAAGTTCAGGTCATGATTATCTATTTTCTGATGCCATAAAGGGGCAATTTGAAATTTAAACCACTTAAAATCAGATGTAAAATTAATGATTTGGTGATCCAGTGGGGCTGAAGTTGGGATTGGAATAACCATTCCTAAACTCCTTCTGTTCTGTGTTAAGTTTGTCCAAAATTATTTACAGATTTAAAATCTTTTTCAATAATCCTTAAGATACTAACAATTTTAGCTTTACATTTGTAATGTAATTATTGTGCTAATATTTTTAGTTATTTGGTTCGACAGATTATGGAAGGGAAAAAGGAAATAGTGATCAAACTGCAGCAGGATATCCTGCTCTGGCAGGGCTTAAAGCCTCAAGCTGCGGCAAAAGAAGCGCGTGTTGGTCTTGGGGAGATTGAACAGGCATTTCCAGCTGGGGTGTTTCCCAAACGTGCGATTCATGAATTTATAACGGTGCTCCCAGAGGATTCGGCGGCTAGTGATGGCTTCATTGCGGGGCTACTGGCTGTTTTGATGCAAAATGGGGCAGCTTGTGTTTGGGTGAGTACTGCAAGGAGGTTGTTTCCTGCCGCTTTGAGTTTGTTTAATGTGGAACCTGAGCGCATCATTTTTATGGACGTAAAAACCGAAAAAGATGTGCTATGGGTTACTGAAGAAGCATTGAAATGCGAGGGATTGGCTGCGGTGGTAGCGGAACTAGGAAGTTTAAGTTTGATTGAATCAAGGAGGCTACAGCTGGCAGTAGAGGAAAGCGGGGTAACTGGCTTTATTCTGCGAAAGGATGCAAGTAAAGCGCCTAGTACTGTGGCTACGGCAAGGTGGAGGATTAGTCCTTTGCCATCGGATACGCTGGATGGCCTTCCGGGACTAGGCTTTCCCAGGTGGCAGGTTGAACTGTTGAAAGTCCGTAACGGCAATCCGGGTAGCTGGGTGCTGGAATGGGCTGGTGATGGTTTTGAAGAAGTGAAAAAGGTAAGGGGCAGGTCGGTTTGGTCTGAAAAGCTGGACAGGCAAATTGGATAAGTTTATGCAGAGGCGTTTTGTTTCGATATGGTTTCGCCAGTTGCTGGCAGACTGGCAGCTGATCCGCCGTCCGGAACTTGCTGAGGTGCCTTTTGTTTTTTCTGCGCCTGATCATGGGCGCATGCTGATCACAGCGGTTAGTCCGATTGCCGCTCATTCAGGTGTTAAACCAGGGATGCGGGCAGCGGATGCGAAAGCGATTTGTCCCGGACTGGAAGTTTTGGATGATAAGCCTACTCGTCCGCGAAATCTGCTTCGAGGTCTTGGAGAATGGTGCGTTCGTTATGCTCCCATTGTTGCTATTGATGAATTTGGAATGGATGGCTTGCTCCTGGACATCAGTGGTTGCGCACATCTTTGGGGCGGGGAGCGAGAATATTTAAAAGAGATTGTTTCCCGGTTAAAAAGTAAGGGTTATACCGTCCGACTGGCGATTGCTGATACGCCCGGTGCTGCCTGGGCGGTTTCCCGTTTTGGTAAAGTGACACCGCTCATCCCAGAAGGCGGGCATACTGAGGCATTGCTTAGTTTGGTTCCTGAAGCCTTGAGGTTAGATGATGTGGTGCTCGCCAAACTGCGCAAACTAGGGTTTTACCACATTAAAAGTTTTATCGGGATGCCCCGATCCGTATTGCGCAGGCGCTTTGGCGAAGAATTCTTGTTACGCCTGGCACAAGCGCTTGGAACCGAAGATGAAGTACTGGTTCCTTTGCAAATCCCTGTGCCATTTCAAGAGCGCTTACCCTGCTTAGAGCCAATCAGAACTCGTACGGCTATAGAAATTGTCATTACTAAAATGCTGGAAAGTTTATGCAAGCGCATGCAAAATGAAGGAAAAGGCTTGCGTACTGGAGTGTTGAAGGGGTACCGCCTTGATGGCAAGGAAGTTCAGATTTCCATTGGCACTAGTGGCGCTACACATAGCGTCATTCATCTGTTTAAACTTTTCCAATTAAAGATTGATCAAATTCGCCCGGGTTTGGGGATTGAGCTGTTTGTACTGGAGGCACCGAAAGTGGATGATGTAGCAATTCCTCAGGAGCACATGTGGAGCATCAAGCCTGGACTGGATGATCAGAGTGTCATTAGGTTGCTAGACAGGGTAGCTGGAAAGGTTGGCCTGGAGGTGATCCGCCGATATTTACCGGCTTCGCGCTACTGGCCGGAGCGGGCAGTGCTGCGGACAGCTGCGGTAACTGAAAAGCCAGTGTCCAGTTGGCGACTGGATAAACCTCGCCCTACAGAACTATTGAGGCGACCTGATCCGATTGAAGTGATGGCGTTGATTCCCGATCACCCGCCGAAGTTTTTTATTTACAAAGGTGTGCAGCATCAGGTCATTAAAGCTGACGGGCCAGAACGTATTGAGCGGGAGTGGTGGCTGGATACAGGTGAGCACCGGGATTATTACCAGGTGGAAGATGATCAGGGAAAGCGTTACTGGTTATTTCGATCTGGGCATTATGGGGGTGATCAGAAATACCAGTGGTTTATTCATGGATTTTTTGCGTAGAGAGGAGTGTGATGGGATATAGTGAATTACAGGTGACTTCAAATTTTAGCTTTTTGCGTGGGGCTTCTCATGCTCATGAGCTAGTGAACCAGGCGGAGGTTTTCGGGTATAAAAAGATTGCGGTCACAGATCGGAATACTTTAGCGGGAATTGTCCGTGTGCATGCGGCTTGCCGGGAAAAGAATGTGAAGCTCATTCCCGCTTGCAGGCTGGATCTATTGGATGGACCTAGCTTGCTGGCTTACCCTACAGATAAAGAAGCTTACGGCAGACTGTCCGCATTACTGACTTTAGGCAACCTACGAACAGAAAAAGGTTCTTGTCATATTTCCAGGGCCGATGTGTATGCGCACAGTAAAGGGATGATCTTCACCTTGGTGATGCCAGGGCAGCTCAATCGCAGGTTTGAATATGAGGCTGGTTTTATCTCAGCTGTTGCGCAATACAAGGAAGCATTGGGTGCTCAGCTGTATCTTGCTGCCACCAGAACTTATCAGGGCAATGATGATAAATTGATTTTCAGGACTTCACAGCTCTCAGATTTTTACGGAATTCCAGTTGTAGCAACAAATGATGTGCATTACCATGATCCCTCACGTAGGGAATTGCAGGATGTGCTCACCTGTGTCCGTGAAAAATGTACGATCCAGGAGGCGGGTTTCCGCTTGCATCAGAATGCAGAACGATATATGAAAGAGGTGGCTGAGATGGAGCGATTATTTCGCAAATATCCTGAGGCCATCAAAAATACAATGGTGATTTCCGAAGCCTGTAGTTTCTCTTTAGATGAATTAAAATATGTTTATCCAGAGGAGATCAACCAAAGCGGGCGTTTACCTTTGGAAGAATTGGAGTACTTGACTTGGAAGGGCGCGCATGCGTTTTACGGAGAAGTGATCCCTGAAAAGGTGGTGAATATGATCCATCACGAGATGGCCTTTGTGAAGCAGATGGATTATGCCAATTACTTTCTTTTCGTAGAGGATATTGTGCGGGAAGCAAGGTTTCGGGGGATTCTTTGTCAGGGCAGGGGATCTGCGGCAAATTCTGCGATTTGCTTTGTTTTAGGGATTACCTCCGTTAATCCTATGAAGTTTGATTTGCTTTTTGAAAGGTTTATTTCCCCGGCCCGAAATGAGCCACCGGATATTGATGTGGATTTTGAGCATGAACGGCGGGAAGAAATCATCCAATACATCTATAACAAATATGGCCGTGATCGGGCAGCCATTGTCGCTACAGTGACGCAACAACATCAAAAAGGTGCCATACGGGATGTGGGTAAAGCGATGGGCTTATCTGTGGATACCATTAACAGGCTTTCCGGATCGCTCTGGGAATATACCGATGAATGGTTTGATGGAAAAAAGGTGACAGAACAGGGGCTTAACCCGGAAGATCCACATTTAAAAAAGACTTTGGAGTTGACTGCGCAAATGATGGGTTTCCCCCGTCAGCTTGGGCAACATACAGGTGGATTTGTGGTGACTCAGGGGAAGCTGACTGACCTATGTCCCATCTTAAATGCACGTATGGAAGACCGAACTAACATTGAATGGAATAAAGATGATATTGATGCACTTGGTTTTTTAAAAGTAGATGTTTTAGCATTGGGGATGCTCACCTGTATCCGTAAGGCATTTGATTTGTGCAGGGATCATTATGGAAAGCAACTCACCTTAGCTAATATTCCACAGGATGATCCGGAAGTTTATGATATGATCTGTCTTGCAGATACTTTAGGTGTGTTCCAGATTGAAAGCCGGGCACAGATGTCGATGTTGCCCAGGCTCAAGCCAAAAGAGTTTTATGACCTGGTGATTGAGGTCGCTATTGTACGTCCGGGGCCAATACAGGGAGATATGGTGCATCCTTACCTAAGGCGTCGAAATGGTGAAGAACCAATTGTCTATCCTTCAGAAGAATTGAAAGAAATTTTGGGGCGGACGCTAGGAGTGCCCTTGTTCCAGGAGCAGGCGATGAAAATAGCTATTGTGGCAGCAGGTTTTACACCTGCTGAGGCGGACGGTTTGCGGCGAAGTATGGCCACCTTTAAATTCAAAGGTTTGGTCAATCAGTATGAAAAGAAACTGATAGACGGTATGATCAAAAAAGGTTATACGGAAGAGTTTGCCAAAAGAATATTTAAACAATTAGAGGGCTTCGGGAGCTATGGATTCCCGGAAAGTCATGCCGCTAGTTTCGCATTGCTGGTGTATGTGTCCTGCTGGTTGAAACATTATTACCCGGATGTATTTGCTGCGGCACTATTGAACAGTATGCCGATGGGTTTTTACCAGCCTGCTCAAATTGTAATTGATGCACAGAAGCATTCAGTTGAGGTAAGGGAGGTAGACGTAAACTATTCGGCATGGGATAATTTGCTGGAAGAAAAGGCGGGCAAGTACTATGCGCTTCGATTGGGTTTTCGCCAAATCAAGGGGGTTAGGGAAGATGAAATGGAGATTTTGATCGCTGCCAGGAGTGGAGGCTATAAAAGTGTGACGGCCATAAGAGATGCAGGTGTTTCGCTCTCCGCTATAGAACGGCTAGCAGACGCAGATGCTTTTCGATCGATGGATTTAGACCGTCGGAAGGCATTATGGGAGGTGACAGCTTTGCAGGATATGCCGATAGAGATTTTTAAAGGCCAGCCTTCAGAAAGTGTACTGGAAACCCAAGTGGAGTTACCCCTGATGAGTAAAGGCGAGCATGTGGTGCAAGATTATGCTACAATTGGTTTGTCCTTAAAAGCCCACCCGGTCAGCTTTGTGCGGGATCAGCTGGAAATGCTTCGGGTCTTGTCTTGCAAAGGGATCAACGAGGATGCGAGTAATGGACAGTTGGTGAAAGTAGCTGGTTTGGTGTTGGTGCGACAACGCCCGGGAACTGCCGGTGGGGTTTGTTTCATTACAATTGAAGATGAAACTGGCTACAGCAATCTGGTCGTCTTTGAAAGTCTGTTTGAAAAATACCGTAAG
The DNA here is from genome assembly GCF_014472395.1 of Pedobacter sp. N36a. Taxonomy (GTDB): domain Bacteria; phylum Bacteroidota; class Bacteroidia; order Sphingobacteriales; family Sphingobacteriaceae; genus Pedobacter. Next base: position 35,557 of record NZ_JACSZW010000002.1, read on the forward strand.
GAGATTTTACATTCCCGCTTGCTCATGGTAGAAGGGCGCTTGCAACGGGAAGGGCAGGTAGTCCATGTGATCGTCAGTAAGTGTTTTGATTTTACGAAAATGCTGGGTAAACTAGTGCAACGTGAGGCGGAGGATTTGCCAGTGTTGACATTGGCGCGGGGAGATGAGAAATCTGCTCCTTACCCGTCTCAGGATAAGCGATCACAGGTGAGGGAACAAGCACCGAAAGATGCCTTTCACGGTGGCAGGAATTTTAAGTAGTTGTCTGTAAACTAAAGTCAGCACAATAACGGTGCGACTTTATAAATCTTGAAGGGACTTACTACCTAATTTTTTTGATGAACAAATTCTGAATTATGCGAATGAGATTCTAGAGATGGATCATTAATTTGAAATTTTGTACTCATGATAGATCAAGGTACAAATATTAGAGATTATGTTACATAATATTGGTTAAACTGACTGTATTTTAATAATTTTTAACAATATAATTTCCAATAATGCCCATTCTTCAGGGGAGTTAATCCAAGCATTCCTTAGTATAACAGAATTACCAACATTAAATGTATACTCAGATCGTCAAAATCGACCATATAAGTTGTTAGTTCCCAGGTAGTATTTTTTATCATTTGATTCCAGACAGCATTTGTAATTCTTTACAGACAGTTCTTTTTGTTAGGCAATCAGTTACAATAGGTTTAGATTTATTGAAGTTCAATTTATTTATACATTATTGTTGTAAACTCTCCTATAAAAATTTCATCCTAACCGTTAAAGCATTACTTGGAAAAATACCTCGCAGGAAATTCGCAAAATATTAAACACTTAAAAAGATTGGAAAATTATGGAAATAGCAAAAAATGAGACTTTTAATGTGAACCTCTGCATGAGAGGATTGGGAGTTCTGGTGACTACAATGCATTCGGATATTTATGAATTTATTTACCATTTGACGTTCAAGAAGTCCATGAAAATATATGCCAATGAGTTCAAAAAGCCCTTTGAAGATATCATACCGCACGACGCATTCTTTGATAAAATTGATGATCCTTACGTCCAAAATTTTATGATCCCAATGAATAAACTAATTGAGTTTAAGTTAGAAATTATGTTAAGATTTGGGATCGATGAGGCTGAAGATCTAGAAGACGATTTCATCATTTCGCAAAGCAAATTTAAACCCTACCGTTTGGTATTTAAGCGTAGCAAAAGCTATAGCAAGTTGCTTACCTACTATGATCGCAGTCTGTCGAGTACTATTAATAGTTTATCCCTATATGCTTGTGCTTTAACTGCTAAGAGTTACAAAATACCAAGCGTATTGAGAGCCCAGTTGAAGCAACCCGGTATGGATAACCTCAATCTATTGAATCGAGACGATAATAATGTAGAATTACTCCTAGACTTAATTGTTGAATTAAAGCAGAGTCTTGAGGCATTTAGAACCTTATATCGCTAAGGTGAAGGGAAAAGATTGATATTCTCCCTCTTGATGTTAGTGAATTATCATACACTGTTACAAGAGGGAGAATTGGAGCTAATCAAAAAGTTCTGTATAATGTACGGTAATGTAAGGGAGGGCTTTGGCTTCATAAACGATCGTGATGGATTCTAACACTTTTTCCAAAAACTCCGCAATCTCTAGGATCATGTGGCCATATTCTTCTTGTTGCGTGAAGGTGTTTTCCTGTTTAGAGTAGATGAATAGTTGATATAGTATTTTGTGCCATTGGTCTAATGACATAAACTCAAATAAGTCCTCAAAGAAGACTTTAACATCGTTGATTTCATCACCTGTTAAACTTCTGAAGTATAAATCTGGGCAGGTCAAGGTTTGTTTATTCTCCATGTGCCATGCAAAGCAGTCGTTATTTAGGCGATAAAGCGGGTGACTGCTGTCGATGCTTAGGTCGATCTCGGCTTGAAGTAGTAAGTAGGCGATTTACAATAACTTGGTGCATTGCTGATGAATCACCGCAAACTCATCGGGATTACCAAACTGGTCGTTAGAAAGTGAGCAGGCGGTTTTTATCCAATTGTGAATGTCCTGACGTAGCTCTTCAATATAAATTTGTTTTGTGCATAAATAGCCGATACAATGAAGTGGGTTGTCAATTTCATCCTGGCTCAAATAGCTGAATTCGAATCCTTTTGCTGTGGTTAATGCTGGTGTTGTCATGTCTTTTAATTTTTAAATGAGTGATCTGTTTGTTCTTCCGAAGAGGAATGAAACGAATAACTATATAGCTGCCATTCTAAACCATGCCTTTTAGTTCTAATTTAGTTCCTGATTAATTTTAATGTATTTTTATGATACTTTTGTGCACTTTTGTTTATTAAAAGGATAATAGTTAATTTGTTGTTTAATTTAAATAGTAGTGATATGAGATCAATAAGAAATAATGAATTAAGGGTTCATCAGGGTAAAAATGTGAAACGGTTTAGGGAAATGCTCGGCTACAAACAAGAAGGACTGGCATTGGAAATGGGAGAGGAGTGGAATCAGAAAAGGATTTCATTGGTGGAGGCAAAGGAAGTTGTGGAAAAGCAAGTGTTGATCCTGGTTGCGAGTGCTTTAAAGATACCGGTGGAGGTCTTAGAGAATTTCACCGAAGAAGCAGCGATTAACTATTTCAATACGTTTATTAATAGTGGAAATGGGAACGGTGCTATCAATACTGAAAATAGTTCGAGTACAGTAAATGGTCAAGTCAATGGAGGTCGCTTTAACCTGGTAGATCAGTTGATAGAAGCGATGGAAAGTCTCAAGATGCTTTATGGTAAAAACACAGACCTTTATGAAAGGTTACTTTCTGTGGAGCGGGAAAAGGTAGAGATTCTTTCTGCCAAGTTGTGATAATGAAAGCTTTTTTTGTCTAACCTTGCTATTCCATCTTGGATAGCATGGTGCGGTGGAAAGTCAAGATTTTGGTTCACATACAACTCGAATTGAACTCGAACAGAAAATGGACAACAGTTCATACTGAAAAACTTCTATATATTTAGGCTAGAAATAAAGACTATTGGAGAGTACAATCAAGGACGTGCTAAACGCTTAGTATTAATTTTATGAAAAAACAATTCCTGAATAACTTAACGATCTTCTATGTTTTAAGCCTAATCGCATTGCTGGGGATAGTCGTCTCTTCTATAATTATGACCAATCAAAATGGAATGAACCAAAGATTACAAGGTTGGGTAAACCTGCTTTGGTTGCCCTTGCCAATATTGATCTTCATCATTGACAGGATTTGGCTGAAGAAATCCGGCGTAAAAAAGACAAATAAAATTCAGCTCTACATTGTAGCTGCTTTCGTTTTACTTTTTGTACTAAATGTAATGAGGTTACAAGTCCAGATATAGCAGGTCGTTAAATCGATTAGGTATTCAAATCCTGCAAATACTGACTTGGGGTCTTGCCAAATTCTTTCTTAAACGCTTTGGTAAAGTAAGACTGGGTTTGGATTCCTACTCTGTACATGACTTCTGTAAACAGCACATCTTCCTGCGTCATAATCTCCACCGCTTTCCTAAGTCTGATAGAGCGGATAAATTCTCCGATCGACTGCCCTGTAATGGTTTTGATCTTTTGATACAGCTTGGTTCTGCTCATCCCAATTTCTGCGCAAAGGAATTCGATGTCCATTTCAGGATTGATCAGGTGCAAATGGATGATCCCTAAAAGTTTTTCCATAAACTCCTTGTCCTTGGTAGAATGGACCAGGTCTATCAGTTCTGCATGGTGATCTTTGGAATAATGTTCCTTCAATTTCATGCGCTGTTCAAAGATATTCTTGATGTTGATCTGGAGTAAGCTGATGTTAATCGGTTTGCTGAAATACAGATCAGCACCGGATTCCGCACCTTCTATTTCTGCTTCGATGCTGTTCTTGGCGGTGAGCATGATGAATGGAATGTGACTCGTCTCCAGGTCATTTTTCAAGGCCTTACAAAGCTGGGTGCCCGTCATTCCTGGCATCATCACATCACTAATGATCAGGTCTGGAAACTCTTCTTTCGCTTTCTGCAACCCTTCATAGCCGTCTGCTGCTTCGGTGATCTGATAAGCTGGACTCAGCGTATCTTTTAAAAATGAGCGGAGTTCTTCATTATCTTCGACGATCAAAATGCGTCTGCTAAGCGCTGGATATTCAGCAGTTGGAGCGTCTGGTAGGACAGGCAAGGTCTGATCAGACCTGTAGCTGATGCTTTCCAGTCGGGTTCCGCCTTGTTCATTACTTTGTCCCCATAACTCTTCAGGTTTAAAGGCCTCCTTACTGCAGGGCAGGCCAATGATGATTTCGGTACCCTGATGACGTTCACTGGATACATAAATCAGCCCCTTATGCAGCATGGTTAAACTTTTAACGAAGGCAAGTCCTACACCTGATCCTAGATGGGTTTCAGTAATCCGGTAATAACGCTCAAATAAATGTTCAATCGATTCTTTGGAGATGCCAATGCCATTATCAACTACCCGGATATAAACGTACCTTTTCCCTTGGTAATTACTCTTGATGTGTAGCTGGTTTTCAAACAAAGGCTGGTAATTGTCCAGGTTGTCGAGAATCTCCAAAACGACTTCGCCACCATGCTTGGTGTATTTCAGGGAATTGTTGATCAGGTTCAAAATGATCTTTTCAATGACATTCCGATCAAACCAGGTATCAGCCGGCTGAACCGTATTTTTAACAATGAAATTGAGGTGTTTCTCCTGGGCCATCTCCGCAAACTCTTCCGCTACCTCATCTATAAATAGGTTGATATTTCCCTGGATCACTTTCAATTGCAGGGCACCAGATTCAATCTTCCTAAAGTCCATCAGTTCATTGATCAGACTGAGCAGTCGGTTCGCATTGCGATGAATAGTTTTGTAGTAACTCAGAAAAGCCGCTTTTGAATCTTCTTTCAGGAGTCGGTCTATAGGTCCAAGGATCAAGGACAATGGTGTTCTGAATTCGTGAGAAATATTGGTGAAAAACTGCAATTGGATCTGATGCATTTCTTCACGCTGCTGCTCTTCCAGGGCCCGGAGCTCCATACGCCTTTTGAAACTCAGTAAGGCATAAGCAATCCCGATCACGATAACCGCCATCAGCAGTCTAAACCACCAGGTCGCCCAGAAAGGAGGGGAGATGTGGATATTAACCGCAGTGCCGGCTTCATTCCAGTTGTTGTCATTATTAGAAGCTTTCACCCGGAATACATAATCTCCCGGATCCAGATTCGTATAAGATGCCTTTTTCGTGTTTCCAGCGTAGTTCCAGTCCTTGTCAAAACCTTCCAGTTTATAGGCGTATTTGTTGTTTTCAGGAGCGGTATAGTTTAATGTGGCAAAACTAAAGGAAAAGGTATTCTGCTTGTGGGAAAGCGCCATCTCTTTGCTGAAACTGATGTCCTTATCCAGCGGGGAATCCTTAGCGCCAGGCAGCATTCTATTGTTGAAAATCTGAAATTCCGTGAGGTAAACAGGAGGGATAAAGCTGTTGGTCTTGATTTCTTCCGGATAAAAGGAATTGAAGCCATTGACACCGCCGAAATACATTTCCCCTTTTTTGGTTTTCAAAAAGGCATTGGCCTCGAATTCCAGCCCTTGCAAACCGTCCGCTTTATTATAGGAGCTGGATTTTAAGGTCTCTGGGTTGAATTTGGTCAAGCCCCTGGAAGTGGAAATCCAGAAATTACCTTGCTCATCCTCTGTAATTCCCTTAATAAAGTCGCTGGCTAAACCTGCTTTTGTCGTATAAATGGAAAAGCTGTCTTTGGCAGGGTTAAATAGATACAAGCCCGACTGGCCAATCCATAACCTTTTTTTACTGTCGATAAAGATGACCCGCAGGTCCGGTCTTTTTTCTTCATTTAAAAAGTAATGCTTGAAACGCTTCGTATTCAGATTATAGGCGTTCAGTCCACCGTCATCTGTGCCGATCCAAAGGTTCTGCTGCTGATCTTCATTGATGGAAATGATGTTTTTACCGCTGATTTTCGTGTTCCCAGCTCCATTGATCAGCCGAGTAAATCTTTTACTGGACCTGTCCATCAGGTTGAGTCCACCATAATAGGTGCCCACCCATAAATTCCCCTTACTGTCTTCAAAGGTCTTCTGTACATAATTAGAAGAGATCGAAGCGGGATCTGCAGGGTTGTTCAAGAATCGGCGGAAGCTGCCCGATTGGCGATCCATCAGGTTTAATCCACCAGCCCAGGTGCCAATCCAAAGTTGCTTGGAACGGTCTTCGGTAATGTTTAAAACCGCATTAGAGCCCAGACTTTCGGGGCGAAAAGGATCGAATTTGTAGGTTTTAAACCGCCCGGTAGCTTTATCATAGAAATTAAGTCCGCCGCCATCCGTTCCGATCCATAGATTTTCATCGGGATCTTCATAGAAGGCTTTCACGTCATTATAGCTCAGACTGTTTTTATTCAACTCCTGCTGCACCAGTCGGAATCGTTCCGAACCAGGGGTATATAAGTTGATGCCCCCGCGATGCGTACCTACCCATAAGTTATCCTGTCTGTCCAGAAATAGGGCAGAAACCGTCCTTTGGGAAAGGCTGGAAGCATTGCCTGGTTCATTTTGGTAATTTTTAAAGGTCTTGGTTTGTGTATTGAAATGATCCAGTCCGCCGTTAATACCGCCTATCCAGAGGTTGTTTTTTTGATCTACGATAATTGCCCGCACGAGGTCACTGCCCAGACTATTACTGTTCGTATACTCATGTTTGTAAACCTTGATGGTATTATTGGAAGGTTGATAGGCAATCATGCCTTGTTCTTCTGTTCCTAGCCACAATATGCCATCAGCAGATTCTGCAATCACACGTAAAGTATAATTAGCAAGACCTTTGATCTTCGTAAAGGAAGCAGTTTTCTTGTCGAATTTGTAAAGTCCGCTATCCGTTGCAATCCAAAGGTTGCCTTTTTTGTCGGTATGAATGTCGTTGGTAGGCTGTTTAAACTGTCGAAAGGTATTTGTTTTTTCATTCAGCAGTTCCAGGAGTCCACCAGAAGTGGCGATCCAAAGACCTGTTTCATGTTCTTCAATGGCGGTGATGTTGTGATGACCAGTACTACCCGCTGCATTGCCCGTGTGGTAACGTTTGAAACTGTTCGTTTCCGGATCAAACCGGTTTAAACCATTCGAAGTACCGATCCAAATCTTTTGATGCTGGTCTTCATAAATGTGGCGTATAAAATTATCAGAAAGGCTTGCGGGATCCTTGCTGCGCTTAAAAACAGTGATCTGTTCCCCATCATACTTGTTTAACCCCTCTCGTGTGCCAAACCAAAGGAAACCCCGGTGGTCTTGAATAATACATTCAATGGTACTATTAGAAAGCCCCTCATCAAGACCGATGTGTTTAAATTTTAAATGCTGAGCAAGGCTGATTTGGCCGCTCATAAATAGTAAAATGAACAGTACATTTTTGAAGAATGAACTCATCGGTTTAGCTGGAGGTATTTGGTTTATATTTTTTTAAAGGTAATAGAAATTAGGAATAAATGCCCATTAAACCTGCTTTTAAAGCGTTGCTAACTACAAATTTGTTAAATAGAACTAAAAGAAAACACGATAGCACAACCCGATTATGGGAAAAACTGATTCATTTGTATCAGTAAATACTAACCAAATACTGTATGCGAATTTTTACTTTTATTGTAAAGCTCAACTTATTGTTGCTGCTTTTTTTCTCCACCACTGCAACACTATATGCACAGCAAACGGTTACCGTTACCGGTACGGTGAAGGCTGCTGTCGATAAGCTGGGAATCCCCGGTGTGAGTGTGATGCTAAAAGGAAGTACTATTGGTGCGGTAACCGGCACAGACGGAAGTTTTGCCATCAAGGTTCCAGGAGGAACAGGTACACTGACCTTTAAATTTATTGGCTATAAGACCGAGGAAGCGAGTATTCCTGCCTCCCGCATTTTAAATATATTGCTTTCAGAAGATGAGTCTAAACTGAATGAGGTAGTCGTAGTCGGATACGGAACCACTAGAAAGCAAGACCTGACAGGAGCTGTGGCGGTAGTTTCCGCAAAGGATTTCCAGAAGGGCAGCATCACCACACCGGAGCAAATGCTTGCGGGTAAAGTATCGGGTGTGGCCATTACTTCAAATGGTGGTCAGCCGGGCAGTGGGAGCACCATCCGCATCCGGGGAGGATCTTCTCTGAGTGCGAGTAATGATCCCTTGATTGTGATTGATGGGGTACCATTGGAAAACAGTACCGTTGGAGGAGCTTCCAATGCTTTAAGTTTCATCAATCCTAACGACATCGAATCATTTACCGTGTTAAAAGATGCTTCTGCGGCTGCGATTTATGGGGCCAGAGCTTCTAACGGGGTATTGATCATTACAACGAAAAAAGGTCTTTCTGGCGGATTAAAAGTAGGTTTCAGCACGGTCAACTCCATTGCGCATTTAGGCAAACAAGTAGATGTGCTGACTGCAGATCAGCTAAGAGCAATTGTAAACCAACACGGTACCCAGGTTCAAAAAGAACAGCTGGGTCAGTTCAATACCAATTGGCAGGACTTGATTTATCAGGATGGTTTGTCGACTGATAACAACCTGAGCATTAGCGGCGGGATCAAAAAACTTCCTTACCGCCTGTCGCTGGGCTATCAAAATCAGACCGGCGTACTTAAAACGGATAAGCTGGAAAAGACTTCTGCGGCTATCGTATTGAACCCTACTTTCTTTGACGATCACCTGAAACTGGACATCAACCTTAAGGGTAGTGCACAGCAGACCAGATTCGCCAATCAAGCAGCCATTGGTGGCGCAGTGAGTTTTGATCCTAGCCAGGCAGTGTATACCAACAGACCTGATTATAACGGCTATTGGGAATGGCTGGATCCGAGCACACCAAGTGGACTGGTAAATCTGGTAGGCAGAAACCCCGTTGGGCTATTGAATCAGCGCGAAGACCGTTCAAAACCACTCCGTAGTATCGGAAATATGCAGTTGGATTATAAATTTCATTTTCTGCCGGAACTGCGGGCCAACCTGAATATGGGTTACGATGTGGCCAGCGGAAAAGGAACCGTATTCGTTGATCAGAATGCTGCAGAGCAGATCAACAGAATGGGAATTAATAACGTATATAAACAAAACCGGGCAAATACGCTGGCCGACTTTTACCTGAATTACGTTAAACAGTTTGAGGCGATAAAAAGTAGGGTAGATGCCACCGCTGGTTATTCTTACAATGATTATCAGACTAAATTCTTCAACTATGCCGACTTTGATGCCAACGGAAATAAGATCCTCAACAGCGATCCTGATTTTGCTTTCAATACGCCGCAAAACAGACTGATTTCTTACTTCGCCAGAGTGAATTATAATTATGATGAACGTTTCTTATTGACGGCCACCATCAGAAGAGACGGCTCTTCACGTTTTGGACCGAGCTATAAGTATGGTTATTTCCCTGCAGTAGCCCTGGCCTGGACGCTAAAGAACGAATCTTTCTTAAAGGATAGCAAGCTGGTTTCTGCACTTAAACTGCGTGCGAGTTACGGGATTACCGGTCAGCAGGAAGGAATTGGCAACTATGGCTATCTTTCTACCTACGGCCTGAGTACGCCAAATGCTTCTTACCAGTTTGGCGATACTTTTTACCAGATGTACAGACCTACGGCCTATATCCCGGATATCAAATGGGAACAAACTTCGACCACCAATATTGGTATAGACGCAGGAATCCTGAACAACAGAATTACAGGTTCCCTGGAGGTTTATCATAGGAAAACCAGCGATTTGCTGAACCAGGTTCCTCAGCCGGCAGGTACCAATTTCAGCGCCACAGCAATCATCAATGTGGGCGATATGGTAAATAAAGGAATCGAACTGACTTTAAACTTCGTGCCGATCCAGCGTCCTGATTTCGAATGGAACATTGGCTTAAATGCGACTTATAATAAAAACACGATTACCAACCTGACGGTGATTCCAAACGATCCTAATTATAAAGGATTTCCTACAGGAACGATTGCAGGAGGGGTAGGCGGACAAAACGCGTTCATCAATGCAGTGGGTGGCCCAAAAAGCACTTTCTACTTGTTCCAACAGGTTTATGATCCCGCAGGAAATCCAATTGAAGGCGTATACGTGGATCAGAATGGCGATGGCATCATCACCGAAAGCGACTTTACCAAAGGTAAATCTGCCGATCCGAAATTCTTCCTGGGTTTCAACAACAACATGACCTATAAAAAATGGAACCTTGGCTTTACACTGCGTGCTAATCTTGGTAATTACGTGTACAACAATTCCTTTAGTCAGCGAGGTAACCTGACACAAATACTGGGGACCGCAATTATCAACAACGCTTCTCCGAATTACTTGGTCAGCAATTTCAAAGGCCAGCAGCTGTTGAGCGATTACTACGTGGAAAATGCTTCCTTCCTAAGAATGGACAACATCAACCTGGGCTATAAATTCGGCGCGATCCTGAAAAATAAAGCCAGTCTGCAGCTCAACGCAACCCTGCAGAACGTGTTTGTGATCACTAAATATAAAGGTCTTGACCCAGAGGTTCCCTCAGGTGTGGACAATAACCTTTACCCAAGACCACGTGTATTCTCATTGGGCTTAAACCTTAATTATTAAAACGATGAACTGGAACATAAAGAAATTCTATCCCCAACATACTACCGGTAAGGCAGCTGCGGTTGTACTGTTGATCCTGCTTTCCGCTTGTAATAAATTAGACCTGACACCCACCAACGACCTGACCGCGGAAAAGGTATATTCCACACCATTGGGATACAAACAGGCCTTGGCTAAAGTATACGGTGCATTTGCATTAACTGGAAACGCGACTACAGGCCAGCAGGACATCCCTGCAGAAATCATCAAAGATGAAGGAAACTCCGACTTTTTGAGGCTGTACTGGAACTTGCAGGAGCTGACTACAGATGAAGCCGCCTGGTCCTGGCAAAATGATGCAGGCATCCAGGGACTGCATGAACTGAGCTGGTCTTCGATCAACTCCATCATCAACGGTCTTTATTACCGTTCATATTTCCAAATCACCCTGTGTAATGATTTTATCAGACAGTCTACGGATGAGAACATTTCCCAAAGAGGCATTACCGGAACTGATGCAGAGAACATTCGTAAATTCAGAGCAGAAGCGAGATTCCTAAGGGCCTATCAATACTGGGTGCTGATGGACTTATATGGAAACCCGGCTTTCGCTACCGAAGATACCAAAATTGCAGGTAAAGAATTTCCGAAGCGCATAGTCAGAGCAGACCTTTTCAAATACATAGAGTCTGAGCTTTTGGCGATTGAAAACGACCTCGCTGCACCGAAAACCAATGAATATGGCAGGGCAGATCGCGCCGCAGCATGGGCATTATTGTCGCGCCTTTACCTAAATGCTGGCGTATATACTGGAACCACCAAATATACCGAAGCCATCACTTACAGCAACAAAATCATTAGCGCTGGTTATTCCCTGCACAATAAATACAGGGACCTGACCATTGCCGACAATCACCTGAATACAGATGAGTTTATCCTGACGATCAATTATGATGGTACGAGCACTCAGAATTTTGGAGGAACGACCTACCTGATGCATGGACCAGCCAACGTGCCTGCCGATGTTTCGGGATCTAACGGAGATTGGGGTGGTTTAAGATGTACACAGCAATTTGTGAATTTATTTGCCGATAAAACTGGAAATACAGATAGCCGTGCGCAGTTTTATATGGTTGGTCAGAATCTGGAAATGAATGAGCTGTATGTAGAAACAGAGGGTTACTCAACCACGAAATACCGCAATAAAACCAGAACTGGCGCACCTGCTCCACATCAGGATGCAGCGAAGGATTTCTCGGATATCGATTTTCCTTTATTCCGCCTGGGAGAAGTTTACCTGACGTACGCAGAAGCAGTTTTACGCGGAGGTACCGGAGGTGATACGGGAACCGCATTAAGCTATATCAATGCGTTAAGAACCCGTGCTTACAATGGCAGCACTTCAGGAAACATCAGCTTAAGCGCGATGAACCTTGATTTTATATTGGACGAACGTGGTAGAGAGCTGTATTATGAAGCTGTGAGGAGAACCGACCTGATCCGCTTTGATAAATTTACGACAGCGGCTTATTTATGGGCCTGGAAAGGTGGTGTAAAAGCTGGAACTGCGGTATCGAGTAAGTACAATATTTTCCCTTTGCCGCCGACAGACCTTTCAGCGAATCCAAATCTAATTCAAAATACCGGTTATTGATCCAGGGAACGGCCTTTTGGCCTACCGATAAAATATAAAAATTATGAAGACGTTATTGAAACAGTTTTTTTATCTGCTGCTGTTCACCCTCGCTTTATCCGCTTGTAAAAAGGAAAAAAGCAGCAATGTGTTGGCTCCGCCGACTGCTGGAATAAAAGGCTTTACCGCTTCCAGCACCAACCTCAGCCTATCTGAAGCCAATGCAGACAAAAATGTGCTGACCTTTAGCTTTAACGCTCCGGATTACGGAGTGAAAGTGATCCCATCGTATACCTTACAATTTGACCTCCCTGCGGATACTTCAGGAGAAAACGCCTGGGGAAAGGCCGTTGAGGTTAAAATCGCTGCAGATAGCCTGAGGAAAACTTTTAAAGGCGCCGATTTTAATGCCTTGCTCGCGGTGCAATTGTTATTGCCGGTAGATGTGAACAGCACCATTGCAGTGCGTTTAAAATCAGACGTGAAGCAGAATAGCGGCCTGGCATCGGCTGTAAAACCTGTGTATGCCAGCTTAACCATGGTGGTGAAACCTTACCGTTCATTTGTGGAATATCCGGCTTTATTAGTTAAAGGAGGCAATTCCTGGAGAACACCTGCAGAAAGAACCAATGGCTATCTGCTGACTTCCGCGAAATTTAATGAAAAGTATGAGGGGTATCTTGACCTTCCAAATGCCGACGGATGGGCTGGGGATGCCTTTAATTTAATCTCCACCAAAGATGGGAAGTCTTACGGCTGGGGAACCAGTGCAACCACGCTGAGCGTTGGCGGCGGCGGACTATGGCTAACTCCTGCACCAAACCAGATGAAAGTAAATGTAGATCTGGATGCGATGACCATCAATTATACACCTGTTCGTTTCTTTATCTCCGGTGACGACAATGGCTGGAGCACTTCTGCTACGCCAATGGTTTACAATGCAAGCACCAAACTATGGACCGCCAGCAATGTAACGCTGACCGAAGGAAAAGGTTTTACATTTACCTGTAACGGCAGTTACGACATTAGTTATAAGCTGAACAAAGCGGAAAATGGGGTGTTGACCTTTAGTGGTGCGCCAACATGGGGCGGAGTGAATATTCCGGTGGCCAAAACTGGCGTGTACACTGTAACCCTGGATTTAAGTGCAGGCGATGGAAATTATACTTATTCAGTTAAATAGTAGGACCTTAAAAAGACGAAGCAATGAAAACAAATAAATGGTTAGCCCTGATATTTACCATGATCGTGATCGGTGTGGCCTGTAAAGAAAGCACTGTGGGTGCTACACAGATTTATCCTGAACCTGAACCTCCGGGAAGTTATGCCAGAGGGGCAGATGTGAGCTGGCTAACAGAAATGGAAGCTTCAGGAAAGAAGTTTTATAACAATGCCGGTGTGGCGCAGGATTTACTGAAAATTCTAGGCGATAAGGGCCTGAATGCAGTGAGGTTAAGGGTATGGCTGAACCCAGCCGGAGACTGGTCGGGAATGGCCGATGTGCTGGCTAAAGCGAAACGCGTAAAGGCCGCCAATATGAGGTTGATGATTGATTTTCACTACAGCGACAGCTGGGCGGATCCAGGACAGCAAAACAAACCTGAAGCCTGGAAAACACAGAACCTGGAAGCTTTAAAGGCCTCTGTGACCAACCATACGGTGGAAGTATTAACCCTTTTGAAAAACAACAAGATCGTTCCAGAATGGGTACAGGTGGGCAATGAAACCAATAATGGCATGTTATGGGAAGAAGGTAAAGCATCTGTCAACATGAAAAACTTTGCAGACCTGGTCCTTGCAGGATACAATGCGGTGAAGTCGGTAAACCCAAGCTCTAAAGTCATCGTGCACCTTTCCAATGGTTATGACAACGGATTGTTCAGGTGGATGTTCGACGGCTTAAAGAGCAATGGTGCCAAATGGGATGTGATCGGAATGTCTTTGTATCCTACAGCAGCGGATTGGCAAACTAAGAACACCCAATGTCTGGCCAATATGAACGATATGGTTAGCCGTTACGGTTCAGAAGTGATGATCTGCGAGATTGGGATGCCTGCCTCGGAAGCAGCAGCTTCGAAAGCTTTTATCACTGATCTGATCGCCAAAAATAAGTCCTTGCCCAACCAGAAAGGTCTAGGCGTATTTTACTGGGAGCCCCAGTCTTACAACAGTTGGAATGGCTACAAACTTGGCGCTTTTGACGATAGCGGCAAGCCAACTATAGCGATGGATGCCTTTTTACCTTAAGAATTTATGATGTTTTTTAGAGCGATATTAGTTTTTCTTTTTATTTCGGCAATGAGTCTTTCTGGTTATGCCCAGAGTAAAAAGGCGAAATCTGGGATATTTGTCGATAAGAGTGGAGTGATGCGGTGGGAGAAAGATGGTACCGAAGCCAGTTTTTTCGGCGTCAATTATACCGCGCCATTTGCTTACGGTTACCGTTCCATTCAGCGAACCGGTATTTCTGTAGAACAGGCGATCAAAGACGATGTGTACCATTTCTCGCGTCTGGGATTGGATGCTTTCCGTGTGCATGTATGGGATGTGGAAATCTCCGATAGCCTTGGGAATCTGATCAATAACGAGCACCTCAGATTGTTTGATTTTCTGATTGCAGAGCTAAAAAAAAGAAAGATTAAAACCCTCATCACCCCAATCGCTTTCTGGGGAAATGGATATCCTGAAAAGGACGAGGATAGGGGCAGCTTCTCCAGTAAATATGGAAAGCAAAGGGCATTGGTGGAGGAAGCTGCATTCTTAGCTCAAGAACGTTACCTGAAACAGTTTTTTCAGCATAAAAATCCATACACCGGGCTAACTTATCAGAATGATCCGGACGTGATTGCAGCTGAGGTCAACAATGAGCCACAGCATAGCGGCGCCAAGGAGTTGACCACACAATATGTGAACCGCATGGTAAAAGCGATTCGCTCAACAGGCTGGTCTAAACCTATATTTTATAACATCAGCGAGTCTCCGAAATATGCAGATGCGATTGTAAAAGCAAAGGATGTACAAGGCTATACTTTCCAGTGGTATCCTACAGGATTGGTGTCCGGGCATACTTTGAAAGGAAATTATCTGCCTCATGTTTCCAGATACCACATTCCTTTTGATACGATTCCAGCTTTTAAGAAAGGCGCGAAGATCGTCTATGAGTTTGATGCCGGAGATGTGTTGGATTCCTATATGTATCCGGCTATGGCCAAAAGTTTCAGGGTTGCAGGTTTTCAATGGGCCACCCAATTTGCATACGATCCGATGGCTACAGCGCATGGGAATACGGAATATCAGACCCATTATTTGAACATGGCTTACACACCTTCAAAAAGCATTAGTTTATTGATCGCTTCTAAGGCTTTCCATACCTTGCCAAGGTCAAAGCCACAAGCCATTGATAGCGTATTTGGGCCTTTCCGACTAAGCTATGCTGCTTCAAGGACTGAAATGAATACGGATCGGGAGTTTTATTATTCCAACACCACCAGCGCCAAACCTGTTGATCTGAATAATCTGCAGCACATCGCTGGAGTTGGTAGTTCTCCTGTGGTCCAGTATACCGGAACAGGGGCTTATTTTGTAGACCGGATTGCTAATGGCGTATGGAGATTAGAGGTCATGCCCGACGCAGTGTATTTAAGCGATCCTTTTGAACGGACTTCTGCTGATAAAATGGTCACAGGCATCAGCTGGGCAAAACACGATATGAATTTACAATTGCCGGATCTTGGGGCTGGTTTTGCCATTAAAGGTTTAAATAAGGGCAATGAAACCACCGGAAAATCAGTATTGGGGGAGTTTAAGATCAGTCCTGGAGTATATCTATTAACACGTGAAAATGTAAGCAGTACTTTAAATGCGGACAGTTACTGGTTAAATATACAATTGGGTGAATTTGTAGCGCCTAAAGATACGGAAAGCCCTGTAATTGAGCTGTTCAATGCCGATAAGGATACTGATCGGATCATGCTTTATAATCCAGATTGGAAACATCGTCCGATCCAGAACGCAGCAGCAGGAGATCATTTTGTGAGATTCAATATGCCAGAGCTTAAAGAAAGTACGCCTGTACATCAAGATGTCAATATGTCTTTGCATAAAGAGATCCCGATGCTGGGATTCCAGGTTTATTATGGCGATCGCATGAAATCAGCAGGTTCCACAAAGCTAGCGAGGGTAGATACCCTGGTGATCAAGGCAAGATCTACCCAGCCAGGTACTAACAGCATCCAGATTGGCCTGATTGATGTAAACGGTCAGTTTTTCGCTGCCAAATTAGAACTTGGCGCAGATTTCAAAGCGATAAAAGTACCTTTGAACACTTTAAAACAGACTGCGCAATTGCTATTGCCTAGACCGTATCCAGGTTTTGGACCGCTCTATGCTCAGCCTTCAAACACTGCAAATTTCGATCTGAAGCTGACAGAGAAAGTAGAAGTTACCTTTCAGCAAGGACTGGAAATCTCGACCATTTATTTTAAGTAAATCCATGTATTAATTTTATGATCATCCCCAAAAATAATTTATCCTGGTTGAAGGTGCTGGCCGCATCTTTTTTGCTAACCTTATCTGCTTATGGCCAAAATAGAGTAGAAATTGAATTGACAGACAACTGGAAATTTTACCGCGGTAAAAATGACCAGGCCTTTGCAAAAGATTACAACGACAAAAGTTGGAAAACCGTCACAGTTCCTCACGACTGGGCAATTTCAGGTCCATTCGATAAAGAGATCGACAAACAAACAACGGCCATTACTCAGAATGGAGAAAAGATAGCTACAGAAAAGACGGGGAGGACTGGCGCGCTGCCTTATACCGGAGAAGGTTGGTATCGCAATAGCTTCAAAGTTCCCGCCTTATCACAAAAGCAGCGGACTTTGCTGGTATTCGATGGCGCAATGAGCGAACCAAGAGTATTCCTGAATGGAAAATTGGTAGGGCAATGGAATTATGGCTACAATAGCTTTTATCTGGACGTGACGGATCAGGCTTTGCCGGGTAAAATCAATCAGCTGGCGGTACATTTGTCGAATCGCCCGAAATCTTCGCGCTGGTATCCTGGAGCTGGTTTATACCGCAATGTGCACCTGATCGTAAAGGACGAAAAAAGCATTGAACAGTGGGGTGTTTCTATCACTACTCCAGTGATCACCGAGAAATTTTCAAAAGTAAACATCAAGACCAGGTTAACTGGAGATCACTTACGCATCCAAACACAAATCATAGATCCAGATGGTAAAGTTGTTGCCTCAGAAAGTACGGAGCAGCAATTTGGAAATGAGTTCGACCAGAATATTGAAGTTGCAACACCGAAATTATGGAGTCCTGAAAGTCCTTATTTGTATACCGCTGTTTCTAAAATATACCAGGGTGATGTGCTAAAAGACGAAGTGAAGACCCGTTTTGGCATTCGGGAGATCCGTTACGAAGCCAATAAAGGGTTTAGCTTGAATGGCCAGGTACGTAAATTTAAAGGCGTTTGTCTGCACCATGATCTCGGCCCTTTAGGTGCCGCAATTAATACAGCAGCGCTCCGCAGACAGCTGACCATACTGAAAGACCTGGGCTGCGATGCGATCAGGAGTTCTCACAATATGCCTTCACCGGAACAGCTGGAACTCTGCGACGAGATGGGCTTTATGTTCCTCGCAGAAAGTTTTGACGAATGGGCAAAGCCGAAAGTTGAAAATGGCTACCACCTTTATTTTGATACTGATGCGGAGAAAGATGTAGTAAACCTGGTGAGGGCCAACCGGAACCATCCGAGTATTGTGATGTGGAGTTCTGGTAATGAAGTTCCTGATCAATGGGGCGCAGAAGGGGTGAAACGGGCCAAATGGCTGCAGGATATTTTTCACAGGGAAGACCCAACAAGGCCAGTTACCGTAGGCATGGATCAGGTGAAGGCCACCATGGAATCTGGATTTGGCGCGCTATTGGATGTTCCGGGTTTAAATTACAGGGTTCATCTGTATGAAGACGCCTATAAGGCTTTTCCACAAGGCTTTATTTTAGGTTCAGAAACAGCGTCCACGGTGAGTTCAAGGGGGATTTATAAGTTTCCGGTGGTGATGGCCAAAGACAAACAATACCCGGACTTGCAAAGTTCGTCCTATGATATGGAATGCTGTTCCTGGTCTAACCTTCCTGATGATGATTTTGTGTTACAGGATGATAAAGCCTGGGTAATTGGTGAATTTGTTTGGACAGGTTTTGATTACCTGGGAGAACCCACACCTTATGATGAGCACTGGCCATCAAGAAGTTCTTATTTTGGGATCAGCGACCTTGCCGGTTTACCAAAAGATCGCTTTTATTTGTACAGAAGTCGATGGAATAAGGAAAAGCCTACCCTGCATCTATTGCCGCATTGGAATTGGGAAGGCAGGGAAGGAGAGACTACACCGGTATTTGTGTACACCAGTTACGATAGCGCAGAGCTGTTCCTGAATGGCAAAAGTCTAGGGATCAGGAAAAAGAATAAAGCTACTCCTCAGGATCGTTATAGATTAATGTGGAATGACGTAAAATATGCGCCAGGAACGTTAAAAGTGGTGGCTTTTGATGCCGCTGGTCAGGCTGTTGCGGAAGAAAAAGTGGTGACGGCGGGGAAACCGGATAGGATCGTTCTGGAAGCAGACAGGAGCCAAATTACTGCTGATGGAAAGGATATTTCCTATGTTACGGTATCTGTGCTGGATAAAGATGGCAACCCTTGTCCGACGGCAACATTACAGCTTAAATTTAAGGTGACTGGCGAAGGTGTATTCAAAGCAGCATGTAATGGTGATGCGACTTCTCTGGAAAGCTTTGAATTGCCAACCATGAAGCTTTTCAGCGGGAAACTGGTAGTACTGGTACAGTCGAGCAAAAAGGCAGGATCGATAGCACTGAACGTAACTGGCAGCGCTGTGAAAGCGGGGGAGATTACGTTGCAATCCAGCCTGCCTGAAGGTTAGTCTAGGTATACTGCTGGCAAATGGTGTTTGATTTTAGCGATTAAATTCGATAAGTCAAAAGGCTTAGGAATGAATTCGTCGGCATTGCAGGCCTGACTAGCAGTAATGTCTGCATTGGCCGACATGATCAATACCGGAAGCTGTTTTGAGCGTAAATCTTTTTTGATTTGATCACAAAGCGCTATTCCATTTCCGTCGGGCAGCATCACGTCCAGCAAGAAAATATCAGGTAATGCAAGTTTGAAAGCGCTCTTAAATTCTGCTGCGGTACTCAGAAGCTTCACTTGAAATCCTTCTTCTGTAAGTACATACTCAAGGATAAAACCGATGTCCTGATTGTCCTCCACTACGTAAATCTCTGGCTTATGATGCGCTGATGTACTGCTGTTTAAATTCATTTTTCATGTATTTATATACGAATAACCATTGAGATCGCAATTTGTTTAAAAGCAAGGCTCAGCTTAACTGAGCCTTGTCTTTTGTTTTATTTTGAAACAGCCTGCTCATTGATAATGCTTTATGAGCGGCAATACTTTATACGAGAATTACTCCAGGTCTTGTTCCTTTCCTGAGCCAGCGATTGCCCAGGTTGCAAAGAAGCAAATCGCAGAAGGGATCACCCAACCTAATTCATATGGAAAAAGTGGAATGTAATTTAATACTTCAAGCGTACTTTCGCTAAGTAGCGAGAAGTGTTTGAGTAAATAAAGAATGGCAATGGTCGTTGAAGCCAGTAAAGCATAAATATATGGCTTTCGGTTTTTGACGATCGAGCCAAAGAAAACTGAATAAAGCACCAGTGTGATCGTAATGGGATAAACGAAACTTAAAATCGGATACGCGAAACTAATGATGTTATCCACTCCGGTAATCGAAAGTAGACAGGAGGCTGCACAGCAAACGGTCACCAACAGTTTATAACTTAATTTCCCTTTGCTAAGCGAAGAAAAGAAGGTCCCAAAAGCGGCAACCAGTGCAATTGAAGTCGTCAAACAGGCAAGCGCAATGGAGATGGCAATCGCGATGTTTGCATACGGCCCCAAAATGGAATGGGAGATTCGCAGTAAGAGCTCAGAACGCTTGATGGAAGTATCTGCGATTCCGGAAGTAGCGCCAAGGTAAATCAGTCCACCGTAAACAATAAATAGGAATGCGGATGAAAGTGCGCCAGCGGTAATCACCACCTGCATTTTTGAACGGGCGTTTTCATATCCTTTTGCTTTAGATGCGGTAATAATAATCCCGGCGAAGATCACGGAAGCCAAAACATCTAAGGTTTGATAACCTTCAATAAAACCTAATCTGAACGATTGACCACTGCTTAGTGCGGATTCAGTATAGCTGTCCGTAGGTGAAAATATACCTGTCAGTATCAATACAATGAGTAAAATTAAGAGTAAAGGGGTCAGTATATTACCGATAATATCTATGACCCGAGAAGGTCGGATGGTTAAAAGCCAGGTCACCACAAAAAAGAGAATGGAAGTCACGATTGGACTAGATGCTGGAAATGAGGGTAAAACACCCACTTCATAAGTCGTAGCTGCGGTGCGTGGAATGGCAATCAGCGGGCCGATGCAGAGCATGATCACAGTTCCTAAAATGGGCGATAAGAGTGGATGAATCTTAGCTGCCAGGTCTTCGAATTTATCTCCTGCATTAACTACGGAAAGGATTCCGAGGAAGGGTAATAAAATACCCGTCAGTCCGAATGCCAGGATGGTGACCCAAACATGGTCTCCTATCTGTATGCCAATATAGGGAGGGAGTAATAAATTGCCTGCTCCGAAGAACATGGCGAAAAGGGCAAAGCCTATGGTGAGGATGTCTCTTGTCTTCTTATTCAATTGTGGTTTCTATTGGATGGGTTGATCTAAAAAGCGTGTAATGTAGCTAATTTTTTATTGTAATTCAATCCCATGATCTGTGGATTCCTTCTGAACTCTTCAGCTGTTTCAGCCTCATGCTAGCTGTCAAAGGCGAACAGAAATATTTACGTACTAAAAGCTGTATTTATTCGAAAGGATAATAGGAGAACGGCAGAAGGATAGCAGAATGAAATGCTTAAACAACATCATTGATCAGGTTTAATGGAATCTTAACTTCAATAATTGATCCTTGTCCTGGCATGGAGGATAGTTGGAAGGTTCCATTTAAAAGTGCGGTTTTTACACGGATTGAGGACAAGCCAATCCCAGAATCCTGTACTTTTTCAATTGGAAATCCCCGACCGTTATCTTTTACTCTCATGACCATAAGATCATTTTCAATCACCACATCTACAGATAATAGCGTTGCCTCTGCATGTTTAATTACATTGAACACCAATTCCTGAACGATTCGGAACACTGCAATTTCCATAAACTTATCCAAATTGATCTCCTCCAATTCCACATGGCATTTATAAGTAATCTCCTCGTTCATCTGGTTGCATAGGTCAGATAAAGCCTCTTTTAAGCCAAATTCGGCCAGCACTGTTGGCATCAGCTCGTGTGAAAGCGTTCTACAGGCCTTTATCGCCTCATTGAGCAAATCGCAGGTATAGTTTTTGGCAGTATTGAATTCTTCAGGAGTATCGGTTGCCGTGTTAAAGCCTAAATAATTTATGGACAGTTTAACCGCGTATAGTAATTGCCCTAATCCGTTATGAAGACTTTCTGAAACCCGGCGTCGTTCTTCTTCCTGGGCATTTAAAGTGACCCGGACAATCTCCTGTTGCTGGCATATTTCCATATAACGGATTTTGCGTTCCGCTTCCTTGATGGCAGTCAGGTCTTTCGCCGTTCCAAACCATTCTATAATTTCACCTTGTTTATTCAAAATAGGGATGGCGCGCGAACATGTCCATCCAATACTGCCGTCAGCAGCTAAAACTTCATGTTCGAGCTCAAAAATAGCCTTATTGTCGATGGCTTCTTTTATCGCCAGTAAAACCCTGGGCTGTTCTTTTTCAGGTATATATTGCTGGATCCAGTCGCTGGTCACTTCTTCGGTATCAGCCAGAAATTCTTTGCCTTTAAGCTGATACAGCTGAGCCCAGTCTGCGCTCATCTCATAGACCATATCTGAACTCGCGCTAACGAAAACCCGAAATCGTTCTTCCGATTTTTTTAATGCAACACTCCTAGAATCTAGTTCTTCTGTTAAAATAGAAGGATTAAACACGAGAATAATGCCATCTTCTTCAGGGCTTGCGGTTAGTTTGATCCATTCAGACCCTAGGTCTGAAAAAAACTCATAAGTAATAGGTTGTTGTTCAGCGCTAGTCTTTTCCAATGCCTGAAACATTGGGCTGGATTTCCAGGCTGGGAACACTTCCCAGAAATTGAATCCCAATAATTCAGTTCTTTTTTTTGCACAAAGTGTTTCGGTATGAAAGTTGACATAATCAATGCAGCCCTGCTCATCAAGATGGAAACAGGCCACAGGAATAAGGTCTAAAATTTTTGATGATAATGTCATTTATTGGGAACTTTTTTTATAAATATGACGTATTTTCTTGTAGCCTAAATGTTCCGGTCTTAAAAAGATAGAAAAAAATACAGCCTTTAGCTCAATGCGTCAGTGTTTTTAGAATAACAAGCGATAGCCTACATCTGTTCTATAGGAAGTTTTATGAGCCTTATAAATTGGATTGTTTTATGCGGCATCCAAAAGAATTTCATAAGTTTAGGGCTTAAAAAAAAGCATTGTCACTAAATTCTATTCCTAATGATGTCTTTTTACTCCGCAGAGTAGCTGCCGGAGATGAAGATGCTTTCTCGAAGTTGTTTGATGATTACCAGCAGCAGGTTTCGGGATTTGTATTTTCTATTATAGGCGATAAGGAACTGACTCAGGAGATTGTACAGGATATTTTTATCAAGGTGTGGCAGAAGAAGGAGGAGCTGTTAGAAATACAGAAATTTGATGCCTACCTGTTTGTTTTGAGTAAA
Source organism: Pedobacter sp. N36a (assembly GCF_014472395.1). Taxonomy (GTDB): domain Bacteria; phylum Bacteroidota; class Bacteroidia; order Sphingobacteriales; family Sphingobacteriaceae; genus Pedobacter. The sequence goes on from NZ_JACSZW010000002.1 coordinate 58,683, forward strand.
AACTACACTTTAAACTGCATTAGAAAGATACAGCGAGAGCAGCAAAAAGCAACGGAATACAATACACTATTTCCAAATACTGGAGAGGAGCAAAGCGAGATTGATAAAGAGGATTACCTTCAGGTGATTGAAAAAGCCACTGTTCAACTGCCTCCACAACAGCAGCGGGTATTCCGACTTCGAATGGAAGGACTTAAAAACCATGAAATCGCGGCTCAGTTGATGATCAGTCCAGATTCCGTGAAAAAGTACCAGCAGCTGGCTTTAAAAAGTGTGACTACTTTTGTCAAAATGCATCTTTCTTATCTCACACTTTGGATGATGATGGGTTTTATGCAAAAATAATTTTCTGCGCTGACATCCACTTTTCTATAATTTCGGTGTCTTTATGTTTAGACAGGGACAAATAATGAATTTACGAATCGTTTATCTACGGGCGCGACAACGCGCGAATACCATCAGCGACCTACAAAAAAAGGAGTTGTTGAGCTGGTTAACCGATCCAGCCAATGAATCAGAATTTGAGGAGTTGACGGAAGAACTCTGGGCAAATCCAGAATCCAGAACTCCTGTTTTTAAAAAGGAGGAAAGTCAGGCGATGCTGAAAAATATAATGTCAGCAGTTAGGACCAGCCCTGATGAAGAACATAAATCGGTCAAGCTGAAGCCAAACCTAATCCCTTTATGGCTAAAAATAAGTGCTGCGGCAGTCTTCATCAGTTTGTCGGCAGTCCTTTTCTTTTATGTCAATTCTTCAAATAAATTTCAAAAATCAGAGCTGGTGTCCATAGTGAAGCCTGGAACTGAAAAGGCCTTTCTAACCCTGGCAGATGGTACTAAGTTTAGTTTGGCAGACCTGGAAACCGGAGATGAGGCAAAATTCCGTTCCAATGGAATTTCTAAAACTAAAGACGGTTTTCTAGTATACAAACCTGTAGCGCAGCAGCTCCAGTCCCAGATTAAAGGTTCGAATGTGCTCATGACTCCTAAAGGAGGGCAATATAAAATCATGCTGCCGGATGGTACAAAGGTCTGGATGAATGCAGCCAGTACCCTCACATTTCCGCTGACATTTGATGGGCGAGTACGTATGGTAGAACTAGCAGGGGAAGCTTATTTTGAAGTGGCGAAAGACAAAAGCAAGGCTTTTAAAGTCCGTAGTCTCCAGCAGGAGGTGGAAGTATATGGTACACATTTTAACATCAACAGTTATCCGGAAGAGGCGAAAGTAGTCACCACACTGCTGGAAGGATCTGTTGGGGTAACTGATCTAAAATCAGGAAAGCACCTGATGCTTAAGCCCGGACAGCAGGCTTTGCTGACAAATACCAATACCAACAACAATGCCGATGCAAAAGCTAGTGCCAATGGTAACAGCCTTTCTCTGGCACCAGCCCAGCTAGAAGAAGCCCTGGCCTGGAAAGAAGGTTATTTCTTATTTGAACACGAAGAACTGGGCAGCATCATGCGAAAACTATCGCGCTGGTACAATATTGAAATCCAATTTAAAAATGAGGAGCTGAAAAGCGTACGTTTTGCAGGAACCGTAGACCGCTTTCAGAATCTGGCAGACGTATTACGTATGCTGGATCTGACCGGAAATGTGAAGTTTAAAATCGAGGGAAGAACCGTTATTGCTTATAAATAATTATTAACCAAACCAAACAACAAATGACAAAAGAAATCAGCGAATCTGGACCTTAATTGGTCGAGGGGCTAAACAGCTGAATAGAAACAGAGGCGCTTCCGACGCCTCCGTTCTGATGCTTGTTTAACCTGATGGCTATGCGCCGGAAAAAATTACTGTAGAATTTTTCACGATAAACAAGATTATAAATGTATAAAATTTATACTAAAATCATACTGCGCTGTGCGCCGGTTTTCCGGCGGCTAATGGTTGCAGATAAAACACAAATAATTATGCGATTGAAGCTGATGAGCGTAATTCTTCTGGCCACTTTTATGCAGGTGAGTGCCAACGGCTTTGCGCAAAAATTATCACTAACAAAGAACAACATCTCGCTCGAACAGCTGTTCACCGAGATTAGAAAACAGACCGGATACAATGTGTTGTGGTCTGTAGAGCAGGTAGATCAGCAATGGAAAATGAACGCGAATTTTAACAGTACGCCAATAGAAGAAGTGCTGGAAAAATCGCTTAAAAACTATGGGCTGACCTATGTGATCGACCAGAAAACCATTGTGATCAAGGCAAAAATAGGAGCGAATCCTGAACTTACTGTGGTGCTTTTAGAGATAAAAGGCAAGGTGACTGACGAGTCGGGTAATCCTTTGCCAGGTGCTGTAGTTCGCGTAAAAAACAGCAGTATTGGATCCAGTGCGGGCACTGACGGTTCCTTCATGCTGAAAGGCGTTCCTGAAAATTCATTGCTATCCATTTCCTATATCGGTTATCAAACCCAGGAAGTAAAAGTGGAAGGTTCAAAGTACATTCAGATCTCGCTAAAACCGAGCATGGTGAATTTGGATCAGGTACAGGTAGTCAGCAATGGTTATCAGACAATCAAACGCCAGCAGTTGACAGGTGCTTTTGCAACCTTATCTGGCGATGACTACAAGCAGAGCATTCCGGTAAACAGCAACGTGCTGGAAAACATGGAAGGTAAATTGGCCGGATTAGTGATGAATGTAAATGCTTCGGGCAGTGAAGACAGCAGTCCGATCAGCATTCGCGGGGTATCTACTTTCAATGCGGTAAAATCTCCTTTAATTGTGTTGAACGGTTTTCCGACTGAAATCAGTCTGGAGTCGATCAATCCTTACGACGTAGTGTCGGTAACGGTATTAAAAGATGCGGCCGCTGCGGCTATTTACGGTGTCCGTGCCTCCAATGGCGTGATCATTATCATGACCAAGAAAGGAACAGAAGGCGCACCAAAGTTTCAGCTCAACTCCACCGTATCCTTTAAACCAAAGCCTAATTTTAAGAAGCTAGATTTATTGTCTGGCCGCGGATTTGTTGATTTGGAAGCCAGTCTGGCGAAGAACAACATCGTCAATAACTTCATGACCAAGGAGAATTTTGACCTGGAAGGTGGAACTTATACACCGGTTTATGCTGCTGTGGATGATTTGTTGAACGGGGTCATCAGCCAGGAAGCAGCAGATGCGATCTTCAATCAATACGCAGCCTACGACAATACCAAAGCGTACCAAAATCTATTTCAGCAGAACCGTTATTTAAGGGCATTGGATTTAAACGCCAGCGGCGGTACTAAAAATGCGACTTATTTCTTCGGTATAAATCGTGTAGATAATGACCAGCTGGTAAAAGGTGCAGCCTTTAATAAAACCAGCTTAACCTATCGCGGTTCGATGGACTTCCTAAAAGTGCTGAGTTTGGATGTTCAAGGGGTATATTCCAATTCCAATGATCATAGTCCTAATACGCCTGATTATATGGCCATAAAACCATATGAAGGATTTTTGGATGCCAACGGAACTGCAATTGCCACCTTTTTGAGACCTTACAGCAACAGTCCATATTTCGGATATGATGGCAGTTATGGCAGTATAAATGCAGAGAAAAACCAGCAGAATATCGCAATGGGACTGTACGACGGCAATTACTACCCTTATAACGACTTTATAGATTATAAGAATGAGACTAGAAGTAATAACTTCCGTTTTCAGGGAAACCTTAAAGCGAAAATTACAAAAGACCTGAATATCGAATTTGGTGGTGCCTTTGAAAAAGGCTTAAGCACCAATAATTTCATTTCCTCGGAGTCTGCCTATGAAAATAGAATGCGCTTAAACTATTTTGCTAAAGCCGGACAGAACGGACCAGAATTTAGAATTCCTAAAGGCGGTTCAAAACAAACCAATAACTATACAACCGAGACTTACACGATCAGGGCACAGGCAACTTATAACAAGCTGATCAACGATAACCATGATTTGTCGTTCCTGGCGGGTGTAGAACAGCGTAAATTGACATACCGTACCGAGCGTAATACTTTATTTGGTTATGATGATCGCTCTTTAACCTCTAAACCATTTGATGCCGGGTTGTTAGGGAACTACAATTTCGCGCCGGATTATATGTATGAGCTGATTCCACTTTCGGGTTACTTGAGCGACTACTCTGCCTACAGTGACTTCTTTAACCAGACCTATCGCGACGATCGTTTTGTGTCTGCTTATGCAAATGGTGCTTATACTTTTAACAAAAAATACAGTGTGACCGGTAGTTTAAGGATCGACCAATCTAATTTATTTGGTTCTGATCCAAAGTTCAGATACACCCCATTATGGTCGGCGGGAGCTGCCTGGAACATTAAGGGAGAAGATTTTCTGCAAAATGTTTCCTGGTTAGATGAGCTTAAATTAAGAGTGGCGACTGGTTACAATGGTAACATTATCAAATTAAGCGGCCCTTATAACATTCTGAACAACAGAATTAATAGTCAGGCGCAGCCGGAACCCATCATCGGTTACTACGTACAGACCCCTGCAAACAGTGGTTTAAGATGGGAAAAAACTGTAAACTACAACTTCGGACTTGATTTCGGACTGGGTATGAATCGCATCTCAGGAAGCGTGGATTACTATATCAAACACGCAGAAGATGTGTTTTCTTACCTCGCTACCGATGCCACAAAAGGTTTCTCCAACCAGTTGGTGAACAACGCGGAAATCATGAATAAAGGGTTAGAGCTGAACCTGAGAAGTGTAAATATACTGAACGACAATTTCTCCTGGAGTACTCAGCTTACTGCCTCTTTCAACAAGAATGAAGTGTTAAAATATAGAGTAAACACTGCTCCAACCACCTTCAACCAGGTAAATGGCGGACAAAGTGTAGAAGGGTACCCATTGAACGCCATCTTCACCTATAACTATAAAGGATTGAATGAATTGGGACAGCCAATGGTGGATGATGGAAATGGCAACAATGTAATTTTGAGAAACAATTTCGGTGATGTGGTGGATATTCCTTTATCTGCACTTCATTATGCAGGAACAACCGATCCTAAGTATGTTTTAGGTTTAACCAACCAGTTTAAGATGGGCAATTTTGACCTGTCGATGTTGTTCATGTACTATGGTGGCCATGTAGCCAGGATTGCTCCACCAAACTATAATGCGTTCAGGCCAATGAATGGCGCACAGGATTTCTGGAAGCAGACAGGGGATGAGTTAACTACGCGTATGCCTGGAATTCCTGTTTATGGCACCGAAAACTATTTCGACTATGCAGCAATTAATGGCTATACCTATGCTACTGAGTTTGTGAGAAAGATGGATTTCATCGCCCTGCGCAATGTAACCCTGACCTATAAAGTGAAGCCGGAGGTTTCTAAAAAACTGGGCTTAGATCAAACAAAGCTGTCCATTCAAGTTCAGAATCCCTATAAATATGTGTTTAGCGGAAATGACGTAGATCCTGAAACCATCGATTTTAGAAGTGGTGTGCGCAGCTTTGGTGTAGTGCCTGCTTATACTTTTTCTTTAACCACTAATTTTTAAAGATCAAATGAACAAGATATATACTGTGGTACTCCTTTGTACTGTGATGATCAGCGCCTCTTGCAGCAAGTTTCTTGATGTAAAGCCTGTTGGAATTATTATTCCTGAAAAAACTAATGATTATGAGTTGATGCTGGATGATATTAACATCACCAGATCATTTTATTCGAGTACGATTTTTACTTATGATGACCTCAGCAATGTGACTTTTACACCGCAGACAGAAACGTCAATTGATGCGAATCTCTATTTCTGGAAGACCTATTTAGATGTCAACTCACAAAGCAGGCCAGCAGCCTGGGCGGATTATTATAACAACATCAGCAATTTAAACGTGATTGTGGAGGGTGTCCTTAATGCTGCCGATGGTACTCCTCAAAAACGCAAGCAGATTTATGCGGAAGCATTGGTGGCGCGGACTTTTCCATATTTTCATTTGCTGAGCCTTTTTTCACCGGCATACGATCCCCTGACCGCAACAACAGATTTAGGATTGCCATTCGTAGTTTCTACAGATCAGAACGTTCCACTTCCAGAGCGCCTTTCCTTAAAAGCGCATTATGATCAGCTAATTGAAGACATTCTAAAAGCGATTCCAGATTTGCCGAACCAGAATATCAATAAAACCAGGATCACTAAAAATGTGGCTTATGGAATGCTGTCGCGTATTTATATGAGCATGCGTGATTATCCGAATGCCTTAAAATATGCGGATCTCGTGATTGCCAGTGGAAATGCGGTTTTGCTGAATTATAACGATTACGCCTCTTCGAATGACCTTCCGCAAACGAATGTGAGTCCGGAGGAGTTGTTTTTGCGCTACTCTACGAATTCCAGATATAGGTTTTCAAATGAGCTATTGGCGAAGTTCGACCAAAGTACAGACTTGCGCATGAAGCTTTTTACCGCAACTGATGCTGGTGTAGTTAGTTTTCAGAATGCCAATTATAATCCAAACCGAGGCATTACTTACGCTGAAATTTATTTGAATAAAGCAGAGTGTCTGGCTAGAAGCGGAGCGATTGACGAAGGGATGGACATCCTGAATAACACCATTCGCGTAAACCGCATCGCAGAAGAAGCTTACGAGCCGCTGGAAGCAGCAGATCAGGAAGATGCGCTGCGTATGATTTTATTGGAACGCCGAAGAGAACTGGCTTTCAAAGGTTTGAGGTGGAGTGATATGAAACGTCTGGACAAAGAAAACAGAATGCAGCCAGTGCTTCGCTATGCGCCAAATGGCACTACAGTATTTGAAACCCTAACGCCAGGCAGTTTGAAATATACCTTCCAGATTCCTTTACAAACCCAGCTGTTTAATCCAAACATGAAATTAAATCCAAGATAATAAAATGAAAAGAACAATCCTATATAGTCTGTGTCTGCTGCCAATCATCTCAGCAGCACAGGCACCATTTACGCTTAAAGGAAAAATCGGCAATTATTCAGCGCCGGCCAAAGTATTTATCAGCTATGCTGGAGGACCTTCAGGAAACAAGTTGATGAGAGACTCTGCAGTCTTAACTAATGGCGTATTTACCATCAAAGGACCTGCCATTAAAGAACCTAAATCTATAGAACTTCAATTTAGCCCTAAAGGTTATAGCAGAAATAAGCTGGTGATGGAGTCTTATCAGATGTACAATAACCTGGATCATATTGATAAATTCAGAATGCTAGTGCAGTCTGGGAAGAATGAAATCAGCTCAAAAGATTCCCTAAAGAATAGTGTGATTGGCGAAAGTCAGATTGAATTACAGCGCAGGAAATTTGAATCCTTTATCAAACCTGTTTCTGACCCATTAAGGGAAGAGGAACGTGTTTGGACAGCGATGGCTGAACTAAGAACTCAAAATAAGCCGATCGATGAGAAAGCCTACCTGGCCTCACTGGAAAAAAGAATAGTTTTAGAGCGTGCTTATAAGTTAAAATTGGCAGACTTTGTTCGTGCCAATCCTGATGCTTATTTCAGTGCGGTTGCGCTGACTAAACTGTTATCAGCAGGCACGCAAGCAAGCGCTGTAGACAAGCAGAAGGCCGAAGATCTGGTGTTTGTGAAGGAATTGGTGAAGGTTTTAACACCAAAAGTCAAGCAATACCAGATTTTCGCTGGTGTTCAATATTATATCACTGAACTGGAGAAAAAGCCGGTGGATATCGATTATAAAAACTTCACACAATTTACACCAGAAGGGAAGTCTGTAAGCTTAAACGACTTTAAAGGGAAATACCTGTTTGTAGATTTTTGGGCCTCATGGTGCGGACCTTGCCGCGGGGAAAATCCGAATGTGCTACGTGCCTACAACAACTACAAGCAAGATGGCCTGGAGATTTTAGGGGTTTCTTTTGATGATAAAAAGGAAGCCTGGCTGAAAGCAATAGAAGAGGACAAAATGCCATGGACGCAGATTTCTGTACTGAAAGGCTTCCAGAATGAAGCCGCAGACTTGTACGAGATTCAAGGTATTCCTGCCAGTATACTCATCAATCCAGAAGGGAAGATCATTGCTTATGACCTTCGTGCGGAAGATTTAGAAAGAAAATTATTGGAAATATTTAAACACTAGTGAACCTAACAGGTAAATCTAAAATTTACATGAACACACCTAACTTTAAAATTAGCCTGATTATCGGGCTAATTTTTTTTACGGCTTTATCGGCCGGCGCGCAAAACAAACAAAACAAGTATCAATGGAAAACAGCATCATCGGCTGGCTATTCTTATAAATACATTACTAATGATCCTGCTAAAGCAAGATTTTATACTTTGAAAAATGGCCTTACGGTCATCCTCAGTGAAAACAAAAAAGAGCCAAGGATTACCTCTAAGATTGCAGTGCGGGCAGGAAGTAATACAGATCCGAAAGCACATACGGGTTTAGCCCATTACCTGGAACATTTGCTGTTTAAAGGGACGGATAAATATGGTTCTTTAGACTGGGCAAAAGAGCAGCCTCTGATTCAGGAAATCGAAGAGCGATACGAACAATACAACAAAACAACCGACGAGGCTAAGAGAAAGGAGATGTACAGAGGGATAGATTCTGTCTCTGTATTGGCTTCAAAATATGCCATCGCCAATGAGTATGATAAGTTGATGGGTGCCATGGGCGGACAGGGTACCAACGCGCATACCTGGGTAGAGGAGACTGTTTATGAGGAAGATATTCCTGCTAGCGCATTAGATAAATTCCTTACGGTACAGGCAGAGCGTTTCCGCAATCCGGTGTTTAGGTTATTCCATACCGAGCTGGAAGCAGTTTATGAAGAGAAAAACGAATCTTTAGACAACGATGGATGGAAAATTCAGCAGGCCATGCACCATTATTTGTTTCCTACCCATAATTACGGACAACAAAGTACTATCGGTACCATTGCACACCTGAAAAACCCTTCTCTGAAAGCGATTAGAAAGTATTACAATGATTATTATGTGCCTAATAATATGGCGGTGATTATGGTTGGTGATTTCAAATCCGATGAGCTAGTGAAAAAGATCGATCAGTATATGGGTTATATGAAAGCAGCACCTGTGAAAGCCTATCAGCCAGCAGCTGAAAAGCCATTGGCCGGACCAATTGTACAGGATATTTATGGGCCTACTTCTGAAAGTCTGGCTTTAGGCTATCGCATTGGCGCCAACGGAACTAAGAATGCATTGATGGCGGGTTTGGTCGCTGAAATTCTTTCTAATGGAAAGGCTGGTCTGCTGGACTTAAACCTGTCACAGCCACAAAAAGTGTTAGAGGCAGGAGCTTATACCAGACAATATAAAGACTACGGTATATTTTCAATTTACGCAGCACCGAAGGAAGGCCAGAGCTTAAAAGAAGTCAAGGATTTGGTATTGGCACAAATTGAGCTGCTGAAAACCGGAAACTTTTCTGAGGCATTGCTAAAGGCAATCGTAGCCAATCAAAAGCTGAGGGCCTTAAATGATATAACAGACAATGCTTCAAGAGCGGAAGATTTGATGAGTGACTATATCAAGTCGAACAGTGAAAACTGGATTCAGGAAGTTTCCAGAATTGATGATATAGAAAAAGTAACCAAGGGGGAAATCGTTAGTTTTTCAAAAACTTTCTTTGCAAACAATTATGTCGTATTAAACAAGTATCAAGGAGAGGGGCCTCAGGTGGATAAAGTAGAAAAACCACCGATTACTGCAGTAGAAACCAATGCGGGTTCACAATCAGATTTCCTTAAAATGGTAGGAAAGATTCCAGCCGAGACTATTGCTCCGAAATGGCTGGATTTCCAAAAAGACATTCAACATGGAAAATTTGGGGCAGCGGAAATTTATGCAGTGCAAAATAAAGATAACCAGCTATTTCGTCAGTATTTTCAATTCGAAATGGGTAATTGGAACAGCAAACTTTTGCCGGTAGCAGCAGCTTACCTCAACTTTTTGAGCCACGATAAAAAGTTCTATGAACTGGCTTGTAATTTCTTCCTGAATGTGGACAATCAGGTGACTACCATCGGCCTGACTGGATTACAGGAAAACTACAGCAAAGCGATGCATTTGCTGAAAGAAGTTCTATCAAATGGTCAGGTAGATCAGGCCGCTTTTATCGCGATGAAAGAAAACCTGTTAAAAAACCGTCAGAACAATAAGTTAAATAAAGGGAGTATGATGCAGGCCATGTTGAGCTATGCGGCTTATGGCAAGAACAACCCGTACAATTTTACCCTGTCGGATGCGGAAATCAACAACCTAAAACCAGAAGAACTGATTGCCGTACTTCGGGATCTTTTTCAATACAAGTACAGCGTAATTTATTATGGACCGGCAGGATTGCCTGAATATAAAGTGCTGCTTCAAGCAAATCATGAGGTAGCTACACAGTTCAAGGCATATCCTGAGGCGATGGCCTTTAAGAAGCTGGAGCAGAATGAAAATAAGGTGCTCTTTACAGATTATAATATGTTGCAGGCTGATGTGAGCTGGTATCGCAATGCGAATGTATATGCACCAGCACAGGAAGTAACTGCCGACTTGTTCAATAATTACTTTGGTTTTGGTATGGGCTCCATCGTTTTTCAAACGCTAAGGGAATCGAAAGCTTTGGCTTACAGCACCAGTGCAGTTTATGGAAAACCAAGAAAAAAAGAAGATCATTTTTACGTGACTGCGTTTATTGGTTGTCAGGCGGATAAGGTAGACGATGCCATTAAAGGCATGAATACTTTACTTAACGAATTGCCTTATAATGAAAAAGCATTCCAGTCTGCAAAAATGAGTCTTGCTACTCAGCTGGAAACAGAAAGAATCATGGAGGATCGAATTATATTCAGTTATATCGATGCAAAGCGCAAAGGGCTGGATGATGATTTAAGGAAAGATGCGTACGCAGCGATTCCTAAGCTTTCTTTTACGGATATTAAAAAGCTTCACCAGGATTATTTTGCAAACCAGGCCTATACTTATTGTATCGTAGGTTCGCAGAAAAATCTGCCGCTTTCTCAATTGTCGAATTACGGAAAGGTGGAAAGTCTATCATTAGACACGCTTTTTGGATACTAAAAAAACAAAAGCCTAAAGGCTGGTGTATGCCGGCCTTTAGGCTTGAGAATGCATGTTATAAAAAACGCCGTCCTAAAATATTAGGACGGCGTTTTCTATTTAAATTATTTCGGCATTAAGACGGTATCTACTACATGGATCACCCCATTTTTTTGATGCACATCTGCAATGGTTACGGTACTCATTCCACCTTTTTCATCTTTCAAAACCAGTTTATTTCCTTTCATCCATGCCCAAAGCTTTCCACCTTCTACAGTAGTCAATTCTGCTTTTCCATTTCCTTTTTTGATGGCTGCTGCGATGGCTTTGCTGTCCATTTTTCCCGCAACTACGTGATAGGTTAATATTTTGCTCAGCGTTGCTTTATTTTCTGATTTAAGGAGTGTTTCAACGGTTCCTTTAGGAAGTTTATTGAAAGCTTCGTTTGTCGGTGCAAACACGGTAAAAGGTCCTGCTCCTTTAAGGGTTTCTACTAAGCCGGCCGCTTTTACTGCTGCTACCAAAGTCGTGTGGTCTTTTGAGTTCACCGCATTATCGATGATATCTTTTGAAGGATACATGGCTGCGCCGCCCACCATTTTTGTTTTTTCAGCCATGCCCATTTTTGACTGGGCCTGAACTGTAATATTGGATGCAAATGTGATAGCTACTAGGACAATTGCAGTTAAGAAAACTTTTTTCATGTTTATGTTTATTTGATTGCATTTACGCAAACAGATACCCATTCGGTTTTTGATGTACTGAATAAAATATTTAAACTTTTTTTTGAAAACTGTTTGTCAGAGGGAAGAAATTGGTGCGCATGTGGAGTGGAGAAGGTTTCCGAATGCTCGCCTCCATATATGAAGGCATTGGAAGAGGGGAGCCATTCCAGCACCAAGGGGACCCTTGGAGAAAAAGGCTATGGCTTTGGCTTGATTTGGTGAAGCACCTTATACAAGGTTTAGGCGGCACCATGCATCTCCGCAATCTGGAAGGATCAGGGGCTTGTTTTAAGCTGAAAATACCTTTTCAAAAGACGCTTGTTTAGCAAAATTCAAAATAAAAAAACCTCAGCGAAATACATTCCCTGAGGTTTTTGCATTTAGAACGCGCAATTAAATAAAGTGATAGAGAAAAACGACATTACCGTTGTAAGCTGGCTTAGCCTGACCATTTATTTTTAAGGTGGCCTCGATGACTACCTTGGTAACGCCTCTTAAATCTGCAATTGAAATTAGTTTTGCCTTTAATTGTACCTCACTGTCTACCAAAACTGGCTGGCCAAACTTGAAACTCTCAATGCCATAATTGATTTCCATTTTGATGTTACGCACGTCGGCAATCTGCTTCCACAAGTACGGAATTAAGGATAAGGTTAAATAACCATGCGCAATGGTATTTCCGAATGGTCCCTCTTTCTGCGCTTTATCCGGATCTACGTGGATCCATTGATGATCAAGTGTGGCATCAGCGAATTTGTTAATCTGCTGCTGGTTGATTGTATGCCAGTTGGAAACACCGATTTCTTTTCCTAAGTAGGACTTGTATTCTTCGAAACTATTAATAATTTTCATTAAATATGAGCGATTTGTCTGTAATAAATATCAAAATTATAGTAGGAGTAATATAGCATTATTTGCTGAGGTAAAAGTAAAACATGGCCTTTACGATCTGGCTCATTGATCTTTTTCCTGATACCCACTCTGCAATGCTCTCGCGGTCCACACCGGTATCAAAAGCGATCTGTTTGATACGTACCCCTTTTTCGTCCATCTTTTGTTCCAGCCATTTAGGATTAACTACACTTGTTGCGGACGGCAAGTAGGGTGCAGGAATGACCTGGATGTCAAATTTAGGGAGCCATTTGTCAAAAACTTCTTTGGTTCTTTTCAGCAGTGAAGCCTCTGTGGCGTATTTTCCAGATCGATTTTCTGCCTGACTGGTTTCAATTTGTATGGAATCTGCTTCCATAAGAAGGATGCAGAAAGTAATATTTGACTGCTTTTTGTGAATTTCAGCAGCCTGTTCTAACGAGTCAAGCTGCTGCTCGTCTAACTGACTTTTAAGTTTTTCTATTCCAAGGATTACGCTCATTTTTATCGTCTGATTGTTGGCTGACTAATAACAGCTAAATACTGTACTTGTTTTTCAAAAAGCCGCGTGGTTAAGGATTTGCTTGATGCCCAGTTTAATAGGTTGTCTGGTTTTAACTGGCTAAGGAAAATCTATTGTTTCCCCCGGGATGTTACAAGTTAAACAAATATGATTTGGAGGAGCAAAAAAGCAAGGCCAACACGCCCGGTATCCCTGAGAATGGAGGACATTCGTTAGAACAAAATATAGCAAAGGCTGTTATACAGGAAATTTTTAGCCAATGTTCAGCTTCTTTTTTAAAAGATATCATGCTATTTTAAGAATAGAGCACACCTTGCTCAACAGGGCAAGGATTGCGATTTTGGTACAATTACTGTTTGCCTTTTCTATTATAAGTGTGCTGCTTTTTGGCTTATATTTCTTTACAGAGCGTAATATCTTGTTATATAGAATCAGTATTTTTATGATTCTTTTTATTTCCGGTCTGGTGATGATCTTTACGAAAGTGCCCTGGAAAAAGGTGGGACATTATTTCATTTTTAGCTTAACGTGTTTCATTTTGACGAACTTGTTGTTGCTTAAAAATGGGATCAATATTGTTACTGTGCAATATGTGATGATGATTGTTACTGGAGGATATTATATCCTTGGTGCAGGCTGGGGCCTGATTTATTCGTTATTAAATACATTGCCGCTGGTACTGTTATTTACGCTTCAGCAATTTTATGGGCTTGAACTTCCAAGTGCTACACAATCCTTAAATATTTACGCTTATAATTTTTCCATCATCATAAATTTTCTGATGCTGATCCTTATTCATTACTTTTTTTTTAGAGCATTTAAAAGTACCAGTCAGAAGGAGCAGCTGTTGACCGCCAACTTGAAAAATTCTTTGGTGTCGGCACAGAAAATTGCGGAAGATAAAACCAACTTTCTCTCCACGATGTCTCATGAACTCCGTACGCCTTTAAATGCAGTGATTGGCATCACCAATGTGCTTTTGGAAAATGAGCCAAGAGCCGATCAAAAGGAAAATCTTGACATTCTACACTTTTCAGCTGAAAATCTGATGTCAACTATAAATGAAATTCTGAGTTTTAATCGCCTGGATGCCGGAATGGAAAAGTTAGAGCTTCATGCTTTCCGCCTCGATCAGCTATTGGCAAATGTTTACGGGGCATTAAAATATAGGTCTCTCGCAAAAGGCCTTGAGTTTTCCCTGGTGATAGACGATCCTTTGGAGGGGATCATGCTGATGGGTGATAAAGGCCGATTAACGCAGATCCTTTTTAATCTAGTGGGGAATGCAATTAAATTTACCGCACATGGATTTGTTAAAATTAATGTTCATCTAGCAGAAATAAAGGAAGAAGTTTATACGATTAAATTTGAACTGAGCGATTCTGGTATTGGTATTCCAAAGAATCAAATTGAGCATATTTTTGAACCTTATTTTCGCGCGAAACATGAAAATAACAGGCAATATCATGGCACCGGACTTGGTCTAAGTATTGCCCGCAGATTGGTGCTCCTACATGGTGGAGCGTTGACTTTTCAAAGTCAGGAAGGACATGGTACAACTTTCAATTTTCAGCTCAGCATGAGGAAGGTTGAAAAGTCTAAAGAGCAGGAAGATCCAAGTTTGAAACCTGTGGATATCGACATTAGCCATTTACGGATTTTAATTGCAGAAGACAATGAAATCAATGTGATGGTTTTGCAAAAAACGCTGGCCAGGTGGCATTTGAATGCAGATGTTGCTCAGGATGGCCAAATTGCTTTACAGGCCATAGAAAGCGGGCATTATGATGTGGTATTCATGGACATTAACATGCCGGTAATGGATGGGTTTGAAGCCTCCAGAAGAATTAGGCAATTAAATGACCCGATCAAAAGCCGCATTTGTATTATCGCTTTAACGGCTTCAATTGATATTTCTGTAGCGCTGCATCCTGAATCTCAGTACCTCGATGATTTTATGCTGAAACCTTTTTATCCCGATGAACTCAGAAATAAACTTGAAAGAGTGGCCATGCGTCATTAGTTTAAAACCTCGATGAAATACAGATTTTATCGAGGTTTTAAATTGATATTCGTTCATAATTGGCAGAATTAAATCTAGCCGTAACCCAATATATTTAAAAGCTGCTCGCTGTTTTGTTTTTCAGAAAAGACAACATATTCGAGAACATCATCTTGATTACGATCAATAATTAGATGCTTAGGTGATGGAATTAAACAATGGTTTACGCCTCCAAAGCCACTTAATGCTTCCTGATAAGCACCTGTGTGAAGGAAAGCAATAAATTGTTCTTCTTCCGTATCAGGTAGCCTGATAAATTCATTTTCGGGGGTATTAGGATAATAATCTGCACTGTCGCAGGTGAGCCCGCCAAGAATAAATGGTTTAAGATTTTTATTCCAGTTGTTGATCGGCAAAACGGGATACTCTTGATGAATTGCCCAGGTATCTGGAAGATGAGTAATAAAAGATCCGTCAATGATAGCCCAGTTGAACTCATCAGCTGTTTTTTTCTCGCAAATCTTGAAAATTGTGCTTGTTGCTTCGGCAACCGTATATTTTCCAAATTCCGTGATGATGTTCGGCTCCATCACAGCTTCTTCATGACAAATATTTTGAACCGTTGAAATGATACGCTGAACTAATAAAGGAAGGTCAGCGTCGGAGTTGATACTACTCCTGAAGGGCATTCCACCACCAATATCTAAAGTGGTCAAACTTGGGTTCCATCTTTTCAACTGACAATAAAATCTGACAATCTTTTCTAGCACTTTCCAATAATCATCGCTATTGTCCATCCCTTTTTCATTAAAGAAATGTAATGTGCTGAGCTCCAGTTTTTCATTTTTGCTGATCTCATGCTGATAAAAACTGAGAATGTCTTCTGGTGACAAACCAAACCTGGATTTTCTATCATATCCTGAAATAAAACTTAAGTTTAACCGGATGCCTATTTTAATAGGAGATAGGCCCTTGGATTCACGGAGGTAATATAGGAGCTCCGTTTTACTATCTATGATCGGCACCACCGAGCAATATCCTTGTTGAATCATCGCTGTAATTCCTGCTTGATATTCAGGAGTCTTATATCCGTTGCAAATAATTGCTGTTCCAGGTTTTAAATTACCCGCTTTAATCAAAGATCTGATCAAGTCTATATCGTAAGCTGAGGAGATTTCAATGCCGATATTGGATTGAACTGCCTTTTTCAGTATATGTTCGAAATGAGAACTTTTCGTACAATAGTAATAGCTGTATTCACCTTGATAATCCGTTTTTTCTATTGCCTTTTGAAAATACATTTTCATCCTTTCAATTTGATTAGAAATGGCGGGTAGAAAGGTAAACCGTAATGGGCTGCCGTAATCTTTAGCTAGTTTTAGTAGATCTATATTGCTATAAAATAATTTATCTTCTTTTACATCGAATTCATCAGGAAGGTCGATCTCCTGATGTATCAATAGTCTTTCATTCATTCAAAAATCTCCGTTTCCTAAGCATGCGAAGTTATTTCTATTTTAACTTTGAATTAAGGTATAAAATCTATAATAAATAGTACTTTCTGAATGAATCTTATCACCTTTTATTAGCCAGGTGTTCCAGTTGCTTTTTTAAGTGTATCCTATTCTTTTTCCAAGCATTTAAAAGCCCTTAGTTCTTGAAGGATTTCCGTAATGTGCTTCATGAACAGCAGGTTTCAGAAAATTTAGGTGTAAGCTGTGGCATACCTATTGTATAAGCTAAAATTGAGAATGATAAAATGCCATTAAAAAACGAACTCGCGACGCGTTTTTTTTAAGACTTTTTATTGGTGGATTACCATTAGGTTTTTTCGCAGTTGCGATGTTTGGCGACAAACAGAGCGGTAATAGTGGAATGTCACCAAATATGGATAAGTTTTTTCCTGTTATTTTAGTAGTCGCCTGGATTGGATATCTGATCATTGAGGCTGTTTATCTTTTCGTAAAACAGCGAATTGATGATGGATTAAGCAGTGTTTATACCGCCACAATTTTAGCTTTATTGTTTTTTTTAATCTTGTATTTAGAGCATATTTAGTCGTCATTTAACCTCCGAAAACAACGAGCTATGAAATTTCTCCTCCTCTTCTTATTCGGTATCACCAGTTTTCAATCTTTATCAGCGGAAGAAGTGCAGAATACGCTTTACAAAGGGACAAAAAACAACAGCGCCATTACTTTATATTTAAATCAGCAAGAAAATCCCTGCGGCGGAGAGGCTAATCTTAAAATAAGAACCTAGAAAAAATACACTATATAAATTATGATTGTTAAAATGAAATCTACCTATATGTTAATGGTGTTGCTCTCTACCGGAAGCGGTGCATTCTGCCAGCAAAATGAGACTAAAGCAAGCAAAGCGAAACCTATGATTAAAACGGAAAAGATAATTTACTATGATGTTAAACCCTTAAAAAATGAAAGGAGTTATGGTTTTGGCAGAGATTTGTACAAGGAGTACGACAACAACGGGAATCAGCTTACAGAGTCCATAATTTTAGCAAAGGAAGGAACAGATGAAGATGAAAATAATTTATCTTACCGGTATCATTATCAGACTGGGAAACTCGATAAAGCAGAACACTTTAGTGTGTTAAGAGCTGGAATCAAGCACGAAGAAGTCCGCTTTACCTATAGTACTGATGGAAAACTTGAAAAAGAAGCACTAATCGTTTTCCAGGACGGTAAAGAAGTCTTAAATAAAAATAGCTTTTATACGCTTTATAGCTATGAAAAAGACCAAAAGGAAGAACACTGGCGCTTCGATGAAGCAGCTCAAAAGTTTAAACTTTCTTATCGAACGGTAAAGGAATTTGATAACCGCAGGAATCTGATTAAGGAAACTAATTATGATGAGGACCATCAACCTTACCGAACCAACATAAAAACCTATAATGATAAAAATCAGATCATCAGGGAAATAGCAGTAGATCAGTATTCAGATAGAGATGAAAGTATCTTGTACAATCCGCAAGGCGATGTGCTAAAAATCAATGCTAAAAATAGGGGAGAAGTGAGTTACACCTACAAATATGATGAACATAATAACTGGATTGAGAAAACGGAAAAAGAGATCAGCGTAAATCAAGGAAAATCTAAAATTAGTAATCATCACCTCATTAAAAGAACAATTATATATTATTAATCCTAATCAATAAGCGTTTATGATTTATAAAAGAGAAAAACATGACCAAAAGACTAATTCTATAAGTTTACAACTTAACTGATGATAAATACCAAATTACTAGCCAATTTCTCTACTCCGAGAAAGGCAATACTGATGGTAGGGATTTTTACCCTCCTAATCAGCACCTGCGTTATTTTCCCCATCCAAAAAGAAGAAAGTAATTTCCTGGAGGACTTTACGTATACCTTTCTAGGTCTATTCCTGGCGCTGTTGCTCCTGATGATTGGCTTGTTGGGCAAAGATTTTTTCAAAGGGCTTTTGTTCCTTTTTTTAAGCGCTATTTTTGGGGCTGTCTTTTTTTATGTAGCCTATCCTGTTGTTCAATATGCAAGCTTTATCGCCGTTTGGCTAGGTGTTCCCTCTGGTGTGCTTACTGCGATACTATTTATGATCTTTAATTTCTGCTTATTGAAGGATTTAAAACGCTATAAACTGCTCAAACAAATCATTGTTTATCTAATTATTCTGTTCATTGTTTCTGTTTTATTCGGCTACGGCGGTGATTGGATGTTTGAAATCACTGAATATTTTAAAAATAAAAGCTAACTCAAAATTTAAACCGATCTTTTATAGATTGCTGATCAAAAATGTACTCAAGAACGAATTATAAAAAACACAAATTAATTAATATGAATAAATTGATCCTATTTATTTTACTGATATTCATTTTTGGCTGTGGTGATACTCAAAAAAAGAAGACTATGACCTTAGCAGATACCTCAAGCTCCACAAATAATGATCATGTGGAATCTATACAGAAAGATTCCATTAAGCCTGCTCCAAAGAAAATAAAAAAACCTGAAGAGCTAGTTCAAAATGAAATTAACGCAGAGTTTATTCAAAAAGCGATCGTCTACAGAAGGGATAGTTCGTTAAATATTTTCGGAAATATTAGAGCCGACTATAGAATTTTTGGCTATCAGAAGGCCGATACAAATTCTAGGAAATTGCTATTGGTATCCGTTTTTACAAGTGATGTAAAAGACAATCCTTATCGCTGTGAGTATGGCGCATATTATTCTTCTAGTGATATCGAAAATACACGCTTAAAATATGTTAGAAAGACTGGCGACTTTATAGAGGCAAATTTAATAAAGAATGGGGTCATATTAACGCCCATTTTTTTTCAGAAAAACTGGGTAGAATTTAAAGATTAAAATCATGAAGAGATTGTTTTTCTTATTTGCTTTCCTCAGTATTTTAAATACAGGGAAAGCATCAGACAGCATTCGTAAAGCGAATTTGGCAGAGGTTGATTTTAATAAGAATTTTGTGGGCACTATAAACCGAAAAATTGATGTTGTTTTTAGCTTGAAAAGCGTAAATGGTAAAGTTGCTGGCTTTTATTATTATGATAAAATTGGTGTAGAGATCAACCTGACTGGAACTATTATTAATGGGGAAGTATTGCTCTATGAATTAGACCATCAGCATATTAAAAAAGCAAAAATTACAGGGAAACTCCTCAAAAACACCTTTATTGGTAGATGGGAGGATTTATCCACAAAAAAGGACTTTCCAATCCAATTACAGGGAACCAATAAAAGTATTCCCAGTTTGCCTAAAAATCTTGTTGGTACCTATAAATTTGATAGTGAATCTGGCTGTCCATTAACCATAAAGATCTCAAAAATGAATGGGGCATATGGTTACAGTTTTAAAAGTTCAATTAGGACCTTAAAAGGTAAAGTTACCTTTAGCAGAAGCCTCGATGAAAAATTAGTTTATATCAATTTCAACGGAATTGAATGGGAAGATAATACGGGTGCAATCAGCGATGACGACCTTGATGAGGAGCCTAAAGCAACAATGAACCTGCCTACCTCTGTTGGTGGCCTATTAAGTGATGGCGAAATCAACATCCAGAATTCAGGTAATTCCATGAACGCTTATCTTAAAATTGGAGAATGTTCCGCAATGTATATTCCGCTTAAA
This sequence comes from Pedobacter sp. N36a, assembly GCF_014472395.1. GTDB lineage: Bacteria > Bacteroidota > Bacteroidia > Sphingobacteriales > Sphingobacteriaceae > Pedobacter. Next base: position 78,944 of record NZ_JACSZW010000002.1, read on the forward strand.
AGGGTCGGTGGCTAAATGTTTAAATTATCCATAATGTGCGTCAATAGCCAAACCAATCGAGTTGACCTCCTTCTGATCTAATTTGCCTTCCAGCTGTTGCCAGGAATGGTGCTGATCGGATTTAAGGATTGCTAATGTTTCCTTGTCTCTGGTGACTTTAAAACTTAATCCCGCTTCAGGACTGATTGAAGCATCATCCACAGGAATAATAGTGAAGGTTAATGGCTCCAGTCCCTGATTGATTTCTACCGATACGTTAAAACTTTTATCCTGATGATCCATTGTTAATGTGTTGATTTATCAGATAAACAACCTGTACGCTAAATTGTTAGTTCTTTTAAGGTTCTTTGAGCGTTTAATATTGAGGCGCTGAAACTATCTGTTGTTGATATTGTTCTTGATTTAAAAATAATATCATGGATCCATTTAATATAATGATCACCGTCGGAAATGAAAAGCTGGATTTAAATATTCATCCAGAGGAAGCAGGTAGCTATAAAATTGTCTACCATGGTGCACTTGTAGGGGAAATTTTCATGGGACAGGGGGAAAGTTGGGAAGCCATCTCTGCGAATGAACTGGATGCTTTTCCTCATCCGATTTATGAATATGATGAAACTTCAGGACACGCTGAAATTCTGCTGGAACAGGACGTGGTCCAGCAAATAGGAGCGCAAATCAAAATAGCGACAAATAATTAGCAAAACTGAGATTGATCCCATAAACAACTTTTCTCATGGTTTCTTTTTCTATTTAAATTAGAACAATAATGATTAGTGGTTTGTTGTAGTTTATTGAGTAATCGGCTGAAATTTAAGGTGTTGGTTGGTTGCTTCAAACAAAAAACATCAAAACCAAAATTATGAAAAAGTTATTTTTAATGATTACAGCGTTAGGCATGTTGACCTGCAGTACGGTTGTCGCACAGGACACTATCATGCACAAAAAAATGAAAACTCATAAAATGAGTCCTCCTAAAGACCACATCATGATGAAAGACGGGAAAATGTGGGTGATGAAAAATGGTAAACATACCGAATTGAAGGAACCAATGACCCTGGAAAATGGAACAATGGTGATGGCTGATGGCACGGTGAAAATGAAGGATGGAAATACCATGATGTTGAAAAATGGTAATTCGATAGACATGATGGGCAAGGTGATGCCTATGAAGATGAAAAAAACCATGAAATCTCCTATGAAAAGGGATAGCATGAAAAGAGACACCATGAAATATTAGATTGATTTGCGGGTAATAAAATTTTTCATGGTTAAGAGGGACAATTAGTACTTTTTTTAAAATCCGGACACTGCAATCTTTCAATTTAGGAGGAAACGAAAACAGGATTGGCGGAGTCCGGATTTGGTTATCAGTGAAATAAACACAATTCTCTAGGAATATGGGGATGGAATGCTTAATTCAGCGCTGAACAAAATGAATATTTGCTAAACTTTAGTAAATTTAGTGCTAGGGAGCGAGATAAATCGCAAATAAGCTAGCAACATAGGGTATGACATCTAAAATAAATAATCAAAATGGTTTTTTTCAGGATAGGTTTGATACTGAACCTTTTTTTGAAGTTTCCCAGGATTTGATGTGCATAGCCGGCTTTGATGGCTACTTTAAACGAATTAATCCTGCAGTATCTAAACTTTTAGGATATTCGGATGAAGAGTTGTTTTCAAGACCAATTAATGATTTTGTCTATGAAGAAGATCAGCATATGACAGAGGACCATCGAACCGATCTCAGGGAAAATATTCCACTATTAAATTTTGAAAATCGTTATGTAACTAAGCAGGGTGAAGTAATATGGCTATCATGGACATCAATTCCTGTTAGGGAATCGAAGCTAGTCTATGCCGTTGCCAAGAATATAACACATAAAAAGAAAATTGAAGAAGAACGCAGCCAACTTTTGATCAGTCTTTCCAAGATCAATGAAGAGCTGCAGCATTTGACTCAAATGGCCTCCCATGATTTGAGGGCACCTGTAAATAATTTGCTGGCCTTGTTCAACCTTTTAGATGTTGCTAAAGTTGAGGACAAGGGCACTATCGAACTCATCAATGTATTACAGTCAACAACAGAGGAATTGAAGGGCCGCTTAAATTACTATCTGGATGCGGCCTGTCAAAAAAAGAGTGTGCATGTGCCGACAGAAAATTTGAATCTTCAGCACTCGTTGAACGCTGTCTTTTATTCTATTAATTCTTTGATATCAGACTCTAAGGCGCTCATTAATATTGATTTTTCTGCATTCGATACGATCAATTTTAATAAGGTTTATATGGATAGTATATTCCTGAATTTGATTACCAACTCAATTAAGTATACCAAGCCGGGGATTTACCCTGATATTTCGATTGCAACAAAAAGAGTAAATGGCCATCGGCAATTGATTTTTAAGGATAAGGGTTTGGGTTTTGATATGGAAAACGTGAAGCACAAGGTATTTGGGCTGCATCAGACATTCCACGATCATGCAGAGAGTAAAGGTGTTGGTCTTTTCTTGATCTATAACCATATTAATAGTTTAGGAGGACATATTGAGGTCGAAAGTAAGGTGAATGAAGGGGTGAAGTTTGTGCTGACTTTTAAGGATTAAGGAAAAACCCTGACATTTTATCGATTATACGAAAGAAGGATTGCCGGAACTTCGCTGGGAAACCCAATCGGTGAAGCTAGTGGATTTAAATAATGATGGAATTATGAATTTAATGATGGAAAAGGACTTTTACCGAACAGCCGGAAAAGCTGGAATTGAAAGTTCCGCTGCATACCAGTTAAGTGCTGACCTTTGATGTAAATAGCGACCAGCATCCGGATATTCTGTTTCTTAACTTAACAAGTAATGGTGCTGCATTTGAGAAAGACCCTACCGCCCGTTAACTGAGCAATGATGGTATCCTGGATCTTTTTATCGGTCAATGGGGAACACAGGCAAGATTGCTTTTGGGAAAATAACTAAGTGTTGCTTCCTTAAACCACAAAGTGTGGCATATCTCTACAGTTGAAATCTGATTTTATTTTGTAACTACCTCTTTTTCAGTTGTGTGCCAAAGAGGGTCATTCATGGCACTATTATGAACATTAGTATTAGTATAATTAACAAGAATATTTAACACTAATATATAAGTTATGAAAAAGATCATTTTATCAGCAGCATTTTTAGCATTCGCATCAATCACAGCAGTAAACGCATCAGAAGTAAAAAGTCCAGTAGCTATTACTGTGAAACAAGATAGTACAACTAAAGTTCCGGTTGAATTGAAAGATCTTCCAGAAGCAGTACAAACTACATTGCAAAGTGAACCAGTTAAAGCATGGACTCCAGTAGCCGCTTTCCTGGTAACGAATGCAGACAAAACTAAATATTACCAAATCGATGTGAAAAAAGACGCAGAAGCGGCTTCTATCAAAATCGCAGAAGATGGTAAAGTAGTTCAATAGTTATATTGAATCCCCAATTGTCTAAAATAAAGGCTGTCAAGCCAATCAGGAGGCTGTATCATATAATATGATTAGCCTCCTTTTTTTATTGGCGTCAACTTCCTTGATTTGCTTACAAGCTTCAGGGCTTTGCATACATGCGCATGATTTGGCTCACCGACCTTTAGATCATGGAAATAAAACAAATAGCATTGGGCAGCCAGGGTTTGGTTGTGCCTGTGATCGGCCTGGGCTGTATGGGCATGACGGGTTTTGAAAAGGCGAATATGTATGGTCCTGCTGATGAGCACTGTCTCCAGTAAATGCTTAGCCCAAAAAATCTGGAGGATAAGTTCTCTGAGCGTATTTCAAGTCTATTTCTTTTAAAAAGGCTTATGTTCAATAAAAGAATAATTTTAAGCGTTTTCTCTTCATCTATTTTTGATTAAAATTTTAATTAAAGATACGATTTCCTGCTTTTAATCGGATCAAAATTGAAGGGTTGAAGCTCCTTATCGGTTAGGTAAGTTTTAACGCTTTGTTCTTATATTTGAGCTATGATTGATATAAAAGATTTCAAACAATCGCTAAAAGATCAGCGCTTACCTGCTGATTTGCCTTCATATTTAAAAGCGCTTTGGTACGACGGAACAGGGAATTGGAAAACAGCACACGATGTAATTGACCAGTTGACAGACCCGCGTTCAGCTCATATTCATGCGTACCTGCATCGCAAGGAAGGCGACATTTGGAATGCAGATTACTGGTATAAAAGAGCGGGGAAGAAAAGGCCAGAGCTGTCGCTGGAGAAAGAATGGGAAATGCTGATCAAGGAATATTGTCTGTAATCTGGTCAAACAACATTTTCAGGAAAAAGGAACATCATCCAAAAAATAACCCGAATGAATAAAGACATCAGCGCTTATAATGAATCGCAATCGGTCGCAGATCGGGAAATATGTAAGGTATTGTCGGCAGAAATCAACAGCAAATTAGCTGATGAAGAAAGTAAAATCTGGCATGCGCATCCCGTATGGTTTATAGATGGTAACCCAATTGCAGGTTATAGCAAACTGAAAGCGGGCATCCGTTTGATGTTCTGGAGCGGTGCTGATTTCGAGGAACCGGAACTAAAGATAGGCACTGGGAAATTTAAGGATGCCTCAATTACCTATACCGCTGTTGAGCAAATCAACACCGCTGACCTGGCACGCTGGCTTGAAAAATCTAAAACCATACAGTGGGACTATAAAAACATCATTAAAAGAAAAGGTGTTTTATTGCGATTGCCCCTTTAAATCGCTTATTTAATTGTTCTAAATTTCTACGCTATACTTATTTAAATCAACATTCATCGAACAACAATAGGAATTACATGAGGTTATATTTTGGCTGACAGAATATGATCAGCAAAGTCTTTAGCAAATCATCGACAATAAAACAGACTTTGAAACTTTCTTTGCTCAGGCACCGCAATTAAACCCAAATGTTCCAAAAATTACTGGTGTCATCTTCGGTTACCGCGTAGAAGAAATCGAAAACCAGCGGATGCAAAAGATCCGTTATCTGGATCAGCTGGTGGAGGAATTGCCAAGGCGAAAAGCCATGGAAAAGATGCTGCGGAAATAAAATAAAAGAAATATATTCAGGTAAATAAACGTAAACACAATAAAAGCGCATTTCTTACGCTATAATTGCACTATGAATTTACCAATGCGCATCACTTTTGATGAAAGAGACTATACTTACGTTGTTTTAACAAAGGGAATAACTAAAGAAACTACTGCAATTGAGATTAACCTAAATGATATCGAATATCAATTGGTTTGCAATCCAAAAGGGGATTGGGATGTAGTTGATGCAACTGTAAACAATCATCCTGGACTACTTAAGGCTATCGGAAGAAACATCAAACTTCGCTATAGATTATAAAAAAAATGCTAGACTATTTTCCTGGTTGAAGCGCTATAAATTAACTCAGCATCGATCACTGTTCTGCTTAAGGCATCGCTGTCTTTGATTTTTCTAGAATCAAGCCGGCAGCAATTTCTCCCATTTGAGTTAGTGGCTGTTCCACGCTGGTAATTGAGGGTGTACAAGGCTGGCCAATTCAGTTTCTGAGAAACTTGCGATTGAAACTTCTTCAGCGATTCTGATAGCGATCATCATTGGCGGTTGCTTTTGGCTCTTGGAGATGGACACTCACTGTAATTTGTGAGTTGTTAATGCTATCTTATGCTTTATTTGGATCCCGTATCAGCGTCAGGGACCTGATCAATTAAACAATAATCAAATGGAAATAAAGAAAATAAAAATAGCTTGTTTTGGTGAAGTCCTATGGGATATCTTTCCCGGAGGTCAGCGAAGGGCAGGGGGAGCGCCATTTAATGTGGCGTATCACCTTTTCAAAATGGGCGTTGAAGTCAACATGATCAGCAGTGTTGGGAAGGATGACCTTGGTGAGGAATTACTGCATAAAATTAAAAACTGGAACATTTCAACGGAGGGCATTCAGGTTGATCCTTTGCATCCGACCAGTACGGTGATCGCTTCTTTGGACGAAAACAATGATGCACATTATGAGATCGTAGAAAACGTAGCCTGGGATTTTATTGAAGTCCGTCCGAAAGATCAAGAAAAGTTAAGCAGTACAGATGCCCTGGTTTTTGGAAGTCTGGTGACCCGAAATGAAAGGTCGAGAAATACCCTGTTTGAATTGATCGAGGCCAGTGCTTATCATGTATTTGATATTAACCTGAGGCCACCGCATTACGATGTGAATGTGATCAAAGATCTGCTGCATAAAACACAATTGGCCAAGTTCAATAAGGCAGAACTGCGCATGATGCTCGATTTTCTTGGCAAAAGCTACCGCACGGAAAACGATGCAGTCAGGTATTTGCAGGATACCTTTGATTTGCAGGAGATCATCATCTCTAAAGGAAGTAAGGGGGCACTTTACGCTCATGGGGACGACTTCTACTTATGCCCGGCAATATCCATTGAAGTAAAAGATACTGTTGGGAGCGGTGATTCTTTTCTGGCTGGATTTCTGTCTAAAAGATTTGAAAATGGCGCATCTGCACAGCAGATCATGCAGCAAGCAGTTTCATTAGGCGCTTTTATTACGGCACGTGAGGGCGCTTGTCCTGAATACTCATTAGAAGATTTCTTGCTTTTTCAGGGATAGTCATGATACTAAAAATATACCAGCTCCGGTGCTTTTACCATTTGTAAAACGCCATTTTTCTAGAACATCAAAACCTGCGATTAAAGTTCCTCTCCATAACATTTGTCGTTTTTATAAAAATAGACCCTACATCCGCTGTTTACCATAGCATCAAAATGTAATGACAACCGAAATTTCAAAATGACAATAGCCGAAAAAATCAATAAATCGGAAACACATGTTTTTAAGGTGGTGTTTCCTGATACGACCAACCACCACAATACCATGTTTGGCGGAAGAATATTAATGATGATGACCGAGACCGCCTTTATGACGGCAACGCGGTTCAGCCGGAAAAACTTTGTGCTGGTCAGCAGTGGTCAAATTGATTTCACCAAGCCCATTCCTGCCGGTATGCTGGTGGAATTGGTGGGGCGGGTTCAACGTATCGGGAATACCAGTATTACGATACAGGTGGAGGTTTATTTAGAGAAGATGAGCGAAGAGTTCAGAGAAAAAGTAGTGAGCGGTGCTTTTACTTTAGTCGCCATTGGAGAAGACCATGAGCCCATTTCAATTGGTTAAAAAATAGTCGGCTAATTAATGGCTAGTAAAAAGAATATTGCAGCCCGGATATCATGCCGGGCTGTATGCTTAAAAATTAATATTGTAAGAGTTCTTGATCTCTGCCATGGCAAAAGTACTGTGTGTACTTCCGATACTTTTAACCGATCCCAGTTTGTTAAAAACAAAATCCTGGTAGTGTTTCATATCCCTAGCATAGACTTTTAATATAAAGTCATAATCCCCCGAAATGTTGTAACACTCTACGACTTCATCAATCTTTAGAATATCTTCTACAAAGCGGTGACCGATCTTTCTATCGTGCTGTTTGAGTTTGATGTTGCAGAAAACAATAAAGCCCTGGTTGAATTTTTCAGCATCCAGTACTGCAATGTATTTTTTGATAAATCCGGTACTTTCCAGCCTTTTTATTCGCTCAAAAACAGGCGAGGTGGAGAGGTTTACCTTAGCGGCGAGCTCTTTTACAGTGTAATTTGAATTGTCGCCTAATATCTTTAATAGCAGCAAATCTGTTTCATCCAATTCTTCCATAGCATATTTTCCCTTTAGGGTAGTAAAAATAGCAACTTAAAAGGATATTGTGCTTTAAAATTTAAGAAAAAAAGCTGATTATACTTATTTAATACTGTTTATAAAGATATATAATCTGTGTATGTACATTTGTTTAGCATTTAGTCCCTGTAGGGGGCTGGATCACAAACAATAGTTCTTTTCTATACTTTATCTACCGGAAAAGGTTTCCGATGAAAATCGGAATTAAAAGGGAACCGTGTGAAAATCACGGACTGTCGCGCAACTGTAAGTAACCACATAGTTTCTGCCAAAATAGGTCCACTGTCTTTTGATAAAGATGGGAAGGACGGCTGAAATGTTACAAGTCAGGAGACCTGCCGATTCTGGAAAGACAATGCTTTCGCGAATTAAAGTAAATGATCTGATGATTTTGAGACTGGAAATTAGCCGGTCCGGAGGATACAGTATGCCCTTTTTTTGTGAAGCACTTTGAAGTCTGGCAAAAGCAATTTAAAAGTTTTACTAATTAAATCTTTTTAAGAAATGTTAACACAAAACCTCGGCTACCCGCGAATTGGTAACCAAAGACAACTAAAAAAAGCCTGTGAACAATATTGGGCTGGTAAAATAGGTAAGGACGAGCTACATGCGGTGGCCCGTAAGATTAAGGAAGAAAACTGGCAGACGCAGCTCGATGCTGGAATTGATCTGATCCCTTGCAATGATTTTAGCTTTTACGACCAGGTATTGGATACCAGTTTATTGCTTGGTGTCATTCCTCAGCGGTATTCGCCGGTACTTTCGCAGGTGAAATCAAACCATGAAATTGACCTTTACTTTGCGATGGCACGTGGTTATCAAAAAGATGGATTGGACATTACGGCTATGGAAATGACCAAATGGCTGGATACCAATTACCATTATATTGTACCTGAATTTACTGCCAATCAGGAATTCAGAATTTTCAACGAGAATATTTTTAGTGAATACAATACGGCAAAATTGCAGCTTGGCGAAAAAGCCAAACCTGTACTTTTAGGTCCGGTAAGTTACCTTTTACAGGGTAAAGAAAAAGAACAGGGATTTGAGCGCATTGACCTGATTAAAAAAATAGTCCCTGTTTATGTGGACATCATTAACCGCCTGAGACAGCAGGGGGCGAAATGGATTCAATTGGATGAGCCTTGTCTGGTACTTGACCTTTCGAAAAAAGAGAAAGCAGCATTTGATTATGCTTATCGCGCAATTTCTAACCGGGTGAGCGGTGTTAAAATTGTGGTGGCTACTTATTTTGATGCTTTGCTAGACAATACACAGCTGGCGGTAAACCTGCCTGTTGCTGCATTACACATTGATCTGGTACGTGCAGCAGAACAGCTGGATGAAGTGCTGGCCTTGATTCCTGATGGACTTCAGCTTTCTTTGGGTGTGGTAGATGGTCGTAACGTATGGAAAAATGATGACAAAAAATCATTGGGCCTGATCGATAAAGCGGTTGAGAAGCTGGGTACAGATAGGGTAATTATTGCACCTTCCTGTTCCTTGCTCCACAGTCCGATTGACCTGGATCTGGAAACTGCTATCGATCCTGAAATCAAGAACTGGATGGCTTTTGCCAAACAGAAACTAACTGAAGTTGCAGAATTGAAACAGATTGCTGAAGGCAATGAGGATCTACTAAGCGCAAATCAAGCAGCGATTGAAAGCAGAAGGTCATCCCAAAAAGTGCATAAACAAGCGGTTAAAGACCGTGTAGCGGGCATTACTGAAGCAGATGCAACACGTTTAAGTGCTTTCCCTGTACGTCAGAAATTGCACAATGAACGCTTCCAATTGCCATCCTTCCCTACAACTACCATTGGTTCTTTTCCGCAGACAGACGACATCAGACAATTGCGGGCAAAATTCAAAAAGGGCGATCTAACACTTGAACAGTATGAAACCGCGATTGAACAAGCAACTGTAGAGACCATCCGCTGGCAGGAAGAAATAGGCCTGGATGTGCTGGTGCATGGCGAATTCGAACGTAATGACATGGTGGAGTATTTCGGCGAGCAGCTGGATGGCTTCCTGTTTACTAAAAATGGATGGGTACAGAGCTATGGAAGCCGATGCGTAAAACCTCCTGTTATTTATGGTGATGTTAGTCGCCCAAAAAACATGACGGTACGCTGGAGCGAATTTGCTGCTGCGCAAACGGACAAACCAATGAAAGGCATGCTGACCGGCCCGGTAACCATTCTGCAATGGTCATTTGTGCGTGACGATCAGCCTAGAGATGTGACGACAAACCAGATTGCTTTTGCCATCCGTGATGAAGTGCTTGCACTTGAAAAAGCAGGTATTGGCATCGTTCAAATTGATGAAGCGGCCATCCGTGAAGGATTACCATTAAGAAAAGCCAAACACCCGCATTACCTGGACTGGGCAGTTAAAGCTTTCCGTATCACTGCAAGTGGTGTACAGGATAAAACACAAATCCATACACACATGTGCTATAGCGAATTCAATAACATCATCGAACATATCGCGGCAATGGATGCCGATGTAATCACGATTGAAACTTCTCGTTCACAAATGGAATTACTAGAAGCCTTTGCGAATTTTGAATATCCAAATGAGATTGGCCCAGGGGTATATGATATCCATTCCCCGCGTGTACCTAGTACAGAAGAAATGGCTTCCCTTTTGGCGAAAGCAGCAGATTTACTGCCAGCAAATCACCTTTGGGTAAACCCGGACTGCGGACTTAAAACACGTAAATGGCCGGAAACTAAAGCTGCATTGATCAATATGGTAGCTGCCGCTAAACAGGCGAGGGTACAGATCAGCGTAGAAAGTGTACTTTAATTCCTAGTACTACGGGTGTACTGCACCCGTAGTTTTTTTAACTGCTGCCATTACGACCTCTGGGTGGAAAGAAAACCATACGGAAGAGATTGTGGCACTAATAGATAAAGTAATTAACCATCCGGAAGATGAAGTTGGACTAAAGAAAGTTCGTGAGGAAGTAGAACGGATGATGGAGAAAAACCCATTGTATAAATTATAACGTTTGTCATTAATGTTCTTAAATAAAATCAAATCCGGAGCGTCCGGAATTTTAACCTACGGAATCACCCCTCCGAAATCAGAAACTACGCCTGAGCGAATTGCAGAAATCGCAGAAAAGACGATTGCCAGATTAATCCCTTTAGGTATTGATGCCTTAATTGTGTATGATGTTCAGGATGAATCTGCCCGTACCTGTGAAGAAAGGCCATTTCCTTTTGGGAAAGCACATGATCCTTTTAGTTTTGCAGCAGGCTATCTTCAGCAGCTCGATGTTCCTAAGATTATCTACCGTCCAGCAGGAAAATTCTCTGGAGAAGAACTATCGGATTGGCTGGAGGATCTTCATCAGCATAATTTTTATCCGGTTTTTGTGGGCGTACCTGCACCTGATTTCCCGGTTAAAATCAGTTTGCCGGAGGCTTACGGGATTTGGAATAAGTACAATAATACTTCTGTGATGGGAGCCGTTACTATTCCTGAAAGGCATGAGGTATTAAAGGACGAAGATCAACGGATCCTGGACAAAGCCAGCTGTGGAGTGAGCTACTTTATCTCCCAATGTGTGTTTGATGTCAGCTATGCGAAAAAAGTAGTAGAAGACCTCTGCAGGACTTGTCTGGAGCAGCAAAAGACAGCACCAACCATTATTTTTACGCTCAGCGCCTGCGGTTCGGCTAAAACCTTGTGTTTTATGGAATGGCTGGGTATTCATATTCCGGATCCGCTTAAAGAGGAGCTCAAACTTGCCGATAATATGCTGGAGAGATCAGTGAATGTCTGCCTGGAAATTGCGGCTGAACTGACTGCATTTTGTGCGGAACGCTGTGTGCCTTTCGGATTCAATATTGAAAGTGTAGCGATCCGAAAAGACGAGATTGAAGCCTCGATTTTTATGGTCAATGAAATTGCAGCAATGCTGCAGGAGAAAGGGATCAGAAAAATGCAGCCGGTTTTGGCAGGTAGAAACGATTAAAGTGATTCGATACCCTCCACACTAAAAATCCCCACTTCAACAGACTTACCTCGGAGCAAAATCATCCCTATAGCTTCTGTTTGTAGTTGATGGTGTGGGTCTAAGGAAGCTAAAGCATATTCTGAGATTAGAAATTTTTTGTGGTAGTCATTACAGACACTTTGAATTCTTGCTGCAGTATTCAAAGTGTCACCATGATAGGCGATGTCTCTTTTGATGTCACCAATCTCTACAGCAGTCACTTTTCCCATGTGTAGGCCTGCTTTAAAATGCGGTAGAAACCCATAGTTGGAAAGGTAATAATTGGCGTTGTCTTGAAACTGCTTTTCACAGCCGAAAAAGAACCGAATGCAGGAGAGGTCTCTCTCGTCATCAGTTATCCTCCAGGTGACCACAATTTCATCCCCTACATATTGGTAAACGTCAGCATTGAACGACAAAAGAATCTTGTTGATGTCTAAAAAACTATCTCTGATAAATGAACTGTATTTGAGATGCCCCAGCTTTTCTGCGATAGCAGTGGAGGATTTTAAGTCCATGAACATGAAAATCCGTTCCTCTTCCTTTGGGCTTTTATACTTGCCAAGTAGCAGAGGAACCAGTACACCTGGGCCATATTTTCTGTTCACCTGGTTGATAAAACCGATGATGAATGTCATGAATAAATAGTAAATCACCAGGATAAAAAAGATGTACTCCCATGATTTATCGTTCAGCATAAAGTTGGGCGCATATAGGGCTGGATCTACAAATAAATTCAGGAAAATACGCTTGGTGAAAACCAGCATCGATACAATTAGTACCAGGGAGAGGATGGATTTGATCAAAATTATCCTGCCCATAGATTGCCTTTTCTGGAGATTCTTATCCAAATAGTGGTCGGTTAAGCCGAGGATAACCCCATAAAGAAATCCGAAAAATACAGCCAGTATTAAGGTGGTGCCCAATCCACTGGGCGGATGGATTGGATAAGTTTCACTGATGGAAAGTGACTGCAAATGCATGAGCACACACAGAAAAACATTGGCAACGATCCAAAAGTTAATTTGTATGCCCAGATAGCTTAAGACCGGGAACTTAGCCGTGAATTTTCGTGCGGAACTGGTATAATCCCATTTTTTTGACATCTTATTCAGCTTTTTTTTTGAGTTTCCTCAACTCCCTTTACCATTCAGTGGTATTCTTGATTCCCAGTTCTTTAGCATTAAATACCGGATCTTTACCCGCTTTACGCTGCTGCTGATAGTCTTTGAAAGCAATCATAGCAGGCTTCCTCAGTAAAAGAATGGCCACTACATTTAACCAGGCCATCACACCTACACCAATATCACCCAAAGTCCAGGCTGCTTCTGCGGTTTTAATAGATCCATAAAATGTAGCCACAAGAATCAGGATACGCAAGGTCCATAAAGCCCATTTACGACCTTTTTTGTCGAGGTAACTTAAATTGGTTTCTGCAATATAGTAATAGGCCATGATCGTCGTGAAGGCGAAAAATAATAGAGAAATCGCTACAAATCCAGAACCTAGGCTTGGGAAATGAGCATTTACCGCGTGCTGTGTATATTCAGCGCCAATTTTTGCTCCGGGTAGGTTTTCTACAATAAAACCACCTTCCGGATTGATCACATTGTATTTTCCAGTAAATAGGATCATGAAAGCCGTTGCGGTACATACAAATAAGGTATCTACGTAGACAGAAAAAGCTTGAACCAGGCCTTGTTTTACCGGATGACTCACTTCAGCTGCTGCGGCTGCATGCGGCGCAGTGCCCTGACCGGCTTCATTTGAATAAATTCCCCGTTTTACACCCCAGGCGATGGCCATCCCAAATACACCAGCAAAGGCAGGCTCAAGCTTAAATGCGGATTTTACAATCAGCATAATGACCGATGGAATCTCTTGAATGTGCATGGCCATGATAACGATCGCCATTAAAATATAGGCACCAGCCATAAAAGGAACTACAATTTCTGCAACTTTACCAATTCGCTTTACACCGCCAAAAATGATCAATCCTAACAATACGGCAACGCCAATACCAGTATAAGCAACAGGTACATCAAAGGCATTATGGATGCTCAGGGCGATGCTGTTACTTTGAACACCTGGTAAAAATAGGGCAGTGCTCAATATGGTCGCTACAGCAAAGATGATGGCATACCATTTTACCCCCAAGCCCTTTTCAATATAGAAAGCCGGACCTCCACGGTATTGTCCATTGTTTACCTGTTTATAGATTTGACCTAATGTAGCTTCAATAAAAGCAGATGCGCTGCCTAAAAAAGCAATCAGCCACATCCAAAATACAGCACCAGGGCCCCCCATAGCAATGGCTGTGGCCACTCCAGCGATATTACCCGTTCCTATACGACCGGAAATCGCGATGGCAAAAGCCTGAAAAGAACTCACGCCTTTATCGGAGCTGCTGCCTCCAAAAAGGAGTGCAACCATTTCTTTTAGGTAGCGGAGCTGTACAAAACGTGTAACTATTGAAAAATAAATACCAGCTCCCATACAAAGGAGAATAAGGGCGTTTGACCAGATGAGGTCGTTTATTTGATTGATGATTTCTTCCATGCGGCCGTAAAATAATAGATTTTTTTTAATCATCCCATATCTTTTTAATTACTTCCTCCTGTTTCATTTAACATTTTGTTAATATCCGCGTCATTTGCTAAGCCTAATTTCGCTTCATATTTTATGGGCGAAAACAATACTGTCGGACTTAATGGGGATCTTGGAGACGACTTCGATGGAAAAGCATTCGAAGGTCTTTACCGTCGGATGTTTCCAACGCTGATAAAGTATGCGATCTATCTGGTCAAAGATGCGGAAGAAGCGCAGCTCATTTTAAATGATGTGTTTATCGCAATATGGAAAAACAAAGTCCTGCTTGTCAATGAAAAAGCTTATTTGTTTAGGGCCGTAAAAAATGGCGCCAACAATTATCATAAAGCTTCCAGGTTAAACTATCAGCCGATCGAGGAAGAGGAAGTCCAGGGAATTGTAGATGTGAAAGCTGATCCTTTTCAATCTTATGAGCATAAAGACAAAGTGCGGATGCTTTATGATCTGATTGATCAAATGCCGGAACGCAGACGCCTGATTTTTTATATGTATCGAATTGAAGGTTTCAGTTATAAAGAAATCGCAGCCCTGCTGGATATTTCTGTTCGGACAGTAGAAGATCATTTAGTTAAAGGCTTTCAGTTTTTGCAGGAAAAAGTCTTGAAAAATAGAGCTGAATTCCAATAAATCGAGCTTAACAATTTCTTAATGGATACTTAACGTTTTTGGGCCCGTAATCGCCTTCGTAATCTTGTCTTCTAGTTATAAAATGCATAACAATGGAACAAGAAATCTGGAAACTGGTACTCGAATATTTAGCTGCGAAGGAGCGGGGGGAATGGAAAGAGGCGGCAAATTTAGAGGAGCGTTTACAGGACTGGATCAGTAGAGATCCGCTGCATCGGCAGGAATTGGATCAGGCGATATGGCTTTGGGAAAGTACCGCAGTGGTACCGCAATCAGATGCCTGGAAATCTGGGTTTGCAGCGATTCAACTTCCGGTTCCATACGAAAAAGCTCAAAAGAAAACTACCTTTAAAATCTGGCTGGGCGCAGCAGCAGCTGTGGTAGCAGCCATCTCTATCTTGATCATATTTAATAAAAACAGAACAGTACTTAGGGAAGTGGTTCAGACCACCTGGACGACTAAAACCTCGGCGCCCGGAAAAATCACCAATATCATCCTGCCTGACAGTACGGAGATCTTATTAAATGCAGGAAGCAGCATCAGCTTCCCTAATCACTTCAGACAAGCTTCGATGAGAACAGTGAAGCTGGTAGGAGAGGCTTACTTTAAAGTAAAGCGTGATCCGAATCATCCTTTTATTGTGCAGAGTTCAAACATTCAGACCCTCGTATTGGGTACTAGTTTTAACATCTCTGCATGGGGGAAATCCAGTCCTCAAGTAACCGTGCTGACGGGGAAAGTGGCGGTATCTAGGGATTCCGCAGGAAGACAGTCGGCAGCCATTTACCTGCTTCCGAATCAAAAAGCAGGACTTGATGCAAAATCAGGATTGCTATACCGCGAGAAGCTGGAAGATGCCCGCAGCGCAATTGGCTGGACTGAAGGGAAAATGATATTTGACCAAACGCCAATGGAAGAGGTGTTTAAAGTGATCGAACGCCGGTACGGAGTTCAGGTGATTGCAGACCGGTCTTTTAAAGATTGCAAGCTCAGCGCCAAATTTAGCAACATCGATATCAAGGAAGTTTTACAAACCATTCAAATGACCTTAGACATCCACTACACGATCAACAAACAGACAATTTATATAAAAGGAGGTAAATGTAGCTAGACCATGTACAAAAATAGCCGAAGCATGTTGACGCACGCTTTCGGCTAAGAATTCAATTTTATTTTAACCCATCACGATTAAAACACTCAAAGTTATGAAAAAGTCCGCAGTGACTAATCAATTAATTTTTAAAGTAATGCGTTTTTTTACCCTGATCTACATTTTTCTTTCTGTAATGCTCTTCGCAGGGCAGGCCTCGCCTTTAAAAGCGCAGGAACTCAACAGCAGGATCAGTTTCAGCTTTAAACACGGTACCTTAACCGAATTACTTAAAAACATCGAAAAGAAAACCAATCTCTCTTTCGTTTACACCAACAAAGATGCCGTCTTAAACCGGTACATAGCCACTGTTAAAGCTGAAAATGAAATGGTCAGCACTTTGCTGCAGCGCATATTAACGCCAATGCAGCTGACTTACCAGGTTCAGAACAACCAGGTCATTATTAAAAAAGCAATCCGGGTAAAAGGAAGGGTAACCGACGAAAAGGGCCTGCCGATACCTGGTGTGAATATCATTGAAAAAGGAGTAGAAAATACCGCTGTAACCGATTTTAACGGGGAATATAGTGTAAATGTAAAGGACGCGGCTGCGGTACTTATTTTTAGAATGATGGGTTATCAGACCCAGGAAAAAGCAGTTAAAGGAGCGTCCGTGCTGAATATTAATCTGGTACCTGATCAAACTGAGCTTTCAGAAGTAGTGGTCACCGCATTAGGGATTAAGCGTTCCGAAAAAGCATTGGGTTACTCCATTGCAACGGTTAAAGGTGCTGATGTGAGCACTGTTCCAGAGCTGAATGTGATCAATTCTCTAGCCGGAAAAGTGGCTGGTGTAAATGTGGTCAGTACAGGTTCTGATCCGGGTTCTTCTGCTTTCATCACGATCCGAGGGCAATCTTCTATTGCAACCGATAATCAGCCGCTGTTTGTGGTAGATGGTGTTCCTGTGGCACATTCTTTACGTGCAACATCGGAGGTAGGACGTTCTTCAGTAGATTATGGCAGCCCGATTGCAGACATCAGTCCGGATGATATTGAAACGATTACCGTTTTGAAAGGCGCCAGTGCTGCAGCTTTATATGGCAGCAGGGCAGGAAGCGGCGTCATACTCATTACCACGAAGAGTGGTGCAGCAAGTAAAAAAGGTTTAGGAATAAGTTTCAATTCCAGTGCCCAGTACGACAAAGCTTATCTCTTTCCTCATTTCCAAACTGAGTTTGGTGCCGGTGAGGATACCGATGATCCAGCAGTTTCAACAAGTTCAGCATGGGGGCCTAGATTGAATGTAGGCAGCAAACACCTGCAATGGAACAGTCCGCTGGATGCCAATGGAAAGCCAATCCCTACCGATTGGGTATCCTATCCAAACAATGTGAAAGATTTTTATGAAACAGGCTCTACCTATACCAACAACCTAGCCATCACTGGTAAAAATGAATCTGGTAATTACAGACTTTCTTATACCAACCTGGCGAATAAGGGCATTGTTCCCAATACAGATCTGAGCAGAAATACTTTAAATCTGGCTGCCACTTATGTATTGCATCCTAAACTGAAAATCAGCACGAATTTCGGCTATGTAAATAATAAAAGTGACAACCGTCCATCAGCTTACCGGGAGAGTGTGACTCAAATGCTGTATTCGATGCCTGCCAATATGAACATTAATGATTTGAGAAATTATTGGAAGCCAGGGCGTGAAAATCTGGAACAATTCTCGCCGGATGACTCAGATAACCCGTTTTTTGTGGCCTACGAACATACTAATGGTTACGATAGAAACCGCATCACCGGAAATGTGCAGGCAGTAATTGACCTGACCAACGACTTGAGTTTTATGGCTCGTACCGGTCTTGATATGTACAATGAACAGCATGAAACCAAGCGTCCTTTTAGTTCCAAGCGTTTTAAATTTGGCGGTTATGGTGTAGACAATAGTTTCTTCAAAGAGCAGAATACAGATTTCTTATTGAGCTACAAGAAAACCTTAAATGAAGACTGGTCATTTAGCCTTTCCGCTGGAGGAAACCAAATGGATCAAACGGCGAGAAGTACTGCGCAGCGTACCGAAAGTTTAAGTATCCCTGGCATTTATAACATCAACAATGCACAGGCTGGAACAATTACCAATTCGCAGTACAGCTCCCGCAAACGGATCAACAGTTTGTATGGAATGGGACATGCTGCCTATAAAGACATGGTTTTCCTGGATGTCACCGGAAGAAATGACTGGTCCAGCACACTTCCTTCAGAAAACAATTCTTATTTCTACCCTTCAGTTTCCTTTAGCACCATTTTGACAGATGTCTTTAAAATCAAGTCTAATGTACTGTCCTTTGCCAAAATCAGGGCCAATTGGGCGCAGGTAGGAAGTGATACTGATCCTTACCAATTGTACAACACCGTTCCTTTTAACCAGGATTGGGGTGATGTGAAAAGAGCGACTATTGAATTTAACCTTAAAAACAACTTCCTGAAACCAGAAATTGCTACTTCTTATGAATTCGGCGGAGATTTACGCTTCCTTGACAGCCGTTTGGGACTGGATGTCACCTGGTACAAAACGAACAAAAGAAACCAGATCATCAATATCCCTACTACCATTGCTTCAGGTGCTTCAAACCGATTGATTAACGCAGGTAACATCCAAAATAGCGGATGGGAAATTGGATTCTTTGCCGTTCCGGTAAAATCAGCCTTTAAATGGGAAATGAATGTAAACTTCACAAAGAATGAAAACAAAGTGATCTCCCTGATGGAGGGCTTACCGGAATATTCTATGGGTAGTGCCGATGGAGATAACATCCGTTACCTGATCAAAGAAGGGACAAAAATCGGTGATTTCTATACCCCAAGTTATACCAAAGTACCAACCGGACCAAACGCAGGTGCTGCTTTATTGGATAAAACAGGGCATTATATCCGCAACAACAGCGAATACCTAAAAGTTGGCAATTACAATCCTGATTTTACAGTAGGCTTTAACAATACGTTCAGTTATAAACGTTTTACGCTTAATGTTTTGCTGGACTGGCGAAAAGGTGGTAATTTCTACTCCTACGTCGTTAAAAGTTTGATCAATGCCGGTTTAACTGACAACACACTGGTAGGTCGAGACGCGCAAAGTGGTGGTTTGCCATGGGTAGATTCACAAGGAAGAAGCCGAAATGACGGGATGATCATTCCTGGGTTTATCGCCAATACTGATGGCACCTATGCTGAGAATAAGGTCATCATTGCCGCTTCCGATTTTTACAACAACACCTATAACAAATATTACGAACGCTTAACCTACTCCGCAACTTTCCTGAAGTTAAGAGAAGCCTCATTAACTTATGTATTTAATCCCCAATTGCTGCGTAAGCTTCCAATCAGCAACCTTTCTATTTCCTTGATTGGTAGAAATCTGTATACCTGGACGGCCAATGGATTGGGCTATGATCCGGAAAGCACCATGAGTGTAACTGAAGGATTTAAATTGGGCGTTGGTCACTGGACACTGCCAGGAACACGTTCTTTTGGCTTTAAATTAAGTTGTAATTTTTAATGATTATCAGAAATGAAATTCAAATATAAAACCATTCTGGTGCTGTTTGCAACCTTATTGGCTGCCTGTACTAAAGATTTCCAAGAAATCAATACCAACCCGAATTCCCCGGAAACGACCAACACAGAGTTTCTGATGTCGGAAGTAGTATTGTCTACCGCTTATGCCTATCAGGAAAATGCGGTGGGTAGAAGACCGGCATCGGCAGCCCGTTACCTGACGCTGGTTCGCAATACCGGATATGACCTTTTCGATTGGGGACCAGTGGATTGGACTGATATTTATGCCCGTTTATCTGTCAACAAAACTTTCATGGAAACGGCACAAAAACGTTCTGAGAATCAATATGTGGCGATCAGCAAAATTATCAAAGCTTTTAACTTCGGTTATTTAACGGATTTATATGGTGATGTTCCTTATTCGCAGGCCTTGAAATCTAAAGAGAGTAATTTGATTTATCCGGAGTACGACCAGCAGCAGGCGATCTATCCTGATTTGCTAAAGGAACTTCGCGAAGCTAATGATCTTTTAAAAGGCGGAGCACCGGATATTAATGCCAAAGCTGATGTGATGTTCAAAGGCAAGGCTTTGCAGTGGAGGAAATTTGCCAACAGTCTGCGCTTAAGAATGCTGCTGCGCATCTCCAAAAATTATAGTCCGGCTTTTACTGAAATGCAGGAAATCATCAATGATAAAACAAACTTTCCAATATTTGAAAGCAGTGCTGATAATGCGGAAATCCCTTACCTGGGAAATCTGGCCGGTTATAGCTGGCCTGGAGGTCCGCTGGCAATGATTGATTTTGATTACCAGAAAACAAAAGTAAGTAAGGAACTGGTAGATCGTTTGGTTCAAAGAAATGACCCTAGATTGGCGGTATGGGTAGAACCCGTTAAAAGTACAGTAGGTTCAACGGTAGACCTGAATAGATATGTTGGCGTACCGAATGCGATTGATGCGCCTGCGGCGTACAATGGCGGAGAGGATCATGTTTCGGTGTTTTCCTCCAGCTTTTTCAGAAAGAATGGTGCCTCTTCAAACCCTTTATTGAAAGCTAGTCTGCTGACCTATACAGAGCTCTGCTTTATCCTGGCGGAAGCTGTGCAGAAAGGAAAGTTAACTGTGCCTGGCGAAACCGCCGAATCGCTGTACTATAAAGGAATTAGAGAATCGATGAGCAGTTACGCGGTCACGGCTCCTCCAAGTTATTTCGATCAGCTGATCGTGAAATATGACGGCACACAAGAGCAGCTGATCACCCAAAAATGGCTGGCCATGCTGTTCAAAGGTGCAGAAGGATGGTTTGATCAGCGCCGTACGGGTTATCCTGCTTTCGTTACCGGGCCGCTTGCTGCAGGCCGAGGGATCCCAAAACGTTATGTTTTTCCGGATTCTGAAAGCGCAAAAAATAAAGTGAACTACCAAAAAGCAGTTTCTGCCTTTGGCGCCGACAAAGAAACCACGTTAATGTGGTCCCTGAAATAAATGATATATAACACAAATTCAAGATGAATATATTTAAACGTTCAATTGCGCTCATGGCCATGCTGGTAACGGCTGGCCTTAGCCAAACCAATGCCCAGGACTTTAATCCTAAACCTTTTCCGGATCGTGTGATTTTAACCTGGACGGGAAATCCTGAAGTGAGTCAGACGGTCACCTGGCGTACAGATACGACAATTACTGCGGCTAAAGCACAAATCAAAGCAGAAGATTCTAGTCCAGCGCTGGAAGAATCGATTACCAATTATGATGCAGGATCTCGTGTTTTATCTGGGGGGAATAACTATGCCACTGCAAAATATCATCAGGTTACTTTTAACAATCTGAAACCAGGAACGGTGTATGCTTATCGCGTAGGGGCAGGGGAGCATTGGAGCGAGTGGTTTCAATTTACAACCGCTGCTAATACCAACAAGCCTTTTTCTTTTATTTATCTGGGCGACGCGCAGAATGACATTCGTTCCAAATGGTCACGCGTGATCAGAAAAGCATTTTCGCAGCAACCGGATGCCAGGTTCATCATCCATACCGGCGACTTGATCAATCGTTCTAACAATGATAAGGAATGGGGGGAATGGCATTATGGAGGTGGTTTCATCAATGGGATGATTCCTAGTTTACCTTCGCCAGGGAACCATGAATATGTGAGGAATGAGCAAAAAAAGCTGGTTTTGGATCCGCATTGGGGGATACAGTATACCTTGCCGGGTAATGGGCCGAAAGGTCTGGAAGCATCGGTGTATTATGTCGATTATCAGAACGTTCGCATTATTTCTTTAGATTCTCAGATGATCATTCTGGATGAGGCTTCGGCTAAAATTCAATATGAATGGCTGGAAAAGGTATTAAAAGAAAACAAGCAATTGTGGACGGTCATTACTTTTCATCATCCTATCTTTTCTACCGCTAAAAGCAGGGACAATAAAGATTTCCGAGAACGTTTCAAACCATTATTTGATCAATACCATATCGATCTTGTATTGCAAGGACATGACCATACTTATAGCCGCGGACAAAATCTGCCCCGCGGATTATCTGGCAGGGAAGCCAGCGGACCAGTTTACCTGGTTTCTGTGGCCGGTCCTAAAATGTACAAAGTGGATGGTGCCAAATGGATGAATGTCTCTTTGGAAAACACACAGCTTTTTCAAACGATTCATGTGGATGGTCAGCACTTAAAGTTTGAAGCGTATAAAACTTCTGGAGAATTGTTCGATGCTTTTTCTCTGAAGAAAACAAGCAGAGACCATGCCGCTGAATTTACAGACCTGAACCCCGCTTCGAAATAACAACAGCACTAAAATAATCATCATAAAAATGACGATCATGAATCTAAAAAAAGTTTTTTTAACACTGATCTTGATGAGCTTCATTTCTATTACATTTGGACAGCGGACCATCGTGCCGCTGCCTAAATGTAAAAATGGCTTTATCGTGATTGCCCACCGGGGAAGCCATTTGGTAAAACCCGAAAATAGCATCGCCGCGATGGAAGAAGCGATTGAACTTGGCGTTGATTATGTAGAAATAGACCTTCGGACCACCCGTGATGGGCATTTGGTTTTAATGCACAATGAAACCGTAGATGGAACTACCAATGGAAAAGGTAGAATTCAAGACTTAACCCTGGATGAAGTTCAAAAACTAAGTTTGAATGTGAAGGATGGTAAGCAGTATCGTGTGCCAGGTTTTATAGAGGCCTTAAAGACCTGCAAGAACCGGATTAACATTTATCTGGATTTTAAAGCAGCTAATGTTTTGAAGGCCTACCAGGAAATTCAGGCTGCTGGGATGCAAAAACAAGTATTGGTTTATATCAACAAAACAGACGATTATAAATCCTGGCGTGCATTGGCTCCACAGCTGCCATTGATGTCTGGCTTGCCAAAAAGTATCAAAACAAAAGAAGAGCTAGCGGCAGTTCTTCAGCAAATGCCTTTGGAAGCGACAGACAATATTCCGAATCCCATGCTTGTGGAGGCGATGAGGGAAAATGGATTGTCGATCTTTTTAGATGTGCAAATGGCAAATGAAGATCCGATAAAATGGAAAGCGGCCATGGATAAAGGGATTCAGGGCCTGCAAACGGATCATCCGGCTGCGCTAATTCAATATTTAAAGACCAATCAGCTGCGGAATGGATTAAAGGTTTCAGGACTATAGTGGAGACGTTTTTTCATCTTTGCAGTGATCCTTGTGTTTTATGGAGGATTTGTTGTAATTTCAAAGCAACCCAACTATTGTTTTAAGTATGCAGGTAGCCAGTGATTTATTTTATCATCATTTACCAGAGCATAAATTGTCTCTGCCCGAATTGTTGAAAACTACAAGTTTGTTTGAGCAGGTGCCTGCGGACTGGCATGTGATCATCAGCGACATCAAAGGATCTACTCAAGCGATACAGGATGGACAGCATGAAACGGTTAACTTTCTAGCGACCGGCAGTATTGTCGCAGTGCTGAATTTCGTTTTCAAAAGCGGCATTACAGTCCCTTTCTTTTTTGGCGGGGATGGTGCCACATTTATCGTTCCCCCGTCGGTAGTAACTGCGCTAATGGATTTGCTGCTGCTTTATAAAGAAAGTGTGCAGCTTAATTTTGGACTCCATCTCCGAGTGGGTACAGTCCCTGTGCAGGAGATCTATGGCCAGGGACAAGAACTTCGGATCAGTAAGTTCCATATTTCGAGCTCGTTTTCTATTCCTGTGGTTCTTGGAACAGGCTTGAATTATGCAGAACGACTGATCAAAGCCGAAGATTATTTGTTTAACCCATTGGAGGCGATTGCAACTGAATTGGACCTGAGCGGAATGCAGTGCCGTTGGGATAAAATTGGACCTCCTGAAAATAGTACTGAGGTGGTTACCCTGTTGGTTGTAGCTGGTAATGGTCATGAGCAGTCGGCCGTATTTAGTAAAGTATTTACTTTATTAGATGATATTTATGGGGAACCGAAGAAGCGGCAGCCAATTTCAGTAGCAAAACTCAAACTGAAAACTACTTTTAACCGCCTGAATCTGGAGCTGAGAGCAAGGACGGGTTCGCTGAATTTCGTTGAACTGATCCGTACCTGGCTGACCAATTTATATGGTTATGTCTATTTTTATACCGAACCGGGCAAGAACTACCTGAACCGATTGGTAGAAATGTCTGATACCTTGGTGATTGATGGTAAAATTAATACGGTGATTTCCGGGGATGACAGGCAAAGATTGAAACTACTGAGTGCTTTGGAGGAACTAGAAAAGGCGGGAGAGGTTAAATACGGAGTAAATATTAGTAATGATGCGATCATGTCTTGTTATGTTCGTGATCTGGAAGAAGGGCATGTTCATTTTGTAGATGGATCAGAAGGAGGGTATACGAAAGCAGCAATCCTGCTGAAGTCTAAATTTAAATACAAATAAAACCTATCCATATTGTTACATTTAAACAAACGCTTGCGTAACAGTCCTGATACAGTCGCCGTTTTTCCTTGTTCCCTAATTGGCTAACTTAGGCCTATGAAACAGCTATTTTTTATTTGTCTATCCTTCTTTTGTTTAAACATTAAGGCTCAGGACGCCAGCTTAGCACTGCAAAAAAAACCTTTGGTAAATCCTCAGATTCTCAAAGAGGAGTGGGCTAAAGAACCCAATGGATTAAATGTGAGTTTTGCCTCCTCTAATGTACGTTTTGCAAGAGAACTGCCAGCAAAAATAATAGTGCAAAAAGCTTGGGCAGCAAAAGCCTGGAAAGGCGAAAAAATACACACACAAATACTGGTATGGACAAACAAAGATTTGAACAATATCAGTGTACAGCTGGAAGACCTGAAAGATACACAAGGCCATGTGATTAAAAAGGAAAACCTGACCGCTGGCTTCCTGGATTATGTCATTACTGATGAATTCAGAGATGGCTGCGGCCACAGAAAGCCACAGGATTTCGATTCTTCTTATGTTGCCGATGCCATTGACACAAAAACTAAATCAGTAGTACTGAAAAAAAATAGCACCCAGCCAATTTGGTTGAGTATCAAAGTACCAGCAAACACCATTGCTGGAAATTATAAAGGCACCATCAAGGTAAAAGGGGATCAGGAATATGCTTTAGCGGTCATGGTTCAGGTATTGAACAAGACATTGCCAGCGCCTGATAAATGGCAATATGATCTAGACTTATGGCAGCATCCAGCGGCTATAGCCCGTGTGCACAATGCAAAATTGTGGAGCGAGGAACATTTTTCATTGATGAAAGATTACTATACCATGCTGGCGGACGCAGGTCAAAAAACGATTACTGCGAGTATCGTAAATGAGCCTTGGGGACATCAAACTTATGATGATTATCCGAGTTTGGTAAAGTGGACCAAGAAAAAGGATGGTTCCTGGACATACGATTACAGTTTATTTGATAAATACATCTCCTTTGTAATGGATTGCGGCATTACCGAACGTATCAACTGTTACAGTATGGTACCATGGAAAATCGCTTTCACTTATTACGACGAAGCTGCGCAAAAAGAAGCGGTGTTTACGGATGCGATTGGTACACCAGGTTATCATGCTTTCTGGAAGACGATGCTAGTTGATTTTACACAACATTTGAAACAAAAAGGATGGTTCAGCAAAACTTATATTGCCATGGACGAAAGACCAATGGAGGCGATGAAATCTGTCATCAAATTATTAAAAGAGACCGATAAAAACTGGAAAATTGCCTTGGCTGGAGATTATCATCCGGAAATAGAACAAGATATTGATGTGTATTGTGTGGCTTCAAGGTGGGAGTTCCCGGCAGCTACATTGGCGAAACGTAAGGAAAAAGGTCAGCTGAGCACCTGGTATACCTGCTGTACGGAGCCTTATCCAAATGGCTTTACTTTCTCTTCACCGGCAGAAGGCGTTTGGATTGGCTGGTATACGGCAAGCAAAAATATGGAAGGATATTTACGATGGGCTTATAACAGCTGGACAAAAGATCCGCTAAAAGATAGCCGTTTTATCACCTGGCCAGCAGGCGATACTTACATGGTTTACCCGGGGCCTTTGAGTTCTATCCGGTTCGAGAAACTTATTGAAGGCGGCCAGGATTTTGAGAAAATCAAATATTTAAGAGCTGTTTATGCTAAAAATAAGCAGACAAAACAGTTAAATGACCTCAATAAGGCCCTGGAGATTTTTGACATCAAATCATTGTCGAAGACCACAGCTGATGACATGCTGAAGAAAGTAAAACCATTGCTGAATCAATAGTTTTAAAAACACCAATTTTCAGCTTTGAAAGCTATAATTGTTTGGGGATCCTTTGATCAGCTTATGCGGTAGGTTGCTAGGGCCTATATAGGTGAATTTGCCTCTCAAGGAGGGAGTATGCTTCTTTTAAGATACACCTATTGAGAACTAATATCATTAGTATTTATAATGATTATAGTAGGTTTTTGGTGTTTTTTATTAGTATCTTGCTGAAAGATTAATTCACCTTAATAAATCTCTTCATCATGGCAAAATTTAATGTAGGCCCCTATGGCCACCCTTCTGGGAAAATAGGAAATATGGTTTTTTATATGTTAAACGGACAGGGAGTATGTCGGTTGATTGGTAAGGCAGGCAAACCTACGATAAAACAGCTGGCCAATCGTCAGGCAATGGCTGTGACTATGGAATTGCTGAAACCAATGGCTAATTTTATCAATGTCAGTTTCAAGCTGGAGGCAGCAGGAACGATACGAAATCCCCATAATCTGGCTACTTCTTACAACAAAAAACACGCTTTAACCGGTGAATATCCCAATTTAAGGATAGATTATGAAAAAGTTGTGCTTAGCCGGGGAAGCCTGGAATTGATCAAGGACCTGAACATCAGTAAAGGCGAGCATGGGATCAATTTAACCTGGAATTCCGACTATAATGAAAATGCGGATACTGATGACATCATGATGGTCATGGTGAACCATCCAGGCAGAAATAAGGCAAGTGCCTTCCTGAATGCTGGGAAAAGAGTTGATGGAGGCTGTTTTATTCCACTTGATAAAGATTGGATGATGGAGGAACAGATGGAGATCTATATCTGCTTGAAATCGGCTAATGGCAAATTAATTTCGGACAGCCTTTACGCAGGAAACCTAAATGGCGCCGCGGAAACGGCACAGCAAAAAGCAGATGCAGCGCATTATAATCTCATAAAAACGCGGTTTGATCAGGTATCTGCAGCTTATCAGAAAAAAAGAATGGATGCTGCGGAGGACATCCCCAAAACCAAGGCGTTCCGGCAGCTGGAAAGAGAATACCATGTGTTAAAGGATAAATTGATCCATCTAGCAGGGAAGCCTTTGTCTTAAAATCTGGGTATGATCTGCCTTTTCCTGGTTTATTTTTCTTTGTTCTGGCCAATGGGTTTATTGTAATGAATAGTGCCGGTTAAATTTTTAATGCTAAAATCGTAGTTTTAGGGTTCTAATATTTCTTAAACACAATTTAACCTAGCCAATTGAAGAAAACTATTTTACTGGTCTTATTAACTTTCAGCTTAATACCACCATTAACCGCGCAAACTACCACGAAAGTGTATAGGCTCTCTGCTTATGGCATAAAACCCAACACTGGAAGAAACATTACTCCTTTATTAGGGAAATTACTAAAGGAGATTAAGGGTAAAACGACTGATCAGGAAACTGTAGTGATTCAGTTTCAAAAGGGGAAGTATCAGTTTTATCCGGAAGGAGCTGTAAAAAGAGAATACTATATCTCTAATCATGATCAGCTGAACCCAAAGACAGTTGGAATCGAAATAGATCAATTCAAGAACATCACATTGGATGGTAATGGGGCAGATTTGATGTTTTATGGAAGAATGCTTCCTCTAGCATTAATTGAAAGCAGCAATGTGAAGATCAAGAACCTAAGCATCGATTTTGAGAAACCACAAATTACGCAGGTAAAGATTATTGCCAATGACGCCGCAGAAGGAAGCATCACTTTTGAAACTGCTCCATGGGTAAAATATAAAATAAAAGACAGCACTTTCTTCAATGTAGGTGAAGACTGGGAGATGCAGCCAAACTCGGGTATCGCTTTCGAAAACGGTACTAAGCACATCATTTTTGATAGCGGAGATATCAGGGTCGGGACTAAAGGCGTGTCTGAGCTTTCCCCTGGAAAGATCAAGGCACACCACTGGAAAAATAAAAAACTGATCCCTGGAACAGTCATCGCTATGAGAAGCTGGGGCCGTCCTAATCCAGGCATTTTTGTACACAAAGGCAAGGATATCCATCTTGAAAATGTGAAAGTTCATTATGCAGAGGGTATGGGACTTTTAGCGCAGCTGACCGAAAACATTTATATGGATGGTTTTGGGGTGTGTTTAAGGGGTAAAAATGACCCTAGATATTTTACTACTCAGGCAGATGCTACTCACTTTTCTGGATGCAAAGGAACAATTGTATCGAAAAACGGATTGTATGAAGGGATGATGGATGATGCGATCAACATCCACGGTACCTATCTGAAAATGATGAAAAGATTGGATGATCATACGCTGATTGGCAGGTATATGGAAGGACAGTCTTTTGGTTTCGACTGGGGTAATGTACAGGATACGGTTCAATTTATCCAATCTAAAACCATGGACCTATGGGATGCTAAAAACACCATTGCTTCAATTACACCGATAAGAGCTAATCCTCAGGATCCAATTAAAGAGTTTAAAATCGAGTTTACCAATGCGCTGGGCAAGGAGATTGATCCTTCGAAAACAGATGTGGGTATTGAAAATTTATCCTGGACACCATCAGTAGTTTTTACAGGCAATACCATCCGCAACAACAGGGCAAGAGGAGCCTTGTTCAGTACACCAAAACCAACACTGGTTGCAGATAACTTATTTGATCATACTTCGGGCAGTGCCATTGTACTTTGCGGTGATAGCAACGGCTGGTATGAAACCGGATCTTGCAGAGACATTACCATTCGTAACAATACCTTTATCAATGCTTTGACCAGTATGTATCAATTTACTAATGCGATCATTTCGATTTATCCAGAGGTTCCAGATCTTAAAAATCAAATGAAATACTTTCATTCAGGTATCAAGATAGAAAACAATAAGTTTGACACTTTTGATCAGCCGGTATTGTATGCAAAATCAGTAGATGGCATCACTTTTAAAAATAATATCATTAGGACCAATACCGCCTATCCAGCCTTTCATTTTAATAAAAAGCGGGTGCTTTTTGAAAGGGTCATCGGAGTGGAGTTAGGCAATAATAAAGTAGATGGAAAAGTAACTGATTTGCTGGCCAAATAAACTGAAATTCAGTGCTTGCTAACCTTCATAGCATGGAAGTTAATGAAATGTTTTTAATTGTCGCTGATCAGTTTCAGGGAAATATTGGATTTCAGCTTTCACAAATTCAGTTGTGATCGTAAAAAATATTTATGTACGTTTGTTAAGAGGGGATGATGCTATTGTTAGCTAAATGACAACCACCATCCCTAATTCTCAAATCTTGTTTTATTCTTTTTAAAATGCTGGGGGGCATGGAATACCGGTTATAATGAAAATGTATTCTGAATTTACGGATTCTGAATTGGTCCTTCTTTTAAAAGACAGGAACCATGAGGCCTTTGCAGAGATCTACAATAGATACGCAGTGCTGATGTTTTACAAAGTAAATCAAATGTTAAGGGACGAAGAGCCATCTAAAGACCTGGTCCAGGATTTATTTGTGGGCCTATGGGATAAACCTGAGTTGGTTCAGGAAGACAATAACATTGCTGGCTACCTTTACGTCGGTGCCAGAAACCGTGTGCTGAAATTCATACAACGTAACCAGCTTAAAAACGACCATATTGCTTCTTTAGCAAAATATGCGTCGGAAGTGAGCATGGAAACCATACAGGACATTGATGAGCGTGAACTGAAAATTATTGTACAGCGCGAGATTGATCAATTGCCTCCTAAAATGAGGATCATATTCGAAATGAGCCGTAAGGATAACCTTTCCCATGCGGAAATTGCCGATAAACTGGGTCTTTCCCACCAAACTGTAAAAAAGCAAGTCAACAACGCTTTGAAGATTCTTCGTTCAAAATTAGCCGTATATGCCCCAATCGGACTAATTATCATTGAACTTTCCAAAAGAAACTGAAATATTTAACACTGAAAATCAGTTGGTTGCAATTATTTTCTATTTTTTATCATTTTCATCTACGCCCTGAGGGCTTTTCATGGCTATTACTATAAATCAGGGATAAAACTGATACAAATAGATGAATAAAGAACAGGCAATGGAATTGATCAGGAAGTATAATGAAGGCATTGCCTCCAAGGAAGAAATCCGCCTGGTCGAAAACTGGTTTGTTCAGCAATCTGAGATCCAGCAGCAGCAGCCTGAAAACCTGGACTATCTGAAGGTAAAACAACAGATGTGGCTAAATATTGACCAGCAAATTGAACGCCCTATAATTGAACGCAATGTCGGTTTCCCCCCTTCAAGAAAATCAATTTGGCGTTATAGTATAGCTGCCGCCGCTGCTGTAGTATTGATTTCGACGACGGCAATATGGTTCTATGGTGATTATAAAAATGCTGCTGGGCCTCAGATCGTTAAAAATGACATTCATCCTGGTAAAAATAAAGCGGTGCTGACACTTTCTGACGGAAGGAAAATTAGCCTGACTGATGCGCTGAATGGACAGCTGGCGCAGCAGGAGGGGGTAACCATCAGTAAAACTGCAAACGGACAATTGATTTATCAGATTGCTCCAAATGCTTCCGGAAAAAGGAGTTCGGAATACAATACCATTGAAGCACCACGAGGCGGCCAGTGGCAGGTGATGCTGCCAGATGGCTCAAAAGTATTTCTAAATGCTTCTTCCAGTTTAAAGTACCCTGTAAGTTTTGCTGCTAAAGAAAGAAAAGTAGAATTAAAAGGAGAGGCCTATTTTGAAATCTTCCACAATAAAAAATCTCCATTCCGTGTTCTGGCAAAAGGGCAGACGGTGGAAGTATTGGGGACTCATTTTAACATCATGTCTTACGAAGATGAGAAAACCGTAAAAACCACCTTGCTATCCGGAAGTGTGAAAGTTTCCGCCAATGGAAACAATACTGCTAAGGGGATCGAATCGCTGATTCTGAAACCTGGCGAGCAGGCACAGGTTGCTCCGGGATATATGAAAGTGATCAATGATGTAGACCTCGAAGATGTACTGGCCTGGAAAAATGGGTATTTCAAATTCAATGAAAACCTGCAGTCTATCATGACTAAAGTTTCCAGATGGTACGATGTGGAGGTAGTTTATGAAACCCAGCCAGATCCTGATTTTAAATTCAAAGGCGAGATTTCCAGGGATAAAAATATCTCTGAGTTGTTGAATATGCTTGATTATACAGGGAATGTCCACTTTAAAATTGAAGGAAGGAGGATTATCGTTAAAAAATAGATACTATTTAAAACGTAATCCAAAAAAAGAGGTCAGAAGTGCTGGAAACACCCCTGACCGATGCTGGATACGTTCATAAAAATTTGAGATCCTATCAACTAAACCAGACAAACAAACTTAGCAAATATTGTGAGTTATTACAATGTTACGGTTTCATCGGCCGCTAAGAATTTGTCCTAAACCAGATGAAATGTATAAAACCTATACGAACAAACCCGTACTGAAAAAGTATGTCCATAAAGTTTTGCTAATGATGCGATTCACCACTGTTATTTTAATAGCGACCATGATGCAGGTAAGTGCGAGTAGTTTCGCTCAGCGCATTACCCTGAATACCAAAAATACCCAATTGGAGAAGGTGTTAAAGAACATTCGATCGCAAAGTGGTTATGATTTCCTTTTTAGTGAAGCATTGATTAAGTCCAGCAAACCGATCTCTATCTCTGTGAGAAATGCATCGATAGAAGAGGTCCTGGAAAAGTGTTTTAACGAGCAGCCGATCACTTATAAGATTGAAAATAAAACCGTTTTGCTGAGGGCGAAAGCACCGACGATCATGGATCGTGTTGCTGCAATTTTTGCCGGTGATATAGAAGTCCGCGGAAATATTGTCAATAAAAAGACGAATGAACCCCTAAGTGGAGTTACACTTAAAGTCAAGAATAGAAAAATAAACGTGGGTTCTAATGCTAAGGGGGAATTTTTCCTGCCTAAGCTAGAAGAAAATACGGTCATTACCTTTAGTTCTGTAGGATTTGATTCCGTACAGGTCAGGTTGGGGGAATTTGAAAAAATGGCACCAAATACCAGTTCATTTTCTAAAGATATCAGTGTAGTGAAAACCGCCGCAGGCTTTTACCTGACCATCATGATGGAGCCATCAGTTTCCTTTTTGGATGAAGTAATGGTGCAGGCTTATGGGACCACAGACCGTCGTTTAAGTACCGGTAATATCTCCAGGATTACTTCCAAAGAGTTAGAACAACAGCCGGTGATGAATCCTTTATTGGCTTTACAGGGAAGGATTCCTGGCGTGATTGTGACCCCAACCAATGGTTATGCGAGCAGCCCGGTAAAAGTAGAAATCAGAGGAAGAAAATCAGTCAATAATGATTTCGTTTCTGATCCTTTGTACGTGATCGATGGGGTACCTCAAAATAACCTGGAAGTGGGTGGAATATCTAGTTACGAGACAGGTTCTTCTGGAATTACTCAGAATATTCGTTCCCCTACAGGAGGTCAGAGTCCGATGTTTAACATCAATAGTAAAGATATTGAAAGTATCGAAGTCTTGAAAGACGGTGATGCTACTGCGATTTATGGTTCAAGGGCAGCCAATGGAGTCATCTTGATTACGACCAAAAAAGGCAGACCAGGGGCGACCAAATTTTCAATAGGCGTGGAGCAGGCTTTTTCTGAAGTCACCAAACACTGGGATGTACTTACTACACCAGAATACCTGCAAATCAGAAGAGAAGCGTTTAAAAATGACAATATCATTCCTGACTTCATCAACGCACCTGACCTGGTGCTTTGGGACCAAAATAAACAGACCGACTGGCAAAAATTACTTTGGGGAAATATTGGTAAACAGTCTAATGTGAACATGAGTTTAACTGGTGGAGATGTGCAAACCCAATTTCGCCTGGGTGCTAATTATGGAAAACAAACCGAAATCCTAACCAGTACAGGAAGCAACCAAAGGGCTGGACTAGCCTTTAACCTGGGGCATAAAACTGCAGATCGGAAGTTTAAGATAGATCTTGGAGGGATGTATACCTATACCACCGTCAATACTACTGGTTTTCCTAGTATGGGTACTTTGCCACCCAATGCTCCTGATATTTATGGACCTGATGGCCTCTTTAATTTTGGTCCATGGAGATCATCTCCTGAATCAAGAGTAAGCTTTCCTTTTGGTGTATTGGATAATCCGTATTTTTCTGATACTCATATGATCACCAGTAATTTAAGATTGAGTTATGAGATCCTGGATAACCTGAATTTTTCTACCAATTTTGGATACAATTACAGCAATAATACCAATAAATACCTGAGCTATATCCGAGCACAGGATCCGATCACTAACCCCACAGGATCGTCATTTTTTGGCAGCAATACCAATATGAATGTGCTGGTAGAACCACAGCTGGACTATAGAACGAAAATAAGCAAAGGACAGCTTTCTCTACTATTAGGGGGATCTCTCCAGAAAAATATAACGAGGGCCAATTCTATCACAGGTATTGGCTATGAGAACGATGACTTCATCGAATCAATTTTTCTAGCGCCTGGTACTTTTAATCCTACAGGAGATGTTGGATATTATAAATACGCTGCTGTATTTGGCAGGATCAATTATAAATGGGAAGAGAAATATATCCTTAACCTGAATTTTCGAAGAGACGGATCCTCCCGATTTGGTCCAGGCAACCAGTTCGGTAATTTTGGTTCTGTTGGCGCCGCTTGGATCCTAACGGAAGAAAAGGGGATCAGAAAAGCACTTCCTGACTTTATCAGTTTCCTGAAGCTGAGGGGAAGTTATGCCTTAACGGGCAGCGATGCTATTGGTGACTATAAATACCTGGCACAATGGGCTAAAAGTAAAGGTTATGCTAATGCATTGCCTGATTATGACGAATCCGGTTCTCTCATCAGTGTTTTGGCCTTGAATCCAAATTACCAATGGCAGGTGAATAAAAAAATGGAAGGCGCCCTGCAAATCGGGTTCTTAGACAACCGGATTAATGTGCAGTTTGATCTGTACCGGGAACGCTGCGACAACCAGCTGACTGAATTTCCTATACCGCTTTATACTGGTTTCCCAGCTGTGGTTTCTAACTGGCCTGCAGTAGTAGACAATAGGGGCTGGGACTTCACGGTAAATGCAGATCTGATTAAAAACGAAAACTTTAACTGGTCGGTCGCAGTGTTTGCTTCCAGAAACAAAAATATATTGGTTTCTTATCCGGATATCGCGCATTCCCCTTTTGCAAATAAATTGAAAGTCGGTAAATCTATCAATACCAAATATCTTTTCCATTATTTAGGCGTAGATCCGCTGACTGGAGTTTACAAGATGGAAGATTATAATCAGAATGGTAGTATAGAGCAGAATTCTGGTGGACTAGCAGGTGATGGCGATCAATATGTGGCCTTAGATCTTTCGCCAAAACTTACCGGTGGAATGACTAGTAATTTTAGTTATAAAAACCTCAGCTTGAGTACCACCTTCAATTACAACAGTTTTATAGGTTCTGATCCCAATTACAACTCAGACGTATATGCTGGAAACTTAGGGAATCTACCAAGACAGATCCTCGGTAATTATTGGAAGGCTCCAGGCGACCATGCCTTGTATCCAAAAGCAACCACGATGTTTAATGAGGGAACAAGTCAGTTTGCGAATTCTGATGGCCGATATAGGAGTGTTTCTTATGTCCGACTGTCTAATCTGGCCCTTTCGTATACTTTAAATCAAAATTGGGCTAAAAAATTAGGCGCAGAATCGCTGAGGATTTATATGAATGCTCAGAATGTATTTGTGATCAGTAATGTCACAGGTTTTGATCCTGATGTACAGCAGTTTGGGGCGCTTCCGCCTGCTAAAATCTATTTATGTGGGCTTTCCGTAACTTTTTAATTCCTATCGAGATGACAATTAAAAGAAATTTAAACCGCTATACTTTATTTGCTGCAATCATCCTGATGTGTGCTTCCTGTAAGGACATGATCGCCATTCCCGATCCGATCAATACCATTACTACGGATAAGGTTTTTGATAATGACAATCAGGCCAATTCTGCAGTGACTGGCGCCTATTCACAATTGATTAATAGTGAGGGGCTTAATTTTGGAAATGGCTTAACCACTTCTTTGGGTAGCATGGGTGCTGATGAACTCAGCATGTCCAGCAGTAGCCCCAGTCCATATTACATTAATAAAATACCAACAGAAGACTTTACTACCCGCGCATTATGGGTGACTGCTTATAGTAATATTTACAATGCCAATGCCATTATTGAAGGGATCAGTGCCTCTACCTCTACTAAATTACATGCAGAGGTAAGGATCAAGCTGACTGCTGAGGCTAAGTTTTTGAGGGCTTATAGCTATTTTTATCTGGTGAACCTTTTTGGAGATGTACCATTGGCACTTTCAGCGGATTTTAATAAAACTGCGAAGATGACCCGGACACCTGCAGCAGAAGTGTATGCACAGGTGATCAAAGACTTGCAGGATGCTAAAGCAAACCTGACTGCTGATTTTTCAGGATCAAAAATTGGAGAACGCATTCGTGCTAATAAATGGGCAGCAACAGCAATGCTGGCCAGGGTTTACCTGTATACAGGAGATTACGCCAATGCCGCTGCAGCAGCAACAGAAGTGATTGATCAAAGCGGATTATTTGAATTGAAGTCGGATTTAAATGAGGTGTTTTTAAAGAATAATAAAGAAGCCATCTGGCAATTACAGCATAGCAATAAGATGAGTCCTCATGGAAATGCAACCCCTGAAGGTTATGCCTTCAGAGCTTTTCCTGCTGGTATAGCCGGTCAATATTACGGTTACCGTGTTTCGGATGCGCTGGTACAGGCATTTGAAAATCAGGACCAAAGAAAGTCTTCCTGGCTGGTGCCGATTGACTTTGTAGGCACAACTACTTATTATATCAATAAATATAAAATAGGATTAGGAAATTCGGCGGTCAACGGGACGATTACAGAGTATTATACCATGCTCAGATTGGCAGAACAATACTTAATCAGGGCGGAAGCTTTAACGCTTGGTAACCAGCAATTGGATCTGGCAATTGCCGATCTGAACGTCATTCGTGCGCGCGCTGGTGTTACTGAGCTCCCAATGGGGCTTTCCAAGGCAGCGGTAGTGCTCGCGATTGAGAAAGAAAGAAGAACAGAGTTTTTCGTAGAATGGGGACACCGCTGGTTAGACCTGAAAAGAACAGGAAAGGCACATGATGTGCTCTCTGTTATTCCTATAAAACAACCTTGGGCAGGAGATTATCAGTTGCTATATCCAATTCCTGTTTCTGAGATCCAGTCAAATAATAAACTGACTCAAAATCCGGGTTATTAACTTCCTAAACTGAACCACATGAAAACTTATAAATTTCAATATATACTATTCATCAGCCTGCTGTGCTTTGCTATTGTTTCCTGCAAAAAAACAGAAGAAGCACCGGTACTTACGCATCTCACGCTATTTAATGCGATGCCTGGGGAGCTCAGGCTGTTGCCTAGCTTTAGAGGAACCGAACCTTTAAATCGCTATTATGATGCTACACTATTTTATTATGGGTCCTTTAATTTAGTTGGCAAATATGCAATTACCAAAGAAGATCAGCCGCTTGCAATTTACAGCTACCCAGATACCCTGGTGCCTAGTAAACCGCTATTTGACCTTCAGCTTAAATTAAAAAAAGGCAGTATCAATACGTTATATTTTCTAGGGAAAAAGGAGGCTCCTGATTACCTGCTGGACACTTATCTTCCGCCTGCGCATCAGGCAGCAGACAGTACATTTGGCGTTCGCTTTATGAATCTTTCTTATGGAAGTCAACCTGTCAGTGTGTACCTGATTAAGGATGGGGAACGTAAAGAAGTGGAAGGATTGGCTTATAAAGACAGGACTGACTTTAAAAGTTATACTGCAACTTTAGAAACCGGCAACTATACCTTTGAATTCCGTGATCAGGCTACACAGCAGCTCCTTGCGAGTTATACCACGGCAGAATTTGGAAAGCCTTCTGAGAACAAATGGCGATTCAGGAATTTTACCATTGCCCTGATTGGCTTGCCTGGGGAAAGTTCCGAGCTGCTGAAACAAAAAACCTTTTTGTTCGACAACTATTAACACACCAAAGCAGGCTTTATTAAGCCTGCTCTTCAATACATTTTCTTAATCCAATTTAACTATGGAACCAATCGTTCGTATTAGCGGTTTGTCGCATCGTTATAGTACCAGCTGGGCTATACGTGACATCAATATTGAGATCCCAAGGAGTGGGATTGTAGGCTTATTAGGCTCCAATGGAGCAGGTAAATCTACAACCATGAATATTCTTTGCGGCGTACTGTCACAAACCGCAGGAGAAGTCATCATCAATGGGATCAACCTGAGTAAAGAGCCGGAACGGGCTAAACAGGAAATCGGATTTTTACCGCAGACTCCTCCGCTGTATATGGATTTAACGATAGATGAGTACCTCAGACATTGTGGGATTCTGCGTTCTATAGATAGCAAAAAGCTGAAATTTGCCATGGATGAAGTGAAAGAGCGCTGTGGGTTGACACAGATCAGCAAGCGATTGATCAAGAATTTATCCGGTGGTTTTAAGCAAAGGGTAGGGATTGCTCAGGCCATCATTCACCATCCAAAACTGGTGGTATTTGATGAGCCCACCAATGGACTGGATCCCAACCAGATCATTGAAGTCCGAGGTCTCATCAAAGACATTGCCACAGAACGTGCAGTGATTCTTTCTACTCACGTGCTGACGGAAGTACAGTACCTCTGTAAGCAGATCGTGATGATTGAAAGCGGCAGGATTGTGTTTTCAGATACCATGGAAGCTTTCGACAATTATGTGGCACCACACAGCATGATGGCGCTGATGGAAAATGCGCCTGCGGTTGATGCATTGCTGGCTATTGAAGGGATTACCAGAGTAGAATACCTCACTGAAAAACAGCTCAGACTCTATTTTAATGGCGATCGCAGCATCTCTGAAACGCTGGTGCTGGAAAGTGCAAAGCAAGGATGGCGATTGCGCGAGCTGAATATGGAGAAGAGTTCATTAGATGAAACCTTTGCCCAATTGTCCAGATTCTCTAATTAAGTACGACCACACAAATGAAAAAAATAGTACAAATAGCCAGACTGGAATTGAGCCTGCTATTTTATTCCCCAATAGCCTGGCTGCTCATTATGATCCTGTTCCTGCAAATGAGCTTTGACTTGATTCCGGCGATAGACGAAATACAACATATCCAGCAATACATTCCTGCTTTTTCTTTCCTGACGGATAAATTTTTTACCATCAGTATCAAAGTAGGGAACCTTCCATATGGGATCTTTTTTGGCATTCTTTCCAGCTTGTATTTATATACTCCTCTGGTGACGATGGGAATGATCAGCAGGGAAACCAGCAGCGGGACGATTAAATTGCTGTACTCCTCGCCAGTAAAATTGAGCCAGATCGTTTACGGGAAGTTTCTTGCCATGCTGGTATATAACCTGGTGATCATTGCTTTAATGGGGCTTTTCCTGATTGTCGGGATTTTATTTATTGAGAATTTCGACTATCCGCACCCATTGGTGGCCTTATTGGTTACTTTTTTACTGTTGAGCACTTATGCGGCAATCGGGATATTTATGTCCAGCTTAACCACTTATCAGGTGGTAGCAGCAATCTGTACTTTCGCCCTGCTGGCATTTATGAATTACATCGGTAATTTCGGACAAAGTCTGGATTTTGTGCGCGACCTGACTTACAGTCTTTCCATGCCAAGCAGAGCGGAACGTATGGTTGCCGGCCTTTTGAATAGTCGTGATGTGATCTATTACCTGGTGGTTGCAGGAATTTTTCTCGGTTTTACGATTGTTAAATTACAGCTGGGTAGAGTCAGCAAACCATTTCTTTATCATGCGGGCAGGTATCTGCTGGTATTGATCATTGGCTTGTCGGTCGCGTATCTAAGTTCTCGTCAGCCTGCAATTGTCTATTATGATGCGACCTATACAAAAGTCAATACCATTGTTCCAGCCACTCAGGAGATTTTAAAAGCCATGGGCGAGGAGCCATTGGAAGTGACCGCTTATGTGAATGGCCTACATGGTTCCTATAGTTTTGCGGCACCTGCTGGCCGTATTCCGGCCACCGCACGCTGGGAACCTTACCTGCGTTTCAAATCTAATATCAACCTGAAATGGGTTTATTATTATGATTATCGCGATCCTCAGTTCTATATCTTGAATCAGGGGAAAAGCTTAAAAACATTATTCTCAGAACGTGCCAAGGCATTCGAGATGGATACTGCTGGATTTTTAAATCCGCAAGAGATCCGTAAACAGGTAGACTTGCGCGGCGAAAATGACAGGCTGGTATTCCAGCTGAAATATAAAGGTAAAACCACTTTCCTAAGGACTTTTGATGATGCTACTTTCTGGCCGGGAGAGCCTGAAGTCGCAGCAGCGATGAAACGGTTAATTGTGACTCCTCCAAAAGTTGTTTTTGCAACAGATGGCTATCAGCGGAGCATGGATAAATTGGGCGACAGGGATTATAAAATGTTGGCAAATAATAAATTTGGCAGATCCTCGATGATCAATATTGGCTTTGATATAGACAGTGTTTCTTTGGAGAATAGCGAGATTCCAAGTGACATTGCCACATTGGTAATTGGTGATCCCAGAGTTCAGTTTAGTCCGGCTGCAAAAGCCAAACTTCAGAAATATATAGCAGATGGTGGTAACCTGTTGATGGCAGGAGAGCCAGGTAAACAATCCATAGTAAATCCTTTACTGGATTCCCTGGGCGTAAAAATGTTGGAAGGAACTCTTGTGCAAAGCAGTACAGACTTTTCTTATGGATTGGTGACGCCAACATTTGCCGCTGCGGCAGTCACCATGGCGGCTGATTTAGAAAAAGCTTACAAAGAAAAGGCGAAAATAGCGATGCCTGGCGCAGCAGCGTTAAGCGATCAGCATATCGAGGCTTTCCAAGTCCAACCGCTTTTAATGACCAATGAAAAGATCGCCTGGATTAAAAACGGACAGTTTGTACTGGATTCTGCGGCTTTAATGTTCGATGCGAAAAGCGGTGATCAAAAAGGTGCTTTTCCTACTGCATTGATGCTGACCAGGAAATTGAAGAATAAGGAACAACGGATTATAGTGGCCGGCGATGCTGATTTCTTTAGCAATAAAGAATTGACCAGGAGTAATATAGAGGTGCTGAACGGGACTTTTGGCATCAGCTTTTTCAGCTGGTTTGCCCACCAGGAATTCCCTGTAAATATGTCCCGTTCAGAATCCAGAGATAACAAATTACTGCTGACGAAAACTGGCGTCGGCACTTTAGAAATATTGTATTATGGGCTGATTCCAGGCACCATACTCCTGTTCGGAATGGTGCTGCTGATTCGCAGAAAACGTAAATAATTATGAGCTTTATAACTGATAAACAAACGATCGATGATCTGAATATCTTCTCCAAATCTGGGAGTGATTCGATCTACCATATTTTTAATAAAACCTATACCCAAGGTGGGGCTGCACTACTGGAAGACCTGTTTCGAAATCCGCTTTCGGATGAGAAACTGATCAATGAAAGGGTGGCCATCCTACGGTATTTTCAGGGAAATAAAGCTGTTTTTCCTTTGCAGGGAAACCGTTTTGAAGAAGCAGAAAGATACCTGGCCAATACTGATCCCCGCAGCCGCCTTTCTAACCAGGGCTTTAGCATGGCAGATTTTAAAGCGGCCGGAGAAAGTGTCACCGCATTAACGGAAATCTTACAGGGATTGAGAAGCTTTATGCTGGAAATTCAGCCAAAAGTGACCGATCATCCCTACGGTAAAGAAGTAGAAAAAATCCTGGAACTTGTGAATTCCAGAGCATTGGAAATTATATTTACAGACCATGGAAAGGGCAAAATCTCTTCCGGTAAAATTGTAGAATACGACAATATTTTACGCTTTCAGCAGCGTCCGCTGATGGAGAAAATCCTGCAGCACATTTACCACCTGGATGTATATATTTCTATAGCCAGGGTAGCTGAGGAACGAGGTTACAGCTTTGCTACGGCATTAAAGCGTGATGCCAACCGATTAAAGCTGATAGGTTTAGGTCATCCATTGCTGAATAAACCGGTGACCAATGCTTTGGAGATGACGCCAGACAGCAATATTGTATTCCTCACCGGAGCCAATATGGCGGGCAAGTCTACCTTTATGAAATCACTTAGCATTGCAATGTACCTTGCACATCTTGGTTTCCCAATTGCGGCAAAGCAAATGGAGTTTTCCGTATGTGATGGCATGTACACCACCATTAACCTGCCGGATAACCTGGCCATGGGTGCCAGTCATTTCTATGCAGAAGTACTGAGGGTAAAAAAAGTAGCGGTTGAACTTGGTGCCGGAAAGAACCTGTTTGTTGTGTTTGATGAGCTGTTTCGTGGAACCAATGTGAAGGATGCTTATGAAGGGACGATTGCCATTATGGAAGCATTTGCTGGTAAGCCGCATTCGTTATTTGTGATTTCTACACACATTATGGAAGCTGGAGCGGTCTTACAGCAGAAATGTAATCACATGATTTTCCGCTATTTGCCTACCCGAATGGAAAATGGAAAACCAGTTTATACCTATACGCTAACGGAAGGGATTACCGACGATAGACATGGGATGATCATCATCAACAATGAAGGTGTATTAGAGCTGATCAGCGGTAAAAAAGAAGCTAAAAAAACACAGGCCAATCTTACTGCTGATCAGCAAACTATTGAGGATCTGAATTTGCAGGGAAAGTTCAAACAGCAATCTGTCTACAGTCTGTTTAATCGCCTGCAAACCAGGGGTGGAGAGCAGGTACTGGAAGGTATGTTTGCACAGCCTTTGAATCATCCAGAACTGATCAATAAACGCAGTGCTTTATTCGCTTTTTTCCAGCAGCACCGGGTGGTTTTTCCAGTGATCCGCTCACAGGTGGAGTCGATGGAAGATTATTTAGCCGGAGGAGCAGGCGCAGCATTGCCAAGCGTGGCCTGGAGCATCTTTACTAAGAAATTTCAGCAAACGCTATTCCATAGTGCAGCGCTACTGCAATTACAAGCCGGACAATCTGTAACAATTGAAGTTTTACAAGCATTTCAGGAGTTCTTCGCTGAGCTGAAAGGAAAAGCTGGTGTTGGCGTGTATCAGCAAAATCTGGATACGGCCATAAATATCCTTCAGGATGCCAGGTTACAGGCTATTCTTACTAAAGGAGCGGAGCAGCCTTCCTTGATCCAGCTGATCAAAAACGATCATGTCATTCGTCATGCGATGATGAACCAGATGGAAACATTGCTGAAACTCATTTATGAACTGGATGTATTTGCAGGTGTAGCCGCAGTTGCCGCCGAAAATGATTTTGTGTATGCTACAGCATTACCTGGCGATCAAATGGTCTTGAATATGCAGGCTTTCCGCCATCCCGGATTGAGGAATGGGATTGCGAATAACCTGCATTTAACGAAGGATCGCAACGTCCTGTTTTTAACCGGTGCAAACATGGCCGGGAAATCTACCTTCATGAAGTCTATGGGAATCGCTGTTTACCTCGCCCACATGGGTTTCCCTGTAGCAGCAAAAAGCATGGTGTTTTCAGTGAAAGATGGTTTATTCTCTTCGATCAACGTTTCCGATAATCTGGATATGGGTTACAGCCATTTTTATGCAGAAGTATTGCGCACTAAAACTGTGGCCAAAGCCGTAAGCGAATCCCTGGATCTTTACGTTCTTTTTGATGAGTTGTTTAAAGGAACCAACGTAAAAGATGCTTACGACGCCACATTAGCGGTTACAAAAGCTTTTGCAGCAAATAGGAACAGTTTCTTTGTGGTCTCTACACACATTATTGAAGTGGGAGAAGCGTTAGGAAAAGAATGTGATAACCTGCAATTCTCTTTCTTGCCTACGGTCATGAAAGATGGCGTTCCTACCTATCCGTATACACTGGCCTCCGGTATTACTACCGACAGACAGGGTATGATCATCATTGAAAACGAAAAGATTGTGGACATCATTAAAGCCAACGATCAGGTCATTCAAAAATCTTCTTTATAAGCGTATCATGTTCATCAAATATAAATATTTAAGCTTTTTATTTCTTGCGGCGCTTTGTATTCCTTTTGCCTGTAAAACGACGAAGGAAGCACAATTGCTGCTGCTGGATCCAGAAGTAAGAATGGGTAAACTCCCGAATGGTTTTACCTATTACATCCGTAAAAATAAAACACCGGAAAAAAGGGTGACCATGTACCTGGCCAATAAAGTGGGCTCTATTCTGGAAACAGATCAGCAAAGGGGGATAGCCCATTTTGTAGAGCACATGAACTTTAATGGAACCAAGCATTTTCCTAAGAAAGAACTCTCCAATTACCTGGAAAAATCAGGGATACGTTTTGGTGCAGATATCAATGCCAATACTGGTTTTGATGAAACAGTATACCAGCTTCCTTTGCCTTCGGATAACCCGGAATTGCTAGCTAATGGCCTGCAAATTATGCGAGACTGGGCGCAGGATGCTAATATGGCAGCGGAAGACGTGGAACGTGAACGTCATGTGATCCTGGAAGAAAAACGTTTCCGTCAGGGAATATCACAGCGTTATCTAGAGAAAAGTGTTCCCTTTTATACCAATGATTCCCGTTATGGTTCACGTTTACCTATCGGAACAGAAGAAGTATTGCTAAAGGTGAGCCCAGAAGAAATCCGCAGTTTTTATAAGGAATGGTATCGTCCGGATCTTCAGGCAATTTTGGTAGTCGGAGATGTGGATGTAGACCAGATGGAAAAAGACATCAAGGCCAAATTCTCAGACTTGAAAAATCCGGAAAATGCAAAAGAACGTCCGGTTTATCGTGTTGGCCTGACCGGTAAAAACCAATATATGCAGTTCATAGATGCAGACCTCACTGGAGTTTCCTTAGACATCATGAAGAAACAGCTGGCGGATACCATCAGAACCAACGCAGATTACCGTGAGGATCTGAAGAAAAAATTGCTGGCGGAACTGGTGAGCATCCGGTTTAGAAGACTACCGATTGTCGGTTTTACCCCGCTTTCAGGTGGAATAACCTCCTTATCTGTGAACCTGAGCACTAAGCCAGGAGAAACCGAGCAGGCATTGAAAAGTGTATGGCTCGAACTTCGTCAGATGGAGGAACAAGGTTTTACAAAGTCAGAATTGGAAAGGGTTAAAAAAGCCTATAAATTCCAAATGGATGAAGCTTTGAGAGAAAAAGATAAGACCAGTTCT
The DNA here is from genome assembly GCF_014472395.1 of Pedobacter sp. N36a. Taxonomy (GTDB): domain Bacteria; phylum Bacteroidota; class Bacteroidia; order Sphingobacteriales; family Sphingobacteriaceae; genus Pedobacter. Next base: position 123,567 of record NZ_JACSZW010000002.1, read on the forward strand.
GAAGTATTGATCAAACCTTATCTTCAGCATTTCTTAAGGGGCAATGCTTCACCTGGTATGATTCAAGAGTCGGAACTGACCAAAGAATTACTTCCGGAAATCTCATTGGATGAAATCAATGACTTGATGAAGGAGTATATGAAAGCGGAGAATCGGGACATTATTGTGAAATCCTCCGCTTACAATAAAACATTTCTTCCAGATGAAGCGACCCTGCTGAAATGGATAGAAAGTGTATATACGCAAACCTTACCAGCTGTAGAGGAGGAGGAATTAGACCTGCCGCTGCTGAGACAAGCACCTGTTCCAGGAAAGATTACCGCTGTAGAAGAAGTTAAAAAAGCTGGTATTCAAAAGATTAAGCTGAGCAACGGCATGACGGTATTGTTGAAAAAAACAGACTTTCAGAATGATCAGATCCTGATCAAAGGCTTTGCAGCAGGAGGAACTTCTTTATCTGGCGATGCGGATTATGAAAGCGCCTTGAATGCGGCAAATATTATTGCTGCGGCCGGTGCTGGTAATTATGATGCCCTGCAGCTGGGGAAAATCATGACCGGAAGAAAGGTGCAGTTGAGCCCTTTTATACTGGATCAGTATCAGGGATTTAACGGCAGAACCTCGGAAGAAGACTTGCCAGCTACGCTGGAGCTGCTGCATGCTTATTTTATGGAACCCCGCAAGGATGAGGAGTCTTTTCAAATGCTGATCGGAAGAGCAAAAGAGCAGCTGATCAATAAAGAAGATAATCGATCACAAGTGTTTATGGACAGCGTGAACCTGGTTTTGGGAAATTACAGCAGTCGTAAAAAGCCGCAAAGCATCAGTCGCCTGGAATCGATCAAGCTAGATCGTGCCTTTGAGATTTACAAAGCACGTTTTGCCAACGCTGCTGCTTTTACCTTCCTTTTTGTAGGTAATATCGATCCCGAAAAAGTTAAACCTTTATTGGAAAAATACCTGGGCTCCCTACCTTCGAAAGGAGCAGTTGAAAAGGCTAAGGATCTTGGAATTAATATCCCTGCCGGTCGGATTGCTAAAACCGTATATAAAGGCACAGAGCAGAAATCAAGTGTGATCTTAGCCAATTCAGGTGATTTCGACTACAATTTTGAGAACACAATTAAAATGAATGCAATAGCGGATGCCTTAACTATTCGTCTGACGCGGCGTCTTCGTGATCAGGAGGGAGGAACTTATACCCCGAATGTGCAACTGAGTTTATCCAAATATCCAAAGAGTAGGTTTGCTATGGTCATTTCCTTCGACTGTGCACCGAAAAATGTAGAGAAACTGACTGCTTCTGTGCAGGATGAATTGAACAAAATGAGAACATCAGGCCCTTCTCCGGAAAATCTACAGAAGTTTAAAGCCGCGCGTAAAGTGGGACTGGAAACAGGTGCCAGAAACAATGAATTCTGGATGGATTACCTGGCTTCCCAGCTGATGAACAACGAACCCTTGACACAGTTTTATGATTATGATGCAGCTTTAAATCACATCAGCACAAAGTCAGTTCAGGAAGCTGCTGCAAAATACATTCAGGATAAAAACTATGTGAAACTGGTTTTAATGCCGGAAAAAACTAACCCTTGATTATAAGAATATGAAGAAAATCATACAAATAGCCAGACTGGAACTTAGTCTGCTATTTTATTCACCAATTGCCTGGCTTATGCTGCTCATCTTATTCGTACAGATGAGTATGGGTTTTACCCCCAGGTTACCTGATTTGGCACGTGGAGCAGGATTGAATGCGCTCACAGACAAACTGTTTGTCAATATGGAATATGCGGGTGTCCTGAGTGCTATTCTCGATAAATTGTACCTCTATATTCCGTTGATTACAATGGGCATCATTAGCAGAGAAACCAGCAGCGGGAGTATCAAACTGCTGTATTCTTCTCCGGTGAAATTGAGCCATGTAATCTGTGGGAAATTTCTGGCCATGATGGTCTACAACCTGATGATCATCGGAGTCATTTGCCTGTTTGTGTTGATTGGGGCTATTTATATCCCTCATTTTGACTATCCACATATATTAGTGGCATTACTGGCTATTTATTTAATGCTGAACACTTTTGCAGCCATAGGGATTTTTGTATCCAGCTTAACGACTTATCAGGCGGTAGCCGCGATTAGTACTTTTGTGGTACTGGCTTTTATGAATTACATTGGTAGAGTAGGACAAGGAATTGATTTTATCCGTGACCTGACCCATAGTCTGTCTATGCCGGACCGTACTGCGAGAATGATGTCAGGATTGCTGAATAGCCGAGATGTCATTTATTATCTGGTAATTTCTGGAATGTTTCTCGCTTTAACGATTACTAAACTGGAATTGGAACGGGTATCGAAAACCGTCCTGCAGCAAGCGATTCGGTATGCATTGATTGTGTTGATTGGTTTAACGATTACTTATGTTACTTCCCGTCAGCAGATGATTGGTTATTACGATGCAACAGCCACCAAGCAGAATACCATCAGTAAAAATACGCAGGAAATCTTAAAAAAAATGGGTGATGAACCTGTGGAAATGACCGAATATATCAACGGCATGGAAGATTCCTATCATCAGGCAAAGCCGAATCAGCGGATTGCTGACATTGCACGTTGGGAACCTTACCTGCGCTTTAAACCGAATATTAAGCTGAATTGGGTGTATTATTACGATAGTATTCCCGGGATCACGGAACAATTGAAACAGCAGAATTTCACTTTTAATCATTACGTGATGTTTATGTCTAACCTGAATAAACTGGACCTGCGTAAGTTTTTAACGCCTGCAGAAATCAAGCAGAAGATCAACCTGGAAGGTGAAAATGCACGTGTGGTGATGCAGCTAAAGTATAAGGGTAAAACTACTTTCTTGCGTACCTTTTCTCCTGACAGTTATTTCTGGCCAAAAGAAGCGGAAACTGGTGCTGCCTTGAAACGACTGATTGTAAATGCGCCGAAAGTTGTTTTTGCAACGGACGGTTATCAGCGCAGCATGAATAAAATAGGGGACAGAGATTATAAAACCTTGGCAAATACAAAGTTAAGCAGAGGCTCAATGGTAAATCAGGGTTTTGATGTAGACAGTATTTCTTTAGAAAATACAGAGATTCCTGCAGGTATTGCAGCATTGGTGATTGCAGATCCTAAAGTGGCTTTTAGTCCGAGGGCTATGGCTAAACTCCAGAAATACATCGATCAGGGAGGAAATCTGATGCTTGCAGGAGAGACTGGTAAACAAAGCGTGATCAACCCCCTACTGGATTCCCTTGGTGTGAAGATGATGGAGGGCACTTTGGTTCAGGAAAGTAAAGATTTCTCAAATGACCTGATTACCCCAAGTTTAGCTGCTGCTGCAGTGGCGATGACTCCGGAATTACAGCCATACTATTTACGGAAATGGGTGGTTTCTATGCCGGGGGCAGCAGCTTTAGCCTATAATCCTGAAGGATCTTTTACCGCTCATCCTCTGTTGATGACCAATCCGGAAAGCAGCTGGCTGAAAAATGGAAAACTGGTGCTGGATTCTGCTGCTGCTGTATTTAATGCGCAGGCCGGAGATCAGAAGGGGAGTTTTCCTACCGCGTTGATGCTGACCAGAAGTCGTCACCATAAAGAACAAAGAATCATGGTTTCTGGAGATGCCGACTTTTTAAGCAATGCGGAATTTTCAAGGATGAATATGCAGACCATGAACAGCGGTTTTGCTTTAGGCATTTTCAAGTGGTTCGCCTACGGAGAATTTCCGATAGATACCAGCAGGCCTGATCCAAAAGACAATACGACAACGCTGACCAAAACTAGTGCAAAAACCTTACAGATAATTTATTATGGCGTAATCCCAGGTGCTTTCTTCCTACTCGGACTAGTGATCCTGATTCGCAGAAAACGTAAATAATATGAACCAATTGTTTGAAAATATTAGCTGGGCATTTCTCCTCACTATAGGTCGTTATTTTATCATTGCAGGTATCTTTTTTTTAGTTTTTTACCTGCTTTTCCCCAAAAGCTTGCTGCGAAATAAGATTCAAGGCAAGCTGGCGGGTAAGGCCGATTTCCTACGGGAAATCCTGCATTCTTCGGTATCTAGCCTGGTGCTGGCCATCATGGCCATCATCGCGCTCTCCGAAGGAATCCGTGGATATACGTTCATCTATACGGATGTGCAGGCGTATCCGATATGGTGGATTCCGGTAAGTTTATTGCTGACCTTATTGGTTCATGACACTTATTTCTACTGGATGCATCGGATTTTACACCATAAAAGGTTGTTTAAGGCCACCCACCTGGTCCACCATCAATCTACCAATCCTTCTCCATGGACATCCTATTCTTTTCATTTTCTGGAAGCTATCGCAGAAGGAGCAGTCATGATTGTATTGGTTTTTGCCATGCCTTTGCATCCCATCACATTAGGATTGTTTGCCCTATCTTCTTTTGTAATCAATGTTTATGGACATCTGGGCTATGAAATTATGCCTAAAGCTTTCCGAAATACGTTCTTATTCGAGATCGTAAATACTTCTACTTTTCATAACCTGCACCACCAGAAGTTTAAAGGAAATTATGGCTTGTATTTAAGAGTATGGGACAGGTGGATGAAAACAGAACACCCGGATTATGTGAAAGACTATGACCGAATGCAGGAACAGCGATTTGGGAAATTGCAAAGTGATACTTCAGTTGATTAAGAATTAAACCACCAAATTAAACCTGACCCGCATTCTAAATTTTAGATGCGGGTTTTTTAACATGCCTTTCTGTTATGGCTTAATGCAATTTTAGGTTGGTATTTAGAAAATGAATAACTCCAATTGACCTACTATAGTGCTACTTATTTAGGCATCAAGCTGTTTCTTTAAGCCAAAGTGAGAAAAGAAAATCATAAATCACGCGGGCAGCCCGTTTGCTGAACTATACCATCTCAACTTCTTTCTCTTCAAAGGCCTCAAATATCTGCGCAATAACGATGTTTCTGGTCATATCTGCATTGGAAATGTCCTTGCACCAGAAGTATATTTTAATATTGCTGTTCAGCTTACTCACTGGACTGATCATGATCACTGGTTCTTTGTTGATAAAGACATTGTTGTTATTGATAATTAGATCCCTGATTTGGTTCACTACTTCGGTTGAATTGAAAGGCTTAGCGATCGTTAGAGAGATGTCTATGCGCATCTGGTTATTGCTCAGCGTCCAGTTGATGATGTTGTTCGATAAAATGGCCCCGTTAGGAATAATAACTTCGGCACCCTCTTCAGTGAGCAGGGTACTGGCGCGAACACCAATTTCTTTTACCCTTCCTTTTTTATTACTCAGCTCCACCACATCTCCGATACGGATCGTCTTATCAAAAATAAGAATGATCCCGGATACGAAATTGCTCACAATATTTTGTAAGCCTAGTCCGATACCCACACCAAGTGCGCCAAGGATCACGGTGATTTTATCAATTGGAAGTCCGGATGCGGCAACGGCGATCATGAATCCTCCAATGAGCAGTACCAATCGCGTAATCAGTAATTTTGAACGCTGCCCTTTATTGTCTTCAATGTCGTCGTCACCGGTATCCCCAAAGAAATAAGCAATATATTTCTGTAAAAAGTTGGCGGTCCAGATGATTCCTAAAAACAAGACGATGCCCCCAAAGGTAAAGGAGAAGCTTCCGATCGTTCTTTTTTCGGTTAAAACCTCCATTAGAGATTCATACAAGCCGTTGAAAATGTTAAGATTCGTGGTGAAAATTACGAACCAAATGATGGTTGCACCAACACCGGTAAGCCTTTTAAGACCTGAAATCACCGGATGCCAGTCGAAATATTCAGGATAGCCTTTACGGATTCTGCTGCTTTTCATTTGAAGTAAAAATGCTTCCACCAGTACTTTAGCCAGTATGGTTAAGGAAATGGCATTCAGCAAAGAGTTGACACCTGTAGAATAGAAAATCTGGGTAAGGGTAAAGCGACCAAAAAGATTGCATAAAATAGCGATAGCGGCAAATATCGTATAGATATAGCCTGTCACCAGGATCATTCTATACCTTTTAGCCTGCTCATCCAATTTCCTCAGGATAATGGTGCCATAGACCGTAGAACTGATACTTAGGAACAGCAGCAGCCAGCGCTGAAACCTTGGCGGCATCCCTAAAAGGCGTAGAAAAACTGGTGCCAGCAACAGTATGGCGAAGACGCACCAATAGTAAAATAGCTGGGAAGAGATTCTTTTTCGGAAAAATAACGTCAGCAGAATGGCCAGTAAAATCTGTACCGATTCTATGTATAATGCCGGCGCCTTGAGGTCAAATATCGGTGCCAGGGTAAACAGCATGATAAAGGTAATCAGGTAGGGATGAGGATTCAGCAAAGAGAAATCGTCGAGCGCTTCCAATCGGTCGTGCCGCTTCATGCTCCTGAAATTAAAGAACACCCAAAAGAAGAAAGTCAAGCAGGTAAGGATGAGTAAAACACGGCTGCTGCGGGTGTAAACGAAGTAATAACCGGATATTTCCTGCTCGCCATGGATGAACTTCCTAAAGCCAACACCTTTGTTTCTACCGTTTGCCGATTCCCAGAGGTAACGGCGCTCTTTTCCAAAAGCTTTGATACTAACTGCATCGAGCTGTCTATCCGTAAGGTACATGAGTTCTTTAATGTTGATCAGGTTGGCTGAAGTTCTGGCCTGTAGGTTGTTTATGGAAAGCGTAGTCGTTTTTAGGAGACTGTCCATCACCAGGTGTTTTTTCTGAAGCTCTGCAAATTCGTATTTAAACAGGGTACGCATGGAAGGCAGCGTGAAAAGTTTAATCAGTACTGTATCTTTGCGCAGGTTAAGAATTTCCGTTTTTAGTTCCCTTAATTCTTTCTCATATTCATCAAGATCCGTCAGGCAATCTTTATTGTTGATTTGAAGCTCTTTCAGTAAAGTCTGATCCATCTGCAGGTTTTGCAGGTTCAGCGTTCTATCAGTTTGAGTGAGTCTGCTTTTAAGCAAAGCAAGCGCCGCCTCATCTTGTGTTAAATGTGTGGCTATCGGAGTCAGTTTCTTAAAAGAGCTTACCGTAACAGGAACTTTATTGACCGTTTCAAATACTTTTTCAAGATGAGTGAGGTAATCGCTTTTAGTTAGCGTGGCCGAGTCAGAAAGGATAGAAATGTCCTGATGATCCTGATCTGTAAGCTTGTTTTTCTGCGCAGCAGCAGGAATAGCAAGGCACAGAGCGAATAGTAAGGCGATTGTATGGCGTATGGATATGGAAAAAAGATGTCTTTCTGTCATTGGGTTTATAGGAAGTAGAGAAGAGCGATCCATCGGCATCAGAGCTGCTGGATTTCACAAAAATAGTTAATAGATTGTGATAACCCATAAGTTTTGATAGGAAGGATAAACTTCAGAAAATCGTTATTAGGACTAAAAGTGCTAATGTTAGAGCGTGGAGGGCCTTATGATCATGTTAAAGATTATAATACTGCTCATAAAAATCCCTGGGAAATGGAACATCGCGGCCGTACCACACAAAAACAGAAAAAGTACTATCCGGTGATTCATCGGGGTTGGGCAGCTGCCGAAGAAGTCATGGATGGCTGGGCAAATGAACAGGACTGTCCTTATACAGAAACCAAACCTTTTACCTGGTGGCGCAGCTATCGCATGGGTGGCCGCTCTATTTTGTGGGGAAGGCAGTCCTACCGCTGGAGTCCGATGGATTTCGAAGCCAATGAAAAGGATAATGTTGGTGTCCCATGGCCAATTGGTTATGATGACCTCGCCCCATGGTACGACCATGTAGAGACATTTGCAGGAATTAGCGGCTCTATTGAGCAGCTTCCGCAATTGCCAGATGGTCAGTTCTTACCGCCTGGATTCTGATGAATTCCGCTACTGAAGTCTGGCCGGAAGGTATGGGCAGCAGCAGTGGAGAATTGGGGCACAATGTGATGGACCACCATTATAATATTGGGGCTTCTGGAACTGTAGATGGATTTGAAGACCAATATGTGTACGGTAGAAGAGCGAATGGATTTTACATCCCAAGGTTTGTTAATCTAGGTGCGATAAACGGGATTACCTGCGTGGTTTTGGTTACCAGGGAGCAGCAAGGCCCAGCTTATTTACGGAGCAGGATCAGTCCTTTTTAGACGAAGTAGCCAATACGATACTGCCTGATACGGCTAAGAGTCCGGGTGCAAAAGCGGCAAAAGTTGGCGCATTCATGACGGTTATCGTGGATGATTGCTATGAAGCAAAAGATCAGAAAGTCTTTAAGGAAGGGATAACACAGCTGGATGCAGCCTGCAAAAAAATGCATGGTACGGACTTTCTTCAAGCAAGCGCTCCACAGCGCTTGTCCCTGTTGCTCGCATTGGATAAAGAAGCAAAAGACTACCAGGCGAACAAGGGAGATTTGCCTTCTCATTATTTTACGATGATGAAGCAGCTGGCTTTCTTTGGATATTTTACTTCTGAAGTGGGTGCAACGAAGGCCATGCGTTATGTGGCCGCACCGGGTCGGTTTGAAGGTAGTGTTCCCTATAAAAAAGGGGATAAATCCTGGGCCTAAATACACCCAAACAAACGTTTGCGTTGAGATATCCCTAGTCTTAAATACTTAAGGCTAGGGATATTTTTGTTTTCCGGTAAACGGCTCTGTTTTGTTACATTAATTAGTCTTTAAGCGTAAGATCTATTCCTGAATTATGGAATAGAAAACATGGGATAAAAAACTATTGGTAAATTCTGCAAACGTTTGCGCTATTTCAGTATGCAAATTCTTTTTTTTAACATCTTTCCTGACGTAATATTAGTTATAGAACTGAAATGTTGGCAAAAAAGAAAGCGCATGCTCGTTGGTGCTTTGCTTTATGAAAACGATTACATTTTATTCGCTACATTAAGCAGGCTCGAAATGAGATAACGATCAGTACTACATTTATAACGCCACAAAATAAACTAACCCAACACAAAATATAGTAGCCAAGCGCTAAATAAATCAACCAAACACCAAATTAAACCAATGCGTAAACAAACATTTTTAATATTCTTGATTCCCCTGCTCTTAGGTGCAGGGGCTGCCAGGAGTCAAACGACTAAATTATCAGGAGAATCTATTTTCTATCAAATGAAAAAAGTAGCCGACTGGCAATGGAAGAGCCTGGAGACAGCAGGATGGAAAAATCCTAAAAAAGACTGGACCAGTGGCGCCATGTATACCGGGATGATGGCCTGGGCAAAGCTGGCAAACGATGAAATTTATTACCGAAAATTGATTCAGGTAGGAGAGGATAATAAATGGGAAGTCGGACGTTATCGGCATTTTGCAGATGATTATTGTGTCGGACAGCTGTATTCCCAACTGTATACTATTTACAAAGACCCTGAATATATTGCTAACTTTAAGGCACTGGCAGATACCATTACCATGTTGCCACATACGGAAGGCTTGGAATGGAAGAACCGCATTCATTTGAGAGAATGGGCTTGGTGTGACGCTTTGTTTATGGGCCCTCCGGCATTAGGTTATTTAACAGCAGCTACTGCTGATCCTAAATACCGGGATAAATCTGTGCAGTTATGGAATAAATCAACAGAATATCTTTATGATAAAGAGGAAGATCTGTTCTACAGAGACAGCCGGTATTTTGGTAAGAAAGAAAAGAATGGAAAGAAGGTTTTTTGGGGACGTGGCAATGGATGGGTAATCGGAGGCCTGGTTAGGGTGCTTTCGGTGATGCCTGAAACTCATCCGGAAAGAAAAAATCTGGAGCAGTTATTTGTGAGAATGTCGGAGAAACTGGCTGCTTTGCAGCAACCTGATGGGAGTTGGCATGCTAGCTTACTAGATCCTGAAAGCTATCCATCTAAAGAAACCAGTGGTACCGGTTTCATTTGTTATGCGATGGCCTGGGGCATCAACAACCACTTGCTTGCCGACAAAAAATACCTGCCAGTGGTGAACAAAGCATGGTTAGCGATGACTACTGCAGTACATCCAGATGGGAAATTAGGCTATGTACAGGCACAAGGTGCTGCACCTGATAAAGTAGGCTATGACGATACGGATGTATATGGCGTTGGGGCTTTCCTCCTAGCCGGAAGCGAAATGCTGCCTTTATACCTAAATCATAAAGAAAAGGTATTCATTAAAGAAGTTTACAATGGAACTGCTGCAGCAAAAAGAATGTCGGTCGCATTGAACTGGTCTGATCTAGCTAAGAAGATTAAGAAAAAAAAACCAAAAAATATATTCGTTAGAGACGGGGCAACAGGTGAATTTATCCCTGTGGTAATTACTTCAGTAAATGAAGTTCCGCAGGCATTGCGTTTTAGCGTAGATCTTTCCAGTGGAACGAGTAGATATTTTCAAATTAGTGCTAAATAACCCTAAAGACCTTGATTAATGAATAAACTTAAAAGCATGTTTTTGATGGTGGCCATTCTTATGGTTAGTCCTTTTGTTCAGGCGCAATCCTCAAAAAAAACGAAACAAAACCAAGTGACAACAGGCGCTCAGGACCGTCAATATTGGGCAGAACTCTTGTATAAAATATCCTCGCCGGTGATCTTAAATCTCGCCGATGGTACTTTGAAAAAAAACATGCCGGTAGAAGTACCTCCTGGCCAGCGCACAGATTTCTTTAAAAAAGTAACTTACCTGGAAGCTGTTGGCCGCACCATGGCAGGGGTAGCTCCATGGCTCGCTTTGCCAGATGATGCGACAAAAGAAGGACTGATGCGTAAGAACCTGCGTTTGGCATTACTAAAAGGCATTGCGAATGCCGTAGATCCGGCAAATCCAGATTACCTGAATTTTAGAACGGAGAGCCAACCGATCGTCGATGCCGCTTATATGGCCCAAGCATTTCTGAGAGCACCAAAAGCATTGTGGGAGCCATTAGATGCCCTAACGAAATCAAGAATTGCTGAGGAATTTAAAGCTTTAAGAACACGCACTGGCGCTTATAACAATTGGTTGCTTTTTGCTGGAATCAATGAGGCCTTCCTGCTGAGTATTGGCGAACAGCCGGATCCTGCACGACTGGAGTTTGCAAAAAGGAAAATCCTGGAATGGTATCAGGGAGATGGCTGGTACAGCGATGGCCCTAGCTTAAGCATCGATTACTACAACTCTTATGTGATCCACCCAATGCTGGTTGATTTTTTCAAAGTACTATCAGATCATAAAAGAATTAATGCAGAGATGTATGAGACTGCTGTAAAACGTATGGTTCGTTATTCAGAGTTTTCAGAGCGGATCATTGGGCTGGATGGAACATATCCACCAATGGGTAGGTCTGTCACTTACCGTACGGCTGCGTTTCAGGCCCTAGGTCAGGTCGCTTTGATGGATAAATTACCCACACAAATCAGCCCCGCACAAGTGAGATCTGGTCTTACCGCTGTGATGCACCGAATGTTTGAGCAATGTGATAACTTTGATAAAGCCGGTTGGCTAGTGCTGGGCTTCTGTGGCTCGCAGCCTGGCATTGCCGATAGTTATACCTCTACAGGGAGTTTGTACATGGCAACCCTTGGCTTTTTGCCTTTAGGCTTACCTGCCGACAATGTATTCTGGACGGCACCTGCGGCAGATTGGACGGCTAAAAAAGCATGGAGTGGGCAGCCGTTCAAAAAAGATTACCATGTAGAATATTAAATAATATTCGATTGTTAAATGGGGATTTGCTGCTGCTGATTGATCAACTGGCAAGTCCCCATTTAGAAAACACGAAAAATAACAGGATCATGATGACGATCAGTAATCCATTGATCCAGTGCCTGTTTTTCCATGGTTTCAAATCCACTACCTGTTTGTTTTGCGCGATGTATGGAGTTTCCATCGGGAAGATTCTTCCCATGATCAGTATCAGAAGATCCTATGGCAGCCTCAGTTTATCAATGAACAGGGGAAATTAATGGTTAAAATAACCTGCAAACTCTGCTACAATCTTGTTGTTAAAAGCAGGAAGGTCGGCTGGACTACGACTGGTCACCAGACCTTGATCAACAATGACTTCCTTGTCATGCCAGTCTGCACCTGCATTCAGCAGGTCAATTTTAATCGTTTTAGTGGAAGTTAACTTTCTGCCCTTCACCACCTCCGCAGTAATCAACACCTGCGGGCCATGACAAATCGCAGCTACCGGTTTTCCTGCACTAAAAAATGCTTTCACAAAGGCAACAGCATCGTCATTCTTTCTTAAAGAATCAGGGTTTAATACCCCCCCAGGAATAAGCAATCCATCATAAGCATCCGAATTGGCCTCCGTAATGGTTTGGTCAACATCCACCTCAATCGTCCATTCCTGATCGCCCTTCATCGCCCTTATCTTACCTGGTTTGGAAGAGATAATATGAACGGTGGCACCTTCTTCTTTTAACCTTTGAACTGGGCTGGTCAATTCTGTTTCTTCAAAACCGCTTTCCGATAAAACGGCGATCGTTCTATTATTTAATTGTCCCATAGGGTTTTGTTTTTTGTATTCATGATCTATACTTACCAAAACAAACCAATGTAGAATATGTTTTTTAAGGGGCTCATCGTACTGCCTACTGATCTTTTTTAGATATCCAGCTTACGATTTTTGCCGCATTAAATCGGGTCTAGTAGGGGTGTGTTGATTCTTATATTGAGAACTTTTCGTGTCTCCGATAATATTACCGCACAGGGAAAGGAGGGAACAGTCACCTCGATCCAGCATTCCTTTACCGTAGTAACTACTTTTGACAATCGAACGGTAGTAATTCCTAATTGTAAATTATCCCATGAGGTGATCATCAATATCAGTGCAAAAGGCAGTCGGCGGCTGTACCTGCAAAAGGCAAAACAGATACTCGATGAATAAATGCCTGGTTAAATTCCCATGGCTTTCACGATTCAAGGTTAATGTTCCAGAAAAGACTGCTGGAAAATCTAAAGGCTTCCGGGATTAAGCTTCCTAGACTGGAGGTCGCTAAAGCTTAGTAAATCTTCTGTAAATCTGCGCAAACGGTTGCGTTCCAGAATTTTTGCAATCCCAGTTATTTATAATTAGCATTGCGATGAACCAAATAAAGCCGCATGAAACAACATTTATTGAAGGAAAATAGAAGGAGCTTTCTGAAAGGAGGGCTTGTGATTGGGGGACTGGCCTTACTAAATCCAGAAAAGGCGATTTCAAGTTCCAAGACTAATCTTGAGGAAGACTTTAAAATCATTACCGGCCCTTATCTGCAGACGAATTTCGGCAATAGTATCTCCATTTTGTGGATCACCAGTAAAGACAGTTCCAGTTGGGTAGAGTACGGAGAATCGCCAGATCAACTAGATAAAAAAGCTTATGGTAAAAGCGAAATGGGATTTAAACCTGCTGGACGATTAAACTGCGTTAAACTGGAGCATTTGAAACCAGGCGCTACCTACCATTATAAAATTGTTTCTAAGGAAATCAAGGATTTTCAGCCCTATAAATTGACCTATGGAGAGACCATTTCCGGAAATACGGAAAGCTTCTTAAACACGGATCCTGCGAAAGCAGAAGTTTCTTTTGTGATGATCAATGACATTCACGATCGGCCTAAATCTATCGCCCATCTTTTGGAGCTGGATAAAGGGAATCAGCGTGATTTTGTCTTCTTCAATGGAGATGTTTTTGATTACCAATCGGATGAAAAACAGATTGTAAATAATATGCTGCAGCCTTGTGTAGACTACTTTGCAAAAAAAACTCCTTTTGTCTATGTGCGTGGAAATCATGAAACCAGGGGTAAGTTTGCACGTGATTTTGCTGCCTATTTTGATCATGTAGGGAATACGGCATTTACATTGGGACCAGTTCGGTTTGTGATCCTGGATACTGGTGAAGACAAAGACGATACACATCCTGTATACGCTGGAATTGTAGATTTCGATCAATATAGAGCAGAGCAAGCGGTATGGCTGGAACAGGAAATTAACCGTAAGGAATTTAAAAATGCAGCCTTCCGTGTCGTCATGATGCACATCCCTCCGCGTTATTCAGGTGATGAACATGGTGCTGCTCATTGTACAAAATTATTTGAACCCCTCATGAATCGCGGAAAAGTAGACCTGGTTTTAAGTGGTCATACACACCGATATAAAATTCATCCCCCAGCTAAAAATTTGAATAATTACCCGATTATCATTGGAGGAGGACCGAAGGATGGCAATAGAACTTTGACTAAAATCAAAGCGACAAACAAGCAGATTCAAGTGAGTATGCTGGATGATTCTGGCAAAGAGGTGGGAAGTTATTTAGTTGCGAAACGATAGACATTAAAACCTGCAGCATTAAGACAAAGTAAATCATTGCGCTAAAAATTCCTGAAAGTATTTTAGCGCAATGATTGAGGTATTCAGCACAGTGCAATTTGTCGGGTATGCAGTTTTTCTGCTATTCCGTTTTTCCTTGATGTATTTATTCAGTTATTTCAAGACATCAATTTTCTTCGGATACGGCTGAGACTTTCGGGCTTCATTCCAAGAAAAGAAGCGATATACGTAATTGGAACATGGTGCAGAATTCCAGGGTAGTTTTCGATCAGCTTCAGGTAACGCTGTTCCGCAGTCAGAATGGCTAATTCCACAGATCTTTTTTCATTGTAAATAATGGCTTCCTGGAGTACCTCAATGCTGAAATCTTTCATGGCCATGTTTTTTTTGGTCAGCGTTTCCAGGTCGGCCTTAGTAATTCGCAGCAATTCACAATCGGTAATACACTCCACATTTTCAGGCGATTTACACTCATTTATAAAATTGAAATAGGAGGTGAAAAAACCCGGCGGGCAATTAATATGTGTCGTCACCTCATCGCCATGTTCATTGTAATGGAATAGTCGCAGGTAGCCAGAAACAATATAGTAAAGATACTTAGGTACTTTTCCTTCTTCTTCAATGATGCGGTTTTGGGGATATAGAACCGGTTCAAAATATTGTATGATCAAATCCGTATCAGCTTTTGATAGGGGATGTCTGGATTTGAAAAAATCAATTAATTGTTGCTGCAGCATAAATGAAAATAATTTAATCGTGGAAATTACAATAACTATTTCAATAGCGCAGTATGCGTCATTAAGTAGGCCAATGCTTCCCGGACTGCCTGATTAGGAGCTTTCGGAATAAAACCCAGCTCTTTCCTGGCTTTACTGATGTCAAAATCCTGCTGTAAGCCTGAAAACATGGCAATGTTATTTCTGGTGATTACGGGAGTCTGACCTCTCATTCTAGCGGAAAACTCCATTATTCCGGCAATCGTAAACAAGAGGAATTTAGGAACAGTACCAGGGATCTGAAGTTTCAACTCCGGGTAAAGGGTACGGGCCAGTTGCGTAGTCTCAGTAATGGTCATACATTGCTCATTTGCGAAGATGTAGCGCTCACCATCTCGTCCTTTTTCTGCAGCCAGCCAACAGCCTTCTGCCACATCTTTTACGTCGATCCAGTTCAGCGTAATTTTCGTGTCTATCGGGATTTCTTTGTTCAATATAAGCTTAAGGATGTTGTAAGATACATTTAGTGGCAAAAAAGCTTCGCCGCCAATCATTGCAGCAGGCATTACAGATACCAATTCTATGCCCAGCGTTTTAGCCATTTGGAAGGCCAGTCGTTCACCATCATTTTTTGAGTTGTAATAGCTCTCCCGGCGGTCAGGATTGTAACCATAGCTTTCTTTGGTGGGGGTTTTTGTGTAATCCAATGCGGCGATGGAACTTACATAGACAATTCGTTTAACACCTGCTTCAGCAGCAGCCTCAATGGTGTTTCTGGTACCCTCCATATTGACGTCGTAGATTTCTTTTTTAGGATCTTTCGCCCATAGCTTGAATGCAGCGCCGACGGCATAAAAGGTTTCTACTCCCTGAAGCGCTTTTACGAATGAAGCTTTGTCTGTAATGTCCGCTTGAACCACCTCGACATCCAGTCCCGCAAATGGGGTTTTATTGCTAAGATTGCGAACGGAGGCCCTCACCGGAACGCCTTTGTCAATAAGGAACCGAACCAGATTATTTCCTAAATGTCCGTTTGCTCCGGAAACCATAGCTAATTTTTTTGTAGTCATCATGTTGATTTGTATTGATGACACAAAGTTCCCTTAGCCACTCCCAAAAACACTTGACATTTGTTAGGAATATCACCTTTAACCAGGAATAATGAAGGTAAGTTTTAAGGTAGCTGGTAAGTTCTATAACTGTTGAAAAGTTTTAAAGTATTAACCTGAAACAGGTTTCTTTGTCGTCAGAACTGACCATTAGCTTGCCACCCTGCGCTTTTGCAATTTCACAACAAATATGCAGTCCTAGTCTCAACCCTTCTGTACCATTCTTTCCTTCTCCTCATGGCCTAAAATGGCAATGAATTGTTCCCTTAGTTTTAGGGCCTGACGCTCTTCTTTTAGCTGTAATTCGGCAATATCAACCTGATGTTCAATAATGACGCCATACCTGCTAGGGGAAGCACTATTCGTAAAAATACTAAAAAAAAAGGAATGCAATCCATAGATTGCAGTCCTTTTTAAAAAATAGCAGGCTGTTTATTTAAACAAATCAGCTAATGTTTTATTCAATTCTTCTCCTCTTAAATCTTTCCCTACTACTTTGCCATTTGGATCGATCAGAAAACTTGCAGGAACCGCTTTTACACCATATGTCGATGCGGTAGCACATTGCCATCCCTTTAAATCAGAAACCTGCGTCCAGGTTAATCCATCCTTGTCAACGGCCTTAAGCCAGGCTTCTTTGTTGGAGTCCAGTGAGATGCCAATGATTTCAAAGCCCTGGTCATGGTACTTTTTATAAGCTGCAACTACGTTGGGATTCTCTTTTCTACAGGGGCCGCACCAGCTTGCCCAGAAATCAATCAGTACATATTTACCTTTAAAATCCGACAAATGAACGATTTTTCCATCTTTGTCAGACATGCTAAATGCAGGAGCAGGTTTACCCTTAGCCGTTTTTGCATCAATTGCTATTGATTTCGTAATCGAAGCGCCAATAGAAGATTGCTGGGCCTCCTTTGTTAAAGCAGCAAAAAGCTCCGTGGCCGCAGGATAGTTTGGATAGGCTATAAAACGATCATAAATAATTGCTGCAGATCCAGCGGAGGAAGGGTACTTACTGATATATTCTTTCACTGCGGTCCTGTTTTGTAGGTCCAGGGCGGCAAATTCCTGGTCAAAACCTGCACGGGTCAAGGAATCCACCTTAGTCCCGGCAGCTTTTGCTGCGGCTTCTGCTTTGTCGATTTTACCGTAAATAGTACCTGCTTTTGTGGTGATTTCTTTCCATGGGGCATTGTAAAAACCCATATACACATCATATGCAGCAGAACCTTTAATCTCGATTCTAGCCAGACTGTCGGCCGGTTTCGTCACTGTAATCGCCGAATTCTCCAGAATAAATTGAATAGGATATTTCAGGCCTTTATGCGTCAGATTGTAAAATTCAGGAGATCTAACGGCCCCTTTAAATACAAATTCGCCGTTTACCAGTGTCGTAGAATCCACCTTTACCGGGCTGCCATTGACTTCATGGCCCAGGTAAACTTTACCAGTCAGATGAGCAAGATTTCCTTTTAAAACGTACTTGCCATTTTGAGCAAAACTTTGCAAACCAGCACATAGGAGGATGGCTGTGAGTGGTAGTATAGGGAGTGCTTTTAAGCTATTTTTAATTTTCATGTGATTAGAAGGTTGGGATTATTTACTTACATTTTGTTGAATGGTACCATTACCTGGGTTTTTAGCGGCTCCTTGTGGGAAAGGCATGGTCCACAGATGGGAAGCCGGAGCAAGCTTATAAGACTGACCGTTTTCTGTTTTCGTCAATGTGGTCGCATAGTTTGGATCTTTATTTAAACGACGTGCATCAGCGAAAGTCGTAATGCTGTTGATCAGCTCATTTGCTTTTGTGCGTTGGATCAGCTTCACTGCATCGATCGTATTTGATGCAGACAGCGGGCTATAGTTTTGCGCAAAGATTCTTTTAACACGCACCGCATTCAGCGTATTCATCGCCTCAGGAACTTGGTTCAGGCGAGCCTGGCATTCCGCTTTAATCAGGTAAACCTCAGTAGTGGTCAATCCCCCATAGTTATAAAAACCAATGGTGATGCTGGTGTAATAGGTATCGGCCGCTACAGTTCTCAACTTCCAGCGGGAAGCAAATCTGGCATCGCCGGTTTCAAAGCGTGGCGCACGATCCGTTCTCAATGCAGATTCACGACCAGAGCTATAGGTGCTGCCATGGCGATAGTAATAGTTTTCTGCAAAATCGAAGCCCATTGGCGATGGGGAATTGTTGTACTTGTCAGGGTCTTCAATCAGTGTTTTGTAAGTCGCATAATACTGCGTCCAGTCGTACAGTTTGTCATTATACTTTAAGGCTTCATTTGCAGCACTGAGCGCATTCGCATATTGTCCCATAGTCAGATAGATACGTGCTTTAAGTGCATAAGCCGCACCTAAATTTGGATGTAAAACTGTCGCGCTGCTCACACGAAGATTTGGAATGGCTTCCTCAATATCTTTCAGCATGAAAGCATATAACTCCTTTATACTTACTTGTGTATACGGTGCATTGATATCTGCGCTTAGAATAAGAGGTACAGATAGTTTACTGGCAGCATTTGCTTCCTCGTAGGTGTCAGCATAATAGTTGGCCAGTACATAAAAGTTCAATGCCCTTAAAACTTTTGCTTGAGCCACCAGCTGCGCTTTATCAGCTTCAGAACCTTCCGTTGCCACTGGAACATGCTCAATCAGTAAATTACTGGTCGATATAGCGGTATAAGCATTATAGTAGGTCGTCTCGTCACTGATATTTAAAGCGATCCGGTCTGTCTGCTCATTCCAGAAATAATTCGCCGCATACAGCGGATAATAATTCAGGTTTGATGTCGTCTCAAACTTGTCATTCAACAGCAATATCGCCTGTGTAATGGTGGTGCGCTGATTTCCATACTCATCACGTATCATGGCATCATAATCGGCCAATGTAGTAGGAATTTTGACTCCTTTCGGAACAATTTCCAGATATTTCTTGCAGCTGCTAAAACTAATTAATAATAGCAGTCCACCTATTTTTAGTGTATTTGATAGTATCTTTTTCATCGTCTAAAAATTAACATAAACACCCCATACAAAATTTGCCGGGCGATATCCGTTCAGTAAATACTTTGCTGCTTTGCTTTTCGCTATCGTGAAGGCATTCTCCACATTAAACTGGAACCTTACATTTTCCATATATGCCTTTTTGACCAGTGTTTTCGGTAAATGGTAGGCGAGGGAGACGTTTCTAAGTCGGATATTTGAAGCATCAATCACATTGAGGTCTGCTTTTTGATAGATCTCTGCACTCTGGCTATTATAGGCCGGATCTTCTCCAAATACGAGTCTTGGAATATCGGTTCTGTTCTCATCACCAGGAGTTTTCCATCGGTCAGTAATGTCTTTATTTACGGCAGTAATTTGAGTCGCATAGCCTCCAAGGGCTCCATTATAGGCACTTCCCAATACTGGCAGGAAGGTATTCCTCATCTTATGTCCACCTTCAAATGTGAGCAGGAAGGAAAGAGAGAAACTTTTATACGCTAACAAGTTATTAAATGCACCGCTATAAGTTGGAACAGTAGAACCGCTGTACACAATAGATCCTAAGGTGGCTGGCGAATTCAATACTTTCTCGCCCTTTTCATTATAAACCTGTGGTAAGCCGTCTGCATTTAATCCTGCCCAACGGTAACTATAAATCGCATTGTAAGGATTTCCGATGCGTGGATAGGCTTGCGGGTAATCCAATTGCAGGTAATATACCGGTGCTTCGACGTTCACATAGGTCACTTTGTTTTTGTTGTTTGCATATAAAATGCTGGCATTCCAGGTCAGGTCTTTGCTGCGGATCAGGTCGCCGGAGATCGACAATTCAATCCCTTTATTCGTCATTTCACCGTTGTTAATCGCGTAGGTGGAATAGCCGAATCCCTCAGTTGGTACACCCATAGTACTTGCTAAGAGGTCTTTCCCTTGCTTCTGGTAATAATCCATGGATCCACTGATGCGGTTTCTGAAAACACTAAAATCCAGGCCGACGTTGTTCGTTGTCGTTTTTTCCCAGGACAATAGCGGATTGGGTCTTGCACCTATGCTTCCTTGTAAGCCACCTACGTTGTTATTATTGCTATAATAAGCGGTCATGTATGGCGCTACATCCTTGGCAATATTTCCAGCAATACCATGAGATACCCTTAATTTTAACAGGTCTACCCAGTTCACATTAAAGAAGGACTCTTTGTAAATGTTCCATCCTGCACCGACAGACCAAAGTGGTTTATTCTGATACTTGGAATTGGTACCCCATAGGTTGGAACGGTCCCAGCGCAAACTTCCTGTTAACAAGTATTTATTGTCGTAAGCATAAGCCGCGTTTCCATAGATAGATACGAACCTATTGACGTTTTCACGCTGACTGGCGATGTTGTTGTTCGAAAAGTTTCCACCTCCAAGAATTGGACCCTGTAAAAGTGCTAAAGACTTGGCATTGATCAGGTCAAATGTCAATACATTCGGATCATAATTGTACAGATACTGATCTTCGAATTCTATCTTCGCATTCTTGATTTCAGTACCAACGATGGCTGTCAGGTTGTGTTTTTCTCCAAAAGTCTTGTCGATATTAACTTGCTGACGGAAATTATAAGCGGAAGTAAACTGATCCTGATCGTAATTGATATTTCCGTAAGGCAGGTTAAACGTAACTGGTCCATTGGCTACCTTTGTCGCAAAGGTGTTGACCATATTTCTCACATAGTAAGTGTTTTTGTCATACAGTTTATTGAAACGATCTGAACTGAACTCATATTGGAAAGTAGAGCGGTAAGTTAACCATGGTGTGATTTCTGCATTTAGTTTAATAAAGGACCTGTTGCTGAAACTTTTCAATTGACCAAGGTTCTTATTTTGCTCCTCTAGTGGGTTAATGTCTACCTTGTAAAGGCCATTACTATTGATCAGCGACATGGTATTTGCACTCAGCCGGGAAGCCCCGGTAGAAATAAATTTACTGCCATCATCATTCCTCAGACGGTCGTAAGGCAGGAAGGTGTATCCAGGAGATAAGGTGTTGTAATTCTGCTGTGTCCCACCGTTATAAGCAAGGTAATTGCTGAGCTCCAGAGTCAGCCACTTATTAATTTTTGTGGTATTATTAAGATTTAAACCCAGACTTTCGTCTTTCGTGTATTTGTCTGCAAACTTATTATTTTTGTAGGTCAGTGAGGAATAAAAAGAGTTACTTTCAGCAGCACTGCCCACACTGATGTTGTATTGCTGATAGAAGGGGTCACGCTTGCTGTATTTTTCTGCATCATCATAATATTGATAACCTGAGGAAGCCAGCTGATTTAACTTGTCCTCCATTTGTGAGGAGGTCAATGTCCCAGCATATCTGGCAAGGATGGCTTTAATGCCCTGGCTCTGATAACCCACATTTGCCAATACATTCGCTGCATAAGCAGCCGCATTTGTAGCCTTTAACTTTGGATTATTCCTTTCCCATTCCCTTTCCAGGTCAACAATATCTGCACTATTAGTCAGGTTGTCGGTATATAAAGCACCTGAGGAAAGTGTAAATGTACTGGAGGCAGAAATTTGAGGTTTCCCTTTTTTAGGCTTTTTTGTCACAATAACAATCACCCCATTTGCTGCCCTTGCGCCATAAATGGAAGCTGCTGCAGCGTCTTTCAGAACGGTAATGCTTTCAATATCTTCCAGATTCAGACCTGGCACATTTTCGGTAATTGAACCAGAAGTATTGTATTTTGTGTTCTCTACGGGAAAGCCATCAATCACGTATAAAGGAGTGGTCACGCCTTTCATCGAGGTAGTTCCCCTGATCAGGCCATTGTTGTATCCCGCAATCCTGCCTTCTAGTAAAGAGCTCAGACTACTGAGCCTTTGCCGCTCGAGCTGCTTTGCCGATACGCTGGAAAATGCACCTGTCACACGTTCTTTTGGAAGGGTCTGGTATCCTGTAGAAACGGTCACTTCTTCCAGCTGTCCTGTTTGCTCAGTCAGACTGATGCTTCCCAGATTCTCCTGAGCAAGGACTTCTTTATTCTCATACCCCAGAAACGAAATGACAAGGACCGCTTTATCTTCAATATGACTCAGCGTAAATTCTCCTGCAGCATTTGTCAGGACCTGCTTTTTTGTTCCTTTGACCTTTACTGTGGCTCCAGGAAGGGGGAGGTTGTGCTGGTCCAGCACTTTTCCTTTCACCTCAATCTCCTGAAACCGCTGGATCAGTTTGTCAATAAAACTGCTTTCCTTTTTCTTGATCAACACCGTTTTGTTGTTGATGCTGAATTCTAATGGCTGCTCTTTAAAGATCTGGTCCAGCACGTCCTTTAATGGGGCATCCTTTACATTGATGTTCACTTTGTGGGCATCTTTCAGCAGGGAATAAATGACAATAAAATCATAGCCGCTCTGATCGCTGATCTTATCAAAAACATTGAACAGCTCCTCATTTTTTACAGATAAGGTGATTTTTTGCGCATAGGTCCCGGCACTGACTTGCATGATAAATGCAAATAAGAGAAAAGTGGTTAGCTTCATGATTCTCCATAGTTTATACTGCCCGTGCAGGAAGCACAGCAGATGAATGCAATTTTTGTACATTTGTATAGTTCGGTTTAGCTTCTGGCCTTGTATTTTCGAGATCGCGGCCTTTAGCGGTTAGTTGACAAATTTTTGTGGATAGCCAGCCTTACTTATACCAGTTCGATTGGAGTCGGACTGGTATTGTTATTTTGCTGATGACCCAATCATAGTTCTTGATAAGGCATCATAAATCGTTCGTCTGGCAATTGGAATTCAGGTAGTTTTTATTGCATAACCCTGAGCCTCCTTCCTTCAACCTTAAATTTCACTGCTTTGGAATAGCTGAGCATATTTAATACCTCGCTAATATTTTTATTTCGGGAGATGTTTCCACTGAATTTTTCTTTGGATATCGGTCCCTGATAAGAGACCTCAATGTCATACCATCGGCTGATTTTCAACATGACCTCCTCGATCTGAGCTCCATTAAACCGGAAGTATCCGTTTTTCCAAGCCATAGTAGATTTGAGGTCGGCCGGGGAAATGAGGATTTCCGCACCTTCATTCACAAGCGATTGTTCACCAGGCTTGATCAGCTGTTGCTTTTTAGCGCTGTTGGTAATCCGAAGACTCCCTTCCAATAAGGTAGTTCTGGTATTTCTTTGGTCTGGATCACTATTGATGTTGAAATGTGTGCCCAAAACCTGTACTTCCTGCTGCTCCGTTTTCACGATAAAAGGATGTTCCTTATCCTTTGCAATCTCAAAATAGGCTTCTCCTTTTAGTTCTACTTTACGATCTTTCAGACCGTCGAAAGAAGCTGGAAACTTTATACTGGAGGCCGAATTCAACCATATTTCAGTATGGTCTGGCAGCTGGAGCCTGTAGGTTTCTCCGTTACCGGTAGATAAAGTATGTATTTTGCTGGAAGCATGAGCGTCCTGACCGGTTACGCGGTACAGCAGCTGCCCATCAGTTGATTTACTAATCACAATTCCTGATTCCGCACTCAGCTGTCCGTTGCTGGCCCCTGATAGCACAATTTTCTGACCGTTGTCCAGGGTTAATGTTGCGGATTGTTTTCCAGCTGGAATATCATTAAGAAAAACATTAGCCGACTGCTGTTGCTGCTGACTGGTTTTTTGAAAGACTAGTCCAATACCCACGATCATAAAAATGGCCGCTGCAGCAGCTGAAATCCTGAGCCATAAACTGATCGGCTGATGTTTTTTTTCCTCAGCAGGATGTTCAGCGGCGACTTGCTGCTTGAATGCTGCCCATTTGCTATTGGTGTCGAAAGCATGGTAAGCTTTTAAAGCTTCCGCAGCATCCACTCTGATATCCTGAAGTTCTTTCAGCAAACTTTCTTCTTCAGCATTCAGTTCCAGACCAGCGGCTTGATTTGCCTCCAGTTTTTCCAGAACCTTATCCCAATCCGGATCAAAAGGCGTGAGGTTATTTTCCATAATCAATACAGTGTCGTAAAGAAGTAGGAGATGGGTGACAGTAGATTGTAAAAAGCAGGCAATTAAATTTCAATTCACTGATTATTAGTGATTTAAAATACTATAGTATGCCCATCAATAGTCCAAATGTTTTAGTTCTTAAAGCGGAATAAGCTCTGCGCAGCTGGGTTTTTACGGTATTGATGGAGATACTTTGTTGCTCGGCGATCTGCGCATGACTAAGTTTGTCCATCGCATGTAACATGAAAATCTTTCTACGTTCCTCTGGCAGAGACTGAATCATCTCTACAATCTTGATATAGCGCTGTTGCTGAAGATCCTGATCATCTGCTTCATCTGCAATCGCCAATTGCTCTTCGGAAATCGCCAGCATGATATTGCGCTTTTGGGCAGTGGCGTTTTTGCGGAGATAGTCTATGCTCTTATATTTTACCGCCCTGCGTGCATAAGCTTCAAAGCTGGTGCTGAATTTTACCAGTTCCCGTCTTTGCCAGTAGTTGATAAAAAACTCCTGAACCAGGTCTTCCGCAATGAACTGGTCATGAACGTAATCCATAGCAAGCATACACAAGAATTTATGGTTCTTGCGAAAAAGTACTTCAAATTCATCGATGTTGAGTGCGCCCCGATCTTCCCCCACCATGCGCCAAATATAAAATATACTTATGGAGAATTAAACATTTCTCCAAGTGATTTACAGAAAACTCAATTTTTCTTCCTCCATGTCCAAAAACCTCAAATGTAATGATCTCTTCATTGACTATCACTTCCTCGTTATTTTTCTGATGCAGCTCATCTCTTTGTTGATTTAATATAGGAGTGAAGGTTTTTGAACAATCGTAGGCTGGTGGGAAGCTGTTTCTCGTTTTTCAATCCATCGGCATCACCACAGGAGCACATACTGCTGCTCAGCTACAAACTGCTAACCCTGATCAAGTCATTCACAACCTGATAGCGTTATTACCATTAATTGATTAAAAGGATGGAGGATCTGTTTATGGCCAGCATCCTCCTTTATGCATTTTACGATTTTACTCTCCTACTGCAGTGGATCTTACCCAGACCAATTTGTTACCGGCTCCAAAATGGTAAGTATCTCTCCACCATCTGGCTCCACCGCGACAAGAACTGTATAGCAGTTTTTTCTGCTTATCAATTGAAATATTGTTAAGTCCGGCGCATTTTGCCCTGGAATCATTAGGATCGATTAACTTTTCAAAACGTTTTGTGGCTGGCTGATATAAATAAATAATGAAAGTCCGGTACACCCCCATACCTGCATCGGGTATGGAAAAGGCAAGGTCATCATACCCATCAAAATTGTAATCAGCAATATAGCTGTTCCTGACATAATTAGGGGAGTCAAAATCTGGTAATTTGAAAACCTTTTTCTGTCCGTCTGGATAGGCAATGCTGAGCCGGTCGTGGTTCATATAATTGAAGGAAATTAATGCGCCATGCAGGAGGTACTTGTTTTCTCCGTCGTATTCACCTGTTTTTTGCCGAAGGTACTCCATCGAAAAACGCTTGCCATCCTTCTTTCTCACGTACCAGATGTGATCCAGATTTCGCAAGCCCTCCACCAATCCGTAGCTTCCGGTAACCTGGCCGTCAATTACTTCATCCCATACGTAAGTGGTCATATCCGGCTGGCGACTCTTACGCTCGGTGCTGTCCACACTACGGCTTTTTATCCGTAATGGGATGATGCCTTTCTGACCGACATATTGTACAAAAGCACCTTTTCCCATTGCGCCATAGTAAACTTGGAAACGGAATGGCTTGGCCAGACCTATCGACTTAAAAGTAAAGGGTTGTGCATATAAGGAAGTTAAACTCAGCATCAGGAATATAACTATCAGGGCTCTTTTCATGGATTTCGATCTATTTTATCAGCTGGATCGATCCAGCTAGATAAACGAATAAAATTAAACAATAATTTTTAATCTTCATTTATGTTTTTGGCAAGCCATAGGCGCCACTGATCACATTGCCATTGACATCGTGGAACATGAATTGGGGAATAGAATGCTTTTTGAGGAGGGATGACCTGAGATGAACGATAATCGTTTGACAATGATTGAAATAGATAAATTAGGTTACTGGTTTTAGTAATTCAATACCCCAATCGTTGAGGTTCCAAAGCGCCGCAACCAGCTGATTGCCTGAACTGCTTAATTCATATTCTACTTCTAATGGTTTTTCTTTGATGATGGTCTTGAAGATGATACCGCTTTCTTCCAGTTCTTTCAATTGTCTCGTGAGTACCCTTCTGTTCATATCGGCAATGTGCAGAAAGAAATCGGCAGGCCTTTTTACACCCTGATGGAGGTGCCATACAATTGGGATTTTCCATTTTCCACTGATGGTATTGACCGCATGTTCTAATGGACAAATTTTATTCTCAGTAATGCGGAGTTTAGTTTTCATAAGCAACAGGCAATTTAGCAAAATGGCAGGGACAAATTTGTCCATTATTGTTTTGAAGGGATGAGTGCCCGAAATTAGCATTTCAAATAACATTCATCAAATGAGAACAAAAATAAATCAGAGAAATGACCAGTTCAATCAGGCAATTCATCATCAGGATGGCCATGCACTTTCGTTATTATACACCGGGGAAGCAGTGCTTTATCCCCCGAAACAAGCAATCGTTCAAGGTAGGGAAGCAATAGCGCAGTTTTTTAATGCCGTTTTTAATATGGGCGTGTGTAAAGGAGGTTTTAGCACTAAAGATCTGGTCATCGCAGGGGATTACGCTTTTGAATCTGGTGAATATTTCTTGGGAAATGCGGAAGATCAGCAGTTGGCAAAGGGGTTTTATATGTATATCTGGCAGTATGTGGAAGGAGATTGGTATATCATAAACGACATTTGGAATGACTAAAAGAGAGGTCTTTCGCGGTAGGAAAGGGGCAGCAAAATCTAAAGATATCCCTGCTGAAGTGCTCATTGAATTGAATAATGGAACAATTGAAAGTGTGAATCTTACAGAATGGCTTGCGGTAGATCATATGGTGCTGCTTCAAAATGTGCGCTTTGATCAGCCGGTTTTGCTGCAAGCTTGTGAAAATCAGTTGGGGAAACTTCAAGAAGCCAGTGTAAGGACGATGATCGTTGAGATCAGTAAGGCCGTATTTGTTGGTTTAAATGAAAAGAAAGCAGCTCAATTATTTGAATATCTTGCTCATCATCCTTCTGATAGTGTTCGCTGCTGGGCAGTTTACAGAGTTGGACTGGATAATAAATTAAGTATCGAAGAGAAGTTTAAAGCGATTTATCCATTTGCAGCGGACACTCATTTTGGGGTCCGAGAACTTGCCTGGATGGCCATGCGGGAAACTATTGAGAACCATTTGTCGGAAAGTATTGACATTCTTATGGATTGGACCAGCAGTACTGATGAAAATATCAGACGCTTCGCAACAGAAGCGACAAGACCCCGTGGGGTATGGTGTAAGCACCTTATAGCATTAACAGCGCAGCCAGAAATGGCCTTGGGATTGCTGGAAGCTTTAAAAGCAGATCCCTCTCCTTATGTGCAGCACTCTGTGGGTAATTGGCTGAATGATGCAGGTAAAAGCCGGCCTGATTGGCTGATTCACGTGTGTAAATCATGGCTGACCAATAGCTCAAATCAGCACACGATGAAAATTGTGAAGCGTGCCAGCAGAAACATTCCGACTTTCGACAAGGATCTGACGCTGGAAGTATAGGCCTGGTTAAGTACTTGTTAAAATAAAAATCCCTTATGAAATCAGGTTTCATAAGGGATTTTGAGCCGTATTTTGACAGGTGTATTGTTATTTTATTTTCAAGTCAAACCTGTCCAGGTTCATCACTTTAGTCCAGGCGGCAATAAAATCTTTTACAAATTTACTTTGAGCATCTGCACTAGCATACACCTCAGCCACGGCTCTCAGTTCGGAATTAGATCCAAAAACAAGATCTGCTCGAGATCCTGTCCATTTTACCTGATTGCTGGCACGGTCACGTCCTTCATAAACTTCTTTGTCTTCTGATACGGCTTTCCATACGGTATTCATATCCAGTAAATTGATGAAGAAATCATTGCTGAGTATACCAGGTCTTGAGCTGAAAATGCCAAGCTTCGATTGGTCAAAATTGGCATTTAAGGCGCGCATACCACCTATCAGAACAGTTAATTCAGGTATAGTCAGTGTCAATAAGTGTGCCTTATCTATCAGTAACTCTTCTGTGGATACCGGAATTTTTGACTTACGGTAATTGCGGAAACCATCAGCTAATGGTTCCAGGAAGCCAAATGATTCAACATCTGTTTGTTCCTGTGAGGCATCCATACGTCCGGCTGCAAAAGGAACGGTACTGGGATAGCCTGCATCTTCAGCCGCTTTTTCAACTGCTGCAGAACCTGCAAGTACGATTAAGTCTGCCATAGAAACCTTTTTTCCATCAGTCTGCGCAGCATTAAATCCTTGTTGAATGTTATCCAGGATGCTCAATACTTTTTGCAGCTGCGCCGGTTGGTTTACCTGCCAGTTTTTTTGTGGAAACAGGCGAATTCGGGCGCCATTGGCACCACCGCGCTTGTCAGTGCCACGGAAGGTAGAAGCCGAAGCCCATGCCGTAGAAACCAATTCCGCGATACTTAGACCTGTCTCCAGGATTTTTGCTTTCAATGCGGCTGCATCATTTTCATCAATTAGTTTGTGGTCAACAGCAGGAATTGGGTCTTGCCATAGCAATTCTTCCTGTGGAATTTCCGGACCCAGGTAACGGTCGCGCGGGCCCATATCACGGTGTGTTAATTTATACCATGCTCGTGCAAAAGCATCAGCGAACTCATCCGGATTTTCGAAGAAACGACGGGATATTTTCTCATATACCGGATCAAATCTTAAAGCAAGATCGGTGGTGAGCATGGTTGGAAGATGTTTTTTTTCGGTATCAAAGGCATCAGGAATAATGGCTGCTGCATCTCTTGCGACCCATTGGTGTGCGCCTGCTGGACTGGTGGTTAATTCCCATTCAAAACCAAATAGGTTTTCAAAGAAGTTGTTGCTCCATTGGGTCGGTGTGGTAGTCCATATGACCTCCAGTCCACTGGTAATCGCATCCGGACCTTTGCCTGTGCGGTAACCGTTGGCCCAGCCTAAGCCCTGCATTTCAAGGTCTACCGCTTCAGGTTCTTTACCCACATTATCCGCAGGTGCTGCCCCATGTGTTTTGCCAAAACTATGTCCACCTGCAATTAAAGCTACGGTTTCTTCATCGTTCATGGCCATGCGGCCAAAGGTATCACGAATGTCTTTGGCGGAAGCCACCGGATTTGGATCGCCATCCGGGCCTTCTGGATTCACATAGATCAATCCCATTTGTACTGCAGCCAATGGATTTTCCAGTTTACGGGAGTGGGTTACGCCATCCGGATCGTCATCAGAGACCAACACTCCATGATCTTCTGTTACACCTTCTGAGCCCTGTGCATACCTGATATCGCCGCCGAGCCATTTGGTTTCAGAACCCCAATAAACGGATTCGTCCGCTTCCCATAAATCGATACGTCCACCCGCATAGCCGAAGGTTTTAAAGCCCATGGATTCCAGCGCTACGTTACCGGTCAGGATCATTAAATCTGCCCAGGAGATGTTACGGCCATATTTTTGTTTAATTGGCCATAACAGCCGACGTGCTTTATCCAGACTGACATTATCCGGCCAGCTGTTGAGCGGTGCAAAACGCTGTAGTCCTGCTCCAGCACCGCCACGTCCATCGCCTACACGATAGGTCCCTGCACTGTGCCAGGCCATCCGAATAAATAAACCGCCATAATGACCAAAATCTGCAGGCCACCAATCCTGAGAATCAGTCATGAGTGCATGAAGGTCTTTTTTTACTGCTGCGAGGTCCAGGCTACTAAAAGCTTCGGCATAATCAAAATCTTCCCCCATAGGATTGGATAAAGAAGAGTGCTGACGTAGAATGCTCAGTTTTAACTGATTTGGCCACCAATCGTGGTTCCTGGTACCGCCGCCAGCAACATTGTGTTTCAAGCTGCCATTATGAAAGGGGCATTTACTGATGTCATTTGATTCGTTTTCCATATTTAAAATATTATATGTTAAATGATGCTTGTTCCTCGCTAATCGTAAAGCAGTATAAAAATAACATAATTGAGGAAAGAATCACAATCAAATGACTATATAATAGTGGATTAAAAGAAAATCCGGCTCTTCCTGGAAGAGCCGGATTTTTCAAATAGCGCAGCTTAGAATTTTGCTGCGAATTCTTTTGCGAAATCTCCATCCATGAACAAATATCTATTTATACCCCTGTTAGCTGTTTTTTCTTTAGCTGCAAAATCCCAGAAGGCTTCTGGTCAAATGGTCGACAGTGTTAAAAAATACTTAGACACCAGTCTCCTGATTATAGAAAAAAACGCATTAAACAGTGATAAAGTAAATTGGCAAGCGTTAAGGAATTCGGTCTATAAAAAGACTGAGGGGGGCAAAGACTTATGAGGATATTCTTCCGATGTACAGCTATATTTTTGAGTAGATTGACGATCACCATTGCAGCTTGAATTTTAAGAACAAAACTATGGATGGACTGGAAAGGACCAGCCAAAGGTGAAAAATCAAGAGATAAGGTTAACAAAAGGTTAATGTTGAGTTGAACTGAAGGGGAATTAAAGGAAGTAGTTTCGCCCTTTGATGGATAGAAATTTTCATCGACCTAATAAATAACCTTTAACCAGTATATGAAAAGAAGAGATTTTGTGAAGAGCACCGCTTTTACCGCATTGGGAGCCAGTTTTTTAGCGCCAATACAGGCAATAGCGACCGATGTAGAAACCCATTTTGAAAGTGAAGATGTTGCAGCCACTGCAGCATTAAAGAATGATTATCCGCTGCATTTTGTAGCCATCGGAGACTGGGGCAGGAATGGTTACGACCATCAGATCCATGTCGCCAAGCAAATGGGAAAATGGGCTACCGAACATCCAAATGATTTTATCCTCTCTTTAGGTGATAACTTTTACCCCAAAGGAGTGGTTAGTGAACATGATCCCTTATGGCATTATTCTTTTGAAAACATTTACACTGATTTTTCACTTCAGGAAGATTGGTTCCCGATCTTAGGAAATCACGATTACCAGAGCGATCCTGATGCACAGGTAAGGTACAGTAAAGTGAGCAGAAGATGGAAAATGCCTGCGCGTTATTATTCGAAAGAAATAGCGCTTGGAAATAAGGGTGATAAAGTATTGATGGTTTTTATTGACACTTGTCCACTGATACCGGAATTTCACAACAATCCAAAATATGCACCGTATATAGACGATCAGCACCCTGAACGCCAACTGGCCTGGATTGATGAAACGCTAAAAAATGCCGGACCAGAGGTGAAATGGAAAATGGTAATGGGCCACCATCCCATATATACCGTTGGACCAAGGATAAAAAACTACGATACACTCGCAGTTAGAAAGGTGCTTAAAGATATTTTCGAACGCAATAAAGTGGATGTTTATTTATCAGGACACGACCATTCTTTACAGCATTTGAAACCGGAAGGTTATACGCATCAATTCATTTCTGGCGCCGGATCTGAAGTTACACCAGTTAGCGCAGGAGTAGCCTACAGTAAATTTGAGGCCGCAGCGCCTGGTTTTATATATTTTTCAATAGACAATAACCGGTTGAATGCACAGATCATTCATCATACCGGAAAAGTAATGTATGAAACAACCTTGCGCAAATAAGGAAATGCTATCAGCTGCTGGCAGATTTTCTTTTGTAAAGTACTACACATGCATATTTTTTCCACTGAAGTGTACCCAGTAAATGGTCCATGGATCTTGTTCATCTGCTCCGTAACTCATCGGTTCTTTTGTACCGTGCACGATAATAAATTCATTCGGACTGACATCAAAATGCTTTCCATTATGTTTAAACCAACCTTTCCCACGGATACAGTAAATCAATAAGCCTTAAATGTTTGCTACGCTGTAGGTTATCGGCGAATAATCGATGTGAATAGCCGGATATCCTATTTCTATAGGAACAGAAAACTACTATTTATCAAACCCGAATCCAGGTTTTATAAGGAGCTTTTTTGTAAAGAGAAAGGCAGAAACCGGGCCTTCTCTTATTTTTTGTTTAAAGTACTGTCGGCCCAATCATCTGTTTTGAAAGGGCTAGCAGGAAGACCCGCTTGATTTGAAAGATTAGATTCCGGATTATTCGCCCATGCATAACGAACTGCTTTAGGAGCGGTAACACCAGGAGCACTAACTACCACCTGATTGCCGGTGATCCGGGCATCTGCCCAATGAAATACCTGATCTGCTCCAGCAATAGAAAAGCCTTTTAATGCTGCGCCATCTTTTGTTTTTAAACCAGCATCACCAGGATTGAAATCCAGTTTAACCACTTCTTTTTCAATGGTGTAATTCTTTAATTCTGGTCCGGAATAAGGAATTTGTTTTCCGTAAGTTTTAGCCAATGCGATTAAGGCTAATCTTCGTCCTACTTCCTGTTTGTTTTTAGGGTGGATATCAGTTGGATTACCAATGTCAATCGCTACTGCCATTCCAGTATGATTTAATTTTAAAGTGCCTTTCTGAGCATCTCTAAGTTCTGCCCATGAGGAAGCAGCAGGTTTAGGTTCCGCTTTCATATAGTCGGCGAGCTGTACAAAGTAGAACGGGAAATCTCCGATATTCCAGGCTTTTCTCCAGTCGTTGATCATCGCAGGGAAAAGCGTACGGTATTGGTGTGCACGATCGGCATTACTTTCTCCCTGATACCAGATCGCACCTTTAATTGCGAAATTCAGGAAAGGGTGGATCATTGCATTGTACAATACGGTTGGACGATTTGGCTGATCATCACTGACCGGCATAGCTGGAACTTTCTTTAAATCCAGGCCTACTTTATACTGCCAATCTCCAGATAGATCAATGCTTTCCCCATTTGCCGCAGTAATGGACAGCTGACTTGGCTGTCCATAAATTCCACCGCCGCCACTACCATCAAAAACCCTGACCGAGATGGTATTCTCATCGTCTACCAATTGGTCGGCAGTGATTTTGTAATTTCTGCTCAGGTTATAACCTTTGGTTTCGCCGATTTTTTTCCCATTAAAATAAGTCAGGTCGTTGTCGTCAATAGTCCCCAGGTGTAAGGTTAATTCCTGGCCTTTCCAGGAAGCAGGTAAGGTTATTTTTTTACGGAAATACACTACGCCGTCAAAATCCGGCAATGCCGAATCTTCCCAAACGCCAGGTAAACGCATCACTCTCCAATTGGATTCGTCGGTCTGTGCATCCAGCCAATGAGGCGCGCCAGCTTTATAACCTTCATCCCGATCTAAGACCATTTGCTCCCATTCCTGCAATTGTTTCTCGTACTCGGCCTTATTTTTTACTTGCTTTTGTTTTTCAATGGCTTCCGCAAATTCCGGGAAGCTTTTTAGTCCGGCAGCACTGGTCCAGGCCTCTGCGATGGTACCTCCCCAGGAGCTATGAATTAGTCCAATTGGGATGCCCGTTTTTTGATAAATTTCTCTGGCAAAAAAGTAGGCTGTAGCAGAAAAATCAGGGATGTTTTCAGGACTGCAGACCGTCCAGCCGCCATTTGCTAAATTCAACGATTCCAGTGGAGTACTGCTTGCAGTATGGTTTACTTGCAGCAGCCTGATTTTTGGATAAATCGCATCTTTAATTTCCTGCTGAAAATTATTGATTTTGCCCCATCCAGCCAATGGCATTTCCATGTTGGACTGACCTGAGCAAATCCAGACATCCCCCAGCATCACATCAGTAAGCTGGAAAGGGCTGCCGTCAGAAATGTTGATTTTGTAGGGACCGCCAAAACCTGGTGTCGGGATTTTTATCGTCCAGTTTCCGTCTTTGTCCGCGGTGGTTTTAAACAATTTTGATCCCCAGCTTGCCTGGAGATCAACCGTTTTTCCTGGGTCTGCTTTACCCCAAATGGCTACATTTGTCTTCTGCTGAATCACCATGTGGTCACTAAAAACTGGTGATAAAGTGATTTTGGCATTGACCTGAAAGCTTGCAGCAACCAGGGCCAGTAGGGCAGCAGTGCTAAGGTACGGGTGCTTTAATTTCATTGTTTTGGTTAAGGTTATTTGCTTGTTCAATTTTTAAAATGACTCTGGTTCTGCCCGAATTACATCCGGATTAAAGCCAAGGGTACACAGGAAATCCCCAGAGTATAACTGATTGCCTTTTATGCTAGAAATAGTACCTGGATAAAGGTTAATTTCGTGGATCCTGTAATTTTTTGAAGGGTCTAATCCTTTCAATAAAATAGGGGACCTACTGTTTGTACGATATCTATTGTTGACAAGATAATTAAAAATAACACCAGTTGTTTCAAATCTAAGGTCTTTTTCTGCCAGCTCAGACACGACGATATCAAAACCTAACTTGCCCATCATGACCACATCTGTACGGAATTTTATCGGCTGTTTGCCCCAATCCGTCACGTGATTTGCTGTGGCTATGGAAGGATAGAAGTAGGAGTATGCCCATTGCATAAAAATTGTTTTTTATCTGATGAACAGGGAATGTTAGAAGTTTTAAGCGAGCAGATTGCCATTGACAGAATAAATCGAGTAAATTTCAACCACATTAGTTTTATTTACAATAATTTTGCGGCGAAATAATAAATTCATAACGCATTATGTTTAGTAAGGATCTGCTGAAATGGGATAACATAAAAGCCAGGTTGATCAGTTTAGTATATGGTGAATATTTTACGGATGCCTTACGAAATACCATCACTATAGTTTTACCTTTTGTACTGTTATTTTATTATCATCAGCCCAATATGGCCATTGGAATGGGGGTTGGTGCATTGCTGATCAGCTTAACTGATGCGCCGGGAAATCGCGCAAATAAGTTCAAAAGTGCCATTGCCAGTATCGTATCCTTTTTTTTTAGTGCCTTGATTATTGCCTCCTCCTTGGGGAATCCATGGCTGATTACTTCCAGCATTTTTCTGCTGACTTTCATCTTTTCTATGCTGGCGATGTTTGGCAGCAGGCTGGCTCTAACAGGAACGATGGCAATTATCCTTGGGATATTCACCCTTGGTTTACACCCGGTAAATCCATTGTTATTTAGCTGGTATATTCTTCTTGGAGGCTACTGGTATTACCTGATCAGCTTGATTCAGATCGTTTTCTGGCCATACCGATCGTTACATCAGGCCATATTTGAATGTATCACGACAACCGCTGTATTTCTGAAATCTAAAGCCCGTTATTATGATCGCGAAGTAAATCTGGAGGATTGTTACAGCGAAACCATTGCTTTGCACATTAAGGTAAGTGAAAAACAGGAGCTGGTGAGGAATCTGCTGCTGAGTGATAAAGCCGCGATGAAACCTGCAAATGAACGCGGACAACAATTGCTGCGTACGGCTGTCAGTGTAATTGATCTGTACGAGCAAGTGACTGCCATTCACTATGATTATACTTACGTCAGAAAAAAACTGGATAAAACCGGTGCCTTGAACCTAATTATGGAGTTAATTGAAATTCTGGCGGAAGAGTTACAAGTACTTAGCCATGTGTTTTTAAGGCCAAACCAGGCGCATTCAGATGCTAGATTGCTTAAATATGAGGAGGCCAAAGGAACGCTGAGCAAGCTTGCTAGTTCAGCAGACGAAGCGAATGCCCAGATTATCTTAAAGGTATTAAAAAACCTGGAAGGAATT
Organism: Pedobacter sp. N36a; assembly: GCF_014472395.1. GTDB lineage: Bacteria > Bacteroidota > Bacteroidia > Sphingobacteriales > Sphingobacteriaceae > Pedobacter. The sequence continues at coordinate 159,351 of NZ_JACSZW010000002.1, forward strand.
GTGCTGGATATTCAGGTGATTAAGAACAGTCGACCGATGTCTGCAATTCCCGCAAATCTGGATGCAGAGGAGATCGCTTACGAAGAATTTTTATCCCCTCAGCTGTTTAGCCTGCAATCATTAAAGCAGCATTTTTCTTTAAGTTCTCCTGTCTTCAGGTTTTCTTTGAGGCTGGCGCTGATGTGCGGTATTGCTTATTTATTCACGCTGGCATTCCCATTAGGGAAATATAGTTATTGGTTGCTGCTCACGATTGTGATCGTTGCAAAACCAAGATTTGGGCTCACCTGGAAGAGGAATGTAGAGCGTTTATCGGGTACATTTATTGGTGCAGTACTGGGGATTATTTTATTGCTAACCATATATCAAACTACAGTGCTGTTGGTTTTATCGGCATTCATGTTACTTGGCTTTTTCACCTTCAACCGAATAAAATATTCAGTCAGCGTGGTGTTTGTGACCGCAATGGTGATCTTGTCGCTTAGTGTTTATGATGGCCATTCCGACCATATCATTATGGAACGGGTTTTATATACGATTGTGGGTTGTATCATCGCTTTTCTTGCGGCTTTTCTTTTTCCAGTCTGGGAGATTAAAAACTTAAAATCACTGATTTCAAAAATCATGGAAGCGAATAGCAATTACCTGAGTAAAGTAAGGGAGGAGTTGTTAGGCACAGCAGCAAGTGTAACGGCATCAAAATTGGCCAGAAAAAACAGTTACATCCAGCTGGCCAAATTTTCTGAAACACTTCAATATTTGCACCTGGAGCCGAAAAGTAAGCAGCTGGATATGAAAGGGGTTTTTGCGATTCAGATCTTGAGCTACAGAATCAATTCTATTGTGGCTTCCTTATCATTGTCGGCCAAGCGAAATACGATGGAAGCATCGGGAATATCATTGGTTTCTGAGGCATTAGTCAATATGAAATACTGCCTTGAAAATAGTGATAAACTGAACCTGCAAAGTATCAAAGAAGTGGTACATAAAGAGAAAATTGAAGAATATAACAATGGCGAAGGCACGCTTCAACATCGGTTAAATCTACTGCTCGCTTTGTCTGTGGAATTGAAAATGTATTTCATTTAATCATACGCTCAGTCTTTATTGTCTCCGTTAATCGTAGTAATTTTCCTTGATTAGGACACTAAACCGGTTTTTTTTTTGGTTTTTAGCTTAATTAAGCTACCTAGTTCTGTTAACTTAGCTGAGCAAGAAAAACTTGTTAAATTGCGAAAGAGCAGGGAATATGAATAGTAAAACATATCTAATTTATGGGATTAGTAAAGGGTTGGGCAGGGCGCTTACACACTTGCTTCCCTCGGCTAATGATCAGATTTATGGTGTTTCCAGGACTCCACCTTCCTATCTTAAGGATCAGGGAAATTTAACCTGGATTGAAGCGGATTTGTCGAACCCGATAGCAGCATGTAATGAATTAAAATCAAAAATAGGCGGACAGAAGATTGATTACCTGATCTACAATGTTGGAATCTGGGAACAAACTGCTTTTTCCGAAGACTATAACTTTCAGGAAATTCAGCCGGAAGAGACCTTAACGATGATGAATACAAATATAAGTTCTTGTATTTTGGCATTACAGTCTTTCATTGAGAACCTGAAACTATCGGAAAGTGCCAAGATCGTTATTATTGGTTCTACCTGGGGACTAGATAACCACAATGGAAAGGAAGTCGCTTTCTCTGCTGCAAAATTTGCAGTAAGAGGCATTTGTAACCAATATCAAGGCGATCTTTATTGGGTCACGATTTCCTGTAACTGGTTTTTCATGGTCGCTACAAATTTAGTCATGTCGCGCTGTGGATCCCGATTCCCGTCATTCACACGGATAGGATAATTGGGATCATGTCAATCTAAAACTGTAAAATAGACACAAAACTTTAGGTCGTGCTTTTTACAAGCCTTAGCGAGCTCGCCAACAATGACTTTTTTATACTTTAGCCGTTTTTACCCAGGCATCTGCATCAAATAATATAGGATTGAACTCTTTAAATAGGTTGTCGTATTCTTGTGCAGGGACGCTGGGGCTTCTGCTCCAGCCGATTTCGGTACCTCGGAAGGTAACAGGCCCCCAATGGATAAAAAGACCAAAACGCTGGTCCATAAAATCATTTAAGACGGCTTTGGGAGTTTTTATGGCCGGGTTAATTGCTGTAGTCTGGCCCTGACTTTGAGAAAACAAGCAGAGGAGTACCAAAAGGGTGAATAGCTGTTTAATGGTGTTCTGGTTTATATTGGTTTAGGAATCACTAAATTATTGCCTTTAAATTCACAGAACAATGAACTATTCTTTTTTTTAATGGATTATCAGATGATTTCGGCCTTAAATTAAATAAGAAAAGCGCATGGTAAAATGCGCTTTTCTTATAGAGTAATTCATCGATCCATTTAAATACCTGCTATGGAAGCAGGAAAAGAAACCTCCTTAATTATTTTTTTAGGTTAACATGATGATCGCAGCAGCCATAAAGCCTAGGATCAGGGATCTGATGTCTAATGTGATTTTCATAATTTAATGGTTTGTGTGTGATTTGAATTTACACTTTAATTAATAGCTTGATTTTGTATTGCTGTAATTTGTTCATTACACAGGGATAAGAGAGATTAGGGTGTTATGTCTGTGTCCTAAAATAATCGTTTTTCTGTGTCTGTATCTAGTGGTGTTTGGTGTCTATTTTTGTGATCTAATATCTACGTTATGAACATACAAAATCCAAAAACTACGACCATCAAGTTCCGAAAAGTATACCTGTCTGACCTGAAAGCGGTCATCAGTATTTATCATAAGAAAATTGAGGCGCCAATAGCAATGGAATTGACTTCAGACTTTGGCCTTCCTCTAAGTCTTGCTGTAGATCATAATGAGGTCATCGGCGTTGCATTTGCTTCAATTAATGAGCAGGGAAAAGTGGTGTTAAATGCTCAGGTAGTACCAACTTTTGAAACTGCTTATGTTGAAGATACCCTGGAGGCGGAAGCAGAAAATATTCTCTATTCCACATTTGAAAATATCAAAAAAGACCATACGCCATTAAAGCATTCCATCCAGCAACTGGTGGGCTGGCTGAACAAGTGTGCGAATTAAGATATTATAGGATACAGGTTTGTTTTTTGTAATTTTACAGGGCACAGTATGTGCAAGCTAAAAGCCTCCATGATCTAACAGGCTGCAGCATATAAATACAGCCTACAAGAAAAGTTACCGCATAGCAAATGGCTCAAATGAAAAAGGAATCTTTATACCTTAAAATTGCAAAAGTGATGGAGGAGCAGATTGCAACTGAGACCCTAAAATTAGGGGACAAGCTGCCGTCGATCCGTATGGTTCAAAAACTCTATAATGTCAGTATAAATACAGCTAAGCAAGCCTATTTAGAACTGGAAAGTAAATCACTGATTGAACCAAGATCTAAATCCGGTTATTTTGTGAGCAAGGCTTCTATGCGGAAGTTTTCCTTGCCATCTGTAGGTAAAATGAAAAAATCCAATCAGGAAAAGGAGCCCGTAGATCTAATCAGTAAGGTCTTTAATACCTTGAATGATAAAGAAATTACCCAGTTTTCGTTGGGTGTTCCTGCGAATAGTATGCTGCCGATTGCAAAATTAAACAAAGGGGTGATCAGTGCCATTCGGAGAATGGAAGATGGAGGAACGGCATACGAGCCGGTAGAGGGGAGTACCAACCTGAGAAGAACCCTTGCCAAATGGTCATTTGTATTGGAAGGCAAGCTGAGCGAGCATGATATCATTACCACATCTGGTGCGATGAATGCGATCTTTAACTGTTTAATGGCGGTGACCAAGCCTGGTGATACCGTTGCTGTGGAAAGCCCTGTATATTTTGGGATTCACCAGATTATAAAATCGCTGGGCCTAAAAGCGATTGAAATCCCTACGCACCCGGTTACAGGAATAGACTTAGAAGCGGTGAAGAAAGTACTGCCACGACTAAATGCCTGCTGCTTCATCAGTAATTTCAGCAATCCACTAGGTTGCCTGATGCCCGATGAACACAAAAAGGAACTGGTGAGGATGCTGACGGAGTATGATATTCCACTGATCGAGGATGATCTTTATGGTAATTTATTCTTCGGTACGGAGCGACCAAAACCCTGTAAATACTATGATGAAGCTGGTATTGTGATGTGGTGCGGTTCTGTATCTAAAACATTAGCTCCTGGATATCGGGTAGGCTGGGTGGCCCCTGGGAAGTATAAAGAAAAGATCATCAGGCAAAAGTTAGTTCAAACGATCTCTACGCCTTCAATGTATCAGGAAGTGATCGCTGATTTCATGGAGCATGGTGGGTATGACCATCATTTGCGTACGCTGAGAAGTAAACTTTATACCAATTGCCTTAAATATCAGGGGGCAATTGAAGCGTATTTTCCTTACAATACCAAAATATCACAGCCTCAAGGTGGTTTTATGCTTTGGCTGGAATTAGATAAGAAAATAGATACGGCTGAATTATTTGACCAGGCGATCAAGCAAAAGATCAGCTTTGCTCCCGGCAGGATGTTCACGCAATACCACCAATACAACAACTGTATGCGGTTAAACTTTGCTTTGGACTGGAATGATAAACTCGAGTCCGACATCAAACGCTTAGGTCGATTGGTCAAAGCAATCCTCTAAAAGCATCAGAAATCAGTCGAATAGACTTATTTTCTAAATCTCTGAGATAGCAGTAAGCAAACTAGTGTACCTGCTGTATAAGCAAGCAGGTCTGTCCATAGAAAGCCGCGACCCAGCACCAATGCGCCAAAAGTGTTGTTCCTTATCTGGTTGATCCATGGCGCATTGTAGAGCTGACTAAATTCAATCAGAAAACATATGGATAAGCTGATGAGCCCAATTTTTCGGTAATCTGCATGAATGAGCAGGAATTTGACCATTAAGAATATCATCACTGCATATAATGCGTCACCTATGATGGCTGGTATCAGCGTCGTTTTCCTGGAGAGTAGCCCTGCAATGATGACGATAACGATCCATAGGCCGCAGATGAGCCGTCTTTTATAGTTGCTGTTTTGTAATTTCATACCCATTGTAAAGAACGGTATTTTCCTAATGATCGAAGCTAATGTCCAGGTTATACTGATACAGTAACCCCGCAAGGTTCATCGAAGAAAATTTTGCCTGTTTTACCTTGTTCACTGCAGGATCCAGGCTGAAGTTTCTTGCCGTACGGAAATCTGCTTTTTCCAGGATAGACCTGACAAATGTGGCTCCTGAAAGGTCACAATTGTGGAATGTACTGGAAGTTAAATCGGCCTCTTCAAAATCAGTTTCTTTAAGTGAGCAATCTGTGAATTTGGTTTTACGCAGTTTAGTGCCGTAAAATGTAGAGTAATCCAGGTGACATTGCTCAAACTCGAAAGAAAACAAGAACTTATTGCATTTAGAAAAGTCGATGCCCAGCACTTTGCAGCCGCTGAAAGTAACGTCTTTAAATCCAGTACCCCTGACCACTGTCAGTGAGAAATTACACTGTTTAAACTGACAATCCATAAAGTCATTGCGACTTAAATCACTTTTCGAGAAGTCACAGTTTACAAACTCACATCGTATAAATTCTCTGTTCTCTAATCGTTTCTCTGCATAATTGATGGCAGTAAATGTTTTGTCCTCATGGACGATAGCTTCATTTGAATCGTTCATCTTGTGTTGATAATGGGGGCTGTGTTTACAGCTGGGCTAATTTATCTATGATTTGGTGTTTCTTCTGCTCGCTGATGTTGTAAAAGCCAAGGTTATCCGCGTACCACAAGCCATCAGTCACTAACATAATGATCAGGTTGTTGAGCGCTAAGTCTTCCGCATTGCCTCCGGAAATATGCGCTTCAAAAGAATCCTGCCACATTTTTTTGTATTTGTCGTTGAACAGCGCGGCCTTTAAGATCACTTTCATCGTTCTTCTATAATGAAGATCATTACTCTTCTTGACCACGAAACGAAGAAATGCCATAGCTGGAAGTTCATCATTAGTGCTTTTTTTTGTTTCCGAAAGCCAGTCTGTCAATTCCAGAAGACTCAGTTTTACCAGTTCTTCCAGCAACTCTTCCTTATTGCGGAAATGATGTATAATGCCTCCTTTACTCAATCCTGTTAGATCAGCAATGGCTTGGAAAGTCACCTGATTCCAGTCGGCGCCTGCGCCAATTTGGGCAGCAGTCTCCAGGATCAGCTGTCGGTTCAGCTCAGGCTCTTTCTTTCTTTTATAAGGGTTATCCATTCAGCAAAGATACCGAACAGTTGGTTTGTTTACAAATTATTTAATACATTTGACACACCTACAGGGCAGTATATTATAAAAATCAGAAATATGTCTAGCTACATTATCATCTTATCCAGTACCATTGACAGCCCAGTTGATCTGCAAAATATTGAGCAGGTGATCACAGGTTTTTCGGAAGTATTATCCTGGTCTGTGGATCTTGAAGACTGTGATAAAATATTGCGCCTGTCTTGTACCAGGGACATTGGCGCTGAATTAATGAACGTGTTTAGCCAGGCATCAGTAAATGCGGCACTGTTGGAAGTTTTTGACGAACAGGGGAGGTCTATTACTGCAGAAGTTAGTTAGTCATGCGAAGCCATCAGTTTAAGCATGCTTCTCCATCAACTCTTTGGCTACGTTTTTAATAAACAAGTAATTTATCGTTCCACCAATTACTCCGCCTACTACCGGTATCAAACGGCGACTGACTTTGGAGCCTAAGCTCATGAAAATCTTCTCTGCCACTTCTTCCATAATGTTTTTACTCAATACCAATTTGGTATCGGCTTTCACAGAGGAAGCTACAATCTTGAAAAAGTCTTCAAAACTGATCTTAGATTTTCCGGTATGGTGATAGGATATCGCTAATGTGACGCGAAATTGCTGGGTGATAATGTTGATCATATCCACTGGAGTTCCAATCAGCATGGTACTGATACCGCCTACTCCGGTAATTAATCCAGAGCCTGCCGCCAAATACGCGCATTGATTGATAAACTTATCGATGCCAAGCGTGTCCACACCTTTTTTTATGTTTAACTGATCTATCCTACTGAAAATCTGCTTAAAACCTCCTGTGGCTAGGTTGCTTAAACCTTGTCCTACATCTTTCTTTACTTTTTTAAAGTTAATCCGCTTAATCGAGGGTAAGTTCATAGTTATTAATTTGATAAATAACACTGTACTACTTTCATGCCAGAGCTGAAATGTCGGGTCTATTATTTATCTAACCCATTACTTATCTTTTTTAGTGAGGAGCGTACCATTGGAAGCTATACTTTTACCATCAACAACCTGCTTTTATTCATGACCATCATGGCCACCTCAGTCATCATCTCTAAAGTAGTATCTTTTTTTGTGGCGGATCGTGAGGTGGCAAATCATAAATTAGGTCGTCAGGGAATAGGCAGCTGGCTACTGCTGGTACGTATTTCGATCTTGTGTATCGGCTTTTTTTTAGGGGTTGCCGCGGCAGGAATACCGGTAGACCGGATTACTATTGTTTTATGGGCATTAGGTGTAGGAATTGGCTTTGGCCTTCCCATTTGCTCAGCAGGAAATTTTCATTCGAAATTTTGATCAAAACACGGAGAAGGAAGGATAAGTCCTGTAAAATCAGGATTTTTTTACATGAAATTGTTACCGGTTTTTTCTTTTTTAGGAGCAAAGAAACCAATACATTTGCGGAGTTGAAGAAGCACGTATCCATATTTGTAACTATAGTCCTCCTCATTTTTTCTACCGGATTGCAGGAATTAATCAAACTGCCCTTACTTTTTCAACACTACTTTGAGCACAAGGCTTTAAATGAGGATATTAGCTTTTCTGTGTATCTTTTTGACCATTACAATTCTATTCCCCATACGGATAACGACGAAGACCGTGACAATCAATTGCCCTTTAAATCGATTGATAAAAACTCCATTTTAACTAGCCCGGCAACTCCGCCATTCCACAAATACACCATAAAAGCATTTAGTGCTTTATTAAAATTAAATCCGGTGATCTATCACGATGACCATATTCCTTATGCCTACCTGGATACCATCTGGCAACCACCAAAAGTTTGATTTATGCTACTAAGCCAGAGAAATAACCTCTTGGTTTAGCTTTTATTGTTAGAAGAATAAATTATAATACAATCTTTTTATGTTGAATAAAATCATTGGGTTTTCTGTAAAGAATAAACTCATAGTGGCGCTATTTACTATTGCGCTGGTTATCTACGGTATTTTTGAATTGACAAAACTGCCAGTAGATGCAGTACCTGATATTACGAATAATCAGGTGCAGATCATCACCACAGCGCCTTCTTATGGCGCAACAGATATTGAAAGGCTGGTTACTTTTCCGGTAGAACAGGCGAGTAGCAATATCGCAGGGATTAAGGAAATCCGAAGTTACAGTCGTTTCGGACTTTCCCTGGTTACCTTAGTTTTTAATGATGATGTAGATGTTTATTGGGCTCGTCAACAAGTTTCAGAACGTTTGCTGACCGTGCAGGCTAGTATTCCTGATGGAATTGGAAAGCCGGAAATGGGACCTATTTCTACCGGACTCGGAGAGATTTACCAATATGTATTGAAGCCCAAAAAGGGCTATGAAAGCAAATACGACATTACCGAACTGCGTACCCTTCAGGATTGGATGGTGAGGCGACAGTTGTTAGGCGTAAAAGGCGTAGCTGAAGTGAGCAGTTTTGGAGGTAAACTGAAGCAATATGAGGTGGCCATCAATCCTAATAAACTACAGGCACATGGGATTACCATTGCTGATGTGTTTAATGCGTTAGAAAGCAACAACCAGAATACCGGTGGTTCCTATATAGAAAAGCAGTCGTCCGTAAGCTATATCAGAAGTGAAGGATTGATCGAAAATAAAGACGACATCGAGAATGTAGTCATCAAAAACAAGAATAACAATGTGCCTTTATTGGTTCGCGATGTTGCCGAAGTAAAAATCGGTTCAGCAACCAGATATGGTGCTTTAATCTATAATGATGAAGGTGAGGTTTCCGGCGGAATTGTCATGATGCTGAAAGGCGCCAACAGTAATGTAGTGATCGAGAGCATCAAAGCGAAAATTTCGGAGATTCAAAAGTCCTTACCAGAAGGAGTAGTCATAGAACCATTCCTGGATCGTACAGATATGGTGAGCAATGCGATTGATACGGTAAAAACGAACCTGATGGAAGGGGCATTGATCGTGATCTTTGTATTGGTTTTGTTCTTAGGAAATGTGCGTGCAGGGCTATTGGTGGCCTCTGTGATTCCATTGTCCATGCTTTTTGCCATCATCATGATGAATTTGTTTGGCGTAAGCGGCAACCTGATGAGCCTTGGCGCGCTGGATTTTGGGTTGATTGTAGATGGTGCGGTGATTATTGTGGAAGCAGTGATGCACCAGCTAACTCATAGCAAGAAATTTGCCGGACTAAGAACCTTATCCCAGCAGGAAATGGATAAAGAAGTGAAAAGTGCTTCTTCTAAAATGATGAACAGTGCGGTATTCGGGCAGATCATCATTCTGATTGTGTACCTGCCGATTTTCAGCTTACAGGGGATTGAAGGAAAGATGTTTAAGCCAATGGCACAAACGGTCGCTTTTGCATTGTTGGGGGCCTTTATTCTGTCGCTAACCTATATTCCTATGGTGAGCAGTGTGTTTTTAAGCAAAAAAATCAGCGATAAAAAGAACTTCTCTGATCGCCTTATGGCAAGTATAGAAGCGGGTTATAGTAAAATATTGACTAAGGCATTGGCGATTCCAAAACTGATACTGAGTGTAGTGGTCCTCCTGTTCGTGTTTGCAGTGTTTTTATTGACAAGACTAGGCGGCGAGTTTATCCCTTCTATTGAAGAAGGAGATTATGCGGTAGAAACCCGGGTTCTTTCTGGAAGCAGTTTAAACACTACCATTGAAAATGTACAAAAAGTATCTGCGATTCTCAAATCCAGGTTTCCGGAAGTAAAAAACATCGTGACTAAAATAGGCAGCAGTGAAGTGCCTACAGAGCCGCTGCCAATGGATATGGGCGATATGATCATCAACCTGAAGAAGAAAAGTGAATGGACTTCTGCGAATTCCTTTGATGAGCTGTCGGAGAAAATGAGCAAAGCAGCGTCGGAGGTTCCAGGGGTAACCACGAGTTTCCAGTTTCCTGTTCAGATGCGTTTTAATGAACTGATGACGGGGGCCAGGCAAGATGTAGTGTGTAAGATTTATGGCGAGAACCTGGATACTTTGAGTGTGTACGCTAAGAAATTGGGGAATATTGTGAGAAGTGTAGAAGGGACTACGGAGCATTATGTAGAACAGATCAGCGGAACTCCTCAAATCGTGATTAAATACAACAGGCCGGCAATTGCGCAATATGGATTGAACATTTCTGACATCAATAGAAACATCAATGCGGCTTTTGCAGGACAAAGTACCGGTTTGGTTTTCGAAGGCGAGAAGCGTTTTGAGTTGGTGGTTCGGCTGGATAATGACAATAGGAAAGACCTGGCCGATGTGCAGCAGCTGCTGATTCCAACACCGGCAGGAAACCAGATTCCATTGAGTCAGGTGGCCACTGTAGCACTAGTGGATAGCCCAAGTCAGATACAAAGAGAAAACACGCAGAGAAGGGTGTTGGTAGGCTTTAACGTAAACGGACGCGATGTAGAAAGCATCGTGAATGAGCTGCAGGAAAAAGTTGAGCAGCAGATCAAATTGCCAGCGGGTTATACGGTAGCTTATGGAGGATCTTTTGAAAACCTGAATGAGGCCAAATCACGTTTGTCAGTAGCAGTTCCGGTTTCCCTGATCCTGATTTTCCTATTGTTATACTTTGCTTTTGACTCAATAAAATATGGACTATTGATCTATACAGCCATTCCATTATCGGCAATTGGCGGGATTTTTCTGCTGGCAATGAGAGGTATGACTTTCAGTATCAGCGCAGGAGTAGGCTTTATCGCCTTATTTGGCATAGCGGTGTTAAATGGAATTGTATTGGTTGCAGAGTTCAACCGCATTAAAAAATCAGGGGAAACAGATATGAAAAATGTAGTGATGCAGGGCACGATGACCAGATTAAGACCGGTATTGATGACTGCTTTTGTAGCTTCTTTGGGCTTCTTGCCAATGGCATTGAGTAATGGCGCCGGTGCTTCTGTACAAAGACCACTGGCTACAGTAGTGATCGGAGGATTGATGATTGCCACATTGCTGACACTCTTTGTGCTGCCGATCTTATATGTTGCTGTAGAAAAAGGGATTAAGCCTGGTAAGCATAGCAAAACTGTAGTTACGGTGATCCTGCTGTTTTTTGCTTTCAGCCCTGCGATTGCACAAAAGCCAATTGGCTTGCAGGAGGCATTGGATAGTGCTGCAGCTGGAAATATGCTGTTGAAAGGCCAAAAGCTAAGGGCTGATCAAGCCAGGTTGCTGATTAAGACAGGGCTGGATATTCCTCAAACTAATCTGTCAGCTCAATATGGAAAGTTCAATAGTGCTTTAATTGATAATTCAGTTGGATGGAGTCAAAGTTTCAGCTTGCCAGCGGTTTATGGGCGACAAAAGCAAAGGTTAACGGAAGAGTGGAAGCTGAAATTGCTAGAGGTGGATTTAAAGCAGTCGGAGCTGAGAAAGATGACTACCTCCATGTTTTATGAACTCTTAGTAATTGCAGAGAAACAAGCCTTGTTGAAATCTATGGACAGTACTTATCGGGAGTTTCTTCGGATTGCTGCATTGAGGTTCAAAGCTGGAGAAACCAATATGCTGGAGAAGGCAAGTGCTGAAAATCAATTGACACAAATCAGCAGACAGCAGAAAGAGCTGCAAAAGGAGTTTAGTTTCCTCCAGCAGCAATTCCTTTTGCTGATCAATGCAGGCGAAATGCGATTGCCCCAAGCTGCCGCTTTTAAATAGGAATTTGAGGAGGCAGATCCGGCATTGCTCGAAAATCATCCGGTTTTGAGATTTCATCAGCAAGGAGAGCAGCTGGCCAAAAGCAGCATTAAAGTGGAGCAGTCAAAATTGCTTCCGGAACTCAGTTTAGGGTATCAGAATATGAGCCTGCAAGATGGCATCCGCTATGATCTGGGCTCCAGATTTCATTCGGTTCAGCTGGGTGTGGGTATTCCGATTTTTTCCGGCGCGCAAAACGCAAGGATTAAATCTGCAAGAGCACAGCAGGAGGTTGCAGCAGTCGAAACGGGTTACGCCCGGAAGCAGCTGCAGGCAGAGATGGAGGATGGCCTTCAGCAGCTGAAAAAGAACAAAGAAATCGTGCATGATTTCGAAGAGAATGCCCTGAAAAATGCCAGAGACATTACCGGAACGTTAAACAAGCAGCTGCAAAAAGGAGAGATCAATTACCTGGAATGGACCCTGTTAAACCAACAGGCTTTAACGCTCCGCATGGATTATCTGACCGCCGTTAGCAACCTGAACAATAGTATCATTCAATTGAATTACCTTTTATCAAAATAACATGAAATCTATCATTTTTAAATATTTGCCAGTATTATTGATCCCTGTACTTATTTACGGATGCAGCAGCAGTGCCCATGAGGAGTCTAAAGTAAAAACAAATACAGACGAAAGTATCGTTCAGCTGAGCCCCGAACAAGTAAAGCAAATTGATTTACAGCTTGCCGATGTGCAGCAAAAGGAGATCAGTACGGTGCTTAAACTCAACGGACAGATCGAAGTACCACCACAAAATCTGGTGTCCGTGAGTGTACCTTTAGGGGGCTACCTGAAGTCTACGCAGATGCTGCCGGGGACCAAAATCAGCAAAGGCCAGCTACTGGCTACGATCGAAGATCCGCAGTATATCCAGTTGCAGCAGGATTACCTGAGTACTAAAAATAAACTGGGTTTTGCACTGAAGGAATATAACAGGCAGCGGGAGCTCCATTCAGCGAGAGCTGGGAGTGATAAGGTTTTTCAACAAGCTGAAAATGAGTATAAAAATTTTAACATTGAAAGTAAAGCTTTAGCAGAGAAGCTGAGGTTGATTGGTCTTCATCCAGCTAAGCTTACTGAGGATAACATCAGCAGGACGATTGGTATTTACTCGCCAATCAATGGTTATGTGAGCAAGGTGAATGTGAATATCGGAAAATATGTGTTGCCTTCGGATGTGATTTTTGAATTGGTGAATCCGAATAATATTCACTTAAATCTGACTGTATTTGAGAAAGACCTGGGCAAGATTAAAATCGGTCAGCAGGTGATGGCTTACAGCAATGCAAGGCCTGATCAGCAATACCGCACAAAGGTGGCGCTGGTGAGCCATGCCTTAAATGAGGAAAGAAGTACAACCGTTCATTGTGATTTTGAGCAGTACGATCAAAAGCTGGTGCCAGGGATGTACATGAATGCTTCGGTACAAGTCAACAATGATAAAATAGATGCGCTGCCAGAGGATGCTTTTGTAAATTATGAGAACAAAGACTATGTTTTTCTGAGTAATGGCCCTCAGACTTTCAAGATGACGGAAGTGAAAAAAGGAATTACGGAAAAGGGTTATACCGCATTAAATTCAGATTTAAAAGGAAAGAAGATCGTGGTAAAAGGTGCTTATTCCCTATTGATGAAATTAAAAAATACGAGCGAAGAGTAAGTGTTTTTAAAAGATAACAGCAAGGCCAGCGTCTGGCCTTGCTGTTTATGCTGATCCTATTGAAATTCTTTCCGGAGATAAAGCGGGTTGAGTTTCCTCTTTTCTTAAGGGCAAAGCATCGATTCCTGCTGCAAACATTTGCGCTGATTAGTAGTTATATTAGTCAGTGTATTTATAAATCCATAAAAGCAGCAAGAAATGAAACATTACGATGCGATTATTATTGGAGCAGGGCAGGCTGGAGTACCATTGGCCAAAAAGTTAGCAGAAGCGGGTAAAAAGACCCTTATTGTAGAGAAACGATGGGTGGGTGGTACTTGTATCAATGATGGATGTACGCCAACGAAAACGATCATTGCTGCTGCCCATGTGGCGCATCAGGCCAGGCAGGCAGGTCGGCTCGGACTGGAAATTGATACGGTGAAGATTGACCTGAAAAAGATCATGAAAAGAAAGGATGAAATCGTTGATTCTTTCCGTACAGGTGCTAAAAAAGGTATTGAATCCACTAATGGCCTGGATCTAATCCATGGAGAGGCAACGTTTTCAGGGCTAAAGGAATTAAGGGTAAAGACTTCAGATGGAAAAGAACGCTTGTTTTCCGCAGATTGGATTTTTATCAATACTGGTGCAAGCGCAAAGATTCCAGCGCTTCCTGGCTTAACAAAAACAAACTACCTGACTTCCACTACTATTTTAGATTTAAAACAAATCCCAGCGCATCTCGTGGTGCTTGGCGGAAATTATATTGGATTGGAGTTTGCCCAGTTGTTTCATCGTTTTGGCAGCAAAGTAACTATTCTCGAAAAATCTTCCAGGATTGTGGGACGGGAAGATGAAGATGTTTCTTCAGCAATGACTGAAATATTAGAAGAAGAAGGACTGAAAGTCCTGACAAATATCACCATAGAAGAAGTCAAAGGCGCCCAGGGTGAATTAACGATTCAATTGAAAACTCCGGATGGAAAGAAAAATATTAAAGCCAGTCATCTTTTGCTGGCCATCGGCAGAACACCAAACACAGCTGCCTTAAACCTGGATATACCAGGTATAAAAACAGATAAAAACGGTTACATCCTGGTCAATGAAAAGCTGGAAACAAATGTGAAAGGTATTTATGCACTTGGGGATGTAAACGGAGGGCCGGCATTTACCCATATCGCCTACAATGATTATACGATTGTTTTCCGCAATTTGATGGAGCAAGGAAAACACAGTACCGCAGATCGACAAGTCCCTTACTGCATGTTTACTGATCCGCAGCTGGCCCGTGTAGGACTTTCTGAAACGGAAGCTAAGGCAAAAGGATTGGATTTTCTGGTGGCAAAAATTCCAATGACACAGGTGGCCAGAGGGATAGAAACAGGGCAGACTTTAGGCTTTATGAAAGCTATTGTAGACCCTAAGAGCAGTAAAATATTAGGCGCCTGCATGCTTGCTGCAGAAGGCGGTGAGGTGATGGCAGTACTGCAAATGGCCATGCAGGGCGGTATTACTGCCGATACGATCCGATATGGTGTGTTCGCACATCCCACATTCTCGGAGTCTTTAAATAACCTTTTTATGAATATGAAAGCACAATAAATGATTGAATTATTGAACGTCAGTAAGCGTTTTGGAGGTACGCCAGCGGTGAAAGAGGTTTCCCTTACCGTACAGGAAGGCGAGACGATGGTAATTCTAGGGACAAGCGGCTGTGGGAAAACCACTACACTCAAAATGATCAACCGCCTCATTGAACCAGACTCCGGAAAGATCCTCATCAATGGCCAGTCTGCTTCTGATGAAAAACCGGAAATGCTGCGTCGAAAAATCGGTTATGTGATGCAGAATATTGGCCTTTTTCCTCATTATACGGTTGCAGAGAATATTGCCGTCGTTCCCAAATTATTGAATTGGCCGGCCTTGCAGATTAAGCACCGGACGCATGAGCTGCTTGAAAAAATTCATTTATCTCCGGATTGCCTGACGCTGTTTCCTCATGAACTGAGTGGCGGACAACAGCAGCGGGTCGGTTTGGCGAGAGCATTGGTAGCCGATCCCGCAATTTTATTGATGGATGAGCCATTTGGTGCACTAGACAATGTGACCAGAACAAATATTCAGGTAGAATTTAAAGCTTTAGAAGAACTCAAACGGAAAACGATCGTTATGGTGACACACGATGTACAGGAAGCTTTTGAATTGGCCGATCGGATTTGTTTAATGAGCAAAGGGGAGATCGTTCAGATTGGTACGGCACAAGATCTGCTCTACAGGCCGGTTAATGATTTTGCACGCCAGTTTCTGGATGCCGGCCGTTTGGTACTTGAATTCTTATATCAAAACAAGGGTATCCATGGATGATCGCCAGCAAACCTTATGGAATTTCATGTGGGAGCAAAGGGATAAGCTCCTGAGTCAGACTTTAGAGCACCTTGGGCTTACTTTTACGGCGCTGATCCTGGCCATTGCCATTGGTCTTCCGCTGGGGATGTCTATTGCCCGGAAACGTAAATGGGCATCAGGTATTCTGGGTATCGCAGGTGTACTGCAAACCATTCCCAGTATTGCGCTGCTTGGTTTTATGATCCCATTATTAGGAATTGGTGCAAAACCGGCGATCGTAGCTTTGCTGGTATACGCGCTATTACCCATCATCCGAAACACTTTTACGGGCATCACAGGGGTAAGTACTGATGTGGTGGAAGCGGCAAATGCCTTGGGCATGAGTAAAAAGCAAGTGCTTTTGAAAGTCGAACTTCCATTGGCTATGCCAGTGATTCTGGCGGGAATCAGGACTGCAGCCGTCATTAATGTTGGAGTAGCCACACTGGCTTCTTTTATCGCCGCGGGTGGATTAGGAGAGTTTATTTTTGGTGGGATTTCACTGAACAACAGCAATATGATTTTGGCGGGTGCTATTCCAGCAGCTTTATTGGCCATTGTGATAGACTTTTCACTTTCCGGGCTTCAGCAACTGAATTTTAGGAAGCTTAAAAGACTAAGCTTTGCCGCGGTACTGCTGATCCTGTGTATGGCCGCATATGAATGCTGGCCTGCTGCTGCTGGTCCCCGTAAATTGACTGCAGGTTTTACACCTGAATTCATGGGCCGGCAAGACGGAAACTTGGGTTTAAAGTCTGTTTATGGATTAGAGATCCCAACAAGGGTAATCAGCGATGCGGTCATGTATAAAGCGGCTTATGAAAAGGACTTAGATGTGATCAGTGGATACTCCACCGACGGGCGTTTAAAAGCCTTTGATCTGGTAGTTTTGAAAGATGATAAGGGAATATTTCCGCCTTATGATGCGGTACCTATCATTAGACAAGCAGCTTTAGAGAAATTTCCGAAGCTAGAGGAAGTGCTGAATCTTTTGGCTGGAAAGATTAACGATGCTACTATGATTTCCTTAAATTACCGTACAGATTATCTGAAACAGAGCCCTGAACGGGTGGCGAAAGACTTTTTACTGGCAGTAGGTCTGTATAAAAATCCTAGAGGTGGAAATGGAGCGCTGGTCAGGATTGGTTCAAAAATATTTGGCGAACAATATATTCTTGCTCAGATTTATCGAATGCTGATAGAAGGTAATACCGACTATCAGGTGGCTACAAAATCTGGGTTGGGTGGTACAAAAATCTGCTTTGACGCATTGGTAAATGATCAGATTGATTTTTATCCGGAATATACTGGTACCGGTTTATTGGTGTTGTTGAACCCAGATCAGTCCGTTTTGAAAAGTGTGGGGCAAGATAAAAAGATGGTATATGATTATGTAAATAAAACCTTTCAGCAGCAATATAAGATCAAATGGCTTAATCCGATAGGTTTTAATAATTCTTATGCCTTAATGATGAGAGAAAAACAATCGAAAGCACTAGGTGTTAATACCATTACAAAACTTAAAAACTACTTAGACACCAATTAATGATATTATCGGAAAAGTACCTGCAGATTAGAAAACACTCTGAACAGATTTGCGAACCCTTGGAGACCGAAGATTATGTAGTTCAGCCCATTGTAGATGTAAGTCCACCTAAATGGCATCTTGGCCATACCACCTGGTTTTTTGAGACGTTCATTTTAAAGCCTTTTTCACCTGGTTATCAATTGTATAACGATGCTTATGATTATGTCTTCAACAGCTACTATGAAACGATAGGAAATAGGGTAATCCGTACGGATAGAGGGAATTTGAGCCGTCCTGGAGTAAAAGCAATTTATCAATATCGGGCTTATGTAGACCAAGCTATGCTTCGTTTATTAGAAAATTCGCTAAGCGAAGAGGTCGAAGAATTACTGTTTCTAGGTTTCAACCATGAACAGCAGCATCAGGAGCTTTTGCTGACGGATATTAAATATATTCTGGGAAATAATCCACTCTTTCCCGCTTATCATCCTGAGGTAAAAGAAAGCAATGCCCTTCAATCGAAAACGCGCGAAATGATTGGTATAGCAGAGGGCGTGTATGAGGTCGGTCATACCGGAACATCATTCTGCTTTGACAATGAATTAGGGCTCCATAAGGTTTATTTACAGCCATTCTCTATCAGCTCAAATCTGGTGAGCAATGTAGAATACCTTGAATTTATAAACAGTGGAGGTTATCAGAATTTTGAGTACTGGCATGCGGAAGGCTGGGACTGGTTAAACAACAACCAAGTAAATGCGCCAATGTATTGGCATTTAATAGATGGCGAATGGCATCGTTATACCCTTTCAGGTTTGAAACCACTGGATCTTCAGGAGCCGGTTACCCATATCAGTTATTATGAAGCTTACGCTTACGCCAGCTGGGCCGGCCTGCGATTGCCTACAGAATTTGAGTGGGAAGTGGCTGCACAAGCTTTCAACTGGGGACAGCGCTGGGAATGGACCGAAAGTGCCTACCTGCCTTACCCAGGTTTTAGTAAAGCACCAGGTGCAATTGGAGAGTATAATGGCAAGTTTATGGTGCAGCAGAAAGTGCTCCGAGGCGCTTCTATTGCCACACCTGAAGGACATAGCAGAATCAGTTACAGGAATTTTTTTCATCCACATTTAAGGTGGCAGTTTACAGGCTTACGACTTGCCAAATAATATGATTAGAAACAAAACAGCAGTACAAGACATAGCAGAAGTTCAATTCATGCAGGATGTTTTAACAGGATTACAAGCTAGCCCAAAATTCATGCAGGCTAAATATTTTTATGATCAAAAGGGTGATTTTCTTTTTCAAAAGATCATGAAATTGGAAGAGTATTACGTCACGAATGCAGAAATGGACATTCTGTCTAAACAAAGCGGAGCTATTGCAGACCTGATTACAGCAGAAAACACCGCTTTTGACCTGATAGAGCTCGGTGCAGGAGATGCGACAAAATCTATTCACCTGCTGAAAGAACTGAGCACTAGGAAATTGGAATTCAGCTATCTGCCCATAGATATTTCTGCAGGAATGATCAGTCATCTGGAAAATCATTTGCCGAGAACCTTGCCGGGATTGGTGGTAACCGGCTTGAATGGTGATTATTTCGAAATGCTGCAAAAAGGCACTGCACTTTCCAGCCGCAGGAAAGTCGTATTGTTTATGGGCGCTAATATTGGTAATATGGAAGTTGCAGAAGCCGAGGATTTCTGCAGCACGCTGAGGGCCTCCTTATCTAAAGGTGATATTCTGATCATTGGTTTTGACCTGAAAAAAGATCCAAAGCAGGTATTGGCGGCCTATAATGATGCGCAGGGGATTACTGCGGCCTTCAACCTCAATCTGCTCAGTCGAATTAACAGAGAATTGAATGCTGACTTTGAATTGGATGCTTTTGAGCATTATCCTTTTTATGATCCTGAATCAGGTGCTTGTAAAAGTTATCTGATCAGCTTAAAATCGCAAGAAGTTCGGGTTGGAACCGAAGCGCTCTTTCATTTTGAAGCCTATGAGCCTATTTATATGGAAATCTCACAGAAATACTCCCTTCAAGAGATAGAAAAGATGGCTGCTGCAACAGGATTCCAATTTAACCAGCGCTTTTTTGATGAGCACAATTATTTCGTTGATGCGGTCTGGACGGTAGTTTGATTTATAAAAAAAGCAATAGCATTCTACGTTGGTTCCTTTTTAACCATGTTTCTAAAACTATTCTCTGTGATTAAAGGCTTTTAAATGGGGTTTTGTCTGTTTTGGCACGGGCTTTGTAACTGTTGTGTTACAAATAAAAACACATTTTAATATGAAAAAAGCAATTAGAATTTTCAGTTTACTATTCATCGCTACGACGATCTTGATCGCCTGTAAGAAAGACAAAGATCCAGCAGAATCTGACTTCTTTGTAGGCACGTATAACGGTTCAGTTTCTTACCTGAAAGATGGTAACTTAACCAAGAGCTCAGACGGAAAAGTGACGGTGAGTAAAGTAGGAGAGACCTACAATTTTTATTTTGGTAATAGTATTCCTGATATCACAGGTGTGAAATTTGAAAAATCAGGAGATAATAGTTATGTAAGTATCGGCAGTGGCTTAACTGGTATTAAGATTGATGCCAGTACCCTAAAAATGCTGGTGACCAGAGATGGAGCTACCTGGACTGCAGATTGCACTAGGTAATCAATTATAACAAAGACGGCCGCATCGTGATTTCATGATGCGGCTTTTTTTATGCTTTCTATTTTATTCTAAGCGGATTTATGGCCTTTATCCAGGATTCATGCTGGCATTTGATGCAGGAATGCTTTAAAGATTGATTTAGCTCCTCCACATTACCGCAGAAGGCACAGGCGTATATTCCCGGTGTAGGGATGACTTTGTGACAATCGTCAAAGAGTTCGGGTAATATAGGAAGGCCATATTTAACCTTTTCATCTGAAAAGTAGTAAATACTAAGGTTGCCAGAGGTTTCTAGAATAACAGATTCTACTTGTCCGAGGTGAGAGATGCTCTGCTGACGCATTTCCGAGAAAAATTCATCATAAGCAAGTCCTTCTTTTCCAAAATCTTTAATTGAAAACTCCCCGTCTTTAATCAGGTAAACGCAGGTTCCTTCAATCAGGTCATCCATCTTTTTACTTCTGGCCATCAAAAAGGTAGTCATTCGATAGGCACTTACAATGACCGCAAAGATCAGTACGGGTACGAGTAATCCTATTTCTTTGTAAAACATCGGGTCGCCAGCTGCAGAGCCCAGGGAAATGATTACAACTAGTTCAAAAACAGAGAGTTGTTTTACGCCCCGTTTGCCCAGTAATCGCAAGCCGATTAAAATGATAAAGTACATGATGAAGGTACGCAGGCAGATCTCTACCATGAATTCCCAATCTGCCTCTCCAATTAGAAATTTAGTCCAGTCGATGTTTAAAAGCATTGGTGATACAAATAAGGTTTAAATATATGTTCTAAACTATAAAAAGTCCGGTACGATAAGTTTTATGTGCTGATTAAACTTTCAATTTTCTGGAGCAGCAGCTGCATTTCGAAAGGTTTTGCCATAAAATCATCAGCTCCGCTATCCATTGCAGATGTTTTGATCTCCCTGCTGGCAGAAATCATTAGAATTGGAATGTTTTTAGTTACAGGATCGGCTTTCAGCTGCCTGCATATATCCCGGCCATCGATACCTGAAAGCCAGATATCAAGGATTAAAAGATCTGGAATGGGTTTTATCTCTTCTAAAATGGCAGACCCATTTAAAGTAAAGGCAACATTATAGCCCATTAGCTCCAGCATCAAACTCGTTGCATCAACTATTGCGGCATCATCATCTGCTATAAATATTTTTTTCATGGGAAGGATTTCGCTTAATTGGAGTTATTTAAAGGAATAGAAAAGCAGAAAGTGGACCCTTTTTCAATCACAGAGTTTACCCAGATCTTTCCGCCAAGTTGTTTAATAATTTCTGAAGAAATATAGAGACCGAGTCCAAGCCCCGGAAAAGTATGTTCTTTTGTCCCGCTAACCCGATAAAACTGTTCAAATACCCGATCCATCTTTTCTCTGGTTAGTCCGATGCCAAAATCCTGTACACATAATTGTACCTCCGTATCGTGATCTTCGGTGTAGATGATGATTCGGTCTGCATTAGGAGAGTATTTTATAGCGTTCGTGATCAGGTTGATCACTACTTGTGCGATTCTTTCCTTATCTCCAGTCACCATTCTTTTGAAAGAGAGCTGGTGTTTGATCTGATGCCTGCCGGAAGTGAGCTGCATATCTTCAATGATTTCCAGCATCATCTGGTTAAAATCAAATGGTAAATTGTCAAATTCCAATCTGCCTGAATTGATTTTTGTAACATCAAGTAAATCTCCGATTAAACTAGTTAATCTGTTGATCTGTCCATCCATTTTTGACATTAACACTGCATTTTTTGTATCTCCTGCACGATTTAGCATCATTTCTAGTACCTGAGCATAAGCTTTAATACTGGTTACAGGGGTTTTTAACTCATGACTGGCAACAGCAAGAAAGTTGTCCTTTTGTCTTTCCAGTTCTTTTTGATCGGTAATGTCGGTATTGGTTCCATACCATTTAATAATTTTGTCATTGGCGTCTTTTAGTGCTAATGCCCTAACCAGCCACCACCTGTAATTTCCATGTTTGTCCAGCATGCGGAACTCCGTTTGGTAAGGGTTGCCCGTATCTACACTTAATTTCCACCTTTGTGTCACTCCTTTCACATCATCTGGGTGCAGCATCTTTATCCAATTATGGCCAAGAGATTCAGCAATACTAACGTCGCTCCGTTCATGCCAACGGTCATTGATATAATCCAGCATGCCATCGGGATGACTGGTCCATACTACAGCAGGAACAGTATTTGCAAGAAATTCCATTTCCTTAATGGCTTGCTTTAGTTCTTCGGTTTTTTTGTCTACTGCTTTTTTTGCATTTAACTCTTTTCTCAGGTCCCTGGCGATTCCTGCAATGGCCACAGGTTCATTGCTAAGTTCCTGACGGATGATAAATAGCTGTTTATGAATAGGAATAATTTCTCCGGTAACCTGATGGACGAGCTCTAATCTTCCCGACCATTTTCCATGTGTATAGAGTTCCGGAATGATCATGTTACGTATTTCATCAGCGGAAATTGCACTGTGGTATTGGTACAGGTTCGCACCATTGATACTCGCAGGGTTAATGCCGATTAAATTTCCTCCAGCCTCATTGATATAAATGGTATTGCCATCCAGATCGCAGTAATTACAGAAATCTTCAGAGATATCGACGATGGTCGCCAGACGTTTCAGCTCTGCTTTTGCTTTGATTTCCGGGCGCAGATCCCTGGCGGTAGCACCTCTTCCAATGATGGCTCCAGAAAATGGATCCTTGATCAGGATGTAGTTCACATCGCATGGGATTTCCTGTTTGCTGTGGTAATTTCTCAGGTGAATGACCCCTTGCCAGCCGTTTTCTTCAGAAATTTGTGGGATTAAAGTTTGCTGCACACGCTTTAGCTCATCTGGATGGTAGAAATCAGCGGCTGTCATCGTGCTGATATCAGTGTCCTCTGGAACGCCCAGCATTTTTCTGCCGGATTGGTTCATATAGATCAGCCTACCTTCAAGATCGGCAATAGACATATGGTCAGCATTGTGTTTGATTAAAGAAAGCAGCTGCTGTTCACTTAAGCTGGAGGTTACTTCTTTTGTGATATCCATGGCAATACCGGCAAAGCGGTATAGGTTTCCCTGATCGTTGAAATAAGCTTTTCCTTTGCAATGCAGCCACCTCAGCGTCTGATTGAGTTGATTCAATGTCCGATAGCGCAAATCAAAAGCCTCCATACGCTCTGGATCAATGGCTGCTGCAACAGTCAGTGCTACTGTTTCTTTGTCCAGAGGATGGACACAATTCAGCACTGTGTTATAATCGATTTCGTTACTGCCATCGAATCCGAAAATCTCCTGACACCTTTGGTCCCATAAAATTGTTTCATTGCATAGATTCATTTCCCAGGTGCCAATCTCTGCTGATTCCAATGCGAAACTCAGGCGCTCCTCGGTTTCACTGATTCTTTTCTTTGTGATTACGAGTTCTGTGACATCAATTGCGTTGTGAATAATTGCCATCGTTTTCCCATGTTCATCCTTTAGAGCTTTATAGGTGAAATTGAAATAAGAAGTTTTCAACTGTCCGTCTACGATGAGGTTGGCGGCTTCCTGTTCTCCCTGATAGGTGATTCCTGTATCGTAAACTTGCTGCAGCAAAGAAATAAATGGCTGGTCAATCAGTTCGGGAATAGCATCTGCCATTTCTTTCCCTATAACGGAATTATTTTTTCCCCATAGGTCTAGCATTTCTTGGTTTGCAGCTGCTATAGTAATGTTCCTGTTGGAATAAATGGCTGTAGCAGTAGGGTAGGCTTCGATAAGCGCATTAAAGTGTTTTAGATCGTTTTCAGAGTTCATCTGGAGATAGAGATAAGAGTCCAAAGTTACTTTATTTCTGTGCTTTTAAAGAAACAACTTAAACAATAGATATAGGGTTTGTATGATGCAATAAAAACTATATTTTACTCCTTTTAGTGGTGGTAAAGAATATTGAATGGTCTTGTTAGTTTAATAAAAAAAATAAAAAAGGTGGATTTAGTTATATTTAGCCCTTAATATGGTCGATCGCTATGCACAACTGGAAGATGACCGATTATTATATTTAAATATTGATATGAATAAGAATTACTTTGCTGTTATTTTACTATCGTTGGGGCTGTGGAGTAGCGCAGCATTTTCTCAGGGTAGATCTGAACTGTTATTGGAAAAAAATTGGAAGTTCACTAGAGCAGATCAGGCTGATTTCACTAGCATTAAATACAATGATAGTAAATGGCAAAATGTTATCGTTCCTCATGACTGGGCTATTTATGGTCCTTTTAGTGCTAATAACGACAAGCAGCATGTGGCCATTTCACAAGATGGACAAAAAGAAGCTTCAGAACACGCAGGACGTACAGGCGGCTTGCCATTTGTTGGTGTAGGCTGGTATAGGAATACCTTTATGCTGCCTGCTTTTAGTAAAGGTAAAAAAGCTTCGGTCATCTTTGATGGAGCAATGAGCAACGCTACGGTATACTTAAATGGTAAAAAAGTAGGATTCTGGCCTTATGGTTACAATACTTTTCACTTCGATATTACTGAATTTTTAGTGCCTGATCAAGAAAACACACTTGCGGTAAGGTTGGAAAACTATCCAGAATCCTCCAGATGGTATCCTGGAGCCGGTTTATACCGCAATGTTCATGTGGTGGTAACCGAAAGAGCACACATTCCCGTTTGGGGAACACAATTGAGCACACCCGTAATTAATAAGGAGTTTGCGAAGGTTAATCTAAAAACAAAGATGATACCTGGAGAGGTAGATGCTGCTGTTTTTCAGTTGTTT
Source organism: Pedobacter sp. N36a (assembly GCF_014472395.1). Taxonomy (GTDB): domain Bacteria; phylum Bacteroidota; class Bacteroidia; order Sphingobacteriales; family Sphingobacteriaceae; genus Pedobacter. The sequence continues at coordinate 184,330 of NZ_JACSZW010000002.1, forward strand.
ACTGAAATCAAAGATAGTAATGGAAAGGTGGTAGCCAGCGCTAAGACCTCATTGAGTAAATATGATGAGGATACTTTTAATCAGGAGCTGGTGGTACAGAACCCGCAATTGTGGGATACAGAACACCCTGTATTATATAGTGCAGTTTCTAAATTGTATGAAGGAAATGACCTTCGAGATGTGTATACGACTACTTTTGGCATTCGATCGATAGAAATCATTCCTAATAAAGGCTTTTTTCTGAATGGAAAAAGAACCCAGTTTAAAGGAGTTTGTTTACACCACGACTTAGGCCCTCTGGGTGCAGCAGTAAATGATGCGGCCATTAGAAGGCAGATCCGCATCATGAAAGATATGGGGGTAAATGCCATCCGGACTTCTCATAATATGCCAGCGCCAGAGTTTGTAAAGGCTTGTGATGAAATGGGAATGATGCTGATGGCGGAAACTTTTGACGAATGGAGGGCACCAAAACAAAAGAATGGTTACCATAAGTATTTTGACGATTGGGCGGAAAAGGATGTGGTCAATTTGATCCATCATTATAGAAATAATCCGAGTGTAGTGATGTGGTGTATCGGAAATGAAGTCCCTGAACAAGGAATGCTGGGGGCTGCTAAAACAGCAAAATTTCTTCAGGACATCTGTTTCCGTGAAGATCCTACACGTTTTGTTACACAGGGAATGGATCAGCCAGGATCTGTCATCAATAATAATTTTGCAGCAACGATGCAGGTAGCAGGCTTCAATTATCGTCCTTTTACGTATCCTGAGGCTTATAAGAAATTGCCGCAGCAAATTATTCTAGGTACGGAAACGGCGTCTACAATTAGCTCTAGAGGGATTTATAAGTTTCCAGTGCTAAGACGCGCCATGCCTATCTATGAGGACCTTCAGGTTTCTTCTTATGATGTAGAACATTGCGGCTGGTCTGATTTGCCGGAAGATAATTTCATTCAGCATGATGACCTGCCTTATGCAATTGGTGAATTTGTGTGGACCGGTTTTGATTATCTTGGAGAACCAACTCCATATTATACCAATTGGCCAAGTCATAGTTCGTTATTTGGAATTGTAGACCTTGCAGGAATTCCTAAAGACCGTTATTATCTGTATAGAAGTCACTGGAATACCGGAGCAAACACGCTTCATATTCTTCCAAGCTGGAATTTCAAGGATAGAGCAGGGCAAACTACACCTGTTTTTGTGTATACCAATTATCCTGCTGCAGAATTGTTTATTAATGGTAAAAGCCAGGGGAGAAAAGCAAAAGATACGACGTTTACGGTTTATAATACCGGAAATAAGCAGTCGCTGGAGGCTTTTGATCGTCAGAAAAGGTATCGTTTAATGTGGATGGATACTAAGTATGAACCAGGAACTGTTAAAGTGGTGGCTTACGATGCAAAAGGAAATGCGGTAGCACAAAAGGAGATTCATACTGCTGGAAAACCGCATCACCTCGAATTGAAAGCGGATCGTACACAATTGACTGCAAATGGAAAGGATCTTTCTTTTGTATTGGTTAGTGTGGTTGATAAAGATGGGAATCTATGTTCCGAAGATACCAGGGAAATCAGTTTTAAAGCTGCTGGAGCTGGGAAGTTCCACGCGGCAGCTAATGGGAATAGTGCGAGTCTGGAGTCTTTTCAAGCACCAAAAATGAAGGCTTTTAGTGGTCAGCTGACCGCAATTGTGAAGTCTGAGGAAAAACAAGGTGTGATTTATTTTGAAGCTGCTGCGAAGGGCTTGAAATCTGCCGTGCTGAACATTGAAGTGAAGTAATTTGAGGTAGCTATGAACAGGCTGGTTGGTTTTTAATCTAACCAGCCTGTTTTATTCGCTTTATTTCTCAAGTACTTCTAGTTGGTCTTCTGTGTTTACTATGTTTTTTAACCGTTCCTTTTTCTCAATTTCCTGGATGACCATTTCTGCAAATCCTTTTAAAGACTCCACCTGTTCAGCGCTAAATTCCCTCAATTTAGTGTCAGTAATGCATAAGGTACCTATCATAAATCCATCTGAAGTGATTAATGGGGCGCTGGCATAGAATTTAAAACCATATTCTGCAACAATGACTGGATTGGTCAATAGGCACTTTTCTTCTTTAGCATAATGAATGATTAGGGGTTCGGAGTCTAGAATAGCAATTGAACAAAGACTTCTTCCCCTTGATGTAGACTCAGCCCCACTTAGTCCAATCCCTGATCTAAAGAATACATGATTGAGGTCTACTAATGAAATCAAGGCCATTGGACTTTCAAATTTTTTTGCGGTTAGCTGTACAATCTGATCCAATATGGGGTCATCAAAAGCATTGATTACATGGTAACGCTTTAAAGCAGCAATGCGCTCAAAGTCGTTGGAAGGGATGATGTTTCTGTTAAAAATGTTTTCCATATCTGCTTTTTTGGGAATAGACCCGGTTTCTGAATTTTTTTAAGGAAAGCATGAATCAAATAAAGTCTTTTTCTTAGTTAGATTATTTTAATTAAAGTGTAAAATAACAGAATTATTTTAAAAGGTGGCGGTAAAACTTTGTAACCTCTTAAGTAGATCGTCTTTTGGAACAGATTGTTTTATGACGAATGTAACGGCAAAATCTAATTTATAACTGTTCATTGCTAAAACCTATCTTTAAATTTATGGGATAAAGTTTATTTTGGTGTAATATTCAACTAATAATATTGCTTTTTGATATCATATTAGTAATATATAATAAATATAGAGATATAAATTTACTTCTTGTTTGTATTGACAAGTGTTAATTTTAAAAAAGATGCGACATTTAAAGAATGAAAGATTTATTCAAAAAGGACTACGAGATAGTTGGAGAGAATGTAAGAGCCATTCGCAAGGCATTAGGCTTAACTCAGGACGAATTAGCGAATAGGTGTTCTGTTAATTCTGCCAAAATTAGTAAGATTGAAAATGCCAGAACGGATTACATGTTCTCTACGTTATTGGAAATTTGTGAAGGGCTCAAATGCAATTTGCCAGATGTGACTGGGAAAAAACTGGTTGAACAGCCCATTGAGGAAGAAGTAACGTTGCTTACAATTGAAGGACCTAAGGTGCTTTTATTAAATTAATTATTAGCAGAGAACTTTCTGCAATCAGCCCTTCTGGAAAAATAAAGGTACTATTGGCGGATTTCGAGAGTAAACAGTTTAATGGTCCAAATGATCTTTGGATCAATGCTAAAGGAGGAATCTATTTTACGGATCCTCATTATAAGCGTCACTATTGGACACGAACGGGGACTGATTTAAGCAGTGACGATGTTTATTATCTTCCTAAAGGAGCAAAACAGGCGAAACGTGTGGCTGCGGGGATGGTCAGGCAATCTATAGCCTGCCAGTGAATGTAAAAGGAGTAGAATAATTCGTTTAAAGGTGATGAATAGATTAAAATGATCAGGAAGACATCGATGTTAAAATAATAAACCCGGTAGCTTAAACAGCCGACCGGGTTTTTTGTATATCATGTATTATGCAGGTAGTGTAAAGTGATTAATTCATGTTCAGGCGTTTCTCACAATCCTTGATGAACTTATTCCCAAGTTTCTGAACAATCAATTTCAGGCTCCCGTGGCGTCCTGTAGCCGAACAGAAATAGTAATAAGCAATTGTGGCATCATCTAATGCTCCACGGTGAGTAGGGGGAAGTGGCTGATCACAATATTTGGTAAATAAGTCAGTAAAAGTGTCTTCTAATCTATTGTCGGATTTTAAAGTGAGGTAACCTCTGGAATCCCTATAGTTCATAGCCGCATTCAATTCTGCAATGAATTGATCATATTTATGCGAAAAATCAAAGTCATTCTGGTTCATATTTGGTTAGTTTAAATTTCCGGTAATCCCCTAACTTGCTGATTTGTTGCGGTGTTTTGCTAAGGAATTACAATACAATATACTGAGTTTGTTTTATTTTACCTAATTAATTTCAAAGCATTACTAACACGCGCCCAGCTGAACTTCGGAACGTCATTTTTAAAGAAACGGGACTTCAGACTGATGGAATGATTTATTTTTCTGAAATTTTAAGGCTTTTGTTTATTATTGATAATCTTTGCGATTTGGGGAATGATTAGGTTTTATTCCCAGTAAGTAACCCAATTCTAGCTGAGGAAAGCCAGTTGCTCATTGTAGGTTGCTGCCGATCGCGTTAACATACATTTTTGTGGTGTAAATGATTAACCCCTAAAATTAAACACCATGAAGAAAAACTTTTTACTGTCATTAGTCTGTCCGATCATAGGCTTCATGTGCACACCCGCAGCATTTGCACAGAAAGGAAATCCACCTTTTGGAAATCAGATCTACTTCAACAATTATTCGACAGATGTAAACTCGAAAATGCGAAGACCCAGTACGATTAGTGCGGCTGATACGGCTGTTTATCAGGCCTTCACTATGCTTTCGCCCGATCCTCTTTCTCCTAGTGAAAATTTTGTTCCAAAAAGCCCGATTATGTTGGGTGTAAAATTGAGCCCCAGTTTAACTAATTTTTTTCCAGTGGATGTAAAGTCGATATCTAAATCTTATTCCAGTTATTTAATATCAGACGGTTCTGAGGCCATATTAATTGCGGTGGGGATCAACAAAGAAAATGTAGGTGATTATCGTTACCGGGTGGTGGAAAATGACAGTGTCGAATTGGTGCCATGGTCTAAAATTCCTGCATTAGCGCAAAATTATGGCGCGAAACAGCCTTATGGATTTATTGGTAAATTCCAATCACCAGGAAAACAGGTGTTCGTAGAGGTGGTCAACATCCATAATTATGGAATTAGGGATGGGGTGATTTTTGATTGGCGTACCAGTTTTAAACCGGTTCTTCTTCAAATGGGCGTGCTGCAGCCAGAAAGTAAAAACACAGCAACGGCATATTATAATCTCCTGGCAAGAATACCCAATCCTGGTCTTGCAAGTAAGTATGACCCTATAACAAATATTCCTTTAAATTTTGCCTTCCCTGTGGATCGCATTAGTAACATGACTTTGTACTTTAAAAATCATGAAACGGTGATGTACTCCATCTTTTTGATTAGTAAAGTAAAAGGAAGACCAGATACCACCGAGCTTAGGGAAGTTTTTAGAGACGATGTCTTTGAACTGGATAGTAAGTATTATCAGAACCCAGGGAAATATGAAATTCTAATCCAGAGGGCAGGGGACGTGGGTTGGTGGCCCGAAAGCCAAGTCTTACGGGTCCCATTTGAAGTAAAACAGACATGTTCTAGATAGCGACAAAGAAGAATTAATCAGTCTGGAAGATGAATTGCAATTAATGTCTGATTACCTGCAAATGGAACAGCTTCGCTTTAACTTTCAATATGAAATTCAACTGGATGACCGAATCAATCAAGCCAATGTGGAGATTCCTGCGATGTTATTGCAGCCATTTATAGAGAATGCCGTAAAACATGGAATAGCTGGCTTAAAGGGGGAAGGGGAGATTTTGTTGGCCGTCAGCTTAAAGGGAAACGATCTCTTATTTACGATAACAGACAATGGGAAGGGCTTCGATGTTCAAGCAAAAGCATCCGGTTACGGATTAAAATTAGCGGAAGAGTATGTAGCTTTACTTTGTCAGATTTATAAAGAACAACCTACAACATTACATATAGATTCAAATGAAAAAGGGACAACTAGTCGCATTCAATTATCAAACTGGAACCTCTAATGATTAACGCAATTATAATTGACGACGAGCAGCATAATATTGAAAATATAAAAAACATCATTGATAAGTACAGATCAGATATTACAATTGTTGCTGTGGCGGAGGATGCGGATGAAGGGATTTCTGCAATTAAAGCCTATACTCCGGATCTGGTTTTTCTGGACATACAAATGCCTGGTAAATCGGGCTTTGAGCTGTTGAGCAGCTTGCCAGGATTGAATTTTGAGGTGATCTTCATTACTGCGCACGATAAATATGGAATTCAGGCCATTAAATTTTCTGCGTTAGATTATCTGCTAAAGCCGATTAACATTAAGGAATTTAATGAGGCAATTGATAAGGCAAAGCAAAAGATAAACACCAAAAAACAGAACCATCATATTGAAAACCTGCTGGAATACCTGAAAGCCGGAAATAAAGAGAGTCCTAAGATTGCCCTGCCCACCTTAAAAGAGATTATGTATGTGCGCATTGCCGATATCATTCGCTGCGAGGCGACCAACAATTACACCAGCTTCTTCCTGCAAAACGGAGAGCAGGTACTCGTTTGCAAAACATTAAAAGACTTTGCCGAACTACTACGACCTCACCAATTCGTTAGAACACATCAATCACATCTGGTAAATATTCAATTTGTGAAAAGTTATCTCAAAGAAGATGGAGGTACCTTATTGCTAAATGATTTACAAAAAGTACCGATTTCCAGACAAAATAGGGAATTGACTAAAAATGCACTAAAAGCGGCGCTCACCATTTAATCTTAATTTACCCTTTATTCAATCAATTTTTCTTAAAATACATCAGATCTCTGCCAATCTCGTTCAACAAATGGCTAATCGAACAGATCTTTTTATGGATCAGCAACTATAACTTTATGATTAATTAGAGAACTAACAAATAATAAATTATACATTTTATAAAATGATGAAGCCAAATTATTTAATTTATCTGCTCCTTTTATCACTTTCTTTGAATACTTCCTGTAGAAAGAAAAATGTGATTGATACCATTGTCGATGTCAACGAAACTACTGATTTTTTGGGTAGTGACTGGACACTGTATACGCCAGTGAAGAAGATCCATCTGGATGATGATGTCGGACTGAAAACTTATGCCTGGACTACCTACAAATCTGCCTGCTCGCCCCTGATCTGTTCTGATTACAGTTATGATAGCAGCACGTTCACAGAAACATTTCAGATTTTAACAACAAAGTCGAATCGTTCAGAAATTCGGATAGAGGACAATTACAGCACAGGAAGCAGACAGTTTTCAGGCTATCTTAAATTTGATGCGCCGCTGAATGATGAAAGTCTAATGCAGATTTTTGGCAGTACCTCAGCAAACGCGACACAGCTGATGATTCGTGGATTTGCCGAGAATGGGGGAACACTGAAAATTTCTAATAGCTCAGTTTTAGCCACGGGCGTATACAATAAAGAAGTTCATGTCAATGTGATTCACTTGCAGGAAGACACTGGAAGCAAGATGGTCGTTTATATAGATGGCGAAAAGAAGTTTGAAAAGCCTGACGGCGAAAGTGCGACTAATTATATGAAATACGGATGTTATGGTACCATGAAAACCGGTAAGGCTGTGGTACAATGGAGAGATGTGAAGTTTTATAAGAACGGTACAGCGCCAGATTAAATCGCTTAAAAATGGATGCAGCCCTGCAAAGGGCTGCTTAATTTAAAGTAAAAATAAAATCTGAAGCAGCGCTATTGCCCACATAAAATTTAATCGTCGTTTTTGGGCTTTTTAATAATGGGGCATAGGGACCAATAAGGTCGGAAAACTGCATTTTTAAAACGTCCATATCTGTGTCTTCAGGTACACGAATCAATAAATCACCGCCACTTGACCTGATTTTCCAGTCTTTAAATGCTTCTTCAGTTTGGAGCATCTTTTTCCATTCTTGTTGGTACTTGCTCATGATGGTGTTTCCTTTTTTATTTTCATTCTGTGGCTAACCAGGCTATTGAGTTCCAATTCTTGCAGGTCTTTCGTCAGCATCTTAGCGGAGATATTTCAATCTCGCGCTGGATCTTTTTGAAAGTATTGTTTTCCTCCAGTCTCCCATTTAAATACCGTAGGATCCTGAGCAGCCATTTGCCGCCTAAAACATCGAATGTATCGTTTAAAGCCAGCCTTTCCTGTGCACAGGTTGCCTCTGTTGTGATGCCTTTTTCCTTAACGGTTGCCATAATGATTTTAATTAAGCAATGAGTTACCTCGGGTTAACCCATAGCAAAAATAAGCTTTTCAGGAATAATTTTGTACTTATGAAACAGGATAAAATGAAAGCAATTGTCTTAAAAGGATTTGGTGGTGCCGAGAATTTTGAATTTACTGAGGATATGCGGACATACCAATATGCTGGTTACCTCGGGAAATCCTAAAAGTCAGGAAACTCTTATAGACAATCGAGCATCACCCTCGCAAATTGTCGACTACCATAGCGAAGATTTTGCACAGCTGATCGTGACTAAAAACCAAGGAAATCCTTTTGATGTCTGTGTTGATCTGGTAGGCCTGGAGCCGTCAGAATTATGTGCCCAGGTAATCCGTGTAAATGGCAGGCATGCAAAGGTAACGGCCTTCGAAACTCCAAAAGCCAGGTCTAACTTCTTTGATAGAGGAGCTACTGTATACCATATTTCAAACTATGCTTATTCGCTTTCTGATCATTTAAAATGGTACGGAGATCAATTGAGCAGAATCGCTGAAATGCTGGAAAATAAAAGTATTACCAATCCTCGAGAAGAAAATACAACTCATGGAAAAAAAATAGTGATGAATATCTACTAAATATAAAGAAAGAACATTGGTGATAAAATCTAGATATCTAGTCATGTAATGGCTGTTTTTTGAAATATATACAAGTAAAAAGGACAAATAAACAGGACATAAAGTAAAGTGTATTTTACTTTATGTCCTGTTTATTTGATATTAATGTTTTATGTTTATTAAAAAAACGCTGTATGAAAAATAATCTCTTATTACCCAGTAAGTACAAGGTATTTGGCTGGATTCTTTTTTTAGTATCCGCAGTATTATACATTTATTGCTGTTTTATTTATCCTAGTATGAATGATGGTAAAAATTTAGATATCCCTGGTTTTACCTGGAGTTATCCCAGTCTGTTTACTTTTGGAGATAATGAACTGACGACGGCAATATTTTCCAGCAGTGTATTGATTGGCTTATTGATGATCTGTTTCTCCAAGGAAAAAAACGAAGACGAATATATTTCCTTAATTAGATTACGTTCCTGGCAATGGGCAGTACTATTTTATTTTGGTATTTTATTTTTTGTGAATTTATTGGTTTATGGAATAGAGTTTTCAATTTTTTCATTGTATAATGTGCTCACCATATTTATCGTATTCATTGTTAAGTTTTATTATAGTTTGTTTAAGTTAAGTAGAGAAAGGTTGATAGATGAAAAATAACATGCGGGTCTTGAGAGCGATAAAAAACATCACCCAGGCAGAACTTAGTGATTTAATCCAGGTTTCCAGGCAAACCATCAATACCATAGAATCAGGGAAGTACGTGCCATCCACAGTCCTCGCTTTAAAAATGGCCAAAGTTTTCAATGTTCTTGTTGAGGAGATATTTGAATTGGAACCAGAAGATGAGTGATTTTAATAATTAAATATAATTGAGTTACAATTGAGAATAGCTGAAACCCCTGATATGTCAGCAATTTCTTAAAAAAAAGCCATTTAAATGATGGATAAGATGACGATCTTTAGCGGCTATGAAGGATTATGTTTTTGAAATTAAGTTGAAGGTAAGAGATTATGAATGTGACCTACAGGGAGTGGTCAACAATGCAGTGTACCAATCTTATTTAGAACATGCCAGACATGAATATCTCTTGTCTAAGTCGCAATCCTTTAAATAAGGTATGTTTCAGGTTGGTATTCTACCTACAAGAAGAAACAAGTTAAATTAAAATTAGCAGAGGAATGGGGAAAGGAGCAGGTTCAAGACAGGGATTTTGACCGTATTTCGCTTTATAATGATCACCAGATTAAAGCTAATGAGGGACATTATTTAAAGACTAAATTGGAAAGGATCGCTGGAGCAAAAGGAGTACTAGAATTTCTTATTCAAAATAATAACATGGTGATGGTGGCTACGCATGACCTCGAGCTCGCAAATTTGCTGAGCCCAGGATATAGTCTTTTCCATTTCTCAGAAAAGGTGGAAAATGAAGGATATGTTTTTGATTATAAAATAAAGACCGGGCTCCTTCAAACGAAGAATGCAATTAGGCTACTGGAATTATTTGGTTATCCGGAAGTGGTGATAAATTCGGCTAATCAATACCTCGATTCCAGGAGAAATGAGATCAATTGATCTCAATCACCTTAGGATTTAAGGTATTTTCCTCACCGCATTTATAGCCTAAATCCCACCAATGTTTCATCTGTTCCGGATCAAAGATCAAGGAATTGGAAGTCAGCGCATCTAAAGGGTGGTAAAAATTCAGTTTCACCTTTTTATTTAGGCTTTCCAGCTTTCCGATGGTTAAATCATCCAGGCCTATTTGGTTGAGCATAAAGCCGAAAATCCGGTAAGTTAAATCGAGGGCATTATGGATAGCGGGGGCTTGCTGCAGGCTTCGGTCTGATTTTAAAACGATCACATCAATATCTGTTGCGCCTCTTTGTATGGCTTCATAGATGGGAATTAAATCACCCATTCCACCATCTGCATAATCATTGCCATTTTTTGACACCAAACTCATGAATGGGACCAAAGAAGTAGAGGCCCAAATCCAGTCGCAATAATCCTCATAACTATACTCTTTTGCCAGTTTATACTCTACTGTCATTTTAGTAAGATTTGATACCGTCACGATCACATCACGGCCAGAGTGCTGTATGTTTTCATAATCAACCCGGCTGATGGTTTTTTTGATCAGATTTCTTAGATTCTCACTTTCTCCAAAGGTCATCTTTTTTTTTAAGAACATCTTTAAGATCCCCAGATGATTGATGGTGGTTTTGAAGATCCCATCTTTCTTTTTGATAATAAAAGGATCTATATTGAAAATCTGATCTTGTGTGACTGCAGTAAATACTGCTTTCAACTTGTCTATTTTACCAATAGAAAGTAACGGCACTAATAAACTCCCAGTAGAACTGCCAATAAATATTTTATAATCATGCTTACAAACAGTAATTAAATATTCAGCAAGGCCGCCGGCAAAGGCGCCCTTACTGCCACCTCCGGAAATGACTAAAGCTCTAATCATATTTTTGATGATTAATTTAATGATTTTTTTGGAGTAATAAATAACTGTAATTACGTAGCTATAACTACGCCAGATTTTGATAAGCACACCTCCCTTTGTGGTACAATGCTTTAATCGTTGATTGTCTGGCTACTGCTTCTGCCGAACAGCTGGCTTCTACCAAGTTAAAATCTGCCTGATCACCTGGTTTTGGCCATTGCTGATTGCCCTGCTCATCTAAAGGAAGCACATGATTCGTCGCAATTTTCAGGCACCTGGAAAGTTCCAGTTCTGTGGAATACCCATAAAGCTGTGCCATTAAATTCGCCTTTTGCAGCATACTGCCAGTCCCAAATGGACTCCAATGGTCAACCACACTATCAGTACCGGTCATGACAGCAACACCGTGTTTGTATAAAGTAGGAATTGGCATGATCAACCCGCCAAAAGGAATCGTTGAAATGATCCCGATTTTTGCAGCTGCCAGTTGTTCGCAAGTCTCGTCCAGTACTTTACCCTGAAGTTTTCCCAATGCAAAGCAATGACTAAGAAATGTTTTTCCCTTAAGTTCAGGACTTTCATTTACTTTTTTGATCAGATACTGAACGGTTTTGAACCCACTTTCTCCAGATTCATGTAAATGAATGTCAATTCCTCGTTTGTAATCCAGCGCCAGCTGCACCGTGAAATCTATAGATTTCTCAATGCTGCCATCAATAGTCTGTGGATCTAAACCCCCGATAAAATCAATGTCCATCTGGGCCGCTTCTTTCATTAAACCTTCCGATTTTGATTTGAAAAGTCCATGCTGAGGAAAAGCCACGATTTCTACTCCGAAACTATCTTTTTTATTTTCAATAGCTTTATAAAGATTCTTTAAGGAGTTTAATTGAGAAGTCGGTTCAATATTCACATGACTTCTGGCAAAATTAGTTCCCTTAGATTGCAGCAATTCAATGATACTTTCAGCTCGGGCTGTGGAAGTCTTCAACATTTCCGGCAGGATTTTTTCCTCCAATGCAATCATGTCCTGTACAGATCGCTGACGTTTGGAAGTCGCCTTCCATTGTCCTCCATAATAGGTCTTGTCCAAATGAATGTGCATGTCTTTCATCGCAGGTAATAGGAGATAGCCTTTTGCATCTATAGCTCCCTTTATATTGCTGTTAGGCCCGATGGACTTGATTTTTTCATCTTCAACGACCATTGAAAACAAGGCGGTTTTCGTACCTGTGACTTCAATATCATCACGCTGAAATCCAGTTTCTAGCAGTACGTTCTTAAAAATAAGTGGTTTGGAAGAGGGTAGGTGGTCTGGTGTCCCCATAGCATAAGTTGAATTAGGAATAGCGCTGGCGGCGATGCCATATCCAATTGCGCCCATCGTTTGTTGTATGAATTTTTTACGTGTCAGCTCTTGATTACTCATGATGATTGATGAAGATTATAATAACAAAGTTAATAGGTATCTGCTGAATTTACAGGTAAAAATAGGAATGGATTGACCTTACAAAATTTCTGCATGAATCAATACCCGCTGAGATCAGCAAATCAGAAAAGAAAGCTGAACAAAATAGAGTTGACCTAAAAAAAAGGCTGCAGCTGCAGCCCTTTTTTTAGGTCAAAAAATCAGGTGTTAATCATGTGCAAAATCAGCTGCACTTACTGTTTTACGCTGACCATCAGGGCCAACATAGTCCAGCGCAAGGGTGTAACCACCGCCACCTTCAATAAACAATAATTTGAAAGGGTGGTAGCCCTTACCTAAGGCCACCTGTGCCGACTTTTCAATCGCACTATGTAAACCATCATTATCTACTAACAATTTGTTGTTCAGGTATAAGTTACTGCCGTCATCTGCACGCAGGTAAAAGGTATAAACACCATCCTCGGTTGCATAAAAATAACCTTCATGCTGTGTTCCAAAAGTAGGTGCCTGTTCTTTCACTGGAATCTCAATAGCAGCGGTAATGGCATCAGATTTTTTATCTACCTCCTTAATCTCAGTAACAGATTTATAAGACTTAGGATAATAAGAGAATTTCAAACCTTTTTCCGCTGTAGCTAAGGAAACTCCTTTTGAATAGGCTTGCTGGTCGTAATCAATGGTATAAACTTCAGCCATCTTTCCATTCGGACGGAAGGCGGCAATTTTCAGCTGTGTCGGTTTATTGATCAGTAACTGACCATTATATACCGTTGAATTAACCGTTGGATTTTTGCCATCAGTGGTGTAACGCAAGATAGAACCAGCTAATGGCTTGACAATATTCAACGTCGTCTGATCTACAAAAACACTTTTCGGAGAAAAGCCAGTCAGGTCCGGCTGACGGTAATTGATATTCATCGCATCCAATAAAGGATATTGTGCATTCATTCTTTGCTCAAAAGAAGTCCAATTCTTTTCACTGCTGCTCCAAGCCACCTCAGAAAGTGCTTGCATTCTAGGGAAAATCATGTACTCTAAACGTGCTTCAGAAGGGATGTATTCTGTCCAGATCCCTGCCTGAACGCCCAATACCAATTTCTCTTCTGCTTTCGTAAATCCGTAATTGTAGGGATCAAAGCCGTATACCTTTTTCAAGGATCCTGCATCTTGCTGAAAATCAAAATAACAGAACTCGCCAGGCATCATGATCATATTCAAGCCTTTTTCTGCCGCATGTTTTGGGGCTTTTGGCAGCCATGCTCTCCAGTACATCATCGTAGCAGTAGGAGATACGCCACCTTCCAGGATCTCATCCCAGCCGATCATTTTCTTACCTTTACTGTTAAAGAAACGCTCCATACGGTGAACGAAATGGCTTTGTAACTCTTCCACGCTTTTTAAGTTTTCGCGTTTCATCATTTCCTTGCATTCCTCAGATTTGGCCCAGCTGTCTTTTTCTACCTCATCAGCGCCCAAATGAACATACTTGCTTGGGAATAGCGCGAAAATCTCCGAAAACACATTCTCCGCAAATTCGTAGGTGGTCTCTTTACAAGGACACAGCGGCTCTGAGAAGGTTTTCCCCTGCTGACTAATCCCTGAAGCAGTCAACCATGGCATGAGCTTCGTAGCGGCCATCATATGGCCCGGCATGTCTATCTCAGGAATCATTTCTACGCCGCGGGAGCTCGCATAGTGAATCAATCCGCGCATTTCTTCCTGTGTGTAAAATCCACCGTACATGCGTTCGCCATCAATGGTTTTGAAATGTTTCTCCGGAAGGGCATAATCAGGATTGTCTTTCGCCAGCTTCAAACAAACCGAATCCTGACCGTTAAGCTTTCTCCAGGCACCTTTTGATGTCAGTTCCGGGTATTTCTTAATCTCTATACGCCAGCCTTGATCATCCGTCAGGTGGATGTGGAATTTGTTAAACTTATACAAGACCATACGGTCGATAAAGGTCTTTAAATAAGCGATGTCGAAGAAATGTCTGGAAACATCAAGGTGGATGCCGCGCCATGCAAATTTCGGCCCATCCGCAATCTTCACCGCGGGGACCACAAAAGAAGCAGCGCCAGGTTTTAAGGCAGCAGTGCCAATAAGTTGTTTTAAGGTCGAGATGGCCCAAAAAGCACCTTCCGGGCTGGCAGTCAGGATGGTCACCTGACTAGGTTCTACCAGGAGTTTGTAACCTTCTGCTGCGGTAATTCCCACATCTTTCTTAATCAGGATAAAATTAGGGCGTTTGGTACCTGCTTTTAAACCAGCAGTAATCTGCTGCAGTTCTTTAGTGGCATCCGCAAACCCAGCACCTCCACCATTGCGGATCACTGTGTTCTTGTACCAGTTGAATTGACCTGGCATGTTTTCCATCTGCGCAGGTTTAGGAATAATCGGGTAGGCCGCTTCCTGTGACAGCACCGAAAAACTGGTGCCAGCCGATAGGAAACAAATTAGTAAAAATCGTTTTAGGTTCATTTAAATCGTATTGTGTGTACTCAAAATAACTAAAAAATATCCGAACAAAGGCCAAAAAATAGCAGAGTTTCATCCTAATACTTCCCTAATTAATTACTCTAAAAGCTTTTTTTCTTAAAAGAACACGCTATTTTTAGAATATGAAATTGTATCGTCCGAAGCTCCAACGCATTTTGCTCTATTTTTCCCTTATTTTTATCAGTACCACAGGCCGTATTTATGCCCAAAAAAAGCCAAATATCATTGTATTTCTAGTCGACGATATGGGTTGGCAAGATACTTCTTTGCCTTTTTGGACGCAAAAAACGCCCTTAAACGAGCGTTACCATACGCCAAATATGGAAAGACTTGCTAAAGATGGAGTCAAATTCACGAATGCCTATGCTACCCCAGTATGTACGCCAAGCAGAGTCAGCATGATCACAGGAATGAATGCGGCCCATCATAAGGTCACCAATTGGACCTCGCCGCAATTGAATGTTTCTTCAGATAACGCGGATGAGCAGTTTGCAGCTGCCAGCTGGAATTATACAGGGCTAAGCCCTAAAGCAGGGATTCCAAATACAATCTATGCCACTCCATATCCGCAATTACTAAAAGATGCGGGATATTTCACGGTTCATGTTGGAAAGGCGCATTGGGCATCAGTAGGTACTCCAGGCGCAAGTCCCTACAACCTCGGTTTTATCGTAAATGTTGCTGGGCACGCTGCCGGCCATCCTCAAAGCTATTTTGCGCAGGATTATTACGGCAACAAGCCCGGGAAAAATACGATGCAGTCTGTACCGGATTTAGAAGAATATTATGGTTCAGATACTTTCTTGACAGAAGCACTAACGCTGGAAGCCATAAAGGTATTGGATGGGCCGATAAAGAACAAACAGCCTTTTTATTTAAATATGGCGCATTATGCGGTACACGATCCTTTGCAAGCTGATCCTCGTTTCTATCAAAAATATGTAGATAAAGGTTTAGATCCGCAGGAAGCCAAGTATGCGTCTTTACTGGAAGGAATGGATAAAAGCCTGGGTGACATCATGGATTACCTAAAAGCAAAAGATGTTGCTCAAAATACCATTATCATCTTTATGAGCGACAATGGTGGGCTCAGTCTGACGCCGACAAGAGGAGGTTTGCCACATACACAAAACTTGCCGTTGAAAGCGGGTAAGGGATCTATAAATGAGGGAGGTATCCGAGAACCGATGCTCGTAAAATGGCCAGGGGTGGTGAAAGCTGCAACCACTGCCAATCAGTATGTCATCATAGAAGACTTTTTCCCCACCGTATTGGAAATGGCAGGGATAAAACAATATAAAACCATTCAGGAACTGGATGGTAAAAGTATAGTACCCATTTTAAAGAACGTAAATTATACCGATAATGAACGTACATTATATTGGCATACCCCGAATAAATGGATCCCTAATGATGGGCCAGGAATTAATTATAAATCCGCCATCAGAAAAGGAGATTGGAAGTTAATTTATAACATGCGAGATGGTACTAAAGACTTGTACCATCTAAAAACGGATATCGGAGAGCTAAAAAATCTGGCGTTGGGAAACCCAGAAAAAGTTAAAGAATTGTCTACTTTACTAGCTGCACAATTGAGAAAATGGAAAGCGCCTATGCCTATTGTTAAAAGTACTGGAAAGCCAGTAGCAATGCCCGACCAGACCGACCAATAAGACCTGAAAAGAACCTAAACAAACAAATGAAAAAACACCTGATATCCATGATCATTATCATGGTCTTAACTATTTTTAAATCAGCAGTAGCACAAGAAAGTAAAACCTGGAATCCTGCAGCAGATACCCTCAATGTTGTTCATGGAAGAGGCTGGGAAAAAGGCTACAAAAGCAATTACGATCGCCTCCCTGCAGATGCAGAGAGAAAGGTTCGGGCAGCAGTGTGGAACCTGGCCGAAAATAGCGCCGGACTCCACCTGAGGTTCAAAACGGATGCGGAACAGATCGTGGTTAAATTTACAGTAAAGGGTGCCCATCAAATGCCGCACATGCCGGCTACTGGAGTGAGTGGAGTCGATTTATATGTGAAAGATGTAAATGGCAAATGGCTCTGGTGTGCCGGTAAGTTTGCTTTTGGAGATACCATTCAGTATCGATTCTCTAATATTTTGGGAAAAGAAGGTCAGGTGAAAGACCGGGAATATAAATTATACCTGCCGCTGTACAACAGTGTAAAATGGATGGAAATTGGACTTCCGAAGGAAGCCAGCTTAACCAAAATCCCCGTACAGCAGGAAAAACCAATTGTAGTATATGGGACTTCTATCGCACAGGGCGCCTGTGCCACAAGGCCAGGGCTGGCCTGGACTTCCATTACCGCAAGAAAACTGGAACGGCCAATGGTAAACTTGGGCTTCTCAGGAAACGGAAAGCTGGAGCCCGAAGTATTGGATTACATCACGCAAATAGATGCAAAGCTGTATGTGGTCGACTGCCTGCCAAATCTAATCAGCAAAGACATGAATGCCACACTGAGTAAAAAGATCGTGGATGCCGTCCGTCAGATTCAGCAGAAAAGACCCGGAGTGCCTATTTTGCTCACAGAACATGATGGCTTTGCAGAGGCTGAAATGCAGCCCATCAGAAAAAGAGAAATTGAAACCATCAATGGCATCCTTAAAAGTACAGTAGATTCCCTGACAAATGCAGGGGTTAAAAACCTGTACCTACTTTCCAAAACAGAAATTGCGCAAGACATTGAAAGTATGGTAGATGGTGTACATCCCAATGATATCGGTATGATGAACTACGCCATTGCTTATGAAAAGAAGATTAAAAGTATTTTTAAAGAAGCAGAAGGCCGGATATCTACCACCATTCCTGTTACCCAAAGGAGAGATGCGAATACGTACGATTGGGAAACTAGACACCACCAAGTTTTATCGTATACAGCAGCACATCAGCCAAAACTCGTGTTCATCGGAAACTCCATCACCCATTACTGGGGAGGACAGCCCGCTGCTCCCCTTGCAAATGGCAAAGATTCATGGGCTAAATACTTTGGAAATAAAAACGCACTGAACATGGGCTTTGGATGGGACCGAATTGAGAACGTGCTATGGCGTGTCAATCATGGAGAACTGGATGGTTTTTCTGCTCAACAAATTGTACTGATGATTGGTACCAATAACCTGGAATTCAATACAGACGAAGAGATTTTGCAAGGCTTGAAAAACCTGATGAAAACTATTCAGGATAAACAGCCCAATTCAAAATTATTGCTGGTAGGCATCCTGCCAAGAAAGGGTATGGAGGCCAGAATTTCAAAACTGAACCCGCAGATGGCAAAGCTAGTTAATGGAAAAGGATTGAAATATGTAGATGCTTCAGCAGTTTTTCTAAACCCTCAAAAACGAATTGATGAATCCTTGTTTTCTGATGGGCTGCACCCAAATGCAATAGGATACGAGCGTTTAGGGAAAATCCTGTCCGCACAATTATTTTAAAATTAACTGACCAGATTGATAACTACTATGATGAAGCAATTGACGTTACTTTTTGTATTGATATCTTCAGTTGCAATTGGAAAAAGCAGACCCCTAGAGAAAATCATCCCGATGAAGATCGATACTACAGCAGTGGTGTCGATATGTGGGATAAAACAGTTTATTAAAATCCAGGGAGCAGATAAGGAAAAGCCCTTGCTGCTGTTTCTTCATGGCGGCCCAGGGACTTCATTGATTCCCATGGCGGATGCTTTTACAGACCAGCTAAAATCAAATTTTGTGGTGGTTCAATGGGACCAGAGACAAACCGGAGAAACCTTAAAGCTGAATTCATCTCCAGAAAAACTATCCTTGTCTTTACTGCAAAAGGATACAGAGGAACTAATCAGCTACCTATTGCAGCATTTCAATCGTAAAAAGCTGTTTCTGCTTTCCCATTCCTTTGGCTCAATGTTAGGCTTTAATTTTGCCGCTAAGCATCCGGAATCACTGTATGCCTACATTCCAATCAGTGCGATCGTAGATCAACGTAAAAGCGAGAAATTAACGATGGAAATGTTAAATAAATGGGCAAAGGAAACCAAAAATACGGAGGCCATAAAAGAACTCGCCATGGTAAAACTGCCATTCGAGAAGGAAGATGATTTATTCTATTCTCAAAAGTGGCTGTTCATTCATAATGGGGTCGATTTCGCTAAAGAAGAGGCTTTCAAAGCAAAGTATCACGATTGGCTGGCCATTTGGTTCCCCATGTGGAAACAAGCAGTGACCAACAACCTTTTTAAAACCCTGCCTGCATTAAACTGTCCGGTCTACTTCATAGAAGGAATTGGCGACAAGCAAAAATCCCATTACCTCGTAGGAGACTATTACAAGTTTGTAAAAGCACCAAAAAAGGGCTTGTTCTGGTTTAAAAAATCAGGACATACCGTATTTAATAGCGAGCCAGAAAAACTGCAGCAGGTCATCATTGAGCAAATTCTGCCAGCAGCGTTACCATCAACTCCATGATTTTTCACATAAAAAAAGGCGGCTTAAATACTTCAGCCGCCTTTTTTAGAAATGAAATTCCTTATTTCACACGCTCCACATATTCACCTGTGCGTGTATCTACTTTTAATTTATCACCTTCGTTTACGAACAATGGAACTCTGATTTCGATACCATTTTCTGTCGTTACCATTTTCTGAGCACCAGAAGAAGTATCGCCTTTAACTGCTGGTTCTGCATAAGTAACTAGCAATTCAACGAAATTTGGAGCTTGAGCCATGATTGGTTCTTCACTTTCAAAAGAAACGATCACATCCATTCCCTCTTTCAGGAATTTTGCTGATTCACCGAATAATTCTTTAGCAACACTAAACTGCTCGAAAGACTCATTGTCCATGACTACAAAATAATCACCTTCTTCATATAAATATTGGTAGTCACTAGTCTCTACGCGGCAAATTTCTACTTGCTCATCAGTTCCTAAGCGGGCTTCCACAATTTTTCCAGTTTTAATGTTGCGAAATTTACCTAAGTAGAATGCGCCACCTTTACCTGGGGTACGGTGTAAGATTTCAATAACTGTTACCAGTTCGCCGTTAAAACGTAAAATGTTTCCTACTTTAATTTCAGATGCCTTTGCCATATAAATGTAATTGTAAAATTTGAGTCCAAATATATGTGCTTTTTTGGTTATTTATACTTTTGACAGCTAAGAAATTGCGCTTTCTTTTAAGAATTTCATTTAAAAGCATAGTCCTGCAGCCCCATTCTGGTCATATTATTCTAATAGACATAGGATTTACTGCGGTCATCAGGGCTCCGAACTTAAAAGCAAGATCTTTCTTAACGCGCGAAAAATTCCGCAGCTTTAAAATCTGGAACCCATTATGAAGTGTAGAAAACTGTTGGAATGAAGGCGCTGACTGCTGAGACTCAGGTAAAGATGACGGGGATAGACGATTATCATTTGGCTTCAGCCATGGTAGCAGCTAATTGGTTTTGGCTTTCCTCAGAAAGTTTTAACTCTAATAGCTGTTGACATTCTTCATAATCTTCAATAGTTACTGCGTTATCCAATGCCATCTGAAGCAGAGATAACCTGATTTCTTGTTGAACTGTATCTTTCATTTTTGTAAGTTGAAAGGTGAAGTTGAAAAATTTTGCACGTATACATTATAGTAATGAAAGGCTATTAAAATTTTGTATAGAAAGTGATAACACTTAAATGCCAAAGTTGTTTGAATCTATTTTTTATTGACCGGTATTTGTTTTGGCAGGATAAATGTTGCCATCAAATCATGAAAGCAATCGTAATTACCTCATTTGGAACGCCAGATGTCTTGAAGCTGGAAGAACGGGAAAAACCATCGATCAATGAAAATGAAGTGTTGATTAGGGTAACCGCCGCAGGAGTGAATCGTCCTGACGTATTTCAGCGAAAAGGCAGTTATCCTCCGCCACCTGATGCACCGCAGGATATACCAGGATTAGAGGTGGCAGGCCAGATTGAAGCACTGGGCGCAAATGTGAAGCATTGGAAGCTAAATGACAAAGTATGCGCATTAGTGGCTGGTGGCGGCTATGCAGAATATGTAAAAGTTAATGCTGGACACTGTTTGCCTATCCCGGAGGGACTAACTTTCGTTGAAGCAGCAGGTTTGCCTGAGACTGTTTTTACGGTCTGGAGCAACGTGTTTCAGCGTGGTCGTTTACAGGCTGCTGAAAAGTTATTGATTCATGGTGGCAGCAGTGGGATCGGTACTACCGCCATTCAATTGGCAAAATATATAGGCGCAACAGTAGTGGTCACTGTCGGTTCCGATCAAAAAGGACAGTATTGTCTGGAATTAGGAGCTGATCAATTTATCAATTACAAAAGCCATGATTTTGAAAAGGAGTTGAAAGATCAGCCTGTGGATGTAGTATTGGATATGATAGGCGGTGCATATTTTCAAAAGAATATAGAGGTTTTAAAACCTGATGGCAGACTGGTGTATATCAATGCCATGGAAGGGAATACGGTTTCTTTAAACATCATGCAGATGATGCGCAAAAGACTCAGCATCACTGGAAGCACTTTGCGAAATCGCGAGTCAGCGTTTAAAACCGCACTGACAGCAGATATTTTAGAAAAGGTCTGGCCAATGTTTGCCAAAGGGAAATATAATCCCACCATTTTTAAAGTTTTTCCTTTGGCTGAAGCCAGCAAAGCACATGAACTGATGGAAAGCAGTGCACATCTGGGTAAAATCATTTTGGAAATTTAATCCTAATGTTAATTCTGTACCTACAGATACCTATCTTTTGATCGGTATCTGTAGGTTGCTTTTGCCAGACCAATGTATCGTTAAGGGTGTGTCCGCATCTTTTATGGTTTCATTTGATACGGACTTTCCTGTGCCATGATTTACCTCCACAAACACATTGTTCAAAGGGGATATCGCTAGAATGAGTCTGCTTCCCTTAGGAATTTTTTTGCTGATAAACTTCCCTTGAACTGGAATGGATTCCATCTTTCCGGGCCTTAATAACTTTCTTTTACGGCTGTTATTTGCATAGCTGGCTCTGTGGATGGTACCCGACAGCATAAAGTACTTGCCGTCAGATTGCTGCTCATACAAGCTGATCTCTAAATCCATGTCTTTTTTATTGATGACAGCGAATAGCGTCGCATTAAAAGTTCCATTAATTGAAATATCATTGGAAAGTATTTCAGAACTGAAAATAACCTCATTGCTGCTAAGGGAATCAGACCATAAACTATTTGTTGATGACCATTTGCTCGGTATGCGTTTTGAAAAATCAAATTGCTGTTGGATATACTGCTTTGATGCTTTACCATCCAGTTTATAATATTCTCCATCTTTTTCTTCTGAAAAGTAAAAGTTCAGCGTATCGTTGTTCATCTGTTGAAAGGAGGGCACATGGGCCCAAGTATCTGTACCCATGACCTGATAATTAACTTTATCCTTTAGTATCTCTGGTTTTACGCTATCTTTTAGCGTATAGTTGAACCATTGAAAAACAAGGTCATTGATGCTGATCCTGGCAGAGGGGTCAATTTTATAGCCATTTACTACAGCTGAGGGGGTGTGCTGTGCTCCAAGATGGTCGTAAGGCCCGATTAATAAATAATGATTAGCGGAAGTATTCCATTTGTTGTGCTGATTAAAATAATGTAGGGATCCATCCTGATCTCCATCAAAATAACCAGTAATACTCAGCACAGGGATGCTTATTTTACTAAACTCCTTTTGGTAAGGGGTCATTTTCTGCCAGTATCGATCATACGATGGATGCTTAAGCCATTTTTGAAATATCACATTAGGCTTTCCTTTCATGCTATCCAGACTGTTAAAAGCCTTTCCACTGGTAAACCATTGTTTACTAAATTCATACCATTGGTCTGAGTCTTGAAAATCGGTTTGATCAGTCAATTTATGATTTGTGACGTAACGAGACCAGCGTAAGGAATAAGCGCTTGCTATACCATTTGTATATGGGAAATCTATACCCGGCGCAGCTGCCACCTGTGGAACAATGGTTTTTAGCGCAGGATGGAGCTTTTTTACTGCCGCCCACTGACTAAAGCCAAGGTAACTTCCTCCATACATGCCAATTTTCCCATTACACCAGCTTTGTTTACTGATCCAGTCTATCGCATCATAAGTATCTTCCGCATCATGCTCCCAAGGTTCAATAGACGCGGTAGAAATATATTTACCCCGCGTATTTAAGATGATGCCAATATACCCCTGATTTGCGATTTGTTTAGCCATAGCTACTTCCTCGGTGCTGGCGTAAATATTACTCATCATCACGACCGGCTGACTTTTTCCAAAGTATTTATTCTGGACAATTACTGCAGCGAG
Organism: Pedobacter sp. N36a; assembly: GCF_014472395.1. GTDB lineage: Bacteria > Bacteroidota > Bacteroidia > Sphingobacteriales > Sphingobacteriaceae > Pedobacter. Next base: position 207,519 of record NZ_JACSZW010000002.1, read on the forward strand.
TTTTACGCCATCCCGCATGGTAATCATAGTGCTGTCTTGAATCATGTAATTGCTGAGGTCTGATTGTCTGATCAATACTTTTCCAGGGCTCAAGAAAGGCTGGTATACCAGATACTTAGTGAAAGCCTGCGAAAATATGATGGCCTCATCATAACTGACACTATCGCCAGCCCTAAACTGAACTTTACTGATCGCCTGCTGCCATTCGGCCGCTAAAGTCTCCTGGTCGTTTAAAAATGGCTCTGTCGCATATTCCAAAGCTTTTCCTTTGAAGCCATCTAGTACCACCGGAAATGTCATTTTGAAAAGTTCCACAGTGGACTGGGGCTCGCCAGCCTGCCGCATCAACTGGATGTTGTTGTAGGTGTCATAAAGGCACAAGAAGCCCGCTGCACTTCCAGCAGAAAATCCAGGTTTGGCGGCAATATTCGCACGAATAGAATCGATGCTCTGTAAGCTTTGCTGGTACTGCTCAGCCAGCAGTTGTAAGGAGAACATACAGCCAAAGTACTCCATATCTCTTTCATTTACTGCTGTCTTATGGAGTCGGTTCAGGAGAGTGGCAGCCAAAATAGGCATGTGTTTCTTCAGCGCAGCCGTATCGTTGATGATTTTGTCAGGGAGATAGATCTGCTGTGCTTGTAGCGAAGTAGATAAAAAGAACAGCAAGAGCAGGATCGGTGTGATTTTGTTTTTGAGCGTGGTTGAATTCAAGTTGGTTCGGTTAAGTGTAATCTTTGTTGAAGCAATGTAAAGAAAAACAATTGTCGAAATTATTTTACGTTAATATTTATTTTTCGAGAATAAAACAGCTTTGCAATGGGTTTTACATAACAATAGCGCTAGTTGAACTATTCAGGAGGACTAAGGTCGGATAGCACCTTATTGAAGATTCATCTTTTAAAGTATTGACACTGTTTTGAATGGAGGTTGATAGGGCCTATATTAGTCTGAAGCGCTATCAAACCCGGTAAGAGACTGCGTTAACTATCTTTTATCTATTTAATAATTATAATTTATATAAGGGAATACCTCAGATATTATCAGTACATTGGTCCCATTGAAATTTGGTGTTATTGCTTTCAACATCAATTAATTAACAACTCTTAATCACTCATGACATGGCAATAGCTTCAAATGGCCCGCAGGGTCACTTCAATGGAAAAGTAGGAAACCTGGTTTTTTATATGCTCAACGGGCAGCCAGTAGTTCGGTTAATCGGTAAAAAAGGGAAACCTAGTAAGCTTCAGTTGGCCAATTACCAGTCGATGGCCGTCACGATGAAATTGCTCAGCAGGATGGGCAGCTTTATTAAACTGGGCTATGGTCTGCAAGCTAAAGGAACGGTGTGCAATGCCCATAATTTGGCCACTTCCTACCATAAGAAACATGCTTTAAAGGGTGAATACCCTAATTTAAGTGTAGACTACAGCAAAGTGAAGCTGAGCCTGGGCGAGCTGCAGGAAACCAAAGATTTACAAATAAAGAAGCTGGCGGGTGGATTGGAAATTACCTGGGATGCTGCATATGATGATGAGCTGCAGCACAACGATAGTGTCATGGTGATGATTTGCTGCCCTGAAACTGGGCTTGACAAAGAATACCTGAATATAGCCAGAAGATCCGAAGGGAAATGTTTCATTCCGATGGAGGAGAAAGCCTTAAATCAGCAGATAGAACCTTATATTTCCTTTATCTCTGCGGATGGAGAAAGGGTATCTGATAGCGTATATCTAGGTAATTTGAACGGATTAGGCAACAATGAGGCAGAAAAACAGGAGCAAAAGAAGTATCAGCAGGTAAAAGAGCGCTTTGACCAGGTGTCTGTCAGTTACCTAAGACAATTAAAAGAAAACTTTAACATTCCGCCAGTTCATAAAGCTTTCAAAATATTGGAAAAGGAATATAGGGTACTTAAAGAAAAGCTGGAGCATTTACCAGGGAAACCCGCGTAATTTCACAGAACATCTTATTGTTTTTATCAGAACTCAGCATTAGGAATACTGGTTAAGGTAACTTTATGCCCAAAGCAAAAGTCCCACCCTGGAGTGAGACCTTGCTACTATTAACTACTAACTATCTTTAAAAATTAGGATATTGAGGGCAACTATTTCTTGGTTTTAAAGTCCTTATTATTAGATTCCTCGTTTTGCAATGCCGCAGCAACTCTTTCCTCAAAGGGCTTTAGGTTAATATTCAATTGCTGTTTAGAAACAGGGATTTCATTTGCGGTTTTCAAAGTAGGGGTGTATCCGCCAGAAGACATATAAAACATATCCGGATATTTCTCAGAAACACCTTGTTCATAATCTGTCCGCTGACCAGGTTTACCATCCGTATTGGAGAACTTTACTTTATTAAAGTTTACCCATTTTCCAGTCTGATCTTCCATGCCCCAGGCATTATAGTAATAAGCTTCTCTGCGTACCTGACCATTTGTATAGCCGAAATTTTCCAGGAAAGAATAGAAACCATCAAACATGCGCTGCTCTTTTGGTGCTCTCCAGGTGGCCACATATTTCCAGTCTTCACCTTCCAGTTTATACCAGGCAGATAAGACCACGGAGTTGTTGTCCTGCTTCAATACGTTCATTAAAAATTTCACAGGCTCCGCAGTTTTCCAATTGGCAGCTTTTACATAAGATTGTCCGCCGGTACCTTCACCACCAAAAGTGTTGACCGTAGTCGATTTATCTTTGTCTACAAATGACACATAATCATGTGCAGTGATGGTTTTGTCATTTTCGGCGTCTTTGCTGTCCCAAACGGAGAAAAGCACCCTGCGTTCCGTACTGGAGTTCGTTTGTATGCCCATGTAGCCGCGGTAAAAACCTAAGCTCATGTAATAGGTAGCCAGTGGATCGGCACCTTTAGGGACTATAATTTCTTGATAAATCCAGTTGTAAGATTTAGTAGTCGGTTCAGTACTGCTAAAGCTTAAATGTACGGAAGGAGAGGACTGATAATCAGTGTGATTAACTTGTCCGCCGTCTTTTAAGGATTTAAAAGTAAGTGAGGTAATTTTGATGGCCGATTGCGGATCAGTCACCGGTTTCAGTTCATACCTGAAATAACCAGTTTCTGGAACAGTGATATTGCCTGCAAACAGCGCGTTCGCCTGTCCGCTGCCATTAAATGTTATCTTTTTGCTAATGTTTTTGAATCCCTTGATTGGACTGGTTGGGCTAAGGATCAATTCAAAAGTTAGTTTTTTACCTTGGTCAACGGTATTGTCGAAATAAAAATCATACTGTCCTGGTTTTTGATAAAGATACCAGACTACGCTTTTACGCTGATCGCTCCATTTGGAAACGATGCCTTTGTCTTCCGGGTAACCTACCGGTACAGAAACCCCGCGGCTACCGGGGTTAAAAGGTTCAACGTAGGCCTTGTTTGCAGGAACAGTAAATACCTCTTTGAAGCTTTTACTTTGTGCAAGGCCCGAAAATGCGGCAGCCATCAATAAGAAGGTGGCGAGGCCGGTTTTAGGATTCAGTGAATTTGGTTTCATTTGTGTGTTTGGTTGTTTAATCAAATAACTAGAATAAATTGGTGATATTTAGTGTTCTTGTCTGCACAAACGTTTGCACAAGATTTTTTGCCCCGGGAGCGAGCTCAGTTTTTGTAGGATAAACCTGCTTTTTATAGCCAACACAAAAGCCAGCTCTGTAAATCAGAACTGGCTCCAGTGATATCAATAGGAAATTATAATGTTTGTTGCTTTTAGTGGAGGGGAGCAGCGTCAGGAATGCGCGTTTGTCCGAATAAATCTTCTACAACCGGAGGCAGCATTTCTATTTTCTGTTTTTCTTCTTTATTCTTTTCCACCTTAACTTTTTCTTCCTTTAACTTGGCCGTTTTAGGACTATCCGAACTGTTTTTAACAGTTTTAGGTTTTTCCTCAGGAGCCTTTTCTGCTGCTGTAGCTGTAGTGGATGAAGGTGTTTCTTCAGTTTTCGCAGATGGAATAACTGTTTTTGAGGTCGCAGTTTCTGCTGCTTCAGCTTTAACCGCCGACTGTGTTGGTTCAATAACCGGTACCGAACCACCATCAACCTTTGCGGCTGTTTTTGCTAAATCTTCAATGATGCGCTTTCCGAGGATCTCCGCCGAAACATTTTCCTTTTTATCAAGGTTGGCCTGAGCTAGCTGTGCTTTCAGTTCTTCCAATTCAATCTGCTGCGCCAGAACCAGGGCTTGCTGCTCCTGAATCAGAAGATCCTTTTCGTTCAGATAAGATTTTAATCCATGGATGCCTTCGCCGATTTCTTCAGCAGCACCCGCCAGTTTGTTTAATGTTTTCGAAAAATCATTTAATCCTCCATGCTCCGTCTTTTCCTGGTAACGGGCATTGTGGTCGATGGCTGCCCATCCTTCCTCAAAAATACTGCGGATCTGAACAGCCACTTTGTATTCTTTTTTACTAGGTGCAGTTTTAATGACATAGTCAATAGAACGGTAACCATCTGGCTGAACATTCAATTCAAATCCTTGATCAGTAAATTCTTTAGTGCTGGATGCCGCATCTGTTAACCTCACATTTGCCTTGATCTTGTCAAAAACTACAAATTGATCAAGGATACTTTCATGAATTTTTGCCCAGTCAGATTTAAAAAGAGGAATGACGCTAATGCTGATCAGGTTATCAATTAATTCTTCATAATTTGTTAAATCAATGCTGATAGCTGGATTTTGAAGCTGATAAGCTAGCAATTTATTGAGCAGCTCTTCTGAGGGAATGACTTGGTATTTTATCGCATGTACCGCATTGAATTTGAATAGTATTTTGACCACTCCGGTACCAACTTCATCATATGCAGCTCTTTTTGATTCAAAATCTGCGCTGATGTTTAATAGTGTTTCATAATTAAGGTTTGCGGCTTTAAAATCTGCTGATGTCAGCTTGTACTTGCTAAGAAAATCAGCTTGTTGGATCTTACTCATCTCTTGTGGGATCATACTCATTTATAAATGGTTGTTGGTTCTTTTTTTAGGGTGGTTCTTACCCTTCAAAAATAGTCTTTTTCGGCAGATTAGGAATAGTATGGAGGATTTTGATGCACCTTTTTAAGGGCATATTCGTGTCACAAATTGAAACGTATTGATACACTGAGTACTGCATTTTAAAAATCAAATGAAAATATTCCGGTAAATGGGAAAGCCTGACGTCATAAGGATTGTTCAGTAAAAAACAAGCCGGCGATTAAAGCCGGCTTGCTGATGCTTAAAAATCAAACAGGTCTTCTAAAAAGGATTTCTTCTTTTTAGGGTAGCCATTTGGGTGATTTCCGTAGCCATGCTGGCCACGTTGATCCTGACCACGCTGGTCTTGTCCCCGGTAGCCTTCCTGACGGAAATTCTGCTCCCTACGATCATGCTCCTTTTGGTCTTGTCGGAAGGGCTGTGTCTCATTGTTCGCACTGTCTTTATGCTGTTCGAATGCCAGTAGTTTATCTAATTCACCTCTGTCTAACCAGATGCCGCGGCATTTTGGGCAGTAATCAATTTCTACATTATTTCTTACAGTCATTAATAAGGTTTCCTGGCAATTTGGGCAATTCATAATTGATTTTTCTTTTAGTTTTTAATAACGATCCTAATGATTTTAAATACTTCATCTTAGCCATAATATATCGCTATCCTACCGATAGACAGATTTATAGCTATAAATGGATGAAGTCGAAGACGAAAAAGGATTGAGGTTTAAAACGGCGTGAGCCTAAAAAGAAAAGAATATTCGCCATGCTGTGGCCAGTTCCATGGAGCAATTGCAATTTTTGCTGCTGCCTGAGGGAGTTCCGGATCAACAATGGCATCATGATTTGTAATCTTGGACGGAGAATACTTGGCTTTTTTAACAGCCGAGGTATAGCCTTTATCCAAGGGGACATCATCCAATAGGTCCCCCTGGTGATAAGAACTGTATAAGAAAAAAGAATTTTTATTGGAGGAATCAGCAGAAAAAGCATTTTGTATAAAAAACAACCCCCACACAAAGGCTAGAGACGCGAGTACAGCTTTTCTTAAACTTATTGTCTTTTTCAAATTAACCCTTATACAATTTAAACCGCTCCAAGATAACCACAATTCTGACACATTCAGACGCTTGTGATACAAAGGAGATAGCGATGACTGTTATTTACGCAGTAATTTGCGCGGAACTCCTTCATTTGTCATCACAACCGGCTTGATCAGGCCATCTTTATCAAAATACATTTTGTCAATACAGGTTTCCCGGAAATTGCCATCGGTCTGATCTAGTGGTCTTCTGTGGTATACAATGTACCAATCGTTGCTTTTCTCATCTCCGATCACAGAGTGATGTCCGGCACCCTTCGCGATTTTTGAATCCTGCTGTAAAATTTTACCTACTCTTTTAAATGGCCCCATCGGAGAATCCGCAATTGCATAAGCCACACTGTAATCCGGGCCTGTCCATCCGCCTTCTGACCACATAAAATAGTATTTATTGTTTCTCATGAACATAAATGGACCTTCCACGTAGTCTTCAGGAGTGATCTCTTTGAAGGTACTGCCATCAGCCATCGGTAGAAAGCCCGTAAACTGATCATTTAACCTGGCAATATTGCAATGCTTCCAGCCGCCATAGATGAGGTAATATTTACCGTCTTTGTCTTTAAAAACAAACTGGTCGATCGGCTGCGCGCCATTGTGAAATTTGTCGACCAAGGGCTTGCCTATATGGTCCTTAAAAGGCCCTGCAGGGTTGTTTGCCACTGCAACACCAATTCCACCAGATTCCTGGTCGTTCTGAATGTCATTCGCTCCGAAAAATAAGAAATACTGGTCCTTTTTCTTAATGATTGAAGGTGCCCAGATCGCTTTTTTTGCCCATTTCACATTGGCCGTATCTAATATTTTTGGATGCTTTGTCCAGGTGATTAGGTCAGGGGAGGAAAACGCATCAAAGAACACTTGTTTTTCGTAAGGGGCAGAAAACGTAGGATATACCCAGTATTTATTGCCAAATACGATGCCTTCCGGATCTGCATACCAGCCTTTAAAGATTGGATTGCCTGAATAGACTGTGGTTTTTTTAGTTTGAGCATTGGTACTGCTTACCGCGGAAAATAAGAGTGCCGCAAAAAATAATTTCTTCATTCCATGTTAGGGTTAGTAATATTTGGTTATTTAGGTCGAATCAGCCAGTAGAAAAGGTTTAAAATCCTCTCGATTGCATTTAAAAACAATTTAGCATGTTCTTAGAACAAGTATAATATAAAAATCAGAGATGAGGCATCATCAGCGCGTAACATTAAGTAGACAAAAGGAGTTTCGTCTTTTTTTTGCCATAAAATTATTAAGCTTCAATTTTGTCCTTCTCTCGGGTCATCTTTGTTGGATTGATAAGGAACAACTCCTTATGTCGGTGAACAGCCGGTAAAAAGAAAAAGAAAAACACACGAATGATTACAAGGTTAGGCAAAATTCTCTTTTCCACCCGAACGATGGGTGCTATGTTATTGTTATACGCTTTCTCCATGGCCATGGCCACCTTTGTTGAAAACGATTATGGGACGGCAGTAGCCAAAGCATTAATCTACAACTGCTGGTGGTTTGAACTGGTGATGGTGATTCTAGTACTCAACTTTATAGGTAATATCGGTAGGTACCAATTGACGCAGCGCAAAAAATGGCCGCTATTGGTATTTCACCTGGCCTTTGTAATCATTTTTATTGGTGGATACATTACCAGATATGTGAGTTTTGAAGGCTCCATGCACATCAGAGAAGGAGAATCAAGTGATGAAATCATTTCTGATGCTACCTTTTTTAAGATGCAGATTGGAAAAGATGATCAGGCATTGGCCTATGATGATCAGCCAGCAATTTTAATTTCTAACCGCATTCCAACCTATTTAAAACCTTTCAAAAAGACTTTCAAAGGGGAATATGACTATCAGGGACAAAGAGTAAAGGTAAAAGTAATCGATTTTTATGCAAGAGCGCAGGATTCCCTGGTACGTACACCTTCAGGTAAATCAACTTTACACTTGGTCGTACTGGAAAATGGAAATCGCGTCAATAAATACATTCCTACAGGAACTGTGCAGCTGATTTCAAACATGCTGATCAGTTATAATAAAGAAACACCGGGCGCTATCAATCTTTCAGATGCGAGTGATGCACTTCAAATTGCCACGCCTTTCGCCGGAGATTATATGATCATGGCCACTCAGGAGAAGAAACCTGTGCCTGCAGACAATCCAGTACAGCCATTTCACCTGAGAAGTTTATATACTTTCGGCAATTTAGCTTTCGTAATTCCTGAAGCTCCGGTTGCGGGTAATATCATCTATTTTGAAGGGGATAAGACCAAGCATGAACATGATCTGGACCTGATTAAAGTGGAAGTAGCCACGGCAAATAAAGTAGATACCGTTTCGTTTTACGGTGGAAAAGGAATCACTAATTTTCAGCACCAAAGTGAAATCGGCGGACTAAGAATTTCTATGGCTTATGGCTCTAAAATTTATAAAACACCGTTTTCGATAAAACTGGTAGACTTTAAAATGGAGAAATATCCAGGTAGCAACAGTCCTGCTTCTTATTCATCTGACGTCATGATCCAGGATGGCGGACAAGACACACCTTATAAAATTTACATGAACCACGTGCTAGACAAAGCAGGATACCGCTTATTCCAGGCTAGTTTTGACGATGATGAAAAAGGAACAGTGCTTTCTGTAAACCATGATGAACTGGGTACAAACGTTACTTATATCGGCTATACCTTACTATTCCTGGGTATGTTCGTTACGCTATTCTGGAAAGGAACACATTTTTCTAAACTGAACGAACAACTGAGAGCACTCTCTAAATCTGCAAAAACGAAATCACTTTTACTGGCCCTGTTGTTCCTTCCTTTAGGTGCAGCGTTTAGCCAGAAGATCGATATGCACGGCAAGAACGGGTCGACCGCTGTTCCGGGACTGGTAAAACCACAGGCACAAATGCCTGCAGACGATGGCCACAATCATGCGCCTGGCGACGGACACGATCACTCCGCAGATGATGGACATAATCATGCGCCTGGCGATGGTCATGATCACTCCGCAGATGCAGCTGCAGGACCAGTTCAGGCACATAACCACGAGCAGCCAACAAAGGCTGAAATGCAAATGATGCTTTCTGCAAAATCTGTAGATCCGGTACAGTTTGCTGCAGGCATTAAAATTGATCCCGCACATGCGGATAAATTTGGTCATTTAGCGGTACAGAATATCGATGGAAGGGTAGAGCCGATCAATACTATGGCTCTGGAGATCCTGAGAAAATTACACCGTAAAGATCGCTTCCATGGCTTAAGTGCAAATCAGTTCTTCCTTTCAGTATCCACTACACCTTTCATCTGGGTGAATGTTCCACTCCTTAAAATTGGTGCAAAAGGTGGCCCGGAATTGTTAAAAGTGGTTAAGGCAAATGAAGATGGCTATACTTCGATGATCAACCTGCTAAAAGTAGGAGAAGATGGAACGCTTCAATTTATACTAAAAGACGATTATTCAAAAGCTTTTGCGAAGAAACCAGCTGAGCAAAACAATTACGATAAAGAGATTATTGACCTGAATGATAAATTACAGGCGATGCAGTCCCTGATCAATGGTCAATATTTACGCATTTTCCCGATCCAGGGTGATGCAAACAATACCTGGATTGCAATGCCTTCTGCCTTACCAGGCTCTGCATTAGTAGGAGAATTGAATCCTATTGATCGCTATGCGAAAAGTATTAAAGACGGTCAGCAGACAGGAAATTGGGAAGCAGCAAATAAAGCTTTAGATCAGATTAAAGACATTCAGCTGAAATTTGGTAAAGACGTTTTACCTTCGGATACGAAGATCTTCTGGGAAGTGAGCTACAATTCCTGGAACTTATTCCTGAACTTGATGATTACTTATGCCATGTTAGGCGCCGTAATCCTTGGATTGGCTTTCTTTAAGTTGTTTAAGAACAACAAAATGTTGGATAAGCTGGTGACCTTTGTGTTGATTTTAATCAGCATCTCGGCATTCCTGCAAGGTTTTGGCCTAGCAACAAGATGGTATATTTCTGGTCATGAGCCATGGAGTAATGGGTATGAAGCCGTATTGTTTATCAGTTGGATTGGCGTACTTTCCGGTCTTGGGATGTACAGGAACAGCAACGCCTTTATTCCTGCAGCAGGTTGTTTAATCGCGGTGATTTTGATGGGTTTCGCTCATGGCGGATCACAGATGAATCCTCAGATTACGCCATTGGTTCCAGTACTTAAATCTTACTGGCTGATGATTCACGTAGCGATCATTACTTCGAGTTATGGTTTCTTCGGACTGAGTGCCTTAATGGGTACGGTTGTTTTAATTTTATACATTATTGACAATAATAAGATCTCTGCAAAAGTGAAATCTTCCATTACAGAATTGACCATTGTGAACGAAATGTCCTTAACAGTAGGTCTGTTTTTACTTACTGTAGGTACTTTCTTAGGGGGGATCTGGGCAAATGAAAGCTGGGGACGTTATTGGAGCTGGGACCCTAAAGAGACCTGGGCTTTTATCTCTGTGATCGTTTACGCCTTTGTTTTACACGTACGCCTGATCCCAGGATTGAGAACCAAATACCTGTTTAACTTATTGTCACTCCTGAGTTTCTCTACGATTATCATGACGTATTTTGGTGTAAACTACTACTTAACCGGATTGCATTCTTATGCACAAGGTGATCCTGTTCCAATCCCATCATGGGTGTATGTGACCGTAGGAGTAGTTTTTGTATTGGCTTTCGTCTCTTACAGAAGGTTCAAACTTCGAAGTAAGTAATCGATTTATATTTGAGGCCGACCATTTGGTCGGCCTTTTTTTTTAAGTAAATCCAAGTTCATCTACCACCATCCCATGTGCCTCTACAGGAATCCCTATCACGTATACTGCCCTTTCTGAGGAGCGGTCAATGGATAGACTGGCAAATATTGGATTGATAATTGGATTACTCATTATCTTGTAATTGGACTACAATGATCATCCAATTGTTCGTTATTTTTGTTTCAGCAAATCACTCATATCCTAAGAGATCAAATACCATGTACATACCTAAGCAATTCCAGTTCGAGGAAGAAAGCGAAAAGATAACTTTCTTGAAGCAATACAGTTTTGCAAAGATGGTGACTACTAAAGCCGCGGCAAAAGATAGCAGACTACCTGGAGAAAAGTGACAGCAGCTCAGAAAAAGCAATAGCAGACTATATCAGAAAAATATAAACAGAGATCACCATGGAAAATACATTGAATCCCCTTAGAAACTTTAGCATTCAACCGCTGCTGGAGAACGAAGATATCGTACTGATTCCATTGAAAGAAAGGGATTTTGAAGCTTTATATAATTTAGCCTCAGATCCGAAGATCTGGGAGCAGCATCCCAACAAAGATCGCTGGAAGAAAGATGTTTTCCAGAATTTCTTTGATGGCGCAATGCAAAGTAAAGGAGCCTTTAAAATTGTAGATAAAGCCAGCAATGAGCTGATGGGCAGCACCAGGTTTTATGATTATGACGAATTGGAAGATAAGATTTTTATAGGTTATACCTTCTATGGGACCGCTTATTGGGGCAAAGGAATCAACCCTGCAGTCAAGAAGTTAATGATGGATTATATATTCCAGTTTGTATCAAAAGTCCAGTTCCATATCGGCGCTACGAATCTCCGTTCGCAGATTGCGATTGGCAGAATTGGGGCCATAAAAGTAGCCGAAGAGGAAGTTACCTATTTTGGAGAGACGCCTAAGTTCAACTTCGTATACGAGATCAATCGATAAGTAAAAAAGGCATGGAGTTTTTTACCCCATGCCTTTCCTATCAGTTATCTTTTTAGGCTGCTTAGATTTTATTCAGCCCAGCATCGATAAAGTTCAGCTCTTCTGCGCTTAAATCAAAGCTCATGGCCTGCGCATTCGCAATTGCCTGTTCCGCATTTCTAGCACCTGCCAATACAATGGTAATGCCATTTTGAAGGGTTGTCCAACGTAAAACCAATTGTGCCAGGCTCGCATTTTTCTCTGCTGCAATCGGACGAATGCTTTCCAGAAATGCTTTTACTTTCTCCAGGTCAAATTGTCCGAAATAGCCATTTCTATGGTCCTCCATTTTTAGTTTTTCATTCTGGAAGTATTTGCCTGAAAGCAAGCCTCTTTCCATCGGACTGTAGACAATTATTCCGATGTTGTTTGCTATCGTATAAGGTACAAGGTCCTGTTCGATGCCACGGTTCAGCATGCGGTAAGCGACCTGATTTGCGGCAGGAACAAAAGTGTTTCCTGCTGTTTTCAATTGATCCAAACTGTAGTTTGAAACTGCCGCTGCACGTACTTTTCCCTGCTGGATTAAGCTTCCCATGGCCTCCATGGTTTCATCGATTGGGGTAGTCGCATCCGGCCAGTGCTTTCTTCTACTTCTTTGATGATGTTCGCTTTTGACGATAATTTATAGATAGGAACGTTTTTTCCATCTGCATTGACGTCGAAGAAATGTTCTCCTTTTCCCTGGTTGCTGCCATCCCAAACTAAGCCGAATTTGGTTAATAGCTGTACTTTAGTTCTGTCTTTTCCTTTTAAGGCTTGTCCAATCAGTTCTTCACTTAATCCAAAACCGTAAAAAGGAGCCGTATCTAAACTGGTCAGGCCATGATCCAAAGCCGCATGGATGGCTTCAATTGAATCTTTCTGCTCATCTCCACCCCACATTGTACCGCCAATTGCAAAGGTACCATAAGTAATGGTTGATAATTCTAATGCTGTATTTCCTAATTTTCTATATTCCATTTTGCTGTTAATTATTGAGGGCACAAAATTCCTTAAAATCGATCTATCCTCAAAATAACATGACTGGTAGTTATCTATCATTTTAATGATACTAATTTTCTTTCCACCAGTTGTAGTAATTGTGGTCTGAATCTAGTTCAAAGCCGCATTTTGGGTATAACCTATTGCCGATGTCATTCGTTTTCTCTGTTTCTAATAATAATCCACAGGCATTCGTTTCGTCGCAGTAGGTTTTACATTTATCTATTAACGCTATAGATAAGCCGCGGCCACGGAAATCAGGATTTACAAATAAGTCGCTCAAAAGCCATTGACGCTGTAAAGCTTTGTAATGGAATAATGGATACAATTGTGCAAATCCAGCAAATTTGCCTTCAACTTTAATTAGAAAGGTAACGGTTTCATTGTTTTTGATCCGCTCTTTCAGAAATGCTTTTCCCTTTTCTACATCTGAGGCTTGTCTGTAAAAGACACGGTATTGGTCAAATAATTCGGCGAATTCATTCAAATGATCTAGGGTAGCGGTTTCAATTGTGTTCATACTTTTAAAATTTAATGGGGTTTAACTGCCGCAAAACTGGGTTGTTTTAGGTGGATTCAAGTCCTCCAGTTTTGATAATTGTAGCTGGGCCAGATGAATTAGCAATCAATTAATGCCAGAGATCCTGCAGTCCGGTGCAATAGATTGCTTTATTAAGGAAATTTGGATAGTTTTGGCAATCGCAATTGTCTTTCCATGCTGCTTAAAAAAGTCTTCATGCTACTTTTTCTTTTTATCCTTGGAATTTCCAGTAGCGCTTCGCTTTCTGGAAGGCTGTATACTGCTGCGGTTTCAAATGCGGCTCCTTTTCAAAAGGCGAAACTAGACAGTTTACTGAAGGTGTTGGATCATGCCATAAAAAACAAGCAAGTGTTTGCGGACAGGAGGGAAGCGACCATCAGTCAGCTAAAACAGCAGCTAAACTCCATCCGTACATTACCAGAATCCACACGTTTATCAAAAGAATCCGATCGCTTATCAAAAGAAAAGATTTACGAGGTAAATGGGAAACTGTACGAGGCCTATAAACCTTACCAAAGTGATTCTGCCATCCGCTATGTCCATTACAATCTGGAAATGGCTAGCGACTTAAAAGATCCACTGAAGCTAGCCGAATCAAAAATTCAACTTTCAGCGCTCTATTCTATCGCAGGAATGTCTATGGATGCATCGAGCATTTTAAGAAGTTTGCATGCAGATCAGTTGAATGCAGCGTTGAAAATTGGCTATTATCAAGCCTATAAAGACTTATATAGTAACCTTGCCGATTACCATAATGTGAATTCTGACCAGTACCGACAATACAATGCGGCTTATAGAGATTCCTTGCTGCACATGCTAAGTCCATCTTCCAAAAACTATCTAGGCGTTTATGCAGAAAAATTAAGCATCGCAGGTGAATACCGGGAAGCTGAAAAGATCTTGCTCAGTTTGTTATCTGGATTGAAAACAAAAAATCATGAATATGCGATTTGGAGTTCTGCATTAGGGAATGTCTATAAAAAGGAAGGGAATACCTTACTGCAGCAAAAATATTTCGCCTTATCGGCCATTTCTGACTTGGAGAATGCGATTAAGGAGAATACTTCCTTACAGGCTTTGGCCATTTCACTGTATGAAAGCGGAGATTTAGACCGTTCCTACGGTTACATCAAATCCTCTATGGAAGATGCAATTTTCTGCAATGCCCCTTTACGTACGATTGTCATCTCAAAGATTTTTCCCATCATTGATCTGGCGCACCAGGCCAAAGAGAAAGCCCAACGAACACAATTACTGGCTTTATTGGTGCTGATCAGTGTGCTTTCCGCAGGTTTAATCGCTGCGGTAGTGTATGTATTTCAGCAGATGAAAAAACTGGAGAAAAGCAGATTGGAATTGCAGGAAGTGAATGGGCTTTTAAAGCAATTAAACCAGGATTTACAAGGCGTAAATCAGCAATTGAAGGGAACGAACAGTAAGTTAATGGAGGCCAACAGGATTAAAGAAGAGTATATCGGGAACTTTTTAGACCTCTGCTCCAACTACATCAATAAACTGGAGGATTACCGGAAAGGTTTAAACAAAAAGGCGAGCACAGGCAATCTCGAGGTACTTTTCAAAACATTGAAATCTACGGAACTGATGACTACCGAACTGAAAGCATTGTACAAGAATTTCGACGATACTTTCCTACACCTGTACCCGGATTTTGTAACGGCATTTAATAATTTACTGGTCGAAGAAGAACGTTTTGAGCTTAAACCTGGGGAATTAAACACAGAACTCCGGATTTTTGCTTTGTTGAGACTCGGCATTTATGATAGTGCAAAGATTGCTGCATTTCTTCGCTGTTCTATGAGTACGATTTATAATTACCGCACAAAAGTGAGGAATAAAGCGCTTGTCGCAAGGGAAGATTTTGAGAATTACGTGATAGAAATCGGCACAATATCTACATTTTAAGGCTTGGTTTTGCTTGTTAATTTATTGTGATTCAGTTCGTTGATATTAATTTGTGTCTACATTTTCAAACTGCTCAGTTTTTTTAGCTGATTTCGCGGTTACTTTTGAATGAGCAGCCCACTGTTGGGTATGCCCGCCAAATTTAATATTTAAACCTATCTTAGGTATGAGCAGTTATCATTTTCGAAATCCCATTACTATTACCGGAATCTCTAAGTTAATTCTTATGATTTGTTTCTGTTACAGCACCAGCTCTCTACAGGCGCAGGAGCTAAAATCTCCCGATAAAAACCTGACTTTAAAGTTCAGTCTTGGGACTGCCGGCACTCCTGTATATGAGCTTTTCTATAAAGGGAAAAGCGTGATTAAACCCAGTAAATTGGGTTTTCAATTGAAAAATGCGGATGATCTCTTGAATGGCTTTGAAATCGCTGATACGAAACAAAGTACATTTGACGAAAGCTGGAACCCAGTTTGGGGGGAGCAGAAAACCATCCGTAACCATTACAATGAACTTGCAGTGACAATTAAACAGCCTGCCAGCGACCGCTTTATCATTATCCGCTTTCGCTTGTTTAATGACGGCTTAGGATTTCGCTATGAATTCCCTGCACAGAAAAACCTGAACTACTTCACTGTAAAGGAAGAAAAGACACAATTTGCTTTAGCTGGAGACCATAAAGCTTTCTGGCTTCCTGGTGATTATGATACGCAGGAATACAGCACCATCACCTCTAATCTTTCTGAAGTCCGTGGGAAAATGAAGGAAGCGGTGACGCCAAACGTTTCTCAAAAGACATTTTCGGAAACTGGTTTGCAGACACCTTTAATGATGAAAAGTAAGGACGGTCTTTACATTAACATTCATGAGGCCGCATTAATTAACTATTCTACGATGTCTTTAGAGCTGAATGATAAAGATATGGTGTTGGAATCGGTATTGACACCGGATGCAATTGGTGATAAAGGGTATTTGCAGGCGCCTACTCAGTCGCCATGGAGAACGATTATTGTGAGCGATAAAGCAGCTGATATTCTCCTGTCTAAAACGATCCTGAACCTCAATGAGCCTACTAAATTTAAAGATGTTTCCTGGATTAAGCCGATTAAATATGTTGGGGTATGGTGGGAAATGATCACTGGGAAAAGTACCTGGGCCTATAACGACCTGGATAATGTGCAGCTGGGCATCACTGATTACAGCAAGACTAAACCAAACGGTAAACATGCTGCAAATACCAAACGTGTGAAAGAGTATATTGATTTCGCAGCAGAAAATGGTCTGGATGCCGTATTGGTAGAAGGATGGAATGAAGGCTGGGAAGATTGGTTTGGAAAAACAAAAGACTATGTTTTTGACTTCGTGACTGCTTATCCTGATTTTGATGTGAAGGAATTACATCGTTATGCGGCCAGTAAAAATGTGAAAATTATGATGCACCATGAAACATCGTCTTCTGTACGTAACTATGAGCGTCATCTGGATACAGCCTATAAATTTATGGTGGATAATGGGTACAACGCGGTAAAAAGTGGGTACGTAGGTAATATTATCCCAAGAGGGGAACACCATTACGGACAATGGTTAGTAAATCACTATCAGTATGCCATTGAAAAAGCTGCGGAGTATAAAATCATGGTGAATGCACATGAGGCCGTAAGACCTACAGGATTGAGCCGTACTTTCCCAAATCTTTTGGCTAATGAATCAGCAAGAGGCACGGAATACGAGGCTTTTGGAGGTAATAACGCGGATCATACGACGATTTTACCTTTCACCAGGTTAATGGGAGGTCCGATGGACTATACACCAGGAATCTTTGAAACAAAGGTGAGTGCCTATAATCCTGAAAATAACTCTTTTGTACACAGTACCCTTGCCCGTCAACTGGCATTGTATGTCACCATGTATAGTCCGCTGCAAATGGCGGCTGATTTACCGGAAACTTATCACAAGTTTAAAGATGCTTTTCAGTTCATCAAAGATGTAGCTGTAGATTGGGACGATACGAAAGTACTGGAAGCAGAACCTGGAGATTACATCACTTTCGCTAGAAAAGCCAAAGGAACGAACAATTGGTTTGTAGGGAGTACTTGTGATGAACAGGGACGGGTTTCCAAGGTCAATCTGGACTTTCTGGATGTCAACAAGAAATACCTGGCAACAATTTATTCGGATGCAAAAGATGCTCATTATGAGAAAAATCCTCAGGCTTATGTGATTAAAAAAATGAAGGTCGGCAAAGGCACTAAATTGACTGAGTATTGTGCGCCTGGCGGAGGTTATGCCATCAGCATTATTGAAGTTAAGTAATCCCTATATCTATAAGAATAAGGCGCTTTCGTTCTAAACGAAGCGCCTTATTTATTTGCGTAGAATTTCTATTTTTGGGATCTTATGGAAGCAGCACAAGTTTACATCGTCCATGGCTACATGGCCAGCACTACAGACCATTGGTTTGAATGGGTACAGGCATCGCTTGAGAAGGAAGGAATAGCAGTTCATATTTTAGCGATGCCGGATTCCAGCAAGCCAGATCCTCAGGCATGGGTCAACTATTTAAAAGAAAACGTGACGTTCAGCGACCAGACCTACTTTATAGGTCATAGTTTAGGCTGCATCTCCCTGCTTTTATATTTAAACCGTTATCAATTGAAGCCAGCAGGAATGATCCTGATTGCCGGATTTTTAGAGAAGCTGAGGGATATTCCCGACTTAGACGGTTTTTTGGAGGAGCAGATCTCCATTCCCGGGCTGATTCAAAATGTGCCTAAACGATTGGTAATAGGGGCGGAAGATGATTACATTGTTCCTTTCGAGCTGACTCAAAAGTTAGCGGAAGCGCTGGAAGCACCGATCATTGCGGTCGCCGATGGAGGGCATTTCCTTGGAAAAGACGACTTTAAAACTTTTCCGGTACTGTTAGAAAAACTGAAAATAATGATTAAATCGGCATCATGAAGATCAAATTAATTCTAGGTATAACGGCAGGTCTCTGTATCGCCGGACTGCTGGTTTATAATGTAAGTCCGGAGCCTGAATTACCTGCCAATGCGGAGATTGACTCATTGGTGGTTTATAAATCAAAAAAACAGCTGCTGGCTTATGCGGGCGGCCAGCCAATAAAAACCTACCAGATTTCTCTTGGGGCTACCCCTCAGGGACATAAAACCTATGAAGGCGACCAGAAAACGCCGGAGGGCAGGTATACCATCAATGCGAAGAACGCCAAGAGTGGCTACCATAAAAATCTGGGTGTTTCTTATCCAAATGAACAAGATATCGCTAAGGCGAAAACATTGGGAAAAGCACCTGGGGGAGATATTAAAATCCATGGTCTTAGAAATGGCCTGGGGGCAATCCATAAATTACAGCGCCTATACAATTGGACGAATGGCTGTATGGCCCTGACCAACCCGGAAGTTGATGAGCTGTATGCTTCGGTTAAATTGGGTACACCCATAAACATAAAACCATGAAAGAACATTGTGCTTCCAGGTAATTCTTGGTATATTTAAATCGGTGCTTTGTGGCAGCATCCTTGGTTTTGAACTGGAAATCCGCGGGAAATCTGCTGGGTTCCGTACCCTGGCATTGATCTTTTTCGGAGATTTAGTAATTAAATTCAAGTTCCGCTGCAAACTTAAAAGTTCAATACAATCTTACCATTTACGCCGCCCGCGGAGACCAGATCCTGTGCTTCCGCCGCATCTGAGAGGTTCATGATCTTGGCGATTTCCACCTGGATTTTATGAGATTCTACCAGTCGCTTTCCAAAGTCTAACTTTTTATGGTCTCCTCTAGCGCTGATAAACTTTGCGGTAATTCCATGTTTTAAGGCCAGTTGATCATCTGTCGGCATGACAATACTCAATAATTTCCCTCCTTTTTTGACCAAAGGGTAAGATTTTAGCTGCGTCTCTCCACCTACGAGATCAACGATCATATCCAGGTTTTCTACCAGTTCACTGAAGTCCTGTGCTTTGTAATCAATCACTTCATCAGCACCTAAATCATGGATCCTGACCAGTCCGAGGCCGGAAGCTGTGGCGATCACATATGCCCCGAGTGCTTTTGCCATTTGTAAAACAATATTACCTACACCGCCTGCGGCACCATGGATTAATACCCTTTCTCCTGGGTGTAAATGCCCTGTTTCTACCAGAATACTGTATGCTGTATTTAATGGGACTGCCAATGCTGCGGCTTCATTCATGCTCACGTGATCCGGGATTAGGGAAACCGTTTCTTCGTTAATACAGACGTATTCCGCATAAGTGCCATGAGTAGCGGTCGCAAAAACCAGATCGCCAACTTTAATCCGGGTCACTGCGGATCCTATCGATTCTACCATTCCAGACGCATCAGTTCCAGGAATATGTGGGAATTTGATGGGTACAAAGGCCTTCATAGCACCAGCGCGATTCTTGATGTCAAAAGGGTTGATGGTGGTGGCCACCACTTTAATCAGCACTTCATGTGCTTTTGGGACAGGTTTCGCAACTTCTTCTAATTGTAATACAGAGGAATCTCCATAGGAGTGAAATTGAATGGCTTTCATAAAGTTTAATTAAAACTATCTGAAATTACGAATTAATACAGGAAAAATCATTTCTTTTTCCCTTATCCTTGGGCGAAAAGTGAATAAATCCTATCTTACCGGCTAGAACCATAAATAAAACCTAACCCCTTTACAATGAATAAGAATTTTTTTGTGATGGCTGTCACTGGCTTGCTCAGTTTTGGATCAGCTGATGCGCTTATTGCCGCTCCATACCTTACAAATATTACCGCTATACGAGATATTCCTGGCAAAGATCTGATTGGCCGTTGGGATCTTACCGTTGATGAAAACGGGAAATCCGCGCCTTCCTGGCTGGAAGTGAAACTATCCGGCAACCGTACATTGGTAGGCTATTTCGTTGGCGCTTCCGGCAGTGCCCGCCCGGTATCAGAACTGAAGTTCCAAAATGGTAAATTCAGCTTTAGGATCCCACCGCAATGGGAAGGCGGGAATCAGGATTTCGTGATTGAAGGAGAACTGAAAGGTACAGGAATTGAGGGTACTATGCTCACCAGTGAAGGCAAAACATACACTTGGAAAGGGGTAAAGGCACCGTATTTGAAAAGAACCAGCCCTGTTGTCTGGGCAAAACCTATTCAACTATTCAATGGGAAAGACCTGACTGGCTGGAAAGCTTTAGGGAAAAACCAATGGGTAGTGAAAGATGGGGTATTGACTAGTCCGCAATCTGGTGCCAATCTGATCTCTGATCAAAAGTTTGAAGATTTTAAATTACATGTGGAATTCAGGTACCAGAAAGGAAGTAACAGCGGCGTTTATTTAAGAGGCCGATATGAAGTTCAGATTGAGGACAGCCCGAAAGAAGCACATCCTTCCAGTGTTTATTTCAGCGGGATTTACGGATTCCTGCCACCTAGTGAAATTAATGCTTTAGGTCCTGATCAATGGCAGAGTTACGATATTACTTTAGTAGGCAGAATGGTTACGGTTGTTGCCAATGGCAAAACAGTGATTAGTAATCAGGAAATTCCAGGAATTACTGGCGGCGCATTAGACAGTAATGAAGGCGAACCAGGACCGATCTATTTCCAGGGTGACCATGGACCAATCGAGTTTAGAAAAATAGTGATTACTCCAGCTAAGAAATAAGCTGATGTCTATATTATCGGTTATCAGGTGTACACCTGATAACCGATATGAATATTCCCTTACAGGGCTCCCAAGGTCTGTTTTTTCTTAAAGAATTTGCATATTGCATTCATGTACAAATTTACCTTGGAATTGTTGTTTCAGATCATTGGAATCAGCTCTGCTTCCGGTTTACTGTTGAAAAATGATCAGCTGAACGTGATCTCCGATAACGGAACTTTTCTGTACAGCTATGAGATGAAAGCTGCCCATTTGAGCCGGCATCCTTTAGGCACCCAGCCTTCAGAGAACATCGTAAAAAAAAACAAGCCTGATTTTGAAGCCATCACCTCTTACGGAGATAAAATCTATGTTTTTGGCTCTGGATCTACCGCAAACAGAAACCAAATGGTCACTTTAAATGCAAAGGATAAACAAGTGATTTCAACAGATGATGTCTCGGAAGTATATCAGGAAATGAGGCGTGTTTCTGGAATTAATGCTGAAAATTTCAATATCGAAGGTGCAATTTTTACTGGGGCAGATTGGTACTTCCTGAATAGAGGGAATGGGGAATCCGGGAAAAATGGGGTGTTCAAAGTTTCCGGGCAAAAACCTATGGCAATTTCAAAAGTAAGCTTTAAGGAAATCGTATTGCCTTGGATTAAAGGTATTCCAGCTGGATTTACAGATGCCATCCTCATTGACCATCATATTTATTTTCTGGCAGCTGCCGAAGACAGCAATTCTACTTTTCAGGATGGAGCGGTATTGGGCACCTTAATTGGCAGGATCAATATGGATCAGATGGAGTTGGATTTTACGGAACAGATCAGCGACCGCCATAAATTTGAAGGATTGACCTTAAAGCAGCAAACCGTAGATGAACTGAGCTTTCTTCTTTGTGAGGATGATGACACCGATAAATTACAGGCCGACATTTATCAATTGAAGCTGAAACGATAACATTTTGCAAATGAAAAGTATTAAATGGGGAATGATTGGTTGCGGAGATGTAACCGAAGTTAAAAGCGGGCCTGCTTTTAATAAAGTGCCAAACTCATCATTGGTTGCAGTGATGCGTAGAGATGGGGGAAAAGCGAAGGACTATGCCGCCAGACATGGCGTACCTAAGTGGTATGATGATGCACAGCAGCTGATGGACGATCCGGAAGTTAACGCCATTTATATTGCGACCCCGCCAGCACAGCATGAAGCTTATTCTTTAATGGCATTTGCTGCGGGAAAACCCGTCTACGTGGAGAAGCCAATGACCTTAAATGCGGATTCAGCGATCAGAATGAAAACTGCGGCATCAACTGCAGGTATTAGATTATGTGTGGCCCATTATAGACGTGCTCAGCCTTTATTTTTAAAAATCAAATCCTTATTGGATGATCATGAAATAGGAGATATCCGTTTGGTACAGTTAAAGATGTTCCAGCCCCAGGATGCTGATATTGTCGCAAAATCAGCTAGCAATTGGAGATTTGATCCATTGATTTCTGGAGGAGGCTTGTTTCACGACCTTGCCCCCCATCAGTTGGATTTGATGGTTTTCTTTTTTGGAGAATGGCTTTCCGCTGCTGGATTGTCTCTGAATCAAAGTGGAATAGGGCAGGCAGATGATTTGGTAACCGGTCAGGTATTGTTTAAAAATGGAGTGGTATTTAATGGCAGCTGGTGTTTCAGCGTATCTGAGCAAGATAAAGCCGACCTATGTGAAATTATAGGAACAGCAGGGAAAATCAGCTTCCAGGTTTTTGGTCAGCAAATAAAATTGATTAAAAATGGGATTGATAAGGTCTACGACTTTAGCCCCCTGCAGCATGTACAGCAACCCATGATTGAAAAGGTGACCGCTTATTTCTTAGGGCAGGGAGAAAACCCTTGCTCTGCCGAAGAAGCAATCCTGTCTATGCAGCTGATGGATCGCTTTACAGCGAGGCCTTAGTGCTTTTCTGGGCCTGGCTGATCTGTTCCGTCTTTACCTTCTTTAAATTCACGGATTCCTTTTCCCAGGCCACCCAACAGTTCAGGGATCTTTTTACCGCCGAAAAGCAGTAATACAACAACCAGGATAATCAGGATTTCCTGCGTACCTAAAGCAGCAAGTATAGGGGTATGTAACATCATTTGTGTGTTTTATATATTTGGGAAACTAAACTTTTTCTTTAACCTCTTGTGCTGTTGCTTCATTTTCTATATCGGACAGGTTGATGTTTCTATGGATTTCTCTTTTGACACCCTCAGAAGCATCTTTGAACTCACGAATGCCCTTTCCCAGGCCCTTTGCCAGTTCTGGAAGCTTTTTGCCGCCAAACAATAAAAGGGCCACTGCCAGGATGACCATAATTTCCCCACTGCCCATATTTAAAAATTCTGCCAACACCATATCTATATCTTTAAAGGTTTTAACAAAAATAATTGCAGGAGATTAAAGCTGGATTAAAACGAAATTAAAGTTTGATATAAGCTCATTGGCTGCTGCGCTTTCTAATGAACTAGCATTGCTAAGCTTGTTAATGTTTCAAATAAGAGGGGGCACAGATAGTTTAAACGCGAAATCTACTGATTTGACTAAATTATTAGTGTTATTTGATAAATAATTATAATTTTGGGTATAAATTAAATTTTAAATAAATCTTCTTTTATCTTTTCGCTATCATGGATCATATATTGGAACAGCCTATAATGTTTAAGAACTTAGAAATTGCAAATTTATCTATCGGTGACAAGCTTGTCAATATAGGCGAAGTCCTGGAAATCTCAGAAAATGAAGAGTGTTATTCTTTGGTTATTGCCAGAAGAGGCCAGCGACAGGTCTGGACATTTGACAAAGAGCAAGAAGTGTACGTTTGCTAATTACGATATGCTTTGATGAAAGAGAAGGTCTTAGCTGTAGTGCTTAAATGCAGCAGGTGTCAGTCCCGTATTCTTTTTAAAGTAATTGTTGAAATGAGCTGGGTAATCGAAACCCAGGCAATACCCAATTTCCGCTACATCCCAATCCGTTTGTTTCAACAACGTTTTTGCTTCCTCAACTACTCTGTTGCTGATCATCTGCGTAGTGGTTTTTCCAGTATGTGATTTAATCACATAATTCAGGTGGTTTACATGAATGTGAAGCTGAGCAGCAAACTCAGATGCACTCTTCAGCTTTAAAGGGTTTTCGGGAGAATCTACCGGAAATTGTCGTTCCAGTAAATCTAGGAACTTGGGGGTAATGTGGTCGGAAACGTCGGTAAGGGCAGGCGCAAGAGTCGCAGATTGGATCTTGATGCCTTCATGGATGATCAGCCTTAAAATACTCCTGATGACCTCATATTTATACTCGTAATCGCTTTTTAGCTCGGCAATTAATTGCAGGAAATATCCGTTTACTCTTTGGTAAGCTGGTTCATCCAAAAAGCAGTACGGAGAGATCATCGGATTAAACAATGGGCATATTCTTTCCAGCCCTTTTTTCAGCTCCGGCGAAATAAAAGAATCATTGAACAAACAATAATACCCTTCCTGGCTTTCAGAGGTAGATTCCCAGGAATAAGGAACTGTCGGGTTGGAGAAAACCAGGGCCGGACGATCAATTGGAATCACTTCATTTGCCACATGCAGTCGTCCTTTTCCAATCGTCAAACAGATCTTATAATGGTCTCTGCGGTTATATGGACTCATTTTACTGCAGTAACTTCGCTCCTTCACGTTAAAATGACTTGGATTGCGCGAGGTATTTAACAATTCGACCGGAACGATTTGGTTGGTCCTTTTGTAAAACTGATCAATGGTCTCAACAATTTGCATAACAGGATTTATTGTGGATGGAATGTTTCAAAGGTAACTTTTACGCGATAGTTTAGCAAGCCTTCATTTAGAATCCCATTTTTGTGTACTAACTTATATCGAATGACATTCAACGTCATGGATACTCAAAAAAAATGATACAGACCGAAAACTACAAACCGATCACTAAAACCTTGCTCAGCGTATTGCTGATGGCAGGTTTAAGTACCCAAGGATTTGCGCAGGAGAACCTGACTTACCAATTACCTCCTAAAAGCATTGTTGACCTGGTAGATGCGCCGACAAGCCCAACGGTACGTTTTAATAAAGACGGAAGCTTGATGCTGCTGCTTTCCTCACCAGGATATGCTTCCATCGAGCAGGTAGCTCAACCTGTAATTGGTTTGGCAGGCATTAGGATCAATCCTGCTAATAATTCTACGGAAGGAGAGGTTTCAGGCATTTACAGCGATCTGAGGATTAAAGACCTGAAAACCGCTAAAGAAAATAAGGTTGCCGGATTGCCGGAGAAAATGAGAATGACCAATATTAGCTGGAATGCAGATGGGAACTTTTTTGCATTCAGCAACAACACTTTAAAAGGGGTAGAGCTTTGGCTGGTGGATGTTAAAAATTTAAAAGCCAGCAGACTGACCAATGGTTTACTGAATGATGCCTATGGCACAACTTTACAATGGCATCCGGATGGCAAGCGTATTCTTGCTCAGTTTATCCTTCCATCCCGTGGAGATAAACCGGTAGAAAATATCGTACCTACAGGGCCGGTAGTTCAGGAAAATCTGGGCGTAGTAACCCCTTCTAGAACGTATCAAAACTTATTAAAAAACACCTACGACCAGGATCTGATGGGTTATTACCTCAGCTCAGAACTTCAGGAAGTAGACCTGAATGGCAAAACCACTAAAATTGCCGGCCCAGCCATTTATCGCAAGGCTGCCTATTCACCAGACGGGAATTTCCTGATGGTACAAACCATTGAGAAACCTTATTCTTATTTGGTTCCTATTTATTATTTCCCTTTCAAAACCACCATCCTGAATCCTCAGGGACAATTGGTAAAAGAACTGTACCATGCACCCCTAGCGGAGAAATTGCCAACAGGTTTTGATGCCGTAGCCATGGGCCCACGTGCTTATGAATGGAGAAGTGATGCCGCTGCAACGATCGTCTGGGCCGAAGCTCAGGATAAAGGCGATCCAAACCTGAAATCAGAAGTCCGCGATGCGTTATTTATGCTGAAAGCACCTTTTACAGCAGCTCCTCAAAAGCTGTACAGTATGGCTTCAAGGTATAGTGGCGTGGAATGGGGCAATCAGAACTACGCCCTGGTACAAGAACAATGGAGGAAAGACCGTGCTCAAAAAATGACGCTGATCAATCCAGAAAGCGGTAAAGTAGTCAAAGTGATTTCTACCAGATCTTCGGAAGATACCTATACAGATCCTGGAGATTTCATTTACGGTAAAGGGCCTTTCTCCGCAAAAGTATTGTTGTTTGATAAAGGTGCTCCAGGAGTAATATTCACTAAAGGAGCAGGTGCTTCTCCACAAGGCGATCGCCCTTTTATCCTGAAATGGAACCTGATTTCTAATCAACAGGATACTTTGTTCAAATCTAAATCTCCATATTACGAAGAGCCAGTGTTCTTTAACAATACGGGAAAGGTGTATATCTCGAGAGAATCTACGGAAGAAACGCCTAATATTTTTGCAGTCAACCTGAAGAACAAATCAGAACAGGCTTTAACCAGTTTTACTGATCCTTATCCGAGTTTAAAAGGCGTGCAAAAGACCTTGCTTTCTTACCCTCGTAAAGATGGAATTAAGCTTTCTGCTACTTTATACCTGCCAAAAGATTTCAAAAAAGAAAACGGCCCATTACCGGTATTGATCTGGGCCTATCCTCGTGAATTTAAAAGTCTGGCGGCTGCCGGACAGGTAAAAGGATCTCCGTACCGCTTCACCAGGCTGGCTTTCCGCTCACCGGTATTCTGGGTAACCAGAGGGTATGCGGTATTGGATCAGGCAGATATGCCGATTGTTGGTGAGGGAAAAGAAGAGCCTAATGATACTTTCTTACAGCAGATTGAAGACAATGCAACCGCTTTGATCAATTATGTGGTAGATATGGGCGTAGCGGATAGAGGTAGAATTGCAGTAGGAGGTCACTCTTATGGCGCATTCATGACTGCTAATTTATTGGCACATACCAATCTATTTGCTGCCGGAATTGCCAGAAGTGGTGCTTACAACCGTACCTTGACCCCTTTTGGTTTCCAGGTAGAGGCGCGTACTTATTGGCAGGCCATGGATGTTTACAATAAAATGTCGCCATTTAATTATGCGGATAAAATCAAAACGCCCTTATTGATGACTCACGGTATTGACGACGAGAATTCAGGAACTTTCCCGATTCAAAGTGAGCGCTTGTATAGTGCGATCAAAGGCCATGGCGGTACGGTGAGATTGGTGTTGCTGCCGAAAGAATTTCATGGTTACAGAAGCAGAGAATCAATTCTGCATACGTTCTGGGAGCAAGATCAGTGGTTAGAGCAATACGTAAAGAATAAAAAATAAGAATTAAATTAAAAATGCCCTTCCGATTTATTCGAAAGGGCATTTTTAGTATAGAAGAATAAAGACTAGTTGATGCCGCCTTTACGTGTTGGCTTCACTTGCGGAGGCCATACACCTGGTTCTCCGGTTCTTGGATTAACGGGTAAAATGCTTTTCTCTCTGGAGGTCGTTTGCGGGTCTTCACTCGCCATATAGGCTAGAATTGCAGTCAATATGGCATTGCTTCTCACATCATCAAAAACTACTTTATCATAAGTGTCTCTGTTGGTATGCCAGGTATAAGTTCCGTAAGACCAGCTATTGGAGCTCAGCGAGAAAGCGGGTACACCTGCAGCTACAAAGGACGCATAGTCTGAACCACCACCACCAGGAGTACCAGGGAAAGTGGTTGCGATCTGTTTTCTAATTTCTTCGGGCACAGCCGATAACCATTTTCCTAAATAAGAATAAGAGTTTAAAAAGCCTTGTCCGGCAAGGTTAACCACGCGGCCGGTACCATTGTCCTGGTTAAATACCACCTGGATATTTTTAATAATTTCCGGATGATCTTCTACAAATGCCCTTGAGCCGTTTAGCCCTTGTTCTTCACTTCCCCAGTGGCCTACAAGGATAGTTCTTTTCGGGTTTGGGTAGATCTTTTTCAAAATACGGATGGCTTCCATCATGGTGATGGTCCCTGTTCCGTTATCTGTTGCGCCGGTGCCACCATCCCAAGAGTCGAAATGTGCGGAAAGGATGACATATTCATTCGGTTTTTCTGTTCCTTTGATCTCTGCAATGGTGTTAAAGGTAGGAACAACGCCCAATTCTTTAGAACCTACATTTACACTGATTTTAGGTTTGTTACCTGATTCGGTTAGTCTGTACAGCAAACCGTAATCTTCTAAGGAGATGTCGATAGAAGGGATTTTTGTGGTATTTGCACCAAAGATTTTATTGACACCGAATCCAGAAGACCAGTTGCTGGTCACGACACCCAGTGCCCCAGCACTTTCGAATGCCAGTGCCAAAGCTTTCAGGTTAAGCCCGGTTTTGCTGATGCGGGAGCGCCAGGCATTGGTTTGTTCGGTTCTGTCTTTTTTCATTTTCTCGAAAGACTCCGGAGTCGCAAACTCCTGCCAGTTATAGTCTGGTCTGCCGGTAGGTTGATTCATGGAAAACATCACGAATTTCCCTTTTACACTTGGTAACCAGCTTTTGAAGGATACAGAATCGGGTAGGTCAGGATAAATGATCATTTCCCCAACCACGGCCTTTCCTTTTGTGCTTGGACTCCAGGCCAGTTGCATGCCTTCCAGAGATTTTATACGAGGATAAACCATGTCAATATGAGAAATTCCACGTTCCCAGCCACGCCATTCTCCCCATTGTTCGTTTTTAGCTGGAATACCCCAGCTGGTATATTTTGCGACCGCCCAGTCGTTGGCCTGTTTCATCTGAGGAGAGCCTACGAGTCTGGGGCCCACCATATCTAAGAGCTCATGGGCGAGCTTTTCCAGTTGAGAGTTTTCCGTGGCTTCCTTGACGATCAGGTCAATAGTTTCCTTTTTAGTTTGTGCATAGCTGACGTTTCCAGCGATCAGCATCGCCATAAAGAAGGCAGCGGTTGCCTTTTTTAATCCATTAACAGGAGGGGTTGTTGGTTTGGTTTTCATGATTTCTCAATTTAGGCATAAATGCTTCTATCCCATCAAAAAGTAACAAATTTGATACAATTGGTCGGTTTTAAAAAATCAAAAGGTTATCTTCGCAGAAAAAATTAAATGCTGGAAATTGTATATCAGGACGATCATCTGATTGCCATCAATAAACCTCATGGCTTATTGGTTCACCGTTCTTCTATTGCTAGTGATGCCACAGAATTTGCACTGCAAATGCTAAGGGATCAGATCAATAAGTATGTTAGCCCTGTACATCGTTTAGATCGTAAAACCAGTGGTTTGCTGCTTTTTGCTTTCGATAAAGAGACGGAAATAGCCATGCACCAGCAGTTTCAAAATGCGGAAGTGGAAAAAAAATACCTGGCAGTTTTGAGAGGTTATGCGCCTGATAGCTTGGAGATCGACTATCCATTGGCCAAAGAAAATGGCAATATGCAGGCAGCATTTACCGCTTTTGTGACTTTACAGCGCGCTGAGCTGGAGGTCGCCCTTGGAAAACACCCAACATCCAGATATTCCTTAGTGGAAGCTACGCCAACCACAGGAAGAATGCATCAACTGCGCAGACACTTTGCACATATCTTTTATCCGATTATCGGTGATCGCAAGCATGGCTGCAATAAACAAAACAAGTTTTTCAAAGAGCAGTGGGAGATGACGACGATGTTGCTGCATGCTTCAGAGTTGAAGTTTGTACACCCAGTGACCAAAGAAACCATCCATTTAAAAGCGAATGTTCAGGACGAGTTTAAAAGGGTCATGGAACTGATGAGCTGGACGCTTTAACCTGTTTTTTATTTTAGAATAGCTCTACTACATTTAAACTCAATACCATGTTTTCAAAAGATCAGGCTGCACAATTAAAACAGTCTTTCTGGACTACCTTCGGACAATATATTGCGCCTCACCAATCTGCTGAAGGGATGAGAATCAATTGGGTGAATTATAAGACAGGAATAAAGTACCTTCATTTTAAAATGTCTGTCGACAAGAAGTCCGCTTACATTGCGATTGAGATGTCTCATCCTGATCCAGGAATGCAGGAGTTGATTTTTGAGCAGTTTACTGCTTTTAAAACGATGCTGCATACGAGCCTGGGGGAAGAATGGGACTGGGAATTACTGACTGTAGATGAACATTATAAAACAGTGAGCAGGATTGTGAAGCACCTTCCGGATGTGAGCATTTTTAAAGAATCAGACTGGCCGGCATTGATCTCTTTTCTAAAACCAAGATTGATTGCATTAGACGAGTTCTGGTGTGATGCGAAGGATGGTTTTGATACTTTTAAATAGTTAATGAAATTCACCGAAATGCCAGAGTATTACAGGTGGGGCATGTGGAAAGCACTTATGTCCCCAATTCACCCCATTTGAATAGGGAAAGTGTAAGGCCTAAAATCGTTTCATGAACTCACAATAAGGTCTAATTGATTTAGGCAAAATTCTTCAAACATCGTCAATAAAACTAATTATTATAGCAAATAATACTATATTTGTTAGTAAATTATAGAATTATGTCTGAACGGATTAGAGAAAAGCTGAATATCCTTGCTGATGCTGCAAAATACGATGTATCCTGCTCTTCAAGTGGAGGAACAAGGAAGAACGACAATAAAGGTCTAGGTGATAGCCACGCTTCAGGAATTTGCCACACCTATACTGAAGATGGTCGCTGTGTTTCTCTTTTGAAAATTCTCCTGACCAATCATTGCATCTATGATTGTGCTTTCTGTGTTTCCAGAAAGAGCAATGATATAGAACGTGCAGCTTTTACCGTAGAAGAAGTGGTTTCCCTCACCATCAATTTTTACAGAAGAAACTTTATCGAAGGACTTTTTTTAAGCTCCGGAATTTTTAAGAATGCTGATTTTACCATGGAGCGCTTATTGAAGGTGGTGAAGAAACTAAGGCTTGAAGAGCGTTTTAATGGGTATATCCACCTGAAAACAATTCCTGGTGCAAGCGAAGAGCTCATTAGAGAAGCTGGACTGTATGCAGATAGAATGAGTATCAATCTGGAGATGCCGACAGAAAGTGGTCTTAAATTACTTGCTCCGGAAAAGAACCATGAGGATGTGAAGCGACCACTTGCCTTGGTGCAAAATCAAATCATACAGTTTAAAGATGAGAAAAAGCTAATTAAGAGTACCCCTAAATTTGTGCCTGCGGGTCAAAGTACCCAGATGGTGATCGGAGCAACTCCGGAAACAGATAAAGATATTATGCATACCGCAGATGCATTCTATAGAAATTTCTCGCTGAAAAGAGTTTACTATTCTGGATATATTCCTATTAGTTACGACAATCGCCTGCCACTGATTGGCACTCAACCTCCATTAATTCGTGAGAATAGATTGTATCAAACGGACTGGCTCATGCGCTTTTATGGTTTTCATGTAAATGAACTCCTGAATGATGCGAATCCTCATTTGGATGTAGATGTGGATCCGAAGTTGAGCTGGGCATTAAGGAACCTTCAGTATTTCCCAATAGACATCAATGTGGCTGCCTATAAAATGATCCTGCGTATTCCAGGAATTGGTGTGAGCTCTGCAAAAAAAATCGTACAGGCTAGAAAATTCGGAAAATTACGCATTGATCAATTGAAAAAAATAGGGGTGGCCTATAACAGGGCAAAACACTTCATCAAGTGTTCAGATAGCCCTTATCAGATGAAAGATTACCAGGCTACACAAATCAAGTCATTCATACTAGCGGAAAGCCAGGGTAAATATGCTAAGATTGATGTTCAGCAATTGATTTTGTTTTAACCCGACAATGACCAATGATATACGTGATCGATGGAAGCTTAGAAAGCTTGCTTTGTGCAGTCTTTGAATGGTTTGAAAGAAAACCGGGAAAGGTCAGCCTTCAGTTAGAAAAACACCACCAGCCAGATGCTTTTAGTGTGGAATTTTATGTACATAATGATAGCAAAAAAGCTGATCGGGTATGGACAGGGTTAAAAAAGAAATTAAATGCAGGCTGGATGAGGAGATTCTACTGCACTTTTCTTTCAGAATCTACTCAAGCTTATAACAGTTTATTTGAGTTTAGCTGCTATATATTTTCCAACCCAGTCGGGGCAGCAGCTAATTATGGTAATGTCCATGTACTGACGGTTGCACAAACCGCTAAGAAGGTAGAACGAGAAAAACATAGGATGGAGGCTTTCATCAGGTTTCAGCTTTCTGCAGATGGAATTTTCTACTGTGGAGTTGACCCAGACTTTAATGTACTCCCTTTAATTATGAACCATTTTAAGCATCGCTATGCGGATCAGCACTGGATCATTTATGATTTAAAAAGGCATTACGGCTTGTATTATAACCTAGAACAAGTAGAAGAAGTAAGCCTAAATCCAGAAGAGGAGAAAAATCTGAACAGACCTACAGCAGCGCTTCAGGACGGTAAAGAGCATCTGTACGCCACGTTATGGAAAGACTATTTTAAAAGTACTAATATTGTGGCCAGAAAAAACACCAAATTACACCTGCAGCATGTCCCTAAAAGGTACTGGAAATACCTTACGGAAAAAACAGGTACTTAAATTGCCATTGCAAAGCGGCGCTCGGGCAATTCCCTGTGTAACTTAAAATTTATACGGACAAAATCAGAAGCATTCGTATATATTTGAGCGCTGCGACACAAACAAAACACTTATGAAAAACTTTAAACTTCCTGCTTTTTTATTTGGCTTGCTATCTTTAACAGGATGTATGGGAAGTATGAACCCAACAGGTGGAAATTCAGCACCTGATTATCCCTATTTTATCACTAAAAAACCATTGGTAGTTAAAAAGATATGGGTTCCAATAGGAACAAAATTAGTGTATGAAGAGCAGTTTTTTAAAGAAGGAGAACAAGATAAAATATTGAATGAGAAAAAGCTCAATTCTATAGCACTTCCGACTGGGGAAACGATAGATTGGGCAGGTGTTCCAGTAACTTCGATTTCAAAGTTTTTCAATTCGGAAATGCGCGGATTTACAGTGTATGCAGACTTTGATCAAATGAACAAGGGCAAGGGTAGAAAAACTAAATTCTCTGAACTATGGCAAACCTGCAGTAATGATATAGGAATTACGGTGAAGGACATAGACGATTGGTCTTTTAACCCAAAAAACATTGCGGATGTGGAGAGCTGCAGTGTAAACTATCAGCGATATTTCAAGGATAGTCCAAGCCAGCAAGGCTTCTTGGATGAAATGTATTCCGAACTTATAAAAAACGGTTCCAAATAAAATCTGAAAATAGCAGACCTATACCTTGGTCAATCAGGTATCCGATTAGGGGAAATATAGTATCTTTGGCTTAAATCGGGGCTTTTGCTCTTAAATTATGCAGGCGTGAAGAATTTTCAACCAGAACTCAGGACTGTTAATGTGACCAGGTATGTGACCCCTTTACGCGAAGGGGGATCGATGCCTGCAATTGCAGAAGCAGATGACGACTTTTTATATGTACTCAAATTTCGTGGTGCCGGACAGGGATTACGTGCGCTCATTGCCGAGTTAATTGGCGGAGAAATCGCAAGGTTACTTGGCTTGAGAATGCCGGAATTGGTGTTTGCGCAATTGGAGAAAGATTTTGGTCGGATTGAACCAGATGAAGAGATCCAGGACTTATTAAGGACGAGTGTTGGGCTGAATCTTGCCTTGCATTACCTTTCAGGAGCGATCACTTTTGATCCATTGGTGAATCAGGTAGACGAAAAAACGGCTTCACAGATTGTGTGGATGGATGCGCTGCTGACCAATATGGACCGTACCGCCCGTAATACCAATATGTTGATCTGGCATAAAGAATTATGGTTGATTGACCATGGTGCTGCATTGTATTTTCACCATTCCATGGAGAACTGGGAAGAACAGGCCGTAAAACCTTTCAGCTTGATCAAAGATCACGTGCTGTTGAGCCAGGCTTCGCAATTGGAAGAAGTGAATGCTGTATTTAAAGCGATCCTGACTCCTGAAAAAATCAGGGCTGTTGTTTCCTTAATTCCAGACGACTGGTTGATCCGGGACAATACTTTTGACTCTATTGAAGCACACCGCGAAGTATATTCTAACTTTTTGGAATTGCGCCTCGCAAATTCAGATATTTTTGTAAAAGAAGCACAGAATGCAAGAGAAGCACTTATTTGAGTATGCCGTGATCCGCGTCGTACCAAGGGTAGAACGGGAAGAATTTCTTAATGTGGGCATCATACTGTATTGCGCTAAGCAAAAGTTTTTACAGACTTCATTTGAATTGGATGAGGGGCGTCTTGCTGCATTTTCCTGCAAACTGGATCCACAGGAATTGCTAGACCATTTACGTTCTTTTGAACTGATCAGCAAAGGAGGAAAGGCAGGAGGAACGATTGGTCAGCTAGATATGGCTTCACGCTTTCGCTGGTTAACAGCCACCAGAAGTACGGTGGTTCAGACTTCTAAAACTCATCCAGGTTTATGTTTGGATGCCCAGGAAACCTTGAAAAAACTATACGAGCAGCTGGTGCTTTAATACTTTATATGCTGGACGATTAACTGTTGATACCCATGGCGTAAAGGATGATGTTTACGCCAAATTTAGTGTTGTCTTCCGCCAGGAATCGCTTGTTGCGGAAGTCGTAATCCCATTCACAGCCATAGTCTTTGTTACTGTACAATACGCCAATGCGGTTGTTAATGGTAATGGCTTTCAGGTAATCATGTACCAGGTCGTCGCCCCAGCCGTTTAATTCAAAAGAAGTCGTAGGCGGGCCGTTCTCAAAATTGAAAAAGGAATGGTATATCTTATGCTGGTTAGGAATTTTTTTTAGTGCTGTTGGACCAAATAGGTTGCTCATTTGTGTTTCAAATGATTTGGCAAATAGCCCATCGATGTCATGGTTGCAATCGTCTACTAAGACAAAGCCGCCATTGTTTACATATTTCTTGAAATTGGCCGCTTCCTGCTGGTCAAATTGCACCAGCTTATGTCCGCTTAAATAGCAAAACGGATACTTGAAAAGGTCTTGACTACTCAATTCTACAATCTTTTCTTCAGGATCTAAAGGAATGGTGGTATATTCCAATAAGGAATTGAGCAGATTGGAGGGCATACGCTGATCCGTATCCCAATTCCCGGATTTATACTTTATTCTCGCAAATGTGAACTTTGATCTTTGCATCGTTCTAAAATAACGTCTATTTTCATTAGAAATAGGATTTTAGAGGATATATCTTGTAATTTTTTTGATATTCTGATCAAGGGATAGGAAAAAATACGTGGAGAGCCCTATATTGAATTACAATCGCTTACCTCATAAAAATCATTGCTTTGGAAATTTCAGAAAGTAACCTTAAAATCTTGATCCATAAAATTTCTCTATTAAAAGAAGAAATCCAAAAAGTGATCGTCGGGCAGGACGTCATCATTGAAGAAATGCTGGTCGCTTTGCTTGCCGGCGGACACTGCCTTTTAGAAGGTGTGCCTGGCCTGGCAAAAACGCTGATGGTACGCACCATGTCTCAAGCCCTGGATCTTTCTTTTAGAAGGATTCAGTTTACGCCGGATTTAATGCCAACTGATATCGTAGGTACAGAGATTTTAGAAGAAGACCATGTGACTGGAAAACGATTTTTTAAGTTCAATAAAGGGCCTTTATTCGCCAATATCATTCTGGCGGATGAGATCAATCGAACGCCGCCAAAAACACAGTCGGCATTGTTAGAGGCGATGCAGGAGTTTGAAGTCACTTATGGCGGACAAACCTATCCTTTAGACCGTCCGTTTTTTATCCTGGCTACCCAAAATCCAATAGAGCAGGCGGGTACCTATCCACTTCCTGAGGCACAGCTGGATCGTTTTCTACTGTACATTAAGATCGGATATCCTACAGCGGCCGAAGAAACCAAGATACTAAGCAGTACCACTGGTACTATTAAAAATAAAGTGCAGCCAGTAATCGGTGCAGACGAAATTAAGCAGCTTCAAGCCTTGACAAGAGAGGTGAGTATTAGTGATGATTTGATTGCGTATGTGGCAGAGTTGATCCGTGCCACCAGACCAGACACGAGTACGGTTGATTATGTGAAGGAATGGGTGCGTTGGGGTGCAGGTCCAAGAGCCGGACAAGCCTTGATCCTAACTGCTAAAGCCAGAGCGTTGATTCATGGACGTTACGCCGTAGGCATGGAAGATCTGCAAACGATGGCTTATCCAGTATTGAGGCACCGGATCTTGATGAATTTTAAAGCAGATGCAGAACAGGTGACCGCAGATATGGTAGCCGATGCGCTTCTGAAATCCATTTCAAGACCGAAAATCAACATTTAATGAGCAAACTGCTAGACCCGAAAGTGATGATGGCGATTAAAGAGCTGTCTTTGTCGGCAAAGATGACGATTGACGGTTTCATGAGCGGGATTCACAAAAGTACGGTGAAGGGGCCAGGATTGGAGTTTAGTCAGTACCGGAGCTATCAGCCCGGGGACGATCTACGCTCGCTGGACTGGAAAATGTTTGCCCGTTCAGACCGGTATTACATCAGGGAATCTGAGGTAGAAACTAATATTAGCATCCGCCTGCTGATCGATGCAAGTGCTTCTATGAACCATCAGGATGGCGATCATACCAAAATGGATTATGCACGTTATCTGGCTGCTTCATTAGCTTATTTAGGTAATTTGCAGGGTGATGCCATTGGTTTATACGTGTTTAAAGATGCAGGGATCTTTTCTATGGTGGCTAAACAAGATTTTCAGCACCTTGCGAGATTGTTTTATCAATTGGAACAGGTAAAGCCAGAAGGGACTTTCACAAAGCCCATCAATTATAAAGAACTCTATGCCGGGGCTCAAAAAAGAGAACTGCTCATCTTTATCACGGACCTTTATGAGGTAAATCAGGAGATCTTTGATCTATTGGATACTTTAAACACGCTGAAGCATGAGGTGTTGGTTTTTCATTTGATGTCTGGGAATGAAATGAAACTGGATTTTAAAGGATATACAACTTTCGAAGATTTGGAAACTGGAAAAACTATCCAGATTGATCAGGAGACTGCAAGGGCTGCTTATCAGGAAAATATGGCCCATTACCTGGAGCAAACCAGAACTAAAATGCTGGACAGAAGGATTGCTTATCGTCTGATACAAACGGATCAACCGCTGGATCAGGCATTGAGAGACTTTTTGAACCAAAGAAACAAATTAAAGATATAGAGATATCAAGGTGCATTTACTTTATCCCATAGGTTTAATCGCGTTAGCAGGACTATTGATCCCGCTGGTCATCCATCTGTGGAAATTGAAACAGGGGAAAACACTGCGTATTGGAAGTATAGCCTTATTG
The DNA here is from genome assembly GCF_014472395.1 of Pedobacter sp. N36a. Classification (GTDB taxonomy): domain Bacteria; phylum Bacteroidota; class Bacteroidia; order Sphingobacteriales; family Sphingobacteriaceae; genus Pedobacter. Next base: position 244,835 of record NZ_JACSZW010000002.1, read on the forward strand.
GGCACGAGTTCTCCATTTACTTCCAGAAGTTATCAGATCACAGATTGGCTGCTGCTTTTTTTGAGGATGCTGCTGATCGCTTTACTCGCCTTCTTATTGGCGGAGCCCTACCTGAGGAAAGAGAAAAATGAAGGGTTAAAAAAAGGCTGGGTATTGGTGGAAAAGTCTCAGGTACGCTCGGTTTATAAGACACACAAACAAGACCTTGATTCTTTAATTCAGGCTGGTTATGAATTGCATGACTTTGGGTTAGGCTTCCAAAAAATTAGCATTGAGGATACTTTAAAAAATGAAAAACCAGATTCGGCAAGTCATAAGGGGATAAATTCAGCAATCACTACCTCGGCTAAAATCAGTCATTATGCGTTACTGCGTGAATTGAATGCACAGTTGCAGCCGAATTTTCCCGTCTACCTCTTTGCCGATCGGAAATTACAAAGTATGGGTGGGAACCAGGCCCAAATTGATTTCCGTTTAGTATGGAAAGAAATAGCCGGAAAAGATACCTTAGCTACCTGGAGCAGTAGTTTTGCACATCAAACTTTCGAAGCTACATCTAGTCCGGAAATCACCACAATTAAAAGGATGGATGAGGTTCAGGATGAGGCTAAAACAAGGGTGTTGATCTATGGAACAGAACACCCTGAAGATGTAAAATATCTAATGGCTGCGATTGAGGCCATCGCTCAGGAAACAAAACGAAATATAGAGGTATCGATATTTAATGGTAAGCATGTTAGTGGATTAAGTTTTGATGTTGGCTTCTGGATTTCGAATAAACCAATCAGCTCTGGATTTTTAGGACAGCTTTCTAAAGATGGTCGTTTGTTTAACTACGCTGGAGAAAAAGTAACCAGCATCAACTCCTGGGTTGAAGTGGGGCCCGGAACAAAAGGAAATATGCCAGCCATTCCACTGAACAAAAGAACAGTGGACACGACTGATCAGGGAACAGCGTTATGGACAGACGGATTTGGAGTTCCGCTATTAACCAGGTCAAAAGAAAATACATTGAACCATTACCGTTTCTACAGCAGAATCAATCCGCAATGGACCAGTTTGGTTTGGAATGAGAAATTTGTGGAAGCCATGATGCCCATTCTATTAGGTGAGGATGGAAGTGCAACTGGATTTGGTTTTGAGATCAGTCCTGATGACGAACGTATCAGTTCTCTTAAATCAGCGACAGGATCCCTGGCTGCTCAGTCTGCATCAACAGCTCCTTTGTCGGCTGCTGATCAATCCAGTCTGTCTGCAGCAAGCCAGCAAGAGCAACCGCTTCAAAAAGTATTTTGGCTAATGGCTTTATTGGTTTTTACCTTAGAGCGCATCATTTCCTTACGTCATAAAAATAAGTTAAATCATGGTTGAGCAGGAAGCGATAAATAGGATAGAAAGGTTCAGAAAACAGTGGATCTTCTTGTTGCTGCTTCAGAATCTGACGTTGAGCCTTGGCTTAACCTTGTTCTTCGGTGCTTTAGCAAGCTATTTGTTTGATTGGTCGGTCTGGGTATTTCTCCCTCTATTTTTAGTTTTCTTCGTTTTCCTAAGTTTATTGAAGCCTTTTTGGAAAATCACTGTACAGCAGATTTCCAGATATTGGAATGCCAGTTTCCCTGAATTGGAAGAGAGTGGGGCACTTTTACTGAAACCTACAGCAGCATGCAGTGTGCTGGAACGTTTGCAGCAGCATAAAATCAGCGAAGTCATGCTGCACATTAAACCAAAACTGCCATTCCATAAACTAACATGGGCAGTACTGATGTTGGTGGTTGGCGTAGGAATGAGCTTTGGGATCTCTTTTTTAAAGCCATTAATGGACTTTCAGGCAGCTGATCCTGTAAAAGATAGTATTGTGACTGTAAAAGAAAATGTACTCCCAGAAATCGCCTCTTTTTCATTGCGGATCAAATCACCGGCTTATACGGGAATTCCGGAAAAGACACAGTCAGCTTTTGCTTTTAAAGTAGCAAAGGGTGCTTTATTAAAATGGGAGATCAGCACTACAGTGCCGGTAAAAGTCTTGAAACTGATTTTTAATGATAAGGAAGTGGCGGTTTTAAAGTCGCAGGATCATCAGGGAAAAAGCTGGCAGTTTGCTAAAACAATGACTAAGTCTGGATTTTATCAGGTAGAGCTGGATGGTAAAAAATCAGAACTGTATATGATGACAGTCATTCCTGATCTTCCAGCAGTCATCAGGATTACTCAGCCTAAACCACATACAAGTATTGATTTCGGGCAGGTTCCTCAAGTCCATTTAAAAGTTTCCTTAACAGATGATTACGGGTTAAAATCGGCTTATATTACCGCTACAATGGCTAGTGGTAAAGGGGAAGGCGTTAGTTTTACGGAACGAAAGCTTGACTTTAATGCGTCGTTTAACCAACAAAGGTCAATGAACTTAACCAAGGCGATCGACCTCAAAGCCTTAGGAATGAAACCCGGTGATGAACTTTACTTCTTTGTGAATGCCATTGATAATCTGGGTCAGATGAGTAGATCGGATGTCTATTTCGTATCTATTGTGGATACAGCAGAGTTGATGAGTATGGCTGGAATGACCAATGGCGTAAACCTGGTTCCTGAATATTTTAGAAGTCAGCGTCAGATTATTATGGATACGGAGAAGCTGCTTGCGGAGAGAAGTTCCATCAGCGAGGAAAGTTTTAAAAACAGGAGCAACGCTCTGGGGATGGATCAGAAGCTATTGCGGCTTCGTTATGGGAAGTTCCTGGGGGAAGAATCCGAAACAGAGATTGGTGGGGATCATGACCATAAAGAAGGGGAAGATCACGATGACCATGGTCATGAAGGAAAAGAAACCCAGGATCAAAACACACAGAAATTTGGGGATGTGAAGGCGATTATGGATAGCTATGCCCATAAACATGACATTGCAGAAGATGCTACCTTTTTTGAGCCGGAATTGAAAGCCCAGCTAAAAGCAGTACTGACAGAAATGTGGAAGTCGGAGTTGCAATTGAGAACCTATAAAACACGGGATGCTTTACCTTTTGAGTATAAGGCCTTGCGTCTGCTGAAAGATCTTCAGCAAAAATCAAGAGCATATGTGGCCAAAACAACGGTTAAAGTGACACAGCTGAAGGAAGACAAGCGGTTGTCGGGGGAGCTGGATAAAATTGGGTCACCCCTACAAAAAAGTGATTTTGAGCCAGATGAAAAGCGACTTGTCCTTTTGAAACAGGCACTTACGGTGCTGGAAAACAGAAAGACTGCTGCTGGATTTAAAGACTCGGAGCGTCAGGTGCTAAAAGAAACAGAACCCTATATGATTGTTGCGGCCTCAGATCAGCCTGCGCTGTTTTTGCCAGCTCTAGCTGCAGGCAGAAAGCTTTTATCAGCTAAAGCTGGATCAGAAAAAGATATCGCGCTATTGCAAAAGGCAATAGTCAGGATGTTAGGTACTGCTCAATCTGTTCCCCAGCTGCCAACTTCGGCACCAGCTTCTACCTTAAGTCAAAAATATTTTAATTACCTTAAAAAAGCAACACCGTCAAATGGATTTTAAATACCTGGCTATCGGATTTTGTGTGGCATTGGGTGTTTTTCTCCTGACTGCCGAAACACGCAGAACTCAAAAGGCCCATCTGATCTGGAGATTATTGGCCAGTACTATTGCGGTGATATGCTTTTACTGCTTGTTATATCCACCAGGTTTTACAGCTAAAAGGAAAGCTGGGGCTCAGGAAATTAATTTACTAAATGGCGATGTGGCTGAGGGCTCGGCGATGGCATCAATTGACCATTCAGGTCTGCAAGGTGTAAGTATTAATGCTTTAAAAGGAGTGACTTACTCCCTAGATCATCAGTTGTTTATGAATAATAGGAAGGCTGGAGTTCGCTTTGTTCCAGATTTGGAGTATTTCCTTAAATCCAATCCTGATTTGCAGGTGATTCATCTTTACGGAAAGGGGCTCAGCCCAGATCAGCTCCAATTGTTAAAGGAAAAACAGCTCAGCTTTCATCCAGGTCCGGTAAGTGACGGTCTAACTGCAATTAATTGGAATGGTCAGCTGAGCCCCAGTTCTGAATTGATCATACAGGGAACTTATCAGCATACTGGGGGCACAGCGCCAAAGTTGTTACTAGAAGGGTTGGGTACGAAACTAGATTCGGTCAGTATTACTGAAAAAGGACTGCAAATCTTTACTTTAAAAGCGATTCCGCAGCAATCTGGTAAGGCTGTTTTCCGCATCATTGGTATGAAGGGAAAAGACACCTTGTTTACTAATCCTGTTCCTATTGAAATTAAGCCATCTCATCCGGTTAGAATTTTGATGCTGGCTTCCAATCCGGATTTTGAATATAAATTCCTTAAAAACTGGCTCTTTGAAAAGAAATATCCGTTGATTTTCAGGAGTCGGATCAGCAAAGACAAATACAGCACCGATTTTTTAAATACGGATGTTAATGAGCTACAAACCATTACCGCTGGTTTGCTAAAAAAAATGGACTTGCTGATTTTGGATGAGGAAGAATTAGCGCAATTGTCTGGAACAGAGCGAGCTCATATAAAACAAGCTTTAAACAATGGTCTGGGCCTGTTTATGAGGGTAAGCAGTGTGCAATCCAGTGCTGGAATCGCAAATGGAAGCGGTAGGTATGAATCCGAATCACTAAAAAATAAGCCGTTGCGTGCTGGTTTTACCAATCATGGACCTGTTTTAAGTGCTTTGCCTGTAGAACAGCTGCTGTTCTTGAAAGCGGGTAATGATGATCAACCTTTATTACAGGATGCGAGCGGTAAGATTCTGGTGAACAGTCAGATTTATGGCATGGGCAGGCAAACGGTTTCCGTCCTCCCAGCTACCTATCAATGGATGTTGAATGGTGCTGTTGGTGATTATGCCAGATTTTGGTCTGCCATGGTCAATAAAACGGCAAGGCCTGCTGAAGCGAAGGAAAGATGGACGATCAGCCCTGCAATCCCCGAACTGACTGAAAGAATCGATATTTCGATTTCTTTGCCTCAAGGAGAAGCAGTTCCTCAGTTTAAAACAGCAGGAGAAATCAGTAGTCCGCTGCAAAATAGGGAGTTGGTTACACAATGGCAGTTGAATAACTGGGCTACGCAAACAGGTTGGAATACCCTTCAGGTTGCAGATTTAAGCGATGCTTTTTATGTCTATGAGAAAAGTGATTGGCAGCAATTGCGGGAAACCCAGCAGCAGCAGGCCACCAGTCAATTCGTGAAAGATCACCCGATTCATGATAAGGTTGTAGAAAAGAGCATTTTGTTGGAGAAAAAGCTTTCTTTATGGTGGTTTTTTATACCTTTTTTACTTTCTGTCAGTTTTTTGTGGTATGAAACTAAAATGTTATAGAATTCTTAGATATTACCTCCTTTAATTAGTTAAATTAGGAATATTATTAACCTAACTAACTGAACCACTTGAAAAGAAAAGACTTTCTCTACCTATCCGGAATCGGAATGGGGGCATTGATGCTTCCTGACCTTTCTGCTTTCGGAAATCCTATAGATCCCCTGCAAGCGTTAGAGGGTGTGGATGTAAAAATTAAAAAGGAGCTCGCCGATGTGGCTTTAAATGCGGCAAAATCTAAAGGCGCCAGTTATGCGGACATTCGTATTGGCCGATACCTGAATCAGTTTGTTGCTACCCGAGAAAAAAGAGTGCAGGGAGTGGCGAATACTGAATCTTATGGGATTGGCGTACGGGTATTGGCAAACGGCTGCTGGGGATTTGCAGCAACGAATAACGTCACTAAAGAAGCGGTAGCTAAAGCTGCAGAACAAGCGGTTGCAGTGGCGAAAGCAAATGCTAAGATCCAAGGGGAGCCGGTACAATTGGCACCACAGAAAGGTTTTGGTGAGGTAAGCTGGAAAACACCTATAGAAATCAATGCGTTTGAGGTTCCAGTAAAGGAAAAAGTAGACTTGCTGCTCAATGTAAATGATATCGCCATGCAAAATGGTGCCAGCTACATCAACTCGGTTATTTTTGCGGTAAATGAGCAGAAATATTTTGCTTCGACAGATGGTTCTTACATTGATCAGGACGTCCACCGCATCTATCCTTCCTTTAATGTCACGAGAATTGACAGGGAATCGGGTAAGTTCCAAACCCGTTCTGCGCTAAGCTCCCCAATGGGAATGGGCTATGAATACATGAATGCCCGTCCAGAGGACAAGGTTTCAGGTGTGGTTACCCGCTATAAAGGCAGATATGATATGCTGGAAGATGTGAAATCAGCAGCGCTGAATGCCGCGGAAAAGGTGAAAGCCAAATCGGTAGAACCGGGAAAATATGATCTGGTACTCGATCCTTCACATTTATGGCTCACCATTCACGAATCTGTAGGGCACCCAACAGAACTTGATCGCGTATTGGGCTATGAAGCAAATTATGCAGGAACCAGCTTTCTGACCCTTGATAAATGGAAATCAAAAAACTTTAAGTTTGGGAGTGAGCGTGTAAACGTCATTGCGGATAAAACGCAGCCAGGCTCTCTGGGAGCTGTAGGTTACGACGATGAAGGTGTGAAATGCAAGAAATGGGACATCATAAAAGACGGTATCCTGGTGAACTATCAGGCCATCCGTGATCAGGCACACATCATTGGTCTGGATGAATCTCAAGGCTGCTGTTATTCTCAAGGATGGGATGATGTGCAGTTTCAGCGTATGCCCAACATCTCTTTACAAGCAGGTAAAGAAAAGTTAAGCGTAGATGACATGATCAAAAACGTAGAGAAGGGGATTTATATCATCGGGAATGGCAGTTTTTCAATTGATCAGCAGCGCTACAATTTCCAGTTCGGCGGACAAACATTTTACGAGATCAAAAATGGTAAGATTGCTGGAATGCTCAATGATGTAGCCTACCAGTCCAATACCCAGGAGTTCTGGAATTCCTGTTCTGCCATCTGCGACGAAAGCGATTACCGCTTAGGAGGTTCATTTAACGATGGTAAAGGACAGCCTTCTCAAAGCAGCGCCGTTTCTCATGGCAGCGCAACCACAAGATTTAATGGAGTTAATGTGATTAATACAGCAAGAAAGATTTAATTATGGCCATATTAAGTAAAGAAGAAGCCCAGGCAATACTAAAAAAGGTACTTAGCTATTCAAAAGCAGATTCCTGCGAACTAAGTTTAAGTGGTTCTGATGGCGGAAATATTCGCTATGCGAGAAATGCAGTGTCTACAGCCGGACAAATCAGTGTGATGGACCTGGCCGTAAGTGCCACTTTTGGCAAGAAAACCGGAGTAGCTACGATCAACGAGTTTGATGATGCTTCCCTGCAGAAAGTAGTAAAAAGAGCAGAAGAGCTGGCCATGCTGGCACCGGAAAATCCGGAATTTATGCCACTGCTAGGTCCGCAGACCTTCCAGGAGTCGGCAACTTTTAACGCAAAAACAGCGGCAATTACGCCGGACACGCGTGCAGAGATGGTGGGTAAAAGCCTGCAAGTCTCTAAAGCAGCTAATCTGGAAGCTGCAGGGTTTTTAGAAAACTCGACGCGATTCAATGCAATTATGAACTCGAAAGGGCTGTTTGCTTACAACAAAGGAACAGATGTTTCTTTCTCAGTAACGGTAAGAAATCAGGCAGGGACAGGGTCTGGCTATATTGAACAAGGCTTTAATGATCTGGATAAAATGGATACGCTGGCGCTGAGTAAGATCGCAGCTTCCAAAGCAACAGGTTCAGCAGCAGCAAAGGCCATTGAGCCTGGAAAGTATACTGTAATCCTGGAGCCATTGGCAGCAAGTGATATGTTAGGCAATATGTTCCGGGGCTTTGATGCACGCAGTGCAGATGAAGGCCGGAGTTTTATGAGTAAAAAAGGTGGAGGAACCCGTTTGGGTGAGCAGCTGTTCTCTGAGAATGTGAACATATATTCTGATCCGATGAACCCGGAAGTTCCTTCTGCAACATGGACTGGAGACGGTTTACCGGTGAAAAGAACGCAATGGGTAGAAAATGGTGTGGTGAAAAACCTTTCTTATTCAAGGTATTGGGCTGGGCAAAAAGGTGTGGAGCCGGTGCCTTTCAGCAGAAGTATTGTGATGGAAGGTGGTACACAATCGTTAGAAGACTTGATCAAAAGTACGGAAAAGGGCATTTTAGTGACCAGGTTCTGGTACATCAGGTCTGTGGATCCGCAAACGTTACTATTGACGGGATTGACCAGGGATGGTACGTTCTATATTGAAAATGGCGAGATTAAGTTTCCAGTGAAGAATTTCAGGTTCAATGAGAGTCCGGTGATCATGCTGAACAATGTAGAAGCGTTAGGGAAGCCGGTCAGGACTGGAAGCGGGATGATTCCTCCGATGAAAATCAGGGACTTTACGTTTACTTCTTTGTCGGACGCGGTTTAAACTAAAAAATAAGCCGTATAAGATCAAAAAATGAGCACAGTTATACAAGGTCTGGAACTTTTGCCCTGAAGGGGGCAAAATTCCTAGGCCCTTTTAATAACCATGCTCATTTTTTTTTCCAAAGTGTATCAAAGAACCAAAGTGCACAAAAGAACCGAAGTGTATAAAGAACCAAAATGTATATTAGGATCTAAATGTATTAGGGCTGAAGGTATTAACAAGGCGTACTAAGGGAAATACAATACTTAATTAACATAAACACATTACATTGAGAAGAAGAGACTTTCTATATATGACTGGAGTTGGCCTTGGGGCTTCGATGGTCCAGGGAATGCCGGTTTTTGGCAGAGAAATTACCGTAGAAGAGGCTTTAACGCCGGTAGATGTACAGCTGAAGAAAAGGATGGCGGATGTGGCCCTGAATGCTGCAAGGGCTAAGGGCGCAACTTATGCGGATGTCAGGATTGGCCGTTATTTAAATCAGGTGATTGCCACGCGCGAAAAGCAGGTGCAGAATATTGCCAATTCGGAGTCTTATGGATTGGGTGTTCGGGTCATCGCCTTTGGCTGCTGGGGCTTTGCCGCCACTAATAATATGGACAATGACAGCATTGCTAAAGCCGCAGAAATGGCGGTTGCTATTGCTAAAGGGAATGCTAAGTTATTAACGGAACCGGTGCAGCTTGCCCCGCAGAAAGGTTTTGGTGAGGTGAGCTGGAAAACGCCATTGGAGGTTAATGCTTTTTCGGTATCGATTCCTGATAAGGTGGCGTTGTTGCTGAGCGTGAATAATGAGTCATTAAAAGGAGGAGCAAAGTATGTGAATTCGAACCTGTTTATGGTGAATGAGCAGAAGTACTTTGCTTCTACAGATGGTTCTTATATCGATCAGGACATCCATCGGATCTGGCCAACATTTACAGTGACGAGGATTGATCCTGCGGGAGGAAAATTTGAAACCAGGAATGCCCTTTCTGCACCAATGGGAATGGGATTTGAATACCTGACACCAAAAGATTCGGAGAAGATTAAAGGTGGTCCGGTTACGATGTACAAAAAGCGTTATGACATGCTGGAGGATGTGCGGGAAGCAACGGAACATGTGGCGGAAAAGCTGAAGGCTAAACCTGTAGCACCCGGAAAATATGACCTGGTACTCGATCCTTCGCATTTATTTCTGACCATTCACGAATCTGTGGGACATCCGACGGAGCTGGATCGTGTGTTGGGTTATGAAGCCAATTATGCCGGTACTAGTTTCCTTACACTGGATAAATGGGAGAGTAAAAAATTCAATTTCGGCAGTAAAGCTGTCAATATTCTTGCGGATAAAACTGAACCGGGTTCCCTAGGGGCTGTTGGTTACGATGATGAAGGCGTGAAATGTGGGAATTGGGACATCATTAAAGACGGTATTCTGGTGAACTATCAAACCATCAGGGATCAGGCTCATATTTTAGGTTTGAAAGCCTCTCAGGCCTGCTGTTATGCGGATAGCTGGGAAAGCATTCAATTTCAGCGGATGCCTAATGTATCTTTAGCGCCTGGAAAAGCAGCGCTTAGTGCTGCAGAAATGGTGAAAGGGGTAGAAAAGGGAATTTATATGTTCGGCAGAAACTCTTATTCTATTGACCAGCAGCGCTATAATTTTCAGTTTAGCGCGCAGCTGGCTTATGAGATTAAAGATGGAAAGCTGGGAGGAATGTTGAAGGATGCTTCTTATCAGTCGAACACACAGGAGTTCTGGAATTCCTGTACACAGCTTTGCGACCAGCAGGATTACCGTTTGGGTGGGACATTTGCAGATGGGAAGGGGCAGCCTGGTCAGGCGAGCGCGGTATCTCATGGGAGTCCAACCACCCGATTTAACGGCGTAAGCGTGATCAATACCGGACGTAAGTTAGGCTAATATTTATTGTAACTTTTTGTGGGGGATCATCGTCTGATTATTACTATTAATTAACCTTAAACCACCTTACTTTGAAACGTAGAAATTTTATTTACTTAACAGGCGTTGGAGCGGCCGCGGCCATGCTCCCAGCCATCCCCGTATGGGGCAACGAGATTCCTCTGGAACAGTCGCTCGAGTACATCGATCCGGCAGCTAAAAAGCTGCTTTCCGATGTAGCACTCAATGCGGCGCGCTCAAAAGGGGCTACCTATACCGATGTTCGTGTAGGCCGGTACCTGAATCAGTTTGTTGTAACCAGAGAGGATAAAGTTCAGAATATTGTGAATACCGAGTCTTATGGCGTCGGGATTCGAGTAATTGCCAACGGCTGCTGGGGCTTTGCTGCAACAGACCAGATGGACAAAGACAGCATTGCTAAAGCTGCAGAATTAGCGGTAGCCATTGCAAAAGAAAATGCCAGATTACAAATAGAGCCGGTACAGCTTGCCCCTCAAAAAGGTTACGGCGAAGTGACCTGGAAAACTCCGATTGAGAAAAGTGCTTTTGAAGTGCCGATCAAGGAAAAGGTAGACTTACTGCTTTCTGTCAATGATGCCGCTATGAAAGGTGGTGCAGATTATATCAATTCCATTCTGTTTATGGTGAATGAACAGAAGTATTTTGCTTCCTCTGATGGTTCTTATATTGACCAGGATGTTCACCGCATCTGGCCAACTTTTTTCATTACTAAAATCAATAAAGAAACCGGCAAATTTGAAACTAGAAATGCCCTAAGCGCGCCTACAGGTAAAGGATATGAGTATTTGAACGCCAGACCTGAGGATAAAATAAAAACAGCATCCGGAACTTTGTATAAAGGCCGTTATGATATGCTGGAAGATGCAAAACAGGCGGCAACGCAGGTGGGTGAGAAACTGAAAGCGAAGTCGGTGGAACCAGGGAAATACGACCTGGTACTAGATCCTTCACACCTATGGCTTACCATCCATGAGTCTTGCGGTCACCCGACAGAATTGGATCGTGTGCTCGGGTATGAAGCGAATTTTGCAGGAACCAGCTTCCTGACACTAGACAAATGGCAAAGTAAGAACTTCAAATATGGCAGTAAGGAAGTCAATATTACAGCTGATAAAACTGAACCAGGTTCTTTAGGAGCAGTAGGTTATGATGATGAAGGTGTAAAATGCGGTAAATGGGATGTGATCAAAGATGGCGTACTGGTTAATTATCAGGCGATCAGAGATCAGGCACATATTGTCGGACTGGATCATTCTCAGGGCTGTTGTTATGCCGACAACTGGAGCAGTGTGCAGTTTCAGCGCATGGCGAATATTTCCCTGCAGCCAGGTAAAAAACCTTTATCTATTGCTGACCAGATTAAAAACGTAGAAAAAGGGATTTATATCGTTGGAGAAGGTTCTTTCTCGATTGATCAGCAGCGTTATAATTTCCAGTTCGGCGGACAATTATTTTATGAAATTAAAGCAGGTAAGATTGTCGGGATGCTGAAGGATGTGGCTTATCAGGCCAATACCCAGGAGTTCTGGAATTCTTGTTCGGCTATTTGCGATCAGCGTGATTACCGTCTGGGAGGATCTTTCTTTGATGGCAAGGGACAGCCAATGCAAACCAGTGCAGTGTCTCATGGCTCAGCAACCGCGCGTTTTAATGGAGTGAATGTAATCAATACAGCTAGAAAAATCGGATAGAAATCATGGCAATACTAACTAAAGAACAAGCCCAGGCGCTTTTAAAGAAAGTGCTGGGTTACTCAAAAGCAGATGAATGTGAAGTAAATCTGAGTGGATCTGATTCAGGAAATATCCGCTATGCAAGAAGTTCAGTTTCTACAAGTGGAGGGGCTAGCTCGCAGACACTGGTGGTGAGTTCTGCTTTTGGCAAGAAATTAGGGGTGGCTACCATCAATGAGTTTGATGATGCTTCCCTGGAAAAAGTAGTCCGCAGAGCAGAAGAACTGGCAAGACTGGCACCAGAAAATCCGGAATTTATGTCCTTTTTAGGACCGCAGGAATATGGCCCGGAATCGCCGACTTTCCTGGCTTCAACAGCTGCTGTTGGGCCAAAGGAACGAGCAGATGCAGTGGCTGCTAGTTTGAATCAGGCCAAAGAAAATAAGCTGAATGCTGCAGGTTTCCTTTCTAACGAATCAGGCTATTCGGCAATGATGAATAGTAAAGGGCTGTTTGCCTACAATAAAGCTACAGATGTGGCCTTTAACATTACCATTCGTACGGAAGATGGAAAAGGGTCTGGTTATGCCACAAGAGGCTACCATGACTTTGATAAGTTGGATACCAAAACAGATACCGCAGTGGCGGCTAAAAAAGCCATGGCATCTGTGACTGCAAAGGCGATAGAACCAGGAAAATATACCGTAATTCTGGAGCCTACGGCAGTGGCCGTAATGCTGGAAAATTTGTTTTTTGACCTTGATGCCCGTCAGGCAGATGAGGGCAGGAGTTCCATGAGCAAGCCTGGTGGAAAAACGAAATTAGGCGAGCAATTGCTGGACGAACGTGTCAACGTGTATTCTGATCCATGGAATAAGGAGCTGCCGGGATCTACCTGGTCTGGGGATGGCAGACCTCAGCAGAAAGTAAACTGGATAGAAAAAGGAGTGGTTAAAAACTTTTACGCTTCTCGTTATTGGGCACAAAAGACTGGAATTAAGCCGATACCTTCACCGAATGGGGTAATTATGGTAGGAGGTGATAAGTCCTTAGAGGAGCTGATTAAAGGAACGGAAAAAGGGATTTTAGTCACCCGGTTATGGTACATCCGTCCGGTAGATCCTCAGACTTTATTGCTTACCGGACTAACCAGGGATGGTACGTTTTACATTGAAAACGGAGAGATCAAGTTTCCGATCAAGAATTTCAGGTTCAATGAGAGTCCGATTATTATGCTGAATAACTTGGAAGAAATGGGGAAATCAGAAAGGACAGTGAGTGCAGAGTCTAATGCAAATTATTTGCTGCCACCATTGAAAATTAGAGATTTTACTTTTACTTCGCTATCAGACGCAGTTTAATCAAATACAAAGGGCCGTTCCAATGGAACAGCCCTTTGTCATAGGTAGAAGCGTTGGTTTATGTAATTATGGTTTTACATTAGGATTGCTGTCAAATTCTGTTTGCGGTAAAGGAATCAGATAATAAGGGCTGTTCGCTGTGAACGGCTTATCATCTGGGAACCTTAATGTAGTATGTTGTTTTGCAAAGACCTCTTTTGGGCCAGTAGGAGTAATCACTGTCACTTTTAAAGGCTGGCCATCAGGTCCCAAAGCCGGTTTTCTAACCACAGCGCTTTGTGTTCTTAGAATATCTGCTATGGCAAAACCTTCTCCCCAAAGCTCTTTTCTTCTTTCAATCAGAATGTCGGCAATCAGGTCTTCTTTAGTTTTCGTACCTAGCACGTAAGTATTCGCTTGTCTGGCAGCTAGAAGCTCATTCAGCGTTTCTACCGCTTTTGGTAAATTCCCTGATCTTGCATAACCTTCCGCGGCAATTAAGGTCATTTCAGCAGAACGCATCATCACGATATCTGCAGTGACATCCGAACGGAACTTAAACTTCTGGTATCTTAAATAACCCTCTCTACTTGGTAAACCATCCCATAAGAAAAGTTTTGACCTGATGTCATTGGCATCAAACAGGTTTTTGAAGTTTGGATCAGCCATGAAGCTATAGTAGTAAGAAGAAGTACTGCTTACATCTAAGTAGTGGAAGGAATAACTGGCATTACTTTGGTCTGCCTGCTGTCCTTGTCCCCAGATCCATTCGCTGTTTTTGAGGTCATTGAAACCATTTGCATAATCGTCAGGAGCCATGTAAGTATAGTTCTTTTTTGCAGCTAAAGCTTGCGCTGTGGCGAGGTCCCATTTACCCATGTTCAAATAGGTTCTAGCCAGAAGACCATGAACAACGTCCGTATTGATCTTGTATTTAGTGGTATTTGGACGGGTATATTTTACCAATAACTCTTCCGCTTGTGTTAAATCTGCAATAATCACCTTATACACTTCTTCTAAAGTAGCCTTTGGATTCGGTTTAGAATCTGGTGTAGTTGGCGCTGTGTATAAAGGAACTGCTGGTGCCTGTGGGTTTAATTGGTAATTGAACTGGTAAAAAGTTACGAGGTTTAAATAGCTGTTGGCTCTTAATGCCAATGCCTGACCTTTAATTCTTGCTTTTTGATCAGCTGTACCTTCCGAAGCATCGATTCTCGTGATGATGTTATTGGTATTGTCGATCACTTTGTATAAAAGCGTCCAGATTCCGTTTAAACGGCTTTGGTTATTGGCGATCGTATAATTATAAGCATCTGCGTAACCATATTTGTTTTGTATGATGGCTACATCATTTCCCATGGCATCACTATTTCTTAAAATAGTAGAATATCCAGGGTTGGCATAAGTAAAAAAGGTTTCGTGCATATAGGCCCATGCGCCGTTAAGAACCATATCAATGTTATCCGCTTTTGCAAAAACCAGTGACTCATCTACGGATGTAGTAGGGCTGGTGGTGAGCTCTTTCTTGCAACCCAGGAATGGGAGTAAAAGCGCCGTAACCGCTATATATGTAATGTTTTTGATCTTCATTGTCGTAATTAAATTAAAATGTAAGGTTTAAACCGGCAGATAGTGTGCGCATTGATGGATAGCGGAAATAGGTCGTTCCTTCAATGGTTTGCTCAGGATCCATTCCTTTATGACCGTAAAAGGTCAGGAGGTTTTCTCCAGTTAGGGTCAGTTTCAGATTGGCCAATCCCCATCTGTTCGCCAGGCCTTTCGGCAGACTATAACCTACCGTTAGATTTTTCAATCTTGCGTAAGTACCGCTGTACAGGAAGCGGGTAGAGGCTTGAGTCCATCCTTTGTTATCTGTAGTCAGTTTAGGAACATTGGCATTTGGATTTTCTGGTGTCCAGTGATCCAGGATTTCTGTTGACCATGGACGGCCAATTGAGCTGCCTGTATGCATTAAACCTACATAATCATTGTCCAGGATTTTACCACCTATGCTATAGTTGAATAATGCAGAGATTTCAAATTCTTTGTAGTTAAAAGTATTGGAAAAACCACCTGTCAACACAGGAAGCGAAGTTCCCTGAACGTATTGTGTGGCCTTGGCATATTCGTTTGTGGTGGTTCTGGTACCATCATCCAGTGTTCTGTACCAAAGCGGATCCCCGTTAGCCGGATTTACGCCTGCCCATTCCTTAAGGAAGAAATCTGATATCGTACCGCCAACCTGCATGATTTTGGTGGAAGTCTTGATCGGCTGTGGATTTGCTGGATCTTGCTGTGGCAATGCCGTAATGGTATTTTTGTAATGGGTGGCATTTACGCTGATCGTCCATCTGAAATCAGTAGTACGAACAGGAATTGCATTGATCTGTACTTCGACACCTTGGTTTTTTAAGGCGCCTATGTTTTCATCAATAGAAGAGAATCCTAGTGATGGGGCCATTGGGCGGCTAAATAGCAGGTCTTTTGATCTTCTGTCGAAATATTCTACCGTACCGCTGATGCGGTCATTTAAGAAACCGAAATCTACCCCAACATTCAGGTTTAAATTAGATTCCCATTTTAGGTTAGGTGTAGCCAATCTGGAAGTAACCAATCCATTTTCCCCGAGGTTATTCATGAAGCGGTATAATCCTTTGTAAGCGTAATAACTTCCGATGTTGTCGTTACCCTGTGCACCATAACTGGTTCTGAAAGTTAAGGTACTCAACCATGGTGTTTCTTTCAGGAAAGCTTCTTCAGAAAGTTTCCAGGAGGCACCAACCGACCAGAAAGTACCCCAGCGTTGCTCTGGCGAGAATCTTGACGTGCCGTCAGTTCTTAATGAAGCTGAGAAAAGGTATCTTTTTTTGTAGTCATATTCTGCTCTTCCCAGGAAACTCAATAAGGTATAGTCAATAGAGTTTCCGCTGAAACCTGTCAGCTGTGCTGCAGCATCCGGCTCATAAAAGTCCGGTAGGGCAAAGCGCTGACGGGAACCAGAAATCACACGGTAATTGTATTTGTAAAGTTCTTGTCCACCTAAAACATTCAAGTGGTGATCACCAAATGACTTGTCATAAGTAGCAATGTTGTTCCAGGTCCAGGAATAAGTTCTGTTATTTGATTTAGAAACACTACCACCAGTTTCTTTTCCTCCACCTAATATCGGGTTGGTATAGTAATGAGAATTGTAGTTTTGGAAATCACCACTATAGGTGGTTTTGAATTTTAATTCAGGTAAGATCGTAGCTTCTAAGAAGGTTCTTGCAGAAACATTGTCTTTCATGATTTCTGATTTATCCAATCCTACTGTTGCAGGAAGGTTACTTCTTGGAATGGCCGAACTTGGACGGTAAGCACCAAAATCATAGATCTTATTTCCAGCAGCATCTAGTAGAAAAGAGCCATCAGGATTGTGCTGATAGATTGGGTAGAAGCTTGGGATCGCTCTTGAATATTGAATCACATTGGCCGTGTTGCTGTCTTCTGATGTGGGATAATCCTGAGTACTATTTGATGCGGAGATATTCATTCCGGCCGTCAGCCATTTTTTTGCTTGTGTGGTCAGGTTTACTCTGGCATTATAGCGTTGGAATCCTGAACCAATGGCAATTCCTTTATCATTCAGGTAACCGCCAGAGATGAAATATTGACTTTTTTCAGCACCACCACTAAAGCTCAGGTCGGCTTGAGTCCTTCTGGCTGTCTGTTCTGTTGCTTTTCCCCAGTCGTCATTCCATAAAGCGGTTGCACCAGGAACAATTTTTCCATCCGCTCCAACAGGATTTGGATAGTTAATACCGTAAGGATTGATCCCTAAATCACCTATGATTTGTCTGCTGGCCGCTTGTCCTGCTTGTAAATCAGTGAAAGTAGGGTTAGCGCTCAATTGCTTGTTTTTTACGGCTAGCCAATAATTCTCAAAATATTGGTCTGTAGTTACCTGTTTATAATCTTTCACAGAACGGTCAGAAATACCTTGGCTGAAAGTTGCAGAAATTTGTGTTTCGTTGTTTCTCTTGCCTGATTTTGTGGTAATGATGATCACCCCGTTTGCACCTCTGGAACCATATAAAGCACTGGAAGCCGCATCTTTTAATACACTTATAGATTCCACATCACTTGGATTGATGGAATTTAGATCTCCGGAAAACGGATTTCCATCTACTACATATAATGGGGCACTGGAAGCATTGATTGAACCAATACCGCGTATACGGATGGTTGCTGCTGTTCCTGGCTGTCCGCTGGACGAAACTGCCTGTACACCTGGTGCTAAACCTTGAAGTGCTTTAGTGATGTTAGAAACTTGTCTGTTTTGAAGTTGTTCTCCATTGATGCGGGAAACTGCTCCCGTAATGTCTCTCTTTTTTGTTGTTCCATAAGCCACTACCACTACTTCATCCAGATCGCTGGAAGCATCTGCAAGGCTTATTTTTAAGTTATCTCCTGCTTTTGCAGTTAATTCCTGAGTGGTAAAACCCAGAAAAGAAAAGATTAGGGTTTCCTGTTCTTTAGGCAATTGGATGCTGAAATTTCCAGCATTGTCGGTTGTAGTGCCGACTTTTGAACCCTTAATCAGAATACTGACACCAGGAAGGGGAAGTTGTGTTCCTTTTTCAATTACTTTACCCCTGACTTTATAAAGTTCCTGAGCATTTGCGAATTGAATGAAGAACAAAAGAAATAAAATAGATAATCTTGTTTTCATTTGAATAATTTTTTCTTTGATAATAGGGTTTAGCATAGCTATTTTCCTGATGAACAGGTGAGTGGCAACGCAACAATAAAAAGAGCATTAAGCAGAAATTTTAGGCAATAGTTTTCCTTCACCGGGATCCGGTGTATTTGTCAACCAAGAAAAATTTCTACAGGATTAAGCCGGGCAGCAACACATTCGGCGCGTTGCAGGAGCGGATAAAATGAAGCAGGCGAAGGATTCAGCCTGATGAAAAAATTGAAGTAGCATTTGATACATAATCGTGTCTTTACTTGAACATATAAAAGTTTCGATTGCAAATATAACTAAAAACACTACTAAATCTCTAGACTTTAAATGGATTATATCAAAAGTTTGTCATAAAAATTGAAAATGGATGCTGTATGGGTTTTCAGAGCAGTTTTATCCTTTAAAATTTCAGTTTTTCCGTAAAATCAATATAAAAACACCCCAAAAATTAACTTATTTTTTGGGATGTTTTCTGTGAAATTCAGGAAGGGTGGCTTAGTTCCAGCCTCCGCGCTAAGGCGCGGTATAGATTCACGATTGCATGTAATTTCTGACTCTGGTCATTAATCATACAGGTCGCTGAGTAGAAGATTACGCGGCTTTGGTCGCGTTAGGTAGGAAAGATGGTGGTGTTACTTAAAGAGCACGTTCCAATAAGGGACGATGTAAACAGGCAGTAGGCCTGTTGCTGTAAAAGGAATAGTCATTGTATTTTCTTGTAAAATTATTTGCATAATCCTTGTGATTATTATTCCGTAATTATTAATCGCCCATTTCTTGATTTTATTAAATCATAATTATCAGTTGATGGGCTTTATAAGTTCGACAAAGTTAGTACTTTTGCTAATAAAACAAGTAGATACTTGTTTTATTAGCTTATGAAGACAAACAGATTTTTAATGTTGTTAAAAACCAGGGGGGCACTTACTGCTGCGTCGATAGCGAATGAACTGGGGATCACGAATGAAGGGGCGAGGTTACAGTTACTGAAATTTACAGAAGAAGGATTGGTGAGTTCATTTAATGAATCGACAGGAGTAGGGAGGCCTAAACAGTTTTTTAAACTAACACCAGATGGCAATGCCCAATTTCCAGATACTCATTCTGAATTAACGGTAAAGCTCATTGCGGGAATGCGTGATGTATTGGGGGAGGCTGCATTGCAAAAAGTAATTGATGTTACTGAACAAGCTGGAAAAGAACGTTATTTCCAGGAATTGTCACCGCTTTCGGATTTAGAAGACCGCATTTCAAAATTGGCTGAGATCAGAACCAGGGAAGGCTACATGGCTGAATATACAAAAGATGAATCCGGGTATTTGCTGGTGGAAAACCATTGCCCAATTTGTGCTGCAGCGAAAACCTGTCAGGGGTTCTGCACAGCAGAGTTAAACGTATTTAAGCATGTCCTTGGAGAAAAGGTGAGCATTAGTCGTATGGATCACATTGTAAGTGGCGATCGTAGATGTGCGTATCGGATTGCTAAAATACAGGATTAGATGAACTGCGGATTAGTAATTCGGTATCCAACACACGGTTTTCGAATTCCGTTACCGGATATTTGCTTTCAATCAGTTTGATCAGCATTTCCGTAGCCATGCGTCCCATTTCGTAAGCGGGTTGTCTCACAGAGCTTAAAGGGGATTGGAATAAATCCAATACGTCGGAATTGCTAAATCCAGAAACTGCGATTTCTTCAGGCACTGAGATCTCGAATTTTTTCAATACTGTTAAACAGCCAATACTTAGCCGGTCGCCGGCCACAAAGATCGCATCTGGTTTATCTTCCAGTGTCATCAATTCCTGAATGGCCTGCTCAGTTTCTTCTTGGAACATTCCCCCGTGCGGGCAATGTTTGATGTATTCCTGCTGTAGAGGGATTCCGAATTTATTTAAAGCGGCAGTATAACCTGCCAGTCTTTCGATGCTGATAGATAGGTGTTCTGAACTCGTCAAGTGGGCAATTTTTCTGCGCCCGGATTCCAAAAGCTGCATCGTAGCATCATAAGCACCTTGTTCATTATTGGCACTGATCTTATGTGTTTCAATATCTTTAGCCACCCGGTCGAAAAAGACCATTGGTAATCCGCGGTCATGTAAAAGTGCTAGATGGCTGGTGTTACTCGTTTCCGCAGATAAAGAAACCAATAATCCATCTACACCTCTGGAGGCTAAATGCTGAATATTGATCCTTTCTCTTTCGTAAGACTCATGCGTCTGCGTAATGATCACATGATAACCTCGATCGTAAGCAATAGACTCGATTCCGCCTATGGCCTGTGAGAAATAGTGGTTGGCTACTTCGCTGACCAATACCCCAATAGATTTGGTGCGTCTTTCTTTTAAGCTTAAAGCAATAGGGTTCGGTCGGTAGTTGATCTTTTCTGCATATTCCAAAACTACTTTTTTTGTTTCCGCACTGATTTCGTGAGTGTCTCTTAAAGCCCTTGAAACAGTGGAAGTAGACAGGCCTAAGGCCTTCGCTATATCTTTTAAAGTAGTCGGTTCGAACATGAAAAAAGGGGAAGAAGTTAAAGTTTGGTCTATATAGGGCAATATAAGAATTATCCTCCTAATTAAAAGCATCCGATTTCCAGGTCGGCAACGTTGTCGGGAACGATTGCGCAAATTTATCTGGCCTTACCATTACTTTATAAAAAAAAACAATGTAGAATTGTTAATGGAAGGTTGAGCAACCTTTCCTACTAACCAAAATAAACTAAACCACCCCATATCCTAAATCTGGGGATTCTTAACCGAACGAGTATGAAAAAATTTTTACTACTGTTTGTATTGTTGGCTATCGTAATTTTCGAGGCGGATGCTCAGAAAATTCGGCAGGTCACTGGCAAGGTCACTGATAAAGCAAGCAAGGAATCTATTCCTGGAGTGAGCATTTCTATCAAAGGGACCGCCATTGTAGTGAGTACCGATGATAAAGGCCAGTTCAAGATTTCTGTTCCTGAAAAAGGGGAGACCATTTTAATGGCCAGATATATTGGCTACTTACCACAGGAAATAGCAGTGGGTAATCAATCAAAAATCAATTTCATTTTACAGGAAGATGTATCGCAGCTGAATGAGGTGATGATCAATATCGGATATGGTACCGTAAAGAAAGAAATGCTGACCGGTTCAGTATCGGTTTTGTCTGGTAAAGATGTGGCCGATTTTCCGGTAGGCACTTTAGCACAGGCATTGGCAGGTAAAATGGCCGGGTTATCGGTGACCACACCAGAGGGTAACCCAGGTGCGGATATTCAGGTAAAAGTGCGTGGTGGAAGTTCTCTTACCGGCGACAATGCCCCTTTATATATCGTAGATGGAATTCCGGTAGACAATGCGCTTTCTATTTTATCACCGGGAGAGATTGAATCCATCAACTTGTTAAAAGATGTGGCTTCGACCGCTATTTATGGTTCCAGAGGCTCGAATGGGGTAATGATCATAACCACGAAAATAGGGAAGCCGGGTAAAACTATGGTTTCCTTTGATGTATTTGGCGGTGCCCGTCAGATCGTCAATAAACTGGACGTGATGGATCCGTACAATTTTGTAAAGTACCAATACGAATTGTATAACAATAATACTTCCCAGCAGGTAAAAGATGATTTTACAAAAGCTTATGGAACTTATGGAGATTTAGATATTTATAAGAACATTGAGAAAGTGGATTGGCAGGACAAAGTTTTTGGTCGCCAGGCATGGTCAAGTACACAGGTGTTGAATATCTCTGGAGGAAGTGATAAAACGACCTTTAATTTTTCTCTTAACAATACCAAAGAAGACGGTATTATGCTGGAGTCTGGTTATAGAAGAACCTTTGCTTCTTTTCGTTTTGACCATAAGATCTCTGATAAGATACGCTTTGGATTGAATGCGAGGTACAGTCGCCAGCGTGTGGATGGGATTGGGACGACCAGCACCCAATCGCAAAGTGCCAATCGTTTAAGGAATGCTGTTCGTTATCTGCCTTATTTAGGCGGTGGAGATTCAGGCGATTTGTTTGATTCGGACTTCCTGGCCACACAATTGACTAATCCAATCAGTTTAGCACATAACGAACTAAAAGCTGATTACCGTAATGATTTAATCAGCAGTGCTTATGTGAGCTTTCAGATTTTAAAGAATCTAAGCTTAAAGAGTACGCTTGGTTTGAACTTCAACGATCGCAATGTGGACATATTTAACGGTCTGCTGACTGGGGTAGCTAGAAATAACGCCAATATGCCAGCGATTCAGCTGGATAATTCCAATACGACCTCTTTTATCAATACCAATACTTTAACCTACCGACCAGATTTAGGTAAAGACCATAATCTGGAGCTTTTAGCTGGACATGAGCTGCGTAATGATGATGTGAAGTCAAATAGTATGACCATTAAATGGTTCCCTGCGAATATTACTCCGGATGAAGCTTTTGCGAACATTCAAAAAACGGACCTGCCAAATGGTGCGGTACAGGATAAGCCGACTTCATTAGTTAGCGGGGTTAGAAACCTATCAGTTTTTGCACGTGCAGCTTATAATTATAAAGGACGATACCTGGCGACTTTCAACTTTAGAAGAGATGGGATTTCTGTATTTGGAGATGGAAATCGTTATGGAAATTTTCCTTCCGCACAAATTGCATGGCGCACTTCTGAGGAGGAGTTTTTTAAACAAGCTAATATCAAATGGTTTAACAGTTTAAAACTTAGGTTGAGTTATGGTGCTGCAGGAAATAGCAGAATCCAGCCTGACTTATTCAGAACACTATTTGTTGCGAGCTCTACCGCAGGCGGATATGCAGCGAATGATGCTTCCGTAAGCACCGGATTGATTGCAACGAAGCTGGCCAACCCAATTATTAGATGGGAAACCAATATGTCTGCAAATTTCGGTCT
Source organism: Pedobacter sp. N36a (assembly GCF_014472395.1). Classification (GTDB taxonomy): domain Bacteria; phylum Bacteroidota; class Bacteroidia; order Sphingobacteriales; family Sphingobacteriaceae; genus Pedobacter. The sequence goes on from NZ_JACSZW010000002.1 coordinate 267,763, forward strand.
GGATATGGAATTTTTCGACAACCGTTTAACTGCTACCGTAGATCTATATCAGAATAGAACGAAAGATTTATTGCTGGATGCGAATATTTCCAGTATCTCTGGTTATCTGACACAGCAGCAGAATGTGGGTAAAACTCAAAATAAAGGAATAGAATTACAATTGGGCTTCCTGGCAGTGAAAAGCAGAAATTTCACTTATAACACCAGCTTCAATATTTCCTTTAATCAAAATAAGATTCTCGAACTGCAGCGTGGTGTAAATGCTTATCTGACTCAATCCGGATGGGTAAATAGCCTTGCCGATGTAAAAGTAGAAGTAGGAAAACCTGTTGGGCAATTCTATGGCTATATCTCTGATGGCAGGTATACCGTGAATGATTTCAACTATGCGCAGAACACCAATACCGGTACCTATACTTATACGCTAAAATCTGATGTGCCTAATAGCAGGTCTTTAATCGGAAACAGAGAGCCACAGCCTGGAGATATGAAAGTGAAAAAGCTTTCTTCTTCGGAGAGCATGGTGATCACTGAAGATGACCGTACCGTATTAGGGAATGCACAGCCAAAATTTATCGGTGGATTCAATAACCAGTTTGTCTATAAAAATTTCGATATGTCGGTATTCCTTAACTTTTCCGTTGGGAATAAGGTATACAATGCGAATACTTTAGAGTTTACCTCTCAATACAATGTGAAAGACAACAATCTGCTGCAAATCATGACGAATCGCTGGCAAAACTTTGATGCCAATGGGATTAAAGTAACCGATCCTGCAGCGCTGACTGCAATGAATGAAAATACGACATACTGGACACCGACTCCAGGAAATTATGCCTTAACCTCCTTTGCGGTAGAAGATGGATCTTTCCTGCGCATTACCAATGTAACGCTGGGGTATACACTTCCTCAAAGTCTCTTGAAACGAACAGGATTTATCTCTAAACTTCGCGTGTATGGTACGGTGAACAATCTACTGACGATTACTGGCTATTCAGGATATGATCCGGAAGCGAATACCCGTAGAAATAATCCATTGACACCAGGAATCGATTATGCTGCTTATCCACGCAGCAGGTATATTCTTGCCGGACTTAATCTTGTTTTTTAATCCAATTCAGCATTAAAGAAATGAAAACGAAAATATTATCAGCTGCCATAATGGCTTTTGCGATTGGCACTTTAGGCGTACTTCCTTCCTGTAAAAAAGCGCTGGAATTCGAATCTTCTTCGACTTCTTCGCCTACAACGGTTTTTGAAAGTACGGTATATACAAATAATGCCCTGATTGGGGTTTACAATAGATTGGTGGGTGATAACGGTTATGGAAACCGCTTGTCAACGATCCTGAACCTGAGTGCCGATGATTTCAAAACCTCCGGCAGTTATAGCTCTTCCGACCGTAGAGGAGTGAGTATGTATGGTGCCAGTCCTGACAATACAGAGCTGGCAAATCCTTTTGCACAATTGTATGCGGGCGTAGAACGTGCCAATATCTGTATTAAGTACATTCCTTTATCAAATTTATATCAAAATGGCAGCACTAGCCAGAAGGAAGAAATGGGCAGGTACTATGGAGAAGCATTGGCTTTAAGGGCCTTGTTTTATCACGAACTGATCCGCAATTGGGGAGATGTACCAGGAAATTTTGTGCCTTCTTCCGATGCACCGACATTGAACTTCAGGAATAGCAATCGGGACGAAACCTATGATCAGGTGCTGAAAGACCTGGAATTGGCTGCAACTCTGGTGCCATGGAGGTCCGATAACGGTGGAAGTTTTCGTTTTACCAAAGGTGCCATCAAAGGGTTGAGAGCGCGGATTGCATTGGCCAGAGGTGGCTATTCCCTACGGACAGATAGCCGTAAAATGGAACGTAGAGCAGATTATTTAACCTATTATAAGATTGCTGCTGCAGAGTGCGCAGATGTGATCGCAGCAGCAGGCATCCACAATTTGAATCCAAATTATGAAGATGTGTTTAAAACTTTGCATGGCCAGCGTTTGGACGATGCCCATGAATTGATGCTAGAGGTGGCTGCTTATGGCGCCAATGCTTCTACTGATAGTAAACTGGGCTATTACAATGGGCTCAGGTATTCTGCAAAATCTTCTTTCGGACAAGGTGGAGGAGGTATGAATGCGATTGCTACATACTTCTATGAATTCGATCCCTCAATGGACAGCCGCAGGGATGTAACCATCGGTGTATTTGAGATCAACGACAATTCCAAGAAAACGTTGAATACTGCAAATACCCTGACTGATGGGAAGTTCAGAAAGGCATGGACCGCCTTTAACAATTCTTCGACTTCTCAGAATTTCGCCATCAACTGGCCTATCTTACGCTTTTCAGATGTACTCCTGATGTTTGCAGAGGCAGATAATGAAGTGAATGGAGCGCCTTCTGCGGTGGCACAATCGGCTCTGGAAAGGGTGCGTAGACGAGCTTATAAAGGCTTTGAGACATTAATTCCAGCAACTCCGCAGGATAAACAAGGATTCTTTGAGGCGATTGTGAAAGAAAGATTACTGGAATTTGGTGGGGAAGGCATTCGTAAGTATGACCTGATTCGCTGGAACCTGATGGAGACTAAGTTTAATGAAACGCGTAATAAATTGAGGGCTTTTATGCTGGGTCAGGGACCTTATGAGCATGTACCGCTTTACATCTATGTAAAAGAAAATGATTATTTGAGAACAAACAGTGTAGCTGAAGTGGCTAATCTTGACCTATATGGCGGTACCCCGAACACCGTGTTTTATACCAAAGGATTGGGAACCTCTGGAGCACCAGCAGGAGGGTATGTGACTAAAGCATGGCGTTTTGCTGTTAATGATGATCCTATTTCTGGCTCTATCTCGGGTACGGCAAATGGTTTCGTTACCTATTTTAAAGCAAATGAGAGGGAGTTATTGCCTTATCCCAGAACGGTAATGATTGAAACTCCGAATCTGATTCAAAATAATGGTTATTAAGTCTATAAAATCATGAAAAGAAATATAATCAACACTTGCTATTGTTTGATCATGGCAAGTTTAGTCTGCTGCATTTTCTCCTGCAAAAAGAACGAGCAACAACTTGAAGCCCCAAGAATTTTTAAGGTTTCCGCAATGAAAGTCGTAGTTTCAGAAAGCTCCGCTAAATTAACCTGGACCGCGCCATTGTTTAAGGAGGGGAACAAGTATAGTTATACGGTAGATTTCTCTACGGATACGCTGTTTTCGAAGACGGATTTCAGCGCTCAAACAGATACTACTGGTTATACCGTACAAGAAGATGACCTTAAATTAAGAGAGCGGTATTTTGTACGCGTAAAAGCGAATGCCACTGCTACACAACCGGAATCTAAATATATTGTGAGCTCTGGTTCATTTAAGATTGTAGGGACGCAACGCTTTCTGGAAGAAATGGCAATTGCCAGAGAGAACAGCGTTACTTTGTTCTTCTCGGCCGTTGCAGAGGGATCTAAAATAGTGATTACCTCTGAAACTGGGTCTGCAATTACGACCAGTTTAAACTCAGCGGATATTGCTGCGAATAAGATTACTATTGGCGGGCTCAGTAATAGCACCAAATATACTGCAGAACTGTTTACCGGAACCAAAAGTAATGGGTTCAGCAGTTTTAGTACCACTGCGGCAATTGTATATACTATTAAGGTTAACCCTAGTGATAACCTGGCGACGATCATTGCAGGCGCCGCGGACAATGCGATTATTGGGTTAGAAAATGGAACTTATGAATTGCCAGCTGTCATCACGCTTGCGGGTAAAACGATCAATCTGCGGTCTGTGAATGACAATCCGGAATTGGTAAGAGTAAACTTTAAAGGCTTTACTTTACTAGGCACCGGTGCCGGTCTGACTGTTGCCGGAATTAATTTTGACGGTACTGCCTATACTGCTACTTATTTCTGTGATCTGACCAGTGCCAGTTCAAATGCAGCTGCCGCCGCTTTCAAAAACGTAAAGGCTACAAATTCCTGGATTCATGGCATTAGTACCAGTATTGTAAGATGCGACCGCGGCAGTTTGTTTACGATGGAAGACTTGACATTTGATAACTGTCTGATTTATGAGATTTCGGGTGCGAATTACTATGTATTCCATATGGATAAGCTGGCTTATAGATCATTAACCGTTACCAATAGTACTTTTTATAATATTTCACCAGGTTTAGTGAGCTGTAGAACAGTCATGCCTGGAACACCGGCAACCATCAGCATCAGCAATTCTACGGTCAATAATATTGGTTTTAACAGCAATTATTTATTGATGAATGCGGCAGCGAACCCTGTGAATTTTGTTTTCAAAAACTCTATTCTTGCGAATGGACCTCGCTCAGGTGCGGTACTGGGAGTTATCAACAGCACAGCGGGAGCATCTTCCATCACTTTTACCAATAACAATACCTTTAACCTGAGAACAGCGATAGGCGGAACGGCATTGCCTTTACCTGGTGCTTCTACGCAAGGACAAACGGTGGATCCGGGATGGAATGCGGGAACCGTTAAATTTATTTTACCTGAAGGATCAATATTGAGAACCAGCAGTACCAGTGGAAGAGCATTGGGCGATCCTCGATGGACGTTTTAATTGATGATCATGAAAAAATATCAATGGTATATTGTTTTTATAGGACTGACATTAAGTATAACATCCTTTATTTCGGACTCAAAAAAACTGACCATATACTTGATTGGGGATTCCACGCTTGCTGTTAAATCAGCAAGCGCTTTCCCTGAAACAGGCTGGGGAATGCCTTTTGCTAATTTTTTTTGCAACAAGGTTTTGGTCGACAACCGGGCAAAGAATGGGAGAAGTACCAAGACCTTTATTTCCGAAAATTTATGGGCACCCGTAGTATCTGAGCTTCAGAAAGGCGATTACGTATTGATTCAGTTCGGACATAATGATGAAGTGAAAACTAAGGCCAGTTATACATCAGAAATAGATTTTGTAAAAAACCTGTCGATGTTTGTTCAGGAGAGTCGGGCAAAAGGTGCGATCCCGATATTCATCACGCCTGTAGCGAGAAGAAGTTTTGATCCCGATGGAAAAGTTAAGGAGACACATCAGGTTTATGCAGAATTAGTTAGGGAACTGGCAAAATCATCCGCCGTGCCCTTGATTGATCTTGATTTAAAAAGTCAGGCTTTATTGCAGGAGTATGGACCGGATCAAAGTAAATTGCTATTCAATTATTTGGAGCCAGGAGAGCATCCGAATTATCCGGAAGGAAAAAAAGACGATACGCATTTTAATGAACTTGGTGCAAGGGAAATGGCTCAGCTGGTTTTAAAGGAAATGAGGACATTGAATTTCCCAGTGTTAACGTATTTGGTTAAATAATAAAAGGGAATGGCTCAAATTTCAGGATTTAGAAGATTACAAATAGCGGCAATCGGATTACTATGTTTATGCAGTGCCTTTATGCCAATGCGGAAACCGACAGTCGTATGGATGATTGGGGATTCGACGATGTGTCTTTACGAAAGCTCCAAAGCACCATTAACAGGTTGGGGAATGCCTTTTGCTGGTTTTTTTAATGCCGATCTACAGTTTAACAATCGTGCAAAAGGTGGTAGGAGTACCCGAACTTTTCTTTCTGAACAGCGCTGGCTAAATGTGGCTGACAGCTTAAATCAAGGAGATTATGTCTTGATACAGTTTGGCCATAATGATGAAGCTAAAGAAGAAAGGTATAAAGACCGGTATACGGCTGTGGCCGATTACAAAGTAAACCTTGCTCGGTTTATCCAAGAGAGCAGGGCTAAAGCCGCCATTCCTGTGCTCATTACACCAGTATCCAGAATGAGCTTTGATAAAAGTCGACAGACTAAAGAAACCCATGCTGAATATACTACTGCGGTATATGAAGTGGCAAAAATGTATGGGGTGCCTTTAATTGATTTGGATAGAGATAGCAGAGCATTGTATCAGAAGATGGGTCCAGAGGCTACCAAAAAGTTATTTATGCAACTTGAACCTGGTGCTCATCCGAATTATCCGGAGGGAAAAAAAGACAATACTCATTTTAATGAATTTGGCGCCAGAAAAATAGCGCAGCTTGTGCTCTCGGAAATGAAAAAGCAGCAATTGGAGCTATGTAATTACATTGTACAACCTCAAACAGCAAAGAAATGAAAATGATAGTATGGCTTGCAGTCTTAGGTGTTTTTAGCTTTGGACAGTTAAAAGCACAAGATAAGCGGCTAGTGGTTGCGCAGGATGGAAGCGGTGATTTTAAAACTGTTCAGGAAGCGATCAATGCTGTCCCTGATTTTAGAAAGGTGACCACGACCATTTTTATAAAGAATGGAAAATATAAGGAGAAGCTAAACCTTTCAGCTTCTAAGAAAATGGTGACATTGATTGGAGAAGATGTAGATAAAACTATCCTAACCTACGACGATTACGCACAAAAGAAAAACCGCTTTGGCGAAGAAATGGGGACATCAGGATCTTCAGGCTTTTACATCTATGGGGATGAGTTTACTGCAAAGAATATCACTTTTGAAAATACAGCAGGACCGGTAGGTCAGGCGGTGGCGCTATGGGTAGCTGGAGACAAAGCCAGTTTCCTGAATTGCAAGATGCTGGGTTTTCAGGATACGCTGTATACGTATGGTCCAGGAAGTAAGCAGTATTTTTACCGCTGTTTTATCAGTGGCACTGTAGATTTTATCTTCGGATCAGCCACTGCGGTATTTGAAGACTGCGAGCTCTTCTGTAAGTCGCCCGGATTTGTTACCGCTTCTTCCGCACCTGATTCTGTAAAATATGGCTATGTGTTTTTGAACTGTAAACTGACCGGAACCGCGCCTGCGCAGTCTGTATATCTGGGCAGGCCCTGGCGCGCTCATGCAAAGGCTGCTTTTCTGAATTGTGACCTAGGTTCAATGATTAAAGCAGAGGGCTGGAACAATTGGGGTAAAACAAGCAATGAGGAGACCGCTTTTTATGCGGAATACCAAAATAATGGAACTGGAAGTTCCATCGCAAAAAGAGTAAGTTGGTCTAAGCAGCTGAATGATCAGGAGGCTGCGGGATATACGTTAGAAAAGATATTTAAAGGATGGCTGCCAGCAAAAAACTAATCATATTCCTATTGTTGTTTGGGATTTGTCCAGGAACGAAAGCACAGGGTCAGAAAAAGGCTCAAAATATCTTGACATCTTATACTGTAAGTAAAGATGGTACTGCTGATTTTCAAACGATTCAGGCCGCTATTAATGCGGTGCGCGATTTCTCTGATGCTGAAGTCACGATCCACATTAAAAAAGGAATTTACAAAGAGAAGCTGATTGTGCCTTCCTGGAAGACGAATGTTTTTCTATTAGGAGAAGATTCTTCCAATACGGTGATTTCTAATGGGGATTATTCGGGCAAGGAAGGTTTTAATACTTATAATTCCTATACGTTATTGATTCAGGGAAATGATTTCAGGGCCGAGCGATTGACGATTGAAAATAGCGCAGGCCCGGTTGGGCAAGCTGTTGCATTGCATGCGGAGGGAGATCGGATTGTGGTTAAGAATTGTCGAATATTAGGTAATCAGGATACACTTTTTCCTGCTGTAGATACCAGCAGGCAGTATTATCTGGATTGCTATATTGAAGGAACCACAGATTTTATCTTTGGTGCAGCAACCGTCGTTTTTGAACGTTGTCATATTCATAGTAAGAAAAACTCTTACATCACTGCCGCTTCAACCACAGCCGCACAACGCTACGGTTTTGTCTTTATTGATTGTAAACTCAGGGCAGCTCCTGGGATAGAAAAAGTATACCTTGGGAGACCATGGCGTCCTTATGCGAACACCGTATTTATCCATACGGATATGGGACCACACATTTTAGCTGCTGGCTGGCGTGCCTGGAATGAGAATGATAATCACAAGAGCAGCTATTATGCGGAGTACGGTTCGAAAGGTCAGGGAGGAATAAGCACAGAAAGAATCTCCTGGTCAAAACAGTTGTCAAAGCAAGAAGTCAAAGGATATACATTAGAGAAGATATTTTCAGGAAATAGTTTATGGAAGCCGAAACAATAATTAAAAAGTATCCATTGTGGAGGAGTAGTTTATGGATTGCAAGTTTTCTACTTTGCGGGGGAACAGTAGCCGCGCAAGCTCCGAAAGATATAAAAAGAAGTGCAGCCAATGTAAAAAGCGCTGCAAGAGAAAGCTCAATGCCCGCCATGTCCAGCATCAGTAAGGTCTGGGTGGCCGATCTTGGTAATGGGAAGTATAAAAATCCGGTTTTGAATGCTGATTATTCAGATCCTGACGCGATTCGGGTAGGCGATGATTACTACATGATTGCCTCAAGCTTTGATGGGGTACCTGGTTTACCGATTCTCCATTCCAAAGATCTGGTGAATTGGTCAATTATTGGCCATGCCTTAACACGCCAAATCCCGGAAGCTCATTTTTCTAAAACACAGCATGGAAATGGGGTATGGGCACCAGCGATTCGTTATCATAAAGGAGAATTTTATATTTATTACCCTGATCCGGACTTTGGGATATACCTGATTAAAACTAAAGATCCGCGTGGAGAATGGTCTGCACCAAAGATGGTAGCTGCAGGAAAAGGATTGATTGATCCTTGTCCGCTTTGGGATGAGGATGGCAAAGTTTACCTGGCTTATGCTTATGCCGGCAGCAGAGCGGGAATTAAAAGTGTACTGGCAGTCAAAAGGCTCAATGAGGCGGGGGATCAGGCAATCGATCAGGGGAAATTGGTTTATGATGGGCATGAAGATGATCCCACCATTGAAGGGCCTAAATTTTATAAGCGAAACGGTTACTATTATCTGTTTGCGCCTGCAGGAGGCGTTGCTACCGGATGGCAGCTCGTATTGCGTTCGAAAAATATTTACGGGCCTTATGAAAGAAAAGTCGTGATGGATCAAGGGAAATCTCCAATAAACGGCCCTCATCAAGGGGCTTGGGTAGATACCCCAGGAGGCGAAGATTGGTTTTTGCACTTTCAGGATAAAGGACCTTATGGTCGTGTGGTACATTTACAACCGATGAAATGGATTAAAGACTGGCCGGTAATCGGAATTGATCCTGAGGAAACAGGAATTGGAACACCGGTTCTGGAATATAAAAAGCCGGCTGTGGCTAAGGTTTATCCAGTGACTACGCCAGCAGAAAGTGACGAGTTTAATGAAAATAGCATGGGTCTTCAGTGGCAATGGCAGGCGAACCCTGAAGCGACTTGGGCATTTATGAATCCTGGAAAAGGAAGCTTAAGGCTTTTCACACAAGCGGGGCCGGAAGAAATGAGTAATTACTGGGAAGTACCAAACCTGCTTTTACAAAAATTTCCTGCAGAAGCGTTTATGGCTACGGCAAAAGTTACATTTAATGCGAGTGTAAAATTGGAGGAAGAAAAGGTGGGCCTGATGATCATGGGTAGAAGCTATGCGAACCTGGCTTTGAAAAGCAGTAAAGGGATCCTGTCTTTAGTGTATACAAGTTGTATGGATGCTGCTAAAGGGAAAAAGGAGCAGGAAATCAAGATTTCGGATTGGAAAGCGGTATTGGCAAAAGAAAAGATAATAGGAAATTTTATACCTCCAATCAGTCATGTCCAGGCAGAGGACGTTTATTTGCGCGTTCAGGTAAAGGAGGGAGCAGTCTGCACCTTCAGTTACAGTCTGGACGGGAAGGACTTCAAAGCTGTTCCGGGGGCCTTTCAGGCAGAAGAAGGGCAGTGGATAGGCGCAAAAATGGGTCTTTTTGCCGTTAAAAAAGGAAAAAGCAATGATTCTGGATATGTTGATGTGGATTGGTTCCGTGTAGAACCGATTAAATAGGAACACGGGAACGATTGCGCAGTTATTTTGGGCGTTTTTGTTTTATTCTCTCACAAAACTATGTAGCATTGTGTACCAGCTGGAAACAGCGGTCACCAAATATATTACGATACCTAAACCTCCTTGTATGAACAAGATTAACCCTATGATCTGGTCTTTATCTGTGGCGCTTTTGTTATGGAACCCGATAGTTTCCAAAGCACAAGTTTCCAGTAAAGAACAGCAGTATTCATTTGACAACTTACCGACAGTAAAAGGAACATCATTTAAAAAAGATACGATCAATATTCTTAGCTATGGTGCCAAAAATGATGGCATTACCTTAAACACTAAAAGCATCAATTCGGCGATTCAGGCCATGAGCAAAAAAGGTGGGGGTGTTGTGGTCATTCCTGCTGGCTTATGGCTGAGCGGTCCTGTAGAGTTAAAAAGTAATGTGAACGTACACTTGCAGAAGAACGCTCTGCTGCAATTTACCAAGGATTTCAACCAGTATGACCTGGTAAAAGGAAACTGGGAAGGATTCCCTCAAATGCGCAATCAATCTCCAATCTGGGCAAACGATCAGGTAAATATTGCCATCACTGGTTTTGGAATTATTGATGGCGGCGGTGACGCCTGGAGAATGGTTAAAAGAGATAAATTGACGGAAAGCCAATGGAAGAAATTACTGGCTTCCGGTGGTTTAGTGAGTGAAAATAAGAAAATTTGGTACCCTTCGGCATTGACCATGAAAGGCTCAACAATGAAGGATCCTGGAAAAATCAGTTCTGATAAAACTCCGGAATTCTATGAAAGTATTAAAGACTTTTTACGTCCTAACCTAATGGTATTGTACCGCTGCAAGCAGATTTTGCTGGAGGGTGTGACTTTTCAGAATTCTCCGGCATGGAACCTTCATCCCTTAATGAGTGAGGACATTACCGTTAGAAATATTTATGTTAAAAATCCCTGGTATGCTCAGAATGGGGATGGTATAGACATTGAGTCTTGTAAAAATGTATTGATTGAAGGCAGTACTTTTGATGTAGGCGATGATGGGATCTGCATTAAATCCGGCCGTGATGCTGCGGGAAGAGAACGTGGAGTGCCTACAGAAAATGTAATCATCAGAAATAGTACAGTTTATCATGCACATGGTGGTTTTGTAATCGGCAGTGAAATGTCTGGCGGTGCTAAAAACATATTTATCTCTGATTGTACTTTTATTGGCACCGACATTGGTTTGCGTTTTAAAACTACCAGAGGAAGAGGCGGAGTTGTAGAAAATATCTATGCTAAAAATATCAATATGAAAGATATAGCTGGAGAGGCGATTCTTTTTGACATGTATTATGCAGCCGTTGATCCGGTTCCTTTAACAGGCGAGCAGCGAAGCGCACCTAAAGTAGAATTATTACCTGTTACAGAAGAAACCCCAATATTCAGGAAGTTTTATATTGAGAATGTAGTTTGCGATGGAGCGGCGAAGGCTGTGTTTGTACGGGGATTGCCAGAGATGAGTATTAGTGATATCTATCTTAATAATTTAGTGATTAAATCCGATGAGGGTGTTGATATACAGGAGGCTAAAAATATACATTTAACGAATGTGCATTTGGACGTGCCCACAGCAAGGCCATTATTGTATGTGCAAAACGGAAAATCTGTTTCCTTCAAAAATATAGACTATACCAATGCAGACTTACTGATCCGCGTTTCTGGCGAGCAGAATAAAGACCTTAAAATGTCTGGTACTGCAACTGTTAAAGCCAAGGCTATTTCGGAATTTACGCATGATGCTAAGCCAGCAGTACTGGATATAAAGAAATAGTTTGGTAGGTACAAAACGAGGTTGCGCTCTCAAAAAGCCTTAGACTGAACTTGAATTAAAGAAATAAAATGAAAATAACCTGGATAAATACTGCGGCTGCTGTCCTGCTCCTGCAGGCAAGCTATTCTTCTGTAGCCCATGCGCAGGCGAATAAGCCGCTCTCAGCGCGTATGGCGGCTACAGTAATGGAAATATGGGCAGATTCACTCAACCTCAATCCTGAGCAGCCTAAGCCCGTAAAATGGGCTTATGATCAAGGGGTGATTCTGGAAGGAATTGATGGGCTTTGGAAAAGAACCGGAAAAGTTGAATACTTCAAATACATGCAGAAAAGCATGGACTTTTTTGTGACGAAAGATGGTGTGATTCAAAGGTACAAGCCGCAGGACTATAACATTGACAATATCAAGAACGGTAGATCACTACTGACGTTATATAAAGTGACCAGTCAGCTGAAATATTTTAAAGCAGCTAGCGCATTACGGGAGCAGCTGAAGGATCATCCCAGGACTAAAGAAGGTGGTTTCTGGCATAAGAAGATTTATCCTAGTCAGATGTGGCTGGATGGTTTGTACATGGGACAGCCTTTTTATGCGGAATATGCCGCTTTAGTAGGCGACCATGCTGCTTTTGACGACATCGCGAATCAGTTCATCCTGATGGAGAAATACAGTAAAGATCCAAAGACTGGCCTGCTATATCATGGATGGGATGAATCTAAGGAGCAAAAGTGGGCAAATCCGGTAACGGGACAATCGCCTAATTTCTGGGGAAGAGCAATGGGTTGGTACGCCATGGCTTTAGTTGACGCATTGGAATATTTCCCTAAGGATCATCCTAAGCGAAAAGAACTTCAGGAAATCTTAAACAGGACAGCCACAGCGGTCAGGAAATATCAGGATCCTAAAAGCGGACTCTGGTATGATATCCTGGACAAAGCGAATGTGAAAGGAAACTATCCCGAAGCTTCTGCTTCGGCAATGTTTGTATATAGCCTGGCTAAAGGCGTGAGAAATGGCGACTTGCCTGTTTCATATCTTGCTGTTTCAGAGAAAGGTTATCGTGGTATGTGTAAGGTGTTTGTAGAGGAGGTTTCGGCGGATAGGGTAAACCTGAAAGGTACCGTTAGTGTGTCTGGTTTAGGCGGCAAACCTTATCGTGACGGCAGTTTTGCTTATTACCTGACTGAGCCGGTTATCACCAACGATCCTAAAGGTGTAGGGGCATTCTTACTAGCTGCGAATGAGATGGAATGGGCATCATCAGCAAAACCTGGTCAAGGAAAAACGGTGCTGCTTGACAACTACTTTAATCATGAAATCAAGAAAGACCAGAGTGGAAATGACCTGTCCTGGCATTACAAATGGGCAGAACGCGCAAATGGCGGATTTTCTATGTGGGGCGGTATATTTGAGAGGAATGGCTTTAAAACCAGAGAGTTGGATGAAGAGCCTACCTTGAAAAATCTTAGCAATGCGGCAGTATACATTATTGTTGACCCGGATACAGAAAAAGAAAGCGCAAAACCGAACTATATTGGGGTAAATCATATCAAAGACCTGACCTCATGGGTGAAAGCAGGCGGCCTATTGGTGTTGATGGCAAATGATACCGGCAATACGGAATTGGATCATTTTAACCAACTGGCGAAACCTTTCGGTATTCAGTTCAATAAGGACAGTAAAGGCAGGGTAAATAGGAATGAATATGAAACTGCGAGGATCGATATTCCTGCAAGAAATTCTATCTTCAAAAACACAAATCGGTTGTTTGTGAAGGAGTTTAGTAGTCTTTCATTAAGTAGTCCTGCAGTAGCAATTGTAAAGGATAGTGCTGGGAATAATGTCATTGCGACTGCTAAATATGGCAAAGGGACAGTCTTCGTTATCGGTGATCCCTGGTTGTATAATGAGTATGTAGACGGTAGAAAGTTGCCAGCCGATTATGATAATTTTGCTGCAGCAACAGACCTGGTTCAATGGCTTAGTCAGCAATTACCTTCTAATTCAACAAAATGAAAAAAATAATATTCGCTCTTTTGCCTGCTTTGCTGAGTTCTTGCGCAATAGCGCAGAACCTCAGTGGGGTACCATCAAAACTGGACAGTACTGCAGAAAAAATGTTGGTTTATCAGCGTAGCCTAGGCGGATGGCCAAAAGCTGTTGGTAAGGTGCCAATTGACTATGATCAGCCACTTTCTACGAAGCTTCGACTGGAGATTAAAGCGGATTCTTTGCATGATGATGCGACAATTGACAATAAAGCAACCACAAAAGAGCTGCGGTATTTAGTGAAGGCCTATGCAGATACCCGAAATCCAGATTACCTTGCTGCGGTAAAAAAGGGTATGGATTACCTTTTTCAGGCACAATATGGAAATGGCGGATGGCCTCAATATTTCCCGGATCATCACTTATACCGCGCTCAAATCACCTATAACGACAATGCCATGGTAAATGTGTTGAATATCATGCAGGATCTGGCAGAGGGAAAAGAGGGCTTTGAAGTACTGCCAGAAACAGCACGTAAGCGGGCGCTGGTAGCTATTGATAAAGGTATTTCCTGCATTTTGAAAACACAAGTCCTACAAGATGGAAAGTTAACCGTATGGTGTGCGCAATATGATCAGCATACTTTAAAACCGGCTCAGGCACGTGCATTTGAACCGATTTCATTGAGCGGTATGGAGTCTGTGTATATTGTAGAATTCTTAATGCGCCAGAAAAATCCTTCTGCTGCTATCGTAACGTCTGTAAAATCTGCTGTAGACTGGTTTCAAAAATCCAAGATTACGGGTTATGATTTTGTGTTCATCAAAGATCCGAATCAAGTTGGCGGTAAGGATCGTGTGTTGAAACCTGCTGCTTCCAGTGTAATCTGGGCTAGGTTTTATGACATTCCGAGCAATACACCTATTTTTACGGGCAGGGAAAATGTCCCTAAAAAGACCTTAGCTGAGATTGAAGTGGAAAGACGAATAGGTTATGCCTGGTACGGTAAGTGGCCTGTAAATCTGATCGATAAGAAATACCCGGCATGGTTAAAAAAGCTTTAAGTACGGTTGCTCTGTTCTTTTTTGCTGTGGCATTCAGTTGTGCACAAAAGCCCTTTGATGTGCTGGATTGGAAAGGAGAAGCGAGTTTAAATGCTTACCTCATCGGGAAAATGACTGCCCAATATGAAGCGAGGAGAAATGTGCTGGGTGCCGCTAAAGGATCTAAGGATGCCACAGTCCGCTATCAAGCCAAAGTGAAGGCTGGTATTGATGCTGTAATCAAAGGATTTCCTTCTGAATCGGCGCTAAATCCGAAAATTTCAGGGACTATAATACAGCCTGGTTATCGGATTGAAAAGGTCAGTTACGAAAGTTTCAGAGACCATCATGTGACTGCAAATCTTTACCTGCCAACAGGTAAAGGGCCTTTCCCAACAGTGTTGATGTTCTGTGGACACGAAGATTCTGGAAAGGCGACACCATCTTATCAGCAGGCTGCCATTCTTTTTGCGAAGAATGGTTTTGTTGTTTTTGTGATAGACCCGATTTCGCAGTCGGAAAGGCATCAATTACTGGATGAAGCAGGTAAGCCTCAAACTAAAGGAGGGACAACTGAACATACGCTGCTCAATCAATCTGCCAATCTTTTGGGAAGTTCGGTCGCTGTATATGAGCTTTTCGACAATATGCGGGGGCTGGATTACCTCTGTACCAGAAAAGAAGTGGATTCATCCAGGATTGGCTGTATAGGAAATAGTGGTGGAGGTATGCAGGTGATCTATTTTGCTGCTATGGACGCGCGCGTAAAAGTACTTGCTCCCTGTAGTTATCTGGCCAGCAGAGCGCGTACCTTAGCGATGACTGGACCTGCAGATGGTTGCGCACAAGTTCCTGGAGAGGGCGAAGCGCAATTGGAAATGAGTGATTATCTGATTGCGGCAGCACCAAAACCCTTGCTGGTATTGGCTGGGGAATACGATTTTATTGACTATCAGGGAACCCTGGAATCTTATGGAGACCTTAAACAAGTGTATTTAGATTTGGGTGTCCCGGACCATTTGTCGATGTTTAGCTATGCAGATGGTCATGGTTTGTCTAAACCTAAAAGAGAGGCTGCTGTCACCTGGTTTCGTCGGCATTTTTATAAGGATTCAACAGCTGTAAAGGAAGGAGATCTTGAGGTCCTGCCAGCAGCAAAACTATTTGTTAGTCCGAATGGATTACTCCAGTCTGTCTATCCCAATGAACGAAGTTTAGCAGATTACCATCTTTCTGTATACCATGCTCTAGCCTTAAAGCGAAGCGCTTTTTCCGAGGAGGATCGGGCAGTTAAAAGCAGCAAAATCAAACAATTGCTGGCTTTGTCTACTGATGAATTAAAGCTGGAGTCCTTTGTGCTAGATTCTTTGTTGCAGAATGGGTTAAGATTTTATAAGATGATACTCAGGAGTCCGGGGGAAATTCCTTTGCCTTTCCTGTTATTAAAGCCTACTGGACAGATTAAACAGGTTTTAATTTGGGCAGCTGAGGCGGGTAAAGAAAGTCTGGCCAGGGATCCTGCTTCCTTAAAGCAGTATCTGGATCAGGGCTTTGCGTTGGTGCTGCCGGATTTGAGAGGGATAGGAGAAACTAAAGATAAGGCTGGTTTAAATGACCCGAAATATCAAAACAAAGAATACAGAAATGCGATGTTTGCTTTGCATATTGGAAAGCCGTTAGCAGGACAACGGGTTTATGATTTACTTTGCTTAGTTCAGTTTATACAATCCAATCCATGCTTTGTGAATGAAGCGGTGTCTTCTGGAGGTGCAGCTATAGAAGAAGAATCATTTGTAGCAAAAAAAATAACGATTCGCAGTAACGGCCTGTTAAATGTTCCGGCAATGCATGCTGCTTTTTTGGAGCCGGCTATTGTTCAGCTTGATTTATACCAAGGTACTCCTTCTTATTTGAGCAGGTTAGAAAACCCCTTGCAAAAAGATGGATACAGCGAGCTGATTCCGGGTGTGCTTGCCTATTATGACCTACCTGATTTGATCCGCTGGTTGTCGCCAATACCCGTAAATTTCTTTAAGTAAAGCCCTTTCTGAGGAAATAGCCTGATCCATCCTGCACGATAACGTTCCCGATAACGATTGCGCAAATAATTTCCATTCAAGCCGATCATTCCTTATAATTATTATGTAGAATTGTTTCTAACCGAATGTAATTTAACAGATGATACTATCCAAAAACACCTTAAATGGTATGGGATCAGCGAAAGTAATCGTTCCTGATCAAAGGCATTTTAACCTTCCTGAAAGGGTCTTACAATTTGGAACTGGCGTACTATTACGTGGTCTCCCAGATTACTTTATCCATAAAGCAAACCTTATTGGTGCCTTTAACGGTAGGATTGCGGTGGTAAAATCGACTAGCAAAGGAGATACCAGTGCTTTCAACAAGCAAGATAGTTTGTACACGATATGTGTCAGAGGAATTGAAAAAGGAGAGAAAATAAAAGAAAATATTGTTTCTTCAGCGATCAGCCGTGTGTTAACGGCAGATAAAGATTGGGATCACATTTTAGAGATAGCAGTTAGCAAGGATTTGAGGTTAATCGTTTCTAATACGACCGAGGTTGGGATACAACTGGTTAAGGAAGCTATTCAGCAAGGTTCGCCAAGCTCATTTCCAGCGAAATTGCTGGCAGTATTATATGCCAGGTTTAAAGCTTTAGTGTGCAATACAGATGAATACGATTTGGTGGTAATTGCGACAGAACTGATTCCTGATAATGGAAAAAAACTGGAAGCGATCGTTTTTGAATTGGCTGATTATCAGGGTTTGGAGACGGAATTTGTGGCTTGGTTGAAACAGCATATACATTTTTGCAATTCATTGGTGGATCGGATTGTGCCAGGGAAGCCTGATGTGGCGGTGCTGAAAGAATTGGAAGAGGAGTTGGGTTATACCGATCAACTGTTAATTATGGCAGAACCTTATCGCCTTTGGGCAATTGAAGGGGGGCTAAAAGTAGAAAGATTGCTGGGGTTAACAGGAATTGATGAAGGAATTATTGTAAAACCTGATATTGAGATTTACAGGGAGCTGAAAGTACGGCTGTTAAATGGAACGCATACCCTCGCAGCGGCAATTGCTTTTCTTTCTGGCATTCCAACAGTGGCTGAAGCGATGTCAGAAGCCCCTTTAAAAAGATACATTACAAAGGTGATGCAAAAAGAAATCGCCCCTGCAATTCCGTATGAGGTGGCCCTGGCCTTGTCTGCCGCTTTTGCGGATAGTGTGATTGACCGCTTTGCAAATCCTTTTATTGCACATTCCTGGATCAATATTACTTTTCAGTACACGATGAAGATCAAGATCCGTGTGATTCCGGTGTTGCTGAATTACTATAAGAAGTACCATCAGGTTCCGACAAATATTGCCTTGGGTTTTGCTGCATATCTGGTCTTTATGCGGGTAAGCAGGGCCTCTTCAAATGGGCAGTACTTTGGGGCATATCAAGGTAGAGAATATCAGATTACTGACGATGAAGTGGCTTATTTCCATGACAAAAGTAGGTTGCCACAGGAGGAGTATGTGCATCAGGTACTGGCGGATTCCGGGTTATGGGGAGCAGATTTGTCTGTATTACCTGGCTTGAAAGCAACAATAACAGAACAATATAAACTGATTTTAACTTCAGGAATGAAGGAAGCGTTACAGCAATCAGAAAAACATTTACAAAGCAATTAATGAAGCAAAGAATATTAAAGGTTCATCCAAAGGATAATGTGCTGGTGGCTTTAACGGACCTGTCGAAGGGCGAGATATTGAGCTATGATGGTGTTGATTACCTATTACAGGACCAGGTAGCGGCTAAACACAAATTCAATACGGTAGATCTAAAACCGAATGATGAATTGATTATGTATGGTGTATTGGTGGGTAAAGCTCAAAGTGACATTCCGGCTGGTTCTTTATTGACCACCGCTAATATCAAACATGCGGCTACCAGTTTTGAAACTAATGAAGCACATTTATCCTGGAATAAGCCAGATATATCGGCCTGGAAAGACCGTACTTTTAATGGATATCACCGTAATGACGGCCAGGTAGGTACCGCCAACTATTGGTTGGTGATCCCAATGGTTTTTTGTGAAAACAGGAATCTCGAAGTTATTCAGGAGGCTTTATTGAATAATTTAGGCTATGGCCGCAACGAAACTTACCAGCAGCAGGCGAAAGAGCTGATTTCTTTATATGAGGAAGGGAAAAATCTGGATGAGATTCTTAGCGCCCAATTGAGTTATACAGCGCAAAAACAAAAGGCGAACCGTTTGTTTCCAAATGTAGATGGGATTAAGTTTTTAACCCATACCGGCGGCTGTGGTGGTACGAGACAAGACTCGCAGACCTTGTGTGGGTTGCTGGCAGGATACATTACACATCCTAATGTGGCTGGTGCAACGATCCTAAGTCTGGGTTGTCAGAATGCCCAGATCAGTATTCTACAGGAGGAAATCCAAAAGCGTGTGGCTAATTTTGACAAACCATTATACATCCTGGATCAGCAGACGATTGGTAAGGAGTCTGAGCTGTTAACTCTGGCAATTAAGCAAACGTTTGCAGGTTTAATACAGGCGAATGCCAATGTGCGAAAACCGGCTCCATTGAATAAATTATGTATTGGATTGGAATGTGGTGGCTCAGATGGCTTCTCTGGGATTTCTGCAAACCCGGCAATTGGCTATACTTCTGATTTATTAGTAGCATTAGGGGGTTCAGTAATTTTGGCAGAGTTCCCCGAATTGTGTGGAGTAGAACAGAATTTGAGCGATAGATGTGTGAATCGTGAGGATGCAGTACGTTTTTCAGACCTGATGACTACTTATAGCAGCAGAGCAACTGCGGCAGGATCTGGATTTGACATGAACCCTTCTCCAGGAAATATTAAAGATGGATTGATCACAGATGCCATTAAATCTGCAGGGGCGGCGAAAAAAGGCGGCACCTCACCGGTAGTGGCTGTATTGGACTATCCTGAAAAAGTGACAAAGCCTGGATTGAACCTTTTATGTACGCCTGGGAACGATGTAGAATCGACTACTGCGGAGGTTGGATCGGGTGCAAACGTTGTTTTATTTACCACAGGCTTAGGTACGCCGACAGGAAATCCTATTGCTCCAGTAGTAAAAATAGCCAGCAATACCCGCTTATTTGAGAAGATGAGGGATATTATTGACCTGGACACAGGTTCGATCATTGATGGATCGGAGCCTATTGAAGCTGCAGGGGCACGTATTTTAGCGTACGTCATTGAGGTAGCCAGTGGAAACGTAGAAGTGAGTGCCTCACGCCATAGACAAGATGATTTTATTCCCTGGAAAAGGGGCGTTTCTTTATAAAATTTTATACATTTAGAAATATTATTGTGAAAAACTTTTTAGATAGCAACTTCTTACTACAGACAAAAACAGCGCAATCGCTGTATCATAACTTTGCAAAACAGATGCCCATTATTGATTATCATAATCATTTAATGCCGGATCAGATTGCAAACGATTTCATATTTGAAAATATTACCCAGGTCTGGCTGTACGGCGACCACTATAAATGGCGTGCGATGCGGGCTAATGGCATTGATGAGTATTACATCACTGGAGGTGCTACGGACCTGGAGAAGTTCAAGAAATGGGCAGAAACCGTTCCTTATACCTTAAGAAATCCTTTATACCACTGGACCCACCTGGAGCTACAGCGCTACTTCGATATCCATGAAGTGCTTTCCCCTGAAAATGCGGAAAGGATTTATGAAGAATGTGCGGCTAAATTGCAAACACCTGAATATTCTGTGCAGAACTTATTGCGCAAAATGAATGTAAAAGCCTTGTGTACTACGGATGATCCATTGGATTCTTTGGAGCATCATCAGAAAATAAAAAGAGATCAATTGGATATCAAAGTCCTGCCTGCTTTCCGTCCTGATAAAGCGATGAATGCAGATGACACGACTTTGTTAAATAAGTATATAGACCAGCTGGCTGTTTTAACCGGTTCCGCACTGGAAGACTTAGATGCTTACCTGGCAGCTCTTAAATCAAGACACGATTATTTTGCAGCGCATGGCTGTTCGGTTTCTGATCATGGTTTAGAGCAAATCTATGCTGATGATTACACAGGAGAAGAAATCAACGCCATTTACTTGAAAATAAGAAAGCAATCTGCACTGACTCCAGTAGAAATTGGACAGTTTAAATCAGCATTGCTGTTTCAATTTGCATTATGGGACCATGAAAAAGGTTGGGTGCAACAATATCATTTGGGTGCTTTAAGAAACAATAATGATCGTTTATTGAGTCAGTTGGGGCCAGATACAGGCTTTGATTCTATAGGCGATTTTTCTCAGGGGAAAGCCCTGGCTAAATTCTTAAATAGTCTGGACAGTAAAAATTGTCTGGCAAAAACCATCTTGTACAATTTGAATCCTGCGGACAACGAATTGATGGCCACTATGATTGGTAATTACAACGACGGGACTGTTGCTGGAAAAGTGCAGTGGGGCTCTGGCTGGTGGTTTTTAGATCAAAAGGACGGCATGATCAAGCAATTAAATACCTTATCAAATATGGGCTTACTGAGCCGATTTGTAGGGATGTTAACCGACAGCAGAAGCTTCCTTTCTTATCCGCGTCATGAATATTTCAGAAGGATATTATGCAATCTGTTTGGGGATGATGTGGAAAATGGGGAATTGCCTGATGATCAGGAGTGGCTTGGGAAAATAATCCAGGACATCTGCTATAATAACGCAAAAGAATACTTTAATTTTTAATAAATATGGGAAAGGTTTTAAACTTTGGTGAACTGTTATTGAGAATCTCTCCGGATTTGGATGGGAACTGGCTCAAAGAAAACAACCTGTCCTTTTATGTAGGAGGTGCGGAGGCCAATGTGGCGGCTGCGCTAGCGCTTTGGGGCGTCCCTTCGTCCTACCTTTCGGCAGTGCCAGATAATTTTATGAGCAAACAGGTGGTAAACTACCTGAATAAGCTGAACATTGATACCAGTCCGATGCAATATACTGGCGAGCGCATCGGTTTATATTACTTACCTAATGGCAAGGATTTGAAAAATGCAGGAGTGATCTATGACCGCAACCATTCTTCTTTTTCTAGCCTGAAAACAGGGGTTATTGACTGGGATAAAGTGCTGCAGGATGTTTCCTGGCTGCATTTTAGTGCGATTTGTCCGGCATTAAATGAAGGTGTTGTTGCGGTTTGTGAAGAGGCCTTAATTGCTGCTTCCGAGCGTAATATCCAAATCTCGCTAGACTTGAATTTCAGAAGTAAACTTTGGCAATACGGTAAAAAACCGATAGAGGTGATGCCTGCATTGGCTAAATATTGTAACCTGATCATGGGCAATGTCTGGGCGGCAGAGCAGATGTTAGGGATTCCGGTTAGTCCTGGATTAGCAGAGGAAAACCGTAAAGAAGCTTACCTGGAGCAATCTAAAAAAAGCGCGCAGGCCATCCTGGCTGCTTTTCCAAAGTGTACTGCGGTAGCCCATACTTTCAGGTTTGATTTTAAGGAATTCGGAGTGAAGTATTATTGTGCATTACATACCGCAGATGAGCATTTGGTTTCTAAGGAATACCGTGCGGAAAGGATTATTGGAAAAATTGGTAGTGGAGATTGTTTTATGGCCGGCTTGATTTACGGGTTTTATAAAGCGCATTCTAAAGAGGAGACGCTTGGTTTTGCAACCAGAGCAGCTTTTTCGAAGCTATTTACCCATACCGATTTTACAAAAACCAAAATGCAGGATATTCCTAAGGTAGCCAAGATGTATGAAGTGGCCATTTAAGATTATAAATAATACAGTATAAGAACCGATACAAAAGATATAGAAATGAAAACGAAAGAAAACTCTTTAAAGGCCATTACAGATCAGGGAATCCTTCCTTTATTCTACTTTGAAGATGCGCAGGTGAGCCTGGAGATCATCAGGACTTTATATAAAGCAGGAATCAGGGTATTGGAGTATACCAACCGCGGACCTGCTGCATTGTCGAATTTTAAAATCCTCATAGAGGCCTTAAAAACAGAAATGCAAGACCTATACCTGGGTATAGGAACTATTAAAACCGTAGTAGAGGCAAAAGAGTTTATTGCAGCTGGGGCTCATTTTATCGTTTCTCCGATTGTGAGTGAAGAAGTTGGTCAATTGGTTCATGAGCAAGGTATGCTGTGGGTTCCTGGCTGTTTTACGCCGACAGAGATCAACACTGCACATCAGATGGGAGCTGGATTGATTAAACTATTTCCTGCAAACATCCTTGGTACATCTTATATGGCGGCTATCAGGGATCTCTTTCCAGGGCAATTGTTCATCCCTACTGGTGGTGTTGAAATTGAGCAGAGCAACATCAGCAACTGGTTTAAATCAGGCGTATGTGCCGTTGGAATGGGCAGCAAACTCATCAGTAAAGACATTTTAGAAAACAAGGACTATAACGAACTAGCGAATCTCACCAGAAAAACGATTGAACTGGTAAAATCGGGTAGATAATACCCGTACAATCGAACCACAACCAACCAAAAACCAAATATAATGAAAGAGACTAAAATGAGTAATTACAGATGGACAATCTGTGCATTACTGTTTTTCGCAACCACAGTCAATTACCTTGACCGACAAGTGTTAAGTCTCCTGCATCCCATGCTGGAGAAAGAATTTAACTGGACAAATAGTGATTATGCCAATATAACTGCCGCATTCCAATTCGTATATGCAATCTCGATGCTCTTTGCAGGGCGTTTTGTTGATAGACTAGGTACGAAGTGGGGCTATACCGTAGCCTTGATCATCTGGTCTATTGGTGCGATTATGCATGCCGTAGCCATTCCAATTGGGGAGGGCGCAACTTCAGTCCTTACCTGGATTGGATTGGGCGCAATGCCAGTCTCTGTAGTGGGATTTATCATTGCCAGAGCGGTTCTTGCTTTTGGAGAATCGGCCAATTTCCCGGCAGCCATCAAAGCTACAGCGGAGTATTTCCCTAAGAAAGAGCGTTCATTTGCGACGGGTATATTCAATTCTGGCGCCAATGTAGGCGCTATTCTAGCACCCTTAACCGTGCCTTGGATTGCTACAGTCTGGGGCTGGGAAGCTGCTTTCTTAATCATTGGTGCTGTAGGATTTGTGTGGCTGGCATTTTGGGGCATTTTCTATGAAAAACCTGAAAATCAGAAAAGAATGTGTACGAATGAGCTGGCCTATGTGAATAGCGACCAGAACGATGAAGCACCTGTAGAAGTTATTGACGAAGGAAAAAAAGTACCATGGACCAAATTATTGGGTTATAAACAAACCTGGGCCTTTGCTTTTGGTAAATTTATGACTGATGGGGTATGGTGGTTCTTTCTGTTTTGGCTGCCTTCTTACCTTAAGGTGCAGTATAATTTACAAGGAACAGATATCATGATGCCGCTGACTGTATTGTATAGTATGACTATGATTGGCAGCGTTGGTGGTGGATGGTTTCCAATGTATTTTATCAATAAAGGATATTCTCCTTATGATGGCAGGATGCGCGCCATGTTTGTGATTGCATTATTCCCGCTATTGGTATTGCTGGCACAGCCACTTGGGCATTATAGCTATTGGATTCCGGTGGTATTGATCGGTATTGGTGCATCTGCGCATCAGGCCTGGTCGGCTAATATTTTTACGACAGTTTCAGATATGTTTCCTAAGAAAAGTATTGCTTCGGTGATTGGAATTGGCGGTATGGCAGGTGGAATGGGTGGCGTAGTGATGTCTAAACTAGGGGGTGCATTGTTTGATCATTATAAATTGCTGGGACATACTCAAACCGGTTATACCATTATGTTTGCCATTTGTGCTGTGGCCTATTTGTTGGCCTGGATCGTGATGAAATCCTTGGTTCCCAAATATGCACCGATCACTGATTTATAATTTGGAATTACTTACCTAACCAACCATATTACTATGAATTTTAATGACCAGCTCCAAGCTATTTTTGTAGAGGAGCATCAAATTCCGGAGGAATTTAAATTGGCAGTAGAGGTTCACCAGCGCGAATATCTAAGCGATGGGGAACTACGTGCATGGGATGGAGAAATACATGAAGTTTTATCACCGATTTGCATCAAAACCCCTGAGGGATTGAAGCGTAAAGTGATCGGGACTTATCCTTTGTGTAGTGAAAAGGAAGCAGCAGAAGCGCTGGCAGCAGCTGTAAAGGCGTACAACAATGGAAGAGGCGAGTGGCCGACCATGAGTGTCGCCGACAGGATCAATTGTGTGGAGAAATTCACACACCGAATTATAGAAAAAAAAGCGATTGTAGTTAAACTCCTGATGTGGGAAATCGGTAAGTCTTATGCTGATTCTGTAAAGGAGTTTGACCGTACCGTAGAATATATTCATGCGACTATTGATGCTTTGAAAGACCTGGACAGACAATCGTCCAGATTTAGCATTGAGCAAGGGATTGTGGCGCAAATCAGACGTTCTCCCTTGGGCGTTGTCTTATGTATGGGGCCGTTTAATTACCCTTTGAACGAAACTTTTACCACTTTGATACCGGCGTTGATTATGGGGAATACCCTTTTGTTTAAACCGCCTAAGCATGGTACTTTATTGCATTATCCATTGTTGGAGGCATTCCGTGATTGTTTTCCGAAAGGAGTGGTGAATACCATTTATGGCAGAGGCAACAAGATCATTCCTGACCTGATGAAGTCTGGTCAGATTAATGTGTTGACTTTAATCGGTTCTAGTAAAGTGGCCAATGAATTGAAAAAGCTCCACCCAAAAGTAAACCGTTTGCGTGCTATTTTGGGCTTAGATGCGAAGAATGCTGCAATTATTACTGCTAAAGCAGATGTTGAGCTGGCAGTTCAGGAAACCGTATTAGGCTCTTTATCGTTTAACGGACAACGTTGTACGGCTTTGAAAATCATATTTGTACACCGTAGTCTGGCAGATGAGTTTTTAAAACAGCTGGCTCTGGCTGTTGGGCAGCTAAAGTTTGGAATGCCCTGGGAAAACGGAGTTTCTTTAACGCCATTGCCAGAACCTCATAAGCCGGCTTATCTGCAGGACTGTATTTCGGATGCGATTGCCAATGGTGCAAAAGTGATCAACGAAAATGGAGGTGCGGTAAACGAATCTTTTGTGTACCCAGCAATTTTGTATCCAGTGACGAAGGACATGAAATTGTATACAGAAGAGCAATTCGGACCAGTCATCCCAGTTGTTCCTTTTGATGATTTGGAAGAAACAATTGAGTACCTGATTGAATCTACTCATGGGCAGCAGGTGAGTATTTTCAGTAATGATAATGAAGAAATCGCTTCGCTGATTGATCCGTTGGTGAATCAGGTAAGTCGCGTAAACATCAATTGTCAGTGTCAGCGTGGACCAGATGTGTTTCCATTTACGGGGAGAAAGGATAGTGCTGAAGGTACCCTTTCTGTGGTGGATGCATTGAGGTCATTTTCTATCCGTTCCCTGGTGGCAACGAAATTAAATGAAAACAATAAACACCTGATTAATGAAATTGTAGACAGCAATAGTTCCAATTTTTTAAGTACAAAATACTTGTTTTAAGAAGTTTGTTTAGGAATAATAAGTGATGCGATTGCAATAAATATCGAATCATTGGAGCCGGAATCATGGAATTTATTCCAATTTGATTCCGGCTTCTTGATAGGCTTTTAAACTGTCATCATTAGGGTCAATATCCGTGATGATGATATCAATATCACTCATGCTGGTAATGTAATACGGTTCTGTAGTCCCCAGTTTTTCTACAGTGGCTAATGCTACGATCTCTTTTGAGGTTTCCACCATCGCTTTTTTTACTTGGCAATCCTCATAATTGATTCCGGTTACACCAGAGATCAGGTCTATGCTGCAGATTCCCAGAAAACAAAGGTCTGGACGAATGCCACGAATCGTTTGAATCACTTCGAAGCCAGTGGTAGAGAAGGAGTTTTTGTTTAACCTGCCACCTAAAAATATCACTTCTATGCAAGGGTGATCTTCCAGTATAGTCACTACAGGAAAACTGTTGGTGATGACCGTGATTTGTAAGTCCCTTGGTAAAAGTGTGGCAATTGCCAATACAGATGTGCCAGCGTCAAACAATACGACCTGTCCATTTTTAATTAGTTTTACTGCCTTTTCGGCGATAATGCCTTTGTGGCTTACATCATAATGCTCACGTTCGCGAAAATGGCGGGGAATAGGAGACCTGGAAATTGCACCTCCACGAACGGCTTTCAGTAATCCCTGGTCGGAAAGCTCTTTAATATCCCGTCTTACGGTGTCTTCAGAAACTCCTAATAAGGTACTCAGATCTCCCAATAACACTTTTTTCTCTTTACGAATGTGCTCTATGATCAACTGTAATCTTTCTTCCTTTATCATATTGTTGCAAATGTAAGTAAATATTTCGAGCAACATCTTGCAATATGTTGCTATATTTTGCTATATTTGTTGCAAGATATTACAATAATATATGAATGAAATCAAAAAAACAATAGGAATTGACATGGATGGTGTTCTTGCAGATATAGAAGAGCAATTCATGGACTGGTACGAAAAAGAATACGGTGTACGAGTGCCTAGATCAGAAAGGTTAGGTGTTTTGGAACCTGAAGGTTTCCCCGAAAAAGGGGCGATCAGAAGATATGTAAATACTCCTGGTTTTTTCAGAACTATCCCATTAATGGATGGTGCAGTAGCAGCAGTGAAGAAATTGATGGAAGATTACGAGGTATACATCGTATCTGCAGCAATGGAGTTTCCTCAATGTTTATCCGAAAAACAGGAGTGGTTAGCAGAACACTTCTCTTTCATCAGCTGGAGAAACATCATTTTCTGTGGAGATAAGAGTGTGGTCGTGACAGATTACCTTATAGATGACCATTGTAAAAACCTGGATTTTTGTAAAGGAAAAGCGATTATGTTTGACGCTTCACATAATGTAAATCAACATCATCATGTAAGGGTGAAAAGCTGGACAGAAATTCTCGCCTTTTTTGAGCAAGAGAAATTAGGACAAGCGCATTTGGTAAATGCCGAAACGGCTTAATTTATCGTTTTGATTCTTAGTCAAGCAAAGACTCTTATCTCTTTTATCTATATTTCAAATTCCTAAAGGAACCACCAATATATGATAGAAGAAATAAAACAAAAGTATCCTGAGGCCTATATGGCTATCGATGAAGCGACCAAAGCTGCTGGTTTTTCTATGGCCTCAGCAATAATGACCTGCTCATTGCTGCAAACGCTGGCTGCTTCGAAACCTGGCGGGCGCTTTCTGGAATTGGGAACTGGAACAGGTCTTTCTACTTCCTGGATATTGGAAGGGATGGATCAAGAGGCCAGTCTTGTATCCATTGACAATGATGTGCAGTTTTTGGACATTGCAAAACGTTTTCTTGGTCAGGATAACCGACTGGAGCTGCAATGTATTGAAGGGGAAGACTGGGTCCTTCAAAATAAAAACCAGAAGTTTGACTATATTTTTGCCGATACCTGGCATGGAAAGTACCTGTTGTTGGACGAGGTATTGGACATGCTGAAGCCAGGTGCATTTTACCTCATTGACGATATGCTTCCTCAGGAAAACTGGCCTGAAGGGCATGAAGAGAAGGCGATTCGCTTAATAGCAACTTTAGAGCAACGCGAAGATTTGATCCTCACTAAACAATGTTGGGCAACTGGAATTGTAATTGCTACAAAAAAAGCAGTATAGGTATTTCAAAATTGGACTACCTTTAGGGCTTGGAATTGCCGGAGCAAATGGAGGTTAGAAAAGAGTACATCTTAGCAGATTTTGATTTTTCAGAATTAACAGATTTATATATACTAAAACACGTCAATGATCGTGTAGATACGGGAGTAAAGGGGTTCTATGACCTTATTCCGCAACACCTAGATATTGATGTTGTTTTTTTTACAGCTCCTGGAAGCAGCATTCCATTTCCTGGTGTGGGAATCAGCCAAAGAGACCGTAAAACGGTCATTACCTGCGGATGTACAGATGCAAATCCTAAATTATGCAGTCACCAGGCTCAAGCCCTGCACAATATTTTGAACAGACCTTCTTTACGTCTTTTCTTCGATTATAAATTGCGGCAGGAGCGGATGCTGCTGCAGGCGAAAGATTATGGATTGGAAACCGAAGCCAATCTGACTGACTTTTTTGAACTGGAATATCAGCAGGGGCAGACACAGATTAAAGCTAAAATGAGGGAGTTGTATCCCTTAACTGGTCAGAGTAAACAAGACCTTAAGAAAAAGCTGCTTCCAAAAGAAGGATTACAATTACCGGTGTCTGGAGGTTTAAAAGCCAGACATAAAATGGGTCTCGTGTTTGGTCAGCATCGTTTCTATAGTCACCTGACGTTAGAGATTATTGAGGCGCAAACCACGCTTGATGGCAAGTTTAAAAATCCCATTCAAACCATGAATCCTTCTGATCTGCTCTGGAAAACAGAAGACAATGCTGCAATAAAATTCTATAGCGGTGTATTAAAGTTTCAGAACAATTACAATGCAGAGCGTACTGATTCAGATCTGGATGCACTTAGGGCTGTGGCAAAGAATCCCATGAAAATGGAGGTCTTTTTACATGATACCAAAGTTTCGGCTAATGTGACTGCAAATGCAATCATTCCCATAAAACTAAACACACTAAGTGTAGACATGACGCTCCATGTGAGTCAGAGGCATGAATTTTATGAAGTCTCAGGAAAACTCATGCTCGATGGGACAGCTTTTTCTTTGGATCAGATTCAGCTGAAATACAATTATTTTATACAAATGGACCAATGTCTGCATTTGATTGATAACCCTAACTATTTAAGGGTGATTGATTTCTTTAAGCAGCACCATGACCGGATGTTGATCCACCATTCTAAATTTGAAGCTTTTCAGGAGGAGATTCTTTCTAAGTTAGAAAACAAAATCAAGGTGACTTACGATTACCTGAAACCTGCTACAAAAAAACAAATTGAAGAAAAAGGTTTTGACCTGGAGAATGAGCAGCTCATTTACCTTTCTGAATCTGAAGATTTTGTCCTGCTGACTCCTGTAATGCGTTATGGAAGTCTGGAAATACCGGTGTTATCGAGGAAGCAAATCCAGTCGAGGGATAGGAATGGCAATTTATTTACGTTGAAAAGGGACACGGAAACGGAACTTCAGTTTATATCCAATATCATGAGGCAGCATCCTTATTTTGAGGATCAGATGGAAAGTAACGACTGCTTTTACCTGCATAAAACCAGGCTGTTGGAAAATCAGTGGTTTCTTCATGCCTTTGAAGAGTGGCGAAATAAAAACATCAGTATTCTAGGCTTCAATAAGTTAAAAGACAACAACCTAAATCCACATAAAGCCAATATTTCAATCAATGTGATGAGTGGAATCGACTGGTTTAAAACGGCAGTGAAGCTAAAATATGGTAATCAGGTTGTCTCTTTAAGGCATTTACATAAATCTATCCGCAATAAAAGTAAGTTCGTGAAGCTGGATGATGGCACAATGGGTATTCTTCCAGACGAATGGATAGAGAAGTTCAATAAGTATTTCAATGCTGGAGAAGTAGTTGAAGAACATATTCAAACGCCAAGAATAAGCTTTACAGCTATAGAAGAGCTTTATGAAGCTCAGGTACTGGACGAATCGGTGAAAGATCAGTTGGCCATGTACAAAAGCCAGCTTTCTGGTTCTGCAGCTGCGATCACCGCTGTTAAGGTTCCGGAAGGTTTAAACGCGACACTCAGACCATACCAAAAAGAAGGGTTGAACTGGCTAAGCTTCCTAGATGAATTTAACTTTGGTGCTTGTCTGGCAGATGATATGGGTCTTGGAAAGACGATTCAGATCATTGCTTTTATTCTGGCACAAAGAGAAAAGGGACATCACAATACCAATTTGATTGTGGTACCGGCTTCCTTGATCTTCAATTGGCAACAGGAAATTCAAAAGTTTGCGCCATCTATCAAAGTAATGACGACCTATGGTGCAGACCGGATTAAAGGCCATAAAGATTTCGATCAGTATGAGGTAGTACTTACTTCTTATGGTACTTTGCTCACTGACATCCGGTTTTTAAAAGACTATAGGTTCAATTACGTCTTTTTAGATGAATCGCAAACCATTAAGAATCCAGAATCCCAGCGTTATAAAACGGTTCGTTTATTGCAATCCAGGAATAGGGTAGTGTTGACTGGTACGCCTATTGAAAACAACACTTTTGATCTGTATGGGCAATTGTCCTTTGCTTGTCCGGGATTACTGGGCAGTAAACAGCACTTTAGAGAGATTTATTCTACGCCGATTGATCAGTTTAAAGACAAAAGAGCAGCCATACAATTGCAGCAGCGAATTAGTCCTTTCTTATTGCGAAGAACCAAAGAACAGGTAGCAAAAGAATTACCAGATAAGACCGAAATGGTGATTTATTGTGAGATGGAGGCTGATCAGCGTAAAGTATACGATGGTTATGAAAAGGAAATCCGGGATTACCTGACCAATCAAACAGACGAGGAAGTGGCCAGTAATACGATGAATGTTTTAAAAGGCATTACTAAATTAAGACAAATTTGTAATTCACCTGCACTACTGAGCGAAGATGAATTTTACGGCAGTTCTTCTGCTAAAATGGAGGTGTTGCTGGAGCAGATTGAAAACAAATCTTCAGCACATAAGATCCTTGTTTTCTCTCAATTTGTGGGTATGCTGGACCTGATTAGAAAAGAATTGAGAGATCGCGGGATTAGTTTTGCTTATTTGACCGGGCAGACAAAAGACCGGGAAGCAGTGGTCGATTCTTTTCAGAATAATCCAGAAATAAGGGTGTTTCTTATTAGCTTAAAAGCAGGAGGAGTGGGATTAAATCTTACCCAGGCAGATTATGTGTATTTGGTAGATCCATGGTGGAATCCCGCAGTTGAAAATCAAGCCATCGACCGTACTTATCGAATAGGGCAGCAAAAAAATGTAATTGCCATACGTTTGATTTGTCCGGATACTATTGAAGAGAAAATTATGAAATTACAGTCTTCGAAAAAGGACCTGGTTAAAGATCTCATCAAAACAGATCATTCTATCTATAAATCATTCTCTAAAAAAGACCTAGTGGGACTGTTCAGTTAAATCGGAATGCAAACGTTTGTGTGAAATTTGATGGGTTTTTCGGCTTTATGAATTCCGATTCCTGCCTATGAAAAGAAGAGCTTTTTTGAATCGAATTACCGGGGATAAGGAGAAAAAGGCAGATAACGAGGTTAAAATGATGGGTTTTGCCAACGGTAACGTCTCCTTATTCTATTAGACACTTATTCCTTTCAGACAAAAAAAGGTTAAGGTAGTTGGCTTGAGTTTTCTATCAAGAATATTATAGTGTTCCCCCTGTAACTTTCAGCTGTTATTGAATGTCTCATTCTGAAAAATATAAGTCCTATACTTATTACATCCCTATTCAATTATACTTCAGAATGAAACTAAAAATTGTTATTGCTTTTCTAAGCATTATGTCTTTAAAAGCTGTAGCTCAGCAAGCAGCTGTTAAAGCTGACAGTCGCTTTAACGGATTAGATACTGCTTTCCAGCATGTGCTTAAAACCTGGAATGCAGCAGGTTTTGCAGTGGCTGTAGTACAGAAAAATAAAGTGATTTATGCGAAAGGTTTTGGTTACCGTGATGCGGTAAATAAGTTGCCTGTTACTCCAAATACGATTTTTCCGATAGGTTCTTGTACAAAGGCTTTTACGACTACATTGATTGGGAAATTGGAAAAAGAAGGTAAAGTTAATATAGATCAGCCTGTAAAGAATTACCTGCCTGAGTTGACATTCTATAATGAGGAAATGACCAACCATATTAATCTTCGTGACATGATGAGTCACCGCACAGGTCTGGCCAGATTTGATATGTCCTGGTATATGTTCAATACTCCTTCAGTGGATGATCTTTTAAAGCGCATTCAATATATGGTACCCACTACAGGTTTAAGAGAAAAATGGCAGTACAATAATTTTATGTATATGGCTCAGGGTGCTGTAGTCAGCAAATTAACAGGTAAAACCTGGGCGGATCAAATTAATGAAAAGATTTTTAGACCATTGGGGATGACCCATTCAAATACCAGCTTGGCTGAACTGTTAAAAAGTAAGGAGGTTTCACTTGGCTATGGTGTAAAAGATGATCAATCCTTAGACTTATTGGATTATTATGATATTTCTGGGATGGCGCCTGCCGGAGCTATTAATAGTAATGTGAATGATATGGCGAAGTGGATGATGGCCTGGGTTAATAATGGGAAATACGAAAGTAAAGAGATTATTCCTGCAGATTTTCGCAAGCAGGCGATCAGTTCACAAGCGATTATGGATGGAGGATTACC
Source organism: Pedobacter sp. N36a (assembly GCF_014472395.1). GTDB lineage: Bacteria > Bacteroidota > Bacteroidia > Sphingobacteriales > Sphingobacteriaceae > Pedobacter. Next base: position 300,844 of record NZ_JACSZW010000002.1, read on the forward strand.
GGAGAAGAATGCCCCAGACATATATTTTGCAAATTATGGCTTAGGCTGGTTTATGGATTCTTACAGGGGGCACTATCGTGTTGAACATGGAGGTAATATTGATGGTTTTTCGGCTATTTCCACCTTTTTTCCTGCAGATAGTTTAGGCATTGTGGTACTTAGCAATCAGAATGTTTCAAATGTGCCGGAAATAGTTAAAAATATCATCAGCGACCGCTTACTTCAGCTTAAATATGAGGACTGGAATGGTAAGCTTAAAAAATCGGCAGATAGAAGGGTGGCCATGGCCAAAGCTGAGCAAAAGGAAGAAACCATCCAGACTCAGCATCATCCCGCTACACACCCTCTAGCAGATTATACCGGGACCTATAATTATCCTGCCTATGGTACTATGAAAGTTTACATGAAAAACGATTCCCTCTATGCAAAAACCAGTGTCCGTACTGTTTGGTTGAAGCCTACTAATTACGACATTTTTGAGCTATTCATTATAGACCCTAAGAAAGGCCTGAATACTGAAAAGGGATCAGCTGGTGTTAACGTACAGTTCCATATGAATTCGTCCGGCAATATTGACGGTTTTGAAACTCAGCTTGAAGGCGTATTAAAGCCGTATTTTTTTGTCAGAACGGAGGAGCTACAGGGTCTAAAGTGGTAGAACAGTAAAAAAAAAGTAGAAATCTGGGATGACCTATAGCTTAACATTAAATTTACGTATATTTAATAGAAAGCAATCCTTGGGTTATGGGCCATCTTTTAAAAATATTTGGGACTTTATCTTTACTATTTACACTGAGTACTAGTTATAGCCAGGGTAAACAAGATATTTCCTTTGAATTTTATGGGGGAATGTTCCATACCACGCTGGATACCTCTGTGGTTGTTGCGGCTCCGGAACTTTCTACGGCTTCCATAAAACAGGCTTATAACTGTTTAAGCTCTGGGGATTATCAACCTATTGTAGATTCGCTTCTGGCTTATAAAAAAAAGCTGGAGCTTAATGATTGGTTGTACTATCAATTGATCAGAAGAACTGCAGAGCAATTAAGCCCTAAACTAGTGAATTATAGCCGTTATACTTTGTATAAATGGTTCTTGTTGGCGAAATCAGGTTACGATGCCCGCTTGGCATTGAGTAAGGGTAAGATCATTTTCTACGTATTTAATGATGAAGACATTTCCGATATCCCATTTTTTATGGTGGATAAAAAGAAATACATGTGCTTGAATTATCATGACTATCCTAAAGCTGACCTGAATCTTGATCCACCTGTTCCGGTAGAGATAAAGGTTCCTGAAGCTACAAAGTCCTTTTCCTACAAAGTGACTAAACTGCCTGATTTTAAGCCGGAAAACTACCTGGAAAAGAAATTGGAGTTCGTCTATAAACATAAAGCTTACCACTTCAATGTGAAGCTCAGTACGGATGTAGAGGCTATATTTGCCAATTATCCAGGAGTAGATTTTGAAACTTATTTTAACATTCCTTTAAGCAAAGAAACCTATGGTTCTTTAATTCCCTTGCTGAAGAAAAATACAAAGGGGATGAGTCAGAAAAAAGGAGTGGATTACCTGATGCGTTTTACCCGTTACGCCTTCCTTTATCAGGATGATGAGGAAAATTATGGTGCAGAGAAACGTCTTTCGCCGGAAGAGACTTTATTTGCCAGCCATAGTGATTGTGATGACCGTGTGGCCCTATTTTTCTATCTTGTAAAAGAGATCTACAACTTGCCTATGATTGCGATGCTTTATCCTACACACATCACCATGGGCGTTCAGTTTGATCAGCCGATTGGCGATGCAATTGTTTATAAAGGAAAGTTGTATTCCGTGTGTGAGCCTACGCCACAAAAGGAGGATCTGCCGATTGGTGCAATTTCGGCCAAACTAAAAAATATTCCTTATCAGATTGTTTACCAGTATGATCCAAGCCATTAAATGGCTATCTTGATAGTTGTATAATTTCTGGAAATTTATGAACAAGGTGCTTTTGTGTTTTTACAGCAGTTTGCTGTGCAGTATAATTATGTGTTATGGGCAAGTAAAATCATTGGATGATGGCAACTATATTCAGCATAGAGCTGGTTTAATTCATGCTGTTAAAGTTTTTCAGCAAGATAAAAAAGCTAGTGTTGCCTTTTTAGGTGGATCTATTACTCACAATCCAGGCTGGCGAGATAAAGTATCGGCAGATCTGCAAAGCCGTTTTCCAGAAACCCAGTTTCATTTTATCGCGGCTGGAATCCCATCTTTAGGGAGTTTGCCTCATGCTTTTCGCTTGAAGCAGGACGTACTTGACTCTGGAAAAGTAGATTTACTATTTATTGAGGCCGCCGTAAATGATGAAGTCAATGGGACAGACAGTCTTACTCAAATTCGCGCTTTGGAAGGTATAGTTAGAAACGCTAAATTACATCAACCAAAAATGGACATCGTTCTGATATCTTTTGCAGATCCTGATAAAACGAAATCTTATTCTGAAGGAAAAATACCAGTATCGGTACATAATCATGAACTCTTGGCCGCACACTACGGTTTACCATCTATCAATCTGGCAAAAGCAGTGAGCGATAGATTGGCAAATCAGGAATTTAGCTGGGAAAAAGATTTCAAAGATTTACATCCTTCGCCATTTGGTCAAGAACTTTATTTTAAAGCGATACAACGTTTGTTAAAGGATGAAATGACTTTAAAGAAAGGCAGGGTAAGAAAATTGCCTGGTCCTTTAATCGGTGGCAGTTTTGAAAACGGTCATTATGTAGGTGTAGAAAATGCAAAACTCTCCAATGGCTGGTCGGTAAAAAAGGACTGGAAACCAGAAGATGGAGGGAATACCCGCAAAGGTTTTGTGCATATTCCTATGTTGGTTTCCACTCAGGCCGGATCGGAATTGACGCTTGACTTTGAAGGAAATACAATAGGTATTGCTGTAGTTTCAGGTGCTGACGCTGGCATCCTTAAATATACAATTGATGGTAAACCAGAACAGGAAATTGATTTATATACTAAATGGAGTAAGTCTCTTCATTTGCCTTGGTATCTTTTGTTAGGCAGCAACTTAACCAAGGGGCCCCATCAACTTAAGCTAACAGTCAGCGTAAATAAAAATGAAAACAGCAAGGGAAATTCGGCCCGCATCGCCCACTTTCTCGTGAATTAGGCGTAATTTTTAAATTAACCACCTTTTATATAAGCCTAGGAGAGTTCCAAATTTTGGATTATTTTAGCAGCACACAAATGAACTATGAACAGACGATTTGCCATTAAACAGGTATTAATATTTGCAGGGGGAATGGCATTATTGCCTTCCTGTTTGAGAGAAGAAGGGAAAGCTTCCATCCAACTCAAAAACCTCGATATTTCTGCCGCACAAGAAGGTCAGCTTGCAGAGATTGCCGAGCTGATTATTCCTAAAACTGATACTTCCGGAGCTAAAGACCTAAAACTGCATTTGTACGTACTAAAGATGCTTGACGATTGCTTTGGCCCCGAAAGGCATCAGCAATTTATTTCTGGATTGAAAGCTTTTGAAGAACTGGATCGTAAAGCACTTGCTCAATTGGTGAGGGATGCCAATAGCGCTAAAGCCGGGCTTTCAGAGGAAACCATTGAGTTTTTCAAGTTTATGAAATGGAAAACCATTGATGGCTATCTCAATTCTAAATACGTGATGAGTAATCTCGTGATCTGGGAACTTGTTCCAGGTAGGTACAATGGTTTTTTTCGGGTGAAATCAGCATAATTAATAGCAAAGAAATGTCAAACTTAAACATAGATAGTATTAAAGAACATACCTATGATGCCATTGTAATTGGCTCTGGGATTAGCGGTGGCTGGGCAGCTAAAGAATTTACAGAGAAAGGCTTGAAGACCTTAGTTCTGGAAAGAGGAAAAGACGTTAAACATATTATAGACTATCCGACGACAAATAAATACCCTTACGAATTTGAACATCGTGGAGAACCTACTTTTGCAATTCGTGAAGCAAACCCTGTGGTTAGTAAATGTTACGCCTTTAGAGAAGATGCAATGGATTTCTTTGTGAAGGATCAAGAGCATCCATATGTGCAGGAGAAACCTTTTGATTGGATTCGTGGCTATCAGGTTGGCGGTAAATCTCTGCTTTGGGCCAGACAGACGCAACGATGGAGTGACTTGGATTTTGAAGGACCATTACGTGATGATTTTGCAGTAGATTGGCCAATAAGATATAAGGATCTGGATTCCTGGTACACTTATGTGGAGCAGTTTGCAGGAATTTCTGGTAATAGGGATGGCTTGGCCTCCTTGCCAGACGGTGATTTCCTACCTGCTTTTCCACTTAATGCTGTAGAGGATTATTTCAGAAATAAGATCCGGGATAAATATACAGGCCGTCATGTGATCAGTGCCCGCTGTGCACATTTATCTCAACCTAAGCAGATTCATTTTGATCAAGGCAGGGCGAAGTGTCAAAACCGTACTTTATGTCAGCGAGGTTGTCCATTTGGCGGCTATTTCAGTAGTAACTCTTCTACCTTGCCATGGGCAGAAAAAACAGGTAACTTGACTTTAAGACCGTTTTCTGTAGTAGAGTCTATTATTTATGATGAGAAATTAGGGAAAGCATCAGGTGTTCGGGTGATTGATACCAATACTAAGGAAGTTCGGGAATATTATGCAAAAGTGATTTTTGTAAATGCAGCGGCCATCAATACCAATTTGATTTTATTGAATTCTACTTCTTCACGTTTCCCGAATGGATTAGGAAATGACAGTGGAACTTTAGGTAAATATGTTGCTTTTCACAATTACAGTGCAAGGATCGGAGCGGAATACGATGGATTAAAAGAATTTACCACTGATGGCAGAAATCCCGCAGGTGGCGGATACATTCCGAGATTTAGAAATTTGCTGAAACAAGAAACGAACTTTAAACGGGGCTATGCCGCTGGGTTTTCTGCCTATAGAAATACGGCAAGAGATACTTCCGGTTTAGGTACAGCTCTAAAAGCACAATTACTAAGTAAAAATCTGGGTCCTTGGCAAGTTGGCTCTCACATGATGGGGGAAACGATTCCTAAAGAAAGTAACTATGTGAAATTACATGCAGATAAAAAAGATGTTTGGGGAGTTCCATTGCTTCAAATTTCGGTGGACTATGACGAGAATGATGCAAAAATGAAGAAGGATTATCTGGAGCAGCTGACTGAGATGTTTACGGAAGCTGGATTCAAAAATATTCAGGTAAATGATGGTGGACAAGCACCAGGTTTAGACATTCATGAAATGGGTGGCGCCAGAATGGGGCATGATCCTAAGACGTCTGTCCTCAATAAATGGAATCAGCTACATGATTGTAAGAATGTATTCGTTACTGATGGGGCTTGTATGACCTCTACGTCAACACAAAACCCATCATTAACTTATATGGCGCTTACTGCGCGTGCGGTTGATTACGCGGTTCTTTCGATGAAGAAGGGGGAGTTGTAAGCCCTTCTTCCATCTTTAGATATTCTTTTAACAGGGTGATTTGATTTTTTGCCCTGTTAAAATTATGCCCTTCATATTTAGCACCATAATAAATGTCGTTTTGTAGGTAATCTGCCAGGAATCGAATGGCCTGCATATAGATGATGAACTTTCCTGCATAACTGAAATATTGTTTTTCAGTATCAGTCAATACATCAGCCATTTCTTCCATATAGCCTTCATAAATGGCTTTAAAAAAGTCTTTTCTGATGCTGATTTTACTCAAGTCATTTTCTTCTTCACTTGCAGCACATAAATAGGTTCTCATCATATCACCAACATCGCTGATGAAATAACCGGGCATTACTGTATCCAGGTCAATGACACAGATGCCTTTATTGTGTGCATCGAATAGTACATTGTTGATTTTCGTATCATGGTGAATTACTCTTAAAGGGACTTCCTCATTCGCTACCAGGTCCAAATAGGTGTCTACGATACTTTTGTGTTCGTTGATAAATTCCACATATTCCTTTACCTGCTCCATTCGTTTTGGATTGGCATTTGCACAAGCTGTTTTAAACTGCTCGTACCTCAAATTAAGGTTATGAAAATCGGGGATAGTGATGTTTAATTCTTCTGCATTAAAGTCTGCTAATAGAGCTGAGAATTTTCCAAATTGCTTTGCGGCTTCATAAGCTTCTTCTCTTTTCGTCAGTGCGTTCAAAGAAATTGAGCCTTCTACAAATGGTGTCATACGAAAATATCCGTCAGGTGTCTTCAATAGTGATGCACCAGATATGGCATTTATTGGTGAAACAAATAGATATTTTGGATCTTTTTTATTTAAAAAGTCTTTTAGCAGACAAAGGTTTTTATCAATATTTGAAGGCTCTTTAAATACATCGGTATTTACCTTTTGAAGGATATAGCTTTGCTTAGGGGCAGTTACTTTCCATGTATGGTTTATTAGGCCATCGCCAAATAGGTTAACAGTCGTATTATCAGAATTCAGGCCATACAATGGTAAGATATTTTCGAACATGCGTCTTTTCAAGATTGGTTACAGATTCAAACGTAATTATTTATGTGATTAAACCATTGAGCAAACGTTTGCGCAAAATTACTTAATATTTGAAATTATTAATTCTGAGTCCACAACTACGTTAAAATAAGCTTGTTCCGTTCCTGTTTCGTTTTTAGGTCTGTTGATCAGATCGATTAAAATATCTGCTGCTTTCTTTCCTTGCTTGTAAGGGAACTGTTCAACAGAGGCAATCGGTGTATAATCCATATAATTAATGATAGGCAGATTTGCATAGCTAACAAAGTCAATTCCTTCCAGTTCCAAAGAACGGGTATGTCTCATGGCAAATAAGGCCACATAATCATTGAAGGTCACGATGGCAGTTGGTTTTCGTCTATGGTTGAGCATCGTATTCATCACCTCAATAGTACCGCTTTCAGAAAGATCACAGCTAACAATTAAGGACGGGTCGAATTTTAGGCGGTTAGAAATCATGGCTTTAATATAGCCTTCTTTTCTTTCATGGCTGGCTACCAGTGTAGTAGGTCCATTGATCATTCCAATAGTACGATGTCCTTTCTTTAGCAGGAAGTTGACCGCTTCATAGGTGCCGTTTTCCAGATTTGAGGCTACATAATGGATATCTTTAATAGGGGGGATCCGATCAAAGAACACTACTGGGATGTTCAGTTTTTTAAATATCTCAAAGTGCTCGTAGGTGCTGGTTGTTTTTGAAACAGAGACCAATAATCCATCTACACGTTGAGTTTTCATTTTTTCCACTAATAGCTTCTCACGATCTGCATCATCATGTGATTGCGCAAGTAATACCGTATAGTTTCTCTTATAGGCAATATCCTCAATGCCACTAATGGCAGTAGAAAAGAAAGATTCAGATAATTCCGGTAAAATCACCCCTATAATATGTGATTTTCCCTGTAGAAATTGTATCGCCTTCTGATTTGGCTCATAATTTAGCTCTGTAGCTAGCTTCTTGACCCTCATCTTTGTTGTTAAACCGATACTGGAATGATCATTTAAAGCCCTTGAAACGGTAGAAACCGAGATCTTAAGTATTTTGGCTATTTCTTTTATCGTGGTTGGTTTATCAGACATGATGTTCAAATATTGGTATAAACTTTCAATAACCTTCAATTATTTTGAAAAAACAATTCCTATAAAACTCAATTGTTTGACGCTTAGGTCTAAAATGTGCGCAAACGTTTGTTTGAAAATACACGCCTATATTTAGGTTTCAACGTGTGTTTTTTTTTGGTCAATCTCGTTTTTTGGAACGCAACAGTCGTATTTTAGCAAATAATGTAAGGTTTGTATCGTAAAATGATCATGAAATTGTTACAAATAGTGTAATGAGAGTTGTTTTTCATGAATTCTAGTTTTTAATATATATAATATTAAAATATCAAACGTTTGCGTGTATTTTATGAAGGGTAATTTGCATGGGTTTTGGATATAGTCTATACCTTGTAAACTAATAATCGTGTATGGCTACCATAAAACGATACGTTTGAACCGAACACATATAATGAACTGAATATTATGAATAGAAGACAATTTGTTAGAAATAGCGGTATTACTGCCGCAGCTATAACTGTTTTACCTGAGCAATCTATTTTTGCAAGCACCAAGGGTGAAAAGATTAAGGTAGCAATGATTGGAGTGGGAATGAGGGGCCAAAATCACCTTGATCTTTTATTGAAAAGAGATGATGTGGATTTAGTAGCGATCTGTGATGTAGACGACAGAATGTTAAATTCTGCTAAAGCACTGATTGCAAAATCAGGCAAACCAATGCCAAAGATTTTTACTGGTGATGAGCATGCCTGGAAGAAACTTTTGGAAACAAAGGGATTAAAAGCGATTGTAATTTCTACACCATGGGAATTACACAAGCCAATGATCATCAAATCTATGGAGGCTGGTCTTAAATATATAGCGACCGAAGTGATGTTAGGTATTACCCTTCAAGATCACTGGGATGTAGTCCAAGCTGCAGAAAAACATGATGCTCATGTCATGATGTTAGAAAACGTTTGTTACAGAAGAGATGTATTGGCTGCATTAAATATGGTACGTCAAGGTGTATTTGGTGAAATTATGCATTTGCAAGGCGGATACCAGCATGACCTTAGAGAGGTTAAATTTAACGATGGTAAAGGTCCTTATGGTGGCGGCGTAGAATTTAATGAGAAAGGTTTCTCTGAAGCAAAATGGAGAACCAATCACTCGGTACACCGTAATGGAGATTTATACCCAACTCATGGAATTGGCCCTGTGGCACAATGTATCAACATTAATAGAGGTAACAAATTCTTAAAATTGAACTCTTTTGCCACGAAAGCAAGAGGTCTACATAATTATATAGTGGAGAAAGGTGGCGAGAGTCATCCAAATGCGAAAGTAAATTTCCGTTTAGGAGACATTGTAACTACTACTATCGACTGTGCCAATGGCGAGACCATTATCTTACAGCATGATACGAACCTTCCTAGGCCATATTCACTGGGTTTTAGAGTTCAGGGAACTAAAGGTTTATGGATGGATGTAAACAAAAGTGTCTATGTAGAAGGAGTAAGCAAGCCTCATCAATGGGATCCTGCTGCAGCATGGTTAGATAAATATGACCATCCACTTTGGAAAAAATATGGTAATGATGCACAAGGAGCAGGGCACGGTGGAATGGACTTCTTTGTTATTCATGCTTTCATTGAAGCCGCAAAAAGAAACGAGCCAACACCAATGGACGTTTATGATGCAGCTGCCTGGAGTGCAATTACGCCATTAAGTGAGCAGTCTATAGAATTAGGAAATGAAACAATTGACTTCCCTGATTTTACTAGTGGCAGCTGGATGACTAGAAAACCAATTTTCGCCTTAAACGACGATTATTAATCTTATTGAACTTTGCGACTCATTTTCAAGTATTTTTAAGCTGAATTAATTTAGTGTCAAAATTCTCTGAAATTACCAGATCTTCAATCCTCATATTTTCATAAAAGGAGCAATTTGATTTTCCATCTTTGCTCCTTTTTTGTGATAAAAAAAATGAAGGAAAACGTTTTTCTTAACGTTAACTTAACATTGAAAGCGCATCTTTGTATATGTTTTTAACCATTCTTGCTTTAACCTTTTTATTGTTCGCTTTGATTGCAGCTTTCAAAATGGAGTCTTTTTTACAAGGATTTCTATTTATTATTGCTTTAGCCGTCGTTGCTGGAATATTATATTTATTTATTCTTTTTCCAGGTTTTTCAGGCTTAGCAGTAGCCTTAATGTTGGGCGCTTTTATCTTTAGGCAGACTAAAAAATAATTAGGTTATCTATCTATTCTGCAGTGATTTACCTTTGGTTTTTCCAGGGTTTTCTGACGTTTTTTTAGCTTTTGAGGCGTAAAAAAACACCGGGAATTTTACGCTTTTTAGTGTGATTATTTTACTAAAAAAATTAGTTACGTAAAGCTGCTTCCATTATTAATTTCAAAATTTTGTAATAATATGATAATATTATATTTAATATTTCTTAAATTTATTTCAATTAGGGGTTATTAAAAAATAATAATATTCATTATGAAAACATTAGGGGAGAAATTTAGAATTTTACGTCAAAAAAAAGGGGTCAACCAAAAAGCGATGGCCGATCTGTTGGACATCTCAATTCCAGCATACTCAAAGCTAGAAACCAGCATTACAGATCCTAACTTTAGCCGCATCAATCAGATTGCTGAAGTACACGGATTGAGCTTGAGAGAGTTTCTAGATGTAGGAGAAGAAGGCGTAAGTGAGCACATCCAGATTATCGAACAATTGAAAGAAAAGATCAGTCAATTAGAGAGTTCTGTGATTCGTTTGCAAAGTAAACTGATTGATTTATATGATAAAGAAGATCAGCGTAACAAAAACGCTTAATCTTTAGCGAATCTGTAAGTATCGGTGTCTTTGTTTTGTTGGTAAGCGATTGATTGTCATTAACTTATTTTGGTGATATTTGATTCTTTAAGATGTTTTAGGGACACTGATACTTTTGAAATTTATCTACAGTTTTACTACAGAATAGGGGCTTACATTTGACCATATTTATATGGTTTTATGAGCTTTTCTTTTCTGTTTAAATCAAGGTACAGTTTACTTTTTTCTTATGTAGCAACCTTCATTGCTGGGTCGTTCCTGATTCGTCTTGGATTGATGGCTGTTACATTGGAAAAAACTGACTTTTCTTTCCTTTCTATCCTGCGCATTTTTGCTGAAGGCTTCATTTACGACTTTGGTGTGGCCATGTTCCTGGTTTTGTTTTACGCCATTTATCTCTGTTTTCTTCCTCAGCGATTTTTAAAGTCCCGGTTCAATGTGTTTCTTAGCTATTCGGTTTTATTTTTAATCATATTGATTGCAATGTTTTCTTTTTTCGCAGAATTTACTTTCTGGCAGGAATTTGAAAGCCGTTTTAATTTTATTGCGGTTGATTACCTGGTTTATACTTATGAAGTCGTCCATAATATAAATGAATCTTATCCTTTACCTTTGCTGATTGGTGGGGTGATGTTGATTAGCTTGCTGGTGTTGCTTGGTATAGTGAAAATCGGTGCTTTTAGTCGTCATTTTCATTCAGACACCTCATTTAGGAAACGTGGAGCAATTTCTGGTGTGATCTTGCTGATTTGCATGATTTATAGTTTTTTTATTCCAAATTCATGGGCCGAGACAGGTTCTAATCGCTACCACAATGAATTGGCTAAAGCCGGAATTTACGCTATCTTTTCGGCCTTTAAAAACAATGAACTAAATTATAATCATTTTTATAAAATGCTGGATGAGCAGGAAGCTTTCTGCGTGATCAGGTCTGCTCTTCAGGAAAGTAACAGCCGGTATTTACAGGATGGTAATGGCATAAAAAGGGAGATTACAGGAAGGGTGGATACTGCTTATAAACCGAATGTAATTATGATTACTGTGGAGAGTTTAAGTGCAGATTTTATGGCTCACTTTGGAAATAAGGAAGGTTTAACACCTACATTGGACTCCTTGGCCTCCACAAATTTGTTGTTTACTAATATGTATGCGACGGGAACAAGGACGGTAAGGGGGATGGAAGCCCTTTCACTGGCTATTCCTCCAACGCCTGGTAGTAGTATTGTGAGGCGTCCTGACAATGACAGTCTAAGCACCATAGGAGATATCTTTAAAAAAGCAGGTTACCGTCGCAGTTTTTATTACGGCGGTGATGGCTATTTCGATAATATGAATCAATATTTTGGTAGTAATGGTTACGACATTACCGACCGTGGCAGAAAGGTGATGGCAGGTGATCATTATCTAACCAAACGAACCATCATTACCGATGATCAGGTGCGTTTTGAAAATGCCTGGGGAATTAGTGATGAAGATCTTTACAGCGCAGTAATCAGGGGATCCGATCATCAATTTGAAGAAGGAAAGCCATTTTATAGCTTCGTGATGACCACCTCTAACCATCGTCCATTCACTTATCCGGCAGGAGAAATTGACATTCCTTCGGGAACAGGCAGAAATGGAGCTGTGAGGTATACAGACTATGCCATTAGTAAATTTTTGCGTGAAGCCAGTAGCAAACCCTGGTTCAAAAACACGGTTGTGATTATTGTGGCGGACCATTGTGCCAGTAGTGCAGGTAAAAATGAAATCGACATCAGCAAATACCATATTCCCTGTATAGTATTGAATCTGCCAGCTGCTAAAAGAAGGGAAATTACTCCCTTGTGTTCTCAAATAGATCTTTATCCAACTTTATTCAATTTATTGGGCTGGAGTTATGAAAGTAATATATTTGGCAAGGATGTATTAGCCAAGTCTTATGTGCCCAGGACTTTTTTAGGCACTTATCAGAAACTCGCCTACCTTAAAAATGATAGTTTGGTCATACTGAGCCCTCAGCAAAAAGTGGAAACCTATTTATACAATCTGAAGAAAAATGAACAGCTTCCTCGAAAATTCTCTGGAGAAGTGGTAAGAGAAGCCATTGCAAATTACCAAACTGCCTATGATCTTTTCAAGAATGGAGGTCTTCACCAATAATAATTATTAAGTTAAAAGCCATCTAGCCGAGTTTATTTGATGAAATTACTATTAATTGAGGATGAGCAATCGCTCCGCGAAAGTATATTTACCTATTTTAGCGCAGAGGATAACATCTGTGAATTGGCCGTTGATTTCCAATCTGCAATGGAGAAAATTAGCCTTTACCCATATGATTGCATCCTGTGAGACCTTACTTTACCCGATGGTGAGGGGATGGAAATTCTGCGTGCACTAAAAAAAATGAATAAGAAAGATGAAGTGTTGATCATTTCCGCCAGGCACTCATTGGATGATTTCTAGATCAGATGAAAGTTTTCATGAAATGATGACACCATTAGCAGTGATCAATTCGAATCTGGATACATTACTGCAAACCGCAGGTTTTAGTGATCAGCAAGGAGAATTGATCGAAGATATTTACTTCGCAGTTGGCCGGCTATCCCGCTTGAATCACTCTTTACTGCTACTGGCTAAAATTGAAAACAATATAATCAAAAATGAAGAGCAAATTTCTCTTAGACCTTTCATCGAGCGAAAACTGAGACAGTTTCAGGAATTGCTGCAATCTGCAGAGATTGAAGTTAGCATAGACTTAAAGGATAAAGAGTTGCTAATGAGTAAGTATCTTGCTGATATTTTGCTGAACAATTTGATTAGTAATGCTATACGACATAACGTGAAGCCTGGAAGAATTGAGGTTTTACTGACAGTCAGCCAGTTAATCTTTAAAAATACCGGAATAGCCATGTCATTAGATGGAACTAGAACTTTTGAACGCTTCAATAAAACAACTAGTTCTGAAGGGATGGGTTTAGGCCTAGCGATATCCAGACAAATATGTCAGCAATATGGATTTACAATAACCTATACCTATGCAGATCATCTGCATGTTTTTTCCGTTGTTTTTTAGAATTTAATTGCAGCTCAGCAAGATCGATCCGATATTTTGGTCAGAAGGTGTAAAAACGCAATCGTTATCGTAAATATTTAAGACCATTCGCCGGTATACAAGGCTAAATTTCCTTAACATTGGTTGAAGTATTTAACCTATATAATCATAAACTATGAAGGGCAAAGATCTGTTTTCGTTAGAAAACAAGGTGATTGTAATTACCGGAGCCACCGGTGTATTAGGCGAGTCATTTGCACTGGCTGTTGCTGCTGCAGGGGCCAAAGTTGCAATTTTAGGCAGGAACGAAGAGAAGGCAAATGAACGCGTCAAAGCGATCACTATAATTGGTGGTGAGGCCATGGCTGTTATCACAGATGTGCTGGATGAAAAAGCATTGATTGCAGCAAGAACACAGATCTTAAATGCCTGGGGAACCATCGATGGGTTGGTAAATGCTGCTGGAGGTAATATTCCAGGCGCAACCATCGGTCCAGATCAGAATATATTTGACATTAATATCGCAGATACTCAGAAAGCTGTAGAACTTAACCTTTTTGGTACCATATTACCTACACACATATTCGGTCGGGTAATCGCCGAAAAAGGAAAAGGGTCAATTGTCAATATTTCTTCCCTGGCTGCACAGCGTCCGTTAACCAGAGTTTTGGGCTACACCTTAGGGAAAAATGCAATAGAAGGCTATACAAAATGGATGGCAGTAGAGTTGGCACAGCGTTACGGCGACAGGGTTAGAGTTAATGCGCTTGCACCAGGTGTATTTTTGACCGAGCAAAACCGTTCATTGCTGACCAATCCAGATGGATCTTACACAGATCGCGCACAACGCTTTGTAAATCATACTCCTTTTGGTAGATTAGGGAAACCCGAAGAATTGAATGGAACATTGATCTATTTATTGAGTGACGCTTCGTCTTTTGTAAATGGAGAAACAATATTAGTAGATGGTGGATTTAATGCCTATAGCGGCGTATAAAATTATGGATAAAAGGAATCATAAATTATTACAAACATGGCGCTGGTATGGGCCATCAGATCCGGTGAGCCTATCAGATGTAAAACAAGCAGGTGCCACAGGAATCGTTACCGCTTTACATCACATTCCTCATGGGGAAGTATGGCCGGTGGCAGATATTTTGGAAAGAAAGTCAATCATTGAAGCCTCTGGATTACACTGGGCAGTTGTAGAAAGTGTACCTGTTCATGAGTCGATCAAAACCAGACGTAATGATGCAGCTGTATACCTGGATAATTACAATCAAAGTTTAAAAAATCTAGCTTCTTGTGGGATTAATACTGTTTGTTATAATTTCATGCCGGTATTGGACTGGACACGCACACAATTAGATCTGACGATGACTGACGGATCAAAAGCGCTTTATTTCAACTGGACAGACTTAGCTGTTTTTGATCTTTTCATTTTAAAAAGAGAAGGAGCCGCTGCAGATTATCCTGAGAAAATTAGAGAAAGCGCTAAATTGAGGCATTCGGAAATGACTGCTGCAGAACTTGATTTGCTTAGGATCAATGTGTTAATGGGGATTCCTAATGAGAAAGAGATCGAGCTGGAAGTTTTGCGCAACAGTATAAATGAATATAAAGAGATCGGAACTTCTGGTCTGAAAGAAAACCTCATCTGGTTCCTAAACGGAATTTCTGATGTATGTGAGTCGGAAGGAATTAAAATGACCATTCATCCTGATGATCCTCCATATCCGATTTTGGGCCTTCCACGTATTGCCAGTACGAAGGAAGATTTACTTTATATTATTAATAGTGTCAATCTGGACTTTAATGGTATTTGTTTTTGTACAGGTTCATTGGGTGCTGGCTTAAATAACAATCTTACGGAGATCTTTGAAGCAGTAAAATCAAGGGTTAACTTTTTACACCTTAGAAATGTAACAAAGGATGAGGAAGGTAATTTCTACGAAGCAGATCATTTGGGTGGTGATGTAAATATGTATGAGGTGATGAAGGCTATTGTGGCGGAAAATGTCTCCAGAGCACTGCCAATTCCTTTCCGGCCTGACCATGGTCACCAGATGCTAGATGACCTTGCCAAGCATACAAATCCGGGTTATTCCGCAATAGGCCGGTTACGTGGACTGGCAGAATTACGCGGATTGGAGCTAGGAATTAGTGGGAACTACTAGTTTTTTGAGTAGAAGCCCTGAACATGATTTGAGTATCCATTTTTATGGTTTCGAAATCTACTTCCTGCTGCTTTCCTTCAATTAACGAGATTAGCTTTTCGGCAGCAAGTTGTCCGATTTCAAAGGCTGGCTGATGTATGGTACTCAAAGTAGGGTTCATTGCATCTGCCAGTTCTGTGTTGGTAAAACCAATCAATGCCAGATCTTTAGGTATGCTATAACCTAGCTTATTTAATAAAGAAAGGCAGCGGGTGGTAATCTGGTCTGTTGCAGTAAAAATAGCGTCTGGCGGTTCGGGTAAGGCCATATAATACCGAATTGCTTCTTCCAGATCTTTATTTAATTTATGGGTATCCGTATAATCACAAGAACGGAGGTAAGCAGGATTGAAGGTAATCTTTAGATCCGAAAGCGCTTGTTCATAACCGTTTAGTCGATCCGTGGAGATGCTTAATTTTGTGTTGGTAGTCAGGTGAGCAATGCGAGTAAAACCATTGTTTATCAGATGCGAAGTCGCATCATATGCCCCTTTAAAATTATCAGCCCCCACTTTATGAGTATTGATTTGGTCAGTTAGCCGGTCAAACAAGACCATAGGCAGTCCGGATTCCTGCAGGTTCTGTAGATAGCTGAAGTCGGTGGTTTCACAAGCGGGGGAGATCAGCAAGCCGTCAATACCGCCTGAATATAGCAGGTCTATGCAGGCGATTTCTTGTTTTTGTGATTCCTTACTTTGCATGATGATGATCTGGTAGGACTTTTCTGTGCTAATTTTATAGATACCATCTAACATCTGCGCCACAAAATTGTTGTCTAATGAACATACCACGACACCAATTGAACGGCTCTTTCCTTGCTTTAAGCCTTTAGCCATACGATTCGGTACATAATGATGCTCTGTTGCATAGGCAATCACCTTCTTTTTTGTCTCTTCACCAATTTCATAGCTGTCATTTAAAGCCTTTGAAATTGTAGAGGTAGACAAGTTGAGGGCCTTTGCAATATCCTTCAATGTGATACTGTTGTTCATACCAGTTTTATATTTAGGGGCTAAAATGCAATTATTAGGGGAGATAGAAGGAATCTTTTTTTATTTATCCAAGCTCAGGGGCATTATTTTGTAAGGTATTTGTGATCTCTTTTGTTTTCAGTGGATCTTTGATATCTTTAGGAAAAGAAGCTTCCCATTCCAAACAAATGAAAATAACACTCGGTTTAATTACAGTAGTCTTATTTTTGGGTTCCCAGAAAAATGATGATCTGAAAACTGAAGATTCGAATGCTAAAAATCAGCAGTTTGCTGAACAGCAAATTGTGGCCCAGAAAAAGGTAGTCATCGGTTATGTCGGCGGTTTCAGAGGGCTGTTGAATCCAGATAAGATCTCTCCGGAAAAGCTTACTCATATCAATTATGCTTTTGTCGATGTTCAGGGAAACCGGGCTTTTCTGACTAATGAAAAAACGGACACTGTAAATTTTAGAAAATTGTTATTGCTAAAAAAGAAAAACCCTGCGCTTAAAATTTTGATTTCAATTGGAGGATGGGCATGGAGTAAAAACTTTTCAGATGCGATGTTAATGGATACTTCCAGAGCTGCTTTTGCGACTAGTGCTGTAAATATCATTAGGAAATATAATTTGGATGGGGTAGATATTGATTGGGAATATCCAGGACGTCCAGGGGAGGTTGGCCATATTTATCGTCCGGAAGATGGACGTAATTTCACTCTAATGTTTGAAGCACTCAGGAAGGAATTGGATATTTTGGAAAAGGAAACTGCTCATAACAAATTACTGACAACCGCTGTTGGTGGCTTTTCAGACTTCCTGCTCCATACAGAAATGGATAAAGCTGCCCAATATCTGGATTATGTAAATTTGATGACGTATGATTATTATTCTGGTAAAACCGCAGGACACCACACCAATTTATATCCTTCTGCACTTTATTCATCTGAGCATTCTGCAGATAAGGCAATCAAAGCTTATGTCATGGCAGGTGTACCAATTTCGAAATTAGTTATGGGTATCGCATTTTATGGTAGAAATAGCAAAGTAGAGGTGGGAACGGCAACAGGATTGGGAGCTAATTACGTTAAGGGAGAATTTGGGAGTGGTTATACTCAGATAAAAGATAGTCTGCTTAACAAGAGAGGCTTTAAAGAATTTAAGGATGAAGCCGCAAAAGCCTCCTATTTGTATAATGCAAGTACCCAAACGCTCATCACTTATGACGATGAATGGTCAGTAAGAGAAAAGTGCAAATATGTTATGGACCATCATATGGGAGGGGTTATGTTTTGGGAATATGCCTCAGATCCAAAGGAATACCTGCTAAATGAGGTGGCGAAATCTTTCAAATAAATAAGAATTAAAAAGACATTTATTTCATTTGCTGATCAGGTGATCATGTAATTATCCCAATTATTAATAGTAAATTATATCTTTGGGAAATTATATAATTAATTATGGTTATAGGGAACATGTTTAGGGGAAACGCGCGATACTTTTTGTTAATACTGGTTTTATGTGTTTTTTCCTCCTGTTTTCAGATTATAGAAGAGATTAATATGGCCGCTGATGGTTCTGGTACTGTTAATTTAACCCTTAATTTAAGTGCGAGCAAAACTAAGGTGGCTTCTTTAATGCTGTTAGACAGTGTAAATGGCTATAAGGTTCCAAGCAAGCAGCAGATTCAGAAAGAAATGGAGGAGGCCGTTGCTTATCTGAGAAAATCTCATGGGATTAGCAATGTTAAAAAAACTATGGATTTTGAGAATTACATCGCTACGGTCAGCTTTGCTTTCAAAAACGTCTCAAACATCAATCATGTCAACCAAAACGTATTGAAGAAGTTAAAAATCAGAGCTATCAACAATTCTTCTTATAGCTTTAGTCCGGAAACCGGGATTTTTCAACGTAAATACTTGCCTGCAAAAGAAGCTTTGGTGGAATATAATAAACTGAAACCGGAGGTTAAAAATGTATTTAAAGAAGCGAGCTATACGAGTATTTATCGCTTTGAAAGACCAGTTGCTGTAAATACAAATCCTTTATCGAAAATATCAAAAACGAAGAAAGCGGTCATGCTAAACGCGGGTATCATGGGATTGATTAATGGGAAAACCAATATTTCTAATCAAATTACACTTGCAAAGTAACTATCTTTTATATCTACTATCTATTTAAAACACCTATACAAAACATGAATTATTATTTTAAATCTGCAATTGCTGGATCATTTTTATTGGGCACGCTTGCAGTAAATGCCCAGGATCTTTCCCGTAAAATCCCCGCAGATGCGTTAGCGGTTGCTACTATCAAAGGTGGAAATTTAACACAGTTGATGTCTGTAACTGAATTAAATCAAAGTTTTTTTGGGAAAAAGCTAATGGAAGAATTAGCTAAAGATCAACAAGCTGATTTTCGAGGAATAGCCGATTTCGGATTTAACCTTTCTTCCGATTTCTATTATTATAATCAAAGCAACGACAGTGTAAGTTATAATTGTTTCCTGCTCCCAGTTAAAGACGCAGCCAAAATTGACCTGTTATTTTCGAAACGAGGAAAGAAGTTTACACTTAAAGACCAAGTAAGATCTTACTTTAATATAGATTCTACAGAGATGGTTCATTGGAATGGCGAGATGTTATTTTCTGTAATTCCTACTGAAAAAACAGCTTATTTCAACCGTCCGGAAGTTAGAGAGCGATTTGGTTTATCAAAAATTGATGAAGTTAGCTTGTATCCAGCTACTGCTGATTCTACGGTGGTCATGGATGCTGCAACTGCAACCGCAGCTGTGGAGGAGCAAGAGGAAATCGTAACTCCGGAACCAGTCAAGAAAAAACATTCTATTCCGGCTAAGAATCGCTCAAAAAAGTCCAAGCTTAAAGGAAAAAAAACCGCGGCAAAAAACTATAAGAAGAAGCCAATACGAAAGAAAGTCGTAGCAGAGCAGGAAGAAACAGAGGAAATGGGCGCAGCAATCGATATGGTTGCCGTTGATTCTGCTTATACTGAAAATGATGGTGTAGAGGATAATTCTTTCTTTTATGATATCAAATTGAAAAAAGGGGTACTTGCGAAATGGACAGCAAAAATGAGCGATGATTTTTTTGCAGGTAAGAGTCAGGGTTCAATTTTAAGCAATGCAGATTTTACTAAAAGTGTAGACCATAATGCTGAAGTTACCATCTGGATTTCTGGAGTAGAGAAGCTGAGTAATGCTTATTTGCCTTTAGATTATTTTAAAGGAGTTAATTTTATGGGTGGTTATGGTACCGCCAATGCTAAATTATTCCTTGAAGATCAGTTGATCAAGATGAGTTCTGCGATGACATTTAATGATGATATGGGTAGCGTTTTGAGAAAAGTGCATCAAAGAAAGTTGAACAAGAAATTTTTGAAATATGTAAATGAAGATCAAATGATCGGGTATATGGCTTATGCTATGGATACTAAAGCCTATTTGCAAGAATATCCTAAATTGATTTCTAAAATTTACGGCTCAGTGTATGCTGATGAAATTGGGATGGCTACCGACTTATTTTCTTTATTGCTGGATGAAGAAGCAATAGGGAAAGTAATCAAAGGAGATGGTATTTTCATTTTCAATGGCTTGTCGCAAAAAGAGGTTTCTTATAAGTCTTATGACTATAATGAAGATAACTTTGAGACGACAGAGGTGATGAAAACAAAGAAAGAAACTTTGCCTGACTTCCTGATGATGATTTCTACAGAAGATACACGTTTGATAGACAAATTGATCGCTTATGGCGTGAAAAAAGAATTGGTAAAAAATAACAATAGCTACTACGAGATTTCTATTCCTAAAAGTCCGATGGCATTGTATTTTACGATCAAAGATGGGGTGATTTTTTTGAGCACGAACGGACAGGAGATGCAGCAGATTGTGAACAATACTTTTATCGCAAAACTGAATGCTAAGCATAAAAAGGCATTATTGGGTAATAATTACGCCGCCTATTTCAGTCCTAAAAAGCTAGCAGGTAAAATACCTGCCGAAGAATTGGGCAAATTAGCAAAAGTGGAGAAGACCAATAAAACACTAAATGCAATGGGTGATATTTATATCAGATCTTTTCCTATGAAAGGGAATACGTTTTCTGCAGAAGTTAGTATGGATCTTCCTGCCGGTCATAAAAATGCTTTGAAATACCTGTTCTCGATTAGTGAGGATCTTCAAAAATAACCGCATACGAATGAAATTGACATTAAAAATATCAGCAACAATACTTCTATTGTTGCTGATTTCTGTTTTTGGATATTTGCAATTTCGGGAATCCCGTTCTTATCAGCTGCAAGTGGCTAAAGACGCTAGTATGGTTTATAAGTTAAGTGTGGATGGTTTATTAAAAACCATGGCTGCAGATTTTGTTGGAAATCCAAGTTACTATTTGAAAGGTAATGAAAAAGTAAACGTCAGACCTGACTTTTCTTTACCGGCTAATATATTTGCTTATTCACTGAAAAAAATGGCCCCGAGCACTCTTTTTTCTAGGGTAGCCTTATCTGATACGACTGGATTATCCGCTTATTTAAAGCGGACTTTAAAGATTAAAGATTTTACTGTTAGCGCTTCAAAAGATCAAATGATTAGTTCAAATGCAGCAGGTAGAACTGTAGGTACTTCTTCAGATCGTAAATTAACGGTTTTATATAATGGAGAAGTCTTGGCCATTGCGTTTTCTTTTGAAAGAGAAGCAGTATTAGAAGAGTTGAATAACATTCTTGATCAGAAAGATAGGATGGTAGACACAGCTACAATAATGCTTGCTTTGAAAAAAGCAAAGGGTCATCTGAGCTGGACGGCCACAGGATATGGGGGCGAGATTAACTTCAAAGATGGGCGAGCGGAAATTAAAGGTAGCTTCCCCATAGAAGGATTGGTTGTCCCTGATCAGCCATCCTGCAGCGTTCAATTTGCCGAGAGTGCCCTCGTCAAAGTTTGGGTAAATGCAAGTCTCCAAACAGCTCAGTTACCGAAATCGCTGACTATAAATGAAATTACTCTTTCAGCTGATACATTGTTGAAATCATACCTGGGGTTTTCAGCATTCGAAATGGGGCCTGCTGTTACACAAAGGGATTCGATTATAACTTATGAATATAATGATGATTTTGAAAAAGTGGCAACCGTTCAACTGAAAACGGTAACCGTGCCCTATTTAAAGTTAAGCATGGCAGCTAGGACTAGGGATTTACAAGGTTACCTTGAAGAAAGTCAAATCATCGGTACCTTTGATAGGCAGGTTCAAGCTAATTCAGTGAAAACGGAGGATCTATTGAATAAGGATTTATTTCCTCTATATCAGGTATTCAGTAAACAACAAGAGAATACTTGGCAGTTGAGTACGCTAAAAAATGATCCAATAAAAGTTGTGTCAGGGAGGAATGCAGCGTTTTTTTCTGCAACAGTTGATTTTAGTGGCATTAAAACGCAGAACCTGTTCCCACTATTAAATGATTGGATTAAGCATTATACCCATTTAAAAATTACGGCGTCCAAGCTGGACGATAAGACGGCCAGATTAACTGGAAAGCTAGAGTTTCAAGACCAAAACATCAATGCTTTTACACAGTTGTTTCGCTAAAATTTTCCTCATTATTTAAGGGGATTATTCAATTGTCTAAAAAACAGGCTTTTAATCTATATTAAATCCTGTTTTTTAGTATTTGACAAATTAATGATGCGATTATCAAGACATCTATTTACATTTGCTTAACAGTGTTAAATTATTTACACTATTTTATTTTCTAAAACATGGGCAGTAAAGAACGCATACAACGATTAAAAGAGGATACAAGACTCAATATATTGGATGCTGCGCTAGAAATCGTGAAAGAAGATGGCTGGCAATCGCTCAGCATGAGAAAGATTGCTGATAAAATTGAGTATACCGCACCTATTATTTATGAGTATTTCACTAATAAAGAGGGGATTTTACTGGAATTAACCAGAAAAGGATATGTGATTCTATTGCAGGAATTGAAAGCAGCGAAGGCGCAACACGAATTACCACAGGACCAATTAGAAGGCATGTGGATGGCCTATTGGGACTTTGCTTTTAAATACAAAGAGTTGTATCAATTGATGTATGGTGTAGACATGAGCTGCTGCGAGGTAATGAAAGCCTTTCCAGAAGCAGAAGCTACTACAAATATCATTTGTGACACCATAAAAGAACTCATGGTTGCTGATCCAGTAGATGATGATTTAGTTTGTAGGAAATACTTCACTTTTTGGTCTGTAGTTCATGGATTAATTTCTATTAACTTTGTACGTAAAGGAACAGATAATATGACAAATCAACACATCCTTAGAGATGCACTCAAGGGAATTATAAAATATGTTAACGATTAAAGTCTCGGTTCAAAAATTAATATTCAAATGGTACGAGGCTGTTAGAGGCCTTCCTATTAAAAGGATTTAAATAATAGACATCCTATTTAAAAAACCTTTAGATAAAAAAACGGATTTAATTTAATCCGTTTTTTTATCTAAAGGTACTTAACACTGTTAAATTACTTAAACCTGTTATTTGCCTTTCAAAAAGGGCATTGTGGGACAATTGAATAAAATTATTAATGGATTAACGCTGTTAAATCACTTAAGTCTGTTAGTTGAAATCTAAATTAAATATATCATGCAAAATAACCCTCCATCTATTAGCAATCCCGGATCCAGCGATTGGTCCCCAATTAATAAACCTTTTAACAACATTATGAAATCTATACTTTTACTCTCAACAGCGGCATTTTTATTCGGATGTGCCGCTGAGCCAGCAACGGAAATTGCTGCTCCAGCACCTTCATTACCAGTGGTTTCTATCAGCCAATCTGCGGAAACCACTTACTCGGAGTACCCAGCATCCTTACAAGGTGTGGTAGATCTTGAAATTCGTCCTCAGGTAGGAGGAGCATTGGAGCAGATTTATGTAAATGAAGGCGCTCTGGTTCATGCTGGACAACCTTTATTTAAAATCAATGCACTTCCATTTTTAGAACAGTTAAACAATGCTAAAGCAAATCAACGTGCAGCAGCAGCAGCAGTATTAAATACGCAGTTAGAAATTGATAAGCTGATACCTTTGGTACAAAATAAAGTAGTTTCTGATTTTCAATTGAGAACCGCTAAAACTGCCCATCAAATTGCACTGGCAAACGTTGCACAGGCAAAAGCCAGTGTTGGAACTGCACAAATTAATATGGGATACACTTTGATTAAAGCTCCAGTTAGTGGTTACATTGGTCGTTTGCCTAAAAAGCAAGGAAGTTTAGTTTCGCCAACAGACCCACTGCCTTTAACTAATTTGTCGGATGTGCATGAAATACGTGTTTATTTTTCTTTAGGTGAAGCTGATTTTATGAACTTTAAAGCGAAATTTCCATCGGCCGCTGCCAATGGAAACCTTAAAAATCTAGCTCCGGTATCGTTGATTTTATCGGATAACACAGTTTATGCTCAGCAAGGTAAAATCGATATGGTTGACGGGCAGTTTGATAAAAACACAGGCTCTATTACGCTGAGGGCTAGCTTTCCTAATGCATCTGGACTATTGAGATCTGGGAATACCGGAAAAGTAAGGTTGAGTCTGGAACACAACGATGCCATGTTAGTTCCACAATCTGCGACGGTAGAAGTGCAGGATAAAGTGTTCGTTTATACAGTTGATCAGCACAACAAAGTGGCCAAACAACCGATTAAAGTGGTTGGAACCAGTGGCACGAATTACCTCATTAAAGAAGGATTGAAATCAGGCGACCGTATTGTTTCTAAAGGATTTGAAATCCTGAAAGATGGAGACGCGATTGTTCCTGAAGCATCTAATGAAAAAACACCAAAAATTGCCGCTAACTAACAATAGTCATGTTTAAGATATTCATACAAAGACCGGTCCTAGCCACAGTAATCTCGATTCTATTAGTGATTTTCGGGCTACTTGGACTTTCAAAATTACCACTACAACAGTTCCCTGATATTGCACCGCCCGCGGTTCAGGTAACCGCCCTATATCCGGGGGCAAATGCGGAGACTGTATTGAGAGCTGTCGCACCATCATTGGAAGAGTCGATCAATGGAGTAGAAGGCATGAGTTACCTGAGTTCTACCGCTAGTAATGATGGATCATTAGTGATTACTGTTTACTTTAAATTGGGAACAAATCCAGATCAGGCCGCAGTAAATGTGCAGAACAGGGTGGCTCAAGCAACTAGTCAGCTTCCTACAGAGGTTGTTCAGGCGGGTGTTTCTACCGCTAAGCAACAGAACAGTTTGATCATGGTTCTCGATATGTATACTGACAATGAAACTGAGTACGATCAGACCTTCTTGGCCAATTATGCTCAGATCAACCTGATTCCAGAAATCAAAAGGATTCCTGGTGTAGGTTCTGCCAGTATTTTCGGTGGAAATAAAGATTACTCGATGCGTATTTGGTTGAATCCTTCACAAATGGCGAGTTACAACCTGATGCCGAATGAAGTGATGGCTGCCATCCAGAATAAAAACGTAGAAGCTGCTCCGGGGAAATTTGGAGAAAGCAGCAAAAATGCATTTGAATACGTTATTAAGTATAAAGGAAAGCTGAATCAGCCAAAAGATTATGAGAATATGGTGATCCGTTCTAATGCGGACGGTTCTATTTTGAGGCTGAAAGATGTAGCAAGGGTTGAGTTTGGCGCTTATACCTACGGAAGTTTAACCCGTATTAATGGTAAACCCGGAATTGATGTTGGTATTTTACAATTGGCAGGTTCTAATGCCAATGAAATTCAGATCAAAATTCAGGATTTCATGAAAAAAGCAGAGAGGGATTTTCCAAAAGGAGTGAAATATGATGTGTTGTATAGTACCAAAGTATCTTTAGACCAGTCCATTGATCAGGTAAAACACACGTTGATTGAAGCCTTCATCTTGGTATTCATTGTAGTGTTTATCTTCCTTCAGGATTTCCGTTCGACATTGATTCCTGCTATTGCAGTTCCGGTGGCGATTATTGGGACGTTTTTCTTCATGCAGTTATTCGGTTTCTCGATCAATTTACTGACTTTATTTGCATTAGTATTGGCCATTGGTATTGTTGTGGATGACGCGATTGTAGTTGTAGAGGCAGTTCATGCGAAGATGGAACAACAGCATTTGCCTCCAAAAGAAGCAACAGCCTCAGCGATGCAGGAAATTACAGGTGCCATCATTTCAATTACCTTGGTGATGTCGGCCGTATTTTTACCTGTAGGTTTCATGGAAGGCTCAACAGGCGTGTTTTACAGACAGTTTGCTTTTACCCTGGCTATTGCCATTGTCATTTCAGCAGTAAATGCCCTGACATTAAGTCCAGCTTTATGTGCTTTGTTCTTAAAAGATAACCACTCCAATAAAATAGAAGGAACTAAGCGTACATTTTCAGAACGTTTCTTTTTAGGATTCAACACAGGTTTTAATAGCTTGACTAGTAAATACATTAGGAGTCTTAGGTTCCTTATTCGCTTTAAGTGGATTGGCTTAGTTGGACTTTTGCTGATTACGCTTTCTACCGTATGGATGGTAAAGAAAACGCCAACAGGATTTATTCCTTCTGAAGATCAGGGATTTATTGCTATCGCGTTATCGATGCCAGCAGGCGCTTCTTTAGAGCGTACTACAGAAGCACTTAAATCTGCAGAGAAAATCTTAATGCCATTAGAATCCAACCGCTTGCTGAATGTGCTTTCTGGTTTTAACATTATGACCCAAAGTACCAGCCCTTCGGCAGGTGTAGCCTTCGTATTGTTAAAACCAACAGAAGAACGCGGTAAATTGAAAGACATCAATGATATCATGAATGACATTAGAACCAAATTAGCCAGCGTGAAAGGTGCCAGCTTTTTTGTTTTCACTTTTCCAACGGTTCCAGGTTTCAGTAACGTAGATGGATTAGACTTGGTGTTACAGGATAAAACTGGAGGTAAACTGGATAAATTCAGCGGTATCGGCTATAACTTCATCGGACAATTGATGAAACGTAAGGAGATTGCAGTGGCATTTACCACCTTTAAGGCGGATTATCCCCAGTTAGAATTGAAAATAGATGAGGAGAAAGCGGAACAACTTGGCATCAATGTAAAAGATATCCTGCAAACGATGCAGGCTTATTTTGGTAGTGCACAGGCTTCAGATTTCAATCGCTTTGGTAAATATTATCGTGTAATGGTACAGGCAGATATTGCAGATCGCGCGGATGCTTCAGCAATGGACGCTGTATATGTTAAAAATAAGCAAGGGGAGATGGTACCGATTAATACAGTGGCCACCTTATCCAGGGTATATGGTGCGGAAACAGCATCCCGATATAATTTGTTTAATTCAATTGGTGTAAATGCCATTGCTAAACCTGGTTATAGTTCTGGAGATGCTATTAAAGCAGTGGAAGAAGTGGCGAAAAAACACCTTCCTTCAGGGTATTCATTTGAGTTCTCAGGATTGACAAAAGAAGAAATTTCTTCGGGTGGACAGTCTACTGTCATTTTCATGTTATGTTTGATCTTTGTTTACTTCTTATTAGCTGCTCAATATGAGAGTTATATCCTGCCGTTAGCAGTGGTGCTTTCTATACCAGCAGGCGTATTCGGCGTATTTGTAGCCATTGGGGTTACTGGAATTGAAAACAACATTTACGTGCAGGTAGCCTTGGTCATGCTGATTGGTTTGCTGGCGAAGAATGCGATTCTGATTGTAGAATACGCTGTTCAACGTAGAAAAGCTGGAAAAACATTGGTCTCTGCAGCTTTAGAGGCAGCTAAGTTACGTTTGCGTCCGATCATTATGACTTCGTTGGCATTTATTGTAGGATTGATTCCGATGATGAGTGCTACTGGTCCATCTGCTATGGGTAATCACTCGATCAGTATCGGCGCTGCCGGAGGAATGGTATCTGGAGTAGTACTGGGCTTATTCATCATTCCAGTATTGTTTGTCATCTTCCAGTATTTACAAGAAAAAGTAAGTGGCAAACCTCAATTGGCAGAAGAAATAAAAAATGGTGTAAGTATTAAGCCTGATGCAACAATTATTTATTCTTAAGCCATCTTTAACATCACCAGTTCAGTGGTCGATTAAAACGCTAACTGTAAAAGACAAATCAAAATGAAGACACCAATATATAAACTAACAGCACTGATGCTCCTGGTATTTTTGGGAGGCTGTAAAGTTTCAAAAGACATCATTCTATCCCCTGCAAGCATTCCTGAATCTTTCAGGAATGCGCCTGTAGGCGTTGAAAATAGTATTGCCAAATTAGCTATAAAACAGTTTTTTACAGATGTCACCTTAGGTAGGCTTCTTGATACTGCTTTGTTGAGAAATTATGATTTGCAAATTGCTATGAAAAATATGGATGCTGCTCAATTGTTGTTTAGACAATCGAAATTGGGGAATTTACCCCAATTAAACTTAAACATCACCGCAAATAGCAGCAGACCTTCAGATAACAGTTTAAACGGTCTGAGTGCAGGTCAGTTTCTGAATACCAAACATATCGAAGATTACAATGCAAATCTGGTGCTCAGCTGGGAAGCGGATATCTGGGGAAAGATTGGAAGTCAAAAAAAAGCAGCATTGGCGACTTATTTACAGAGTGCTGAAGCAAGAAAGGCGGTTCAAATGCGTTTGATTGCCAATGTCGCTCAAGGGTATTATCGATTATTGATGCTGGATACACAGATGTCTGTAGCTAAAAGGAATTTAGCCTTAAATGACAGCACGTTAACGATCATTAAAATGCAGTTTGATGCCGGACAAGTGAGTTCTTTGGCCATTCAACAGGCAGAAGCGCAGCAATTGGTCGCTGCGCAATTGATTCCTTCTTTGCAACAGGATATCAGTATTCAGGAAAATGCATTGAGCATTCTGGCAGGTCAGCTTCCTGCGGCAGTTATCCGTCAAGGAAGTCTAGATGAGGTTGTTTTTCCTGCACAATTGTCGGCAGGAATTCCTTCCGCCATATTGGCGCAAAGACCGGATGTACGATCTGCTGAGCTTGCGATGGACCTTGCAAATGCACAGGTTGGTGTAGCGAAAGCAAGTATGTATCCTAATTTGAACATAACGGCAACTGCCGGATTAAATGCTTTTAAGGCAAGTAACTGGTTCAATCTACCTGCTTCATTGTTCGGAATGGTTGTTGGTGGAGTAACTCAACCACTGTTTCAGCGTAAACAGTTGAAAACTCAATTTGAAGTAGCAAAGATAGAAAGGGAAGAAGCCGTATTACAATTCCGACAATCAGTATTGATTGCAGTAGGAGAAGTTTCTGATGAACTTTCTAATATCGAACAGCTTAAACAGCAGCATGCGATTGCCCAGCGGAGGGTAAACACACTAAAAGATGCGGTTAAAAACGCAGGTTTGCTATTTAATAATGGAATGGCAACTTATCTCGAGGTCATTACTGCTCAAAGTAATGCTTTGCAAAGTGAATTGGCACTGGCTAGCATAAAAACTGCCGAACTACATGCTACAGTGGCACTTTATCGTGCATTGGGAGGTGGGTTTTAAGTAATGAAATTGATGAGTATGTAATTTTTATAGCTTCTCATGATAAAAATAATGTTTTAATTATTTAACATTGGCCCTTATTCTTTTTTTTTATAAAGGCTATGTTTTCTAACAGACCCACAGGGTTTACCGAACAGGAATTGCTGGAAGAAGTTGCAGGGGGCAATGAATCCGCGTTTAAACTGCTATATGAAAAGTATGCAGGGAAGGTGTTTACCATGGGCATGAAATATCTTAAATCCCCATTTTTGGCCCAGGATGCTGTCCAGGAGGTTTTTGTGAAGGTTTGGAAGAACCGGCAGCAATTGACTAACCTGAACAGCTTTCCTGCATGGCTAACCATTATCACTAGGAATCAATTGATAAATGACCTTCAGCGTCAAATTCCTATGGAGTCCCTCACCGGGATTCATCCGGATGTAATAGATCATCAACAGCTGAATTCAGGAAATGAAGTCGATTTTCGTGAACTAGAAAAAGTAATTAAACTCGGTATTGACACTTTTTCTCCTCGACAACAACAAATTTATAAGTTGAGCAGGGAAGAGGGACTGAGCCATAAACAAATTGCTGCTCAACTCAATATTTCTTACGATATGGTGAGAGAGCACATGAGCAATGCTCTTAAAAATCTCCGTAAGTTTCTTGAGAATCATTATATCCATTTGCTATTCCTATGGCTGTTTTCGCGGTATAATTAAAAAAATAAAATAACACCCCCACAATATTTCATTTTCACTGTCTATATTATTGTAATGACACCAGAAACATTTAAATCACTTCTAGCAGGTTATCGTTTGGGCACTTTAAGTCCCGAGGAGCAACAGCAGATACAGGTTTTGCTGCATGATCCGGCCTATCGTGAACAACTGGAAAATTTATTTACAGAAGACCTGTCTAGTCCAGATTTTCCGGTGAATGCCGGAAAAGAAACGTTGGACATGGTGTTTGAACAAGTTAAACTACAGACTCAGGAAGCTAAAGTAATCACTTTCAGGCCGGTGCGATGGGTAGCGGCAGCAGTTGCAGTCCTGGCCATAGGAATTGGAGGTTATTACTTGGGCTCTATGCCTAAACCGCATGGCAATGTGATCAGCAGTGTAGGCGAAAAAGGCGAAAATATTCTTCCTGGTCGAAATAAAGCAGTACTGACTTTGTCTGATGGTTCCAAAATTTCATTGGATGATATGGCTAATGGCGAGATCGCCAAAGAGTCAGGTGTAAAGATTACAAAAACTGCTGATGGTAGAATATTATATAGTGTTCGTGAAGGTTTATCACATGTAAAACCAGCTTTTAATACCATTTCAACACCTAATGGCGGACAATATCAGATTGCTCTTCCCGATGGCACTATGGTTTGGCTGAATGCCGCTTCTTCTTTGAAATATCCTTCTTCCTTTACTGGAAAAGACAGATTCGTCACCCTGACCGGGGAAGCATATTTTGAAGTGGCCAAGGATAAAAAGAAACCTTTTAGAGTGAAAACACTACAGCAAGAGGTGGAAGTTTTAGGTACTCACTTCAACATTAATGCTTATGGTGATGAAGAAGTGGTAAAAACAACTTTAATTGAAGGCAGTGTGAAAGTAAAATTACCTTCGGATAAATCGGCTGTGCTAAAACCCGGGGAGCAATCTTCGGTATTGAATGACATTAAGATAAATCAGGTCGATGCAAATTCGGCAATAGACTGGAAACAAGGATTGTTCTGGTTTAATGATGAAAGTATATATAGTATTATGCGACAGTTTTCTAGATGGTATAATATAGAGGTAGAATATAGAGGGAATGTGAGCAATATCCGTTTCGGCGGGCAAGTTTCCCGGATGAAGAATTTATCGCAGGTGCTCAGGATTATGGAACTCACGAAATCCATTCAGTTTAAAGTGGAGGGTAATAAGATCATAGTCATGCCTTATGCGATGTCAACTCAAAACCAGACAAATTAAACAATTAATGACAACAACAGAATTAACAACCGACCGCTGTTTATCTAACGACCTTGCTAGTAAATTTAAGCATTTATGGCATCTAGTGGGTAATACACCTATGTTAGAACTGCATTATCAGTATAAAGGTAAGGCGGCTAAGATTTACGTGAAATGTGAACATTATAACCTAACTGGTAGCATAAAGGACAGAATGGCGCTAAATATCATGTATGAAGCGTATAATTCTTGTGCAATTAAACCAGGCGATACAATTATTGAGGCCACCAGTGGCAATACAGGAATTGCATTTGCAGCCATTGGGCGTGCTTTAGGTCATCCGGTAAAAATCATTATGCCTAACTGGTTGAGTAAGGAACGCATCGATATCATTAAGAGTATGGGTGCAGAAGTTATTTTAGTAAGTAAAGAAGAAGGCGGGTTTCTAGGGAGTATCAAGATGTGTGAAGAGCTGGCTAAAAATGGCAATATATTCCTACCAAGGCAATTTGAGAACCGTTACAACGAAGAAGCACATGAGAAAACAACAGGAATGGAAATCTGGGAGCAATTAAAATCTAATGGATTAATACCAGATGCTTTTATTGCAGGAGTAGGAACGGGAGGTACTGTTATGGGTGTTGGAAAATGCCTGAAAATAAAACAACCGGCGATTAAAATTCATCCTTTGGAGCCAGCCGAAAGTCCAACGTTAACCACGGGATACAAAGTTGGAAGCCATAGGATTCAGGGTATTTCCGATGAATTTATTCCTGAAATTGTACGCTTAAATGAGTTAGATGAAGTGATCCAGGCAAATGATGGGGATTCCATTATTATGGCGCAAAAGTTGGCTAAAGAATTGGGACTTGCCGTAGGAATTTCTTCTGGAGCCAATGTAATAGGTGCAATTAAACTGAAAGAGAAGATGGGGGATGATGCAGTGGTGGTGACTTTACTTTGTGATAGCAACAAGAAGTACTTGAGTACAGACCTAGTGAAAGAAGAACCTATTAAAGCTTCTTTTATTTCTACTGATGTAGAATTTACTGGTTATCATCCAATATGTCGCCTTTAAATACCTTTAAGTTAAATCGTATACCTATAACATAAGTTCGTACACACATAAAAAAAACAATATGAAAAACCTATTCTTATTTGCAGTTGCTTTGCTTTTCAGTATGACAGCGAGCAGCCAGATTTTAAAACCAGTAAAATGGAGTTATGCCGCAAAAAGAACTTCTAAGACGGAAGCTATCTTATATATAAAGGCAACAATTGATGAAGGGTGGCACCTATATTCTCAAAATATCCCAGATGGTGGGCCAGTAAAAACTTCTTTTACTTTTACGCCGGCAAATACTTATAAGCTAAACGGAAAAACGACAGAACCAAAACCGATCGTTAAATTTGAGAAGGCTTTTGATATGAATGTTGGGTATTTCGAAAACTCAGCAATTTTTCAACAAAAAATTAAGTTAGCTGGAGCAAATGCAATAGTTAAAGGAACTTTGGAATTTATGGTTTGTGATGATTCACAATGCCTTCCTCCAGAAACAGTTCAATTCTCCATTCCAGTAAAGTAAGCTAAATATGACTATTAAATTTGATCAGACGAGCGTTAAAATGCTTGTCTTAGGATTCTTATTGCTTTTTTGTTCGGTCACTGCGGCATTTTCGCAGGAAACAGATAGTACAATAGATGATCTGGAATTCACTGAAATTAAAGATGGTACAGTAGTTAAAGATAGTATTACAGCAACCATTGTTGCTGTACCCCAAAAGGATGGTGCAGCTGTAGATGTTAAGTTGGTATCTCCGGAAAAAGAAGAACAAGGACTAACGGGGATATTTATCGCGGGTTTTATAGGTGGATTAGCCGCTTTGCTAATGCCTTGTATTTTCCCTATGCTGCCGTTGACAGTTAGTTTTTTTACCAAGGGGAGCCAGACTAAAGCAAAGGCGGTAAGCCGTGCTTTATTTTATGGCCTGTCTATCATCGTAATTTATGTGGTGCTGGGCTTGTTGGTAACGGTCATATTTGGTGCCGATGCCCTGAACAGTTTGTCAACCAATGGTATCTTTAATTTCTTGTTTTTTATTTTACTATTGATTTTTGCTGTTTCCTTCTTAGGCGCATTTGAAATTACCCTGCCATCCTCGTGGGTAAATAAAATGGATGCGAACTCGGATAAAGGTGGTTTGGCAGGTTTGTTCTTTATGGCTGGGACACTAGCATTGGTTTCCTTTTCTTGTACAGGGCCAATTATTGGAACTTTATTGGTCCAGGCGGCTACAAGTGGTGCTTTATTAGGACCAGCGATTGGCATGTTTGGTTTTTCTTTCGCTTTGGCAATTCCTTTTGCCTTATTTGCTTTGTTTCCATCTTGGTTGAGCGCTTTACCTAAATCGGGTGGCTGGCTAAACAGTGTGAAGGTTGTGTTAGGCTTTCTTGAATTGGCTTTAGCCATGAAATTCCTTAGCAACGTAGACCTTGCCTACCACTGGAACTGGTTTGATCGTGAGGTATTCCTCGTTCTGTGGATCGTGATATTCGGACTAATGGGATTATATCTGCTAGGCAAACTTAAATTTTCTCATGACAGTCCGGTTAATTTCATTTCCGTTCCGCGATTGATGATCTCTGTAGTGGTACTTTCCTTTACAGTATATATGATTCCTGGATTATGGGGTGCGCCATTAAAGTCAATATCCGCATTCCTGCCTCCGCAGGCAACTCAGGACTTCGACCTGTACACACCAACATTAACAGGTGGTACTGCAGCAGTGGTAAAACATGAAGAAGGACCTCATAAGTATGCTGATATATTTCATGCGCCTTTAAACCTGAATGTTTTCTTCGATTATGAAGAGGGTATGGCTTACGCTAAAAAGGTCAATAAGCCAGTGATGATTGATTTTACAGGACACGCTTGTGTGAACTGCAGAAAAATGGAAGCAAATGTATGGCCAGACAAAGGCGTTTATAGTAAGCTAAGCAATGATTTCGTAATCATTCAGCTCTATGTGGATGACAAAACGGAATTGGCCGCAAACGAGAAGTTTACTTCAACATTTAGCGGTAAAGCCGTAAATACTATAGGAAACAAATGGAGTGACTTTCAGGCCGCAAAATTCAATTCCAACTCACAACCTTATTATGTGCTGTTAGGACATGACGAAAAGTTGCTGGTGCAGCCTACAGGTGCAAATTATAATGCAGAGGAATACCTTAAATTCCTCAATAGTGGCTTAAGTAATTTCAATAAATAATTGAAATTTTAGGTTAATAGTTAATAGTCTAAATGATGGCCTGTGGATGCAGGTCATCATTTTAGTAAAAGAACATTTGGTTCGGCTGGTAAAAAAACTGTTAATCTACGTCTCCTATGGCAGATGATCTTATAAAAAAGATATTTTAGAAAAATATAAACCAATTACTAAGAATGAAACAATTAAGTTTGATTACGCTGGTGCTATTAGGTGCCGGAGTTCAGGGTTTTTCTCAACAGAAAAATCCTAAAAAAGGACCGGTAGTACCTCCAGGGAATCCTAATCCGGTAAACCGACCAGTAACTACCGGGCCTAAGCCTTATGCAGACGTGATCACGGCAAAAGCTAAAACAGACAAAGGCCTGTTTAAAGTACATACGATAGAAGATCGTTATTTCTTCGAAATCCCTGATTCTTTACTGGATAGAGATATTTTAGTAGTGAATAGAATCAGTAAGGCAGCAGCGGGAAACCGTTCTCAGATGATGGGTTATGGTGGTGATCAGATTGGCGACAATGTGATTTCCTTTCAGAAAGGCCCTGCTAACAAATTGTTTCTAAAGAGTATTTCTTATACCGAGCGGTCTCAGGATACAACAGCACAAGGCTTATATAAGTCGGTGATGAACTCAAACTTACAGCCATTAGTAGCATCTTTTGATATTAAAGCCTTAGCAAAGGATTCTGTATCTGGGGCTAAAGGAGTAGTGATAGATGTAACCGAATACATGAATGGTGACAATGAGATTTTCTTCTTTGATCCAAGTGTGAAAAAAGCCCTAAACTTAACCGGGGTAATGCCGGATAGAAGTTACATCAAAGAAATCAAAGCGTATCCAATGAATATTGAGATTCGTACTTTGAAAACCTATATGAAAACTGGTGCATCCTTTCCAGGAATGTCTGGCCCACCAAGCGCTACTCCAGCAACCTATGAGCTTAATAGTTCGATGGTACTACTGCCTGAAAGCCAAATGAAAGCCAGATACTTTGACCCTCGTGTAGGTTATTTTGCAACTGGGTATGTAGATTTTGATGCCAATCCTCAAGGTGTAAAAAACCTTTCTTTGATCACCAGATGGAGATTAGAGCCAAAAACAGAAGATATCGAGAAATATCAAAAAGGTGAATTGGTAGAGCCTAAAAAGCAGATCATTTTCTATATCGATCCGGCTACGCCAAAAAAATGGGTGCCTTACCTAATGCAAGGTGTGAACGACTGGCAGGCCGCTTTTGAAAAAGCAGGCTTTAAAAATGCGATTGTAGCTAAAGAAGCACCTTCAGATCCATCATGGAGCATCGAAGACGCCAGACATAACGTAATTGTTTACAAGCCTTCTGATATACCTAATGCCAGCGGACCACATGTCCATGACCCACGTACCGGAGAAATTCTGGAAACGCATGTAAACTGGTACCATAACGTGATGTTGATCCTGAGAAACTGGTACCTGATTCAAGCAGGAGCAGTAGATCCTCAGGCTCGTAAAATGAAGTTTGATGACAAATTGATGGGAGAGTTGATCCGTTTCGTTTCTTCTCATGAGATCGGCCATACACTTGGTTTACGTCATAACTTCGGTTCTTCTGCAACAGTACCTGTAGAGAACCTGAGAAACAAACAATGGGTAGAGAAAAACGGTCATACACCATCTATTATGGATTATGCGCGTTTCAACTATGTAGCGCAACCGGAAGATAACATCAGTTCTAAAGGAATTTTCCCAAGAATCGGTGATTATGACCTTTGGGCAATTGAATGGGGGTATAAATGGAAACCTGAATTTAAAGGTCCACAGGAAGAGCTTTCTGCTTCTAACAAAGAAATCATCAACAGACTGACGAACAACAAACGTTTAGTTTTCGGTACGGAATCTGATGCTAATGATCCACGTAACCAGAATGAAGATTTAGGTGATAATGCTATGCTGGCTTCTGCTTATGGCATTAAAAACTTAAAACGTATTCTGCCTAACCTGTTAACATGGACTAAAGAACCCAATGAAGACTACCAGAACGCAAGAATGTTTTATGCAGAGGTGATTTCACAGTTTGGTCGTTATATGGGGCATGTCACCAAAAATGTTGGCGGTATCTATACCACACCGAAAAAAGTAGAACAGGCTGGTGCAGTGTATGTTGCGGTGCCATATGCTACTCAAAAAGAAGCGATGACTTTCTTAAATACCCAGTTATTTAACAGTCCAACCTGGTTAATCAACAAAGAATTAATAGAACGCACAGGCTATAATGCCGTTGATGTTTTTCAGGGAGTTCAGAAAAGTACCTTGAGCAGGTTAATCAGTGCAGCTACTATTGGCAAACTGATCAACGCGGAGGTAATGAGTGGTGCCAAAGCCTATACCGCAGACAATCTTTTTGCCGACCTTAAAAGCGGTATCTGGTCTGAGTTATACAGTCATAAACCAATTGATGTATACAGAAGAAACCTTCAGAAAGCTTATGTAGATAATTTAAGCAAACTGATGGTAGTTCCTTCAGCGAATCCGTCAGGAGGAGGCTTCCCAGGTATGAGAACAATGGATCCTACCAGTTCAGACGTATCTAGTATTGCCCGTGCGCATATGGCTGCTTTGGCTAAAGATATCCGCGCTGCGATTCCTACGGCGACAGGATTGAGCAAATATCATTTACAAGACCTTTTGGTGCGTGTAAATAATGTCTTGAATCCAAAGTCTTAATTAGCGGAGTATACCATTTAACAGGCGATCCTGGATGCTGCTTTAATTGCAGGTCCGGGATCGCCTCTTTTATTTTACTTACTTTCCAAAGCAGGCTTTAAATTTGTACTGATTGCGATCCTGTTCCAGGCTAGAAAACCTTCTAAAGCAAACATTGCCTGATAAGCTTTGGGGGTGACTTCTTGAATATTAATGCGATCTTTCATGTATATATGTTTTAATTTCTAGTTCAAAATTGCACAATAGAACGCTTAAAAAACTTAATCTGGTTTAAGAAATTGGTGGCACCTTCTTCGCCCTGATCTTGATTAAGAATTCGGGGATAATGCCAAGAAAGGAAGTCAGCATGTATTGTGGGATGCGTTGTACAAATCTGGGAAAGGCTTGCTGAAGTGTCGGTAATGTGCTTCTCTGGATAAATTGTGGTTGTACCTTGCCAGGTATTGACTGGCCGCACAAGCACGTTGGAACAAGAGCCGGAAATAGCGCTCCATTTCCGGAACTTCTTGAAAAAGCACCTCTTCAATAGCACTTTCTAAGGCCAATACGGTACTGTCCTCTACCGCTTGTAAGTAAAAGTCAGAAGTTTTTTTATGCGCCAGACTGGTATAATCACCGATCCACCAATTTTCAATCGCAAACTGCGTGGTCTGTTCCACACCTTTATCGTCAAAAAAGTACATCCTCAAACAACCTTTGGCCACAAAATAGTTGCCTTTGCAGGTTTCTCCAGGCTTCAAAATTATAGTCTTATTCTTTAACTACGGCGCCTTAACAGGTTGAATAATAGCCTTTTATTCCGTTTCGTTTAAGGGTGTGTATTGTTGGAAGTGTTTAAGCAGTGCAGCGTACATAAAGGTTGGGCTAAGGAAGCAAAGAAAGGAATCCTGGGAAGGATGTTAAATCAAAACAGCAGATAATTATTGTTCATCTGCTGTTTTGTATTTTTCTGTATGTTAGATCCTTAAAGGATTGGTGGGCACTTCTGTTTGCGAAGATC
This sequence comes from Pedobacter sp. N36a, assembly GCF_014472395.1. GTDB lineage: Bacteria > Bacteroidota > Bacteroidia > Sphingobacteriales > Sphingobacteriaceae > Pedobacter. The sequence continues at coordinate 338,926 of NZ_JACSZW010000002.1, forward strand.
CACCGATGTCGTTGGTGGCAAACATTGCCGCAACATGTGTATTCAAATATCTGGAGGTATAGTATGGATCGCTTACATTGATAAACAACACGGTTCCACCTTCAATAGAATCAATCACCTGATTGGCGAGTCCTGGTGGTACGGCAGGGCATCCCTGACTACGTCCTAATCTTCCAAGTGCATTGATGGTACCCTGGCTTACATAATCAGCTCCATGAACCACAATAGAACGTTTACGGGCATTCGAGTTGAAACCTTCATCCATTCCATCCAATCGCAGCGATTTGCCATGCTGTCCCCTGTAAACTTCTGCAGTTAAATAGAAGCCGATACTACTTTGAAAGGAATCATTTGTATTAGAAAATCGGGTGGCCTTATCATTGCCACTGCGTTGCCCATGGGCTACCCAGGTATTGAGCAATAGCTTTTTCTTGTCCAGATCAATGATCCACAAGCGCTTTTTAGTACTGTTCTGATCAAAGTCTGCAATCGTTAAAATGTCTTTGTGTGCCGCAAGCTGTCCTGATTTTTTAAGGTTATAAAAACCTGTGACTGCTTTTTCAAATACGGATTCTATTAATCCGCTTTCAGCAAGATGTGCTGATTGATACAACTCAGTGACATGTCTGTTGTAAATACTGTCTGGAGTTAATTTTACAACTGCTGCCGTTGAGGCTAATGGGGTACTTACCGACTCCCGGTTCACCAAGGTAAGGGCTAAAGATAGGGTAATCAATCCCGCTCCACCAAAAAGGTATTTCATCATAGAATTGGGTTTTATTATTTAAGTCTGATTTTACCTATAAGCTTTTATTTTTTTACAAATGTACTGATTATTTGGTGTTTAGCGGTTTATTTTTGATGTTTTGTTTTAAAATGACGGTCTGTCTACAAGTTCCGTCCCGCATTTATTAATCATTGACCTTTAATACGGGAAAAGGTTTAAATCAGGCTTTTGTCTGCTGGTCTCTATTTTTCGTGTAAGCTCAGGGCTATTTGGTGTAATAGATTAGGTTCATTTCTAAATGTACAGGAAATTGTAGAAAGAAAAGATAAAAAAAGCTTGTTATGGATATAAAATTAAATATCAACCCTGTGCTGCTGTTGAGGATTCCAGCCTTTTCCATGGCCGATGAATTGGTTGAAGTGTGGGAGGAGTTAAAGGAGGCTATCTATCATTCTTCCAGTGATTTTTATGAGAAAATAAAGGACCTTCCTGCTGCTGGTGTTGCCGGTCTGGATACCCGTACACAGTATACCATCTGGAAATATTTCAATCGCTCCAAATACCGCGGTACGCCATTTGGCAATTTTGCGGGCTTTGCTGTTGCGACTTTAGGAGAAGGAAAGGAAAACCTGATTTTCTCAAAAGAACAGCATTTGCATCGTTTTAAGGACTGGTCTAAGTATAAGGCGGTCGAATTACAGGAAACAGAATTGTTGGCCATAGATCGCCTGTATTTCTCAAATTCCAGCCATTATACCGCTACTGATCATATTCGTTTCATTTCCTTGGGAGATCAGGTATTTGAACTGTCGGAAATTGTGTACAGTGAATTTATCCATGAATTGCTGGGTTTCTGTGCTGAGAAGGCAACCTATTCCTCCATACTGGAGTATGCAGCCACAAAAGCCATAGCCGAAGAGGTGTTGTTAGGGATGCTAAAAGCAATGGTTGATTCCCAGCTGCTGTTCACGGATTTAAATGCAAACATTATTGGTCCCGACTATTTTGAGCGTCGTTATCAGCAGTTGGAGCTTCCGCCCGAACAGTATGAACAAGGTGATTACCTGATAGCGGAAAGACAAATGATTTCCGGCGACTTGTCCAGGGCTGCATTTAGACATCTTCCTGCTTGTATTAATACTTTACGAACTTTGAATTTATCAATAGTAAATGAAGTACTTAAGTTATTTGCAAAGGACTTTCAAAAACGGTACGAAGGGCAGGAAATACCCTTGATGACGATCCTTGATCCAGAACTCGGAATTGGTTATGGGCAGTTTACCTCAGCTGCAAATTCACAGGATTTAGCCCAGGAGTTGAGTAGTCATACTAGAAAGAAAGTTCCGGCTTTACTGCCTTGGACGGGCTTGAGTAATGAACTGCTGAAAGCCATGCTCAAAGAGAAAAAGAAAGTGTTGCAATTAAAGGATTTGATAGCCCTAAAGCATGAAGACGCGAATTTAAAACCAGCAAATAGTTTTAGTGTGCTGGCGAGGTTTGCCGGAGATTTGGTGGTATTGGATAGTATTGGTGGCTGCACAGCAAATGCCCTGTCGGGTCGTTTTACGAAGGCTAGTGAAACATTTACCAAGCACTGTAAGGCGGTTGCTGCCGGGGAATCGGCTGCAAACCCAGAGGTGATCTTCTTTGATATCGCCTATATGGCAGAAGGAAGAGTAGACAACATCAACCGCAGACAGCAGATTTACGAGCATGAGCTGCCTATTTTAAACTATTCCTGCGCGGAACAGCTGATTGGACTTCAGGATATCCTGGTGACGGTTCAGGGAGAAGAGGTCATACTTTTCTCTAAAAAGTATGGAAAAAGACTGATTCCGAGGTTGGCCTCTGCTTATAACTACAGCAGATCAGACCTATCTGTATACCGATTTTTGTGTGACCTGCAGCACCAGGGAATCCAATCCCAGCTCTTGTTTGACGTTCAGGAGCTACTGCCAGGATTGGATTATTACCCTAGAATTCAATATGAGAACCTCGTCTTATCGACGGCAAAATGGCGGGTGAAAGGAGCGGAGTTAAAAGGGAAAGACACCTTGGCGGTGTTGGATAAAATGGGGCTATGCCGATATTTTTCAGTTGGCAATGGAGATCAGACTTTATGCTTTGATAAAGCTAAAGCTGAGGATCTTTTATTCTTAAAGCAGTACGTAAATCATTATGACGACTTCGTTCTAACAGAAGTTGTATGTTCAGATTGTCAGGTGTTTAAAGATAGTTATAAGAAGCCTTACTTTACTCAGATTCTGCTGGCCGTCAGCCATCAGGAACAACTGTATCCTGGATATAAATTAAGAGAAAATAGCCAGGATCCGGCCACTGAATCCATCATCATGCCAGGTAAAGACTGGTTGTCTTATGAGCTTTATTGTCATCCCGACAGGGCTGATTTCTTCTTGGCTGCCCGTATTGCTAAGTTCATAGAAAGACATGACCCCGCTTTCAAAACCTGGTTTTTTATCAGGTACAATGATCCGGCGCCACACCTCAGATTAAGGTTCCAACTGCAGGATCAGCAGACTGGCTATTTTTACATGATGAAGTTAATGGAACTGCTCGCCGTAGATCTGCAGGAAGGTCTGATCAAGGACATTCAATTGAAAACTTATTACCGGGAAACGGCGCGTTACGGTGTGCAGCAAATGGCATTAACAGAACAGCATTTCGGGAAAGATAGTCAGTATGCGCTGGAGGCAATTGAAAATCATCTCGACAATTTCGTCATTTACGCCAACTGCATCGCCTTGATGAAGGCTACGCTTGATTCATTGTCTCTGGAAAAGAAAGAGGTGTTGTCATTTATCCGTAGCGTACAAAGGTCCTTTGAGCAGGAGCATTACCTGACTGCTGAGGACTTTAAAATGGTAAACCGGGAATGGACTGATTTTAAGGGGCAGGTGCATTTAAATCTTCCTGAGCTAGCCATCACATTGGAAGCCCTGCAGCAGTCCTTTCTGCGTACGCTGATGGCCACTGCTGCAGCACAAAGACCTGCCTTGTTCTGCAGCTTATTTCATATGCACATCAACCGACTGTTTGCTGTGCAGCAGCGGGCACATGAATTGATCATCTACAGTTTTCTTTATAAACAGCTGCAAATGGAACAGCAAAGGCCGGTTGTTATCCTTAATTAACAGGGCTCAGGCAGATTTCTAAGGATACCTTAAATTGCTGTTCCTGTTGTAAAGTATGGAGTACCGCCTGGTCTCCATACGCTGCTTTTAAGCGTTTTTTTACGTTATCCAGGCCAATATGATGGCTTGGCTGCATTTGATTTTTACTGATAAGGTTAGTCGTTTCGATCTTCAATACAGCGTTTTTATACTTCAGCTGAAGCTGGGCTGGATGGGCTTGCTGCAATAAATCACCATGCTTGAACATGTTTTCTACCAAGGTCATCACCAGCAGCGGAACGATTTCTAATTCCGCAACTTCTTCATCATACTCCATTTGGATATAGAGCTCCTGATGCGATTTAATCTTGTGCAGTTTGATCAGGTTTTCCACCTGTTCCAGCTCTCCGATCAGCGGAGAGTTGGTATTGCTCACTTCCTCAATGGAGTACCGCATCATTTCTGATAAGGCCAGTATGGCTTCTGCGGCCTCCGGCGTTGTTTTTCGCGTGCTTGTATAGATGAAATTTAAAGTATTAAAGAGGAAGTGCGGATTGATTTGAGCTTTCAGGTGTGCATGCTGAGATTTAATCAGATCGGCATAGATCCGTTGATTCTCAATAATCACCAAAAGCCTTTCTTTTTCCTTTTCTTCCGCACGTTTTCTTTCTTCAAAATAGCCCAGGATATAATAATAGGCACTGGAGAATAGAATGAAATAGATGACCCGGTAGGACATCCCAATGTAACCATCCAGGCTAAATTGTGGTGGACTCAGGAAAGTGATGTACCCATTTCGGTGAAAGAAATTCGCCAGATTAGCCGTAATGCAGATGTACACGACCACCTCAATTAAAATGAGCAAAGGTAGCCTCCAGAGTGCCTGAACGGTCTTCATCTTCGCACCGGGCATGACGAAATGTGCATGGAAATAAAACAGCAGAATATTAAAAATATAAAAGAAAACATAATTTCCGACAGGGGAGAATTGTTTTCTTATGAGGCCCATGATCACTACCTCGTAAAAAATAAAGATAGACCAGCCAATGAAGTGAATCTTGTATTTACGTATAAAGTTAATGAACTCGGAAAGGATAATTTTCATTTTGTGTAATAAAAAAAGAAGTTAACGGAATACTTTTCAACCGGCCCTGGATGCTGCCTAATTTTCATAAAAAAACTAACATTATGAAAAAAGAAATCATCTCCTTCGACCTTAAAAAAAGTATATTATTTGTATTCAAATCTAAAAAGAGCAGATCAGGATTCACACCTACTATCACCGCTACTGATCCAACTAATGGAACTGCAACTTCGCATACCAGTTCTGTAATTACCTTCCCTGCTGGCTAAATCTGCACTTTACGATGAAATCTATTCGGAGATACTTCGGTTAGATTTCATCGTTTTCTCTGCCAGGAACATCAGGAATTGCTTTTTATAAGTGGTTCCTAAAGGAATCTCCATCTTATTACTCAATACAATCGTATTCCCTTCTACTTTCTGAATGTAATTTACCGCCACAATAAAAGAGCGCTGTACGCGCACAAAATTATTGATGTCCTGCAGTTTACATTCCAATTCCTTCATTGTTAAATAGGCAATATGTGTTTCTGTAGGCGTATGAATCTTTACATAATTGTTTAAACCCTCAATGGTGATGATGTCTTTAATATTGATTTTCGTGTATTTTTGTATCTGATCGGTTTTGATAAAGAAGAAATCATCCAGAGCCGGAGTATTTTTACTCATGTTTTCCAAACTGAGCAGCCTTTTAATCATGAGTGCAAATTTGCTCATGGAAATGGGTTTCAGTAAATACTCATTGGCCTGTACTCCAAAAGCTTCATACGCATATTTGGAATGACCCGTAGTGATGATGAGGTATTTTGTTTTCGCCCTGATGGCAACAGAAAGATCTAACCCGGAGATACCAGGCATATCCATGTCCATAAAGACAATATCAATATGATCTTCCTCGGAAATTTCCATTAATGCCTGTAATGGATCTGTAAAATACTTTAGCAGCTGTAGATTCGGCATCGCGTCAATATAGTCTGCCAGGAGTTCTACAGCATGCTTCTCGTCGTCAATAATGACGCAGTTTAATTTCTTATCCATTGATCTCCTCCTATAATTCAAATACTTTTAATAAATCTAATCAAAAAATATATACGCAACGTAAAAACCACATTTGGCGTAATACTTTTTTTTCTTTCATGAAATTTATTAAGGATCTGTAAAGATAAATCAAATTTAGGGATAAAACTATATTTTGGACCGGGAGAGGCGGGATTAACGCAGTCGGGAGCCCTTAAAATAGTCTGCCAGGCCTTTATTTATAGGTAAATTCATTGACCACATAAATCCGGGCATTCACCACGTGGCAAGTAGCTTTCGCGTAAAAGAATTGTCTGATTAAACTTCCTTGTTTACTTTTAGAACATCCCCCCTATAAAACAAAATTCCTGGTGCATGGAGGTGCATCAGGGATTTTAATAGAAAGACATCACACGCGCTCAAATCATTCTATAAGGGGGTCATTCCCCTTATTAATAACCCCCTCTCAAATCATCTCTTATCTGTTTCAATGATCTACTGCTTTTGTTATATTTGAGCTTAAAATCAATGAATATGCAAAGTGAATTGTTTCAAATCGAAGCGGAAATGCCATGGGAAGATCTTGGTAACGGAATACAAAGACAAGTTTTTGGCTATAACGATCAGGTGATGCTGGTGAAAGCTAAATTCGAGCCAGGGGCAATTGGAACATTACATGAGCACCACCATACGCAGGTCACTTATGTAGACAGCGGCATCTTCGAAATAACCATCGGTACAGAAAAGAAAATCATTAAAAAAGGAGATGGATTTTATGTCTCGCCGCATACCTTACATGGTTGTGTTTGTATCGCGGCAGGCACATTGATCGATGCTTTTAGCCCAGCGCGGGAGGATTTCCTGGAGTAGGAGCGTCTACAGCCTTCATATATTTGTACAAATAAGCACAGGCCAGTAACAGGCAGGTCAAGATAAACCATAGCGTGTTATAGCCATGGTGCTCGGCGATGTAAAATCCTGCTGAAGGGCCAACAACCTGTGCAACCGACCAAACCAGCATATATCCTGCGGCATATTGGCCCCTGTTAAATTCATTTGCCCTGCTCATCACAAAGGTATTTACAAATGGCAGGGCAAACATTTCACCAAAGGTGAAAAGCACAATACACAACACCCCGAGTATAAGTGGGGAACCGAAGGGAAGCATGAGCACCAGGAAGGATGCCGCAATTAAGAGTACCCCAATGGTGATAAAGAATATCGAGGATTTTTTGCCTTCGATTTTATGAATCATCACCATTTCAAATAGGGCGATAATTATGCCATTGAGGCCTAAAATTAAACCAATCATAAACTCATCGATTTTCCATGATTCTTTGAAGAATACAGGAACCACCCTAAACATGAGGAAAAAGCAGATGATAAAAATGGTACTTAGCAGCAGGAATTTGATAAACAAAACATCTTCCCATGGCTTTCTAACCACAATGCCTTTTACCTTTTCTTTAATCGCCTTTCTATACCCTTTGATTTTCGGCAGGAAGCATAAAATGCTCAGGCCGGCAAAGATGCCAACGGCACCATCTACATAAAACAGCAGTCTGTAGTTATAAGAGGCGATTAATCCACCCATACTTACGCCAAATGCCCATCCCATATTTGTTGCCAGGCGATTCAAAGAGTAGGACCTGGTTTCCAGACCGGGTTTTGCATAGGCAGCAATCGCCGCAAAATTTGCTGGACGGAATGCTTCAGCAAAGAAGCTGATCACCACGGCCAGGACACAAAGCGTCTCGAAGTGTGTAATGCTGGCAAAAAACAGGAAAAACAAACCGCCTATAATGGCAGAGAGGATCTGAACCGGTTTGAAACCGATCACATCAGTGAGTTTTCCTCCTGCCGCAGAACCCATTATGGAGCCCACACCAAACAGGGTAATGATCAATCCTGCATCAGATGCGGAACGGTGTAATGATTGGGTCACATATAAGCCCATAAAGGGCACAGCCATGTATCCACTACGATTAATGAGCATAACGATGCTCAAAATCCAGGTCTCCTTGCTCAGTCCAGAGAACGAACGTTTGTAGTTCCCTGCGATATCTTGAAGTAAAGTCATGATTTATTTTATTCCTCCGAAAGCAGCAAAACAAAGGTTTTTGTGCAATACTTCTACGTGTTTAAAGCCGATTTCCTGCATCAGATTTAACTGATAATTGATAGATCTTGGCGTGTCCTCATGGTCAATATAATCCAGTACTTTCTGACAATACTCCGGTCCGCCCAATTCCTTCAGATAATCCGAATACCGCTGCTGGAAAAGCAAATTCAGGTGTGGGGCATCATGACTGATCAGGTCTGAAATCCAGAAGCAGCCACCAGGCTTTAAGGCCCGGTAAATTTTATTGAAAACAAGGTGCCAGTCCTCATCCCCACGAAGGTGATGTAAGGTAGCCGCGGCAAAAACGATGTCATATTTATCATCTTCGAGTTCCAATTCCCGCATGTCAAGCTGGATGGTGGTGACCTGTCCATTCGTAACCGCGCCAACGCGTTGTTCTGCTCTGCTCAGCATGGGTAAGCTAAGGTCATTTAAGGTACAGTTTAGATCCTTGATTTTCCCAAGCATTTTCAGCGTATAATTTCCCGCACCGCATCCAATATCCAGAAGTTCAGTGGCCTCTGGCACTACATGTTTTGCAGCTTCAGTACACAGCTCCATCGTTAATGCTGCATCAAGGGTAGTCAGCTGTCCGGTATCGAGATTGGAAAAACGTTCTACATCCTGATCAAATCTATGTTCGATTTCCTCGTTACTGGCTTTAGCTGAATAATCCTTTTTCATGATACTTGTAATATTTGTGCCAAGATAAATAAATAGAATTGTCATTCTTATAAAACATACTAACTTTAAAAAGTTCAAATGAAGAAAATATGGCAATTAACTTACGTAAAGGCGAAAAGATTAACATTGGCCTCACAAAAATCAGTGTAGGCCTGGGTTGGGACCCGAATGAAGGAACAGGGCATGATTTTGACTTAGATGCTTCTGCATTTATGGTGGATGGGAGCAGGGTGATTCCTGCAGAGGAGTATTTCGTTTTTTATGGAAATGATAAATCACCTGATGGCGCTTTATTCCATACTGGTGACGACCCTACGGGTGGGAACAGTGCCACCGGCGACGATGAAATTGTTAAAGTAGACCTATCTCTGGTAGACGACCGCATTCAGGAAATCCTGTTTGTAGTGACCATTCATGATGCACAGGCGAGGAGACAGAATTTCGGACAGGTACGCAGTTCTTACATTAGAATAGTAGACGACACCAACGGCGATGAAGTGGCCAAATATGAATTAGATGAAGATTTCTCTATTGAAACGGCCATTGAATTCGGCAGACTCTATAAAAGAAATGGCAGCTGGAAGTTCGAAGCTTCGGGCAGGGGATATAAAGAAGATCTGGCCTTTTTTCTGGCTAAATATTATACAGGGGAAATTATCAAATAACTTCCCCAATAAACTACCGTAAAGTAAGGACAGTAGGTGGATCATTTACCGGGAGAAGGATATGGAATTTAGTCCCTTTTCCCGGTTCACTGAACACCTGAATGGTGCCGCCAAGGTCGTCTACCTGTGTTTTTACCATAAATAGTCCCATTCCTTTTCCATCCACGTCAACATCAAACCTTTTATAAAGGCCAAACAGCTGACTGCCATGTTTCTTAAGGTCAATACCTTTTCCATTGTCCTCAAATATAATATTCAAGTGCTTTCCTGTCAGATAGGTCTTAATGATCATTCTTGGAGAAAGGTTGGCCTGTCTGTATTTTATGCTATTCAGAATCAGGTTGTAAAATATGCTGTATAGGTAACTGCGTACGGTATAAATCTTACTTTCTTGCAGCTGATATTCAAACGTCATATTTTCACTGACAATCAGGTTATTGATGCTGCTTTTAATTTCATCTACCAGAATTTGTATGCTCAGCTGCTCTTTCAGGCGCTCAGGTGCATCCTTTTTGACGGTCAGCACATAGTTCAAATCCTTGATTACCGTGTCCAAATTTTTAATAGAGCTGCGAAGCCCATGCATCAGCTCCCTCACTGAAGCAGGGTCTGATTCTACTTCACTGAGTAAATCGCTGATGCCTATGATGTTGGCAACTGGTGCGCGTAAGTTATGGGAAACCACATAAGTAAACTGCTCCAGGTCTTTATTTCTACGGATGAGCTCCGAGGTCATGTTATCCTGTGCTTTGGCAATACTTTTTTGATCGGTGATGTCTTTGATCGACAAAATGAATCCCCAGTATTGGTTTTCATCGTCATTTACCGCAATCCATTTTAAAGCATACCATTTTTCTGATCCGTCTTTTTCAATGACATTCGTTTCATAAGACATGTTTTTCCCATTGATCACATCATCCACAATCTTTTGAAGCCTTGCCCGCTTATTTTTTGCAAAATAATCTAAAATGCTATTTCCCTCCAGTTCTTTATAATGTCCTCTGAATTCGGCAATTTCTTTTGCCATCTGGCTATAGGAGATGATTTTCAATTGTTGATCTACCAATATATAGGCGGCATCGGTATGGTCTAATAAAGTACGGAGGTTGGCTTCAGATTTTTTAAGCGTATCCTCTGCGGCTTTAATGGAAGTCACATCCTGCAGTGTTCCATAGAGCCTGGTGGTGACCCCTTCTTTGTTAAACTCAATCCGGTTTTCCCCCTGCAATATTTTCACTTCTCCTGCGGGATTCCTGATGCGAAAACTAGTTTTCATGTTTTTTCCAAGGCGGATCAATTTATCCACCTCATATTCCACCCTAAGTTTATCCTCAGGATGAATCAGGGCATCAAAATATTCGTTTACCGGAACCAGGGATTCATCACCCCAGTAAATTTCTTTTAAGGCATCGGACCAGGTCAGCTCTTGTTTGGTCAGGTCGAAATTCCAGTTGCCAATCTGTGCCATCTTTTGTGCTTCGGAAAGGACAGACTCTGCCTGTTTGATTTTTTCTTCCGTTTGCTTCCATTGGGTAATGTCGCTGACTACGCCATCTACTGCATAGATTTCCCCATTCAGATGATGTGGGACTGCTTTTATCTCAATCCATCGGATACTTTTGTCTTTGCGGATGATCCGGTATTGGCTTTTTGTTTGTTTACCTTTTACCAGTGCCGGACCATCAAGTTCTGCGATATGACGGTCTTCAGGATGAATTACATCATACCATAAATTGGGGTTCTCATGAAACTCCGCCAAACTATAACCATATATTTTAGAACAGCCGGCCGACAATTTCAGGTAACGGTTATTTCGAATATCTTTAAGGAAAAACCCTTCATTTACTGCATCCAGTAACCTTTCTATTTCATGGCTTACCTGTTCTTTTTCTTTTCTGTACTGCACTTGTTCCGTGACTTCCAAACCAGAGAGGAGCAAGCCTTCAATGGTTCCTTTTGCATCCCTTAAGGCTTGAATGGTAAAATTGAAATAAGCGCCTTTGAGTGCGGCACTGGTGAATTCTTTTACCACATAAGGATGTCCGGTTTCATAAACTTGATCTGCCTCTTCATTTAGAAAAGCAAGCTCTGTATGCTCGTATGCCTCTTTTAAACTTTTATTTAGAATCAGTTGATCTCCGATTTTTTGTTGAAAAAAAGTATTGACAAACTTAAAAATGTGTTGCCTGCCCATGAGGACTGCCACCGCAGAAGGCATTTCCTGAAGTAAGTCGAAGTTTTCCTGCTGATGTGGTACAGCTATACCTGCTGTCGCCTGCAAAATGGCAGTGGGCAACCTCAGCAATCTGTCTGATAAGAGGTAGTCTGCAGCACCTGAATGTACGATTTTCAGGGCTTCCTCCTCGAATTCAGGTTCGCTGATACAAATGAAAACGGACTGACGATCACTTTCTTGCAATAGGCGGAAGGCTTCATGCCCGGTTGAATTTTTATCACCGCAAAATGCAAGTACAATATCTGGAGCAAAGCTTTTTAAAGTAAACTGAAAATCAGAGAGCTTCACAGTTTTCTGATATTGAAAGGGAAGTGCTGATTGGTCTAAGATGTTGGTTATTAAATTACTATCATTTGCTGGATCTCCAAAAATAAGGATTCTCAGAATGTTTCTCATTAGTTAAACTTGTTTTAATATGTAGGTAAAGGATAATATAGACATAATTTTAAAATCCTTGTCATTATTTTGATAAAAAACAAAAAGCCTCTAATTGGAGGCTCTTTATTTTGCTTGATAAGTATTGGAGACTAAGGCAGTTGCTTGAAAATATTCTCTACTACTTTAGGGATTTCATTAATAGCTTTTTGCGGATCTGTCAATTCACCTTCTGCCCAGCCTCTCCAGATTACTTTGGAGCTGCTGCGCTCGATAATATCGATCATAATATTTCCTTCTTTAATTGGCATTTTGCGTTCTCTGCTGCCTACATAAACCGGGAATGGGTTGTCATAAACATAAAAGAATCGCGCACGACCTTGATAATAAGCAATTCTAGGACTGAGCATTGGTGGCTGATTGTAATAAATCGGCTCATCATAAATTTTCATGCTCTTGTTCACAATTGCAGAATAACGGATCAACAGATCAGGGTTTTTACTGTCCAGGGTTAAGCCCTTTTTAGCAAGCTCCGTTTCTGTAGTTTGAACGATCTTATCGGTCACGATGTCATTGTTGTAAATGTTATTGGTTTTTGCGTCTTCTGGAGGAAGCCAGGCATACGTTTTAAAGTCGGTTCCAACAGGCTTACTGCCAACGGCATAGTAATTGTAAGGTGAGCAAGCCGACAGCATTCCTGTGGCTACTAGTAAGAATAATAGTTGTCTTTTCATGGCAAACGTTTTAGAGTAGGGTAAATTTTTAATACTTTTTGATTGTAGGTTAATTTCGTTTGTATGCGGACATAGTTCCGATTTATTTTAACCTAATAATTGTATTACAATAAATGCTCTAAAATGTTTAATCAATTTTAAAATAAATGAAAAAAGATGTTTACTGGCACAATAAATTTAGAAATGGATGGCCTTAGAATTTAACGCGCATCCCTATTCCCAACTGAAATATGTCTGCAAGGGTAAGTGCAGAGGTGTTTTGAAAGTAATTGACGATGTAATAATCATTGGTATTCATTTCTGAATATAAGCTGATGGCTTTAATTCCGGAATCCTTCCATATTTTTTTCATATTGAACTCAATTTCATTGCCGATGGAAAGATTGGGCCTCAATGCTTCAGACCAATAATAGTAATTATCAGGGAATAGATGTTGATTGAAACGGTAAGAAAGCTTAGGGTGAAAAGTATAACTCGCAAAGAACCCCGGATTAAATGGATAAAACTTTCCCCAGTCTTTCAGTTTAATCTCATAGAACTTATACGCAAACTTTGCCGTAACGATGTGTAATTCGCCTCCTTTATCTGCGGGCACATAACCATAATTGAAATCCAGAATTCCCTTCTTATTTTTAAAAAGGTCATAGCCGGCACCGACACTGAAATAGCCGATACTGCCTGCAAACTGTACAATCGCATTGTCGGGAACTAGTAATTTAAACCCTTGAGCTGATGCTTTCCCTGAAAAAACAATCAGGAAACCCAATAATATATAGACGTGCTTAAAATGATATCCGTTCAAAACTTATTTTATGATTAATGATTTCAACTAGTAAAAATTCTTCATTGCCCATGGCGCTGGTAATGATATAGGGAATTCCTGAATCGTCAGGGTAGTAAAGTTCATAAACATGTGTATGGGCATGTAATGAGGCCAGGAATCCTGGTGTTTGTGCAAAAGCATCAGTATAATCTTTTACCAGATTCTGGTCAAAGTCTGAATTGAGAGGCGGCACATGAGAAACGGCCACATAGTTGCTCACGTCTGCTTGTGGCTGCAATTCTGTTTTTAACCAGGAAATACTGGGAACCTGTCCATTAAATTTATACTCTCTACTATTGGTATCATGGCAGATGAATTTTGTTCCACCATAAGTGAAGGAATAATTCAAAGCACCGAACATTCGTTCAAAAACTTCTCTTCCACGGGAGGTCAGGTCATGGTTACCGATCACACCCATATAAGGAACATTAAGTTTTGATAAGCTTCTGGCAATCCATTCCATTTCCTTGAGCACGCCAAATTCAGTGAAATCACCAGCTACGAGCACAAAGTCAACATCGGGCATCTCATTCACCTTTTTAACAAAGGCCACCGTTTCATCTCTTGAGCGTTGCGTATCTCCGGTTAGGATAAATCTGACCTTATCGTCAGTTTTGCCATCTCCAAGTCGCTTTAAACTGCTGGCATTAATGTCTTGAGGGGAATTCCGATCGAAAATCTGATTTGGGCTATACTCAAAGCGATTACAGCTCCCCAAACCAAGACTAAAAACAAGCCCCAATAGTATAAATTTGTTCATCGAAAATTCAGATATTTCCGCAAACCTAAGGTTTAAACAAAGAGTTTAAACATCTAATTAGTTGTTATGGCATTAGGATAACCGTTAAATGGCATTAATTTAACATTTCTGTTAAACTCCTGAAAAGCTACAATTCTGGAAAAATGCTGGTCAGCAGGCTAACTGCCTGAGCTTCTTTTGCTGCCGCTTGAAAAAGGGGGAGGGGAATAAATTTCCAGGTAATTTGCTGTTCTTCCAACACATTTAAGACCTCTATCGCCTGGTTTATTAAGTGCTGCTCGAAGAACACCTGCTTGCTGGATGCCCAGGCTTTTGGATCTCCCAGATTTGCGGGCCAGGTATAGAGTTTATGAGCTTCCATGAATTTTCCATCCAGGATATGAGTAGATCTTTTAGAAATAACTAAACTAATATCATATTCCTGAACAGTCGCTTCAATGCCAGAATCACCATTGATCAAGGCTATAGCTTTGGCACTAAATCCGCTGACCATGATATTTTGTCCTTCCTGTTGTATCGGAGTTCCAAAAAACAAATACTTTCCCGGTGTCAATTGTTGCAGTCCTGTAGCCATCATAATTTTGTGCTAAAGCTACCATTTTATATGGCAGTTTTACTGCTGATATGATGGGTTTTTAGGGGTACTAAAGAAAAAGGGCCGGATTTCTCCAGCCCTTTTTAAACATACATTATATTGTTTGATTGGGATTATTGAATGATTTTGCCATCTACTCCAATTTTGATCGCTGCAGTTTCTGCCTCTTTCTTTACTTCGATTTCGTAGTATTGTGTTTTGTCTGCATTAGTTACCAAAGATGCTGCTGTTGGTGTCCATGCTTTAACAGGATCTGATTGCAAAGTAGTTTTCACTGCTTCTGGAAGATCTTTCAATTCTACCGGAGTTTTTGTAGTACTATCTTGTTTTGCAGTAATAGCTACTGGATTTTTTATTTCTGTTGCGTTTACTGCAGTGATTGATGCGAATGCTAAAAATGCTGCTGATAAAATGATCTTTTTCATATCTTATATATTACTGTTAAATATTCTTGTTGATTATACTAGGTAAAGGTTCATAATGATGCCAGAAAAGAAAGTGTATAGCATCGCACTGTAAATGAGGCTGTTGAGAATTGTCAAGGGATTTTAACTGTAGAGATGTGCCACACTTTGTGGCTAAATGAAGCGCTTTTAAGAGTTTTAACGCCATTGGCCTGCTGTGATCTTTAGGTCCGACTCAATTGGAGCCTAAGATGCAGGATTAAAGCAATGGATGGCGGAGCATTACAAAATTCAGGGGCACCAAAGAAAAAGGGCCGGATTTCTCCAGCCCCTTTTTAAACATACACTTATAGTTGAATACGGATTATTGGATAATTTTACCGTCCGCTCCAATTTTTATTACCGCAGTTTCTGCGTCTTTCTTTACTGCGATTTCGAAATATTGTGTTTTGTCAGCATTAGTAACCAAAAATGCAGTAGATGGTGTCCATGCTTTAACTGGTTCTGATTGCAAAGTAGTTTTCACTGCTTCTGGAAGATCTTTCAATTCTACTGGAACTTTAGTGGTACTATCTTGTTTTAGATTAATAGCTACCGGACTTTTTACTTCCGATGCGTTTACTGCAGTGATTGATGCGAATGCTAAAAATGCTGCTGATAAAATGATCTTTTTCATATCTTATGTATTTCAGTTAAATATTCTTGTTAATTATACTAAGACAAGGTTCATAATGATGCCAGAAAGGGTGTTCTTTGGCACTGGTCTATAAATGAGTCAGTTGAGAATTTGCAAGGGATTTTAACTGTAGAGATGTGCCACACTTTTTGGTTAAATGAAGCGCTTTAATACTGTTCATCCTGCTTATTTTTGTTTTTCCCCCAAAAGCTGGATTTTATCTAACCATTTCTGCCGCTGTTCCGGACTAGCGGTTTTGATAATGCCTATTGTGCTCACCTTAACCGGACGGACTCCGCAAAATTCAAGTGTACTTTTTTTGAGTTGACGGATGCTGGGATTCCCATAAAAGAAGCGGTAGTACCATGCCGGTTGGTCCATGGTGGTAATTATTCTGGCCGTTTTACCAACTAATAATTTATCCCACCAAATGGAATTTTCACGATATTGATAGGTGAGGCCAGGAAGAAACAGGCGGTCGATAAAACCTTTCATAACTGCAGGCATACCGCCCCACCAAACCGGATGTATCCAAACGAGGTGATCTGCGGCCTTTATTTTTTCTAAACTCTTCAGTAAGTCGGGCTCCAGATCCATTCTTTTGGTATAGCCATAGGCGAGGTTAGGATTAAAACTCAGCTCTGAGATATTGATTTGGCTAATAGATGCCCCGGTTTTTAATGCCCCATTGCGGTAGGCTGCTGCTATTGCATGGTTAAAACTCTCTTTATTTGGGTGCCCGTTTATAATCAGTATGTTGGTCATTCTTTGCGATTTCAAATATACCGCACAAAAGTAACAGAGATCGGAAGATCAGCACAGGACAAATGTCTATAAAGAAATCTCTTTTCTCAATCTGCTCAGGTGCCTGGAAGTGATCCCTAAATAAGAAGCCAGGTATTGTAATGGAATTTGCTGCACATAAATCGGCTGGTGCTCCAGCAGGTCAAGGTATCGCTTTTTTGCTTTTTCCTGCTGAAACTGAAAAACTCTTCTTTCCAATTCCAGGTATTGCTGCTCAGCAATGATTTTCAGGAAATTAGTCCAGTTCGGATTGGTGTTCGATAAAAGGTCTAACTCCTTTTTTTGAATCAAGAGCAGTTCGGTAGGGACTAAGGCCTGAATGTTTTCTATGGTCGGCTTGCTGGTGATGAAAGAGGAGTAGGCAGTCATTAATGCGCCAGGAAAAGTAATACAGTAGGTAGTCTCTTCCGCAGTTTCGGCCCGAAAGAAGGTCCTCAGGATGCCAGTGTTCAAGAAAGCTACTTCTTTACAGGTTTTTCCCTCCTGAATAAAGAAATCTCCTTTTTGCAGCTTTTTAGGCTTCATCAGCGCGATAATGTCATTGATTTCTGCCGGACTGAAAAGTTGAAAAGAGGCTAAAAAATTATAGATCATCTGGTTGGGCAATGTTTCTGGAGGATTCAAGCTTCAAATATATCATAAAATGCGAAGATAGCGCTGAAAGCAACAATGGCCAAGCTTTCTGTAACCTCATACTTACCTGATACTGGTCGGGTAGTGGTCGGGAAGAGAAGGGCGTTGGTATAGGGTCCCCGTAGGGTTCCGATAGGGTTACCGTAGGGTTGCCATAGTGTTTACTATCCCAACCCTACGGTAACC
The DNA here is from genome assembly GCF_014472395.1 of Pedobacter sp. N36a. GTDB lineage: Bacteria > Bacteroidota > Bacteroidia > Sphingobacteriales > Sphingobacteriaceae > Pedobacter. Next base: position 356,581 of record NZ_JACSZW010000002.1, read on the forward strand.
CCATCCAGATCCTATGGAAACCCAGGTCTCTTCCCGACCTCAATTACAGTTGCTTTCTTTCCCCGAAACTCCAACCTGTATCAGCTTATGCTGGTACAGGTTACAGACGTCGCACAACTGAACAGAAAAAACAGCCGCAACAGAAAAAGCCGGATTGCTCCGGCCTCTTCCTGTAAAAATACTGCTTCAATTATTGTTTAAAGGGCTTGCCTTCTTTATCTAATTTCACCGCTGCTGTCTCATCACCTTTTTTAATATCGATGTGGTAGTAGATTGATTTATCTGCATTTGTCACTAGAAATGCTGCTGTTGGTGTCCATTGTTTTACAGGCTCAGTTTGTAGTGTTGCTTTAACTGGTTCTGGTAAATCAGCCAATTCTACTGGAAGTTTAGTCGTACTATCTTGTTTAACTGTAATTGCTAAAGGTTCTTTTACTTCTGTTGCGTTTGCTGCAGTCATTCCTGCGAAAGCTAAAAATGCTGCTGATAAAATGATCTTCTTCATATCTCTTGTGTTTCAGTTAATATTCTAATTAATTACGTTTAGGGTAGGTTTAATAATGATGCCGTAAACGTATTTTTTTGGCATACTTCTGAAAAACAAGATGTTAGGTTTTTGAGGGTGCTTTTAGACTGTAGCGTTATTCCACAGTTTGTGGCTAATAGAAGCAGATCGACTTCGTATGGAAGGATATTAAAGGGTTATAAAAAGCAGGCCTGTTCTCTATAAGGTAATTAAAAAGTATCTTTAATTCATATCTCTTTCCACCTTTTTAGCCGTGCTTTTACCTGGCAGATAGATTTGGAAACCAACACCCAAACTTAAAGTATGGCTATAGGCACTACTTCCAAAACCAACAATACCATTGTATTTTAACAGTGTTTCCAACCCAATAGAACGGGTTACGAAATAGGTGAAACCTGGACCAAAGCTAAATCCAAGACCATTTGTAGAGCCTCCTGATCCTGCTGGGTTGATTCCGTTTACACCAACAGTAGCCTCTCCAAAAAACTTAGAGTTTTTTACCACTTCATCGGTGCCTTTTGATCCATAGTACCTTCCTAAAGCACCAATGCCGTAAGAGATACTGGTTCCTGCACCTTTTGCGGTAGCCAATCCAAAGTTAACATCTCCACCCAGAGCCAAACCGTCCTGTATGAACCAGGCTGCTTTGGGATTGATGTTTAAACTAAAGATGTTCGGCTTATCTAAGCCAAATTTGATGTCGGAAATGTTGGCACCCATCATTACATTTCCTTTTTGTATCTGCGCAGTCGCTCCATAAAGCATGCCGATAGTTAAACTAATTGTTAAGCATAATTTTTTCATGATATAGGATTTAAATGTATTTAAGTAACAAAATTTAGGAGTTTTGGTTTTTAAAAATCCTGTCAACTAGTATCTTATAGGAAATGACGATAGAAGCTCTCTGAAAAAAAAACCGTATTTCCTTGATTCTGGTCAATAAAATGGCCTTCTTTAAATATCTTACTACCTTTGGAAGTAGAAATAAATCCTTTGCTAATGAAATTATCATTTGGAACGGTCATTCAGGACCAGCCTAATTACTTTATAGAAAAAATCTGGAAGGGATTAACCAATCTTTCCGTTCACATGGAGAGCGATTATTATTGGTACCTGCAGCGCCATTTGGAAAAATTTAACCGGACTTGGGATGGAGACCAGTATACTGAATTTCTGGAACCAAAAATACATACCATTCGTAAGGATGCTTATGATGTATGGCGTCCAGGTATGGAAATCGTTATGGTAACTGATAAAGATGGGCCGGAGGAATTTCAATTTGCACCCCTATTAACTTGTCAGCATATTCAGATTGTGGAAATGAGAAAAGAAGAAAACAGTGCTCCTCAGCTGCGTATTGATGATCAACTATTCAGCGCGGAAGCCCTTCATCAGTTTGCAGTAAATGATGGTTTTCAAGATGCAGCAGCCTTATTCTCTTATTTTGACGACAGCTTCGAAGGGAAGCTGATCCATTGGACTGCTTTTAAATACTAACCGGTTATTATTGATGATTGTTACTTATCAGATTGAAGATTTCAGTTCTGCGTGTCCCATTCCTGGTCAGTTTATGATGGACAGGTTTGAAAATATTGGCCGCCCGATAAATATGGTGTGGCCTCACAAACATAGTTTTTATGAGATCTTATGGCTGGAAAAAGGGCCGTCCTTAAATACGATCGACCAGCATTCTTTTGAACTGTCGCTGGATTCCATTTTTTTTATCGCTCCAGGGCAAATTCATGAGCTTGCCAAAGAAGAAGATTTAAGGGGCTATAGCCTGATGTTTACGGAAGATTTTTTGGCTTTAGGAGATGCTGGTTTAGAGGTGTCTACCGGGCTTTCATTTATGGAAGACACCTATGCTAAGCCCGCTTTAGCCCTGGTGGAAAAAGAATTAGATGGACTATTTGCAGCTTTAAACCTGCTTTATCAAGAAACCGGAAGACCAGACCGTTCTGTAAATGTGATCCGGCATTTGCTCTTAACTTTTCTTTTTCAGATTAAGAGAATGGTAGGGGAGGCACCAGCATCAGCAAAAGACAACCTGCAGGTGATGACCCTTAAAAAGTTCAAAAAACTGGTAGACCTTAATTACATGCAAGAAACAAGGCTTTCTTTTTATGCGGATGCGCTGTTCATGACCACCGCACACCTGAATGAAGTGCTGGAAAGCATCAACGGTAAGACGGCAGGAGAAACGATTAGGGAATGGTTACTTTTAGAAGCCAAAAGAATGCTCCTCCATGGACATTTAACGGTCGGACAGATTGCTGCTGAGCTTGGATTTACATACTTTTCTTATTTCTCCAAACAGTTTAAAAATCAGGAGGGCATGAGTCCGGCTGCTTTTCGGAGAATAAAAATGGATTAGTTTATCCTATTCTAGTTAAAAGTGCCAATAAACCCCTGCTTTATCCTAAAATCGAAAATTGATTCCAGATACCTTTGCAGCTTAGAATTTAAGCGATAATATATCATGGAAATTAAACTGAATACCATTCCTGAAGCAATTGAGGCCTTAAAAGAAGGGAAAGTCATTATTGTAGTAGATGATGAAAAACGGGAGAATGAAGGTGATTTTATCAGCACTGCAGAAAATGCAAGTCCGGAAGTCATCAATTTTATGGTGACCCATGGCCGTGGATTGGTTTGCGCGCCCTTAACTGCTCAGCGATGTGAAGAACTGGGACTTCATCCAATGGTAAAACAGAATACCGCTGCTTATGAAACCAATTTCACCATTTCTGTGGACCTCTTAGGTAATGGCTGCAGTACTGGCATTTCAGCTTCCGACCGTTCTAAAACCATCCGGTCTTTAATAGGTCCTAAAATTAAAGGCTTTGACCTGGGCAGACCTGGCCATATTTTTCCTTTGTCTGCGGCAAATGGCGGCGTATTGGCGCGACCAGGGCATACGGAAGCCACAGTAGATCTGGCCCGTTTGGCCGGGATGGCCCCGCCTGGTGTATTGGTGGAAATCTTTAAAGAGTACGGAGAAATGGCGCGCCTGCCAGATTTAATGAAAATTGCTGCAAAGCATCAATTGAAAATCATCTCTATCGAAGACCTGAGCATTTATTTAAGGCAGATAAGTTTGATCTGATAGCCTTTTGATCATTTGAGAACTTTGCTCACGTCCATGCTCCAGCCGATCTTTAAAAAACATTTTTGTCTGATCGAAATGTTGTTTGTAACCTTCCATATCTCCATAGCCTATAATGGAAGTCCATTCGCGTACAGCAGAATGAAACTCCAGGTCGTCAGCACGTATACTTTTGTCGAACAAAGCCGCTGTGATGGATTCTTCCAGTAATTCTTCATTGCGGAAAAGGTATTCCACGATCCCCAGGCGCAAGCGGAAAGGAGGAGTCTGACAGATCAGATTGTCGTAAGGATTGGTGTTTAAATGGTACCAGGCATCGGCCATGCTCAATAAACTCAGGTGGGAATTCGCTTTTCTAACACCAGGACTGGCAGAAAGAGAGAACTCTTGCATGATCTGATCGTCCAGTAATAATGGTTTCCTGCTTTCATGAAAAACGAAATCCCGGACTTTATAAAGCCGGGTCCTGAAAGCCTGTTCTTCCTCCATGATCATCATTTTGAAAAGCTCAGATTCCGACTGTGCATATCGTTTTACCTGCTGACGTGCAAAAGGGTTCAATATTGCCAGGCCAGCATAAATATGTGCTTTATAACTGAAAATTCTTAGGGTAGTCAGGATTTTTACATTGTCGATTCCGCCAAGGTACGAGGCATTTTCCCAGGGGAAGAAACCGGCACTGGCCCATGCGGTACCCATACTTTCAAAGCCCACGTGTGTGGCCGCCTGAGTATCCGCAACAATGCGGTCATGGTCTTTATAATCTTTTATTTCGACCATTTCAGAGCCCAAACAGGAGAGGAGATCGGTCATTCTTTGATAAGCTACAGCCGTAGTTCTATGTGGAATCACGATCATTTTCTGTCCTGCAGGATCAAAGCCGGGGCCATGAAGTGAATGACAGGTGATGATGTGCACATCCTTCGGCAGATGTTTTTCAAAAGCCATAATTTCAGGATGCTTCACCGAAGTTTGTCCGGCAACAATTGCGCCGTATTTTGTGGAGCTGCCGTACCATCCCAGCACTTCTTCAATCCTTTCAGACTCTACCGCATAAAAAATCACATCGCAAATGCGCGACACCTCTTTGCCATCATAAAGAATGGAAATGCCAAAAGGATTCAGTTCTTCTTCTAGTTGTGTCCGCCTCTGCGGGAGATCTGAACCATAAACGGAATAACCTGCCTTGGCAAAGCCTTTGGCATACATTTTTCCCATATCGCCCAGACCGATGATACCTACATTCATAAATCTGTTCTTAATGCAAATAAGCAAAATAACGCTGGACTACAAAATGACCCTCATCACTTTGTAAAGGAAGCAATCGTTAATAAACGACTACTTCATCACTAAACATAAATCCTTTTTTCTCATTTTTTGCGGTAATCCGGATGTACCGTCCGGTATTTCCTTTGAGGTCGAAAATGAAAGTTTTAAACCTTAAAGAAGCGTCAGTGTAAGGTACGTCATTGTCTACCTGTGGAAGCGTTTTGAAATTAATTCCATCATTGGAAAGAGCTACTTTAACATAGGATGGCATATATACGCCAGGCCCGGTCAACTGCATATACCTCATTTTCAACTGCTGTAATGCCTGAGGGTTTTCCAGATCGATCGTGACATCCAGGTCACCCAGAAAACCTTGCCATTGCCCGTCACCATAAGTTAAATCTCCGGTTTGTCCATTCACTAAGCTGAGCTCTTTTTGTGCCGGATAATTGCTGCTGTATTTATTATTGTAGGTTACTTTTTTACCGATCGCTTTATGCAAGTCAATTTCCAGCGATTGTACCGCTCCGGCAGGGAGCTGATCTTTGAAGATCGCCGCTTTAACGGTCCCGGTCTGGTTTAAGGAAATACCATCTTTGTATAATGGAGATTGAGCTGTAGGGCTACTGCCGTCCAGTGTGTACCGGATTTCTGGTTGAAACTGCTCTGAGTTGATGGTCACCTGGGCCACTTTATTGGCCATATCAAAGTTGGAGAGTATACTCAGGTTGTTGGATGGCGGATAATAATTCACATTGAATTGCTGTAATAAGCGGTAATGCTTTTGGAGACGGGATTGAAAATCGTCCCAGTTTTTCTGCTTTACCGGTGTCCAGGCTACTTCTGAAAGTGCAATCGCCCTTGGGAATACCATGTAATCTACTTGATTCGAGGTTGGCATATATTCTGCCCAAACATTGGCCTGGACGCCTAAGATGTGCTGCCGCTTTGCAGGCTCAATTTCCGCAGGAATAGGTTGGTAGCTGTATACTTTTTTCAAAGGAAGGTAGCCGCCGATAGATTCCGGCTGACCAATTGGATTGGTTTGATAAGAATCCAGGTACAGGTGGGAGCCCGGCGTCATGATCACATCATGACCTGTATTGGCCGCTTCAATACCACCTTTTTCGCCGCGCCAGCTCATTACTGTTGCACCAGGTGCTAATCCGCCTTCCAGAATTTCATCCCAGCCGATTAACTTCCTCCCTTTACTGCTCAGGTAAGCTTCCATTCTTTTGATCGCATAGCTTTGTAAACCATGCTCGTCTTTCAGGTCAAAGTTTTTAATTACTTTCTGGCACTTCGGACATTGTTTCCAGGCTGTTTTATCGGCTTCATCACCACCAATGTGGATGTATTTAGAGGGAAAGATGGCTAAAACTTCATCCAGCACATTCTCTAGGAACTTAAAGGTATCTTCGTTGCCAATACAGAATTCTGAGTTCTTATAAGGCAGGCCATAACATGATAAATTAGGGTAGGCGGCAAGTACCTCCTCACTATGGGCAGGCATTTCAATCTCAGGAATCACAGTAATTCCTCTTTTTGCAGCATAAGCGATCAGCTCTTTTGCTTGTTCGGCAGTATAAAAACCTCCGGAAGCATTCGGGCTTCCCATTTCTGCATATTTGCGGCCATTGTTCCACCAGTTTTTCCAGCTGGCATCAGTTCTCCAGGCTGCAAATTGGGTCAGCTCCGGGTATTTCTTAATTTCTAAACGCCATCCTGCACCATCGGTGAGGTGCCAATGGAAGGTGTTTAACTTGTATAAAGATAAAAGGTCGATGTATTTTTTTAGAAAAGTAAGGGGCAAAAAGTGACGGGAAACATCAAGCATCAGTCCACGGTAGCCAAAAGCAGGTTGATCTTCAATCCATACTGCCGGCAGTGTTTTAGTATCTTTCCTGGTATAAGCAATCTGACGCAGGGTGGAGATTCCCAGCAGCAAAGCCTGTGGTTGATGTGCGGTAATGAGAATCCTGTCTGGGGTAATTTCCAGGCGATAGCCATTTTCGGCAAGCGTATCACCTTTAGCCGCTTTCAACAAGACCACACCTTGTTTCGGTAAGTGTTTAGCGCTCTTTAGCGGTTTTACCTGGTCGAATTTTAGGTAAGGGTGTTCCTGCAGGAGTGCTGCTGCTTCCTTAAATTCCGAACTGGCGAAAACTTCCGTGTGGGTAGTATATATATAATGTCCGGTTTTAGCGAGCTGAACTAGTGGCTTTGGGATGAGGAATAAAGAATCCTGTGCATAGGTAATTTGTGGTGTTAAATATAATGTTGCAGCAAAAGAAAGGGCTGCAGCCCATTTAGTCGTAGTCATGATGATTGGTTTCAGGTGTGTTGTGTGCTCAAATTTACGCTTTATCTGGAGAAAAGAAACTGAGATTGAATTTTGTTTCCTGATCTGCCACTTAAATGTGTAATTAATTATAAAAAGAAATTATTATTTTTAGAAAACCATAAATTATACGCTCATGGGTTTCTTGTCGTCATTTTTTAGAAAAAGCAGTTTTTTAGAAAAGAAGAAGGTATTCGGTTTAGGGTATATCCCTAGAGAAGGGGAAGAAATGAGCTGGGCAATGGAAAAAGCCCGGTTAACGCTATGGTATTTCGAAGAACATCTGATAAGACCGACGCCTGGTTAGGACTATTTTTCCATAAAAGTAATGGTGAAAGAAGATCACCTTGTGGAGCACCTTTGGTTAACAGCACCCGATTTTGATGAAGAAGGAAATCTATATGGAAAGGTTGGCAATGAACCTATTCAGGTGAAGAATATAAAGTTAGGTCAGGAAATTGGTGTTGGAAGGTTCCTGATCTCTGACTGGATGATTGTAGAACAAGGGACTTTGATTGGCGGTTATACGATTCGGGCAATTTGGGATGGACTTCCTCAGGGAGAACGACAGTTTTTTGATGAGGTTATAGGGATCGCTATAGATGCAGGTGTAGATCATTTTATCCCTGATTTGAATACACCGGAAGGGGCCATCACTGCTTTGGAGGTGGCTTATGCCAATCAGGATATTGAAGGTACAATTTCTTGTAAAGATTTTTATGAAGAGGCGAGGCTGCTGCTGCTAAGTATTGATCGAAAGCTGGATACGAAACAAATGATACAGGAAACTTCGGAGGCACTGCAAGCCGCTTTACCAAAAGAGAGAAATTTGCGGAGGATGCCTATGTGATTACTGAAGTCTGCACTTATCCCAATGGGTTAGTCAGTAAGAAAAAGTTCTTCACCTTAAATACTGGGCTGGGCTGGAAGGTGATCGGGATATTAGATGAAGACATTGCTTCCTGATCTATAGAAAGCAATGTTAAAAAAATATAATTAATGAGAATCGCTTGTATCTACTGGTCTTTTAATAAAAGATAGATAATATGCGGAAAACATAATGATCACTACAAGTGAAAGTAAGAAAGCTACCATACGAATTGCTATTTAAAGTTGATAATAAAATATGGTATGAAGGTAATGATTCTTTTTAATACCCCGGAGTGATATCGTTACTGTTTTTTTACATTCCCAATAACCGACTCTTTTTCATTGCCTTATCCTGCTTTTATGGATTGAATTCCTAGCAGGACAGTATTCTTTATATTTGGGATAGGAATAAATTGCTTTTACAATCGTAAATTAGCCGCGCCTGAACCCTTAATCCCCCAATTGAATATGGCCTTAAAGAGAGTATTAAAAGTCGGTTTAGACTCTGCCGCACCATTCCCAATGCACTCAGACTATAATTCTGAACGATTTGAAGGTTTTGAAGTAGACCTGCTCAGCGAAATTGCAAAGCAACTTGATTTTGAAATACAGTATGAAGTTTCTTTATGGAAGAAGATCCTTGGAAAACTATTTAAAGGAGAGTTGGATCTGATCTGCTCTGCTGTAACGATGACGGCTACACGTAAACACATTCTTGAGTTTACAGAACCTTATCTGCAGTTCAGGCTTTGTGCAGTAGTGCCTGCCGATGATGTACTGATCAATGAAGTGAAGGATTTTAAGGAAAAAAAGATAGGGGTAAGGATTGCCGCAGAGGCGGAACGTCATGTACATACTAAATTTCCTGAGGCCAATATGGTACATGCGGATACCAATAAGGAATTGTACGAACAGCTGGAGTCAGGTGAGATTGATGCTTTAATTGATGATTCACCGATTGCCAATGGTTTTCTGCAAAACAACGACAAGCTGAAAATCGGACTGTTCTTGCCGGGTACGGATTCTCAGTATGCGATTGCCATGAAAAAAGGCGATCTGGAGCTGAAAGATCAATTTAATGAAGCCTTGAAATTACTTAGAGAGAATGGTATCTATGATCGCATTTACAATAAGTGGTTTGCAGGAATGGATTTTTAAAGTTTCGTTGCACAATATTTACAGTACTTAGCGTCGTCATCGTGGCCCTCGCGGCCACAACCCGGACAAACTTCATGGTGATGGCCTTTCTTTCTGGCGGCAACAGCCATTTCGGTGGTAATAATACCGGTGGGCACCGCAATAATGGCGTAGCCGGTGAGCATAATTAAAGAAGCTACAAATTTCCCCAAAGGCGTAACGGGCGAGATGTCCCCATAACCCACGGTAGTAATGGTCACAATGGCCCAGTAAATGCTTTCCGGGATACTTGAAAAGCCATTTTCTCTGTTTTCTACGAGGTACATAATAGAACCCAATACAATCACTAAGGCGAGTACGGTTAGCATAAAGATGCTGATTTTTCGCATACTGCCTCTTAGGGCGACCGTTAGGAATTTCATTTCCGATAGGTACCTGCCCAGTTTAAAAATCCGGAATACACGAAGTAACCTTAATGCACGCAGGGCAAGAAGGGATTGTCCGCCAACAAAGATCACACTCAGATAGGAAGGGATCAGGGCCAGCAAATCCACAATTCCCAGCGGACTTTTGACGTAATTAATGGGATGTTTGATGATGACCAGCCGCAGGATATATTCTATGGTGAATAAAACAGTGAAAGTCCATTCAATAATGGAGAATAATCCACCATATTTTTGGTGATAACCATTGACACTATCCAGCATCACAATCAGGATGCTGGCAAAAATGGCAATCAGCAGGGCTACATCAAATGCCTTGCCGGCATAAGTGTTGGACTCATAGATGATTTCATGGAGTTTTTCCCGCCAGTCCTTTTGTTTTTTCTTCTCCATATCTTGCAGCTTTTTCAAGGATTTAACTAAAAATTCTTAAAAAGTGATTCTCCAGGTGATTGCGCATTGCATTTCTAAACAGTTCTGCAGAACCATTCTCCAGTATATCCACCAGGCCTTTATGAGAAACGAACTTTTTAATAGTCGCTTGTTTCTTTAACAAACCACTATTATGAACGTAATCAAATACCGGAAGAAGTAATTTCTGGAACTTCTTTAAAGTCTGATTTCCTGTGATTTCATACAGTTTTCCATGAAAAGCAATCTCATGATCGATATGAAAAACATAGTTTTCAGAGGTGTCAGGTTCGTTTTTAACGATTTCCTTTAACTCTTTAATGTGTTCTGGAGTGATGTTCTGAAAGAGAAAATCGGCCATGCCTATTTCCAAAACCAAACGCATTTCAAAGATTTCTTTTAAAGTTTCCTGATCCAGTAAATGGGGGTCAAGAGATTTTCCAATGATGCTAAAAATATCAGGACTAGTGATGACAGAGCCTTTTTTCTTTTTCGTCTCTATCAAACCTCTCATTCTTAACCTTAACAGTGCTTCACGTGTCACGGTGCGGCTAACGCCAAGGTTTTTCGATAAATCTATTTCTGTAGGAATAACATCTCCGATTTTCAACTTCCTGTCTACCAGTAGTTGCACAAGATTGGCCTCTACTTTATCGACCAAACTGCTGGTATCCATCTGGATAAATGTATTCGCTGTGCTGCTTTCCATATTATGTATAATAATAAATTGTGAGAGTATACCCCTAAATTAATACTAATAAAGCGGTTTATCAAAAATGACGGTAAATAAATTATAAATAATTCTTGCTTTCAAATAATATTTATCTCAACTTAGTGGTATTATGTATAACATAATGCTAACCAAAAACCAATAGTATGAAACAGTTTTACCTAAAAACGATTGTTTTAGTGTGCTGCCTATCCTCCTTTATAGGCGCATTTGCACAAAACAAAAAGGTAACCGGCACGGTTACTGGCGAAGATGACGGACAGGGGATTCCAAGCGTCAGCATTTCAATTAAAGGAACAAAGACCGGTACGCAAACCGATTTTAATGGGAAATTCATCATTGACGCGACTCCAAATGATGTGCTTGTGTTTACTTATATCGGTTACCTGCCTCAGGAATTGAAAGTAGGTAATAACAACAATTTGAAAGTGGTCATGAAGCCCTCAGCTGCTAATCTTGATGAGATTGTAGTAGTAGGTTATGGCACGCAAAACCGACGCACCGTAACCAACTCTATTGCAAAGCTGGATAAAGAGGTGCTGGCAAATGCACCGCGTGCCAATGTGGGTTCTGCTTTGCAGGGAACCATTGCCGGCGTACAGGCGATTAGTAAAAGTGGGCAGCCCGGTGTTGGTCCAACTGTATTTCTTAGAGGCGGGGCTTCTATCAATTCTCCAGGAACACCATTGGTGATTGTGGATGGGGTCATCAGGGATTATGACGACATCTCTTCTGAAAATATCCAGTCTATGGAGGTGCTTAAAGATGCGGCTTCAACTGCAATTTATGGGGCCAGAGCAAACAACGGGGTAATTTTGATTACCACCAAAACAGGATCAGCAGGTGCTGCCGAGATTAAATATAAATTTACAGGTGGTTACAATGTGAGACGAGCAGGCTATAATTATTTAGACGCCAGAGACTATATCTATTACACACGTTTAGGTTATAAGAATGCGGGTAGAACAGACCTTCAGGTAAATGGCTCAAGGGGATTGGGTTTACTAACTGATGCAGCCAATCTGGCCAGTTTCGACATCAGGTCTTTTACTGCTGGAACAACTGTGTTGCTAGAGGGCTGGGAAGTGATGAATGATCCTTTTACGTCAGGTAATCAGATTATGTTTAAAAACCACGGCGGCGAGATTGAAGACCTGGTGTTCAGAAATACTTATACTAAAGACCATTATATCAGTGCAAATGGTGGAAATGATAAAGGTAAGTTCTTTGCTGCTTTTGATTCTTACAATGAGGATGGGGTAATTGTAGGTTCTCAATACAAACGTTATACCGCCGACCTTAACGGATCTTATAAAGTAAAACCTAATATCGAAATTGCTGGGGGGACCACACTTTCTACTTCTTCTCAAACAGGTACAATTGGTGGTGAGGTGAATTCCTTATACCGAAGTATGGCCATTTGGCCAACGTTTAACCCATGGATAGACGAAGCTAAAACATTACCAAATCCTGGAAATAGTGCCAGTGATGGTAATCCATTGTACTGGCTAGGTAGATTAGACCGCCACAATGAGGTGAATAAAGTAGTGGTAAACGGTTCCATAAAATGGGATTTACTGCCAGGCTTATATTTTAAAGGAACAGCTAATGCTTATCTATTAGATAGAAAAGATGAGTCTTTCCAAAAATCAACGCAATTATATACCAATATCTTTGCTAGTCCACAATCTATAAATAGCAAGAGCAGAGATGCAATTAACAAATTAAGAAGAGATTTCCAGACGCAGTTTAATGGTATTCTGAACTATAACAAGTCTTTAAATCAACACAATTTCAGCGCGATGGCTGGGGCGGAAACCTTCCAGATTAAAACCATGAATTCTCAGCTGTATGGTCAGAATGCACCAACAGATGAGATTCCTACCATCAATGCTTCTACCGTTTTCCCTGCCATAGTAAATGGAGAAAAAGCAAATTACAGTGATAAATCCGTTTACCGCATCAACTCCTTCTTCGGTAGGTTTGCTTACGATTTTGATCAGAAGTATTTGTTTACCGCAGTAATTCGTGCGGATGGGGCTTCCAGCTTACCGGATCAGCATAAATGGGGTTATTTCCCTGGTGTTTCTGCAGGATGGAATGTTCAAAAAGAGAACTTTTATGTGAATTCAGGAATCAACAAATATGTATCTACCTTAAAACCTAGATTGAGTTATGGGGTGAATGGTAATATTGCTGGTCTGGGTAGATATGAAACTCAGGGGGTATACACTTCTCCTGCAAGTTATGACGGGGCGGGTGCTTTCTACCATGATAAACTGGCCAATCAGGACCTGAGATGGGAGAGAAGTAAGACTTTAGGTGCTGGTTTAGACCTTGGTTTGTTACAAGACAAAATCACTTTACTATTTGATTATTACGACCGCAGAACTTCAGATTTGTTAACTGATCTATTACTGCCTGATTATATCGGTTATCCGCCGCTAAAAACAAACTCAGGTACCCTTCAAAATAAAGGATATGAGTTTGCGGTAAACGCAAGAGTATTGAGTACAGCAGGAGGTTTCACACTGAACCTGGGTGCGAATGCCAGTTTTGTGAAAAACAAAGTCCTGCAACTTCCTTTCAATGGCAATGAAAACAACAGACAAGGTGGTCTACAGGTTTTTGATGCTAAATCTGGCCAGTTGAAATGGGTAGGTGGTCTTCAGGAAGGTCAGTCTATCGGAGATATTTATGGCTACAAACAGGTTTCTATCTTTAAAGATCAGGAAGAAGTAAATCGCATTGCAGGCAATAGAAAAGATGCAGTTGCAAATATATACGGACCTAATTTGCTGCCAGGAGTAGCAGGAACAGGTAGAATTACTCCAGGTGATGTGAACTGGTTAGACGTAAATGGAGATGACATTATCGATTCCAGAGATCAGGTGTATTTAGGAAATACAGCACCAAAATGGACTGGTGGTTTCAATGCAACCGCAGGTTACAAAGGAATTACTTTGTACACCAGATTTGAATTTGCATTAGGTCATACCGTTTATAATGACCTGCTGGCACGTACCCTTGGTAACTATCAGGGAACTTTCAACTATACAGATCTGATCAAACAAGCATGGAGCCCAGACAATACCGTAACCGATATTCCTAAGGTATACTTTGCAGATCAGGTAGTAGGTTCTAAACAAAACTATACCAGAGGAAATAATGCTGCCGCTAATTTGAATGGAAACAACTCATTGCTATATGAAAAAGGAGATTACCTGGCTTTAAGAGAACTGACGCTTTCTTACTCGCTGCCTAAATCATTAATGGCGAAATCTAAAATCTTATCACATTCAAGAATTTATGCAACAGGAACGAACCTATTCTATATCACCAAGTTTACTGGATCTTCTCCGGAAGCACCTTTAGATGCCAACAACAAACTTACAGGCGTGTATTTAGGGGCATATCCTACAGCAAGATCCTTTGTTTTTGGCTTAGAAGTTTCCTTTTAATCAATCTAGATGATGAACATCATGAAAAATAACTATAAAAATATAATCGCAGCAGCCTTACTCGTATGTACGCTTGGCGCCTGCAAGAAAAGTCTGGAATTAAAGCCAATCAGTAATCCTAGTGATGATACTTTTTGGAAAACCAATGATCAATATGACACATTTGTAGCAGGGATCCATAGTAAATTCCGTGGCCATAGTAAGAATTTCATGTTCCTCGGTGAACTTAGAGCTGATATCTATGGCAACGATCCAGGTACTACTGCTTCTTTTACCGGTGAAGCCTCACAGGGATTGGAACGCATGTGGCTGCAAACGCTAACATTGGATGCTGCCGGAGTAAACACTTTTGGTACTTTTTACAGCAATATCAATCAGTTAAACCTATTGATTTATAAGCTCAATACAGGAAACGTAGTGACTGAGGCGACTAAAAAGTATGAACTGGGGATGGCTTATGGAATGCGCGCATTCTATTATTATCAACTGTACCGCAGTTGGGGAAATACAGTGATCATCACGGATTTCATTGATGCGGCTAACCTGGATCTTTTTAACCTGGCTAAAGCTGCAGCGCCTGCTGCAGATGTGATGAAGCTGATTAAGGCAGATATTGATTTGTCGATACAGAATTTTGGCACTAATTACTCAATTCAGCACAACAAAGGCTATTGGTCTAAGTCGGCAACTTTAATGCTGAAAGCTGATGTTTACCTCTGGACAGCACACAGAACTGGTGGTTCAACTGATGCAACTTCTGCAAAAGAAGCGCTGACAGACATTCAAACCAATGTTCCTGATCTAGCTTTAGCGACCACTTCCAACAATTCAGCACTCAGTCCATTTGCAGATCTGTTCTCGTCTAAGCCTAATAAGGAGAATATCCTTGCCAGCAAATATGCCTTGAATGAAGCAGAAATGACCTTTATTCCAGAGTCATTTACGCCACAAACAGGTTTAATTGCGAATTACTACGATTCTTTGGCCAACAGGAAATTTAATGTAACGACCGATAATTATTCTGGTCAGCTAAGGGCACCTATAAAAATCGCGAATTACAGGAAGTTTAATGACAAAGACACTCGTAAACTGGCGACCATCCAGGCCGCTTATAATAGGTCTCTTACCGGAACCTATACGATTGCAGGTACTTTCCTAAAGAAATTCCAGGGACAACAAGATGCAGCAACCAGAAAATATACCAATGACTACCCAATTTATCGCTATGCTGACCTGTTGCTGCTGCTTGCAGAAGCAAAAGAAATATTAGGCGAAAGTCCTGCTGCCGAAATCAATGCCGTAAGAGCCAGAGCCTATGGTGTAAATTATGATCCTGCTGTTCAGGGATTCCCGAACATGCCTGGTGATGGTAACATTAAACAAGCAATTCTACAGGAACGTTTCTTCGAGTTTATCGGAGAAGGAAAGCGTTGGTACGATTTAAGACGTATGGGAGACAGCTTTGTGTATGCAAATACGACACTAACAGCCGCTGATGCCTATAAATTATTCTGGCCAATTGACCGTGTTTCTTTAACCAATAACAAATCCCTGGTTCAAACTACCGGCTACTCACAATTCTAATAAATATTTGGTGTAGGAGTGGAGACCGTAATGGTCGACACTCCTAATTTAACCATCCCTGATTTTGTATTCTTTAAACCCCTTATAAAATGACGATTCAACACTTACAAGGCCTTATTGCCGCTCCATTTACGCCAATGGATGAAAATGGACAATTAAATGTGGCCTTGATTCCAAGCTACTACCAGTTTTTAAAAGCCAACAAAGTAACCGGTGCATTCATTTGCGGTTCTACCGGAGAAGGTGTATCCTTAACCAACACAGAGAAAAAAGAAGTGGCACAGGCATGGGCAGATTGCACACGCGGCGACCAAGACTTTAAGGTAATGATGTTTCTGGGGGGAACCAGCATTGCCGACTGTAAAGACCTGGCCTTGTTTTCTAAAGAAATTGGCCTTTATGCCATCTCGTTCACTGCACCGTTTTATTTTAAACCATCAAATGTAGATGTCCTGGCCACGATCTGCGCGGAGATTGCCGCAGTTGCTCCAGATATGCCTTTCTATTATTACCATATTCCAGTATTGACAGGTGTTGGTTTTGCCATGTACGACCTGCTGCAGGCCATCGACGGGAAGATTCCTAATTTCGCTGGCGTGAAATATACACATGAAGATTTCATGGATTTCTTATCTTGTATCCATTTCCAAAATGGTAAATATGATATGCTTTGGGGACGTGATGAGAACATGCTGTCTGCCTTGGTTTTAGGGACTAAAGGTGCTGTAGGAAGTACTTTTAACTATGCCGCTCCTTTATATTATGATATGATTACCGCTTTTGAAAAGAATGATTTGAAAAAAGCACAGCTTTTACAGCAGCAATCAATTGATATGATCAGACTATTAGGTAAATACGGTGGTATTGCTACTGGAAAGGCCTATTTGAAATTAGTTGGCGTAGATTGCGGTGAATTTAGACTGCCGGTAAAAAATATGACTGCCGCACAATTTGAGAGTTTTAAACAAGATGTAGCCGCTGTTGGTTTCGATAATTTTAAATCAAAAGCAGCTCATTAGCCTAATTAATGAATGCGATGAGCAAGTACTTATTTTATCTATCAGCCCCCCTTATGTTGACAACAACAGCCGTTTTCGCACAGAAAACTCCTGCTGAGCAGATCGAATGGTCTATTGCAGCTAAATTACAAGCGCCCGATGGGCAAACTTCTATCGGCTTTGCCGGAGCAATCAATGCAGTGCTTCAAGATCGGCTGATCGTTGCTGGTGGCGCCAATTTTCCAGATAAAAAGCCATGGGAAGGCGGTAAGAAGCACTATTCAAACGAGATACATATTTTGGAGCAAACCAGGAATACGTTTTCCTGGAATAAACAAAAGGCCTATTTGCCGGAACCGATTGCCTATTGCGGGAATACCAGTACCAAATTCGGACTGGTGTATGCAGGTGGAGAAAATGAAAAAGGATTGTCGAATCAGGTTTTTCTAATGACATGGGATGACGCTCAGCAAATTCCTTTGTCCAAACCTTTAGCTAGCTTGCCCATCGCATTAACAAATGTTGCCCTGACCAGTATTGGGAACCTCGTTTATGCGATCGGTGGTGACCAGGAAAAATCAACTTCTAAAGCGGTGTTTAGCCTGGATTTGAGTCATCCTGCTGGAGTCTGGCAGGTCTTGCCGGAATTGCCAATTCCATTGGCCAATTCGGTAGTTCTGGTACAAGGGTCATCGATTTATGTGATTGGTGGACGTACGAAAACAGCCTCCGGCATCAGCGACCTTCATTCTACCGTGTTTATTTATCATCCTGAAAAAAGAACATGGAAAGAAGGTGCCCCGATTAAGGACGGAAAAGAAGTGATGAACTTCTCTGCAGGAACTGGTGTGGCTGTAGGAAAGAACGAGATTCTGATCTTTGGCGGCGACAATGGCAAGACTTTTCATCAGATAGAAACTTATATCTCCAGAATCGCTAAAACGGAAGACCCTGCAGAGAAAGCGAAATTAACCACCGAAAAGAACCAGCTGAGTATTCAGCATAAAGGTTTTTACAAAGGACTTTTACGATATGATACAGGGAAGAATACCTGGTCAAAGTTGGGGGAATTAGCTTTTCCAGCACAGGTAACGGCCATGGCCACAAAATGGAACAATAATATCATTATTTCTAGCGGAGAAGTGCAGCCTGGCGTCAGGACACCAAACATTACGCTCGGAAAAATTAAAGACTAGAAAATGAAAAACACAAACAGATATGCCTGGGTGGTGGTTGGATTATTGTGGGTGGTGGCACTATTAAATTATATGGACAGACAGATGCTGTCTACCATGAAGCCGGCAATGCAGATCGATATTCATGAACTGCAGTCGGCCACAAACTTTGGATACCTGATGGCCATTTTCTTATGGATCTACGGTTTCATGAGCCCGGTTTCTGGAATTATTGCCGATAAATTCAATCGGAAATGGCTGATTGTAGGCAGTTTGTTCGTTTGGTCTTTGGTCACTTATTTAATGGGTTATGCCACTACTTTTAATCAGATTTACTGGCTTAGGTCATTGATGGGCGTGAGTGAAGCGTTATATATTCCTGCGGGATTATCGCTGATTGCAGATTTTCACTCTTCGAAAACACGTTCATTAGCGATTGGAATCCATATGACTGGCCTTTACATGGGGCAGGCATTAGGCGGTTTCGGTGCAACCATTGCCGACAAGTTTTCATGGCAGGCTACTTTTCACTCTTTTGGAATTGTAGGTGTCGTTTACGCATTGGTGCTGGTGTTTTTCCTGAGAGAGAAAAAAGCAAGCGAAAGCGTTGAAATGGACGATGAGATTAAAATGAAGGTAAAACCTTCGATCTTTAAAGGTTTTGCCATTCTATTTACCAATATTTCCTTCTGGATTATCCTGTTCTATTTTGCCATTCCAAGCTTACCCGGCTGGGCTGCGAAAAACTGGCTGCCAACGCTCTTTGCACAAAACCTGAACATTCCAATGTCTACTGCCGGCCCCTTGTCGACCATCACGATCGCTTTCTCTTCTTTTGTAGGGGTGATATTTGGTGGGATTCTTTCAGATCGATGGGTGCAGAAAAATATTAAAGGAAGGATCTATACCAGCGCAATTGGCCTGGCACTGACGATCCCTTCCTTACTGTTTTTAGGTTTCGGACATTCCTTGTTCCATGTGATGGGCGCTGCACTTTGCTTTGGCCTGGGCTTCGGGATGTTTGACGCCAATAATATGCCGATCCTTTGTCAGTTTGTTTCCTCAAAATACCGGGCAACAGCCTATGGTTTGATGAATATGACCGGGGTGTTTTTCGGAGCATTCATTACCGATTTGCTGGGGAAATCTTCAGATGCTGGTCATCTGGGACAGGATTTTGCCATGCTTGCCGGAATTGTGTGCCTGGCGCTGTTTGTACAGCTTTACTTCCTCAGACCAGTAGTAAACGACTTTGCCGATGCTTAAGGATACCAGGGCCTTTTATTAAGGAAATTATAGCTGTTAAGCTATAATTGAGATCATGTCCCATGATTAAGGCGGGATAATGACGCTAATGCCAATACCATAAAATACGAATGAAAGTAAATGCCGATACTAACCAATAAGCGAATTACAAGATTTACTTGCCGAAACTTTTTAACACGATAAAACTAAACATGATGATTTCACAACATTACAAATGTGCTGCCCTTTCTCTCTTTCTAATAGCGACTGGGTTAACCGCCAGCAGCCAGAAAGTTCAATCCAATGCGGTTGATTTAAAGATCAGCGCGCAGCAAACCGTAAACCCGATTCTCAAAAGAAAAGCAATCAATCCGCTATGGCGTATGGAAATTGAGGTTCCGGCAGCAGGATTAACATTTAAAGCGTTGTTAGGTACGCTGAATAAAGCAGGTTTAACTGATCTCCAAGCTCTGGAAGCTTATTTGAGTACGGAGAATAAGGGAAAAGAGCAAGTGCTGGATACAAAGAAAAAGATTGGCGATGTAACGGTTTCCGGAAAAAACTTCCGCATTCCCCTGACTGCTACACTCGCTCCCGGTAAACAAGTGATCTGGATCAGTGCTACTTTAAAACCGGAGGCTAATATTGACGATCGTGTGGAATTAAAAGTTTCAGATTTAATAGATGCAGCCGATGTAAAACATAAAATCAGCATTCAAGGTCCCGTAGCGGCAAGCAGACTGGGGATCGCCATCAGAAATCCTAATGATGATGAGGTTAATTCTTATCGGATTCCTGGAATCATCGATACCGATAAAGGAACGTTAATCTCTGTTTATGACGCTCGTTATAAGAATAGCGGTGATTTGCCAGGTAATATTGATGTGGGCATGAGCAGAAGTAAAGATGGCGGCAAAACCTGGGAACCAATGAAAATCATTATGGATATGGGCGCTCCCCATGAAAATAATGGTGTTGGGGATCCTTCTATTTTATTCGACCCAGTCACAAAAACCATTTGGGTAGCGGCATTATGGAGCAAAGGAAACCGCTCTATTGCAGGTTCTGGCCCTGGTCTTTCTGAAGAAGAAACCGGACAATTTGCTTTAGTCAGCAGTACCGATGATGGCTTAACCTGGACAAAACCTTATAGCATTACCGCAGAGGTGAAAAACCCAATATGGAGGTTGTTTTTCCCTGGCCCAGGAAATGGAATCGCCATGGCGGATGGTAAAATAGTATTCCCTGCACAATATTGGGATGAGAACAAAATGCCGCATTCTACTTTAATTTATAGTGCCGACCATGGTAAAACCTGGAAAGCAGGAGTAGGTGCGAAATCAAATACTACTGAAAGTCAGCTGGTAGAAACTACGCCTGGCAAAATCATGCTGAACATGCGTGACAACCGTGGGAAATTCAGAAGTGTAGCCACCACTACGGATATGGGCTTGAACTGGGAAACACATCCTACCTCGGTGAAAGCCCTAATAGACCCGGTTTGTATGGCCAGTTTGATTAAAGCTCGTGTGAAAGTAAAAGGAAAAATGAAAGATGTTCTGTTTTTCAGCAACCCAAACTCCTCCACAGACAGAAAAGACCTGACCATTAAAATGAGTTTGGATCTTGGAGAAACCTGGCAGGATGCCAATTTATTGGTAGACGACCGTGGTTCTTTCGGATACTCCGCACTGACTAAAATAGATGAAAATACTTTAGGCCTGTTATATGAAGGCGTACGTGATTTATACTTTGTACGCATTCCCGTAAAAGACCTTTTAAAATAAACAATGAATCCAGGTAGCGAAGTTACCTGGATTCGTTCTTTGCAGTTTATAGCTGCTGAACTACGAAACCAAGCTGATCAACCATCAGCAAGAAAAATCAACAAAACGGAATGAGAACCACAAAAAACATCATCCTGGTCGTTTGGTTATTGTCGCTTTCTTTACCAGTCAATCTGTTCGCACAGGGGAAAAAGATCAAAGTAGCCTGCATCGGAAATTCCGTTACCGCAGGGTATTTGCTTAAAGATCCAGTTGCTGAATCCTACCCATCCGTACTGCAGGGTTTGCTGGGCAATACCTATGAAGTAGGGAACTTTGGCCTGAGCGGAGCCACTTTATTAAAGAAAGGACACAGGCCCTATTTTAAGACCAACGAATTTCTTAAGGCGCTTGATTTTCATGCCGATATTGCCATTGTGCACCTCGGTCTGAACGATACAGATCCTAGAAACTGGCCGGAATACCGCGATGAATTTCAGCAGGATTACGCCTGGCTGCTGGATACCCTAAAAAAGAACAACCCTAAAATCAAGTTATATGTTTGTCGGCTGACACCCATTTTTTCTGAGCACCCAAGGTTTAAATCAGGGACCCGGGAATGGTACTGGCAGATTCAAAAAGAGATTCCTTTGATCGCTAAAGACAATCAGGCAACGCTGATTGATCTGAACAGCCCTTTAAATAACCGTCCGGATTTATTTGCCGA
This sequence comes from Pedobacter sp. N36a, assembly GCF_014472395.1. Taxonomy (GTDB): domain Bacteria; phylum Bacteroidota; class Bacteroidia; order Sphingobacteriales; family Sphingobacteriaceae; genus Pedobacter. The sequence continues at coordinate 378,370 of NZ_JACSZW010000002.1, forward strand.
TAATCTACATCCTGACAAGGAAGGCGCTGCCATCATAGCCAAAACGATATATAGCAGTTTAAGCGGTAACTATGGCGGATTAAAACTGCCTTTGCTGTTTACTGATCATATGGTGCTGCAACGCGACCTGCCTATTCCAATTTATGGAACCGCCGACGCGAATGAACCGATTACCGTCGTTTTTAACGGTCAGAAGAAAACCGGAATCAGCGGAAAAGATGGGAAATGGAAAGTGCTGTTTCCTGCAATGCCTCATGGCGGGCCTTACCAGCTGAGCATCACCGCTAAAAAGAAAAAGATCGTTTTAACTGATGTACTGCTTGGCGATGTTTGGCTTTGCTCCGGACAGTCTAATATGTATTTTCAATTGAAACAATCCGCTGCAGGAGCGGCAGAACTACAGCAATTTCCTGCACAGCCGAAACTTAGATTGATGAAATTTAAGCCCCTTGCTGAAACCGATGCGGTATCCTGGGACAGTACCACTTTGGCTCAATTGAACCATTTGAACTATTTCTCTGGAAACTGGGAGCCGGCAACTCCAGGAACTGCTGCAGGTTTTTCTGCCATTGGGTATTATTTCGGCCAGCAGCTGGTACAGGAGGAAGGAGTGCCCATCGGGCTGATCCAAATGGCCGTTGGCGGTTCCACACTGGAATCATGGATCGACCGCTACACGATGGAACACGATCCTCAGCTGGTAGATGTATTGACCAATTGGCGTAAATCTGATTTCGTTCAGGAATGGGCCCGCGGACGTGCAAACCTGAACCTAAAAAATGCCACGAATCCCAAACAGCGTCATCCTTATGAACCAGCATACAATTATGAAGCTGGAATTGCACAGCTGACCAGCGCTCCAATAAAAGGGGTGATCTGGTACCAGGGAGAAAGTAATACGCAGAATCCAGAGTTTTACGCACACAGTTTTCCAGTACTGATTAAAAGTTGGAGAAAGAAATGGGGCCAGGATTTTCCATTTTACTACGTACAGCTTTCTGGAATAAATCGCCCTTCATGGCCATACTTTAGGGTCATGCAAGGCAGAATTCAAGATCAGGTAGCTAAAGCTTATATGGCGGTCAGCTCAGATCTGGGCGATTCTCTGGATGTTCATCCGACCAGAAAAAAAGAAATTGGCCAGCGTTTGGCCTTACAGGCACTGCAGCATAGCTATGGTAAAAAGGTCATTGCCGATGGGCCGATTCCAACAACGGCAGCCCTGAAAGACCATACGATTGAGGTTTCATTTGCGGCAGGAAGTCCATTGGCTGTAAAAGATGATCAGCCACTAAAAGGCTTTGAATTGGTCTTGGAAAAAGGAGCCATTATTCCCGTATCCGCTATTTTGCTAAACAACAAAGTCCATATTCAGCTCCCTAAGGAAATAGAAGCAGAAAAAATAAGAACAGTACGGTATAGTTATGCGCCTTTTAGTCGCGCAAACCTCATCAACAATAATGGTTTGCCGGCTTCAACCTTCGCTATGCCCATTAATTAAAAATATTAAAGACATGAATTATACTCAAGAAGACCTTCAGCAATTACAGCAATTTTATAACGATCAGCTTTTAAATGATACGGTTCCTTTTTGGTTTCCGAGGTCTGTAGATACGGAATTTGGGGGGTACCTGCTGATGAGAGATCAGGATGGAACGCTAATAGATGACGACAAAGCAGTTTGGATACAGGGGAGGGCTGCCTGGTTGCTTTCTACGCTTTACAATACGATTGAACCCAAACAAGAGTGGTTGTCAGCAGCAAAATCAGGCATTGATTTCCTGAATAAATATTGCTTTGATGACGATGGGCAGATGTTTTTCCATGTGACCCGTGATGGTCAGCCGATCAGGAAACGCCGGTATTATTTTTCGGAAACCTTTGCCGTGATCGCTAATGCCGCTTATGCAAAAGCAAGCGGAGATCCAGCAGCTGCTGAAATGGCGAGATACCTTTTTGGAAAATGTATCGAGTACTCGACAACTCCAGGTTTGCTGGCGCCTAAATTTACAGGAACCAGACCTACCAAAGGAATCGGGGTGCCGATGATCATGATGAACACCGCCCAGCAGCTCAGAGAAACGATTGGTGATCCGCGCTGTGATGAATGGATCGACAAATGGATTGCTGAAATTGAGACTTATTTTGTGAAAGATGACATCCGCTGTGTGATGGAACAAGTGGCGCCAGATGGGAGTATTGTAGACCATATTGATGGTAGAACGCTAAATCCTGGTCATGCGATTGAAGGGGCCTGGTTTATTCTTCACGAAGCAAAATACAGAAACAATGATCCTAAATTGATCGCATTGGGCTGTAAAATGCTGGATTATATGTGGGAACGCGGATGGGATAAAGAACATGGTGGAATTCTATATTTCAAAGATGTATATGATAAACCCGTGCAGGAATATTGGCAGGACATGAAGTTCTGGTGGCCGCATAATGAAGTGATTATTGCCACTTTACTGGCTTATACGATTACTGGTGAGGAAAAATATGCAAAATGGCATAAAATGGTTCACGATTATGCCTACGGTCATTTTCATGATAAAAAGAACGGCGAATGGTTCGGCTACCTGCACAAAGATGGAACTTTGGCACAAACCGCTAAAGGAAACCTCTTTAAAGGACCCTTTCATTTACCCCGCCAAGAATGGTATTGTGCCGCTTTATTGGCAGAACACCTAGAGAAATAAGTTTTATTATTCCTGAATTATAATGATGTTTAACCGAAACCTTTTAATACTTATCATTTTGTTGCTCTCCATCGATATGTTGTATGCCCAGGTCCCAACTCTGAAAGAGGACCAAAGGGCAATGCCTGCTTTAATGCCCCTTCCACAACGTATGGAAAGGAAGGACGGTGTTTTTGATTTTAAAAATTGCCAGTTCATAGTGGTAGAGAATGACGAGTTCATTCCGGAAGCTAAAATCTTACAAAAGGCGCTTAAAAGTCAAGGTATAGAGGTTAAAATAGGAAAACTACCAAGTGATGGATCCCAATACATTGTGTTGGCTAAGGAGGAGATGCTGGACGCTGAATTTAAAGAGGAAGCCTACCGTCTTTCCATAAATCCTCAGAAAATCAAGATTAAAGGGCTGAATAGAAAAGGGGTGTTTTATGGTATTCAAACGCTAAAACAACTGATATCGGCAGATAAAAAAGCACTTTCCTGCGAGGTGCTCGATTGGCCGGCATTTTCCTGGAGAGGCTATATGGTGGATGTAGGACGTAATTTTCAGTCTGTCGCCATGCTGAAAGAGCAAATAGAGGTAATGGCGGCTTATAAGCTGAACATTTTTCATTTTCATGCCACAGAAGACATCGCCTGGAGATTGGAAAGCAAGCTTTATCCCCAGCTGACAGCTTCAGAAACCATGCTCCGCAATAAAGGTGATTTTTATTCGGTCGCCCAGATGAAAGAACTGATTGCTTTCTGTAAAGAACGCCACATTACGCTAGTACCAGAAATTGATATGCCTGGCCATAGCGACGCTTTCAAAAGAGCCATGAAGACGGAAATGCAAAGCGATACCGGCCTCAACATTGTTAAAAACCTGATTAGAGAATTTATCAAGACTTACAATCTTCCCTATTTACATATCGGTGCAGATGAGGTTAAAATCACGAATGCGAACTTCCTTCCGGAAGTGACCAAACTGATCGAACAGCTTGGTAAAAAGGTGATCGGATGGGAGCCAGGAGGGAATTTTTCGGAAAGTACCATCCGCCAGCTATGGATGGAAGGGGCCACCAAAGTGAGTAAGAATAAAAACATACAATACGTAGATTCCAGACACCTTTACCTGAACCACATGGATCCTTTAGAAAGTGTGGCGACCATCTTTAACAGGAAAATTTCGAACCTGGATAAAGGCAATGCCAACGCTTTAGGTGGCGTAATTTGTAACTGGCCAGACCGGAACATCAATAAACCAGAAGATGCTTTAACTCAAAATCCTGTTTATCCTGCAATGCTGGCCTTCTCGGAACGCAGCTGGAGAGGCGGCGGAATACCTGGTTGGATGGCTAAAATAGGACAACCAGCATCAGAGGAAGCCCAAGGCTATGCTGAGTTTGAAAATCGCCTGATGCAGCATAAACAACGCTATTTTAGACGCTTGCCATTTCCTTATGTCGCACAGGCGGAGCTGACCTGGAAGCTGATCGGTCCTTTTGCTAATGGAGGGGATCTAACCGCATCATTTGATCCGGAAACAGCGAATGTAAACCTGGATAGTTTGCCGGCAGCCATGGAAGTTGTTGGTGGTACGATCATACTCAGACACTGGTGGACCCCTCAGGTGACCGGAGTATTGGACAAACCTCAGGAAAATACCACCTGGTATGCGTATCGCAAAATATGGGCAGACGAGGCAGAATCCAAAGATTTCTGGATCGGCTTTAACAATATGTCCCGTTCTTATGCTTCCAGTTCTCCTGAAAAAGGAACCTGGGACAGCCGCAAAAGCAATGTTAAGGTGAATGGAGTCCTGATTGATCCACCCGCATGGAAACAAGCCGGTTTATCTGGAAACATGGAAATCCCTTTGATAGATGAAGGTTATGAATTCAGGGCACCTACAAAAATAGCCTTAAAACAAGGTTGGAATGAGGTGCTGATCAAATTGCCGATCGCCAGCTTTAAAGGCGCAGATTGGAAAAATCCGCAGAAGTGGATGTTTACTTTCGTCGCAGCAGATCCTTTATAGGATTGGCTTTAAAGCTGCCCATACATTGTCTGCAAGGATTTTTTGCCCTTCCGCAGTAGGATGAATCCCATCTCCCTGGTTCAGCTTTGGTACGCCACCAACACCCTGAAGCAGGAATGGAACCAATACCAAGTCGTTTTTCCTGGCCAATTCCGGGAAAAGCGACTTGAACTCTTTCGCATAATCAGTACCCATGCTTGGTGGGATCTGCATCCCCGCCAGTACAATTTTCACCTCCGGGTTCTTTTTCCTTACTTTATCAATGATCTGCTGAAGGTTGTTTTTGGTTTCCTTTAAAGGAAGTCCTCTTAAGCCATCGTTTGCGCCAAGCTCCAGTACCAATAGGTCTACAGGCTGTTTCAGCAGCCAGTCAATCCTGCTATTGCCTGCGGCAGAAGTTTCCCCGCTTAAACCTGCATTGATCACTTTATAGGGAAGTTTAGCTTCCACTATTTTCTGCTGTATCAAGGCTGGAAATGCTTCATTAACCGCTAAACCATATCCTGCAGTAAGACTGGTTCCGAAAAATAAGATGGTTTTCTCCTCTGCCAGTGCCTTTTCTGTTGCCTTATTGTTTTCGGGCTTAACTTCAGTACTTTCCATGGCTTTATTTGGCTCGGTTTTTCCCTGATCAGTAGCGCTGGATCCTTGCTTTCCAGTGCAGGCACTGAATACGCTCATTATAGAAAACATATAAATCAATACGGATGAACCTTTGAAATTAAGCTGTAACATATATAAATATTATTTATCAAAATATCGTGAATACTTGTTAAAGGGTTATATTTAACCGCATGAGGCATGGTGAGACAAAAACATAGCGTCTTTTTGAATGACCGCTGCAATGACGACCCAAATCCTGATTTCTAAATTTAAAGCAAGATCCTAATGATACCGCCTGTGGAACATATCCTTAACATTCGAAATGTAAGTAAAATTTACGAAAATGCCGGTCATAAACTGACCGTACTCGATCAGATCAATTTTTCTATTCAAAGAGGTACTACAGTGGCCATTACCGGACCTTCCGGAAGTGGAAAAACCACTTTGCTGGGCTTATGTGCAGGACTGGACCGCTCAAGTTCAGGTACGGTATCCTTGAATCAGGTGGATTTAGATGAACTAACGGAAGACGAAAGAGCAGCAGTAAGGAACCGTTATGTAGGTTTCATCTTTCAGAATTTCCAGCTTTTACCTACGCTGACCGCATTGGAAAACGTCATGGTACCCTTAGAATTGAGAGGGGAAAAGAACATTAAAAAACATGCGCTGGACTTATTGGATAAAGTTGGACTTGCCGACCGTTCCGGTCATTATCCGGTACAGCTTTCCGGCGGAGAACAGCAAAGGGTGTCTTTAGCCAGAGCCTTTTCCAATCAGCCGGCCATCTTATTTGCAGATGAGCCCACAGGGAACCTGGATGCTGAAACCAGCGACAAAGTCATCAAGCTGCTGTTCGACCTGAACAAGGAAGCAGGAACAACCCTGGTGATTGTGACTCATGATCTTGACCTGGCGGCAAAAACCAATAGGATGATCAAATTAAAAGGAGGTGTGGTTGTTGCTGATTTAGACTTGAACCATGGCTGATCTTCATCCGATTAAAAGAACAATTAATTTTTCCTGGCTGATGAAAATGGCCTGGCGTGATAGCAGGAAAAACAGATCCAGGCTCTTGCTGTTTATGTCCTCCATTATTCTGGGGATTGCGGCCCTTGTGGCGGTTTACTCTTTTAAAGCCAATTTACAGCGGGACATCGACGAACAGGCCAAAACATTGACCGGTGCAGATCTGATTGTGGATAGTCGCCGGCCTTTGAGCCCCGCGGTTAAAGCTTTACTCGATACTTTGGGTTCAAAACGCGCTAGGGAAAGGAATTTTGTCTCCATGGTCTACTTCATGAAAGGAGAAGGAAGTCGACTGGTTGAAATCAAGGCCCTGAATGGAGATTTTCCCTTTTACGGAAGCATAGAAACAAAGCCGATTTCTGCCGCAAAAACCTTTAAAACTGACAGAAAAGCACTCGTAGACCATACCTTAATGCTGCAGTACCAAGCAAAACTTGGCGATTCCATCAAAATTGGGAACTTAAGCTTTGTGATTGAGGGGAGTCTGGAAAGTGTTCCCGGACAAACCGGATTGGCAAGTACGGTGACTCCGGTGGTTTATATCCCATTGGAATATTTGGAAAAGACTGGCTTAACACAGCTGGGCAGTAGAATTCAAACCCGTTATTTTTATAAATATCAAGATGTTGCCAGTGTAAACAGAGATTTAAAGCGCCATCAGCAATTGCTCGATAAAGAGCAGCTGAGGACGGAAACTGTAGCCACAAAGAAAGAAAGTACAGGCAGAGCCTTTAAAAACCTCAATCAATTTCTCGCCTTATCAGGGTTTATCGCCTTGTTATTAGGTTGTATTGGCGTTGGAACCTCTATTCAGGTCTACATCAAAGAAAAACTGGGCACTATTGCCACTTTAAGATGCCTCGGCCTAAAGGCCAGGGAAGCATTTCTGATCTATTTGCTCCAGGTAGCAGTTATAGGTCTTTTAGGTGCAGCTGCTGGTGCTTTTCTGGGCACTGCCTTACAGTTTTTACTTCCGCTCATTTTAAAAGATTTTATTCCTGTTGAGCTGTCGATGGGGGTTTCCTGGGCGGCAATTGGACAGGGACTGGCCACAGGGTTGATCATTTCGGTTTTATTTGCATTGCCATCCTTGATTTCTGTCCGGAATATCTCGCCTTTAAATGCAATCAGGGCTTCTTTTGAGGGCGCAAAGCCGAAAAGAGACCCACTAAAATGGTTGGTCTACCTGCTGATCATCGGCTTCATTTATGGTTTTACTTACTTGCAGATGAAGGATGCCATTCAGGCTTTTGCCTTTGTTGCCGGGATTTTACTGGCCTTTCTGCTACTGGTTGGCCAGTCTCAATTATTGATGCTGGTACTGAGGAAAATGATTCCTGAACGCATGGCCTATGTCTGGCGTCAGGGTTTTGCCAATCTTTACCGCCCTAACAACCAAACCATGGTGCTGAGCCTGGCCATTGGCCTATCTACGCTATTTATTGTGACGCTGTATTTGGTGCAGGGCGTGCTTTTAAATAAAGTGGAGGTATCCGGATCGGGGTCAAAATCTAATATGGTGCTTTTTGACATTCAGCCTGTACAAAAAGAACCTTTAGTCAAGCTGTTGAAAACGAATCATCTGCCTGTTTTAGGGCAGGTGCCTATCGTAACCATGAGGATCATTGAAATCAAAGGAAAGACCGCTGCGCAATATGGAGATACTGCGGGGAAAGATAAAGAGAAGTCTATGCTTAGGGCTTTCAGAGGGGAGGTTAGGGCTACTTATCAGCAAAACCTACGGGCTACGGAAAAAATAATGGAAGGTAAATGGATCGGAACCACGCCGGAAGCTGGAACTGTTTTCATCTCATTGGAACAGAATTACGCAGCGGGAATCAATGTAGGTATTGGTGATTCGATCGTTTTTGATGTGCAGGGAATGCCGGTTAAAACAAAAGTGGGCAGCCTAAGGTCAGTAGATTGGAATACGGTACAGCCCAATTTCAGGGTCGTATTTCCTGCCGGAGTATTGGAAGAAGCCCCACAGTTTCATGTCTTTATGACGCATGTGGCCGCCGCTGAGCAGTCGGCCGAATTACAGGCCAAAGTATTAAAGCAATTCCCAAATGTTTCAATTGTTAATTTAGATATGATTCTTAAAACAATTGGCAGCCTGCTGGATAAGGTTAATTTTGTGATCCGGTTTATGGCCGGCTTTAGCATGGCTACAGGCTGGATCGTCTTGCTGTCGGCTGTCATGAGCAGTAAAGGACAGCGATTGAAAGAAAGTGTGCTGCTTAGAACTATGGGGGCCAGCAGGAAACAGATCCTGACGATAACCGGCCTGGAATATCTTTTTCTCGGATTCATTGCGACAGCTGCAGGGATTATTCTAGCCGTATTGGGAAGCTGGGCCCTCGCAGTATTTGCCTTGAAAAGCGTTTATGCACCGGAGATTTTGCCTTTACTAGTCTTCCTGGTCGTCATTCCTTTGTTAGTGATGCTCACCGGTCTTTACAGCAGCAGAAGTGTATTGAATCATCCACCATTGGAGATTTTAAGAAAAGAATCCTAAATTTTAAGAAAGAAACCTTTTTTTAAGAAAGAAACCTGAATGAGCTTAGTAGCCCTCGATTATTTTTATACATTAATCCATTTATTGATCATTGGATTTAACCTCTTTGCATGGGCCTTTCCAGCTACCAGAAGGCTGCACTTGTACGGTGTGGCCATTACCCTGGGCTGCTGGTTGATTCTAGGCATCTGGTACGGCATTGGTTATTGCCCGGTCACAGATTGGCAATGGCAGGTTAAGGAACAATTAGGTGAACATGACTTACCCAATTCTTTCCTCAAGTATTATGCCGATCGCATCACCGCTGAGGACATCAATCCGGGACTTATTGATGGGTTAACACTCGGCTTTTTTCTGATTTCTATCTCTATTTCCCTTTACCTTAACTTTTTCAGGAAAAATAAGGTCTAGAAAGAGCCATATAAATGGTTACTGTAACAGCTCTGTTACTCTGCTATTTAAGTCTTAATCCGCTTCGGGACAGCCGATTATTAACGCATTGTGCCGCTTTAATCCATTGAATTTCGTGCTAAATTCCTACTTTTAGAAAAATTACGAGTAAAAAACACAATTTATTATTGCTTTGTTAATGCTGTATGATGATGAATAAATACCTGATACTTCCCCTTTTCTCTGTTGCCCTTTTATGGAGTTCCTGCTCTTCAGTATACATGCCAAATGTGCCTAACACACCGATGTTGAGTGAGAAAGGAGAGTTGAGTGCAGGAGTTCACATTTCTCCGAAGGGAAATGCGAGTATCAATGGAGCTTATGCAGTGTCTAATCATTTTGGGGTATTGTTCAGCGGATCTTATATGAAGAACGAGCGGACCAGCAAAGACTTCCGCCATAAATTGGTAGAGGTAGGTGGAGGGTACATCGATACCTTTGGTCCAGACAATAACCGCATCATTGAGATTTATGCTGGATACGGAGGTGGAAGTGCCGACCGTAATTTCAGAGAATTTGATGATCACAATGTCCTGACCAGTAATATTCAAGAGGAAGTTACCTTTACAAAAACATTCATACAAGTAAACTACAGTTCTAAAAAGAACAGTTACCTGAAGTTATTTGGAAACAGGTATGCTTTAAATTATGGTACTGCCATCCGGATCAGTCATGTGGGCATGGACACTTTTCTAATTAACAACATCGGACAACCTAAAGAAGACAATATCTTCATTGAACCCGTTTTCTTTACCAGAATGAGATTGAGTGATGCCGTACAGCTACAGTATACTTCGAGTGGCAATTTCGGCTTAAGAGACAATAAGTTTATGACGGCTGGTAATTCGATCTTTACCATCGGTGCAGTTGTTAATTTAGGGGGGAAGAAGTCGCCTTCAAAGTAGGTCCAGTTAAATTAGAAAACACACCAGCTATATAGAAAGCATGGCTTTCAAATTCCGGAGCTTAGTGGTTAAACTGGTTCCTTTTTTCAAAAATGCAGGATACCCTTTTAAGGTTTTAATGGCTTTAACGGCCTCATACCCTAAAGCGACGCTCCTGATTTTATTCAGCAGAAAGGTATCATCCTTAAATAAATCTGCTTCCTGAATGAAACCATTTCTCAGGAAATCTCTGATTAAGACGGCCATCTGCTGATTGGCATATAAATGAAGGGGAAGCTGGAATACCTCCTTTTTTAAACGTTCATAAAGGGTGTTGATCCAATTGACCTGCTCTTCATTGGTAACCACAATTTGACCTTTCTGCATCGTGATGTGCTCCAGAAACAGCTTGGCGGCAGGTCTGTTGATCAATCCTGCATGGAGAGAATCTCTAAGCGTATAATCCAGCCGATCTGCACACAGATCCGGTAGAGGCTGTTCCAGCAATGGGAAATCGCCATCCAGGATCTCATCGATATGATAACCATGTTTAGCTAGCAAAGCTGGAATTTCTGAGTTCATCAGCACCTCCGCAAACATCTCTTCATGATAATTCTCTGCTTCGTTTTTAACTACATAATCGCCAATATGTGAAAAGGCCGTATGAGAAACATCGTGCAGGAGCCCGGCAATCTGTTCCAGTTCAGAACCTCCAAGTCTTCTGATCAGCAGCATTACTCCGATAGAATGTTCCAGCCTGGTATGGCAGAGTTCCGGGTTGACCAGAAAGATGGCGCCGCTCTGATGGACGCCACCCAGCCTTTTTAAAGCCGGACTAGCCAGTAAATCATCAAAAACTGCGGGTAGTTCTACATTTCCATACAGCAAATCATTTACAATTATCATGTCTTTCTAAATTAGATTACAAATAAAATTACCCCCAGTAAGCAACCGTTGAGGCTACAATTATACTAATTATTTTAGTTTTATGGTGATATTTGCTAATTAAAATAGATTACCTCTTCTTAATTAATTTTCTGCTTACCTTTGGCACTTCATTTATCAATTTCAATGCAGCAATCTTTCGATTCTATTTATACTTTTCAATTTGGTCTGGTCTGTTTAAGCTCCTTTCTTTTCTCTGCGAGTTTCAACATGCTCATTCCAGAACTCCCAGCTTATTTAACTGCAATGGGTGGTGCAGAATATAAAGGTTTCATTATCGCGCTGTTTACGCTGACTGCTGGCATCTCCAGGCCTTTTAGCGGGAAACTGACCGATACCATCGGAAGGGTGCCAGTGATGGCTGTGGGCTCTTTAGTCTGCTTCCTCTGCGGGTTTTTATATCCTATGCTGACCACGGTTGCTGGCTTCCTGTTTTTACGCCTCCTTCATGGTTTTTCTACTGGATTTAAACCTACAGCTACCGCAGCTTATGTAGCAGACCTGGTGCCGGTTAACAGATGGGGAGAGGCCATGGGGGTACATGGGGTATGTTTCAGTACCGGACTCGCCATTGGCCCCGCAATAGGAAGTTTGATCACAGATCATTTCGACATCAATATCCTGTTTTACTGTTCTTCACTTTTCGCATTATTGTCGATTGTGATCCTGGCGAACATGAAAGAAACACTGCCAAATAAAGAGAAGTTCAAGTTTAGTCATTTGAAGATCAATAGAAAAGACATTATAGAATGGCGGGTCATCCCTTCTGTAATTATCATTTTCATGACCTATATCAGTTATGGCGCCATCCTTACGGTGATTTCCGATTGGAGTAAGGCCTTGGGCACCAGTAATAAAGGGATGTTTTTCATGGTGTTCACTTTAACCTCTCTTTTGATCAGGTTTGTGGCAGGAAAAGCTTCAGATAAATACGGGAGAGCAGTGATCTTAAAAGTTTCTTTAGTACTTCTGGCCTTATCAACTTTATGGATTGCACTCGCAGATACTTCAGTGATGCTGATGTCAGCTTCCGCATTATATGGGGTCGCTACGGGAATGTTATCGCCTACGGCAACAGCCTGGACAGTAGATTTAAGCGATCCGCAGCACCGTGGAAAGGCCATGGCGACCATGTACATCGCTTTAGAAGCGGGAATAGGCTTAGGTGCCTTGCTGGCTGGATGGTTGTTTATCGATGATCTGGCCATGATTCCGGTTACTTTTTACGCCTGTACAGGAATTACCCTGATCGCCTTACTTTACCTGCAATTCATCTATAAACCAGCAACTTTAGCAGCATCAGCAATTGTGAAATAATCTGCGCATTTGGCTCTTGCTTAAATTAATTTATCTTTTCTGTGGTTTTGTGAAAAGTTATGGCAAATAAATTTATATTTTAGCCAGCTAATCAACATTTAAACCACAATGAGCGGACTTCACAAATACGATTACATCGTATTTTTTATTTACTTCATTATCGTATCTTCTTACGGTTTCTGGATTTACTACAAAAAGAAAACTGCAGCAGCAGATTCCAAGGATTATTTTCTAGCAGAAGGTTCTTTAACCTGGTGGGCCATCGGAGCTTCACTGATTGCTTCTAACATCTCAGCCGAGCAAATGATTGGAATGAGTGGTTCAGGTTTTAAGCTTGGACTCGCCATTTCCGCCTATGAATGGATGGCATCTGCAACATTAATTATTGTAGCAGTGTTCTTTATGCCAGTATACCTGAAGAATAAGATCTTTACCATGCCCCAGTTTTTAAGTCAGCGTTACAACGAGAAAGTAGCGATGATTATGGCGGTATTCTGGTTAATGTTATATATCGTAGTCAACCTGATGTCTATTCTTTACCTTGGGGCCCTGGCCATCAGTGGTATCTCCGGACTTGACCTGACTGCCTGTATTTTGGCATTGGCAATTTTCGCAATTTTTATCACCCTTGGTGGAATGAAAGTAATTGGATATACAGATGTAATCCAGGTGTTCTTCTTAATCCTCGGAGGCTTAGTAGCTACTTACCTTGCTTTAAACCTGATTTCAGGTGGCGATGGCATCATCAAAGGCTTTGGTATTCTAAAAACAGGCGCTTCAGAACATTTCCATCTGATTTTCAAGAAAGACAACCCGAATTACATGGACCTTCCAGGTTTAAGTGTATTGATCGGTGGAATGTGGATTGCGAATCTAAGTTACTGGGGATGTAACCAATACATCACGCAAAGAGCACTCGGTGCTTCTTTACCAGTGGCAAGAGCAGGACTTTTGTTTGCAGCATTCCTTAAAATGCTGATGCCGGTGATCGTGGTGATTCCAGGTATCGCAGTTTATTTTATTGTTAAAGAAAATATGGGCGGGATCAAAGCAAGCGATTTATTAACCGCTTCTGGTGTGGAAGATCCAAATAAAGCATATCCTGCCTTATTAGGCTTGTTGCCAATCGGATTAAAAGGACTGTCATTTGCCGCTTTAACCGCAGCAATTGTAGCTTCTCTTGCCGGAAAAGCCAACAGTATTGCTACGATCTTTACCCTTGATATCTATAAAAAAGCCTTTAACCCAAGTGCCGGAGAACGCACCATGGTGAACGTAGGTAAAATCACAGTAGTGGTGTCTATGTTAATGGCTGTAGTACTTTCCCTAATCGTAGGTGATGCCTTGATGGGAGAAGGAAAACAAGGTTTCCAATACATTCAGGAATATACCGGATTCGTATCTCCAGGTATCTTTGCGATGTTTATCCTTGGATTCTTCTGGAAAAAAACAACTTCAAATGCAGCAATGTTCGCCACTGTAGGTGGTTTTGTTGTTTCGGTGCTCCTTAAATTCCTTCCAGGATGGGTTGATCTTGCGCCATTACATGAATACGGATGGGCAATCGCCAATTCAAGCGGTGTATTTGAGATTCCATTTATGGATAGAATGCTGATCGTTTTCGCGGTGTGTATTCTAGGCATGTACCTGATCAGTATTTATGAAGGTAAAAAAGGTGTAGTGACTAACGGATTGGAGATTGACGCCAAAATGTTTAGAGTTTCTACTTCATTCGCAATAGGTGCTTTAATCATCTTCGCAATGTTGGTAGCCTTGTATTCTGCCTTCTGGTAGCCTAAACTAATTAATGCTAAAAAGCGGCTTCTTTACTCAAAGAAGCCGCTTTTTTTTGCCCATATCATTTTCAAAGAGCTATTTTTACTCCTATAATGTTCACTAAATCGACAACTAATATCTCTAATTGCAATTTAATTGATATGTAATTCTATGAAATGATTATTTTAAAATAATACTTATTGAAGTAAAAAATATTTGTTCGTTATAAGCTTGTTTAAATGAGGGCAACTGGGTAGCTTAGTACCTGAGTCTTTCATTCAATGGTCGTCTGAAATTACAATAGGGTTCCATGAGCAAAATACTGGTGTTAGTAAATGTGTTACTGAGTTTCGCTTTGCTGTGCAAGGCACAGCAAAGACCTCAGTATACGCAGTATGTTTTTAACAATTACATTTTAAACCCCGCAATCTCAGGAATTGAAAACTATACAGATGTTAAGTTTGGGTATAGGAATCAATGGAATGGCATTGACCAGTCGCCGATTACCGCTTATTTTTCCGTACACCTCCCGGTAGGGAAAAACTATATCTATGGGAACTCTAATTCCTTTTCCGAAAACGGTGACAATCCAATGAAACGCAGTCTGGTACACACCTACATGGCATCAGAGCCACATCACGGCTTAGGCGTGTTTGGTGTAGTTGACCGTACCGGACCAATTACCAGTTCAGATTTTAAACTTACCTATGCTTACCACCTCGGACTAAGCCCCAAAATTAACCTCAGTGTGGGCGTAGGTGCAGGGGTGTCCAGGCTCATGCTTGATGTATCAAAGATCAGTTTGGAGAATAGCCTGGATCCAGCCATTGCGGCAAATGCCAACAATAGGATTCAACCTGATCTGGCCGCAGGTTTATGGCTATATGGCCCTGATTTTTTTGCCGGAATTTCTGCACAGCAATTACTCAGGAGGCCCATTACTTTTACCGATGAACCCGGATAAAATACAGGAAAACAAGTTCCTCATGTTTTTGTAACGGGTGGCTATAAATTCTTTCTTTCCGAAGAGATCGCAGCGATTCCTTCTGTCATGTTTAAATATGTTTCGCCAACACCGCTGTCTACAGACCTTAACCTGAAAATAGCTTTTAAAGATAAGTTTTGGGTCGGAGGGAGCTATTGCAGTCAGGATGCCGCAGCAATCATTGCCGGATTTAACATAAATGCCTTGTTTGTATTGGGCTATTCCTATGACTTTACGACTTCAGAGCTTGGGAAGATGAGTAATTGAAGTCATGAGATCGTACTCGGTATTTTGCTGAACAACAGGTATAAAGTTTCCTGCCCGCAAAGAAACTGGTAATTTAAAAAAACATCATTAGCTATAAACGAATGAAGCGACCCAAAAAAAGATTAGGGGCGCTTCATGAGCAGTCATTTTTTTAATCAGCTCAGCTGCAAAATAGACTGAAGATATATTTTGGCAGTACAAAAAATCAGGGTGTCAAGTTGTACTTCGGCTCCCAGCGTTCAATTTGCTGTCCATACAAGGCTTTATTAGCCAGATGCACGCAAAATGCAGTGGTTGCTCCGGTGATCACATTAGAGTCTGGCTGTTTCTTTTCCAGAATAGATTTATGAAAATCCTTCAAAGAATAATAAGTGCCATCTTTAGCGGGTAAATCTGTCTGAATAGGAATTCCACCATTCTTGTCCCATACTATTTTAGTGGCGCCAGTTACGCCATCCACCGTTTCCAGTGCTTTCTTCTGACTTTTTTCAGGATAAAATATCGCTTCATTGACCAACAAAGAAATGGTTCCTTTCGTGCCTTTCAGTTTAAACAGATAACCATCTCTTTCATTTCCTAAGGTAGTCCCGAAATTGCCAATCATGCCTTTATAGCGAAACATCACCTGCACATTGTCGTAGGTTTCCCTGCCATCTTTATACACGTCAATGCCACCTGTGGCCATGATTTCCTGGGGATGCGTCTTGAATGCCCAATTGATGAAATCCATCTGGTGCGAAAGCAGCTCGGCCATCAGTCCGCCGGAATATTCTTTGTACATCCGCCAATTCACCTTCCGCTCCAATGATGGGTTGGCAATGGGCCGTCTCCAGTTGTTATTCCTGTCCCAGCGACTTTCTATCTGGGTAACTTTCCCCAAATATCCATTGTCTATCATTTCCTTGACCTTATAATAAATAGGAGCGTAGCGGTATTGGTGGCCCACCTGAAAGGTTTGTTTCGGGTGTTTCTTCACCAATTCCAGCAGGGCAAAGGTTTCTGGAATATTATAAGTCATGGTTTTTTCCAGATAAACATGCTTTCCTGCCTTTACTGCATCACTTGCAATAGGAAAGTGCATGTTCAATGGCGTAGAGATGAACACAGCTGAAATCTGCGGATCATTCAGTAAATCCCGGTAATCTGCATAGGATTTTACGCCGGCAAGGCCCGGCTGCTGCAGGGTTTCTTTGATCCTAAAATCCAGCACATCTGCGATTGCAACCAGCTCAAACTCCTCTGGTAACTGCTTGGCAATATGAATTAATCCTTTTCCACGGTCTCCACAGCCAATCACCGCGATCTTGATTTTGGTTTCAGGAGCCCTGGGATCAAAACCAGCTAACTGCTCTTTGGCAAATATCTCTGGAGGCAATAATAAGCCTCCAGCCAGAATACTGGTATTTTGTATAAATTTCCTTCTGAACATCTTTAATATTTGAAAGGCTTACCATCCACCATTACCTCTTGTTTTACTTCATCAAACACTGCTTTTTTACCGGTTCTGGCGGCAGCATTGGTCATGATATTCGCAATGGAGTGGTAATATCCAGCTTCTACAGGCGCATTGGTTTCCTTTCTGCTGCGTACACATTCCATCCAGTTGCGCATGTGCGCTGAAGTCAGTTTATCGCCGCCGGTATTGGCGGAAGCGGCCACTTTTTCTACCATATCTGTCAGTTTTAATTCCGGCAGCAAGTTCGCCTGCATGTTCATGGCACTCGCTGCACCGGCTTTTAATCCGCCTTTTGGAGAAACGGTATTGGTATTCAGGTTCAGCTCACCACCATTCGCATAATAGATTTCTGCAGGATTTTCATCGCCATTGTGCATTCTGGAAGTAAAGACCACTTGAAATCCTTTTTGGGCATCATTTTCCGGCCCATAATCAAACACGGCGGTGGTGGTATCCCAGTTTCTTCGGCCGTCTTTCCATTGGTAGATGCCACCATTTGCCACCACACTGCGTGGGTGTTTTAGTCCCGTAAACCAATGAACGGTATCTATTTGATGTGACATCCACTGACCCGGCATTCCAGAAGAATATGGCCAGAACAAACGGTATTCCAGGTATTTTCTAGGATCCCATGCTTCAAAAGGACGGTTGATCAGGAAGCGTTTCCAGTCGGTATCTTCTTGTTTCAATTTGGCTACCAATTCTGGTCTTCGCCATCTTCCTGGTTGATTTACATTCCAGCTCAGCTCTACCATGGTGATGTCTCCGAACTTACCATCCTGGATAAATTTTGAAGCTGCTTTGTAGTTTCCGCCGCTTCTCCTTTGAGAACCTATCTGAACAATTTGGTTGGAGGCTTTCACGGCTTTTAGCGCGGCTCTGGCATCTTCCATGGTTTCCGCGAAAGGTTTCTCACAATACACATCGCATTTGGCTTTAATGGCTTCTATGGTGTGTACAGCGTGCTGGAAATCAGCAGTACTCACAATTACTGCATCAATATCTTTTAAATTGTATAATTCTTCATTGTTCCGACAAGCGGTAATGTCATGACCAAATTTCGATTTGAGCAGATCCTGACCTAAACCTCTGCGGTAATTCCATAAATCTGAAACCGCCACAATGTCGAAATTGAGTTCTTTATGATGATTTAGAAAACTAGGCAGGAGGGAACCCGCAAAGCGATCAGAAAATCCAACCACACCAACCCTTACCCGGTCGTTGGCACCAATAATATTTCCATAACTTTTAGCCGATAAGCCCATCGTTCCCATATAGGTTCCCGCGGCTGCAATCGCCGATTGCTTAATGAATTTTCTTCTTGAAGATAACATAGTAGGGGGATTAAAGTTGTTTCAATTTGATGCTTCTAAAGGATACCTGATCACCATGATCCTGTAACAGGATATGCCCTTTAGCGGCCATCCCGAAATCCTTCCAGTTTTTATACTTGCTGTCTGCCACTAAAGCCAGAAATTCTGCCGATCCTCTGGTATATTCCAGGATTTTGTAGCCATTTAACCAGTATTCAATTTTATTATCTGGGTAAACACGGATCAGACCCCTGTTCCAATCTCCGATTTTGCGCTGCGCATTAGGGATCTTTTTACTGGTCATCAGATCGTATAGAGAACCTAATGTGCGGTTGCCATCTTTGCCAAGTTTCGCATCAGGATGTCTGGCATCGTCAAGAATTTGATATTCCGGACCGATTGCAGAGCCTTTATTTCCCTCTGTCAGCGTCACAAAATACTTCACTCCACTGTTTGCACCTTCAGAAAGCTTAAAGTCGAACTTCAGCTCAAAAGCACCATATTGTTTCTCCGTAACGATGTCGCCGCCATTGGTAGACTCTGCACCATTAGATTTCTGTACGCTTAACTCTCCGTCATTTATTGACCATCCACTTGTTGGAAAACCAGGTTTATAAGCTCCTTTCCATCCTTTGCTTGTCTTTCCGTCCCATAACAGCGAATATCCTTCTGCCTTTTCCTGCGCAGATAAATCGTTAGGGACCATATTCACGACAAAAATCTCATCCGTTTTTGAAGGCTTCAGGTTTTCCGTCTGAATACGGATGTTGCGCCAGCGGATTTGTTTTCCAGGGACATCATTTTTTCCAATCGAATGTACCTGCAGCGCGATGAAACCAGAAGGAGTCATGGCGTCTACTACATTGGCTGCCGGAATGCCGTTCACCCAGGTGCGAATGGAATTGCCAATACATTCTACGCGGTATTTGTTCCAGGCCTGGTTTTTAAAGGCCATTTTTCCTTTTGGATTGATGTCCATTGGGTACAGCCAGCCTCTCCTGGATTCATCATAAATCCCACCGCTGAATTTTCTATCGGAGGGGTCGATTTCCACCTGATACCCATGAACCCTGCCATTGAGGTGATCTGCTTTACTTTCGCTTCGGATTTGTACGCCAGAGTTCATAGAATCATCTACCAGTAACTCCAGTTCCAGGATAAAATCTCCATAATTCTTTTCGGTAGTCAGGAAAGAATTGGGTTGATTAGGGACTGTAGTGCCTACAATTTCTCCATTTACAGCTTCATATTTTGCCTGGCCATTGAGCTGTTTCCAGCCTTGCAGGTCTTTTCCATTGAATAAGTTTTGCCATTTTTGAGTCTGTGCCTGTAATCCAACAGGGCTCCCTGCCCATAGCAAGGCAGCTAAAAGTAGTACTGGTTTGGTCTTCATTTGTGGTTCTATTAGGTTTTATAGGTGTTCTTTTGGATAAATTCCATGTGTTTGCAGGGATAGTTTAAAAAGCAGTTTTGCTGAATGCCGCAGCCTGATCGTTTAAAACTTCCGCCGTTGGCGTTGCAGCGGAGCTGACCAGGACGCGATAGCGAAAAGTAATCGATTCACCAGGGGCCAGGCTCAGGTTTAAGTTTTCCTTGCCATTGCTAAACACCTGCTGACCTAGTGGATTAGCGGCAAATAAACCATAATCCCGGGCATGCCAGTAGGTAGGGTAGCCTGGATTCTTTGGATGGTCAATAATAGCAATAGACACTTTCTGCTGGTCTTTCACACCTGCCAGTAAGCACCAGTTGGCCCTTGTTCCCCAGGAATCGTTGCCCTTTTTTCCGGCGCTGGTCAGGTAATCCCCATTTGCACCATTGCCGGATGCCGAAACTTTAGTGCGGTTGCCCTGGCTATCTGTAAATTCTGCGGTTTGGTTGGAGGGCATTTCCAGTTCTTTGGTGACCCGCACTGCGATCATGCCGTCTTTAACTTCTTTGAACTTTACCGTGTCTTTTACCGCAGTAAGGGTAGTTAGCCGATCTATGGTTCGCGTATTTTCAGTGCCGGAAAAAGTAAATGTAGTCTGTTCCTTTAATAAAACATGGCGATCCTGTCTTTCCCAATTTGCGGTATAGCTCAATTCTCCTTTCTGATTTCCGGATTTAAAACCAGTCACCTTTACGGCCCTGATCCATCCATATTTGTTCTTTTTCGCTGCAGGAATGTTATAGGAGTTGTTCCAGAAATCTAAGCCGTTAACACTTTCATAATTCAGCCAAAGCCCCACATGGTGCGGATGATCTGTACGTTCCTGATCTCTGGTCTGCAATGGGAACCCACGGGTTAAAGTAAGGCCAGAGGCGGTGTTAATAGGATATAGGATAGGTTTCTCCAAACTATCAGGATACATGAAGCTGCTGAAAAATTTCCCATCAACGTTAACATCTACCTGTTTCCCATTTTTTTGTGCTTGGAAAGTCACGCGTTTAGTCTGCGCATTTAATTGCAGGCTAAACCCACAAAAGGCAAGGATCAGGTATTTATTCATATTTGGTTAGGTTTTTTATTCGACTAAACTGTTAAATAGATCAGTCCTGCATAGCTAATATAGTTTTCTTCCTGCAAAACCGCTTTAAAGAAGGACTTAATCACATATAAAAATTACGAAAACGATGGAGTAAAATGCAGTATCTCCTCAATTAGCCTTATCATTGTAATACGCAATATATGATATGAAAAGGAAACATTTTCTCTCTTTTATGCTGACTGCAGGATTGGCCATCCCTGTTCAAGCCTCTTTTGGATCAAGAACTAAATCTCTTGAAAACCCTCCGCTAAAGCAGCCGCCATTCCTAAAAGCCGGAGATACCATTGGCATCACCAGTCCGGCCGGATTTATAACCACCGCAGAAATTTTACCGGCAATAGCCATGATGGAAAGCTGGGGCTTTAAGATCAAAATCGGGAAAACGATAGATAAAAGAGATTTTACCATGGGGGGCACCGACCAGGAGCGTGCGGCAGACCTTCAGGAGATGCTGGACAATCCAGAGATCAAAGCCATCATGTGCGCAAGAGGAGGGTATGGGATGGTTCGGATCATCGATCTTTTGAATTTTGACCGCTTCCTGCAAATGCCCAAATGGATCATTGGTTTCAGTGATGTCACCGTTTTACATTGTCATTTAAACCGCCAGTTTGGTATCGCCTCCATACATTCAAAAATGTGCAATTCTTTTCCTACAGATCCTGCATTGGCGGATGGAGTTCAGTTGGAGACGATCATGTCCATTAAAAAACTGCTGAAAGGAGAAAATCTTCAATATCAAGGCCCCATCGTCAGTCTGAATAAACCAGGCAAGACTGAAGGCCTGCTCCTTGGGGGGAACCTCAGCATCATTGAAACCATGGCGGGCACAAAATCCGACCTCCAGACCGATGGTAAAATTTTATTTGTAGAAGACACAGGAGAATACCTTTACCGCCTGGACCGCATGTTCTGGAACCTGAAAAGAACGGGGAAACTAGCCAATTTAGCCGGTTTAATCATTGGAGGCTTCAAAACGAAACCAGATGATCCCGGCGAAGAATTTGGAAAAACGATCTACGACATTGTTTTGGAGAAGGTCAAAGGTTATGGATACCCTGTTGCTTTTGATTTTCCTGTTGGACATCAAAAGAACAATTTCGCCCTGAAGTGTGGGGTAAAACATAGTTTAGAAGTAGGACCAAATGGGAGTCGCCTTGCTGCCATGAGCTAATCTATTCCCAGATATTACCTATTTTTTTGTCTTTTTACTAAACCAGGACTTTACTTTACCAAATAAAGAGACCACTTTTTCTTTTGGCTTCTCCGTATATTTCTTGACAATGTATCCTGGACTAAACTGATGGATATAAGTCTTTATATCGCGCTTAATACTTTCCTGGTATTGTTCCTGATCCGATAATAATTCGGCTTGCTTCTTTTTAAGATCCTTTAGACTGCGGATTTCTTTGTAATTGTAGTTTTTTCCCATCAAATCCCTTTTTTCTATCCACATCACCATGATTTCCTGGTCTTGCTTTCTGCTTATTTTAATTGGTCTATAATCTGACTCACCTGATCAGATCATCTATCATTCCTCATTACGCCAAAGAATCCCTATACGTGCTCCACATGATCATTAAAATCATCCTTTTCAAAAGTATTCATCAGTCGGTCTTTAATGCGATCCAGGTGCTGAATTTGCTTTTCGTTCAGCTCATCGCTGATCGACCCACCATTTGCATTTTCGCTGGCAGCCGCATGGCCATTCAAATGCCCTGTTTTCTCTTCCGGGGCAAGTAATAATCCCAATGCAGCACCCGCTGCCAGCCCTGCAAATATTCCTAATATTATTTTTGTATCCTGATTCATCTCCGTATTTATAGCTTTCTTACTCCATTATAAACTATCAAAAGATTGATTTGTTTTCAGATTTCCTAACTTTAGACCATAATCACAGATAAATAGAACCTTGAGCACCATCCCCTCCATAAAACTGTCCGAACTCACCCGCCAGATTCAACAAGCCATTGATGGGGTTTTTAGACAGCAAACCTTTTGGATCATCGCCGACATTACCAACTATACCTATAAACCACAAAGCAATTACCACTATTTTGAACTGGTAGAAAAGGATAAGAATGCCGCAAGGATCCTGGCAAAAGTTGCTGGAAGAGCCTGGGGCAATGCCTCTTTAAACATTACTAATTTTGAGAAGGCTACCGGACAGAAGTTCAAAAACGACATCAATGTATTGGTGCAGGTCTCTGTTCAATACAATCCTGCATTTGGATTGCAACTGAACTTGCTGGACATAGATACCAATTTCACACTGGGTTTATTTGAGCAGCAGCGTAAGGAAACACTGGAACGTTTGCTAAGAGACAACCCTGCATTTATTCAGAAACAGGGAGATCGCTATCTAACCAGAAACAACAGTTTATCATTTGGACCGGTCATACAGCATATTGCGGTGATTTCTTCTGATACCTCGGCGGGATTTCAGGATTTCAGACACAGTTTGGAGCACAATCCTTTTGGCTACAAATTCGAGATTGATGATTATTTCGCACTTGTGCAGGGCGATGGCAATGCCAAACAGTTTCTTGCTCAGATCATCGCCGTTTATGAATCTAAAAAGCCTTATGACGCTTTAATTATCATTAGAGGTGGAGGTTCGCAAACTGATTTCCTGCTGTACGACAACTACGAATTGAGCCGCGCGATTGCCAAATTCCCCATTCCGGTGATCACCGGAATCGGGCACCAGAAAAATGAGACCATAGCCGATTTAATGGCACATACCGCTACTAAAACGCCGACTAAAGCCGCAGAGTTTATCATCTCGCACAACCGCAATTTTGAAGACCGCTTAACCAGTATTCAGAAGATGATCCTGATCAAGACTTATCAAATGATCAATCACCATAAAGACCGATTGGTGCAACTCAATCAATCCACCATTAATACCAGTCGCAATCTACTGCATGGGCACCATAACCACATCCTGCAATTGTCAGGTCAGATCCTGACCAACCCAAGGATTCTCATTTCCAATAAAAGAAAAGACCTGAGCAATCTCGTACAGAACATGCAATCCTATGGCAGGATGTATTTCTTAAACAAAGGCGGCAATATTGCCCATTTCCAGTCGGTCATGAGAATTATGAGTCCGCAGAATATCCTGAACAAAGGATTTGCGATCCTAAAGGTAAACGGGAAAATTACCAGCAATGCCGATCAGATCGGCGTAGGAGAGGAATTGACCATCAGATTGGCCAGTTCAGAAATTAAAACAACTGTAAAATCAAAATCAGCATACGATGAAAACGAATTTAACTTATGAGTTAGCCTATAAAGAACTGGCAGAAATTGCACAGGAAATAGAGACAGAGTCCGTTTCTGTGGATGTTTTGGCAGAAAAGGTGAAACGTGCATCAGAACTCATTGAATTCTGTCAGAACAAGTTGCGTGCAACCGAGACAGAAGTAAATAAGATCATTAAACAAATGGAGCAACAAAAATAGTATATTGGTCACATTCGTAAACCATTTAAGTTTAAACATTATGTCTACACAAGGGAATTTTAACGCCGAACAAGAGGAAGAGTTTTTCAATAAGATTGACCAGGTTTATGATTTAACGGAGGCTTCAAACTATGATGCCGCGGAAAAATTGTTAATGGAGATCAATGGTTCAATAAGAGGACCTAAGGAAAACAGTAGTGTAGGAGGAGTAGTGCTCGACAGCATTTACTCTTTTTATGAGCAAACCGGAGCTCTAGAAAAGGCCTTGCCTTTCTTCCTTGAAGAGACCGAGTACCTGAAAGAAAAGATGGCCCATGAGAAGATCCATTCCACGCGTCACTTCCTGACCACAGGAGCAATTTATTATGCTTTAAAAGATCTGGACAATGCCAGACTAAACTTTCTGATCGCTTATGAGAAAGATGGCAGCAAGATTTTTATCGATGAAAATTCTGACTACCTGAAAATCGCTTTGATGGATGATCCGGAATTTGTGGCCTTCAAAGAAACATTTGTGCCTAACGAAGATGAGGAGCAGCTGGAGCTGACAGAAGAAGAGCATGAGCTGCTGGACAAGTACTGTGAAGAAGGAAATGCCGAGATGGACAAGGAAAACTATGCTGGAGCAATTGCCGCTTTTACTAAAGCATTAGAGGTATTACCAGCACCAAAAGACGATTGGGAAGCTACTGCCTGGATTTCAGCCTCTATTGGTGATGCCCATTTTGCAGAGAAAAAGTACAAAGAAGCATTAGACCATTTGCACCGTGCTTACCAGATTTATGGAGAAGAAGAGCCCAATCCATTTGTCTTATTACGTATGGGGCAAAGTTACCTGGAGCTAGGTGAAGAAAAGCATGCTACAGATTATCTGCACCATGCTTATAAGTTAGAAGGCAAAGAGTTATTTGAAGATGATAAAAAATACCTTAAATTTTTAGCATCTAAAGTGGCACTTTAATAAAAGTACCGCTGCATAACACTATAACCAGTTATTGTTTTTATACCAGCTGACCGTTTCTATTAAGCCTTTTTCAAGGTCATAGATAGGTTCAAATCCCAGATCAGCTTTTAAATGGCCGATATTACATGCCCAGTTAATGGCAGTAAGCTCGGCCATTTTTTCTTTGTTCAATGTTGGGGTAGTCTTGCTATTTGCATAGAAAATATCCATCATAGCGGCCATAAAACCTACTATAGCTACCGGTAAATGGAATTTTAAGGTTTTCTTGTTCAATGCTTTTTTAATCACATTGGCCAAAGTATAGCGATCATAAATATGACCATCAGAAACATTATAGCTTTTTCCAGTAAGGGGAGAAGAGAGTGCTTTGACAATCACTGCAGCCAGATCCTTTACATAGATGAAGCTCAGTTGCTGCTTAAAAGTTCCGATATGAGGTTCTAAACCTTTATTAATGGTATTAAATAAGATGAATAGGTCTTTTTCCCTTGGCCCATATACGGCTGTTGGACGGATAACGAGTAAAGGCAGGTTTGGAATCTCCGATAGATACTGCTCCGCTAATAATTTACTGGCGCCATAATTGGTCACCGGATGACCCGGGGAATCGTCCTGAATCTCCGCAGATAGATCGGTCAAAGGACCAATTGCCGCCAAACTGCTCACAAATACAAATTTCTGCAGGTCAATTTTAGCCGTACTTGCCGCTAAGGCCAGGTTTTTGGAAAACTCCGCATTGACTTTATTGTAAGCCGCTGGAGTCTTTGCCTTGGTAATTCCGGCAGCATGGATGATGTAATCGTATTGTTGTTCCTCCAGCGCGATTTTAAGGCGCTCTATGGAAGTATAATCCAAAGTGGTATACTTGATGTCAAAATCTTTCAAATGAGACTTATCAGTACCCGGACGGACTGCAGCGTGCACTTCCAGTCCGGCTCCTAATGCTTTCTCGATCAAATGATAACCCACAAATCCTGTTGCACCGGTAATTAATACCTTTTTTATCATATTGATTTCTCGAAAATCCTGTATTTTCTGTAAAGTTTACCATTGATTTGCTCAATAGCGCTGTTCACCATCGTGTTGTGTTCTAAGGTCCAGGAAGCTTCTGCATAATCAAACTTCTTTTCCTGGAATGTTTTGATCGTTAGTCCATAAAGACAGGCTTCAATACCCATTTTACGGTAACCGTCTAGCACACCTAAAGCCATAATCCGCAAGCCCTTGATTTTACGTTTGTACCACAGCAATTTGAAAATTCCAAATGGCAGTAAACGACCTCTTTTGATTTTAATCAATGCCTGGTTGATGTCTGGAATAGATAAGGAAATCCCTACCATTTTACCATCCTGCTCCGCAACATAGATAAAGTCGGGATCTACAATCATTTTTAAATCCTTTGCCAGATAATGAAACTCCTTATCTGTGGCCGGAACAAAACCTGTATTGTGGTCCCAGGCTCCATTGTATACTTCGCGAACTTTCACCACCTCATTCCAGAAATCATTCATATTGATCTTTCTGATGATGATGTTATTGCGTTTCAAGCGTTCACGAATCGCTTCGGTCAGCTTTAAAGAACGGTCATTATAATCGCCTGCAATAAATTTATAAGCCCTTAGATCTACCTTTTTAGCCAGACCTGTATTTTCCAGCAATTGCTGATAATAAGGGGCGTTATATGGCATCATGGCTACCGGCGGACCGTCGAAACCTTCGATCAGCAAAGCGCAAATGTCATTGGTAGAGAAGTTAACCGGACCAATCATACTGGTCATGTTTCTTTCTTTCAGCCATTTTGCAGCGGCATCTACCAATAACTGAGCAGTGGCCTGATCATTGATGCAATCAAAGAAACCAAAGTGCCCTTCAGTTGTTTTATTGATGTTATTGTGGTTGTTATTTTGAATAGCGGCAATCCTTCCAACGATTTTATCCCCTTCATAAGCCAGAAAAAGCTGTAAAGTGGAATGCTCATGAAAAGGATGCTTACCTGGGGTAAGCATATCCTGTTGCGCGATAAAAAGTTCTGGAACGTAGTTCGAGTCGTTCTTATACAAGTCGTGCGGGAAATCAATAAAAGATGCCAGTTGTTTCTTTTCGTTTACAGCAACGATGTTTTTCATATTGCTACTTGAGATGGAGTCAATTGCACTTCCTTAGCTGCAAGGGCGATTTTTTCTACCGCTTCTTCAATCTGAGCAAAAGTATGTGTCGCCATCAATGAGAACCTGATCAATGAAGCATCTGAAGGTACTGCAGGAGAAACTACTGGGTTCACAAAGATGCCGTTATTGCTTAGAATATTGGTGATCATAAACGTTTTGTCGTTATCTCTGATGTATACCGGAATAATCGGACTGTCGGTATGACCGATGTCAAATCCAGCTTCTAGTAATAATTTTTTAGCGTAGTTTGTATTTGCCCATAACTGGTCAATACGTTCTGGTTCTGCTTCAATAATGTCTAAGGCTGCGATCACACTGGCAACTGCCGAAGGAGGCATACTTGCACTGAACATCAATGAACGTGCTCTGTGTTTCACATATTCAATAGTTTCTTCTGTACCGGCGATGAAACCACCAAGAGAAGCTAAAGATTTACTGAAAGTACCCATGATTAAGTCTACCTGATCAGTTAAACCGAAATGTGAAGCCGTTCCTGAACCATTCACACCGATCACACCTAAACTGTGCGCATCATCCATCATGATGTTTGCACCGAATTCTTCAGCGATTTTAACAATTTCCGGTAATTTCACTAAATCACCTTCCATACTGAAAATACCATCTGCTACAATAAGTTTAGCAGAATCTTCTGGTAAGCGGCTTAATTTTTTACGTAAATCGTCCATATCATTATGGGCGTATTTAATAGATCTTGAGAAAGAAAGACGGCTGCCATCAATGATAGAAGCGTGGTCATACTCATCTAAAATCAGGTAATCATTTCTATCTAACAGACAAGAAATCACACCAAGATTTACCTGGAATCCAGTACTGAAAAGTACAGCAGCTTCCTTACCTACGTAAGCAGCAAGTCGTCTTTCCAATTCAATGTGTATATCTAATGTGCCATTTAAGAATCTTGAGCCGGCACAGCCCGTACCATATTTATCAATTGCAGCTTTTGAAGCTTCTTTTATTTTTGGGTGATTAGTTAGTCCCAGATAGGAGTTGGAGCCAAACATCAACACCTTTTTCCCATCAATAACCACTTCTGTATCTTGTCCTGATTCAATGGCTCGGAAATAAGGGTATAAGCCTCTTTCCTTGATTGCTGTAGCGTCTTTAAAAGCGGCTATCCTATCGTGTAATTTTTTGCGCATGCTAGTACTGTATGTTTAGATCACGGAGCTTTTTGTTGATGTTTGTCGGTTTGTTCGAAAAATTACTAGCTCTGTATTTAATAATTTTCCCCGTGTTACGTTCTTTCAGTTTGACAAATTTGTCAAATCGTAAAAAACTTCCCAAAGCTAAGATCATAAACACAGAAAACAAAACTTGAGGTCCTACAAGTTTGAATATATTACTTTTTAAAACAAAAATTACAATTTTCTTATAAATTCTGTGATTTTGGGCCACGAATAAACTGTCTGCTGATTTATGATTTGCAAGCAAGGATACAATATTGATACCAAAAAACAAAACTTAGTTAAGGTTAAACATCATAAAAACCTAACTTATGCGTTTTGATCGAATAATATCGAATAATATGCGGTATAAATGACCGGCTTTCTACCTGAACAAAAGATTTTATGTATTTTTGGAAAAAAAGATTAGATGAGCACTATTAATGTTATACCTACGTTCGAAAATTTTACTGATTTTTATAAACAGGCTGTTGAGCCTCTAAAGCAAGCCAATATTGCCTATATCAGATTGGATGGGAAATTAAAAGGAAAAACCAGGAACGTCTTTGCCTACTTCATGTATAAAGATAAAAAATGGAGAGTGGATGCCGATACTTATATTGATAGATTAAAATTGGCTTATGAAGCCGCACAGCAATCAGAAGAGCCTTTTGTGAGCAAAACAACCAGAAACGATAAAGGAGAATCCTTACACATCAAAGGACAGCCTGTTAGAAATGATAAATTCAATGTTTACCGTGCAGGTTAAGTTAATCCGATCATTAGTGATAAATATTTCCAACCTCAATATGATAAAGAGGCCATATCAAAAAAATGATATGGCCTCTCTTTTAATAAAAAAAGCGATCGTGTAAAAGATGATTTTTTACACGATCGCTTCAAATTTTTGTATTAGAAGAGGGGATTAGCCTTCTCTTTTTACATAGGTTTTATTGCCGTTCTTGTTGATATAGTATTTGCCGCCTCTTGGACCTGTTAAAATCTCTTCTCCGTTAGGTCCTTTAAGACTTCTGTCTACCGTAGGTTTATAATCTTTTACCGCAGTTGCCGCTTTAGTTGTTGCTGCTTTAGTCGTCGTTGCCGCCGCTGCTGGAGCTGCTGTTGCAGTCGCCGCTGCTGCCTTGTAACGTTTATCAGGAGTACCATCTTTTTTCAGCCCTGGGCTGCTCGACGCTACCGTTTTTGCCGCAGCTTCTTTTTTAGTCACCGCCGCCGCTTTTGTTTCTGCTGCAGTTGTTTTTGCCGCTGCAGAATAGCGCTTATCAGGCGTACCATCTTTTTTTAGCTTAGTACCTGCTGCTACTGCAGTAGCCGCTTCTGCTTTTGCTGCTTTTTTAGCTGCTGCCGCCTCTTTTTTGGCAGCCGCGGCTGCTGTTTTTGAATCAGCTGCAGTACTGCTGGCCTCTTTTTTAGCTTTTTGTTTAGCATTTGTAGCAGGAACTGCCGTTTGAGCCATACTTAAACCTACACAGAAGCTCAGCATGGTTAATAGTGAAAGTACTTTTTTCATGGTTTCTTTTTTTGATACGAGGTTAATAATTAAGATTGATCTACAGGTAGATACAAACATTAAACCAATTTAATTATTTATACAGACAAGTTCTACGAAAAGTATAGGGTATTTTCATTAGTTTTCTAATTATCAGTCTGATACTGCCTTTTTTCAGTCCTAAATAGCATTTTTAAACCAAGAAAAACCCTATATTGGATTTAGTTTTACTTTATAAAATAAATCATCATGGATCAAAGAATTATCAACCTTTACGATCAATACACACATAGCAGCATCAATAGGAAGGACTTCCTTAAAAAACTAGCCCTTTTAACCGGGAGCACAGCGCTGGCCCTGAGCGTACTCCCGCTGCTGGAAAACAACTATGCCGCCGCCGCAACGATAAATGAGGACAACCTGGATACAGAAAATATCACTTATAAAGGTGTTAAAGGAGATATGAAGGGCTTCCTGGCGAAACC
Source organism: Pedobacter sp. N36a (assembly GCF_014472395.1). GTDB lineage: Bacteria > Bacteroidota > Bacteroidia > Sphingobacteriales > Sphingobacteriaceae > Pedobacter. Next base: position 408,935 of record NZ_JACSZW010000002.1, read on the forward strand.
AAAAGGTAAGAAAAACTTAGGTGCGGTATTGGTCATTCATGAAAACCGCGGACTCAATCCACACACCATAGCGGTCACAAAAAGAGTCGCTGCTGAAGGTTTTTTAGCACTAGGAGTAGATGCATTGTCTCCTTTTGGGGGCACACCTGCAGATGAAGATAAGGCCAGAGACCTAATCGGACAGCTAAATCCGGAAGAAAACCTTCAGAATTATCTTTATGGACTGGACTATTTGAGAAAACATCCGGATGGAAATGGAAAAGTTGGCTGTGTTGGCTTTTGCTGGGGTGGAGGAATGGCCAATAAATTAGCCGTAAGTGATCCTACATTGCAAGCCGCCGTCGCTTATTATGGTGCACAGGCAAAGACTTCAGATGTGCCCTTGATAAAGGCCGACCTGATGCTGCATTATGCGGGTTTAGATGAAAGAATCAATGCCGGAATACCAGAGTTTGAAGCCGCATTGAAAGAAAATCACATTCCCTATCAACTGTTTATTTACGAAGGTGTAAATCATGCGTTTAATAATGATACTTCTCCGACAAGGTACAATGAAGCCGCAGCAAAGCTGGCATGGGAGAGAACGATAGGACTATTTAAAAAAGATTTAGGCTAAGGGAATCCGGCAACCATTCACAGATTTTTGCCCTGAGAAAGCTGTAATTTTAAGACGAAATCTGTGTAGAAGCGGTCGAAAATGCGAAGAATAGGCCTATAATTAAGCAAAAACAAGGGGGTAATGCCTGCAAAATGTTCATATCAGGGAAAAGAAATCAGCTTAAATTTTAGAGCTAAGATTAGCTAAAGTATTTAACATTCAAAAATTAACTGTTTTTTTTTATAATGCTAAAAATGATTCTTTGCTACACATAATGAGTGTGTTGGCTTTTTGGAATCCTCATAACAGTGTCATTAAGATAGAAAAATAAGGGATTTTTCTAAAATACCAGGTAACTATAAAACAAAAAATACGCGTCAGATGTTTGAAAAGTAATTAGATAATTATACTTATAACTGACACTAGCATTGGAATTTAAGCTAAAAATGCTTAACTTTGTGCAAATTTTTAAACATTAATGAAGATATTTATTACAGGCCTTCCGTTAGAAGTAGGGGAAGATGAATTAACAGCCGTTTTTGGTGATTTCGGTCAAGTAAAATCACTTAGAATTATCAAAGATCGCGAAACTGGTCAGAGTCGTGGGTTTGGTTTTGTGGAAATGCCAGTAGAAGAAGAGGCAAAAGAAGCAATCAAACGCATGAACGGTGGCGATTATAACGGTAATAGAATTAAAGTTGCTGAAGCTCAAGAGAAACCAGGTACTGGTGGCGCTGGAGGCGGTGGTGGCTTTAAACGCAATAACCGTACAGAGAAAAGCTATTAATAGCTTTTTTCTTTTTATAGTTTATAAACTCTATCATTAGAGCCGTATACATATAAGGGCAGGAAATATAATGCAAATTATATTTCCTGCTTTTTTATTGCTAATAGCCCTAAAACAAGGCTTTTCCATTGTGGATAAGTGCATCCAATCTTAGCCATCCAGCCTATCAATACATTTCTAACGTTATTGATTAATACAGCACCTTCTGAATTGGGGATTTCATTTCTTCCATGAACTTCAGCATGCACTTCCATTCCCTTCCTATAAACTTTAAAAGTTGAAGTGGCTTTATCTTTGAAGAAATGAGCAGTTTCCGGATCCGGATGTAAAGGATTGGCGGCTGGCCTCACTCTAATGGCCATCATTTGTCCGGCTGAGGATTGCTCTTCCTTGATCCATTCAACCACAACCCAATCAAATCCTTCGCCTTTAGTCGTCCCTGGTCCAGGAATATTGATCTTCAAATAATCTCCTTCCATCACCTGACGCCTCATTTCTTTTCCAAAGGGATCAGTCAGGATAAACGTGGCCGTAGGAAAACCACACCATTTATCCCAATTGTATACTTCCAATAATCGCTCACGGACTACCGGATAAAAAGCTTTGGCAGCGGCCTCATCTTTGAACGTTACTTTCTCGAAAACATCCATCTGGGCGCCTTCTTCCTGTTTTGGCAATTCGTCTTTCATGGGATTTTAGTTTTAATCAACTCATTCTGCGATCATCTACCCCCTAAATAACGCCCCAGTTGAAAATTTGTTTCTCACTAATACTTTAACGGTTAAGATTATACCGTGTAATTTATTAAATTAGTTATATGAAAGTTGATTATATTGCGTTGTCTGTCCCAGTTTTTTTCATTCTGATCGGAATTGAACTCGTCTGGTCGTTCTATAAAAAGCTGGATTATTACCGACTCAACGATTCTATTGCTAACTTGAGCCAGGGGATAGGCCAGCAGCTCACCGGGATCTTTATGAAGACCGCCCTGTTTTTTGGCTATATGTATATCTATGAACACTGGCGCCTGTTTGATTTGCCTCAAACCATCTGGGTTTGGATCCTGCTGTTTATCGGAGTGGATTTCTTTTACTATTGGTTCCACCGAATGAGTCACCAGGTAAATGCATTATGGGCGGCGCACATCGTCCACCATCAATCGGAGGAATACAACCTAACGGTAGCATTGAGACAATCCTGGTTCCAGGGCTGGTTTTCCTGGGTGTTCTATTTGCCGCTGGCATTCCTTGGATTTGAACCCTTAATGTTCCTGACTTTAAGTGCTTTTAACACCTTATATCAATTTTGGATTCATACTAGACTGATCAAAAATATGGGGCCTTTAGAATACATTTTGAATACCCCATCGCATCACCGAGTACACCATGGCTCCAACCCTAAATATATTGATAAGAACCATGCAGGAACCCTGATCATCTGGGACCGGCTGTTTGGAACTTTTCAAAAAGAGGAAGAGGATGTTTATTATGGGATCACTACACCATTGGCCAGCTGGAATCCTTTATGGGCGAACGTCCATTATTGGGACGAGCTTTGGAATACCGCCAAACAGAGTCCGCGTTGGATCGATAAGATCAATGTATTCATCAAGCCGCCGGGCTGGTTCCCTGCGCATCTAGGCGGCTTTAAAGGCGCGCCTGAAATAGATCCTGTGCGCTATCAGAAATACAACCCATTGTACCAGAAAAGGCTGGTTCCCTATGTGCTTTTTCAATTTGTAATGGGGCTTGTTGCCGCCATACTCATTCTGTTTTTATACCATAAATTACCTGCCATCGCCGTAGTGACCGGCGTCATTTACGTCATCTTGACCTTACTGACCTGTACCGCCTTGCTGGAAGAAAAGAAATGGCAGGTTAAATTCGAATATGCTCGTCTGGTAATGGGGATTTTAATAGTTTTGCTGCAAGATTTCCCTGTCGGATATCGGGTCATACTCACTGGACTGAACATCTTCTCGGCGGTCTGGTTTTTTAACCTTCAAAAAAAGAATAACTATGCTGAAGAAGTACCTAAAGTTTAACCTCTTATTTGCCCTGATCTTTATTTTACAGCTCATCGCAGAATTCCAACAAATTACCGCATTAAGGTATTTCACTAAACCATGTATCGTCATTTCCCTAATGGTGATGCTGTACCTGAGCACCAATTTACAGGGCCGTTTCCACAAGCGCCTGTTTACCGGTCTGTTTTTCGCGCTGGCGGGAGATGTTTTATTAATGTTTGCCTGGCAAAGTCCAAATTACTTCATCTATGGTTTAGTCGCCTTCCTGATCGGTCACATTTTTTACATCAGTGCATTTTACCTCGACTTTCGCTCTGCACAGGAGCTGGATAAAAAAGGAGCGAGGCTGGCCATTATCTTATGTGCTACTTTCAGCATCGCCTTTTATTTCTATTTAAGACCGCATTTAGGCGATATGAAACTGCCCGTGATGGTTTACACCTTTGTGATCAGCTTAATGATGATGATGGCTGCATTTAGAAACCAGCGGGTAAATGTCATCAGCTTTAACCTCATCCTTTTTGGAGCGCTATTTTTTCTGGTTTCAGATGCCACACTGGCTTACAATAAGTTTGTCAAAGGTTTTGACTTTGGAGGGGTACTCATCATGGCCACTTATATGATCGCGCAATACCTGATCACCATAGGCGGGATTGAAAGAAAACTACGCCATCAGGACTAATCTTTTTCCTTACTGAGGATGGAGAAAGATTGTACCAGTCTTTCTCCATCCTCATCCACCAAGGTAAGCGAATGTTTTCCAGGTTTCGGATTCAATGCCAGCTGATGAAAATTCTTCGTAGTACCTACATATTCTTCATCAATATGCCAGTAGATCTTCGCATTGGTATTTCGATGAGAAACATTGAAAACCACATTGCCTCTGCTGCCATCTAACTCCAACGGGATATAAATTTGTGCATTAGGCTTGGGATAGATCATTTCCATCACAAAATTGCTTCCTGCATCCCCACATCCAGGCATAAAAGCAGGCAGCAGTTTATAATCACTATGTTTCACCTTGTAATAGTATTCCATTGCCGGAGGTAGGATAAACCAGGGCTGATGCTGCATCATGGCCGTCGACTCACATTCATCTGTAGCCCTGAAAGTGCCCGTTCTGTCGAGATGGATCAGCTTATGGTAAGGGCAGATGCTGGTCTTTTCCGCTGCAGGGGGCACTAATTCCTCTACCACTTCCTTACAATATTCGCCTGCTTTATAACCACTTTGCTTACATACCCGCATTTTTCGGAGCTGATGCTTAGGCGTAGTAAACCATTTTTCATTTGGAAGCTCCCTGAAAATATCAAATAAAACCGGTGCGGCGATATCTACACCCGTTAAACCGGGTCTTCCTTCACCATCGGCATTGCCCACCCATACACAAACCACATGTCCCGGTGTTAGTCCAACTGCCCAGGCATCTCTGGAGCCCACGCTGGTACCCGTTTTCCAGGCTACCCGCTGCGAAGAGGAGAACTGTTCCCATAATCCTTCTTCACCAGGCCTCATCAGCTCTTCCATGGCATTAAAAGTGTTCCAGATCGAACCATAATCGAGTATGCTATTGAGCTGCGCATCTTCAGGTGCCAGTCGAGCTTGCGCTTCCTGTTGAATGTATACCGCCGCATCGTAATCATGGGGATTATAGCGTCCCTGATAATCGTTAAAATGATTTAAAGTCCTGGCCATGCCCATATAGGTTTTTGCCAGATCCCACATCGTCACTTCAGAGCCGCCCAGAATGATAGACAAGCCGTAATGATCTGCGGGTTTGTTTAAAGTTTTTATACCGAGTTTTTTCAGCTGGTCATAAAAGCGCTGATACTTATAGCTTTGTAGCATCTTCACTGCAGGGATATTTAAGGACCTGCTCAAGGCACGATCTGCTGGAATTGCACCATCATAACCCAGGTCGTAGTTTTGAGGCGAGTAACCATTGATCTGTGTAGGAATATCAGGAACCAATGTACGCGGCAAGATGAAACCATCATTCAGCAAACTGGCATACAGCAAAGGTTTTAAGGTACTGCCTGGACTTCTGGAGGCTTTAATCATGTCTACATGGCTCTGCAGTTCTTTGTTATCCGGCTGATAAATATTGCCAACATAACTTTGTACCGTTCCTGTTTTCACATTCAACACCAATGCAGCGATATTATTAATATCGTTGGCCTGGTACCTGTTTTGGTAGCGTTTTAGTAAACTGCTTACCTTCAACTGCAGGTTATAATCAAGCGTAGAGGTGATCCTTGTCACCGGGATTTCCAATTGCGCCCTTTCTACTTTAAAGCGTTGTAATAGGTGTGGTGCATACTGAGGTAATGGCAATGGCTTACCTGGAATAGGTTCTAATTTTGAGAGATTAGCCGTTTCCTGGTCAATGATTTTTAAAGCCGCCAGCTTATCTAAAAGATCGTTTCTTTTTTTGATCAGTTTAACGGAGTTTTTACCTGGGTGGACTAAAGATGGGCTATTAGGAAGAACGGCCAGTGTAGCCATTTCTCCCCAGGATAAGCTTTCTGGACTCCTCGCGAAATAACGCCAGGAAGCAGCATCCAGTCCAACGACATTACTCCCAAAAGGAGCATTAGCAGTATAAAGTTTTAAAATATCGGCTTTTGAATTGCTGAATTCCAATCTGACAGCCATCATCACTTCTACTATTTTTTGCCATACCGTTCTGCTTTCTCTTCTTGACAAACGGATCACCTGCATGGTTAGCGTACTACCACCGCTCACTACGGCTTTAGCTTTAAAGTTCTGCTGCATGGCCCTGGCCATTGCCAAAACATCTACGCCTGGGTGTTGATAAAAACGCTGGTCTTCAAAAGCGACAATACATTGCTGGAATTTTACCGGAACCGTGTCTGCAACTGGAAATCGCCATTGGCCATCTTTTGCAATAGCTGCACTTAATAAAGCGCCATTGGAGGCCTCTATCACATAAGAGGTAGGACTTGAAAATAACCTGGAAGGCAAAAGGAACCAAAACCAGAGCAGCAGAAACAGGCAAAGCAGGTCGCTGATGATTAGTTTTGGTTCATCACTTAATTTTTTAAACATTTTATTTAATTACCTGAACCCATTTCCCTGCAGCTGTACTGCTTATGTTGTTATTGTACATTGCTTCACACTGCACCGCAGATAAATAATAACGGCCGATATAAGCTGCATTCAGCAGCACTTTGTAAGTCACCGTTTCATTTTCCCTTAAGTTGAAATACGTAAAGACACGGTCGTCTCTGATGTCTCTATAAATATACGGAGAGGAAGCAATCGCACTTTCTGTATCACTGATTCTGGTATTGATAATTTCCCAGCCCGAAGGGAAAATCTGAGTGAGTGCCATCTGTTCATAATAGCCCATTTTGCCAGGATTCTTGATCGTTACCTCCGCATAAAAATCTGTGCTTTGCTTTAAGACCGCTGGATCTATTGGCTTACCATTTAACAGTTTGTAGCTGATGCTCATTTCCAATGCTTCCGGATTATTTGGAAGAAAGGTGTTTTGATCAGCAGTAGGCTGTCCTTGTAAGATTAAACGTGCAAATAGTACGCGGTTTCCAGTATTGGTAATGGAAACTGTAGGATTTTTAAAGGTTAAAGGAATGCTGTTTAGGAAGTCTTTGGAATCTTTACTTCCTTTTCTGCCATCCAATACATAGTTATATTTCAGGTTGTTAGCAGCGGTATTTGCGCCGCAGAATTTCGCAATCGACAACAAGCTATAAGCGGTGGTCTGCGTGCTGTACCATTCATTGGTTCCTAATTTGGAAGCTACCGGCTGCAGTAATTTAGCGGCATCTCCTTTACGGCCTAATAAAGTCAGGGTTTCCAGAATCATGGCTTCATCTCTCAAACCGGAACCATAAGTTCCGCCCAATTGCTGGTAAGGCTGTATTTCAATCGACAATCCTTTGATCAAACCATTTGCTGCTACGGCTTGTCCGGCGAGTTGATAAGCCGCTGCCAGGCGCCATTTTGCCGCTACCGACAAGTATTGGAATGCCTTCAGTCTATTCATTGCCGCCATTTCAGGCTTTTTAGCTAGTGCAAGGACGTATAACCTGTAAGACTGAGTAAGATCAGCACCGTAGAAATTACTGCTGTTAGGTGCCCAATTTGAAGCTTTGCCTTTCAGGTAATGTAAAAGCTCATCCAGTAAACCAACAGGTAAGCTGTAACCAGCATTCTGTGATTCAATGAGGAAGTGTGCCCCATAAATACTGCCCCATTCATCAGCGCTGGTTGCACCAGGCCAGTAGCCCAATCCGCCGTCGCCGGTTTGGAAAGCCCGTAATTTATTGATTCCAGCCTTAATGTTTCGCTCTGTTGTGGTTTTCTGCTGTTCAGTAAGCGGTGTTAATTTATTCAAAAACAGTTGTGGGAACACACCAGAAGTAGTTTGCTCGACACAACCATGTGGATACTGCATTAAATAACCCAATCGTTTTTTAAGGTCAATGGGAGGGATTGCCGACAATTCCAAACTACCGGAATTGGTTCCTGTCATTCCAATCGGCGCATAATTCATGCCCCAGTTTTTACCTGGTTCAATCACTGCCGACACGACATTGCTGATATAAGGATTCGGATTGCGAATATCCAGTTCTACATCATAAGCTATTTTCTCATTCCCACTTTGGGCGATCAGTTTAACTTTTGCAATTCCTGTAATTTCAGGAACCTTAATCTCAAAGTACGCCATCTGCTCACCCGGTTGTTTAAATAACAGCTGCTGTGTTTTGCTGCCGATCACCTCCAGGTTGATGGCCTGCAAGGACAGGCTTACATTTTTCAGGTTTTTCTCTGTTGCAAATACGGTTGCAGGCAAGGTGAAATTTTCGCCAGGGCCAATCACCCTTGGAAGGGTGGCCAATAACATCAATGGCTTTTTCACCTGTACACTTTTTTCTGCAGCGCCGTAAGCACCATCTTGACCCGCGATCACCATGGCCCTAACGGCACCGATGTATTGAGGCAGTTTAAACTTATGGGTATTGCTTCCGCCTTTTGACAGACTGAATGGTCCCATATATTTTACCACAGGCACAAAGCGATTTGCTTTGGCAGGATTCAGATTTTTATTGATACTGCCATCACCGCCAATGCTTAAAATCCTTTCCAGATTACCGCCCCAGGCACCCAATACATAATCAAAGAGGTCCCATGTTTTGACACCAAGACCTTCTCTGGCGTAGAAAACTGAATGAGGATCAGGAGTTTTAAATCTGGTCAGGTCTAGTAAGCCTTCATCTACGATGGCGATGGTATAAGTCATCGCTTTCCCGTTTTGCTCACTTACATTGATGTTACTTTCGGTTTCCGGCTTCAGTTTATCCGCCATTTTAATCTGCGGTTTAAGGATGGTTTCCGGATCTTCGATCAATAGAGGAATGACGCCATACATACGAATCGGCAAATCATTTACCGTTTGCGCATGCGGCTGTAAGAGCGTGATATTGGCAAAGACGTTTGGGGTCATGCCTTTCTCTGCTTTGAATTTAAACTGCGTTTGTCCGGCTTTAGTATCCGTCCAAAAGGTTTTGATGACCCTGCTGCCGTTTTCGATGGAGATCAGTGCTTTGCCATCCTGACCAGAAGGAATCGTCAATACGATCTCTTCACCCACTTTAAATTTAGTTTTATTGGCAGTAAAGGACAGCATAGCCGCTTCCGTTGGGTTATTTCCCTGTTCGCGCTGTGCCCATCCTGGCCAATCAATGTAGACCGATTTACCAGTCACATGGCCGCTTTTGCGATCTCTGACCAGCAGGAGGTAACGACCCCATTCCGGTTCATCAACGCGCAAATTCCATTTGCCTTTTCCATTATTCAGGTTTACGCTTTCTTTAGAAACCAGCTTATTGTAGGAGTTCTGAGTAAAGTTTGCATAGGAGTCTTCCTGTTCGCGTTCCCACCACCAGCGCCATTGTACCTTATACAATTCTAACTCTACTTCCTTACTGCCTGCCAATAGCTGTCCATCTCTGTTTACATTGACAATGTCAATCTGATGGTCCTGGCCAGTTAGGAGCATACCCGTTAGCTTGTCGCCAGCCGGGGTTTTAATGCCATAATAATCGGAATATACATGGTAGGGGATGCTGAAATTGTCAATACTGAAATTACCGCCAGCTTCAAATACTTTAATCGAGAAATTGGCCTTCAGCATACCTGGTGCCGTATTGTTCTCATTTAAGTTGGTATTGACGGTGGCCATTCCATTTTCATTCAATGTGCCTTCAAAAATCGTTTTCAATTGCGACTCGAAAACAACGGTTGGATTGTCGAAACTATAATTATCGTATCCTTTAAAGGTCGTTTTCATGGTATTCAGACTCACATCTACTTTTGCCTTCAGGTGTTTACCTGGTGCACCGAATAACCAGTTTGCCGACAATACCGCCGTCGATGTAGCACCAGCGCCTAGATAGGGGCGATTGCCATAGTTGAAATTGATTTTTAAGCGGTTTGGCATCACCGTTTCAATCTTAATGGTTTTAGAGAATACTGCTCCACCGGCTTTTACTTTAGCCAGCCAGTTGCCCGTAGGAGCTGTACTTTCTGTTGCGGTTCTAAAGGCGTAGAAGCCATTTAAAGGTTTTCCATTTACCGCCCTTTTAACCAATTGTCCTTTAGGATTGTACAATTCAAAAGTAACCGGATAGGCACCTGGCAATTTTTTCAGTTTATCTTCCAGAATGAAGGATAGGAATAGGGAATCTCCTGGACGCCATACACCGCGTTCTCCATAAATGAACCCTTTTAATCCATGCTGCACCTGGTCTCCAGCCACATCAAACCTGCTCAATGGCAATGCATTTTCATCGTTTACTTTCAGATAGCCGCGTTCGTCACCCATTTTAGCCACCAATAAAAATGGCTTTCTTTTGGTATCGATGCTGACCATGCCATTGCCATCAGTTTTTACGGTTTCAATGATTTGCCGCTGGTAATCCTGTAATTCTATAGCCACTCCGCTTAGTGGTTTGGCCGTCAGCAGGTCGGTAGCGATGATCAGCATACTGCCATCATTGCCTCCTTTAGCAATCAAACCAATGTTAGAGGCGATCAGATTGCGGCTGGCGAATCTATCGCTTCTGTAGTAAGATGGGGTACAAGGGTTGTCCCTATCTTCCCAGCTGTAACCGCTTGGGTAATAATTATCATATCTCAGCCAGAAATCATCAAATTCATCCAGATTTTCTCTGCTGTAATTTCTAAACTCATCTTCATTCTCATCGATTTCTTTTGAGCTGCCTTCTTCTGCACATTTGAAAAGGTTGTAGGCTGCCCTAAAGCCAATCGTAACGCGGTACATGGCACCAGGTTCTGTCCGGATGATCTTGTCCAGGTCCAAGGTGAAACGGTTCTTTTTATGCAGATTTAAAGATTTATCTTCATCCAGACGCACTGTTTTCTGAACTATTGGTTTACCTACACGACGCAATTCCTGATTGCCGTCAAAACCATTGGTTTGAAAGAACTGAGGAATGTTATTTTCATAAATCTTGATGATCGTTACATCTACTGCTTTCAGGTTGACTGCATCAAATGGCAGTACCAATTTCCCTGAATTCGGAAGAATCGTTCCTTTTCCAGAAATCTCTACGGATGGCAGTTTATTCTCAAATATAATGTTGGCGGTTTTCGCAGCTGCTAGTGTCTTGTTATTGATGTTTTCTACACCTTCGTTTACTGTGAACTGGTAATTGCCTTCCAGTTTATCCGGACTATATACTTTCACCTGACTGGCATCAATAGTGAACCTAAGGTTTGTCAGTTGCGACAAGCTGATTAGTCCATTCAAATCCTGACCTACATTTACTGGCTCGGAGAATTGTACCAATGCAAAATCTTCCATATCCTGTACTGCTTTCATATTCAGGATTTTGAAAACCCCTTTAGCAGGGACTACCAATTCTTCCTGTCCTCTTCTTTCTGCTTTAATCGGATCGCCATTCCAGGCTAAGTTCAATGGCGTTTCGGATTTTCCTTTAGGGATACTGTCTATGCTGAAGCTGGAAGTGTTTTTTGCGGGTGTGTGCTGCCATTTCACTTTTAAAGCGCTTGGGAAATCCACTTTTAAACATTGTTCAATCAGTTTAGGATCTTCCTGATCGGCGGTGTTGATCTCTCCTTTAAGCTTCATGTAGTCCAGCGAAGTGTTGTTCTGAGAAACCAGACCTTCCTGAGTTAAATCCAATCCCGGATTGATGACCTTAAAGTCGAAATCAAAATCTCCCAATCCTTTCTCTGTCTCTGTCACCTCATCGAGGTGGAAAGTTACGTCATAAGTCTCGCCGGATTTTAGTGGTTCATCCGGACGGAATTCTAAAGTCTGCGCATCAATCCAATAAGTTTTTCCTTTGATGGAAGGGGAGCTGCTAAAAAGATCTCTTTTATCTGCTACACCAATGTCGCCCATGGTTTTCACCTGACTGGCTAATCTGATGACGATATTACTCTTTTTAGAGACGGTACCGGAGGTATAGGCCTCTATGTATTTGGCATAGGCCTGATTGTCTGCTCTGGATGTTTTCTTTTTAAGGAAGAAGAAGGTGGCAAGGCCGATAATGACGAGCAAAGCACCGCCAATAAAAAATCCTTTTTGCGTAATTTTCATGAAATATGTTCTTATAGGTAAAGATCATGAAAATTAACAAAAAGGATTGAGATCGGGAATTAAACCGAAATTATTTTATCATTACTCCTGGCTTGTTTACCAATGGAATACGTATCAGGTTCTCGTCAACGATGCTTTCAGGGAGAAAAATGAACTTTTTATCGTAGATCACATTGTCGATATAATAGCTCAGCCAATATTCGTTAGTCAGGCCAAGTACTTCAGGAGCAATTGCTTCTACACCTGAGAAGGACTGAGGCATTACGTTTCCTAAAGAATGACGCAGTACAGAAGTCTGCACTTTTCGGCCATCTTTCTCTCCGTAACCTTTAGAGCTGATCATTACATTTTCCAAAACCTCATTTTTCATATTAACCAGGTATACCGTCCAGTTTTTAAACTCCGGGCTTTCGCTGGTCAATACCACTGCGATGGCGATATCTTCTACTATATTTTCTGGGAGATCCTTTTTCATAATTACACAAGGGCTGCCTATTGGCTATTTCTTTGCTGCTGTTTTCTTTTTTGCAGGAGCTTTTGCCGCTTTAGCAGGGGTTTTCGCTGCTGCTTTTTTCTTTGTTGCTTTTGGTTCAAATGCATTAGGAACCTGCTCAACGATTAGTTTTTTCACTTCTTCCAGAGAAACGGAAGCCAGATCTTCAGGGGTGTATTTTTCAGCTGTAGCAGGGTTTTTACCTAGTTTCAGCATGTCTTTACCGAAACGGATGAAAGGTCCCCATCTGCCGTTTTCAATGGCAATTTTCTCTTCATTCCATTGCTGGATGAATCTGTTTGCCTCTTTCTCTACCTTTTTACCAATTAATTCATTGATATCTGCAGCTGAAAGTTCTTCGAAGTTATATGCTTTTGGTACGTTGATAAATAAGTCGTTCCATTTGATGAAAGGACCGAAACGGCCTTTACCTTTAGTTACAGGTAAACCTTCGTAATGAGCAACAGGCGCATCAGCAGTGATTTTCTCCTGAATAATTTCTACAGCGCGATCTCTATCTACTGATAAAGGCTCCTCGTTTTTAGGAATAGAGATGTAAGCATCTCCCCATTTCACATAAGGACCAAAGCGGCCTACACCTACAGAAACTTCTTTACCTTCGTAATCTTCCAATTGGAAAGGCAGCTTAAATTGCTCTAAAGCGTCTTCAAGGGTCACTGTGGCCACCGACTGAGATTTTGCCAAACTCGCATAACGCGGTTTCTCTTCATCATCATTCTGACCGATCTGTACCAATGGACCAAATTTACCCACTTTAGCATACACGTTCTTTCCAGAAACAGGGTCAACGCCTAGTAAACGTTCTCCATTTGCACGTTCTGCGTTTTCTAAAGTGGTTTCTACCTCCTGGTGAAAAGGGGTATAGAAGGAGTGGAGCATCTTTGTCCATTCCTGTAAACCTTGTGCGATCTCATCAAATTCCTTCTCTACATTCGCTGTAAAGTTGAAATCGACAATCCCTTTAAAGTGTTCTACCAGGAAGTCGTTGACTACTTCACCTATATCTGTTGGGAAGAGTTTTGATTTCTCTGCACCGGTAATTTCTGTTTTAATTTGTTTGCTGACTGCGCCATTCGCCAATACAATCGCAGTAAAGGAACGCGGACGACCATCGCGGTCTTCTTTGACCACATATCCACGGTTCTGAATCGTAGAAATGGTTGGTGCATAAGTAGAAGGACGACCGATTCCCAGTTCTTCCAGCTTCTTAATCATGCTGGCCTCTGTATATCTTGCCGGCGGACGAGAGAAACGCTCTGTTGCATTCATTTCTCTTAAGCTCAATTCCTGACCTTTGGCCAATGGAGGCAACATGTTGCTGCCTTCTGAATCTTCTGCTTCATCATCATCGCTGGATTCTAGGTATACTTTTAGGAAGCCATCAAATTTCAATACCTCACCTTCAGCAACTAAATGCTCTTTGCGCGTACTGATGGCAATCTGTGCGGTTGTTTTTTCAAACTGTGCTTCTGACATCTGAGAAGCGATGGCGCGCTTCCAGATCAATTCATATAAACGCTGCTCTGAGCTGTCGCCGGTAACGCTATGGTGATTGAAATAAGTAGGGCGGATGGCCTCGTGAGCTTCCTGTGCACCTGCAGATTTCGTTTTATAAGTTCTTTGGTGATGGTATTTCTCGCCCCATGCAGAATTAATTTCCGCTGCTGCTGCCTGTAATGCAGTTTCCGATAAGTTCACGGAATCGGTACGCATATAGGTAATACGTCCACTTTCATACAATCGCTGAGCAATCTGCATCGTTCTTGATACTGAATACCCCAGTTTGCGGGAAGCTTCCTGCTGTAAAGTCGAAGTTGTAAATGGAGGCGCTGGGTTTCTTTTTGCAGGTCTGGTTTCTAAACTGGCTACGCTGAATCCTGCCTCGATGCAGTCGTTTAAGAATTTCTCCGCATCTGCTTCTTTTTCAAAACGCTGTGGCAATTCTGCTTTAACCACTTCTTTACCTTTTCCGGTGCTGAATTGTGCAGATACCTTAAATGCAGCTGTTGCATTAAATTTATTGACTTCTCTTTCTCTGTCTACAATTAAACGTACAGCCACCGACTGCACTCTTCCTGCAGATAAAGAAGGTTTGATTTTCTTCCACAATACCGGAGACAGTTCAAAACCTACCAATCTATCCAATACACGGCGTGCCTGCTGTGCATTGACCAGGTTATAATCGATGGTACGCGGATTTTCTATCGCCTTTAAAATTGCAGGCTTAGTGATCTCGTGAAATACAATACGTTTAGTTTTATTTTCTTTTAGTCCTAATGTCTCATATAAGTGCCAGGAAATTGCTTCTCCTTCACGGTCCTCATCGGACGCTAGCCATACCATTTCGGCTTCTTTGGCTAACTTCTTAAGCTCGGCTACTACATGCTTTTTATCGGCAGGGACCTCATAGGTCTGGGCAAAATTATTGGCTACATCGATGCCCATATCCCCCTTTACCAAATCCCGGATGTGGCCGTAACTCGATTTTACAAGGAAATCTTTTCCTAAATACCCTTCAATGGTTTTAGCTTTTGCAGGTGACTCAACTATTAATAAATTCTTCGCCATTCAGAACGTTTTTCTGCAAATAAAGCTATAAATAAGGCTAATTTCAAAATCCGATATGATTTTTATAGTAAATAAATTTGAAAAAGCCATGTTTTAAGTTGTATAAAGTGGTGATTATAGCATATTTATGGGGCGTATTCGAGGTAATGTGTTTTTTTTTGATAAAAAAACGAGGGTGTGAGGAATAGGCTTATAGCGCGAATGTAATTGAGATGTTTTGCTTGATCATGCGGGAATGGCTTCGATTCTACCTTTATAGGAAGCAATTGTTTCCTTTATACTAATAAATAAGATGGATAATCTTTTTCAAATCTCTTAATTAGCAAGGCTATATATGAATGTTTAATCTGTCGGACACCATTATTTGATAAATAAAATTTTTTTTAGCAGTTTAAACCTTATTTTGGGTTCAAACAATCTTTTTGTGCTTAACTTCGTTTACACATTAAAAATATCAAACTATGAATACATTATTAATATTACTGAGCCTGATCTTTACACCGCCGGCAAAAAGTATTTATGATTTCAGCTTTAAAACTATTGATGGTAAAGAGGTGAAATTGTCGAAATTCAAAGGAAAGAAAATCCTGATTGTGAACACGGCTTCTAAATGTGGGTATACCCCTCAATATGAAGATTTAGAAAAACTGAGTAAGCAATACGGTAAGAATGTTGTGTTAATCGGATTCCCAGCTGGTAATTTCGGTGGACAGGAATTGGCTACTAATTCAGAGATCCAGGATTTCTGTAAAAAGAATTTTGGAGTTACCTTTTTATTAAGTGAAAAAGTGAGTGTTAAAGGTGACGACATTAACCCTTTATTCAAATACCTAACCACTGCGTCGAACCCCGATTTTACTGGTGATATCAACTGGAACTTCGAAAAGTTCCTAATCAATGAAAAAGGAGCATTGGTACACCGTTTCCGTTCTAAAGTGAAACCGTTAAGCGAAGAGCTGACTAAAAATCTTTAGTAATTATCTGGCAATTTTATTTAAACCTGTTTCTTTCGAGACGGGTTTTTTTATGGGCTGATGTTCAGGAAATACTTTATAAAAAGTAATTTCTCCATTTTGCAATGCCACCTTTTAGGCTGTACAGATGTTTGGCTGAACCATATTTATCATGTAAGGCTTCTGCAGCAGCCACACTACGTACCCCATGCTGACAAATGAATATGATGTTATGCTCATCTGGGTCTGTATCTAAAAAGTCGGCCAACTCAGACATTGGTACTTTTATATATGTTTTTCCATCAAGCAGAGGTAATTCATGACGTTCTCTTACATCGATGATTAAGGTTGAGTCTTCTTTCTGAAGTACTGTCAGTTGTGTGGTATTTATTTCAGTATATGCTTGCATGAATTGAGCAGAAATATGTTTTATATTTCTATAATGCAAATTTACCGTTTAAATACTGGTTTTGCCGATATTTTTTGTAAATCACATAACAATATTCCTAATTAGGTAAATCGGGGAGGTTACTCTTTGGATCTGGCTGTAGTTGTGATTTTCGCTTTGAGCTAAGTCTGGTTATGTCTATAGCTCTAGTTGTTTTTTGGTATATCTCAGTCGATTTACTAAAAGGGACAATTTAAGACAGGTAAAAGAAATAGAAGAGTTTTACCTACATTGATATTTTCTTAGCAGTCATTTCGCTGTTCTGATTTTTCTGAGACTGATAACCTTTCCTTTGGCATCAACCTTAAAAAGAATCGTAGCGTGCAGATTCCTGGCGAAAAATTGGTGTTTTCCAAAGGGGATCAGCTCTTTCCTGTCATTTCCTACCTGCCCATAAAGTGTATCATGATCTATTATGATTTCAAACAGCGGTGCTGGATTAAATTGATACTTGCCTACATAGCGCTGCATTAACTTGGCAGTTACGCTAATTTTTTTTTCGGGTTTGCAGCTTATTGTGTTGCAGGATACCAATATTGCTCAGTCCTGTACTACTTGTTCTGAAACCTTGAACCTTACCATGTTGATCTTTATCAAAAATGAAGCAGGTCAGACTGTTTTCTAAAACAAAATGTTCTTTTTTATAAGGGATCAAACGTGTTTTTGAGCCACCCAGGAAGTAATACATGAGCTGACCATCTTACGGATTTACCATGTATTCCCCAGGGTTTGCCAATTTGTATACTCCCTGATAAGCTTCCAGTTTAGAGATCGCCATCATCATGGTTTTATAATCATAAGGTTTTCCCAACGCAATGGCCAGCATTTTTGAAGCAAGAATGTCCGGGTCGGCTGGATGATCACAATTTCTTAGAATGGAAATGGACAAATTCTTTTCCGGAAGGTAAGCGGCATAGGTGTAAAACCCGTTAATTACCCCGATGTATTTGACACTTGGAATTCCCTGCACATTTCCTGTTTCCCAGCCATAACCATAGCCAGTTAGCGTCCCGTTGCTCAGCCGGTAGGAGGTATACGCTTTATGAAGGAGCTCCGGTTTTAGAAATTTCCCATCGTACAAAGCAGTATACCATTTTTGTAGATCTTCCGCAGTAGACGCTAGGGAACCAGCAGCATAGGACAGCGTCATACTCAGGTATGCTGCATTTTGGTAACGTCCATTTTTTTGTTCATATCGTGAAATAGTAATAGCTAATGGTGAATACAATTAGGGAGATGGATATAAATAATGTTGCTGATGTGGTTTCCATTTTTTTGCTGATTTCCTCATAAGACTGTATATATTTAGAACTGGTCACATTTGTGACTCTTTTTTCTGAAAGGCAGTCTAACCTATTGTAAATGTAAAATTAACTTATCCTAAGCATGCTATTCGGACGCAACCGTAAAGAAGATCACTTTTTAAAGCAGGCCATTCTCGGTGAGCGAGAAGGTTCTGAATATTTGGTAAAAACCTATCAGAATCTATCCTATACCCTGGCAATTAAAATTTGCGGAAATAGCGAGGATGCTGAAGAGGTGGTACAGGATGCTTTTATGAAAGCTTTTAAGGCATTAGCAGGCTTTGGAAATTCCTACAAATTTTCGAGTTGGCTCTATCGGATCCTTTACCATACTGCTTTAACAAAAAAAACTTCTAGGCGCATGGTCAGCGAAGAATTAAACGAGCAATCAGGTGCAGTCGGTTATTTATTGGGTGAAAAAAAGGAGTTTGGGGCCTTGGTCCATACGGAATTTATATAGTATATTAATGATCTTTTATCGTTTGAACCTATTTGAGGTAAATCTTGTAGGATTGATGATTGCGCTCCCTTTTGGGCGTGGATTGGGGGTTTTAGTTAGAATGAACATACAGGCAGAGAAAGCCAAATAAAAGAAGTGTCGCTTCGATAAGTGCTTGTCAGCCCAGGGCCAGCTGCTTAAAGCATTGAAACATTAACACACGGCGGTTGATTAACCCATTTATTTCAGTAGCATGTAAAACAATATTCTTCTTAGCCTAGTTTATTGTCATTGTCAGACCTTGAGTATTTATTTACTACTAACATTTTCAATTTAAGCGTAAACAACAACATGGAAAAAGAAGCTTTTAACATTCGGGTCGGTTACGGCAAGAAGGAAGTCACCCTGACGATCCTTAAAGAAAAGGATTATTATAAGGTGATCTACTTTGGTGGAATTATGGGCGCTGTTCGTCATGATCGGAACGAATGGGTTTTATTGAAGACTACTGAAATCCCAGCCGGAGACCTTCCAATATATACTCCGGAATTGAAAGGCGAGCACTTGGAGATTGTATTTGATGAACATACAGCACGTGCTATTGGAAAGGAAATTGAGCACCTGAGCTACTAAGCAACCGGTAAAATCTACTTACTGGTCAAAGGTTTCTCAGATTTAAATTTTGGCTCTGCAGCACGCGTCCCATTGTTACATTTACCTAACATCATGTAAATTACCGCAAATATGATAATCGTAGACAAGCAGCCGCCGCCTAATTTTTTTGCGCCCCAGCCAGCAATAATGGTTCTGAAAAAGTTATTCATAAGTTTAAATTTAGGATAGAAGGTTTCAATATAGACATAACACTTTGTGCGTCATTAGGTTTAAATAAAATAGAACAATGAACTAAAATGAGTGTTAACACTAGTACCTTTTATTAAAGAAAATTTATGACTAAAAACCTGGCTGAAAATCAAGGATTCGAATGGATTGACCTCACTGCTCCTACAACAGAGGAGCTTTCCAGCATCGCTAAAAAATATAATTTGCACCCCGCCCTAGTTAATGACTGTCTTCAGCCGGATCATTTACCAAAATATGAAAGGATGGAGGATTATGCCTTTATCATTTTTAGAATACATACGCAAAAGAATGTTGCAGAGGCAGATACTGTTCAGGAGCTTACCCATAAAATAGCATTTTTTTACTCCGATAAATTCCTGATCACGGTTCATCGCAGAACACATGATTTGATCGCACCCATCGCAAAGATGATTAAAAATGAAAAATGCAGCAATACTCTTGATTTATTGAATCTGTTGATCAGCGCCTGTTTAAATACTTATACCGAACCATTAAATAAACTGGCTAAATCCGTGGATTATTATGAAGAGATTGTTTTTTTAAGGCCGAAAAAAGCACCTTTGCTGAAAGGGTTGTACTATTTAAAACGGAAAATTGATTTATTGAAAAGGATGCTGATTCTTTCTTACGATATTATCGATGCATTGGATGCTCAGGAAGGAAATGTGAATACCAGGGACACCCGGGATTTATATGTTAAACACCAGAGTATGCTGGACTCACTGGCTGAAAACATCCATCAGCTGCTGGCCATTTACTTCTCCGCATCTTCTCAGAAAACGAATGAAATTATGCGGGTGCTGACCATCTTTTCGGTATTCTTTATGCCCTTAACATTTATTGTTGGGATCTATGGAATGAACTTCGAGTTTATGCCGGAAGTACATTGGAGGATGGGATATCCGGGAGTGATGGCATTGATGGTCGTGGTAACCGTGGCTATTTATTTTTGGTTCAAAAGAAAAGGCTGGCTGTAATTTTATTATTTTTTTGATCAGGGTAAATGTTGATATTAATGCCGGCAGCGCTTAGACTACCGGCGAGAGAGGCTACAGGTTCGGCTTTTCAAGCCTTTATTGTCGCTATGGTTTAACCTTCGGAAATTAGTATTATTTAAGAAGGGAATGGATTCATTGAATACATCGGTAAACATACAAGGCTAAAAGGCATTATTTCCCACCCGCACGGGTAGTTTTCATAATTTAATGCGTTAAAATCAACCTACCCATTCGGGTAGGTTAAGAAAACATACTTTATATGTTATTGAAATGCAGCAGGTTGCGTCTGTATTGTTGTTTTTAGCAATCAGCATTTTGTTTTCAGAAAGAAAAGAAATCTCAAATTACACAAAGTTATTACAATGAGCACAGTCGAAAAAGATTAGTTTTGAGTTCTATTTTAGCCGTTTCTAGTATAAATGAATTGTTTCCAACCTATTCAATATCGAATTTTTTATCCCCGGATCATCGTTCTGATACTGCTGTTATTACCGGGTGTTTTTGTGAATGGACAAACTGCAGATCGCAGTAGAATTCTAGAGAAAGAGATTTCAAGTTTGATTTTCAAACCTCTCAAAAAAGCACCTTCTTTTGGTTTTGCGGAACATCCAGGCCCAAAGAAAAATCAAGCAGCTTACTGGCTAAAAGGTCAACTTGATGCTGATCAGCTCAATCAACCTTTAACGTTACAGATTTCTTCTTCACATCTTCACCATACCGTACTTTATGGGTATAAAGATGGACAGCTAATTGAAATAAAAGAGCAGGAAAATCTGGCCAGATACGACCAGTTTAACTTTCAAACAGATCGTAATGTCTATTATTTGAAAAGCTCAGACGTACAGCTGAAACAATTGCCTTTGGTGTTGATGGATGCTGCGTCCTTCCAGGAAAAAGAGGGCAAGAGGCTGCTTAGAATTGGCTTTTATTATGGTCTGGGATTGATGTCGATTATTTTCAATTTCGTGTTCTTCCTGATTTTCAAAGACAAGCGCTTTATTGCCTATTGCTTTTTACAGATTGGCGTTTTTGTGGAATTTTTCTATGAAGATGGAATGTTTTATTACTTATCGTCAGGAGAGTTGGTGATGAATAACTTATTGGTTTATACCGTGCCATTCACCGCCGCTTTTGCCTGTGTTTTTTCTTACTATTTCCTGGATTTGAAAGATACGCATAAGCAGTACTGGCGTTATGTGGGCCCGGTAATCGCCCTGGCATTATTGACCTTGATTTTATTTACCATATTCAAATGGGAGGGTTTCCTTCCTATTATAGATTTACTCAGCTTTTTAAGTGCCCTAATCCCTATAAGCATTGCCATTTCCAGGTTTAAGAAGGATGTTTATGCCCGTTTTTTAGTGTTAACTTTCGGGGTCATCGTCATTTTTGGAGCTGGCTTTGTGCTCAATATGAATTTTAACCTGCCCTGGTTAGCTGCTTTTGATATGGATGCATTGAGAATGGTGAGTGCTTTTGAAATTATTTCGATCGGCTTTGCCATCACCTTTAAAGTCAGAGCCTTGCAGGAAGAGAAAGAACATTACCGGACTGAAATCAACAAATACCTGGTGGAATTTAAAGAAAGTGCTTTAGTTGTACCTGGGATTTCCAACTTTCCGGTGAGCACTGAGGAGGATACCCTAGTGATTTTACAAAAGGACTTTCTGCTTACAGAGCGCGAAACAGAGGTGCTGCAAGGGATTTGGGAAGGCTTAACCAATCAGGAACTGGCGAATAAACTGTTCATTTCTCCAAATACAGTGAAGTATCACATCAGTAATTTATATGTGAAGCTGGATGTGAAGAGCAGGACGCAGGCGGTAAGGATTAAAGACAAGGTCAACGCATAAAAAAGGCTTTCAGGCCACAACTCATAAAATCAATTTTTAGTTATTGAGCATTGAAGGTCCTATATTTTTTCAATATGGTAAATATTGAAACCTCATTTAAAAGCAGAAAATGATCATACTTGATGGTATGCCTGGAGAAAGTATCTGTATGGATACATAAATTACAACGATGACTTTAATCAGAATTAACACTATATTTAGTTTTGGCTAATATGTATCTAATAGTTTTGTGCAGAAATGTTAAGCTATATCCATAATTTAAAATCAGGTAACCACGAGTCTTTTGAGATGGTCTTCAGACTGTCTCACAAAAAGGTATATGCCTATTTTTTTAAGAAAACAAACGATGAAGATAAGGCCCAAGACTTAACTCAGCTGGCTTTTATCAAATTATGGAACTTCCGGCACACCTTGTCGGAGGAGCACGAACTGGATGTTCAGCTGTTCCGGATCGCAAGAACGACCTTACTCGACTATTTCAAAAAGGAGAGTAACGACGAACGCAATCTGAAACTCTATTACAACAGCATTTCCGAAGAAACCACAGATCAGCATCAAAAGTTTGAAATCAATCAACAGCTGGAGGTTGCGCTAAGTGTGCTTCCGCCAACCAGGAAAAAGGTTTTCATTTTAAGTCGACTGCAAGGGTATTCTTATAAAGAAATCTCTGAACAGCTTTGTATTTCCCCGAGAACGGTTGAAAAGCACATTTCTTTAGCGATTAAGCAGCTTGATGGTTATGCTTATGTCCCAGTGCTGGTACTGCTGGCAAAATTCCTCGACTAATTTAAATATATTTTTATTCCGTTACGGGTTTCCCTCCAATCCAGTCGTATTGTTAGTATGAGTGTCTCTGAAGCGTTATTAGATAAATATTTTAAAGGACAGTGCAGCCCGGAGGAAAAGCTTCAAGTATTGAACTATTTGAATGCTATTGACGAATTGCCAGATCATTTATTGGGCCAGGCCGAATGGGACGAAACCAATGATGCTCAGCTGGAGGAGCTTAAAAGCGAGGAGATGTTTAACGCGGTAAAAAAGCAGACTCTCGCTAAAACTTACCGCTTAAAATGGATAAAGATCGTTGCTGCAGCTGCAGTTCTGCTGGCTATACTTTCCATTGGCCCATTTAATTTGAATTGGAACCCGAGAGATTCAAAAATAACGCTGGCCAGCAATAAAGCCTTGACTCCTGAAAAAGCAAATCCGATCAATTGGAAATCAGTTGTCAACTATACAGATCATCAGCAATTGGTAAACCTTCCCGATGGTTCTACTGTCAAAATATTTCCTGGGGCAGAATTAAGGTATGCCATTCCTTTTGTGAAAAATAAAAGAGAAGTATTCTTAAATGGAAAAAGCTTTTTTGAGGTTTCAAAAGATACAAACCATCCTTTTGTAGTGTATGCTCAAGGCATTGCCACCACAGCTTTGGGTACCTCATTTACCATTACCGCTCTAGAAAAAAGCAAGTTCATCAAAGTAGAACTCCATACGGGAAAGGTTTTGGTTAAGAACATAGATACTGTCCAGCATATTTCCGCATTCAGCGAAGTGCTGCTGCCTGGAAAAGAATTGGTTTACAACAGCATTCTGAATAAGATCAGCGTATCAGACCACAGGAGTTTACTTGCAAAAGGAAAGAATGGCAGTCAGGATCTCAATTTCCAGCAGGCTTCTTTGGTGGATGTGTTTGATCAATTCGAAAAATACTATAAAGTTAAAATTACTTACGACCGTGCTGACCTCGCTGAGATGTCATTTACAGGAAGTATAAAACCTACGCAATCTATAGAAACGATATTAGAGGAAATTGCTGAACTAAACAAACTTAACCAAATTAAAACTGCCGAAGGGTTCCTGATCAGAAAGTAAATCAAAGAACCATATTAAAACACATGAACCTGCAAGAAATGGCGGGAGTGGAATCTTTTTGCCAAAAAACAACAATCAAACAAATTAGACTATGCTAAAAAAATTTACTACACACTTGTTCTTTTGCCTGCTGATGATGTCAGTGTCGGCAAAGACCTGGGCTCAGACTTCTGAGATTACCGGGATTGTAAAAGACGAAACAGGGCAGCCCTTACTCGGTGCTTCGGTACTTTTACTGAATGTCAAAACCAATGAAAAGAAAGGAATTATGGTCAATTCTGAAGGTCAGTTTTCGATAAAAGGCCTTTCTGCGAATGTTCCATATAACATCAGCGCTTCTTATATAGGCTATGAGACCAAAACCATCACCAATTATATACTGAAACCTGGTGAACAGGCCACGCTGCTGATCCAGTTAAATCCGACAGCAAATAATTTGTCTGACGTGGTAGTGGTAGGTTATGGTAGTCAGAAGAAAAAGGATGTGACCACCGCTATTGCGAGTATCAAGGCCTCAGATCTGGAGAATCAGCCGATTAGTAATGCGGCAGAAGCGATGGTCGGAAAAATGGCAGGGGTCCAGGTTTCGCAAGGTTCAGGTGCACCGGGCGGCGCGCTTGCGATCAAAGTAAGAGGTGTTGGTACCATCACTGCAGGCTCAAATCCGCTGTATGTGATTGATGGAGTACCGATCTCAAATGACAACATCAATACGCTTAATACCAATGATATTGCTTCCATAGAGGTCTTAAAAGACGCTTCATCTGCTGCAATTTATGGATCCAGAGGTTCCAATGGTGTGGTATTGATCACTACCAAACAAGGCAATAATGGCGTAACCACGGTAAGTGTAAACAGTTATACCGGCTGGCAATCGCTAGCGCATAAAATCAAGATGATGGATGCGTATCAGTATGCACAGATGGTATTGGAATCCAGAAATAACTCTTATATAGATGTTATGGAGGCCAATAACAGGAAGTATCTGGCCACTGGAAAGCCATTGGTGAATTATAGCGTGAATGACAACAACGGTCTGCGTTTATTTAATACAGGTAATAATACCAATACAGTGATGCCACTGGAGGTTTTACCTTATCTGCAAGGTCAGCAAGGTTTAACAAATACGGACTGGCAGGACCAGATTTTTAGAACAGCAGCAATTCAAGACCATTCAATATCTGCATCTGGTGGGTCTGAGTCAATGAAATACTATGGTTCCCTGGAATATTTTGATCAGGATGGAATTATTTTAAATAGCGGTTTCAAGCGTTATAGTGGTCGCGTAAACCTGGAAGGTAAAAAAGGTGTGGTTAAATATGGTATTAACTTCAGTCCTTCGGTCACCAATGAAAAGCGAGTGAATGCCAATGGTGCTTATAATGCTAACGGTGGCGGTATTGTGGCCTCAGCATTGCATTATGCCCCAATTTTCCCGGTGTACAATCCTGATGGCAGTTATAATTTTGACCAGAATTCATGGAGTGCAGGCACAAAAACTACCTTGCCTGACAATAGAACTGCAGACGGTAATGGAGGAACACAAGCCTGGAATCCAGTGGCTTTGGCCATGCTTCAGAAAGACGATGTAGCGACCAGCCGTATGACTGGTAGTG
Organism: Pedobacter sp. N36a; assembly: GCF_014472395.1. Lineage (GTDB taxonomy): Bacteria > Bacteroidota > Bacteroidia > Sphingobacteriales > Sphingobacteriaceae > Pedobacter. Next base: position 434,413 of record NZ_JACSZW010000002.1, read on the forward strand.
CCTTTTTGGAAGCAGAATTGTCAAAGGATTTGAAATACAAAATTCAGCTGGGTGTGGATTTGTTTAACAGTTCTGAAGATACTTTCAGGCCATCAACCTTTCCGCAATCCAATACTGCAGGAAATCCACTTTCTGAGGCTACAGGTTCTTCACGCACGATTAAAGAAACGAATTGGCTGTTAGAGCAAACCCTAAACTATGCAAAAACCATCGGTGACCATAACATCAATGCTTTAGTCGGCTGGTCTACTCAAAAAGATGATTTAAGCGGCAATTACGCTTTTGCTTCTAAAGGATTTATCAGTGATCAGGTAGAATTTATCAAAGCTGGTTTGGTAACCAACGGTACAGCGACAAGAACGCAATGGGCATTGGCTTCCGGTATCGCAAGGCTGCAATATGGCTATAAAGGCAAGTATTTGTTTACGGGATCGATCAGAGCGGATGGTTCTTCTAAATTCGGCAGGAACAACAAATGGGGTTATTTCCCATCGGCTTCCCTGGGATGGAGGTTATCAGAAGAAGATTTCCTGAAAAACTCGGAAACAATTTCTGACCTGAAATTAAGGGCTAGTTATGGGTTAACCGGTAACTTCAACATTCCTAATTACGCGGCACAAGGTTCCATGAACAATTTTGGCTATGTGTTTGGCGGGACTACTCCAGGTGTCATCAATGGTGCAGCACCAATTGCAAAGCCTAATGACGACTTACAATGGGAAAAGACAGCACAGCTGAACATTGGTTTTGACGCGGCATTTTTCAAGAATCAGCTAACTTTATCAGTAGATATTTATAATAGTAATACCAATAACCTGCTGTTAGATGTGCCAGTGCCAATTTCAACCGGATTTGCGACGGAATTGAAAAACATTGGTAAAGTAAACAATAAAGGGATTGATATCAATTTAGGTACACAGCAGCAGTTTGGTTCGGTTAAATGGAATGCGAGTGGAAACTTCTCCAAGAATATCAATAAAGTAGTAGAGCTGGGCCCAGGAAATGCAGACATCATAAAAACAGGTTCTGTTGCCAATGCTTATTTCATCACCCGTGTGGGGGAGCCGATCGGTTCTTATTATTTACCAGTGGTTTTAGGAGTGTTTAAAAACCAGGCAGAAGTGGATGCTTATCCTCATTACCTGGATACACAGGGCAATTATGATGTGAATACCTCTAAACCAGGAGATTTCAAATTTAAAGATGTGGATGGTGATGGGGTGATTGATCTGACGAAAGACAGAGAGATTGTAGGAAATTACCTGCCTAAGTTTACCTATGGTTTTGCTACTTCATTTGAGTATAAAGCCATAGATTTAAATATTGCCATGCAAGGGGTTTACGGCAATCAGATTCTAAACCTTTCCCGCAGATATTTTGCCAATAAAGAAGGAAACATGAACAACATGATCAGTTCGCTGGACCGCTGGAAATCAGAAAGTGATCCAGGAAGCGGTCAGGATGTTAGGGCCAATCGTGCGGCTAAAGGCAGCAATGGAACAACTTCCACCTGGCATATTGAGAATGGTTCTTATCTACGTATCCGCAACGTTGCCCTTGGTTATACTTTACCGGAAAATTTAGCTAAAAAATTAGCGATTAATAAGGTTAGGATTTATGTAGCCATGCAAAACCCATTCACTTTCACCAAATATACCGGCTATAATCCAGAGGTAACCAATCGCAGCGATGCCACTACAAATGGCGAAGATTACGGGGTTTATCCAACAGCAAAAACAACGTCAATAGGAATTAACATCACTTTATAATCATAGAAAGATGAAAAAATATATCATACTCATTTGTGTGCTCATCACAGCAACTTCCTGCAAGAAATTTTTAGACTTAAAACCACTGGATTCTTATACAGAAAGCACTTTTTACCTGGATGAAAAGGGACTCCAGGGCGGTCTGGTCACTTGTTATGACGCTTTACAGAGCGATAGTCTTTATGGAAATAATTTATTGACTCTTGGGGAGCTTCGCGGCGATAACCTGATCGATAATGATCCTGGATCTGGTGCCGGTGTACGTAATCAGATTGAAGTATTTGCGGAAACTTCGGCCAATAGTATTCTTTCTGCCACCTGGATGGGTCACTACAAAGCGATATACAGGTGTAATATTATCCTGGACCGTGCACCTGCAATTACCATGAATGAAACCATTAAGGGGCAGATCATCGGTCAGGCGAAATTTATCAGGGCCCTAAGTTATTTCAATCTGACCCGGATTTGGGGCAAGGTTCCTTTGGTGCTGACTGTTCAAACCACAGAGCAGGCTAGACAAAATACAAGGGCATCATCTGAACAGGTCTATCAGCAGGTGATTGATGATTTAAAAGATGCAGCTGCAAAATTGCCGACATCCTGGCCAGATGCACAGCGTGGAAAGGCAACCAGCTTTGCGGCGACCAGTTTATTAGGCAAAGTGTACCTATATCAAAAGAAATTTGACCTGGTAGCAAGTACCTTACAACCTGTGGTGACCGCTGTTTATGCTAGAAATCTATTAGATACGGTGCCGCAGAACCGAACTTTCCCTAATAACCTGAAAACCAGCAAGGACATTATATTTGCAGTGCAGTACCTGAATGGCGGTGTAAAAGAGTTTGTACACCAGGACAACCGTTATAGAAATAACAACAATACGAACATCATTAGTATTCCTCAATCGTTATTTGAAACTGGTGATAATCGTCAGCCATTGGTGGCGATTACCGGAACTGGCAGCAGACCAGGTAAATTTAATGCGCCTCAGCTGAACAATGAAACCAGCGGTGATTTCCCTGTGCTGCGTACTGCTGATGTGTTACTGATGTATGCGGAAGCACTCAATGAAACCGCTTATGGCAATACAGAAGCTTTTAAAGCATTGAATGCGGTTCGCAAAAATGCGAATGCTTCTCTAAAAACGCCTTTATTACTGACTACACAAACTGAATTTAGGACAGCGGTGTATTTAGAGAGAAGATTAGAGCTGGCCTTAGAAGCTGATCGTTGGTTTGATATCGTGAGAACCAATCAGATGGCTGCTATTTTCCCAGGTATCCCAGCTTTCAGAAGTCTTTATCCAGTACCGCAAGTTGAAATTGACAATATCAACAATAAAGGTGGTTACCAGAATGAAGGCTATTAATTTGTAACCTGATCTGGACCGGCAGCTTGAACACCGATTGATCCACTAAACTGTGGGAATAATCCAGGTTTAGGCTGCCGGTTTTTTATTTCAAATTTTGAATAGTTATGAAAATGACATTTCTTTTCTTTTTACTCCTTGGAGGATTGTGCAACTTAAATGTTGCCGCACAAGATCCAAAATATGTGTTTTCGGAACATTTAAATCCCGTTCAGTATAAGAATTATTACCTGCTCACTTTACTTCAACAGAATGCTGCCGTTAAAAAAGGGATTCAGAATGATCTGGAATTGACTGCGTTGTTTAAAAGTAAATCGCTGAAAATAGCAGATGCCGTTAGAAATTGTGAAACTGACGTTACCTGTCTCAGCACTGCGTTTAAATTTACGGAAGAAGAAATTGCTGCTGTGAGCAAGCGATTAACTATTCTTTTTAAACAGGATGAATCATTAAGCAACATGGTCAAAAATGAACTGATCCCTTCTGGCTGTTACCTGATGTACGGCCATCTGAAACCCGTAGAGTTGTTAATTAAGGCCTGGGAGCAGGATGCTAAGGCCCTCAATTTTACAATTGGGGTATATGTAGCAGGCGCAAAACCGAACTATCCGAAAATAGATTCCATCGCTTTTAATGTAAAGGATAAAAGTTACCTGGAACTGGTCCGTACCAATGCCGTATTGAGTTCGGGAAAGTCCGATGCTATGTTCTTTGAGCCTGCAATTACTTTTGCTTTAACTGCGCTGGAAATTAATGAGCGTGATGAAGCCGGTGATTTTGAACCGATGCGAAGCGGCGTAAATAAAGCAAGTATTTCAGCAATCAGTACAACAAGCTTTGCCTCCTATAAATACAGCTTAATTTTAGTACCTGGTGAAGGACCTGAAGAACGTGATGTGGAATTAAGTGCGGGTGGTATGCTGCGCTGCCGATTGGCAGCCATAGAATATCATCAAGGCTTAGCGCCATTTATTATGGTTTCTGGTGGGAGAGTACACCCATTTAAAACGAAATACAATGAGGCTTATGAGATGAAAAAATACTTAGTTGAAAAACTGAAGATACCAGAAAGTGTGGTGATTATGGAGCCTCAAGCCAGACATACCACTACCAATATGCGCAATGCAGCTAGGATCATGTTCAGGTACGGGATCCCTATGGATAGAGCAGCGCTGACAGTGACGGCTATATCTCAAAGTAGGTATATCGGCGGCGCTTTATTAGGGAGATGTGTGCAGGAATTAGGATATGAGCCTTATAAATTAGGAAAACGCTTATCTGACTTTGCCTTGGAGTTTTATCCTAATGTCATGTCCCTGCAAATTGATTTTGATGAACCGATGGATCCTTAGTTCAGCTAATTGTTTGTTTTATGGTGGTTTTACAGCCAAATAGGAAGGGCAATTCAATTAATAAGTTGAATTGCCCTTAGTTTTAAGTAGATTTATGATTCTGCAGCTTCCTATTTCCGCTATCCATGAAAACAACAGTTTTAAATTTAAAAAGGGCATGAGTGCTCCAGCATATATTATTGCAATTGGTGCATCAGCCGGTGGCTTAGAGGAAATTAACACTTTCTTTGACCATACTCCGCTAGATGGAGTTTCTTATGTGGTTGTTCAGCATCTTTCCGCTACTTTTAAAAGCAGAATGTCAGAGGTTTTGGCTAGACACAGCAAACTAATGGTCACAGAAGCCAGCGATGGAATTTTGGTGGAATGTAATAAAGTGTACCTTATTCCACATGATAAGTACATGACCATTGCTGCCAGTAGACTATATTTAAGTGCTAAAGATGAAATAAGAGCAGCACACCTCACTATCAATACATTTTTTAATTCTTTGGCGGCAGATTACGGTAGTAAAGCAATAGGCGTTATCCTCTCTGGTTTAGGAAGTGATGGTTCTGAAGGACTTGTTTCGATTAAAAAAGCTGGAGGAATGGTGATCGCCAGAAACCCTGACACTTCCAGCTTTCCAAGTATGCCATCTAAAGCGATTGCTACAGGAATGGTCGATTTTATATTAGAACCAGCGGCAATGCCTGGTGCTATTGAAGATTATGTGCAGCATCAGCGGACTTTGAAGATTGATAATTCTAACGATGAGCTCAGTCTAAAAGCAATCATACAACTCATCAAACAGCAGTCTCCCCATGACTTCTCCGATTATAAAACCTCTACAATTTTGAGGCGGACTAAAAGAAGAGCGGCTGCTCATGATTTCGATACCCTCGATAAATACTTTAACTATTTAAAGACCTCTCAGGAAGAAATTGAAGCTTTATCAAAAGAGTTTTTGATTAGTGTGACTTCATTTTTTAGAGATAAAGAAGCATTTCAGTACATACAACATAATGTACTACCGACGATTTTGAAAAGCCTTGGTCCAAAGGAAGAACTTAAAATTTGGGTAGCAGGCTGCGCCACAGGTGAAGAGGTTTATTCTTTGGCAATTCTAATTACCGAATTGTTAACTGGTGAGCTTAAGCAACTTGTGGTTAAAATATTTGCCACAGACATTGATAGTACGGCATTAATTCATGCTGGGAAAGGATTGTATCACCCGGATACGTTGAAAGAGGTATCGAAAGAGCGCTTAACTACTCATTTTGTAAAGGAAGGCAATCATTATCAAGTTAAACCCAGCCTTCGGAAAATGGCCATTTTTGCACAACATGATTTAGTCAAAAATCCGCCTTATTGCAATATGCATTTCATCAGCTGCCGGAATTTGCTGATTTATATGGCTCCAATATTACAAAAGAAAACATTCGAAATGTTGCTGTTTGGGCTTAAAATGGACGGTTATTTATTTTTAGGATCCAGTGAAAATCCAATGCCGATTATTCAGAACCTGGAAATTGTAAATAAACAATACAAGCTATACAAGAATATAAAATCAAAACGAATGGATAGTTTTGAGGCTTTTTCAATGCCCGATTCATTGGAAGTTAAAAATCGCCCTGTTTATGTCAGCCGTCAGGAGCTAGGTTCCGATCAATTTCCCTCTCTAACGGAGCTGATGCAAACTAATCTTGCGGAAGAATTGGGTTATCTGGTGCTGTGTATTGACGAAAACAAGGAAGTGGTCAGGTCTTATGGAGACACTTCTAAATATTTACTCCCTAAACTTTTTACCACTAATCTGGAGATGTTATTGCCGAAAAAATTGGCTATGGTCTTTAATACCTTAAGCAATACAGTATTAAAGACTAATAAAAAAGCTAGTCTGAATCGCATCAAAATAAAACAGGCTGATCAATTGATGATGGTAAATATGATGGTGAGCCCGATGCTGATTGACAGAAAATTACCAAAATTTTTTATGGTCACTTTCACTGAAGATAAAGTTCTTGCAGTCGCTGAACACGAAAGCAAAGACTTTGATGAGGCTGGTTTTCAGGATCAATATACAATTAATTTGGAACAGGAGCTGAAAGAAACAAAAGAGAAGCTCAATTCTGTTTATGAGCAACTGGACGCTTCTAATGAAAATATGCAGTCCTTTAACGAGGAAATGATATCTGCAAATGAAGAGATGCAGAGTACAAATGAAGAAATGCAGTCTGTGAATGAAGAGCTGGATACCATTAATTCTGAGTATCAGCTAAAAAATAAGGAGTTGCTGGAGACTAATGATGACCTGAATAACTATTTCAGAAGCAATATCAATGGCCAGCTGTTTATCAATAACGATTTGCTTTTGATGAAATTCTCCCCAGGCACAGTGAAGCAGATCAATCTATTGGAATCAGATATTGGAAGGCCATTAAGTAATATCACTACGAATATAAAGTTTGAAACGATTATTGAAGATATTAAAAAGGTACTGCGAGATGGAATTGTGATTACCAAAGAGATTGAAACCAATAATGGGAAGTGGTATCAGGTGATGACGATGCCTTATATGCGACAATCTGACCAGCAGAATAACGGGGCAATCATTACTTTTAATGACATTACGGAACTAAAAAATACACAGCTTGATTTGGATATCAGCAATAAGATGCTGGGAATGACTATAGATTCAGCTGAACTGGGCACTTGTTCTATTCATGCTAAAACCCGTGAATTTTTACCATCTACGCATTTTAAGGAAATTTTTGGCTTCTATTCTGAAGAAAAACTAACTTATCAAGCGGCTGTCGAAAGAATTGCTGAAACACACAGGGAAAAATTTATTAATGCCATTGAAGCAAATATTCTTGGTGGCGAGAGGTGTGATCTGGAGTTTCCATTATTAGGCTTTAACAACAATCAATTGAGGTGGGCAAGGCTAATTGGAAATCTTTCTTATGACAATGAAAAAAAACCAGCTTATTTCACGGGTGTTTTGAATGATATTACCATTCATAAGCAAGATGAATTGCGCAAAAATGATTTCATTGCTATGGTCAGTCATGATTTAAGGTCACCACTCACTTCGATCCAGGCTTATGTGCAAATGATCAGTAAAAAGGTTGAAAAAACAGATGATTCTTTTATCGGTCCTTCCTTATCAAGGGTAAGTCTTTTGATCAAAAAAATGAACAGTATGATTAATGGATTCCTATCCGTATCAGGTTCAGATGGAGGAAAAATTCACTTAGACCTTGAAGTATTTGAAATAAACGAACTAATTGAGGAGGCAATTCAAGAATCACTTTTTATAAATCCGACAATCGATATTGTTTTCAAAAAGGGATCGGTAATGATGGTAAAAGCAGATCGTGATAAGGTAGGTCAGGTACTTAACAATTTTCTAAGCAATGCGATTAAATATTCTATAAACTCTAAAAAGATAATTGAAGTATCATCGGTAGCCGCTTCTGGCATGGTGCAAGTTTGCGTGAAAGATAATGGAATTGGTATCAAGAAAAAAGATTTGGAACAGCTTTTTGAACGCTATTATAGAGTGAAAAGTGAGCACAATAAATTTATTTCTGGTTTTGGCCTGGGACTCCATTTATCTGCGGAGATTATTAAAAGACACAATGGAAAAGTATGGGTCGAAAGTGAAATTAATCAGGGTTCCTCTTTTTACTTCAGTCTACCATTGTAAACGACTGTGCTTGCGGAAGAAGGGGAAAAGACCATCACTGAAATTGCAGTCGAGATAGGGCATTCACAACCTTCAGTGAGTAAGATCATTCAGGCAATGACAGGGGCAGGATTGGTTCAGGAAAACCGTGACTCCCAGGATAAAAGACGAAATGTAGTGGAATTAACGCCAAAGGGAATCGATTTTGCGAAAGAACTTAAGGTACAATGTGTAGATGTAGATGCCGCTATTAACAGCGTGATTTCGGAAGCTAGGCACAACCTTTGGGAAGCCTTAGAAGAATGGGAATTCCTTTTGGATCAAAAACCTTTGCTTAGGAGGGTTCAGGAGCAGAAAAAATTAAAGGAAAGTAAGGAGGTACAAATTGTACCTTATGAATCTCAATATCAGTCGGCATTCAGAGCTTTGAATGAAGAATGGATTTCTACCTATTTTAAAATGGAAGAAGCCGATTATAAGGTTTTAGATGATCCAGAAGCATATATTTTGGACAAAAGAGGGAAGATATTTGTTGCACTTTACAATAATGAACCAGTAGGGGTTTGTGCATTGATTAAAATGCCGTGTCGGAATTACTTTAATTAGACGGTATGGAGATAGTTGAGTTTAATGCCATCGATCTTTTCGATTTTCCCTAAAACCTGGTTTAGCTGTGCTTTTCTGACTTCAAACTTAATGCTGCAGGAATTGTCGAACTCCTGAGCAAGAATCTGCAGCTGTTCCTCTTTAAATAAGCGCATCACATCGTTCATCCTTAGGTAATCGAAAGTGAGTTCATAAACATCGTTTACCGTCTTTTCTACGATTTCTGCGGCTTGAATCGCTTCAATTGCTGCAGATTTATAGGCATTGATTAAGCCAGGTACGCCCAATAATGTTCCTCCAAAATAACGTACTACAACGATCAGGACATTGGTGATGTCAGCAGAAAGCATGGCGTTTAAGATGGGCCTGCCGGCAGTTCCCGAAGGTTCTCCATCGTCCTGGATTCTAAAAGCGGCACGATCAGGGCTTAGGCGTAAAGCCCAGCAGAAATGCCTGGCTTTTCCGTGTTCGGAGCGCAATTGTGCTAGTATCGGCTTTATTTCTTCTTCAGACCTAATGGGGTAAGCAAAGGCAATAAATTTACTGCCACGGTCTTTAAATAGTCCTTCAGAAGGAGCAGAGATCGTTTTATAAGTATCGTCAAATAGCATGAAACTGTGATAAGGTAATGAAGATGATTGCGATTAGAGCCAGCGCCAAACCTAGATAATTGAGGTTGTTCAGCTTTTCTTTAAATAGCAATATGCCAACCAGCGTACCCAGAATAATCACGCCGGTATTCATCGCCGCAAATACCGTAGATGGATTTTCAGCCATTGCGCGGTGTGCTTTCAGGTAAAAAAGAATATTTCCGAAATTGAAAAGTCCTAGTATCGCTCCGCAGGCAAAATTGACAAGTTCTAGTTTTTGCTTTTTAAAAAGGGACAGGTAAATGATGCCCAGAAGAGATAAAATGAAAGCAATGGCGAAGGTCAGGATTAAGGAACTCGTATAAGCCAGGTCTTTGATCTGTGCGATTTGTTTAAACAGAATGTCAATAAAGCCAAAACCAAAGAAAACCAGCAGGGGATAAATCCAGCTGCCACCAGATGTCGGGGCATTGGATTTACGGTACAGCGTGAAAATAATCGCTGCAAAACCAAAAAACAAGCCTAAGATTTTTAAGGTATTAAACTGATCTCCGAATAGGAAATAGGCTGCCAGGATCGAAATAAACAAAGATAATCGCTGTGCAATATCTGTTCTTACAATCCCTATGCTTCTAATGGATGCGCCGAGGAACCAAAATACCAGGGGTAATAAAATACCTAATCCCAGATAAACAGGTGATATTTTGGCAGTTGTTAATTCTGAAACCGAAGGTTTGAAGAAGAAGAGACTCAAAGCAATCGCAAATAGATAGTTCCAGGTGATCGCTTGTAAAATATTTATTTTATATCGGCGTGCGAGTTTCAATAGAACAGCGACAGTAACGCTGCAAAAAATGCTAATGATTAAATAGATCATGCTTCTTGGTTATTTTGATAAATCTTTAGCTGATCATTTCCAATCTGATGCGCTGCGCTAATGATTTTATTAATCTTTGGTGCGGGGATGCCATCGGTCCAGGCATCTTTTGAAGTAAATACCCGGGCTTCATCCCATAATCCAGCTTCAATAAATTGGTTCAGCAGATGTGCGCCTCCATCAATAATAACGGATTGTATGTCCATTAAGTACAATTGAAAAGCAATCTTTTGAGGCAGGTAGAAAGACATGTCTTCCATTTGGATGAAGTGTGTGTTTTCGATTACATCAGTTTTTATTTCGTTGAATATGAATGTTTTAATATGGTTGTTGTAAATGTGATGTGTAATTGGGACTTCCAGATTTCGATCGATGATGATCCGGATTGGATTTCTGCCGGGCCATTCTCTGGAGTTCAGCTGTGGGTTGTCGACCATAGCAGTTGTTTTACCAACGATGACCGCGTCTTCTTCTGTTCTCCATTTATGAACCAGACGTTTGGCCAGCGGACCAGAGATCCATTTTTGTTCTTCTTTTATCGGGGCAAAATAGCCGTTGGCTGTATTTGCCCATTTTAGGATGATATAAGGTCTCTGCTGACGAATTCTGGTGAAAAACCGACGGTTTAAATGAGCGCATTCTTTGTCGAGGATACCAGAAACAACAGCTATGCCTGCATTTTTCAATTTAGTAATGCCTTTTCCGTCTACTGCATCAAAGGGGTCTTTGTTACCAATAACAACTCTTTTAACCTGATGTCTGATCAGGAGATCTGCACAAGGAGGTGTTTTGCCAAAATGGGCACAAGGTTCCAGACTAACATATGCTGTTGCTTGTTTTAACAATAATGCGCCTTCTGTTTCCCCATATTTAGCAAATACCGCTTTTATAGCATTTACTTCGGCATGTGCTTCCCCGATTTTCTGATGGTATCCTTCTCCAATAATGACCCCATTTGTAACGATCACACACCCTACCATTGGGTTTGGACTCACGTTTCCAGCGCCAAGAATAGCGAGCTCCAAACATCTTTTAATATATAATTCGTCGGCCATTGGGGCAAAAGTAAGGTATATTGTTCGATTTACTTACTTTTGCAGGGCATGAATTTAAGCCAGTTATTAGCGCATTTTAAGACAGAATTGAAAGATGTTTATGAGGACGAGGAAGTTAAGTCGATTTTCTCGGTTGCTGTTGAACATTTGTTAAAGATCACGAGGAGCAGCCTGATGATGAATTGGGACAAAGAACTGAGCTTAGCAGTACAGGAGCAGTTTTATGCGGTTGCAGCTGGACTAAAGACACATAAACCCATTCAGTATCTTTTAGGAGAGGCCTATTTTTATGGATCATTCTTTATAGTCAATGAAGCGGTGTTAATTCCAAGACCAGAAACGGAAGAATTGGTAGATTGGATTTTAGAAGATCATCTTGCCGGTAAAACGGTGATTGATTTTGGAACAGGAAGCGGTTGTATTGCGATCAGCCTGAAAAAACATGTTGAAGCTTTAGACGTAACCGCGGTAGACCTATCTCAGGAGGCCTTATCAGTGGCCTCGGAAAATGCTTTGCGACTGGGGAGCCCTGTGAATTTTATTCATGCTGATATATTAAGCTTTAAGTCTGAGGCCCGATTCGATATCATCGTGAGCAATCCACCCTATATCACCGGAAAGGAAATGGCCGAAATGCATCAGAACGTTTTGGCACATGAACCTCATCTGGCGCTATTTGTTCCAGACGAAAGACCTTTGCTATTTTATGAAGCAGTTGCTGATTTTGCAGTTAGCAATCTAAAAAAAAATGGAAAACTGTTCTTCGAAATCAATGAATACTTATCCGAAGAAACGATTCAGATGCTGAAAGATAAAGGCTTTGAATTCATATCATTAAGAAAAGATATGCAAGGAAAACCAAGAATGATTCTTGCGTCAAAAGTTGTTCGTAGCTAAGCTAACGCCTACCTTTTAACTCCTGGGGTGGAATCCAGTAATGATTTCCCTTAAATAATTTCTGTCAAGATGTGTATAAATTTCCGTCGTAGTAATACTGGAATGTCCGAGCATTTCTTGTACCGCACGCAGATCTGCACCGCCTTCAATCAGATGAGTGGCAAAGGAATGACGGAAGGTGTGGGGACTGATGCTTTTCTTTAATCCTGCGGCTAAAGCCAGGTCTTTGATGATCGTAAACACGGATATTCTCGACAAACCTGTTCCTCGGCGGTTTAGAAAAATATAATCTTCGTAGCCTTTTTTGATGGGAATGTGGACACGACTGGATTCCAGGTAAATCTTAATATACTTCAATGCCACAGCACCAATGGGGATAATCCGTTCTTTATTCCCTTTTCCTACAATCTTTACAAATTCGCTTTCTGCAAAGATATTGGAGATCCTGATATTGGTCAGCTCCGAAACCCGTAATCCACAGCTGTACAAGAGTTCAATAATTGCCTTATTTCTCATGCCCTCTGGTTTTGATGCATCAATTGCCTCGATCAAAGCATTGATTTCTTCAATATTCAAAACATCGGGTAATTTTTTACCTAATCTTGGTGTCTCCAGCAAAGCGGAAGGATCTTCTTCAATAATCTGTTCCAGCATGAGGAAGCTGAAAAATGATTTTAAGCCAGAGATCACCCTTGCCTGTGTACTGGGTAACATCCCCAGATCATTGATCCAGCTGATAAATTTTTTTAAATCCGCTGGTTTGATTTCTTTCACTGAAGGCTTCTCTTCAACAGATTCAAAATATTGAAACAGTTTTTGAACATCATTGATATAGGCCGCAATGGAGTTGCCTGAAAGCGAGCGCTCCAATTTCAAATAGGCTTTAAAAGCCGGTATATAGGGGTTATTAATCACACAAAAATTTTCTACTGTAAGTTTTTAGCTTTAAGTTTGAGCTAATGAAGATACAAATTATTAACGGCCCAAATTTAAACCTTTTAGGCGTCCGCGAACCAGGAATCTATGGAAATTTAGGTTTTGATGAATATATCACGCAATTGAGAACCATGTACAGCATCCTTCAAATCGATTACTATCAGAGTAATGTAGAAGGTGAACTGATCAATAAATTGCATGAAGTGGGTTTTGAATATGATGGTATCGTAATCAATGCTGGGGGCTATACGCATACTTCTGTGGCATTGGCAGATGCGATTGCCGCTATAAATACTCCTGTAATAGAGGTTCATGTGTCTAATATCTACGCCAGAGAAGAATACAGACATGTTTCCCTGACCGGAAAGAACTGTAAAGGCGTGCTAACTGGGTTTGGCCTGGATGGTTACCGCTTAGCGATTGAAAGTCTTTTGAAAAGCTAAGGATTGACATGATGAAAAAGATTTTTTTATCTGCAGTATGCGTTGTGATCAGCGCAGCTGCTTTAGCGCAGGCAGACATTACTGAAAAGGAAATTAAAGAGCACATCTGGACATTGGCATCGCCGAAGATGAAAGGGCGTTTTCCTGGAACTGCCGAAAACAAAAAGACAGTTAACTATTTGGTAAAGCAGTTCAAAAAATCAGGAATTGCAGCTTATAATGGAAGTTATATCCAGGAGTTTACCGCCAAAATGAGGGTAAAAAAAGGAGTACAGGATACGCCTTATGTGAAAACTCAGAATGTAATCGGTTACATTGAAGGTTCCGATCCAGTTTTAAAGCAGGAGTTCATTGTGATTGGTGCGCATTATGACCATTTAGGAATGGGAGGGGCTTCTTCCAAAAAACCAGATACGGTAGGCATTCATTTAGGTGCTGATGACAATGCCAGCGGTACCGCTGCACTTTTGGAAATCGCAGAAAAACTGGCTGCAAATAAAGCTTCATTGAAACGCAGTGTGATGGTGATTGCTTTTGGCGCAGAGGAACAGGGTCTATTGGGTTCTAAATATTTCACAGAACATCCACTGGTTCCTTTGTCTCAGATAAAACTGATGATCAATATGGATATGGTAGGGAGGATGAATTCAGAAAAACACCTGTATATGGGCGGCGCGGCTACATTTGATGGCGGTGTGGAATTGTTGACGAAGCTGGGGCCGGAAATCGGTGTTCATCCCTTCGTGAACCATTATGATGTTGGCGGTTCAGATCATGTTTCCTTTTACAAGAAAGATATCCCGGTATTGGGATTTCATACGGGTGGTCACCCGCAGTACCATACTCCGGAAGACGACAGAAGATTGATCAATGTACCAGGTGAAAAACTGGTTTGTGATTATATCTATAAGGTTTTAACGACAGTAGCCAACAGACCAGGGCCGATTATTTTTGTCCCTGAAAAGAAATAATTATTAAAATTTATCATGTACTTGAAAAATTCCCTTACCAACCCATTGTTTAATCATGGGTTGGTAAGGGAATTTTTTATGGCTAACTGAAGTTTCAACAGCTATGTTTTCTTTTCAAAGAAAATGAAAGCAGCATGCTCAATATAGATTTAAATACCTAATCCGCTAAAGAATCTGATTTTCTTAATGAAATAGGCATATACAATACTTGAAGAATAGTGCCCGGTATGTTTGTGGTAGGCAATCTGCTGTTTTGTCCTTTTCTTTCCATTGGTAAATATGTTCTGGAAGAAATGAAAATGAGCCTTGCTGACTGCCATCGCGAAATCTACTTTACCCTGTGCCAGGAAGTGAACTAAGGCTACGAAATCTATAAAAAAACGAATGAAGATCCTGAAATAAGCATCTGATAATGGCAGGTTTTTCTGCATAATGATCAGGTTATTTCTGAAATTCAGATAGGTTTTATAAGGGTTATTGGCATTCAATGTACCACCGCCAACATGGTATATTTCGGCATCAGGACAGTACATGATTTTATAGCCCATGTTTTTTAATCTCCAGCAAAGATCAATTTCTTCCATATGTGCGAAGAAGTCAGCATCTAAGCCGCCGGATTCTTTCCAGCATTTGCTTCTAATAAATAGGGCGGCACCACTTGCCCAGAAGATCTCTTTTGCGTCGTTATATTGACCCTGATCGTCTTCTACGGTATCAAACAAACGTCCTCTGCAGAAGGGGAAGCAATGTAAGTCCAGGTATCCACCGGCAGCACCCGCATATTCAAATTTAGTTTTGTCTTTTTGCCATTTGATCTTCGGTTGTGCAGCGGCGATTTTATCATCCTTTTCCATCAGGTCGATCACCGGTTGAATCCAGTTTACAGGTACTTCAACATCAGAATTTAGTAATACATAATATTCTGCATCAACCTGATCCAATAACCTGCGGTAACCTTCCGCAAAGCCATAATTTCCATCATTTTGAATTAAACGGATTTCCGGATAAATGTGACGCACAAATGCGACAGAGTCATCTGTAGAGGCATTGTCGCCCACTATAATTTGTAAATTGGGATAGGAGGACCGTACCACTCCCGGTAAAAATTTTTCCAGAAGTGTTTTTCCGTTCCAATTTAAAATTACTACTGCTACACTTGCTGCTGTCATGATGCGTATTCTCGTTTTGTTTTCCATCGCCTATGGCTCCAAAGCCAGTAAGCAGGTTCTTCGTTAATAATTTGTTCCAGTAAACTAAAATGGGTATTGGTGATTTCGTGTGCTTTGGTTTCTTTTGGGACTGGACAGATCGGCACGCAATCTACTTCGTAATAACCTCTTTTGAGGTATTTCAATTTAAAGTAAAAGATAGGTCTATTCGTTTGTAAAGCGATTTTTTCTAAGCCTAATAAGGCCGCAGTATCCTGATGCAGGAAATTTAGCCAATAGTGGGCTTCTCCTGTAACCGGACTTTGATCACTCGCAAAGCAGAACATTGTGGCTTCATTTCTTGTGCTGGCAAGGCTGCGCAATGTTTGTCGCATGGGCACACCAACATTGCCATATTTGCTCCTCATCTTGAGAAACCAGTTGTCAAAAACCTTGTTGTTGAGCGGCTTATAGATTACATATGCTTTTTTGGAAAGCTGTGCGCCCAATGCCAGCATTCCCCATTCCCAATTGCCATAATGACCGGTACAGGCCAATACGCTTTCTCCTCTGTTAAAATATTCCTCGACTAAATGCAGGTTGGTAAATTTGACACGTTTTTGGACTTCCTTTTTAGAGATGGACTGCATTTTGATCACCTCAACAGTTAAATCAGCGAAATACCTAAAAAACCTTTTCTCAATAGTGATGATTTCTTCTATACTTTTTTCTGGGAAGGAATTGACAAGATTTTCACGCACTACTTTCTTTCTATAGCCTACAATATAATAGATTACATAGTAACAGATTGCCGAAATTAAGTACAGCAGCTGGATAGGCAGGAGGGATAAAAAGTTTAAAAAAACTACTCCTATATAAGAAAAGCTTTTTTTTATCATTATTTTGGCGGATTAAGATTGCAAACATAAAATAACAGATGCAAAGTTTAGCTATATTCCCCCTTTTTTATCTTCCCCCAGTAAGTTATTTCAAAGAATTGAAGCGTTTTGGAAACGAATTTTTACTGGAAAAAGAGGAACATTTTCCAAAACAAACCTTCAGAAACCGGGCTACAGTTTACTCACCTAATGGGAGTTTAGACCTGATCGTTCCGGTGATCCGCGGTAAAAAATTACACACCAAAATGAAGGATGTAAAAATCAGTAATGATTTCAACTGGCAGCGCTTACATTGGAAGAGTTTGGAGAGCTGTTACCGCAATTCTGCTTATTTCGAATATTATGAAGATGAGTTTGCACGTTTTTATCATGAAAAATTCGATTCTCTTTTTGATTACAATCAGGAAATCATGGATTGGCTATTCAAGCAACTCAAGATCACGCCTAAATTTGAGCTGACTGAAGAATATTATGATGAGGTTACGGCGGAACTTGATTTTCGTTCCGGACCAGTATTTAAAAAGCCTGAAGGTGATTTTAAGCCTTATTTTCAGGTGTTTGACGACAGGGCAGGATTTAAGCCAAACTTAAGTATTGTGGACTTGTTGTTTAACCAGGGCCCGCAAGCGAAATCCTATTTTTAAAATGGCTAAACCAGCAAAGCACAAAAAGAAACGTCAGCATTTAGCGCTGCCACATGCCGGATCTAGTCCGGGGATGGTTTATATTGACCCAAATGCATTAAAACCCGTTGTTACGCTGTACCGCTATAATGCGGACAGCTATGAAGAGCGGCAATTAACTGACATTAGTATGCTGAAAACCCTCTTACAGGATAAAACGCATACGTTTTGGGTGGAGATTAAAGGCTTCAATTCTTTGGCTTTGTTTGAAACGTTAAGCAAGGATTTCGATGTAAACAAGCTGATTTTAGAGGACATTACCCGAACTTACCAGCGTCCGAAACAGGAAGAGTATGACCATCATGTTTTCGCAGTCAGCAGAATGCTGCAGCTGGATGAAAATCAAAACCTGGAAAATCAGCAGTATTCGTTTTTGTTGACGGATAATGCACTGTTTACTTTTCAGGAGAAATATGAGGACTGCTTAGCGCCGGTGCGTTCCCGACTAAAAATAGGGAAGGGTAATATTCGGATTGGAGGGAGCAGCTACCTGATGTACGCCCTGATGGACATTATAATCGATACTTACTTTGAGATTCTGAGTGCCTGGGGTAATGAATTAGATAATATAGAGGACCGTTTATTTGATAAACCAGATAAGTCGGTCATGTTTGATACACAATTGATCAAAAGAAATCTGATCAATATCCGAAGAGTAGCCTGGCCGGAACGGGATAAATTAAATGACATTCTGCGCAGTGACACACATTTGATCACGGATCAGACGAAAATGTATATCCGGGATGCTTACGATCATTGTATCCAGATTATAGATATTGTGGAGTCTCTAAAGGAGATTTCTGCGAGTAATATCGATATGTATCTGTCTATTATCAGCAACCGGATGAATGAGATTATGAAGGTGCTGACCATTATTTCTTCTATTTTTATCCCTTTAACTTTTATTGCAGGAATATACGGAATGAACTTTGCAAACGTTGATCCAATCAGCGGTAAAGTACTGCCTCAGAATATGCCGGAGCTCTATCAGGCGAATGGTTATGTGTATACGATGCTGGGCATGGCTGCAATTGCAGTGCTGCAGGTCATATATTTCTGGCGCAAAGGATGGTTTAAATAACCCTGATTATTGTAACTTTGGGAACACATGCAATCCTTCGACCTGGACAAAACAGACGTTTCTAAATTAAAGAACGCCTTAAATAGTGATGATGAACAACTTAAGGTTATTCTTTCGGAGTATCATGCCTCGGAAATAGCCATTCTTTTCGAAAGTATCAATAAAGAAGACCAGGAACGAATCATCAATCTTTTGCCAGTAGAGATCGCTTCAGAAGTCATTTCTGAGATGCATGAAGAATCCCATCCCGAGGAATTGTTATTGCAGCTGCATCCCGACAAGCGGACGGAGATTGTAGAGGAGCTGGATTATGATGATGCTACCGACATTATTTCCCAGCTGGAAGAGCATGAGCAGAAGGAGATTCTGGAAGATTTAAGTGAAGATGATGCGTCCAGTATCCGGAATTTATTGAGTTACGACGAAAAAACAGCCGGTGGTTTAATGAACACCGAGTTTATTCGCGTCAATCTAAACCTTACTAAAAAGGATGCCATTGACGAGATTATTCGTCAGAGTGAAGAAATCGAGGAGTTTTATACCATTTTTGTGATTGATGACGACAATGTTTTTCAGGGGATCGTTTCTTTGAAGGACATCATTAAGGCTAAAGGAAACGTACATATTACCGAATTAGTGAAAGCAGAGGTGGCTTGGGTAACCCCTGATACCGATCAAGAGGAAGTGGCCAGGCTGATTTCGCAATATAACATTACCAGTATTCCGGTTGTCGACAACGATATGAAGTTACTCGGACGGGTTACTTTTGATGACGTTATTGACGTATTGGAGGATGAAAACACGGAAGATATCCTGAAAATTTCCGGAGTATCCGAAGATGAAGAACTTAGCGGTAACTGGGTAGAAGCGGTAAAATCCCGTCTGCCTTGGTTGATTTTAAACTTAGGAACGGCATTTTTAGCATCCGCAGTAGTACGTCATTTTGGTTCTACTATTGAAAAGATTGCGGTACTTTCGGCTTACATGACGATCATTGCAGGGATGGGTGGAAATGCAGCAACACAAGCCCTGGCGGTTACTGTAAGAAGGATTTCCTTATACGACCTGACCGATAATCAAGCGTATCGTACGGTATTGAAAGAGTTCACCGTAGGATTGATCAACGGTGCGGTTACGGGATTGATCGTGTTTATGTTCGCTATATTTTTTGACAGTAATCCTTTACTGGGTGTGGTCATTTTTCTGGCGATGACCGGGAATTTATTGATTGCAGGTGTGACTGGTGCGGGCATTCCATTGCTTTTAAAAAGAGTCGGAATTGATCCGGCTATCGCATCATCGATTATTATTACCACTTTTACAGATGTTTTCGGATTCTTATTGTTACTGGGATTGGCAAGCAAGCTGTTGCTTTAAGCGATTGATCACCGATCATAAAACTAATTTACTGCAAAAAACTTTGTTTTCCTACTCATAAAAAAGCTCCCAAAAAGTGTCTAACTTTTTGGGGGCTTTTCATTTTTATTCTAATAAATGGGTTTTATGTATTTCTTGCTGATCGCATTAAACTGCTTTAATATTCAGCGCTCTGGTTTTACTCTGGAATCTAAAGAAGAGGAGTACAGAAGCGGTAAGCAGGCCAAATGTTAAACCGTACCATATTCCGTTTACGCCTAAATCCAATTGAATACCCAGGTAATATCCCAATGGAATACCAATTACCCAATAAGCAAGGAAGGTGATAAATGTTGGGATATTGACATCGCCAATACCTCTTAAAATGCCCAATCCAACGACTTGGGTGCCATCAAACAGTTGGAAAAACCCTGCAATGATCAGCAATTGAGCTGCGATATTAATCACCGCCATGTCTTCTGTGTAAATATACGGCAGTAAATTATTGGCTGCAATAAATAGAATTGCTGTAATGCTCATGAACAAAATAATGACATGATAACTCGCAATCGCCGATTGTCGGAGGTCCAGGAAGTTTTTCTTGCCAAAATTATTTCCGGTTTTTATGGTGGCCGCAGAAGCAATTCCGCTACCCATCATATAGGTTACCGCGGCAAGGTTCATCGCCACCTGATGTGCGGCTTGTTCAACTGCGCCGATGGTACCGATTAGAATGGCTGCACCGCTAAAAGCACTGATCTCAAAAGAATATTGTAAGGCTACCGGGGCACCGATCTTGATGATTTTTCTTGCCCTTACTTTATCAAAGAAAGTAATTTTAAAGCTTTTGATATAGTCTTTGAAGTATTTAGATTTTAGGACATAGATCGACATAACAATGGCCATCAATGTACGGTCTATCAGCGTGCTGATGCCTACACCTTTGACACCCATTGGGGCTATTCCGAACATTCCTTTTACCAGAATGACTCCAAGAATAATGTTGAGCAGGTTTCCCCAGATCGACACAAACATGGCCTGTTTAGTGAAACCAAGACCTTCTGCGAATTGCTTAAAGGTTTGAAAGATCATTAATGGAATAATGGAAATCGCCAGATAACCTAAATATGGCTTGGCGTAAGCGACTACTTCGGGTGATTGTCCGAGGTGATCGATAACGAGTAAAGTGCCAAGGTGCACAAAACCATAAAGTAAAATAGAGGTGATGATGTTAATGATTAAACTGTTGGATAGTAGTTTCCCGCATTCATCATAATTTTTGCGGCCATTTTCCTGAGCCATCAACGGGGTTAGCCCATAGGAAATACCCATACCGATCACCAGAATGAGCATAAAAAGACTGTTTACCAGAGAGACTGCTGCGAGCTGAATCGTTCCGGCAAAATGACCAACAATTACACTGTCGGCTAAATGGACAAGAGTATGCCCCAATTGTGAAACCACAATCGGCATAGCCAATCGTAGGTTATCGGAGTAATAAGGTTTATATTTTGAATAAAGTCTTTGTAGCATTGCTACAAAAGTCGGCATTTCTATCCTGATTTTTTGAGATAGAAATTATTTAACGAGTTGTTGTGGTTGAATTGATGTAAAATATTCTTCCTTTTCTGAACTATGGGGCCGGATCGTACCGCCAAGAATTTGTGCAACCAATATTTTTTGTGCCTTTTTATAAGAGCTTTTGATGATTTTACTGAATTGTTTTAAAGTAATACGTCCTTCCTCGCCAAGGTAATCAAATAGCACATGCTCCTCTTTTCCATGAGGAATTGGATGGGTTTGATGTTCTGTGCTTTTTTTAATGACGTCAACCAGAATTTTACTCGCTAGAAGACTTTTGTCCTGAATTCTGAAATATACCCACCATTTTTTGTTTTCATCTAAAGCATAGTGGGGCTTCGTTTCACTAGCGCCAATATTTACCACCAGCAGGAGCTTATCTTCGATATATACTTCTTCGAAAGTTAAATCTATTGCTGGTCTGCAGAATTGTTGCGCAGATTTAAGCAGCATATATCTTTCTTCGTCTTCGGATTTCACACCTCTAATTGTTCCATCATCGGCTACGCCAATCAGCAATTGCCCCCCTTTATGGTTCGCAAAAGCGACAATACTACGGGCAATCTTTTCATGATTGGTAACGGTTTTCTTAAAATCAAGGGTCGTTCCTTCGCCTTGCAGGATAAGTTTCTTGATATTCATAATTAATAAGCAATACGCGGTGTTTCTCCCTGATGTAAGTTACGCACATAGATTTCATTCATGACGGTGGCACACAATTCACCTGCCGCATTGGTGATTTCCATGGGATAAGCCTTCACAAATTTACCTGTAGTATTCATGGCTTCTATGGCCTCATTGAGCATATCGTCTGTCACAATAATGGTAAAAAACAAGTCTCCATGACCCGGTTTTAGGTATTGTATAGAGGCACTTTTCAACCATACCCTTACTTTAAAACCTTCACGCCTGAGCAGCTGATCAAACAATAGGGCATAGAATGGATCTGTGGCCGCATAGATCGTCCCACCGAAAATAGAACCATTATAATTCTTATTGAACAGACTCTTGTTGATTTTCACATCTACGCCACGAAAGCCTTTATGAAACCGCTTTACCCATATTCGCTGAAATAATAAAGGCGGATACAAACAAAGTCCCCATTTTAGCGTTTTTTCTGATACCACCATGATGCTTAAATATCAGAAAGTTTATTGAACTATGAAATTTAAAAAGGCAAGTAGTACAATTAATTTTTATTAAATTAGAATTATGTATATCTATGACACTCTGACCGCTGCTGTTTCTGACCTTGTGGAAAGAGGTTATGAATATGATTTCACACTGGCGCCTGATAGCATAGAGTGCAAGGCGCTCGACATACAGGTGATGCCGGAAGAGTTTTAGATTGTCGAGTTTTATCGTTTTGAGGGGATGACGGATCCCGGAGACAGCGCCATAATCTACGCGATTTCTTCACCGGTAGGAAACCTGAAAGGGGTAATCATTGATGCTTACGGTGTTTATGTAGAAAACATTTCCCCGGAGCTATTAGACAAGCCGAAAATGCACCACGATTAATTTTAATGCACGTTTCAGGCGCATTTTGTCAAAAAAATGTACTATCTCAACTTTAGCCTCAAAGGCAATTTTTATAAAGTTAACTTTGAAGTTAAGTTTAAGAGAAATGGTATTTAAAGATAAAGTAGTCGCAGCTTTCCAGAAAATTCAGGACTCCATTTGCCAGGGTTTAGAACAAACTGACGGTAAAGGAAAATTTGAAGAAGAGATATGGAGCCGTGAGGGTGGCGGTGGCGGCAGAACCCGAATTCTGCAAAATGGAAATGTAATCGAAAAAGGTGGTGTAAACTTCTCTGCAGTATATGGTAAATTACCGGACACGATTAAGAAGTCTTTTAAGCTGGAGAACGATGAATTCTTCGCAACCGGAGTTTCTATTGTAATGCATCCTAATAATCCTTTCGTGCCTATTATACACATGAATATCCGTTATTTTGAAATGGATGAGCAGACGCGCTGGTTTGGCGGAGGTATTGACCTGACGCCGCATTATGTAATTGACACGGATGCCAGATTTTTTCATCATTTGCTGAAACAGACTTGTGATGAGTTTGATGCTTCTTTTTACCCTAAATTTAAAGCACATGCGGATGATTATTTTTTCATCAAACATAGAGAAGAGACACGTGGCGTTGGTGGTGTTTTTTATGATAAACTAAAGCCAGAGAACACAGGGCTGGATTTTGACCGTTTACTGAGCTTTTCTGAAGCGGTAGGAAATACATTCCTTCCTGCTTATACCGAGCTGATTGACAGAAATCGCGATGCCGATTTTACTGCCGAAGAACAGGAATGGCAATATTTAAGAAGATCGCGCTATGCAGAGTTTAATTTAGTGTATGATGCAGGTACAAAATTTGGCCTGGAGACCAATGGAAGGATCGAATCGATTCTAATGAGCTTACCACCAATGGCGAAATGGGTATATAATTATCAGCCAATCCCTGAAAGCCCGGAAGCGCACACACTAAGTAAGCTAAAAAAAGGCATTGAGTGGGCTTAATCCCGGTTTTTTGACCTAAAATATATACGATAAATTTTTTCCACAATGCGCCTTTATGGCGCATTTTTTATTAAATTCGCAAGGTTATAAGAATACCACGTTTAAATCGTTCTTAGGGAACATTACTATTTATGGCAGAAGATTTAGAAAATCAAGAAAACGACAAAATAATAAAAATCAATATTGACGAGCAGATGAAATCCGCTTACATCGATTATTCGATGTCGGTTATTGTATCAAGGGCTTTACCTGATGTTCGTGATGGATTAAAACCAGTTCACCGCCGTGTTTTATACGGTATGCTGGATCTGGGACTTGCAAACAACAAACCTTATAAAAAATCTGCCCGTATTGTTGGGGAGGTTCTAGGTAAGTATCACCCGCATGGTGATTCATCTGTTTATAATACCATGGTTAGGATGGCTCAAGAGTGGAGCTTAAGGTACCTGATGGTGGAAGGACAAGGTAACTTTGGGTCTATTGATGGTGACTCTCCAGCAGCAATGCGTTATACAGAGGCACGTTTCCAAAAGATTGCAGAAGATATGCTTGCCGATATCAATAAAGACACGGTAGATTTCCAGTTAAACTTTGATGATTCCCTGCAAGAGCCAACGGTTCTTCCGGCTAAAGTTCCAAACTTACTGATCAATGGTTCTTCAGGTATTGCAGTGGGTATGGCTACTAATATGCCGCCACACAATATTACTGAGGTGATCAATGGTACTATTGCCTATATCGAAAACAAAGAAATCACTATAGCTGAATTAATGAAGCACATAAAGGCACCTGATTTTCCTACAGGAGCAATTATTTATGGGTATACAGGGGTTCAGGAAGCTTTCGAAACTGGTAGAGGCCGTATCGTTATGCGCGCTAAAGCGGAGATTGAAACGCATAAAGATCGTGAAACGATTATCGTTACAGAAATCCCTTATCAGGTAAATAAAGCGATGATGATTGAGCGTACCGCTGAATTGGTAGGTGAGAAAAAAATCGAAGGTATTTCGAATATTAAAGATGAATCCAACAAGGATGGTATCCGTATCGTTTATGAAATTAAACGTGATGCGAATGCTTCAATTGTTTTAAATAACCTCTTTAAACAGACTGCGTTACAAACTTCATTCAGTGTGAATAACATCGCACTCGTGAACGGCAGACCGCAGATGCTGAATGTGAAAGATTTGATTCGTCATTTCGTTGACCACAGACATGATGTGGTCGTGAGAAGAACGAAATTTGAATTGGCAGAAGCTAAGAAAAGAGCACACATTCTGGAAGGTTTATTAATTGCTTTAGATCATATTGAAGAAGTAATTAAATTAATCCGTGCTTCTGATAATCCTGAAGAAGCAAGAACAGGATTAATGGAGAAATTTGGTTTGAGTGATATTCAGGCCAGAGCGATTCTTGACATGACTTTACGTAGGTTAACAGGTCTGGAACGTGATAAAATCAAAGATGAATACAACGAATTAATGAAAACTATTGAGTACTTACAATCTATTCTGGATTCAGAAGATTTACGTATGAAAATCATTAAGGACGAGTTGACTGAAATGATGGAGAAATATGGTGATGAGCGTAGAACTCAGATCGTACATTCTGCAGAAGACATGAGCATGGAGGATTTCATCGAAGATGAAGACGTAGTGATCACGATTTCACATGAAGGTTATATCAAACGTACGCCTGCAACTGAGTACCGTACTCAAGGTAGAGGTGGTAAAGGTTCTAAAGGCAGTGATTCAAGAAACGAAGATTTTATTGAACACTTATTAGTGGCTTCAAACCACAATTACATGCTGTTCTTTACTGAATCAGGACGTTGTTTCTGGTTGAGAGTTTATGAAATTCCTGAAGGATCAAGACTAAGTAAAGGTAGAGCAATTCAGAACATCATCAATATTCCTAAGGAGGAAAAAATTAAAGCATACATTAAGGTAAAGAACTTGAAAGACCAGGAATACCTGGAAAACAATTATATTATCATGTGTACTAAAAAGGGAACCATTAAGAAAACCTCTTTAGAAGCTTATTCAAGACCACGTGTAAATGGTATCAATGCGATTAACATTAACGAAGGGGATCAACTATTAGAAGCAAGTTTAACGACAGGAAAAAGTGAAATTGTAATGGCTTTGCGTTCTGGTAGAGCAATTCGTTTCAATGAGGAGAAAGTTAGACCAATGGGTAGAACTGCAACTGGAGTAAGAGGTGTAACGCTAGCGCACGATCAGGATGAGGTTGTTGGCATGATTGCTGTAGATGATCCAGGTGTAACTATTTTGGTAGTTTCAGAAAAAGGTTATGGTAAACGTACTGATATTGAAGATTACCGCGTTACAAATAGAGGTGGTAAAGGTGTTAAAACCATTAGTGTAACCGAAAAAACCGGTGCATTGGTAGCCATTAAAAACGTAACTGACGCGGATGATTTAATGATCATTAACAAATCAGGTATCGTGATCCGAATTGTAGTCAGCGAATTAAGGGTAATGGGAAGAGCAACTCAAGGGGTGCGCTTGATTAACCTGAAAGGAAATGACGAAATTGCATCTGTTGCTAAGATCGAACATGAAGACGAAGAAGTTGAATTGGAAGATGGAGAAGAAGGTGCGGTTGTGGTAAATGATGCTATCGTTACAGATGAAGTAGCTGAATCAGAAGAAATCATCGAAGAGGAAGAAGAAGAAAATGATGAAGAGGCTGAGGACGATACCGAAGAAGAAGAAAATTAAATTTTTGACCCATAAATTAACAAGATGAAAAAAGTACTTTTTAGTATGTTATTAGTAGGTGCTGCCACCTATGCAAATGCGCAAAAAAGTGAAGTAAATGACGCCAAGAAAGCATGGACATTGTTGGCAATTGCTAAAACAACAACTTTAGCAGACAACTTGAAAACTTTGAATGAAGGTTTGGCCCATACTGATAAAGCGATTGTTCATGAGAAATCTAAAGATATGCCAGAAGCATGGTCTTACAGAGCTTTATTTGCATCTAGAATTGCATTAGTGGATTCCTTAGATCTTAACAATGCTAAAGCAAACCAAAAGATTGCAGAAGAAGCAATCGTTAAGGCAAAAGCTTTAGACACTAAGAATGCAGAGAAAGACAATATTCAGCAAGCAGAAATCAATGTAGATAATGCTTTGAGAAACCGTGCGATTTTTGCTTATAATAAAAAGGATTTCGCAAGTGCATTAGCAGCTTTCAATGAAGTAACAGCTAAAAACCCAACAGATACTTCTATGTATGTGAACGCAGGTGTAACTGCGAAGGCAATAGAAAACTATCCAGAGGTAGTTAAAAACTTCAAAAAAGCAATTGATTTAGGTTATAAAGACTCAAAAGTTCTTTATTCTGAAATCGTAAATGTGACTTTCGATAAGTTAAAGGACAGTGTTGCGGGCTTAGCTTTATTAAAAGAAGCGGGCAGCAAATTTCCAGATGATTCGTATTTCATCGGTTTAGAAACTGATCTTTACATCAAATCTGGTAACATTGCTAAATCTCAAGAAATGTTGACTAAATTAATTGCAAAAGATCCAAAAAATGCAATTTATCAATATTTGTTGGGTGATACTTACTACAAACAAGCGTTAGCATTACAAACCGAGAGAAATAAAATTGATCCTAAGAAAACGAAAGAATTCAATGCGATTAGTGCAAAGATGATCGCGTTTATTGATCAGTCAACTCCTTACTACAAAGCAGCGTTAGAATTGGATCCTAAGAATGAAAATGCATTAGAGAACTTGAAAATCATTTATTTATTTAAAGATGATAAGGTAAACTATGAAGCAACTAAGAAAAAATTAGACGCTTTAAGAGCTGGACAGCCTCAATAAGCAAGTAATAATTAGATTAAAAAGGAGGGGTAATTTTTATCCCTCCTTTTTTTTTATAAGTTTGTAGCTAGAACACACCCTAGTATGAAAAAGACCTATTTATTTAATGCTGCTATCCTTGTTTTATTGAGTGCGAACCATGCTTTTTCGCAAAAAAGCCAGCTGCAAATTGCGAGAAACAGCGTCGGAAAACTTCAACTGGCGATTGCTGGTAAACAGGATGAGAAAAAACAGCTGAGTATACTAGGAGAGGGGATCAAGGCAGCTGAAGCCGCCCAAAATGATAAAAAGACTAAGAAGTGGCCGGAAACCTGGGCAATTAAAGCTTATCTAAGTGCTTATGTATCTATTATTGATGCGGATGTAAATAATTCTGACCGTTATTATACCTTAGCTGTTGAAGCAATAGATTCTGCTAAAAGATTAGATAAATTCCAGGCCAATACGCAACTGATTTCAGCGGCATTCTACAATGTGAATATAAAAAAACAAGATAAAGGAAATACTGCCTTTGCCAGCAATGATTTTAGCACAGCCTATGAACTGCTAAAAGAAGTGAGTGATTTCTTTCCAAAAGACACAACTTTGGCGATTAATACTGCCTTAGCTGCACAAAACATGCAGTCTATAGACAAAGCATTGTTCTATTATAAAAGAGCTAAAGAAAATGGCATTAAAAGTCCTATCGTATATCAAAAGCTAAGCGGGATATATTCTTCGAAATTTGAAAATGAATTGGCCTTAAAGTCATTAGAGGATGGGATAAAAATGAATCCTTATAATATTTACCTCACGAATGATTATATCAATCTGTTGTTAGATATTGAAAAATATGACGATGCAATTCGCGTCATTGAAGCTACGTTAAAAGTAGAAAGTAAAAATAAGCTGTTGTATTTCCTTTACGGATATTTGCATCAAACTAAATCAAATAACAACACAGCAATATTAGCTTATAATAAAGCATTGAGCATTGATGAGAACTATTTTGATGCACTTCACCAATTAGGAATCGCTTATATTAATGCAGCGAACGAATCTCTGAAAACAAAAAGGACTGACAACGGACCATCATTTACATCTTTAATCAACCGTGCTGAAATTGCATTATTACAAGCTCATGAAATTAATCAGAATGATAAATCGACAGTTCAACTGCTGATTGATATTTATACCAGAAAAAACAGACTGGACAAAGTACAGCAGCTGAAAGGGAAACTGGAAGAGTTTTAAAATTATACTTTTGTTATCCGTCAAATCACCTATAGCATAGGTGTCTTGTACAATACTACTTAACATAATATTAATTATCAGACTTTATTTAGGAAGAGTTAGAATTTGATTTGGAGATTTACTGGATGCCTTAGCTTTCGATATCAACCTATACTACCTGCCTTATTCTTGCCTCGATCCTGGCTCAAATTATGAATTTGTAGAAAATAATAGCCGTTTCAACTGTCTTTATCGCAGTTTTATACGGAAAAATTCATTTTGAAAATCTTAATACTATGGTATGATTTTGTTATTTTGCATAAAGCAGTTGTTAATGGCACAATTGATGATTGTAAATCTATTTTTATGCTATGTTCAATCGTCCAGTCAGAAGTATCCAGGATTTTTTATTAAGCACTTATTTCGCTGATGGCCTCAGGATTACTATCGGTGTCCTTTGTCCATCTCTTATCCTTGCTCAATTTGGTCTTCTTCAATACGGAATGACCTTATCCTTAGGGGCTTTGTGTGTGAGTGTTGTAGACACACCCGGGCCAATTGTTCACCGTAGAAATGCAATGACGATCACTACAGGTCTCATCACGATCATTTCTATTGTTGTAGGTCTAACAAATAGTAACGTCTATTTTATTGGAGCACTGCTGTTTATCTGCAGTTTCATTTTTTCAATGCTTTTTTTATATGGCTTAAGGTCTGCTGCGATTGGTACTGCTGCCCTGCTCATTATGGTATTGAGCATTGATGACGTAAGGCCCTGGAAAGAAGTTTTAGTATTTGCATTACTTATATTTACAGGTAGTATTTGGTACACTTTGTTGAGCTATTTTGTGTACAGGATCAGGCCCTTTCGCTTAGTTCAACAAACATTGAGTGATTCCATTCATGAAATTTCTGAATTCTTACGTGCTAAAGCAAAATTTTATCATCAGAACACAGACTATGATGAGAACTATGCAAAGCTTTTACAATTGCAGGTTCTTGTTCATGAAAAGCAGGATGCAGTTCGGGAAGTCCTATTTAAAACAAGGGAAATCATTAGAGAATCTACCCCAGAAGGTCGTTTTCTTCTACTTGTTTTTGTTGACATGGTGGATCTATTTGAACAAGTGATGTCTACTTATTATAACTATGAGCAACTTCATGATCAATTTGACGAATCCGGCATTTTAGCCAGCTATGAATCTGTGATTATAAAGATCGCAGATGAACTTGATGAAATCGCTTTTGCTTTAAAAAGTGGTGGTGTTCCTAAGATCCCAAGCTCTTTGATTGAAGATGTAGAGCGCCTGCGGAATGAAATCATTGCACTTGAAAATAACAATACAGAAGGAAAGTACAATACTTTAGGGATTATAGCACTTAAAAATATAGAGGTAAACATTGAGAATATACTCTCCAGAGTGAAAACGATTAATGGCTATTTCAATAAAAAAGAAAAGAAGAATCTAAAGCCTAGAGTGATTGATGTGGAACGTTTCATCACCAGACAATCTATTGATTTAAAACTGTTGGTTGAAAATCTAACTTTTACTTCTTCTACATTCAGGCATTCTTTAAGGGTGGCTATCGTTATGCTGGTTGGATTTGTAGTCGCCAGACTATTAAATTTCTCCCATAGTTACTGGATCTTACTGACTATTTTAGTCATTTCTAAGCCTGGTTTCAGTCTGACAAAAAAGCGAAATTATGAACGTTTAATCGGTACTGTTATTGGGGCATTTATTGGAATGGGAATCTTGGTCTATGTTCAAGATAAGCACACCTTATTTATCATTCTACTCTTCTGTATGATTGGCTGTTATAGTTTTCAGCGTAAAAATTATGTAGTGAGTGTTTTATTCATGACGCCTTATATTCTGGTTCTTTTTGATTTTCTTGGGATGGGCGGTTTATCTGTCGCACGTGAACGTATTTATGATACCCTGATTGGCTCCGGAATCGCCTTGCTGGCGAGTTACTCGTTATTCCCTAACTGGGAACACCAAAAGCTAAAAGAAGCTATGCTGGCTACGTTACGTGCGAACATGAATTATTTTGAACAAGTTACATTTTTGTATACTGATGAAACGCATAATCTGACGAATTATAAAGTAGCCAGAAAAGAAGTGTATGTAACAACAGCAAATTTGGCCTCGCTTTTTCAGCGGATGTTTTCAGAACCCAAGAGCAAGCAATTGCGGATGAAGGAGCTTCATCAGTTTACAGCTTTAAATCACTTGCTTTCCTCCTATGTTGCTACGCTGTCTTTGTATAGTAAAGAACATTCCTTTAAGATTTCGAATTTCGATGATCTTAAACCTGTAGTAAACAACACAACTTACTTGATGAATTTGTCTATTGAAGTGTTGAATAACCATAGCAGTTCATTGAGTAATGTCCCGTTGATCAGGCAGCCGGTAAAGAGCGAAAATCAATGTCAAAATAGCCATGATGATATGATCCATGAGCAGTTTGATCTGATCCAAAAAGTAGCTTACGATATCTTTAAGCTTTGTGAAAAAATTAAAATCTAAAACTTTAATTGGCTCGGAACTGTTGTAGTGGTATTAAATTTAAATGAAATTATGGAAAAAATATATACAGCTTCCGTTACAGCAAAAGGTGGCCGCGACGGACATATCAAATCGAGCGATGGAACGATAGAATTTGACTTAAGAAAACCAAGAGAAATGGGCGGCCAAGGTGGCGCCACTAATCCTGAGCAATTATTTGCAGCAGCCTGGGGCCCATGTTACTTAGGCGCTTTAGGTTCGGTAGCAGCTCATGACGGCGTGGAAGTTTCTGAAGCTACTGTAGAAGTACATGTCTCTTTTAACAAGGATGACAATTCTTTTGTATTATCAGCTGATCTAGATGTTCATATTCCAGGCATTACCACGGAAGAAGCCCAAAAATTAGCCGATAAAGCGCATCGTGCTTGTCCATATTCAAAAGCAACCAGGGGAAATATTGAAACTCGTGTAACCGCGATTTAAATTCGACTCCTAACCTCATAAATCATCTCCATTAAAAATAAAGGTTCTGAAATTAATTTCAGAACCTTTATTTTTTTATAGTTTCCATAGGCTGAAGGACATTTTCAAATGATATTTCTACTAAGGCACCCACCCTCCTCTTTTTTTAATTCTTATTCGCTAATGCGTTCTTCAATAGCGTAAATCAATAAATAACGGGTATTTCAATGGCCCATTTAACTCTGAAAGTCTTTTATTCTAATTAAAACAGGACAAATTATTTTGTTTAGTCGAAAAGTTAATATATTATTGTCTACTAAATCAATAGACTTAATATGGTTCATGGATTAGAACAACCTTTCACAGACGATTAAACTATCAAATTTTCAGCACAGTACAATAATGAGTTTAGAAGAAAAAGAAATTACCTTAACTATTAAGCCTAGCCTATCTCAGGAAAAGAAATGGAAACGCATCGCTTACTTATGTTTATTGATTCTGGCGGTCCTTTTTATCGGGTATGCCAGCGTTTCCTACTTAAATTACGAATCTGTTTTTGCTTTTGGAAAAGAGGTTTACCTCCAAATTGACGACAAATTCCTATGGATGTTGATGGTTGGCTTTCTTGCACAAATGGTAGATGGAGCCTTGGGGATGGGTTATGGTGTTATTTCTACTACATTATTGCTATCTGGAGGGTTAAATCCTGCTGTGATTTCAGGCAGTATTCATACAGCGGAAATGTTTTCAAGTGGCGCTTCAGGTTTCAGTCACTATAGGTTCGGAAACGTTAATAAGAAGCTTTTTAAAACCTTGCTGATCCCTGGTGTATTAGGAGCTATAGCAGGGGCGCTTTTATTAGGATATGCAGGAGAAAGGTTTTCTGAATATATCAGACCTGTTATTTCTGTATACACTTTAGCTTTGGGAATAAAGATCCTGACCAATGCATTTAAGGAAAAACCCAAGCTTCAGAAAGTCAAAAGAGCTGGCTGGTTAGCAGGTGCAGGAGGTTTTTTGGATTCTTTTGGCGGTGGTGGATGGGGTCCACTAGTCACTTCTACCCTGATATCAAAAGGACGTACTCCGAAATATGTAATTGGTTCTGTGAGCCTAACAGAATTCTTTGTCACCATGGCGAGTGCAGTGACTTTTTTCTTCATACTAGGCGTCAGTCACTGGCAATCTATTTTAGGCTTACTGATTGGAGGCGTAATTGCAGCACCAATTGCAGCAAAATTGGTAGGAAAACTTCCAATTAAAAAGATGTTTATTGGCGTTGCTGTAATCGTTATACTTTCTAGTTTGAGAATCATATGGAATGCTGCCAGTAAAATACTGTAAATCAGTAGAATTAATAAGGTAATGCATATGTTGTTTATGTTTAAAAGTAATTAGTATTTATTTAAATACTAACTTTATACCCTTACAGCACTAGAAATAAAAAGCACATGACTACTTCATTTTCAAAAGATTAGCTATTTGTAAAATAAAAGAATAGATTTGTTCTATTATCAAAATGGCAAACGCTCTCAATCTATTTCTTAGGTACTTTAAAAGACCACCCCTGGACAAAATGATCATGGAAGATGAAGTTAGTTCTACTAACCTCAGTAGGTGCATCACTATAACCAGTTTATTTGTACCAATTACCTTAATCATTCACCTTTATTTCAGGTACGGGAATTTTAAAGTGGGTCCAGAGGAAATCACCTGGTTAAATGATCTTTTCTTTATAAACATGATCATGGGACCAGTATGCTTGTTCTTAAGTTTAATTGGTTTCTTATTAAAATTTACACGAAGAGAATATTCTTTGCTGAGTAAACTATTGCCTCACTTAGTGTTCTTTGTATTCGCTTCCTGTGGTGCTTTATGCTCTATTTTTGGACAATCTTTGGACAATGCAATCATTACTTTTATGCTGGCATGTGTGTTAAATGCAGCGACGATTTTAATTCGGCCTTTACATGCGGCTATTTATTTTGTATTGATTTATTGTTTTTTCATTTATGGGGTGACACTCACTCAGCCAAATCAAAATACAGTATTGTTCAATGCAATTGACGGACTTTGTGTCATTGCTGTTTCTTTTGTAATCTCCTGGGTGCTGTGGAACAACAATATGACCCGTTTTAAGCAAGACCGACTCATACAATCGCAAAAGCAGATATTGGAATATCAATATGAGAAACTATGTGCTGCTAACCAGGACCTGGAAGATATAAATGCAAGTAAAGACCAGTTTTTTTCCATATTGGCACATGACCTTCGCGGACCGCTAAATTCAGCGCTTGCGCTTACCACTTTTTTGGAAGAAGGTGTATTTGAAGAGGATACAGATGAACGCAATAGAACATACAATTTATTGCAGACCAGTCTCAGTAATAGCGCTATATTGTTGGAAAATGTACTTTTATGGTCCACTAATCAAGCGGGAATACTAAATTTTAAACCCCAGATTCTTGATGTAAAGCAAACATTGCAATCCAGCATAGAGGTACTAAACATTGTTGCCGCTCAAAAAAACATCGAAATCATCAATAAGGTGCCTAGTCAGTTATTGATTTCGGCCGATGTGGATATGATCCACACTGTTTTTCGAAACTTGTTGTCAAATGCGATTAAATTCACCCCAAACTTTGGCAGTGTCGAGATTCATGCTGAATTATTGAATAAAGCGGTACGGATTTCTGTGATTGACTATGGTGTGGGGATGAATAGTAAAACGCTAAGCAATCTATTTCGCATCGAAAAGAAAATGCCTGGCAGAGGCACCAACAATGAAAGCGGAACTGGTTTGGGCTTAGTATTATGTAAAGATTTTATAGAGAAACATGAAGGGAGTATAGTTGTTGAAAGTAAGGAGAACGAAGGAAGTAAATTTATTATAACTTTACCGGGAAGAACCTAAAAAACTAATTGATGACTTCCGCTTTTAAGCAGCATTTTTCCCAAACGTTTTCGAATTTCCGTTGGTTGCTACATCTTATATTTTGGGTAGTCTTTATTGGCTTAGTCTATTTCGTAGCCGACAAAAGCAAACTGTTTAACAATCTGAAATTTCCAGAACCATTTCCAGTCATCTTCATTAGTACATTTTGTTTAGTGATGTTTCTGCAATCCTATACTTTTATACTTGGCATTATTCCATTACACAAGCAGAAAAAGAAGTATATATTTTGGTTATGTATGCCCTTGCTCTTTCTATCCTGCTTTCTGATCAACTTATCCATTATGAGTATGGTGATTAGTACAATTCCGGTCATGAGTATCAGACCAGAACTTGGTTTCTGGTACATCTTGAGTAATCATCTACTGCTGTATCTATTTGTCTCCTCAATATTCATCGCTTTTTATTACTTTATCGACATCTATGACCGGCAAAAGGAAATTCAGAATCTTGGGCGCTTTAAATCTGAAAAGATTGAATTGGAAAGCCGGTTTTTAAAATCACAGGTCAACCCCCACTTTCTTTTCAATACACTCAATAATATTTACGCGCTTAGTTTAAAGAAATCAGAAAGAACTCCGGTCATAATTGAGAGGCTAGAATCTTTACTACATTATATGCTATACGATTGCAAGGAGGATTTAGTAGAACTGGACGATGAATTTACATTTACGAATAGCTATATTTCGCTCGAAAAGCTACGGCATAAGGAAGACCAATGTACCATAACGACGACTATAAAAGGAATCACTGCCGGGCATAAAATTGCACCTTTACTTTTGATTAATTTTTTGGAAAATGCATTCAAACATGGTACTAAAACCAGCTTTGGTAAATCCTGGATCAATATGGAGATTGAAGTTCAAAAAAAAGAACTTCATTTTAAGCTTCAAAATAGCAAGCCAGCAAATCCTGCTCTTCAAAATTTCTCTGAGTATCAAGGCGGCATTGGACTGAATAATGTAAAGCGAAGATTAGAAATTCTCTACCCAAGACGCCATAAATTAACGATCAATAATGCTCTTGATCACTTTGAAATCTGCCTAATCCTTATTTTTTAATCATGAGTAATTTCGCGCAACTAGAGATTAACGAACGCAACCGGTGGGTTTATTTTAATAAATACCGCTGGGTAGCCCATGCTGCTTATTGGATCTGGGTATTGATCGTAAGCACCATTATGCGTGCTAAAGGACCGATTACACCTTCTTTGGTTTTTAATCATTTCTTTCTCTCGAATGTGATGATTGCTACATTTTTCTATCTCTACTGCTTGTATTTTATCCCATATTTTTTCAAAAGAAATAAAAACCTGCAATTCTGGTTATTGATGCTGGTTTCCTTACTGGGGATTTCGGCTATTGATGTTTTCTTTGGAAAAACCTTTGTACATCTGACAGATCCTGTTTCAGTTACCAGCGATCTGAGCTTTTCAAAAATTTATGCAGGTAAGCTGGCAAGCTACCTGTTAAATTTTCTGTTCTTCTCCATGATGCTTTTTTTTATGGAGAAAAATGAAGAAGGCAATACACTTCTGGAATTGGAAAAAGAAAAGAAAGAAATTGAACAAGTAAAGCTAGATCTATTAAAAAGCAATATCAATCCAGATTTCCTCATGAGGTCTTTACATCAATTAAAGGAATCCGCCAAAATACATGAAGAAACCACGCCAGAAGCTATCCTTACCTTTTCAGATTTGCTCAGGTACCGCCTTTATAGAGGTCGGCAGCTTTATAGTCCATTAAAAGAGGAACTAGCTGCTTTTAGATCTTTCTTACATTTTATTGGTCTGGACCATTTACATCATCAGCTGCATATCAAACTGGATGTTCAGGGGGAAGATGCTGATCAATATATCGCGCCACTATCTATCGTTAATCTTTTAGAGCCTTTTTGTAAAATCATACACGATCAGGCCGTCAGGTTGGATATTGTTATACTAATTGAATCGGATGAATTGCACTTAGAAATGCAGTACGGATCTCACTCAACGTCACAGCTTTTAGCAGATCTGGAAGCGTACCGCGATAATTACAGTCAGCTGTATGGAGACCTTATAAAGCTGTATTATGAGTGTGAAGAAACTGAACCTTCATTTTTTGTCCGGCTGAGCTTGCCTATAGTTGGACAGCAGGTTACATCGGAAGCCTAATTGCTATTGATCATATCAATATAAAAAAGTTCAAACACTATTTACAATGTTTGAGCTTTTTTATAAAATCTATCGTTTAAAAAAGAAAGCTAATTAGGGATTAGGTTTACGTTGCGCTTGATTGACGGGATTCCCAGGCCTGATTTAATGCTCCGAGAAATGTTTCTGGAGGCTGTGCGCCAGATACCGCCAGTTTCTCATTGAATACAAAGAATGGGACACCGCGAACACCTATTGTTTCTGCAGTTTTCTCATCATATCGTACCTCATCAGTAAAACGATCACTGTTTAACATTTCTCGGATTTCTGACACATCTAAACCAACAGAAAGGCCGATTTTTTGCAGTGCCTCCTGATCATCAATATTCTTTCCATCAGTAAAATGAGCCTTGAACATCGCTTCTTCTATCGCATCACCAAGTCCTTTTGTTTTTGCAAGTTGAATTAACCGGTGTGCATCAAAAGAATTAGCCACTATTGCCTGATCAAAATTGAAAGTCAGGCCAACTTCAGCTGCTGCATTGGCTACGTTTTTATGAGTTTCCGCTGCCCATTCTTTTGACTTTCCATAACGTTCTGCTAAATACTCTTCAGAAGTTTTGTCAAGTATAGTCACCGCATTTGGATCCAGCTCGAAACTATGCCATTCCACTTCTATTTCGCCCTTGTGATCAAAGTCTGCCAAAGCAGCTTCAAACTTTCTCTTTCCTATGTAGCAAAACGGACACCTTACGTCCGACCAGATATCGACTTTCATATTAATTATGTTCTATTTTATAAACTGTAGTTTGTGTGTAAGTCTCTCCAGGTCTAAGAATCGTACTTGGAAAAGAAGGAATATTGATACCGTTTGGATGGTGCTGTGTTTCTACACAAAAGGCCTCAGAAGCATGGTAAGTAGCCCCTCCTTTTCCTCCCAATACTGATAAGTACTTGGCAGTATAAAGGTGTGCGACTGGCTCAGTAGTATATACTGATAGTTTCAGTCCACTTTTCTCCTCAGAGGTTTCAGAAGCCAAAGTGAATTCGCCATAAGGTTTATCCAAAACATACGTCTGATCATAGCCTTCTTCCGAATTCCAGTCATGGGCAAAGGTTTTGCCGCCAAGGAAATCGTGATTTGTGCCTTGTACAGGGATCAACTTGCCAGTTACGACATAATTATCATCCTGTTCCAGATAATTGCTTGCAGGCATTCTATGGAAGTGCTGATCTATAACGCCAAGGTCCGGAGACAAATTAAAATAACTATGATGTGTTAAGTTAATTGCTGTCGCTTCATCTGTAGTTGCTTTGAAATCCAATCTCAATTCATTGTCATCTGTAAGCTTAAAGGTAAGCTGTACGGTCAGATTTCCTGGAAAATTCTCTTCTCCAGCAGGAGAAATATATTGTAATGTCAAACTTGGATCAATGGTTGGTAAAATAGTCCATAATTTTCTGTCGAAACCAATCTCACCACCATGCAGGCAATCTCCGCCTTTTGCTTGCGATAACTGATATACAGTGCCATCAATACTGAACCTGCCACTTTTAATACGGTTGGCATAACGACCGATTACAGCGCCCAGATAAGGATAATTAGCCAGGTAATCTTCATTGATATATCCTTCAAAATCATCAAAACCCAATACAATATCTTGCTTTTCGCCATGTTTATTCGTCACGATGAACTTATTGATGATTGCACCATAGTTGTATATTTTCACATAAGTACCATGTGTATTTGTTAACTCAATTCCGAAGACTTCTTTATCATCAATAAATTTCCCGGTCTTGATTAGCTTTGTTTCCATAAATTGTATATTAGGGCGGTTGTTATTTATAACAATACTATCAATACTTTACTTAAAACAAAAACATTAATTTAAAAAATTACAATGAAAGCGGAATTGACCGAAAAATTCTCAGCGCTATACGGACAAGAACCAAAGGCGAATTATTTTACCCCTGGCCGTGTAAACCTGATTGGCGAGCATATTGATTATAACGGTGGATTAGTCATGCCATGTGCAGTTACTTTGGGTACCTGGTTGAGCATTGCGCCTAATAATGATCAGGTGATCCGCTTTAAAAGCCTTAATTTTCCTGAAGAACAGGAGATTCCATTACAAGAGGCATATACTAAAACTGGCCCGGAATGGTACAATTATCCATTGGGAGTTTTCCATGAAATCCTTAAAAAACATAAAATCCCTACCGGTCTGGATTTGTTGTTTTATGGCAATATTCCTATCGGATCAGGACTTTCCTCTTCTGCTTCTATTGAGGTAGCTATGGCTTATGCATTGAATGATTTCTTCGGTTTAGGCTACGATAAAATAGAAATTCCTTTATTGGCTCAGAAAGTAGAAAATGAGTTTATAGGTGTGAACTGCGGCATTATGGACCAATTTGCCGTTGCATTTGGAGAAGAGAACAAAGCCTTAGTGCTAAATTGTGATACTTTAAAATACAAATCGGTAGACTGTAACCTGGGTGATTATGTTCTGGCCATCATCAATACAAATAAACCAAGGAAGCTGGCAGAATCTAAATATAATGAAAGAGTAACCGAGTGTCAGACGGCTTTGGCAAATCTTAACCAGGAGATTACGCTTAACAATCTATGTGAATTGAATGCAGAGAAATTTGCTTTGCATAGTCAGTTGATTAAAGATGAAACCATATTGAAAAGAGCTACTCACGTGATCAGAGAAAATGATCGTGTTCATCTTGCTGCAAAAGCATTGAATGAAGGCAATCTGCAAGAATTTGGTCGTTTAATGTATGCCTCTCATCAGTCACTAAAAGATCTTTATGAGGTTACCGGTAAAGAGTTGGATGCGGTTGTTGAATTTTGCAGCGATTATGAGCATGTGATTGGTGCCAGGATGACCGGTGCTGGTTTTGGCGGATGTGCGATCGCCCTGCTGAAAAAAGGTGAAGAAGAAAATTTCGCAAAACAGCTTACCGATTTCTATGTAGCACGCATCGGATATCCTGCTTCTATTTATATCAGTGACATCGGCAATGGTGCATCTGCAATTTAAATCCTATTTTTGCCGCATAGAATAATAGTCCTTAATGAAGAAATTAAAAACAGACGAGTTAAACCGCGTTGGTGTAGAAGAGTTTAAAGAACAGGAAAAGTTACCGGTTATTGTAGTATTGGATAATGTGCGAAGTATGCACAATATAGGTTCTGTATTTAGAACAGCTGATGGCTTTGCCATAGAGAAATTATACCTCTGTGGCATTAGTGCTCAACCCCCACACCGTGAAATAGAAAAAACGGCATTGGGCGCAACCCAGTCGGTAGCCTGGGAACACTTTGAAACCACTTTAGATGCGGTTGCTAGTTTACGTAAAGATGGATATGAGATCATAGCCATTGAACAGGCTTCGGGTAGCACGATGCTGAACACCTTTCAGCCAGATGTTCAGAAAAAATATGCTTTGATCTTTGGAAATGAAGTAAATGGAGTGGCCGATGAGGTGATGACCCAGATTGACAAATGTATTGAAATTCCTCAGTTTGGTACCAAACACTCTTTCAATATTGTGATCTCTGCAGGAATTGTACTATGGGACTTCTTTGCTAAATTGAGGTTATAAAAAAAATGTTTTTAAAGCTAGCTGATGGAAAATACATTACTTAAAAAATTGCATATTAAACCTGGATACAGCGTGCTTATTGAGAATGCTCCGGATAATTTAGTGCAATTTCTAGGTGATTATGATGCAGTCCAGCTTAGCTTTAATGCAGAAAGGGTCTTTGATGCGGTCATTTTATTTGTGACTAATGGTTATGAACTGGAAGAAGCTCTGGCCCGTTTACATAAAAGATTAGAGCCAAACACGCTATTATGGATTGCTTATCCTAAAAAAAGTTCAGGAATAACGACTGATTTAAACATGATGGGGCCCTGGGATGAATTGAAAACTTATCAATTGACTCCTTGCGCTTCTGCATCAATTTCTGAGGTCTGGACTGGACTTCGATTGAAGCCTATATCCTCGGTTAAGGCCTCTCCTGTTAGAAATGAGCACATTCAAAAGAATGAATACGCTAATTATATTGATGTGCAGAATAAACAGGTAAAAATACCTGAGGATTTTGAATTTGCATTAAAAAAGGAGCCTAAAGCGCTGGAGTATTTTCTGTCTCTCGCTTACTCTCATAAAAAAGAATACGTATTGTGGATCTTAACAGCAAAACAGGATAAAACCAGGATTGGCAGAATTCAGAAAACAATCAGCATGCTGCTCGCGAAGAAAAAAAATCCAAATGAGAAATAAAAAAAGAGCTGCTAACCTTAGGTCAGCAGCTCTTTACTTGTTCTATTTTGCCCACCATACCGGCTCAGAGGTCAATATTGACTGCTGTGGCTGAGGGTTTGATGTAATCTCTTGAGAAGGATAAGGAAAACGCTGTGGGATATAAGGACGAAATGCATTAACAACAACATTCAGCGTTGGAAATCCTGTTCTACGCCAGTCATTATAAGCTTCAAGTGATAAGAAATTGGATACATACTTTTCTCCAATTAAGCTTTTTAAAGGATTAGCGGGATTCAGTATTCCATGTGCAATGATGTAAGTGTTTATATCATTTGTAGCAACGCCTAATGAAAGCATGTTTTGCCTGATCGCTTCTACGAATATAGGCTGAGCAGTGGCTGGACCAGACTTAATTAATGTAGCTTCAGCTTTAATGAATAAGGCTTCAGCATAATTCGCCAGATAAACTGGTGCTGAGGGGCCTACTTGATCTAAGAGTAAATATCCACCAACTTTAGGTCCCACAGTTGCATATATTTTAGGGTTTGGATTAGGGTCAGTACCGCTTTCTCTACCTAAAAAACCTCCACCAGAACCCGCAAGTCCTAGGATAGGCAGCCTCGGGTCATTATTTGCAGTTAATAAATCGACAAAAGTTTTGTTTAATACCACTCCACCAGCTCCAGGCAAGGTTCCACGATACCATGGGTTTTGTGACTTATCACCACCACTATAGGTTACTTTAGCATTGTCCCTATTGTCCGTAAAGCCATTTTGCAAAGCTGCAAGGGCGAGGTCAGCTTGCGCTGAAGCATTGTATCCTGCTGCCTTACTTAAGCGCAGGTAATATCTTGCTTTTAGCGTGTAGGCAAACTTTTTCCAGGAAGGGAAATCCCCACCATAAATCAAGTCATCTGCTTTTACATTGATACCACTAGGTTCACTATTCAAGATGACAATAGCTTCATCTAAATTCTGTTGAATGACCTTATAAATATCTTCCTGGCGATCATATTTTGGCTTTAATCCATCGAGCGCTCCAAAGGCTTCCGAGTACGGGATATCTCCAAACAGATCTGTGCAAATCGCCAGATTGTAAGCCAGCATTACTTTTCCAATTGCTGCATAACCATTATTCCCTCCTGCTTGTGCTTTACCGATCATAATTCTTAGGTTGTTAAAAATTGCAGGGTAAAGATCAAAACTCCAAGTATTGTTGACGTCGCTTGGGGTAATTCTATAACTATCAATTTCTGGTGATGGCTGATTTAAAGCCAGCTGCTGTGTCCAATAAGCAGCAACAGAGCCGGGAAACCCTCCAAGAATATTTGTAGTCGTATAGAGCTGAACAGGTGTTAAGATCAGCGCTTCTTGAACATCTAAAGGATTGTTCGGATCTTTATTAATATCTAAATATTTCTTACATCCAGATGCAGAAATCAGCATTAAAAATGCTACGAATATATAATATGTCTTTTTCATGATTGGTCTGTTTAAAAAGTAACTTTTACCGCAAAATTGAAACTTTTGTTAGATGGCGTTACAAAATTGGTAAAGCCGGCACCATTTCCAGTTCCATATAGACTCACTTCAGGATCTGAGCCTGTGTAGTGTGGGGTATAAAACCATAAATTTCTGCCTGTAGCAGAGACACTCAACCCTTTAAATGGCGTTTTCCTTAATATATCCGCTGGAAAAGTATAAGCTAGGGTTACTTGTCTTAGTTTGATGTAAGTCCCATCCTCTACTCCATTTTCGTCTACTGCTGAAAAGTTTTCCTGATAATATTTTTGGTCCAATGTAACTTGTTTTGTGTTTTCTGAACCATCTTCAGTCACCCCATCAAAGACTTTAGTGGCAGTTCTGTCTTCAGTAACTTTAGTAACCCCATAAAAATTAAGGTAGAAATTGTCAAGGTTATATACATCACCGCCCTTTTTCATGTCAAGTACCGCAGAAAGCGTAATACCTTTATAGTTCAGCGTTGTGGTTAAACCTGCATTCCACTTAGGTACGGTATTGCCTATAGGACCAAGTTGTTCATCTATAATAGGATAACCTTCAGCATCTATTACTAACCTTCCAGCATCATTTCGAAGGTATCGCGAGCCAAAAATAACGGCATAAGGTTGGTCTTTATAAGCAAATACACCAGGGCTAACAAAACCCGCAAACTGAATGTTATCAAGACCTTGTCCAATCTCAGTTACTTTATTGTTGATTTTGGTGAAATTCAAAGCAATATCCCAGGTGAGGTTTTTTGTTTTTATTGGTGTACCGCCCAATACCAACTCCACACCCCGATTATACATACTTGCCGCATTGATAACAGCGGCATTAAAACCACTTGACGGGGTTATTGGTGTTGTACTGATCAGGTCCTTACTTACTTTATTGAAATAAGTAACTTCAAAATTCAACCTGCTTTTAAGAAATTTGAATTCAAAACCCGTTTCAAATTCCTTCAGACCCTCGTTCTTCAGGTTCCTATCACCGTAAGTATTCGTCAATAAGAACCCATTCAGACCATCATAAGGAAATTCTATATTTCCAATAATTGGTTTTACATAAGGAGTACCAATACTATAAGGTGCAACATTATCATTTCCTACATAGGAATAAGAAATACGGAATTTACCGAAATTCATAATTGGATTATTATTCATTCCTAATGCTTCGGT
The DNA here is from genome assembly GCF_014472395.1 of Pedobacter sp. N36a. Lineage (GTDB taxonomy): Bacteria > Bacteroidota > Bacteroidia > Sphingobacteriales > Sphingobacteriaceae > Pedobacter. The sequence goes on from NZ_JACSZW010000002.1 coordinate 478,313, forward strand.
AAAGATAAAAGCACCGGATGCTGAACCATAAGGATAAAATTGCTTATCGCTATTCAGCACAGAAGTTCCATCATATCTCCCTGTCAATGATAAGGATAGCATTTTCTTATATTCTCCTGTCATCTGTGCGTATATACCTACTTTTCTATAATTACTTTCCGTAATCGTGGAGATCTGGGTAGATGCGTTGCTAATATTATAAAAATCCTTAGCCGATAAACCTATACCCTTATCAAAAACTGTTTTCTGATCAGAAGCCAGAATATTATTACCGATCAAAATACTTCCAAAGAAATCATCGCTGAAGTTCCTTTTCGCTTCTATAATCAAGTCATGATTATACTGTCTGAAATTTATCTCCCGATTGTACATTTTACCATTATCAGATTCTCCACCAACAATTCCGGAAGCTTCATGGTAATGCGTATCATCATTAAAGATATCAGCCCCTACACGTTCGGTAATGGTTAACCAGGGAGTTGGATTGTAAGTAACGGTAAAAACTGGCAGAAATCTGTTGACAAGGGAGCTGAATTTTACATTATCTACTAACCAGTAAGGATTATTTCTTGCAGCACGGAACACTCGCTGTGTTCCATCTGGATAAGTGGTAGGAAATGGATCCCAGGATATAGGTGCCGCATAAACTGTCCAAAATGGACTTGCAAGACTATTTCCTTCTGGTAAACGATCATTAGCAGTGTTAACATAGTTCAGTTGCCCAATGACGTTTATTTTATCAGTAATATTATTCGAAAATTTGGTGAAGAAGGAATGCCGACCAAAGTCAGTGCCTGGCATTGTTCCTTTAGTTTTTAGATAGGAATAGGATACAAGATAGGTTGATTTATCAGAAGCACCACTTAACGCAACGGTATTGTCTGTGGTAAGCCCAGTCCTAAAAAACTCCTTCCTGGGATCGTGTTTCTGTACAGGGACCCCATTCACAGTTAAGCCATCAATCAGTGGCCCCCAAGAACCTGAGCCTAATTCTCCATTATTTCCATCGATGTAAACACCATTGCTACCTTGAGCATACTTATCCTGAAATTCTGGAAATATTGGATGATCTACTGTAATTCCTGAAGAAATAGAAATCGAAGGTTTTCCCTTGCCCGTTTTAGTGGTAATAATCACTACTCCTCTTGCAGCAGCAGAACCATATAATGCACTGGCCGCTGCCCCTTTTAATATAGTCACACTTTCTATAATATTTGGATCAATGTCAATGGCCCTATTAGCTGTTCCTCCTGCACTTAATGCACCGTCAGGATTACCGGCTTCAGAGTTATTAATAGGTACGCCATCCACGACAAAAAGAGCGCCGTTCTCGCCTGTCAAAGAGGTATTACCGCGAATTACAATTTTAGAGGAACTACCTGCGGCCCCACTGGAATTGGTAATTTGAACCCCCGCTACTTTACCAGCCAGTGCATTCACTAAGTTATTTTCTTTGGCAGCCACTAAAGCATTACCTCCAACTTCCTGTGTGGAATAGGTTAAGGTACGTTTATCCCGCTTTATGCCAAGTGCGGTCACCACAATTTCATTTAAACTAGTTTCGTCATCGGATAGAGAAACATTGACTTCATTACTGCTCCCTATTGTTTTCGTCTGAGTTTTAAAACCCAGATAAGAAAACTCCAGACTCAGGTTGGTACCTGTTACTTGAATACTGTACTTACCCGCAGAGTTGGTTAAGGTACCGGTTTTCTGTCCAACCACCCTTATGGATACTCCAGGAAGGGGATTTTGGTCACTTTCGGCTGTCACAGTTCCCGTAATCGTACGGGTTTGTGCCCACGCGGCTATGCTAAATAGCAATAGCAGCATTAAAAATGGTAATGATTTTTTCATAGGTCATTTAGAATTAGTTTGTTACTTAAATTTAAGCATCAAACTGCGGTATCTGAATCAAAACGTCTCTTTTTTGTTACTGATGGCAGAAATGTTGATATAAGCTGTATATTGGCGTTTTTTTTCAAAAAAAACAGTCCGTATCGGGCTAATTATGAGGTCGATAAATCAAGTTTTAATGACCTCATAAAAATAAAAAGAGAATTCTTCGGCTGATTTATAAAGCAGCTGAAAAATTCTTATGCCAAGAATCTTTTTTTGAAATCTCAACATGAAACCGCCTGCTAATTATTTCCCTATAGAAAAATAAGGCATAAAAAAGCAGCTATCATCCAAGGGACAATAGCTGCTTATGTTTAAATGGTGGGATAATTTCCACCAGGTTTATTTTTTAATAATTAGGCGTAAGGGATACCGTCTTTTGATGCAAGTCTGCTGTGCCCCATTAAGTACTCATCCACCTTACGGGCAGCTTCTCTACCTTCTGAAATGGCCCAAACTACCAATGATTGTCCACGGCGCATATCTCCTGCTGCAAAGATCTTTGCAATATTGGTTTGATATTTACCTTCTTCAGCTTTCACGTTACCTCTGTTATCCAACTCTACTCCTAATTTTTCAATTAAGCCTTCTTTTTGAGGATGCAAAAATCCCATTGCCAATAAAACCAGCTGACAAGGCAAATCTCTTTCCGTTCCTGGTTTCTCCTTGAAGTTCAAAGGTCTGCCAGTAGGATCAATCTCCCATTCTACATCTACTACTTTTAAGGCTTTAAGGTTGCCGTTTTCATCCTTGATAAATTCCTTAGTATTTACTCCCCATGCTCTTTCACAACCCTCTTCATGGGAAGAAGTCACTTTTAGTAACATTGGGAAGGTCGGCCAAGGCATGTTTGAAGTACGTTGTGATGAAGGCATTGGCATGATTTCAAACTGCATCACGGATTTCGCCCCCTGACGGTTTGAAGTGCCGATGCAATCAGAACCAGTATCACCACCACCAATTACAATCACATCCTTACCAGTAGCCAAAATCGCCTCTTGCTCAAAGCTAATCTTTTGAACACGCTTGTTCTGTTGTTTTAAGAAGTCCATGGCAAAATGAACGCCTTTAGTCTCGCGACCAGTAATCGTCAAATCTCTTGGAATGGTAGAACCACCTGCTAAAACAATACTTTGGAATTCTCTAAGTAAAGTGTTCAATTCTACATTTACCCCAACATTGGAGTTGCATTTGAACACAATACCTTCTTTTTCCATCAGCTTGATGCGTCTGGTTACTATATCTTTCTGAAGTTTAAAATCAGGAATACCATAATTCAATAACCCTCCAGGTGCGTCATCGCGTTCGTAAACCACCACCTCATGACCAGCTCTGTTTAATTGCGCTGCTGCAGCAAGTCCCGCAGGACCTGATCCGATCACCGCTACTTTCTTACCGGTACGGATCAAGGGCTCTTCCGCTTTGATATATCCTTTGTTGAAGGCAATTTCAATAATATGTTTTTCGATCTCTTCAATAGATACTGGAGATTTGTTGATGCCAAGGACACATGCAGATTCGCAAGGTGCCGGACAAATCCTTCCTGTGAACTCAGGGAAGTTGTTGGTGCTCAACAATATAGTTGAAGCCAGCTGCCAATCTCCTTTATATACCGCGTCGTTAAATTCCGGAATTACATTTCCTAGTGGGCAGCCCGACTGGCAAAATGGAACACCGCAATCCATACACCTTGCGGCTTCACGGTTGACCTGCTCTAGTTCAAAATTCTCTACAAATTCATTATAATGCTTTAAACGTTCTTTAGCATCTTCTTTTATAGGAGCAGTTCTCTCATACTCTAAAAATCCGGTTACTTTTCCCATAGTTAAGCTATATTTAGTTTAGTGGTTCTCGTCATTTTTTGTTTCAATTTACTCTGGTGGCTCTCGATTGTTTTGTGCTGGAAATAATTAAACATTTACAGCAGCTCTTTTCATCATTACGGCTTTGTATTCCTTAGGGAATACTTTGATAAAGTGTGCAGATTGAGTCGCCCAATCACTTAAGATAAACTTAGCTAAACTACTATCTGTAAGCTGGATGTGTTTTTTTAGTAACACATTTATGCGTAGCTCATCCTGTTCATCCAGTGGATCAAGGTCTACCATTTCCTTATTGCATTTATTGGTAAATTCTTGCTTCACATCATAGATCCAGGCTACACCACCGCTCATACCAGCAGCGAAATTACTGCCTGTATCACCGATCACCAGCACTTCACCACCAGTCATGTATTCACAACCATGATCACCTAAACCTTCAACTACAGCTGTAGCACCAGAGTTTCTTACGGCAAACCTTTCACCAGCCTGACCTCTCACATACAACTCACCAGAAGTTGCACCATATAAGGCAACGTTACCAATGATGATATTTTGTTCCGGCACATAGCTGATGGTACTAAAAGGATAGATGGACAATCTAGCTCCAGAAAGGCCTTTACCTACGTAATCATTCGCTTCACCCTCCAGCTGCAATGAGATTCCTTTGGCTGCAAAAGCACCGAAACTTTGTCCGGCTGAACCTTTGAATTTAAAGTTGATCGTATCTGCTGGTAAACCTTGCGATTTATAAATTTTTGAAACTTCATTTGAAAGCATCGTACCTAAAGCTCGGTTGGTGTTTTTCACCTCAAACTCTCTGTAAATCGGCTCTTTATTCAACAATGCAGGAGCTGCAGCTTTGATCAATTGGTGGTCTAAAATATCCGCTAATCCATGATCTTGAGTTTCTGTTTGATACAAGCTCAAGCCATTGTCTGGCGCTTTATATAAAATCGCAGAAAGGTCAAGGTCTTTTAATTTCCAGTCGCTCGGATCAATTGTACGTAAGCTTAAAGCATCTGCCTGACCTACCATTTCCTCTACTGTTCTGAAACCAAGTTCTGCCATGGTTTCTCTCAACTCTTCCGCTAAGAAATGGAATAGGTTTACAACGTGATCTGCTTCACCGGTAAACAACTTTCTCAAGTTAGGATCCTGTGTGGCCACACCCACCGGACAAGTATTCAAATGACATTTTCTCATCATGATACAGCCAGAAGTGACTAGAGCAGCGGTAGCCACACCCCATTCTTCAGCACCTAAAAGAGCCGCAATGGCGATGTCTTTACCCGTTTTTAATTGACCATCCGTTTGTAATACTACCCTGCTGCGCAAGCGGTTTTTAACCAAAGTCTGGTGTGCTTCCGCTAAACCAAGTTCCCAAGGTAAACCAGCATGCTGGATCGATGTTAATGGCGATGCACCAGTACCTCCGTCAAATCCTGAAACCAGGATTACATCGGCATGAGCTTTCGCAACACCGGCTGCAATCGTGCCTACACCAGCTTTAGAAACCAGTTTTACGTTGATTCTAGCTTCACGGTTGGCATTTTTCAAGTCAAAAATCAGCTGCGCTAAATCTTCAATAGAATAAATATCGTGGTGTGGCGGAGGCGAAATTAACCCTACACCAGGCGTAGCATGACGAACTTTTGCAATCCATTCGTCTACTTTATCGCCAGGTAATTGCCCACCTTCACCAGGTTTTGCACCTTGTGCCATTTTAATTTGCAGCTCATCTGCGTTGCTCAGGTAATAACTAGTCACACCGAAACGTGCAGAAGCAATTTGCTTGATTGCAGAACGCATAGAATCACCGTTAGGTAAGGTTTCATAGCGCAATTCATCTTCACCACCTTCTCCGGTATTACTCTTTCCGCCAATGCGGTTCATCGCAATCGCCAAAGTGGAGTGTGCTTCATGAGAGATCGAACCGAAAGACATGGCACCTGTAGCAAAACGCTTCAGGATCTGTTCAACTGGTTCTACTTCTGATAAAGATACTGCAGGACGTTTATAGTTAAATTCAAACAGTCCGCGAATGGTAAACGCTTGATGCGTTTGTTCATTTACAAGCTTAGAATATTGTTTGTATACGTTGTAATCATTCTTTCTGGTCGCATTTTGTAACAAGTGGATCGTTTGAGGATTGAACAAATGCTGTTCTCCTTTACGTTTCCATTTGTAATTACCGCCTGTTGGCAAGATCATATCCGGACGTGTAGCCGAACCAAAAATCCTGTTGTGTTTGATCAAAGTTTCTCTGGCAATCTCATCCAGTCCTAAACCACCGATTCTTGAAACCGCACCGGTAAAGTAATTGTCGACCACCTGTTTGTTCAAACCAAGAATTTCAAAAATCTGTGCGCCATGATAAGATTGAAGCGTAGAAATTCCCATTTTAGAGAAAATCTTCAACAATCCATTATTTACAGCATAAATATAGTTCTGTATAAGTTTCGCGGGTTTAACTTCCAATTCTGTTTCAAAACCAGTAATCGTTTCTTCTGCTAAGTAAGGGTTTACTGCAGTTGCACCGAAGCCAATTAAGCAAGCAAAATGGTGCACTTCCCAAACATCACCAGCTTCTACTACTAAGCCTACATCGCCTCTGTATCCTTTACGGATCAAATGATGGTGAACTGTAGAAACAGCCAATAAAGAAGGAATGGCAGCGTGTTCAGAGTCTAAAGCACGATCTGATAAAATAATCACCTGGAATCCATCTTCTACAGCATCTACTGCATAACGACATAACCTATCTAATGCTTTTGCCATAGCGCCTGGTTTACCAGTAGCTCTGAAATAAGTTTGTAAGGTTTTAGATTGGAATACTCCGGTATCTATACTTCTAAGCTTCTCTAACTCTAAATTCGTTAAAATAGGATGCTTGATACCCACACAGTGACACTGCAGTGCATTTTCTTCCAGAATATTTCCATTATTTCCCATGAATCCCGCAAGACTCATCACCACTTTTTCCCTAATAGGGTCGATTGGCGGATTGGTTACCTGGGCAAACAATTGTTTGAAATAAGAAGAAAGATGCTGTGGTTTTTGAGATAAAATCGCCAATGGAATATCTGTACCCATCGATCCGATTGGCTCTTTTCCATCCTTAGCCATTGGTTTCAGGATTAAGTCGATGTCTTCACGGCTATATCCAAATACCTGCTGATATTTAAAAATAGATTCTTCTGAAAGACCGCTAAACACTACTCTTGGATCAGAAAGTTCTTCTAATCTGATTTGATATTGATTTAACCAATCTGCATACGGCCTGCGACTGCATACTTGTTGTTTAATTTCTGTATCGGAGATGATCCTTCCCTGCTCCATATCTACCACAAACATCTTTCCAGGCGTCAACCTACCCTTTTCAATAATTTTGCTTTGATCTAAAGCCAATGCACCAGCTTCGGAAGCCATAATCACATGGTCATCTTCTGTAATGGCATACCTTTGCGGACGCAATCCGTTTCTATCCAACGTTGCTCCAATCAGGTTACCATCTGTAAAAGAAACAGCTGCTGGACCGTCCCAAGGCTCCATTAAAGTAGCATGGAACTTATAGAATGCCTGTTTTAGCTCGTCCATATCATCGTTACCGTCCCATGCCTCAGGAATTAACATCATTAAGACATGTGGCAGAGAACGACCTGCATGCACTAAAAGCTCTACTATATTATCTAAACAACCTGAATCGGAATTGGATTCATCAATTACAGGAAGTAAAATATTCAGTTCTTCAGGTGTAAAGTGCGAAGAAGCCAATGACTTCACGCTTGCTCTAAACCAGTTCAGGTTCCCCTGAAGCGTATTAATTTCTCCATTATGGGCGATATACCTAAAAGGTTGCGCCAACTTCCAGGAAGGGAAAGTGTTTGTTGCAAAGCGACTATGGATTAGGCCAAAAGCGGAAACAACGCGCTTATCACTGAGCTCAGTAAAATAGGATCTTACCTGCAATGAAGTCAGCTGTCCTTTATAAACTATAGTTCTTGAAGAAAAAGAGGCAATATAAAACTCGCCATTAATCCCCTTCACGGTATTATTAATCGTCTTTGACAGGTAGTTCTTGAAAACGTAAAGTTTACGTTCAAAATCTGCACCAGCAGCGATTGCATACGGGCGGCCAATAAATACCTGTTCCATTTCTGGTTCTACAGATAAGGCCATATCGCCAATGCCTTCTGTATTGGTTTGTACTTTTCTAAAACCTAGAACTTCCAGGCCCAATTTCTCTCCCGCACGATAAATGATTTCTCTGCACTCTTCTCTCGCTTTAACGTCTTTCGGTAAAAACAACATCCCTACTCCATAGTCTCCGGATTCATTCAGACTGAATCCTATTTTAAGACATTCGTCATAAAGAAATTCATGAGGTATCTGTATCATGATACCTGCACCATCTCCGGTGTTAATTTCAGCGCCGCAAGCTCCGCGGTGATCAAGATTTTCAAGAATGGTTATTGCGTCGGAAATGATTTGTTGCGATTTTCTCCCCTTAATATGAGCAACGAAACCAATGCCACATGCGTCATGTTCAAAACGCTGGTCGTATAACCCTTGCTGATCTTGTGTTTGTTCCATAAGTTTAATTTATTGTTGGTTGGTATAGTGTGATTCGAACACTAAGTTACGAAAAAAAATCAAGTAATTATAATATCGGCATCTTTTTTAGGAAAAATGCAGAACATTTAAAATATAAACTCTTTATATTATAATATTGATACTTGAAATCGATGTAAAATGTAATATTGGCAATGAAGATTCCCGGATATAAGGGAGTTAGCATCAAAACAAACTCATGTCTGCTGCTGAGCTTTCATAAGCCCAAAAAAAAATTAAAATTATTTTCCTCTTCAAATCCTTTAATTTCAATCGATTAACTGAAAAACCCCCTTAAAAATGAAATAAAAGCATTTTATACTTTGGTAGATTCAGATCTTTTCCTACTTTTGTGACGGGCAAGTATTACACGATCAGCTCCTTTTGAACTCCCCCAGGGCGGGAACGAAGCAAGGGTAGAAAGTTGTAGCGATGCGATGTAAAGTGCTTGCCCATTTTTATTTTTTAGATTGACATGCTTCAACTGCATCCTCTTCTTTCTAACGACCAAATCGAGTTAATTAAAACCATATATTTTCTTAAACTATATATCTTATGAAATTTTTCATAGACACAGCTAATCTTGATCAAATCAGAGAAGCTCAAGACCTTGGCGTTCTAGACGGCGTAACTACCAACCCTAGCTTAATGGCTAAAGAAGGTATCACTGGCGAACAAAATGTAATTAACCACTACAAAGCAATTTGTGACATCGTTGATGCCAATGTAAGTGCAGAGGTTATTTCCACTGATTATGAAAGCATGATCAAAGAAGGTGAAGCATTAGCTAAACTAGATCCGAAAATTGTTGTTAAAGTTCCTATGATCAAAGATGGTGTTAAAGCCATTAAATACCTTTCATCTAAAGGAATCAGAACAAACTGTACGTTGATCTTCTCTGCCGGACAAGCTTTAATCGCTGCAAAAGCAGGTGCATCTTACGTATCTCCATTCTTAGGTCGTTTAGACGACATTTCTACAGATGGTTTTCAATTGATCGAAGACATCAGATTGATTTTTGATAACTACCAATACGAAACTGAAATTCTTGCAGCTTCAGTTAGAGGACCAATGCACATCGTTAACTGCGCTAAATTAGGTGCTGACGTGATGACTGGCCCACTTTCTGCCATCCTTGCATTAATGAAACACCCATTAACTGATAGCGGCTTAGCTCAGTTCTTGGCTGATCATGCTAAAGCAGAAGCAGCAGCTAAATAAGCTTAAATAACAGATCATAAAAAAAGTCCTGTTGAATTAATTCGACAGGACTTTTTTTACGGCTTCATAACTGATTTGTTCATCTGGTTCGATTAGGATACCCTTCACTCCTGCTCCATTGGCCGCTTCTACATCTCTTGGTTTATCGCCAATCATCACAGATAAGGCCGGATCAATATGATAAGTTGCGATCGCTTCTAATACCATTCCAGATAAAGGTTTTCTGCAATTACAAGGCTCAGAAACTGTTGGATGGTGTGGACAATAGTATGCATGCGTGATTTTTGCCCCCTTTGCCTCAAATTTTTCAGCTAAAATACGGTGCATTTCTGCCAGTGTTTCTTCCGTATAACGTTTTAAGGCGATTCCACCCTGATTGGTAATGATAATCAGCATATACCCCTCGTCATACAGCTTCTTTAATGGTGGGATCTGGTATTCAAGGACTTCAAAATCTTCTACTTTACAGATGTAATCATAGATTTCGTGATTTAAAACCCCATCACGATCTAGAAATATTGCTTTATTCATTTAATTATTCTTTTTTGCCAAATATGGCAATATTATTATTGTTTATTCTCCCAAAATGACGCTTTTATTAAACATAATCACGATATATGGTGTTATTAATCTTTGAACCTTTAAAATTTATAATATGCCATATATCAAAAGAAATCCCGAGAACAGTAAATCTGTGAATATATTTTACGAAGATCTTGGTTCAGGAAAACCAGTAATTTTAATTCATGGCTGGCCTGTATCACACGAAATGTGGGAGTATCAGGTTGCATCAGTTGTTTACAGTGGCTACCGCTGCATTGCATACGACAGACGTGGTTTTGGCCAGTCTGACAAACCTTGGACCGGTTATGATTATGATACCCTCGCCTCCGATCTGAATGAATTAATCCTTGCACTCGATTTATCTGAGGTTACACTCGTTGGATTTTCAATGGGTGGTGGTGAAGTAGTGCGTTACTTAGGTAAATACGGCAGCTCTAGGATTGAAAAAGCAGTATTGATTAGTACAGTTGTTCCTTTAATGCTAAAAACTGACGACCATGAAGAAGGTGTTCCAAAGGATGTTTTTGATGAAATTATTGCCAATATCCATCAGGATCGTCCTGCATTCTTAACTGGTTTTGGAAAACAGTTCTTTGGGGAAGGGATTTTAAATAAACCGGTAAGCGAGGATATACAGAACTGGATGCACCAGCTCGCGATTGTGGCTAGTCCAAAGGCTACCGTAGATTGTGTGAGGTCATTCTCTGAAACTGATTTTAGAACAGATTTAAGTACCATTACCATTCCTGTAATGATCGTACATGGAGATGATGATCAGGTGGTACCTATTAAAGCAACCAGTGCAATTACTGCAATGTTACTTCCTAATGCTGATTATTATGTAATGGAAGGTGCATCACACGGCTTATTTATCACTCATAAAGATGAATTAAACCAATTACTAGTTAATTTTCTAAAAAGATAATTCAAAATGATAGGAATTTGAGCAGAAATGCAAGAGACAATTCTTTGTTTCCTGATCAAATTCCTGTTTTTTTTAATTCCAAATAGTTGATTTTAGCACCAAAATAAGGCCTTTGATAGGGCTTAAAATAAATAATCTAGCTTAAAATCAGTGTAGTATAGATTTTATGATTTTTTAATTTGCACTTCATATAACCTAATCCTATATTTGCATCACTTTAAACGGAAACGCTTAGAGTAAAGCTAAAAATAACAGCTTTGATTCCGTAGCTCAGCTGGTAGAGCATTACACTTTTAATGTAGTGGTCCTGGGTTCGAATCCCAGCGGGATCACAGAGAATAGTAACAAAACGCATAGAAGCCTGAAAATCAGTTGATTGCAGGCTTTTTGCTTTTACGGTTAACACTAAATTACTCACCTAATCACATATAAGTGAGTAATTTAGAGGTTTATTTACTCACCAAATTGAATGTAAATTTCTGATTCACAGAAACTTTATCTATTGAACGACTTGACGTACACTGACTGCAAGACTACTTTTGTTAACCCTAAATCAGTTGATTATGAAAACGAGTTTCAGTCTGCTTTTCTACCTCAAAAATATGATAAACCTATATTTCTTTCAAACTCAATGATCCCATCATTAAAACTACTTAAAAATCCTTTTAACACCATCTCCTCTTTTTCAACATCCCATCCCGGATACTCAATGATGTAATTTTCTGCGGTACTTTTTTCATCACTGGCTAAAAGATCATAAAGGTCTGCCTCACTGATAAAGTAGGCTCTAACATCTTTTTTTAATTCTTTCAACGGCAAATAACTAAGTCTATCAATGAGATCGAAACGGCTGGCATTTCTGCCTAAAAACTGTCTTTCTTTTTTATAAACGGAGTCCTAATTTCATCATATATATATGACCGGAATAAGGACTGAAATTTTTGAGGTGGCGAAAAAACACATTAGTTATCGTTAATACCCAAAAATAGTTAAATTTTATTTGTTTAAAAAGCAAATATGTAATAGAATGCCTATCATAATATTCCTATTATCAAATTTTTATTCAAAAACATTATATATTATTTTTAACAAGTCTAAATAAATCATATATTTGCCTATGATTCATTGAACATTATCAAACTATAAATTAACGAACAAATGGAAATCAAAAAAGAATCTCATTGGCTATATCTGGCTTCTCTTTTTATAATTATATTTATTTCCGGGTGTAAAAAAAGTGACCCGCCGCTTTCCAGTAATTTAAAAATTTTACATAACAACTTAGCGGCTGTTCCAGTGCCAAATTTTGCATGGGAGAATCTTGATTGGATGCCAACCCCTACTGGGCAAGCAAAAATACCGTCTCCATGGTCTGGACAGGGAAGTATTGCTGGAACCTACGGCTTGGATGTAACAAATGACAGAAGGTCACAAGATGGATGGATTTTATTGTATAGTACTTTTGACGAGAACGCCAGGAGCCCACTAATAAATCCATATTTTATTCTGTATAACAAATATCGAGGGATCATGCGGATATTTTCATACACAACAACTCAATTTGTAAGTTATTCCTCTTATATAAAAGAAGGTATCTCTATTAATTCTACCCATAAAACATCTATGTTTAATTTCTTAGGAAGCAGTTTTATTGATGTTAATGATAAACGAAATTCTTACAAGCAGATTCAACCAGCTCCATTGGATGGCTCCTCACCCTTTGCTTCAAATAAATGGTATATGTCCGAATATGAGATTGCATATGATCCTTTGATAAAAGACATACCTTATCAAAATATTCAACTGCTTTGGTCAATGGAGTACCATAACATCACAAAAATTGAATTGGGTGGAAAAATTCAGGGCAGTATAAGTAGCGTTATGGGTGGCAAATCTAAAGGAGCACAGATAGTTTCGGACCTGGAAAATACGGGGAAAGTTGCTGGAACAGCTTTGGTGTCTGGGGTGGGACTTGAATTTTTCAACAAGCACACCTCAAATAAGGAAACAGGAGAAAATAAGATAGGAGTACCCAATGATATTTTCAAATCCATTTTACAAGGATTAAAAGGTGCGCTAACGAGCAATATAGGTAAATTACCAGAAGCTGTAATTGGATTATTCAGCGCCATTTTAGGGGGCTCAAGTGGTTCCAATAATATTAATCTAGGGGTTGATCTTGATGCTAGGCTTGAAGGCACAAGCGTAAATACAGGATCATTCCCATCAAGCCCGACCTCAGTATGGATGCCAGGAACAAACATATTACCAACAGCTACCGGATACATTCCTCTATACAATAAAACTTTGGGCGTGTTTAATGTGAAAGAAAACCTTCCAGCGGTTAAAATTACCGGAACAGATTATTTGTACTTTAAAATGGATTGGGATCGATTTCCTAAGCATATTACTTTGAACATCCCAAAAATGGATTTTTCTCAATATGTTGAGATTAATCCTGAAGTTCAAAAAGAAGCTACTGTGACCATTAGAAAACAAGAATTGATCCTGAGAATTCAACCTAAATTTCAATTTAATTCAACCGCTCAAATTAAAAATGTTAGTGCTGAGAGAGCAGACAAATGGATGGGAAATGCTGAAGATATTCCTGCTGGGTATCAAGGACGGAGCCTTGATGCCTTTGTTAATCCTACTAGTATTTATCTTTATAGCGAGCTATCAGGCCGAGGAGACCCGAAACATGAGTATGATTTTGTTGTTCGTTTTACTATTGATGTAAAGCCTAATAATAATACTCCCATGACAACAATCGTAAAGACTTTTAAATTAAACGTAGACCAAACCGGCTTAATTGTGAAAACGATAAGTGTCAGGTCCTAATTCTATAATTGAAACTAATAATATTATTTAAAATGAAATTAAGAACATATGTACTCACCATAGTCGTAACCTGTTTAATTTTTATCGGATGTAAAAAAGATGATTTTGACGGAAAGTTGCAGATTTCATTTGCTGTTTCACCATCTGAAATCGACATATATACAACGGATAATAAAGAGATAGCAATTAAAAGCATCAAGTTGAACAGCCAAGAGACAACAATAATGGTCAACTTAAATGCAGGAAATTATGTGATAAAGCCATTTAAAAGTGGGCATTTGTATGGGGAGAAGGGCGCTCAGGTAAATCGAGGGAAAACGACAATTTTACAATTTAACTGATCCATATATTTCGTATATTTAAATATAGCAATTGCAGTTAAAAACGTACAAAATAAATGATGAGAAATTCGGTGAGTCGAATTTAAAAACGCACCAAATACTATTTAAACGCTGATTTTCGCACCAGGTGCAAATCCCAGTGGGATCACAGAAAAGCCTCGCAGAAATGTGAGGCTTTTTATGTACAGAGGTATTTTACACCATGCTTGGAACATTATTTTGGATCAAGCGGAGGGGCTATCCTTCGCCTGTACCATCTGCAGATTATCAAAAAAGATGTTTCAACATTACCCGCTAAGACTTAACAGCAATGGCCTGTATGGCTACCGAAACGGTAAGCAGAACATGATCAGATTTCCTAACGAAAAATTACAGGAACGTGAAGGGATAACCATTACTGTACTGGATCTGGAAAGGCTTGCGAAAATGAAGAATTAACTAAGCCATGACTCCTCCATCCAGGATAATTTGTGTTCCATTACAATAACTAGAGTCATCACAAGCCAGATAAATAAATGCTTTAGCCACCTCTTCAGGTGTACAAAGCCGTTTAGATGGCGATCCGTCAATCCATGCTTGATGAATGGCTCCTGGAGCCTCAGCCAATAATGGAGTTTCCACATAATATGGACAAAGTGCATTCGCTCTGATATTTTGTGCGGCATATTGAACCGCTATATTTTTGGTAATGCCTAAAACGCCATGTTTGGCTGCTGTGTATGGTACTAAACCGTGTTCTGCTTTCAATCCACCAAGCGAAGACATATTTACAATTACCCCTCCACCCTGCTTCAAAAACTGCTGCAGTTCATATTTTACGCAATAAAACTGGCCAGTTAAATTTACTGCGATCAACCTGTCCCAAGTAGCCTCAGGCATATCATGTATCCCGGAATAAGTTCCGCCAATACCTGCATTATTAAAAGCTACATCCAAACTTCCAAATTCTGCCACAGTCGTAAGGATAGCCAATTTGACGCTTTCCACATCTGACACATCAATTGGAACAAACATACATTTGGCTCCTAATGCCTTTATTTCATTAAGCGTTTCCAGGTGATCCTTGTTTTCAAGGTCAGCCACAACAACTATCGCTCCTTCTCTTGCAGCCTCAAGAGCAGCAGCTTTTCCAATACCTGAATTTCCTCCGGTGATGAATACCACCTTTTTTTCCAATTTTCTCATAATTTCTAATTAGCGAAAGCATTAGATCCCTTTTAGTATTTGGTCAACTAACAAATAATTTTTTCCAGGCCATTTATTTGGCCCAACGATTAACCTGCTTTCATCCGGATAAAAGAAGTTAAATGCTCTTCAAGTAAAGCGGTTTTAAAGTCATTATCAGGTGCATTTTCAGTTATTGTGATCTCCTGATCTGACACACTAATTGTTAAAGCAGTTCCAGCAATTATATCAGGAAACAGCACATTGATCTCATTATAAACATGGACGAAGTCTATATTCAGCATAGCATCTAATTTAGTGTTGATATAGTCTGGAAATTCCCTTTTTAGAAGGTCGAAAAGAACTACAGCGCTTATTGGATGTATATTTTTAATGCTTGTCATAATGGTTTTTTAAATGTAATGTCTTATCAAAATATTTTGAAAAAACGTGTATCGCCTTTATCCGATCAAATGTAGGTTATCAAAGTTCGCTGGTAATGATCAACATCATAGATTATATTGATTCTGATCAAGTTGAATTATTGTTCGTTATTGATCTTTATATCACAATTCAAACACATTACCCACCCATTAAAATCGATAAGAGAACTCCATCGCAGCTATCGCCAATAACAAAAATGGAAAGAGCGGTCTATGGATAAGAATGGAAATTATAACAAAAAGCAAGGAGGCACGGGAGATGAAGTTCTTGCCAAGAATAATTTATTTTTTTCATATTTTACCGGAGTTCCCGAAAAAAAAGAGGAAAATGAATCACAAGTACTAACATTAGGCAATGTTTAAGTTATAATTATCTATTTAAAATTTATTAAAAACAAGATTACCAAAGGCATTCTCCTGAAATCTTCAGGAAGGATCCAGTAGACCGCTCAAAAGTGCGAGCAGAAGAAACCATCCTTGTGACAAATTAGGTATGGACTTAGTTAAATCGTATTTTCGCAAAAAAAAATACCCATTCAAAAAATGAGCACAGAACCTAGCATCACCAATTATGTAGAATCTCTATTTCCCACTTTTGAACCTGGGTTAAAAAAAGTTCTAATTGAAAGTGGTGACCTTAAAACCTTTGATGCAGGAGAAATGATAATGCAGACTGGGCAAAATATGCGTTCCACTATTCTCATCGTTGAGGGACTTGTTAAACTTTATCGTGAAGGTGATGACGGAAATGAGTTTTTCATGTATTACCTGCAACCGGGAAATGCCTGCGCGCTGTCGATGATCTGTGCTACACGACAAGAAACCAGCCAGGTGATGGCTAAGGCCGTTGAACCTACCAAAGGTTTAATGATACCTATCTCGCTGATGGATACCTTGATGAAGGAATATAAATCCTGGTACTATTTTGTACTGGAAACGTATAGAAACCGATTTGAAGAATTACTGACCGTGATAGATAACATTTCATTTAAAAGTATGGATGAACGACTGGAATTCTACCTGGCAAAACAACACAGAGACCTGAATACCAGAAAACTACAAATTACTCACAGCGAAATTGCTAATGATCTAAACTCTTCAAGAGAGGTCATTTCCAGGCTCCTAAAAAAAATGGAACAACGTGGAACGCTCAGCCTACATAGAAATTACATCTCCTATCTTAAGTAATTTTCCAAAGTGACCTAAGTCACTGTCATTCGAATTGAAAACTTTCAACTTTGTCTAAAATATATTAGACATGGAAGTCATAGCATACTTAGCAGCCGCATTCATCGGCTTATCACTTGGCCTAATTGGTGGTGGTGGTTCAATTCTAACCATGCCGGTGTTGGTCTATCTTTTTGGGATTAACCCACTATTAGCAACCTCTTATTCACTTTTTGTAGTTGGCTCAACCAGTTTGGTAGGTACAATCAGCAATTATCGCAAAGGACAGGTGAACCTAAAAGCGGCTTTTTTTTTCGGATTAGCCTCGATTGTGACTGTCTATATAACCAGAAAATTTATTGTCCAATTAATTCCTGAACATCTATTCTCCATAGGTAGATTCTCTGTAAGTAGTGCATTGGCAACCATGGTATTTTTCGGATTCCTGATGCTAATGGCTTCGATAAGCATGATAAAGAGTAAGCAAATTGACGGAGAAGAGCAAGAATGCAAGGATTGTATTAAATTTTTCAAATTACTTGGTTATGGTATCACTATTGGCCTGGTAACCGGACTTCTTGGTGCTGGAGGAGGCTTCTTACTGATCCCCGCCTTGGTATTCTTAGTAAAGTTACCGATGAAAAACGCAATCGGTACCTCGTTACTCATCATCGCTCTCAATTCGTTAATCGGATTTACAGGAGACCTGGGACACTTTGATATCCAATGGAAATTCCTATTGGGGATCACCGCTATTGCCATAACAGGTTTGCTGATCGGCAACCTTTTTAGTAAAAAAATTCCCGGAGAGAAACTTAAAAAAGGATTCGGTTGGTTTGTATTGATTATGGGAATTTATATCATTCTAAAAGAACTTCTAAAATAAAATCGTTAGGTGACCTGAGTCACCGTCCAGCGCCTACTTTTTAATGAAATTTGTATTGTAATTAACAACAACTAAAAATTAAACACATGACTATTGAACAGATTTATACTGGATGTTTAGCACAAGGTGCTTACTATATCCAATCAGGTAATGAAGCCGCTATCATAGATCCATTAAGAGAAGTAGCTCCTTACATTGAAAAATCGTTGGCAAATCATGCAACCATTAAATATGTATTTGAAACGCATTTCCATGCTGACTTTGTTTCAGGACATGTGGATTTGTCTAAGCAAACCGGTGCACCGATTATATATGGTCCCAATGCCAAGCCAACTTACCAGGCACACATTGCAAAAGACGGCGAGATTTTTAAGTTAGGTGACATCAGCATTAAGGTATTGCATACCCCGGGGCATACGATGGAGTCAACCTCTTATCTATTATTCGATGAGCTAGGCAAAGAAACTGCACTATTCTCGGGTGATACTTTGTTCATAGGTGATGTAGGTCGTCCGGATTTAGCACAAAAAGCCGCACAGATGACCAAGGAAGATTTAGCAGGCATTTTATTTGATTCGCTGCGAAAAAAAATAATGCCTTTAAGTGATGATATTTTTGTTTATCCAGGCCATGGCGCCGGATCTGCCTGTGGTAAAAACATGAGTAAAGAAACTACTGACACCTTAGGCCATCAAAAATTAAGCAATTATGCTTTAAGATCCGACATGACTCGTGAAGAATTCATTAAGGAAGTAACTGACGGATTGACTCCCCCACCCGCGTATTTCCCTTTGAATGTAAAAATGAACAGAGAAGGTTACGACAGTTTTGAAACTGTGCTGAAAAAAGGAACTCAGGCATTAACACCTGAAGAATTTGAACTCATCGCCAATGAAACCGGAGCCTTGTTACTGGATACAAGAGCTGCACAAATATTTGCCAGTGCCTTTGTTCCCAACTCAATTAATATAGGTATTGATGGCAATTTCGCACCATGGGTTGGAACACTGATACCAGATATACAGCAACAAATTCTGGTCATTGCAGATGATGGACGGGAAGAAGAAGTGGTAACCAGATTGTCAAGAGTTGGATATGACCATGCAGTAGGATACCTTAAGGGTGGAATCGAATCATGGATCAAAAGTGGCAGAGCAATTGACCAAATCCAGTCTATAACGGCAAAAGAGCTGGCGAACAGATTTGATAAAACACCACTGAACATTCTCGATGTACGTAAAGCATCGGAATACTTTTCTGAGCACTTGCTGAATGCAGAAAACACACCATTGGATTATATTAATGATGTTATGGCCAAACTTGACAAAGCAAAAACCTATTATGTACACTGCGCCGGGGGATACAGATCAATGATCTTCAATTCTATTTTGCGTGCTCGTGGATTTGATCACCTGATCGACATTAAAGGTGGTTTTAAAGCGATCAAAGAATCCGAAAAACTTGAGGTATCCGATTATGTTTGCCCAAGCAAAATGACTAAATAAACATCATAAATAATTTAATTAAAACATCATGCTTGATTTATTGAGACAACCCTGGCCATGGTATACCTCCGGGATTGCCATCGCTACAATTATGGTCTTGCTTTTATTCTTCGGGAAGTCATTTGGTTTTTCAACGAATCTGAGAACCATCTGTACCATAGCTGGAGCCGGCAAAAGAGTAAAGCTCTTTGATTTTGACTGGAAAACACAAAAGTGGAACCTTTTATTTCTACTTGGCTCCGTACTTGGGGGAGTTGTAGCTGCAACATTTCTTGATAGTGGGGAGCCACTACATTTGTCTGTGGCAACGATTAAAGATCTGAAACAGATTGGTATTCAATTCGATGGACAGCTGAATCCGGCACAGATTTTTGGTCCAGATTTCATTAGTTCCCCTTATGGAATATTCATTCTCCTACTGGGCGGAATACTGGTTGGCTTTGGAGCTCGATATGCCGGTGGCTGTACCTCAGGTCATGCAATTAGCGGCCTGTCAAACTTACAACTCCCTTCTTTGATATCAGTAGTGGGATTTTTTACAGGTGGACTGGTGATGACCCATTTTTTATTACCATTAATTTTTTAAAGATATGAAAGGAATAAAATTTATAATTACAGGATTAATATTTGGTGTCATTATGGCTAAATCCGAAGCTATTTCCTGGTACAGGATTCAGGAAATGTTCCGCTTTCAGTCCTTCCATATGTATGGAATTATAGGTACAGCCGTTGTGATTGGCCTCATCGCCGTATATGTGATCAAAAAGTTCAAACTGAAAGATACCCAAGGTGACCAGATCATCTTTCATGATAAAGATAAGAGTTGGGCACGTTACCTAATAGGAGGATCAATTTTTGGTTTGGGTTGGGCGCTAACGGGAGCATGTCCGGGTCCTATGTTTGTGAATATTGGATACGGCTATTGGGCCATGGGAATTGTTGTACTGGGTGCGTTGATGGGAACTTACCTTTACGGAGTTATTAAAAATAAACTGCCGCATTAAAAAATCAATAGAAAAGATTGATCCGACTGGTGATTTTCACTACTACATTGAACCAGCTTCTTTTTTAATGATGAGTTCAGCTAATAATCCCTCACATATCCGGTTCGTAATACAAACTGTATCGGATCATTAAGGCCGATGGATGCGTTCAGACTTTGATGAATGGATGGCTCTTCCAGTATTTGGGTCATCGGATGTATGGCGATACCTTTTTCTTTTACTTTTAGGAACAGCCGTTGCATCCGCCTGCCGGTTTCGATGAGGGAGTCTACAGAGTTATCTTTACTTGTTATTAAAAACCAACCTGCAGATGAAGCTACCTGTTTCTCTACCTGGTTAATATTCTGATTCCTGAAGTTTTTAACCATCACGTTGGATTTTCCATAAAAGTTACGCACCACCCAACTAGAAATAACCTCGATTTCCATACTGCCAGTGGTAAGGCCATCTCGGTATTTTTAGTCCTGCCCATTCTTCGTGGGAAATCAGTTCGTGCAGAAATTGGTGCTAATTCAATGTCCAGTTCTAAGGAAACAAGTATTTAAATAATTTTCGTATCTGAATCAGTAAGTCCTTTGGGTATTCCCTGGCGGAACAAATTAGCTTTATTAATGTGCAGAGTGAAAAAATCTTTAGCTCCCTTGGCGGCGTTTTAAGCGGCGCTGCGTTAAAAGAATATATTCATTACTACAACAATAAAAGATAAAAAACAGGTTAAATGCAAAGAGCCCGGTGGAATACCGGGCTCTCGCACAAAAAACTTAATTTTGTCATCTGTCCAACATTTTGGGGTCACACCATAAATGATCAGCCTCTTCAAAATATTGTTTGTAATTATAATTTATCTAATGGCATCAATGACCATTTTCACCATTACTGAGTTGGGTTTTGAGTTAATTTTCCAGGATATGAATTAATAGCGCTTTGAGGAATATAGTATATTACTCTAAAATCAGTAGCGGCAATACTTACATTTTGATTTTGAGGTCCCGGATATTGACGCCTAAGTGCCTTTCCATTACGGAATACATCAAAACTACGTTCAGCCTGGTAGGCCAGTTCCAATTGTCTTTCTTTATCGATTAAATCTCCCGCATTAGTAGCATCTAACGAAGCATAGCCGCCATTAACAATAGAACGGGTTCTTATGGCATTTAAATCGCTAAGTGCCTCTTGAAATTTCTGTAATTTGGCGTATGCTTCGGCTCTGTTTAGATACACCTCGCCCAACCTGCTAATTACTGGAGAATGTAACTGTGAATTTTCACCTTCACGCGAATCTTTAACGATATAAAATTGTGGGTAAACACGATTTAATGTTATAAAATAATCTATATAACCAGTGTAAGTTTTTCCGTTTTTATAATTTACGGTATAAATTTCTTGTGTCGCATTTAGCGGTGTTAGCGTGTATACATCTGTACCTTCAGTGCAGGTAATTGTACTACCAGATCTGGTTACAGTTGCTTGCACATAGTTGACCACATTACCTGCATCATCTTTTATAAATCTAAATACCTCGGTATAGGCTCCAGCTGTATTTTTCGAATAAGTAGGCTCTATAAATGCCGCTCTGGCATCCACAATTTTATATTTATCTGGTCGCCAATCATTTCTACCAGTTTCATTTAACAAGCCAATGTATTTGGCACTTGCATACATTTCGCCCCAACCCTGTCCACCAATATTCGAGTACATGCCACCAACACCAAAAAAATGATCTGAACCAGAGAATTCTGATGCTATACGCTTAATTGCAAAAATGGTTTCCCTATTGTTTTCAGGTGTTAAAGTGTTGTATTTCATGAACTGATCCCTTGGTAATAGGCTGTAAGTAGATGAACTAGCTATTACTTTATTTGCATAATCTACTGCTAGCTGAGCATTGGCCTGATTAGGGTTTTCATACGTGCCACTCATGTAAAGATAAATTCTCGAAAGCATAGCCTGAGCAGCACCTTTAGAAGCAAAAGCAGACCCTTTATTTATAGTAATTAATTCCTCTGCCTTTTTCAAGTCCGAAATTGCTTGTTCATAAGTTGCTTTAACCGTAGACCTATCTGGTAAGTTGATGTTGATAACATCTTTAGGTGTACCGTTCACAATAGGCACGCCTAAATTGGTCTCTGGACTTTGGTAGTAAGGGCGTCCAAAAGCACGAACCAAATAAAAATACATCATTCCTCTAACATAATAACACTCTCCTAATTTACTATCAAGTATCGCATTTTTACCTTGTGGAATTAAGTTGATGATATTTGATGCTTGTGCAACGGC
Organism: Pedobacter sp. N36a; assembly: GCF_014472395.1. Classification (GTDB taxonomy): domain Bacteria; phylum Bacteroidota; class Bacteroidia; order Sphingobacteriales; family Sphingobacteriaceae; genus Pedobacter. Next base: position 500,984 of record NZ_JACSZW010000002.1, read on the forward strand.
CTTATAACCACTATCCCAAAAAGTTGTTAATCTTGAATTATTTGGGGTTCTGGCAAAGGATATAAATTCGTAAAATGGATCCGTAGAAGATCCTCTGATCATCATATTGTCTCCCGCATATTCACCTAGGCGATGCATAGGATCTGACCAAGCTTTAAGCTGTGCATATACTCCATTAAGTAATCCATCTATAGATTCTTCTGGATTTTGATTTATCTTTTCAGATTGTAATGATCCGAATGGCTCTCTATCAACCTTACAAGATGATAGGGCAATTGTAGCAAAGATGATAACTAATATCTTTTTCATTTTTATGTGATTTAGAATGAAGCATTAAGTCCGAACATGAATTTTCTTGACATAGGATAAACAGACGGTCCTGTAGAGAATAAAACAGCTCCATCATTAGCAGGTAATTCTGGATCTACACCCGAATATTTGGTTAAAACAAATAAGTTTTCTCCTGATAGAAACACCCTCAAATTCCTTACTTTGTATTTTTTAAAATCGAAACTGTATCCTAATCCCAATGAACGCATTCTGAAAAAGTCACTACTTTCTAAATAACGTGATGACATAGCATTGCCTTTATCTTGATTATTATATCGAGCTACCGGGTGAGTTGCAATGTCGCCAGCTTTCTGCCATCTGTTCCAACCATCAGCTAACTTCATCTGATTTCTATCCGTATAAGCTCCATCTGAATCGTATTCCTGCCGCGAATAATTATAAATTTTTCCTCCTATTGAATACCCAAAAACTGCATTTAGATCAAATTTTTTCCAGGTTAAGACAGTAGTAATACCACCAAAGAAATCAGGTGAAGCTTTTGATAATTTTTCCTGAGTAGCTTGCGCATAGGTAGAGGTCTTTGTTCTGTCTATTTCATTCCCATTTGCATCTCTGGTTACTTTATACCATTGAGGTAAACCATTATCTGGGTTAACACCCGCCCATTCTGGCATGTAATAGGTATCCACTGGTAAACCAATTTGTAGTATTCGAGTGGCAGAGCCAGCTATACCTAAACCATCATCAACAATTATTGGTTTGGCAGTGTACGTTCCATCTAAATTTCTAGTTTTGTAGATATCGCTAAGCTTATTAACGTTGTGTCCTAAATTCATATCCAGGCTCCATGTGAAGTCGTTGGTACGAATAATATCGCCCCCTAGCGCTATCTCTATACCTTGATTTCTCATTTCACCAACATTCTGGTATAACCTTGTTACGCCTGTTAGACCCGAAATAGGTACATTATAAAGAATATTATTGGTATTCTTTATGTAAAAATCTAAGTTCAATCTAAGTCTGTTATTAAATGCAGCAGCATCTAAACCTAATCCACTGGTGTAAGTCTCTTCCCAGGTAAGGTTTGCGTTTCCAAGCTGACTGATCAAAAGACCTGGTACCCCATTGTAACTAGCTGCTGGGTTTACAGCGTATAAATCGAATTGTGGATACAAAGCACTTGGACGGTTACCTACAGTACCAACAGCAGCACGAAGTTTTAAGTTATTAATGTACTTAGTATTAAACCAATTTTCTCGGTGAATGTTCCAACCTGCTCCCACTGAAAAGAAGTTTCCATATTTTTTGCCGAAATTCGATGCACCATCCCTACGAAATGATACTTGTCCCAGGTATTTATCATCATAGGAATAACTAGTTTTAAAAAGCAAGGATTGCAATGCCCATTCGCTTATTCCTCCTTTAGTTCGTTCAGGTTTAGATACTACATCCAATACCTCAAATCCTGGAATTAATCCCGTTCCGTAAACATCTAATGATTTGCTTCTGTAATCATTAAATTCATAACCTGCAACAGAATTTAAGCTATGCTTTCCCCAAGAATTAATATAAGTTAAAAGTTGGTTGGTATAACGACGTGTATATTCGTCTCTGTATTCAGTAATACGACCATTTACACTTAATCCTCCATTCGAACGGGGATCCGTATAACTGCTGGCAGAATAGGTGTTAAATCTATAGTTATTAACAGAAGAAAAAGTTAACTTATTTGTTAATTTGATATCAAAATCAAAATTACCCATTAATTCATAGTTCGTATTTGCTGCTTTGTTCCATTGTAAATCATAAAGATAGTTAGTGGATACGCTATTTACCCAAGTGCTGGAACGATGAGGAACTAAATTTCCGTTGGCATCATATGGGCTGTCCCATGGTAAATTTGAATATATTGAAGTTACAGAATATTGTTTATCGGTAACCGCGCGGCGAGCCCCCACTAAAGATGGCTTAATGGTAAGCCAGTTAAAAGGCTTGTAAACAGTATTCAATCTGAAATTATAACGTTCGTAATCATATCCCTTTATAGCTCCAGATTCGTCGTATAAACCGATTGATAGCATCGATTGTAGCTTTTCTGTTCCACCTTGAAAAGTGATATTATGATTTTGATTGAAGCCTGCTTTCGTTGCTAAATCCCACCAATCGAAATTACTGTCGCGTAAATCTGGTTTCCACCTAGGAAAGCTAATGGTATTTGCGTTGGCAAAGGAAGAAAAATATTCGTATAATTCAGCACCGTTCATTACTTCCAAATTACCATTAGTAAGTTGTGTTACGCCTAATCTGGAAGATACATCGATTGTCATTTGTCCAGATTTGGCTCTCTTAGTAGTCACGATGATTACACCATTTGCGCCTTGAGAGCCATAAATTGCAGTAGATGCGGCATCTTTTAATACACTAAGACTCTCAATATCTTCTGGATTTAAGTCTCCAGGACTAGAGCCAATAATGACGCCATCAATTACCCATAACGGACTAGTAGTTCCACCTAAAGTAGCCTGTCCGCGAATGATAACTGCCCCTGCTGAGCCTGGCCTTCCTGAGCCTGGTGCAACAAAGAGACCAGCGGCCTTCCCAGCAAGCAGATTTTGTACATTTGGCGAAGTAACGTTTTTTAATGCACTGCCTTTAATGGTGCTTAATGCTCCTGTTAAACTTTCTCTTTTTTGAACACCATAGCCAACAACAACAACTTCATTCAAAGACTCAGTTAATTCTGCAAGTGCAATATCTCCTAGAGATTGCTGGTTAATAGTGATTTCTTTAGAAGTGAAGCCAACAAAGCTAATTATTAAAACTTCACCTATTCTTGCTTCTATGTTAAAGGAACCTGAAGAATTGGCAGATGAAACGCGGGTAGTGCCTTTAACTTTTACAGACGCGCTTGGAATAGGTCTTCCTTCTAGATCCTTAATGGTTCCAGTTATTGGCAGATTTTGTGCCCTGGCTAAAATAGCAAAAGCACTTAGAAAAAATAATAGAAATAACTTTTTCATAATAGAATTACAGTTTAAAATGGTTAGTTAGTTTGTTTTTTAATTGATACGAATAATTTGAACACATTAAAGCATAAGACAGTTGATTAGTTGGTTGAAATTTATTTTTAATTAAGTTTAGCTGTCAACTAATAGGTCTTTTTAACTCCTAATTGAATTCTAAATTATGTGATTGAAAACATTAAAAACAAACAGACTCTACACAAACGTTTGTTCAATTGAAGGCATTCATGAAAATTCTAAACTTAATCTTGACTAAACTATTTAGAATTCAGTGTTTTCAGTAGAATGAAAGATTTTAAACCATATTTAGGTCCGTTTTCTATAGAAATTAACGCTTTATCAGTCTTGATGAAGCTTCTTTTTAGCAACTTTTCAATCCAAAATAAATTGAAAACTGATTTTTCGCAATCGTTTGCGTTAGGATTTGTTCAAATCTTCCATGTTTTTTTATAAGAAAGAAATCATACTAAAACTTGTAAATATTATTAAAAAATCTTTTGTAGGGCGTGTTCAGGTTTATTTTACATCGAGAGTAGAAATGCAAAACTGGTTTGAAGAAACAAACTAGCTGGGCTTAAGCTTTCCTGCTTATATCAGTGGGTTTTTAACCATCCCCTCCACTTCCAGTTTGAAAATCAGTACTATTAAATCATAGGATAATCAATATCAGGTGTTTATTGTAACCTTGATTTTAAGTCTATTTTCACAGCGTTACAAGAAAGGTCAAACGGAGTTACAAGGTCATCTTATCCTGTAAGGGTCCTAGCAACCTCCTCGTAGAACCCTGGCAAAAATCACAAAATTACACACAGATTCTGGCTTCATTCTCACAAAGCCAGGGCATAAATTTAATTTCAGCATCAGGAACTTAAATGGCCAAATGAAACATAAAACCTACTTAGGTTGTTTTTTAGGTAATTGTCTACTTTTTAATAATACTTCAGATTATGACAAATCAAGAAAATATCAAAAGAAAAGATAACGCGCCAAAAAAGACTGTTTACAAAGAAACAGAAGAACGCAACAATGTAAACAAACCAGATAACGGAGAGACCTCCTCTGTGGCAGATATGGGAAGAACAGACCTAATTTCAAGGACTGAACGCAAGCATAAACCATTGGGATCAAGTCATGAGCCAGGAACAGCACCAGGCAGTGACCTCTAAATTTGCTATATAGCCAATAAGGTAAATCATTTAAATAGTGAACAGATGAAAAACAATAAAACATCAAAACCAGGTTCCGAGGAGTACCATGTCGAAAAGACCGAAGATTTAAACCTTCCTAAATACCATAGCAGCACAGACCGTAGAAATAGTGATGAGTTACCGGCGACTGAAAACCTGAATGATCAGCCCGAGGATACTACTCAGAAGACCGCAAAAGAGCAAGATCTTCCCAAAACTAATTTAGGGAATAAGGAGCATGGTGACGAAAAACAACGTGAAAAGATCATCACTCCCTAACTTGGCCCTTGTCTAATTAAAATCAACAGCTACCGTAACACACAGATTTCCAAATGAAGTAGCCAGACTATTGGCAAATTCCAAGGATTTCGGTGCCGAAGAAATCATATAGGTAGAAGCATTCAAGAAACTAGGTGCATATAGAAATCCCCATACCGCAATGACAATAAGGGTTGCGATGGCATTTCCTCCTGAAAAATGCAGCAATCTTGGAATAATGATGGTCCCGGAGAGAAAAAATGCGGTAGTTTTTGTCACGTTTTTATTTAGCATTTTTCTAGCAACCCAGATAATCGGCAAAAGGAACTCCTTCCGATTTAGTCGGAGTTGAGGAAATGGGGTACAAAACATCGGGAAATGATGAAATAAAAATCAAAATAGAAAAGCCCTTGATCTGCTTTGAAAATACGCGCATCCAGGGCTTTCAATTTGAGAATTATTTAAAAATTTCGCTATTTCTTAATAAAATCCTGTATTGGTTAAAAACGATATTCTTAATAAAATCTCGGTGTCGGATTTAAGCTTAAATCCTTTATAATCTATCCGTACTATTTATATAAGGACTTTCGTGCATTTTATAAAGAAACCAAAAGGTTTCGGCCTTAATTTAAACAGCAATATGGCAGAATACCGGAATAATGCTAAATAAAACACAAACAGATTTCTATATTTGATTCCAAAATACTTCACAGTTTTAACAAAACACATTATGAAAAGATACCTTTTTATACTCTTTTTGTTTTTCTCCTTTTCAGGGTTTGCACAGCAGACGCTGAACAATTACAAATATGTAGTGGTTCCGGAAAAATTCAGCTTCTTAAAAACCAATAACCTTTATGGATTAAATGACCTGGCTAAATTCCTGGTGGAACAAAAAGGATTTACGGCTTATTATGACAATTCAGAATTGCCTTCAGAGATTGTAAATAACAAATGCCAGGCCCTGAACCTGGATTTAGTAGAGCGTAAAACCATGTTCACTACTAATCTGACGATCCTATTAAAAGATTGCCAGGGTAATGTGCTCTTTAAAAGTAAAGAAGGAAAAAGCAGAGAGAAAGAGTATAAAACCTCTTATAATTTTGCACTCAGAGATGCCTTTGCTTCCATGGATAGCCTGAATTATGTAACTTCATCTGCGCCAGCGGTTATGCCATCTGCAGCAGTTGTTCCTCAGCAAAACAGGGTAGTAACCACTTATGCACCCGCTGTGGCTGCTGAAGTCGTTCCTGCTGCAGGTACCTTATATGCACAGCCAATTGCGAACGGTTTTCAACTGATCAATACTGTCCCAAAAGTAGTGTTGACCTTAATGATCACTACCATACCGGATTACTTTATTGCAAACAATGCCACTGCTCAAGGCATCGCCTACAAAAGAAATGGCGAGTGGTTCTTTGAATATTATCAGAACAATAAACTGGTTACTGAAAAATTATTGATTAAGTTTTAAAACAGTGCCCACACCTGGCTCCTTCCCGGAAATTCGACAGGTGTGGGACTATTTCCCTCCATTTAGCCCCAAATTATAGAACCTTTACTATATAATTGATGATTATAGAACAAACACTCTATATTTATTGGGATCAAAGGCTAAATTAATTTAAACCAAGGCTAACAACGATTTTTGCTTACTTTTACACAAAAAATTGAGTAATTATGCCTTTTACAGCCTTAGGTTTGTCCCCTGCTTTATTGAAAGCACTGGCAGATCAGAATTTCACCACAGCTACCCCTATTCAACAAACTGCTATTCCAGCGATATTAAATAAAAAAGATGTTTTAGGTATTGCGAAAACTGGTTCTGGAAAAACAGCCAGTTACGTTTTGCCGCTTTTAATGAATTTGCAGCAAACCATTGGTGTGAAAAATCGCCATGCGAATGTATTGGTACTAGTGCCTACGCGTGAATTGGCAGAACAGGTAAAAGAAGTATTCAAGACTTTTAGTCCGGCACTGCCCAAGCCAGTGAAAACGCTGGCGGTATATGGCGGGGTTTCCATTAATCCGCAAATGATGGGTATGCAAGGAGTAAATGTGCTGGTGGCTACCCCGGGTAGATTATTGGAATTGGTAGACAACAATGCGGTGCACTTATCTGATATTGAAACCCTGGTATTAGATGAGGCTGATAAAATGCTCAACTTAGGTTTTAAAGAAGAACTGAACAAAATCCTCGCTTTATTACCTAAGAAACGTCAGAATTTATTGTTTTCTGCTACGTTGAGCCCTGATATTGAAAACATCAATCAGATTGTGCTGCATGATGCGGTAGTCATTAAATTGGAAGCAGAAGAAGATACACTGGACACGATCAATCAGCTGGCTTATATTGTTTCAGAAGAAAAGAAAGGACCATTTTTACGCTACCTGATCCATCATCATGATATGAAACAGGTATTGGTATTTACTTCTTCCACGCATCAGGCAGATGCCGTGGTCAACAAGCTTAAAAAGAATAATATTGATGCCAGAGCCATCCATAGCAAGAAAAGTCAGGGCTCCAGAACGGAATCTTTACTGCTCTTTAAATCCGGTAAACTAAGGGTATTGGTCGCCACAGATTTAATGGCCAGAGGAATTGATATTAATTTCCTTCCTTATGTGATCAATTATGAATTACCAAGATCACCTAAAGATTATGTACACCGGATTGGTAGAACTGGACGTGCAGAAGCTGCAGGAGATGCCATTTCCTTAGTGAGCAAGAATGATTTGCATCATTTCGAAGTGATCCAGAAAAAGATGGGTAAAACAGTGAACTTAATTGATGGCGAGAATATTACCTAACGTAACTTCTTATTTTCAGCTATTATAGACTAATAACATCATAAAATACCCCAAATAAGCAGTAGACTGCCCCCAAAAATTTTGACACTTTTTGAGGGCAGTCCAATTATTGTTTGATTTGCTTTATTTTTTTAGCCAGGATACCTGCTGCTTGCTTTCATGTGCAGCACCGATGATGTCTTTATAAAGCTCTGGTCTTCTGGCTTCCAGATAACGGAATCCTCCGGCCAGATGTAGCGGCTCAGGACTCAGTTCCGCTACCACAAACTCATTATTCAAGGACCTGCATTCAGCCATCACCTCACCAAAAGGATCAATAACCATCGAACATCCATTTTTAAGCTGATCGTCATCCATACCAATTGGGTTAGCAAACACCAGGTAGATCGCATTGTCGTAAGCACGGGCAGGCAGCCATTTCATTAGCCATTGACGCCCTTTTAAACCGTCAAATTCGGCCCTTAGTACTTCCTGATTGCCAATTTTGTCTTTCCAAAGCCCAGCGTCCACAAAACCTGCACCTGGTCTGGTAGATGGTGTACACATAGTCACATGAGGCATAAAGATCACCTGAGCACCTAATAAGGTGGTTGCCCTAACATTTTCAACGATGTTATTATCGTAGCAAATCAGGATACCACATTTCCAGCCATACAGGTCAAATACAGTATATTCATTGCCTGGTGTCAGATGAGGGTTAATAAAAGGATGTAATTTACGGTGCTTGGCTACCAGTCCGCTTTGATCTACGCAAATGTAAGCCTTAAATAAGTTATCGTCTTTGTCCTTTTCAAAAAGTCCCGCCAGGATCGCAATATTATACTTTTTTGCCAATTCTGTTAATTTAAGAATACTGGGCCCATTTGGGATGAATTCCGCCAGATCCAGCATTTCTGATTTGGAAAGCGGCCTTGCGAAAGTATAACCGGTGATGGAACATTCATGGAAAGCAATCGCGTCTGCTCCAGACGCTGCGGCATTTTTAGCCATTTCGGCAATCACAGAAAGGTTATAATCTTTATCCCCGCTGCGGTTTTCAAACTGTGCTGAAGCTATTTTAATGTTTTTCATTTTGAGGTGATTAATATTTAAGAAGAAGCCCAAAACTAGGTACGCTTGCGGAGAAAAATTTGTATAAAACCGACAAAATGATTCCTACACGGCCATGAGATTGATCGCCAGCAGTTGCTGTGTATGTTTATAATACCTCGGACTAAGGCCTGTCATTTTTTTGAAACTGTTGTTCAGATGGGCCTGGTCGTAATAGCCAGCTGCATAAATCAGTGCTGCGATTTTATCCTGATCCCTTTGCTTTTGCAGGAGCTTTAGCAAATGCTGGAATTTAATGGTGTCTGCAAATCGCTTAGGGCTGGTTCCGATATATTCTCTGAATTTACGCTCCAATTGCTTTTCCGTCAAAGGCAGCTCTCGCAAAAGTTCGGCAATGCTGATGACGCCCTGCTGCTGATAAATCAGCTGCATCGCGCTGGCGATCTCTGGCTTTAAAGCACAAGACTCCATCAATCTTTTACATAAAAACTTTTCAATGCGGCCAACCGCAGTATCAATTGAAACCGAAGAAATGACCTGCTCTTCCAGATCCCGGGCTTCGGAACCAAATAAATGGACCAGTGGTATGGTCTGGTCTTTGAATTCATCAGCCGGAATATGAAAATGTGTAAACAGCGCATGTGGCTGCAAAACCACCACAATCATACTCAAATCGCCACTAGAAGCCATGGTGCTGTAATGACTCAGCTGCCCGTAAACAAAGCTCCGCGGCTGTATTCGAGGGATAAGATGGCCTTCCTCCCATTGCATCAGCTGGTCTTTCAGATGAAAAACAATGCCGGGATTTCCGTCGGAAAACATACGGTAATGCCGCTGGGTGTCCGTCTGCGGATTTAACACCAGGTGGTGTTTAACCAAACCCTGAAGTAAACTTTGAGGAGGCAATTGCATATCGGATATAAAGGTAAACAAAAACGGCCCAGAATGTTGTTGATCCCGGGCCGTTCTATTGATATTAATAAATGGCTATGATGTTACTGATTATTTCCAGCCTCCGCCTAAATCCCTGTAAAAGTGGACTACCGCATTCAGCTGTTCTTTCTTAGTTTCAATCAGTTCTAATTTAGATTCCAGCGCATCTCTTTGTGTCATTAAGACTTCAAAGTAGTTCACTCTGGCCGACTTAAACAGGTCATTTGAAACCACGATCGACTTATTTAAAGCATCCACCTGCTGTGATTTCAGATCGTAGCTTTTTTCCAGGTTGCCGATCTTGGAAAGCTGATTAGAAACCTCTAAATAAGCATTTAGGATGCTGCGCTCATAATTGTACATCGCCTGAAGCTGACGCGCATTAGCCGTCTTAAACGCTGCTTTAATTGCGTTTCTATTGATCAGCGGACCAGCAACATCACCTGCCAGTGAATACAAAACTGACTCCGGGAACTTCAGGAAGTAACTCGGTTTAAAAGCCTGTAATCCTACTGCTGCAGAAATGTCCAGGGTAGGATAAAACGCCGCCCTTGCTACTTTAACATCTAGTTTTGCTGCTGCAAGCTCCAGCTCTGCCTGCTTAATATCCGGGCGGTTAGCGAGTAATTGCGATGGCACACCAGCCTGAACAGCCGCAGGCAGTAAACCTAAAAAGTTAGCGCGTTCTCTCTTGATCTCCTGAGGATACTGACCCAGCAGGAAGTTAATCCTGTTTTCCGTTTCTTTAGTCCTTTGCAATAGGTCAAATTCTAAATTTTTTGACGCCAGTACTTCTGCCTGAAATTTCTGAACACCTAATTCTGTCGCCCTGGCCGCCTCTTTCTGAACTTTTACAATGGCCAATGCATTCTTTTGCAATTCGATGTTTTGTTTTACAATTTCCAGCTGGCTATCTAGCGACAGTAACTCATAATAAGATGCTGCTACTTCCGCGATCAGGTTGGTTACAGCAAAGTTCTTCCCTTCCAAAGAAGACAAATACCTGCTCACAGCCGCTTTCTTAGCACTTCGCAGTTTCTTCCAGATGTCAACTTCCCAATGCGCATAAGCGGATAAATTATAATCCATCAATGGATCTGGAACGGCTTTCCCCGGAGCGATTTCCGTTCCGGCATCACCTGCCCCCTGACTGGTATAACGGCCTACTTTTTCTACGCCAATACCTCCGCCTAAGCCCAACGTTGGCAGCAATTCTCCTTTTTTGATCTTGATTTCGTTTTTGGCAATTTCAATTTCCTGCATCGTGATTTTCAGCTCCTGGTTATTTTTCAAGGCCGTATCAATCAAATTGATCAGGTTTTGATCCTTAAAAAAGCTGCGCCATGGCATCGCTGCGATATTAGTGCTGTCCTTGCTATTACTGTAAACTTCAGGCACAGCTGTATTTGAGGTTTGTATGGCAACCGAAGGCACTTTACATCCTGCTACCGCTATTGCGGCGCTCAATGCCAGCATGGAGCCTTGTAACTTAAATTTATACATGGTGATCAATTTCTTCGGTTAATGGATTTTCTTCTTCGTTTTTAACTAGTTTATGTTTTTCTGCAATTCTGCCGAATACATAATACAAGCCTGGGATGATCAACACACCGCAGACGGTACCTACCAGCATACCGCCAGCCGCTGCTGAACCAATCGTCCTGTTCCCAATTTTACCCGGCCCATTCGCCAAAACCAATGGAATCAAGCCGGCAATGAAAGCAAATGAAGTCATTAAAATCGGACGGAAACGAACGGCTGCTCCTTCCATTGCTGCCTGCAATACCGTGGCTCCTGCCCTGTGCTTCTGCACTGCAAACTCCACAATCAGTACTGCGTTCTTACCCAGCAATCCAATCAGCATGACAAAGGCCACCTGTGCATAGATGTTGTTCTCTAATCCACAAATTTTCAGCAGCAGAAAGGCCCCGAAAATTCCGCATGGCAGCGAAAGAATTACTGTTAATGGCAGGATGAAACTTTCGTACTGTGCGGCAAGAATCAGGTATACAAAGCCTAAACAGATGAGAAAAATGTAAATCGCCTCATTTCCACGGGATACCTCATCTTTGGAAATACCGGCCCAATCGATGCTGAATCCTCTTGGCAAGGTCTTCTCCGCCACATCATTGATGGCATTAATCGCCGCACCACTACTGTAACCCGGTGCCGAAGAACCGCTGATCTCCGCAGTATTGTACATATTGTGTCTGGTAATTTCAGAAAGACCATATACCTTTTCCATCCTCATAAAGGCCGAAAATGGCACCATTTCGTCCCGGTTATTCTTAACGTATAACTTAAGGATGTCCTCTGGTAATGCTCTATATTGTGGTAAAGCTTGTACCATTACCTTATACTGACGGTCGTATTTGATGAAATTGGTTTCATAATTACTACCTACCAAGGTGGAAAGGGTGTTCATGGCATTTTCAATGGTCACACCTTTCTGCTGTGCAATGTCATTGTCCACACGCAGCATATATTGAGGGAATGCTGCACTGTAGAAGGTAAATACCGACGACAATTCCGGACGTTTACTCAGCTCCTTCACAAAATCCTTACTCACAGTTTCCATCTTTTTAAAGTCGCCAGACCCAGCCTTGTCGAGTAAACGCAATTCGAACCCCCCGGCAGCACCATAACCTGGTACAGCAGGCGGCTGAAAGAATTCAATGGTAGCTCCGGAAATCCCTTTGGATTTTTCTTCCAGTTCCTTCATAATCTCCTCCACACCGTTTTTGCGGTCTTCCCAGCTTTTCAGGTTCACCAAACAAGTACCCGAGTTGGCACTGGTGCCTTCTGTCAGAATTTCATAACCTGCAAGCGCAGAGACAGATTGAACGCCCTCTACGCCTTCCGCAATTTTCTGTAGTCTTTCTGCAATTTCATTGGTTCTTTCTAAAGAAGAGCCTGGAGGAGTTTGGATAATCGCATAAAACATCCCCTGATCCTCATTCGGAATAAAACCTGAGGGCAGACTGTTGTTCAGGAAAAAAGTTCCGGCACAGAATGCCAGCAGTACGCCAAAAGTGATCACCTTACGGTTTACAATCAGCCCAAGTAGCTTTTGGTATTTGCCGGAAAGTTTATCAAAACCTCTGTTAAAACCATCCAGAAACTTATCTAAAGCATTCTTTTTCTTTGTGTGTCCATGGTGATTTTTTAGTAGAATCGCACAAAGTGCCGGTGTTAGCGTAAGGGCAACGATACCAGAAAGGATAATCGCTGTAGCCATCGTAATAGAGAATTGCCTGTAAAAAATCCCCACTGGGCCAGACATAAAGGCTACCGGGATAAATACAGCAGCCATCAAAAAGGTAATCGCGATAATGGCTCCACTGATCTCGTGCATCACTTTCTTTGTCGCTTTTCTTGCAGAGATGTGGTGTTCCTGCATCTTGGCATGGACCGCTTCAATCACCACAATGGCATCATCGACGACGACCCCAATCGCCAGTACCAGGGCGAATAAGGTCACGAGGTTGATGGTAATCCCGAAAAACTGCATGAACATAAACGTTCCAATCAGCGATACGGGCACGGCAATCGCTGGAATCAAGGTAGAACGCCAGTCGCCCAGGAATAGGAATACCACCAATCCAACCAGGATAAAGGCCTCCAAAAGCGTATGGATTACTTTTTCAATCGAAGCGTCCAGGAATTTTGAAACGTCGTAACTTATCTCATAATCTACACCTTTAGGAAAGGAAGATTTCTTGATTTCCTCCATTTTGGCCTTGATGTCTTTAATCACCTGACTCGCATTACTTCCATAAGATTGCTTCACCGTAATCGCCGCTGAAGGCCTGCCGTTTAAGTTCGAATAAATATCATACATCGAACTTCCAAACTCTATATTGGCTACATCTTTTAGTCTCAAAATCTCCCCTTGCGGCGTAGACCTTAGAATGATATCTCCGTAAGCTTCCTGGGTAGTGAAACGACCTGGATATTTTAACACATATTCAAAGGATTGAGATCTTTTTCCGGAACTTTCGCCAGTTTTTCCTGGTGATGCTTCTAAACTTTGCTGGTTCAATGCTTCCAAAACCTCATCTGCAGAGATTTTATAGGCCAGCATGCGGTCTGGTTTCAGCCAGATGCGCATCGCATATTCCCTATTACCCAGGATATCTGCCACACCAACACCGTCTACCCGTTTCAGTTCAGAAAGCACGTTAATGTCTGCAAAGTTGAACAGGAATTTCTGATCCATCTTCGGATCCTTGCTGTACAAGTTGATGTACATCAGCATATTTGATTCTTCACGAGTGATCTTTACGCCTTCACGCACCACTAATGGCGGTAATTTGTTGATCACGGAAGCGACACGGTTTTGAATGTTAACGGAAGCCTGATTGGGATCCGTTCCCAGGTTAAACACCACTTGAATCGATGCTTCACCATCATTACCAGCATCAGAAGCCATATATTTCATTCCTGGAACACCATTAATGGCTCTTTCTAAAGGAATGATGACCGATTTAATCATCAGCTCGCCGTTAGCTCCGGGGTATTCGGCAGTGATATTCACCTTTGGCGGTGAAATTGAAGGGAATTGCGTCACCGGTAAATGGCTCAAAGCCAAAGCACCCAGAAACACAATAATGAGGGATATTACTATAGAAAGGACTGGCCTTTGTATAAACTTATTAAACATTTACTTAGTTTTAAATGATAGGATCAAACTGAAAAGACTCGTAATTATTCCGCTTTTAATCTCAAATGAGAGATGACTTCCTTAGGATCCTGGAATTTATACCTGATCTTTTCATCATCTTTAACTTTCTGAACACCTTCCAAAAGGATCTGATCGGTTTCAGAAAGACCGCTTCCTACTACGTACAGGTCAGGCATTTCACTGGCAATGGTGATGTTTCTGGAATGGATCACATCGTCCTTTCCTACTACAAACACATACATTTTATCCTGAATCTCGTAAGTTGCTTTCTGCGGAATAATCAGTGCCCCACGTAATGGAACCACCATCTGTATTTTGCCGGTTTCGCCATTTTTTAACAGCTTATTGGCATTTGGAAAACGGGCCCGGAAAGCAATGTTACCGGTTTCTCCATTGAACTCACTTTCAATCACCTCTACATTTCCCTTTTCTGGTAAGACCTGGTTATTGGCCAATACCAGGCTCACTTTTTTATCGCCACGATCTTTTACATTCATCTGGTAAGACAAATATTCAGGCTCAGAAACATTGAAATATGCGAATACTTGACTGTTATCAGAAAGACTGGTTAGCAATGCGCCTTCATCAATCAAACTTCCTAATTTCAGTGGAATCCGGTCGATGGTGCCATCAAAAGGCGCCTTGATCTCGGTAAATGACAGATGGAGTTTCGCCAGCGAAACTTCGGCTTTAGCAGCATCCAGTTTGGCTTGTGCTACTGCCTGCTCATTTCTGGAAACTACATTTTTATCGGCCAGAAATTTTACATTCTGCAGTTCTATCTGCGCTTCTTTTACTTCAGCCTGAGCTTTTAGCAGCTCCGCTTCGTAAAGCTTAGGCATGATGCGAAACAGGAATTGACCAGTCTTAACAGACTGTCCTTCATCAACATATATGTTTTGAAGGTAGCCCTTTTCCTGGGCGCGGATCTCAATATTCCGAACGGAACGAATTTGAGATACATATTCTTTCGTAAAAGAAGTATCCGTTTTTAAAGGATTGGTAATGGAAAACTGACTTTCTTCTTTTTTCTCTTCTTTTTTTGTGGTACAGCTTGTAAGGTTCAACAAGGCAACAGCGCCTGTCAGCACGAGTATTTTCTTCATGAGTAATTAATGGAAATTAAGCGAATAAATTCCTGGAATCCATAGAATTCCAGCGTAAGGGTTCTAAACGAAAATTACGTAGTGCTCAAATTCTCAGTACTCGTTGTCTGATGTAGATTGGTGAAGAATTGCCGGAAAACGGCAGAAAGGGTTGATAATGCTGATGATCATCAGCATCAGCGATTAAAATCGAATAAAAGTTTAGATACCACCTGTCCAGGAAGTAATAATCCTGGTGTAAGTTCTTAGCAGGAAGTTCTTCGCTGCTGAGGTGTTCCTCATCCAGATCTAAATCAGCCTCTTCGATGATATTAATATCCTGTCCAGCACCCCATAATTTTGGCCGCTCACTTTTTGCAAGTCTCTGATTGGATGGACAATGTTTGAAATGATGAGGCGTATCCGCATGAAGATAGTGCCCTCCGCATAGCAGGAAGGTAAACAAAGCCACGAAAAATACGACTACTCTCATTTTGGTCGCAAAAGTAATCAAAGTATTGAAAGAAAAAAATGAATATAAACAAATTGAAAATCGCGTGATATTTGATCATCCAACAATTCCATGTTTATTTGTCGTCTGAAATCACCAGCAGTGTACCCTTATAGTACTCCCGAATTAAAATGCGGAGCTTGTTCATACACACTGAGTTTAGGATCAATGATGGAATACTCCTGTTCTACGTATCCTGCGGTAAATGCTAATTTTCATCATGCACTCCTTTCAAACCTGAGGTATTTTTTTTAATTTTAATTTACTCCTTCAGGTTTCATAGGTTTGCAGGATCAATCACTGTAATTATGGAAAACAAAATATCAGAGTCAGATTTAATTATCAATCAGGATGGGAGTATTTACCATTTGAATTTATTGCCTGAAGACCTGGCCCAAACTGTGATCACCGTTGGGGATCCCGATCGCGTTTCAGAGATTTCTAAACATTTTGACCGTATAGAACTTAAAAAAGGAAAACGTGAATTCATCACCCATACCGGTTATGTAGGTAAACGGAGGATCACGGTGATCTCCACCGGAATCGGAACAGACAATATTGACATTGTATTTAATGAACTGGATGCCCTGGTAAATATTGATTTTGAAAGCAGAACAGTAAAAAAAGAGCTGACTTCATTGGATATTATCCGGATTGGAACCTCTGGTGCCATACAACCAGATCTGCCGATGGGCACCATCCTTGCTTCTTCTTTTGGCCTAGGCCTGGATGCTTTGATGCAGTATTACATCCATGAATTATCTGTAGATGAACGTCCGATTTTAGAAGCATTCCATTCCCATTGTGCGCATATTAAGGGAATCCATCCTTATTTAACGGCTGCCGATGATACCTTATTAAAAACTATTGGGGCTGATATGGAACATGGAATTACGATTACTGCACCTGGCTTTTATGCACCTCAAGGGCGCCAGGTCCGAGCTAAGAATGCCATCCCTAATTTCATCGCTTTACTCAATACCTTTCAGCATGGCAATTACCGGATTACGAATCTGGAAATGGAAACAGCAGGGATTTATGCGCTGGCTAAAGTATTAGGTCATAAAGCGCTGTCCGTAAATGCAATACTCGCCAGCAGGGTGAATTTTGAGTTTAGTAAAGCTCCGAATAAAGTAGTAGATCAGGCGATCCGAATGGTGTTGGAAAAAATGGGCTAATCCCAGTAACCTGACCTGATTTACGGTAAAAGGATTTTAAAGATTTCCAAACAAAACAGGCCTTTCTGTGTTCAATTGATAGATATAGAAAGAATAGTTATGTTTGAAGTATTAAAAAATAAAGTCCGAATTATAGCTGCAACATCATTGTTAAGTGCGTACGATACAGAAGAATTAGATGCAGGAAAAAGATTTATTGCCATCCTTGCTGGTGCATATATCTTTCAGAAAGGAATTAGAGCCATTTCAAAACATCCTGTAATAGGAATTCAGGAAGCGGTACTCGGTGGTATATTGTTATACAATGGTACGGTAGGTATTCATAAAAAGATCGTTAAAAGGCCTAGAGAGCTTTCTGACATCAGAAAAAATCAAATACAGGGAAACGACCCAAGATCGGCAGTACCCGCTTTTGTTTAATTTATTTGATAGGCCGGAAATCCCGGCCGTATCACCAAATTCTGAGCAACGGATTCTACTTTTAAATTTTCGCTGTTTTCACAGGTTTTGAAGTCATATAGAATGTTAATTTCCCACCTTTTAAGATATCTGAGTGTTTAATCAGATGATTGCTAATAACAACACCATTTAACAATACTTTTTGCACGTAAACATTCTGATCACTCTGGTTGATGGCTTCTACTGTAAATGTATTTCCGCCTTCTAAATGGAGGATGGCAGATTTGACTGCCGGACTGCCTAAAGAATATTCATCTGAGCCAGGTGCTACCGGATAAAATCCTAAAGAAGAAAACATATACCAGGCACTCATCTGGCCACAATCGTCATTGCCGCCCAAACCATCGGGAGTTGGTTTATACTGCATTTTTAAAATGTTCCTCACTCTTGCCTGAGTTTTCCAAGGTTGTCCTGCCCAGTTATATAGGTAAGCAACATGATGTGCTGGTTCATTACCATGTACATATCCACCAATAATCCCTTCACGGGTAATATCTTCGGTATCTGCGAAAAACTCATCAGGAAGGTGCATATTAAACAAACTGTCGATTCTTGCGCCAAATTTCTGCTTCCCTCCCATGATATTCATTAAGGATTCCGGATCCTGAGGAACAAAGAAACTGTAATTCCAGGTATTTCCCTCGATAAAACCTTGTCCGTGGGTACTCAATACATCAAATTCCTTTTTGAAAGAACCGTTCGCTAACCTTGGACGCATAAAACCAATCGTTTTATCATACACGTTTTTCCAGTTTCCAGAACGTTTCATGAATTCTTCATATACAGGCTGGTTATTTAATTTTTTTGCGATTTGCGCAATGCACCAATCGTCGTAAGCATATTCCAAAGTGTTCGACACGGAGGTTCCACTATCTTCTGCTGGAATATACCCCATATCAATATATTTTCCTATACCTTCATAACTGCGATGATTAGCGGTCGTGATACAAGCCTCTAAAGCTTTTTGAGCATCTCCATTGTAAACACCTTTGATGATCGCATCAGCCACGACAGAAACGCTGTGGTAACCACTCATACACCAGTTATCATTGGCATAATGCGACCAGACCGGCAGCATTTTTAAGGCACTCTGATCATAATGTGCCATCATAGACTTCAGCATATCATTGTTACGCGAAGGTTGGATCAGATTAAAAAATGGATGTAAAGCACGATAAGTATCCCATAAAGAGAAGGTCGTGTAATTGGTGAAACCATCTGCCTGGTGCACGTTCTGGTCTAAACCTTTATATTGTCCATTTACATCCCCATAAGTAGTAGGGTTGATAAATGCATGATACATCGCGGTATAGAAATTCACTTTATCATCTTCAGAGGCGGCAATATTAATCTTGTTCAGTTCTTTATTCCAATCGGCTTGTGCTGCTGCTTTTACACGGTCGAAATCCCATCCTGGAACCTCGGTCTTCATGTTTTCCAATGCGTTAGCCTGACTAACCGGTGATAATGCAAACTTCACTTTCACCTGCTCCTGAGCATCGGTATCGAAGTCGAAGTGCATGCGGATTCTCTTTCCGGCAATCTCCGGGAAGTTATGATTCTGATCGAATTTTCTCCAGAAACCCTGGTACGCCTGTTTCTTGTCAAAATTCTTCTGTCCATAGCTTTTAAAAGGCTTCGAGAAGGTCATCGCAAAATACACCGTCCTTGTTCTCGCCCATCCGTTGGTTTGACGGTAGCCGGTCACCAAAGTATCATTGACCACGCGTACATAAGTCCATACTGTTTTGTCGTCATAATTATAAATTCCAGACATTAGATCGAGAATAATGTGCGACTGATCCGATTTTGGAAAAGTATAACGGTGCATACCTACTCTTTTACTCGCAGTTAACTCCGCCTGAATCTGGTGGTCATCCAGTTTCACTTTGTAGTAACCTGCTTCCGCAGTTTCATTGGCATGGGAATACCCGGAGCGAAATCCACTTCCCGGCACATCGGCAGTACCCGGGTTCATTTTTAAAACGCCTTGAGTTGGCATCACCAGAAAATCACCCAGATCCGAATGACCAGTACCGCTAAAGTGGGTATGACTAAATCCAACAATCGATTTGTCCTCATATTTATATCCTGCACAGTACTTATACACATCGCCATTGTACTTGCCATTCAGTTCATAAGAAAGCGTATCTGTATCCGGACTCAGCTGCACTGAACCAAAAGGAACAGTGGCTCCTGGATAGGTGTGGCCCATTTTCTGGGTCCCAATAATCGGTTTTACATACTTTACCAATTCCTTTTGTGCTTGCGCAGAAAGGGCTGGAAGCAGTATACAAAACAATAATGCTTTTTTCATTTGTTTAAGTTGAGGTTTTTTTACAATACTCTAAGGTATAAATAATTGGCAAAAATCCACTCTAATTAAGTTGCTATAACGTTTAATCTAATCATTATACTTTTATCCTTTTTACAAGCAACTGACGCCTGATATGAGAATGTATGGGTAAAAACCGCTATTTTTGCCCTCAGAATAAATTATAATGAGTAAACTCGGTAGAATATTGGTAGCCATGAGTGGCGGAGTAGATAGTTCAGTGGCAGCAGTGATGCTGCACGAACAAGGATATGAAGTAATCGGATTAACCATGAAGACATGGGACTATGCGACCTCAGGTACCAGCAGTAAGGAAACCGGATGTTGCAGTCTGGACAGCATCAATGATGCACGTACATTGGCGGTAAATTACGGATTTCCACACTATATATTAGACATCAGGGATGAGTTTGGTGATTATGTAATTGATAACTTCGTTGATGAATATCTTGCAGGCCGTACCCCTAACCCTTGTGTTCTATGTAACACCCATATCAAATGGGAAGCATTATTGAAACGCGCAAACAAATTGGATTGTGAATTTATCGCGACCGGTCATTATGCTAACGTTAGACAGCACGACAATGGTCGTCATGTGATCTCTAAAGGTCTGGATGAAAATAAAGATCAATCTTATGTCCTTTGGGGTGTTTCTCAGGAAAACCTGGCGCGTACTAAATTCCCATTGGGATCTTTCGCAAAGGCGGACATCAGACAAATGGCTTTAGATATGGGACAGGAAGAACTGGCTAAGAAAAGCGAAAGCTATGAAATCTGCTTTGTACCGGACAATGATTACCGTGCTTTCTTAAGACATAAAGTAGGTGATTTAGAAGACCGCGTAGCTGGTGGAAATTTCATTACCAGTGACGGTATGGTGGTTGGACAGCATAAAGGTTATCCATTTTACACCATCGGACAGCGTAAAGGCTTAGGGATCGCTTTTGGTGAGCCGATGTTTGTGACGCAAATCCTTCCAGAAAGCAATACCGTGATGTTAGGCAGAGCCGATGAACTGGAACGTCATGAAGCCCTGGTTAGAAATGTGAACCTGATTAAATATGAAAACATTTTAGAACCCATGACTGATGTGGTGACTAAAATCAGATATAAAGATGCAGGAACCCTAAGTACTATTGTACAGGAGGATGATAAAATGAAAGTAGTATTTGATCATGCTGTATCTGCAATAGCACCGGGTCAATCCGCAGTATTTTATGAAGGAAACGACCTTCTTGGTGGCGGTTTCCTTTGTTAAGCTTAGCTATCTAATCGATCTGAAATGGTATAAGGTGCAGCAGTTTTAATACGCTTGCCCTTATATCTTTCAAAGTAATAATCCAATCTTCCCAGGTTAATCCCCGCAAATCCTACCTGATTTATCGTGGTGATTTTTCCATCCAGGTTCAATACGTCTTCCGGCTGATCCATAAAAGTATGGGTATGCCCACCGATGATTAAATCTATATTTCTGGTATTTTTAGCCAATTTCTGATCTGAATCCCTATCGCTGTCATATTTATATCCCAGATGTGATAGACAGATCACCAAATCACATTTCAGCTCATTTTTAAGCAGACTGGCCGTTTGATTTGCGGTTTTCACAGGGTCTAAGAATACGGTGTCTCCGTAATTGATTTCCCCTACCAATCCTGCTAATTTAATTCCGATTCCGAATACACCGATCTTGATGCCCTGCTTTTTGAAAATCTGATAAGGCAAAGTTGATTTGTTCAGTAAGGTATTCGAGAAATCGTAATTGCTGCATAAAATTGGAAAATTGGCATGCGGCAACTGCTTGTAGAAGCCTGCCAGGCCATTGTCAAAATCATGATTTCCCATCGTTGCAGCATCATAATTCATTTCAGACATCAGTTTAATTTCTAGCTCTCCGCCATATTTATTGAAATAAGGAGTACCCTGAAAAATATCACCTGCATCAAAAAGCAATACATTTTTTTCTTTAGCACGAATAGATTTGATCAGGGCCGAACGTCTGGCAGTTCCACCTAGTCCTTCATACTTTGAACCATCCATTGGGAAAGGTTCTATTCGGCTGTGCACATCATTGGTATGTAAGATGGTCAGCTTTACCATATCTCCGGCAGCTAGCGCGTCAAAAGCATTTAAGTTTAATGCTGCAGCAGCAGCCACTACCCCTCCTGTTTTCAGGAAGTTTCTGCGATTAATCTTTTGTAATTCTTCCATCTAATTTTGGATTTATTGTTTTTCCAGCAGCCTGGTTTTCTTTAATGTAAGTAATCAGGGCATCGCGCATTCTGACACCTAAAATCTTTTTCTCAATTGGGTTTTTGAAACTTTGAACGTTATCACCTCCATCCGCTACATAGTCTGAAGTTAAGACCCTATAGTTTTTATTTGGATCCAGCGGTTTTCCATTGATCATGACCTCCGTTGGTTTGTCATTTACAATTTTCATTCTTAAGCCGGCAACCGGTTGTCCGCCTTTCTCAGCAATGTAATTCAGCAGGTTTTGGACAGCAGCTGGACTCAGGGTGAAAACCATCATTTCATTCTCAAAAGGCATGACTTCAAAAACATGTGACATTTTGATGTCTCCTTTAGGAAGCGCCACCCGGATTCCACCATTCGTAGAGGGCATCGCGAAATCTATAGTCGGGTCGTATTTGAGTGCTTCATGCAGCAAAGCATCAGAGAAGAAATTTCTTAGCAAATTTTCAGCAACGGGTTTATCGTCTTTTTTATCCAGCTTTTCCATCAGCACCTCAGAATGCCCAATTACGGTATTCATCTCCTGATCCATCTTGATTTTATAAGGCAAATAGGTCTTGATCACCGCACTGTCTACTGGCTGATTGCTATTCATATTGTACTCACTTCGGTTACTTTTAACCACCATATAATGTGAACTACAGGAAAGTATCAATGGTATAGCACCTAAAAGCAGGTATTTTTTGATTGGATGAATGTGTTTCATATCGATTTGAAAGCACAAAGGTAAAAAACCTTAGCCTGATATTGTTTTTTTTTGCTTCTTTGCCAAATATGAAACCGCTACTCAAATCAGCCATTACCCTGGCATTCTTTTCCATATTCCTTATCGTTTTAAGTACTCCACCTGCTTTCAGTCAGAAAAACCAAATTGACCGGATCAATTTAAATTGGAATATGTACAAAAAGCTGAACAATTCTAACCTTCCGTTTATTGCTTATACTGCACACCGGACCTTACATCAATATAGGGCCACTCAGAAAGGAAGTCAGTTGTCTTTAGTATTCAATGTAGCAGTTTCATTGGATGGCCAGCAATCTACCGTTGATCTGCGCAGGTTGGCCACACTGGCTGAAGAAGGGAAAAAGAATTTGTTGAACCATGAGCAGGGTCACTCAGATCTGGCGGTTATCTATGGTAGAATCTTATATAAGGCCTTAACTAAAAAAGTATATACCGTCAAGAACTATCAGAAGGAAGTGAAAAAGATTTATGAGGATACGTTAAAAGAACTGGCGGAAATAAATGCCCGTTATGATATGGAAACGATGCATGGTGAAGAGCAAGAACCACAGGATAAATGGGACCTGTATTTTAAAAAAGAGTTAAAACTTAAATAATAGGGTTTTCATCAAGCTAAATCCAATAAAGCTTGATATCATCGCAATTAATTGGTATTCTTGATCGCACACAACCACACAAAGAAACCAAATCATTAATTCTAAAAGAACCAAAATTAGATGAACCCTAAAACGTTAAGTCAAGATATTTTAAAAACCAAAGAACATTTTCATATCCTCGATGGATTGCGGGGAGTAGCTGCAGTAGCCATTGTCATCTTCCATTTCATGGAGGTGGTGTTTATTCCTTCAAAGAATTTCATCGGTCATGGCTTTCTTGCTGTAGACTTTTTCTTTTGCTTATCCGGATTTGTCATCGGCTACGCTTACGACGATAGGATCGGCAAAATGGGAATTTTAGCCTTTTTAAAAACAAGACTGGTCAGGTTGCACCCTTTAGTGATCATGGGATCGGTATTGGGGCTGTTAGCTTTTCTATTTGACCCTTTTAATCTGCATAATGAAGTGTATAGCGCAGGTAGAATGGCACTCCTCTTTTTAAGTTCTGTTTTATTGATTCCTTTTCCTGTAGTATCAGAAAGGTATTTCAACCTATTCAGTCTTAATGCCCCTGCCTGGTCCCTGTTCTGGGAATATGTAGCTAATATTGTTTATGCCACGGCACTATACAAAGCGACGCGTAACCTCTTATTGATCTTAGCAATTCTGGCTGCTGGTACCATTTGCTATATCGGCTATTCTAGCGGAAACCTTCTTGGCGGCTGGAGTGGAGAAACCTTCTGGCATGGTGCTGCCCGTATCTCCTATTCGTTTTTAGCAGGATTACTGATCTTCCGTTCCAAATGGATCATCAAATCAAACCTGGGCTTTGTAGGATTAAGCATCTTACTTTTACTCGCTTTCCTTATGCCGGATAGTCAATGGAACTGGATCACTGAACCATTTATAGTATTGATTTATTTTCCCTTATTGATCTCTTTGGGAGCTGGTGCTAAACTACAGGAAGGCGTAAAAAAACTATGTATTTTCTCGGGAAACATCTCCTATCCGCTATACATGACACATTATATGGTGCTTTGGCTTTTTGCTGACTATTATTCGACTTACAAACCAGACCACACGCAATTGTTTTTTATCATTTCAGGTGGAACCATTTTACTAGTAGGTTTCGCTTATCTGATGATGGTCATTTATGACATCCCTGTTAGAAGATACTTCATGAATATGCTTAAAAAAGGACAAGCTCAGGTAGCTATCAATAAGTAGCACAAATCCTCTATCGGCAAGATATGAAAAACGTCTTTTAGCCCTAATTCGGCAAAAGGGCGTTTTTTTTATCGACCAGATTTATATCTTAGCATGAAATTCATCCTATGCCTGATCCAACTGAATCCATTTACTGGCAATCTTTTAAAGCTGGTCATGCAGACGCTTTCGAATATTTATACCGAAATTATGCTTCAGCGCTATACAATTATGGATCAAAGTTCAGTCAAGATAAAGACCTGATCAAAGAGTGTATTCAGGATCTTTTTGTGGGTATCTGGACCAGAAGGGCTTCCCTTGGAAATCCTGAACACCTCAAAAACTACCTTTTTAAATCCTTCCGTCACTTAATTTTCAAAAAGGCCTTCCAGTTACAGAACTTTGAGACTTATGATGAGGCCAACGACAACTACGCTTTCCAGATCAGCTTAAATGTAGAAGAGGCAATGATTGATGGAGAACATCGCATCAACGTATCCGCACAATTAAATCTAGCCATGGCCAAGCTGACTGCCAGACAAAGGGAAGCGGTATTTCTTAGGTTTTATGAGCAGCTGAGTTATGAGGAGATCGCAGAAGTAATGGACATTTCAGTAAAAGCAAGCTACAAAATAATGGCCAGGGCCTTGGGTTTTATGAAAGAGAACTTGTCAAAAGACGATTTAATGCTGCTTTCCCTATTGTTACATCTAAAATTATTAAGCTGATATTCAGCTTAATATCTATTATTTCTATTTTTTATTCCTTTTCATGGGGTAATTTGCTGTACCACCAGCTAATAGGATCAAAAGCAGCAATATGAAGAAACCAATTAGCGCGTATACCTCCTATCACCTGGAAGAACTGATCAATGATGAAGACTTTTTATTATGGGTGCTCCATCCTGATGAAATGTCTAATCTCCATTGGCAAAATATTCAGGATACTTTTCCTCCACTAAGAGAGACTATCACCCAGGCCAAAACTATCGTTCAATCTATGCGTTTCGAAAGAGACAATTTAAACGACAATGAACAATCGGAATTGTGGGTCGCCATTCAGGCTAGAACTACCCTGCTTAAAAAATCTGGCAAAAGAATGCCTTTATGGTATCGTTATGCGGCAGCCGCTATGCTTGCGGGCATTTTATTGAGTGTGGGTGTTTTTTACCAGATGACTCAGCCGATCTCCATCAATACACCTTACGGTCAGCTGAAAACCATTACCTTACCAGATGGCTCTTTAGTGACCTTAAACGCCAATTCTACGATAAAATATGATAGAAACTGGAGTAAAAATGAAATCAGAGAAGTCTGGATTGAAGGAGAAGCTTTTTTAAAGGTGCAGCATTTAAATACTTCCAAAAAAATAGCAAACCATGAACGTTTTGTAGTCCATACTGGCGAAGTCAATGTAGAAGTACTCGGTACCTCTTTCAATGTAAATGACAGACGCGGGCGCACTGAAGTTGCGCTACTGGAAGGTAAAATCAGTTTAGGCTTAAAAGGAACTCCGGGTAAACCGCTGGTGCTGGCCCCTGGAGATATCGTAGAATTTGAAAAAGGTAAGCTGATTAAAAAGCCGATCAATGTAGCAGAGTACGCTTCCTGGAAGGATGGGAAGTTGTATTTCAAAGATGTTCCAGTGGCTAAAATTTTCAATTACTTCGAAGATATTTATGGGTATAAGGTAGTCGTCGATGATCCGGAGATCTTGAAGAAAAGAGTGTCAGGGTCCTTAAACACGCAAAATGAACAGGTTTTGTTTAAAGCGTTTGGTATGACGTTAAACCTAGATATTACTCCGAATAAACAGACCAGGGAATTAATGATTACCTCAAAATAAGGCATGAAGATGAAAAATTTAAAAACATGCCTGATGAGTTTAACTTACCTACTAATGCTACAATCTTTCGCATTCGCAAGACAAATTAAACCCGTAGAAAAGCAAAGCCAAACCGTAGAAAAGCAGGCGCTAAACAAAATATTGAATGAATTAACCGTTCAGCACCAGATCAACTTCCTATATGAAGAAGCCAGTCTTAAACAAAAGATGGTCGCCTATAATGCAGCGGCTGATAAAGGGAAGTCCATTGCCGAGGTGTTAAATGGCTTATTGTTGCCCTTAAACTTGTCCTGGTTCAAAGTAGACGCTAAAAACTACTCCATATTCATTACCCCGAAAAAACATACTGCGCCGGATAAAAGCATCGAAATGAAAGCTGTTAACCGAGATTCTTCGAAAGTAGAGAAAGTAGCCGGATCAGTTTTAGATGAAAACGGAAAACCCTTGGAGTATACCACTGTAATCCTATTGCAAGCGGTAGATTCCACTTTTGTGATCCAGTCATTGACGGATTTACAGGGTGTTTTTGCTTTCCCTGCGATTAAACCCGGCACTTATATGCTTAAAGTTTCTTCACTAGGTCATCAGGCTTACTTCAGTAAGGCTTTTAATGTGGGAGCCGGTACAGCAGCAGTTGTCATTCCGCCGATTGCCATGAAAGCTGCCAATAAAACCTTAAAAGAAGTGCGGGTGGTGGCCAGAAAACCGCTGGTAGAGACTAAAAGCGACCGGTTTATCTTCAATGTAGAGAACAGTGCGATGGCTGTAGGTAATTCTCTTCAAGTCTTGAGATCTGCACCATTTGTAAAGGTTTCTACTGATAACTCTTTGACTCTGCAAGGCAAAAGGACCATGGTGCTCATCGATAATAAACCCGTACCAGAGGTGGCATTGGAAAATATCCTACTCACCATGCCTGCCGGAAACATCGAAAAGATTGAATTGATTACACAACCTTCCGCCAGGTATGATGCCTCCTATGGCGCAGTCATCAATATCATCACCAAAAAAAGTCAGATTGAAGGCGTGACCGGTAATTTAAGAGCCGACGGTTCTGCTGGGAACTACGCCACTGGCAGTGTGAATGCCGGCGCGACTTATAAAAGAAAGAACTTCACCATCTATGCGAATGCCGGTTTAAATAGAGGGGACAATTATTTCAGTATTGAGTCCGAAAGATTTCAGGATCCTACAGATCCATCCTATTACCTAACGAACAATTGGACGAGGTTATCCCACAATAAGATCTATACTTTCCAGACCAATATGGAATTACAATTGGGGAAAAACCAGACCCTCGGCCTATTTATGGACCTGAGCGATGTGGTGTTTAAAGGCCCATGGACAACCACCAATGGATTTGGCCGCAAAAATGGAAAGCTGGACTCTGTGTTATACACTGATGCTTCTTTCAACCAAAAGGGCAATGCTCAAACCTATAACATCAATTACCACCTCTTATCGGATTCCGGTAAAAACGAGTTGACCGTTCTGGGCACCTTCACGCCATGGCAGAGAGACTTAAGACAATCCTTTCCATCTACCCTTTACGATGGCAATGGGCAAGTGATCAAAAATCCGCCACTTTATCAGATGCAAAACAAAGGTGATATTGAAGTTTTTATTGCCCAGGCAGATTATTCGCATCAGTTTAAAAAGCAATGGACATTTGAAACCGGCCTAAAATATCAGCATACCAATTCTAAGACCATCGTAAATTATGAGGACTATAAAACTGGTCAGCTGGAGATCGATCCCAATTTTTCTAGTAATAACAGTTTAAAGGAATCCATAACAGGAGCCTATGGAACCTTAACTAAAGATTGGAAAAATGATCAGCTGCAGCTTGGGTTTAGAGCAGAAGTATCAGACGTAGATTTTGAAGGGAATTTTAAACAGCGCAAGTACAATTTTTTCCCGACTTTACGGTATCAGCACACCATCAATAAAGACTTTAATCTATCCGGATCCTATAAAAAAACCATCAGAAGGCCAGCCTATACAGATCTGGTTCCTTACAGTGTGTTCTTAAATCAGTATAGTATTGAGCAGGGAAATCCGGAAATGGTACCGCAATTTGACCATACGTACACCCTTTCTGCAAACCTCCATAAGTTAAATATCTCGTTGAGCTATACTGATATTGAAGGAATGATTGGCTTATTCCCGTCTCAACAGGATTATGCCACAAAGGTGACCTATTACAAGCGTCAGAATCTGAAAAAAGCCAGTACTGTTGCCTTGTATTTATTTTACCCATATCAAATCAACGAATGGTGGGAAACGATGAATAGTGGAACACCGATTGGGCATAATAGTGCCGAAGGGGTAGTTCTGGGAACAAGCCATAAGCTCGCCGCTTTCTATTCGGATTTTAGAACGGCACAGATTTTCAAAATCACTAAGGATTTGAAGTTACAGATCGACGCTTATTTCTGGACAAAGTATACACAGGATCTTGGCAGCTATCAAGGGAATAAAAACATTGATGCCTCTTTTTTACTAAACCTATGGAATGGCAATGGGCAGCTTAGGATAGCGGGAAATGAATTGGTTTTCAGAAGAAATGATTATCTGTTGAAACGTGATTACGGAACTTTCCGATCTGCAGAGCGCATACATACCGACAGCAGACGAGTGTTTGTAGGCTTTACTTATAAGTTCGGAAAATCCCGTATTGCCAAACCTGATTCGAAATTAGGTAATGAAGATGCGATGAAAAGACTGTAAAAATCAACAAAATAACGACACCTCTATTTAAAGCCATCAGATCATCTCTGATGGCTTTTTTGTTTCCAGTAGATAAAATGGTTGATGGTGGAGGGATCGTTGATCCTGAGTCTCCATTTTATTAACATTTGCAGGCTCATCTACAATGATTTGTTCTGTTTATCTATTTCTGTGAATACGTTGCTCTAGATTCAGGGGGATACCCAGCTAATTGCTGTACAAGCTGAACTGAACTCCAGAAAAGCCAGCAAATGGTCTAACATTCAAGCTTCGTTATTTAAACGAAAACTTAAGAATTGACGGCAATATCAATTATTTTCTCAATAAGATAAGCGAAGAGGTGATTTAAGTTTATAAAAACAGATTTAATGATTTAAACACATTTCCTCATTCGGTGAAATTTACACAAACGTTTGCGCATAAATTTATTTTCCTATAAATTTCAATGAGTTTAAGAGGTATTCACCTAAATCAGCCGAACCTCTGTCGTAATTCGAGAGGATGATCACCATGTAACCTGTTTCAGGAAAGAGATAAGCTACTGCACTTACTCCAGGCGCTCCACCAGAATGTCCTACCACATGTTTCCCTGGTGTATCCCATATTTGGAAACCATATCCGTATTGTCTGCCCAGTTCATCCTTAAACATTTTTTGCATTGAGGAGTCATTCAATAGCTTGCCCGACAATAAGGCCTGTCCAAATTTATGCAGGTCAGCGATGGTCGAGTAGCCTCCACCTGCCGGTGATGCCCGGGTAAAAGCAGAATTTAAGTTCGGCTCATAACTGCCGTCCAGCTTAGGAATATAACCTATTGCCTGATTGGCCTCCACTCCTTTCTCAGCCTCAAGTCCGGAAGCGGTCATCCCAGCAACCGAGTAGATGTTTTTCTCTATATAATCAAAATAATTCTGGCCTGATACCTTTTCAATAATGCCACCCAACAGCAACATTCCAGTATTGCTATAGAACCAGGAAGTTCCTGGTTCAAATTGTAGCTGCGCCTGGTTCAGGTATTTTTTATAGCTTTCGAGGCTTTGAAAATCTACAGTAGCATCTTCCTTGAACGCATTGCTGAAGAAGTCGCCAAGACCTGAACTGTGGTTTAATAAATGTCGGACTTGGATTTTATTGGCCAGCTCTTTTGGCAGCCAGCTGCATCACCCCTACTGCCGTAAACATTTTGTTCATAGAGCCAATATTGAATCTTGTATCCGCTGTATTTTTTAAATCTGGCTGTTTTGTCGCTGATCCACAGGTATATTTATATAAAACCTGACCTCCTTTGGCAAGCATCACAGTTCCAGAAAAAACATCTTTTTGAGCCAATTGCTTTAAAGTAATGTCCAGATTTGCAAGTAGCGTCTTTTCAGTATCCGGCTTCCGCATCAGGTCGGGATTGAAAAACACCCTGCCATTGTAAAGCTTTACTTTCTGCTGCTTATCTAGCTTTATACTAAACTCATACACATTATTTAGGTCCTCACTGAGGTATTGGTACTCTCCAAAAAATGCGTCCGCATTAAAATAAATGTTTTTGAGGTATTTAACTCCTCCAGTTGAACGGTATACAGCTAGCATTCGAGCGGGCATCTCATTTTTTGAGCTGGACTGCAGTGCTGCTGAAAAGTTGTCTTGCAGGTATTTCTCCCGAACCGCAAGAGAATTAGCGTTGATGGCTTGGATTAACTTGTCGGCCTGCTCATCCAGAATTGCCCTGACTTGTTCCTGATGGAGACCCGTCACTTTTTCCGGCACATAAGCAGGTATCTTCTTCCAGACCTCCTGCCCTATGGTTACTGCATCAATTGCATTGCTGTTATTTCTTGAAAAACTCAGCTTATATTTCCCTCCAGCATCAGAAAAATCGCTTGCTGTTTGCTGAACTAACCACAACTCCCTGCCATCCCATTCCCGTATCTGATGCAGTTTATGGCCAGATACCACCATTTTAAGGTATAATTCCTTAATCTGCGGGTGCTGGTAATAGCCCTCAGCAGATTTCAAGATCGGAATTGAAGGCTGCATCTGTGCATTTAACCCTGGGCAGAAGGAAAATATTGAAAAAAGAAGAAGAGAAACAGAAAAGAGCGCTTTTTCAGGAATCATATCTTTAAGGGGGAGTCAAATAGGTAACTCCCTTATTTAGATATGAATATAGTAAATATTATGAATTCAGGTACTGGTATTTTTTTTTCAGCTCCATGCTTTCGGCGATTCCAAAGTTCATTTTCCTGAAAGCAGTAACAAGATAGACTACGTACAGCACAAGAAATACAGACACGATAGCACTTGCCAAGTGCAATCCGAAGATAGGATCAACGACTTCGACATGCGATTTGAATAATAAAACAAAAAATAAGAACGTGCCTTGCAGGACAAAATAGTCTCTTGACAACCTAAAAGATAGGTATTGCCCCAACTTTACCCTTGAAAACTTGGTCAGAAGAGTGACCAGAGCATCCAGCAGCAATGTCACCGTTAATACAGTTAACCACCACCCCTTGTCCATCAAAAGCAACTGAGCTTGATAAGCGAGTAAGGTGCCCAGAAGCAGTAAAAGGATGTATTTATAGCTAAAAAATGAGCAGAAATTCTTCCAGAAGAATCTATTGTATTTTTTGTGGAGCCCATTTGTTACCGCATCTGCTATCGTTGAAAAACCCAATACGCCAAAGCTGGCATGCGTTTCCTGCAGCGCCCTGCTAAAATCCAGCTGCGGATCAGCCTTCATTCGCTCTTCTATGGCAGAGGCTACATGGTCGACGATTTCCATCTGAACATCCAGATAGACAAAGCCTTTACGCAATACAAATTGCTTGATTTCTTCTAATTGTTGCTGACTTAGCTGCATATTTTAAGCATTAAAAATGAGGAGGCATTGGTATTGACAAGGTACTTTCCCACAAAAGAGATCTTCCTATCTTTTTGGTCGATATGGATCAGGATGTGGGCTTAAGATTGAGTAACAGCTGCAGGTGCTGAATGAAATCTTTCGCTTCCTGCAATTTATTAACCACCGCTTTTTCGCCAACCTGTGATAAAGGATAGTATTTGCGAACCCTGTTGTCTACGACTTCTGTAGCCGTTTCCAGCAAACCTTCCGCCTCTAGCTTGTGTAATGCAGGATATAAAGCGCCCTCTTTTAACAATAGTTCGCCTTGCGTAATTGATTTTACTTTCTGGGTGATTTCGTATCCATACATCCGTTCATTCTCCGCTAAAAGATGGAGAATAAATACATTATCAATATCATCTCTGGAATAAGATCAATAATCCACTGATTCTACCCAATTCCAGTTCTAATGGGTAAATTTAAGGTCAATAAAAACTATTGCTGGCAATTACCGTTTACTATAAAATGAATAAAGAATGAACACACGACCACAGATTGCCATACTAGATGATTATCAAAATGTAGCCTTAACCTACGGAGATTGGTCAGATGTAAATAAACTTGCTGAAATCACCGTCTTTAATGACCACTTGTCTGTAAAAGAAGAAATCATTAAGCGATTAAAACCTTTCCAGGTCATCGCAGTAATGCGGGAACGTACACCATTAACACGTGAAATTCTTTCGCAATTGCCCAATCTAAAGCTTATCATTTCTACTGGTGAGCGGAATGCCTCCATAGATATAAAGGCTGCGGAAGAGTTTGGCATCACCATTTCTCCCACCAGATACCTGTCCAATGGTGCTCCAGAACTGACCTGGGCATTATTACTTGCTTTAGCAAAACACTTGGTTACGGAAACGAATCAGGTACGTAAAAATGGCTGGCAAACAGAGGTTGGCATAGATTTGAAAGGGAAAACAATTGGAATTGTTGGTCTTGGCCGAATTGGAAGTACCATCGCCCGTTATGCTAAGGCCTTTGAAATGGAAGTCATTGCCTGGAGCGAAAATCTCACCGAAGAAAAAGCAGCTGCTCAAGGGGCAAGACTAGTCAGCAAGGAAGAATTATTCAAAAATGCTGATTTTGTGTCGGTACACCTGATTCTAAGTTCAAGAAGCAGAGGCATTATCGCTGAAAAAGAATTAAACCTCATGAAGCCAAGCGCCTTCTTAATCAATACTGCCCGAGGACCATTGGTAGATGAACCTGCTTTAATTAGGGTATTAACACAAAAGAAGATCGCTGCTGCTGCGCTGGATGTATATGAAATTGAGCCATTACCGCTTCAGCACCCTTTTCGAACGCTAACAAATGTATTGGCAACGCCACATATTGGCTATGTGACTGAAAACACTTACCAGACATTTTATGAGGACATTAAAAATGAGATTGCCGCATGGCTGAAAGAATAAACCTTATCTACGTCTCTTCACAGGGATGCAGATGGCAATTAAGGAAAGAATAAGCAGCCATTAATCCATTTAAAACTCAGCAATTCTATTAAAAAGTAAAAGACACAGTAGCCTTATCAAAAGAGTAGATCATTATTTTTATTGGAACAGTAATTACGCCTTGTTTAACAAATCAAACATTAGCTTTGCCGAACCAGGTTGATCAGTTTTGCTGAACCGGGTAAAGTAAAACAGGCATACCTCAACAGTATATATGATAAATAAATTGAAGATTAAGCAATCATCCAAAGTAAGCGTAGTTCTATTGGCTCTCATGTTATTTGGAGAAGCATATAGCTATGGGCAAACGACCATCCCAAAGGATTCGTTACCTAAAGACAGTGTAAAAAGCACTTATGATATCGCTGATTTAATATATCAAATCTTCCGTCCTGGTAAACCACGAAAACCTGCACAAAAAAAATCAGGCATCACTCCTATGCCTAGTATTGCCTACAATCCAAGTATTGGTGCGCAAATTGGATTAAAAGCGGTAGCAGGAAGAGTACTTGGCCATGAACCCAACACCCTGATGTCTATTGCCGCCACATCGGCTTCCATTACGACGAAAGGAATTATTTATTTTTACCTGGCCCACAACGTCTATACTCCGGGAAACCGCTGGAATTTCCAGGGAAGCCTGGTGGCTGCAAAAACTGTAGTTCCTGATTTCGGATTTGGAATTGGTGCAAAAGGAACAGGCACACCTGAGGAAGTCATCCTGGCCAATCCAGATCGGAAAGGCTATGTGATCCATGGCCAATATTACAACTTTCGGGAAAAAGTATACAAACAGGTGATGGAAAACCTTTTTATTGGTGCTGGCGTTTCCATTGACATCAGAAGGGCCTTAGAAGATAAAAGCAATCCCGACGGACTTACCCCTTATCATATTTACAGCAGAGAAAAAGGATTTAAAACCGACCATTACCTGGCCAACGGCTTCCTGTTCAACCTCCAATATACCACCCGCGACAATCAGAATCGTGCATACAAAGGAATCTATGCAGATGCAGGCTTGCGGGTCAACCAAAGCTGGATCGGTAGTACCAAAAATGCAGTTCAGCTTACCACAGATTTCAGAAAATACTGGAGTCTTTCCAGTAGAAACCCTGAACACGTACTCGCTTTTTGGAATTGGGGCTCCTATTTAGTCAGCGGTACACTGCCTTACCTGGAACTTCCGGGTACTGGTAAAGATGTGAATTATAGAAGCGGAAGAGGGTATACAGTTGGGTATTTTAAGGGAACTGATTATTTCTATTCGGAACTGGAATACCGCTTCCCGATTACTGCCAACAAGTTTTTGAGTGGAGTCACCTTTGTCAACGTACAAACAGCCAATGACAATCTGGGAACCAAAATATTCCATAAATGGCAGCCTGCAGGTGGCGCTGGTCTAAGGATATTGTTCAATAAAGCAACAAGAACCAATCTATGCGTGGATTATGCCATTGGCAACTATGGCGCAAAAGGTCTGTTTCTTGGCTTAAATGAAGTGTTTTAATCCTCAGGACATACGCTTAAAAACAAACCATTAATCCGCTGTAAAACAATAAATTAATAACGGTTGTTATAGGGGAAACAAAATCTTACGTTATGAAAAAATTGATCTATTTATGTGCAATTTCTGCTACTGCATTTGCATTCCAAGGATGTAATAGCAGTACAAAAGATGCCCGACAAACTGCGGATAGTTTAAACATGGTAAAAGATACCACCTCAAATGAAAAGATGACCGGTGGAATCGCTGTAGAACCTTCTGATTCAGAGTTTGCAACCAAAGCTGCTGTTGGCGGCATGGCCGAAGTCGAATTTGCTAAACTTGCACTTACAAAAACTACCGATCCTCAGCTTAAAGAATTCGCAACGATGATGGTCACGGACCATGGTAAAGCCAACGAAGAATTAATGGCCATTGCTAAAATGAAAAACATTACCCTGCCTAATGGACTTGACGAAGCACATCAGAAAAAAATGACTGAGCTGACTCAGAAAACAGGCAAAGACTTTGACAAAGCCTATACTGAGGCTATGGTTGAAGGTCATAAATCAACGCTTGACCTGATGAAAAATGAGGCAAAAAATGGCACAGATAATGATCTTAAGTCGTTTGCGACCAAAACTGAACTGGTGGTTAAAGCACATCTGGACATGATCAATGCCATCCACGAGCGCATAAAATAACCTGCTGATGAAGCGCAAAAGTTTTGTGGAACTTTTGCGCTTTAATACTAAAACAGACAAACGTTATAAAATATAATGCAAGGCGAGCACCAGCAGACATTCGAATTTTCCTGGGGTTGGTTCATCAGATTCGACAAGGTCTTTCCATTGCGGCGCATGAGTTGACGTTCTTGTTTTTTTAGGCCTGACATTCTGTCTTGTCAATTTTTATAAATTCTTAATAATCAATGATAATACATCTGCAAACTCATGACTTACATCAGTCAAAAACTTAATCTTCATTGAGTCCAATTCAAACCGTCATCAGGTTTTAACTGATCAATTCCATCAAAACTTCCACTCCAGAGGCTGGCTCCTTTATCTTCAATCAGAAAGGAAGTCAGAACATTCTGGAGAACTGAATCTGTCCCGGCTGTGCGGAGGCCGCCGAGAAAATCAATAAAAAGAGTAATAAAACAAGTATTTTTCCTGAAAACATGGATGTTACATTTACAGTTAAACCCGCTGACTGGATTTTCTAACAATCAGCTTTGGCCTGATATTGACCGTCTTTTTGATGACCATCCCCGAATTTACCAGCTCCTGAAAATGAAGATTGCCTATCGTTTTCCCCATTTCTATGCTAAACTGGTCGATCGTGGTGATGGATGGACTGGTGATTTCCGTAAAAGGCTCATTGGAATATCCACAGATCCCCAGCGCTTCTGGAATGCGAATACCCTTTCCTGTAGCCACTTCCAACACCCCTAAAGCCGCAAAATCGGAAGTAGAAGCGAAAATAGCATCAGGTGGACTGGCCATTTCCAATAATTTATAAGTAGCCTGAGCACCAAGCTCTTGTGTCCAGGCATTGGCATACATCAATTCTTCCAGTACTGGAAAACCATGCGCCTTCAATGCCGCGATATAACCTTCCTTTCTTTCCCTGAAAATATGGAGCTCCTGCGGACCTTCCAATAAAGCAATCCTTCGGTAACCCTGCTCAATCAGGTGAGTTACGGCGGCGTAAGAAGCCTTATAGTTATCGTTCAGCACCTTAAAGGTCTCCAGCTCTTCCACTACACGGTCAAACTGAATCAGCTGGATGTTGCGGTCTAAAACCTGCTGCAAATGGTCTGAACTGCCCGTTTCCGCGGCAATCGAAATTACAATTCCACTCACATTCTGGTTGATCAGGGTGTTCACCACCTCTACTTCACGCTCATGGGACTCGTTCGACTGGCAAATCACCAGGTTATAACCTTTGTTAAAAGTCACTTCCTCCAAACCAGCAATAATGTTGGAAAAGAAATATTGATTGATGCGGGGAACCACCACGCCAATCGTCGGATTACTGCCTTTCCGCAGATTGGAAGCCATCGCATTTTGCTGATAATTCATCTCAGCAGCAGTTTTAAGCACCAATGCCTTCGTTTCTGCGTTAATTTTATCACTATTGCTCAGTGCTCTTGACACCGAAGAGGCCGCTAAATTGAGTTTTTCAGCAATATCGTATATAGTTGTTCTTTTCTGGCGCTTCATAATTAAAGTAAAAATACAAAAATATTTTAGGCAATCGATTGCAATTGTAAAACTTTCTCCTAAATTCGTTTACTGATAACCAAATATTCATCCTATAAAATCCACTAAAACAACACGATATGTTATTACTGGGAATAGACATTGGCACTTCTTCCATAAAAGTGGCCGTCGTAGATGCGCAAACGCAAAAAACCATTGCAGCCGCGCAATATCCGGAGGAAGAAGCAACCATCCATGCCTCCCATCCCGGATGGGCAGAACAAGACCCCGAGCTCTGGTGGGCACATACCCAGCAGGCTTTTGAGATTTGCAAAAAGAAAGCGAACTTCCAGCCAATGGACATCTCTGCTATAGGAATCGCCTATCAGATGCATGGTTTAGTACTGGTGGACAAAAATCAGCAGCTACTTAGAAACAGTATCATCTGGTGTGACAGCAGAGCCGTAGCGCTTGGAAACGAAGCTTTCGACGAGTTAGGCCATGATTATTGCCTGAGTCACCTACTCAACTCCCCTGGTAATTTCACCGCTTCCAAGCTGGCATGGGTGAAACAAAATGAACCGGAATGTTATGCTAAAATAGATAAAGTGATGCTGCCAGGTGATTTTATTGCCATGAAGCTCTGCTCCAGCATAACCACCAGTATCTCTGCCCTTTCTGAAGGTGTTTTCTGGGATTTCCAATCGGATACCCTATCTGAAACCTTGATGGAGTACTATGGATTTGACCGCAGCCTCATTCCTGAAATCAAGCCTGTATTTTCAGCACATGGCCAGGTAAGCGCCTCTTCCGCGAACCTATTGGGCCTAAAAGCAGGGATTCCTGTGAGCTATAAATCTGGAGATCAGCCCAACAACGCCCTTTCCTTAAATGTACTGGAACCCGGAGAAGTAGCGGCCACAGCTGGCACCTCAGGAGTGATTTATGGGGTAAGTGACCAATTGGCCTACGACCCGCAATCCCGGGTAAACACCTTTGCTCATGTCAATTATACCGAAGCGCAGAAAAGACTCGGCATTCTGCTCTGCATCAACGGAACAGGAAGTATGAATCGCTGGGCAAAAGCCCTGCTGGCACCAGGAATCGCTTATAACGACCTCAATACCGCAGCCAAAAAGATCGCCATTGGCGCCGATGGACTGCGCATACTGCCCTTTGGAAACGGCGCAGAAAGGATGCTCAACAACAAAATGGTTGGCGCTCACCTGCAGCATATCGACTTTAACCTGCACAGTACCGCTCATATTTTCAGGGCAGTACAGGAAGGAATCGCCTTTGCTTTCCGCTACGGACTAGACATTATGCGCAGCAATGGACTTCAGCCAAAGGTGATCAGAGCTGGAAAAGCCAACCTGTTCCTAAGCGAACTCTTCCTGGAAGCTTTCGTGAACAGCACCGGTGTTCCTGTAGAACTTTATGAAAATGATGGCAGCGTAGGTGCTGCTATAGGCGCAGGTATTGGGGCTGGAACCTACCCGGATGCTGCCGCAGCTTTTAGGAACATCAAGCCTTTACAATTGGTAGAGCCTGCTTCAAATCTGGGCTATGAAACTGCATATCAGGACTGGCTGCAAAATCTATCTAATAAGATGAAGTAAAACAAATCAAATAACTAAAAATCAATACGATATAAATATTATTTAAACCAAAATATAGAAGTATAATGACGACAGTAACGACAGGACAAAAGGAATTTTTCAAAGGAATCGGACAGGTAAAATTTGAAGGATTAGACTCAGATAACCCGCTGGCATTTCGCTGGTATGATGAAAATAGAATCATTGCAGGAAAGACGATGAAAGATCATCTGCGCTTTGCCTGCGCCTACTGGCATTCTTTTGTAGCGACAGGCGGAGATCCATTTGGAGAGCCAACGATCATCCATCCATGGAATGACAAGACTGATGCCGTAGCACGTGCAAAAGATAAGATGGACGCCGCCTTTGAGTTCATCACCAAAATGAACCTTCCATATTATTGCTTCCATGATGTAGATCTGGTAGATTATACCAATGACATCGTCGAAAATGAAAGACGTTTGCAAGCCGTTGTAGATTATGCAAAGCAAAAACAAGCGGCAAGCGGCGTTAAATTGCTATGGGGAACGGCCAACCTTTTCTCTCATCGCAGGTATATGAATGGCGCTGCCACCAACCCTGATTTCCACGTCCTGGCGCATGGTGCAGCACAAGTAAAATCCGCTTTAGATGCTACAATAGCTCTTGGTGGAGAGAATTATGTATTCTGGGGAGGTCGTGAAGGCTATATGAGCTTGCTGAACACCAATATGAAGCGGGAACAAGAACACCTGGCTAAATTCCTGCATTCGGCTAAAGATTATGCTAGAAAGCAGGGTTTTAAAGGTACATTTTTCATTGAGCCTAAACCATGTGAACCATCTAAACATCAGTATGATTATGATTCCGCAACGGTAAGTAATTTCCTTCGTCAGTATGGCCTACTGGAAGATTTTAAACTGAATATTGAGGTGAACCATGCCACCCTTGCTGGTCATACCTTCCAGCATGAGTTACAAGTGGCTGCAGATGCCGGATTACTGGGCTCTATGGATGCGAACAGAGGCGATTATCAAAATGGCTGGGATACCGATCAATTCCCAAACAACATCAATGAGCTCACGGAAGCCATGCTGATCGTACTGGAAGCCAATGGATTGCAAGGCGGAGGAATCAATTTTGATGCGAAGATCAGAAGAAACTCAACGGATCCTGCAGACTTATTTTATGCGCACATTGGTGGCATGGACACCTTTGCCAGGGCATTAATCACTGCAGATCAAGTACTTCAGCATTCTGATTACAAGAAAATCAGAACCAATCGGTATGCTTCATTTGATCAGGGTGCCGGAAAGGATTTTGAAAATGGCAAACTGAATCTGGAACAACTGCGCAATTATGCGGTTGAAAAAGGAGAACCGAAAACAATCAGCGGTCAGCAGGAGCGCTTAGAGAATATCATTAACAGATTCATTTAAAAGTAAATAAACCTATTTATATGAACTCATTGAGTACGTACGACTACGTTGTTTTTCTCGTTTATTTTCTGATTGTCGCGGTATACGGATGGTCAGTTTATAAGAAAAAACAAGCCCATAAAGAAAACTCCAAAGATTTCTTTTTAGCAAAAGACTCACTGACCTGGTGGGCAATTGGAGCCTCTCTAATCGCTTCAAATATCTCAGCCGAGCAATTTATCGGCATGAGCGGTTCTGGCTTCACTATGGGCCTTGCAATCGCTACCTACGAATGGATGGCTGCTGCAACCCTTATCATTGTCGCTATCTTTTTCATTCCGGTGTATCTGAAAAACAAAATTTACACCATGCCGCAATTTCTTGGACAACGGTACAATAGTACGGTAGCCATGATTATGGCGGTGTTTTGGTTGTTACTGTACGTGGTGGTGAACCTCACCTCCATTCTTTACCTGGGTGCATTGGCCATCAACAGCATTTCAGGCATCAATACCACGGCTTGTATGTATGTGCTTGCCGTATTCGCCATCATCATCACCCTCGGTGGAATGAAAGTAATTGGCTACACGGATGTGATCCAGGTATTCTTTTTAATTCTCGGCGGACTAGCCACTACCTATCTGGCCTTAGAATTGGTGGCCACACATTTTGGCAGCTCTGGTGTATTAAACGGACTGGCGATGGTGAAAGAAAAGGCAAGCGACCATTTTCACATGATCTTCAAGCAGGAAAATCCGCATTATATGGACCTTCCAGGCTTAACAGTGCTGATCGGAGGAATGTGGATTGTGAACCTGAACTATTGGGGCTGCAACCAGTACATCACACAAAGGGCACTGGGTGCTGATTTGAAAACAGCGAGATCTGGTTTGTTATTTGCCGCTTTCCTGAAACTGCTGATGCCAATAATCGTGGTATTGCCAGGAATAGCCGCTTATGTTTTATACAAAGAAGGCTATGGCGATTTCAAAACCGCGATGATGAAAAACGGAGAACTGAATGCAGATTCAGCTTATCCAGTCTTGCTAAACCTGCTTCCTGCCGGATTAAAAGGTCTTTCATTTGCCGCTTTAACCGCAGCAATTGTAGCCTCACTCGCCGGAAAAGCGAATAGTATTGCCACTATTTTCACGTTGGATATTTACAAGAAAGTGATCCGAAAGGACGCAGATGAAAATAAACAAGTAGTTGTTGGAAGAATCACAGTGATTGTAGCCATGTTATTGGCGATTGTGATTGCCCCACAGCTTGGCATTGATAAAAAAGGAGGTTTCCAATTTATTCAGGAATACACCGGATTTGTTTCCCCAGGTATTTTTGCGATGTTCCTGCTGGGTTTCTTCTGGAAAAGGACAACGTCCAACGCGGCATTATTTGCAACGATTGGCGGATTTTTACTTTCTGTAGGCTTTAAAGCCCTGCCAAACTTCTGTAATCTGGAAGCCTTGAGCCAATTCGGATTCTCTAAACTTGCCGTACAAAAAGACGGCAGTATGATTTATGAAATTCCTTTCCTGGACAGGATGGGCTTTGTCTTCCTCATCTGCGTAGTGGCAATGGTCGTCATCAGTTTATTTGAAAACAGAAAAGGTGTCAATCCTAAAGGACTGGAGGTAGATCGTGGAATGTTTAAGACCAATACTGGTTTTGCCGCAGGTGCCTTAATCATTGTTGGGATCATTATTGCGCTTTACAGTATCTTCTGGTAGCTATTGGAAATCCTTAAAGGATAAAAATCACCGGTTATTGGTCGGGTAGTGTTCGGGAAGAGATCGGCCTTATAATAGGAGCTGGAAGGGGTTCGGTTAGGGTCCGCGTAGGGTTACCTTAGTCTGTGCTACCCAGACCCTAACCAAACCCCTTCCTGCATCTAAGAAAAAGCAGGTCTCTTCCCGACCACAACTAAAGTGCTTTCCACATCTTAGCCGAAATCATTCTTTTCTTTTGCAAAATTATCCTTATTTTGAGATAAATCATTCTGAATGAATACACGATCTACTTTGACACCATTTTCAAGCTTACACCGCTTAAAATCTACTGCCTTTTCTTTAAAACTAAGACCAGTTACTGTGGCTTTAGTTTTCTTTTTATGCTGCAGCAGTTCAGCACTGTTTGCTCAGGATCAGCAATCGATCAAGGCTGATGAAAAACCCTTTGCTTCAAAAGAAGAGCAATCAGAAGGACTGGTGATTGAAAAAGGGTTGAAATTTTCTATACTCACCTTTTCATTGAGCAGCAGAAATGCGGTAAATGACAACAATTTTTTCGTCAATTATCTGGATCAAAAGAAAAGCAGCTGGGCGGTACGTGCCGATGGAGGATATATTATAAAGAAGAACCTAGGTGCTGGTTTGGGACTATCCTACGGTCAATCAAAAGAAAACAACCTGATTAAAGCTGCTGATGGCGCTTTAACCAGCAATCGAAGCTTTTCTAATAATTACGGGGTCAGACCATTTATCAAGAACTTCATTCCACTGGATCGTAAAAACAGGTTTTACATTGTGAATCAGACGGAAATACAGCTGTTATTTGACCGTTCCATTAAGGAAAGCACGGTCAATGAAATTTTAACCAGAACTTATACCTCAAAAGACACTTATGGTGTTGGACTAAGACCGGGATTGATGATCTTTATTGTGAAAAACTTCGCATTTGAGACTACGGTCGACATATTCGGGATCAATACTTCAGTAGAGACAGGGCGTAGCACTGGACAGCCGGATACGAGGGTAACTACGACTGATATGAACTTTAAAATCAACATTCTAAAAATCGGGTTTGGCTTTTCTACCTATTTCTAATTGTTAATTCCTCATTTTATCAACTATTTACTTGTTTAAACATGCTAAATTATAGATCTTTTCTTTTTGTATTTACCGGGGCCTTACTCTTGTCTTCAGGCTGCGTTAAAGAAACGTATTTTGGAAAATCAGCGTTTAAGAAAATCCTTTATTTTACGGTTTCCAATGAAACAGGAAGCTCTTCCATCAATCAGGACAGCTTAATCATCCGGCTAAATGTAGATGCGAACGCTGACCTGAGGAAGCTGTTTCCTGATTCGGTAAGGCTTTCTACTTATGCACAGTTGAGCCCCGGCATTCGTGTTCCTCAGAATTTTAGTGGACCTGTACCTTATACGGTAACTGCAGAAGATGGTAGTCAGGCGGTTTATACAGTGATTGTGAACAAGCAGTCTGCAAATCCGCAAATCAGCAATTCCAATTTCAACGATTGGTATACCCCATCAGGAAAGAATTATAAACAACCTGGTTTGGATGCCAGCACGGAATGGGCCACCGGAAACGATGGCGTAGCGAGTCTTTCTACTGCCAATACCACTCCTATTGAAATTGCTTCGGGAGACCTTGCCGCTCAAATGGTGACAAAAGATCTGGGGATCCTTGCCCAGCTTACTGGTCAGCGAATGGGCGCGGGAACCTTGTTTACCGGCACATTTAAGCTGGATATCGGCAACCCGCTAAATTCCGCAAAATTTGGAATCGCTTATACTTCCAGACCGAAAAGCTTTACGGTAAGCTATAAATATCAGGCAGGAACGCCTTATAAAAACGGATCTGGTCAGACACTGAATAAATTAGACAGCTGCGATATTTACCTGTTACTGGAAAACAGAAACGGAACATTGGTTAAAAGAGCCGCTACTGCCTGGTTCAGGTCTGGAGAAATGGTAAACGACTTCAAAAAAATCACCATTCCATTGGTTTACGGAACCTTGCCAGCAGGCAGCCCATCTTATCAGCTTCCTCAAAATGGCTTGTTTGCGGCCGAAAATGAAGCAATCACACATATCAGCATCGTGTTTTCTTCCAGTGCGGCTGGGGCGACTTATGAAGGAGGTGTAAATAGTACGCTGGTGGTCAATGATCTGGTACTGAATTATTAACCCCTAAAAAAGGCGCCAATCACATTACCAGCCAATTCCGTAATCTTCCCCATGGTTACTGGATCCTCCCCAAAGGCTGCCATGTTTCCAATCAAAA
This sequence comes from Pedobacter sp. N36a, assembly GCF_014472395.1. Classification (GTDB taxonomy): domain Bacteria; phylum Bacteroidota; class Bacteroidia; order Sphingobacteriales; family Sphingobacteriaceae; genus Pedobacter. The sequence goes on from NZ_JACSZW010000002.1 coordinate 545,221, forward strand.
TAAATGGCGTTGATCGGACCGCTGGTTCGGTCTCCGAAGCTCATGATATAACCCATTTTCTGAAGGGCTTCTCTTGTTGCTGATGGAGTATTGCTATTGAGTAAGATCTGTCCTGGTTTAGGCATGCGGTCTTCCGTCTTTGTTCCTCCTAAGGAAAGCCACAATTGATTGGTATTGAAATTCGCTGCTTCTGAAGCTTGCTGCACATTCATTCCAAACTCCGCTACATTTAAGAAAAACTGCAGCAGGTTCTGATCCTGGGTATCTCCACCTTGTACCGCGGAAGCCAGAAATGGTTTTCCATCTTTTAATGCTAAGGACGGTGATAGCGTTACTCGTGGTCTTTTACCGGGTGCCACCACATTAAATGGGTTCAGCGTGCTGTCTAAAACAAAACTTTGCATCCGCTGACTCATTCCAATCCCAGTTGCTCCTGCAATACAAGCTGGCAACCAGCCACCACTTGGCGTAACCGACACCACCCAGCCTTCTTTATCTGCAGCTTCAATAGAAGTTGTCCCTAAATGCAGTCTTTCCTGATACAAGTTATCCGGAGAAGTATTGAGCTTTCCAAGATCATGTTTCGGTGCAAAATTTCTTCGTGTGGTGTCCATTTCATACCCTCTTTTTTGCAAAAGGTTTAAATATGGATTGGTTTTTCCTTCAAAAGGATAGGGATTACCGGGTCCAATGTTTGGGTTGTTTTTATCGTATTGAATCAGTTTAGCACGTGATTTTGCATAATCCTTGTTGAGTAAGCCTTTGATCGGTCCTTTAGGTAAGGTGGCAGGATCTCCGTAATAAAAATCACGGTCCGCGAAAGAGAGATTCATCGCCTGATACAGCGTGTGAATGTATTTAGGACTGTTATAGCCCATACTTTTCAGGTCAAAATTCTCGAGAATATTTAGCGCCTGCAGCATTACCGGACCTTGCGTCCATTGCTGCAATTTATACACGTCTATGCCTTTGTAATTTACCTGAAGCGGCTCTTCTTCCAATGGTTTCCAGTTTGCAAGGTCTTCCATGGTGATCAATCCACCTTGTTCCTGAGCACCACGCACAAATTCTTTTGCGATATCACCTTTATAGAAGCGGTCGTAGGCAGCCATCAAGGCTTCTTTTCTGCTTTTCCCTTGCTTTAAGGCTTTACTTTCGGCTTCCACCATTTTTGTTAACGTGGCCAGCAAGTCTTTTTGAACAAAGATCTCTCCCGCTTCCGGAGCTTCTCTTTTCTCCCCTGGATGCGTTAAGAATACTTTTTTACTATATGGCCATTTGTTGATGTGCTCTTTTCCTCTTTCAATGGTATTTGCTGCCTGTGCTTCGATTGGATAACCGGCTGCCATCTCCATCGCTGGCGCGAGCACTTCCTTTAAGCTGAGCTTGCCATAGTTGACTAACATATAGATTAAGCCCCCAGGGGTTCCCGGGGTGGTTGCCGCTAAGGGACCATATTCAGGGGGGAAATTATACCCTTTAGTCTTAAAAAACGCTACGGTGGCCCCTGTTGGAGCCACGCCCATCGCATTAATTGCCATTACTTTTTTCGTATTGGGATTGTAAATGAGGACTTGCGTTTCACCTCCCCAGCTGAGCGTATCCCACATCGTACAGGTGGCAGCGAGCATCGCGCAAGCCGCGTCAACTGCATTTCCTCCTTTTTGAAAAGTCATCGCGCCAGCTGTTGCTGCTAAAGGCTTACCAGTGATGGCCATCCAGTTACGGCCATGCAATACTGGTTTTTGAGTCTGCTGAGCAGCTGCTGGTGCGATAGCTGCTGCAGAAATGCAGAGTATAGAAAATAAGTATTTCATATCAATGGGATCAGGTTTTAAAATTACCTATTTTCAAAAGCTACTCCAAGGAGAATATAAATATAGGTGTCACAATGTAGCTACCAGCCTATACAGTGGTAGCGTTTGCATCAGGAGCAATTTCTTGCTGGTCTTGTAGTTTTCTTTCTTTTGCTTTTCTCAGAAATCGGAAAAGCAGCAATCCAATGCCGAAGGCGATAAAGCCTTGGATCATTACCGTATCCGGAGTGCCGATCATTTGAGAAAGATAACCGATCAGCAAGCCACCTAAAGGCTGCATACCAAAGAAGGCCATGGCATAAAAACTAATGACTCTACCTCGCATCGCCGGGTCTACGGTGGTTTGAATGAGCGTATTGCTAATGGTGATCTGCGACATCATTCCAAACCCGGAGATCGTGGCAAACACTAAGGCAATCGGATAATAGGTTGTATGGGAGAATAAGATCAGTCCGGCGCCAAAAACGAGCGTATTTGCGGCCAGGATTTTCCTTAGGTTTCTTCCGGGTTTTAAGGAAGCCAGGAAGATTGCTCCAGTAAATGCTCCCAACCCAATCACACTGTCAATCACCCCAAATGTGGAGGCTGTTCCTTTAAAAATGTCTTTTGCATAAACGGGGATTAATGTGCTAAATGGCAGAACCAATAAACTCATGAGGGCCAGCATCACCAGTACTAATGAAATGGAAGGAGTTCTTTTGATATATTGGAAACCTTCTTTTAGTTCTCCAAATATGTTCTTTGTGGAAGCGGGAACGACAAGTTTCGGCAGTTTCATCATCAATAGAGAACCGATCACGGCAATGAAACTGATGGCATTCATTCCGAAACATATATCTTCTCCGAATTTCTCCAGTGCCAGACCGGCAATACCGGGACCAATCAGCCTGGAAAGATTCACCATAGAGGAGTTTAAGGCCAGAGCATTGGGCAGATCGGCTTTGTCCTCTACCATTTCATAGACTAATGATTGCCTGGCTGGAACATCAAAAGCATTGATTAAGCCCAGTAATGCGCTCAAAGCAATGATCTCCCAAACTGAATAATCTTTAAAAAAGATCAGCAAAGTTAGGAGTAACGCCTGGATCATAGAAGCAACCTGCGTGACCAATAACAGCTTATACCTATTGTAGCGATCGGCAGCCACACCGCCAATAAAAGAAAAGATAAAGGAAGGAAACAGACTGGCAAAAAGCGTCAGTCCTAACATAAAATTAGAATGTGTTTTCTCGTAAATCACCCAGCTAACAGCAGTCTTTTGCATCCATGTGCCAATAAGGGAGACAGACTGTCCAGTAAAATACAATCTATAATTACGGCTTTTAAAAGCGCTAAAGGTGCTAATGTTCATAATTTACGAGCAGCCGGCGGATCGGAAATGGTCTAATCGGACAAGGCTAAAATCTGTACAGAAATTGAGCCAAAAAAGAAAACCTTCTGATGATTCAGAAGATTTTCAAATTTTATCTGGACAACGTTACATTTTTCTCATTTACAATGGCCGGCGTTATTAATTTTATTGTTTATCGATATCAACCGGCTCATTATCCACACCGATTACTTGATAACTCACATTACTGCCATCTGTTAGTTTTTCATAATAAACACCATCGGGACTTACATAATAAGTTGCTCCTTTGATCAGTACTTCTCTGGTTTGCTCAGGCAATTGAACTACAATATCTCCAATTTGAGGTAAAGGGTTGACATCAACGTCTTTTCCATCTGTATTCAATACACCATCTTTACCGGCAACAACAAATACCTGTTTTCCATCTGCATTTTGAGTAGCTGAATAGTAAACACCTTTACTTTCGTAATAGGTTTGTCCATTAATCACCACTTCTTTTGCATCGTTTGGAAGTGTAGGAACTTCTGCACCTACCGGAGGAACCACCACCTTATATTCATTGTCGTATTGTTTATAAAACAAGCCATCAGAGAAATAAAAGCGGTCAGAACCATAATAAAACGGGTAATAACCGAATGGCAAAATATTAATACTTAAACCAAGATACGGCCTGTAATAGTTGTAATAACTATAATGAGGTCTGTAGTATGGTCTGTAATGAGGCCTGTAGTTCGGACGATAATTAGGGCGATAATTAGGGCGGTAATTTGGTCTGTATACACTTCCCGGACGGTAGCCAGGTCTATATGGCCTGTCACCAATTGACGGTCTGTTGTTTCCTGAAGGCCTATCCATAGATGGTCTGGCTGCACCGCCTCCACCACCTGATGGCCTCTCGCCTCTTTGGGCAAGAACATCAGTTGTCGTGATTCCGCTCGCTAATAAAACGGATCCTGCAATGACGAACGATTTAAACCATGAACTTTTCATATATTTTCAATTTTTCTAGTATGACCAAATAATCATGAAAAGGATTATTCTATAGGAAAAGTTATTAAAAAGCTGACCTACAGATGATAAAACTGCATTATTTTTAGTATTTTGATGAAACCTGAATCTTTTACCTATGCCGATCCTCTGGAAATATTTTAAAGAACAAAAATGGTTTGTGCTGCTGGCACTTTTCCTGGCCGCAATAGCGCAACTGCTTAGCCTGACTGACCCGATTATTTTCGGAAAGATCATAGATGAATATGCGACCAATCCGGGCAATAAAACCCAGAGCGAGCTGGTAAATGGTGTATTATACTGGCTAAGTATCGCCATAGCAGTCGCAATAGCGGCAAGAATCGCAAAGGCTTTCCAGGAATATTATACGCGATTGGCGGTACAGCAATTTGGAATGCAGATCTTCAATGATGGTATCCGGCAAACACTACGCCTCTCTTTTCAGGAATTTGAGGAGAGCCATAGCGGCGAAACACTGTCAATCCTTCAAAAAGTAAAAACCGATACGGAGCGTTTTGTCAATTCCTTCATCAATATTCTCTTTTCTTCCGTTGTCGGAATGGGCTTTCTCGTATGGTATTCCATTACCAAGAACTGGATGCTGGTCCCAGTCTTCCTTATCGGAATACTAGTACTGGGCTCTCTGACTGGTTTATTGAGTAAGAAAATCAAAATGGTACAGCGTTCTATCAATAGAGAAACTAATAAGATGGCGGGGGTAATAACGGAGTCCCTCAGAAATATAGAGCTGGTTAAAAGTCTTGGGCTCACCTTCCCTGAAATCCGCAGGTTAAAAATCCAGACGAAGAAGATCTACGACCTCGAGATGACCAAGACCAGGCGGGTAAGGACCCTTTCTTTTCTACAAGGAACCACGCTCAATGTGCTCAAGCAATCCATCCTGTTTATTTTACTATGGCTGATTTTCCGGAATAAATTGAGTACGGGCGAGCTGATTACCATGCAATTTATCTCTACCTCCATCTTCGGCCCATTACAAGATCTTGGAAACATCATCCTCAGCTACCGGGAAGTAGAAGCTTCAGTACATAGTTTTGATCAATTGATGCATAAGCCGGTAGAGCGCAAACCAGATTCTCCAAAACAAACCGGTCCTTTGCAAAACCTTTCTTTTGATCAGGTGGTCTTTCGTCATAAAACGGCACAGACAAATGCCATTGATGATATTTCGTTTCCTGTCAAAACCGGAGAAACAATCGCTTTTGTTGGTCCTTCTGGCTCCGGAAAATCAACACTAGTGAAACTGCTGGTTGGTTTATACAGACCGGTTTGGGGTGCGATCTTATTTAACGGTATCCCTTCCACAGAGATCCGATACAATGAACTCCGGCGACAAATCGGCTTTGTGACTCAGGATACACAGCTTTTCGCAGGTACCATAAAAGAAAATCTGTTATTTGTTAAAGGAGATGCCACAGAAGAAGAACTGTTGCTGGCATTGGATAAGGCATCTTGCACCAACCTTCTTGCTAAATCTGAAAAAGGCATGGATACCTTATTGGGAGAAGGCGGACTAAAACTTTCCGGAGGTGAGAAACAAAGGATTTCCATTGCAAGGGCACTCCTGAGAAACCCTAGACTACTTATTTTTGATGAAGCGACTTCCGCATTAGATTCTTTAACTGAAGAAGAAATTACCTCTACCATCCGCGACCTGTCTATGAGCCGGGAACGGATCACAGTAGTAATTGCCCACCGATTGTCGACTATTATGCATGCTGATGTGATCTACGTTTTAGAGAAAGGCAAGATCTCCGAGGCTGGTTCTCATGCAGAACTGCTGGAGCAAAAAGGATTATATTATGCCATGTGGCGACAACAAGTTGGAGAAAGAAAGTGATATTTTTATATTTTTGTCCATGATACACGCTAATTTACTGCTGATCCTCGCCTTGTTTTTTGCAATGGCACTCCTTTATTTGTTGAGTCAACGCTGGAAAATCTCCTATCCTATTTTTCTTGTAATCGGAGGATTGGGCATCAGTTTTATTCCCGGTATCCCCGCAATTAGCATCAATCCAGATATTGTATTCCTTATCTTTTTACCGCCCTTGCTATTTGAAGCAGCCTGGTACACCTCCTGGAACGACTTCTGGAAATGGAAAAGATCCATTATGCTATTAGGCTTTGGTCTAGTATTAATTACTTCCCTGGCGATCGCCTACTTTTCAGTAAGTATCATTCCTGGCTTTACCTTGGCCTTAGGCTTTTTACTGGGAGGTATCATCTCTCCACCAGATGCGGTTGCGGCAACCTCTGTACTAAAGGGCGTAAACATGCCAAGACGAGGTTTAACCATGTTAGAAGGCGAAAGTCTGGTGAACGATGCCGCTTCATTAACCGTATTCAGATTCGCACTGGCCTCTATCTTAACTGGTCAATTTGTTTTCCAGAAAGCAGCAACAGACTTTATCGTATTAGCCGTCATGGGGGTATTTGTTGGTCTGGTGATCGCACATATCCTATATCTTATACTTAGGTATTGGGCCAAATCGTCCAGCATCACTACACCAATTACCTTAATCGCTCCTTATCTGATGTATATTGTAGCGGAGGAGTTCCATTGGTCGGGTGTTTTAGCTGTAGTTAGTGGTGGTCTTTTTCTCTCTTTCCGCTCTAACGATTTCTTAAATTACCATACTAGAATTCAGACAAAAGAAGTATGGGCAACTGTAGGTTTTCTTTTGAATGGGTTTGTATTCATCCTGATCGGATTGGAATTACCGGTGATTGTAGCTGCTTTAGATGGCTATTCTATCAAAGAAGCCATCCATTATGGGTTAATCATTAGCGCGATCGTCATCATTGCCAGAATTATTCTGGTTTATGTGGTTGCTTTCCTACCTAGGTTCCTGAGCCCGAAAATCCGTGCCTCGGAATCAAGTCCGGGTTTAAAGCTTCCCTTTATCATTGGCTGGGCAGGAATGCGCGGAGTGGTTTCACTTGCTTCCGCACTAGCAATTCCACTAACTTTAGACAGTGGCGAGGCCTTTCCGCATAGAAACCTAATCTTATTCATCACTTTCATTGTGATCCTGGTGACTTTAGTATTCCAGGGATTGACCCTTCCTATTTTCCTGCGTTTGCTTAAAGTAGAAGAAACTGAGGATCATATTCCATTTGATCAGCAAAAAGAAGCCATCAGGCTGCAGCTCGCTAAAGAATCGGTGACTTTCCTAAACAGCAAGTACCATCAGGAAATGAAGGAATTTGAAACCATTGCGAGAATCAAAGAGCAGCTGGAACGCAGTATCCAGGCCACAGAGCAAACTTTAAGCGAACAAAAAGAACAAGTGACCTCTGTTAGGAAGCTATACAGAAAGATCATGCTGGATTTGATTACCATCAGAAGAAGGGAACTGAATAAATTGCGCGCAACTAAACAGTATGATGATGAAGTGATCCGAGATCTGGAAGGTAGTCTGGATTTAGAAGAAGCACGTTTATATCAACAATAAAAGATCGACCACTATTCTTACGCTTCCTTAGCACCAAGCTTAAACAAAATAGACCTGTATTTAGGTCTATTAAAATTTAACAGAAACATCGATGCAATATAAATTGTTCAAAAATTCAGCGCTTTTTAAATATTAGGATTCAAGTTTGACAATCAACATTTTATAGTAAAAAAGCAGAATAATGTCAATATTTTCCGGTAACATTTAAGCTACTTTAAGGTCATCTGCCTCGAGGAAATAAAGAGTTTGGCATCATTTTTACAGGTTACCCGGTGTAAACAATATTCAAAATTATGAAAAAGATATTTTCAGTAGCGGCATTGGCGATTTTATTATCTGCATGTTCAAATAATGCCAAAGAGGAAGCGTTAATCAAACAACAAGCGATTGTTGCTGTAAAAGATAGTCTGAGATTGGATAGTTTCAAAAAAGCAGACGCTCTTGAAAAAGAGAGAATTGCTCAAGTAAAAGAGGAAGAAATCAAAAAGGACCGCATAAGAGAAGAAAAAAGAACACTGCTGTTAGCAGAACGTAATGATGCGGCAGAAAAAAGATCTTCGTCTTCATCATCGAATACTGTAGCTACTCCTGCTAAGAAAAAAGGCTGGAGTCAAGCCGCTAAAGGTGCTGCAATTGGTGCTGGTGCCGGAGCAATCGGTGGTATTTTAGTAGATAAAAATAACGCCAGAGGTGCCATTATCGGTGGTGTAGTTGGCGCTGGAACAGGATACGTGATTGGTAGAGGTCAGGATAGAAAATCTGGTAGAGTACAGCCTAAGAACTAGTATTTCAGCAATCAGGATATAAAATTCATAAGCATCATCAGCTGATGAATGACAAAAAGGAAGGGCGTTTAATAGCGCCCTTCCTTTTTCGTGTTAAATCCAGATCATGCTTCAGTTAAATTCCATTGGAAAGATGGTCTTTATGCCAATAATTTGTTTATTTTTTCGACAATGACTTGATTACTGCCATGACATCTTCTTCTCCCAAGCCTTCCTGCTGAGCTTGTTGGAAAGTATGAAACAAAGGATCGATTAAAGGAGCATCCAGTCCGGCAGCTTTAGCCAGGCCCAGATCCTTCACTAAATGTTTCAATGCGAAAGCAGCAGGATAGGATTCGTTTAAAATCGAAGGCGTTTTAAGCTTGGTAATGCCGTTTCCGCAGGCTCCCTCATTGATAATCGTCAGCATATCAGTTTTATTAACGCCATTCTTTTCCGCAAAAAGCAGGGTTTCTGCTAGTCCCTGCAAGTTTAAGCCCAACAGGTAATTGATCGCAAGTTTTGCAGAGCCGCCTACTCCTGCTCCTCCAACATGTACAGAAAGTTTGCCTAAGGCATCAAAAGCAGGCTTAGCTTTTTCATAGGCGGGCGTTTCTCCGCCCACCAGGATAATCAATGTGCCATCCTGGGCAGGTTTAACACTACCCGATACTGGTGCTTCCAGAAAATCAATATCGTTCTTTTTGCAAAGTTCCGATAAATACCTTGAGGTATCCGGGGAAACTGTGCTCATATCGATGATCATTTTACCGGCAGCAGGATTTGTCAGCAAGCCTTTTTCTCCTTCAAACACCATTTTTACTGCTTCGTCATTGGACAGCATTGTAAATACGATATCGCAATCTTCCAATAGCGTTTGCGGATCTGGCGCAGTACTGGCACCATTAGCGATCAATTCTGCTTCTTTTTGTTTCGTACGGTTGAAAACAACCACTTCGAACCCAGCCTTTAGTAAGTTCTTTACCATCGGGGTTCCCATATTTCCAAGACCTATCCAGCCTAATTTTAATCTACTCATGAGGTATGCTTGTTGTGATTCAGTGGCCTAAATTACGAAATTGAATGGTTTAGCGTAGGGGAAGGTGGCTGTCCAAGAAAATAAGAAGGCGCAATACGACAAAACCATGGCCAGGAATTGCAGACTAACTTAACTTCCAGTCTGGGCGTTCAAAGTGGCAGGTATAACCATAGGGAACCTTTTGCAAATAGTTCTGGTGATCCTCTTCAGCAGTCCAGAAATCCGTTTCAGGCACAATTTCTGTGACAAACTTACCTGGCCATTTCCCTGAAGCTTCCAGTTCTGCGATTAAGGACTTGGCAGTTTCCTGCTGCTGTTCATCAACATAGAAGATCGCAGAGCGATAAGAAGTACCGATATCGTTTCCTTGTCTGTTTTTTGTGGTCGGGTCGTGAATCTGAAAGAAATACTCCAGAAGTCCACGATAACTCAGTATTGCCGGATCAAATACAATCTCTATTCCTTCGGCATGTGTTCCATGGTTGCGGTAGGTTGCATTCGGAATATCCCCTCCGGTATAACCTACAACTGTTGAAATCACACCTGGATGGTGGCGAAATAGTTCTTCTACTCCCCAAAAGCAACCGCCTGCTAAAATGGCTTTTTCAGTATTCATATCTTTTTTCTTTTAATCAGCTAAAGGTATCCAATTTTCAAATACCTGCTTCAGGTGTAAAGGACTGAAATCTCCGGCTATTTATTGTTAATCTACTATCATTTTTGAACGATAAGTTGTGAAGATAATTCTTTCTAAATACATTTATAAGCTTTCCAAAATTTTAACGCCCAGGCTTCGTTTAAAGAGCCTTGTTTATTCAGACCTATGCTAAACATTTATACCGCCACAAAAAATGATTTTCCGGTGATTCAAAAGATCGCCAACGAGACATGGCCAGCAACATTTGGGGCCATCTTATCTCCTAAACAAATCAGCTATATGCTGGAAATGATGTACAGCACTGCTGCATTAACGGAGCAGGTGACAGAAAAAGGACATCACTTCTTACTGGTCAAAGATGTAGCAAACGACTTAGGATACGCCTCTTATGAACTGAATTATAAAGGCTTACCAAAAACAAAAATCCACAAAATCTATTTACTTCCAGAAGCTCAGGGTAAAGGTGTTGGAAAATTACTGATGAACACCATCACAGCAATTGCAAAAGACAACCAGAATACCGCCTTGTCGCTGAATGTAAACCGCGACAATTCCGCGTTCCAGTTTTACAAAAACGTGGGCTTTGAACTGGTCGGAGAAGAGAATATCGACATTGGCGATGGCTTCCTAATGGAGGATTATATCATGGAAAAAAAATTAGCATAACCCCCTATCCCTGTTGGAATATTTCAAAAAACTCCTTGAGTTATTAAAAATTGAACGCGAGGAAGACTTAAGGTCTTACCTCCAATTGACTGCATCTTCTTCTGTAACTACCCGTAGGGCAAACGGATTGTCCTGGTATCCAATCGCCATCAGAGGCTCAGAAATGAGTCGTGGAGATTATTTAACAGTAGAAGTCGAACGTACCACACATCAAGAACTTGCGCATCAGCTTCGTTTTGGTGTTTCGGCAGTATTGTTCTCTAATCATGATCCTAAAGATCGTGTAGAGGGTACCATTACCCATCAAAGCGGCAACCGTTTAAAGATTACTTTAAAGACGGATGAACTGCCAGACTGGACACGTGACGGCAAATTAGGTATAGATGTATTGTTCGACAACAACAGCTATGATGAGATGCAAAATGCGTTGAAGCAAGCTGCAGCAAGATTGGAAAAGTCGGAAGACAGTCAGCTGGTTAAAATATTGACCGGTCAGGCCAGCCCCAACTTCTCTAATCAAGCACCTCATTATGCCATTCCAAAATTAAACCCGGTACAGCAGCAGGCTGTTGATAAAATCCTTTCTGCTCAGGAATTAGCCATTGTTCATGGTCCTCCGGGAACAGGAAAAACGACTACTTTGGTTCAGGCGATTAAGGCATTGATCAAACAGGATCATCAGCAAATCCTCGTTGTTGCGCCCAGCAATACTGCAGTAGACCTCCTCACAGAGAAATTAGATGAAGAAGGTTTAAACGTTTTGCGCATTGGAAATCCGGCTAGAGTATCAGAAAAACTACAGTCTTTAACACTCGACGGCAAGTTGTCGGAACACGACAGCATGAAACAAATCAGAGCATTAAAGAAACAGGCCAATGAGTATAAAAACATGGCCCATAAGTACAAACGGAATTTCGGCCGTGCGGAAAAGGAACAGCGCAAAGCACTCTTTGATGAGGCACATAAGATCATGAAAGAAGTGGGCAATACTGAGCAGTACATGATTGATGATCTGCTGAGTAAAGCTCAGGTGGTGACCGCTACGCTGGTTGGCGCGAATCATTATACGGTCCGCGGATTAAAATTCCATACGGTAGTGATTGACGAAGCCGGGCAAGCATTAGAACCTGCCTGCTGGATTCCAATCCTGAAAGCACAGAAGGTCATCTTAGCTGGTGATCATTGTCAGCTTTCTCCAACGATAAAGTCTAATGAAGCGGCAAAAGCAGGCCTGAATACTACTTTATTAGAGAAAACCACTGCCCTGCACCCAGAAGCAGTAACACTTTTAGAAGAGCAATACCGCATGCATGAAATCATTATGAGTTATTCTTCTCAGGTGTTTTATGAGAACAAATTGAAAGCTCATGATACAGTAGCAAAACACGTGCTGTTTTCGGAAGAAGCGCCATTGGCCTTTGTAGATACGGCGGGCTGTGGCTTTGAAGAGAAATCTGAAGGCACGAGCACCACCAATCCAGAGGAAGCTGCATTCTTGTTTAAACACCTGACACAGCTTACGACTGCCCTTGGTAGCCATTATACCCAAGAAAACTTCCCTACCATTGCAGTGATCTCGCCTTATAAACAGCAGATTTTACTGATGAAGGAATTGATGCTGCATTCGCCAGAACTGATGGTTTATGCAGATAAAATTACCGTGAACACCATTGATAGTTTCCAGGGACAGGAACGTGATCTGGTCTACATCAGCATGACCAGAAGCAATAATGAAGGCAGTATAGGTTTCCTTTCGGATATCCGAAGGATGAATGTAGCCATGACCAGAGCCAGGAAAAAACTCGTGGTTATTGGCGACAGTGCTACCCTATCCCGCCTTCCATTTTACTCAGATTTCATCAGCTATGCAGAATCCGTAAACGCTTATCAGAGCGCATGGGAGTTTGCAGATCTTTAATCTGCTTTCATTGTACCTTTTTCGCGCAGGCGACCATACCAGGCAAACGCTTCCTCTAAAAGATGAGGCGTTTGTCCGCCACGCAGGCAAGCCCTTTCAAAGTAGTCCAGCAGTGCTGCCCTGTAATCCGGATGTGCACAATTTTCAATCACTACTTTAGCACGCTGTCTAGGTGCCAAACCGCGCAAATCCGCCAGTCCCTGCTCTGTGACCATCACATCCACATCATGCTCTGTATGGTCAACATGGGAAACCATTGGAACAATTCGTGAAATAGTAGCTGATTTTGCAGCGGATTGCGTGACAAAGACACTTAAATAAGCATTGCGCGCAAAATCTCCGGAGCCTCCGATTCCATTCATCATATTCGTTCCGGCCACATGCGTGGAGTTCACATTGCCATAAATGTCACATTCCAATGCGGTGTTGATGGTAATGATCCCTAGCCTGCGGATCACCTCTGCCGCATTACTGATTTCTTGTGGGCGCAGGACGATCTTGTCTTTATAGGATTCGAAATTATGGAATATCTTTTGATAGTATGCTTCTGAAACGGTGATGGATGATCCAGAGGCAAAAGTCATTTTTCCAGCATCGAGCAAATCAAAAGTACTATCTTGCAGGACCTCTGAATACATGGTCAGGTTTTCAAAGTCGCCTTCCATAAAACCGAGCAGTACTGCATTGGCTACCTTACCAATACCAGCTTGCAGTGGAAGTAATGATTTAGTCAGATTACCTTTCTTCACTTCTGCTGAAAAGAAGCTGACCAGGTGTTTTGCGATTGCTTTAGTGGCCTCATCCGGCGGCACAATTTCTGCCGGACTATCCGTTTTATTCGTGATCACCACCCCTATAATCTTTTTGGGATCGATGTAAATCGAAGAACGCCCCACACGATCCGAAGCAGCTATAATTGGAATCTCACATCGGTTCGGGTAGTCCCCTGCAGAAAAGATATCGTGCAAGCCGCATACGGAAAAAGGAACGGCGGTATTGACCTCGATAATGACCTGATCTGCCAGTGCAGCAAAAGATGCCGAATTACCTACAGATGTGGTCGGTATGATACTGCCGTCTGCTTCAATTCTACACGCTTCCAGTACTGCAATATCAATTTTAGGAAAATGGTTTGATTTCAAAAGTGAAACGGTTTCTCCCAAATGCTGGTCGATAAATAAGACTTCCCCCTGGTTGATCGCCTTTCGCAAAACAGGATCTACCTGGAAAGGCAGTCGTAAAGATAGCGCGTCGGCATCGGCTAAAGCACCATCCGTACCGTGCCCAAGAGAAGCACCCGTCATGAGTGTGATTTTAAGCGGCTCGCGCTTTGCGCGTTCCGCAACTGCGGCTAATACAGCTTTACTGTCGCCGGCCTTGGTAAATCCACTGGAAGCCACCACCATCTTGTCTTTAAAGAGCTGTGCGGCTTCTTCTGAGGTCATTATTTTGGAAATTAATTCCTCCCTCAGTATTCTATCTGCGTACATACATTTGGTTTAAAACACAAATCTATACGCATTAATCAGGCAAAAGGTATCCTTTCCGGCCAATTACATATCTTATTATGCCAGCATAGTATCCAGACTTAAAACCCCTTTCATCTTTACATATTCTGAGGGTCTAACGCCCAAAGTTTTATAAAAAGTAGTGCTGAAAGTAGGGATGCTATTGTAACCGACCATTGATGCGACTTCCTTTACCGACATTTTATCCTCTAGGAGCAGCTGCACTGCCAGCATCATTCTTTGAATGCTCAGGTATTGAATAAATGACATGCCTACATCACCTTGAAAAAGACGGGAAAGACTCCTTTCACTCAGTCCGAATTTGCTGGCTAAAGCTGGGAACACTATGGCTTCCGACAAGTTTTCTCCCATATAATGAATCACGGCCGCGAGCCTTTTATCCTTTGCATAAGGCAAGGCTAAAGGCAATTTATAAAGGCTCACCTCTGGCAATATCGCCTTTAAGGCTAGTGCAAAACGATAAGAACTCAGTGCCGTCTCGTCAATATCTCCACTCCATCTGTTGCTGAAAATGATCATTTGAAGCAGCAAATCGTTGACTGGATAAATCCCTTTTTGCTTATAGAAAGGTGGTTCATTGGCTTCCACAGGGAAATAAAGATTCCTCATGATCACCTCTGCTGAACTGGGATGGATGCTATGGATCACCCCCGGCGGAATCCACATGTAATGCCTGGCGGGCAAGAAATAGGTCTTTTGCTCCGTACTCACATGAACCACTCCTCCTTCGGTATATAGAAACTGTCCTTTCTCATGCTGGTGCACAGAAATATCCTGCTCTCCCATCAGGTCATGCATACAATAGATCGTATGAGGGAGTTTATCCACCTCTGTTAAATAGTAATCTTTATGAATATTGCCCATGGCTGAAATGAATAAACATTTGACCAACAAAGATAATCAAGCCAACTGGAATGGTTGCAACTTTGTAATGAAAAATTTACACGATGAAAAAGCTCCCCCTTATCTCAAGGGAATCATTAAATGCCTTGAGCGGTCTGCCTGGAAGACTGTTCGGTACACTATTATTAACGGGAACCATTATCTTCCCTGTTCAATCACAACAAGTTTTAACACTGCCACAAGCCCTCAGTCTGGCGGCCGAACACAACAAAACTGTTCAGAAATCCAGGGTCCAACAGCACATTGCGGAGGAAGAAAAGAAAGAAAAGGAAGAAATGAGGATTCCAGAAGTGGATTTCCATGCTTCTTATGCTAGAATCACGGACTTAACTGAGTACAAAAGCGGATTAAGCGGTAAAATGGTGACTGCTACGATCCCAGAGATCGCAGATGTAACCTCTTCGGCCAGCATGCCGATTTATGCTGGAGGACAAATCAAATACAGCATCAGGAAAGCCAAACAGGAACAGGAAATCAGCAGGCTGAACGTCCAGAAAACTGTAAATGACGTGCAGATTGAAGTGGTAGCGACCTATTTGGGCATATTTAAACTGATGGAACTGCAAACGCTGATTCTAGAAAACATCAAGGAGGAAGAAGACCGTTTAAAAGAAGTCAGGGCCTTTAAAGCGCATGGAACAGTAACAGGTAATGAAGTATTGAGGGCAGAATTACAGCGCTCAGATATGCAATTGCGCCTTTTATCAAACCAAAGAAACATTGCTATTGGTCTCCATGATTTACAAACCTTACTGGAATTACCTGAAGAAGAAAAGTTATCATTAGACACTAGTGGATTACTCGGCAATAAGTTAACACTTTTTAATTACCAGGATTATCTGGCTTCAGGCTTTCAAAAAGAGGAAATGGGGATTGCTAAGCAGCAGGAAGCCATCCGTCAGACTGAGCAGCAACTTGCGAAAAGTAGCTCATACCCTAAACTTTCCTTGTTTGGTTCTTATGGCTATAACTATCCCAACTACATGTTTTTTCCTCCAACAGATAACGGTTATACTTTGGGGAAGATCGGAATAGAAGCCCATTTCAGCCTGTCTAATTTGTATAAAAACAAGACTAAAATGAAGCTGGCAGCGCAAAGAATCGAAGAGGAAAAAGTAAATACTCAAATTCTTGGCAACCAGATCCGCGATGAGGTTTTCAAGCAGTACACCAGATACCAGGAAATTATGGATCAGCTGCCGGTTACGGAGAAAGCAAAAAGACAAGCTACTGAAAACTATAGGATCATCAAATTGAAGTACCTGAATCAGCTGGCCTTGGTAACCGACATGCTGGATGCAGACAATGCCTTACTCCAGGCCAAGTACAATGTCGTGTCTACGAAGATCGACGCCTTAATGAAACATTACGAGTTGCGTTATGCAGCAGGACAATTATAAAATCAGCCTCAAAATTTACAATGAACACAGCAAAAGTGCCTGTACAGCATGGCCCATTCCACACTTTTTTTACCATTATAGCCAGCATCATAGCCTCAGGAGGCCTGATCATGGGCATCTGGTTTTTCATCTTTTACAATAATAATGAGGAGACAAACGATGCGCAGATGGATCAGTATGTGACTCCGGTAGTAACCCGTATTACGGGTTATGTGCAGGAAGTTAAGTATGTAGAAAATCAATTCGTACACAAAGGTGATACGTTAATCGTCATCGATAACAGAGAATATCAATCACATTTAGACCTGGCTTTATCAGAAATTGAAAATGCAAAAGAGAGTATTGGTGTATTGCAAAGAAATGTAGCCACCACGAGAAGTCATACGGCGGTTCAGCAATCTCAGCTGGATGCGGCAAAATCGCAGGTATGGAAGGCGGAAGAAGAATACAAACGCTATCATGCACTTTTGAAAGAAGATGCGGCTACACAGCAGCAGGTAGAAACCATAAAATCAAATTACGACTTGGCAAAGGCTCATTACGAAGAGATTTTACATGCATTACAGTCTACAGCATTGAGTACTTCGGAAGCTTCGTCTAAGGTTCCGGTAGCGAAAACTGTGATTGGTGGTAAGAAAGCAGCTGTAGATAATGCCGCACTGTACCTCTCCTACACCATTTTAACGGCCCCTTACGATGGATGGGTGGGCAAGAAAACTATTCAGCCCGGACAGCTGGTCAAAGAAGGACAAACGCTGGTTTCAGTAGTGAGCCAGGAAAAATGGATTACGGCAAATTATAAAGAAACACAGGTAGGCAGGATCACAATTGGTCAGAAGATCACTTTTAAAGCAGATGCCAGCGGGAACCAGGTTTTCAATGGGATCGTAGAATCGTTCTCCCCAGCAAGTGGCGCAAGGTTTTCGATGCTTCCCCCAGACAATGCCACTGGAAACTTTGTGAAAATTGAGCAGCGAATCCCAGTACGCATAAAACTGACTGATCCTGTAAAGGACACTGAATTTTTACGTGCAGGGATGAATGTGATCGTTGTTGCTAATCATCAGAAATAACAATGGCCAGTCAAACTGTATTTAAGCCATGGATGCCCGATTGGGCCATTAAAGCGGTGTTGATCTTTTGTATGCTCCATTCCATGGTATTATTAGGGCTGTATACCTCTAACACGACCTATTCGGCGAGTTTTCTGGATGTGGAAGTGGAGGATCTGCAGTATGCGATGAGCCTCACTTATGGCACTTTTCTAGCCACAATATTAATTGAAAGCCGCTTGTTTAAGTATTTTCCAACTCGAAATTACTTCATGGCGATCTATTTCCTTGCCGCAGTGAGTTTTATCATTTCGGCCTATACGCATGATTATGTGCTGTTTATCATCTTAAGAATGGTAGAAGGTGTTTTAATGGCCCTGCCATGGATTCCTTTAAGACTGCTGCTGCTCAGCAGGTTCAAATCTAAGAATGCCATCATCATTGTATTCTCCCTGACTTATGGAACTTTGCTGATCGCCTCCCCTTTTATCATGAATATCGTAGTCTGGCTACTGGAAAATTACGACTGGAAGTATATGGCTTATGGATCGGCATTTTTTCAGCTGATATGCGTGGCATTGGTGCTGATCACTTTTACTGGACACCGTTTTCATAAGAAAACACCACTTTATCAGGTAGATTGGGCAAGTTATGTACTCGTGCATACGGCAATTATTTGCGGTGCTTTTGTATTGATTTACGGGGAAAAGAAATATTGGTTCCAATCTTCACAAATCATCCTCGCGACAGCCATTACAGCAGTTAGTTCCGGTTTGTTCCTTGTGAGGCAGCTATCAGTGAAGCGTCCATGTTTCGATTTAAAGGTTTTTCGCTATGCCAATCTGCGAACGGGACTGGTTTTATTTGTGCTCTTTTATATTTCGAGGGCCAGTTTGAACATTTGTCACACGACGATGAGTAAAGTCTGGAATTGGGAACCAGTACGTGTAGCAAATATTCAATACCTAAATGCCTTGGGAGATCTGATAGGGATTTTTATTGCCGCGGTCTTGCTTTCCAAAGCAGTGGCAACTAGGTACATTTTTGTCCTTGGATTTAGCCTGATGGCCGTTTATCATTTATGGTTTACTTTTCTATTTGTCCCCGATATATCTTTAGCAGATATTGTTTTACCATACATTCTTCAAGGCGTTGCTGTAGGGATTTTGTTTGTTCCCCTGGTATTGTTTACCGTTTCTTCCGTTCCAGCATACCTTGCCCCTTTTTCTGGCACTGTAGGCGTAACCGGAAGGTTCTGGGGTAGTACAATTGGTTTTTGCGTGATGCAGAATGCGCAGGTGTTCTTAGCGCAGAAACATTACAGCAAGTTTAGCGAAAGCATTATCCCTGAACGTCCAGAGATCCAGGAACAAATCAGCAGGTACACACAAAAGTTTCAAGGGAAAGGTTTTAGCCTGGAGGAGGCCAGTACATTAGCGATGCAGCAGATTACTGCTGGATTGAAAAAACAAGGTATTTTGCTGTCCAATATGGAGATCTTTACAGCAATAGGATTTGGATTGATTGTTTTGGTGGTACTCCTGATTTTCAATCGCCACCTCCGACAGACTTTTGACATCTTTAAAAACAGGATCTGGGGCAATTAAAACTAAGTTTTTGGACGGTTTATCATAGAGAATTCCCTAGCAGGCTAATAAATTGCAGCTCTTGATCCTGCGCAATCGAAAAAAAGTTTAAATATTCACTGGTTATTCAGAAAACAGAAACAACTGATTATTAAATAAATAGAATGGATAAAAGATGCTAAAATAGAAATCAGCTCATAATTAACATAAATTTTCTTCAAATTTATTAGCAACTGAATATTATTTTTCTACCTTTGCACTCCCGAAACAAGGGAACATAAATGATTCCGTAGCTCAGCTGGTAGAGCATTACACTTTTAATGTAGTGGTCCTGGGTTCGAATCCCAGCGGGATCACCAGAAATAGTAACAAAACGTTTAAAAGCCTGCAAATCAATTGATTGCAGGCTTTTTGTTTTTATCCAAAACTACAGTTTATTCAATAAATCACATATAAAATTGAGTGATTCGGTGTTGCGCTGTGATAAGCTCGTGAGGTGGGGATTGCAAATGAAACACCTCTTCACAACCCGTCAGGTATCCAAACCTGACCGACAAGGACTAGTCATCCACCGGAAGCGAGTCTTGCGTAGTCGTCAGAAATGATGGCACGAAGCGTAGACAGCGATTGCCAAAGGTATGCTATTGAGTCTCGAAACCACTGAAATGTCGAAGCCTTGGTTTTCACCGACACCAGGGCAACATCAATCCGGCGCTAATGACAAGGCGGTACGATTCGACCGGGGTCTTAGAACATATCAGAAGCATATTGGGGTTGTACGGGAACACAGGAGAGCCTCCCGCTTCCATACGAAAAGCGGAAATAAGGATGACCGGATCAGAACCATCCTAGCCTACAGGGTACATATCGCCACCCTGACAGGCACATAAGAAAAGGCGATATCGAATGGTATCCTGACCGAGGGAAACCGAAGGAATGGAAAAGAGCGAAGGCAGTCTTAGTATCTTCATAGTACTGATAGAAAGGTGGGAAATCAACTCCATGAAAGCCACTGAGTAAGGAAGGGAGGTACCTATATTACGGAGCTGCATTTTAGAAACAAGGAGTGTACCAGAGACATGAAACAATTGTTAACAGTAGAAATGCAGATAGCGGAAAGGGCAAGGAAATATCCTGAGGAAGCCTTAACGAACCTGCATGAAATGGTAGATGTAGGGCTATTGGAAGCCTGTTTTGCCTCCCTGAATAAAAAGGGTGCAAGCGGCATCGATGGTCAGACATGGAAGGATTATCAAACACAGAAAGGAGAAAGAATACCACAGTTGCTGGCAGAATTCAAGAGTGGAAAATACAGGGCACCTCATATCCGCAGAGTATATATACCTAAAGGAGATGGAAAGTTACGCCCATTGGGTTTGACCACAGTAGAAGATAAGCTATTGCAAACAGCAATAACCAGGATTCTGACCCCGGTGTATGAACAACTATTCCTCCCCTGCTCTTATGGGTTCAGACCAGGAAAATCGCAACATCAGGCATTGGAATCTTTATTTAAAGAAGCTAGTTTTAAAGGGATGCGCTATGTAATAGACGCAGATCTCCAAAATTACTTTGGTAGTATAGATCACCAAAGCCTAAGGACTTTCCTTGACCGCAGGATAAAAGATGGCGTGATCAGAAAAATGATCGATAAATGGCTCAAAGCAGGCATAATGGACAAAGGGCAGCTGAGCTATCCGCGGGAAGGAACGCCGCAAGGCGGAGCAATTTCCCCGCTGATCAGCAACATCTTCCTACACTATGTATTGGACGAGTGGTTCAAAGAACAAATTCAACCTCTGCTCAAAGGAAAAAGCTTTATCATACGTTTTGCTGATGATTATCTGTTAGGATTTACCAATAGAGAAGATGCAATGCGGATGATGGAAGTGCTACCTAAGCGCTTAGGTAAATTTGGATTAACATTACATCCTGAAAAGACCAGATTAATAGATCTTGGCGCAAATACTAAAAAAGCGCAATCAAACAGGACTTTTGAGTTTCTAGGCTTTACACATTACATGGGTAAAAGTAGAAAAGGGAATCTGGTGCTAATGCGTAAAACAAGCAGTAAAAAGCTAAATGCGGCACTAATAAGGATGGATGATTGGATCAAAAAGAATCGGGATAAGATGTCTGTAAAAGAGATTATCTATGAACTCAACCTAAAATTGCGGGGCTATTATGGGTACTATGGCATCACATTCAATCTCAGGAAGATCAGATCTTATTATCAAGGGACTAAGCGTATACTTCAGAAATGGTTGAACCGTAGAGGTGGAAAACGAATATGGACATGGGAAAGGATCATCAAACTTGTAGAGCAATGGCAGCCATTAATAAGACCCAAGATCGTACACACCTATTTGTAGCAAAACCGTAAATAGAGGAACCGTGTGCAAGAAAGATGCTCGCACGGGTCTGTGGGGGTGCGGGGAGGTAACGAACCGCTCTACCCGGAAGTAAATTGAAGTTCCCCCGACTCACCGAATAAACGAGTTAACATTCTGATATACAGAAAGTTCATTCATTAAACGACTTGACGTCCATGAATTACAAAGCTACATTTGTTTAACCTTAAATCAGTTGATTATGAAAACGAATTTCAGTATGCTCTTCTACATGAAAAAACAATATAACAGATTTTCACGAGCCTTTCCAAACTGACAGCTTTAATGTTCCTTTCATTTATAGAGTAAACATTTTGTGAGATGTTTAATTGAATGGCCATGTATTGTTGACTGAATCCCTTTTCAATTCTTTTCATGAAGATTTTATTTTTAAGGGCATGAAACATTTTCTCATTATTCATAGGAGGGCGCTTAAGTGATTTAATTCCTTAAATGTTGACACCCGGCTCTCGCTATAGTCCTACTCATAATCCACACTTTAGCAACAGATTTGTCTGATTTTGTTGGGAAATTTTAGATTTTGACCATTGGATCATCAGATCAAATCCAACTGCTTTTTTTGTTGAAACTAATCAGATTGCATTTAAAATATATTTTGTTTAAACTAAGCATAACACAGATTATATAAACAATATATAAGTTGTTTCAACATAATATCATCCACTATATTTATACCAATGATTTGTTTCGATGAAATAATCTTCAGATCACTAGGATCGACATTTTTTTTATACATGTTTCTTAAAAACACAACCTATTATAGCTAATCATTTTAATTCTAATAGTAAATTCCGTCGAATACGTTACGAAAGTAATAGAATAAAAAAAATGCAGCGAAACATAGCTGTAGAATAGTATTAAGCTTAGATTAAAACCTATTATACCCTAACCTTGTAAACAAGGAAGGGAAGTTGTTTACAATTTATTATTATGAATTATCTTGAAAATATTATACCTATTGTTTTATTTTATGATAGTATCTAACCTGGCATTCTCACAAAAGACTGATTCCTGTATAAGTGGAATTGTTAGGC
Source organism: Pedobacter sp. N36a (assembly GCF_014472395.1). Taxonomy (GTDB): domain Bacteria; phylum Bacteroidota; class Bacteroidia; order Sphingobacteriales; family Sphingobacteriaceae; genus Pedobacter. The sequence continues at coordinate 567,836 of NZ_JACSZW010000002.1, forward strand.
ACAAAGTGTCTAAGAAAATTTTACCAGGTGCAATAGTAACTATCGAAACTTTGGATGGAGTTCCTCTAGATAAAATGAAGACCGATACGATAGGAGTCTTCAAGAGTAAAAAAATTCAATTTGGCACTTATGTAATCAAGGTTGCATTTATTGGATTTAAAGATCAAACAGATACGATTATCCTGAAAAGTAATCAACAGGATATTAATATTGGTTTAGAAGAATCTGCCTACGGCTTAAATACAGTTAATATTACCGCTCAAAAAGAAACTCCATTTCTCACTTTTTCAAAAGGAAAAATTACGCTTAATGTACAAAATAGCTCACTTTCGGCAGGAAGTACGGCCTATGATGTGATTCTTAGAGCGCCAGGTATGTCGGAACAAAACGAAAGATTAAGTTTTAGAGCAAAAACGATTGCCGTTTTAATCAATGGCCGACCCTCAAATTTAACAGGAACAGATTTAAAAAACTACTTAAATGCCCTAACTTCAAACCAGATTGAAAAAGTCGAAATTATCCCAAATCCTTCAGCTAAATACGATAGTGATGGAGGGGTTGTAATCAATATTATTTTAAAGAAAAATGATAAAAATGGTCTAAGTGGGTCTTTAGGTTTGACATTAGGATCTGGTAAGTTTTTTAAAGGGAATAAGGGCCTTAACTTGAATTATGGAGAATCTAAGATGAACACTTATTTGTCGTATGATTTTATGCGGAGCAAAATGTATTACGAAGATTATAGTAAGTCTACTTTTAATAATAGTTCTAGTGTTATACAAAATGAATATGCTATTCGAAAACGGAATATACACACACTTAGAGTAGGTATTGATTATAATTTAAATTCCAGATTGAAAATTGGAGGCCAGTTCAGGACACTTATAAATAATGGCAATGGCGACAGGGATAACATTTCTGAAAATCTACAAAATAATCTATCTCTAAGCACTGCAAATGTAAAGACAATTAGTGCATCAACACTTTCAAATCCTTATCTAAACAGCTTCTTAGAATTGACAATAGATTCCTTAGGAAAAAAATTGAATATCAACGTTGATGTTTTCCAGCAAAGTAAGATGTGGAATGATGAAATTAAAATTGTTGATAATTTATCAAAAATAGGAAAAATTAGAAGCACTCAGCCAACCAAAGTTTTCACACAGATATACAGCATTGACTATGTTCAGCCATTAGTGAACGGCAAATTAGAATCTGGTCTAAAACTACAGCAAACTATTAATAAAAATAATCCGGTGTGGGAGAACAACATAAATGAAGAATGGCAAATTGACCAAATCAGAACCTATCGGTTTCTTTTTAAAGAAAATATCTATTCCGCGTATTTAAATTGGAATACAACCTTATTAAATAAAGTTGATATGAACTTTGGTACTAGAATAGAAAATACCATTTTAGAAAGTAATCTCCTGTCTCAGGATCTAAAAAATAGACGGTCTTTCTTTTATCTATTTCCATCACTCGGCTTAGAATACGTATAATCTCAACAAAGCTCTCTTTCAGTAAATTATAGAAAAAATATTGATCGATTTGGTTTTGGCGTAATTAATCCCTTTAAAAACTATGTTAACCCATATTTTTCTACTATGGGTAATGCCAATTTAAGTCCGCAAATTAATCACGATATGGAACTGTTTTATAGCTACAAAAAGGTATTTGTTTTTGGGGTAAGTTATACAAAAACAGTTGGAGTTATTGCACCAGTATTAATCCCCATGGGAACTAATCAGATTATTTCGACATATGAAAATTTACCAGGTGCTAACCTGTTTTATATGTACGCTAATGTACCCTATCGATTTTTTAAGTGGTGGAGTGTAAATTTCAGTGGAGGATACGGATTTTATAATTATAACACTACCGAAAAACAAACACTTACATCGAATAAAACTTGGTCGTACTTAGGTCAACTGGATTTTAGTTTTAATTTTAATAATAATTTTATGATAGAGTTAAGCACCTTTTCTAGAGGCCCTTATGCTTCAGGTATTAATCAAACAAAAGGTGTTTCTGTGATAAACGTCGGTGCTAAAAAATCTTTCTCTAATAATAAATTCGTTCTAAGTGCAAATGTAAGCGACGTCTTTAATTCTAATTCTACAAAGCAAACTACCAATTATAAAGGTGTATTTATTGATGCTAAAAACAAGGTTGAAAGCCGGTTTATTACTGTCGGATTGAATTATAGCTTTGGCGGAAAAAAGGAAAAGACAATTCATTTAAAAAATGATAAGGTTGAAGAATATGAAAAGCGTATGTAGTAGTGTTTGAATTTAATTTATATATAATAGAAACATGGTAAAAATAACAAGTATTATGGTATTAGCACTTATTGGGCTATATAATCAAACAAATGCCCAAAAATTTGATGGAAAAAGCAACTCTTTGCTCTGGAAAGTATCGAAAAATGGAATAAACGGCAGCTCATATATTGCATTTACTATGGCCGATTTATGTGAAACCAGCCCAAGCTTATTAGGGAAAATGACTAAACTGGCTGATAAACTGGATACTTACTATACAGAAACGGATCAAACAACAAATGAAGTAATGGAGAAAATATTAAAAATAGAAAATTCTGACGAATCGTTAAGGAATATTTTACCAGCAAAGTATTATCTGAAAACCAAATTAAAATTAGGAGATACTTATGATGAGAAGAAAATCAATCATTATCACCCTGCTGTAATTTATAACTGGTTGGCACGTCGCATCACACCAGAGTGCAATAATGTTAATCTAACACAGCAAATATTTTTGGCATATGCCGAACAACATGCATATCCAACAAAAGGATTAACCCGCTTTGAAGAACTATTTAATATTTCGAAAAAATCCGGAACAGCTTATTACATTTCAGAAATTAAAAATATCATTGATAACGAAGATCAAATAAAACAGGATGTCCAAATAAAGGCTGCGCTTTATTTGAAGGAAAATTTGCATGAACTCGAAAAATTGTATAACAAAAGCAGTTACTTAAATCTGAAACCTGCAGCCGTGTCAGGATTTGAAAATAGAATTCGCCTACTGACTGAGCGTTTGGACAAGGCATTTAAAACAGGGAATATAATTGTTACTGTTAATCTAAATAGTGTAATGTATCCAAACAACAATATTTTTGATGAATTAAGGAAAATGGGTTATTTACTTAGCCCGGTTTTTTAACTAAAAAATTACCATCAATATGATGATATAAAAATATTCTAATGGCCAACAGAATGAAAGGGAAGCCTGAAAACCTTATAGAGTAGGGAATCAATTTAAAATTAAAAACATGAAAAATGTAAATTATGATTTGTTTTTGAACGCCATTTCGATGGAAGAATTAGAACCAAGATTAGAGTTAGCTGTCTTAAAAAGGACCACCATTACGGTTAGGGGTTTTGGTTGTGAAGTGTCTTGTACATTCGAAACGTAAATTAATCTGGGAGCCATCTTTTAGATGGCTCTTTTAAATATTCTAATATATATATATGTTTTCATATACTCTCCATGCTGATTTAGATACTAATAGATATTTGCTGATAAGCGATGATAGTGCATTTATTTTAAGCAAAGTACTCTATGATTTGTTGGATAAATACAACGAGAAGCAAAATATTCATGATGTGCAATTTTATTTGATGGAAAAATATAATGAGCCACAATATAACACTGAATTTATTAGAAAGGTCTTAGATACAGTTTCTAATAAATTAGATAAAGCTGATGGAGATAAAAAGATCTATGATTTTTTACATTATAAATGTACAATAATTAAGGAGGGGGCATTAAAGTCTTTTTTTAAATATTCATCAGCACTTTTTGGAAAATATGTTTTTCTAATTCTAATGTTATTTTCATTTTTTTCTACAATGTATTTTTTTATATATAATGACCTTTTAAGTATTAATTCCTTAGCCGTTGCCTCCCATGAGCATTTAACTTTTAGTAATGCGTTACTTACATATTTTTTGTTTTTTGTTTTCATTTTTATTCATGAGTTAGGTCATGCAGGTGCTACCACTTATTTCAAATTACAACCAAAAGAGATTGGCCTTGGCTTTTACTTCATTTTCCCGGTACTCTATACCAACGTCTCTGAAATTTGGCAACTTAATAAGGCTAAGAGGAATATTGTTAATTTGGGCGGTATTTATTATCAATCTTTAATTAACATGATACTTATTGGCCTTTTTTTTCTAAATGATACTGCTGGTTTGGTATTTAATCTTATCATAGCAAATACGTTAAGTATGTTGTTTTCCTTAAACCCGTTTTTTAAATATGATGGGTATTGGATACTCAGCGACTCTTTGAACATACCTAATTTGACAAGTAAAGCAAGAAGAATGATCATTCAATTTATTAAATCTCCTTTGATTTGTATTAAATCTCTACAGGAAAAAGGAGGTATAATATTAGTTTATTCACTATTCCAGTCTTTGTTTTGGCTATATGTTTATTTTGAGGTTTATCAGTATCTGAAAAATATTATACCACAACTTATCGAACACATCCATTCTGGATTTTGGGATATGGAACAAAAAATCATTTTTGATTTTTTTATCAATACAACGATTATGTCGGTAGTGGTTTTCTTCATGTGGCTCCATATAATATCCATAATAAGATTTGTAAGGGATAATTTATTGAATAGAGTTTTTGTTTAATCCTTTTCTCCTCCAAGATGAATTTAGAAGAATACACGAAAGCATTGGAAAATTTAACAACCAAATCAGAAAATCTTACTATAAAAGTTAGTGAGATGTTAAGAAGAACTTTGTGTTTAACAAGTGCTAATTTGGGTAATTTTTTACCAAAAATATCAGGCGAACAGCATGAAAGAGTATTAAAAAACATTCTTTTGAATAAAGACAAAAGTGTGCTTGATGGCAAATATAGAAGCATTTTAGAGCATGTTCACTACGAAAATAAGACTGGAAATATAACCAGCCTCTTATTTAATGTTCCATCCATAATTTATACATTTCATATTGGATCTATGCAGTTAACAAATCATTTCTTGGCTTATAATAAGATCAAATATTCATTTATAGCATCAAAGAAAACGCTTGATGAACACCTGGGTGATTTCTTGGAAATGGCTGAATTCCAAAAGCAAAATTATGGGGAATTGGAGTTGAGCTATATTGAAGCTGACGAATCAACATCTTTGTTGAAAATGATTAGAGCGTTAAAAAACGGGAAACATTTGTTAATTTACATAGATGGTAATATTGGATCTGGGGAAAGAATTGCTGAAAAACGTAATATGTCAAATATTAATTTCTTTGATCGGCAAATTTCTGTTAGGTCTGGTGCGGCAATTTTATCTTACCTATGCGAAGTCCCTATGATTGGAGTTGTTAATTATAGAAATAAAAAACATGAAAATTGCATGTATTTTATTGATCCCGTTTTCCCCAAAAAAAAGGAACACCGTTTAGTAGAATGTAGAAGTTTAATGCAGTATGCATATTATAAATTTTCCGAAATCTTAAATAAGTTCCCCGATCAATGGGAATGTTGGATATATTTACATTTATGGGTAGATACTTCTAATTTTGAATATCAACCCACCGAAGCTTTTAGGGCTAGTTCGTATCAATTTAATAATGGTGATTTTGGTCTTTTTATGATTGATAGAAGTTGTTATCTTTTCTGTAAGAGAAACTATCAGTCTTTTTTCATTGACGAAAGCATTTACAACAGTCTAGTCCAATATACCAACGAACTAATTCCAGGAACCTTATTTCCAGAAGAAATTACGGACCAGTTTTTAAAGAGAGGTGTATTCAAAAATGTAAAAAATAGATTATGAGAAAAATCATTCTATTTGTTGTTCTTTTAATTTATAGTCTTCCAAATGTTGATGCTCAAGATATGCCATTCGGAATTACTGAGACTATCCAAAATCAACAACTATGATTGGCGTAATACGGGATAAAGATACCGAATCTGATGAGGTAACAGTTAAAGATGGTAAGATTAAAGTTCTTACAATTCAAGAAAACAAATTCAGCTTTACAAAATAGTATGAAAAAGAAAAGTGTGTTAATTTTGTTTGTTATTTTATCCATCCTTACAATTTCAATGTATGCTCAGGAAAATTCCGCTTTGAAATTTGATGAGATATCTTTTGATTTTGGAAAGATAAAGCAAGGCATTCCAGTGAAGCATATATTTAAGTTCAAGAACACCGGTAAACAACCGGCAGTAATTAAGAATGTTACGACATCATGTGGATGTACGGTTCCTGAATATAGTCAGAAGCCTGTATTGCCAGATCAACTTGGAAAAGTTGTAATTACATACGATGCCAAAAGTCCATTACCTTTTAATAAAACCATAATTGTATCTCTTTCAACAGAAAAAGACCCAATCTTAATTCGTATCAAAGGTGAGGTTGTAAATAAAATAGAATGATACGTGTTTGGACAGAAATGTGAAGCCACAAATAGCGGGATAGTATTATTGAAAAATTAGTGCCAGGTAATCAAACGCTGATTGACAGCTTCGAGCGCAAATATGCCAATATCAAGGCCAAGCCCCGCAAGCTAATCTATCTGGTGTTTGTGAGGCAATTGATAAGGGGCTGTTTAGTGTTCGTGAAGCAATTGAGAAAAGCCCATACCAAACGCTAATAATCAAATGAAAAATAAAAGAATAATAATATTTATAGCAGCATCTATTTTGCTGACTAGCTTTAAATCTGTTGCTCAGAATGTCGAAGGTGAATTTAAAGTAAAGGAATCTTCAACAAAATAATGGGTGATTGATTCTGAAATAGGGACAGTATTTAAGGGATTTAACGACGCTAGATTCTTTGAAGACGGGGATGAATTATCCAATACACTCCTAAATTCATTACAGGCATACTGAACCCCGCGATCAGAGTGAAAAATAAGCTCCTGGGTAATAGGCCTGTTTTTTTGAGCCATTTTAAATGCTGGTATTGTAGTATCTATGGCCTTCATTGTTGTGCTCAATGCCCAGCCGATCACTTTTCTGTCACCCAGATCTATAACGGTGGTCAAATAGAGCCAGCCCTGCTTTGTTTTAATGTAGGTGATGTCTGATACCCAAACTACTCCTAATGTTCCAGGCTTAAAATCACGGTCCAACTTAATTTCCGGTACTGGGAACTTATGATTGGAATCGGTGGTGACTTTGAACTTTTTCTTCACGATACTTCTCAAATTGGCTCTTCTCATCATTCTGGCAACCCTTGGTCTGGACACTTTTATGTTCTTTTTATTAAGTTCTTCAGTGATCCGGGGACTTCCATATATTTTTTTACTATTTTCAAAAGCCTGAAGAATCTCGGTTTCAAGCATTTGATTTTCAATTTTTCTGCTTGAGGGAGCATTTTTCAACCAGGTGTAAAAACTACCCCGACTCACCTTCAATACTAAACACATTTTCCCAACAGGAAATAACGTACTGTGATTCATTATGAACCTGAATATTTGCTATCGTTCCTGGAGAAAATGCTGATGGCCTTTTTTAAGATATCGCGCTCCATTTGTGTTTCACGACGCTCTTTTTCCAATCGCGCTAACTTTTGTTCGGTTTCGGTTAGTATTACTTTCCCATTCCCTGGAAAACTAGTGCTCTGTTTATCTGAAAACTCCTTCCTCCAGCGATACAATAAAGAGACTTTGATATCCAACTCTTTGGCTAGGGCTGTCAAATCGTTACGGCTATTACTCAGTTCAACACTCATCAGCTTGAACTCTTTGGGATACGCTTTTCTTTCTCGTGACATAATTTCTGTTAAGTTATGAATTCTCTTAACTTACTGTCTGTTCAAATGTAGCAACTCCACAGATCAAATATTCTATTGTTGATAATAAAGTTCTAAAATTGACATATATATAAACTATATTTACCCCATAATCAATATTTATACTTTAAATGATTCTTAAATTAAGAGAAATCATTAGTTTAGGCTAACAAAAATCTTAAGAGATTGAAATTCACTCATTATCTACGCAAGTCGTCATTTTAGATATAAATTCTTTTAAAGAAAACAAAGCAACCAGTAAGGTTTAATAAATAAAATCCATGAAAACAAAAACACTACTTCTTTTAATTACACTCCTAGCTTCTACAACCACAGCTTGTAAAAAGAAATCCGAATCAGCTGAAAATTTTCATGCTGAAACATTAACTAACAGTTCTTGGAACGGAAATTTGAAACAAAAATCCAATAATAATATTGATGTATATGATGTCAATATTACCTTCGGAACCAATGGAACTGGTTCATACACCTATCGTAAAACAAATTTAAAAGAACGTGAAACCGCTAGTTTTGAATATAAAGCAGATAATAAATCTTTGTTTATCGATCATGGCTACAATAACATATTAGCGGGTTATTGGTTAATCGAATCTGCTGGAAAGAACAAGCTTCACATCGTCAGAAATATAGAAAATCCCGATAACACTGATCAACTTGAATTAACTAAAATATTATAACACTCTTAAAAATGAAAATTTCAACCAAGTTCTTAATCATTACCCTGCTTGCATTCTCTTCCTGTAGCAAGGACGTTCTCAGTCCAGAGACTAACAACTCTAAACTATTCAAAGATAAGGAGTTGATGTCTAAGCGTACTGGGACCGGAAAAATTATTCTAAGTTCCAAAGAACTAAACTCCGGCAGGTTAGCATCTGCTCAATCCCTTTCACTTCCAGCACCGTTGCAGCCAGAATATTACTTAGGCAGATCTTATCGTGGCGACGGAAGTATTATCGTAGAACCGGAAAACGTAAGTTTCAAAGTAATAGAAATTGAAAGATTGTTACAAGAACATCCAGATTATTACACCCCTTTGAACATCGATATTGTTACAGCGACAAGTTCATCCTTCGCTTCCTTCGATCGATATGAACAAAAAACCAATTCAAATAAAACTATTTCAGGTGGGTTCAATATTAATCTAGGACTTTTCAGTTTCGGAGCAAAAAACAAGTGGACAAATACATTTTCGTCCTCGGTAATTAATGAAAACAATAGAGTTTTTGGAGAATTAAATGTTGAAGTAAAAGGCTCATCTTATTCGCTATTGTCCTCTATAAATGTACGAAAATCTATCATTGAGAATTATCTGAATCCAACCTTCTTAAACGAAGTTAATAACAGCTCAAGAGGTGAATTCATTCGTAATTATGGTGCTTTTGTACTCGGAAAATATTATACTGGTGGAAAAGCGACTGCAATGTACACAGGAACAGATTTTAGAAATACGACAAGTGAGAATAAAGAAAAAGCAATGGATGGATCTATCAACGCTTCTTTTGGATTTAAAGTTAAAAAAGATGCTACTGGAAAGATTGGTGGCGACTTTGGGTTTGCAAATGGAAGCGGAGAATCCTCAAATGAGCAACATAATATTACGCAATTGAAGCTATCAATCCAGACAATCGGTGGAAATAAGGGATTAGGAGCATTTACAGTTCCTAAAAAAATTGAAGACATTAATATCAATTTGGGAGAATGGGTGACCTCGCTAAATGACCGCACGAAATATAATTTAATCGGAATACATGAAGGGGGCTTAAATCCCATTAGTGATTTTGTACTGGAAGAGAATTTCAAGAGGTCAATTCAACAATATCTAAAGAATCCTACAACTATAATCAATCGCACAACATTAGACCAGCCAATGGTATGGATAAGACCAACATACCCTCCTGGAGATCCCTACGGAGCAACAGGCGCAGTGTATTCAATGTTCTTATTTACCCGATTTGGTGAATTTATAAACATCACTCCAAGCGATATGCTGCAAGCTAAGTTAAGTTTTTCACCTGAACTTTATCAGTCCTACATCGGTAGAAAAAAGCCATTCATAGACGTAGATTACTATGCAGGTGGAGACTACTTTGTTCCTGAAACTAGTGATGTACCCGTGATTTCTTTGGTTGGAATAGAGGAAAACGCGATGCGGAAATTTTATTATAATAAAACAAATACAACTTATCTTTTATATTCTGGGGCTGGGAAAAAATATGCATTTTCTATCCATGATGACTATGTACTTGATACCTACGGCATGCGTACTTGGGTTAACGGGATGCCAACAACGAGCATTTCATTTGCAGAACTTCAGAATTACACCATAATAGGTTTATAAATTGACATGATTTTGGTGCATTTTATTTAGAATAACACTACATTCATCACTATTACTGCAAATAACCAGAAATAAAAAGTCTGGTTATTTGTTCTTTTTCCTAAAAGCGCTTCTATCTATTTTAATCTTCTTGACTTAGTAAATATACATTAATTAGGAAATTCACTCTACTTCTTTGGAATTGCAACAATAAAATAGACATTTAGTTAAGCTGCAATATTTTGTATGTTTAATTTTTGACCAAATTCTTCTGGGGACATGTATCCAGTTCGGTTATACTTGTCGAATATCATTTCAAAAGGTTCATAATTACGTGCTGGCTTCCAGTGTTCTGTTGTGGTACGCGTACTCCCTTCAGTGAACGTTTTCGAATCTATTAAAGTCCCTTTTCTACTGTCTTTAAATTCAAAACTAACTTTTGATTGTAAGTACTTTCCAACCAGATCAGGTAGGTCTTTAAAATTTACAGCATCACTTTTTATACTTATTTTATGGTGTTTTTGCTGGTAAGGGAATAACCTATTTAGCCACCAGGGGTTTTCCTTTTGAGTGCATACTGGTAATTCATTGACATAAATGATATACTCAGCATATTCTTCATTTCTAGAATCTGAATAAATAATGCTATCAATACTATTCCATTTGATGAAACAAGAACAATCAAATAAAACCATTTCGAAATTAATGCCATCCGGACTGAAAATCAACTGGTTACTATTGGACGCTACAGCGTTACGAGGGCTGAAACCAAATACGAACCCATATATCACTAGCATTGGGAGGATGATAAAAGCTCCAATCAGGATCCAGCCATAAAATGGAATCATTTCAACTGTATGGGCTGCAAAATAAAGCAATGCGCATCCTATTAAAAAGAAAATGAGAAGCGGAATAACAAAGATTAAGACGGGATTTTTTTCAATTATTCTTTTCATGAAATTTCAATTATTGAATGATCCATGTGTTTTTCGTTGCTGTATCCACTTGTTTAATGAGGTTAGGCAGTCGATATTTCCCAAACATATCGGCGATCAATAGTGATGCTTCTTGCAGCTCAATTCCTATTGCAGATACATATAACGGTTTTGTACTCTCTCCTCTAAATACTTCCTCCACATACTTCGTATTGCTGTAGAATCTCGATTTGGCGGCCCCAATTATAGGGATTCTCTGATCTAAACTATCATATAAGTATGCGTCTAAGCCATACTTTTTTTCGTCATCTAAATAAATAAAACCGTCGATGATGAGGAGTTCTATTTCGTCCAGAGGAACATCCTTCAGGAATTCTAAAATACAGGGCAGCTCTCTTTTATAAAATTCTCCAGAAACATATTCCTGTACATTTCCAACAATCTTTGAGGATTGTTTTAACATAACATCATCAGACCAGTCTTCAAAAAAACCTCCAACCACCTTAGCTTCATTACTTTGATAAGCTACATCTATAATTAACTTCATTGACTTTATTTAATTTCTGTTGATAGAAATCTTCAATCCTTACAATTGTACCAACATTTCAAATTTCTTAATCTTACCAACAAGCTGGTGCTCCTCGAGATTAATTTCATTCTTTGGAGGAGGAAATCCTAGCTTTTTTATGGACTTATTTTACTCATATTTAAGTGTTTACCAATCTCCAAAGCCTTCTTATAATGCTGTTCAACCGATGGAAGAGCTTTAACTGCAAATGCTTTTAATTCCGGATCAGTTAAACCTGAGCCATCGGTAAAAAGCTGCAAGGCTTTCTGATGCTGATCTATCACCATGCGAATATATTGTAAATCAAATTCCCGATTAACCAATGTATTCAGCACTTTCAAATCTTCTTCTGATTTTCCAGATATGGCTTGCGCCAATTGAATTCCTTTTGCGCTAGCAATCCGATTAAGTTCAGCATTAGCCTCCTTATGATCTTTTAATAGACTGGCCGCAAAATCCTTTACTTGTTTATCTTTGCTTTTGTTCATCGCCAAATTTGCAGCTTCAATTGCCTGGAGCTCCACTGTTGAGGCGTTTAAGACGAACATTTTACCATTACCATTTACATCCACATCGGCAGTTATCGCCTTTGCCCGGAGGGTCGTATCGCTTAAGGAATCTACGATCCCAGTTGCTGCTTCATCTCTCCCATTTCTATCTCCCTGGGTACAGGCCTGCATTCCAATCAGCAAACAAACAGGCAACACATTTTTCCAATACTTTTTCATAAGTGAACAATTATAGATTTTAAATTAACTAGACTGATAATGGCTATCATGATTCAGCAGACCTTTAACTAGGGCTTTCCATTGTGGATAAGAAAATCCGATTTTGGCGCCCCAGCCAACAAAAGTATTACGGACATTATCCAAAGGATGATCCGTGTCAGTATTAGGAACTTCATTTCTACCATGTTCTTCAGCATAAATGGTCCGGCCAATACGCTTCACCTGAAAAGTAGAAGTCGCTTGATCAGTTAGAAAATGTGCCGTATCTTCCCCCTTATTCAAGGGATTACCAGAGGGCCTGGCCGTCATACTTAAGACTTCAGCATCAGCTATAACCTCCGACTTAATTTCTTCAATTGTCACCCAATCATATCCATTGCCAGTTTTTGTTCCCGGCCCGGGGATATCAATTTTAATTCGATCTCCATCAGTAGCCTTACGATGAACTGCAACGCCATCCGCATCAGTAAGGTAAAAATCGGAAGAGCCAGCACCAGCAAATTCAGCCCATCGATTCACATCCAGCAGACGCTCCTTTACAATTTTATAAAAATGAATTGCTTCAGCTTCCGAACTCATCTCTATCTTTTCCACAGCATCCATTTTCGACCCTATTTCCTGAGCAGGCAGGTGAGCAGCTCCCGGATCACTAACCTTTTGATTTTTTTCCATGACATCTATTGATTTAAGATCCTTTCGTATTACCTCCAACTTAACACTCTGCATAACAGAATGTTTCAAACGAGAAACAATTAAGACAACTACCGACTCGCCGTTCTTATCGATGAGCACCGTTATCGCTTCCCAAGTATTTTCGGCAGATAATTCAATAAAACTGATCTGTGGATTTTCCGAGGAGACTAGTCCTTGTACCCATAAACTTTCGTCCATATCAATGCCAAATACGATGCCACACGATACAGGTAAGCCGCAAGACTGCTTTTGACTACTAGTTCCTCTCTTTCGTTCTAGATGCCTGAGAACAACTCATGAACCACCTCCTGAGCCTCTTCCCTATCCCGCAATCGCTGATAAGCATGAACGTACAGCTCGTCGAAATAACGGTTGTAAATCATCGTATACGCGGCAGCATTTCCTTCTTTTAAGAGAGCGATTAATTCCTTATCAGAAAGTAAAGTTTGAGTCAGCACTACCGCCCCCCAGCTATAATTAGAACCATAAAACAAATATCACCATAGCACATCAACAAGCAATCCTTGCTATAAAATAAAGAATCTATCCTGTCTTCTCAACTTTTCTACCGTTAGTATCTGTAAATCCATTGACAAAACCATTTGCATCTATGGAGAATTTATAATCCACAGCCTTCTCGGTCATATAAAAATCAACATCAGAAGTAAAATACAGCTTACTTTTCACCGGAGCATTTAACCACAATTCACCCTGTTCATTTACAATTTCGACCGGTTTACCGTACCACATATAAGTGCCCAGGTATTTTTTCATCACCTCATCAGTTGGCCTGATCGTCTTTTTTATGCTGGGCTGATAAAAGTCTTTCCAGCCATAAGCAATACTGACACTATTAAAGATTTCTCTGGCAATGCCAGGGTTTGCGGAATTGGTCATCACCACTACCCCATTTCCATTTTCAAAACTTCCGATATACTCATCTATAAATCCGGTAGTTCCACCGCCATGGGTAAAGTACTTTTCCTGTCCTTTTTTCTCTATAAATACACCTAAAGCACTCTCATCATCTATGTAGGGAGTTAGCCTTAATTTCGTGCTTTCCTTAGAAAGGACTTTATTCGATTTTCCATTTAAGGACAATTGTGTTTCAATGACATACTTGGCCAGATCAGTTGGCGTGCTCCAAAGCGAAGCTGCTGCCTGCTCCGGATAAATGTGGTAATTCCCTTCCACCATCTCTTTACCGTTTTCTAAATATCCGGAGGCCAGCAGACTGTTTTTGCTTTCCGCTGGAATGGGATTAAAAAAGCTCTGCGTCATCCCCATGGGCTTCAATACTTCCATCCATAAATAGTCCTCATACTTCTTTTTGGTGATATCCATCAGGATCAATTGAGATATGGTGATTCCCCCACCCGAGTATTCTGCCATTATTCCCGGCTCATACATCGAACGTACAGGCTCCGAATTTGCAGGTTTTTTACCGTCAAGTATCTCATAAATCGAAGGAACTTTTTCTCCTTTTTTGTAGCCATAAAAGCCATGAACAGAAACCCCTCCCGTATGACTCAGGAGGTTGGCCATACTAATCTTTTTGTTTTTTGATAAGGAGTCGTATGGGAATTTCCAGGTATTCAAATCGTCATTGATATCTGCATATAAATCCAGTTTTTTGTCCTGAACTAACTTTAGAATAGCAACTCCATTTAATGATTTACTGACCGATCCAGTCTGAAATATAGTGTGGGTAGTTACCGGCTTCTTTTCCGCCGCATTGGCCCAGCCATAACCTTTTGCCCAATCAATTTTATAGTCTTTTATGACCACGATACTTAATCCATTCACATTGTACTTCGCCATTCTCTCCGCAATAGTATAACTGCGGGAATCCTGATTCATTGCCCAGGGAACTAGGCCAGTTTCTACTTGTTGGATTTTCTCAGCTGCTGATTTTGAAATTGGCGAAGCCGATTGTGCAAATAATTGCACAGTACTGGAACCCTGAAAAAAGAGAAGCGCAGTCAAGGTAAAAGAAACCGTTTTTAAGGTCATGTATTTCATGCTATTTAAAATATCGAAATTGCAAATCAAGTTTTGTAAATCCTATAGGGATACCTGCTTATTTTCCCCAAATCCGGTTTATAAACTTCCTACTGGGCCCTTCTACCCATCGATAGGTAACATAAGAGATTAGAATGAGTAAGAGCAGGTAAACCGCACAATAGCCCAGCCCAAGAAAAAAATCAATATTCTGTTTGCCTCTGCCTATTCCTACCGTGCCAGGCAGGTATGCGCCATGTGAAAATGGCTCTTGCAGAAAGATTTGCATCAGGTATACCGAATAAGAAATATTCCCTAAAAACTGCATAAATTTCAGGTTACAGAAATCAGCAATCTTACCGGTGTTTGCCGTAAAACTGAGTACAAGGATGGCGAATAGGAAAACTGTAATTCCATCATTCAGTGCATAATGTAAAGAAAGTGTGATCGCCGCAATAATCAGCAGAGAGACTATATCAGAAGAAAATGCCTTCCTAACGCCCTGCAATTGGTAAAGCAGGTAAACGAGTACACCTGTAGTAAACCCAGCTATTCCCCGAATATAACCATAGTCGAATGTGGTATTCAGGTTATGAGGAACTGGTATCGCAGGATGAATAGGATTTACCCGTGGCAGTACATACATAATTGAATAATAGGCCAGTATGATCATTATGCCGAACAATAGCACAGCAAGTGCTTTTTTCCTATTTATAAAAAATGCTATTAGTGGAAACAAAAGGTAGGCGGCAAATTCTGCACTGATGCTCCAGGAAGGAATATTCCAGGAATAAATATGCGTAAAGCCAAAGGAATGCAACAGCAGGATATTCGGTAAAATATCAGCTGGCTGTTCAAGGATAATCGGTGGATTGCCCCAATCTGTAACCCAACGTACAATGACGATCAGCAGCAGCAATGAAAATATATGCAGTGGATAGACCCTCGCAAAACGCGCGACAAAGAACTTTTTCAGGGTATCTGGCTGTATTTTATGTTTAAATTCGCTGCTGTAAACATGCATCATAATAAAGCCGCTCATAATAAAAAAGAGATCCACCATCAGATAGCACTTTTCAAAAAACATGGATTGGGCAGCAGGAACAAAGCGTGCAACCGCCATTTCAAAATGAAATATGGCCACCAGCAATGCAGCGATGCCACGTAAGGCGGTTAATGAAGAAAGATACTCGACTTTATGAGCTGTGGTTTGAAAGGATTCAGCACTATTCATCACTGGTGGTTGGTTAAGTGTTTGGTTATTCATCGTTTAGTATGGTCGTAAAAGTTACTATTTTTTTTCATACTATAAAATGATTTTCTCAGAGATCTTATGGAAGGAACTACCTATTGGATGGCAACTTAACCAGAAAAACCATTGAGGCCTTCCCTGAAAAGGAACTTTTCGAATATTCCATTGGAGGCATGCGTTTTTTTGCCAACAAGACAAACCTATTTTATCCAGCCATAGTTTCCGATTCCAAGACCGCCTCAGGAAGTCCTAAACTCGCGATTACTTTCATCGCCAGCTGCTGGACTTGTACTTTCAGTGATTCTGGCTCCAGTATTTCAGCATAATCGCCAAACATCATATACCAGCGGGCAAAACCTTCATCAGTACCTGAGGCCATAAAGGTCATCTCCATCTGGTTCCCCCGATCCTCCTCAGCTACGAAACCATAATAGCTTTTGTTGCTTTTTATATATTTACCAATCTTTTTATCTACCAGTATTCTGACCTGGATTTTCCCCTCCGGGACACATTCTTTGCTGCGCAGCTGCTCCAGGGAATCATGTTCTTTCCCGTAAGGTATGTCTGTACGGCGAATCTGAACAATACGGTCGGTGCGGAATTGCCTATAATCTTGTCGTAGGTGACAAAATCCTAAGATGTACCAGTAGTTGTGTTCATGGAACAAGCCTACAGGCTCAATCGTCCTTTGTCCCGGCTCCTCAGCGGTGAATGCCTGATACAGCAAAGCCACCTGCTTTTGCGAGGCAATCCCTTCCATAATGATTTCCAGTGCATCCGGGATGTTCTTATTGAAAAGTTCCTGATAAGGTTTAACGAGAATTTGGGATTCCAGCGCCGTAATCCAGTCTTTGTCCTTGTTCCGCAGCACCGATTTCACTTTGAACATAGCCGAACAGAAATAAGCACCCAGCGTTTTGTCGGTCATTTGCTGCATGAGTTTTTCGGCGGCGACAAAACTTCCTGCTTCTTCACGCGTGAACATAACCGGAGGCAATCGGTAGCCTTCCATGATTGAATAACCGGTTCCTGCTTCCGACAAGATCGGCACGCCTGAGCTCTCCAGGCTGCGAATATCCCGGTAAATGGTACGCAAGCTGACCTGAAAACGATCCGCCAGCTCCTGTGCTTTTACCACACGGCTAGACTGCAGCTGGATCAGGATGGCTACGATTCTATCAAAACGTTTTGGGCTTTCGTCAATCATCTTCTAATTTAAATTACGGTAGTCATTTGGCGACATACCTGTTCGTTGTTTGAATACTCGGGTAAAATGCTGCGGATATTTGAAGCCAAGTTCATAAGCAACTTCGCTGATGGATTTCTCCCGATCAAAGATCTTTTCTTTTGCCACATCTATCACTTTCAACAGGATATATTCCTGTGCAGATTTCCCGGTTTCTTTCTTGATCAAATCTCCGAAATAATTAGCGGAAAGGTTCAATTCCGCAGCAGAATAAGCAACGGAAGGTAATTCTAATGTTTTAGATTGAACGCGCAAAACATATCAATACCGCTGATTTATATGATAAAGCGATCAAATTGAACATCAGCATTGCTCCAGGAAGGATGTTTACCTTACAAAATCAGTTCAACAACTGCATGAGGTTAAGTTATGGATTACCCTGGAATGAAAGCACCCATCAAGCCATTAAGACGATAGGTGCTTTATTATAGAATCAATCAATTTTAGCATTTCTAAGCCTTAAGGAGTTTAGAATCACCGACACAGAGCTAAAGCTCATGGCCAATGCCGCAATCATAGGTGAAAGTAAGATCCCAAAAAACGGATATAAAAGGCCTGCTGCGACCGGAATCCCAAGCACATTGTAACCTAATGCAAAAAACAGGTTCCCTTTGATATTGCCCATGACTTTATGGCTCAGCAATCTGGCTTTAGCAATCCCATTTAAATCGCCCTTTACCAGGGTAATTGCAGCGCTTTGAATAGCGACATCTGTTCCGGTGCCCATTGCAATCCCAATATCCGCCTGCGATAATGCAGGAGCATCATTAATCCCGTCGCCAGCCATAGCTACCATTTTACCCGCAGCTTGTAGCTTCTTGATCTCATTCAATTTATCTTCCGGAAGCATCTGCGCTTTGAATCCATCCAGATTTAAGGTCTGACTTACCGCTTTTGCCGTGTCTTCATTATCGCCGGTGAACATCAAAACCTGCAATCCCTCCTCTTGTAACTTGCGGATTGCGGCTGCACTAGTGGGTTTAATCTGATCAGAAATAACCACAAAACCTATAGCAAATTTCCCTACCGATAAATAGGAAACTGTTTTACCCAGTTTTTGTTCAGATTTTACCTGTTCATTCATTTCAGTCGAAATTTCAGCACCTACATGCTCCATTAACTTCTGATTGCCTAAAGCAAGGTGCTCAGTTCCAAGTTTTCCAATAACGCCTTTACCCGTTACGGCCTCAAAGTTAGCTATGGGTTGTATAGCGACCTTCTTTTCTTCCCCATAACGAAGCGTTGCTGCCGCTAGTGGATGCTCGCTGCTGCTGTTTAAGGCAACAATTCTTTCTAAAACATCCTTTTCGCTATAATCCGGATGAACACTGCTTACTTTTTCTACAGATGGTTTTCCTTCTGTTACTGTTCCTGTTTTATCAATGATGACGACATCAATCTTATTCATTTTCTCCAGGGACTCTGCGTTTTTTATGAGGATACCCGACTGGGCACCTTTCCCTACACCGACCATCACCGACATCGGCGTGGCTAAACCAAGGGCGCATGGACAAGCGATAATCAATACTGCAATTGCATTTACAAAAGCATATACATATGCGGGATCAGGGCCATAGATTGCCCATACGGCAAAAGTTGCGAGGGAAATCAATACCACAACCGGCACAAAATATCCAGAGATTTCATCGGCCAACTTTTGGATTGGTGCTTTGGAGCGACTTGCAGCATTGACCATTTCTATGATTTGAGAAAGCAAGGTTTCTGAGCCTACTTTTTCGGCCAGCATAACAAAGGTTTTATTCCCATTGATCGTTCCTGAACTCACTTTGTCACCAGGATTTTTCTCTACTGGCACAGGTTCACCGGTGATCATGGATTCATCAATAGTGACTTCCCCCGTTTTGATGCTGCCATCCACAGGAATCTTCTCTCCAGGTTTAACACGCAGTAGATCTCCTTTTTGAATGTCATCAATGGATACCATCAGTTCTTTTCCATCCACAATCTTTGTAGCGGTATTGGGTGCTAATTTTAAGAGCTCCTTGATGGCAGTATTGGTTTTTCCGTGTGCTCTGGCTTCCAGGAGCTGTCCTAATAACACAAGGGTCAGGATCACTGTTGCCGCTTCAAAATACACATACACTGTTCCGTGATGGGTTTTGAACTGATCCGGAAAGATATCTGGGAAAAGCATGGCGACAATGCTAAACAGCCAGGCCACTCCTGCTCCGATCCCAATCAGCGTGAACATATTCAGCTTCCAGGTCACAATTGACCTCCAGGCGCGTTCAAAAAACATCCAGGTCGCATAGAACACGACAGGTAAAGAAAACGCGAATTGAACCCAGTTCCAATATTTGAGGTCCATCAGCTTGAATAATGGATTATTAGGCACCATTTCTGTCATGGCAATGATAAAAATAGGACCGGTGAAGATCGCAGCGATCTTAAATTTGCGTGATAGGTCTTCGTAAGCATGGTCTTCCGCCTCGTCATCCAGTCCCATAGGCACCAAATCCATTCCACATATAGGACATGCTCCTGGTTGATCACTAATGATTTCCGGGTGCATTGGACAGGTGAATTGCGAGGCCTTTTGTACTGCAGGCTGCTTTAAAAGATCCATACCACAGACCGGACAGCTGCCGGGTTGATCATAGGTCTTTTCTCCTTCACAGTGCATCGGGCAATAATATACCCCTCCAGCCCCATTAACTTTAGGTGCCGGGGATACCTGAGCTGCTTTATGTATATGTTCTTTGCCAGAATGCGAATGATGGCCTGCCATTTTAATCTTATAATTCCCTGCAGCCGATAATCCTTGCTGCAATTTTTCAGTTGGAATAGGTGTCTCCATCGTAATGACCGCTTCTGCAGGTTCCAGGGTGACTGTTGCTTCTACTCCATCAATTCCATTTAAAGCCTTTTCAACTTTAGTTCGACAACCATCGCAGGTCATTCCGGTAATTTGGTAAGTATGCGTCATCATAGGAGGATAATAAGATTAGTATTAAAATATCAACAAAATGCCCGTTAATATGTTTTCTGCAATAAAACACGAGCAGTTTTACATTTCAGGAAGAAACAAACCTAGAGGAAAGCTGCCCATTAAATTTATATAATTCGGTGGTTTTTTTACATAATCGGTATCCGTATCGATTGAGCTCCCGCTGTAATTATCCTCAAATTTCTGATCACATCATCACAAAAAATCCCCCAATAAGCGGCTAACTTTTTGGGGGATTTTATATTTAATCAACGTTTATCTATTGAGGGAAAACAATATCAGTAATCTGATATCCTGCTTTCTTCACTTCTTTCCTAAGCTTTCCGCTTTTATCAAAGATGAAAAGCTTACTGAATGGCTCTCCTCCCGAGAATATCTCCGGACTATCAGCAACATAAAGTTCTCCATTTTTAGGGTTAACTTTCCAACTGGTGGCAAATATGATCCCAACATTGGCATGATCTACAAATTCCTCTGCTGTTTTAGTACGGGTATTAAATCTACAGATGACGCCTCTGGAGGTTTCCTGCCAGTATAAATACTCATCTTTTCCACCTGAGGTCAGAACACCATTGGCAGGAACTTTGAAATTAACCGCCAGCTCTACAGAATCTACACCTTTATTGCTTTTGTCTAATTTGACAAATTTGGCTTTATTGGCGGTGCTTCCCTGAACACCTACCCAATAGCTGTTGTCGCCAGTTTTGACTACTCCGGCTACATTTTCTTTATAGGTATTCAAGACCACTACTTTGCCACCTTCTACTTTTATCAGCTGTTTCCCAGCTCCGGTAACAATAGTCTGATTCACCGTATTAATAGGTACCAGCGATACTTCTTTACTTCCTTCCAGAATCGTTGAGCTAATATTTTTATTTGTTAAATCAACCGTGTACAGACCTGATTTCCTACGGTTAGTTACATTCACATAGCCTGTTTTTCCATCTGTTGTAGCAAAATAGGTCACCTCACTTGCACCAGATTTATTAACTACATAGTTTAACTTCATGGTTTGTGCATCCACAACGCTCAAGAAATTTGGTCCTGAAGAAGAAGTGATGTAGTATTGGTTATTGAAGTAGTACAGATTGTTTGCTTCTGGTGATAAAGATGCGCCTGGGTTAGCTCTTGAAAAAATGTTCAGCTGAATGGTTCCATCCTCATCCATGTGAGATAAACCGGAATTTCCAAAGCCAGTTTCATCCGTAAAACTTAACAATAAAACCCCATCTCCATAAGGTCCTAATACTTTTACACGATAATTCAGCGAGGTTTTACCTTTATCATTTTCTACGCTAAACTCGATGTTATAAGTTCCAGGTTCGGCTTTTTTAAAGGTATAGGTTGCAGTATTCGCTACTTCTTTTCCGTTCTCTACCCATTGATAACGGTTGGTTTTACCTATGACTTGAGGTGCCAGGATCAACTCTTTGTCTGCCTTGATGGTGATTAGACTGTCGCTCTCCGACTGATAAGTTAATCTGGCGATTTCTGTTTCTTCTTTTTTGCAGGATACAGCAAGTATACCCAGGCAAAACATTGCTACTATGGTTTGTTTTATATTCATCTTCTGCTTTAAATCACAGCAAAGGGAATAATAAAGAACATGGGTACCCCAACAAAGCGTATCCTCATTCCAGCTTCAATCCCCGAAAGCTATGAATCATAAATGCTAAAGGCAGGTCTTCTGACTTGCTCCCCTAAGTACGGTCTTCCCATTACGTGAATAACAGTGACCTTTAATTGTACCTCGGTTAAGGAGCTTACAGCTGCGGGACAGTTCTGGATTTACACCAGATTCCCTTTTAATTCCGGGTGTATGCCGGAAACCAAAAGCGCCGCAAAGATATAAATCTAACTGAATAATTCGCATGGTAAATATATCTGGCACTTTTACCGTCATCAAATTTCTTTTTCCTTCAAATTCTATCAAAAATTCCTATGATCAAAAATTTCCTTTTTTCATAGGGCTACTCCTCTTTTGTACTGAAATAAAAATTTGACTACCTTCGGTTAAAAATTAATTGCCTCTATGGATAATCGTCAAATCACAATTATATACCGAAATGAAACACTCGGTAGTAGAACTTACCGAATAAAATTCATTGCTGAAGTTACCCACAAAGGGCTCAACGACTATAGAGTTTTATCTTCAGATGATTCAGCGATATTGCAGAATAAAGTGAATGCTCATGTTGTTAAATTAGAGGAGAAGTGGCAAAAAGTTATCCAAAGAAATCATATATTCAAAACCAAGGAAGAAATCCAAAGAAATGTAGAAAGCAGGAATAGAGAGGCTCAAGATCTTATGCAAATGGTGGATAGCATTTTACACCATACTTTAAATATCAATGATACGATTGATTGGGAGCAATTAAAAGATAAATCAAGATACAATGTTCCATATCCCGAAGATGAATTACCAAAATTAATATCGTCAATTCGCCTGCCTACAAAACCAGTACTTTCCACTTACACGGCTCAGCCAGACGCCATAAAATTCCAACCTAAACTTACTTTCCTTGACGGATTAATTAAATCTAAAAAAGATGCAAAACTTCAGGAAGCGCAAAATTTGTATGAACGTGCTATAAATGATTGGAAAAGAAAATGTGAATTAATTGACCAGGCAAATCATAGACTAAAACAGCAATTTGAAGATGAAAAATTAAAATACGAAAGAGATGTCGAGTATTTTAAGAAAAAAATTGCTAAAAAAGTGAATGAATGGCAAATTGAAAAAGCTGCTTTTTTAAAGCAGCGTGAAGAATCAAACTATAAAATAGCACTTCTTAAAGAAGCATATTTGAAACATGATACTGCTGCAGTCATCGAGTATTGTGATCTAGTATTAAATAATTCAACGTACCCAGAGGACTTCCCGCAGAACTTCGAACTTGATTACATACCGGAAACTAAGATTTTGATTGTTGAATATTCACTTCCATCAATGGATCAATTACCCTCCATTAGTGAAGTAAAAGTTGTTAAAGGAGAAGCGAAGGAAACTTACCTATCCGAAACGCAACTTCAAAAAATATTTGACTCCACCATGTACAAAATCACATTGAGGACACTGCATGAGCTCTTTGAAGCCGATTCCATCAATGCGATTGACGCCATTACATTTAACGGATGGATTAATTCAATTAACAAGGGTACTGGTCTTAGAGAAAACAACTGCATTCTTACCATTCAAGTAAAAAAAGAAGAATTTACATTAATAGATTTAAGACATGTAGATCCAAAGACATGTTTTAAAAATTTAAAAGGCGTTGGTAGCAGTAAACTCAGCGGTATGACTGCTGTGGCCCCTATACTACAAATTAATAAAAATGATAGCAGATTCGTCAATTCTTATGACGTCGCAGATTCTTTAAATAATACAACAAATTTAGCTGCTATGGACTGGGAAGATTTCGAACACTTAATTAGAGAAGTATTTGGTAAAGAATTTAGTTCAAATGGTGGTGAGGTCAAAGTAACTCAAGCGAGTAGAGATGGAGGGGTTGACGCAATTGCATTTGATCCAGACCCAATACGCGGTGGTAAAATCGTAATTCAGGCGAAACGATATACAAATACTGTAGGTGTTTCGGCAGTAAGAGATTTGTATGGAACAGTCATGAATGAAGGCGCTACAAAAGGGATTCTGGTCACTACGGCTGACTATGGTCCAGATGCTTATGAATTTGTAAAGGGAAAACCGCTCACATTAATGAATGGTGGAAACTTACTATATCTACTGGAGAAACATGGACACCGGGCACGAATAGATCTAAAAGAGGCCAAATTACTTTCTAAGTAAAGATTTTTGGGGAAGAGTTTGACTTTAAAGCGACTTACCTAAGGATTCAGAAGCTACGCTTCCCTTATGCGTTCCGGCAAGTCTTCCCGAGCATTACGCCATGCGTTCTTTTACGAATTTCTGATCCAAATAGAGGATGCTTAAAAACACCAGTGTTCCCAATACAATTGCCCACTTAAATTTCAGTACCACCACAAGGAATTGATCGGCAGCAGATTCATTAATGGTTTGCAACAATCCATAAAATAATAAAAAGCTAACGGTAAGCGCCACAAATGCAACCAGGTAAAACCTAAGATCCTTTTTACGGTTCAATCGGGCCTGCAACCGTTTTTTAACATTTGCAGCGAAACTGAAGGGCAAACCCTCCTTGGGCTCCTCTTTCAACTGCTCAAACAGAAAACGGTATTGCTCCAGATTTTCCTTTTCATGATCACTGGACAATTCCGCAGGGAAATGGAGATTCTCTTCTAATAAGCGCTGTATTTCCTCCTCATTTAGTAGTTTCATAATGGTTCGTTTTTAAAGTCTTTCTCTATTTTTTCTTTCAGCAGTTTTCTTGCCCGGAACAGGTTGCTTTTTACAGTTCCCTCAGGAGTACCAGTAATCTGTTCGATCTCCTTACAGCTAAACTCATTCAAATGGTATAAAGTGATCGCGGTTCGGTATGGTAAGGGCATTTGAGCGATCAGGAGATTGATGTATTCCGAGATGTTCTTTTTACTGAATACCTGTTCCGGGCTTTCCTCTGTAAAATGGTACTGATCAATGTTATCCGGATATTCGGATTCAAAGCCCTTTTTATACTTTTTTAGGTAATTAACGGCAGTTAAATAGGCTATCCGAGCAATCCAGGTGGAGAGTTTAGATTCAAATTTAAAATGCGGCAGACTTTTATATACCTTAATAAAAACTTCCTGACAAATATCTTCTTTATCCTGGAGGTCATATACTAGGCGGTTAATCACAAAGAATACCAGTTTTTCATGCGCTTTGACCAATTGCTCAAAAGCCTGGAAATCTTCCTTCATTATCCTGGATACAATTTCCTTATCGTTGAGCATATTACAGTAGTCAGCCGTTAATAGTATACGGTTGCAAAAATTAATAAAAAATACTTGCAACCGGAGTATCTCTTTTATTGACTACTGTATCAAATCACTATCAAAACATTATCATGAAACAGCTACTTCCATTTATCATCGTCATCTTGTTTTTTGTCATTATCGCAATTTTAATCATTGCCATGCTGAATTACAGGCTAAAAAAGAGAATCCTTGAGGCAGGACCGATAAATGAATCTACTGTCCAGATGTTATCAGCCTTGGCCAGCTATGGTACAGAAGCTTTGAAATGGGGTTTAATTCTGTTTTTTGCAGGCCTTGGCCTCATTGTCCTGGAGTATATACCTTTTAGTGGAGTAGATTCTCCATTGCCTTATGGTGTCCTGACCATCTTTATTGCGATTGGCTTTTTGACCTATTATTTAATTGTACAGGCTAAAAAAGGAAAACAACCATAAGCCCAATTCCTACCCATAAGATTTATTAACCATACCATGAATTGTGTATCAGCGCAATAATAGAATTGGTATGCCCTATTTTTTTCCTCATAAATCCATCCAAGCTCATGAAAAACAAGCTTCAACCATTCTTTACACTGTTCCTCATCAGCCTAATTCTACTGATGCATAAAATCACCTTTGCACAACACATTGCCCCTACCTACCCAATTTCTGGTCAAATAGTCGATTCGATTAGTCAGCAACGAATGTCTATGATCACCATAAGATTGAAGAATGATAAAAATGAACAGCTGAATGCATTGGTCACAAAAGGCGGCGGGACCTTTAGCTTTCCGGCATTACACGGAAAATCCTATTGGATCAGCATCACTGCAATTGGATATCAGCAAAAGGTGATTTCTATCGCAGGATCAAATAAGGGAATAAACCTGGGTATCATCCTGCTCCAACCGCAGGTTAATTCCTTAAAAGATGTTGCCATCATTGCTGAGCGGCCGATCATCCAGCATAAACCGGATCGCATTATCTATGACATGCAGGCCGATCCAGAAAGCAAAGGCAGCAGTGTGTTAGGGATGCTGCATAAAATTCCTTTTCTCTCATTAGATGGCAGCGATCAGCTTTTATTAAAGGGTAATTCGAGCTATCAGGTCATGATCAATGGCAAACCTTCCAGTATGGTGAATAGCAAGCTCACAGCCATATTGAGAAGTATGCCTGCCGCTACCATTCAGAAAATAGAAGTCATCACCACTCCTCCTTCGAAGTATGATGCAGAAGGTCTTGCTGGAATCATTAACATCGTTACCAATAGAAAAATAAGTGATGGCTACAATGGCAGTTTAAATCTGAATGGCAGCGGCCCCGTCGCCGGACCAGGTGCAGGAGGCTCATTTACGGCCAAAGTAGGTCGGTTTGGAATCTCCGCGTTTGCCGGAGCGGGTATATTCGACAATCCGCAAACCAGTTTCCAAAACACGCGGATAAGTTCAGGTCATAGTTTGTCTACGCTTCGACAGCATGGATTTAGCGTTTCAACTCAACGCAACGGCTATTTTGGCACGGAACTCAGTTATGAGATCGATTCTCTGCAACTCATTTCAGGTCAATTTAATACCAATGGCAATCGTACAAAAGGAAATCAAAACATAACTGCCATTTTAGCTGAAGAAAAAAGGGCCGAACACCAGTATGATTTCGCAAATCAACATACGGATCATGCTTACGGGACGGATGCTGCAATTAATTATCAATTAGGTTTTAAATCCACAAAAAACCAATTCTTTACCCTTTCTTACAGATACAGCAGCAATCCAGGTGACCAGTTTATGAAAGCAGACTTTTCAAATCAGGTAAACTACAACGCCCCAGCCTACCAGCAAAATGGCCAGCAGCAATTTAAAGAACAGACCGCTCAGCTGGATTTTACAAGCCGTGTTAAAAAGATCAATATTGAAACAGGTTTGAAAGCCATTTTCAGAAAAAGTGAAAGTGATTTTGAATACCACGCATTAGACGAACTATCCATACCATCTGAGCCAGTTCACTCATTTTCTGAACAATATCGGCATACACAAAACATTTTTAGTGTGTACAACGCTTATCAACTGGCATTGGACCGATGGAATTTTAGCTTAGGTCTTCGATTTGAGCATACCGTAATGCGGGCAGATTTCTTATCGTCAGGAGCTGTTACGGATCAAAACTACAACCACCTGCTCCCTTCTATCGCAATCGGTAAAAACTTTAAGAATGGAAACAGCATCAATTTCGGATGGTCTCAAAGGATCAGACGACCGGGTATCAACAGGCTGAATCCTTACACTGACCGATCAAATCCAAATATTGAATCCACAGGAAACCCAAACCTTCGTCCGGTACTGATGAACAGTTTACAAACAGGTTTTAGCAGCAATAAAAAACTATCAGTAAATCTTTCGATCGACTATTCCTTTATGAACAACCTGGACCTTAAGATCAGCAGCTATGATCCACTTAATGAGATCACGACTACCACTTTCGCTAATGTGGGCAAGGCCAAAAGTTTAGGTATGAATTTCAACTTTGCATACCCCTTCACCAAATGGTATCATTTGGGCATCAACGGTCAAGTCATGTACTTGTGGCTATCAGGGCCAAGTGATGGGGTTAAAATCGATAACAATCGCTGCACGTATTTCCTATCCCTATCTAACGCATTCATTATGGCCAATGGCTGGCGGGTAAATGCAAATTTGAATGCGATCAGCCGCAATCCAAATGGTTTGCAAGGGAGTTCAAATGGGCTAATCAGTACTGAAATCGGTGTAAATAAGCAACTGATTAGAGATAAACTGGGATTTGCGCTAGGCTTAAAGAATCCATTTACGAAATATCGTACCGCCAGCAATGAATGGTTTGGCCATAACTTCCAGCAATTCAGCAGCAGTCAGGAGTATTTCCGGAGTTTCCGTGTGAGTTTGAATTACAATTTCGGTGGCTTAAAAGATGGATTAAAGAAAAGTAAAAACGAAATCAGGAATAATGATTTGTCTAACTGATGGGAGTATCCAGATGGAATATAAACACAAAGGCGCCCGAGTCAATTGACTCGGACGCTCCCCCAATTTTTTAATACTGAATACGTGTTTTTATTTAGAAACAGATCCCTTACTCAAATACGCTTTACTGATCTCTTCATTGGAAAGCATTTTATTAAAAACTTTCAAATCGTCTACCGCACCGGAGAAACCATTTTTCGCAGCGCCCAAGATTTGTAATGGAAACACCAATGTTTCTACTTTGAACATTTTTGCTTTAGTATCAGGGAATAAGATTTCCTTACCCGTCATCTTCTCCTGAAGTTTTCCATTGATGTATAAGGAAGTTCCTTTATGATCACCGCTGATCACCACTTGTGTCCATTCATTTAATGGCAACTGGTAGTTGAACTCATAATCCATCCCTTCCCTGGAGAAGCCAAACTTTTGAGATTTAGTCGAGGATTTAACTACCCCATTTTCTGAGCTAAATAAGATCCGCTCGCCCAGCGAGTTTTGAGCTGGTTTTAGCCACATAGAAACGGTATAACCATAACCAATCTCTTTAAGCGGCAGTTGCAGGAAGCTATTCTCGCCTGATAAAACCAATGCATTTCCGTTGATCCCTTTGGTAACATTTACCTTATTTTTAACCGCAGATCCCCTTTTATAGCTGGATTGATCTTTAAATTTTGAATCCTCAAAAGTATAATTCAACACTAGAGAATCCTTTCCTAAAACATAACCAGCTACGTTAACACCCGGTCCTTCTTTAACTCCTTTACCTTTAACCAGAAAATCTTTAAAAGGAATGCTGTCTGTTCCCGCCCACATCTTTTGGGATAAAACCTGTAATGCAGGGAAAACGCGATCATGAACATCTTTCTCCGTAATTCCATTGCCAGCTGGCGACTTATCATTCCACACGGCAAACATTCCTCCAATAACAGCCGGATCCCCAGCCTGGAAAGTCACATCGCCAATATTTACGGGCTCCCATTTTCTGTACAAATTTGTTAAGTTCAGGTAATCATAGTAATAGCCTGCGGCCGGAACGATGTATAACCAACCATCAGGAGTGCTGATTTGCGGATAACCTAGTTTTTTCATTGCTCTTGGTTCACCGTAGCCATTGTACCAGGCATTCATCGCCACCCCCTTAACGGCCACAGGGGTTGTCCCTTTTGCATGAGACAAGGCACCCCAAACACGAACATCTTTTCCAAATCCCTGTGCATATTTGATAAAATAATCCGTAAAGTACCTGAATTTTTCTGCTTCTTCTTTTGCGTATTCATCAGTACCAATGTGGACTACCTTCCCTTTAAAAACTGGATTTGGGCCCTCCAGGTATTCTTTAAATATATTACTGACAATCTCGTAGGTTTTAGGATGATAAAGATCCAAGTGATCCATTCCATACTTTTTACTGCCAATTTCGGGCAGAATCCTAGTGATGGCTAAAGAATGCGCTGGCACATCGATTTCAGGAATAATAACTACGCCATAATCATCGGCCATATCCTGAAGCGCAATAAATTCTTTCTTTGTATAATGTCCATCTTTAGCCGTTAGCGATGGATAAGTTGTACTTTCTAAACGGAAGGCGGCATATACATCTTCCCATTTGTTCTTAAAGTAGATTGGAAATCCGTTGTCATTTAAGTGAATGTGAAATTCGCTCATTTTATAATAGGACATCATTTTCACATATGCTCTCAAAAAATCTATGGTAAAAAACTTTCTTCCTACATCCAGTACTAATCCTCTGACAGCATATTTAGGATAATCCCTACTTTGTCCTTTTACGATTTGGTGATTTAAAGGATCCTGTTCCAGCAATTGCAGCAATGTCCTTGTACCCCAGATCGCCCCTTTTTTATGCAAAGCATTGATCTGAAGGTAATCCCCAATGATCAATTCATATCCTTCTTCGCCCAATCCTCTATCAGAACTGTTCAGCGCAAGTACAATGTCACCGGCAGCAGGCTTCCCTATTTTGATTTCCAAAGCAATATTCATTGCTTTCAGGTCTTTCTGCAATAAATCAGCGATTCCTTTTAAAACGGAATTCTGGTCTGCCAGGACAATACGGCTTTTCTTTTTCAATTGAAAATTACCTGTTGCCCCATGCCATTCTCTTAAGGCTGGAATCACAAAAGGTTTAGCATTGATCGCTTTTCCCTGGTCATTGAACTGACCTGGCACTTTTAAAGTGATGGTTTGCATATCCATAGTCACCTGATCACTTTCCCGTTTCAGCTGATAGAACAAAGAAACGTCCACATTTTCCAGTGGCATGAAAACCTTTCCATCAGCATTGATGACTGTTAAGCGATCAGTTCCTTTTAAAACGGCAGAAAATCCCTTAGGCACTTTAAGTTTAGGGATTGCAGTATCTCCAGATTTCAGAGCGGCGGAAAAGGCCACCTGTTTTCCAATTTCTCCAAACAAGACACTATCGGTCTGCTGGGCAAATACCTGTCCGCCAAATAAAAAGGCACAGGATACCATTACGTATAGTTTTTTCATATTCATATCTTAGGTTTCGTTGAAAAACAGTGCATCTCTACACCGTTCCAGCGCATATACTTTAAGAAGTCTCGCACTTCTTAAGGGTTCAATATATCGTCGCTTACACAATGCTAGTAAAATATCAGGCATTAAGACGACAAATGAACGCACTGAAATCGCACAAACGTTTGCGCTAACGTAGTTTGCCGTTAATGACGATTCAATGGAAACCATAAACTAGGATAACCTAAGTGCTTATTTAATTTTAGCGGGGCCGATCTGATAATATCCTTTACTAAATTTCAACACACTTTTGTTCAGCTTGATTTTTACAACCTTCTCTTCACACTCTTCAGCTTTCTTATAGGATTCAGTATTGGTGATTTTGCTATTGAGGAGTAGGTCAGCGTAGCCATTCGTTTTGGTATTGGACACTTCAATAAGGGTCTTTTTATTTTCAAAAACTCCAGCACAACGCATATCCCACTCGCCATTGTATTGCTCCAAAACTAGCTTGTCGACCACTTTAATCAAAGTATTGCCCTGTTGAATAAACAAAGAGATCGTGTTCTGGCTATAAGGATTTGGGGCAGAACTTCCTGCAAACTGTGTGGTGATGCCAAAAGCCCTGGTCTGCGGATTTAACCGATAAGGCGCTGTGTCTATTCCAATATCCTCGAGACGAATCGCATCTGATTCCCAATATCCTTCCTCATAATACTGCTGTAAGATCTTACCCGTTCTTAACTCCACCACTAAAATGTAAGCATCCATTGTATAGGAACTTCCCCCATCTTCTTCGCTCAGCAATACGGGAATACTGACGATCATTTTACCAGGGTCATTTGGCATCGCTTTCGTACGGATAAATTCTTCTTTAGTTTTGGCAATTGGTATCTTTAGTTCTTTCAAAACCTGGCGAATCAATAAGCTATCCGCCTCCTTAGATGCAGCCCAAACCTCTAGGTAAGAGCTCATACTGAGCAGCAATATTAAAAGGTGTTTTTTCATAAATCATCTCTTATTGAGCCGTTCCAAGTATGAGTATCGGACAAAGCTGGTACTAAAATAGCATAACATTCTTAGAATGTTGCTTTCAAGGTCTGCCCTTTATTCAAAGTCACCTCATAAACCTCTCCTATTTTAGTCACAGATTTAACATTCCATACTGGTTGAAGCCCATTAAAATTATCCTTAATCCGGAGCTGACCAGTCCTGCCTGCAGTAATGCGGAAGCTCGTTGTTCTGTTGTTTTTACGTACCGCGGAAACCAGGTGACCACCTTCTGCCCTAAGGTCCGTAAAAGAAGCGTCTGCCCATTTTTTAGGCATCGCCGCAAAAATACGGATCAGGCCGGTATGAGGATCTCCAGGCGTAGCACTCCAGCTTTGCATCAACATTTCATGTACTGCCTGCGAAGCCAGGAAGTTACCTTCCAGCGTAAAAGGGCGGTAAGTAAAACCCGAATAACCACTCTTAGTTTGATCGCCATTTACATGGAAACCATTGCGCAATACAAAAGCTTTAACGAAAATATCCAGGTTTTTAACCGCCCCTTCTCCATCACCTATCCTTGCTTTCAGACCGCTCATCCAGGAGAAAGTATAACCTACCCAAGATCGGGTGCCTAATTTATCCCAGTTTTTCAAACTAGCTTCAATTACTTTTGCATCTGACTTACCAGCTTCATTGTTGATCAGATTGAAAGGATAAATTCCGATGATATTAGATAAATGTCTGTGGCTTTCGGTCAATTCATATTTTGCATCTAAAAGTAATGTGCCATCATCTTTCGTATGGAAATCACCTAATGCAATTGCCGCGTCTCCCCATTTCTTCGCCTCTTCTTTTTTGCCCATTTCTCCAGCCATTTCCTTTAAAGACAGGAACAGCATTTTTAAACTCATCAGGTCATAATTACTATTGGGTTCTAACCATGCCTTCGGACTATTATCGAAAATTTCCGGAGAAGAAGAAAGCGGCAGTTTCAACAAGCCATTGCTGTCTTTTTTCAATAAGCCTAGCATACATTCTCCCACTTCTGAACTCCATGGATAAGCCTTTTCCTTCAGGAAAGTATCATCAGCGGTATAAAGCCAATGTAAATAAAACAGGTGTGCACTCCAAGCACTCATTGTTGGCGACATACTATATTGCCCCCATCCACCTAATGGCTGACCAGAATAGGACATTACACCCGGGCAAGCCAGACCTTTCGTGCCATAAAAATCTCTCGCAAAATCCCTGAAGAAATCTCGGCGATCCCAAAGGAAATTCAGGTAAGACGCCCCTTCGTCGAACCTTCCAGATTGCTGATAAGCCATATACGTCATCTGCGTATTCAGGTCGTTATGGTAATCCCCTTTCCATGGTGGTAAAGTGCCATTATCTGCGGTCCACACTCCTTGGAGTGGCATAGGAGGAGCATTTAAACGAGATGCTGCACCATAAAAATACTGCACCAGGTTGTATTGTTTCTGAACCGCTGTATCTGGAATCTGCACACTCGATTTCTTCCAAAAATCTGCCCACCACTGTACATGAGGTTTGCGCATCGCCTGATATCCCCTATGTAAAGCAAGGGCACATCGCTGACGAGCCAATGCCAAAGGATCCTTGCTATCGGCTGTAGAAGTGATGCTCAAAGCAATCAGCGTTTCTTTATTAATTTTCTTGTGCGCTAGATATACACAGTATTTTAAACCCTCGGCAGCTTCCTGGATGTACCATTCGGCATGATCTGATTTTCCTTTTATCGCTTCAGCGTAACCCAATTTACTGACAGATCCACCGCTACTTGTTCCACCCTCTCCTTTTACGGTTTTCCGATACACTTCCATCGGACTAAATAACTGAATCGCATCCGGCACTACTCCTCTAATAGACAGCATCGCGACCGGATCTTTAGCACTGTAAAAAGCATGCATTTCGACACCGGAATTGAATCTTGCTACGCCTTCTGCCGTTGCTTCCAGCAATTCAAAGTCCTTCAGAACTTCTCCTTCAGGGAATCTAAATTCAATCCTTCCAGCTGGCAGTTTAGTTGGACTTACACCATTGTACGCTTCATCCCACCAGGAATTTACCGTATTAAATTCCTTTTGAGCAATAAGTGCGGCTCCCTTATGATAAGTATGTTTTTTCCACCATTCTTTCTCTCCATGAGTACGCTCGTCCCATAAATCACCCCTATCTAAAGAGAGTTTGACGGTGTTGTTCTCTCCCCATAACAAACCACCCATCAATCCATTACCTAGTGGCAATGCTTCATCCCAGGTCACTACAGGTGCTTTAAGTACGAGATTATATGCGGGTTTAGGTAAGACTGCCTGCTGAGCGCTGGCCGACAGGCCCATGCAGAGATTTAAGATCAGGAAACTGGTTTTAAAGATATTAGGTTTAAACATTAGGGTTTAGATTTTTGGTTGTTTTACATTTGTGGTTAATCGCAAAGATAAATGCCACACCCTAGTCGGCGAATAGATTAAGTAACTATTTTAATGGATTATCTGATGAAGTCATTCCAGTTTTTTAGGTAATCTGTATATTCGTGCCATGAGTTTCAAAGCACAATTTCCGCTACTCTCGAATTGCACCTATCTAAACACGGCCAGCTCGGGTATACTATCTACTTCTATTTTGGAATGGAGAAAATCACATGATGAAGATTTTTTCCATAGAGGAAGTGACTTCCGCCTGGAGCAACGGAGTTTTTTACAAGAGGTGAGGGAACATGTGGCCAGATTCTTTCATAGCAAGGCAGAAAACACTTTTCTTGTGCAAAACATGTCTTACGGTTTTAATACCTTTCTGGATGGCCTGGCGGCGGATCATAAATTTTTGCTGATCACCAGCGATTATCCTTCCGTAAATTACCCTGTCGAGAGCAGAGGCTTTCATTGTGCGTATGCCCTCCCAGATGAACATCTTGAAGAGAACATCCTGGAGCAAATCAAAACTTTTAACCCTTCAATATTGGCCATCAGTTTAGTTCAATATGCCAGTGGTATTCAAATTGACCTCAATTTTATCAGAACATTGAAAGAAAGCTACCCAGATTTGCTGATTGTAGGTGATGGTACTCAATTTTGCGGTACAGGCAGTTTTAATTTTGAAGAATCGGGATTAGATGTACTCATCAGCAGTGGATATAAATGGATGCTTTCTGGATATGGCAATGGATTTGTACTCCTGAAAGACCAGGCTTGCCGTCTTTTATACCAGAAAAGAATGAGCTATTCATTGCCTACGGAAATATTTTTAAAAGACAGGAGCATGTTATCGCTTTGTTTTGAACCAGGCCACCTGGATACCTTTAATTTTGGCACCCTGAAACAGTCAATTTTAAACTTTGAATCCATTGGTATGGATGTCATTCAGCAAAAATTACATTCGATTGGCGAACTAGCAAAAAAAGCATTAACGGATCGTGGACTGCTGTCTAACACAGTCGCAGCAAGGGAACTGCATAGTACCATCTTTAATATTTCTACTCATCCTGAATTGACGCAGCGCCTGCAGGAGGCCAATATCATTGTTACCCCGCGTGGTGAAGGATTAAGACTCTGCTTCCATTTTTACAATACCGAAGAAGATCTTGAAAAACTATTGAGGGTATTGGATAAGAATTAACGGCTGCAAACCCTGATATTCTAATCACCTAATATGTTCATAAAAAAGCCGAATTTTCTAAAGAGAATTCGGCTTTTTATTAGTGGAATGATTTAAAAGGAATGGACTATTTATTTTTTGGCCCGTAAGCATTGATCTTTTCCAGCAGCTCTTCTGCGTTACAATCAATGATTTCTATAGAATTCCATGTTAATTTTTAATTAACCTTCCATATTTACATAGAGAAGATTAAGGATGAGTATTGAGAAAGGCGTTTATATCCCTTAATTTTCGGCGATGGTTTCAATAATCAAGCCATACAAGAGGAAATTACCAAATCAGCACTTATCCTATTGAATGTCTGAAACATTTCTTTTTTTATCTATTTCTCTTCCTTTTTAAATGTTGGCCTGAAAAATGAGCATTGATTATTCATGAAAATATTCCTCAGCGCTGCACTTCTATTTTTATCTGGTATTTCATTTGGGCAATCCAGCCAGTATGAAATGACCGCGGATTCGCTCAATAATATCGGGCAACGTGAAAAGATCATTCCTTATTTAGAGCAGGAGTTAAAAGTAAAACCCAAGGACGAAATTTTACTGAGGATGTTGGGCGCTTATCATATTGAAGATAAAAACCTCAATGTTGGGGAACAATATTATCGGGAGGCCTTACTAGTGAACCCAAAATGTGCGAAATGCTATATGCACATTGGGAGGACTTACGCGATGCGCGATGATTTCGAAAAAGCACTGGAATATTTTAACCTGGCCGTCCTCACTGACCCAAAAGACGGAGACCTGGTACTATGGAGGGCTAAATTAAAAGAGCATCAAGGTGATCAAGCGGGTGCATTAATAGACTATAGTAACTCCATCACCCTATTACCAAACGATCTACTCACTTACTTACTACGTGGATCACTTAAATATAAAATGGAAAATATGGACGGAGCCTGTCAGGATTACCAAACTGTTAAAAAATTAAATGCGCAGCAAAAAGTCGTAGACACTTTGCTGACCCGCCAAATTGAAAGCGCCATACAAGATATATGTAATCCCGCAAAACCAAGCTATTTTTACCAGAGAGGCATTGGATATTATAACTTAAAACAATACTCATCTGCATTAGAGATTTATGAGCAGGGCCTGAAAAAATTCCCTGCTCATGGCATGATTTTAAACTTCAGAGGGAATGCCTATTTAGCTTTAAAGCAATATGATAAAGCCCAGTCCTCCTATCAGCTTGCTTTAAAAAATAAGGAAAGCCTGATACAAGAAATCAAGGCTAATCCAAGGTTTTCTAAAGGCCTTCAGCAAGCAATTTCAGCAACCGAAACCATAAATACCTTTCTTGCAGAACTCCATTATCACCTAGCCGAATGTAAAATGTATACCGCCGCTCATGAAGCAGCACTCACCGAGATCAATACAGCAATCGCATTAGCACCCGATTCAGCCGATTTTCCTAAAGATAGTTATCTAAACCTGCGTGAACAGATCAAGAAAAAAATATCCTCCAAAAATATTCGTACACATTGGTAACCAATCAATAATTTTAATTAATATTACAGTGTTAGAAGTCTAGCGAAAGATTTCAAGTAATAATTTATAACTTTAATCTTAATACCATTCTAATTTTGAAACAAAGTATGAGATTAGACTCCTATCCGGGGATTGAAAAAGCAGGCTTCCTTCAGTTGCAGCTTCTATTCGATGAAGAAAATAAAAGTAGTTTTAATAACATTGTATCATTAGCAGCGCTATTGTGTGAAATTCCAATTGCATTTATTGCCATTGAAAATGAAGACCATACCTTACTAAAAACCACGACCACATTCCTTGATACGGAGCAGTCCCGGACACTCCCATTCAGCGCTCATTCCCCTTTATTAATCCCGGATATTAGACTGGACGATCGTTTTTCTAACCACCATTTATTAAAATCAGGTTTCTGTTTTTATGCATGTGTCCCGATTCTTGATGCTAAAAACTTTCTTTTGGCTCATCTGTGTGTGCTGGATAAAATTCCTCGCGAATTAGATAGCAAGCAGATCAGAGGACTCGAACTAATCGCAAATCAGGCTGCCGAAATCATCAGACTGAAACTGGATCAGCAGCACCTTCAAAAACGGGCGGATGATCGCATTACTGCAACTCAGGAAATCGACACTATTTTTCATAACGCAATAGATGCGGTAATTGTTGTGGATGATTATGGCACGATATCACAATGGAATCCAAAGGCTGAAATGATCTTTGGATGGCTAAAATCCGAGGTGATCGGACTTCCTTTCCAGGACGTAGTCCTCCCTATCTCCTATCACGAGCAGTATAGGCAGCTCATGATACAGTTAAAATATGACGAAGCTCAAAACTATCCCAATTCTACGGTAGAGATTTCGGCCATTGGAAAGGATGCTCATACTTTTGATATTGCGCTGAGTATTTCTCCGGCAACCATTCAGGGCAAGCATTTTTACATCTGTTTTGTTAGCGACATTACCAGCCGCAATCAGATTGCTCAGGAGCTTGATAAACAACAAAAATTTTATGAGAATATATTAAATAAGCTACCTACCGATATTGCCGTTTTCAATCCAGAACATAAATACCTGTTTGTAAACCCTGGGGCGATCAGTATTAAGGAATACCGCGATTTTATCGTGGGCAAAGACGACTATCAATATGCAGCCTATCGCAACAGAGATACAAAGACCGCTGATTTAAGAAGGGCGCAATTTCTGGAAGTAAAAAACAAGGGCAAGGAAATCCGTTGGGAAGACAGCCTGAAAGACCCTGAGGGCAACACCATCACCCATTTACGCCGGATGTATCCTGTTTATGATGAAAGTGGCGCACTTTCTATGGTGATTGGCTTCGGTATTGACATTACAGACCGCAAAGTAATGGAAGAAAAACAAGCGGCATTGGTACAGCAATTGTCCTCTCAAAATACGCAGCTGATCGACTTCTGTAATATCGTTTCTCATAACCTCCGGGCGCCATTGGTAAATATGTCTATGCTGGTTGAATTTATTGAGGACACCGACAACCCTGAAGAACAGAAAACACTGATTTCCAAGCTAAAACCTGTTATTGAGAACCTGCACACCACATTTAATGAATTGGTTGAATCCATACAAATTAAACAGGACCTGGAAATTAAATCGGAAGATATCCTGTTAACCGACTGTATCCGTCGGACTTTCGAAGGCTTACAATCCGAGATTAATAAATCCGAAGCGATTATAGAAACTGATTTTGAAGACGCTCCTTCGGTTTATTTTCCAGCAAAGTACCTGTATAGTATATTTCACAACCTTTTTAGTAACTGCCTGAAATACCAGAGTCCAAAAAGAAAACTGGTGATCCAGCTTAAAAGTAAAAAAATAGATGGAAAAGTATTACTGTCTTTTACTGACAATGGGTTGGGGATCGACCTGGAGAAACATAAAGACAATTGCTTCAAAATTGGAAAAGTATTTCACCACCACCCTAATTCCAAAGGTTTTGGGCTGTACATGACGAAGACTCAGGTAGAAGCTATGAAAGGAAAAATATGGGTAGAAAGCCAAATTGATGTAGGCTCCACCTTTTTTATTGAATTTATAAATCAAAGAGCATGAATTCGTTAAAGAAAATAGCACTCATAGATGACGATAGTACCTTTGTTTTTTTGACAAAACGAATGATTAAGGCTGCAAATGTCTCCACACAGCTTGATGAATTTAAGGATGGCCTTCAAGCCATAACTTTCATAAAGGACAATCAGAACAATAGTGAATTATTGCCTGATGTGATATTTTTGGATCTCAGTATGCCCATTATGGATGGCTGGGAGTTTTTAGAGGAATTTACAGTGCTTCAGCCAGCAATAAAAAAGCGCATCATGTTGTACATTGTATCTTCTTCCATTTCCCCCCATGACATTGAAAGGTCTAGAAACTTCAGTGTGGTATCCGATTTCATCATTAAACCATTAAACAAAGAAAGATTCATCCAGATTATGGGTGATTTATCATAGTATACTTATTTATTGCAATAAACAATTTAACGCGATTTTATAATCCAAAAACATGTTTTCCTCTCCAACAGTTGACCTTGACATTCTAAAAAAAAGGGCTTTTAATTTAAGGTGGGCAACCGTACCAGACGGTGTGATTCCCTTAACAGCAGCAGATCCAGATTTCCCATGTGCCCCGGAAATCGCCGATGCAATTATCAGATTTACTAAAGACAGATATCTATCTTATGGCCCGCCGGAAGGTTTGCCAGAGTTCAAAGAAAGTATGGCAGGTTTCTTTCAGGAAAAACGAAATATTCCCGCAGATCCAGCGCTGCTTTTCCCGGTTGACAGTGCCGCTTTTGGTATTTGGCTGACTTGCAAAGCCTTTTTAACGGCTGCCGATGAGGCCATTATTTTTGATCCGGTAGACTTTCTCTTTAGGTATTCTATTGAAGCCGTTGGTGCTACCGCGATTCCTTTTTCTATCCCTCCGGGAGCGCAGCCCGTAGATTTTGACCGCCTGGAAACATTGATCAGCAAGCAGACAAAGATGATTTGCATCTGCAATCCATTAAATCCAACAGGGAAAGTTTTTACTAAAGATGAACTGATTCGTTTTGGAGAAATCGCTTGTAAATATGACCTGATCATCCTATCTGACGAGATCTGGAGTGACATTATTTATGCGCCTCATGTTTTTACCAGCATGGCCGCTCTTGACGAAGAAATCCGCAACAGGACCATCACCATTACCGGATTCAGCAAATCTTATGGTTTAGCAGGATTGAGAATTGGGACAGTGATGGCTTCGAATCCAAGTCATTATAGTCAGCTATTTGAAGCTTCGCTGCATGGTTCTACCATCAATGGCGCCAACGTATTGTCGCAGATTGCCGCTACAGCTGCATTGGATGAATGCGGGTATTACCTGGAGGCTTTCAAAAGACACTTACATCGGATGCGGGAATTAGTGCTGAGCGAGCTGAATCAAATCGATGGCTTCCATTGCATTAAACCTGAAGGCTGTTACGTGGCCTTTGCAGACATTACAAGGACTGACAAAACCAGTTTAGAGATTCGTGATCTGCTTTTTAATGAGGCAAAAGTTTCGGTGGTACCCGGATTAAAACAATGGTTTGGCGAAGGTGCTGAAGGCTATATCCGCCTTAGTTTTGCCACTTCAGAAGAAATACTTACAGATGCGCTCTCCCGTATCAAGAACACCATAAAACTACGATGAAAGTTGTCATAATTGGAGGAGGCATTGCCGGACTCACCCTTGGTATATTTCTACGAAAAAAGAATATAGAAGTTGTCATCAACGAAAGACTGGTCAACATGCCAGAACGCGGACATGCTTTTTTAATGCATAGCGATGGCCTCAGTAAATTAAAAGAACTCAGTCCAGACGACCAAACGGCGGTTCCTGGGAAAATAGTTCGTGACTTTATCTTAAAAAGGCCATCAGGAAAAGAAATCAAACATTTACACCTCGATTCCTGGAAATGTATCAAACGAGGAGATCTGATTCGTTTTCTGAAAAACTCCTATCCCTGCAATCTGGTGAAAGAGGGAAGAGAATTCTCGCATTTCATCTATGAAAATGACAAGGTTGTTGCCGCTGCTTTCCGAAATGGAGAACTGGAATATGGGGATGTTTTTGTAGGCGCTGATGGTGGAAACTCAAAAGTAAGACAGCAGATCATGGGCGACGTTTCCTTTAGTCCGGTAGCTGTTAAAGAGGTGGTAGGCGTTTCTTATAATGAAAAGCTGGGAAAAACTCATGGAGAGAACTTTACCAAGTTTCAGGACAATACTAAAGGTCTAGCTTTTGGCATGATTCCTACAGATCAAAACGAATTTGTTTGGTTTATACAGTATGATGCCAATGCAAATGAGCTAAAGGAGCAAAGTCCGGAGGGCATCAAAGCATTTTGCAGGGAGCTGTTAAAGGATTTCCCTACAGAAGTGAA
This sequence comes from Pedobacter sp. N36a, assembly GCF_014472395.1. Classification (GTDB taxonomy): domain Bacteria; phylum Bacteroidota; class Bacteroidia; order Sphingobacteriales; family Sphingobacteriaceae; genus Pedobacter. Next base: position 609,318 of record NZ_JACSZW010000002.1, read on the forward strand.
CGAATTATTGTCTACCAATGATTTTACCAGCAGCTACATCTGGAATACACGCGATTTTGATCTCTTACCTAAATTTCATCACGAAAATGTGGTTTTAATCGGCGATGCCGCGCACCTTTCCCTGCCATTTACCAGCGCAGGCACCACCAATGCCATTGTGGATGCGAGGACGCTAGCCGATGAACTGATGCTTCATAAAAACCTGGAACAGGCTTTTGAGCAGTATTACGCCACCAGAGCACCGCAAATAGAAAACCACATTCTGCTGGGCAGAGAGCTCAAACATATTTTTCTAAACCCTACAGCGCAGAATGATGATGATATTCCCCTGCCATTAATTGTAAGTAAAGAAGCACAGGACCAGGTGGCTGCGAGTATGCAAATTGATGTACTTTATTTTACAGACCCGATTTGCTCTACCTGCTGGACCATACAGCCTTTACTTAGAAAACTTAAATTGGAATACGGCAGTTACCTAAACATCAAATATTGCATGGGTGGAATGCTGCCTTCCTGGGGAGAATATCCTAAAGGAAAAGTGAACAGCCCTGTTGAAGTAGCCAAACATTGGGATGAGGTTTGTGCCATCCATGAGATGCCTATAGACGGTGATTTATGGATTGAAGATCCAATGAATTCTTCTTACCCACCTTCTATTGCGTTTAAAGCTGCACAAATGCAGGACAATGACCTGGCCCCGCTTTTCTTAAGGCGAATCAATGAGATGGTTTTCGTAGAGAAAAAGAACATCATTAAATGGGAGTTTCTGGAGATGGCTGCTCTAGAAGTAGGATTGGATTCTGCGAGATTATTAAGAGATTTCGAAGGCCCTGCGAAAGTACTGTTTACAGAGGACCTGAACACTGGAAAGTCTCATGGGGTAACGAGTTTCCCTACCCTTATCTTCTCAGATCAGCACAATGAACATGTGACCATCAAAGGCCATCAGACCTATGACCATTTCGTGGACATCATTTTACAGCGTATTCCTCATGCCAAAAAAGCCGATATAGATACCGATCCGAAAATCTTGTTCAGCCATTTCCCTACCATGGCGGATAAAGAATTTGCTTATTTGAGCAATATCTCCATGGAGGCAGCGGCAACTCAATTGGAAGAGCTATATGACCAGGGCTTCCTCAAAAAGATGGAAAGTAAAAACGGAACGCTTTGGAAAAGTAATTACTACGAACTGATCTAAAAAGCAAGGTCAATTCACAAGAATCAAAGTTTGCGCTGCAGCTTTTGGTTCTCGTAGCATTGAGCGGCTGTCTTTTTTGAAGACAGCCGCTTTTTTTAAAGAATAATAGCCATCTTAGGTGATGAAAAAAATTGCGCTCTACCTTCTGCTGATCAACCTATTGACGACAACCGACAGCTTTTCACAATCCTTGCAGCCAACTCAAAAACAGCAGCTTTCTGGTAACGTAACGGATGAAAAACAGCTTCCATTAAGTCTGGTGGTGGTGAGTCTGAAGCAAGGCGCCAAACTCATCGGCAATGCCATTACCGACCAAAAAGGAAATTACCAGTTCAAAAATGTAAATAAAGGGGATTATCAGCTTCTGTTTAAATATGTAGCTTACAAAGACACCACATTAATGGCCAGCATAAATGGCGATACCTATGCAAATTTGCAGTATCAGCATTCCCATGCTTTAAATGAGGTGGCCATCAGTGCTAAAAAACCCATCTTTCAGCGCCAGATAGACCGCCTTAGATTCAATGTAGGCGAAACTGACCTGGTTTTTGGCAGCAACATTTGGGAGGTAGTCGAGAAAACCCCATTGGTTAGCGTTTCCGCAGATGGAGGCATTCAGATCAGCGGGACTACCGGTGCCGTTGTTTACCTGAACAATAAAAGAAAAGTACTCAGTGGAAACGCTTTGAAAAACTACCTCAGCAGCATTCCTGCTGAAAATCTGGAAGCCATTGAAGTGATGACTACCCCTTCCAGCAAGTATGATGCAGCAGGTGGCGCAGGAATCCTCAACATCATCACCAAGAAGAACAAAGAAGAAGGATTTATAGGAAATGCAGGATTAAGCGGCAGACAAACCGCCCTGAACTCCCAGGCGGGCAGCATTTATGGAAACAATCGTTCCGGTAAATGGAATACTTACGCTAATCTTAACATGAGCAACAGAAATCGGAAGCCAGCTTTCAAAAAGGACATCTACTTTCCCGCCGGCAGCCCTGATGATTTGCTACATAGAAGCGTCCAATCGGCCAATGACTTTCAGATCTTATCGCCAGGAGGTAATGTGGGTATAGACCGTCAAATTAACGCCAACCACATCGTAGGTCTATTGTTCGACTATTCAGTGGAAAAACATAGGGAAAACCGCAACGCCTTTACCAGAGATCAGTATACTGCCATCAACGATTCTTTACATTTAACCAAAAATAGGGATGATTTAAGTTCAAATACTTATTCCTTAAACTTGAATTATCAGGGGAAATTAGACGGAAAAGGTAAAACGCTAAGCATAGATGCGGATGCCTTGGAATACAATTCAAAAAACAAGTCCATCAGCAAAACCGAGGCCCTAGACCTCGGCAATCAGCAGAGCCTGTTTGTAAAAGACTGGTTTAGAAGCGCTGCGCCTCAAAAGATCAGTAATCAATCTATCAAAGCTGATTTTGAATGGCCGGTAGATAAAAACCTGTCTATTGATTTCGGGGTTAAAACTGCGCTGTCCAAGATCGACAACAACCTGGTTTTTGAAGATAGAGGAACCGACGACAGCTGGATAAGGGATGAAAAAAGAAGCAATTTCTTCCAATATAACGAGCACATCAATTCCCTTTATGGCATTGTAAATGGCAAAGTTAAGGCCAGCTGGTCTTATCAATTGGGTTTACGTGTTGAAAACACCATCGCCAAAGGATGGCTGGAAGGCGCGAAAGTTGTGGATAGAAATTATACCAACCTATTCCCTACTGCCTTTTTAAAATATACCAGCAGCAAGGAGAAATCTTATGTATTGGCCGTTTCCAGCAGGATCAACAGACCCGGATTCTGGGATGTAAACCCATTCAGAACTTACAGCACAGATCAGACGTATTTTGAAGGAAACCCATTCTTAATGCCTTCTAAATACTATAGAGAGGAATTGAACCATACGGTAATTGGTAAATCGGGAACCTTTACTTTTCAACTGGCCGCTAGTCAGTCGCTGGAGGAGATCTATGCCCTTCCGAGTAACCCCAGCGCAAACATCATCGCCAATAAGAAAGTCAATTATGGCAACAAATACAGCTTCAGCAGCACCCTGACCTATTATCAGCAGCTATTACCCTGGTGGAGATTTTCAGGGACAGGGCTAACCGGCTATGTGATCTCCAAAGGCAATTATGCCGATAACATATTGATCGATAACAAAACATTCCTGCTCAGCCTTTCCACGAATCAAACTTTTAACATTTCAAAGAAAAAAGGCCTTTCTTGTACGGTAATCGCGAATAACACCTTCCCTGTCACCATTGTAAACACAGAAATAGGCAATAGATTGGAAACCGAGCTGAGGTTAAGGAAATCCATGGGCGCCTGGAATGTCACCTTATCCGGTCAAGACTTTTTTAAGAGCAACAAAGACCGTTATAAGGTACAGGTCAATGACCTGAGGATCGTTGATGAGAACTATTATGACACGCAAAGTGTAGCCGTATCTCTAAGTTACAACTTCGGCAAAATGACCGTAAAAGATAAGCGAGACCGGGATACCGGATCGGATGATGTGAAAAGAAGAATCTAAATGAAGATTATCATAAAATTGTAAAGACGGAATTCTGTAAGGAAATCAGGGTGCTAAAATTCTATATTTGGCTCCGTATGTTCATCAAGCTTTTTCATTTCTTATCGCTGTTCGCCTATCTGAACATTATTGCCTATGAAGCAGGAGATGCTTCGGTGAAGCAATATTCGTTTGCCGGCGACTCTTTACTTGAAATTGTACTGGATGACCTTTTAGACATTCCAATGCACAATTATGAAGATGGCATTGAAATTCCAAATGAAAACTACCGTCTTTTCCAAACAGGGATTTACATCCTTCCGGCCATCCTGATCCTTTTTTCCTTCTTTCTTTTTAAGCAGATTGGAAAAATCATCACCGTTAGCCACCCTTTCTACAAAACGAAAAGCACTTGTTTACCAAGTTATTATACACACCTATTTAGGTTAAAGCCATTCTAGGCCAGCTTTCCCATTTTAGTATTTCTAATTGAAAACCAGACTACTGGTACCCTCGCCCGACCTAAAGTCTGGGCCTTGTCCTGCTTTTGTCTGCGTTCCATCTATTAAAAATACGAATGCCTTCCCGGCTATGGTTTTAAACGTCCAACAACTTTAAAACCTATTATTTACCTGCATTTTTTTTAAACCATCCATATCACGGGCCGCATTAACGCGTCCCTAAAAATCATTATGACCATGAAAGTTAAGTATTTAGCTTATTTCCCAATTTTAGCTGCCGTAACTATTGCCAGCTGCACCTCAAAAAGCCAAGCGCCGCTGGCTGCAGACCAGGCCAGAACCGTACCTATCGCTGCTGTCAGCGTACTGGACACCTTGATTTTTAAAGAATACATTGCCGATATCCAGGCTGCAAAGAACGTAGAAGTAAGGTCCAGGCTATCAGGATTCTTAGAAAAGATCTATGTAGAAGAAGGTTCAGCGGTTAAAGCCGGTCAAATCCTCTTCAAAATCAATGATGAAGAATACAAAGCCGACCTCAGTAAAGCCGAGGCCGTATTGAACAATGCCATCGCAGATGCGAAAACTGTAGATTTAGAACAGGAAAGAACGAAGGTTCTGGTCCAAAGTAATATCGTTTCTAAAACAGAACTTGATTTAGGAGCCGCTAAGTTGAAAGCAGCAGAATCGCGTGTGGCAGAAGCCAGATCCGTGTTACGCTATGCAAAATCAAGACTTTCCCATACCCTCATCAAATCCCCTTTTACAGGAAGAATCGACAGGATGCCATTGAAAGCAGGAAGTTTATTGGAAGAAGGTTCCCTCCTGACCACGGTGTCTGATTTAAGCACTGTAAACGTCTATTTTTCAATCACAGAAAAGGAATACCTGAATATTGCCAGCGACACTGCTTATTCAAAAAACAACTTCAAGAAACGGGTTAAATTGAGTTTAGCCAATGGTGTAGTCTATCCTTTTGAAGGTACTGCAAGATTTGCCGAAAGTGAATTTGCGAGTCAGACAGGCTCTTTATCGCTAAAAGCCAGCTTTCCAAATGCCGAGGGGCTGCTGAAACATGGTGCTTCCGGTAAAATCAGTGTTCCTGTAGAAACTGGAGAAATCTTGGCAGTTCACCAAAAATCTGTGTTTGAGATTCAAGATAGAACTTATGTGTACGTGTTAAATGAAAACAATACCATCAAAATGACTCCTTTTGAAGCCGGACAGCGTATTGGACACTATTACATGGTGAACTCCGGACTAAAAAAATCCGATAAGATCGTCTTTGAAGGTACCCAGAGCCTGCGCGATGGTCTGACGGTTAAACCAATGGATGTCAAAACAAACCCTATCGCTAAAAACTAAATCCTGCGCATAAATCATAGCTCATTATGTTTGAACAATTTATAAAACGACCGGTATTGTCACTGGTTATTTCCCTCTTTATCACCCTCTTGGGTTTACTGGCACTATTCACTTTGCCGGTTACCCAATTCCCGGACATCGTTCCGCCTTCCGTTGTGGTGACGGCCAATTATACCGGTGCAAATGCCGAAGTGAGCACCAATGCCGTTGCTATTCCTTTGGAAAGGGCTATTAATGGTGTAGCCGGAATGACTTACATGAGTTCTGTGTCTACCAACAACGGAACTACGCTGATCCAGGTCTTCTTTAAAGTGGGCACCGATCCTGATATTGCCGCTGTAAACGTGCAGAACAGGGTGACCACTGTGCTCGACGAATTACCCGAAGAGGTGATCAAAGCCGGAGTAACGACCGAAAAAGAAGTGAACAGTATGCTGATGTATTTGAATATATACAGCGATGATAAAACTGCAGATGAGCGCTTTATCTACAATTTCACAGACATCAACATCTTAAAGGAACTGAAACGTATTGAAGGTGTAGGTTTTGCACAGATTATGGGTTTAAGGGATTATGCCATGCGTGTTTGGCTAAAACCAGATCGCCTTGCGGCGTATCACATTTCCTCTGACGATGTCATTGCAGCCTTGAGGAAACAAAACGTAGAAGCAGCACCCGGACAAACAGGGATTGGTTCTGATAAATCGATCAATATGCAGCAATATGTGTTGCGCTATCCTGGTAAGTTTTCAGAGGCTGATGAATATAAAAACATTCCAATCAGAGCAAACGCAGATGGTTCTATCATCCGGATTAAAGACGTCGCAGACGTAGAGTTTGGTTCACTCGACTATGAGATGGTTTCTAAAACGGATGGCAGACCCTCTGCTTCTATCATGCTCAAACAACTGCCAGGCTCGAACGCTCAGGAAGTGATTAAAAATGTGAAAGAACGAATGGCCGCTTTACAGGAGAACTCCTTCCCTCCGGGAATGAAATACACGATGGGCTACGATGTATCCAGATTTCTTGACGCCTCTATATCAAGTGTATTGATCACTCTACTTGAAGCATTTATTTTAGTATTTATTGTAGTATATATCTTTTTACAGGACTTCCGGTCCACCTTAATTCCGGCATTGGCAGTACCTGTCTGTCTGATTGGCGCCTTGTTTTTCATGCAGATGCTGGGCTTCTCGATCAACTTACTGACCCTCTTTGCACTCGTCCTGGCGATTGGTATCGTAGTGGATAATGCCATTGTAGTGGTGGAAGCCGTCTATTCCAAAATGGAAGAAGAACACCTGCAGCCGATGGAAGCCACCATTGCTGCCATGAAAGAGGTAGGTAAACCGGTAGTCGCGATTACCCTGGTGATGTCGGCCGTATTTATTCCGGTAGCCTTCCTTTCTGGTCCGGTGGGTATTTTCTACAGACAATTCTCGCTAACGCTGGCTTCCGCAATTATCATTTCAGGGATCAATGCCTTAACGCTGACCCCAGCATTGTGCGCAATTATTTTGCGTTCTCCGCATGATAAACCAGCATCCAAAGGCTGGATGGCCAGGTTCTTTGCAGGCTTTAACAGGGCTTACAATAGAATGGCGGGCGGTTATAAAGGTTTATTGACCCGAATCGCAGGTCGGAGAATCCTGACTTTTGGACTGCTGATTGCTTTCTTTGTCACCACCTGGGGCATGAGCAGCATTCTGCCTTCCGGATTTATCCCAACAGAGGATCAGGGCATGATTTACGTGAATGTAACCACTCCTCCGGGAGCAACGGTAGACAGAACGGAAAGCGTGCTGAATGAAATTGATGCCATCAGCAGAAAAATGCAGGCTGTTGAAACCGTTTCCACCCTTGCCGGATATAGTCTGGTAAATGAGGTTTCCGGCGCTTCTTATGGAATGGGTATGATCAACCTTGTGGCCTGGAAAGACCGTAAGGAATCCGTAACGGACATGATTGAAAACCTTAAAAAGGCCACTTCGCACATCATGGATGCAGATATTGAGTTCTTCCCTCCGCCTACTGTACCCGGTTTTGGTAACTCTTCAGGCTTTGAATTGCGCCTTTTGGACAAAACTGGTGCCGACGACCTGAACAGGACTTCAGAAGTGATGAAGAAGTTCATAGAAGACTTGAAGGCGAGCCCTGAAATCGGAAATGTGTTTACCACTTTCGACGTCAGCTTCCCGCAATACCTGATCAAAGTAGACCATGATTTAGCCGCTAAAAAAGGCATCAGCGTGGAGAATGCGATGAACACCCTGCAAACTTTAATGGGGAGTTATTATGCGACCAACTTTATCCGTTACGGACAAATGTACAAGGTGATGGTGCAGGCAGGTCCTAATTACCGCGAGAAACCAGAAGATGTTTTGAACCTTTTCATTAAAAATGATCAGGGAGAAACAATGCCTTTCTCTTCTTTTATCACGATGGAGCGGGTTTATGGCCCTGAACAGATTACACGTTACAATATGTTTTCTTCCGCAATGCTGAACGGTGATGCCACGGCAGGTTTCAGCAGCGGACAAGCCATTGAAGCTGTAGAAGCGGTTGCAGAAAAGCTTCCTGCTGGTTATGAAATTGAATGGTCTGGGATGACGCGGGAACAGATTCTTTCCGGAAATCAGGCTTTGTACATCTTTGCATTGTGTTTATTGTTCGTCTACCTGATCCTTGCGGCCCAATATGAAAGCTTCTTACTGCCCTTGCCAGTATTACTTTCTTTGCCGGCAGGTATTTTTGGTGCCTTCCTATTCTTATGGATGTTCGGATTGGAAAACAATATTTATGCGCAGGTTGCGCTGGTGATGCTCATCGGTTTACTCGGAAAAAATGCGATTCTCATCGTCGAGTATGCCATTATCAAACAAGAACAAGGTATGACTTTCTTAGATGCGGCCATTGAAGGCTCCGTAGCCCGTTTACGCCCTATTTTGATGACCTCTTTTGCTTTTGCAGCAGGATTGGTTCCTTTAATGATCGCCACTGGCGCGGGGGCATTAGGAAACCGTTCCATCGGAACAGCCGCTGTAGGCGGGATGATCATCGGTACTGTGGTTGGTGTGATCGTAATTCCAGGTCTATATGTGCTCTTCTCCTCTATGATGAAAAAGAAAGCTGGAGCAAGTGCTAAAACGGTTGTCGCCATTGCCTCAGTGATGCTGATCAGCAGCTGCTCAATGAAAAAAGACATCCCGGTTTACGAACACCGTACCCTGCCGGAAAGCTTCCAGAACAGTACAGACACGACTACCGCTGCCAATACGACCTGGAAAGAATTCTTTAAGGATGAACAGCTGATTTCATTAATTGAAACCGCATTGGCCAATAACCCGGATATGAAGCAGACCCTGCACCATATCGAGCTGGCGAAAGCAAACTTAAGAATGCGAAAAGGTGCATCATTGCCAAATATCGACCTCGCAATTGAAGGAGGTTTAAGGAAATATGGTTTTCATACTGCTGATGGGATTGGTAATTATGACACCAACTTCTCTCCGAATTTAAAACCGGGTGAGCAGGTTCCGAACCCGCTTCCAGACTATTTTGTAGGAATCAGGACTTCCTGGGAACTGGATTTATGGGGCAAACTGAAAAACAAAAAACAGGCAGCCGTCAACAAGTTTCTGGCTTCTTATGAAGGGCAAAAACTGGTGCAGACAGAACTGATCAGTAATGTCTCTGCGGCCTATTTTGAGTTGCTGGCCTTAGAAGAGGAGCTTCAGATTTTAAGCAGAAACATCCAGCTGCAGCAGAATGGATTGAAACTGATCCAGGTGCAAAAGGAAGCCGGCGTAGCTACCGAATTAGGCGTGCAGCAATTCAAAGCAGTACTGGCCAACTCTAAAGGAAAAGAACAGGAAGTGCTGCAGCAGCAACTGCTGATGCAAAACCACCTGAACTTTCTGACGGGCAAATTCAACAGCACTATTCTTTTAAAAAACAAAGGATTAGAAGAATTCATCTCCAGTGAAACTTTAAATGAAGGCACTCCTCTGCAGATGATTGCTTTAAGACCGGACATCAGACAAGCCGGACTGGAATTGATTGCCTCGCAGAAAGAAACGAAGGCCGCAAGTGCAGCTTTCTTACCTGCACTTGTATTAGCCCCACAGATCGGATTGCAGTCTTTTGACCTGGCTAAGCTATTTCAGCCACAAACTGCCCTGGCTTATGGTTTGATGGGGGGTATAACTGCTCCTATCTTCAATCAACACCGTATAAGAGCAGAATACGAGAGTTATAAAGCAACTTATGGAATAGCATTCCAGAATTATGAGAAGATCGTACTGAAAGCTTATAATGAGGTGCAGGATGCCCTGAAATCTCAAACTTTCATTAAAGCAAAAAGAGCCTACATTTCTGAAGAAGTGAAAGCGCTAAATGCTTCCGTTAAAGCAGCTAATGCGCTGTTTTTAGCAGGAAGAGTCACTTATCTGGACATCATTACTACACAAAGAAATGTTTTAGATGCAGAAATCAATGAGGTTCTTGCGAAGAAACAAGAAGTATTGAACCAGATTTCTATTTACAAAGCCTTAGGTGGCGGTTGGAAATAATTTTGATAAACAAGCCCTGACCATTCAAATCAGGGCTTGTTTGTTTATTCATCATAAATCTATCCTCTAACTTTGCGCTACAGCAGGAATTACTTATTAAAAATCTGAGTTACATTTCCACTTTTATGGAATCAGATGATTTCAGCAGCTCCAGGAACTTTATGGGCTCATGCAACTGGTGGCTAAAGAAAACACCTTTTTTAGGAGCTGATTTCATCATGGTTTCCAGGTGTAGCACCGTGTTAAAGGCAGTCAGGTGTGCTTGTCCCTGTGTATCCTGTAAGGCGACTTTTCTAATCCCTTTTCCGTTGTCAACCAATATATCAAACAAGGTTTGGTCACCTTTACCGTTGGCGCTAAAAATCAGCCTCCTCATTGCTAATGAAAGTACATCAAACAATTTGACACGTTGAAAAGCACCGAGCAGCCAGGTGATCAACTCAGAATTGTACGTCATTTTTACCTGCACTGTAGGTACCCCTTCCCCTTTATGAAGGATATATAAATCGGGTGTATCAAAATTATACGCTTGCCTCTTTCCTATTCCAAATGAATAATCATGCTTTTCAGAATTCAGAAAGTGCTTGAGCCAGACTAGCTTATTTTGCACATATCCTTTAAATGGTGTGGCCACATGCTCCGCCATGAAATGTGCTGAACTTACCCCTGCCAGGTCATTTGCAGAATAATACACATACAGTTTTATAGATTTGATACTTTCTTTATCTGGCACAGCGAGAAAAGCCAGGCTGCTCACCAAACCGCCCATCCAGCCGGAACTGAAAACAATCTGACTATTAATTGCTTTGTTCTTTGTTGATAATAATGCCTTTTCAAGGTCGGGAGTAGGTTTTGTGATGTCGATATAATCAATCCCATTGTCGATGCAGTATTTTAAGATATGGTTGGAGTGGTCGTTGGTACACAATACTACAAAATGGATGTTCTTTTCTTTGATAGAGGAAAAGGTTTGAGGATTGTTGACGTCTATCTGCAGGGCATTTGGCAAGGAAGCGCTGAGGTTACGACTTCCTATGAAGATTTGTACGGTTGGATTTCTTTCTTTGATCAGTTCAACAATCTTGTTTCCAACCAGCCCTTTTCCGCCTACTACGAGGATATTGTTCTTTACGCTTTGCATATTTAAATGATAAATTTATATCGCAAAGTTGTTTCAAAAGACTAGGCTTCCAGCAGACAAATGTCCTAAAATCATCCAGTGGAAATGACGGCTATTTTTTTAGTCCCATTTTACATTTAAATCATGCTTTTGAGCATAAACTTTTCCTTTTTCCAGTAATAAGGCAAATTTCTCTTCAAAGGCAGGCACATATTTCTTTTCTATATTCTGAATAATTTGCTGTTTCTGATCTTCTGGACCTTTAGTATCGCAAAGCTTCGCATAAGCAGTGTATTCATTTTTATAAACTGGGATGACATACTCATATATGCTTAACGATAAATCTCTAATTTCTTTGGTATCGGCATTTTCAGGAAGTTCTTTGATGTCTTTCAACACCTTTTCCATATACAATACGTTGTTATTTACATAAGTTACTGCCTCCTCTCCTTTTTTCTTTGTCGAAGGTCTGTCGGCAAATTCCAATGTTTGCAATTGGATGTGTTTTGCCAATCTATCCGTTCCAAAATCATTGATGGTATTGGTGTTCAGTACGGCTACCCCAAAAAATTTATCAGGTGAAGTATTCAGGTTACAGGAAACAAAAAAGAAAGCAGTGGCTGCAGTCACTATGGCTAATTTAGGAAGTGCTTTTAGGGAAAAAAAATTCATGAAGTTCAATTGGAATAGAAGATTATCTATTGATCTGAATCAAAGACCAGGCCATATCTACTTAAAATACGGGATAAAAAGCTATCCTACTCATTACCTGAAGGCTTAAATTCGAGTTAATTTGTTAGTCCAGGAAATTCAGAAATTCTAGTCAATGAATCTTCATCTTTACTCGTATCTTGTATAGAAAAGACAAGTCCTCTTTCCTTAATGAAAGCAGGCTGTTTTAAAAAACATACATCATGAGTAACTTAAAGCTAATATTGACCTGGTTATTTGGCCTTTTCATGCTGGGTGCCGGCATCAATCACCTCATCAAACCGGCATTCTACAACCCATTTATTCCAGACTGGATGCCTTCCCTTGCTGTGAACTACCTAGTTGGATGCTTTGAGGCGGCTATTGGCCTGGGTTTACTCCTGCCAAAGTTCAGAAGAGCTGCTGCCATTGCGAATTTGCTGCTGATGATATTTTTCCTTCCCTTCCACCTGGTAGATGTTTTTAAAGCAAATCCGTCAATAGGATCTCATGTATTGGCTTACATTCGACTACCGATTCAGTTTGTTCTCCTCTATTGGGCCTGGTTTATCCTTCCGAAAATAAAATAACCTGCTGGTCATTATAAATTTTTAACCTTTGTAACGTTACTATTAAAACTTATCAAATGAACAAGCGTATATACCTTTCCTGCCTGATCCTGTTTTCTGTATGCTTCCATGGTGTGGCTCAGAAAAACCAGTTAAGAAACCAGATTAAACAAGTAATTGCCCATAAAAAAGCGGATGTAGGTGTTTCCGTTTATGGGATTGAAAGCAAAGACACCATTAGTGTGAATGGCGACCGGCATTACCCGATGCAGAGTGTTTTCAAATTTCACATTGCTATGGCGGTTTTGAACCAGGTAGATAAAGGCAAATTTAGCTTATCGCAGACAATCCACATCAAGAAAAGCGACCTTTTACCTGATACCTGGAGCCCGATCCGCGATGCGCATCCTAATGGCGAAGTAGATTTGCCGCTCGCTGAAATCATCAAATACACCGTTGCCCAGAGCGACAATAACGGCTGTGACATCCTGATGAGGCTTCTTGGCGGCCCTAAACCAATCAACGACTATATCCACAGCCTTGGCGTTAAAGATGTAGCCATTAAGGCAAATGAGGAAGAAATGCACAAGGAATGGAACGTCCAGTTCTCCAACTGGAGCACACCAAAGGCCATTACTGAACTCCTGGTTAAATTCTATACGAAAAACCTATTGTCAAAAGAGAGTTTCAACTTCCTATGGACCACCATGGTAGAAACCTCTACCGGGGTCAATAGAATCAAAGGACAACTGCCAAAAGGAACTGTGGTTGGCCATAAAACAGGAACCTCAGGAACCAGTAAAGCAGGCATTACCGCAGCAATTAACGACATGGGAATTGTTCGTCTGCCGAATGGTAAACATTATGCCATTGCTGTTTTTGTTTGCAATACAAAGGAAAATGAGGCAACCAATGACAAAATCATTTCGGAAATTTCGAAACTGGTTTGGGATTACAACACCCACAAATCCAAGTAATTATAGCAGCGATCAAACCCTGGTTAACACCCAAGACTTTAACCAGGGTTTGATCTCATCGGATACGGCAGTATTGTGCCTTACATCACGAATCGACGGGTCAACTTAAAGGACCTCATCATCAATACCACCAAAGCGCTGATGGCAAAAGTGAAACCCGCAATACTGATAATTTTAACCAATGGGTGCAGCGGTGCAGCAATGGCCTCCACCACATCATAACTAACTTCTACAAAGACAAAGTGACAAAGGTAGATTCCAAAGGTCAGGGAAGCCAATTTCGATAATGTTGCAGAAGAAGCAATATTCATTTTTTGAACGATGACAAACACAGGGAAAGTCATCATAAAAACGTTAATACCAGCAAAATACCATACAATTTCCAGGTTGGCATAATTACCAGGAAAGTGCTTTTGAGTCTCAATAAATCCAAATGAAGTAATCAGGTAGCCCACCAAAAACATAGGAATAGTAATGCTCAACATCTTATTCCAGCTCCAATCCAATGGATATTTCACTAAATAATAAGCCAATACCAAATAACCAGTGAATCCGGAGATATAATAAAAGGTACCATAATCATTCCAGTCGCAGACTCCAAAAAGCCCCATATTGCCGTAATTTCCGCTGTACCCTAATAATGGCGCCGCCATTTTGATATAAGGCAGTAGCAAAGCGATCCCCCAAACTCCTAGAAAAACTTCGATATCTTTTTTCGTAGCTTGTTTTAACCAGCCGCTAAATACCGGCATAATCAGGTAAAGCCCCACCAGCATATACATATACCACAATGGAATGGTGGCAAAACTAAAGTTGAAAATGAAGGTATATAACTTACCGAATGTGGCATCAAAAGTATGATTCGCTAGGCTGAGCGCTTTATTTTGAGTACCTGGATTCACAAAATTCAAATAAACGTAGAATAATATAGGCAAGGCAATCGACCAGAAAATAAGGGGAATCAAGATCCTGACAATTCGTTTTTTATAGAAATCAGCCATACTCATATTGATGGGCAGCAATAAAACGCCGGACATCATCACAAATAAGGGGACACAGGCCCGGACAAAACTTCCGGTAAACACGCCAGTGAGAAAGGATTCCCGGTTGGTATCAAACTGTGAAACAAAAGGGTCACAACTGTGGGATAACACCACCAAAAAACAAGCAATAATTCGTAATAGATTCACCCATCCCATCTCTCCCTGCACTTTTTTTTCCATATGATATATTTATTAAATTTATAAAAGAGATCCATCCCAAAAAGACGCTATTCCTCCTCTACGAAATCGTATAAATTGCATAATGGTGTCGGTTAGTTTGAATGTTAACGCAAAGTAGCCAAAAGTTCCAAAAAAAATGAACAATAACGAAAATATTTAGCAGTCAGGTGACCAGAGATTATGGGATGCCTGGATTGGGAAAGGATAAAATTTCCCTGGAAGTGACCGGGAAGTGTTCGGGAAGAGATCGGCCTTATAATAGGGTTCGGAGGGGGTTCGGTTAGGGTTCGCGTAGGGTTGCCTTAGTCTCTGCTATCCAAACCCTAACCGAACCCCCTCCTTCCTCTAAGGAAAAGCAGGTCTCTTCCCGAGTACTTCCTATCTATGCGCTTGGCTAAGGTTTCCTAAAAATCCTTTTCTTCCTTTTTCCCGATTTCTTCTTTTTCCCCCACCAAATCACAAAACCTGTAATCGGTAAGGAGGCACAGATCAGACTAACGATGAAAAAGAGAATCTTTGTCGGCAACTCGCCAATTGCACCGATATGGACGCCGTAATTTATCCTTCGAATCAAGTCGGCAAAGTTTTCATCCAGCAATTTCTTATTAGAGGCCGGCAGGACCTCCAAAGTATGCTGATCCAGGTAAACATCTCTCCAGCTACCATTAAACATGTCTGTGCAGATGTAAATGGCCTCTGAAGCCTTCTTAGGAAAGCTTACAATAATCTCTTTTGGATTGTGCTCTGCGAGCTCATTCATTCCTTTATACCAGGCTTTATCTACTTGCACTAACATTTTTGTCTGAGGATTGCTTAGCGTATCGGATACTGCTTCAATTCTGGGTTGATCCATTCCTCCGGCCATCCAGAACAGCCCTTTATTGAACCATTGGAAACTCATCATCAAACCTGTAATTGCAAAAAGCAGTGCAATGATGATGGAGTAGAAACCCAAAACATTGTGTAAATCATAGTTAAGGCGCTTAAACCTGGCTTTCCATTCGATTTTAAAGCTTTGATCTCTGCCTTTCTTATTCCATCTTTTTGGCCACCATAGGACAAGTCCAGTCAGCAGTAAAATGAAAAAAATAAAGGTTCCCCAGCCCACGATCACGCTACCAATTTCTTTCGGCAGCCAAAGGTAAAAGTGTCCTTCTTCGACGATATGAAAGAAGTCTTCGAGGTCTGCCATGGCCACTACTTTGGCAGTATAAGGATCTACGAATACCGTTGAATCTGAATTTACCCTGACCTGTGCGGTACGGTTTTCACCATAATACCAGATGGAATGTACCGCTTTATTAGGCAACACTTTAAGCACTCCCTCCTGAATTTTAGATGGAGGTAAAAATTCTTTGCCTTTTGACTCTGCATGGAGCCATGGAGAAGAAACGTTTCTGATTTCCTGTTCAAAAACAAGGATGCAGCCAGTGATGCCCAGAATCACCACGACGATCCCGGAAGCGATTCCGAACCAGAGGTGAACCCAGGCATTTATTTTTTTTAAAATCATTTAAAACGTATAGAACGGTCAATTATTTCAGTTTCTCTATGCGAAGAATATAGTCGATACCGCCTATAAATTCCACTCCCTTTGTCAATTGATCACTTGCAGGATTGTATTGCCAGATATAATCTCGATCAACTGCATTTACTGCAATGAAAGCCTTACCATCCTCTACAATCACTGCATTCACCATACGCTCGCCTTTATCTGCTGGAAGATCTAATTTCTTGATCATCGTACCAGATTTTACATCAATCAATCTGTAATAATGCTCCAGATCTATATTATTCCCACTAATTCTTGAGCGGACAATTCCTTTACCATTTCCGATGTACCACATTGCCGCTCCTTTTTCATTATTTGATGCAGCGGAGTAATTAAAGAAATAATCAGGATCGATCACTGTAGATCCACTTTTAATGCGGTACATGATAGATGGAGATTTGTAATCATAACCTGCTACTGGATCACTGATGAAGTATAAATCGTTGTTGTCATCCACAAAAGAAGAAGGCGCATAGATGTTCATACTGCCTAATCCGGTGGTACGGGTTTCTTCCAGAGACTT
The DNA here is from genome assembly GCF_014472395.1 of Pedobacter sp. N36a. GTDB lineage: Bacteria > Bacteroidota > Bacteroidia > Sphingobacteriales > Sphingobacteriaceae > Pedobacter. Next base: position 626,109 of record NZ_JACSZW010000002.1, read on the forward strand.
TTCAACAGCCATGGTGTGGTAATCAATTACGGCGACATAAGATTTTGGATAAACCGGCATATTTGGAAACACACTCCAATCATTGGAAGCAAAACCATAGCCAAGAAACAGCTTACTATCTCTATACTGAGCAAATCCGAAGCTGTATTGCTGGAAACCTGCAGGGATTTTACCAAGCTCAAGCTTCCCGGTTTTGATCGTCATTTTGTCCACTTTAACCACCGCATAACGCGCTTCAGAATTGCCTTTACCAAAAATCACCAGGGTATTTTTGTCTGCCCAGGCATAAGAACTCCAGCTCAGGTAAGCGAAAGGAATCTCTTTGTCGATGAGCAATGATCCGTTTTCAACATGGTATTTGCCGAAACGTCCGCTGGTAGAATTCATATGATAATAGAAACCGTCTCTTTGAATCACATCCTGCGCATAAACTTTACCGGTCATCTCTGCACCATTCCCTTTCAGGCTGATGGTTCCGCTCGTTAATGACGGAATACTAGAAATGTAATAAGCTGTATTTGGCCAGCTCCCTACACAAAGAATCGCCGCATAATTGGTGCCTTCTTCGACCTGTCCTTCTTTTCTTTTTTCACAGCCACTGATGCTGAGCACTAACATGACGAGCATTAAAAGCTCAGCCGTATACTTAAATAATGTGTTCATATATATGATGATAATATGTTGATATTCTTTTTATTATTATATAGTTATTGAATGAAGTATCTGAATTTTACTGAGAATGACCTGCCTGGCTTCTGCAGTTTAAAATTGTCGTAGGTCAGCTGATTCGTTAAGTTTCTACATTCTGCAGAGATGTTGTATTTGCCTTTTTGAAGAGAATAACTTAGTGATGCACTATGAACGAATTGAGTTGGGATGTCCGACTTATCAAGTGGATTTCCTTTACTTTCCCAAGTCAGGTAAAACCAATTCACATATTGTGTGAACCAGTTAAATTGCAGGCGGGTATCCTTTCCTAACAGGTTATCCTGTCCAATGGTAAAGTCGGCATTTCCAAACAACCAAGGTTGATTAGGAATTTTATTCAGGTAAGTACCGGGCACACTATAAGATTCCGTCTGCCCTTCTTTTGTGGTATTTACCGCATTTTGATAGGTCAGATTCAGCGTTAGGGACAGCAATTGAGCATAACTATACCTGGCTTCAGATTCAAAGCCTGTAATACGCACGCTGCTCTGATTTTCATTTTTGATCAATTTGGAACGAACATCAGGAACCGGGAAGATAAAATCTTTGGCATTACGATAGAATCCTGAAGCTTCGAAGAAGAAGCTATTTTTATTGACTTGGAAACTATAATAGGCACCAAGGTTTAGATTGTGACTGCTTTCTGGCTTTAAATTAGGGTTTCCCAGTACATTTAATCCATCACCAAACACTTCTTCTGTTTCCTGCAGCCTGTAAGAATGCTCATAAGAAGCTTTCAGGCCTATCCCCTCTGTCACTTTATATCTTGAAGCGATCCCGTAACCAAAGTTCGAGAAAGTAGTATCCTGCGTCATATATCGTCCAGCTATAGATTTTGATCTTTCCAAACCCAGGTGGTAATATTTACCAAAAATGGTATTGGATAACCTATTGTCTAACAGATTTTGCTGATAGGCAAAGCCAAGAATTTGTTTGTTAATTAGTCCAGGCACACTATCGCGATCTGTTTGCAGCTGATTGAAGCTCTTATTTCTTAAATGATCAATCGTATAGTTCAGGTTTAAAGAATGTTGATTGTTGATCATATAACTCAGATTGGCCATTGCATAGGTGCGAGGTCTGATGATGTTACTCATCGTTTTGACATTATTCCCCATTTCTGTATACCCTTTAGTAAAATAAGTACCATCCCAGTTGTAATTGCGGAAGGCGGTATCAGTAGTCTTATAAGTATCTTTTGATCGGGCAGCGAATACACTTAAGTTTAGTCCTTCTGTAAACAGGTTGTTCTTTTTATAGCGTAAAGTGGCGCTTTTAGCGAAATTGGCACGTCTAACTTTCCCATAAACAGTCTGCTGATCAAAACCAGTCTGTAGATCCTGGCGGCCTTCATTATAGCCTCCGCCAATAAATAAGACATCTGCCCAGCTTTTATTGGTAATCCCTACTTCAACTTGTCCGAGGGCAGACAGGTAATTATCGTGAAAACGTCTCGCATCGCCTTTATAATATTCTGCACCGTTTACATCGTAAATGAAGTTTCCATCCCTTAATCCACCAGTTACAAGATCTACATTTTTCATCTTATAACTGTTTTCCGAAGAATTAAAGAATCCACTTCCTTTAATAATCAGACCCGTTTTTTGGTCTACATATTGCCCTGTTAAGGATGACCTGTTGGTTTGAAAAGAGCCATAGCTATGGCTTAAATCCAGGTAATTACTTACTTTTTGATTGGTCACCACGTTTACCGCTCCGCCCATCGCATCCGCACCCAATTGTACAGGTACCACGCCCTTGTAAACTTCCAATCGCTCGGCCATGTTTACCGGGATGTTGTTTAAAGACATCGCAGTACCCATCACATCCATCGGAATCCCATCAATAAAAAACTTGACTTGCTTTCCAGATAAACCGTTGATAGAGAACTTAAAATCAGAACCTAAGCCTCCTTGTTCGCGAATCCTCACGCCTGTGCTTCTGTTTAAAATCTGATTCAGATCAGCAGTGGTATTGGCATATTTCTTTGTTTCAATAGCGTTTACAGAGAAACCTGACTCTTTCATCTGCTGGGTTTTAGTTTTCCCATTGATGTTTACATCATGAAGCTGCTGCTGGTCCTTTTTTAAAGAGAAGTTTAGGTTTAGGTTTTGACCTGGTTTTAACGTGACTTGTTTACTGTCTTTTTTGTAACCAAGAAAGGAAATGGTGACGTTATAAGATCCAGGTGCCAGGTTTTTCAGTTCATAATAACCCTGAGCATTTGACACTACCCCTTGCTTAGTGCCTTTTAAAAAGATGGAAGCCCCTGTGATCAGTTCGCTACCGTCTTTTACATATCCCGAAATGGTAGAAGTAGTTTGTGAATGTGCAGCAAATGAAAAGGTGCTGAGAAGAATGAGTAGTAGAATTTTTCTGTAGGTCATTATTTTAATATTGTGCATTTATACCTGTTAGTAGCATAAGCCCAATATTCCCGAAGGTGCAACCAGAAAAAAAATGAAGAATTATCTCAGCTGATCAATTCTAAGGATGAAATCTGTATTTCCAGCAAGCTCGAGTCCTTTACTCAAAGCACCTGTTTTGAGGTCGTATTTCCAGATAAAATTCCCTTCTGCAGAGGAACTTATAGAGATATAAGCGATGTTATCCTTTAACAGCACACATTCCCTTCTGGTTCCTTTATCTAATGGAAGCGCTAGTTTATTGATGACTTTATTATTTTTCACATCTACGAGGTAGAATTCAAAATGCGGCGTACTGTAATGATCCCAAAGTCCTTTGAACAAATCTTTTCGTTCTGCCCTAACGATGGCTTTATCGCCTCCAACCGGCCACATTCCATAAGCATGATTGCCAATTGACCTGGAGATATTGAAAAAGTAACGAGGATCTGGGGCAGTTTCATTTTTATTGATGCGCAGGATTCCAGTAGCAAGTTCCGGGCGATTACCCAAGGCAATCCCTGGACAGTCCATGAAGTAGAAATCACCTTGTACATCCTCAAAAGAAGAAGTCTGTACGGTATTTACACCGCCAGGATAAGTAGAACGCGTGTCCTTTGCTGTTTTAACAGCGGTCATTTGCGGGTAATTCAGTTCAGTCACATAGGTAGTATCGCTGGTGGTATAATTGAGTAGTCCAAGTTCCTGATGGTAAGTATAGCCAACCAGGAGCTTTGAATCTTGTTTTTTGACAAAACCTACCGACATATTGTCGAACTTTCCAGAAGGAATAGGGATTTCCATATTTCCTTCACTGATGGACTTCATCGCCGCCACATTTAGCATGGCATATTTAACTTGCGTAAAATCCGGTGTATTTAAACCGGTGAGCAGCAAAGTATCTCTGCCTAGCCAATGAAAGTTCTCCAAAGAAAACTTAGTTAAACGCATGGACTGAACTGCTCTCAGCTGTCTGTCTCTTAATTCATACTGTACCAATGCTGCTTTTTTCCTGTTGAGGTGATAATAGTAGCCGTTTTTCACGATCACACTACGGTCCATTTCCCTGGTATTTAGTTCAGCACCCTCCTTTTCGGGCAGTATGATACCTGAATCCAGCTGATCAGTTTCTACGATATATTCATTTCCATCCTTAGCCAGGATGTAAATACTGTACTTGTGAGCACCTTCATTTTTAGCAGTTAAAGAACTGTCTGTACACCCAAAAAGGCTGGTCAGCAGTAAAAGAAAAGATAGAGAACGCTTAGATATTGAATTCATTGATGATTTGCTTTTGAAGAATTGGAGGCAGATCCATTAGGTTTTTCTCACTAACAATGATCTGATTTTTTCCTTCTTTGCTTTTAAGTATGATATAAGTTTGATCTTTTTTGAAAGTGATCTTGTCAGGACTACCCTCAAATTGGAGTGTAATGTCTTTTTTAGGGGAAATGAGGATACTTCCGGATAGGTCTACCAGCCCGGTTAGGTTATCGATTTTGGCAGAAGTACTGGTTCCCACCGACAAGTCGTATCCTTTTACTTCCAGGTGATGCACCTTAACAGTAGAGGTATTGTTAACTGATACCAGCTCAGGATCGGTTTGCTGTCGGTTTCGCTGCAATTGAACCATACCTAAACCCGAGACACCTACTATAATAGTCGCTGCTACTGCCCCCATCCAAAATGAATATTTGCGGATTGGTTTTTCAGTTAAAGTTTTTGTTTCAGAATGCACTTCTTCCGGAAGAATATCAGTGATTCCTTTCCAGATGTCCGCTTTATGTGCTGCTTTAGACTCGCCCAATGGCAATTGAAGACCTTCATCGGTATGGCTGGAAAATAGCCATTCCTCCACTGCATCACGCTCTTCAGCGCTGCATTGATTGCGATGGTATTTTTCTATGAGGTCTTTGCTAATGTTCATTTTCGTATTGAAGCCTGCTTTTATCGGAATACAAACTTATATAAAATATAAGTAGCATCATGACTCGTTTTCCCTAATGCCTTAAGTAATTTTATTCAGAATAATTGGAAAGACGTTGTCTAAGGGCAGCTAAACTTTTAGTAATATGGTATTCTACAGCCCTTTCGCTGATAAACAAGGCGATAGCAATTTCTTTGTTACTCATTCCTTGCTCCCTACTCATCCGGTACACCTTTTTACACTGGCAAGGGAGGGTGTCGACAAGGAGGTTGACGTTTTCCTTAAGGTTGTTGTAGTTGATGTGCTCTTCCGTGCAATTGGTGGAATGCGTACAGCCCTGGTATTTAATACAAATGTGCTTTTCACGGCTCACTTTGTTTCGGATGTATTCAAAGGTTTTAAATTTTGCAGAGCGGATCAGGTAATTGCTGACGTTTTCGAGTTCGAGCTCCGCTCTTCTCTCCCACAATGATTTAAAGATGTCCTGAACCATTTCTTTTGCTGGCTCAATCTCTCTGATGTTGTTGTAGCATACGGCGTAAACCTTATCCCAATACAAATTGTATATGGTCTCAAAAGTTTGTCGGTTGATACGGGTAAGGGTATCAGCTGCATGTATGTTTGTGATTTCTGCCAAAATTGGTTCTAAAGACTACGCCGCAAATATATGCTATTTAGACTAATTACAAACAAAGGCGGTACGAAATATTTAAATGTGGCTTAATTTAACATTAGCAGCGACCAAAAACGTGAATTACGGCGTAAACAACACAGGCCAACCCTGTTAATGGATTGGCCTGTGTTTTCAAAATATATGAGTTCTAGTTGTAATAGCTGCTATTTAGATTTGCATTTGCTTTTTCTGCAGCTTCAATTGGGGCATAGTCTGAAAGGATAATCGGAGCACCTTTCTTCACACATACATTGTGTTCGAAATGAACTGCTGGTAAACCATCTTCTGTCGAGATTGTCCAGCCATCCTCTTCTGTAAAGATTTGACGACTTCCCATCGTAATCATCGGCTCAATTGCCAATACCATGTTTTCAATTAGCTTTTTACCGCTTCCTTTTCTACCGTAATTTGGCACTTGAGGATCTTCATGCATCGCTCTGCCTACGCCATGACCTACCATCTCGCGTACTACGCCATAACCATGTTTTCCATTGGTATACTGCTCAATAGCATAGCCGATATCGCCAGTGCGGTTGCCCACTACTGCTTGCTTTATCCCTACGTAAAGTGATTCTTTCGTAATCCTCACCAAGTCAAGCACTGCTTGCGAGACTTCGCCCATAATAAAAGTATAGGCGTGATCGCCATGAAAACCATTCTTATCAACCACAGTATCAATAGAAACAACATCACCTTCTTTTATAATATATTCACTCGGAAAACCATGAACAACCTGCTCATTTATAGAAATACAAAGGCTGTAAGGGAAACCGTGATAACCTTTACAGGTTGGATTTGCCCCATTGTCTCTGATAAACTGCTCTGCCATTACATCAAGCGACAACGTAGTGATCCCTGGTTTAAGAATCTTAGCCACCTCTGTAATCGTAGCACTTACCAATAAACAACTTTCACGTTGAATCTCAACTTCCTCATCCGTCTTATACATACTCATTTTGTTATTTAACTCTGATTGACCTGCTGTCTGTTCAGAAGATTTGTTTTTTTATGTTTAGAATTGCAAATATATGGGAAGTATGATATTTCTACGGAAATATTATACATATCAGTGTAATTTCAAGAAAAATGAGATAAAGTACTAAACATCAATTGATTTATTTGAAAAAGTGCCTATAGAGCGTTGCAAAGCGCTTTATCCGAAAGTTGAGGAAATTATGATCAAGGAAAAATAACTGTGAAATTATTCAGCTAAAATACAGCCATTTACAGGAGGAAAGCGTTTTTTTAGTATCGTTAAGGCCGATTTTACATAATAATTAATATCTTTGCAATACCAAAAAACGAAATAATAATTGATTCCGTAGCTCAGCTGGTAGAGCATTACACTTTTAATGTAGTGGTCCTGGGTTCGAATCCCAGCGGGATCACCAGAAATAGTAACAAAACGTATAGAAGCCTGCAATTCAATTGATTGCAGGCTTTTTGTTTTTGCTCAAAACGACAGTTTATTCAATAAATCACGGATCAAGCGGAATTCTTGGGGGGAAGGAAGTTTAAGCATAGATTTTAGAAAGTCTGAACAGAAAGAATTTGACATCTCTTACGCCCCTGGAAGTAGCCCTGAAAGCTTTCACTTTTGCATTGAAAG
>NZ_JACSZW010000030.1 GCF_014472395.1 Pedobacter sp. N36a
CTTTCAATGCAAAAGTGAAAGCTTTCAGGGCTACTTCCAGGGGCGTAAGAGATGTCAAATTCTTTCTGTTCAGACTTTCTAAAATCTATGCTTAAACTTCCTTCCCCCCAAGAATTCCGCTTGATCCATATTCAGAACGTTCATTCATTAAACGACTTGACGTCCATTAACTGCAAGGCTACATTTGTTTAACCTTAAATCAGTTGATTATGAAAACGAATTTCAGTATGCTATTCTACATGAAAAAGCAAAAAAACTATTCTTGCGGTGATTCCCCTATCTATTTAAGGATTACCGTAGAAGGAAATCGTGTGGAAATTACTACAGGACAAGAATGCAAACCGGAACACTGGAATCCCAAAACCGGACGATTAACCGGAACTAAAGAAGATACAAAAAGGTTTAATGCCTATCTGGACAACTTACAGGCAATGGTTTATCGGGCACACAAAGATCTTACCCAAGCTGGTCTTACAGTTACCGCAGAAAGCATCAGAAACAAATTTCAAGGCAAAGACACCGTAACACATACATTATTAGAGGCTGTTAAAAATCACAACAAAAAAATGAAAGCTTTGGTAGGTAAACAATATGCGATTGGGACTTTAAAAAGATTTGAGATACTGGAACGTCACCTTCAAGCTTTTATGCTCGAAAAGCACAAGATCACTGATATAGGGATCAAAGAAATAAACCATGCGTTTATCAGCGATTTTGAATTTTATCTAAGAACAGAAAACAGCTGCGCGAACAATACCGCTATACGATACCTTAAAAACTTCGGCAAGATCATCCGCATTTGTTTAAACCTGAAATGGATCGACAATGACCCGATGTTTGGCTATAAGCTTAAATCTAAACCGGTAGAGCGCCCATTTCTGTCGGAGGAAGAACTACAACGCATTGCGCAAAAACAGTTTAGTACTACAAGGCTTTTACAAGTTAGGGATGTGTTTCTGTTTTGCTGTTTTACCGGACTTGCTTACGCTGACGTTCAAAAACTAAAGCTGTCCAACATCACCAAAGGAGTTGATGGAAATCACTGGATCTTCACCAACAGAAAGAAAACTAACATCCGTTCGGCTATCCCTCTGCTACCTTCTGCGATGACAATTTTAGACCGATATAGTAAGAATGAATATTGTGTTATTAAAGACAGAGCAATGCCAGTGGCCAGCAACCAAAAGTTAAACGAATATTTAAAAGAGATTGCTATACTGTGTGAAATTGATAAACCCCTAAGTTCTCATATTGCCCGCCACACCTTTGCAACTACGGTCACACTCTTAAATTTCGTTCCCATTGAAAGCGTATCAAAAATGCTGGGGCATACTAATATCAGAAAAACCCAGATTTATGCAAAAGTATTGGATATTAAAGTTGGTGCAGATATGGCACTACTGAGAGAGAAATATCGCTAACATAGTTGAGAAAATGCAAAGAACCCGATTAAGACATACTAGGAATGTATGACATTATTAAACAATCAATATCGCATAATAACGCATAATAACGCAAATTACAAACTCTTCTAAAACACAATTCGGGAAAGTTTTCTAGGGTTTTATTTTGCGTTATTATGCGATATTACTTTTTATTCAATACAGAAAGTAAAAACACCTATAAATAGGTAAAACAGAAAAGAATACAAATAAGAAACAACTATTTTTAGACTATTTCAACGTATTACAATGGTAAAAAATCTATCTGACAAATCAGTATTTTTTGGTTAAAAACTTTAGGTTATTTCACTTCTTGAAGCTTTAAAAACAGAATAAAACTTACTAGGTAAATATCATAGTTTTTTTGCTTTCAAACGCTACTATCATCTTCTTTACTTTTATTGACTATTAGTTTGAAGGTAGCAGCAAAAATGAGAAGTATAATCAGCAAACATATCGTTATTTGCCATGTTCCCATATTCATCATCATGAGTAAGTAACCTACAAAAGCCAATACTCCCAACGAAAAGAAAACGTAATAGGCATCGATCCCGGTAACGAGGTTCTCGATACGGCCTTTGATCTGGTTTTTGGTTATCAGGAAGGCTTTTAACTCGTTGGGAAAGTTCACGAAAAACTTTGAACTGGCCAACTGGTCGAATTAGCTTTCTAGATTTTTTTTGATGTCGCTGACGTCGTCGCGCTGGAGTTTCAGTAAAAATATCGAGAACAGCGCATAGAGTACAAAAACAAACAGGATTAGCACTAATGTCAGATTTGAATCGGAAACTTTATAGCTGCCGAATAATGATGCAGCAATGGTAATTGGCAACGCGATTACCTGGTTAGTTAGCTTACTTAAAATTTCACGTAATTGGGTAAAATATTTATTTTTCTGATCGATGTAATCCTTTTTCAGGTTTTCCAGAGAGAGGTCATGCAGGTATATTTCAAAGTTCTGTTCGGACACATTCAGAATCTCTCCTAACTTTTCCAACAGCATGATAATCCTTTCTGGCTTGTCAAATCTGGAGAGTTGGCCTACTGTCTCATTTTTTATGAACTTTGGAAAATGTTTGCTCTGGTCACAAAATGCAGAAACTAATTTTTGGTAATTAGCTTTTAATTTCAGGTCCTTTTTTAAGTTCAGTCCTCCCACGGGAAAGTTGATACTTAGTTTTCCTTCCTTTTTTAAGGTGGTGAGCACTATCAGCCGGCTGTCCCAACTAAAATGATCGACAAAGTAAAATATAGCATCTTCCTGATGCTCCTGGCTTTTCAAAAAGATAAGCAGTAAGAAATAATGGTGGTTATTTAGCAGCAAAAAATAATCGTCTACAACCTTGCCATCTATTTCTGTAGTCTGAACCGCCGGGTTGTAAAATGCTTTATTACTGTGAATATAAATGGGCTTGTTCCAGGTGCTCCTTCCCGTTTTCTTTAGAAAATGGGCTTCATCTTTGTAAAAATAATATGGCAAACTTCCCAAGTCAATTTCGACATCGCTGCCCAAATTTTCCACCTGGATCATGCCTTCCTTAGTGATGTCCTTCAAAACCTGTTCATTACCCAGAACTGCGAATACTAGCGTGTCCCGCTCAGGATCGTAGCGGAATTCGTTAATTTCCGCAAGCTTTTTGTTCAAATAGTCGAAGGTGTCGATCATTTCTGGTTAATCTTGGTCCTGAGGTCATCGGCTAATTTTTTAGAAGTCAGGATGACCACACTTGAATCCTCGTCCGAAAGAGTAACTTTTTCATTAATGTCTCCACGGGAAAAAGCAAGCCGGATTCCATCCTTATTGGCTTCAATCCTTTTGAAGCGACTGAGTGCTTTAGAATCATATCTGAATTCAGAATCGATCTCTATCTCCTTTTCCCTCACATAATCGGGGATAGTATTCTCATCACCATATAGCTGGAAGCTGAGTTGGCGCAAATTAACAGTTCTGCTGGCCGAGGATTTTATATTGTTAAAGGCAAGCTCACGGATGTCGTTTACACTATAGCTCATACCTTCTGTAGGGTGCACCGGCAGAGGCAGGTCAGAAACGATGCCAAATAGTCTATTGGTATAATCCTTATTAGATTCCGGCTTGTCTACCCCTATCCATTCATAAAAGTATTCCGAGATATCATTCTGGCCACTTTTTATTAGGGATAAGTGGTTACTATCCTGGTCCTCCAGTTTATTGATGTTTATCCGGCAGCCCATAGCTAGCTTATTGGTATCCATATACTTGGTGAGGTTCACTGCAAAAGTATGCTCGCTTTCGTTTTTTTCCAAAAGCATACCTTCTACGTCTCTAATTAGATATACTCCGATAAAGTTTACGGTATTTACAGTGTATTCGGCAAAAACTAGAAAACCACCCCTGGCCATGAATTTACCCTTCATGATCCCTTCAAGTTCTTCTGTTACTACCTGGGTAAAGGCCAGAAATGCATCACCGCTAAGTTTCTGTTGATATTCATTGAATCTAAAATAGAATTCGTTCTTATCCTGCTTGAAAATACCATATACCACATCATCTTTGGAAAAGGCATTATTGAGCAGCAAAGCCAGCCTTTGGGTCTTATGCTCATTGGTGAGCAGGACGTTGGAAAGAAAAGATTTTGCGTCGTCAGATTTCTGTTCCTTGATTACTTCGTGTATTACAATTTTTTTAAGCTCCATTGGCTTGTTTGGTTAAGAGGCTAATATTTAGATTGAAGTTAATGTTTTAAGTGATAAATTTCTTACGGTTTCCCGTAGTTTTCGATATCTAACTAATCTTACTATTATTCATTAGTGTCAACATTTGGAGTTGCTACCTTTAAGTAGACAGCAAGTTAAGTGAATTTGATAACTTAACAGAAATTATGTCACGAGAAAAAAAAACCTATCCGAAAGAGTTCAAGATGATGAGCGTTGAACTGAGTAATACCCGCACAGATCTGAGTGCGCTGGCCAAAGAACTAGATATCAGTTCGGCGTTGTTGTACCGTTGGCGGAAGGAATTC
>NZ_JACSZW010000031.1 GCF_014472395.1 Pedobacter sp. N36a
CTTTCAATGCAAAAGTGAAAGCTTTCAGGGCTACTTCCAGGGGCGTAAGAGATGTCAAATTCTTTCTGTTCAGACTTTCTAAAATCTATGCTTAAACTTCCTTCCCCCCAAGAATTCCGCTTGATCCGGAATTGTTGTTAATGCCTTACTTATTGAATTTGCCACAGGTTGATAAGGATTCTTCGTTGGGCCAGAAACATGCGATTGTTAACGAGGTGTTCAAACAGGGACTAACATTATAAGAAAGGGTGTTTAGAACACTTTTCATTAATCTGGAATTTGACTGTACCTTATTGATACTTAAAGAAAAAGGGTTGCTCTTTGTAGAGCAACCCTCTCGGGAAATTAGTCCAGTCCCCTTAAGCGGAGAGTGGGGGAACTGTACCCAGGGTTAAAATCCCGCTTTAATATGGTGTCTGGATGGTTTGTGATTATTGACTCACCGAATCACTCACCCTTCTTAATTTCTTTTATAACTGCAAATGCTATGAATCAAAATTAGGTTTAAATGTATTGTAATCAAAGTTTTAAATAACAGAAAAAATGCTGGCTGAAAACTGAATGTTTTAAATTCATTAATATGATCCGCTGGGATGTGAACTTCGTTTAAAAATCAGTGTTTATGACTATCGGGGAAGATTTTTAAAAGCGACTCACCAAATCAATCACCTTTTTGTCAGTATTTTTTAGCTTACATTTTAATAATTTTTTTGGCTTACTCAGTAATAACTAATTTAAAATATTGTTATATATCGAATTTAAATCTGTTAAAGTTGCTTAAGAAGCAACTTTAACAGATTTTTCAGGTGTTAATAGCGATAATGTCACAAGGACTTCATCAAGCATGTATTTGATATTTTGATATGCTTCTTTACGCTGCTCCTCTGGTAAGCCAATGATATACTTGCAAAAGGCTTCTTTCTTTTCCTTTTTGAATTTTAGTGTATATTGAATCTCATTCTCTGAAAGTTCTAAGCTAGTTATATATTCTTTTAACGAGATATTAAACTTATCCCATGACTTCGGATTAGCCAAAAGATTATCTAAAGATTGCCTTTTTTCTAACCAATCCATACTTTCTGCATGTTGCCAATAACTAGAAACAAATAGTTCCTCAAAAGTAATTGGAATCAAAAGTCCTTTACTATACAGAGGAATGATATGTTTTGTTAATTTTTTGCTTAATTGTAATACTTTAAAGGTCTTTGATTCAGCGGAATCCTTAAAAATCACTCTATCAATTTCTTTTTTGGCATCATCACCCGCTTCATCGCCATCCAATAATGCCACTGCTTTTATATAGACGCCATCGGCATTTTTCGCTAAAGATTTCCCCCAAATAATCGCTTCTCTTCCTACAAATGTAGCGCCACCGCAACTTTTGATAATAACTTTTTCAAAAAACTGTGGGTAAAATAGTTTCAACGCATCGGTAATAATACGCCTATCTGTGTCGCCCTCAACAAAAAGTGTCTCTGTTTTTATAACAGCACTAGAGCTATTTCTCTTGCATTTTAATATATGGGAAATAATTTCGACCATTGGCTCGTGCCAATCTAATTTATTTGGATCATATTCTATAACGTTCCATATCTTCGAAAAACTAATGGAACTTTCTGAAAATTGAGTAAGGCCGATTATATATTCTGGTGATTTGATTTTAAAATTTCTGTAAATTTCGCCCAAAAGTATCTTCCCTCCATCATTCGTAGCTAAATCTCCTGTTCTAAAAGGCAAGTGTAAGTCTAATATCAGCATTTCAAATTTTTTGCTAACCAATTTTCGTTGAGCTGTAAAAGCATCAACAGCAGTTTCAATGCTAAAATCTTCAAACTTGTCTCTTATACATGAGATAACTTTGGCGATTTTATCGATGTCATCGTCGACAATTAGAATATTAATCATTTTGAATTTTACTCATCAACAGATTTAAATCATTCTCCCACTGTGAAATATCAGACCTATAGAAGACTGACCCAACATACGCTTCATTGTAATCACTTTTGAGAACTGCATCCATCTGATCAAGCGTTATACTATTGTCACTCTCACCAAAATTATCAAACATCGTAATGAGAATAGTTGGAAGAAGCCGTTTCTTTCTACCCAATTCTTTAAGAATTTTGATTCCCCCAAATTTTTCATAATCGCCACCGTTTTCGACAGGGGATCTATCCCAAGTGGGCATACTCATATCTAATAAAAGCAAATCATAACTATCCTTAATAAGAGATTTTAGACCACTATGATATGACTCCTTCAGTTCTATAGAAGAATTAGGAAAGTTAGTAACGATATAGTTAACTATGTCATCGCTCTTCTTTCTGTCATCTTCTATAAGCAAAATTTTAATTTTTTTCATCATTTACTATCTTTATAGTTACTCTCATACTTAGTTTGACCTCGACATTTTCTTGGTCGATAATAAAATCCAAGTGATATTCTTTAATATTGAGATCAATTGTCAAAATCTTCTTGATTTTTTCTAAACCGCTTCCCCCTTCAAAATTGATATTCTCAAATTTAGATTCTGGATCAATAGTGTCCTAAACGTTTAATGTTTTTGTAAAAAGGCTTAGGATGGATTGAAATAATCGCATTTTAAGGATTATTCAAAAAAGAATCCCTTGTATGCTGGTATTGGGTTCCAGCTTAGGTGGTTC
>NZ_JACSZW010000032.1 GCF_014472395.1 Pedobacter sp. N36a
CTTTCAATGCAAAAGTGAAAGCTTTCAGGGCTACTTCCAGGGGCGTAAGAGATGTCAAATTCTTTCTGTTCAGACTTTCTAAAATCTATGCTTAAACTTCCTTCCCCCCAAGAATTCCGCTTGATCCAAAAAAGCACCAATTCTATAACGCTAACTAGAAAGTCAACCAGATAATGAAATACAAAAATATCCATCGGATCTTATCGATCTCTATTGCCTTAGTTTGGATTGTTAATGGGCTTTTTTGTAAAGTGTTGAACCTTGTGCCAAGGCACGAACAAATTATAGCGAGAATTTTAGGTGATACTTATTCCAGACCATTAGCAATTATAATTGGACTTTCAGAAATAGGAATGGCAATTTGGATTTTATCCAGGATTAAGCCTCGTTTGAATGCTATGATTCAGATTATAACGGTTGCCGCGATGAATATACTTGAATTTATTTTTGTCCCTGACTTTTTGTTTTGGGGTAAAATGAATTCAATCTTTGCATTTATGTTTATACTGACAATCTATCTCAATGAATTCTATATGAACAAAAGAACTGTTAATCCAAGTTGATATGATTTCTGCGCTTAAAAACCATCCTTTCGCAGTGGAAGCTTTCTTTGAGAGTGCTGTTGTTTTAACATTTGCAGTCCCAATGGATCAGCTTAAAGGGCTTATTCCGGAATGCCTCGAGTTAGATATATTTAACGAGAAATGGGCATTCGTGGCGGTGGCTTTGGTGAAGACAAAAGGATTGAGACCAAAAGGTTTTCCTAAATTTTTTGGTAACGATTTCTTCTTAATTGGTTATCGTGTATTTGTAAAATATACCAATGCATCGGGGAAAAGATTAAGAGGCTTATTTATTCTTAAATCGGAGACAGACAAAAGAAGAATGGAATTTATGGGTAATATTTTTACTCATTACAACTATACGACCACGGATATAACTTTAGTTAAGCAAGGGAGTGGTATGCAAATAAAATCTTTGCGTTCAGATTTTACTATAAAAATTGACGAGGCTGCGGGAGAAATCCCATTGCCTGAAGATTCGCCGTTTTCCAATTGGAAAGAAGCAAGAAGGTTTGCAGGGCCTTTACCTTTCACCTTTACCTACAATCAAACTAAGAAAGAAGTTTTAATTATAGAAGGCTTGAGAGAAAACTGGCTACCAAGGCCTGTAAATGTAATAGAACATGATATCTCATTTCTTAAAGCGTTGGATTTAAAAGGCTACGTTTTGGCTAATGCATTTATCATTTCAGATATTCCATATTTTTGGAAAAAAGGAAGAATCGAGCAATGGAAAATATGAGAAAGCCATTTCAAGGAGTTTTGAATATTATCCGCTTTAATTGGCACTTTTAAGCTGTGTCTATGGGGTTTCTATTGCTGTTTTTATTTTTATCAATTACTTATCAATCCTTGTATGGGTATTTTTGGACGGCATGTATTGCAATTCTTTGTCTGAATGTAATTTCGCTATCAGTTTCCCACTATGTATATGATTTATCTGCACTTTATGACTTTAACTGGCTGGATATTCCCGAAACAATACAAAAGGTGATTAATATAAATGCGGGATTTGATGAGACAAGCGTTATTTTAGGAAAAATGCTTATGGCTTCAGAATTAATTGTGCTTGATTTTTATGACCCTTTAATACATACTGAAGTTTCCATTAAACGAGCTAGAAAAGCATATCCGGCATTTCCTGGAACTCGTAGTGTAACGTCAGATAATTTGCAGCTGGAGGAAAATTCTGCGGATAAAATATTTGTAATTCTATCCGCACATGAGATTAGGAACAAAGAGGAGCGGATCAGTTTTTTTAAAGAGCTAAAACGGATAGTAAAACCTTCGGGGCAAATTTTTATTGTAGAACATTTGAGAGATGAGGCTAATTTTTTAGCATATAGTATTGGCTTCCTTCATTTTTATTCCAAATCTACCTGGGTAAAAGTCTTTCAGGCAGCAGAACTTAAAATTCAAAATGAAATAAAAATTACACCATTTATCTCCACCTTTATACTTGAAAAGAATGGAAATACATTTTAAAATTATTGGCGTTTTATTAATTACATTGTCTTTTATGCATGTGATTTTTCCACGGTATTTCAATTGGTCTAAAGAGTTGGTTTCCTTGAGTTTGGTTAATCGTCAGATGATGTATATTCATACGTTTTTCATCGCTTTAGTCGTATTTCTAATTGGAGTTTTATGTTTAACCTCGTCGGATGAATTACGCTCCACCGGACTTGGAAAGAAGATTGTTTTAGGATTTGGTGTTTTTTGGTCAATCAGGTTGTTTCTGCAGTTTTTTGGATATTCTTCGGCACTCTGGAAAGGCAAGTTTAAGGAAACCGTAATACATATCGTATTTTCTCTATTTTGGACATATTTAAGTGTAATTTTTTTCGCTTCCTATTGGATTTGAAAAATGATTGATGTGAAGTACTCCCGGTTTGCTGGACAGCAATAGATCAAACTTAAGATTATTTACGACACTTTTTTATTGCTTTGATAGAATACCTCATTTGGAGTAAGATCCTCCATAGACTGATGCCTTCTTTGATTATTATAAAATTCGACATACCGTTTCACACCCTGGAATAGTTCCATGCCACCGTTAGGCGGGTTCAGGTAAATATATTCCTGTTTCAATGATCT
>NZ_JACSZW010000033.1 GCF_014472395.1 Pedobacter sp. N36a
CATCCTTCTACTGCAATCTTTCAAATTCTTCTCACGATATCCTTCACACTAACCCTTCCTCCGAAGCGGGATGCAAAAGTAAGAAAATTTAACGCCCCCACAAACAATATCATCCTTATAATTGTATCACATTCCTAACTACATGATTCACAGTACAAAAGAATAACCTAGAATTAACAGAAAAGTCAAAATCGGACTTAAAAGATGGAGTAAACCTTCCAATAGCACTTCTGAAATACCATCATATAATGGAAATCCTATTTCACAAGCCCTGAGGAATACCAGTGCAGCAGTAAAAGAATAAATAAATTCCCTAAGTATAGCATCTCCTTTTATTCGGAAAGGATTCGGTACAACTCCAAATTCAGGTAGTAATTAGCCCCATGTATGGTTCGCTTTTCCAAAATACCTAAACTCGCCAGCTGATCCAGATACTTTCTAGCTGTATTCTCAGCATATAGCCCCATCGACGTAAAGTGCTTTACCCTGGTATAAGGTTGACTAAACAATGCGGACACCAAAGATTCAGGTCGCAGTATATTTCCTTCTTCAATAACTGCAGACAAAATTGCCTCCTGCGCAGAAATGATATCATTAATCTTATGATAGGTCAGATCAGAGGTGATCTCTATTGCTTTCAGCATATACAATAGCCAACTTTTCCAGTTCCCTCGCTGACTAATTCCAGACAGCCCTGCATAGTAGTCCTCCTTATGCTTCATGATATAACTACTTAAAAACAAAATCGGATAATCCAGTAATCCTTTATTAGTCAAATAATGAATATTGAAGATTCTACCAGTACGTCCATTTCCATCCCTAAAAGGATGAATCGCTTCAAATTGATAATGAGCAATTGCCATCTTGATCAGAGGGTCAATAGGATACTTCAAATCATCATTTAAAAAATCAATCAGATTGTCCAGTTTTGATTCT
Organism: Pedobacter sp. N36a; assembly: GCF_014472395.1. Lineage (GTDB taxonomy): Bacteria > Bacteroidota > Bacteroidia > Sphingobacteriales > Sphingobacteriaceae > Pedobacter. The sequence continues at coordinate 937 of NZ_JACSZW010000033.1, forward strand.
ATAACTCCCTTCCCTCTCGGTGGTGTATAAGATGCCTTTCCGGCATTTGGGCCAGTTCCCGATTCTTTAATATAAATCTGTGCTATAGGTGTTCGGATTCCATCACTAAACTGGCTCACTACCTGATACATTTTTACAAAGTATGCTTTATCAAATTTCCCGCTGAGCTTCAGGTGATCATGACCTAACCATAATGCTTCCCTATAATTAAGAATTTCCTTCGTAGGACCATCTGATTGCTTTGCTTCGTCTTCACTATATGCTTTATAAAGCTCATCATCTGTAGTAAAAATATTTTCAATTGCACTAGAAGCTTTTGCTTCTTGTAAGCTGATAGAATTTATTAGTAAAGCCTGATTAGGTATAGCAATGCTCCGGCCCTGCAATCTACCTATGGATGCTTTTGCCTGCCCCAGCAGTTTATAAATCTCCAAATCCTCATATAGATTTTCATCTATAGGTAAATCTGGCAAATCATTCCAGGGTTTATTACGATCAGCGTTTATCTTATAGGCCATATTCAAATATACACAAATATCGCAGCATACCTTAAAATAGCCAAATTTTAAGGTATGCTGCGATATTGACCTTAAAAACAAGGTACAGCAGTTAACTCACCTTAACTTTCTCTTTTTTTAAGGTTAGCTTCAATTCTAGTCTCAAAATATTGCAAGGGCTTTACGCGTGTATTCAACACAATTACTGGAAATTATCCTAATTAGCTTTAATTACAATCCGAAAAAAGGAACCATATCTATCGTTTAAATAACAATTTAAGTGATCAAGGATAAGGCATCAGCTGTAGATTATGCCTGGTGATGGATTTTCAGCTATACAGCTATGGAAACTTTTCAGTCATAAAAAAAGGCTGTATACAAGAAAAGCCTGTAGTTTTCACTACAGGCTTACTTTAAGATTTGGCACCGACCTACTCTCCCACGTGTTACCGCAGTACCATCGGCTCTGGCGGGCTTGACTTCTCTGTTCGGAATGGGAAGAGGTAGACACCGCCGATATAGGCACCTAAATATTTTTA
>NZ_JACSZW010000034.1 GCF_014472395.1 Pedobacter sp. N36a
CCAATGTTCCAGAGTCCTGTTAGCGGGTCATAAGTGGTACCTGCTGGCGGAGTAGAACTCACATAGGTATAACCTGATGGAAGCAGATCGGTCACGGTAATACCGGTACCATCACTAGGACCATTATTGGTGGTTGCCAGGGTAAATACCACGTTACTGCCTACCGCCGGTGTCGCATTGTCAACAGTTTTAGTCAGAGACCTGTCTGTTGTTGGTGTTGGAACCGGCGTAGAAGTCGGGGTGTTGTTACCTGGAGTCGGATCATTTTCTGTTCCGGTAATGGATGCGGTATTGGCATAAATCCCTGTTGCCTTAACCTTAGCGGTAATGGTTAAGGTTGCAGTAGCAGCATTGATCATTGTGCCAATGTTCCAGAGTCCTGTTAGCGGGTCATAAGTGGTACCTGCCGCAGGAGCCGAGCTCACATAGGTATAACCTGATGGAAGCAGATCGGTGACGGTAATACCGGTACCATCACTAGGCCCATTATTGGTGGTTGCCAGGGTAAATACCACGTTACTGCCTACCGCCGGTGTCGCATTGTCAACAGTTTTAGTCAGAGACATGTCTGTTGTTGGTGTTGGAACCGGCGTAGAAGTCGAGGTGTTGTTACCTGGTGTCGGATCATTTTCCGTACCGGTAATACTAGCAGTATTGGCATAAATGCCTGTTGCGTTTACCGTGGCGGTAATGGTCATGGTTGAAGTTCCGGTATTAGCTAAGGCACCAATGTTCCAGAGTCCTGTTAGCGGGTCATAAGTGGTACCTGCCGCAGGAGCCGAGCTCACATAGGTATAACCTGATGGAAGCAGATCGGTGACGGTAATACCGGAACCATCACTAGGACCATTATTGTTGGCTACCAGGGTAAATACCACGTTACTGCCTACCGCCGGTGTCGCATTGTCAACAGTTTTAGTCAGAGACCTGTCTGTCGTTGGTGTTGGAACCGGAGTAGAAGTCGGGGTGTTGTTACCTGGAGTCGGATCATTTTCTGTTCCGGTAATCGTTGCGGTATTGACGTAAATGCCTGTTGCATTGACCTTAGCGGTAATGGTTAAGGTTGCAGTAGAAGCATTGATCATTGTGCCAATGTTCCAGAGTCCGGTTAGCGGATCATAAGTGGTACCTGCCGCAGGAGCCGAGCTCACATAGGTATAACCTGATGGAAGCAGATCGGTGACGGTAATACTGGTACCATCACTAGGGCCATTATTGGTGGCTACCAGGGTAAATACCACGTTACTGCCTACCGCCGGTGTCGCATTGTCAACAGTTTTAGTCAGAGACCTGTCTGTTGTTGGTGTTGGAACCGGAGTAGAAGTCGGGGTGTTGTTACCCGGAGTCGGATCATTTTCTGTTCCGGTAATGGATGCCGTATTGGCATAAATGCCTGTTGCATTGACCTTAGCGGTAATGGTTAAGGTTGCAGTAGCAGCATTGATCATTGTGCCAATATTCCAGAGTCCTGTTAGCGGGTCATAAGTGGTACCTGCCGCAGGAGTAGAACTCACATAGGTATAACCTGATGGAAGCAGATCGGTCACGGTAATACCGGTACCATCACTAGGACCATTATTGGTGGCTACCAGGGTAAATACCACGTTACTGCCTACCGCAGGGTTGGTAACATCAACAGTTTTAGTCAGAGACCTGTCTGTTGTTGGTGTTGGAACCGGAGTAGAAGTCGGGGTGTTGTTACCTGGAGTCGGATCATTTTCTGTTCCGGTAATGGATGCGGTATTGGCATAAATCCCTGTTGCATTGACCTTAGCGGTAATGGTTAAGGTTGCAGTAGAAGCATTGATCATTGTACCAATGTTCCAGAGTCCCGTTAGCGGATCATAAGTGGTACCTGCCGCAGGAGCCGAGCTCACATAGG
>NZ_JACSZW010000035.1 GCF_014472395.1 Pedobacter sp. N36a
AATCTTCTTGTTTCTCTGGTCATAAAACCAGTAAAACCAACTTTAACAAACTCCTACTGCAATCTTTCAAATTCTTCTCACTATATCTTTCACTCAAACCCTTCCTCCGAAGCGGGATGCAAAAGTAAGAAAAATTAACGCCCCCACAAACAATATCACCCTTATAATTGTAGTCTATCTCTAACTAATTGAACCATAGCCCTAAAATCAACGAAAGTAGTACAATAAATGTTTGAAATCCCTTAAATATTACATCTTTATAGACATATCGCATTCTCAGTTCCTACATAATCCCTTAGATTTAAGATGATTCTTCCTTGAAGAGTAACTTCAGTATTCTTTTTTCTTACAGCGAGTCCATTTTAAAAGCAACAGAGTTCTTGTTCTAGCTCCTAAAGAATGATTTATTTACCTTTCATCATCTTATATTTGACCGGATTTTACTGATCGATTAATAGTAGCTTGAATGAGAAGTCCTACTTACGTTACGATAGAAACACTTAATGCGATTGCAAAATTCAGAGTATCATTAATGTTGTCTCTATCCAATCGCTTAGAGAGAAAAGCCGCAAGAAAAGAATCGCTATTTCCAACGTTATCCATTCAGCATAATATCCTATGCAGCCAGATGACATTTAGTTTATCACCCATGAACACTCACTTCTTTACTTCTTTTCGTAACCAACATTTCAGAAATAGAAAGGTAGAGTCGCCATGAGCTGCCCTCAGGTTAACATCCTTCAATTTATATTCAACATTTCTAAAAATTTTATATAAGTAGCTACTTACTTGATTTTTTCGAAAGAAGCTACCAAACACTAGAGCATCCATTTTTCACCGAATTGATTCAGTGCTCTTCAAATCTCATATCATCCCAGGCTACAGGATCGACAATATTTTATTTTATGATCATTCGTTAGCTCCACTTCTACAATGGGTATCTTCTATTCCTGATCTATATGGCAATATTTTATCTTTAAATTAAGTTAGGCTAGATTTTTTAAAGATTCTTTCTTATCAGAGCCATCACCAACAGAAACTGCAACACATTCACAGGACCAAATAATTAAGAAAAGAAAATGACTCTTGAGTCTATTTCATACTGGTATGATGCCATAAGGCTGAAGCAATATTAGAAACATTAGCTGTTAATTTAACTTAAGACCATCAGTACAGCTATGGAATTTTGTTCAGTATAAAAAAGGCTGTATACAAGAAAAGCCTGTAGTTTTCACTACAGGCTTACTTTAAGATTTGGCACCGACCTACTCTCCCACGTGTTACCGCAGTACCATCGGCTCTGGCGGGCTTGACTTCTCTGTTCGGAATGGGAAGAGGTAGACACCGCCGATATAGGCACCTAAATATTTTTA
>NZ_JACSZW010000036.1 GCF_014472395.1 Pedobacter sp. N36a
GGATCAAGCGGAATTCTTGGGGGGAAGGAAGTTTAAGCATAGATTTTAGAAAGTCTGAACAGAAAGAATTTGACATCTCTTACGCCCCTGGAAGTAGCCCTGAAAGCTTTCACTTTTGCATTGAAAGATTCAGCAGAAGCATTGGTTGATCTGTTTGTAAAGAAATTCAGAATAGATAAATAATGAGCCTGTATGGATCTGGATACTGTTCTGAATGCTTCTATGGCTGAATCTTCCACATCATTATACCACAATGCCAGTCTTTTAAATGCCTGCTCCTTGCTCTTACATACCTTAAATATTTCTCCTAACCTAAGGGATAGTTTATAAGCCTTTTTTAACTCCGGATATCGCTCAAAAAGTAGTTCAGCCCGATTTTTCTGAACCTGAGTCCATTTGCTGTGGTGCTTGAACAGCAAATATCTGCTTCTGGCCAGCAATTGTTTTAAGGTATCTCCATTGGAAAGCACTTCCCCACGGAAGATGGTTTTGTTTCTCTTTGCCTGTTTAATGGCCTCGTTTTCTGCATCCAGAGCTTCCCAGCGATATTTGATCCTGCATTCCTGTACAGCATCATAAGCCAGCTTTTGGACATGAAAACGGTCAATAACCCTGTGCGCATTGGTAAAACATCTTCTGATGGCCAACTGCATATTTGCAGCCATATCCATGGTGACTTCCTGTACTTTTTTGCGAAGTCTTTCCGGTATTTTCATCAGTACACTTATGATATCTTCGGCTACGGTTCCTTTGATCATCGCTACAATAGCGCCTTTACGTCCTTTCGCTCCTTTATTAGTGACGATAGTATAGAGCTCTCCGTTGGATAAAGCAGTTTCGTCGATACTCAAATAAGGACTGACATTCTTTGTAAACAACATCCACTCATCCGCATGATCCTTCTGCTCCCAGCCGTTGTAATCGCTGATATGCTCTTTGTATTGTTCTTGAAGCTGTTTGCCGTCTATCTGAAAATAATGACCTAAATGATAGCAACTGATCGGATGATTATCCAAATATTCCTTTTAAAAAAAGACCGAATTCCGTTGTCATTCGTGCCCCTTTTCTTACTAAATCCCAATCCCTGCTGATAATCAAACCACTGTTTTTAACAGTCCAGCGCCGCCTTTTTATACATAAAGCTACTTTCTGACCGCGAATGGGGAAATCCTGGATGCTCACCTCTGGAAAGAATCCCTTGGACTCAAGGTCTTTATTTGCATACCCATCTGGGGCTATATTTTTCTCTTCAAGGTAGATGTTTAGCATCTTACCTTCTTTTTCTACCTGCGTTAATTCAAAATAATCCAGAATACCTTCCGGTAATAATAAACTGATCAGGGTTTGCTCGGCT
>NZ_JACSZW010000037.1 GCF_014472395.1 Pedobacter sp. N36a
CAATAGTGTCCTAAACGTTTAATGTTTTTGTAAAAAGGCTTAGGATGGATTGAAATAATCGCATTTTAAGGATTATTCAAAAAAGAATCCCTTGTATGCTGGTATTGGGTTCCAGCTTAGGTGGTTCATGGAATGGCTTGTCGAGCCATTCCTGCAAGTTTATTTTAACAAAAATGTTCAGCCTAATGAAAGCTACTAGGTTTGAGAGGTGCCATTTATACCCAGCCATCGCCTTGAGTGCTTTTAAGATGAGTATGGTAATCAGAGCGGTCCATATTTGGATCATGACCGCATTTTCAGTTGTTCCCACGAAGGATTTAATATGCAGGTTCTGCTTAATTTCGCGAAAGAAAATTTCAATCTGCCAACGGCTTTTATAAAGTTCGCTAATCGTGTTGGCTGTCCAGGTCATTTGATTGGTAATGAGTTCTATGGTCTGCTTGTTTTTCTCGTCCCAGATCGCCACCCTTCTGAGTCTCTTACCATATTTCTTCTTCGAGGCCGGGGTTTTGAGCTCAATCAGTTCATCTATGATGATATTCTGGTGCCTGTTTTCAGGCAGGGTGATTTCGCCCTTAGATTCGTACTGAAGGTTTTCTTTATGCCTGATGACAAAAAACACACCTTTGCTGTCCCAGACATTCAGCAGATAGAAATCATTGTAAAAGCGGTCTGCGACAATCACACTCCCTTTATGAAGGGGAACCTGGTAAGCTCCTTTATTATCGGCTGTTTTGCCATCTGTTATATTCACGTAAGCTGGAAGATTACCATCGTAATCCAATAAGGTGTGCATTTTAACAGCTCCTTTCGCTGTTTTGTACTTTGCCCAGTCAAATAAGGACAGGCATAGACTAATGGTTGTAGAATCCAGCAAAAAGATTTTGGACTTGATCCTGAACTTTACCTGCTTAAAGCCAGCCTGCTGTCCCAGACTTTCCAGCAGGCAGAAATAGTATTCTTTAAAAAGACTAAAATCCCTGTGCTTGTTCTGGTAGCTAACGCTGGATTTTGAAGGTGCCTTTTGAACGCCCATATGATTTAGGTTACCAGTGGCTGAACGTAGTCCATTACTAATATCACGTACCGATTGGCTTTTGGCGAATTGGCAAAATAGCATGGAGACCAAATGAGTCCAGCTATTATAGCCCTTGTTGTGCTTGTCTGTTCCCTTGGATGAAGTTAGTTTATTGAACTTTGAACGGTCTAATTTTGATATAATTTGTGAAAATAATGTTATGTTTATCATCGAGAAAGGGGATTGTTTTTGTGCACCACAAAGGTAACTTTGTGTTAAAACTTCCTCTTTCCCTTTTTTGCGTTTAGGACGCTATTG
>NZ_JACSZW010000038.1 GCF_014472395.1 Pedobacter sp. N36a
AAAAACCTATCCGAAAGAGTTCAAGATGATGAGCGTTGAACTGAGTAATACCCGCACAGATCTGAGTGCGCTGGCCAAAGAACTAGATATCAGTTCGGCGTTGTTGTACCGTTGGCGGAAGGAATTCTCCAGCAAACAAGACAGTAGTTTTCCTGGAAACGGGAAAGTTATACTCAGCGCAGCTGAGCAAGAGTTGGTCTTATTGAAGAAAGAACTGCGTGAAACGCAGATGGAGCGCGATATCTTAAAAAAGGCTATCAGCATTATCTCCAAGGGCGACAACAAATATTCGGGTTTATAAAGGATCATAGCAGGGTATTTTTAGTTGGGAAGATGTGCTCAGTATTTAAAGTAAGTAGAGCTGGATTTTACAAATGGACTATCAGTAGTCCATCAAACAGAAGCATTGAAAATCAAATAATTGAAGCAGAGGTTTTACAAGCTTTTGAAAACAGCAAAAAGATATACGGTAGTCCAAGAATTACCCTGGAGCTCCGTAAAAAATCGATTAGGATATCTAGGCCAAGGGTTGCCAGAATCATGAGAAAAGCAAAGCTGAGAAGCATTGTGAAGAAGAAATTTAAGGTTACTACAGACTCTAGTCATAAATTCCCTGTGCCGGATAATGTATTGGACCGTGACTTTAAGCCAGGAATATTAGGGGCCGTATGGGTATCCGACATTACTTATATCAGGACCAGGCAAGGCTGGCTGTATCTGACAACGGTGATCGATCTGGGTGATAGAAAAATCATTGGCTGGGCATTAAGCACAACGATGAAAGCAAATAATACAGTAATCCCTGCAGTTAAAATGGCACAATCAAGAAGACCGATTATTCAGGAACTCATTTTTCATTCTGATCGTGGTATTCAATATGCCTGCAATGAATTCCGATGGTTACTGGAGAAAAATCCATTGATCATCAGAAGTATGAGTAGAAAAGGTAATTGCTGGGACAACGCAGTGGCAGAGAGCTTCTTTAAGACACTAAAAGCTGAATGTGCATATCAGCACAAATTTACTGACAAAGAGCAAGCAGCCCGCATCGTTTTCGAATATATTGAAACTTGGTACAACCGTAAAAGACTACATTCTGCGCTGGGATACTTGTCCCCAGAGGAATTTGGGAGAAACTTAAACAAACAAAATATTGCAGCTTAACCGAATGTCTACTTTATTGTTGCAATTCCA
>NZ_JACSZW010000039.1 GCF_014472395.1 Pedobacter sp. N36a
TATAATACTCCCCAAATATTGGACAGCTGATTAAATTCATAAATTTAACAGTTGAAAAATGAAAAAAGAGCGTAGAAAATTCAGTCCGGTTTTCAAGACCAAAGTAGTTCTTGAAGCCATTAAAGAGGCCAGTACTATGCAGGAACTTGCTTCCAAGTACAGTCTTCACCCCACACAGATCACTGCCTGGAAACGGGAGTTTCTGGAAAAGGCCGATACGGTGTTCGGTTCAGAGAAACCTGCCGAGAAAGAGGAATCCAAAGAGAAAGAACTGTACTCAAAAATTGGAGAACTTCAGATCCAGGTTGATTTCTTAAAAAAAGTCTTGGGGAAATGAGCATGATTGAAAGGCGAAGCCTCATTTCCCCGGAACATGATGCGCTGAGTATTGCTGGTCAATGTAAACTGCTGAATCTGCAACGTAGCTGCTATTATTTCAAGCCCAAAGGCGAGTCCCTGTTCAACCAGTCGATGATGAATGTAATTGACCGCAAGTTTCTGGATTGCCCGTTTTATGGCGTGGAACGAATGACTGCGTATCTGAACAAAGACCTGGGCTATCATGTAAATGCCAAGCGTGTACGGCGTCTGTATCGTGTAATGAACCTGCGGACGATCTATCCAAAGAAGAACCTAAGTAAAGCAAATGCAGCAGATTATAAATATCCGTATTTGCTTAAAGGATTAAAAATAAACCGTTCGGGCCAGGTTTGGCAGGCAGATATCACTTATATTCCCATGTTCAGAGGCTTCATGTACATGTTCGCCATTATAGATGTGTATAGCCGCAAGATTGTGGGCTGGAGCATTTCTAACACCATGACGGTAGAATGGTGCAGAGACGTGCTGCTGGAAACCATAGCAGAACACGGCACTCCTGAAATATTCAATACCGATCAGGGTTCACAGTTTACCAGCCCCATATTTACCAAAGTCCTTAAGGATAATAACGTAAGTATATCCATGGATGGAAAGGGAAGAGCGCTGGACAATGTGTTTATCGAAAGATTCTGGAGATCATTGAAACAGGAATATATTTACCTGAACCCGCCTAACGGTGGCATGGAACTATTCCAGGGTGTGAAACGGTATGTCGAATTTTATAATAATCAAAGAAGGCATCAGTCTATGGAGGATCTTA
>NZ_JACSZW010000003.1 GCF_014472395.1 Pedobacter sp. N36a
TAAAAATATTTAGGTGCCTATATCGGCGGTGTCTACCTCTTCCCATTCCGAACAGAGAAGTCAAGCCCGCCAGAGCCGATGGTACTGCGGTAACACGTGGGAGAGTAGGTCGGTGCCAAATCTTAAAAGAAAGCCTGTAGTGAAAACTACAGGCTTTTCTTGTATACAGCCTTTTTTATACTGAACAAAATTTAAAACCATCTTCTTTTCTTGTTGTAATTAACTAGTGATATCTGAACTACTCGCTTATATTTGGATATCTTAAATACATGTAATATGATTGCGATAACGAATAGTCAGGTTTTTAGTGACGACCTGCTCCTAAAGGGTCAAACCATTTTTATTGAAGATGGAAAGATTAGTCGAATCTCCAATGAAACTATTCCAGCTGACTATGAAATTATAGATGCAGCCGGTGACTATGTTTCTCCTGCTTTTATTGATCTCCAGATTTATGGTAGTGGCGGAAATCTTTTTTCAGCTTATCCTACGGCGGAAACGTTAAAGCAGATGGATGAAGACCTAATATCTAAAGGAACGACGAGCTTTTTAGCTTGTGTGGCAACAAATAGCCCTGAAATTGTTTATCAGTGTCTGGATGCAGCAAAAGCTTATCGCAGCGAAGCTAAGGGGTTTTTAGGGCTTCATCTGGAAGGACCTTATATCAACGCCAAACGTAGAGGAGCACATATAGAAAACTACATTTATAAAGCAACCCTAGATGAGGTGAAGAAACTGTTGGATTATGCAGACGGCACAGTTAAAATGATGACTATAGCCGCAGAATTGCAAGACGAGGAGGTGATCCGTTATTTAGTAGATCAGGGAATCATTTTATCCCTAGGGCATAGTGATGCTGATTTTAATCAAGCCACAGCAGCTTATAACAATGGTTTTAAGACAACCACACATTTGTTCAATGCCATGCCTTCGATCCATCATAGGGCTCCTAATTTGCCTGTGGCTGTCATGAATCATCCTACTGCAATGGCTAGTATTATTGCGGATGGCTGTCATGTGAACCTCGAAGTGGTTAAGATGACATATAAAGCAATGAAAGATCGATTGTTTCTAATTACTGATGCAGTAACGGCATGTGCAATTGGACCTTATCAGCATGAACTTCAGGGCGATAAGTTTGTGACTGCTGACGGTACACTTTCTGGTTCAAATATTACCCTTTTGCAGGCCGTTCAGAATTGTGTTAAACATTGTGATATTCCAATAGGGGAAGCTTTAAAACTAGCTGCAAAAAATCCAGCACTATTAATGGGTATTTTGAAAACAAAAGGCACTCTAAATGTAGGTAGCGATGCTGATTTACTGTTTTTATCTCCCAAGCTGCAGCTAAAGAAAGTTTTTGTAAAGGGTTTGCACATTTGAGCCCTGATTAATTAAAACAAATAGTTATTTTTGGACTCATGAAGTATAAACGGATTCTGCTGAAATTAAGTGGCGAGTCGCTGATGGGCGATAAACAATATGGTATTGATAATGAGCGTGTTAGGCAATACGCGGAAGACATTAAAGCGGTACATGATGAAGGCCTTGAAATAGCAATAGTTATTGGAGGTGGTAATATTTTTAGAGGTTTAAGCGCCGAAAAGTCAGGTATGGATCGTGCGCAGGCTGATTATATGGGAATGTTAGCTACCGTAATCAATAGTATGGCATTGCAAGATGCTCTGGAAAAAGTGGGTTTAAAAACACGTTTGCTGACTGCAATTAAAATGGAGCAAATCTGTGAGCCATTCATTCGTAGAAGAGCAGTACGTCACCTTGAAAAAGGTCGTGTCGTGATTTTTGGTGCCGGTACAGGTAATCCTTATTTCACAACTGATTCTGCTGCTGCTTTGAGAGCAATTGAAATTAAAGCAGATGTAGTACTTAAAGGGACACGTGTAGATGGGATTTACACTGCAGATCCAGAAAAAGATCCTACAGCAACAAAATATGAAAAAATTTCTTTCAAAGAAGTTTATGATAAAGGTTTAAACGTAATGGATATGACTGCCTTCACCCTGTGTGAAGAAAATGAACTTCCTATTATCGTTTTTGATATGAATAAAACCGGTAATTTCATGAAAATTGCCAAGGGTGAAGAGATTGGGACGCTTGTTAAGGTCTGATTCTAATAAATTTTATATTTTTGGTTAAATTTTACAAAACATGAATGACCTCATAAAGAAACAACTACAAGACGCTCAGGCAAGCATGGACAAGGCTATTGACCATTGTGAATCTGAATTGACAAAAATTCGTGCTGGAAAAGCTTCTGCGGGAATGTTAGACGGCATATTTGTAGATTATTATGGTAGCGCTACTGGTTTATCTCAAGTCGCAAGTATCAATACGCCAGATGCACGTACTTTACTCGTTCAGCCTTGGGAAAAAAATATGTTAGTTCCTATTGAACGCGCCATCATGGAAGCGAACATTGGAATCAACCCTCAGAATGATGGTGTGGTGATCCGCTTAGTGGTTCCTCCGCTAACTGAAGAACGTAGAAGAGACCTGGTTAAAAAGGTAAAGGAAGAAGCAGAACGCGGGAAAATTACCATTCGTAATATCCGTAAAGATGCCAACGAGAAAATTAAGAAGTTAAAAGGTGAAAGCGTCTCTGATGATGAAATCAAAACCGGAGAAGGCGAAGTGCAAAAAATAACTGACGCGTACATTATCAAAGTAGATAAACATGCAGAAGCAAAAGAAAAAGATATCATGACGGTTTAAAACCTGATTTATAATTTACGTGTAATTTAAAGGGAATCGAGCTAATGCTTCATTCCCTTTATTTATTTTTGGCTAGATTTAATTACATGAAATTACTACTTGAATATTTAAGTGCTCATAAATGGGTGGTTGCATTAGCACTTTTGCTAGCCGCAATCAACATTGGATTCTCGTTGTTGGACCCTTATATCACTGGAAGAATAGTGGATGAGTTCATTCAAAAAAAGGATGTGTTGCAAAGAAGTGAATTTATATGGGGAGTACTTGGCTTGGTAGGCTTGAGCGTAGGGGCCGCAATGGTGTCTAGAATTGCCAAGAATTTCCAGGATTATTTTACTAGCATCATCGTTCAGAAGGTCGGAGCAAGTATGTATGCTGATGGACTGAAGCACTCCCTTGAATTACCTTATCAGGTATTTGAAGACCAGCGAAGTGGTGAGACATTAGGGATCTTACAAAAGGTCCGTCTTGATTCGGAGAAATTTATTACTGCATTTATCAGCATCCTTTTTGTGAGCATGATAGGAATGGTGTTCGTGATTGTATACTCTGTTACGGTGAGTTATAAGGTAACACTGGTATACTTTTCTGCAATTCCGATCATTAGTTTTGTAAGTTGGTACCTGAGCAGAAAGATTAAAACAATTCAAAAAACCATTGTTGCAGAAACAACGGCCTTAGCGGGTTCTACAACGGAATCTTTGAGGAATATTGAGTTGGTGAAAAGTCTCGGCCTTGCCAGTCAGGAAATCGAAAGGTTAAATAAAACTACTTATAAAATTTTAGGGCTGGAACTCAGAAAGGTGAAATATGTAAGAAGCATGAGCTTTGTACAAGGAACAACTGTCAATTTTGTACGTAGTACGATGGTGGTGGTTCTATTGATTCTTATCTTTGAAAATACAATTTCTGCTGGGCAATACTTCTCCTTCTTATTTTATTCTTTTTTTCTCTTTGGACCTTTACAGGAATTGGGAAATGTAATTCTTTCCTGGCGCGAAGCAGAGGTGTCTCTAGGAAACTTCAAGAAAATCCTAAGTACGCCAATAGATGAGAAACCACTAAACCCTGTTAAACTGGATAAAATTACGAGTCTTGAGTTTAAAGATGTGAACTTTAGACATCTGACCGGTAAGCACAATGCTTTGAATGACATTAATTTCCGTACCCATAATGGAGAGACCATTGCATTTGTTGGCCCTTCAGGCTCTGGAAAAACCACATTGGTAAAACTGTTAGTTGGTCTTTATCAGCCAATAGAAGGCGATGTTCTGTATAATGATACTTCAAGCAAAGCGATAGATCTGGATATGTTAAGGGAAAAGATTGGTTTTGTAACCCAGGATACACAATTGTTTTCAGGAACCATCAGGGAAAATCTTCAATTTGTGAGACCTGATGCTACGGATGAAGATTGCCTTCGGGTGATGAAACAAGCGGCTTGCAATAACTTGCTGGCACGTGCAGATAAAGGTTTAGATACTGTAATCGGTGAAGGCGGAGTGAAGGTCTCCGGTGGAGAAAAACAAAGATTATCGATTGCAAGAGCATTATTGCGCAGACCAGATATCCTGGTGTTTGATGAAGCAACCTCTTCTTTAGACTCTTTAACAGAGGAAGAAATCACAGCAACTATCCGTGATATTTCTGTGCAGACCAATCATATTACTATTTTGATTGCCCACAGGCTGTCTACGATTCGTCATGCAGACCGTATTTTCGTATTGGAACGTGGACATATCATCGAACAGGGTAAACATGAAGACTTATTGGCCGAAACAGGGTTATACTATGCCATGTGGAGACAGCAAGTAGGTGAGAGAATAGAATATTAGATTTAAATGAATGGAGTTAATTTTGCTGGTCGTTGATTTCCTGCAAAGTTAACTTCATCATTCCTTTTGTCTTTAGGTATGTGATTCCAGCTACTAATATGGTCATGCTGCCGCCAAATACGACTGCTGGGATGGTTCTCATGAGCTTTGCAGTAAGACCGGACTCAAAGGCTCCAATTTCATTAGAAGAGCCAATAAACATGCTATTTACAGCAGAAACTCTACCTCGCATTTCATCAGGGGTGAGCAATTGCATAATCGTCGACCTGATGATTACACTGATGCTATCAAAAGCACCTTCCATGAATAGAAATACAAGGGTGAGGTAGAAATTTTTTGATAGACCATAACAAATAATACTAGTTCCAAATCCTGTAACGGCAATTAACAGGTTCCTCCAGGGTTTGTTCATCGGGGAGAAACGGGTCATGGCCAACATGGTAATTACTGCACCACTGGAAGCAGCAGCCCGCATAAAGCCAAGCCCTTCAGATCCAACTTTTAAGATATCATTGGCAAATACGGGAAGTAAAGCTACCGCCCCTCCAAAGAATACAGAGAATAGGTCAAGGCTCATCGCACCTAACATCATTTTGTTTTTGAAGACAAAATGGACACCCTCGGTTAGGCTTTTTACAATACTTTCTTTAGGGACAAAGGCAGGAGGATGTGGTTTTAAGAAAAATATACAGATAAGGGCAATGCCGATGAAGGAAAGGATGACGCAATAGGTAGCGGTAATGCCGTAGAATCCATAGATCAATCCACCTACAGCAGGACCTAAAATGGAAGCTGCCTGCCAGCTGGAACTGTTCCAGGTACTCGAATTAGGGTAAAGTTTTTTAGGAATAATCTGCGCCATTAAAGAGAAGGTTGCCGGACTAAAAAATCCTCGGGCAATTCCAATTCCAAATACCATTAAATACATAATGGGCACAATATAGTCTACGGGTACGTAGGTATGCATTTGCTTAGTGGTCACGATCAGCATGATCAATGAACACAAGAATACACCGCTAAATATTTTCAGTAATAAACCTCTTTTTTCTGATTTATCAGCCACATAACCTCCGTATAGGGCGATGCTTATGGCAGGAATCGCTTCGCAAAGTCCAACTAAGCCAAGGGCTAAGGGGTCTTTGGTGAGGTGGTAAATATGAAATCCAATAATGACCGCCTGCATTTGATAAGCAAACGTAAAAAAGAAACGCATGCCGAGATAGGATCGAAACTCCCGGAATCGGAGCGCAGCGTAGGGATCTGGTTTTTCTGTGGGTATCTGAGGTTCCAAGAAGGTTTTTTTTAAACAAATGTATGTTATGGTGGTTCAATAACATACATGTGTTTAAAAAATATTACATGATATTGTCATAAAATGCACGGTAAGCGGCACCCATATCATCCGCCTGATTGATGGCTTCAGAAGCGGCAATTCCGAAAATTCCTGTTGCTATTAATGGATCAATATCGCTGAGAGTGACGCCTCCAACAGCAAGGACTGGTAGATTAATTTTCTGTGCTTTTAGCACTTTCATGGCTTTTGCATAGCCTTCTACTCCTAATAATGGCGCAGTGTTGGGCTTTGTTCTGGTGGTATAAAATGGTCCGAATCCAGCATAGTCTGCACCTTCTGCAGCCAGTCTGATTAGGCCCTCTAAAGTGTTAGAAGAACCACCAATGGTAATTGCTTCTCCCAATTGCTCCCGGATTTTTACAAAATCAGCATCCATATCTTCTATGTGAAAGCCCTGAATGTCGGCATGACCATTCAGATGAATATGATCTGTAACGATCAGGGTTGCTCCCCAATCGTCACAGATACCTGCAATTGCATTGATATCTTCCAAAAGTTCTTCATCACTTTTAGTCAGACAACGGTATTGAATCCATTTTGCACCTTCACTGCAGGCGATGTTGGCCTGTTCAATATGACTATGCTGGTGGATATCGTGTGTTATAAAATGTAGTTTTTCGATGAACTTCTTCATAAGTAGTTAAAATTTGAAATTTAACGAAAGTAAAAAATTAGTTCCGGCTTGGGCGTAATAAAAGTTCTCTGTAGTGATATTCCCTTGGTAAGCAGAGCTATAAGTATAACCGTTACTTTCATACTTTTCATTGAAGATATTATTGACTAATAATCCAATATTGATGTTTTTGATTCCTTTAAGTTGGAAATCGTAAGCGATTCTTGCATTATTTACCCAATAGGCATCTAACTTTCTGCTTTCATTTTGAGTATTGTCAAGATATTGCTTACCTACAAATTTACTTTGTAAGGCAGTGGCGAAACCTTTAAATGGTTTGTAAACCAGTTCCCCTCCAATAACGGATTTTGGAGAGAAAGAAATGTCTGTGTTTTTGTAATTAGTAGTAATCAGCGTTTCGGTATTGTCATCTTCATACTGGGTCACATAATTAATGTAATTCTGGATTTTATTCTTACTGAATGCAGCATTGGCATTTAACGCAAATTGAGAACTAATGATATAAGAAGCATCTAGTTCAAATCCCATGCGGTAACTTTTGTCTACATTCTGACGATAAGCATCAGCAAATTCATTGATTTCTCCTGTGAAAATCAATTGATCTTTATAGAACATTCCATAGACATTTACGCCCAGGTTCAGCCTGTTTTCTTTATAACGGTAGCCAGCCTCTAAATCATGCAGACGTTCTGGTTTTGGAGCAGGTATACCTACTTTCAAATTGGTAAAATCATCGCGATTTGGCTCTTTGTTGGCTACACTGAAGGATGTATAGATGTTACTTTGTTCATTTAAGAAATAAGTAGCACCAATTTTAGGATTAAAAAAGTGATAAGTATTGTTGAAATCAAGCTCCCGAAGGTTTTTATCTTTTCCCGAAATGGTATAGTTGATACTTCTGTATTGAAGATCCGCAAATAGGCTCAGCTGGTCAACTGGGCTATAACTCACTTTCCCATAGGTATTGAAATCATCTTTGTTTCCTTTACCATCATAATAATGGTCTGTGTTGTTACTTGTGGATGGGTATTTTGCCCAGATCACCTGTCCAAAATGTTTTCCTCTATATTCATTGTAAGCCCCGCCAAGTGTGAAATTCAAATTAGCTTGTGGCTTATATGTGAAAGCATAAGTGGCACCATAGAAATCATTATCCAACCAGCGGCGACGAATAAGATCAGATCTTGTTTGGATGGCACCATCTGCATTCATTGGCGGTAAACCATATTTACTCAGCTTTTGGTCGAATTTAAACTCTTCGAAATAACCTTTTCCATCTGTATAATGTAAAGCTCCATTGAAAGAGAGTTGTTCGTTAAATTGTTTGGCATAAAGTCCCTGATAGTGATTTTGTGCGTAATTGTCGGTTTGGTCTTTATACGTAAAAGAATTATAAGTTCTGTTCTCTGAATTCAATAAGTGCTGTTTTTGAGCATCATTAAATTCCTGACGCTTGCTAAAATCTATCATTCCCTGTACATCACCCTTTAACCTGGCTTCAGGAATACCGTCCCAGGCCTGGTAAGTTTTTTCCGTTCCGGAGAAAACATTCAGGCGAAGCAATTCATTCTTTCCATGATAGGCACCAGAAAGGTAGTAGGACTTCAAATTTGAAGCTGCACGGTCGATAAAACCATCAGATTTTATTCTGGAAAGGCGTCCATCGAAACTCCATTTGTTGTCAATAAGACCTGTTCCAAGTTTTACCGTATTTTTAAGGGTATTAAACGAACCGTAGGTGTTGTTTAATTCTGCGTATGCACTTTCTGAGGGGGCTGTGGTTTGGATATTCAAACTTCCTCCAAAAGCACCAGCACCATTAGTAGAGGTTCCTACGCCGCGTTGGATCTGTACATTTTCGATAGAGGAGGCGAAATCTGGCATATTTACCCAAAATATTCCCTGACTTTCACTGTCATTGTAAGGAATACCATTAATCGTTACATTGATTCTACTGGCATCGCTACCTCTGATTTTTATACCGGTATAACCTACGCCGGCGCCTGCATCGGAAGTTACGACGACGCCAGGAGTATTATTTAAAATAAATGGCAAGTCTTGTCCGAAATTGTTTTCCTGAATTTCAGCCTTGCTGATGTTTTTATAGGTGGTAGCTGATTTTTCGTTGGCACGTGTGGCATTAACGATGACCTCATCTGCAAGAAAAGCAGCAGGTTTTAGAGTGATGTTTTCCAGCTGATCTGCTTTTAGCTCCAGGTTTTTTTCTGTCGTTTGGTAGCCAATAAAACTCACTACTAAGGTATAACTCCCTGGTTTAAGGTTCTTAAGCTGGTACTTTCCCTGCCCATCTGCGGTTACTCCAAATGATTTTCCTTTTAAACGAATCGTTGCACCTGGCAATATCTGCTGGTTGTTTTCGGACACGACTCCCGAAATACTAAACTGCGCATTTGTTAATACAGGCAACAACAACATAGCTAGCGCTATGGTCAATAATTTTTTCAATTTTTTGTTTTTTTTAGTTAAAACACTGTAAGTAAGGGGTACTTACAGCCCAGTTAACTCCATAACTCCAATCCCTCCGCCGGCATTATCCGGATCAGGTGCATATATCTGTTTGTAGATATAATGGGTATGCTCTCAGCCTGTTTTTGTGTTTTTTACAAAACAAGGCACCCCTTTTTGATGGGCTAAAGGTATCGATAAAAATTGAATCTCAAGAATGGATCTCTAGGAATGCTGTTTATAGTCCATTAAGAAAAGATTCTACTGCTGCAATCGCATTATTTAACCGCTCTTCCGTACCACCGATTACTACATAATTGGCGTTTAAATTTTGTAATTCCTGGTGCCAGACCTTCATGAAATGTTCCCTTTTATGAGGGAAATCACGCAGTGGATCTTCTTGCCATGGCAAGTCAATGTCCATTAGCAAGTATAAATCGTAAGTGTGGAGTGGTAAAGCTTGGAGCACCACATCCGGAGTATTTCCAAAAACCTCATCACTCCAAACCTTTACCGTAATAAAAGTAGTATCACAAATGATCAGATCGTTTTCCGCTATGGAGAGGATGGACTCTTCCAGGGCGACTTGCCCGTGATACATGTTTACTTCATCCTGCAAATTACAGGGCTCTGTTAAAGCGGCACAATAGTAACGGGCATACTCCGGTACCCATAAGGTTTGGTAATGCTTGGCCAGCTGCTGTGCAATGGTTGATTTTCCAGTGCTTTCAGGGCCAACGATGGCGATTTTTTTAATTTGCTTGTTCACGGCGGTACGTTTTCCTCCAGTCTATATATCCTTTAATGGCAATGGCGACCAGGAAAGCATAAAATATGGCACTTAAATTTAGATTCTTATAAATATATAATGGAATATAGCAAAGGTCAACGATAATCCATAGTATCCAGTTCTGCAGAATTTTTCTGCTGAGCATAAGTTGGGCAACAAAGCTCATTGCGGTACAGAAGCCATCTTCGTAAGGCACATTGGTATCTGTAAAATTGTCCAGAAATAACCCTAATGCAACGGATAAGACCACTATGGATGCAATGGCAATCCACCAGCCTTTTCTAGATAAATTGGTGACCGGCTTCTCATTTACTTCTTTTTTTCTGATCCAGAAATACCAGCCGTAAAAGGCGGTAAAAAGGAAGTAGAACTGCAGGGCCATATCGCCATACATTTTTGCATCGAGAAATACCCAGGCATACGCGATCACGCTGATAATTGAAATCGGCCAGCTCAGTACATTCTCTCTTGTGGCCAGGTAAATGCAAATAAATCCTGAAAGTACACCCAGCCATTCTAGCCAGGTGGTATGAATAAATTGATCAGCAATTAACTGAAAAAATGAAGACTCAAGAAGGAACATGAGCCAAAAGTAGTTATCCTAAAATTATTTGCAACATAAAGCTTTATCGGAATGCTGTTAATTATTGGTTTTTGGGGAGGTGCTAAAACTTAAAGATACCCGAACACTAACGTCAGTAGTCGTTTTTTCTCTTAAAACGTACTCCATTCTGATGCGTAAATTAGTTCCTTTAACATAATTGTCCAGAAAGCGTGAATTGTCAATGTCCAAAACCAAGCTGGTACCAATATTTTGCTGCACATCATTTCTAGAGGCCACCATTACTTCTTGTCCTTTTTCATTAGCTACAAATAGTTTTACAGACTTGAACATCCCTAAACTTTTGCTGGAAGGGTTACTAGCTTCCATTTTTGCGGAAGCAATTCTGATCTCTTTTACATAATCTGTACCATTTTGATTTCCGAAAACCTGATCAAAGCTAGTTGCCGCCGAGCTTGTAGAAATGTTGGCGTCGCTTTTTGTGCCTGCAGGAATGACTACAGTAGCGTTATATGGAAAAGAGGATTTTATAAGGGATTGTACTGTGGCGCAGCTGGAAAGCAGGACTATTGCGGCCACTACTACCGGGAATAATTTTTTCATTGGGTTGTACATAGTTATCATTTGATATGGTATATTTCAGATAGGAACGGCAAATGTTGTTCCAAATTGCATTCAGTTACATTTTGCCGCCGATTTAGTTATGGAGAACGCCTCATCAGCACTATCAAATGATTCGTCTAATGATGAACTAAGAGCAGAAGGTAGTCTTTCAAACTTTTCAGCAGAGACCAAGCCATTATGGCTTTTCCAAAATTAAGCATATTCCTTCCTAAATCAATCCTATTACATTTAATATAAATCAAGCTAAGCTTAAACTCAATAAAGGAATAAGCTAAAAGTAAATAAATGAAAATTAATCCCTGATAGCTGCTTCACACTAAAACATAATTCTGTCCCACTTGTAGTTAGCATAGTATTAAACACTAAACCCTTATAATTTTTACCTAAAATTGAACATAATGAAAAGGCTCAAATTAAATTTTATCGTAGCAGCAGGACTTTCATTAGGCTTATTGGCATTCAGCAGTATCAGAGAAGGTGGCATCCAAGGGAAAGTCAATCCTGCGGAAGGTGCATCTCAGGTATTGGCAATTTCCGGAAGGGATACTTTACGCGCCTCAATTAACAATGGCAGCTTCGTTTTCAGCAAGATTAAACCTCTAACTTATACCATTTGGGTGAAGGCAAATCCGCCATATAAGGACACTTCTGTAGAGAATGTTGCGGTGGTAGATAGTGCCACAACAGATATTGGAGAGATTAAATTGCTGCAGTAATTTATAGTAAATGATTAAAAGGGCTTTAGATGAATTTCAGAGGCTCTTTTTTATTTGAACTGTTTTTTAAAAAACACCATATTTTTATCGATCAAAAACGTAACTTTGCATCCCGACGGAAGAGTCGGGATATTCCCCTCGCACAGCAGAGAAAATCTCTAGACTATTCTGGTCTTTTAGAATGCAAATTTTACCAATTTCACTTATACTAACTTTAGACTTTTTAAAGCCTTATGCCTAAAGACACCTCCATACGCTCAGTATTAATTATCGGATCGGGACCTATTATCATTGGTCAAGCCTGTGAATTTGATTATTCAGGATCTCAAGCTGCCTTATCCTTAAAGGAAGAGGGAATTGAAGTTTCCATCATCAACTCTAATCCTGCAACTATCATGACCGACAAGGTGATTGGGGACCATGTGTACCTTTGGCCTTTAACGGTAGACTCGATTGAGCAGATCCTGATCGAAAGAAAAATCGATGCAGTGTTGCCTACCATGGGCGGACAAACCGCTTTGAACCTTTGTAAAGAAGCAGAAGAACGTGGTGTTTGGGAAAAATATGGTGTTAGAGTAATCGGGGTAGATGTTGCCGCGATTGAGAAAACTGAAAACAGAGAATCCTTCCGTCAATTAATGATTGATATAGGTGTAGGTGTTGCTCCATCCAGAATTGCAAACTCCTTCTTAGAAGGTAAAGAAGCAGCTCAGGAAATCGGTTATCCGTTGGTAATCCGCCCTTCTTATACCTTAGGGGGTTCAGGAGGTGGTTTTGTGCACAAAAAAGAAGAGTTCGACCACGCTTTACAGCGCGGATTAGAAGCTTCTCCAACGCATGAAGTATTGGTAGAGAAAGCAGTAATTGGATGGAAAGAATACGAATTGGAGTTGTTGAGAGATAGCAATGACAACGTGATCATTATCTGTTCAATTGAAAACTTTGATCCAATGGGTATTCATACTGGCGATTCGATTACTGTAGCACCAGCAATGACTTTATCTGACCGCTGCTACCAGGACATGCGTAATCAAGCCATCAAAATGATGCGCGCCATTGGTACTTTCGCTGGAGGCTGTAACGTTCAGTTCTCTGTGAATCCTGATAATGATGACATTATTGCCATCGAAATCAACCCAAGGGTATCACGCTCTTCGGCATTGGCAAGTAAAGCAACAGGATATCCGATCGCAAAAATCGCTTCTAAATTAGCCATCGGTTATAACTTAGACGAGATTGAAAATCAAATTACAAAAACAACATCTGCTTACTTCGAGCCTACATTAGACTATGTAATCGTGAAAGTACCTCGCTGGAACTTTGATAAATTCAAAGGTGCCAACATGGAACTAGGATTACAAATGAAGTCGGTTGGAGAAGTAATGGCTATCGGCCGTACCTTCATCGAGGCCTTACAAAAAGCTTGTCAGAGTTTAGAAATTGGCAGAGCCGGATTAGGTGCAGATGGTAAGCATAACAGAAGTATCGAAGAGATCATGCACGGTTTGGAGCATCCAAGCTGGAACCGACTATTCTTAATCAAAGATGCCATGTCGATGGGTGTTCCTTTGGAGTCTATCCGTAAGGTAACGAAAATCGATAAATGGTTCCTTTCTCAAATTCAGGATTTAGTACACCTGGAAGTTGAGCTAAAAAGGTACTCTCTGAACAACATTCCTAAAGATTTCTTCTTTACATTGAAACAAAAAGGATTCTCTGACATCCAGATCGCTTATCTATTAGGTAACGTAACGGAGGATGAGGTTTATGAGAGAAGAAAATCCCTAGGCATCAGACGTGTGTATAAAATGGTAGATACTTGTGCAGCAGAATTCGCAGCGCAAACGCCATATTACTACTCTACATTTGAAGAAGAAAACGAATCTACCCCAACAGATAAAAAGAAAGTAATTGTATTGGGTTCAGGTCCTAACCGTATCGGTCAGGGGATTGAATTTGATTACTCTTGTGTACACGGTTTGCTTGCTGCTAAAGAAAGCGGTTTTGAAGCAATCATGATCAACTGTAACCCGGAGACAGTTTCTACAGATTTCAACATGGCTGATAAGTTGTACTTTGAGCCGGTATTCTGGGAACATGTTCGTGAAATTATCGAATTAGAGAAACCAGTAGGTGTAATCGTTCAGTTGGGTGGACAGACTGCTTTGAAAATGGCTGAAAAGCTTCATGAGAATGGTATTAAAATCATTGGTACATCTTACAATGACATGGATGTTGCGGAAGATAGAGGTCGTTTCTCAGACTTATTAAAAGAATTAGAGATTCCTTATCCAAGATATGGTGTTGCGGAGAACGCAGAAGAGGCGATTGTAGTTGCGAATGAAGTAGGATACCCGGTATTGGTTAGACCAAGTTATGTATTGGGTGGACAAGGAATGAGCATCGTAATCAACGACGAAGACCTGGAGAAAGCAGTAGTTAAACTACTAGGTGATCTTCCTGGAAACCGCGTATTGATTGACCACTTCTTAGACAGAGCAGAAGAAACCGAGTCGGATTCTATCTGTGATGGCGAAGACGTACACATCATTGGATTGATGGAGCATATTGAGCCCGCAGGTATTCACTCTGGTGACTCCAGCGCTGTATTGCCGCCATTCAGCTTATCTGAAAAGGTAATGAACGATATGGAGACTTACTCTAAGAAAATCGCGAGAGCATTAAACGTAATCGGTTTGTTAAACATCCAGTTTGCAGTTAAAGACGAGAAAGTTTATGTGATCGAAGCGAATCCTAGAGCTTCAAGAACTGTTCCTTTCATCGCTAAAGCTTACGATGTTCCTTATATCAATATCGCCGCTAAAGTGATGTTAGGGGTAAACAAATTGAAAGACTTTACGATTGAAAGAAAACTTCAAGGTTATGCAATTAAAGAGCCGGTATTCTCTTTTGATAAGTTCCCTGAAGTAGTGAAAGAACTAGGTCCGGAGATGAAGTCTACAGGGGAGGCGATCAGGTTTATAAAAGACCTGGAGGATCCTTACTTCAGAAAGTTAGTGAAAGACAAATCGATGTACTTATCGAAATAATAAATAAAAAGTCCCGCAAGGGACTTTTTATATACAATATGATTTTTAGTGGAGGGCTGCTTTTATTGCCTTCCTTTAAAGATCATATTAATCTTTCCCCCAGATTCGGGTATTTAAATTTAAAGTTTCAATCACCTGATAGATATGGCGTACCAACTCCAGATCTTCCTTAAGCAAGCCATCAGTCATCAAGCTTTTAAACAATGGTGCTTCGAAATAATTTTTAGATTGCGGAAAAGCAATAGTTACCATATTTCCAATGAAGGAGAGACTGATGCTGTATTTGCACCTATCGTTGAGCGTGCTTATCGATTCCATCATCAATGGCGTCAAAATGTATCTTGCCTCAATTTGATCTGAAGAATGGGTGATAAAAGTCTTTTCAAATTCCGGACTCTCTAATTTAACGCGACTGTCATCACCCGAAAACAACTGGACATTATTCATAAACCAATCAGAAATACCGCTGCCAAATACCCTGGACTGAACCACTGTAGTCCCTTTAAGGTGCTTGTTAAAATCAGCTTGAAAGATTACGCCACTAAAAATCTCATGCCAGGTTTCCTGACGGCCTCTTTTAGTATTGGTCACTTCCTTATAATGTGCCTGTACTTCTGAAAAGCTAAGTTTCGTTTTTCCGCCATTTCCTTCCACCAGGTCCTCACTCCTATACTTGTCCGGCCTTCTGTTAAATAACAAAGACTTGATGAACTCATTTTCAGCTAAACCTCTTTTAGGATCAATTTCTAGACTGTCATCAATCGTGTGTAAGGCCTGAGCAATCACCTTTTGTTTGAAATCCAGGCGATACTGGTCTACTGCTGTCGAGCTTATTGACATTAAAACGAAGCCGGTAATTAGGCAAATGATGCCGATGATACCAATTGGAATCAGGGTAGACATAAAACCTAGAACAGCGATCATCGCTCCGGCACAGCAAATGACAATATGTATCATCATTTTCTTTCGCAAGGCGATTCTGGTTGCCTCTAAGACATTCAGGACCTCCATTGTGGCAGGGTCAAGGGGAGCTGAAGCAGTCATTAGCTGTTAAAAAGGTCTTTTGCGCTGATATTGCCGCGTTCTGTTTCAGGGATGGAAAGTACCGGTTTAACGGTGTAATTTAAAATTCCTGCAAAGATGCTGCCGGGAAACATCATGATGGCATTGTTGTAATCTGTAATTGCAGCGTTATAAGTTCTTCTGGCGGCAGCAATTTGTTCCTCGCTTTCCGTCCAGGTAATTTGTAGATTTGTAAAACTCTGATCAGCTTTAAGGTTCGGATAATTCTCCACATTGACCATTAACCCTTTTACTTCATAGCTAAGTTCCTGATCAATGTTTAACTTCTCATCATTATTCAAATTCGGATTGCTGGCACGGCTTCTTAAAGCAACGACCTTTGTGAGCAGATCGCTTTCATACTCCATGTACTGTTTTACTGTTTCCACAAGGTTAGGCAACAGGTCGAAGCGTTTTTTTAGCATTGCATCAATTGACGAAAAAGCATTGTCAGTTTGATTCTTTTTCGCGATTAATGAATTGTAGATGGCAATACTAATAATAACAAGCACTAGAATAATAATACCAGCAATGATCATAAAATAAATTTAAGAGGGTTAAATGATAATGTAAGTTAAGAAATTAAAAAGAAACAGCTGATTATTCCAGAATAGTTACTCCTTTTGCTTCAAAAGCCAATTCCTTTTTAGGGGCTATTATTTTTGCCACTTCTGCTGCTGGTTTATGTGCATCTTCTGCGTAATGACGTAATGTTTCTGCAGAGATGATCTGCTTTTTCGCAAGACCGTCCAATGCTACTTTTTTCCCCACTATATCCATTGGCATAAAAAAGGCGTAATCTTTAAAAGTAACACGCATTGCTTCACCAGAAGGCATTTTTAAGGTCATCCAGCAGCCTTTCTTCTGACAAACCTCTACCACCTGACCGGTAATTTTCATGTCTACAGTCTTTTCATCACCCATAGTGGATTCCATTTTAGCAGCGGGAATCAGGTTGCCTGAAGTAACACCCGTTCCAAAGGATTTGCCTTGAAGTGGTGTATTGTCTTGCGCCATTGCACAAATGCCAAGTGCAGATAAGCAGAGGCTGAGTAGTATTTTTTTCATGAGATAGGATTAAAAGATTGAAATTCTTTTGATTAGCAATAAAAATATCAAATTTCCTGGAAATACTCTGAATGGAAAGGTTATAAAATAAAAAATCCTCGTTATCTATCGATAACGAGGATAATCATCCCTATTGTTGTTAAATCATAAATGATTAACAATATATAATAGACAACTTATAGGCCGGTTTTTAAAAACTCCACATCATTTAGTTAAATGACTGATAATCAATGAAATTTCAAATAAAAAACAGAAATACAACGAATGGAAATCGTGTAATTATTTCCCCAGCTTGTGGAAATAATGATCCTAATTTCCACAAATTGGGGAAATATTTCCTTGCTTATTGATTTTCCAGACTACTTTATGATCCAAATAACAAAGAGAAAACGTCTTCGATTTTGCTAACTGGCGTCAGTTCAATTTTATACCTTTCGGTGATTAGGCCTTTCATATTATAATTGGAAATAAAAATCCTTTTAAAACCCAGTTTTTCCGCTTCGGAAATTCTTTGTTCAATTCGGTTCACTGCTCTGATTTCGCCGGAAAGGCCCACCTCAGCTGCAAAACAGATCTTTGAAGAGATAAAAATATCTTCATGAGAAGAGATGATGGCCACTAAGATGGCCAGGTCAATTGCAGGATCTTCTACTTTAATTCCTCCGGCAATGTTCAAAAAGACATCCCTGGTGCTCAGCCTGAATCCGCATCTTTTTTCCAGCACTGCCAGCAGCATATTCATTCTTTTGGTGTCGAAGCCATTAGAGGAGCGTTGAGGCGTCCCATAAGCTGCAGCACTTACCAAGGCCTGTGTTTCTATTAACATTGGCCTAGCGCCTTCTAAGGTCGCTGAAATCGCAATTCCACTCATCTCTTCATCCCTCTGCGACAATAAAATCTCTGAAGGATTGGAAACTTGTCTTAATCCGGTACTGTGCATCGCATAAATCCCCAGTTCTGCAGCCGCCCCAAAACGGTTTTTAATGGAACGTAAAATCCGGTAAACATGATTCCGGTCGCCCTCAAACTGCAATACAGTATCTACCATGTGTTCCAGGATTTTCGGGCCTGCAATTGCGCCGTCCTTGGTAATGTGGCCAATTAAAAAGACCGGCGTATCTGTTTCTTTTGCAAACCTCAGCAGTTCTGAAGTACATTCACGTACCTGCGAAACACTGCCTGGTGTCGCATCAATATGAGCCGAGTGAAGTGTCTGAATGGAATCTACAATCAGTAGATCCGGATTCAGTTCTTCAATCTGTTTGAAAATATTTTGAGTAGAGGTTTCCGTCAGGATATAACAATCTGAGGTAGGGTTGGAGGTGATCCTTTCCGCCCTCATTTTTATCTGCTGTTCACTCTCTTCTCCGGAGATGTATAGAATCTTTTTGCCGGGGATGTTTAAAGCCAGCTGCAGCATCAATGTTGACTTCCCAATACCGGGTTCACCGCCGATTAAAATCACGGAACCTGCCACCAAGCCACCGCCCAATACCCGATCCAGCTCCTGATCACCAGTTAAAATGCGATCCTCGCTAATAGAGATGATGTGGTCTACTTTATTCGGCTTATTGACTCTTGTGCCGCTTGTAGAAGTTTTCCAGGCCGGCACTTTCGAACCTGCTTTTTCGATCACTTCTTCCACAAAAGTGTTCCATTCGTTACAGGAAGGACACTTTCCAAGCCACTTCGCTGCTTCATGCCCACAATTCTGACAAAAATATGCTGATTTAGTTTTAGCCAATTGATTGATTTTTAATGTGCTGTAAATTTAAGATAATTCGCGTTAAATGCGGATTAAAAAACCCTTTTAAAGCAAACAGGCCTGTTCCGGAAGGAGCAGGCCTGTTTAAAGAAATTTAACCGTGATTATAATTTAATCTCTTCGTCTTTAGACGAGATAAAATGGAATTCAGTGAGGTTATAAGAAGGAACCGCCTTGATTTTGATTCTTTGTCCAAATTTAAAGAACCATTTCCATTGTAGAGATATGAACCCTTTTTTGATGTAAGCCTCAATATAAGGGTGTACACAAAGTGTAATATTTTTTTCGTTTTGCTCCTGCAAAATATAGGTCAGATTGTTTTCGATGTCATCCATCAATACAATACTTGCCTTAATTTCACCCGTACCGTCACAGGTTGGGCATTTTTCACTGGTTACGATGTTCATCTCGGGTCTAACGCGCTGACGTGTGATTTGAACAAGACCAAACTTGCTTGGAGGCAATATGGTATGTTTTGCACGATCCAGGAGCATCAGTTCCTTCAGATAATCAAATAACATCTTACGGTTTGCAGGCTTGTGCATATCGATAAAATCGATCACTACAATACCACCCATATCACGTAAGCGCAATTGTCTCGCAATTTCTTTCGCCGCTTCTTTATTTACCTGAAGGGCATTTTCTTCCTGATTTTCTTTGCTTGCTGTTCTGTTTCCGCTATTCACGTCAACCACATGCAATGCTTCGGTATGTTCTACCACTAAGTAGGCACCACCGGCTAGGTTTACTGTTTTTCCGAAAGCATTTTTAATTTGCTTTTCAATACCGAAATGTTCAAATATCGGCTCTTTATGCTTGTAGATCTTAACGATCTTCTCCATCTCAGGAGAGATTTCATGCACATAAGAACGAATGTCTTCGAACAAGTTACTATCGTTCACATAGACGTTAGTAAAGTCGGTACTTAAAATGTCTCGGATAAGCGTGGAAGTACGGTCCATCTCTCCCCAAACACGTTTTGAAGGCTCTGCATCAGGCAACTTCTTGATGAAGTTCTCCCATTTTGTAACAGAGTCCAAAAGGTCTTTTTGAAGTTCGGCAACGCCTTTACCTTCAGAAACCGTTCTAATTATCACTCCAAAGTTCTTCGGCTTGATACTTTCGATAATCTTTTTTAAACGATTACGTTCCGTATTGCTTTTAATCTTTTTGGAAATCGAGATGACATTAGAGAAGGGAACCAGCACAATATAGCGTCCTGCTATAGATAAGTCTGAACTTAAACGTGGCCCCTTTGTTGAAATAGGTTCTTTGGCGATTTGAACTGGTAAGACAAGATTCTTGCTGACCACTTCAGAGATCTTCCCAGCTTTGTTAATGTCTCCTTCTAGCTTGAAATTATCTAATAAAGTTCCGCTAACAGAGCCATTACGCTTGATTTTAGTAAGCTTAATTAAAGATTGTACTTGTGGACCAAGGTCGAAGTAATGCAAAAAAGCATCCTTTTCGTAACCCACATCAACGAACGCAGCATTCAGACCAGGCATAATTTTCTTTATGCGGCCTAAATATATATCGCCTACAGCGTAATTGTTATTGATGTGTTCCTTGTGAAGTTCTACAAGCTGTTTGTCTTCAACTAAAGCTATGGTTACTCCCGAGGGAGATGAATCTATAATGAGTTCCTTTACCAAAAGCTACAGATTTTAAGGCTATTCGCCTTATTAACACATGGACAATAAAAAAATATTGCTACCAACAATTAAGGCTACGATCAAATCCTAGCCTTAGTTGTTGAGCAAAACATTAAGAAAACCTATTTTTTCTTATGTCTGTTTTTTCTTAAACGTTTTTTGCGTTTGTGAGTAGCCATTTTATGTCTCTTTCTTTTCTTACCGCTTGGCATAATTTTTGGGTTTTAAATATTTTCGTAAATCTGTTTATTATTTTTTATTCTTTAACGCATCCACTTTATCATCGATAAACTTCGACAAGGTCGCGTTTGCAGCTAATTTTTTACTTTTTTCGTAAGCTTCAATAGCTTCCGGGTTTTTTCCAAGGTTTTCATAGGCCGTTCCCAAATAGAAATATGCATCTGGAGAAGGCTTCATGGCAATAATGTTTTGGAACCTGGTTATTGCTTTATCAAATTGTCCCGATTTCATAGCGAAAGTACCCAAGCTCATATTTGCTTTTAAGTTCTTTGGATCTTTCTTTACAACGTCCATTAACATTGCTATCCCTGCCATTGGGGCACCCATTCCGTTAACGATGGTAATTCCAAGGCCTGTTTTAGCATCATTGCTGGTTGAGTCTATTTTAACTGCATTCGTGTAAGCGAGATTCGCTTTTTGTAATAATGCAGGTAATAATACACTGTCCCGGGTGTTGTCAAATGCCTTCATAAATGTATCGCCGGCAGTCAACCAATTGTTTAATGTAGGTTCTTTGCTGGCTACAATTTCCAAATATAACGCACTTGGAACTGTTTGCTCTAAATCATCCCATTTCTTCGCTAATAATTTTGCTTCTCCAGCTTTCTTGTCTTCAGAAGCGCTGTTATACGCATTTTCAAGGGTTACAATTTCAGCGGCTAAACTTGCATTGATGGTATTTTTGGCGACAGTAGAGACCTCTTTAAGGTTGATTTCTGCTGCTGCCGGGGCTTGCGTGCTCATCGGGCCACCTGCAGGCGTACTGCTGGTTTCTTCCTTTGGCTTTACCAACCCTTTAATATCCCTTGTAAACAAAAACGCTACAAGCAGTACAACTGCTCCTATCAATATGGCTTGTTTAGTTCGGATATTCTTGATCATAATGAATTAAGCTTCTACGCTAACTATTTTTGAATTATTTTTCACTTTATCAACAAATACTTTTGCTGGTTTAAAGCTTGGAACGAAGTGTTCCGGGATAATAATTGCAGTGTTTTTAGAAATATTCCTTGCAGTTTTTTGTGCTCTTTTTTTAACAACAAAACTACCAAAACCCCTAACATATACATTTTCTCCACCAATCATGCTGTTTTTGATGACCTTGAAAAATGCCTCAACGGTTTCTTGTACATCTACCTTTTCAATTCCTGTTTTCGTTGATATTTCTGAAATAATATCTGCCTTAGTCATATTCTCTGTTATTAATTTATAGTGTGTTATATACTTTATAAGTGTTTTGGGGTTGCAAAAGTATTGCTTTTTAATGAGATAGGAAAATAAAAGATGATTTATTTGTCGCCAAGAGTATCACCGAATTGCAAGTTTTAGTAAAAATAAATATTTACCGCGTATTTTTGCACTTATGAATTTTCAGAGAGAAATCGTTAAATGGTATTCCATCAATAAAAGGGAGCTTCCCTGGAGAGACACTACCGATGCTTATGTGATCTGGCTGTCTGAAATTATTTTGCAGCAAACCCGTGTGGAACAAGGCCTCCCTTATTTTCAGCGGTTTTTGCAAAACTATCCTACCGTCAATGATTTCGCCAATGCCACAGAGGCTCAGGTTCTTAAGTTATGGCAAGGTTTAGGCTATTATTCCAGAGGAAGAAATATGCTGTTTACCGCAAGGCAGATACAAGCGCATTATGGTGGTATTTTTCCGCAGAAATACGAAGAGCTGGTACAGCTGAAAGGTGTCGGAGAATATACTGCAGCAGCAATTTCGTCCTTTTCGGCCAACGAATCCAGGGCCGTTTTAGATGGGAATGTTTTCCGCTTATTGTCCCGTTATTTTGGGATAGAAACCGCGATCAATAGTACCGAAGGAAAGAAGGAATTTACAGCCATGGCCAATGCCCTGATCGAAGGTCAGAATCCTTCCATATACAACCAGGCCATCATGGAATTTGGCGCGTTGCAATGCAAGCCGAAATCTCCGGATTGCGGGAATTGTCCATTGCAGTCGGGCTGCTATGCCAGGGCTAACGATCGGGTCAATGTACTCCCTTTGAAACTGAAAAAGTTGAAAAAGCGTATCCGTTATTTCAACTATTTTGTATGCCAGGAAGGTGAAAATCTCCTGGTAAAAAAACGGATTGCCGGGGATGTCTGGCAGGAATTGTATGATTTCCCGTTAATAGAAACGGAAAAAAATTACCTCGAAACCCAGGAAAGCTTTCTGCCAGAATTAAAAAATAACTTTGGTCCTGACTGTCTGATCAGCCCTATATCTCAGCAAAAACATTTACTGACGCACCAAACTATATATGTTCAATTTTTTGTTTTAGACAATTATATCATTAACTTTAAGAAGGATGCAGAAATAAAATGGGTATCCCTGGCAGAATTTGAGGAGCTGCCTCAACCTAAAGTAATTACAAATTTTATGAGTTCCAATTCAATTAAACAGTAAAAATAGATTCCATGTCAGGTATTAACAAAGTTATTTTAGTCGGACATTTAGGCAAAGATCCTGAAGTTAGACATTTAGAAGGAGGGGTAACTGTAGCTAGTTTTCCATTGGCAACATCAGAGACCTATAACAAAGATGGTAAGCGCGTTGAGCAGACGGAATGGCATAACATTGTTTTATGGAGAGGCCTGGCAGAAGTTGCCTCCAAATATTTGCAGAAAGGGAAGTTGGTTTATATTGAAGGAAAACTGCGCACCCGTTCTTTCGAAGACCGTGAAAAAATAAAGAAATATGTAACCGAAGTAGTAGCCGAAAATTTTACCATTCTGGGTAGAAAGAGTGATTTTGAGCATACGCCGGTTAGCACCGAAAATACCACGCCAAAAAGTGAAACAGAATACCTGGATCCAACAGAGGTTTCCGGAGATCTGCCTTTTTAAAACCGCATAAAAAAAGGGTTGGAATACTTCCAACCCTTTTTCTGATCTCCATAAATTACTCTACCGTAACTGATTTCGCCAGGTTTCTTGGCTGATCTACGTTACAGCCGCGCATTAATGCAATATGGTACGACAACAACTGCAAAGGTATCGTGGCTAACAATGGCAGGAAGGCTTCACTAGCATCCGGAATCTCGATGCAGTAATCTGCCATTTTCCTTACTTCTGTGTCTCCTTCAGTTACAATTGCCAATACAATTCCTTTTCTTGCTTTCACTTCCTGGATATTGCTGATCACCTTCTCATAAGAAGAGTTTTTCGTCGCAATTACGACTACTGGCATTTCTTCGTCAATTAAGGCGATAGGGCCGTGTTTCATCTCCGCCGCAGGATAACCTTCCGCGTGGATGTAAGAGATCTCCTTGAGCTTTAAAGCACCTTCTAGTGCAACAGGGAATCCGCTACCTCTTCCAAGGAATAAACAATTTCTCGAGTCTTTAAATTTTGCTGCAATTTCTTGGATCAAATCATTAGACTCTAATGCTTTTTGAATCTTATCTGGGATAGAATCCAATTCTGTTAATAGTTCTACTAATTTAGATTTGGTAATGGTCCCTTTTTGCTGTGCCATATAGAAGGCCATCAGCGTCAATACCGTTACTTGAGCGGTGAATGCTTTGGTCGAAGCCACTCCGATTTCTGGTCCGGCATGGGTATACACTCCTGCATGTGTTAACCTTGGAATAGAAGAACCTACCACGTTACACACTCCAAAAATAGTAGCACCTCTTTCTTTGGCCATCTCAATAGCTGCCATCGTATCTGCCGTTTCTCCAGATTGAGAAATCGCAATCACGATGTCTTTTTCGGTGATAATCGGATTTCTATACCTGAATTCAGAAGCATATTCAACTTCCACAGGAATCCTTGCATACTCTTCAATCAGGTATTCTGCTACCAAGCCGGCATGCCATGAAGTACCGCAGGCAACGATGATAATACGGTCGATATTTTTCAGTTTATCGGCATATTCTTTAATTCCACCCAGCTGCACAATTCCCTCATTAGGATAAATCCTGCCGCGCATACAGTCACGGATAGAGCGGGACTGTTCAAAGATTTCTTTCAGCATAAAATGCTCATATCCACCTTTTTCTAGCATTTCCAGCTTCAGCTCCAAGGCCTGGATATATGGTGTCTGCACCACATTGTCCAATCTTTTAATCAATAGCTCGTCGCGTTTTACCAGTGCCACTTCATTGTCGTTCAGGTAGATCACGTTTTTAGTGTACTCAATGATCGGAGTTGCATCAGAAGCGATAAAATATTCACCTGTACCTACACCAATGACCAAGGGACTTCCTTTTCTTGCCGCAATCAGCTGCTCTGGCTGATCCTCATCCATCAAAACAATGGCATAAGCACCAGTTACCTCATTTAAAGCCAGTCTAACCGCTTCGTAAAGATCTGTGTTTTCATTCTTGTAGATCTCTTCGATCAAATGAACCAGTACTTCGGTATCCGTGTCACTTTTAAATTCATGACCTCTGTGGATCAGTTCTTCCTTTAACGTCGCATAATTTTCTATGATTCCGTTATGGATGATGGATAATTTGCCGCTGTTAGAGGTATGCGGGTGAGAATTTCGGTCGGATGGTGCACCGTGGGTTGCCCACCTGGTATGTCCAATTCCGATTGTTCCGGAAAGGTCTTTCCCTACAGAGAAATTCTCTAGTTCCTGGACTTTTCCTGCTTTTTTATAAATTTTTAAACCGGTACCGTTCAACAATGCAATTCCTGCGCTGTCATAACCTCGGTATTCTAATCTTTTTAGCCCTTTGAGGACGATTGGCCAAGCTTCCTGATGACCAATGTAACCAACTATTCCACACATAGAAAAAATGTTTTAAAAAAATAAATCCCCCGAAATTACTGAATCTCGGGGGATATGAATATGGTTAGGATTAAATTATCTCACTTTTGTATAAAAGATGTTCAACTTCATGCGTTTTGTTCCTGCTGCTGCATTTTTTACTGGTGCCAGTAAAATGGAACGTTCTGCAGATGCTGCCCAGGGGCTCAAGGTAAATTCTGTACTTGGCGTTGGCGCTATAAATGTGCCGTAGTCCTGTTTTTTTCCGTCTATTAAATCCTGAACATAGGCCGTGATACTAAAAATGTACCTTCTGTTCACAGAATCAAAGTATCCGCCAAACAATTCCTGTGCAGGAAGTGCTCTTGGGTCACCGGCAGTTACACCAGTTACCGCACGGTCATTATCCGGAAGGTTAGTCACCAGACCTGCTGCATCAAATTTGTATAGTCTTAATCTTGGTGCAGGTTTAAAATAAACATCATCTTCAGGGCTCAGGTCGATCACCAGCTCTGCTTTGTTAACAGAAACTTTCGTACCGGCAGTTAAGGTTTTAAACTCGTTAAAATCAAAAGAGATCTTGTTTCTTAAGCCTGTTAAGCCTTGTAAATACGTTTTTGGATATTGCGTAGCTGAAGGATCGTTTAATTGCGTGTTGATGTCAGCGGTATAGGTATGCTTCACGTAAGCACTCACTGGGGAAGTCGTTTTATCGATCGGGAAGATTGCAGAAACCGTATCATGCGTTAATGGACTCGTTCCATCTTTGCGGTAATAGATCTGTAATTTTGCCCCATTGTTTACGTCGGTTATCTGATCAAAATTGAAGAATGCGATCGCACCAACACCTGTTGCTCTGGTCACATTCACATAAAGGCCATTGAACTTGCTGGTAAACAGGTCGTTTCTAGCGAAAGCATTGGTGTCCAGTTTTACAATTCTGTTCTGAATCATGGTTGGATTCAGGCGAATTCTGAGCTGAGGAGCAACTGTTGCTGCTGTATCCGGTTTACCGGTTACAATATTGGTCACTTTAAAGCTGGTAGTAGGGCGCTGCTGGTGGTCCAGATTTGTGCCTAACACGTCACTTGTGTTTTTGAACCATTCTTTGCTGCTTAAAAAGCTGTTTTCCAGAGACATGTCTGTCGTCAATTGTTTGACTGTGAAATCATACTTCGCAGTCGAGTCACCATAAAACTGAGTAGAGTAAGGCAATACCAAGACTGCAGAATCGACTATTGGGTTATTTCCAAAACGGTATCCTACCGAAGGGATATTTACCGTCATCGCAACTCCAGCTTCAGATGTTCCAAAAACAGGATCCACCATCAAGCCAATTGGAAACCTGGCTAATGCACTTGCGGCAACAGGGGCTTCCGCTTGAGTGCGCGTAGTAAGTGCTGTATTATCGTATAAATCTCCGGAAATGGCATCACCATCTGGAGCAAGGCCAATCGTGTTGTTATCTTTACACGAAGAAAAAAGAAAAAGACCTATCAACATGGTTAATAAGTCTTGTTTTGTAAATTTCATATTTAAATTAATAATACCTGAGTTTATGCTATAGAAACCAATTCTTCATCCGAAATCTCTTCATATAAAGAGTAGAAGTTTTCGAAATCCTCGGTTAAATTAAAGGCTAAAGTTGGTTTATTAGAATCTTTAACAAATTTTAACACATCAGCATCGATTTTATCATGTGCTAAAACTACAGCATCTGAGTAAGTAATCGCCCCGATATGTAAGGTGTTACAGTCGGCATTTTCAAACATTTTCGTGTCCTCAAGCGTCATTGCGTTCATGACCGCCTTCTTGTGAAGGTCTACATGAAGCTTCTCTGTAAAGCAGTTCTCATAGATAGAATACACCACTTTCGCATTCTTGAAAGTAGGGTCATTCTTATAAGAAGTTTTGATGTAAGCAGGAACTAAAGAAGTCATCCAGCCGTGGCAATGCACGATATCCGGAGCCCATCCTAGTTTCTTAACCGTCTCCAATGCGCCTTTGCAAAAGAAGATCGTTCTCTCATCATTGTCCGCATAGAATTTTTCTTCTTTGTCTCTAAAAACGTATTTGCGTTGGAAATAATCTTCGTTATCCAGGAAGTAAACCTGCATACGAGCAGCTGGAATAGAGGCAACTTTAATAATTAAAGGGTTGTCATTATCATCAATGA
The DNA here is from genome assembly GCF_014472395.1 of Pedobacter sp. N36a. Classification (GTDB taxonomy): domain Bacteria; phylum Bacteroidota; class Bacteroidia; order Sphingobacteriales; family Sphingobacteriaceae; genus Pedobacter. The sequence goes on from NZ_JACSZW010000003.1 coordinate 27,460, forward strand.
TAATGTTCATTCCTGAAAGACGTATCACTTCGTGCAATCTGTTCCTTCTTTCATTAATATTCCCGAATCTAGGCATCAAAATACGGATTTCAAATCCTTTATCTTGCATCGCCTGTGGTAGTTGACGGGTAATTTCTGAAATTTTAGTGAGTTCAAGGAAAGGCGACATCTCGTGTGTAACAATCAGTAGCTTCGTTTTGGCCATCTCCATATTCTGTAAATAAATAATTATGTTAAAGAAAAGATTATCAAGGGGCAAAGGTAAGCAAAATAATAACATTTATCAATTATATAGGCAAGATGTTTTGTTTGGAATGTATTATTAACCAACTTTGCCCCTTGAAATTTTATAGGCTAGTTTGAAAGTTATAAACACCATCGCAGCGTTAAAGTCGTTGCTTGAACCAATAAAATTGGGTCAACAGAAAATTGCTTTAGTGCCTACTATGGGTGCTTTGCACAAAGGACACGTGTCCCTGATTGAGGTTGCGCAGCAGCATGCTGATGTAGTGGTTTGCAGCATATTTGTAAATCCAACACAGTTCACAGATCCTAAGGATCTGGAGAAATATCCCCGCCCTTTAGCGCATGATATGGATATGCTTTTAGCTGCAGGATGTGATGTGGTATTCATGCCATCTGTGCAGGAAATGTACCCTGAGCCTGAGGAATGGCACATAGACCTGGGGCCGGCAGAGTTTTTACTCGAAGGTGAATTCAGAAGAGGGCACTATCAGGGCGTGACACAAATCGTGAATAAGCTGTTCAATGCCGTAAATCCAGACCTTGCTTTCTTCGGACAAAAAGATTTTCAGCAGGTGCTGATGATTGAGAATATGGTGGCCTATTTTAAGCTTTCGGTTCAGATCATTTCCTGCCCGATCATCAGAGAAGAGGACGGCCTGGCGATGAGCTCTAGAAACATCCACCTGACCAAAGATGACCGCAAAAATGCCCTGGTATTGAGCGAAGCACTTCAGTATGTTAAGGATAATTTTAAAACCGTCAGCATTCCGGAATTACTGGAAAATGCGAAAAAGATGATCACTGCCATTCCTGGTGTGGATCTCGACTACTTTACCATTGCAAATGGGAAAACACTGCTTCCGGAAGCCGATAAAAATCAGCCGGATATCGTGGCTCTAGTGGCCGCAAAGGTGGGTCAGACGCGTCTAATTGATAATATGCTCCTCAACTGACAATCTATTAAACACCCTAATTACAAAAATTCGTAACTTTGAATTATGATTATCGAGATATTAAAATCGAAAATACACCGTGTTAAAGTAACACAGGCAGAATTGAACTACGTAGGTAGTATCACTATCGATCAGGATCTGATGGATGCTGCCCAGATCATTGCTAATGAAAAGGTGCAGATTGTAAACAACAACAACGGAGAGCGTTTTGAAACTTATGTGATTAAGGGCGAACGCGGAACCGGTATTGTTTGTTTAAATGGTGCTGTAGCCAGAAAAGTACAGGTCGGCGATATTCTAATCATTATGTCTTTTGGCTCCCTGCCAATCGAAGAAGCAAAGAAATACCATCCAGTGCTTGTTTTTCCTGACGACAACAATCGCCTTTTAAAATAGCAAAAAGCGGTATAGTGTAAAATAATACTATGCTGCCATAGTAATCTGATCTAGAAATACTAAATTTGGCAGTACGTATATTTTTATCTATATAATTATGCTATTTCAATTAAGTGAAGAACAATTGATGATTCAACAGGCTGCCAGGGATTTCGCACAGACTGAACTGAAGCCCGGAGTTATCGAAAGAGATGAGCACCAGAAATTCCCTGCCGAGCAAGTAAAAAAGCTCGGTGAACTCGGATTTCTTGGAATGATGGTTTCAGAAAAATATAATGGCAGCGGGCTCGATGCGCTATCTTATGTCCTGGTGATGGAAGAATTGTCGAAAGTTGACGCTTCTGCCTCTGTGGTGGTTTCTGTAAATAACTCCCTGGTCTGTTATGGACTGGAGTCTTATGGTTCAGAATTCCAAAAAGAAAAGTACCTGAAGCCATTGGCTGCAGGTGAAAAAATCGGCGCTTTCTGTCTGTCGGAGCCTGAGGCTGGATCAGATGCCACCTCCCAGCAAACTACTGCGGTAGATATGGGCGATTATTACCTGCTGAACGGTACTAAAAACTGGATTACTAACGGAAATACCGCTTCCACCTATCTGGTGATTGCACAAACCGATCGCAGTTTGAAACATAAAGGCATCAACGCTTTTATCGTAGAGAAAGGTATGGAAGGCTTTACTGTGGGGCCAAAAGAAAATAAAATGGGCATTCGTGGTTCTGATACCCATTCACTCATGTTCAATGATGTTAAGGTTCCTAAAGAAAACAGGATCGGTGATGATGGATTTGGTTTCACTTTCGCAATGAAAACCCTGGAAGGCGGTCGTATAGGTATCGCTGCGCAGGCCTTAGGGATTGCTGCAGGAGCGTACGAGCTGGCTTTGGCTTATTCAAAGGAACGTAAATCATTCGGCAAAGCAATTGCAGAACATCAGGCGATTGCCTTTAAGCTGGCCGATATGGCTACTAGCATTGAAGCCGCACGAATGCTGGTGTATAAAGCCGCATGGATGAAAGATCAGGGCTTATCTTATACTTTAGCCGGTTCTATGGCAAAACTATATGCATCTAAAGTAGCGATGGACGTGACTGTTGAGGCAGTTCAGATCCATGGCGGTTATGGTTTTGTGAAAGAATACCATGTAGAACGCATGATGAGAGATGCTAAAATTACCCAAATTTATGAAGGCACTACAGAAATTCAGAAAATGGTGATCTCCAGAGAGATTTTGAGATAAAATGCTTCAGCATTTTCAGGTAGAGATTTTCTTTACCAACAAAAAAAGCAGCCTCAAGGCTGCTTTTTTTGTTGGCGATAAGCCTCCCGTATGGTTCGGGAAGAGACCTGCTTTTCCTTAGAGGAAGGAGGGGGTTCGGTTAGGGTTTGGATAGCAGAGACTAAGGCAACCCTACGCGAACCCTAACCGAACCCCCTCCGAACCCTATTATAAGGCCCTTCTCTTCCCGAACACTTCCCGGTCACTACCTAAGCAATACTTTTAAAAATTTAATCTTTCTCGGTTCCGAGTAAACCGCCCAGTAATCCCTTAATTACGGCAACTACAATCGCCAATAAGGCTGCTGCCCAGAAACCGCTCGTATTGAAGGTACTCATCATATTGTCTACCAATAAAATCATCAAAACGGTGATGATGAAAGAAACCAGTCCGAGCGTTAAAAAGTTAATCGGTAAAGTGAAGATTCTCAAAATGGTCCCAATAGTAGCATTGGCCAGCGAAATCAGTACTGCGGCAAGAACGGCTGTCCAATAGCTGTCTACATGAACCCCAGGGATAATTTTGGCGCCAAGAAATACCGCCAGTCCCAATAATAAAATTTCTACAATGATCTTCATAATGCGTAATTTAGTGATATGTTTAAATACTTTGTTTGGCCAGTGGTGCTGGGCGCTGCCAGCCTTTTCTTTGCCGGATGTTCCGATGCAAATAATAAGCCACTTTCTATAGCTTTTTCGGCAGACAGTTCAAAGATCTTGTTTTCACACATTGATCCCAGAGGTTTATTGGAGCTGAAGGGCCTCAAAAACAGAGATTCTGTTTTGATGGATCTGGTTTCAGTCCTGCAAACCCCTTCCGAAAAAGATTCGGTCATCAGAGAAGAAGCGATCCCCGGAAAGATCAATGTAACCGACAGCAACCTTGTGTTCAGTCCGATACAGCCTTTTGTAAAGGGCCGCGAGTATCTGGTTATTACCCACCTGAACATTCAGTTCGCCAAGCCCGAAGAAATTATCAAAGGAAAACTAAGCTATACGATTAAGCCCCAGCAAAAGGTCTTGAACCGCTAATCAAGCGCTTTCAAAGGCCTGCACTCGGTTCCGTATCTTGCTGAAAAAGTTGCACATACATTGCACATAACATCAATTCCATTTTTATTTTGTGAAAATATTTCATATCTTTGCACTGTAATAGAGGGCAAGAGGGGGCAGGAGTCCCCTCTTTTCTTTTATTAGCAAATTGGTTATGCAAGCAGAAAAAAGAGTAACAGAGTTAGTTGAAGAGAAGATTTCGGATAGGCCGGAGTTGTTTTTGGTAGAAGTTAAAATGCTTCCAAACAATAAGCTTATTATTCATGTTGATGGCGATGAAGGGATTAGTATCCAGGATTGTGCAGCGATCAGCAGACATGTAGGTTTTCATTTGGAAGAAGAAAATACCATCGATAAAGCTTATAATTTAGAGGTATCCTCACCGGGTGTTGGTGAACCACTAAGACTGAAGAGACAATATGTGAAAAATATTGGCAGAGAGTTGAGTGTAAAACTAAGCGGTGGCGAGATTAAAGAAGGTCAGTTGCTTTCTGTTGAAGAGAATGGCATAACCATCGAAGCGAAGGTTAAAGAAAAAGGTAAAAAGGCGACACTGGAATCAACCAGTATCGACTTTAGTAGTATAACAGAAACAAAGGTTTTAATTTCATTTAAATAAAAATGAGCAATATTAATTTAATCGATTCATTTCAGGAATTCAAAGAGTTCAAGAATATCGACCGTCCTACAGTGATTAGTGTGCTGGAAGAGGTATTTCGCAGTATGTTGCGTAAAAAATACGGTACAGATGAGAATTGTGACGTCATCGTTAACCCGGACAACGGGGATTTGGAAATCTGGCGTACTAGAAAGGTGATGGAGGATGGTTTTTCTGAAGATGATGACCTGGAGATCGAACTGTCTGAAGTAAAGCGCTTAGATCCTGATATGGAAGTTGGCGACGATTACATTGAGCAGATCACTTTAGAGAGCTTTGGACGTAGAGCAATTTTAGCTGCACGCCAGACCCTTGTATCTAAGGTACTTGAATTAGAGAAAGACGAGATCTTCAAAAAATATAAAGATAGAGTTGGTGAGATTGTAACGGGAGAAGTTTATCAGGTTTGGAAGAAAGAAACACTGGTGCTGGATGATGAAGGCAACGAGTTGATGATGCCAAAAACGGAACAAATCCCGGCTGATTATTTCAAAAAAGGAGATACTGTTCGCGCGGTCATTCTTAAAGTAGATATGATCAATGCAACTCCAAAAATTATCATTTCAAGGATTGCCCCTGAATTCTTACAGCGTTTGTTTGAAATTGAGGTTCCTGAGATTTTTGATGGCTTAATTACCATTAAGAAAATCGTGCGTGAGCCAGGAGAAAGAGCGAAAGTGGCAGTGGAGTCTTATGACGACAGGATTGATCCGGTTGGTGCTTGTGTGGGTATGAAAGGTTCCAGGATACATGGTATCGTGAGAGAACTTAAAAATGAAAACATTGATGTGATTAACTTCACCAACAACGTTTCATTATATATTACCAGAGCATTGAGCCCGGCAAAAATCACTTCTATTAAGTTAGATGACGAAACGAAACACGCTTCGGTATATTTGAAACCAGATCAGGTTTCATTGGCCATCGGTAGAGGTGGACATAATATTAAATTAGCGGGTAAATTAACCGGTTATGAGATCGATGTTTATCGTGAAGCAGGCGAAGAAGATGAGGATGTGGATATTGAAGAATTCTCAGATGAAATCGACAGCTGGATCATTGATGAGCTGAAATCAATCGGTTGTGATACCGCAAAAAGTGTACTTTCACTTTCAATTGACGAGTTGGTAAAACGTACCGACCTTGAAGAAGAAACCGTCAAAGAAGTGATGAGTATATTAAAATCAGAGTTTGAATAAAACGTTAGCTTGAATACTGAAAATTTATGTGGCCATTAAAAACAAATCACATACGCATGAAATAAACAAGAATAAACGTTACTTTTGTATAAGAATTAAAAGAAAAATAGGATATCAATGTCAGACGACAAACCAATAATTTTATTTAAAGCAGTTAAGGAACTTAACGTAGGCATAGCTACGGCCGTTGAGTTTTTAGAAAAGAAAGGCTTTTCTGTTGAGAATAAACCCACTACTAAGCTCTCCCGCGACATGTATAATGCGCTGTTGAAAGAGTTTCAGGGCGATAAGATCGTAAAAGAAGAAGCCAATCAGATTGTTATTGGTAAAATTCGTCGTGATGAGCCGGAAGCAGTCGAAAAAGCTGCAGAAGCACCTAGAAAAAATGTAGAATTCGAAAATGAAGGCATCTTAATTAAGAACCTTCATTCGTATACTCCTCCTGTAGAGAAAGCTAAAGAAGAAACTCCGGCAAAACCGGTGGCTCCTGTAGTGGAAAAAACAGAAGAGAAACCTGAAGAGGGAGCATTGCCGGGTGTGAAAATAGTAGGGAAAATCAATTTAGATGATTTAAATACTAAAACCCGTCCGGTGAAGAAAGACGAAGCACCAGAAGTGCCTCAGCCAGTTGCTGAAGTACCTAAAGTAGCGGAACCAACACCAGCCCTTGCTCCAGCGGAGAAAGCACTTGTAGAAGAAAAAGCAGTTGAGAAACCAGTAGAAGCCCCAAAAGCGGAAGTGGTTAAACCTGTGGAACAACCTAAGGTGGAAGAGACTCCAAAGCCTGTTGAGCAACCTGTTGCTAAAATAGAGCCAGAAGTAAAAGAAACTCCAAAACCAGTGGAAGCACCAAAAATAATTGAAACGCCTAAAGTAGCGGAAGCTCCGAAAGTTGAAAAAACTGACGGTGTGGAAGTCATTAAGGCACGTTCTGTAAAACTATCAGGACCAAACATCATCGGTAAAATTGTATTACCGGTAACACCTGATCGTAAATCATCACCTGTAGCCTCATCGGCTGACAGTAATGATGCAAAGAGAAAGCGTAAGCGTAAAAAGACTCCAGGCCATCCTGGCCAGGGAGGTCATACTTCCGGAGGAAATCAAGTGGCACCTGGAGCTGCAGGTACAGGCACAACAGCGCCGAAACCAGCACCTACTTTTACCAATAGACCTGATTTCAGGAACAATACGAATAACACTGCCAACAGGCCAAACTTCAGGAACAACAAACCAGGATCTCCTGGAAGCGGTCCTAAAGAAGAACCTACGGAAAAAGAAATCCAAGATCAGATTAAAGCAACACTTGCCCGTTTAAGTGGAGCAGGGAAATCTGGTAAGTTCGCACAGCGCGCAAAATTACGTCGTCAAAAACGTGATGATGTGGCACTTTCTGCAGACGAAGCAGCAATGGAACTGGAATCACAATCCAAAGTATTAAAGGTGACGGAATTTGTTACGGCAAATGAGTTGGCTACAATGATGGATGTACCAGTAACGAAAATTATCGGAACTTGTATGAGTTTAGGTATGTTCGTATCTATTAACCAACGTCTGGATGCGGAAACATTAACGATTGTTGCGGATGAATTCGGTTATGAAATTCAATTCGTGAAACCGGATGATGAAAGCGATATCCTGATCGAAGAAGAAGATAGCGAAGAAGATTTAGTACCAAGAGCACCTGTTGTGACTATTATGGGTCACGTCGATCACGGTAAAACTTCATTGCTGGATTATATTCGTAAAGCAAACGTAGTGGCTGGTGAAGCCGGTGGTATTACACAGCACATTGGTGCTTATATGGTAACCACACCTACAGGTAAACAAGTAACTTTCTTAGATACTCCAGGTCACGAAGCCTTTACAGCGATGCGTGCACGTGGTGCGAAAGTTGCCGATATTGCCATCATTGTGGTTGCAGCGGATGATGCAGTAATGCCTCAGACTAAAGAAGCAATCCAACATGCACAGGCAGCAGGCGTACCATTGGTATTCGCCTTTACCAAAATTGATAAACCGGGTGCAAACTCAGAAAAAATACGCGAGCAATTATCGACAATGAATATCCTTGTAGAGGATTGGGGAGGTACTTTCCAATCACAAGAGATTTCAGGTAAGAGCGGACTAAACGTAGACTTGTTATTAGAGAAGGTATTATTAGAAGCAGAAATGCTGGATCTTAAAGCCAACCCTAACAAACGTGCTACAGGTAGTGTAATTGAAGCTACATTAGATAAAGGTCGTGGTATTGTGACTACGGTTCTTGTTCAGGCAGGTACTTTGAAAATCGGTGATCCGATCTTAGCGGGTAGTTATAGCGGACGTGTGAAAGCGTTGTTTAACGAACGTGGTCAGAAAGTTGATAAAGCAGGCCCATCTGTACCAGTACAGGTATTGGGTATGCAGGGAGCACCAACAGCCGGTGATAGATTCAATGCATTAGAAAGTGAAGTTGAAGCAAGAGAAATTGCCAACAAACGTCTGCAGTTAATGCGTGAGCAGGGTCTTCGTACTCAGAAACACATTACCTTGGATGAGATCGGTCGTCGTTTGGCTATCGGTAACTTTAAAGAGCTGAACCTGATTGTTAAAGGTGATGTGGATGGTTCAATCGAGGCATTATCTGACTCATTATTGAAACTGTCTACGGAAGAGATTCAAATCAATATCATTAGTAAAGCAGTAGGTCAGATTTCTGAATCTGATGTATTGTTAGCTTCTGCTTCTGATGCGATCATCATCGGTTTCCAGGTTCGTCCTTCCCCAGGAGCGCGTAAGCTTGCTGAGGCGGAACAAATTGACATCAGACTTTACTCGATCATCTATGATGCAATCAATGAGATTAAAGCAGCGATGGAAGGTATGTTGGCTCCAGAATTTGAAGAGAAAATCACCGCTAACGTGGAGATTAGAGATACCTTCAAAATCACTAAAGTGGGTACAATTGCCGGATGTATGGTATTGGATGGTACGATTACTCGTAACAGCAAGATCCGTATCGTTAGAGATGGTGTGGTCATTTACACAGGCGAGCTGGCTTCGTTGAAACGTTATAAAGATGACGTGAAAGAAGTATCAAGAGGCTACGAATGTGGATTGAACATTCAGAACTTTAACAACATCGAAGTTGGTGACATCGTTGAAGCTTACGAACAAGTAGAAGTAAAAAGGAAGTTGTAATCTTTCTTAAACATAAAATAACTAACCGCCACAGTCTCTGTGGCGGTTTTTTTACGCATAAAAAATATAAATACCAATGACGACCATTAAAGCAGGTTACCTGATTTCCTACGATTACGAGTTTGTGAAAACTTCATTGCCCAGAATCTATGATTTTGTAGATGAAATCTATTTTGCAGTAGATGCAGAGGGAAAAACCTGGGCCGGCGGTTCATTGGAAATTGATCCTCAGTTCTGGGAATGGCTGAAAGCATTCGATAAAGACCAGAAAATCACCATTTATAAAGACCAGTTTTACCTTCCGGGTCTTACGCCTATGGAATGTGATACCAGAGAAAGAAACCTTTTAGGGAAAAGGATGGGTAAGGCCGATTGGTACATTCAGATTGATTCCGACGAATATTTTGTAGACTTTGAAGCCTTTATTAAAAGGCTGAAGGAATACCATCCGGAAAAACCAACCAGCATTTATTGTAGCGTAGCCACTTTGTTTAAAGAACTGCCTACAGGTTTTCTACTAATTGATGATTCTTTTGAAACCCTTAGTTTTGCCACCAATCATCCGGTATATGACCTGGCCAGAAATAATACTTCTGGCAACGATCAGGTACATTGGGACAATTTAATGCTGCATCAGAGTTGGGCAAGAACGACTGAAGAGATTCAGCAAAAGCTAAATAACTGGAGCCATAAAGATGATTTCAATACTAAAAGCTTTTTTAAACTATGGGATGCAATAGATGAGGGTAATTACAATTGTCTAAGAAATTTTCATCCGCTTTATCCGGTTACTTGGCCTAAATTGATCCTGTTTAGGGGTGCAATTAATGATATTTTGAATTCTGAGGAGCTGAAAAATTTTAAAACTAAAAATCAAGTGCCTGTAAAAAAGAAGTCCTTCTTTTCCAGGCTTTGGAGAAAAATAAAATCTTAACGGCGAAATTCTTTATAAAATTCATAAAAGACGAGGCCATATCATCATGTGATAGGGTCTCGTCTTTTATGTCAGGATATTTTTTGATCTTAGGAGCGTCTAATTGTACCCAATAATGCCTTCTAAATACCAAGTACGATTTCCAGTGGTCCTGAATATTGAGTAGGTGTTGAAGTAGTATAAAAATAAAAAACACTTCCATCAGCCTGCCATTCCGAAAATCCATCATTATTAATTGTATTTATCAATTGATAAGCTTCGGGGCCTGATGCCATGAAATGTTGATTTGTCTTGTATCGGATTAATTTGTAAAGAATTACTTGCCCGGGAATTTCGTCTTTGTATGGAAGTTGAAATGCAACTCTTGCATTTACAGAGCTGCTTTTTAAACTATCGGACGGAAGCCTCGTGGACCCTACCTTATCAGCCTTTACTGGCAACTCCTTTTCAATTAAAGCTGTAGATGTTTCTTTCTTGCAGGCAGCGGCTGTTAAAATAAGTAAGGCCAAAGATAAAATTTTGATTTTATAAAGTTTTAAATATTGTTTTGGTGAAATTAAATGTACATTATAAAATTTATAGTCTTAATATTTTTTTAATTAATTTTGTATTGTTTTTTGATAAAAAAATTAATTTTATGTGTTTGCGTTCTTTTTTGTTAACTAATGGTCATTAGTTTTTTAAAAACGAAATAAATTAACTTTTGATGTGGTTTTTGGTAAACTAGTTTGGCCTTGAGTTTTCTGTACAAAAACTAAGATTTGATGATTGTATTTTTGATTATACGCTGCTCAGCTACGTAAAAAAGAGAAACGAAGCAAAGGAAGAGAAGATATCGTTTTTCTCCAGGCTTTGGAAAAAAATTAAAATGTTAGCGGCGAACTGCCTGATAAAACTTTTTAATTTTCAGCATCACTGTATTCTTGCCAATTTCAATAGGGCTAAGAAATATGAGGGTGTCCTTTGCTTTTTGTTTCCGTTCTGGTGCCCTTGCAGATAAGAAGCGGAAAGGGGTAACCAGCAACAACCTGATTTTTGTCAGCAAGTTGTTTTCAGATTTCAATTTCAGCGCGTTTGCCAGATAGTATTTGTGAAGGATCTTATTACTCTCTGTAAAGCCCTGGAAAAGATTAACCCTGTATTCGCTTTGTAAGCGGTTCTCAGGCATATAATGTTGAAAGATGAGGTTCGCGTCATAATACAATTTATAACCTGCCAAGATTAATCGCTGGCAATATTCAGCATCCTCTCCTGCGGTCAGTTGCTTGCCTGACCTTCCTGTCAATAGAGAAGGGAAACCAATATACATTTTTTGATATAAGGACGTACGGGTGCCCAACCCGGCACCCCATAAATGCCCGTTGGCCGTAACGTCGCCAGTTTGCGGCCCTTGCTTTCCGGTTGCATACCCTTCTTCGTAGTCTTTAAACCAGACTGGCAATGCAGGTAGATCGCATACTGCGATTCCTTGTCCGCCAACAGCACCGACTTCAGGATGGCTATCCAGGATAGCATACATTTTTTCTAGGTAATCCGGTTGCAGCCAGTTGTCGTCATCACAAATCAACAGGTATTCATAGTTTGCCCTCGCAGCGCCTTGCTCCAATGCATAAATCTTTCCAGGCTTTTGCTCAGAAAGCACGGTAAATGGAACGGATGGTAGATTATATTTATTCCATTCTGTTTGTGCAACGGCTGCAGAATCATCTTTGGAAGCATTGTCTATCACAATAAGTTCCCATTGAAATGTAGGTCTTGTCTTTTGTGAAGCAAGATGTTCAATGGTTTTGGCAAGCCTGGAGGCGCCATTATAGGTACAGACAAGAACAGTAATTCCTTTATTCATTTGTTTATTTCTTCTTTCGCTTGAATTTCTTCCAGATCGCAATCGGGACTAATTTAAGCATACTTGTTTTGGTAGACAGAGAGTTGTTAAACAGCTTTTTTACGGCCGCTTTATTGGTTCTATCGATGGTGTCTTTTACTTGCCAGTAATCAATGAATTTTTTCTTATAAGCGCGGTAATACTGACGTTCCGTAATTAATTGATCGATATACATCATATTGAGGATCCGAAGTTCTTCCACAAAATTCAATCCACTCTGGTAAGCTTTTCCACTCACATCATTGCCATGTTTTCTGAAGTAATTCAGGATTTTTCCAGAGATATGGACTTTGCCAAACCTCGACAGCTGGATCCAGAAAAACCAATCGCCGCAAAAGCGGAAGGTGGTCAGCTCTTCAGGGATCTGTTCAAATTTATCCTTCCTCCAGATCGCCATACTGGCATTAAAAATAGCCACAGGTACCGATAAATAGTTTTGAATAAATTGGTTTCCGTCTACGGTTTCCGACAATACACGGTGGTTGGACTGGAAAATAATGTCGTGTTGATCATTCACACAGTAGGACTGGCAATAACTAATCACCGTGTCCTTATCTTTTTCTATGCCGGCAACCAAGGTTTCCAGCAGTGTAGGCTCACACCAATCGTCACTTTCAGCAATCCATACATAGATGCCCTGAGCGGCATTTACCCCCTTTTTCCATTGCTTAAAGGTACTGCCGCTATTTTGTTCATTAAAAATAAGCTGGGTCACTTTAGGATGGTTGCGGTATTGCTCTAAAACTTTCCTGCTGTCGTCCGTAGAACAATCGTCCATCAGAATGAGTTCAAAGTCCTGATAAGTCTGAGAAAGGATACTTTCTATCCTTTGTTCCAAATATTTGGCATGATTGAAATTAGGGACAATAACAGATATTCTAGGCATGAGATAGAGGATTAGGAGGTAAAAATAATGGTTTCTATAGGGTAGATTGTGTTTTTAGCGAATTTTTTTTAGCTGCCATAAAATACTTTTCATGAATTCGGAACGGCCATAGGTATTTAGACATCTTCTGGTGTATTCATTGATCAGATCTTTTGAGAAATCGTCGACCAGACTAACCGAGGTGTTGCTTTCGATTCCAAGATGTTTATAGATCAGTTGTTCCAGACTGCCAACAATCTTTTGAGCTTTATATGCGTTTACAATTTTCTCTTTTGAAGCAGAAGACAAGCGGGTTCTCGCCGCCTCATCTTCATAAAGATATTGGAGTGCTGAGGCGATTTGATGTTGATCAGCTTTGGTCACCATTCCGGTTTTGTGGTGGTCTACCAGTTCTATTTGTGCATTGTCGCGGTCTTCGGTACTGATCGTTAAGACAGGTGTGCCAGCCGTCATCGCTTCTGCAATCACCATTCCAAAGCTTTCTCCAATAGCGCTTGCTGCCAGGAAAATATCGATCGTTTTATAGTAGTACAACAGTTCTTGAAGATCAGAGGTGTTTTCGCAGATAATCAGCTTATCTGTAATCCCTAATTTCTGAGCATGGGCTCTCATTTTAGGGGTAGCACCGAGTAATAAGAAGCGTGCGTTGCTTACTTTTTCTGCAAATATTTTGAAACCATCCAGACTGATCAGATCGAATTTATTGTCGTCTGCCCGGCCAATTCTACCGACCACAAAAAAGCCATTCAGGTTTTTCTGTTTTTTGAACTTCAATACTGCCGACGGTTCAGGCAATAACTTACTGAGGTGATCTACGTCGACAGGATAAGGCAGGACTTTTCTTTTACCCTCAAAATTGTCCTTTAACTTTTTGTCCAGCCCCATACGCCTCACCAGAATCATCTTGGAGATGAAAAGATCATAGTCAATTACGTCATAAGTAGCGTTTTCGAATAGGCCAAATACATTAGTTTGAATCACTATTTTCGGCTTATTCCTCTTAATAACCTGGTACAAATCGGGTTCTAAAATACCATTCCCGTGCCAATGTAATACATCAGTTTCTTTTAGTAATTCAGCAAATTGATTCAGATCGCCATTTAGTACCATCACTTTGATGCCTAAATCTTCAATAAGTTTCACTCTGGCACCTCCCTCCAGCAGGGCAACCACGGTTACTTCAAAGCATGATTTGTCGAAAAATTTACTATATAATTGTAAAGCATATTCTGTTCCTCCCAAGCCAAGTTGGTTCACGGCCTCTATTACTTTTATTTTCTTCATAAAATTAGGTTTGATGTTTATCCTTTCTGTTTAGGAAGGAAGAACTGTATAGTGCTCATGCATGTTTTTAAGACTCTCCAGGCCACTTTGTTTTGTTTTAGGAATAAGAACTGCTTCGTCCTTTTTTGCTGTAATTCTGGATACAAAATGTAGTCGTCCTTAAAGGCAGGAAAGTATTTATCCAGCGTAGCCGCCCTTTCTTTTCTCATCCCCACATGATTGTCTACATTAGATGAAAGCCCGGTGGCATCGTAATTGGTGAGTATGCTGTTGATATGTTGATAAGGAACGTCTTTTTTACAAATCGCATAGATGAAAAACTCCCAGTCGGACACAATTTTAAACGATTCATTGTAATAGAAGAATTCATCAAAAAGTGTTCTTCTGATAAAGCTGGCCTGATGAGACAGGTTGTGTTCGTAAAAGAATCCGAAAGTTAGTCGGTCAGGGAAGGTCCTGACGGTCTGTTTACTGATTTCATCATAAATGATATCGCCATAATAGATGTCATGCGCCCCGTTGATTTCATGGTTCACCGTTTTCAGTACATCAGCGTTGTACAGGCTGTCGCCACTGTTTAGAAACAGGAGGTACTCGCCTGTCGCCATTTTGATGCCTTTATTCATCGCATGGTATATACCACGGTCTGGTTCCGACAACCAATGAGTAAATAATGCGACATTTTCCTCCAGCAATTTCTTGCTGCCATCCGTACTGTCACCATCAATAACGAAGAACTCAAAATCTTTATAAGATTGGTCTGCAACGCTTTTTATGGTTTTCTGAAGTCCAGCTTTGTCGTTGTAATTGACGGTAATTATGGAGATTTTAGGATTCATGGGAGGCTTAGGTTAGGCTGATGTTAAACATTATAATTCAGTAGGAATTATAATGTTTTAAACAATTTATCCAATTTTTTGGTGACTTCTGCCGGACTATAGTCTTCGATTGCTTTAATTGAGTTATTCTTAATCGAGGACCAAAGTTCCGGATTTTGATACAACTGTAAAATACGGTTGGCAAAATCATTGGTGCTTTCGGCAACTAGGACATTATGACCATCTTTCAAATCCATGCCTTCTACGCCAATACTGGTAGAAACCACAGGCAATCCAAATTCCATACTTTGGCCTATTTTTCCTTTCATTCCCGCACCATACCTTAATGGGGCAACAAATATCCGATTTTCATAGAAGTAATCAGCCACCTCTTGCAGGTATCCGGGAACAGAAATCCGATCCGAATTATAAGCCAGCAATTCTTTGCTAGGGTCACTGCCCAAAAGGGTCAGGTGGATCGTAGGATCAGCTGCCCATACTTTTGGCATGATCTCTTCTACCAACCATCTTACCGCATCAACATTGGGTTCATGCTTGTATCCCCCGATAAATAAAATGCCCTTACGCTCCTCAAAAGGAGTGTTTTTGTTGTTGGGATTGAGGAAATGTACATTTGGAATGACGAAAACATGGTCAATTCCTTCTCTTTCGAGAATATCTTTTTCAATTCCAGTAACGGTTACGGTGGCATTGCTGTTCAGGGCCAATGCAAGTTCTAGTTTTTTCGTTTTTAAGGACCTGCGTTTCAATTTCTCATTGCCTTCATTTTCGGCCTGACGAAGCATCCTCAAATAATGAAGGTCCACCGTGTCAAAAATGGTCTTGGTATTTTTATTCAGAATTTTCTGATATTTTTTATTCAATGTTGGTCTGGAAATCCAGGCATAATGAAATTCATTCAGTCGCTCTTTTAACTGGTCAACATGGCTTTTTTCAGGAGTTATAGCTAAGATTTCAATACCCATTGCCTGCATTTCCCCAGCATAAGGCTGAGGCGCTTTACCATCTTCCGGTAGGTAAATTACCTTGAAGTCCATACTGATGAAAAGCTTCAACAATTCAAATAATCTTTTTGAACCAGAAGATTTATCGTAAAAAGGAAGGTAGTCGTCTATGACCAAAAGGGTCTTTTTTGAAGTCCCTATCAAAGGTTTCGATCTGCTGGAAGAAATAAGGAGTTGGCTTAACTTTGCGACGATGCCGTTCAGCGCGCCTGGTTTTTTAGAACCATTGTTTAAGCTGGAGTTAGATATAGCTGCCATATAAAATTAACGGGTACTTTCTTTAAGGATGAACTTGATTTGTGAAAAAAGCGACTTCCGTCGGGTATAAAATATTGATTTTAAATTTTTAAGAAGCGTCCAGAATAAAGCCTTGGAAAAAGGTTGCTGCTTCAATACCGCATAACCGTCCAACACTTCTTTGATCAGTGTTTTTGTAGGTTCCGTATTTAAAGGGTGGGTCTGGAACAGACTCAGGTTTTTAATGCGTAAGGCTTTGCCGCTTATTTTGTCTTTACTGGTGGAACTGGAAGCATGCCTTCTGTGTTTTACCAGCGCTAAGTCCAAATAGTCGATTTTACCAAGGCAGGCAGCAGTGTAAGCCATCCACCAATCATAATAAATGCCCTCTGGAAAGGGTAATAAATGGGGTAAAAAAGCTTTGCTCATTAAACAGGTATGTCCGGAAACACAGTTGTTGTAGAGTAAATATGAGGCACAGTGGCCTTTTACAAACCGATGGGTATTGGAAGTCTTCCTGCCGGAAGTATGACCATCCACATCGATTAATAAAGAATCATGGTAAATCAACAAGTTGTTCCCGATTTGGGCAGCCAATTTACTGACTTTGTCAGGTTCCCATATATCGTCCTGATCCGCAATCGCAATGAATGCTCCTTTACACTGTAATAGTGCCGTCTCAAAGTTTTTGTTGAAGCCCAGGTTTTCTTTATTTTGAGCTAAACGGATCTTTGGGTGTTTTTCCTGATACTGCAAAAGCAATTCATAAGTACGGTCTGTCGAGCAATCGTCCAGGATAACAAGCTCAAGATTTGGATAATCTTGTTTCAGCAGAGATTCCATTTGTTCATGCAGGTGCTTTTCACCATTATAGGTGCAAAGTGCAATAGAGATCATTAGGGCTTCCATGATTAGATTTTCTTCTTTAGTCCATGATACATTTTTGCGAAAAACAAAGAGAGGGGATTGCCAGCCAGTTTTCCAAGGAAAGAGCCCGACAAATGGAAAGTAGTGGTATTGGTTTGAATCCACCTGCTTCTAAAAAAGTGGTTATATTTTTTGATGAGGGCTTTGCGGATGGTATAAAAGTCTTCATTTCTATTGCCTTTACTTTTATGGATCACATCAAACGCGATCACATAAGCATGGAATCCGTTCAGCTCTGCCTGTAAACAAAGGTCAGCACCATATAGATGAAAACCTGAAAGATCATTTGATACTTTTAAGCAGGCTTCATTTTTTACAATCAAAAAATTTTCGTCCAGCGCTGCAACTTTTAGCGGGAATTTACCCTTGGTTTTTAAACCGGTATCAGGATAACTGATATGGTATACCACATGATTTGGTGCTGCAGCACCAGCATTGCCACAAAGCCCCCAATTTCTATCTAATGAATCCAGTTCTGAGAGCGCCGCCCTCAGGTCTTGGATATTGTTTTTATGCAGCAGGATGTCCTGATGGCAGATGATCACATATTTTCCTTTTGCTTCTTTTAAAAAGCGATTGATGCCGGTATAGGCATCAAATGTGCATTCCTTACTATTGTCGGCATGTAAAAACTCACAGCAATCTTCGGTAAATCCAAAGGCCAAAAAGCTGGCCAGCATCTCCTGGTATTCCTCTCTTCTGGTGACCAGGCTGCAAATCGAGAATTCATACGGATAATC
This sequence comes from Pedobacter sp. N36a, assembly GCF_014472395.1. GTDB lineage: Bacteria > Bacteroidota > Bacteroidia > Sphingobacteriales > Sphingobacteriaceae > Pedobacter. The sequence goes on from NZ_JACSZW010000003.1 coordinate 45,159, forward strand.
CGCTGGTTTGATTGCCCGTGATAGCTCAGTAAGGTTTCCCATGATTAGTCATTAAATGCCTGCATGTCTATTAGTCGTCTGTATAAGCCATTATGACTCATCAGCTCGCTATGACTTCCGGTTTCTTTAATTTCACCCTGCTCAATCACCACAATTGTATCTGCATGTTGAATGGTGCTCAAGCGGTGAGCAATCACAATAGAAGTTCTGTTTTGCATCAGGTTGTTTAAAGCCTGCTGAACCAATTTTTCAGATTCTGTATCTAAAGCAGAAGTAGCTTCATCCAACAACATAATTGGCGGATTGGCCAATACCGCTCTGGCGATACAGATTCTCTGTCTTTGTCCACCAGATAACCTGCCGCCTCGATCACCTACGTAAGTTTGGTAACCTTGTTCCTGACCTAGAATGAACTCATGTGCATTTGCAATTTTTGCCGCTGTAATCACTTCTTCTTCTGAAGCATTAGGGTTGGCAAAGGCTATATTGTTGAAAATAGTATCATTGAATAGGAAAGATTCCTGGTTTACAATTCCCATTTTACTGCGGATACTTTCTACAGTTAAGTCTTGATAATTCAGTCCGTCGATTTTAATTACGCCTGATTTTGGGTCATGGAAACGAGGAATTAAATCCATTAAGGTACTCTTTCCACCCCCAGATGGGCCAACCAATGCGATGGTTTTCCCCTTAGGAACGGTCAGGTTAATATTGTTTAGAACCACTTTATCCTGATAACTGAAACTTACATTTTCGAAAGTCAGTGACGCTTTGAATTCTTTTAATTCTATTGCATCTGGTTTATTGACCACTTGTGGTTCAGTATCAATTAATTCTAATACCCTTTCGCCGGCAGCAATACCAGAGTGAATCCCACTAAATGAGTCACTAATGGCTTTAATCGGTTGCATCACCTGCGAGAATACGGCAATATACATGATGAAATCTGAGGCTGTAAATTCTTTGCTTCCGCTCAGTACCAATCCGCCACCGTACAATACAATAATCACGATGACAAAAATCCCTAGAGATTGCGATACTGGGGAGGCTAGTTGCTGCCTTCTTACCATTTTTCTATTCAAATTAGAATAGAACTGATTTTCTGCGTGGAATTTTTCTTTAGTTCTTTCCGTAGAGTTAAAGGCCTTGACGATTTTTATACCACTTAATGCCTCATCCAGAAAACCAATCATTTTTGCAAAGGACTCATGCGTAACAGTAGCCTGTTGTTTTAGTCGTTTTACAATTTTGCTGATAATGAAACCAGAAACCGGAATGATTAACAAAGAGAACAAGGTAAGCTTCACTGAGATACTGAACAACACAAATACATAGAACAGCAATTGTACGGGTTCTTTGAAAACCACCTGCAAGGTGTTGGTTACGGTAAACTGTACCACCTGTACGTCAGAGGATACTTTAGAAATGATATCGCCTTTTCTTTCGTTGTTGAAAAAGCCAATATGCATGTTCATTACATTGTTAAACACCGTTTTTCTAATGTTCAGGAGGGTATGTACCCTCAGGTCTTCCATGAATCGCTGTGATAAGTAACGGAAGAAATTGGAAAGTAATACGGAAGCCAAAATTACCGCACATACGATTTTTAGGGCTTCTTGTTTTCCAAAATGCTCTACGGTAGAAGCGATGTAGTTTTTGAACTGGGCTAATAAATCCCATTGTCCAGCTATCTTCATTGCTCCTTTAGCACTGCTTTGGTCAAAAAACAGGGTGTCCAGCAAAGGCGCCAGCAGCGTAAAGTTGAAGGTGTTGAAAAATACAGCTAATAATGTAGCAATAATATAAGGGATGGCGAACTTCTCAATAGGTTTCGCAAACGACAGTAATCTAAAATATGTCTTCATTAAAAATGATAAAATCGACCAAAGTTACAATTTTTATTTTTGTGCATTAAAGAAGGGCGGGTATCCGAAAATGAGAGCTGTCTTAATCAGGGCCTGTTCGCTAGCCTTGAAGCAGGTACTTGTATTTAAGAAAGGTGCCTAGGGCAATGTAATAACTGATTTTTAAACCAGCCATGCCATCCTGGAAACCCCTTTTGATAAAATAAGATTTCACAAAGCTGACCATAGGGGAGAAAATCATCTTTCCAATTGCGGCGATTTTGCTCAGGTGTTTCCGATCCTTTACTCCTAATCTGGCATAGAGTTCTACTTTCGACTTCAGTTCTTCCTCGCTGCTGTAAGCATAATGAAGAATCGGACTTTTAAAAGTATACAATAACTGACCCTCCTTGAGGACTAGCTTTTCGTGACTGGCAGCATGGTTCCATAAAATTTCTTTAGGGAAGAGGCGGATTTTTTTGTCAGGGTACCAGGCACCATGCTTGATCCATTTACCGCAGTAGTTGTTCAGGCGTCTGAACTCATAAAGCCCCTGCAACTGTGGTTTTTCAGGTTGTATTTCTTTCACTAAAGTGTAGGAAAGGGCCTCGTCAGAATCCAAAGAAAGTATATAAGGGAACCTGGCAGCCTGATGGCCAAGATTTTTAGTGGCCCCATATCCTAACCATGGGGTTTGGATAATCACACAGCCAAAGCTTTCGGCAATTTTCAGTGTGAGGTCTGTGCTGCCTGAATCTACGATCAGAACTTCATCTGCAAGGTTCGCAATGCTGTCCAGACAACATTTTATAGTTTTTTCGGAGTTTTTGGTAATGATGACTGCTGAAATATACATGTGATCCTTAGATGTTTTTTGGTTGGATTCGTGCTAAAGTTTCGGCCTTATAGTTACTGATGATATGGAATAGTGGTTGCTGAGGTACTTTATTTAAGGACAGCAACTGCTGAAATTTTAACTTCTCAATTTTAGCTTCCTTTTTTGTCTTCATAAATGTAAGGAAGGCCTTCAGGTGTGTCCCATTGAGGGTGATTAGGCGTATTGCGATTTCAAGGAAAGTTTGAAGGTACCAGCCTAGTAAAGTAAGTCCGCTTAAATGGATAAAGTGGAGGTAATATTTATTCCTTAGAGTCAGGTATTTAATTTTCTTCTTTTTATTGTATTTGTTGATGGTGGTAGAAACCTGGTGCATGCATTCCGACGTTGGCACATAATACATTTTCCAGCCCATTCTTAAGGCACGGACGGAGAGTTCCACATCCTCCACATAGAAAGGACTGAACAAATCATTATAGCCTTGGAGCTGCAGCAGCTTTTTTCTATCCACCAGAGCATTGGTTCCGCCAAGGAACATGCTCAGGTACTCCGCGTTTTTATCGGTAGGAAGATCGGTTACATAATAGTTTTGATTGGCTTTGATCTTGAACAGGTGTCTGCTGATCAGTTTTCCGCCGCCCTGCAGGATGTCACTATCCCAGTTGAGCACGGTAGCATTGACGCCGAAAGTGTCTGGCTTTTCGAAAAACCGGAGCTGATCGTCAAAGTATCCAGGTAGCAGTTTCACATCATTGTTGAGAATGAGTACCAGATCCATACTGGCTGCATAAATGCCTTTGTTCATCGTCCCTGAAAAGCCCAGGTTGACTTCATTTTTTAAAACAATAATTTCAGGAAAGTTCGCTTTGATGAAGGTGATGGAATCATCGGTCGAATTGTCGTCCACTACGATGATTTCGCTGGAGGAATTAAGGCTAGCAAGCGCGATGACTACACTTGGTAAAACATCCGCTAATAAAGATTTTCCGTTATAATTCGGAATAACAACAGAAATACTAAAATTCATTCGCCTGCTTAATTACATATTGCTTTATTTGTACAAAGATAGATATAATTTAATGCATTCATCTGCTCATTTGCTTACACAATTACGAGAAGGCAGCTTCATTGGACTAGCCAGGGCATTGACACTGGTGGAAAATGACATTGCCCCTTCGGCAGCATTATTAAGGTCGTTGGAGCTGAATCAAACGCCTGTAATTGGAATTACCGGCCCTCCCGGGGCAGGAAAAAGTACATTGGTCAATGCCATAACCATGCATTTAACGGCACAACAAAAGCGAATTGCGATTCTGGCCGTTGATCCGACTTCTCCTTTTAATTTTGGTTCTTTGCTGGGGGATCGGATTCGCATGTCTCAGCATTTCAATAATCCTAACGTATATATAAGGTCTATCGCCACAAGAGGTGCACTTGGTGGGATCTCTGCCAAAACGATAGAAATGGTGGATGTGATCAAAGCAGCCAATTTCGACCTGATTTTCGTAGAAACCGTAGGCGTAGGGCAGTCGGAGATTGAAATTGCCGGATTAGCCGATAAAACGGTAGTGGTACTCGTACCGGAGTCAGGAGATGAAATCCAGCACATTAAATCAGGTCTGATGGAAATTGCGCAGGCTTTTGTCGTAAATAAGGCGGATCGTGATGGAGCGGATACTTTTGCGAACAATCTGCAGAAATTGATGTACCACCAACATCAGCAAACGCCAATCTTTAAAACGGTTGCAGATAAAAATATAGGAATAGCCGCACTTTGTACCTGGCTGATGGAACCTACCGCTGCCGATAATGAACGCCGGCCATTCCTGCTTGCAGAAAAAGCTTTCAAGATCATTCAGCATTACCGGATGGCCAGCTTAGACAAGCGGGCATTGCTGGAAGGGGTTAAGGAGGCACTAAAATCTCCGGATTTTAATATTTATAAATTCACTGACCGCTGGATCAATTCCTAAATGGCTCAATTCGCTTTATAGCTGATTTGTATGTAAAAAAGGAATCGGGTGCTGAACAGGTAGGACAATTGTGCCAAATCAGGAATGTTTTTTGTCAAAAAAACATCTAGCTTGTATTTTTTACACTTTGTCCCTATTTCTATTGATTAAGGAACTTTGTTTTGGTGTAATATTGTTTATTGTGCTGTTTATCAGCTTGTTTTATTTTTTTAAAACAAAAATATAGTTTCATTTGTATATTCTTATTTAGAAAAATATTCAGTTACAGCGGTGTTGGATTTACACAATTATTCATGGTTCGAAACTTTGGAACGGAGTTTGTATATCTATTGTGGGAATTTAAAAAATTGTTTAGTTTTGCTACGCAAAAAATTATACAATTAATTTGTTTAACCTTAAAAAAGAAAATTATGAATTATTCTACTTTAAAAAAGGGTCTTGCAGTCTCTTTCGTAGCGTTAATGGGAGCAACGACTCTTGCTAATGCACAAGAAACTCCAGCGACTTCTTCTTCAGCCAAGGTATTTGGTGGAAGAGGCCAGTACAGATCATGGTCGATCGGTGTAAACGGTGGTGTTTTATCTCCATTTGTTGCTATCGGTGGATCAAATGACTTTACTAACTTCGATGTAAACTTAGGTTATGGTATCTCTTTGAGAAAACAACTAGGTCATGCATTCGGATTAGAAGGTAACATTTTCCGTGGTAAAGTTTCAGGTACTAACAAAGACGCTGTAGGCGGTGCTGTTAATGGTATCAAAGCTTTCGAAACTGAAATGCAATACTCTATTGACTTAAGAGGTGTTGTTAACGTAGCTACTGTAGATTTCTTACGTCGTGAGAACTCAGTAAACTTCTTCGTAACTGCTGGTTACGGTTTAGTTGCTTACAACCCAATCGTTGACGGAAAAGACAACAAAGGTAACTTTGGTGAAAACAGAGATAAAGATTTCGTAAAAGAAGCTTATATCCCAGTTGGAGCTGGTGTTAAATTTAAAGTATCTGACCGTGTGTCATTTAACTTAGGTTACACTATGCACTTCATCGATGGTGATAATTTTGACGGAGTATATGCAAAAGCAACTACTAAAGATAAATTCTCTTACGGTTATGCAGGTCTAGAATTCTCTCTAGGTTCTAAATCTAAACCAAACCTTGACTGGGTTAATCCTTTAGCTTTAATGTATGATGAATTGAAAGATCCTTCATTACGTCAAGAAGTTGAAGCGTTGAAAACTCGTGTTTCTAACGTTGAAAAATCTGTTGAAGATTTGAAAAAAGATTCTGATGGTGACGGTGTTGCTGATCAATTCGATAAATGTCCAGGTACTCCAGCAGGAGTTGCAGTTGATGGTTCAGGCTGTCCTCTACCTAAAGTAGAAGTTGCTGTAGTTGATGCTAGCAATGTAACTGGTTTCGAAAGAATCCAATTTGAATTTAACTCTTCAGTTCTTAAAACTGATTCATACCCTACTTTAGATAAATTATCTTCAGTATTGCGTGATGGTGGTGGTAAAGTAACTGTTAACGGTTATGCTTCAAGCGAAGGTACTGCTGCTTACAACTTAAAATTATCTAAAGACAGAGCTAACTCTGTGAAAACTTACTTAGTTAACTCTGGAGTTAATGCTAGTCAAGTAATCACTAAAGGTCATGGTGAAGCTAATCCAATCGCTTCTAACGATACTGAAGAAGGTCGTATCCAAAACCGTCGTGTTGAATCTGCTAGAAACTAATTATTTCTAAGTAAATATTGAAAAAAGAGGGCTTCATTTTTGAAGCCCTCTTTTTTTTATGCCTACATTTGTGAGACGTATGTATCTATTTAGAAAGAAAGATCCGAACCGACCAACCAATATCAACCTGAGGATTATGCACGTCATTAATGCCGTTGCCATCTCCGTTTTTGTAGCTGGCTTACTATATAAGCTGATCAGCTGGCTATTTTAGCATAAAATAAACCTATATAATTATGAAGCAAATTTTTAATACCGACAATGCGCCGGCTCCGATTGGTCCTTACAGCCAGGCTGTAAAAGCAAATGGTTTCCTATTCTTATCAGGTCAGGTGGCCATCAATCCCTTAAACGGAGAATTGACCATGACTTCCATCTCTGAAGAAACGCACCAGGTAATGAGAAACATTAAAGCAGTATTATTAGAGGCTTCTTATGGCTTTGGTGATATTGTAAAGACCACTATTTTCTTAACCGATATGGCTTTGTTTAATGAAGTGAATGAAGTATACGGTTCTTATTTCGACAGTAAAAGCAATTTTCCTGCCCGCGAAACCGTTGCCGTTAAAGGCTTGCCTAAAGGGGTAAACGTGGAGATTTCTATCATCGCTTGTAAAGGATAAGTTTTGGGGAAGTCTAATCTCAGGTATTTTTTTGCCGGCATTTTATCTTTTGCCATCTGGGGTTTCTTCTCCATTCCATTGAGAAATTTAAAGGCTTTTCCTTCCGAGGAAATCCTTTATTACAGGATCTTTACTTCCCTGGTTTTTCTATGGATGGCGATCCTGGCCTTTAGAAAAAAGCAAATTAGAAAAGACCTGGATTATATCGCCGGTTTAGGCAGAAAGGAAAAGAACACCATCGCCCTGCAGATTGCAGTGTCCACGGTACTCCTAGTCTCCAACTGGTACACTTATATTTATGCCGTAAATAATGTCAGCCTTCAATCTGCAGCCTTTGCTTACATGGTTTGTCCATTGATTACTGCATTTGGTGGCTTTATACTCCTCAAAGAACATTTATCAAAATTAAAACTGATCTCCCTGGCAATTGCCCTGCTGAGTATCATCCTGCTGGCCACCGGCTCCTTTGTAGAAGTCTTGTGGTCGGTAATCATTGCTTCCCTATATGCGTTTTACCTGATCATTCAGCGGAAAATGCAAAACCTGGATAAGCTCAATGTACTGGCCCTTCAGATCGGCCTTGCCGTCATCCTGATGCTGCCATTCTATCTTTTTCAGCATGGCGGTATTCCTGACTCTGCCTGGTTCTGGGGCAACATTATTGTAGTGGCGGTATTCTTTACCATCATCCCATTGTTCCTCAGCCTGTACGCATTGATCGGAATTCCTTCTTCTACTCTGGGTATCATTATTTATGTGAATCCTATTATTGCCTTTAATGTGGCCATCTTTTATTTTGATGAACACGTAGATTCCAATAAACTGATCGCTTATTTCTTGCTGGTGGTCTCTGTTGTCGTATTTAATTGGAGCATCATTAAAGATATCCTTACCTTTAAGAAAAAAAACATTTAACTCTTGTTTGCTTCCAGTTTAGATTCCACTATAGAGTACCTGAAAGGCGTAGGGCCTAAGCGTGCGGAACTCCTGCAAAAGGAGCTGCGTATTTTCACCTACGATCATTTACTCAATTATTTTCCTTTCCGTTATATCGACCGTACCCGGTTTTATAAAGTAAATGAGCTGAACAGCGAATTGCCTTATGTGCAGGTATTGGGTCGGATTACCGGAAAAGAACAGATTGGAGAAAAACATAAGAAAAGGATTGTAGCCCGCCTAACTGACGAAACCGGCTCGATAGAACTGGTCTGGTTTCAAAGTTTGAAATGGATTGATGAAAACGTACAGCGTGGCAAGGTATATATTGTTTTTGGGAAGCCAGCGGCTTTTAACGGAGGCTTTAGTATCTCTCATCCAGAACTGGAAAACTACCCGCGACCAGCAACGATTACCGGAAACCTTCGTTTACAGCCGGTTTATAACTCCACGGAAAAACTTAAAAAATTTTTCCTCGATAGTAAAGGGATTCAGAAATTACAGACGCTGGTATTGGAACAGCACCTGTCGGAAGTAAAGGAAAGTCTGCCAGCTTATATTCTGGATAAATACCAGATGGTGACTAAAAAAGAAGCGCTGCTGAGCATCCATTTTCCCCGTGATGTAAAGGCCTTAAAAGGAGCAGAACGAAGGTTGAAGTTTGAAGAGCTGTTCTATATCCAGTTGCAGCTGCTGCACAATAAGCAAATCAGGGAGTGGAAGTTTAAAGGACATCCATTCAACTCCGTTGGGGAAAGCGTGAATACTTTCTATAAAGAAATCCTGCCTTTTGAACTGACCGGGGCCCAAAAGCGGGTCATCAAAGAAATCAGAACAGACACACAGCGTGGCATTCAGATGAACCGTCTGGTGCAGGGCGATGTAGGCAGCGGGAAGACGGTTGTCGCATTGATGAGCATGTTATTGGCCAAAGACAACGGCTTCCAGGCTTGTATGATGGCGCCTACGGAGATTTTGGCACGCCAGCACTATGAATCGATCACATCGCTGTTAAATGGCCGCCTGGCGAAAGTAGGCATCCTGACCGGCAGCAGCACCAAAAAGCAGCGTACAAAATTACATGCGGAGCTAGAAGCCGGAGAAATTGATATCCTGGTAGGTACCCATGCACTCATTGAAGATAAAGTAATTTTTAAAAACCTGGCTTTAGTGGTCATCGATGAACAACACCGTTTTGGTGTGGAGCAACGGGCTAAACTTTGGCGTAAAAATGCGATTCCGCCTCATATTTTGGTGATGACGGCAACGCCTATTCCGCGTACCCTGGCCATGACCTTATACGGAGATCTGGATGTTTCCTCGATTGATGAATTGCCAGTAGGCAGGAAGCCAATTGAAACCCGTCATTTTTTTGAAGGTCAGCGTTTGCGCATGTTTGGCTTTATGCGGGAAGAGATTGCTAAAGGCCGACAAGTCTACGTGGTTTATCCATTGATCAAAGAAAGTGAGAAGCTTGATCTGCTGAACCTGGAAGCCGGAATTGAGCAGATGAGCTATCAGTTCCCCCGTCCGGATTTTCAGATTAGTATCGTCCATGGGCAGATGAAGAATGCAGAAAAGCAGTTCGAAATGCAGCAGTTTATTGATGGAAAAAGCCAGATTATGGTGGCCACTACCGTAATTGAGGTAGGAGTAAATGTGCCGAATGCTTCGATTATGATCATTGAAAACGCAGAACGTTTTGGGCTGTCACAACTTCATCAGCTGCGTGGAAGGGTAGGCAGGGGTGCTGAGCAGTCGTATTGTATCCTGATGTCCGGAAATAAGCTGAGTGCAGACGGACGTTTGCGCCTGGATACAATGGTGAAAACCAATAACGGCTTTGAGATTTCTGAGATCGATTTGCAGCTGCGCGGTCCTGGAGACCTGACCGGTACACAGCAAAGTGGCGTGCTGGAATTGAAACTGGCCAATCTGGCCACAGATCAATTGATTTTGCAAGAGGCAAGGTCAACGGTGATGGACATTCTAGCGGGAGATCCACAGTTGGAACTCCCTGAAAATAGTCTTTTAAAAACATACCTCGCTAAAAGAAGCAGAGGTATTGCTTTAGATAAAATTTCTTAATTAGTCTTCGTCGCTGCCTGGCAATGATCCTGATCCTGAATATGCTCCTTTTCTGATGATCGGCATACCCAGATGTTTGTATAGGTCATCCAAATGCATCAAACTGCCATTGGTCAGGTTGCCAAGGAAGATTACCACAATGTTCTTCTGTACATCACGCACGTAGATGTGTCTGAATCCATGCCACCATCCTGTGTGGTAAACTACTTTTCTGCCATTCTCACCATCAAACATTCTCCATCCATAACCGTAGTTAAAGTGACCATTGATGGCTTTGTTGTGTCCCTTATACGCAGAGTCCAGACTCGATTTTGTTAGCAATCTGCCATTTTTCAAGGCTTTGTCATACAATACTAAATCGTGGATCGTGCTGTAAATTCCTTTATCCCCAACTGGGCCATCCAGGAAGTTCTGTACGACAGAATATCTCCAGGTACGGTCGTGACCTACTACATCAACAGGGATTTTCGGATATACGGTAGTAGAGTAAACGTGCGTGTTTTTCATTCCCGCAGGTTTGAAAATATGCTCCATCATGTAGTCGGAGTAAGGTTTGCCGGTCACCTTTTCGATGATGGCAGCGAGTACCATATAATTGGAGTTATTGTAATGAAAACGGGTATCCGGTTTGGCATAGCGGTTAGGCTTATGCTCGGCAATGAGGTTCATGACGTCATGGTTACTCATCGGTTTTTTCTTATCTTTCCAGATGCCATCCGTAAAATAAACATAGTTCATCATGCCGCTGCGGTGGGTCAATAACAATTTCACATTGATGCCTTCATAAGGGAAGTTGGGGTAAAATTTCTTTACATCATCGGTCAGTTTTAATTTCCCCTGCTCTATCAATTGCATAATGGCCGTACCAGTGAAGGTTTTGGTAATGGAAGCCAGCTCAAATTCAGAATTGATTTTTAAGCTGTCGCGGTGCAGGTAATCTGCCCATCCAATGGCCTTTTCATATAAGATCTTGCCGTCTTTTGCGACCAGCATATTGCCATTAAATCCGTATTTTTTATGGAGGTTCTGTACAAAGTCAGCAATCCATTTATCCCCCTTGGCAGGATTGTAAACCAATAACAAGCTGTCGGCCTTATCATCTTCCACAGTCCGCTCTTTACTTGGCTCAGCAAGTGCCGCAGGTTTTTTGGAATTTGAACAGGAAAAGAATAATAAGGTGGCTACTGAAGCTGCGGCTAGAATATTACGATAAGTCATGAATAATGATGGTGCTTTAAAGACCGGAAAATTAAGGAATAATAACCTTTTAAACGTAAAAGAGTTTTAAACATTATCAGCACCTATTATTTACCTTATGAAATTGTATACATTTGAAGAATAGCGCTACCATTAAATTATAAAAAACTAAATTTGTCATCACAAAAAAAACACTATGAATTTTAGAACTGAACACGATACCATGGGTGAAGTGCAGGTACCTGCCGATAAATATTGGGGGGCTCAAACCGAACGTTCACGTAATAATTTTAAAATAGGCCCTGAGGCTTCGATGCCAAAGGAAATCATACATGCTTTTGGTTATCTGAAGAAAGCAGCAGCATTAGCAAATACGGAGTTAGGCGTGTTGACCGCAGAAAAAGCAGCATTGATTGCTACTGCTTGTGATGAAGTGATTGCAGGTGCTTTAGATGAGCAGTTTCCTTTAGTGATCTGGCAAACAGGTTCGGGAACGCAAAGTAATATGAATGCGAATGAGGTGATTGCCAATCGTGCACACGTGCTGAATGGTGGTACACTTGCTGATGCGGCGAAAGTTTTGCACCCTAATGATGATGTGAACAAATCACAATCTTCAAATGATACTTATCCAACGGCAATGCACATCGCTGCTTACAAACAGGCAGTAGAGATTACCATTCCAGGATTGGAGAAATTACGTCATACCTTAAGTGGTAAAGTTGCGGAATTCAGCGATATCGTAAAAACAGGCCGTACCCACTTCATGGATGCAACGCCATTGACATTGGGACAGGAGTTTTCAGGATATGTACAGCAAATTGACAACAGTGTTAGAGCGATCAAAAATGCTTTAGTGATGATCTCTGAGCTTGCGCTCGGTGGTACTGCTGTAGGTACAGGATTAAATACGCCTAAAGGTTACGATGTGCTGGTTGCTGCTAAAATTGCAGACCTGACCGGACTTCCTTTTGTAACGGCTCCAAATAAATTTGAAGCCTTGGCAGCACATGATGCCATGGTAGAATTGTCGGCAGCTTACAAACGTACCGCTGTAGCTTTAATGAAAATTGGTAATGACATTAGAATGCTAAGCTCTGGTCCACGTTGTGGTATCGGTGAGATCATCATTCCCGATAATGAGCCAGGTTCTTCTATTATGCCAGGAAAAGTAAATCCTACACAGCCTGAAGCGTTAACTATGGTTTGTGCACAGGTAATGGGTAATGATGTAACAGTTGGTATCGGTGGCAGCAATGGTCATTTTGAACTGAATGTGTTCAAACCGGTAATTGCAGCTAACGTATTACAGTCAGGACGCTTAATTGGTGATGCTTGTGTGTCATTTAATGACAAATGTGCAGAAGGTATTTTACCGAACTTGCCAGAAATTAAAAAACATTTAGAGAACTCTCTGATGCTGGTTACTGCTTTAAATCCTCATGTAGGTTATGAAAATGCAGCTAAAATCGCTAAAAAAGCACATAAAGAAAATAAAACTTTACGCGCTGCAGCAATTGAATTGGATTTACTGACCGGCGAGCAATTCGACGAGTGGGTACGTCCGGAAGATATGGTTGGCAGTTTAAAATAATTTATAAAAATACCCCGATATGTGGAGATTGATATTATCCCTTTTACTGGTTTCAGGTCTGTTTGCCTCTTGCAGCAGACTGCCTAATGTACAGGGGAAAGGTGAGGCTTTTTTGCAGGGTGTTTGGAATCAGGATAGTATACCTCACAAAGAGCAATTGCTGAATTATACCCAGCATAAGTTCAAGTTCACCTGCGACTCGTTCTATGTAGATTTGACAACTTACTCTAAAGTGAACTACTATGCTGATTCTTGTTTTAATAATGGCGTTTGGAAGGAGTATGCCAAAGGAGTTTATGAGGTCCGCAACGACAGTCTGATTTTGGAAGGCACCTATACAAAGGCCAATTATAAACAAAAAGTAACCGGTTGCTATCAAATCGGCAGGTATGTGAGGAGCTTTTTTGTCAAGTCTTTTGAACCGAATAAATTGTCGCTGGTGAATGCCAGTGATCAAAGGGAATGTAACCTGGTCTTGAAAGAAAAGATCGTTTGCGAACCCAAATCGTTATAAGTAAATATTAATTCTAATGAACAAAAAATCGATCAAAAGATCATTGAAAGTTGCCCTAACCGTAGCAGTTATGGCATATCTACCTTTAAATGCAAATGCATGGGGAATGCTTGGCCACCGTATTGTTGGACAAGTAGCAGAAAGTCACCTGACAAAAAAAGCCCTGAAAGGCGTAAGAGGTGTATTGGGCACAGAAAGCCTGGCCATGGCGAGTAACTGGGGCGATTTCATTAAATCTGATACCGCTTATAATTATTTGTACAACTGGCATTTTGTAAACCTTCCTGGTGGATTGGATAAACAAGGGGTATTTAACTTCCTGGATACAGATCATGATGCCAATGTCTACAACAAAACACTGGAAATGGTGGCCATCCTGAAAAACCCAGCTAGTACCGCAGATCAAAAAGTATTGGCATTGCGCATGCTGGTTCACATGGTAGGTGATTTAAACCAACCTATGCACACTGCACGTAAAGAAGATCTTGGCGGCAACAAAGTATATGTAACCTGGTTTGGTGAAAAATCTAACCTGCACAGGGTTTGGGATGAAGCCCTAATCGGTTACCAGCAGTTGAGTTATACAGAATATGCGGATGCCATTAACCACCCGACTAAAGATCAGTTGAGGGCATGGAAAAGCAATTCTTTAAAAGATTTCGTTTATGGTTCTTATGAAGCCTGCAATAGAATTTATGCAGAAACAAAACCAGAAGCGAAGTTGAGTTACAAATACAATTATGACTTTGCAGGTCTCCTGGATGCACAATTGCTAAAAGGTGGGATTTGCTTAGCCAATATTCTAAACGAAATTTATAGCTAAGAGATATGAAAATTCTAATGGTTTGTCTGGGCAATATCTGCCGTTCTCCGCTAGCGGAAGGGGTGATGCGTCATTTGGTGGAAGCAGAAGGTTTGGATTGGCAGATTGCTTCTGCTGGTACCGGCGACTGGCATATCAACGAGCCTGCCGATAAAAGAAGTATCGCCATCGCAAAAAAGCATGGTTATGACATCTCCAAACAAAGAGCCCGACACTTTAATGTGGATCACTTTGAAGCATTCGACAAGATTCTGGTCATGGATCAGCAGAACGAAAAAGATGTCTTGAGGTTGGCAGATGAAGCGCATCACCGTGAAAAAGTAATGCGCTTCTTACCGGAAAATCTGGAAGTTACAGATCCTTATTTTGATGATAAATTGTTTGAACCCGTGTTTCTTCAAATCGAAGCCCGCTGCAAACAAATTCTGGAAGAAATAAAGACTCAATCTTAAGCCCATTACCCTTTATGGAATCACCAAAACTGTTTATGCTGATGCTAGGCTGTACACCGCCACCACGTCGGATTGAACAACATGACATGCTTTTCTCTATCGCGCCAGCCCTGAAAGATTTGAAACAGGAAATTCTTGATTGCTGGCCCGAAGCAGGAGAAAAGATCCACATAGATGCCTGGCGTGAAGTAAGAGCTGTTGATGGCTACCAGATAGAAATAGTGCCTGTAGGTACTTTAAAAGAAGCACAGGAGCACAAACTGTTTTTCATGAACCTCGGCGGGTATAAACGTAATGAGTTTGATGAGCCGCACTATAAACTGCTCATCGTTGCTCCTAATATGGCAAGCGCGATACAGCAAGCCAAACAAACCGCATTCTACAAACATGCCGGTTTTGAAGGTGCCACTTCTCATATTGATGATAAGTACGGTGTAGATGTGGATGATGCTTTTGAGGTAGTCGATGTATTGCCTGAATCCATTAAAAGCAATTACGAACTGAAAATCACTTTAAAAGAAGGATTGCCAGAGGATGAAATCCATTTAGGCTATTTTAAGCTGAGCAGGCTTTAAAAATCAGAAAAATCTGAGGGATGGAGGAAAGTATAAAATTTAAGCAAGCAATAAAGTAAAAAATATCTGAGGAACTAAAAAAAAACCTAGTATTCAGCACTAAATGGAGTTCCATAAAAAACGGGAGTTTTTCTTTGAAGACCTGTGAATATTTGCATTTCCGCAAAGATTCGAGGCTGAAAAGAGAACTCCCGTTTTGTTATTCCGCACGATCTCAAATGCGCAGAACCTTTATTTAAACCCCAAATTCTTTATCGAGGTAATCTGTTACTTTCACAATCGCATCGTCAATCGTATCGCTTAAAATCGTGAAGAACGAACCAGGACGTGCAGTGGCCATAATGTATTTCAAACAGTCATCGCCATTGTTATTGATGATGATGTCCATATCTGGTTTCAGCTCACGGATCCCAGTAATCAACAAGTCGATCAGCTCCTGCGGAGGTCTGCCACGAAGGTATTTCTCCTGACAAATAATGATCTTATCAAACATCTGCGCCGAGATCCTGGCAATCTCTAAATTGTCTGAATCTCTTCTATCGCCTGTGGCAGAAATTACGCCAATATGCTCCGTTGCATCTACCGTTTTCAGGTAAGACTTGATGCCATTAAAACCATCCGGATTGTGTGCAAAATCAACCATGATCTTAAACTCCTTGAATTTGAAAGTATTCATCCTGCCTGGTGTCTGTGCAGCAGAAGGAATGAACGTTTCCAGAGACATCCTGATGTCTTCAATTTTATAACCGCAAAGGAAGGTCGCAAGCGTTGCCGCAAGTACATTCTGGATCATAAATTCGACACTGCCGCCAAAGGTTAAAGGCACATGGGTTACTTTTTCTACCCTGATTTTCCAGTCTCCTTTTTTAACCGTGATGTATCCGTTTTCATAAATAGCCGCAATACCGCCGCCTTTACAATGCTCTACTATGACTGGATTTTTCTCGTCCATACTGAAATAGGCGATGTTACAATCGGCAGCATTGGCAATCTTAATACAATACTTATTGTCTGCATTTAATACGCCCCAGCCACTTCTCTTCACCGATCCGATGATCACCGATTTCACTCTTGCCAGGTCGTCCAGCGTATGAATGTCGGAAATGCCAAGGTGGTCTTCCTGAATATTGGTAATGACCCCGATATCGCAGTGGTTGAAGCCCAGACCCGCTCTAAGGATACCTCCTCTTGCAGTTTCCAGCACCGCAAATTCTACGGTAGGGTCTCTAAGGATAAACTCGGCGCTGACAGGTCCGGTGGTATCACCTTTCATCAGCATCGTGTTCTGCACATAAATTCCGTCAGAAGTCGTAAAACCTACTCTGGTACCGTTACTTTTTACAATATGTGCGATCAATCGGGTGGTGGTAGTTTTACCATTAGTACCGGTGACTGCAATAATCGGAATTCTGGTCGATTTTCCAGGAGGGTATAACATATCAATCACAGGAGCAGCAACGTTCCTTGGCAAGCCTTCACTTGGCGCAAGGTGCATCCTGAATCCTGGAGCTGCATTGACTTCCAGTACTACACCACCATTTTCTGTCAGCGGCTGTGTTAAGTTTTCTGCCATGATATCAATACCGCAGATGTCCAGCCCGATTACTCTGGAAATGCGTTCAGAGATGAATACATTTTGAGGGTGAACCAAGTCTGTTACGTCAATTGAAGTGCCGCCTGTACTTAGGTTAGCCGTAGATTTCAGGTATACAATTTCTCCTTGTGGCGGAACGGTCTCCAGTGTATATTCTTTTTTAGCCAATAAGTCTAGGGTATCCCTGTCTACACTGATTTCAGTCAGTACATTTTCATGTCCGTAACCTCTTCTTGGATCAAGGTTTTCTTTGTCGATGAGTTCCTGAATGCTCAGCTGACCATTTCCAGTCACATGTGCAGGAACGCGTAATGCTGCAGCCACCATTTGATGGTCGATCACCAGGATTCTGAAATCGTAACCGGTAATGAACTTCTCAATAATGACTTTCTTAGAATACTGCTGTGCATATTCAAAAGCGGCTTTCGCAGCCTCATCGGTCTTTACATTAATGGTGGCGCCCTTTCCATGGTTCCCATCCAATGGTTTAAAGACCATCGGATAGCCTACAGTTTTGATGGCTTGATCCAGCTCTTCCGGATTCCATATCGTTACCCCTTTTGCCACGGGAATTGCCGAATCCTGAAGTAAACGTTTGGTTTCATCTTTATTGCAGGCGATATCTACGGCGATGGAGTTTGTTCTTTCGGTCATGGTAGCGCGGAAACGAACTTGATTTTTGCCGTAACCCAATTGCACCAATGAGCTTTTATTTAACCTGATCCATGGGATGTCTCTTGAAATGGCTTCATCAACGATAGAGCCTGTACTTGGACCTAAACGTTCCAGCTCCCTGAGTTCGCGCATCTTTTGAATGTCGTGTTCCAGGTCGTAATCTGTACCGGCAATTAATGCTTCTGCGATTCTTACGGCCGATTCTGCGGCATAAAGACCTGCTTTTTCTTCTAAATAGCTGAAAACAACGTTATAAATACCTTCAGTTTTGGTTTGGCGTGTTCTGCCAAATCCAGTATCCATACCAGCAAGTGTCTGGATTTCTAAAGCGATATGCTCAATCACATGACCCATCCAAGTGCCTTCTTCGATCCTCATGAGTAAGCCTCCGGGTTCGCCTTTGGAACAGCGATGTGTATATAGGGTAGGAATTAATTTTTCGATTCGTTCTCCAAATCCCTCAATCAAATTGGTAGGATACTGTTCCATTTCCTCCAGGTCCAGTCGCATTTGAATTAATTTTTTTCTTTTGATAGACCATATATTTGGTCCGCGGAGCACCTGTATGCCTAATATTTTCATTCTAGATTTGTTATTTTGTGTTGGTAGTGACCATATTACGGGGAAGTTATCAGTTTCTTGGATAAGGTCGAACGAAGAGAATAAAGTTAGGTTTTTTTCCGAAAATATTGCGATGAACCCAGTTAAATCTTGCTAAGATATTTTGCGTTTAATAACGGACGGATTATTGTGCTAAATCGAAATGTTGATAAGGTATTAATATTAATAAATAATTCATTGATATTGAGCATTACCCTATATATTTGAAATTTAGGAACGAAAAGATTTATAATGACTCCGAAGGGTAAACTAATAATAATAGGTGGTGCAATCAACACCGGAAGTTTCACAGAAACAACTTTTGGATTGCCCCAGAATATGAATTTCTTTGAAAGAGGAATTCTGAAGAAAATCACTACGGAATCTATAAAAGGTACTGCCTCTCGTTTTGAAATCATGACAACGGCCTCTTTAATCCCAGAGCGGGTAGGAGAGGAATATATCAAAGCTTTCGCACAATTGGATGTTCAGGATGTTGGTGTTTTAAATATCACCAGCAGAGAGCAGGCGAATTCAGAAGAGAATTGTGCAAGAATCAGGGCGGCTGATGTGATGGTTTTCACCGGTGGTGATCAATTGCGTTTGTCTTCTATTTTCGGCGGTACGGCCATCCATCAGATCTTGCTGGACAAGTATCAGAACGAAGCAGTGGTGATTGCAGGAACTTCTGCAGGTGCTGCCGCGAGTTCAAAAAACATGATTTACCAGGGCAGCAGTAAAGATGCTTTGCTGAAAGGAGAGGTTAAAATTACCGGCGGACTTGGTTTTATCGATGGCGTGATTGTAGATACTCATTTTGTGCAGAGAGGAAGGATTGGCAGGTTATTATATGCCACCGCAAGTAGCCCTGGTATTCTGGGAATCGGCTTAGGTGAAGATACCGGACTGTTTATTTCCGGCGGAAATACAATGGAGGCCATTGGGTCTGGCATGGTGATTTTGGTAGATGGTAGAAATATGACCGATACCAATCTGACTGATGTAGAAATGGGACAACCGGTTTCTATCAGCAATATGACGGTTCATGTGATGTGTGATGGTGATACTTATGACCTTCACGAACATAAACTGACCATTCATCACCCTAAAGTGGTCCCGATAGATTAATTGGCGCTCATACCCTAAATTATTAAGATGAAAATTATTATTCATGGCGGCTTTTTCAGTGAGTCTGGAACCAATCAAGAAACAAAAACAGCAAAACAGGAAGCCCTTTCTGTCATTGTTAGTCAATCATACGCCTATTTAAGCACGCATACCGCATTGGAGACCGTGGTTTATGCCGTGAGCTTATTAGAGGACAACCCGCTTTTTAATGCCGGCCTGGGCTCACAGATTCAAAGCGACGGGCAGCTGAGGTTGAGTGCTTCCCTAATGGATGGCAAAAGCCAGAAATTCAGCGGGGTAATCAACATTCAAAATGTTAAAAATCCAATACAGGTTTCGGAAAAACTATTGGCTTACGACGATAGGGTATTGAGTGGAGCTGGTGCATTGAACTTCGCGACCGCGCAGGGATTTGGTTTTTTTAATCCAATTATCCCACAAAGGCAGCAGGAATATGAGCAGAAACTGGCACAATCTTCCAGGTTAGGAACAGTTGGCTGCGTAGCTTTAGATGCCGATGGCCATCTGGCAGCGGCGACTTCCACAGGAGGAAAAGGATTTGAAATCCCTTGCCGGGTTAGTGATTCCGCTACTGTAGCGGGAAATTTCGCCAATGAACATGCGGGTATTTCTTGTACTGGTGTGGGAGAAGATATTGTGAGTGCAGCACTGGCGGCAAAAATCGTGACCCGTGTAACTGATGGCTTTACCTTAAAAAATGCTTGTGATAAATCTTTTGAAGAACTGAAAACTTTTGATGGTTTTGCCGGGGTAATCGGTATTACTGCCGCTGGGGAAGTATACCATACGGACTCTCATGCCTATATGGTATGGGCGGCATTCGACGGTAGTTTACAGGTGTTTAACTAAATTTGTTATATCTTTACAAGATGAACAAACTTTGTTTAGTCTTTCTTTTCCTATTCTATTCAGGAAAGGCAATGACACAAACCAATACTTTTATTCCTCAAGAACCACCAGTCACGAGCGGAGCCATCAATATTGTCACCTCCAGCATGGAAGAGGTGGATGGCAACACCTATTTTGCGGAGGCGATGAAGAATGAAAGAAGAGGTGACCTGAATGATGCCCTGAATTTATACGCTAAAGCAGCATTCGAGTTCAATACCTCTAAGTTGTTTGTTCGCTACGGTGAAGCATTGCTGAAACTTGGAAATGTGCATCTGCTGATGAACCATTATACCGAAGCTGAACAGGTGATCTTGAATGTGGCGCTGAAAAATTATTCCAGAATTGGCAGTAAATCCGGTCAGATGGAATCTTATTATCAACTGGGCAGGATTTATTTTGCAGCCAATAAACTGACACAAGCACTCTGGTTTTATACCCAGCAAGGAATCATCGCCAAACAGCTCAATAACAATAGTGCCTATGTCGAGTCTGTGATCGGGATCGCTCAGGTGAAAATAAAGAAAAAAGAATATAACCTTGCTTTAAAGGATCTGAATAGGGCTGAGCTGCTATTGAAAACGGCAAATAATGCGCAGCTAAAAACCAGGATTAAGGAAACAAGAGTGCTAATTCCCTCTAAATTAGCCGCTAAGAAGTAAGTTTCTGAACCTAAAAATTATAAGTTTTTGTATAAGTATTTTAGTTACTTTTGATAAGTTTACAGAAAAGAGACGGTAATAATACGGTCTCTTTTCTGTTTATTCGTGATATTGGTATCATATTAGTTGTGGATTATAAAATGGATTTTAAATTATTCAAAGAAATGTTAAAAAGAACATTACTGGTCATCTTTACTGCTGCTGTATTGGCATGCCAAGCTTCCCCTAAACCACAACAATTAGTGAAGGGTGTAAGTAATATTGTGCCGGACGAACGCCAGGCATTAGTAGTTAGAGAGGTTGTGGGCCTGATAGAAAACTATAATTACAAAAAA
The DNA here is from genome assembly GCF_014472395.1 of Pedobacter sp. N36a. Taxonomy (GTDB): domain Bacteria; phylum Bacteroidota; class Bacteroidia; order Sphingobacteriales; family Sphingobacteriaceae; genus Pedobacter. Next base: position 66,252 of record NZ_JACSZW010000003.1, read on the forward strand.
ATAAAGCTGAATGATTCTATTTCTTCTTTGATTCTTGATAAATATATCAAGGACCTGGATCCATATAGATATTATTTCTTAGCATCCGATATTAAGGATTTCGAGCAATTCAGGTATGCTTTGGATGACGATTTCAGAAATGGTGACTTAAGTGCACCTTTTTACATTTTTAACGTTTATTTGAAAAGATACAATGAGTGGCTGAATTATACACTTACTCAGGTAAAAGGCAAATATGATTTCGACGAAAATGATACTTATGTATTTGATCGCGAAAAAATGCCTTGGGAATCTACGCAGACAGCTTTACAGGACATCTGGAAGAAAAAGGTGAAATACGACCTGGTGAACCTTAAAATTGCAGGTACGCCGCCAGCGAAGAACGTAGAGACCCTGACTAAAAGATATGAAAACCTGAAGTCCCAGACGAATAAGGTGAACAATCAGGATGTGTTTCAACTGATCATGGATGCTTTTACTGAAACCATCGATCCGCACACTAATTATTTTAATCCGGCAAATGCACAGCAGTTCAATGAAGATATGGCCCGCTCTTTCGAAGGGATTGGTGCCAGACTAAAACTGGAAAATGACATCCTTAAAATTGATGAAGTGATCCCTGGAGGTCCTGCTTTCAAAAGTAAATTGCTGAGTGCCGGCGATCGTATTGTTGGCGTAGCGCAAGGTAATGGAGAGTTTGAAGACATCATCGGATGGAGAATCGACAATTCCGTGTCTAAAATTAAAGGTCCTAAAGGCACTAAAGTAAGACTGAAAATCATTCCTGCCGGACGTGAGCTTTCCTCTAAGCCTGTCATTATTGAATTAATGAGGGAACGTATTGTGATGGAAGACCAGTCGGCTAAGAAAACAGTGAAAACTATTCAGTCGGACGGTAAACCGTATAAAATCGGAATCATTAGAGTTCCAGCTTTCTATGCAGATTTCAAAGCCGCTAATGCTGGTGATCCGAACTACAAAAGTACGACACGTGATGTGAGACTATTGATTGATACGCTGAAAAATAAAGATAAAGTGGATGCCATTGTGATGGACCTGCGTGCCAACGGTGGTGGTTCATTGGTGGAAGCGATCGACTTGACCGGTCTTTTTATTGATAAAGGCCCGGTAGTACAAGTGAGAAACACGAAAAATGAAATTGAAGTAAATGAAGATACCAATCCAGGTGTAGCCTGGGATGGTCCGCTAGGAGTGATGGTAGATCGTTTGAGTGCATCGGCTTCGGAAATTTTTGCTGGTGCAATCCAGGATTATGGAAGAGGTGTGATCATGGGTACACAAACTTATGGTAAAGGTACTGTGCAATCTTCGATCGACTTAAACAGGTTGGTGAATCCTTCATTACTGCAAAGAATTGCTGCATTAGTAAATAAAGATGCGAAAGTAACCGCGACCTCAACTAAAGACGGTGCCCCAATTCAATTGGGACAGATTAACTTAACTATGGCTAAGTTTTACCGTGTGAATGGCAGTAGTACACAGCATAAAGGTGTAATGCCGGATATTCAATTCCCTTCTCTTTATCCTTTGAATAAAATAGGAGAAGATACTGAACCATCAGCTTTACCTTGGGATGAAGTGCCTAAATCTAACTTTAAAGCAGTAGCTGACCTAAGTCCGTTGAAACCGGAACTGGTAAAACTGCATGAAGCAAGAATGGCGAAATCTCTGGATTATAAAACACTGGAGCAAGACATTGCAGACATGAAAAAACGTGACGGAGAGATCTCTATCACTTTAAATGAAGTCAAACTTAAAGCAGAACGTGATAGTCTGGAAGCAAAGTCTCTGGATAGAATCAACAAATTGAGAGCTTCAAAAGGCCTACCTCCAGTTAAAAAAGGAGATAAGGTGAAGAAAGAAGAGAACGTTGACTTTATCGAAGATGAAAGTTTACAGATCATGACCGACCTCATCAAGTTAACTGATCCTAAGAAATCAGAGCTGGTCAATAGAGGTAATGGTTTCAACTAGAAATCAACAGATAAATCATAAAAAAAGGAGGATGCCGCAAGACATCCTCCTTTTTTTATGCCAGGGGTTTTTTAAAGATTATCCTTTTTGTCCTCTACTCTTTTCTGGATTTGCATAGCCATCATTTCCTTCATGGTCTTGTTCATCCCTTCTGTAGAACCATCCAGAAAGACCACATTGCCTTCACTGTTTTCTGCAAAATGCTTAATGGATTCTGTCCACATGGTGAATAAGATGACAGAAATATCCAGGTTAGCTTCTTCCATTTCCTGTGCCGCTTTGGTCATCCCGTGTGCTACTTCCGCACGGAATAAAGCGATCCCTTGCCCACGCAGCTGGGCAGCTTCTCTTTCCGCTGCGGCGGCAATTTTGATGGCATTACCATCTGCTTCTGCACCTTTAGTTTTGGTAATCAATAAAGCCTGACCTTCATTTTCTGCTGCTGCTTTTAAGTTGTTTGAAGCCACAACTCTACTCATTGAACGCATAATTTCTTCATCGAAAGTAATGTCATTCAGCTGAAGATCCTGTAAATGGTAACCCCAGGTTTCCAATACTTGGTCAATCTGGTGCTTTACATGGTCTACGATCTCATTTCGCTGCGCCAATACATTGGCTTGTCGCTGGGTAGCCACGTAAGCTCTGATCGATCCTTCAATCGTTCTGATCAGTGCCTGCATCAGATTGGTGGCATCCACAAACTTAAAGGCTACATTTTTGATGGTTTCCTCATCGTGGTTTAGGACAGAATACAGCAGCATGGCCTTAAAGTATACATTGGCCTGATCTTGTGTAACGGCCTGGAAAGAGAGTTCCACAGAACGGTTCTGTATCGAGATTCTAGAATGGATATTTTCAAATAATGGGATCTTTAAACTTAAACCCGGTCTCAATAACCTTCTGTATTTTCCGAAAATCGTGACTACAGCAATGGTTCCTTGCTTTACGGTCACAAAAGAACTCATCAGAATAATTAGTGCAAGAACCACTATAACGTACGTATAAATCATATTGAAGCGTATTTGGTGAATTTGTTGGCTTCAAGGTACGAAAATTCTTTTTTTCAGTTGAGGCATAGATTTTGCCTAATCAAAATAAATTATACCAACCTTATGAATGTAAAACGCACTTTTGGGACAATATTGACCGTATTAGGCATTGTAGGCCTAATTTATGCCGGTTATGGATTTGTAAAGCATAGCCTGCAAAGCAGAGAACTGATCGTAGCTGGAATCATCGGGCTGATCTTCTTTGTATCCGGTATTGGCTTAATAAAAAATACAAAGGACGAATCCTAAAAGTTTTTACGGCTGATCTTACCGTTTTCAGAAAAGTCTAACTGGTGCCCTGGGAAATCAGTATCAGTTAGGTTTTTTATTTTTTGAAAAGCGGCACCCTGATCGTCTAACCGAAGGCGGTTGATCTTATCTTGTTTTACGGAGATGACTTCCGCAGAAAGAAAATCACCTTTGCCATTTAATTTTATCTGCAGGAGTGGTGCAATGCCATTCGGACCCTTCAAACTGAACATTCCGTACGTACAGAAGTTGCCCAGGCTATAAGCAATAAATTTATCTTTATACAATTCTACAGCTCTGGTCACATGTGGGCCATGGCCAAGCACGATATCTGCACCGGCATCAATTACACCGTGCGCAAACTGATAGACATTGCCTCGGTTTTCCTGGTAAAAGATTTCATTTTTTTTCGGAACATGCTCGAACCTGGCACCTTCCCCTCCGCCATGGAAAGAAACAACCACGATATCTACTTGTTTTTTTAAGCGGGATACCAATTCTTTTGCAGCAGGGAGGTTGTTGATGGAAACGGTATTTTCATTAGGTGCAAAGGCACAGATTGCATATTTTACACTATCTATTTCAAAAATCTGGAAAGGCTTCGACTGTAATCCTGCATAGTTAATCTGCAAAGAATCCAGTATCGACATCGTTCGTTTCCTTCCCCTGCTGCCAAAATCACCCACATGGTTATTGGCAATACTCATCACCTTAAATCCGGCATCTTTGATAATTCCAGCATATCGCTCTGGCATTCTGAAGGCAAAACAGCTGTTGCCTAAGGTGTCCTTACACTTTGTAGATTTCCCATCGTTCAGAAAACAGCCTTCCAGATTTCCAAAAACCAGGTCTCCTTTTAAATAGGGGGCCACTGCCTGGAAGCTATTTACCGCATCATCTGCAGGAAGGTTTGCTTTAGTCGGATAAGCAGAGCCTAACATGATATCGCCAACTGCGGTAATATGGATGGTATCTTTTATTGGTTTTTTGGGGATGGTGTCTGTTTGGACAAGTTGGGCAGTAGGTACACTCGCACGATTTCCTTCACAGCTGAACAGCAATAAGGCAGATAAAAAGAATAAGGTGAGCGCTTTTAATGATTTCATGGGTAGCTGGTATTTTTTCATAAAAAAAGTCCTCCCAGTAAAATAGGAGGACTCAATGTCTTTTGTTTGTGAAGGGTTATTCCTCCATCAGGTCATTTTTCACTGGATCGAGAATTCTGCCACCCTTGTAAAAATACCTTGAATAATATGGTTCGTTTAAATTGCTGATCACCACCCCACGGCTGGAAGAGGCATGAGCGAAACGGTTATCACCAAGATAAATCCCGATATGCGTAATGCTTCGGCTTTTAATCTTGAAGAATACCAGATCTCCTTCTTTTAGCTCGTCTTTTGGCAATGGATCTACCATGCTAAAGATGTCACGTGAATTGCGGAGTATTGTAGTGTTGAAAACTTTATCGTAAATCGCTTTTGTAAAAGCGGAACAATCAATCCCTCTTTTGGTATTTCCACCGAATCGGTAAGGAGTACCTATCCATTCGTAAATGAATTTGTAAAGTTTGATGTTAGAAGTTGCATCTACTGCAACACCCATTACCTGAGAAAAATATTGGGAAGCTAAATTATCAGGGTCTTCTAATTTGTTGGTTTCTTTTGATTTTGTCTGTGCATGGACGGCTGAGAGGCTGCACGCGACAATTAGGGTAGAAAACAAAAATTTTTTTATCATACTCTTAAGTTTGGGTAATAGACACTTACACTTAAACGTACACCACTGGGGCTTATTGTCCGGTGCCAAAACTATGTATTTTACAAATGTTATCCAAATGTAAACGGTTTAAAAATAAAAGTTATCCACATTTTGTGTAACCTTAGTGTTCATTTTACAGGTATTTCTTCTATATGTTGCAATAAAAAAGTAGATTTGCTCTTGTAAATAAAAACCAATACCCAAAAATGAGTGCAGTAGAAATTAATAAAGATACCTATCTGAAGTGGTTTGAGTCGATGTTGCTGATGCGCAAGTTCGAAGAAAAAACAGGTCAACTATACGGACAACAAAAAATCCGTGGTTTTTGTCATCTATACATTGGTCAGGAAGCTGTTGTAGCCGGAGCTATTTCAGCGTTAAGACCAGAAGATTCTATGATCACCGCATACCGCGATCACGCACATGCCCTTGCAAAAGGTGTAAGTGCAAACAGCATTATGGCTGAGATGTACGGTAAGGCAACAGGATGTTCAAAAGGTAAAGGTGGTTCTATGCACATGTTTAGCAAAGAGCATCACTTTTACGGTGGACACGGTATCGTTGGTGGGCAGGTTCCATTGGGCGCAGGTATCGCTTTTGCAGAGAAATATAAAGGCACAAAAAATGTAAACGTTTGTTACATGGGTGATGGAGCGGTTCGTCAGGGCGCTTTACACGAAGCTTTTAATATGGCAATGCTGTGGAAATTGCCAGTTATCTTTGTTTGTGAGAATAATGGTTATGCCATGGGTACTTCTGTAGAACGTACTACGAACATGACTGATATATATAAAATAGGTTTAGGTTTTGACATGCCATGTGCTCCTGTTGACGGAATGGATCCTGTAGCAGTTCATACTGCAATGGATGAAGCGGCTCAGCGTGCCAGAAATGGTGACGGACCAACCTTCCTTGAAATCAGAACTTATCGCTACCGCGGTCACTCTATGTCTGACCCGGCTAAATATCGTTCTAAAGACGAATTGGAAGCTTACAAAAGTAAAGACCCAATTGAGCAGGTAAGAGAAACTATCCTTCAGGAAAAATATGCTGATCAAGCATGGATCGAAGAGATCGAAGCAAAAGTGAAACAAATCGTTGATGATTCTGTTAAATTTGCGGAAGAGTCTCCATGGCCGGAAGCATCAGAATTGTATACTGATGTTTACGTACAAACTGATTATCCATACGTACAAGATTAATTTAGAACGCATTTCATTTAATAATATAGAATGGCTGAAGTAGTTAAAATGCCCAAGATGAGCGATACCATGACCGAAGGTGTGATGGCTAAGTGGCATAAGAAAGTTGGCGATAAAGTTAAAAGTGGCGATGTAATGGCCGAAGTGGAAACCGATAAGGCAACCATGGATCTTGAATCTTATTGGGATGGTACCGTTTTATACATTGGTGTAGAAGAAGGTCAATCCGTTCCAGTAGATGCAGTTATCGCTGTAATAGGTAAAGAAGGAGAAGACTACAAAGCGGCATTAGCGGCAGAAGAAGGTGCTGCGGCTCCTAAAGCTGAAGCGGCGCCTGCTGAAACAGCTGCTCCGGTTGAAGATAAAAAAGAAGCAACAGCAGGAATTACTGATGCTGATCTAGAAAAGATCGGTGTTACCGTAATCAGAATGCCTTTGCTAAGTGATACAATGACTGAAGGCGTGATCGCTGAATGGCATAAAAAAGTTGGTGATAAAGTAAAGAATGATGACATCCTTGCTGATGTAGAAACCGATAAGGCAACTATGGAAGTAATGGGTTATGCGGATGGAACTTTATTGCATATCGGTGTGGAAAAAGGTGCTGCCGCGAAAGTGAATGGCATCATGGCGATTGTTGGCCCGGAAGGAACTGACATCAGCGAATTCCTTAAACAAGGTGATGCTCCTGCTCAGCCTGCCGCTGATAAAAAAGCTGACGCTCCGGTAGCGGAAGCTGCTCCAGCAGCAGCAGAAATTACACCAGCTCCTGCTGAAGGTGCTGATCGCGTAAAAGCATCTCCATTAGCAAAGAGAATTGCGAAAGACAAAGGTATTGACCTTGCTAAAGTGGCAGGCAGTGCTGATGGCGGACGTATCATCAAAAAAGACATCGAAAACTTTAAACCTGCGGCAGCAGCAGCCCCTCAGGCAGCAGCTAGTGCATCCCCAGCTGAGAAATCAGCTTCGGTAAGCATTCCTCAGTTTATTGGTGAAGAGAAATATACAGAGAAACCAGTAACTCAAATGCGTAAAGTAATCGCTAAGCGATTATCTGAGAGCTTGTTTACTGCACCTCATTTCTACCTAACCATGTCTATTGATATGGATGGCGCAATTGCTGCACGTACCAAAATCAATGAATATGCACCGGTAAAAATCTCTTTCAATGACATGGTGTTAAAAGCAGTAGCAATCGCTTTAAAACAACACCCTAATGTGAACTCTTCTTGGTTAGGCGATAAAATTCGTTACAATGAGCATGTAAACATTGGTGTAGCTGTAGCTGTTGAAGATGGTTTATTGGTTCCTGTAGTTCGTTTTGCTGATGGTAAATCATTGTCGCACATCTCTGCGGAAGTGAAAGACTTCGCACAGCGTGCTAAAGCTAAAAAATTACAGCCATCAGATTGGGAAGGTTCTACTTTCACCATTTCTAACTTAGGAATGTTCGGAATAGACGAATTCACTGCCATCATTAACCCGCCTGACGCATGTATTCTTGCGATCGGCGGAATCTCTCAGGTTCCTGTGGTGAAAAATGGTGCTGTAGTTCCAGGAAACGTAATGAAAGTTACTTTAAGCTGCGATCACCGCGTAGTGGATGGCGCAACTGGATCTGCTTTCTTACAAACACTAAAAGCATTATTAGAAGAGCCAGTAAGACTATTGGTTTAATTAATATCCTAAATAATCTAAAAAGCTGCTTCGGCAGCTTTTTTTATGCCTGTTACTTTTTGTACTTTTGTCGCTATGTCGAATATTAAACCTTCTCTAGTTAAAGGAACCCGTGATTTTTCACCCCAGGAAATGGTCAAACGCAATCATATTTTTGATACCATAAAGACGGTATTTAAAAAGTATGGCTATGCCGAAATACAAACCCCAACGATGGAAAACCTGAGTACTTTAACAGGTAAATATGGAGATGAGGGCGATAAACTGATCTTTAAGATCTTAAACAGTGGTGATTTCCTTTCTAAAGCGAAACCAGAACTGCTGGCAGCAGCCAACTCAAATGCACTGACTTCCTCGATTTCTGAAAAAGCATTGAGGTATGATTTAACGGTTCCTTTTGCTCGTTACGTAGTAATGCACCAGAATGATATTTCCCTGCCTTTTAAGCGCTTTCAGGTGCAGCCGGTATGGAGAGCTGATCGACCGCAGAAAGGTCGCTACAGAGAGTTCTATCAGTGTGATGTAGACGTGGTAGGTTCGGATAGCCTGTTAAATGAAGCAGAATTCATATTGATCTATCAGGAAGCATTGAGTAACCTTGGTCTTAAAGACTTCACAATTAAATTAAATAACCGCAAAATCCTTTCTGGAATTGCAGAAATCATTGGTAAACCGGAGTTGATCATCGACATGACCGTAGCCATTGATAAGCTAGATAAAATCGGCCTGGATGGTGTCAGTAAAGAGCTGTTAGAACGCGGATTTACAGAAGGAGACCTGGAGAAATTAAAACCTGTAATTTTATTACAAGGCAGCAATGAAGAGAAACTGGTAAGTTTGCGTACCGTATTGGCAGATTCGCCAACGGGTATGAGCGGAATTGCAGAGATCGAAACGGTATTCAAATACCTAAAAGGATTGCTGCAGACCACGCCGGATCTTTCTCCGGATGTAGAGCTGGACATTACTTTAGCACGTGGCTTAAATTATTATACTGGCTGTATCTTTGAAGTGAAAACAAATGAAGCGGCCATGGGCAGTATTGGTGGTGGTGGTCGTTATGACGACCTGACCGGTATGTTTGGTTTAAAAGGCCTAACCGGGGTTGGGATTTCTTTTGGTGCAGACCGCATCTACGATGTGCTGCTGGAACTGAACTTATTCCCTGAATCTGCTGCTTCGGGAACGAAAGTCCTGATCAGTAATTTTGATGAGGCGGCAGAATTATACGCACTGCCTATCGTACAGCAGCTGAGAAATGCCAATATCGCTGCGGAACTATATCCTACTGCTGCAAAGCTGAAAAAACAAATGAGCTATGCTGATGATAAAAAGATCCCTTTCGTGATTTTGATTGGTAGTGATGAGCTGGAAAGTGGCCTTTTAACCTTAAAAGACATGCACAGCGGCGTTCAGGAAAAATTATCCCTGAATGATATTATGGAGAAAATTAAAGACTAATCGTTTTTTGATATATAAGCGGTCAGTTTATCGCTGGCCTGCTTTTTTACCTTATTCCTTAAAAAGGAAGTCCAGCCCAGTAACCTTCCGATAAGTCCCAGCGATTGCTTCGACCAGGTATAAAAGTCGAACTGATCCCGATGTTGGATGATTTTACCGTTTTCAATGATGAACTGCGCATCAATCTGATTCCATACCTTTCTCCCCGTTGCCGAAAAGGTATAATGTGCATCCCAATGTGCTGTAGCGCCGTTTTCAGTCGCCTTAACCGCGCTAAACTCTACACGCATATCTTTTCCGCTTTTGATGAGCATTGCCCACATGGCGCGGACTTGTACTGCATTCAAATCAGTAAATACGGGGTCGCTGAAAGTGGCCTGGTCACTGTAACATTCCTGCATTCCGGCAACATCCTTGTTTTTAAAGGCCGTATAGAATTTGGTGATGAGTTCCTGATTGGCGTGCATCATCTGATTAATATACTTTTCCTGCGAGTATACCCTCAATTCTATCTAGTAAATCGTCAATATCAAATGGTTTGGCCAGGAATCCATTTGGTTTAAAAGCACCATGTTGGATATTGGCTTCAGTATACCTCGCGGAGATCATTAATACGGGGATCTCGGCCGTGCTGGCATTAGACCTGAGCTGAGTTAATAACTCTCTGCCGTCGCCGTCAGGCAGCATAATGTCCATGATGACCAGATCCGGCCTGGATTTTTCGATATGCGTCATCATGTTGATGCTTTTATGGAGACCGGCTACTTTATACGCTTCACTTTGTAAGATCAGCGTGATGACATCAAGTATGGCATGATTGTCCTCAACGACGAGTATGTTTTTGTAAATTTTAGAGCTTTTTGCCAAAATCAATGGGGTTGGATGTAATACAAATATATTTAATCAGGTTTGATTTGTCCACACATTAATTGGTTTAAATCACAAATTCAAATATTTTTTTTTATAAGTGTGAAATTTTAGGGGCTACAGGCATAGATCAGATTTAAGGGGGTAAATGGGAAGAAAGACCTTCGGGAAAAAATATATATTAGACGATGAAACCTTTTTAGTTTTTTACTGTCTTAGTATTAAGTTTTAGGTTTTTAAAAGAGGTACGATTGTGGCGATTGTACCTTTTTTATTGCGCTTTAAATTGGGTGATTCGTCTGGCCATACCATTGAACAGGAAAATATGAAATGGAAACATGGCATACCAATAGGCCCTTCCCCATAAGCCTGAAGGTCTGAATGTGGCAATCTGAGAGAGGAAGTACTGACCATGAAATTCGATGACTTTAAATTCCAGCCAGGCTTCTCCAGGGACTTTCATTTCCGCAAATAATAACAATCGCTTGTTTTGCTGATCCGCTAACAGCACTCGCCAGAAATCGACGACATCACCTGCATGAATCGAAATATTGCTCGTTCTGCCCCTGCGTGTGCCTACACCACCCATCAGTTTATCTAAAAAACCCCTTAAATTCCATAACCAGTCCGCGTAATACCAGCCTCTGTTTCCACCGATGCTCCATATATTCTCAAACACCTCCTGGGGATCTCTCTCAAAAGGCATTTTGACCTTATATTCCAGTGTTCCATTTTGTGGAACTTTTACCTGATCCATGAAACTGGTGTCCAGGTAACCTCGGTTCAGCGCATCTTTCCAACTGGAGACAATAGAATTTTGTTCAATTTTCTCAAAAGCAAGCGCTAGATTTTTACGATAGGGCAGACAAGCTCCGGGAACAACGCTGCTGATGCAGTTTTCTTTACAAACAACCTCATTTTTCATGCTGTCCACCAGACTTCTGGCTAAAGCATAGGGTACAGAGGTCACCATGTTTAACCATAAGGAAGATAAGCGGGGGGTAAGCAGTGGCAGCGTGAGGATGAAACGTCTTAAATGCCTGACTTCCGCATATTGCAGCATCATTTCTCTATAGCTGAGAATGTCTGGACCTCCGATGTCGAAAGTCTGCTGCATGGCTTTCTCATTTAACAATACGCCGCTTAAATAACGCAGTACATCACGTATTCCAATTGGCTGACACTTAGTTTTGATCCATTTTGGCGCGACCATCACAGGTAATTTCTCCGTCAGGTCTCTGATGATTTCAAATGAGGCACTTCCGGAACCAATAATGATGGCTGCTCTTAAAATGGTAAAAGGAATGCCAGATTGCTTTAAGACGTCTTCGACGGCCAGTCTGGAGCTTAAATGTTCCGATAAGCCAAGGTCATTCACGATGCCGGTGAGGTAAATTAGCTGCTGGCATTGGCTGTGCTTCAGCGCTGCTATAAAATTCTGTGCAGAGGCCGTTTCCAATTCTGAGAAGCCATGTTCGCTGGCCGACATAGAATGGACCAGGTAATAAGCAGCGTCAATATTGCTGGGGATTTCAACTAGTGTTTCAGGCTTTAATAGGTCTCCGGTGATGATTTGTACCTGATCACCAAAGTCTGAAGCCTCCGAAAAACGCCTTTTGTCGCGGACCATACAGACGACTTCATGTCCGGCTGCTAAAAGAACAGGCAGCAATCGAGTGCCTATATAACCATTCGCACCGGTCAGCAGGATTTTCATGTTAAGGTATGTGGTTGAAAAGTATCGGTGTTTACCACCGCTTTTAGTTCCTGCAAAATGGTGTACAAGCCAAAATTAGTCCGGTTCACATAAATGAAGTGTTTAACACCTCTGGCCTGCTTAAATTCTGGCATGGTAGCCACTTTCTCCCCAAATTTATACAGTTGTTCAAAGAATTCAGGTTTACTGAAATCGAAGGTTTTACTGGTGTAAGGTCTGGCAAATAATTCAATCATTTCCCGGTAAGCTTTATAGTAAAACTCTACCTGGCTATCCGTGTCCTCCGGGTGGATCATTTCCAGCTGACGGAAGGCTGCAATGGTTTTCGCTTTATCTTTGATCACATCTGTGGAGATCAGGGAAAAGAAGGGATAGTAGAAATCATCCGGCATTTCCTTGATACAGCCGAAATCTATAACACCTAATTTTTCATCCGGTGTAATCAGGAAATTACCTGGGTGTGGATCCGCATGCACTGCCCTCAGTTCATGCTGCTGGAAATTATAGAAATCCCATAAAGCTTGCCCAATCTTGTTTCTCAGCTCCTGTGAAGGGTTGGTGTTTAAAAATTCTTTCAGGTGTAAGCCCTCAATCCAGTCCATCGTAATGATCCTTTTTTTGGAAAGCTCGGGGTAATATTTTGGGAATACGATATTTTCTAAATGACTGCAAGCTTCAGAAAATTCAATAGAGCGGCGTACTTCCAGCTCATAATCGGTTTCTTCCAGCAGTCGCTCTTCTACTTCTTTGATGTAAATATTGAGTTCCTTTTCATTCATTCCGAGCAGGCGAAAAGCAAAGGGCTTTACCAATTTCAGATCCGATGAGATACTGTCGCCAACACCGGGATATTGAATTTTAACGGCTAAAGTTTTACCCTTCAGTTCTGCCTGATGCACTTGCCCAATGGAGGCGGCATTGCTGGAATGTAGGTTGAATTTATCATAAATCTGTTCCGGTGTTTTTCCGAAGGATTTGCTGAACGTTCTGACAATGAGTGGCCCGGAAAGGGGGGGTGCATTGTACTGCGACTGTGTAAACTTGTCGACGTAAGATTTTGGCAGGATATTCTTATCCATACTCAGCATCTGCGCTACTTTTAAAGCACTGCCTTTCAGTTCACTCAGCGACTTATAAATATCCGTGGCATTGTCCTCATTCAGTTCATCCCTGCTCAGCTCTGGGTTAAACAATTTTTTAGAATAATGCTTGATATAATTGCCGCCAATCTGGATTCCTGTTTTTACAAACTTCGCCGATCTCTGTCCTTTCGTTACTGGAATACGCTCTTGTTCTTTCATGAATTTTATAGTCCCATCTTATCTTTAAAATTTCCATTTCTGGAAAGAAATTTCCCGTATTCCAGGAGATTGTCTATTGGAGAGCGCTCGAAAAGGTCGAACGTTACATTGACCCCTTTTTCAATCACTTCATCAGTTTTTTCAAATCCAGCACTGTCGTCTGTTGTCCAGAAGTTAACAATAAAGCCAAATTGTACCCATACGGCATCTTTATAGCGTTTACTTAAAAATTTACGGTTGGCCAATTCTCCGCTCTCTAATCCTTCATTGATGATGCCTTCTGCAAAATTCTCAAAAATTGGCCTTACACCAGATAAAACTTCTGGAGTGCCAAACTTATTCTTGTGATTCCTTAAGCTGTAAATGATGAAACTTCGGTGTTTTTTTAAAACTTCTACATAGCTGTAAAAGAAGGAAAGGATTTTCTCTCTTGAAGAGTACTGACTCCATACTTCCTGTGCTTCAATAGCTTGGATGGTTTCAAGGGTCAACTCTACCCATAAGTTCTTTTCAATACTTTCAAAAGAAGGATAGAAGTCATAAAAATCGGCTTCAGCAATCTTTAATTTCTTAACGAAACTATATACTGATGCTGGTTTTTCACCATTGAGAAGTACGTAATCCAGATATCCGTTTTTGATTTGCTGAGCAGTTGCCATTTCTTTTTATTTAATAAACGTTAAAGCGGTCTGCATAGTTTTGCAGACCGCCTAATTTACTTGTTTATTCGATCATGGTTTTGTAATAAAAACACAAGACGATTGAGGACAGAAAAGGCAAGGGATCTTATAAACCCAGTCGATGTTTTCTTAAAGTATCTTTTGCAATGTCATAACCTGCATCGGCATGTCTGATGACACCCATAGCCGGATCATTATGAAGCACTCGTTTGATCCTGATGGCGGCGTCTTCGGTGCCATCGGCAACGATTACCATACCAGCATGGATGGAATACCCGATACCCACACCACCTCCATGGTGTAAAGAAACCCAGCTCGCACCACCAGCCGTGTTGATCAGTGCATTCAAAATTGGCCAGTCGGCTACCGCATCTGAACCATCGAGCATCGCCTCAGTTTCCCGGTTTGGAGAAGCTACAGATCCAGTGTCTAAATGATCTCTTCCAATCACCAATGGCGCTTTTACCTTGCCATCGGCTACTAATTTATTAAATGCCAATCCAGCTTTTTCTCTTTCTCCTTGCCCTAGCCAGCAAATTCTTGCTGGCAATCCTTGAAAAGCAATTCGTTCCTGTGCCATGGTAATCCATTGTTTCAGACTTTCATTTTCAGGGAAAAGCTCCAGGATTAATTGATCAGTTTCATAGATGTCTTGTGGATCGCCACTCAATGCAGCCCATCGGAATGGTCCTTTTCCTTCACAAAATAGTGGACGGATATAGGCAGGCACAAATCCTGGAAAGTCAAAAGCATTTTGTACTCCTGCTTCCAATGCCCTTCCACGTAGGTTATTGCCATAGTCAAAGGTGATGGCGCCACGATTTTGCAGTTCCAGCATCTGACGGACATGCTTAGCCATCGTTTCATAACTTCTTTTCACGTAATCCTCGGGATCTGTTTTGCGCAGTTCATTGGCTGCTTCCACCCTTAGTCCTTCAGGAAAATAACCAATCAAGGGATCATGTGCAGAAGTCTGATCCGTGAGTGTATCAGGCGTAATATTGCGGTCAATCAGTCGTTGTAATAACTCTACTGCATTACAAACGACACCAATAGAGATTGCTCTTCCTTTTTCTTTATACTGTAAGGCTTTGTCGATAGCCGTATCGATATCATGTTCAATTTCGTCGATGTAACGTGTTTCCAGGCGTTTTTGGATGCGCCATTCCTCTACATCTGCCGCCAGGCATACGCCTTGATTCATGGTAATCGCTAAGGGCTGTGCGCCACCCATGCCACCTAGTCCGGCGGTCACGTTGAGTGTACCCTTCAGGTTACTGTTGAAATGCTTGCGTGCCAACGCAGCGTAAGTTTCATAAGTTCCTTGAACGATGCCCTGTGAGCCGATATAAATCCAGGATCCTGCGGTCATCTGGCCATACATCATCAGGCCTTTATCCTCTAACTCGTCAAAATGCTGCTGTGTAGCCCATTTTGGAACCAGTTGAGAGTTAGAAATCAATACTCTTGGCGCATCTTTATGCGTTGGTAAAACTCCAACAGGTTTCCCTGACTGGATCAATAATGTTTCCGTGTCTTCTAAATTCTGAAGTGCTTTAATGATCAGTGCTAGAGCTTCCTTATTTCTAGCAGCTTTTCCACGACCACCATACACGATCAGCTCTTCCGGTCGCTCGGCTACATCGGGATCCAGGTTGTTTAACAACATTCGTAGTGCAGCTTCCTGCACCCAACCTTTACAAGTCAATGTATTTCCGGTTGGGGTTTGTCTTTTACTTAAATCTAAACTTATATCCATTATGCGGTCATGTAAGGGCAATGTTATAAAACAAATGTATGTAATTATGTGAGATTGCGTACTTTAGCAATCGAAATTGAAAACGCGTCAGCAACATATCCATAAAATCATATCCATTGCCTTGCTTTGGGTGTTTGCGATTGCTTTGACTCCGTTTAGCGCCTTCCACCATCATGAGGAAGAAGTGCTTTGCCAAAATGAAAAAATATGTACCCATAAACTACACGTAGGCAGTCATGTAGAAACCTGTTTGGTTTGTGCGGCACATTTCGAGAAAAACTACCTTCAGGAACAAACTCAATTTCAGGTTTACCTGGAAACCATGCCTGTTATTAAGTATTACGCTTTACTATCCGGCGCTTATACAGCGCTGATCAGTACCTCACTTCGGGGTCCTCCAACAGCCTAATCTTTTCATTACCCTGAATACGGGATCGTATACCTCTTTACCAAGAGAGCTATTACTTTTGCTATTTTCAAGTCGATTTTGGCGATAGTTTAAGCGATTGTAGGTCCGATTGATCATTCTATATGGATGTCTTTTAAACTGTATTTCGATCCAGAAATTAGACCATATATTTAAATCCAGGGGGAGTGCTGATTTCAGCCGCAATTACTCAATTTAACACTTTATAGCAAATTGGCTTTGGCCAACGCGATGATTTTGCACAGCAAATTATCGATACAAACACATACACATGAAAAAGATACATCTGGTATTAATGGTCTTAATATATATCCTATTTTCCATTCCTTCATTTGCTGCCGGAGGATTGGCAGAATTTAAAGGTAAAGTGACCGATGCCGACAATAAAGAGCCGCTTGTTGGGGCTACAGTATACATCAGCGACTTAAAAGCAGTCACCAGCACAAATGCAAACGGAGAATTTGTGCTTAAAAATATCCCCACAAAAGGACGATTCTTGTTAGAGGTTCGCTTTGTAGGTTATAAAACCTTTTCGCAAATCGTGGATCTTGGCCACCTGAACAAGCTAGACATCGCTATGGAGACTTCTGCCATAGAAAGCGCGGAAGTAGTCATTACCGGCTCTCCATTTAGTGCCAGCAACAAAACCAATAGCTTATCCGTAGTGACGGTAGGAAAAGATAAATTGGCACAGGCCGGTGGAACAAACTTAGTGGATGCCATTTCAAAGATTCCTGGAATTTCTCAGGTCAGCACTGGTGGAGCGATTTCTAAACCTACCATTCGGGGTTTAGGATACAACCGCGTGTTGACCATGATCGATGGTGCAAGAGAAGAAGCACAGCAATGGGGTGATGAACATGGTATTGAAGTAGATCAGTTCTCTGCAGCAAGGGTAGAAATCTTAAAAGGCCCTGCAAGTTTACTTTACGGTTCTGATGCTTTGGGTGGGGTGATCAATATCATTGATGACCTTGTACCTCCTCCAGGCACTTTTAACGGGAATTTCAGAACTTCTTATGCCACCAATAATGGATTAAGCGCTTCCTCATTGATGCTTCAGGGCAACGACAATGGTTTCGTATATCGAGGCCGCGCTTCTTATAAAAACGCGTATGGTTTTGCTTATAAGGATGCAGTAGTGCCGAATTCTGGCTTTAACGAATTCAATTTAAATGGTATGGTGGGTTTAAATAAGAGCTGGGGATATTCTCACCTGACCTTCTCCCGCTTCCAAACCAATATTGGTTTAGTAGAACATGGACCTCATGAGGATGGCGAATATGTAAATGACGAAGGGGAAGTGATCCCTAAGGCTGAAGCACAAGAGCGTAGACTAGGACTTCCTTTTCAAAACATCAACCATTACCGTGCTGCATTAAACAGTAATTTTATCTTGGGATCTGGACAGTTGAAAACAACTTTTGCCTTTCAGCGCAATATCAGGAAGGAATTTGAAGAAAGTGCGACAGAACCAGGGCTGAATTTAAACCTGAACTCTTATACATATGATGTGAAATACTATTTCCCAAATGCCGGGAAATGGGAGCCAGCAATCGGTGTTCAAGGTATGTACCAGAATAATGTAAACAAAGGCGATGAGTTTTTGATCCCTAATTATAACAGCAATAACATCGGTACTTTTGTGTACCTGAAACGTAATTTCGAAAAAGGGGCCTTTAATATTGGTGCCCGTTACGATTATAAAAAAATAAACGGAGAAGCCCTGGCAGTGGATGGAGAACCTTTATTCACCGCTTTCCACAACCAATTTTCTAACGTTTCCGGATCTTTGGGTTTCGCTTATGAAGTGGCTAAAAGCTTAGTGTTGAAAGGAAATGCAGGATCAGGATTTCGCGCTCCAAATATTGCCGAATTGGCCGCTAATGGTCGCCATGAAGGAACATTCAGGTATGAGATCGGGAATTCAAATCTAAAACAAGAGACCAGTCTGCAGTTTGACCTTGGACTGGAGTACACCGCTAATTCGGTTACCTTCGGGCTAAATGCTTATGCCAACCGCATCTATAATTACATCTACGCAGGAAATTTCAACAATGAAACTACTGGGGTAAGCGATGGAAACGGTATGACTGAAACTTTACCGGTTTACCGCTTTGTGCAAACCAATGCAGACCTGATTGGGGGAGAAGCCTCGATGGATTTCCACCTGATCAAATCTCTGCACTTTGAAAACTCTTTCGCTTATGTGAAAGCAACGAACCGCGCAGACGATCAGCCTTTACCTTTTATCCCGGCAGCGTCTATCAACAACGAATTGCGTTTCGAGCCAACGGTCAAAGGCCTTTCCGGTACTTATCTTAAAGTTGGATTAACCAATGTGTTGAAACAAGCACGTTTTGATAGTTTTGAAACTCAAACTGATGGATATACTTTATTTGATGCAGGAATTGGAACGGCGATCAACACCAAAAAAGGCAAATTGAACCTTTGGGTAACCGGACAAAATTTATTGGATAAAAAGTATTTTAACCACCTGAGCAGGTACAAGGTGGAAGGAATTTACAATACCGGAAGAAATGTGACTTTCGGTATCAGCGTACCTTTCATGTAATGATCAGCGAAGCTTAAAATGTAAAGCTAAAGGATAAACATCCAGTTAAATCCCCCAATAGCAAAGACTATTGGGGGATTTTTGTAGGAAAACAATCAGTATGAGGCAATCTACCGCTTACAATAAACCTGGCTCTTTCCTCAGAAAGTTCACAGAAGCGGCAATATCTACTGCCAGCAAACGATCTGCTTCATTAAAAGAAACGACCTTCCTGTACTCAGAAAGCAGCTGAGCTATGGCCTCAGAAGAGCGCAGGGGTTTCCTTAAATCCAAAGCCTGCGCTGCGGTCAGCAGTTCTATCGCTAAAATCCTTTCCAGGTTATTCACCACCCTTAAACACTTCGTAGCGGCGTTTGCACCCATACTGACATGGTCTTCCTGCCCATTACTGGATACAATACTGTCTACCGATGCAGGCGTACACAATTGTTTGTTTTCACTGGCGATGGAGGCTGCGGTATATTGAGTAATCATTAAGCCGGAATTAAGCCCTGCATTTTTCACCAGGAAAGGTGGTAAACCCCTTTGTCCGGAAATCAATTGAAATGTCCTTCTTTCAGAGATGGAGCCTAATTCTGCCAATGCAATACACAGAAAATCCAGGGTTAAAGCCAATGGTTGCCCATGGAAATTCCCTGCAGAAATAATCCGGTCTTCTTCGGGAAAAACATTCGGATTATCGGTCACGGAATTGATCTCCGTCTCAAATACCGACTGTATATAATGGATGCTGTCCTTACTCGCTCCATGCACCTGAGGTACACAGCGGAAAGAGTAAGGATCTTGCGTTTGCTTGCCGGGGCGACGAATCAGTTCACTTCCGGAAAGCCATTTGCTGATTTGTGCGGCTGTATGTACTTGTCCGGCATGCGGACGAATGACGTGGCTGAGCGTTTCAAAAGGGTCGATCCTGCAATCAAAACCATCTATAGACATTGCGGCAATCGCATCTGCCCAATTCATTAAATTTTGCGATTTTAGCAGGCAGAATATCCCATAAGCACTCATAAACTGCGTTCCATTGATCAAGGCAAGGCCTTCTTTAGACTGTAGTTTTAACGGTTCCCATTGTAATTTCTGATATAGCGCAGCAGATTTTTCATAGAGGCTTGCAGCTTGTATTTTCTTTCCTTCATACCAAACTATTCCTTTACCGATCAGCGGTAAGGCTAGGTGGGCAAGGGGAGCCAGGTCACCAGAGGCGCCCAGTGATCCCTGTGTATAAATTACGGGTAAGATATCATGGTTGTAAAAATCAACCAGGCGTAAAACTGTAGGCAGGGCAACGGCCGAATGCCCATAACTCAAGGATTGAATTTTTAACAGCAGCATCAGGCGAACGATTTCCGGAGCGACTTCTTCGCCCGTGCCGCAGGCATGAGACAAAAGCAGGTTATGCTGTAGCTGAGATAGCTTTTCCGATTCAATTTCTACATGCTGTAAATAACCAAATCCCGTATTTATCCCATAAATAGGCCCGTCATGACGCTTTAATTTATCGTCCAGATAACTTCTACATTTTTCTACTTTTTGAAGGGCTGCAGCGGATAATTGCAGCAATTGTTTTTCAGCGATGATCCTGGAAATCTGATCCAAAGTTAACCGCTCCAAACCTATTTGGTAACTGCTCATACATTTTATATTTCCCCAAAAATATAAATAATGCTTAAGTTTAGAACTTTCAGTTCCTATTATTGTTTTTCCTAAAACCAGCATTATGTTTTATAAGAAAGTTGCCCTTTACC
Source organism: Pedobacter sp. N36a (assembly GCF_014472395.1). Taxonomy (GTDB): domain Bacteria; phylum Bacteroidota; class Bacteroidia; order Sphingobacteriales; family Sphingobacteriaceae; genus Pedobacter. The sequence continues at coordinate 86,714 of NZ_JACSZW010000003.1, forward strand.
TGTGCTTACTTTTCAGTGCCACAGCGACTTTGGCACAGCAAGCCGATACCCTCTCTATTACCTTAGAAAACGTCAAATACCCTTATCCAGTGAAGTATTACCGGATCCATACCGAAGGTCAGGATTTGAATATGGCCTATATGGATGTGGCGCCGCTTGGGAAGGCCAATGGCAGAACGGTAGTACTGCTACATGGTAAAAACTTTGGGGGATACTATTGGGGAGGTACTATAAAAGCATTAAGCGACCGTGGATTTAGAGTAGTGGTGCCGGATCAGATCGGTTTCGGGAGGTCTTCAAAAGCCTTTATTCATTACAGCTTTCATCAGCTGGCCCGCTGGAATAAACAATTGCTGGATACTTTAGGCATCCAAAAGGCAAACATCTTGGGGCATTCTATGGGTGGCATGTTGGCTACGCGCTTCGCATTGATGTATCCGGAAAGCACCGAGAAACTCTTGTTAGAAAATCCGATAGGCTTAGAAGATTACCGCAATTTTGTACCTTATGTGAGCACTGATCAGCAATACCTAACGGAACTAAAAGCAACCGCAGAAAGCGTTAAAAAATATTATCAAACGTCCTATTTCACTGTCTGGAAGCCAGAATATGATGAATTGGTTCGTGTAGCAGGTGGTATGACGAAAAGTGCAGATTTCCCGAGACTGGCTAAAGTGAACGCGATGACTTATACCATGATTTACGAACAGCCCGTTGTCCATGAATTTTTCAACGTTCATGTCCCTACCATCCTGTTTATTGGAAAAGAAGATAAAACTATTGTTGGAAAAGGCTTGTTAAGCCCGGATCAGCAGGCCATACACGGCCAATATCGTTTGCTTGGTAAACAGACCGCGGCTAAAATTCCAGGAGCGAAGATTGTGGAGTTTGAAGGCTGTGGGCACATTCCGCATATAGAAGTACCCACAGAGTTCAATGTGGCATTATTGGGCAGCCTATAAAGAATGCCCTTCAGCAGACTAAGAATGCTTGTCTGCTGCCAGATCCTGAGAAAATATCCCGGCTAAGCTATCATATAGCTCCGGGTGTTTAGATTTAAACTGGTCTGGTTTCTCAAAGAAATATTCAGACACTACCGCAAAGAACTCTGCCTCATTCGTGATGGCATAAGGGTTGATGTCTGATTTTCCTTTCTCAATTCTTTTCATTTCCTCGTGGATCATCCGAACCCATGGCACCACATATTCGTGTTTCATCAGGTTTTCGGGAATCCCATCAGTTGCGCCATCCGATTTGTCTAGTAAGTGCACAAACTCATGAATGGCTGTGTTTTCCTTATCAGCAGCATTGGAAAAACCCTTGATCAATGCTGCTCTGGATAAGATCATCTGACCGTTCATATAACCGGAGCCCACCATACCCAGTATATTTCGCTGGCCGCCTTCATACTGAAAGTCCGCATTGAAAGTATCCGGATACAGCAATACATTAGTCAGGTTGCGGTAATGCCAATCCTCGAAACCAAACACAGGAATTACCGCGCTGGAAGCAATCAATAACTTATCAAGCACAGTAATCGGAGTACCTACACCCTCAATTTTTACCTCAGCCAGAAAAGCAGAGATTTTTTGCTCGAAGCGCAGGCGGTCTTTTACAGTTAGGTGCTGGTAATAAACGACATGCTGAAATAGCATCTGTTTATCTTCTTCGCTTAAATTGACGTAGTTGTGCCGACTATCTTTCCTAAATATAAAATAGAAAACCAGCAATAAAATAGGGATCAGTATTAAAAATGCCTGCATGGGTTAAGCCTCCAATATTTCCAACTGTGTGATCACCTGCTCTTCAGTTACCGGATAAGGCTGCCCATTTACGATCGTCTGATAAACTGCTTCAAACAATGGCAGGTAACTTCCGGGTAAAGCAGGAATAGTGTGCGTTGTTTTATGGCCATCAGGATCCAGTAAATACATTTTACCTTCGGTTCCTGGTGCTTCAATTCCATAAGCAGGGTCGTCAAGCTTCATTCCTGCCAGCAACTGGCTTTCCTGTGCATCCGCTCTTACTTTATGCAATGAACCATTGGTTCCGTTGATTACGAAAGCAGGTAAAGCTTCTACCACCATCATGTTCGAATGAACAAACACATTGACACTATCTGCATAGCTTAAATGAATAGAGAAATAATCATCCACCTGTGTATTTACGCGATTTTTACCCAGGATCTTATGGAAAGATTCCGGTTTACCGAAAATACTCAAAGCCTGATCCAGTAAATGCGGACCCAGGTCGTACATCAATCCACTGGCAGCAACGGGCTCTTCTTTAAAACTTTTTACGCCAATCGTAGAACGATACCTGTCGTAACGGAAATGTACTTCACTCAGTTTACCCAGCTTTCCACTTTCTATCACCTGACGAACCGCCCTGAAGTCACTGTCCCACCTTCTGTTTTGGTAAAACAATACTTTCTTATCCAGCTCTTTTGCCAGGGCAAGTACTTCTTTTGCTTGCTCAGCAGTGGCAGTAAACGGCTTTTCTACCAGAATATGTTTCCCAGCCTTTAAGGCTCTTTTCGCATAATCGTAATGGGTGTTGTTTGGCGTATTGATGATGACCAGTTCAATCTTTTCATCTGCCAGTAAGTCCTCAATGGTGTCGTAGCTGATAATTCCGGGATAATCTGCTGCGGCATTCTTCTGATTTCTTTCGGTTACGGCATACCATGTAAAACCGGAATGGGCATGTACAAAAGGCGCATGGAATACTTTACCAGACATTCCGTAGGCCATCAGACCCGTTATAATTGTTTTTTCCATGAGGTATATATTTTTTTTCAAGGTTTATGGAGTATCGATGATGGGCTCCATTAGGTTTAAAATTCTCTTTTTTATTTGAATGGGTGATTAGGCTAAAATAGTAAAACGCCCGACTAAACCCTTAATATTATTGTCATAAGTCGCAGGGCTTATTTGTATCTTTGCTTCATGAAACCTGCAGAAACACATGCGAAATGGAAAATTTTGCAACAAAAGATCGCTAAGGAGTTTGATTCTGATGTGCCCGATTTAAAGGTGATGTTGTTTTTAATCGGTGTGCAGGAGTTAGGCAAAGGACCTGGCAAGTACAGTAAACGTCAAAAGGAAGAGTTAATGCACATTGCTACCTGCCGTTTACTGAGTGAAATGGGCTTTTATGAACTGGAAGGATTAGACCAGGATGGATGGCCGCATTGGAAGCTGATTAAACCCGTGCCTTCATTTGCAATGATGGAGCAGGAATTACTGCTAAAATCGTTAACGATACATTATTTTGAAGATATCTACGGTACAGAGCAACCAGAAATTGAATAAAAAAATCTGATCACATAAAAAACCCGAAGTACGAAAGTACGACGGGTTTTTACTTTTATAGGTAGATGTAAATGTGCGGTTTATTTGCCTTGTTGTGTAGCTTGTTGTTTCAATTGATCATTCGCAACAATTACCACCTCAACTCTACGGTTGGCAGCTCTTCCAGCTTCAGTACTGTTGTCAGCAATTGGTTCAGACATTCCTTTTCCAACGGTGATTAGACGTGATGCAGGCACACCTTGAGATACTGCATAAGCTTTAACAGCTGCAGCTCTTCTTTCAGAAAGTGACATGTTATAAGCTTCTTTTCCGATGTTATCAGTATGACCAATTACTTTAATATCCGTTCCTGGATATTTAGTAAGTGAAGCAGCTAATGATTGTACGTTTGTTTTTGCCGCTGCAGTTAAGTCAGATTTATCGAATCCAAAAAGAATACCACTATCAAACTTCACGATAATACCTTCACCTTCACGGATCACTTCAGCATTAGGAATTGCAGTTTGAATCTCTGCTGCTTGTTTGTCCATTCTTTTTCCAATGAATCCACCTGCAGTACCACCAACAGCAGCACCAATGATAGCCCCAACAGCAGTGTTACCCGCTTTTTTTCCGATAATAGCACCTAGAACACCACCTGCAGTAGCACCGATACCTGCACCTTTTTGTGTTTTAGTTAAACTATCACAGCCTTGGAATGTCATTGCACCCATAGCTAATGCGATACTAAATGCTGCTATTTTAAATTTTGAAGTAACCATAGTTTTATATTTTATTTTACCCAGTGCGTTAATCAAACCTGATGCCAAATTCTCGTTTTGTAAAATTATTGTGTCATAGGAATAATTTAACAGCTTAATTTACTGGTAAAAGAAGGGCCAGACGCTGTAAATGGGGTAAAAACTGATTAGAAGACTGACTATAATTCTGTACAATACTTTTTGCTATTCTGCAAAGTAGGCTTCTAGCTCCGTCAAAGTGTTGGTTGTAGTCTGCAGGTCCTTGATAATCAGCCCTTTTTCCATTAGGATGATCCTGTCACATACGTCAGTTACATGGTTCAAATCATGACTGGAAATTAGGGTCGCCATCTGACGTTCCGCCTTCAGCGACTTGATCAATGTTTTCAATCGGATCTGTGTGGTTGGATCCAGATTGGCGAAAGGCTCATCCAAAATCAAGAGCTCCGGATTTTGCATTAGCGAAGCAGCAATCCCTATTTTATTTTGATTCCCTTTAGAGAAGTCTCTGATATACTTGCCTTTATTTAGAATTTCGCCATTAAAGAAATCTTGAAATTGAAGGAGGTAATCCGTTACATGGGCTGCAGTCATCTGATGAAGGCCGCCGATAAACATGAAATATTCTTCTGAGGTCAAGTAATCAATTAAAAAACCCTCATCGAGGTAGGAAGCAGTATAATCTTTCCACTGATCATTTTGACCGATCAGCTCTCCTTTAGAGCGAACTGCTCCTTCCGTAGGACGAATCAGGTCTAATACCATTCTAAACATTGTGGTTTTTCCGGCACCATTGTTACCTACAATCCCCACTGTTTCCCCAGCATGGAGCTGTAGGAATTCAATATTAACTACAGTACGGTTACCGTAGGTCTTTTTTAAGTTTGAAATTTCTAGGATCATGATTTTTCTCTAAAGCCTGCTGTAATTTTGTATTTTCTCTTATTAAACTCTTTCGCTAAAAAATTTACCCAGAACTCACGGGTCAGGGCGGCGGAAAGGCCACATAATCCCAATGCCAGTAGTCCCCAGTAAGGATGGCCGTTCAGCGAAAAGGGAAGGACAATCAGGTAGGGCATTAAAAAATAAGGCAATCCCAATACCCACTGGGAAGCACCTACGCCTTGGAAATTAAAACTGGAACCCTTAGTTAAGTCCATCGCCCGATAATTTCGGGTAGCGAAGTACAAGACCACAATGGTTCCTATCCCTATATTATAAAAATAGGCTGCAAATTGAATGACCAGAATCTTCCAGTTCATGAGGCCATATAAACAGGCCACCAATGTGGTGAATGTGGAGAATAAGGTGAATAATAGGAATTTTGCCCGGATAAAGTCTTTGATATCAATTTTATTAGCCATTAAGCCATCAAAATGTGCAGACTGCCAGCCAAACATGAACTGCCCGTATATACTAATGGTATTGCCTGTCATGAATATGGCGGCAAAAAGCATGAGGTTCAGGTTGTCTTTATCCAGCAGCTCCTTTTTATAAAAAAGGAAGCCATAGAGCAAAAACAGCAGACTCATAGTCACTGCCGATCGGCTTCTTTTATTTCTCAGAATAAGTTTGATCTCCAGGGCTGTATAGGCGCCAACCTTTCCAAAACGATCCAGAAAAGGATAATCTGTGCTGGTTTTTACTGACTCCGTACTGCTCAATTCTTCTGCGTACAGGTTGTTGCGCAGGTACCTGGCATTGACTATAAACATCGCTACCGCCAAAAAGGTAAAGCCCAATGCGGCGAAGGGATGATCTGCAATATAATTGAAAACCGCATTTGAAATTGCCGAAATAGAGAACACTTTGAAGTATTCCAATAAACCCAGTCCAACAATCAGCACCAACATGATCGGTACCAATTTCAGGTGCTGTATACTCAGTCTTTTGATATATAACGCGGCATAATTGTTAAAGACCACCAACGAAATAATGGCTATGAAATACATCAAGGCTATGAGCGGACTGTATACACTAGCAATCGCGGTAAAGCAGAATGGCAGGAATAAGAATAGCGGTAAGATATTAAAAGCAGAAAATAGTGCCCTTATATTTAAGAAATTAACAATCTTTCTTTTTGGAATCCTCAAATGGAGATAGGGGACAATACTCAGCGTAGGCAATTCCTGCAATTGCATCCTCATGAGGAAATCAATGGCGAAATAATAAAGGATCAATCCGTTGAAAACTACAAATACATCCTTATCAGGGAAGGCTTTCGCAATAAATATTTCTAAACCTATACCCAGGAAAATAGCGACTCCCAGCAGATAGATTACTATAAATCCGATGAACAGCTGCGTCGCAATTGTTCCACCTTTATTTTTTGATCGCCAGAAGGCTTTCCATTGATGGTCTAGAAAAGTCGAGCGCATAATTAATAATTATATTTGTTTTTCCAGTTTTGTCGTAGTTTCTCCCGTAATTTTTCTTCTGCAGGATTCTTTCCCGGGTCATATAGCTTGGTGCCGCTCAAGGTATCAGGAAAGTATTCCTGCTCCGAGAAGTTGCCTTCAAAGCCGTGAGCGTATTGGTAGTCTTTACCGTATCCGATATTTTTCATCAGCTTAGTAGGGGCATTCCGTATATGTAATGGGACTGGCAGATTGCCGGTTTGTTTCACCAAAGCCTGTGCTTTATTTATCGCTTCATAGGCAGCATTACTTTTTGCCGAAGAAGCCAAATAGGTAACCGCTTGTGAAAGAATGATTCTGGATTCCGGATAACCAATTACATTGACTGCCTGAAAACAGTTATTAGCCAGTAAAAGTGCATTGGGATTGGCATTGCCGATATCCTCAGAAGCGAGGATCAATAACCTTCTGGCGATAAAAGAAGGATCTTCACCACCTTCAATCATCCTAGCGAGCCAGTACACAGCGGCATTGGGATCACTGCCCCGGATACTTTTTATAAAAGCAGAAATGATGTCATAATGCTGCTCACCGGCCTTATCATATAAAGCCAGGTTCTGCTGGGCATGCTTTAGCACATTTTCATTAGTCAGCACAATCTTCTCCCCACCAATACCATTGATGGCGATCTCGAGTACATTCAAGAGCTTTCTGGCGTCACCACCAGATAAGCGAATCAGCGCCTCATGTTCTTTAATCGTAATTTTCTTTTCTTTCAGCACGGTATCCTGCTGAATTGCGGTTTGTAATAAGCCGGAAAGTTCTTCTTCGTTCAGCGATTGTAAGATATAAACCTGCGAGCGGGACAGTAAAGCCGAGATCACCTCAAAAGAAGGGTTTTCTGTGGTTGCGCCAATCAGCGTCACCAATCCTCTTTCTACGGCACCCAGTAAACTGTCTTGCTGTGATTTGCTGAAGCGGTGGATCTCATCAATAAAGAGAATCGGAAGACCCATGAAGCTATTCTTGAGCGCTGCCGCCCGGTCGATTACGTCCCTGATGTCTTTTACACCGGAATTGATGGCGCTGAGATTAAAAAAGGGACGGTCTAAAGTTTGAGATATAATGTAAGCAAGTGTAGTTTTCCCAACACCCGGCGGCCCCCAAAAAATCATTGATGGGAGCTGCCCGCTTTGAATGGCTTTACGCAATACAGCATCAGGACCTACTAAATGTTGCTGACCCGCATATTCATCCAGATTTTGAGGGCGCATACGCTCTGCTAAAGGAGGTAGGTTTTGCATAGTCAGTAAGTTTTTATTCCTATTCTTTCGTCGGACTTGCATCACCCGAAATAGGATTTGCAGTACCGACCGTACTTGTTGTTCTATTGGTATCAGCAGGAGCCTGACCTGGATTTACATCAACAGTTTGCGCAGCCGTTTGGTTTGCAACAGCAGTATCAGCAGTCTTCGGAGCAGCTGAGCTTTTTCCTTTAGGTTTTTTGCCCCAAACTTTACGCTGCGGTTTCTTGCGGTTATACTTTTTCTCTGATGGACTTTCTGGTGCATCTGCCGGAACTTCTCCAAAATGTTCAGGAAGTGGCATTCTGTCGATCGTCTTGTCAATCAGTTTTTCAATATTCGCAAATTTGCGCTTGTCTTTTTCATTCACCAGGGTGATTGCGGTACCTGTAGTGGCTGCTCTTGCTGTTCTTCCGATCCTGTGGATATAATCTTCCGGATCATGAGGCACATCAAAATTGATCACCAGGCTAATTCCTTCCACATCAATACCTCTGGATAAAACATCTGTTCCAATCAGCACCGGAACACGTTTATTCTTGAACTCTGATAAAATGGCTTCACGTTCTTTCTGACCGAGGTCCGAATGGAAGGCTTCTGCTTTGAATCCTAATCCACGGAAAACCTTACCCAGATTCTTTACTTTTTCCTTCGTAGAAGCAAAAATCAGGATGCTTGGGAACTCTACATTTTTCATCAGCTCCGTCAGTAATTTTACTTTCTGGGAGTCATGAACCATATAGGCCTGCTGGTTAATTCCAGCTGCGGGTTTAGAAATAGCAATGCTGATTTGTTCCGGATTGTGGAGCAATCTACCGGCAAGCGTTCTTATTTTAGGCGGCATGGTTGCGGAGAACAATACCGTTTGTCTTTTCTTTGGAAGGAAACTGACGATGCGCATGATGTCATCATAAAAACCCATGTCCAGCATTCTGTCTGCCTCATCCAGTACCAGGTGCTGCAACTGATCCAGTTTCAGGAGTCCTGAGGAAAGGTGGGAGATTAAACGTCCCGGAGTGGCAATAATGATGTCTACACCTTCGCGCATAGAGCGTTTTTGCTGCTCATAAGCGATCCCATCTCCACCACCATAAACGGTTAAGGAACTGATGTTGGTGAAATAAGAAAGTGCTTCTACCTGTAAATCTATTTGCTGTGCCAGCTCACGTGTAGGCGCCAATATCAAGGTATTGTTATGGCGATTTTCCGTCATGCTGATCATGTTCATGATCGGCAGCAGATAAGCACCAGTTTTCCCGGTACCTGTTTGTGCGCAGGCGATTAAATCTTTTTTATCTAGAATTAGCGGAATAGCTGCTGTTTGAATGGGTGTCGCATTGCGAAAACCCATGGCTAATAAACCCTCTAATAAATCAGGGTTAAAATTAAAATCTTTGAAATCCAATATACTTCTATGTTGTTATTATTATCCTATAAAAGTAACCTTTTATTCATTAGTTGTCTAATGTTTTTTCGAAGGCTCAGTAGTTGCATGGGCTTGATTATTAATTTATAAGCCCATGCGGTTTATTTTTTCTGATCGGCATAGCCGAACACTTTTTGCAAAAGCGGGGTAGACCTGGCACCCAGATTGTCTCTGATTTTAAGCTCTTCCTGAGCCACCTGTATAAACATACCATCAATGGCTTTTTGTGCTACATAGCTGGACAAGTCGGTAGTTACCGGCTTCACCATTGGCAGTTTATTGTATTGCTTAGTCGCATCGCCCCAATATTTTGCGGCACCAACTTTACTCAGGCTATTCGTAATTACCGGTTCAAATTTCTCCATCAGCTGTGCCGTGGTCACTCTTTTAAAATAATTGGTCGCCGCATCCTGCTGACCCAATAAAATATTAGTCGCATCAGCAATGGTCATCTGTTTGATGGCCGAAACAAAAATTGGCTTTGCTTCTTTCGCCGCATCTTCAGCAGCCCTGTTTAAGCTCAGTACCACATTATCGGCAAGAGAACCTAAACCAACGCTGCGTAAGGTCTTTTCTACTTTTTCCGCTTCTGGTGGAAAAAGGATTTTTACGGCAGCATTGCCCATAAATCCGTCTTTTGCTGATAATAAATCTGCGCCTCTGCCGATCCCTAATTCCAGTGCTTCTTTAATTCCAAAGCCGATTTCTGAAGTACTTGGAGTGCCCGTTGTTCCAGTTACACTATTGGCTTTATTGGTTGTCGCAGGTTTTGAGGCTGCAGTTACTTTTTTTAAAATATTGCCAAGTTTTGTCTGACTTTGCGCTTCGATACTGCTGAGACTGATCAGGCAGGTGGCGAGCAAATAAATGCTAGTTCTTTTCATTGAATTTGTTTGTGTTTTCAATACTAAGCAAATCTTTGGCCAATAAAGCAGCTGACTTTACTAAATTTATAAACTCAGCGCGGTACCCTTCTGTATCTTTCCCCTTTGCAGCCTGTGCCATGCGGATGACCTGCTCATAATTGGCATCGCGTTTATATTCCGATTGTCGTAATAACAAACCAAATTCTGCTACAGCCGCCGCAAAGCGGAAGCTTTCTGAGGCATTCTCAAATGGCGAATTGGTATTCAGCACTGCTTTTTGTAGTAACTTACTCTGATGGCCATCCGGTTGTTTGTAGCGGAGCTTAACGGTCAGTATTTCCGGACTGCCATTATTGCTGGACATGGGTTCAAATTTCTGGTATTTCAAAGGGTCAATGAAAGGCGTAAAACCACTTTTTACGCCAAAAGGAATCACTTCATAGAAGGCCGTTACCGTGTGTCCCGCACCCATATCGCCAGCATCTTTCAGGTCGTTATTAAAATCTTCATCTGCTAATAAGCGGTTTTCATAACCAATTAGACGATAGGCCTGCACTTTTGAAGGATTGAATTCTACCTGTAATTTCACATCCTTTGCCACCGTAAATAGAGTGCCGCCAAATTCATTAATCAGTACTTTTCTAGCTTCTGAGATATTGTCGATGTACGCATAATTGCCATTGCCTTTATCAGCCAGTATTTCCATTTTACTGTCTTTGATATTGCCCATTCCATAACCCAGTACGGTCAGGAAGATGCCACTTTTTCTTTTTTCTTCAATCAGACTTTCCATTTCCTGATCACTGGAAGCACCCACATTGAAATCCCCATCTGTGGCAAGAATGATCCTGTTATTCCCCTTTTTGATGAAATTTTCTGCGGCAACTTTATAAGCCATTTGTAAACCCTGTCCACCAGCGGTAGAACCACTTGCCATCAACTTATTCAAAGCATCTTTAATGGTGGTCTTTGCTGAACCCGGGGTAGAAGGCAAGACCAGTTCTGTTCTGCCGGCATACACGACAATCGCAACGCGGTCGTTCGGACGCAATTGATCAGTTAACAATTTGAAAGAAGAAATCAACAGCGGTAGTTTATTCGATTGGGCCATAGAACCAGATACGTCGATCAGGAACACCAGGTTGGCAGCCGGCAAAGCAGCGGTATTGATGCGCTTGGCCTGCAGGGAGATTTTTACCAGTTTGTGTTGGGGATTCCAGGGCGTAGCTGCGATTTCTGTGCCGATGTTTACCGGATCATTTCCCTCAGGCTGCGGATAATCATAATTAAAATAGTTGATCATCTCCTCCGTTCTCACTGCATCTTTAGGCGGCAATGCACCATTGTTCAGGTAACGGCGTACATTACTATAGGCTGCCGCATCTACATCTATGGAAAAGGTAGAAAGCGGTGTTTTGTTGGGAGCGATGAAGCCATTTTCCTGAATAGGTTTATAGCTTTCGGTATTACTTTTTGAACGGAATTCATTGCGCTCAATGCTCCTGATCTGCATCCGGCTCACAGCAGGTTTCGATAGGATTGTTCCTGCTTCGCTGGCCATCACTCCAGGGCTTCCGGTAGTGGTGATGCGATACGCTGCGATGTCTGCCGATGGATCTCCTTCCAGAGTTCTCCTTCCTGGATCTTTAATCGCATTTCCCTGTATCCGGATCAGCTTTGCTTTATTTCTTGCTATTTCTTCTGCGGCCAGTTTTTTTGCCGCAGGGGGATCAATGGTCAACTTCACATTCAGGATGCTTTTTGTTCCGATGCTGAGTCTTTGGCTATAGTATCCCGGAGCTTGAAACCGTAATTCCTGATCGCCATCTTCAACGATGATGGTATATTCACCAGCTCGATTTGTAGCGGCTGATCTGCTGCCGGAAAGATTGCTGACCGTCGCGTTGGCAATCCCAGCGCCATTTCCAATCACTTTACCTTGTATTTTCTTGATTGCGGAAGCATTAAATCCCAGCAGCACGAGTACCAGGAAAAGGGGGAAGAATAGGTTTCTCATAATTTCATTGATTTCCAGAATGATGTAAGCTTTGAAGAATTTCCACACCTTTATCAGAAAATATTTTTATACTTGATCGAATTATGTTCCATACCGCAATTGAAATTTATTAAAAACAATACCAGAATTCAGGAGCAGAACGATGCTGCTTTAATTGCCCGATATAAAGTCAGCGGCGACCTGGAATCATTGGGCCAGCTTTACAATAAATACATGCACCTGGTATTTGGGGTTTGCCTCAATTACCTGAAAGATGAAGAGCAGAGTAAGGATGCGGTCATGCAGATCTTTGAAGAACTGGTGGTCAAACTGAAAATCCATGAAGTGCAGAACTTCAAAAGCTGGCTTCATGTGCTATCCAGAAACTATTGTTTGATGGCCATCCGTAAAAATTCCAAGCATACCACCGTTTCCATGGAGGATACTTTTGTGGAAAACACGGAATTTGTGCATCTTGATATCGATGATACAAAGGAAGAGAAACTGACTGTGATGGAAAGGTGTATGGAGAAACTGCCGGAAGAGCAGCGCATTAGTGTGCAATTGTTCTACCTGGAAGAGAAATGTTATAAAGAAGTTGCAGACCTTACCGGATATGAAATGTTGAAGGTGAAGAGTTATATCCAGAATGGAAAGCGGAACTTGAAAATTTGTATAGAAAAAAATAGTGGTGAATAACGATTGGTTAGATATAGCAGTTTTAGAAGATTACCTGGACGGTAAGCTTGATGCCAAAACCATGAATAGGGTGGAGCGGGAAGCGCTCGAAGATCCTTTCGTGGCAGAAGCTTTGGCCGGACTGAGTGCTTCGCCTAAACGCTCTTTAGCGTCGATTTCTTTACTGCAGAAACAATTGCAGGATCGCATTGCTGATCATCAGGCAGAGAAGAAAACAAAAGTGATCACCTGGCAGCGACTGAGTATTGCGGCAACGGCTGCAGTATTGTTTATCGCGGTGAGCGTAGTCTTCTGGATGAAAGAAGTGGCACAGCAAAATCAGCTGGCTAAACAAGGAAAAGAAGTAGAAGTCAACTTAAATCCTGCTGCTGGAACGGTAGTCCCTCCAGACCAGGGCGCATTGGCAAAAAATAAAATCGCAGAAAGTACTGAAGCAGCAGCAGCGACTGCAGGTGCATCTGTGGATGTGGCCGCTAAAGAAGCAGTGATCGAAGCAGCTGTTCAGGCCGCAAAGACGAACAGCTATGCGGCAAATACGCAGAAAAAAGCAAATGTAGCCAGGAACAAGGAAATGCTATCCACTGCGCAAGCATCGGATGCCATTTCCAATAACGCGATGGCAAGCGATGTGATGTCCAGTCCGATGGCAAAATCTATGCGCATAAGGGCCGTTCCCGCGCCTATGATACAAGGAAAAGTGGTCTCAGATGTGGATGGAAAACCCCTGTCTGGTGTAGCAGTACAAGCCTTGCAGGCTGCGGTAGGAGGTGTCGCAATCACAGGTATTAACGGGGAATTCAAGATTCCTGCCGATAGTATTGGGAAAGTGTATACGCTTGCCTTGACTCACCAGGGTTATGTACCTGAACAGCTTGTGGTACGGTTGAATGAACCGCTGGATATTACCTTGAAAAAAGAATTGAATCCTGCTCCTGCTGCAAAGCCGGTGTTGGGCTGGGCTAAATACGAGCAATATCTTCAGGACAACAATCAGCTGACTAAAGAAAGCACGCTTGGTGCAACTTTAGAACTCAGCTTCGCAATCGGAAAAGATGGTCGGCCTTACGACTTTAAAATACTCCGGACCTTTGGTGCGAAATATGAAAAAGAAGCGATCAGGTTAATCTCAGAAGGGCCTAAATGGGAACTGCCTGCGGATCCTAAAGCAAGGCTGAAGTTAGGCATAAAGTTCTAGCCAGTTGGGCCAATAGCAAATGAAAAGATAAATTACCTTTATAAAAAAAAACCGGAACACTTTAAGCGTTCCGGTTTTTTTATGGGATGTACTCCCGATATTATTTTTATCATGTTTTGTTCTTTAACGATTAAAAGAAAAGGTGGATCACACTGTATACAATTGCAGCAAGCGTAGCAGATACTGGAATGGTCAATACCCATGCCCATAATAAGCTCACGGTTACTCCCCAGCGCACTGCGGATACTCTTTTCAGTAAACCTACCCCAACAATCGAGCCTGTGATTGTGTGTGTAGTAGATACTGGTATACCAAAATGTTCGGTGATTCCTAAAGTCACGGCACCTGCAGTTTCTGCGGCTACCCCTTCAAAAGCATTCACTTTAGTAATTTTAGAACCCATTGTTTTCACAATTTTCCAGCCACCACTCATGGTGCCTAATGCGATTGCCGCATAACAGGAGATTGGAATCCATTCTGGCATAGTATCGCCAGTTTTAAGGACATTTGCAGCCACCATCGCTACATAAATGATCCCCATTACTTTTTGAGCATCATTACCACCGTGTGTAAAACTGAGGGCAGCAGAAGAGATTAGCTGTAATCTTTTGAACCATTTCTCCGCCACAGAGGGGCGTGCATTTTTGGAAATATGAAGGATAATAATAGATATAATCACGGAGATCACCATACCAATTACCGGAGCGAGCACAATAAAGGCCACTACTTTCAGTATTGGAGCAAGGTTAATGGCCTCCATTACGCCAACACCTAAGGTGAATGCTTTAGCCATACCAGCACCCGCAAAACCACCAATCAGGGTATGTGAAGAACTGGAAGGAATACCAAACCACCAGGTAAAAAGATTCCAGGTGATGGCTGCCAGTAGGCCGGCAAGGATCACTTCCAGGGTAATAAAGTTTTCCACTACCGTTTTTGCAATGGTGTTGGCTACTTTATGGTCAGTGAAATAAAAATAGGCAGCGAAATTGAAGAGCGCGGCCCATAATACTGCCTGAAAAGGTGATAATACTTTCGTAGATACAATGGTAGCAATAGAATTTGCTGCATCATGAAAGCCATTGATATAATCGAAGGCAATTGCCAGGACAATTACAACGACTAATAAGGTAGTTACCATTTTATTGAAGGTTTAAGCGTTCTTTACCAAAATAGATTCCAACACATTTGCTGCATCTTCACATTTATCTGTAGCCATTTCTAAGGTCTGCAGTACTTCTTTTTGTTTGATCAGTTCAATTGCATTAGTCTCAAATTCGAATAAACGAGCAATCGCAAGGTTCGTCACATAGTCAGCTTGATTTTCACCGCTATTGATTCTTACACAAGCATCAGCAATCACTCGGATGTTTTTGAAACTTCTTAATTCTTTAATCGCTTTGTCCAAATCAGTACACATTTCCACTAACAATTCTGCTAGTTTGATCATCGCATCACCAATATTTACAATATTGTAAAGTTCAATGTTACTTGCCGAAGCATGAATATAATCTGCAATATCATCAACGGCACTCGCTAATGCATGGATATCTTCCCTGTCGAATGGGGTAATGAAATTCTTGCTGAGTTCTAAGAAGATCGAGTGCGTAATGTCGTCACCAACATGCTCTAAACGTTCTACTTCTTTGATGTATTCCTTTCTTCTTTCCATATCTGTTGCACTAAGGGCAAGCAATAGGGCTTCAGAAATTTTTAATACATTGCTGCCTGCCTGTTCGAATAATGGCTGGAATTTTTTGTCTTTTGGCGTGAAGAACTTAAAAATGCTATTCATCTGTTATATTATATTTTGTTTTAATTGTCAGATGAAACACTGCATAATGCCCTGATCATCCTACTTATAAAATATGATACAAAAGTATGAGTGTAATGTTAAGTTAATGTTAAGTGTTAAGTTATTTTGAAAAAGCTTTATCATTGTTAACCAATCTTTTGCAGGGTAAAGGCAAAAGTGGTCCCGATTTGTAAAGTACTTCTTACGGAAATAATCTGTTGATGTGCCTCTAGAATGTGTTTTACGATGGCAAGGCCAAGTCCGGTACCGCCTTCTTGTCTAGACCTGTGAGAATCAATCCGGTAGAAACGTTCGAACAATCGAGGGAGGTGTTTCTCTTCAATTCCAATCCCGTCATCCGTCACTTCGATCAGATACTGGTCATGAAGTTCGAAGATTTTTATAGCCGTAGAGCCATTTTCCTTCCCGTATTTGATGGAATTCTGAATCAGGTTGATCATCACCTGGCGAATTTTTTCCCTATCCGCATTTACATAAGCGGGGTGGGTATATTTATCCTTGAAGGAGATGGTGATGTTCTTTTTTTTTGCCTTGTCTTCCAGGCCTTCCATTACTTCTTTAGCCAGGAGTACAAAGTCAAACTTGGTATAGTTGATCGGAATCTCTCCGGATTCTAATTTAGAGATGGAATCCAGATCGCTGATCAGGTAGCTTAAACGTTCTACATTGTTTTCAGCCTTTTTCAGGAACCTCTGCGCCATTTCCGGATCATCCAGCAGGCAGTCCTGCAACGTCTCTATATAGCCTTGTACGGCAAATAGAGGCGTTTTAAACTCATGAGAAACATTCGATAAAAACTCTCTTCTGAACTGTTCCTGTTTTTTCAGGATCTCAATCTCACGTTTTTTAGCACCTGCCCATTCTTTTACTTCCTGTTCCACGTCATTGATGGGATCGCTGCTCACATACTCTCCAAGTGCATCTTTTAAGTCTTTCCCCAATTTTAAATTGTGGATCATCTTATAGATCAGTACGATTTTAGAGTAAATGTATTTCTCCAGCAGGTAGTAAAATACGATGAAACTGGTCATAAAAGCCACCCCAAAAGATATGGCCATAAAATACCAGCTCTGTTGGAAATAGAAATTCACCAGGCCTATAGAAAGACCCACTGCAAACGCAGCAATTAAAACGAGGACGCTCAACTTCATGCAGGCAATTTACAACTTAGATTTAAATTAAACGTTAAATCTTTCCTTCCCACTCTTTATAGAAATGGTCCAGATAAACCAGCATAAAATCATGACGCTCTGCGGCAATTTCTTTTCCGGTATCGGTCTTCATGAGGTCTTTCAATCTCAATAGCTTCTCATAAAAATGATTGATGGTAGGAGCGGTAGAGTTTTTGTAAACTTCCTTGCTCATGTTCAGGTCTGGCGCGATCTCAGGATTGTATAATACCCTGTTTTTATAACCGCCATAGGTAAATGCTCGGGCGATGCCAATGGCACCAATGGCATCCAGACGGTCGGCATCCTGTACAATATCCAGTTCTCTGGATTGGAAAGTGATGGTACCAAGACTTGCTTTGTAGCTGAGGTTTCTGATGATTTGCTGCACATGATGAATTTGCACAGCGTCAAGCCCCAGTTCAGTCAGAAAATCCCCAGCCATTTTCGGACCGATTTCTTCATCCCCATTGTTAAATTTTGGGTCGGCGATGTCGTGTAACAGTGCAGCAAGTGCCACAATAAGTGCGTCGCCTTTTTCTGCTTGGTTGATAAGCTGGGCATTCTTGTACACACGTTCAATGTGAAACCAATCATGCCCGGCTTCTGCTCCTGCTAAAATTTTTTTAACAAAGGCGATGGTCTGTTCCAGGATCTCATTCATATCATTTTGCTTTGCTGCAAAAGTATCTGAAATCACCCACAGGAAAAAATGATTTGTAGAATTAACCCGAAGCTCTAAGTGCTTCAACGAATTCTGCGGGCTTAAAATAAAGAAGTTGGTTGGGTTTGACATCCAGGATGCCGGCGATTTGACACAATCGTTCTACGGTAAGTTTACTGTGGCCTAGTTCAATTTTACTGTAGGCATTTTGAGAGATGTGGAGCTTTGCTGCTAGGTACTCCTGAGTTAAGGATTTGATTTTCCTGATCTTTTTGATCGTGGTTGGAATCTCTCTAACGTTAATTTCGAGTTGCTCATTCATAGTCTTGGGAAGTTTAGTTTACGTTTATTCTACTGTATAAACGTAAACTAAACAAGAATAGATGTAAAAAAAGAAAAAAAACGAATTTCTCTAGTTTACGCTATTATTTCCTTTGGATCAGCTCTTCTGGTACCATCATACAACTCATATTCCAGCATGCGGCAATCCAGTTTACCATTGTAAAATTCGATCTTTTTGGTGGCTTTAAGGCCTATTTTTTTCGCAAGGTCTGGATTACCGGTAAAGATATATCCGAAATAACCTTTGCATTCCTGTTTCATAAAATCACCCACTCTTTTATAAGTAGCTTCCAGTACCGAATGTACGCCCAGACGCTCTCCGTATTCCGGATTGAAAACAACTACGCCTTTTCCACCTTCAGGAACTTTGGTTTCTGCGAAATCGCAGACTTCAAAAGTAATCAGGGTATCGACACCGGCAGTTTGCGCGTTTTTACGGCTCACTTCAACGGCATCTTCGGAAAGATCTGTCGCAATAATCGTCAGGTCAATGTTTTTAATCACCTGTTCTTTTAGAATACGGCGTTCCGCAAAGAACACTTCTTCATCATAACCCAGGATGTGCATGAAACCATAGTTCATGCGGAACAATCCAGGTCTACGGTTAGTCGCCAATAAAGCGGCCTCAATCGCCAATGTTCCTGAACCGCACATCGGATTCACGAATGGTGATTTTTGATCCCATTGCGTACTCATGATCACACCAGCGGCCAATGCTTCTAACATCGGTGCTTTTCCAGGGATTTTACGGTAACCATGTTTGGCTAAAGTTTCTCCGGAAGTGTCCAGAAAGATGTCCGCTTCGCTATCTTTCCAGTATAAATGAACCACTGCTTTGTTGGCATCTGATCCTGAATTTGGACGAATTCCTTTTTTGTCTTTAATGCGGTCAACTATTGCGTCTTTTACTTTTAGATTGGCAAAAAGCGGCGTGGTGATGGTTGGGTTATCCACATTTGAAGTCACCGAGAAGTATCCGGAGAAATCAATCAGCGATTCCCATTCCATATCTACCAGCTCTCGGTACAGTTCTTCCGGGTTATTGGCTTTGAAGCTTTTTAAGCAATATAAAATCTGACTGGCGCACCTCAGGTTTAAATTCAGCTTGATGCATTCCGTTAGGGTTATATTTAACTCCACGCCGGTAGGGAAATCCCTAACAATAGTGTAGCCCAGGGCTTTAACCTCTTCCTGTAGATATGGCGATAATCGCTTGTTGCAGGTTAAGATAACCTTGCTTTTTGTGTGGAAAACTTGCATAATATATTGTGCGAAGTTATCAATAAAAATATAGAGATTTGAACTTTGTCAAAGAATAAAACAGTAATTGTTATGGAAATAAAAGGAAAAGTGCATGAAATTGGTGCATTACAACAGGTGAGTGAGACTTTTAAGAAACGTGACCTGATTATAGAATACGCAGAAAATCCTACTTATCCAGAGTACATCAGATTTGAAGCTTTACAAGATAAAACGGCTTTATTCGACAGCTTAAAAACTGGTGATGATGTAGAAGTTTCTTTTAACTTACGCGGTCGTCCATGGACTGATAAAACAGGAAAAACATCATATTTCAATAGTCTGGTCGTATGGCGTATCAATGCCTTAACTCCAGGAGCTGCTGCAGCAACGCCAGCTTATGCTCCACCAGCAGATTTGAACAATGCTCCAGGTGAGGAAGATGATCTTCCTTTCTAAAGATCTTTTTTAAATAAACAAATTGACCAAACGAGCCTGTCCGATCCTTCGGACAGGCTTTATTTTTGTCCTGTTTTTGGCTGCTGTGCAGCAAGCTGGTTAATGCCCTTCTCTTCCCGATCACTACTTGGCTATTTCCTCCTTTTTTTTCATTTTATAAATTAAAAGTAATCATCTCAGGTTAATCGCTGTAATTTTAGGAAATTCAGCATGTTAAAAAGTGTTAAATAAGCCGGTTTATCCTTCCGCCTTATTTATTTTTGAAATCTCACAATGAAAAAAAGAAGCCTTTGGTTGATCACCGCTCTAATGACCATAGCTTTGCTTGGCGTATTTGTAATGCAGCTGTATTACATCAGGGAGGCTTATGCCCTAAAATCTCAGCTTTTCGAACAGGATGTCAGTCAGGCCTTGAATGCAGTAGTAAGCAAGGTGCAGAAAAGATATGCCGCCACCCATCTGAATAAAAAAGAAGATCAGCTTAAGGAAGAGCGGGAAGCAGAGCTGCGGGATAAAGCACAGATCCTGGTGGACTTCAAAGAGCAGCACAAGCTGAAAGAAGAACGCCGCAAGCTGGAGCAGCAGAAAAAAATCATTGCCGACTTGAATATGCAGGACAGTGTGATCCGCAACAATTACCTGCGCCCGATGATCATCACTGAAAAAGAATACCTGTCGATGTCTACCTTGGACGACGATAAGAAATCCCCTTTGCAGGTAGACATGAATTTTGGGGTGGATAAAGCAGGAAATGTGATCACGGCAAATGTCAATCAAACCTATATTCCGGAAAAAGCACAAACCTTTAAGGTTTCTACTGATAAACTGCCCGATAGTATCCGCTACCTCGCCTTTAATCCTTTTAGTAAAAAACCACTCCTGATTACACTGCCACGTGTTTCGCCAGAAATGGCTGCCAAATTCAGAAGTCAGGATGAGATTGAAAATGAAAAATTCCAAAGGGCTTTTAAAGACCTTTTAACGGATACGGTCATCATCAAAACTAATAGCCTCAATTATCTGGAAGATGTAGCGATGGAAATGCGCCAGGAAAATGTACCGATTGATGAGCGGGTGCCCAGAGATGTACTCGATACGCTGATCAAAACCGAGCTTCTCAACAGGAACATTAAACTTGATTATGATTTTTGGGTGAAGCTGGCTAATAAAGATTCTGTGCTCTACCGCAAAGTGTCTAATGAAAGCATCGTACCTGTTCCTTCAAACGTCCATAAGGTCACGTTGTTCAGCAATGATATTTTTAGAGATCCAGGAATGTTATACATCACGTTTCCCAAAGAAGATTCTTTGATCTTTAGCAATCTGAGCGTAACGATGGCCACCTCAGCAGCGCTATTACTGGTGCTGGTGTTCATTTTTGCCTATACCATTTACACGATTTTAAAGCAAAAGAAAATTTCGGAGATGAAAACTGATTTCATCAACAATATGACGCATGAGTTTAAAACCCCTGTGGCTACCATTATGATTGCCAGTGAGGCGCTGAAAGATCCGGAGATCACTGAGGATAAAACCAGGGTGAAAAGATTGGCAGGCATCATATATGATGAAAATGTACGATTGGGAAATCACATTGAAAGGGTATTGAGTATCGCCAGACTGGAGAAGAAAGAACTGAAACTAGAAGAAACCGTTTTAAATATCAATGAGCTCATTCTGGTGGTGGTCGACAGTATGGACCTGCAATTACAAAAGAAAGGCACACAACTGGAGCTGAAACTGGATGCCATGCCTCCCTTTATTTATGCGGATGAATTGCACCTTTCCAATGTGATTTATAACCTGATAGACAATGCCAATAAATACAGTATGGGCGTCCCTAAAATTACAATCAGTACTAGGATTAACCATAAAAATCTTATTATTGAAGTAGCTGATGAGGGAATTGGCATGAGCAACGACGAGACAAAACGTATTTTTGATCAGTTCTATAGAGTGCCCACTGGAAATTTACATGATGTGAAAGGATTTGGGCTGGGTCTGAACTATGTCCAGGACATCATCGAACAGATGGATGGGAAAATTAAAGTGCACAGTGAAAAAGACAAAGGTACCGTCTTTGAAATTATTTTACCCTTAAACCGGAACTAATGAAACCATCCTCCTATGATGGCTTCATAACCCATAAAAACAATAAAAGCTGATGAAAAAAATTCTGTTGGTAGAAGATGATCCGAACCTGGGTTTGCTTTTGCAAGATTACCTGCAATTGAAAGGGAAATTTGAGGTGGTCCTATGTATAGACGGAGAGGAGGGGCTGAAAGCTTTTTCAAAGCAGGAATTTGACCTTTGCATTTTGGATGTCATGATGCCTAAGAAAGATGGTTTCACACTGGGGAAAGAGATCAGAAAGATCAATCAGCAGGTCCCGATTATCTTTGCCACGGCAAAAGCCATGATGGAAGACAAAGCTTCTGCTTACGACCTAGGCGGCGATGATTACATCACTAAACCTTTTCGTATTGAAGAGCTGCTGTTGCGCATCAATGCCTTATTAAAGCGTGTAACGACCAAAGAAGTGGTAGAAGCAGCGCCCGTAGAAACGCAATTTCAAATTGGGGATTATACCTTTGATTACACTACTCAGCTAATTCACTATAAAGGGCAGCAGCAGAAACTCAGCACTAAAGAAGCTGAATTGCTGCAATTGCTCTGCTTAAAGAAAAATGCGGTACTGACCAGGGAAGAGGCTTTACTCAGCATCTGGCATGACGACAATTATTTTAACGGCCGGAGTATGGACGTGTTCCTGAGCAAATTAAGGAAGTACCTTAGGGAAGACCCTAAGGTAGAGATCCTAAATGTGCATGGAAAGGGCTATAAATTACTCGTCAATTAAAGGGTAAGGGCTTTCAGAATGGTTTGGGCGTAATTGCCCCACCTTTTCATGACGCCATTCAACGTGTCATTCAGTCCCTTCGTATTCATAGATTTGCCTTTTACCGGTGCTTTTAGTTCGGCTGCGTTAAGGGGTCTGTCCTTGACACTGGTCGCAAACCAGCTGATGTTTTCATGCGGCAATGCGACGCCCAGAATCATGCCTGGTAAACCATTGAAAGACTCCGGACCACCGGAGACAGGGATCTTGTCCGTGTAAAAGGCCACCACATAAATAGAATCCATGATGATGGCATTGGCTCTTCTGCATTCATATCCTGCAATTTCTCGGGTTTCAGAAGTGAGCTTCCAATTGATTTTTCGTAAACTGTCTTTGACCAGGAAGGTTTCTTCATATACCTTTTTCTGAGTGATGAAGGTATGGCTGAATAAATTAGAAAATATAATGTTGTTCTGAAGCACATTAGGGTCGCTGCCCCAAAAGCCGTTTGCGTCTTTTTGCGTGTCCTCCAATGGGCTGAACAGGGTCTGGTCATTAGAAAATGCCAGGGTGCTTTTCAGGATTTTGAACTGAGGCTGGTTCTTCTTATACTGGTCAAAAGCAGTCTGCATATAACCTTCATTGTCTTTGTTGATGGTTTTTTTGATAATGGCATACATGTTGATTTTCTTTTCAAAATCAATCATGCCGCTAGTCGCAAACCGCACATTCTGTGCAGATAGGTAGCCCGTATAACCGAGCAGTAATAGGAGGGTAATTAAAGTGTTTTTCATTTGATTATGGTTTAGCTGCTGATCCGCCCATTTTATTGAAATCCCAAATCAGGGACAGCATGAAATATCTTTTTATGGTATTGTAGCGTCTTTCGGTAATGAGGTTGGCATTGGCACTTCTTTCAAAACCCGTATTCTGATTCAGCAAGTCATTGCCGGAAAGTCTAAGCTGCAGGTCTTCCTTTTTGAAAAACTTCTTGCTGATGGCCGCATTCCATATCAATCGCTCAAACTCTTGCTGCAAGGCCGGCGTTTTTCCCCTGTATTCGTAGTTCCCACCGGTGTTGATCTCTACTTTTCCTGGCAGGTACACATTGATGCTCATATTTCCATTGGCACCCCAGCCGCTATTGTCGGACCTGGTGTCTAAAGACGCCTTGCTGAAGGTATACGTTGGTCCGCCTGAAAGGTAAATGTTATACGATTTTACATCCCGTTTGGAGATTGAGAGCCCCGTTCTGTAAGTCCTGTTTTTTGTGGTATTGAAAGCCTGGTTGATCATGCTGTAATTGTTAGATCCATTGAAGCTTGCATTTGCGCCCACATTTAAACCAAACAGGTTAATTTTTCTGTTGTAATCCAGGTATAGGTTATAATTACTAGGTGTTTTTCCATCTAGATTGATTGGCTGATAGGTGCTTTTGCCGTTTTCGTCGGTTATGGTGCTGTTCACAATCGCATTTGTACTGAAGTTATAGTAAAAACTAGCATAGATAGCCTCAGAAGTCATGACTTTATAGCTGCTGTAATTGGTACTGAAAGAGTGGTTAAATGATGGGTCTAAGTCTGCATTTCCAATGTAAATGTTAAGCGGGTCAGTATTCACTTTTACCGCTTGCAGCTGACTGATGCTCGGCTGACTGGTATATCCGTTGTAGTTGAAGCGAAATGACCGTTGCTGACTAAAGTTATAGCGGTAAGTAGCCGAAGGGCTCCAGTTGAAAAAATCTCTTTTCAGGCGCTCATTCGTATAGCCATCCAGCTGTTTCAGGTGTACATCGTTGACCTTGGTTCCGAAGTTTAGCACAGATTTGTTTTTGTTTAAATTGAAAAACGCACCTACCTGATTGTTTACCTGATCCAGGTCCAGTTTATTGCTGAATTCTTCGTCCAGCAGGTGATAATCGCCAACGGTATTTTTATTGAATGATTTCCGGTCAGAATGGTCCTTGCTCAGGTATAGACCATAGTTGAATACCACCGACCATGCCTTGGACAGCGGTTCTGAATACGTTGCATTCGTATTGTGTACGGAACTTCTGATGTAATTGGTCTTATATTGATCTATGGGTGTTTCATCTTTGAAATCACCATTCAGGTCAAAATTCCGTACCAGGGAATTGATGAAGCCGGTATTGTTGTTTTCATTGGCACTCTGCGCGATGCTGATCGAGAATGTTCTTCCTTTTTTACGAAGTTTTTTGGAATAGAAAAGACTAGCATTCAGTTCTCTCTGATCTCCTTTATTACTCAAAGACCGTTTGTTGTTGTTCAGGGCGGTTCCGTCTGCACGGGTACTGCTTTCAAAATATTCACTTTCCGACCGACTGTTCTTAATGGTCCCATTCAGGCTGACCTTAATGGTGGAGCTGGAATCCATATTGATCGTGTACATCCCATCTAATTTTTGACGGAAGAGATGTTTTTCGGAAGTTTCATTAGAAACACTGTAGATGGTGGGGGTTTCTACATCTGAGCCTGGAGGGAGGTTTTTTTGTGTCAAGGTGTTTTTATCCCCTGATACATCAATCATTCCTGCTTTATAATTGGTATTGATGCTTTCCTTGTCTTTGTTCCATTTATTGGAAAAATGTGCACCGCCATTTTTGGTAGATGGCAGTCCTTCACCACCGTATTGCCCATCGTAGGTATCCAGGCCGTCGTCATTTCGGTCTGCATTGAAAAAAAGCCGGCCATCGTCGCCCACCTGTAGATTGCTGGAACCAAATTTATCGCGGTCGCCCCAGGATAAACCTGTCTTTCCTGTATTTCCAAGGGTGCTGTAGGCTGCCATTTTCTTTCTTCCTTTGAAAATGTTAATCATGGCCTGGCCCTGATAGAGGTCCTCTGTAGCCATTCCCCCATCAATTTTTCCGAAATAACCATTCTTTTTGTCTTCTTTCAGTTTGATGTTAATGGTTTTTGCTTTTTCTCCATCATCGATGCCGGTAAATGCCGCCTGATCGCTGGTTTTATCGAAGAGCTGCACTTTATCTACCATATCGCCGCGGAGGTTTTTAGTGACTAGGGTAGGGTCGTCTCCAAAAAATTCTTCTCCATCTACCAATACTTTATTCACGGCTTTACCCTGGGCGGTGATTTTTCCATCTTGATCTATGGTGATCCCTGGAAGTTGCTTGAGCAGGTCTTCTACTTTCGAATTGGGTTGAATCACATAAGCTGCGGCATCAAATTCGGTGGTGTCGCCCTTCATTTTTATGGCGTTGATTTTTCCTTTGATGATCACATCGTTCAGTAAGGTTGATTTTAACATCAGGTTCAATCGGCCGAAGTCATGTGTTTTTTTGAGCGAGTCCAGGTGAAAGTCTTCCACGTAGTCGGCATAGCCGGGGTAGCTGACCAGGACAATAAATTTTCCAGCTTTTAGCGGATGTAGTCTAAAGGCGCCTTCCGCATCTGCTCTCGTATACTTAACGAGGGTAGAATCTTTAGCGTTTAAGATGGTAATTGTGGTGTTTACCATTTTGTAAGTCGCCGCGGTGTCAGTGACTATACCTTTCACTTCATAATTGCTTTGAGCACGTGCTAGAAAAGAGCAGGAACAGAGAAAATACAGTAGATAAAGTTTCAGTTTCATTTCAGGTTATTTGGTTAACCTAATATATAACTAAAACTTTAGTAACAACCTTTATTGGATTATAATTTTATGTTAAATTATGTTAAAGAGGAATAAATGTTTAGGAATTATAATATACTATTTTAGTAGATTAAGTTTGTTTACTCCTTTTTTCTCCGGTTTCGTTGAGGATGAGCTATGGCCTATCCCACAGTCGGAGGTGAGTATTAATCCAAATCTGAAGTAATTTATCTGGCCACCCCTATTTGTTTTTATCTTAGGGCCAGCTTAAATCATACACATAATGAATAAGAACCTATTGACCCTTTTTTTTATGGCACTGGCCTGTACGGCCATGGGCCAGACCGCTAAAAAGCCCAAGAAAAACGTACCCAATGTCATTTATATCTGTGCAGATGACCTCGGTTATGGTGATCTGGGCTGTTATGGCGCCACAAAGATCAATACACCAAACTTAGACCGTCTGGCGGCGGAAGGCATTCGTTTTACCGATGGCCATGCCACCTCTGCGACCTGTACACCTTCGCGTTATGCTTTCATGACTGGTGAATATCCCTGGCGTAAAAAAGGAACCGGTATTTTGCCTGGTGATGCGGCATTGATCATTCCTACTGATAAGACCACACTGCCGAATCTTTTTAAGAAAGCAGGGTACCAAACAGGGATCGTCGGAAAATGGCATCTGGGGATCGGTGAAGCTGTTGAGAAAGATTGGAACGGGGAACTGAAACCAGGGCCTAATGAGGTCGGTTTCGACTATTCGTTTATCTTTCCTGCTACTGCAGACCGCGTACCGACGGTATTCCTGGAAAACCATAAAGTACTGGCCTTAGAAGCTAATGACCCTATTGAAGTTGATTATAAACAAAAAGTGGGAAATGATCCAACTGGAAAAGACCACCCTGAATTGTTGAAAATGCAGAGTTCGCCCGGACAAGGACACAACCAAACCATCGTCAATGGCATTGGCCGTATCGGTTACATGAGCGGTGGTAAAATGGCAAGATGGGTAGATGAAGAAGTTTCGACCACTTTCTTAAGTACTGCTCAGGGCTTTATTGAGAAAAATCAACACCAGCCTTTCTTTTTGTACTATGCTTTAACAGAACCTCATGTGCCGCGTATGCCGGCTACCCGATTTAAAGGGAAGAGTGGGCTAGGATTGCGTGGGGACGCAATTTTACAGTTAGATTGGACGATTGGAGAGATCATGAAACAGCTGAAATTGCTGGGTATTGATAAAAATACCATGATCGTATTTACCAGTGATAACGGCCCGGTACTGGACGATGGCTATCAGGATGAAGCAGTAACGAAACAAAATGGACATCAGCCTGCAGGTGTACTGCGGGGTGGAAAATACAGTGCGTTAGAAGGTGGTACAAGAGTTCCGTTTATTGTGAGCTGGCCAGGTCAACTGAAGCCTCAGGTTTCATCCGCATTGCTGAGCCAGATGGACTTATTGGCTTCTTTTTCTAAGCTGATCCAACAGCCGATTCCTGTTGGTGACGCGCTAGACAGTGAGGATGTATTAGAGGCGCTACTTGGAAAATCTTCAAAAGGCAGGTCCGTATTTGTGGAACAAGGCGGTCCGCTTTCACTATTGAAAGATGGCTGGAAATATATTAGTCCGAGTAATGGCGGTGCTTTTATGCAGGATGTAGGGATTGAAACGGGTAATTTGCCAACTGCACAATTGTATCATTTAACAGAAGATCTTGCAGAAAAGAACAACCTGGCTTTAAAATATCCGGAAAGGGTAAAAGAGATGGCTGCTTTGCTGGAAGAGATTAAATCTAAGAAATAAATAGTATTAAAAAAGAGCCCGGATCCAATATCGGGCTGTTTTTATTTTAGGCGTTTTGCCTTGGGTATAAATCGGCATTTTATATCGTAAAACGATTGATTTTTAATCATTAATAATTAACAGCATTCTTCTTATCTTTGAGCACAACAATTTAAAGATGGTTTATTTTTAATTGATGCCAATAATATGTCTGAACAAAACCCCGCCGAGCTTGCCGCTAAATTTGTAAACTATACTGCTAAACACATCTTTCTGACAGGAAAGGCCGGCACCGGTAAAACTACCTTTTTGCGTAACCTGATAGAACTGACCCATAAAAAGGCAGTGATTGCGGCACCAACAGGGATTGCAGCGATCAATGCTGCGGGCGTAACCATTCATTCTTTATTTCAGCTTCCTTTTGGGACCTATCTGCCCAAAGCTCCGGCTGCAGATGGTGATCATTATAACCAGCAATACAATACCCCGAAATCTATTGTCCGCCATCTAAACATGACTTCCTCAAAAAGGAAAGTACTGATTGATATGGAATTGCTGATCATCGATGAAGTGAGTATGCTTCGTGCAGATTTACTGGATGCCATCGATATGGTCCTGCGCTATATCAGAAGGAACAATACGGCTAGTTTTGGAGGTGTACAGGTGTTGTTTATTGGTGATTTGCACCAGCTTCCGCCAGTCGTGAAATCTTCGGAATGGAACCTCATGGGACAATTTTACAACAGTGCTTATTTTTTCGATGCGCTGGCGCTGCAGAACAACCCTCCGATTTATATTGAGCTGGAGAAAATCTACCGACAGGCAGATCAGGTGTTCATCAACCTGCTGAATAACCTCCGCAATAATGAGGTGACGGCTCAGGATGTGGCGCTATTGGACAAATATTATAAGGCCGATTTTAAGCCGACTGTAAGCGACAAATACATTACCCTCACTACCCATAATAACAAAGCGGATGCTTTAAACAAGGAAAGACTGGAGGAATTAAAAGCCTCTTCTTATCTGTATACGGCTAAAGTGGAGAACGATTTTTCTGAGTATGCTTATCCTGCTGAACATATTCTGGAGCTTAAAAAAGGTGCCCAGGTGATGTTCATTAAGAATGACCCTACCGGCGAACAGCGTTTTTTTAATGGAAAGATTGCCGTGGTGACCGAACTTAGAACAGACTTGATTGAGGTGCAGGCGGAAGGGACTAATGAGAAGATTATCCTGGAAAAATATACCTGGAAGAATATTAAATATACAACGGATAAGGTGACCGGTGAGATTGAAGAGGAGCTGGCAGGAACATTTACCCAATATCCTTTGAAATTGGCCTGGGCAATTACCGTGCATAAGAGTCAGGGTTTAACCTTCGATAAGGCCATCATTGACATCGGGAATGCTTTTGCCCCCGGACAAATTTATGTGGCATTATCCCGTCTTCGCTCCTTGGATGGACTGATCCTGACTTCTAAGATTTCCGGTTCCGGTATCCGACAGGATCAAAATGTATCTTTCTTTTCGAAAACTAAAGAAAGTCAGATGAGCCTGGATACGCAGATCGTTACCGAAAGTGATGCCTTTTTGAGAAACTACCTGCTGCAATGTTTTGATTTGACTCCGCTGGATAATTATGTGTACGAACATGTGCATTCTTATACCAAAGACATTAATAAATCTGCGAAGCAGAAGCATGTGAAATGGGCTGGGCAGCTGTTGAAAGACCTGAGTGAAGTGAAGGCCAATGCCAATAAGTTCCTTGCGCAGATTCAACGCATGTACGCTGTGGATACGCCCGAAGGAAGAACCGCCTTGCTGGAACGTACGATTGCTGCGGAGAATTATTTTAACCCGATTGTAGTTGGCTTCTCCAAGCGGATTTTTGAGCGTATGGAACTGGTGAAACTAGATCAGCAAGTCACCGCCTATTTAACTGAACTGCTGGAAATGGAAGCTTTGTTTTATGATCAGTATAAGAAAATCAGGAAAGCAACCGCGATGTTGAATTCCACCATTAATGGAACAGAATTTACCAAAAAGGACGTGACCGCATTGATGAGCCAGGCCGAAAGAGCAGCTACTATGGCAAAAGTATTCGCTGTTCCGGGTAAACTTGACTTTACAGCTAAGAAAGGTAAACCTACAAAAGGAAAAACGGCTGCTCCGAAGGTAGAAAAGGAACCAAAGGTAGATACGAAAGAGGTTTCTCTGGAAATGCTGAAATCGGGAAAAACACTATCGGAGATCGCTTCAGAACGTAAAATGGTGATTGGTACTATTGAAGGTCATTTGGCTTATTACGTCGCGAAACATGAGGTTTCTGCAAAGGATATTCTTGGCAAAAGGAAGCTTGATAATATTTTGAAGGCCATTCAGGATTTAAAGACCCTCCAGATGAATCCGATTAGGGAACACCTGGGTAGGGACTATACGTTTGGCGAAATTAAAATCGGTGTGGCCGCACACCTTGCAGAAGGAGAGTAATTAGCTGTTTACTTCTCCTGTGAATACCTGCACTGCCGGGCCGCAAAGGTATATATTGCTGAATTTTGAACCATCATAATCAAACTGGATGGTTAAATCACCGCCCAGTACTTTGATTGGGGTTTCGATATGACCTGCTTGTTTTAAGTGCTGCGCCATAGATAAGGCTACGGCAGTGACACCAGTTCCGCAGGCATAAGTTTCATCTTCTACGCCTCTTTCGAAGGTGCGTACAAAGAAATGATCACCTTGATTTTCTACAAAGTTTACATTGATTCCTTCCGCTTGATAAGTGTCGTTATTGCGGATCGCTTTTCCTTCTGTGAATACATCCTTGTCCTTTAAGCCAGTCACCTGCAACACATAATGTGGTGAGCCAGTATTTAAAACATAAGCATCTCCGTCTCTTTCGATGGTATCTATGTTGATCATTTGGAGGTTTACCCAGTCGCCTTCAGCTGAAATTTTGGCATAATGAGGGCCGTCGACTGCCAAAAATTCAGTCTCTATGTCGATGATGTCCAGGTACTTGGCAAATGCAACAATACACCTTCCACCGTTCCCGCACATGCTGCCCAACTTCCCATCTGCATTGAAGTATAACATCTCGAAATCATAATCTTCATGGTTCTGAAGCAGCATTAATCCGTCTGCTCCAATTCCAAAACGCCTGTTACACAGGTCTAAAACCGTATTATTATCCTTATATTGGAAAGATAAATCGCGGTTGTCAATTAAAATGAAGTCATTTCCTGCGCCCTGGTACTTGAAGAACTTAGTTTTCATAAACGGTATGGGGTTTTTATTTTAACATTTTTTAACAGTTTTAAAGGGCTGTTGCTAATGCAAATATCGTTGATATGGTATTAAATTTGACTATATCATTGAAAAGAAAAGTTCTTAACAGGTAAAATTAATAAATAGCTTCTGGCTTTTCACCAATCGGGCAGATCGGTCGAACCAGAAGGAATTGGACATCATTAAAAACATACAAAAAATAGGAGACAAATGAAAAAAATAGGATTGATAGCATTAGCCGCATTAATGGGTGGAGCGGCTGCATTAGGTGGCTATAAATTATTAGAACGTAATCAGGATAGTAGAACACTAACTGAGCAGCAAAATGTACTTTTCGCTAATAACCCAGCGAAGATTTCCTCTACAGGAGCGGTAGATTTTGTACAGGCCGCAGCAGCAGTATCGCCAGGCGTAGTGCATATTAAGACTACTTATGGTGGTAAAAGCAGCGAGCAATCAGGTGGAGGTTCTCCAGCAGATATGTTCGAAGAGTTTTTTGGTCGAGGTGGCCGTAGTATGCCACGTGCACCAAGAGCCGCTTCAGGTTCAGGTGTAATTTTAACACCAGACGGGTATATTGTAACCAATAACCACGTGGTGGAGAATGCGGATAAAATTGAGGTGATTCTTTCTGATCGCCGTAAGGTAGTGGCTAAAGTAATTGGTACAGACCCAAATACTGACCTTGCCTTAATTAAGGTAGAAGAAACTGGATTACCAGTGGTAAAAATGGGTAACTCTGATCACGTTCAGATTGGTGAATGGGTATTGGCAGTAGGTTTCCCATTGGATCTTCAAACTACCGTTACTGCAGGTATTGTGAGTGCAAAAGCCAGAAGTATTGGTATCCTAGCCAGACAGCAAAACCAGTTGACGGAACAGGAGTATGAAGAATACCGCAGAACAGGTAAAGCACCTCAGCGTACAAATACCAGTATTGAGTCTTTCATTCAAACTGATGCGGCGATTAACCCTGGAAACAGTGGCGGTGCTTTAGTGAATGCAAATGGAGAGCTGATCGGTATCAATGCCGCTATTGCTTCTCAAACAGGTACGAATGAAGGTTACGGTTTCGCTATTCCAGTGAACCTTGCTAAAAAGATCCTGGAAGATTTCAGGAAATATGGTACGGTAAAACGTGGATATATTGGCGTTTCTTTCCGTCCGTTGGATGCAGATGCTGCGGAAGAATTGAAAGTTAAAGATATCAATGGTCTGTACGTAATGGATGTGGTAGAAAATGGTGGCGGTGCCGCTGCGGGCATCAAGAAAGGTGATATCATCAAGAAAGTAGAAGGTCAGCCAATTTATGACTCTCCTGATTTACAGGAAAAAATTGGTCGTATGAGCCCTGGTGATAAAATCAATCTGACCATTTTGAGAGATGGTTCTCTGAAAGATATCAATGTAACTTTGAAAGGTGAAAGCAGTGTTACTGCACCTAAAACTGCAGCTTCAGGTAAAGCAACCGGTGCGACTATCAGTAAATTGGGTGCGGGTTTTGCCCCAGCTCCAGCTGCGCTGAAAGCAAAATTAGGTGCAAGATCAGGGGTAGTGGTGACCACTGTTGAGCCTGGAAAACTGTTCGACTCTCTGGATATTCCAAAAGGACTGTTGATTACAGGGGTGAATGGTAAACCAGTAAACTCTGCGAAAGATGTAGAAGCGGCATTGCCAACTTCGAAAAATGGAATGACAACGATCACTGGTGTAGGTGCCGATGGTCAGAATTATTCTTTCACTTTCTAAGGAATCCCATTTTTATAAATGATTTAAACGGGAAGCAGTTTTACTGCTTCCCGTTTTTTTTGTCTGGCAAGATGCCTTTCTTAAGAATGGGCTGGGTTTTCAACTCAGGAAGTCTAGAACGTTTCTAAATAAACCAATTGTCGGTTTTTTATGACAATCCTTAACCAATTAATTCTTTTATTAAATACTTTTGCATGAATAGAACTAAAATACAATCAAATGGCTAGTTTCGGAAACGCTTTTTCCTCGTCTATAGGAAAAAAACTAATAATGGGTATCACCGGCCTGTTTCTTATTTCATTTCTCGCAGTTCACTGCTTTATCAATTTATTGATATTTGTAAATGACGGTGGCTTAACCTTCAATGTAGGGGCACATTTTATGGCTACTAACTGGCTGATCAGAGCGATGGAAGTCGTGTTGATGGCTGGATTACTGGCACACATTATCCAGGGTTTACGTTTGGTTTTTCAGAACCAGGCTGCTCGTCCGGTAAAGTATGCGGTCGTAGATGGCGCAGCAAACAGTAAATGGTATTCCAGATCAATGGGTTTATTAGGAACGATCCTTTTAATTTTCCTGATCGTGCATTTATCTGACTTCTGGATAGTTTCTCGTTTTACAGGAATTCCTACAGTGGACGCGAATGGACATGAAAACCTTTTTGCAGTAATGGTAGCAAGATTCCAAACCCTTTGGGTAGTGATCTTATATGCAATTGCAATGGCTTCCCTATGTTACCACTTATTACACGGTTTTGCTTCTGCATTCCAGACTTTAGGATGGAATCATAAAAAATACACGCCGCTGATAAAAGCATTTGGTGTATGGTATTCAATTATCATCGCAATTCTATTTGCTATTATGCCTGTCGCAATTTACGCAGGTTATATTAAATAATTTTTGAACTTATATAAAGCTTAAATAAAATGGCTGAATTAAATGCAAATATACCGGAAGGTGATTTAATGGAAAAATGGACGAAATTAAAGTCGTCGATGCCATTAGTTAACCCGGCAAATAAAAGAAGCATAGAAGTTATTGTAGTAGGTTCTGGGTTGGCAGGTGCTTCTGCAGCAGCAACTCTAGCTGAAATGGGTTATAAAGTGAAGTGTTTCTGCTTCCAGGATTCACCAAGAAGAGCGCACTCTATCGCTGCTCAGGGTGGTATCAATGCCGCAAAAAACTATCAGAATGACGGTGACAGTACTTACCGTTTATTCTACGATACCATTAAAGGTGGTGATTACCGTGCTCGCGAAGCTAACGTTTATCGTTTAGCGGAAGTAAGTGCAAACATCATAGACCAGTGTGTGGCACAAGGTGTGCCTTTAGCTAGAGAGTATGGTGGTCTTTTAGACAACCGTTCTTTTGGTGGTACACAGGTTCAAAGAACATTTTATGCTGCCGGTCAAACGGGTCAGCAATTGCTTTTAGGAGCATATAGCGCATTAGAGCGTCAGATTGGAATGGGTAAAGTGGAAATGTTTACCCGCCATGAAATGATGGAAGTTGTAGTCATTGATGGTAAAGCACGTGGTATCATTGCCCGTAACTTAATCACTGGTGAACTGGAACG
Organism: Pedobacter sp. N36a; assembly: GCF_014472395.1. Taxonomy (GTDB): domain Bacteria; phylum Bacteroidota; class Bacteroidia; order Sphingobacteriales; family Sphingobacteriaceae; genus Pedobacter. The sequence goes on from NZ_JACSZW010000003.1 coordinate 121,153, forward strand.
CCATTTCGGTCATGCAGTATTGTTAGGAACTGGTGGTTACGGTAACGTTTTCTACCTTTCTACAAACGCAATGGGCAGTAACGTAACTGCAGCCTGGAAAGCACACAAAAAAGGTGCGTTCTTCGGTAACCCTTGCTACACGCAGATTCACCCTACTTGTATCCCTGTTTCAGGAGATCACCAAAGTAAATTAACCCTGATGTCTGAGTCATTACGTAATGATGGAAGAATTTGGGTGCCTAAGAAAAAAGGTGATGACCGTTCTCCAATCGACATTCCTGAAGAGGAAAGAGATTATTACTTAGAGCGCAGATACCCTGCTTTCGGTAACCTTGTTCCTCGTGATGTGGCCTCTCGTGCGGCAAAAGAACGTTGTGATGCAGGTTATGGCGTAGGTAAATCTAAATTGGCAGTATACCTGGATTTCAAAGCAAATACAGAACGTTACGGCCGTATTGAAGCGAATAAACATAATATCCATAATCCTGATAAAGAAACCTGCATGCGCTTAGGCCGTGAGGTGATTAAGGAAAAATATGGTAACCTGTTTGATATGTACAAGCAAATCACCGGAGAGGATCCTTATGAACTGCCAATGCGTATTTATCCTGCTGTTCACTATACAATGGGTGGACTATGGGTAGATTACAACTTGATGACTACAGTTCCAGGATTGTACGCTTTAGGTGAAGCTAACTTCTCAGATCATGGTGCAAACCGTTTGGGTGCCTCTGCATTGATGCAAGGCCTTGCAGATGGTTACTTCGTGATTCCACTGACTATCGGTGCTTACTTATCTAAAGAGATTGCGACAAAAGCAATTCCATTGGATCACCCTGCATTTGTGGAAGCTGAGGCGAGTGTGAAAGGCATTGTCGATAAGTTATTCGCAATTAAAGGCACTAAATCTGTGGATCATTTCCATAAGAAATTAGGAAAGATCATGTGGGATAAATGCGGTATGGCCCGTAATGCTAAAGGATTAACGGAAGCAATTGCGGAAATTCAGCAGCTACGCAAAGACTTCTGGTCGGATGTACGTGTTCCAGGTGAGGCGAATGAATTCAATCCTGAATTAGAAAAAGCAGGTCGTGTGGCCGACTTTATCGAGTTGGGTGAGTTGATGTGTATCGATGCCTTGAACAGAAATGAATCTTGTGGCGGTCACTTTAGAGAAGAGTTCCAGACAGAAGAAGGTGAAGCACTTCGTGATGATGAAAACTATGCTTATGTATCCGCATGGGAATACAAAGGAGATGTGACTTTCAACCTGCATAAAGAGGAGTTGAAGTTCGGAAACATCAAGGTTGCACAAAGAAGTTATAAATAGCAAGTACTAAAATCTCAATATCATGAGTACAGGAAATATGAATTTAACGCTGAAAATCTGGCGTCAGAAGAATAGCAAAACCAATGGTAAATTGGTGGATTATAAGTTGTCAGAGATTTCTCCTGATATGTCATTCTTAGAAATGTTTGACGTGTTGAATGAGGAGTTGATTTCAAAAGGTGATGAGCCGGTTGTTTTTGATCACGATTGTAGAGAAGGTATCTGCGGTGCCTGCTCTATGTACATCAACGGCCGTCCTCACGGACCAAAAGAAGGAGTAACTACTTGTCAGTTGCACATGCGTTCATTTAAAGATGGAGATACGATCGTTGTAGAGCCATGGAGAGCCAAGGCTTTCCCAGTCATCAAAGATTTAACAGTAGATCGTACTGCATTTGACCGTGTAATTGCAGCTGGTGGATTTATTTCAGTGAATACAGGGAATGCACAGGATGCAAACAACCTGCCAATTCCAAAAGTTCAGGCGGATTCAGCCTTCGAAGCTGCGGCTTGTATCGGATGCGGTGCTTGTGTAGCGACCTGTAAAAATGCTTCGGCGATGTTATTCGTTTCTGCAAAGATTTCTCAGCTGGCGCAATTGCCTCAGGGACAGCCAGAACGTTACCGCAGGGTACAGAGTATGGTAGCTCAAATGGATGTCGAAGGATTCGGAAATTGTACCAATACTGGTGCTTGTGAAGCAGAATGCCCTAAAGGAATTTCTTTAGAGAATATTGCGCGTATGAATAGAGACTTTTTATCAGCAAAATTTGTATCTGAGGAATCTATTTAATAGCTTTAAGTAACGAGACAAGGATATTTAACACGAAAGCCCGGCTGTACTAGCTGGGCTTTCGTGTTTTAAGTGATTTTGTTTTTGCGGTTGATTTATTCTTTAGTCTCTTTTTTTAGCGTGATGTTAACGGCGCCATTGGCTGCGCCTGAACCATACAAGGTAGTTGCGGCTTTCCCTTTTAGGAGCTCCACCGATTCGATCCTGTCTTCCTGAATACTTAAAAAGCTTTCAGTGCTTTTCTTTCCATTAACATAGATCAGTGGATCTTGTTCGGTGCTGATTCCTCTGATCTTAATCGAATTGATCTGGCCTGTTTTCTGAAGGGAGTTGGATAAGCTGAAGCTGATGGGGATATTGTATTTCACACGGACAGGGGTACGATTCATGATTGCAGGATCCCATTTTGGAGATTCTTTCAGCACTCTGATGGCTTCTTCATCGGTGCCGTATCCCAATGTTCTTTCCACTTTAATATCGCTTAGTTTTCCATCTTTTTCTACGATGAAGGACAAGAAAGTTTTTCCTTCTATCTTATTGGCATAAGCTTCTTTAGGGTATTTAATACTGTTCTTTATATAGCTATAGAAGTTGGCCATTCCGCCAGGAAAGCTAGGGTGCCTGTCGACATTTACAAAATCATAAACTTTTACGTCTTCCACACTGACCGCTGCTTCATTAAGGCTGCCGGTTTTACCTTCAGCTGCAGTTGCTGTGATTTTGCCAAAACCAATTATTGTTATAAGGTTTAAATTCGTATACCCTTTGAGTTTGGTTAATACAGGGTTTTTTATTGGGCTGGCTGATTCATCATTTTTAAATAATACAGGAAGGGTGTAATTCCCATCCTGGGCAGCAGTAAATCCTTCGTAAGCAGTCAGGACTCTAATGACTTCGGCATCACAACCTGCCCCTAATTTTTTCAGGATGCTAATGTTGCTGACTTCTCCAGCTTTAAGGCTGAATTTAATCTGGCTATGGCCTTGTAAGCCACTTTCTTGTGCTGCGGCAGGATAACGAATTCTTTTTCTGGAAAAATCATAGAATTTGTCCCATACAGGAGATTTTAAGTCTAGGACTGTGGTTTTAATCATCTTTGCTTTTTTGGAGCTTAGACTGGCTTTAACGGGTGCGACAATGACTTCATTAATGGCAGTTAGTGGTTCGTTTAAGGGGATCTCTTCTGTTACTGCAATGATGGTTTCATTACTGCGGATTGTGGCAGAAGAAAGCACCAGCGTGATGGCAAAAAGAGGGAGGAACAGTCCGTATTTCAATATGGCGGTTCTGGTTGATCGTTTTTTGTGTAGCATAAATATTCTCTTTTTTATCAGTGATTTATTAAAGAAAGTATTTGTGAGACTGTTTGGTGCAATACCGAATGCCTTGCTCAATAAAAGTAAAGCGTATTGTTCCTTGTCTCCCTGGAATTTGGCAGCTTCCTCATCTGCCAGGTACTCATGGATGTTTTTTATGGTGTATTTGTAACCATAAATGATGGGATTAAACCAGGTAAAAATGCTCAATAATTCAAAAAAGAGGATATCCAGACTGTGCAACTGAGTCATGTGAATCTCTTCATGCTTGTTGATGATTCCTAGCTGCGGCAAGCTTGGATCTATTCTCTTTTTGCTAAAGAAAGAAAAGGCGTTGCCTGTGGTGTTTTGCTTTAAGAGGCGGTACACCGCTGCCAGTTTATACATGAAAAATAGGCTGAAAATCATTACACCTGCCAGATAAATCAAAACCAGCAAATTTCCCGTACTGAACCTTTCTGGTACGTCCGGATAGATGCTCACTTGTGTGACAAAGTCCTGCAGCTGGTCTACACCCGAATAAATGGGCTGTGCAACCGGTTGCTTTGTGAACCATTCGATGCGTAAAAAAGGAATGGCCAAAGACAGTATCCCTGCCATGACCAGGTAAATCCTGTTCATGGTAAAGTAAGTTTCATTTGCTAAAAACAATTTATAAAAGCCATAGAATATCACTAAATAGATATTGGCCTGCAGGATGTAATGTGCCCAACTCATCGCGGTCTGTTTTTAAATTTGTTAATCATTTTAAGAATTTCATCCACATCACCCAGGTCAAGTTTCTCTTCTTTTACAAAGAAAGAGAACATGCTTTCCACCGAGTTTTCAAAGTAGTTTCCCAATAGCTTTTCTGTTGCATGGCGTTTGTAATCCTCCCTGCTGATGAGGGGAAAGTACTGGTGCGATTTCCCGAAGGCCTCATGGCCTACAAATCCTTTTACTTCCATAATCCTGATGATCGTAGATACGGTGTTGTAAGCTGGCTTTGGCTCTGGTAAAAAGTCCATTACTTCTTTCACGAAACCCTTTTCCATTTGCCACAGAATCTGCATAATCTGTTCTTCTGCTTTTGTTAAATCTTTAATCTCCATCGTGTTTTATTTTTACCGGTTTTTTAATGGGTTTCAGCATCATGTTTACTCGTCAGTAAACAAACAACTAAAACCTTAGTATAAACTTAAAACTAATATCTTAGTTTTCATAATATTTGGGTAGTTATTTTTTGCCTAAAACAAAGAAACCTCCATAAAGGAGGTTTCTAATGAGATAAACAGGATTTAGTTTTTTGCGGCTTCAGGAGCTTTAGGCAATTCCTTTCTTGGAATTTGCGTATCTCGCTGTGCAGTGTGGTAGACGAAGGAGGCGACAATGGTGGCTGCTCTTTTTAAGTCTTCTTCTGCCAGGCGGTCAAAGGTATCCTGGTTGCTGTGGTGTGTGCGGGTATTGTAATCCATCGGATCCTGGATGAACTGGAATCCTGGGATGCCCAAGGCATCAAAAGCGAGGTGATCTGTACCGCCGGTATTGTTTAGGGTCACTGTTTTTGCACCGAGGTCCTGGAAGGGATTCAGCCATTCCTGAAAAATAGGGGCAGCAGCAGTATTTCCCTGTGCGTAGATTCCTCTGATGGCACCTGTTCCGTTGTCGAGGTTATAATAAGCACTGATTTTTTTTTGGTCTTTGGTCAGGGTCATGGTTTTTGGATCACCAAAATGTTTGGCCACATAACCTCTTGAACCATGGAGGCCTTGTTCTTCTGAACTCCATAATGCAATTCTGATGGTACGTTTAGGTTTGAAATTGATGGCTTTCAGGATGCGCATGGCTTCCATCATGACGGAAGCACCGGCGGCATTGTCTGTCGCACCAGTAGCAGAATGCCAGGAATCATAGTGTCCGCCAATCATCACGACTTCCTCTTTTAGTTTTCTATCGGTACCCGGAATCTCTGCAATGACGTTATAGCCATTTGGATCCTGATCGTAGAAAGAGGTTTTAATATCGGCTTCGATCTCCACTTTTTGTCCGGCACGCAGTAAGCGCAGGATGTGCAGGTAATCTTCTGAAGAGATTTCCAGTTCCGGCGAAACTGCCGGTGCATCCAGTGCATAAGAAGCGCCATTACTGGTAAAGAAGGTGCCATAGCTGCCTCTGGCATAAGTAAGGATCATCCCTACCTGTTCATCCTTCAGGAAACTAGCCATAGCAGCGCGTGTGGCCCTCATCTTCATCATCTGGGCCATCATGTTGTTTGCAGCTCCCGCACGCGGAGAACGCTGCCCTTGACCTTGTGGGTCGGCGGATGCCATTTTGTTTAAAGTCGAATCTGAATGGCGAACTACATCCGGCTGGTAAGAAGGCGCTAAAGGCTGCAGGGTCATCTGGTCAAAGAGCACGATTTTTCCGGCTAGCTTTCCTTTGTAGGGAGCGAGGTCGGTCAGGGTATCCGCTTTGAGCAGGATCACTTCAGATTTTATCGGGCCTTTGGTACCTGGAGTCCAGGCTTTAGGTGCGCCAATAATCGCATGGTAATATGGCAGGGTAGTCGCAGCATAGTATCTATCGATCTGCCAGCCTTTTCCAAATTGGCCCCAGGCTTCCAGCTGAACGTTTTTTAATCCCCAGGAAGTAAATTGCTGTACAGCCCAGTCCTGCGCACGCTTAAGGCCTGGCGAGTTGGACAATCTCGGCCCTGCCACATCAGTGATCTGGAAGGCAATGTCCATGACTTTTGAATTTTCCAGGCCTTCCTGGCGAATTTTTTGGATCGCTGGCAAGTCTAGCTTTTCCTGTGCAAACAAGGAGATGCTGAGGCTAATGGCCAGCGCAGTAAGGGTAAGTTTTCTCATATAATAAGGTACGTTTGGTCTGTTTGAATACCTGAATTTACAGGAAAAGACAATGGCTTGTATTTTTTTAGCCAAATTATTACAGCAAGCAGGAGGCTTGTAAAAAGAAAAGGGCGGTACAAGACCACCATTTTCTGACATTAACTAAACTAAAAACTATATTTTTCCCTTTTAGATGGCGATGTTTATGGCCGATCCCAACAGGAGGTTTGGAATTTCTTTTATTTGAAAGAAATGCTGCTTACCTGTGCAATTCCTTTTACGGAAGTGTTGGCTTTTGCGGCGATTTCTTCATCTTGTGCATGGCTAATGCTAGTTGCAATGGTCAGCACCATCATCATGAATACAGGTACCAATAACAATAAGAATGGTGATACATTTGCTAATCTTTTCATGATGTTTGTATTTATAGATGCAGTTTTCATAATTGTTTCGTTTTGATGAAACAAATAGAATAAAATAAAAAATACTGCTAAAATCTTTTAGACCAAGCACATATTATCCTAGATAAACGCCTGTTTAAACAAGTTTTGCGATTGATTACCTGATTTGCCGATTTGGTAGAAAAATAATGCCCGTTCGTCGAAAGGAATTACCTAAAACACCGGAAAAAATATACTTTAGACGTATTAAGTAACTAAAATTTCTGAATGAAAAACAAAGGCCCTCTTATTGTACATCTGATTTTTTGGTCGTTCATTATATTTCTCCTGGTATTGAGTGTGCTCTTTTCTAAAGAACCTCAGACGGTATATACGATCGCTGTTAATTTTGGGTATTCCGGGCTGATCAATATCTCCATCTTTTATATCAACTATACCTTATTGATTCCCTTACTGGTGAAGGAGCAGAAGAAGTACGGCCTTTACATGGGCGCGATCTTATTACTGATTGTGGTGATGAGTGCGATTAAAACCGTACTGGCAAGTTTAAATGCAGACATTGTCTTGTTGGTGAGTGATGGTAGTAGAAGGGAATTTGTAACGTTGGGCAAATATGCATTAGCCGCTGTTTTTACTTCCGGATTTTTTGTCGTAGTTAGTTCCCTGCTTAAATTTGGGATCGACTGGTTTGGGAATGAACGCATTCAAAGGGACCTGGAATCTGAAAAGAAAGAGATGGAACTTCAGTTTTTGAAATCTCAGCTGAATCCTCATTTTTTATTCAATTCTCTAAATAATATTTATTCCCTGGCTTATCAGAAGTCGGATAAAACGGCTGATGCCATTATGAAACTTTCGGAGATCATGAGGTACATGATTTATGAGAGCAATGATAGCTGGGTATCCCTCAGCAAAGAAATTGAATACCTGCACAGTTATATTGAGCTGCAGAAACTGAGGTTTAGGGATGGTGCTGCAGTAGAGTTTCAGTTGAATGGGGAGATTGACGACCAGCAGATTGTGCCCCTCATCTTAATCTCTTTTGTGGAGAATGCTTTCAAACATGGAGTGGCCAATGATCCTAAGGATCCGATTAAGATCAACATCATTGCCAATCAAAAGATCCTGCATTTCAGCATCACCAATAAGAAAAACCAACACAATAAAGATGAGGTAGGGGGTGTAGGCCTGAACAATGTAGAACGTAGGTTACAATTGTTATATCCTGACAGATATAAATTAAATATTGTAAATTCGGCTACCCATTACACGAGTGAATTAATGCTAGATTTATGACAAAGTTAAGATGTATAGCGGTCGATGATGAACCATTGGCGCTGGATATTATAGAAGATTACGTATCTAAAGTACCTTTCTTAGAATTGGTCAAAAGAACCGAAAATGCAATTGAGGCCTTACAATTGGTACAGGCAGGTGGAATTGATCTGGTATTCCTGGACATTCAGATGCCTGAACTTACCGGAATACAGTTTCTGAAGATTGCGAATGGTAAATCTAATTATATCCTGACTACTGCTTACTCTCAATATGCTTTAGAAAGTTACGATTTGAATGTTTCCGATTACCTGCTGAAACCAATTGCGTTCGACAGGTTCTATAAAGCGGTAGAAAAGGTCCACAACCAACAGCAGAAGGCGATGGATCAAAGCCCTCCACCAGTTCCGGTAGTCGCTGCTCCAGTAGCAGGGCCAGCACCTAGCGCACATCCGGTACAGGATTTTATCTTTGTGAAAACTGAACATAAAATCCAGAAGATTCAACTGGATGACATTCTTTATATCGAAGGTTTAAAAGATTATATCTCAATTTATACCAAGGCAGAAAGAGTAATCACTCTGCAGAATATGAAGAAGATGGAAGAAACCCTGCCGAGCAGTCAGTTTATCAGGGTGCATAAATCTTACATTATTTCTCTGGATAAAATCGAAAGCATTGAACGCAGCAGAATCACTATTTTCGGTAAAGTGATCCCAATAGGGGATACTTATCGCGATGAGTTCTTCAAGCGTATCGACAATAAGAACATTTAGATTGACTGAATATTTTAAGAAAAGGTTATTGGCCCAATTTGTGGCGAATGGCCTTTTCTGCTTCCTGAGTCACCTCTTCAGGACCTTTACCCGCAGGCTCGATCGGTTTCAATACAGTCCATCGCATCTTTTCCCCAAAACTTAATGGATAACTTCCATATTGTACCATTTTCCATGAATTCTCAATAGCAATTGGCACAATCAGTGCATTCGGCACCTTTTTAAGTAAAGTGGCAATACCACCTACATGAAAAGGTTTCAGGATTCCGTCTTTGGAACGGGTACCTTCTGGAAAGATCATTGCCGACCAGTTGTTTGCTTTCATGCGTGCTCCCAATTTGATGATTTCTCCAACCGCTTGCTTGCTGTCTTTACGGTTGATATTGGCACCGCCACCGTGTTTCAGATTGAAAGAGATGGACGGAATGCCCTTGGTCAGTTCAATTTTGGAGATGAACTTGACATGGTGTTTTCTTAAAAACCAGATCAGTCCCGGAATGTCATACATGCTTTGGTGGTTGGCAATAAAGATGATCGGGCGGTCTGTTGGCAGGTCCTGAGTATTCATGAAATGAATGGAAGCACCCATAAAAAGGTCGCAATAGGTGAGGCAGAAGTTCAGCGCATCTACGGAAGCTTTATGGGCTTTATAGCCAAAAACATGGAAACAAATCCATTGAACCGGCTGAAAAACAAGCAGGATGAGTAGGAATAATATATAAAATATAGGGCTGAAAATATATCCTAAAAACTTATTCATAAAAGGTGTGGTATCGTTAAATATGAGTTTCCTGTAAAAGTATTTTGGTTTTAAGAATGGCGGCAACGCTCATGCTGTCGGTAATTTCACCGTTCAACACCATTTGATAGGCAGCTTCGAAAGGAAGTTTTTTGATTTGAAGCTGTTCTGTTTCTTCGGGTTCAGATTCACCCATGGTGAGGCCGCGAGCAATATAGATGATGGCCAGTTCATCACTCACAGAATTGGATAAGTGCATGCGCTGGATTTCTTCCCATTGTGTGGCGATAATGCCGGTTTCTTCTGCCAGTTCGCGCTTTGCGCTGTCCAGAGGATCGGCATCTAGCGGGCCTCCGCCTTCAGGGATTTCCCAGCTATAGGCTTTCATAGGAAAGCGGTATTGTCCAACAAGCCAGGTGTTCAATTGATCATCTAAAGGAAGGATGCCTATGGCGTAGTTTTTAAAATGAACTTCGCCATATATTCCTTTACCTCCTGATGGATTGAGCACCTGGTGTTCTGTTAATCCGATCCAGTTATTTTCATAGACCTTGTGGCTTTCCAGAGTAGTCCAGGGATTGTTTTCTTCCATGGACGCAAATATACTTAAAATGACTCTTCATCGGAACGCATTTCCGACTGGTCAGGCCTTTTGGCTTTCTTAGATTTGAAATCAGTTTTTCCAAAGCGGTAAGAGTAGGTGATGTTACCCATCGTTCCCTGCATATAACGTCTGAAATCAGTGATAGAATTGTTGGTGCTGGTGGTCATGCTCCAGGCACGGGTATTGAAAATATCCCTTATATTCAGACTTAAAGACGATTTCTTGTTTTTGAAGTCATATTTAGCACCAGCATCCACACCATACATGGCGTTTCTGGTTCCCTGTGCCATGACCTGGCGTGCACGGTAATCTCCTTTTACCTGTAATGTAATGCCATAAGGCAATACGAAATTATTTGTTAAGTTGGCATTCCAGGTAAAACCCGAGTTTTCTATGATTCCAAATGCAGGAACACCGTTGATTTTACTTTGATATAAATTGGCATTAGCCGTAAAATTCCAGGCTTTAACCAGGTCAAATCTACCGATTAACTCTAATCCGCTGGACAACTCTTTAGTTAAGTTTTCAGGAGTCGTAATGGTAATGCCATTATCATCAGGTTCTGTTCTGATCCTTTGAATCACATCATTTGTTTGACGCATGTAGGCGGTAGAAATGAAAGTTACCTTTGGCCAGAATTTACTGTAGCTCAATTCAAAGGCATGTACATCCTCCGGTTTAAGGTTCGGATTCCCCTGGCGGTAGTTTAATGGGTCTGAAACATCCAGGAAAGGATTGGTATCCCAGCCTCGCGGTCTGTTTACTCTTCTGCTGTAACTCAGCTGTACCTGCTGTTCTTTTTCTAGTTTCTGTGTTAAGAAGATACTTGGATACAACCTGGTGTAGGCTACTTTTCCAGGGATATAACTGAGCTGACCTGCAGTGTTATACACACCTAATTTGGTGTCTAATGTGGCATCTTCCGCTCTCAATCCTACCTGATAACCGAAATTTTTAACAGAGTTCTGGTAATTGGCATAAATGGCATGTACCTGATCTTTACTGTTAAAATCATTGGTTAAATCCAGATTTGGTCTGTATCCTTCCACGTTATTGTGGTAGATTTCAGAGAATGTGCTGTTTTCCGCAATGCGAATCTGGCTGCGGTAACCAGCTTCCAGTTTTCCAGTTTTACCTACAGGCAGGGTATAATCAGTTTGTGCGTTGTAATTTCTGTTGAGGCCGCTTCCATCGTTACGGATCAATTCTGGACGCTGGCTGACCGGAACACCGTCTAGGTTGTAAATATTCGTGTTGTAAAGTTGTAGGTTGTCGTTGTTTCCTTCAGAAAAGCTCAGGTTAAAGGTGATTTCCTCCCTTGGTTTTTTAAATTTATGACTGTAATCCAGGTTCAGGTCGTAACTGCCCCCAGATCCTAAGTTGGTGTTTGTTCTGTTGCTCAGCTCTATAGGCTGATTCAATGCGTTTAACTTATTGATGTTTAGAAACTCAGTTCTATCATTGTCTCTCAGGTTAAAACCTGCAGCAAAGCTTAGTACATCTTTATCTGTCAGGTAATAATCCAGGCCTGCTTTCGCATTGTGTCCTTTATCTAAAGATTCCGAAATGGTATTCTGATTGGCAAAGGCAATAGGGGATGTAGAATTTAAATAGCTGATGTTGTTATAACCACCACCATTTCTGTTGCCATAACGGTAGCTGTAATTTCCATAGAGATTTACTTTGCTGTTTTGGAAGCTTAAGCTGGTGCTTGCATTATAGTTGTCGCGGTTTCCGGCAGTTAAAGCCAGGTTTCCGTTTAATCCTAATTTCTTGTTTTTCTTTAATACAATGTTGATGATCCCTGATTGGCCTTCTGCATCGTATTTCGCAGATGGGTTGGTGATCAGTTCCACACTTTCAATAGAACTTGCCGGAATAGACTGCAGGATCTGTGCCACATTTCCGCCAGCAATCAGCGAAGGTTTTCCATCAATGAGTACTTTCACTCCTGTGGAACCCCTTAAGCTTACATTGCCATCGATGTCTGTGGTGACAGAAGGCACGTTTTGTAAAAGATCGGAGGCAGAACCACCCTCGCTCACTAAACTTTGGTCTACAGAGAATATTTTCTTATCCACGCCCAATTGTATCGTGCTTTTGGCTGCGGTAATCGTTACCTCATTCAGGGCTGTTCCTTTGGCAGTGTTCATTTTAATGGTGCCCAGGTTGATGTTATTTACGGTGCCATTGATCGTGATAGAGTCGCGAACCATAGTCTGGTAACCTACATAGCTCAGTTTAAAGGTAAAAACTCCTTTTGGCAAGCCTACCATGGATAAGTTTCCGTTGACATCAGTTTGGACACCTTTTACCAAAGCCTTGGTTTTCCTGTTGAGGATAACGGCTGTTGCAAATGGAATAGTTTCATTGGTTTTTGCATCTACTACTTTTGCGCTAATCTTACCGTCGCCGGTAGTCTGGGCATTAAGTTTTACAGTTGTAATACAAATCGCAAGGGTTAAAAATAGTACTTTGTGTAACGGATTCTTCATCGGGACTTTCTCTCTTAGTTTTGGTTTTGTTTAGGATGGACAAAGAAAGGGGCCCGAAGTTTAAAAAGGGAGTCGTAACTATTTTATTACAGCTTAAATATGATAAATTACAGTAATATTTTTGATAGCGATGGGATCAGCTATGCAGCCTATCGCGAATTGATAGATCAGCTGCTGCTGGAAAAGAAGACAACAGGCGAAGATGACTCGGAAGCTATGCTGCATTATACGAAGATGAATGTGCAGAGAATGAGCCGGGTAGATAAAACTGTGGTGTTAACTGCAGATCTGCTGGAAGCCTTAGAAAACCTTAAAAAACAATATCGTTTCCTGGTGATTTCTGAAGGATGGTGTGGTGATGCTGCACAGATTGTTCCTGTTTTTAATAAAATTGCGACCGCTTTCCCGGAAAAAATAAATTTAAAATTTGTTTTGAGAGATCAGCATTTACCATTGATAGATGCACATCTGACGAATGGAGGCAGGGCCATTCCGGTACTGCTAATTTTAGATGAAGCCGGACAAGTCGTTTGCCAATGGGGTCCTCGACCGAAAGTACTGCAATCTTTATTAAAGGACTGGAAGAATGCCAGTTCGGATATGATGCTGATCGCTGAACAGCTCCATGGCTGGTATGCTAAAGATAAAACGCAAAGCACACAAGAGGAACTTCGCGGCGTGATTCAACAGTTGGCGTAATCGATGCCTAAAAGGGCCGTTAAACAGGTCTGTTGTTCGGTTAAAAGAAGTATAAGGAAGGTTTAGTCGACAGTAACGGTTAAACCTTCTTGCTGTAAGATTTTACGGTAAACTTCCATTTCCGTGAAAGACCCTTCTAATACCGCACATTTTCCTTTGTTATGGACTTCCATAGCAATCTTCTCAGCCTGGCTTTCTGAATAATCCAGGTATTTCATCATACAGTAAATGACATGGTCGAATGTGTTTACATCATCATTCCAAAGGATCAGCCGATGGACGGTTTTTAATGAGGTTAAGATCTCTTCTAATGTAAAGGTTTCTTCTTTTGTTTCTGTTGACATCCTACAAAAATAAGCTAATTTCAAAATAATGTTGTAGTTAAAGTTTATTTTGCTTAAAATTTGTATTAAATCCAAATATGATGCATCGTTCAAAAATCGCCGGAATAGGTTATTATGTGCCTAAGAATGTTTATACCAATGATGATTTGTCCCGTTTCATGGATACGAATGATGCTTGGATACAGGAGCGCACAGGAATAAAAGAACGCAGATTTGCAGATCGCCTGGAAGAAACGACGACCACAATGGGTGTAGAAGCTGCGAAAATCGCGATCGAACGTGCAGGAACAACTGCACAAGACATTGATTTTGTCATCTTTGCTACCTTAAGTCCGGATTATTATTTTCCAGGATGCGGCGTTTTGCTGCAGCGGGAAATGAAAATGAAAGAGATTGGTGCCTTAGATGTGAGAAACCAATGTTCAGGATTTGTGTACGCCCTTTCCATTGCCGATCAGTTCATTAAAACCGGAATGTATAAGAATATTTTGGTGGTAGGCAGCGAGAAACATTCTTTTGCGATGGATTTTGAAACCCGCAGCAGGAATGTGTCCGTGATCTTTGGTGACGGCGCAGGAGCAGTGGTGCTGCAGCCTTCCACAAAGGAGGGGCAAGGGATTATGAGTACGCATTTACATAGTGATGGTGCAGATGCAGAAATTCTGGCCATGTATTACCCCGGAGCAAGTGCCAATAAATGGCTGAAAGACAAGCCAGGATATCCGGATCAGGAATTAGGTGGTTTATTTATGACGACGGAACAGCTAGAAAGCGGTGCCGCATTGGCCCATATGGATGGTCCAGCCGTTTTTAAGAAAGCCGTAGTGAAGTTTCCGGAAGTGATTAAGGAAGCGCTGGAGGCCAATAACCTGACACCTGCGGATCTGGATATGCTGATCCCGCATCAGGCAAATTTAAGAATCAGTCAGTATGTTCAGCAATTGCTGGGACTGAGCGACGACAAAGTTTTCAATAATATTCAAAAATATGGGAATACTACCGCGGCTTCTGTGCCGATTGCTTTATGTGAAGCATGGGAAGCGGGGAAAATTAAAGAAGGCGACCTGGTATGCCTGGCCGCCTTTGGATCAGGTTTTACCTGGGCCAGTGCTTTAATCAGATGGTAATTTTAGTTATTTTATAGAAGGGTTTAACTGCCTTTAGCCGATTTTGTCATTTGTGCAAACCTATCCCACATGTCGTCTGGGATGGCTTCCAGGCCGTTAAACTGACCGGCACCCTGCAGCCATTCTCCTCCATCAATACTGATGACTTCTCCATTGATGTATCCTGCGAAATCACTAATCAGGAAGGCAGCCAGATTGGCCAGCTCCTGATGTTCTCCAACACGCTTCAAAGGTACTCTGTTTTTAAAGTCGAACTTCTCTGCCAAGTCTCCCGGCAACAGGCGTTCCCAGGCTCCCTTAGTAGGAAATGGCCCAGGAGCAATGGCATTGGTACGAATGCCGTATTTACCCCATTCTACTGCCAAAGAGCGCGTCATAGCCAATACGCCACCCTTAGCACAGGCAGAAGGAACGACATAGGCAGAGCCGGTGAAGGCATAAGTGGTGACGATATTTAATACGTTGGCGCTTTGTTTTTCCTTGATCCAGTGTTTGCCAAAGGCCAGTGTACAGTTTACAGAACCTTTCAAAACAATGTCAATTACTGTGGAAAATGCGTTAGCGGAAAGACGTTCGGTAGGGGAGATGAAATTGCCTGCCGCATTATTCAGCAAGACATCCACACGGCCAAAAGCTTTCAGGGTTTCAGCAAGCACGTTTTCTACCTGTTCATATTCACGAACATCGCAGGCAACGGCCAATACTTTACCACCGGTTTCTTTTTCCATTTCAGCAGCGGTCTTTTCCAGGACATCCGTTTTTCTGCTGGTGATCACCAGATTGGCACCAAGTTTTAGGAAATAAGTGCCCATGGCTTTGCCCAGACCGGTTCCGCCACCGGTGATGACGATCGTTTTTCCTTTTAAAGCGTCATCTCTTAACATAGGTTGATTATACATGAGCTATTTTTTTTGCAGGTTATCAATGATGGTTTTCAATATGTTTCTGGTGGTTGGTGCCCACCATTGTTTCAGCATAATGGCCAGTGCTTCTGTTTGGTTGGCACGAGTGGCGGCAATCAGGTCCTTCCTAATGTTCAGCTTGCTCTGCTCCCAGGTATTTCTTTCCATGGCCATATATTTTCTGATCTTGCGTTCCGCTGCGGTCAGGATACTTTCCGGATTGATCAATTCATCTACCAGGCCGATTTTAAGGGCTTCCTCCGGACTGAATAGTTTTCCTTCCAGCAGACTTCTGGTGGCATGAGCAGTTCCAATCCAGAAAGCATAGAGGCTAAAAATACTTCCTGGGACAATGATGCCCACCGGAACCTCATTGAGGCCTATAATCGCCTTTCCTTCTGCCATGATTCTATAATCACAGGCCAGGGCTATCACGCAGCCCCCAGCTGGACTATGGCCATTGATGGCCGCCACCAATGGTTTACGGAAAGCCGTGATGTTGGCGGTAAAGTCAAGAAAAAGGTGCCAGAAAGATTCTGCTTCTTCCTCCGAATAACCGTACAGCTCAATTAAATCCAGCCCTGCAGAGAAGAAATTCTCTTTTCCAGTGATGACCACCCCGGCAATATTTGGGTCTGAAGAGATGCTGTTCAGCATGTCATTCAGTTCGGTGATCATCTCTCGGTTTAAAGCGTTGGACCTTCCACGGTCTAAGGTAATCAGTGCTAAATGGTCTTTTATGGTGACTTTTATCGTATTCATAGTTTTGTTATTTTACTTCATAAGTGTAAACCGTTCTCCCCAGGTGGCCCATTAAGTCCATTCCTTCCAGAACGACTCTATAAGTACCAGGTTCGTCGGTATTAAAGAATGTGAAATTAGTTTTTCCTGCGGCATCGCTCAGCAGTTGTGGCCCCCAATATACAGTAGATCTGAAATCTGGTGCATTATTAGGCTGAGGAACATCATATTTAGGCGAATAGAAATCTTTTGGAACCGAATAACCTTTAGGGTTGAAAACGATGAGCCCCGGTGTAGGTACCGCGGAGAAATTGCCAACGCCACGCTTGGTCGTGATCACCAATACACCTCCTGCTCCATTGGTCCCATAAATGGCGGTATTTCCGATAGATTTAAGAACCTCAATCGTTTCAATATCAGGGACGTTGATGAAATCAAGGTCTGCATCCTGTAAAGGCATTCCATCCAGAACGATGGACATTGGTATTCTTCCCCCATTTCTGGTCAGGTAGGCCTTCCCATTGGTAATGATCAATCCGGCAATACGGCCTTGTAAACACATGGAAAGTTGAGGGCAGGTAGAGAGTTGTTCGGCAGTAATCACCGCATCCGCTCTTCCGTTGCCATTTAAGTTTTGCGAATTCTTAACCTTCGGCTTTTCCTGTGTGATTTTCACTTCTTTTAATTGTAATACTTTTTGCAATAGTCCACGTTTACTCTGGTCGTCAAAATAGTTATTGCTTTGTTTTAAATAAGCAGACAACGCTTCATTAACGTTAATTTCTATGTCTCCAGTATTTTTATTCTTGGTGACGATTTGTCCCGGAACCACATCCATTTTAACATCCAGTCGGGTTTTGCCCTTAGCTGTTCTTGCCTGGATGATAAATTTGGGATCATCAAGGAAAAGCAGGCGATCGAAGTTGAATTTTCCTTGCGCGTCCGTTAAGGTATCGAGTGTGAAAAATCCACTTGCTGTAGAAAGGAGCGTAACTTTGGTATTTGGTACAGGTTTGCCTCCATAATTGACAATCGTTCCACTAAAGCCCAGAGATTTTTCCGGTTGAAATCTGACATTTGGCGGGGTGTTGCTGATGACATTTTTCCATAGGATTCTGCTCCAGCCTTGCGTCAGCATCAGGTTATCCATGTTTTTAATCACTTCTGGTCCTTCTTCAATAAAGTAATAATTGGGTTTTTCAATGTAACCAATCAGGTCTGAAGTGAGTAATAAGTTGCTGAGTATGTTGCTTTCGGTTTCCGGCTCTGGTTTCACCGCATTGTTATTGGTGACCGCAACGGAAAACATACCTTGTACAGGTGTGCCGTTAAAGGCGCTGTGGAGTTGAATATCTACCTTTTCTCTTTTTGCATACACTTGTTTTTCGGTACTCAACTGTACCGCTATCCGGTCTGCAGGATTATAAATAAATGCAAGTCGCTCGGCAATAGGTTTGTTTTCTTCAGAAAACAAGCTGAGCTGTAAGATACCCTCTGTCAATTCCTTTTTAGGAATAGTGACGGTGGCGAGCTGATCGGACATAGACACAATAGGGCTGAAAACCACGTTGCCATCATGCTGGCCAACGAGCCTGAGTTTTACGGGCCCGGTCAGGTCGGCACTTCTCATAATCTTGATGGTCAGTTTATCTTTGTCTGTACCTGTTACAGCCAGGGTATAGCCTGTAGTTTGTACAATTGGAAGATTGAAATCTTTTTCTGAACCATCCGCAAATTTCACCTTTGCTACGTATCTGACTCCGCTTTGAGGATTGATGACGAAGTTACCCATGCCCAGGTGTTTGGTTTCAAAGCGATTGATTTCTAGGCCAGTTTGGTCTACAACAACCCCGCTGATGTTTTCGCCCAGGCCTGAGGAATTGACCGCTTTTACTGCGATCTTAGTAGGTAATCCCTCGATCAGGTTTCCACTTTCCGGGAAAAACTGCAGGTCAATTGATTTCGATGTGGCCTTAATGGGAATTTCTCGGGTTACTTTTTGATCTTCTCCCAAGGTGATGGTAGCTAGAATTTTTCCTCTTTTATTGAGGTCTGGTCTGTTGTTGAGGATACTCAGCGATATCTCTCCCTGATCATTGGTAGTGGCCTTGCCTCTGAGGAAGCTTTTGGAATCCAGGATGACCTCGTACTTGACTTCTTTACCGGTATAGGGGCTTCCTTCTTTATCTTTGAAACTGATGTTTGCCGCCATCTTTTCCCCTTTATCTGCTTTACTGTAGCTATAAATCGTATTGGTAAAGACTTTATTGGTCCAGGAATAACCTATTTTGATGGTCTTGTCGAAGAAGAATTCCGGACCTGCATTTCTCATCCATTGGGTATAGGCACGGATTCTGTAATTTCCTTCCATTAAGGTATCCGGCAGACTAAAATTTCCCCAGGTGATACCGCCTAATACAGGAAGTTTCAATTGCTGCTGTACAGAATCCTTTTCATTGATGAGCTCCACATATAGTAATTTACTAATATCTGATGGTTCCTGAGCACTGCTGTTGAGCAGGTAGGCCTTAAACCAAATATTATCGCCTATGGCATAATAAGGCTTGTCCAGTTGAAGGTGAACCTTTTCCTGAGGATTCTTCAGATTGAACTCCTTCATTCTTTCTAGGAGGACATCAAAGCTATCATTCAGGGCTCCCGACGCAAAAGCGAGGAAGACACCGGAGAATAATAAAAGAGGATACAGCAATTTACGTTTCATATGTTATGACCATTAACAAATAATTAAGCCTCAATATACAAATATTGAGGCTTAAAGTAAATTTAAAAGAAAGGGAATTAGGCGGTTAGAACTCGTTTTTCCACATCATGCTTTCCACCGGTTTCGTGGTCTTATTGTTATATTTTGCATCTCCTTTATTGTTGTACATGGTTTCAATTTCTCCATCTACGGCAAAGTAGATCAGCTGGCCAATTGGCATGCCTGCATAAATTCTTACGGGCTGTGCGCAGGAAATCTCCAGCGTCCAGGTATTGCAGAAACCTACATCTCCCTTTCCGGCTGTCGCATGGATGTCGATCCCCAAACGGCCAGTGCTTGATTTACCTTCCAAAAATGGAACATGTGCATGAGTTTCTGTATATTCCAGGGTTACGCCCAGGTAAAGTGTACCCGGCTGCAGTACAAATCCATCCTTTGGAATCTCAAAGTTTTCAATTTTATTATGTGCCTTTGCATCAAGGACTCTATCAGTATAAGTAGCCAGGTATTTGCCCAAATGTACGTCATATGAGTTTGTACCCAGACATTCGGGCTTAAAAGGTTCAATTATGATGGTACCCTTCTCAATTTCTTCGAGAATTCGTTTGTCGGAAAGTATCATTTTATCAAGTATTGGGCTAAATTATGATTAATTTAAGATACTTTTGCATAGTTTTCTAAAATAGAGATGCCCGTAGTTTTTAATAAAAATATTGACGAGAATACCATACTTGCGGTATGGAAAATCGAAGAGACCGAAGAGCAGCTGCTTTCCGGCCTACAATTGAAACAGCATGAGCTGGATTTTATTTCCTCTTTAAGCAACGGGAAACGCCTGCTGCACTGGTTAAGTACCCGTGTGCTGTTGAGAACCATGCTAAATACTTCTGAATACATTGATTGTCAGATGGATGAGCATGGGAAGCCCTTTCTACCCAACCTTGATTACCATATCTCGCTGAGTCATTCTTATGATTATGCAGCAGTGATTATCGGTAAAAATAGGAAAGTTGGTGTAGATATCGAGTTGATCAAACATAAAATTAAAAGTATCAGGCATAAGTTTCTTTCTGATATTGAGCTGGCTCAAAAGCAAATTGGTGATAATATCAATGGCCTGTATGTCTGCTGGTGTGCCAAAGAAGCCATCTATAAATGGAATGGCAGAAAAGGCCTCGAGTTTAAGCAGGACATTTACATCAAACCTTTCAAATTAAAAAATGAAGGCAGTTTGAATGCCCTGGTGACACTTCCTGAAGGGATGAAAGAACTCACCGTGAATTACTTTAAAACTGCCGACGGCTATATGCTGGGTTATGTAGTCGCTTAATTTTCAAAAGATGAATAAGAAAGTAGCATTCATAGATTGGGGACTGACCGATTATCAGGAAGCCTGGGAAAAGCAAGAACAGATTTTTAAGGATACGATTGCGCTGAAAACCGAAAATCGGAACAATGGTACGGAGCTGGAAACACCCAATTATCTCGTTTTTGTAGAGCATCCCCATGTGTACACACTTGGGAAAAGCGGACATCCGGAAAATCTATTGCTGGACGAGCAGGGACTGATAGAAAAAGAAGCTACTTATTATAAGATCAATCGTGGCGGCGACATTACCTACCACGGACCCGGTCAGATTGTAGGTTATCCAATTCTAGACCTTGATAATTTTTTCACAGACATCCACCTTTACCTGCGCACACTGGAGGACGCCATCATGCTGACGCTAAAAGATTATGGGATTGAGTCAGGCAGATCGCCCGGCTTTACCGGTGTCTGGCTGGATGCAGATACGGATCAGGCGCGTAAAATATGTGCCATGGGCGTGAGGTGCAGCAGATGGGTCACCATGCATGGTTTCGCTTTCAATGTCAATGCAGACCTCAATTACTTTAAAAATATTGTTCCTTGTGGCATAGACGATAAAGATGTCACCTCCATGGAACGTGAATTAGGACGTAAACTGGATATTGAAGAAGTTAAAGCAAAGCTAAAAGGACATATTGCCAATCTTTTTCAAATGGAGTTATTCTAATCTTCTTATCGTTAATTATAATGATTTCTTGGTTTTTTTACGTTAAATATTGAATAACGAATTGAAGTGCTTTATCTGATCACCGGCACGATCATTCTGTTGAACTACGGTTATAAAATGTTTAAGGGACATCTTCATACCTAGGCTTTCCGTATATCTATTTATGAAATCCTTTCTGTTATCTCTATCATTATTGGTATTATTGGCTTGCGAAAAAAATAATGCGAAAACCATGATTCCTGCAGATACCCTGACTTATTTAGCCATTGGCGATTCTTATACCATTGGAGAAGCTGTTCCGCTGTCAGGCAGTTTCCCCCATCAGCTGACCAAATTGTTAAAAGTCAAAGGGCTTGATGTGGGGATGCCAAAGATCATTGCCAAAACAGGCTGGACCAGTTCCGAACTGCAGCAAGGTATTAAAACGGCGGCAGTACAACAAAAATTTGGCCTCGTTACCCTCCTGATAGGGGTAAATAACCAATACCGGGGGGAGTCGAAAGCAGTCTACCGTAAAGAGTTTAAGGAGTTGCTGGAAACTGCCATCGCATTTTCGGGAGGGCAGAAAGCCCATGTATTTGTCGTCTCTATTCCAGACTGGGGAGCGACGCCTTACGGGCAGCAAAGCGGAAGAGATATTTCAGCTATTGCTACAGATATTGATGCTTTTAATGCGATCAATAAGGAAGAAACACTGGCTCATGGCATCAGTTATACAGATATTACAGCGGCTTCACGTTTGGCTGCATCAGATGGAGCCTTAGTCGCCTCGGATGGATTGCATCCTTCAGAGAAAATGTACTTAGATTGGGCGGTTCTGCTGGAACCAAAAGTATTAAAGGGCTTAAAATAAATTAAACCCTTTAATACCGCTGATTAACATTCCGGTAAACTGATCGGGATGTTGGTGGCCAGTCCACCGTCTGAGGTTTCTTTATATTTGGAGTTCATATCCAATGCAGTTTCCCACATGGTATTCACTACGGCATCTAAACTTACTTTTGCTTTATCAGGATTACTCTGTAGGGCCAGTTGACTTGCAGTAATGGCTTTAATTGCACCCATCGTATTTCTTTCAATACATGGAATTTGTACCAGGCCTCCAATAGGATCGCAGGTTAAGCCTAAATGGTGTTCCATCGCGATCTCTGCGGCCATTAAAACCTGGCGCTGAGAACCACCTAAACACTCTGTCAATGCTGCTGCGGCCATTGCAGAAGAAACGCCGATTTCTGCCTGACAGCCACCCATTGCGGCTGAAATAGTCGCTCCCTTTTTGAAAATACTGCCTATTTCCGAAGCACAGGCAATAAACTGCGTGATTTTTTCATCCGTATAGCCATCGCAGAAAGCAATATAATATTGTAAAACTGCTGGGATGACACCTGCTGCACCATTGGTTGGTGCGGTAACTACGCGGCCAAAAGAAGCATTTTCTTCATTTACTGCCAGCGCAAAGCAGCTCACCCAATCCAGAATGTAATTGAATCCATTGCCGCCATCTTTAATGGCTGCTATCCAGCTTTCATAATTGGTATAAGTATGATTTCCTACCAATCGCTTGTTCAAGGCACAAGCCCTTCTGGCAACATTCAG
The DNA here is from genome assembly GCF_014472395.1 of Pedobacter sp. N36a. Taxonomy (GTDB): domain Bacteria; phylum Bacteroidota; class Bacteroidia; order Sphingobacteriales; family Sphingobacteriaceae; genus Pedobacter. The sequence goes on from NZ_JACSZW010000003.1 coordinate 143,880, forward strand.
TCCGCCGGGTAAGAAACCTGCAGTATGACAGCCTCTGTAGGTACAGTCTTTCATGACATTGAAGTGCTGCATGATGCCTTTTCTGGTTTCCACTTCGGAACGCCAGGCTAGTTCATTTTCCATCACCACTTCTGATACTTTCAATCCTGTAGTCAGGCACCAGTGTAAAAGATCTGCCGCTTTCTCTACCGGAAATGGCAGGTCTACCTGTTCTTTATCACTGCCACTTTCTCCTTCTTTCACCACAAAACCTCCACCTACAGAATAATAGGTTTCAGAAATGGCTTTTCCAGTATTTAAGAAAGCTTGAAAAGTAACTGCATTGGGATGGAAGGGAAGGCTTTCAAAGAAAAGAAAAACCAGGTCTTCCTCGTAATTGAAAGTGATATCTTTTTCTCCGTTTAAGTTCAATACTTTGTAAGTTTTGATCTCTTCTATGGTAGAATCAATGGAATTCACATCAAAGGTGACCGGATCTGCACCAATTAATCCCAATAGGATGGCCACATCTGTTCCGTGTCCCTTTCCTGTTTTGGCCAGGGAGCCATATAATAGAATCTTCACCTGCTCTACTTGTTCCAGCAGGTCTTGCTGTTTTAATAATGCAGTAAATTGCTGAGCCGCCCGCCATGGACCTAAGGTATGTGAGCTGGATGGCCCAACACCTATCTTAAAAATATCAAAAACTGAGATCTGTTCCCTTTGCATATTACAAAGCTAAGATAGTTCCGGGACATTTTCAGCTATTAATGGACTGCAAGCCGATTTTATGTGCAGGCTAAGGGGCTTAAAAATCAAAGGCAATGATCTTTTTGTCCTTTAGCATCCGGTCTACAAAATGTTTGTGGTTTTTGGGACTTCCGATAGCCACCCAGGTGCCACTGATGGTACCATTAGCCATTTCCTGTTTCCCTCTGGTTAGTCTTAGACCTGAACCTCTAAGGTCTTCTTCGTATTTTTCCAGACTTTCATCTTCATATTTTTTGACGATGCGGTACACCCGTTTGGTAAAGCGCTGTTCTACCATTTCCTCCAGATAGGGGAAGACGAGCAGGGCGGTAAGTACAATCACCGTCACTCCGGTCGCTTGCTCATAATAGCCGGCACCAGTGGCCATGCCAATCGCGGCAACAATCCAGATCACACAGGCGGTAGTCAGGCCTTTTACCTGGTTCTCTTCTTTAAAGATGACGCCAGCGCCTAGAAAACCAATTCCGGTTACAATGTTAGAAGCAATGCGGTCATGACTGCTGATTCCGATTTTTATCGATAAAATGGTGAATAGGGTAGAACCTAATCCGATCATGATCATCGTTTTTAATCCGGCTTGCTTACTTCGGAGCTCTCGTTCTGCTCCAATCAGACCACACAAAAGTGTAGCCAGTAAGAACTTGTTTACTTCCGTTTGCGTCAGAAAATGACTGTTTTCTAAAATGTTATTCATAGCTTATTCGTTAGCTAAAGATAACAAAGAATTTCCTGAAAGTAGAAGTGATTAGTAGAAGTCGTAACAACGTAATCCATTAAATTTATTGTAGCTCGAACTGTTGGGGAAATACTTCTCATAACCAATGCTTGCTTCAGTTGTTCCATTGGTATTGGTGTAATTGATGCGGGAGGTGGTGGCATCATGACTGATCCCGAACCTCAATTTTTCCCCATTTTTATTGCCTTTAAAAAGATCAAATAGGAGCGAAAGTACAATTGCATCCGGGCCGCTCTGTGAGCTACTGCGGTACCAGAGTCCGGTACTGAGACTTTTGTATTTAAACTGTGCGCCAGCACTCATGGAGCTGGATTTCTCCTGTTTGTAATAAACAACTGAAGGGATCAGAAAGGGGCCGTCATCATCGCCATAGCCACTATATGGATGGAGGGAAATTCGATAATTGGCATTAGCAGTGAAGCGCATGGGTAATTTTGCGACAGTTCCGGTAAAGGATTCATCGGGTTTATTCAAGTGATGAATGCCTAGTCCAATCATGAAATTATGAACAACAATATTTGTACCTGCTGCGGCATCAAAGAAGATCTTATTGTCGATGTCTGGTGGTTGAGCTGAAGAAACACTTCCAGGAATATAGCCCAATCTCCGGTCTATCTGATCGGAGAATACCAGTTTATTCCAGTCGATTTGGCGGTTGGTGAAACCTGCCTGTATGCCAAAGGAAACCACAAAATCATCACTCCCCACACTGTAAGAGTAGGTCAGGGCCGCATTGTTTTTAACCAGATAGGCGGTGCCTTCGCTGCTGCGGTTAAATAGCAGGCCCACTCCTCCTGCAAAACTTGGAATGTTAAGGTCTGCCGAGGCCGATATATAAGATAAATCGCCACTGAGTCCTGACCATTGATTTCTATAAATCAGGTTCAAGCGGATATCTCCTTCAAATTGTCCCGTTAAGGCGGGATTCAGGTAAACCGGAGCATTGAAAAACTGGGAGTAAATATGGTCTTGTGCCTGGAGGTGTAAACTTGTTCCCATTATCAGGAAGGCCATTGTAAATTGCTTTCTTATCCTCATGGTTATCTGATTAAATGTATTGCTCCTGTGCGTTTTGGCACAGACTTATCGTAAGTCATCCCTTTCCATTCTGTCCCGTTGACCATCTTCACATCTATTTTCCAAAAGTATACTCCTTGAGGCGCCGGATTGCCTTTGTAATTGCCATCCCAACCTTCTGCCGGTCTGCCTTCGTCTAATTTGGTGGTTTCCCACAATAGCTCGCCCCATTTGTTGAAAACACTGAATTTCCAGGTGGCAATGCCCGATCCTTTAGCAATAAAGGTTCTCAATTCTGGATATTCACTGCCAGGAATAAAGGAATTCGGTACAAAAAGGTACCCTGGAACACCTTTTATAGTGACGTGTTTAAAGGTGCTGGTAGAGCAACCTTGCTGATTGAAGGTAGTTAAGGTTACTTTATAGGTCCCTGTGTCTGGATAGGTATGGATTGGATGTTGTTTCGCAGATGTTGTTCCATCTCCAAAGTCCCAGGCCCAGATGGTAGGGCTGTTCGTACTCTCATCTTCAAAACTGAAGGTGTAGTTGGGAATACTGATTAGGGTAGAAGGATTGACGTTAAAGGCCGCTTTTGGAGGTGGAACAATATGGATGTATTGATTTCTAATCACCGATATGCTACAGCCCAGCGTGTTGGTTGCGGTTAGTGTTACTGTATAATATTCCTGGTCTCCATTGTAAATATGGTTTGGCTCAAATTCGTTGGAAGTGGTTCCATCACCAAAGTCCCATACATAGCTAAAGCCATTTTGGGTGGTGTTTCTAAATTGAACGGCAAGTCCGGCACAACCCAGGGTTTGATCTGCATTGAAAGCAGCAAGTGGTTGTTCCAATACTTCAACTTCCTCTATTTCGGTAATTTCAGAGCAATTGTTAAAGGCTGTCATGGTGATGGTATACTTACCTGGTTTGGTAAATATGTGTTGCACCCTTCCAGGTTCAGTGGTGTTCATGGTGCCACCATCTCCAAAGTCGAACGTAAAATGCGTTGCCCCGATAGAGTTATTGTCGAAGTTTACCGTTAATGGTGCACATCCTTTTTTCTCATTGGCATCTACCACCAGTTCAGGGGTGATGTTTTGTGGAGAAACCTGAATGTTATAAGTTTTTGTATGTGTTCCACAACCGTTTACTGCTGTCATCGTGACCGTGAAAACTTTGGTGATGGTGGTGTTATAAGTATGGCTTACCGGGAGTTTGTCCGATCTTGTAATTGGATCGCTTCCGTCGCCAAAATCATAGGTATAGGTGTTTGTTCCTCCCGGAGAGGTATTTGTAAAATTAACCAGCATTGGCGAACATCCTACTGTTTTACTTGGAGAGAATACAGCAATAGGTGTGGCTTTAACCAATAGGGTTGAGGTATAAGTATTACTACCACATGGTGTAGTAGAAGTGAGGGTAATGGTATAGGTGATGTCTTTTCCAGTCGGGTCTGGATTGAAATTTACGGGAGCAGGATTTGCCTCGGTAGAGGTTTGTCCATTTCCAAAGTCCCATAAAAAGGTGGCGCCAGCACTTTGAACCGAAGCGTTGACAAACCTTACCGTCATTGGGCCACAAATTTCGGTATCACTTTGGGTAAAGGAGGCCGGAACCGCTGGCCTGGTATTGAAAACACGGATGAATTCAGCGGAATTACAGCCTACTTTTGACGTAACAACTAATTTTATGGTGATAGATTGGTCGTTTCCATTAATGGTGTAATCTTTGAAAATGGGGCCGGTATGGTAGGGTACATCATTGATAAACCAGGTATAGGTATCATTGACAAGTGGGTGTTCGATTGCCTTTATATTGTCTGAATTAATTAAGAAAGGAGCGCAACCAGTCTGATTGGTAAAGGTAAATAAGGCGGTTGCATCTGGTTTAACGGTAATCGTAACCAGAGCGCTGATGCTTCTTTGAGCGCCATCGCAGATCGTTGTATAGACGATACGGCGATAGGCAGTGGTGGCAGTTAATACAGGAGGCTGGTAATTTATGCCAAAAGAATTGACATCTGTCCAGGTGGTTCCTCCGTCTGTACTAGACTGCCAAATGTAAAAGAAATTGCCATCAGCACCTTCTGGCGTTGTTCCCGTGATTAAAGTAGGAGCAGTATTATTGCAAATGCTCTGGTCTGGAGAAATCTCATTGTTGCTGATTCGATCTTGAACAATAATTTCAGTCTCGTTACTGGTTTTCGTACAGGAACCGCTGTTCACAATTCTTCTGAAGCTGATGCTTGCCTGAAGTACTAACTGAAGGTTTTGACCCGTTTGGTTAGGGATAGTTGTCCAGGAGCCAGTAGGCGTTTTACTTTCCCAGATATAGGTGTAAATGCCATTTCCGTCAGTAGGAAGACTTCCTTCGATATTCACCGTCTGATCATAACAAATGACTGGTCTTGGATTACTGATGTATTGGTCAATTGGTTTCAGACTTTTGATGATGACGAGATCCTCTGTTGGATCACAAGGCGCATTACCGGTGATCGTCCATTTAAATACATAGGTTCCTCCTATTTGAAGTTCAGTTACAATGGTTTCTGGATCTGTAGCATTTGCAAAGACTGGTGCTGCCGGACCAGTAACGTATTCCCAACGGCCAGAATCTCCATTAACAGGTTGATTTGCTTTCAGGCTAGCGCTGGTTGCTTCGCACAATTCCTGATCCGGACCAGCGTTAGCTAAAGTGGTTGGCGGAGCAACATAAATGGTGATGATGTTGGTGTTTAATTCTGCGCAACTTCCGTTTTTAACGACTGCATAATATTGGGTCGTTGTGGTCAGGTTATTATAAGTTAAATTGGCAGTGGTATTGTTTCCAGTAGCAGTCTGCCAGGTTGAGCCATTGTCAATAGAGCTTTTCCACTCGAGAATTGAACCGGTATTTCCAGTCAAGTTAATTCGACCGGTATTGGTTCCTGAACAAACTGTGGTCCCTCCATTTATCATTCCTGCAACAGTTGGCTCATTCACATGGATAGTTACCAAGTCTGAAGATTCAACACAGGCGCCCGGTCCTGTGATGGTCCATTTGAATATGTAAGGTCCCCCTGCAACTAATCCTTTCGCAGTAGCAGTTGGAGTATGTTCTTCACCATCAAAGCTAATTGCATTAGGTCCTGAACTAAGGGTCCATGTACCTATTTCGCCTGGTTTAGTTGTTGGATTCCCAGACAATATATACGTGTTAGTCGCACATATGCTTTCATCAACACCAGCCTCTGCTTTTGTAATGGCAGGATCTACGTTAATGGTAATAGAGAATATGTCACCTGGGCAATTGTTATAGAGTGGGGTAATGTTATAGGTAACCGACCCCTGCGAAGTTCCATCATTGATAAGTATATCGTTGATGAAAGTGTTACCGGTTGCAGTCACCTGTTCACTCTTCCCTGTTACGCCATTCGTAGCGGTGCTGCTCCAGGTGTATTGTGTATTGGGGATGGTTGGGAGGAGGGTGATTTGAGTTTCTTGAGCACTACAGATGGTTGTTGCAACTGCATTAGCACTCCCGGCAGGTTTTGGGTAGATGGTTACGGTGTAGGTAAAAGGAAAGCCATCACAACCATCTCTTACAGGCGTAATTTCATAAATGACAGTTGCATTAGCTGTCGCATGGTTATTGGACAATTGGTCATTGATGGGGCCTGAACCTGAAACGGTGTAATTAACGGCATTGCCATCTGGATTAATGGCTGTCCATTTGAACGTACTTCCCGGAAGACTGGTTCCTGTTCCAGGATCATAATTTGCATTGTTTCCTGAACAGATGGTTTGCGTTGCATTTGTCCCTGAGTTTTGCTTAAAAATATCTATGATGATGTCTTCTTTAACCTGGGCACATAGACCATCAAGACCTGTATTTACTAAAAATGTTATTGTAGCCTTACCTAAGGTTCTTTCCTGTGGTGTAGGAATATAGTTGGTCGTTAAGCTGTTGGTAGGGCTGGAGATATTTCCAGCTCCTGTCCATGTGGTTGTAGTATGTGTTCCGCCAGTGATTTCAGCAGTTAAGTCTACCGATTCAATAGCACAAATTGAATTTTTATTGGCAGTTAATTGTATAACCGGAGAAGGATGAAATGTAATATTTTGAACACTGGTTACTGTTCCGCAACTATTTTTATGAGCAACGGATACTTTGTATCCTCTATATTTTTTAAAGTCAATTTCAGGGTATTTTGTGATCCCTGTTCCATTTACGAATACATAGTCGTCGCTGGTAAGCGGTTCATCATTTAAACCAGTTACTGTCCAGGTATAGGTGTCGGCTTCATCTCTTTCTGTGCCCTCAAATTTAACGTTTGTTGGGCCAGCAATTACATCATTATATTTAAAAGACCGTATAGCGCATACGTCAACTGTTTGGGCCAAAGTAATCTTTGGCGTACTATCTATGATCACAACGGTTTGTGGTGCTGGGCTGCTGACGGCTCCACATGCTGGGGTACTTATCTCAAGCGTAATTTCATATTCGCCTTTTTTTAAGAAGGTAAAAACTGGCTCAGTAAGCCCATTCATATAGGTGACCTCTGTGTTGAGCGCATTACGGCCTTGTTTTTTTACGATCCAATTGTATACATGATTGGTATTGCAACTAGGATCAAGAATAGATTTATCATTTGCCTGAATGACATAAGGAGCACAATGTGGAACTAATACACCATTGAAATCAAAATCTGGTTTAGGAGGGTTTTGGATACAAATTTCCTGTGTTGCGACTTCTGCGACGCATCGTCCGTCAGAAACTGATTCTAATTTTATGATGTAATTTTTTGCAGTAGGAAAAATATGACTGAAAGGCATTTCCTTAGTATAATTCGTCTTTATTTTTACACCATCTATATACCAGTTATAAGTAACTGAGTTATCAGTACAAGAAGGGGTATTGGCTTCATTTTGTCCTGGCGTTGATGTGTTTATAAAGGTCACGGTTTTTCCTACACAACCAACCGGGGGGCCGTCGAAACTATTTATGGGTTTGGTGAGGACCCTGACATAGGTAGATAATTCTCCGCCTGTTACGGTGCAAAAAGGACCGATAGCTGCGATGTTTATAGCGAAAACATTATATTTTGGGCCAGTTCCTGGATTATAAATAGGGGCGCCACAGGAAGAGGTGGTGTATTCGTGTCTGACATAACCGGAGCTAAGGTCACAAATGGTGTAATTAACAGGAATTCCATTTGAATCTCCCCAGTTTATTTGATAAATGGTTCCGGGATAGTTGTTTTTGATACCCCGATCGCTTAAATCTACTGGAAATTCAAGGTATCCTCCAGGTAGACATACTGTATTGTCCCCGGTTGTACCAAAGCTATTATTGATCGTATTATTCACAATCATATAGGCTCTTGTTCCAATTGTTCCATTGGCTACCGCTTTTATCAGGACTGTGTAATGCGCTAAGCCTGCTGTTAAACTTGGATCTGGGGAAGCAGTATTGAAGACTAAATTGGGCTCACTCGTCCCCGAGATTTCATTTTTAATAGTGCCGGATACCGTACTTGTGTTAGGACTTGAGGCATTGCTGAAATCAAATGATACATTTGCTCTTCCAGGACAGTAGCCAAAGACTTCATCAGTTGTTCCTCGGATAGGAGATGAGGTGACTGCAGCTTTAACAGGTGTACCAGCCTTAATTTCAAAAGGATCGGAGGTAGTTGTAAAGGCCGGTTGGGAGGACCGTATTTGTAACCGATAGCCTAGCCCGGGAAGAATCCCAGTCGGCGGTATTGTGCCATTCACAAACGTAGAATAAAATCCCGTATAAGTTCCAATTCGATTATTTCCGCTAAAACTACCCGCACCATCGGATAAATATAATTCGAAAACATTTCCTGGCTTAAGGCAGGTTCCATCAGCTATTTTAAAAGTTACAGCGATGCTTGATCCCGGCGTATATGGGCCTGGATCTACCGTTCCAATTGTTATTTGGGAATAAGAATTCAAGAACGTAGCAAATAATATTAAGATCGTCATTACTAGACAGCGTTTTGTCATCTAAACAAAGTTTATATAAATTTAAACTTTTTTATTCTAATGTTAACAATTTAAATTAATAACTAACGTTTCACAAAAAAAAAAGCCCCAGAATCGAAATTCTGAGGCTTTTGTAATTGTATTGGGTTGATGAATTACATCATTCCACCCATACCACCACCACCCATTGGAGGCATACCTGCACCAGCAGGAGCATCTTCTGGATCGTCAGCTAATACGCATTCTGTTGTTAACAACATTGCTGCGATAGAAGCTGCGTTTTCTAGTGCTACACGACCTACTTTAGTTGGATCGATTACACCGGCAGCGATTAAGTTTTCATATACATCAGTACGGGCATTGTAACCGAAGTCAGCTTTACCTTCTTTCACTTTTTGTACTACGATAGAACCTTCAATACCTGCATTCTGACAGATTTGACGTAATGGCTCTTCGATTGCGCGTTTAACGATTGCGATACCAGTAGTCTCGTCATCATTTACACCTTTCATGCCTTCTAAGGCTTCGATAGCGCGGATGAAAGCTACACCACCACCTGCAACGATACCTTCTTCTACAGCTGCACGAGTTGCATGTAAAGCATCATCAACACGGTCTTTTTTCTCTTTCATTTCAACTTCAGAAGCTGCACCAACATAAAGAACTGCAACACCGCCAGCTAATTTAGCCAAACGCTCTTGTAATTTCTCTTTGTCATAATCAGATGTAGTGGTCTCGATTTGAGATTTGATCTGGTTAACGCGAGCTTTGATATCGTCAGAACTACCAGCACCATTGATAATCGTAGTATTGTCTTTATCAACAAGAACTTTCTCAGCAGTACCTAGGTAAGTAAGGTCAGCATTTTCTAATTTATAACCTCTTTCTTCAGAGATTACAGTACCACCAGTTAAGATCGCGATGTCTTCTAACATTGCTTTTCTACGGTCACCGAAACCTGGAGCTTTAACAGCCACAACTTTCAGAGATCCACGGATCTTGTTTACGACCAATGTAGCCAAAGCTTCGCCATCTAAGTCTTCAGCAATGATCAATAATGGTTTACCTGTTTGTACTTGTTTCTCTAAAATTGGCAACAATTCTTTCATGTTGCTGATTTTTTTGTCGTAGATCAAGATGTAAGGGTTTTCTAATTCCGCTTCCATTTTATCTGCGTTAGTGACGAAGTATGGAGACAAATAACCACGGTCGAATTGCATACCTTCTACTGTTTTTACTTCAGTTTCAGTACCTTTTGCTTCTTCTACAGTAATTACACCATCTTTACCTACTTTGCCCATTGCCTCAGCAATTAGTGAACCAATCACTTCATCATTGTTTGCTGAAATAGAAGCAACTTGTTTGATTTTGTTATTGTCTTCACCTACTGTTTGAGATTGTGCTTTTAAGTTAGCAACGATTGCAGTAACCGCTTTGTCGATACCACGTTTCAAATCCATTGGATTTGCACCAGCAGCAACGTTTTTAATACCAGCAGTTACGATTGCCTGTGCCAATACAGTTGCAGTTGTTGTTCCATCACCTGCGATATCTGCAGTTTTAGAAGCAACTTCTTTTACCATTTGAGCACCCATATTTTCGATAGGATCTTTTAATTCGATCTCTTTCGCTACAGTCACACCATCTTTAGTAATCGCTGGTGAACCGAATTTCTTGTCAATAATTACGTTACGTCCTTTTGGACCTAGAGTTACTTTTACCGCATTAGCCAAAATGTCAACTCCTCTTTTCAGGGCGTCACGGGCTTCTACATTATATCTTACTTGCTTTGCCATTTTAAAATATTGTTATTAATGATTGATTGTAATAAGGTTGAATAGGTTAATTCAACAACTAAAGAATTGCGTAAAGATCAGACTCACGCATAATAAGATACTCTTTACCTTCAAAAGTAATTTCAGTACCACCGTATTTACCATATAATACCACGTCTCCAGCTTTAACGCTCAATGGAATTAGGCTACCTGTAGCTTCGGCGTATTTGCCTGGGCCTACTGCAACTACTGTTCCTTGCTGAGGTTTTTCTTTAGCTGTATCAGGGATATATAGACCCGAAGCTGTTTTTTCTTCGGCAGGAGCAGCTTCAATTACTACTCTATCTGCAATGGGTTTAATGTTTAAAGCCATAACTTATTCTTGTTTTTAATTTTAAAATTAATGTAAGGATTACGTGTCCGCTATATATCAGTTTCTATGCCAAGCAGGTTTTGCTTGCCAAATTTACACGGCATTGTCAGCTAATAGATTAGACGAAACTATTTTCGTGTCAGAGTGGCAGAATTGTGAGCCAAGGAAAGAAAAAATAAAGGCATAAAAAAAGTCCGGCATAAGCATACCGGACTTTAGATATTTTTTTAAAATCTCTTATTTCTTTGCAGTATCTGCAGGAGCAGTTGCTGGAGCGGTTGTCGCTGGAGCTGATGATCCAATTGGAGATGGGGTAGGCATTTTGTCCAAATGTTCCTGGATTTTAGAGTCTACAGCGGCAGCTGTTCCACCTGTTTTTGCAATGGTCGTAATAGATAATGTAAGCACTACGATTAATGCTAATAATACCCAGGTACCTTTTTCAAGAACATCACCTGTACGTTGAACGCCAAACATATTGCTGCCTGATCCACCTGTTGCAAGGCCACCACCTTTAGGATTTTGTATCAAAACAAATAGCGCTAAGGCAATGCAGACAATGATTAGTAAAATAATTAAAAATAGCATAATCGGTTATATGGTTAAATTTTCTTTTCTATGGATTGAATAAGGTCGGCAAAGTAACGGCTTTTTTCTGGAAACTTCAAACTTAATTTTTCATAAGTCTCTATGGCCTTGTCGTAAAGCATTTGTTCGATATAGATCTTTGCCAGCGTTTCTGATACAAGGTCATTATGGTCCTCTGCGCTCTTTTTGGCCTTGTTTTCGGTATTGATGTGTTCGGCTTTCGGCGGACTGATCTGCGGATCATTTTTGAGGAAGCTGTCAATGATAGCAGTCCCTTTAGGATTCAGGTTTCCTGGAATATATTCTGCTGCAGGTTCGTCGGTTAATGGACTTTGTAAATGGAAGATGTGTTCCACATATTGCTGCTGCAGTTCATTAGCCTTGCCCGGCGCATTAGATTTAGCCTCCTGTGCTTCAGGCGCTGCCTTTGGCCTGGTATAAGGCTGAAAAATCTGCTGGTATTCTTTCCTGGTTTTATGTAACCACCACAAAAAGGTGAAAGGCAGCTGGTCGTCATCATATTTACTGACGATCACCGGGTCTTCCTGTTTTGCGATTTCCTTTTCTAAGGCAGCCAGGCGTTCTTCTTCGCGTAAAACGGATTCAGGAACAGGTTCCGGACTAAAGTTATCCTGGAAGGCAAAAAAGTCGGTAGATACAATGTTTTCCAAAACGAAATCATCGGTTTCCGGTATCATCTCTTCCATCACTGGATTTGTTTCTTCCGATTCCGCAGGAACTTCATCTAGGACAATCTCATCTAATGTTTCTGGCTGATTAGTCAGCAGGTCAAAAGCAGGAGATAAAACAACATTGAACTTAGTATTTACTAAATATTCCGGTTCGTAAATGAAGTTATGGAGCAATTGCCCATTTGTATGTAACGCAGCAGTAGCAAGGAAGCTGTTCTTTTCAACCGATTCCAGATTGGCTTTCGCCAGTAGCAGGTGCAGTGGTTGAAAAAACGGATACTTCGACACCAGATCTTTGAGCATAGGCGCATGATCGGGTCTTACCGTTTCAGGTTCCGCTAATAATACTTCCAGTTCTTGTCTCATGTCTAATTCCTGCTCCACGTTGCTAAGTTAACAATTGAATTTTCAATTTCTACCAATTTGCAAATGCACGGTTAAAAATATCTGTTGTAATTAAATCCATTACTTTTTTAATATTATCCGCTTCCAGTTGAGTGGCATTGCCACCCGCGGTTGCATAATCAACATAACGTTCAATAGGCTCTTCAAAGCTCATTTTAGGATTCAGGTTGTTGGTGTATTTTACAGTGACGCGAATGGTTAGTCTGTTTAGCGGAGAGGTGTTTCCAACGCCAGAGTTATTCGCATCTACAATCGTTGCCGGACGAATGTCGAAATTGGTGATACTGCCAGAAAAAACTGCATCCGGATCATTTGTCGTAATGTTCAGACGGGTCTGATTACGAATCATGTTTTTTAATGTTTCCGTGAAGTTGGTCGACATGTTTGGGACGACTAAAGTTGCATTGTTTTCAAAAAAGAGCACATTTGCTGTTTTCATCTCCGCTGGGATAGATGCCCCGCTAAATTTAATGGAACAAGAGCTGAAAAGGACTACAACCAGGAGCAATAATAACTTCTTCATTCGTATATTTTTAATTCTTTGACAATGGAGCCCAGACTAGTTTAGGTTGAGTTCTTTAATTTTTCTATAAAGCGTACGCTCCGAAATCCCAAGCTCCTGTGCAGCAAACTTGCGTTTTCCCTTATGTTTCTTCAAGGCTTTTTTGATCAGGTCGGATTCTTTATCGATGAGCGACAATGATTCTTCCACTTCTTCGGCTTCTTGAGTATAATTATAGTCTAAAGGTGCATTCTGAGCAGGCTTTTTAATGGTAAAAGTAGGCTCATTCACCGTTTGGTCTACTTCCTGGTACAGCTGATTGATGTAATGCGTATTGTCGGCAATGATGTGAGAAGTGTTTCCGCCGCTTTGAATGATCTCTGCAACCAGTTTCTTTAACTCCATCATGTCTTTTTTCATGTCAAAAAGCACTTTGTAAAGGATGTCGCGTTCAGTATAGTCTTCCTTAGAGCTGCCATTGATCGCCATGGGCAAATTGGTCGCACTTTCATTTGGAATATAATTCAGCAAGGCGGCAGCCGTCACATTACGGTCTTTTTCCAATACACAGATCTGCTCCGCAATGTTTTTCAGCTGTCTGACGTTACCTGGCCAACTGTAATTGCTCAGCATTTGTATGGCATCCGGTTCCAGCTGAATTCCTGGGCTTCTATATTTATCGCTGAAATCAGCAGAGAATTTTCTGAATAAAAGGTAGATGTCTTCTTTACGCTCATGCAAAGCTGGAATGCGCAAGGGCACGGTGTTCAGCCTGTAGTATAAATCCTCACGGAATTTACCCGATTTAACGCGGTTATACACGTCTACGTTAGTCGCTGCGATGATCCTGACATCCGTTTTCTGTACCTTAGAAGAGCCTACACGCAGGTATTCTCCACTTTCCAGAATTCTAAGTAAGCGTGCTTGTGTACCCAATGGTAATTCGGCCACCTCATCTAAGAATATCGTTCCGCCATTGGCTACTTCAAAATAACCTTTACGGGCTTCATGAGCTCCGGTAAAAGATCCCTTCTCATGTCCGAAAAGTTCTGAATCTATCGTTCCTTCAGGAATGGCACCGCAGTTGACGGCAATAAATGCACCGTGTTTCCGGGTACTCATCTGGTGAATGATGTGAGAGAAAACCTCTTTACCACTTCCACTTTCTCCGGTAATTAATACAGACATGTCCGTTGGCGCAACTTGTCTGGCAATATCTATTGCCCGGTTCAATAGCGGAGAGCCACCAATGATACCGAAGCGGTTTTTAATGTCTTGTATGTCCAAAGTAATTTGTCTTTATTGATTAAACAATTTCAGGTACTTCAACGGCAATAGTTCCTAATAAGGTAGCAGATGTACAGCGGTCAATGTAAACATTTACATAAGTTCCGGCTTTAACACCAGGCGCTGCAGGGAAAACCACCATCGCATTCTGATCATTTCTTCCACAAAGGTCAAGGTCAGATTTTTTGGAAGTACCCTCCACTAAAATTCTAACAGTTTTTCCAACAAATTGTTGTAGGCGCATTAATGAAGTTTCCTGTGCTTTGAGTAATATTTCTGCTAGCCTACGTTTTTTCACTGGTTCAGGAATATCATCTGCCAGTTTTCTGGCCGCCAGCGTACCTGGTCTTTCAGAATAACTGAAGGTGAATGCGAAATCATAACCTACATAATCCATGATGCTTAAAGTTTCCTGGTGTTCTTCTTCTGTTTCTGTACAGAAACCAGCGATGATGTCCGAAGAAATTGCACATCCTGGAATGATGCGTCTGATGGCATCAATTCTATTGATATACCATTCTCTGGTATACGTTCTGTTCATCAGTTCCAATACCCTGCTGCTTCCAGATTGAACCGGCAGGTGGATGTAATTACAGATGTTATCGTATTTGGCGATGGCATATAATACCTCGTCAGTAATGTCTTTAGGGTGTGAAGTAGAAAATCTGATCCTCAAGTCAGGACTGATTAAAGCTACTTTTTCCAGTAATTGTGCAAAGTTTACTTCAATTTCTGCATGCTCTTCCGCATCAGCGCCTTTCCATTTGTAAGAATCTACATTCTGTCCTAGCAAAGTGACTTCTTTGTAGCCTTTATCGAACAAATCCTGTGCTTCTGCAAGGATAGAATAAGGGTCTCTGCTGCGTTCACGTCCTCTGGTAAATGGAACTACACAGAAAGAACACATGTTATCACAGCCGCGCATGATCGAAATGAATGCGGTGATGCCATTTCCATTCAGACGAACCGGGCTAATGTCTGCATAAGTCTCCTCGCGGGATAACAACACATTTATGGCTTTATGACCATCTTCTACCTGACTGATCAATTGAGGAAGGTCACGGTAAGCATCCGGGCCAACCACCATGTCCACTAATTTCTCTTCTTCCAGGAATTTTGATTTTAAACGCTCTGCCATACATCCTAAAACGCCAACCACCAATTTGGGGTTTCTACGTTTCTCTGCACCAAACTGCGACAGTCGGTTGCGGACTCTTTGCTCCGCATTTTCGCGGATAGAGCAGGTATTGATGAAGACTACATCTGCTTCATGATAATCACCTGTGGTTTCAAAACCCTGATCTTTTAAAATCGAGGCAACGATCTCACTATCTGCGAAATTCATCTGACAACCATAGCTTTCAATGTATAACTTTCGGCCATTACGTACCTCTGGTGCATCAATAACTAAAGCCTCGCCCTGGCGCTCTTCATCGTGTGTCTTATCTGTAAGCTGTAAATCAATCATAAATGGTTAACATTTTTCTGGGTTTCAAAAATACACAATTAAATTTAGAAATGACAAAGTGGCAGAATCTTAAACGGAAAGAAATTTTTATGGAAGATATCTAAAAACATATAGGACCTTTTTCATGATCTATTGTCTTTAAGCTAAAATAACAGCTAAAATCCATCTAAATATGTTCAAATGCCTGTTCGCGAAAACCCCTAAGGACCTGTATGGCTGGTTTGGAGATTATTCTTCCTGGACGGAACTGGCCGCAGAAAGCAGTGGATATGGCGCAGAAGTGATCCTTGAAAAAACAAAAAATGCGATCCTGAAAGTGAAAAATGGCGAAGCAGTCTATGAAAGAGATTCCGTAAATCTGCCCAAAAAGGAATATCCATTCCCCCTAATCTCCTTTTTAATGCATAGTGCAGCCTCAAAAAGGAAACCGCTGAATGTACTTGATTTTGGTGGCTCATTGGGCAGTACTTATTTCCAGATTAGGGAATTTTTAACGGAGGGTGTTTGTGCCAGCTGGAATGTAGTAGAGCAGGAGCATTATGTGGCCTGCGGTAAAGCACATTTTGAAGATGATCAGCTGAAATTTTATCCCAGCATTGCTGAAACATTAAAAGCCAAAGAAATCGACCTGGTGATCCTTTCATCAGTGGTACAATACCTGGAAAAACCGCATGAGTTTTTGAAAGAACTGGTGGCCTATCAGTTCCCGTTTTTATTGTTCGACCGCACCGCTTTCCATCATGGAGATCAGGATCTACTCTGCCTACAAATTGTATCACCACAAATATATTCAGCTTCTTATCCATCCTGGTTCTTTAACCAGCAGGGATTTTTGAGCCACTTCCAGAATCATTACCAGCAGATCGCAGAATTTCCTTCTTATGTAAAAGGAGAAGAAGCCATGCTGATCAATGGAAAAGAACTGGGTTACGACAAAGGTTTTTACTTTATTCATTCATCAGGTTATGCTTAAATTCTGTACGCTTTTTAATACCACCTATCTTTCCCGTGGCTTAGCCATGTACCATTCTCTGGAGCAGAATTGCCCGGACTTTCATTTGTATGTTTTTGCATTTGATGCGCATTGCTATGAGCTGCTGTCGAGCATGGCGCTCCCAAAGATCAGCGTGATCTCCCTGCAAGAATTTGAAAATGAAGCACTGCTGGCAGTAAAACCAGGGCGGACTGCACAGGAATACTGCTGGACTTCCGCTTCCTCTACAATTAAGTATTGTATAGAAAGTTTTAACCTGGACCATTGCACTTATGTAGATGCTGATCTGTTGTTTTTCAGCAATCCACAGGTTTTAATGGAGGGGATGGGTGAAAAATCTGTGCTCATCACTGAACATCGCTACACACCTTGTTACGACCAGTCTGCTAACAGCGGCATTTATTGCGTACAGTACATGACCTTTAAGAATACACCAGAGGGCTTGGAGGTGCTGAATTACTGGGTAGATTCTTGTTTAGAATGGTGTTTCAATAGGTTAGAAGAGGGGAGGTTTGGAGACCAGAAATACCTGGACAACTGGACGGAGAAGTTTTCCTGTGTACAGGTATGCCAGCATCTCGGTGCAGGCGTTGCGCCCTGGAATATTCAGCAGTATACTTTTAAGACAAAATCAGGAAAACCACGCGGTGTGGAAATAGCCAGCGGTCGGGAGTTTGACCTGGTGTTTTACCACTACCATGGCTTCAGCTATTCTGTGAAAAACAGCTATATGCTGACACATGCAGCGTACCAGCTTAGCAGAAATCAAATCAAACAGATTTACAGACCTTATGTATCGGCACTTTCTATCGCCGAGCGAAGTATCAAAAGCGCAGACCGCAATCTGATTCCACATGAGATTAATAATGAAATGGAGTTGATCACCAGGGTTTTAGGGCGTTTCCTGATTTTTACGCTCCTGGGATATTATAAAAACTTATACACCAAAAGATCTTTTCAGTATGGCTTTATATATTAATAAAATGTAACGGTAAGGATCTTCAATAAATTAGTATTTTAGTCGCCGACTAAAATACTAATATGTGGGATGTTAAAGGTCAGGGATTTACATTGTTCAAGATAGGGGTGTTGTGGATGATGATTGTACTAGGTGGCTGTAAAAAAGAAGCGGCGCAAAGTCAGAAGATTAAACCCCCGGTCAGGTCTTATGTAGTCACTGCAAGGATAGATAAAAAAGGAACAAATACAGACTCGGAAGGTACTGCAGTATTCAAGGGAGATTATGATCAGGGAACAAAATTATTGAGGTATACACTGGAATATGAAAAAATAGTGCCCGAACAAATCAGTTTGCGAAATGGAGTAAAGGGCTCAAAAGGAACTTTAATCCGGGAATTGTATAAGCCGGGAAGTACCCTACTAGGAGCTCAATTGTCAGGTTCCATTGTATTGACACCCCTGCAGGAACGAAACCTGCTGAAAGGATACTGGTTTGTAGCGATCAATACTTTACAGCGCGCTCCCGAAATTTCAGGAGTACTTACCTTGAAACAAAGTTAAGCGTCGCATGGGTAAAGCAGAGATGAATACTGGGCCTGATGATGATTTATTGCTGATGGATGCCATCAGGCATAAAGATAGAAAGGTGTTTGAAGCCTTTTATAAAAAGTATTACCGACAACTGTTTATCCTCGCGTTTAGATACGTAGGGAGAACGGAAGCCGCAGAAGAAATTGTACATGATTTGTTCATTAATATATGGAATAAAGCCGGTCAGTTAAATATTCAGTATGCCATGAAAAGCTATTTGTTTCGGTCAATTGTTAATGCATCCCTGAACTTCCTGAAAAAAGAAAAGCAGGATGCCGCAAAACAACTGACATACCTGGCCGATCAGCTGCCTGAAAATCCAGAGGAAGAAAACCTAAACAAAGAAGAATTGTTGTTGAAAAACCTGGAAGAAGCGCTGGCTCTTTTACCGCCGAAATGTAAAGAGGTGATGTACCTGAGTCGCTTTGGTAAATTGAAACAACAGGAAATTGCCGACCAGATGAATATCTCGTTAAAAACAGTTAAAAACCATTTGACATATGGCTTTCAGAAGTTAAGGGAACACCTCGGAAAGTCTGCAGCGCTCTTGCTGGCGATAGTTATGTTCCTAAAAACGCTGTTACGTTAAACCGCCTGTTATGAAAAATTTTGAAACAAATGAATCGTTTATTTTTTCCCTGATCATTGAAGATCTCGAAGAAAAGATTAGCGCGGAAAATAAAATAATTCTCCTCCAATGGAGGAATGCAGACCCGGAAAATGAAAAACTGTATCAGGAATTTTTAGGGGTACAGATCAATCTGGATAAATTGATGGAACGGCATGAGCTGGATGCGCATCATTCCTGGACAGTGCTGGAGGAGAAACTCAACCAGTCTGCATCATTCTTTTCGCAGCATAACGAGCCTGTACCACCCTTGAAAAATAAGACACTGCCTTATTTCTGGATCAAAATAGCAGCCATGTTTTTGATTTTATCAACGCTGGGCTACGGTTACTTCTTTTGGAAAAATAAGGATGTGGTGATCAATACCGGAACGGCAGTACTCACCAATGTGGTGCTTCCTGATGGTACAGACTTGAAACTTAATGCCGGAACGAGCATTAGCTACAGTAAAAACAACTTTCTGGCGGACCGTAAACTGGTGCTGATCAAAGGTGAGGCCTTTGTTCAGGTGGCCGCCAATACGGCATCGCGTTTCAGAGTGGAGCTGGGAGATGTACAAGCGAAAGATATTGGTACCCGCTTTAACATCAGTAGAAATGAAAATCAATCTACAGTAACCGTCGAAGAAGGGCAAGTAGAATTATGGGAATATGGAACCGAAAGAAAAGTAAATCTGACCGCAGGTAAACTGGGTATTTACGATGTCAGGAATAAAACATTGATGGCCATCGATAATCCTGACCCTAACTTTAAGGCATGGCTGGATAAGAGTTTCGTCTTTAATGCTGCTCCACTGCAGGAAGTACTGGAAAAACTAGGCTCCGTTTATCAGATTAAGATAGAGATGGAAGGGCAGGTGCTGAAAGATAGAAAGCTGACTGCCAAATTAAAATATCAGCAGCTGGATAGTGCCTTAGCAGTAATTGCGGCCTCTTTAGATTGTAAATTGATCCAGCGCAATGGTACGTTTGTTTTAGCTGGTAAATAATGACTTTCTATTTTCGGACGCTGATATGCCTTTTACTATTACTTGCTGCGGGAACAACGGTTGTCTGTGCCCAGCATGAAAGTGTACTTGATCAGCCGGTCAGTATTCAGGTGCCTGCAGATGGTCTCATCCGCGTGTTGCAGCTGCTGGAAGAAAAAGCAAAATGTAATTTTGCCTTTGATCCAGACTTATTGCGAAATAAAAAATCAGCAGCGCTGAATGCTGTTCAAAGACCATTGTCAGAGATTTTAAGTCAGCTGTTATTTGGCTCGAATTTAGGATTTAAGCGGGTAGGAAATGACATTGTCATTAGCCCCCTCAAAGAGAAGAACTGGATCATTAGCGGTCATGTGCGTGACCAGGCGAGTGGAGAAGTCCTGATTGGAGCCACTGTTTACCTGCCCAAGCTTGGTCTCGGGATCAACACCAATCCATACGGTTTCTTTTCTTTGTTTATTCCTGAAGGCGTTCATCAGTTAATGATCTCCAATACCGGTTTTCAAACGAGGGAAGAACCGATTCGTTTAGATCAGGATGTACAGCTCAATATCGAACTAGCCTTAAAGACCAGCCGCTTAGCAGAGGTAGAGATAAAATCCAGTAACCTTAGGCCAAACCCCATTCTTTTAAATGAGCAGAATTTAGGGCCTGCCCAGTTGAATAATGCTGCTTATTATGCGGGTGAAGTAGATGTAGTGAAAAGACTGCAGATGCAGAACGGCATAAAATCATTGTCGGAAGGTAGTTCCGGCTTGTTTGTAAGAGGAGGGAACTCCGATCAGAACCTGATCCTACTCGATGAGGCCATCGTGTATAATCCTTCTCATTTATATGGACTGGTTTCTGTTTTTAATCCGGATGTGGTCAATAATATCCAGGTGTTTCGGGATTATATCCCTGCTAATTTTGGTGGCCGCCTCTCCGCTGTAGTTATTAACCGCATGACCGAAGGGAATAATAAACAGTTTCAGCTGAGCGGAGGACTCAATTTCCTTTCGGCGCGCATTGCCGCAGAAGGACCGATTGTAAAAGATAAGGGTTCTTTTATCGTCGCTTTTAGAAGGAGTTTATTGGATGTTTTCCAAAGTAAGTTTAAGCTGTTCAATCCTTTTTCTGTGTATTACGACATCAATGCAAAGGCGAATTATAAGCTCAACCAGAACAACACCATTTTCTATTCTGTCTATGCCGGAAAAGATAAACTACTTTCTGAAGACGCATACACCAACAACTGGGGAAACCTGACTTCCACCTTCCGCTGGAACCATATTTTTAATTCCACGATTTTTCAAAACGTATCCCTGATCTATAGTAATTACAATAACCTGCTGGATTTAAACGCAGATACACTGTCTCAAAAAATACAATGGCAAACCCGGGTAAGGGATGTCACCCTGAAAGCTGATTATACCTATTACCTGAATCCTCTGAATCAGATTAAGTTTGGCGGCTCGGCCATCTATCATCAGTTTAATCCTGGTGAGGCGAAACAATCTCCAAATGATGAGTTCAATATTCCTGGAGATCAGAGTCTGGAAGCAGCGCTGTACTATGCTCAGCGCCTCACTTTAAGTTCGCATTTTGAATTGGATTACGGCCTTCGTCTGAGTTTATTTAAAAACAATGAAATGCGTAATAACGTGTTTGACGACCAGGGGAATCGGATAGAAACGCATGAGGTTAAACTATTTGTAAAGCCAGAACCTCGTCTCAATCTGAGTTATCTGCCAACTAAAGACCAGCGTTATTTCTTTACGTATAACCGGAATTTTCAATACCTGCAGCTGATTCAAAACAGTACACTAGCATTTTCTTCTCTGGAGCCCTGGATCCCAGCGTCAAAAAGTATCAAGCCACAGCGCTCAGACTATTTTTCTCTGGGATACCAATATAGGCCTAGCCGATATGTCTGGTCGGCAAATGCCTATTACAAGCGGATGGAAAATCAACTGGAACTGACAGACCATGCACAGATCATCAAAAATCCTGAGGTTAGGCAGCAATTGAAATCAGGAATGGCAAGGGCTTATGGGATGGAATTGGAGCTGACCAAATCGGAAGGGCAGTTTTCCGGTACCCTTGCCTACAGTTATTCCAGAGTATTTCGAAAAATAGAGTCACTCAACTTCGGAAAGGAGTTTGTAGCCAATTATGACATCCCTCATGAGTTGAAGATCACGGCCAAATACGATATGACTAAAAAACTGTCGTTACAAAGCTTCTTTATCTGCTCAACAGGCAGGCCATTGACCCTTCCCGTTGGCTATTACCAGCATGATGGCTTGAATGTGCCTATCTTTGAAGAAAGAAATACGGCGAGATTTCCAGTGTTCAGCAGACTGGACCTTTCCGCACAGTACCAGTTTAAGAGCAGAATAGCTGGCGAACGATTCTTGTCGAGCGTGCTGTCTGTTGGTGTTTACAATCTTTACAACCGCAAAAACCCATTGTATTACCACTTGAATCCTTCTGTAGTTGAAGCAAAAAAGAGTAATATTGAGTATGGTTTAGGGATTTATCCATGGATAGCCTACAGTTTTAAAATTTAGGATGAAAAGACATCGATTAACTTTAGTGCTATTGCTCTTAGTGGGCCTTTCCAGTTGTAAGAAGGCACTGGACGAGCGGTTTCTATCTCCCAAGCGCCAATACGATCTTGCGGTAGAAGGGGGCTTCAATACCCGTGTCTCTACCCAATCTATCCGTTTAACTAAACCTGCTTTAACCGTAGATGGACAGCCTACGCCTGTTTCAAAAGCGGTTGTCAGCGTTAATGACGGTAAATCGGAAATGACCTTTAAAGAATCCAGTACGGCCGGAGTTTATACCGCAGTCAACAAAAATGAACCGAATTATAACGGAGCTTATAAACTAAAGGTGGTCTATAACGGACAAACCTATACTGCAGTGGATACTTTAAGGCAAGTAGTCAATATCGTGGATGACTTCCTGCCGCTTTCTACCCAGTTACTTCCAGACGGAATGTATGCAGGCACGATACCAAAACATACTTTCGGCTATCTTAATCCTAATAAATGGCTGATTTCCTATAAGGATATCCCACAATGGAATCCCGGGAAATTCGACCAGTCTAAATATTACAGTTATACCCATTTTCTGGGCTCCCCAAACTCACTGTATCCACTCAATAATCTCAAAAGAGATTTTGTATTGGGTAAAGACGATTACCTATACATCTATAAAATCTCCCTTTCCGAGCGTTATGCCAAATACCTGTATGATGTGTTCATGGAGACGGATTGGAATGGATTGTTTTCTGCGGTACCGGTTAATGCCACTGGAAATCTGACTGGAAATGCACAGGGGTATTTCTATGCAATAGATGTGGATGCTGGAAGGTATAAAGCATCTGAACTTTAATTATGGCCTTGATATTGCAGTAATGCTGTAAGCAACGTAATATGGAAAAGGAAAAATCAGTAAAAAAAATGTGGTGGAAATGGCTGTTGGGCAGTTTAGGGTTGATCTTACTGCTCATTGGCGGACTGGCAATATACTTCAGTGCCAGATGGAAACCACTCCTCTCTGAGAAAATTAAAACAGGGATAGCGCAAGGCTCAGCAGGACTTTACCACCTTGATTTTAAAGACATTCACCTCAACTTGCTGACGGGTACTGCTTCCTTAGATGAGGTCAGCCTTGTTCCTGATACCGCAGTATTTAACCGGTTAAAAGCACAAGGCGCTGCACCAATCCATATCTTCCAATTGAAAGTAAAAAAGGTTCAGGTTAACCATCTGGGCTTGATGAATGCTTACTTTAAGAAAAAGATTCATATCAATAGCATCGTCCTGGATCAGCCTTCCATCAATATGCTGCATTACCAGCTGAAAAAAAAGAAAAAAGATACCAGCAGCAAGACCATTTATCAGTTGTTGTCCAAAAGCTTAAAGTCTCTTGATATTGATGCCATCAGGGTTGTAAATGCTGATTTTGATTATGTCGATGGGCTCAGCAATAAACCTTTGCACCGCATTAAAAAACTCAACCTGAATGTCAAGGACCTATTGATCGACTCGCTTTCGCAATTCGATAGCACCAGATTTTACTATACAAAAGACATCTCTTTTGAAATCACCGGCTATCAGTCTAAAGATAAAATGTACCTCAGGAAAATAGATACGATTTCTGGGTCTGCAGCGAAGAGAAATATCCTCATTAAGGGCTTTAAAATGACGCCATTATATCCTGATCTGGCATTCAGCCGGATGCATAAATATGGTAAAGATCGCTACGACCTGGATTTTGACAAAATTAGCTTTACTGGAGTCGATTTCCTTTTATTGAACGACGAAAGGACCTTTCATGCCGGCAAAATTACTTTAGGTCCGGCAAAAGCAGGGATCTTTTTAAATCGTGAATTGCCTGCTCCACCGAATCTGGATAAAGGGAAAAATTTCCCGCACCTGGCCTTAAGAAGATTGGCCATTCCAACACTGGTGGATACGCTGAAGATCGACAATATCGATGTGGCCTATACAGAATACAATCCAATCAGCCAGAAAAGAGGAACGATATACTTTCAAAATTTAACAGGGAATGTCCTCAATGTAACCAATGATTCACTTAGTGTGGTAAAAAACAACCATGCCATTGCCAATTTAACGGCCTTGGTCATGAAGAAATCGAAGATCAACATTAAGATTGATTTTAGTTTGACGGATCCAAATGGTGCTTTTCATTATTCAGGTGCAGTGGCACCTATGCATTTGCCAGATTTGAATGTAGTATCAAAACCATTAGGCCTGATCGAAATTGAATCCGGCGAAATGCAAAAAGTAGATTTTGATATTCAGGCGAATAGAACGGGCTCAAAAGGAAAAGTTCATTTTTATTATACCGATCTGAAAGTAAAGCTGCTCAAAGAAGGAGAGGATGGTGCTGCACCAGAGAAAAGAGGATTGCTTTCCTTTCTGGCCAATAAGCTGCTGATCATCGATGCGAATCCAACAAAAGGAGAAGCCCCGAGAACGGCACACGTCACCTTTGAGCGCTCTCCGGCAGCCTCGTTCTTTAATCTACTCTGGAAAGGGGTGTTTATTGGAATGAGAGAAAGCGCAGGTCTGGGTATCGTGCCTGTTAAAACTCCTGAAAAAGCAATGGAAGCGATTAAGGATAAGAAAGAGGAGCGGAAAGAGAAAAGAGCGGAGCGCCAGCAGAAAAGAGCAGAACGAAAGAAAAACAAGACATAAAAAAAGTATATTAGAATATCCCGTGTATCGCCTATGATCGAAAAAATCCGCAAGCAGAAGAAAATATTGATCCGAATTGGCCTTGGTGTACTGGCACTTGTGCTGATCATGGCCCTGACTTCCAGATATCTTGCCCATAAGTTTAAGCCCTTAGTTAAAGCACACATCAAAGAATTGGTGCTGCGCTCTACTGATAGCCTATACCATATCGAGTTTTCTGGCATCCGGATGAATCTGCTCACGGCAAATGCTTCCCTGACAGGGGTAAAGGTGATCCCTGATCTGCGGGTTTTCAAGAAGCTGATCGCCTTAAAAAAAGCCCCGAATAACGTTTATCACCTGGAACTGGAGAAATTGGAAATCCGGAATTTCCACCTCTATACTTTTCTCAGGCACCGGAAGCTAGACATTACCCAGCTGCGCTTAGACCGTCCAGATGTGGTGATGGTGAACCAGCAGTTTGATTTTAATGAGGATAAGCTCAGCAGACCAAATATTTCCCCTTTTGATTACATTTCCGAATACCTCAAAGAGTTGGCCATCCACACGATCGATCTGAACAACATCAGCTTTAAATATGTCAATAATAACGGGGAAAAACCAAGGGTGGATTCCGTAAGACATCTAAACATCACGCTGAAAGATTATTTAATAGATCCCCATTCTGCTACGGATAAAAAAAGGTTATACCTGCTGAAAGATGTGGTTATTAAATTGAACAATTATACCTATGCGACCCCGGATAGCCTGTACCACATCCGTTTAGATCAGCTGGATTTCTCTGCAGCTTCTGGAAAATTGAATATTCAAAGTCTGGGGGTGGTGCCAAGATATAACGAGATGGAATTTGCGAAATCATTGGGCTACTCCAAAGACCGCTATGCCATCCAGATGAGCGACCTGAGCCTGGAGGGAATTAATCTTCCGTTATATATCCTTAAACAGGAATTGCTAGCTAAAGAAATGACGGTTGCCAATGGTTCGGTGAGGGTATTCAACAATAAAGCACTGCCTAAGCTGATCACAGAGAAGATCGGACGCTATCCGCATCAGCTGCTGCAAAAGGTACAAGGTAAATTGACGATCGAAAAGTTGAACCTGAGTAATGTAGACATCAGCTATTCGGAATATGATGAAGACAGTCAGCAGAAAGGAACCATTACTTTTGAAAACACTTCCGGGAGTTTCAGTAATGTGACCAATATGCCAAAATATAAAGCGAAGGATCCATGGATGACGGCCAATCTGACAACTTACCTCATGGGGCGGGGGAAACTGGACGTAGGCTTTAAATTTAACCTGGAGGCCAAAGACGGTGCCTTTTCTTATGCTGGTTTACTGGGAAATATGGATGGTCGTTCCTTAAACCGGATCACCAGACCATTGGGAATGATTGCCATTAAAAGCGGGGATGTGAAAAGAATGGAGTTTCAGGTGGACGCCAACGACCGTATTGCAAATGGATTTATGAAATTCGAATACAACAACCTTTCCGTCAATTTACTGAAAAGAGAAGAAGGCGAGAATCGTTTGGTGAGACAGGGTTGGATGTCTTTTCTAGCCAATGCGATCATTTTAAATCCTAATAACCCGAGTAAAGAAGGCATATTGGTCACTGCAAAAATCCATGAAGAACGCGCAAAGAATGGCTCTTTTTTCCACTTTATCTGGAAGTCCTTATTGCAGGGCATCAAGCATAGTGTGGGCATTACAGAAGCCAAGGAGCAAAAGATTAAAACTCAGATTGCCACATTTGAGCAGATCAAGCATGATCGCGAGGCCAGACAGGTCAGAAGGGAAAAGCGAAGATTACAAAGAGAAAGAGCGAAAAAACACAAAAATTGACGACAGACCGGGAATTGCCTGCCGCCAAATTTGATTCCACCTTATTTGTTAACTTTTAATAGTTTTCCGGCAAGGTCTTCCCAACGGTAATATTGGAAAGTCTTGTCATCACTCATGGCTACAAATAAACCATGCTGGAAGTCTTTATTTAATGGCTTCGAGTAGGTCTCAGAGCCATCGCTATTATTCGTCGATACTGGAATGCTGGTGATCAATACATGGTCGTGCGGGCCCGATTTACCTTCCCTGTTGAAGACCTGGAAATGGTTTGCCGCCTGATCAGATACCAGAATATATCCTGTAGAATCTGATGTTTTATAAATGCTGATGCCTTCATTATCTTCTTTAAATCCGGTCTTGGCAAATAGCGCCAGTTCTTCATTTCCTTTCGCAGGATCTGCATGGTATTTTCTAACGCCAAACTGCTCATCAGAGTAGTAGATGTAGCCCAGCTCATTGTCTACCGCAATAGACTCGATTTCTTTCTTGCCGCTATATTTACCAAATTTTCTCTTCAAGCTGGCTTTTAATTTCCCTGTGCCGTCATCTTCCAATAGGTATTGCCATAAATAACCATCCTTCGGGCCATTTTTACGGCCAACAATCGCATAAATCTGACCTTTAGGATTAGTATACATGGCGATACCCATCAGGTCGCGGTACATTTCTTTAGTCTCCCCCTCAAACATCTCCAAACCGCCATTGTCGATCGGTTTCAGGTCTGGCAAGGAGAATATACGAAGTTTATGTGTCATTCTTTCCGTGGTCACAGCGATGTCGGTCTTTTTGCCACCCAGGTTCAATCCATAAGCGACATCCACATTGTTCGGTCTTTTCAAACCACTCACCACTTTATCTTTGATCACTTTACCTTGTAAATCGTATACATACAGACCGCCATTTTCGTCTTTATCAGTACCAATAACTAAGGATTTTGAGGAATCTGCCGGATTTACCCAAATGGCAGGATCATCGGAATCAAATTGTACCGGATCTGAGGTGTACAGTGGTTTTATGGCTGCGGGATCTTTCTGTACAGAGGAACAGGATACATGAAGCGTCAGCAGCAGCGCGGAAACAGAAAGGATAAGATGAGGTTTGTTCATTTTTATTGATGTTTTATACTTATAAATCAGGTTAGTTGATGCCGTAAGCGCCAATATAGCTGGTAGGCGCAGGAGAGGTATACAGGATGCCATTCAGGGTTAATCCTGCCGCATGATGACGGAAGAAGTCAGTTTTTCCTTTGCCAATTGCAGGAGAACCCGCAGCGATGTGGAAATTCCAAGCCGTATTAAAATCAGGATTGTCTACTGGATTGGTTACCGGATAATTCAGGAACAATGGATCATTAGATCCTGCAGTTTTTCCAATCACATCATTACTGCCAGCAATAATGTCTGCTGAAGGTTGAAACTGGTTTGTAGTCGTCTGACTCTGGCCATAATACAGGTTGTTGCCAATTAGTGATCTGGCGTCTTCTGGGTTTCTAGTGTCTCTTTTAATCCCAAAACGAGTATTCGCGAAAAGGTTGTTAAACAGGTTAACCCTTACAGTAGCTTCTACCCAGATCGAACCTCCTTTGGCACTAGGTCTGCGCCAGCCGGTATTCACGAAAGTATTGTTATAGGCAACTACAAAGGTTTGTGGGCTTCTGTCGCCGCTGTTTGAAAGTTTCAGCGCATTCGTATTGGTGCTGTACATCAGGTTAAAGGCAACATCCGCCAGACATCCCGATTTTAGGTTGATGGCTTCTCCACCGGTCACTCCTGTAGTATAAAATACATTGTTGGAAAAAATGATCTTTCCACCTTCAATATACGTACAGTCTTCCTGTAAATTTCTGAAAATACTATTGGTGACTACCAGTTTTCCATTTACATTCGAGTACCATAGGGCTGGTAAATTCTCCCCGCTTTTCGCCTTGTAAAGGCTCATTTTTACAGAAGTAGAAGCTGCGGTAGTTGTTGCTCCTGCGTATTCAATAATCGTATGGTTCAACAGTAATTCTGCACAGCTTGGTGCGGCTAAAATTCCTCCCCATAACCGGCCGAATTTATTTTTTGTAGTCCTGGAATCTTCAGGGATGGTGAACTTAATCGGGAATGCTGCAGTACCTTCTGCATATAGATTCCCTTTAACAATGATTTCTGGTTTAGCCGTTGTATCCATAATAACGGTTACGCCCTCTTCAATGGTAAGTGATTGTCCTTCTGGAATGATGATGTCTCCTTTAATGACCTGCGTGCTTCCTCTTTTCCAGGTACCGGAAACTTCACCGATGGCAGAGCCGTTTCCTGTATCAGGATCTACATCGCTATTGGCTTTTTTACAGCTGCTGAATCCGACTACTAATACTGCCAGACCCATCCATATTTTTGTTGCTTTCATCTTGTTTGTATTTTTATGAAATGATCAGTTTTGTATGTGAAATAGTGATAACTGTTTACGAAATGAGGAGGTCGATTATAATTTATAGCGTAGCCCCAATAAGTAAGTTTGTTTATAATAGTCGTTACGGATCAGTGTTTTGCCATTGTATTCAGTTCCTGTAGTTCCATTGGCTTCCGTATTGGTGCCTTTGATGAATAGCTTTAACGGTGTATTCAACAAGTTTCCAGCTTTAACAAATACACTTAAATTGTTCTTGAATTTTTTCTCTGCAGAGGCATCCATCTGGATAAATCCTTGCTGCCACAGGTCGTTGTCTAAGAACTGAGAAATGGTATTGATCCTTGGGCCGGTATAAGAAGCAGCCAATTGTGCATCCCAACCAGTTTTGGGGTCTTTGAAAAGCAGGGATAGGTTGGCAATGTGTGCCGATTGTCCAAATAAAGGCCTGGTCTGATCTACTAAAATCGGATCTAAATCGCCATTTGCATTCCGGATTCTTGATGTTTTAGGCGTGGTGATTCTGGAATGGGTATACGTGTAATTTGCTTTGAATCCGAACTTGTGGATAAACTTGATGTAATCCAGTTCCAATCCATAGTTTTTAGCGGTACCGAAGTTTCCAGGGGTATAATAAGTATCCTGTGGACGAATCGGGTCTGGCTGGAAGGTATATTCTATTGGATTGGCGATGTTTTTATAAAATACACCGACCAATAACTGATCGCTGCTGTTCGGGAATAACTCATAACGAAGGTCAAAATTGTCTGCAATCGCACGTTTCAAATCTGGATTTCCTCTTTCTTTATAGTCGTCCTGAACCACTCCGATTCCTGGAACCAGTTCATAAAAACCAGGACGGTTTAAAGAGCGGAAATAAGAAGCACGAAGGGCCTGGTGGCTGCTCAATTTATATTTCAAATTCATGCTTGGCAGTAGGTCAGTATATATTTGTTTGCCATTCGGGCGAGGCTGTGCGCCTGGAAACAGCATCATATAGCTTTGATTCGTATGTTCCATACGTAAACCACCAATTACCTGCAGGTCTTTTACGGTAAAGTTGAACATCCCATAGGCTGCAGCCGTTTTTTCGGCAGCATCGTAGGTCAGTGCGTTATCTACAGATCCTGTTTGGTTTTTAACATTCCATACAATTTCTGTATAGTTGTTGAAATCCTTGCCAAAAACTGCGGTAGGATTCGCATTTGTTAAGGTATATTGGTTGAAGAAACTGCTGCGCTGTTTGTCGCGGTACATTCCTCCGGCGCTGAACAGTACATTGATTCCGGCAATTGGCTGAGTGTAATCGATGTCCAGATAACCGGCTTTATCTTCTTCTGTACTGCGTTCCCAGCGGCGGGTATAAGCATCACCAATGGCAGGAGCAAAAGTGCGGCGATCCACAAAATTCTCTTTTACACCTAAGATATTGATGATACTTTGATCAGGGCTTTCATTTTTTGCTGAAGAGTATACCGCCGACCAGCGTACTTTCAATTTTTCCGGGATCAGCTGATGCTCACCCTGTAAAGTACTGTTGTAAATCTGCTGCGCTGAGAAACGGGAACGGGTAGAATAAGTGAGTTTGGCATTGCCTATTTCAGGATGGTACTCACTGCTGAAATCTGTTACCTTGGAATCACGCAGCTGTAAGCTGTTCAAATCCACATAAGCATTGTATAAACTCAGTTTATGGTTTTTATTGAAGGTATAGTCCAGTTTGGCATGGGCACCATAGCGTTTCTGCTGTTCAGAGTACTCCCTGTCGTCCTGACTCATAATCGTGCCTACTTTATTTGCGGCAGCTACTACGCTGGAATTGTAAAAAGTACTATTGGCTCCTCTATAGGTATTCTGGTAACTGCCAGCAACTAAGACACCTAGTTTATGGTCCAGAAAACGTTGTCCGATAGATAAACCACCCACTACATTTGGTGCAGGGTGTTTGGTTTTGTAATCCAGCATTCCTGTGGAGAAATCCAGAGGAGTAGCTTTATAATCCTTACCATGCAATTCATAAGGGGATTTGCTGTTGTTCCCACTGTTGTCGAATGAGGTAAATCCGCGATCCAGAAACATCTGGCTATAACCAGTGGCCAGGTTGGCATCAATTTTTAATTTGTTTGGCGCATCTTTCATCACCATATTGATGACACCACCAACGGCATCACCTTCCATATTTGGCGTCAGTGTTTTTGAAACTTCCAATCTTTCCAGCAATTCCGAAGGGAAAATATCCAGCGGTACATAACGGTATTTATTGTCCGGGCTGGGAATTTTAATGCCATTAACCAAGGTGTAACTGTAGCGCTTATCCATACCGCGAAGGATGGCATACTGGCCATCGCCGCTGCTGCTCCTTTCTACAGATACGCCGGATACACGTTGGATTACATTGGCCACAGTCAGGTCTGGAGAAATTTGGATCGCTCTTCCTGAAACTACATTGACCAATTGCAAGGCCTTCTGCTCAATCCTTCTGGCTGTTTTCTCTGAAGATCCATCCCCTTTTGCAGAAACCGTCACTTCATTTAATTCAGCGGCATTGGTTTCTGATAAGTAAATTTTCAATACCGGATTGTCTTCTTTCAGGATGAGGATCTGCTTGAAAAAGCTTTTGTACATTAAGTACGATACCTTTAAGGTATGGGTTCCTGCGGTAGGATGTTTGATCTCAAAGGATCCATCCAGACCGGTTAAAACAGCTTGGTTTGTTTTTTCCAGCTGCACAGATGCACCCACCATTGCCTCTCCTGTTTTCTGGTCGTAAACGTAACCTTTCAGGCTGGTAGCATGCGCGGCTGTAATGCTAAATAATAGGCAAAAAAGAACGGATAATAGTGTCTTCATTTTCTGATTAATTTTGTTGGATTTGTTTATTTTGCTGTTATTCATTTGTTCTCAATAGACAATTTCTGCTGTTTTGTTAACGTTCTCCAAAAATGCCTACTGGCTTTCGAGCTTTAAAATTATGACCGTTAACAAAATGTATACAGCGTTACATGACAGGGATACAAAACGCGTACAGTGTGAACAGGGATTAGTTAAGTAATTGGTAATTAGGTGTTTTTGTGTAACCTAAATCGCCATTACCATTTGATTAGCGTAATGTTACCAAATTGTTAATCACCGTATGTTTCTGGAAATCCATTATAAAGTCTGAATAAATGTGCTCAGATTTTCTCCTTGCGGGAGGTTCAGTTTCTTCCTCAAACGGTACCTTGCTACCCTTAAACTGTCTTGGGAAATGCCAAAAAGAACGGCCATGTCTTTTGAGCTCAGGTTCATTTTTATCAGTGCGACCAGGCGAATATCATTCGCGGTCAGGTCATCACAATGGGCTTTCAAATGGTCAAAAAATGTCTGGTGAATCTGCTCAAACATCCGGCTGAAATCTTTCCAGTGCTGGTCTTGATTAATGTTCTGATTGATGCGCTGGATCAATTGCTGCAAAGCTTTTTTCTGGTCTCTTTTATCGTCTTTTACCAGGCATTCTATGCTGCTGCGGAGTTCTTCCAGAAACTGATTACTCTGAATCGTATGGAGTGTAGTACTGGTGAGTTCCTTGCTTTTTAATTCCAGTGCATCTTTAATGGCGTCTTTTTGGGTTTCAAATAACCGCTGGTTCTGCTCGTTAACCTGCTGCTCATTTTTAATTTTTAAGCGCTGTCTGCTGATGACACTTGCGGCCAGACAAAGGAGGAGTACAATGATGACTATGGTGGCAATGAGCAGGATTCTATCTGCTGATTTTTCCTGTTCAAATTGCGCAATGGCATCGTCTTTCTGCTGGATTTCAAATAAGGTTTGTAATAAAGCGAGCTGCTTGTTATTATCTTCGGTAAAGATTTTAAGAAAGATATCCCGACCCAGTTCGCTGTAATGATAAGCGCTGTCGTAGCGCTTCATCAGGTCAAAAGTTTTGGAGAGATCCCGGAAGGCGCTGCTCAGCTGATATTGGTCATTCATGGCTTTAGCCATACTTTCTGCCTTTTTGGTGTAGTTTAAGGCCTCTGGATACCGCCCCGTTTTCCGGTACACATCACCGATGTTATTGATGATTTCCATCTGTCCATGGAGGTTCTTCTCGATGGCATTTCCTGCCAAGGCCAGCGTATAATATTTCAATGCCGAATCTAAATGTGGCTTATCTTCATAGATACTGCCAATGTTTTCATAGATCTTTGCGATGCCCGTCTGGTCCTTTTCTTTATGGTAAACTGCCAATGCCAATTGCTGGTATTTCATGGCAGCGAGATAGTTCTGGCTTTTCTCATAAGTCTGCCCGATCAGGCCATAAGAATCAGCAATGCCTTTCTGAATACCCAGCTGCTGATACAGTTTTAAAGCCTCCTGATATTTTTCTAAGGCAACGCGATATTGCCTGGCATAATAATACGTTTCCCCAATCTTATTCAGGTTTCCGGCAAGTTGATGGGTCGCATTTTTCTCTCGAAAGATCTTATCCGCCTTATA
Source organism: Pedobacter sp. N36a (assembly GCF_014472395.1). Lineage (GTDB taxonomy): Bacteria > Bacteroidota > Bacteroidia > Sphingobacteriales > Sphingobacteriaceae > Pedobacter. The sequence goes on from NZ_JACSZW010000003.1 coordinate 177,552, forward strand.
GTAGTAATTGATGGCCTGAGCATAGGCTGCCTGAACATAAAAAAGGGCTCCGATTTCCTGATAACACAAACCTTCGGTGATGAAATCGTCTTTTTCCAGCGCCTCTTTTAAGGTCTTTTTGATCTTCAGAAAGGAAGTATTCGGCGCCTTGTTAGTCAGGGTGTCTATCGGGTGGAATTTGGGCTTTATGACTTCTTCGGCAGAGGTGGGGAAGGCATAAAGTAAGATAAAACATAGCACTAGGCCGATGTAGTTGTGGAATGGTATGGTAGTCTGTTGTTTCACCTCCTAAAATTATAGTGCAGATATTAAGCTAATGTTAAATCAAGCCGCAATGTGAACTGGCCGAAATGGGGGATTGAAGGGCAAAGATCAGCACCCTTAATGCGCAGCTCGCTCAACTGGATGATGAATCGAAAAATGAATGAGATGGATATTTCAACAATGAAATCCACATTGGTTTGGAAGTTTAAAAAAAAGACCCTGAACATTTAAGCGCTCAGGGTCTTTTTTAATTCATCAACGCTTAAAAGCGTCTATTAAAATCTTAGTTCAGTAAATCTGCAGGAACAGGTTTTTCCAGCAGATGGTCGTAATAGAAACGAATTCTTTCCGCTTTGTCATGCGCTGTTTTCAGACCACCCCAGCCATGACGGCCACCAGGGTAAATCATCAGCTCAAAATGTTTGTTGGCATCCTGCAATTTATCTATTAACTGAATCGTGTTCTGCAGGTGCACATTGTCGTCCATATCGCCATGCATAATGCGCAATAGCCCTTTGTATTGGTTTACGTAAGTCAGCACAGAGCCGTTTTTATAACCTTCCGGGTTTTCCTGAGGCGTATCCATGAAACGTTCTGTATAGTGACTGTCATACAGCTCCCAGCTCGTTACCGGTGCGCCTGCAATACCAAAATCGAAATCATTGGCACCCATGGTTAAAGCCATACAAGTCATGTAGCCGCCATAACTATGACCAGTGATCAATAATTTTTTATGGTCTACATAAGATTTGGCTTTCAGCCATCTCGCTGCAGTTGTATAATCTTTCATTTCCCATTTACCCAGGTTACGGTGCATTAAAGCCACACCTTCTTTACCGAATTGTCCTGAAGCACGGTGATCTACTGCAATCTGGATGATCCCTTCATTCGACCAGTACTGTGGAGCAGTACCTTTCCAGGTATTGGTTACGGTACCTGCATTCGGACCGCCATAAATGCTCATCACCACTGGATATTTCTTATTGACATCAAAATCTGTGGGGTAAGTAATCACTGCCGGCAATTGGTAACCATCATCTGTAGGAATGGTGATCATTTCCGTTTTACCAAAGTTATATTGCGCAAAATCGGCCGACTTACTATCGCCTAATTCCTTGATTACTTTTCCTTCATTGTCTACCAATGTTCTTTTTGGCGGCGTAGTTACATTAGAATAAGTAGTTACAAAATAACGGCCATTTGGTGAAAGCTGGATCTGGTGATTGTATTCCCCAAAAGTCAGTCTTTTCAAGTTTTTACCGCTGTAATCTACGCGGTAAAAGTCAGAACGGGTAGAAGCTTCTTTGCGGGCATTGAAATAAACTACTTTATTTTTCTCATCTACATGAACCAGACTCGTTACCTGCCATTTTCCAGAGGTGATTGGATTGATCAGTTTTCCATCCAACGTATACAGGTAAAAATGTGCCCAGCCTGTTTGATCACTTTTCAGGATATAGTGTTTTTTATCCTGTAAATATTCAATACGACCATCATAATCCAGGTCTACCCAGGAAGGCTGTTTTTCATCGTAAATCTCTGTTTTTACCCCTGTATTCGGATTTACCGAATAGAATTTCAGGTTATCCTGACCGCGGTTCATCCATTGTACCATCATGCTGCTGCCATCATAGCTCCAGTAAGGCGTACCGAAATACTGATCGTCTTTTTCATTGAAGTCTGCCCAGGTAATTGTGCCGCCTGCAACAGGGACGAAACCTATTTTTACTTCCGGATTAGGATCTCCTGCTTTTGGATACCTTGTTTTTTCAACATAACCATGCTGACCGGTAGAGCCATTGATTGGGAACATCGGCACCTTGGTGTCATCGAAATGCATAAACGCAATGTTTTTGCTGTCGGGCGACCACCAGAAGGCTTTGTAGGCGGTAGCCCGGCCCAGAATCTCCTCAAAATATACCCATGACGACCAACCGTTATAAATCACATCAGTTCCATCTGTCGTGTATCTCGTTTCTTTTCCTGTCGCTACATCTACCGAATAAAGGTCATTGTCGCGGGTAAAAGCGATATGTTTTCCATCTGGAGACAGGGTTGGGTTCTTTTCTTCTGCTTTAGTATTGGTCAGTTGTTTTGCGGCTTCTTTTCCGTATTGAATAAAAACATCGTGATTTCTGATGTTCACGTTCACATTGCTCTTCGGGGCAGGAGTATAAGGTGTTCTACGTCCTGTTTTTACCTCCACCGCGTATAATTTACGATCAGAAAGGTCCATTTCAATATAATGGTTGTCGTCAGACCAGCCATTTACCATGTTCATTGGTTTGGTTAATGAGGCCTGGCCCCCCAGGGTTTGTTGCTGGCTCAGCCTTTTCAGCTGCGCCTGTACCGTATAGCTGAAGCAAAACGATGCCGCTAAACCGATAAGTAATGTTTTTTTCATTGTGGTTATAATTGTGTGTTAAGGATAAACCTAATAAAAAAAGGCGCCCTGGTTCAAAGGCGCCTCACAAAAATTATTTACAGCAATGTGCTATAAATTTACAAGATGAAATTCCATCCGAATTCATCCGGAGCAAGTCCGTAACGGATGTCATTTAATGTTTTCGCGATCCCTGCAGAAATGGTACGTGTTGCAGGATCTGTTAAAGTATATAATTTACCTTCGTAACCGATTTCACCGATTGGCGTCACTGTAGCGGCAGTACCAGCTGCAAAAGCATCTGTTAAACGGCCATTTTCAATTCCTTCAATCACTTCTTTTACGCTCACACGTCTTTCTTCCACTTCAATACCGGCATGTTGAGCCAATTTGATAATCGTGTCACGTGTTACGCCGTCTAATACGGTACTTCTTACCGAAGGGGTGACCAGTTTACCATCGATCACAAAGATCAGATTCGCTGTTCCTGCTTCTTCGATAAACTCATGCGTTACTGCATCTGTCCAGATCAACTGGTCAAAACCAGCTTTCGTAGCTTCCGCAAACGGGAATAAGGAACGCGCATAGTTACCAGCAGTTTTGGCAAAGCCTACACCACCTTCATCGGCACGGGTATATTCTGTTTCAATTTTTACTTTTAAAGCTTTGCTGTAGTAAGGACCTGTTGGGGTCGTTAATAAAGCGAAAGTATAGGTATCTGATGCTCTCACACCCAGGTAAGGGTCTGTAGCGAACATAACCGGACGGATGTATAAAGAGTAACCGTCCTGATTAGGTACCCAGTTTTTATCGATATCAATTAAGGCTGCAATACCTTTCATGAAAATATCTTCATCAATAGCTGGCATCGCCATGCGTGCCGCTGATTTATTAAAACGCTCAAAATTCTTGTCCGCTCTAAATACGCTAACCGTATCATCTGGTTGACGGTAAGCTTTCATGCCTTCAAAAATCGCCTGTCCATAGTGTAGGGCAGAGATTGCCGGGCTCATTGGAATCGGGCCGTAAGGAAGCACTCGTAAGTTTTTCCATGCGCCATCTTCATAATCGGCAATAAACATGTGATCGGAAAACACCTTTCCGAAGGGAAGTTGTGAAAAGTCTGTTACAGTTAGTCTGCTTTGTTCAGTTTTCGTAATGGTTATATCCAGTGTCTCGTTCATTTCAATTCGTATTTCTATAGGCAAATCTACTAAAAATTGCCACTCTTATTTGTTTTATTTGCATTTAAAAAGGGGCTTTATTGGTGTTTAACTTACACTAAGCTCCCTTGCTGCTGCCGGTTATCCCCGTAAATCTTTCAGTACGCTGACCACCCATCCTTTGCCCCATTCTTCCATTTGTGCTTCCGTCCATAGGAAAGGGTAGAAGATTCTCTTTTGAAAACGTGGAGGCAGGTATTTCTGCCAGTTCGTGCCACCGGTTGCGGCAATGTCTACCGGATCTCTTTCCAGATAGCGCACTGCGGATTTATAATGCGAAAGCGGCCATTCCACATTCACAAAAAGATCCAGCTTTCTCAGCTCTTCTTCCAAGGCACTGAGCTCTGCTCCCTGACTTTTCAATTGGTGGTAAAGCGCAGAGAAATTGCTATCCTGACGGTCTTTCACCAATTGTAAAAATTGAGTCGCATATTTGTTGATGAACTGCTTTAGGGTGAGCGTTTGCTTGCCGGTAGCCAGTTCTGTCGCGCCAGCTTTCCAATAAATGTTTTCAAATTGTTCCTCAATGGAAGCGTCTTTCAATTCTTCTCTTTTACCTTTCTCAACGAGGCGGATAAAATCAGTTGCAGAAATTTCTATCATCCGGTACTGGCCGGATTGAAAACCACTAGCCGGTAATAATGACATGCGGAATTTCAAAAATTGTTCCTTTTCCATGCCATTTACCATCACCTCAAACGAAGAAACCAAGGCGGTAAAATAAGCGTTGATTCTTTTCACACGATCCGTAAAAAAAGTAACAGTCAAGGTTTCTTTGGCGGCAGCAATCTGGCTGAACTCATGTAAACAAAGTTTAAAATACAGCTCTGTAATTTGGTGATACATGATGAAAATCTCTTCGTCAGGGAAGGAAGTCTTCGGATGCTGCAAACTGAGCAAAGTATCCAGATGAATATAATCCCAATATGTTAAGAAATCTGCATATAATAAGCCATCCAGATAGGCCGACATATCCTGGCCCATCGCTGCATACTTTTCCTGCAGCTTGTCCAGTTTGTCTTTAATTTGTGGGGTCAGTTCCATGATTTAATCGATATTACAAATGCACTGAATGCTCCTTATTACACCTTGTTTATACAGGCAGAACCTTAATTTACCGGGTATCACTCAGATTGCTCAGTGCATTCCCCTGAATTCCTAGTACAATACCCTGAATTTAATGGTATGTTCAATTTTCTTCAGAGATTTAAAAAGTTGTTTGTCGTACTCCGAGTTGATGTCGGTGATCGCATAACCGATCTCCGGGTTGGTCATCAAAAACTGTCCGACAATGTTGATGTCGTGTTTTGCAAATACGGTATTGATCTTTGCCATAATTCCAGGAACATTCTTGTGAATATGGATCAGACGGTGTGATTTCTCAATTCTTGGCAATTGCAGGTTCGGAAAATTGTTACTCAAATGAGTCGTTCCTGTATTCATAAAGTCGATCATTCGCTTAGGAATGAAAGTCAGGTTTCTTGGGTTTGATTTCAAATCATCAAATACCACCACTCCTTGTTTGGTACAAGCAGCCAGATCGATCTTGTTTTTTGATTGTCCGAGATAGCCAACAGTTTTTAGTTTTACCGCTCTGGTCAATTGATCCAGGGTCAGTTTCTCGCCATCTGCCAATAATAGCATGTGCACATCTGCCACATACTTTTCTTCAAATGCAGTTTTATGACGGATGGAAAAACCATCTTTTTTCAGCAAGGCGATGCTTTCCGGATTTACATCCCCGATCACCAGGCATAAAATTCTATTTTTCGGATAAGAAATCGCCCTTGGAAGGTTGTTCACATATAAAAACTCGTCGAAACTTGGCGTTACATGGTCTGCTTTTTTAACGATACTTTCTCTGGAAATGTTCTCTGTAAAAGCATAGAACTTCTTGATCAATCCGCTTTCTCTCAGCTGGAAATCAGAATAGCCATCACCAATACCGTAAAGATTACCTTCCAGGTTTAGCTGCTGCATTAACTTCACTTTGCCACCTTCCTCACTTAAAGGATTGGAATGGTCGTAATCTATAATTTTGCCATCTCCAGTGGTGACAAAGGTGTTGGCATAAATATTCTCTTTTTTGATGTGATATTGGCTCACCACAGGGGTGATAAACTCTTTAAAACCACCAGAAACGATCAAGACTTCATCTGCATGTTTCTTGAAGAAATCCGCATTGCGGGAGAAAGAGGCAGATACCTTTTTCTTTAAGCGCGTAATCAGCTGCTTCAAATGGTCTTCTGTAGCTTCCAAAAGTTTTACCCTTTGCGCTAAGCTCTCGCCGAAGGAAAGTTTTCCCTCCATGGCCAGGTTGGTATAATCCTCAATCTTTTTGAAGATGGCTTCCTTATCAGGATGCTTTTTTAGGGAGATACGGGCCAGCTCATCCAATGCCTCTACCTGTGTAAAGGTGCTGTCGAAATCAATGATGTAAATGTTCTTCTGGTTCATAATTTTAATGAAGTGAAACCTGTTTCAAGGCCTGACAAGTTTCTGCCACACTCTGATCCAAGGGCTTAAAGGTTATTCCAATCGTATCAATTATCTTTTTATTGCTGTATAAACTTTCATTCAGGCTGCTTCTCGCGGCATCACTGGTCAAGGCTGCAGGCTTTCCGGTAAATAAGGAAGCCAGCTTTGCAGCCCTCCAGGCAATGCCCAGCATCCATGGTTTCGCTTCTTTTGATGGTGCTTTGACGCCAAAACCTTTGGCAATCTCGCCAAAGAAACGCTGGTAATTATAATTTTCAGCGGAGATGGTAAAACGTTCCTCGCTGATGCTGCTATCCATTAAAGCAATCATACATTTCGCCACATCTTCCACGTCTACAATACCTGTAGCCCCTTTTGTATAATAAGAAAGACCATCTCTCACCAGTTTAAAGATTGCACCGCTGCCCTCAAATCCAGCTCCGCCACCAATGATGACCGATGGATTCACGATCACCGCATCCAGCCCTTCCGCAATGCCGCGCCATACTTCCATCTCTCCTTCATATTTGGAAATGGCATAACTATGTGCTTTGGAATCGTATTCCCAGAAGTCTTTTTCGGTGATGAGCGCGTCTTTTTTCGCGTTCCCTAATGCCGCCACTGAGCTGACATGTAAGAGCCTCGCCTGATTTTCTACGCAGAGATTGACCACATTACTGGTGCCCTCAATGTTTACTCTCAGTAATGTAGCTTTGTCTTTCGGATCAAAAGAAACCATGGCCGCACAGTGATACACCTGCGAAATACCTTCAAAAGCATCTTCCAGGGTAGAAAATTCGTTCAGGTCTGCTACCACCCAGCTGATCAGGGTATTGTCTTTCAGGATCGCCGGAACCACAGAATGCTCGCGCTTTAATGCACGGAGCTTAATTCCTTGTCCCGTCAGTTGATGTATTAATTCTGCCCCTAAAAATCCAGTAGCACCGGTAACCAATATCATTTCATTATTTTTAGGATGTTCATTAAAATATGATCTCAAAAATAGATATTTGACAGATACATTTATAATACAATATGTCATTATCAGATTTTTTCTCTCCAGTCAACCCCGATAAATTTGCACCGAAACAAGGATTCTATGCCAGTCAGTTAGGTTTAAGGGCAGGATTCTACACCGATAAATTTCCGGAACTTGGGGAAAATCAATATGATATTGCCATTTTTGGTGTGCAAGATGACCGTGCCGCGGTAAATAATGAGGGCTGTGGCCTTGGTCCCGACTATTTCAGGGCGCAATTTTACGCCTTACATGAAGGTGCTTTCGACAGCAGGATCATCGATCTTGGGAACATCAAACCTGGCGCTTCTATTTCGGATACTTATGTAGCGGTAAAGATGGCGGTAGGGGAATTGATTAAATTGAATATCATTCCGGTCATTATTGGCGGCGGACAAGACCTGACTTATGCGCAGTACCTGGCTTATGAAAGTCTGGAGCAAAAGGTAGACCTGGTTGTGGTAGACAGTAAGTTTGACCTCGACGAAGAAGATCAGGAAGGACTGGCTGCAAAATCAGATACCTACCTTAACAAAATATTATTACATCAGCCCAATTACCTGTTTAACTTCAGCAATGTAGGCTACCAGACTTACTTCGTGAATCAGGATAGCTTGAAGGTCATGAGTAAGTTGTATTTTGATGCCCACCGACTGGGAGAATTCAGTAACGACATCACTTTAACGGAGCCGATTATTCGCAATGCGACCATGATTAGCTTTGATATTGGCGCGATCAGATCTTCGGATGCCGTAGCCAATGCCAATGCCGGGCCAAATGGTTTTTATGGCGAACAAGCCTGCCGGATTACGCGCTATGCAGGCATGAGCGACAAGCTGACTTCGATTGGTTTTTATGAGTTTAACCCGGCATTCGACCAGAACGGACAAACCGCTTTATTACTCGCGCAAATGGTCTGGTACTTCATAGAAGGCTTTTATAACCGTAAAAAAGATTTCCCACTCAGCCCGAAATCACAATATCTGATCTATCGCGCCAGCTTAAATGACGGCTCTGGAGATATGCTGTTTGTGAAGAGTAAAAAGTCCGACAGGTGGTGGATGCAAGTCCCTTATCCATCCGGAATTACCAAGAACGAACGCTATCATCTCGTGCCCTGCCGATACGACGATTATACAATGGCCGTGAATGGAGAGATGCCTGATTTATGGTGGAGAACCTATCAAAAGCTATTGTAATTTTATAGGGAAATTCACGTTATTCTGTATACGCTTCCTTATATTTGAAGTATCGACATATAAAACAAATAAATTCTCTGTTTTATTGCGCATTAAAATTTAAACTAACGAAAAAACATATTAAATGAAAAGATCAATCATCGCCGCAATGTGCTTATTGCCAGTTGCAGGTATGGCTCAAGGAAAATTTACCGTTGAAGGTAAAGTAGGAAACTTAAATGCACCTGCAAAGGCTTATATTGCTTATAGAGTAGGATCAGAGCAGAAAACTGATTCAACAGCAATTGTAGGTGGAAAATTTACTTTTCAAGGTTCTTTAGCGGGCATTACTCAGGCACAAATCAGAATCAAACATAATGATCATGTAATTGACCCAAGTGCACGCCCTAATCCTGATGTAGTGGCTTTTTACCTAGAGCCAAAAGTAATTCAGATCGTTGCTCCTAAAGATTCTATCAAGAATGCAGTGGTTAAAAATTCTAAAGTAAATGATGACAATTTAAAATATAAAGAGTTGACTAAAGTACCTAGTACAAAGGGTGCAGCATTAATGGCGGAATACCGTAGTAAAACAGAAGAAGAACGTAAAGATGAAGCGTACATGAAAACGGTATATGCCCGTGATGAAGCGATTCAAAAAGAACTTGAAGCGATCAATGCTACCTTTATTGCAGCAAATCCAGACTCTTACGTGGCCTTAGTAGCTTTCCGTGGTGGTTTAGGAGAGGTTGATCCAGCAGTTGTAGAGCCTCAGTTCAACAAGTTTTCAGCAGCAGTTAAAAACACAGATTTAGGTAAAAATATTGCCAGTATGATCGCTTCGTCAAAAAATACTCAAGTAGGTCAAATGGCAATGGATTTCACTCAAAATGATGTGAATGATAAGCCAGTAAAATTATCTGATTTCAAAGGTAAATATGTGTTACTTGATTTCTGGGCTTCATGGTGCGGACCTTGCCGTCAGGAAAATCCTAACGTAGTTGCGGCCTACAATAAATATAAAGACAAAAACTTTACTGTTCTTGGTGTTTCTTTAGACCAACCTGGTAAAAAAGACGCTTGGTTGAAAGCAATTGAAAAAGACGGCTTAACCTGGACAAATGTTTCTGACTTGAACTTCTGGAACAATGCTGTAGCAAAAACTTATGGCATCCAGTCTATTCCTGCAAATTACTTGATCGATCCAACAGGAAAAATCATCGCTAAAAATATCAGAGGTGAAGAATTGCAAACAAAACTTGCTGAAATCTTAGGAGCGGCAAAATCAAAATAGTTTAAGCTTAATCGCTGAAGCTATTTATTGCCAGAAAAGGTTGCCTAAACAGGCAACCTTTTCTGGTTAATGGTGACTTGTTATCAGTCAGGATGCTGAGATACCCGAGAGGGTATTCTGACAAGTACGGTAACTACTGATTACTGCTCTGGAAGAGACTCCATCTCTTCGGATGTCTAATGGTTTTTGTGAGGGGGTTGCCGGGGCCTAAGCCGGCCTTATGCCCTTCCAAGGGCGCTTTGGGTACGCCGCTGATTTGTTCAGCTGAAAGCACTTCCCGAAGCATGACGCCAGCTCTTCTTTAAACAAATGATATTCAGTATGATTCCATATTAAGGGAAATGTGCATTGTGCTAAAACTATTGTGTAATCATCTTGTTATTCCATATTCAAATTATTTACGTATAAAAATAAATAGTATTATGGCAATAGGAAAAAATGGCCTTCATGGATGGCCAAGTGGTAAAATTGGGAGAATAGTTTATTATGAGCTGAATGGACAACCCGTAATGCGAAGTATTGGCAAAGCCGGAAAACCGAGTTTAAAGCAGCAGGCAAATCACCAGGCGATGGCTGTGACTACCCGTTTTCTGAGCCATTTGAAGGATTTTATCAATAATGGTTTCGAGCTGGAAACGCGTGGAACGATCAGGAACCAACACAATCTGGCTGTTTCTCAGATTAAGAAGAATGCCTTAAAGGGTGCATATCCGAACATTAACATTGATTATGAGAAAGTGGAGCTTAGTAAAGGTACTTTGATCAAGCCGAAAGATCTTCAGATGGAAAAAATCGCAGAAGGACTACAGATCAGCTGGGATTCTGCCTATTCTTATGGGACAGGAGCGCAGTATGACGATACTTTACAGCTGGCGGTTTGTTTTCCGGCGACAGGAAAGAAAACGATCGAGCTGAATTTTGCGAAGAGGAAAGATGGTACTGCTTTTCTGCCTTTATCAGAGGAAGAATTGCTGCAGCCTATGGAAGTGTACCTCTTTTTAAGAGCAGCAAACCATGACTCGGTTTCTGATACGGTTTATCTGGGCAATCTAAACGGTACTTATGAGGATCCTAAAATTACCGAATTTAAGGAGAAAAAACGTGGCCTGGATTTGCAATTCAACCTGCGATATGAACAGATCACTACGCAGTATGAGGCACAAATGAAGCTGAAGCCTGCAGAGCGGCTCTCCGGCAAGGTTTTTCGAAATTTAGAAACGGAATACCTAGTTTTACAGGATCAGTGGCGATCGCGACAAGCAAAAACAAGTGGATTTTAGCCTTATTTTTAATTGCCGGATAGTGGAATTATATACTAATTTTGGTCTTCGTTTTATTTTAACGATTTGAACCATAAAAACAACCTATGCGGATTCGTTTACTACTCATTTTTGCTGTACTATTTACAGCCATTACCAATACTTATGCCCAGGAACTGGAAGGTAATTTAAACTTCCACGGCTTTGCTGATAACAGGGAATATTCCAGATCAAACCGCTTTTCTGAAACTATTTTTGGAATGCGCGTTTCTCCTGAAGTAGGCTTGCTGGTGGATAGCACCCACAGAGTCAGAATTGGGTTCAATGCGTTCCATGAATTTGGATCGCCAAAATTTACCACCAGTATTGCGCCGGTAGCTTACTACCAGTACATGAAGAAGGACTGGAATTTTTATCTGGGCGCTTTTCCAAGACAGGGATTAATCTCTGATTTTCCGCGTGCCATATTAAATGACACTTTAAGTTACTACCGTCCTAATATTGAAGGGATGTTGGTGAAGTATGAGAATGAAAATTGGAAACAAATCATTTTCATTGATTGGACCAGTAGACAAACGGCAACCGCAAGAGAGAATTTTATTTTCGGTTTTTCCGGTACTTATAAAAAAGATTTGTTCTTTGTGTCTCATCATGCGATGATGCTGCACAATGCAGGACCAGGTATTGCTATTCCTAACGACCATGTGGAAGACAATGGTGCGGCAAGTGTAAAAGTTGGTTTGGACCTTTCCAAAAAGACTTTCCTGGATTCTTTAACCCTGAGTGCCGGCGGATTGATCTCATTTGAACGTGTTCGTACGGTTGGTGGCTGGAAGACACCTAAAGGCATGTTGCTGGAATTGAATATGGAGTACCATAAGTTTGGGATCGTCAATTCCTTTTATAAAGGAGAAGGCCATCACCTGATTATGGGCGATAAATTCTATACCGCAAAAACTTACAACAGAACAGACTTGACCTGGCGTCCGATCGTTTATAAAAATCTGGAAGCTAAATTGGTCTTATCTTTCCACTTTGTGGATGGCGTAGTAGACAGTCAGCAGGCATTTGGATTAAGGTATAATCTTTTTGGAAGTAAATCTCTGAAAAGGAAATAGCCCTCAAGAACTAGGAACAACAGTCAATGACCTGAATTCATTAACGATAAAAAAAGGGGTTTGTGCTCAGAACAAACCCCTTTTTTACTTGAGTTCAACTTATACTAAGTCAAATCCAATATCTTCTCTGAAGTATTTACCATCAAAGTAAATGCGTGCTGCATCGCCTGTGGCACACTGTAAAGCGTCAAACTGGCTGTCCTGCAAGCTCGTTACCGCAAGCACTCTACCTCCGTTAGTTTTCACAACACCGCCTTCTAAGCTTGTTCCTGCATGGAATACATGAGAATTGCGCAGGTTAGCAATACCAGTAATCGTCTTACCTTTTTCGTAATCGCCAGGATAGCCACCTGCAACGATCATTACAGTTGCTGCATTTTTAGGGCTAATGGTTAATTTATAATCTTTTAATTTCTTTTGAGCAGTTGCTATGAAAAGCTCTACCAGATCGTTTTCGATACGTGGAATGACACTTTCCGTTTCCGGATCGCCCATTCTGCAATTGTACTCTATAATTAATGGCTCATCACCAACTTTGAATAAACCAAAGAAGATAAAACCGGTATAATCAATTTTGTCTTTCTTTAAACCGTTAATGGTAGGAATGATGATTTTCTGCTCTACTTTATTTAAGAAAGCTTCATCTGCGAAAGGTACTGGAGATACAGAACCCATTCCACCAGTGTTCAAGCCAGTATCTGCCTGGCCGATTTTTTTATAGTCTTTCGCTTCAGGTAAGATGACATAGTTTTCACCATCTGTCAATACAAACACCGACAGCTCTATTCCGGTGAGGAATTCTTCTACAACTACCGTACTTCCAGCATTGCCAAATTTGCCACCTAGCATCAGTTTTAATTCTGATTGTGCTTCTTCGATCGTATCCAGGATTAACACGCCTTTTCCTGCAGCTAAACCATCTGCTTTTAATACAATTGGAAGGGTATGTGAAGCCAGGTAAGTTAATCCCTCTTCCAGGCTTTCATTGCTGAAAGATCTTGATCCTGGGCTGGGGATGCCATGGCGTACCATAAATTGTTTAGAGAAATCTTTACTTCCTTCCAGGATCGCGCCTTCTTTTTTAGGACCGATTACCGGGATGTGGGACAGTTCAGAATCATTCGCAAAGAAATCATGGATGCCGTTTACCAAAGGTTCCTCCGGGCCAACTACTAAAAGTTCAATGGCTTCTTTTAAGGCAAAAGCTTTTACGGCTTCAAAATCATTAGGATTCAGGCTGATATTTTTCCCGTAAGCGCCGGTACCACCGTTGCCTGGTGCAATAAACAGTTGAGAACATTGAGAAGATTGGCTCATTTTCCAGGCTAATGCACTTTCTCTGCCGCCGGAACCTAATAGTAAGATATTCATCTATGTATGGTTTTTTGTTTGAATTGTGTAGGTGGATCGGGTACCTGCCCGGTTCTTACCGGCAAATATACCGCTTTAGGGAAATTATCACAGTTTAACTTGAATATTAAAATTAAAGGAGCAACGAGGGCGCATTTTTAGGTCTGGCGCAGGCGAGCACCTGGCCATGCGGATGGTCAGCGTATTTGTTGTAATTGCATTGGGTACCCTCTTCATTGTACTTCCTTCTTTGAAATTGTCTGAAAATATAGCCAGTCAGGGTCTATTCTGGGGTGTTTAGGACATTTTTTTCGTAAAAGTTTCGTTGGTTTAAAGCAGGGGAGCCTTACCATTTGAAGCAGATAGAGTAGGAGTTGAAAGAACTGCGGGAACTGACTGCAGAATTGAGAAAAGATCAAGTCTGATTACTGTGCTCTTTTATAGGTTTTTAGCAGCTTTTATCTCAGCCACTGCTAAATTGTTAAAGTTTTTTAAATAAAAGCGCGATGCTAAAGCAAAGTACAGGATATTTTGTAATTTTAGCGCCCGATGACTGCCATTCTGACTTATTGTTTGATATGGCTTGGTTGTTGTAATTTGTACGTTTTTCAATATTAATAAACAATAAACACAAACATAAAAGATGTTAGGATTTTTAACCAAAGTATTTGGAAGCAAATCGGAAAGAGATATCAAGGCACTACAGCCTATCGTTATCAAAATCAACGAAGAGTATTCGAAGCTTTCTGTACTGAGCAATGATGAGTTGCGTAACAAAACGGTTTATTTTAAAGATGTGATTGCACAGGCTTTAGCGGAGATTGATGGAAAAATCAGTGGCTTAAAAGCTGATGGTGAAAGTCAGGATTTGTCATTAGCAGCAAAAACGGCCTTATATGATCAGATCGATGAGCTGATTAAAGAACGTGATAAAGAATTAGAAGTAGTATTACTAGATATATTACCACAGGCATTTGCCGTGGTTAAAGAGACTTCCAGACGTTTCTCAGAAAATGAGCGCCTAGAGGTAACTGCCAGTCAGCACGACAGAGATTATGCGGTACGCAGAAACAATGTAACCATTGAAGGAGATAAAGCTTTCTGGGCAAATTCATGGGATGCTGCCGGTACATTGGTGAAGTGGAACATGGTACATTACGATGTTCAGTTGATCGGTGGTATGGTATTGCACAGTGGTAAAATCTCTGAGATGGCTACTGGTGAGGGTAAAACTTTAGTCAGTACACTGCCTGCTTACCTGAATGCGCTTGCTGGAAAAGGAGTTCACATTGTAACTGTGAATGATTACCTGGCAAGACGTGACTCGGAGTGGAATGGTCCATTATTCGAATTCCATGGGATTAAAGTAGATTGTATTGATAAGCATGAGCCAAACTCTCAGGAGCGTCGTGATGCTTACCTTGCTGACATTACTTATGGTACCAACAATGAATTTGGTTTTGATTACCTGCGTGACAATATGTCGCAAACACCAGATCAGCTGGTGCAGCGTAAACTGCATTTCGCGATGGTGGATGAGGTCGATTCAGTTTTAATTGATGATGCCCGTACACCTTTGATCATCTCTGGTCCGGTTCCTTTTGGAGATCAGCATGAATTCCATGAGCTGAAACCAAGGATCGAAAGATTGGTAGCTGCACAAAGAGAATATGTAACTAAAGCTTTAAATGAAGCTAAAAAATTAATTAATGATGGTAAGGCCGGAACCGAAGAAGGGGAAGGTGGTTTAGCACTTTTACGTGCACACCGTGGTTTGCCTAAAAATAAAGCATTGATCAAGTTTTTAAGTGAGGGTAGTGTTAAACAAACCTTATTGAAAACTGAAAATCATTACATGGCTGATCAGTCGAAGAACATGCCGAAAGTAGATTCGGAATTGTACTTCTATATTGATGAGAAAAACAACCAGGTAGAGCTGACTGAAAAAGGTATTGAGCTGATCACCAAATCTGGTGAAGATGCGCATTTCTTTGTATTGCCAGATGTAGGTACTGAGATCGCTGAGATTGAAAAATCTAACCTGACTAACGAAGAGAAAATTGCACAGAAGGATGCGCTGATGCGCGATTACTCGATTAAGGCAGAAAGAATTCATTCGGTAAACCAATTGCTGAAAGCTTATACCTTATTTGAGATTGATGTGGAATACATCATCGATGAAGGAAAGATCAAAATTGTAGATGAGCAAACTGGTCGTATTATGGATGGCCGTCGTTATTCTGACGGTTTACACCAGGCGATTGAAGCAAAAGAAAATGTGAAAGTAGAAGATGCTTCACAGACTTATGCGACAGTAACCCTTCAGAACTTCTTCCGTATGTACCATAAACTTTGTGGTATGACAGGTACAGCAACTACTGAAGCTGGCGAGTTCTGGTCGATCTATAAACTGGATGTAGTGGAAATCCCTACGAACAGAGTGATCTCTAGAATTGACCACCAGGATTATGTTTACCGTACGGTTCGTGAAAAATACAATGCAGTAGCAGAAGAGATTGTTAAATTAACAGAAGCTGGCCGCCCGGTAT
This sequence comes from Pedobacter sp. N36a, assembly GCF_014472395.1. Lineage (GTDB taxonomy): Bacteria > Bacteroidota > Bacteroidia > Sphingobacteriales > Sphingobacteriaceae > Pedobacter. The sequence continues at coordinate 193,666 of NZ_JACSZW010000003.1, forward strand.
TGGTAGGTACAACTTCAGTTGAGATTTCTGAGTTATTGAGCAGAATGCTGAAACTTCGTGGAATTAAACACAATGTGCTGAACGCGAAGATGCACCAGAGAGAGGCGGACATTGTTGCTGAAGCAGGTCAGGCTGGACAGGTGACAATTGCAACCAACATGGCTGGCCGTGGTACGGATATTAAACTAGGTGCTGGCGTTAAAGAAGCCGGTGGTTTGGCTATCGTAGGTACGGAGCGTCATGAGTCTCGTCGTGTAGACAGACAGCTGCGTGGTCGTGCCGGTCGTCAGGGTGATCCAGGTTCTTCTCAGTTCTTCGTATCTCTTGAAGATAACTTAATGAGGTTATTTGGTTCTGAAAGAATCTCTAATATCATGGTGAAAATGGGTATCGAAGATGGTGAAGTCATTCAGCATTCGATGATCACCAAATCTATTGAGCGTGCACAGAAGAAAGTAGAAGAAAACAACTTTGGTATCCGTAAGCGTCTATTAGAGTACGATGATGTGATGAACTCACAGCGTACTGTAATTTATGCAAAACGTAAAAATGCATTGTTCGGTGAGCGTTTAGACGTGGACATGAACAACATGACCTTCGACGTAGCAGAAGATATCGTTACTGAATATAAAGAAGAAGGAAATTACGAAGGTTTCAAACTGGAAGTGATCAAAAATTTCTCTGCAGATACGACTATTGATGAAGCAGAATTCAGTGCAAGAAATATTCACCACCTGACTGATAAATTGTTTGAAGAAGTAACGGCATTCTATGCCAGAAAATCTGAAGGCATTATCCAGCAGGCAATGCCGGTATTGAACCAGGTATTTGAAGAGCGCGGAGAACACATTGAGCAGATCATCGTTCCTTTTACAGATGGTATTCGCAGCATCCAGGTGCCGGTTGGTTTGAAAAAGGCAATCGACAATCATGGCCGTGAGGTGACGAAATCATTCGAGAAAACAATTGTACTGGCCTTGATCGATGAATCATGGAAAGAACACTTGCGTGAAATGGATGAGTTGAAGCAGTCGGTTCAAAATGCGGTATACGAGCAAAAAGATCCACTGATCATTTACAAAATGGAAGCCTTTAACTTGTTTAAAAACATGTTGAATGCTGTAAATAAAGAAGTAGTTAGTTTCTTATATAAAGGTGGTATTCCAATTGAAACAGATCCTAATGACGTTAGAGAAGCTCAGGCACCAAGACCCGCTCCGAGCAAATTGAAAATGTCAAAACCGGATTTTGAAATTTCAGTAGGTAATGCGCCAATGACTATGGAAGATACTCGTGAAGCAGCACCACAGCAGCCCATCCGTAAAGAAGTGACGGTAGGCAGAAATGATATGTGCCCTTGCGGAAGCGGTAAGAAATTCAAAAACTGCCACGGCGCAGGATTGTAATTTGTAATACACATTTAGAATGCCGATTTTTGTAACAAAAAATTCGGCATTCTTTTTTTTAAGCCCTTTCATGAAGATATTATTTACCAGTATATTTTGTTGTTGCTCCATCGTTCTTTTTGCCCAGCAGAAAGGAGAGGTGGTGGTGGTTAAAGATCCCATGATTGATAGCCTGATTGCAAAGCGGATCGCTTTGTACACGAAGTCTGCCGGTACTGCCGGCGGCGCTCCTGTTAAACCTGGAGCTGCAATTGTTGGTCAGATGGGTTACCGCGTACAGGTATACTATGGCTCCGACAGGCGTCAGGTATTTGCGGAACAAGCCCGCTTTAAATCTGCGTACCAGAATTTAAACACGTATATTACCTACAAAGAACCTAATTATTATTTGCGGGTTGGCGATTTTAGAACACGTCTGGAAGCCCAGCGTCTGCTAAATGAGCTAAGGCCCATGTTTCCAACCCTATTTATTTTTAGGGAGAAAATAAACGCACCTAACCTAGATTATAGCAATGACAATGAAAGATAAGATCCAAACCCTAGCGCTTGATATTTTTGATCAGGTGAGCGGCTACCGTCAGCATATTCATGCCAATCCTGAACTCTCCTTTAAAGAGTTTGAAACTTCAGCTTATATTAAAAGTCACCTGGAAGAATGGGGAATCCCTTATACTGAGATGGCCAATACAGGGGTAGTTGGATTGATTAAGGGTGACATTCCATCTGATCAGGTTATTGCATTGCGTGCGGATATGGATGCTTTGCCAATCACAGAGGCAAATGATAAACCTTATGCTTCAAAAAATCCAGGAGTGATGCATGCCTGCGGTCATGATGTACACAGTTCTTCCTTACTGGGAACGGCTTTCATCCTGAACAGCCTGAAAGCAGAATTTGCAGGAACCATTAAATTGATTTTTCAACCGGGAGAAGAAGTGCTTCCTGGTGGAGCGAGTATCATGATTAAAGAAGGGGTATTAGAGAATCCTAAGCCACAGGCGATCCTTGGGCAGCATGTGATGCCATTAATTGATGCAGGTAAGGTTGGCTTCCGCTCTGGTATTTATATGGCCTCTACAGACGAATTATACGTAACGGTGCATGGTAAAGGCGGCCATGGTGCACAGCCTCACCAGAATATTGACCCGGTAGTGATTGCTGCGCACATCATTATCGCTTTGCAGCAAATTGTGAGCAGAAATGCAGATCCACGCTTACCTTCGGTCCTTTCTTTTGGAAAGGTACAGGCAAACGGGGCAACGAATATTATTCCTAATGAAGTGAAGATGGAAGGTACTTTCAGGACACTAAATGAAGAATGGCGTAAGGAAGCAAAAGTTTTGATGAAGAAAATGGCAGAAGGTATTGCCGAAAGTATGGGTGGCAGCTGTGATTTTAACATCATGAACGGTTATCCTTACCTGATCAATGAGCCGGTATTGAGCGACAATGCACGTGCGCATGCAGAAGATTATTTAGGGAAAGAGAATGTACTGGAACTGGATATCTGGATGGCAGCAGAAGATTTTGCTTATTATTCGCAGGTAACAGACGCCTGTTTCTACAGGTTAGGTACCGGTAATAAGGAAAAAGGAACGAGTTATTCTGTGCATACGCCAAACTTTGATATTGATGAGGATGCTTTAAAATTGTCGACTGGCTTGATGGCTTATCTGGCATTAAAGCAGTTGGGTAATTAGGTTGCGGTTGTTCAACCAGCACATCGGCCTTAATTTTTGTGTACTGTTCCCGGATTTCCCAATGAAGAAAATACTTTTGTTAGCGGTTTGCATTTTGTTTTTTGGAAAGGGTTTTAGCCAGGAAATTCCGCGCTTTAACCCGGATACCATTAAAACGATCCAGCTGGACTCGGCAGTCAATATCGTGTCGCAAAAGTTCGGCGTGGAAACGTTTATCAATGCCATCATTACCGATAATAGCTTTTATCAGTCTTTCCGGAACATGAAGAAGTACGGTTTCATCGCCGAAAACAGAATTTATACCTACGATAAGAAAAACAAAGTAAACGGCAGGATTTACCGGAAAATCAGACATAGTCCTAAAGGACCGGTCAAGATGGAATACCTGGTGAAACAGGATACGGGAAAGGTATACAAGAAAAATGGTAAATACCAATTGTATACTATTGAGATGTTCGATTATATTTTTATGAACGCGTATCAGTCGGAATTTGTATCTGAAGGCCCGATGACTACTGGTAAAGGAGCCGAAAGTAATGAAAGCTATAAAGATAAACTAAAGACCCTCATTTTTGCTCCCGGAAGACCGATTAAAGGCTTGCCATTTATCGGCAGTAAAACACAAATCTTTACGGCCAATATGCGTCAGTATTACGACTATAGCTATGCGAGCGGGACTTACCTGGATTCTATTCCGGTTTACCGTTTCAAGGTGACGGTGAAACCTGACCTGAGTAATGGTACTAAAGAAGGCTTGATGATTAAGGAGCTGACAACTATTTTTGATCAGCGTACTTTTGAAATTCTGGGCCGTTATGTGGATATGAAATACAGCAATATGCTGTTTGATTTCAATGTGCAGATGAACATAGAAATGAGTTATTTTGGAGGGGAGAAGCTGCCTACAAAGATCACCTACCAGGGAAATTGGGACTATCCTTTTAAAAAGGAAGAACGGGCAAGTTTTTTAATTGTTCACAAGGACTACGATACCGGGAAATAGATTTCGGAATTTTAAAATATATTTGATAGACAAATTTTTCTGTATGAAAAAAATTAGGTTCATCGTCTTTTCTTTTGTAATTCTTGGATTTACAGGGACTGTTCATGCACAGGTACTGACCAGTAAACAGGTGGATAGCCTGGTGGAAAAGACGCTGACTGCTTTTGAGGTTCCTGGGATTGCGGTTTATAAAGGTGAAGGCTCTTTTACTGACCCATGGTTTGGACCTCGATTTTACACTTTCAATTAAAAAATAATACTCATGAAATATCATCAGAAGTTAAGTCTCTTACTAGTACCAATGGTGCTGCTTGTTCTATTGACGGCAATGAATTTTAAACCTAAAAAAATCATTTTTTTCGGTGATTCTATCACCCAGATGGGGGTCGCGCCTGGTGGTTATGTCGACCTGATTCGTAAATCTCTGGATCCTTTGAAATATGAAGTGATTGGATCTGGTATCGGTGGAAATAAGGTTTATGATCTTTACTTACGGCTGGAGGAGAATGTACTGGCAAAAAAGCCGGACCTGGTGGTGATTTATGTCGGCGTGAATGATGTATGGCATAAACAGTCAATGCGTACAGGAACGGATTATGATAAATTCATTGCCTTTTATCAGGCATTGATCGATAAGATTCAGGCAAGCGGTTCAAAGGTGGTTTTATGTACGCCTGCCGTGATCGGGGAGAAGAAAAATGGGGCTAATGAAATGGACGCAGACCTGGATAAATATTCTGGAGCGATCCGTGCATTGGCAGCGAAAAATAAATTGCCGCTGTGTGACCTTAGGAATTTGTTTAAAGCCTACGAGGAAAAAAATAATACATCTGATGTGGCTAAGGGTGTTTTAACAACTGATGGTGTACATTTGAATGATAAAGGAAATCAGACCCTGGCAGAAGTATTACTCCCGCTCTTGAAATAAAATAGAGGGACAAAATAAGGTGATTAGAGAAAGAGATCAATAAAAGTATTAAGAATGATTAACCAGGATACCATCAGCAAAATCATGGAGACCGTCCGCATTGAGGAAGTGGTTGGTGATTTTGTGTCTTTAAAAAAACGTGGTACCAGTTTGATAGGGAATTGCCCTTTTCACAATGAGAAAACACCTTCTTTCCACGTTTCTGTGGCGAAGGGGATTTACAAGTGTTTCGGTTGCGGTAAAGGGGGTGATTCGGTCCATTTTATTATGGACCATGAGAAGTATTCTTATCCAGAGGCGTTAAAGTTTCTGGCTCAGAAATACCATATTGAGGTGGAGGAGACGGTACAGTCTCCACAAAATATTGAAGCCCAGAATGCGCGGGAAAGCTTATACATTGTTTCGGAATTTGCGGCAGGTTTTTTTGCCAATGAACTGTGGACAGGAGATCAGGGGCGTGCCATTGGTCTGAGTTATTTTAAAGAACGCGGCTTCCGGGAAGATATCGTTAAGAAGTTTCAGCTGGGCTATTCGCCGGATGTTTGGGATGCCTTGATTCAGCATGCCGTTTCGGCTGGACATAAAGAAGAATACCTGGAGAAAACAGGCCTGGCGATCAGAAATGATAAAGGCAAACTGTATGATCGTTTCAGGGGCAGGGTGATGTTCCCAATCCACAATTTTACGGGCAGGATCATCGGCTTTGGCGGTAGAACGCTGAAGACAGATAAAAATGTCCCTAAATATGTCAATTCACCGGAAAGTGATATTTACCATAAGTCGAATGTGCTTTATGGTTTGTTCCATGCTAAAAAGGCCATCCGTGATACGGACAACTGTTATTTAGTAGAAGGGTATGCGGATGTGCTGGCTGCACATCAGGCAGGAATTGAAAATGTAGTGGCCTCTTCAGGTACTTCATTAACGACGGAGCAGATTCGTCTGATTGGTCGTTTCACAGAAAATGTCACGATTCTTTATGATGGGGATGCTGCGGGGATTAAGGCCTCATTACGTGGATTAGACATGATCCTGGAGGAAGGCTTGAACGTGAAAGTTGTTTCCTTCCCTGATGGCCATGATCCCGATTCTTACATGCACCATGTAGGCTCCGGCGCGTTTAAAAAATACATTGAAGAGCATCGTCAGGATTTTATTCTTTACAAAGCGAATATCCTGCTGAAAGAAGCAGGGACAGATCCGATCAAAAGGGCAGGGATTATCCGTGATATCGTAGAAAGTATTGCGAAGATTCCAGATGACATTAAGGCCTCGATTTTCATTAAGGAATGCAGCAGCCTGCTGCAGGTAGAAGAGCGCATTCTGCTGTCTGAACTGAACAAGATCAGGATGGCGAAATTCAGAAAGTCTGGTGCGGGTAATTCAGGCGCTGGCAATTCCGGACTAGGTTCTTCGGGTTTCCAACAGCAAAATCAAAACCAATATCAGCCTTATCCTGATGGGCCGCCCGACAATCTTTTTGAGGTCCCAGGTGCTGGTGCAGAAGCAGCGGAAGCAGCTGCAGCGGAAGAAAGTGATTTGCTGCAGGAGCAGGAAGTGGTACGTCTTCTATTGGCTTATGGGCATGAGCTGGTGAGCTGGGATAAGATTGATAACATGTATATCGGTTCTTTCATTATGCAAAATTTAGCTGATGTGAGCTTTACCGATCCGACTTGTAAAATCATCATTGATACCTATAATGAAGAAATAGAGAATGGCCACCTGCCGGTAGCCAGCCAGTTTATTAACAATGAAAACCGAAATATTGTAGAACTGGCAATTACGCTGTCTACTTCTCCATATTCTTTAAGTGAAAACTGGTACAATAAGCACAATATTTATGTTAGGGATGAAAGTGTCAACTTAAAGGCAACCGTGCTTGGGGGGATTTTCCACCTTAAAAAAGGCAAAGTAGCGAGGATGCTGGCGGATATTTCTAAAGAGATTAAGGCCGAAAATGATCCGGTAAATCTAGAGATTCTGATGCAGCGCTTTATGTTTATGAAAAGTGTAGAAAGAGAGATTTCAAAGTTCCTGGGAACGGTAATTTTAAAATAGATGGCAGCGCATAATGAACTCGGCCAACGCGGGGAGGAGATCGCCAGAACCTATCTGGAAAATGCAGGATACCGCATTTTAAATGTGAATTGGAGATACGCAAGGGCAGAAGTTGACGTTATAGCTGATCAGGGAGGAACCCTGATTTTTGTGGAGGTGAAAACGCGTACTAGCATTGATTTCGGGGAACCGGAAGATTTTGTAGACCGCAAAAAGGAGAAACAATTGGAATTTGCTTCCGCGGCCTATATTGAGTTAAAACAACATCAGGGCGAAATCCGTTTTGATATTATTGCCATTACTTTTGAGCAAAAAAATAGTTATAAAATTAATCACATTGAAGATGCATTCTGGCCAAGTTAAAAAAATGATGAGTTTATCTAAATTAGCCCTATCGGCCTGCTTATTATGGAGCGTTTCGATGGTTATTTCCTGTAAGAATAGTGCACCGGTAGGAACCGGTGTTAGTTTTAAATCCCCTGAACAAGGGCAGAGTTTTCCTTTGGGAACGGAGGTGAAAGTAGCTTTGGAAGTTCCTTCGGGCAGCAACATTACTTCTGCGGTATATACCCTGGATGGAAAGCCCGTAGCGACGAAAAACAACGCAGATCCGGTGGCAATTTCGACTACAGGTTTAAGTTTGGGCTATAAGCTCATTACAGCCGTTATAGAGGAAGATGGAAAGAAAGATACGTTAACGGTAAACTTTGAGTTGAAGTCGGCTGTAACGCCTTCGCAATACGGTTATAAAGTAATTAAGACTTTACCTCATGATACCGCTGCTTATACGCAGGGATTGGAATACCACGATGGCCGCTTTTTGGAAAGTACTGGTCAGGAGCAGCATTCTTTTGTGAGGTGGGTTGATGTACCTACCGGGAAAATCTTACAGCAAACCAAACTGGATGATCAGTATTTTGGGGAAGGCTCTAGTTTAGTAGGTGATAGGATTGTAATGCTGACCTGGCAGAACAGATTGGGCTTGGTCTTTGACGCGAAATCATTGACGCAGCAAGCTACTTTTCCTTATCAATCGAGCATGGAAGGCTGGGGATTGTGCTTTGATGGTACCAGATTATACAAATCTGATGGTACTAACAAAATCTGGTTCCTGAATAAAGATAATTATAAAGAAGAAGGCTTTATTGAAGTTTACAACAACTATGGTCCGGTACCACAGTTAAATGAGCTGGAATATATTGATGGTAAAATTTATGCCAATGTCTACACGAAAAATGTAGTGGTGGTGATTGATCCGGCAACAGGCGTGATTGAGAAAGAAATTGATTTTACCGGATTGCTGCCAGCAGGATACTATAAAGATGAAGTAGATATTGCAAACAATGTACTGAATGGCATTGCCTGGGATAAGTCGGGTAAACGTTTATTCGTTACAGGCAAAAAATGGCCGCATCTATTCCAAGTGAATCTGGTTCCTAAGCCTTAAATTTTTGTGATAAAAAAAGCCGTCATATCCTCGATATGACGGCTTTTTTCGTTGCAATTCTTCTTCTTATTCTGCTTTCTTAGGTTCAGCAATGACCCCATTAAAAGTAATCGGCTGCCTGTTCATGCTGATCACATTTAAAGTCGCATAACCGCTTGTAGAGACACTTAAAGATAACATGCGTACATCTTTGGTGTCTTTAGGAGTAATGTCAATGATCCATCCTCCTTTTTTCTTCGCAGTGGTTTTATAATCGAATTTTTTAGACTTAAATTTTATACCTGAATCATCTGGATTCATGGTAGAATTATATGCTCTTCCATAATAAGGCAGGTAAGCTTCTACGCTATCCTTGTTGATGATCAGTTGATATTGAGATCCGGTAAGTTGAATCATACCGCCACCCATACCACCAGGCATTCTGCTCATTATTTTATTCAAATCAGCATTCGCCATAGGAGTCGCAGAGGTCGCGTCAAACACCAGATGCTTGTCGGCGACTAATTTGGCGGTGGTTGCTTTATCTGTTTGTGCCATTACCTGCACACTAGAGAAAACAATAAGAAGTGCTAACAATTTTTTAAATGCGCTCATGATCATATCCTTTTTATTTGGTTAGAACAAAATAGCGCCTAAAAGGTTTAATTCCAAGCGCTATTTTTTTGGTATTTATCTCCAGCTTTTATACTGGTTGATCAAACCGTTTGTAGAAGCATCGTGAGATTGAACTTCTTGATCTCCTTCTAGTTCCGGAAGAATGCTTTTGGCCAACTGCTTGCCCAGTTCTACACCCCATTGGTCGAAACTGAAGATGTTCCAGATGATGCCCTGAACAAAGATCTTATGTTCGTAAATAGCGATCAGACTACCCAGGCTAAATGGTGTTACTTTTTTCAAAAGAATAGAGTTGGTTGGTCTGTTTCCTTCGAAAACTTTGAATGGTGCCAGTTGCTCTATTTCTTCCTTGCTTTTGCCTTCTTTTTCCAGTTCTGCAACCACCTGTTCTTTGGTTTTGCCATTCATCAAGGCTTCTGTCTGAGCGAAGAAGTTTGACAATAAGATCGGGTGATGATCGCCGAGTGGGTTTAAGCTTTGCGCAGGTGCGATGAAATCGCATGGGATTAAACGGGTACCCTGGTGAATCAGCTGATAAAAAGCATGCTGTCCATTGGTTCCAGGTTCTCCCCAGATGATCGGTCCTGTTTCATAGGTTACATCATTGCCATTACGGTCTACATGTTTACCATTACTTTCCATATCTCCTTGTTGGAAATAAGCGGCAAAACGGTGCATATATTGGTCGTAAGGTAAGATGGCCTGAGTTTCTGCATCAAAGAAATTGATGTACCAGATGCCAATTAAAGCCAGGATGACTGGCACATTGTTTTCAAATTCCGCATTTTCAAAATGAGTATCTGCAGCATGTGCACCCGCAAGTAATTGCTTGAAGTTGTCGAAACCAATGCTTAAAGCAATGGGAAGGCCGATCGCACTCCATAAAGAATATCTGCCACCTACCCAGTCCCAGAATTCGAACATGTTATCGGTGTCAATTCCAAACGCTGCAACATCTTTTGCGTTGGTAGACAATGCGGCAAAATGCTTGGCTACATCGGCCTGTGCTGCGCCGCTATTTAAGAACCAGTCCTTTGCACTATTGGCATTGGTCATGGTTTCCTGTGTCGTAAAAGTTTTAGAAGCAACCAGGAATAAGGTCGTTTCCGGATCTACATTTTTTAGGGTTTCCGCAAGGTGTGTGCCGTCAATATTGGACACGAAATGCATATTTAAATGATTCTTGTAAGCTTTCAAGCCTTCTGTAACCATTACCGGACCTAAATCAGAACCACCGATACCGATGTTCACTACATCTGTGATCGCTTTGCCGGTGTAGCCTTTCCATGATCCGGAGATGATGGCCTGACTAAATTTATCCATTTTTTCCAGTACTTTGTTTACCTCTTCCATGACATCTTTGCCATCTACAAGAATCGGCGTACTGCCCTGGTTACGTAAAGCAATGTGAAGTACCTGTCGGCCTTCTGTCTGGTTGATTTTCTCTCCGCTGAACATGGCTTTAATGGCCTGATCCAATTTACACTCTCTGGCCAGTTGCATCAGCAAAGCCATCGTAGTATCGTCAATTCTGTTCTTTGAATAGTCCACAAGGATGTCTTCAAATAGTATCGAGAATTTTTCAAAACGGGAAGCATCATCCGTAAAAAGATCCTTTAAGCTTTTTTCGTTGATACCGATAAAATGATCGGTCAAGTATTTATAAGCTGCGGTTTCTGTAAAGTTTATCGTTGGTAGCATCATATGAGTATTTCTGTAAATGTAGGAGTTTATAATAATATTTCTATTCCAAATGAATATCCGCTCATTATCTTATATTTAACGTATAAAAAATAGGTTTATGAAAAGATTTTACTTTATACTGTTGGTTTTATTTGGAGCTAATGCGTTTGCGCAAAAGCAAAATCTGAGACCTGAGGTTTCAAAAAAGGCTTTGAGCATTAGTCAAAAGGTGGTAGACTGGCGTCGGGATTTGCATGAGCATCCGGAATTGGGCAATCAGGAAAACAGAACTGCAGCTTTGGTGGCAAAACACTTAAAGTCTTTAGGAATTGAGGTGCAGACTGGTGTAGCGAAAACTGGTGTTGTTGGAATTCTCAAAGGTGGGAAGCCAGGGCCAGTAGTTGCGTTAAGGGCAGATATGGACGGTTTACCGGTAACAGAACGGGTTGATTTGCCTTTCGCATCTAAAGTGAAAACGATGTATAATGGGCAGGAAGTAGGCGTGATGCATGCTTGCGGTCATGATAGCCATGTGGCGATTTTAATGGGTGTGGCAGAGGTATTGGCCTCCATGAAAAAAGACATTCCAGGTACGGTGAAATTTATTTTTCAGCCCGCAGAAGAAGGCGTTCCTGAGGGGGAAGAAGGCGGTGCTGCATTGATGGTGAAAGAAGGCGTATTGGAAAACCCGAAAGTGGAGGTGATTTTTGGTTTACACATCAATTCACAAACACCGGTAGGCGATATTACCTACCGTCCGGCAGGAATTATGGCCGCAGTGAATGATTTGAAGATTACGGTGACCGGCAAACAGGCGCACGGTGCTTATCCATGGAGCAGCATTGATCCGATTGTGATTTCTGCACAAATTGTGAATAACCTGCAGACGATTGTGAGTAGGAACCTGAATGTGACGGAAAATCCAGGTGTTGTTACGATTGGCGCGATCAATGGAGGGATTCGTTCTAATATTATCCCGGAAAAAGTGGAAATGATTGGTACGATCCGCAACTTTTCTAAAGAAGATGAAGCGATGTTTATTGAAAGGGTGACGACGATCGCTAAAAAAACCGCAGAGGCAGGTGGTGGAACAGCAGAAGTAAAAATTCCATACAGCAACCATTATCCGGTTACTTTTAATGATGTGGCCTTGACAGAAAAAATGTTGCCTAGTTTACAGGCAACTGCTGGTAAAGCACATGTGAAATTAAAGCCGCCGGTAACCGGAGCTGAAGACTTCTCATTTTATCAGGAAAAGGTTCCTGGGTTATTTATTTTCCTCGGCGGAATGCCTAAAGGACAAGATCCATTAAAAGCACCATCACACCATACGCCAGATTTCTTTATCGATGAGAGTGGATTTGGATTGGGCGTGGAAGCGCTTAGTAACCTGGCACTTGATTACATGAATTTGAAAAAATAAGGATAGTTTTTTGATTTAGGGATCATTTTAATTGGTTATATTTAGTAGACTAATATTGGTACATCACCTAGAAAAACAATTTTATGTTAGAAAATTTGAATGAACTGGTTAAACAAAGCGCTCAGGATGCCATTGTGAACAATTCCGACATTCCAAATGAGCAGAATGAGGCAGCGATTCAAGCGGCCTCCGGTTCTATTTTTGACTCCTTGAAACAACAATTGTCGTCGGGAAATATTGGTAATCTTGTAGATGCCTTTAAAGGTGGAGATGTAGCCAACTCTTCGGTAGTAAAGGACGCTTCTTCTGGCTTTATCGACAAGCTGTCTGGGATGGGCATCAACCTGGATTCGGCGAAAGCCATTGCTGCTTCAATTATTCCGGGAGTCATGGATAAGCTGGTGAGTAAGACAAATGATCCGAACGACAGTTCTTTTAATCTTCAGGATATGCTGACGAAAATTTCAGGGCCTGACGGGAAGTTCCAGTTGTCGGACCTGACGAATTTGTTCAGCGGCAGCGGCGAGCCTGGAAAAGAAGGGGAACCTGGTATAGTGGATAAGCTAAAAGGACTTTTTAGTTAGTAAAAGAAGAGGTTTAAAGGGGTTCTGTGCTTGTTTTTGAAAACAGGGACAGAACCTCTTTGTATTATTATATATTTGTGATTATGACAAAAGAACAAATTCAGGATTTAAGGGACAGAGTAGCGTCGCTGAGGAGGCATCTTTGACGTAGAAACACGTCTTGAGGAAATTTATATTGAGCAGGAGCTGACCCTGCAAACTGATTTTTGGGATGATCCTAAAAAAGCAGAAAAACATTTGGCAGGAATCAATTCTAAGAAAGTATGGACTGATGCCTGGCAAGCGGTAAACAAAGAACTGGAAGATACAGAAGTGATGTTTGAATTTCTCCAATCTGGTGATGCCACTGCGGAAGAAATGCAGGAACAGTATAACAACTGTTTAAATATGGTGGAAGAACTGGAACTGAAAAACATGCTGAGCAGTAAGGAAGATCAGCTGCATGCAGTCATGCAGATTACTGCCGGTGCCGGTGGTACGGAGAGCTGTGATTGGGCAGCCATGCTGATGCGTATGTACATCATGTGGGGAGAGAAGAATGGCTATAAGGTCACAGAACAGGATTCACAGGAAGGGGAGGTGACCGGTATAAAGTCCGTTACGCTTCAATTTGCCGGAGACTTTTCTTATGGTTATCTTAAAGGGGAGAATGGCGTGCACCGTTTGGTGCGCATTTCACCTTTTGATTCCAATGCCCGCAGGCATACTTCTTTTGCTTCCGTATATGTATATCCACTAGTGGATGATACGATTGAGATTGAAGTGAAGGATTCAGAAATTGAATTCGAGACTTTCCGTTCCGGTGGTGCTGGTGGACAAAATGTGAATAAGGTGGAAACTGCCGTAAGGCTGTACCATAAGCCTTCTGGAATTGTCATTAAAAACCAGGAGTCACGTTCACAGCTGCAGAATAAAGAGAATGCAATGCGCTTGCTGAAATCGCAGTTGTATGAAGCGGAAATGCGCAAGCGCATGGAAGCAACGGCTTTAATTGAAGGCTCTAAAAAGAAGATTGAATGGGGATCGCAGATCAGAAATTATGTGCTGCATCCTTATAAATTGGTGAAAGATTTACGAACCAATTATGAGACTTCAAATGCCCAGGCCGTATTGGACGGAGATTTGAACGAATTTTTGAAAGCTTACTTAATGGAATTTTAAATATGAGATACCTTATTGTATTACTGATGACCGGTCTTTTTACTGCAAATAGCGCAATGGCGCAGGAAAGTATATTGATTTACCCTGGAGCAATTCCCGGATCGAAGCCTGTGCCTTCGGATTATAAAGAGCTTTCTGAAACAGGAAAAGATGGGATCATTAGGGTAAGTAAGGTATCTGTACCCACATTGAAAGTGTTTTTGCCATCGAAGGATAAAGCTACGGGTGCGGCAGTGATCATTTGTCCGGGGGGTGGTTATGGCATTCTGGCCATCAATCATGAAGGTGATCATGTGGCTAAACGCTTCAATGATATCGGCGTTGCCGCATTTGTATTGAAATACCGTTTGCCAGATGATGCAATTATGGTGGATAAGTCGTTCGGTCCTTTACAGGACGCAGAACAGGCGATTTATCTGGTCAGGAAAGATGCCGCGAAATATAATATTGATCCTGCGAAAATAGGAATTATGGGCTTTTCTGCAGGTGGCCATCTGGCTTCTACGTTGACAGTACATTATAAGGATGTCAAAGTTGAGAATAAAGAAGGATTGAGTCTTCGTCCCGATTTCTCGGTGTTAATTTATCCGGTGATCTCTCTTCTGGAGTCGCCGCATACCGGTTCTGCAAAAAATCTGACCGGGCCGGACGCTACCTATGCGCAGAAGGAATATTTTTCTAATGAGCGTCATGTAGATGCGGAAACACCGGTTACCTTTTTAGTACATGCAAATGATGATCAATCTGTTCCTGTTGAGAACAGTATTTCTTTTAATCGCGCGATGGTAAAAGCAGGGAATAAGGCCGAGCTTCATTTATATCAAGCTGGTGGACATGGTTTCGGATTAAACAATAAGACGACGCAGGACCAATGGTTTGACCGCCTGGTCAATTGGATGAAAGCCAATAAAATAATCTAGGTTAGAGGTTGCTGTTGTCAATAATATCCTGCAGTTCTTTCAATTCTGCTACCTTTTCTGTGGAACCTAAGTTTTCATAAGAGGAGATCAGGTTTCTGATGATTCTTCTGATGATTTCTACATTACTGCATGGCGCATAAAATCCGGGCATAGGATCTAGCCCCAGCTGACGAAGGAACTGGTCTACATCATGTTTACCGAAGATGGCACCTTTGTTAAAGGCATTGATATAGAATAACACGCCAAATTCATGGTCTTCTCTTTTGCTTTCATCAATATAGCCCAATATAAAATGCTGCGGCAGATTGACGCCATATACCGGAATATCCAGTTTCTGGGCAATCGTAGAATAGATGATGGCTAAAGAAATCTGATTTCCTTTTTTACTGTCCAGTACTTGGTTGAGGTAAGAGTTTTGAGGGTCATGGTGGTTTTTTGTGTTTCCACTGAAGCCATATACATTATAGAATACATGATTAATGAGTTTGATTTTTTCAATAGAACTCATTTCATATTGCAGTCCAACCCAGATTTCTCTTTTCATTTCTTCCATCTGAAATTTGATCTTTTCCTCATCAAGATCTGGATATTGATACCTATTCACTACCAATGCACCTTGCAGGAGATCGAAAGCACCACTTTGATACCAGAGGTTCAGGTCTTCTTTTACACTTTTGAACTGGATTTTGTGGATGACATTCTCAATCCTTTCCTGCAACAGGGTATTCAAAGATTCTTCCCATGCATTTTCAAGAAAATGAACCACCTCTTGTCCATACTCCAGCAGGCGTTTTTCAATATGTTCGAAGATCTCCGGATCGGGATCGTCCAACAATTTGACCAATGCACTTATTTCTTTACTATTTTCCATTAAACATGCAACTTAGAATCATGTGATTGCTTATTTTTGTAGCTATGGTTTTCAACTTTATCAGCGACTATCTAAAGCACCGATTGACTTCAAAAAGCAGACATGGTACTCATTCTCCTTTCGTTTATAAGCTCACAGATGAGGTAATTTACGATTTTAACGTTAAAAGTGATTATAAAAGCATTGAAGCGCAAAGAAAAAAACTTTTAAATGACGATTCTTTAATTACGGTGACCGACCTCGGTGCAGGTTCTCATTTGAATAAGAACCGTACTAAAAAGGTACAGCAGATTGCAAAAAATGCTTTAAAGAGCCCTAGGTTGGCACAGTTGATTTATCGCCTTGCGAAAGAAAACCAGCCAAACCATATTTTAGAACTGGGTACTTGCTTAGGGCTGACTACCGCTTACCTTTCCAAAGCTTGTCCTGAGGCAGATATCATTACGATAGAAGGATGCCCTGAAACAGCAAAAGTAGCTTACAAGAACTTTGTGGATCTGGAACTCGAGAATGTAGAGTTAAGGGTTGGGAATTTTGATGCCTTACTGCCTGATTTAATCGCACAGGCAGATCAGTTGGATTTTGTTTATATAGATGGGAACCATAGAAAGGATGCGACCCTCCATTACTTCAACTGGTGTTTGCCGAAAGTACATGAAGGTTCACTATTGATCTTTGATGATATTTATTGGAGTGAAGGGATGAAAGAAGCCTGGGAAGAGATTAAGCGACATCCTGATGTTACGGTAACCATAGATCTGTTTTGGATCGGATTGGTTTACTTTAAAAAAGGACAGGCAAAAGAACATTTTAAGATTAAGTTTTAAATTCTTTTTTAGAATGCTTCAGCCAGGGTGAAATAGAAACCGCTCTGGCGTTTTTCGTTGCTGCGTTTTTCTCCTACAGCATAATCCATGCGAACACTTAGTCCTTTTTCCGGATCAAAGAAATATCTTCCTCCCATTCCATAAGAAGGCTTGAAGCTTTTCATCGAAAAATTGCCATTGGCAAAAACTTGTCCGGTTCCGGCAAAGATGACTGCTCCGAAACGGTTGTTGTACCGGTAGCGCAATTCTGTTTGTCCAGCCAATAAGTTCTGATCGCGATAACGTCCGGTATAATATCCCCTCATCATTTCATCATTCCCCATTTGCGGTAACAGATAGAAAGGGATCTTCTTTCCTTGTATGGTATGGAATAAAGCATTGACGCCTAAAACGAATTTAGGGCTGAGCGACCAGAAGTTTCTGACGTTTGCTCTGATGACACTTCCGCTGAAGCTTTCGCCTGACCAGAGCTTTGGGGCATATTGGTAGGCAATCCGGCCAAGGAAACCTTTAGTAGGGTAATTGTTGGAATTTCTGGTGTCGTAGCTTTGTGACAAACCTATATAGGCTACGTTTCCGCCTGATCTCTGAAAGAGGTCAGGAGCTGTGTTAAACAGGCCTCCTACGATTTCGTCTTTGAAATTATAGTTTTCAAATCCCAGGGAGAGTCCGGTATAGGCATGCGGTAATAATCTTTTTTCTGCTTCGAGCATCACCCTCGACTGGCGTTGAATTAATCTGTCTTTATCTGCAAATAGAGTTTCATTGCCGATTCCGAAAAAGTCGAAAGGCATTCTTTTAAATCTAAACTCAGAGATGAAATGATATTCGTTGCCTTTAGTCCAGATATCGCTCTTTAAGGAAAAGTTGTACTGTCCTTTGGTGGATACAGAGGCGACTCCTGAAAAGTTGGAGCTGCGGTTGGTGCTGTCTTTTCTATCCAGGTAAGTTGAATATAATGCGCCAAGGCCAAATTCTGCTCCGATTTCCTGAGCATACCGGAAAATGGGCACTGGCATAAAGCTCGCTCTGCGTGAGCTATCCGTTTTTTCTGATAAGTATCGTTTAATAAACTTCTTTTGTGCGGATGCATTGGTGACGGTAATGATCAGGATCGTGATGCAAAGCGAAATTCTCTTCATTGGCCTAAAATAGGGAAAGATTTATATAAATTTTGTTACTGGCGATCCCATAGCAAGATTAGCGCCAGTATTTGATGGCTTTCTGTTTTAAAGCAGGGTTAGGATTAGTCCTTTACGAATATTTGCCTATTTTTGCGGCAACAACATAAATTAATCAAAAATGAGTACAACAAGAGGACCTATCTCGCAATTCATGGAGACGAATTATCTCCATTTTAATGCGGCAGCTATGATGGATGCGGCTAAAGGATACGAAACACATTTGGATGAAGGTGGTAAGATGATGATTACCCTTGCAGGAGCGATGAGTACTGCTGAGCTAGGGATTTCATTAGCTGAAATGATCCGTCAGGACAAAGTTTCGATTATTTCTTGTACTGGTGCCAACCTGGAAGAAGACATTATGAACCTGGTTGCGCATTCGCATTACAAAAGAGTGCCTAACTACCGTGATTTAAGTCCACAGGATGAATGGGATCTTTTAGAAAACCATTACAACAGGGTAACTGATACTTGTATTCCTGAAGAAGAGGCTTTCCGTAGGTTGCAAAAACACATCAATAAAATCTGGAAAGATGCAGAAGATGCTGGAGAGCGTTTCTTCCCGCATGAATTCATGTACAAAATGTTATTGAGCGGTGATTTAGAGCAATACTATGAGATTGATCCTAAAAACTCATGGATGCTTGCAGCAGCAGAGAAGAACTTGCCGATTGTAGTACCAGGATGGGAAGATTCAACGATGGGTAACATCTTTGCTTCTTATGTGATGAAAGGTGAAGTTAAAGCAACTACAGTAAAAGG
Organism: Pedobacter sp. N36a; assembly: GCF_014472395.1. Classification (GTDB taxonomy): domain Bacteria; phylum Bacteroidota; class Bacteroidia; order Sphingobacteriales; family Sphingobacteriaceae; genus Pedobacter. Next base: position 212,241 of record NZ_JACSZW010000003.1, read on the forward strand.
TGGTATTGAATATATGGGATATTTAGCAGACTGGTACATTAAGAACAGTTCTGGTAAAGGCATCGGGTTCTTCCAGATTGGTGGAGGTATTGCGGGTGACTTCCCAATTTGTGTGGTTCCGATGTTGTATCAGGATATGGAAATGGAGAATATTCCATTCTGGAGCTATTTCTGTCAGATTTCTGATTCAACTACTTCTTATGGATCTTATTCAGGTGCAGTACCGAATGAAAAAATCACTTGGGGTAAATTAGATATCAACACGCCAAAGTTCATTGTAGAATCAGATGCGACAATCGTTGCGCCACTGATCTTTGCATGGATATTAAAAATGTAAATTGAATTTACAAATATTGTCAATGTGAGGTTGGCTGAGAAGAATCAGCAGTTTTTTGAAAATTGCTGATTTTCCTCGTTTAAAGCCCCAAAAACGAACTATTTAGATTGATTATAAATTGTATTTACTGTCATTTATTTGTCATTGGTAAGTTAATAAATTTTACTTTTGTGGACGTTTTGGTGTAGAACCTAAGTTCGATTGCCAAAGGCGGTTTACAAGTTTTTTAAAAAATAGCATAAAATACTCATTATGAGGGATATCTCATTGATCATTAGAAGAGTTTGGAAGTCGGCATTCATGTTCACGGCTCTATCTGTTTTAATCGTTTCTGCAACACAAGCGCAAGATGTAGTGGAGGGAAGAAAAATATTTAAAGATAAATGTTCTTCTTGTCACCAATTAGACCGTAACAGTACAGGTCCGGCTTTAACTGCCAAAATGAACGAGCTAGACGAAGCCTTTACCATCAAATGGGTAAGGAACTGGAAAGCTTTAGTTGATGCTGGCGATAAGCAAGCGATTGAGGCAGCGAAGTTCTCTCCATCGGAGATGACGACGTTTCCTACGTTAACAGACGACCAAATTAAAAACGTTATCGCTTACGCTAAAGCGGGCGAGCCTAAGAAAGAAGGTGATGCGGCAGCAACTACAGCAACTGCTGACACAGGTGTATCTGATTTTTCTATCGCAGGTATCGTTGCTATTATATTAATATCGATTGCGGTATTAGTGGTACTAGGACGTGCGATTAAAATGTTAGAGCGTCTGATCTTACAGAAACGTGGTGTTGTACTTACAGAAGAAGACAACGTTTCTTTAGTAGTAGGTGTTCGCAGATTATTCAAAAACAAGAAATTTGTATTCTTCTTTATTCTATGTTTAGTCGTGAGCTTAGGTTCATTCGGATGGATGGGGATGTGGAATACAGGTGTACACACAGGATATCAGCCGGTACAACCGATTAAGTTCTCTCACGAATTACATGCTGGGACAAATCAGATCGATTGTCAGTACTGTCACTCAGGTGCATTTAAATCTAAAAATGCTTCTATTCCATCTGTGAATGTTTGTATGAACTGTCACAAATCGGTACAGGCTACTGAGAAGTACAACGGTGAAATCTCTCCTGAGATCCAAAAGATCTATACTGCGATCGGTTACGATCCAGCAACTTTGACTTACGACAAGTCTAAAGAGAAACCAGTAGAATGGATTCGTGTACACAACCTTCCTGATTTTGCTTATTTCAACCACTCTCAACACGTAGTAGTAGGTGAGGAAGCGATCAGAAAACAAAAAGGTCTTCAGCCAAATGAGCCGGTATGTTTTGCATGTCACGGTCCGGTGAATACCATGGAAGAAGTTTATCAGTTCTCTCCGCTAACGATGAAATGGTGTATCAATTGCCATAAAGACGCTGAGATTTCAGGTAAAGACAATGCTTTCTATACGAAAGTGATTGAAGCCCATGAGAAAATCAAAAAAGGCGAAAAAATCACACCAGCATTATTGGGTGGTTTAGAGTGTGGTAAGTGCCACTATTAATAAGAGTTTAATAAGAACGTTCGATAAACAGTAATATAGCTTAAATGGAAAGCAATAAAAAATACTGGAAAGGCTTAGAGGAGTATAAAAACACTCCCGATTTTGTTGAAAACAACAAAAACGAATTTGCTGAGCCCCTTCCAATAGAAGATGTTTTAAATGAAGCAGGGTTAAGTACGGTAACCCCGCGCCGGGACTTTTTGAAAGCACTAGGCTTCGGCCTGGGAGCGGTAACGCTTGCAGCTTGTCAGACCGCTCCGGTTCATAAATCAATCCCTTATGTCATCAGACCTGAAGAGGTAGTTCCGGGTATTCCGAATTACTATGTGTCAAGTTTCAATGGACAGAGTGTATTGGTGAAGACCAGAGAGGGACGTCCAATTAAAATTGACGCAAACCCTAATTCAGGAGTATTCAATACAGGTACTGATGCACAGGCGCAAGCTTCTGTTTTAGATCTATATGATGTTTCTAAATTACATGGTCCTGTTTTAAAGGATGATGAAAAAGCATCATGGGCTAAGATTGATGAGTTTGTAAAAGGCGAATTAAATAAAGCTCAGGCATCAGGAAAGAAAATCCGTGTGGTTTCTTCTACAGTAAGCAGTCCTTCTACTAAAGGAGTAATTGCTGACTTTGCTGCTGCGTACCCTAATACTAAGCATGTACAATACGATGCAGTATCATATACTGGTATTATCAAAGCAAATGAGAATAGCTTTGGTAAAGCAGTAGTTCCACAATATAGATTTGACAAAGCTGACCTGATCGTAAGTTTCGGTGCAGACTTCTTGTCTACCTGGATCAGCGGTGAAGAATTCACTTCCCAGTATGTTGCGAATAGAAATCATAAGTCTTTAAAGGCTGGTAAAATGTCACGTCACTTCCAGTTCGAAGCTGGTATGAGTGTAACAGGTACTAACGCTGATACGCGTGTGCCGGTTAAACTATCAGAAGAGGGACCTGCATTAATTACCTTATATAATACCATTACTGGAAATAACTTAGCTGGTGCTAGCTTGCCAAATAACGTAACTGCTGATAAAGCAATTAAGTTGGTGGCTAAAGAATTGTTGCAAAACAAAGGAAAAGCATTAGTAGTTTCAGGTTCAAATGACGTATCTACTCAGATTCTGGTCAATGCGATCAACTCTGCAATCGGCAGTTATGGTACAACGATCGACTTAGACAATCCTTGTAAACGTTACGCAGGTAACGATGCAGAATTTGCTGAGTTTATCAATGAAATGAACAGAGGAGAAGTTGCTGCGGTATTCATCTTAAATGCTAACCCTGGTTATGATGTAGCAAATGCGAAAGCTTTTGCTGATGCATTGGCTAAGGTAGCTTTAAAAGTATCTTTCGCAGATCGTAAAGATGAGACTGCCAGCTTATGTGATGTAATTGCAGTTAACCATAACTATTTAGAGTCATGGGGTGATGCAAGTGCTTACGAAGGCGTTTACTCTATCGTTCAGCCAACTATCAATCCAGTATTCAATACCCGTCAGGCAGAAGAGAGTTTATTGATCTGGTCTGATAACGCGGTTAAAGATTACTACCAGTATGTGCGTAACAACTGGGATAAAAACATCCTTCCTTTATTCGGTAAAACCTGGAAAGAAGTATTACAAACTGGTGTATTCATTGCGGGTGCTAAACCAGCTGGAGCTTATAACTTCAGCTTGTCATTAGCAGCAGTAATTCCTACCATTTTAAATAACAGCAAATCATTAGCAAAAGATATCGAATTACAAGTTTATGAAAGTGCATCAATGCGCGATGGTAGACATGGTAACAACGCTTTCTTATTAGAATTGCCAGATCCGGTTTCGAAAGTAACCTGGGACAATTACATTGCTATTGCCCCTAAGTTCGCTGAGAAATTAGGTTACAAAGAATTCGATATCGTATCTGTAAAAGCAGCAAACGGTTATACTATTGACTTACCTGTGCTGATTCAGCCAGGACAAGCTCAAGGAACTGCTTCAATCGCTTTAGGATTTGGTAGAACGATGACTGGTAAAGCTGGAAATAATGTAGGTAAAAATGCTTATCCTTTTGTAAGTTTCAGCAATGGTACTTCTAAATATGCAACTACGGTTCAGTTAACTGGAACAGGTCGCAGAGAAGAATTGGCGCAGACACAAACGCACCACTCTTTCGAAGGAAGAAACATCATTCGTGAAGCTACTTTCACAGAATACAAAAAGAATCCAGCTGCAGGTTCAGGTAATGACCATGCAAAACATAAAACTTACGATTTATGGCCGGCTTATGAGAAACCAGGTAACAACTGGGTGATGGCAATCGATTTGAATGCTTGTACAGGTTGTGGTTCTTGTATTGTGGCTTGTAACGTAGAAAATAACATTCCTGTTGTAGGTAAAGAAGAGGTTCGTAAGCGCAGAGAAATGCACTGGATCCGTATCGACCGCTATTACAGCTTTAATGTAGAAGGTGATGCACATGCAGAAGGCGGACATGACGCTCATGGTACTGGTATCAATGCGGTAACTAAAGAGAAAGAAATTGCTCATTTAGACAACCTTGATAATGTATCTGTAGTTCACCAGCCAATGCTTTGTCAGCACTGTGACCATGCTCCATGTGAGACGGTTTGTCCGGTATTGGCAACGGTACACTCTTCGGACGGCTTAAACCACATGGCTTATAACCGTTGCGTAGGTACACGTTATTGTGCGAACAACTGTCCGTATAAAGTGCGTCGTTTCAACTGGTTTAACTATTGGAATGACTCTCGTTTCGACAACTATCTGAACAATGAATTTACTCAGCTGGTACTTAACCCTGACGTAACTGCTCGTTCAAGAGGTGTTATGGAGAAATGTTCTATGTGTATCCAACGTATCCAAGCTGGTAAATTAACTGCTAAGATTGAAAAACGTCCATTAAAAGACGGTGATATCAAAATGGCATGTCAGCAGGCGTGTTCGGCAAATGCGATCATCTTTGGCGATGCCAATGATCCTGAGTCGGAAGTATCTAAAGCATTACGTAGTGAGCGTATTTACTATGTATTGGAAGAGATCAACGTACAACCGGGTATAGGTTATATGACAAAAATTAGAAACACAGATACAACAGTACAAGCGTAAGCTGATATTAAAGAAAATAAATTATGTCAGGACATAAGGAATCAATATTAAGAGAGCCATTAATCACCGGCAATGATATCACGTATGCAAAGATTACGAATGATATTCTAATGCCAGTTGAGAACAAGCCTAACAAGGCATGGTGGATAGGATTTATACTCGCACTATGTGGTGCCACACTATGGTTGGTATCCGTTGGATATACCTTCTGGTTTGGTATCGGTGCATGGGGATTAAATAAAACAGTTGGATGGGCATGGGACATCACCGGATTCGTTTGGTGGGTAGGTATTGGTCACGCAGGAACACTGATCTCTGCGGTACTATTACTCTTCCGACAGAACTGGAGGAATTCCATTAACCGTTCTGCAGAGGCGATGACCATCTTCGCCGTAATCTGCGCCGCGACGTATGTAGTATCTCACATGGGTAGACCATGGTTGGCTTACTGGGTACTTCCATTACCGAATCAATTCGGATCGCTATGGGTAAACTTTAACTCTCCATTAGTTTGGGATATGTTTGCGATCTCTACTTACTTCTCCGTATCACTTTTATTCTGGTACACAGGTTTATTGCCTGATATCGCGACGATCCGTGACCGTGCAGTAGGAACAAGACGTAAAATCTATTCTATCCTTTCTTTTGGGTGGTCTGGTAACGTAAAAACATGGCAGCGTTTTGAGGCAGTATGTATCATCTTAGCAGGTATTTCTACACCATTGGTACTTTCGGTTCACACGATTGTATCTATGGACTTTGCAACCTCGGTAATTCCAGGATGGCATACTACGATCTTCCCTCCATACTTCGTAGCAGGGGCGATCTTCTCCGGATTCGCGATGGTATTAACATTACTACTAGTCGCTCGTAAAGTATTAGGTCTTGAAAACTACATCACCATGTTCCACATTGAATCGATGAATAAGATCATCATTCTAACAGGATCGATTGTAGGTGTAGCTTACATCACTGAGTTTTTCATTGCCTGGTACTCAGGTTCAGAATATGAACAATACGCCTTCATTAACCGTTCAACAGGACCATACTGGTGGGCATACTGGATGATGATGACGTGTAACGTAATCTCTCCTCAGTTACTTTGGTTCAAAAAGATCCGTACCAGTATTGCAGCAACCTGGATTTTATCTATCGTGGTAAACATTGGTATGTGGTTCGAACGTTTCGTAATTATCGTGACTTCATTACACCGTGATTATATCCCTTCAAGTTGGGCGATGTTCTATCCAACATGGGTAGATGTGGGTGTCTTTGTAGGCTCAATCGGAGTGTTCTTTACCTTGTTCCTTTTATTCTTAAGAGTATTACCTTCTATTGCAATTGCAGAGGTGAAACTGTTACTGAAGAGTGCAAGTGAGCAATCTAAAATGGAACAAATTAAAGAAGGTCATTTGGACAAAGAACACGTGAAAGAATACGTAGAGTCTTTAGAGAAATTTGATAGTGTTAAACAAGAAGAATACGCAAAAATATAACAATGAGTAATATCAAATATATTTTAGGCAGTTTTGGTGATCCTGACGAAATGATGCACGGCATCGACCAGTTACAGGCAAATAACATTAAAATACATGATGTTTATACACCAATGCCTATTCACGGCATCGAAGCTAAATTAGGGATCAAAAGATCCAGGTTGGATATCCTTGCATTCTTTTGTGGGGTAGCCGGAACCATTTCCGCATTCGCATTGATCTACTTAACCTCGGTGGTAGATTGGAAACACAACATTGGTGGTAAACCTGCTTTAGCACTTCCGGATTTTATTCCGATTATGTTTGAGGTCACAGTTTTATTCTGTGCATTCAGTTTAGTGGGGGCTTATTATGCTTCAACGCATTTATTCCCAGGAAGAGCACCTAGAGTAATGGACTTAAGAGCTACAGATGATAGATTCATTATCGCTGTAGATGCAAAAGAAAATGCCGACCATAATAAAATTGATGGTTTATTAAAAGATGCAGGTGCTTTAGAAATTAAGCACAATGAAAGGAAGTATATCAGCTATGAATAAGAATAAAGTAGTTTTAGCCTCATTTTGTATTCTTGCAAGTGCTGTTGTATTTTCAGCATGTAAAGATCCGCAGAGTACAGGTTTAGAATATGCAAGGAACATGTATGATCCGATTGCATATAATCCGGACCAGCCAAACAAAAACTTTAAGAACGGAGCAACGGCACAAACGCCGCCAGCGAATACTACTCCAGTAGGATTCAACAAGTACGATGATTATCCTAATACTAAAGAAGGATATGAAGCTGCTGGTGCTAACCTGAAAAATCCGCTTCCTGAAACAGAACAAAATCTAATCGCAGGTAAACATTACTTTACCGTATTCTGCTCGCCATGTCATGGTGAAAAAGGCGATGGACAAGGTCACCTGGTAAAAATCGATAAGGTCAGTGGTATTCCTTCTTACCATGGTGATGCAGCTTCATCACGCGGTGGTTTGATGAAAGACCTTACTGCAGGAAAAATTTATCATACGATTGAGTATGGTTTAAATAACATGGGTTCACATGCCTCTCAACTATCTCCTGATGAAAGATGGAAAGTAGTGATGTATGTTCAACAATTACAAAAAATACAATAGAAAAGCACAAATAAATGGGAACTCACAATTATAATTTAACTGAGCAGTTTGAGTTTACAGGTAAAGCAAAAACCTTAAGTCTGATCGCTATTGTCCTAGGGGTACTAGCTATAGGATATGGCTTTTCGGCGGAGGCGCTTCATGAGCGTACTTTTGCTAACTTGTTACTGATGGCTTATTACTTCGCATGTGTTTGCATGTCAGGTGCATTCTTTCTTGCTGTTCAATTTGTAGCACAGGCTGGTTGGTCTGCATCTATATTACGTGTACCACAGGCGATGGCTAAAACCTTGCCGATTGCGGTTGTTATCTTAATCGCAGTTATGGCAGCCGGTTTGTACACACACAACTTATATCATCACTGGAATGCTCCGGGCTTAACTGATCCGAACAGTCCTAACTATGATAAATTAATCGACGGTAAATCGGCTTTCCTTAACGTTCCATTCTTTATGGCACGTCAGGTGATCTTCTTGGGTGTTTATTCCTTCTTCGCAGTTTGGTTTGCTAAATTGTCAGTAAATGAAGATTTAAAAGGTGGTTTAGATTCTTACAGAAAAAGTTTTAAATACTCTTGTATTTTCTTAGTAATCTACGGTTTTACTACGCCAATCTTTGCTTTTGATACCATCATGTCTCTTGAGGCACACTGGTTCTCTACGATGTTCGGCTGGTATAACTTCGCAGCAATGTGGGTAAGTAGTTTAGCGACGATGGCCATCATCATTATCCTGTTGAAAAAAGCAGGTTACATGAAATGGGTTAACAACAGTCACCTTCACAACTTAGGTCAGTTTATCTTCGGATTCTCTATTTTCTGGACGTATGTATGGTTCGCTCAATTTATGTTGATCTATTATGCAAACATGCCGGAAGAAACGGTTTATTTCTACAAAAGATTTGATCACTACCAATTCTGGTTCTATCTGAACCTGGTATTAAACTTCTTAGCTCCTGTTTTATTATTAATGGACAGAGACAACAAGAGACAGGAAAATATCATGTTAACGGTTTGTATCATCGTATTGTGCGGTCACTGGGTTGATTATTACCAAATGATTATGCCAGGTACGGTGGAAGAACACCATGGTTTTGGTATTATTGAGATAGGAACAGCTGTAGGTTTTGTAGGATTGTTTACCTTTACCGTTTTAAGAGCACTAAGTAAGCAGCCTTTAATCGCAAAGAACCATCCTTTCCTACAGGAAAGTTTGAATCACCACTTGTAATAGGTGATCTTAATAGAGTATATAAAATAATAGTATAATAGAAGTACAGCGTTACTACTTTTAAGGAAATGAGTTTAAGAAAATTTATAAGTAACAAAACAATAGCGGCACTAGCAGTGATTCTTACTGTTTTTGCAAGCACAAGCGCATTTGCACAAGCTGCCGGCGCTGCCGCTGAGACCGTTGCCAAACCTATTGATATGGGTCCGGTTTATAAAACGGTTATATTTTATACCATGGCATTTCTACTACTTTGCTTATTTATAGCAATTATTGGAAAATCATTAAAGGTATATGAATTGACCCGTGAGGCTCAGGACAAACCAAAAGGAATCAACTGGAATACAATAAACGGTGTGTTGTTCGCATTGTTCCTGATTGTAGGCCTATATGGTGTTTATTGGGAATATACAGTTCATGGAAAGATGATTCTTCCAGAAGCTGCTTCCGAGCATGGTAAGAAAATTGATCAGATGTTCAACATTACGTTGATCATCACTACGATTGTATTTATCGCTACGCACATCATCCTATTTGTTTTTGCTTATATCTATAGAAGCACTGGAAAAAGGAAAGCTTACTACTATCCACATAACAACGCTTTAGAGCGCATCTGGACAATCGTTCCTGCATTGGTATTGACTGTGTTGGTGTTGATGGGTTTCTTAACCTGGAGATCAATTTTCTACAAAATTGAGGATCCAAACAACAAGCCATTAAACATTGAGATTACTTCATCTCAGTTTGCATGGGCGATCCGTTATCCGGGAGCTGATGGTATTGTTGGGGTAAAAAACTACAAGTTGATCAACTCTATTAACGCATTAGGTATTGATTTTAAAGACAAAAACACTTTAGATGATCAGACAGCTGATGAGATGGTGATTCCTGTGAACAAACCAGTTCGTTTAATTTTGACCAGTAAGGATGTATTGCACAGTTTCTACATGCCTCACTTCAGAATTCAATTGAATACAGTACCAGGTATGACTTCTTACTTCGAGTTTACGCCAACCATCACTACTGAAGAGATGAAAGTGAAAACTAACGATCCTAAATTTGCTTACTTATTCTTATGTGCTAAAATTTGTGGTGAAGGTCACTACAAAATGCAGAAAGAAGTTAGAGTGGTTTCGCAAGCTGAGTATGAGGCATGGGTTAAAAAACAGGGAACTTATTTAACTGACGATTTGAGAAAAGAGTTTAACCTGCCAGTAGCAGCAGCACCAGCTGCAGTTGCACCCGCAGATAGTGTTAAAAAAGACACTGCTGCAGTTAAAACAAATCAATTAGCTTTAAAAAAATAATAATACTGGAATAGCACATTATGTCAACTATATCATTACACGATACACATAACCACGATAGCCATGATGATCATGGTCATCACAAAGAGACCTTCTTAACGAAGTATGTCTTTAGTCAGGATCACAAAATGATCGCTAAGCAGTTCCTGATAACAGGTATTATTATGGCTGTTATTGCGATGGGCTTATCTATCCTGTTTCGTTTGCAACTGGCCTGGCCAGAGAAAAGCTTCCCTATCCTGGAAACGTTCCTAGGAACATGGGCAGAAGGCGGACGAATTAAACCGGATTTCTATCTGGCATTGGTAACGATACATGGTACCATCATGGTATTCTTTGTATTGACAGCCGGCCTGAGTGGTACATTTAGTAATTTATTGATTCCTCTTCAGATAGGGGCAAGGGATATGGCATCGCCATTCCTGAACATGTTATCTTACTGGTTCTTCTTTGGAGCTTGTGTGATTATGATGAGTTCATTCTTTATCCAAACTGGTCCAGCTAGTGCGGGATGGACAATTTATCCTCCGCTATCTGCTTTACCAACGGCAATCAAGGGATCTGCATTAGGTATGACTTTATGGTTGATCAGTATGATCATGTTTGTTGCTTCTTCTCTAATGGGTGGTATCAACTATGTGAGTACTGTATTAAACATGCGTACCAAAGGTATGGATCTTTGGAAAATGCCATTGACGATCTGGGCCTTCTTCTTAACAGCGATTTTAGGTGTACTTTCCTTCCCGGTATTGGTGGCAGGTGTCGTGCTTTTAATCTTTGACCGTAGTTTTGGTACAAGTTTCTACCTTTCTGATATTGTGATGGGTACTCAGGTATTACCTAATGAAGGTGGTTCCCCAATCCTTTGGCAACACTTATTCTGGTTCTTAGGTCACCCTGAGGTTTACATCGTAATCATGCCAGCATTAGGTATTTCTTCAGAGGTGATCTCAGTAAATTCAAGAAAGCCAATTTTCGGTTACCATGCGATGATTTATTCATTGATTGGTATTACAGTATTATCATTTATCGTTTGGGGTCACCACATGTTTGTGACGGGTATGAACCCGTTATTAGGTGGGGTATTTATGATCACTACGTTGATTATTGCGGTTCCTTCTGCAGTAAAGACTTTCAACTACCTGGCTACATTATGGAGAGGTAACATCAGATTCACTCCAGCAATGTTATTTGCGATTGGTTTGGTATCTTTCTTCATCTCTGGTGGTTTAACCGGTATTTTCTTAGGTAATGCTTCTTTGGACATTAACTTACATGATACTTACTTCGTTGTTGCCCACTTCCACTTGGTAATGGGTTCTGCTGCGATCTTCGGTATGCTTGCAGGTGTGTACCATTGGTATCCTAAAATGTTCGGTAGAATGATGAGCAGCAAATTAGGTTACCTTCACTTCTGGTTAACTTTCATCTCTGCTTACCTGGTATTCTTCCCATTACACTTCTTAGGTCTTGATGGTGTACCTCGTCGTTACTATGCATTTACTGAATTTGAGTTCATGCAGAAATGGTTAACCGTGAACGTATTTGTGACCTGGGCAGCTATTATTGGTGCATTGGCACAAGTTGCTTTCTTATGGAACTTCTTCTACTCCATCTTTAAAGGAAAGAAAGCGCCTCAAAATCCTTGGGAAGCAAATACTTTAGAGTGGACTACACCAGTAGAACACCTACATGGTAACTGGCCAGGAGAAATCCCAACAGTATACCGTTGGCCATATGATTATAGCAAACCTGGTTCTGATGTGGATTTCATTCCTCAGACAGTTCCTTTCTCTCAAACGATGACTTCTAACATGCCTCACGATTTTGAAGGTAATACAGAAGCTGAGCGTATCCAAAGAGAATGGGAAGCTAAAAACCCTGCAGTAGCAGAAAAATAGATCATACATCGTATTCTAAATACACAATGGGGTATCTGCAGTAGGTAAATACTTACAACAGATGCCCCGTTTTTTTTAATCTAATACCAACCATGGTTTCTAAAGCTGAAAAGAGATTTATCAAGCTTAACCTTCTCACCATTGTCGTGACCTTATTGCTGATTCTGGCAGGAGGAATCGTACGAAGTACAGGTTCCGGTATGGGTTGTCCGGACTGGCCAAAGTGTTTCGACCAGTATATTCCTCCAACGCATGCTGCACAGTTACCGGCTAATTATAAGGACAAATATGTTGCTGAACGTGTGGCTAAAAACGAACGTTTCGCAAAAACATTAGAGAAGATGGGAAAGGCGCATCTAGCGGATAGTATCCGTCATGATGCTTCTATTTTACAGCCTGAAACTTTTAATGTAGCTAAAACCTGGACGGAGTATTTGAACCGTTTAATGGGGGCCATCACTGGTTTCTTCTTGGTTGGGCTATTGGTTTACTCCTTTACTTATCGTAAAACTGCTACAAGAATACTGATATTGAGTATTCTGAATGTGATCATCGTTGGTTTTCAGGCCTGGTTGGGTTCAATTGTAGTTTCTACGAACCTAATGCCTTGGATTGTGACCGTGCACATGTTATTGGCATTGGTGATTCTTGCAATTTTAGTGTACACTTATAATTATGCCAGACAGCTGCATGAACAGCAAGTAGTGATCATGTCTAACATTACCTGGTTGAAAATATTGACCTTAGCTTCGGTTGCCCTGACTACGCTTCAAGTGGTATTAGGTACAGAGGTAAGGGAAGCGATCGATGCAATTTCAAAAGCCATGATGTACAATGATCGGGCAAGCTGGGTTGGAAAAGTAGGAGAGGTTTTCTCGTATCACAGAGATGTGGCCATTTTAGTTTTGATCCTGAATGTTGTGATTTATAAAATCGTAAAGGATAAGTTGAATGGTAAAGCTACCGCGCTGTTAGTTGGTAATGGAATTGCCATAGTTTTAATTATTCAGATTGTTACGGGCTTATTATTGTCTAACTTTGCGCTGCCTCCATATGCGCAGGCATTACACATTCTGTTTTCTACTGCATTATTCACTTTACAGTATTACCTGTATTTGCTGGTGTATAGAACAGAGACTTACCATCAATAGTATTAATAATTTATAAATTGAAACAGTTTTTAGCAGATTTTTCTAAGCTTATTAAATTCAGACTAACTTTTCTGGTTGTATTTTCCGCATCAGTTACTTTCTTAATTGGCTCTAAAGTGCCTATAGATGGCGTGAGTCCGGATATCAACTGGACCAATTGGTTGATCCTGATTGTGGGTGGTTTTTTGGTTACTTCTGCTGCCAATTGCTTCAATGAAGTGATTGAAGTAGATTTGGATAAACTAATGACTCGTACTAAAGACCGTCCGATGCCTGCAGGTCACATGACTACAGGACAGGGTTTGGTTTCTGGTTTGGTGATGGGATTGATCGGAACCTGGTTATTGGGTAAACTAAATATCGAGACCGGTTTACTTTCCGTATTTTCTATTTTTTTATATGCCTTTGCTTACACTCCTTTAAAAAGGAAAAGTCCAATTGCGGTATTTGTAGGTGCTATTCCTGGCGCATTACCTCCGTTAATTGGTTACGTAGCAGCACATGGTAGGATTGATCAGATTGCGGTGATCTTGTTCTTAATTCAATTTGTTTGGCAGTTTCCACACTTCTGGGCCATTGCCTGGGTATTGGACGACGATTATAAGAAAGCAGGATTTAGATTGTTACCTTCGACTAAAAGGGACAAAACAAGTGCTTTTATGACGTTTTTAAGTACACTAATCCTAATCCCTGTAAGCTTAATGCCTACGTTTTATGGTTTTGGTGGTTATTATATTGCAGGAGTATCTATCCTCGGCGGGCTGGTTTTTGCAGCGCTGGCGTTTAAAATGTGGATGAATCTGGATTTGGTCAGTGCGAGGAAGGTCATGTTTTGCTCTTTCTTTTATCTACCCATCGTTCAGTTGGTTTTATTATTTGATTTTATAGCTTAATAATTTAAATATGGTACATACGTTAAAAGAGCAGGATGTAAAATATGAAGAGGTAGTCAACTCAAAGCCTAAGAAGTTTATTCTTTGGTTGTTTGTAGTGTCTTCCACGATCATGTTTGGAGGCTTTACGAGTTTTTACATCGTATTTGCAGCATCAAAAGGTAAAGGACATGGATTAGTACTTCCAGATGCCTTTATGTACAGCACATTGATTCTAATCGGAAGCAGCATCTGTCTGTTTCTTGCTGCCAAAGCATTGAAGGCCGGAAATATCGGCTCGGAAAAAATTCTTCTTTGGGGAACTATGGCATTAGCATTGGTTTTTGCTTATCTTCAGGTAGACGCATGGAGCACCTTGTATCAAACAGGAGCAACATTAGTGAACAATAATGCAGCGATATCTTTAATTTATATCGTTTCTGGATTTCACTTATTGCACATTTTTGGTGGGCTTTGTTTCATATTGAATTGTATATTCGGTGCTTACGGTGGGATATCACTGCCTAGAGCGAAATATAGAATGGAAATTGCCTCTATATTTTGGCATTTTATAGATATATTATGGATATATCTGTATGTTTTTTTACTTTTGAACAGTTAGATTTGTTAACAAACTATTACAATTTATAAAATGAATTCATTATCACAATTAGATCAGGTAAAAACTACTCCTTGGAGCGGAGGTCGCTCGCCGTGGTCGGTAGAGTACGGTAAATTAATGATGTGGTTTTTCTTGCTATCTGATGCATTCACATTCTCGTCATTATTGATTTATTATGGAGCGCAGCGTTTCACTAAGTTAACCTGGCCAGATCCGGATTTGGTTTTCCAATCGATCCCTGGTATTGTAGATACAGGCGCGCCATTAGTGTTCGTAGGTATCATGACTTTTATTCTGATCATGAGTTCTGTAACCATGGTATTGGCTGTAGAAGCTGGTCACAGACGTTCTAAGAAAGAAGTAGTATGGTGGATGGTTGCTACAATCATTGGTGGTTTCATGTTCTTAGGCTGTCAGGCTTTAGAGTGGACACACTTATTCCATGAAGGATTTGGATGGGGTAAAATTCCTCCGATGGAAACACTTCACCACCTGTTTAACGGAGAGGTTTCTACCGTTTCTGCTTTACAGTTTTCAAATCTATTCTTCACGATCACAGGATTCCACGGATTTCACGTATTTACTGGAGTATTGATCAATATTATCATCTTGGTTATGACCATCAATGGTACGTTCGAAAAACGCGGACATTACCTAATGGTAGAGAAAGTTGGTTTATACTGGCACTTTGTGGATTTAGTATGGGTATTTGTATTTACATTCTTCTATTTAGTTTAATCATTCAATAAAAAATATTATGTCAGATCACGCACATAGCACAGAGCAGGGACACGGAGAGCACGAAGGCTTAACCAAGAAAAAAATATGGCAGGTATTTGGTATTCTATTACTGATCACAGTAATTGAATTCTTTATCGCCCTTTGGGTATTGCCACATGGTTACATGAGCCATGGTGTAGGTAACTTCTTCTACATCGCGCTTACTTTAGTGAAAGCATTTTATATTGTAGCTTACTTCATGCACTTAAAGTATGAGAAGCTGGGACTACAATTAGCATTAACCGTATCGTTTATTTTTATTTTCTATTTTACAACACTAATGCTAATTGAAGGCGGATATCTGCATCTTCATATGCCCCTTGTTTAATGAGTAGTTCACAAATAAAAAAAATATTAATCCTGGTCACCATTTTAGCGGTACCAGGATTTTTGTATTATTTACTACAGGAAAAAGGAAAGAACAGGTATAGACCGCTTCCCATTTTTGGTAAGAAAGAAGTAGCCTCTACCTTTCATTCTGTAAAGGGGAAACAAATTCCTGACACGATTTATTACCAGGTTCCCGACTTTAAGCTGGTCAATCAAAATGCGGACAGCATCACCTGGAAAAACTACGAAGGAAAGATATTGGTGTTAAATGTATTTTATACCAACGAAAATCCTGGAAAAGTAAGTTTTGCGAATAAAGCGATGAAAGCTTTTGAAGCAACATATAATGGCAATAAGACGGTGAACTTTGTTGGTTTAACCATAGACCCTGTAAGGGATACTCCGGAGCTATTGGCGAAATATGCACAGACATTAGGCGCACTGCCTGGGAAATGGGATTTGCTAACCGGCGACAGTACCGCAGTTTACAGACTGGTGAATCAAGGTTTATCTATCGATGCACATCAGGAATTCGAAAGTGGAAACCGTAAATTTATATACAGTAATATGTTTGTCTTGCTGGATCCTCAGCGCCGCATTCGCGGTTATTACCCAGCAAGTAGTCAGGAAGCACTCTCCCAGTTGAATGATGAGATCAAAGTATTGATCACAGAAGAATTAAGAAACAATAACGACGGAAGGTAAACCTTTCGAAATACCATTTAAGATGAATAATGATAAGTTTTTTCTAAGACTAATTTGGATAGTGACTGCAGTGGTACTAGCCGTTGTAATTGCTTTGAAACTAGTTCCACCACCCAGCAATAAACCTGCTTTCATTTATTTACTGCCTCATATTATTGGAGGAATCAATGCAGTTTGTTCAGTTTTACTGATCATATCCTTGATCTTCATTAAAAAGGGAAATATTTCAGCGCATAAAATTACAAATATCATCACCTTTATCTTGTCGGCGATATTTTTGATATTTTATATTCTGTTCCATTTGTATGAAAAGGATACCAAATTTGGTGATCTTGACCATAACGGTATCTTATCTGCAGCAGAACTGGCAGCAGTGGGCAGTACAAGGTATGTCTATTTCTTCATCTTAGCTACGCATATCATCCTTGCAGTAGTGGTATTGCCTTTAATCCTGGTTAGTTTTTACAGAGGATTAACGATGCAGGTGGAGCTCCATAGAAAGATCGTTCGCTGGGCTTATCCGGTATGGCTATATGTAGCCGTAACGGGTGTGATTGTGTATCTGATGATCTCTCCTTATTATAATTTCTAATTTTAGATCTTTCATTAAGAAACAAGATACTGAGGTCGGTGGATTTAAATTCACCGACTTTTTTTATGTGATATTTTTTACAATAGTAATTGCCTTATTCCTAGCGTTCTTTCTCTATATTTGCAGGATGAAAAAGATAGTTTTTATCTTCCTTTTTATGGTCACTTTGTTGATCTCTAATGTTCCTGTTGCTCATGCACAATGTGCCATGTGTACTGTGAGTGCAGAACAAAGTGTGAAAAATGGAAATACACAAGGGAATGGCCTGAACTCAGGAATTCTTTACCTTTTGTCAATTCCCTATTTGTTAATTACTGGAATGGGCATCCTTTGGTATGTGAAGTTCCGTAAGAAAAACACTGAAGGAGTCGCCTAACATTTTAGCCTGCCATTCCCGCTCATCGCCTGTTGCGATTTACTGAACTCTATGAAGAAAACATCAAAATTGTATGCAGTTGTGCATGGTAAATGCCCTCAATGTCGCAGAGGCGATATCTTTACAGGAAGTCTGTATGGATTTAATATTCAGCATACCAATACCAATTGTAGTCATTGTGGTTTCCGATTTGAGATTGAACCCGGTTACTTTTATGCCGCCATGTATGTCAGCTATGCGATGAATTGCGCCGAAATGATCAGTTTAGGCGTGGCTGCTTATATATTGTCTGGAGGTTGGCTGGAATATGAATCTTTCTGGATGTACATTACGGTCATCTTTACGGGCTGTTTAATATTAGCACCTTTCAATTATCGCTACTCTAGAGTGATGTTATTACATTTCTTATCGCCTAAAATAAAATACAAACTCGCATACGATACACCATGATTAAACCTGAAACATTCGCTTTTATCACCGATGTAGCCCGGAATAACAATCGGGAATGGTTTGCTGAACACAAAGCAAGATATGAAAACGCAAAGGAAGAGGTACTGGCTTTTGTAGATCAGCTGATCCCTGTGCTCGCAGGAATAGATCCAGATTTTTCCATAGATACCCCTGCAAAGAAATGTTTGTTGCGTATTTATAGGGATGTTCGCTTCAGTAAAAATAAAGATCCTTATAAAAATAACTTTGGTATTTCTTTTAATATCAAAGGAGGTATTCAGGGCCCTGGATATTATCTCCACCTTCAGCCGGGGGAATGCTTTTTAGGTGCAGGCTTTTGGATGCCTGAAGCACCTGTACTGAAAAAAATAAGAGAAGAAATTGACTATAATACCTCGGAGTTTTTAGATATTGTTCATGCTAAAAGTTTTAAAAGTACGTTTAAGCTGAGTACAGAAGATACTTTGAAAAATGCACCCAAAGGATATGAGCAAGATCATCCGCAGATAGAGTTCTTAAAGCTGAAAAGCTTTGTGGCGGTTTATCCGTTATCGGATGAGGCCTTTCTAAAACCTGGGATTGTAGATCAATTGAAAACAGCTTTTGAAGGCGTATATCCGTTTATATTATTTTTGAGAAATGCCGTAGTGCAATAATTATGATGAAAAGAATTGCTTTGTTTGTATTTGTTGGACTGTTTGCTTCTGCATTCAGTGCCTGTGTAGTTTTATCACCGAAGAAGTATAAGGCCTTATTGGCAAAACAAGATTCCCTGAGTACTGGTTTAGACCAATCTCAATTGAAAAATGAATATCTGGAAGATTTGATCGCCAGGTTAAAAAAGGATACCACCGGGCTTAGTGCGTCATTAAATGACTTGAGAGGAAAGTATTCCGAAATTGACAATAGCTACGCCAAGTTAAAGGATCACAGCTCTACAGAGATCAATAAGCTGTCTCAGGACCTTAAAAAACGTGAGCAGCGTTTAAAAGAAGTAGAAGAGATTCTACGTAAACGTGACGAGGCAACGAATCAACTGAAAGAGAAATTGCAGGAAGCTTTATTGGGCTTTACAAAAAGCGGCTTGACGGTAGAGATTAAGAACGGAAAAGTATACGTTTCTCTAATGGATAAGTTATTGTTTCCTTCCGGCAGTATCATCATTGATGAGAAAGGAAAACAGGCATTAACGCAGTTAGCAACAGTATTAAAAGAGCAGCCGGAGATTAATATTGCAGTAGAGGGCCATACCGATACGCAAAAGATCAGCAACCTTGGCCAGATCAAAGACAACTGGGATTTGAGTGTGCTCAGATCTACTTCAGTAGTAAGATACCTGACTGACATCGCTAAAGTGGAAGGCGTAAGAATGACGGCTACTGGAAAAGGAGAATTTCAGCCATTGGCGGTCAACAGTACCCCAGATGGAAGAAGTAAAAACAGAAGGATAGAAATTGTACTTTCTCCTAAATTGGATGAGTTGTACAACCTGATTAAACAATAATATAGGTTTTCCTAAACAGAAAGGCCGTTATGATGATCATCATAACGGCCTTTCTGTTTAAATATCGTACGGTTTAAAGCTGTTTTTAAAACGGGCTGCTGAAGTCTTTGAATCCTGGCAGCACCAAATCTTTATCTGAAAGTAAAAGATCTTCCAATGGAATGTCTTTACTCCACTTGATGTTTAAGTCGGCATCATTCCAGATGACCCCTATTTCCGATTCCTTATCGTAGTAATTACTTACTTTATAAGTAAAAATTGTTTGATCTTCCAGTGTTAAGAAGCCATGTAGAAAGCCTGGTGGTACCCAAAGTTGTCTATGGTTCTCTCCACTTAGCTCAATGGTAAAATGCTGTCCATAAGTAGGAGAATCTTTTCTGATGTCTACTGCAACGTCCAGTACTTTCCCTTGGATTACTCTAACCAGCTTTCCTTGTGCGAAAGGAGCTTTTTGCGCGTGCAATCCACGTAAAGTACCTTTCTGAGAGAAAGATTGATTGTCCTGAACGAAGTTGACATTCACGCCAGCTTCTGAAAGGGTTTTTGCATTGAAACTTTCATAGAAATAGCCACGGTTGTCTTTCCAGACTTTCGGCTCTATGATAAGAAGATCAGCAATAGGGGTTTCTAAAATATTCATATGATGATTAATCGATGATTTCCATTACGGTTTGAAAAGCAACCAGTTGATTTTCGAAGTTTGCGGTCACTTCTGCTTGCAGAGCAGGGGCAAAGTTTTCCTGATAATCCTGGTAGGCACTCATGTCCTCTATCGCATATTGTGCGCAATAAGTAACGCCTTCATTTGGAGAGTCAACTACTTTAAGTAAACGATAGGAGGCAAATTTTCCAGTGGCCATTACACTTGGAATGTGTGATTCCTGCATCCATTGCAACCAGCGATCTGCGGCTGCATCTTCAATTATTGAGGTAACATTGTATACTAACATCTTGCAAAGATAGGAACTATGTACCAATAATATCTCCGCGAAGTTTCCTAAAACGCTTGCGTGCCTCGGTAGTGTACATACTGCCTGGATAATCGTTGATCAGCTTCTGGTATACGGCTTTAGCTTGCTCCGGATCTTTCAGATTGTTTTCATAGAGATTGCCAAGCGTAAACAGGGCGTCATCGGCCCAGATACTGGTGCTATGTTTCTCGCCGAGTATTTTCAGTGCGGTGATGGCATTGCTGATGTCATTGTTCTTGATCCATATTTTTGATTTAGCCATCAGGATATCGTCGGCTAAGCTATTGTTTGGAAAGGCAATATCGATGCTATCTAATTTTACAATCGCACTTGAGGAAAGATTTCTAAACTGCAGCATCTCTGCATCGGCATACATTTTTAAGGCACTGCTATCTGCTGGCGACTGTAAATTGTCGGAAATCAGCAGACTGAGGTTGAGGGCATCATTTGCAATGAGCTGTGAAGTGGATGCTTTAAGAATATCTGCCTGTGATTTCGCATAAGCAAAATTACCCTGATAGAAGGATAATCTGGCAGAACGGTACCGTGCTTCATTGCCAATGGCCTGGTTTTCGAATTGTTTGGCCACCTGTTCATAGATCAGAATAGCTTCCCAGGGTTGTTTAGTTAGAATGTACAGGTCTCCAAGATCCAGCTTTAACTGTCCAAGGTCAGAGCTAGACAAACCTGGAATTTTAATCGCCTCTTCTAATGCTTTTTCTGCAGTATCCAGCTGATTCAGGTAATAAGCCTGCAGGTTTACCCATTTTTTCAGGGCAAAAATAGTTTGAGGCGTTTTGCCATATTCCTCAAGAATCGCCTGATAAGCTCCTGCGAGTTCTGTAATCGCATTCTTCTCATATTTTCCTCCAATCAGCAGCTCATATCGGGTATTGATCAGCTCCACTTTTGCAGGAAGGTAATACTCATTTTCTTTTCCCTTCGAAACCAGGTATTCATAAGCTTTGATGGCGACTGGATAAGCCTGATTGCTGAGGAAAGTGTTTGCAGCCTGGTATAGAATTCCGCCATCATCTTTAATTCGCTTATCCTGGGCAATCAGCTGCCTTAAGGCCATATCATACTCCTGCTGCTGCAGGTATTGCCAGATTAATAATTTGGTATAGATTTCCGTCTGCGGTTCTTTCTGGATTTTCTTTAACAATGCTGTTTGTAAGAGTTGATAGTCCTTGCTGTCCTCGAATATCGTGGAGAAAACGCTTTCTGCCTGGGTTAGGAGCTGAGGCATTTCAGGCAGGGCATCCAGGTATTCCTGAATGAGCATTTGTTTGTCTTTTTTATAACGATATATGCTCAGCAGTTCAAAAGTGAAGGGCTTATTGCTTTTTAAGAGTTTCCTTCCTTGCAGGAAAGTGGTAATGGCAAGGTCATAAGCCTGGAAGTTATAAAATTGAGTGGCAATTTCCCTGATTTTGAATTCATCCGCAGGGAGGTTACTGAGCGCTTCCATATATTGTTTATTGGCTTCCTGGTTTTGTCCTTTCTCTTGAAGTAATCGGCCAACTGCAATGCTGTAGACCAGGTTTTTTGGGTTTTGCTTCAGCGATTTTTTGACTAATTTCTCTGCCTCGTCAAATTTCTTAACCTTTAATAGGCTGCTAAAATATAACTCAAAATAGGTTTCATTATTGGTTTTATTGTAGAGCTTTTCGAAGAGTACGGAAGCCTCCTGAAACTGCCCTTGCTGATAGTATTGATAAGCCATGGCATCGTCCATGTGGTCTTGTGCAAAACAAAAGATCTGGAACAGGAAAAAGGTAAAGACTAAAACGAGTTTCTTCATTGGGCTTCACAAAACATGAAGCTAAAATAACGATTTAAAGACGAATTTAGCGTGTCTTATGACAAGATTAATACCTCGGGGTATTTTAAATGTTACGGATTTATATTTTCATAGCCCAAAAAAGTATTTATATTCATCAGCTCTGGAAATGTAACAGTAACAATATTGGTGTATATCTGCTATAGACTGGTTGCGTTCCGTAGCTTTGTTAGCGATTAATAATATGATGAGATATAAAAGATACTTTTTCCTGTTTTTAATATCTCTAGCTTTTGCTTGTCGGCCAAAGGAGGGAGGCGAACGGACCATTCCCCTGGATGACTTTTTTAAATCACAGGAGAGGATGACCTATCGGGTGTCTCCGGATGGATTAAATCTTTCCTATTTGAAGATGGAAGGGAAGAGTTTAAACCTTTATATAGAAGATATCGCCTCTGGAAAAGTCAGTAAAATTACTCGTTTGGAGGATAAAAACATTATTTTCTACTTTTGGCTAAGCAATAATGAGCTGATTTATTATAAAGAAGTGGATGCTGCAAAACGGCGTTCGGATATCTTCATTATCAATAAAGAGGGTGCAAATGAGCGTCAGCTGAGCAGTAATGAAAAGAGTAGAATGCGGGTGATCGAAGATCAGCTAATCGATGATAAATACCTGTTGATTTCTTCCAATAAAAGAGACTCTACAGTTTTTGATGTTTACCGTCTAAATGTACGGAATGGCGGAATGGAGATGGTGGCAAAAAATCCTGGAAATATTACCGACTGGCGTACGGATTCTGAAGGTAAATTGAGGCTGGCAGTGAGTACCGATGGTGCCAATACCACCATGCTGTATCGTGCACAGGAAGGTCAGGCTTTTAAGCCCATTATGACCAATAATTTCACCACCACATTTATGCCTGTTGCTTTTAAGCATGATCGGCCGAATATTATTTATGCGATTTCTAGCGTGAACAGAGATAAAAGTGCCTTGGTAGAAGTGGATTGTAATACCGGAAAAGAGCTTAAAGTTCTTTTTGGAAATGATTCACTCAACATCACCGATGCACAATATTCCAGAAAAAAACAGCAGCTGTCTTTTGTGATCTATGAAACCTGGAAAAAGGAAAAGCATTACATGGATAACACCATAAAGGCACTTTACAAAGATCTTGATCAGCTTTTACCCAAAACGGAGACTCGAATTTTAGACCGTGATCAGGCCGAAAATGTATTCGTACTGCGCACCTTTACCGATAGAAATCCGGGATCTTATTACCTGTATTTTGCAGACCAGCGTAAACTTAAAAAACTGAGCGATTTTAATCCTGCAATTCAGCAGGAGGAGATGAGCGAGATGAAACCTGTTAGTTTTCAATCAAGAGATAGCCTGACTATTAACGGTTATCTGACCCTACCGCTTCATGTGAAGCCTCAACACCTACCAGTAGTGGTATTGCCTCATGATGGGCCTGTAGAGCGCAATCTATGGGGGTACAACGCGGAAGTACAGTTTTTAGTCAACAGAGGCTATGCTGTATTTCAGGTCAACTACCGTGGCTCATCAGGCTATGGAAAAAAATTCATGACCGCCGGATTTAAGCAATGGGGAGGAAAGATTCAAGAAGATATTAATGACGGTGTAAAATGGCTGATCAAAAAAAACATAGCAGATCCTAAAAGAATAGGGATCTATGGTGCGGGATTTGGTGGCAATATTGCACTAAACAGCGCTTATTTGAATCCTGGAATGTATGCTTGTGCTGCTTCAAATTCTGGGGTGATCAACTTATTTACTTATTTAAAATCTATTCCGCCTTTCTTAAAGAATAGCCTGCAAATGTATTATGATATTGTGGGAGACCCCTTAACGGATGCAGATCAGATGCGCAAAGCTTCGCCTTTATTTCAGACGGATAAGATTAATACCCCTGTATTTATCTCCCAGAATGTAAAAGACCCAAATGCGAATGCTGCAGAGACTTTACAATTTGTGAAAAACCTCAAGAAGAGAAACGTAAATGTGACTTATCTGGAGAACGAAGGTATTGTATTTCCGACCAAAAATTTGGAAAGCAGGCATCAGTTTTATACTGCTCTCGAACAATTTTTAGAAATAAACCTTAAAAACAGGTAAATTCGGATCAATGATCGCAGAGAAAAAAACAGGCTATCGTAAGAACTTTTCCTTAATCCTTACTTTCATCATACTGATGTCTGTATTGTTTACCTTGTCATTGTATCTCGCTTACAACTTCAGTAAGAAATTCATTGAAAGTGAATTTGTGTCCGAAAAAGTGAATGTACTGGAGCAAACGATTAAGCCTTACAACGATTTCTTTCAGAAAAAACTTCCGGAAGTTTCCTATTATAACGGCTACCTGGACTCTGCTACTGCATCCAATTTTGTAGATACAGTATTACAGGAATACCCTTTCGTATCCAGGGTGGTCTTCTATGATTCTGAAGTAAAAAACACACCTGTTAATGATGGACTGAATACCGGTAAATTCTCCTTTGGACCTAAAGATATTTATCAATTCGGGCCGCTCATCCCAGAAGACTCTATTCTGCTTTTCTCCAGGGCGAATACCCGTAATTTCATTGTTGGTGATGATTTTAATGCCCTGGCATTGAAATTGGCCTCTTATATCGAAAGTCTGGATACCAATAAAGTGGCGAGTCAGGACGAATTGTTTAGTAACTTCAGCAATGTACGTTCCAATAAAATCACCTACCTGAACATTCCAAGAACAGAAGATTTGAAGATGTATAAGCGAATGCTGAGGGCTAAATTAGATCCACAGCCAATATATCAGCAAGATATGCTGTCCTTTCATCTGGACCCTTATAAGCTTAAAATCATCAATTCCAGACCGCTCTTATATCAGTACATAAAGATTCAGCCCTCCACCTACGATCCTTTGGATACCTCCGAAACTTATCTCAGTACGGAGATTACACTTCCAGGCGCTTTTTCAGACTATAAACTGTATTTCCTTTCTTCAAAATCATTTGTAGACCGTGAAATCCGGAGTTACTTCCTGCCCATTGCTGCCGCCATCCTCGTGTTTTACGGTATCGTAGTACTGGTTGCATTTTTAATTTACAGGAACCTGAATATCAATCAGCGAATGTTCAAATTGCAATACGATTTTGTGAATAACCTTACGCATGAGTTTAAAACACCCGTCAGTGTTATAAAAATAGCCGGAAATAACATTAAAAGTGCCACTTCACTCAGCGATAGAGAACTAAAGCTTTATGGCAAAATACTGGACGAAGAAGCCGATAAACTGAATGGATTAATGAATAAATTATTAGCCTTCACGCAAATTGAAAATAAGGCAATTCAGCTCAATCAAGATGAAATCTACATTGAAGATTTTATTGAAAGCACCGTAGAATCACATCGATTGAAACATCCTGATTTTGATTTTACCTATGAGGTGAGCGGATTTACCACTTTTGTGACAGATCCGGTGCTTTTAGGCAGCCTTTTTGATAACCTTGCAGAAAATGCGTATAAATACTCTCCGCCAGAGCGGAAAAAGCTGCACATCAGTGCCCGGTTAATCAAAGGCCGTGTGGTGATCAGGTTTACGGATCATGGAATTGGCATTCCTTCCTCCGAAATTAATAATATCTTTAAGAAGTTTTTCCGCATTCAAAACCAGTACAACCAAAATGGAAGTGTTGGCCTCGGATTGGCTTTCTGTAAAGAAGTGGTTAACTTTATGAAAGGTGAGATTACGGTGAAAAGCAGGGTGAATAAAGGAACAGAATTTAAAATTGTACTACCATATAACGATTAGAAATATGTCTAAGGGAATTAAAATATTAATAGTTGAAGATGATGAGAACCTCAGGTTTTTAGTGGTCCACCGTTTAAAAGCGGAAGGATATGATGTTCTGGAGGCTGGTGATGGGGAAATTGCAGAGAAAACAATCATGACTGAAAAGCCGGATATTGTTTTACTGGATTGGATGTTACCTGGTAAACAAGGTTCTGAGGTTTGCGAAGAAGTTCGTAAACAGGGGTTTGAAAACCTGATCATCATGATGACTGCAAAAGCGCAGGACGTAGATAAGATCGACGCGTATAATTTCGGTGTTTCCGACTATGTGACGAAGCCTTTCAACATGGATGTATTGGTGGCTATGTTAGATAATAAAGTGAAATTCTTATTGAACAACGACCGCTCAGAGATCCATCGTTTTGGAAATATGGAACATCATCCTAACATCCATACCTTATTCAGGAATGAAAAGAAAATAGAGCTGACCATTTTAGAAAACAGAATCCTGCTATATTTCCTGAGAAATCCTAATAAAGTGATCAATCGCGATGAGCTGATGCTGGTAGTTTGGGGCTATAATTCTGATGTAAATACCAGAACCCTGGATATGCACATTGTGCGGTTGCGCAAAAAGATAGAGCTGAATCCGGATAACCCTCAATTGTTACAAACCGTAAGAGGAGTAGGTTATCGTTTTAATCCTGCCTAAAAAAATAAATGAAGCAGTACCAGTAACAGGTACTGCAATAACATCATTCCATCTAAATACAAGAAATAATAGTATTCATTTCTTTCGGGATTTGATTTATAGATCAACCAACCTGTTAACCCGATGGTAATTGTCAGCAAAATTACCTCCAGGTTGACAGTTTGCTGGAGTAAAATCAGTAACACCAGATACCCGCCCAGTAAAAACTGAGAAAATAGAAAAGCCTTTTTATCGCCTAATAGGGCAGGAATCGTTTTTAAGGCAATAATTTTATGCTGAAATAGGTCTCTCACATCAAAAGGGATGGTGATGGCTGCAATAAATAGGAAGCGCATGGCAACCAATAGCAGGGTTTCACCGGTAGAGATATTGAGCAGTTGGTTATGTTCAGTTTCTACGATCGGAAGGAGCACACAGCTAATTGACCAGATCAATGCCACCAAAAATAGCTTGATCAAAGGAATATTCTTCAAGCCTATTTTCTGTCCATTCAGCGTTAAAAATGGAATATTATAACTAATGGCCAATACGCCGGTAAACAGCATTAATAATTTTCCTTCAATACTCAAATACAGCAATCCTAAGGGGATCAGGCACAGACCGGAGATCAATAACATGGATATAATTAACCGATGGTGCGAAAAGATCCAGCGAACCCTCATCAATGTAGCATTTGCAGGATCTTTTGGTACAGAAAGCAGCATGCTGAAATTATAGAGCCCCAATGTTCCAAAGAAGATAATGGCCAAGATATATTTATCGGGAGGAACGTGCAGCAAATAATAAGTAACCAGACCTTGAGCAACCGCACAGATGGCGATAAACAAATTGCTGAACAGCAAAAAATCAAGGCTGGAAAACAGTATTTTTTTTACCATATCCGAAAATGGGAATTAGCTAAGCACGTTTCAACTCAAATATCGTGATTTCTGGTAAAATTCCAACCCTTCCAGGATAACCCAGGAAGCCATATCCCACATTTACATAAAGTTGCTGTTGCTTTTCCTGGTACAAACCTGCCCATTCATTGTAAATATACTGCACCGGACTCCATTGGAAATCTTCCGTTCTTACACCGAATTGCATTCCATGGGTATGGCCGCTAAACATGGCATCGATCTGTGGGTATTTAGGCAATACTTCTGCCCTCCAATGCGAAGGATCATGTGACAATAACAGTTTAACAGGAAGGTCGTCTGTGTCTTTTGTCGCCAGATCCATTCTTCCATATTTAGGGAATCTTCCGGTTCCCCAGTTTTCGATGCCCAGAATCCCAATCTCTTCCCCATTTACTTTCAGGCGTCTATGCTCATTCATTAGCAAGTCCCAGCCCATCCGCTCATGCGTTTTGATCACCTCCTGTAAATTCTTCGTTTTGATCGCTGAAGGTTCCTTTCCAAAGCGATACTCCCCATAATCATGGTTTCCTAAAACAGAGTACACGCCTAAAGGCGCTTTCACTTTTTTAAAGATATCCTGGTAATCGCGCATTTCGGTAGCCAAATCGTTGACCAGATCTCCGGTAAAAAAGATGACATCTGGTTTTTCTGCCAGGAGCATCTGCACACCACCCAGAACAGCTCTGGGGTTATAAAAACTTCCAGAGTGGACGTCCGATATCTGTCCTAATTTCATGCCTTCAAAGGAAGCTGGAAGATTAGGGAGGACTAACGTCTTACGGATTACCTGATAATCATAAGCACCTCTGGCAATTCCCCAGCTTAGAGATGTCAGTGGAATGGCAGCAGTCACCAGCCCGGCTTTGACTAGAAAAGAAGAACGGCTGATTGGCTCTCCCGGTGTCACTTGCGTAATGGTTTCCGGAAGTACCGGATCTATGACTGGCCCGGTTTTCGACTTAGAAGACTGGGAAAGCCGAATGATAAACCTCCTGAAATCGTCTATCACCAGGAAAGGAAGTAAGACCAGCTTACAAGCTACAGTTAAGAAATAAGCTACCAGAATCACTGATTTAAGGCTCAGGAACAGGTTCGCGTAGAAGGTGCTGAAAACACCAACCAGCAATATAAAGGTATAGCCCCACCAAAGAATGGTAAACAGCTTCCGGGTTCCTGGTTTCCATTTTTTGAAAACACTCAGAATCGCCCGAAAGCAGTAGTAGTCGAACGCTAACAGCAGTACTGATAAAAATATAAAGACGGGTAATCGGCCCATTTGGCGTAATTATAAAAATGAAAGTTAAAAAAGCTTATCTGAAGTCCATATCATCTTCATCCTCCTCATCCGGACTGGTATTAAACAGGCTATCGAACATATCAGAGAATCCAAATCCACTTTGCAGGTATTTCTTGTTCAGCTGTGAGTATTCTGCCAAACCATGCAGCACAAATTCCATCATCAGCAAGGTTTGATTGGCGCTTAATTTCGGGTGGAATTGTTTCACCAATTCGCTTAATCCATCCACTTGCATCAATTCCTTTTTGTATTTAGCTAGAGTCAGCTGATCGGAAATATCTAAGGTATTTCCTTCTGTAAACCACTCTGTAACGCGGAAATATGGGTTCGCAGACTTGCTTTTTTTCGCTTTCTCTGGATCTGGGAAGTAGCGATTAAACAAGGATTTAATGGCTTTTCCGATCAAAGTATGGGCTACTTTTGCCGGGCCTTCCAACTCACCTTCATAAACCAACTCAATTTTTCCGGTAATGGCTGGGGTAATCCCCGTTAAATCCGACAACCGTACAAAAGTGTTTTTCTCTTTATTGAGGAGCATTCTCCTTTCGGCAGTGCTGATCAGGTTTTCATAAGCAGAGATCGTTAACCTTGCAGAAACACCAGATTTCTGATCGATAAACTCGCTTTGTCTGGCCTCAAAAGCAACTTGTTCTACCAGGTCTTTTGCCAGACCATCCACTTCTATTGTTTCTTTTTGTGCTGGGGTTATTTTGGCTTCCTGAGCGGTAATCTCCCTGGAAATGGCAATAGTTTTCGGGTAATGGGTTAAAATCTGACTTTCAATACGATCTTTTAAAGGCGTCACGATGGAACCTCTATTGGTATAATCTTCTGGGTTGGCAGTAAATACAAACTGTACATCCAGTGGCAGTCTTAATTTAAAGCCTCGGATTTGGATGTCTTTTTCCTGCAGCATATTGAATAAGGCCACCTGAATCCTCGCTTGTAAATCAGGAAGCTCATTGATGACAAATATACTGCGGTGTGCCCTTGGGATCAATCCGAAGTGAATCACCCTTTCATCATTGTAGGTCAATTTCAAAGTAGCGGCTTTGATCGGATCCACATCCCCGATGAGATCGGCAACAGTCACGTCTGGTGTCGCCAGTTTTTCCGTGTAGCGTTCGCTGCGGTGCTGCCAGCTAATAGGGGTATCATCCCCATGAATACTAATCTCATGTTTTGCATACCATGAAATCGGTTGAAGCGGATCATCAAAAATCTCACTTCCTGCGACGTAAGGAATATATTCGTCCAGTAAGTTGACCATTAATCTCGCAATTCTGGTTTTCGCCTGGCCTCTTAAACCCAATAGCAAAATATTATGTCTGGATAAGATGGCCGTTTGAAGTTCCGGCATAACGGTTTCGTCATAGCCTAAAATTCCTTCAAAACCGGCTTCATTACTTTGAAGCTGAGTGATCAGGTTTTTACGGAGCTCATCTTTTACGGCAAGCGACTTATAATTGGAGGCCTTCAATTGGCCAAGGGTTTTTATAGTGATGTGATCCATGTGATGTTTGTGGTATGATATTTTTTTGTGGAGCAGTTGCTGCTATCGAACTGTTTTTCTTCTGTTTTTAATATAATCTTCAAAGATGTATTCGCCTAATCCATTCAGCGAGCTATAGAACGCCCTTCCGCCGTTAATTTGGGTAAATTCCCTGACAAACTGCTGCAGATATGGATCCTGCGCAATCATAAAGGTAGTAATCGGGATGTTTAGGCGCTTACATTGTGCGGCCATATTCAATGTCTTGTTGACTACCTTTCTGTCCAGACCCATACTGTTTTTATAATAAGTGCCATTTTCCTTCAAACAAGTGGGTTTACCATCGGTGATCATGAAAATCTGCTTATTATGTGTTTTCCGGCGCCTTAGAAGATCTGCTGCGAGTTCCAATCCGGCAAAAGTATTGGTATGGTAAGGGCCAACCTGTAAATAGGGCAGGTCTTTGATGGTGATTGGCCAGGCATCATTGCCGAACACGACAATGTCCAGCGTATCTTTCGGATACCGGGTTCTGATCAGTTCTGCAAGGGCCATAGCCACCTTTTTTGCGGGCGTAATTCTATCCTCTCCATAAAGGATCATGGAATGAGAAATGTCGATCATCAGCACGGTGGAAGTCAGGGTTTTATAGTCCTTTTCTTCTACCTCCAGATCCCGCTCGGTCAGTGTGAAATTGCCGATACCATGGTTAATCTGTGCATTGTGGATAGAGGCGGTCATGTCAATCTGATCCAACGGATCGCCAAAACTGTATTCCCTTCTATCGGCGTTTTTCTCTTCGCCAATTCCAGAAATATTGGTGTTGTGATTTCCACGACCTGCTTTTTTAAGCTTGCCGAAAATCTCCTCCAATGCCGACTGACGAATCGTTTGCTCCGTCTTGGCGGTAATGCTCCTCTCACCATTTGCTGGATTCTCCTTGATGTAGCCTTTTTCTTTAAGGTCATCAATAAAGTTACCCATCCCATAATCGTTATTGGTGAACTTGTATTTTTTGTCCAGCTCATTCATCCAGGCCAATGTTTCTCCTGCGTCACCGGCAGTATAATTGAGCAGCTGAGTGAAGAGCTTCAGCAATTCATCGAAACCACCTTTCGGTAAGTCATCTGGCTGGAAATTAGAAAAATGGAAACCTCTCATATATTCGTTATAAACGGAATATCTAAGGTAAAAGTTTGAAAAGGGAGTAATGTTATCCAGTTGTAAAAATACCCGGGCAGGAAAAGGGTTCGGATGGGTAGCCAAGAAGGTCTGGAAGCCATACTTTAGCGGATGATTATCGGGAATTTAAATCAGGGTATGAAATTTAGGAATACCCTGATTTAAATGATTTTTGACTATTTTGGAGAGCCGTTTGCAAGCGCACGTTCTGCTCTTTTTATCGCAACTTTTTCTCTATATTTTGCATAAGGAGCTTTAAATGCCATTTTTAGCACACTATCCAGTCCGCCTTTAATCGCTAAATTAAATACACTCTGTGCTTTTCTGGTGATAGAGGCATCCCATGCTCTTAAACTTAAGGAGAAAGATCCGTCCAGATATTTCATCCAGTGCCACATCCCGGTAGGCATAAATAAAGTGTCGCCATGTTCCAGGAATACTTCATAACCTTCCACACCTTTTAAAGCTGGGAATTTTTCGAAATCAGGGTTTGCCACATCATAATCCTCTAAAGCATAAGTGGCATTAGGGATACAGTATAACCTTTTCTTCCATTTGTTGTCAAACAAAATGATGTGTTTTCTTCCACCAAAATGGGTGTGGAAAAGGTGAGGTAAATCAATGTCGTAATGTAAGAAAGTAACCGAGTTTGAGCCACCAAAAAACATAGCGGGCATACTTTCAATGAAGCCACCCATCAGGTCTTTCGGTAATACGATGTCTTTAATCAAGCTCGGTACATGCTTAAACAGGTTAAAGAAAAATATGCGAAGTTCAGTAGGTTCTCTTTTGATCAGGTCCAGGTAATCGCCAAAACGCATTTCTGCTACAGAGGCATTGATGGGCTTTGAGGGATCAGCCTTAGAGTTGTCCATCAAGCTGACATTCAGGTCGCCGGCGATTTCTTTTAAATATTCAGTCGTCCATTTCTCTCTGGCTGGCCATGATTTAGTCAATCCCTTTATAATTAAAGGACGCCTCGGATCTAAATAATTCT
The DNA here is from genome assembly GCF_014472395.1 of Pedobacter sp. N36a. Lineage (GTDB taxonomy): Bacteria > Bacteroidota > Bacteroidia > Sphingobacteriales > Sphingobacteriaceae > Pedobacter. The sequence continues at coordinate 244,812 of NZ_JACSZW010000003.1, forward strand.
TTTTGAAATCCTCAGGACTAATGTTCTCAACGGTATCTACCGGCTTCAGTATAAAGCTCATAATTATCAAGGTTAAAGGACAAAAGTGTAAATTAAAATCTAAATTTATCCATCTGGGAATAATTATTTTTGTCGCTGATCAAGACTGTGCTTTTAATCAGGTCTACATAATCTGCAAATTTCATCTCTGCCGCCGGAGCATTAATCGGCTTCGAAGGATCTGCTTTGGAACTGTCGTAGAGCGGCACAGTTTTGTCGCCAACAACAGTTTTCATGTAGTCAAGGTTCCATTTTTCATGAGCAGGCCAGTTTTTAGACCTATTTTTTAGGATGAGCGGGCGACGAGCGCGTAGATAGTTTTGCTCAAAATCTTCTTTTGCGATGTCCTGGACAAGGTCAATTGGAGTAAGTTTGAACTTCATCTGTAATGCTTCGTGTATTTCGTAGGTAAACATAATAGAATGGGAAAAGTTGAATAGTGAAGGTTCAGAGGGGGCCTGAGGAGTTGGCGCATAGCTTATAGCGCATAAAAAACAGGCAGCTCAATTTGAACTGCCTGTTAAAGCCTTATTTTTCAATAACATTCTTTTCTCTTTCCTTCCGGCTTTTCTTTTAATATTTTTAATTCGGCATTAAAACGGTATCAACAACGTGGATTACGCCATTTTTCTGCATCACATTAGCGATGGTTACAGTAGACATGCCCCCTTTTTCATCTTTCAATACCAATTTATTTCCTTCCATCCATGCCCATAGTTTTCCACCGCTGACGGTAGTCAATTCTGCTTTGCCATTTCCGGCTTTAATGGCTTTTGCGATATCCGCGGCAGACATTTTTCCAGCAACTACATGGTAAGTCAGGATTTTGGTTAACATGGCTTTGTTTTCTGGTTTTAGCAACGTTTCTACAGTTCCGGCTGGAAGTTTTTCAAATGCCTCATTCGTAGGTGCAAATACTGTGAATGGCCCTGCTGATTTTAAGGTTTCTACCAGTCCCGCTGCTTTTACAGCTGCAACTAGTGTAGTATGGTCTTTAGAATTTACAGCATTATCAACAATGTCTTTATTGGCATACATCGCTGCGCCACCAACCATTGGATTTTTCTGAGCTTGTGTTGTGAATGCCATAGCTACTAGGGCAATTACGGTAAAGAATGTTTTTTTCATGATAGTAGTTTTGTATGGGCAGATACGAGGAAATGTTCGGGTCGGTTTTTGTTATATTTAAAAAAGCATTAATCTTTTTTCTATTCTGCTGGTCATAAGTAGTATACCTCAAAAATCATCTATATGAAAACTCCATTAAAGGTTATTTACTCATTTATAGCTGTGCTGTTCTTTACTATAATTTTCTCTTCCTTTAAAAAAGCACAGCCAGAGTGGTATAAAACAGCGTTTCCTTATCGGCAGGTAGGATTAACTGAGCGTCAGGCAGCAGCGCATTTACTGAATAGGTTTACTTACGGAGCAAAGTCTGGAGAAGTGGAGGCCGTCATGAAGATGGGACTGGAACGCTGGTTTCAGCAGCAGCTTGATGGAAAATTACCTGATGATTCTTTGAACTTGTTATTGAATACATATGATGATATCTATCTGAGTAATACCGAGGTCGAGAATAAATACCCAAGAGCAAACCGAGTTTTAAGACTCGCGATTCAAGAGGGGCTGATCAATAAAGATTCCGTAAATAAAGGAGATAAACCGGAATACCGTGCACAGATCCGTGCTTATATGGATCAAAAAGGATTCAAGCCAGAGCAAGAATTATTACGGCAGTTTATCAATCAAAAAATACTAAGAGCAGCTTATACGAATAACCAATTGAGGGAATTACTGACCGATTTCTGGTTCAACCATTTCAATGTATCTCTTACTAAAAATCAATGTGCAGCATTTGTTCCAGCCTACGAAAGGGATGTCATCCGTCCTAATGTGACCGGTAAATTTGAAGACTTATTGCTGGCTACCGCAAAATCTCCAGCCATGCTCCTCTATTTGGATAATTTTACCAGCACGGGAACTCCGGTAAAAGATAATCAAGGTCGGGGGATGGGCAGTAACCAAGGTCGGCAGATGAGCAACAACAACGATAGGGATAAAGGCAATAACAAAAGCAATAACAAAAAGCTTGTCCCAGTAAAAAGGAAATCTGGCGGCCTCAATGAAAACTATGCAAGGGAGGTGATGGAACTCCATACTTTGGGGGTAGACGGAGGCTATACACAGTCGGATGTGACCCAGGCAGCAAGAGTACTGACCGGTTGGACGATTGCGCCAATGGGTGAGGAAGGTTATGGCGCAGCCATGAAAAAGATCATTGATCAGGTGGGAGAAGAAAACCTGAAAAAGAGAGGGTTTGTAAAGGATGGCGATTTCCTGTTTGTTCCAAACCGACACGATAATGAAGAGAAAACAGTACTAGGACATCATTTTGCAGCTGATGGTGGGTATGAGGAAGGACTTGAACTATTTGATTTACTAGCGAATCATCCTGCAGCGGCTAAATTTATCAGCAGCAAACTCGCCGCCAGATTTGTCAATGATAACCCTCCGCAAAGCCTGATCGATAAGATGGTGAAAACGTTTAGTAAATCTAAAGGGGACATCCGACAAGTCATGATGACTATGGTTTCCGCTCCCGAATTTTGGAGCAGTGCTGCCCTCCGTGAAAAAACAAAATCTCCTTTTGAACTCACAATTAGTACCGTACGCGCCTTAGATGCCAACATTACACAGCCCTATCAGCTCTTCAACTGGATGAATAAAATGGGCCAGAAAATGTACTATTATCAGGCACCTACGGGTTTTCCGGATAGAGGACAGTATTGGATCAATACCGGCTCCTTACTGAACAGAATGAACTTCGGACTCGCCATTGCGGCACAGCGGATTCCTGGTGTCAGCATTAACCTTGCCGCATTAAATGATTTTCATGAACCGGAAAGTGCAGAAGCCGCGTTAGTAACCTATGGAAAGATCATGATGCCGGAACGCAATTTAACAGCAACGTTTAAAAGGCTTCAGCCGATGTTAAATGATCCGATGCTGACCAGTAAAGTAGCAAATGCAGCGGATAAAGCAAGTGTTGCTGGGGACAAGATGGTCAATACTGGGGACAAGTCAGCCAGTATGGGCCACAAAACATCAAATAATGAGAATAAGAAGAATAATAATGCAATGCTGGCGCAGGTAGTAGGCGTAATTATTGGCTCACCAGAGTTTCAAAGAAAGTAATTCAGCTGAAATACAGCGATAAAATTAAGAAATCATGACTTCAAGAAGAGGATTTATAAAAGGCGGCGGACTGGCATTATTTGGCATCGGATTGGGTGGGATTCCAGGTTTCCTGACTGAGGCAGTAGCCCATACCAAAGAACCAGGCTTGTTCAATAGAAAGAAAATAATGGTCTGTATTTTCCAGCGGGGAGCGATGGATGGTTTAATGGCTGTGACGCCATTTACAGATCAATACCTGCAGCAAGCGAGGCCAAGTTTGTTTATGAGTGCTGCGAAAGCAGCAAAAAACACCCCTTTAATAGATCTTGATGGACATTTTGGACTGCATCCTTCCATGGCCGCTTTCGAATCTGTATTTCGTGATCAGCGAATGGGGATTGTGCATGGGATTGGATCACCTAACAACACCAGGTCTCATTTTGATGCACAGGATTACATGGAATCAGGAACACCTTTTAAAAAAGGAACAGATAGTGGCTGGCTAAACCGGGCTGTGGGGTTATTGGGACATGATGGTGCCACGCCTTTTCAGGGTGTGAGCTTGACCTCCTCTTTGCCGCGTTCCTTTTATGGAGAAAACCCAGCATTGGCCATCAGCAACCTCCAGGATTTTAATATACAGATGAGGGGGAATATGAACGGCGCCAATATGGCCGCTAAAAGTTTCGAAGATTTATACGATCAAACCTCTTCAAACCTGCTTAAAGATACTGGAAAGGAAAGTTTTGAAGCGATAAAAATGCTGCATAAAACGGATGTGAAGAATTATAAACCGGCCAATAACGCCGTTTATCCAAATACCGCACTCGGTAATTCATTGAAGCAAATCGCACAGCTGATCAAGATGAATGTAGGGATGGAAGTTGCTTTCGCAGAATCTGGAGGTTGGGATACCCACTTTAACCAAGGTACCGATACCGGGATTTTTGCTAGAAATGTGAACGACTTGAGCAATAGCATTATGGCTTTTTGGACTGATATGGGAACATTGCAAGATGATGTAACTGTAATGACGATGACCGAATTTGGCCGTACCGTGAAGCAAAATGGAACTGGAGGAACAGACCATGGACGTGCTTCCTGCAATTTCATTCTGGGGAATGGTGTAAACGGTGGACTGGTACATGGAAATGTGCAGCCAATGGCGATAGAAAACCTGGAGGATGGCAGAGATCTGGCCGTTACCACTGATTTTAGAAGCGTATTTTCTGAGGTGGCAGACAAACATTTAAACCTTCATAACGATAAATTGCTGTTTCCGGATTGGGAAGGAAGTAAAATTGGCGTAATGCGTTAATAATCGCCGAAATCAGGTAAGAATTTAATATTTTATCATTATTTTGCCTTCATTAAGCGCAGTTCAGGAGTGCCTATACTGTTAATCTTCGGGCCTTTACCCGTAACCTGAACATGACCCCGATTTTTTATGAAGAAAGAGTTTTTGTATTTGTTTTTAGCGTCGGCCATGGTCGCCTGCAATCAAAAAAGTGAAGATAAAAGTGCTGCCGGCAGTTCCGCAGATACTACAGTAAATACTGGGATGTCCGGTTCCAATCTAAGTGATTCTGCGTGTTGCAACTCCAACCTTCCTAAGCGATATGGCGCGGTTACGGGCATAGAAACACTGGCTAAGAACGAGAAAAACGGTCTGAATTCACATGCAGGCATGAAATATATTCCTGCTGGTTCATTCCGAATGGGCGCTTCGGACAAAGAAGGTCGCAGGGATGAATATCCGGCACATGAAGTAAAAATGGATGGCTTCTGGATCGATGAGACGGAAGTGACCAATGCCCAGTTTGCCGCATTTGTGAAAGCTACAGGCTACGTCACTCAGGCAGAGCAAAAGCCGGATTGGGAAGAGATCAAAAAACAACTTCCTCCGGGAACACCAAAACCATCAGAAGACCAACTGCAGCCCGCATCTTTAACCTTTTCCCCGCCAAAGGGACGTGTAGACATCAATGACGTTTCACAATGGTGGAGCTGGACACCTGGTGCCAGCTGGAAACATCCGCAAGGACCAAAAAGCGATATCAAAGGCAAAGAAAACTATCCGGTAACGCAGGTTTCCTGGTTTGATGCCAATGCCTATGCCAAATGGGCGGGCAAAAGATTGCCTACAGAAGCAGAATGGGAATATGCAGGAAGAGGTGGTCTGAAAGATAAAAAGTACCCTTGGGGAGATGAAGATCTGACAACAGGAAAAGTAAAAGCCAATACCTGGCAGGGAGAATTCCCATATTCCGATAAAAAGACAGATGGTTACGGAAATGTAGCCCCTGTAAAATCATTTGCTGCCAATGGTTACGGCTTATATGATATGGCAGGAAATGTATGGGAATGGACTGCAGACTGGTATCGTGAAGACTATTATCAGCAGCAAAAAGGAGTAACTGTAAACCCACAAGGGCCAAAAGATAGTTATGATGCTGCGGAACCGGGGATACCTAAGAAAATTATCAGGGGAGGTTCATTTATGTGTCATTCTTCGTATTGCAAAGGATATCGAGTGACTTCAAAAATGAAGTCTTCTATGGATACAGGACTGGAGAATACCGGTTTCCGGTGTGTGGCCAAATGATATTCTTGAGCCAGTCCTGATCACCTGCTGCCTACTTAAGGCAGCTTATTGAAATCTATTTCAGGGTGTGTTTTTCCTGTTGATTTCCTATGAAATGGCGTATTAATGGGAGTAAAGTCATTAAAGAATCCGCAATTTTTTAAGTAGAAAGAGGTTTGATCTGCTCCACCGGTATAGTCTTTTCTATAGTTGATCCTTGCCGTAGCATCCGCAGTGAATTTCGCGTTAGTCACCTCATGCCATTTTCCCGAAGCATCAACTGCCCATTGGTTTTTATAGTCACCTCTGCGGGACTGATCACCTGTTGGCGGAGAGAAGTTTTCCAGGAAAGAATAGATGCCGCTCAGGTAAACTGCCGATTGCGGACGCTCAAAGCTGGCTACCAATTGCCAGTCGCCCTTGTCAAGATCCTTGAAATAAGCAGTATAAACTGTGGTTTTTTTCGCTGGATTAGGCTTGGCATGGGTTAAAAACGCATAGCTTTTACCTGCTTTCCAAGGGTATAGCATATAGCTTTGTCCGCCGGAACCCTCATTACCAAATTCTCCTGTTTTAGTGGTATTCCCTTTTTTCAGCAGCACAATCTTCATGCTGTCAGGAATAGATTTCGGATCATCCGTAGTAAATGGACTCCATACCGAAAAAAGTACCCTGCGTTCTGTAGGGGAATTCACCTGCATCCCGAAATAACCACCGCCAAATCCATTGGCCATGTAATAGGTGCCTTGTTTATCTTCTCCATTAGGAACCATAATTTCATTATAGAACCATTCTACCTTTCCTTTGGCTTCCGCGGGGATTTCGTAGTTTAAATGTACAGAAGGACCTCTTCGGCCCCAATGGAAGTAAGCACCTTCATTGTTTTTAACGTATACCGCGCCTTTTGCTAAAACAGAGCCGCTGACCAGCAAGTCTGAGACTTCGGCAAACACTGATCCCGTTTTACTGACCCCTTTCAATTCAACTTTCACATAACCTGGGGCTTTAATTTCTACCTTACCTAAGGATATGATTTCAGTACCAATATTGTTCAGTTCTTTTTGAAAGGTCTTGCCAGCTGCGCTGATGCTGATTTTGCTGTTCCCGGAAGGAACACGCAGTTTAAGCGACAAATCTGCCGATCCGGCAGTTTCTACCCTAAAATAAATGGCGATCACATCTGCAGTATTGCTCCAGTTGCTCAAGCCATCATTTTTGATTCTTGCAGTGCCGCCCTTCTCTACATATCCATTGCCTCCAAGGGGGATGCTGATGCTTTCAGACTCGATTTCAGCCCTGCTTCCGGCAAAGGTCGCCGGAAGAATCAGCAGCTGAAAAGCAAGAAGGAAAAAGGTAAATTTCTTCATGTTCATTGTTGTGTTTCTTGGTTTGTGTGTGGTTCGAAATATGAAATTAGGCAATGCGGAATTAAAAGAGGGATCAAAAATCAGTCAAACGTTTGCGTAGCCCATTTGGGGCCTTATCCGCTAAAATATAATTACGTTAGGCTTAGCAATACAATCTAAACACATAAATGAGAACAATTTTTACCACACTATCCTTGTTATTGGCCTCTTCGGCAGTAATGAGCCAGCAATTACCTACAGAGCTGCAAACTCCAGAAGTAGTTGCTGTAAACAGGATGCCCATGCGTGCTTCGGCATTTGCCTACGAAAGCAAAGCATTGGCGGCAAAGCGTGAAAAGGAGCAGTCAAATTACTTCTTAACGCTAAATGGACAATGGAAATTTAACTGGGTTCAAGATCCGCGTCAGCGTCCGCAAGAATTCTTTAAAACCACTTTCGACGATACTAAATGGGATAATTTTAAGGTGCCTGCCAACTGGGAGACCAATGGTTATGGCTTGCCAATTTATGTAAATCATCCTTATGAATTTACTGGCCGTAAGGTGATGGGAGAGCGGTTAAATCCGCCATTTGACATTCCTGAAGATAATAATCCAGTAGGTTCGTACAGAAAGAAATTCACACTTCCGGAGAACTGGGATGGCCGTCAGACTTTTATCCACCTGGGTGCGGTAAAATCAGCGTTTTACATCTGGGTGAATGGTAAGAAAGTTGGGTATAGCGAAGACAGTAAGCTTGCTGCAGAATTTGACATCACCAAATACTTGAAAAAAGGAGAAAACCTGGTGGCTTTACAAGTCTACCGCTGGAGTGACGGCAGTTACCTGGAATGCCAGGACATGTGGAGAATCTCTGGAATCGAACGTGATGTATACCTGTATTCTACACCAAAAGTAGATGTCAGAGACTTCAAAACCATCGCTACTTTAGATAAAACCTTCAAAAACGGATTGCTGTCTTTTGATGCTGAAATCAATAACTATAAAATAGAAAGAGGTACGCTGCACAGCACACCAGATACCTTTACTGTAGCTTTAGAGTTGGTAGATCCAAAAGGTAAAACCGTGTATACGGAAGAAACAAAAGGTATAAATAAGGTAATTGGAAACTATAAAGCCAATGTGAAACTGCAAACGGAAATCCCGAATGTTGCCGCATGGACTGCAGAAACGCCAAACCTTTACACCTTATTCATCACCCTGAAAAATAAAAAAGGAGAGGTGCTGGAAGTAATTCCACAAAGAATCGGTTTCCGTACCGTAGAGTTAGTGAACAACAACTTCCTGGTAAACGGAAAACGAGTTTTCTTTAAAGGTGTAAACCGTCATGAGCATAATGCCACGCAAGGTCATACCTTAACCAAAGCAGACATGCTGAAGGACATGGAAATGATGAAAAAGTTGAACGTGAACGCAGTAAGACACGCTCATTATCCGCCAGATCCTTATTGGATGGAGCTTTGCGATGAATACGGATTATATGTGATTGATGAGGCAAATATCGAATCTCATGGTCGTTATTATGACCTAGCTTATACGCTTGGAAATGATAAAGAATGGAGAATGCCGCATTTAGAGCGGATCAAAAGAATGTACGAGCGCGATAAAAACCATTCATCTGTGATCACCTGGTCATTAGGAAATGAAGCTGGTAATGGAAGAAACTTCTATGAAGGCTACGACTGGCTGAAAGCAAACGACGGCCGCCCGGTACAATACGAACGTGCAGAAGAAGATTTCAATACAGACATGATTGTTCCTCAGTATCCAGATCCAAACTGGTTGAAACAATATGCGAACAGCAAGCCAGACCGTGCTTTGATTATGAGCGAATTTGCACACATCATGGGCAACAGCCTTGGTAACTTTAAAGAATACTGGGATGTGATCGAAAGCCATCCGAACTTACAAGGTGGATACATCTGGGAATGGATCGATCAGGCTATTGATACCGTTAAAAATGGTAAACGCATCAATGCTTATGGTGGCGATTTCCCTCTAAGCGGCCCGGTAAATGAAAACTTTAGTGACAACAACTTTAGTGTTAAGGGGGTGGTGACCAACCATCGCGGTATGACCCCAATGGCGGTAGAGGTGAAAAAGGTATACCAATACATCAAAACCAAATACAATGGCAACAACAGCATTACTGTAAACAACTCCTATTTCTTCAAAGGATTGGAGAATGTGAAGTTAAATTGGGCGCTGTTAGAAAATGGCAAGATCGTTGAAAAAGGCAGTCAGAATGTCCTTAACATCGATCCAAGAACAGAAAAAGCGCTGAGCCTGCCGATTAAAACGAAAGCTAAAACAGGATCAGAATACTTCCTGAATGTATATTACGACTTAAAAACAGCGGAGCCTTTCCTACCATTAAATTATACGATTGCAACAGAACAGTTTGCATGGAATGGTACGCCGGCATTGTCGCAGCCAGCTGCCGCAGCTGCGGGTAAACTAACCGTAGAAAAAGCAGACGGAAAAACACTGGTTAAAGGAAAAGACTTCACAGTCACCTTAGACCTTGACAAAGGATTGATGACTGGCTACACCCTAAAAGGCAGGCAATTGTTAGCGGAAGGCCCTCAGCCAGGCTTCTGGCGCGCACCCACCGACAACGATATTGGTGCTGGTTTCAATAGCAGCCTTAGAAAGTGGAGAACCGCTTATGCAGAAGGAAAGATCAATACAGCAGAAGTAAGCAATGCCCCATCTGGTGAGGTCATTGTGGTATTTAAGAAAGACGTAGTGAATGGTGATGCGACCGTTGAACAAACCATTACCATCAGACCTGATGGCATCTTAAAAGTAAACAACCGCTTTACTGCCAATAAAGGTAAGTATGCTTTAATGCAGCGTATCGGTAATGATTTACAATTAAGCGGCGGGTTAAACAAGATCAGTTATTATGGTCGTGGTCCAGGTGAAAACTATTCAGATCGTAAAACAGCCTCTTTTGTTGGCTTATACAACCAAACATTAGATGAACAATACTTCCCTTACGCACGTCCTCAGGAAAGTGGAAATAAGACGGAAGTACGCTGGGTGAATTTCACAGATAAAAAAGGAGCTGGATTGAGCTTCGGTATGGCTGATAGCCTGCTGAGCTTCTCTGCACTGCCTTACAGTCTGGATGATCTTGATCCTGAAGTGAATAAAAAACAATACCATTCTGGTGAACTGGTAAAGCGGGCGCATATTTATATGCATCTCGACTTGATTCAGAGTGGTTTACAAGGAATTGACAGCTGGGGATCTATGCCCTTAAAGGAATACAGAGTTCCTTTTGCAGCACATGAATACTCGTATTGGATCAAACCAATTAAGTAAACATAGCACAGCTGGCAATAATTAAAAAGCGGCCTTTCGTATGGGTATTCGAAAGGCCGCTTTTTTATGCGGTTTTGTTTTATAACCGGATGTTTTCTAGTCTATTAAAAAATATTTGCGCAAACGTTTGCGCCTGAGGGGGATCTTGCCTTTTTAAGCAGCTCCTTTTTAAAGGATGACACCAACGATAGCCATCACAAAAGCGATGATTACTGCAGGTATAAATCCAGTGATTTCGAAATCATCAAACAGCTTGTCTGCTAATTTGATCATCACGGCCGTTACGATTAAATGAACAAAGAAGGATAAAAATCCTAAAGTAACCACATTCAGTGGAACTCTTAATAACCAGCCTAAAGTTGCATTTAGTAAGCCAATCACTAGGGCAACAAGGATTGCAGTTCCGTAATTTTTAATTCTTACGCTAGGTAGAACGTAAGTCATTCCCAGTAAAATACCGGCATTGATTAAGAGAGTAATGATGAAATTCATAGCTTTAAATTTGAATGCTCAATGGGTCAAAAATCAATCCAAAATTGATTAGGTCACCTTAGCTGTTCTGATATATTTAGAGAATTTTAAGGGGAAGAATCGCTTCAGCCAAACTCCTTTGACTTCTTTTCCTCCAATGTATACTTCTTCCTTTTTTAATTTAACGGCATTTACAATGAGCTGAGCGCAGGTTTCCGGCAGCATTCCTGCAGCCTGTGCCTCGTCCATTGTTCCCTGAGGAGTTCCCGCTGCAGTTAAAGCATTTAGCGTCACATTCGTTTTGATGAAACCTGGGCATACCAGGGTAATGTGAATCCCCTGATCGTATAATTCAGCTCTTAAAGAGTCGAAATAGCCATGTAAAGCATGTTTTGAGGCCGAATAGGCAGAGCGAAGCGGTGTGCCAAATTTGCCCACTAAACTGCTGATACAAGCGATATGTCCCCCGCCATTTGCGATCATTACCGGTAATACTGCCTTGCTCAGTGCTACTGTACCCCAGAAATTAACGTTCATCAGGCGCTGTTCTACAGCCAGGTCGGTTGCTAAAGCCAATCCCCGCTGACTAATCCCGCCGCTATTGATCAACAGATCAATCTTTCCAAAAATTCGGATGGCTTCTGTTGCTTTTTCCGCCAGACCAGCAGTATTTTCCAGGTCCAGAGACAATACATGGACATTGATCTTATTTTGACAGCCACTTTTTACGCGGAACAACTCCTCCCTGTTGCGGGAAGAAATGATCAGTTTAGCGCCCAGCTGGCTATACGCATAAACCAATGCTTCGCCTATGCCGGATGAGGCTCCGGTGATCCATATCACTTTATCTTTCATTTCTGTTATGACGGTTTAATCTTTAATGTTAACGGTGATCCTCCGGAATTAAAAACAATTCCGAAGCAATATGATCTGCAAATAGTTTTCCATCTAAGGTTAAAGTTAAATGGTTGTTTTCATGGATCAGCCATTGTCGTTCAATAAATGGTTTGATGCTTTTAAGGGTATCCATATGGAATGCCTTGCCGAAATCGGCGTTTATTTTATCCAGACTAGTGCCCCACATGGTGCGTAAGGAAGTCATGATGTATTCATTGAAACGATCGTACAGGTCTAAAATTTCAATAGTTTCCGGTAAGCGGCCTTCTCTGATGTCACTTAAATAAGCCGCATTATTGGCTACATTCAGGTAACGCGTATGGCCATCAAAGCCGTGTGCAGAAGGGCCGATCCCCATATATGGAATGCCGCGCCAGTAATTGGTATTGTGAACGGCGTACTGACCTGGCTTGCTGAAATTAGAAATTTCATAATGCTCAAAGCCACCTTCTTTTAGTTTATCAATTAATGTGATGAACTGCTCAGCGCTCTGCTCTTCATTGACCGGAGTTTGTTTGCCTCTTTTTATGGCACTGGCCAGTGCGGTCCGTGGTTCTACGGTTAAGGAATAAGCAGAAATATGCGGCGTTTGAAACTCGATCGCTTTATTGATGTTACTCAGCCATTTTTGATCTGTCAATAGTGGATACCCGTAAATTAAGTCAATGCTCAAATTCTCAAACCCGGCATCCTGACTTCTTTTGATACAATCTTCTGCTTCCTGTGCATTGTGCGCGCGGTTCATCCAGATCAGGTCTTCTTCAAAGAAAGACTGGATACCAATGCTGAAACGGTTGACTGGCAATTGCCTCAGTTCCTTGATTTTTTTAGCATCCAGGTCGTCGGGATTGGCTTCAATAGTAATCTCGGCATTTGAAGCAATGGAAAAATGCTTGGTCAGGGTATTGAATATCTTCTCAAATGCTGCCGCAGGGAGTACCGAAGGCGTACCTCCGCCAAAGTAAATGCTGCCGATCTGATGCTCAGCAACCCGATCCTTTTTCTTAATGATTTCTGTGCAAATCGCATCAGTCATCTCATCAACGTATTTTAAAGAGGTGCTGAAATGGAAGTCGCAATAAGTACAGGCCTTTTTGCAAAATGGAATATGGATGTAAATACCGGACATCCGACAAAAGTAAGGTATAAAAATAAGATTTAGGTATTAGAGGTACATTCGATAAAGACACGAACTTTAAGTATATACTGCCCAATGTAATTAATGCTGAAAAATCCATAATTTAGCATTTTATAATACCCTTCTCCACATCAGGATCAATAGAATGATAAATGAAAACTTTCACGATGAACAAAAATGGCTGTCTTCCTTAAAAGGAGGGGACAGAACTGCTTTTGATGTCATTTACAAGTTTTACGGCAACCGCATTTATTCTCGGGTCTTGTCTATGATCAAGCTAACCGAAGTGACAGATGAACTGGTACAGGATGTTTTTTTGAAAGTCTGGGAAAAAAGAGAAGATATCAATGAAAGCCTTTCTTTTCAAGGCTGGTTATATCGGATTGCCGAAAATATCGTACTGGATTATTACCGTAGACTGGCCCTGGACCTGAAGATGCGAAAGCATATGCTAGAGACCTATGCAGAACTCTACAATCAGACTGAAGACTATATTTTAAATAAGGAACGCAGTCAATTATTAGATAAAGCCCTTCAACAGCTGCCACCTCAGCGTCAGCTTATTTTTAGATTGTGTCGTTTAGAGGGAAAAAGTTATGAAGAAGCTGCGTCATTGTTAAACATTAGTACGTCAACGGTAAGTAACCAACTGGTTAAGGCGACAAAAAACATCAAAGACTATGTTTTTTTCAATTCAAAAGAGTTCATCATATTTATGGTTGCCCTTTACCTCAGAAGTTAGCCGTGATTCTGTCTTTTAAAGTTTTTTTATTTTATCAGTAGTGTGTTTTTGGTTTTCGTTCGTATAACGACTGTATAAAATGAAAATGGAACCAAAAATCGACGAGATTTATCAACGCTTTTTAAAAAATGAAGCAACGGCAGCAGAAATAGAGCAATTATTTTTGTGTTTTGAGGCAGGTACTGATGTCCAATTGCAACAATCAATAGCTGGTTTTATGGCACAAGCTATTGAAGAACCTGCCGATACAGAACGGAGGACACACCTTGAAAATCTTCAAATGAAGATAAATGCCAAGCTCGATGCAGCACAGGATGTTCAAGATTCCATTAGGCACCATTACTTCATTTCTAAACTATTTAGCTTACCAGCTTACCGGATAGCAGCAAGCTTGCTCATCATTGCTTGCTTAAGTTTTTCCGCATATTATTATCTAAATGAAAAGACGCAGCAGGAACAGATCAAACCAGGAGGTAATTACGCTACGCTGCTGACAAAAACTGGTCAGGAAATAGACCTTAAAAAATCTTCAAATCAGGTTATCCAACGCGTTGCTGGAGTTACGATACGTAAAACTGCAGATGGGCAACTGGTATATACCGCATCACCAGTAGCTCAAAATTTTGAACTGGAATGGAATTCCATCATTACACCTCTAGGCGGTCGTTATAAGATTGTACTTTCTGATGGTAGTTTAGTGATGTTGAATTCAGGTTCAAAACTAGAGTTTCCGGTTGGCTTTCGCGGTCAAGAACGCCGTGTTAAATTAATTGGAGAGGCTTACTTTGAGGTGGCTAAAGATGTTTCAAAACCTTTTATCGTGGTTTCCGGCAGGGGAAATGTTGAAGTTCTTGGAACCAAATTTAACATCAGCAATTATCCTGAAGATGGGGTTATAAAAACAACCTTGTTAGAAGGAAAGGTGAGATTTACGGACAATGTTTTACAGAATAAAAAGATTTTGAGGCCTGGAGAACAGCTGAGTTTAAAAGGGGATGATATCCAGCTCTCTGAAGTAAATGCCGCTGATTTTATGGCTTGGAAAGACGGTAAATTCATTTTTAAAAATGAAGAATTATCAGTCATTATGCATCAGCTCAGCAGATGGTACAATATCGATGTTGATTATAATAGCTTGCCTGAACGTCGTTTATACGCAAATATCAGTGCCAACGTTAGCCTCTCCGAAGTATTAAGAATGCTGTCTGTGACCAGCAACCTCAAATTTAATGTGGATGGAAGGAGGGTTTCTGTGATGAAATAAATTTACCCGATTGCCTTCTACCTCAACTTTTCAAAAAACCTAAACAACAAATTAATGAATATAAAAAAATATGTATCCGGGCACTCGCATGGTGTCTGCCTAAAATTGCTGCGGATACTTATGGTCCTAATCGTATTTTCCGGAATATACAGTTCGGCAAATGCACAATCCGCAACATACTCCTTCTCTTTTAAAAACGCAGCCCTCGATAAGGTCATTGAGGAAATTGCTAAACAAAGTGGTTATCAATTTATCTTTGATGCAAGCTACCTTCAGAAATCAAGTCCAACCACACTTGAAATCAAGTCAGCTGATATTAAAGAGGTGTTAAACACCGTTTTTAAAACACAAAATTTTAGTTACGAAATCTCTGGAAAAACAATTATACTCAAACCAGTTCCTGCTAATCTTACTGAAGGGACTTACTACCAGGTAAAAGGACGTGTAATTGACAGCATTGGTGTATCCATACCGGGTGTGGTTGTCCGTGTAAAAGGACAACGCGAAAGTGTTCAGACCGATACTGATGGTAATTTTATGGTGGCAGTAAAAGAGCCTAACCATACCTTATTGTTTAATTATATCGGTTATAAAGAAGAAGAATATGTAGCCGTTCCTTCAGTTGCTTTCACAAGTATTACTATTGTTTTAAAACCCAATACTTCGATGTTACAGGAAGTGTTTGTCAACGGTTTCCAAAAAATCAGTAAAGAAAGAAGCACAGCTGCCTATACAAATGTTAGTAATGAAGACTTGAACCGGAATCTAAACGTAGACTTGATTTCAGCGCTGGAAGGAAAAGTAGCGGGTTTGATCACGATAAAAAATCCTACAGGAAAATCCGCAGATAAGCTGCTGTTAAGAGGGATCAGCACCTATTCCTCTACAGTTGGTACACAACCATTGTTGGTAATAGACGGTTTGCCTACTGAATATACTTTGGATGAAGTGAATCCATATGATATTGAGTCTGTTACTGTACTTAAGGATGCTGCGGCAGCCTCCATTTATGGTGCCCGTTCTGCAAATGGGGTCATCATAATGACCACCAAACAAGCCAAGGGAAAAGGGCTGGAAATTAATTTAAATGCAGACTTATTCATTACCGGGAAATCAGATGTGAGTAAGATGCATTATGCGGCTACCAGCGATCTGATCGATTGGGAAACGGCAGTATACAAAAAAACGCTGAGCGGTTTTTCTAATGTAGAAAGTATGTTCGATGGTTATGGGAAACTAACAAATGGAACCCTGAAATATTACTCTCCATTATATCAGCTGTATCGTTCACAGGCTTCAGGAGCATTGACTGCGGATCAGGTGAACAGTACTTTGGGGCAATGGCGTCAAAATGACTATATAAAAGATTACAGGGAAAATGTCTGGCAGAATGAAATCCGGCAGCGTTATAACTTGTCTTTGGGTTCTAGTACCGACAAGAGTAATACTTATTTATCCTTAAACTATGATCAGGGTAAAGGCCGTGTAATTAACAATATGAATAGGGCCTTCAACCTGAATATGAAGTCTACTTTTAGGGTGAAAAGCTGGTTAAATGCAACGATAGGTTTAAACGGTAAATATGCAAATGATGAGACAACAGGTATAGAATATGACAATATGTTTCTACAAGAGCGTTATGCGCGTATTGTAGATGCTGATGGAAATAAAGTGCTGAGCGATTATGTCAATCTGAGCGATGGTTTTTCCTCTTCCTCTGCAATTAACGGTGCTGTCATTAATGCTATTGCCGGAAATGCGGCATTTAAGCCATTTAACTTTAATCTGATAGATGCCCTGGCTGATGGAATTGACAAGCAGAAGTATCTTAACCTTCGTGCATTTTCTAATATAGAAGCTAAGCTCTATAAAGGGCTTACTTTTAATACTCAGGTTCAATACGAAACTTCAAGTACCAAACTTGATCGATATCATGCAGTTGATGGCTACAGAATGCGTTATATGTCCAATATGTTTATTGATAAATCAATGACCAGCCATTTGGATGCCGGCGGACGTTATTACCAATTAGATAAATCGAGCAATAATTATACTTTCCGGAATCAGCTGAATTTTAACAGAGGCTTTGGTAAAAATGAAAATGAACATTATGTCGCCGCAATAGCTGGTTTTGAGATGAGACAAACGTTCAGCCCGGTAAGTAATGAGTCCCTGCACTTTGGTTATGATCCTCAAACTATTCAGTTCGTAAATCTTGATGATGATGTTCTGGTGGATGGTATTGCAAGTTATTTTAATGGAAACAGGACTATCGGTCGACTGGGTACCAGTCAGATGGAAAGGAGACACCGTTATACTTCTCGCTACGCCAATATGAGCTACACTTTCCAAGGAAAATACAACGCAACTGCGAGTGTACGGATGGATAATTCTGACTTATTTGGTGTAGACTATAAAGATAAAAACAGGCCATTCTGGTCGGCAGGTTTGGCTTGGAATGCAAGTAGTGAAGAGTTTTTGAAAAAGCTGAGTTGGTTAAATACCCTGAAACTGAGGGCAACCTATGGAACAAATGGTAACGTAGATCAGAGTACCACTTCATTTATCGTAGCCAATAGAAAGAAAGATGCACTTTTGACTAATTTGAACTATTGGAACATTACCACCATGCCGAATCCAACGCTAAGGTGGGAAACAACTGCAACTACTAACTTCGGTATTGATTATGCCGTATTTGGCAATCGTCTTCGCGGCAGCATCGACGTTTATAATCGTAAAAGTACAGATCTGCTGAATACAACGAAGTTGGACCCAACGGTTGGAACATTGGCACAGGTGGTAAATAGTGGTTCCTTAAGAAACCGTGGAATTGAATTTAGTGCATCAGGAGATTGGTTTAAAACCAAAGACTGGACCTTTACTACAAATGTCACCTTTGCAATGAATAAAAATGAAGTGGTCAAAGTGAATAATCCTCAGACATCCATTGGTGTGTATGTAACTGCTCCAAATACATTTTTCATAGCTGGCGACGCGTTTAATAGTTTATATGCTTACAAATACGGAGGTATGGTTAATGGATATCCCTATGTTCTGGATGAGAATGGAAACCCTAATGTAACATTTGATGCTTCAGGCAGCCCTACCGCTGTAAGACAGATTAACAACCTGAATGCATTGGTAAAGGTGGGACAGCTGGATCCAAAATATTCAGGATCAGTATCTCAGCGCATAAGTTATCAGGGTTTTGAATTAAGTACGATGTTCATTTTTTCAGGGGGCAATAAATTACGTAAAGACGTGAGTGCATTAGATGCATCAGATCTTAAGGATATTGATGTTGCAAACCGCTGGACGGAAACTTCAGACCTTCCGCGTTTATTCGTAGACTATGCCACGAACCAAAATAGCAATATGCAGACGTTATCTACACTTTGGAAATATTCCGATAAACAGATTCTGGATGCGAGCTATGTTAAATTGAGAAATATTGCACTTTCCTATAATCTTCCACGTACAGTGAGCAGGAAGTTAGGTGTAGCATCTTTTAGGATAACGGGACAGGTTAACAATTTATGGTATTGGAGTGCAGCTGGTGATGATATCGATCCAGAGGCCTATTCACTGAATTCCGGTGTAAGATCATTTGCGATTCCAAAATCATTCTTACTCGGTCTAAACGTAACTTTTTAAACATAAATCATGAAATTATATATAAAAATACTCTTGTTTTTGCCGGTATTACTATCAGTTTCCTGTAAGAAATATATAGAGATTACCCCTCGTGGATCAGCTGTGGTAGAAACAGCCCAGCAATTCTACGAAATGGTTTCATTACCTAACCGCGGTTATGCCATAAACAATTTCCAGTACCTGGTTGACGACCAGTGGATGAAGGAAAGTGACGTGATCGGAAAGGCTAAAAACCTGAATATCGTTAATTTTACTTTTGATGAAACTGAAAACCGGGTAAACCTGCTTTCCAGTTCTTCCTTTTACAATCAGGCTTATGCCTACATCAACCGTTGGAATATGATCATCAGCCTGGTAGATGGTTCTACCGGTACGGATGCTACAAAAATGATCGCCAAATCTGAAGCAAAGGTGCATCGTGCCTTTGATTATTTTATGTTGATTAATACCTATGCTAAAGCTTATGATCCGGCTACGGCTGCTACAGACGGAGGGATCTGTATCATGGATAAATTTAATCTGGAAGCAAAGCCGATAAAATCTACCGTAAAGGATGCGTATGATTTTATTCAAAAAGACCTGGATGAAGCCATTCCAAATCTACAGGAAAAGCCCTTGGATGAGAACCATCCTTCGCTGGCATTCGCATGGGCCCTGAAAGCTAAAGTGCATTTGTTTAAAAGAGAATTTGCCGAGGCTAAAACAGCAGCATTGAAGTCTTTATCCTACAAGAGCGATATTTTTGACCTGGTAGATTACACAGCAAAAGGAGGGCCTAATGTGCTGCCGGTTGTTGCTCCAAATAACCCAGAGGTATTAAATTATGCTTACATGACTGGGTATACAGAGATGAACTTTGCTTATGTGAATGTCATCAGTCCGGAATTAAGAACGCTGTTTGGTAACAATGATGCGCGTTTTAACTTGTTTTTTACTACGGTAAATGCTTCGTTTCTGGACGCAGGTTCAGGTACTGCGTATTTTAATATAGGATACAAAAAGTTCTTTTACCCTACGGTAGGAATGAAAACTACGGAAGTTTACCTGATGCTGGCTGAACTTTATGCCCGTGAAAATAATCGATCAGAGTCTATTGCTGCCTTAAATAAGATTCGGGTAAAGCGAATCACTTCAGGCACCATCAACTTTGCTGTTCCTGCTACAGTGAAAGAAACCATGGATCTGGTCATTGCTGAGCGTCGTAGGGAATTACTGTTTGGTGTCAACAGGTTTTTCGATTTGAAAAGATTTAACCTGGAACCGGAGTATGCAAAAACTATTGTGCGTGTATTTCCGATTGTCAATACCACAGAACCAAAGAAGACCTATACCTTGAAACCGAACTCCAGGTTGTATATCATTCCTTTTGCTCAGGATGTACTGAAACAAAATCCTGGATTAAGGTTAAATACAGACGAAATCATTCCTTTTTAAATTTACAAAATCAGACAAATGAAGTATGCTTTAAGCGTTATATGCTGCATGATATCCCTAACTGGATATGCGCAGCATACAACTGATAAAAAGACAGACAGTAGCCATGTTAAGGCTACTGTATCTTATGAAAAATTAATTCCAAAAACCGCGTCGAGTAAACAAGGATTATTTGACGTAAAGTGCACTGATGATAAATGGTACTTTGAAATTCCCGACAGTCTTTTGAACCGGTATATTCTTGCGGTTACCCGTTATGTGGCTATGCCGCAGGGAGCAGGTAGTTTTGGCGGTGAGAAAGCAAATGAACAAACGGTTTACTTTGAAAAAGGCAATGCCAATAAAATTTTTTTGCGTGCGGTAGTGTACCGACAGGACGTGAAAGATGAGAAACAACAAATTTCTAAGGCCGTAACAGCTTCGCAGGTAAATCCGATTGTTGCAGCATTTGATATCAAATCTAAAAACCCGGTAACAGGTAATTCTGTGATCGAGGTTACTGATTTATTTCGTAAAGAAAGTACGGTATTGTCCATTTCTCCACAAGAAAAAACAGAGAAAAAACTGGGAAGCCTGGCAGATGACAGGTCATTTATAGAATCTATTCATACCTATCCCATCAATATCGAAATCAAAACAACAAAAACCTACAGTACTTCCGGCGTAGCCACCATCATGGCCGGAGCTTTAACTGGAGCCATCACACTTCAGTTAAATACCTCACTGGTATTGCTGCCTAAAGTACCGATGAGGAAGCGTATTTCTGATGAACGCGTCGGTTACTTCGCCAATAAGTACACCCTGTTTGATGAAAACAAGCAGGCGGCACAACCCCTGTATTTTGTGCAGCGTTACCGTCTGGAGCCAAAGGATAAAGACATCGCCAGATACAAAAAAGGAGCCCTCGTAGAACCAAAAAAACAGATCGTTTATTACATTGATCCCGCAACACCAAAAAAATGGCGTAAATACCTGATTGCAGGGGTCAACGATTGGCAGAAAGCCTTTGAACAGGCCGGTTTTAAAAATGCTATTGTCGCAAAGGAATGGCCTGAAGCAGACACGACAATGAGCCTGGAAGATGCACGCTATTCTGTAATCCGTTATTACGCTTCTGAAACTCCAAATGCATATGGTCCCCGGATTAGTGATCCGCGGAGTGGTGAAATCATCGAAAGTCATGTGGGCTGGTACCATAATGTGATGAAACTGGTACACAACTGGTATATGATTCAAGCCGGCCCCTTAGATCCCCGTGCGCGTAAAATGGAGTTTGAGGAGGAACTGATGGGTGAATTGATTCGTTTTGTATCCTCACACGAAATCGGACATACACTTGGTTTGAGGCACAATATGGGCGCCAGTAGTCAGACGCCAGTGGAGAAGCTGAGAGACAAAAAATGGGTAGAAGCCAATGGACATACCGTGTCCATAATGGATTATGCACGCTTTAACTATGTTGCTCAGCCTGAAGACCACATTGGCCCAGCCGGAATCTATCCAAGAATAGGGATATATGATAAATGGGCGATCCAATGGGGTTACAAATATTTGTCTGGTGCTAAAGACGAGTTCGAAGAGCAGGTTGTTTTAAACAGAATGACCATCGATAGCCTGACTAAAAATCCGAAGCTATGGTTCGGTGGTGAGGGTAAAGGTGAAGACCCAAGAAGTCAGGCTGAAGACCTCAGTGACAATAACATCGCAGCAAGTGAATATGGGATCAAAAACCTGCAGCGTGTGGTACCAAATCTGGTGAGCTGGACTTATGAGCCTGGAGCGGTATACGACAACCTGAAGACCATGCATAAGGCTGTAATTTCCCAGTATTCACGTTATTTATATCATGTGATGAAGAATATAGGAAGCCGATATATTACACAGCGAAGTACTGATGAAAAGGGAATTGTCTATGCTGAGGTTCCAAAAGAGAGAGTGAAAAGTGTAATCGGATACCTGGACAGACAAGTATTTGAAGCGGCTTTATGGATGTACCCAAAAGAAATTGCTGAACTTATCGATATCAAACCGGTAAATGAAATCATGGATCAGCAAAATCAGATGCTGAATATGCTGCTAAGTTCCGGACTGATCTTTAACTTGGATCAGCGTGCCGCTACCTCTGCTGATCCATATACGGTACAGGAATACCTGAATGATCTGGAAAAAGCAGTCTGGAAAAATCTTTCTGCCGATCCTGTGCGCTCAAGCTATAGACGATCTCTGCAAAGAAGCTATCTGGAGAAGTTGAACAGTCTGATCAATCCAAAAGACGTCGCTGAGGGTAAGATGATGTCGAACGCCCAGCGCAGTGATGTGCGTATTGCTGCCATTGCCCATGCTAAACATCTCCGTACAACGATAGCGGCTATGCCAGCAAGCGGAGCTTTAAACCAGGAGCATCAAATAGATATGTTATCTGAAATAGATAAAATCATCGCAAGAACGAAGAAGGATAATTGATTATAAGATGATGGTAAATTCATCAACAATAAATAAAAAGATACATATGAAAAGATTGACGAACGTTCTTATTACGTTATTGGCTGTGATCAGCTTTCAGGGAAAAGCACAGGATACAGTACTAAATGCTGCAGCTCAAAAACAGGAAGCCGCTAAAATTGCAGTGGTTGAAAGCTACCTTGGCATCAGCAATAGTTTAATCCTGTCCGACTCCCTTGAAACTGCAAAAAATGCGACAGCTTTTTTAAGGAGCCTGGAAAAGTTCAGGTTTAAAAAATTGACTTTAGAGGAAATGAATGCGGGAACTACCACAAGGGCTGAAATCCGTGTATTGGCTGCAAAAATCGCAGAAACAACGAATATAAACACGCAGCGTAAAATATTTTTAGAGCTCTCTACAAAGATGTGGGGAATTGCTAAAAATGTACAGCCCTCTGGCTTGCCACTGTACCAGCAGGTGTGTCCTATGACAGGAGCTACATGGATCAGTAAAGATCAGGAGATTAAAAATCCTTATTATCCTAAGAATATGCTGACTTGTGGCGAGATCAAGGAGCGGATATAAGACAGTTCATTTACATAAACACAACCGATTGAAGGTTCATCTTTTAAAAGGATTTACTCAGATCAGTTTCTTAGCTAAAAAGAGCTCTTAAAGAGGGTGCAAAGTGGTCGGGAAGAGACCTGATGTTCTTTAGATGTAGGAGGGGGTTCGGTTAGGGTTTGGATAGCAGAGACTAAGCAACCCTACGCGAACCCTACGCGAACCCCCTCCGAACCCTATTATAAGGCAGGTCTCTTCCCGAACACTACCCGACCACTACCACAGAAGTAAAGTAAAATTGCTCCAACCAATTTATGGCCGTTTATTATCGGATCATAGCCATTTCTTCTATCCCTCTGGCAGGATCTGAAAACCGTTGGAAAACTAATGCATATTTAAGCTAAATTTGCGGCAATGAATTTAAATCGCATCCTTCTGCTGCTGTTCTTTTATTGTATGACTGGCTTTTCCAATGGTGATGCCCAGACAGCTGATATTGCTGCGGATACGCTGCAGGTCAGAACGGCCTATCCAAGGAGAATTGTAAAGGATGCGGCTTACCTGGCCAGGCAAAAATTTGTGACCGATTCGATCATGACCCATACCTGGCTGCTGCCCGATTCCCTGATCGATAAAAACATCATTATCGACAGCATTGTGAAAGCAAATACGACCGGCCATACCGACCTGCTCCACCGTTACCAGGAAATTGGAAATGCGAAGCAGGTTTCCGCCTTCCGTACCGGCAAAGCACTGCCCAAAGGAGAGCGCTGGGTACTTGCAGTTATCGTAGTTTTACTCGCCATATTCGCCGCGTTAAAAATTTCTTTCTCCAAACAATTGCAAAGTATCGTCCAGTCTTTCTTTAGTAATCGGGTACTCAACAACCTGAATAGGGAAGATAATTTGTTTACCTCATGGCCTTTTCTCCTCCTGTTCGTACAGTTCGGATTTACCCTAGGCATGTTTTTTTACCTGGTATCACAGTACTATCACCTCGCTTTTGTGAGCAGCGGTTTTCAGTTTTATGCTAGTATTTCTATCCTGATTATCGTTTTATACGTCCTGAAAATTCTCATTTTACGTCTTTTAGGCTATCTTTTTGAGGTGCAAAAAGCCGTAAATGAATATGTTTCCATATTATATTTGAGTTACTTTAATCTTTCTTTAGTTTTCATCCCACTGGTAATTGCGTTTGCCTTATCTCCTTTAAGGTATGGAGCTTACTATGTGGTAGCTTCTTTTGTACTTCTCGCAATTATCTTTATTTTTCAGTTTATTAGGGCAGGGATAAATATTTTATCTCATTATAGATTTTCTAAAGTGTATTTGTTTTTGTACTTTTGTGCCCTCGAAATTTGCCCTATATTAATATTAATCAAGGCAATAGGATTTTAAAGCGGTAATTAGGTAAAATGCAAGAAAAGACAGAAGATAGGTTACGTAAAGTGAAAAGTATACTGATCACCTTACCAAAGCCGGAAACAGAGAAGTCTCCTTATTTTGATTTGGCAAAGAAGTACAACCTGAAAATTGATTTTAGATCATTCATTCATGTTGAAGGTATTCCAGCCAGAGATTTCAGAAAAGACAAAATCACCCTGAGTGATTTTACTGCAGTAGTGTTTACCAGTAGAAATGCTGTGGACCATTTTTTCAGAATTTGTGAAGAGATGAGGTATGACGTACCTGCTGACTTGAAATATTTCTGTATTTCAGAATCTACCGCTTTGTACCTCCAGAAATATATTCAATATAGAAAACGTAAAATCTTCTTCGGCAAGCAAACTGCAGCTGATTTAGCCGAAGTATTGAAAAAACACTCGAATGATAAATTCCTGTATCCATGTTCTGATATGGCTACTGAAGATACCATGAACTTCTTACAGAAGAATGGTTATGACTTTACCCCGGCAGTATTGTTCAGAACCGTGGTGTCTGATCTTTCCGATCTTGCTGAAGTGTTTTATGATGTGATCGGATTCTTTAGTCCGTCCAGTATTCAGTCTTTATTCAACAATTTCCCGGATTATAAACAGAACAATACCCGCTTTGCAGCGTTTGGTTTAAACACCTCTAAAGCCATCAGCGACGCTGGTTTAATCGTTGACATTGCAGCGCCTTCACCGGAAGCTCCATCTATGATTATGGCCATCGAAAATTACATCAAAAAGTCTAATAAATAGTCATACCGCCTAAATTGTACGCTCTAGCGCAATTTAGGCTTTTTTTTTTTTGAGGGTTACTGCTATTTAATTTCAAGTAGAAAGTACTTTACGACAGCTATTTGCTGAGTCCGAATGAACGGAATTCTATGTTCATTATTATCCCCCTTTGTATTTTTATGGCTTAATACTTGTTAATGTGAATCTTAATATATAAAATTGCTATAAAATTGCGGGAATATATGAGGAGAAACATCTACTTTTTGGGATTTATAGCCACAATACTTCTAGCCAGCTGCGGAAAAGGCGGTCAGGGGGAGTTAGTAGGGGTATACAATAAGAAGTTTAAAAACAACCGGGTGCCTTTAGGTATGGTATACGTACCACCAGGAAGGACCTTGATTGGGATGTCTGATGAAGACATTAACAACTCTCAGACCTCTCCGAGTCGTATGACTTCCTTTAGCGCGTTCTTTATGGACCAGACAGAGATTTCCAATGCAGAATACCGACAGTTCGTGAACTGGGTAAGGGATTCTGTGGCGGTCACCACCTTGGGCCCAACTGTTGCCGCTAATTTCTATAAACCTGTTCCTGCAAATGCCGGCCCAACTTCTGCCTCTGATCGTTACATCGACTGGAAAAAAGTGGGCAATGGTTCCCTGCTGTGGAGCCGCAAAAATGGTGGCTTTGGCGCCCGATTAACCGATATGTATTATACCGGTGCGGATGCTTTACCCGGCAGAACCGAAATTGATGTGAGAAAGCTGAGATACGCCTACAGCTATAAAAGTACTGATCTGGAAGCCGAAGGCCGTAAAGATCCAAGTAAAAAAAGACAGGATTTCATCGTGACTTATACCGATCTTCCTGATCCAGATAAATCAAACCAGTTTCCTTCTGTAAATGTGTACCCAGATACCCTGGTTTGGAAAGTAGATTATTCTTATTCCCAGAATGATCCGATGGTGAAAACTTATTTTAACCACCCTTCTTATGATGATTATCCGGTAGTAGGGGTGAGCTGGGAACAGGCCACTGCATTTTGCGTATGGCGTACCCGCTTCTATGAATCTGTGGCTGTAGCGAGAAAACAACCGCTGAATTCAAGACCAGAATACCAGCTGCCTAGTGATGCACAATTCGAATATGCAGCCAGAGGTGGTAATGTGAAAACAAAATACCCTTGGGGCGGTCCTTATATCCGCAATACCAAAGGATGTATGCAGGCTAACTTTAAAGTTGGACGAGGAAATTATTCAGATGACGGCGGTTTATATACTGTAAACGTGAAATCTTATTTCCCGAACGATTATGGCTTGTACAATATGGCTGGAAACGTTGCCGAATGGACGGTTACTGCCTATAATCAGTCGGCAGCTCCTTTACTGCTCGATTTTAACCCAAACTTTACTTACGTTGCAAAAACGACAGACAGCAAATACCTGAAACGCAAAGTGGTAAGAGGAGGCTCCTGGAAAGATATCGGATTTTTCCTTCAAAACTCCGTAGGTACCTATGAATATCAGGATCAGGCTAGATCTTACATCGGATTCAGGTGTATTTCCGCCTATCCGGGATCTGACATCCGAAACAGAAATTAACATCTTAAACATATACCAATCATCCTACAAAAATGGTAGCAAAACGTAAATTCGATAAAATGCACCTGGCTATATCGCTAGGCGCCAGCGTTGTTATTCTTGGCGCGCTTTTTAAAATTCTTCACCTTGGAGGCGTATGGGGTAATTACATGATCGGAATTGGATTAGGAGTAGAAGCAATCTTATTTGCTTTGACCGGATTCATCCAGCCAGAACCAGAACCAGCCTGGGAAAGAGTATACCCTGAATTAAGAGATGATTATGATGGTGAATTGCCGAAAGCTTCTTCCAGAGCAACCGCACAGCCAGCCGCATTCTCTTCTACTGCAGCATTGGATAAAATGCTGGCAGATGCAAAAGTAGGTCCTGAATTGATCGAAAGCCTTGGCAATGGCCTGCGTACATTTGGTGATAAAGTTGCGGCGATCTCTAATGTAGCGGACGCTTCTACTGCAACGACAGAATTTGCAGGAAAAATTAAAACAGCTTCAGCAAGCTTTGACTCGCTGAACGGTGCTTTCTCTAAAGCAACTACTCAATTGGTGGAAATCGGCGAAAGTGCCGGTGCTTCTAAATCATACCACGAACAAGTGAATGCCCTGGCTAAAAATCTGGCTTCCCTGAACGCCGTTTATGAATTGGAATTGCAGGATTCCAGTGCCCACCTAAAATCAATGAACAAATTCTATCAAAACATCGCCTTGACGATGGATAACTTTAGTGGTTCTATGGAAGACTCTAAACAATTTAAGGACGAAGTTGGGAAACTGGCTAAGAACTTAGGTTCTTTAAATGCAATCTATGGTAACATGTTATCGGCAATGAATCAGCCACGTGTTTAATCCGTGTTTAATTAGTGATCATTTCATCATCAGACTGAATTAAAAATGGCCGGAGGAAAACAAACAACGAGGCAGAAGATGATCAATATCATGTATTTGGTATTGTTAGCTATGCTTGCCTTGAACGTATCAGATACGATATTGAATGCTTTTAAGAACATCAATGACAGTTTGCAGACGTCAAAAAATAACGTCAGCAGCAGCATCGACCAATTGTTCGCAGCATTTCAAAATACAAAGCTTAAAGAAGAGCCTGCAAGGGCACAGCCCATTTGGGAGAATGCCAACAAAGCAAAAACTTATGCGAATGAACTGAACGACTACATTCAGAAATTGAAAGATCAGTTTGTAGTAGAAGGTAAAGGAATTGATCCGGAAACTGGTGATTTAACCGAGCGTTCGAATCTGGACATTGCTCAGGGCATCATGATCAACCAGAAAAAGGGTGATGAACTGCAAAAGAAAATCAATGAAACCCGTGAAAAGTTAATCTCTTTATTACCAGAGAAAGACCGTGCACACGTGACTTTCTCATTGGAAGCTAAAAATGCAGAGAAAGCGATTAATGGAAAGAAAAACTGGGCCGACATTAACTTCGGTGAGGGTACGCCGTTAACAGCGGCCAACACGATTCTGACTAAAATACAGTCGGATGTGAAAAATGCCGAAGCGGAAGTAGTGAAGAAATTATTCGGAGACATGGATAAGGCATTGGTCAATTTAGATCAGTTTGATGCGGTTGCAGTAGCACCAAGTTCTTATGTGATCCAGGGACAGCCCTATACTGCACAGGTGTTTTTAACTGCCAGCGATTCCAGATCTACTCCTGAAATTTCCGTAAACTCCAGCCCACTGTCTGTAAAAGATGGTAAAGGTACTTATACCGGTAACACGGGTAGTGTAGGTGTTTTCAAATGGTCTGGTACAATCCGTGTAAAACAAACAGATGGTAAAGTCGTAGAATATAGAACTCCTGAGCAATCTTATCAGGTAGCAAAACCTTCTGCAACGGTATCTCCTGATAAAATGAACGTGATTTATGCGGGAATCCCCAATCCGTTTTCTGTTTCTGCAGCAGGCTTTCCACTGGAAAGTGTAAAGGCAAACATGGACGGTGGTACGATCTCTGGCGGCAATGGTAAGTTTACAGTGAATGTAAGCGGCGCCCAGGTCGGAAAAGAATTGAACATCAACGTTTCAGCAAGCACAGGCGGTAAAACTTTAAACCTGGGATCTCAGAAATTCCGAGTGAAAGCATTGCCAACACCTAAAGCTTTTGTAAAAGGAAAATCTGGTGGTAGTGTAGACCTGGAGTGGCTGGAAAATGCTGGCCTGCTGGATACACAGCTGGATGATTTCGTTTTCGATGTAAAATATAAAGTGATCAGATTTGCGGCTACATTTATCAACCCGAGATCTGATGCGGTAACGATACAAAATAGTGGTGCAGGATTTAGTGGTCAGGTAAAAG
Organism: Pedobacter sp. N36a; assembly: GCF_014472395.1. Lineage (GTDB taxonomy): Bacteria > Bacteroidota > Bacteroidia > Sphingobacteriales > Sphingobacteriaceae > Pedobacter. The sequence goes on from NZ_JACSZW010000003.1 coordinate 273,997, forward strand.
GAGCTTTAAATTCCATTAAACCAGGAGCTACAGTAGTGTTTAAAGACATTGTGTGTGAAGGCCCAGATGGTCGTCAGCGCGTGTTGGATGGCATCACATTTAGTGCAAAATAGGATTGATTATGAAGAACATTGTAAGTATTTCGGCATTTTTGTTATTCGGATTGACCGTATCCGCACAGGTGATAAAAAGCCCGGATACAGCAAAGGCGACAGTAAAGAAAGCTAAGATAAAAACACCGCCTAAAGATGGCTTTTCGGCAAGAAGAGACGTGGATAGTGCCGTGATGGTTCCCTTTGCCGATGTCAGAGAAGAGGATGTATTTTACTCCAAAAGAATCTGGCGCGAGATCGATTTAAGAGATACTATTAACTCGGTATTGAAAGCAGAAAATGCAAGATTGATCGATGTGCTGTTAGAGGCCATCACCAATGAGGAATTGACGGCTTATTCTCCGAAAGATACCACTGCCGGGAAATTGCTGGAAGACAATGATTCTTTCAAAATTGCATTGACTACACAGCAGGCTCTGCAAAATATGCGCGGCGTTACAGAAGGGACACCTGATGCAACGACCGGTAAAATTGCAGAACCAAGTTTGAAAAGATTCAGACCTGACGAATTTCTGAAATACCGAATTAAAGAAGATTGGATTTTAGATACAAAACGTTCAGTTTTTGAACCTAGAATTGTGGGTATTGCCCCAATGAAAATGGTAGAAGGCAACTGGCAGCCAGTTTTCTGGATCTATTATGATGATGTGAGAGAATTGCTGACTAAGAAAAAACTAATGAACCCTGGAAATGATGCTTCGGTATTGACTTTCGATGATTTCTTTGTGAGGCGTTTATTCTCTAGTTATGTAGTGAAAGAAACGAACCCTGGAAATAAAACGATTGTGGATATGCTGGGCTTAACCGACATCAAAGATCCAAGAAAACTATACGAATCGGAAAAGATTAAGAAATCTATTGCAGACTTTGAACAGAGTCTTTGGGAATATTAATCCGCCTCGTTTAAAATAAAAAAACCGGTCTTATGATAAAGACCGGTTTTTTTATACGCCAATATTTTTAGGCTTCCATTTGACCAGAACCGACTCGGAGTAGTTTAAGGCTGAGCAGGCTTCTTGAAGTAATTGGTTAAAGCCAATACCTGTGCTTTATTCAGTATTTTCTGTAATTCTGTAACGTCTGCTTCCCTGATCTTTTTCACCGATTTAAAGTGACGTAAGAGCTTGTCGGCAGTAGTCTTTCCAATTCCTTCTATGTCCTCCAGTTCAGTTTTTAAAGTGCCCTGGTCGCGTTTCTTGCGGTGGAAGGTAATCCCAAACCTGTGCGCTTCATCGCGGAGCTGCTGGATCAGTTTCAGGCTTTCCGATTTCTTGTCCAGGTACAAAGGATAAGGATCATTAGGGAAGAACAATTCTTCCAATCTTTTGGCAATACCCACGATTGCAACCTTATGTTCTATACCCAGCTTTTTCAAGCTGCTCAGAGCAGAGGATAGCTGGCCTTTACCACCGTCAATGATGATGAGTTGAGGCAAAGTACCATCTTCTTCTAACATGCGCTTATATCGCCTGTAAACCGCTTCCTCCATGGTGGCAAAGTCATTGGGCCCTTCCACGGTTTTCACGTTGAAATGGCGGTAGTCTTTTTTCGAAGGTTTTGCATCTTTAAACACCACAATTGCCGATACCGGATAGGCACCCTGAAAGTTGGAGTTGTCAAAACATTCGATATGTTGAGGCAGTTCGCTCAATCCAAGATCCTTTTGCAGCTGTGTTAGAATGCGGTCTGTTCTTAAATCGGGGTTCAGCTGCTCATACTGGTTCAGCTTCTCTTTTTTGAAAAACAGTACGTTTTTCTGAGAAAGGTCCAGCAGACTTTTCTTCTCGCCCAATTTGGGAACGGTAAACTTGATGTTTTTATCCTCTAATGCGATTTCAAAAGGAATCACAATCTCTTTCGAGGTACTGTTGAATTTGGTACGGAATTCCGTAATGGCGAGGGTCAATAGCTCTTCATCAGTTTCATCCAGTTTCTTTTTGATCTCTATAGTCTGGGTCTGAATGATACTGCCATTCATTACTTTCAGGTAATTTACAAAAGCATACCGTTCATCGGAAGCAATGCTTACGACATCAATATTGGTGATAGAACTGCTTACTACGGTAGATTTGCTCTGGTATTTCTCGAGCACCACCAGCTTTTTCTGGTATTGATGGGCCAGCTCAAAATTCAGGTCTGCAGCTGCATCTTTGACGATTTGCTTCACTCCTTTGATCACACTGCCGATCTTTCCGTTCAGAATGTCTTTAATTTCTTCAATATTTCTGTCGTAATCTGCGGCTTCCTGATAGGCCTGACAAGGCCCTTTACAATTTCCGATCTGATATTCCAGGCAGACTTTGAACTTGCCATCATTGATGTTCTTCTCTGTCAGCGGCAAATTACAGGTGCGGAGGCTATAGGTTTCCTTAATGACGTCAAGAATAGTGTGCATCATGCCTACAGAGGCATAAGGGCCAAAATAGGTAGAACCATCCTTCACCATATTCCGTGTCCAGAATACTCTCGGAAAGGGTTCTTTCTTGATGATGATCCAGGGATAGGTCTTATCATCCTTCAGCATAATGTTGTAACGTGGCTGATGCTTTTTGATCAGGCTGTTTTCCAGCAGCCAGGCATCAATCTCGGTATCTACAATAGTAAAGGTGATTTTCCTGATTTTAGAGACCAGCACCCTGGTTTTTCCATTGAGCTGCTTGTCCTGAATAAAATAAGAACCCACCCGGTTTCTCAGGTCTTTGGCTTTGCCTATATATATTAAAGTATCTTCCGCATCCCAATACTGGTATACACCAGGTTTATGGGGAATGTCGGCCAATACTTTTTTATACTCAAAAGTACTCATGAAAATCGCTTTTTAATGAAAAGCTAGAAACCTAGCTTTTCGTCAAGTTCAGTGGGTTGTTCCTGCTGCTGATATTGGTTACAATCGAAGGTAATGGTGGTTCCATTTTTCGGCGGTTCAAAATCAGCTTTGCTTATATTCAAGGTCTTACTTGCGTATACACGTTTCATAAAACCAGCATAGATCGGCAATGCGGTCACGGCACCAGAACCCTGTCTGGTACTGATAAAGTGGAAGGCACGGTCTTCACAGCCTGTCCATACGCCTGCAGTCAGCTGTGGCGTAATGGCCATAAACCAACCATCAGAGTTGGCATTCGTAGTACCGGTTTTTCCACCGATAGGTCCGTTTACGCCATATTTGCCCGTTAAGCTCCATCCTGTTCCGTTGGTGATCACACCGCGTAGCATTCTGGTCATCACATAAGCCACTTCTTCATTCAGTGCAGGCACTGGAATCGGGGTATCATTGTAAAGCACAACGCCGTTTTTATCTTGTATTTTTAAGATGTAAGTCGGTTTTTTCCAGATCCCTTTATTGGCAAATACACTGTAAGCACCCGTCATATCATAAACTGAAGCATCAAAAGAGCCCAAAGCAATAGAAGGTGAAGCAGGTACTTCAGAAGTAATTCCCATTTTTTTCGCTAAAGTAGCTACGGCAACCGGACCTACTTGTTTCATCAGGTAAGCTGCAATATAATTCTGCGACAGTGCCAATGCTTTTTGCAAAGTGAGATAGCCAGGAACGGTTCCTGAAGATCTTGGTGTCCATGGCGGACTACCTGGAGTCTCAATCGTTACTGGTTCGTTCAGTACGCTGAAACAAGGAGAATATCCGTTTTCAATGGCTACGGCATAAGTGAAAGGTTTCGCTGTGGACCCCACTTGTCTGGTTCCCATCTTTACCTGGTCATATTTAAAATGCTCATAATTGATGCCACCAACCCATGCTTTCACATATCCGGATTGTGGATCCATCGCCATCATCGCATTTCTCAATAACAATTTATAGTATTTTACAGAGTCGATTGGCTTCATCAGCGTATCGATATTGCCTTTCCAGGTGAAGATGCTCAGTCTGGTAGGGGTATTGAAATCCGCTTTAATCTCTGCCTCGCTTTTTCCTTCCAGCTGTAAAGATTTGTACCTGTCGGATCTTCTTACACCTTGTTCAATCTGCATTTCTTTGCCTTTGAAAGGGTTTTTGCCTTTCCAGCTGTCGTAGAAGGAAGCTTGCAGGATCTTCATGTATTCTTTTTGCGCCTCTTCTGCATACACCTGCATCTCGTAGTTGATGGTGGTGGTGATTTTTAGCCCATCTCTGTCCAGATCATAAGGTGTGCCGTCTGATTTTAAGATCGAGCGCTCCAAGAAGAGTTTTTTAATATCACTTTTCACTACTGCTCTGAAATAAGGTGCAATACCATCATTTACGGTCGCTGCACTGAAGCGCAGTCCTAATGGTTTTTCTACTTGTTTCTCATAATCCTGTTCGGTGAGGAGATCCGCTTTTACCATCAAGCCCATAATGGTATTTCTACGGGCCAATGAGCGTTCTGGATTACGGGTAGGAGAGTATCTGGTAATTCCCTTTAGTATTCCTACCAATGTAGCGGCCTGACTCACGGTTAATTTATCCGGCGTAGTGTCAAAATATACTCGCGCTGCAGATTTAATACCATAAGCCTGGTTTCCGAAATCTACCGTATTTAAATACATCACAATGATTTCTTCTTTGGTATAATTGCGTTCTAATTTTACCGCAATCACCCATTCCTGGAATTTCTGTAGGATACGCTTAGCGAAGTTCTTTTGTCTTCCTTCCTCAGAAAAAAGATTCAGGGCCAGCTGCTGAGTAATGGTACTTCCTCCTTGTTTCTTGCCAATAATAGCATAAAGAAAAATGGTGAATGTACGTTTAAAGTCGATTCCAGAATGTTCTTTAAATCGAATATCTTCTGTTGCAATTAAGGCATTGATGACATTCGGAGAAATCTTGTCGTAAGTAACATTAGATCTGTTTTGTACAAAGTAAGTGCCCAGGATTTTGCCATCTTCTGTGATGACTTCTGAGGCCTGATTGCTTTTTGGATGTTCGATGTCTCTGAAAGAAGGAAGTTCACCAAACAAACCAAAACCAACGGAGATGATAAAAAGAGCGAATAAAACGATTCCTGCAATTAAGAGCTTCCAGATGTTGAAATTATACCTTCTGATGTCTTCTTGCGAAAGTGGTTTGTTCATTGTTAATAGTTGTTTTTATAAAATTCAAGGTATTTGTTCAATAGGTCCTTGCTGCTGATTTTATCAAAGTTTTCTTTGCTGATGATAAAGCTTTTGTACAGGTTCGCAGGAACTTTCATGATCTGTTTTAACTGTGGATTTATACCCTCTGCATATGTTCTTGCGTCGTCGAAAGTACCAAAGTTTCCTACAAATATAAGCTGATCATTGTCAAATTCCTTCAATTGATGACGGAGATTGTTTTCTGCGTAGTTTCCACGGTTGAATTGACCGATGCCAAAACGGGAAGAACTGAGGGTTAAAGACCCCTCAGCCACATGTACCACGTAATAATATAATTTAGAGCTGGCGGTATTAAAAATTCCTTCCGCTTTAACTACTGGTGCCGGTGTAACCGGTTTTTCAACCGCTGCCTCCTTAACTGGAGATACTTCTTTAACAGGATGAGCGGCTACTGGATTTTGCGGGGCAACCGGATTTTGCTCCTTAGCCTTAGCCGGTTCTTTAGCTTGGAATTGCTGCGCAAAGAATTTTGGTTCATTGGCATCAAAATCAGCCAAAGCAATGGCTCTTTTCCTGAATTCTTCTAAATGCTGACTGATATAACCCAGGTGTTCTTTTACCAATGGCACAATCAGCTGATCATTAGGATAGTTTGCTTTAATCTTTTCAAAAGCAGTAATCAATTGCTCTACATGGGAAGTTCTGCCGATGGCGATGGCCTTCAGGTAAGCAAATTGCGGCGCTAAGTAGTTATCGGGATTACTTTGCAGCACTTCATCTACTGTTAAGATCACGCTGGCAAAGTCTTTTTTCTCATAGGTATCAAACAGGTCATTGTACTGCTTGTTCACCTGTACTTCCATTTCTGATTGTTTCAGCGAGAAGGAAGGATCAAGAATGGTTTTTGCATACGATGAGCTGGCAAAGTCTTTCAATACAATCTGTTTATACTGCTCCGCTTTGGTTAGATCTATGGTTTTATTCGCTAAAAACAGGCCGTAATTGATAGAAGCCAGGCGATCATTGTTAGGGAAGCGTTTGAGTAAAATCTCATAGACTTCTGCAGCTTCTTTAGGACTGTTGAGCTCTTGAAGGTAAAAGTTAGCGATCTCATCATAGGCTTCCATTATTTTCTGGTCAGATTTTGCCAATAATTCCGGGGTAGTTGGAAGGTCGGCCAGCAATGTTTTGAGTTTGGAGGCAGAATCTGGTAAAGCCTGACCGATTTGGTCTGGGTTAACCACTGCATTATTGGTGGCGTAGTTTTTACTGATGTCCTGATTGCTTTCCTGAGCTGATGATTTGATGCTCTGACGCCAGTAGAGTTCTAATTTACGGTTGCCCCATTTTTTTTTAAAGTCGTTAAAACCGGTACTGATCGCAGTAGGATTAGCAAAGTAAAAATTACTGGATACCGGTGTTTTCTGACGGACGTCATTTCCGGTGGAGAAAGGATTTGCGGGGATATTATTTACAACCTGGGTTGTTTTTTCTGATTTAACCACGGGATTCAGCACTAAGCGCAATTTTGCCAAACGCTCTGTTTCCGGCAGCTTAGCCAGGGACTGCAGTGTATCCTGTAGGGAAATCAGCTCATAACGGTCGGTCAGGTATTGCAGGTTTTGATTTTTCTTAACGATCTGCTCATAATCCGGATAAGTTTTTGGCAGGGTGTTTACTGTGCTGTCGTAATATATTTTGGCGTTAAGGTAATCATGGAAATGCTTGAAATTCAGGTCGGCAATCTTTAAATAAGAAAGGCCTTTCTGGTACATGTTCTTCGTACTGTTGCGAACCGATAGTTTATAGTATTTATCGGCTTCTATGTAATTTTGGTCTCTGGCATAGCTTTCTGCCACCTGGTAAAAAATCTGATCGTGGTAATCCTCATTTTTATCGTCTTTGAGCATTGCCAGCAGCAGCTGCTGCCTATGGATCGTTACGCCACTCAGGAAGGCCCTGAGTTTAATGCGATTTAAGTTGGCATTGAAATACATTTCAAAAGGAGCATTACTTTTTTCCACTTTTCGGTAATAGCGCAAAGCTTCATGGTAATTTTCCTGCTTTTCATACAGTTGTGCCAGGATGTAATTCCACCTGATGCGCTGTGGCTTGGAAGGACCGGCCTGGATGGCTTGCTGCAATACTTCAATCGCATCTGCAGCCATGCGCTGGTGGATATAGATTTGCGCAATGGTAGCCAAGGGTTCTGCCTTATTGCTTTTTAAGCCCGAAATTGTATTGGATAAGGTGTCCAGGACTTTTGCCGCTTCACTGTATTTACCCAATTGCATTAAACTTCTTGCTTTCCAGTCTAAGGCCTGTACACGGCTTTTTGTAAGGTTAGGATAGGTTTTTGCGGTATAATCAAAATATTCTTCGGCATTAAAGTAGTTTTTTTTATAGAAGTTGGCTTTGCCGAGCAGGAGGTAAGCATCGTCCTGATAGTTGCCATAGGTTTTTTCCAGAAGCAGGACGCGGGCTTTTTTGATGATTTCCTCCATATCTGGCATGCTGCTGCCGGCTTGGTCATTGTAAATGTCGTAAGCCTCAGGATTGATATAGATGGGTAGTACCTCATCATAGTTATCTGCATAACTTTCTGCAAGTTCCACCTGATGCTGGTTGAGCATCACATTGGCATTGTATATATAGTTATATCGGGAAGTCAGGTTTTGCATGGCCCTGCTTGCGGCAGTGTCTTTATTGGTACTGCATGCGTAAAGCAGGCAGGAACAGAAGATAACTAAGGTTACCTTTAGAGAGTTGATTGCGTAATTTTCCAAAAAAGATAGATTGAGTTAAAGCTTATAAACAACAAAATATATACAAAAGTATTTTATTCAGCCATAAGTTCTTAACAATTTAGTTTTTATTTGCATCAGATTTTTAATCCTATGGAGCCAAACGAAGAGAAAAAGAACGTTAATAATTTCGCGAAGTATGCTGCGATCAGCTTTCAAATGCTGGCCACAATAGGGCTTTTTGCGTTTGCAGGCTATAAAATTGATGAATACCAGCACAGTAAGCAGCCGATCTATGCGGCAATTTTAGGGCTTTTAGGCGTAGTGGTCTCCTTGTATCAGGTTGTAAAACAACTGAATAAAAACTCAAACTGATTATTTTTAACCGTTGTAAATTCCTACTTTTGTAAAAAAACAGATACTGATTTGAGTTTAACCCGGTTTACCCTTTATTATTTAGCGTTTTGCGCCGTTCTCGGTGGCATCGCATATGCACTTCCTTCTCTATTTCCAGATCAGTTGATCTTAGTACCTAAATTCTGGCTGGTGTTTGGCTTTTTAGCCGGCATTACTTACATCGCTTATGGTGTGGCAGATTTGGGCTTAAAACGCAATCCCGACGTTGGTGTCATGGCCATAATGGGGTCGATTGCATTGAAGATGATTTTCGCCATGACTTTTGTACTGATTTACAGCCTTAAAAGCAAGGAAAACGGGTTTGTTTTCGTGCTGAACTTTTTTTCTTTATATTTATTGTTCAGCCTCTTTGAAATATACTGTTTGTTACGTAACTTGCGCCACCAAAATAAAAAGTAAAAATCTGCGAGTAAATGGATTGTAGCCACGTTTTTGAGTTTAAAGTGAAGAGGTTAATTGTTGTTTTTACGCTGTTTTTAGCGTTTTTTTCTGTTACGCCTGCGGCTTTCGCACAGGTTGACACAGCACAAGTAACAGAAGGTTCTCATGCCCAGCCGGCAGCTGAGAAAAAGTTTGACATTGGTAAGTTTGCACTACACCACATTGCGGATTCGCATAGCTGGCATGTAATCGGACATACCTATATCGACCTTCCGGTAATTTTGTACACCAAAGCTGGTGTTGTAAACTTCAGTTCTGCTGATTTCACCACGCTGGAGGACGGAAAAGTTGTTCGCGATGATGAAGCTAAAGTAGTTGTAGAGCGAAATGGACAACGCTTTGTGAAGATGCACGAAAAAATCTATTATGCATCTGACGTTGCGAATGAGCACGGTCAGTTTGTAAATTTAGATGAGAAGCATCATGCCACAAATGCACGCCCGCTGGACTTGTCCATTACCAAAAATGTTTGCACCTTGTTTTTATCTATCATCATTATTTTAGTTGTGTTCCTGAACGTAGCTAAAGGATATAGAACAAACAAAGGCAAATCGCCAAAAGGAATCCAGTCCTGGATGGAGCCCATCATCTTGTTTGTACGTGATGATATCGCTATTCCAAACTTAGGTCATAAATACGAGCGCTTTATGCCGTACTTATTAACCGTGTTTTTCTTTATCTGGTTTAACAACATGTTGGGCTTAGTTCCATTCTTACCTGGTGGTGCCAATTTAACTGGTAACATCGCTGTAACGATGATTCTTGCACTGGCTACGTTCTGCCTAACGGTGTTTAACGGTAATAAATATTACTGGAAACACATCTTTATGCCAGATGTACCATGGTGGATGTATATCGTAATGGTTCCGGTAGAGTTGTTCGGTATTTTTACCAAGCCTATCGCCCTGATGATTCGTTTGTTTGCTAACATTACTGCAGGACACATCTTGGTGTTGTCATTGATCTGCCTAGTGTTTGTATTTAACAGCTTATACATTGCGCCAATTTCTATCGCCTTCGCTGTATTCATCGGCGGAATCGAGTTACTGGTTGCATTTATCCAGGCATTTATTTTTACGATCCTGTCTGCTCTGTTTATCGGAATGGCAATTGACGATCACCACTAATTAGAATAATTTTTAACAACAATTAATATATAAAATCATGATTACAGGAAGTATTGCTGCAATTGGTGCAGGATTAGCTGCGATTGGCGCTGGTCTAGGTATCGGACGTATTGGTGGTTCAGCTATGGACGGTATTGCTCGTCAACCAGAAGCTGCCTCTAAAATTCAAACTGCAATGTTAATCGCTGCTGCCTTCGTTGAAGCTGTTGCGCTTTTCGCAGTAGTAGTTGCCCTAATGGGTAATGGCTAGAAATTAAACGGTGCCAGATAGCGATATCTGGTACCATTTATTGTTAAAAAAGAACAAAATATTTTATACATATACAGATGGAATTATTATTACCTGAATTCGGCCTAGTTATCTTTCAATCCATTGCTTTCTTATTGCTAATGTTCCTATTGGCAAAGTTTGCCTGGAAACCTATTCTAGCCGCAATTAAAGAACGCGAAAAATCGATTGACGAAGCATTAAGTAAAGCTGAATTAGCCAAACAAGAGATGGCTCGTTTGACTTCTCAAAATGAAGAGTTAATGAAATCTGCGCGTGCGGAACGTGATTTGATCTTGAAAGAAGCAAAAACGCTTAAGGATAGCATCATCAATGAAGCAAAAACTGCTGCACAAACTGAAGGTGCTAAATTAATTGAGAAAGCTAAGATTGAAATTGAGAACTCAAAGAAAGCTGCATTAGCGGAATTGAAGCACCAGGTTTCTTCTTTATCTTTAGATATCGCAGAGCGTGTATTGCGCAATCAATTGCAAGACAAAGCTACTCAACAGGATTTAGTTGCTAATCTTTTAAAAGATGTTGAATTAAACTAATCAATAGTTTATTTAGCCAAATTAGATAAAAATGTTAGAAAATAAAGCAGCATCGAGATACGCCAAATCAATGATTGACCTTGCACAGGAGCAAAACTCTTTGGAAGAAATCAAAAATGATATGGTGCTTTTAGATCAGGTGATTGATCAGAATCCAGAATTGGAAGCTATCCTGAATAACCCTATCGTTCCTTTGGACAAGAAAGCCGGGATTTTAGAAGATATTTTTGGCGCCAAAGTAAATGTGGTAACCAAAGCTTTCTTTAAACTGGTAGTGAGCAAAGGACGTTCAGCGATTTTATTCGGAATGGCAAAATCTTTTATTCAGCAATACAATGCCATTAAAGGAATTGTGACTGCTGAAGTAACTTCGGCAATCGAGCTGACTGACGCAAACAGGACAGAGATTGTGGCTTTAGTGAAAAAAGAAGTAGGCGCTAATGAAGTGGTGATTAAAGAAAAAGTTAATGACAAACTGATTGGCGGATTTATTTTGAAAGTTGGAGACAAGCAATTTGATGCCAGTATCGCCAACGGTTTGAATAAACTTAAAAAAGAATTTGCTCAAGGGATTGTTTAACTTGAGTATTTAAAATAAGAAGATAACATATACTAAGAAATAATATAAAATTATGGTAGAGGTAAGACCAGACGAAGTATCGGCAATTATCAGGCAACAATTGGCGGGCTTTAAATCAGAAGCAGAACTTGAAGAAGTTGGTACCGTATTGCAGGTGGGTGATGGTATTGCCCGTGTTTATGGTTTAACTAAAGTTCAATCCGGTGAGTTAGTTGAATTTGAAAACGGCTTACAAGGTATTGTTTTGAACCTTGAAGAAGATAATGTTGGTGTGGTTTTATTAGGCCCATCTGACACGATCAAAGAAGGTGATACGATTAAACGTACTAAGAAAATTGCCTCTATTAAAGTTGGTGAAGGTATGTTAGGTCGTGTAGTTAACACGATGGGTGAGCCAATCGATGGTAAAGGACCTATCATTGGACAGACGTATGAAATGCCTATCGAGCGTAAAGCTCCAGGTGTAATCTACCGTCAGCCAGTTACAGAACCTTTACAAACAGGTATCAAAGCGATTGATGGAATGATTCCAATCGGTCGTGGTCAGCGTGAGTTGGTTATTGGTGACCGTCAGATTGGTAAAACTGCGGTTTGTATCGATACTATCATCAACCAAAAAGAATTTTATGAAGCAGGTAACCCTGTTTACTGTATATATGTAGCTTGTGGTCAAAAAGCAAGTACTGTAGCAAATATCGTACGTACATTAGAAGAAAACGGTGCAATGCCCTATACGGTTGTTGTTGCTGCTTCGGCTGCTGAACCTGCTCCATTGCAGTTTTACGCGCCTTTCTCTGGTGCTGCGATTGGTGAGTTTTTCCGTGATACAGGTAGACCAGCATTAATTGTTTATGATGATTTGTCTAAACAAGCTGTGGCTTACCGTGAGGTATCTTTATTACTTCGTCGTCCACCGGGCCGTGAGGCTTATCCTGGTGACGTGTTCTACCTTCACAGTCGTTTGTTAGAGCGTGCTGCTAAGATCAACTCAAATGATGAGATCGCACAAGCAATGAATGACCTTCCAGAATCATTAAAAGGTATCGTTAAAGGTGGTGGTTCATTAACTGCACTTCCAATTATCGAAACTCAGGCGGGTGACGTTTCTGCTTATATCCCTACGAACGTAATTTCAATTACTGACGGACAGATTTTCTTAGAAACCAACTTGTTCAACGCAGGTATTCGTCCAGCGATTAACGTAGGTATCTCGGTCTCACGTGTAGGTGGTAATGCACAGATCAAATCAATGAAAAAAGTTGCTGGTACTTTGAAATTAGACCAGGCTCAATACCGTGAGTTAGAGGCTTTCTCTAAATTCGGTTCTGACTTAGACGCAGCTACTAAATCTGTACTTGATAAAGGTTCACGTAACGTTGAAATCCTTAAACAAGGTCAGTTCTCTCCAGTAACAGTAGAGAAACAAGTAGCGATCATTTACATTGGTACTAAAAACTTAATGCGTTCAGTTCCTATCAATAAAGTAAAGGAATTTGAAGCTGAGTACTTACAACAATTGGAATTACGTCATCCAGATACTTTGAAAGCTTTAAAAGCTGGTAAATTTGATGATGCAATTACCGGAGTATTGGAAACTGTAGCAAAAGAGCTTTCCAGCAAATACTAAATTACTCTTGACTGAAGAATAAAAAAGAATGGCTAATTTAAAAGAAGTAAGAATTCGTATATCATCGGTGCAATCTACACAGCAGATCACCAAAGCCATGAAAATGGTTTCGGCTGCGAAGTTGAAGCGTGCGACCAATGCGATTGTTCAGCTACGTCCGTATGCTACAAAGTTGAAAGAAATCCTAGGAAATCTTTCAGCGAGCTTAGAAGGATCATCGTCTCCGTTTATTCAGGAACGTGAACCAAATAAGGTATTGATTGTAGTGGTTTCTTCTAACCGTGGTTTAGCTGGTGCCTTTAACATGAATGTGATTAAAGAAACCAACAATTTAATCTCGGAAAAATATAGCGAACAATACAAAAAAGGTAATGTGAGTATCGTCGCTATCGGTAAGAAAGCACATGATTTCTATGAGAAACGTGGATACAATGTTATCGGAAATAATAATGAAGTATATGCTGCGCTTACTTTTGAAAATGTAACCAAGATCACCAATGCGATCATGGCAGGCTTTGAAAAAGGCGATTTCGATAAAGTAGAGCTAGTATACAATAGGTTTAAAAATGCGGCCGTTCAGATCTTAACGACTGAGCAGTTATTGCCACTTCCTAAAACTGAAATTGCCGAAGGTGCAGCCGCTGCTCAGGCAGTAGACTACATCATGGAGCCTTCTCAGGAGGAAATTGTATCGCAGCTGATCCCTAAATCGATCAAAACTCAAGTATACAAAGCAGTATTGGATTCTCATGCTTCTGAGCATGGTGCCCGTATGACTTCAATGGATAAAGCAACTGAAAATGCCGGTGATTTGATTAAAGCGTTAAAACTTTCTTACAATCAGGCGCGTCAGGCAGCGATTACTACAGAGCTTACAGAGATTGTAAGTGGTGCAGCAGCACTAAACGGGTAGTCCTCCATTTAAATCTACTAAAGCCCTTATCCACACGGATAAGGGCTTTTTTTGTTTAGACTGATTACGTTTTATGAGAGATTGAAATTTATCCGGATGTTATACCACTTTTTGTATAATAAATATTATTTTTGTGGCATAAATAGAAAGACTATGGAACAAAGACCAATACACAATACTCCTAGCATGAAAAGAGCTAATGAGACATCCATCTATAAATTAATGGCTGTAGGAATTGTAATTAGCGTTGTAGGCGTTTATTTGCGTTTTGCTGGCGATTCAATGACCTTATCATTGGTATCTTGGGCGATCTTGTTTATCGGTGCATTCATCGCTTGTAAAGGCGTATTCAAAATATTAGCAGCTTAGTTTTTAAGCCGCATTCCTAAAAAATCCTCAGTAGCCTTCGGTTGCTGAGGATTTTTTTATGCGTCACATTTTGATGACCGGCAGGCTGCTATAGGTTACCTTCCTGGAGAGGCTGTATTAAGAGGAAAGATTTAATACGTCCCCTATGAAAAGACATGTAGTTTATGGGCTTGCAGTGCTCTTATTTGCAGCCTGCAGCCAAGATAAAAAGTCTCATGAACCCGATGCTGATGCCACTTCCAATGAGCTGATGATTACAGATAGTTCTTCTGCACCGAAAATCATTAAGACCGCCGACATGCGCTTCCGCGTGAAAGATGTACAGCAAGCCAAAGAGAAACTCGGCAACCTGATCAAGGCCGAAGGTGGAACACTCGCTGAATTCTCCATCCATAGCGATGTATACCAGTCGGAGAAAGTACGTTATTCTACAGATTCTTTATTGGAGCTGACCTCTTACCGTACGGAAGGTTCGATTGTAGCCAAAGTACCCGCAGATAAATTAGATGATTTTACCAATAAGGTGGCAGGAATGGCCGTTTTTGTAGACCAGCAATCCATGAAGTTTGATGATCTGAGTCTTTCTTACCTATCCAATCAACTGAAAAACCAGAATAGGATAGCGGCCGTTAGTCAGTTGAATAAACACGCCAACAAGAAAAGTAATCCTGTGGAAACTGCATTAGAGTTAAAGGATACTTATGTAGATCAGAAATTGGAGAATATGCGGATCAATGACCGTGTGCAATACAGTGACATCACGCTTGCTTTTTATCAGGACAATACGGTAAAAAAATTGGTCGTAGGTAATGATCATTTATCAGATTACCGTCCTTCTTTTCTTAGAAGACTAGGATTGAATATCCAAAATGGATGGGTCATCTTTATGGAGTTCTTATTGATTCTGGCCAACTTATGGATGTTGATCCTGGTAGCTGCAGTCGCTTTTATCGCGTTTAAGCAATACCGCAAAAGAAACAGAAAAGCGACTATTTAAGTCGCTTTTTATTGTCTTTAGCAAAAGCCTCCCAGCCAGAATATGATTTTCCGCTGCCAGAGTTGCTCACTCTTTGAAAGGAATGACATACGGCTACGGCCAATCCATCCGTTGCATCTAGAAATTGTGGACTCTCTTTAAATTTAAGCAGGGTTTGCAGCATAGCTGCAACCTGTTCTTTTCCCGCACTTCCGCTGCCGGTAATCGATTGCTTGATCTTACGTGGGGCATATTCCGTAATCGGAATATTTCTGGACAGGGCTGCTGCCATAGCCACACCTTGTGCACGACCTAGCTTCAGCATCACCTGGATGTTTTTTCCATAGAAGGGCGCCTCCAGTGCCATCGCATCTGGTTTATACTCGTCAATGAGCACAACGGTCTTTTCAAAAATACGCTGTAGTTTTAGGAAATGGTCGTCTAAATGATCCATCCGGACGATCCCCATGCTGATCAATTCGATCTTACTTCCCTTTTCCAAAATCACCCCATAGCCCATAATCGAAGTGCCCGGATCTATACCGATGATCACCCTTTCCTTTTTTTCCACCAACATAGAACAATATTAAGCATATTTGCAGAGAGTAAAAGCAAAAAAGTTGACATCACAGTACAAAAAAATAGTTTCTTATATTCTTAAAGCCGGAATTGTTCTTTTCGCATTTTGGTTTGTGTACAGCAAGCTGACAGCGAACAGGAACCTACAGGATTTCAAAAATCTGCTCAGTAAATTGCCGCAATGGGAAATTATCACCGTTATGGGGGTAGTCTTGCTGCTGATGCTGCTGAACTGGGGACTGGAAGCTGTAAAATGGAAAAGACTAATCTCCAGTGTGGAGAAAATCTCTCTCTGGAAAGCAATAGCTTCCGTTTTTTGTGGTTTAACCTGGGCCGTATTTACCCCCAATCGGATTGGAGAATACGGCGGACGTGTGTTCTTCCTATCCCCTAAAAGGCGGGTAATTGGGGTAGTCGCTATGGCCGTTGGGAACATCGGGCAAATGGTACTGACCAATGTTTTTGGTGCGATTGCCTTCTGCGTTTTCGTGTATCGCTTCGTGAAAATAGATCCATTGCTGTTTTATGCATTGTCATTTTTCGCATTGGTCTTTTGCTTATTTTTCCTGATCTTTTATTTTAACATCAGATGGCTGAATGGATTATTACTTTCCATGAGGTTTACTAGAAAATATAAAAAGTTTTATAGCATCCTGGCGAGATACCAAAAGAAAGAACTGCTGAAAATTCTGACGCTTTGTTTTTTAAGGTACCTCGTTTTTAGTACACAGTATTTTATCCTGTTCTTCTGGCTGATTCCGAACCTCCATTATATGGAAATTTTGATGATGGTGAGTATCCTGTTCTTTGTACAGTCTACTTTACCTTCTTTAGACCTTTTTGATATTGGGGTAAGAACGGCTACCGCTTCTTATTTCTTTAGCTCGATCACGGATCAGGAAGTGGCAGTCATTGCATGTACGGCCAGTATTTGGCTGATAAATATTATTATTCCTGCTATATTAGGCACTTATTTCGTATTTAAACTTAACTTTTTTGGAAATTCACAGCGCAGCTAGTTTTATTGCTTCCATTTTAACGGTCATCTATGTATTCGTTGTATTTACCTTTATTAGGGGCTGGAATAAACTGAGCTATTATCGACCGCAGAAAACCGCACTTAAAACTAAGGTATCCATTTTGGTGGCTGCCAGAAATGAAGCGGAAATCATCAGGAAAACCCTCGATGATTTATGCGCCCAGTCGTATGACAAAGCACTTACAGAAATCATTTTTATAGATGATCATTCTACCGACGATACCGCCGAAATCATTGCCTCTTATGCTTCGAAAGGGGTAAAGCTGATTCGCCTGAACGAAGACCCTGCACTCAATTCTTATAAGAAAAAAGCCATTCAAACAGCCATCGGCCAATCTACCGGCGACCTCATCATGACTACTGATGCCGATTGCAGGATGGGTAAAGACTGGTTGAAGACCATCATCAGCTTTTATGAAGAGAAAGACTATAAAATGATTTCCTCACCAGTGGCTTATTTTGAAGAAAAAACTTTCTTTGAACGTGCACAGGCATTGGAATTTTTATACCTGATCGGTTTGGGGGCCTCTACTATCGGCAATAAAAAACCTTCTACCTGTAATGGGGCTAATCTGGCTTATGAAAAAGCAGCTTTTTATGAAGTTGGCGGTTTCAAAGGGATTGATGACCTGGCTTCAGGAGATGATGAATTATTGCTGCATAAAATGGCGGCACGTTACGACCATCATATCGGCTTCTTGAAAAACGAGGATGCCGTAGTTTATACCCATGCTAAGCCAACGCTTGGTGAATTTATTCAGCAAAGAAAACGCTGGGCTTCGAAAAGTACACGTTATAAAAACAAAGCGATTATTGTGCTCGGTGTGGCCATCTGGCTGTTTAATGTGAGCATCTTACTGAATATCGGCATTGGCTTATTTGATGGCTACTATTTCGGTCTGGCAGTAACGCAGCTGCTGATCAAGATCTTCCTGGAATTTATATTTTTATATCAGGTCACCGGCTTCGCTAAAAGAAGGGAATTATTGGTATTATTACCGATTCTCAATTTAATGCACATCGTTTATCTGGTTTACATTGGGGTAGCCGGAAACTCAGGTAAATACAATTGGAAAGGCAGAATGGTCAAATAATGGAACAGCAGGATAGTCCGTCGAAACAGGTATGGAAGCGGTTTAGGCACAATAGAATGGCTTTTTTCGGACTATTGTTTATTCTATTGATGATGATTCTGGGCATTTTAGGCTATTTGATTACCCCGGATCAGACACCTTATGCGAATACGATGCATTTGCAGCTCAGCAATAAAAAACCAGGACGGAGCTTTGACTTTCTGGTCATCAGCAGAAATCCCGCGATAAAAAAGGTGAATTTCCTGGAAAAGATGCTATCCGGACAAGAATGTGATTATAAAAGTATTCCAGTTACTTCCTATCGGGAAGCTGGAAATAAGGTCTATGCCCGGGAATATATTGGCGACGATGAACAGGCAGAAGAGGCGATTTATCCTTTACTAGAAGGTAAAAACAGATATAGTCAGACTTTTTGGCTGGGAACCGATGTCTATGGCCGGGATTTATTGAGCAGATTGATGATTGGGATTCGCGTGTCTTTATCTGTGGGACTGATGGCAGTGCTCATTTCTCTTTTTATCGGCATCAGTTTAGGAGCGCTTGCCGGTTATTTTGGAGGTAAAACAGATGCCGCAATTAGCTGGTTCATGAACGTAATCTGGTCGCTCCCATCCTTATTATTGGTGATTGCGATATCTTTTGCACTCGGAAAAGGATTCTGGCAAATCTTTATCGCCGTTGGCTTATCGACCTGGGTGGATGTTGCCCGACTGGTAAGAGGTCAGGTGATGGCCCTTAAAAATGTGGAGTTTGTGGAAGCAGCAAGGGCACTCGGATTTTCTACACCAAGGATCATCATCAAACATATTTTACCCAATATTGCCGGACCAATTCTGGTACTGGCCTCCGCAAATTTCGCTGCAGCTATTTTATTGGAAAGCGGACTGAGTTTTCTTGGATTTGGTGCACAAGCCCCAATGCCCAGCTGGGGAAGTATGATCAAAGAACATTATGGATACATCATTATGGATGCAGCCTATCTTGCCATCCTTCCTGGTGTGGCCATCATGGTAACTGTTTACGCCTTTAATCTGCTGGCCATCGGTCTGAGAGATGCATTTGATGTGAAATCGCAGAATATTTCTGTGTAATTTATGCTCCTGCTTTTTATTAACTTTGTGGAATGCTGTTAAACTGTTACCAGAACGAATTAGTAGAAGCCGGTTGTGATGAAGCGGGCAGAGGATGCCTTGCAGGCCCTGTTTTTGCCGCTGCCGTGATCTTGCCGAAAGATTTTAAGGCAGCTGAACTGAACGACTCTAAAAAATTGAACCATAAACAGCGTGAAGCATTAAGGATCATCATTGAAAAGGAAGCGATTGCCTGGGCAGTAGCCGAGGTAGACCACCTGGAGATTGATAAAATCAATATTTTAAATGCTTCTTTCCTGGCCATGCACAGGGCGATTGAAAAGTTAACGAGGAGACCGGAATACCTGGTCATAGATGGCAATCGCTTTAAAACCTATCCTGAAATTCCGCATGCCTGTATCGTGAAAGGAGACGGTAAATACCTAAACATTGCTGCTGCTTCAATTCTGGCAAAAACACATCGTGATGCGTTTATGGATCAGATTGCTGAAGAATACCCGGTATATCAATGGAAACAAAATAAAGGGTATCCAACTATTGTTCACCGCAACGCAGCTTTGGCGCATGGCTTATCACCATACCATCGTAAAACTTTCAGTATTTCCAGACCCCAGTTGGCACTGTTTTCCGAAAGCGAAGGATAATTCGTATTTTCACATAATTTGAAAGCATTACTACTCACCAACAGAATACCCTTTCCGCCCAATAGTGGCTATCCGATTGTGGTGTATAACACCATAAAAGGCCTGTTGAATCTGGGGGTGGAAATCACTTTGTTTAGTCTCAACCCTAAGAAGTATCAGGTAGATATTGAAGATATTTATGATCCTTTATTTGAACGGATCAATTTTCATTCCTTTGATCTGGATACCGGCGTCAATGTATATGGGGCACTGCTGAATATTTTTTCCAATCAATCTTACAATGTTTCGCGTTATTATGACGAGGATGCTGCCCGTTTACTCGCTGATATTTTGCGTGAAAATGATTTCGACATTATTCAGTTTGAGGGACTTTTTGTAGTGCCTTACCTGGATGTAGTGAAAGAAAATAGTAAGGCAAAGGTGATTTATCGTGCTCATAATATTGAGTTCGATGTATGGGAGCGTATTGCATTGACGGAGAAATTTACGCCAAGAAGGAGTTATCTCCAGTTTCTTGCGCGTCGGTTGAAAAGTTATGAAACGGAGCAGATCAATCGTTTCCACCAGGTTTTTGCCATTTCCGAGCCTGACAGGCAGAGCATTTTAAGGTTCGGCTCGGCAACAGCATTGGAAGTTTTCCCAGTGGCACTGGATTTTGAGAAGTATGTGACGGATCCTTCGAAAACCAGTTTCCCTACCTTGTTTCATTTAGGTGCTATGGACTGGCGCCCCAATAAAGAAGGATTGGAATGGTTTCTGGATGAGATCTGGCCGGATATTGAGAAGTTGAATTCTGAACTTCGTTTTTATATCGCCGGGAAAAATATGCAGGAGCAATTTTTTGAATACGATTCTGATAACCTGGTGGTAGAAGGAGAGGTCTTTGATGCAATAGAATTTATCAATTCAAAAGCCATCATGATTGTACCCCTGCTGTCTGGAAGTGGGATGCGTGTGAAAATTATTGAAGGGATGGCGATGCGAAAATGTGTCATCGCTACCAGTATGGCCGCAGAAGGAATTCGCTGTGAACATGGAAAAGATATCCTCATTGCGGATACCGCAGATGAGTTTTACAGGGCCATCCTGCAATGCATCACCAACCCGAAGAAATGGAAAGAAATTGGGGAAAACGCAAGGAAAACTGTGGAAAGAGACCATGATATTAAAATCATCGCTGAAAGAATGCTGAATATCTACCAAAAATTACTTACTGTTTAATTTTTACGTACTTTTGCCCAGTTTTTGGCTGGTTAAAGGGGATAAATGTGGATAAAGCAACCAAAAACCTAAACAACTTAGAAAACAATAATAAACGATGAAATCTGCCCGCATTAGGTAGGTCAGCGCTGATCGTTCATAAACGCTAAAAAACAAATATTCTAATGAAAAATACCGCATTAACAGAAAAACACATTTCATTAGGTGCCAAAATGGTGCCTTTCGCAGGTTACAATATGCCAGTTCAGTATGAAGGTATCAATGCCGAACACGCAACCGTAAGAGGATCTGTGGGCGTTTTTGATGTAAGTCACATGGGTGAATTCATCGTAAAAGGTGAAAATGCACTGGATCTTATTCAAAGAGTAACCAGCAATGATGCTTCAAAATTATATGACGGTAAAGTACAATATTCTTGTCTGCCGAATGAAGATGGTGGTATTGTAGACGATTTATTGGTTTACAGAATAGATGAAGCTGCTTATATGTTGGTGGTCAATGCTTCTAACATTGAGAAAGACTGGAACTGGATTCAAAAATTCAATGATAAAGGCGTAGAAATGCACAACATTTCTGACCAGACTTCTCTTTTAGCAATTCAAGGTCCTAAAGCTGCTGAAGCATTACAGCGCTTAACAGACGTTGATCTTGCTTCTATGGAATATTACAACTTCGTAAAAGCAACTTTTGCAGGTATTGAAAATGTAATCATTTCTGCAACTGGTTATACTGGTGCTGGTGGTTTTGAGATCTATTTCGACAATGCAAATGCAGCAGCGATCTGGGATGCGATTTTCGAAGCTGGCGAGGCATTCGGTATTAAGCCAATTGGTTTAGGTGCTCGTGATACACTGCGTTTGGAAATGGGTTTCTGTTTGTATGGAAATGACATCGATGATACCACTTCTCCAATTGAAGCAGGTCTAGGATGGATTACTAAATTCAGCAAAAAATTCACCAATTCTGAAGCATTACAAGCGCAGAAAGAAGCTGGTGTTGCCCGTAAATTAATCGGTTTTGAGATGATCGACAGAGGTATTCCTCGTCATGATTACGAGATCGTTGATGCAGAAGGTAAGGTAACCGGAAGAGTAACTTCAGGTACGCAAGCACCATCTTTACAGAAAGCAATCGGTATGGGTTATATTGATAAAGCACTGGCCAAAGAAGGTACAGAGATTTTTATCCATATCCGTAACAACAAAATTAAAGCGAAAGTGGTAAAATTCCCTTTCGCAAAATAAGTAACATCAATTCAGCAATAGAAAACAATTAGCGAGATTCCATTACCCATGCAGAAAAGTTTAGAAGTTTGTTTAACACCAGCATTATTAGATCTTTATTCAATAGAAGACCGTGTAGTGGTGGTCATAGATGTGCTGAGGGCTACCTCTTCAATGGTATATGGAATTGATAATGGTGCCAGTGCAATCATTCCTGTTGCACAGGTAGAAGATTGTCTGAACTATGCGGATAAAGGTTTTCTATTGGCTGCAGAGCGAAATGGAGAAGTGGTTGAAGGCTATGACTTCGGCAATTCTCCATTTTCTTATTCCCATGAAAAAGTAAATGGGAAAACAATTGTACTGACCACCACAAATGGTACGAAAGCATTACACCTGGCTCAAAAAAGAGCACACCAGGTGGTGATCGGTTCGTTTTTAAACCTGGAAGCACTTTGTAACTGGCTTCGTATACAGGATAAAGGCGTGTTATTGCTTTGTGCAGGCTGGAAAGATAAATTCAACCTGGAAGACACGCTGTTTGCCGGTGCTGTGGTAAAGGAATTGCGTAAAGATTTTACCTATTTTGACGATTCCTGCGTTGCCGCTGAGGATCTTTATGACCTGGCAAAAGACGATTTAAGAAGCTATCTTCATAAATCATCACATAGCCATAGACTGGCTGAACTGAACATTGAAGAAGATGTGAAATTCTGTCTGCAGCTTAATATTTGCAGTACTATTCCGGTTTTAGTTGGTGATGCGCTGGTGGCACTGGAAGCTTAATTCCGAATCGGAAATCCTATTCAGGAAATCCCAGCTTAAAATTTAGGATCAGCTCCTGCAAACTTTCATTAGTTTGAATGGTTTTTAAAGTCTGTTCGTAAGCCAGCCAGTAAATGGTTTCTGCTTTCTTCATATCGAAAGTACTGATATCCCCCATACCTGTTGGCTCTACCATTGCATTACAGAACGCAGCTTTCTGCTCTGTATCTTTATTTATAGACATCACACCTGCTCTTTTCATGAGGGTAGAGATGTTGGTAATTTTATCAACTTTGGTCAGGTGATTACAGGAGGAGCCGATGATATAATCGCAGCTGCTCATGAGTGGTTCAATTGGGAAGTTATTCAAAATCCCTCCATCTACGTACATCTGGTTCTCTATCATGATGGGCCTGAAAATACCGGGAATACAGCTGGAAGCAAGTACGGCTCTGATCAGCGGTCCATTAGTGAAATATACCAGTTTTCCCTCACTGAAATTCGTTGCGGCAATGGTGAGTGGAATTTTTAGGTTTTCCATCCTGTCTACGGGAAGGTGTTCTTTTAGCAATTCTTCTACATGCTCAATATTGATGAGTCCGAGGGAGCCCAAGGCTGGTCGGATGAAACGGAATAGTTTTGCCTTAATGAAGATATCTAGGCCGGCCTCCGGATCTATCCCGGAAGCAAAAAAAGCACCTGCAATTGAACCCGCACTGGTTCCGCTGATGTGACTGAACACAATTCCTGCATTTTTTAAAGCTTTTAAAACACCCAGATGAGCGATGCCTCTAATCCCTCCGCCTGATAATACTATTCCTACCTTAACCATATTACTCGTTTCTTTGCTGTTTAGAATTGCTAATTCTTTTCTATTGCTATTTAGGCTTATATTTTGATAAGTTCAATATTTTTTGAGGATCTTTTTCTGCCATTAACTGTTGAAGCGAGACTTCTTTATTTTCCTCCATATATTTTCTGACCATCTGCCAACCCATCCATACGCCTAATTTTGGTGCGGATTCCTGTTTGTCGCCTAATCCCGGTGTAAAAGGACCTTCCCCTAAAAACACCTGAATCTTTTGGTAGTCAGTCTCGAATAATAGATTGTTCTGCAATAAATAGGCCCAGATGTCTACTTCGTAAGTTTTACACCAATCTATTTGTGCTTTTGTGTAGCCAATCTTTACCGCATCTGGTACTGCATCCGGCAATACCTGGTCCATAAAATATAAGATTTTTCCGTTTTGAATCATTTTGGACAAAAGGGTCCGGTCTTCGTCTTTTGCGGGGAATAAATCTTCGCGGGCATAAGTTTCCGTTACTCTGGGTACCACATATTCCGGACTGAAACGGCGGGAAAGATAGGCGGGTACGCTTTGAACGATCGCTCCATAAAACTTGCTGTTTTTTCCAAGAAACATATCCAATCCGATACCCATATAATCGTCTCCGATTGGGGTTTGTACCGCAAATCCAGAAACAAAAGAAATCATTCTGGGGATTTTTACATCAGGATAGTAATGCTTTATATATTTAAAAGTCTGTGTCAGGTCTTTTTCAATGTGGTCCATGTTTTTGAAAACACTGTCGGCTTCTTTATTGAGGTCCGTATAGGCCTGATCTTTATAAAGGGTAGTTAAAATTTCGGGACTGGTGTAACTGCCATCTCCCACCATACGGTGAACGTAGTCCTGGTAAAAAGCCCCGTATTTTTTCTGCAGCAGCTCATCAGTTTTTTGCAGGTCTGCGGACTTGCCCTGATAGAGGTCTCTGTCGAAACGTTCTACTTTCAAGTCTAGTTTTATATCGCTTACATCCGGCTTACTGGCCTGCTTACATGAAAAAAAAGCAAGCATAGAAAGAAAAAATAGATAGATTTGGCTGGGTTTTACGTTATATGTCATTAATAGCAAATATATGTACATCCCATATTAAAATTGCAAAACAAATTGACTGAAAATGGATCCCTCTCATCATACATTTTAATGCAGCAATAAATTGGCTGATGAGCGCTTCATAGGATTGAAAACAAATAATATAATAATGAAAAATACATATCTTACTTTATTCTTACTTCTTTTAACGGGACAACTTTTCGCACAACAGGGTGGATCGCCATATTACGGGTTCAGATTAGGTTTAACTGCACATCCAACTTTAGGATGGGTGAAACCGGAAGTCGGGAAATCAGAAGGGCTGGCTTTAGGTTTTTCTTACGGTTTGTTGGGTGATTTTAATTTCGCAGAAAACTATTCATTTGCCACAGGATTGACCATCACCACAATTAATGGTAAAAGTACGGAAGTGAATGTACGTCCTTACCATGATGCTACAGATGGTAGTAACATGGCTTATGATTTAAGGTATAGAATGCAATACATCGAAATTCCGTTGACGATAAAGTTGAAAACCAATAAAATTGGTGAGTTAAGATGGTATGGGCAATTCGGTATTTCCAATGATTTTAATATTGGAGCAAAGCAGAATGCCCAGATGTTAGGTAAGAAAGTGGAGAATGATAGAAACATTTCTGACTATAGTAAATTTTACCGTGCCGGTATGGTCGTTGCCGCAGGTGGAGAATATGACCTGGACGATCGTACCAGTCTGGCCATCGGTTTAACCTTCAATAACGGCTTAACGAATATTGTAAAGGATGGCGATCGCAGGGCGAAAAACCATTTTATTGGCCTGAACGTAGGCGTTTTCTTTTAAGGAATTACAAATCAGATTATAAGTACAGACACATGAATATCGCACTGGCACAACTCAATTACCATATTGGGAACTTTGAACACAATACCAAAAAGATCATAGACAGTATCGAGCAAGCAAAAGCAAAAGGCGCCGACCTGGTTGTTTTTGCAGAATTAGCCGTTTGCGGCTATCCTGCCAGGGATTTTTTAGAGTTCGATGAGTTTATTCAATTGTGCGAAACTGCAGCTTTAGAAATCGCCAGCAAATGCCATGGTATCGCCTGTATTATCGGACTGCCCGTAAAGAATGATATTCTGGCTGGTAAAGACCTTTACAATGCGGCTTATTTTATTGAAGATGGCCACATTAAAAATATCGTAAAAAAAGCCTTATTGCCTACTTATGATGTTTTTGATGAATACCGATACTTTGAACCAGCCAATCATTTCGAATGTATTCGTTTTAAAGGGCAGAAAATTGCATTGACTATTTGTGAAGATTTGTGGAATATCAACAACAATCCCTTATATGCTTCTTCGCCAATGGACGAGCTGATTCGTCAGAAACCAGACCTAATGATCAACATTGCGGCTTCTCCGTTTTCTTATTGTCATGATGAGGAAAGGGTCGTAGTACTGTCTGATAACGCCAAGAAATATAAGCTGCCATTGCTGTATGTGAACCAGGTAGGAGCGCAGACGGAGATTATTTTTGATGGGGGTTCTATGGTATTTGATAAAAAAGGACAGCTTGTGGATGAAATGCCTTATTTCAAAGAGGAACTAAGGCTTTATGAATTGGAAAATGGTCATTTCAAAAATCATTCCCCAATCGAGCATGTAGCTGCACCTGATATTGAGCAGATTCATGACGCGCTCGTATTGGGTATTAAAGATTATTTTGAAAAATCGGGTTTCAGTAAAGCGGTATTGGGACTTTCCGGGGGAATTGACTCCGCAATTGTTTGCGCTTTAGCTTGCAGAGCACTCGGATCAGAGAATGTGATGGCAGTTTTGATGCCTTCGAAATATTCTTCCGATCATTCTATTGATGATGCTTTAGCTTTGGTAAAAAACATTGGCTGTAAACAGGAGATCATACCCATTGCCGCAGCAGCAGATGCTTTTGATCAAATGATGGCACCCGCTTTTCAAGGGTTGCCTTTCAACCTGACGGAAGAAAATATTCAGGCCAGATGCAGGGGAATTATTGTGATGGCGATGTCCAATAAATTCGGCTACATCTTGTTAAATACTTCCAATAAAAGTGAATGTGCAGTAGGTTATGGCACTTTATATGGAGATATGTGTGGTGCAATTGGGGTAATTGGAGATGTTTACAAAATTCAGGTGTATGAATTGGCGCACTATATCAATAAAGATGGCATCGTGATCCCAGAGAATTCGATCGTTAAACCACCATCTGCAGAGTTGAGACCCGGACAAAAAGATTCGGACTCCCTGCCAGATTATGATATTCTTGATAAAATTCTTTTCCAGTATATTGAGCTGAAACAAAGCTCTGCTGCGATTATCGCACAAGGTTATGATGAAGCTTTAGTCAGAAGGATTCTGAAAATGGTGAATAATGCGGAATTTAAGCGTTATCAAACGCCGCCGATTTTAAGGGTATCGCCTAAAGCATTTGGAATGGGGAGAAGGATGCCGATTGTAGGAAAGTACCTTTCTTAGCGCCGCTGTTTTCCCAGCAGATGAGCTCTACTGGCGAACAAAAAAACCTTAGCTGTTTAAATAGCTAAGGTTTTTTTGATTGATTTTAGTTTAATATTTGAAATCAATACTTGAACTGATATTTTTAAACGGTTTTTTTTACCCATTTCCGGTAAGGGATAATTAAGGCCAGTAGGATAGCGATTAAAGAAAATAGTTTTGCAATCAGATCGCCGTTTTCTACGTAGAAAGTCAGGTCGCTGTTCAGGTTAATGTCTGCTTTTAAAGCAGTGCGTGTCCACCATTTGCTTTGTTTTATAATGTTTCCTTTCTGATCAATAAATCCGGAGATTCCGGTATTCGCAGAACGGACTACCCAGCGTCTGGTTTCAATTGCCCGTAATTTCGCGTATAACAGATGCTGATCTTTTCCGGAGGTATTTCCCCACCAGCCATCATTGGTGATGATAGCGATGAACTGAGCGCCTTCTTTTACAGATTCACCAACCCAGTCTCCCCATAAAGATTCGTAACAGATCACAGGAGCTACGCCAATACCGCTTTGTGCATAGAATACACCCGGATGGTCTTGCCATCCCCAGCCACCAGCAGTACCACCTAGCTGGGCAAAAACAGGGGTTAAAAAGGCCAGTGTTTTTGGAAAAGGCATTTTTTCTACGCCTGGTACTAATTTCGATTTATGGTAAAACTGTACATTAGCCGAGTTTTCCACCTGCATCGCTGCATTGAAATTGTCGAAGTACCTACCGCTATTTGGATCCAGTTTGGAGCTGATCGTCTGTTTATCATTATACACCTTAATACTTTCAATTCCGGTGATCAATGTGCCGTTTTTATACTTAGAAATAAAATCCTGAAGCTGGATGAAATCAGGATTACTTCTGATCCTGTCTTCATCGCTGTAGTTAGGAATTGCAGTTTCAGGCCAGATGAAATATTCAGTATTCACTTGTCCTATAGCATCAGACAGCTGGGTTAGCGTCTGCATCTGCTCCTGTGCAGAAATACCACCTAATTTTTGATAAGGATCAATGTTTGGCTGAACGGTCACTACATTAACCGGCACCTTTTTCTCTTCATAAGTAGAATACCTGATCAATGATGCCGCAATTGGGATTAAAATCACCGCTGCCCATACCATGACCGGTCTGAATTTTAAGTAAGCTTTTTGTGTTTTCCAGGCTTGATAAGCCTCAAAAGCGAGAATATTAGTTAACAAGATCCATAGAGAACCGCCATAGACCCCAGTATATTCATACCATTGTACCAATTGGTGACTGGTGGCAAAGCCGTTGCCCAATGTCATCCATGGAAAGGCCAGGTCCCAGGTTTGGTGGAGGTATTCCATGGCGATCCAGAAGCTGATTAATCCGGTATAAGCTATCCATTTGCTGGAATATCGACTTAAACGGTAATACAGCCAGAAAGCGAAAGTCATCAGTAATGCACCTAGTCCGTAAGGAATCAGCGAAATCAGGAAGGCGACAAATGGATTATTATAGGCACTAACTGCATTGTAAACCCAGTAAATACAGGCCGTGTTCCAAATTAGAAAGGTGAGTCCGGCGGTTAAGAAAACTTGTTTTCCTTTTTTCTCTTTGCTGTTATTGCTGATTTGTGTAATGGCGATGAGTAAAGGGACCATGCCAACTAACAGAAGAGGGGCAGTGAATGGAATCGGCGGCCAGGCCAGCCACATTAAAAAAGCGCTGAGTAATGCAAGGAGCGTCGTGTTTTTTGAATTCATCGGATAATTAATGGAGGTATGGTAAGGAAGCTGTCGGCGGGTGCCGACAGCTTTATTTTTTTAGCGGTCCAATTAAAAGCTGTCCAGGATGCTTGCTTTTTTCGCTTCATATTCTTCCAGAGTAATCAATTGTTTATCATACAATGTTTTCAATTTCCTTAGTTTTAGCGTGGTTTCATCTTCAGGTTCTTCAACCGGAGCAGGCGCTGCATAAGGAGTTGGGGGTATATAAGGAGCTGGTGCCGGAGTATGGGGGATAAAAGCTAAGGGCTCTTCCTCTACAACAGGAGTTGGTGCTGTATTTACGGTTACCGGAGAGGTTGAAGAACGTCTTTCTTCCAGTTCTACCTGTCTTTGCTGTTCTTTGTATTCTTCCAATTGCTCGTGTGCAGCCTGATATAATTTACGGGCCTGAACTTTAGGAATGTATTCCGTAATGATGTTCTCACCGTGAGTAGGCACACAGATAAATTTAGAACCAAAGATCTCCTCTTTAAAAGAAACCTCTTTAATGGTTTTCCAGGAGATGTCTTTGAAATTCATGGTGATCCCAAAATTGCCAGGCTCACAATAGAAAATACGTTTATTACTCACCACAATACAGGTAGGAAGAATGTTCACTGCCGGTCTTTTTTGTACCGCCATATAAATCAGCTCTTCATTTGCACTGAGCATATCATTTAATTTTCCTAAAACCTTTTCAACAGCTTTAGGGTCCTGTTCATCACTTAAAAATCTATCAATTAAAATCATACTAATTCTTTTTATAATGCTATCAAAAATTGAACCTGAAATCTTCTTCTTTTCCTGGCCTGCTGTTATTTAACCTGGAATTGTTTTTCTTTTAATCCGATCTCTTTTTCCAGTTTAGCAATTGCTTTTTTAGCGTGTAGTTAGCCCAAATTGTCAAGGACAGCCAACCTAAACACTAGATTTCTGTTTAATCTTCCGAATCGTCGTTCTTGTCATATTTAGACTTCTTCACTTCTACTTTTCCTGCGATACAGATCACAAATTCGCCTTTCAGAATATTATTCTCAAAATGTTCTTTGATTTCCGATAAGGTCCCCCTTACCGTTTCTTCGTACATTTTTGTCAGCTCCCTGCTTACGGAAGCCTGACGGTCTTCACCACAATATTCTGCAAATTCTTCTAGTGTTTTAAGTAACCTATGCGGACTTTCATACAATATAATCGTACGGTCTTCTTCTGCCAGTTTCTTAAAACGTGTTTGTCTGCCTTTTTTTACCGGCAGAAATCCTTCAAAAATAAAGGTGTCGGAAGGAAGTCCGGAGTTCACCAGTGCAGGTACAAAAGCAGTTGCGCCCGGCAAACATTCTACCGCAAGGTCATTTTTTATGGCTTCTCTCACCAGGAAAAAACCTGGGTCAGAGATAGCTGGAGTCCCTGCATCAGAGATCAGTGCCACATTTTTTCCTTCTTTTAGAAATTTGATGATCTCAGAAGTGGCCTGATGTTCATTGTGCTGGTGGTGAGAATACGCCTTTTTTTCGATCCCAAAATGTTTCAGCATTGGTGCACTCGTACGTGTATCTTCGGCCAGAATTACATCTGCCTCTTTTAAAATCCTTATCGCCCTGAAGGTCATATCTTCAAGGTTGCCAATCGGCGTGGGAACAAGAAATAATTTGCCTTCCATAGTATTTTTTTCATCAGCTCAGCCAAAATAGGGGCCATGTTGAAGGATATTATTCCTACAGATGCCTTATCTGGGTTCGCAATGACGTTTAAGTTATTATCTTTGTTTAAAATATAAAATAATGCTGCAAGTTAACTATATCCGCGAAAATAGAGACAAAGTTTTAGAACGACTGAGTGTTCGTAAATTCAAGCAACCAGAATTGGTTGATGAAATTATTAAAATTGATGAAGAGCGTAGACAAGCTCAAACCGCCTTAGATTCACTTTCTGCAATTGCTAATTCCAGTGCTAAACAAATTGGTGAGCTGATGCGTAATGGAAAAAAAGAGGAAGCGGAAGTATTAAAGTCGGAGACTACAGCAAATAAAGAGCAAATCAAAAACCTTTCAGAGGTATTGACTGCTGCAGAAGAGCAATTGTTTCAATTGATGGTACAATTGCCTAACCTGCCACATGACTCTGTGGCTACAGGTAATACTGCGGAAGAAAATGAAGAAATATTTATCCATGGTGAGCCTGCAGTATTGGACAAAAATGCAGTACCACATTGGGAACTGACCAGCAAATATGACATCATTGATTTTGAACTGGGTACAAAAATTACCGGTGCAGGATTCCCAGTATATAAAGGAAAAGGTGCACGCTTACAAAGAGCGCTGATCAATTATTTCCTGGATAAAGCGGTAGATGCTGGTTACAGAGAAATGCAGGTGCCATTATTGGTGAATGAAGCTTCAGGTTTTGGAACTGGACAATTACCGGATAAAGAAGGTCAAATGTACCATTCAGGTGTGGATAACCTTTACCTGATCCCTACTGCTGAAGTACCGGTAACAAATTTATACCGTGATGTAATTTTGAAAGAGGAAGAACTTCCGATTAAAAATACCGCATATACCCCATGTTTCCGTCGCGAGGCTGGATCTTATGGTGCACACGTAAGAGGTTTAAACCGCTTGCACCAGTTTGATAAAGTGGAATTGGTACAGGTAGTACACCCGGATCACTCTTATGAAACATTAGAACAAATGAGTGCTTATGTACAAGATTTGTTAAAGGATTTAGGCCTTCATTTCCGTGTTTTACGTTTATGTGGAGGAGATATGGGCTTTGCTGCAGCCATGACTTACGATATGGAAGTATGGAGTGCTGCACAGCAGCGCTGGTTAGAGGTTTCTTCTGTTTCAAACTTTGAAACTTATCAGAGTACCCGATTAAAATTAAGATTTAAAGGCGCTGCCGGTAAAACACAGTTGGCGCATACTTTAAATGGAAGTGCCCTGGCATTACCACGTATTGTGGCTTGTATCCTGGAAAACAACCAAACTGATAAAGGCGTTAAAATTCCTGAGGTATTGGTGAAATACACAGGATTCGAATACATTGATTAGTGCTGGTGAATGAACAAATAGCTTTTGATAAAAGCTCCATCAGTTTGTCTACAATAAATTGGGCAAAAAAAAACCTTCTCCATAACGGAGAAGGTTTTTTTATTCATCGGTAGATGATACTATTATAAGATTAAGATTAACAACAGAATGATAATGATGATCGCTCCAACAGAAAGATAAACACCACCACCTAAAGCTTTAGATTGTTTCTTTAGTTCTTTAAGTTCTTTACGAAGTTCTTTTTTCTCTGTTCTGGACAAATTAGATTTATCCATTGATTTGATTTCCTCTACACGTTCTGTAATTCTTTTCAATTGAACCTGCTGTTCAGCGGTCATTTCCGTTTTTGGATGGTTAGATTTTTCTGCCGCAACAACAGTGTTTGCGCTAACGCCCAGCATAAAGATCAAGGCTAACGAGTAAATGAATTTTTTCATGTGATATAGGGTTATGTGTCTTACTATTGTATGACAAACAAAAAACCTACCAAAAAATAATGGTAGGTTTTTTATCAAGGATTTCCTGCTTAAAAAAACGTTGTTTTTAGTATGCCTGAGGCATATAGCAAAATATATTTTAATTTGTTATAGGGCCTCTGATCAGCAGGGAAAGACTAAAAGTGTGTATTCCTGTGGTCAGCATTATCTGATCTCAAACACGGTATTCATGGTGTAAGTCAGTTTTATTTTCTTGAAGTCGATCTCCGGAGCTGGTGCTCCAGCCATATCTGCGCTTTCTGATTTCATCATCATCACATTACGATACATTGGCTGAGGGTAAGATTCGTTGTTTAATTCCTGAATATCGATTACACCACCTAATTTATCCCCAATTGCTTCTACAAGGTAGATCGCTTTTGCTTTTGCAGCCTGCAATGCTTTAATTTTTAATTCTTTTTTTAACGCTTCAATTTTTGAATAGTCATAGCTATCAATATTGGTATAAGCGATTCCTTTTGGATCTACATCACCAATGATTTCATTGAACTTATTCAGGTCGCTTACTTTCAAACGGTATTGTTTGCTCACCAGGAAATCAGGATTTTTCTTTTTCTCGGCAACGGTATAACCTGATAAATTGTTAATCGTTAAATTCTCTTTTGAAATACCAGCAGCCTGAATCGCATTATACAATTGAGTTTCTAAGGTGGTAATTTCTACTTTTTTCTTGCTGTTGTTATCTTTTAAATATTCTTTTAAAGAGATGCTGATGTAAATAATATCTGGAGTCACTTCTGTTTCTGCAGATCCGCTCACACTAATTTTTTTTCTTAGGTCTACTTGTTGAGCCATGGCACTTAAACTGAATAAGGCAACGAAGGCAAGGGCAAATAACTTTTTCATAATAGTTGTTTTTCTTTTTGTGTATTTGATAAGAAGATGTAAATAGTTGGTCAATTCCATATCAACCAAGCACACAATTTACAAAATTGCACTTAACTCATTCATTATGAGTTGTATTTTTTGTTAAAATTCTTTGCTTAAAAAATCGATTAGAATAAAAAAACCCGTAAAACATTTGCTTTACGGGCTGATTAGATTTATAAGGTTTTAATCTTCTGCAATTTCATTGTTCAGACCAATTTCTTCATTTATCTCTTCCTTAAAATAAGTTTTCTGATAAATCAGGATCAGGATTACCCCGATAGAAATCGCTGCATCCGCAAGGTTAAACACCGGTCTGAAGAAGATATAATCTTCACCACCCCATATTGGCACCCATTTAGGAAACACGCCCTCTACCAGCGGGAAGTAAAACATATCTACTACTCTTCCATGAAACCAACCTGCGTAACCGTAGATTTTTCCATAAAACACGGAGTCAATGATATTGCCCAATGCGCCGGAAAAGATCAGGGCTACATTCATAATTAATCCTCTGTGGTATTTTCTTTGGATCAGGTAATGTAAACCATATCCAATA
Organism: Pedobacter sp. N36a; assembly: GCF_014472395.1. Classification (GTDB taxonomy): domain Bacteria; phylum Bacteroidota; class Bacteroidia; order Sphingobacteriales; family Sphingobacteriaceae; genus Pedobacter. The sequence goes on from NZ_JACSZW010000003.1 coordinate 307,951, forward strand.
CCTGCTACCGCTGCAATTCTGAATAAAGAAAGGGATAGTTTACCAAATTCACCGCCAAATTCAAGGCCAAAAGCCATTCCATTGTTCTCAGTGAAGTGGATGATACACCAATCTCCAATAATTTTGAACTCCTGTCCCAAGTACATATTGGTTTTAACCCATGTCTTGATCAGCTGATCAGCCAGCAATATTAAAAATATAATCAGTAAAGGTTTAGTATATCCCTTCATTAGCTCTGCTTCAATTTAGCTTCCATACTTAGCGTAGCATGAGGCACTGCGCGTAAACGTTCTTTCTGAATCAGTTTACCAGTCTCACGGCAAATGCCATACGTTTTGTTCTCAATACGTACCAATGCCGCTTCTAAGTTTTCAATGAATTTCTTCTGACGTGCTGCCAGCTGGTTCAATTGTTCTTTCTCTAAAGTTGCAGAGCCATCTTCTAATGTTTTATAGGTTCCTGAAGTATCTTCAGTTCCGTTAGAGTTCGGGCTACTTAATGAGCTGGTTAGTGAAAGAAATTCTTCTCTCGCCATACGTAGTTTTCCTTGAATAAGTTCTTTAAACTCTTGAAGTTCACTATCTGAATACCGTGTTTTTATAGCTTTTTCCATAATATTATTGTTTTGCGATCGAAATATCTAGTTCAACATCATCAATGACGATTTTGTTTCCACCTTCTAATTTATCTATTAAATTAATTTTATCTGCTAAAATTTCTGAACAAATGTAGGTTTTATTTTGAGCAACTGCATTTGCAATCAGATTATGGTTTTGTAAAGAGACTGTAATGCGATCGGTAACCTCAAAGTTTAATTCTTTTCGTAGATTTTGAATTCTATTAATCAGCTCACGAGACAAACCTTCCTGCTTCAATTCGTCAGTTATGGTGACATCTAAAGCAACAGTCAGGCTGCCGAGATTGGTCACTTGCCATCCCGGAATATCTTCCGCAATGATCTCCACATCAGTCAATTGAACAATGTACTCGGTGTTTGGAACCAGGTACTCACCAGTAGCCTCAAAACCAGTTAATTCCTCCGGACTCATGTTCGTGATCAGCTCAGCCACCATTTTCATTTCCTTACCTACCTTAGGTCCTAAGGCTTTAAAGTTAGGTTTGATTTTTTTCTTGATGAAACCTGCAGCATCCGTAATATATTCAATCGTTTTGATGTTTGTTTCCGACAAAATCAGCTCTTTCACCAATTCCACCTGCTCCGCAAATTTCTTGTCCAATACCGGAATTAAGATTTTTGCCAATGGCTGACGTACATTAATGCTGCTTTTTTTACGTAGGGAAAGTACCATCGAAGAGATGTTTTGTGCCAGTTCCATGCGTTCATTTAGTCCTGTATCGATCAGAGAATGATCTGCTTCATTCCATAAGGTCAAATGCACAGATTCGGTAGCATTGTTTTGAACAGTTACCGATAAGTTCTGATACAGCCAATCTGCGAAGAATGGTGCTACCGGCGACATGATCTGGGCGATGCTCGTTAAACAGGTATATAAAGTTTCGTAAGCAGCTTTTTTATCTGCGGTCATCTCACCTTTCCAGAAACGGCGACGGGATAAACGGATGTACCAGTTACTCAAATGCTCATCCACAAATGTCTGAATCGCTCTTGAAGCCTTTGTTGGCTCATAACTCTGGTAACTCTCATCTACTTCCGCAATCAGCGTCTGCAATAAGGATAGGATCCAGCGGTCTAACTCACTGCGTTCTGCAATTGGTGTCTGGTTTTCCTCATCGATCACAAACTTATCAATGTTCGCATATAAAGCGAAGAAAGAATAGGTGTTGTAAAGGGTTCCGAAAAACTTACGGCGAACCTCGTCAATACCATCGGTGTTAAATTTAAGGTTATCCCAAGGTGAAGCATTGCTGATCATGTACCAACGCGTTGCATCCGCACTATACGTATCGATTGTAGCAAAAGGATCCACACCATTGCCCAATCGTTTAGACATTTTGTTGCCGTTTTTGTCTAGTACCAATCCATTGGAAACCACGTTTTTAAATGCTACACCTGGATTGCCTACTTTCTCATTGATCGCTTTAATCTCCTCGCTAGACTCGCTTAACATCACTGCAATGGCATGTAAAGTAAAAAACCAGCCACGCGTTTGATCTACACCTTCGGCAATAAAATCAGCAGGATAGGAATTTGTAAATTCTTCTTTGTTTTCAAAAGGGAAATGCCATTGTGCATAAGGCATGGCACCGCTATCAAACCAAACATCAATCAGGTCTAATTCACGCAGCATTCTTTCGCCGTTATCCGCCGTCAGGATAACATCATCTACATAAGGACGGTGCATATCTTTCAACTCAAAACCAGCTTCCATGTAGCCTGCAGCAACGGATTTCTGAATTTCTGCATTCAGTTCCTCGATAGAACCGATACATTTTTCTTGCTTGCCATCTTCTGTACGCCAGATTGGTAAAGGAGTACCCCAATAGCGCGAGCGCGAAAGGTTCCAGTCTACCAGGTTTTCCAGCCAGTTGCCAAAACGCCCTGTTCCTGTGGCCTCAGGTTTCCAGTTAATAGTTTTATTTAAAGCCACCATTTTCTCTTTTACTGCTGTTGTTCTGATGAACCAGCTGTCTAAAGGATAATAAAGGATCGGCTTGTCAGTTCTCCAGCAGTGCGGGTAACTGTGTTCATATTTTTTAACGTCGAATGCTTTGTTGTCTTCTTTTAATTTGATGGCAATCAGCACATCTGTAGGTTTAAAATCAACAGCAGCACGTTCTTCGTCTGAATAGTATTCTTCTTTTACATAACGACCGGCGAAATCAGTCACCTCTTTCACAAACTTACCTTGTTTGTCTACTAAAGGCGCATCATTCCCATTTTCATCTTTCACCAGTACGGAAGGAACACCTGCCTCTTTGGCGATACGAAAATCGTCTGCACCAAAAATAGAAGCAGTGTGAACGATACCTGTACCGTCTTCTGTAGTTACAAAATCACCAGGAATTACGCGGAAAGCATTTGTTTCCAGGTCATCATTGGTCACATAAGGCATCAATTGATGGTAATGTAGGCCAATCAGATCTTTACCTGTAAATTCTTTAACGATAGTCCATGGAACCAGTTTATCACCAGCTTTATAATCTTCCAAAGCAATTGCTGCGGCATCCGCTTTAAAGTGTTTTCCTACCAGATCTTTGGCAAGAACCACACTTACCGGAAGGAAAGTATAAGGGTTGAAAGTTTTCACTTTCACATAGGTGATTTTTTCGCCGACGGCCAATGCACAGTTAGAAGGCAAGGTCCATGGCGTTGTGGTCCAGGCGATAATTGCGGTTTCTTCCTGCTCATTTTCAAAAAGATCTGCCATCAATGGATGCTGCTGATCCTTTTTAAGGAAAAACTGAGCGGTGATCGAGGTGTCTTTCAACATCTTGTAGGTACCTGGCTGGTTCAGCTCATGTGAGCTTAAGCCTGTTCCTGCAGCAGGAGAGTAGGGCTGTACGGTATATCCTTTGTACAAAAGACCTTTGTCGTAGAACGATTTTAAGATCGACCATAAAGACTCAATATATTCGCTTTCATAAGTGATATAAGGATTTTCAAGGTCTACCCAATAGCCCATTTTTTCGGTTAAGTCATTCCATACATCTGTGTATTTCATCACCTCCTCTTTACAAGCAGTATTGTATTCTTCCACGGAAATTTTCTTTCCGATGTCTTCTTTAGTAATGCCTAATTTCTTTTCTACAGCAAGCTCAATAGGCAATCCATGGGTATCCCATCCGCCTTTACGCTTTACCTGAAAGCCTTTTAATGTTTTATAACGGCAAAAAATATCTTTAATCGCACGTGCCATCACATGGTGGATCCCAGGCATTCCATTTGCAGAAGGCGGGCCTTCATAAAAGGTGAATGGGTTCGATTTTGAACGCGTTGAAATACTCTTCTCAAAGATGTTTTCCGCTTTCCAAAATTCAAGTATTTCTTTTCCTATTTTAGCTAGTTCCAGCTGTTTAAATTCCCTATACATCAATCAAGTATCTCCAAAAAATTAAAGTTGCAAAGTTACATTTTTTAGAATTAAAAAATGCATTGTTATCCTTGGCAATACGCCGAAGAGCCCCCGCAAACCGAAGGTTATTATTTAATAAGCTCGTAAATTAGGAAAAAAAATAGATTTATCTCCTCGCTGGCCTCCTCTGAGAGGATTTCTTTTTGAACATTGGTTTGGTTTTTGTTAACAATGAATGATAAACTAATGACCTCCTATTATGATCAAAGTAATGAAACTTCAGAAAGCGGTGTATGCCATTATCCTTGGGGTAATTGCACTGGTTGTCTACATCATCATGGCGACTAGCGGGCAGCAGTATAACATCTATGCGCTCGAATTGGCAGGTTTATGTTTTATGGCCGCAGCGATTCTTTTTCTATACCCGCTATGGACAGCAAAAGAGAATGAACGTGGGGAGGTAGAGCTCGATGTAGAGAAGCAGGAAGAGCAGGAAGTAAAGCAATAAAGAAAACAGCTGCTGCCAACTGTTTTCTTTATTGCTTTAAATTAGACGAGTCCGCCCATATATGGATCGGTGATGCTCTCTTCACCTGTTTCCACATGACCAGCATAGTGTTTAAGGAAACCCTGGTGTCCAATTACCTCTATTGAAAAGTCGTACCATGACTTGCTTTTTTGCAGATCTACGATTACTTTAGCCTTTCCTTTTGGAGATAAAGAGATTTCCTGGCTTTTGTTTTTCTGATAACTCAGGTCTTTAATCTTAACCTTTAGTGGAATGGGACCTTCATTTTCCAATAACAGTTGGATATTTCCAGTACCTTTTTTAGTCAGCATACCGGAAACTTCATATCCGCAGCTGGTTTTTAAAGCGGGATCCTGTGGATTGCCTTTAAACTGACGGAAAAATCCATTTGGACCATTGATACACAAATGATAACTGTCTTTTTCGAAGTCGGATAGTTTCAGATGATCACTAATTCGATCTCCTGCAAGTACGGCATAATTCCAGGTTTTGCCTGGCTTCTGCTGGTAATTTGCCCGACTATACATCAGGAAGGGTGCACCTACGGGAACTAACTTCTGTCCGAAATTGCCTTTTCCTGATTCTAAATCTATTTGAATGGTTTTCTTTGCAGGATCCAGATGTACATCTGCAAAAAGTTGATAGGGTAAAGCACAGGCCGGTTTTGTTCCTTTTTCTTGCTGCGGCATGGCCGATGGAGCATCAGGATCAAAAGCAGCATGCGCATTGATGTTTGAAATTTCTGCTGCGGTTAATGCATCAGGTTTTACCTGTGCCGGTTTATTTTTTGCATTCTGGATTCCGGTAATTACTGCTTCTTTTTTCAATGCAGTAACTGGCTTCGAGGGATCTGCTTTTGCAGGTCGGAATGCAGAGGTTAAATCTCCACAAATTGCCCTTCTCCAGCTGCTGATGTTTTTACTTTTGATCTTTTTCCCTGTCTTCTGACTTAGGAAGGTTTCCAAAAACATCAGACAGGAGGTATGGTCAAATACCTGTGAATTCACGTATCCGCCCTTGCTCCATGGCGAGGCAACCAGCATCGGTACCCGATAACCCAATCCAATCGGACTGTCTTTTTTCAATTCATAGTCCGGTGCAATGTCTATCTGCTCAGAAACTTTTCCAGTACCTGCATCCCCAGGTTTCGGAACTACATAAGGCGGAATGTGATCAAAATAACCGTCATTCTCGTCATAAGTAAGGATGAAAATTGTCTTTTTCCAGACTTCAGGATTTTTCGTTAGTATATCTATTGCTTCAGAAACATACCAGGTGCCATATAATGGGGAGCTGGTATGGTCAGAAAATCTTTGAGGAGCCACCAGCCAGGAAACAGTAGGTAATTTTCCGTTGTCTACATCAGAACGGAATTGGTGGAAAATATCGTTTTTCGGGATGTTGATCGTTTGTGATTTCCCTTCATCATCAGTAAATGAAAAAGGAGCAAGCTCCAGGTAATTTTCCGGGGCATTAATGTTACTGGCAAAAGCTTTGTCGATCAGGTTTTTCTCACGATTACTCAGTTTATTGTATTTTTCGGTTACTTCAGCTGGTGTTAATGGTGGTTTAGCCGTTTTATCACCGTTCTTTCTGAAGTAAGCCGCAAGTTTTACATTGTAGCGCTTCACATATTCTATCGCATTATCGCCATAATTACCCAGCCAATCGTCTACAGTGTCACCTGGTAAATCGGCTGTCCAGATTTCATTCTGGTAAATTTTCCAGCTGATGTCATTGTCTTCCAGTAATTCCGGGAAAGTATCCCAGTCTACAAAAGCATTCTCGCGGGATTCTGCCTGAGAATTATTCACCGCAGCGATGGAGGTTCCATTTTGCTCCGGGCGGATGGTGCCTGTCCAGAAAAATAGCCTGTTTGGGGTAGTTCCGGTTAAAGAAGAGCAGAAATTATGGTCGCAAATGGTGAAGGCATCAGCCATTGCATAGTAGAAAGGAATATCGGTACGGTCGTAATAACCAAGTGCCAGATGCGATTTTACAGGAACCCATTTGTCGTATTTTCCTTCATTACGGGCCGCAAGCTGGTCCGACCAGGAATGAGGCAATCCACCTTGCCAGGTGATTTTAGTCTTATTGATGTCTACATGAAAGGGGGCATAAGTTTTTCCGGCGGCATCTTGCTGCAGCCATACTTTGTTCTTATTCGGTAGGCTAAACGTTCTTGGGTCATTGAAACCCCTAACTCCTTTTAATTTACCAAACAGGTGATCGAAAGAGCGGTTTTCCTGCATGAGGAAGACCACATGTTCCGCATCATGAAAGGTGGTTCCCGGGTCCGCACTGATAGCCATGGCCTTTTGAATGGACATGGGGAGGACGTTTGGAAGTCCGGCAGCTCCGGACAAGAGCGCTGCTTTCTTTAAAAATGATCTTCTCGAATTCATGGTGGTTCTAGGTGTGTGTCTATTCAAATGTAATAACTATGACAATAAAAAAAGGGAGGAGGGTAGCGAAAAAATCTGGATTACCTTTATGTAACAATTATTATAGGAAATCATGCCTTTCCTGACAGTGATTTCTCTGGATTTATGTGTATTTTAGGTGTTCAAACACACTAAAAGTAATTCAATATGATAAAGTATTTTGGCAGCGCCCTGGTTCTTGGTGGCGTGTTGACAACTTTGCTGAGTTTTGATGAAAAGCCTCAAATCAAGCCTCAGACAACACCATTAAAAAAACACCTCATTGCTGATCCCCAATTCCTGGAAGAAAAAGCGGCCTTAAACTATCGTAATTTTTGCGGTGGCTGCCATGGCGAAAAAATGGATGCTTTTGTGGATCGCCAATGGAAACATGGCAATAAAAAAGAAGACCTGGTGAAAGCCATTAAACAAGGTTATGCCAATGAAGGGATGCCTTCTTTTGATTCCTCATTTACCGATGTGGAGATTAAAGACCTGGCTGATTATATCTTAAAAGGAATCAAAAACGTAGACCGTTACAGGGATTCAGATAAGCCAAAGAGTAGTGTCTTCAAGACGGAAGTCATGACCATTCGTTTGGATACGGTAGCAAAAGGAATGGATATTCCATGGGGAATGGCCTTCTTGCCTAATCAGGAACTATTGGTGACAGACCGTAACGGCAAATTTTACCGTGTTGGCAAAGATAAATCTTTACAGAATATCCAGGGCCTGCCTGCTTTATTGAATAAAGGACAAGGTGGATTGATGGATGTGGTGCTGGATCCAAATTTCGCACAAAACAAAACTATTTACCTTTCTTATTCTAAACCTAAAACTGAAGATGGTGTGGTATTGGCCACTACTGCCGTGTTGAAAGCTAAACTGGAAGGTAATCAGCTGACTGAACAAAAAGATATTTTTGTGGCCAAACCATGGTCTCGTACCCAGCATCATTATGGCTCGCGACTGGCTTTTGGTAAAGAGGGATATCTATATATCTCCGTTGGAGAGCGTGGAAATGAAAAGGAAAATCCACAGGAGATCAAAGGAAATGACCTGGGCAAAATTCATAGAATTAAAACTGATGGCAGTATTCCATCCGATAATCCTTTTGTGAAAACTGCTGGAGCCGCAACTTCAATTTATACTTATGGCAATAGAAATCCTCAAGGGATGACGATTCATCCGCAAACCGGAGCCATCTGGGAAAATGAACATGGACCAAGAGGTGGTGACGAAATTAACATCGTGCAGCCGGGTAAAAACTATGGCTGGCCGGTAGCTACTTATGGCATCAATTACAATGGAAAAGTGATCAGCGATGTGTCAGAAAAAGAGGGAATTACGCCGCCGATACATTATTGGATTCCTTCGATAGGGCCAAGTGGTATGGCTTTCGTGACCGGAAACCGCTATAAAGGCTGGGAAGGTAATTTACTAACTGGATCTTTGCGTTTTCAATATTTAAATAGAAGTGTGTTAAAAGATAATAAAGTGACTAAAGAGGAGATCCTTTTCAAAAATATCGGCAGACTAAGAGATGTGAGAATGGCACCGGATGGTTATATCTACATTGCAGTAGAATCACCAGGCATCATTTATAAGCTGGTACCGGTTAACTAACGGTAAAATTTTTACTCAGCCATAAGGATAAAGGGAGTAATAGAACGATCAGCAATGCGATATACCAGATGCCAAAAGCGCTGGCCCATGCCGCATTGAGCAGGATCAGGGCAATTACTCCCGCCTTTACTGATTTATCGATGTTTTCCCCGTTAGGATGGTCGACCGCTTTAAATAAGGGTGTGAAAATCATCAGGTAAAAAGGAATTACAAACAGAATAGTCATTAGGAAAAAGCCCTTGCTATTGGCAATAAATAAGATACAGGCAATCACAAAAGCATATAAAAAGGCAGCAAGATATAAGCTCGTTTTACTTTTATCATCTCCCTTTCTTCTATTGATAATGGTAAGAGAAGCAATGTAAACAATTGGAATAACGGCAATCACCAGCCACCAAATCTCTGGGGTTCTGGAAAAAATACTTACCCCTAAAAGTAAATTTAATCCTCTGCATAAACCCATATTGATGGGACCGATCACGGTTAGGTGCTTCGACCATTTATCATAAGTTAAAGCTGCAATTAAGATGAGCAGCGCCAATACGAGTGAGGTTAGGTTTACCGAGGCTGCCGCAATGATGCCGATGGTAAAGCAAATTCCCCCAAAAACCGCTGCATCTTTTCGACTGATTGCTCCACTTGGAATTGGACGCCCCGGACGTTCTTTTCTATCGGTCTCTACATCAAATACATCGTTGAAGATCACGCCGCCGCTATAAAGCCCAAGCGTAGCAATACAAAGAAGTAAAATTGGAGTCAGGTGTTCGAAGTCGAAAGCAGTAGTTAAAAAGTATCCTGAAATAGCCACGCCGGCAAGCACATCTGCAACAGACGTGACCAGATTGGCCGGACGAATGATGGTGATATAGGCGATTTGGTGCTTCACAGAATGGTCAGTTAAATTATACAGAGCCGCTGAAAACACAGCTTGCTCAGGTATAACAAAGTAATTTAAGTTTAGGTTAGTTTATTACTACAAATAAACATATAAAAAAACCTATTTAACCTTAATTTATTGTTTTGGTAACGGTTTTTCTACTGAAAAGAAGGGGTTGAGCCTGATTTCTATAGTAAATCGTGCTCAACCTCATCAGAAAATGAAGATTTCCTAGAAAATCAGTAAGTGAGAGATTGATGATTGCAGTAAATATTAAGGGCTCAATAGTGCGGTGGCACACCATAAAATAGGGGCCTGTCCATGCAAATCTCCAGTATTTCGTTTCCGATCCAGATAATATTGACGGTCGTCCTTTTTGTTTGTTCCCTCGCATACGTCCGAAATATCAGCATCTGCATTGAGGTAACTGATCAAGCCCAGCCAACCATTTTTTGCCGCTTTTCCATAGAGGTCCTTATTCAGCCAGCCATTTTTTACACCCGTAATCATGGCAAAAGTGAACATGCCCGTTGCCGAAGTTTCCGGCCATGCTTCCGGGCCGTCGATCAACTGATTCCACATCCCATTTTTACCTTGATATTTAAGCAGCGAAGCCATCATATCCAGGTATCCTTTCAGGATTCTTGGTCTGTTGGGATGTTGTTTTGGCATAGAACTCAGCAGTTCAGCCATGCCGGCCGCCATCCAGCCATTACCTCTTCCCCAGTAATAAGGCACATCCGGTGCATGAAAAAATAAGCCGTTTGGTTTTTGAAGTTCATTCAGGTAAAACACTATTTCTTTGGCCGCGCGGTCGATGTATTTCTGATCTCCAGTAGCGCGGAAAGCCTGGGCCTGCAGTGCAGTAATCATATACATATCATCAATCCATAGCCGTGTTTGCCAGGTGTAACCTTTATTATAGAAGTCATGAGACTCCGGTTTTACTCTTGGGCCTTCCGGTGGTCCCCATTGTTTATCGGCAATGGCAAGTCCCATATTCAGGTACTTTTTATGTTTTGTCTGTTTATAGAACTCTAAAGGAACAGCCCCAAATACGCTATAATCTACATGATCCGGTGTGGGAATCATTTTCTCTTCTACTCCAAAAAATGGATCAAAACGATCAGCTAATTGCTTAACCAGGGTTTTATTGCCACTGGATTTTGCGAAAGTAAGGGCCCCGTACCAGGCCACAGATTCCGGGTAGGTGATCACTCTTGGTGGCCCTGGTTTGTTAAAATTGGTATGTGGAGTCTGGACAAATCGTGCGGCCACCCGGTTGCCAATCTCCTTTGGAGAACTGCCCTTTGGCCAATTTTTTAAATCCGAGGAATTGGATTGTGCATACAAACTGGATTGCGCATATAAAAAGGTTGTTGCAGAAAAGAATAACGAAAAGATAAGTCCGCTGATGCGGGGCATGATGTTTCTGTTGTTCATGGTTTGCCTGATTTTTGGTATGATTGGTTATGGTGGTTGTTTCTACTTAGTTTTTTAATTGGTTTTTAGGATATCGTATTCTTGTTCCCTTTCTTACCGTATTTCCTGATTAACTTCATTTGGTTTTCTGCTTGTTTTATCTGTTTTGCGTATTTGAAGTTAACTTTTATTTGATTTTTGGAAAGTAGGGACTTTGCTTGTCAGCTCTTATTTAACTGTTTATGAGGATAATCGACCGTTTTTGATGATATTGTTTACTAATTGGCTAACTTGGGATAGTAGTTTTAATCCCCTAATTATTTAATTGCAAACTTTCCATTCATCAAAACAGGTAAACATGAAAAAGTATTTCTTTTTAATCTCTATGTTTTTTTTGTCCATTTCCTTAAAGGCACAGCAGCAGCTAGTTAAACTCTGGGAAACGGATAGTGTGGTAAATATGCCGGAGTCAGTTTTACACGATCCGAAAGCAAAGATTTTATATGTGTCTATTATGGGAAATAGTCCGGATGATAAGGATGGGATTGGGGGGATTGGGAAGCTCGGTCTGGATGGAAAAGTGATCAATCTGGAATGGATTACCGGCTTAAATTCTCCAAAAGGTCTGGCCAAATTCGGAAATCTGCTGTATGCTACGGATTTAACTGAGGTCGTAGTAATGGATATTGCCAAAGGGAAAGTGATTCGTAAAATCCCGATTAAAAACACTAAATTCTTAAACGATGTCACTGTGGATGATAAAGGAATTGTATATGTATCTGATTCCAGAACAAAAGAGATTTTTAAAATTGAAGATAATGTTCCTTCCCTATACCTGAACAATCTAAGTGGCGTTAATGGATTAAAAGCCATTAAAAAGGATTTATACATCCTTGCCGGTAAGAACCTTTTGAAAGCTGACGAAAATAAAAAGATCACTGAAATAGGACTGCTGCCAGCTGGCGGAGATGGATTAGAGCCTATTGGTAATGGGGACTTTATCTGTTCCAGCTGGGGTGGTTATGTTTATTATGTAACCGCTGATGGTAAAACGGAGGTATTACTGGATACGCATTTAGAGAAGAAAAATACAGCAGACATTGGTTATGATCCGGTAAAAAAGATCGTTTATATCCCAACTTTTTATAAGAAAACAGTGATGGCTTATCAATTGAAATAGTCAGTTGATCATCAAGCACAATAGCCGGATTCCTAAGGAGATTTCCGGCTATTGTTATTTACTGGTATCTAATAATATAGCCAACTGAACGCAGGGTTGATCCGATCGGTTACTCCATGCGTGGTTTGTTCCTTTTTGAATCACAATATCGCCGGTTTTTAATAAGGTCTCTTCTTCATCAAGGATGAGGTAAAGTTCTCCGGATAAAATAATGATGTAGTCCAACGTGTCAGTTTTGTGCATCAGGGGGTGTGCTTCGTTTGCAATCTTATCCTGTATACCCAGGTCTTTGTCTGGTGGAATACTTACATACCTAAAATAACGGCCTTGTTTTGGTGGGTCTGGAATCAGGGTATTGTCAACGATTAGCTCCTGTGTTAAATCCACGGGCATGGAATTGGTCGCCCAAATATCGGAAATTAGCAATCCAGGTAGGTGTTCGGAAACATTCGTTACTTTTTTATCCTCAATAATCAGGGATCGGCCGTTTTTAAGGCCCGTTACGATTCTTCTGGGTATCGCGCTTATTTTCATATTACTTTTTTAGGGTGGGTGCTTTTTTGGATGTATGCTGTTCTTTTGGGAGCATGCTGTTTCTTTTGATCATTTATCTTTCTTTTTAGCAGCAGTGATTTTTTTCCCCTAGAAACTTAGGCAAAGTTGAATATATTCCCAGATTTTGCTGAGTATGGGAATGAGAAAAAGCAGTATTTATATGGAATATTTCGCTCTTGATAGAATTGTAGTTTATGTTGCATCATGGAAATTAATCACGAAAACTTCTTTGTCAGCATCGTATCCTATGAAAACTGGAAGAAACGTGGGAAATCAAGTGATTTTTTTGAACTGGTTTATATCCTGAAAGGGGAAGGGTAGCAGTATGTAAATGGGAGTACGCATCCTTATGTTGCAGGCGACATTTTTCTTTTACCTTCGGTGAGCTGTAATGGCTATGTGTAGAAAAGGTGTTAAAGGAATTTGAATTAATTGAATAAGAAGTTTAAATAGTAAAAACAGCTGTTATCAACACCTTATTCACATACTTATGCACGGGTTCTTCACAGTTTATCCACATGGATTTGTTGGTGTTTAATGAGGTTAATTATTTGTTTTACAGTTGTTTATTTGTTTTTGTCTTTGCTGAGATTGTGGATAACTTTTGATTTTGTTAATTAACATTTTAATAGCTGTGCATCCATTTGCTCCACAACATTTGGGATTGATCTTAACATTTGGGTTGATCCGCTTGATCCCCCATTTCTGGCTGGAGAGGTCTCAAAATAGAAGACATAAAAAAACCTTCCAGAAGATCTGAAAGGTTTTGGTGGGAAATGAGGGGTTCGAACCCCCGACCCCCTCGGTGTAAACGAGGTGCTCTGAACCAGCTGAGCTAATTTCCCTTTTGGTTTACTCTTTTTGTTTTAAAACAGCGGAGTGTCTGTTTTTGGTGGGAAATGAGGGGTTCGAACCCCCGACCCCCTCGGTGTAAACGAGGTGCTCTGAACCAGCTGAGCTAATTTCCCTTCTGCTGTACTCTATTTGTATTAAATATGAGCTGAGTAAGCTCTTTCCCGTTTTGCAAAGTTACCTTCGTTTTGGGATTGCAAATATACACCCTTAAATCAGTTTTGCAAAAATATTTTCAACTATTTTATGATAATATATCTTCCAGAACCTGGTGTGAGCGGATTTCTCCAAAAGAAGCCGTATGTAAGGTATAGTAAATCAGTATTTTATCAAGGATTCTACGTCGAGTTTTATTATCTAATTTTATTTCAATTATTTTTTCGAAAGGCAAAATAAATAGTGAAATAAAGAGTACTGAGTCGTCCTTCTCGATAAAATGTGGGTGTGCAGGAGGTAAAGATTTAAACTCTCCTTCCTGTAAATCGAAATAACTTTGGTCAGTTTTGGTCTGTGAACTCGGGGCGAAACCGAGGTAACGCGATAATTTTAACAGAAAAGCCAGGTGAAAATTCACATTTATACCCTGAGATTCATCAAGCCAGCAGACTGCATTAAAGATAAAATCAAATAAATACTCGTCGGTCATCTGCTGACGAATGCTTTTATACAGCACTTCATTCAGGAACATGGCCATCGTACTTTTTAGAATGTCGTAAGGTATGCTGCTAAAAATAGGGGATGGTCTCAGTTCAGAAATGCGTTGAATGCTGGAATTTACTTTATGGTAAACTACCATATCTACGAGATGCAGCGGCTGCAGCATATTCATTCTGATCTTCGCCCTTGGTTTTTTTACTCCATTGATCAGGTAAGACTGCATGCCAAATTTCTCGGTAAACATTTGTACCACCACACTGCTCTCACTATATAGTGTCGTTTTTAATACGATTCCACGTGTTTTATGCAGCATAATAGATTTTTGGCAGGAAGATGATTAATCCAATCAAAACAGCGGAGAATGCCGCAATCAGTACTGCTCCGGCAGCAACATCCTTGATGATTTTTGCTTTTGGATGGACATCCGGAGAAACCAGATCTACCAGCACCTCTATGGCAGTATTGAACAATTCTGCGCCCAATACAATTCCTGAGGCCGCGATGATCCAAAGCCACTCCGAAGAATTCAGCCGATAATACCATCCGGCAATGCCGACCAGCATCAGCACCACTACATGAAATCTGAAATTAAATTGGCTTTTGCTGGCGTAAGCGATTCCAGAAAAGGCATAACCAAAACTCTTGATAAATTTAGTCATAGCTGCGGTACAAATTCTATTTTGTAACCTTACAAAGTACGTCATGCTTTACTGGATTTCCAATTATTAAATGCGCCATCTTGCTTTTAATCGCAAATTGTTGGAGGGGGTCTCAGCGATGATGGATCCGATTACATAAATGTAGAAGATGATTTAATCCCGGTCGAAAATTAAAATAACCTTACCTTTGGCGATCATTTAGCTGAAGGTAATGTCAATAGAGAAAAACGAGTTACACCCAAGAAACAAACACCGTTCCAGGTATGATTTTCCGGAACTGATTAAAACATTGCCGGAATTACGTCCTTTTGTGGCGGTCAATCCTTATGGTGATGAGTCCATAGATTTTTCAAATCCCATGGCGGTGAGGTTGTTGAACCAGGCGTTGCTGAAACATTTCTATCAGATAGACCATTGGGATATTCCTGAAGGATACCTTTGTCCGCCAATTCCAGGAAGAGCAGATTATGTGCATTACCTGGCAGATTTACTGGCCTCGGTAAACGCTGGTGCTGTTCCTCAAGGCCTAAAAATTAAAGGCCTTGACATTGGTATTGGTGCCAACTGTATTTATCCCATCATTGGACATCAGGAATATGGATGGTCATTTGTTGGTTCTGATGTAGATTCTTATGCGATTAAATCTGCTAAAAACTTAGCAACGATTAACCCGGCCTTATCGGCTTCCGTGTTTCCGAGATTACAGGCTCATAAAAATCAGATTTTTAAAGGCATATTGAAACCTGGAGAGCTTTTCGATTTCACGATGTGTAACCCACCATTCCACGCTTCAGCAGAAGAGGCAAGAGAAGGTTCACAAAGAAAAGTGAGGAATTTGGGCACGCAAAGAGGTAAAACTCCTGTGCTGAATTTCGGTGGACAGCAGGCTGAATTGTGGTGTGAAGGTGGTGAAGTTGGCTTCATCAGAAAGATGATTCAGGAGAGTGAAACCATCGGAAAACAATGTTTTTGGTTTTCCACACTAGTTTCGAAAAGCATGCATCTTCCTTTTATATATACTGCCTTAGATAAAGTTAATCCATTACAAATTAGAACGATAGAGATGGCACAAGGACAGAAGATCAGCCGTTTTCTGGCCTGGTCATTTTTAACTACTGAGGAGCAGGAGTGCTGGAAGACTGATCGCTGGTCTCAAAAGAAATCAGTACTATAGCTTTTTTATTTTTGAAAGCGCCAATCGGCGCTTTCGTTTCTATATGTTTAAAGAATAAGGCATCATTTTCTTTGAAGCGCTTTTTCATCATGCAATAAAGGTGAAGACATTTGATCCAATTCAGGGCAGTGGCTTTATCTTTCCATATCTCAGGATATAAATAAACCTCATTCCCTTCGATCCGGATGATGTTTTTCTCTTCCAGTTCTTTTACGTTGGCAATAATCTTTGCCGTTTGTGCGGCTAGATTGGCCGTATGCTGAACTTTCTTTTTTGCGTAAATCATGTGCCTAAGATTCTAGGAGTAAAGTATCATCTTCATCATCGGTCAGGCTCAGCTGAATGGTGTCAGTACCGGCAATTCCTTCGATGGAACCACGGATATGTGCGGCATTCAACATCACTTTTTCCAGCTGTTTCTCTCTTGCTTTCCACATTTTCTCCATCGCATCACGTTCTTTCTGAATCGATAATTTCATGCTCATAAAGCCTTCTCTGATCGCTTTCCACTGTTCAGAAAATTCGTTGCTGGTTAGGTAATCGTATAACATGTGCATTTTATCACCACGGTTTTCCTGTGATTTTGCGGCAGAAAACAACTTCACAATACCATCCCTAAGGATGTAAGAAACTGCCTTTACCTCATCAAATGAACAGATCCATACACCATCTTTTTCACCAAAGCAATCCATTCCTTTTGGATAGCACTGGGTCACAATTACGGCTACATCTACACCCATGCTCCGCATGTCTTTCTTTAATTTCTCTATCCATTCCATCGAGAAATCCTTGGTGCGCTTACTTTCATAAATGATTTTCCCACATTCCTGCCCAAATTGATTTCTCACGTGGTGCACGCAATCCGCACCTCTTACGCCTTTACCAACTTCCGTAATCAGGTCAAAAGGGAAGGCATTGCGCAATAATTCTTCAAGGATCAGCTCCTGAACTTCTCCCTGTAATTGCATAGATCCTTGTTCCGCCTTGCGCTTCATTTCTTCCGCCAGTTTTTTCTGATCATCCAATTGTTTCTCCAGCTCTTTAACGCGGAGTTGGTGCTCGGTATCTTTAAGGTTGTTTTTTTCTGTTTCTTGTTTTCTAATCTGCTCCACCATTTCGGCACGCTGCTCCTGAAGTTTCCGATGCAGCTGGAGCTCCATCTCTTCTTCTTTCTCCTTCATTGCCTTTTCTTTCATCAGGAAATCCAGCTCTTTGGAACGGGCAAGTTTTAACTTTTCTTCCGCTTCCTTCTGGGCATTGTCCATCATGGCAAGTTTGTTCTCAAAATCACTGGCAATACTTTTCCTTAGCGTTTCCTCGATGGCAGTCTGCAGTACCTTCTTTTCTTCCGCCAACTGTTTTTCAAAAGCCTGGGCCTGCAGTTTTTGCTGCTGCTCATAAACCTGTTCCTGGTCTTTTTGCTGCTGCGTTAACTTACTTAGCTTCTGTTGGTATTCTTCATCCTTTTGCTTTGTAAAAGTGACCATTTTTTCTCTGAGGTCTTTTTTATACTCCTCCGCCATCACTTCTTCTATTGGAAAAGAATGGGCGCAATTCGGACATTTTATTTCTGTTGACATATTTTATCGTTGATGGAGGGTGATAAATAAATTTTCTGCAAATTTCATAGATACGTTTCTGGCTTCCTGATCGGAGATCTGAATGCTCATTGAACCGTCGAAATCTATGCGTTCTAATACTTTTATAGGGGTTCCAATGGTAATTTCTAGTTTTTCCAGGTATTGCAGGAATACAGTTGAGGTGTCTTTTACCGCGACTACCCAGCAAACTTCCCCTTCTTTTACTTCCGAAAGCAGGATCTTCTCCACTTTAGGCATATCGCCATTGGCTTTCGGAATAGGATCACCATGTGGATCAAATTCAGGGAAGCCCAGAAATTCTTCCAGCTTATCCACCAATTTGTTGGATTGGATATGCTCCAGTTGTTCCGCAACCTCATGAACTTCATCCCAACTGAAGTCCAGCTTTTCATAAAGAAAAGTTTCCCATAAACGGTGCTTTCTTAAAATGGCAATCGCTTGCTGCTTTCCAGAATCAGTCAATAAGATCTTTCCATATTTCTTATAGTTGACCAGTTCCTTTTCTTTCAGCTTTTTCAGCATATCCGTGGCGGTGGCAGGCTTTACACCCAAATGGGCAGCCATTTCATTGGTGCCAGCTTCAGGCTTTGCCTCATTCTGAAAACTCAATTTCAGTAAGGCTTTTAAATAGTTTTCTTCCGTATAAGATAGCATGCAACAAATATAAAACAATAAATCTCAAATAACATTTGTTAGGCAAGTCTAACTTTTATAGTTTTGTAATGTTTTGTTGGTCTAACTTTTTAAATTAAGTGTATATGAAAATAGTTTTTACGCGATCCCTTACCCTGATGTTATTTTTACTCTGCAGCCTGGCTGCCCCCGGCCAAACGGGTACCATCCGGGGAAGGGTGATTTCCGAAGGAACTCCGCTTTCGCAAGTCAACATCAGTATTGGGCAGCCGGCTATAGTGACTACTACTGATAGTGCCGGTTTTTATGAATTACCTTCAGTAAAAGCAGGGACTTATAAAGTCCAGGCCTCTGCAGTTGGCTTCAAGAAAATGTTTAAAAACATTTTCTTGAAATCAGAAGAAACATTGCGATTGGATTTCGACCTAAGTAATTTCCAGAACGACCTGAATGAAGTGGTCGTTACCGGTACATTGAAAGAGGTGAATAGATTAGAAAGTCCGGTCCCGGTAGAGGTATATACCCCGGCGTTCTTTAGAAAAAATCCAACACCAAGTATTTTTGATGCCCTGCAAAATGTGAATGGGGTAAGGCCACAGCTGAATTGTAATATTTGTAACACGGGAGACATCCATATCAATGGATTAGAAGGGCCTTATACAATGATTTTAATTGATGGGATGCCAATTGTAAGTAGTTTGTCGACGGTTTATGGCCTTTCAGGAATCCCAAATTCCCTGGTTGAACAGATGGAGATTGTAAAAGGTCCGGCTTCCTCTTTATATGGAAGTGAGGCGGTGGGAGGATTGATCAATATTATCACTAAAAAACCTCAAAACGCACCTTTATTTACTGCGGATATCTTTGGAACCACCTATCAGGAGTTTAATGCAGATCTTGGATTGAAAACTAAACTTGGTACCGCAACGGCATTAACAGGTGTTAATTATTATAAATTCGGGAATGTGGTAGACCATAACCATGATAATTTTACTGATGTGACTTTGCAGGATAGAATCTCCATTTTTCAGAAATGGAATTTCCAGCGTAAAGACAAGAGATTGTTTACCATTGCAGGCCGTTATTTATATGAAGACCGATGGGGTGGAGAAACGAATTGGAATACCTCCTACCGTGGAGGCGATGAGGTATATGGCGAAAGTATCTATACCAAAAGATGGGAATTGATTGGAAATTATCAATTGCCTGTAAAAGAGAAAATGTTCTTCGCCTTCTCTTTTAACAACCATGACCAGGATAGCCGATATGGTGATAAATCGTACATCGCAAATCAAAAGGTCGGATTCGGTCAGTTGACCTGGGATAAAAAGATCAGCAGTCATGATTTATTGATCGGAACGGCATTGCGCTATACTTATTATGACGACAATACGCCGGCAACGGAGCTGAATAACCCCGCTAAAAACATTTGGCTTCCTGGGATTTTTATACAGGATGAAATCCGTTTGAATACTAAACATTCCGTTTTGGCTGGTTTCCGATACGATTATAATTCTCTCCATGGCGATATCCTAACGCCAAGAGTAGCTTATAAATGGAAGCTGAATGATCAGAATATCCTCCGCTTAAATGCAGGAACCGGCTTTAGGGTGGTTAATATCTTTACTGAAGACCATGCTGCATTAACCGGTGCCCGGGATGTAGTCATTGCCTCAAAGTTGAAACCTGAAAAAACGTATAATGTGAACCTGAATTTCCTAAGGAAAATGTACGCCAATGATGGGACGTATTTTGGAATTGAAACCTCAGCATTTTATACACATTTCAATAATCGGATTATTGGAGATTTTGATACTGATCCGAATAAGATCATTTATGATAACCTGGATGGTTATGCAGTGAGTAAAGGCTTAACAGCAAATTTCGATATGGCCTTAAATAACGGTTTAAAAGTGGTTATAGGCGCTACTTATCAAGATGTGGCCAGCTACGAACATGGCATCAAAAAGCAGCAGATCCTGACGGAAAGATTTTCCGGAAATTGGGCAGTTTCGTATAAAATTAGAGCGCTGGATCTAGGCATTGATTATACCGGGAATGTCTACAGTCCGATGCGACTGCCGTTGCTTGGTCCACTAGATCCTAGGGATGAATTCTCTCCAACCTGGAGCATCCAGAATATTCAGTTTACCTACAGTGGATTTCAGCGATTTGAACTCTATGGGGGGATAAAGAACCTGCTGAACTGGACACCAAATCGCGGAAATCCTTTTATCATTGCTGGAGCAAATGATCCTTTTGATAAAAACGTGGTTTATGACGACCATGGTAAAGTAAAATCTACAGAAAGCAATCCTTACGCCTTGACGTTTGACCCGAATTATGTGTATGGGCCCAATCAAAATATCCGTGGTTTTTTTGGCATCAGGTATACCATAAAATAGTACGAATAGTTTAACTTTATGGCATGATCTACTACTCGACCTATCAGGCAGCAAGGGTGATTGCCCCAAAAGTTGAAGCTATTTTCGCAGCACATCTTTCTGCTGCCCGAGAAAGTGGAGAGGATGATCTGGCACCCCTGCCTACTGCAAATGTGGTTGAAGCGATCATTGACGCTACTTTTTGGGCAAGTTTGCGCAAAGAGGAGGGACATTCACCGAAGATTTCTTTGGCTTATCTCCCTCCTCAGCAGGCAGGAAATCCATTGCTTTTCAAGCACCGGCTGCCTTTAAGCGCTGGAATTCTGACTAAAATCGCACCTGGTGTGGAAAGAGCAGGAATTCATCTGGGCGTATGGATGGAAAATGATGAGCTTTTTATCTGGGGAACTACGGTGAGCATTCCTAATTTCTGCTTTGTACTTGATGTTTCTGAACCTGCTTTACTGGTGATCAAACACCGTCGCATTTATGGATTTGGAAAGTTTACGAATATCGCTGTGCTCAAAGGTGACCAGGTGAAAATGGTAGAGGAAAACCATACTGATATGGGGGATTGTCCGCCGATGCTGCTTTCCTTGCTCGACCTTACTGCGCCTTCTTATTGGAATGATTCTGTCAATGTGATGATTCAGCTTGCGGTTTCTATGCGGAGCCATGGGCGAGGCGGAACCTTGCTGATCGTGCCTAATGAGACCAATCAATGGCTGCAATCTATTATTAAACCTATTCAGTACTATGTACAGCCGGCTTTTACCGGGCTTTCTAAATTACTGCAACAAGACCGTAAAGAAGCGAGTCAGATTTTCTGGCAAACTGCCCTGAAGCGGGAAGTGGAGCATTTAGCAGGTTTAACAGCAGTAGATGGCGCTACAGTAATCAGCGATGATTATGAGCTCTTGGCTTTTGGTGCCAAGATCGGACGCGCGAAAGGAAAAGACAATATTGACGAAATTTCTTTCTCGGAACCGATTAAAGGTGGAGATGCCATTGTGGTTCATCCTACAAAAGTAGGGGGGACAAGACATCTTTCTGCCGCTCAGTTTGTGCATGATCAAAGAGATGCGACGGCATTAGTGGCCTCCCAGGATGGCCATTTTACCATTTATAGCTGGTCCGTCAGACAAGATCGGGTACAAGCCCATCGGATTGACACCCTATTGCTGTAATTCTTTTTGGTAAAAGGGGATCAATGATTTTTTCTAATTGGATTTTAACCGCATAAAAAAAGCGTACAATAAGTACGCTCTAAAAATTAATTAATCTCTGTTTCTCCCATAATTCAGGAAAAAACAATCGCTCCAACAATCGTTGCTAGCAGCAAAAAGATCAGCACGATCCGATCTGCATTGATCCACTCTCTTCGTGTCAATGCCTTTTCAGCCTTTTCTTTCTTTTGCCTTGCAAAAACATGAAATATGGAAAACGATTTACTTAACATAGGTAGATGTTTTTCTTAGATATGCTTAATTTAATGCAAACTGCGAGCCAAACTTGCCTGTAAATGTTGGAATGTTCATAATTTGTGCTTTTCATCGATTTTTACCTTTATTTATTTCGTTTTTACACTCATTATCAATGATTTGGTACTGTATTCTATTTGCAGTGTACTCTTTTTAAGCCTTTTTCATAAATCGATTGTTTAGATCCACCTAAAAAATAAATACACTGATTTACAATATGTTATGTCCTGCTTTTGTTGTTATATAGTACTATGTATTGCATATTACTATATAAAACACATAACTTTGAATTATGATAGCAGAAAATACACAAACACAAATGCGAAAGGGCATACTGGAATACTGTGTGCTCCTGATCATATCCAGAGGAGAGATCTATGCTTCTGATATTATCGCAGAATTAAAGTTGGCAAAATTGCTGGTGGTGGAAGGTACTTTGTATCCATTGCTCACCCGTTTGAAGAACAACGGCTTGCTGAGTTATAACTGGGTAGAATCAACTTCAGGGCCACCCAGAAAATACTACGTGTTAACCGAAGAAGGAAAAGCGATTCTTGGTCAGCTGGACCATACCTGGCAGGAACTGGCTTATGCCATCAACACCTCTAAAAAAGGAACAACTATGGAATCCGAAACCCAAATAAACCTAACCAAATCATGAAGAAGACTTTAAATATAAATATTGGCAATTCCATCATCCACCTGGAAGAAGATGCCTATGAGACGCTCACCGTTTACCTGAATGAAGTAAAACACCATTTTGCAAAAAATGCAGATGATTTCGAAATTGTAACGGACATAGAGAACAGGATTGCAGAGATGTTTGGAGAGATGCTGTCGCAACAGCAAAAGCAAGTAATCGATATTCAGGATGTGCAAACGGTGATTGCCCAAATGGGTTCTGTGAAAGATTTTGAAAACTCGGAAGAGCAGGATGAAATCCCAGGAAATCCGCAGCAGGCGATGCCTCCTCATGATGGGATTAAGAAATTATTCCGCGATACGGATCAGGCAATGATCGCTGGTGTATGTGTTGGATTGGGTCATTACCTCAATATCGAGGCACGCTGGGTGCGGTTGGCAGCATTACTTTCCATCTTTATGGGTGGTTCAGGAATTCTAATTTACCTGATCATGTGGATCGTGATTCCTAAAGCAGAAACTAAGTCTGATAAAATGGCGATGAGAGGGGAAGAAGCTAATTTGAGAGGTTTTATGAACAGCCACCAGAATCCGTTGGTGAAACAATCCCGTGGTTTTCTTGCGGAGTTTTTCGAATTTCTAGGGAACTTTATCAATGGCACTGGAAAAGCGGTACTTAAGTTGTTGGCTACTGCCATCGTCATCTTTGGCTCCTTTTTACTACTGATGCTGATCATCAGTCTGGCGGGTGTATTTGGAGTATGGGATGCAGATGTCTATTCTTATTTTCCTTTCAGCATCATCAATGAAGCTTATTTCAGCAAAATGATCCTCGCTGCTTTTGTGGTGTTCATGATCCCAATCCTGGCACTGGTACTATTTTCTATCCGGGTGGCTTTTAATGGTAAGCCTGTCCATAAAACAGTTTCTTTTGGTTTATTGATCATTTGGCTGGCAGGTATTGCTGTGTCCGTATTCTACATTGCTAAAGTAACTGCAGAGTTCAAGGAAAGTGCGGAGTTCGCACAGGTAAAAGAGCTGGTGCCGCATCAAACTATGGTATTGTCTGTTGATAAAACCAGGTTCTTTACTAAGGAAGATAGCTTAAACTATAAGATCGATCCGATCAATTACAAAGGGCGCAGGATCTTGAAAGATGGCCGTGGGCCCTTGGATCAGCCGAGAAATATGAACCTGAGACTGGAAAAAAGTGAGAATGGAAAAATGACGCTTTCAGAAAACTATAGTGCCATGGGCAAAACGTTTGAGATGGCTTTAAAAAATGCACAGAACATACATTATGATTTTCAGCAACGTGATTCAGTCTTGAATTTTAGCTCTGGTTTAGAGTTATTGAAGAAATCGAATTATCGTGCTCAGGAAGTGCAGCTGATTTTATATGTACCAGTAGGTACTCGTTTAAAGATCAATCACAACTTAAGGGACTACTTAACAGGATACAGTTATTGGGATTGCGATTCGAACGACAATCAGGACTTTTCGGAATGGATGATGACCGAGAACGGTTTAGAATGTCTGAGTGAACCTAAAGACGATCACTCAGACAAATAAGTCCTATTATTTTACGGAGTAGCGGTAGACAAAGCGGCTTATATTACCGAATTTGTCTACCCCTTCAATTACTGCTTTATAAGTTCCTCTGCCATCGGCATTCCAATAGTCTAATACCAATGGTGCAGAACCGTTAAAGTTCACTTTAGGGTTCCAATAAATAGTGGTTCTCAAGTCATTGAAGTTATAGGTGTTTGCAGGATTGATATATTTAGGCATATAAAATTCACGCTGTTTGCTGAAACCTTTCGGATTAAATTTAAGCATGTTTTCCTTAGGAAGAATTTTCTTTAAATCTGCAAGGCTCATCGTGCTTTTCACTACTTTTTTCGTGTTTACGACCAGTACACCGTTAGTGTTGTACATCCTGTTGATCGTACCCAGATCATCTTTAGTGAAGACTTCTACCGATTCTACTTCTTTCGGATTTACACCCAATAGCGCCATATAATCTAGTGCCATTCCATTGATAAATATCTGTACTGGAACCCTGCTGCCAGATTGGTAATCACGGGTCACGTAGAAATTGTTCTCGAAATAGGTTAATCCCATAGCCATCGTCTGTAAGCATAGAGCGAGGGAATTACAGTCCTTTAATCGGTCTCCATCAATTACAGTGGCATTTATTGAACTTAATCCTGAAAGACTAGGATGGTCTGCATGACTCGGTCTTTTTACTTTAGCACCTTCAATTTTTACCTCTTTTAAGGTACGTAAGAAGTTATATTGTTTCTTGCTATTGTTCAGGTAAGCAGATAACGTACTGTCGATATTGTCTGCCGATCCAACATGACTGATGTTTTTTCCTACATCAGGTAATATAGAACCATCCAATAAAATCATCAGATTAGAACCATTAGTGCTATACTTTGCATTGATCAGTACTTCTGAAGAATCTGGAATAACCAGGTTGCCAAAAGCAAAAATACCGGAAGGGCTAGTGATCGCTTCTGCAGAAATACTGGTCCCAGGGACGGTTAAACGTAGTGCACCTTTTCTTACTGGCATTCCTGTACGATCTCTTAAGGTACCGGTAATGCGCATATCTTGCTCTGGTAATAAAGTGATTGGTGTAGGTTTCCCCGTCAGCAGTTCTTTCATGGCAAAACGGCGGAAGCCCTGCGTTAACAGGAGCAGGTCTAAATCTGCCAGCTTTTTTTCATCCGGTTTAGTGAAATAATAATTAGGTTTTTCTACATAGCCCTGTAGATCTGAGGTTAATAAAAGGGAGCTTAATATCGTAGTTTCTGAATCTTCATCTACTGGGACTTTCGTTTCGTCAGTAACGGATACAGAGTAAGTGCCTTCTAAAGGCTGTGTCGCGTTTTTAGGGATCACACTTAATTTTACTTTTTGTCGTGGTTTATAGGTTGGTAAATCTGTTTTAAGGCTCAGATTTTCCTGTGTAGGATAATTGAATGCCAAACGCTCATTTAGGGGCTCTCCATTTTCAGCAATCAAAGTCACCTGTACGATTCCAGCTGGAAATTTTTCTTTAGGAATCTTTGCTGAGTTCACTTGTGTAGCTAGGCGTGTTTTTGCTGCATAATAGATAATTCCACCTTGCGTACCTATAATAAAAAAGGTCTTTCCTTTGTTTTGCTCAAAATATGGGTCATTGGCAAGGATCTTTAGGTTAAAATTAACCGGATCAGTATTGGTGATCTGGGTAATGATTCCTGCTGGATTGGCCTTTGGTAGATCAAAAGATTTCGTACTACCGTCTTTAAAAGTCACGTTCGCTTTATATGTTTTTCCCGCTTCTGAGTTCAGGTAGAAAGCGCCCATTCCTAAAGCATTAGAGCTGAAAGAAGCTAAATTATTTCCTGCATTATCGGTAATGTTCCCGGTCAATGGTGCAGCGAGTCCCTTTGCATTTAGCGATTTGAAACTCATCCTTACGGCTAGTCCATTGACCAGTTCTCCACCTTCCGGGAAAAATTGAAGGTCATTGTCTGATTTGACTGGTCTTAAAGGGAAAGAGGAAGTCAGGATTTCTTTTTCTGTCAGGCTGAGATCTGTGATCAGCTCTCCATTGGTGATGATCTCATTTTTACGGGGTTCTATTTTAATTTTCAAAATCCCGTTCTGATCTGTTGTCCCTTTTCCTTTACTTACTGTCTCGTAATTGGAAATGACTCTCCAGTTCACTACTTTATTAGACTGCACGACTTTATCCGCATTCTTAAATTGAATAATTGCGTTGATGCTTTGGCTTTTATCAGTTTGGATGCTGGTATAATTGAAGTGGGTGATCAATTGCTTTTCTATCGCTTCACCAATTGGAATGGTTTTTTTGAAAAAATACTGATCGCTGAAATTCAGCATCCATACCGTATAGGCCCTAATGAAATAGTTGCCTTGTTTATAATTTCCAGGGGTTAATGGAATGTTTCCAGTAGCCACACTGTTTGTGGTAGGCAGTTTTAAGGTTTCTACTAATGAATCTCTTTCATTGATGACGTCCACATATACAATTTTACTGAGCTGCGATGGAATATTTTGTTCCATCGTCAGGTAAGCTTTAAACCAGATCGTATCCGCAACACTATAATAGGGCTTGTCGAAATGTAAGTAGACTTTTTCTATAGGCTGCTCGTCGGAAAGTTTTTTGGTTTTGCTAATGATGTTGTTTAAAACAACACTGTCCTGTTGTGCATTTGCAGAAAAGTGCAAAGTGGAGGATAGCAAAAGAAAGGCAATAACGAAGTTTATCAGTTTCATCAAAATAGTTAAAAACGGTTAATATGGCTAATATATTCATTTATGGAGGGAATAGCCTTATGCTGAGTGATGTTTAACATATTTTTACATTTAAAAAAGACGGAGGGAAGGGAGGTTCTTTTTTGTAAATGTGGATTGTTTTTTTGAGTAAAGAGCTGATTAAGGCTAAATTAACAAGTTGTTATGGGCTTATCCACATATTTATGTGGATAAGCTGGGTGTTTGCGGGCCATTGTTGTGGAAAAACTCAAAAAACTGGTTGATATTTAAAGGATATACACATTTGATTTTTTTTATTGCTAGGGATTATGGATAAAAATGTGAGTTTTGGAAGGATTTAAAGACTTGTTTTTGTGCTGATTAGTGAGTTACTCACATTAGTTTATTCACATTGTGGTGTGGATAAGATCTGGTTTTGTGGATTAAGCTACAATTTTAAGTATAAAAAAAATGCCTCTGTCTGCTATTAAAGCTTACAGAGGCGTCTTTTAGGTAGATTTCACATCTTTTAGATGTGAATAACCTTCCTTATTTAAATTCAATCAGGAAATCAGACATTGGGGTACGTACCTTTTTAAGGTTCACCAACCAGTCGCCAGTTTCTGATCTATATCCAAGAGGTAACAAAGTTGTGCTACGTAATCCTCTTTCTCTTAATCCTAACAACTCGTCTAATTGAGCCGGGTCAAAACCTTCCATTGGAGTCGCATCAACTTTTAATAAAGCTGCTTCTGCCAAAGCTACACCAAAGCCAATGTAAGCTTGTTTTGCAGCGTGGTGGAAATTCTCTTCAGGAGTTTTTGCAGTGTACATTCCAATCAGTCTATTCAGATAGTCTGCATTTGCATCTTCTGGTAAGCCACGCTCTATATTACCTTGAGTAAATATATGTCTGATGTTCTCTTCAGTATAGTTATCCCATGCTGCAAAAATCAACAGGTGAGAAGAATCTGTGATCTGCTCTTGACCAAAAGCTAACGCTTTGATTTTTTCTTTTAATTCTTGGTTAGTTACCACAATTACTTTGAATGGTTGTAAACCAGAAGAAGTAGGGGCAAGATGTGCAGCTGCAATAATTTGATCAACTTTGTCTTGCGAAACTTTTTCGCCATTCATTTTCTTAGTGGCATAACGCCAGTTTAATGCTTCAATTAAGCTCATAATATATTTTTTTATCGTAAATGTTTTTTTTCTTGGGTATTAGTTATATAGCAACCAAATAAATAACACTGTTAGCAAATGTACGTATGTTACTATAGTCTGACTTCATCTTTCTGGCTTTTTACTTTTAGATGATACTCGTTTCTATGCAGGTTACACCTCGTTATTCCTGAAAGTTGTAAAATAACATTTGGTTTATTTTAGTTAATTAACTAAACTCGTTAATTATTATGCAAGCATAGCTATTTTGATAAAACTCTATCTGACTATTTTTGTTTAATAAGTACCAATTTAATTCTAACCATATATGAAAAAGATTTTACTTAGTTGCTTGCTGGCCTTGCCCGTTCTGGGCTATTCCCAGTCTTTTCAGGTCAATCTGCAAGGACAAAAACAAACTGCCATGGGCGGGGCGGGGACAGGGCTGGCCTTAGATGAAGCCGCCGTATTTTTCAACCCAGGTGCCGTATCCTTTCTGAAAAAAAATGGAGTACAGGCTGGAATCTCTCCATTGTACCTGAAAACAGCCTTCCGTGAGAACGGTTCCAATGTCACAGAATACAATAAAGATAAGATTGCGACTCCGATTATGGGTTATGCCGTATTCGGATCTCCGGAGAACAGGCTTCGCTTTGGTCTGGGAATTTATACGCCTTTTGGTGGTGCCATGCATTGGAAGGAAGATTGGACAGGCAGATATTCGGTGACCTCACTAGACTTACAAGCCATCTATATCCAGCCAACCTTAAGTTTAAAGATTACTGATCACATTGGTATCGGTGGTGGTCTGGTTTATTCATTAGGAAAAGTTGACCTGAGAAAGGCCTTGCCTTATACCTTAAATGATGGCCGACAAGCTTCTGCAAAACTAAAAGGAGATGCTAAAGATTTTGGATGGAATGCAGGTATTTATGTGGAAACTGTATCTGGAGTCTCTATCGGGGTAACTCACCGTTCGCAGGTGACCGCAACGGTTAAAGATGGGGATGCGATTTTTGACGTGCCTGATGCGATCAGAGACCGTGTGCCTACTAAATTTGGTGCAGAACTTCCTTTACCTGCCACAACAACGCTGGGTTTAGGTTTCCATCCTTCGGATAAAACGACTCTTGCCCTGGATGTAAACTGGGTACACTGGAGTAAATATAAAGAGCTGGCTTTTGATTATAACAATAATTTTGTGTCGCCTCCTTCTCCAAGAAATTACCATGATGCTGCGGCATTACGTTTTGGTATTCAAAATCAAACCACCAATAGATTGGCTTTACGCGCTGGTATCGGCTATGCTTTTACCCCAGTAGGAAAAGGTTATGTGACGCCGGAGGTGCCGGATGCCAACCGTCTTTTGCTGAGTGCAGGTGTAGGGTTTAAGGCAACGGAGCGATTCAATATTGACTTTTCTTTCCTGTATGAAAACGTAGAGAAAAGAAATGAAACGAATATTGAAACCCAGTTGAGCGGTGAGTTTAAAACACTGGCCTATATTCCAGGTATTTCTTTCTCTTATAAATGGTAATCCACTCCTTCAGACAAATCACAATGAACTCAAAATATATTTTTAGAAGTATGATTGCGGTCGCTATTCTTGGAATGGCCTCCTGCAAACCCGAACTAAGTACGATTACTCCATCTAAAGGAAGCGCTGATTTTTCCAGATATATCGCTATAGGTAATTCCCTGACTTCCGGTTATGCCGATAATGGGCTATACTTGGAAGGACAGAAAAACTCTTTTCCTGAAATGATCGCCACCCAAATGAAAACAGTTGGTGGTGGTGCTTTTTATACCCCTTTCTTTAATGAATCTCAAGCAGATGGTTCTGGATACAAGATCCTGAAAGGTTTTACCCCAGCAGGTCTGCCAATTATTGGTGATCAGAACGCACATACTGCGGTACGTACCACTACACCTACAGTATTGTTGACTAAGTATGTTGGAGAAATTAACAATTATGGTGTTCCGGGAATCAAGCTGGTGCACATCAATATCCCTCAATACGGTAATCTGAACAATTTCTATGAAAGGATGCTCCCAACAGACTTTCCTAACAACACAACTACTACATACCTGAACTTCGTCACTTCAAAACCATTTACCTTCTTTAGCATGTGGTTGGGTAACAATGATATCCTGGGGTATGCGACTTCTGGGGGGGCAAATCCTGCAGACCAGCCTACGGATAAAAATACATTTGCCAGTTTGTATGCGGATGCCGCAAATAAAATGACCGCGAATAATGCAAAAGGTGTGGTGGCCACCATCCCTGATATTTTGAAAACACCATTTTTTAATACGGTTACTTTGAATTCTCTATTGGCTGCGGTTCATGTTACCGCACCAACCATAAATACGATCTATATCAAAACAGGCAAGAATGCAACCAGAGCAGCTACTGCAAAAGACTTTTTTGTATTGCCATTGGCGTCAGCAAATCTTATTGGTACAGGAGCCGTTCCTTATGGTTTATTTCCTTCCAATCCAGTGGAAAGTCAGTGGGTATTGGATGAAGATGAAGCTGGGATAGTTTCAGATTATGTGGCTTCTTATAATGCAACAATTAAAGCCGTGGCCACGAATAAAGGCTTAGCCATTGTGGATGCTTTTGCATTGCTAAGAGAATATGGTTCAGGCAAAGTGGTGAATGGCGTACCAATTAGTGCGGCTTACATCACCGGAAATCTATTCTCTTTGGACGGGATTCACCTAACCCCAATGGGTTATGCCTTAGTAGCCAATGAATTTATCCGATCGATTAATTCAAAATATGGTTCTTCTATTCCAATTGTCGATGTGACAAGATATAGAGGAGTTAAATTCCCTTAATGAATCAGACTGAACAACTGGTTCAGTTATATATAAAAAGAGGGAGTATCATAAATCATGATATTCCCTCTTTTTTTTGTTGCTAATGCCTCCTATTGAGGACGCATACTATTGCGATGGATAAAATGATACCCGGGTTTAATTCATTTCTTTTTTAAGCACGTATTTATCGGCAAGAGGACCACTGATTTCTTTACCTTCCATGTCCAATTGTTTCAACATATTTTCCCCCACAAAGTATTTACTTGGTCCATCCTTTAAGCCGATCAGTTCTACTTTTGATCCACTCGTATCCCAGGCAAAAGTACCACGGTCTTCCGGGAAATGAGTGTCTTTACCCATGTAGTTAGTTTTCAGGGTATAGCTCATATCTGAGCTTAAAGTGAGTTCTGTTTGAATGCCTTCGCAATCCGCACAAGGAGTGACACCTTTGTAAGTGCCGGCCCAATCCAGTGAATTTTTTGCATTGTGGGAATCGTTGATGACGGTGTCTGCTGATTTCTTTGTGCTATCTGCATTGCTGGCCGTTTTTTGATCGCTGTTGCAGGCCATAAAAAATAGGGAAATGCTGGCGAGTGTTAAGATTTTCATTTTCATGGGTAGCTTTTTTTAGTGTTACCTAAAGAGGTACTGCCAATTAAACGATTTCATAAGGAATATGTTTGAAAAAAAAAGCCAAGGTGTTTTATATCCACCCCGGCATTTTCAATATCAGGCATTTGCTGTTTGTTTATTCTCTATTCTGCGTTTTAATTTTTCTTCAGTTTCGCTTTGAAAACTTTTTCCAGTTTCTCCAATTTAGGAAGGATGACCAACCTGCAGTAGGGCTGATTTCCATTCTTGTTGAAATAATCCTGGTGGTAAGCTTCTGCCACATAAAACGGACCTGCTTTATCTATGGCAGTCACTACCGGTTTCCCATAAGCATTGGTTGCATTGAGTTCCTTTTTATACTTTTCGGCAATTTGTTTTTGTTCGTCATTATGGTAGAACACCACGGAACGGTATTGCGTACCTACATCTGCACCCTGACGGTTCAGTGTAGTTGGGTCATGACTTTTCCAGAATACTTCGAGTAAGTCATCATATTTAATTTTCGAAGGGTCATAGCTGACCTCAATCACCTCAGCATGACCGGTTGTTCCGGTACATACATCTTCATAACTTGGGTTTGGAACTGATCCGCCCTCAAAACCCGATCTGACCGCCGTGACTCCTTCCAGGCGTTGAAAGAGCGCTTCAGAACACCAAAAACACCCCATGCCAAAGGTCGCTTTCTGTAATTTTTTTGACTGTGCATCTGCACTGCCAGCGGATAATAAAATTAGGATCATAATTGATAAATACTTCATGATAGTAAGGGCTAATTGAAAACCATTCAAAATATAATACGTAAGTGTAGCGTTTATAGTTTTCTTAAAACGGTATCTATGCCTAGTATTACAATCAACTGATAATTTGCAGCAGCCTATCTGTAAATGTGTATAACTTAAAGTATTTATTTTCAGTTGATTAATTTTCAATTGTGTTGATATTTAACATTTATTAACAATACTTTGCTAAATTTGCGATGTTAATACCTATAAAAATATCGATATGTCAACACCTTATATTCCTAGTTTAGACCTGGGCTCATACATCAATGGAGATGATGCGCAGCGTAAAAAATTCTCTGATGAATTGGGCAGAGCTTTTAACGATTCTGGTTTTGTAACCATCACTAATCATGGTGTAGACCAAGAATTGATTGATAAGCTATACGCCAACATTCAAGGTGTTTTTGCCTTGACGCCAGAGCAAAAGAAAAAATATGAAAGAGCAGAACTTGCCGGTCAGCGTGGTTACACCAGCCCAGGTAAAGAAACTGCTAAAGGTGCTAAAACGGCAGATCTGAAAGAATTCTGGCAAATTGGTCAGGAAGTAACAGATGGCGATCCGATCAAAGCGGAATACCCGGCTAATGAAGTGCTGGAAGAACTTCCTGAATTTAATGCGGTAACCCGTGAAATTTATCAGCGTTTAGAAAACAATGGTAAACATTTACTGCGCGCCATTGCGACTTACCTGGAACTGCCAATCGATTATTTCGATAAACATGTGCACAATGGTAATTCAATCCTGAGAGGTATTCATTATTTCCCAATTGAAAACCCAGAAGCATTAGCTGCAGATGCTGTACGTGCGGGGGCACATGAAGACATCAACCTGATCACTTTATTGATCGGTGCTAGCGCGGACGGTTTAGAAGTATTGACCCGCAGCAATGAATGGTTACCAATTAAAGCTGGTCATACAGATATCGTAGTGAATGTAGGAGATATGCTGCAGCGTTTAACGAATAACAAATTACGTTCTACCACGCATAGAGTAGTAAATCCACCACTTGAACTGATGAAAACATCTCGTTTCTCTGTTCCTTTCTTTTTGCACCCACGTGCAAATATGGATCTGACAAGTCTACCATCTACTGTGGATGATGCCCATCCTAAAGTATATGCAGATATGACCGCAGGTGAATATCTTGATGAGCGTTTACGTGAAATTGGGTTGAAGAAAATGTAATGCTTTTCTAAAGCAGTATTAAACAGAGCGGCCGCATCACAAAATGATGCGGCCGCCTTGTTTTGATCAATATGGATTGATTTTTTAAGGTGAATGGGGATTACTTTCTTCTGCTGAACTGGATTTCCATTGTTTTCATTTCTTTTCCATCCGTGTTGGCGTACATTTCCATCACCTGATGGTCATTGTCAACAAATTTGAAAACTTCACGGACATCCATGTCTTTTCCGGTCATCGGATCTACACACTTTCCTCTAAAATTAATAGTTTTTGTGGCATCATCCCAGGTGCCTTCCATGGTCATGACACCTGTGCCCATGTTGTCTATCCAGGTGGAAATGAAAACCTTTTTTGAATTGTCGTAGCCCAATAGGCTCATTCCTTCAAAAGGCATTCCCATCATGTTTCCTTCATGAATAGATTTTTGATAACGGCCCCCCATGATCATTGTGTTTGTACTGCTGGTTTTACTTTTCTCGGGCGCAGCACCCGGCGCCATCCACATGGTGACATCTCCATCCCATTTCCCATCGTCTTTTGCAAGCATTTTGTGCACATCGCCGGGTGTCATGTATGTTTGCCATGCTTTCATCATGGCATTATCCTGAGCTTGAACCCGACAGGTTATGGCTAGCATCAGCAAAGCCACAACAGATAATGTTAACTTTTTCATTTCATTAGAATTAAGTTTTATTTGGTACTCTAATTTACGAAAAACTGAACCTAATTACTACCTTTTTCTATGGCTTTATAAATGGCGTCCTGGATTCTAGGTCTGATCTTTAAGCTCCCTAATTTCTCTGATACTGCGGGGTTTACCCGGTTAGACAGGAATACGTAAACGAGTCCTTTTGCGGGGTCTACCCAGACTGCAGTTCCGGTATAGCCGGTATGGCCATAAGTAAGGGGAGAGGCCAGTTGCGAAGGATATTTTTTGGTCAAATCAGGATCCCACCTGTCGAAACCTAATCCTCTTCTGCTCACATCTGATTGTTTTTTTGTGAACATATCTACTGTTTGCGGCTGGAAATACTGGTTTCCGCCATAACTGCCTTTATTCAATAACATCTGGTAAATGATGGCCAGGTCATTTGCACTGGAGAATAATCCCGCGTGACCGGAAACTCCGCCTGCTAGTGCGGCACCCTGATCATGGACGAAACCTTCCAGTAATGTTTTTCTAAAATAATTATCCTGCTCGGTAGGTACAATTTGATCTCTTGAAAAGCGGTTTCTTGGTAGGAAGCCCGCCGTTTGCATGCCCAGGGGCTTGTAGAAATTCTCCCATACATAGGTATCCAATGGCATGCCACTCAGGCGCTCACAGATTTCTTTCATCACGTACATGCTGATGTCACTGTAAACATATTTACCGCGCGTTCTGATTGGAGAATTTAGCATTTTTGGCCACATCACCTCTTTGAAAAAACCTTTCTTGATGTAGTAATTGTCGGCCACCTTGGTCGGGAAAGCAGCGCTGGAGTCTCTGCTGTAATCTCCTGGTTTAACAAAATCGTGGAAAGGGATGAAAGGGATAAAGCCTGCCTGGTGCAGCATTACTTCCCTGACTTTAATCGGGTTCATGGGCGATAACCTTGCTTTAGGGATGTAGGCACCAATGTTTGTGTCAAGATTTAATTTATGTTCTTCAAATAAACGCATCACAGTTGGCGTCGTTGCAGTAGTTTTGGTGAGCGATGCCAGGTCAAAAATGTCGTTTACTTTATCTGGTAATCCGTTTACATAGGTATGATTGCCATATGCTTTATTGAAAATTACTTTTCCATCTTTCGCCACCAGGACCACAATTCCTGGGGCGGCTTTCTCGCGGATGGCTTCATAAGCGATATTGTCAATTTCTTTCAGGTCGTCGGCATTGATACCTGCATCTTCCGGAAGCGTATATTTTAATCGAGTTTGGATAGTACTGGCACCTTGTCCGACAACATATTTCTGCGAGTAGCTGGCCGTTAGTTTTTTAGTAAACGGAATGCCGCCAAAAATCATTTGGGGAACAGTGACCGCGGCTTCTTCATTGTATTGATTGCTCCATACAATAGGCGCCGTAATCCCGTCAAATGCCAATAGGCTGCCGGTTTCTCCAAATAGTGCGATAACGATCTTTTTGCTTTTCGAGATGTTATTGATAAAACTGGTATTTCTTGGGTTGTTTATCGCCGAGACCGGTAAGGCTACAATCACGAGGTTAAAATATTTAAGGTCATCTTCCAGGTCGTCCAGCGTAGTAGAAGTCAGGTAAGCATCAGAAGAAAAACTGCCGACTTTCGCGTACTTGTTTAGCAGGCTGTCAAATGAAGTTTTAAAGGTAAAATCCAGGCTCACTGCAGCAATGTTTTTCTGATCTAATGCGGTTAAAGGGAGTAGATTTGTTTGGTTATTCAAGAGAACGGTATTGCTGCTGATTGTGTTGATAACGGCTACTTTTTGCTGGTTCTGCTGGTGGCTTTGCGCACAGGCGCTGAAGGTAAACAAGGCCATGAAGCTGGTGATGATGATCCCGGCAAGGTTACTTTTTTTGCTGTATTTTTTATTCATTTAGGTGTGTTTTAAGAAGGTAGTTTCCTTGCTGCTGGTACTGCTGTAAAATTAAGTGGCGATCAGATCCGCTGATGATGTATTTACAGCTGACGAATCGGAGGCTTCCAATAGTCGGGCCAATAGCTTTCTTTCCTGTCGATAAAGATAGAAAAAGGAACAAATAAAATGGAAATAGGCATTAAAAGACAAATTATTAACAAATGAAAACAGAGTATTGAGGCTTATTTTCCCTAAATTAGCAACCTTTACCAGAGAGAAATAAATGTCAGATATAATACAACTTTTACCGGATAGTGTTGCCAATCAAATCGCGGCCGGAGAGGTAGTGCAACGCCCGGCATCAGCCGTAAAAGAGCTTTTGGAGAATGCGATAGATGCCGGTGCAAACAAGATACAGTTGATTTTAAAAGATGCCGGTAAGGCATTGATTCAGGTGATAGACAATGGCTGTGGAATGAGCGTCACAGATGCACGCATGTGCTTTGAACGTCATGCCACCTCGAAAGTCAGAAAAGCAGAAGATCTATTCGCCATTCGTACCATGGGTTTCAGAGGTGAAGCGATGGCCTCTATTGCCGCAATTTCACAGATAGAGATGAAAACCCGCCGTCATGATGATGAGCTGGGTACCTTGGTAGAAATTGAAGGTTCTGAAGTCACCAATCAGGAGCCGGTAGCTACTCCTGTAGGAACCAGTATCTCGGTGAAAAATCTCTTTTACAATACGCCAGCAAGAAGAAACTTTCTGAAAAGTACTTCCGCAGAAATGCGTCATGTGCTGGAAGAATTTCAACGCATTTCTCTGGCAAATCCAGCAATAGCTTTCAGCTTACACCATGATGGAGTGGAAATTCACCGTTTACCTGCCTCAGGTATGAAACAAAGAATTGTTCACCTGTTTGGAAATAATTATAACCAGCGCCTGATCCCGGTAGAAGAGGAAACCAGCATCATCAATATCAAGGGTTTTATTGGAAAACCTGAGTTCGCAAAGAAAACCAGGGGAGAGCAGTTCTTTTTTGTCAATAACAGGTACATCAAAGATGCCTACCTGAATCATGCAGTGAGTAAATCGTATGAAGATTTACTACCTGATGACCATTTTCCGATGTATGTGCTGTTCATCGAAATTGATCCTGCAAAGATTGATGTGAATGTACACCCTACAAAAACGGAGATCAAATACCTGGACGAGAAATCTATTTATGCGATCCTGCATTCTGCAGTTAAACGCTCTATTGGCAGGTTTAACATCAGTCCAACGATTGATTTTGATCAGGAAACTGGATTTAGCGGAATGATTACGCATAAAGCACCGGAAGAAATTGTACCGCCAAGCATTAGTTTCAACCCGGACTTTAACCCTTTTGCTGCGGATAAACCAAGCAGGGCGCCAGAAACCACCGTTACTTTTCCTAGTTTCAGGAGGTCTGGAGGCGGAAATGGGGCAGGAAGCAAGGATGCCAGCGCAGCGATTGTACCAAACACCAAAGGCTGGGGCGCTTTATATGAAGTGGCCAACCATAGCGATACAGCGCAGCAGGCGGCTATTGAATTACCCGGACAATTATCAGATGATTCTTTGGTACCCCTGCAGAAACAGCTGATGCAGCTGCACAACAGGTACATCATCTCGCAGATTAAATCTGGGTTGATGCTGATTGATCAGCAGGCTGCGCATGAAAGGATTCTTTATGAACGTTTCAGCAGACACCTGGATGATCGAAAAGGCGCTTCTCAGCAGAGCTTGTTTCCACAAACGGTAACTTTAAGTCCGAACGATTTTGAATTGGCAAAGAGCTTATTGGAAGACATCAAAAGCCTCGGTTTTGAGGTACGAGAATTCGGTAAAAATACCCTGATCATAGAAGGAATTCCAGTAGATCTTGGCAATAACAACGGCAATGAAACGCAGTTATTTGAACACCTGATTGAGGGATTTAAAAATTCTCAGCAGGAACTTAAACTGAGTAAAAGAGATGCGCTGGCCAGAAGTATGGCAAGAAACAGCGCCATCAAAAGCGGGGCAGTTTTAGGACAGCAAGAAATGAATACATTGATTGAACAGCTTTTTGCCTGTCAAACACCTAACTTTAGTATTAGTGGAAAGCCGGTAATTCAAACTATCGGGCTGACTGAACTCGATAAAAAATTTGATAAATAGCAACGATGAATAATATCCATATCCCACCAGTAGTCAAAAACCTGCTCATTATTAATGCGCTGTTTTTTGCTGCAAAGTACGTGATGAAAAATGCAGGAGTCGACCTGGATTATTTGTTGGGCGCTTTTTACTTCGACTCGCAGTTTTTTAGAATCTGGCAGCCGATCTCCTACATGTTTATGCATGGTGACCTTATGCACATCTTCTTCAATATGTTCGCCCTGTTTATGTTCGGCGGCGTCATTGAAAGCAGGTGGGGAGCGAAACGCTTTATAAACTTTTACCTGATCACCGGATTGGGGGCGGTAGCCCTTCAAATGGGCGTGCAGGCCTATGAAGTCTATCAAATTACAGGATCTATCCTGCATAATCCGGTAATGGTAGATTTAACCAGAGGAATGGCGCAGGTTGGTGTTCCCGGTATTTCCGCAGAAGCCAGAGATACCTTGATCGGAATTTATGGTTTCCCAATGGTGGGTGCTTCAGGTGCTATTTTTGGATTATTAGTGGCTTTTGGAATGTTATATCCGAATACGGAAATGTACATCATGTTCATCCCGATCCCGGTAAAAGCAAAATATATTATTCCTGTTTATATTTTAATGGAATTATCTTTAGGAGTAGCACGTGTTCCCGGCGACTCTATTGCACATTATGCACACTTAGGTGGTGCATTATTAGGCTTTATACTGGTTAAATTGTGGAAAGACAAGGATAACAATAGATTTTATAAATACTATGAATAAGTCTTTTATTGACGATCTAAAATATAGGGTATTCCAATCCGGAAACCCTGTCTACTTTTATATTGGCATCAATGTGCTGCTCTTTTTGGTGGTGGCATTTCTGGGTATTCCTTTCTTTTTATCTGGCATAGGCACTGTTAATTTCCCTGCCTTTATCAGGGAATATATGGGCTATCCAGCTTCGATTGCAAAGCTGCCATTTCGCTTTTATACAGTGATTACCTATCAGTTTTTTCATGATGGCTTTTTACACCTGCTGTTCAATATGCTCTGGTTATACTGGATGGGTAAAATCTTTCTGGATTTCTTAAAACCAAGGCAGTTTCATTTTGTCTACCTCGGTGGAGGGATTGCAGGTGCAGCAATGTATACACTGGCCTATAACGTTTTTCCTGTTTTTGCCGGATCAGTGGCGGAAGCAACAGTAATTGGTTCATCTGCGGCAGTAATGGCCGTGATTGTGGCTACGGCAACATTGGTGCCTGACTATAGCATCAGAATGTTATTGCTGGGCGATGTGAAATTGAAATATCTGGCCATGGCCTATATTGCAATGGAACTAATTGGTTTGGCTTCAGCAAATGCTGGAGGCAGTTTTACCCATATCGGAGGTGCCTTGTTTGGCTTTGCCTACATTAAGGTGCTGCACAAAGGAAGAGATTGGAGTCAGCTTTTTAAAAGAAAACCTAAGCTGAGAGTGGTGAGAAATGAACCTCCAAAATCTGCCCCAAAATCAACTGCAAGTTCCGTAAATCAACATGAAATAGATGCTATTTTAGATAAGATCTCTAAATCAGGATATGATAAATTAAGTAAAGACGAAAAGGAAACCCTGTTTAAGGCGAGCAAACATTAATGAAGAGATCGAAACCCACATTTTTTGATAAACTGGCTCGTGTACTGGCACTTACATTAGCGCTGGCACTCCTACTGGGCTTTCTTGCCGGGAGATTTGATCCGAGGAAGTATCAATTGATTGCTTTTTTCGGCCTTGCCTATCCTTTTATTCTCTTTCTGAATATTTTTATGGTGATCTGGTGGGTCCTTCGCAGGCGCTGGGCATTTGCAGCAGGTACAGTGGCCCTGATCCTGATAGGGTGGCAAGCTTTAACCGCCACCATAGGCATTTTTGGCGAGGATGGTAAAGGACCAAAATACAACCCTAGTTCTTTAAGGATGATGACCTATAATGTGCATAGTTTTAAGCCCTATGGACTGGAGAATGTAGAATCTGTAAAACAGCAGATGCTGGAGCTGATCGAAAAAGAAAACCCCGATGTCATTTGTTTTCAAGAATATTTTACCCGTAAAAAGGGATCCTTTGACATTACTGACAGTCTCAAAAGAATACTAAAAACCAAACACTTTTTTTTCGTGCCTTCCAGTAAGAATGATTACGAGGCAACAGGACTGGCCATCTTTTCCCGTTACCCGATCAAGGATACCGGAACGATCGCTTTCGGACCCAATTTCGGCGGCAATGCCAGTATTTTCATAGACATAGAAGTGAATCAAAAGAAACTAAGGGTGTACAACATTCATTTACAATCTATCTCATTTGATAAGCAGGATTACAGCTATATTGATAAGGTGGCGAAAAAGATGAATGCGGAAATTAAACCTTCCAAAAGGATCCTGGTATTACTTAGGAATGCTTTTCTAAAGAGAAGTGAGCAGGTAGATATCATGAAGGCCCACATGTCCACCTGCCCGACGTCTTTCCTGATCGCTGGTGATTTTAATGATACCCCAGCTTCTTATGCCGTTACGCAGTTGACAAAATCTTTACACAATACTTTTCAGCAAGAAGGTACCGGCTTGGGAAGAACCTATAATGGTAAGTTTCCTAACTTCCAAATTGATTATATTGCCACTACAAAAGACATTAAAGTGTTGAATCATCTCGTGATTCCCGCTAAATTGTCAGACCATTTTCCTGTTCGCAGTGATTTGATATTAACACCCTAAAATTTTTACCTTTGCAAGATGAATACAGGCTTACAGCTCTACAATACCCTAACGCGTAAAAAAGAACTTTTTGAACCGCTAAACGCACCTCATGTAGGTATGTATGTGTGCGGACCTACTGTTTACAGTGATGTTCACCTGGGCAATTGTCGTACGTTCATCTCTTTTGATTTGATCTTCAGATATTTGAAATACAGTGGCTATAAAGTACGCTATGTACGCAACATTACCGATGCCGGCCATTTGGAAGGCGATCGGGATGAAGGTGATGATAAATTTGCGAAAAGAGCGAAACTCGAGCAATTAGAGCCAATGGAAATTGTACAGAAATATACTTTGGGCTTCCATGATGTATTGAGAATGTTCAATACCTTGCCGCCAAGTATCGAGCCTACCGCTACCGGACACATTATCGAGCAGATCGAAATGATCAAAGAGATCATGAACAATGGTTATGCATATGAATCCAATGGAACCATCTATTTTGATGTAGAAAAATACAGTGAAACTTATAACTATACCATTCTTACCAATAGAAATCTGGAAGACATGCTGGCCAATACCAGAGAACTGGGAGGGCAGAATGAGAAACGCGGCAGATTAGATTTTGCGCTTTGGATTAAGGCAAAGCCGGAAACATTAATGCGCTGGGCTTCCCCATGGGGAGAAGGTTTTCCAGGATGGCATATTGAATGTTCTGCAATGAGTGCCAAATATCTTGGTGCAGAATTCGATATTCATGGCGGTGGAATGGACCTTGCAGCAACGCACCATACCAATGAAATTGCACAGTCTGAAGCCTGCAGTCATAAACAACCAGCAAAATACTGGATGCATACCAATATGCTGACGGTAAATGGAACCAGGATGTCGAAAAGCGCAGGTAACGGATTTTTACCAGAGCAATTGTTTAGCGGAGACCATGCTTTACTGGAAAAAGGATTCAGCCCGATGACTGTTAAATTTTTCATGTTACAGGCACATTACCGCAGTACGCTTGACTTCTCAAATGAAGCTTTAGATGCTTCCGAAAAAGGCTTTAAAAGGTTGATGAATGCGTTAAGCTTACTCGATAAATTGACACCCGCTGAAAGCAGCGATTTCGAAATTGATCCGATCATTGACAATTGTGTAAAAGCAATGAATGATGATTTCAATAGCCCGGTGGTGATTGCAGAACTCTTCGAAGCCAGCAGAATCATCAATACAGTGTATGATGGAAAAGGAAAGATCTCTGCAGCAGAACTGGACAAGTTAAAGCAGTTGATGCAGGATTTTGTTTATGATATTTTCGGACTAAAAGACGAGGAAACTTCCAATATCGCATTAAATTCAGTGTTAGATATGGTGATCGATTTACGTCAGACGGCAAAAGAGAACAAAGACTATGCAACTTCTGATAAAATCAGATTAGGCCTGCAAAGTATGGGTATCCAGTTGAAAGACAGTAAAGAAGGAACAACCTGGAATAAAGCCTAAGGATGTTGAATTGTTAATTAATTTAGCAAATCAAAAATATCAGAACAATTATATTCGTACCAAACAAAAATATTATTCTAACTATTCAAATCATGATCAATAAATTCCTTTATACCGTAGTAGCCCTTTCGATGACTGTAGCTGCATATGCACAGAAGTCGGATGGAACCACTAAATCTCTTGTTAAAGCAGAGAAAGAATTTGCAGAAAGCCTGGCAAAACATGGCGCTAAAAGTGCTTACCTGAGTTTCTCCGCAAATGATGCACTGGTATTCAGACCGAATCCGGTGAATGCGAAAACTTTTTACGCCACACAGGAAGACAGCAAGAATGTGAGCTGGGCGCCAACTTATGCAAGGGTAGCTAAGAGCGGCGACTGGGGTTTCAGCACTGGCCCTTATACGATCGATGGAGCAGAAAAAACGTACGGTCAGTATCTGACAGTATGGAAAGCAAAAGATGGTAAATGGGAATTGGCATTGGATCTAGGTACTACGCACAACAAGCCCTTGAATAAGTTGGAAACTTCTTATATCGAGCCTAAAGAATACTATAAACCTAAGTTTGCAACCGATAAACAAAGAGCTGCGGGAACAGATATTATCGTGACGACAGAGAAAACGTTGAATACGACTTTGAAGTCTTATGGTGTAGCTGCATTTGCAGGGTTCTTAAATCCTGATGCCAGAGTATTATTCCCTGGATATGAGCCG
Organism: Pedobacter sp. N36a; assembly: GCF_014472395.1. Classification (GTDB taxonomy): domain Bacteria; phylum Bacteroidota; class Bacteroidia; order Sphingobacteriales; family Sphingobacteriaceae; genus Pedobacter. The sequence continues at coordinate 351,112 of NZ_JACSZW010000003.1, forward strand.
ATCGTTGGAAAAGATAAAGCTATGGCTTTCTACAATGGTATGGTGAAAAACATGACGCTTAAAACGACTAAAGCAGATAAAGCTTTAGGAGGTGACCTTGCTTATACTTATGGTATTGCCACCATTGATTATAAAGCAGATTTAAGAGAAAGCTTCAATTACGTGTTTATCTATGAGCGTCAGGCTGACCACAACTGGAATTTGATCATGCAGGTTTTCACACCAGCTGAACGTTAATCAAATGAAAATATAATAGAAAAGGGGTTTTTAACGGTTGGTTTAAAAACCCTTTTTTTATGACTGGATTTTTAATCTTTTATTTTTAGCGCGATATTGTTTTCTAACTCCTCCAGATAAGGATCATACTTTATCTACGTTATGGATGAAGAGTAACCATAATTAATGAATAAATACATTTAATGAAGAAAAATATACTAATCCTTGCGGCAATGTTGATTGCCGGTCAAAGTCAGGCTCAGAAATTCGATTTACAGGGCCAGAGAGGCGCTCGCGGTATTATGCCTGAAAATACCATCCCTGGAATGATTAAAGCCTTAGATCTCGGCGTAAATACGCTGGTGATGAATGCGGTGATTTCAAAAGATAAACAGGTGGTGCTTTCTCAGGAGCCTTATTTTAATGCAGAAATCAGTTTGAAGCCAGATGGGAAAGGCATTAGCTTAAAAGATCAAAAGAAATACAACATCTACAAAATGAATTATGAGGAGGTGAAAAAGTTCGATGTAGGGAGTAAAATTCACAACCGTTATCCTGGTCAGCAGAAATTCAAAGCCTATAAACCATTGCTGGAAGAAACAATAGATTCGGTAGAGTCTTATGTGAAATTGAACAAGCTTGCTAAGCCGAACTACAGTATTGAAACAAAACTGATCCCTAAAGGAGACGGAGAGTTTCAACCGGAACCTTCGGAGTTTATAGACCTGATTATGGAAATCCTGAAGAGAAAGAAACTGGAGAAAAGAGTGACCATTCAATCATTTGATATACGTACGCTTCAATATCTTCATGAGCATTACCCTAAGATCAAGACTGGATTGCTGATCGATGAAAAAGAAAACTTTGAGAACAACATAGAAGAATTGGGATTTAAACCCACAGTTTATAGTCCATATTCAGTATTGGTGGGGAAGAGCTTAGTGGATCGCTGCCATGAGGCTGGGATTAAAATTATTCCTTGGACCATCAATTCCACTAAAGAGATGAAGTACCTGATTGGTCTGGGAGTAGACGGCCTGGTAACGGATTATCCAAACCTCTTTAAACCAGAAATGCTGAAAGAAGATTAGATCAAAATTAGTCTATAAAAAGAAGGCCCTTGAAAAATTTTTCAAGGGCCTTCTTTTTATATAGCTGATGGCTGTAAAATTAATTAGCGAGCTTAGCTTTAAAATAAGTTTTTAATGATCTGCTCCATAGAAAGACCTTCTGCTTCCGCACGGTAATTCCGGACAATCCGATGCCTCAATATGGCTTCTGCCACGGCTTGCACATCCTCAATATCCGGTGAATACTTACCAGAAATTGCCGCATGACATTTAGCGCCAAATACAAGAAACTGAGAGGCTCTCGGACCTGCGCCCCAGCTGATGTATTTATTTACCTCTTCAGTAGCGTGTGCAGTATGCGGACGCGTTTTACTAGCCAGTTTAACAGCATATTCTACCACATTATCTGCGATAGGGATATTTCTAACCAATTTTTGGAAATATTGAATCTGCTGGGCACTGATGATCTTTTTCAGCTGAACATCCTGATTGCTCGTCGTGTTTTTTACGATCGTCAATTCTTCTTCAAAAGTAGGATAACCTAAATGCACATGGAACATAAAGCGATCCAACTGTGCTTCGGGAAGTGGATAGGTACCTTCCTGTTCAATTGGATTTTGTGTGGCCAATACGAAGAAAGGATTCGGTAAGCTATGTCTTTGTCCGGCTGCAGTAACTGCTTTTTCCTGCATGGCTTCTAATAGAGCGGCCTGTGTTTTCGGCGGCGTTCTATTGATCTCATCTGCAAGAATGATATTTGAAAATATCGGTCCGGGAATGAATTTAAAGTTACGGTCTTCACCAAGAATTTCAGCGCCAATAATGTCGCTGGGCATTAAGTCTGGAGTGAACTGGATCCTATTGAAATTAAGATCCAGCACATTCGATACGGTTTGAACCAGCAGGGTTTTAGCCAGACCGGGAACACCAACCAACAGACAATGTCCATTGCTGAAAATAGCGATTAAAACCGATTTCACCACTTCATCCTGCCCAATAACCACTTTGCCAATTTCGGCCTTAATGTCTTTGTATACCTGATGTAAGGCGTCTACTGCTTTAATCTCATTTTCAAACGGCATAGATTTATTTTTTAGAAGTTTGAGCCCAGATTTTTAACTCATCACACTGGTCATAATCAGGATTAATTCTGATGTAAGTATTTTCTCTTCTTTTCTCAAACCACTCACTTAGCGTACGGTCAATTTTAGCCTGCTGTGCTCTCTCTTTGAACTTCGAATAATCTTGTTCCAGGTTTCCTTTGTGTGGTGGAATTTTAGATTTCAGATACAATAATTTGTAACCTTCTTTACCATCCTGACCCGTGAATAGCACTGGTTTAGAGAGATCGCCTACTGTCATCGTATCTACCACTAAGAATACTTTAGGATCCAGTTTATCAGCAGGAATAAAAGTCGTTCTTGCGGTTACATTATCCGCATAAAGCATCATTCCACCATTGTACTGTGATTCTTTATTGTCTGAATACAAAGAAGCAGCGGTAGAGAAAGTGATTTTTTTATTGACGATGTTGCTATAAATACTGTCTGCCTGCAGTTTTACACGTTCTAAACTGGCTGGCGTTGTTTGCGGACGAATCAAAATGTGACGGGCCTGAACCTGCTCTCCTCGACGCTCAATAACTTGTAAAATATGGAAACCATGTTCCGTTTCAAAAACTGGAGAAACTTCACCGGCTTTCAATTTGAAGGCCCATGCGGTAAATTCTTTTACCATTTTTGTACGGTCAAAGAAGCCTAAATCACCACCATCAGGTGCCGATCCTGGATCTTCAGAATATGATTTTGCAAGGAAGGCAAAGTCTTCACCACTTTTAACCCTTAACCTTAACGCATCGATTTTATCATAGAATTTTTGCTTCTCTGCTTTCGTTAGTTTTGGGTGAAGCACGATCTCTCCAACCTCAAATTCTGTAGGAATATCAGGTAAGCTGTCTTTTTTGTAAGAATCAAAGTATTTTTTAACCTCAAGAGGAGTGATGCTCACATCTTTTGTGATGTGCTGCTGCATATTGTCAGAAATTAACTGCTCTTTGATATCCGGTCTGATTTCATCTTTGTATTGCAATATGGAACGATTTAAGAATTGCTCTAAGCGTTCTTCACCACCGGCGCGTTGAATTTGCATACGCATCCTTTTCTCCACTTCATTGTCTACCTGGTTCTCATCTACGGTTATTGAATCGATTTCCGCTTGTTGCTTCAGTAATTTTTGAGCAAGCATCTGCTGAAGGATATAACACTTTACCTTTTCATCAGGTGGGTTTCCAGAATTCAGGTATTGCGCATATTGTTGGTTCAAATCAGATAATAAAATGATATTATTCCCTAATACAGCAACAACTTTATCAATATTTTTCTTTTGCGCCTGTGTGTTTAAAAACAAACAGATTAAACCGCTTGCAATCACTAAAAATTTCTTCATTCTATGTACGTTCAATTATATTCTTTTGCAAATTTAACATTAATATTCTTGGGGCACTGTGCTTATAATTTCGAAAGTTTTTTCAATTCCGACTCATTTACTTTTACCGGATAACGATCCCTCAACTGTGTCACCCAATCTTTTTCCAGTGCTCTTTGATAATCAGCGATTACCACTCCTTTTTGTTCTTCAAAAGACCCACCACCATACCGTGATTGATTTCTTTCGTAAAAGTTGCGAAGCTGATAGGTGTCATTTTGTGCTTTATCCCAAACTTTTATCTCCGATACATTAAACATGAGTACCGCATTCTTGTACTCATTGATGATCATCGAGTAGGTTTCCTTTGGAAGGGTCACCGTTTTTTGAGCACGCAGGGCGGTTTCATAGTCTTTAATTTCTGAAAGATAGGCCGTGTCCCTGTCAAATCCCATTTCTTTAGCATCGAGTACTTTAAGTTTGAAATCCAGGTAGAGGTTTAAATAATCTTCCAGTTCTTTAAATCCAATATTTGAAGTCCCAGGGTGGTTTTTCTTATAAACCCACATAAATTCTTTACTGCTCACAGGTTTCCCATTGATACTGGCTACATTTTGTGCAAATGCGCCGGCAAAGGTCATACTGAAGAAGATAATGCAACAAGTTTTTCTCACGAAAGATATATGCTATATATATTTTAAGGCATAAAAGTAATAAATAAAGGCACTATAATAAGATATTTAACTAATTTTAACAGAAAAAAGATTTCCAACAAAATCAGCATTAATGGGTAGCGAACTAACAACTAACGGAGACGCTTTACGTTTATTTTTTACAGATGATATTTATTTGATTAAGGGGGAGGAAGGGTTTTCAACTGAAGAAGTACTGAAGTCTGATCTACAGAAAGTTAGCGAGGTGATCACTGCAGCACCTGTTGTGGCAGCAGATTCAGAAAACCCAGAATCAGCGGTTCCTAGAACTGCTGCAGCTACGGTTGCTCCAGTTACGGCCCCTGTAATCCCTTCGGTTACCATCCCGATAACGATTCCTCATTTTCCTGCTATTGAAAGGCCAGCAGCCTTATCTTTCAAGTTCCTGGGGCAGAATAAGAAGAAGATCCTCATTTTAGTAAATGATGCGGATCACGAGGTGAGTGATGAGGCAGGAAGAGAGCTGCTGCGTAAAATCGTAAAATCGATCAATCTGACGGCCAGTGATTTTGCCTTGTTAAATTATGCGAAATACCCGAAAACTAGTTTTGCAGACTTGCAACAGCATTTTTCCAGTGTTTTAGTATTTGCTTTTGGTGTTTCAGCGGGAGATTTAAAGCTGCCTTCCCATCCGGAAAATAAGATCGTGATGGAGGGGGATGTTCGCGTAATTTTCTCAGGAGAATTGAGGAAGCTTGAGCAGGATCCAAACGGAAAGAAAACATTATGGGGAAGCCTTAAACAATTAAGATTATGATCACTGAACTGGTATTTGCCACAAATAACAAACATAAAACAGAAGAGGTCGGCAATTTATTGCGCGGCCAATATAAAGTATTGAACCTGTCGGATATCGGATGTCATGTAGACATTCCGGAAACAGGCAGCACATTTGCAGAGAACGCGACCTTAAAAAGCCAGTATGTATTGGAAAATTATCATTTGGATTGCTTTGCAGATGATAGCGGTCTGGAAATAGCCGCTTTAAACCAGGAACCAGGAATCTATTCTGCCAGGTATTCCGGAGTTAAGGATGACGCTGCAAATTTAAATCTGGTTCTTCAAAAGATGGAAGGGCAGCGCAATAGGAAAGCCCGTTTCAAAACGGTAGTTTCCCTTTTCAAAAATCAGCAGAATTATCTTTTTGAAGGCATTATTAACGGCCATATCGCTGAGAAACCAATGGGTACGCAAGGTTTCGGATACGATCCGATTTTTGTCCCAGAGGGTTATGACCTCAGTTTTGCTCAAATGAGCATGGAGCAGAAAAATGAAATCTCACACCGTGCCATTGCCATGCGTAAGCTTATTGCTTTTTTGAAGGAGCAGTAACCGGCTTTGCTGTCGGGTTAAGAATAGCGGCTTTAATTGGAGCCGCTTTTTTTTCAATTACTTTTTTAAGACTATCTATTTGTGTGCTATCCAGCTTTAATGGGATGGCCTTGATCGCTTCTTTTTTTAGAGAATCTGTTTTAGAGGAACCTACTTTAATTGCGTCAGTTGAAGGAACCGGAATACCATTGATGCTTTTCGGCAATGACTTTCCTTGGAGGAGCTCTTTTTCAGAAATTGGCTTCCCATCAGTAGGGGCGACAGTAGCTTCCTTACCACCTTTCTTTTCAGCCGGTGGCTTAGGCCCTTTAGGACCAGCTGGTTTCTTTCCCCCCGGTTTCGGTTTCGGCTTTCCATTGATCACCTCTTTCTTTGACAAGGGGCGTAGTTCCGGTTTCCAGGTAAATCCCGTTAAGAAAACATCTGCTTTGAGTTCCTTAATTGGAGTTCTTACACCTTCTGTGTCCTTAATGGTGATGATCTCACTGATCTCTTTTTCCTTGAAAATGATCTTGATGCGGCTGCTGACCGTCTGGTTCATTTCGGTATAAATACTATCTTTTTCTCTGTTGAAATAGATACTTTCCGCGTTTCCATCAACAAACATCCTGTTCAGCTTGCCATTCAGGAAAAATCCGGTGATCAGTTTCCCTTTAATCTGGTTGAACCTGGCAGAATCTAAATTTACATTTACCATAAAGGCGTTGCTGAGTACCTGTGAAGTATTCAGTTGTTTATCTTTTAGTTTCAAGTAAATGGTATCTCCAGTTTGCTGAGAGCCTTCCGACCACAATACAGGTTTGCCATACCAGCGAAGTGTAGAATCAGAACTGGTGTAGAATAACGAGTCTGCTCTGGCCTGCATATTTGACTTATAGACCCTCACATTGTGATAAGCCTTGATGATCCTTGTCTTTATGGTGTCTGCAGGGTTAAAAGGAATAGAATCTTTGGCCATTGCCGCATTCGCTGCTTTTACAGACCCATTTTTAGCTCCTGCCACTGTTTTGTTCAGTGTGTCTTTATTCCCAATTACTGCTTTAGCTCCCGCAACAGCCTTATTACCTGCAGGTATTTTTGCTCCTGCAATTGCTTTGGTTACTGCGCCTGCTTTTTTCGCATCAGCCCCTGTCTTTTTCAATGGATCCGGACTGCCCTTTTCCAGCGCTGATTTTGAGGAGTCCTTAACCAATTCCGGCTGGATCACTTCCGCTGCCTTTAATACCACCAGGATGGTGCTGTCTGAAACTATCTTTTTTGCCCCTTTTTTATTCAAGGGGACTTCCTTCTTTTTTATAGGAATTGGATTGCTTTTCAAGTTAATCGAATCCTTTTTCAAATGATCCGCATCGTTTTTCAGTGGAATTGAATCATTTTTTAAGGGAAGATTTCCTTTAGCGCGCGCATCAGCTGTACCGGGGAGCTTTGTTTTGCTGGAATCCGCAGCACCTACAGGGATGGCTGCAACTGGTTGTTTGTCATTTTTCTTATCTTTTCTTTTATCGGTCCCCGCAACCACAGCCTGCTTTTTTGCCCCAATTTTCTCTTCTGGAGCTTCCTCTGCTTCTCCCATCTCATTGTCTTTCTTCAGCACTGGAGAGGAGATCAATTTTAAACTTTTAAGAAGTACCATTTGTGTTTCCAGGGTATCCGCGCCCATCCATAAAGTATCTGGGACCAGCTTCTTAGCCACCTGAATAGAATCGGAAGTTCCCAGACCTACATATGGATTTTTCGTCACAACAGTACGCTGATCAATTTTGTAATAATAGCCCAATTGTCCATACATCACGGTTTTATCTACTGTATCTCTAAACACAATATTGCGGACTGCCTTCCCATATCCGGCAATGCCATCATAATATAAACTGTCTCCTTTTAGCGATTTCGAGCCAGTGGTATACAAGTTTTTCTTGCCGAAATATGCATATTGAGTTTTCGTATTGTAGGCTCCGTTTTCTGTGTAAAGGTTGTCGTCTTTACCCATAATATTTGTTGGACCATAGAAATAAGTCCAGTTGGTAAGGGTGTTATACCTTAGCGTATCCGACTTAATCGTAGTTTCCGGGGTAACCACCACCACATTATAGCGGAAGTAAGCATCACGGCTATTGGAAAAATAATAGCCGTTTTTGCTGGTCAGTGTTACGTCTTTATTGACAATCTTTCCCCCAGTTACATAAGTGCCGACTTTACTGCCCAGGTTATAATCCAGGATGTTCGTGGTGAGAATCGACTCTTTGTCGATCATTTTCACATTACTGGTTAAATGTGCATTTTTAGTATTTCCATCATAGGTTAAACGATCCGAATAAATATTGATCGTATCTGCCTGATTGATGTGTACATTACCAAAGGCATCAAACATATTTTTCGATTCATAAAATAGGGCACTATCGCAGGCCAATGTGGCATTGTCTTGCTGAAATACCGGATTTTTCAGGAATGTGGTATTGATATTCTTTTCTACCCGGCCTCGGTCGGACTTTATCAGATTGATTTTGGTCTTCTGCTGAGCAAGTAGAGAAAACGATAGAAGAAATAAAATGAAAAAAATATATAGTTTCTGCACGTTACAAAGTTAGTTTTTTGCTTACCATTTTCACCAGAATAAATTGAGTTCAATTGCGCTATTTTTTTGTTTCTTAAAGGGATCTGAAAATCGCAGCAGGGATTATCTAAATTATAGCTACCCCCTAAACGTATAAAATACAAATATTGCTATACCGATAAAATTAAAATCCATTAGTAAATGCTATTTTTGAAAGATGTTACCTCTTCATAAATTTAAGGCATATATCGAGCAAAATGCCCTTTTCTCTAGCGATGACCAGATTTTACTGGCAGTGAGCGGAGGAAGGGATTCCGTTTTAATGGCCCATCTTTTTAAACTGGCAGGATATAATTTTGGAATCGCACACTGTAACTTTAACTTAAGAGGCGAAGAATCTGTTCGTGACGAACATTTTGTAAAAATGCTGGCGACAACCTTAGCTGTTCCTGTATATGTAAAGCATTTTCAAACAAAGGAATATGCCAATGCGCACAAGATTTCCATTCAGATGGCGGCCAGAGACCTGCGTTACCAATGGTTTGAGGAATTGAGCAGCAACGAAGGTTATCAGCATATCGCCCTGGCACAGCACCAGGATGACGCCATAGAAACGGTGCTGTTAAATCTAACCCGTGGTACAGGTATTGCCGGATTACATGGCATCCTGCCGAAAAGAGGAAAACTGATCAGGCCGATGCTGTTTTTAACACGTACGGCCATCAATGACTTGATTAATTCTGAAAACATTGATTACGTAGAGGACAGTTCCAACCTGAGTGCCAATTATGCGAGGAATAAAATTCGTCTAAAGGTCATTCCTCAGCTAAAAGAAATCAACGGAAGTTTAGAACTTACTTTCCAGCACAATATTCAGCGTTTTGCCGATACGGAACAGGTTTTACAACAAGTGATCGCAGAATTGCGCAATACGATGTTTAGAACCGAACAAGATGGGATTTACCTTTCTATTGAAAAAGTAAAAAGCCTCAATCCACAAAAACTGCTGATGTTTGAGCTTTTGAAACCGTACCATTTTTCTGAGGCAGTGATTGCCGATCTGATTCAGGCCTTGGACAAACAAAGTGGGCTTTCTTTTTTCAGCAGCAGTCACCAGCTCACTTTAAATAGAGAAGAACTGATCATCAGCCTTCTAAAACCAGCAGAAAACCCACAGCATTTGCGCTGGCATCCAACAGCAGATCAATTAGAAACGCCAAATGGGACTTTCAGCAGTGTTCGACTGAGCAAAGCAGAATTTGATAAAAATTACCAGATCGAAAAAGATCCCTGTAAAGCCTATCTCGATACCGATCAATTGATCTATCCCTTGATTGTCAGAAACAGACAGCCTGGCGATAAATTCAAACCTTTCGGAATGAAACATTATAAAAAGCTCAGTGACTTTTTTATAGATGAAAAAGTTCCAGTCACCAGAAAAGATGCGGTACCAATTTTGCTGAATGGAAATGGAGAGGTGATTTGGGTAGCAGGAATGCGTCAGGACAACCGGTATAGGCTGAGTCCTGCGACAAAAAATATTACTATTTTGACCCTCTCAGCGCCATATATTACAAATTCTAAACAATCTTAACCCGGTTGCTTTACTATGCAAAGGAAAAAACAAGTAACTTTATTGAAAATTATATAGATGGGGAACCGATACGCTTTTTTGGAGAAACAATATATAGGCCGCGATTATATCCGAATCTGTATTCGTTTGGTCATGGCTGCATTTTGTTTTGCGGCTTATGTTTACGAACGTGACCGCGACAATACCCAGGACCTATTTTTGGTAGTCGGTTTCGGGATTATTGGGGTTTCCATTATTTTGATGTTCATGATTCAATATAAAACGATCATAGAAGATAAGAAAATCCTGATCGACGGGTTATGGTCGGCCAGAAAAGTAGAGATTGACCTCCATACAATTAAAAGTGTCAGAAAAGATACGTATAGTAATTACCTGTTCAACAATCCTGTTTATAACCTGCACCGTAAAGGAAGTGTACGCTTCTATTCCTCTGGAAAAGATGCTGTTGTGCTCACTGATCACGATGGTTTTGAATATTTCATCGGCACCCAACGCCCCAACGAGATGTATTTGGTCATAAAAGACCAGATGAAATCTTAAATAATTGCATTTGTTTAACACAAAGCTCAGTTTAAGTATTGTTCTTTGCATCTGTAAAAACAAAAGAAATCAAACCGTTTTTCTGGATTGGTGTTGTCTTTACAGCACGGTATGTAAGCGTTTGTGTTAGAGTAATATCCCACAGCCTGACTCGTGTATTTGAGATAAGAATATCACAAAAAACAAATTCGCTAGAATGAAAATAGGTATTGTTTGTTACCCAACTTTTGGAGGTAGTGGTGTAGTCGCTACTGAATTAGGTAAAGCGCTCGCTGATGAAGGACATCAGGTACATTTTATTACTTATAGTCAGCCTGCACGCCTGGACTTTTTCTCTGCCAACTTATTCTATCATGAAGTATCTGTAAGGGATTATCCTTTATTTGACTACGCACCTTATGAATCTGCCCTGGCGAGTAAACTCGTAGATGTGGTTCGTTTTGAGCAGCTGGATATCCTCCACGTTCATTATGCCATTCCACATGCCTCAGCTGCATTTATGGCCAAGCAAATCCTGGAAACTTATGGAATTAATATTCCTTTTGTGACCACTTTGCACGGAACAGACATCACCCTGGTAGGGAAAGATCCTACCTATAAACCTGTCGTTACCTTTTCCATTAATAAATCAGATGGCGTAACTACCGTATCTCAAAATCTGAAAGAAGATACAGAGGCTCATTTTGAGATCACCAATGAGATCAAAGTGATTCCCAACTTTATCGATTTCAACCGCTTTAGCTTAAAGCCAAAAGATCACTTTAAAAAAGCAATCGCACCTAATAATGAGCGCATCTTAATCCATACGTCCAACTTTAGAAAAGTGAAACGGACCCAGGATGTGATTCTGACATTTGAAAAGATTCAGAAAACAATCCCCTCTAAATTGCTGATGGTAGGAGATGGCCCTGAGCGTGTTTATTGTGAGCAATTGTGTAGAGAACTGGGCATTTGCGAACATGTTCGCTTTTTAGGGAAACAAGATGCGATAGAAGAGATTCTTTCCGTATCCGATTTATTCCTGATGCCTTCAGAATCTGAAAGCTTTGGGTTGGCTGCCTTAGAAGCAATGGCTTGTAAAGTGCCTGCGATTACTTCTAACGCTGGTGGATTGCCAGAATTAAATGTGGATGGCTTCTGCGGTTTTATGAGCAATGTAGGCGATGTAAATGATATGGCTGCCAAAGGAATCCAGATTCTGGAAAATGATGAGGTATTACAGCAGTTTAAAGAGAATGCTTTTATCAGAGCACAAGACTTTGACCTGAAGAAAATCCTGCCAATATATGTAGACTATTACACGCAGATCATTGAAGAAGCAAAAACCAATAACCCTGTAAAGGTGGTTTTGAAAGCAGCAACTAAGTAAACACAGTTTGATGCTTCATCTGTAGGGTTCTCAGGAATGAGCGATTTAGGTCTTAACCTATTTAGCAGCATATCGTTCGCGGAGTAGCCTATTTCATGATCAAAAGAACGGCCTTTGGATCATCCAAAGGCCGTTCTTTTGATCCGTTTTACTTCAGGTTCATTATTTTACAGGAGCAAATACCAAGCAAACTGGTGCACCTACGGAAATTCTTTTTCCGGTATCGGTCAACGCGCCTGTTTCCAGGTTACGTTCAAAAATCACCACATCATTCGTATACTGGTGTGCAACCAGTAAATACTTTCCTGTTGGATCAATCGCAAAATTCCTCGGACCTTTTCCTAAAGTAGAGACATGTCCTCTAACACTCAATAACCCGCCTTTTTCAATGGCAAAAATGGTAATCTTATTTTCTGAACCTCTGTTGCTGGCGTATAAAAACTTGCCATCTGGAGATAAGTGAATATCTGCTGCACCATTTTCTCCTGTGAAACCATCTTCCGTAATTTTAGTTTCCTGAATTTCGGTCAGGCTGCCATCGCTATAACTGAATACGGTGATCCCTCCATCAATTTCATGAATTAGGTAAGCATATTTACTGTCTTTACTGAAAACAAGGTGTCTTGGGCCAGCTCCAGGAGTGATGGCGATGCTGTCTTTAGCCGTTAATACTTTATTGCCGCCATCAGGATGGTAAGCGTATAAATAAACCTTGTCCGTACCTAAATCGTCTACGACAACATATTTATGATCTGGCGTAAACTGTGCCATGTGTACATGGGAACTTCCCTGACGGGCTTTATCTACACTTTTACCACTATGTTTTACCAATTGCTTGATACCAGATAAAGAACCATCTTTTTCAATCCCAAATACAGAGATACTTCCGCCTGAATAATTTGCGGTGATCACATTCTTTTTATCCGCGATCACAAAGCAAGGATCTGCACCATTGGTCGCTTGCTTATTCAAGAAAGTCAGCTTGCCGGAAGCGGCATCAAAGCCGAAGGCACTCACTGCGCTGGTTTCTGAAGTCTCATTGACCGCATAAATCGCTTTATTGCCGTCACCTAAAGCCAGGAAACTTGGGTTCTCTACGTTTTTGATGACGCTTTTTGCTTTAACAGCAGCGGTATTGGTGTCGAAGTTGTACACATAAATCCCCTCACTTTTTCCTGTATTCGTATACGTACCTACAATTAAATTATAATCTTTCTTCTGCGCGCAGCTTTGTAGTGCCAGCATAATAACCGGGAAAAATAAGAGTTTCTTCATGAGGGCTAATTTATTTAAAATAATCTTAAAAAAACAAAAGCCTGTTCCTTACATGAGTAAAGAACAGGCTAATGGTATTTTATTGGATCTTTTTATAAGAATTACTTGATCAGATGTTTGATCTGAATCAATTCATGCTCTTCTAAATATCTCCATCTTCCACGAGGAAGGTCTTTTTTAGTCAGGTTACCGTAAACTACACGGTCAAGCTTCACGACATCATAACCCAAGTGTTCAAATATTCTTCTTACGATTCTATTTTTACCACTGTGGATCTGAATACCAATCTCTTTTTTACTACCACCAGCTACATAAGAAATGTTATCAGGTTTGATCAAGCCATCTTCCAATTCTAAACCGAACTGGATTTTGTTGAAATCACCTTGACTTAAAGTCTTACTTAGTTCTACATGATAGATTTTAGTGATGCCATTTCTTGGGTGAGATAGTTTATCAGCCAGATCGCCATCATTGGTCATCAATAATAAACCTGTAGTGTTACGGTCTAATCTTCCGACCGGATAAATACGTTCTCTGCTTGCTTTCTCTACCAATTGCATTACCGTACGACGTTCCTGAGGATCATCAGTAGTAGTAATGTAATCTTTAGGCTTGTTTAACAACACGTAAATTTTCTTTTCGCGTTTCAACAATTCACCATTATAACGGATTTCATCTTTCGCAGGGTCGATTTTATGCCCAAGCTCTGAAATTGCTTCCCCATTTACAGATACTACACCGGCAGCAATCAGCTCATCCGCTTTACGACGGGAACAAATTCCTGAATTGGCGATGTAACGGTTTAAACGAATTAAGCCATCATCTTTAACGAAAGGTGCTTTTCTGCTGCGCATTGTGGTATGGCTACCTTCTTCGCGGTCAGGACGTGCATCACGAGGTTTGAAATCTCTTGAACCGCCTTCATCTTCTCTTTTTCTAAAAGGTCTGCTGTCAGTACTTCTTGAAGCGCCGCCTTTATTATCATCAAATTTCCTGAAAGGTTGATCCCCTTTTCCGAAATGATCTTTCTTTATATAACTACGTGTTTTGTCAGAAGGAGGTACGTCTCTAGAGCTACCTGCACTATGAGGTCTTGAACTGCCTTCACGTGGTTTGAAATCTCTTGAACCGCCTTCACGTGGTTTAAAATCTCTTGAACCACCTTCACGTGGTTTGAAATCTCTTGAACCACCTTCACGTGGTTTGAAATCTCTTGAACCGCCTTCACGTGGTTTGAAATCTCTTGAACCGCCTTCGCGTGGTTTGAAATCTCTTGAACCGCCTTCGCGTGGTTTGAAATCTCTTGAACCGCCTTCACGTGGTTTGAAATCTCTTGAACCGCCTTCGCGTGGTTTGAAATCTCTTGAACCGCCTTCACGTGGTTTGAAATCTCTTGAACCGCCTTCACGTGGTTTGAAATCTCTTGAACCGCCTTCACGTGGTTTGAAATCTCTTGAACCGCCTTCACGTGGTTTGTAATCCCTTGATCCGCCTTCACGAGGTTTGAAGTCTCTTGATCCACCTTCTCTTGGGTTAAAATCTCTCGGGCCACCAAATTTTTTATCTTTCCCTTCTTTGTCGTCAAACTTGCTTTTATCTCTGTAAGAAGAGTCTCCTCCGCTACGATTTTGGCCTGTTGAACTTCTGTTGCCCGATTTGGACTTGTCATCCCGACTGTTCCTGTTGTTGTCTTTCATCATGATACGCTATTATTCCGCATAATTTATGCGGGTGCAAATTTAGTAAAAATCGAGCAATTTATTGCTACTATTTTGCGAAGATGTAAGAGTTGTAAAAAATCGTGGTCTATGGGTGTTTAAACGTTGATTTTGGAAGCAGTTTTCGTAAAAGGTTGATAGTTAAGATAATATACGTTATCTTTGCAAACGTTTTAAAATTGTTAACCAAAAAAAGGAGGAAAATGATAAAGAAACACATAATAACATTAACGGTAATCATGACATTACTGGTAATCGCAAAAGTGTTTGCTTACAACATGCCCCAAGCAGCAGAAAGTCTTTTAAAAGAAGAAAAAACAACAAAAAATACGGATACATTAGTATCAGAGATCGAGGAGCCAGCTCAAACAATGGCTGATCTAAAATTTGCAGAGGAAGGACTACCATTAGGGGATGCGATTGTGGAGCGGAAAATGGAAAAGGCCCTTGCTAAATTTAGTTACAGTCATCTACAAACCAATCGTTTGCACAATAAGGCAGCAGAATGGTTTCCTGTAATAGAACCTATACTTGCCGCCTACGGCATTCCTGAAGACTTTAAGTATATGCCTTTAGTGGAATCAGGATTAAAGTCGGGCGTTTCTCCGAAAGGAGCAGCAGGATTCTGGCAGTTTATGCCAGCTACTGCACGCAGCTATGGTTTGAAAGTAAATTCGAAAGTTGACGAACGTAATAACTTACGAAAGTCTACGATCGCCGCCGCCAAATACATCAAAGAACTCTACGGAATATTTGACAACTGGGCACTCGTTGCGGCCGCCTATAATGTGGGAGATAACCACATGCGGAAACAGATCAACAGGCAAAAACAAGACAACTATTTCAAGATGAAACTGAATAGCGAAACCGCTAGTTACGTTTACAAATTGATTTCCATGAAACAAATCATGGAATTTCCGAATCAGTATGGTTATAAAGCGTCAAGAGCGTTTTTAGCGTACCATGCGGAGAAGGCTGCCAACGAAGCGGATAAAGCAGAGCGGGCAGAGTAATAAAAAAAATTGACAAAGGGGGGAGCCGGAATTTATTCCGGCTTTTTGTTTTCTCGGAAAATCACTATTTTACTCGCCTATGAAACTGTTAAAACTGCGCATTACCGGGATGACCTATACACCTGGCGAAACTCTCCTCATCAGTTTTGAGCCAATAGCAGCAGTGAAACCTGTTTATCTGGCCGGACAATTCTTAACGCTTGTATTTGAGCGGAATGGAAAAGAATTGAGGAGATCTTATTCCCTTTGCAGTTCCCCAGTTCTTGATGAACCTTTAGCAATTGCGATTAAAAGAGTAGAAAATGGAGAAATTTCCAGGCTGCTGCACCACCATACCGCTGTTGCTGAGGTGCTCACTGCATTGGAACCAAACGGACAATTCAGCTATATTCCGCAGGAAGATGCCAAAAGAACGGTGTTTTTATTCGCTGCAGGGGTAGGCATCACGCCTTTATTCTCGATATTGAAGACGGCATTGACCGTTGAAAAACATACCAAAGTCATTTTAGCCTATAGCAACAAATCTGCGGAAGGGAGCCTGTTCTACGAAGAACTCAACGAATGGCAGGCAAAATATCCAGACCGTTTAAAAATCATTTACCTGTTCAGCACGGCTAAAAATCTGATGATGGCCCGCTTAAACGGACAGCTGATTGAACGGATCGTCGCGGAAAATCTGGAATTTGAAAAAGACGATACCCTGCTGTATACCTGCGGACCCGTAGATTACATGGATGTCTGCAGAATTACCCTATTGAACCTGGGTTTCCATCAATCACAGCTCAAAAAAGAAACGTTTGTCCTGCCTGAAGATGAGGCCGATGAAGATGATACGACAGAAAAAGTCGTTAAAGACACGAATACCTATTCTGTGATCCTCCATTTCAAAGGAGAAATCAAGGAAATCAGTGTGCCTTATCACCAAAGCATTTTAGATGCAGCTTTAGCACAGGGCATTCATCTGCCATATAGCTGCCATGCCGGTATTTGCAGTACTTGTACTGCCAATTGTACCAAAGGAAAGGTAAGAATGGATTACAATGAAGTTTTAATGGACAACGAAATTGAAGCGGGAAGAGTACTGGTTTGTACCGGTCACCCCACTGAAAACGGTACCACATTAGTTTGGTAAAAATGATCAGCCATAACGCTGTAAACTTTTCTTTTGATAAAATTTTTAGCATTTTTGTGGCTGAAAATTTGTTGTCTTAAATATATAGATATCAGTATTGTTTTAATAAAAATATGAGCAAAAATACCGTTGACCTGGGCGAGCAAAAGGATGTAGAAGTATATGGTGCCAGGGTACATAACCTTAAAAATATAGACATCTCTTTTCCCCGAAACAAGCTGGTAGTCATTACCGGATTAAGTGGAAGCGGAAAATCCTCTTTGGCATTTGATACCATTTATGCGGAGGGACAGCGTAGGTATATGGAAACTTTCAGTGCCTATTCCCGCCAGTTTATGGGTGGAATGGAGCGTCCTGACGTGGATAAAGTATCAGGATTGAGTCCGGTAATTGCCATTGAGCAAAAAACAACCAGCAAAAATCCAAGATCTACTGTTGGTACAATCACAGAAATCTATGATTTCATGCGTTTACTGTATGCGCGTACTGCGGATGCCTTCTCTTACAATACCGGAGAGAAAATGGAGCGCATGAGCGAGGATCAGATCCTGAGCAATATCTACAAGAAATTTGAAGGCATGCCGGTCAACATTTTGGCGCCCGTAGTAAAAGGACGTAAAGGACACTACCGGGAGTTATTCGAGCAAATCCGCAAACAAGGCTATATTAAAGTGCGCATTGATGGAGAAATCCAGGACATGAGTCCTAAAATGCAGGTGGATCGTTATAAAATCCACGACATTGAGGTGGTGATAGACCGACTGATCATCGATAAAGAAGATCAGAAACGCTTGCAGGATTCGCTTCAGTCGGCGATGAAGATGGGAAAAGGCATCATTAAAATCAGCGATAAAGACAATAATGTATCCCATTTTAGCCGATTCCTGATGTGCCCAACTACCGGAATCTCTTATGATGAACCACAACCTAACAGCTTTTCTTTTAACTCTCCTTATGGAGCCTGCGAAAGCTGCGACGGCTTAGGCTATATATTCGTGATCGACAAGGAATCGGTGATGCCGAATCCTAAATTGAGCATCATGAATGGGGGCTTAGCGCCATTAGGCGAGTATCGCGACATCTGGGTGTTCCAGGTATTGAAAGCGTTAGCTAAAAAATATAACTTCTCTTTATCTACACCATTAGAAAAACTAACTGAAGAACAGATCGGAATCATCCTGAATGGTTCTCATGAGTTGTTGAGTGTGGCTGTAGAATATAATAAATGGAATGTTCAAAACTACCAGATCACTTTTGATGGAATCATCAAATTGCTGGAAGAGCAGCAGGAGAAAAAGGGAGAAGGAGCAATCGACGATATGGAGACTTTCCGCAAGCTGAAAACCTGCCCCGTTTGTAATGGTGCAAGGTTGAAGAAAGAAAGCTTACATTTTAAAATTGACGGCAAGAACATCTTTGAACTGGCGGAAATGGACATCAACAGCTTAAAAACCTGGTATGTAGACCTGGAAAGCCGTTTGTCGGAACGTCAGAATACCATTGCCAAAGAAATTCTTAAAGAAATCAGAACCCGACTTGGCTTCCTGACGGATGTAGGTTTAAATTACCTTTCTCTGGATCGTACCGCACGTACTTTATCTGGTGGAGAGGCGCAAAGGATCCGCTTGGCCACACAAATCGGCTCTCAGCTGATGAATGTCATGTACATTCTGGATGAGCCGAGTATCGGTTTGCACCAGCGCGACAATGAGCGCTTAATCGGCGCTTTAAAAAATCTGAGGGATCTTGGCAATACCGTATTGGTAGTAGAACACGATAAGGACATGATCCTGGAAGCAGACCATGTGATTGATGTGGGACCAGCTGCAGGTGTACGCGGTGGACAAATTGTTGCACAGGGTACTCCGGCAGAGATTTTAAAATCAGATACCCTGACTGCAGCCTATTTAAACGGTAAAAAAGGAATCGAAATTCCTAAAAAACGTAGAAAAGGAACGGGTCATAAACTGTCCATCATCAAAGCAAGTGGACATAATTTAAAAGACGTTTCGGTAGATTTCCCACTGGGTAAATTCATTGCGGTGACCGGGGTATCCGGAAGCGGAAAATCCAGTCTGATCACAGAAACATTATACCCGATTTTAAACCATCACTTTTTCAGGGCAAAGAAACATCCCCTTCCATATGAGAAGATCAATGGCATTAAGGAAATTGATAAAGTAATTGAAATCGATCAGGCACCAATCGGGCGTACGCCAAGATCTAACCCTTCTACCTATACCGGCGTGTTTTCTGACATCAGGAACCTGTTTGTACAATTACCGGAAGCGAAAATCAGGGGTTATAAACCAGGACGGTTCTCTTTCAATGTAAAAGGAGGAAGGTGTGAAACTTGTCAGGGGGGAGGAATGAAAGTCATCGAGATGAACTTCCTTCCGGATGTTCAGGTGCCTTGTGAAGAATGCGGCGGAAGACGATACAACAGGGAAACCCTGGAAGTACGTTACCGTGGTAAATCCATCAGCGATGTACTTGATATGAGCATTGAAGATGCTTGTGATTTCTTCGAGAACATGCCCGTGATTTACCGTAAAATCAAAACACTTAAAGACGTAGGTTTAGGATATATCACTTTAGGTCAGTCTTCTACCACGCTATCCGGTGGAGAGGCACAGCGCGTGAAATTAGCGACCGAACTCTCTAAAAAAGATACCGGAAAAACATTTTATATTCTGGATGAACCTACTACTGGCTTACATTTTGAGGACATTAATGTACTCCTTGGTGTGCTGAATGAATTGGTAGAAAAAGGAAATACTGTGCTGGTGATTGAGCACAACCTGGATGTCGTAAAAGTAGCGGATTGGGTGATCGATTTAGGAGAAGAAGGTGGTGCCGGCGGTGGCAGGATCATTTTTGAAGGAACTCCTGAAGGATTAGTACAAAACCCGATTAGTTTAACCGGTAAATTTTTGAAGAAAGAAATGGGTTTATAAAAAAATAATATGTCAGTTTTTCTGAACGCCTATTTGCCCGATACAGATCCATCGAGTAAAAAACAGGCAGTAGATCCTGGATTAACGAAACAAAGTACAGAATTGGCGGCTTCTCCCTATAAATTGGTGGAAGCAGCCGATATAAAAGGCATGCTGAAAACCAGGATGCCTTTTTCTCATAAAGGCAGTTACGGCCATGCTTTACTGATTGCAGGTGCACAAAAGACGATGGGTGCGGCAATTCTCTGCGCCAAGGGCTGTTTGTATGCAGGCGCTGGTTTGGTGAGTCTTTCTATTCCAGAGCAGGGTTTAACAGCGCTGAATAGCATTTTGCCGGAGGCAATGTACCTGGAGCGTGCTGAACTACTAAGAGCTAGAACTTTAAATACTTATGATGCGATTGGCATTGGTCCAGGTATCGGCCGAATGGCAGACAGCCAAAAAATTATGGCTGCTATTTTTGCCTTGAAACAGGCGGTAGTGATAGATGCGGATGCGCTAGCGATTTTAAAAGCACATCCGGATTTATTCCATCAGCTTCCAAAAGATGCGATCCTTAGTCCGCATGTAAAAGAGTTCGATCAGCTTTTCGGTATCCATGAAAATTGGTGGGAGCGCTTACAAACTGCCAGAAAAGAAGCTAAAAAAAGAGGAATAGTGATCGTCCTCAAAAATCAATATACTTTCATTATCGATCATGATGGCGATGTGTCTATCAATCAAACGGGAAATCCGGCGATGGCACAGGGTGGAATGGGAGATGTGTTAACAGGTATGCTTAGTGCTTATCTGGCCCAGGGATATAGCGCTAAAGCTGCGGCATTACTGGCTTGCTATTTTCATGGTAAATCCGGTGATGAGCTGAGCAGGACACATTTCAATGTAACTGCCTCACAAGTTGCCCTGCAGATTCCAATTACTGTAAAAGGTTTAGCTAATTTTTAAACGCCGCCCATGGCAATCATCTGATCCATAGTCGGGCCAGGGGAACCACCTCTTTTTTCTAAAGTGACGGCAAAGGCATCTGCACCTGCAATTTCTTTCATTTTCAAAAGAATGTGACTGCTGTCTGCTTTGACATCAAATACACCCAGGTCTACCGGTTTTCCTTTTACCAGTGCCCAAAGTTGATATTGATGCGCCTCATCATTTTTAGGAAGGCTCATTTTAGAATTGTCCAGCATAACATGGCGGCCAGAAGTATGCCAATAAACTGTCATTTTCGCTTGAGGATCCATTTTAGTCCCTGCCAGACGTACCGTTTTCCAATCCGGATCTGCCGGCATATCTGCGATAGTCTGTAGTTCTTTATTGGTTTCCGTCATGTAATTTACCGTAGTGGCAAATCGCTGTTTCTCCTGATTTAAGGCAATAATCTGATTTTTGGCTGTCCCTAATTCCGTATGTGCAGAATACAGGGCAATGCCGGCCACCAATAGCAAGGCTGCACAAGCGGCCAATGCAATTCGTAAAGTTCTTATTTTTGATTCATACCCCCCTGGATGTAAAGGTATAGTGGTTGTAGAAGGCTTTGGCTCCACAGCAGCAATTTTTCCAAAGATGATGCTTTCCAATTCTGGCGAAGGCTCAATGGCATTGTGCATCGCATATTTTTCCATGGCAAGCTCAATCGCAGTAATTTCGGCTTTTACTTCCGGATATTTTGCTGCCATTGCTTCGACTTCATATTGTTCCTGCGTGCTGAGCTCGCCGAGAACATAAAGTTCTAGTATGCCTGATTCGATATATGCTTGTCCCTCTTCCACCTTAATTAAAATGCTTTCTTAATTCCATAATAGCCATTCGTATACGGGTTTTAACCGTACCTAATGGCAAATCTAATTCCTCTGCCGCTTCGACGTGAGTATACCCTTTAAAATAAACCATATTCAGCACATTGTTGAATTCCGGCTTAAGTGCGGTTACCATGTCTTTTAAACCAATCACATCCGCGTTGAAAGTTGTATCTTTCTGCGAGTCAATGAAATCTACGTTATTTTCGATGTCTTGGTTTTTATTAGCGTTCTTAAAATCTTTTGAACGGAGCTTATCGATCGCTAAATTCCGGGCAATGTTCATCATCCAAGTAAATAGACGCCCTTTTGTAGCATCATAATGACCTGCAGAATTCCAGATTTTTAAGAAAGTTTCTTGTAGAATATCTTCCGCTACCTCAGTATGGGAGACAATTCTAGAGATGACACCAAATAAAGAAGAAGAATACATATCATACAATGCCTTCATAGCATTAGTATCCTGGGCTTTTAGGGCCAGAACGAGCTGATCTTCAGATAGGGATATTTTCTTTGTCGTTGTCAAGGTCTACTAATATACAGTAATACAATAAACCTTAACAAGAAAAAGTTAAAATTTGTTTGATTTATAACAGTTTTAGATCAAATAGGTGTTTTTCAGCATGATAAGAAGAACGTACTAAGGGTCCGCTTTCTACATATTTGAATCCTTTGGCCATACCTACTTCTTTATATTTAGCAAACTGATCTGGATGAATCCAGTCCAGCACCGGATGGTGGTTGCGGGTAGGCTGTAAATACTGACCTAAAGTCAAAATATGCACCCCATTGGCAACTAAATCGTCCATCGCTTCAAAAACATCTTCCTCGGTTTCTCCTAAACCCAGCATAATACCTGTTTTAGTTCTCAATCCGAAATCAGAAATGCGTTTAAGACACGCTAAGCTTCTGTCGTATTTTGCCTGGATGCGTACTTGTTTGGTTAAACGTCTTACCGTTTCAATATTATGAGACATGACCTCTGGTCTTTCTTCCAGTACGCGGTATAAATTGTCCCAGATCCCTCTGAAATCAGGGATTAGCGTTTCTAGGGTAGTCTCCGGACTTTCTCTTCTGATGGCTTGCAAAGTTTCTGCCCAGATGATAGAACCACCATCTTTCAGGTCATCTCTATCTACAGAAGTGATCACACAATGTTTCACCTTCATCAGTTTCACAGAGTTGGCCACTCGATTAGGCTCATCCATATCCACGGCTAATGGTCTGCCGGTTGCTACTGCACAGAAAGAGCAGGAGCGCGTACAGATATTTCCAAGAATCATGAAAGTTGCAGTACCTGCACCCCAGCATTCGCCCATATTCGGACAATTGCCGCTTTCGCAAATGGTATGCAGTTTGTGCGTGTCTACCAGACTGCGCACTTGTGCATATTCTTTACCAACAGGAAGCTTAACTCTAAGCCAATCAGGTTTACGTTGTACTGTGTTTGCGGAAACCACCGGAAGTTCAATCATAGGGCAAAGTTAAGCAATAGGTTTGAATAGTTATAAAAATGGACAGTTTAACAACGCTAATCTGACAGTTTTAAAAAAATATGTTAATCTTGTGGTCTAAATACTAAAGCGATGGCAACTTCAAAAATCACTTATAACGGAGGTTTAAGGACAACTTCTGTACATGAACGTTCTGGGAATGAAATTATAACGGATGCACCGGTAGACAACCAGGGGAAAGGGGAGGCGTTTTCGCCGACAGATTTGCTGGCTACTTCATTGGGAAATTGTATGCTGACGATTGTGGGTATTGCTTCTGCATCACATGGTTTTAGCATTGATGGGGCCACTGCAGAAGTCACGAAGATCATGGCCGAAAATCCAAGGAGGGTTTCGGAAATTCTGGTCAATTTCCAATTCCCTGCAAATGGTTATTCTGATAAGGATAAAACGATCATTGAGCGTTCGGCACATACTTGTCCGGTAGCCATGAGTTTACACCCTGATATCAAGCAAAGGGTATCTTTTAATTATTAATCATTTCGGCAACCTCCTCCGCGGAGATGTCGCTGTGTGAGGCATCAAGTACACAATCTCCGTCTTTGATCAATAAGATCTGCGGAGATTCATGATGCACCTGAAAGGTTTCCGCAATAGTTGCGGAAATCTCTCTGAAGGCTACTAAATCAAGAAAATATAAATTGGTAGCTTCAGGAATTGCTTCCCAGTCCAGTTCAAAGCGTCTTTTTGCCATGCTGCTCACCGAACAACGGGTACTGTGTTTGAAAATTAAACTGTAACCCTCGTTATTTTTTATCTCGCTGATCTGTGCTAGATCAGTTATCTGTTTCCACTGCATCAAAATTTTTTTTAATAGGTATTATATTTTAGTCCTTATCTTCTTTTCTGCGGATAAGAGCTGTAAGCCGGACAAAGTTTATTCGAGCAGGCTTGCAGCAGCGTAACCGCAGTGCCTACGCAAAGCAATAAAATGACTAATTTTTTCATTCTCAAATGATTTAAAAAATTTCTTGTACTAAATTACCAATTTTAATACGAAGAAACAAAGCTTTGCTAGATAGTAACTGACAGTTCAGACATTTTCAGTGCAGTAATCGCTGCCTCATCGCCTTTGTTGCCATGTTTACCGCCAGCACGATCAATTGCCTGCTGTAAATCATTGGTAGTCAATACGCCAAAAATTACCGGCTTGCTATGTTTTACACTCACCTGAGTGATTCCATTGGCCACTGCATCACAAATGAAGTCAAAATGTTTGGTTTCGCCTTGAATCACACAACCTAAGCAGATCACCGCATTCAGGTCCGGGTGTTTCTTTAATAGCAGGTCAGCAGCTGAAGTCAGCTCAAAAGTACCCGGTACTGCAATAGAAAGAATATTTTCTTCCGCAACGCCGTGCTCAAGTAAGGTTTTTAAAGCGCCATGATACAGGCTGCCTGTAATCTCTGCATTCCACTCTGCCACCGCAATCGCGATTTTATACGCTGATCCATTAGGAACAGTCGTGTGTGAAAAGTCAGATAGGTTTTTAAGTTGTGTTGCCATACTGCAAATATAAGTAAAGGGTACAAAAAAAGGCTAGCCGTAATGGCTAACCTTTGTCATAATATTTTATGAACATCCTACTTTGCCTGAACAGCAGCGCGGGCGATGAATTCATCGATCATTGCTGCTTCCTGGCTTTCCGGATATTGAGTTTTAATTTTCGTGTAAGCATCTTCTGCAGATTTGAAATCTTTCAGGTGCTCATACACCAATCCTAGTTTTTTAAGGAACATTGGAGAAGTGAATTTGTTGCTCGCTTTATCTGCTGCTTTTTTGTAATAAGTAGCTGCTTGTTTGAAGTCTTTCAATTCGCTGTAAGCATCACCTAATAAACCTAGCGCCAATGGATCTGCTACCGGACTTCCAGTTTCCGCATATTTACCCAAAGCTTCAGTTGCTTTTTTGTACTCCCCTTTACGCAAATAAATACCACCTAAATAAAGGTTGGCTAAGTTTGCCGATTTAGTATTGTCGTACTCTTCCGCAATTTTTTCTAAACCTGGATAACCACCATCGCCATTGATTGCTTTATTGGCAAGGGAATCTACTCCAAGAAACTGTTCTGCTTTATACATTTTTGCCGATGCTTCTACTGCTCTGTCTTTTAGATATACATTTTGATACCAAAAGTAGATCCCAATTAATAGCACTACAGCGCCTGCAATGAACAAAAGGCTTTTTGAATTTTCTTCTAAAAAGGAACCCTTTCTTACTGGGTGACTCGTTTCTTTTTCTGTTGTAGACATTTTATTTAAAAAAATTAAGGATTGCAAAAATACATTTTTATAGGAAAGTATCAACCCCTTTCGAAGGATTTGTTAAACTTTGTTGCCTAAATGGTTAAACAGAACTATCTGGTGGTTAATAATCTACTGCATAGGGGCTAAAACCCAGTTTAGAGTCCGAATCTAAAATGGACTGCATCTTATGAAAAATAAATGATACAGTCGCTTTACTATATGACAAAGCTAAACGGTAACTTTGCCCGATACAACTATGTGGTTAAAAAACATTACACTCCTCAACTTTAAAAATTATTCTGACGCCAGTCTAAGTTTTTCCAAAACTGTAAATGCGTTTGTAGGGAATAATGGCGCAGGGAAAACCAATTTACTAGATGCCATTCACTACCTGTGTTTATGTAAAGGATATTTCAATCCCATCGACAGTCAGCAGATTAAAACTTCCGAAGATCTTTTTCTGATCCAGGGGGATTTTGAACGCGAGCAAAAAAATGAGAAGATTACCTGTGGGGTAAAAAGAAATCAAAAGAAACAATTCAAGCGGAATAAAAAGGAATACGATAAACTGGCCAATCACATCGGTTTATTTCCATTGGTGATGATCTCTCCTTATGATACCACCATTATTATGGAAGGTTCTGAGGAGCGCAGAAGGTTTATGGACAATGTGATTTCACAAACGGATGCACATTACCTGGATGAACTGATCCTGTACAATAAGCACATGGGGAACCGCAATGCCCTGTTGAAGCAGATTGCGTTGACCAGAAGTTACGATCCCACCTTATTAGAGATTTATAATGAACAGCTGGTTTTATCCGGTAATAAAATCTTTGCCAAGCGGGAGCAGTTCATGACCGACTTTATTCCTTTATTTAATAAATATTATCAGTATCTGACGGATGATAAAGAGGAGGTCAGCCTCACTTATTTGAGCCAGCTGAAAGAAAGCCCTTTTTCAAAACTCCTGACGCAGTCCATTGAGAAGGATAAAATCCTGGAACGGACCACTACCGGGATCCACAAAGACGACCTGATCTTTACGATTACCGCGATGCCTTTAAAGAAATTTGGTTCCCAGGGACAGCAGAAATCTTTTTTAATTGCCTTGAAATTGGCTCAATACGCTTATCTTCAGAGGTTTAAGGGATTCAAGCCTCTGTTGCTGCTGGATGATATTTTTGATAAACTGGACGATAGCAGGATGCACAAGCTGATGGAAATGGTCTCACACCATGACTTCGGACAGATTTTTATTACAGACACCGGTAAAGAACGGGTGCTGGCAGTATTCCAAACGATCGATGTGGCAGTCACCTTGTTCGAGGTAAATAACGGAGCAGTAGAAAATGCGTAAACCTAATGACATCACCTTAAAAGAAGGCATCGGCAAATTGCTGAAGGTATACAAGCTGAAAGGGAAGTTCGATGAAACGACCATTATCGCCTTATGGCCGGAATTGATGGGTGTAGCCATTGGCAACCGCACCACGCAGATTTACATTTTTCAAAAGAAACTTTTTGTAAGAATTGAGTCTTCGGTGATCAAGAATGAACTGATGATGGTCAGAACCGGAATCATTGAAAAATTGAATGAACGTGCCGGTTCTGAAGTAATCACAGAAATCGTATTTTTATAAGGGATTAATCTTTGCCTCCGCCAAATATCCGGCTCAGGAGCCAGATCAGCAGTGCCAATACCAATACAACAACGATAATGCCGGTCCATACGCCAGCTTTAAAAATGCCTTGTACCAGTTCACAGCTCATGAGCGTACTGGAAAGCAAAGCCACAAGTGCCAGTGGGAAATATCTTTTTGTGATCATAGGTTTTTCTTTACCCCTAATAACAAAGAAATTTCCCAATGGTTTTCTGGCGGTTTATTTACCGTTTACTTTCAAAAGTTCTACTTCGAAAATTAAAGTGCTGTAAGGTGGGATGTCGGCTCCTGCACCACGCTCGCCATAAGCAAGGTTGTAAGGGATGAAGAATCTGTATTTTGAACCTGTAGACATCAATTGGATGCCTTCTGTCCATCCCTGGATCACGCGGTTTAATGGAAGAGAAATCGGCTCGTTTCTATCGTAAGAGCTGTCGAATTGTTTTCCATTCAATAAGGTGCCTTTATAATGTGCCAATACCGTATCCGTAGCTACCGGCTTAACCCCTGTACCTTCCTGAAGTACGATGTACTGTAAACCACTTGCGGTTTCTTTTACGCCTGGTTGTTTCTTGTTGTTTTCTAAAAATGTTTTTCCTTCGTTGATCATGGGTAAGAATTTCTTTTTGCTCAGGCCGTTAAACAGGTTGCTGATGGGTGTTTGTGATTGTTCTTTGCTAATTAGTAATGTTTTTCCTTCGAGTGCATCCTTCATCCCTTTGATCATCAGATCGTAGTTTAAAGTCGTCAGCCCATCTTTCTTCATGCTGGCTGCCATATTCGCGCCTAAAGCATAACTGGCCGAATCCAGGTTGTTCTTGAAAACTGGTTTTGCCGGGCCTTTAGCCACTGTTTTTGTGGCCGCAGCTTTTTTTGCCGGACTCGCCTTTGTTCCTTTGGTCTGCGCCATAGCCGCCAAACTGCAGCATGGAAGTAATAAGGTAATCAAAATTTTTTTCATCAATGCTGTTGTTTTTATAAAAGGGTTTGCCTGTTCGGGACAGACCCAATGGTTTATTTGGAAGGGGAAAGGTACAAAGTATCCTGAAATTTTTTGTAAAGTTTGATCAGGCAGGCGGTAATTGTAGTAGAATGCTGGCCAGAGGATAGCGCTTTGGGTGGTATAATAACTATAATTGTGCTCGGGAAGTGACCTGATATTCTTTAGCTGTAGGAGGGGGTTCGGTTAGGGTTTGGATAGCAGAGACTAAGGCAACCCTACGCGAACCCTAACCGAACCCCCTCCGAACCCTATTCTAAGGCAGGTCTCTTCCCGAACACTTCCCGACTACTTTCCCTGTTTTTTTAAAATTAGGAAATCAGAAAAAAACAGGGCTTAAAAAAAATAAGCACCCTGTTCAGGATGCTTATTTTTTTGTTTTCCGTTTGGGGAATACTAGAAACGCTCAGCAGCAGTAAAGAAGAAATCTCCTTCGATTTGTGCATTCTCATCTGAGTCAGAACCGTGAACCGCATTTGCATCAATAGATTTTGCATATTTTGCACGGATAGTGCCTTCAGCAGCATCAGCTGGGTTCGTAGCACCGATTAATTTTCTGAAATCTTCTACTGCATTGTCTTTTTCTAAGATTGCAGCAACGATAGGTCCTGAAGACATGAAAGCTACTAAATCTTTGTAGAAAGGTCGTTCAGCATGAACTGCATAGAACTGACCAGCAGTTTCTTCAGTCAATTTAGTATATTTTAAAGCAACGATTTTGAAACCTGCTGCAGTAATGTCGTTAATGATTGCGCCGATATGTCCGTTTGCAACAGCATCAGGCTTAATCATGGTAAATGTTCTGTTTGTACTCATCTTATTTCAATTTTTTTGCAAAATTACGTTTTATACTGTTAATATTATAGCATCAAATATAATAGGCTCCAATTAATCATTTAATCACTAGCTTTGCAGTGAAAATTATGCTATCTGTTCCTGAATTAAAATCACTGCTGGCAACGCCGCAAAAAATTGTAATCACGACCCACCATAAGCCTGATGGCGATGCGATGGGCTCATCTTTAGGCTTGTACGCTTATCTGATCCAGAAAGGACATCACGTTACCGTGATTACCCCTACGGATTACCCCTACTTTTTACATTGGCTTCCTAACAATTCTGATGTCATCATTTACACAGAACAACAGGAGAAATCTGCGCAATTAGTGGCAGAAGCTGCAATGATCTTTTGCCTGGACTTTAACACGCTGAGCAGGATCAATGAATTAGGAGAATTGGTGAGGGCCTCCAATGCTTATAAATTGATGATCGACCACCATTTGGATCCGGAAGATTTTGATGATTATCGCCATTGGAGTATCAATGCCTGTGCAGCAGCACAATTGGTTTATGATTTTATTGTGAATGAACTGCAAGACGGTCAATTCATGAATAAAGACATTGCAACCTGCTTATATACGGGTATTATGACCGATTCTGGCTCTTTCCGTTTCCCTTCCGCAAATTCTACGGTATACCGCATTGCGGCTGATCTGATTGATTTGGGGGCTGAACATTGGAAAATCCACCAATTGGTATATGACAATGCGACGGAAAACCGCCTGCGTTTCCTGGGTCATTGCCTGAGCAATAAACTGGAAATCCTGCCTGAATTCCATACTGCCATCATCACCGTGACTAAAGAAGAGTTGAAATCTTTCCAAATTCAGACCGGTGATACAGAAGGTATTGTGAACTACGCACTGTCGGTAAACGGGATAAAATTAGCTGCATTTATTATTGAAAGAACTGATAAAGTTAAATTATCTTTGCGCTCCACCGGAGATTTCCCTGCAAATGAAATTTGTAAGAAATATTTTAATGGTGGCGGACATAGAAACGCAGCAGGTGGTTATTCAGATCAAAATCTGGCAGATACCGTAACGGCTTTTAAAGCGTTACTAGCAGACTATAAAGCGCAATTATTACAGTAAAGGCTATAACCTGTTGAGGTGAAAATAAAGAAGGCTCGCCTTCAGTACAGAACAAAAAAAATTAAATAAAAAACAAAAACTTAATAAACCACATGAAGAAAGGTATCGTAATTCTTTTCGCAGCAACACTTGGATTAGCTGCTTGTAACCAATACAAAAAAGGTCCGGGTGGCCTGATGTACACCATTCACAAAGATGGTGGAAAAGATAAAATCAAAGAAGGTGATATTGTAAAATTGAACTTTATTCAAAAAACTGAAAAAGATTCTGTAACTGTAAATACCTGGGATATGGAAGCACCACAAGTGTTCCCTGTACAGAAAAAAGTATATGCAGGTGATATGAATGATGTATTGACCATGTTTGGAGAAGGCGATAGTGCAACCTTCAAATTGGACTTAGATACAGTAGCTAAATATTCTGGTCAGCCAAAACCAGCAGGTCAAAAAGACAAATACCTGATCTTTACGATTAAAGTAGAAAAAGTATTGCAAAAAGGTAAAGATGAGGCTGACTCAACTTTCCAGAAAAAAGCAAGAGAGTTTTTTGAGAAAGACTACAAAGCAAACATTGAGAAAATGAAAGCTGCGGAAGCGGGTAAAATCAAAAAATATATCGCTGATAACAACCTTAAAACTACCACTACGGCTTCAGGATTACAATATGTAATCAGCAAACCAGGTAACAACGAAAAGCCTGTTTTAGGTGATACGATGATGGTAAACTATACTGGTAAATTAACGACTAAAAAATCTGACGGTAAAGATAATATCTTCGATACCAGTGATGAAAAAATCGCTAAAGAATCAGGTAAACACAATCCAATGGCTACTTATGGTCCACGTGCGATCACGTTAGGCAGAGCAATTCCAGGATTTGATGAAGGTTTACAATTGATCGGTAAAGGTGGTAAAATGACCATGATCATTCCTTCAGCTTTAGCTTATGGCGAAGGTGGAATGCAGCAAGGTGGGATCAGTCCTTTCGCTCCACTAGTATTTGAAGTGGAATTAACAGACATTAAAAAGCCAAAAGCTGCTCCAGCTGCAACGCTGACTCCAGCAACAGCTGCTCCAACTGCTCCGGCAAAGAAAAAATAATTGAAAAGCATTAAAATAGAAAAGCCCGTCCGCATATAGCGGACGGGCTTTTTTTATTAACTTTGTCCATGCTTTTGACGGATACACATACCCACCTATATTACGAGACAGACCCTGAAAAATTAGATGTCTTGATGCAAAGATGTCTTGATAATCATGTGGAACGCCTGTTTTTGCCCAATGTTGATATTGCTTCTATTGCCAAAATTGATGCAATGGTAGAAAAATACCCACAGCATTGCTTTGCCATGGCCGGTTTACATCCTTGTGATGTGAAAGAAGATTATGAGCTGGTACTGGATGAAATCTGTGAAAGTATCGTAGGCAGAGAGATCTATGCCATTGGTGAGATCGGAATTGACCTGCACTGGGACAAGACCACACTGGACATTCAGAAGATCGCTTTCTCTGAGCAGATCAAATGGGCGAAAGACCTGAACCTGCCGATTGTGATCCATTGCAGAGAAGCTTTCGATGAGATTTTTGAAGTTCTGGAAAAAGAAAGAGACGCCAAATTAAGAGGAATTTTACATTGCTTTACCGGAAATGTGGCACAGGCAAAACAGGCCATCGAACTTGGCTTTTACCTGGGTATCGGTGGAGTAGTCACCTATAGAAATTCTGGGCTTGACACGGTGCTGAAGGAAATCCCATTGGCTAACCTGGTTTTAGAAACCGATTCCCCTTACCTGGCACCTATTCCTTTCCGGGGTAAACCAAATGAAAGCAGTTACCTGATACACATTGCTGAGAAATTAGCAGAGCTATACCAAACCGACATCGAAGAAATTGCTGCAGTTACCACTGCCAATTCTAAAATGATCTTCAACATCTAACCAATGACTAAAATACTGATCATCTACACCGGCGGAACCATAGGAATGGTAAACGATCCTAAAACCGGTGTCCTCATCCCATTTAACTTTGAGCAAATTCAACAAAATGTTCCGGAACTGGCCAGGTTAAACTACGACCTTTCCGTGCATTCTTTTGACCCCATTCTGGATTCTTCTAATATGAGTCCTTTGGTTTGGGAAGAACTCGCCACTTTAATCAGGGATAAATACGAGGATTTTGATGGTTTTGTCATTCTTCATGGTTCCGATACGATGTCTTTCACCGCTTCCGCATTGAGCTTTATGCTGGAAAACTTATCAAAACCAGTCATCCTAACCGGCTCTCAGCTGCCGATAGGGGAGATCAGAACAGATGCGAAAGAAAACCTGATTACTGCTTTGGAAATTGCTGCCACCAAAAAACAAGGAAAGGCAATGGTTCCGGAAGTATGTGTTTATTTCGACTACCAGCTGTTTCGCGGCAACCGCTCCATCAAATACAATTCAGAAAAGTTTGAAGCCTTCCGCTCCCCAAATTATCCAATTCTGGCAGAAGCAGGGGTACATTTATCCTTCTTTAAGAATTACATCGCCAAACAGCCTACTGAACCTTTAAAAGTACATACAACGTTCAATGCAAATATTGGCGTATTGAAATTATATCCTGGAATTTCTCCTCAGGCAGTGCATGCCATTACCAAATCCGGGGTGGATGCTATTGTATTGGAAACCTTTGGTTCCGGCAATACCAATACTGCCGACTGGTTTATCTCCAGCCTGCAGGATGCGATCAATAGTGGCAAGCTGATCATCGACATTACCCAGTGCAAAAGGGGATCTGTAGAATTGGGGAAATATGAAACCAGTAAAAAGCTGCAGCAGATGGGCGTGATCTGTGGTTATGACACTACTTTTGAAGCTACCGTTACCAAATTGATGTACTTAATGGGACAGGATTATACTTCAGCAGAAGTAGCTGCCCTAATGGAACAATCTCTTCGCGGAGAGCTGACGAACTAAAATGCTTATCCTGCCAATGTAATTAAAAACCAAAATCTTGTGCTACATCAATTATAACCTTAATTTTGCAGTTCAATAGCAAATTGAAATGAAAATAGAACAGATATATACAGGTTGTTTAGCAGAGGCAGCCTATTACATAGAAAGTAATGGTGAAGCGGCAATTATTGATCCCCTACGTGAGATAGATCCCTATCTTAAACGTGCGGAGAAAGATAATGCAACGATTAAGTATATTTTCGAAACTCATTTTCATGCTGATTTTGTGTCGGGACATGTAGACCTGGCAGAAAAATCCGGTGCGGAAATTGTGTATGGCCCAACCGCTCAAACGACTTTCAAATCACTGATCGCAGAAGATGGGCAGCAATTTAAAATTGGTGCAGTCACGATGACTACCCTGCATACACCGGGGCACACGCCGGAATCTACCACTTATCTGTTGACAGATGAACAAGGTAAAGCACATTGCATTTTTTCTGGTGACACCCTGTTTATTGGTGATGTTGGCCGTCCGGATTTGGCGCAGAAAGGGGAGCTGACCATGGAAGATATGGCCGCCACCCTATACGATTCCCTGCACGATAAAATTTTGACCCTTCCCGATGATGTATTGGTTTATCCTGCACATGGTGCCGGTTCTGCCTGCGGAAAAAACATGAGCAAGGAAACTTTCGATACTTTAGGACATCAGAAAGAGGTCAACTACGCTTTAAAAGCAAGTTCAAAAGAACAATTTATACAGGAGGTTACGGCAGGACTTTTACCTCCCCCTCAATATTTTGCTAAAAATGCCGCCATGAATAAACATGGTTACGAAAGCTTTGAAGAAGTTTGCGAGAAAGGATTGATACCTTTAACGCCAGACGAATTTGAAACGATGGCAAACCGTACCGCTGCCCTGATTCTGGATACCAGAGATCCTCAGATCTTCGCTAAGGGCTTTATTCCTTCTTCGGTGAACATCGGGTTAAATGGTCAGTTTGCCCCTTGGGTAGGTGCTTTAATTACCGATCTGAAGCAACCTTTGCTATTGGTGTGTGAACCGGGAAAAGAAGAAGAAGCGATTATGCGTCTTTCCAGAGTTGGCTACGACAATACCATTGGATTTTTAATGGATGGCCTCAGCCTGTGGGCAGCCTCAGGAAAAGACCTGGAGACCATTACTACTATTTCTGCTGCGGAATTTGAAACGGTATTGAATAATAATGAAAATGTGAATGCCCTGGATGTAAGAAAACCAGGAGAGTATGAAGCAGAGCACCTGGAGCAAACTTTAACGCGACCTTTGGATTACATCAACGACTGGACGCATGAGATCGATCCTAAAGCAACTTATTACATCCACTGTGCCGGTGGTTACCGTTCTATGGTAGCCGCATCTATTCTTAAAGCCCGTGGGCTGGAAAATGTGATTGATGTTGCCGGTGGGTATGCTGCCATCAAAACTACAGGATTGAAACGTACGGATTTTGCCTGTCCTTCCAAACAGATGAACGCTTAATCCATCATTAAAACGGATAAAATGAACAATTACGATGTACTGATTATTGGTGCCGGTCCGATTGGTATGGCCTGTGCGATTGAAGCTAAAAAAGCCGGACTGACCTATGTCATCGTAGAAAAAGGAGCATTGGTGAATAGCCTGTTCAATTATCCGGTGTTCATGACTTTCTTTTCTACTTCTCAGCGCCTGGAAATCGGGGATGTTCCTTTTGTGAGCATCCATCCTAAACCCAACCGCAATGAAGCCGTAGAATATTATAGGAGAGTCAAGGAAAAGTTCTCTTTAAATATTCATCTTTTTGAAAAGGTGGAACAGGTGCAGAAAGCGGCTAATGGTGTATTTCAGATCAGCACTTCAAAAAAAAATTATACAGCTAAAAAAGTGATCATCGCTACTGGATTCTATGACATTCCACTAATGATGAATATTCCCGGCGAATCTTTGCCAAAAGTGACCCATTACTATAAAGATCCGCATTTGTATGCTTTTCAAAATGTAGTGGTGATCGGAGCCAATAATTCAGCCATTGATGCCGCACTGGAGACTTACCGCAAAGGTGCCAAAGTAACTTTGGTGATTCGCAGCGGCGAGATCGGTTCTTATGTAAAATATTGGGTGCGCCCGGATATAGAAAATAGGATCAAAGAAGGCGAAATCACCGCCCATTACCATTCGGAAGTGACCTGCATTGAAGATGGAAAAGTAACCATCAAAACTCCGGAAGGGGAGCATACCATCGACAATGACTTTGTGATTGCGATGACCGGTTATCATCCTGATTTTGCCATGCTCAAAAACCTGGGTGTGGAGATGGGGTATGGTACGCAGCCATTCTATAATGAAGAAACAATGGAAAGCAATCTGCCAGGTCTATACCTTGCGGGTGTAGTCTGCGGAGGAATGGATACCCACAAATGGTATATCGAAAATAGCAGGGTCCATGCCGAACAAATCTTTGCACATATCGCGGCAGAGGAAAAGGCAATACTGTAAAATAAGAAAACGCTGTATTTCTTGCTCAGCAAGGTATACAGCGCTTTAATTCAGCCTTTAATATTAAACCATTAAGGTTGTGCCGCAGCTTTTTCAGCTACTGGAATCTTCAAGATATCCTTCAGGAAATCATCCACTGCCTGTAATACAGATGGGATGTCTTTAGAGGTAATATAGGAACCTACAACATGGTCTCCGGCATTAGGAATTGCTTTTTTAACTTTCATAGCAGCTGGGGTTCCCAGTTGATCAAACATTTTCAATTCGGCAGATACTTTAACCGTTTTATCTTGTTCCTGCTCGTTTTTGTAATAATATAATAGCAGGGTTGGCTGCGTTACTTTTTCAAAAGTTTGCTTGTTCATGGTCGTTTCTACCAGTTCCTGCAGCTCTACCGCAGATTCCAAACGGTATTTAGTGTACCAGTATTTAGCATACCTAGGATCGCTGTCGTCCACTTCTCTTTCTTTTTTACCGCCAAAATTCAGGCGCGCAATCTGCAATCCCCATGGATTGTTGAGTAAGAAGGCAAATTTCTCGTTGATCTCTATGTTTGGCGATAGGAGCATCAAGCTGTATACCTCTTTAGGATAAGTAGCAGCCAGTTTTAAAGCCAGTGTACCGCCGGTAGAAGTGCCCATTAAAATCACTTTCTTTCCTAATCTTCTGCCGATTTCTAAAGCTTGTTTGGCGCTTTCCCAAGCCCGGTCTGGCGTATAATATTCCATGGCCGAAACGGTGTCTATTCCGTGATCCGCTAGTCTGGCCAGGTATAAATTGGCATGAATCTCTTTCGCCAGGTGGGTATGCACAGGATTTCCCTCCTCCTTTGAGGCGGTATAGCCATGCAAGTACACCACTGAATATTCCGACTGCTGTTTGTTCGCAGAATCGGCCCATACAATCTCCGCCTCATTACCCGGCTTGATCTTGTGCCTGGACTCGATAGATTTCACATAATTTTCAAGCTCTGGAAGTTGAGGAACAACAGGAAGCTGAGCGCTGTATTGTGGCGGTGCGGGTCTTGGCCCCATAAAATATACCACGAGAGCGACTAAAATAACGGCGATAAGTACTTTGAATGTATTTTTCACTTTAAACTTTTTACTAAAAGTACGCTTTTAAAGATATTTAATTTATGTTTGCACACATATTTTTTCACCTGAATGCCGGGAATAAATCAGATAAAACTACCTATAGCCGCCGACATCGCTGCCTTCGAAGAAAAGTTCAAGGCCTCCATGCACAGTGACGCACCATTACTGGATAGAATTACCCATTATATTGTTAAAAGAAAGGGTAAACAAATTCGTCCGATGTTCGTCTTCTTTGCGGCAAAACTTTGCGGTGGAATCATTGAATCTACACATAGAGGTGCCGCTTTAGTGGAACTTTTACATACTGCAACACTGGTTCATGATGATGTGGTAGACAATGCTTATGAGCGTAGAGGTTTTTTCTCCATCAATGCCCTTTGGAAAAATAAGATTGCCGTATTGGTAGGCGATTATTTACTGGCCAAAGGATTGCTGCTTTCTGTGAATAACGGCGAATTCCGCTTGCTGCAAATCGTTTCTGAAGCGGTAAAGCAGATGAGTGAAGGGGAGCTGCTGCAAATTGAAAAGGTACGTAAGATGGACATTTCCGAAGAATTATATTTCGATGTGATCCGTCAGAAAACCGCTTCTCTAATTGCTTCCTGCTGCGCTTGTGGTGCTGCTTCTGCAGGTGCCGATGAAGAAACCATTGAAAAAATGAGGCTGTTCGGCGAAAAGGTCGGTATCGCTTTCCAGATTAAAGACGATACTTTCGATTTTGGTACGGATGATGTTGGAAAGCCTTTAGGCATTGATATTAAAGAGAAAAAGGTGACTTTACCTTTGATCTATGCCCTCAACCGTTCTGATAAAGCAGAGAAAAAGAAAATGATCAATCTGGTGAAAAATCACCAGGATGAGCCCGCTAAGATCCAGCAGATCATCGATTTTGTGAATGCCAAAGAAGGCGTTCGCTATGCGCATGAAAAGATGGTACAATACCAGCAGGAAGCGTTCGATATTCTCTACACTTTCGAACCTGGTGATGCCAGAACAGGTCTGGAACAGCTGGTTCGTTATACTACAGAACGCAAGAAATAATCCCCTGCTATAAACCTGCTATAAATTTGTTGCAAATAAAATGACCCATAGGTAGAACTTGTAGGGCCAAAATTCTTATTTTCATTGAAATTTACCCTTTATGAAAGCTTTTTTTAGTCTATTGATTTGTGCTGCTGCAGTTACTGCGGAGGCCCAAACTACCGCGCCAACTCCTGTACAGGCAACAGTCAGCACAGGAATATCTTCGCAAATGAGGGTTCCGGATAATTTTGGTCCTGTTTTCCAGCAAATAAATACGGAAGTGCAAGCCAATTCCAAGGCTTATGATAACCTGAAATACGCTACGGAAAATATTGGTCACCGCTTAACCGGGTCAGCAAATGGCGCAAAAGCAGAGGCTTATGTCTATCAATTGCTGAAATCCTATGGTTATGGTGTAAAATACCAGCCTTTTGAAGTGGAAAGTTGGAGCAGGATCAGCAATGAGACCAAAATCGGGGATTCGGAAAAGGAATTGAAAAAAGTAAACTCAGTTACTTTGGCACATTCGCCGGTAAAAGCCAGTGTTTTTGGGGAGCTGATCGACTTGGGGAATGGCCTGGAGGCTGATTATACCAAGGACGGCGGGAAGGTAAAAGGTAAAATAGCCCTGGTTTATCTGGGTGTACTTCCGGGCTCTCCTGAAAAAACACCTTACCTGCACCGATCAGAAAAAGCAGCGATTGCCATTCAGCATGGCGCCACAGGAATTATCCTGATTAATGGGGTAAAAGGAGGGGTATTGCTGACTGGAACGGCTTCGGTTACCGGAAAACTGATTCCAATCCCTGCGCTTTGCATCGGTTTGGAAGATGGGATGGCTTTAAAAGAAACCTTAAAGAATAAGCAGCAATATGCCAGCTTAAATATGAACAACTTCTCTGGTCTGATCAAAGCGAGGAATGTCATTGCCACATTAAAAGGGAGCACATTGCCTGCCGAAAAGATTGTTGTGGGTGGTCATTTGGACAGCTGGGATCTGGCAACGGGAGCCATCGACAATGGGATTGGTTCTTTCGCCATCATTGATATGGCACGAACGCTCAAAAAATTAAACTTAAAGACGGCGCGTACACTTGAATTTGTGTTGTTCATGGGAGAAGAACAAGGCTTGTTAGGTTCAAAAGCTTACATTGCTGCGGAGCAAAAACAAAATACACTGGATAAGGTAAGGTTCATGCTGAACTATGATATGGCCAATAATCCTAAAGGATTTTCGACCAGCAGAAAAGAAATGAAAGATTTGTTTACTGCCTGGGGCAGCGACATCAATCAGCTGGATACTGGGTTTAAAAATATATTTTATGCAGGTGCAGGCTTGCACAGTGATCACCAGCCTTTCTTATTGGAAGGAATCCCAACAGGTGGGGGCGCTGGAGAAGTACTGCCGAATAATTCGGGCCCTTTTTACCATTCTGATGGGGATGTATTCTCCCTGGTAGATGATCAGGAATTGAGAAATACGGTGAGATTTAGTGCCATGCTGGCTTATGCCCTGGCCAATACGCCAAACATTCCCGTGAGCAGACAATCAGATGAGGTCTTGAAAAAGTTTCTTCAAGACCATGATCTGGAAATGCCTTTGAAAATTGCCGGTGAATGGAAGTGGTAATCTAATCGAATGGATTGGTCAGTCCAATAGATCAGCATTCCTTTCAAAAGAATGCTGATCTGAAAAATAGGTAGGCTGATTTTATATCAGCAATAGATCCATCGACAAAGGACTACAAATACCTTTTTAAGGTTGAGCAATCTGCTCTTCCGCTTTAGTCCAGTTGATCTTAACTGAGAAATACATCAGACAAGCTACAGTAATGAACAAGCCGATACTACCGAAAAGTAGTGCCAGATCCTGCAGTTGGATAATCACATAGATAAAACCGTAAAATATACTGAGGATGATGGCAAAAATAGTTGCTGCCTTTTTATTTCTGAGGAAGGCCCCGATAAATGTACTCACCAGGATCACGGTGGCCAGGGAGGCGATGAAATAAGCGGCTCCAAAACCAACCTGTTCCGTGAAGGACAGCAGCAGGGTGTAATAGATGATCATAGCGGCGCCGATTAATACATATTGCAATAGGTTTACTTTCACTTTATTGAGTGATTCGATAAAGAAAAGGGAGATGAAACTCAATAGGATGATCAAAATGGCATATTTTGCAGAGCGCATCGTTTTCTGATACTGATCTACCGGTAATAAAAACTTAACTCCAAAAGTCGCTTTTATTTTGTTTTGTGCTGTCAGCACCGCTTGTCCGCCAAGCCATTGCTGGGGGAAGGGCCTGTTGAAATTCGACATTTTCCAGGTGCTGCTGAACTGTTTCTCTGTGATGTTTCTGTTTTCTGGCAGAAAAGCGCCTGTAAAACTTGGATTGTTCCAGTCGCCATTTACTTTGATGGTGCTATTTTTACCCAGGTGAAGGAAATTCAATGCTTCACTACCCCGCAGGTCTAGTTCATAATTAAACAGGATATCGGAACGTTTTGTAGCCGAAAGGTCGATTTGTACACCCAGGTTGTTAACCAATAGGTTTTCTGGCGCAAAGTCTGGTTCTGCAGTATAGGCCTGGCCTGATACTTTAATAAGGGGGCTGCTTTTTAAACCTTTAAAGTCGCTGATTCCAGCTACTATTTTCGCTTTATCCCATAAAATTAGCTCAGGGTTGATCCCCGATTTCTTTAATTCCAGTTCACTGAATTTACCATTTAGTCGGACCTTGGCATGGTACACGACGGCATCAAATATACCCCGGTGTAGGATTTCAGGTTTTACGTCACTTTGTATGTCCAGGCTTTCAGGCAGCAGGTAAATGGTATTGAAACTTTCTTTCATGATCGATTTCCCGTTTACATCTAAAGCTTTAACCCATGTTTTATAGGGAAGCTGCAGGATAGGGCTTTCGATCAGCTGTGATCCCGACCATTTCTCAGAGATTTCCTCGATGGCCTCGTCTTGTCTGCCCTGGCGTTCCTGAATCAGGTATTGCAGCCAGGAAGAAGGAATGAGTAACAGCAGCGTCAATACGGCGATTAAAAAGAGTTTAGCACCCACTGATTCCTGTAGGAGGGCGAAAGTTGATTTTTCTTTAGGGAATTGAATGTTTTCCATGATTTTTTGTTTTTTAAAAGTACTTTGTGTTTCAAAGTAGATGGGTAAAAAAAATTAAGATTTCTGTTGTTTGATTAAATTTTCCAGGGATTGCAGGTGTTTCAGGAAGGCGATCCTTCCTTTTTCTGAAGCGGCATAACTGGTATTGGGTTTTCTGCCCAAGAAGGATTTATAGACATGGATATACGCTTCTTTCTCGAGGGCTTTCAGATGGGAAGCCAGGTTGCCATCGGTTACTTCCAGCAATTCTTTCAAGGAATTGAAGTCGTAATTTTCATTGGCTACCAGAATGCTCATGATCTGCAGGCGAACCCGGTTTTCAAAGGCTTTATCAAAATTTGCTAGTGTGCTTTTCACTTGTCGTATTTAAAATGCATGATCATACCGTATATGATATGGAGTACTCCGAAACCAATGGTCCAGAAGATCAGCCCATATCCAGGCAGTAAAGCGGCAAATATACCAAGAATCAGCTCCAATAAGCCAAGCCATTTTACATCTTCGAACGTATAATTGCTGGCAGCAACGAGCGCCAGACCGTAAAATATCAGACAAGTAGGGGCGATGACGCCATAGTATCCTCTAAAAAATAAGATTAAAATCAGTGCACCTCCGGTAAGTAAAGGGACCAACATACTGAACAGCAGTTTTTTGCTGATGGGGTTCCATACTTTCTGCTGGTGCTTCCCTGCTTTTCTCAGCGTGAGGAAAATTCCGGTACCTATGGAAAGCAGCAATACAGCCACAGCAATAAAAAATAAATTCCATAACAGGTCGGGCTCATTCACAAAATGCTTCCGGTAATCCATGTCCATGGTTTGCCCGTACACCAGTGAATAGGAGATACCTGCACCAATCAAGGCATAAACTCCAGCTAAAATTCCTGACAATCCGCTTAGGGAGATGAATTTTGCAGAACGTTCCATCAGGTTTCTGATAGAATGGAGTTCAGAATAGATTTCTTGCTTTTCCATAAAAGTACTTTGTGTTACAAAGTAAAGTATTAATTATGGAAACTACAATAGGACCCTAAGAATTTTTTACGAGGATGCTTTCCAGCACATTAGCCACATCATCACATTTATCAGCTGCCATCTCTAGAATTTGCAGGATTTCTTTCTGTTTAATCAGCTCGATTGGACTGATGCCGGATTGGAATAAAAAAGCGATGGCTTGGTTACATACGGCATCTGCCTGGCCTTCGCCTTTATAGATTCGCAGACAAACATCACTGATCAGTCCGGTATTTTTGAAGGTACGGAGCTCTTTGAGGGCAATCTCCAGGTCGCGGCACATGTCAATCAGCAGCTGCGCCATGCGGATCATCGGCTTATTGAGTTCGGTTACCTGATAGAGGTCTACATTAATGGCTGCAGTATGCATGTAATCTGCAATGGCATACAAAGAGCTGATCAAAGCATGAATGTCTTCCCTGCTGAAGGGAGTAATCATACTTTTGCTGAGGCTCAGGAATACTTTGGTACGGATCTGTTCGCCGGTATGTTCCATGCGCTCAATTTCCTTGAGGTGTACCTTGCGTTCTTCCAGATCTGTGGTGCTGAAAGTAAGTAGTAAGGTTTCCGACAGCCGGACGAGGTTCCCGCCGCATTGTTCAAACAGCGGCTGGAATTTTTTATCCTTAGGACTAAAGACTTTGAAAAAGTTGTTCATATTATAGATGATATAATTCAAAAATATCAATCGTAATATTAACAGGGGATGAAGTTTCTGCTATATTAAACGATGGTCACTTCGATGCCCAGACTTTCTAATTGCTGTAATATCTGTGGGGAAATGCCGCTATCGGTAATGATGTGATCTACTTCTTCTATGCCGCAGATTTTTCCGAATCCTCTTTTTCCGAATTTTGTGGAATCAGCCAGCACGATCACTTTTTGCGAGGCATCAATCATCTGCTTGTTCAGCTGCGCTTCCGAAGCATTGGTCGTAGTCAGGCCGAAATCTAAATCAATCCCATCTACACCCAGAAATAGTTTGCTGCAAAAGATGTTGCTCAGGATATGGTCTGAATATGGACCGGTCACAGAGGCTGAGCTTTTTCTCAAAAGTCCTCCCAATTGGATCACGTCGATATGGTCGTGACGGATCAGCTCTAAAGCAACATTTAATGCGGAAGTGATCACGGTAAGATTGCCTTTAGGTTTGATCGCTCTGGCCAATGCGAGTACGGTAGTGCCGGAAGCAATGATAATAGAGTCATTGTCTTTGAGCAATATTGCTGCCGCTGCGGCTATGCTTAGTTTTTCAGCAGATTGTAACTGCTCTTTTTCATTTACCGGACGGTCTACCGTGTAAGGGTTATTTAAGGTGGCACCACCATGCGTTCTGAAAAGTAACTTTTTGTCTTCGAGTAGTTTCAGGTCCTTACGAATGGTCACAGAAGAAACATCCAGCTCCTTACATAAAATCTGAACATCTACAGATCCCTCTGCTTGAATCCTATGGAGAATGAATTGGTGTCTTTCTGCTATGTTGATCATTTTTTGGCCTTTTTGTACGGATTTTGAGGATTGAAATTAAAGATGCAACAAAATTAAAGGAAATAATAAATTATTCGGCTATGTTTTTGGCTGGTCCTGTTTTGAGCTTTCATTTTGTTGTCCAGTGCTGGTATTGCCTTCTATTTTTACCGTTAAACCAGACTTTCTGA
Organism: Pedobacter sp. N36a; assembly: GCF_014472395.1. Classification (GTDB taxonomy): domain Bacteria; phylum Bacteroidota; class Bacteroidia; order Sphingobacteriales; family Sphingobacteriaceae; genus Pedobacter. Next base: position 394,544 of record NZ_JACSZW010000003.1, read on the forward strand.
TGGGATTTATAGTGTTTTAAGTTAATAGATCCATAATATTTGGTTAATAGTAATAAGAAGATATTTGAAATGAGAGGTATCCTGGAAATGAACTTGCATAGCATAGCGATATTGATCACCGTAAATTGAAAACCATGAAAATTACTCCCTTATTGGTATGTGCCGCTATGATCGGATGGGCTCCGCTAAAGCTGATGGCACAGCTGAAAGCAAGCTCAGCAGCAAAATTCCCTGCTTTTAGTATGGAAGGCCATCGCGGTGCCCGCGGATTGATGCCAGAAAACACCATTATTGCGATGAAAAAGGCAATAGACTTGGGCATCACCACCTTGGAAATGGATACACACCTCACTAAAGATGGAGCAGTAGTGGTGACGCATGATGATTATTTAAGTCCGGCTTTTATGCTGGATCCAAATGGTAAAGACCTGCTACCAGAGGATGCTAAAAAATATCCGGTGTATCAAATGACCTATGCGGAATTGAAAGGCTTTGACCTGGGCTCAAAATATTACCCTGCATTTCCTCAGCAGGAAAAAATCAAAACATATATCCCCCGCCTGGAAGAATTGATAGACTCCGTACAGCTGTACTTAAAAGATAAGTGCAAAAAGCAGATGTTCTATAATATAGAAACTAAATGCGCGCCAGAAGGGGATGGGGTATTGAATCCAGACCCTGAAACCTTTGTAAAACTGCTGATGGCCGTGATAGAGCAGAAAGGAATTACTCCATTTGTGGTGATCCAGTCTTTTGACAAGCGAACATTACAGGTGTTAAATAAAAAGTATCCGGAAGTCAGGACTTCTTATCTGGTTGCGAATACAAAAAGCTTTGAAGAAAATATAGCTGATCTGGGCTTTTCTCCTTTTATCCTGAGTCCGGTACACCAAATGGTAAATGCCGAATTGGTTAAAAAATGCCATGATCAAGGGATTAAAGTGATTCCATGGACGGTAAATTCGGCGGCAGATATTCAAAGGCTGAAAGATTTAAAGGTAGATGGCATCATCTCTGATTATCCGAACTTACTGATACCTTAGTTTGCAGCGTTCTGCGCAGGTGCCATTAAATTGGTTAGCGGCGAATCACTACAGGCTCCGAAGCCAGGAATACTGGCGCAGGAAAAGGAATCACTTCCCTATTCACATAGCGGTCTGTCTGATAAGTTTCTTTTCCCAGTTTCTTTAGCATCTTGTAATGAGATTTTAAAGCATCGCTGAAAGTAATACATTCATTATATGGCAAATCATACTCTGCTGCGGTTTCTTTTACGATTTTGCTGATGGCAGGGTAATGGATGTGACAGATTTTAGGAAATAAATGGTGTTCTACCTGTCTGTTTAAACCGCCGCATAAGAAAGCTGCCAGGGAACTGTTTACGGCAAAGTTGGCTGTAGTCTGCAATTGGTGTGCTGCCCAGGCCTCTTCAATGTTACCATCTTCATTAGGCATGGGAAATTCTGTAGACTCTACCACGTGTGCCAGCTGGAATACCAGGCCTAATACCAATCCCTGTGCAAATTGCATCACCAGAAAACCAATGATAAATTGCCACCAGGTAATGTTCATCACCAATAAGGGCAGTACAATAAACAGGAAGTAATAAATGGCTTTATAAAAAAATAGGTTGAAGTATTCGATTTTAGGATGGCTCAATACATGCTCGCCTACTTTTTTCTGAAAGAATTTCTTGTAATCTTTCCTGAATACCCAGGAAAGCATGGCCAGGCTGTATAGCGCAAATGCATAAAAATGCTGGTATTGCTGTACCTTGTTGACCGTTTCTGAGTTGGAAAAGCGGATGAGTCCTGGCGCCACATCAATATCCTCATCATGACCTGCAATATTCGTATAGGTATGGTGCACAATATTATGGGTAATGTTCCAGACATAAGGACTCGCACCCAGCAAATTAAATATAAAGCTGAAAATTTTATTTACTGCAGGGTAAGGAGATAGTGCTTTGTGGATGGCATCATGGCAAACGTTAAAACCAACGAAGGCACCAAATACGCCCAGCATAATGGCCAGTAGTAACATCACAGGCGCGCTGAAATTACCCATTAACAAGAGCAGATAGATGCCCGTTAAGCCGCTGAGAAAGAAAAAAACTTTGAACCACATTGCCGGATTGGCATAACTGGTGGTGTTATTTGCTATAAAATAAGCATCAACTCGTTTTCGTACTGTAGTGTAAAATGTTGATTTATTGGTGTTTGTAAACTTTATTTTTCTCGCCATAAATTATTTTGTCCGTACTTAATGTATGGCTTAATCTCTCTCTATTTTTAGCTAATGTAGCACAATTAATACCAGGATGTTTATTTCCTATATTATTATTTAGTTACGAAACTGCGAGCAGTTTAGATTTTCATCTATATTTACCCTAAATTAATGGTTATATATCAACTGTTTTTGGCAATAGATGGAGCGCATCAATATCAAGCAATTAGCTAAAGCCCTGAATTTATCTACTTCAACGGTTTCCAGGGCTTTCAGAGACAACAGTGACATCAGCAAGGAAACGAAGGAGAAAATCCTGACGAAGGCAAAGGAGTTAAACTATCAGCCGAATCACTATGCAAGTAACCTGAGGGAACAGAAAAGTAAAACGATTGCGGTAATTGTTCCGGAGCTGGCGAATAATTTTTTCTCCCAGGCCATTCATGGCATTGAAAAAATTGCGAGAGGGAGGGGGTATCATATTTTAATCTATGCCACCGATGATGATTATGAGAAAGAAGTTTCCTTCATCCGACATTTACACAATGGCAGAGCTGATGGGATCATCATGTCGGTTTCTGGCGAAGCAAATGACCATACGTACCTGAATGAATTGAGTCAGGAGCGCCTGCCTTTGGTGTTTTTCGACCGGGTTTATGAGGACATCATTACACCAAGGGTAATTACCAATGATTACGACAGTAGTTTTTCAGCCACAGAACACCTCATCAAACAAGGCTGTAAAAAGATTGCCTATCTGGTGATCAATAAAAATTTATCCATAGGTAAGTTTAGGATGCAGGGTTATATTGATGCCCTGGCGAAACATGAAATTCCTTTTGATGATCGTCTGGTAGTTGACTGTACCAATAGTTACGCGAAAAACTCCCTGATTTTAAAGCGATTGCTGCTGGATGTTAAACCTGATGGGATCTTTACTTCTGTAGAACGACTGGCTTTTGCCACTTACTACGCCTGTTATGACCTGAAAATCTCTATACCTGAAGAATTGATGGTGATTGGTTTCTCTAGTCTGGAGATCGCACCTTTATTGAATCCTTCTTTAACTACGATTACACAACCCGCTACTAAAATAGGAATTGAAGCCGCGAACCTTTTGTTTAGGATGCTGGAAGATCCGATAGAGGTAAACCCAAATCAAAAGGTGGTACTCAATTCTAAGCTGATCAAAAGACGTTCTACGGAGCGGGATTAGTTTTAAGCAATACTTCTGGATAACGACTGCTGTACCTCATTACCCTGATCAAAAAAACGCCCTTTTTTACGCAGAAAATCAGGGCTTTTTTATGGTGTTTTTGCAGCAGGTAAAGCCAGCTTTTTTAACGCTAAAAACCAGCCTTTTTTATCCTCCCAAAACAGGTGTTTTTTTCAAAAACTTTTCCAGGTTTTATGATTTTACGCAGAATTCTGCCTCTTCCTTTCCACAAGTTTTCCTAAAGCTGTGGAAAACGTCGGGAACGTTCCCGGTATCGTTCCCGAAAAACAGGCCAAAAACAACTAAGTGTAAAAATTACACATTGAAACTTGATTTTTGTTTATAACGCTCTGAATATTAAGGTTTAATATTTAATGCTGCTAGATTTTTGAAAACACAAAAACAAATTTTTAATCTCATTTTTTGATTTTTCAGATATAAAATATGGTGTTAAAAAAAAATAACATATAATATTTTGATTTCTCAGCTACGCTTTGCTTATTTACCAAGAGCATAACTCACACTGTACACTAACCAAATATTTACACTAAAAACGAGCTATAAATATGAAAGTATTTTACCTGCTGAAGCCTTGTTTATTGCTGTTCATTGTTCTTGCAACATTGACAGCTCAGGCGCAAACCAGTTCACTAACTGGAACAGTATTAGATGAGACCGGACTGCCACTTCCCGGTGCATCTATCCAGATCAAAAGTATCAATAAGAGCACCACTACCGACGCCGCTGGAAAATACCGCCTGAGCGGATTGCCAAACGGTGCAGCAACCGTAATTGCCAGCTATATCGGTTATACTTCTTTAACGCAGGAAGTAACGATCTCTGGTAATACCGTTTTAAACTTATCCATTAAACCTGACGCCCAGAACTTAAACGAGGTGGTTGTGATTGGTTATGGTACTCAGCAAAAGAAAGATTTAACAGGATCCATCGCTACGGTGAGTGCTAAAGATTTCCAAAAAGGAGCCATTACTTCACCAGATCAATTGATTCAAGGTAAAGTAGCCGGTGTGAATGTCGTTTCCAATGGTGGACAACCAGGAGGAGGAAGTACCATCCGTATTCGTGGCGGGGCTTCCCTGAATGCCAGTAATGATCCACTAGTAGTGATTGATGGGGTGCCATTTAGCGGTAACACCCTGAGCAATGCGCCAAGCCCGCTTTCGCTGATCAACCCGAACGACATTGAGACCTTTACCATCCTGAAAGATGCGAACGCAACTGCGATCTATGGTTCAAGAGCCTCTAATGGCGTTATTTTAATTACCACTAAAAAAGGAAGCTCTGTAGATCCCGTGATTAATTTCAATACCAATAACTCTTATGAAACGGTGGCTAAAAAAGTAGATGTACTTTCTGCAGATCAGATTCGTGCTTATGTCAACCAGTTTGGGAATAAGAGTTATGATGATGATCCGACACATACCTACAAAGCTTTATTGGGAAATGCCAATACGGACTGGCAGGATGAAATCTATAAAAATGCCTTTTCTACCGACAATAACTTAAGCATTGGTGGTATTTTCAAAAATGTACCTTACCGTGTTTCTGCAGGTTATCTGGACAAACAAGGTTTGCTGATCACGGATAAATTTGAACGTGCAACCGGTTCATTCAGCATTTCGCCAAGATTGTTTACAGATCACCTGAAAATTGACCTGAGTTTAAAAGGATCTTTAACAGAAGCTAGATTTGCCAATGAGGCCGCAAGAGCTGCAGCCATTCAGTTTGATCCAACGCAGTCAGTGAATGCAGATAACCAGTATGGCAATTATTTCGAATGGATCAAAGGCGGTGTGCCCAATCCAAATGCACCTCGTAACCCGGTTGCTTTAGCACGCTTACGCAACAATGTTGGTAAGACCGAAAGAAGTTTCGGTAATGCGAGGTTCGATTATTCTTTCCACTTCCTTCCAGAATTACATGCCAATTTAAACCTTGGTTATGACCTTTCTAAGGGATACGGTAGAATCTTTGTACCAGCGTATGCAGCACAGAATGCCTCTACCCAAGGTTTTCAGGGCAGTTCTTTAGATGAGCAAAATAATAAAGTAACGGAATTTTACCTGAACTATGCCAAAGACCTGACTGGTATTAAAAGCAGGATAGAAGCGACTGCAGGTTTAGGTTATTACGATAATTCGAGTACCAGTCACAGTTATAATGAATATAAAGGAGACGGTACTACCATCACTAAAATACCGCCATTTCCATTTAATGTAGAAAGAGAGAAACTGAATTCTTACTATGGTCGCTTGATCTATACTTATGATGAAAATTACGTGCTTTCTGCTACCATGCGTGCAGATGGTTCTTCCAGATTTGGAGAAGATCACCGATGGGGATATTTCCCTTCTGTAGGTTTTACCTGGAGAACCATTGGTGAAGATTTCATGAAAGACAGCAAGGTATTCTCCGATTTGAAATTCAGATTAAGTTATGGCCAGACCGGAAATAAAGACGGTATCGGTAACTATAATTACATGGCTAAGTATTTCAAGAATACCAACCAGGGACAATATCAGATTGGTGATACCCTTTATGATTACTATACACCATCAGCTTATGAGCCTGATTTGAAATGGGAAACAACTACCACTTACAATGCAGGATTAGACTATGGATTCTTTAAAAACAGAGTTTACGGTAGTGTAGATGTATATTACAAAAAAACAAAAGACCTTTTATCAACTGTAGATATTCCTTCAGGAACAAATTACAACAACCGTTTGCTGACCAATGTGGGTAATATGGAGGTTCGTGGTTTAGAAGCCAGCATCAACGTGGCAGTAGTTAAAACGGAGCATACCAGCTGGGATATCGGCGTTAATATGGCCTACAACAAAAGAGAAGTCACCAACCTTACTTTTGATTCTGACCCTAATTTCAAGATTGATGCAGGTGGTATCACCGGAGGTACTGGTAACAATATCAAGTACAATGCAATTGGCCAGGCTCCTGGATCTTTCTTCGTGAGAAAACAGGTTTACGATGCAAATGGAATGCCTTTAGAAGGGGTATATGCTGATCTTGACGGCAATGGCGTAGTAGATGCAAACGATAAATATTTCTACCATTCTCCGGATCCAAAATTCACTTTTGGCTTTAACTCTGCTTTTAGCTACAAAAAATGGACGTTGAGCACGGTATTGAGAGCCAATATCGGCAACTACGTGTATGATAACGTATCTTCTAACTTCGGCGTGAGGAGCAATATCCTAAGCCCAAGTGGATTGATCAACAATGCCAATGTGGATGTGTATAAAACCAATTTCAGCAACAATGAATACCTAAGTGATTACTACATGAAAAATGCATCCTTCCTGAAAATGGACAATTTGGGATTGGCATTTGATGCAGGTAAAATCTCTAAAAATGGAAATACTACCCTTCGCATATCGGCAAATGTGCAGAATGTGTTTGTGCTGACTAAATACAAAGGACTGGATCCAGAAATTACTACAGGTATCGATTATAACTTATATCCAAGACCTAGAACTTACACATTGGGCTTAAATGTTGGCTTTTAATTTTTATCAGGATGAGAAATTTATTTAAAATATTCACCATATCAAGCGTTTTACTGGTCTTTATCAGCTCATGTAAAAAGGACGCCTTGAACTTACGACCTACTAATGATTTAGTAGCGGATCAGGCTTATGCCAGCCCAGCTGGATACAAAAGTCAACTGGCTAAATTGTATGCCAGTTATGCGTTGACCCATCCTAGCGGCGCGACTGCAGAAAGTGACATCGGCGGATTAAATCCAGGATTTACAGATTTCCTGAGGTTGTTCTGGATGTCACAGGAATTGCCAACAGATGAAGCCATCTGCGGATGGAATGATGACGGTATTCCGGATTTGGATAAGATGACCTGGACTTCTGAGAATATATTTGTCAGAGGTTTATATTCCAGAAGTATTTATCAGATTACCGTTTGTAATGACTTCCTGAGAGAAAGTACACCAGAAAAGTTGGCGAGCCGTAACATCACTGGTCAGGATGCAACAAATGTACAGCGCTACCGTGCGGAAGCCCGCTTCCTTCGTGCCTTCCAATATTGGGTATTGATGGATGGTTACGCGAATCCTCCTTTTGTCACAGAAGAGGACCTGATCGGAAAAATTCCTCCCAGACAAATTCAAAGAGCAGAGCTTTTCAAATATGTAGAGTCAGAATTGAAAGCAATTGAAGGAGACCTGGCTGCACCAATGACCAATGAATATGGTCGTGCAGATCAAGGTGCAGACTGGTCGTTATTAGCCAGGTTATACCTGAATGCTCAGGTATATACCGGTACAGCCAGATATACTGATGCCATTACTTATTCCAGTAAAGTGATCAATGGTGGTTATAGCTTATCACCGATTTATAAAAATCTGTTTTTAACAGACAACAGAACTACTAGTAAAGAGAACATCCTGACCATTAATTATGATGGATTGCATACGCAGAATGATGGTGGAACAACTTACCTGATCAATGCAGCAATTAACGGAGACATGAACCCTGCTTCGTTTGGTGTGCCAACTGGTGGATGGGGCGGTAACCGCAGCCGGATTAACCTCCCTAAATTATTTACAGACTACTCTGGTACTACTGATCAAAGAGCAATGTTTTTTGGCCAGAAACTGGAAAATGATGATGTGAATACTTTTACGGATGGTTTAAGGGTGGTCAAGTTTAGAAATGTGGATTCAAAAGGAGTTCCGGCACCTTCAAATGAAGGAAAATTCAGCTCATTGGATTTTGCATTATTCCGCCTGGCTGAACAATACCTGATCTATGGCGAAGCAGTAGCCCGTGGTGGTGCTGGCGGTTCAACCGGACAAGCAATTACCTATGTGAATAATCTCCGTCAGCGTGCTTATGGCAATACTTCAGGAAATGTATCTGCAATTAGTGTTGATTTCTTCCTGGATGAGCGTGGCAGAGAATTGTACTGGGAAGGTTTCCGCCGTACAGATTTAGTCCGCTATAACAAGTTTACAGAAGCGGGTTATTTATGGCCTTATAAAGGTGGCGTGAAATCAGGAAAAGGAGTAGATGCCACACGTAATATCTATCCATTGCCGCTGGCCGACCTGATTGCCAATACCAATCTGATTCAAAATAAAGGTTATTAATCCTAAGCAGAAATTGAGATGAAATCAAACACTATAAAATATATTTCCTTTGTTTTAGTGGCCATAGGTTTATGGTCCTGCAAAAAGGATGGAACAGACCTGGTGGCAAATGTGAGTCCGGCAGGTACGCTTACGGCAAGCAGCACTACACTTAATTTATCTTTAGCCACGGCAACGAGTCCGGCAGTAACTTTTACCTTTCCTGCTCCTGTGGTGACAGGTGTTATTGTTCCGGTAACTTCTACCATTCAGATTGATCTGAAAGGCAGAAACTTCGCCAATCCTAAAGAAACGGTAATAGCAGGTACGACTTATTCGCCAACTGTGGCTGCCATCAATGCCATCTTGCTGAGTTTAGATCAAAAAGCCGGAACTCCAGCTGAGCTGGAAGTGAGGTTGAAATCTGCTCCTTCGCCAAATGCGGTGACTTATTCGAATGTGATCACGCTAAAAGCAACGGCTTATTCTGCGTTTTCATGGATCTACGCCCCAGGTGCTTACCAGGGATGGGCACCGGCAACAGCTGACAGTCTGGTTTCTCCAGATAGCGATGGTAAATACTTAGGAATTATTGTATTTCCAACTGCCCAGTTAGAGTTCAAGATTACGCCGGTAAAAAACTGGGACCTTTCTTATGGTGTTCTTGCCGGATCGCTAAGCAGTGCAGGAAATGCGGCAAATTTAACCGCGCCAAAAGCTGGTCCGCAACTGATTACAGTAGATATGAACACGAAAGCATTTAAATTTGAAGATTCAAAAATATGGGCCATGACAGGCAGTGCTACACCACTTGGATGGGGCAGTGATATTGACATGAAATTCATCAATGACGGAAAAGGCACTTATAAAGTAACCGCAAATCTGTTGGCCGGAGAATTGAAGTTCAGAGCGGATCGTGCCTATGATTTCAATTATGGTGGAGGTGGTGGTAATCTTGTATTTAATGGGGGCAATATTACTGTTGCCGCAGCAGGAAACTATACCATTACATTAGACATCCCAAATTTAAAATACTCACTCGTTAAAAATTAATACCCAAACAGGTAGTCCTGCATTCTCTCTGGCATGCGGGACTACCTGTTTTTTTTAATCCATCCTCAATCTTTTGCTCATGAAAAAATTGATCCTTTTACTCCTCCTGAGTATTTCTGTGACCACCTTTGCCCAAAAACTGGAGCGCATTGAACCAATGTATTGGTGGGTAGGCATGAAAAACCCTAAACTTCAATTGTTAGTTCATGGCGATCGCATCGCTGAGCTGGGTGTAGAACTGAATTATCCAGGTGTAAAACTGGTAGGCGTAAATAAGGTGGAAAATCCGAATTATTTATTTCTGGACCTGGAAATTGGGGAATCCGCCGCTGCGGGAAAATTCCCTATCGCATTTACCAAAGGAGGGAAGAAGGTGCTGCAGTATGTTTATGAACTGAAAAATAGAGCAGCTAACGCAAGCCGCATACAAGGCGTAAGCAGCAAAGATTTGATTTACCTGCTCATGCCGGATCGTTTCTCTAATGGCGACCCGAAAAATGATGTAATTAAAGGAATGCAGGAAACTAAATTGAACAGAGATTCTATGTATTACCGTCATGGCGGAGATTTACTGGGATTGATCAATAAGTTAGATTACCTGAAAGATTTAGGCGTCACCGCCATCTGGATGACTCCGGAAATTGAAAATGACATGGCTAATGCTTCCTACCATGGCTATGCGGTAACGGATCACTATAAGATAGATCCACGCTACGGAAACCTGTCTTTGTACAAATCTTTCGTAGATAAAGTACATGAAAAAGGAATGAAAGTAGTGAAAGATATTGTACACAACCATGTGGGCACCGGACATTGGTTCTATAAAGATATGCCGATGAAAGACTGGGTAAACCAATGGCCAGTGTATACGCAGACCAGCTACCGCGATGAGCCGGTGATGGATCCCCATGCTTCGAAAGCCGATCAAAAGAAAATGCTGGACGGATGGTTTGTACCTAGTATGCCCGACCTTAACCAAAGAAATCCTTATGTGCAGAATTACCTGACACAAAACCACATCTGGTGGGTAGAAGATGCAGGAATCGACGGACTAAGGTTAGATACTTATCCATATAACGACCCGGACTACATGAGAGACTGGGCGATCAAGATAAAAGCAGAGTTCCCAACGCTTTCCGTTTTTGGAGAAACATTGGTGAATTCGGCAGCCGCACAGGCCTATTTTACTGGTGGAAACACGGTAAGCAGAGGCTTCGATACCGAACTGCCAGGGGTAACAGATGCCGTACTTAAAAACGCAATCTATGAAGCCCTGAATGGAAAATCTGGCTGGACAGATGGGATATTCAGACTATATACTACCATAGCACAGGATTTCCTATATCAGGATGCCAATCGTAATGTGATTTTCATGGACAACCATGACATGAGCAGGTTCTATTCTATGGTGAAAGAAGATTTCGACAAGTATAAATCTGGAATGGCTTTACTGTTAACGTTAAGAGGTATCCCTCAAATGTATTACGGAACAGAGATTTTAATGAAGAACTACTCGGATCCTGATGGTTTGGTACGCTCGGACTTCCCAGGTGGATGGCCAGGAGATAAAACAGACAAGTTTACTGCTGCAGGTCGTACTGTACAGGAAAATGAAGCCTGGAACTTTGTGAAAACATTAGCCAATTACAGAAAAAATAGTCCGGCTTTACAAAGCGGAAAAATGATGCAGTATGTGCCTGAAAATGGCATCTATACTTATTTCAGGTACTTGCCGGAAGGTGGAAAAACCGTCATGGTGGTGGTTAATATCGACGATCTGACGAAAAGCCTGGAAACCTCCAGATTTGAAGAACGCATCGGTCAGGCCAGTTCCGCCATTAACGTGATCACAAAGGAAAAAATTAACACTTTAAAAAACATTACTGTGCCTGCAAAGACCACCTTGGTGTTAGAATTAAACTAAGATTATAAATACATAGATGCAACATACTACAGAACCTATCGCCTGTATTTTCGACCTGGATGGCGTATTGGTAGACACCGCCGTTTATCATTATAAAGCATGGAAAGCGCTGGCTAACTCCTTAGGCTTTGACTTTACGGAGCTGCAAAATGAACAGCTGAAAGGCGTAAATAGAATGCGCTCCCTGGATATGATCCTGCAATGGGGTGGTGTGGAGCAATCAGCCTCAGAAAAAGAAGCATTAGCCGCGAAGAAGAATGAACAATATGTGGCCATGATCAGTAAAATGACGGTGCAGGAAGTATTGCCAGGTTCATTGGAACTGCTGACCGCTTTGAAAGCAGCCGGAATTAAAATCGCCCTAGGCTCTGCCAGCAAGAATTCTTCCCTGATTTTGGAACGGACAGCACTCGCTCATTTTTTTGATGCCATCGTGGACGGAAATTCTGTGACGACTTCAAAGCCAGATCCCGAAGTGTTTTTGAAAGCTGCGGAATTGCTGCATACCGTTAAAGAAAATTGTGTGGTATTTGAAGATGCACTAGCAGGGGTACAGGCGGCATTGGCAGCAGACATGATGGTGGTAGGCATCGGTAAACCCGAAAATTTACCCGGGGCACAAGTAGTGATCAATGACCTTTCGGAAATTACGATCACTGAGATTGAAGCCTTGAGCAGTTACTAATAAAACCTTCCTCATATTACTTAGGGCCTTAATTGCTAAGCCGAATTAGCACAAATGAAAAGATAGGAATCGAAAACGCTGAACAGGCGAATCGAATAGATAAATAAATGAAAACATATTCCGGCTACATCAACTGCCGGAAAATTGGAGCAGCATATACCATGAAAAATTATATAAAAGCAGACGAATGGAACATTGTTGAGGAAGGTTTTGATCCTCACTTAAATAAAATATCAGAGAGTTTATTCAGTATTGGAAACGGCAGAATGGGTCAGCGCGCCAATTTTGAAGAAGATTATACAGGAGAAACGCTGCAGGGAAATTACGTAGCAGGTGTTTACTATCCGGATAAAACCCGTGTCGGCTGGTGGAAAAACGGTTATCCTGAGTATTTTGCCAAAGTATTGAATGCCACAAACTGGATCGGTTTAAACATCCAGATTGAGGGAGAAACGTTAGACCTGAATACTGCCGAAGTCACCGATTTTAAGCGGGTACTGAATATGAAAGCAGGAACGCTGAGCCGCCAGTTTACTGCCAAATTGAAAAGTGGTAAAATGGTAAAGGTGGAGTCGATCCGTTTTTGCAGCATCGTTGATGATGAGGTGGCCGCTTTACATTACCGCATTGAGGCCCTTAATTTTGAGGCTCAGATCAGCATCACTTCTTTTATTGATGGAGATGTAAAAAACCAGGACTCAAATTATGACGAGAAATTCTGGGAGGAGGTTGCGCAGCAACAAGAAGAGCATACCGATTACTTAGTGCTAAGGACTAAAAAAACCGAATTTGACGTATGTACGGTGAGTAACACCCGTATTTTCAAAAACGATCATTTACAAGCCCTAAATCCAATTGCAAAAGATAAATATCTGGGACAACAGGCTTCCTTTGTCCTGGCCCCGAATGAAACGATTGATTTGTATAAAATCGTGGCTAATTTATCTTCGCAGAACTATGATAAATCAGACTTAATGAGCGCTGCAAAAGCAACAATTTCGAAGGCTTTGGAGAAAGGTTTCGAACAATTGAAACATCAGCAGGCAAGGGCATGGGCTCAGAAATGGGAAGAAGGCGACATCGTGATCGAAGGTGATGTGGCTGCTCAGCAAGCCATCCGATTCAATATCTTTCAGCTGAACCAAACCTATACTGGTAAAGATGCCCGCTTAAATATTGGACCTAAAGGTTTCACAGGAGAAAAATATGGAGGTTCTACGTACTGGGATACCGAGGCCTACTGCATTCCTTTCTACCTTTCAGTAGCGCCGCAGGAAGTGGCTAAAAATCTATTGGTTTACCGCTACAAACACCTGGATAAAGCGATAGAAAATGCCGCTAAATTAGGCTTTAACAATGGTGCAGCCTTGTATCCGATGGTGACTATGAATGGCGAAGAATGCCATAATGAATGGGAAATCACTTTCGAAGAGATCCATAGAAACGGAGCAATCGCCTTTGCGATTTTCAACTATATCCGTTATACTGGCGACGAGAGTTACTTGGCAGAATATGGGCTGGAGGTATTGATCGGCATTGCCAGATTCTGGAAACAAAGGGTCAACTGGAGCGCAGAGCGGAACAAATTTGTAATACTTGGCGTAACTGGTCCGAATGAATATGAGAACAACATCAACAACAACTGGTACACAAATAAACTAGCTGCCTGGTGTTTAACCTATGCAATGGAAGCTGCGGAGAAAGTAAAGTCGCAGGCTCCGGAACAATATTTAAAAATTGTAGCGCAGACAAAACTGGAGGAATTTTCGGAGTTCAAGGACTGGAATTCGGTAGCCAGTCAGATGTATTATCCTTACCATGAAGGGGAAAATGTGTTCTTGCAGCAGGATGGTTTTATGGACAAAGAGCAGATCCTGGTTAAAGATTTGCCGGCAGATCAGCGTCCGCTGAACCAAAAATGGAGCTGGGATCGTATTTTACGTTCTTGCTATATTAAACAAGCTGACGTATTGCAGGGGATGTACTTCTTTGAGGAAGAATTCGACCTGGAAACCCTGAGAAGGAATTTCAATTTCTATGAAAGCAGGACTGTTCATGAAAGTTCTTTATCGCCGTGTGTCCATAGTATCCTTGCGGCAAAACTGAACGACGAGGAAAAAGCATATGAATTTTACCTGCGCACCGCACGTTTAGATCTGGATGATTATAACAACGATACAGAAGACGGCTTGCACATTACTTCAATGGCAGGTACCTGGATGAGTGTGGTAGAGGGTTTTGCAGGGATGCGTGTGAAGGATGGCAAATTATCTTTCCAGCCATTCTTACCGAAAAACTGGGCTGCTTTCTCCTTTACCATCGGTTTCAGGGGATTACAGCTGAAGGTACAGATCAATGAATCGGAACTGATCATTAGAAACAATTCGGAGGAAACCTTAACATTAAGGGTATTCGAACAGGAATGTGCTGTGCCACCGGGAGAAAAAACAATTGCTTACAAGCCCTCATTGGTATGAGAAAGGCATTCGGTAATAGGAAACAGGGGCTGATGGTTAATAGAGGAATGTTCCTCGGTATTATTTTAACAGGATGCACGTTTTTCGGATTTTCAAGTTACAGTATGGCCCAGAGTAAACCTGTTATTTATCAATTATTGCCCAGGTTATTTGGGAATAAGCAGAGTCTGAACCTCCCTTACGGAACTATTCAGCAAAATGGTTCCGGTAAGTTTGCCGATATCAACAACAAGGCATTGGATGGAATTAAAGAATTAGGCGTGAGCCATGTTTGGTATACCGGCGTGATCGCCCATGCCAGCCTAACTGATTACCGTGCTTTTGGCATCCCTGTGGATAATGCAGAGGTGGTAAAAGGCCGTGCAGGATCTCCGTATGCGATTCGTGATTACTATGATGTAGATCCTGATCTGGCGGTGGATGTGAAAAACCGAATGAAAGAGTTTGAAAGCTTAATCGCAAGAACCCATCAGAAGGGCATGAAGGTGATCATTGATTTTGTACCCAATCATGTGGCGCGTTCCTACCATTCTTTAGCGAAGCCGAAAGGCGTATTCGATTTTGGTGCAAAGGACGACCACAATAAAAGTTTCAGCCCGGCTAATGATTATTACTACACGCCAGGAAAGGACTTTGTGGTTCCGGTATCAGCGGTTATCCTGACGGAAACTTCCGCTGTAAATGGTACCATCAGATCAGCCGTAAATGCTTTAATCCCGCTTGAACACCAGACATTTAAGGAAAGTCCGGCTAAAGCAACCGGAAATAACGTGTTTTCTGCCAATCCTTCAAAAGATGATTGGTATGAAACGGTGAAACTGAACTACGGATTAGATGATGCCAATGGTGAGCAGCAGCATTTTATCCCAACTCCTGGTGTATGGCTTAAAATGAAAAATATTTTAAGTTACTGGGCGGCAAAAGGTGTGGATGGTTTTCGTTGTGATATGGCAGAAATGGTGCCTGTAGAATTTTGGGAATGGGTGATTCCGGAATTGAAAAAGAAACACCCAGGACTGATCTTTATTGGTGAAGCTTATAATCCGGCGGTTTATTATACCTATCTGAGCAGGGGTCATTTTGATTACCTATATGATAAAGTAGGTTTATATGATGGCTTAAAAAAACTGATCAGAAATGAGCCGGAAGGGAATGTACAAGACATTTCAAAAGTATGGCAGGTACAGACTGCCGGATTTGGACAAAGGATGCTGAGCTTTCTTGAAAATCATGATGAAGAGCGCATCGCCTCTGCAGGTTTTGCGGGAGATGCGATTCATGCTATCCCAGCGATGGTTGTTTCTGCTACTTTATCGGCAGGACCTGTGATGCTGTATTTCGGACAGGAAGTAGGGGAGCCAGGAAAAGGAATAGAAGGTTTTGGAAAAGAAGACCATAGAACCACGATTTTTGACTACTGGGGTGTCCCGGAACATCAGAAATGGATGAATAATGGTGCTTTTGATGGCGCGTTATTAGACCAGAAGCAGCAAAATCTACGTCGTTTTTATAAAGAACTGATGTACATTTCGGCTAATTCAGCAGCGATTACCAAAGGAGACATCCTGGATGTTCCGCTTGGAGAACAGCGTATGTATGCCTTTTTAAGGTATACTGAAGGTCAGCGTTTACTGATTGTTGCTAATTTCGATCGGACACAAACACTGGAGAAAAACCTGGAGATCCCAGGTCTGCTGTTGAAAAACCGGGAAATTAAAGAAAGCATAGATTTATTGTCTAAGCAGAAAGTAGAAAATACCTCGCAATCCCTATATTTAAAAGTGCTGCCCGGGACTGCTCAAATCATTCAATTTTAATTATTAATACCTGATGGAAAAGAAAATCGCGCTTAGTAAACCAAGATTATCCTCCCTGCAGATCTTTAACATGAGTGCCGGCTTTTTCGGGATTCAATTTGGATTTGCATTGCAAAATGGAAATGCTTCCAGAATACTTCAAACTTATGGTGCAGATGTGGAGCATTTATCGCTTTTTTGGTTGGCAGCCCCTTTAACAGGGATGATAGTTCAACCCATCATTGGTTATTATAGTGATAAAACCTGGAATAAATTTGGCCGGAGAAGGCCATATTTCCTGATCGGAGCCGTGTTGACGGCGATTGCGTTAATCTTAATGCCGAATTCTGCGGCAATGGCCAGTCTGCTGCCACCCATTATTATTGGTGCCGGAATGCTGATGATCATGGACGCTTCGATCAATGTGGCGATGGAACCTTTCCGCGCACTGGTGGCGGATAAGCTGCCCGAAAGCCAAAGGAGCTTCGGGTTTTCCATGCAAACTTTTTTGATTGGCGCTGGAGCCATTACTGGTTCCTGGCTGCCCTATATTCTTTCAGAATATATGGGTGTTTCTAAAGTCGCTGCCGCCGGACATGTTCCGCTCAACGTAATTTATTCCTTTTATGTGGGAGCTGCGGTATTGGTCGGCACCATTCTTTGGACGGTAATCACTACCAGCGAATATCCACCGGAAGAAATGGAAAAGTACCATGACGGTGCTCAGGAGGAAGAAACGAAGGGCATCATGTCTATCTTCACCGATTTCTCTAATATGCCCATCACTATGCGTCAATTGGGATTGGTGCAGTTTTTCTCCTGGTTCGCGCTGTTCTCGATGTGGGTATTTACGACGCCAGCCATCGCGCAGCACATCTATAAGGTACTGCCTGGGGATACCTCTTCGGTAAAGTTTGCGGATGCAGGAAACTGGGTTGGTATTCTTTTCGGGATTTATAACGGTGTTTCCGCGATTTATGCACTCTTATTACCAGCTATTGCAAGGGCCACCAGTAGGAAAATTGCTCATGCTTTCTCTTTAACCGCGGGTGGATTGGGCTTATTGTCTATTTATTTTATCACAGATCCACAAGACCTCATCTTTTCTATGATTGGAGTAGGACTGGCTTGGGGAAGCATCCTATCTATGCCTTATGCCATTTTATCGAGTTCTATTCCTGCAAGGAAAATGGGCGTATACATGGGGATTTTCAACTTCTTCATCACGATGCCTCAAATTATAAACGGCTTTTTTGGCGGGATGATTGTAGAGAAATTTTACGACGGAAAGGCGATTTATGCAATTGTATTGGCAGGGATTTTCATGATTTTAGGTGCGATATCTGTGCTTTATATTCAGCGCAATAAAGAAAATGCAGGGTAAGAATCGGCTGAAAATTCTGCTTGAACACCAGAAATACGACGTTATTATAGAATTTATATTAAAATTTTTACCTAAACCCGGGCGGTCTGCAAAGTTTTAAATAAAATGCCTATTTTTACAGCCCACTTATGGAACAGATAAAAACATCATTTGATTTCGAAAAACCTTTAGTTGAATTAGCTCAGCAGATTGAAAAGGTTAAACAGGTTGCCGATAAAACGAAAGTAGATATGTCTGCTACCTTGACTGAACTGGAAGAGAAGTTAGCTGATACTCAGCAGACGCTTTATACCCATCTAACAGGATGGCAGAAAGTTCAAATGTCCCGTCATCCGGAAAGGCCTCAAACCTTGGATTACATCAGTATGATCTGTGATGATTTCATCGAGATGCATGGCGACAGAACAGTAAAAGACGATAAAGCCATTATTGGTGGTTTCGCTACAATTGCCGGTCAGACGGTAATGGTGATCGGACACCAGAAAGGTAAAAATACTAAAGAGCGTCAATATCGTAATTTCGGTATGGCAAATCCTGAAGGTTATAGAAAAGCATTGCGTTTAATGCGTCTTGCAGAAAAATTCAATAAACCAGTGATTTCTTTTATTGACACGATGGGTGCTTATCCCGGGCTGGAAGCAGAAGAACGCGGACAGGGGGAGGCGATTGCGCGTAACCTGTTAGAAATGTCTGTTCTAAAAGTACCGATCCTTTGTTTCGTAATTGGTGAAGGTGCATCGGGTGGTGCATTGGGTATCGGTATCGGCGATCGTGTATACATGTTAGAACATACCTGGTATTCTGTAATTTCTCCTGAATCCTGCTCTTCTATTTTATGGCGCAGCTGGGACTTCAAAGAAAGAGCAGCAGAATGTCTAAAACTAACTTCTGATGACATGTACCAAAATCAATTGATTGATGGCATCATTAAAGAACCGCTAGGGGGTGCACACCAAAATCCTGAGTTAATGGGCGCAACGATCAAAGAACAGATCATCAGCGACCTTAAAGAGATTAAGAAATTAAAAACGGATGCCATGATTACCAAGAGAATTGATAAATTCTGTGCAATGGGTGTGGTAAACGAATCATAAAATAACAGACATAAAAGAAAAGGGCTGCAATTTAAAAATTGCAGCCCTTTTCTTTTACGATCAGATCCTGGAATAAGCTGAGACCTCATTCCATTTATTTCAGTACCTGAGCTACCTCAAATTTTAAACATAAAAAAAGGAGCATCCGTAAAAACGAATGCTCCTTTTTAGGTCCGGAACTTATTATTGTGCCGGGAAGAAAGGAGAGAACCTTGCTTCTAATACGTTAAACATATCAGCAAGCTCTTTGCTCAGTTTATCTTGCTTGTTTTCGGTAGTAGTTCTGGCCATAGAGTTCAGGAAGGATAGTCCTAACTGTACATTTTGTCCACCTACAAACCTTTTCTTGCTTTCAGAAACATCAGCCAGGTAAGTCAGCTCTTTCATAATATAATCTGCTGATTTCTCAATCAGAGCATTTGCTCTTTTGCTGTCTCCTAATTGGTATAGGTTTTCTGCCATAAAGTAAGCACCCATCATTGAACGCATACCGTAGAATTTCTCTGGCATCACTTCAAAATAACGATTCACTACTTTCTGAGCATCTTCTTTTCTACCTTCTTTCAATAGCCCGCTGATGGTATTGTTGAATACATTGGTGAAGATAGAGATGTCATCAGAAGACTGTGGGTCCAGGTATTTAGCATTCTTCACATTACCCCATACAAATTTGTTCATCACATTATTGTATAAAACAGGCGTATTGATCAGTTCGTTTCTAGAGGCTGCGGTATCTACTTTTAATGGCATTAAATGTAAAGCCAGACCTTCATTGTAAAGATATTTGTCTAAACCATTGTATTGCTCTGAAGGTACTGTGCTTGCGAAATAGATCGGTCTTTTCCAGTTGTTATGAACCAGAATGTCAAACATCGCCAAGGTTCCTTTAGTTACGTAGTTTTTATTGAACGTCCATTCTATTGCAGGAACGATTTTGGCAGAATCAGCAGGGCTCACCACACCATTTTTAAGTACTGCTGCTTTATCTACTGTGATCTTAAAGTTCTTGGTAGGAATGAAGTTTACTTTTCTACCATCATTTAATGGCAGTTTATCTTCGCTGTTTTCAGAAAGCAGCAATTCTAAAATGTTCTTCAGTTCAATATTCCCTGCGATATCCGCATTTTGGTAATACATCACGTCTCTAACGCCCTGAACATACTGTGACTCGTTCATAGAGATTGGCAGTGGCTCAGATTCGTTCATTTTACGTTTCATACCATTGATGTACCAATCGGTATCAAATAAACTCAGGTTGACTAACCTAATGTCAGGTCTGATATTTTCTACTTCTTGTGCATACCATAGTGGATACGTATCATTATCACCATAGGTGAAGAGGATCGCATTAGGCGCACAGGATTGCAGGTAATCTACGGCAATGTCATGTGCTACCATTTTAGTAGAACGATCATGATCATCCCATCCCTGAGCAGCCATAATTACTGGAGCTGCAAATAAGCCGATCACTGTAGCTAGCATACCGCCGGTGGCAGGGGTTAATTTCTTAAATAGCCATTCACGCAGGGCAAGGACACCAAATCCAATCCAGATGGCAAAGGCATAGAATGAGCCCACATAAGCGTAATCACGTTCCCTTGGTTCCATTGGTTTCTGATTCAGGTATAAAACAATTGCCATACCGGTGAAGAAGAACAATAGGGCTACAATTCCTGCATCTTTCTGATTTCTTTTGAAATGCCAGATGGCACCCAATAAGCCCAGGATTAGTGGAAGGAAGAAGAAACGGTTGTAAGCATTACTTTCTGTAATAGAAGGAGGGAGGTTTTTCTGACTACCCAGGTGAAGCGCATCAATTGGCTTAATACCGCTCAGCCACTGACCTTCATATAGACTGCCTTGTCCCTGGTCGTCGTTTTGTCTGCCGACAAAGTTCCACAAGAAATACCTCATGTACATTTGTCCGGTTTGGTACGATAGTAGGAATCCGATGTTATCAATTAAGCTTGGGAAGTGATCATCACTAAAGCCCATCATGTCTTTATAATAAGCTACGTGTCCAGCATCATCACTGTACATACGAGGGAAAGGCGTAATTCTATCATATTCGTAGTCCGACTTTTTACCGGCTACTTCATATTTTTCTGCACCTTTTCTATATAATGTTTTTCCTTCTACAGAATTTACAGCCTGTGAATTGTAGTTAGGACCAAATAATAAAGGTCTGTCTCCATATTGTTCCCTGTTCAGGTATCCTAAGAAGGAGAATACATTGTCTGGAGCACTGTTATTTAAGTTAGGATTTGCTTTTGCACGGATGATGATCATCGAGAAAGAGCTGTATCCAAACAAAATAAGGACTACTGAAAGTAAAGAAAGGTTCAGGATCTTTTTCTCATGTTGAATAGAGTATCTGATTCCCCATACGAAACCACCGATCAATAGGATGGCAAACACCATTACGCCGGTACCGAAGCCCATTCCTAAAGTATTCACAAAGAATAAATCGAAGTAAGCACCGAAGGATACGACGTATTGAATGATACCATACTGAACTACGGCAAGAATCAGGATTCCTACAATCCCTGCTTTGATAATGCCGGCAGTGGTTGGGTTTTTAACTTTCTTGAAGTAATATACAAAGGCGATTGCCGGAATGGTCAATAAGTTCAATAGGTGAATCCCGATGGATAAACCCATGATATAAGCGATAAACAACAACCAGCGATCTGCACGCGGCTCATCGGCAACAGCTTCCCATTTTAAAATACCCCAGAATACGATGGCGGTAAATAGGGAAGAAAGTGCATATACTTCAGACTCTACTGCTGAAAACCAGAAACTGTCGGAGAAGGTATAAGCTAAAGCACCTACGATACCTGCACCCATAATGGTGATGAGGTTGGCTTGACTCACTTCTTCTTTTTCTTTAATCAGCACTTTTTTCGCCAATGCGGTAATGGTCCAGAACAAGAATAGGATGGTGGCAGCACTGGCAATAGCGGAACCTACGTTCATAAAGTAAGCGATTTTAGTCAGGTCACCAAAAGCAAAAAGGGAGAAGAACCGCTGTATCATTAAGAATAATGGCGCTCCCGGTTGGTGAACTACCTGCATTTTTAAGGCTGAGGCGATAAACTCACCGCAATCCCAAAAGCTGACAGAGGGTTCTAGTGTTAGAATGTACGTTACAGTAGCAATCAGAAAACAAAGCCAGCCGGTAAGGTTGTTGATTTTTGAATAATTCATTTCTTAAGTAAAATAGTTATTGATTCGCGCTAATAAAATGCAGCCGAAAATAAAGAATAAGATTGATAAACTCATAAAGTAAGGGGAGTTTAACATATTTAACCACCAATATTAAAGTATCTTTTCTGTGGTTTGATTTCAGCGGGAGGATATTCTGCAGTTTTCTATTCCCCGGAATATCTAAAATTTGTCCTGTTTTATATTATTTTAAAATATTTTAATCTTGCCTGAGGCATAAATGCAGGTGCTTTTTCCGTTTAAAAGTAAAACACTAAATTTTTATAAAAAAAAAGTAATTTTTTTTATGCTGAGCAACTTCCTCATTTTAAATAGTTTATTTCCTTTCTGAATTATAAAGCCAATATTTTTTAAACTTTTTTTGCAGCAGGATTTGCAGATATCAAAAATGTGCGTACATTTGCATCAGATTTCAGAGCAACAATTATCCGCTTCGAAATTAAAATTGAAAGATTGCCCGATAGTATAAAGGTAGTACAACGGTTTTTGGTACCGTTTGTCTAGGTTCGAATCCTGGTCGGGCAACAAAACATATTCGGATTGTGGTTTATTTCACAATCCGATTTTTTTTAACCAGCATTGATACACCTCTAATCATGCCATTGCAGTTTAATCCAGTTAAACTTTTTGCCGGAACAGGTACAAAAGAATTAGCAATCAAAATTGCCGAGAGCTACGGCAAACCTTTAGGTGATGTCACCTTGAACAGGTTTAGCGACGGCGAATTTCAACCTTCTTACGATGAAACAGTACGCGGCTGCGATGTCTTCATCATCAATTCTACTTACCAGCCTAATGATAACTTAATGGAGTTGCTGTTAATGATTGATGCCGCTAAACGCGCATCTGCTCATTACATCACTGCAGTAGTTCCTTATTATGGTTTGGCCAGACAGGATAGAAAAGATAAGCCACGTGTTGCGATTGGTGCCAAATTGGTAGCGAACTTGTTAAAATCAGCCGGTATCCACCGAATCATGACGATGGACCTTCATGCTGCTCAGATCCAAGGTTTCTTCGATATTCCTGTAGACCACTTAGATGGTTCAGTAATTTTCGTGCCTTATATCAAAAGCTTAGGCCTGGAGAATCTAACGATTGCTTCCCCGGATATGGGTGGTTCTTATAGAGCCCGTACCTTTGCAAAGTTCTTCAATGCAGAGGTGGTGATCTGTGATAAGAGACGTAAACGTGCCAATGAAATTGAGTCGATGTCGATCATCGGTGATGTAGTTGGCTTAGATGTGGTTTTAATTGACGATATTTGCGACACCGCAGGTACTTTATCCAAAGCAGCAGCGCTGATCATGGAAAAAGGAGCGAAAAGTGTGCGTGCAGTTTGTACACACCCGGTGTTATCAGGTAAGGCTTATGAAACGGTAGAAAACTCTATGTTAGCAGAGTTGATCGTGACAGACACCATTCCATTGAAACGTCAGAGCGACAAAATCAGGGTATTGAGTACTGCTGAATTATTTGCAAAAGCAATTGCCAATGTAAATGAACACGGTTCTATCAGTGACCTGTTTAGAGTTTAATATTAATAATAAATATATATAAAATGAAAACAATCGCAATTAGCGGTTCTCCAAGAGAGAACGTAGGGAAACGCGATGCTAAAGAGCTTCGCTATGAAGGTAAAGTTCCTGCAGTATTGTATGGTGGTACAGAGCAAAAACACTTTGCTGTAATTACAACCGAATTAAAGGATGCTATTTACACTCCAGAAGCAAACTTCGTTGAAATTGACATTAATGGTACTAAAACTAAAGCTATCATTAAAGAATTACAATTTCACCCATTAACTGACCTATTGTTACACGTAGATTTTCTTCAGTTATTTGATGACAAAGAAATCTTAATGGAAATCCCAGTTAAATTAACCGGTACTTCTCCAGGTGTTAAAATGGGTGGTAAATTAGTTCAGAAATTACGTAAACTTCGTGTTAAAGCATTACCTAAAGATATGCCTCAAACAGTTGAAGTGAGCATTGCAAAATTAGAAGTTGGTAACTTGTTCCGTGTACGTGATATCGCGAAAGCTGATTACACAATCACTAACACTCCAGAAGATACTATCGTATCTGTTGGTATGTCAAGAGCTTTAAAACAAGCTGAGAACGAAGCTAACAAGAAATAATTTCTTTTAGTCCAATCTAGAAAAGCAGTATCGGCAACGGTACTGCTTTTTTTATGGAATAAAATGATTCAATGGCTGTTTTCAGCTAAACTATTATATTTGCAGCAGATGAAATACTTAATTGTTGGTTTAGGGAACATAGGTCCTGAATATGCGCATACCCGTCATAATATTGGTTTTGATATCGCTGATGAGCTGGTAAAGGGGCTTGATGGCTCTTTTTCTAATGTTCGTCTGGCCTATTATGCGGAAGTTTCTTTTAAAGGGAAAAAACTGCACGTCATCAAACCCACCACGTATATGAACCTGAGTGGAAAGGCCGTGAATTACTATATGAGGGAATTGAGAATTCCATTGGAAAATGTATTGGTGATCGTGGATGACCTTGCTTTGCCATTGGGTAAGCTCAGACTGAAAATGCAGGGCAGCAGTGCCGGACATAATGGCTTGAAAAGTATTGAGGAGCTTTGCGGCGGACAGGCTTATCCGAGATTACGTTTCGGCATCAGTGACAATTTTTCTAAAGGCAGACAGGCGGACTATGTATTGGGCCATTTTGATAAAGACGAGCAATTGGAACTTCCAGCGCTGATTAGTAAAAGCGTGGACCTGGTCAAAAGTTTCGTGACCATCGGTCCAGCTTTAACAATGACTGCCTTTAACAAATAGTTTAGCCTTCTTTAACTGCGTATTTCATGATTTTATGGTGCAGCACATCCAATTCAAACGGTTTGCTCACCACATCATTTGCACCGGCATCAATTGCTGTTTGCTTGTCGGTTTCTAATACGGCAGCGGAGAAAGTGATGATTGGAATGTTTTCCTTTCCAGATACAAATCCTTCGCGAATGAGTTTTATAGCATCTAAGCCATTCATCACCGGCATAAAAGTATCCATTAAGATCAGGTCGTAATCAGATTCCTTTAACTTATCCAGGGCATCTTTGCCGTTCTCCACTACGTCTGGAAATACCTGCCAGTCTTTCAATATTTTGATGATCAGAAATTTGTTGATCGGATTGTCTTCTGCCACTAGAACTCTTAATCCTGGAAAATGATCTAAAGTGGGTTTGCTGATTGATTTAATGACCACCGTTTCTTTTATAGTTTCATACCAGTTGCTGAAAGCGAATGTACTGCCAACTCCTTCTTCACTGAAAACTTCCAAGGTACCGCCTTTTAGTTTTGCCAGGTTTCTCACAATAGACAAGCCCAATCCTGTACCTCCAAATTTGACGGTAGTTTGCTCATCAGCCTGTTCAAAAGTTTCGAAGATCTTGTCGATGTTGTTTTTGGCAATGCCGATGCCGGTATCTTTCACTGAAAATTTAATCAGTAAGTTGTTTCCCTTTCTATCGAGGATCTCCGTTTTTAAATGGACGCTGCCCTGAATGGTGAACTTAATCGCATTTCCAATCAGGTTCATCAGGATCTGGTTCAGGCGCAGTGAATCCGCCAAAATAAAAGCCGGTAGATCAGGGTCTAACTCTATGGTCAGATCCAATTCTTTCTCCAGCGCACGAATGCGGAGCAAGTTCACTACGGAATGGCAGATCTTTGGCAGGTCTGTCTCAGAACGGTTAATTTTAAATTTGCCGGACTCAATTTTCGATAGGTCCAGGATGTCATTGATCACCCCTAAAAGAGAGTCTGAGGAGATTTCCAGCAGGCTCACCATTTCCTTCTGCTCAGGAGTCAGGTTGGTTTTTCCCAGTAAGTTGGCCAGACCGATGATCCCATTAATCGGGGTACGGATTTCATGGCTCATATTGGCCAGGAAATTTTCTTTAATGCGCTTGCCCTGTTCCGCCTGTTCTTTCGCTTTGATCAGTTCTTTCTGGTACTCCAGCAACTCTTTATTTTTTCTTTTGATCTCCCTTTCTGTCCTCACCAGATGGATAAAGGAGTCCACTTTTGCAGAAGTAACATACGGATCCAGTGGTTTGTATAAATAATCTACGGCACCGGTATTCAATCCTTTGACGGCATATTTGGTTTCCTTCGATATCGCGGTTACGAATATGATCAGGATATCTTTGGTACGGGGATTACTTTTTAAGATTTCCACCAGTTCAAAGCCATCCATTTCCGGCATTTGAACATCCACCATTGCAATTGCAATATCCATTTCCCAGGATATCCTCAACGCCTCATTTGGGTTGGTGGTGGTAATGATATTGATGTCTGTCCTTTGCAGCAATGCCTCTAATGCAATGATGTTCTCAGGCCGGTCATCAACAATGAGTATATTAATTTTTTCCATAGGTCTTTGGTGATGGGGTGATGATAAAGGCCCTTAAGCTATTTTTTGGTAAATGTTATTTTTCTTGTCAATGATTTTGAAGCGACCGGTTTCGGTGCTCCTCAGTGTTTCTTTGGCCCCCAGACATAGGAAGCCGAAATTCGCCAGACTGTTGTAAAATAATTCAATTACTTTCTTTTGTAGATCTGTATTGAAGTAGATCAGGACATTCCTGCAAGAGATCAGCTGAAACTCGTTAAAGACGCCGTCAGAAGCCAGGTTATGTGCAGAAAACAGTAAGTTCTTTTTTAAAGAATGGTTGATCGATGCCGCTTCATATCTGGCCGTGTAATAATCAGAAAGTGTTTGTATTGCACCGGTCTTCTGGTAGTTTTCTGAAAACTGTTTCATCTTCTGTAAGTCATAGATGCCATCTTTTGCGAAATCAAGTACATCATTGTTAATGTCCGTTCCGTAAAAGAAGCTTCGCTCGTACAGTTCCTCATCCGAAAAAAGGATGGCAAATGAATAAACTTCTTCGCCGGTAGAGCAACCTGCATTCCATACCTTGATGCGCTGATAGGAGCGTAGATAGGGAATAATATTTTCCTTAACGGAACGGTAAAATGAAGGATCTCTAAACATTTCAGTGACGTTAACCGTAATTTCAATGAGGAAAGACTCAAAATAATCATGGTCGTTGGTCAATAAAGTACGTAAGTCAAAAAGACTCAGTTTTTGCAGCTGCATGATTCTAGTGACCCTTCTTTTCAAAGAGGCCGGGGAATAATCGCTGAAATCAAAACCATGTATGTTTTTTATAAAATCAATTAGCTCTGCTAACTGATCGTAACTGATGTAATCTTCTTCTCTCTCCATATTAACTTAACCAGACTCTTAACATGGATAGTAATTTATCCATGTCAACAGGTTTAGAAATATAGTCGTTTGCTCCGGCTTCAATACAACGCTCCCGATCATTTTTCATTGCTTTTGCAGTTAAAGCGATGATTGGGAGTTTGGCAAAGCGTTTCTCTTGTCTGATGGCTTTCATGGCCGCATAGCCGTCCATTTCCGGCATCATGATGTCCATTAATACCAGGTCAATCTGCTCAGATTCCTCCAGCTTTTCTAAAGCTTCCCGGCCGTTGGTAGCGATCACGATTTTTAAGTCGTACACCTGTAAGGCACTGGAAAGCGCGAATATATTACGCATATCATCATCAGTGATCAGGATGGTTTTATCTTTCAATACCTTCTCCATCGTAGACACACTTTTTCCTTTTGAGGTGCTTGGCTTTGCTGGTCCGTCTTGTTTCAGTTTATTGATAAACAGGCTGACTTCATCGATCAGACGGTCGTTGGACTTGTTTGATTTTAATACCATCGCATCCGTATACCTCATGATTTCCGCCATTTTTTCCTGATCCAATTCCATGGCGGTATTGATGATCACCGGAATGTGTGCATGCTCTGCCTGCGATTTGATCTGATCCAATAAATCAAAGCCTGAAATATCTGGAAGTTTGAGGTCCAGAATGATGCAGTCAAATACCTGATCATTTAAAAGGTCTAAGGCTTCTTTACCGGTAAAGGCTTGTTTCACCGCTACTCCTTTTTCTCTCAGCTGTTCCGTCAATTCTCTGCTTTGTAACTCCTGATCCTCGATCAGGAGTACACTTTTGAAGTGATATTTCAGGTAGGCCGCGCTTAACACGTTAAAGGCTTCATCGAGCTGTTCTTTCTCCACTGGTTTTTTCAGGAAGCCAATTGCCCCTTCTTTTTTGGCTTTACTTGCTTTTTCATTTCCTGCCGACATCATGTGTACTGGGATATGTTTGGTCCTTGGATCTGCTTTTAGCTTTTTAAGAATTGTCCATCCATCCATTACTGGCAGCATGATGTCCAATACAATGGCGTCCGGCAGCTGTTCAAATGCCATGGCTAAACCAGTATCTCCACTATGTGCCAGCAGTGGTTGAAAGCCCTTTTCTATGGCATAGTCGTTCAATACATCGGCAAATACCTCATCATCTTCAATAATCAGGATTCTTTGCGATTCCTTTCCTTGATTCATTGGTTGTTCCGTTGGTTCAAAAACAACAGGGCTAGGGCTGTAAGCTTCAGTTTGAACTGTGGCTACCTGCTCTGGTAATTGGAATTCATTGATTCTTGGGATATATAAAGTAAAGGTACTGCCTTCATTAGGTCTGCTGCTCACCTGGATTTCTCCGCCAAGCAGGTAGGCGAGTTCTTTACTGATCGATAAGCCTAAGCCAGTGCCACCAAATTTTCTGCTGGTAGAACCATCTGCCTGTTGGAACGCTTCAAAGATGAGTTTCTGTTTATCTTCCGGAATACCAATTCCAGAATCTTTAACGGTAATACCGATGATTTGTTCCGTTGTATTTCTAAGTCGTTCAGAGAAAAATGAGGTGCCCTTTTCCGGTCGGCTGATGTTTAAAGTAATATGACCGTATTCCGGTGTAAATTTGAAAGCATTAGACAATAAGTTTTTCACAATCTGTTCTACTCTGGACTGATCACTTACAATATCCTCTGGTAGGTTATCCGCCAAGACGGTCTCAAAGTCGATCTTTTTGCTTCTAGCCAACTCCATAAATAATGATTCCATATGCTGACTGATGGCGATTGGTTTTACCTTTTCTATATTTAGGTCTACCTTTCCAGATTCAATTTTAGATAAATCAAGTATATCATTGATCAGGCTTAACAAGTCATTACCCGCATTGTGGATCACTCCCGCATATTTTACTTGGTCTTCATTCAGATTTTCTGGTCTGTTTTCTTTTAATATTCTGGCTAGGATCAGGATACTGTTTAAAGGCGTCCGGAGCTCATGACTCATGTTTGCCAGAAACTCCGATTTATATTTACTGGAAACTTCCAGTTCTTCGGCTTTCAGGCTAATGGCCTCTCTGGCCTGATTAATAGAAATGTTGCGTTCTTCCAATTGCTGTGCTTTCTCTTCCAGCTCTGCATTGGTCTGACGCAGCTCTTCCTGCTGTACCCTTAGTTCTTCATCAGAAGATTGCAGCTGATCGGTTTTATACATCAATTCCTCATTGGTAGTCCTCAATTCTTCCTGCTGGCTTTCTAATTCTTCTGCCTGCTGCTGTGTCTGCTCAAATAAAGCCCTTAGTTTTACCCTAGCCACCGCACTGTTGACTGCTAAACCAATACTTTCACTAATGGTACTTAAGAAAAGTACTGTTTTTTCATCCGGTTCCACCTGTAAGCCGAGTTCAATCACGGCCAATGTTTCATCTTCAAACACGATAGGTACCAGATAAATACACTGAGGTAGTGTGCTGCCCAATCCAGAACTGATCTTTAGGTAATCTAATGGTACATTCTTAAACAATTTAGGCTGCTGCTCGGAAGCGGTTTGCCCCACCAAACCTTCTCCATAATGGTATTGATTGTGATCTCCCTTTTTTGGTTGATAAGCGTAACCACCGGTATAGCGGAATAAATTTCTAGACTTGCTAAGTAAGAAGAATGCGCCAACCGGTGCACCTATATAATTACTGATCCGGCTCACGATATTCGCAGAAAGCTCTTCTACTTGCTGTTCGCCACGCATGGCATCATTTACTTCAGATGCTCCAGAAAGCAGCCAATTCTTTTGCTCGTTTTCCCCTGATATTTTTTCCAGTTGTAAATTAGACTCCCTAATGCGACCTTCCGTTTCCTTCTGCTGGTCAAAAGTCTTTTTGATATAGCTGAACAGGAATAAAATTAATCCAAAAATAATCAGCGCACTCAGCGAAATAATGATGGTACTTCGCTGACTGCTCACTGAGGTATTCTCTTTTCGCTTGGCCAGGAGTTTGAATTCCTCATCAATCATCTTTTTACTAACGGAAAGTATTTTATCTTTATAGAATTGCCCATTACCGTTTAATACACGGGTAGCGGCAGCCTCGGAGCTTTCTCTATCATAAATGCGGATCACTTCCTGCATCTCCGCTACTTTTTTATGGGTATAATAATCCAGGGAATCCGCCAGTTCCTGTTGATCTGTGTTGTCGGAAATCAACCTTTTTAAATCTTGAACAGTCTCCAGTATCAATGGTGCATTTTTATTATAAGGTCGGAGGTAATTACTCTTATTCGATAAGATAAAACCTCTTAAAGCGCTTTCCGAATTGAGTACTTGGATTTCTGTATTTTTAAGTAGATTGATAACCTCGTAAGTATGGCTTTGCCATTTCGTATCATCCTTCAACTTCTCCACACTTAAGTAGGAAGTAATGGCAGAGACGAGCACAAACAATAAGGAAACAGCAAAGCCAGTTAATACCTGTTGTTTGAAAGTTAGTTTAAACATAGATGCGAACTATTAAGTATAAGGAAAACATCCGCAATGGTGGGGGAAGGTAGAATTACAAAACACCCATAACATACCCTTTTACTGTCTGTATTTCGAAGAAATAAGACCGCAATCGGGCATACTGTTATTTTTTTTGCAAAATCATTTAGCTCCCCCACAGAGCTAGACAAAATCACCACAATATTAACGATAATAAATTTTATTTTTGTGCTTATGATCATATACGGAATACCAAATTGTAACACAGTAAAAAAGGCCAGAACCTGGCTGTTAGAACAGGGATTTAATCCAACCTTCCACGATTTCAAAAAACAAGGCATTACCTCTGAGAAACTGCAGGAATGGTGTACTACTTTTGGCTGGGAAAAAGTATTGAATAAGAAAGGAACGACCTGGAAAAAGCTGAGTCCTGATCAGCAAGAACGTGTGGTAGATCAGGACAGTACTGTTCAGATCTTATTGAACAATACCAGCGCCATCAAAAGGCCGGTAGTAGAATTAGGTGGAAAAGCAGTGCTGATTGGTTTCGACGAAGCTGCCTACGAAACTATCTTGAAATAGTTAAATCTTTTAGGGTTAATTTTTGTTAAAAAGTATTATAAAGAAACAAACAGTGTTACATTTGGGTATGGTTAAATATTTATTTTTATTCTTCGTGAGTATTGCTCCTTTGGGTTTGTGGGCACAAACGACAACAGTAACTGGTGCGGTTTACGACTTCGACAACAAGTCTTTCCCAATGCAGGATGTGCTCGTTAGAAACCTGGATAGTAAGAAGACTATAAAAACAAAAGCTGCCGGACAGTTTAGCCTACCCGCTAAAGTGGGAGATTTAATCGAATTTTCTCATCCAGGATATCATACGGATACTTTATACCTGATTGACCTGAAGCCAAAAATGGTTTATCTGCCCGTAAAATCTACGGATTTAAAGGGAGTAGAGATTACCAGTACCAAGGTAAATCCTTCTGTAATGGTAGATGGAACGGGTAGGCCGATCAAAAGAGTCATGACTGATGGCCTGGAAGGTAAAAAGAATACCGACAGGGCAGGAGGCGTGGTTTTGAACCTCGGCTATGGTAAAATGAAAAGAGATAGAGAGAAAGTTCGCTTTCTGGAAGAGAGAGATGCTTTCGAGACGGAAATCAGAGATAATTTTAATGAAAAAACCATCACTGATTTAGTGAAGCTTGATGCTCAGGAATTGAAAGACTTTATGGTCATGTACCGTCCAAATGTCGCACTGGTGATGAGCGAACGTCCATTCAATTATAGGTACTATATCGCAAAAGCCTACAATAGCTGGAAAAAACTTCCTGCAGATCAGCGGAGATTACCGCCGATGCCTAAGTTATAGTCGAACTATTAAAACCGTTACAATGGTTTGGTATAAATATTCATTTTATATCTTTAGTTCGAATCTATAACCAATAAATACGATGATGAATAAGTTTACCTTTTTAGGGGTATTGTTATGCGCATTTGGTTTCAGTTCCATGGCGCAGCAAGCCACTGGTAACTACGACCCTCATGCTGCATTTAACCCGCTGTTTTACACTCAGAATGGAAATGAGTTCCGTTCTGCAATCGGCTATCCAGGTCCTAAATACTGGCAGAACCGTGCGGACTACCAGATTACAGCAAATCTTGATGAAACTAAAAATATGGTAACGGGTACCGTTACCATTACTTATAAGAATAACAGTCCGGATAAGCTCCCTTACTTATGGCTGCAGTTGGACCAAAATCTTTTTGCGGAAAACTCCAGAGGAAATTCGTTGATCGCTGCTGGCAGTCGTTACGGAGCCAGAGGAGAAAAAGTAGAGGGCGGTTATAAAATTGACGGACTTAGCGTAAGTCAGAAATTGAAACCGGTAAAATTCAGTTCCATTACTGAAGACACCAGAATGCAGATCCGTTTAGATCAGCCATTGGCTGCAAACGGAGACCAGGTCACCATCAAAATGAACTTCTCGTTTATTATTCCGATTAACGGATCTGACCGTATGGGTCATTTAACCACTAAAAACGGGGAGATATTTGCGATTGCACAATGGTTTCCAAGAATGGCGGTTTATGATGACGTGATCGGATGGAATACCCTTCCTTATTGGGGTGCCGGAGAGTTTTACTGTGAGTACGGGGATGTGGATTTTGCCGTTACTGCTCCTGCAAACCATATTGTAATGGGTTCTGGGGAACTTTTAAATCCTCAGGAAGTATTTACTCCAACGGAGCTATCGCGCTGGAATGCTGCAAAACTAAGCGATAAAACGGTGACTGTACGTTCTGAAGAAGACGTAATCAATCCGAAGTCGCGCCTGGCAGCCGGAAAATTAACTTGGAAATTCAAGATCAAAAATACACGTGACGTGGCCTGGGCTTCTTCAAAAGCATTTGTGTTGGATGCGGCTAGAATTAACCTGCCAAGCGGTAAAAAATCTTTAGCGGTTTCTGCACATCCTGTAGAAAGCAATGGTAAAGATGGTTACGGCCGCGGTGCTGAATATGTAAAAGCTTCTATCGAATACTATTCTAAAAAATGGTTCGAATATCCTTACCCAATGGCGATTAATGTGGCTAGTAATGTAGGTGGTATGGAATATCCAGGCATTGTTTTTTGTGGCTGGAAAGCCAAAAATGCAAGTGCATGGGGCGTGATTGACCATGAATTTGGCCATACCTGGTTCCCGATGATTGTAGGCAGTAACGAACGTAAATACGGCTGGATGGATGAAGGCTTTAATACCTTTATCAACGGATTATCTGCTGCTGAATTTAACAATGGTGAGTATAAACGTAAACCAGACAACATGCAGGCAGTTGGTAAATCTTTGGCCAATGATAAATTGGAATATGTGATGCTAACACCAGATGCAATGAAAGAAGCAAATATCGGCATCAATCTATATTATAAGCCTGGTTACGGTTTAAACATCCTAAGAAATCAGATTTTAGGTGCAGATCGTTTTGACTATGCCTTCAAGAAGTATATTGAGAACTGGGCTTTCAAACATCCAACACCATTCGATTTTTTCCGTTCTATGGAAAATGGAGCTGGGGAAGATCTTTCTTGGTTCTGGAGAGGCTGGTTCCTGGAAAACTGGAAAACAGATCAGGCCATTGCAGAGGTGAAAGAAGTGACCAAAGATGGGGCAATTACAGGATACAATATTCAGATTGCCAATCTTGAAAAGATGCCAATGCCGATCATTCTGGAAGTGAAAACGAAAAGTGGAAAGACGGATGTCATCAGATTGCCAGTAGACATCTGGATGAGAAATACCAGCTGGACGGTAAATTACCCAACTACGGAAGAAGTAGTTTCAGTCACCCTGGATCCAGCGCAGGTGCTTCCTGATTCAAACCCAGATAACAATAGCTGGAAGAAATAGTCTTGCGCTGAGCAAAGAAAACAAGTTTCAACATTAAGCTAACAAATGCAAAAAAAAGAGGGTGTCCAGATCGGCACCCTCTTTTTTTAGATTTTTTCGTGGCTGAGCACTTCCATTTCATAAATCTCCAGATCAAAGAACCTGGCGGAAGCCAAGA
The DNA here is from genome assembly GCF_014472395.1 of Pedobacter sp. N36a. Classification (GTDB taxonomy): domain Bacteria; phylum Bacteroidota; class Bacteroidia; order Sphingobacteriales; family Sphingobacteriaceae; genus Pedobacter. Next base: position 429,043 of record NZ_JACSZW010000003.1, read on the forward strand.
GATGGTCAAATATATCTGCCATGATGTACTCGTAATCAATCCATTTTGTAGTTCCGGTAAATGCATAGATTTCTATTGGGAGTCCGGTGGCGGTAGGGGCTAGCTGCCGCACCATCATGGTCATCTTTTTATGGATGCCGCTATGATTGGAAATATAGTTGTCTATATATTTTCTATAAAGGCCTGCATTGGTCAGGTTCCTTCCGTTGATCAGTAAAGTTTTGTCGGCACCAACACGTTCATTGTTTTTATTGATGTCTTTCTGGCGGTGGTCGATGTAGGCAGTGAGCGATTGAATCTTTCTGAAATCTTCCAGTTCATCGGGGCCGATGAAACGGATGGTCGACTGCCGGATAAAGATCGCTCTTTTGATCCTTCTCCCTCCGGATTCGCTCATGCCCCTCCAATTTTGAAAAGAATCAGATACTAAAGAATAAGTAGGGATGGTGGTGATCGTTTTGTCAAAGTTCTGGACTTTTACGGTGGTCAGATTGATTTCCATCACATCTCCATCAGCACCATATTTCGGCATCGTGATCCAGTCGCCAATCCGAACCGTATCATTTGTGCTCACTTGGATACTGGCTACAAATCCCATAATGGTATCCTTAAACATCAACAGCAGGACTGCCGAGGCGGCACCCATGGCGGTAAAAGCGACTGTAGGATTTTGCCCGCTCAGGATAGAAAATATAATGACCGTGGCAATCAGGTAGAATATAATCCGGATCACCTGCAGATAGCTTTCTATAGGTTTAGAACGGAAAGTTGCTCGTTTTCTTAAAGATTCTGCACCGGATTTGATCAGCGTCATGATCACCCAGATGATTAGAATCACCAGGTAAGCGTCGGTCAGCTTGATCAAAACCTTTGTTATGGTTGGAAACGAATGGAAGATCGCTTCCAGGGTATTCCTGATCAATGAAACGGCAGCCAATAATGCAATATAATGTGCGAATCTATTTTCCAGCAGGTGCAGGAAAAAGTCAATTCTTGTGGTTTTTACGATGCGTATTAATGCAATCCTCAATAGGCGCCTGAGTACGTTATGTAATAAATATACCGCGATGATCAGCACAGTCAGCAGAGCAAACAGGTTCACAAAAGTCGCAAGGCTTTGTGGTACGCCCCATTTTACAAGAATCTTGTAGGTACTGCGGCTAATATCATCAAGGTCAAATTCGTAATCTTTAAAGTTCATTTCCGATGTTTTTACTGATTTTGGCAGGTTACAAAAAAAATATCGGAAAGACAATTATCGAGGGTGCTAAAATTATTTATCATAGGAAATACGGTAAACGAGATTGGCAAAGTCGTCAGAAACCAATAGGGAGCCATCTTTTTGCTGCAATACATCTACCGGCCTTCCCCAGGCTTTTCCATTTTTAAGCCAGCCGCTTGCAAATGGTTCATAGCTGATCACTTTATTGCCATCAAGTTTCAGCAGGGTAATCCGGTACCCCATTGGTTCCTTTCTGTTCCATGACCCATGTTCGGCAATGAAGATTTGATTTTTATAGGTTTTAGGAAACTGATCACCGGTATAGAATTTCATACCCAATGACGCAGTATGTGCAGCAAGTTTTGCTTGAGGAGGGGTATAGTCTTTAGGGTTTTTCCCTTTGCCAAACTCCGGGTCTAAAATATCTCCGGCATGAACAAAAGGGTAACCGAAGTGCATTCCTGGTTTTTCTGCACGATTGAGTTCATCTGCGGGAATGTCTTCTCCCAGCATGTCCCTTCCGTTTTCGGTAAACCAAAGATCTTTAGTTAGAGGATTCCAGTCGAAACCAACAGAATTCCTGACACCATTGGCAAAAATCTCGAAGCCAGTTCCATCAGGATTCATCCTGGTAATGGAAGCATATCTTTTATCTTTATCTGTATTGTCGCAAATATTGCAGGGTGCACCAATGGGTACATATAGTTTTCCATCAGGCCCGAAGGCGATGTATTTCCAGCCATGGTGGGTATCTGTTGGGAGTTTATCATATATAAGGACAGGTTTCGGAGGGTTGGCTAGATGATCTTCAATATGGTCGTAGCGCCAGATCTTACTGATTTCTGCTACATATAAGCTGCCATCTTTAAAGGCTACGCCATTGGGCATGTCTTTTAAGCCTTGTGCAATGATATAGGTTTTATCGGCAATGCCGTCTTTATTTTCATCTACGAGGGCATAGACTTTATCGCCACTGCGATTGCCTACAAATACGGTTCCGTTGGCCCCCATCGCCATGGATCTTGGATTGTCTACTTTTGCAAAAACTTCAATTTTGAAGCCTTCAGGTAGTTTGATGTCATTAAGTCTGGGTTCATCTAGTTTTTCCATGGGGCGGTTACAGGTAACCGCCAGCAGTGGAATGCATAGCATTAGGCCGAAAACAGGGAATAAGTATTTCATCTGATCAGGGAATGGTGAGTATGAATAACGCCTGAATTCCTGTAATTGTTTGGTAATTATATAGGTTAGCGGCCTAATGCGGAATTTTATGGTGCTTTAAAAAAGCTTTCTTTTAATTTTTCAGCGTCAATCAGTGCTTCTGCGGCGTCTAATCGGATCAGCCATCCTTTTTGTTTCAGCAGGGCGATGTCTTCTTTGGCAACAGAAAGGTCTTTGCCTTTGATGCGTTCATGATAAACAATAGGCGCTTTAGGCTCCACATTTGCCGGCGTATGGAATAGGATTTCCAGTTTAAATTTTGGCCAGATCTGAATGTCCGCTAATTGTGCAGAGTAAATCTTTTTAGTAGAGTGGGCAGGGATCACAGCTGCAAATTCTCCTTTATAATGGTCGCCTTTTTGTGTGGTTAAGCTGGCTAACAATTGGAATGAAGTTTCGTTCAGCAGGTGAAAATGGGCTACAGAAGTGCTGTGCTGATCGGTGATCAGACCTAGATAAACGCCATCTTTAATAAACTGTGCTTCAGGAATCACGATCGCCGGGCGGTTGGAAACGATGTCACTTTCAGGGATTTCGTCATGAACCAAAGTTACCTTTGAAGCGAGCACTGGAATCTCAAAATCATTGGAATCGGTTACGCCAATGGTATCTTTATCAATGATTCTGGTGATGTAACCTTCTATATTTTCGTCAACGAAACGAACAAACTCTCCTAATTTAAATTTCATGAGGCAGGGATTAAGTAAAACTGAATACGACAAATTTAGTCATTACTAATTAGAGTCTTTTTATTCCGATGACATTTAGGAGCCGGAAATTCTTATTATTTTTGCAGTATGACAGAATCAGGACAGCCAAATAATCCTTTACATGGTAAAACACTGGAATTTATTGTGAAACAATTGGTGTGGCATTACGATTGGCCGGAAATGGGCAGATTGATCCGTATTGATTGTTTTTTAAATAATCCGAGTTTAAAGTCCAGTTTGAAATTTCTACGTAAAACAGATTGGGCGCGGAAGAAGGTAGAGAAGCTTTACTTAGACACCTTCCATTAATATCAGTAAGTTCTTTCAGGGACGGACACTACACCTAGTGTATACTGTAAATTCAAGGGCAATGGTCTATGGCTAACCCTTCTGATTCTATTGATTTTAGGCAATCTGAACTTAGAATTATTTTTGTGTTAAGCCCTTGATTTATAAATTCTAATATCCTACCTTTGCAGTCCCTTATTATAGGGGTAAAGTTTTTAAATATTAATAGAAAACAAAAAGAACAATGCCAACCATTCAACAATTAGTTAGAAAAGGTAGAGTAGCACTGGAGTTCAAGAGTAAGTCTCCTGCGTTGGACAGCTGTCCACAGCGAAGAGGTGTATGTACACGTGTATATACCACTACCCCTAAAAAACCAAACTCAGCAATGCGTAAAGTTGCCCGTGTACGTTTAACCAATGGTAAAGAGGTGAATGCCTATATTCCAGGTGAAGGTCACAATTTACAGGAGCACTCCATTGTATTGATCCGTGGTGGTCGTGTTAAAGATTTACCTGGAGTACGTTACCACATCATCCGTGGAGCTTTAGATACTTCAGGAGTTGCTGGTCGTAACCAACGTCGTTCAAAATACGGTACTAAACGTCCTAAACCAGGTCAAGTAGTAGCGGCACCAACAAAAGGTAAAAAGAAATAATTAGGAGGAAAAACAAATGAGAAAGTCAAAACCAAAGAAAAGAATTATCCTTCCTGATCCAAAATTTAACGATGTTCAGGTGACCCGTTTCGTAAACAATATGATGTATGATGGAAAAAAATCCATTGCATATAGTATTTTTTATGACGCTGTTGAACTTGCTGAGAAAAAAGCAGGTGAGAACGGTCTAGAAGTGTGGAAACGTGCTTTAACAAATGTAATGCCTGCAGTAGAGGTTAAATCTCGTCGTGTAGGTGGTGCAAACTTCCAGGTACCTACAGAGGTAAGACCTGACCGTAAGATTGCTTTAGGCATGAAATGGTTAATTTCTTACGCTCGTAAACGTGGTGAAAAAACCATGAAAGAAAAATTAGCAGGTGAAATCGTTTCAGCAGCTAAAGGTGAGGGTGCAGCAGTTAAGAAAAAAGAAGATACGCATAAAATGGCTGAGGCTAACAAAGCGTTCTCTCACTTCCGTTTCTAATTTATAGAAGATTATAAAATGTCAAGAGATTTAAAATTTACAAGAAATATTGGAATCGCGGCTCACATTGATGCGGGTAAAACCACAACAACTGAGCGTATCCTTTATTACGCCGGAGTAAATCACAAAATTGGTGAGGTACACGAAGGTGCATCTACGATGGACTGGATGATACAAGAGGCAGAACGTGGTATTACGATTACGTCTGCAGCTACGACTGTATTCTGGCCTTACCGTGGCAATAAATATCAGGTAAACGTTATCGATACTCCTGGACACGTGGATTTTACCGTAGAGGTAAACCGTTCACTTCGTGTTTTAGACGGATTGGTATTCTTATTTTCAGCAGTTGATGGTGTTGAGCCTCAATCTGAAACTAACTGGCGTTTAGCTAATAACTATGCAGTTCCACGTATTGGTTTCGTTAACAAAATGGACCGTTCAGGAGCTGACTTCTTAAAAGTTGTGAAGCAAGTAAGAGAAATGTTGGGTAGCCATGCGGTTCCTTTACAATTGCCAATCGGAGGTGAAGATAGCTTTAGAGGTGTAGTTGATTTAATCAACAACCGTGGTATCGTTTGGAATGAAGAAGATAAAGGGATGACCTTTACTGAAGTTCCAATTCCAGAAGATATGCTTGAAGAAGTTGCGGAATGGAGAGAGAATTTATTAGAAGCGGTTGCTGATTATGATGAGTCCCTAATGGAGAAATTCTTTGAGGATCCAAATTCAATCACTGAGCGTGAGATTCTTGATGCATTGCGTAAAGCGACTTTAGATGCTAAAATCGTTCCTATGGTTTGTGGTTCATCTTTCAAAAACAAAGGTGTTCAAACCATGTTGGATTTAGTAATGGAATTATTACCATCGCCAATGGATGTGGAAGGTATCACTGGTACCAACCCAGAAACAGGTGAGGAAGTAATTCGTCAACCAGATGTTAATGAGCCATTTGCAGCATTAGCGTTTAAAATTGCAACCGATCCTTTCGTAGGTCGTTTGTGCTTTATCCGTGTATACTCAGGTAATTTAGACGCTGGTTCATACGTTTACAACGCACGTTCTGAGAACAAAGAGCGTATCTCTCGTATCTTCCAAATGCATGCGAACAAGCAAAACCCAATTCCTAAAGTAGGCGCTGGTGATATTGCTGCAGTAGTAGGCTTTAAGGATATCAAAACAGGTGATACACTTTGTGATGAGAAAAATCCAATTATTTTAGAATCAATGGATTTCCCAGAGCCAGTTATCGGTTTAGCAATCGAGCCTAAAACTCAGGCTGACATTGATAAATTAGGTATTGGTTTATCTAAATTAGCGGAAGAAGATCCTACATTTAGAGTTCAGACTGATCAGGAAACTGGCCAAACTGTAATCTCTGGTATGGGTGAGCTTCACTTAGATATCTTGATTGACCGCTTAAGACGCGAGTTTAAAGTAGAGGTTAACCAAGGTGCGCCACAAGTTGCTTACAAAGAAGCGATTAATGGTTCGGTTCAACACCGTGAGACTTACAAAAAACAATCAGGTGGTCGTGGTAAATTCGCGGATATCCAGGTTGTTATTTCTCCAATCGATTCGGATTACGAAAAAGGTGGTTTACAATTTGTGAATGAAATCACAGGTGGTTCAATCCCTCGTGAGTTTATCCCTTCAGTTGAGAAAGGTTTCGCAGCATCTATGGCTAATGGAGTATTGGCTGGTTACCCACTACCAGACATGAAAGTTCGCTTAATTGATGGTTCATTCCACGCAGTCGATTCAGATGCTTTATCATTTGAACTTGCAGCTAAAATGGCTTACCGTGAAGCATTACCAAAATGTAGCCCAGTATTGATGGAGCCAATCATGAAAATCGAAATCTTAACCCCTGAAGAAAACATGGGTGATGTTATCGGTGACATGAACCGTCGTCGTGGTCAGCTTTTAGGTATGGACACACGTAATGGTTCTCAAGTAATTAAAGCTACTGTACCTCTTTCTGAGATGTTTGGTTATGTAACTCAGTTACGTACCATCACTTCTGGTCGTGCAACTTCAACTATGGAGTTTGATCACTACGCACCAGCACCGAAAAACGTACAGGATGAAGTAGTTGCTAAATCAAAAGGTAGAATTAAATCTGCAGAATAATAATACATCGGCAGCCGGTTATTAATAGCTCTAACCGGCAGCCTTAATACATAAATAAGATGAGCCAAAGAATCAGAATTAAATTAAAATCTTACGATTACAACTTGGTAGACAAATCTGCTGAGAAAATTGTTAAGACTGTTAAACCTACGGGTGCAGTAGTTAGTGGTCCAATTCCATTGCCTACAGAAAAGAAAATCTTCACTGTTTTGCGTTCTCCACACGTTAACAAAAAAGCACGTGAGCAGTTTCAATTGTGCGCTTACAAACGTTTGTTAGACATTTATAGCTCTAACTCTAAAACGGTTGACGCTTTAATGAAACTTGAACTACCTAGCGGTGTTGAAGTTGAAATCAAAGTTTAACTTTTTATACGATTAACAAAAAAGCCTTCCGAATTTATTTCGGAAGGCTTTTTTGTTTTAGCAGAAGTCTCGAAAAAAACGAGGGAATTAATTCCCTTTGTTTTTATACTCCTCCAGTTTATTGCGTTCGTCTTGCAATTCACGGGCTAGTTTCTTTTCTTTATCGTTTGCTTTTGTCTTATAGTTCTGGTATTCCTGAGCAATTTCTTCATATAGTGAGCTTCTGTATTTGGCTTCATGAATGTACTTTGCGGAACGGATGATGACAATGGCCAGTGCCGCAGCCAAGATCAGGATGAGCGACCATACGATGGTATTGTATTTGCCTTTTGTAAACGACATGCCCAGAAAATTGATCTCATCTAACTTCGCATTTGAGCTGGCCAGGGAGCTTTCTGCACCAGAGATCTGTGCTTTTAAGGCAGTTACTGCTTTTTCCTGTTCTGCGAGTTTTACTTTTACTGCGCTCAGCTGTTTGCGGTTCTGATTGATGGAATCGGATACGCTTTTCCAAAATCCAGCTAACCTGGCTGGGTTGATCAGTTTGTAGCCATTGATGGTTTTCGATTTTGCTAACATGAACTCGTATTGCCCTCTTAAACTTGGATCGGCCTTTGCACTGTCTGCTGGTAATTGTGCCTGTGTATGGAATTGGAAGAAGAGGATAGCTATAATCGCGAATATCAGTTTTTTCATAAATGATTGGTTTTAAGGAATAATCTTTAGTTAAGGAGTGTGATTTAATTAAGATATGATCAGGTCTGGTTTAATTTAACATTCAATTGCCAAATTTATTGTGTTCTAAGTATAGATCCTATATTTGCAGCAATGTCGGTATTACTATTTACAATTATAGTTTTAGCAGGTGCTTTTTTAGCTGGATTGGTTGGATCGCTGACTGGTTTAGGTGGTGGGGTAATTATTATCCCCTTGCTTACCTTGGTTTTGGGGGTAGATATTCATTATGCTATCGGTGCCTCTATTGTTTCTGTAATTGCAACTTCTTCCGGCTCAGCCGCCGCTTATGTGAAAGAAGGGATCACCAATATCCGTATTGGTATGTTCCTGGAAGTGGCCACTACTATTAGTGCCGTAATCGGTGCTGTGCTGACCGTTTACCTGAATCCTGGTTTTATTGCCGTGGTTTTTGGCCTTATTCTACTTTTTTCTGCAGCGATGATGGTGATTAAGAAGGTCGATCGGTCGGATAATGATACTTCCGGAAAGCTGGCCTTATTTTTTAAGCTGAATGGGACTTATCCTACAGCACATGGCCCGAAGAATTATGCGGTTCATCGGGTAGTAGGAGGCTTTGTAATGATGTTTTTTGCAGGGATCATTTCTGGTTTACTGGGGATTGGTTCTGGGGCTTTAAAGGTGATTGCGATGGATAACATCATGCGGATACCCTTTAAGGTGTCCACTACGACCAGCAATTTCATGATGGGGGTAACTGCTGCTGCCAGTGCAATTGTGTACTTACACCGGGGTCAGATTGACCCAGGAATTGCGATGCCGGTGACGATAGGGGTACTCAGCGGGGCAACTATTGGTTCAAAAATCCTGGTTCGTACTAATACCGACAAGTTAAAAGTAGTATTTGCGGTAGTGGTGACCTTCCTCGCCCTGCAGATGATTTATAACGGTTTATCAGGAAAGCTATGAACGGGACAAGAAAAAACTTCTTTGCGGATCGCGATATTCAGGTGATTTTAGGGACTTTACTTCGCGTTGGTGTCATCGCATCTATGTCTGTGGTATTGGTAGGAGGCTTCCTTTATTTGCTGGCTAATCATGCTGCGCCCATCGATTACCGTACTTTTAACCCAAACAAGTCTGGATTATCTTCTATTGCCTCTATTTTTGTCGGATTGCGAGAATTAGATCCTAAGGCAATTATCCAGTTTGGGACTTTATTATTGATTTTTACTCCGGTTGCGCGGGTCGTTTTCTCGATCTTCAGCTTTCTCATCGAGCGGGATTACTTATATGTTTTGATCGGGTCTTTTGTTTTGCTCGTGATCCTGTACAGTCTGAGTGACAAGTTGGTTGGATAAAAACTAAATAGCGGTTATTTGAAAAAATAATTAGCTAACTATTTGAAAATTAAGATTTCTTTCGTATTTTTGCCCTCCCTTAAAGGGAATTGTATCCACCTTGAACGAAGCCCTACTGCTTCGATGGGTGTTAAATTAAAAAAAGAAAATGTCAGGTATTATTGGAAAAAAAGTAGGAATGACCAGCATATTCGACGCCGATGGAAAGAACATTCCATGTACGGTGATTGAAGCTGGACCTTGTGTGGTTACACAGGTAAAGACCGAAGAGAAAGACGGTTATGTTTCCGTTCAGTTAGGTTTCGACGAAGCCAAAGAAAAGAACACTACCAAGCCTCTTAAAGGCCACTTTGCGAAAGCAAGCACAACCCCAAAACGTAAATTGGTTGAATTTGAACCGTTCGAAGAATCGTTGAACTTAGGTGATACGGTAACTGTGAACATTTTCAATGAAGGTGATTTCGTGGATGTTGTTGGTACTTCTAAAGGTAAAGGTTTCCAGGGTGTTGTAAAACGTCATGGTTTCGCTGGTGTTGGTGGACAAACTCACGGACAGCATAATAGAATGCGTGCACCAGGTTCATTGGGTGCTGCTTCTTATCCAGCTCGTGTATTTAAAGGTATGCGTATGGCGGGTAGAATGGGTGGTGACAGAGTAAAAGTTCAGAACTTACAAGTTTTGAAAGTTTATGCTGATCAAAACCTTGTTGTAGTTAGTGGTTCCATTCCAGGAGCTAAGGGTTCTTACGTAATCTTAGATAAGTAAGCAGATGGAAGTTAAAGTATTAAACATTTCAGGAAAAGAGACAGGTGCCAAGGTGCAACTTCCTGAGTCAGTATTTGGCATTACGCCTGTTGACCACGCGATCTATTTAGATGTAAAACAGTATTTGGCTAATCAACGTCAAGGTACTCACAAGTCTAAGCAACGTAATGAAATTGCAGGTTCAACCCGCAAACTTTACAAACAAAAAGGTACTGGTGGTGCTCGTGCCGGAAGTATTAAATCTCCATTGTTTAATGGTGGTGGTCGTGTGTTTGGTCCTCAACCACGTGATTATAGTTTCAAATTGAACAAAAAGTTAAAGCAACTGGCTCGTAGATCAGCATTGACCTACAAAGCTCAGGATAACAACGTTGTTGTTTTAGAAGACTTTGCTTTTGATTCTATCAAAACTAAAAACTACCTAGATTTAGTTAGCGCATTAAACATCGCTGGCGAAAAGACATTGTTGGTTTTACCTTCACAAAATAACAATATCTATTTATCAAGCAGAAACATTCAGAAAGCGAAAGTAATTACTGCAGATCAGTTGAATACATATGATGTATTAAACTGTGGCAAACTTTTGTTGACTGCTGATTCTCTTAAAACAATCGAGGAGGCATTTGCCAAGTAATATGGAATTTTTAAAGAAACCAATATTAACCGAAAAAGCTTCTGCATTAACAGAAAAGTCTAATCGCTTTACTTTTAAAGTAGAACACAAAGCAAATAAATTGCAGATTAAGCAAGCCATAGAGAAGATGTACAACGTTAACATTTTAGCCATTAATACAATGGTTGTAAATGGTAAAGTGAAGTCTAGAAACACTAAAGGTGGATTAGTTACGGGTCGTAGCCCAAAATACAAAAAAGCGATTGTAACCCTGGCAGCAGGCGAAACAATTGATTATTACGCGAATATTTAATAAAGTGAATAATTTATAACTATGGGCTTAAGAAAATTTAAACCAGTCACTCCGGGAACCCGCTTTAGAGTAGGTGCCAGCTTTTCGGAGATTACAGCAACCAAGCCCGAAAAATCATTGGTTGTATCTTCTAAGAAATCAGGAGGACGTAACAATACAGGAAAGATGACTATGCGCTACATGGGTGGTGGTCACAAAAAATCTTACCGTTTAATTGACTTTAAACGTGATAAGTTTAACATTCCTGCAACAGTAGCTACTGTTGAGTACGATCCAAACCGTACCGCTCGTATTGCATTATTGCATTACGCAGATGGAGAGAAGCGTTACATTATTGCACCGGAAGGATTGCAAGTAGGACAAACAGTAGTTTCGGGTGATACAGCAACTCCAGAAGTTGGAAATGCATTAACACTTTCAAAAATCCCATTGGGATCGATTGTACATAACATTGAAATTCAACCAGGTCGTGGTGCTCAAATGGCACGTAGCGCAGGCGCTTATGCTCAATTAGCAGCACGTGATGGTAAATATGCAACTGTTAAAATGCCATCAGGTGAAGTAAGAGCAATCTTAGTGACTTGTTTAGCAACAATCGGAGCTGTTTCGAACTCGGATCATGCAAATGAAGTATTAGGTAAAGCAGGTCGTAAACGTTGGTTAGGACGTCGTCCTAGAACACGTCCGGTAGCGATGAACCCTGTGGATCACCCAATGGGTGGTGGTGAGGGTCGCTCATCAGGAGGTCAGCCTCGTTCAAGAAACGGATTGTATTCGAAAGGATTCAAAACTCGTTCACTTAAAAAATACTCAAATCGTTTCATCATAGAGAAAAGGAAGAAATAATGGCTCGTTCGATAAAAAAAGGACCTTATATTGACCATAACGTAGAGAAGAAAGTAGTATCTATGAATGATTCAGGCAAAAGGTCTGTAATTAAAACTTGGTCTCGCAGATCAATGATTTCACCAGATTTTGTGAATCATACATTTGCAGTGCATAACGGAAATAAATTTATTCCGGTATACGTAACAGAAAACATGGTTGGTCACAAGCTGGGAGAGTTTGCTCCAACCAGAACATTTAGGGGTCACTCTGAAAAGAAAAAATAATTAAGAGATGGAAGCAGTAGCGAAATTAAACAATTGTCCAACCTCACCACGTAAAATGCGTTTGGTTGTAGATCTTATCAGAGGTGAGCGTGTAGAGAAAGCTTTAAGTATTTTAAAGTTTACCAACAAAGAAGCAGCAATCAGAGTTGAGAAACTTTTATTGTCGGCTATCAAAAACTGGGAAACTAAAAATGAAGGTTCTCGCCCTGAAGAAAACCAGTTATACGTGAAAACGATAATGGTAGGCGGTGGTCGTCAATTAAAAAGACTTAGACCAGCACCTCAAGGACGTGGTTACAGAATCCGTAAGCGTTCTAACCATGTAACTTTGGTAGTAGATAGTAAAAACGTTGAAACTCAAACTAATTAACAGAAATGGGACAAAAAGCACATCCAATAGGAAACAGGTTAGGAATCATCAAAGGTTGGGATTCTAACTGGTTCGGTGGCAACAACTATGCTGATAAATTAGTTGAGGACGAAAAAATAAGAAAATACCTTTCTGTACGTATCGCAAAAGGCGGTGTAGCGAAAGTAGTAATCGAGCGTACGTTAAAACGTATCACGGTAACTATCCACACTGCACGTCCGGGTATTGTGATCGGAAAAGCAGGAGCTGAGGTTGACAAGATCAAAGAAGAGTTGAAGAAATTGACTAAAAAGGAAATTCAAATCAACATTTTTGAGATCAAACGTCCTGAGCTTGATGCACAATTAGTTGCAGAAGGTGTTGCAAAACAATTAGAAGCAAGGATCTCATTCCGTAGAGCAATGAAATCTACTATTGCATCAACGATGCGTATGGGTGCTGAAGGTATCAAAATTATGACCTCTGGTCGTTTAGGTGGTGCTGAGATGGCTCGTAGCGAACAGTATAAAGAAGGAAGAATTCCTTTGCATACTTTCCGTGCTGACATTGACTATGCATTAGCAGAAGCTTTGACTACTTATGGTAAAATAGGTGTTAAAGTATGGATCTGTAAAGGTGAAGTTTACGGTAAACGTGATCTTTCTCCAAACATCGGTTCTGTGAGCAATGCTCCAGGTAAAGGTGGCAGACCAGAAGGTGCTTTCGGTGGTGGAAGAGACAGAGATAACCGTGGCGGTGGAGACAGAAGAAACGACAATAAAGGTCGTGGCGGAAGAGGTCCAGGTCAAGGCGCTCCTGGTGCAGGAAGAGATAATAGAGGCGGAAATACTCCTAACAGAGGTCCTCGTAAATAATTAGTTAACAGATCGTTTAACGATAATATTAGAATAAGATGTTACAGCCAAAAAGAACGAAGTTCAGAAAGATGCAAAAAGGCAGAATGAAGGGTTTAGCAACACGCGGTGCTGAATTGTCATTCGGGTCTTTCGGGATCAAATCTTTAGAGTCGACTTGGATTACAAGTCGCCAGATAGAGGCAGCCCGTATTGCGGTAACTCGTTTCATGAAACGTGAAGGCCAGGTGTGGATTAGAATTTTCCCGGACAAACCGGTAACTAAGAAACCAGCTGAAGTTCGTATGGGTAAAGGTAAGGGTGCTCCAGAATACTGGGTTGCCGTTGTTAGACCTGGACGTATTATTTTTGAAGCCGAAGGTGTTCCATTAGCAATTGCTAAAGAAGCCATGAGATTAGCGGCTCAAAAATTGCCGATTCAAACAAAATTTGTAGTACGTAGAGATTACGTAGAAGCATAAAAAAAGTTCTTGGGTTCAATGTTGTAAGTAACTTGTTATTACAACCGCTAGACCCAAGGCATTAAAATTAATAAAATGAAGAACTCAGAAATCACAGGGCTTTCAAAAGAAGAACTAGTAGCCAGGATTGCAGAAGAAACTGAAAATTTAGTAAAGTTGAAATTTGCACATACAATTTCGGCTATCGAGAATCCTACCCGTATTAAAAAGGTAAGAAGAGATATCGCCCGATTAAACACTGAAGTGACGAAGCGCAAATTAGCGGAGTCTGCTACTGAAACAAAATAACTTTAGAGTCGAAATGGAAAGACAATTAAGAAAAACAAGAACCGGGTTGGTAGTAAGCAACAAAATGGATAAGTCTGTTGTTGTAGCGGTTGAACGTAAAGTGAAACACCCGATCTATGGTAAGTTTGTTAAAAAAACTACCAAATTTATGGCTCATGACGAGAAAAACGATTGCGGTATTGGTGATACAGTACTGATCATGGAGACTCGTCCGCTGAGTAAGAATAAGAACTGGAGATTAGTGGAAATTTTAGAAAGAGCTAAATAACATGGTACAACAGGAATCAAGATTAAACGTAGCCGACAATAGCGGCGCTAAAGAAGTATTGGTTATCCGTGTGCTTGGTGGTACTGGAAAGAGATACGCTTCTATTGGTGACAAAATCGTTGTAACCGTTAAAAGCGCGTTGCCTTCTGGTAACATCAAGAAAGGAACAGTTTCTAAAGCAGTAGTTGTAAGAACGAGAAAAGAGATCAGACGTAAAGATGGTTCTTACATCCGTTTCGACGACAATGCAGCAGTATTATTAAATGCACAAGATGAGCCGCGTGGTACACGTATTTTCGGCCCGGTAGCAAGAGAACTGCGTGAAAAACAATTCATGAAAATTGTGTCATTAGCACCGGAGGTATTATAAAATGAAAAATAAAGTAACTACACCAAAGATTAAAATCCGTAAAGGAGATTTAGTAAAGGTAATCGCTGGCGATTCAAGAGGCCAACAAGGCACAGTGCTTTCTGTATTAATTACTAAAAGTAGAATTCTTGTAGAAGGTGTGAACCTTGTATCAAAACATACAAAACCAAATGCTGCTAATCCAAACGGAGGTATCATTAAAAAAGAGGCTGCTCTTCATATTTCTAACGTGGCATTAGTTGATCCTAAAACAGGTGCAACTACTCGCGTTGGCAGAAAGCTTAATGCTGATGGGAAATTAGTTAGGGTTAGTAAAAAATCAGGAGAGGAGATCAAATAATGACTTACGTACCAAGATTAAAAAGTAAATATAAAGAGGAAATCGTAGCTGCACTTAAAGATAAGTTCAACTATAAGAGCGTTATGCAAGTTCCTAAGTTAGAGAAAATCGCGATCAACCAAGGTGTTGGACGTTTCTCTGTAACTGATAAGAAGATCATGGACTCCTCTATTTTAGAGATGAGCACAATCGCTGGTCAGCAAGCAGTAGGCGCTAAGTCTAAAAAAGATATCTCAAACTTTAAATTGCGTAAAGGTATGCCAGTAGGTGTACGTGTTACTTTACGTGACAACAACATGTATGAGTTTTTAGATCGTTTAATTTCTGTAGCTTTACCTCGTATCCGTGATTTCAAAGGTATCAATGATAAAGGTTTTGATGGAAAAGGTAACTACACATTAGGAGTTACTGAGCAAATCATTTTCCCAGAGATCAACATCGACAAAATCAGCAAGATTTTAGGTATGGATATTACATTTGTTACTAGTGCTACTACTGATGTTGAAGCATTAGAACTTTTAAAACAATTCGGATTACCATTTAAAAACCAAAATAACACAAATTCATAATGGCAAAAGAAGGTGTAAAAGCTCGCGAAATTAAGCGCCAAAAATTGGTAGCTAAGTATGCTGACAAACGTGCAGAACTTAAAGCTGCTGGTGATTATGAAGGATTAGATAAGTTACCAAAAAACTCATCTGCAGTACGTTTACACAATCGTTGTAAATTAACTGGACGTCCTCGTGGTTACATGCGTACTTTCGGTATATCAAGGGTATTGTTCCGTGATATGGCATTAGCAGGTAAAATCCCTGGAGTAAGAAAAGCAAGCTGGTAAAACAGCTTTCTTTATGCTAAGGGCTCAGACCCGCGGCTAGAAACAAAAAAATTAACCGATGGAAGGTCGTCCCGAATGAAATAGGAAGGAAACCACCGTCACAATTAAATAAAAATGAATACAGATCCAATAGCAGATTACCTTACAAGAGTAAGAAATGCCATCAAGGCAAATCACAGAATTGTAGAAATTCCTGCATCAAATCTTAAAAAAGAAATTACTAAAGTTCTTTTTGACAAAGGTTACATTGCTAACTACAAGTTTGAAGATACTACGGTTCAAGGAACAATTAAAATCGCTTTGAAATATAATGCGATCACTAAAATTCCTGCAATCCGTACATTAACCCGTATCAGCAAACCAGGTTTAAGGCAATATGCCGGCGTAGAAAATATGCCAAGAGTATTAAACGGTTTAGGTATTGCCATCTTGTCTACATCTAAAGGTGTAATGACAGATAAAGAAGCAGCCAAACTGAACATTGGTGGCGAAGTTTTGTGTCACGTTTATTAATTAAAGGAGGATAACAAAATGTCAAGAATAGGAAAAGCCCCAATTAATGTACCTTCAGGTGTAACAATTACTGTATCTAACGATAACGTAGTAACTGTTAAAGGACCAAAAGGAGAATTGACTCAAGCAGTTGATTCTGATATCACTGTAAGTCAGGAAGATGGCGTAGTTACTGTAACTCGTCCCTCAGAGCAGAAAAGACACAAAGCTTTACACGGTTTATATCGTTCATTGCTAAACAATATGGTTGTTGGTGTTACAGAAGGATATAAAATTTCTCAGGAATTAGTAGGTGTTGGTTACCGTGCGACAAACACAGGAAACACTTTAGACTTAGTTCTGGGTTATTCTCACCACTATGTATTCCAATTGCCGGAAGAAATTAAAGTAACAACTACCTCAGAAAAAGGTCAGACTCCTAAAATCATTTTAGAAAGTATTGACAAACAATTGATTGGTCAAGTAGCAGCAAAAATCCGCTCGTTACGTACTCCTGAGCCATATAAAGGTAAAGGTATCAAGTTTGTAGGTGAAGTGTTAAGAAGAAAAGCAGGTAAATCAGCTTCTAAAAAATAATCAAAATGGCAGGAAAAAAATTATCTCGTAGAGATCGTATAAAAAAGGGAATCAGAAAAAGATTAACAGGTTCTGAAAGCCGTCCACGTCTATCGGTATATAGAAGCAATAAAGGAATTTATGCTCAAATCATTAACGACGTAACCGGTAATACAATTGTATCAGCTTCGTCTTTATCAAAAGACTTTTCTGGAACTGGAAACAAATCTGAACAATCAGTAGCTGTTGGTAAATTAGTAGCTGAAAAAGCTATTGCAGCTGGGATTAAAGAAGTAGTTTTCGACAGAAATGGTTATTTGTACCATGGACGTGTTAAATCGTTGGCAGAAGGTGCTCGCGAAGCTGGTTTAGTATTTTAATCTGAAAATAGGTAAGAATGTCAACTATCAATATAAAAAGAGTAAAGACTAGCGAGATCGAATTAAAAGATCGTTTAGTTAGCATACAACGTGTTGCCAAAGTAACCAAAGGTGGACGTACTTTCAGCTTCTCAGCCATCGTGGTTGTTGGAGATGAAAACGGAATTGTAGGTTATGGATTAGGTAAAGCAAAAGAGGTAACTGAAGCGATTGCTAAAGGTATCGATGATGCTAAAAAGAACTTGGTAAAAGTTCCTCTATTGAACGGTACTGTTCCTCATGAGCAAATCGGTAAATTCTCTGGTGGTTTTGTTTTAATCAAACCAGCAGCAGTAGGTACAGGTGTTATTGCAGGTGGTGCAATGCGTGCAGTATTAGAGAGTGCCGGTGTACACAACGTATTGGCGAAGTCTAAAGGTTCATCAAATCCTCACAACGTGGTAAAAGCAACAGTAGATGCTTTAACTAAAATGCGTGATGCTTATACCATCGCTCAGCAACGTGGTATTGATTTAAATAAAGTTTTTAACGGATAATATTATGGCTAAGATCAAAATAACCCAGGTAAAAAGCATTATCGATAGAAGCGAACGCCAAAAAAGAACGATGAAAGCATTAGGTTTAACTAAAATGAACCAAAGTGTTGAAGTGGAAGCTAACGCTGCCATCATCGGAATGGTGAGAAAAGTGAATCACTTAGTTGCTATAGAGAGTATATAAATTTTTAAAGGTTGTAAATGTGGTTTATATAATTACATTTGCAACCTTTAAATATGTTTAACCGTTGTCCCTGATTAGTGAAAGCGAAGGGCAACATAAGTTTCAAAAAATGAACTTAAGTAATCTGAAACCTGCAAAAGGTTCTACAAAGAATGTTAAGAGAATTGGTCGTGGTACCGGTTCTGGACGTGGCGGAACATCGACACGTGGTCACAAAGGTGCTGGATCTCGTTCTGGTCACAAAACCAAAATCGGTTTTGAAGGTGGTCAAATGCCATTACAACGTCGCGTACCTAAGGTTGGTTTCAAACCTATTAACCGTGTAGAGTACGTAAGTGTAAACTTAGACGTAATTCAAGCATTAGCTGAGAAATTTAATCTAACTACAATTGATTTTGCTACATTGCAAGACCATGGTTTAGCTCACAAAAATGACCTGGTAAAAGTACTAGGCCGTGGTGAAGTTAAATCTAAGTTAGAAGTGAAAGCTCATGCTTTTTCTGCTACCGCACAACAAGCTATTGAGGCTGTTGGAGGCTCAATCGAAAAATTGTAATTAATTGTAATTAATGAAGAAGCTGTTTACTACTTTAAGTAATATTTGGAAAATTCAAGAATTGAAAGAGCGTATTGTATTTACGCTCATGATTCTTTTGGTTTATAGATTTGTATCTCATGTGGTGCTACCAGGTGTTGACGCAACTCTTTTAGGCAATAATGAAAAGTCTGGTCTTTTAGGTCTCTTGGATATGTTTGCCGGAGGTTCGTTTTCACGGGTATCTATCCTTGCCTTGGGTGTTATGCCTTATATTTCTGCCTCAATTGTAGTTCAGCTATTAGGTATTGCTGTTCCTTCATTCCAGAAAATGCAAAAGGAGGGTGAAAGTGGCAGGAAGAAACTAAATCAGATTACGCGTTATCTAACCGTAGCCATTACTGCTGTTCAAGCCGTTGGTTATGTTAAAACACAAGTTCCTGTTGAAGCAATCGTTATTGATCATGCTTTGTTCTATGTGATGGCAACATTCGTGTTGGCAGCTGGTACACTGTTTGTGATGTGGTTGGGTGAGAAAATCACCGATAAAGGCATTGGAAATGGTATTTCATTAATCATTATGGTTGGTATTATTGCTAGATTGCCAATTGCTTTATACCAGGAGATTACTTCTAGGTTTGTTGGGGACGGTGGCTTAATTGCCCTTGTTCTTGAGATTGTGGCTTTATTTGCAGTAGTGATGTTTACCATCATGATTGTTCAGGGTGTACGTAAAGTGCCGGTTCAATATGCAAAAAGGATTGTTGGTAACAGACAGTTTGGTGGGGTAAGACAGTACATTCCTTTAAAAGTGAATGCTGCCGGTGTAATGCCGATCATCTTTGCTCAGGCATTGATGTTTATCCCTGGATTCATTCCTCAGTTCTTTCCTTCTTTACAGAACACCTGGTTGATTCAGTTCAGTGACTATACTTCATTAGCGTATAGCTTAACTTTTGGATTTTTAATTATTGCATTCACATTCTTTTATACTGCAATTACCGTTAACCCTACTCAAATGTCGGACGACATGAAGAAGAACGGTGGATTCATTCCTGGTATCAAACCAGGTTTGGCTACCTCAAGCTTCATAGATGATGTAATTTCGAAGATCACCTTCCCAGGTGCAGTTTTCCTAGCCATCATTGCTGTACTTCCTTCAGTAGCTGTTAAATTTGGTATCAAGTCAGAATTTGCCCATTTCTATGGTGGAACTTCTTTATTGATCCTGGTAGGTGTGGTATTGGATACATTGCAACAAATTGAAAGTTATTTGTTAATGCGTCATTATGATGGTTTAATGAAAACAGGTAGAGTTACCGGTCGCACAGGAATTCCTGCTGCAACCACAGGTAGCAACGCAGTGATCTAAAATATAGTATGTCTAAGATCTATTACAAATCTCCAGAGGAGATCGAGTTAATAAGAGAAAGTTCTTTACTTGTATCTAAAACTTTAGCTGAAGTAGCTAAGGTGATTGGTCCGGGCATCACTACAAAAAAATTGAATGACCTGGCTGAAACGTTTATCAAAGACCACGGAGCAATCCCAGCTTTTTTAAACTATAACGGCTTCCCGTATTCACTATGTATTTCGCCAAATGAGCAGGTTGTTCATGGCTTTCCAGGTGAATATGTGATACAGGAGGGAGACTTGATCTCTGTCGACTGTGGGGTCATTCTAAATAAATACTTTGGTGATTCAGCTTATACTTTCTCCATCGGGGAAATAGACGCGGAAAAACAGAAGTTAGTAGAGGTGACTAAGGAATGTTTAAGACTTGCCATAGAGAAGGCTGTCGTAGGATCAAGGATCGGAGATGTAGGCTATGCTGTACAGGCGCATGCGGAGGCGAATGGATTTGGTGTAGTGAAGGAATTAGTAGGTCACGGAGTTGGCGTTCAATTACATGAAAAACCTGAAGTACCAAATTATGGTAAACGCGGGATTGGAATTAAACTGGAAGAGGGAATGGTGATCGCTATAGAGCCTATGATCAATGCAGGTACAGCGGGTGTTAAGTTCTGGTCAGACGGCTGGACAGTAACCAGTAAGGACAATAGGCCATCAGCTCATTTTGAGCATACGGTGGCAGTTAAAAAGGGTAAGGCAGACGTTTTATCGACTTTTTCAGTTATTGAAGAAGTTTTAAATAAAAAAAGGTAATTTATTAAATTTTTTTATTTAATTTTGCAACCCTGTTTAGTAGCAGCTAATTAAGTAAATATCAATATTATATGGCTAAACAAGCCTCAATTGAACAAGACGGTGTAATAAGAGAAGCACTATCCAATGCCATGTTCCGAGTGGAACTAGAGAATGGTCATGAGATAATAGCTCATATTTCGGGTAAAATGAGGATGCACTACATCAAAATTTTACCTGGAGACAAAGTCAAATTAGAGATGTCGCCTTACGATTTATCAAAAGGCAGGATTACTTATAGATATAAATAAAATGAAAGTTAGGTCATCAATTAAAAAACGTAGCGCTGATTGCAAGATTATTCGTCGTAAAGGTAAACTTTTCGTGATTAACAAGAAAAATCCAAAATATAAGCAACGTCAAGGTTAAGAAATTATTGATTGTGATGAAGATTGAATGTACAGGATACTCAATCTCGTTCATTCAGTTAATCAAACATTTAGTACAAATATGGCAAGGATATCAGGTATTGATTTACCAAGAAACAAAAGAGGCGAAATTGGTCTAACATACATCTTCGGAGTAGGTAGATCAACTGCTCAACGTATTTTAACGGAAGCAGGTATCGATTTTAACAAGAAAGTACAGGATTGGTCTGACGATGAGTTATCGGCTATCCGTACCATCATCAACGACGGCGTAAAAGTAGAAGGTGCTTTACGTTCAGAAGTTCAGTTGAACATTAAACGTTTAATGGATATCGGTTGTTACCGTGGATTACGTCACAGAAAAGGTTTGCCGGTACGTGGACAACGTACTAAGAACAACTCTCGTACACGTAAAGGCAAGAGAAAAACAGTTGCTAACAAGAAAAAAGCTACTAAATAAAATTAGTACTGAATAAGAATTATGGCTAAGAGTAAAAAAGTTACCAAAAAGCGTATTGTTGTAATTGAGCCTGTTGGTCAGGCACACATCAATGCTACTTTTAACAATATCATTGTTACTTTAACAAATAACAACGGTCAAACTATTTCATGGTCTTCTGCAGGTAAAATGGGATTCAAGGGTTCTAAAAAGAACACTCCTTATGCAGCAGGTCAAGCAGCATCTGATTGCGGTAAAGTAGCATTTGACTTAGGTCTTCGTAAAGTAGAAGTTTTTGTTAAAGGTCCAGGTTCAGGTCGTGAGTCAGCAATTAGAACATTGCAGATTTCAGGTATCGAAGTAACCTCTATCAAAGATATCACTCCGCTTCCGCACAACGGATGTCGTCCTCCTAAAAAGAGAAGAGTATAATAATTAATTTTAAAGCTAAGAGTCTGTAGCTTAAGGCTGCACGATACTTTAAACAAAAAACAATGGCAAGATATACAGGACCAAAGTCCAAAATCGCCCGTAAATTCAGAGAGCCAATTTTCGGCCCTGATAAGGTATTAGATAGAAAAAATTATCCTCCTGGACAGCACGGTGCTTCCAAAAGAAGAGGAAAACAATCCGAGTACGCAGTACAGTTAATGGAAAAACAGAAAGTTAAATATACTTATGGTGTATTAGAACGTCAGTTCCGTAACTTATTCACCAAAGCATCTTCTCGTGAAGGTATCACAGGTGATAACTTATTGCAATTATTAGAAGCTCGTTTAGATAACACAGTATACAGATTAGGTATTGCTACAACACGTTCAGCTGCCCGTCAGTTAGTTAGCCATAAACACGTAACAGTTAACGGTGAAGTAGTAAACATTCCTTCATATCAATTAAAAGCTGGTGATGTTGTTGCAGTTCGCGAAAAGTCTAAGACTTTAGAAGCGATTACTAATTCAGTAGCAGGCAGAGTAATCAATAAATTCAATTGGTTAGACTGGAATGCAAGTGAATTGTCAGGTAAGTTCTTAACTTATCCTAACCGTGATGAGATCCCAGAAAATATCAAAGAGAACCTTATAATAGAGTTATACTCTAAGTAATATATTTAGTGAATTGCCTTTTGGGCAATTCACTTTATTTCATTACATAATTTTAATAACGATCTAAAAACATTATAAATGGCAATTTTAGCATTTCAGAAACCCGATAAGGTAATCATGCAGAAATCAACAGATTTCGATGGTATATTTGAATTTCGTCCTTTAGAGCCCGGTTTCGGTGTAACAATTGGTAACGCCCTAAGAAGAATTTTACTTTCTTCTTTAGAAGGTTATGCCATTACAAGTATTCGTTTTTCTGGCGTATCTCACGAGTTTTCTACAATGAAAGGTGTTGTAGAAGATTTGACGGAAATCATCCTTAACTTGAAACAAGTACGTTTTAAGAAAGTTGGTGATTCTGGTGATTCTGAAAAAGTTTTCATTTTAGTAAACGGGCAAGATCAGTTTACCGCTGGAGATATTACAAAATTCTCTAACAACTTCGAGGTTCTTAACCCTGATTTCGTTATTTGTAACATGGAAAAAACAGTGACTTTAGAGGTAGAATTAACTATCAATAAAGGACGCGGTTATGTTCCAGCTGAAGAAAATAAAATCAATGATGCTGTAGTTGGTGTAATCGCAATCGATTCGATTTTTACTCCAATGAAAAATGTAAAATACTCGATTGAAAATTATCGTGTTGAACAAAAGACAGATTATGAAAAATTAATATTAGATATCTCTACAGATGGATCTATCCATCCTGAAGAAGCACTAAAAGAAGCTGCGAAAATTTTAATCCAGCACTTTATGTTGTTCTCTGATGAGAATTTAGTATTAGAATCTCAAGCTAAAGAAGAGACTAAAGAAGTAGATGAGGAAATTTTACATATGCGTAAAATCCTTAAAACTGAATTGGTTGATTTAGATCTTTCTGTACGTGCATTAAACTGCCTTAAAGCAGCTGACATCCGTACTTTAGCTGACCTGGTTTCTTATGATGTTGCTGATATGTTAAAATTCAGAAACTTCGGTAAAAAATCACTAACTGAGATTCAGGAATTGGTGAAATCTAAAAGCTTATCTTTCGGTATGAATCTATCGAAATTCAAACTTGACGAAGAGTAATCAATACTACCCTTAAATAACAATATTGTTAATCGTGTATAATTCCCTCAGATAAACATCAAAGAGACGGTATACACTGAATAAAATCAAAATGAGACACGGTAAAAAAAATAACCACTTAGGAAGAACAGATTCACATCGTAAAGCGATGTTGGCTAACATGGCTTCATCGTTAATTAAGCACAAGAGAATTCAAACTACTTTAGCTAAAGCAAAAGCTTTGCGTATGTATGTTGAGCCTCTTTTGACTAAATCTAAAACTGATACTACGCACTCACGTCGTATCGTTTTCAGTTATTTACAAGACAAAGAAATCGTTACTGAATTGTTCCGTGATGTTGCAGCTAAAATTGCAAACCGTCCAGGTGGTTACACAAGGATCATTAAATTAAACAACCGTCTAGGTGATAACGCTGAGATGGCTTTAATCGAATTGGTTGATTACAATGAAGTTTACGGTAAAGAAGTGGAATCTGCTGAGAAGAAAACTACACGTCGTGGTAGAACTAAAGCTAAGAAAGCTGATGATACTACAGTTGCAGCTGCTCCAGTTACTGAAGAAGCTCCAGTTGAAACTAAAACTGAAGATAAAGGCGAATAATTTATTTCCTTATCATTATAAGGAAAACCCTGTCCGTTTCGGATGGGGTTTTTTCTTTACATGGGTATTTCTAATTGCTCGGGGCCTGGTTGGCTTTTATAATGTTTTAAGACTTTCCAACGACTGCCGTCGTGCTTTAACAAACTAAAATGATTAACTGCAAATTCGGTATGGAAGTTTTCATTTTTATAATGGGCTAATATCTCTGTATAAACATCAGCAGCGACATCTCTGTAAGCAATGGTCAGGTGAGGGGTTAAGCTTCCAAATGAATATTTACTAAATTCTTTTGTACATGCTTTTATTTGCCTGAATAAATTTTCTATTTCTTTTGTAGCTGAGATGCTGGTGGAAGAATGGCAATTAAATAACGCTGTTTCATAAAGCTAATTTACTATTCCTTTTTCAAAAGGGTATCTTTGCATCGTAATCCAATTTCATGTCAAATCAACTCCAGTTACAGCGTTTTCAAGAACAACTCGCTGAAAGTATTTCTTCGAATACTTTTCTAAAAGTTTCCCTGGGTAATTATCAGGGAAATGATAAAGAATTAAAAAATGTTTATGTCCGCAAGGTGAAGATCAAGAGAGCCGATATGCTTTCTTTTACCTACCGTAACAAAACCAGAGATATTGTAAAGAACTTTCCTATTTCTGAAGGCATCACCGTGGTGGGGCATTTTATCAGTAATGATTTTAAAGCCTGTACCTTGTTTACTACTGAAAAGGAAGTGATTTTAGAGCATGCAAAGAATCATGTGATCTCGATTCGTGAAAGGCTATTGAATAGTGATGGTAAAACAGCACCTGCAGTGTCACATAATAAAGAAAAGAAACGTTTGATTCAGCCTGCCGGAAAACCTTATTTACAAGAGCTGAAGATTACAGATGCTGAAGGTAATGTTTTCAAAAACGCACAGGATAAATACAAACAGATTAATCAGTATGTAGAGATTTTAAGTTCTTTGATTAAAGAACTGCCAGAAAATAGTATCAAGAAGGTAGTGGATATGGGCTCCGGAAAGGGGTACCTGACCTTTGCTTTATATGATTACTTACAGCAAGTACTGAAACTGGATACGAAAGTAACTGGGGTAGAATTCAGGGACGACTTGGTGACGTTATGTAATGGCATTGCCAAGCGTTCAGCTTTTGATGGACTGGATTTTGTACCGGGTACGATTCAGGATTATCAGGTAGAGGCCATTGATTTATTGATCGCCCTGCATGCTTGTGATACGGCAACTGATGATGCGATTTTCAAAGGTATAAAAGCCAATGCCAGTTTAATTGTGGTGGCACCTTGCTGTCATAAACAGGTCAGACGCGAGATGGATAGGGCTAAAGTAAAGAATGAAGTTTCCGTATTGACTAAATATGGTATTTTCATGGAGCGCCAGGCAGAAATGGTAACTGATGCCATGCGTGCCTTGATTTTAGAATATTATGGCTATAAGACTAAAGTGTTTGAATTTATCTCAGATGCGCATACACCAAAGAATGTATTGGTAGTAGGTGTGAAGACCAGTAAGCTTTCTGGGAAGGCCTTGGAAGTAAAACAAGGAGAGATTAAACAAAAGTTAGCGGAGACAAAGTCCTATTTTGGAATTGGTTACCAACATTTAGAACGTTTGTTGAAGCTGGATCAATAGAAGGTATCACAATTCTGTCATCCTGTCACATTTTTGTAACAACATTCGGACAGAAGATTACTTTATCCCGCTAAAATAACATAATTTTCTGCCAAAACTCAATTGGCACATTGCTTGTTAAACAAGAAATAATAGAAATAAATAATAAGATTCATAAACATAAACAGAGATAAATAGCATGTCAAAAATTATTGGTATAGACTTAGGAACAACAAACTCTTGCGTATCCGTAATGGAAGGTAACGAACCTGTAGTTATAGCCAACAGTGAGGGTAAGCGTACTACGCCATCCATTGTTGCTTTTGCAGAGAATGGTGAGCGCAAGGTAGGTGAGCCGGCAAAACGCCAGGCAATTACAAACCCTACAAAAACAATTTATTCGATCAAACGCTTCATGGGCAGCAGCTTTGCTGAGGTTTCTAAAGAACTTGGTCGTGTACCTTATAAAGTAGTTAAGGGCGACAACAATACACCACGTGTAGAAATTGACGACCGTAAATACACTCCACAAGAAATTTCTGCAATGATTTTGCAGAAAATGAAAAAAACAGCTGAAGACTTTTTGGGTCATGAGGTAACTGAAGCAGTTATTACTGTTCCTGCTTATTTCAATGATGCTCAACGTCAAGCGACTAAAGAAGCTGGTGAAATCGCTGGTTTAACAGTGAAACGTATCATCAACGAGCCAACTGCCGCTGCATTAGCTTACGGTTTGGATAAATCACAAAGAGACATGAAAATCGTTGTGTTTGACTGTGGTGGTGGTACTCATGACGTTTCAGTATTGGAATTAGGTGATGGTGTATTCGAAGTAAAATCAACTGATGGTGATACTCACTTAGGTGGTGATGACTTTGATCACGTGATTATTGACTGGTTAGCAGCTGAATTCAAAACCGAGTATGGCATGGACTTGAATCAAGATCCAATGGCTTTACAACGTCTGAAAGAAGCAGCTGAGAAAGCTAAAATTGAGCTTTCAAGCACGACTTCTACAGAGATCAACTTGCCTTACATCACTGCTGATGCAACTGGCCCTAAACACTTAGTTAGAAACTTAAGCCGTGCTAAATTTGAGCAATTGGCTGCTGATCTAATCAAACGTACTATTGACCCATGTAAATCAGCATTGAAAAATGCAGGTTTGAAAACTAGCGATATCGATGAGATTATCTTAGTTGGTGGTTCAACTCGTATGCCTGCTATCCAGGAAGCAGTTAAAGCTTTCTTCGGTAAAGAGCCTTCGAAAGGTGTTAACCCGGATGAGGTAGTAGCTATCGGTGCTGCAATCCAAGGTGGTGTACTAACAGGTGAAGTTAAAGATGTATTGTTATTAGATGTTACTCCTCTTTCATTAGGTATTGAGACTATGGGTGGTGTAATGACTAAATTAATTGAAGCCAATACCACTATTCCTTCTAAAAAAGCAGAGACTTTCTCTACAGCAGCTGACAACCAGCCTTCAGTAGAGATTCACATCTTACAAGGAGAGCGTCCAATGGCTGCTCAAAACCGTACGATTGGTCGTTTCATCTTAGATGGTATTCCACCAGCTCCACGCGGAGTTCCTCAGGTAGAAGTAGCCTTTGATATTGATGCAAACGGTATCTTACACGTAAGTGCCAAAGATAAAGCTACTGGTAAAGAGCAAAAAATCCGTATTGAAGCTTCTTCAGGCTTAACTGACGAAGAAATCAAAAGGATGAAAGAAGAAGCAGAACAAAATGCAGATGCTGATAGAATCGCTAAAGAAGAAGCGGAAAAAATCAACGGTGCTGATGCTTTAATCTTCTCAACTGAGAAACAATTAAAAGAATTCGGTGATAAAATTTCAGCTGATAAAAAGGCACCAATCGAAGCAGGTTTACAAAAACTGAAAGATGCGCATGCATCAAGAAGTTTCGCTGATATCGATGCTGCTCAAGCTGAATTACAGAATGCATGGAATGAAGCTTCTGAAGAAATGTACAAAGCAGGACAAGATGGTGCACAACCAGAAGGTAATGCTGGTGCTCCTCAAGATGCTCAGCCTGCAGGTGGTGACGACGTTACCGATGTAGACTTCGAAGAAGTAAAAGACGACAAGAAATAAGCGCAAGCTCATTTGAAAGTAAAAAGGTGTTCTGTTCGTTCAGAGCACCTTTTTTTATATGGCCAGGCTTTGGTTTGTAGAGTGTGTTATTCAGCCTTAAATGGCTTCAAATTGGCCTATAAACAAAAAAGGGATCCACAATGTGAATCCCTTTCTTGTTTATCATATGCAGTTACCTTAGTTCCAAAGATTTTCTGGATAAGCACCGTCTTTGATCAATTGATCAATGCTGGCCTGAACGATAGGTTTATCTTCTTTATAAGTTACACCGAACCATTGGCTATCTGTAGGAATTACCTGGAAATCAGCAATTCTAGATTTTACCAAATATTCAGCTACCAATGGAATGAAAAATTCTGATTTAGGGTTTTCTTTATTTTGTACAGCGAAATCTCTGAATAGTTGTTCTGTGATTTGGAATACAGCAGGTGTAAAGCCCCAGAAGTTCATCGATACGCGTGTATCTGGTGTTAATGGATACTGAGTATCGCCTTCTTCGAAAACAATCGAGTCACCGTTCTTTAATACCTTAGTACGTTCTACTACTTCTAGCAGGACACCGTTTTCATCTACCTGACAAACACCTCTGGAAACAGATCCGTATTCAGATAATGTTTTACCGATTTCGTACCCTATCATAGAGTAGTTGCTGTCGCTCACTTCTGTAGTTAAAAACTTAACCATTTTCTGGTAAGCATCTAAGCCGTAGAAATCATCCGCGTTGATCACACAGAAAGGCTCATTGATCGCTGTTCTACCTGAAAGAATCGCATGTGCAGTTCCCCATGGTTTTGCTCTCTCAATATCAATGTCTACACCGAATTGTTTAATATCAAAGTTTTGGAAAACGTAATCGGTCTCTATTTTACCGTTTAACTTTGCTTCGAAAATTTCTTTGAAATCCTTTAGAAACTCTTCTTTAATAATAAATACAACCTTACCGAATCCGGCTTTAATGGCATCATATATAGAATAATCAATAATAGTTTCGTTGTTCGGGCCGAACCCGTCAATTTGTTTCATGCTGCCGTAGCGACTTGCCATCCCAGCTGCTAAGATTAATAAGGTTGGTTTCATGGGACTAAAATAATTAATATGTTTAAATTCAAGGTAAAATAATAGGTGTTTTTTGCAATTTAAACAGCAATATCCCGAATTATAGGTAGAATATTCCAGATTTAAAACCCAAATATTCCTTTTCCGCCAGTATTTCGGGTTTTCTTGCCGGTTAACATTTCGAACAGGCCCCGTACAATTTCCTTGCCAATTTGCCGGGTGATGGTGGCCCCCATCACTTGTTCCATGATGCTCTTTTCTTGTTTCTGAATTTGAGGAGTACTCGGTTCAGTTCCAGTACTTTCCCTATTTAGCTGGTCATTGAGTCTTTTAGTCAAGATTTCATAGGCACTTTCCGGATCAATAGTGGCTCCATATTTTTTGTTCATCGGACTGGATTGCACCAATTTATCATAATCTGGTGTACTTAAAGGGCCCATTACTGCTTTAGGAGGAGTAAGCATGGTGGCGGTAACTTCCGTAGGAATCCCTTTTTCATTTAACACCGTGATCAGTGCCTGGCCTGTTCCCAGGGAAGTCAGTACCTTATCGATTTTGTAAAAGCTGGACGTGGGGTAGGTGTTGACTGTTTTCTTCAAGGCATCGGCATCATTCGGTGTAAATACCCTTAAGGCATGCTGGATTCGATTTCCTAATTGGGAAAGTACGCTTTCGGGAATATCTGTGGGTGATTGCGTGCAAAAGAAGACGCCTACGCCCTTAGACCTGATCAGCCTGATGATGGTTTCAATCTGTTCCAGAAACGCCTTAGAGGAGTCTTTAAAGAGCAAATGTGCCTCATCTATAAAGAACACCAGTTTTGGTTCATCCAAATCACCTACTTCTGGCAAGTTATAAAATAGTTCGACCAGTAAACTGAGTAAAAATGTGGAATATAGCTTCGGTTGATTTTGTACATCGGAGATATTCAAAAGAGAAATTGTGCCTTTTCCATCTGTTCTGAGCATCAAATCTTCTATTTCAAAAGAGGGTTCCCCAAACATCGGACTCAATCCCTGCTGTTCTATGGTGACGATCTTTCTTAGAATAGTTCCTGACGTGGAAGATGAAATGCTACCATAATCTGCTTTTATTTCTTCTTTTCCCGGACCATCAGAGAGGTATGAAATGAGCTTTTTCAGGTCATTCAGATCGATGAGGGGTAGTTTGTTGTCGTCTGCATATTTGAAAATCACAGACAATACCCCGGTTTGTGTATCGTTGAGGTCTAAGATTTTAGCGAGCAGGGTTGGACCGAACTCAAGGATGGTTGCCCGCATTTGTGCACCTAATTTCCCGGAAAGTGAATAAGGTTCTATAGGGTAGCCCGCTGGCGCGAAAGGTTTATTCAGCATTTTTGCCCTTTCTTCGATTTTAGCATTGCTATCTCCCGCTTCATATAGCCCGGAAAGGTCGCCTTTTACATCCAGCATAAACACTGGGACACCGGCATCTGAAAGCTGTTCCGCCAGCAATTGCAAGGTTCTGGTTTTTCCGGTTCCGGTAGCACCTGCAACGAGTCCGTGGCGGTTCATCATGTGTAAATACAGGTTTACTTCGGCATCGGCCAGCACCTCTCCATCCAATATTCCGGCACCCAGATAAATATAGGCACCTTTAGGTGGATATGCTGCTTTCACTTTTTCTATAAAACTTTGGGTTTGATCACTCATAAGGAAAAATTATAGGTTTATGAGCTGTATATGCTCAGATACTTTCCTAAAAATAGGAAATTAAAAGCAAAAGAAAAGGGTATCTGTTTTAGCAGATACCCTTCTTATAGGCGTATGTGTTGACACTGGAATTATTTAGTATACCTGAAATCCTGGTCTTTCTCAATGCTTAATAAAGAGTGGTAAATCAAGCTGATCACATTGTCGACATCTTCTTTATGTATCATTTCTACCGTAGTGTGCATGTAGCGCAATGGAAGGGAGATTAAAGCAGAAGGAACGCCACCATTAGAATACGCAAATGCGTCCGTATCCGTACCTGTAGATCTTGATGAAGCCTGACGCTGGAATGGAATGTCATTCTTTTCTGCAGTTTTAATCAGTAATTTGTTCAGATTGGTTTGTACTGCTGGTGCATAAGAAACTACTGGTCCTTTACCGCAAGCCAAATCACCCTGTGTAATTTTATTGATCATTGGGGTACTTGTATCGTGCGTAACGTCTGTAACGATAGCCACATGAGGTTTAATTCTGTGAGCGATCATTTCCGCACCGCGTAGTCCGATTTCTTCCTGTACTGAGTTTACGATGTATAATGCGAAAGGAAGTTTTTGATTATTCTCTTTTAACAGACGGGCCACTTCGGCAATCATGAAACCACCAGCTCTGTTGTCTAATGCTCTTCCAACATAGTAACGGTCGTTCAATACCATAAATTCGTCTTCGTAAGTGATCACACAACCTACATGGATACCTAAAGCTTCTACTTCATCTTTAGAAGTACAGCCGCAGTCCAGGAAAATGTTTTTTAGCGCAGGAGCTTCTTCTTTTTCGCCGCTTCTGGTATGAATTGCCGGCCATCCGAATACTGCTTTCACCATTCCTTTATCGGTATGGATGTTGACTCTTTTTGAGGGGGCGATCTGGTGATCAGAACCACCATTTCGAATCACATAGATTAATCCTTCTGCAGTAATGTAATTTACAAACCAGGAAATCTCATCAGCATGTGCTTCAATTACTACTCTATATTCTGCTTTAGGGTTGATTACACCGACTGCTGTTCCGTAATTGTCGATGAAACTTTCATCGATATAAGGCTTTAGGTAGTCTAACCATAGCTTCTGACCAGGATATTCAAAGCCAGTTGGCGATGGATTATTGATATATTCTTCAAAAAATTGGAGTGACTTTTTAGTAACTACAGAAACGTGTTTCTGTTTATCGTCTTTCTTTTTTGCCATTTGATGTTTCTTTAAAACGTATAATAAGCTGTATTTTGCTTTACCCGAACAAATATATAAACTAGGGTGGAAGCAACAAGTTAATTGTTGAGTTGTAACTGCATGATGACAAATTCTAAGCCCTGTTTGGCAAAGCGTTCATCGGTTTCGGAAAAGCCAAATTTCGCGTAAAATGAGGCTGCTGTAGTCCTGGCATTACACCAGAGCATGGTTGCTCCCAAAGGACGCACATAATCAATCAGGTGCTGGAGTAAAAAACTGCCGTAACCTTTCCCCTGATATTCGGGAACAGTGGCAAACTTTCTGAACTGGTAAACGGTGCCTTCATTAAAAAGAGAAACCACAGACACGAGCTGGTCGCCTGAAAACAGACCGAAATGCAGACCATCTCGATCATTTTCTAGTTTTATGTTATTGTAAGGCTGATCAGGATACATTGCTGTATTTCTGATGCGCCAGGTAAGATCCGGTCTGATCTGTTCTATATGCGTATTTTCCATCAGCTTTTGACTTTGTTGAATTTATAGATACAAATATTGAGCAGGATGATTGCCGTAGTTCCAAAGCAGAATAAAGGCCATTGCCCTTGGTCCCATAGCCATAATCCAAATGCAGAACCGACAGCAGCACCAACAAAACTGACCGACATGAATACGGTATTGAGTCGGTTGCGCGCTTCCGGAATCAAGGCGTAAATTCGGGTTTGATTGGTCACATGAATCGCCTGCTGGCCAATATCGATTAAAATAATCCCGGTGATGAATAAGTACAATTGATTGCCGGTAAAGTAAAAAGCAATGATGCTGATGAGTTGTAGCACTAGGCCGATGAATATATTTCTGCGCGGATTCTGGCCGCTGCTCAGCTTACCGACCAATGGGGCGGCGAGTGCGCCAGCAGCTCCGGCTATACCAAATAAGCCGATTTGCATGGTTTGAAAGTTGAAAGGCGGATTGGCTAAAAACAACACCATTGTGGTCCAGAATGCACTGAGTACGCCAAAAGCCAGGAAATTGATCATGGAAGCTTCCCTTAAAACGGGCTCGGTTTTTACATAATGCCACATGGAAGCCATCAATTCCCGATAAGTCCCTTTAAAAGAAGGCAGGCTTAAAGGGAAACGTTTTGCCATCAGCAGCATCAATAAAGCACAGATGCCGGCGGCGATAAAATACATAGTCCTCCATCCCCATAAAAAACCAACACTGCCGCTGATGGATCTGGAAGCTAGAATTCCGATGAGCAAGCCACTGGTAATGATGCCAATCGTTTCCCCGCGTTTTTCGTTGGAGCTTAAATTGGCAGCCATCGGTAAGATCAATTGGGGAACAACTGAACTTGCGCCAATCAGGATGCTGGCAATTTGCAGGAGCAAAAAGCTGTGGGACATGGCAGCAAGCAGCAAAGAAGCCACTGCCAGTCCGGTGATGATTAAGATTTGCTTTCGGCGTTCAAACATATCGCCAAGCGGCACCACCAAAAATAAACCCAAAGCGTAACCTGCCTGGGTCAGGTAAGTGATCATACCGGCATGACTTTCCGTTACTTTAAATTCCTGTGCCACCAGGATCACTAAAGGCTGACAATAATAGATATTCGCGACAATCAGGCCGGTACAAAAGGCCATGAGCATCACATCTGTACGACTCAATTTCATTTATAAAGGTATGTTTCCGTGTTTTCTTCGTGGGGCATTGACCACTTTATTTTCCAGCATTTTAAATGCCTTAATGAGCTTTATCCTGGTTTGCGCAGGCTCGATGACTTCGTCTACAAAGCCACGTTCTGCGGCTCGGTAGGGGTTTGCAAAAGTATCAGAATAAAGCTTTTCTTTTTCCAGCCATTTTTCTTCCGGGTTTTTTGCGGTAGAGATTTCTTTCTTAAAAATGATTTCTGCAGCTCCTTTAGCACCCATTACGGCAATTTCGGCGGTAGGCCAGGCATAGTTCATATCCGCACCAATATGTTTAGAGTTCATCACATCATAAGCACCACCGTAAGCTTTTCTGGTGATCACCGTAATGCGGGGAACCGTCGCCTCACTAAAGGCATATAATAATTTTGCACCGTTATTGATGATACCGTTCCATTCCTGATCAGTGCCGGGAAGGAAACCTGGAACATCTTCAAGCACCAATAATGGGATATTAAAGCAATCGCAGAAACGAACAAAACGAGCTGCTTTTGTGGAAGCATGATTGTCTAATACGCCGGCAAGATAGGCAGGCTGATTGGCTACAATGC
Organism: Pedobacter sp. N36a; assembly: GCF_014472395.1. Lineage (GTDB taxonomy): Bacteria > Bacteroidota > Bacteroidia > Sphingobacteriales > Sphingobacteriaceae > Pedobacter. The sequence continues at coordinate 463,224 of NZ_JACSZW010000003.1, forward strand.
CGATGCTTCTTCCGGCCAGGCGTGCAAAGCCAACCACTATATTTTCTGCATATTCCCTGTGTACTTCTAAAAAGCTGTCTGCATCTGCCACTTCATCAATCACAGTTCTGACATCGTAGGGCTGATTTGCGTTGACAGGCATCAGGCTATTTAAAGCAGTACGTTCCTCGTTTGCTGTTTCATAAGGAAGTGCAGCAGGTATTTCCTCACAATTCTGAGGCATATAGCTCAGTAATCTTTTCACATGGTTAATAGCATCCAGTTCATTTGAACAGGCAAAATGTGTGACACCAGATTTTGTAGCATGAGTAGATGCACCGCCCAATTCTTCGGAAGTCACCACTTCATGTGTCACCGTTTTCACCACGTTAGGGCCGGTTACAAACATATAAGAAGTGTTTTCTACCATTAAAATAAAGTCGGTGATAGCAGGAGAGTAAACTGCTCCACCAGCGCATGGACCCATAATGGCTGACAATTGTGGGATTACTCCTGAAGCCTGTACATTCCTGTAAAAGATATCGGCATAACCACCAAGGGAAACCACACCTTCCTGAATACGTGCGCCTCCGCTATCGTTTAAACCGATAACAGGAGCACCATTTTTCATGGCCATATCCATAAGCTTACAGATCTTTTCAGCATGAGTCTCGGAAAGTGAACCACCAAAAACAGTGAAATCCTGTGAAAATACATAAACCAGTCGGCCGTTGATATTTCCATATCCCGTCACTACACCGTCGCCAAGATATATTTCCTTTTCCATGCCAAAATCGGTACTTCTATGGGTGACCATCATGCCAATTTCTTCAAAAGAGTTTTCGTCCATTAGGAAATGAATTCTTTCTCTTGCAGTCAGTTTCCCTTTTTTATGCTGGCTTTCAATTCTTGCTGCTCCGCCGCCGGTATGGGCTTGTTTAACTTTATCCTGAAGTAAATCTATTTTGGTTTTCATTGGAATATTTTTTGGTTGATCTCTTGTTGGTTTGTCTCTAAACCACAATCTCAGTTAAATACAGATTTTAAGGCCATCATTTAACTGAGATTTAGGGTCTGCTACGATGATTTCGTAAAATAGCAATATTTATTAAATAGCTGGTGATTACCAGCGGTACTGTAGTCTGGCAGTAAATACATCATCCTTAAGGTCTTTGGTATATAGAGGTAGCTGTGTATCGTCATTTACCACATGCTCATTATATAGTGTCAGTTTTAAGCGGCCGTTCATCATATAAGTAAGACCATAACCCAGGGTACTGAACTTAATATCTCCCGCAGTAGTATTGCTGTTTGGCGCACCGATTTCCTTTTCTTTTACATGAATGTTCGGATCGTAAACATCATAAGCAAGTAAGGCATTGAATTTGGAATTGCCAATTCGCTGTGTTAACCAGAAATAGTATCCGTTAAATTCACGCAGGTAAAGGTCTGTTTTTGGCTGAGTAGAAAAACTGGTACTTGCAGCAGGGCCGGTAATGTCGGCGGCAGCAGCTATTCCAGGTTGTTTTCCAGCTACATATTCTGCTTTAAATGAAGTAGTACCAAAAGAATTGTCATACGCTAACTGTAAGTTTGCACCATAATAATCGCGGTTAGCATAAGAATTCACATGACTTGGGTTGGTGTCTTTGACATAAGCACTGCCGTTCCTGACAAAAAAGGTTTCTGTGTCACTGCGTACATAGCCTTTATAGTAAGAAGCTCCGAAACCCAGGTTTAATTTTTTATTGGCAAGGCTATCAAAGGTGAAATCTACTTTCGCCACAATATCTTTTTTTGAGTCATAATCTCTGGCAGTTAATCCACTTCCATTGATTACTGCAAGGTCAGCTGAAAGAAAACTTAAAGGTTTGTAGTCAGGATGAAAACTAATCATGGCGCCCAGGTCACGTTCTCTCGGCATCAGGGTTTGAAACACCCTTGCGCGTTCCGGGAAATCTCTGTATCCTGATGAATATACGATGGAATAGCCAAACGGACGATTGAATAAACCTGCTGTAAAAAGAAACTGTTTGGTTTCTTCCTGGTGAAACTGAATAAAGGCATCCATGAGCTGCACACCATTCTGAGTGGCATCAAGCTGGAAAACTATGCTGGAATATTTATCAGCACGGTCGATCTTCAACCGGCCCCTTCTGATCATAAAACGGGAATCTGAATTTTTTGAAAAATCTCCTCCGGAAAAAGAATTAATTCCTCCAGATTGTGCTTTTTGGAATTGTGTTTGTAAATACCCGGTGATGTTTATTTCATGCGGTGCATAAGAGGAAGGCGCATTATTGCTTTGTGCAAGTACAGAGAAAGGTACCAGCATGACGATAAATAGTAATAATTTTCTCATGAATAAGATAAACGTATTTTGAGCTGCCTAAATTACGCTTAATGCTTCATTTATCTATAGAAAACCTCCGTTTTAAAATTTAATCTCCTGTTTTTGAATAGAATATGAAGGAAATTACATTTTTTTTACATGACAATTTGTTAGTTGGGGTTTTTTGGAGCTATTTTTGAACGGTTAAGCTTGAACTAAATAGTCAAAATGTCATTACGGAAATACCGTCTTTTAATCATTATTACCTTTCTAGGCATCTTTTGTGTAAAGATGATGATTTCTGGAGCGCCCGTATTTTTCAACGATATTCAAAAGGAAAGCATTCAACTGGTGATCATGCAGATCGAAGTTGAGCATAGTTCCGACGGTGACAGCGGTAAAGCTAAAGTGAACCTCCTGGATTATAAAATGATCGATAACCACTACACAATGGATTTTAACGCGGTTCTGAGCCATTTCGGTATCAGCAACAGCTATATCGATCACTTTAAACGTCATGTGGAGCCTTTTCATCCCTCTGTACCGACCCCTCCTCCTAACTTGGCCTAATTTACTCGTATAACTAACCTTTTATCAGGATAGCTGTGCAATTTTTTAAATTAGTTAACAAGAATTAAAACATTGTTTTATGCAAAATAGTAACTCGATCTTCTCAAGGTTGGAAGTGAAGAAGTATATATTAAAAAAGAACCTAAAGCGTGACTTGCCATCCAGTATTGTGGTATTTTTGGTGGCACTGCCTTTATGTTTAGGTGTGGCCCTGGCCTCAGGAGCACCATTATTCGCCGGTTTAATTACCGGTGTTGTGGGAGGTATTGTAGTTGCAAGTCTTAGTGGTTCTCAATTGAGCGTGAGTGGTCCTGCTGCAGGGCTTACCGCAATCGTGCTTGGTGCGATTGGTCAACTGGGGGGGTATCAAACGTTTTTGTTGGCAGTTGTATTGGCAGGGGCGATGCAGATCGTATTGGGCTTGCTGAAAGGCGGGATGATCGGTAATTATTTCCCTTCCAGTGTAATTGAAGGAATGCTGGCAGCGATTGGGGTGACCTTAATCCTGAAACAGCTTCCTCATGCTTTAGGCGTTGATTCTGATTTCTTTGGTGATGAAAGCTTTTTTCAGGGAGACAATCAAAACACCTTTTCCGCTATAGGAAATGCGTTTAGTCATTTTACATTGGCTGCGATGATCATCAGTGGGTTGTCTATTGCCGTATTATTATACTGGCCGAAGCTGAAAAAAGTAAATGTCATTCCTGCACCATTGGTCGTGGTAGCCTTAGGAATTATATTAAGTATCGCTTTCCAGGGAACAGGCTACGCCTTGAATACCTCACAAATGGTAGAAATTCCGGTAGTAAACGGTTGGTCAGATCTGACCGCCTTATTTACCTTGCCTAATTTCTCCGCGATTACCGATAGTAAAGTATGGGTGGTTGCTGCAACAATTGCTGTAGTAGCCAGTTTAGAAACCTTATTGAGTATTGAAGCCGTAGATAAAATCGACCCGATCAAAAGAACTTCTCCAACAAATAGAGAGTTATTAGCTCAGGGTGTAGGTAATATGACTAGTGGTATGTTGGGTGGTTTACCCCTTACTTCCGTTATTGTAAGGAGTTCCGCAAACGTAAATGCTGGAGGAAGAACTAAAATGTCTGCGATTTTTCACGGAGGATGGTTACTTTTGTCTTTCTTATTTATACCGGGTGTGATCAATATGATTCCACTGGCCTGTTTGGCAGCAATTTTATTGGTAACCGGTTATAAGTTAACACGTATTGCTTTATTCCAACATATGTACCATAAAGGCTGGGACCAGTTTGTACCGTTTGTAATCACTATTATTGCCGTGTTATTGACCGACCTGTTAAAAGGTGTGGCCGTAGGGATGTTATTCTCCATCTTCTACCTGTTACGTACGAATATGCGTAATCCTTTTTTCTACAAAATTCAGGAAGAAGGTGATAAGAAAAATCTTCGCATTAAATTAGCCGAAGAGGTGTCATTTTTAAATAAAGCAGCCATTCAGGTGATGCTAAATAATATTCCCAAAGAAACAAATGTCATTATCGACGGAACGAATTCCCGATATATTGATCCGGATGTGTTGGAAACAATTTTCAACTTTAAGCACAACGCTTATACCAAAGGAACGATAGTGATATTAGAGAACATTAAGAAACAATATACTGTGCCAAAATTGGACAGTAAAATTATAGAAGAAATTAATAAGTAGATTATTATGTGCGCAAAATTAGAAAAACAAGATAGAGATCAAATTACATACGAAGGATTATTACAAGGAAACAAAGACTGGGTGGCTGCCACTTTAGCGGAAGATCCTAAATATTTCGAGCGTTTATCTGCAGGACAAAAACCACCGATTCTTTGGATAGGCTGTTCTGACAGTCGTGTACCTGCAAACCAGATCACGAATACCAATCCTGGTGATATCTTCGTTCACCGTAACATTGCCAATGTGGTAGTTCATACGGATATGAACTTGCTGAGTGTACTGGATTATGCGGTAAATGTATTAGAAGTAGAACATGTTATTGTATGCGGTCACTATGGCTGTGGTGGGGTAGAAGCTGCCATGGGTAATAAACAGTATGGCATTATCGATAACTGGTTAAGAAACATTAAAGATACTTACAGATTGCATTACCATGAATTGGACATGATTTCTGATAAAAAGAAGAGAAGTGAAAGATTAGTGGAGCTGAATGTAATTGAAGGTGTATTTAACCTGACCAAAACTTCTATCGTTCAAAATAGATGGGCTAATGGCAAGAAATTAAGCTTGCATGGCTGGGCTTATAGCCTGGAAAATGGCTTCATTTCTGACCTTGGTGTAACTTGTGAAAATAATAGTACTCTGAATTCTGTCTTTAGAATGGACGGAATTGAAAAATTAAAATAGGTCATTGTAGCGCGGCGAGGAGCAGTGCTATTTCACAAAAATGCGGAGAATCCATTCAGGACCTCCGCTTTTTTTCTATAATATGATGGATCAAAAGATCCAATCAAAGCCACTAGTCGTTAGACAAGAATGGGTAACGGAAATCTTTAGGTGGATCAAAAGTTTCTTTGATCGTACGTGGAGAAACCCAACGTAAAAGATTGATCATTGAACCTGCTTTATCGTTTGTACCAGAACCTCTGGCACCACCAAATGGCTGCTGTCCAACAACTGCTCCTGTACATTTATCATTGATGTAGAAGTTACCTGCTGCATTTCTCAAACGATGGGTTGCTTTTTCAATCGCATAACGATCCTGAGCAATCACGGCACCTGTTAAGGCATAGATAGAAGTGCGGTCAACGATGTCTAAAATTTCATCGAATTTATCATCTTCATATACAAATAAGGTCAATACCGGACCGAATAACTCTTCGCTCATGGTGACGTACTTAGGGTCATCAACCACCAAAACTGTTGGTTCAATAAAGTATCCTTTAGATTTGTCGTAGTTACCACCAGCAATAATTTCTACACTGCTGTCTTTTTTAGCTTCGTCAATGTATTTCGCTAATTTGTCGAAAGAGTTTCCGTCAATTACCGCATTGATAAAGTTTCCGAAATCTTCAGTACCACCCATTTTGAATTCAGCAAGATCACGTAACATGTATTCTTTTACTTTAGGCCAGATGCTCTTCGCTACGTAAACACGTGAAGCAGCAGAACATTTTTGTCCCTGATATTCGAATGCACCACGGATGATCGCTGTGCTGGAAGATTCTGCTTCTGCTGAACCATGAACAAGGATAAAATCTTTACCACCTGTTTCCCCAACGATACGTGGGTAAGTTTTGAATTTATGAATGTTATTTCCGATCGTTTTCCAGATGTCCTGGAATACGCCTGTAGATCCTGTAAAGTGGATACCAGCGAAATCAGGGTGGTTAAAGATGACCTCACCTGCTTCCGGTCCGGAAACATATACCAGATTGATTACGCCGTCAGGCAAACCAGCTTCTTTGAAAATCTGCATCAATACATTTGCAGAATAAATCTGAGTATTTGCAGGTTTCCAAACGATTACGTTCCCCATCATTGCTGCTGAAGTCGGTAAGTTACCAGCGATTGCGGTGAAGTTAAATGGTGTTAAAGCGAATACAAAACCTTCTAATGGGCGCTGCTCCACTCTGTTCCATGATCCTTTTGGAGAAACCGGAGGTTGTTGCTTATAGATTTCCGACATATAACTTACGTTAAAACGAAGGAAGTCGATCAGCTCGCAAGCAGCATCAATCTCTGCCTGATAAGCATTTTTTGATTGACCCAGCATCGTTGCTGCGTTTAATTTATAGCGGTATGGACCAGCGATAAGATCAGCTGCTTTCAGGAAGATCGCTGCACGGTGCTCCCATGCTAAATTTTCCCATTTTGATTTGGCTGCAAGAGCAGCATCAATCGCCTGACTAACGTGTTCCTTTGTTCCTTTGCTGTACTCAGCAAGAATATGCTGATGATCATGTGGAGGAGTCGCGGTTCCTTTATGGTCAGTATGGACTTCCTTTCCGTTAATGTACATCGGGATGTCAATTTTTTTAGCGCGGGCTTCGGCAATTGCGGCCTTCAAAAGTTCACGTTCTTTACTTCCCGGAGCGTAACCTAAAATAGGCTCGTTAACCGGAGTTGGTACGTTAAAAAATCCTTTAAGCATGATATAAGATATTGTTTGTACAAAGATAGCCTTTTATTTTGTTGCCCGGTAACGCTCAATATGTATAAACTTCATGCAATACGCGCTATAATTCTTATTTTTGAAGCACAGCATGATAAAATACTTACGCTACCTGTTATTTCCTTTTTCCATCTTATATGGCATCGTAGTTTTTGTGAGAAACAAGCTCTATGATATTGGTGTATTTAAAGCTACAGGCTTTGATATTCCGGTCATTTGCGTAGGGAATCTGGTAGTTGGCGGATCCGGGAAAAGCCCGGTCACAGAATACCTGGTGCGCCTTTTTCCAGACCGAAAGATGGCCATTTTAAGCAGAGGGTATGGGCGTAAGACCAAAGGTTTTATCCTCGCGGATGATCAGGCAACAGCCGAAACTATAGGAGATGAGCCGATGCAGTTTTATCGAAAATTTCCGCAGGTTACTGTGGCCGTTTGTGAAGATCGGGTGTTTGGTGCTGGGCGATTACAACAAGATCATGACCTGATTATTTTGGATGATGCCTATCAGCACCGCGCCATTTCTGCAGGCTATAATATCTTGTTGTTTGAATTTGAAAAGCTACTGAAACCACAGTTTCTGCTGCCTGCCGGAAACCTGAGGGAAAGTTTTTCCGGGTATAAAAGAGCGCAATCCATTCTGATCACCAAATCTCCAGAAAGCATAAGTCCTGATCAGGCCTTAAAATGCCTTGGCAAATTTGAAGATCACTGGCAGCATCAAGCTGTTTTTTCGTCCTTAATCTATCAAGATCTGGTGCCTTTGATCTCCGGTGAAAGCCGGATCTGCGAATCAATTACTAAAAATACCAGTCTGTTTTTATGGACAGGAATCGCCAATCCGAAACCACTGCTGCAGTATTTAGGGCAGTATACCACCAAAATCAGGCACCATGATTATCCAGACCATTACCGCTTTACCGAGGAAAACATAAATGAGCTAGTGGCTGCCTATAAAAATGACCCTGCCACAGAAAAAATCATCATCACAACAGAAAAGGATGCGCAACGTTTATTAGATGGTAGTTTAAAAGAATTACTGCTAAATTTACCAATCTTTTATTTGCCCGTAAAAATAGGGTTAAGCGCAAAAGATAAAATTATATTTGATCAAAAAATTATAGCTTATGTTTCAAGTCATACACGAAACCGTTGAATATCTAAAACGTAAAACGAATGATTTCCAACCAGAAATTGGTATCGTTTTAGGAACTGGTCTGGGTGGATTGGTAGGCGAAATAGAAGTCGCACATCAGTTGATGTATTCCAATATCCCTAATTTCCCGATCTCTACTTTGGAATTCCATTCCGGTAAATTGATATTCGGTACATTAAACGGGAAAAGAGTTGTGGCGATGCAAGGTAGACTGCATTATTATGAAGGTTATAGCATGCAGCAGATTACTTTTCCAATCCGCGTGATGAAAGCCTTGGGAATTGCACATCTTTTCGTGTCTAATGCTGCAGGATCTTTAAATCCTGATTTTAAAAAAGGCGATCTGATGATCATCAATGACCACATCAATCTGCAGCCAGAAAGCCCGCTTCGTGGAAGAAACGACAGTGATATGGGACCCCGTTTCCCGGATATGAGCCAGCCATACGAAAGGTCATTCATTAAATCAGCGCTGCAAATCGCAAAAGACAATGATATTGTTTGCCACCAGGGCGTGTATGTTTCGGTAACTGGGCCAAACCTGGAAACTAAGGCAGAATACAAATATTTACGCATTATCGGCGGTGATGCCGTAGGCATGAGCACTGTTCCAGAAGTGATTGTGGCCAGACACATGAGTATCCCGGTATTTGCGATTTCTGTATTAACTGACGAAGGTTTTCCGGAAGAATTACAACCCGTAAGTCTCGAAGAAATCATTGAAACTGCAAGAGTTGCAGAACCAAGAATGACAAAAATACTGAGCCAATTAATCTCTACGTTATAATGTATAAAAGCATTGCTTTATTTGTTTTTTGCTTTTTCCTGTTAGGGAGTGGGGCTTTATTTGCTCAGGATTTAAAAACGACGGTCAACGACAATAAATTACTGGATTCCTTAAGAAAGAAAGAAGAATCGGGAAAGGACTCGGTGATTTTTACTTCCCGATTTATCAGGTATACCACTTTGAAGCTGACGAAAGACAGCATTCAGACTTTGCCATTGGATACCACGCTTGCTGGATTCCAAAATTTCAGTATGATTGCCCAGCCTCGAAGACCAACTGTAGGTACAGGGAACCTTGGCCTGTCGGCTATGCCTATGTTATTCGAACCTTCAAAAACCATTGGATTTGATGCCGGATTTCACACGCTGGATTTTTATGCCATTGGTCAGGATGATATCAAATATTATCAGGCCAGAACACCATACACCAATCTTTACTTCATCTCTGCCGGAGAAACCGAGGCGATATTTAAAGTAACCCATTCTCAGAATATCAAAAAAAACTGGAATATTGGGGCAAATTACAATAGGATCGGGGCCAATGGTTACTACCCCCGACAAAGAGGAGACCACTTAAACGCAGATCTTTTTTCCTGGTATCAAAGCCCGAATAAGCGATATAACTTATGGGTTGCCGCGATTTTTAATACGCTGAAAGCACGTGAAAACGGTTCCATTACCAATAACAATATTTTTGGGAGCAACAACAATTCCTTTGGCTTAGACCACCTGTCTGAACCAGTTAGACTGCCGGACCCGGGGGCGGGGCGTATTTACCGTTCTAATTCTTTCATGATCAAGCAAACCTATTTTGTAGGAAGGATAGATAGTCTGGCTCAGGAGATTTCTGACAAGATTTTACCAACCAATAAAATAGCTTACACCTTTAAATACGATCAGAATGCCTATGTTTTTGAAAAGAAGGTAGCGGGTGATCAAACAGCTGTCCCTACGGGTATCGCTGACCTGTCACTTACCTACGACAGTACCCGATATATGAATGTACAAAATGAGTTTATGTACAGCTTTTTCCTTCGTGGAAAAGGTAATTCTATCATCAAGAATGAGCTGAAAGTAGATGCCGGAATCAGACATGACTTCTATAAGTACTATCAAGGCGTGTTTTATGGAGATAAAATCTCCACGTATTATAATTACAACTCTACCTTTCAGAACATCACGCTTTTAGGTAATGCAGGTTATCGGTTTAGTAATCGTATTGACCTGAATGTCGATTTACAGCAGATATTTCAGGGCAGAAACAGCGGAGATTTTCTATATGAAGCGAAAAGTAACGTCCTGTTGAGCAAGTCCGTAGGGCGAATCGTATTAGGGGGGTATTTTCAGAATAAGTCACCAGAAGAAGTTTATATCAGATATTTTGGCAACCATTACAACTGGAAACAAGATTTCAACCGTACAAAAACCATTAATCTGTCCTTTAAATACTTAAATGATCCACTGAATTTTGAAGCTACTGCAGCGTATTTTAGGATTAGCGATTACCTGTATTTCACCAATCCTCCTCCCGCAAATGGTGAAGCATTGGATAGTGTGTTTTTCGCAAAAAATGCAAATAACATCATACCTGCTCAGCTCAGCAGCATTAACCTGTTGAAAATTACGTTGGGTAAAAAACTGAAATTCGGTAAGTTCAACCTTGACAGTTACCTGGTTTATCAGAAGACTGATAACCCGAATATTTTGAGAACTCCGGAGCTGTACGCTTTTGCCAGTCTCTTCCTGGACCACACCTTCTTTAAAGCCTTAAAAACAAATGTAGGTTTTGACGTCCGTTACAATACACCTTATAAAAACTATTCTTATTCTGCACCAGCAGGACAGTTTTACGTAGGGGAAGGTACTACATTCGATTCTACACCAATTCTGGATGTCTGGGTAAAAGCGAGTTTGAGAAAGGCGAATGTCTTTGTGAAAACAGATTATGCCAATCAGGGATTACTCTCTAAAGGATATTATTCCGTAAACCGTTATCCGATGATGGATAGGGTACTGATTAAATTTGGGGTAAGCTGGAGCTTCTACGATTAAGTCAAATAAATATTATGTTTTCTGCGGTTTCTTTTTAGCCGCAGGAAACAAAACATTGTTCAGAATGAGTCTGTAGCCCGCTGAGTTGGGATGCAGGTTTAAATCTGTCGGCGGATCACCTACCGCATGCTGATAGTCCTCCGGATCATGGCCTCCATAAAAGGTAAACTGCCCTTTGCCAATCTCCCCATTCAGGTACCGCACTTCTTCTGCACCTTTATTTTCCCCCAATACAGTGATATTTGGCTTTACCACGGATTTTCGGAAAGCGGTCGTCTGCCCCATAAATCCTTTGATCACCTTTTCGTGATTCTGAGTTAACATGGTAGGTACCAGGTCCCATTTCGCAGAAAACTCAAATAGGGTAAAAAAATCGTTGCGCTGAACAAGCGTTCTGGTTTGAGTAGCATCAATGTCTGAAAATTCGTAATTATTAGGATTGGTGTCAAGTTTGAAGTTTTGAAAAGCAAAGGTTTTCTTATAGTCTATTTTCGATTGCGCCTGTGGATCTGCGCCGTCACCATCAAACATACTTTCGCAAATGTCTACCCCCTCAGCGCTCAACGCAATGTCGTAGCTGTCTGTGGCGGAGCACATGGCGAATAAAAATCCTCCGCCAGCACAAAATTCTTTAATCCTTTTGGCCACTGCCAGCTTCATTTCCGACACCTTATTGAAGCCGTTTCTTTTGGCGGCGGCTTCCTGATTTTTAACATCTTCCCGATACCATCCCGCATTGCGGAAAGAACTCCAGAAACGGCCGTATTGTCCCGTAAAATCTTCATGGTGCAAATGCAGCCAATCATAGCCCGCCAGTTTGTCTTTTAGCACCTCATCATCATACACCACATCATAAGGAATTTCCGCATACCTCAATACCATCGTGACCGCATCATCCCATGGAAGTTTACTTTTTGGCGAATAAACGGCGATTTTTGGTGATTTCTCCAGCTTAACCATTTCCATATTGACTTCCGGATCACTGATTTCATTGAGGATTGCCGTTACTTTTCCATCGGCCAATACCTGGTAAGAAACACCTCGGGTCTTACATTCATCTTCGATGTTTTTGTGGTACTGCAGGAGAAAACTTCCGCCTCTATAATTCAGTAACCAGCTCACTTCTGCCTTTTGCTGGATACTCCAGTAGGCAATACCATAAGCTTTAAGGTGGTTCTTCTGGTCTTCATCCATATAAACAAGAATAGATGAGGCCTTTAAGCCGAGGCTGAAAACCATTAAACACAACAGCAGGCATACTTTTTTAAGGGACATACTTTATTGGGGTATATGCGAATGTAATTTTTTATAAACCTATAATAAAATTATTGTACTGAATAAACGTTTATAGACGATAATCAGTATCCATGGCTTTTTTACCTGCAATTAATATTCAGGAGTCATTTCAATTTACTAAATTTGGCATTTACACAAAATTATCATGAGCAAAGCAATAATAAAAACAGATAAAGGTAACATGACTGTTCAGTTTTACGATCAGGATGCACCGAATGCCGTTGCTAACTTTAAGAAATTAGCTTCAGAAGGATTCTATGATGGCGTTACTTTTCACAGGGTAATTCCTAATTTCGTGATTCAAGGTGGTTGTCCAAACTCTAAAGACCCGTCTAAAGCACATTTAGCAGGTACTGGCGGCCCAGGTTACAAAATTGATTGTGAATTAACTGGCGAAAACCAATACCATGATCGTGGTGTATTGTCTATGGCACATGCTGGTAGAAATACTGGAGGTTCACAATTCTTTGTCTGTCACAGCAGAGACAATACGGCTCATTTAGACAGAGTACACACTTGTTTCGGAAAAGTAATAGAAAATGTTGATATTGTTGACGATATCAAACAAGGAGATAAGATTATAGGGATAGAAGTAATTGAAGACTAGTTCTTACTTCTCAAAAACAAAATATTATGAATTTAAGAGGAATCGTTGCAGTATCTGGAAGACCAGGTCTATTTAAGCTGGTAGGACAAAATAAAGGCGGATACGTTTTAGAAAGTCTGGATGCACAAAAAGTTAAAATTGTAGCTAACATTACTACAACTAAACTAGCGTCATTAGAAGACATTACCGTATACGGCGAAGATGACGATTTGAAGTTATTGGATGTTTTTGCAAATATCGTTGCTGCTAAAAATGTTCCTGATGCAAAAGCGGACGCAAAAGACTTGAAAGCTTTCTTTTTAGAAGTAGCCCCAGGTCATGACCAAGAGAAAGTTTATACTTCTGATATGAAGAAAATTGTTTCTTGGTATCATTTGTTAAAGGAATTGCCACTTTTTACGGAAGCAGCTCCTGAAGCAATTGTAGATCAGGATGGCGTTAAAATTGAAGATAAATCGGATAAGAAAGTAAAAGCAAGTCCGAAACCATCTAATACAAAAGCACCAAGCAAAGCAGCTCAGCCAGCTAAAAAAGCGAGCATGACTAGCAAAAAAGGCGTTTAGTCCTTATACTGGACACAATAGGTTATACAAAAGCCGGATCTTTATAGATCCGGCTTTTTTTTAGCTGTCATCAGCGGGGATGAATACTTTAGTCGATAAACTACAGGTAAAACCAGATCAACAGGAAAGCGATTGTTGAAATGACAATGGCAATGATGTAATTCAGGCGGTCTCTTCTCGGATTGCTCCTGTATTTGTATTTTCTCTTAAAATCACTGGGCAATTGCATAATAACTCCTTTTTATAAATGATGATCAATGTACTGGTTTTCCACAACACAAAACGACAGATTTATTCGTGATGGTAAGGCTCGCCTTTTAAAATACTAAAGGCGCGGTAAAGCTGCTCTACAAAGAACAAGCGCACCATCTGATGTGAAAACGTCATGTCTGATAATGACATACTGCCAGTGGCACGCTGATACACACTTTCATCAAAGCCATAAGGACCACCTATGACGAAAATAAGGTGCTGCACACTACCAATCATCTGTTTATTCAGGTAATTGGAAAATAGCACCGAAGTATATTTCTTCCCCTTCTCGTCCATCAGAATAACCGTGTCCAGGTTACTGATCTGTTTTAAAATCAGCTCTGCTTCTTTACTTTTCTGCTGTGCTTCTGTCAGATTTTTCGTGTTCTTGACATCAGGAATCACCAGCAGACTGAAGTTGATGTAATGTTTTAACCGCTTCAAATATTTGTCAATTCCCTCAATCAGGTATTTGTCTTCGGTTTTACCTACAACCAATAATGTAATTTTCATTTGTTTAATATTGTTTATCCACAAACCTACAATAACTGCTCATCCTGTTCTTCAGCGGAGCAGCAACTCTATTTGTGATTACAGTCTGTTAAAAGGAGATGAAGACGTTAAATCGTGAATAAACACGCTAAACTGGCCCTGCTTTCCTTAGTGTATAATTCTAATCCCTATATTTATCCAATAAGAGAACATCCAAAGATAATGGTAAAAACAAAAGATAGTATTTTAAAGGACTACCAAAATAACATTGCGGCACAGGAAACACGGATTTCTGGCCTTAAAAAGAAACTCAACAACATCTCTTTCTCCAGATTAGGGTTGTTCGTTGCGGAAATTTTGATCATCGCAGCCATCATCAATATAGGCTTTCATCCGATATTAACCTGCTTATTGGTCATTCCATTTATACTGTTTCTAATGCTCGTGAAAAAGCAAAGCGCGGTCCAGGTCGCGTTAACTTATGCCGGACAACTTTTATGGGTCTATCAGAATGAAGCCAATCAAATACTGACAGGAAAAAATGGGTATGATAGTGGGGAGCAGTACCAGGATGAACTTCATCCTTACGCTTCAGACCTTGATATCTACGGAGCTGGTTCTTTATATGCTTTCAGTAACCGTTGTAACACGGAGAGAGGGATGGACTTATTAGCAGAAAATTTAGGTAAAGCGAATGATAAGGCCACTATTTTAGCACGGCAGGAAGCGATCAAAGAACTGACAGGCCACATCGATCAAACTTTCCATTTCCGCGCAGAATTACAAAACCACCAACCGGAACAGCTGCGGACCATTCAACGCAAATTGCTCCATGATTTACCACAGCAATTGCGCTTTACCAATAAAGCATGGCTGAAATTCTATGTGAAAATTGTTCCTTACTTATCCATGGCCCTATTTGCGGCTGCCCTGATCTTTGGCGGTGTATTATGGCAGATCGTCGGTTTATTTGCCACTTTCCATGCTGCACTATCCTTTTTGAATTTACACCACATCAATAAAGTTTATTATGGCTTTACAGGTGGTGCAAACCTATTGACAGCCTTCTCTGGGATCATCAAATGGACAGAAGAAGTGGAATGGAAGAGCACCTACATTAAAAACCTCTTTGCCGAAAAAGAAGAGGGAATAGCGGTAAGTGCACAAATCAAACAACTCGCAAAAATTATTCAGGCCTTTGATGCACGGTTAAATGTGATTCTTGGAGGCTTTCTCAATCTATTTTTTTTATGGGACTTGAAATGCTGCATGTACCTGGTCAAATGGCAGAGTCAATATGCAAAGCCGGTGATGAGCGGATTGGCACGCGTTAATGCATTTGAAGAACTGATTTCCTGTGCTACTATGGCTTACAACCAACCGGAATGGACTTACCCGGACCTGGAAGATAATTTTCATCTGAAAGCGGTAGCACTCGGGCATCCGCTGATTCCTGAAAGCACGCGTGTGTTAAACGATTTTCAATTGATGGTAGAACCTACGGTAGATATTGTAACAGGCTCTAATATGGCCGGAAAAAGTACTTTTTTAAGAACTGTAGGAATCAATATGGTCCTGGCCTTTGCCGGAACACCGGTATGCGCGGATAAAATGTCTGTTTCCATCTTTCATTTGCTGTCTTATATGCGCATTAAAGATTCTTTAAATGACCAGACCTCAACCTTTAAAGCAGAGCTGAAACGCTTAAAAATGATATTAGATGCCATCAGTACTTCTTCAAATGCGCTGGTATTGATTGATGAAATGCTGAGAGGAACCAATAGCCGCGACAAATTCCTTGGTTCTAAAGTGTTCATTGAAAAGTTAATCGAACAAAAAACACCGGCTTTATTTGCAACCCACGATCTGCAGCTGTCCGAAATGATTGCCGATTATCCAGAACAGCTGAGAAACTATCATTTTGACATTCAGATCAATGAAGGGGAAATGAACTTCGATTATAAATTAAAACATGGCCCCTGTACTACTTTTAACGCCGCTTTACTATTAAAGGAGATAGGCTTAACGTTAAATTAACAGCTTATCCCCATATTAGCCTTTATGATAATGAGGATTTCAATTGAAACCTGATTTCTGATCAGATCGGAAGCTCAGGAAAAAATTGAAATCCTTATTTAAACCCTGATTTCAATAGAAATACAGTAGTTAAAGGAGAATTATGATAAAAGCATCAGATTTCGGAAATGATTTTTCCTGGGGAGTCGCTACTGCTGCGGCACAGATAGAAGGCGCTGCCGATGGCTATGGCAAAGGACCCTCCATTTGGGATACCTATGCGCTGCGCTCAGGAAGGATCAAAAAGGGGCATACTCCGGCCATCGCCTGTGATTTTTACCATCATTATAAAGCAGACATTGCACTCGTAAAACTGCTGGGTTTTTCCATATTCCGCTTTTCTATTTCCTGGCCAAGGATTTTGCCTTATGGCGAAGGAATCGTCAATGAAGAAGGCATTCGTTTCTACCATGATGTGATTGATGAATGCCTGCGTCAGGGCATTACGCCTTACATCACTTTATACCATTGGGACCTGCCGGATGCACTGGAAACGGAGGGAGGCTGGGCAGCCTTTGGCATCAACAGTGCTTTTAATGCTTTTGTCGCCATCTGTGCGAAAACTTACGGAGACAAAGTGAAAAACTGGATTGTGCTCAATGAACCATTCGGATTCACCTCCCTGGGTTACATGCTGGGTATCCATGCGCCAGGGAAAACCGGCCTCACCAATTTCTTCTCTGCGGTGCACCATGCCGCCATTGCACAAGCAGACGGCGGAAGAATACTGCGGGCGGAAGTCAGCAATGCCAATATTGGCACCAGCTTCTCCTGCTGTGAAGTGGTGCCTTATACCCAAAGCGAATCTGATCTGCTGGCGGCACAGCGAGTCGATTGCCTGATGAACCGCTTGTTTATCGAACCCACCTTAGGAATGGGCTATCCTGGTACCGAATGGGAGGTGATGGAGAAATTCTCTATTCAGCATTCGACCTGGCGCCATACCGAACGCCTCAGCTTCGACTTCGATTTTATCGGTATCCAGAACTACTTTCCATTGACGATTAAATACAACGCTTTTATTCCCGTGATCCAGGCCTGGGAAGTGAAGGCAAAAAGCCGTAAAATGCCGCATACAGCAATGGGATGGGAGGTAAACGGAAATGGCTTTTATAACATCATCAAACAATTTGCCGCTTATCCTAAGATCAAAAGCCTGGTGATCACAGAAAATGGCTCCGCTTATCCGGATAAGGTCGTAAATGGAGCGATACATGACCAGGAAAGGATTGCCTATTTTCAGGAATACCTGACTGCTTTGTTGAAAGCTAAAAATGAAGGACTAAATATCACCGGATATATGGCCTGGACACTGCTGGATAATTTTGAATGGGCAGAAGGTTTTAACGCCCGTTTTGGCCTGGTGCATAACGACTTTAAAACACAAATCAGGACGATAAAAGACTCCGGTTATTGGTGGCAGCAGTTTTTGTCTTGCTAAAGCAGTAATTTTTCTTTATCTTATTTAGATGGATAAGATCATCGTATTTGAGACTTTTTACAACCCCATAGAAGCAAATATTGTAAAATCAAGGCTATTGGACAGTGGAATTCAGTGTTTCCTAACAGATGAACATACAATAGGTATGAACCCGCTCTACACGCAGGCCTTAGGAGGAATTAAGCTCCATATTTTTGAAAGAAACCTCGAGCAAGCGACTGCTTTGCTTCAACAAGAAGGATTTTCTCCTGGCTTTACCATGACTTCGGACGGGGGAGAAGAAGAAGTACCCATAAAGGAAGTGGAAACGCTGAATAAGGCCTGCCCCAATTGTGGATCAACTCACGTTGGCTATGTACAGGCTACGAAAAAACGTTTCGGCATCCTCACTGTCTTTATTTCTTTTATCTTGTTCGTTTACCCTTTTCATGTCAATAAAACCTACCATTGTTTCGACTGTGAACACGAGTTCGAAAAATAGCAGCATCACTTGATATGCGATATCAGCACCTCATCAGATTACTCAATATCATTTATAAAAAAAAACGGGCTGATCATTTGAAATGACCAGTCCGTTTTATATGGAAGCTCCGAAGAAACTACTAAGCGTTTTTCTCTGCTGCTTCTCTGCGGATGATGTTTAACGCACCACCTGCTTTGAACCATTCGATCTGCTGCGCATTGTAGCTATGGTTGACAACGATTTCCTCTTTAGTACCATCAGCATGGTTTAACACCAATGTTAATGGAACGTTAGGGCTGAAAGTAGTCAATCCAACGATATCAATGGTATCATCTTCCTGAATTTTATCATAATCTTCTTTGTTTGCAAACGTCAAACCAAGCATCCCTTGTTTTTTCAAGTTAGTTTCATGGATACGAGCAAAAGATTTCACCAATACCGCGCGAACACCTAAGTGACGAGGCTCCATTGCCGCGTGCTCACGGCTAGATCCTTCCCCATAGTTTTCATCACCAACTACAATAGATCCGATACCTGCTGCTTTATAAGCACGTTGAGTTGCTGGAACAGGGCCGTACTCGCCGGTCAGTTCATTCTTAACGTTGTCAGTTTTCTCATTGAAATAGTTCACCGCACCGATCAACATATTGTTAGAGATATTGTCTAAGTGACCACGGAATTTCAACCATGGACCAGCCATAGAGATATGATCCGTAGTACATTTACCTTTTGCTTTAATCAGTAATTTCAAACCTTTAAGGTCTGTACCTTCCCATGCTTTGAATGGATCAAGCAATTGCAGTCGGTGTGAAGTTGGAGAAACCAATACTTCTACCGCACTACCATCAGCAGCTGGTTCCTGATAACCAGCATCATCTACGTCAAAACCTCTTGGAGGCAATTCAAATCCTTGTGGTGGATCAAGTTTTACCTGCTCACCATTTGCATTTGTTAACGTATCTGTTAATGGGTTAAAGCTCAAATCACCAGCAATAGCCAATGCCGTTACCAATTCTGGAGAACCTACAAAAGCAAAAGTATTTGGATTACCATCCGCACGTTTCGCAAAGTTTCTGTTGAAAGAGTGAACGATCGTGTTTTTCTCTTGTTTCTCCGCACCAACTCTGTCCCACATACCAATACATGGTCCGCAGGCATTCGTAAATACTTTAGCACCGATTTTCTCGAATACATCCAAGAAACCGTCACGTTGAATCGTGAAACGAATCTGCTCAGATCCTGGATTGATACAGTATTCTGCTTTAGCGGTTAAGCCTTTTTCGTCTACTTGTTTAGCGATACTTACTGCACGTGAAATGTCTTCGTAAGAAGAGTTCGTACATGAACCGATCAAACCAACATCAATTTTCATTGGCCATCCGTTTGCTGCAGCTACTTCTTTCATTTTAGAAATTGGCGTAGCCAAATCCGGAGTGAAAGGGCCGTTCAAATAAGGCTCAAGTTCTGATAAGTTGATCTCAATGATCTGGTCAAAATATTTTTCCGGCTCTGCATAAACTTCTGCATCACCTGTTAAATGTTCTTTAATTTCATTTGCTGCATCCGCAACATCTGCTCTGTCAGTTGCACGTAAATAACGCTCCATGCTCTCATCGTAACCGAATGTAGAGGTAGTTGCGCCAATTTCAGCACCCATATTACAAATGGTTCCTTTACCAGTACAGCTCATGCTGCTGGCACCTTCACCAAAATATTCTACAATTGCACCAGTACCACCTTTTACAGTAAGGATACCCGCAACTTTAAG
The DNA here is from genome assembly GCF_014472395.1 of Pedobacter sp. N36a. GTDB lineage: Bacteria > Bacteroidota > Bacteroidia > Sphingobacteriales > Sphingobacteriaceae > Pedobacter. The sequence goes on from NZ_JACSZW010000003.1 coordinate 483,193, forward strand.
GATTACATCCTTGGCAGAAACCCATCCACTCAATTTACCGGTCAATTTAATACCGATTAATTTAGGGAATTTAAGCTCCCATGGTAAGCCTGCCATTACATCACATGCATCAGCACCACCTACACCAATCGCTACCATCCCTAATCCACCTGCATTCACAGTGTGAGAGTCAGTACCGATCATCATACCACCTGGGAAAGCATAGTTTTCCAATACTACCTGGTGAATAATACCCGCACCTGGTTTCCAGAAGCCGATACCATATTTATTTGAAACCGAAGCCAAGAAGTCAAATACTTCTTTACTTTCTGTATTTGCTGCTGGTAAATCTACTTCAGCACCATATTTTGCAGTAATTAAGTGATCGCAATGCACTGTTGATGGAACAGCTACTCTTGGTCTTCCCGCTTGCATAAATTGCAATAAAGCCATCTGTGCAGTAGCATCTTGCATGGCCACACGGTCAGGAGCAAAATCTACATAATCAGTACCTCTTACATAAGAAGTATTTGTATTACCATCCCAAAGGTGGGTGTAAAGAATTTTTTCTGAAAGTGTTAAAGGTCTGCCTACTAATTTACGGGCCGCCTCTACACGGGGGCCAAAGTTTGCATACACCTTTTTGATCATTTCTATATCAAAAGCCATTGATAATATGTGTTAAAAGGGTAAGTATTTTTATTATTTGTAGCGAATTTACGAAAAAAAACAGGTGCAGGCCATCATCTGTGGATCATTATATTATTTATACATATTCTAAATAAAGTAAAGCGATACCAGTATTCGCTGATACTGGTCATTTACGAACAGCGCTGTTCAGTAATGAACAGTAAAAAATCACCATCAGGTGCTAAGGTGCAGGGAAACAGTAAAATATCGCTGGTTTTATTCTTGGCCTAAGCTTGGCTTAAGCCATTCAGAAATTATAAAGTGGCAAATTGATAGCCCTGATCGCTGAAATATTGTAAGGCCCTCGGCAAAGTATATTTTAACCGGTCGAAAGCCTTCAGGCTATCATGAAAAACAATAATAGCGCCGTTCCGGGTATGTCTGATCACATTTTCGTAACATTTTTCTGGGCTAAGCTGTACGTCGAAATCGCCGCTCAGTACGTCCCACATCACGATCTGAAGCTCAGGGAACTCCGCCCGAAGGCCCGCGATCTGTGACTTTTTAATCCTGCCATAAGGCGGGCGAAATAAATTAGTATTGGTGAGCCGCTGACAAGCCCGGAAGTTTTCAAGGTAGGTCTCATCATCCGATTTCCAGCCCTTTAAGTGGTTAAAGGTATGGTTGCCGATTGCATGTCCATCCGCTTTCAGCTGATCGAAGATCGCCGGATGCTTTTGAATATTATCGCCAATACAAAAAAAGGTGGCTTTCGCATTAAAGCTTTTTAATGTTTTTAGTGCAAAGGCTGTAACATCCGGTATAGGTCCGTCGTCAAAGGTTAAATAAATGACGCGTTGAGCTCGGGTTTTGTGCCAAACCAGAGATGGGTAATACCATTTCAATAATAACGGAGATTTAACCAGATACATCCCCAAATGTAACAAAATACACTTGGTGTACCTGCGAAATTTGCAAAATCAGTTAGTTGTTTATATTATTATTGTGAAATTAAAATTATGAGAAAGTTTACCAGTTTTAATGCGTTACCCAAGCTCAGCTTAGTTTTGTCATTAGCATTGATTACAGGTTCTGTGCAGCGCTCCAACGCACAAGAAGTGATTACCATTCAGGATGCGATTGATAAAACCTTGAACAATAACCTTCAGGTAAAACAATCTAAATTTAGTGAGAGTCTATCTGACGAAAATTTAAAACAATCTAAAAATGCGTTACTGCCTACCTTAAACAGTAACAGCAGTTACAATGTGAATTTCGGACGTAGTGTGGATCCATCCACCAATGCCTTTAACAGCTCCAAGTTCTCCTCTCTGAATGCCGGATTATCCGCAGGAGTGAATGTTTTTCAAGGCTTTCAGAAGGTCAATCTGATCAAGCAGAATATGCTGTTACTGAGTGCCGATAAAACCAATACCGAAAAGATTAAAAACGACCTTGTCCTGCAAGTGGTCACAGGATACCTGCAGATTCTTTACAATAAAGACCTTCTAAAAGCAGCCAAAGAGCAGCAAGCGGTCGCTAAATCACAGCTGGATAGAGAACAGCAACTGTTAGACGTGGGTAATAAAACACTGGCAGATCTTTCTCAGGCAAAATCTCAATTGGCAACAGCTGATCTGACGGTGACGAATGCAGTCAATGCACTGAGCATTTCTTACCTGACACTAGCGCAATTGATGGATGTACCTTCTGCTACACAGTATGAAGTACAGGCTCCAATGTCTAATCTTATTACACCTGTTGCTTCCAGCGGCAATGCCGAGGAGATATATGAGTCTTCCATGAAGCTTTTTCCTGACATTAGACTAGCGGGTTTGCGTGCCGAAGCCGCAAAAAGAGGCATTGAAGTGGCGAAAGGAAAATATTATCCTACCTTATCTTTTGGTGCAGGTTTAAGCACGAACTGGTCAAGTGGCAGAAACCAAATTACACGTACCAATGAAATCATTGGCATGTCACCAGTAGGGGCTGTGGAAGGTAGTGGTGCGATTGTGAATACACCTATATTTAGAACACTTAGTGAAAAATATCATTTCGATGATCAGATCCGTGATAACTTTGGTCAATATGTAGGTCTTTCCTTACAAATTCCAATCTTTAATGGCTTCCAGGCACGATCCAGCGTAAGAAAAGCAAAAATTACCCACCTGCAAAGCCTGGCTGATGAGCAGTTAACAAAAAACAATTTAAACAAAGTGATTTATCAGGCAGTTGCCGATTTAAAAGCCGCAGAAGGCCGTTTAAGCGCAACTACCAATACTTTTATCGCACAAAAAGATGCTTTCCATGTAATTGAGCAGCGTTATGCAGTTGGATTGGTTAATTCTTTAGATTTCAGTACTTCACAGTCCAACATGAATAAAGCAGAGGTCGACATGATACAGGCAAAATACGATTTAATATTCAGGGCTAAAGTAATTGATTATTACCTGGGCAAACAGATCGTTTTTTAAGCCTTCACAAGATCCGATTGATATAAATATATAAACAAAAACAAATGAAACTAAAACCGATACTCATTACACTAGGCATCCTCATTGCTGTAGTCGTTACTTTAAAGCTTACGGGCGTTATTGGTGGTGAGAAGATTGAAAAAGTGACGATTGAAAAAGCTGCGGAACGTGTCGTAACAGAAACGGTAACTGCCAGTGGAAAAGTGCAGCCTGAAACCGAAGTGAAATTAAGTTCTGAGGTTTCCGGTGAGGTGACGGAACTATTAGTAAAAGAAGGTGACGTGGTTAAAAAAGGTCAGCTGCTGATTAAAGTTCGTCCGGATGTATTGAAGTCGGGTTATGACAGAGCCGTAGCCTCTTACAGCTCACAAAGAGCAAGTGTGGCTTCTGCCTTACAGGTGATGAAACAAAACGAAGGTAATTTTGTGAATGCCGAGGCTACTTACAAACGTAATGTAGAACTGTTCAATAAGAAAGTGATTTCTGCTTCAGAGTTCGATGCCGCTAAAGCTGCTTATCTGACTGCTAAAACAAATCTTGCAAGATCTAAAGAAGACTATACCGCCGCTAAATTCCAATTGGAGCAATCGGGAGCAAATGTTCAGGAAGCGAACGCGAACTTAGCAAAAGCAACAATTTATGCCCCGGTAAATGGGGTGATCTCGAAATTATCTGTAGAATTGGGCGACCGTATTTTGGGTACTGCACAGATGGCAGGAACGGAAATCATGAGGATCTCTAACCTGACTACGATGGAAGTAAACGTGGATGTAAATGAGAATGACATCAACAGGGTAAATGTAGGCGACAGTGCAAAAATCGAAGTAGATGCTTTTGCAGATAAAAAATTCAAAGGGATAGTGACAGAAATTGCGAGTTCTTCTAAAGACATTGGTTCTACAACCACTTCTGTAGATCAGGTGACCAATTTCGTAGTGAAAATCAGAATCCTTGCAGACTCTTACGAAGGCGTAAAAGGTGGTGCCAAAGACCTTCCTTCTCCATTCAGACCAGGTTTATCGGCAACCGTAGACATTATGAGTCAGTCAGAAAAAGGCCTGGCCATTCCAATCCAATCGGTATTTACAGAAAGTAAAAAAGCGGATGATAAGCCACAAGGTGATGACCAGAATGCAGACAAGCAAAAAACGAAACTAACCGATAAAACGGTGAAACAATTCGTCTATATTTTCAATGCCGGAACAGTTAAAAAAGTAGAAGTAACTACTGGCATTCAAGACGATCAGTATATCATTATTAAAAGTGGTGTGAAAGCTGGACAAGAAGTAGTATCCGGTCCATACTCTGCCATTCAGAATAAATTGAAAGATGGAATGAAAGTAGAGAAAACGACTAAAGATCAATTGTTTGTCAATCCAGACAAAAAGTAAACTTTTTCAATCCTATTTAAATGAGTAAATTGCCCCGGTTAAAACAATAACCGGGGTTTTTTTATTTAATACTGTATGATACCTAAAGTTGCAATGATTGGTGGGGGTAGTTGGGCTACTGCTATTGTAAAAATGCTTTCAGACAATGAAACACCAAAAGAAATCTATTGGTGGATGCGTAATGAAATCGCCATCGATCACCTTCAAAAATATAAACACAATCCAAATTACCTGAGTTCTGTAGAAATTAGGCTCCCGGATGCCCACATCTCCAGCGAGATCGTGCACATCATTCAGCAGTCGGATTACATCATTTTAAATGTTCCTGCTGCGTTTTTAAAAGAAACACTCAAAGAAGTTACACCGGAACTGTTAAAAGGAAAAAAAATCATCTCTGCCATCAAAGGTATTGTGCCTGATGAAAACCAGATTATCGGCGAATTTTTGCAGCAAAAATATCAGGTGCCATTGAAAGATATTGTGGTCATTAGCGGCCCATGTCATGCAGAAGAAGTGGCATTGGAAAAACTATCTTACCTTACTATTGCCTCTTTAGACGAAGAATTCGCCGGAGTTTTTGCCGGATTACTTCGCAATAGATACATTAAAACTAATGTTTCAGACGATATCTTTGGAACTGAATACGCTGCGGTATTGAAAAATATTTATGCAGTAGCCAGTGGCATTTGTCACGGTGTAGGCTATGGAGATAACTTCCAGGCCGTATTGATTTCCAATGCGATCAGAGAAATCAAAAGATTTGTGGATGCAGTACATCCTATTGACCGCGACATTAAAGAGTCTGCCTACCTGGGAGATTTATTAGTTACCGCTTATTCTCAGTTTAGCAGGAACCGTACTTTTGGCAATATGGTAGGGAAGGGCTATACGGTGAAATCTGCACAACTGGAAATGAATATGGTGGCCGAAGGTTATTATGCGGTAAAATGTATGCACCACATCAACCTGAAGTATAAAGTAGACATGCCGATCAGCAGAGCCGTATATGCGATTCTTTATGAACAGCATGCACCACAGCTGGAAATGCAGCTGCTTACCGAACAGCTCAATTAAAAACAATTTCTCAAGTCATTTGTTATCAGATCATAAAAATAACACAGTGCTATGAGAAAACAAATTTTAGTTGCCGGACTGGCATTGGCATGCTTTACGGCATTCGCTTTTAACGCCACTGCGCAGGAGAAAAAAGAATCCGTTGGACAGGCCATCGGTAAAACCGCTACCAAGGTAGGGAATAAGACTGCAGAAGTAGCCGTAAAAGGAGCTTCAAAAGTTGCAGATAAGACTTATAAAGGAAAAATGGCACCGGATGGCTCTGATGTATACATCAACGGTAAAAACAAGAAATACTATATCAATAAAAAAGGAAACAGGGTTTATCTGAAAGAATCACAGATTAAAACCAGACCAGAAAAGAAGAATTAATAAGGTTCAGTATACAGGACAAAAACCTGATTCAATAAAAAAGCCGGTTTCCTTATGGAAACCGGCTTTTTTGTATGATATGGGATTAAGATCTACGTCTTCTATCGCCACTGCCAGCACCGCTTCCGCCTTCGCGTCTGCCTGCACCACCAGCGTTTCCGCCACGATCTTCACGGCTTCTTCCAGAGAAATCTCTGAAACCACCGCCGCCGCTTCCGCCTTCGCGTCTGCCGCCACCGCCGCTGCTTCTTCTATCGCCACCGCCGCTTCTTCCGCCACCGTAACTTCCGCCTTCGCGTCTGCCACCGCCACCGAATCCGCCACGACGCTCACCGCCACCACGACGTTCGCCGCCACCGTCTCCATCAGCAGTTTTCTCAATTCTAACACCACGGTTGTTGAATTCAACACCCTTGAAATTATTGAATAAAGATTCTACAGTCGCATCTTCTACTTCAAAGAATGAATACACACCTTTTAAGTCGATTTTGCCAATGCTTTTTCCACTGATTTTACCGTTGTTACAAACAAAAGATAATAAATCACCTCTTGTAAAGTCATCTACCGAACCTAAGTTGATAAACAAACGTGTGTAACCTTCACTGTTTCTTGGACCTCTTTCACCGCGCTCTCCACGTTCACCTCTCTCACCGCGATCATCAGCCGAAGAATTAAGATCTGGAGCGTTTTTGTAATACTCTAAAAAGCGGTTAAACTCTAAAGATGCAAAACGTTTGATCACTTCTTCTTTGCTCAATTCAGCAAACTCATCCATAATTCTAGGGATGTATTGCTCAATTTGAGATTCGTTAACTTCTACGTTGTGAACTTTGTGTACCAAAGCAAATAATTGCTTCTCACAAACGTCAAAACCTGTAGGTAAAGTAGCTTTGGTAAATGGTTTACCAATGATTCTTTCAATCTGACGGATTTTTCCAAGTTCTTTAGAGTTAACGATACAGATAGAAATACCCGTTTTACCAGCACGGCCAGTACGACCAGAACGGTGGGTATAACTTTCAATTTCGTCAGGTAATGAATAATTCACAACGTGTGTTACGTTCTGAACGTCAATACCACGTGCCGCAACATCAGTAGCAATTAACAATTGCATGTTACGCTCACGGAAACGCTGCATTACCTTATCACGTTGTTGCTGAGATAAATCTCCGTGTAAAGCATCTGCATTATAACCGTCTTTGATCAAGTGCTCAGCAACATCCTGTGTATCCATTTTGGTTTTACAGAACACTACCGCAAAGATCTCTGGGTTAAAATCTACGATACGTTTTAAAGCAGCGTATTTATCTCTAGCACGTACAATATAGTACTCATGCTCAATATTTACGTTACCAGTGTTTTTGGTACCCATGGTTAACTCTACTGGAGAGTCCATGTAGTTTTTCGCTATTCTTCTAACCTCTGGAGGCATAGTAGCGGAGAATAACCAAGTTTTTTTGTCGTCAGGAGTGGTAGACAAAATGTCGTTGATGTCTTCCTGGAAGCCCATGTTCAGCATCTCATCAGCTTCATCTAAAACTACGTATTTCACATTTGTGAAATCAATAGCTTTTCTGCCAATAATATCCAACATACGACCAGGTGTAGCCACAACAATTTGTACACCGTTTCTAATCTCACGCAGCTGTTGCATAATGTTAGCGCCACCGTAAACGGCAACTACACTAGCACCAGAGATGTTTTTTGAGAAATTCTTGATGTCATTAGTAATCTGCAAGCAAAGCTCTCTCGTAGGGCATAAAATCAATGCCTGAGGCTTATTGCTTTTAAAGTCTATCAATTCTAACAGCGGCAAGCCAAATGCGGCTGTTTTCCCTGTTCCTGTTTGGGCCAAACCAACAAAATCGTTATTGCCCTCTAACAGTACAGGAATACTTTGTTCCTGAATAGGTGTTGGATTTTCGAAACCTAAATCCTTTACAGCATTAACAACGTCATCACTTATCCCCAATAATTTAAATGGGTTTATCATGTATTTATTATAATTAAGCCGCAAAGATACAGTTAATTATTGGTATTTTACTTGTGCGTAACTAAATAAAAATGAGGTAATTAATTATCGGAGCCTATCCGCCGACCTCAATAATTGCTCGTCTTTTCGGATTCCCCGGATCGCTAATGCACAAAATATTAGGCTGATAAGGGGTAAGAAAGCACCAATACCAAGCTTTACAGCAGCGATGCCACCAGGCATATTTTGTGCCGCATCAAAGACCCAAAATCCTAAAAAAAGCGTAGAAACCATCGCAAAAATAATTAGTCGTTTTTGTCCGACTCTATTTTTAAAAGTGAAAATTGTAGCCAAACACAGCATACTTACTGCTACCGTATTCATAAATAAAGGCTTGAAATACTCGATTTTTCCCTCAACACCATTTGTTTTCTGGTATAAACCTGTAGCAAGAATCCAATATTCTGAACCCTTAGACTGGCTGCTCACAATCGGAACAAATAATAAAAGTAATATAGTCAGGCCCGCCAATAGCAGCCAAATTGATTGTACTCTTTGTATCATATCTTTCAATAATTTCAACAAATATATTAAAAGGGCCATACTAAGCAATCAATATCTTGATCCAAAAGTTTAAATTTGCCCCATTGAAACCGAACATACAACGATATTTTGTGGAATTGTCCTATAATGGGACGGCTTACCACGGCTGGCAAATTCAGCCGAATGCAGTCACCGTACAGGAATGTCTGGACAAAGCACTGTCCGTTTATTTCCGCCAGCCAGTGGCCTCTTTAGGTTGCGGCCGTACCGATGCAGGTGTTCATGCCACTCAGTTTTTTGCCCATTTCGACCTGGAAATCCTGCCGGAAAAGCCAGTTGAGGTGGAGCGCTCCATTGCCGGAATCAATTCCCTGCTGCCTTACCAGATTGCAGTGAAAAGAGTTTTTCCGGTCGCGGAAGATGCTCATGCCCGTTTTCATGCCACGCAAAGAGCGTATAATTATTACCTCCATTTTCATAAAGACCCTTTTAAACTGGATCGATCCTGGTTGTTTAAGGGAGAGCTGGATGTGCCCGCTATGAATGAAGCCGCAAAGCTGATTCTGGAGCATACCGATTTTTCCTGCTTCAGTAAATCCAATACCCAGACCTTTACGAATAACTGTAAAGTGACAGCCGCTTATTTTGAAGAAATAGAGGGCGGATTGAAATTCACGATTTCCGCAGACCGCTTTCTGAGAAATATGGTACGTGCGGTTGTGGGTACTTTAATTCGTGTGGGTAAAAAGGAAATCAGTAAAAAGGATTTCCAGGAAATTATGGAACAGAAAAATAGAAGTAACGCCGGACAATCAGTTCCTGCATGCGGACTCTATTTAGTGAGTGTTGTTTATCCTTATGTAACCTATTGATATGTCTAAAATAAGTGGTGATGCGTTAAATGTTGGCCTGTTGAGAAGAGTTTTTCAATATGTAAAACCTTACCGTACGATCTTTATCTGGGCAATCGTACTGACGATATTGCTGGCTTTAATTGCTCCTGCAAGACCGTTCCTAATCCAATATACACTGGATCACTATATAATGAAAGGGGAGTACGGTGGTTTACTCAACATGACCATCCTGATGCTGGTGCTGCTGGTGGTTCAGGCAGGAATTCAATTTAGCCAAACCCTACTGACCAATACCCTGGGACAGTCGGCCATCCGAGATCTCAGGATCAATGTGTTCAACCACATCACTAAATTACGCCTGAAATATTTCGACAATACGCCAATCGGACAATTGATTACCCGTACCGTTTCCGATCTGGAAACCATTGCAGAGATCTTTTCCGAGGGATTAATTGTGATCATAGGCGATATTCTGATGGTCATCGTCATCATTGGTGTCATGATTTACAGAGATTGGGCCCTGACTTTTGTGGTGTTGCTGCCGATGCCTTTACTCATGATCGCAACTTCCGTTTTTCAAAAGGCCATTAAATCTGCCTTTCAGGAAATCAGAACTGAAGTCTCTAACCTGAATACTTATCTGCAGGAACACATTTCAGGTGTGTCCATTATCCAGTATTTTGCCAGAGAACAGCAGGAATATAAAAAGTTTGTTAAAATCAATGCCCGTTACCGTGATGCCAATATCCGCTCTAACTGGTATTATTCTATATTTTTCCCGGTAGTAGAGATCATTTCTGCGATGTCATTGGGTTTGCTCGTTTGGTATGGCTCTAAAAGTATCCTGGCTAAACCAATCGATGTGACACCCGGAACCATCGCTGAGTTTATTCTGTACATTAGTATGCTGTTCCGTCCGATCAGGGAGCTTGCAGATAAATTCAATACCCTGCAGATGGGGATGGTTGGTGCCGAAAGGGTGTTTAAAGTATTGGATACCGATGAGCATACCGAGGATAAAGGAACTTTCGCGCCTGCAAAAATGGCCGGTTCTATTACTTTTGATCAGGTATGGTTCGCTTATATTGATGAAAATTATGTACTGAAAAACATCTCTTTTGAGGTGCAGGCAGGAAAAACCATTGCCCTGGTAGGGGCTACTGGTGCCGGTAAATCTTCTACCATTAACATTCTGAATAGATTTTATGAAATTCAGAAAGGGGAGATTAAAATTGATGGGGTGCCGATTCAGGACTATAAATTGGATTTCCTTAGAAAAAATATTGCCACAGTGCTGCAGGATGTATTCCTGTTTTCAGATACGATATTTAACAACATCACCTTAAACAATCCGGAAATCGGAATGGAAGAAGTGCTGGATGCGGCTAAGAAAGTAGGGGCTCATGATTTTATAGAAAGATTGCCTGGTGGTTATCAATATAATGTGATGGAACGGGGGGCTACGCTTTCTGCCGGACAAGCACAGTTGATTTCATTTATCCGCGCATTGGTTTATAATCCATCTATTTTAGTGCTGGATGAAGCCACTTCTTCGGTGGATACGGAAACGGAAATGCTGATCCAGCGAGCCATTGAAAACCTGATGAAAGGAAGGACCTCGATCGTGATCGCCCACCGCTTGTCTACCATTCAGAAAGCAGATCAGATTCTGGTGCTGGATAAAGGGGAGATTAAGGAAATGGGAACACACCAGGAATTATTGAAACTGGATGGCTACTACAAGCGGCTATATGACCTTCAATTCCACTCTGGTGGAATAATATCTGCCTAAAAAAAAGAAAAATTATTCAAAATGATGACCTTCAGTCCGGCGTACTTATTGGGCCCTAGCAGGGCTCAGGCAGGGGGATGGTAGGGCCCTGCTAGGGCCGATTTGCTTGGCATGGTTTAGTTAGCACTTGGTTAGAACGCGATGAGAAGAGGACAGTTCTCCCTTAGTTCTTCACTACCACACTAATCGTCTTATCCAGCTTAATGGTGTGGATTACTTTTGTCCTTTCGCTGTAAACCACTACTTTATTTTCATCCAGGTATTGAATCAGCTGATAAGGTTCAGACAGCTGTACAAATCTCCACTGGGTATAAAACTGGTCTGAAAGTGCTTTTTCTTTAGGAAGGTAGGTAATGGCAATTTCTACATCTGTGATTTCGTTAATGAAAAAATATTCATTGCTGGTCAGCACCTTCTTTGCGGCTGGAGCCTCCTGGAATTCTTTAATCGTAAGTGCTCTTAAAATATTAGAAGGCTGTGTTGGGTTTCTGTTGATGACATCTACAATTAGGTTGTTCACTTCGTTTTTGGTGGTCAGGAACTTTCCGTTTCCTATGTTGGTGATTTTAAATACGATACTCAGGGGGGTCATGGCAGGAAGTTTTTTTTGTAAAGAAAGTGGTATTTGTCAGGATTATCAAAAAAATTGTGATAATGATGGGCTTATAGTAGAAATGGGTATTTTTTTGATGATTCAAAAGGAAATCAAAACAGGCCTTGTCAAAAATGAAAATGGGTCACAATTAAAAATAAAATTGGATTGTAATAAAAATGGTAATGAATTTGACAATCCATTCCAATTAGCTTAGATTTGCACAAAAAAAAATAGATACATGAGTGTTTTAGTAAATAAGGATTCAAAAGTTATTGTTCAGGGTTTTACTGGAAATGAGGGTACTTATCATGCCTCTCAAATGATAGATTACGGAACTAACGTTGTTGGTGGTGTAACCCCAGGCAAAGGTGGCCAGACTCATTTGGAAAGGCCCGTATTTAATACGGTAAAGGATGCGGTTGATCAAGCCGGTGCCAATGTATCTATCATTTTTGTTCCGCCAGCTTTTGCTGCAGATGCCATTATGGAAGCTGCTGAAGCAGGTATTAAAGTGATTGTTTGTATTACTGAAGGTATCCCAACAAAGGATATGATTCAAGTAAAAGAATATATTTCTGACAGAGATTGCCGTTTAATTGGTCCAAACTGTCCAGGTATCATTACTGCTGATGAGGCAAAAATCGGTATCATGCCAGGCTTTATCTTCAAAAAAGGTACAGTAGGTGTGGTTTCAAAATCCGGTACTTTAACTTATGAAGCAGTGGATCAAGTAGTGAAAGCAGGTTTAGGTATTACTACTGCAATCGGTATCGGTGGAGACCCAATCATTGGAACCACTACTAAAGAAGCAGTTGAATTGTTAATGAACGATCCAGAAACTGAAGGTATCATCATGATTGGTGAAATTGGTGGTGGTATGGAAGCTGAAGCAGCGCTTTGGATCAAAGAACATGGTACTAAGCCTGTTGTTGGTTTCATCGCTGGTCAGACTGCGCCTCCGGGACGTAGAATGGGCCATGCTGGTGCAATCGTTGGTGGCGAAGATGATACTGCTGCTGCAAAAATGAAAATTATGGCTGAATGTGGTATCCGTGTAGTAGAAAGTCCTGCTGAAATCGGTGAAGCAATGGCTGCTTTATTGAAGAAATAATAAGATCTTCTTGTATAAATCAAAAGCTCTGGTGAATTTTTCATCGGAGCTTTTTTTATTTAAGGATGACGGTATTATGGCAGTTTTGGAAAACTCTAAAAACTATTTAGCCGTATATTGTATAAAATTAAGGAGACACAGATGAAAGCCCTGATCAACAAAGCATTTATATTGGCCGGTTTACTGGTAGTTACTAGTCTAACCGCCTGTGCACAAAAAGAGAAAAAAGAACAAGTCCAAAAAACAAGCAAGAATCTTATGGAATGGAATAAATTAACCAAAGCTGAAGAAGACGTAATCGTGGGTAAAGGAACAGAATATCCTGGCACGGGAAAGCTGCTGAATAATAAAGAAAAAGGAACTTATATCTGTCGCCGATGTAACGCTCCATTGTTCCGCTCAGAGAATAAATTTGAGTCTGAATGCGGATGGCCTAGCTTCGATGATGAAATCAAAGGAGCAGTCTTGAGAATTCCAGATGCAGATGGTATGCGTACTGAGATTGTATGCGCAAATTGTAAAGCACATCTGGGTCACGTATTTATTGGAGAAGGATTCACTAACAAAAATACAAGGAACTGTGTGAACTCCATTTCTATGGCCTTTGTTCCTGATAAGAAATAATAGAATTTTTCTGGAAATTACCATAATGCTCAGTGATAACTTGCTGGGCATTTCTTGTTTATCCGGAGGTAGTTTGCTTATGTTTGTCGCTTCACCAACAATTGTAAATATGAAGTATTGCTTATTTTTATGTTTGATGTTGTCTTTCACAGGCATTTCTGCCGTGGTCGACAATACCAACGGAACAATAGAAGCGGATACAACGGTACGCACAAAGACAGGTTATGCTACTTATTATGCCAGGAAATTTGAAGGACGCCGGACCACCAGCGGCCACCGTTACCGGGCGAGTAAAATGACCGCAGCTCACCTCAGTCTACCTTTCGGAACCATGGTTAAAGTAACCAACCTTTCCAACGGGAAAACAGTCCACGTTAAAGTGAACGACAGAGGCCCGCACAGTAAAAAATACATCATTGATCTTTCCGCAGGTGCAGCAAAAAAACTAGGCTTCTACAGTAAAGGCCATTCAAAAGTTGAAATCAGCTACCAGCTTGAATCAGAATAACATTCCTTAACTTTTCGGTTTAATCTCTATTTATCCACATCGTTTACAAAGTATTGTAAACGATAAAAAGAAATGAATACTAAAATTCAAGGTAATTAGTGTGTCAATTTCTTTTCAGCGTGTTGATAAATATGACCTCTTGTTAACAACTATTATAGGGGAATCAGAGTGCCAGACTTTATATTTGTTATAGTAAAGTTCTTTAGTAAACCACATCAGGATTTTTAGTTAAAGCTTTAGTATTTAGTGATTTAATGTTGATGGTGAATTTTATTCCAATCTAATTTAAAAACTAAGTATGGATAGCCTGTCCGCTGGATTCTAAGACGCTTTTAAATTATTCTATACATTTATCCTTATTAAAAAGATGCTTATGCAAGAAGAAGAAGTATTATTAAGAGAAAACAAAGATCGTTTTGTTCTTTTGCCAATTAAATATCCTGAAATCTGGGAAATGTATAAAAAAAGTGAAGCTAGCTTCTGGACTGCGGAAGAAATTGATCTTTCCGATGATCAGAAACACTGGGACAACTTGAATGATGGCGAAAGACATTTCATTTCTCATATTCTTGCCTTCTTCTCGGCAAGTGATGGTATCGTAAATGAAAATCTTGCCGTAAACTTCATGAGCGAAGTGCAGCTGCCTGAAGCACGCTGCTTCTATGGTTTCCAGATCATGATGGAAAACATTCACTCAGAAACTTATGCTTTATTAATTGATACCTATATCAAGGATCCTGATGAAAAAGACAGGTTATTCCATGCCATCGATACCGTTCCTTGTGTGAAGAAAAAAGCAGAATGGGCATTGAGATGGATTGAAAATGGTAGCTTTGCAGAACGTTTAGTGGCCTTTGCTGCCGTAGAAGGAATCTTCTTCAGTGGTAGTTTCTGCTCAATTTTCTGGTTGAAAAAACGTGGCCTGATGCCAGGATTGACCTTCAGTAATGAATTGATTTCCAGAGATGAAGGTTCACATTGTGAATTCGCATGTTTATTATATGGCATGTTGAAAAACAGATTAAGCGAAGAGCAGGTTCATGGTATCATTCGTGATGCGGTAGAAATCGAGAAAGAATTCGTAACGGATGCTTTACCGGTAGCACTGATCGGAATGAACGCCAAACTGATGTCTCAATACATTGAATTTGTTGCGGATAGATGGCTGCAGGAATTGGGGTATACCAAAATCTACAATGCCACTAACCCATTCGATTTCATGGAGATGATCTCTTTGCAGGGAAAAACCAACTTCTTTGAGAAAAGAGTAGGAGATTACCAGAAGAGCGGTGTCCTGACTTCAGCAGAAGATAAAGCAGCAGCTTTCTCTTTAGATGACGACTTTTAAATACTGGTTCCTTTGCAAGGACAGTAACCTAAAATAAATAATTGAAATTTGGTGCCTTTGCCGGGATCTTTACCACCTCCCGATCAGCACCCTTAAAAAGCTGAAAAATATGTTTGTAATAAAAAGAGATGGCCGCAAAGAAGCGGTTAGGTTTGATAAGATAACGGCTCGCATTGAGAAGTTATGTTACGGTTTTAATGTCGAACTGGTAGATCCGATTGATGTTGCCAAGAAGGTAATTGAAGGTTTATATGATGGAGTAACGACCTCTGAACTGGATAACCTAGCAGCAGAAACCGCCGCCTCTTTAACTACGAAACATCCGGATTACGCTTTGCTGGCTTCCCGTATCGCGGTATCTAACTTACATAAAAACACGACTAAATCGTTCTCAAAAACGATGGAAAGCCTGTATTTATATATAGATGCCAAGACTGGAAAATCAGCTTCACTGATCGCAGACGATGTCTGGGAGGTGATTAAAGAAAATGCAGATATTCTGGACAGTACCATTATATACGACAGAGATTTTGGTTTCGATTACTTCGGTTTTAAAACACTGGAAAAATCTTACCTGCTGAAAATTGAAGGACAGATTGTAGAACGCCCTCAGCATTTGTTCATGAGGGTTTCTGTAGGTATCCATAAAGGAGATATCGACAGTGTGATTAAAACTTACAACCTGATGAGTGAGCGTTGGTTTACACATGCGACACCAACCTTATTTAATGCGGCTACACCAAAACCTCAGATGTCTTCTTGTTTCTTATTGACGATGCAGGATGATAGTATTGAAGGAATTTATGATACGCTGAAACAAACGGCAAAAATTTCTCAGAGTGCTGGGGGTATTGGATTGAGTATTCACAATATCCGTGCTACAGGTTCTTATATCGGTGGTACTAATGGTACCAGTAACGGTATTGTTCCAATGCTAAAAGTATTCAATGATACGGCACGTTATGTAGATCAGGGTGGAGGTAAGCGTAAAGGAGCCTTTGCGATTTACTTAGAGCCTTGGCATGCAGATGTATTCAGTTTCCTTGACCTGCGTAAAAATCATGGTAAAGAAGAATTGCGTGCGCGTGATTTGTTCTATGCACTATGGGTTTGTGATTTATTCATGAGACGTGTGGAAGAAAATGGCGATTGGAGCTTGTTCTGTCCGCATGAAGCACCAGGGTTAGCAGATTGCTTTGGTGAAGAATTTGACGCACTTTATGAGCGTTATGAGCAAGAAGGAAGAGCGCGTAAAACGATCAAAGCCCAGGAATTATGGTTCGCCATCCTGGATTCACAAATCGAAACAGGTACGCCTTATTTATTGTATAAAGATGCGGCTAACAGCAAATCTAACCAGCAAAACCTGGGTACCATCAAAAGTTCTAACCTGTGTACAGAGATCATCGAGTATACCTCTAAAGATGAAGTTGCCGTATGTAACTTAGCCTCATTAGCCTTACCTAGATACGTAATTAACGGTGAGTTTGACCACCAAAAATTATATGATGTAACTTATCAGGCTACTTTAAACCTGAACAAGATCATCGATTACAACTATTACCCGGTAATTGAGGCGCAAAACTCTAACCTGCGTCACAGACCAATCGGATTGGGTGTACAAGGATTAGCTGATGCCTTTATTTTGATGCGTTTGCCTTTCGAAAGTGAAGGTGCACGTCAGTTGAATAAAGAAATCTTTGAAACGATTTACTTCGCGGCAATGACTGCTTCTCATGACCTTGCGGTAGTGAATGGTCCTTACGAGACTTTCAAAGGTTCTCCTTTGTCTAAGGGTAAGTTCCAGTTCGACCTTTGGAATGTACAGCCGGATAGTAACCGTTGGGATTGGGAATCATTGCGCAAAAATGTAGTTAAAAACGGGGTGTATAACTCGTTATTAGTAGCGCCAATGCCTACTGCTTCAACTTCTCAAATCTTAGGAAATAATGAGTGCTTCGAGCCTTATACTTCTAACATTTATACCAGAAGGGTATTGAGCGGTGAATTCGTAGTCGTTAACAAACACTTGCTAAAAGATCTGGTTGCTTTAGGCCTTTGGACTCCAGCAATGAAAGACAGAATTATTCTAGCGAATGGTTCGATTCAGGACATCGCTGAGATCCCTGACTATATTAAAGAATTGTACAAAACAGTTTGGGAAATCAAAATGCGCAGCATTATTGATATGGCTGCCGACAGAGGTGTTTATATCTGCCAGTCGCAATCACTAAACTTATTTATCAATGCACCAAACACTTCGAAACTAACTTCAATGCACTTCTACGCATGGAAAAAGGGATTGAAAACTGGTATGTATTACCTGCGTACACAAGCGGCTTCACAAGCAGTTAAGTTTACAGTAGAGAATCAAGCTGGTAAAAACATGGAGCCAGTCATTCCTGAGCATATTGAGCAGGTAGTAGAAGAGATTACTGACGGTCCGGTTTGTTCAATGGAAGAAGGCTGCATTAGCTGCTCTGGTTAATTACAATCTAAACGCATAAACCATCAGGGGTAAGCTTCAAAACTTGCCCCTTTTTTCTGACCATTTGAGGCCTCTTAAACTGAGGTTATCCACATTCTTATTTTTGGTTTTACACAGCTTGTTCACAGTTTACACTGGGATTTTGCACAATCATAGTGAGTTTTTCCACGGTTATCCACGATTTTTATGAAATTGTCAACAGGTTCCTAACGTGTTCCCCACAGCTTACTAACAGGTTTTACACAAGGTTATCCACATCTTTGAAAATTACTCACAAGTTGTCCACAGCAGGGGATGAGTTACAAACAGGTTGTCCACCGACTGCCAACAGGTTGCTAACGCATTACCCACAGGTTCTACACAGGGTTATCCACATGCTTTTTACTTGTAAATAAGGATTTTGTCATATTTATTAACGTTTATACACCTTAATCTGCGATCTCGTATCTTTGTGAAATAATGGCCAAACACGAAATTATTCCATGCGAACGTTGCGGTGCACCTATAGAGTGTAAGGCCAACGCCTACACGAAATGTCAGTGCAGCGCAGTCCAGCTAAACCTGAATGAAGTACAGTACATCAGCGAGCATTATGAAAGCTGTCTTTGTGCGAAATGCTTGTTCGAACTTCAGCAGGAATATAGAGACCTGGTATCCGCATAATTTCATGGCCCGCACATCTTTCAAATAACAATTAGAGTGGAAATTATTTTCTGCTAACTTTGTATCACAAAATTTCATAGAATGGCTAAAGTACAGGTTGGATTGGTGCAGATGAGTTGTACCGGTAATAAACAAGAGAATCTAGATAAGGCGATCGTTAAGATCAGAGAAATCGCCGCTATGGGCGCACAGGTCGTGTGTCTGCAGGAATTATTTACTTCATTGTATTTCTGCGATGAAGAGAATTATGAAAACTTTAAACTCGCAGAGGCAATTCCAGGCCCATCAACAGATGTGCTGTCGAAAGTGGCTGCTGAGCTGAATGTAGTGATCGTAGCTTCTTTATTCGAGAAAAGAGCAGAAGGCCTTTACCACAATACCACAGCCGTATTAGACGCTGATGGTGCTTATCTGGGTAAATATCGTAAAATGCACATCCCGGATGATCCAGGATTTTATGAGAAGTTCTACTTCACCCCTGGTGATTTAGGCTATAAAGTATTCAAAACTAAATTCGCTAAAATTGGCGTTTTGATCTGCTGGGATCAGTGGTATCCGGAAGCTGCCCGCTTAACCGCATTAATGGGTGCAGATTTCCTGGTGTATCCAACCGCCATTGGATGGGCAACTACTCAGGATGAAGCTACCAATGTAGAACAATACAATGCATGGCAAATGATTCAGCGCGCTCATGCAATCGCGAACGGTGTTCCTGTAGTGAGCATCAACCGCGTAGGAGAAGAAGCTGGTGTTGCTTTCTGGGGCGGATCATTTGTTTCCAATCCTTTTGGAACGTTATTGTACCAGGCAGACCATAGTAAAGAAGAATTGAAAGTAGTAGAACTGGACTTGTCAAAATCTGACAGTTACAGGACGCACTGGCCGTTTTTACGCGACAGACGCATCGATAGTTATTCACAAATCACCAAAAGATATATAGATGACGAATCTATTTAATGATAGTCCCAAAAAAGCAGGATACAGTTTTCCTGCGGAATGGGCAAAACACGAAGCAACATGGTTGAGCTGGCCACATAAGGAAGCCTCATGGCCAGGAAAACTGGATACAATTTATGGCCCTTACTGCGAGTTCATTAAAATTGTAGCCACAGGCGAGAAGGTAAGAATCAACATCAATGATAAAGAAACTAAAGCGTTTGCCATTCAAGAACTGGAAAAAGTAGATGCCGATTTAAGTCAGGTGGAGTTTTTCATGAACCCGACTAATGATGCCTGGTGCAGAGACCATGGTCCTGCATTTTTATTGAATGCAGCAAAAGATCAGAAAGCAATAGTAGATTGGGGTTATAATGCCTGGGGTGGCAAATATCCGCCATTCGACCTGGATGATGTGATCCCAACCAAAATTGCCCAGCATTATGAGTTGCCGCTATACCTTCCTGAAATTGTAATGGAAGGTGGTTCGGTTGAATTTAATGGTGCAGGAACAATCTTAACCACTACCGCTTGCCTGTTAAATGATAACAGAAATCCTCATCTGACAAAGGAACAGATAGAACACTATTTAATGGAGTTCTATGGTGCTGAGCAAATCCTTTGGCTAGGTGATGGTATTGTTGGCGATGATACTGATGGTCATATCGATGACATTACCCGTTTTGTAAATGAAGATACCGTATTAACAGTAGTAGAAAGCAATCCCTTGGATGAAAACTATATCCTTTTACAGGAAAACCTGGAAGCACTAAAAGAAATGCGCTTATTGGATGGCAGGCCTTTGAATATTGTGAAATTGCCAATGCCTTCGCCAGTAATTCATGAGGATACACGCTTGCCAGCTTCTTACGCAAATTTCTATATTGCCAATGCGGCAGTGATCGTTCCTACTTTCAGGGATGTGAATGACGAGAAAGCATTGAAAATTATTCAGGACGTTTTCCCGGATAGAAAGGTAGTAGGCATCGATTCTACAGATATTATCTGGGGATTGGGCAGCTTTCATTGCTTGAGTCAGCAGGAGCCAGCAGTTTAATTGTTACAATCATATTAACCAAACATATTTATAATGAAATTATTAGAAGGAAAAACAGCATTGATCACCGGTGCTTCAAAAGGAATCGGCCGTAAGATTGCGGAGAAATTTGCGGAGCAAGGTGCAAACGTTGCTTTTACTTACCTGTCTTCCGTTGAAAAAGGTGAGGCATTAGAGCAAGAGCTGCAAAGCTTCGGTACCAAAGTGAAAGGCTACCGCTCAGATGCTTCGAAATTTGCTGAAGCAGATCAATTGATCAATGATGTTGTGGCCGACTTCGGTACTTTAGATATTGTAGTGAACAACGCAGGAATTACTAAAGATGGTTTACTAATGCGCATGAGCGAAGAAAACTGGGATGATGTGATCAATGTAAACCTTAAATCTGTGTTTAACATTTCTAAAGCTGCTTCTAAAGTGATGATGAAAGCCCGTAAAGGTTCTATCATCAATATGAGCTCTGTAGTAGGTGTTCAAGGCAATGCGGGACAAGCGAATTATGCAGCTTCTAAAGCGGGTATCATCGGTTTTTCTAAATCTTTAGCGAAAGAACTGGGTTCACGTAACATTCGAACGAATGTGGTGGCGCCAGGTTTTATCCGTACAGAAATGACTGAGGTATTGGATCCTAAAGTAGTAAAAGGATGGGAAGAAGGAATTCCTTTGAAAAGAGCAGGAGAGCCAGAAGATGTGGCAAATGTTTGCGTGTTTTTAGCTTCTGACATGAGTGCTTACGTAACAGGACAGGTATTGTCGGTTTGCGGAGGTATGTTGTAAAGGTTTTCTTTTCGAAGCTCAAAATACTTTTAAAAAGGAGTATCGGTGTTCTGGCTGGAACCTTTTGCCTGAAAGGGCAAAATTTCCTAGGCCTTCACACAGATACTCCTTTTTTGTGCGTAAAAATCTGTAAGGTGATGGGCTTTGCTGTTAAATAATTTGATTTTGTTTTTTAAAAATTAGCATCTTAGCTTTATACTTATGGGCAATTCTTTTAATTTTTATACGATACTGACTTTGGTGGGCTGTCTTTTATTAGGACTGCTGTTTGCTTATGTCGCTTATCGTAAAACTGCGCATTTGGATCCCAGATTGCGAGGCTTTCTGGCTTCATTGAGGGCGGTTGTGGTGGCGGTGATTTGTGCCCTGCTGTTTTTGCCATTGATGAAGCGTTTAAGTTATCAGCTGGAGAAACCATCGATCATTATTGCGCAGGACAATTCGCTTTCTGTAGACCATGTGCAGCCAGCCGGTTTTAACAAACAGCAGTATGAAGCGGACTTACAGAAATTAAGGGACCAACTCTCCGGAAACTATGAGGTAAAAGTTTATCATTTTAGTGATAGTGTAAAAACAGGCTTTGATTTTAGTAATAAAGGCAAGCTGAGCAACGCTACGGTGCTGTTTAACCGATTAAATGATGAATACCTGAATAGGAACGTCGGTGCGATCATTATGGCCTCAGACGGCATCTTTAATCGTGGTGGGAGTCCGTTGTATGATTTAAACAAATTAAAAGCACCAGTATACACCATCGCTTTGGGAGATACGATTCCAAAACGAGATCTGAGGGTAGCAAATGTGAACCACAATAACCTGGTTTATCTTAACAATGATTTTACGATAGAAGTGCAGGTTGAGGCTTTTGAAAGTAAGGGCGAACTGGCAAAATTGAAAGTATTTGAAAACGGGAAACAGGTAGCGGAGCAGCCGGTGTCCATCAGCAGCAATGCTTTTGCGGCTTCGATTCCCGTAAAACTGAAGGCCAATAAATTGGGTTTGCAAAAATATATGGTTCAGCTGAGCCCATTGGCCAATGAGGTATCAGAGAAAAACAATACACAGCAGATTTTTATAGAGGTGATCGATGCAGGTCAGAAGGTACTGATTGCTTCCGGTGGGGTACATCCAGACCTCACGGTGATCAGGCAGGCATTGAGTGCCAATAAAAATTATGAGCTAAAAGTGGTTGTAGGAGAGGACTTAAACGGACTGAATCCGAATGATTATGGTTTATTGATCTTATATCAATTGCCGGATGTGCAGCGAACAGGAGCTGCTTTTATGGGTAAATTGCAGCAGAGCACTGTTCCGGCCTGGTATATTGTTGGGGCACAATCGGATATTAACCGCTTTAATGCGCTGCAAAAATTGGTCAGCATTAATGGAGCCAACAGTGCAATTCAGGAAGCTTTTCCTACTGTGAATACAGCTTTTACGACTTTCGATATTGATGCGGCTGCCGCTAAAGTAATCAATGATTTTGATCCATTACTGGCTCCTTTTGGCCAGGTGGTGATCAATGGAACTGGCTTTGTAGCTTTGAAACAGCGGATCGGAAAAATTAAAACGGAGGCGCCTCTGTTATTTTTTGTGAATGACAATGGCCGCAAAGGCGGTTACCTGATCGGGGAAGGGCTATGGCGCTGGAAATTATCAGCAGCAAAAGATGGTTTGACGACCCCGGTATTGGACGATCTGATTGCTAAAACAGTGCAATATCTGGCAGTGAAAGATGATAAGCGTAAGTTCAAAGTCTACCCTTCAAAAAGCACTTTTGAAGAAAATGAGCATGTATTGATCAATGCGGTGCTGTACAATGATAGCTACGCAGCAATGAATACACCAGAGGTGAGCCTGCAGTTAAAAAATGAAGAAGGAAAGGTTTATAATTTTCTTTTTTCAAGAACAGCGGCTGGTTATCAGCTGGATGCGGGGATGTTACCTGCGGGGAATTACACGTTTACAGCCAGCACTACACTCGGCGACAAGAAACATCAGGTTCAGGGGGCTTTCTATGTGAACGCGATGATTGCTGAATATCAGCAAACCATTGCCAACCACCAATTGCTGAATAGTATGGCTGTCCAGACCAATGGAAAGCTATATATGCCTTCAGATCTTTTGAAAATCCAGCAGGATATTGAAAAGAACGAAAACATTAAAACGCTGAGTTATGAAGAGCTGAAATATGAAGCCCTGATAAATTTTAAATGGTTGTTTGCGATGATCATCTTATTGCTTAGCTTGGAGTGGTTTTTCAGAAAGAGAAACGGCGAAATTTAATTCCCACAGGATATGCAGATTGGTACAATGGAAACCATTGAGGTATTGGGTACGGTTGCCTTTGCAATCTCGGGCTCTTTTGCGGCTATGCAACGCAGACTCGATCCTTTTGGCGTGCTAATTATCGCATTCGTGACTTCCATTGGAGGCGGTACAGTAAGGGATATGCTGCTGGGCGATACACCGGTGGCCTGGATGCGGGATATCAATTATTGTCTGCTGATTTTGTTCACTTCTCTGGCGACTATTTTCTTTAAAACGCACATCAGAAAATTTAAAATTACACTATTCCTGTTTGATTCCCTTGGATTGGGCTTATTTACCATGCTGGGTATTCAAAAAGGGATTGCATTTGGATTGAGTCCAGGGATCTGTATCGCATTAGGAACTATTACCGGATGTTTCGGTGGGGTGATCAGAGATACGTTCTTAAATACGATCCCATTGATTTTCCGAAAGGAGATCTACGCCACTGCCTGTATTTTGGGCGGCTCTCTCTATTTTGGACTCAAGCATTTTAAAATGGAAGATGATATGGCCAATATCTCCGTGATTGCCTTTATCTTTATATTCAGGGTGGTAGTGGTCAAATACAAACTCACCCTGCCTAAATTCGGGTATTAGTTCTTAGGCGCTTCTTTTACAATCACAAAAACATCCTCATTGTCTTTCTTCATGAAGTATTTCTCGCGTGCAAACTTCTCTGCCATGTTTAAATTGGTGCTGAGTTCGCTCAAGTCTTTCTTTACCTGCGCAGTCTCCTTTTCATAGAAATCCTTTTCTTCCTGAAGTTTGTGCACCTCAGACCGGAATTCGTATTGAGATACCATGTCATTCCTGTCGAAAAACAACATCCACACGATAAAGGCCGCCACAGACAGGAAGTATTTATTGCGTATAAGTTCCAGTAAACGTTCCATGATACAAAGATATAAAGATATGAAAGTACAAACCTATGAAAATATGAACATAATGTGCATAAGAATGTGATAAACCCGGAAAAACAAAAGCCGGCAGCCTTAAAAACAATAAAAACATCCGAAGGTTTAACGCTCCGGATGTCCTATGGTATGATTTGCAGTTTTTTTTACATGCGCACAAAATAAAGGTCATTTGAGTACCCATAAATCTTTTCTTCAAAAGATTTTGAGGACGAAAAGAATTATTTTGTTCAGCAATCCTGCTAAAAACAATGTAATCCAGCCGAAAGGCTGATGATTCTATTCAATTATTTTTTGAAATATTTAAAATCTTTACCGATGAAACGTGCTGCAGAACCTAATTCTTCTTCAATACGTAACAATTGGTTGTATTTTGCAATCCTGTCTGAACGTGAAGCAGAACCTGTTTTGATCTGACCACAGTTTAAAGCTACTGCTAAATCTGCAATCGTAGTATCTTCAGTTTCTCCACTTCTATGTGACATTACAGAAGTATAACCATTGGTTTGTGCCAGGCTAACTGCATTGATAGTCTCTGTTAAAGTACCGATTTGGTTTACTTTTACTAAGATAGAGTTTGCAGTTTTCTTGTCGATACCGTCTTGTAAACGAGTGACATTAGTTACGAATAAATCATCACCAACCAACTGAACTTTGTCGCCAACTCTGTCTGTTAACATTTTCCATCCATCCCAGTCATTCTCATCCATACCATCTTCAATAGAGATAATAGGGTATTTTTCCGTTAACTGCGCAAGGTATTCTGCTTGCTCAGCACTGGTGCGGATTGCGCCTTTTTCACCTTCAAATTTAGTATAGTCATATTTACCGTTCACGAAGAATTCAGAAGCCGCACAGTCAAATGCTAAGAAGATTTGCTCTCCTGCTTTGTAACCTGCTTTTTCAATCGCCTGAATAATGGTTTCCACTGCATCTTCTGTGCTGTCGAATGTTGGTGCAAAACCACCTTCATCACCTACCGCAGTAGAAAGACCGCGGCCATGTAAGATTGCTTTTAAGTTATGGAAAACTTCTGTTCCCCATCTCAATGCTTCAGAGAATGATGACGCGCCAACTGGCATGATCATGAATTCCTGGAATGCGATCGGTGCATCAGAGTGAGAACCACCATTCACGATGTTCATCATCGGGATAGGTAGAATGTTCGCATTCACACCACCGATATAACGGTATAAAGGCTGACGGCTCTCCTGAGCTGCTGCTTTAGCAACCGCTAAAGAAACACCTAAAATCGCATTTGCGCCTAAGTTTGCTTTGTTGTCTGTTCCGTCAAGCTTGATCATTAAGTTGTCAATTGCATTTTGTTCAAATACATCAACACCTCTTAATTCATCAGCAATTTTATCATTTACGTTGGCAACGGCTTTTAAAACACCTTTACCCAAGTACACAGACTTGTCGTTATCACGAAGCTCTACCGCTTCATGCATACCTGTTGAAGCACCAGAAGGTACTGCAGCACGACCAAGAACGCCATTTTCGGTCATTACATCTACTTCAATAGTAGGGTTCCCTCTTGAATCGAGGATTTGTCTGGCATGAACATCAATTATTAAACTCATTTTTATTGGATTTTATTTTGTTAGTCAGCCTTAGTGTAAATCTTACAATTACTATGGCGATATCCAAAGTTAAAAATTAAACACAAAAAAGCCGTAATTAATTTAATTACGGCTTTTAAAATGTTATATAATTAGTTTATAGCGACTTAAAAAAAGGATTAGTTATGGTTTAGCGGCAAAAATGGCTTTATAGACTAATCCGGCGAGTATGGTGCCAGCAATTGGGGCTGCCCAGAACAGCCATAATTGACTTACTGCTTCTCCACCTACAAATAGCGCCTGACTGTTACTTCTGGCAGGATTTAAGTATTCGTCACAGGAATACTGATTAAATGGATTAGCGTTAAGCTCAATCCAATCGCCAAACCAGCAAAGCCTTTAGGAGCCCTGTCGTCTGTAGCGCCCAGAATAACGAGTAAAAAGATAAAGGTCATGACTACCTCACAAACAAGTGCGGCAACCATGCTGTACTTGCCGGGCGAATGTTCTCCGTAACCGTTCGTTGCAAAAGTCCCGATTTCGCTGCCATTGCCTGTAGCGATCACATAGAGTACAGCTGCGGCTAAAATGCCGCCTAAAACTTGTGAAATGAGGTAAGGAATCAAGTCTTTGCCATCAAAACGGCCGCCCATCCATAATCCTACGGATACAGCAGGATTAAAGTGTCCACCTGAGATGTGGCCAACAGCATAAGCCATTGTCAATACCGTTAAGCCAAAAGCCAGGGCAACGCCTAGGAAGCCGATGCCGGCGCCGGGAAAATTTCAGGCCAGTACGGCGCTTCCGCAACCGCCAAGAACCAGCCAAAAGGTTCCAATAAATTCTGCAGCTAGTTTTTTCATTTTTTTAAAGATTTTTGTTGTTCGTTAATTTATAAGGAAATTACTAACATGTTTTTAATATTCCTAATAGGATTATTTTAGTGATAAAAGGTTGAGGTTCAGCTGGCTATTGCCTTTATTTTTCTTTATGGCAGGGCCGTTTTTTTGCTTTTTTTGAGCTTATTCTGGTGATGGATTTAGGAGAATTCAGCTTGAAATTATTGCATATTTTTGCCTTGCTCCGACAGGTTTACTCACAAAAAAAGCGTTCCCCCTTTCGGAAGAACGCTGAGTATGTTTTATTTTGAAAAGATTTGAAAATCTGTTTTTAGATTTTACAGGTCAGTTATTCCCATTTAAATACTTTGACGGCTAGGGCATAAATTCCGATGCCCCATACGATCATGATCAGAATCTGGTGTTTTACATCCCATAGTCCTGCACCTTCAAAAGCAACTTTTCTCATCGCATCGTTTAAGTAGGTAAGTGGTAATGCTCTGCTGATGGGCTGTAACCATTCAGGGAAAGCATCAATAGAGAAAAAGGTACCCGACAATAAGAATTGCGGTAAGGTAATAATGTTGGAAATAGGAGGGATGGTACTTTCACTTTTAGCAATTCCTGAGACTACAAATCCAAAACCCATAAATACGATCAGGCCGATGATGGCCAGGATCAACATATTGATGACGGTAATTGCGCCATTTACCAAAGTGAAATGGAAAAAGAAATGACCAATCATGATAATAAATATGGCACCCAATAAAGCGAATCCGATTCTGGCAATTCCTTCACCAAAAACAATGCTGGATTTCCTCACTGGTGTGGCGAAAAAACGTTTGATCACTAAGGTCTGACGTAAATTGAAAAATACGAATGCAGTTCCGAATACGCCGGTACTCAATAGAGAGAAACCAAGCTGTCCAGGTAGAATAAAGTCGATGGTACGGTAAATACGGCCTTGTACAGTGCTCTCGTTCAATTCTGCCACAGTTGGCATCATATCTTTAGAATTTAAGTTGTACATCAGGTTATGGATCACTGATTTCAGGACATTCCCTTTATCTATAGAAGCGGAAGTATATTCCACCTTTGCTAGGTAGGCAGGTTTTTCTGCTGCATTTTTTTTCACGTGGATGAGGCCATCAATGCTGCCCTTCTCCAGGTCTGTTTTAATTTCTGCTGCATCTTTATCCCTGATCAGGTGTACTACCGGATTTTCTTCTAGTGCCACCATGATCGGATTGTGAAGGTCTGAACCTGGTGCAATGGCCAGATCTACTTTTATGCCCCCTTTGCCAAGAAATCCAAATACCAGGATAAAAACCAGTGGGAAAGCCAGTGTAAATACCACGGCCGATGGGCTACGCATGATCGAACGGAAACTTGCTTTCGCAAGTGCCATGGTAGCTTTAGTATGATTGTAAGGTTTGCTCATGTTCTTATTAATTGTCTTCGCGCCATTCTTTACCAGTCAGTTGGATGAAAACATCTTCGAGGTTGGCTTTCTTAACTTCTTTTTTTCTTTCAAAACCAGTATTGATCAACTGGTCTATCAGGTTGTCTGGCGTGTCTAATGCTATGATTTCTCCACGTTCTACAAAAGCAACGCGGTCGCACAATTGTTCTGCTTCATCCATATAATGCGTAGTGATAACTACGGTAGTCCCGTTTTTTCTGATCTCAATGATCAAGTCCCAAAGGTTACGTCTGGCCTGTGGATCCAAACCAGTAGTTGGCTCGTCCAGAAAGATAATTTTTGGGGCATTAATTAAGGTGGTGGCAATAGAAAATCGTTGTTTTTGTCCACCGGAAAGGGCTTTGTATTTGGCTTTCGCCTTGTCTTGCAGGTTCACCTTTTCCAGCATTTCCATCGGATTGATGTCTACGCCATATAGTCCGGAAAACAGCTCCATTAATTCCACCAGGTTTAAGTTAGGGTAGTATCCGGCAGCCTGTAACTGTACGCCAATGATTCTTTTGATCTTATTGGCTTCTTTATCGACATCATAACCATCCACTAGGATCTCTCCTGAAGTTTTCCCGCGAAGGGTTTCTATGATTTCTAAAGTGGTCGTTTTTCCGGCTCCATTCGGACCTAAAAGTCCAAAGATTTCGTTTTCATACACATCGAAGCTGATGCCTTGTACTGCGGTAAAGTCATCGTATTTTTTTACGAGATTCTTTACACTAATGATGGCATTGGTGTTGTCCATACTATAAATGTAAGAAGGTTTAGAAGATTAGAAAACCTAATCCTGCTAAACCTTCGAATATAACGGTAAAATGATGTTTTGAAGAGAATTGTCTCTAATTACCAGGCCAATTCGCCTTTGATCATCTCAATAAAATCATCAAATAAGTAACGAGAGTCATGTGGACCTGGAGAAGACTCCGGGTGATATTGTACAGAAAATGCTTTTTTACCTTTCACACGAATACCTTCGATACTTTGGTCGTTCAGGTTCAAGTGGGTGATCTCTACTTTATCAGATTTTTTCACCTCTTCAGCAATTACACCGAAACCATGGTTCTGAGAAGTTACTTCACAGTGGTTTTTGATGATATTTTTAACCGGGTGGTTTAATCCTCTGTGTCCGTTAAACATTTTCATGGTACCAATACCATTAGCTTCCGCTAATAACTGGTGACCTAAGCAGATTCCGAACAATGGTTTATCGGCTGCAAGAATTTGTTTTACAGTGTCAATTGCATAAGGCATAGCAGATGGATCACCAGGGCCATTAGAGATAAAATATCCGTCTGCACCCCATTTATTCATTTCTTCAAAGCTGGTTTTAGCTGGGAATACTTGAATAAAAATGTCTCTTTCATCGAAGTTACGAAGGATATTCTTTTTAATTCCAAGGTCTAGTGCTGCAATTTTATAAGTTGCATCTGGGTTGCCATAGAAATAAGGTTCTTTAGTAGATACCTGAGAAGATAATTCCAGACCGTCCATAGATGGAACTGCTGCTAATTTAGCTTTCAATTCTTCAAGATCTGTGATCTCTGAAGAGATGATGCCGTTCATTGCTCCTTTATTTCTGATGTGACGCACTAGAGCACGAGTGTCAATATCTGAAATTCCTACAATGTTTTCATTCTGAAAATAGTCCTGAATAGATTCTGATGCTTCTTTACGGCTAAATCCGATGTTGTAGTTTTTACAAACCAGACCTGCGATTTTGATGCTGTCAGACTCAATTTCTTCTCTGTGGATTCCATAATTCCCAATATGTGCATTGGTGGTAACCATGATCTGTCCGAAGTAAGAAGGATCAGTGAAAATTTCCTGATATCCAGTCATTCCTGTATTGAAACAGATTTCTCCGGTCGTTGTGCCGATTTTTCCCGCAGCTTTTCCGTAGTAAACGGTGCCATCAGCCAATAACAAGATTGCAGGTAACTTGGTGTAGTTAGTCATTGTGTGTATAAAAATGAGAAATTATGGTGAAAAAAGAGAAAAACGATGGATCATGCGTGATTTTGATATCACTTCTGTAGTTAACAAATGTGCTGTTAAGTAACCCCTTCATTTCGGGATACAAAGATACATTTTTGAGGTTTTAAATCAAGGATTTTTTTCACATTCTGTCACAAAAACAATTAAACTCATTTTATTTCAGATGTAAAAAGTAATTTTGCCCAAATTAAAATATAAAAAAAGATGTCTGTAAATAAAGAAGTAAAACGGATCACGACCCATATTTTGCAAGCAATGAAGCAAAATGGTGAAAAGATCGCGATGTTAACTGCTTACGACTACTCTATGGCAACCATCCTAGATGATGCTGGTTTAGATGTTTTATTGGTTGGAGATTCAGCTTCCAACGTAATGGCGGGTCATGAAACTACCTTGCCGATTACCTTAGATCAAATGATCTATCACGCGCAATCGGTAGTTAGAGGTGCTTCACGTGCTTTAGTCGTGGTAGATCTTCCATTTGGATCTTACCAGGGCAATTCTAAAGAAGCCTTAATTTCTGCCATCAGAATTATGAAAGAATCTGGTGCTCATGCCGTGAAGATGGAAGGTGGAACGGAAATCGTTGAATCTGTACAAAGAATCATTACTGCTGGAATTCCTGTAATGGGACATTTGGGCTTAACTCCCCAGTCTATATATAAGTTCGGTACCTACACGGTAAGGGCCAAAGATGAAGCGGAAGCTTTGAAATTGAAAACAGATGCGCTTGCTTTACAGGAAGCGGGATGTTTTGCCGTAGTATTGGAAAAAATCCCAGCGAAATTGGGGAAAGAAGTTTCAGCATCTTTAATCATCCCTACGATAGGAATTGGTGCAGGAACGGATTGTGACGGACAAGTATTGGTGGTAAATGATATGATTGGTTTAACGAAAGGGTTTAAACCTCGTTTCTTACGCCAATATGTAAACCTTTACGATGGTATTTTAAATGCCGCACAGTCTTATATTAAAGATGTGAAGTCGAGTGATTTCCCGAACGAAAAAGAGCAGTATTAAGTTTTATAATCTGGGCTTTAACCAGCTCCACACCTACAGATGCCAATAACAGCAAAAGATATACTTTATGAAGACAACCACCTGATTGCGATCAGTAAACGCGCAGGTGATATTGTACAGGTAGATGAAACAGGGGATGAGCCTCTGGATGAAAAGGTAAAAAAGTACCTGGCCAAAACCTATAATAAGCCAAATAGTGCTTTCCTTGGAGTAGTACATCGTTTAGACCGCCCGGTTAGTGGTGTCATCTTGTTCGCAAAAACAAGTAAAGCCCTGGAACGGATGAATGCTCTTTTCAAAAACAGAGAGGTAAAGAAAACTTATTGGGCAGTGGTGAGAAATAAGCCAGCGCAGATTTCTGGAACTTTAGTGCATTGGCTGGTTAAGAATCCACAAAAGAATGTGGTGACACCGCATCATGTAGAAGTAGCTGGCAGTCAGCGTGCGGAACTCAGCTATCGTTTGATTGGAGAACTGAATGGTTATTACCTGATTGAGGTAGATCCGCTAACCGGAAGGTCTCACCAGATTAGGGTACAGCTTTCTACATTAGGATGTCCGATTGTAGGGGATAACAAATATGGTTACCCAAGAGGGAGTAGAAAAGGCAGTATATGCCTTCATGCCCGCAGATTGCAGTTTCTTCATCCGGTAAAAAAGGAACCTGTCAACATCTTCGCAAAGCTTCCGGTGGACGGCTTCTGGGAAAAGTTTGAAAATATGTAATATCTAGGCAGTTCTGCTGCGGTAAAACCCAATAAGCTGATGCGTTTTAAATAGTCTTCACTTATTGGGTTTTTTTATGCCCTTTAAGGCTTATTGACAAGGTTTAGGACTAAAGACAACATTATTGTCGAACTTCAGCTGTGCGCGGTTCTCAAACCTGTATTTTCCATTTTTTTCTTTGACCGGCCCGTAGCCTTCGTAGAATTTATCATCCTTTTTAAGCAACACAATTTCTCTCACAGACCTTAATCCCTCTGAGTCAAAAGTATATTCTGCAAGGAGCGTATCGCCTTTCATTTCTCCGGAAAGCGTGCCCTTATTGGCATCTTTTTCCCAAATGTGGTAGTCCAGAAAACCAGTGATTTCTTCTCCATTGGTTCGCAGTTGCATGGAGGCGGTATCTTTGTTTTTAATATACTGATAGCAGTTAATGGAACGTTTAGGCTTTTCGTTTGTTGCGGTAAAGCTGGTGTCGACTGCAATCATTCCAGAAGAATCTGTTAATGTTTTATCTGCCTGATTACTGTTACAGGAGGCCATCATGGCGGTCAATCCTGCAAATAATAAGAGATATTTGTTCATTGTTTTATGGTTTGATACGCATAGCCTACTGCAATTGGCCTGCCAAAAAACACACAAGTAAGGACAACCTAACCGAGGCTGATCACATCGGCGGATACAGAAAGGGGGCTGGCCATAATTAAATGATACACCCCCTAAACTGATTTGATGATGGTATGGCCTATTAAAATAGGCCTATAGCCCATATTATTTAGCTCTTGGCTTGCTGTTCCAGATATAAGTTCCAGCAGCACCTGCGGCAAGTGTTGTACTCACCACCTGACCATTGTATTTAATGTTGAAGGTTTGTGCTTCGTCACTGTTGTTCATCGTCACTAATACTAGTTTTCCTTCTGGTGTTTTGTAAGCTACGTTCTGGATTTTGTCGTCTTGATTTGAAGCGATACGTACAGAACCAGTCGGTACAAATTTAGAAGTCTGGCCGATAGAATAGAAGGCGATGTTTTTGCTCCAGGTTTTACCATCTACGGTAATTGCACCTAAACAGCTGGTACAGCCACCATCTGGTGTAAATGGACGGTATTGTGGATCTGCTGCCAGGTTCCATTCCAATACGGTTTTACTCCAGTTTCTTGGGGCACCAATCATTAAGGTCTCCACATGCCATTTTAGGTCCTTGGCGAAATCACCGGGGCCACCTACCCATTGCTCAGTAAAATAGATATTTTTATTAGGGAAGGCTTCATGCACTTGTGATAGGGCAGAGATTTGTCCGCCATATAAGTGAAATGCGGAACCATCGATATATTGGTTAGCTTCCGGATCTTTTAAGATCGTAATTGGATAATCCGGACGGTCTGCATTATGGTCATAAATGATAATTTTAGTTTTGATGCCTGCAGCTTTAAATACCGGACCTAAAGCAGTCTTCACGAAGTTGGCTTGATCTTGCGGTGTCATGTACATACTTGGGTTATTGCCCGGATGTAACGGCTCGTTTTGGATCGTTAACGCATCAATAACAATGCCTTGTGCTTTCATTGCCTCAATATATTTTACGAAATATCTGGCATAAGCCTGATAATATTCTGGCTTTAAACTACCACCGCGGTAAGCTTGATTGTCTTTCATCCAGGTTGGTGCTGTCCATGGGGAGCCCATGATTTTAATCTTTGGATTGATGGCAATGATTTCCTTTAACATTGGAACCAGGTCTGTCATCTCTTTTGCAATAGAGAAGTTTTTCAGTTCAGGGTCAGTTTGTCCTTTAGGCATTTCATTATAAGTGAAGGTTTCCGCACTTAAATCTGAAGCACCAACACTCAAACGCAGGTAACTAATGCCGATGCCATTTCCATCCGTAGAGAAAATCTCTTTTAACATTGCCTTTTTCTCAGCAGTTGGAAGTCCGTTCATCAGGGTAGCACTACCACCAGTTAAGGTATAGCCAAAGCCATCCATAGTTTGGAAAGTCTGCTGTTCATCTACTACAATATTGATGTGGTTATTCATCGCTGTAGAGAAATGTAATGGCGTTTTCTGCTTTTCCAATAGGGCAGAACGGTCGCCGCTCGTGATCCATGATTCTACACCTGTAGTTACTGGTGCCTCTTTCTTACTGGCGCATGAACTCAAGGCCAGTGCAGCAATCACGCTTAAATTTAATAATCTCATAGATAATATGGCTAATTAAGGGATGTAGTTAAAATTGATTTTCTGATCCGCAATCTGAAGGGTAAATTCTCCTTCTTCCGTGATCGCTTTGCTTTCGGTGTTGATGAAGGCCAGATCTTCGGGCTGAATTTTAAAAGTTACTGTTTTCGTTTCTCCAGCTTTCAGGTCGATTTTATCAAATCCTCTCAAACGTTTCACATCTGGAGTGATTAAGGTTGCGTATAAATCTGAAGTAAACAGCAATACACTTTCTTTACCAGCTACTTTACCTGTGTTGCTTACATTTACAGTAACGGTCAGCGTTTCTCCTTTTTTCAGGGTATTGCTGCTCAATTTCAACTGGTCATATTTGAAGGTGGTATAACTTAAACCAGCTCCGAATACGTATTGAGGGTTGTAATCTGCATCATAATTGTAAACACCTTCTGTGGTGCCTTTATTTTCTGATGGTTTATGGTAATAGGTAAACAAGGCGTTAGGGAATTGTGGGTACGTATATGGCAGTTTTCCTGAAGGATTAACTACACCATACAATACATCCGCAAGGGCATCACCACCGAAGTTACCCGGAAGGTAAGTCTGTACAACAGCGCTCATTTTCTTTTCAAATTTGCTGATCACACGTGGGCGCCCTTCATTCAATACCAGGATTACTTTTTTACCAGTTGCTGCTAATTTATGCGCCAGTTCTGTTTGTAAATCGGATAGGTATAAATCGTTCATATTACCTGGAGACTCTGTGTAAGAGTTTTCTCCAAGACAAAGCACAATCACGTCCGCATCTTTTGCAGCAGCAATGGTTTCTTCCATTTTATCCGCATACTCCTCATAATATTTGCCATCCATTTTGTAGCTGACACCTGGGAAGTAAGTCACGTTTTCTTTTCCTGCTTTATTTTGTAAAGCTTTCAGGATAGTGTTGTATTTAGCTGCAAATTCTTCTACTTTTTCCCCTTGCCATGAGTAAGTCCAGGCACCGTTTAAGGTTCTCATAGAATTGGCATTCGGACCAGCAACCAGGATTTTTGTTCCTTTCGCCAATGGTAGGATCTGATCTGTATTTTTCAATAAAGTAATTGATTCTGCTGCGGTTTGATAAGCTGCGTTTTCAAATTCCCTGCTACCGAATTTCGGGTAGTCTTTAGGGTTTGTAGTCGGTTTTTCAAATAGGTTCAATTCATATTTTACCCATAAAATTCTTCTTACAGCATCATCAATACGAGATTCTTTGACTTTTCCTTCTTTCACTAGCGCCAAAAGGTTGTCGCAGAAAGTCTCGTAGTTATAAGCGATCATCGACATGTCGATACCAGCATTAATAGCCAGCATAATTGCTTCTTTGTCGTCTTTCGCAATGCGATCTCTTTTGTAAAGGTTTTCAATATCGCCCCAATCGGTCACTACTAGACCTTTGAAGTTCAATTCTTCTTTTAATAATTCCGTAAGGATATGGTAATTGGCATGAACAGGAACACCGTTAATGATGCCAGAATTGATCATAATGGTTTTCGCACCTGCATCAATTGCCGCTTTAAAAGGAGGTAAATGGTACTCTCTTAAAGCTTGATCAGAAATAAAAGCAGGAGTTCTGTCTTTTCCTGAAACGGATACCTGGTAACCCAGGAAGTGCTTAATTGAAGAAGCTACTTTTTCCGGATGTGATACTTTGCCATCTTCACCTTCGTAACCTTTTACTGCGGCTACACCCAGTTCTTTGATTAGGTAAGGATCTTCTCCGAAACTTTCCCACTGACGAGGAAAACGGGGATCAGAACCCAGGTCCAACAGCGGGGCAAAGTTCCATGGGATAGCGCTTGCACGGGTTTCATAAGCAGTAATCGAAGCGCCATTTTTCACCAATGCACGGTTAAATGTGGCTGCCTGACCAATTTGCTGCGGGAACATGGTCGCACCAACGGTATAGGTTGCACCATGGATTTCATCCACACCATAAATCACCGGGATTTTGTTTGGCGTTTGTTTCATCGCCACATTTTGAATCTTGCTGATGATGTTATACCAAACCTGTGGGGTTCTTGCTCTGTTGTTTGAAGTATTCAATATAGAACCAACATGGTATTTTACCAATACTCTTTGTAATTCTTTTTCGTCTAAACCGAAAGGTTCATCGCTTTCATAGCGTCCTTTTCCTTTTCCAACGACATCCAGCGTGATTTGTGCCATTTGTCCGACTTTCTCTTCAATCGTCATCTTTTTTAACAGGGCTTCTACTTTTGCCTGGTTGTTATGCTGAGCGATGGCCGTACCAAAAGTGCTGGAAAGCAACAATAAGGATAGAGTTGTTTTTAGTGTCATTTGTGTATTTAAAAAGGGAGCAATTGATATTGCTCCCGGTAAAAATTATTTGTTGATGGCCGTATTTCTATCTTGCTCTTTCTGCGACATCGGCAATAAGATTTTGTCGGGAGTAAGATTATAGTTTAGCGATGTGCCATTTCCGTCTTTCTGTGCATTCATCACCTGGACGGCACGATTGGTGCGTACCAGGTCATACCAGCGTTGTCCCTCAAAAGCAAGCTCCAGACGACGTTCTTTTTCAATTGCCAAACGCATTGCTGCCTGATCTGCTGCTGGAGTTGCAGCAAGGTTCACACGGTTTCTGATCTGATCTACCAGTGGTTTTGCCTGGGCCCAGCCACCTGGACTTAACTCATTCAATGCTTCAGCTTTTAACAAAATGATATCTGCCAAACGAAGGAAATAGATATTCGTCTGGTCATCCTTTCTGTATTTATTGATGTAAGGATATTGTGCTTTTGGCCAAAAGGTATCGCTCCAGCCTTCCGAAGTAGTATTCAGGAATTTGATGCTTGAATTTTTACGGATTTGATCACCCTCTGTATCAAATGCTGCAGCAAGATCGTTAGTTGGGGTACAGAATTTTTTCCATCCTGCACCAACAATCACACTTGGCATCCAGTTTCCACGTTTGTTGGCGCCATTGCCACCATCGAACTGCATTTCCCAGATAGATTCTGAATTGTTCTTGTTAGTGCCTGTAAATAAGCCATCATAGCTGCCAAATAAAGAGTATCCGCCGCCAATAACAGCATCTGCATACTGGTTTACTTTTGTCCAGTCTGGGTTGGCTTTAGTCGCATATACTTTAGCCAATAACGCATTAGCTACACCTTTAGTGAAGATCCCCTTGTTAGGAGCTGTCGTTCTGGTGTTGGCAAGCGCATATTCCAGGTCTTTAATGATCTGTTCGTAAACCACTGCGACACTGGATCTTGGAACCTGCATTTCTGCCTGATTGGCTGGGGTTTTTAGTACAATAGGTACTGGACCCCATAAACGTACCAGGTAAAAGTATAGATAAGCTCTGAGTCCGGCTGCTTCCCCTAGGATTTGAGCTCTTCTATTGCCTTTATCTAATTCAGGATCTTGAATAAGGGGTACATTTTCTAATACCTCATTCGCATTTTTAATCTGTGAATACAGTTCTGACCAATCTCTTTCCAATACTTCATTAGTAGAGTTGACGCGAAACTCATCCATTTGGAACATCGCAGGATTGTCACCACCAGCATAAGCGTTATCAGCAATCACATCTCCATTGAGCATGAAATCCCAGATATGGGTGTTGTTGTACATTCCGCCATAAGCACCTCCAAGCAGCTTTTCAGCCCCTTTAAGGTCTACGAAAGCCTCCTCTGGTGTTTTTTGGTTGAATGGGTTCTTATCTAAAAAATCTTTTTTACAGCTGGTTTGTACCCCGATAGTCAGGGCTGCAGCGGCTAAAATTGAATATAATTTAATTCTCATGTCTATTGTTATTAAAATCCAACGTTTACACCTAACAAGAAGCTTCTGCTTTGCGGGTAGGTACCATAATCTACACCCATACTTGGGCCGTTTGCGCCATACTGACTTACTTCAGGATCTAAGCCTTTGTATTTGGTGAAGGTTAGGATGTTGTAGCCAGTCACAAATACGGTAAGTCTGCTCATATTCATGCGGGCTAAGAAAGCATCACCGAAATTGTAAGAAAGGGTAGCGGTTTTTAGACGCAGGTAGGAAGCATTTTCTACGAATCTGCTGGAAGTAAGTGAGTTCTCAGTTTTTCCTTTTTCTGATCCTGGAATACTTCCATTCGTGTTTTGTGGCGTCCAGCGGTCTAATACTGTTGCGGACTGGTTTTTAGAGTCATTAAGACCTTCTAAATCAATTCTGGAAGCATTGAACATCTGGTTGCCCTGAACACCCTGGAAGAAGATGTTTAGTCCGAAATTACCATAACGGAAGTTATTGGTCATTCCATAGATAAAATCAGGTTGTGCTGAACCGATAAAGGTTCTGTCATCTTTCAGGTCAATCTTACCATCGTTGTTTAGGTCTTCATAAGTAGCTTTACCTGTTGCTGGATCAACGCCTGTATATTTAAGGCCGTAGAAACTGCCCAATGGTCTGCCTGCAACTACACGTACAGCTGAAGTACGGGCAGAAATACCACCGAAATCAAGTGATGGGGTAGAAGTACCTAAGCTGGTTACCTTGTTTTTGTTGAAAGAGATGTTCATATCTGTAGACCAGCTGAATTTCTCTTTATCTACGTTTTTAGTGGATAGTGTAAACTCCATCCCTTTGTTTTCCATAGCACCTACATTGTAGGCTTGTTCTGCAAAACCTGCCGATGGCTGCAATTGTACTTTGATTAATAAATCATTGGTTTTTTTCAAATAAGCGTCAGCAGTAAAAGTTACCCTGTTGTTGAACATGGTTAAATCTAAACCAATATTGCTCTGGGTAGTTGTTTCCCAGGATAGACCTGTGTTTTTCAGGTTGGTCAGGTTATAATCACCCTGTGCATTTTCTGTATAAAGTTTCATCCAGGCATAGTCTCCGATTCCTTCATCGTTACCTACTTTACCCCAGCTACCTCTGATTTTTAAGTCATTGATGGTTTTGCTGTCCTTCAGGAAGTTCTCACCAGAGATTCTCCATCCCGCAGATGCAGAAGGGAAATAACCGAAACGCTGCTCATCACTGAATCGCGAAGAACCATCAGCTCTGAAGTTTGCGCTCAATAAGTATTTGCTATCGTAAGCATAAGTTACTCTGGTTAGGTAAGACTGCTTAGCCCACTGTGCTCTTTGAGGAACTTTAGGAACGACAACTGGCTTGTCATTTTTCTGATCTGTTTGTGGCTTGTAGAACCTGTTTTCTTCATATTCTACGTAGTTGTAATCTGAAGATTGTAAGGTATAACCACCAGTTGCTGAAAATGCATTTTTGCCAAAGTTCTTGGTATAAGTCAAGATGTTTTCATTCAACCATACATTGTCGTTGGTTTTATTGTTTCTATAAATTCCACCTTCTGCACGGCCGTAGGTGGTTTTGAAGGCATCAAGATTATAGTCGTAGTAATTCTGGTTCACATTGGTACTGATCGTTGATTTGAAAATCAAATCTTTAGTGAACTTGATCTCTCCACCGAATGATCCGATAAAACGGAAGTTTCTGCTTTTGTTTTTCGCACCATAGGCCTGGGCAATTGGATTGTCCCATCCACCAGAGTTTGGAATGGTCGTATAAGAGCCATTCGGATTGTAAATGCCAATGGTGGAAGGTGTAGTTAAAGCTGCTAAAATTGTACCTCCACGTGCAACACCTGCATTGTCGGCAACATCAATAGAGTTTCTTGCGGTTAAAGCTGCGGTTCCAGTGAATTTTAACCATGGTGTCGCTACTTGTGACCCATTAAAGTTAACAGTATATCTGTCTAATTGTGCTGGAGCTACAATACCTTTATCTTGCTGGTAGCCGGTAGAAAGATAAAAATTGCCACCATTGCCGCCACCAGATAAGGATACCTGATATTGGTTTTGTTTACCAGTGCCGAAAGTTTCTTTTTGCCAGTCAGTATTGCTGCCATCACCATAAGAAGTATAGCCCATTTCTTTCATCAAATCAATGTATTGATCTGCATTTAGCACATCTTGTTTGCGCCAGAAATTAGAAATACCGGTAAAAGCATTGAATTCTACTTTCACTTTGCCAGAAACACCTTTTTTAGTAGTAATTAAAACCACCCCATTTGCACCACTTGATCCATAAATGGCCGCTGCTGCTGCGTCTTTCAAAATGGTTAAAGATTCTATATCATTTGGGTTTAGGAAACCTGCATTTCTGGAAGTTACCCCGTCAATTACATAAAGCGGGCTGTTTGAAGCGGTGATGGAAGTATTTCCACGAATGCTGATTGCAATCTCTGCACCTGGTTTACCAGATTGTGCAGTAACCTGTACACCTGCCGCTCTACCTTGTACTGCTTGTAAAGGATTGGTGATGGGCTGATTTTTCAGGTCTTTAGAAGATACCGTGGTCACTGCTGTGGTCAGGTCCTTTTTGGTGGACGTACCGTAGCCGATCACGACTACCTCGTTTAATTCATTATTGTCTTCAGATAGATTTGCGTTCACAGTGGTGTTGTTGTTCACCGCTTGTTCGATGGTTTTATAACCAATAAAGGAAAAAACCAACGTTGCATTGCCCGGGGCAGTCAACGTATACTTTCCATTATTGCCGGTCATTGCACCTTTAGCTGTTCCTTTAATTTTAACAGAAACACCTGGAAGCGGCAGACCTTTTTCGTCTTTCACCTCTCCCTTAACGTTAAGCTCCTGGGCCATACTCACAGAGATGCTACAGAGTAAGCTAAGGATAAAAAGAGTAAACTTTTTTCTCATAATTTTTGCTTTTGTTTAATGAATTTGATGTGATAAAGTTAAGGTTGATTTTATGTTAATTCCTAGTGATTAGTATGTTTTATTTTTGCTAAACCACTGATAATTAGATTGTTGTATGTGTTTTGATACGCTTTAGTACCCTAGCTTAAAAAGCGCTTAAGTACTGATATACAGTGTATAGCAGTGCTGTTCGGGCTTAGGGCATTACCTGATCTGATACGCTTAAGTACCCTTGTCTTAAACAGGTAAAAAAAATGTCAAATCACCGGATTGTATCCTGCGGAAGCGTTAAAAATCAGAATTATTAAGGGCTTTTTAGTCTAAAACCAGCTGACTCCAGCCGTTTTTACTGGCTTTTTTGAGCTGAGCTTTTCGCTCTTCCATCACTTGTTTGATCCCAGCTCCATAGGTCCAGCAGGTGCTTTGACGGATGCCCAGGATTTCAGATAATTTGTGAGAAGAAATTTTTCCCTTAGAAGAGTACACGAGGAAAACCATATAGAAGGCCTTCACAATTGGGATGCGGGTATTGTGGAAAATGGTGAAGCTGGTCACTGATTCTTCATAACCGCATTTGCTGCATCTCCTGCTATAGGCGATGTGTCCGCTGTAATAATGGTCGTTCTTACATTTCCTGCAGTGGTAGCCATTTTTCCATTTTAGTTCAGATAGGAATAAGTTACAACTTTCCTTATCCGGATAGATCTTGCTGAATTCATCAAAGTCTACATCGGTCGACATTACCCGATCGCGCGTTACCTTTTCTACATTGGTTTGCAGCTCCTGATTGTCCTGTTCCAGCAAAGTATTCATTCTGGAAATCTCCTCCGCCTGTTGTTTTAACCGGTCGTTGGCGTCCAGCAGTTCTGCGTTTTTAGCCTCAATGATCAGAGACTTGTGGTATACTTCCCGGGTACGTTCTTCTACCTGACTTTCCAGCTCCTGATTTAAGGTGTCTTTTAGCTTCACATTCTCCGCCATAGAACGGATCATCTGACGGTGCACAATGTCTTTTTTCTTCCTCAAAATGCTCACCTTATCGCCAATAGCAAAAGATAGAAATACCATTTCCAAGATAAAGCAGAAGCTGAGGCTGTAATAACTGATGGCCCCGAAGTTTAAAAAAGAAAAATGGAGCATGATGAAGAACTTCAGCAGAAAGCCTAAAAACAGGAAGCTATACCCCAATACGAAGAACCGGGCCGGAAGATATCCTTGTCGGTAGATATAAATACCGGTAAAAAAGGCCACCGACAAAGGAATGGCATCGAGAAATTTATAGCTGAATAGGTTTTGGTTAAATACCAGGCAGTATAAAAACCATAACGTTCGGAGGGCAATTACACCTAAAATCAGAAGATTTAATTTTGGTGCTTTAGACTTGACAAACAATAGTTCCCGGGTAAAAAGCAGAGCAAAAATACTAACCGCATATAAGGCTACAGCATAAGCAGTTTGGTTCCAAACAGGCTGATTTGGCCATAAGTACTGATAGGCGATGCCATCGGTACTCATCTCAAAGAAGCCAATACTTAGGTTGTAAAGCACATAGTATAGATATTGCTTCTGGCGCATGGCGATAAACATGATCAGATTGTAAAAACTAAACACGAGGATCATTCCATAGAAAATACCAAAGTAAAAGTACTCGTCTAAGGCGTAAGAAATGAACCAGTCTACGGAGCGCAGTACGATAATAGCGTCACCAATTTGTGACGACTGGATCTTAAAATAATAGGTTTGTACCTCGTTATTATCGTTATCCAGGTAGAATTCGAAGTTTTTATGGTGTAATTTCCTGTTGTAGAAAGGGAATTGATCGCCAAATTCTTTGATTTTATAACTGCCATCTGCTTGCGGGATATAGGCCGTCACATGGTCTAGTGTCTGGTCGAAAAACTCCAGTAAAAAGTACTTCTCAGCTTCACTGTTGTTTTTAATATTGATTTTGAACCAATAAACCTTATTTAATTGAGTGGTTTGAGGGGTGCTGGTTTTACTGGGTTTAAACTGCTGGGCGAGGGATTTACTGCGAATCTTATCGAAAGTAAGCTTTCCTGAGGTATCCGAAAGCACCTCAATCTGTTTAAAGGAAAAGATGTGCTGGTCAATTTTGTCGTTTATTTCTACAACTTCCTGTGCCTTTAAATCTCTGCCTATAGAAAAGGAAAGTAGGGTAATCAGGAAAATCGCTTTAGATAGAAATAAGAATTTTGAAGACATAATGGCGCACAGCAAATTAAATTATGGCGCGAAGGTCGGGTTAAAAATTTTAATGCACAACATCGGGTCTGCCGTAGTCGACAATAGGGCAGGTATTTAGCAAGAATCAGATTTAATTTTATAGTCGAATGACTATTTTTGTGCGATGGTACCAACGTGTGTTTTTTTGCCTGTTCCTACTGATTTTAATTTCGGAGAATGTCTATGGTTATGGCGAACACTTTCTAAAAGGGTGTAATTATAGCTGCTCTCCCGTTAAGCTGCCATTTCTTGCTGCTTCCCAACCAATCATGGCCGTTTTTTTAGTAGGTCCCCAATGGTATTGCCCCAATTCTCCTGTAGATTTAATTACCCTGTGACAAGGAATTAAAAAGGCTACCGGGTTTTTACCTACTGTGCTTCCTACTGCACGATTGGCTTTAGGCTTTTGCAGCTCATTGGCAATGTCGGCATAGGTTGCGAGGTATCCAGCAGGAATCTTTAATAGGGTTTCCCATACTTTGATCTGGAAATCCGTTCCTTTTAAATGGAGCTTTACTTCGGATAACCTGCTCCAGTCTGTGCTAAATATATAAAGTGCATGCTGTTGAAGCTGATCAAGCACCTGTTGGTACTTCGCATTAGGAAATCGCTCCTGGAGTTCTTTAAACGCCTGATCTGAATCATCTGAAAATGCCATATAGCAAATGCCTTTAGCAGTGGAAGCTACCAATAGTTGGCCAAAAGGACTTTCCGCGAAACTGTAATTGATTTGTAACTGCTGTCCGCCATTTTTGAATTCTCCGGGTGTCATTCCTTCGATCTTGATGAATAAGTCGTGTAACCTGCTGGTGCCTGATAAACCGGTTTCATAAGCGGCTTCAGCCAATTTACCATTTTGGTTTTTTAAGATTCCTTTCGCATATTCTATGCTCAGGTATTGCAGAAATTGTTTAGGACTCACACCAGCCCATTCCTTAAACATACGCTGAAAATGAAAGGGACTTAAATGAATATGTGCAGCGACGTCGTCTAAAGAAGGTTGCTGTTTGAAATTCGTCTTTAAATATTCAATTGCTTTTTCAATTCTTTGATAATCGATTTGAGCTGATGTTTCCATGGTTTTAAATTTATACCCCCAAATTAAGGGATGGAAGGCGCTGTGGAAACCCGAAACTTGCGCTATTCCTGATCTGAAATCGTAATATTTAGTTCTTCTAATTGTTTGTGCTTGTTTTCTGCAATTAAGGTGCGGTGTTTATTTTGCGTATCGCTGAGCAGATTAACCAATAACTTCTTGTTAGCTGCCGAAAGCTCCTGGAATAGCAGCTGATCAGCCTTGAACATACTGGAGTGTAACAGTTGTAGGAGTTTTTCTCCCTTTGTACTCAATTTAACCAGCTTAGCTCTTTTATCCGAGGGGTCACTTC
Source organism: Pedobacter sp. N36a (assembly GCF_014472395.1). Taxonomy (GTDB): domain Bacteria; phylum Bacteroidota; class Bacteroidia; order Sphingobacteriales; family Sphingobacteriaceae; genus Pedobacter. The sequence goes on from NZ_JACSZW010000003.1 coordinate 527,765, forward strand.
TTTCTATCAATAGCCCTGCTTTTTTGATTCTGTTGAGGATGTCAATGCCGGTAGATTGTTCAAAGAATACCGCTGTAATCACATCAGATTTCCTCGCTTCACGATAACTGGAGATCGCCTTCATGAAGTAAAACCATTCCAGTTCAATTCCCGGGTAAGCTTTAAGTACAGATTTTGCATAGACCAGGTGAATGGCGTTTAATTGTCCAATCAGGTTAGCCAATTCCTGATCTGCATCTTTATCTTCTAGCGTAACCGGTGTTTGATCCAGTACTGCGGGGCCTTTATGTTCCATTAAAAAATGACTGCAGAATTCCGCTGCATTTGCAGCGGGATTCTGGCTTTCATAATCGGCCCATGCCGTAATTAGTTCAACAATTGGTTTCATAGTCCTCAATTCATCTGCTGAAATTAGTGCAACGAGTTTAAATACTGACGGAAATAACCGCATTCTTCTATTGCTTCCTGATAGAAACGGGTATCAGCATATTGTCTTGCCAGCATGGCGAAGTTTTGCCCATAATAAAGTACTTTGGTTTCTACACTCCAGGAATTGGCATCCTTATTCACTGGAAGATCAAAAGAACGGTTATAACTTTCATTGCGTTCAACTTTGCTGGCCATAAAGGTACAGCGTGCCTGCTGTTCCTTGTTTTTTGTTGCCATTCTTGCCATCAGGTAATACTTTTCGGCTATTTTTCCGGAAAGGTACATTGGTCTGAATGGTGCAGGAACACTGAAAGCGCTGCTGCCATAAGTATCTGTCAAATTGGAAATATAAAACCCACGATTATTGCCATAATAACTAATATTGTAATAGGCATTGGCCAATAAATAGGCGTTATTGTATACATTTCTGCCGGCTTTAATCTCCGCCTTCATGCTTTTCATCATCCTGAGCAACTCCAGCGATTTGAACTTTTTGGATTGTGTCATTTGTTGATCGCAATCATGGCAATCATTTAAGCGCATATTGAATGGATTGGCCTGCAAGGTATCTGTTTGATGGCCACTTTTCTCTAAAAATGGAATCGCTGCTTCCGGCTGATCCTGAAAAACAAGTGCCGTAGCCTGGTAGAAATAAAGGTCCTCTACTTTATATGGATAATAACGGAGCATCGCTTTTTCAAAGGCAGTCTGTTTTTCATTGAGCATTAAAGCTTTTAACTGCTCGATACGCTGATTATTGGTGTAAAACTGATGGTAACTTCTGAATATATTTGCTTTAACCAGGTCCCCTTGTTTTTTATACAGATCGGAAATGACACCCATACTTTCATTTAGCGATTGATAAAATCTCAGGTCTTTGACCTGCTCTTTTCCATCTCTGAGGTTTGCGAACCAGTTTAGCGGCTCTACCATTTTAGCTTCTGCAACTGCGTCAATCTTTTTCAATTGTCTCAGATATAATCCCCAATCCAGGATTTTATACTGTGCCATTAACAGTTCGTTATCTGATGGGAGCTGCGTTTTTGCTATTTTATAGAATTTCCCTGCAGTTTCATAGTTTCTGGCCATGAAGTTTAGGTATCCTGCGGCAAGGTTCCAGATATAAGGTTTCGAAGTGTTGTTTTTCAAAGCAATCCCACTCACTAATGCGGTATTTTTCTTTAATATAGAGGTCGAATCTTCTTTTCCACCATAATAATTGCGGAAACCAGATTCTGTAATATTAATTACCCTGCTCAGCAGTAAGTCCAACTTTTCCGATTTAGGATCTAAAGCGATGATTTCTGGAATCGCCCTTTCTGTATCGTAATAGATACCCATTAAATGCCAAAGCGTGATTTTTTCTTCAGTTGTCCTCGCCATTTCTAAACTTTGTTTCCAATCGGCATCAGCATTTGGACGGAAAGACCATTTTGCTGGAATCTTCATCTCACTGCTGTAGTTATAGCAAAGACTGAACAGGTAGTTGGAAGTTGCATAATCTTCAGCATAATGATACCTGCCCGCTACATAACCCAAAGTCCTGTAATACATCATGTTTTTAGGAAAAACATCCTTGTATAAGTTAAATGCCCGGATGGTGGCCGCATCTTTTAATGGTTTTATACCTTCGCTTCTTTCTGCAAAATAGTAGTAGCGAACCAATTGAAACCACAATCGTTGCTTAATAAAAGGATCTTTTGCCTTTTTTAAAGCGGTTAGCAAATCCATTTCAAACGCTTGAGGTACACTGAACTCCTGTTTCTCATCCCAATAATAATAACTTTTATAGCTGGCTGCATAGCTTTCGCTTTTCTTTGCCAGGTTCAGGTAATCGAAGAAGGCAGTCAACTGCTTTTTATTTACTTTCGTTTTTTTTAATTGCGGCAGACTGTCAGGAAGGACCTCAATTTTGCCTTTGTAGTTTTGATAAACAGAATCAATCCCTTTCTCGCTGGCGCGCAGCAACAGATACTGAAGGTCAGCTTTGCTTAGCTTTTGTCCGAAATAGTCATACCATTCGTTCACAATTTGCTGATTGAAACGGGTATTGGAATTGTCGTCGTTATAATTATAGTCTTGTCCGTAGTAAGCGGAGAAACCAGAATAGAAAAAAGGAGTATATTCTTTGGCAACAAAGGACTCCGGACTGAAACTGGAATAATCGTCGTCATACCCATAGTCTGCACATGCCCAAACCACTCCGGCAAGAGATAGTGTGGAGATCAGTAGTAAGGTCAAGAACTTTTTTGGTAGGCACTGCTTCAATAATTTAGTAGCTGAATTTAATGTTTTCATAGGAGCTAGGTAGTAGTAATGGTATGCTATTGAATTTTAAAATGTTTTTATGAGGTGATGTTACTTTTTAGGATAGGTAATATTGGTCTTGTGATGTAGTCGTGTCGTTTTAGTCATGTATCTTGTTGTTTTATTCCTGCAAGGCTGTTTTGCCAAGCAGGGATAAAAGTACGAATGGATCGTAATCCCTTCCTTAAAATCTGGCAGAAATATCTAGCAGATCTTTTGCCCTAAAGATAGTCGGATCGAAGTTGCCAATTTCATAATAAATGATGGTTCGCTTTTCGTCTTTGCTCAAATGTTTAGCCAATTGCTCAGCCGCCTGATCTAAAAGGTCTTTATCAGTTTCTTCAAGTTTGAAAAGATCGCCGATTTTGACATAGACCCCTTCTGTAAAAAAACTTCTACGGGCTTTAAATACATGTTTATTGGGAGTAGTTTCGAAATTATTGACATCAGACAGAATTGATTTGCCAATTTTTCCATATACCTGGATCACCTCGCTATTTCTAATGTGGATAGACCAGGAAAACAGGGGCAAGGCTATGTCTAATGGTAAAAGATATTTAGGAAGATGACTGATATAAGTTGCTGCATCTTTCGAATTATAAATGGAATTCGGGTCTTCCGGTTTCGCCGAAATTTTACCCATGTTATAGAACATCAACACACCGCGATCTACAGGGGGAACTCCGGTTTTGATTTGGTATTTGACCTGGTGTAATCTAATGGTTGCTTCCAGACTTTTATTGCTAATGGTTTTGAAAGTTTTTAGAAAATGAAAGTATTTATCTTTTGTACTCAGGCTCCAATCGCAATCAAATTGTACGTGTTGGTAATTGAGTTTTTGATCAGTGCTAAGTTTGGATAATAAATGCTGCGTATGTTCCGCCAGACTATCTACTCCCGGTAAGGTTAATTTTTCAAAAGTCTGGTTAGTGATGAAAATGACCGGAGTAACTTGCTTTGCACTTATTTTTTGTGTGAGATTAATGACTGCTTCCGGGTAAGCCCGATTTTCTTTTGTATTCCATTTAATGTCAAAAAAACGGAGGTATAATTTATGACCTGCCGCCTTTTCTATAACCTCTTGCTGCGGTTGCGATAAGGAGAAGCTTTGTTTCCAATAGTAGAAAGCAGTATCGGCTTTGCCAGAAGGGGAGCAGGAGGCTAAAAAAGCAAAGCTAAGGAGCAGTAATAGGCGAAAAAGGAAAAAGGAGTACTTCATGATTCATTCTGGTAGATGTCGCAAAGTTAAACTTATGTATGGATCCAAAATATTTTTTGGAAATAACAATTATTCACTTACCTTTGTACTGTAATAAAAATAATTACAGAATGAACAACGCAAGATTTGCCATTTCTTTACATATTCTGACTTTGCTGGAAAAAGCAAAAGGTGATTTGTTGTCTTCTGATTATATCGCTGGAAGCATCAATATCAATCCCGTTCTGGTTAGAAAAGAATTGATTAACCTTAGAAATCAGGGTTTTGTGGAAAGTAAAGAAGGTAAAAATGGGGGTAGTTTCTTGTCAAAATCGGCAAATAGCATTACCTTAGATCAGATTTATACCGCTGTAAGGCAAAATAACTTATTAGGAACGTCTAAAAATGAGCCTAATCCACAATGCCCCGTAGGGAAGCAAATTAATCAGCATTTAAACTCTTTATATGATAGCACTGAACAGGTTTTAATCCAGGAATTGTCCAAGAAAACTTTGGCTGATTTTAGCAAGCAGTTCATTTGATTTTTTTTACCCATAACTGTAACAAATAACATTACAATATATTAATTAAAATAGAAAAGATGAAAGTATCATTAATTGGAGCAAGTGGCTTTGTAGGGGCACACTTATTAACAGAATTATTAAATCGTGGTCACCAGGTAACAGGGATGGTAAGAAATGCAGCCCATGTGAAGGAAAATAATGCAGCGCTTAAAGTGAAGGCAGTAGATGTCCTGAATACGGTTGAATTAGCGGAAGCGATTAAAGGGGCTGATGCAGTGATCAGTGCTTTTAATGCGGGTTGGACCAATCCAAATCTTTACGATGATTTTCTAGCGGGCTCAGAAGCGATTCAAAAAGCGGTGAAGGATGCTGGTGTATCTCGCCTAATCGTGATCGGTGGTGCCGGAAGTTTATTTATTAATGGTGCTCAATTGGTGGACGGGCCTGATTTTCCTGCGGATTATAAGGCAGGAGCAACCGCTGCAAGAGATTACCTGAATGTGCTGAAAAACGAAGAAGCGATGGATTGGACGTTTTTTAGTCCGGCAATAGAAATGCACCCAGGAATTACCACTGGACGTACAGGGCAATATCGCGTAGGCACTGAGAGCCCAGTATTTGATGAAGCTGGAAGAAGCTCACTTTCTGTGCAGGATTTGGCAGTTGCAATCGTTGATGAACTGGAACAACCTCAGCATATCAAACAGAGATTTACGGCAGGCTATTAGTCCGCCGATGATTTCAAGTTTCCCAGATAAGAATAAACAGGTAAAGTATATAAGTGTCAAGGTCTTTTTCCCGGTAATGCAGTGCTGAACCAGGAGAAAGGCTTTTTAGGAGCGTCCTTTTCTTTTTTTTAGGATTAAGAGTTTTAAAGAGAGTCAGGGGTACTGGTGGAAATAATGACACTACAGTTACTGGATTTTCAACTGATATTGTGGTATTTTTGCGGGGAATATATAAAGAATGCCTAGAAAGATTATAAGAAAACATTACCGAAGAGCAAGGTATGTTTTGTACCGTGAGACCCTAATTGATGCCAAAGAACATATATTGACCTTTATTGGTTCTTTTATTGGAATTGGCTTAATTGGACTGTTGAATAGCCAATACATGGTAGCCAACGACAATTTATTCATGATTGGTTCATTCGGCGCTTCTTCAGTATTGATCTATGGAATTATCAACAGTCCCCTGGCACAGCCTAGAAATCTGATTGGTGGTCATGTGATCTGTGCAATCATTGGGGTAACAATATTGAAAATTATTCCAAATGAAGTCTGGATTGCAGGTGCTTTAGCCGTTTCCCTTTCTATTGTAGCCATGCAGATTACCAAGACACTGCATCCACCTGGTGGTGCAACCGCATTAATTGCAGTAACTGGTGGCGCTAAAATTAAGGAAATGGGCTACCTATATGTTTTTAGCCCCGTATTTACCGGCGTCATGATTCTGTTTTTAGTCGCCCTTGTATTTAATAATATGAGACATCGGCACTATCCTGCCAAGCCGATCTTTAGGAAAAGAAAGCATCCTAAGCAAGAGCAGTAAAACCTTTAAAATATAGACTGATCCTGAATTAGGTGATATTCCTTGATTGGGGGATTCGAGCTCATCTAGGAAAGCATTTTAGAAACATCATTTCATTTTTTTGATGCCCATAGCGTATTGCATTCCGCCCCAAAGGTGCTGTAAGAACAAGGGATCAGTATAAGATTCTGCAGTATGACCTAGTCCGGTATAGAACGCCCTTCCTCCATCAAAATCGTGGTACCAGGCCATAGGATGCTGTTGGCCATTGCTGCCACCCTGATAACTGCTTTCCTGAAGGTTGAGTAGGACATGGATCGTCGGGGAAATGTCCTTAAAATTATACCATTCGTCTTTTCTGTTCCATACTTCTGGTAAATGTGCCGTGGCAATGGTCTTCGCATCGATCAGTTCTAAATTTGCAAACTGCTGTGCAGGATGATGTAAAAAATAAGCACCAACTAACTTTCCATACCATGGCCATTCAAATTCTGTGTCTGTAGCCGCATGGACGCCAACAAAACCACGACCAGATCTTATGTAGGCTTCAAATGCTTTTTCCTGCTGCGGGTTCAATACATCACCAGTGGTATTCAGAAAGACAATCGCCGCGTACTGCTTTAAGTTTTGGGTGTTGAATTTTTGGGCATCCGTAGTCGTATCCGCTGTAAACTTATGGGCTGTGGCCATCGCTTGTAAAGCGGCAAGCCCTTCTTTAATGGAAGCGTGGTGAAATCCTGAGGTCTTAGAAAATATCAGCACTTTTTTTTTCTTAGCAAAGGCGCTGGAATTACTGCTGAAAGCGAAAATAATCAAAAGGACGAAAATGAGGTGTCTATACATAATTAAGGAGCTTGAAGACTAATATATCATTTATACTTTAGAATACCTGAGCAGGTTGGGGAGGATTTTTAAGGTATAAAGACCTAAGTAGTCATCTTTTGCTTATATTTTTAGTAGTCTATTGTTTTTCGTCAAGAAATAATATTAATAATGATTTAATTTTTAGTAATAAAAGCTTGGTAAGCTGCTAAATAATGCAGTAGTTAGCCTTATCGGTAATCAGAGCGGTTACTGTTTATGAACCTTGATGAATCGTCAGTATATGAAGAATTTTAGAAATAGTGTTTACCTCACAGGTCTTGCAGGTGGAGATCCTACAGTGGTTAATTTTTCCGAGGAAAAAAAGGTAGCAAGAGTAAGTCTGGCCATTAATGAGTTTTATAAAACCCAAAGCGGAGAGGCCGTTTGTCAGACGCAATGGATCAACCTGGTTTTCTGGAATAAGAAGGCCGATCTTGCGGAATTGCTCATTAAAAAAGGGGTAGGGATTAGTATCGAAGGAAGCTTAAAAGTGCAGGCCTATACCGATAAGTTAGGAGAACAGCGCTCCAGCACTGAGATCTTTGTAAACCAGCTCGAGCTGGTGACAGCAACTGAATAATGAAAGAAACAAAGCATTTCGGATGCCCCTTAACCAGCATCCGAAATTTTTACTTTCTTTTCAACTGCAAAGAAAGTCCGGCATAGTAGTTTCTACCTGCTGCTGCATTATAATAACGCCCGCCAGCTGCATTCAGATCGTTGCCGAGACTGTATTTTTCATTCAGCAGGTTGTCTGCTCCGGCAAAAAGCACCAGGTCAGATTTACCAAGTTTTAAGCCTTTCCAGCTTAGTCTGGCCTGAACAAGGTGGTATTTCTTGGCATAAGCGGTATTGGCATCGTTTAAAGGTAGGCTGGAAGTGTAATTGTGCTGTGCAAATACAGACCATTGTCCGGGGAAATAGCAATTAATGCTATTGATGAAGACCTGCTTAGGAACACCGGTTAGCTGATTTCCGGAATAATCAGCGGTATTGTCTGCATATTGATTGAATCTAAAATGACTTAAAGTAATGGCATTATAAAATTGTAAGCCACGTATAAATTTAGACGGATTAACCGGAACCAGCCATAAAGTGAAAGCGCTTTCCAGGCCCCATTGCTTGGTGCCGCCGGCATTGATGAAATATTCATTTCCATTCTCGTTTAAACGTCGAACAATCGCATTTTGCAAACGGTAATAAAATCCTGTTAAGTCAATGTTGAACCTGCGGTTTGCACTTTGGTAACGAAGGCCGAATTCATGATTCCAGCCAGATTCTGGTTGTAAATCCACATTTATAATCTGGTCTGAAGCCCTGATTTCTGCTATGGTGGGCGGAGAGTACCCCTTGCTGACTGTCGTCCGCAGGGCAAGTTCTGGGCTCAGTAAATAGGATAAGGCAATTCTTGGCATCAGCTGAAAATCAAAGCGGTTGGTTTTTTCGTCACTAGCTGTTGGAGCCATGCTTTGATAAGTGTATTGGTATAAATTGCCGCTTGCAGATAGCTCCAGGAGCCATTTGTTCAGGATATCAATGTTCAAATGCGCAAAAGCGAAGTTTGAAGCTGCTTTTAATTTATCACTGGCTTTTAATGCAGCAGGTTGACCCATGTTATTGTTGTAATTGAGAATATCAGAGGAAGTTTGCGAACTTTCTAACCCAATATTGAACCTGTAATTCAAATTGGTGGTTTGTTTTTGGTATTCAAGGTAGGAGCGGAAACCTAAGGTCAGCTCTTTCCTTTTCTCATAATTGGTGATGAACGGGTTTTTGAAATCGGTATAAGAAGAAAAGAGGGAAACCACATGCTTCAAATGATCATTGATGATCCAATCATTGGAAATACCGCCGAATAAAGTATTGCTGTAAATCCCAGCCTCTTGCTCAATGGCACTTTTCACTGCAGCAGCTGCTGGTCTGGAAGCACTGGGGCGATCCAGGTATTGTGTGAGATCTAGTCCTCCAGGTGTATTGTAGTGCAAATCAGAATAGAAAATCAAGGCTTTTAGCTTGTTTTTCTTATGGTAATCAAGCTGCTGTGAAATCTGAAAATATTTGCGGTCCATAGCACTATGGTCTCGATAGCCATCACTGCGCTGATAAGCCTGGGTAATGTTAATGTTGTATTTTTTAAACTGCTGTCCGGCAGACAAGCTCTGGCGAAAGGTGCCATAAGCACCGCCTTCCAGCTTTAGCATCGTGGAGACACTATCTTCACTAAGCTGCAGCGGTTGAATCAGCACGACTCCTCCGGAGTTTGCACCATAAAGGCTACTTTGGGGGCCCTTCAGGATTTGAATGCGATTTAGGGCGCTCATTTCCAATGCATTCAGGTAACTATTTCCTCCGGCATCTGTCAATGGGAATTCGTCAAAATAGATTTTTACATTTCTTACCCCAAAAGGAGAGCGGAGCAAACTCCCACGGATAGATAAACGGTAACTGCCTGGAGAGCGCTCTTCCATGCGTATTCCCGGAACAGTATTCATTGCAGATACAAATGAGCCCCCAGGTTGCTTTTCAAGCAAAGAACGGTCAATCAAACCGATAGCTCCCGTCGCTCTTAATAATGGTTGTGTAGAAAAATAAGGTCTGATTTCTACCTCTTTTAATCTTTTCGTCGTATCCTGCTGCTGTGCAGCTGCGGAAAAACAAAGTAACACCAATGAAGCCACTATAAATATTCTCATCACAAGCAAAGCTAAAATTTATACCCAAAGAAAGTATACACCTCGGTTAAGAAAACGTTACCCTCCTCTTATCACCTGATAACAGGAGGGTAAGCACATTTTATGGAAATAACCAAAAACAATTAAAGATTTAATAACGTTATGATGATATAACTTGACCAATATGAGTACTGAAAAAAAGGATAAACTTCATCCGACAGACCTGGGAGAAACTAAAGATTTTGACAATTTATCTTATGATAAAGACAAAAATAGCTTTGTATTTGATGTAAAAGGAGAAGAAAAAGATTACGACCACCCTTTACCTTATGATACTTCAGCACCCAATGGGGAAGATAGTAGTTCTTCTTATGATGAGGCCAATCCTTATATCGGAAGCGAGTATAATGATGAAGAGCAAATTGGCGAAAACCTCGAAGAAGCAGGTATGCATATCGATAACGGAGAAATTGTTGTCCTTGCTCCAGAAGATGAATTGCTGGCAAGAACAGCAGAAGATGACCGTAAAGATCTTGATGAAGAAGGTTATCCCATCAATGATACTCCAGAATCGGCTAAAAAAATTAAGGGTTTACGTCAAGGTTAAACTTACGGCGCAGTTCTTCTAGTTTGGGATTTTTATCCAGTAGAAACTGATACTTCTCTGTACTGGTATAAAGTCGGTTGACTACTTCACGTGCTGCCTGGATGGTTTTTACAGAGATGCTGAAATTTTTCAGTCTAGGTCTGAGGAAATTCATCAGATCTACCATTTCTTCCTGTAAAAGTCCTTCCTGAAGCTTATGTTCAACTTTGGCAATGATCAGTTCTCTGCCCTCTAACTGAGGTTCAGCACCAATCATTAAGGTGTAAATATTGATCTTTCCGGCAGTTTTTGCATTTTCAGCATATTGATTCCATAAACTCAAAAACTGCTCATGCGAAAAGGATTCTCTCGAATCTCCACTAATATATTTGGGTTCGTCGCTGTCAGCTCCGGCAGATTTGGCATTCATATCCGTTAAAGAAGGAATGAACGTACCGGTGGTATTGCCGCCATTCAGACTGATCTTTTGAGTTAAAGCAATTTTTGCCGTCGGAGCAGTGGCAGCTTTTACTGGCGCACTTACTGCTGCTGCGGGAATTGATTTCAGCACAGGTTCAGCAAGGACAGGTATATTTTCTGCTGATGGATATGGTGTGGATGTAGGGATAGCTGCAGGCACTGGTGTTGGTGCTTGTCCTGTAGCAGGAGCATCAGATGGATTTGACGCTGCCGGCGAACTTACATTAGTTTTTTTTTTAATCTGATTTTGGTCAGTTGCGTTTTGTACAGGTTGCTGGGCAAGTTGCAGGACCGATGGAATATGACACATCTTGATCAGTGCAAGCTCAACCTGAAGTCGCTGATTCTTACTGTTCTTATAAATCAGATCACACTGATTCGCAAGGTTTAAAGCGGTCAGTACAAAGGAAACTGGTGTCTGCTGACTTTGGCTGATGTATTTTTGTTTAATATTCTCACTAACCTCTAATAACTTCGTAGTCTGTGGATCTTTAGCTACCAATAAATTTCTTAGGTGACTGGCAAGCCCATTGATGAAGTTATTTCCGTCAAAACCATTGTTCAGAATTTCATCAAAAAGAATCAGGGCATTGCTCACATCAGCGCTTAGCAGATATTGAGTCAGCTTAAAATAGTAATCATAATCCAGAATATTCAGGTTATCAATTACTGATTTATAGGTTAAGTTCTTATTGGTATAACTCACAATCTGGTCAAACATGGAAAGGGCATCCCTTAATCCACCGTCTGCTTTTTGTGCAATGATATGCAGACCGTCTGCTTCTACACTGATATTTTCGCGTACTGCAATTTTATTCAGTAAGCTGGAAATATCATCCACCTGAATCCTGTTGAAGTCAAAAATCTGACAGCGGGAAAGGATGGTTGGAAGTATTTTATGTTTTTCTGTAGTCGCTAATATAAATATAGCATAAGATGGCGGTTCCTCTAATGTTTTCAGAAAGGCATTAAATGCATTTGCCGAAAGCATGTGTACCTCATCAATGATATAGATTTTATATTTTCCTGCTTGAGGCGGAATACGTACTTGCTCTATCAGACTACGAATATCATCAACAGAGTTGTTGGATGCCGCATCTAATTCGTGAAAATTGAAAGAATGGCCGGTTTGAAAAGAAACGCAGGAATCACAAGTACCACAAGCTTCCTGTTCAGGAGTAAGATTGGTACAATTGATCGTTTTGGCAAGAATCCTTGCGCAAGTTGTTTTACCCACTCCCCTCGGCCCACAGAATAAAAAAGCCTGAGCTAATTGATTATTCTTGATGGCATTTTTAAGTGTACCTGTAATGTGATGTTGGCCAACAACGGTTTCAAACGTTGCCGGACGATATTTACGGGCTGAAACTATAAAATTCTCCATTCGCCAACGAAATTATAAATTTTTTATGGAGCAGAGGGGATTTGTTGGAAAATAAAATGATCTGCTCAGGAATTTTCCGTTTTCATGTTTTCTTAGATGTAAATTTTGTGTATTATTGCGCAAATAACGTAAACTTCATTTATGACGCGCTTTCTTTTCGGGCTCTTTATGGTTCTTCCATTCCTGAGCTCCGCCCAATCCAATTTCCAGAAAGGATATTTGATCACAAATAAAAAAGATACCTTGAAAGGTTGGATCGATTATCGGGAACTGGCACACAACCCAACTTCAGTAAGTTTCAGTGACAATGGCCGTACAGAAACGAAGACTTACACGCTGAAAGATTGTGCCGAATTTCATATTGATTATGATCACACAACGTATAGACGCTTCTTAGTGGACATCACTACCGCTTCAATTGAATTTTCTGATCTTTCTGACAAGGTAGATAAGAGTTTTAGAACAGATAGCATTTTCCTTCAGGTACTGCAGGAAGGATCAAACGTTACGTTATACAGCTACACAGACCGCATTAAAGAAAGACTTTACATTCAGGATAAAACTGATGAAGTTCCGGTTGAACTGATTAGAGCGCTTTCTCATCAGCTGAAGGATCCGAGTAAAATAATGGTCAATATTCAATACGTCCGACAATTAATGAGTCTGGTCAGGAAGTATGGGAAATGGACAGCGGACATGGAGAAAAAGCTTTCGATATTGAATTACCAAAGAAAAGAGTTGATTAGGATCGTACTAGTGATCAATGATCAGCAGCTGATACCTTCAAAATTTCCTAAAACAAGATGGTTTGCAGGACTTAGTCTGGACCTGGGGCGTACTAAATTTGAAGGAGAGTCTGGACTGGCTTTAAAAGAGGCAAAATCAAAGACCACTGCAAGCCCCATGATTAGCGGTGGGTTTGATGTTTTTGTCAATCCGGCAATCCGTAAACTCGTGTTTCGTACAGCGCTGAGCCTGGTTAAAACCAATAGTGAAGTTTCAAGCCCAAAAGGGTTTAATGCATTTGATATGGTCACCGCCACGTTGAATTCAGGTGTTTTATACCACGTTTATCACACAGAGAATTTTAAGGTTTATCTGAGCGGAGCATTTGGAGTCAATTTTTCTGATTACAGTAATGAAAACGGATATAGAGTCTTGGATGGGGCTTTTAATGAATTTAAAGTAGATCATTTATTAAAGATGAGAACCATATATCTCTCTTTTCCAGTTCATGCAGGTGTAGTGCTGAATAAAAGAATCGAATTCCTTGCAGGCTATAACTTTCCCACCAGCATGGTCGATTACGTACATATAGGGATGTACCGACAACGAATGAGGGTTGGACTCAACTGTCTTTTTGGTAAATACTAATGATTAATATTTATAATATATGAAGCGCTTTTTTCTTTTCTTACTTATGGCTGTTCCTGCCATTGGAATTGCTCAGTCTAATTTCCAAAAAGGGTACTTAGTGACGAATACTGGAGATACCCTAAGGGGATATATCGATTATAGGGAAGGATTGAAAACCCCTGCTTCATTCGTCTTTAAAACCGAATTAAATTCAGCAGCCCCTAAGACTTACACGTTAAAAGATTGTACGGCATGCCACATTGATGATATGGCATCCTACCAGCGTTTTCTGGTAAATATTAGTTTAGGTTCAGTTGAACTCTCTAAAATCTCCGCCCTGGTAGATACCACATCAAGAAGAGATACCGTTTTTTTACAGGTATTGCAGTCAGGGCCCAATGTGACTTTATATTCTTATGTGGACCGCATCAAAACCAGGTTTTACATTTTAGATAAAGCCGAGACTTTTCCTGAAGAACTAGTGATGCAGCTGTATTATAGAGATGATGAATCTGGGAAGCTCCTCACAAACCTGAGGTATGCCCGCCAGTTATCAGTCCTTATGAAAAAGTATGAAAAGTTAACACTGCCAAATGAACACCGACTGGGGACGTTGAAATATAAAGAAGATGAGCTCATCAAGGTAGCGGCGTTAATTAATGGCCAGCAGAAACCTAAGTCTAAATATAAACAATTCAGGTGGTTTGCAGGGCTTAGTCTGGATATGGCAAATACGAAGTTCCGTGGGGAAACTCCATTGGCATCATCAGATGCAACCTCAAAAATAGCTTTCTCACCAATGTTTAGTGGTGGTGTTGATTTATTTGTGAATCCCGCAATCCGCAGACTGTTATTTCGCATAGAAATGGCATTTGTAAAGAGTAATAGTGAAGTGACCAGCCCTGCAGGAGGAAACTCTTTTGATCAGTTGAGTATGATATTCAGTCCTTCCATACTTTATCACATTTATAATGCAGATAAACTGAAGGTTTTTGTAAGTGTAGGATCAGGTCTGAATTATTCAAAAGTCAGTAATCTGGTGAATTTCAGGTATGAAAAGGAAATCCTGACTGATGATAGGAGAAAAGTTGGGGTACCACTCGACCTGGAAAAGTTTTACCTAACCATTCCTATTAATGCAGGAGTTGTGCTGAATAAAAGGATCGAATTGCTGGCGGGTTATAGTGTGCCTACTGCCATGAGTAGTTACGCTTATTATAGTGTAGAACGGCAAAGATTCCGTGTTGGCCTTAACTATCTGTTTGGTAAACACTAAGATGATTTGATTTTTAATATTAAATTGCTACATTTGCATCCCCGTATTTAATGCGGGAAATAAACATAAATTAATCATAACAATGAATCAGTACGAAACTGTTATCGTTCTAACCCCGTTGTTATCAGAAGAGGTTGCTAAAGAGGCATTAGCCAAATTCAGCAAAATCATCACTGATAGCGGAGCCGAGATTGTTCAAGAGGACAATTGGGGTTTGAGAAAATTAGCGTATCCGATTGAAAAGAAAGCAAGCGGATTCTTCCACCTTACAGAATACAAATCTTCAGGTGAATTAGTAAGTAAATTGGAATTAGAACTAAAACGTGATGAGCGTGTTCTACGTTTCCTTACCATTAGATTAGATCGTCATGCGGTTGCGTATAATGAGAAGAAACGCAGTGGTGCTTTTAACAAAAAACCTAAGAAAGAGGAGGTTGCAGGATAATGGCTAAAGATCAAATACAATATGTTACTGCTCCAAAAGTGGACGATAACAGAAAAAAATATTGCCGTTTCAAAAAGAACGGAATTAAATATATTGATTACAAAGACGCAAACTTTTTGTTAAAGTTCATCAATGACCAAGGTAAAATTTTACCTCGCCGTTTAACCGGTACTTCATTGAAATTCCAACGCAAAGTGGCACAAGCGGTAAAACGTTCACGTCATATTGGTTTGTTACCTTTTGTTGCTGACCAATTAAAATAGGAGCTGAGAAATGGAAATTATTTTAAAACAAGATATCAAATCCCTAGGGGAGAAAGACGATATCGTTAATGTAAAGCCAGGATACGGTCGTAACTACTTAATCCCACAAGGATTTGGTCAGTTGGCTACTCCTTCAGCGAAAAAAGTATTAGCAGAAAACTTGAAACAAGCTGCTTTTAAACAAGATAAAATTAAGAAAGATGCTGATGGTATCGCTGCACGTTTAGTAGATGTGAAGTTAACTATCGGTGCTAAAGCTGGTGAAACAGGAAAGATTTTTGGTGCAGTAAACACGATCATGATTTCTGACGCATTGAAACAACAAGGTTTTGATGTTGACCGTCGCCGTATCACTTTCGAAACTGAACCTAAATTTGTTGGTGAATACGTAGCCAACTTAAACTTACACAAAGAAGTGAAAGTTAAAGTTCCTTTCGAGGTTGTAGCTGAGTAATCTGATCTACACAATATAGAAAAGGGTTCTGATTTATCAGAGCCCTTTTTTTATTGCCTTTTTTGCCAAACAACAGATATGGAATTCCCCAATCTTCTTACCTTTGGGTAATGGCAACTAAGAAACGCAACCCTCGTCAAACAAAATCCCCTTTATTTCAAAAGATCACCCGCATCGTCACCAGAGTCTTCCTTTGGTTTTTGATGGTTTCCGTGCTTTGGGTGTTGTTTTATCGATTTGTGAATCCACCCATTACCTTATTAATGGTTCAAAGGAATATCGAACGTAAGGCAGATGGCAAGCCTTATAAAATGGAAAAGAAATGGGTTGATTTCGATCAGATTTCTGACAACATGAAGAGGGCCGCAGTATCTGCCGAAGATCAACTTTTCCTAAAACACATCGGCTTCGATGTAAAAGCAATTGAAAAAGCCTTTGCTGCCAACCAGAAAGGTAAAAAGATCAAAGGAGGAAGTACGATTTCTCAGCAAACTGCGAAGAATGTGTTCCTATGGCCTGGCCGTTCCTGGATCCGTAAAGGTTTTGAAGCTTATTTTACCCTGCTCATTGAGATCTTTTGGAGCAAAGAACGTATTTTAGAAGTCTACCTCAATGTCATAGAAATGGGAGACGGGATTTATGGTGCCGAAGCTGCTTCGCAGGCTTACTATGGAAAATCCTGCACTAAGCTGAGCAGGGCGCAGGCTGCATTAATTGCCGCTTGTTTTCCAAATCCTATCCGCTGGTCACCAAAACATGCAACACCATATATTCGCCATAGACAATACCTAATTATGAAGAATATGCGGAGATTAGGTCCGCTTGATTTTTAATCTATAGTATAACGACTGGATTTCTATAACTTTAACAGGATTTACCTATTTACTTTATGCTAATAAAGATGATGAAATTTAAGCTAAACTATTTTTTATCCTGCTTGCTGCTCGTTTTTTGCAGCACAGTTTACGGACAACAGAAATATGTAATGGTGATTCATGGCGGTGCCGGAACCATCCTAAAAAAGAACATGAGCCCTGAAAAGGAAGCGGCTTATGTGGCTGATTTAACCAGGTCTTTACAGGCCGGTTATGACGCGATCAAAGCAGGTAAATCTGGTCTTGATGCTGTAGAGGCAGCCATCCATGTGATGGAAGATTCTCCTTTATTTAATGCAGGTAAAGGCGCTGTTTTTACCCATGATGGTAGAAATGAAATGGACGCTGCAGTTATGGATGGTAAAACGTTGATGGCTGGAGCTGTTGCCGGAGTAACCCTGATCAAAAATCCGATTAGTGCCGCAAGGGCAGTGATGGAGAAGTCTGAACATGTAATGATGGTGGGACCAGGTGCCGAAGCTTTCGCAAAACAGGCAAAACTAGAAATCGTGGATCCTAAGTACTTCTTCACAAAAGAACGTTGGGACGGCTTGCAAAAGGCGATCCAGCAGGATTCTGTAAAAGCGGTATTGGATCATGGTAGCAAGAAAACTGAAAAATTGGGCAGCCAAAACAGGGATTATAAATTCGGTACCGTGGGTGCTGTGGCCTTAGATAAGGCGGGTAACCTTGCTGCTGGAACTTCTACTGGTGGAATGACCAATAAGAAGTTCGGCAGGGTAGGAGATTCACCAATTATCGGTGGAGGGACTTATGCAAACAATGCAACAGCAGGAATTTCCTGTACGGGCTGGGGAGAGTTTTATATTAGAAATGTAGTCGCTCATGATATTTCGGCCATGATGGAATATAAGAACATGACCGTAGCAGATGCTTCAAAAGCAGCACTGGAAAAAGTAGGTAAAATGGGCGGAGATGGTGGTTTAATTGCTATGGATCAGCAAGGGCACGTGGCTATGCCTTTCAATACTGCAGGAATGTATCGCGGTACGGTTACTGCAGAAGGAAAAATAGAAGTATTCATCTATAAATAAAAAAACCGCCATTGATCAAGTGAAATTCAATAGCTCAATGGCGGTTCAATACTATTATTGCGGATTATAGTAAGTGTGCGAACACTTTGCTATGCCAGCTTTGCTCAAAAGGAACCTCCCATTTGGTTTGGAATTCTTCCAATGTCTGCACCATATTGTTAAATACAGTCGTTTCTGGGGTTACTTTTTTGATACTCACTAAGGTTTCGAAATCTTCTTTGTTGGTCACGATCACTTGCTCGTCGATCTTATAGGCCATATTGAACCTGTTGAAAAGATCAATACCATATTCCTGTTCAATTTCTTTCAGCACCCTTACAGAGGCATCTATAGAACATCCGGTTACGCCGGCACTCGCTTCATCTACTGTAAGAACAATAAAGAAGTTATAAAGCACCAATGCTTTGGCAGCTAATTGATGGCCGTGCGCTTTCCAATTTGCCGTAAAGTCATTCAGTTTTTGCTGAATAGCATTGGCTTCAGTTTCCGTGAATGCACGGTTGCTTTGGTATACCCAAACTTTTGATTGTGGAGAAAAAGACATACCTCAAATTTAGTAATTTATTTAAATTGATTTCTCTAAAACGTGATCATGATGAAAAAGTTTACATTAAACTTGAAAATATGCCTCTGGGTATTGTCATGCCTGATTTTTATGGCTTTTAAAGTGCAATCCTTTCTGGATGAGGAGCTTGCTTATCTTCAGAAAAGGTTAGTGGAGTTGTATGACCATAGCGCCGAAAACCAGGAAGTGGCACGTTATGAACTGAATGTTACCAACAGTGGGTTCTGCCGATATAAACGTTTTTTCTCTAATGGAAAAGTGGAATACTTCTCTTTTAATCTGATGAAGTTTAAAGGATTAGATTATGCCGAAACAGATACAACCGGAAGGTTGTTTTTCCTCACCAGGGGTGAGGATGTAATCGTACAAACTTATAATGATAAAAAGGATGGAGATGTAGATAGTATGGCCTCCTTTATGGTGATCCCCACCAAAAAAATTCAGCCAAAAGATTTATCAGAACTCTCCGACCGACTGATTAAAATGAATGGACAGCTACAGGTTCAGAAATAGTATATACTGCAGTTTCTACATACCTGGACGCTACAATGATCTCTGTTTCCATCGCATGTTCCTTAAATAAACT
Organism: Pedobacter sp. N36a; assembly: GCF_014472395.1. Taxonomy (GTDB): domain Bacteria; phylum Bacteroidota; class Bacteroidia; order Sphingobacteriales; family Sphingobacteriaceae; genus Pedobacter. The sequence goes on from NZ_JACSZW010000003.1 coordinate 546,614, forward strand.
GGCCGCCAAATCAGGACAATTGTTGTCTTTGGAAAGGTGGGAAAGGAGTAAGTGGCTCATAAAATTAGGTTTATGCCTGGTAAAAAGTTCCAGCGCCTGTTTATTGGATAAGTGACCTCTTCCTCCGCTGATCCTTTGTTTTAGAAAATAAGGATAAGCACTTTTACTCAGTAAATCATCGTCATAATTGGTTTCCAGAAAAGCAGCATGACACTGCTTGAAATAATGAGTCAGCTGTTCGCAAACGGCCCCAAGATCCGTAAATACGCCGACATTTGTCTCCCCATAAGAAACCATAAAGCTATAAGGCTCCGAAGCATCATGTATTTTAGGGAAACCTATAATAGATAAGTTGCCTACCATAATAGCCTCATGACTTGGTAAGGCTCTGACTAAATCAGGTCTAAGTTCAAATTTACAGCCTTTTAAAGTGCCTGGGCTAATGTATACAGGTAAGTTAAATTTTTTAGAGAGCACAGAGAGCCCTTTGATGTGGTCTGTGTGCTCATGAGAAATAAAAATCGCCCTCACTTTATCCATACTCAAGCCCAATCTTGACATTCTCTTTTCAGTTTCCTTGCAAGAGAGTCCGGCATCTACAAGGACAGCATCCTCGTCGTTGCCAACGTAATAGCAATTGCCATTACTCCCTGAATTTAAGGAGGCAATAGAAAGTGGGTTATAAGCCATTCGCTCTTGCGGTAATTTCTGCAATGTCTAACACCTGTACATTTTGATCCTGATCTTTCATTTTCACACCGTCGCTCAGCATGGTCATGCAGAACGGACAAGAAGCCGCGATCACTTGTGGCTGAGTTTCCAATGCTTCTTCAATCCTTTCGATATTGATGTCTTTATTCCCTTTTTCAGGCTCTTTGAACATCTGCGCACCACCGGCACCACAGCATAATCCGTTAGATTTGCAGCGTTTCATTTCCACTAACTGCGCATCAAGTACTTCCAGCGCTTTACGAGGGGCTTCGTATACATCGTTTCCGCGACCTAAATAACAAGGGTCATGGTAAGTGATCTTTTTACCTTTGAAACTCTCTCCGCCTTCCGCTTTTAGCTTTCCGTCGTTGATCAGGTCTTGTATCAATTGGGTATGGTGAATCACTTCATAGCTGCCGCCTAATCCCGGATATTCGTTTTTAATGGTATTGAAACAATGAGGGCACCCGGTTACAATCTTTTTAATATTGTAGCCATTCAGTACCTCTATATTGGTCATGGCCTGCATTTGGAAAAGAAACTCATTTCCTGCGCGTTTTGCCGGATCTCCTGTGCAACTTTCTTCCGTTCCCAGAACGGCATATTTGATGCCTACATAGTGCAGGATCTTACATATATCACGAGTGGTTTTTTGCGCCCTTTCATCATAACTTCCGGCACAGCCTACCCAAAAAAGGATTTCTGGTTCTTCGCCTTTCGCTATCATTTCTGCCATTGTAGGCACTTCAAAATTTAGTTGCTCGCTCATCTTAGCTAAATAACAGATTTAATATTTTGATTAACTTTTCTTGGCCCAGTTCAACCTGTCGGTCGGAGAATATTTCCATGGCGCACCATTATTCTCAATGTTACCCAGCATGGCATTGATACTAGCAGGCGCCTGCGACTCTTCCATCACCGCAAATCTTCTCAGTTCGGTGATAATAGCCAATGGATCAATGTTGATTGGGCAGGCCTCTGTGCAGGCATTACAGCTCGTACAGGCCCATATTTCTTCCCTGCTGATGTAAGAGTCAATTAACGACTTTCCATCCTCAAATCCGTTTCCTGTTTTGTCAATATTTTTTCCTACCTCTTCAAGACGATCGCGGGTGTCCATCATGATTTTCCTTGGCGACAATAGCTTTCCGGTAATGTTTGCCGGACATACCGAAGTGCATCTGCCGCATTCTGTACAGGTATAGGCATTCATCAGATTTACCCAGCTCAGGTCGTTCACATCTTTAGCACCAAATCTGCCTGGTTCTGCTTCTGGTGGACTAAATGAAGGATCCAGCATGGCTTTCACTTCATTGGTCACGCTCTGCATATTGCTGAATTCCCCTTTAGGCTCCAGGTTGGAGAAATAGGTATTCGGAAATGCGAACAAAATGTGGAAGTGCTTTGAATAGGGAAGGTAGTTCAGGAAGGCTAATATGCCAATGATGTGGAACCACCAGCAACCTCTCTCTATCGCAATCAATGCGCCTTCCGAATTTGGCAATAAGTTCATCAGGTATTGACTCACTGGAAAAGATCCGGCTACTGTATAATGTGAGGCGCCCATGGCCTGTAATTTTGCATCTGCTGCATTCATTAATAGGAAAGCAGTCATTAATAAGATTTCCGTGATCAGGATATAGTTGGCATCAGATTTAGGCCAGCCTTTCATCTCCACACCGCTGAACCTTTTTAATTTCAGCACATTTCTTCTGATCAGGAATACCGCACAGCCTAACCATACGCCTAAAGCCAGAATTTCAAAAGATCCGATTAAGAAGTTATAGATTGGCCCAAGGCCACCAAAAATCCGGTGTGTGCCAAAAATACCATCAATCATGATCTCTAATACTTCGATGTTGATGATGACAAAGCCCGCATAGACGATTAGGTGTAGAAAAGCAGGAACCGGACGGAAGAACATTTTTGTTTGTCCGAGGGCTACTTTGACCATGGTCATGAACCGCTTCTGAGGTTGATCAGTGCGATCTGCCGCTTTTCCTATGCGGATATTGCGGATCACTTTCTTTAAATTATAACTGAACAAGGCTACTGCTGCCAGTGTAATTGCTATAAATAGGATTTGTAACACCATATTTCTGATTCTGATTATAGTCTGGCTAAGTTAAAAGAAATCCCGCAAAACAAATTACTATGCAAGCATAAAATTAAGCTTTATTGCCTTTTTAAATAAAAAAAGAAGATTTATATTTGAATTACAAAAAAAGATGCTACATTTGCAATCCCAAATAAGGGACAAGGTTATTAAACGGTGCGGTAGCTCAGTCGGTAGAGCAAAGGACTGAAAATCCTTGTGTCGCCGGTTCGATCCCGGCCCACACCACTTCAAAAGCTTCAGAGAAATCTGGAGCTTTCTTGTTTTATCAGCTTTTTACATTTCCTTTTAATTTCTTTCCAGTGCATGACGGATCAAGCGGAATTCTTGGGGGGAAGGAAATAAATTCTTTCTTTTGCATTCGTAAACCAAACAAAAATTTTCATTTTGAGTCGAGCCGAGCAAACCCTGATCAGTTTATTATTACCGGAAGGTATTCTGGATTATTTTGAATTAACGCAGGTAGAAAAAGAAGGTAAGATGCTAAACATCTACCTTGAAGAGAAAAATATAGCCCCAGAT
>NZ_JACSZW010000040.1 GCF_014472395.1 Pedobacter sp. N36a
GGATTACAGACAGTGTACTACCAGCGGTGCAGGAGTGGCGGAACCGTCCGCTTGAAGCGGTTTATCCATTTGTGTTCCTTGATTGTATGTTTTTCAAAGTCAGGGTAAATGGAGTGGTAGAAACCCGTGCAATCTACAATATCCTGGGAGTGGACATCGAAGGCAAAAAGGATGTCTTAGGTTTGTATACTTCTGAAAGCGAGGGGGCCAAATTCTGGCTTTCGGTACTTGCCGATCTTAAAAGTCGGGGTGTGGAAGATATCTTAATCGCCTGTATTGATGGATTTAAAGGCTTCCCTGATGCGGTGGAGGCGATCTTTCCAAAGACCAGGGTGCAACTCTGCATCGTTCATCAAATCCGGTCGTCTATGCGTTACATTCCTGATAAAGATAAAAAGACGGTGATGGCTGATATGAAGCCGATTTATCAGGCAGGCAACGAGCAGCTAGGATATGAAAGACTGCTGGAGTTTGAAGAAAAATGGGGCAAAAAATATCCTCTGAGTTGCAAATCATGGCTGGATAACTGGACAAACCTATCTGCATTTTTTGAGTACGATCAGGTCATTAGAAAGATCATTTATACCACCAATCCGATCGAAGGTGTACACCGTCAGATCCGGAAGATCACAAAGACTAAGGGTGCATTTTCTTCCGAACAGGCACTACTGAAACTCATGTACCTGGTCATTAGAAATATCAGTAAAAAATGGACAATGCCAATCCATAACTGGGGACTGGCATTCTCACAATTATATATTAAATTTGGTGATAGAATTCTTCAGGAAAATAGAGGATTCTGAGAAGCGTTAATTTTGAATGACACAGTTCACGTTACACTCCCG
>NZ_JACSZW010000041.1 GCF_014472395.1 Pedobacter sp. N36a
AGCTGGTGGAGTTTCGTGATGAGTTACCGAAATCTAACGTCGGAAAAATTTTGCGACGAGAATTACGTGACGAAGCGCGCGGCAAAGTGGACAATAAAGCCTGAGTGTTAAGTCAGTCGTCAGACGCCGGTTAATCCGGCGTTTTTTTTGACGCCCACTAAAGAGAAAACAATTTGAATTACCAAATGATTACCACGGACGATGCGCTGGCTTCTTTGTGTGAAGCCGTCCGTGCCTTTCCGGCGATAGCCCTGGATACTGAATTTGTTCGTACGCGCACTTATTACCCGCAGCTGGGGTTGATTCAACTTTTCGATGGCGAGCATCTGGCGCTAATTGATCCTCTCGGGATCACCGACTGGTCACCGCTGAAAGCGATCCTGCGCGATCCGTCCATCACAAAATTTCTCCATGCAGGCAGTGAAGATCTGGAAGTGTTCCTCAATGTCTTTGGCGAATTACCACAACCCTTGATT
>NZ_JACSZW010000042.1 GCF_014472395.1 Pedobacter sp. N36a
CGCCTACGCCGATCCTGCGTTTGGCCTGGGCCTCGTGCATATGCTCAGGCAACGGCCAGCGTGTGATCTCGATCGCGTTGTCGAGCATTCTGACTTGAACACGCACCGCCTGGCTCAGGCCGACGAAATCGAACAGTGGTTGACCGCCCATTCCAAACGGCCACTGCACCCACCTGGATACATCAATCGGCCCCAGTACACAGCTGCCCCAGGGCGGCAATGGTTGTTCTCCACAAGGATTGGTTGCGGCAATCGTCTCGATCTCGGCAAGGTCATTGGCAGCGTTGATCGTATCGATGAACAGCAGACCCGGCTCTGCACTGTGATGCGCGGCTTCCGCGATCATGTTCCAAAGCTGCCGTGCGGGAACGACTGCGTAGCACCACTTGCCGTTAGACAGCGCGTGGGCGCCTGTCGCCAGCCGTTGTGCATTGGGCACGGCTCGATGCTGCAGGCAC
>NZ_JACSZW010000043.1 GCF_014472395.1 Pedobacter sp. N36a
TGGCTGACATTGTCGCCAACATGCCGGCCAAGCCGATGGAGGTCTCCACCGACGGCTCGAAGATGCTGCTCCAGGGCGGCTCCGCCCGCTTCGAGCTGCCGCTGATGCCTCTCGACGACTACCCGCAGCTGCCGACGCTTCCCGAGGTCACAGGCCGGATCTCCCCGTCGGCATTTGTCGGGGCGGTCACCCAGGTGGCCTCGGCGGCCGGACGCGACGACACCCTGCCCATGCTCACCGGCGTGCACATGGAAATCACGGGTAACGCCGTGCAGCTCACGGCGACCGACCGCTTCCGCCTCGCTATTCGACGCCTCCAGTGGGAGCCCGCCTCCGACGATGTTGAAGCGAAGCTGCTGGTTCCGGCGAAAACCCTGTTGGACAACGCCCGCACCTTGGACACCCACGTTGAAGAACCCGTCGAGATCGCGGTCGGCGCCGCTGGCAACGTCGGAGG
>NZ_JACSZW010000044.1 GCF_014472395.1 Pedobacter sp. N36a
GCCATATTCGTGGCGCCACGAGTCCGCGCAGTCGAAACCCTGCGGCGTATCACGCGTGGGAACCCAGCGGCCCTGCCACACGTAGGATGTCACGTCAGCCCCGCGATCACAGCGTTGGCCTTGAGCTGCAGCTCGGCGTATTCCGCATCGGCGCGAGAATCCCACACGATCGCGCCCCCGGCGCCCACTGTGAGCCGCTCACCCTGCTTGACCGCGGTGCGGATGACGACGCTGAGCTCCGCGTTGCCGTCGAAACCGAAATAACCGATCGCGCCCGAGTACACTCCGCGCGGGCCGGGCTCGAGGGCGTCGATAAGCGCGCACGTGCGCTCCTTCGGTGCCCCCGTCATCGAACCCGGTGGGAAGGTCGCACGCACCAGGTCGATCAGCCCGCGGTCGGGACGCAACCGCCCGGTAATCGTGGAGACGAGCTGATGTAC
>NZ_JACSZW010000045.1 GCF_014472395.1 Pedobacter sp. N36a
GATCCGCATTGAGGACAACGGCCCCGGCATCGCGCCGGACGTTCTCGCACGGCTGACCATCGACCCCGTGACGACGCGCGCCGAAGAAGGCGGCAGCGGCATGGGCATGATTTTTTGTACGCGGATCATGCAATCGTTCGGGGGAGCGATTGCGATTGACTCTGCACCCAGCGCAGGCACGCGCGTGACTCTGACGTTCCCATGACAAAACCACAAGACTTACGAACCAAGCCGCACGTGTTCCGCGCGTTTGCCGTATCGGCTGCATTTGCTATGAGGAGTGACGGATGACCAATCCCGGGGGCCACATGCCCACTAACCCGCCCAAGATCCTGTACGTGGACGATGAGACATTGGCGCTGACTTACTTCGGCCGTGCCATCGGATCACTGGCGCCGGTCGTCACCGCCACCTCGGTCGAAGAAGGCAAGCGCATGCT
>NZ_JACSZW010000046.1 GCF_014472395.1 Pedobacter sp. N36a
GTACAACTTAATCAACATAACCTGCAGGTTGTTATCGGGCCACAAGTTCAGTCAGTAAAAGATGAAATGGCCGGTCTGATGCATACTGTCCAGGCATAAGGATAAGATATGTTCGATTTTTCAAAGGTCGTGGATCGTCATGGCACATGGTGTACACAGTGGGATTATGTCGCTGACCGTTTCGGCACTGCTGACCTGTTACCGTTCACGATTTCAGACATGGATTTTGCCACTGCCCCTTGAATTATAGAGGCGCTGAATCAGCGCCTGATGCACGGCGTATTTGGCTACAGCCGCTGGAAAAACGATGAGTTTCTCGCGGCTATTGCCCACTGGTTTTCCACCCAGCATTACACCGCCATCGATTCTCAGACGGTGGTGTATGGCCCTTCTGTCATCTATATGGTTTCAGAACTGATTCGTCAGTGGTCTGAAAC
>NZ_JACSZW010000047.1 GCF_014472395.1 Pedobacter sp. N36a
GTCCATATGTGCGCGGTGTGCTGATCAATTTGTGGCGGGAAGCATTGCAGGCGCATCAAAATCCGCTGGATGCCTGGAAATCGATCGTTGAAAATCCTGAAAAAGCGAAGTCCTATAAACAGGCAAGAGGGAAAGGCGGCTTTGTCCGCGCGGAATGGCCGGAAGTGCTGAAGCTGATTTCAGCCTCTCTGCTGTATACGGGGATGAAATACGGGCCTGACCGGAATGTCGGTTTTTCTCCGATCCCGGCGATGTCCATGATCAGCCATGCGTCAGGCTCGCGATTCATGTCGTTAATCGGCGGCCCAATGCTCAGTTTTTATGACTGGTATGCGGATCTTCCGCCGGCGTCCCCGCAAATTTGGGGCGACCAGACGGACGTTCCGGAGAGCAGTGATTGGTACAATTCAGGCTATATCATCACATGGGGCTCCAA
>NZ_JACSZW010000048.1 GCF_014472395.1 Pedobacter sp. N36a
GAGCCACACACGCTGTAGGCAGCGTCGCCCGCGAACGCAGTTTGCGACTCGGTTATTTCGGCGCCAGCACGGGCGCCGCAGCCGCGATCCTGGCAGCGTCCGAGCTGGACGACGCCTGCACGATCGAAGCGGTGGTCAGCCGCGGCGGTCGCCCGGATCTTGCCGGCCAACGTGCGCTGGCCAGACTGGCCTGCCCGACCCTACTGATCGTCGGCGCCGCCGATTTGGACGTTCTCGATCTCAACCGGCAGGCTCTGAGCCAGATGCATTGTGAGAAAGCGCTGGAGACGGTGCCACGCGCAACGCACCTTTTTGAAGAGGCCGGCGCGCTCGAACAGGTGGCCGAGCTCGCACGGGCATGGTTTGTCCGCCACCTGAGTGCAGCCGCCCAATCCCACCAACACGCGAGGTGACCCCGTGCGATTCAA
>NZ_JACSZW010000049.1 GCF_014472395.1 Pedobacter sp. N36a
CCATCTCGTTGTACGACGTGACCAACGTGACAGACGAGGCGCGCCAGCTCGCGACCATCTGCGTGGCTTGCTGCGAGGAAGTCCGCAAGGCCGTGGCGCTGCTCAGCGACATGAACAACGGCCGCCAGATCCTCACCATTGCCCACGAAATCGACCGTCTTGAGTCGGATGCCGATCGCGTGATGCGCGCCGCCATGGCAAAGCTGTTCCGCACCGAAAACGACATCAAGCTGCTTATCAAGCTGAAGGCGATTTACGAGCAACTGGAAAGCATCACCGACCGTTGCGAGGATGTCGCCAACATCATCGAAGGCATCGTGCTCGAGAACGCCTGACGAGACGACGCCTCATGCATACGCTTCAGATCAGTCTCTGGGTGGTCGTCCTGCTGGTGGCGCTGGCCATCGTATTCGACTTCATGAATGG
>NZ_JACSZW010000004.1 GCF_014472395.1 Pedobacter sp. N36a
ATGTTGCAATCGATTTTCGATTGTTTCAGTCTTTTTGTTTTTGTTACTAAACTCCGTTTAGTAACCCCCGTTTTTGTTGGGACTGCAAAGGTAGAAATCTTTTTGTTATTGTCAAGCTTTATTTAAACTTTTTTCTTTTGTCCTTTCTGGTTAGTTAACCGTCAAAACAACCTCTGACATCCTTCTACTGCAATCTTTCAAATTCTTCTCACGATATCCTTCACACTAACCCTTCCTCCGAAGCGGGATGCAAAAGTAAGAAAATTTAACGCCCCCACAAACAATATCATCCTTATAATTGTATAAATCTCCTAACTGCATGAATTACAGTATTAAAAAAATAACATAGATTTAACACAGGTTAGTAGAATTAGAAAAAGATGTTGCATTTCAACTACCCAGAATAATGTAGCGCTCTATAATAGTATTATAGTATCTATACGATAGCATAAGAACACTCAGCCTACACAGATATAAACAGCCTCTGTTTAATATTGCCCCGTAGAAAGCAAAACTAAAGTACAAGCCTCTACTGGCTCTATATTATTCTCTTTCAAAAGAGATTCAAATTCTTCGTTCTCTGTCCCTGGATTAAATATTACTCTTTTAGGTTTAGTCTGAAGGATATAATCGTAATAGTTATGCTGTATATCCTGTCCTATATATAAAGTAATGGTATCGATATCCTCATGCACCGTTCCGGGCTGTTCAATGGCCACTCCTGCTACTTCTCCTTTTTTAATGCCAACATTAACAAAGGGATGCCCTTTTGCCTTCAACATGTGAGCAGCTTTAAAAGCATAACGCATAGGATTTGGGGAAGCCCCAATAATTAATGTATTTTTCATAGTTATAAATATTAGGTTTAATATACTGATCGCAACTTAGAAGCAACAATCAGTATTCAAGTATCTTCAGGAATAAAACTGGTTCACTAGTAATCAGGCCAAGCCGCCAGCTATCCAGCTCCATCCATAAGCGCTCCTATTCAGGAGCAATCCTCAGATCGAGATAAACAACAAAACCACAAATCTGTTTCTATTAAGCTAATTTAAGAATCGCATTTGCACAGTTCACCCCATCAATTGCGGCAGAAACAATCCCTCCGGCATAGCCAGCACCTTCAGCGCATGGAAATAAACCTGCAACTTGCGGATGCTGAAAAGTCTCTTTATCTCTTGGAATACGAACTGGAGAGGAACTTCTGCTTTCCACTCCCACAAGGATAGCTTCATTTGTATAATAACCTTTCATTTTCTTTCCAAAAAGCGGCAACGCATTTCTCAAGCTTGAAGCCACAAAATCAGGTAAAGTATCTTTTAACATCATACTTTTTGTTCCTGGCAGATAAGAGTTTTTAGGCAAATCAATGGAAACTCTACTCTCTACAAAATCCACCATTCTTTGTCCAGGTGCAACAAGATTTCCTCCCCCGAGCTGGAAAGCTGTACGCTCGATTTCTGCCTGAAAGTTCATCATTCTCAATGGATCCGTTCCTTTTACATCATCCAATGTGATCTGCACCACGGTTCCTGAATTGGCGAATGGATTATTTCTTTTAGAAGGAGACCACCCATTAACCACAATCTCATTGTCGTGGGTAGCACAAGGGGCAATAATTCCACCTGGGCACATGCAAAAGGAGAAAACACCTCTGCTACCAACCTGTTCCACCAAGCTGTAATAAGCTGGGGGCAGAAACTCACTGCGAATATCGCAATGGTATTGAGCAGCATCGATGATGGCCTGAGGATGTTCGATCCTCACACCAAGTGCAAATGGCTTAGCTTCTACAAGAATATTTTTACCGTTTAATAACTCATAAATATCTCGGGCCGAGTGTCCGGTGGCCAAAATAACCGCATCAGCCATCAGTTTCTCTTCTCCGTTGATCACCACACCTTTAATTTTTCCAAAATCAATTAAGATGTCAGTTACTTTCTGATCAAAGCGTACCTCACCACCTGCACTAAGGATACGTTCCCTAATAGCAGTTATAATCTGAGGCAGTTTATTTGTCCCAATATGTGGACGGGCATCTACTAAAATGTCTTCAGTTGCTCCGTGTTCTACAAATATCTGCAGCACTTTATTGATGTCGCCACGTTTATTGGATCGGGTATAGAGTTTACCGTCCGAATAGGTTCCTGCACCACCTTCCCCATAACAATAATTGGATTCTGTATTTACAATACCCTCTTTATTTATTGCCGCCAGATCTCTTCTACGCTGTTTTACATCTTTACCACGTTCTAAAACGATAGGTTTAAACCCATTTTCAATACATTGTAAAGCAGCAAACAAACCCGCAGGACCGGCTCCAACAATAATTACAGGCTTTTTATCGCTCACATTTGGGTAGTCTACCTGAAAAACGTCTTTCACAGGCTCTTCATCAATAAACACCCTCACTTGCAGGCGATAAATCACCCTTCTTGAGCGTGCATCGATAGATCGTTTTAAAATCTTATATCCTTTAATTCGTGTTTGTTTTATTTCTAAGGCCTCAGATAAAGCACTTTTTAAGATAGCTTCCTGTTGCACATCTTCAGGAGCCAACGTAATTTCTATTTCTTTTTGCATAAATATGTCAGGTTTTTATCCTGAACCGCTGCAAATATAGGAAATCCTGGGATGATGATAGGAATGCTGGTTAAGCAAAACAGCATAAGTAAGACTTAAAGAATGATCAATTGACTGACAGAAATACCATTTAATTGAGAATTACAGGCTGATTCGTCATTTTTGCAAAAACCTGTCATGTTTTTATACTGATTAGTAACAAAGGTACGGAAATTGAGTTCTAATGTGTAAATTAACAATAGAAAAACAAAAACGAAAAACCTGAACATAACGATAGTTAACGCTCAGGACAATTAAAAACAGAAATTATGAAAAAAACAGTAGTAGCAATAGTCGGTATTTTAGTTTTATTGGTAGTCGTAAGCGGGTGTGGCTACAATGGATTGGTTAAATTAGATGAAGATGTGAAGGCAAAATGGAACCAGGTAGAAACCCAATACCAAAGACGTTCAGATTTAATTCCTAACCTTGTAAATACCGTTAAAGGTGCTGCTAAGTTCGAGCAATCTACTTTAACCCAGGTTACAGAAGCACGTGCTAAAGCTACTCAGGTAACTATTGACCCTGATAAATTAACACCAGAAAACATTGAAAAATACCAGGCAGCACAAGGACAGGTAAGCCAGGCCCTTGGTCGCTTATTAATGGTCACTGAAAACTATCCTGAATTAAAAGCCACAGAACAATTCAGAGATGTATCTGCTGAACTCGCAGGAACAGAGAACAGAATTGCTGTAGCGCGTAAAGATTTCAATGAAGCTGTACAAACCTACAACACCAAAGTAAGGTCATTTCCAAATAACCTAACTGCTGGCATCTTTGGTTTTAGCCAAAAAGCAGGATTTAAAGCTGATGCTGGCGCAGAAAAAGCACCAAAAGTAGAATTCTAAAATACCGTCACAACATTTAAGGGTAATCTGTGTTTTAGTTAAAAACACAGATTACCCTTATCTTTATACAGTTATCCTATTATGGGAATTTTCACAGAACAAGAACAAGAATTAATAGCCAATGCGATTTCAGAAGCTGAAAAAGCGACTTCAGGCGAAATCAGAATCGCAGTAGATAAACATTGCGAAGGCGATCCTTTTGAAAAAGCAACTTCCTACTTCGCGAAATTAGGCATGGAAAAAACCTCAAGGCACAATGGCGTGCTCATCTACCTTGCTTATATTGACCATAAATTTGCCATCATTGGCGATAGCGGTATCAACAAAGTAGTACCTCAAGACTTTTGGGAAACTACCAAGGTGGCCATGGGTGCACATTTCTCTGGGGGAAACCTGGTTCAGGGTATTATTGCCGGTATCATGTTAGCAGGAGAAAAGCTAGCTACTTTTTTTCCTTATGAGGGAGGAGATATCAATGAGCTACCCAATGAAATTATCTTTATGGACCAGTATAAATCCGTAAAGCCATGAAAAAATTAATCATAGCTTTCTTATTTATCCTCGTTTCAACTTTAGGTTTTGCCCAGGACTTTCCAGCTAAACCAAATAAATTAGTGAATGACTACACAGGAACACTAACTCCTGGTCAGCTCCAACAACTCGAACAAAAGCTCGTAGCCTTTGACGACTCCACTTCTACACAAATTGCCATTGCGATCGTAAAATCTGTAGGCGACTATGATATTGGTGAATATGCATTAGAACTAGGCAGAAAATGGGGCGTAGGTGGAAAAGGCAAAGACAATGGCATCATGATCGTTGCAGCGTTGGGAGACCGAAAAATATCTATCCAGACTGGTTATGGCGTGGAAGGAGTACTTCCTGACTTATACGTTCGCAGGATCATAGACAATGACATTAAGCCTTATTTTAAAAAAGGCGATTATTTTGGAGGCCTTCAAGCTGGTACCGATGCCATCATCAGTTATACTAAAGGCGAATACAAAAACGACAAACCTAAAGTTGGAAAAAGTGAAGGTGGAGCAGGCGGCATCATTGTGATTATCATCATTGTTATCGTGGTCATCATAGTTCTTAAAAAAGGCGGCGGCAATGGTGGAGGTGGCCAGGTTATCGGCAGCCGCGGTGTTGCAGATGCACTTTTCTGGAGCATGTTATTAGGCGGAGGAAGAGGTTCTGGCGGAAGTGGTTTCGGTGGTGGCAGCAGTAGCGGCGGCGGCGGTTTTGGTGGATTCGGCGGAGGTAGTTTTGGTGGTGGAGGCAGTAGCGGAAGCTGGTAAATATTATGCTTAGAAGAGACTTAATGACCGCTGAGATTCAAAAACTCGCGCAGGTACTCGCCCGAATTATGGGGCTAAAATTAGAAGGAAAATTAGAAGAAGCTGACGATCTTTTCAAAGAATCTTTACCTAAGGAATTTGAAATCACCGAAGAGGAGCTGCTATATTATCCTAATGAGGAATTCAACACCTTAATAATTTCTAAAGAATTTCCAGCAGAAAAACTGGATATGTTCAGCCAATTCCTTTATGCAGACTTAACTTCTTTCCAACAAACAGAAAGGAATAAGCTAATTGCTGAGAAACTACAACTCATTTATCAAATGCTGGAGGAGCAACACCATATCATCAGTATGACCAACATGGATCGACAAAAAAAGATCCAGCAATACCTTTAATCCCTAACATGGAAATATTAAAATGGCAAAAGATTTCATCAAGATACCTGGTGAAAGAACGATGGGCAACTTTACGCGTAGATACCTGTAAGCTCCAAAATGGAACTACAAAAGATGATTATTACGTATTAGAATATCCAAATTGGGTGAATGCAGTGGCATTAACAGAAGACAATGAGATCATCATGGTGCGTCAATACCGTCATGGTGCAGATATTATTTCATTGGAAATCCCAGGCGGGGTGATTGATGGAGATGAAAAGCCAGAAGATGCAGTAAAAAGAGAATTACTGGAAGAAACTGGTTATAGCTTTAAAACGATCAGCCATCTGGCTACACTTTATCCGAATCCCGCGACCTCAGATAATGTCACTTTTACCTACCTTCTTACAGGAGGTATTCAAACACAGGAACAGCATTTAGATGAACATGAAATCCTGACGGTAGAAAAATACAGCATTCCAGCAGTTAAACAACTCTTAATGGACAATCAAATTGCCCAATCTCTACATGCTTCTGCCCTATTTTATGGACTGATGAAGCTGGAAGCGATCAAATAAGTGAAATTTATCCTTTAATAAAAAAGTGCTGCTGAAGTTTAAAAACTTTAGCAGCACTTTTTTATTGTAAACCACCCAAAAATACTAGGTCATTTTTAATTTCTTTTGAATATCATGTACATAGCCTTTGAATTTTTTGTCAGTATCAATCAGATCTTCTACTGTCTGACAAGCATAAATCACTGTTGAGTGATCCCTGCCGCCAAAAAATGCACCGATAGTTTTTAGAGAAGACTTCGTATGACTCTTAGACAAATACATGGAAATCTGCCTGGCCTGAACAATTTCTCGTTTTCTTGTAGGAGATTTCACCATATCAACCGGAACTTCAAAATACTCACAAACTAATTTCTGAATATATTCCATGGAAATCTCTTTTGAAGTGTTCTTGATGAAGTTCTTCAACATCTGCTTCGCAAGATTCAGGTCAATATCTTTTTTGTTTAAGGTCGACTGTGCTAAAAGCGAAACCATTGCACCTTCCAGCTCACGTACATTATTATCAATATTGTGCGCTACATATTCAACAACTTCATTAGGCAGTTCAATACCATCGGCATACATCTTCTTTCTCAGAATCGCAATTCTGGTTTCGAGATCTGGAATCTGAAGGTCTGCCGATAATCCCCATTTAAAACGACTCAGTAACCGCTCTTCTAACCCAGCCAGATCTTTAGGCGCTTTATCAGAAGAAAGGATCACTTGTTTTCCAGACTGATGTAGATGATTGAAAATATGAAAGAATATATCTTGAGTTTTTTCCTTTCCAGCAAAATTATGTACATCATCCATGATAATCACATCCATTGCCTGGTAGAAATTCACAAAATCATTAATCGTGTTATTTTTTAACGAATCAACAAACTGCTGACAAAATTTTTCACAAGAAACATAAATGACTAATTTATCAGGCAGGTTTCGTTTGATCTCATTGCCAATCGCCTGAGCAAGATGCGTTTTACCCAATCCTACTCCTCCATAAATCATTAAAGGATTAAAGGAAGTTCCACCTGGTTTAGCGGCAACCGCGTAACCTGCCGAACGAGCCAAACGATTACAATCGCCTTCAATGTAATTATCGAAAGTATAATTCGAATTCAATTGAGGATCTACTGTCAGTTTCTTTAATCCAGGTATGATAAATGGATTCCTGATGTCTTTATTGATAGAAACTGGAATAGGCATCGTTTGAAACTTCGCTTCCGCCCCATTGCCATTGCTTGGCATATTCGTAGTATAAGGAGAACCGCTTTTAGAAGACTTGTCTACCACAATATTATATTCCAGTCTACCGTCGTCACCAAGCTGCTTCTTGACCGTCTTTCGCAGCAGTCCGACATAGTGTTCTTCCAGCCATTCATAAAAGAATAAACTCGGTACTTGTATTGTTAAAACATTGCCATCCAACTTGAGAGCGGATATTGGCTCGAACCAGGTTTTAAAACTCTGGCCGGGTATGTTATCCTTTATAATTTGGAGACAGCTTTTCCATACTTCGGTACAAGTTTTTTCCATTTTTATGACACAATTAGTTGGTTAACAGAGACGATATAGGCACATTGATAATGCCCTTTCGAGATATCGAATATTCAAAAAATTATCAACAAAAAAAACTAAATTTTAATATATTCAGTAAGCACTTAAATAGCAGAGGATTAGCATACTTAACCTGAATTTATTATGTGGATAACTATTTTTTAACATACCCTTTAGTATTCACCAAAAACACTACGCATCACATCAGAAACCTCTCCGAGTGTCGCATACGCCTCTACTGCCACCAGAATAAAAGGCATTAAGTTCTCTGTTCCTTTTGCAGCGCGTAATAAATCGTTTAAAGCTTTTTCCACAGCTGCTGAATCTCGCTCAGATTTCAACTTATTTAGCTTGTCTGTCTGAATGGTTCTTATGGATTCATCAATAGTAAACACCTCATTGATTCCTTCTTTTTCCTGAGTAAACTTATTGACACCAACAATGACCCTGCTGCCATCTTCAATTTCTAATTGGTATTGGTAAGCGGCATTGCCGATTTCATTCTGGATATATCCATTTTCTATGGCATTTACGGATCCGCCCATGGCATCAATTTTATCAATATAAAGCTGTGCGGTAGCTTCAATTTCATCTGTTAGGTTTTCCACAAAAAAAGAACCGGCTAAAGGATCTACTGTATCTGTGATTCCACTTTCAAAGGCAATGACCTGTTGCGTCCGCAGGGCGATTTTAGCTGCTGCTTCGGTGGGCAGTGAAAGCGCCTCATCGTAACCATTTGTATGTAAAGACTGTGTACCGCCCAACACCGCTGCCATGGCCTGACTAGTCACTCTGACCACGTTATTTAAAGGCTGTTGTGCTGTTAGCGTAGAACCGCCGGTTTGGGTATGAAAACGCAGCATCTGTGCTTTTTCATCTGTAGCTCCTAAATCCTTAGTGATTTTGGCCCACATCCGTCTGGCTGCACGGAACTTCGCAATCTCTTCAAAGAAATTATTGTGACAATTAAAGAAAAAAGAAAGGCGTTTGGCAAAGACATTAATGTCCAGCCCTTTTTCCAAAGCAGCATTTAGATAAGCTTTACCATTTGCCAAGGTAAAAGCCAGTTCCTGCACCGCTGTAGATCCTGCCTCCCGAATATGGTATCCTGAAATAGAGATCGTATTCCATTTTGGCACCTCTTTACTGCAGTATTCAAAGATATCCGTAATGATTCGCATAGAGGATTTAGGGGGATAGATATAAGTGCCCCTTGCCGCATATTCCTTTAAAATATCGTTCTGTATCGTTCCGGAAATCTGTCTGATATCGGCACCTTGCTTTTTTGCCAGGGCGATATACATCGCCAGCAGAATAGACGCCGTGGCATTGATCGTCATGGAGGTGGTAATCTTTTGAAGTTCGATTCCATCAAATAAGATTTCAATGTCTTTCAAAGAGTCTATTGCTACCCCTACTTTTCCGACTTCCCCTTCAGACATTTCATGATCTGAATCATATCCAATCTGAGTAGGCAGGTCGAATGCAACGGACAATCCCATTGTTCCCTGTTTCAACAGGTAGTGGTAGCGTTTATTCGATTCTTCAGCAGTAGAAAATCCAGCGTACTGGCGCATGGTCCAAAGACGGCCCCGATACATATCCTTTTGAATTCCTCTGGTATAAGGAAATTCTCCAGGCAATTCCGTCATGGGTCTGGCGCTGGTATATAATTCTTTGATTGCTATACCTGAAGTGGTCGTAATCTTCTTCTCTTCCATAATTAAAACAATTGATGAATATCCTTTTTAATCAGATCCAGCGTCAAATCATAAGGATTGTCTGGTATTTCTGCCATCTGCTGCAGCACTTTTTTACTTAAATCCATCCCTGTAGCTTGTTCAGGTAATCCCTGCACCCCATTATTTACCATCGCTAAAGTATCGTCCTTTAGTTTACGGATCACATTCCATATTCTTTCAGAAACATACAATTGCTGCGTCACATTGTGCTGATATTCAGACCTGATTTCATTCAAAATCGAAGCCTGTAGCTCTGGCACTGAAATCCCAGGCATATATACCCGAAGCAGTAAGTTACTTGGGTTAATTCTTTCTACAAATATAATTAAGCGTTCATGCGCTTGGAGGCGTAAGCCAAATAGCTGTGTTCTTTCGTCTTTCTTTCCGGCAAATCTCAATCTAAAATACTTATCAATGTCGTTCTTGATCAGATAGTAACCTACAGAAACGGTCACTACACCGGCAACTGTTATTGGCACTACTGTTGTTAATATAGATTCTATACTCATTCCTTTGTTTAAATACCGTAATAATTAGCGATAACCCTGACAAAAATGTACATTTTATTTATATTTGTTGTTCCTAATTTTAAATAACATGAGTAATACAGTTGATACCGCATTTGCACCGGTTACGTTTACAGAAACTGCTGTAAAAGAACTTTTTAAGTTAAAAGACCAACAAGAAATCGCTGACGACTTCGGCTTACGTGTAGGAGTAGAAGGTGGTGGCTGCTCAGGAATGAGTTATGTTTTAGGTTTCGATCAAAAGAAAGAAGGAGATCAGGAATACATCATTGATGGTATTAAGGTTTTCATGCACAAAGCACACCAAATGTATTTAATGGGAATGCAGGTAGATTGGCAAGACGGACTAAATTCAAGAGGATTTACGTTCAACAACCCCAATGCAGCCAGCACATGCGGCTGCGGTACCAGCTTCTCTGCATAAATAGATTTTTATATAGGGAATTAGGTTTCCTTTGTAACATTATAACAGGTCTCGTTGTCTTAACAACGGGACTTTTTATTTTTATCCCTTCAAGAATCTTATTTCTAAAGAATGACCTACACAGAAAACGTAAGAATTGCCATACAATCTATAAAAAGTAATCGGTTGCGCACCATGCTGACCGCGTTGATCATTGCGATAGGCTTATCTGCTTTAGTAGGCATTCTAACCACCCTGGATGCAGTAAAAACTAGCATGACAGAAGCTTTCTCAAGCATGGGAGCTAATTCCTTTACCATTAGAAATCGTGGAGTAGGCATTCGGATTGGAGGCGGCGGAAAAAGACCAAAACCCTTCAAGAGCATTCGTTACGAAGATGCCATTGCCTTTAAGAACCAGCTAAAAACCCCAGCAACAGTAGCGATCAATGTAATGGTAACTTATGGTGCCACTATCAAATATGGAACGGAAAAGACCAATCCCAATATCAATATTCAGGGAATCGATGAAAATGGTATGAATTCCATGGGACTTGAACTCACATCGGGCAGGAATTTTACCACCACAGAAGTGGAGAATGGGAATAACGTTTGTATTATCGGAAGTGAGGTCAGTGAAAAACTATTCAAAAAAGAATCTCCTATAGATAAAATCATTAACGTTGGCGGTACCCGGTTAAAGGTGATCGGTTTGCTGGCTTCAAAAGGATCCAGTATGGGCTTCTCCGGAGATAGAGCTGTCTATGTTCCTTTATTAAAGGCTAAGAAAATCAATTCAAATGGCAACCCTTCTTATAACATAGTGGTAATGGTGCCCAACAATGAAATGCAGGAAGACATCATTGGAGAAGCTACTGCTGAATTTAGAAACATCAGAAAAGTTAAGGTTGCTGAACCAAATAACTTCGAGATCATAAAAAGTGATGCCATTGCCCAAACCCTATTTGAAAACTTAAAATATGTGGTATGGGGTGGAATTGCGATTGGGGCGATTACTCTAATTGGCGCTTCTATTGGCTTAATGAACATCATGTTAGTCTCTGTAACAGAACGAACAAGAGAAATAGGGATCAGGAAAGCAATTGGTGCCAATCCATCTGTGATCCGTAAACAATTTTTAATTGAGGCTGTGATTATTTGTCTGATGGGAGGTGCATTTGGAATCTTCCTCGGGATCACCATAGGCAACGTAATCTCGCTGGCCATGGGCGGCTCCTTTATCATTCCATGGCTGTGGATCTTTGGAGGATTCGTACTTTGTGTGCTCGTAGGAATCATGTCCGGTTATTACCCAGCTAAAAAAGCATCTAAATTAGATCCTGTGGAAGCTTTAAGATATGAGTAATTATAAAAACGCTATATATCAACAAGAAAGGCCAGCTTTATAAGCTGGCCTTTCTTGTTGATATATAGTAGACTTTATCTACCTTGGTATTGTGTTTCGTAATAAGCTTTATAGTTTCCAGAAGTCACATTTGAAAGCCATTCTTCATTTTCCAGGTACCATTCCACTGTTTTCTCCAGCCCTTCTTCAAACTGAAGACTAGGCACCCAGTCCAATTTGTTTTGCAATTTCGTAGAATCAATCGCATAACGCAGGTCATGTCCAGCTCTATCAGTTACAAAAGTGATTAACTTCGCTGAGTCACCTGGTGTTCTGTTCAGTTTACGGTCCATGATGTCACATAGTAAATGGATCAAATCGATGTTTTTCCACTCATTATGTCCACCGATGTTATACGTTTCACCAGTTTTTGCTCCATGGAAAATCACATCAATTGCACGTGCATGATCTTCTACCCAAAGCCAGTCTCGCACATTCTCTCCTTTGCCATAAACTGGAACAGGCAAATTATTTTTGATATTATTGATCGCTAATGGGATCAATTTTTCAGGAAAATGGTTTGAACCATAGTTATTTGAGCAATTAGAAATCACCACATCTAAGCCATAAGTATCATGATAAGCCCTTACAAAATGATCAGAAGATGCTTTTGATGCGGAGTAAGGACTATGCGGGTCATAAGCGGTAGTTTCTGTAAACATTCCTGTTTCGCCCAATGCACCATATACTTCATCAGTAGACACATGATAGAACCGTTTTTTATCATAATCACCTTTCCAATGGGCTCTTGCAGCATTCAAAAGGTTTACAGTACCGATTACATTGGTCATCACAAATGCTGTTGGATCAGCAATTGATCTGTCTACATGAGATTCTGCGGCCAAATGTATGACTGCATCAAAATTCTCCTTTTCAAATAAATCATTCATGGCTACAGCATCAGTGATGTCTGCTTTCACAAAGCGATAATTTGGCAAATCTTCTACATCGGTTAGGTTTGCCAAGTTTCCGGCGTAAGTTAAAACATCCAGATTTAGGATTTCATAATCCGGATAATTGCGCACAAAGCGACGTACTACGTGTGAGCCAATAAATCCAGCGCCACCCGTGATTAATATTTTCTTTTTCATTTCAATAGATTTCATTTTCAATACTCAGTGTACCTTAAATTTCTTTAGGCAAACCTAATTCTTCAGCAACAGGAGCTGTTTTATGCTGATATAATTTTGCCAAAACCTCATTAAAACTTGGTTTAAGGTCAAATTGAGTTTCCTCATGCATTTTCAGGTACTTATTATATACAGAAAATACAGACTTGGCAAAATAGATCATTAACTTTTCATTGAACTTATGCAGCGTAGAAAATACGCCCTCATTAAAATCGATGGGAATTCCTTTGAAAAGATGAATTCGTAATTCTATTTCAGAATTCAAGTCTTTCGTCACCTTAAAATGGTGGGTAATGCTGCCGTTTAGCTTCCTCATTTTAAGTAACGCTTCTTTAGCATTTCTTCTTCTATTGGACATCAGCTCTTCAATTTCCTCATCAATGCGGGCGCTAAGCTGCTCCTGCCTGTCTACCAAATCCTGCTCCCCTTCCATCAATAAAAAATGTAAGTGTTCCGTCAGGATTTTATCTTTCGCGATCAACCGGAGCAACAGCTTATCCTTTTCCTTTTCAGGAAGGGATTTAATTTCCAGCTTGAGGTCTTTATGCTCGCTCAGTAACATCTAAAAAGAGTTATCTTTTAAATATTTTTCCCAATTCCATGCAGAAGACATCATGATATTGATATCACGTTCAGCTGTCCAACCTAAATCTTTAGCTGATTTAGTCACATCACCCCAAACTTTTTCAATATCACCTTCTCTTCTCGCACCAATAGTATAACTCAATTTTTGGCCCGTTGCCTTTTCAAAGGCTTCAATCACCTGTAATACGGTAGTACCTGTACCCGTACCTAAATTGAAAACTTCATAATTTGTTTCCGCTTGATTGCTTTCTAACCTTTGGATAGCCGCCACATGAGCTTTAGCTAAATCTACTACATGGATATAATCTCTGATGGCACTGCCATCTGGAGTATCATAATCATTTCCATAAACCGTAATTGGTCCACGTTTTCCAATGGCAGACTGTGTAATAAAAGGAACCAAATTTTGAGGAACTCCGATTGGCAATTCGCCAATTAATGCGGAATCATGTGCACCTACCGGGTTAAAGTAACGCAAAGCAATCACATTTAATTCAGGAGTTACGGCACAGCTTTCCTGCAAAATCTCTTCTGCGATCTGTTTGGTGTTGCCATAAGGAGATTCTGCTTTTTTAACTGGTGCAACTTCTGTTACTGGCAGCACATCTGGCTGACCATAAACTGTACAAGATGAAGAAAACACAAGATTTAACTTACTATTAAAGCCATTGATGACATTAATTAAAGAATAAAAATTATTTCTGTAGTATTTTAAAGGTTGTTGAACAGACTCACCAACTGCTTTAAATGCAGCAAAATGAATTACACCTGAGATGTCAGTATTTGCCTCAGCAAATGCTTTCACTTTTACCTCATCACATAAATCCAATTCAACGAACTCAGGTACTCTTCCGGTAATGACTTCAATCTGTTTAAGGATTTTCGGATTAGAGTTAGAAAAATCATCAACGATCACTACGTCATATCCAGCATTATAAAGCTCAACGACAGTATGTGATCCAATAAAACCGGTACCA
This sequence comes from Pedobacter sp. N36a, assembly GCF_014472395.1. GTDB lineage: Bacteria > Bacteroidota > Bacteroidia > Sphingobacteriales > Sphingobacteriaceae > Pedobacter. Next base: position 14,037 of record NZ_JACSZW010000004.1, read on the forward strand.
CCAGTTACTAGTATTTTCGACATTATTATATATTAACGGTTATAAGTTGTAAAATCTTTGTGTTCTTTATTCACCAATGCTTCTGCAGGCAAAGATTTGAAATATTCATAAGTAATCTTCAAACCTTCCGCCCTGCTCACTTTAGGTTCCCAGCCTAAAAGTTCTCTGGCTTTGGTAATATCCGGACGTCTTTGTTTAGGATCATCCACTGGCAAATCACGCAGTACCAATTTCTGTGTGGTACCGGTTAGCTTAATAATCTCCTCACCGAATTGCTTGATGGTGATCTCATCAGGGTTACCGATGTTCACTGGCATTGCATAATCACTCAGCAATAACCTGTAAATACCTTCCACTAAATCATCCACATAACAGAAAGAACGGGTTTGAGAACCATCACCAAATACGGTCAGGTCTTCACCACGTAATGCCTGTCCGATAAAAGCAGGTAAAACACGGCCATCATTCAGGCGCATTCTTGGACCATACGTATTGAATATCCTTACAATTCTGGTTTCTAAACCATGGAAAGTATGGTAAGCCATGGTCATTGCTTCCTGAAAACGTTTCGCCTCATCGTAAACACCTCTCGGACCAACAGGATTTACATTGCCCCAATATTCTTCCGGCTGTGGGTTTACATTTGGATCTCCATATACTTCCGAAGTGGAAGCGATCAGCATTCTGGCATTTTTACTTTTCGCCAGACCTAATAAATTGTGTGTACCTAATGAACCAACTTTTAGCGTTTGAATCGGTATTTTTAAATAGTCAATCGGACTTGCCGGTGAGGCGAAGTGTAAGATATAATCCAAATCACCTGCTACATAAACGAATTTTGATACGTCATGGTGTGCAAATTCAAAGTTTTCAAGTTTGAACAAATGTGCAATATTCGCAAGATCTCCGGTGATCAGGTTGTCCATTGCGATCACATGATAATCTTCTTTAATAAAACGATCACATAAATGTGAACCCAGGAAGCCTGCAGCTCCGGTGATTAATACTCTTTTACGTCCCATTACCCTATTAATTTACGACCAATACTATTATAATAATAACCCAAATCGATCATTTTTTCCAGATCGTATAAATTACGTCCATCAAAAATTACTTTATTACTCAGGTTTTCTTCCATTTTTTCAAAATCAGGATTTCTAAAAACAGACCATTCTGTAGCGATCAATAATGCATCCGCATTTTGTAGCGCTTCATACTGATCGGCAACAAAGCTGATCTTATCGCCTAAAAGACGTTTCACATTCTCCATTCCTTCCGGATCGAAGGCAGCAACAGTAGCGCCATGCTTGATCAGCTCATCGATAATGTATAAGGCTGGTGCCTCACGAATATCGTCGGTTTCTGGCTTAAAAGCCAATCCCCATAAAGCAAAATGCTTGCCTTTCAGTTCACCTTTATAATATTTCAGCAGCTTATCTACCAAAACTGTCTTTTGCTTTTCATTTACATCCATCACCGCTTTTAGGATCTGGAAATCATATTGATGTTCATCAGCAGATTTAGCCAAAGCCTGAACATCTTTAGGGAAGCAGCTTCCTCCGTATCCGATTCCAGGGAAAAGGAAACGTTTACCAATTCTGGCATCAGAACCAATTCCTTTTCGTACAGCATCTACATCTGCATTCACAATCTCACAAAGGTTTGCGATCTCATTCATGAATGTAATTTTCGTAGCCAGGAAAGAATTGGCTGCATATTTTGTCAGCTCCGAAGAACGCTCATCCATAAACAGGATTGGATTGCCTTGTCTCACATAAGGACCGTACAATTCTGCCATTAACTTCTGTGCTCTTTCACTTGTTGTACCGATCACCACGCGGTCTGGCTTCATGAAATCTTCTACAGCTACCCCCTCACGAAGAAATTCGGGGTTAGAAACCACATCAATTTCTATGTTTGTGTTGGCTTCAAAAACCGCGCGCACTTTATCTGCTGTCCCTACTGGTACGGTAGATTTGTTGACAATCACTTTGTACTCCGTAACCAATTTAGAAATATCTTTTGCCGCACCAAGGATATAGGAAAGATCAGCAGCACCATCACCTCCAGGAGGAGTTGGTAAAGCCATAAATATAATCTGTGCATCCTGAATACCATGTGCCAGATCAGTCGTAAAAGTTAACCTCCCCTGAGCAATATTTCTATGAAATAACACGTCAAGTCCTGGTTCATAGATGGGTACCTGACCATCCTGCATCTTTTTAACTTTAGCAGCATCTATATCTACACAAATTACTTTGTTTCCTGTTTCTGCTAAGCAGGTACCAGTTACCAAACCCACATATCCTGTTCCAATAACAGCTATTTTCATATATTAATTACGTTTTAATTTTAATGAAGTATCTTCGGCTAAGATAATAAATAAACACACAAAATGCTTTGGCTTTATAATATAGGAATCTCTTTTTATGGATTAGTGCTGCGCGTATTTTCCTTATTCAACACAAAAGCTAAACTGTTTATCGAGGGTAGAACTCAACTTTTTGAGCATATTGAAAAAACGCTGGATCCTTCGATAACCAATATATGGTTTCATTTTGCCTCACTGGGCGAATTCGAGCAAGGAAGACCCGTTTTGGAAAAAATAAAAAACCTCTATCCCCATAAGAATATTGTGGTTACTTTCTTCTCTCCTTCGGGATATGAAATCAGAAAAAACTATGCTTTGGCAGCTGGTGTTTTTTATCTGCCTTTGGATACTTCGGCGAATGCCAGAAAATTTGTTGCGGCGATCAAACCTGAAATCGCCATCTTCACTAAGTATGAATATTGGTACCACTATTTCAAAGTCTTACATCAGCAAAACATTCCCTTATATGTAATTTCTGGGATTTTCCGGCCAGATCAGATATTTTTCAAATGGTACGGCTCCTTTAACCGGAAAATTCTAAGTTTCGTCAATCATTTCTTTGTTCAAAACCAAGAGAGTGTTGACTTATTAAAAAGTATCCATTTGGAAAATGTAAGTCTAAGCGGAGATACCCGCTTCGACCGGGTGGCAGAAAATGCCCAATCGCCAAAAACCATTCAGGAGGTCGCAGATTTCTGCGGGTCAGATCCGGTGTTTATTGCTGGCAGCAGCTGGCCGGCTGACGAGCAGTTGATCGCTGGACTTATTGCCCAGCATCCAGACTGGAAATTCATCATTGCACCGCATGAAACAGACGATTCACATATTGCAGCGCTAAAAAAAAATATTCCTGCAGCAATTACTCATTCCGAACTATTAAAAGGAAGTGAAAAAATTGCCCAAACCCTAATCATAGACAACATCGGCATGCTTTCCTCGCTTTATCAATATGGCACCATTGCCTATATCGGTGGAGGATTCGGGGCAGGCATTCACAACACCCTCGAAGCTGCTGCTTATGGAATTCCCGTAATTTTTGGCCCTAAGTATGCTAAGTTCCAAGAGGCAAAAGACCTAATTGAAATTGGAGCAGCTATTAGTATTGAAACAGAAAGCGATCTTTCTGCCGCTTTTCTGCAATTCCAGAAGAATGCAGCTGCGGGAAAGATCGCTCAGAAATATGTACAGGACAAAACCGGTTCTACCCGCCAGATCCTGGATTATATTGCTCGTAATTTCTAATTCTTCGGCAGAAACTATTGTTTTCTATCGGTTACGAAGTGATGCTTATGATGGTTTCACCATTTCAACTAGTGCTTCAATAAACTTGGGGTCGTCATTTAAACTGGCGACCAACTGAACTTCTTCACCTCCAAGGGCTCTAAACTCTTCATGATATTCCACGCTGACTTCGTACAGTGTTTCTAAACAATCTGCCACAAAGGCCGGACAGAATACCAAAAGTCTCTTTTTACCTTTTTCCGCAAGTTCTTTTAAAACATCACTGGTATAAGGCTGTACCCAAGGGTCTTTCCCTAATCTCGATTGGAAACATACGGAATACTTCTCAGCAGAAATGTTCAATCTTTTAGCGATCAGTCTGGCGGTATCATGACACTGTGCAGAATAGCAAAACTTGTTCACATCGGTTAGGGTACTACAGCAATTTTCTTTTTTCAAGCAATGCTGGCCGGTATGGTCACATTTCTTTAATTGTCTTTCTGGCAAGCCATGGAAACTAAATAAGATCTGATCATAACTTTCCGGCTGATACTTTTGTGCATTTTCAGCGAAAGTATCGATCATCAATTCATTATCATGGAAAGAGTTGATGAAGCTAATTGGCGGAACCGTTTGCCATCTACTCACCAGTTCCATCACCTTTTGGATCACCGAACCTGTACTAGCAGAGGCATATTGCGGAAATAAAGGAATCACTTGAATGCTTTCTACCAACCCAGCTTTTAGTCTGTCCAGACCGGAAGCAATAGAAGGATTTTGATAGCGCATGGCCAATTCAACCTGATATTCATCGCCAAGTTTCTCCTGTAGCATGGCTGCCTGAATCTTGCTGTAATACAATAAAGGCGATCCATTTTCATCCCATATCTCCTTGTATAATTTAGAAGTTTTAGGGCTGCGAAAAGGAACAATAATTCCTTTCACTAATAATGTTCTCTGAAAAGCGCTGATATCAATCACACGCTCATCCATCAAGAACTCGTCAAGATATGTTCTTACATCACTTACTTCCGGACTATCCGGAGTTCCTAAATTCACTAGCAGTATGCCCTTTTTTCCCATAATTTTAGCAAAAATAATTAATCAAATGATTATAACTCGGTATCTCTACTCGGAAAACCAATAATTACTTTTTTATGATGTTATATTGTATTAATAAGATTCTAAAGTTGATTTTACCTGTTCCATTAGCCACATTGGTGTAGACGTAGCTCCACAAATCCCGACTTTATCATTTGCAGCAAACCAACTTTGATCGATTTCTTCCACATTTGAAATAAAGTAGGCATTAGGATTGTATTTTTTGCAGACATCATATAAGACCTTTCCATTGGAAGATTTCTTACCGGATACAAAGATGATCTTATCAAAATCAACGACGAATTTTTCCAGATCTCCATAACGGTTAGAAACCTGTCGGCAAATGGTATCATTTGCTTTCACTTCATACCCCCTACTCAGCAGTTGTTCTTTGATGTGATAAAATTTATCTGTGCTTTTGGTGGTCTGACTGTATAAAGTGAATTTCGAAGGTAAATCCACGTCATCCAATTCTGCGAGATCCTGAAACACGATGGCTTTCCCATCTGTTTGTCCTTGTAAACCGATCACTTCCGCATGACCATGTTTTCCGAAGATCAGAATCTGTTCGTCGTCGTCATGTGAATTCTTGATCCTATTCTGCAGTTTTAACACTACCGGACAGGAAGCATCAATTAGGATCAAATTATTTTCCATCGCCAACTGATAAGTTGCTGGCGCTTCCCCATGTGCTCTGATCAAAACCTTTTCATTTTTCAAAGTCTGCAGCTGCTCGTGATCGATGATACGAAGTCCTTTAGCAGTTAATCGCTTCACCTCTTCATCATTGTGCACAATGTCGCCGAGGCAATATAAATAATCTTCATGGTCTAAAATATCCTCAGCCATGTCGATTGCATATACTACTCCGAAACAAAATCCTGATGCTTTATCTATCGTGACGGCTAAATCGTATTTCATAATTAATGATATGGAACCTATTGATTTACAAAATTACATAAAAAGAGTTTCATATGCTATTTCTAGCACCTGATATACTATTTCTTAGACTTAGATAGTCCAGGAAAGCTGTTCCAGCATCGATGAATCAGTAGCCAGATTAAACTGATCATTTGTAATGGATGGTACAAGATGGAAGGAAAAGGTTCTTGAGCCGTCAAATAAGCGATCATCATCCTTGATAAAAAGATCAGTCCATAGGGCAGCAGCAGAAATACCGGGTTTAAAGTGAGCGCCATCGCAATTGGCCCGCCGATTACTAATATCAGGTAGGCAAGGGCAACGATCGGCTGCTGATTGAAATTAAGCATCAGATGCCCGGAAATACCAGCCACATCAGGTTTACTTTCTTCCAGGTAAATCAATTTGTTTCCCAGCAGCAGGTCCGCATTTAGCTTTTCCTGTTTTACCATTTTCATAATTTCGAGCGCAGCTTGATTAGAAGACTTAAGGGTGTCAACCCATTCGTATTGGCGACAAATGTCTGCATCAAAGAATAAACAAGCGCCATTTGCCATTGAAAATGAAGGATGTTTCAACAGTCGAACTAATCTTAAAGGAAATAAATTCAATAACACAAAATCTGTCAGGGGATACATGCAGTTGGCTATAAATCCAGAAATCCGCAGCGTAGGAATCACACTCAGCAGCGCGAGTTTAAATACGGTAGTCCGATAAATCAGACTATTAATGAATCCTCTTTGAATTACAGTATCTGCATCCAGAAATAGAAAGTAAGCGGCTTTCTCCGTGGCAACCGCATCCGGACTATGGATCGGCTGAATTAGGATTTCATAATTTTGATAATCCTGTTCGGAGATGCTGGCGATCAGTTTCTCTGCTTCTTCTTCAGACTGCTGAACATTTATAATGATCAGCACCTTATCTGTAAAAGACCTACCATAATTCCCCATTTTAGGATTAGAAAGAAAATTAAATAGGGTAACCGAAAAACGAAGGACTAAAAAGACGAGTACTATATAAAGGAAAAAAATCATGCAGACTTTTTACTTTGTTGATGGATGGCCTCACTGTAATGTTTGTTATACTCTCTTTTCAACAGCTGCAAGCTGATGTATTCTTCCGCCTCCCAGGTAGAAAGGTAACTTTTGGCCATTGGTTTTCTTTTGTCAAAATAGTCGGTAAGTGTGGCAGAGAATACCACTTGAAACTTCTTCTTTGAAGCATTGATCAATTGCATCACTCCTTTTTCAAAAGAAATATTGCTCACATAACTGGTGTACAGCTTACCCTGTGGAAAGAAAAGCACTAAGTTTTGGGGATCGTCTAATAGCTGTCCGGCATAGGCTAGTGTTTTTACCACATCTTTCCCTTTCACTTTGGAAGCAAAAGCACCGAGATATTTTAAATACCATCGCCGCTGATAATCTTCTTCGCTGACCAGCACATGGAATTCTTTCTTAAAAACTACCTTATTCAATTGAAACATTAAGAAACCATCCCACCAGCTAAAATGATTAGCGAGGAGCAGTATGGCCTCCCCCTCCTTCAGCTGCAACCGGTTGTAAGTATAGCTTGAAAAATCCTTTTTTATGATATAAGCGCTATACCAGGAAAAGAATTGAAAAATTAACTTGCTTTTGCGGGACGGGTACATCTCTCTAAAATGAGAAAAATATGCCTTAAATCCAAGATTAACTTAAATAAACACGGTCCTCTTCTCCCTCTACATCAATCACTACATCTACATGCTCCTTTAAAACGGTAGCCATCTGCAGACCAACGAAATCCGTTGCAATAGGGAATATTTTATGGCTTCTATCTACCAATACCACAGTTCTGATCTTTTTATGCGGGGTATTCAGGAAAACGCCTAATCCATAAGCCAATGTTTTACCGCTATTCAGTACATCATCCACTAAAATAATCACTTTATTTTTCCAATGACTCTCATCAAGATCTGTATTGGCTACCAGCTTGCTATTTAATCGATCCAGTTCAATTTTCAACATGGTAATTTTCAGGTCTGAAATCTTAGCCAATACTTTCTTTAGTCGCAGGGCCACTTTATACCCACGATCCCATATTCCAGCCAATACAATTTCCTTCTCATTCAGGTTATCTTCCAATATCTGGTAAGCAATCCTATTAATCTTTTGTTGTATCTGCTTCTTGTCAAGAATAAGCAATTGAGATTCTGCCATTTGTTATTTACTAGTTTATACTACAAAAAGAACGATTTTAAGGGGTATATTCAAATATTTAAAAAATAAATTCCAAATCCTGCAACGTTTAGGTAGGAATGGTGTCTAATCCATGTAACCAAATCACAAATCCCATGAAAAGCACTTTACTATTTAAATCAGCACTGCCTGTTCTTTTAGCTTTTTCCATATTTACGATACCAGCAAAAGCACAGCAAGACAAAAATATCCCTTTAACGAATTACAATGAAGTCACTGTTTCCAGCGGAATAGACCTTTATCTTACGCAGAGTAATTCAGAGAACATTAAAGTGACAGCTCATGAAGAGCTTTTAAAAAATATAGTGGTTGAAAAGAATGGTTCAGCCTTAAACATCAAATACAAGGATAATCAAGGCTGGGGAAGAAAGTTTAAGGGACAAAGCGTTAAAGTTTATGTGAACTATAAAACATTGAAAGCCATTACCGCTAGCGGCGGCAGTGATGTTTATAGTCAGAATACCATTAAAACACCAAAATTGAGCCTGCGTGCTTCTGGCGGAGCCGACCTTTCTTTAGATATCCAAGCGGATGATCTGGAAGTGACGATAAGCGGCGGTTCAGATGCTAAACTTAAAGGAACAGTAAAAAATATGATTGTTGAAAGCAGTGGCGGCAGTGATGTACACGCTTATCAATTGATCAGTGATTATGCAAAAGTAACCGCCAGTGGTGGTTCAGATGCGAATGTATTTGTAAACAAAGGATTGGAAGCGAGTGCCAGTGGTGGCAGCGATGTCCACTATAAAGGAAATGCAGCATTGAATAAAACCTCTTCTTCAAAAAGTGGAGATGTAATTCATGTAAAATAATTTAGACCATTAGTTTTTAGTTTATCCCTACACAGGTAGTACCTGGTAGGGATTTTTTATGGTCTATTATTTTTTATACGGGTAGTAAATGAAATTTGCTCCTTCTGGAACAATCACAAATACGCACATAAATTCTTGTGGCTTCTTATAGCTTTTTAAGAATAGTGCTTTCTTTTCAGGATTAATAATTCCTTTCTGCACAAACTCATCTAAGGTAGAAGCCTGAATGGTCCAGTCGGTATTTAATTCTGTTCTGTCCAGGATCATCTCTCCTATTGAAACCGTATGTTGGTGCGCCACAAAGATCGGGTGCGTAGAAATTCCTTCATTGAGGATCGCAATGGAAACCTCCTTGATAGAATCTGAATACAATTCGAGATCTTTTTCTAAACTCACCAATGGACTTACTTTCTTTTTATCCTCTTTTTTACCTTCTTCAGGGTCCTGTAGAGGCAATAACTCTTCAATATCCATTTTTATCTAATTAGCTTCTGCTACTTCAACAGTAGTCAGACCGGTAAATTTTAAAAGCACTACGTTTTCAACATGCTGTGTATGTGGGAACATATCTACAGGCTTGATGCGTACTACTTCATATTTATCTTTTAACAGGGCTAAATCTCTTGCCTGAGTCGCTGCATTACAGCTCACATACACAATTTTCTCTGCTTCCATCTCTAGCAATCTGGCGACAACATCTGCATGCATACCTGCTCTTGGTGGATCTGTGATCACCACATCAGGCTTACCATGTATTGCAATAAAATCAGTGGTTAAAATATCTTTCATATCACCTGCATAGAAGGTGGTATTGTTGATTCCGTTTAAATTCGAGTTGAATTTAGCATCTTCAATTGCCGTAGGCACATATTCAACACCAATCACCTGCTTCACGCTGCCTGCTACAAAGTTGGCAATCGTACCGGCACCAGTATATAAATCGTATACCAGTTCATCTCCGCCGAAACCAGCAAACTCTTTCGTAATCTTATACAATTCAAAGGCTTGTAAAGAGTTGGTCTGATAGAATGATTTCGCACCGATTTTGAATTTCAGTCCGTTCATTTCTTCAAAGATGTGGTCTCTACCTGCGTAGGTAATCACTTCCTGATCGAAAATGGTATCATTTTTCTTTTGGTTGATGATGTATAAAAGAGAAGTCACTTCCGGGAAGTTAACTTTCAGATATTCCATCATACCATCCACCTGTGCTTGTTCCACATAAGCGAACACTACCACTACCATCACTTCACCTGTAGAGGAAGTGCGGATGATCAGGTTTCTTAAAGCACCTTCATGGTTACGCAGATCATAGAAGCTGATTCCATTTTCCAAAGCATAACTTCTCACTTTATTTCTCAAAGTGTTAGAAGGTTCTGCCTGTAAATAGCAATGCTCAATGTCTAATATTTTGTCAAAACGCAGAGGAACGTGGAAACCTAATGCATTCATTTCCATTTCTGCCTTTTCAGGAGCAGCTACTTCTTCAAGCACACCATTTTCATCAGCTGGAACTTCAGCATCTGCAATCACCGGCATATCTGCCTTATTTAACCAGCGTTTATTTGAAAAGGTATATTCTAATTTATTTCTATAGTATTTGTTCTCTGCTGATCCTAAAATCGGCTCCATAGAGGAGATATCAATTTTAGCCAGTCTTTGCAAAGCGGCTTCTACATTTTTCTGTTTAAATGTCAATTGGGCGCTGTAGTCCATGTGCTGCCATTTACAGCCACCACAAGTACCAAAATGCTGGCAAAATGCCTCTGTTCTCAACTCAGATTTTACATGTATAGCCTCAATTACGGCCTCGGCGAAATTCTTTTTCTTTTTTACAACACGAACATCAACGACATCGCCGGGTACGGCTTTATCCACAAATACCACCAACTCATCTGCTTTACCTACTCCCTTGCCTTCTTCGGCAATATCAATAATACTTAAATTGGGGATAATGGTTACCGTTCCGGATTTTCTATTTCTACTCATTATGCCGCAAATTTAAGTTTTTTTTCATTGCGTTGTAAATGTTTTTCAATGATGATCAGGTAGATCAGTTCTAAATTGAGCCGCAGTTATGGTCAAGAAGAAAAAATGAAATTTTAAGACATAGAGGTTTCAATGAGGCTTTTAAAGCCTATTCAACAAGAAAATTCAATATTATCTTTTACTTATCAAAAACACGAAGGATAAAACCAAAGATGCCTTCAACCAGGTTAAAGCTCATATCAAACTTCTCATCAACCAAAATAGAAATTTCTAAAACCTCTTTACTCATTGTCTTACAAGTTGATAACTTCGCTAAGATAAGTCTTTTTATACCGAATACCAAAACGGTATACGTTATCAATTTATAAAGATTGTTTTAAGTTTAGGTAGATAGTTTAAAGGAATTTGTTTTAGAATTTGTGATCTTCCTGTTCTAACTGAATGCTTTCATTTAGGAACTGTAAAAATTAACGACCAGAAATGAATAAAAAGACGGGGTTGTGGTCGGGTATGCACAAAAAAACCTCCTGAGCTAGCAAGAGGTTTTCAATATAATGGAACATTTCCAGTAGTTTACAACGCTGCTTTTACCAAAAAAGGCAGGAGTTCTTTTTGGAAACTTACAAAGTTCTTTCTCACATCAGAATCACTTACTGAAGTAAAGGCAAATGAAAACACGATGCTTTTACTTGCTTTCAATAAAAAAGCCAACCCTTCTTTACGTGAAGGGTTATTTTTGAAATGATCCAGTTCCAGGTAAGCAGACAGCAATAGAGATTCTAATTGGTCTGACAAGTGTTTTAGAAACTCTTGGGAATTCGCGTTCTCCCTTACAAAGTCCCAGCCAATAAATTCATTACAAACAGTATAGGTTAACCTGCAGGTTTTCATCACCAATGCCGTCAAATGCTCTTCTTCATTAGAAAACTGCGCTTTATTCTTTAGAATTTCATGGAGGTTTAAATCCAGATAATCCATTAAGATTGCATCTAAAACCTGTTCTTTACTTTCGAAGTATTTGTATATAGTGGCCTTCGCAATTCTGGCTTTCTTTGCAATTTCGTTAACACTAGTTTTGTGATAACCATATTTTCTAAACAACTCCTTTGCAGCCCTGATTATGCTTTCTTTTATTTTCTCTGGTTCCATCAATTAGATACGTTTATCCTTCCACCGCTTCCAACAGAGGTGCGATATACCTTTAAATAACGAACAGCCGGCGCTTTCTGCGGACTGCCGTCAAGCAGTAAAAATTTAGCACCGCTGCAGGGATCAGTTGCCGTAATCAAGTTATCATCCGGAACTACTTTACAACGCTGTTCAGCATTTACTGAACTACAGCGATCAAAGGCAACATAACTACCAGGAGCAAGTTTAATGATCATCAAACCTGCAACCCCCTGATTGTCGACTAATAAGATATTGTCATCTGCTTTGATACTGAATTCTGCTTCTGTAATCTGGAAGTTGACAAGAACATTAGGAATGTACACTCCTTCATCCTTGCCACAACCTACAAAAAGCAGTAAGACTACAAATGCGCCGGTTATCTTTTTAATCATTTAGGTTAGATCAACGATGTTTTATATTGTTTCAAAAAGCGAGCGTCATTCTCAGAGAACAACCTCAGATCTTTGATTTCAAACTTTAAGTTAGCTACACGTTCGATTCCCATTCCAAAAGCAAAACCGCTAAATTTCTTTGAATCGATGCCACAGTTTTCCAATACATTCGGATCTACCATACCGCAGCCGAGAATCTCTACCCAGCCACTTTGCTTACACAGCTGACATCCAGCACCTTTACATATTGTACAAGAGATATCCATTTCAGCAGAAGGCTCTGTAAAAGGGAAATAGGAAGGGCGGAAACGAACTTTTGTTCCCTCTCCATACAATTCCTGTACAAAATAGAATAACGTCTGCTTTAAGTCGGCGAATGAAACATTCTCATCCACATACAAACCTTCTATCTGGTGGAAGAAACAGTGTGCTCTTGCCGAGATCGCTTCGTTACGATACACACGACCTGGCATAATCGCTCTGAATGGCGGTTTTCCTTCTTCCATCATTCTCACCTGAACTGAGGAGGTATGGGTACGCAAAGCGATATCCCCCTTTTCTCCACCTTTCTTAATAAAGAAAGTATCCTGCATATCACGTGCCGGATGTTCTTCAGGGAAGTTCAATGCAGAGAAGTTATGCCAATCGTCCTCAATCTCGGGACCTTCAGCCACAATAAAGCCTAATTTGTTAAAAATTTCGACGATCTCTCTTCTCACCAATGCCAGTGGATGACGGGCACCGATTTCGAAACCTTCACCAGGTAAGCTCAGGTCTAAACCTAGATCTGTATGGGTATCGATTACTTCAGTTTGATCTTTAAGCGTTTGATATTTAGCTTCCGCCAATTGTTTAAATTCGTTTAAAACTTTACCCAGGACTCTTTTTTCCTCAGGTGAAACCGCCTTAAACTCATCGAAAATATCTTTGATGATTCCTTTTGTACCCAGGAACTTGATTCGGAATTGCTCTAACTCATCCGCGTTATCCGTAGAAAACGCATTTATTTCAGCTGTATATTGTGTTATCTTCTCTTGTAACATGAGGTCAAATATACAGCTATTTATATAATATTTTTATAATCGCTGAGTCCAAAAATCAACTTGAACGTCATGCCCGAGTAGAAATTGGACTCAGCGTTAATGTTTTAGATCACACCAAGTGCTTTACCTACTTTCGTAAATGCTGCAATTGCTTTATCTAAATGATGCTGCTCATGAGCAGCAGAAAGCTGTACGCGGATTCTAGCCTTGCCCTGCGCCACTACTGGATAGTAGAAACCAACCACATAAATACCTTCTTCCAGCATTTTAGCAGCGAATTCCTGTGCTAATTTCGCATCATAAAGCATCACCGGAACAATCGGGTGAGCACCTTCTTTGATATCAAAACCAGCTTCGGTCATTTTCTTACGGAAATAAACCGTGTTACTTTCTAATTTATCTCTTAAATCAGTTGTTTCACTTAACATATCCAATACTGCAACAGAAGCACCTGCAATTGCCGGAGCCAAAGTGTTAGAGAATAAATATGGACGTGAACGCTGACGTAACATGTCAATAATTTCTTTTTTACCAGCAGTAAAACCTCCGGATGCACCACCCAAAGCTTTACCTAAAGTACCTGTAATGATGTCTACTCTGTCCATCACGTTAAAATGCTCATGGGTTCCACGACCAGTTTTTCCGATAAAACCTGTACAGTGTGATTCATCAATCATCACCAATGCTTCATATTTATCTGCTAAATCACAGATTTTATCTAATGGGGCGATCACACCGTCCATAGAAAAAGCACCATCGGTAACGATAATACGGTGTCTTGCATCTTTAGCAGCAATTAATTGTGCTTCCAGATCAGCCATATCCGCATTTTTATACCTGAAACGTTTTGCTTTACACAAACGTACGCCATCAATAATAGAAGCGTGGTTCAATTCATCAGAGATGATGGCATCCTGATCATTTAGCAGCGGTTCAAAAACACCACCATTTGCATCAAAAGCCGCAGCGTATAAAATGGTATCTTCTGTACCTAAGAATTTAGATAATTTCTCTTCCAACTCTTTATGTACATCCTGAGTACCGCAGATGAAACGTACTGAAGACATTCCGTAGCCATATTTATCGATAGCTTTCTTAGCTGCCTCCGTTACACGTGGATCAGAAGATAAACCTAAGTAGTTATTAGCACAGAAGTTGATCACTTCCTGGCCAGTACTAATTTTGATATCTGCACCTTGTGGGGTAACAATCACACGTTCACGCTTAAATAAACCGTCTTTTTCTATTTGCTCCAATTCTTGTTGAAGAACAGGTTGTAATGTTTTATACATACTATTATTTGCTTGTTGCAACCAAAGTTATAAAAATATCGTCTTACCTGAACAACCTTGTACAATACCCATTAACAAACTTTAACAAAAGTTTGCTGTTAACTAGCAATACATATCCGATATTTAGGCATTAATCCATTTATGAAGAAAATCCAATTTACGCTTTTACTGATGTTTGTCGCAACCAGCGCACTATTTGCTCAGGAATTCAAATTAAAAGGCAATATTAAAGATACAAATGGAGATGTCGTTCCTTTTGCTTCTGTATATGTTAAAAACACCACAAAAGGTACTTCTGCAAATGTGGATGGTATTTATGCGCTTGCTTTAAATAAAGGCAGCTTTACGATTGTCTACAAAGCCATTGGTTATAAGGCCGTAGAAAAGAACGTTACGATTACGGAAGAAACTATAGAAAATGCGGTTTTAAACCAGGAATCCTACAGCCTGTCCGGGGTCACCATTGATGGAAATGCAGAAGATCCTGCCTACGAAATTATCCGTCAGGCCATCAAAAAAAGAAAACAGCATTTAACAGAAATCCCGGCTTATACCGCTGATGTATACATTAAAGGCGTTCAAAAGCTTGTTGGTGCCCCAAAGAAATTCTTTGGCAGAGACATTCAGAAAACACTCAATCTGGATACCAATAGAAAAGGAATCCTTTATTTATCAGAATCTACTTCTCTATTCTCTTTCGAACTCCCGGATAAAATACATGAAGAGATGATTTCCTCTAAGGTAGCCGGCAGAAACAATGCCTTCAGTTTCAATAAAGCATCAGATTTGATCATTAATTTCTATCAGAATATTTTGCTGGAAAATACACTCAGCGCACGCGGCTTTGTATCACCTATTGCCGATAATGCCCTATCCTTTTATAAATATAAGTTATTGGGTGTGGTGATTGAAAATG
Organism: Pedobacter sp. N36a; assembly: GCF_014472395.1. Classification (GTDB taxonomy): domain Bacteria; phylum Bacteroidota; class Bacteroidia; order Sphingobacteriales; family Sphingobacteriaceae; genus Pedobacter. The sequence goes on from NZ_JACSZW010000004.1 coordinate 29,508, forward strand.
GGAAAACCGTGAACAAGATTGAAGTCACCCCAAAAAGAGACCATGATCCAGTTTTCCATGGGATCATTTACATCATTGATGACAATTGGCATTTAGTGAATGCGGATGTATACCTGACCAAAAGTTCCGGTATCAATTTAATAGATACCTTAAAAATTTCCCAGCAATTTCTGAAGGTTGAACAGGCCTATCTGCCTTCCAATATCAACTTCCAATTTAATGGGAATGTATTTGGCTTTAAATTCGAAGGCTATTACGTAGGAGTTTACAGCAATTATGACACGCATCCAAAATTCCCAAAAAACTACTTTAATGGGGAGATTTTAAAAGTGACCAAGGCAGTCAATAAAAAAGACTCTTTGTTTTGGTTAAATAACCGGCCTATCCCCCTTACCCAGGATGAAAGTCGTGATTACATCAGAAAAGATAGCCTTGCTGCCTTAAAGACATCCAAACGTTTCCTGGATTCTTTAGAAAGGGCAAATAATAAACCGGGACCCTTTAAGCTATTGATTGGTGGTTATACCTTAAACAACCGCTATGACAAGAAAAGTTTAAGGTTTGACCCGATCTTGCCGGCTTTATTTTACAATACAGTAGAAGGTTTTGGGATGAGGTATGGCATTACGTATACAAAACGTCTGGAATATGGTGAATATTATCAAATCAGACCTGAGGTACGTTATGGCCTATCTAACAAAGAACTAACGGCATCCATTAGTGGAACTTATTATTATGATGCGGTTAAACGTGCTAGCATTACGGCTAGCGGCGGATCTGGAATCTTCGATTTGAACAACCTTGGTAGTATGAGTTTGATCGGAAACTCCTTCAACTCCCTCCTCTTTGAAACCAACTTCTCTAAATTTTATAAGAAAGAATTTGTAAACATTGGAACCGAAAGGGAGCTGGCCAATGGTTTAATGGGTAGCCTAAAAGTAAATTACAGCAAAAATCACAATTTAGTAAATACCAGTAGTTATAAAATCAGGGATTTGAAGGATGAGGAATTTACCTCCAATAACCCATTTACTCCTGAAACGGAGACACCTTTATTCCCCACTTATGAATCGTTCAGTGTTGATGCTTCCTTAAAATATACACTAGGGCAAAAATATATGACGATGCCTGATCGGAAGATCTACCTGGAGTCAAAATACCCAACCTTTAGTTTATCCTATAAGAAAGGCATCAAGGGCCTGATGAGCAGTGATGTGGATTATGACCTCATCTCTGCTGAAATCTTCCAAAATAGAATAAGTGCCGGATTATGGGGGTACTCTTCTATGGTGATTGGTGCGGGTAAGTTTTTAAACAATAACCAAGTGTATTATCCGGAGTTTAAACATTTCAGCGGTAACAATTCTTTGTTCAGTGTACCAAATATGAGAAAATTCTTATTTCTTGATTTCTATTTGTTCAGTACCGACCGCGAATATTTCGAGGCACATTTTGAGCATAACTTCTCCGGAAGGTTCAGCAGCAAAATACCGATTCTTCGTAAGTTGAAACTGGAAGAATTGTTAGGGGTAAGTTACCTGAGCCAGCCATTAAAGAGAAATTATACGGAGTTTTACTTCGGATTGCAGCGCCTGATCTTTAGAGCTGCTTACGGCTTTGCTTATGATGGTAATAAAAGAATCAATCATGGATTCCGATTGTCTTACGGATTCTAAAAACCTTTAAGAAATATTTATTGCTGAGGCTATAGGACAGCCTCAGCAATAAATCAGCTTAAACCGGTGTTAATCCATGTTGCTGAACAATACTCATGATCAAATGAGGTGGAAAAAACCGATAATCCTTGTTCTGAATCGCGACATCTACCGGCAGTACTTTCCATCCTTCATCTCCTTTGATGCGGAGTTCATACATGACATGAACCGTTTCCAACAACCGCTCCAGAAGCTCATGCATCGGAAAGGATACTTGACCATTTTCGCATTCATCAGACATCGGAATATCGCCAAGGCTATAGAACAACACCATGTCCAGTTCATCCTGCCATGCGGCTAAGGATTGATATTTAAAGAGCTGTTCAAATACCAGTTTCACATTGTTGATCTCCTCGTCTTCTAATACCCGGCAATATTTCATCTTGTCGTCTTTCATTCTTCTCCCAACTTCAATAAAGCCTTTCCTTCGCCACATTCCGGAAACCTGGAATAAGGGATCTCCTGCCTTCATGGACAGGTCAATCCGGTCGTTACTTAGGATCAGCCAGGCCATCTCCAGAAAGCGTGTGATGCGCTGGTGAATCGTAGCCTGCCGGGCAGGTTCATATAACTTGCCACTTTTATACGCTTTATTACTAAAGGCCAATGCAAAGAACAGCCTGAGTTCCTGCCTGAACAACTCTAAATCTGTGGCTTCAAAAAATTCTTCTACCACCAGCAAAGGGTTTTCTAACTCTTCATCTTCCAGGTACCTGAATCCAGGTACGCTCAGCATATCATATCTTCTTCTCATAATACATTTAATTAATTTATAGTATAACTTGTAAGCTTTAAAATATTATATTAGCTAAATAATTAATACAAGATTACATATAATTAATTGTAACAAAAATTAATGTGTATAAAATTAAAGCTATGAGGAAAAACATTTATTCAGAGAGCGACCAAGCTGGCGCCAGACTCAGGGAAATCCGTTATGCTAAGCAAATGACCCTGATACAATTCTACCATCCGATCACCAAACACATTGGAAATTGTTCTTCGATAGAAAGCGGAAGAAGGAATATCGGAAAAAGGTTATCGAAAGACCTCATTGATTACCACAAGATCAACCCAAGATATTTAAATACAGGAATGGGTGAAATGTTTTTAAGGTCGGCAGATTCGAATGAGCATTTGCCACAGGTAGAAGAAGGTGTACCTTATTTTAATGTAAACCTTGGTGAGATTACTGTAGGAGAACTCAATGTATTTCAGGAACCACCGGAGTACTACGTTAATTACCTGCCTTTTAATGACTGCGATGCTTATCTCCCTGTTTATGGAGACAGTATGTATCCTAAATTCAGCAATGGGGAAATCATTATTATCAAGGAGATTAAAAACAGGGAGGTGATTCAATGGGGAGAAGCCTATCTGATGGTAACGGATGAAGTTTCCAACAACATCACGACGGTAAAGCTTCTTTTTGAACATCAGGATCCGGAGCAGATTATACTGCGCTCCCTAAATCCGGATTATATGGGAGATACGGTCCTTCAGCGGAAGGCGATCAAACGTATATTTCTAGTGAAGGGCAAGGTGACCAGAAATCATTTATAGACTTCTGGATTTACAGGAAAAGGAATTTGTTCTCCTTTTAAACCTGCAATGACATTTCTGGCTGCTAAAATAGACATGGCGGCACGGGTTTCCTGGGTGGCGGAACCGATATGCGGCAGTACAGATACATTGGGCATTTGCAATAGTGGATGATCAGGTCTCATGGGTTCAGGGTTGGTGACGTCCAATCCTGCGCCCCAGATCGTTCTTTCTACCAGTGCTTTTAGCAAGTCTTCTTCTTGGTGAATGGCTCCTCTTGCGGTATTGATAAAGATCGCAGAGGGCTTCATGAGATTAAATGCGGCCCAGTCAAACTTACCCTCCGTCTCCGGAGTTAGGGCAGTATGCACTGTAAGCACATCGCTTTCCTGTAATAATGTTTCGAAGGATACCCATTCTACACCAAGCTCCTGCTCTGCGGATTCATTTCTTGAGCGGTTATGGTAAATTATATTCATTCCGAATGCGGCTTTACAGCATTTAGCCATTTCTAAACCAATTTTCCCCAGCCCGAAAACACCAAGTGTCTTCCCACGGAGTTCTATACCCAGATTGGCTGTAGGATCAAAAAATCCCCATTCTCCTTTTTCAATAGTTTTATGCAGGTAAAATGCTTTTCTGGAAGTAGCCAGCATCAATAAAAAGGCGGTATCTGCTGTTGCAGCACTCAATACTCCCGGCGTATTTCCGATAGGTATATTTAAAGAGGTTGCCGCAGCAACATCTACGTGGTCGAAGCCTACCGAGTGTAATGCAATTACTTTCAAATGGGAACAAGCCTGAAGAAACGCTGCATCCAGATTTGTACTCACACTCAATAAAGCATCGCTTTGCTTGCAATAAGCAATTAGCTCCTCCCGGGACAATGGCCTTTTCTCCTTCCATTCCTGAATTTCAATCCCTGCTTCTTCCAATAATACCCGACCTTCTTCAGGAATGACCCGTGTTATAAACACCTTCATAAATCTCACTTTATATATAAATCAACAACCAGCCCCACCAAATGTTCAGAAAATAAAAAAGACGGTCCAAATCATGGAACCGCCTTTCTCCTCCATCTTTATGGAATTAAAGACTTAATTTCTTACGAATATCTGAAGGAAGACCTTTTTTGTTTAATAAGAAAGCCGTGGTTTTGTATTTCACAAAGTTCTTGCTTACGTATAAGTATCCTTTATAATCGTTAGTTACACCCCATGAGTTCTTCACGATGTAATATTCTTTACCATTTTGATCTTTAGCGATACCAGTAATCTGCATACCGTGATCATCTGTAGTCTGATAGTTATCAAAAGCTGCCTGACGCATCTCCACAGTAATTTCTTTCTCTGGTTTAGGACCGTTGAACATCGTAGCGCGTTCTTCTTTAGACATATCTTCGAAATCTTTTTCCGGAACAAAGGCAACACCATTTTTCCAGCTAAAGCCTTTTTCGCTTACGTCAGTAGCCCATGCTACAGTATATCCTTTTTTCAATGCATTGTCGATCACTTTAGTAATGTCGTCCATCTGTACATTGTAAACCTGATCATAAGACCAGTTATCTGGCACCATTAATACCGCTTTAGTATAGTAAGGAGCAGTAGTGAAAGAAGATAGTTCTACATAATCAGCTGGGTTGATCCCTACTACTTCTTTAGCGAAAGTTTTAGGCGTATATTCTTTTCCTTCGAATGAGAATTTCTCTGGAACGGCACCTAAACATGAATCGATTGTAGCGATGTATTTAGTTTTCCAGGTTGGATCAAACTTTCCTGAAGGTGCATTTACTGCTTTTTCAAGAATAGCTTTAGTCAACTTGTTCATATCATCCGATTTATTAGCTGCTGTACCATAATTTCTACCGTCATAAGCAGATTGTGGCATTGCGCCATATAAAGCAAACATATTGATGACATCATGACAAGCACCGCCATCACCTAAGGTTAAAGCACCATGCATGCGTACGTAATTGATTCCTTTTTCAACATACACATTGCGTGCAGTAAAAATATCGGCAAGATCTACTGGCTTTTTACCTGCGCGAATCATTTCTGATTCTAAGAAAGAGTTGGTGCTGTAGCTCCAGCAAGTTCCTGAAGACTGTTGGTTCTTTACAGAAGTTGCTTCTGCATTGATTACTGGGGTAAAAGTGAAGCTATTTTTACTATCTGTACTGTGATTGTTGCTCAGTGCATTTACCAGGTTATCCTGAGCAAATACACTACCTGCGCTAAACAAAAGGCCTGCTGCCAACAGCACTGGTTTCATAGAAATTTTGGTCATTTTTTGTGTTTAAATTTATTCCGTCTCACAAATCACCCGCTGATTTATAATGACGAAGGCAAACTTAACAATATTCCAATCCTCCAACAACAGGATAAAAACATTGTTACCTCATAAATTTTCTATAAGTTTAAAATAAAACATCAAGATGAACATTTCATTAAAAGGAAAATACGCGTTAATCTGTGGTAGTACTCAAGGCATTGGATTGGCGACGGCAAAAGTTTTAGCGGGTTTAGGAGCCAATTGTATCTTAATGGCTAGAAATGAAGATGCATTGAAAGCGGCTGTTGCGCAACTCTTGCAAAATGGACAGCAGCAGCACAGCTATGCCATTGCGGATTTCTCTCAAAAGCAGGAGTTATCGGATGCCATCCATAACATTACTTCGAGTCACCCTGTTGCAATTTTAATCAACAATACAGGAGGTCCAAAAGCCGGCCCGATTACTAAAGCGAGCCCTGAAGATTTTGAATCTGCCTTTCAGCAGCATCTGGTGGGGAATCATTTGCTGGCTACAGCTGTACTTCCGGGGATGAAAAAATTAGGCTACGGCAGGATCATCAATATCATTTCTACTTCTATCAAAACACCTTTGCCAAATCTTGGCGTTTCCAATACCATCCGCGCAGCAGTGGCCTCCTGGGCAAAAACTTTATCCAATGAAGTAGGCATCTACCAGATCACCGTCAACAATATCTTACCAGGATTAACAGATACTACCAGACTGGGCAGTTTAATTGAAAGTACGGCTGCAAGCCAGCAAACGGATGTAGAAACCATTCAAAAAGGTATGATTTCCAGTATCCCGATGGCCAGATTCGGACAAGCAGAAGAAATTGCCAATGTGATTGCCTTCCTGGCATCTCCGGCAGCTTCCTATGTCACCGGAACCAGTATCAGAGTGGATGGAGGCAGAACCCCTGCGATTTAGCTTTTTCAATCTCGTTTATCTTTCTTAACTTTGTGCCACATTAAACGCTGTATGCAACAGTATCAATGATGATATGAAAAAATTCCAGACCATACTTTATTATTGCTATAGTCCTATAGCAAACGCAGAACAATTTGCTGCCACTCACCTTACTTTTTGTAAATCTTTAAGCCTTGTTGGCCGTATTATCGTGGCTGATGAAGGCCTCAACGGTACCATCTCGGGAACCACAAAAAATGTAGCAGCCTATATGGCGGCCATTCATGCGGATGAACGTTTTGCAAAAACTGAATTTAAGATTGACGAAGTAGATGAGCCTTCCTTCATTAAAATGCATTGCCGTTATAAAGACGAAATAGTGCATTCGGGATTAAAAGATCCGAACATCATCAATCCTAATCAGCGTACAGGGAAACACCTGGAGCCAGTAGAATTTCAAAAGATGATTAAAGAGGAAGGCGTGATCATCCTTGATGTGCGTTCTAACTATGAACACAATTTAGGCAGATTCAAAAATGCCATCACACTTGACATTGAGAACTTCAGGGACTTCCCGGAACAAATCAATGAACTGGCCAAATACAAAGACAAAAAAGTCCTAACCTACTGCACAGGCGGGATCAAATGCGAAAAAGCATCTGCACTCCTACTGCACCATGGTTTCAATGACGTATATCAATTACATGGCGGAATCGTCAAATATGGTAAAGAAGCCGGCGGAGAAGATTTTGATGGTAAATGTTATGTTTTCGACAACAGAATTGCAGTGGATGTGAATTCGGTAAACCCGAGCGTCGTATCTACCTGTTATTCTTGTGGAGTGGTAACACCGAAAATGATCAACTGCGCAAATCCAGAATGTAATGAGCACATTACACAATGTGATGCCTGTGGAGAAGAATTGGAAGGCTGCTGTTCTGCAGCTTGTACTACACACCCAAGAAAACGTCAATACGATGGAACCGGTTATTACGTTAAAGTACCTCAGCCAGTAAATACTGCTTCTAAATAGACGTTATCCGCATTCATGAAGAACAACCAAGGGAAATACCTTATATTATATATTTTATTTGCGCTGATTTCCCTTGCTGTTAAAGCAGACGATATTAAAAGTATCGGGGTTCCTTATGTCCAGAACTATCCAAAGTCACTTTACCTTTCCGGCAACCAAAACTGGTCGATCAGTAAAGGTAAAAATGGCATCCTTTATTTTGGAAATGCACAGGGTTTACTTACTTACGACGGCAAATACTGGCAGCAGTACAAGTTGCCCAACCGACAAATTGTAAGGTCTGTGCTTGCTGCCCCTTCTGAAATCATCTATACCGGGGGGTTTGGAGAATTAGGTTATTGGTCCTATAAAAACGATAAATTAACCTATACCTCTTTAACGAAACTTGTTCCTAAGGAACACCCGGTAAAAGACGAGATCTGGAAAATCTGTTCCGACGGAAAAAAGGTCATTTTTCAGTCTTTCTCTACCATTTACATCTACGAGAACAATAAAATAAAAGCGATTAATGCCTCCAAGCCTTTTCTATTCCTACATCAAGTGGGAAAAAGGTTCTTTGTGGAGGTCTTGAGCAGTGGTTTATTTGAATTAAAAGGCGATCAGCTGATCCCATTAAAAGGCAGTACCCCTGCAAATTCAACAGATGTATTGTCCATATTACCTTATCAGCAGGATAAATTGCTGATTGGCACCAGTAAGGATGGTTTATTCCTCTATGATGGTCAGACTTTCAGCCAATTTAACACCCCCGCTAATAACTTCCTAAAAACCTTCCAGCTCAACAATGGGGTAAAGGTTTTAAATAAGTATTACGCTTATGGTACCATCTTAAACGGATTAATCATTCTTGATGATCAGGGAAATGTGGTTCAGCAGATCAACAAATCCAGCGGTCTGCAAAATAATACCGTGCTGAGTCTTTATGCCGATGAGGATCAGAACCTCTGGGCAGGGCTCGATAATGGAATAGACCGCATAGAATTAAACTCTCCTTTATACTTTTACTTCGATAAAACCGGTCAGTTTGGAACTGTTTACTCCAGTCTGATTTACCACAATACGATTTACTTAGGAACCAATCAGGGCTTGTTCTATAGTCCCTGGAAATCCGGTACACAAAATACCTTCAATTCTTTTGATTTCAAATTGATTCCACATTCTCAGGGACAGGTATGGGAGCTGACGGTCATTGATGGTCAATTGATCTGCGGACATAACAATGGAACTTTTAATGTAACCGGCAATAAGTTAGAGAAAATATCCAGTGCCAATGGAGGCTGGACTATCAAGAAACTCGATGACGGACAGGATTGTCTGATTCAGGGTACCTATAACGGTCTGGTCATTTACAAGAAAGATGCCAAGGGATTGTGGCGCTACCACAACAAGGTAGCCAATTTTGATGCGCCTTCCAGATATGTGGAACGAGATAGTAAAGGCGACATTTGGGTGAGCCATGCTTACAAAGGACTGTATAAACTCACGCTGAGTGCAGACCTGAGTAAAGTAATCGCCACAAGAACATACAACGAGAAAAACGGTTTGCCTGACGACTACAACATCAACATCTTCAAGATCGAAAATAACCTTGTCTTTTCTTCAGATCAGGGCTTTTATATCTATGATGACATCAGCAACCGCTTTAAGAACTACAAAGAACTCAATAAGGAGCTAAAAGGCTTTGCCACTGCCAACAAAATTATTAGTGCTGGTAAAGCTAAATACTGGTTCATCAACCGGGGCAAAATGGCCTTAGTGAACCTCACAGAATCCGGCAAACTCAGTATTGACTCCAACAGGTTCAACATCCTGGATGGGAGAATGGTTCAGTATTATGAAAACATCAGCAAAATCAGTGAAAATATCTATCTGATCAGCGTTGATGATGGTTTCGTGATTTACAATGGGAACAACGTCCCTGCAAATCTGAAGAAACAAAACTTACCAGCAGTACTGATCAGGAAAATAGAAGACATCACAGATACTTATCAGGTACTGACTGAAATTGGAAGTACAGCCTCCAAAATGCAAATCCCTTATTCCAGAAATAATATCCGCATTTCCTATGCCCTACCCTATTACCGACAGGCAAAAATCAAGTTTCAATACTTTTTAGAGGGCTATTCAAAACAGTGGTCCGAATGGAGCACGGCTTCACAGAAGGATTTCACGAACCTTAGTCAGGGGGACTATACCTTCCGGGTACGTGCTCAAATCAATGACCAGGTGCTGCCTGAAGAAACTACCTTTGAATTCCAGGTGCTACCACCATTCTATGCCAGCAATTGGGCCATCGCATTTTATGGACTTTGCGGCATTGCCTTGTTCATCGCGGCAAAACGGCTTTATGAACTCAAATTAAAGAGAGATCAGGAAGCTATTGAGAAGAAAATACAGGCAGAAAAAGAAATCTTCTTAAAGAAAGAGGCGGAAGCGAATGAACGTCAGATTATCAAACTGCAGACCGAAAAACTACAGGTAGAACTAGCCAGTAAAAATAGGGAACTGGCAAATTCGGCCATGAGTCTGGTCTATAAAAATGAATTGCTGCAGAAGCTCAGTCAGGAGATTGCTAAACTAAAAGATGGCCAGGGTAAACCGCTCTCGGAAGATCAGTCGAGGAAGATTCAAAAGGTAATTGATGAAGGGATGAATGACGAACGCGACTGGCATCTATTCGAAGGTAGTTTCAATGAAGCCCATGAGAATTTCTTCAAAAAACTAAAAGGTAATCATCCGGATCTCGTACCGAATGACCTGAAACTATGTGCCTATTTACACATGAATATGAGCAGTAAAGAAATGGCATCTTTACTGAACATTTCTCTGAGAGGAGTAGAAATCCGCAGATACAGGCTACGGAAAAAGCTTGAAATACCCCATGATAAGAACCTTGTAGAGTTCTTAATGGAGCTATAACACTACATCATTACTACACAAAGCATCTATTTCAACCCCACAAACCTTCATTTTTTTTCATGGAGCAGAAAGCCCTATCTATCTCATTTAAATCTCATGAATGAGGTTTTTGGACCAAAAACCGCCATAGAAAACAGGCTAAAGACACTACACACAGCTGCTGACGTATTCATGTATAGGTCGAAATTTTGCAATAACCCGAATAGTAATAGAGATTTAACCATCAAATAAAACATAACCTAAACGAGCATGAAAAGAATCTTTACAAAATTTTCTGTTTTAGCATTTCTCTGTTTTCTTTTTAATTATTCTGCATTTGCACAGCAGATTACTATAAAAGGGAAGGTAACAGACGGCGGTGATAAAACTACTATTCCAGCTGTAAGTATACAGGTAAAAGGAGCAGCAACAGGAACACAAACAGACGCCAATGGAAACTATTCCATCAGCGCGCCGGCAACGGCCACTTTGGTGTTCACCTATATCGGCTATACCACACAAGAGGTTCCGGTAAACAACAGAACTACGATTAATGTGACCATGGCTTCTTCTTCACAGGACCTGGAACAGGTAGTGGTAATCGGTTACGGTACACAAAGAAAAATCGATGTGACAGGTTCCGTAGCCACCGTTAAAGGAGAGGAAATTTCCAAGCAAGCTTCTGTAAATCCAGTAAGTGCTTTACAAGGTAAAGTGGCCGGGGTTTCGATCACCAATAATGGTGCTCCAGGTGCGGCTCCACTCATCACGATCCGTGGTACTGGTACCATTTATGGCAATACAGGTGTGCTTTATGTAGTAGATGGTGTTTGGTATGACGACATTAGTTTTCTAAATCCAGCAGACATCTCCAACATGAGTATCCTGAAAGATGCCTCCAGTTTATCCATCTTCGGCATCAGAGCTGCCAATGGTGTGGTTTTAGTAACGACTAACAGAGGTAAAAAGGGCAATGCGATCGTGAATTACAACGGAACATTTGGCTTACAGAGTGTAACCAATCCCGTAAAAATGGCGGATGCCACCCAATATGCTACCATCATTAATGAAATTTACGCTTCTAAAAAAGAAGACCCGCTCTTTAAAGATCCTGCTTCTTTTGGAAAAGGGACAGATTGGTATGGTCAAATCCTTAGAAACGCACAGGTAAATAACCATCAGCTATCCATCAGCGGTGGCGGTGAGAAAAACATTTACAATTTGTCCCTTGGTTATTTAGATCAGGACGGTATCGTAAAAGGCAACAATTACACCCGATATACTGCAAGATTAACCAGCGAATTCCAGGTACTAAAACCTTTAAAAGTAGGTTACAATGTTTCAGGAACCGCAAGTAATTCTAAAGATATTGACAACGTTATATTTCGTCAGATGTTTACTGCCGGACCTGTAGTCCCTGTTTATTATGCAGATGGTACTTACGGAGATCCTAATGATTTTGGTCTGGGTAGTGGCGCAGGTGCCAATCCACAAGCAACGATTGATTACTTCAATAGAAGGTCGAAAAACTATAAATTCACTGGAAATATCTATGCAGAACTGGAAATTCTTAAAAACTTTACTTTCAAAACCAGTTTTGGCGGTGATTTCTCACAGGCTGAAGTAAGAAGCTATACTCCGGTTTATAAAGCAACGAATGCACAGCGTAATGAAACCAGTGCATTAGGAATCGACAGAACAGAAGATAGAAACTGGATCGTTGAAAACACGCTGACTTACAAAAACACCTTTGGTGACCATAATTTAACGGTATTAGCAGGACAAACTGCACAACGCAACAAAAATTACATACTCAATGCTAGATCCTTAAATGTTCCTTACTCTAGTGAAGGAGATCTTTACCTGAGTTTAGGAGATGCAGCAGGACGTTCTATATCTGATGATGGTAATCTGTATACCGCAGCCTCTTATTTTGGTCGTGTAAATTATTCTTATAAAGACCGTTACCTGCTAAATGCTTCGATGCGTACAGATGGTTCCTCAAAATTCTATTCTAATGGAAATCCATGGGGTTATTTCCCTTCTATTGGAGCAGGTTGGGTCATCAGCAATGAATCTTTCATGCAAGGTCAGCAGATTTTCAGCAATTTGAAAATTCGCGGTAGCTGGGGTAAAATCGGAAATGCAGGAGTTCCTACAAATCCAACGCTGCAAACTATATCTCAAAAAGGTGGTTATGTAGCTTATTTCAATGGCATTCCTTATACTGGTAAATCTATCGATCAGCTTACCCCACCGTTTATCGTTTGGGAGCGCAGTTCAGGTACTGACATAGGCTTAGAAGCTGGATTTTTAAGCAACAGATTGAGCATTGAAGCAGATTATTATAACAAAGTAACTGAACGTGCTATTTTTGAAATTCCAGTATCAGCAGATCTGGGATTAGGAGCAGCAAAGCAAGTGGGCAATCAGGCTGACCTTAGAAACCGTGGATTCGAATTCACCGCAAACTGGAGAGATAAAACTGAGGGCGGTTTAACTTATTCCATCAGTGGAAACTTCGGTTACAACCAAAACAAAGTTCTTTCAGTAGTAACGGGTAAAAACCCAATTTACAGTGGTGGTGAAGGATTAGCGAATGGCTCTCTTGCGACACGTACTATTCTAGGAGGTGCGATTGGCGAGTTCTATGGCTATAAAGTGGAGGGAATCTTCCAAAATGCAGCAGAAGTTTTGGCTTCTGTTCAAAAAGATGCGCAGCCGGGAGATTTCAAATATGTAGATCAAAATGGTGATGGTGTAATTGATGGGAAAGACCGCATCACTCTTGGCAGTGCAAACCCTAAATTCAATTATGCTTTAAATACTAGTTTTGCTTATAAAAATTTCGACCTGTCTCTGGACATCCAGGGTGTTGCAGGAATCAGCATTTACAATGCAAACCTAGGCGTTAGATATGGCAATGAGAATTTCACTGAAGACTTCTTTAAAAACAGATGGCATGGTGAAGGTACCTCTAATACCTACCCTTCAGCAAACATAGGAACCACTAAAAATTCGGCGCCAAACTCCTTCTTTGTCGAAAAAGGGGATTATATCAGGTTAAGAAATGTACAAATCGGCTATACCTTACCTGCTCACTTAATGAGCAAGTGGAAAATGCAAAAGGTAAGGGTATTTGCTAATGCTCAAAACCCAGTAAATCTATTTGGATACAAAGGCTTTAGCCCGGAAATTGGAAAACCTACCGTGGGTAACTATTCTCCAACAAGTGCAGGTATAGATGCAAATGTATACCCTTTGTATGCTACTTATAACTTAGGTCTAAACGTTACTTTTTAATTGATTCGGAAATGAAAATATATAACCTTAATGCGCTGCGTAAAGCAGGTGCAATAGTCATCACAGGTACGATCTTACTCAGTACTTCTTGTACAAAAAGCTTTTTAGATGTTCCACCGCAAGCCAAACAACCCACTGAAACCTTCTGGAAATCTCAGGATGATGCACAAGCCGGTGTATATGCCATTTATGGCAATTTACGCAGCTGGGCGAACACTGCATTTCCAGCACTTGCCGTAGAGAGCATTGCTTCTGATGAAGCTGATAAAGGAAGTTCTACAAATGACGCCAGTTACCTGAACGATTTTGAAAACTTTCTTGTTACCTCTACCGATGGACAGGTACTTGGATTCTGGGAAGGTCAATATCAGAACATCAATCTTTGTAATCAGGTTTTGGATAATGTCCCAGCCATAGAAATGGATGCGAATTTAAAAAGTCGCCTCCTTGCGGAAGCTAAATTTGTAAGGGCTTATTCTTATTTCAGACTGGTAAGAGCTTTTGGGGGCGTAAGGTTACACCTGACCGTTCCAAAAACTCCGGAACAGTTTAACATGCCAAGAAGTTCCAAAGCAGAAGTGTACGCAGTTATTGAAAAAGATCTTGATGATGCTGCAGCAGTATTGCCGGCAACTTATCCAACAGCAGATCTTGGTCGTGCAACTAAAGGGGCCGCATTAGCCCTGCATGCAAAAGTAGCCATGTATCAACAAAAATGGCCATTGGTGTTGAGCTTAACCAATACAGTAATGGGCTTAGGATATAGCCTCCTTCCAGATTACGAATCTTTATTCCGTTTGAACCATGAGAACAGCTCAGAATCTATATTTGAGATTCAATGTGAGTATAACCCTGGTACAAAAGACGCGAGTAATAGTCAGTATGCACAGGTACAAGGCGTAAGAGATCAAACCGGTTATTGGGGTTTCAATACGCCTTCATTAGCCTTAGTAAGTGCTTTTGAAGATGGTGATCCACGTAAAGAAGGTACGATTCTTTTTGTGGGCAACACCACTCCTCAAGGTGATTTAATCATTTCAGCTCCTGGAGATCCTACAAGATACAACCACAAACCATATGTTCCTTTTGCGACACCTTTCGACAGTAACAACCCAAGAGGTGGACAGCAAAATGTAAGGGTGATCCGTTACTCAGATGTATTGTTAATGAATGCAGAGGCTGCCAATGAATTGGGAAATTCTGGTCAGGCCATTTCTTCTTTAGAACAAGTAAGGTTAAGAGCAAGACAGGGAAATCCAGCAATCTTGCCAAAAGTAACTACTACAGACCAGACTGCACTTCGCACAGCGATCTATCATGAAAGACATGTAGAATTGGCGATGGAATCAGATCGTTATTTCGATGTGATCCGTCAGGGACGTGCAGCTGCAGTATTTGGTCCTAAAGGTTGGAAAGCGAATAAAAATGAAGTATGGCCAATTCCAAATACTCAGATTGAACTGAGTGTAGGTGTCCTAACACAAAACCCAGGTTATTAATCTCATTCAACGAAAAGAAATGAAAACAAGATTATTCTATATATTGTCAGCAGCAGCCCTTTCCTTAGCGGTTAGCTCCTGTACAAAAAAATTCGATCCTTCCAGTTATGCACCAGCATTAAATATTGGTGGCTATACCAGCAGCAAAGAAGTGGCTTCAAAAAACCTGGTTGCGCACTGGGCTTTCGAAGGCAGCTTAATTGACAGTGTATCTAAAGTTAGCGGTGTATCTACCAGCACCTCTTTTGCCTTAGGAACGAAGGGCAGTGCTTTACAAGGATCCGCAGCAGGATACGTGATTTCTGATACGCCAGCAGAAGTACAGAAACTAAAAAGTTTTACCACTACTTTATGGTTTAACTCTGACCTGAATACTGGTGCAACGGGTTTGATTGACATTGCAAACTCAGCAGCAGGATGGGGTAATTTAGTCATCTTCCTGGAGAATGGTGGCGATGCTGCCAATGGAGTCCTTCAATTCCGTGTGAACAACAACGGCGTACTGACACAATCCGAAAACTTTAAGGTTCCAGGTATCTGGAAAAAATGGACGCACCTGGCTTTGAGTTATGATCAGGTAAGTTCTACTTTCATCATTTACATCAATGGAGGGAAATTAAAAGCACTTACTGTTCCTAACAACGGGCCCTTAACTTTCCAGAATGCAACGAAAATGGTCTTTGGAACACTACAGTTTCAAACCACACCAAGTTTAACCTCTGCCGCTGGCAAAGAAAGCTGGGCAGCTAACTTAACCGGTAAGCTGGATGAAGTGCGTATCTACAACAAAGCATTGACTGCTGATGAAATCGGTGCCTTATCTAAATTAGAGAGTAAAGGAAAATAACCCAGAAAATCCATCATCAAGCGTTGCAGGCTAGTTCTGCAACGCTTTTTAAGCTAAAAGCCCAGCTATCTCCATGCAGTTAAGATCCTGTCTTCTGGTATTCATCACATTGCTGTTATTTTCCTGCTCAAAGCAGGATACGGCTACGCCTATTGAGCCTATTGCACCCCTCCCTGATTCATTTACCTTTAGCAGCCTAAAAGTAAATGAACTTTCCGCCGGGTTCAGTTATTACGGCATCAATACCAGTCCGGTATTCAAGCTTTCTTTCTCTACAGCAATTGATAAAAGTTCTACAGAAAAAGCAGTTGTGATTAAAGATAAAAATGGAGTTCCCGTTAAAGTAGAGCTGAGCTATGAAGACCTGGATAGAACCCTAGTTGTCAAGCCTGCACTGCCGCTCCAGCCCATTACCAAATACTTTCTGGATGTACAAACGAATTTAACCTCCGATAAAGGGAGGAACCTTAAAACACCAATTACGGTAAATCTCATCACCGCAATAAATGAAGCCGATAAATTCCCTTTAATCTCTGAAGATGCCCTGCTTAATTTAGTCCAAAAGCAAACCTTTAAATACTTTTGGGATTTCGCACATCCGGTGAGTGGCCTGGCCAGAGAGCGGAATACTTCTGTCGATATCGTCACTTCCGGAGGATCGGGTTTTGGAATGATGGCCCTGGTGACAGGAATCCATAGAAATTTCATTAGCCGGGACCAAGGTCTGGAACGCATGCAGAAGATCGTTGCCTTCCTGAAAAATAAGGCACAGCGTTTTCATGGCGCCTATCCTCATTGGATGAATGGCAATACAGGAGCTGTGATCCCATTCAGTCAGAAAGACGATGGTGCAGACCTGGTAGAGACTTCCTTATTGATGCAGGGCATGTTAACTGCCCGACAATTTTTCGATGCAGCTAATCCTGCAGAAACGGCATTAAGAACAGACATTACCCACATTTACAACGACGTAGAATGGGATTGGTTTGTGAAAGACAACAGCCTGTACTGGCACTGGAGTCCGACAGTAGGCTGGGAAATGAACCTGCCCATCAAAGGTTGGAATGAGGCTTTGATCACTTACGTCATGGCCGGTTCTTCTGAAAGTCACCCGATTCAAAAATCGGTTTACGACAATGGCTGGGCCAGTAACGGCGCCATGAAAAACAGTATGAACGGCCCTTTGTTTTTCTCCCATTATTCCTTCCTGGGCATCAATCCAAACGGACTGTCCGATGCTTATGGCAATTATGAAAACCAAACCAGGACCCATGCGCAGAACCAATACAACTATGCTAAAGCAAATGTGAAAGGCTTCTATGGCTATGGAGAGAACTGCTGGGGATTGACCGCAAGCGACGATATCAACGGATATCTTGCCCATGAACCCGCCAACGATAACGGAGTCATTTCCCCTACCGCAGCACTCGCTTCTTTCCCTTATACTCCAAAAGAATCGATGCAGGCCTTAAAATATTACTACTATAAACTTGGCGATAAAATCTGGGGAGCCTATGGCTTTGCCGATGCCTTTTCCCTGCATGATGCCTGGTTTGCCAGTTCTACATTGGCAATAGACCAGGGCCCGATCATCATCATGATCGAAAACCACCGCAGTCAACTGTTATGGAAACTTTTCATGAGCAGCCCGGAAGTAAAAACAGGAATGAAAAAATTAGGCTTTAGCAGCCCCAACTTATAAACACACTCTAAAATGAAGAGAAACTTACGACATACCTTTTTACTGTTATGCCTGGTTTGCTCAGCTCAACAGCTGAATGCCCAGCAAAAAAATACAGAAAGCATTAAGCCTGAACTGAAAATAAAGAAAAACCTAACTGACGATCAATTGCTGGACCTGGTTCAGAAACAGACCTTCCGTTATTTCTGGGATTTCGCCCATCCGGTAAGTGGTATGGCGAGAGAACGGAGCAACGTTGCTTTTGAATATGGCAATGAAGTAGTCACCACAGGTGGTACAGGATTTGGCGTAATGGCGACCATCGTAGCCGCAGAAAGAAAGTTTATTAGTCGCGAGCAAGCCGCAGTAAGGACAAAAAAGATTGTAGATTTCCTTTGGAAAGCAGACATGTTCCATGGCGCCTTCCCTCATTGGTTAAATGGAGAAACCGGTAAAGTGATCCGCTTCAGCCCGAAAGATGATGGCGCTGACATCGTGGAAACTTCTTTACTTTTCCAGGGATTATTGACCGCCGCGCAATATTACAGTGCCGATAACGCGATAGAAAGAGACATCAGAAACAAAATCCAGTGGATGTGGGAAGGAATTGAATGGAACTGGTTTACCCAAGGTCAGAAAGTCCTTTACTGGCACTGGAGCCCTAACAACGGCTGGAGTATGGACCATCAGATCAGAGGTTACAATGAATGTCTGATCACTTACGTGCTCGCAGCATCTTCCCCAAAATTTTCAATAGACCCAAGAGTTTACCATGAAGGATGGGCAATGAGCAACACTTTTTTAAATGGCAAAAAGTTCAATGACATCACTTTACCATTAGGCTTTGATGGTGGCGGTCCATTATTCTTCTCTCAATACTCCTATCTAGGATTAGATCCACGCGGATTAAAAGATCGCTATGCAGACTACTGGGAACAAAACAGAAATCATACCCTGATCAACAGAGCACACTGCATCGAAAACCCGAAAAATTATAAAGGTTATGGCGCCAACAGCTGGGGCTTAACGGCAAGTGACAGCTGGCAAAGTTACGCGGCACATTCACCAACAGAGGATTTAGGCGTGATTACCCCTACCGCAGCCTTATCTGCTTTCCCTTATACACCGGAATATTCTATGCAGGCATTGAGACATTTTTATGAAGACAAAGGTGATCAGCTATGGACGGAATATGGATTTGCTGATGCTTTTAGTGAACAGCACAATTGGGTGGCAAAATCACACCTGGCAATAGATCAGGGACCGATTATCGTGATGATAGAAAACCACCGTACCGGCTTATTATGGAAGCTTTTCATGAGTAGTCCAGCAGTACAAAATGGCCTTACAAAATTAGGATTCAGCAGCCCCGCGATAAAATAGCTTGTGGCAGCTGATGATGGTGTATCCTTATTTTTACTTGTTTAACGAGTATAAAGACCAAAGAACCTTTATACTCGCAAAAAAAACAGATTTAAATAAACAAAAAATGAAAAGATTTTACTACTTCCTTCTGGTATTCGTCCTTAGTACAGTATTTGTTAAAGCGCAGCAGAAACCAGCATTCTGGAAAGAAATACAAGAATTCAAACATAAAGACAGCATTTCAATGCCACCTAAAAGCGGCATTGTATTCGTTGGCAGCTCTTCTTTTGAAAAATGGAAAGACCTGGAAACAGTGTTCAAAGATTATCGGGCGATCAACAGAGGTTTCGGTGGGTCTACACTTGCACAAGCCAATTACTATATCGCAGACCTGGTTTATCCTTATCAACCGCGTCAGGTGGTAATTTATAGCGGCGAAAATGATATTGCGACAGACGGCCAAAGCGCGCTTGAAACGCTAAACCGGTTTGCCACTTTTTTCAATAACATCAGATTGAAATATCCGGAAGTTCCTGTTTTATACATTTCCATTAAAGACAGCCCTTCCAGAACTAAACATTCCGCTACAAATGCGCATACCAATCTGCTGATTCAAGAATACCTGCAGCATTACCCGAACACAAAATTCCTGGATGTGAACAGCAAAATGTTAAATAAAAAAGCCTTACGTCCGGAGCTTTTTGAAAAAGATATGCTGCACATCACATCGGAAGGCTATGCCATCTGGATTAAAGAAATCAAACCATTCCTGGTTAAACCATAATACACACCATTAACAAAACAATAATGAGAAAAGCGAAGTACTTATTTTTCCTGGCCGCTATTTTTAGCTTTAGCAGCAGTTCCGCCCAGCAGAGAAAAGCAAACACCGATCAGCAGATGAATATATTCATAAAAGACCTGCTGTCCAAAATGACTTTGGAGGAGAAGATTGGCCAGTTAAACCTGTTAACCGGCGGTGAAGCCACTACAGGTTCTGTGGTCAGCACTGATGTAGAAAGCAAAATTAAAAAAGGTCAGGTAGGTGGTATGTTTAGCTTAACTACGCCAGCTAGAATCCGCAAAGCACAGGAAATCGCAGTCACGCAAACCCGCTTAAAGATTCCCATTATTTTTGGCCAGGATGTGATCCATGGTTATAAAACTACTTTCCCAATTCCACTGGCTTTATCTTCCACATGGGATTTAGCATTGATCGAAAAAACTGCGCGAATTGCTGCTGTTGAAGCTACTGCTGATGGATTAAACTGGACTTTCTCCCCTATGGTGGACATTTCCAGAGACCCAAGATGGGGCCGTATTTCTGAAGGATCAGGGGAAGATACTTACCTGGGTGCTGAAATCGGTAAAGCGATGGTTAGAGGATACCAGGGCGATGACCTTTCTAAATATAATACCATGATGGCTTGTGTAAAACACTTTGCTTTATATGGCGCTGCTGAATCAGGCAGGGATTACAATACCACAGATATGAGTCTGAACAGAATGTACAATGAATACCTTCCTCCATACAAAGCTGCCCTGGATGCAGGTGCAGGGAGTATCATGACTTCTTTCAACGACATTAATGGCGTCCCGGCTACGGCAAATAAATGGCTGATGACTGATTTATTACGTAAACAATGGGGCTTTACTGGTCTTGTGGTGACGGATTATACTGCGGTAAACGAGTTAATCGACCATGGGTTAGGAGACCTGCAAACCGTTTCTGCGCTAGCCTTAAATGCAGGTGTAGATATGGATATGGTAGGTGAAGGATTTCTGACCACCTTAAAAAGATCGGTAGAAGAAGGAAAAGTCACGGAAGCACAAGTCACCAATTCCTGCAGACTGGTATTAGAAGCAAAGTATAAACTAGGTCTGTTTGAAGATCCTTTCCGCTACTGCAATGAAGCACGTGCAAAAAAGGAAATCCTTAAACCAGAACACCTGAAAGTTGCCAGAGAAACTGCGGCACAAAGTTTTGTCCTGCTTAAAAACCAAGGACAACTCCTGCCTTTAAAGAAAACAGGAACGGTTGCTTTGATCGGCCCACTAGCAAATACAGGCACAAATATGCCCGGAACCTGGAGTGTAAACAGCGATTTGGCAAACACCATTTCCCTATTACAAGGATTAAAAGCGAATGCAGCACCTGGCCTTAAGATTTTACACAGTGAAGGGTCTAACCTATTGACCGATCCTGAATATCAAAAAAGAGCGACCATGTTCGGCAGAGATCTCCCAAGAGATTCCCGTTCTGAAGAAGAAATGATCGCTGAAGCGGTAGCTACTGCTAAAAATGCAGATGTGGTGATCGCTGCGCTTGGTGAAAGTTCAGAAATGACAGGTGAAAGCTCAAGCCGTACTAACCTGGATATCCCAGAGAACCAGCAGCGTTTATTAAAAGCATTGCTGAAAACCGGAAAACCTGTGGTACTGGTGTTATTTACCGGCCGTCCATTGACCATTAAATGGGAAGATGAAAATGTTCCTGCCATCTTAAATGTTTGGTTTGGCGGTACTGAAGCAGCAAATGCGATTTCAGATGTGTTATTTGGAAAAGTAAATCCTTCAGGAAAATTAACAGCTACTTTCCCACAAAATGTAGGACAGATTCCATTGTATTATAGTCACAAAAATACCGGCAGACCATTGGAAAAAGGTAAATGGTTCAGCAAATTCAGGTCTAATTACCTGGATGTGAGCAACGAACCGCTCTATCCTTTTGGCTACGGATTAAGCTACACTACTTTCGACTATTCTAACCTTAGGCTCAGCAAAAACAGCTTTAAACCTGGAGAGACCATTACTGCTACAGTTACCCTGAAAAATACAGGCGCTTATGCTGGAAAAGAAACGGTGCAAATGTACGTCCGCGATATGGTAGGCAGCATTACCCGCCCTGTTAAGGAGTTAAAAGGTTTTCAAAAAATCGAGCTGAAAGCAGGCGAAAGCAAAGAAGTGACTTTCAAAATTTCTGAGGAAGAGCTGAAGTTCTTTAATGAAGAACTGAAGTTTGCAGCAGAACCAGGAGATTTCAAATTATTTATAGGAACCAATTCCAGAGATAATTTAGAAATTCCATTCCAGCTCACAAAATAATCCCTTTAAACCCTGTTGGCAAATCCAACAGGGTTTCTTTATTTTTAAATGATTCTTAAATTGTTTAATTTTGAATTATGAGCGGCATCAAAACAACACTCTCCATCCTAATCCTGGTTTTTAGCCTGAATGTTAAATCGCAGGATTTCAAGAAATATGATAAAGGAAGCTTTATCAAGGGCAAGGACAGTATGGCTTACCGCATCTTATTTCCGGAGAATTTTAGTGCAGATAAGCAATATCCTATCCTATTCTTTTTACATGGAAGCGGAGAACGCGGAAATGACAATGAAAAGCAATTGACACATGGTGGAAAGCTATTCCTGAAGCCAGAAATCCGGAAACAATTCCCTGCTATCATCGTTTTCCCTCAATGTACGGAAGACAGTTTCTGGGCAAATGTAACCTTTGATAAGGATGCAAACGGGAATAGAGCCTTCAATTTTCAAAAGAGAGGGAAACCTACAAAATCCATGAAAGCTTTACTGGGTATGATTGATAATTTCATGGACAAACCATACGTCAAGCATGACCAAGTCTATGTGGGCGGACTTTCAATGGGAGCAATGGGAACTTATGAATTGTTAAGACGTAAGCCTAAGCTTTTCGCTGCAGCGATTGCCATCTGTGGCGGCGACAATGTAGCCAATGTTCAGAAATATAAAAATGTGCCTTTATGGATCTTTCATGGAGAGAAAGATGAGGTAGTTCCGGTGGTATTTTCTACCATGATTTCGGATCAGCTCAAAGTATTGGGAAAAGAGCCTAAGCTCACTTTGTATCCGGATGCCCATCACAACAGTTGGGACGCTGCCTTTGCAGAGCCCAATCTATTGCCATGGTTATTTTCTAATCAAAAGAAAAAGTAGCAGTTATTATTCTGCCATATTGTGATAAACGGCTTGAACGTCATCGTCCTCTTCCAGTTTATCAATCAGCTTGAATACGTCTGCTGCCTGCTCTTCTGTTACAGGAATGGTAGATAAAGAGATGCGCTCTAGTTTCGCACTTTTCATTTCTACGCCAATCTCTTCCAGTGCTTTCTGCATTTTTCCGAAATCTTCAAAAGCAGTTTGTACTACTGCGATCTCATTTCCTTCTTCATCAGCTTCCAGATATAATTCTTCCAAACCTGCGTCGATCAATTCAAACTCCAATTCTTCCAGGTCTTTTTCTCCAGGTAAGAAACGGAATATCGACTTGCGGTTGAAAATAAAGTCCAGAGAACCTGTTTTACCTAATGTACCTCCAGTTTTATTGAAATAACTGCGAATGTTAGCTACTGTTCTATTCGTGTTATCAGTTGCCGTTTCAATCAGGATGGCCACACCATGCTGTGCGTATCCTTCATAAACAAACTCTTCGTAACCGTTTTCGTCTTTGTTGGATGCTCTTTTAATTGCTGCTTCCACCGTGTGTTTAGGCATGTTTACTGCCTTTGCATTCTGGATCGCTGTACGCAAACGGGAGTTGGTCTCCGGCGAAGGGCCATTATCTTTAACCGCCATTACAATCTCTTTACCTATCCTGGTAAACTGTACGGCCATCTTAGCCCAACGTTTAAATTTCCTTTCTTTTCTGAACTCAAATGCTCTACCCATTGTATATTTTATTTAAGGAATTTCCTTATTAATGATTATTCTGTAAGTTCTTTAACATATCCGCTGTCATCTTCGACAAATCGAATTCAGGCTTCCATCCCCAGTCTTTCTGAGCAAAGCTGTCATCGATAGAACGTGGCCAGCTGTTGGCAATGTCCTGACGTGGATCATTATCTGTGTAAGATAATTTAAAATCTGGAATATGTTTTCTGATTTCTGAAGCTAGTACTTCTGGCGTAAAGTGAACACCTCCAAAGTTATAGCTGGAACGGATAGAAATTTTACTCGCTTCCGCATCCATCAATTCAATGGTACCACGGATGGCATCATCCATATACATCATTGGCAATTCAGTTTCTGCATTTAAGAAAGAAGCATAGCTGCCTTTTGTTAACGCATCATGGAAAATATGGATGGCGTAGTCAGTGGTTCCACCACCTGGAGCAGCTTTCCAGCTGATCAATCCTGGGTAACGGATACTGCGTACATCCAAGCCAAATTTCTGGTGATAGTATTCGCACCAGCGTTCACCTGCCAATTTACTGATTCCATAAACCGTATTCGGGTCCATTACACAGTATTGCGGCGTCATGTCTTTTGGAGAATTTGGTCCGAATACAGCGATAGAACTTGGCCAGTAAACTTTTGCTGTTTTATAAACGATGGAAAGGTCCAAGATATTCAATAAGCCATTCATGTTCAGGTCCCAGGCTAATTTAGGATTCTGCTCGCCCGTAGCGGATAATAATGCCGCTAATAAGTAAACCTGAGTAGGTTTATACTTTTGAAAAATGCTGTTCAGAATGTCTTTCTCAAGTACGTTTACGAACTCAAATGGCCCTGAATTTTTGATGTCATAATCTGGTCTGCGGATGTCACAAGCAACGACATTACTTTCACCGTAAGTCTTACGTAATGCGGTTACTAATTCAGTGCCGATCTGACCGTTAGAACCTAATACTAATATTTTCTCAATCATGAATTTTTGTATGGATTTTGACAAAGTTAAAAAAACGAAACAAACCTCTATAAAATGTTTATGATTTATCTGTTTTTGTAATTTTCACCCTCCCTTTGGCCCCCTATTTATAGGTAAAAAACAACTAAGACCTGGGGATAAACCGACAGAATTTTGCTCAAAAAAATAGAGCAGACTATTTTCAGGGAAATAACGTTTTAGGAATACGGAAAAGCCTGAAAATCAAGTAAAAGTTGGCCTCATTTTCTGTTCATTTCCTGCTCCTGACAAGTAAAAACTTGATTAAGTAACAAAAACATGATATATTAGATTTATTGTGTATTTCACACACTAACCATTATTTTTTGCTTATTATTACAAAACAAAACACACTTTAACCATATAAAAACACCTAAACAGCCAAGTATGAATAGAAGAGAAGCAGTGAAAAGTGTAGCCTTTTTAATGGGAGGCGCATTGTCTGCAACTACTATCGGAGTATTTTTAGATAGTTGCACTTCACCATCTAATAAAACAGCCGCCAACTTATTTTCTGCCGATCAGGAAAAGGTCATCACGGAAGTTGCGGATATCATCATCCCTACCACGAGTACGCCAGGAGCAAAAGCAGCTGGTGTGGGTCCTTTCATCGCCATGATGGTTAAGGAATGCTACCCGGAAGACGCGCAGCAAGCATTCGTGAAAGGTCTTGAAGATCTTGAAAAACAATGTCAGGACACCTACAAAAAGTCATTCCTTGAAATCTCTGTACCACAGCGCAATGAGCTATTGGGCAAAGTAAGAGAAGCGACTATTGCAGCAAATAAGACGGAAAAAGACGAATTAGAGAAACAACAAGAAAACATTACTCAGAAAAAATCTGAAAAGGAGGCTCCAGGCAACGCAATGACGCCAAAGGATAAACCTAAAACAAAACCTCAGTTCTTCGCTATTGCGAGAGATTTAACCTTACTGGGTTACTTTACTTCGGAAATTGGTGCGACACAGGCTAAAGCCTATGTGCAGATTCCTGGCCGTTACGACGGTTGTGTGGATTTAAAACCAGGTCAAAAAGTTTGGGCATAAACCTTTTTAAAAATTAAACATGAGCAATTTAAATACTAAAGCAACGGCGCAGAATACTTATGATGCTATCGTTGTAGGATCAGGAATCAGTGGCGGCTGGGCTGCAAAAGAATTAACCGAGAAAGGTTTAAAAGTTCTATTGCTGGAAAGAGGCAGAAATGTAGAACACATCAAGGACTATACTACGGCCATGAAAAAGCCATGGGAATTTGAGCACCGCGGCAGATTAACCGAAGCGCAGAAAGAAACCCATCCGGTACAGAAAAGAGATTATCCTTATCAGGAATTCAATGAGAGCTTTTGGGTGAATGACCTGGAATGCCCATATACTGAAGTAAAGCGTTTTGATTGGTACAGAGGCTTCCATGTAGGTGGTAAATCATTAATGTGGGGCCGTCAGAGTTACCGTTTAAGTGACCTGAATTTTGAAGAAAATGCAAAAGATGGTCATGGTGTAGATTGGCCAATCCGCTATAAAGACATTGCTCCATGGTATGATTATGTAGAGAAATTTGCAGGAATCAGCGGCCAGGCAGAAAACTATCCTCACTTCCCAGACGGACAGTTCCTACCGCCAATGGATATGAACTGTGTGGAGAAAGATGTAAAGAAAAGAATTGAAAGTAAATATAATAAGTCAAGAATCCTGACCATTGGCCGTACGGCTAACTTAACCGTAGAGCATGGTGGTAGAGGTAAATGTCAATACCGTGACCTTTGCAGCAGGGGCTGTCCATTTGGTGCTTATTTCAGCACGCAGTCGTCTACCCTTCCTGCTGCGGTAGCTACCGGTAACTTAACCCTTCGTCCTTATTCATTGGTGAACACCATCATCTATGATAAAGAAACACAAAAAGCGAAAGGTGTAGTGATCATTGATTCTGAAACTAATGAACATATTGAATACTATGCAAAAATTGTATTCGTAAACGGTTCTACTTTAGGCTCTACCTTCCTATTGTTAAACTCTACTTCAGCAGAACATCCAAATGGATTAGGCAATGCAAGTGGTGAGCTAGGACACAACTTAATGGACCACCATTTCCGTTGCGGTGCTTCAGGAAGAGCAGAAGGATTTGACGACAAATACACTTATGGCAGAAGAGCCAATGGTATTTACGTACCTAGATATAGAAATGTTGGCAGCGACAAACGTGACTATGTAAGGGGCTTCGGTTACCAGGGTGGTGCAAGTCGTGGAAACTGGCATGCTGATGTGGCAGAAATGGCATTTGGCGGTGAGTTCAAAGATCTGCAAACAGTCCCTGGTACCTGGAATATGGGCTTAGGTGGTTTCGGAGAATCTCTTCCTTACCATGAAAACCGTGTGTATATCGACAAAAGTAAAAAAGACAAATGGGGACAGCCTGTGTTGGCAATTGATTGTGAATTCAAAGAAAACGAGCAGAAAATGCGCGTAGACATGATGAACGATGCTGCTGAAATGCTGGAAGCCGCAGGAATCAAGGATGTGAATACTTATGATAACGGTTCTACCCCAGGTATGGCGATCCATGAAATGGGTACTGCACGTATGGGATTAGACCCTAAAACATCAGTACTCAACAAATGGAACCAAATGCATGAAGTGAAAAACGTATTCGTAACTGACGGTTCTTGTATGCCTTCTGCTGCTTGTCAGAACCCTTCATTAACGTATATGGCATTGACCGCAAGAGCTTGTGATTTTGCAGTTAGTGAACTTAAAAAAGGAAACCTTTAATATTAACCTGCATACTGGTAAAAGCCGGTATGCGGGTTTTATGTTTAAACACTGCTAAGTCGGTTTAGATACTTTAAAAACAACAAAAAACAAAATATTCTGATGAACAACAGAAAGATGAGAATGGGGATGATCGGTGGTGGCAAAGATGCCTTCATCGGAGCCGTTCACCGCATTGCGGCAAACATGGATGGTCAGGTTGAATTTTGCTGTGGCGCCTTGAGCGTCAACCCAGAAATTGGTAAACAATCCGGAAAGGAGCTTTTCCTGGATGATGACCGCATTTATGCGAATTATCAGGAAATGATTGAAAAAGAAAGTCAGCTGCCAGCTGATAAACGCATGGATTTCGTCACAATTGTGACGCCTAACTTTGCCCACTTTGCACCTGCAATGATGGCATTGGACCATGGTTTTAACGTAGTGATTGAAAAACCAATTGCTTTATCGCTGGAAGAAGCTAAACAATTACAGGAAAAAGTTAAAGAAACAGGATTGATCTTGTGCCTTACCCATACTTATTCTGGTTATCCAATGGTGAAACAAGCCAAAGCGATGGTGAAAGAAGGTAAATTGGGTGCCATTAGAAAAATAATGGTAGAATATCCTCAGGGATGGCTGAGCACCTTAACAGAACGTGAAGGCAATGCTGGCGCTGCATGGCGTACAGACCCTGCTAAAAGTGGGAAAAGCGGTTGTATGGGCGATATTGGTACACATGCTGCGCAATTGGCAGAATACATCTCCGGTTTAAAAATCAGTAAACTTTGTGCAGATTTAAACATTGTAGTACCAGGACGTGGATTAGACGATGACGGAAACGTATTGTTAAAATTCGACAATGGTGCGAATGGTGTTTTAATCGCTTCACAGATTGCTGCAGGTGAAGAGAATGCATTAAAAATCAAAGTATACGGTGAAAAAGGAGGCCTGGAATGGCACCAGATGGAACCAAATACTTTAATCGTAAAATGGTTAAACGAACCGGCACAAATTTACCGTGCCGGACAAGCTTACCTTTCTGATGCTGCGAAACACAATACCCGTGTTCCTGGTGGTCACCCGGAAGGATACCTGGAAGCTTTCGCTAACATTTACAGAAACTTTGCTTTAACTATCGGTGCGATCAGCCAAGGTCAGGAACCTACTGAAGCTATGCTGGATTTCCCTAGAGTGGAAGATGGCGTTAGAGGGATGGCATTTATTGAAAATGTTGTCGCTTCTTCAGCATCTGATCAAAAGTGGTTTGATTTTAACATATAAATATCATGACAACAATTAAAGGCCCCGGAGTTTTTCTGGCTCAGTTTATCGGTGATCAGGCTCCATTCAATTCTTTGGATGCCATTTGTGAATGGGCAGCAGGATTAGGATTTAAAGGTATTCAAATGCCAACGCTTGATCCACGATTCATCGATTTGCAAAAAGCAGCAGAAAGCAAGACTTATGCGGATGAACTAAAAGGAAAAGTAGCGTCTTATGGATTGGAAATTACAGAACTATCTACGCACCTGCAAGGGCAGCTGGTAGCTGTAAACCCGGCTTACGACCTTGCTTTTGATGCCTTTGCTCCAGATCATTTAAAAAACAACCCTGCTGAAAGGACGAAATGGGCCGTTCAGCAATTGAAGTATGCTGCAAAAGCCTCACAAAACCTGGGCTTAAATGCGCATGCCACGTTTAGTGGCTCGCTATTATGGCACATGTTCCACCCTTGGCCGCAGCGCCCGGAAGGATTGGTAGACGCCGCTTTTACCGAACTGGCTAAAAGATGGACGCCGATTTTGAATGAATTCGACAATTGCGGAGTAGATGTTTGCTACGAGATTCACCCTGGGGAAGATCTTTTTGATGGCATCACTTACGAAATGTTTCTGGAAAAGGTAAACAATCACCCACGTGCTTGTCTGCTATATGATCCTTCTCATTTTGTATTGCAGCAGCTGGATTACATCCAATACATCGATTTCTATCATGAGCGCATCAAGGCTTTCCATGTTAAAGATTCTGAGTTTAACCCGACTGGAAAACAAGGTACTTTTGGTGGTTACCAAAGCTGGGCAAACCGTGCCGGAAGGTATCGTTCTCCAGGTGATGGACAGGTAGATTTCAAAACCATTTTCAGTAAATTAGCGCAGTACGATTACAGCGGCTGGGCAGTAATGGAATGGGAATGCGTGATTAAAGACGCACAAGTTGGTGCCAGAGAAGGTGCAGAACTGATCAGCAAACTGATCATTCCGGTAACAGATAGGGCATTCGACGACTTCGCTGCTTCCGGTGGAAATGACGACTTCAACAATAAAATTTTAGGAATATAATATATTAACACACGATTAAGATGAAAAACACACTATTTATCCTTGCCTGCTTTATTTCGGTTCTAGCTTCCTGCGGAAGTCCGGAATCAAGTTCTACCAGTACCACAGCAACCACTGAGAGTACACCTGCAGCAACGAGTTCATCCACAGAAAAACATCCGGGAGAAAGATTAATTGCAACTTCTGACTGTATCGGCTGCCATAATAAAGTAACCAAAGTAATCGGCCCAACTTACGAAGAAATTGCGGCTAAATATGCAAATGATGATGCAACAATTGAAAAACTGGCTGCAAAAATCATTGAAGGAGGTAAAGGTGTTTGGGGTGAAGTTCCAATGACACCACATGCTACCCTATCAAAAGACGATGCCAAAGAAATGGTACGTTACATTTTATCCCTGAAAAAATAACCTGAACCACAGAACCAAATATAAACCATGGAAGAAACCAAAAAAAACCAGGAGACTTCGTCACGACGAAGTTTCCTAAAAACCACTGCAATTGCTGCTTCAGCATTTATGATTGTTCCCCGTCATGTTTTGGGCGGACCAGGATTTATAGCGCCTAGTGACCGCCTGATTATCGCCGGTATCGGTGCAGGAGGTAAAGGACAATCAGATATTGCCAGCTTTTACAAAAGCGGAAAAGCCGACATCGGCTTTCTTTGCGATGTCCACGATTCAAGGGCTGCGGCCAGTGTAAAGGCATTCCCGAAAGCAAAATACTATAGGGATTACCGTGAATTGTTCGATAAAGAGCATAAGAACTTCGATGCAGTGTCTGTTTCAACCCCTGATCATAGTCATGCGATCATTGCTTTAGGCGCCATGCAATTGGGTAAACACGTGTATGTTCAAAAGCCATTGGCCCACGACATTTACGAAGCACGTGCTTTAACCGCAGCAGCACAGAAATACAAAGTGGTGACTCAAATGGGAAACCAAGGTGCTTCAAATGATGGTCCTAGACAAATGAAAGAATGGTATGATGCAGGTTTAATTGGTGATGTTCATACGGTTTATGCCTGGACAGACCGTCCGGTATGGCCTCAGGGTATTCCATGGTCGGCAAATAAAGCAGCAGTGCCTGCAGACCTGGATTGGGATTTATGGTTAGGTACCGCTCCTTACAAAGATTACGTAAATAAACTAGTTCCATTTAACTGGAGAGGCTGGTGGGATTATGGAACAGGCGCATTGGGCGATATGGGTTGTCACTTATTAGAAGCCCCATTCAGCATGCTGAACCTGAAATATGCAACAGAAGTTCAAGCCAGTGTAGGCTCTGTCTATGTGGATGAATTTAAACGCGGATATTTCCCTGATAGCTGTCCTCCTTCAAGTCATGTAACCTTGAAATTCCCTAAAACCAATAAAACTAAAGGTGACGTTGTAGTGCACTGGATGGACGGCGGTATTCAGCCGGAAAGACCAGAAGAACTGGAAGCAAATGAGGTTTTTGGTGATGGTGGAAATGGTACGCTATTTATCGGTACCAAAGGAAAAATGATGGCCAGTACGTATAGTGCAGACCCTCGTTTATTGCCATTGAGTAAAAATAAAGACATCAAAGTTCCTGCGAAATTTGCGCGTGTTCCTGGTGGTGCAGAAGGCCATTATGCCCAGTGGGTAGAAGGTTGTATCGCTGGATATGGTAAGAAAGAGCTGAGCTCTCCTTTCGAAATTGCCGGCCCGCTGACAGAAGCTTTATTGATGGCAAACTTAGCCATCAGAGGAACGGATGTTCAAGTGAAAAATGATAAAGGAAGAGCAACCTTCCCTGGAAGAGACATCAAATTACTTTGGGACAATAACAACATGAAAGTGACCAATTTTGATGCCGTGAACCAGTTCGTGAAACGCGACTACCGTAAAGGCTGGTAAATTACCAGCACCTTTTTAATCTAAAAAGAATAATTATGAAACCATATATCTTCTCAGCGATACTGCTTACTGCGGTATTCGCTGCAAGCAATAGTAATGCGCAATCCAAAAACAAAGGATTTACCAAACTTTTTGATGGTAAAACCACTAAAGGATGGCATACCTATGGCCAGGATACCGCAGGCGAAAAATGGCAAGCGACAGATGGCACCCTTCATTTTAACCCTAAAGCTGGAAATAAAGGTGGTGGCGATTTAGTGACCGATAAAGAATATAGCAACTTCCACTTGAAAATCGATTGGAAAGTAGCACCAAAAGCAAATAGTGGAATTATTTTTTATGTTCATGAAGACAAACCGAAATATGGTGCCACCTACCGCACAGGTTTGGAAATGCAAGTATTAGACAATGACGGTCACCCGGATGGAAAAATTACAAAACACCGTTCAGGAGATCTTTATGACCTGATTAAGAGCAGTTCAGAGCCAGTTAAACCTGTTGGAGAATGGAATACTGCAGAAGTCATTAGCAAAAACGGTAAACTGGAATTAAAGTTAAACGGCGTAAAAGTAGTGCAGACTACCCTTTGGGACGATCAGTTTAAAGCATTAGTTGCCGGCAGTAAGTTTGCAAATTGGGAAGGTTTTGCTACATTCAAGACCGGAAAAATTGCTTTGCAAGATCATGGTGATGAGGTATGGTTCCGCAACATCCTGATTAAAGAGCTTTAACCAAAAGGCGTAAGAAACGCTAAAATATTACACCAAATAAAAAAACGAAATAAACAATGAACCTTAACAACCGCATCAAACTGTCATTCATGATGTTCCTGGAGTTTTTCATCTGGGGCGCATGGTTTGTGACACTAGGTACCTTCCTTGGGAACAACCTCAATGCTACAGGTGGCCAGTCGGCTTCAGTATTCTCTACCCAAAGCTGGGGCGCAATCATTGCTCCCTTCATCATTGGATTGATTGCTGACCGCTATTTTAACGCAGAAAAGATCCTGGGTGTGCTACACTTAATCGGTGCCGTACTCATGTATCAAATGTATAATGCTACAGACATCAGTATTTTCTACCCGTATGTACTGGCTTATATGATTCTGTTTATGCCTACCCTGGCCTTAGTCAACTCAGTTTCCTTCAATCAAATGAAAGATCCTGAAAAAGAATTCTCTACCATTAGGGTATTTGGAACGATCGGATGGATTATTGCAGGCTTATTGATCAGTTTCTACTTCCACTGGGATACTGCAGAAGGTGCGAAAGCAGGTTTGCTTAAAAATACCTTCCTAATGGCAGGTATTGCTTCCTTAGTGATGGGTCTGTTTAGTTTTGCTTTACCAAAAACACCGCCAAAAGCTGTTGCTGGTGAGAAAGTAAAGATCTCAGACATCCTTGGTTTAGATGCGTTAAAACTACTAAAAGATAAAAACTTCGCAATATTCTTTATCTCTTCTATCCTGATTTGTATCCCTCTGGCTTTCTATTACCAGAATGCACACCCTTTCCTATCTAATGTAGGCGTGGAAGATCCAACAGGAAAGATGACGATCGGACAAATTTCTGAAGTATTGTTCCTGTTATTGCTACCGGTATTCTTTACCAAATTTGGCTTTAAGAAAACGATTTTGGTAGGTATGCTGGCATGGTGCTTACGTTATGCCCTTTTTGCGTTCGGAAATGCAGGTGATTTAGGCTTTATGCTAATCATTGGTATTGCGCTTCATGGCATTTGCTATGACTTCTTCTTTGTATCAGGACAGATTTATACCAACTCTATTGCGGGTGATAAATACAAAAGTTCTGCACAGGGACTGATCACTTTAGCGACTTATGGTGTAGGGATGCTGATCGGTTTTGAAGTAGCTGGATACATTACAGATACCTATAAACTTGCCGATGGCTCATTCGATTGGAAAATGGTATGGATCATTCCTTCAGGTATTGCATTAGTGGTATTCTTATTGTTTGCTATTTTCTTCAGGGACAAGGAAAAAGTAGAAACTCAGGTAAACCTATAATGGCTGAAGAATTAAGCAGGAGATCTGCATTGAAAAACATAGTTGCCGGAACCGCCGCCTTAGGTGTTTCGGCAGCATTGCCAAGTTTTGCTATAGAGCCTGATCAATCTACTGCATTAAAAGGGAATGTGAACCATTCGGTATGTCAATGGTGTTTCGGTGATATGGAATTAGATGCCTTGTGTATCGAAGCCAAAAAGATCGGAATTAAGGCGATCGACCTTGTTGGTCCCTCCGGCTGGCCCACCTTAAAGAAGCATGGTTTGGACTCTTCCATGTGTAATGGCGCAGAAATTAACCTTGTGGATGGATGGAATGACCCTAAATTTCATGCAACATTAATTAAAAATTACTCAGAAATGATTCCGAAAGTTGCCGCAGCAGGTTACAAACAACTGATCTGTTTCAGTGGAAACCGCCGCGGAAAAGATGACGAAACCGGTCTGAACAATTGCGTAGAAGGCTTGAAAAAAGTGATCGGCATTGCCGAAAAACACAATGTGGTTTTAGTGATGGAATTGCTAAATAGCAAAGTTGACCATTCTGACTATCAGTGTGATACAACGAAATGGGGTGCTGAACTGGCTAAAAGACTGGGCTCAGAAAACTTCAAATTGCTGTATGATATTTACCACATGCAGATCGATGAAGGTAACGTCATCAGCAACATCAAAAAATACCATCCTTACATCTCTCATTATCATACTGCCGGCGTTCCCGGAAGAAATGAAATAGACGATACTCAAGAGTTGTTTTATCCCGCAATTATAAAAGCTATATTAGCAACGGGATTTAAAGGTTATCTGGCACAGGAATTTATTCCTAGGTATAAAGATAAAATCAAATCTCTGAGAGACGCCGTAAATATTTGTGACGTATAAATCAAAACTTATGAACTCTAGAAGAACATTTATAAAAAACGCAGGTATGGCTGCAGCAGGAGCCCTGTTGTTTCCTTCATTTGCACACGCCTTTGCTAAAGTAAAACCTGTTGGACTTCAACTGTACACTTTGAGAGAAGTAATCGGTAAAGACCCTAAAGGGGTAATTGAGCAAGTGGCTAAAGCGGGCTACAAACAAGTGGAAACTTACGGTTACTCTGCAAAAGACGGTTTCTTTGGTATGGAGGCGAAAGCTTTCAAAATCCTATTGGATAACAACGGGCTAATTGCACCTAGCGGCCACTTCGGTTTGGATTCTTTCTTAAAAGACGGAAAACAGGACGATCTGAAAATCGCTATCGAAGGCGCAAACGCACTTAAGATGGACTTCCTAACCATTCCATGGATGGGCGAAAACTTAAGATCAAGCCTTGATGATTACAAAAAAGTTGCGGAACGCCTAAACCAGGCTGCCCTAATCTGTAAAAAAGCAGGATTGAAACTGGCTTACCATAACCACGATTTTGAATTCAAGAAATATGATGGCAAAACCGGATATGAGGTGATGCTGGCTGAAACCGACAAAAATTTAGTCAAGTTCGAAATGGACTTATACTGGGTGGTAAGATCGGGTAATGACCCGATTGCTTTCTTTAACAAATACCCTGGACGTTTCCCAATGTGGCACGTGAAGGATATGGACAAAGCAAACCATGGTAAAAATACAGAGGTTGGAACTGGCGCGATCGATTTTAAACCTTTCTTTAAACATGCCAAACAGGCAGGATTGAAGTATGCTATCGTGGAACAAGAGAATTTCTCCAAGGATCCATTTATCAGCATTAAGCAAAGCTTTGATTACGTAAGTCGCGAATTGGTTTAAGAAAAATAAAATCTTAAAATATCAAGGGAAGTGGTTTACGAAAACTACTTCCCTTTTTTTATGAGCATGAATCTTTGACCAAATGCTAAAGATCAGCGCCTGGAGGCATTAACTCTTCAATGATCTTTAAAGCGCATTAAAATGCAAGTTTTGAGTACTTTAGCATCACAAAGCACAAAAAAATCACCATATTTGAAAAATATGGCCGAAATCAGCCAATGATAAAAAGAACTTATTACCAAAAACTGAATACTATAAATTAATAAGAACTATAAAAAACCAATTAAAGAAATGAAAATTGCAGTTGTAGGCGCCACCGGTCTGGTAGGTACCGTAATGTTAAAAGTGTTAGAAGAGCGTAACTTCCCGTTGACCGAGTTAATTCCGGTTGCATCTGAAAAAAGTGTTGGTAAAGAAATCACTTTTAAGGGTAAGAAGTATGCGATTGTAAACATGGATACTGCAATTTCAATGAAACCTGATATTGCTTTATTCTCTGCGGGTGGCAGCACCTCATTAGAACATGCTCCACGTTTCGCTGAAGCAGGAACCACAGTAATTGACAACTCATCGGCATGGCGCATGGACCCCTCTAAGAAATTAGTGGTACCAGAAGTGAATGCTCATGAATTATCACTTGATGATAAGATTATTGCAAATCCAAATTGTTCAACTATTCAAATGGTAGTGGCCTTAAAACCATTACATGATAAATATAAGATCAAACGTGTGGTAGTTTCTACTTACCAGTCTGTAACCGGTACTGGCGTTAAAGCAGTAGAGCAAATGATGAATGAGCGTAAAGGCATCATGGATGGCCCAATGGCTTATACTTACCCTATCGATTTAAATGTAATCCCTCAGATTGATGTTTTCGAAGAAAACGGATACACAAAAGAGGAGATGAAAATGATCAAGGAAACCAATAAAATTATGGGCGACGACAGCATCCGTGTGACGGCTACTACCGTTCGTATTCCAGTAATGGGTGGACACTCTGAGTCGGTCAACATCGAGTTTGAAACCGAATTTGATTTGATTGAACTGAGAGAATTATTAGCTAAAACTCCAGGAATCGTTGTAGTGGATGATATCGCCAATCTGAAATATCCAATGCCTAAAGATGCTCATGAAAAAGATGAAGTATTTGTTGGAAGAATCAGACGTGATGAATCTATGCCAAACACAGTGAACCTTTGGATCGTTGCAGATAACCTTCGTAAAGGTGCAGCAACCAACGCGGTTCAGATTGCCGAATACCTGGTGACTAACGACCTAGTTTAATTATCCCCCTATAAAAAATGATTGAGGTATGGAACGCTCTAAAAGGCAACCTGTACCTCAATTTTTCGTTAATAGCTACATTGCCTCCAATTATGAAGATTGTCAGAAACATTGCCTTTTTATCCCTGATCCTTTTACAGCAGCTTGCCCATGCCCAAACTCCACTAGAGAAACTGGAACAAGCCTACCAGGTATTAAAAGACGATGGCCAGGCAAAACATGCGATCATCGGCCTTTGCATATTGGACGCGAATACCGGAAAGTTATTGCTGGGCAAAAATGAAGAACTGGGCCTGGCCACAGCTTCTACCTTAAAAACCATTACTTCTGCCACCGCATTCAGTATGCTGGGTAAAGATTTTCAATACCAAACTACGCTTGCTTATAGCGGCCAGATTACTCCAGATGGCACATTACAAGGAGACCTCATCATCGTTGGTGGTGGAGATCCGACCTTAGGCTCCTGGCGCTACGAAAACACTAAAGAAAATTACATCCTGCAGCAATGGGTAACGGCCATACAGCGCGCAGGGATTAAAAAAATTGAAGGTAAAATTATTGGCGACGATGGCATCTGGGGAACGCAAAGCACACCTGATGGCTGGATCTGGCAAGACATTGGCAATTATTACGGAGCTGGCCCATCAGCACTCAGCTGGCGCGAAAACCAGTTCGACATCCACCTGAAAGCCAGTACCTCCAAAGATAAACCGGTATCCATCCTCAAAGTAGTTCCGGAAATGCCTTACCTAAAAATTATAAATGAGCTAAAAGCAGGTGCTGTAGGCAGTGGAGACCATGCTTATTCCTACCTGCCTCCTGATGGCAATCTGGCTTACCTTCGCGGAACCTGGGCTTTAGGAATTTCTAAGCCAGGAGTCTCTACTGCGGTACCTAACCCGGCTTTTGATGCTGCATTTCGTTTACAGGACACCCTGAAACGCATTGGAATTGCCACACCATTACCCCCAACTACAGCAAGACTAATGGCTGTGGATCAGCAAACCGTACCTGCTGTTCAACAGAAACTGATTACCATCACCTCCCCTACTTTATCAGAAATGGTGTATTGGTTTAATAAAAAAAGTGTCAATTTATACGGAGAGCACCTGCTAAAAACACTGGCCTGGAAATCCGGAAAAGTACCAACCACTGCCAATGGCGCGCAAACGGAAATCAATTTCTGGGTGCAAAAGGGGATGGACAAACGTGCTTTGAACATTGTAGATGGCAGCGGACTATCGCCAGCCACCAGAGTGACTCCAATGGCCATGGCCGAAATCCTCTTTCAATCGCAAAAAGAAACCTGGTTTCCAGACTTCTATAAGTCACTTCCTGACAACAACGGCATGAAGTTAAAAAGTGGCAGCATTGCCGATGTTTCTGCTTATGCCGGATATTATACTGATAAAGCAGGCAACAAATACATCATTGTAATCAACATCAATAACTACAACGGATCGGGGATTAACAAGAAGCTATTCAAGGTACTGGATGCTTTAAAATAAAGGGATCGACTCATTATCTGCCTTTTTATTGATAAATTGCGACAGTTTTTAAACATAAGAAATACGGTTAACCTTTGCTATGAAGAGATTATTTCTGTTGGTATTGAGCGGTATGATCAGCACTGCTGGTTATAGCCAGGCTCCCCTATCAACGACCACAACGATGACTGAGCCGGCAACATCAAACCTGCTTCCTACCGAAATTGCCATCATTCCAGAACCTGTTTCTGTGATCAAACAAGCTGGCCATTTCATTCTACCCGAAAATGTAACCATCTATGCTCCGGCAAGTCCGGAAATGAAGCAAGTGACCCGTTTCCTACAGGAAAGACTGTCCATTCCTACGGGCAGCTATGTTTCTGTAGTTAGCGGCCATACTGGAGAGCACGCACAAATCAGGTTAATTTTAAACGACAAGCAAAACCCGCAGTTAGGAACAGAAGGTTATCAATTGACCGTTAAACCCAATCAAATTCTGATCAGGGCTAATAAAGCAGCAGGCTTATATTATGGTGTGCAAAGTTTGGTACAGCTGTTCCCTAAAGAAATAGAAAGTAAAGAACCAGGATCACATATACGCTGGTCTGCACCATGTGTAGACATTACTGATTACCCTCGTGTAGGCTGGCGGGGACTAATGCTGGATGTAGCCCGTCATTTCTTCACAAAAGAAGAAGTAAAGCAATACATCAATGCGATGGTTCGCTATAAATATAACATCCTTCATTTACACCTTACTGATGATGAAGGCTGGAGAATAGAAATCAAAGGTTTTCCAAAACTGACAGAAGTTGGCGCATGGAACGTGAAAAAAACCGGAGAATTCGGGAATTTTATCCCTCCTACACCAGATGAGCCCCGTACTTACGGCGGTTTCTATACCCAGGAAGATTTAAAAGAACTCATTCAATATGCACAGGACCGCTTTGTCAATATCATGCCGGAAATTGACGTTCCAGGTCATAGTTTGGCCGCCATTGCTTCATACCCGGAGCTTTCCTGTACGCCAGGCGCAGAAAATTACCGTGTTCGCTCTGGCGAAAGAATCATGGACTGGTCCAGAGGAGCACCGCCAACGGCATTGGTAGACAATACCCTTTGTCCGGCGAATGAAAAAGTATACAGCTTTTTGGACAGCGTGATTACTCAGGTAGCCGCATTGTTCCCTTTCGAATACATCCACATGGGTGGTGATGAAGCGCCATTTAACTTCTGGCAAAAGAGCGATGCCGTTAAAGCATTGATGCAGAAAGAAGGATTAAAGAACATGCACCAGGTACAGGGATATTTTGAAAAACGGGTACAGGCAATTGTCGAATCCAAAGGAAAAAAGTTCATGGGTTGGGATGAAATCATGGATGGGGATCTTTCCCCAAGCGCTGCAGTCATGAGCTGGAGAGGTGTAAAAAACGGAGTGGATGCCGCGATGAAAAAACATGAAGTAGTGATGAGTCCCAGTACTTATGCTTACCTGGATTATATGCAGGCCGATCAGATTACAGAACCAAGGGTATATGCTTCCCTGCGTTTGAATAAAGCTTACGAATTCGATCCGATCCCAGCAGGTGTGGATCCAAAATACATTAAAGGTGGACAA
Source organism: Pedobacter sp. N36a (assembly GCF_014472395.1). GTDB lineage: Bacteria > Bacteroidota > Bacteroidia > Sphingobacteriales > Sphingobacteriaceae > Pedobacter. The sequence continues at coordinate 69,446 of NZ_JACSZW010000004.1, forward strand.
GCAAATCTATGGACGGAGCAAGTCACCAATATCCGTCAGGCCGAATACATGACCTGGCCAAGAGGAATGGCGATTGCGGAATCTGTATGGTCACCTAAAGAAAAGAAAAACTGGGAAACCTTTTTTGTAAGAGTAGAACAGCATTTTCAGCGTCTGGATGTTGCAGAAACTAAATATGCACCAAGTGTATACGACCCGATTTTTAAAGTGAGCCGCTCTGCCGATAAGCAGCTGATCATTGAGTTGAGCACAGAAATCACAGGACTGGATATTTATTATAGCTTCGACAATTCGTTCCCGGATCATTTTTATCCGAAGTATACGGAAAAACTGACCCCCCAAAAAGATGCAACCATGTTAAGAGTAATCACTTACAGAGGTAAGCAGCCGATTGGAAGAATGATGAACATGCCAATAGACGAATTAAATAAGAGAGCAAGAAGATAAGACATTGAGGTATTTCGTACATATAGGCTACCATGGCCTTCATTTTAATGGATGGCAGAGACAACCAGGGGTAATGAACGTACAGGGCGTGATAGAACATGCATTGACACAAATCCTGAAAACCCCCATATTTATCAATGGATGTGGCCGTACCGATGCTCATGTTCATGCCAGTCAGTTCTTTTTTCACATGGACATAGAACAGCCCTGGGATTTTGATCTGATGTTTCGCTTAAACAAACTCTTGCCGGCCAGTATTGCCGTTTTTGACATCATTCCGATGGAAGGCTTACCCCATGCGCGTTTTGATGCCGTGCAGCGCAGCTATGATTATTTTGTGCATACTTATAAAAGCCCTTTTCTTAACGGACATAGTGCTTATTACCTTTTACCTGACCTAAAATTCGAACAAATGAAACAGGCCGCAGCATTGCTGCCTCAATACCAGGATTATCGTGCTTTCTGCACCAGTCCGGACAAATACGAACATACGCTCTGTTATGTGAAATCCGCAGAACTGACCGTGGATAGCAGTGGAGACCGTTTACGCTTCCAAATCTCTTCTAATCGCTTTCTAGGCAAAATGATTCGAATCATCATGGGGCAATTACTGAAAGTCGGCAAAGGGGAATTGAGTGTGGATGAATTTGAGCATCATCTGATCAGTAAAGAAACACCTAGACTGATTACCCCTGCACATCCGCAAGGGCTGTATTTATCGAAAGTCACCTATCCATACCTAAATTTGCCGCCAAGGACGACCTTTTCGGCCATTCTGCAACCTCAGTTCGATACTTTTAAGTAGTCTTATTTTTAATTTTTCCTGCCTGAAATGCCCATTCGATAATGTGTCGGATGGACTTCTTCACTTCAGCTCTTCCCGCTGCTGAGTTAATATCCAATCCGCAGATGGTACTTTCATTTTTCTTAGCATGAAGCACCATATAGTAAATTCCAGAAACCAGCAGTGCTGATACCCCCCTTAAGCTCACCGGTGAATTCTTGAAATAAGGATCAGACATCTCCAGCAATACATCTCCCTGTTCTGCCCTCACCTTACACAAGCTATCCAGCAAGATGGTTCTTTCTGAGATTTCCCACAAAATAATCTTTTGCATTTCTTCTTCATTCCAGAAATACTCAAACTGCTTTTCAAGAAGAGAGGATATGGTATCTATTAGGGCGCTTTTTTTATTAATGCCTTCAATATCATTGGAGATGCTTTTCTTGTAGGATAACCAGTAATCTTTTTCTATTACATAAGTTTCAATCAAGCGGTTTACATTTTCAAAGTACCGGTAAATCAGTTTCTTACTGACCTTGGCCTCCCTGGCGATTTCATTGACGCCCAATGCGCGGTAACCTTTAGCTTTAATAATCGTACCAACTGCATCTATCAGCTTACGTTCCGTTAGTAAACGGCTTTTAATGGCTTCGGTGGGTTCTTTTTTAACCATATCAATACTGGATTCTTATAAAGTACAACTAGACAATAGTGCTAACGAATGTTTTGGAAGAAAATTTTAACACAATAAATAAATTTTAGGCGCAAATACAAAAACCATGCAATAAAAAGGAATTTATTTAAAATTAATTTGAATTTCCTGGAAAAATAACAATAATTAATTATTTTTTGAGTTAAAACAAGAAGTAAAATTACGCAAAAACATAGTCTGAAGCATCAATTGATTGATTTTCATTAGGGTATATTTATTTTTAAAAAATTTGTTAAGAGATCATAGATAGAAATTAAGAAAATACTGAAAAAAATAAACTTCATGGCATTCCTACCGAATGCCATGAAGAGGGATAATTCAATATAGGGGGGACATATTGAATGTTATTAATGCGTTTTATAAATCCGTCTTGCAATAACGCCTAAATGCAAGGGGGTAATCAACAAAAAAATGAGAACGTTGATCAATGTATTAGAATCTAAATATAATAGGGGATTATATTTTAATTCCTACATGGCAAATATAACCTACAAAACCTATGGAAGTGGTGACATGGAAAATTATTTTAAGGTTCATTAACCAGTGATCTTCAGTTTATTAAATAATTCTTAAGCAACAATAAAACAGATTTTGTGTAAAAACACAATTTTAGCGCATAAATTATCTAATGTCCTTCAGCTCTTGGAATCCCCAATTCACAGGGCAAATAAGCAGCTGAACAGCAGTAAATTAACCCTAAAAAAGACTTGATAATCTTGTTAATTCTCCTTAACTTCAAGTAGCATTTTTAAAAACAAGGAGGTATATCATGACTGTTATTCAAAGGATTGAGCACTGGGGAGACCTGCACCATGCCAAATGGCTGGATGCGGTACGGATTGTTTTAGGTTTACTCATTTTTGGTAAAGGCATTGCGATTGTGAGCAATACAGCGGCCTTACAGGATTTACTGCTGCAAAATAATGTGTTTAGTTTTTCGGGGATGATGGCAAGTGTGGCGGTACATGTGATTGGTTTTGTCCATCTGGTAGGAGGCTTACTGATTGTACTTGGCCTGCTCACCAGGTTTGCGGTAGTAATCCAGATTCCAATTCTGGTATGTGCAGTACTTTTCGTTAACTTATCCAGGGGATTTTCCTTCCTAAATTCAGAACTATGGCTTTCCATCATCGTGCTGATGTTGCTGGTCCTATTCTGGGTGGTCGGTTCAGGTCCTTATTCTGTAGACTATCAAATGAAGAAAAAGCCGAGGTGGTAAAAGCATTATTCATTTACACCAATTGATTCTTTTACACCGATCTGAGATTCATGAAGCCTTAAATGATTAATTTTGAACAAAATAAGGCTTATGAATTTTCACACTAGAAAATGGGTAAAACCAGAAGATCTAAATCCTAACGGGACTTTGTTTGGCGGTAGCTTGCTCCGTTGGATCGACGAGGAGGCGGCAATTTATGCGATTGTACAGCTCAGCAATCCAAGGGTAGTCACCAAATACATCTCAGAAATCAATTTTGTCAGTTCTGCAAAACAGGGCGACATCATAGAAATGGGAATTACTGCGACAGATTTCGGAAATACCTCTTTAACGATGCGCTGCGAAGTTAGAAACAAGATCACGAGGAAAAGTATCCTCACCATTGATAAAATGGTATTTGTGAATGTAGATGAAGATGGCAACCCTGCGCCGCATGGCAGGACCCACATTAAATTTATCGAAGAACAATTTGAGAAAGAAGACCTTTAGAGGAATTTAAACGCCTGATAAAACCAATACTCTTAAAGCATCAGGCGTAAGGCTGATGCCATTTACAATCTGATTCGCTTGTTGATAGAAAGGATTACGTTCTTCCAGTTTATTGGCAATAAAGGCAATCAATTCTTCTTCATTCATGTCTTTTAGTAAAGGGCGTTTATCTTTTCCACTTTCCAACCTTTTAGCTAATGCCACAGGAGGCATTTCAATATAGACAGAAAGTCCGTTTTCATTGATCCATTGCATATTATCAAAATAGCAAGGCGCTCCCCCACCCGTGGCCACCACACAGTTGTCAGGGTAATTAAACTCCTTTAGCGTTTTGCTTTCAAAGATCCTGAAGGCAGATTCCCCATTTTCTGCAAAATAAGCGCCAATAGACATCCCTACGAGTTTTTCAATCTGGTGGTCCAGATCAATAAAATCATATCCTAGTTTAGTCGCCAGTTTTCTACCCAGCGTACTTTTACCACAACCCATAAATCCTATCAGAAATATCTTCATTTTTATTCAGCAAGTTTAACTCTGGGATCAACGGCGGCATATAATAAATCTACCAGAATATTGATCACCACAAATATAAAGGCAATAAAAAGAATTGAGCCCATCACTACCGGAAAATCTGACATTTCCAGGGCGGTAACGGTGGTTCTTCCTAAACCATTGTATCCAAAAATATATTCTACAAAAAAAGAACCCGCCAATAATCCCGCAAACCAACCCGAAATCGCGGTGATCACTGGGTTTAATGCATTCTTTAAAGCATGTTTGTAAATAATGGCATGTCTGCTTAAGCCTTTTGCTTTTGCAGTTCTGATGTAATCCTGAGCCAGTACATCGAGCATAGCGCTTCTGGTGAGCTGTACGATAATTGCCAGCGGCCTCAAGCCTAGCGTTAGCATGGGCAGCAAAAGGTTTTTCCAGGTCATGATTTCCCCTTTAAAAGGATCATAACTATAAAGACTGCCCGACATATTTAACCCTGTATAATCGCTCCAGACAAAACCAAACAACCAGGCAATGATAATTCCTGCAAAAAAAGAAGGAGCAGAAATCCCCAGAATGGCAAATGAATTTGCCGCCTTATCAATCCAGGTATCCTTATGTACGGCCGAAACGACGCCTAGCAGCAGCCCAATCACTGTGGCAAAAATCATTGCCGATAAGGCGAGTATGAAAGTATTCGGAACTGTTTCTTTTAAGATCATGGTGACCTCGCGTTTAGTCTGGTAAGACCTGCGGAGATAAGGCCACTTCAACACCAGTACGTCATTTCCGACATCCAGCAATTTCACGTAATGATATTTGCTATTGTTCTCGGCATTGTCTTCATGAATACTAATTGGAGAAAGGTCGTTCAGGTATAGAAAAAACTGAACTGGCCTGGATTTATCCAGGCCAAATTCTTTACGGACGGCTTCCAGCGACTGTACATCGGAGCGTTGCCCCATCGTCATTCTGGCCGGATCACCTGGCAATACATTAAAAAGTAAAAAGACCACGGTCAGCACCCCCAGCATTACCGCCAGTCCATAGCAAGACTTCTTGAGGGCATAAGCAAACATCGGCTATTTACTGAAATATTTTTCTGAAAGCACCTCGAAGGAAGGTACTGCATTGTAATGCCATTTATCGATAATGACGCCGTTTTTAAGCAGCAATACACCTGGATTCGCCCTGACCATACTTTTCAAAGGAACAGCATCCGCGTAAAAAACTTCTGTAAACAGTTTCATTTTCTTACTGAAAGCAAGCGCATCCTGTGCAGAATTAGAAGTTAGCAATACAGTTCTGATGTTAAATTGTTCCGCAGCATTCAATGCCAATGCGTTTAATTTAGCCACAGCTTCTTCATCTGTATCGTTCAGATTATAGGCCACATATATCAGATTATAGTAAGGATTTTCGATCAGCTCTTTCGTATAATCTGTACCTGAAGCATCACTGATCAGCAGATCTTTAATTTTAGGTTCATAACCTTTTTTAATCAGTTTCTTTTCAGGTGTACCTACAATTTCCCAGTTTTCATCTTTCCAGATTTCCGTTTTCAGGTAATCTTTGTCGCTCATCACCTTTTGCTCTTTTGTTTTCTTATTACTCAGGTTATACATGATCAGAAACTCATCAGGCTGAGCACCCGGAGGGATAGCCATCAGTTGAGGAATACTCGCTCCAACTTTATAAGGCAGGAAGTCTAAAATCGGCAATCTGCTGTAAGTATATTGGCTGAACAACAGCGAAGCACATAATACAATGGCCAGTGAAGCACTTTGCCAGCTGCGATTGGTGGTAATTGGGCGGATTAAATCCTTATGGATGAAAAGGTAAATGATCAACACCAGCAACACTAAATCTTTAGAGAAAGACTGCCATGGCGTTAAGGGAATGGCGTCTCCAAAACAACCGCAAGAGGTCACTACTTTGAAAAATGCGGAAACGAAAGTTAGAAAGGTAAAGAAGATAATCACCGCCAACAATCCTGCAGTCACCTTTTTAGCCCAGAAGCCAAAAAGCAGTAATGCCCCGAGCACGATTTCCATCACACAAAGTAAAATAGCAATTCCGGTAGCAATCCCACTTAAAAAAGGCAGGTGAAAGACCTCAAAATATTCCTGTAGTTTATAACCGAAGCCCAATGGGTCATTCGCTTTGATCAATCCCGAGAATATAAACAGGACACCAACAAATATTCTGGCAAAATTTAGGGCGATTTTCTTCATTATTTCAGACCAAGTTTAATTAATGCAAAAACAGAATAGTTGAGCATGTCCTGATAATTGGCATCTATCCCTTCTGAGGCTAATGTTTTCCCGGAATTGTCTTCTATTTGTTTCACTCTTAAAATTTTCATTAGGATGAGATCTGTTAAAGAACTCACCCGCATATCTCTCCAAGCTTCTCCATAATCATGGTTCTTAGCGAACATCAGGTCTTTGGTGAGGGTTACTTTTTCGTCATAAAGCTGTTCTACAGAAGCAGGATCCAAATCATAAGGGTCATTTTCCGTCAATTCCAGCTGCAGCATCCCCATCACGCAATAATTGATAATACCGATATATTCGGGAATAACCCCCTCATCTACCATGGAAACTTTTTTATCTTCCAGGGTACGGATACGCTGTGCCTTGATGAAAATCTGATCGGTAATGGAGGATGGCCTAAGTATGCGCCATGCTGTTCCATAGTCCTTTGTTTTCTTTATAAAAAGCGATTTACAAACCGCAATTACTGAATCGAATTCTTGTGAGGTGTTTGTTGCCAAAACAATTAAAATATTTAGTTTAAAGCTATTTAAATACCGTATTTTTGTTTTATACGATGGCTAAAGATACATTTTTAAACCGAAAGACCACACTAAACCTGCAAGGCAGGCTTGTAGATATCAGCAAGCCAACGGTGATGGGAATCCTCAACTTGACCCCGGATTCATTTTACAATAACAGCAGAATTGATAGTGCCGATGACGCTTTAAGGCGAACGGAAACTTTTCTTAATGAGGGCGCTAAGTTCATAGATATTGGTGCTTATTCTTCCCGTCCAGGTGCGTCGGAAGTCAGTGAAACTGAAGAATTGAGCCGGATGGTACCCATTGTAGAAATCATCAGTAAAAAATTCCCTGAAGCCTGGCTTTCTATTGACACCTTCCGTGCGAAAGTAGCGAAGGAAAGTGTGGAGGCCGGAGCACACCTGATCAATGACATTTCTGGAGGAGAATTGGATGCGGACATGTTCCAAACTGTGGCGGATTTGCAGGTTCCTTATATCCTGATGCACATGCGCGGCACCCCACAAAATATGCAGCAGCAAACCGGTTATTCGAATATTGGCCTGGATCTGGTGGATTACTTTTCTCAGAAAATAGCAGTGTTAAGAAAGTTGGGGGTAAAAGACATCATCCTTGATCCGGGTTTTGGTTTTGCCAAAACTACCGATGAAAATTATCAATTGCTGAACCAACTGGAAGAGCTGGATATTTTCGAATTGCCATTATTGGTAGGTTTCTCCAGAAAATCGATGATTTATAATTTCCTGGGGAATGATCCACAAGAGGCTTTAAACGGAACCACTATTCTAAATACCATCGCCTTGATGAAGGGTGCAGGCATCCTGAGGGTGCATGATGTGAAAGCAGCGGCGGAATGTATTGCGCTGGTAGAGAAAACCAGGTCTCACTAAAACCCACGCTCGCTATTAATATCAAAAAATACCTAACTTGGGCATAATGAAAGGATTTGATTTCGATTTTTTAAGAGTATCATTAACGGATGTGGTAGACATTATATTTGTCGCACTCCTTATTTACTATATCTACAACCTGATAAAAAACACACTGGCGGTAAACTTACTGCTGGGCATGCTGATCATTCTGATCATCTGGTTTGCGGTAGATCAGCTCAACATGAGGTTACTTTCTACCATTATCAACAAATTCATGAGTGTGGGGATCATTGCCTTGATTGTGATCTTTCAGCCGGAGATCCGACGTTTTCTGCTATTGATTGGAAAGAACACCTTCCTACAGCAAAATAAAGCCTGGTGGGGTTATATTTTCGGCAGTAAAAACATTGAAAGAGACAATCTGGTGCGTATTAAACCGATCATTGATGCTTGCAAAAGCATGAAGAAATCGCGGACAGGGGCTTTAATTGTGTTTGTCAAATTTTATGACGACCAGCTTTTCGCCAATAGCTGTGAGGTGATTGATTCCAAAATATCGAAAAGACTGTTGGAAAGTATCTTTCAAAAATACAGTCCGCTGCACGATGGTGCGGTAGTCATTGCAGAAAATAAAATCAAAAGTGCCAGCTGTATTTTGCCATTAACAGACAACGACAAGCTCCCTCCTCAATTCGGTTTACGCCACAGAGCTGGGATTGGCGTTTCCGAAACGACGGATGCGGTTGCCGTGATCATTTCTGAAGAAACCGGAGAAATTGCTTACGCAAAACAAGGAAGAGTCCGCATGAACGTCTCTTTTGGAGAATTGGAAAAATTATTGAATAAGGATTTTTAACTCCAGCAAAAAACAGAAAGTATTCCCTAAAACAAAACAGGGGCTGGTTTTATAACAACCAGCCCCTGTTTTAATATATTTTATCGCCTAATATTTGGCAGTAATTAGCAGTATTCATTAAAAGCACCGATCAAGCTATCAGCAATCATTTGTGCTGGTCTGCCTTCAATCTGGTGTCGTTCAATCATATGAACCAATTTACCGTCTTTGAATAAAGCCATTGCTGGAGAAGATGGAGGGAAAGGCATCATATAACCTCTAGCTCTGTCTACTGCTTCTTTTTCCATACCTGCAAATACAGTAATCAATTTATCAGGATGTTTTTCATTTGCTGCGGCCAATCTTGCTGCAGGACGAGCATTTGCTGCTGCACAACCACAAACAGAGTTTACCACTACAAAAACGGTACCCTCAGTGCCGATTGCATTATCTACATCTGCTGCAGTTTTCATCTCTTCGAAACCTACTTTAGTAAGTTCTGCACGCATTGGTTCTACTAAATATTCAGGATACATATGTTCTTTCTTTAATTCGTTAATCCATACAAATGTACAGCAACATGCATTACCATCAAAGAAATACATCCGTTTAGCCCTTGATTTTACCTTTAAATTACTTTGATTTTACCCATTTACTGGTACTTAACCCCGTTTCGATGGGTTTTAGGAAATAAAAAACGAATTTTAATTCGCACTAAACTAAGGGCTTAATTTAAAATCTAGAAAAAACTTGTGATAGTACTTTTATAATCGGCGAAAAACTCCTAATATTGCATTCCCAAAACGAACGAAACTTAATGTTGCTTTAAGCTTCAAAAAGCCGTTTATTTTGGCAACCAGTACTCCTTCTTAGCTCAGCTGGTTAGAGCATCTGACTGTTAATCAGAGGGTCGCTGGTTCGAGCCCAGCAGAGGGAGCAAAATAGCAAGAAGCCTTTCAGTAAAAACTGAAAGGCTTCTTTGTTTTTATACAAAAAAACATTTTTTAGGATCAATCCTAAAAGTTGTGGAGCAAGACCGATTTTTCTGTTGTTAAGCATACAATTGAGTTAGTCTGTACAGGAAGAATTCTATGTTTTTCACACCTCTAAACAGATTTCTAAAAGCCTTTATTTTTGCATTAAAAGATTCTGCGGAAGCATTAGTAGATCTGTTGTCAAAGTAATTCAATATAGTCTGATAATGGTTCTGTATAGATCTTGCAACTGTATTGAAGGCTTTAAATCCTGTTTGCCTTACTTTTTCATGCCATTTGGCCAGTCTGGCCAATGCAAAGATTTTGTCCGTTGTATTTTCAAAGATTTGACTAAGCCCAAAACTGAGGCCATAGGCAGTTTTAAGATCGGGAAACCTCTCGAATAAGAGCTCTGCACGGTCCTTTTGACTTTCTATCCAGGCAGAAGGCTTTTTATACAATACATATCTGCTACGGGCAAGCAACTGCTTGATGGTATCTCCATTATGGAGTACTTCCGCTTGAAATGGCCTACCTGTCTTTTTTGATCTTTCTATAGCTTCATTTTCCTGATCCATAGCTTCCCATCTGTATTTGATCCTCATTTCCTGTAGTGCCTCGGTAGCCAGTTTCTGTACATGAAACCGATCGGTCACTCTGGTTGCTTGCGGAAAACAACGTTTGCAGATCAATTCCATGTTACCAGCCATATCCAAGGTGACTTCAATGACCTTTTTTCTTGCCCTTTCCGGGATTCTTTTCAATACGGAAATGACGGTTTCCGCTTTCGTGCCTGCTACAATGGCAACGATAGCCCCTTTCTTACCTTTTGCGCCTTTGTTGGTAAGGATGGTGTAAAGTTCACCATGGGATAGACTTGTCTCGTCGTATGTTTGAATCGATCTAATAAAATGATTAGTTACATTTGAAGAAAGCGTGGTTAAGGCCGCTGTCTCGTTGGTACTTGGATACCGTTCAGGACGTTCCGCCACACGCTTTCTATCATCTTAAAACTGGATAGTTCGATGGATCTTAGAATCCGCATTTACGACGATAGTTCTAAAGATGTCATTATAATTCTTAAATCATTAGTTATGAAATGTATTGGAATTGATGTAAGCAAGATCAATTTTACGGTTGCTTACCCAACAGAAAGTGTTTATCGTTTGGAAATCTTCAACAACGATATTAAGGGAATTAAAAAGTTCATCAAATCAATCTGTGATGGCGACTATCATTGTATCCTTGAAGCCACAGGCACTTATAGCACGCTGTTAGTTTATATGATCCAAGAGGCACAAATAGCGGTCTCTATGGTGAATCCTAAACAGATTAATCACTTTTCTAAGATGATGCTAAGTGTAACAAAGACAGATAATCTGGATGCCAAGTTGATTGCGATGTATGGAGAAAAAATGAACCCTGCTATCTATAAGATTCCCAGTTTAACCATTCAAAAATTACGTCAAAAACGAACGTTACTTCGGCAATTTAAAAAGCAATTACGCATGCTTTTGAATATTCAGGAGTCATTTTCAGTCCTGCCAAAAATCGATGACAAAGTAAATAAAGGCCTAAAAAAGAGCATTAGTTTTATTAAAAAACAAATAGAGGAACTGAATCTTGATATGATTGCAGTTACCCGAAGTGAATTTTCTAGACAACTTGAGCATTTGACATCCATTAAGGGTATAGGAAACGGAGTTGCTACAGCACTCATTATGGCCACTGGTGGTTTTACTTATTTTGATTCAGCGAAGAAATTTGCAAAATACATAGGTGTATGCCCAAGTTACCAGCAATCAGGAACGTCAATTAAAACAAAAGGGGTTATCACTCGTCATGGTGACCCAGAGCTTCGCTCGCTACTTTACATTGCTTCCTGGTCAGCAATACGCTTTAACACCTCTTGTAAGGAATTGTACGAGCGACTAAAAAGTAAAGGAAAACCGAGTAAAGTAGCTTTGATGGCGGTCATAAATAAGCTTTTAAGACAGGCATTTGGAGTCATTATCTCCAACACAGACTACATTGATAATTATGCATGCTCGAGAACTGAATAAATCAAAAAAATATTTGGATATTAATATAGTTCGTCCATAGAAAGCTGTTCACCAAGATTTTCCGGATATAACAGCAACTTTTTTGCATGTGATTTTTGATCCCAGCTTTTAAAGTCACTGAGGTAATCACGATATTGACGAAGTAGATTCTTAGCTTTTACACCATAGAATGAACTGATGGCATCAACGCTACTCGGCGCTGTATCGATTGATTTCTTTTAAAAAAACCGCGAAATCTCCAGTCATTCGCGTTCCCTTTTCTACTAAAGTCCAATTCCGATAAATCACCTTGGACGTTTCTGTATGGAGCCATCGGCGTCTGCGGATATGAAAAAACACTTTATGCCCACGGATAGGAAAGTCTTGAATTACAATCTGAGGGAAAAAGCCTTTGGACAAAACTTTGATCCCATCCCACTCTGAGGGAGGATTATTCAATTCTTCAAGTTCGATGTGGAAGGTTTCACTATCCTCAATAACCCCTTTGAATTGAAAATTCTCTAGTATAAAATCTGGCACAAATAATCTGAGCAAGGATGCAGTAGCTGATGGCATAAATATAAAACTGTATGGAAATAAAAATCTATATTTTTATCGCCTACTCCACAACTTTTGGGATTGATCCGATTAAAGTAGCAAGTTTTCCACTACCAAAAATCTTTACAATGGCATCTGCAGGAATAGGTACTAATTTATACCCTGATTTTAGATTGCTGACAATACCTTCCATCCGATCATCTGACTCTTCTTTACTCAGGTACACGGTAACCGCAGCTACACTTTCCCTATTGGCTATCAATTTTTTAATTTGTTCCACATCAGCTTTTTTGATCAAATTTGAGAGCTGCTGGTAAGCCGCATTGGGTTTATCTTTTAACCCAATTACGGAGCTGAGATCAGTAGCATTTTGATAAGCTGTTATGGTGTAAGGCACCTCCGCCTTAAAATCAGCAGTTTGTGTAAGTACTGTCTGTTTCTTCGCAGGATCAACTTTAGCTATCTCATATTCTCCAGGAAGCTGCTCTTTAAAATTTAGGTCATTAGCTGCATCAAAAACTTTGATATTGTATTTAAACTGAGCGCTTGGGTGTAAAAACTTCTGACCAGCAAGGGGGAATACTTTGATCGCAACTTGCTGTTTTCCAACTACTAAGGTTAATAGAAAATATAGTAAGGTGATGTTGATAGCATCTAAGCTAAATCCATGCTAAGGGCAATTCATCCAATAGAAAAAAAATGCTTCTATTTTCCTTAAGGGACAATTAGGACTGCCGTTTTGCCAAACAATTCACTCGTTTAATGAATCAGATTCAAAAGCCTAAATTGTGATGAAATGAGTATATTTGCCCCCATGAAAAGGGTGATGATCTACTTTCTGGTTACCTGTATTTTATCTGGTTCGGCGATAACTGAGCTTTTCAAAGGCCCCATACTCGTATCTCATTACATTGATCATACCTCCCGCAATCCCAATATCAACTTTATTGATTTTCTTTCCATGCATTACTGGGGAAAGGATATTGTGGACAATGATGGAAATCAGGACAGCAAGCTTCCATTTAAAAAGATCTTATACGGACATCATCAATTGCTGTTCTGTCAGGAGCCATTTTTTGAGCTTAGCTCAGATCAATCTTGTATACCCAATGAATTATGTTTTTTCTACTGGAAAAAAGAAATCTACAGGTTTTCCGGGAAACCCTACAAACCACCACAAGCCGCCTTTTTAGTTTAGATCAATTGTCCAGGCTGACTCCTCAAATTTTAAAATGGGGTCATTTATACGTTTTTATTTTTTTATGGAGCAGGCAAAAAGAAGCCCTTCCTCGGAAGCCATTCGCACTACCCAATTGGGTATCATCATCAGTATTATTTTAATTTTTGTAAAAGGGATTTCCGGTTATCTTGGTCAATCTTATGCCCTGATTGCCGATGCTACAGAATCAGGAGCAGACGTCATCAGTTCAGGATTGCTTTGGGTTGCCCTGATGTATGCTCAGCGCCCGCCAGACAAAGGCCATCCTTATGGCCATGGAAAGGCAGAGCCCCTAGCCGCAATTCTCATCGGATTTTTCCTGCTAGCTGCTGCAGGATGGATTGCCTACCATTCGATCGGTTTTATAAAAACTCCTCATGAACTTCCCAAGCGATACACTTTAGTGGTACTGCTGCTGGTCATTGCAACAAAAGAATTTCTTTTCCGATACGTTTATGCGGTAGGAAAACGAATCAACAGCCAGGCAGTTATTGCCGATGCTTACCACCACAGGAGCGATGCCATTACCTCAATTGCCGCTTTTATTGGTATTTCAATTGCGTTTTTTTTGGGTAAAGGTTATGAAGGCGCAGACGACTGGGCAGCACTTTTCGCTTGTTTTTTTATCATATACAATGCCTTCAAAATCATCCGTCCGGCATTTGAAGAAATCATGGACAAAGCACCTTCCGACGAATTAATCTCCGCAATTACCCATATCGCCTCTTTACATATTGAAGTTAAAAAAGTAGAGAAATGTTATGTAAGAAAGATGGGAATAGATTATTATGTAGATATGCACATCGAAGTAGATCGAAATAAGAATGTATTTGATGCACATGAAATTGCCCATCAGGTGAAAGACGAATTGCGATCCTCAAACCTTCAGATTAAAGACACCCTTATACACGTTGAACCTTATTTAAACAACTAGATTATGTAAAATCGATCTATTATATGCTGGTCTTTATTATTTGCATATCGGAGGTACTACTTGCTGATATGGGAAAAGAGAAAGGAACTTTTCCAAAATGATCAGCGCCGACGAAAGCAATTAATTGCTTTTGTATAACCTACAAAGCGCTAAATAAATCATATGGAAAAGATGATTTATTTAGCGCTTCATTATTAAAACGGCTGCTCCTTAAAACCGCTCCATCATTAAAACTTAAGCGTCACATTACCAATAAACCTGGCAGGCGCTTGCGGCGTTAACCTCACCGACCAAGCTTTTTCGCTGGTCAGGTTATCTACTTTAAAACCAACACGGTATTTTGGCTGATCATAAAATATACTGGCATCCAACATTGTGTAAGCAGGAATAATAATTTTTGTAGTCGTCGTATTTGTATGGTAAGCTGAACTTCCGGCATTACCACCAAAACCTATACCTAGTCCTTTCAGTTCTCCCTGAGGCACACGGTAACTCATCCAGAAGTTAAAACTATGCGGCGGACCAGATAAACCCGGGCGCAGACCATTGGTTGAAGGACTCGATTTAGTCAGTTTACTATCATTATAGGCATAACCTGCTACCATATTAAATCCTGCAAAAGGATTAGCAGTCAACTCAACTTCTACTCCTCTGCTCAACTGGGTACCATCCTGAATCTGATAATTATCTAGGTTATCAGGGTCATTTCGCAGCACATCTTTTACTTTAATGTCGTAATAGCTAATCGTTCCAACCAGTTTATGATCAAACACATCTCCTTTAACTCCGAACTCTAACTGATTGGCTTGTTCTGGTTTGACAGCTGCACCACTGGCAGTAACCCCGCTTTTATTAAAAAATCCGCCCATATAGTTACCGAATAAGGAGACATGATCTTTAGACACCTCATACACCATTCCGAATTTTTGAGACAGTGATGTTTGTTTATAAGGGCCATTCTGCTTTCCGGCAGCAGTTAAACCGCCTGAGGTCTCGCCTGTAGTAATGTTATAGACTCCTTTATTTTCAAAATGATTCATACGAAGACTCACCATCGCCAGTAAGCGTTCGGTAATATTAATCACGTCAGAGAAATACGCAGAATAAGTATTATCGCCATTGCTTTCCCTGCGAAGTGCTCCTTTGCTCGTTAACGAATCCACTTTAAAACGGCTGACGCGATAAGAAACTGGGGTATTGGTAAAGTCTACCGCTGGAAAATTAACCGTTACCCGATCAAAATCATTTGAGTTATTATAGTAATCCAGGCCTACCACCAATCTGTTACGCAGGTTTGCTATCTTAAAATCACCGATAAAATTCTGTTGAATATTTGTCGCAATAAAAGCAGTAGAGCCTGTAATGATTTGGGGGCTGATTTTTGTCTCTGCTGTCCCTCTCAACGCAGTGATGTAACCATTTATAGAAGAACGTGCACGGGAAATGATGGTCTGTGAAGTCCAATCTGCCGACATCTTATAGTTTGCCTGAGC
Organism: Pedobacter sp. N36a; assembly: GCF_014472395.1. Lineage (GTDB taxonomy): Bacteria > Bacteroidota > Bacteroidia > Sphingobacteriales > Sphingobacteriaceae > Pedobacter. The sequence goes on from NZ_JACSZW010000004.1 coordinate 85,319, forward strand.
AAAAATATTCATCATTTGTGTTTGATAAGGCAAATCGTTTCCGATAAAAGTCTTGTTGTAAGGAAAACCAAGCTCTTTAATTGATTTTTCAGAGGCCACCGTCGGACTGATATAAGGATTAAAACGGACTACAGATGTTCCCTTTGCCTGGCCAAACTCCACATCTAACAATAGTGATAGCTTGTCGGTGATCTGATAAGAAAAACTTGGAGCGATGCTCAGGCTGTTTGTAAAGCCTTGATCCTGGAATGTTTTCTCAAAACTTGTAGCAGCATTTAAACGGAACAAAGCTGTTTTATCTGCATTCACCGGCGTATTTACGTCTACTGCAATGCGATTAAAATCCCAGCTTCCAGCAAAATAACTCAGTTCTCCTCCGAAACCATTGTAAGGTTTTTTCGTTACCCGGTTATATAAACCACCATAACTACTGGCAATACTGGTCCCAAATAACGTTGTTGAAGGTCCTTTAATCACCTCTACACGTTCGATATTTGCAGGGTCAATAGAGGCAAAAGCAGCACCTGCAACTCCATTCCTGGCATTTGGTTCGGTATCAAATCCTCTGGATCTGAAAGTTACCCTACCTTGGTTGGCGATCATCGGAATACCTGCTCCGGGAACATTTTTAGCAATACTTCCAAGATCCGTCGCCATTTGCTCCTGAAATAACTCCTTTGGAATTGAAGAATATACCTGTGGGTTTTCGAGATTCTTCAATGGAAGTCTGGCCACATACACACTCTCTTTCCTTGAAAATTTGTTTACATTTCCAGGAATGGTAACCTCTTGCAAAGCCAGTACGTTTTCTTTTGTCAATTGATAATCGGCCATTGCCGTTTGTCCGGCAAGCACCTGAACTGAAATGTCCTTTTGAGCCGTCCCAAGGATCTGAATTCTTACCGTATAATTACCTGGGTTTAAAGTTTGGAATGAATATCTCCCCTGCTCATCTGTTAATGTCGTTTTTATGGTTTCCAGTAAGGTAACCGAAGCCGAGGCGTAAGGCTGTCCGTCGAATAAACTGACTTTTCCGGAGATCCCTCCTGTAGCTTGAGCAGAAGCAAGCTGATAACCAAACATAAATATGCTTAGTAGTATAATGCGTAACGATTTCATTTATAATTCATTGTTTCTGGTGTAGAAATTACAGCCGCAAATATAGATTTATTATTTATAATTAATCTAATTAAGGTGAACCTCTAATTTCAAGGTGGAAAATAAGGCCGATAATCGTCCGGCTTAAAAAAGCAATTTTTGCCCTGATAGTGGTCTGGTAGTGTTCGGGAAGAGAAGGGCATTGGTGTAGAGCCGGCGTAGGGTTCGCGTAGGGTCCACGTAGGTTTGACTTAGTGTTTGGCATCCAGACCCTATCTGAACCCCATCCAGCCTCTTGCGAGACGCAGATCTCTTCCCGACCAGTGTTAGGCGTAGCTTTCGATCTGGTATTTCCCGAACTTCAACATCAAATGCTCCGCCAATCCAGCTCTGATTAGACTTCTGACCTAGTGTCCCTTATCTTTCTTATGTCATAAGCACTTCCCCTATCTGATTGCTCATGAAACGGTTTTGAAATTGGCCAAACTATTGTGTAATTTTGTGGCGTAATTAGCCTGTTTTCAAAAAAGTCTAAGCAAAACTATGCTGAACCTATCAAAAACAAGGTAACTAGTTCGCATTTAATCATTTAAATATAGAAATATGTCATCAGTAGAGACAACTTATGTCCCTTATAAAGTTAAGGACATTTCACTGGCGGAATGGGGTCGTAAAGAAATTGGATTAGCCGAAGCAGAAATGCCAGGACTAATGTCATTACGCGAAGAATTCGGTCCTTCGAAACCATTAAAAGGTGCACGCATCGCAGGATGCTTACACATGACGATTCAAACTGCTGTTTTAATCGAAACATTGGTAGAACTTGGTGCAGAAGTGACCTGGTCATCATGTAATATCTTTTCTACACAAGATCACGCTGCTGCTGCAATTGCTGCTGCAGGAATTCAGGTTTATGCCTGGAAAGGTCTTAACGAACCAGATTTCGATTGGTGCATTGAGCAAACTTTACACTTCGGTCCAGACCGTCAGCCATTAAACATGATCTTAGATGATGGTGGTGATTTAACCAACATGGTTTTCGATAGATTCCCTGAGCTGATCGCAGGCATCAAAGGTCTTTCTGAAGAAACAACTACAGGTGTTCACCGTTTATATGAACGCATGAAAAATGGTACTTTACATTTACCTGCGATCAATGTGAACGATTCAGTAACTAAATCTAAATTCGACAATAAATACGGCTGCCGTGAGTCATTAGTTGATGCGATCCGTCGTGCAACTGACGTAATGATGGCTGGTAAAGTTGCTGTTGTTGCTGGTTACGGTGATGTGGGTAAAGGTTCTGCGGAATCATTGAGCTCACAAGGTGTACGTGTAATTGTTTCTGAAATTGATCCGATCTGTGCATTACAAGCGGCAATGGAAGGTTATGAAGTGAAGAAATTCGCTACTGCTGTTAAAGAAGCTGATATTATTGTAACGACTACTGGTAACTGTGATATTGTTCGTGCAGAACATTTCAAAGTAATGAAAGACAAAGCAATCGTTTGTAACATTGGTCACTTTGACAATGAGATTGACGTAGCTTGGTTAAATACCAATTATGGTAATACTAAAGTGGAAATCAAACCGCAGGTTGATAAATATACTATTGACGGTAAAGATATCATCCTATTGGCTGAAGGACGTTTGGTAAATTTAGGCTGTGCTACTGGCCACCCAAGTTTTGTAATGTCTAATTCTTTTACTAACCAGACTTTAGCGCAATTAGAATTGTGGACGAACACCGCTAATTACGAGAACAAAGTTTATGTGCTTCCTAAATTCTTAGATGAGAAAGTAGCACGTTTACACTTAGCTAAAATCGGTGTAGAATTGGACGTTCTAGATCAGCACCAGGCAGATTATATTGGTGTTCCTGTAGAAGGTCCATTCAAACCTGAAGCTTACAGATACTAGGTAAGTAATTAAATATAAAAGGGATGCTGTTCAGTCAGCATCCCTTTTTATTATTGCAAATCCTCCAGGATTAACTTTTTGAATCCGGTAATACCTGCTCCGCATCTGCCTCTGCTTTATTGGGCAAAGTACTTGCATTCCCATCTCTCATCGCCTGGTAATGTGGCGACATGATCTCTACTTCTGCTGCATCAAAAGCCTCATGAATATTTTTATGGAGCTCTGAATAAATCACCGCCATTATATCCGGCCTTGATACATACGCATTCAGCTGATAAGAAACATACCAATCGTCCAGACTGGTTTGTAGTACAAAGGGCTGTTTTTCTTTAATCACTCCCTCTGTAGCTAAGGCCGCACCGATCAATAATTCATGAATTTTATTCCATGGAATATCATAACCTAAAGTCAGAGTTGTGTGTATAATCAAGCCATCTGCCACAGATAAACTCGTATAATTGACTGTATTACCATTCAGAATGGCGCTATTCGGAATGGTAATGATCTCATTTTTGATGGTTTTCAAACGGGTCACTAACAAAGACTTTTCCAATACCGAACCAGTAATATCTCCTATTTTCACTACATCTCCTACTTTAAAAGGACGCATATAAGTAATCACCATTCCCGCTACTCCATTACTAATCGCAGAAGAAGACCCAAAAGAAATCAACAGTCCTAAAAATACCGATACCCCTTTAAAGATTTCTGAATTGGAGCCTGGAATAGATGGCCAGATCACGACCAGCATAAAGGCGTTTAGCACAAGCCGGATGATATTGTAGGTCGGTTTTGCCCAATCCGGATAAAAACCATTGATCTTTAACTTCTCCGATTCAATCTCTCCAGCTAAAAACCTAATCAATTTTTTTACATAATGAAAAACAAAGAAAATCACCAGGATCGTAATCAGGTTAGGAATGAAATTGATCAGCGCTGAAAAGATATTTTTCAGCGGATTGAGTACAAAATTCATCAAATGATCACCCAAAGGTTTGGTCCATGGAAAAAGGCGGAATACCAATGGCAAGGTTAGGTATACTAGTAAAAACATCAGTAAAAATTTAACCAGATGTAAGGCCTTATTGATCAATAACAGTTCATTTTTCCGGTTGATCAGCTCATAATCTTTGATTTTAAGCTTGCTCAGCTTTTGATGGAGTCTTTTGCTGATCCAGCCGCGGAAGCGATTGAAATACTTATTCAGGTAAAACAGACAGGCACCCAGTATGGAAAGTATCAAAATACCCAGAGCGGCACGTTTTAGCAGCTCCACTACATCGGTTTCCTTTTTATATGCCATCACATTATCCACGATGATCTGCTGATAAGTTTTGGCCAGCACATCGATATTCATCCGAACGGAATCCGCGTCCAGCTTAGATAAGCTCATCAAAATATCACCTTTATAGGCAATATCTACCACGAGCGAATCCTTCTGTACCTTCACCGAATCCGGCACAAACAGCAGATCGTCTGCCAATTTAGCGACTTTATCTGAAGTTCTTTCCGCACGCTCTTTTGCCGGTAACGAACCTAACCTATTCTGAATATAAAACAGCGTGTCCTGGTGTGCAATTACAGGAAAACCTTTAGGATCTGCTTTGGTATCCTGTCCATGCACCAGGCTTTGAAAACTCAACAGGCATAGAAAAGTAAAAAGAAACTTCATGGAGAATGGCTTAATAAATTAGGATCATTGCTTAGAACAAAATAAGGAAATAATCTGCTATTTTTACCTCATGGCAAATTTATCTGTAAACATCAATAAGATTGCGACTTTAAGAAACAGTCGCGGGGGAAATAATCCGGATTTAGTAAAGGTAGCGTTAGACTGTGAGCGCTTTGGAGCAGAGGGTATTACGGTTCACCCGCGTCCAGACGAAAGACATATCCGTTACCAGGATGTATTCGATTTAAAAGCAGTCATTGCTACAGAATTTAACATTGAAGGCAATTGTAAAGAGCAGAAATTTGTAGACCTGGTTTTGGCCAATAAACCAGCTCAGGTTACTTTGGTACCAGATACAGAAGGACAAATCACTTCAAACCATGGATGGAATACCATCAAACACCAGGATTACCTGAAGGAAATGGTGCAGCTATTTCAAACGGCAGGCATCCGCGTTTCGATCTTCGTAGATCCAGTAGAAGAAATGGTAAAAGCAGCCGCAGAAAGTGGTACTGATCGCATTGAATTGTACACCGAAGATTATGCCCGTCATTATCAGGAAAACCGAGAACAATCCATCAAACCTTATATCGCCGCTGCAAAAATAGCCAATGAACTGGGCCTAGGCATCAATGCCGGTCATGACCTGGACTTACAAAACCTGAAATATTTCGCAGCAAATATCCCGGGATTACTGGAAGTCAGTATCGGACATGCCTTAATCAGCGATGCCCTATACCTTGGCCTGGAAAACACCATTCAAATGTACCTCCGTCAATTACAAAATTAACCTATCACACTTATGAAAAACCTGAATTTACTGACCCTTTCCGCATTGTTTCTTTTGTTGATCGCAGGCTGTAAAGGCGCTGCTGAAAATTTAGATGAAAGCACCGCAACCGATGTCATTGCCGGCTACCTTAAAGCCAACCCGGTTTATGAAGAGATAAAAATGGAGGTTGGAGAAATCAGGTTTAAAAGTAAAAATGATAAATTAGCATTAGAAAAATACAAGAGCCTTCAGGAAAAAGGCTGGGTAGTCCTTAACCTGCAGGATCAGAAAAAGAAGTTCTTGTCGAAAGATAGCGTTTTTATCTATAAAATTGTCTTAACAGACAAGAGCAAACCCTACATTTTGAAACAGACCGCTTCTCAGGCAAGCCTTCGTGCATTAGACTATGTGATGGATGTAGATAAACCAATCACAATGATCAAAGGGGATTCAAAAGTTGCACGTGTTACAGTATCCTTAAAAAAAGAGCCTAATGATTTTTCTATCTGGCTGAAAAACAAAGGCACAGCCAGTAACTATATCACTAAATCTTATAAATTAAAGTATAAAAAAGATAGCGGTTGGATACTCGTTGGAGAATAGCGATATATGATCAATTCCGCTTAGAGCTAAGTGTATTTTTTATTACCTTTGCGGAACTTTTTATATATAGATTTCATGAGCTTAAATATTCATTACAAAGAAGACTTTAAAGATCGTCACATTGCTCCTAATACAGAGGATACCAATGCCATGTTAGATACCCTTGGTTTGGGTTCTGTTGACGAATTAATTGAACAGACGGTTCCTCAATCGATCCGGTTAAAACAGCCATTAAACCTGCCAAAGGCGAAATCTGAAAAGGATTACCTGAGCAGCTTAAAGAAAACTGCTTCCTTAAATAAAGTATTTAAGTCTTATATCGGTCAGGGATATTATGACACCACTACGCCAGGAGTAATCTTGCGTAACGTGATGGAAAATCCAGGATGGTATACTCAATATACACCTTACCAGGCAGAGATTGCACAAGGCCGTTTACAAGCCCTGTTAAATTTCCAGACTTTAGTAATTGACCTTACAGGAATGGAAATCGCAAATGCTTCTCTATTGGATGAAGGTACTGCTGCTGCTGAGGCGATGTTCATGCAATTCAGCTTGCGCAAAAACTCAAATGCGAAGAAATTTTTCGTTTCGGAATTGATCTTCCCACAAACTATTGACATTTTAAAAACCCGTGCCAATCCTTTTGGAATTGAGTTAGTGATCGGTGATCACCAAACGGTTGAGCTGAACGAAGAATTTTTCGGTGCAGTGATTCAATACCCAGCTGGTAATGGCGAGGTTTTCGACTATACTGGTTTCGCTAAAACTGCTCATGGTGTAAATGTAAAAGTGACCGTAATTGCGGATCTTTTAAGCTTAACATTATTGACGCCTCCAGGTGAATGGGGTGCTGATGTAGTGGTAGGTACAACACAGCGTTTTGGAGTACCAATGGGCTTCGGTGGCCCACATGCTGCTTATTTCGCCACTAAAGATGAGTACAAACGCTCTATTCCAGGCCGTATCATCGGGGTAACGATCGACAGCAACAACAACTACGCCTTACGTATGGCTTTGCAAACCAGGGAACAGCATATCCGTAGAGATAAAGCAACTTCCAATATCTGTACTGCACAAGCATTATTAGCGATTATGGCGAGTTTCTACGCAGTTTATCACGGTCCAAAAGGATTAAAACTGATTGCAGAACGCACACATGGCTTGACGGTAACTTTAGCTGAATCATTAGAAAAAGCAGGTTATACACAATTGAATAAATCTTACTTCGATACCATCCAGTTAGACTTAGGCAACCTTGTTGATTCTATCCACAGAGAATGTGTAGACAATGAGATCAACTTAAACTACAATGGTAGCGTAGTGACCATCTCTTTAGATGAGACTACAGACCTGGAAGATGTGAAGTTATTAGTGAAAATCTTCGCTAAAGTAAAAGGTATCGCTGCGGATAGCGTTGAAATGTCTGAAGAAAATCCGGCAACAGTAATTCCAGCTGCTTTGCAACGTACTTCTACTTACTTAACGCATCCACTATTTAACTCGCACCATTCAGAGCATGAAATGCTGCGCTACATTAAATCATTAGAGGCAAAAGACCTTTCTCTTTGTCACTCGATGATCGCTTTAGGTTCATGTACAATGAAACTAAATGCAACCACAGAAATGATTCCGGTAACCTGGCCAGAATTCGGTAGAATCCACCCATTTGCTCCGGCAGATCAGGTTGCGGGTTACTATACTGTTTTCAATGAGCTAGATAAATGGTTGAGCGAAATCACTGGATTTGCAGCAATGAGCTTACAGCCAAACTCTGGTGCTCAAGGTGAATATGCAGGTTTAATGGTGATCCGAGCTTACCACCAGGATCGTGGTGACCATCACCGTAACGTAGCTTTAATTCCTTCTTCTGCACATGGAACCAACCCGGCTTCTGCAGCAATGGCTGGAATGAAAATCATCATCGTTAAATCTCTGGAGAACGGAAACATTGACGTTGCCGATTTAAAAATCAAAGCAGAAGAGCACAAAGAAAACCTTTCTTGTTTAATGGTAACTTATCCATCTACACATGGTGTATTTGAGGAAAGCATCATTGACATCTGTAACATCATCCATGAAAATGGCGGACAAGTTTACATGGATGGCGCAAACATGAATGCTCAGGTAGGATTGACCAGCCCAGGTAATATCGGTGCTGACGTTTGTCACCTTAACTTACATAAAACTTTCTGTATCCCTCACGGTGGTGGTGGTCCTGGTATGGGTCCAATTGGTGTGGCTAAACACCTGGTTCCTTACCTTCCAGCTCATGCGGTAGTCGACATCAACAAAGAAAAATCTATCCCTGCAGTAGCTTCAGCTCCATGGGGTTCCGCTTCGATCTTAGTGATCTCTCATGCATACATCGCAATGATGGGTGGAGACGGATTAATGAATGCAACGAAAAATGCCATTCTTAACGCCAACTATATGAAGGCGCGTTTAGAAACACATTACCCAGTATTGTACTCTGGTGCAAATGGTCGTTGTGCACACGAAATGATCCTGGATTGTAGAGGCTTCAAAAACTTCGGCATTGAAGTAGTTGACCTTGCAAAACGTTTAATGGATTATGGTTTCCATGCCCCAACAGTATCTTTCCCAGTAGCAGGAACGCTGATGGTAGAGCCAACTGAAAGTGAGCCGAAACATGAGTTAGACAGATTCTGCGATGCTTTAATTGCGATAAGAAAAGAAGTAACTGCAGTAGAAAATGGTCAATTAGACAAAACTGATAACCCATTAAAAAATGCACCTCACACCGCTTCTGTTGTAACAGCTGATGAATGGATCCATGGCTACAGCAGACAGACGGCTGCTTTCCCACTTCCATATGTTGCGGCTTTCAAATTCTGGCCTTCCGTAGGCAGAGTAAACGATTCCTTTGGCGATAGGTCATTGGTTTGCGCTTGCCCTCCGATTGAAAGCTATATGGAAGAAGAAACTGTTTAAAAATTTATAGGTCTGGTTAAACCTTTTAATATATTTAAGTCATAAATGTATTAAAAGGTCTAAACCGGCCTGTAACTCAACCATTAAACAAAGACATGAAACTAAAATTAACCTCATTAGCACTACTTTTAGTAGTGATGACTACTTCTGCATTCATTGCACCAGTGTTCAAAGCAGACACCTATAAAGTAGACGCTTCGAAATCTTCGATCACCTGGATTGGAAAAAAACTGACTGGCGGTCACAATGGCACGATCAATTTACAATCGGGTGCTTTATCCTTCAATGGAAAAAAGTTAACTGCTGGCAACTTTGTATTGGACATGAACAGCATCAAGGATGCCGATAATAGTGCCAATTTAGAAAAACATTTGAAGGATGCAGATTTCTTTGGTGCAGACAAGTATCCGACCTCTACATTTGTGATCAAAAATGTAACAGGAAATGGTCAATCAGTAACTGTAAATGGAGACTTAACCATCAAAGGCATTACGAAACCAATTAGTTTCCCTGCTACTTTAGCCTGGAATGCTGACGGATCAGTGACTGCAACTGCTGAAAAAATCATTGTAGACAGAACTAAATATGACATCAAATTCAGATCAAAAACTATTTTCCCGGAAATTGGAAACAAAATGATCAATGATGAATTTGAGCTTTCGGTTAAATTAGTAGCAAAAAAATAATTATATTTATTTCATAAAAAAAAGGCCATTATAGTATAGTGGCCTTTTTTTTGTAACATAACAGATACCACTTCTACCATAGCTACATATTTCATAACTTTATATATTACACACAACAATTTTACAGTTACCCTTTGAAATCTATGATGACCTCAAAAATTAAGCTACTTGTTATTGATGATGACGACATTAACATCTTCATTATAAAAAAAATAGTAGAAAAAACGGGGTACAACGTAGAAATGATCGCCAAAACAAATGGACAAATGGCGATTGATTATATCACCATGACGCTTTCGTTACAGGAATCATTGCCGCATCTCGTCCTAATTGACATTAATATGCCTGTACTGAATGGATGGGAATTTCTGGATGCTTATGGAACGTTAAATGTCGACAAAGGAATAGACATGTATATGCTCTCTTCTTCCGTCTATGAGAATGACATTGAGAAGGCAAAGACTTATCAGACTGTAAAAGGGTTTATCTCTAAACCCCTTTCTATTGAACGCCTGACAGAGTTATTTAAAATCATCGTCCAAGAGTCTAATGAATCTTAAACTGCCCATCTGTTAAAGTCACGAAACCTAAGGCCCGGGATTTGCCATGGTAAAATAAACAGTTCCAGTTTTCTGCAGCTGCTTTCTCCCCGAAAATTTCCCGAAGTTCCATTGCTTTTCTGCCATCAAAGTCATATTTGGCAATGAACTTCCTGAGTAACTCTTCCGGATCAGGCAAAACATCACCCCCAAAAAAAACTTTATCCGTTCCGTCATCCAGTAAAAAGGTCTGATGAAAAGGGGTATGTGCACCCGTTAATTCGTAACTAATCTCCGCTGTAAATTGTCCGGATCCCTCAATAAATACCAATTGTGCATTGCGCTGCAGGAATTCAAAAATTTCGGTATGGTAAGAAGAAGAAGGATTGGTAAAAGCACCCTCCCATTCTCCACGCTGAATCACATATACTGCGTTCGGAAAACTCAGCTCCATCTTGTCGCCAACATGATGAATCATCCCGCCTGAATGGTCGAAATGTAGATGAGACATCAATACCAAAGTTACATCTTCCGGATTAAAACCCGCTTTTTTAATGTTTTCATGCAAAATCAATTGCCCATTTTCATTGCTATAGCCCAATCCGGTATCCAGCAAAATCAACTGATCTTCCATTTTTACTAAAAATGGCTGTACATTGATAAACAAAGAAGCCGGACGGTCTTTTGGCTGATCCACAGCAGGGTTAAATGGCAGAAATTTTTTAGTGGCATCTACAGAATAGGTGCCTTCGAACAAAGTGAATACTTGCAATGGCGTAGTTATTTTAAGAAGAAATAATTAAATGATATATTTACGATTCATTGCAAAGATAGGGAACCTGGCTGAAATCCGTTTCATACCAGCGTCAAAACCAATAGCGCTTGGCGCAATTCATAAATCTTCTTTGCAGGAATCGATAATTCGAAAAAAACACGAGAGACAGTAATGGAAAAAATATGGGTGCAGGCAGTAAATGATGATTTTGAAACCATAGACACACTTGCACAGCAACTAAATATAGATCAGAGTTTGGCCGAAGTTTTAGTACAAAGAGGCATCGCTTCTTTTGATGCTGCAAAGGATTATTTCCGGCCGGATATGACCAAATTACATGATCCTTTCCTAATGAAAGACATGGACAAGGCCATCAGCAGGATCGACCTTGCCCTAAGCAATCAAGAGAAAATCATGATTTATGGCGATTATGACGTCGATGGCACCACTTCTGTAGCGTTGACCTACAGCTTCTTCAGCCAGTTTACAGGAAATATTGAATATTACATTCCCGACCGCCATAAGGAAGGCTATGGAATCTCCACACAGGGTATTGATTATGCGAAACAGCAGGGAATTACCCTGATCATCGCCCTGGATTGCGGGATTAAATCTGTAGATAAAATCGATTATGCCAATAGCTTAGGCGTAGATTTTATCATTTGTGACCACCATTTACCGGGTGATGAATTACCCGCAGCCATCGCCGTTTTAGACCCTAAACGTCTGGATTGTCCCTACCCATTTAAAGAACTTGCCGGCTGCGGTATTGGTTTTAAACTGGCACAGGCTTATAGTATCCAGCACCAATTGCCGAAAGCAGGTTATGAACAATACCTGGATCTGGTGATGGTGAGCATCGGTGCAGACATCGTTCCTATTGAAGATGAAAACCGGATATTGGCTTATCATGGCCTGGTTAAATTGAATACCAATCCTTCCATGGGATTGCGGGCATTGATGAAAATCTCCGGAAAAAATAAAGATTATACCTTGACTGACGTGATATTTTCTCTGGCACCAAGAATTAATGCTGCCGGCAGAATGGACCATGCCAACCAAGCCGTAAAAATGCTGCTTTGCAAAGAAGACGATCTGGCACTGGAACAAAGTGAATTTATCAACCTTCAAAATACAGATCGTAAAACAACCGACCATACGATTACTACTGAAGCACTCGCAAGAATTGCCGACTGTGATATTTTAATTCATAAAAAAACCACAGTAATTTTCCATGAAAGCTGGAACAAAGGGGTGATTGGGATTGTGGCCTCGCGCCTGACGGAAAAATATTTCCGCCCAACCATCGTTCTTACTTTATCGAATGGTCTATTGACCGGATCGGCAAGGTCCGTACCGGGATTCGACCTTTATGAAGCCTTATTGGGATGTCAGGATTTACTGATTCAATTTGGCGGACATAAGTTTGCGGCGGGCCTCACAATGAGGCCGGAAAATATTGATGCTTTTGCCGATCGATTTGAACAAATTGTATCTTCCAGCATTACTGAAGATATGCTGTCGCCGAAAATCAAGATTGATACTGAACTTCAGTTTACACAAATTGATGGTAAGTTTCAACGCATTATTTCACAAATGGCCCCCTTCGGACCACACAATCCAGCGCCTGTTTTTGTGAGCCATGGACTGAGTTTGGCGGCAAAGCCACAGGTTGTTGCGACAAAACATTTAAAATTGAGTATAAAACAACAAAATTCAGTTATTTTTGAAAGCATCGGATTTGGACTGGCAGAATACGAAGGCCTGTTGCAATCAAACAAACCTTTTTCTATTTGTTATACTATTGAAGAAAACATTTGGAGAGACCAGCGACGTTTGCAGTTAAATATCAAAGGAATAAAAATTAATTAGCGATCATTCGTACCATATAAACATTTGAGATTAAGATATAAATGATATTAAGAGCTGAGAATCTAATCAAAAAGTACAAACAGAGAACCGTTGTAAATGACGTTTCATTTTCTGTGAGCCAGGGAGAAATTGTGGGTTTACTTGGGCCTAACGGAGCGGGAAAAACCACCTCATTTTATATGATTGTAGGTTTGATCAAACCTAACGAAGGCACTATTTTTTTAGATGACGAAGACATCACTTCTGATGCCATGTACAAAAGGGCACAGAAAGGGATCGGTTATCTGGCTCAGGAAGCTTCTGTTTTCCGAAAACTATCTGTAGAAGATAACATTATGGCCATCCTGGAGATGACTAAAATGGGTAAAGAAGAACGTCATGAAAAACTAGATGAGCTCATCAATGAATTCAGCTTACATAAAGTACGTAAAAACCGGGGCGATTTACTTTCCGGTGGAGAGCGTCGTAGAACGGAAATTGCAAGGGCATTAGCCGCAAGTCCGAATTTTATCCTGCTCGATGAGCCATTTGCAGGGGTCGATCCCATTGCCGTTGAAGAAATTCAAGGCATCGTTCATAAATTAAAACAGAAAAATATAGGTATCTTAATTACCGACCATAACGTGCAGGAAACACTTTCCATCACCGATAGGGCCTATTTACTATTTGAAGGTAAAATATTAGAATCCGGAACACCAGAAGTACTCGCTGCCAATGAAATGGTAAGACGTGTATATCTAGGTTCAAACTTCGTGCTCCGTACTAAAAAATTATAACCCTTTATTTACCCCCACACATGGCTATAGTAAATTCAATTTTTACCTGGTATATGAAAAAGCGCGTCCATCAGATTGAGCTTTTCATGAAATATCCGCATGATGTACAGGAGGAATGGTTTCAGAAACTGATTTCCAGTGCTGCTGATACAGAATGGGGAACCAAATATGAGTACCGCTCTATTCTATCCCCCAGACAGTTTAAGCAAAGGGTACCCATACAAAACTACGATACCTTAAAACCATACATAGAAAGGATGCTCAAAGGCGAGCAAAATATCCTTTGGCCTACAGAAATTAAGTGGTTTGCCAAGTCTTCAGGCACTACCAGCGACCGGAGTAAGTTCATTCCGGTATCCGAAGAGTCATTACAGGAGTGCCATTTCAAAGGTGGAAAAGATTTATTATCAATCTTTTGCAACAACCGCCCGGACAATCAGATTTTAACAGGAAAAGGATTGGTATTGGGTGGCAGTCACCAGATCAATCAGCTCAATGAAGATTCCTTTTATGGTGATTTATCGGCCGTACTGATCAAAAATCTACCCATGTGGGCCGAATATTACCGGACGCCAAACATTTCCATTGCCCTGATGGACAACTATGAGGAAAAAATGGAAAAGATGGCAGAGGCTACCATCAAAGAAAATGTCACCAATATCGCCGGTGTACCTACCTGGACGCTCGTTTTAGCGAAAAAGGTATTGGAAATTACTGGTAAGAAAAACCTGCTGGAAGTATGGCCAAACCTGGAACTTTACATCCACGGTGCGGTAAATTTTAAACCTTACAGAGAACAATTCAAAGAATTGATTCCTAGTAATGAGATGTATTATCTGGAAACTTATAATGCATCGGAAGGATTCTTCGGGATTCAGGATGAAGTAAATTCCGACGAGCTGCTGCTGATGCTGGATTACGGCATTTACTATGAATTTTTACCGATTGAACTGCTGGATTCCGAAAACCCAGATACCTTATCCTTAGATCAGGTACAGCTCAATAAGAATTACGCCATCATCATCTCTACCAACGGCGGCCTTTGGCGATATATGATTGGTGATACGGTGCAATTTACCAGTCTATCTCCTTACCGCATTAAAATTACCGGAAGGACTAAACATTTCATCAATGCTTTTGGCGAAGAGGTCATCATCGACAATGCAGAACAGGCCATTTGTAAGGCTTGTACCGAAACCGGTGCGGTCTTTAAGGATTATACCGCCTGCCCTATTTATTTTAAAGGAGAAGAGGTTGGAGGCCATGAATGGATCATAGAATTCGATCAGCAGCCAAATAATTTTGAAAGATTTGTCGATATTTTGGATGCCACACTTCGTGAAGTCAATTCCGACTATGATGCCAAGCGTTTTAAAGACATGGCACTCCGCAGACCGAAAGTCCACAACGCGCCTTATAACACCTTTTACAACTGGTTAAAGTCTAAAGGCAAATTAGGTGGACAGCATAAGGTTCCGCGATTGGCAAATGAACGTACCTATGTGGAAGAAATTTTGCCAATGATGCGGTAAATAAATATTTCGGCGAGACCTATTGGAAATTAGCATTTATTTCGTTAAATTTAATTAGCTAATTACTAATGCGTTATGAAAACCGTAAAACAATTACTCAGCACTAAATCATCTGAAATTTTTTCCATTTCCACCGATGCATCGGTGTTAGATGGGCTTCAGTTAATGATGGAGAAAAATATCAGCGCGCTGCTCATTATGGAGGAGCGTAAATTATTAGGAATTTTTACGGAAAGGGATTATGCCCGAAAGATTATTCTTCAAGGAAAAACCTCTGTAGATACGCCAATCCATGAAGTCATGACAGCTTCACCAATTACAGTGTCCACAGGAGATAGCCTGGACCATTGTATGCAAACGATGACCGATAAACACATCCGACATTTACCGGTGATTCAGGGGGGGGAATTAATGGGCATGGTCTCTATTGGTGATGTGGTGAAATTTATCATAGAAGATCAAAAACAAACGATTTCTCAGCTCGAAAGCTATATCAGCAGCTAGATCCCGGAAAGCATTAAACAAATCATATTTTAAACAAAGAAGCCGATGCTGTACAGCATCGGCTTCTTTGTTGATATTCTATTTCCAGCTGACCAAATTTTCAATTTAGCTTACCAGATTTTAACACGTTTTTCCGGTGCCAGGTATAAAGAATCTTTCGCAGTTACCTTAAACGCGGTATACCAGTCCGGGATATTTCTTACCACACCATTCACTCTGAATTTAGCAGGAGAATGCGGGTCTGTACCGACCTGATTTCTTAAAGATTCATTATTTGATTTGTTCAGCCAAACCTGACCCCAACCGATAAATACCCTTTGTTCACCTGTGAAACCATCCATTACTGGTGCTGGTTTACCATTTAAGCTAGCTTTGTAAGCTTTTAAAGCGATACTTAAACCACCAAGGTCACCGATGTTCTCCCCCAAAGTAAACGCACCATTCACTTTCAGGTCTGGGAACACCTGAAATGCACTGTATTGTGCAATCAGCGCCTGAGTTCTCTTTTTAAATTCTTCGTTATCTTTTGGAGTCCACCAGTTGCGCATCACGCCATCTCCGTCAAAAGTACTGCCTTGATCATCAAAACCATGCCCTACTTCGTGTCCGATTACCGCACCAATACCACCATAATTTACCGCATCTTCAGCGTCCATATCAAAGAAAGGAGGCTGTAAGATTGCTGCGGGGAATACGATTTCGTTTAATGTCGGGTTGTAATAAGCATTCACCGTTTGTGGCGTCATACCCCACTCTGAACGATCTACCGGTTTACCTAATTTGTTCAGGTTACGGTTGTATTCAAACTCAGCAGCACGTTTCTCATTTCCGTAAAGATCATGTTTCACTACTTTCAAAGAAGAATAATTTCTCCATTTATCAGGGTATCCGATTTTCGGAGTGAATTTACTGATTTTCACTAAAGCTTGTTTTTTAGTCTCTGGACTCATCCAGTCTAATTCTTTAATGCTGGTTTCATAAGATTTCAACAAATTATCTACAAGCTTCAGCATACGTTCTTTTGCTGCAGGCGGGAAATGCTTCTCTACATATAATTTACCTACCATTTCGCCAAGGCTGCCGTTCACCACATCTACAGCTCTGCGCCATCTTGGTTTTTGTTCTTTTACACCATAGAGTGTTTTTGCATAGAAATCGAAGTTCTCTTCGTCAATTGCAGTGGTCAGCGCAGAACCTGCTCCTGTCAACGCACTCCATTTCAAATACGTTTTCCAGGTATCTAAAGGGGTGTTTTTAAAGATCGTATTCAGGTCTTTTGTATAAGCTACCTGCGTGATCACCAAACTGTCCTGACCTTTCACACCAGCTTCCGTCAATAAAGTTGTCCAGTCAAAATCAGGAGTCAATTTACCCAGATCTTGGATGGCATACTTATTATAAAGCCCAGCCATGTTTCTGGTTTCCTCTTTTTTCATGTGTTTAGAAGCCAATAAAGTCTCTAATGCCATGATCTGAGCTGCTTTTGCTTTTCCATCGGGAACACCTGCAAGTCCTAACATCTTTTCGATGTGCAGTACATATTTAGCACGTGTTTCTTTTGACTTGGCATCCTGAAGCAGGTAATACTCTCTTTCTGGTAATCCTAAACCGCCTTGCCAGGTGTAAAGCATATATTTTTTAGGATCTTTAAAATCTTCAATGATCCCTACACTAAAAGGAATATAGTTACCGATTTTGTTCGCATAAGCGAAATAAGCAGAAAGGTCTTTATTGGAAGCAATGCCGTCAATCTTTTTAAATTCCGCTTGCATTGGCGCTAATCCAATAGAATCACGCACTTTCATGTTCATATAAGACTCATAAAAATCACCGATCTTTTGCTGATCAGATCCTTCTGAAGCCTTGTCTTTAGCCGCATTCTCGATGATAGCTTTCACATCTTCCTGAGCTTTATCATTCACAATAGCACCGGCCCCATAAGAAGATTTATCAGCAGGAATCTTGGTGTTTTTAATCCAGGTGCCATTGACGTATTCCATGAAATTGTTACCAGGAGCAACAGTAGTATCCATGTTTTTAAGAACGATTCCGGAATGCAATTCCTTGCTTTTATCGGAGCTGCTGCAGGCAGAAAGCAGCAGCATAGACCCTGCAACCACTTGGATTCCAATCGATTTTTTGATATTTATCATATAAAAATAATATAGGTATGTATCAAATTTAACAAAAGATATGGAATCGGTGGTTAGCTTGATGAAATTAGCTCAACGCGATAAAAATATCAACTTCTGCCACTTCAGGATTTTGTGCCTTAGCACCGTAGACCTCGAAATCTGTGGTATAAGCACGTGATATTCCTGATTTCCAAATGTCTAGCCAAGCATTAAAAACCAATCCCTCCTGCATATTGCCTTTCAGCGCATATTTTTGATAAGCACCGCCTGTAATGGTTACTCCACGCATTCCTTCAGGAACTTCATCCAGATC
Source organism: Pedobacter sp. N36a (assembly GCF_014472395.1). GTDB lineage: Bacteria > Bacteroidota > Bacteroidia > Sphingobacteriales > Sphingobacteriaceae > Pedobacter. The sequence continues at coordinate 103,471 of NZ_JACSZW010000004.1, forward strand.
TTGAACTGCATAACCGATTACCGTGGTATAAGGCTGGCTATAATCGCCTTCGTAGTCTGTATAAATGCTATATACTTCATCGCGAAGTTTATTCGCAATTTTTGCCCCAATATTTTCGCCAATAAACCTAGCCCATAATGCTGGAATATCAATAGCTGCTTTACCGGGATCATTACTGGTTCTCACTGAAATACCCACCACAAAAAAGGGGGCTAATGTTACGTTTTCCATTTTCAAATTTTTAATGCGTTAATGATTGATGCTGCAAATTTAAAGGAGCTTGTGACAACAGTATGTCAGAGCCATTTGATTTTTAACATCGCAATGTCATCAATTGATAGAAATATAGCCCCTGATATGACCTCCCGTTTAAATTTACGTTAAATATTTAATCCTTAATGCTCAGTTAACATGAGCCCCATAACTTCATAGTAAATCAAAAATATAGGACGATGATCAGTACAAAGATTCTTTATAAAGCAGTTTTTAAAAAAAATCCGGTAGATGACAGTCACACTTTCCAGCCATTGCCATCACCAACAGGAAGCTATCCTTACCGCTTAACTCTGGAGGCAAAATCGGATAATCCTAGTCCACAGGCAATGGTGTTCCACATGGTGGGCGACACCGGTGGATTTAAACAGCCTGACCTGCAAAAACAGATCGCCGGCCAAATGGCCCAGCAGTACCTGCAAGCGGTATGTCCAGAAGAACGCCCTGCATTTTTATACCATTTGGGAGACCTTGTTTACCATTATGGAGAAGCAGATCAGTATGAAGACCAGTTTTTGAAACCTTATGAAAGCTATCCAGGCCCGATATATGCGATTGCCGGAAACCACGATACGGATGTAAATCCCAACTCAAGCGAGCGTTACGAGCCTCTTGAAGCCTTTTACACTGCATTTTGCAATACCTGTCCTGCTACGCTTCATTTCGGATCTGGCATCAGCAGAAAAAGCCAGGTGCAACCCAATGTATATTGGACGATGGAAAGCCCATTGGCCACCATTATCGGCCTCCACACCAATGTACCTAAGTTTGGCTGCATTAAAAAAGAGCAGCAGGATTGGTTTATAAAAGAACTGAAACATGCGGCTAAATACAGTTCGGAAAAAGCCATTATTGTATGTATGCACCATGCGCCTTATTCGGCGGATGTAAATCATGGCTCCAGCATGCCAATGGTAGAATTTCTGGAAGCTTCTTTTGAAGCAACGGGTGTAAAGCCCGACTTAATCTTCAGCGGACATGTGCACAACTACCAGCGCTTTACCAAGCAATATCCGGATGGAAAAATCCTTCCTTTTGTGGTGGCAGGTGCTGGTGGTTTCGACGAACTTCATGCCTTAGCGGATCCGGAGGAACAAGATTACCAGACGGAGAACGAATTACTAGATCAGGTGGCATTGGAAAACTATTGCGACAACAAGCATGGTTTCCTGAAAATTGCCATTGAAAAAACACCTTTTAAATTTACCATCAAAGGTGAATACTATACCCTTTCTGGCAAAAACGCTGAAAATAACGACCATGAAGCTAGATTATTCGATGAATTCATAGTAGATCTGACCGGCAGGTAAACAGCGATTAAGGATCTCCCTTCTGTTTTCTTGTTTATTTTTTATAACATTGAGCCGGATATTTATGGGGATACAAAGATCGGAGCAACTGGAGGACAAGAAACTACTCACTAAATTGAAGGAGGGAGATGAGCTCGCATTTGTAAGAATCTACAATCAGTATCGAAATAAAGTGTATAATTATGCGTATCAGCTGAGTAAATCAGCTGATACTGCCGAGGAGATTGTTCAAGAAGTATTTATCAGAATCTGGCAAAAACGCGCACAAATCAATACAGATTTCTCTTTTCAGGGCTACATTAAAAAAATCACGTTAAACCATGTGCTGAATCACCTGAAAAAGATTGCCCGTGAAAAGGCTTTACAGGAAGAAGTATTCCTACACATTACTGGAAATACCAGTCGGGCGGAAGATAAATTGCTCGAGAAAGAGCTGAGAAAGGTATATGAAGAGGCCATTGCACAGCTACCTGTGCAGAAGAAACTCATCTATCAAATGGTGCGTACAGAAGAATTGAGCCATGAAGAAATTGCCATAAAACTGAGTATTTCCAAGAACACCGTAAAAAACCACATGGTGGAAGCCAGCAAATTTGTGCGAGACTATGTCCGTAAAAATGGCGGTATCATCTGTTTTATTCTTGCTTCTTCAAATTATTTTCATTCCAACTAGTCCTACCTGCGCTTACAGTTGTATAGTAAGTAGTCATGGAAGAAAAAGAAGAGTTAGCCCGTCTATATCAACTGTATTTAAGCAACCGCTGTACTGCGGGTGAACTGAATCGTTTTTTTACCCTTATCCAAAAAGGAAAAGAGGAGGACCAGCTCCAAAATCTATTGTCTGGAACCTGGGATCAAACCCCAATGGCACCGGAAACTGGTCTAATTCCTTATTTCCTGCCTCAGGAAAACCTGCAGAAAACCGCAGCAATGACTAAAGCTTCTGCTCCGCGAAAATTATATCCAATGTTCAGGTATGCAGCTGCAATTGCAGCAATACTGCTCCTATTTTTCGGAATTTACTTTTACCGATCTGAATTGCAGCAAAGTATTGGAGCTGGAGCAAAAATGGAAATAGCCAGTGTAACCAGTAGCCGCCGACAAATACAGCTTCCAGATGGCACAAAAGTATGGCTGAGTCCACATAGTAAATTAACCTATCCCGCTGCTTTTGAAGGAGCACAGCGTTTGGTCAGCCTGGATGGTGAAGCCTTTTTTGAAGTCGCTCATGACAGCGAGCATCCTTTCCTCATCAAATCAGGAAAAGTCAGCACCCGCGTACTGGGTACAAGTTTCAACTTTTCGGCATATGCCGAGCAGGAAGATGTAAATGTGACCTTGGTAACCGGAAAAGTAGCCGTCTCTTTTGATGCAAATGGAAAAACTACAGAAGCGATCATTACCGCCAATCAGCGTGTATCTGTGAATAAGAAAAAAGAAAAAATGAGTACGGAAAACTTCCCGGATGCGAAAGATTTCCTGAACAGGCGAATTGGACGCTTCGATTATAAAGGAACGCCGCTTTCTGAAGTGGCTGAGGACCTGGAAATGCAGTATAAAGTACAGATCATCCTCGCTCCGGAATTACAAAACCACCATTTCTATGGTCATTTAAATATGAACACAGACCTGGTACAGACCTTGAAAAAGCTTTGTACGGTCATGGAAACGAATTGGGAAAAAGATGGAGGGCAATATGTAATCACAAAATAAATGTCCGGCTTCTAGAAAAGAAGACCGGACAAGTACCTCAATCAATTTCAAATGCCCGAGCCTTGAGAACTTAAGGGCAAATAAAATCAACATTTAATATAAAGTTATGAAAAAATATGGACCTAAAGGGTTCCTGGCAGTTGTTGCCTTGATGTTATTATTCCTACTCCTAATACAAATGCAGGCTCATGCACAAGCGCCATTGGAAAAGCGATTGAGCATCAGTCTTAAAGAAGAACCTTTAAAAACCGCTTTAGACAAGATCAGTAAACTGACACAGGTAAAATTCACTTACAATGAGCAAGTTGCCAATAGTAAGGTAAAGATCTCGGTAGAGGCTAGAAATAAGACAATAAATCAGGTACTGACGATAGCCCTGACTGGTCAGCCGTTTAAATTTAATGCCCTGGATCAGGAGATTCACCTGCAATATGACGCGACGAAAGCAAAAAAGCCGATGGCCGATCCGGCGGCAAATCCGGCAAAGAGCGCAGACAAGTACAGTTTAAGTGGTACGATCTCTTCTTCTAAAACAGGAGAAACACTCATTGCAGCTACCATAAGATTAGCTGGAACCAAAGTGGCAACCTTAAGTAATGAATATGGCTTTTACTCCATCAGCCTGCCAAAAGGAACACAGCAAATAGAAGTTTCGGCCATTGGCTTCCGCAGCCAGACGAAAACCATTGAGCTGAATAGTCCTATGCGTCTGAATATTCTTTTAGAAGAAGACGCCAATGAACTGGAAACAGTGAGCATCACCGCTACTTCCGCAAGGAGAAATATTGAAAACCCTCAGATGGGGATGGAACGCATTAACCTGACTGAAACAAAGAACATCCCAATGGTACTTGGAGAACGTGATGTGATCAAAACCCTGCAGCTTTTACCAGGTGTAAAATCATCAGGAGAAGGCTCTGGAGGATTTTTTGTCCGCGGAGGCAGTGCGGATCAAAATATGATCCTGCTGGATGAAGCACCGGTATATGGCGCTTCTCACCTTTTAGGCTTCTTTTCTACCTTCAATTCAGACGCCATTAAAAATGTAACACTTTATAAAAGTGGTATGCCAGCACAATATGGTGGAGGATTATCATCTGTAATGGATGTAAAGATGAACGATGGAAATCTTCAGAAATTCGGTGTTAGCGGTGGTGTCGGAATGATTGCTGCCAGATTAAATGTAGAAGGACCGATACAAAAAGAAAAATCTTCCTTCCTCGTTTCTGCCCGCAGAACTTATCTGGATGCTTTCTTGAAACTTTCAAATGACTCCACAATCAACCGCAGTAGCCTTTATTTTTATGATATAAATGCAAAGGCGAATTATATTCTCGGGGAGAAAGACAGGATCTTTGTATCGGGTTATTTTGGAAGAGATGTTCTAGCTGCCGATCAGCTGGCCGGGATTAACTGGGGAAATGCCACAGCTACTGTGCGCTGGAATCACTTGTTCAACAGCAAACTATTCTCTAATACTTCCCTGATTTTCAGCAATTACAACTATAAAATCAACGCGGAAGAAGATGAAAGTTCTTTATCCCTGTTTTCTCAAATCAGAGACTGGAATTTCAAAGAAGACCTGCAATGGTATATCAATGGGAACAATACACTAAGCTTTGGTTTAAACTCTATTTTCCATACGATTAAACCAGGAGAAGTACGTGCAGAAGGTAATTCAGGCATGGTTTCTCAAGACCTGGAAAACCGCTACTCTTTAGAAAACGCGATTTATGCCAGCAATTCCTGGAAAGTTTCTGATGGTGTGAGCTTAACTTATGGATTGCGTTTATCGGCGTTCAGCATCCTGGGTAAAGGCACTTACTATGATATCAATACTGCGGGTCAGGTGACTTCAGAAACCACCTACAAAAGTGGAGAAGTGGTGAAAACTTATGTGAATCTAGAACCTAGAATTGCCGCCTCCTTCCAGCTGTCTGAATCTGCGGCCATTAAAGCTTCTTATGTACGTAATGCCCAGAATTTACACTTGATTTCGAACTCCAACTCTGCATCGCCTGTAGATCGCTGGACGGCCAGTACGAACATCATTAAGCCAGAACTCAGCGATCAAGTGTCTTTAGGGTACTATAAAAACTTGAACGGAGACCGTTATGAGCTAACGATAGAAACTTATTACAAAGACTTAAAAAACCAGATTGACTACCGAAATGGAGCAGATATTTACACCAATAAACCAATAGAAACGCAATTGCTTTTCGGAAAAGGACGTGCTTATGGTGTAGAATGGCTGTTGAAAAAGAAAACGGGAAAACTAACCGGCTGGCTGGCCTATACCCTTTCCAATTCGGAAAGACAGGTGGACGGCATCAACAACAATGACTGGTACAATACCCGACAAGACCGCACGCACGACATTTCTATTGTCGCATTATATGAGCTAAACAAGAAATGGTCCTTCTCTGCCAACTGGGTATTTGCCACCGGAAATGCTGTGACCTTCCCGAATGCGAAATACACCTTACTTGGAGAAAGTTATTTTTATTACTCCGAGAGAAATGCAGACCGTATGCCTGCTTACCACCGACTGGATGTTGGCGCCACCCATATCCTGAAAAAGAGAAAAAACTTCTCTTCTGAGCTGAGCTTTAGCTTATACAATGCCTATGGCCGTGCAAATGCTTACAAAATCGGCTTCGGTGAGAATGAAAATCAGCCAAATGTGACAGAAGCTGTAAAAACCAGTTTATTTAGGTTTGTTCCTTCCATTTCTTACGATTTCAAATTTTAAAGACCCTACAAAAATACCCACATGAAAAATATAGCTTACTTACTCCTGCTTTTCCCTATATTATTCGGTTCCTGTGAAAAGGTAATCGACTTAAAATACAAGGATAATGAAGTAAAATACGTGATTGAAGGCAGCATTACCAATGAACCCGGCTCTTGCACCGTATTGCTAAGCAAAACCAGAAACTTTAAGGATACCAATCCTTTTAGCGGACTGAGTGGAGCTGTAGTGAAAATTGAGAACAATGGTACGGCTTATACCCTGCTGGAAGACAGTCCGGGGGTCTATAAATTATCGACGTTGATCGGGATTCCTGGTCAGACGTACCATTTGACGGTTTTGGTAGAAGGTGAAACTTTCAAAGCAACTAGCACCATGCCTTTAGTGGTTCCTTTCGATGATTTTTACCTGAAAGCTAAAGATTTTGACAGTTTAAAAGTGACTACTTATGTGAAATATAAAGATCCGGCAAACGTCACAAACTTTTACTGGTTTGAGCTGTTTCACAATGGTAGACGACAAAGGAATTACAGCCTGATGAACGATCAATTCACTCCTGGTCAGGAAGTAACTACGCCTGTCATTTTTGAAAACAGAACCGATGATTTGTCAAGGCACTTTAAAAAAGGAGACAAATTAGCCCTTGAAATGCACAGTATTGATCCTTCTGTTTACCTTTATCTTTTCAGTCTATCCGCTGCGGAAGGCTCTGATAATGGAGCTGCCCCTGCCAATCCACTGAGCAATTTAACAGGTGGCGCACTCGGCTTTTTCAGTGCACATACCACAGAAAAAAGAACGTTAGTGATTCCATAAGATGAATGAATTAGTAGACAAAAACCTGAGTATTGTTGCCCTCTTTGGGTTTGTTATAATCTTTACTCTAGTAGAAATGTACTTTAGTTACGTCCATGATAAAAAAGTGTATCATGGACGTGATACTTTAACCAATGTGTACCTGATGGCAGTGGCGTTTATCGTTAACCTGACCATGAAAACTGCCACTTTCTTCCTGCTGGATTATTGTTATGAGCATTATCGCCTGTTTGAAATTTCTAATGTATGGCTGTATTGGATCGTATTGATCCTGGCGCAGGATCTGCTTTATTGGTTGCTGCATACTACAGGCCATTATGTACGCCTTTTCTGGGCCATGCATGTGACCCACCACTCTTCGGAATTTTTCAACCTGACTACCGGCTTCAGGTCTACCGTATTTGAACCTTTATACCGCGTATTTTTCTATTTGCCATTGGCTTTTATGGGCTTCAATGCCTTTGACATACTTTTCGCCTACCTGATTACTCAGATCTATGGCAACCTGGTACATACACAGGCGATCAGAAAACTTCATCCATGGATCGAATATATCTTTGTGACGCCCTCACATCACCGGGTTCACCATGCCAGTAACGTTCGTTACTTGGATAAAAACATGGGCATGGTGCTGATTTTGTGGGACCGCTGGTTTGGAACTTTTCAGGAAGAAATGCCGGAAGAGGAGATTCACTATGGCTTAACCGCGCAACCAGAAGGCCAGGGCGCAGTAAATATCATTTTTCATGAACTGATTGCCCTTTCAGATGATGTTAAAAAAGCACCGGGATGGAAGAATAAACTGAAATACCTTTTTAATCCACCAGGATGGAGCCATGACGGAAATGGTAAAACTTCAAAAATACTCCAAAAAGAGCTCCAGGATCAAGCGGGAGCATAGCTGACGATAGTCAGTTATTTCTATGATTTAGATCACCTGCTTTACGGGGATTTATAAAGAGATTTAGCACAAAATCCTTATCATTTTGTTAGGTAAGGAGTTGAACTCCAAATTTCCTTAAAGCAGTATCAAAATCTATGAATGTTCCAAACTATACTACCGCAGAACAAGCCCTGCAAGCGATTAAATCAGGTGATCGCGTATTTATTCATGGCAGTGCCGCTACACCGGTCCACCTGATTAAAACACTTCAAAAAAGACATCAGGAACTTAAAAATGTAGAAATCACCAGCATCACTACACTTGGAGATGTTGATTTCAACCAAAGTCCTTATCGCGAAAGCTTTTTCTTTAATTCCTTATTCGTATCGGCAAATACCAGGGCGGTAGCCAATAGCAGGAATGGAGATTACATTCCCATTTTTCTAAGTCAGATTCCAAAACTGTTTAAAGAAGGATTTTTACCTATTGATGTAGCCCTGATTCAGGTTTCAGAGCCGGATGCCCATGGCTACTGCTCCTTGGGAACTTCTGTAGACATTGCCAGAGCAGCGGTAGATACTGCAAAACACATCATTGCTCAGGTAAATCCGAAAATGCCGAGAACACATGGAGATGGTTTTGTGCACATCTCTGCCATCAACTCCCTGGTTTATTTTGAACAGGAATTACCGGAGGTAGATTATTCTGCAAAAACCAGTGAAGCAACGATTACCATCGGTGCACATATCGCCTCTCTGGTAGAAGATGGCGCTACCCTCCAGCTGGGAATTGGCGGTATTCCGGATCAGGTATTGAAAAACCTAACCGGTCATAAAAACCTGGGCTTACACACAGAGATGCTTTCCGATGGCGTAATTCCATTGATTCAGAGCGGGGTGATCAATAATAGCCTTAAAAAGATAAACCGCGGCAAATCCATCACCTCTTTTATGATCGGCACCAGAAAATTATATGATTTTGTAAATGACAACCCTATTATTCGCGTGATGGATATTTCTTATGCGAATGATACCAGTATCATTAGAAAAAACCCTAAAGTAACCGCCATAAATTCAGCGATTGAGCTAGACTTAACCGGTCAAATCTGCGCAGATTCGATGGGTACTTATCAGTACTCCGGGATTGGCGGACAAATGGATTTCATCCATGGTGCCTCTCTTTCTGAAGGTGGAAAGCCGATTATTGCGCTGCCTTCGATCACTTCAAAAGGCATTTCCAGAATTGTCCCTTTCTTAAAACAAGGAGCTGGTGTAGTGACGACCAGAGGACATGTACACTGGATTGTGACAGAATATGGCAAGGTAAACTTGTTTGGAATGAGCCTGAAGCAAAGAGCAAAGGCTTTGATCAGCCTTGCGCATCCCATGCACAGAGAGGAATTGGATCGCGCCTTTCATGAACGCTTTAACCATTAATACAGCGAAGCTTCAGCTATTAAAATCATCAACATTAATTAGGGGGAGCCGGCACCATTGCGAGGGTTGCCGGTTCAACTTTTAAAAAAGCACATCATTCAGTGATTCATTTTTATTGAAGATACTTTTGGCAAATGGACACAGTGGAAGAATCTTCACTTTCTGCAGCCGGGCATAGTCTACGGCTGCGAATACTAAATCCTTTCCTAAACCTTGTCCGGAGTAATCAGGCTTGACCTCTGTATGTTCGATGACAATTTTTCCTGGGCCAGCCCAGGCATAATTCATAATTGCCGCGGTCTTCCCTTCATTCAGGGCTTTAAAATAGCCACCCTTATTTTCGTTTAGATGTTCAATTTTCATAAGAATAAATTTAAATCTAATTTTTTATAGTCCCTCCCTGTTCCGGCAAAGGCACAAAATCTGTTTCTCCAGGCACCCTTTCAAAAGACTGCTCCAGCCATTTATTTTTAGCTTGTTCAATAATTTCTTTAGCGGTAGCTACAAAATTCCAATAGATGAAACGCTCTTCTGGAAAAGGATTACCACCAAAAATATAGACCGTCGTATTTTCCAGCATCACAAATTCACAGAGCTTAGTATCGTTTGCTACCAGCAGCTGTTTCGGCTCGTAAGTAAATCCTTCACTTTCAATGGCTCCTTCTAAGATGTACAAGCCACTTTCTCCAAATAAGTCATCGCCGATTTTAACTGTTTTACGCGTTTTTGTTTTCAATTCCAGGAAGTAGAGCGGACTGTAAACAGGTACCGGAGACTCCTTGCCAAAAGCAGCACCAGCAATCAGTTTAAAAGAGACACCATCCTGTTCCCATACTGGAATATCTTCAGCATCTACATGGAAAAATTCAGGTTCTATCTGCTCTAGATCTTTGGGTAAAGCCACCCAAATTTGCAATCCATGAAGCATTTTATCAGAATGACGCAGGTATGCAGGCGTACGCTCAGAATGTACAATTCCTTTTCCGGCGGTCATCCAGTTAACTTGTCCGGGTTTAATCTCTATTTCATTTGCCAGACTGTCTTTATGCATAATACTGCCTTCAAAAAGATAGGTCAGCGTAGAAAGACCGATATGTGGATGTGGAGGAACGTCAAGGTTTTCATGATCACTTAAGCAAACAGGCCCCATGTGGTCAATAAAAGCAAATGGGCCTACCATTCTTTTTTCCCGGAATGGCAACAATCTACCGACCATAAAATTGCCAATATTACTTGCTCTCTCTTCAATAATCAGTTTAATATTCGACATAAGGAATTATCTGTTATCCTAAGTTACCATTAAAAGGGTGCCAAATAAAGAAATAATTAAATTTTAACCTATCACTAAGAAAAGGCCCATTTCGCGGTGGAAATGGGCCTTTACAAGTCGGGCACTTCGTTCTAAAATGAATGAATTTGAGATTCAGTCTCTGCAGTAACCTCCGGAAAAAAAAGTACGGATAAATGTGCGCGGTATCTTTTCAGGTCCTTTTCCACATCCGCATTCTTCTCCACATCGTGAAAATGCAGGCTTGGCATTGGTTTCATCCCTGTAAAAGCATTCATGCGATGGAATCCAAATAATGGCCCATCATCTACACTTTTTTGGTCAAAAAATTCACCGGGAGTTGTAAAAGCTTCTTTTGGCGCATTCCAGGAAGTCGTTAACAAGTAATTTTTACCGATTAACAATCCACCTGTACCATAGTTAATGGCTGGATTTTCTGCAGAACGGCCATCACTTTTATAAATCCCTCTATTGTGCCCTACAGTAAATCAACGGAATTAATCACAATAAAAAAGATAAAGTACAGGACTGTCGTGATTTTGGGGATGAGCGCAGATAAAGCTGCTCAGGATAGCGTAAATCACCAGGATGAATCATCGAAGCCACCAATGCACATCATCAGCGTTTAGTTGTTTCCGGTAAGAAATGAGCTTTAAATAAGGTAGCCATTTTGTTGATTGCAATTCTGCTTGGTCTTCCCGGACAACTTTCTTCATAAAATTGAGGCGCATCAAAATCAAGTATTTTGATTTCCGCTTTTGTGATCAGGTAGAGTTGTATCCCAGCTCCATCATAAACCACCGGAGCACCGCGCTCAGCTTTGGTATGGGGAGCTGCCGGACAACGATCGCCTTCCATAGCATCATCTTTTAGCTGCCATGGCTGAAGCGAGGATATCTGATTCCAGAACTCCTTTCGTTCTGCAAGCCTTCCCAGGTAACTCCTAAAATAGTAATTGACATCCATTGGTTCGGAAAGTATTTTCATTTGCAGCTTAAACATCGCCTCAGAGATCTTTGCTGGCGTAGGTCCAAAAGCACCAGGTTTTTCAGTTAATTCATAGGTATAGCAGCTGATGATATTGTCTTTTCTACTGAGCAGGTAATACGCCGGGAAATGAAGCCAACTGCTGGTAAACTCTAAAACCAAGGTGGAATCTGCGTTTGCCTGCATAAACTGATGTAGTGGCTGAATTTTTTTGGCTTGTCCGAATGCAGAGAAATGGAAGAGGAAAGCGATAAAAAGGAAGAGGCTATATTTCATAATTTAATAAGAAGATGCAAATTAACGGCAAATCCATAATTAAAACTGATTTCTTGATAAGTAAGGATGGGTTTAACTTAAAATCCAGTGTAGTATTTTGGCGATATTATTTGCATCATCAACGCCGCGGTGATGGGTTCCCTCCAGAGGAATCTTGAGTAAGTTCAGTGCAGCCGACATTCCTTTTTCATGAGACAACTTCTTTTTTAATGCAAAGAGTGTCTTCACATTGATATGAGAGGGACCAAAAGGGTATCCAATACCCATGGCGGTACATTGCTTCATAAATTGCTTCTGATCGTAGGCGCCAAAGCTTGCCCAAGGTCTTCCCTGCGACAAATATTGATTCTGCAAAATACGGCAGGCTTCCTTAAATGTTATCCCTTCCTTTTCAATCATTTTCGGAGTAATTGTGGTCAGCTCGGTACAAAATGTACTAATCTCAGACCGCTCAGGTATCACTAATATCCCTCTATTTTCAGAGATTTCGCCTGTACGAATGTCCAGGAGACATACACCAACCTCAATAATATCACTTTCCATTCCTTTGGGCTGTCCCGTATTCCAGCAAGTTGCTTCTAGGTCTACGATGACTATTTTGTCTAATTTATTTGCCATTCTTTAAGATTATATTTTTCATTTTCGTTTAAACTATTGGGTGCTCAGCGTCTGAGTAAATCGAAATCATTCATTTCTGCTGAAACGGTCCATTCTTCTGTACCAATATCTTTCTGATGGAGATTACTGATCAATTCACATACTTGTTCCGGAGCGCAGGATGAATTGCTCAATAGTAAAGTATCACCAACAATGTGTTATGGGAGAATATTGTGCCGTGCAAGGAGTGCAGCTTTAGGCTGCTGTCAGCATTTTTGTTTTTACAACTACTTGATTTTCTGAGAACATTAATTTTTCTAATGATCAAATATAGAATTTTTTCTGAAAAACAAAAAAGCCTTTCAGTTTTCACTGAAAGGCTTTCAAATTTTGCTCCCTCTGCTGGGCTCGAACCAGCGACCCTCTGATTAACAGTCAGATGCTCTAACCAGCTGAGCTAAGAAGGAGTACTGGCTACCAAGATAAACGGCTTTTTGAAGTCTTAAAACAACATTAAGTTTCGTTCGTTTTGGGAATGCAATATTAGGGGTTTTAATTTATTTATGCAATATTTGTAACGAAATATTTTAAAATAATTTTAAGAAAATATCTATGAGCCTGATAATCATAGGGACTGTGGCATTTGATGCTATTGAAACTCCCTTCGGAAAAACAGATAAGATAGTCGGTGGAGCCGCTACTTACGCAAGTTTAGCTGCATCTTACTTTTATGATAAGGTGAAAATCGTCGCTGTTGTTGGTGATGACTTCCATAAAGAAGACATTGATGCATTTAATACACACGGAATTGATACCGAAGGATTACAAATAAAAGAAGGAGAAAAATCTTTCTTCTGGTCAGGAAAATACCACAATGACATGAACAGCAGAGACACATTAGTCACTGAGCTGAATGTTTTAGCAGATTTCGACCCGATCATACCTGAGAATTACCAGGATTGCGAATACCTGATGCTCGGTAACCTAACCCCAGTGATCCAGCGTACGGTGATAGAAAGATTAAAAAACAGACCAAAGCTGATCGTTTTGGATACGATGAACTTCTGGATGGACATCATGATGGACGACCTATTACAAACCATCAAACTGGTAGATGTATTGACGATCAATGATGAAGAAGCCCGTCAGTTGTCAGGAGAATACTCATTGGTGAAAGCTGCGAAGAAAATCTTAACAATGGGTCCAAAATACTTGATCATTAAAAAAGGTGAACACGGTGCATTGTTATTCCATGAAGATAAAATATTCTCTGCACCGGCATTGCCATTAGCAGAAGTGTTTGATCCAACAGGAGCTGGTGATACTTTCGCTGGTGGTTTTATTGGCTACCTGGCAAAAGTAGGAACGGTAAACTTCAACAACATGAAGAATGCCATCATCTATGGTTCTGCTTTAGCTTCTTTCTGCGTAGAGAAATTCGGAACAGAAAAAATCTTGAACTTAACAGATGAAGAAGTAGCAGCCCGTATTCAGGAATTTGTGAAATTGAGTTCATTTACGATTGATGCTTAATTGAGAAATCTATCATCAGCCTGCTAAATAGCCTTAAATCGGAATTTTGCAGGTTAAAATAAAAGGAGTGCTGAATCAGCACTCCTTTTATTATACTTTCAATTTCCCTACTGCTATAAATTTCTCAAAGACAGTTTCAGTATGCGGTGCATCGGCGAGTTCCTCGGTAAGGTCCTGACCTGCCCAATGTTCATAATGCTTCCCGTTTCTCCATAATCGACTATCAGTGACCTCGTAAATGACTCCTTTATAGGCCACCCAGATCTCCGGTTTATCCTGTCCATTGCGTAAAGCCAGCTGCTGTTTACTGTACAGTGTTAATTTCATTAGCTTGTAGCGCTGCTTTTAAACCGTTCAAAAAGATAAATACTCAATAGCAGCATGCCCATAAAATAAAAGTGACTTTCAAAAGGGATATAACCAACACTTAAATCCAGCGTGTCTTTATAGGAGATCACTGGAAGCAGGGAAATCACGCCGTAAGCGATATAAAAGAGCATTAAACTCAATAGATAGGCCCGGTAAAACCAATAACTAAATCGCAGTTTATTGACATATTCTATGTAAAGGATCAATACGAAGAGAAAGCCAAACGTGACAGTACTGTACCATTTCAGGTGCGCAAAAAAGAGCATGGCGATGCAAATCCCCAGCATCAGGTTACTCATCGAAAGGCTGAATTTATCCAAAGAATTTTCCGGAAAAAATACATTTAATGCCTGATAAATAGCGATACCTGCCAGGCAGCTGGTCATATAAAAAAGCGTTTCTTCTGCTGGAATCAGCCAAAGAGAAATTCCCGATAAATAAGTAGGATTAAACACCCATGCGCCAAAAATCACGAATAATGTGGTGAAAAAGGAAAAGAGCAATCCTGTGATCACCACTGCAGGAATGGCAAATTTTATGGTTTGGTTCAGACTGGTTTTTTTAACGAAGAGCAGCAGGATGGGAATCAGCAGCATGCCCAATGCCAACAGCAGGTAAGTAAGGTTCATTGAGAATTTAGTTAAGCCCAAAAATATGATTTTGAGCCCGTTTAGCAATTTTCTTTTTTGAGCAAAAAAAAAATGCCTTAACATTACGTTAAGGCACTCTATATTTCATTTTCCTAGGATTACATGATTTCGGCTCCCAAAATTTCTTTTGAATAAGTTTTCAGATATTTCTTTAAAATCTGACGGGCTACATGGATTCTGGTTTTAACGGTACCAATTGGAATATTTAAAATCTCCGCAATCTCATGGTATTTATAGCCTTCAAAGTATTTAATAAACGGCACATAATATTCTGGTTGAAGCGTAGCTAACGCTTTATTGATATCGCCTATGATGAACTTACTGTCGCTCGTGTTTTTTGAAGCACTGTAGTGCAGATTGGCAGAAGAAATATCGTCAGATTTTGTAATTAAAGCGTTGGTTTTCACCAGTCGTCTGTAATTATTGATGAAGGTATTTTTCATGATGGTGAATAACCATCCTTTTAAATTGGTACCTTCTTTAAATTTACTGTAGTAAGTTACAGCTTTCAACATGGTGTCCTGTACTAAGTCATTTGCATCCTCAATATCTTTTGTAAAATTTAAAGCGAATGACTGCAAAGAAACCGAATGGTCGTTTAGTTGGAGGTTGAATTCATTTTTTGTCATAATGTTTTAAGTTTTAAGGTTAAAAAGGCAAACAAACAAAGATTTATGAGTGGCGCTCGCTAGTTTGTTTAATCTTACACACCTAACCCTATACAACATTAGTACCAAAAAATCAACACCAATATTAAGAAATTGTTTTTCGGGGTTGGCTATAACAAAGAGCCGGATGTCACAAAATATTTACTTCTCTTTCTAACCTTACACCAAACTTGGCCTCAACAGTATTTATTATGTTTTCTGAAAAACTGTACACTTCCTGTCCAGTAGCGTGTCCATGGTTGACAAGTACCAATGCCTGATTTTTCCAGGTACCGGTTTCTCCCACGATCTTTCCTTTAAAGCCACATTGCTCAATCAGCCAGCCTGCGGCCAGCTTCACCTTATCATGAGGAACCTGATAATGAACAACTTCCGGGAATTTCACATAGATCTTTTGAAAATCTTCCTGAGCAATTACCGGGTTTTTAAAGAAGCTTCCCGCATTACCTATAGTAGAAGGATCGGGCAATTTACTTACCCGGATATGAGCCACCACAGCAGATACATCAGCAATTGTTGGTATACTTAGACCACGTTTCGCCAACTCTTCCTGAATGGCTCCATATTGCGTGTTAATTTTCGCTATACGACTTAAACGAAAACAAACTTCGGTAATCAGGTATTTCCCTTTCAGCTCATTTTTGAAAATGCTGTCGCGATAGTCAAAGTGACAATTTGCATGGCTAAATGACCTTGATGTACCGGTAGCCAGTTCTATTCCGATACAAGATTCAAACACATCCTTCAGTTCTACGCCATAAGCACCTATATTCTGTATTGGTGAGGCCCCTACTGTGCCAGGAATCAACGTTAGGTTTTCCACGCCGGCATAACCATGCAGTACACAGTAATTCACAAAATCATTCCATACTACTCCAGCTCCTGCGGTAACCAGCACATCATCCCCTTCTGCTACCGCAGAAATTCCTGGAATACTCACTTTAAGCGCTAATCCCTCAAAATCTTTCGTAAACAAAACATTGCTGCCCCCACCTAAAATCAATAAGGATTGTGTGCGGAGCAGTTCAGAATTCATCAGTTCCTGTAAGTCTGCAGGCGTACTGACTTCTGCAAAATAACGGGCATTAACAGCGATACCAAACGTATTATAAGGTTTAAGGGAAGTATTTTGTTGGAAGATACTCATAGTTAAAATGAAAGATTTGCTATAGGCTACAAATGTAATTGTTCGGGAGGGGAATCAATATGATTAAATAAATATTTAAAAAAATTGACTATTTTTCGTCTCTATTGTTTAAAAAACAGTATTTACAACAACAGAGGGAACAAAAAATTTAAATGGAAAATCAGGATAAGAAGAGAATTTTAATTATTGAGGCGGCTTTAAAGCGTTTTGCCCATTATGGTTTATCAAAAACCACCATGACCGAAATCGCAAAGGATATTTCCTTTTCAAAAGCATTGCTTTACTATTATTTCCCTGATAAACTCAGCCTCTATGTAAGTGCAATAGAGCACCTCATGCAAATCATCAGCAGAGATTTAGTGAAATCTATTGACAAAACTAAAACAGCAAGCGAAGGCGTCCTCAAACTGCTACAAAAAAGACAGGCTTTTATTCAAAAATACTACAACATCCTGGAGTCCAGTCAGATTATAGGAAATGAGCTTCCAGAAAATCTGGCGGAAAAGTTTCATAAAGCTAAAACTTTCGAATTCATTATTATCGGCTCATTATTTAGCCGCGGAGTCAATAATAAAGAGTTCTTTATGAGTGATACTAAACTCGCCACAGAAATTTTCATTGACGCCTTATCTGGTATTCATTTCAACATCCTTTCTAAAGACAAAAGTATGTTCCCAGGAAAAGAGCAGTTTAAACTCATCTTTCAAAAAGAAAGAATGTTTGCTGACATCTTTTTAAGCGGATTAAAAGCTCAGCCGCAATAATTTGTCATCATAAAGTAATTTTCGACGGATTTTCATGACAAAATCCTACTTACTAAATTATGGTAGTATTTTTGACTGTTGAAATAAAAAAGTCAGAAAGTAGAAAAGTAGAATGGTAGAGACAGATAAAAAAAGGGAATTGATTATTGAGGGTGCAGTCAAGCGGTTTATGCATTATGGCATCAACAAAACCACAATGAACGAAATAGCAGACGACTTATCCGTCTCTAAACCTTCTTTATATTATTATTTTCCAGATAAAAGCAGTTTGGTTCTAGCGGTGATTGTAAAGATTTTCAGCGATTATTTTGACGCACTAGAAAAAGACCAGGCTACCAAAACGACGGTAGAAGAGTGTTTAGCGGCTTTTGTAGAGATCAGACATCGTTATTTTCAAAAATACTATATGCTGCACCTTTCAGGTGGCAGTCCGGATGCCTCACTGAATTCCGATAGCCTTAGGGCTTCATTTTTAGAGATGAAGGCCAGAAATGAAGATTTCCATGCCAAGGTTTTACAGCGCGCCATCGACAATGGTGAAATCGCTCCAGTAGACCCTTACAAAATAGCAGAGCTTTATCTGGACAGTCAGGCGGGAATCACTTCCCTATGTTTACTCCATGGCAATAAAGAATTGTTCCCAAGTAAAAAGGAAATGAAATCCATATTGGAAAAACAGCACCAGCTGTCGAAAATTTTTATCAAAGGATTAAAGTAACGAAGCCCGGTTAAAAGCGTCATGAATAAGCGGTAAGACCGCAGCAATAACAACAATAAAGCAATAGACGGATTTAAATAACAATAGACCACAAATTATAATAAACATGAATACTATAATTAAACAGGTAAGACTGATCCCACTACTGCTGCTGGGATTATTATTATCTCATGTAGCAAGCGCACAGCAAACGCTGATTCTCAAAGACGCCTTAAACTACGCCATTCAGAACAGTGCAAATACGCGTAAGGCGAAACTGGACATCGAAGGGGGGCGTTATAAAACAGAGGAGGTCAGAGCTCAGGCACTTCCAACAGTAACTGGAAATGCTGGATTAACGTACAATCCAATCATTGGACAGTTGGTAGTTGGACCGGATTTAGCCTTCAAAATGGGTAGAGCATGGAATTCAAGTGCTGGTGTTCAATTGAATCAGCAGCTTTTCAATCAGCAGGTATTTACTGGCTTAAAAGCAGCGAGAACCAGTGAAAGTTATTACAATGCTAGCGCTGAGTTAACAGACGAGCAGATCATTGAGCAGGTAGCCAACAACTATTACCAGGTATTGGTGAACAGACAGCAGCTGAACGTGATTGATACCAATATCAAAAATGTGAAAGTGGTAGAAAACATCATCGGCAATCAGTACAAAAACGGTTTGGCCAGAAAAATTGATGTAGATAGAATTAAAGTAAACCTGACTAACCTGGAAACCAGACGTGAGCAGACCTTAAACGCTATCGTTCAATTAGAAAACCAATTGAAGTTCTCTATGGGAATGCCGGTAGAAACCGCAATTGTTTTACCTAAATCAGAATTGGACCACAATCCGACACTTCCGAACTTTGCAGATTCTGTAAATGTAGAGAACAGAACGGAAATGAAACTGCTGAACATCCAAAAAGACCTGCTGACTTTACAGCGTAAGGCTTATGTGGCAGAATACTACCCTACACTAGCTTTAGCTGCCAACTATTCTTACACCGGACAGAGTGATAAATTCGATTTATTCAAGAAAAACGGTGAAGCTTTCTGGTATGGGGCCTCAGCAGTGGGTGTGACTTTAAAAGTGCCGATCTTCAATGGTTTCGCTACGCGTTCCAGAGTTCGTCAGGCAGATGTAGACTTGAAGAAAGCTACGGAAGACAGGAGAGAGACACGTAATGCCTTGAATCTTGCATACGAGAACGCAAAGATCCAATTGAAAAACAGTGTAAACACGATTAATTCCCAACGTGCAAACGTATTGCTTGCGCAGGAAATTTACAACAGCACTCAAAACAATTACAACAACGGTCTTGCTGCCTTAACTGACTTGTTAGACACAGAAAATGCGCTTACTGAAGCACAGAACAGCTATACCCAGGCCTTATTGAACTATAAGATTGCCGAAATTCAATTAATCAAATCAAACGGAAATATAAAATCACTACTACAATGAAAAAAGGAATAATTACTGCCTTAGTAATCATAATTGCCATAGTCGGGATCGCCCTGGTGTTGAAAAACAATAAAAAGAAAAATGCAGAAAAAACGGCAATTGTTGCGGAAGGTAGCGGTGCAATTTCTGTTCGTACTGAAGTAGCGAAAAAAGAACCTATTAACCTTGATTTTAGCGTTAACGGTGTATTTGCTCCTATTCAGGAATTGAATTACATGGCGGAAATTGCTGGTCGTGTGACTGCTATTTACGTAAAAGAAGGCGATAGAGTAACTAAAGGTCAGCCATTGGCACGCATTGATGCAGAAATCTTAAACACGGATAAAGAAACTGCAGAAGCAACTTTACAAAATGCCATCAGAGACGAAGCAAGATATGCAAGCTCTTTCCAAACTGGCGGAGTAACACAGCAACAATTAGATCAGGCAAAACTGGCGGTTAAAAATGCTAGATTAAGACTGCAGAGCTCACAAAAAAGAGTAAGTGATGCGAATATGAGGTCTCCTATCAATGGTGTGGTGAACAAAAAATATGTGGAAGTCGGTGCGTATGCAAATGCACAGGGCACACAATTGTTTGAACTGGTAGACGTGTCTAAATTGAAATTAAAAGTAAACGTAGACGAGTCGCAGGTAGCTAACATCAACATTGGTGATCAGGTACCGATCAAAGCAAATGTTTTCCCAACAGATGATTTCCAAGGAAAAGTGACGTTCATCGCTGCAAAAGCAGATGCTTCCCTAAACTTCCCTGTAGAAATCTTAGTAGAAAACAACAAGAAAAACACCCTTAAAGCAGGCATGTACGGTACTGCAGTATTCAAATTCCCACACCTTGCCCCTACCATCATCATCCCTCGTGGTGCATTCTTCGGTAGTGTGAGCAGCAACCAGATCTTTGTATTGGGTGAAGGAAATAAAGCAGTATTGCGCAAAGTAGTTGCAGGTAGAATCCTTGGAGAAAATGTTGAAGTGCTGGATGGCCTGAAAGAAGGCGAAACAGTGATCACCAGTGGACAAATCAACTTAGTTGATGGAACGCCGGTTGTTCCTGTAAAATAACCAACAATTAGCATGAATATATAACAAAACTATTCTGATGAAAATAACAGAAATTTCTATAAAGCGCCCAACACTCGTTATCGTGGTTTTTACCGCGCTAACGCTGATGGGGCTATTGAGCTACTTTAGCCTGAGCTATGAATTATTACCAAAGTTCTCGAACAATGTAGTCTCTATTTCCACTATCTATCCCGGAGCTTCACCTAATGAGGTAGAGAATACCGTAACCAAAAAGATTGAAGATGCCGTCTCCTCCATGGAGAACATTAAGAAACTAAATGCGGTCTCTTATGAGAGTTTATCCGTAGTAACCATCACCTTAAATGATAAAGCCAATGTGGATTTATCTTTGAATGAGGCGCAGCGTAAAGTAAACTCCATCCTTGCAGATTTACCAACGGATGTGAAACAGCCTTCCCTGAATAAATTCTCGCTGGATGATTTACCGGTAATCACCATGTCGGCATCCGCGAAAATGGATGATGCCGCTTTCTATGATTTGATTGATAAACGTATTGCCCCGATCCTTTCCAGGGTTTCAGGTGTGGCTCAGGTTAACCTGGTAGGGGGGTCTGAACGTGAAATCGTAGTAGGCTTAAACGCAGCTAAGATTGAAGGTTACAACCTTTCTATCCCTCAAATTCAGCAAGCGATTTTAACCTCCAACCTTGACTTCCCTACAGGAAGTGTGAAAACCGAAAATCAGGACGTATTAATTCGTCTTTCCGGTAAATTCAAAACGGTTGACGAGTTGAGAAATCTGGTAGTAGCCACCAGCAAAACTGGTGCTCAAATTAGATTAAGCGATGTTGCAGACGTACAAGATTCGCAAAAAGAAGTAGAGAAAATTGCACGTATCGACAGAAAAGGAGCCATCGCTGTTCAGATCATTAAACAATCTGATGCGAATGCAGTAGAAGTGAGTAAAGGCATGCATAAAATTGTGGCTAGCCTTGAAAAAGACTATAAAGCTGTAGATTTAAAAATCATCATTGCCAACGACAGTTCGATCTTTACGCTGGAGTCGGCTGATGCGGTAATCCACGATTTAATCATGGCCATTATCCTGGTAGCCTTCGTGATGCTTTTCTTCCTGCACAGTTTACGTAACGCAGCAATTGTAATGGTGTCCATTCCAGCTTCCCTGATTGCTACATTTATCGGGATGAGTTTATTCGGATATACCTTAAACTTGATGTCTTTACTAGGACTTTCCCTGGTGGTAGGTATCCTGGTGGATGATGCGATTGTGGTATTGGAAAATATCTACAGACACATGGAGATGGGTAAAAACCGCGTTCGTGCAGCTTATGATGCGACCGCCGAAATTGGTTTTACCGTTGTCTCGATTACCCTGGTAATTGTGGTAGTGTTCTTCCCGATCGCAGTAAGTTCAGGATTAGTTTCTAATATCCTGCGTCAATTCTGTGTGGTGGTCATTATTGCAACCCTCCTATCATTAGTTACTTCATTTACTATCGTTCCTTTATTATCATCTCGCTTCGGTAAACTGGAAAAAATTGAAGGTAAAAATGCTTTCGGACGTTTCATTTTATGGTTCGAAAAGCAATTACATAAATTTACAGTTTGGGTAACTGGTATTTTAGAATGGACTTTACGTCATAAAGCCATTACGATTATCGGAGTATTTATGCTGTTATTGAGCTCATGTGGATTAACAATCGGTGGTTTCATCGGTACAGAGTTTTTCCCTAAGAGTGATAAAGGTGAGTTCCTGGTACAGATTGAGCTTCCAAAAGATGCCTCTCTCGAGAAAACAAACCAATTTACCCAAAGAGCGGAAGCATTCTTAGTGAAGAAACCAGAGATCACACAAATGATTACTACCGTTGGACAATCCAGTGGTGATATGGGTGCTTCTCAGGCTACTGCTTATAAATCTGAGATCAATGTAAAATTAGTAGAGCGTAAAGACCGTGCAGATGCTTCCGATATTTATGCTACGAAAGTGAGTCGTGAATTGTCGAAATTCCTGGTTGGCGCGAAAGTAAAAACAGTACCAATTAGTATTCTAGGTATTGCAGAAAACGCGCCTATCGACCTTGTTGTAATGGGATCCGACCTGGATAGTGCCATGAAATACGCAGAAGGTGCAATGGAAGTTTTAAGAGGAATTCCAGGATCTGCAGAGGTGAAATTATCTGTGGAAAAAGGTAGTCCAGAGATCAATGTTCAGGTAGACCGTGATAAAATGGCTGCTTTAGGATTGACCCTGCAAACTGTAGGTATGACCATGCAGACTGCTTTTAGTGGAAACACAGACGGTAAATACCGCAAAGGTGAGTACGAGTACGACATCAATATCCAGTTCCAAAGCTTCGACCGTCGTAATATTGATGATGTAAGAAACCTGACTTTCATAAACGACAGAGGAGATAAAGTAAAACTGATTCAATTTGCCGATATTAAAGAAGGCTCAGGCCCAAGTCAGCTGGAACGTAGAGATAAGAGTACTTCCGTTTCTGTAAAAGCGCAGTCTATCGGTAGGCCGACGGGTACAATTGTAACAGAACTACAAAATAAATTGCTGGAATTGGAAGGCAATGGCAAACTGAAGAAACCAGTAGGCGTAAGTTATGTATGGGGTGGTGACCAGGAAAATCAAAGTGAAGGTTTCGGTACTTTAGGTATTGCGATGATGGCTTCGGTGATCTTAGTATACCTGATCATGGTAGCACTATACGACAGTTTCGTCTATCCTCTGGTAGTGATGTTCTCGATTCCCTTATCGGTAATCGGTGCCTTACTTGCCCTGGCAATTACGAACAACTCATTAGGTATCTTTACCATCTTAGGATTGATCATGCTGATCGGTCTGGTAGCGAAAAATGCGATCATCCTGGTCGATTTTACGAACCAGATGAAAGCAGAAGGTAAATCAACGCATGAAGCCCTTATTCTGGCCAACCATGCACGTTTACGTCCTATTCTGATGACCACGATTGCGATGGTAATCGGTATGCTTCCTATTGCATTGGCCAGTGGTGCCGGTGCGGAATGGAAAAACGGTCTGGCATGGGTAATTGTAGGTGGACTAACCAGTTCCCTCTTCTTAACGCTGATTGTAGTACCAGTAATGTATCAGATCTTCGATAACATCTTAACTAGATTTGGCTTTAATGAAAAAGGCCAGTCGATGGAAGAACTGATCGCAGAACCATATGATCATGTAGACGTTAAAGAATACGACCTGGACGGTAAACACTAAACCACCCGGATCATCAAATAAAAAAGAGGAATTTGCATTGAGCAGATTCCTCTTTTTTTATGTTCGATAATTAATAATCCTTTCTTTTTAAGGACGAGCAGTTTAGCTGAAGATAGTTATTAATCAGCCTATGACAATAGCTCATAAACAAAGAAACCCCACATTGCTGTGAGGTTTCTTTTCCATCTCAAGAACGAGGATTAAATATGAATCGCTCTGTTTTCAGTTGCAGCCATTGCTGCTTCTTTTAATGCTTCTGTATAAGTTGGGTGTGCATGGCAAATTCTCGCAATGTCTTCTGCTGAAGCACGGAATTCCATGGCTACCACAGCCTCAGCGATCATATCTGCTGCACGTGGACCAATCATGTGTACACCTAAGATTTCATCTGTAGTCGCATCAGCTAATACTTTTACGAAACCATCCGTATCCATACTTGCTTTTGCACGTCCACTCGCTTTGAAAGGAAATGAACCCGCTTTATAAGCCGTACCTTTTTCTTTCAGCTGCTCTTCAGTAAATCCTACTGAGGCTACTTCCGGCCAGGTATATACTACTCCTGGAATCAGGTTATAGTTGATGTGTGGTTTTTGTCCGGCTAAAGTTTCCGCAACATAAATACCTTCATCTTCTGCTTTATGTGCAAGCATTGCACCTTTAATCACGTCACCAATTGCATAAACACCGGGAACCGAAGTCTCTAAATGCTCATTTACCGGGATCTTATTACCGCGATCTTCCGTTTTGATGCCGATATTTTCTAATCCTAATCCCTCAGTATAAGCCGTACGACCTACTGCAACGATACAGTAATCAGCTTCAATGCTCACAGCAGCGCCTTTTGAATTTTCAGCAGTTACCGTTACGCGTTTGCCTTTAGCAGTTGCACCAGTTACTTTATGCCCCATAAAGAACTCCATGCCTAAAGATTTTTTCAATACACGCTGCAATTCTTTTCCTAAACCAGCATCCATTGTACCAATGATCGAAGGCATGAATTCCACTACAGATACTTTAGTACCTAAACGTGCGTAAACAGATCCTAATTCCAGTCCGATTACACCACCACCGATAACCACCATTTCTTTCGGCACTTCTTTGATGTTCAACGCTTCTGTCGAAGTAATGATTCTCTTTTTATCAATCGGTAAAAATGGCAATGCTGTTGGTTTAGAACCTGAAGCAATGATCACATTTTTAGCAGTAATTGTTTCTGTCGTTCCGTCTTCTTTAGTGATAAGAATCGTGTTCTTGTCTACAAAAGAGCCCAATCCCTGGAAAGAATCAATTTTATTTTTTTTGAAGAGGTATTGAATTCCGGCAGTATTCTGAGCTACTACATCATCCTTACGAGCGATCATCTGTGGCATATCCACTTTCAAATCTTTCAGGTTGATTCCATGAGTCTGGAAAGTATGTGCAGCATTGTGAAAATGCTCTGAAGAGTCCAACAATGCTTTTGAAGGGATACAACCCACGTTTAAGCAGGTACCTCCAAAAGTTTTATATTTTTCTATCACTGCCGTTTTTAAGCCAAGTTGAGCACATCTGATTGCGCCAACATAACCGCCCGGGCCCGAGCCAATAACAACTACATCGTATTGCATATTAAGGATTTTTTTGTGGAACAAAGTTAATAAACCTATCCTAATAATCCCCCTAAAAGCAATTCTTTCCTCATCTTTAATGTTACATTTTCAAAAATGAAGTTGCGATTTCTGTATATTTAAGCTTCCATAAAAACAATACCCAACATGACCCGCTTTAAATTTTCCTGGCTAGCCATCCTGCTGCTTTTTGCAGGAACCTCAGGCTTCGCACAGCTGTCCGATTCCGCGTATGTACGCCAGAATTACACCAAAATCGAACGCCATATTCCAATGCGCGACGGCATTAAATTATTTACTGCCATTTATATCCCCAAGGATAAAAACCAAAAGTATCCATTTATGATCAACCGAACACCTTATACGGTTGCTCCTTACGGAGAGGATAAATACAAAACTACCCTGGGTCCTTCCCCGTTATTTCTGAGAGAAGGCTTTATTTTTGTGTACCAGGATGTACGTGGAAAATGGATGAGCGAAGGCGAATTTGTAGATGTACGGCCTCATAATGATCAGAAAAAAAGTAAAAAAGACATTGATGAGAGCTCAGATACCTATGATACGATAGACTGGCTGATCAAAAACATCCCTTCAAATAATGGTAAAGCCGGTATTTACGGGATTTCTTATCCAGGTTTTTATTCCACTGCAGCATTGCCAGGCGCACACAATGGCCTGAAAGCAGTCTCTCCGCAGGCACCAGTTACCGATTGGTTTTTAGGAGATGATTTTCACCATAATGGTGCATTCATGCTGGCTGATGCCTTCAGCTTCTACTCCTCTTTTGGCGTTCCAAGACCAAAACCAATTACCCCTGATAAAGGCCCAAAACCTTTTAAATACCCAATCGCAGATAATTACCGATTTTACCTTAGCCTAGGTGCCTTGAAAAATGCCAAGCAAAAATATTTTGGCGATAGCATTAAGTTCTGGAACGACCTGATGACACATGGTACTTACGACCAATTCTGGAAAAACATGAACATCAGACCGCATTTAAAAGGCGTAAAACCAGCAGTATTAGTTGTTGGTGGATTCTTTGATGCAGAAGATGCTTACGGGGCATTACATACCTATAAAGCGATTGAAGATCAAAATCCTGGCGCTAAAAACAACCTCGTAATGGGCCCATGGTTCCATGGCGGATGGTCTAGAGGTACAGGTGAAAGCTTCGGAGACATTGACTTCGGACAAGCCACGAGTACCAGCTACCAGAAAAACCTGGAGTTCCCTTTTTTTATGCAATACCTGAAAGCTGCGGCCGATGCTAAACTAGCAGAAGCCAATATCTTTCTGACCGGCAGTAATGAGTGGAAAGCCTTTGAAACCTGGCCACCAAAAAACACAGAAAACAAAACGCTTTACTTCCAGCCAGAAGGACGTTTGAGTTTTGAAAAACCAACTGTCGCCAACAGCTTTAACCAATATGAAAGCGACCCGAATACTCCTGTTCCTTATCAGGATGGTGTGCAGGCAAGAAGAACCAGAGAATATATGATCGATGACCAGCGTTTTGCTGCCCGCCGACCAGATGTACAGGTTTTTCAAACCGCAGTATTGACAGAAGACCTTACCCTTGCAGGTCCATTAATCGCAAACCTAGTCGTTTCTACTACTGGAACAGATGCCGATTATGTAGTTAAACTGATTGACGTATATCCAGAAGATGCGCTTCCAATGGAACCTAACCCTAAAAATATCATCATGGGTGGGTATCAAATGTTGGTGCGTGGAGAAGTGATGCGCGGTAAATTCAGAAATAGCTTCGAGAAACCAGAACCTTTCATCCCAGGACAAATCACTAAAGTGAACTACAGTATTCCTGATGTAGCACATACCTTTAAAAAAGGTCACCGCATCATGATTCAGGTTCAAAACTCCTGGTTCCCATTGGTAGATAGAAATCCACAGGTATTCACAGACATCTACCATGCTGCCGACAGTGATTTCCAGAAAGCAACACACCGCATTTATCATGACGCTAATAACGCCTCGGCAGTATCTGTGACCCTGTTAAAGCCTTAATTTAAAAATGAAAAAGTTAATATATATACTCCTGGCTTTACTCAGCATCCATCAGCTGGGTAAAGCACAGCTCCTTAAAGAGAAACATACTTTTAGTCGTGCGGATACACTTAGAGGAACATTAAGCCCTTTGCGCAGCTGTTACGATATCAATTACTACCATTTGGACCTGAAAGTCGACATTGACCAGAAATTCATCAGTGGCAGTAATGAGTTCCGCTTTACCGCCACTCAGGATTTCAATAAGCTCCAATTTGACCTTTTTGCCAACCTGAAAGTAGAGAAAGTCATCTACAAAAATCAGGAGCTTCCTTTTACAAGAGAATTCAACGCGATCTTTGTGACCTTTCCATCTAATATCAAAAAAGGCAGTAAAGAAAGTTTTACCGTTTTTTACTCCGGCAATCCGATCATTGCTAAAACCCCACCTTGGGACGGCGGCTTCATTTTCAGCAAAGACAAATCTGGAAACCCATGGGTGTCTATGGCTTGTCAGGGATTAGGTGCCAGCAGCTGGTGGCCAACAAAAGACCATCAAAGCGATGAAGTAGACAGCATGATGATCAGCATCAGCGTTCCTAAAGGACTTCAGGAAGTTTCCAACGGCCGCTTAAAAAGTATCGTTGAAAAACCAGATGGCTATACCCAGTACAATTGGTTTGTCAGCAACCCGATCAATAACTATAACGTAGCCCTATACATTGGTAAATATGCACACTGGAGAGATGAGTTTCCAGGTGAAAAAGGAAAACTCAGCATTGATTACTGGGCTCTAAAAGAAGATAGCGTTAAGGCACGTCCACATTGGGATGCTGATGTGAAACCCATGCTGAAATCATTTGAATATTGGTTTGGCCCATATCCTTTCTATGAAGACGGTTACAAACTGGTTCAGGCACCACACCTGGGAATGGAACACCAAAGTGCAGTCGCCTATGGCAACCAGTTCAAACAAGGTTATTTAGGCAAAGATCTTTCCGGCAGCGGATGGGGCTTAAAGTTCGATTTTATCACCATCCATGAAAGCGGTCACGAGTGGTTTGGAAACAACATCACGTCTAAAGACATTGCCGATATGTGGATCCATGAAAGCTTCACCAACTATTCTGAGACACTTTTTACAGAATCAACACAAGGAAAAAAAGCGGGTTCCGACTATGTAATTGGCATCAGAAAGGCCATTGCCAACGACATTCCAATCATTGGTATTTACGGTGTCAACCATGAAGGTTCCGGCGATATGTATTATAAAGGAGCCAATATGGTTCATACCATCCGACAATTGATCAACGATGATGAAAAGTTCAGAGGGATCCTGAGGGGCTTGAACAAAACCTTTTACCATAAAACGGTGACTACTGAAGAAATAGAAAACTACATCGCCAAACAAAGCGGATTGAAGCTCAAAAAAGTATTTGACCAGTATTTAAGAACTATTATGGTACCAGTTCTTGAATATAAAATCGAAGGAAACAAGCTGACCTACCGATGGACAGAAACCGTTAAAGATTTCGATATGCCGGTAAAAGTAAGCTTGAAACCTGGACAATTTTCTTTCATTTACCCAACTACCAAGTGGAAAACCATTCGTCTAACAACTGGTGTAAATCAGGCTAATTTTCAAGTAGATCCTAACTTTTATATAAAAACTAAAAATATATTATAAATAATCACAAAACTCTGCAACATTTGGGAATGGCCTGGCGTCTTATAGAAAACCGAAACAATATGAAAAGATTAAGTTTAATACTAACATTCGCATTATTGAGCCTGGGATTACACAGTCAGGCTGCTTCAGCTATAAGAATCAGTGCTTCCCATTTAATGGATGAAGAAAGAAAAGTGAGCAATTTCACGGGCATTGCCATTGGAGGTTCCATCAAAACCTATGTAAAAATCGGGAATACGGAAAGCTTGAAGCTAGAGGGCGACCAGGAGGCGATAGACCAACTGATCACAGAAGTGAAAAATGGAACGCTGTCCATCAGACCAAAAAACTCAGAATGGAAACGATGGTTCAAGAATGACTCCAACAATACCAGGATTACAGCTTACATCACGGTTAAAAAACTAACCAGTCTGTCTTTATCCGGATCAGGAAGTATTGAAGTGGAACAAACCATCAATACCAATTCCTTAGATGTAGCACTTAGTGGTTCTGGAAATATTAAAGCTACAGTGAATGCACAGACTTTTGATGCAGCCATAAGCGGTTCCGGAGGTGTAAATATTAGCGGGAAAGCAAAAAAAGCAGAAATCGCATTGAGTGGATCCGGAGGTTTTTCGGGCAGAGCATTCTCAGCAGAAAATGTGGATGCACACGTTAGCGGCTCTGGATCAGTCTATATTGATGCACAAAAAAGCATTGACGCGGCTACCAGTGGTTCAGGAAGCGTAAACTACACTGGAAATCCAAGCTCAGTAAGCAAAGCATCCTCAGGATCGGGAAGAGTCAGAAAAGTAGATTAAGCAAGAAAAATATCAAGTCCTGTTTACAAACCAAAAGTACTGAAACAAAATGGCCTGAAATCTTAATTTCAGGCCATTTTTATTGTATTACCAACCCGGATTCTGTACCAGTTTTTTTCCTTTCCAGAAGGATTTTCGGCAATCATCCAACGCCTCACGTCAAAATAGCGCTGTCCTTCGGTGCAAAGTTCTACCCTGCTCTCCCTTCTGATCGCTGACCGTTGTAGTTCCTGGTTCCCGAAAATCGAAGGATTAAGGATTTCCAACTTAGGAATCCCCGCTCTTTTTCTCACCATGTTCACATATTTGAGTACCATTGCATTGGAAGGATCGACTTCATTCAAAGCCTCAGCGTAGAGCAAATAAAACTCTGCTAACCTGAAAACAATAGAAGGCCTGAATACACTGGCTACTATTTGAAATATGCCATTTTCTACCTGCAAAAAACACCGTATTATAAAAACGAGGTTCTCCATTGAGGTACATATTTGATACATTAACTCCGTTATAAGCACTTGTACCAGTTTCCAAATACAACATAACGATTCCTCCAAACTGAGGAGACTACCTCTTCTCTTATTAAGGATTTTGAATGTTACCAAATACTTCACAAACAAAAAAATCCCCGTATCAACCTGATACGGAGATTTTTTATACGCTATAAAACAAGCTTAGATACCTAACAATAATCTTGCTGGATCTTCTAATAATTGTTTCACTCTTACTAAGAAACCTACTGATTCTCTACCATCAATGATTCTGTGGTCGTAAGACAATGCTAAATACATCATCGGACGAATCACCACCTCACCTTTTTCTGCAATAGGACGCTCAATGATATTATGCATACCTAAAATCGCTGATTGTGGAGAGTTGATAATTGGCGTTGACATCATGGAACCGAATACACCACCATTAGTGATCGTAAACGTACCACCTGTCATCTCTTCGATAGTCAATTTGCTATCACGAGCTTTAGTAGCCAATTCAATTACAGTTTTCTCAATCTGAGCCAAAGTCATGCTTTCTGCATTTCTAATGATTGGAACAACCAATCCTTTTGGTGCAGAAACAGCGATAGAAACATCTACAAAATCATTGTAAACTACCTCTTCACCATCAATCCTAGCGTTTACTGCTGGGAAATCTTTTGCTGCTTCACAAACTGCTTTCGTGAAGAAACTCATGAAACCCAGACCAACACCATATTTTTCTTTAAACTGATCTTTATATTTCGAACGAAGGTCCATGATTGGTTTCATGTTTACCTCGTTGAAAGTAGTCAGCATCGCGGTTTCGTTTTTCACAGCTACCAAACGTTTGGCAACAGTTTTACGCAATGGCGACATCTTTTGTCTGCGCTCTCCTCTTGCACCTGCAACAGCAGCTACAACTGGGGCAGCAGGAGCTGCAGCTTTCTTAGGTGCTGCTTTTTCTGCTTTTAACGCATCTTCTTTAGTGATTCTTCCGTCAACACCAGTACCTTTTACAGCAGCAGCATCTACGTCTTTTTCCGCAAGGATTTTTCCGGCAGAAGGAGATGGCGTACCAGTTGCGTAGCTATCCCCAGATTTTGCCACAGCTACAGGAGCAGCAACTTTATCTTCAGCAACAGCCGCTTTTGGTGCTTCTTCAGCTTTTGCCGCAGGAGCAACTCCACCTTCTTCAATATTACAAACAACTGCACCTATCGCCAGGGTATCACCTTCGGCAGCTACAATCCTTAAAGTTCCAGCCTGTTCTGCAGTTAATTCAAAAGTTGCTTTATCAGACTCTAATTCCGCAATTACTTCATCCATTTCTACTGCATCACCATCATTTTTCACCCAACGTGATAAAACAACTTCGGTAATTGACTCGCCTACTGGCGGAACTTTTATTTCTATACTCATAACTGATGTATTATATTTTCTAATCTACATTATATACTTTACTCACAGACTTTTTAGCGATGTCCTTATCTCCTTTAGAAACAGGCAATTCAAAAGATTTAGCTAAAATATACGCTTGCTGATCAGCATGTTGTTTTGCAAAACCAGAAGCTGTACTGCTGCTCTCTTTTCTTGAAATCACTTCAATATCACTAAAGATAGTTTTTCTTAGTCTACGTAACAAATATGGCCATGCACCCATGTTTTCAGGTTCTTCCTGAACCCAAACTGCTTCAGTTGCATTTTTATATTTCGCATAAACCGCTTCCATCTGTGCTACTGGTGTTGGGTACAATTGCTCTACCCTAACAATAGCTACCTGGTTAATCTCTTCTTTTTGTTGTTTTTCCAACAATTCATAATAGATCTTACCGCTGCAGAACAATACTCTGGTTACTTCAGCAGCTTTCACATTTGCATCGTCAATTACTTCCTGGAATTTACCTGCTGTGAACTCGGCTAATTTAGATACACAGGCGGGGTGACGTAAAAGACTTTTCGGTGTAAATACCACCAATGGCTTTCTGAAATCACGTTTGAATTGTCTGCGGATCGCATGAAAGAAATTCGCTGGCGTTGAACAGTTGGCAACTTGCATGTTGTAATCTGCACATAGCTCCATAAAACGCTCAATACGCGCGGAAGAGTGTTCCGGACCTTGACCTTCATAACCATGCGGCAATAACATTACCAAACCATTTTCACGCTGCCATTTCGTTTCTGCACTGGCAATATATTGATCCACTACGATCTGAGCACCGTTAAAGAAATCACCAAATTGAGCTTCCCAAATCGTTAATGCATTTGGATTTGCCATGGCATAACCATATTCAAAGCCCAATACACCATACTCGGACAAGTGTGAATTGTAAATATCAAAAGAAGCCTGATCTTTAGAAACATTCGCCAATGGGATGTATTCTTCTTCAGAATCTTCTAAAGTTAATACGGCATGACGGTGAGAGAAAGTTCCTCTTTCCACATCCTGACCGCTTAAACGAACACGTTTACCTTCGTTTAATAACGTACCATAAGCCAATTGCTCACCCATTGCCCAATCGAACACATGAGCAGTTTTTGCCATTTTGCTGCGCTCATCAAAAAGCTTCTCAATTTTCTTGAAGAACTTTCTGTCTGAAGGCAAAGTACTGATACGTTCTGCAACATTTAATAAAGTCGCCTCATCTACTGAGGTATCAGGAGAAACTTCGAAATCTTTCACTGTAGCAATACGCATGTCTTTCCATGCGCCACCAAATTTCACATCCTGATACGTAGAAGTAATCGCCTTAGCTTCATTTAAGCAGCCCTGCAAGATACCACGGAAATCTTTTTCCATTGTTTTCGCAGCAGATGCTTCCAATTTACCTTCTTTAACCAACTGATCTACATAGATATCGCGAGGATTCGCATGCTGCTCAATTGCTTTGTATAATAAAGGCTGCGTAAATTTAGGCTCATCAGATTCATTATGACCGAATCTACGGTAACATAAAATATCGATGAACACGTCATTTTTATATTTCTGACGGTACTCCATAGCCAGATTAATTGCATAAACCAAGGCCTCAACATCATCTCCATTTACATGGAAAACCGGTGATAAGGTTACTTTAGCAATATCTGTACAATAAGTACTCGAACGGGCATCTTTATAGTTCGTAGTGAAGCCAATCTGGTTGTTGATGATCAGGTGAATGGTACCACCGGTTTTGTAACCGTCTAGTCCAGCCATCTGAATTACTTCATAAACAATCCCCTGACCAGCGATAGAAGCATCACCATGAATCAGTATTGGTGCAATACGAGCATCATCACCGTCATATTTGAAATCAATTTTCGACCTGGTCATACCTTCTACCACTCCGTTTACTGTTTCCAGATGAGAAGGGTTAGGACATAAACTCAAGTGAACATTGCTGCCATTGTTGGTGGTTACGTCCGTAGAATAACCTAAGTGATACTTCACATCACCACCAAATGGTGATTCCGCGCTATAGCCTTTACCTTCAAATTCAGCAAAAATATCTTTATAGGATTTCTGCATAATGTTGGCCAAAACGTTCAGCCTTCCACGATGCGCCATACCAATCACGAACTCTTCAATACCTAAAGCGGCACCTTTTTCAATCACCGAGTCCAATGCCGGAATCAATGCCTCAGCACCTTCCAGAGAGAACCTTTTTTGTCCAAGGAACTTTGTACCCAGGAAATTCTCAAAGCATACCGCCTCATTCAATTTGGTCAGGATCCTTGTTTTCTCTTCGATAGAGAAATTAGGGGTGTTACGAACACTTTCCATTTTTTTCTCAATCCATGACAAGACTTCCGGGGTACGTACGTACTTATACTCCGCGCCGATCGAACGGCAGTAAGTCTGATTTAAGAAAGCAACAATTTCGCTTAATTTAACCGCTCCGATGCCCAGCTCAATACCTGCATTGAATACAGTATCCAGATCGGCGTCAGACAAATTGAAATTTACCAGATCTAAAGTTGGCAAGTGCTTGCGTCTTTCTCTAACCGGGTTAGTGTGTGTAAACAAGTGGCCACGCTGACGGTAACCGTTGATCATGTTTAAAACACTAACTTCTTTTAGGAAATGTTCAGGGGTTTCTTCTCCTGTAACCGGAGATGAGCTTCTCCCGAAGTCAAAGCCTTCAAAAAATTTCTGCCAACCAAATTCAACCGAATTGGGATCTTCCTTAAATGCTTGATAAAGGGACTCTACGTATTCGGCGTTTTCGCCGCTGAGATAAGATAAATTATCCATTATGTGTGAATATGCTATATTGAAGCAAAATTAGGATTTTACCTATTAAATAAGGCAATTTTCTTTATAAATATTCCAAAAAATCCGTCATATCAGAGACATTCTTTGGCGGCGTAAGCCGATCCTGTACAAGGACATCAAATTCAGAGATTAAACTGCCTGTCACTAATAGGAGCACGTTGAGGTGATCCATAACTTTACCTATAATTTTATTAATATTCTTTCTCAGATTTAAAAAAGTTAAAACCGTAAAAGCAAAATCCGGCTGATACGAGTCTGCAATTTTCTTTAAATCTGAATAAGAAGTTTCCAGTCCGAGGTACAAAGTTTCATGCCCCAGGCATTTCAATAAATGCTTTGCAAAAAGCAGGCCATTTTCACGAGGATCCACTTAGCTTCCCATTAAAGAAAGTCGCTTCACCTGACTGGCCAAACACCTGCCTATTGGTAATTCAAGCCCCTCAATTTCTACGGCATTACTCGTAAAAGCGGTGATCCGCTTTAAGGAAACAATGAAAGACCTGTGGATACGTAGAAAGGAATGATGAGATAACATCGCTTCCAATGCACTTAGTGAATGTTTCACTATTAAAGGGAACAAATTAAAGATGAAAAAGTTAATAATTTTCATAGGCTTGAAAAATGCGAGTGCGCAAACTACTACACTGGAAGCGGTAACCATTAAGGGGAATACCAGAAAATCGGTGGTTTCAGAAAGGGTTTCCAACTCATTCAGCGAACTATTTAAAGAGGCTACAGCACTACAATGGTTTGAGGTCAACAAAAGGTTTGTGGTCAATTTCATTCTTAATGATCAAAAGAATAAAGCCGTGTTTACAAAAACTGGAGAATTGGTTTATCACCTTTCTTACGGCACAGAAAAAGACATTTCTGATGAAATCAGAAAGCACGTTCATAACCAATATGAAGATTATAACATTACTTCTGGCATCAAGGTAAGAACAGCGGATGTGATAGTTTGGCTATTGAACATTGAAAACAGCAAACAAATCCTAGTCATAAGGGCAATAGATGACGACATCAGTGTGATAGATAAGGTTAAAAAAGTAAGTTAAGCTATAGACGATAAATCAGAAACAGCTGTTTACAATAGTTTAATCTGCTTATCCAGTTCGAAAGTGTTTTTATATTTAAGGTCCTTTCCTACTCCGGCAACATTTGCCCAGTTGCCCCAATTGCTTGCCGGTGCATAATCGATCAGCTTTTCCTCAAAATAAACTGCACCATTGGTCCAATGAATCTTTAGAACATGAATCAGATAAGTAGCCACGAGTAAACGCCCGGTATGGGTAATATATCCCTGCGCATTCAACTCCTGCATATAGCGGTCAATAATTGGGTGTCCCGTAGTTCCTTGTTTCCATTTCAGCAAGTCAGGATGTCCAATTTCCGTCGGACTAAAAAATTCCTTTTCAAAATCCTCGGGTTCCTGAAAAAAGGCGATACTGTGTTTTTTAAACATGAAACGGAAATAATCACGCCACAATAAGCCCAGCAAAATCTGATTGAAATTAGCATTACCACCAAATTCTGCTTCCGCCTCCTTCAACTTCCAATACACTTTTCTTGGCGATAGACAGCCTAAAGACAGCCAACCCGACAATCTTGAAGTAAAACCTTGTTTATCCCCTGTATTTTTTAATGGTTTTTGATGAATCTCTGCCCCTTCCAGCAGCAATTCCTTGAGGTGTGCTAATCCCGCATCTTCCCCGCCTATCTGCGCAAATTCCGGTAAATCATCGGATTTTTCTTCAAAACCCAAATCAGCGAGTGTCGGTAAAATACCCCAATCTTCATTTTCCACAAAGGTGACCTCTTCAGGACTTAAAAAACAAGCCTTCACCATTGCATCACGTTCTGTCTTTTTCTTGAATTGTACAAAAACGTCTGGAATATCCTTGATCGGAAAAGGAAGGTCTTCCTTATTATATAAGGTATGGCCGATAAAGTGTTTTAAATTGATCTTCTGCTTCCATAAAAGATCCTCCATTCTAGTAGATATAGCAGTTTCTTCTGGAGCCACCTCGCGATGGTGGTAGACTTCAGAGATATCAAAATCCTCCACAAGTTTTGTCATGAACTCTTCCGGACTTCCCTGAACCAATAAAATATCTCCGCCCAACTGCTGAAATGACAACCTTAAGGCTGCCACACTTTCCAATAAAAACTTTGCCCGATGGATGCCGGTTTTCAAAGTTTCAAATCTGGTCTGGTGGAAATATTGAGGATCAAAAAAGTAAACCGGTAAAATACTTTCAGATTTAGCAAGTGCTTCAACCAACATTTCATTGTCGTGTAATCGAAGATCGTTTCTAAACCAGACTAGTATTCTTTTAGATTTCATTTAAGGAATGTCAATTAAATATCAATTCTACAAAAATATACGAATTTTTAGCTTAGTACGAATTACTAAAGCAATATTTACATAATCGCAACAAACATTTGAAGATAAATCGCGATAACTAAACTAATCGCACAATTATTGGTTATTTAATTATGAATAAGCACATTCTAATTACCGGCGCTACCGGAATGCTGGGTAAAAAACTCATTCCAATTTTGATCAAAAGAGGACATAAAGTATCGGTACTCTCCAGAAAAGCCACCAGCATAAAAGATGTAAAGGTGTATTTATGGGATGTCTACCAGGCCAAAATAGACCCCGAATGTTTGTCGGGCATAGACACCATCATCCACCTGGCAGGGGAAAATATTGCAGGAGAAAAATGGACCGATGCCCGCAAGAAAAAGATCATCGACAGCCGGGTATTATCCACTCAGCTTTTATACAAAACCATAAAAGAACAAAATGCCCCTGTTAAAACTTTCATTTCCGCGGCGGCAGTAGGTTATTATGGAGATACAGGCGACAGTATCTTAACTGAAGAAAGTCCGAATGGCAGCGGATTTCTGGCAGAATGCTGCGCAAAATGGGAAGCAGCAGCAGACCAAGGGCTCTCCTTGGGGATCAGAGTGGTAAAATGGAGAATTGGAGTCATCCTTGCAAAACAGGGAGGTGCTTTAAAAGCAATGGAGCAGCCGATTCGCTTCTTCTTTGGCGCGGGTTTAGGTACCGGCAAACAATGGGTGCCATGGGTACACCTGGATGACATCCTGGAAATGTTTAAAATTTCCGCGGAAAACGAGAGTTATATCGGTGCTTACAATGCAGCTGCAGCACATCCAGTCAACAACATCATCCTCACCAAAGCCATTGCAAGACAGCTGCATCGCCCAGTCTGGCCATTTAATGTCCCGGAATTTGTCTTAAAAATTATCCTGGGCGAGCTTGCTTCAGTAGTTTTGAGCAGCAATAACACCAGTGTTCAAAAACTACTGAATACTGGATTTAAGTTTAAATATTCGAAATTAGAACTGGCTTTAGCCGATATTTACCAGACTGAATAGGAAGAAAAAACAAATCTATCCTCATCAACCGTTCAAATACCCTATATGAAGCCTAAAATTAACATCTGCTGGTTGCGAAGAGACCTGCGACTGGAAGACAATGCTGCCATTTACCATGCCCTAAAAGGCGAGTACCCGGTACTGCTTCTTTTTATTTTCGACACGGAGATCCTGAGCAAACTGGCAAATAGGCAAGATGCCCGGGTCAATTTCCTCCATCAAACATTAAGCACACTCAGTGATCAGCTCCAGAAAAACCAAAGCAGTTCTATCCTGATTCAACACGGAAAACCAACAGACATCTGGGCTACGCTTAGTCAAACTTATCAAATCAATGCGGTGTACAGCAATCAGGACTATGAACCTGATGCCATCAAAAGAGATGCGGCCATCAAAGCACAGCTCCAGGCAACGAACATCCAATTTTTTAGCTCCAAGGACCAGGTGATCTTCGAAAAGGATGAAATCACCAAAGCAGATGGCCTGCCTTATACCGTGTTCACGCCTTATTTCAGACAGTGGCAGCAAAAACTCAATGATTTTTACCTGCGTGCCTACCCTACTGAAAAATATTTCGGCAATTTCTGGCCAAACGCGGCATTTCCAATCCCTACCTTAAAAGAACTGGGATTTGAAAACAGCACTCAGCCATTTCCAGGAAAAAATTTCGAAGACAAACTGGAAGGTTATGAACTCAACAGAGATTTTCCGGCAGCAGATGCCACCTCCCATATTGGCATGCACCTGCGTTTCGGCACCATCAGCATCCGGAAAGCCGCAAAAACCGCAGTGGAACAAAAGGCCTCAAAATGGGTTTCGGAACTGGCCTGGCGAGACTTTTACCAGATGATTTTATTTCATTTCCCACATACCGTCACCAAATCCTTCAAACCTAAATACGACCTGATCAAATGGCGAAATCATCCAGATGAATTTGAGGCCTGGTGCCAGGGTAATACCGGCTATCCTTTAGTGGATGCGGGCATGCGGCAGCTCAACGAAACCGGATACATGCACAATCGTGTACGGATGGTAGTCGCCAGTTTCCTATGCAAGCATTTGCTCATCGACTGGCGATGGGGAGAAGCTTATTTCGCGGAAAAACTATTAGATTATGAGATGGCCAGCAATGTAGGAGGATGGCAATGGGCTTGCGGATCTGGAAATGATGCCGCACCTTATTTCAGGGTATTTAACCCGGAGCTTCAGCTGAAGAAATTTGACCCGAAGCTGGAATATGTAGACCGCTGGGTTCCTGCTTATAAACAATTAAAGCACACCCTACCAATGGTAGAACATGCTTTTGCCAGAGAAAGGGTCTTGAAAGTTTTTAAAGCGGCATTAAATGAATAATGCCGCCATTATATTTTAATTGGTTACCTCTAATACTTCTACGCTGTAGTCTAAGTTTGAATTTGGAGGAATAGACTCTCCACCATTAGAATCAGACACTAACGCATTTCCATAAGCCAGTCCGGAAGGAATAAACATCCTCACTTTAGAACCTTTAGTGAATTTTGGCAGCATAATTCTAAATGCTGGAATTAACTTTTTAGGCATATTAGTCATGCTGGCATCCTGATTCAAGCCGCCGTCTAAACTCTTTAATACATAACTGAAATTCACTAAAGAATTCAGGTTGATCACCTCTGTTCCTGTACCAACAGTAGTCGTTTGCAAATATATTCCAGAAGATGCATCTTTAACCGCGTTTGTAATCGAATTAGCTTTTAAATAAGCCTGAATAAGTGCATCGTCCAAAACCGCTTGTTTTTCTTTATAAGTCGTAATCGATACTACGATAATTTCATTCGAAGCAATGCCTACAGATGGCAATCCATTTCTACCAAAAGCTAGGTAGGAAGGCAGGTAAATTTTAACAGACGCTCCAGGGTTTAACTTTTTAAGTACTTGACTAATGGCAGGAACAGATTTACTGAAAAACCCAAATGGGCTACCCACACGCTGTCCTTCATTACGATAAGTAGGAGTTGTAGCAAATACAGCTCCGTTAGAAAATGCAGCTACTGTGATGCGATAACGTACTGAATCCGTCAGTTTATAGTTGTTGGCATCTGTACTTCCAGCGGGCGGTGTAGGCACATAAAAATAGCCTGTTTTAGCAGAATCCGCAATGGCATTGATGTTGTTTTTTGCGAAGTAATCTGCCAGTTTAGTATCATCTATCGTCTGAACTGACTCATACTCCTTTTTACAGGAACTAAAAATAACGATGGTAGCCAGTAAGGCAATGGTATAAAGTGATAACTTTTTAATCATTTTGTATTTTCTATTTTATATTCTTTAGGGTAATGGTATAATCTAATATCGCACGCGGCGGGATATTGGTGCCGGAAAAATCTTTGTAAGCTAAAGCAGAAGGAATGATCAGCCTGATCCGGCCGCCTTTCGTGATTTTCGGAAGGCCTATCTGCCAGCCTTGCATCGCATCCGCAAGCTTTACCGTCACCGAATCTGTTTCTGGAACCGTCCGAAAAGTCAATGCTGACTTTAATACACGGGCATCAAAGTATACTACCAAACTATCTTGTAATTTTGGAAATACCGTACCTGTTCCTGCGCCCAAAATCTCATAATTCAAACCTGAAGGATCCACGGTCAAATTTGCCCTGGTACTGTCCCTATATTTTTGTATCGTTATCGCGTCCAATTCCAACTGTTTCTCCGGGTCGTAAGGAGGAGTCTTCTCACATGCAGCAAATAAACCGCATAGCAAAAATGACAACAGCAAAATCTTGTTTTTTAACATAATAGACAAAAATAGTCTTTTATTGGCTATGCCGCAATTTTTAACCAATTTTAACAAATAGAAAAGGGAGTTCAAAAAAACGCCCTTAATCAGATTAAGAGCGTTCAGTTTAATTATGAATTATACCTTAGTAACAATATTTATTTGCGGCAATGACTTGCTGTGCCACCTGCTGACGGGTTTCTTTTACATTGAAGGCCTCCATTTTAGCAAAACGGCGTAAACCTACCATCATCATACGCTGCTCATCCCCATCAGCAAATGCCCATAATGCTTCTTTACCTGCTTTTTGCAAGGCATCAACAGCCTCAACAAAATAGATGCGCATCAGGTTCAACTGACCTTCACAAGCCGCTTCACCACGAAGGCTCACCAACTTTTCGGTTCTCAGCATCGCTGATTCCGCGACGTAAACGTAGCTGGCCATATCGGCAATGTTCATCAAAATCTCCTGCTCTTTAGAAAGGCTCATCATCAATTTCTGAACCGCAGCACCGGCGACCATTAAGGTTGCTTTTTTCAGATTCTTGATGATTTTTTTTTCGGCCGCGAATAACGCATCATCTTCTTCTCCGAAATCAGGAATAGACATCAATTCAGCCGCTACAGCAGTAGCAGGCGTCATCAAATCCAACTCGCCTTTCATGGCACGTTTCAACATCATATCTACAGTCAGCAGTCTGTTGATCTCATTGGTTCCTTCAAAGATTCTGTTGATCCTGGCATCGCGATAAGCACGATCCATTGGCGCTTCCGCCGAGAATCCCATACCGCCATAAATCTGTACACCTTCATCTACTACGTAATCCAATGCTTCAGAACCCCAGACTTTCAGAATCGCACATTCTATCGCATACTCTTCCGTAGATTTCAGTTTGGCCTTGCTTGCATCCATTCCTCCGGCAACCAACCTTTCATACGCATCGTCAATATTCTGACCAGCGCGATAGTTTGCAGATTCCACAGCATATACTTTTGCCGCCATTTCCGCTAATTTGTACCTGATGGCACCATATTTAGAAATTGGACGATCAAATTGAATTCTTTCATTAGAATATTTAATCGCGGTATCAATCACCGCTTTTGAAGCACCAATCGCTGCTGCCGATAATTTAATACGACCAATATTTAAAATATTCACTGCGATTTTAAAACCATTCTGACGCTCAGAAAGCATATTTTCTACTGGCACCGGACAGTCATTGAAGAATACTTGTCTGGTAGAAGAACCTTTAATCCCCATTTTATGCTCTTCAGGATTCATAGTAATGCCTCCAAAATCACGCTCTACAATGAAAGCCGTTAGATTGGCATCGTCATCAATCTTAGCGAACACAATAAATATATCAGCGAAACCACCGTTGGTGATCCACATTTTCTGACCAGTGATCAGGTAGTGTTTTCCATCTTCAGAAAGTTTTGCTTTAGTTTTTCCAGAATTGGCATCTGAACCAGAATTTGGTTCTGTCAAGCAGTACGCTGCCTTCCATTCGCCAGTTCCAAGTTTAGGAATGTACTTCGCTTTCTGCGCTTCATTGCCATAATACAAAATAGGTAAAGTACCGATTCCGGTATGGGCAGAAAGTGCTACGGCAAAGGAATGACCTGCGCCAATTACATCAGCAACCAGCATCGAAGTATTGAAATTTTTACCAAAGCCACCAAATTCTTCAGGAATGGAAACCCCTAAAATACCCAGTGCACCAGCTTTATCCATTAAGGAAGGCATCAATCCTTCTTCTTGGGTATCGATACGATCCAGATTTGGATACACTTCTGTCGCTAGAAAATCGCGGCAGGTCTGCGCAATCATTTGCTGCTCTTCATCAAATTCTTCAGGAATAAATACATCCTGGTAATTGGTTTCTGTAATTAAAAACGCTCCACCTTTAATTGCTTTTTTGTCTGTAGTTTCCATAATATCTTATTAAAGCATTTCGAAAATTCCGGCAGCCCCTTGTCCGCTACCCACGCACATGGTCACCATACCATATTTCTGATCCCTTCGTTTCAATTCATTAAATAACTGCACTGATAATTTAGCACCGGTACAGCCTAATGGATGTCCGAGCGCAATGGCACCACCATTCACATTTACTTTCGAAGCATCGATGCCTAAAGTCCGGATCACGGCCAGCGACTGTGAAGCGAAAGCCTCATTCAGTTCGATCAGGTCAAGTTCTTCCAGTTTCATCCCTGCCATTTTCAAAGCTTTTGGAATGGCTTCAATTGGCCCGATACCCATAATTCTAGGTGGAACACCAGCAATGCCATAACTCACTAAACGCGCAATTGGCGCTACGCCTAATTCTTTCATTTTCTTCTCAGAAACCACCAGTACAAAGGCAGCACCATCAGAAGTCTGCGAAGAGTTACCGGCGGTCACACTGCCATCCGTTGCAAAAACAGGTTTCAATTTGGCTAGTTTTTCCAGAGAAGTATCCGCTCTTGGTCCTTCATCAGTATCCACCACATAACTGCGGGTTTTCTTTTTCATATTGCCGTCCAGGTAATTTTCTACTACTGTGATCGGCGCAACGCCTGCTTTCAGGTGACCATTTTTGATCGCTTCCACCGCTTTCATATTCGATTGAAAGGCGAAAGCATCCTGATCTTCCCTGCTTACTTTATATTCATTGGCCACTGCTTCTGCAGTTAAGCCCATTCCCCAATACCAATCTGGGTTTTTCATCGCCACATCAGGGTTAGGAACTACTTTCCAGCCGCCAAAAGGCATGCCCGACATCACTTCTACCCCGCCGGCAATGATACAATCTGCCATACCGCTTTTAATTTTAGCCACTGCTGTTGCAATGGTTTCCAATCCTGAAGCGCAATAACGATTGACCGTTACACCTGGAACTTTATCGGTATCCAATCCCATCAGCGAAACCATACGCCCGATATTCAGGCCTTGTTCTGCTTCAGGAGTTGCATTTCCAACAATCACATCATCAATTTGTGTCGTATCCAGATTAGGCACAGAAGCCACCAGCTGTCTGATCACATCTGCCGCTAAATCATCAGCTCTGGTAAAACGAAATACACCACGGGGAGCCTTGCCCACTGCGGTACGATAGCCTGCTATAATATATGCTTCTTGCATGTCTGTGTCTTTTAATAGAAAAAAATTAGTTTCTTAAAGGTTTCCCTTTGGTCACAATACTTTGAATTCGTTCCAGTGTTTTACGTTCTCCGCAAAGCGATAGGAAGGCTTCTCTTTCCAGATCCAGTAAATACTGTTCTGTGACCTCCGTTGGCGCGGAAAGATCTCCACCACACATTACCCAACCCAATTTTTCAGAGATTTTCTTATCATGTTCAGAGATATAATGTCCGGAATACATGGTATTTGCGCCGGCATAAACAATACCTAAACCTTGTTTACCCAACACCCGGATGTCTCTACGAGGCACCGGTTTCGTGTATCCTGCATCTGCCAGCTCAATTGCTTTTGCTTTTGCATCGGCGATCAACCTGCTTCTGTTCATCGAAATCGAATATTTATTTTTCTGCAAATACCCCAATTCAAAGGCTTCTACTGCGGAAGTGGAAACTTTCGCCATACCGATGGTCAGGAACCTGTCTTTCAATACATTTTGTACAATCTGATCTTCTTTATATTCGTCGGAAGCACGCAAAGCGAACTCCTTGGTACCGCCACCACCAGGAATCACCCCAACGCCAAACTCTACCAATCCCATATAAGTTTCCGCATTAAGCTGCACATGGTCGGCATGTAAACTAAACTCACAGCCACCGCCAAGTGTTAAATTATGC
Organism: Pedobacter sp. N36a; assembly: GCF_014472395.1. Taxonomy (GTDB): domain Bacteria; phylum Bacteroidota; class Bacteroidia; order Sphingobacteriales; family Sphingobacteriaceae; genus Pedobacter. The sequence continues at coordinate 148,166 of NZ_JACSZW010000004.1, forward strand.
GGAGCAACTACTACTGGGATCGAAGAATAACGGATGCGCATGGAAGTATTCTGGAACATACGGATGGCTAGGCTTAACTCTTCCCATTCCTGTTCTACAGCCATCATGAAAATCATGCCCACATTTGCACCGGCAGAGAAATTAGCGCCATCGTTTCCGATCACGACCCCTCTGTATTCTTTTTCCGCAAGGTCTATTGCTTTATTGATGGCTTGTAAAGTATCGCCGCCAATGGTATTCATTTTAGAATGGAATTCGACATTCAGGATGCCATCACCAAGATCAATGATCGAAGCACCTCCATTTTTCCAAATCGTTTTATTTGCCCTTAAATTATCAAGGATGATAAAGGCTTCTGCTCCTGGAACTGCTTTATAGCTTTTCGAAGGAATGTCATAATATTTTTTTACGCCATCTTCCACCTTGTAAAAAGTAGTGTGTCCGGCAGCCAGCATTTCATGTACCCATGGCGCAGCCTCGTGCCCATATTTTTTCATACCTACAATCGCATCTGTAATGCCTACTGCATCCCAAACTTCGAAAGGGCCTAAATCCCAGGCAAAGCCGGCACGCATGGCATCATCAATCCGGTACAGCTCATCAGAGATTTCCGGGATGCGATCCGATACATATTCAAACAATCCGAAAAAAGAAGCACGGAACAATTCTCCGACTTTATCTTTTCCTGCGGCAAAAACTTTCATTCTGTCTTTTACATTCTCAATGGATTTGGTGATATCCAGCGTTGCTGATTTCACTTTTTCCTGAGGACGGTATTCCAGGGTTTTTAGGTCTAGGGCTAAAATTTCTGTTTTGCCTTCAGCAGTTTTTGTTTTTTTATAGAAACCTTGTTTTGTTTTATCGCCCAACCAGTTGTTGGCTTCCATTTTCTCTACATAAGCAGGAAGCTTAAAAAGATTATGTGCTTTATCCTCTGGACAATTGTCATACAGCCCTTTGGAAACTTTAATCATGGTATCTAATCCCACCACATCAGTAGTACGGAAAGTCGCCGATTTTGGCCTGCCTAAAGCAGGGCCGGTAAACTTATCAACTTCTTCTACAGTCAGGTCCATTTTCTCCACCAGATGCAGTAAAGCCATGATGGAGTATACACCTACCCTATTGGCAATAAATGCCGGGGTATCCTTACATAGCACCGTTGTTTTCCCTAAAAATTTATCTCCGTAATACATTAAAAAATCTACCAGATCCGGATGGGTGTCCGGGGTAGGAATGATTTCCAGCAACCTCAGGTAACGAGGCGGATTAAAGAAGTGAGTACCGCAGAAATTGGCTTTGAAATCATCAGATCTTCCTTCCGCCATTAAATGGATTGGAATTCCCGAAGTATTCGAAGTAACCAGCGATCCCGGTTTACGGAATTGCTCTACCCGCTCAAATACTTTTCTTTTGATGTCCAGGTTTTCTACCACCACCTCAATGATCCAGTCGTAAGACCCGATCTTTGACATGTCGTCGGTAAAGTTCCCTGTCGTAATTTTATTCAAGACCTTTTTGCTGTAAACAGGCGAAGGATTAGTTTTTACCGTATTTTGCAATGCCGCATTTACAATTCGATTCTTAACCGCAGGATGGTCCAGACTCAGTCCTTTTGACTGCTCCTCTGCGCTGAGTTCCTTTGGAGCAATGTCCAATAAAAGTACTTCAACTCCAATGTTCGCAAAGTGACAAGCAATACGTGAACCCATAATACCTGAGCCCAATACTGCTACTCTATTTATCTTCTTGTTCATAATTTTCAGTAGGAATTTTATATGCCAGTGTAAGTTTATTCAGTTTCTGTAAGGAAGAGATCAGGTTATTCTTCTCCTGATTGCTAAAATGCTTATTCAGGTATTCATTAAAAGAGATCACCACTGCTCTTGCGAGCAATCTTTTCTCCCTACCCAAATCAGTCAGGAAAACTTTAACCGAACGCTTGTCTCCGATGGAAGTCTCCCGGTATATTAACCCCTGTTCTTCCATATTGTTTAGCATTCTTGATAAACTGGTGGCTTTCACCCCCAGCAGACCGGCCAGCTTGGAAACCGCAGTTCCTTCTTTCTCAATATTGATCAGCACATAGCCAATAGCCTGCGTGATTCCGAATCCGGAAGCGATCTGATTATAAGTGTTGGAAACGTTCTGCCAAACCACTTTCAGGAAATAATCTACTGTCTCTTGTTGTTTCATTAATTACTATGCTTGCATAACAAAGCTATCGAATAAAAAAATCAAATGCAAGCAAAGAAAAAAAATATTATAATATTTTAGCTGGTAGAAAAACAGGAAGATCTGGCGCCGTTTTTATGCACCTTAGGTAGGTTTTCCAGATAGTTTTAACAGTTTACTTTTTAAAGCGAAGTATTCCCTTTCCATGCAGCGGAAAGCCTTGGCTTCGGGGATTTCCCTCCGCAAAATCCGGCCTTTTTTTTCCATAATCCCTAGCCACAAGCTCATAACGAGCTTCCAGCTGATGATAGTTCGCTTCCTCCGCTTCCGCTTCTTTACTTTTCGGAAAGCCGTTCAGATTACCTACATAGCTGCTATCGGAAATCAACGCTCCATTGGCAGATTTAAAACACACATAGATCTCCATCTGTTCGTTGATTTTCCATTCTTGATTTAGCGGAAGAAAACAACTCCCCTCTGCTCTTCTTGCCGCATTTAAATAGCTGGTTGCACGTTTTCTGCCGGGATGGCTGATCATGACCATCGACAAATTATCGTTTTCAGCAGTTTCAACAATGCTGGAATCCCAGCTCAAATGGAGGTCATTTTCTCCTTTGCTGATTTTTAATCCCGACGCCGATTCCAGCTGCCCCTTACTGAGGATCACTTTGGCATAGTCGACCCAGATATTCGGATACTCACCTGTTAAAGCGTAAAATTGGCCTTTAAACAGGTTTAGGGCGCAAATTTGCGAAGAATGGCCCTACCAATCCCCTCCAATAATCCAACATGAACCCACAAAAAACAAATGTCTTTAAAAACGCAAAAAACCGCCTTGCAATAAGCAAGGCGGTTTTCCATTCCGTATTAAATACCGACTAGTAAAGTGTAAATTCTACTCTTCTGTTCTGTTGACGACCAGCGGCAGTTTTATTGGTTGCAATTGGTTGGTTTGGACCATAACCTACTGCTTCAATACGTGAAGGATTCGCACCTTGAGATACTAAATACGCTTTTACTGCTTCTGCTCTTTCTTTCGATAAACGTAAGTTTAAAGCCATAGAACCAGTGTTATCAGTATGACCTGCCAATTTAAGGCTAAAGTTTTTCTCTACTAATAATGCTGCTACACGGTTTAAAGTAGTGTAAGATTTAGCACGGATAGTTGCTTTTCCTAAATCAAACTCTAAGTTTTTAATCGCTTCTTCTACTACCTTACGGTCAGCTTCAGTAATGATTACTTTTTCCTGAATTACTGGTACAGGGATTTTCAATGGACAACCAGAACCGTCAACAACTACGCCTGCTGGAGTACCTGGACATTTATCCAGTTTATCAGCAACACCATCGCCATCAGAATCTTTTAACAGGTCGTTCATTTCGCCTCTTAATTTATCATTTTCAGCTTTCAATGCATTTGCAGTTTGTTTCGCCGATAAAGCTTCTTCGTAAGTTAAAGCTACCGGGTTATGCCATGCCAATTGTTTCGATCCTTTTCCTAAGGCAAACTCTAAACCTGCATAACCGTAGTTATATTTATCGCTGCTGTTACCACGTGCATAACCATCAAGATTATCGCCATCAACAAAGTTAACCGTCCAGCCTAAATCCAGGTTTACACGGTCTGCTAATTTAAATTTAGCACCTAATCCAACAGGGATAATCAATTCAGAGATTGTTTTACCACCAGCATAGTCTACTAACGCACCACCTGAGGTAGCTGAAGTTTTCACTTTATAACCCGCTAAACCAGCACCACCAGAAGCGTACAATTGTACTGCACTGTTGGCATTGAACATGCTGATATTAAACAAATTTACCACAGCGTTTAAACTTCCTGAATAATCAAGGTTAGTTTCAAAAGCATTTACAGGACTGGCATTTGGCGCACCGCTTTTCCAGTTTTCAGAGTTATCACCTTTAAGTTTACCTCTCACTCCGTCTAAACGCAGGGAGAAATAAGGAGTAATTTGTTTCTTAATATAAAGTCCGTAACCAAGGCTGGATTTCATATTAGAGAAATCATTATGTCCACCAAGAGGAGATAAAGGAGTTAAAACCCCAGCATTAAGGCCAATCGACCAGGTCGTCAACTGATTTGAGGTTGTACCTGCTTGATCCTGTGCCTGAACAGAACCTCCGATTAGGAGCGCAGCAAAAGCTACAGGCAGGGTTTTAAATAAATTTTGTTTCATAAGATAAGTATTGAATAAATTATTACAATGTTTAATCATTGAATTCATTTCAATACTCAGGCCAATTATTTAAACTGCTTTAAACGACTGCAATTAGAAAATAAGTGTGTGGAATTTCAGACAGCTACCAGCCTAGCCATTGATCATCACCACGCGGATCTGCAGCCCCCTGATAACCACCCTGTTTTGTTTTCAGGATCGCATCTACTCTACCCATTGGCCCTCTTGGCGCGACGATATAGCCTTTAGTTTGGAGTTTAACGCGGGTAATTGAATCTATTGCCCCCTTTTCCGTGTAAATCAAATCAGGCAGCCATTGGTGGTGAAAACGTTCAGCGGACACTGCCTGCTGCATATTTTGGTCAAATTCGATCACATTTAGAATGGTCTGAAAAACAGACGTTATAATTGTGGAGCCTCCGGGTGTACCCACCACCATGAATAGCGCTCCATCTTTTTCAAGAATTGTAGGTGTCATAGAGCTCAGCATTCGTTTTCCTGGGGCGATGGCATTCGCTTCGCCACCAACCAGTCCATACATATTGGCTGCACCTGGTTTCACAGAGAAATCGTCCATTTCATTGTTGAGCAGAAATCCTGCGCCTTTTATCACAACCGTAGCACCATAAGAGCCATTCAAGGTGGTAGTTACAGAAACGGCATTACCTTCCTGATCGACAATAGAATAGTGCGTAGTTTCTTCATGTTCTTTTCTATTGACAACTCCGGCTTTAACCGATGCGCTAGGCATTGCCTTTTGCCAGTCCATGCTTTTCATGCGATCCCTAATGTACTGATCTTCCATTAAGGCAGGGGCAGGAACATCATAGAAATCTGGATCACCAAGGTGCGTGGCACGATCGGCATAGACCCTACGTTCTGCTTCTACCATGAGCTGCACGGTAGAATCCTGCTGGAATCCCCATTTTTTCAGTGGAAATGGCTCTACAGATTTCAGGAGCTGAATCAGGGCAATACCACCACTAGATGGAGGAGGCATGGTAATGATGCGGTAATCTTTATAAGTTCCGGTGATGGCTTTGCGCCAGATCGCCTGATAATTTTGTAAATCAGCTTTGGTCAGGATGCCGCCGCCGCGGTTCATCTCCTTTAATAAAAGATCAGCGACTTTACCATCGTAAAAGCCTGCCCTTCCTTTGTCGCGGATCAGTTCCAGCGTACTGGCCAGTTCTTCCTGTTTCAGCAGCTCCCCTTCGGCCCATTTGCCTTCTTTCAGCAATGCGGTACCATCCGGATTGAATTCCAGTAATTTTTCGCGAAGCTCGTTGAGCTCAGCCACCTGTTGCTTGCTCAGGGGGAAACCATTTCTGGCGAGAAAAATTGCCGGCTCTACTAAAGCTGCCCATGGCAATTTCCCATATTTTTGATGTGCGGCCACCATTCCTGCTACCGAACCGGGAACACCTGCAGCCAGCTGCCCGTACAGGCTTTTATCAACAATCGGTGCACCGGATTGATCCAGGTACATATCCCTTGATGCTGCAGCACCGGCTTTTTCTCTAAAATCAAGGGTATTGCTACTGCCATCTGCAGCGCGATACACCATAAAACCACCGCCACCGATATTTCCGGCATTGGGGTATACTACGGCTAATGCAAACTGAACCGCTACTGCAGCATCCACCGCATTCCCACCTTTTTTCAAGATGTCCAGGCCTACTTTCGACGCAAAAGGACTGGCAGAAACCACCATCCCATTGCGGTAGTCACTGCCACCTTGTCTGCCCGGCCGAGTCCCTGCGCATCCTGATAGAAGAATGGCTGTGATCAGCAAAAATCCATTGATATTTAAAAATATTCTAGCCTTTATAATCCGCTGCATCCGTATAAATTTTTTCTATGACCAGTCCGTTTTTCTCCAGAATGACCTTTCTTTTTAAGCTCAGTTTAGGGGTCAGCTCACCGCCTTCAATGCTCCACTCTTTGGAGAGCAATGCAATGCGTTTCACCTGCTCCCATTTGCCAAACTCCTTGCCGCTAAAAGCAACAATTTCATCATACTTTTTCAAGACCTGCGGATCTTTGATCATCAGTTCATTGGTGGTATAAGCAATTCCCTTTTTAGCACACCAGGCTTTAAGCGCTGCAAAAGTAGGAATAATTAAAGCCGATGGAAACTTTCTGTTTTCACCAAGCACCATCACCTGCTCCACCAATGGGGATTCTTTCAATTTATTTTCCAGCATCTGTGGGGCCACATACTTACCACCTGCTGTTTTAAAGATCTCTTTTTTACGATCGGTAATTTTCAAGAACCTGCCCTCGATCAATTCGCCAATATCTCCGGTATGGAACCAGCCATCTTTGTCGATAGACTCGGCAGTCAGTTCCGGATGGTTGTAATAGCCTTTCATAATGTTGTGTCCACGGGCCAACACTTCCCCATCTTCTGCAATCTTCACTTCTACGCCTTCAATTGGCGGACCTACAGTTCCAAACCTGGTGGCACCAATATAGTTTACTGTGATCACCGGCGAAGTTTCCGTTAAACCATATCCCTCCATCACCGGCATTCCTGCTGCCCAGAAGATTCTGCATAAACGTGCGTTTAAAGCTGCTCCTCCGGAAACAATCACTACAATTTCGCCACCCAGTGCTTCCTGCCATTTTTTAAACACCAGCTTTCTGGCAATGCCGAGTTTGAACTTATAAAAAGGACCGTTGTCGAATTCGAATTTTTCCGCAACAGCAAGCGCCCAGAAGAATATGCCTCTTTTGATTCCTGTTAGTTCCTTTCCTTTCTCCATGATTTTATCATAGACCTTTTCCAGCAAACGTGGAACGGTAGAGAAAGCATTGGGTTTCACAAACTGTATGTCGGCCACAATAGTTTCCATACTTTCTGCATAATATACCGATGCTCCTTTATACATGTGGAGGTACACAATCATGCGTTCAAAAATATGCGACAATGGTAAAAAGCTCAAGGCCTTATGGAGTCCCGGAGGAACCAGCACCGAAGACTTTTCAAAATTTTTCACCAGGTTATCATGAGTCAGCATCACCCCTTTTGGGGTACCAGTCGTACCAGAGGTATAGATTAAGGTTAAAATATCTTCCGCTTTTACCTCCGCACGGTACACTTCCAGGTCCAGTCCGGCCTGAGCCTTTCCTGCCTCCAGCAATTCCTCCCAGGAAGGAATTCCTTTTACCGGATCGAAACTATATACTTTCAGCTCAGATTTCAATTCTGCAGCTGCTGTTTTTACTTTCTGATAGATCAGTTCATCCGCTACAAAAACAACATTTACGGCCGCATTTTCCAGAATAAACTTAATATCATGCTCCGCTAATGTCGGATATAAAGGTACCTGATAGGCACCCAACTGTATAATTGCAAAATCAGTAATGTTCCATTCCGGGCGATTGGCAGACATAACCGCTACCTTCGACCCCTTAATTACACCGATCCCCAGCAAGCCTCTGCTCAAGGTATCAACGGTTTCACAAAAATGCTGGGTACTATATTTTTTCCACTCCCCCTTAACCTTACCACTTATAAACTCTTCTTTGGGAAAATTCTCTAAATTGTATTGAAGTAAATCAAATACGCGTGTGATATTTGCAGCCATAAACGGTTATTTTTATAATTATTACCTGGTCTTTCTCAAATCTAACAAATTATTAGTGCTATTAAAACCAATTATTATAATGGTATGTTTTCTTTTGCTAAGAATAATCAGGAGAAGATTCTGTGAGATTTTCACTCCAGAATTCCCCGGGGTAGCCTAAATTTTTCAGCTGCAAAAACCCAGTTCAAAAAACATTCGCAGTGGTTGTAATCTAAACTAATACTGTTAAACCGGCTTTAAATGACATTCCCCTAGGATGCTGGATTCATTGAGCCTCAGTTAAATTGATCTTTACCTATACCTACTAAACTTAACCATAATTACTGTAACTTATTTTCAATCAAATCATCTATTATAGATGCCGAAAATTTACCTTTGCTTATTAAAGCGTTCTATTCCATAAAAACTATAGACCGCAGGTAGCGAGCGCTATAAAAAAACATTTACCAAATTAATTAAATAAGAAAAACACCTGTAAGCCAAGAGATCGGGCCACATCCCTATTCGTATTGATCAATACCCGAGCTCGAATGATTAAAACAGGCAAAAAACACACATTTGCATTTATGTCCTCACTTTCTATTCCAAGCAAAGCTCCGAACCGCTTACTTGCATTTATCCTGGATAAAAAAGTAATATTAGGCTTATACCTGATTGCTGCTGTCGTTTCAGCTACCAAACAGTACCTGCACGGCACTTACAACAACTACAAGATTTTCAAGCATGTCTTTTGGCATAGTGTAGAGCACTTGAATTTGTATACAGAAAACCCGCTTCTGTATCTGGACAGCAATCACTATGGCCCATTCTTTGCCTTGCTCATCGCCCCATTTGCACTTTTACCAGATGCTTTCGGAACCGTTTTATGGAACGTCTGTAATGCACTGGTTTTATATTGGGGAATTTACAACCTGCCGATCAAGCAAAAACAGCAGTCATGGGTAGCCATCATCTGTTTGCATGAAGCCCTTACCGCCTTATTGAGTTTTCAGTTCAATGTGGCGCTGACTGGATTGATCTTACTCTCCTTTTCTTTTATCTATAAACAGCAGGAAGTCAAAGCAGCAGCGATCATCATCATCGGACTTTTAGTGAAATTATACGGTATTGTAGGACTAGCCTTCTTCTTCTTCGCGAAAAATAAAACCAAGTTTGTCATCGGCGGATTGATTTTATTACCGGTACTGACATTTTTACCCGCAGTGCTTTCAGACCTGAACTTTGTCTGGTCTTCTCATATCGATTGGAAGGACTCTTTGGTGTATAAAAACTCGCTGAATGCGTCCTTAATTTCTATGCAGGACATCTCTGTTATGGGAATGGTGAGGCGCATATCCGGTGATGCTTCTATTCCAAACACTCCATTTCTATTGGCTGGACTCCTGTTATTTGCCTTGCCTTACCTTCGTGTCAGTCAATATAAAAGCACCGATTTTCAATTGATGATGCTGAGTTCGGTATTGATCTTTACCGTTATTTTCAGCAGTGGTTCCGAATCGCCAACCTATATTATTGCCATGCTGGGTGTCGCCATCTGGTTTATCATTCAGCCGGATCCAAAAAAATGGTGGGTCATTGCCCTATTTGTTTTTGCCATGTTACTGACCAGTTTCTCCCCTTCAGATTTATTTCCAAGATACATCAGGAGAACCTATATTATGCCTTATTCTTTAAAGGCTTTACCTTGTGTATTGGTTTGGCTAACTATCGTATATCAAATGTTGACAGTAGATTTTAGAAAATCCATTCCAGCTCATGACTAGTCAGAAATTAATATCCATTGTTATTCCTGCTTATAATGAAGCAGACAATATCCCAGTAATTGCGGCCAGTATCCGGGAGGTATTTACCGGCTTGCCCAACTATTCATTTGAGATCATTTTTGTGGCAGATGGCTGCACAGACAGTACCATGGCCGTATTAGAAATGATGGCCAAACACAGCGACCATATTTTTCACATAGAGTTTTCCCGGAATTTCGGACATCAGCAGGCCGTTAAAGCAGGGATGGATTATGCACGTGGTGCCGGTGTCATCTGTATGGATGGTGATATGCAGCATCCTCCAGAACTGATTCCAGAGCTGATCCAAAGGTGGGAAGAAGGACATGAAGTGGTTTATACCATTAGAAATGAGGATAAAAGATTGCCATTCAAAAAGCGGATCACTTCAAAATTATTCTATCAGGTATTGAACCGGATGGCTTCAGTGGAGTTGGATCAGGGCGCCTCAGATTTCAGATTGCTGGATCGAAAGGTAGTAGATGTTTTCAAAGAATTTCATGAAAATGAACCCTTTTTACGGGGTTTAGTGAAATGGATTGGCTTTAAACAATATGCGGTCAGCTATGACCCCGCAGAAAGATTTTCAGGAAGTTCTAAATATACGCTTAAAAAGATGGTGGGCTTAGCGCTGCAAGGCGTTACTTCCTTCTCAATTAAGCCATTGTACAATGTCGTTTATCTCGGTTTCGCATTTTCCGGAATATCCGTCTTATATTTGCCTTATGTACTCTATGCCTTTACCTTTGGACACGAAGTTTCTGGCTGGGCATCCATCATTATGACCATTGCATTTTTTGGGGGCATACAACTGATCATCTTGGGTATTATTGGAATTTACCTCGGAAAGATGTTTATGCAGGTCAAATTAAGGCCGAATTACATCGTTCGGTCAACAAATATAAAAAGCTAAAAAACAACACACGTGATACTACTAAGTTTCGATATTGAAGAGTTTGACATGCCCTTCGAATACCATAAAGAGATCTCTTTTAAAGATCAAATGGACATCTCTATTACAGGTACAGAGGCCATACTGGATATATTGGAACGCCAGCAGGTAAAAGCAACATTTTTTAGCACCGTCATTTTTGCACAAAATGCCCCAGCAACGATTCAGCGCATACTGGATCAGGGCCATGAACTGGCTTCTCACGGGTATTACCATTCTGATTTTAAAGTGGAGCATTTACTTTCTTCCAGACTGGAACTGGAAAAAATCATCCAGAAACCTGTTACTGGGTACCGCATGGCGAGAATGCAGCCTACCGACGACCTGGATATACAAAATGCCGGTTACGAATACAACAGTTCCATTAACCCTACCTGGCTGCCGGGCCGGTACAATAACCTGCACCTCCCAAGAACTCATTTCAAAACAGACCAGGTCCTGCAGATCCCAGCTTCAGTTACACCGCTGATCAGGTTCCCATTGTTCTGGCTGTCTTTTCATAATCTTCCTTTATGGTTATATACAGCCATGGCCCGCTGGACCACAAAAGTGGATGGCTACCTGAATGTCTATTTTCATCCATGGGAATTCACCGATCTGGATGATCCGGAGCGTTTTGGCTTTCCAGGATATGTCCGCAAGAATACTGGCACGAAAATGATCAAAAGAATGGATCAGTTAATCCATAAATTAAAACAGAAAAACGCAGAGTTTGTGACAATTGCTTCTTTTGTGAAACGAGTATCCAAGCCAAAATAAGCGAGATGATAAAGTCAAAAACCCTTTTTTCCATTTTTAAAATTCTGATCAAAATATTGCTTACTGCTGGTGCTTTATATTGGGTATTCTCCAATGTAGACCTGGAAAAGACCCGAGCGACCATCGCACAAGCCGATCCATTACCATTGGGAGCTGCCTTCATTGCCTTTATATGTTCTCAATTGTTTGCCTCATCCAGAGTCAGAACCTTTTTTGGATGTATCGGATTGAAGCTTTCGGAATGGCTGAACTATAAATTATACCTGTTGGGGATGTTTTATAACATGTTCCTTCCTGGCGGAATTAGCGGCGACGGCTATAAGATTTTCCTGCTGCGCAAAGAATATGGCATCGAGACTCGCAAATTATTGACTGCTGTGTTCATGGACAAACTGAGTGGCCTTTGGGCACTCACTGTATTGCTGTTGCTGCTCCTGTCTAAAACAACCGGATTGCCTATCCCTGGTTATTGGGCATGGATCCTAATCATCATGGGAACAGCCGGCTATTACCTGATATTAAAGCTATGGTTTAAGCCATATGTTCCTTCTTTTTTAATGATCCACCTTAAAGCATTGGGCGGACAAACCTGTCAGCTGCTCTGCGCTTTATTTATACTGTATACCTTGCGCGTGGAGGGACCTTTCCTACCTTATATATTACTGTTTATGGCCTCCTCTTTATTGGCATTATTTCCACTTACTATTGGTGGGCTGGGTGCAAGAGAACTCGTATTCATGTATGGCGCCAGGTATTTTGTACTTGATCCACAGATAGCGATTACCATCAGCTTGTTATTTTACAGCATTTCAGCATTATCATCACTACCCGGAGCCTATTTTGTTTTTCACATCTCATCTCTCCATAAAGAGAATCAAGGTACTCCTACAGCAGAAGTATAATTCCAAATTGAGTAAAGATCAATTCTAAATATGAAACACATGCCGAATTACCACTAAAATGTTACAAAAACACTATTTTAGATGGAATACGGCACAATAGTTGTAATGACACGAATTAGCTATAAAAATTAAATAAAAACACAATTATGAAGAAATTACTTACTATTATTTGCCTATCAGTGATGGCTACATTTGCATTCCAATCAACATCAAACGCACAAAGCTACAAAAATGCTATTGGTGGTCGCTTTGGCGCCGCGAACGGTGTGACTTTCAAAACAACATTGGGTGGTAACAAAATGATAGATTTAATTGCCAATTTTAGATCTACTGATCACACGAATTATTTCCGTGTAACTGGTTTATATGAAATCTATAACCCGATCAACAATGCTGCTGGTTTAAACTGGTATTATGGTATTGGCGGTACAGTAGGATCTGTTAAATATAAACCACACAATGGCAGCGACCTTTATTTAGCTGTAGACGGTGTTTTAGGTTTAGATTACAAATTTGCTGATGCGCCAATCAACCTTTCTTTGGACTGGAAACCAGCGATCGGATTGGTTCCTGAGACAGATTTCGACGCTTCAGGCGTAGGACTATCTATCCGTTTCACGTTCTAGTTTCGTAAAAACGAATAAAAAGAAAAGGGTTAATCCGCATGAATTCCTACAGATTAACCCTTTTCTTTTACAGGTTACCAGATTAAACGCCCATCCAGCCTTTACGTACTGCAACTGCTGCTGCACTGGCATTTGGATCCAGCTCTGCTACCAGTTTCAAGTTTGGATTGGCTTTCAAGGTTACCTTGAAATCTCTTTCCAAACCATCTCTTGCAACCTTCACTGTGATCACGTCACCTACTTTGCTGTTTGCAATTACTGGCATACGGTCCAATACCACTGCCGTTACGGGAATACCGTTTACGCTGATCAGTTCATCATTTACATTCAGTCCATCTACCCATGCAGCCGAATTTCTTGATACTGCAGAGATGAAGATTCTTCCTTCAGTTTTCTTTGCTGCTACGCCCACATATGGAATTTGTTTTCCTTCGTTTTCATTTTTGACCTTGATACCTGCATAGCCTAAGTATTTATCATACTCCAATGCATGTGTACCTGTCACATATTTAGCCCAGAAATCAGTAAAATCTTTTCCGCTGATCTTTTCTACCATTGCCTTAAATTCGGCGTCAGTATATCCTCTGTTTAGTTTTTTCCCTTGCAGGTACATCGCTTTCATCACATCATCCAGACTTTTCTTTCCTTTTGTTGCATTTGCAATCTCGATGTCCATCAACAGACCTACAACCTCACCTTTGCTGTAATAAGAAACACCAGTGTTGTTAGAGTTTTCATTTGGTCTGTATCCTTTAATCCAGGCATCATAACTAGATTCTGCTGCAGACTGTACTTTAGCACCAGGTGTATTTGATACGTTAGCTACTGCGGTCACCAATCCATCTACAAATTCCTGCTGATTTACAAAACCTGCGCGCAATACCAGTTTGTTCTCATAATAAGAAGTGAAACCTTCCGACACCCAAAGGTTAGTGGTATAGTTCTCATTGTCGTAATCAAATGGGCCTAAAGCAATCGGGCGCATTCTTTTGACATTCCATAAATGGTAGTATTCATGAGCAACCAGGTTCATGAACCCTAAATAACCTTCTGGTGTATTGTAGGCATCGCGGGAAGCGCCAAGCACTGTAGAGTTTAAATGCTCTAAACCGCCGCCACCTCTTGAAAAGTTGTGTACGATAAAAGTGTAGTGTTTGTTCGGGTTTTCGCCATAAATAGCGGTACCCTGCTCCACAACTTTCGCCATATCTACTTTTAAGCGTTCTTTATCGTAGTTACCACCACCAAACATCGCTACCGTATGTTTTACACCAGAAGCTTGAAATTCGAAAATATCCTGATTTCCTACTTCGATCGGGCTATCGAATAACACATCAAAATCTGCTGCTCTATAAGTGAATGCTTTTCCTGGAACTGGCTCTAAACCTGTAGACACCTGTGTCCAGCCTTTAAAAGGAATCACTTTTACCGTACTTGGTAGGTTCAGCATCCCATCAGGATACATGAAAATACCCGTGCTCGATAGGAAAGCATGGCGGTCGTCAATGAAAGAAGTACGCACAGAAACTTCAAAGGCATACACTCTATATTTAATTTTTACGTCTTTTGCTTTTGCGGTATAGATTCTCCAGGCATTTTTTCTTACTTTCTCAAATTTTGCCGGTTTGCCGTTTGCAGTGGCAGTAAAATCTTCTACACTTTTCTCAAACTCACGAATCAGGTAGGAACCTGGTGCCCATACCGGCATCTTTACATCTACATAGTCTTTTGTTAATCCGGAAATGTTCATCTCCATTTCCACATAGTGGGCTTGTGGCTCTATAAAGCTCACCTCGAAATCTACTTTCACCTGCGATTTTGCGGTCATACCTAATGATAGTAATAATACTAATCCTGTTACTGTTTTTTTCATTGAATTGTTTCCTGCTGATTTTAATATTTCCCAGATCTTTTCATCGGCTCCCTTAAGCGCCTAACCGATCTCTTTTCCTTTTGTCACACAATTATTATACGAATTGCCTAAATTACGCTAAACCATCTGCCTTTTCAAGGGTCATACTGTTTCGCAAATTTATGACTTATCCTTTTTGCTTGCCTTTAAATTGGCAATTAAGCTGTAACATCCTTAATACAAGCGATTAGAGGCGGTTTAAATAAATATTTTTGCTTGTTACATGACTACACACACCACACAAATATGAAACTAAGGTACATTATCTATACCCTCATCGCTCTAGGCATCGCCTATTTAGTTTACTATCGGATTTCAGCGAATAAAAAAATTGCCGGCGACGGCCCCGGAATGTCAAAAGGCAAAGGAGGTCCGGCAAAGGGATTACAGGTGAACGGAATGGTCGTTTCAACAGGTGATTTTGACAGCAATATAGACATCACCGGAACCCTGGAAGCCAATGAAACCGTAGACCTGCGTTCGGAGGTATCTGGATTGGTGACTAAGATTAATTTCAAAGAGGGCTCTAACGTAACCAAGGGTACTTTGCTGGTGAAGATCAACGATCGCGACATACAGGCACAATTACAGGATGCACTGACCAAACAAAGTTTGAGTGCAACCAATGAAAACCGCTCTAAACAGCTATTGGATAAAGGTGCCATTAGTCAGGAAGAATATGACACCTCATTGGCGAACCTGCAATCCTTAAAAGCACAGGTGCAGCTGGTGCGGGCACAACTGGCAAAAACCGCCATTTATGCCCCATTTAACGGAAAAATTGGTCTGCGCTCTATCTCTGAGGGTGTTTATTTAACCCCAACGATGGTCATTGCCAATCTATCCAGCGTTAACCCATTAAAACTGAGCTTCTCTGTTCCGGAAAAATACATCGGACAGATTAAATCGGGTGCAGACATTTCCTTTACCACCGATGGTTATGCGAAAACATTTACAGGAAGCGTATATGCAATTGAACCGGGCATCAATACGGCAACCAGAACTTTACAGATCAGAGCATTGGTTCCTAATGCGAATCAGGAACTTCGTCCGGGTTCTTTTGCTAAAATTAAACTGGCGCTGAGTACCACAAAAGATGCGATCCTTATTCCAAATGAAGCCATTATTCCGGTGTTAAAAGGAAAAACGGTATTCATCAGCAAAAATGGAAAAGCACAGCAGATTCCTGTAGAAGCAGGGACGCGTACTGCGGAACATATTGTGATTACTTCGGGATTAAATGTGGGTGATACCGTGCTCACTACTGGTGCAATGGCCTTAAAGCAGGATGCTCCTGTGAAAGTAACTGTGGTTAAAAATTAAGTTTTATTTATGAGTATTTCAACCACCAGTATAAAGAGGCCCGTTCTGGCCATCGTTATGAACCTCATGATCCTCCTTTTCGGAGTGATCGGCTATAATTTTCTGGGTGTCCGGGAATATCCGAACATCGACCCTACCGTAGTTTCGGTGAGGACCTCCTACCCTGGAGCAAATTCAGATATTATTGAATCACAAATTACAGAACCCCTGGAGAAATCCATCAACGGAATTGACGGGATCAGGAACATTTCCTCTTCCAGTAACCAGGGAAGCAGTAATATTACCATAGAATTTAACCTGAATAAAGACATTGATGACGCGGCGAATGACGTGAGGGATAAAGTTTCCCAGGCGGCGAGAAGTTTACCGAAAGACATTGATGGAAATCCGGTAGTGAGTAAGGCGGACGCCAACTCTGATGCGATTATCACCATGACCATCCAAAGTGATAAAAGGAATGTCATGGAGCTGAGTGACTACGCAGAAAACGTGATTGCAGATCGTTTGCAAACCATTACCGGGGTGAGCAGTGTCCAAATCCAGGGACAGCGGAAATATGCGATGCGCATCCGGATTTCTCCGGATAAACTGGCGGCTTATGGTTTAACCACACAAGATATTGTGACTGCCCTGAACAATGAAAACGTAGAACTGCCTTCCGGAAAAATTACCGGAGCCAATACGGAATTGATTGTAAAAACATTGGGTAAATTGACCAATGAAGAGGAATTTAACAACCTGATTCTGAAAAATGATGGAGATCAGGTGGTGCGTTTGAAGGACATTGGCTATGCCGCTTTGGGTTCAGAAAACGAAGAGACCATTTTAAGAGAATCCGGAAAACCAATGGTTGCGGTGGGATTGATTCCCCAGCCTGGTGCCAATTACCTGGAGATTTCTAAAGAATTCGACAAAAGATTTGAGCAGTTAAAAAAAGACATTCCGGAAGACATTAAGTTAAACATCTCCCTAGACAATACAAAGTTCATCAAGATGTCGGTGACAGAGGTTGCAGAAACCATTATGCTCTCCCTGGTACTGGTGATCCTCATCATTTACCTGTTCTTTAGGGATTGGGCCATTGCCATTCGCCCTTTAATTGACATTCCGGTATCCTTGGTCTTCACCTTCTTTATCATGTACATTTTCGGCTTCTCGATCAACGTATTGTCGCTCCTGGCGATTGTACTGGCCACCGGTCTGGTAGTAGATGACGGGATTGTGGTCACAGAAAATATTTTCAAGAAAGTAGAGGAAGGCTATTCTCCTTTCGAAGCCGCCATTAAAGGTTCCAATGAAATTTTCTTTGCCGTAATTTCGATCTCGGTCACCCTGGCTGCAGTGTTTTTACCGGTGATCTTTTTAGAAGGATTTGTGGGCCGGCTCTTTCGGGAGTTCGGGATTGTGATTGGTGCCGCCGTCCTCATCTCCGCATTCGTATCTTTAACATTAACACCGATGCTGAATGCCTACCTGATGAAATCAACAGGGCATAAGAAATCTAAGTTTTACAATATGACCGAGCCTTACTTTGTGAGGCTGAATGAAAGTTATGCGGAAAACCTGAATAAATTCCTGGATAAAAAATGGCTGGCCATTCCGATTATTGTAGTCTGCGTGGCTGTGATCGGGCTTTTTTGGCAGCTGCTCCCAAAAGAAACTGCGCCTTATGACGATAGAAGTGCCATCAATATGAGGGTCACTACCCCTGAGGGTTCTTCCTTTGAATATACGGATCGTTTTATGATGAAAATTCAGCAGATGATCAGTGATTCCATTCCGGAAACAAAGGTAAATATTACCATCACCTCTCCAGGATTTGGAGGCTCGGGATCTACGAATAGTGGTTTCATCCGGATGGGTTTAAGTGATCCGGGAGACCGTGGAAGGACGCAGGATGAAATTGCGGCCAAGCTGACCAAGATTACCAGAGGCTATACGGAGGGAAAAGTAGTGGTCACACAGCAGCCAACCATTTCTGTGGGCCGTCGGGGCGGATTACCAGTCAACTATATCATTCAGGCACAAAACTTCGAAAAGCTTCGTGAAAAAATGCCCTTGTTTATGAATGAGGTGGCCACAGACCCCACCTTTACCACTTCTGACGTAGATCTTAAGTTTAATAAACCGGAGATCGATTTAACTATTGATCGGGACAAGGCTAGAAACCTGGGTGTATCGGTTTCCGATATCGGCCTTGCGCTGCAATTGGGATTGAGCGGACAGCGATTCTCTTATTTCTTCATGAACGGCAAGCAATATCAGGTGATTGGACAGTTTGAGATGAACGACCGTAAAGATCCATTGGATTTAAGTTCAGTATATGTTAGAAACGACAAGGGCGAACTGATCCAAATTGACAATCTGGTCACAGCAATTGAAAAAAGTAGTCCGCCGCAATTGTATAGAAATAATCGTTTCATTTCGGCCACTGTTTCAGCAGGTTTGGCTCCAGGTAAGAGTATTGGTGAAGGAATCGCGGCCATGGACCGGATTTCTGAGAAAATACTTGACGAATCTTTCTCCACAGATCTTGGTGGTGAATCCAGAGATTTTAAGGAAAGTTCTTCCAATACCATGTTTGCTTTTGGATTGGCGCTATTGCTGGTGTACCTCATTTTATCAGCCCAGTTTGAAAGCTTTATTGATCCCATTATCATTATCCTGACCGTACCTATGGCCGTTGCCGGAGCATTTTTATCCCTATGGCTCTTCGGACAAAGCTGGAATATCTTTAGTCAGATTGGGACGATTATGCTCATCGGCCTGGTGACCAAAAATGGTATCCTGATCGTGGAGTTTGCCAATCAGCTTAAAGAGACTGGTAAAAGTGTACATGACGCCATCAGAGAAGCCTCAGTTTCCAGGTTAAGGCCAATTTTAATGACCAGTTTGGCGATTGCCATCGGCGCATTGCCTATTGCAATGGCCTTAGGTGCTGCTGCAAAAAGTAGGATGGGTATGGGAATCGTGATCGTTGGGGGAACGACGTTTGCCCTGATCCTAACCCTATTTGTAATCCCGGCTATTTATTCCTACTGGTCAAAAGAACACAAAGCAAATACAGAATTAGAACTTTCGCTGAAAGCCGCATTGGCAGAAGAGGCGTCAGAAAAAAAAGAGAAGAGATCATGATCCAGTTTCCAAGCTACCTAAAAAGCAAAAACCTCTTGTTCAGCATTGCCTTATTGCTACTGGGCAGTACTGGTTTTGCACAGCAAAAACTGAGTCTGGAAGAGGCCATCAGCACTGCATTAAAGAACAATTACGACATTAAGCTCGTGAACAATGATATCCGCATTGCGAAAAACAATGTGAATCCAGGGAACGCAGGAATGCTGCCGCAGCTGACCGCCGATTACAGTAAGGGTGGCAGCAGACAGAATACCGTGCAAACCGCAGCAACAGGTGTCGAGAAAAAATCAGATGGTGTAAAAAGCACCAACCAGAACTATGGCGCTTCGCTGGGCTGGACGGTTTTTGACGGTTTCCAGATGTTTGCCAATTATGACCGCCTGAAGGAATTACAGAAACTGGGAGAAGTGACTGCAAAAGGAACCATCCTGACTACCGTTGCCGACGTGATCAGTGGTTATTATGCCGTTGCCAGGCAGCAGCAATTGGTGATGGCTGCGGATACTTCACTAGACATTTCTAAGATGCGTTTAACTATTGCGCAGAATAAACTGGCCATCGGAAGGGGTTCAAAACTGGATGTACTTGCTGCAACCGTGGATTATAATGCAGATACTTCTGCCTACCTGCAGCAGCAGAATTTATTAAGAAACAGCATGGTGACTTTAAATCAGGTGATGGCCCGCGACCTTAACCTAGTTTTTGAAGTAGAAGAGCAAATCAAAATCGAAGAAAACCTGAACTATACAGCACTAGCCGGTTTAACGGAACAATTGAGTCCGGCATTGCAATCTGCTTTTATCAATAAAAAGATTGCTGAGCTGGCATTAAAACAGGTAAAGGGACAGCGTTACCCTACCGTTGGCTTAAATAGCGGTTATGAGTTCTCGAATAGCACCAGTCCAACAGGATTTAACCAGAAGTTCCGCGCCCGGGGTTTCACCTATGGTGTAACTGCCAGTTTGAACCTGTTTAACGGCTTTTTACAACGCCAGAATGAACGCAATGCAAAAATAGAGATCAATTCTTCGGAGCTGAATCTGGAGAAAACCAGGCTGGATTTGAATGCGCAGTTACTCACAGCTTTTCAGAATTACCAGACCAATCTGGACTTACTGAAAGTGGAGCAGCACAATCTGGATATTGCTAAAAATAATCTGGACATTACACTTGAGAAATATAGACTGGGCAGTATCGCTCCATTAGAACTCAGGGAGGCACAGAGAAACTCAATAACGGCAATCACCCGATATCTAGATGCCCAATATCAGGCAAAACTGACAGAAATCAGCCTAAAAGAAATTAGCGGAACGTTAAATATTCAATAAGATTGTTATTTTTAGCGAATGATACTAGTAGCAGACAGCGGTTCTTCTAAAACCGATTGGATGGGATACACCCCGGAAGAAACCATTAGCTTTAGCACCCAAGGAATTAATCCTTATTTTTTGAATGCGCAGGACATATTTAAGCTTTTTTCTAAGAAGAAAGAAATTGCCGCTTATGCAGATCAGGTAAAGGAAATTTACTTTTTTGGCGCTGGATGCTCTTCACCGGATAAGGTGGAGGTAATTTCTAATGGAATTTCCTCTTTTTTCACCCAGGCTTATGTTTCAGTGGAGCATGACCTGATCGGATCGGCTTATGCCACCTGCGGTGATCAGGAAGGATTGACCTGTATTCTGGGCACAGGTTCTAACATTTCCTATTATGATGGCAAGAATGTACACAGCGGCCATCATGGGTTGGGTTATGTATTGGGTGATGAAGGTTCAGGCACCTTTTTCGGCCGCAAGATGATTACTGGCTACCTTTATGGCACCATGCCTACGGAACTCTCTACTGCTTTCGCGAAGGCTTACCCCATCGACAAAGAGACGGTTGTGACTCAATTGTATCAAATGCCATCTCCAAATACCTACCTGGCTTCGGTGAGCCGTTTCATGGCCGACCATACCGATCACCCTTATATCCAGCAAATTTTAAGAGCTGGCTTTCAGGAATTTGTAGACAGCAACATCAAAGAATACAGTAATTACAAAACACTGAATTGCCATTTTGTAGGGTCTATTGCCTTTTACTATCAGGATATCCTGAGAGAAATCTGTATAAAGAACCACATTCATGTCGGCAAGATCTACCAGAAACCCATTACTGGAATTTATAACTACATCCTGAAAAAAGAAGGCATTACTGTTTAAGAGATCCCGATTCTTTTATTCATTTCCAGTCGGACCATCAGGGCAATTTTTTCCAGTTTTTTACGATCTTCCTCTCCAAATACACGGGGCTTTTTATCGATGACACAAACTGCCCCAACTCTAAAACCCTCGTTGGTGGTAATGGCAGCAGCGGCATAAAAGCCCAAGCCAGACTCTCCGACATAAAGTGGATTAGACACCAATGCAGGATTCTGAATTAAATCCTCATATACGGTGAAACTATCATTGAGAATGGCTAGCGAGCAGAGGCTCGCTCCTCGCTCCAATTCTTTGCCGCTTTGTCCGTGCTGATCAGCTTTTGTCCAGACCACATCCCTATCTACGAAATTGATCATCGCAATAGGTGTCTTCATCATAGTTGCGGTAATCGCAGCCAGCTGATCAAAATAAGGTTCAGTTTTCGTATATAGTATCTTGTATTTTTTTAAATTTTCCAGTCTTGCCTCTTCATCTGATGAAACTAAGACCCCCCCCAAGTTATTTTCCAATTTTTTAAGATCTAGTTACCTACCGTTTAACAATTACCATACCTCAGGTATTGCGTATCTCTATGGTATACAGGAAGAAAATTATATGACAATTTAATCACACCCTATAACATCTTTTTGCAATAATCAGGCCAGATGCAGGTAAACTTCCCCTTACTCGTATAACGGAAAGCTAAAAAACAGCGCAAAGCCCCAGAAAAAAAACGGGAGATTATTACTCAGTTTGATGATTTTATAGCCTATTTAACTACGCTATAGCAATTAAAATATTTAATTATCCTATTTATAATATAGAGGTGCCCTCACACCAATTCAGCTATCATACTGAGTATCAATCAAAAGTAATTAAATTCCTGGTTTTCTTAAAAGAAATAATTGTAATTTTTAACGCACTACTTTTTCAGATTTGCTAAATTCCCAGACATTTTTAGCAGACTTCAGATATTCCACTTTATAGCTCTCATCCGGAGGTAAAGTAAAGTGAAAGATCAAGGTAGTTTCCTTAGGATCATGAGGTATGAAGCCAGGCATTAGCGTATCTGCGACCATTTGAATGTGACTTTCTGAGTGTTTCATTCACAAATCTAAGTATAGAAATCAGCATAGTGTTCATTATCAGTAAAATTTATCTTATTATTGAGAGTCATTTAGCAATGAGTTACAATGAAATCAAAAATTAGCCTCTTATTGTTCCTGTTGTTAAGTGTAAAAAGCTGGTCGCAGGAAAACCCGCGTTCTACGCAATATATTTTCAATAATTATTTGTTTAATCCAGCACTCTCAGGCATAGACAACTATACAGATGTGAAATTGGGGTATAGAAATCAATGGAAAGGATTGGAAGGCGCACCGGTTACACAATATGTTTCCATTCATGCGCCGATAGGAGAAGATTTTGTGAGGAGTTCTGTGAATTCTTTTTCAGGTAACGGCGACAATCCATTGAGCCGCAGTTATGTCAATTCTTATACTGCCGCAGAGCCGCACCATGGCATTGGCTTTTATGCGCTAGCGGATAAAGCGGGGCGCATCAGACAAACCAATGTGAATGCGACTTATGCGTACCACCTTGGCCTGAGTTACGATCTGAATCTGTCTGTAGGTGTTTCAGGCGGATTTGCTTCTACGAGCATTGATGTAAAGCGTGTGAATGTAGAAAACAGCAGTGATCCTTTGCTCACTGCGGATTACAATAACCGCATCCGTCCTGATGTTGGTTTTGGAGTTTGGCTGTATAGTCCGAGGTTCTTTCTTGGCGGTTCTGCCAAGCAGCTGTTGGGTTACCGGGTCCCTACAGCGGTAAAGAGCAGCAGCCTTTCCGCTTATCAGACCACCGTATTTTATGGAACGGCGGGTTATAAATTCTTTGTTGATGAAGACGTAGCTATGATCCCTTCTGCCCTGCTAAGCTATTGGATTTCTGCTCCGCCAACCTTTGATGCGAGTTTAAAAGTAGCCTATCAGGACAAATTCTGGGTAGGCGGAAGTTACCGGAACAACGATTCCTTTTCTGCATTGGCCGGTTTAAATATTGGCTCTTTCTTCAACATCAGTTATTCCTATGATGTGACCACCTCTGCTTTAAAATCTGTGAACAATGGCACGCATGAAATTGTGCTGGGCATTTTGCTCAATAACAGGTATCAGGCAAAATGCGCTACCAGACAATTCTAATCTATTAACCCGGTATTTTTTAACGTAGTAATGTTAAACTGCCACCCAAAGGTTTGCAATCTGCACGAAGGTCGATCACATAATAATATACACCGGCAGGCAGGTCTTTTCCTCTGAATCTGCCATCAAAAGGTTTGGTGTATTGTCCAAGTGATTCGTAGACCAGCTGTCCGCTTCTGGTGTAGAGCTTGATATCGATATTTATCTTTTCCGGCAATCCGGTGATCAGCCAGAAATCATTCATCCCATCTCCATTAGGGGTCATGGTGTTCTTGATGTCCAGGTTATCGTTGGTCACTTCCACATTCACTTTTGTGAACTCAGAAACGCAGCTTCCCAGCTTACGGCGCAGAAAGTAATCTGCCGTTTTTGAGGCTTTGAAAATGAATCGCCCGTTGGTAGATTCCATGATCGGCATGGTATCATCTTCCTTCTGGAAAAGCTGGTAGGTACCTTCTTCAGGCGCAATAACCGAAAGCATAATTTCTGTGGCATAACACACCCGCAAGTCGTTCATGACTGGTGTTGGAATAATAAAGGCTGGATTAGCAACGGTATAAACTTCGCTGATGGCCAATCCGCAGCTGGTCTGGTCTTTTACCGTCAGTTTATATTTTCCTTCCGGCACGCCAATCAGATCTTGTGTAGATTGCACCAATGCGCCAGCCTCATTGGTCCAGCTGAAAGTATAAGGTGCAATCCCGCCATTGATACGGATGCCTTTAACCGCACCGCGTAATAAAGTACAACCATCATCTGTGACCACTCCGCTGGATGGCTCGATGACCAATAAAGGAACCAGTACGATTTCATAAGGACCTAAGATCATTTCGCAGCCATTCACGTCATAAGCGAATAGACTATAAGTTCCAGGCTCCAGGTCTTTCAATTCCCGGATGGTTCCAGACCTGTCTACACCCGCAATGTCTTTCCATTTGTAACTTACCGGAAGCGGCGAACTGGTCTGGTAATTCAGTGTGATTTTCCCATTGTTTAATCCGCAGGTTGCCGGACTAATATTCACTGTAAACTGGTATTGTGTAGGCACAATAGCCGTCACGTTGAAAAACTGCTCTTTTGTACAGGTGGCATTGCTCAAACTGGCTACCAGGCGGTAGCGGCCTACTTTAAGATTTTCTAAAATTGGAAGGGTGGTTCCAGATGTATAACCTAGCACTTTACCACCTATAGGGTTTCCTGCCGGATCAAACCATTCGTATTGGTCGGCATTGTAAATCACCACCTGGTTAATGGTTCCATTATCGCGATTACAGGTGGTATTTTTAATGACTCCTTCCGTGATGGAAAGTGTATTTCTGATTTGGATCTCAAAAAACTTATTTATTGGTGAACACGCACCGGCATCCGTAATAACTAGCTGATACCTCCCGCCTTCCTGATCTGTTAAATCCAGGGTAGTGATCGATGTATTGATGTACCGATTGCTGATCGCATCAAATTTGTACCAGGCATAAGTTGGTGTACCTGTCGCATCATCAATAATTAATCCAGTGATCCCGCCATTACTCTGACCGCAGCTGGCGTCTGTAAAGGTGGCATTCCTGGTATTGACTACCGGCATCGGTTTTCTGGCAATACTGAACACAGCAGAAGTCTTTACACAGCCTGCTTCATCCCTTGCAATCACATAATAACTGCCTTGCTCAAATGTCTTTTGTCTGCCGAAACCTAATGATACACCTGCGTTGTTAAACCATTCATAAGTGACCACTCCTTTTCCACGATCCGCATTTGCGCTAAAGGTAAAATTCGTTTGCCCGCAGTCAGGTGGAGGAACGGTAATGATTGCTTCTCCTAGTTTCTGATCTTTAATTTCATAAAGCGGGGCATGTTTGATCACTTTACAGCCATCATTTATTTCCAATTCGTAAAAGCCTTCTTCCAGGTTCAGAATTTCCTGTGTATTGCCAATTGGAACACGTGAAGCGTCCGGTAAAATTTTGTACCATTGAAAAGTAATCCCGACCCTTGGTTCCAGTACTTTAATCGAGCCATTTCCCAGACAAGTGACTGGCTCTTCTATTGCTTCATTTGGCAGTAAATCTCCGTTAGCAAATGGCGAAGTTGTGGCATTTAACAAACTGGCCGTAGCGGTCACATTCCTGTTAGCTGGCACAGGTGATTGCCACCTGCCGTCTGTCCCTGAACGTACCGTTGCAAAGTATTCTTTCCCTTCACAATTCGGACAGTTGTCTGTGTAGAAAAGTTCTATTTCAGCATTTGGCGTTGCTTTTCCAGACACAGAACCTGGTTCTTTTTTTAAGAGCTGAATATAAGGCTGGAGGATGTTTCTGGTGGGCATGATACCCCCGATCACATTACAGAAAAAACTGTTTCTGGTAATTTTTACGGGTCTGTTGGAGACGGATTCAAAGCCGTAATCATTGTAGGCAATAAGGTTATCTTCTCCGGGATCACCGCCGCCAAGTGTACCTTCGCCCATACTCTCGACTCTTACCCCGGTACCATTTTTTAGATTTTCAGTTCCTGCGGTTCCTGTTCCGATTCTATTTCCGGTAATGATAAAGGAAGCATTGGTGATGGAGATCCCAACGGTTCTATTACCCGAAACCACATTTTTCCGCATGGTCAGATTTGAAGCTGTTGCATTCACCTTTACCCCTGCAAGTTCCAATGTGGAAGAAGAAAGAAATAAAGCCAGGCGGGAAAAGTCGACCGTCCCGGTATAATCAGTTCCTATTTTATTGTTCACAAGGTTAATTTCAAACCGGTTCGCAGTATTGAATTGATTGACCCTATTGATGACTACGTTGAACTGATTCGCAGAGATGACGTTTCCTTCATTGGCATTGTCGCCCCCGACGTTGATCGAACTTTCATCCAGGTTTCCGAGTATCCCCGTTATATTCGTTTTTGCGGTAACTCCATCATAATGAATACCTATTAAATTAGACTGAATGATGATCGGGCTAACTGGGGTACTGTTATAATAATAGTTGCTCTGCAAAGAAATCCCATTGATGTTCCCACTGATTACATTTCCTTTTCCGGGGGCACCAATTTTGATATTTCCCGCTCTGTAATTGACTACAATTCCTGAACCCTGTCCTTGATTGACATTCCTTAAATCGGTAATTTTTGCAAAGTCTTTCAGGTATAAGCCATAAATCTCTACGTCAGTTACAGGGGCAAAATTGGTGTAATTGTTACCGATGGTCAAACCTGAAAAGGTAGTTCCAGGTACCTCTGGCTCCAGGATTATTTTAGCTCCAGAAACCCCTAATGGTACCCAGCTCTGGGTACTCCCATCGATGACCACATTGGAAGGAATTACTGGCAATGCTGTTTTTAATCGGATGGTACGCGCACCGTCATTGGCTGGTGTTCCAGGGATGTTAAACTGGATGATATATGGCACCGTTCTATCTGTAGGAATCCCCAGCATAGCTTGTCTTAATGACCCCGGTCCGGCATCCAGAATATTAGTTACCTGAACAGTTTGGGCATTAGCCAGCGCGAAACAGAAGAGCAATAGCACCAGGACGGCATATTTTGAGTAGCGCATAGTTGAAAAATAAAGACCAATTTACAGTTTTAGAAGATACGTGGTAAATGTTTTTTCAACAAAGTGTTGATTATGAACTAAAAAGTAAAACCCCCGATGATAAATCCGGTTAAAACGGGCTTTATCAATCGGGGGCTAAACCGGGAATCTATGTTTATCTTAATCTTCTTTGTTATTAATGGCTTTAAATTCTGTGCGTCTGTTGAGTGCTCTTCCGGCAGGATTGTCTTTTTTATTTGGTAGGAAGTTCGGGGCAACCGGCATGGTTGAGCCATAGCCTTTGCTGATCATGCGGCTGGCGGGAATTCCTCTGCTGACCAGGTAATCCACACATGATTTGGCCCTTCTATTACTCAGGTCGAGGTTATAGGCCTGGGAACCTATCGTATCAGTATGGGCACTCAATTCAATTTCCACCAATGGATTATCAATCATCACATTGTACAGGACTTCCAGTTCCGCTTTAGAGGCCTCTGTCAGGTCGGCTTTATTAAACTCATAAAGCACATTATTTAAACGGATTGGTTTAGGGCCGTTCGGGATCAGACAAATTTCTTCAGTAATCAGGGTATCTTTCTGGGCAAGCTGATCATAGGTATAACGCAGCTTTTTACTGAAATATTTTGCTTTTTCTGCGGTGAGCTGCAACTGACGATTGGTATTCAGTTTAAAGTTATACTTCCCATCCGCCCCTGTGGTAAACTTAAATTCCTGCAGGGAATCGGACACCGTTACAATGACATTTTCCAGTGGTTTTTTGGTCTCACAATCGATGATCTGACCTCTTACATTCAGGAATTCACGCTTCAGGTAAAAGAGTTCCAGGCAGCATAGCGACTCCCTGTCGGAGCTGATATAACCTTCCACATCATCTCCATCTACGGGTGTAAAGTAAAGGTCGTCTTTAGAAGAATTGAAAGGGTAACCAAGATTACGTGGATCGGACCAGCTGTCGAAATCACCTTCACTTTCATAGAAATCAAAACCGCCCAGCCCTACTTTCCCATTACTGCTAAATAGTAATTTTTTCGTTTTCACATTGTAATATGGTGCTTCCTCATCACCGGCAGTATTGATGGTATTTCCCATATTAACGGCCTGACCAAGGGATCCGTCTGGACGAATCGCGCAATACCATAAATCATATTTTCCGAAACCACCCGGACGATCCGAAGAAAAGATCAGGTATTTTCCATTTCTGCTCACGAAGGGCTGCATGGCATTAAAGCCATTGATGTTTATATTTCCACCCAGTTCCACCGGATCAGACCATGCGGAACTTTCTGCGGAGGAGTTGCGGGTACTCTGGTAAATTTTTCTGGTGTCTTTGGCAGTCCATACGGTCATGAACATTGTTTTCCCATTTGGGAGAAAGGCCGGTGCTGCAATATCTTTTCCTTTCAGGGTACTTGGAACTTTGCTGATCGTGATCTTTTCTTTCAATGGGTTTCCGGCAGTTTCATAAATCGCATTAATATATGGGCTTTCTTTTCTGGTCACCTTTGCATTGCTTTTATCATCTGAAAGGACGATACTTTTACTTTTGGTATCCACAGGCCTGGAGGAAGTAAAGTATAAAATATTACCTCTCAATAAAGGCGCATAATTGGAGCCTTTCTGATTGATATCATTGTTTAACCTGGTTAGGCTATACAACCTGGGATGGCTCACTTCAAAGCGTGCAAACTGACAGGAAGCGATGCCTGTTTTTGCGCGTTCCTGATATTCATCCTGTTTTTTATACTTACTTTGAAAAGTCTGAAAAGCAGTAATGGCCTGATCATAATTCTGGTTCGCTCTTAAGGTTACGCCATACCAGAAGTACGCTAAATTGTATTTAGGATTACTGAAGCCAAGGGCAATTTCGTACCACTTTTCGGCATCTCTAAAGTTTTTGTACTGTCTTAAAGATTCTGCCAATTGATAGACACAGTATTCATAATCTTCTTTCTTCGGGTTATCTGGCTGAATCTTGCTAACAAAGCCATAAGGCACTACAAAGCCCGCGGAATCGGAGGAGATCTGTAATGCTTTTTTATAATATTCCGCAGCAGCATAATATTCTTTATTCTGATAATACACATCTGCAATCCTTTTACTATTGGTTACAAACTGAGCAGAAGCCATACTGGCCAGCAGCATAAAAACGAGTAATATTCTAAGTTTCATGATAGGTAGGGTTATAATCTTGGACAAAAGAAGTTAGGACCAATAATTCCTTTTCTTCTGGTAAAGGAGACCGACAGTTCCAATCCTCCCTGGCTTCGGGTGGCCTTATTCAGGCTTGAAGTATTGAAATCATAACTCAATCCAAATACCATATTTTTAATGTTCAGGCCGAAGAAGGCAATTGCGGCATCGTCTACCCTATAGTTGGTACCAAACATCAGGTCGGCTTCTGTATTTAACATCACCTTGGCATAGGCACCAAAAGAAGTTTCCCTTGCATTTCCTTGTCTCATGTATAACGCATTAGGCGTAATATCCAGCATATCGGTTACCCTTACCCTTGCTCCGCCATGTGCCGCATAACGGATGGGCATTTTGACCTCTGCTCCTAAGAACTTATCGTTAGGTCGGAGGATATGCGCTGCAGTAGCACCACCAAATACATTGACCGTCTGGTCTGGATTTCCATCAAAATACATCACCCCTACATTCACATCGGGAACGAGTGAGTTGGTGGCAGCATAGTTTTCATTGATACCAAAATTGGGGTCATAACCAGTTACCGGGTTAAATTGACTGCCCAATGTGATTTTAGAGGCATCAAAACTTTTGTTGAGGATTCCTGCCTGCACACCGAAGTTGATCATATTCAATCCGGTTTGTCCGAAATGAATCCGGTAAGCGGCCGACACCAGGGCGTTTAGGTAGTTATAGCCGATATCACCGGCACTCTGATTTAAGACCATGGCTCCGAAAGCTAGATTTTTAACGGGGGCCATATCAAATGACGCACCCCCGGTTAAAAACGAATTAGAAATCGTCCCCCACTGTTGCTTTGCGTTGATAGACACTCTATAATCTCCATCAGTTACCCCCGTTAGGGCTGGGTTTAGCCATAAGGGGTTGGCATAATACTGTGAGAAGTGCGGGTCTATCTGTGCGATAACCCTTCCTGTTCCCAAACTTAAAAACGCGCTTACTATAATAATTCTAATTAGGTTCTTCATTACAAATGTGTTTTTAATTATCTCAATAGGGTTATTGTTCCTTTTTTAGTTGTTTTAGTGCCGTCATTCAATTCGGCTTCAAACTGGTAGACATATACTCCATTCGGCTGTAACTGGCCTTTGTAAGTACCATCCCATCCATTCTGAATGTTGTTGGACTCGAAAAGGAACTGACCCCATTGGTTGTACACGCGCAGTCTCATTTTAGCAATTGTATTTCCGTAGACAAACAGGATATCATTTTTACCGTCATTATTTGGTGTGAATGTATTTGGTATAAAGACCTGGTTGCCGATTGGATTTTCGGCTTTTCCACTTAGAGCAGCGGCATCGCTCAGCTGACAAGCCAACTGCCCGGCTGCTCTTACCCTGATCATCACTTGCTGATCTGGTTTTAAGCCTTCGATGATGTGTGTGGTTCCGGTAGCTCCTGAGCTTGGTGTGATCCAGGTATTGCCATTATCAACAGACACTTCATAAGCTCTCGCTCCTGTCACTGCTGCCCATCCGAAAGTCACACTTGCTGCTGTGGCCGATTGTACTACGACTACCGGAGCGGTCAATTTAGGTAGGATGGTGACCACTACCGCGGTACGGCTGCTACTGATACATCCGGTAATGGTGTTTTTACTGCCTACATAATAAGTAGTGGTGGCTGCCAGCGCTCGCGTAGTAAAGCTGTTGCCTTCTGCCAGAGGAGCACCGCCAACTTCTGCACTGAACCATTGGTAAGTCAGGCCTGGATCAGGATTGCTCACTGTCAGTACACTTGTATTTCCACTGCAGAATGGATCGGTATTTCCCGACACCGATGCTGGTGCAGCTGGCAAGGCAACTGCAGTTACAGTTACTGCTGTTCTGCTGGTACTGGTACAAGTGGCTGTTGCTGCTTCCGCATAGAAAGTAGTGGTACTTAAGATTGGTCCTGTGTTAAAGTTAACACCGGTTCCCAATATTGATCCGGCAGCTGCAGTGCCGTACCAGTTATAGGTAACTCCGTTTGCAGGATTCGCTATTGTTAATACTGTTGATGTACCCGAGCAGGCATTTACTGCGGCCAATACTACGGAAGGTACATCTGGTTTCACATTGACATTTACGGTTACTTTAACTCTTCCGTTCACCAGACCACAACCTGAAGTATTGGTGGCCAGCAGGTAGAAATCTTTAGTAATTAATAATGCTCCTGTTGAGAACGATGGACCGCTGCCCAGTAAGGTACCTCCGGTTGCAGCGTCATACCATTCGTAATTGGTTCCTGTTTTTGGCGTTTGTACACTTAATGTTGCTGCATCCCCAGCACATACCCCGCCTCCTGCACTATTTACAATCACTGGCACTTCCGGCAATCCGTTTACAGTTACAGTAATCATCTTACCTGTACCAGGAAGGTTTTCACATTTATTGGCTCCTTTTATTGTCACATAATACGTGGTGGTGCTCGTAAATACCTTTTCTAATTCTGGGCCTGTAAAGACCGCGTTTGTTAAATTGATATCGGTATACCAGGTAAATACCGGGCTACTTACCGTGGTGCTCGATGCAATTAATTTCACCGATGTCCCTTCACAAACAGCGGTCTCTGCACCTGAAACGATCAGATCTGAAGCTGTTGCTGGTGGGTTTACAACCAGCGTTACAATTTTCGCATTGCCCATGGTGGTCTGACATCTGTTGGCACCTGCTACCGTTACATAATAAGTGATAGAAGTATTTACTATAGGTTCGAATACCGGACCGCTGAAGGCGATATCTGTTAGTTCAGGATTGCTGTACCAGGTAAATATCGGACTGTCTACATTGTCGCTGCTTGCTGTTAATAATGCTTTGGTACCGATACAGAATGGTGCGCTGTTACCTGCAATGTTAATGTCGGTGGCTACTGCTGGTGGGTTCAGCACTACAGTGACTACCTTTGCAGTTCCTCTTACAT
Source organism: Pedobacter sp. N36a (assembly GCF_014472395.1). Lineage (GTDB taxonomy): Bacteria > Bacteroidota > Bacteroidia > Sphingobacteriales > Sphingobacteriaceae > Pedobacter. Next base: position 180,559 of record NZ_JACSZW010000004.1, read on the forward strand.
TTTCACATTTATTTGCACCGCTTACGGTTACGTAATAGGTAGTAGTAGCACTAAATACTGGTTCAAACACCGGACCGCTGAAAGCTACATCTGTCAGGTCGATATCATTGTACCAGGTAAACACCGGAGCAGTTACTGTAGTGCTACTCGCTTTTAAAGTTGCTTTAGATCCTTTACAGTAATTGGCATTGTTACCATCAATCACAATATCTACTGCTGTTGCAGGCGTATTCATGGTGATGGTTACTACTTTTGCATTTCCAATATTGTTTGGACATTTATTCGTTCCGCTCACTACTACATAATAGGTTGCATTTGCGGTTACTATTGGCTCGTATAACGAACCTCTGAATACTTCCTCTGTTAAACCTTCATTGGTATACCAAATGTATGTTGGGTTATCTACTCCAACACTGCTTGCTCTTAAGCTGGCTTTTGTACCTGCACAGAAAGGAGCATCTGCACCGGTTACGGTGATGTCGCTTGCAATTGCAGGCGTATTGACCGTGATCGCAACCGCTTTACCTGTTCCTGGAAGATTTGGACATTTATTGTCGCCGCTCACACTTACATAGAAGGTTGTGTTTACAGTAACTGTTGGTTCATATACTGGACCTCTGAAAACTTCAGTCGACAAGTTTGCATCACTACACCATACAAATGTAGGGTTACTGATCGTGCTTGATGCTTTCAGGCTCGCTTTCGCTCCTGCACAGAATGAAGCTTCATTTCCGATTACGGTAATGTCATTTGCAGTTGCAGGCGTATTCACTAGAATGCTCACTACTTTCGCACTTGTAGCATTACCTAAACATAGGTTATCTCCAAAAACAGTTACATAGAAGGTAGTACTCGCAGTAATGGTAGGTTCATACACCGCATTGCTGGATACTAATTGTGTCAATGCAACATCGGTATACCAGGCAAATTTGGGATTGATCACCGCAGCACTTGTGCTTGCTGTTAGTGTCGCTTTTGTACTGCCACAGAAAGGAAGATCAGCACCTGCTACTGTAATGTCTGCTGGTGTAGCAAAAGGATTTACGGTGATGGTGATTTTCGTTCTCGCCAATGTGCTCACACATGAGTTGCTATTGACTGCTTCCACAAAGAAATCATGAGGGCCAACGCTCAGGTTTGCCGCAGTAGTATAAGTACTGGTATTTGAAGCCAGCATATTTCCACCTGTTAAAGCATCATACCAGTTGTAAGTCACACCTGCTACTGCAGTTACTGCTAAGACAGCTGGTTGATTCGGACAAGTAGTTGTCGGATTTCCTGCCACAGCTACCGGTGCATTTGGTGCAGCCAGTATCGTTACCGTTACTTTAGTTTTTGCACTTTCGCAATTGTTGCGTGTAGCGGTTACATAATAATCGTAACTACCAACAGCGAGGTTATTTGCGGTTGTATAATCAGGACCTGTTGCAACTGCTGTTGCTGCGGTTCCGATATACCATTTATAAATATAAGCAGGATTAGGGTTTAGCACGCTCAGCACAGCACCAGTACCCACACAAGCTGAAGCTGTAGGACTAGATACTTTAGGTGCAATTTGTACGCGCCGTACATAGTTCAGATCAATGGTACTCAGCAGGGATGCCAGTCCAGATCTCAACCTCAATTCTACTGCATCAAATTGTTTTGATGGTACGAAAGAAAGGATTCCTTCGCTATTATTTGTTAACAGATCAAGTTTAACTATAGGATTACTCACCGTAATCATGTCGCCATTACTTACCAGGTTATTATAAGTGGTCAGTTCTACCGAAGAAAGCAAACCTACATCCAACAGTTTACCAGGAACGGTCACACGTACACGAACGGTATCGCCGATATTCGACAGACTGGTGAATCCAACAGTCTGATAAACTGAGGCTCCTAAAATACCCACTGGCATGACCAATGAAGAAGCGGTAGTTGCTGAATTGTCAACTGCATTCTCAGGATTAAACAGGCCTGCTAATACACCGACACCATCTACACCTCCAGTTACTTGAACGGAAGCATATTCGCAAGGTGCATCTACTGGAAGGCCAGCAGGCAGTACGGTAACTGTAGCTGTAGATCTGGCAAGAGAAACGCAGCCGCCTGGAATTTCTGCAGTGACATAATAGGTAGTCACAAGGTTACCAGGACCAGGATTTACTACTCCCGGAACTTGTAATACTGCACCGGTAAAGAATGGAACTGGTTCCACATTTGAAGTGTACCATTTAAATACTGCACCGGCAGTACTTGAGGTTGCCGTCAATATTGCAGGAGCACCAGAGCTTACCGTTACTGAAGCGGGTAGAAGTACTGGATTACTTAAGTTACCTACAGTGATCGAAGCAGTTGCTTTAGTGGCAGAAGTGATTCCGCAGGAGCTGATGAAAGCTTCTACAGCATATGAGGTATTGGCAGTTACATTCTGAATAGTAAAGGTAATTCCATCCTTACCTGCCTGAAGTACACCATTGCTATCGTACCACCTGTAAGTTACGCCAAGCAATGGGTCTTTTACAGAAAGTACCACATCGCTTCCTGAACAGGTTTCCACATTGGCATTCAGCAAGACTGGTATATCAGGAATTGGCGTTACCGTTACGGAAACTTTTGTTTTATAGCTGGCACAAGTTGCTGTATTCGCCGACACATAGAAAATCGTGTTTGCGGTTACTGTTGGGCTAAACGTAAGACCAGTAGAAAGTACCGTTGCACCTGTGGCATCATACCATATATAGGTTAGGATTGGGTTTGGATTCTGAACTGTTAAAGTAACAGCCTGGTTGGCACAAGCAGTTGGATTAGCAACCGTCAGGGTTGGCGCCAGCATCACTCTTTGTGCATAGTTTAAGTTCACACTCGACAATACACCCGCAAGACCAGAATTCAAGCGAACTTCTACCTGATCAAAAGGCGCTGTTGGCACGAAAGTAAGCAAGGCCTGCGTGTTGTTGCTCAATAACTGCAGGTTCACCAGCTGATTATTGATTTGAACGCCATCGTTATTACTGTTCGCTCCGTTATAGGTTCCAATTTGAATATTTGACAATAAACCAAGTGACAATAATTTACCTGGTGTATTTAATAAAACCTTAACGGTATCACCTACGGTGGAGATACTACCAAAATTAAGGCGCTGGTAAACTGAAGCTCCCAATGCTCCTACTGGCATTAGTAATGATGATCCGGTTTGGGTATCGTTATCAAATGCAAGTTCAGGATTGAATACCCCAGAAAGTAAGGCTACTCCGTCTACACCATGTGTTTCCGAAACTGCAGCCTGACAAGGCACTGGATTTGGATTACCTCCATTGTTTACCGTGATAGTGACTTGTACACGGCTAGAAGAAAGACAGCCCGTCAGGTCTGATTTTGCTTCCACAAAATAAGTGGTATTCACCAATAGCGGCGGCGTTACAAAGGTAGAACCGGTATATACCGGAGTTGTTGAAGCTACGTCTGTAAACCAGTTATAGGTCACATCCGGCGTGATCGGACTGATGTTTAAAATCACCGTTTGTCCGGCATTTACCGTAGTTGCAGAAGCAGTCACCTGTGGTAACGCGACCATTGGGTTCACCGTTACCGGTACCGCAGTACGGGTAGACACGCCGCATCCTAGACTGGCAGCTTCTACATAATAAGTAGTATTGGCTAGTAAAGCAGGTGTTACAAATGTTACACCTGTGAATACAGCAGTGCCTCCTGCTGCTAAAGTGTACCAGTTGTAATTTAATCCTGGTGTTGCATTATTTACGCTCAGGCTCGCAGTACTACCGTAGCAAACTGCTGGTACGCTGGCCAATACTGGTGCTGAAGGTGCAGGTGTAATGGTTACTGTAACTGGTACACGCTCTGTATTGGCACAATTATTTTTACCGACTTCTATATAATAGGTTGTGGTTGCATTTAAAACCGGAGTAGTAAAGCTAGGTCCTGTTGCCAATACAGTACCGCTGTTTGCGGTAGCATACCATTTTAAGGCAGTCCCTCCATTTGCTGTTGCAGTTAAAGTAGTGGTGTTACCCGCACAGGTTGTCTGACCTGTACTGGCTATTGTTGGGTTTGGATAGATCACGGTGGCACCATACACATTAAGCGTACTTAATGCAGAAACCAATGCACCGAAACGAATCTCTACCCTATCATAAACACCAGTTGCTGCAAATGTAGCGGTCAGCCTTGATGGGCTTAACAGAGAAAGGTGGATGAGCGTAGAATTTAAAGGATAGCTTTTCACTGGTGTGGTTCCGTTGAAAACGGTCACAGTTACACCACTCAGCACACCTAAATCAGTGAGTCCCACAGGGAAGCCAAGATCCAGACGGATACTGTCTGTTGCCACTCCAGGATTCGCAAAGATTAAGCGCTGGTAACCAGTTGCACCTACACCAACCGTTAAACGAATAGAAGTGAATGTGGCTGGGTCTGCATCTGTAGAAGCACCTGCGTCGGTAATACCGCACAATAAACAAACTCCATCAATTACAGTCTGTTGCCCCGTTGCCGCGTTACAATTGGTGTTGGTAGGCAGGCCTGTTACAGTAACAGTTACCGGAACTCTGGTGGCGCTTACACAGCTAACAGCATTTTGAGTTTCAATATAATAAGTGGTGGTGGTATTTAATACTGGTGTAGTAAAGCTATTGCCTGTGGCTAATGCCGTACCGCCAGTTGAATTGCTGAACCAGCTGACGGTATTTCCTGCATCTGCAGTAGCTTGCAAGGTAGCTGTTTGTCCGGCACTGATGATTTGGTTTACGGTAACTACAGCTAAAGTTGCTGCAGGTCTTACCGTTACGGCAACCGGTATACGGTTACTTACTGCGGTACCAGAAACTGCTTCTACATAATAAGTAGCGTTGGCTGTTAACGCTGGTGTCGTAAAGGAGTTACCTGTAAAGATGGAAGTACTTCCTGTTGCAGCGTACCAGTTATAGGTTACGCCTGGAATTAAATTAGTTACACTCAGTGTAGCTGTTGATCCAAAACAGGTGCTGGCAGCAGCCACTGCAGGATCGCCTACTTTTACCTTAATCACAAAATCTGTGGTGGTAGTATTGCCAGAGGCATCCTTGGCGGTGATCTGGAATGTAAATGTTCCACCAATTGCTGGAGTTCCCGACAAGGTATTTGTTGCTGGATCGAAATTCAACCCATTAGGCACATTTGCCGAAGTATAGGTATAAGGTCCTGTTCCGCCAGTTACTGAAGGCAGTACTACAGGTAGATAAGCCGTACCTACTGTACCATCAGCCAATGCTGCAGATGGCAGAGATAAAGCACCGATAATCCTTAAAGCATAAGTATTGCTTGCCGTAGTTCCTACCTGATCTCTTACCGTTACGATGATGCTGTAAGCACCAGATTGTGCAGGTGTTCCTGAAATCACCCTTGTGCCTGAATCGAAAGTCAGGTTTAAAGGTAAGTTAGCGATAGTATAGGTATAAGGTGATGTTCCACCGATCGCAGATGGGATAGTTTGAGGGGTATAAAGTATAGCTACATTACCATCTGCCAAAGTACCTGGAGGAAGTACCAATGCAGGGCCGATCGTTAGCGGATAAGTATTACTTACCGTTTTTCCTTCGAAATCGGTTGCAGTAACCTGCATCGTGTATGGACCTGCAGTTGTAGGGATTCCGGAAATTTCACGGGTACTGGTATTGAATGTTAATCCTGGAGGCGTTCCTACAGCCGCATAAGTATAAGGTGAAGTTCCACCGATAGCAGCCGGAATGGTTTGCGCTGGATAATTGACACCCACTGTACCATTGGCCAATGTTGCCGGAGGCAATACCAGCAGGTCTTTCACGACCAGGGTATAGTTTTGGCTGATGCTATTTCCATTGGCATCTGTGGCCGTCACTTTCACCGTATAAGTACCGGCAAGTGTTGGGGTACCTGAAATGCCAGGGTTGGTATTGTCATTATTGAAAGTTACTCCCGGAGGCGTGCCGGTTACCACATAAGTATATGGACCTGTTCCACCAGTAACTACCGGCAGCGGTTGGTTTGGATAAATTACGCTGACAATTCCATTAAGCAGCGTTGCTGCCGGGAGCGCTAGAGCCGGAGTTAGTTTTAAAGTATAAGCTGCATTTGCCACACATCCTTTGCTATCTTTCGCAATCGCGGAGAAAGCAAAATCAGCTGGAGCTGAGGATACCGATGGTATTCCCGAAATCACCCCTGTACTGGACAAGCTCATTCCATTTGGCAGTGTACTACCTGGAGCCAGTGCATAAGTAAAGGCTGGTGTTCCACCAGTGGCTGCATTCAATTGTTTAGTATAAGAAGAACCTATGGTTGCATTGTTTAAAGTAGTCGCTGCAAATACGATTGCCGGATTCACCGTTACAATAACCGGTACTCGGTTTGTGTTGACACAGCCGCCCCTGGCTACTTCCACATAATAAGTAGTGGTAGTGGTTAAGTTTTCTGGTGAATAAGTATTCCCAATAGCCAGTGCTGTTCCTCCTGTGGAGTTTGCATACCAGCTCAGTGTAGTACCAGTTACAGGTGTTGCCGTTAAGTTTGTTCCCGTTCCTGAACAAACTGTTGTTCCGGCGCTGATCACTGGATTAGGATAGATCACTTCTGCTCCGTACACATTCAGTGTAGTAAGTGCTTGTGCCACTCCGGAAAGTCTCAGCTCTACCCTATCATAAACTCCTCCTGCAGGTACCGTCACTTTAACGGTCTGACCATCGGGCAATAACTGCAGGTGTATCAGTCTAGAGTTCAGCTGATAAGAACTTACAACGGTATTGCCATTCATGATATTCACTGTAATTCCTCCAAGCAAGGAAACATCTGCCAGTCCGCCTGGAACTGCAAGCGTTAAGCGGATGCTATCTGTCGCAATACCTGCAGCTGGAAAAATCAGGCGCTGATACGCTGCGGCAAGCAAACTTACCGGAGCATGTATTGAGCTGAAATTGGTTGAAATATTGTCGACTGCAAACGTTGGATCAACTATCGCGCATCCCACACAAAGTAATCCTTCCACGCCATTGGTTTGTGCATTTGCTGTTTTACAGTTCAATCCTGTTCCTACCGGAGCGATCGTAACCGATATGGCTACACGATTTACACTTGGGCAGCCACCGGCGCCGATGGTTCCGGCATAGTAGGTGATTGGAGCGCTGAGTGCTGGAGTACTGAAAGTATTTCCTGTTGCGATGGCTGCTCCCCCTGTTGAGGACGTATACCAGCTGATCGTGCTGCCTGCAGTAGTTGGGATCGCGTTTAAGTTTACGGTTTGGCCGCTGCTAATGATCACATTGTTAGTGATCACCTGCGCATCTGCAGGGATTGCATTTACAGTAAGGGTAATTGGCGTTCGGGGTGCAATTAGACAGCTGCCATTTGCCCCTTCCACATAGAAAGTTGTATTTGCCAATAAGGGGCCGGTGGCATAAGTGGCTCCTGAAAATACTGGAACCCCACCTGAATTGGCCGTATACCAATTGTAAGTCACCCCAGCTTCGGCATTCGCTACCGTAAAAATTCCAGGCAATCCTGAACATATGGGATTTGCCGTTACTATCGGTAAAACCGGAATGGCGGTTAAGGTAACCGTTGCGCTATCGAGGTCTGACTCTACCGTACATCCGGTGTTTAGTGCAGATACATAGTACGTGTAAGTACCAGGGTTAGTTAATTGTTCTGTAAAAGTTCCATTTGTGCTCGTTCCGCGCGAGACTTTTGAAGATCCACTTTTACGATACCAGGTATAGGTATTACCATTTGCTGGCGTAGTTATCGCTAAATTCACTGTATTTCCGCAGACACCTGCCAAGGCACCATTAGTTACACCGGCTAAAGATGGTCTTGGAACCGTTACTTCTACTTCATGAATATTAAGTCCGCCGCCTACAATGTTTGCGCCTAGTGCAACTACATTACCCATAATCACCTGGATGCGATCAAAGGATCCTCCGGGGGTAAAATAAACGGGAATAGGTTTTGAGTTTGCAAAAAGTCCTAATAAGTCCAGACCTCCAAGAAGAGAGCTGGCAGTGACCTGAGCGCCAACGGGCGTATTTCCATTATAGGCCTGGAATTGGATACCATTGAATAAATTTACTGTCAATAAGCTTGGTGGAACAGAGAGCCAGATTTTAGCTACTGCATTCGCATCAGAAGATTGATTAAAATATATGGATTGGGCACTTGCTGACGCAACACCAACCAAACCCGCCCTAAGTATAGAAAAAGTCGTGGTATTATTATCTGCAGCAAGTGCAGGATTGGTTACTAATGAAGATAAGGTTACATTTACTCCTATTGATTCGCCAATACTTGCCAGCACCGCGGTTGAACAATTTCCTTCAGCTGAGGGTAAAATGGTAAAGGCTTCATACACATTCATACTCAGTGTTGAGGCTAAAGAAAGGTTGAGTAATTTCGACTTCAGACTTAATTTGATGCGTACAGAGTTGTAAGCGGAAGAAGAAGTTACTGCAAAATAAGTAAAACCATTAGCATCCTGAACCACTCCAGCCTGAAGATTAGCATCCGTTACAAGCGTTCCAACCGAGCCAGCATTGGCATCTTTATAAGCTTCAAATTTTACCAGGTTATTTTTAATCAAACCTGTCAGATTCCCTACAATTTGGAGTAAATCAAGATGAACCCCCTTAGTAATGGTAGGTACGCCAAAACGGATATATGTTGTTTTTCCTGCTGCTACCGGCTGCGGGAATTTCAATTGCAGCCAGGATTCCCCATTAGCACCCAGCAAACCAAAGACGGAGATAAAATTAGCATTCATGGTGGCGAATGTCCCGGTACCTCCTATTGCGGCATTTCCAGGGTCGTCGACGGAGCCTCCTCCTGCATCAACTTCAGCATTCCCCTCCCCTGTTAAAAGTACGGGATAGGTAAATGCTCCGGTCGAAGGTGTTACCGTTGCATAATTTTTTACCTGTGCATACGTTTTAGAATTATTTAGCGTTAGAAAGATACAACTTATAAGAATAAATTTTATTACCTTTAAGTTTCTAAGCTTTCCCGAGTGGGCAGATGTAGATTTCATAGGAGCGGTATTGGAACGATTAGTTTTTACTTTGGTGCAATTCTAATCATACGCCCGCTCGTTAAACCTGTTCGAATTGTTCATTTAAGCAAAGCAAAATGATTTTCTTGTTCATTTTGTTCATTTTGTTGCGGGCAATTTTTCTCCACATGTGTGAAAACGCGTATAAAAACCTAATCGCCAGGTATTTATACGACACTCTTGTTATTTATTCAGCTTTTACTTGATTTACACCTGTTCATTATTGTATTGAAAGCATTATATTCGTTTAGTTTAAGAAATTAATGCTCACTCAGACTACATATGGAGGATATATTTACCCTAAATGAAGTGAAGAGTCTCATCCTATTAAAAACAGGAATTCGAACCATCACTCCTGCTGATTGTAAAAGGATCTCCATTGAAATCAGCAAAACGCTCAATAAAAACGTCAGCGAAACGACGATCAAAAGGTTGTTTGGTTTTGCGGTTGTAAAACACAATTTTTCTAAGTTCACGCTGACGACACTTTCTGAGTATGTAAATAAGGAGGATCCACAAACTTGGATCAACGCACTTCCATCCAACACACAAGCTCCGATAAACAGCTGGACTGATGTTCGGATGAATGCTAAAAAAGTAACGAATTTCACGTTAAAAGGCATCAAAAATAGATCTGGCATTCCCTATGAGATGACCATCAGCAGAAAATTTGCTGAACATGACTTTGATGATTTTTTGAAAAGTGATTATAGTTATACTTGCTTCATTTCACAGCCAGGTTATGGAAGAACGATTTTATTAAGCCATTTAGCAGAAAAATTCTTCCATGGAGAAATGGCAGTTCATTTAGATTCCACAGTATTATTTCTCTCCGCCAATAATATTTTCAACTCCGATCAACACAACATTAGCTTTGAGGATCTGCTAAAAATACAATTGGGCATCTCCAATCACGAAAGTCTGCTGGATCTCGTCAGAGAAAATCATAAAAACACGGGTAGAAAGTTTGTGGTCATTATTGATGGCTTTTCGGAAGTGATGGTCAAAAGGGATCTAAAAAAGCAGATGTTTGAAAACATCATCAGCTTCATTTGCAGTATTGAGCACAATGATGCTATAAAACTGGTCATGAGCATGCGTTCTACCACCTGGACGAGATTCTATGATTGCATCAGACATTCTGCATTTTTAAGGTCTAAATGGTTTACAGGAAATTACTTCAATCACAATGAGGTTTCCAATGTTCCTGCCTTAACAGGTAAGGAAATAGATCGGATTATTGAGAAGATCAACTGTTCTGATGTTCATGAACTAAATCCAAAACTCAAATCTCAATTAAAATTTCCATTATATATCCAGCTTTATTATCAGCTGAAGGAAGAAAACCCTTACTTTAACTATTCGAGCAGCATTACCTTTCATGAACTGATTTCGAGGTTCATTCAAGAAAAAATATATAAATCCAATTACTATACGGAAAAGATTTTATTCTTAAAAAAAGTAGTTCAGCTTACTGAGTATGGTAAGAAAGCTAATTCAGTACCGAAAGACCTGCTAATTTCAGAATTATCAGCCTTTAAAAATGCATATATGGAACTGGTTTCCGAAGGTATTTTGGTGGAGGAAAAGAGCCAGGATGATTACCAGCCAAGGGAATACGTCCGTTTTATTTACCCGCATCTCTTCGAATATTTTCTATTTATTGAACTGCTGGAAAAGTTCCATCTGCAAGTGAACTGGACTTTCTTTGAATTTATACAGCGTAATTACGAAAGCAATAATGTGAGGTTCCACCTGATACAATGGACCATTCGTTTTATCATCCGAATTGGTGATTTTGGGGCATTGGCACACGTGTTCGATCTGGAAATCAACTATTTTGAACGCAATTACCTCATTTTATTCATTGCAGAGAACATAAGGTTCCGCGCCCGTTACAGTCCAGATACGTTTAAACTGCTTACCGAGCATAAATTACATGACATTCTTATCAAACAGCTAATCAATTTTGATTTCGTGGACTCCTGTTATAAAGAAGCAGTCAATGTATTGGCAGATGTAGCCGATACCGATGAGAACAGGGCCATTTACCAAAGTATCCTGGCTATTTTTGACGTGATGAGCATGGATCAGGACTGCATCGCCATCAGGCTAACCAAAATTGCAGCTATGGATCTAAGCAACTGGCATATAAGCCCTTATGAAGTTTACTGGTTGATCTATTTGAAGCTCAGCAACCGCGTAGATACCAGCCACCCACTGATTCAGGATCTAGAAAAATTCAACTATCCATTTCTGGAAAACAAGGCTTCATTGGATACCAGACAGGGCATCTCCTACTTACTTCTAATTCTGCTCAATACCTTTTATGGAACAGATAAAGGTACATTGGAAATTATACAGGCCATCAGAAAACAGCAGCCCAGAATTTTTTCCAAAAGGTCTGCTTTCCCCGTATTGATCATGAATATTTTTGCACTGGCAAATTCCAAAATTCAGCCAGGAAAAAAAACAGATCAGCTGGAACGTATTTTATTAAAGATCCATCACAACGGAACGAGGTTCAAGCTAACCGAATATTCAGAATGTATGTTCAGAATGGTACAGGCCAATCAGCTCAGGCTGCGTGGAGAATTTGTAAAGGCTTATGAATATTGCAATGAAAGTCTGCAAATTTTCAAAAGAAATGAGCTCAACCTCAATTGTATTATGGTCTATGATCTCATGATTGCCATATTTCAGGATCTACATGATACGATTAAGGTAAATGAGTATAAATATGAAAGGCTATGTTTTATGGAGGAAAGAAAGATCCCTCATTGCTTACTGGTGACCGTCGGGTAAATTCCTTTTAACAAAAACAGCCTGTATTTAAATAAAATACAGGCTGTTTTTGTGATTAGATTCGGGTTAGATTAACCCTTCTCTCACACATAAACTGATCAGTTCGGAACTGGTTTTGACTCCAGACTTCCTAATGATATTTTTACGGTGCGAATGCACGGTATGCAAGGAGATGAATAAGCTATCCGCAATCTCTTCACTTTTATAGCCCAATGCAATCAGTTTGATAATTTCCATTTCTCTTTTGCTAAACTGCAAATTTAAGGGCTGACTTTCCGGATCACGGCTGACATTTACCGGCCAAACTTTCTTGGTTCCTTTTGTGTCTACCAGCGATGGGATATAATTATTTACTGAAGTGATGTGGTTCACATTGGTATGAATATGCAATACCTGATTGATTCGTCCAGAATCATCTTTTGAAAGGTAAACAGATTCATTGTGAAACAATTCATAACTGCCATCTGCCAGTTTGAAGCGAAAACAATAAGAGGTTTTATAATAACTTTTAATGCTTTCTTTGTTCATTTGATCCAGCATAAATCGAACACTAGCAGATTCCGTTTGAGCTACATAGTTGACATCCTCGGGATGAATGCGTCCTAAAATATCTTCTACAGTGGCAGATGTAGGATCAAGGCCCAAAACATCTGCAATACCCGGGTCTATATACTTGATTTTTTTATCGCAAAAATCAACTAAATAGTAGAAGTTCCCCGAGCTAAGAAATGAGGGTAAAAACTGATCTAAATTCACTTCAGGCAGGGCTATAGTCGAACGTGTGTAAAAGTCACTATACCTGTTCCAGGTATCGTATATGACGTTGTTATTAGATTCCATAAGGTTAATTAAATAGATTAAAAAGATAAAAAACGGGTTCTTTATCTTTTGTAAAAGTGTAAACTACGGAGCGCTGGGAGGTTAAAATGATACTCACCCCAGGCTACTACCAGATACAATTATTCATTAACAAATTGACGTCTAAAGATTGCTCATCATAGCGTTGACTGGTTTCGCTTACGACTCGTAAAGCGAAAGAATTAAGATAATAATTTAACATTGTAAATAGGGATTAGATTAATAATTATGGATTGATTAGATTCATATTTAAAAGTGTGTAACTAGTTGTTATACTAAAGCGCATCATCTTTTCTCAAATCAAAAACCATCATTTTCGACTGATTTATGCGAATTTCGACCTGCTCCATCAGAAGGTATCAATAAAGTGACAATTGAAAAACGATACAAATGGGAGATTATTGCTTAGAATGAACAGCAATATAGATTTGAACAAACATAAACTAAAGATGAGCATCAGCATAAAAAAAACTAGTTAATTTAATTTTAAAGAAATTCAAATGATTCACAACATTTAGGAATTAAAAATTCCCCAAATGATTGAACTTCTAAAGACCATTTAACCGCAAAAATTAATCCAAGTAATGAAAAAAAACATCCCTATAACTAGTGATTTTATTGAAGAAGGACTCAACAAATGGAATTCACTTAGTTAAAAGGATGCTTTTCTACTTAATTATTAAAAATTTGGCGCAATAGATCTGTCCAAATATAGCACTTGTTTGAAATAACAGATTATAAAGACCAAAAGTTGTATCAAATACCCACAAAACTGTCACAGAATCCGGGAATTAGCACATAAACATCAGATATCCCTAATTATAAAAAGTCATTAGAGAAAATATGAATAAAAATATTATAAACTATGCTGAAAAAAAAGGAAACAAAAGAGTTAAAAAAATACACAAAACTGCTCTATTTAATCATTTTCAACAAGTAGGCGCCATAACCGCTTTTTACCAAAGGTGCAGCAATTTTAGACAGCTGTACCTGATCAATGAAGTTCATCCGGTAAGCCACCTCTTCAATACATCCGATCTTTAACCCCTGTCGTTCCTCAATTACCTGGACAAACTGACCTGCCTGCATTAAGGAGGCAAAAGTTCCCGTATCTAACCAGGCTGTTCCCCTGCTCAATACCCCTACTTTAAGTTTCCCTTGCTCCAGATAGACCTTATTGACGTCTGTAATTTCATACTCCCCTCTTGGAGAAGGCTTGATGTTTCGGGCAATTTCAACCACAGAATTGTCGTAGAAATACAGGCCTGGAACGGCATAATCCGACTTAGGAACAACTGGTTTCTCTTCAATAGAAACAGCTTTATTGTTCGCATCGAATTCAACAACCCCGTAACGTTCAGGATCTGACACGGGATATGCAAAGACCACCCCACCCTCAGGATCAGCGCTGCTTTGCAATAACCTGGCCATTCCATCCCCATAGAATATGTTATCTCCTAATACCAATGCTACTTTGTCTTTTCCGATAAAATCGGCACCAATCACGAAAGCCTGTGCCAAACCATTCGGCTCCTGCTGTACAGCATAAGAAAACTTACAGCCCAGCTGACTGCCATCACCCAGCAATTTCTCAAAATTGGGAAGGTCATGAGGTGTGGATATAATTAGGATCTCGTTAATGCCTGCCAGCATTAAAGTAGACAGTGGATAGTAAATCATCGGTTTATCATAAACCGGCATCATTTGCTTACTCATCACCAGGGTTAAGGGATGCAAACGCGTACCGCTCCCCCCGGCAAGTATAATTCCTTTCATGTATTGTTTATTTTATGGCGTGAATACACCTAACAAGGCTGTCTCTCCAATAAGGAATTTCCAGGTTAAATGTGGTTTTTATTTTAGTTTTATCCATCACAGAGAAGGATGGACGCCTAGCCTTAGTAGGATAAGCACTTGTTGGAATGGGATGAATTTTCAGTTTAGTGCTGCTGATTTCGAAAATTGCTTTTGTAAAATCATACCAGGAACATAGGCCATCATTGCTATAATGGTAAGTTCCATAGGCTCCAGTCTGACCGGAATCGATGAGGTCAAGAATTACCCCAGCGAGGTCTACGCCATAAGTTGGGGTACCTACCTGATCCACAATGATGCTCAGTTCTTCACGTTCGGCACCTAGTTTCAGCATTGTTTTGACGAAATTACCTGCAAATTCAGAATACAGCCAGCTAGTGCGCAGGATATAATGGGCTTCCAGATGTGCCGCAATCTCCAGCTCTCCCTGCAATTTTGTTTTCCCATAAACATTGATTGGCGAGGCGACATCAGTTTCTTTCAATAAGGCCGGCACATTACCTTCAAAGACGAAATCAGTAGAAATATGGATCAATACGGCTTTAGATTCTGTACAAAACCGGGCTAAGTTTGCTGCACCAGTGCTGTTGATTTTTTCGCAAAGTTCCGCATCATCTTCCGCTTTATCTACGGCTGTATAGGCCGCACAATTGATGACAAAGTCCGGCGATTCTTTTTGGAATAAAGCCTTTAAAATCTCCAGATCCAGGATGTTCCCTTCTACTTCATCCAGAAAAACAAGACCAGACAAATTACGCTCCTTACTGACTTTGCTCAAACATTGTCCGAGTTGCCCAACCCCGCCAAAAATAAGTATTTTTTTAATGCTCATGTTCTGCATATTGTTCTTTGTAATAGTCCTGATATATACCTGAAGTTACATTTTCTAACCATTCTTCATTTTCCAGGTACCAATCCACTGTTTTCGCCAATCCTTCCTCAAACTGCAAAGAAGGTGTCCAGTTCAGCTCGTTTTGCAGCTTGCTGGAATCGATCGCATAGCGAAGATCATGACCTGCACGATCTGTCACATAAGTAATCAATGCGGCAGATGCCCCTGCTTCACGGCCGAGTTTTTCGTCCATAATCCGGCACAGTAAATGGATCAGGTCTATATTTTTCCATTCATTATGCCCTCCAATGTTATAGGTATCACCAGCTTTAGCCTGGTGAAAGATCCGGTCTATTGCCGCAGCATGGTCTTCTACCCAGAGCCAATCTCTGATATTTTCTCCCTTTCCATATACCGGAACTGGCTTGTTATTTTTGATATTATTAATCGCCAGTGGGATTAATTTCTCTGGAAAATGATGAGACCCATAATTGTTTGAACAGTTGGAAATGACTACATCTAGACCATAAGTATCATGGTAGGCCCGAACAAAATGATCAGAACTTGCTTTTGAAGCAGAGTACGGGCTATGTGGATCATAAGCAGTAGTTTCTGTAAACATTCCTGTTTCGCCCAGCGAGCCATATACTTCATCCGTACTCACATGGTAAAAACGGTGATTGGCATAGTCGCCTTTCCACATTTCTTTTGCTGCATTCAATAAATTTACGGTCCCAATCACATTGGTCATTACAAATTCCATAGGACTGCTAATGGAACGGTCTACATGTGATTCGGCAGCCAGGTGAATGACTGCATCTGGGTGTTCCTGATGAAAAAGTTCGGTTATGAATGCTGCATCCGTGATGTCTCCTTTGATAAAACGGTAATTGGGCGCATCCTCTACATCTTTAAGGTTCAACAGATTACCCGCATAAGTTAGCTTATCCAGATTGATGATCTGGTAATCAGCGTATTTTTTAATAAACTGTCTGACTACATGAGAGCCAATAAAACCCGCTCCCCCGGTAATTAAAATCTTCTTCCTCATTTTATATACTTTAAAAGCTGTTAATACGCATTATCTTCTCCTTTGATCATATTGATGACTGTCATAAAAACAATCTTCACTTCAAGCATTGCGGTCCAGTTTTCCAGGTACCAGATATCGTGCTGCACTCGTTTCTGCATAGAACCTTCCTCCTTAGTTTCTCCTCTAAGACCGTTTACCTGTGCCCAGCCGGTGATTCCTGGTTTCAGGAAATGTCTGACCATAAACTGGTTGATGATGGCCCGGTATTCCTCTGTATGTTTCAGCATATGCGGCCTTGGCCCTACTACGCTCATATTGCCCATCAATACATTAAAGAATTGCGGAAGTTCATCCAAACTGGATTTACGCAGGAATTTTCCAATTCCGGTAATGCGATCATCATCTTTAGTTGCTTGCTTCTGATCACTGTCGTTATTGACCTTCATACTCCGGAACTTATAACAATAGAAAGGTTCGTCGTTACGACCGCTTCTTAGCTGTTTAAATAATACTGGCCCCTTGTTTTCCATTTTAATCAGGATTGCGATTAAAGGATAGAGCCAGCTCATGATAAATACAATCACGCCCACACTAAAAATGATGTCGAAGGCACGCTTTTTGAAACGATTTCCGATACTTTCCAGCGGTTCTTTTCTTAATGAAATAACAGGAAATTCCCCTCCTACATAACTGATGGTATAAGGTGTGGCGATGGTGGTAGCCATATCTGGAATGAATTTAACACGGAGGCAGTGTTTATCAGCCTCCTGCAAAAAAGGCTGTATCAATGCCATTTTATGCGGCTCCAAAGAGACGTAAATGTCTTTCACTCCGTTTAATGCAGCTTTTCCCATTTTAGAAATGAAGTTTGTGGACAGGCGACCGTTTTCGTCCGCATATATGCGGCTTCCGTCATCAATATAACCATAAAAATCTATATTATACTGTCGGTCAAAGTAATGAGCCAAACGAAGACCTGTAGGATTTACTCCAATCAAAGCCACCTTTTTACTGACATTAAACCTATGAACCAGTAGAGATTGAAACGCAGTTCCTAGAAAACGGTTGAGTACAAATCCGAACACCAATAAAGCATAAAACACCACCAAAAATGTTCTTGAAAACTCGATGTCCCTAGAGAACAGCAGGTATAAAGCAAAAATCACGGCGTGTAAAGCAATGCTTCTCCAGGTTCCTCTGTAAATTCTTTCCAACCTTCTCGAGCCATAATCCGTATAAAGACCAAAAATCGCCGAGTTAAACAGCCATGAAAGGTTACAAACCACCATATAATGCTGCCATAGTTCATAAGAAACCGTCTTTCCCAGATATTCCGTAAGGTAATAAGCTAAAACATAGATTAAATTAAGCATTACGACATCGGTAATAGGTAAAATGTATCTAAGTAAGTACAAATAACGAGTCTGCATCTGAATTTGGATAAATTAGTTTGAATTATTAAAATATTATCAATAAAAACTGCTCAAAAAATCGGCTATTATTAAAATAATAACAGAAAATAATCTTGCTAGATTAAAAACACAATAACATTTATCAAAATTAACTCCATTAACGAATAAAAAGCTCCCCACAAATAGGTATTTTAACAAAAACAACAACATTAACAACATCCACAGGACTTCATTTCGCAAAATGATGGGTATTTTTACAATAAAATAAGATTAAAAAATAAATCATTTATGAAAATCGCGGTAATAGGAACAGGGTATGTCGGTCTAGTGACCGGTACTTGTCTCGCTGAGACAGGAAATGAGGTGATCTGTGTAGACATTGATCAGTTAAAGGTTGAAAAGATGCAGCATGGGATTATTCCAATTTATGAACCAGGGCTGGACATTTTGTTTCTGAGAAACATCTCGCAAAAGAGGCTGAGTTTCACTACCAATCTGGCCATGGCGATCAAGGATGCACAGATTATCTTTATGGCATTGCCGACCCCACCGGGTGGAGATGGCAATGCAGATCTTTCTTACATTCTAGGTGCTGCAGCAGATGTCTCGAAGCTGATCACTTCTTATAAAGTGATTGTGAACAAATCTACCGTTCCGGTAGGTACGGCAGATCAAGTAAAGGCAGTTTTCAAAGCAAATACAGCAGTAGAAGCAGATGTAGTTTCGAATCCTGAATTTTTAAGAGAAGGAGTTGCAGTAGAAGATTTTATGAAACCAGATCGTGTAGTGATCGGGACAAAAAGCGAAAAAGCAAAGAAACTGATGACCGAGCTGTATGCCCCTTATGTTAGGTCTGGAAACCCGATTTTGTTTATGGACGAGAAGTCTTCGGAACTTACTAAATACGCTGCAAACGCTTTTCTTGCGACTAAAATCACTTTCATGAATGAGATTGCCAATTTATGCGAACTGGTTCATGCAGATGTTGATTCGGTGCGTTTGGGAATTGGTTCGGATGAACGGATTGGTAAACGTTTTCTATTCCCTGGTCTTGGTTATGGCGGCAGCTGTTTCCCTAAAGACGTACAGGCTTTGTCAAAATCAGCAGAAGAAAATCAATATGATTTCCAGATTTTGAAAGCAGTAATGACTGTAAATGAAAAGCAAAAAACGGTACTGGTAGATAAGGTCTTGAAATATTACAAAGGAGATCTTAAAGGCAAACATTTTGCTTTATGGGGATTGGCTTTCAAACCGGAAACAGACGACATCAGAGAGGCACCAGCCTTATACATTATCAATAGACTGCTCCTAAATGGCGCTACGGTAACTGCTTTTGACCCTGAAGGAATGGATAACATCAAGGCTTTACTTGGTGATAAAATCAGTTATGCAGACCACCAATATGAGGCCTTAAAGGCTGCAGATGCACTGCTCATCGCTACAGAATGGTCCGTTTTTAGAAATCCAGACTTTGAAAAGATGGAAGAAATCATGGACAATAAAGTCATTTTTGATGGCCGAAACCTATATGATCTTCAAAAAATGATTGACTTAGGATACTATTACAATAGCATCGGGAGGTCTCTAATCCATCCTGTTACCACAGTAGATCTGGAGGAAAAACAAGTACACCTAACGGGCAATCAAAATGAGTTTGTGTCTTTATAACACCTGAGAAACATGGATAAAAACAATTATGTACTGATTATAGCTGGTGGCGTGGGCAGTCGCTTTTGGCCAAAAAGCCGTAATCATTTTCCGAAGCAGTTTTTAGATATTTTAGGAATAGGTCGGTCATTATTACAAATCACTTATGAGCGCTTCCTGAAGTTATGTCCAGCATCACATATTTATATTGTCACCAATAGTCAATATTCTGAGCTTGTTCAGGAGCAGTTACACGGAATTTCTCCGGATCAACTCATTTGTGAACCCAGCAGAAACAATACGGCACCCTGCATTGCCTATGCTTCATTTAAACTGGCAGCACTGAATCCGGAGGCAAATCTGGTTGTGGCGCCTTCTGACCATTTCATACAATACGAGGCCATTTTCATAGAGAAAATCCGCGCAGCTTTGGCGTATACCGATACGCATGAGGCCCTAGTTACACTAGGCATCAGTCCAATACGGCCAGATACCGGATACGGCTATATCCAATACGGAGCAGAAAGTGAAAAAGGCATTTATAAAGTGGAGAAGTTCAGGGAAAAACCGAACCTGCTCACAGCAATTGAGTACCTGAAAGAAGGAAATTACCTATGGAATGCCGGAATATTTATCTGGAAAGCGAAATCGATCCTCCAGGCTTTGAAGCGATATACCAGCAGCATCCACGCGCTATTTGAAGCTGGAAATCCGTATTATAACCTTCCCGAAGAAAGGGCTTTTGTTGACGAGCATTATCCAAAAGCACCAAATATCTCCATCGATTATGCCATCATGGAACAGGCGGATAATATTTACACCATTCCCGCAGATTTCGGCTGGTCTGATCTAGGCACCTGGGCTTCCCTGCATGAATCAGCAGATAAAGATGCTTCTGGAAATGTCATTTCCGCAAAGCAAATCAATGTAAAGGATACCCAAAACAGCATCATCCAGATCAATGAAAACAAGTTGGCAGTTATCAGAGGTCTCGATAATTTTATTGTCGTAGATGATGGCAATGCCTTGCTGATTTACCCAAAAAACCAGGAACAGGAAATTAAAGACGTCGTAAAAACGATGGCAGAAACTTATGGAAATCAATATGTATAAGCTCACCTAAAAACACCATCTCCATGAATGGCATCCAACAAGTAAAACACGCGCTTCTCCCCACACTATTGCTTTTGACAATTTCCACTGCAGTTCAGGCACAGCGACCTGAAATTAAATATTCAGTAGAGGCACAAGCCATAGGCACGACGAACAAAGTTGTTCCTTTCTGGATACGATCCAACCAATTTGGCTCAGTCCCACTCTCTGGTCTATCAGGAAGTTTTCTTGGAAAAGCAGAGAAAGATTACCGCAGCACCGACAGCCTGGCCATGAAATCACTTTTCGACTGGGGATTTGGGCTTGAGGCCAGGGCAAATGCAGGAAAAGGTTCAAATATGCAACTGATCTCCGCCTATGCGAAAGGACGAATGGGCATCTTTCAGCTCAAAGCAGGAAGGTCAAAAGATGTGATGGGTTTAAATGGCGATACGGTGCTGAGTACGGGTAACTTTTCAGTCTCCGGAAATGCTCCAGGCATTCCAAAACTGGAACTATCGATTCCTAATTATTACACTTTACCTATCTTCGGCGGCCTATTTTCCGTGAAAGGAAACTTTTTGCATGGCTGGCTGGGAAGAACAAAAATCCTGGACAGCATCATTGCCGGGCCCACTAGTAAATACGACATCAACGACACTAAACCGGTCAGCTATTTCCATCAGAAGTCATTATATGTGAGGTTAGGAAAAGCAGATTGGCGCTTTAAAATGTATGGAGGCTTCAACCACCAGGTATTTTGGGGGAATGAACAAGCCGCGTATGGTAGCAATTTCAAACTCTCTCCTACCGAGACCTTTTTTTATGTTGTGACCGGAAAATCATATGGCACGAAAGGGGTTCCGACCTCTAAAATCGGGAATCAGCTTGGCTCCATCGACTTCGGTGCTGATTATGATTTCGATGACCTTAAGGTGATGCTCTACCGACAAACCTTTTATGATGTAGGTGCTTTATCTAAACTAGCCAACATCAAAGATGGTTTAACAGGGGTTACGCTGGAAAACAAACGCTTTGACCCGAAAAGTTCGGGTTTTGCCTGGAAGAAGCTATTATTGGAATACTTCTATTCAAAAGATCAGGCCGGCTATCCATGGTCTAAATTTACCAAGTCGGGGGACGAGGATTACTACAACAACTTTTATTATGTAGAAGGCTGGTCTTACCAAGGCATGGGAATTGGAAATCCATTGATCACCCCCAGACAGGAAGCCCGAGCCGCTCAGGCCGTAAAGAAGTCAGATTACTTCATTAACAACCGGGTTGTTGCCCTTCATGCCGGACTTACCGGAAGGCTTTACAACTGGGATTTTATGACCAAAGTTACCTATTCGAACAACTATGGAACTTTTGGAACTAGTATCTATGGTAACTCCACAGGCAATATAAAAAGTCCTAAAAATCTTGAGATATTTGAAAAGGTGAATCAATTTTCCTACTATTTGGAAGGCACTAAGACGCTCAAAAATGGATATAGTGCGGGTTTTGCCACAGCATTGGATCAGGGAAAATTATTGAACAACTCTTTTGGCCTGATGCTTAAATTGAAAAAGGATTTTCGATAGTCAAATAAGGTTGAAATAAACGGGTGCTTAAAAGAATTCCCGGCAGTATTGGAACGCAATCAAATGCGTTCCAATACTGCCTAAGGAATACATCCCCCCGGATTAAACTATCTTGTAAATACACCTTTTACCTCCATAAGGTGTTTTTCATACTGATTTACAATCAATTCCCAATCGTATATTTCCCTAATCTTATCACAATTGTTTCTTCTCATCATTTGATACTTTTCAAGGTCATAACGGACAGTTTTCAAATGACCAGCCACTTCATCAGCCGTCCTGAAATAGATGGCATCTTCCCCTAATATATATCTATTGAAAGGGTTGTCATTGGCACACATTAAGCTATTAGATGCCATTGCTTCTAATAAAGAAGGATTGGTTCCGCCAACGGTATGTCCATGGAAGTAAATGTTCGCATAATAACGCAGGTTATTCAAAATATCAATATTGTAAACACCTCCGATAAACTTGATTTGCGGATAGGCCTCGAACTTCTTTTTTAAATAATTTCCATAAGTGGTTTCATGCTTCCCAACCACCAGAAAAGGGCGTTTCACATTTGCTTTTGCGACGCCATCCAAGATAATTTCAATACTATTTTCCGGCTCCAATCTGGCAATCAGCATATCATATTGATAAGGAACTAAGTCGTAACTTTTCAGAATGCCTATTGTAGGCTCTTTAAACAACGTTGCACCGTAGGCGATAAAGGTAGAATCTACATTGTATTTTTCCTTCAAATAATCTTGTATACCTATAGAATCCGAGATCAGGTGATCACTATATTTCACCCCTAGCTTTTCTGCCCACTGTAGGAACGTCCTTACTTTATCGGAGTATTTGGTACGTTTCCATTCCAGTCCGTCCATGTTAGTAGTAACCACCACCTTCTTTGGCAGCAGCCATCCCCAAACCGAGCCACTGGTGTAACCTAGCTGAAGAATCACATCGCATTTTTGTTTTCTTACGTCAAGAATGCAGTTCAAATCATAGATAAATTGTCCGGCCGTCCCCAGTTTGTATTCCGGATCATAACAATGACGCAAGTCTACACCATTCCATTTATCCTGTTGATAAGGGTGGTTATGAGAATTATAAACCACAACCTCGTGTCCTTTCTTCACTAAACCCAATGCTAAATATTCTGCGCATTGCTCAAATCCTCCATAATGATTTGGGATGCCCCGGGTACCAATAATTGCTATTTTCATTATAGATTACTTAAATAAGTGTTGTATTTCATTCCAGATTCTATTTGCTATATGTTCCATTCCAGCATCGGAAGGGTGCATCCCTACGCCTTGATTTTGGTACTGCTGAATGGCAGTATTTTCATTTCTATCTTTATAAAGACCTTGTAGATCTACATACATCCAGTTGTTCTGGAGCGCGGTTGATCTCATGATCTGGTCTATATACTGGTTTGGCCAAAAGCTGCCAACCAGACAAATTTTAACGGGTTTCCCTTCAGACAATTCAGCCGAAAAATGCGCTAGATGTTTGCCTAGCTCGTATTTTACCGCCAATGTATCGTTGATGTTCTCCCCTATTTCCAGCACAATTAAGTCTGGTTGCCAATCGCTGAATTTCTTAAAATCTGCGGCATTATATTTCCAGAATTTCCTTTCAAAAGAGTCCGCAATATTGGCGAATTGAAATTCCGTCTGAGGACTTAAACCGTATATTCTGGACTTCAGCAGGTGCAAAAAATCTTTACTGACAGCGCTTGCTGCCATACCCCAGTTGCCAGACCAGCCTACCGTAGGCTTTGCACCATGCCAGGTAATGCTGTTGCCCAAAATCAGTACTTTTAAAGGGATGGAATCTGATAAGCCATTCCCGTATACCTTCGTGCCAGCGCTTAAAACCAACGCGCATAAAACTTTTAAAACTATACTCTTAAACCTTTTCTCCTTATTAAACATCTTGCATTTTTTTTATTAAAAAGCCCATTTTTAATCATAAGTCCCTTTAATCACGCGAGCAGGAACACCGGCAATAATAGAGTTTGCAGGCATACTTTTATTGACCACCGCTCCCGCAGCTATGATTGAATTATCCCCAATGGAAACTCCTGCGAGGATAGTTACCTTAGCTCCTATCCAGCAGTTTTCCCCAATAGTAATTTTAGCACGGGTAGTCCCTTGATTTTTGATCAATTTACCCGGATCATTGTAGTTATGATTTTCCGGGTGGCAGCTGAAATATTGTCCAATGATGGTATTGTTTCCAATGGAAACACCACCAGAACCACCAATACTTGCAAACTGCCCGATTCCTACCTGTTTGCCAATATGTATAAACTCTCCTAAATTGTTAAATGAAGTAGAAATGATCACTTGAGAATAGGCTCCGATTCCGGAAGCGTCACCAATTATCAATTTCCCTTTGCCCAATCCACTTAGGTATACTCCGGTGTCAATTTTAACCCACTTTCCAATGCTGATGTGCTGGTTATTAAAGGTTCTCACTCCCCTGCCCAAAAAGATCGGCTTTGGCTTTTTCAAATGAAAAATCTGGAACAGCATCCCCCTCAGCAACTCCATACTTTTACTGAATGCCAGGTTGAATAAAGTTCGGCTGCTGATGTTTTCATCAAATTTGAAAGCAGGATTTCTCTTTCTGATAATCGATTGAAATATTATTTTCATTAACGTATTAGTTTTTTAAAGCTTTCTTAACTGCATCTAACAGTCTATTTTTATAAATCACAGATGGGGTTAACCATGCGCCTTCTCCATATTCATTCCAGGCATAGAGCACTGCGATATGATCATCTGATTTAGTCGGATTATTTTGGAGTGTCCATTCCTTCAATCCTTTCACCGTCTGATAAACCGATTCCGGAGCATACCCTTTAAAATGCGGAGAAGGCTTACTGATTCTGTTCATTTCATCCCAGGGACGCGGATCCCAGTTTAAAGTACTTACTGGGATATAAGGCATATCAAATTTTAAAAAGCTGGTCCAAACTGCCTTTTCTCTTTTAGGAATAGCGGTGACCGGACTGACTGACTGTCCATTAATTAAGGTTTGGTCATGGTAATTGTAGCCGGTCAGCACATCAAATCCGCATTGCTTAGCCAAGGCGATTTCTTTTTCATCGGGTGTAATGCTGATGCCAATACTTAGCCCTTTCATTCCTCTACTTACCGCATCAGCTCTCAATTGTCCTAAAGCCTGTTTAATTTTTGCAGCGGAACCAAATGAGCTCATCAGCATTTTTAAACTTAGAAAGGAAATCAATGGTTTTTCATTAAGAGTCAAATAGGCTTTATCTTCAAAAAGATCAAGCCATATTTTTGAGACCTTTGGCCAGTCTGCAGGGCCAATAATATATCCGTAATGATTGGCCACCAGCAAATTGAATTTCAGTCCTTGTTTTTCTTTTGAATGGACAAATAGCTGAAGTGCATTATTTCTGGGTTCCTCCAGCTCCTTTTTAGAAAGATCAGAGTAATACCAGCAAAAGGTAAAAAAATCAAGATTTGCGCTGACCGCAGCGGCGACTTGCTTGCGAATGATCTCAGGCGTACTGGTCACCCAACCCCAAACCGGAGCGCGTTCCTTATAATTCTCTGTTAGTGACTTAGTAATGTGATTGGTCTTACCTGTCCAGCCATCAAAATAATAAGCACCCACTTTTAACTGACCAGCTGGATAGTTTTGCCCATAAATGGGATTGATCTGCATACCCAATAAGGCCGTTGAAAGTAGAAAAGAGCACAAGATTATTTTTTTCATTTGGCTGTTCTTTTAAGCGGGTTCATTTTTAAAGGCTTCATCTAATTTTTTATAAAAGCCAACTAAAGAAAACTTTTCTTCGAATACCTTTTTAGCATTTCGACCATGCTTGTTCAACAACTCCAGGTCGTCGATATACTCGCGGAGCACCTTTACAAACTCAGCTTTGTTACCCGGTTCGAATAAAAACCCACTGTATCCATGCTCAATAATTTCGGGCAATCCGCCATGATTAGCTGCAATAACCGGCTTATTTAAGCTCATCGCTTCAATCGCAATTCTACCAAAGGGTTCAGGTTTGGTACTCGGCACAATCACCACATCCGACCAGCTATAAACTTCTGCTGTATCGGAAACAAAATCCATAAATTCCACTTTGTCCTTTAAGCCAAGCTGAACCACTTTTTCCTTTAAATCCAACACCATCTGCTCATTTCCAGCGGAGGTACTCCCCACTATTCTCAACAATACATTCGCATTGGCGATCAATGTTAAGGCCTCAATGGTAAAAGCCTGTCCTTTCCAACTGTTGATCCTACCAATCAGCAATACCTTTAGTGGTGCCTTTTCAGAAATCCCCAATGCTAGACTTTCTGAGAAAATAACAGTTTCTTTTTCAGAGATGACTCCTGTTTCGGAGATGGCTTTTACTTTTGCGAAGCCTTCAAATGCATTGTGAATCACCAGACTTTGTGCTAAAGGATCAAAACTCTTTAAGGTAGACTGAGAATTGAATATGATTTTAGATTTAGCCCCTTTCAAAAAGAAAGACAACACTTTGCTGATCATCCGATTTGGAATCTCCCGGATATGAATAATTTTCATTTGCTTCAGGAAGGGTGCCAGCAAGTAAAAGTCAAGGATCACCGAAGTGTTCACATACACCACATCATACTGATCAAACAGTTTCTTTTTAGCGGAAAATGAAAACAAAGGAAAAATGATCTTCCCCCATTGAAGTTTCATCAAATAGGTTTTACTTAATAAAGACAGGTTCATGAAAATAATTTCCACCTTTAGTTTTTCCAGTTCCAGCACCAACGGGCCGTTTCGTGGAAGAATAACGGTTATCTTTTCAAAGTTGGACGACAGGCTTAGGTAGTTTACAACTTGTAAAAAACTCCGGTCGGAACCATACATATCAGCACTCTGGTGTACGCAAATGATATTCATTATTCAGCGATTATATTTTAATGGGTATAATTCAATAAGGATGATTACTTCAAAAATCTGAGGTCCTGATATTTCAGTGCCAGTTTAAAAGACACCGCCATACTGTAAAAATAAACCAGCGTCCTTGCTACGGGTCTATCTGATAAAATCTTTGGCCAGGTACTTTTCAAATTTCTAAATCTGATTAACATGACATCGGCAGATGGGTTAGACCACAGCACTGTATCATGATCAAATTTGATAGGCAGCACATAAAGCTCCTTTTCAAATTTTGAAAAGTTGAGCATAAATCCGGTGTCAATTCCATAAAGACTTAAACGTTCATCGAATTTCATCTGATTTTCAAAAAACACCTTTGCAGAGATCACCATTCCACTGGTGATGGCCAATACATTCTTTGCAGGCAGTATTCCCGTTTTAATTTTTTTCCAATGTTTTCCTTTGAAATACACCCAGGAACCAGGGCTTACTACTTTTTCCTCATGGAGCACCAGAGGTAGGAATAGCGCAATTTTTGGGAATTTAAAGAGGGCATCTCCCAACTTATCAAAATAATAAGGAGGAATGTCTGTATCCTGGTCCAGCAGCAAAGCATAATCGTAGGTACGGGCAGACAGCACTTGATTATAAAGCTTAGAAAGCCAAGTATTTTCCGGTGACCATCGGTATTGAAATTTGCCAAAATCCTGTTCAAGTTCATAGATCTGATCGTCTGGGCATCTTTCCGGACTATTGTCCCAAATTACCAGTTCCAGTTCAAATAAATCTTTGTGCTGCGACAAAAGAGATTTTATCGTGGGAGATTCTAAAATCGTCTTTTTATACAATACCACTAAAACGAGTAATTTCGGTTTAGAAGTTTGTTCCTTACCCGCTATAGTAGATTTATTTTGCTGAAACATCGGCGATTGCTTTTCAATATTTTTCATTTCCTTATCAATTTATCCACGCTTTTCCTAAGCCACTGCGCTTTGCTTGCTAAACTCTGCTGCTGATTGATTAAATATATATAGCCAATCTTTTGTCCATTAACTTCTGATAAGAATTCTCTTCATTCAAAGTATGCAGTGCATTTTTTGACAATCGGGGCCCTAAATCATCCGATTCAATAAGCTTGGCAATGGAAGAACAGAACTCCTGAGGGGTATTGCCAATCAAGCAGTCTTTACCATTTTTAAAGCATAGCCCTTCCACCCCTACTTCTGTAGACACAAAAGGAACACCCATATTTACCGCTTCGATAATTTTCATGCGAATCCCACTGCCAATGCGAATTGGCACAATAAAAATGCTATTCGCCAACACATTGGACAGGTCTTCTACATAGCCCACAAAATTCACAGCACCTACCTCTGCTTCATATTCAGCGACACTGTTCTGGTGCCATTTTCCAATGACCAGCAATTCCAGCTTAGGGTAATTTGCTTTCAATCCAGTCCAGCAATTCCGTAGAAACCAATCCAATCCTTCTTTATTTGGAAAATGATCTTCTCCGCCAAGGAATACTAGTTTATGATCAAAAGAATATTCCGTTCCGGATGCCATCGCTTTAATAGGAACAGGAGAAGAAACCAATTTTGCTGTTTTCAAGTCTTTTTCCAAAATGATCTTATCTACCTCTGAAAGCGTACAGACCATATCATATTTTTCTAATGCAGACAGCTCAAATGATTTGTTCTTTTTATAGACCCGATTCAGGAAACCAGAACTGAAACTGAAAAGTTCCAGTTCTCTTTTTTCTCTAACAAACCGCAATTCATGGTGGACAAAAATCCGGTAAGAACTGCGGGGAATATATTTGGCAAAAGAGATCAGCTGGTGAAATTCTACCTGTACAAATTCGAAGTTATTCTCCAGCAAGACATTTCTGAAATGGTCAATAAAGCCACGAGGAAAGCCAAAGCTTTTGGACCTGAAGAGTGTAGTATTCACCTTCAGCAGGCGATCTAAATTTGTTTTACAAAAAGCGGAAAAGACGCCTTTACCGATTAAGCGGTTCGAAAATTCTGAGAAGCGGAATAGTACTGAACTCATCTTTTTGGAAATAGATTGTTCCGTAATCAAATATGGTTTAAAACTCACATTCGGCCATAAGACTTTCAGCTGCTCCAGATCTTTTTGCTCTTGAGCTGTCATGGTAAATGCGATGGTCATGTCAAAATGATGGCGCAACTCGTTGTCGAATTCGAATTGGGCGATTCTGCCACCCGAATTTAGAGGAAATGGCATATAGGGAGTAACAATTAATATCTTCCTCATTGCTGTCTATATTTAATTGAAAAAAAGGTGATGAAAAGAAATATGGGTAAGATGGCGGTTGAAAATGGAGCCCAGCCGCTAAGTCCATAAATGATATAAGCGATAAATAAGCCGATCATACTGAGAGAAAGGATTTCATTATGCCTTTTACTAATTTCTTTTTTAGCTTTAAAGATGTTGCCAAATAAAAAGCCTATCCATAAGGTCATCCCTATAATCCCCACTTCGGCAAGGACAATCAGGTGAATATTATGGATGGGATTGATGGCAAAAAAATCGTCTGTTGTCATTTGATTGACAATACCCAAGTGTTGAGACAAGTAAGAAAGGTGGCCATTTAAGCCTACGCCAATAATCGGCGAAGCGTCAAATAAATGAAGTGCCATCAGCCAATGTACCATCCGGTTGTCGTATTGATCAGATGAATCACTCCCCATGAAAAGTTCACTCAAAGGAGAATAGGCGATCAAATAAACCAATGCCAGTACCGTTGGCACCACGAACTTCAAGATATTGCCAACAGAAAAAAGATTTTTATGCGCGTTTTTATTGAGGTAATAACAGCTGGAAAGCGTGATGATCAGGGCCAGATAAGAGGTCCTGGAATACGTTAGAAAAATAATGAGCACACATAGAATCAGTGCCATTTTACTGGCTTTTTCCCTAAAATCATAAAGATAAGTGGCCAGGAAAAATGCGGCCGTTATCACCATGAATAAGGCCAGTCTGCCGGGGTGATTAAAGAACCCTACTGCCCCACTTCTGGTATCCAATCTGGTGGCCCATATTTCGGCAGATTCATGAAACAGTTTGGTGACTGCAGAAATACCTAACACCGGAAAACAAATGGCCAGAAAAAACTGGACCACCGTCAATAGCATTAAGCCATCAAACAGGCCATTCAGCACATCCTGCATACTCAGGAAACTGCTGAGCATTTTAAATAAAAGAATGTTTGACAAGAAAAAGATGGTCAAAACCCAGGTTCCTGTAGGAAAAGAATTGTAAGGGTTTAGAAAGGATAAAAGGAGCAGTGAGCAAACGCAATTGACCCAGTTATTGGGTTTAAAGGAATATTCCATCCATCTTCTTTTTGCAGAAGGCAATACCGCAATGATCAAACCTATGGTTAAGGAAATGATATAAATTGGCTGTACTGTTCCGGCGATATCATCGAATTTCGGGGTATTTAATGCTTTTCCAAATTCAAAAGGAATACAGAAAATAAAAAAGCTGACCCACAGAAATCGGGTATCCTTATTTTTAGATTTAAGGACTACCGATCTAAAGATATAGCAGAAGATGATCAGAAATAATAATATTCCTTTACCCATAGGTATAGTTATTGGTGGTTTCTAATTTTACACTACTGATGTTCTTTTTTACACTGTTTTGAATTGATGGGAAGTTCTCCGTAAACAAGCGGATCTTTTCTTTTGAATTGTCCAGCTTATCATAATCAATCAGACAAAGGTTCGGATCAATTTCAAACAGCTTCACCATACCTTCGAACTTATTGGCATAAGAAACGCCAAACATTGGCTTCGAATAGGTAAGTCCTGAAATTCCCAGATGCATTCTTCCGGTGATGGTAAAATCTACCAATGAAACGTAGCCTTTCAGCTCCACTCCATTTTTAATCTGATCTGTAAAAAAGCAGTCTAGGCCTTTTGCGCGAAAGTAGCCGTCAAGAATCCGACTGATGGTACTGTCGCTGGCCTCATCGCAAATCGGTCTGATGTCATGATAAAGAAAAACAAAAACGTAATCTCCCGCATCCAAAAATCCTTCTAACAAACTCTTAAAACCGGAAAGGTATTTGTCAAACCCAATTTTCTTAGCTTGGATTGCATTTGGGCAAACTCCAATTACGGTTTTACCACTAGATTTTACTTGTGTTACCCATGTTTTATAAGCGTCATAAGTTTTACTTTGATAAACTCCAGGTAAGTCCGGGCAGATAAAAGCGATATCATTGGTCAGGATCAGTCGGTCTGCAGGAATGAAATCTTTCATTCTCACATAAGATTCTACATCTCTGATTTTCAATTTAACATCTTTTGCGACCGATGAAAACTTCGCTTTCACGACCGGCAATATATTTTTGCTGACACTAAACCCAGAGATCTGAGCTTTCACACCAATGCGATGTGCCAGCTCAATTACCCTAAGGCGATTGATGGAATTATGAACACGATAGGTGCCATCCATGATGTCTGCTCCGATGACATACACTAAAGCACAGTCTTTGATCAGGAACAACAACTTAAGAAAATTTACCTTTTCATTAAATCCATCCAGAAACACCACATTTTTATTGATTGCTCTATAGTCTTCACGAATAATTTTATAGCCATTTAAAATACAAACCTGCGCATCATTAGCGAAGGTATTGATAAAGGAAGTGATCATAATATCCTCCCCAAATCCACCATTTAAATTGGCTGCAGGAAGTACTAATACTTTCTTCGCATCCTTTTTACCCTTTATAAAAAGGGAACAGAAAAGGGCTAAAGACCAGAAAAACTCTACATAAATCCCTTTAAATACTTCTTTTAACTTGTTCATCAATTATATATTAAAAATTACGTTTACTACCTTACTTCCACTATATCTGTCAATGGCCTGCGCTCCGAGATGGCTACACTGTAATGCTCTTTGAGATTCCCGACGGCTAAAAACATGATCGGAACACAATCGCTATCCATTTCCATAGAATTTGTAAATGCCTCATACTGCTTTTTAGCATAACTGGTATTCAGACAGCAAACTCCTAAGCCCTGAGCATGTAATCCCAACACGATCGACATGGCAAACATTCCTCCGTCGATGTACACCTGATTTCTTTCATAAGCGAAAAAAGAAGACAGCTTTCCGGTGATCACAATTAAGGAACTGATGTGTTCTCCAAAACCTTTATTTCCATTTTGAACATTCAAAAGTTTCCGTTTCAGTTCTACATTGGAATGTTCAATCACATAGACCTTCCAGGATTGCCTGTTACATACTGAAGGTGTATACCTGGCGGTATCGATCACTTTAAGTATCTTTTCTGTGGGCACAGGTTCGTCCGTAAAATCTCTGACGCTATTTCTGGATTTGAAAAAGCGCTCGTAATCAAAGTTTAGGGACTCCAGAATCTCCTGTTTTGGAACCATCTTTGTTCCTCCGGTTTTGTTTACCGTAGACTCATCGCATCGCAATAACAGACACTCCAGTTTACTTTTCAATTCCGCAGATACCTGCTGATGACCTTCATCAAAATTCAAATATTCACGAAGTGTATAAGCGGTCATGTCCGTAATTGCATCGATACCATACTTAGTCACATAATCATCCAGAATATCTGCTAATGCTCCAATCCTTGGTCCCCCAAAGCCGGGACGCGGCTCACGTAATGCCAATCCTTTTTCCACAGCGTGATATTCCTTAAGAATATAGGCTTGCATCATTTCCTTACTTCTTAGTTTGAAAGAGGCAGACTCTCTATTAAACTTCCGGTAGTCATATAAATAATCTTTAATAATCGACAACTGTGTTTGCTTCGCTCTATAAAGCCGTTTAGCTGATTTTGGAACGATCTTTTTAATTAAATTTTTCATTCGGAGTTTTCTATTTTTTTAATACCGGTCTTGCTCAAATGCGCCGAAACTAGGTTTCAGCGCAGGTTAAGTCTATTCAGTTTATATTTGATTGGTTTTAAGTATGTTTTAATTGCCGCTTCTTTGCCTGCAGCTTTTCCAGTAAAGCAGGAATCATCTTTTTTATGAATAACTTCTCATCTTCGCACAATCCGAAAAGGTAAATTCCTGTTCCGAAAATCAGGACTCCAGCGATGCCGGTAAAGAAAAACCTGAATTCAAAATGCAGGTAAGTAACCGATAAATAGCAAGTCAGCACCAGCAGAGCAAGCGGAATAATAATTTTAAAAATTACGTTAGAGAAGTAAAGCGAAATAGACAATCCGGCGATACTTCTTAAGAAAAACAACCTCAATGTACAGGCGATTAATTCAACCGCACAATAGCCAATAAACACATAATAAGGTGGATAACCTAACTTTAACAGCACATAAGCCAGTGGTAAGGCGAGTAATAAAACAGAGCCGACTACCATCTGATATGCTTTAACCCTTCCGGTAGCTTGTACTGCAGATTGTAAGCCTATAGTGAGCTGGTTAATTAAAGTGGCACACAACATTAAGGAACAAAATACCACAGTATATTCAGGCACCTTGGTTAACCATAAATGAAGGATCGTATCCATTTCAAAAATGCAGGGAACAGCCACAAAAGCCAATAAAAAGAATCCAAATTTGCTACCGATCATAGACAGTCTCAGCATCTTTTCACGGTTGTTGGCGCCTTCACTTTTCATGATCTGTGGGTTGATGGCACGCAATAGTGTGAAAGAAAAAAAGTTAAGCTGTGCAGCCACCTGATTAGCAATACCGAAAGCCGCATTCACTACTGTTCCTAGAAAGATATTCAGCAAGATCGCCAAACCTTCTGCCCTACCTAAGGCACATAAAGAGCCAAATAGATTCCAACCGGCAAAAGAAGTCAGCTCCTTCATCAACTTTGTATCAATTGAAAAGATCCCTTTCAACGTGCAATCTTCATACTTATAGCAGCAGTACACCGCATACATCAATAAACTGGAGATGCTAATCCCTGCAGTCAACAAACCATAAACAGCCAGTTTGTCCTGAGCAACCACATATAATAAATAAGCGATTCCTAGTTTCAACAGGGTTTCCACTACATTCACTATCGCTACCCATAGCATATTTTCATGTGCCACCAAGGAGCCGGTGAAAGGAACAGCGACGATCGTAAAGAAAACTGTTACCGACATAAAATGATAGATCATCTCTGCAACATGAATTCTATCCGCCGGAATATTCAGGAAACCATTGAACAAAAATAATCCTGCGATTTCCAATCCAGCAACAATCAGTATCCCTATCCCCAGATGCAAAACAAGACTATTTGAAAACACTCTCCTTTGCATCGCCAGGTCATTTTTCCCCTGATAAAAGGAAAGGTAACGCTGGGTGGAAGTGGCCATTGCTGTATTTAGAAAAGAAAGCATCGCAATCAGTCCGGCGATCAGGTTAAAAACACCATAATCTGCCGCACCCAAGGCGGTTAACACTAACCGGGTTGCGTATAATGAAATCCCCATGGTAATCAACATACGGGCATATAATATCCCCGTGTTCATCACGACTTTATTTCCTGATTTCATTTGATCTTTTAATAATTATGATTTGAATAATTTGTTGAAAAAACCTGTTTTCTGCGGACTGGTTCCATAGTCGCCATAGGTGTAACCATAGCCGTATCCTTTGGTTGCCTTGATATCGTTGATCACCAGACTTAAACCTTTCATCTTCTGACTCTTTTGCAGATCATCCACAATCGTCAATTGCTGTTTTAAGGTGTAATTTTGTCTCACTACGTACATACATACATCTGCATAAGAAGCCAGCAATTGCGCATCGGTCACAATACCTATCGGCGGCGCATCAATGATGATATAATCAAATTGTTCTTTTAATTCTTCCATCAGCGAATGTGTTCTTTCACTCAACAATAATTCTGCTGGATTTGGGGGAATCGGACCTGAACTGATCATAAATAAGTTCTCCTGGATTTTCAGCGGCATGATGATATCTGCTGTTTTGAATTCCGAATTGGCCACATAATTGGTAAATCCAACTGTACCTGGCAGGTTCAGTTTTGCCGACAAACCAGGTTTACGAAGATCCAGCTCCATCAGCAGCACCTTCTTATTGGCTAGTGCCAAAATATGTCCGAGGTTCATTGCCACAAAGGATTTTCCTTCGCCCGACATGCTGCTGGTAAACAGAATGACTTTTTCATTTTTGTTCTTAAACAGAAAGGAAAGATTGGTTCGCAATGCCCTGAACTGTTCTGAAATTGCGGAACGTGAACTGTTTGCAATCGCCATATTCTCGTTGTCTTCCTGATGACTGATTTCTCCAATGATGGGCACTTTAGTCAGCCTGGTGACATCCTCTTTCAGCTGTACTTTATCATTCAAGAGGTCTTTCAGGTACATTAATCCCAGAGGAATAGCTAAGCCGGCAATCAATCCAAACAAGTATACATAAGCTTTTTTAGGACTATAAGCTTTGATTTCAGATTTAGGAGGGTCTATCGTTCTTGAATTGGCAATGTTCGCTGTTTTAGAAATCGCGGTTTCCTCACTTTTCTGCATCAGGAAAATGTAAAGCTCCTGTTTGATCTGTTGTTGTCGGGCGAGGTTCAAGTAACTGCGCTCCATTTGAGGAACATTTCGGACCTGGCCTTCTGCCTTTTTCATTTGTTCATTAATGCGGTTTCTGGTGATCAGAAAACCATTTAGCGTACTGGCAATATTAGTTTCAATATCAGCTCTGGCATTGGAGATCTCCTTGTCCATCAACTGGATGCTAGGATTCGATTCTGTCAGCCCAATCATTCGCCTTGCACGTTCTAAAGTCAGGGCATTGTATTTCTCTACCACTCCATTGAACACCATATCTGTAGGGATCAATGAGCTTGGCAGCACTTTTTTATTCTTGCCTTCATCTTTTAAATAGTCCTGTAAACTACTTAAAACACTGATTTGCGTTTCTATCTTCCCCAGATCATTGACATATTGGCCACTGGTTTGTACCAGTAATTTAGATTGCTCCGACATGTCTGCCAGGTTATTCTTCTGCTTAAAAGATTGAATATTGCCTTCCAATCCACCCAGTTCGCCACTGATATGTGCCAGTCGGTTGTGGATAAACTTTACCGTGCTATCTGCCACTTCATTCTTATCTTTAAGATTAGCCTGTACGTACTTTTCAATCAGCTTTCCCAAGATATCTTCTCCCTTTTTTGGCACAGGATGATTCAGGGCAAGGTCAATCACGGTCACCTGTTTATTTTTAACCTCTACGGTTAATGCAGCCATCAGATCAATTACCCTTGAATCCACAGACATGATGGTAAAAAGGTAATTTTCATTAGCCGAAGCAACGTCCGGATTTTCTACAATCTGAACTATACCTACCTCTGGAATCGCAAAAGAACGGCCAAAGGCAACCAAGGTATCCAGTCCATCGGCAGTCACCGCTACTTTTCCTTTTTCTGCAAAGCTTACTTTTACCTCAGCCGATTTAATGGTATCTACCGGAGCTAAAACCTTGACTTGATAAGGGGATTCATACAATTCTACATTCTTAATCGCCCCCGTCCTATAATAGGTGACATTCAGGTTCATATCTTTCACTACTTCAGCCATCAGGTTCCGGGTTTTAAGGATCTCGGCTTCATTATCTACGGTACTTTTTGTTCCTAGAAGCCCACCAATGTCACCTAAAAGATCCCCCCCCCCCGACATTCCTGCTCCTTTTTTCTCGTCATTTACCAGGACTCTGGCGGAAATTTTATAATAGGGCGTTTTATACTTCCCATATAAATAAGAAAGTCCCAGACAAAGGAATACGGATAACGCAATCCAATACCAATTGTCCAATAAGCGTAATAGGAGCTGTTTAACATCCAGGCCATCTGAATTTTCATGCGCGGTTTTATGTTCAGAATTTATGTTATTCATTTATTATAGTCTAGCGGTTAATAAAGTAATGGCGGTTAAATCCTTGAAAACAATACAATTAAAACGGACAAGACTGTTCCAATCACTGCAAAAGTTTGCGTTCTTGCCTGGTTTAAGGAGGCTGCTTTGCCTTTATTAGGCTCCACATAGATCACATCGTTCTGTTTGAGATAATAAAATGGGCTTTCAAAAATCCGTGAAGAATTGAGGTCTAATCGTGCAAATTCTTTTTTGCCATCCTGATCTCTGATCAACAATACATTTTCCCTTTTTCCAAAAATGGTGAGGTCGCCAGCCATACCGAGAGCATCCAGCACGCTCACCTTTTCATTTGGGAGAATATAAGAAGAAGGTTTTGCCACCTCTCCCAATACAGTCACCTTGAAATTGGCATATCTGACCTGCACGTTGGGGTCTTTATAAAAGACAGCGGCTTTGGTTTTCAGGAGTTCCCTTGCCTCATAAGTGGTTAATCCGGCAACTTTAACCTGGCCAATGATAGAGAGGTCTACCTCTCCATTTTTATCCACCAGGAAACCACTGGCTGCAGAGGTACTGCTTCCTGAAGCTGCGACTGCAGCTATAGCATTGCTGTTTACCGTCTGATTAGCCAATTGATTTACTGGCATACCAGTAGTTGGGTCAACAGTTGCCAAGGAAATTGATAAAATATCGTCAGGATTTATAGTTAAGCCCTTAAAAATAGTAGTATTTTCAATGTCAGACTGACCATTAGCGGTAATATCCTGGAAATAAGGAACTTTTTTTGTCGTAGAACAAGAGTTCAGCAAAATAATAGAGAAAATAGCCAAATAATTAAGACACTTTCTTGACAACAAAACTTTAACCATAGTAATTTTGATCTAAAAAACGGCTTAATCACCAGAATCATGTGAAAGCAAAAATAATCGTTTTAAATTTCAATTACACCTAGCTACAAATGGGTATTTAGCTAGAAAAACAGCTCCATATTCTTGAAATCAACATTTCCAAGCTTAGTAAACAAGCGTCCACTCTGTATTTCAGCAATCAATGCCTGCAAATGTTTGTCGTGGTGTAAGTCTGTTCCTGCTAAATCATAGTATTTCTTTTGAAGCAGGTACTCGGCGAGTCTTTTTACCTCTTTGCCATAATAGCCAGATACGGAAAGTAAGTTCAGCTGGAACAATACCCCCATCTCCTTCAAGCGGTGGAAACGCTGGTGCTTATCCTGGTAAAAACTATAACGTTCAGGATGAGCCAAAACGACTACATATCCCTTAACCTGAAGGTTAAAGATAACTTGCTCTATGTTTGGCATTTCCGATACATAGGACATCTCTATTAAAATGTGCTTTTTGGGGAGGCAAATCAGATTGCTGCTAATTTGGAAATCCTCATTTACCATATACTCTGCTGCAGCGCCGGTTTCTATGGATAATGAGCTGGCATTTAAAGCCTGTTTGGTGCTTTCTAAGGTGTTTTCTATGATCTCCTTATTATTTGGATACAGTTCGGCAAAAATATGAGGTGTTGCCAGCAATTTTTTGAAGCCCAGCGCCTGTAAACTTTTCATAAAATTTAGCGTCATTTCCATATTTTTAGCACCGTCATCAATGCCCGGTAACCAATGTGCATGCATGTCGACACCTAACCACTCAATATGGTCGATGTGCGTTTTTTTGTTAAAAAAAGAAAACATCTTAGAATTTTTAATTTTTTTGAAAAACAAGCATGGATTTCATAACCCCATATCAAATCTGCCTGTCATTTTAACAAAAATACAATAGCGTTAGATTAACTGCGTTATATTTCACTGCATTCCGCTTGTAATTAAGGAAATATACCTAGTAATGGGTAATTTTTAGGACAAAAAAAGCCTGGCATCGATAGATGTCAGGCTTTTTTTTTTAAAACTTATGCGATTATTTCTTGTATTCAGCAGCTAGTTTAAGTGCGTTATAAGCATTAACAACACCACCACTAATACATAAATCAGTAAAAGGAATATCTTTAACGGCATCACCTTGCTGTACTTTTACAACTTGATCTACTTTCACTACAGACTTCATAATGATGTCTTTCACTTCAGCAGCAGATAAGTTAGGGTAATAAGAACGGATTAAACCGGCCAGACCAGCTACCACCGGAGCAGCCATACTGGTACCATTCAGCTTTTGATATTTAGAACCCGGAGTAGTCGAGTTAATGTTTACACCAGGTGCAAACACATCTACTTTCGTTTTTCCGTAGTTAGAAAAATCAGCTTTAATGGTTTCGTCGTTTTTCCATCCTGAAGCACCTACTGTGATCCATGAAAAAGCTACACCACCATCTTGGTATTCCGGGTTAGGAAAGTTTTGAGCTTCATCCAGGTTTTTATTATCGTTTCCTGCAGCATGAACTAATAGGACATCTTTCGATACTGCATATTTCACCGCATCATCCACGATCTTTTTATCCCAGGAATAACCTTTTCCAAAACTCATGTTGATCACCTTCGCTCCATTATCAACTGCATAACGAATACCATTGGCCACATCTTTATCACGTTCGTCACCATTTGGCGTATTACGAACTGGTAAGATCACCACATTATTTGCCACACCATTGATACCAATCTTATTGTTTCTTACTGCACCAATAATTCCCGCCACATGTGAACCATGTAAAGCATCTGGTCCGGCAACATCATTATTACCATAGAAACGGTCTTTCACATCATTAGGATCATCACCAACGATTGGTCTTGGATCAAAATCAAGGTTCAGGTTATACTCTACCTGAGATTTAAAATGATCCACACCATCTACAATCTGCTCTGCATAAAAGTCTTTGAAGTTGGTACCTTCTAATTGCTGCACCATGATTCTCTGGATATTTTTTTCCATGTCATTTGTAGGACGGTAGCTTTGGAAATCTGCTGCGGTTGGGTTTTCTTTACCGATCTTTTTCACTACTTCATCAATTGCATTTTTTAAAGCAGTATAGCGTTCCAGGTTTTCTTTAGCTTCTACCAATTGCTTTTCAAATTCTGCTCTGTTTTTTTGATAAGCTTCAAATGCAGGAAGATCTCCCGCCTTTACTGAAGTCGCATCTAAATTGGTGAACTTCGCATTGTCTCTGCGAACTAAACGTGTTAATTCTAAAGTTTCATAGTTGATAGATCCTTTGCTAGATCCTAAAAAGCTCCAGCCGTTTACATCATCAATGTATCCGTTTTTATCATCGTCTTTTCCGTTTCCGGCGATCTCTTTCTTATTTACCCAAATGACACTTTTCAGGTCTTCATGTTTAATATCAACCCCACCATCTAATACTGCAACAATTACAGGTTTAGACTTTTTCCCTTTTAACAATTCGTTATAAGCTTTTTCAGTACTAATACCAAAGGTGGTATCTGTTTTAAGGTCCAGGTTCTGCCAGTTTGGCTTTTGTGCTACAGACACGAATGGAACCATTGCCAATAAGGACAAACTTAATATTCCACGATAGCAAAAGTTCGCTTTCTTCATATTCATATAATAGATATTTTGGACAAAGTTAAATAATAAATGAGGAATGGTGTTCGTATCAAATATGCGACGATCACCAATATCCCACCCATAAACGTAAAAAAGCCGGATTTGATATCCGGCTCTCTGAAAAAATTATAGTTAATTTGACAAAATAAACGCTTATTGCAGTTCCATCAGTTCATAGAAATTCTTGATTCTGGCAAAAGAAGGATGTAAGGAAACCACATCTCCGAATACCAGTAATGCTGGCGCGGAGATTTTATGGTCTTCAATTAACTCTGCAATGGTATCCACAACCCCTATTTTAATATTTTCATTCACAGAAGAACCATTTTCAATGACAGCTACCGGCATTCTGTGTTTACCTTCCTGCTGAAAAATAGCCACAATCTCTCTGATCTTCTCAATTCCCATTAATACCACTACAGTTGCTTTGGATTTTGCGGCAACTTTCAAATCCGGAGAAAGCTCTCCAGCTGCGTTTGTACCACTCAATACCCAAAAGCTATCACTCAATGTAGCATAAGTCATTGGAATTTTATGTAAACCAGGAACACCTAAAGCACTGGAGATCCCTGGAATGATTTCCGTTTGGATGTTATACGACTCTGCATAATCCACTTCTTCAAATCCTTGGGCAAAAACAAATGGATCACCACTTTTTAACCTCACCACATGGCCAAAGTTTAAAGCGTAATCGATCATCAACTTATTGATTGCATCTTGGGAATAGGATACGTCTTCAGATTTATTCCCTACAAATATCTTAATTGCTTTTTCAGGTGCGTGATTAAGCAATGCTTCATTCACCTGCGCATCATACAGCACTACATCCGCTGTGTTGATGGCTTTTACTCCCTTTAAACTGATCAGTTCAGGATCACCTGGACCAGCACCTACTAATGTAATTTTAGATTCTTTTACACCACTTTCAATCTTATTTAAAATCATAGTCTTAGGTTTAAAGGGATTATATCTTTGTATTGCTGACACAAATATACAAAAAGACTATAGACGTAGTAGGCTTTATTTGAAAATAGTTGATTATTCTATGAAATTACCATCAGTTTCCCGCGCAATAACATCTGCAATAGAGGTTTGCGCTAAGACTTTGAGTGTAGCATCCCGGACATCGATAAAGGTTTTTCTAATTCCACAAGTGATTTCATCATGGCATTCATCGCATTTACGGTAAAATTTAAGGCTGGCACAAGGAACCATAGCAATAGGACCATCGGTGATGCGCAGAATATCAGCCAGAAAAATGTCTCCTGGTTCTTTATTTAAACTATAACCGCCGCCGGCACCTTTCTTACTGTATAAATACCCTGCATTACGCATATCCAATAGAATCTGCTCCAGGAATTTGCGGGGGATCATTTCCTGTTCTGCCAATCTCACGATCTGCATAGGAGGGTTTCCAGCGTTTTTTCCGAGCGCGACAAGCGCCTTTATTGCATATTTAGTCTTCTTAGATAGCATAAGGCAAAGTTAAGAAAAATCCATTACTTTCTCATCAGGTAATAATTTGTCGAAATAGCCCATCCCCTTGTTTCTTTCGGCCACAAAGTGTGGAATAATGCAACAGTTCTAATTTTGACACAACCCATCCAAACACTGATTACAAGCCACTTACGGCCAATCCGTTGATTCTGGCACCATTATGAACCTTATATAATCGTAATTGAAACAAAAGGAATTTAAATTTAAATATAGAGTTATGAAAAAGATCATCTTATCAGCCGCATTTTTAGCATTCGCAGGATTAACACAAGTAAAAGCAACTGACGTTAAAAACCCAGTTATCATCAGTGTAAAAAAAGATAGCACTACCAAAACTCCAGTTGAATTGAAAGACCTTCCGGATGCAGTAAAAACGACATTGGCTTCCGACAAATATAAAGACTGGACTCCAGCAGCAGCATTCTTAATCGTGAACGCTGATAAAACTGAATTCTTTCAGGTAGATGTTAAAAAAGGAGACGAAGCCGCATCGTTAAAAATCAATAAAGACGGTGCTGTTATTGAGTAAACCATCAATAAATAACAATTAATATAGTGTACGAAAGCCGGATGTCCCCTGGCTTTCGTATTTTTGCTATAATTACAAGCGAAATTCTTATGGCAAAAATATTGATTATTGAAGACGACCTTACCTTTTCGCAAATTCTGGAAGGCTTCCTGACCAAGCATGGTCATGAACCAACTGCGATCAATGATGTAAAGAAAAGTCTGAAGCTAACAGCAGAACAAAATTTCGACTTATTTCTGCTGGATTACCGCCTTCCAGATGGCACAGGTCTCGATGTACTCTCTCATATCCGGGACATGGGCATGACCCAGCCGGTGATCATTATGACCAGTTTTAATGATGTAAGAACCGCCGTAAAATCTATACAATTAGGGGCATTCGATTACATTACGAAGCCTGTAAATCCTGATGAATTGCTGATGATCATCAACAATGCTTTAGGTAAAAAAGAAAAGCCCGTTTCCGGCAATTCGATCGAACATGCCGATGCCATCAAAGGAAAAAGCAGCATAGCTGATAAATTGTACGAACACATTAACCTGGTTGCACCAACAGATATGTCGGTGATTATTCAAGGTGAAACTGGAACAGGGAAAGAATATGCTGCCAGAGCATTACACATGCACAGCAAGCGTAAAGACAAACCTTTCGTGGCAATAGATTGTGGTGCATTGTCAAAAGAATTGGCCGCAAGTGAATTGTTTGGCCATGCCAAAGGCGCTTTTACGGGTGCCCTAAACGATAAAAAAGGGCAGTTTGAAGCCGGAAATGGAGGTACCTTGTTTTTGGATGAGGTAGGAAACCTAAGCTACGAAGTCCAGGTAAAGATGCTTCGTGCCTTACAGGAAAAAACCATTCAACCTTTAGGCAGTACTAAAAATGTAAAAGTAGACGTCAGAATCATTACAGCGACCAATGATGACCTTAAAAACAGTGTGAGTAATGGTGATTTCAGAGAAGATCTATACCATCGCTTAAACGAGTTTAAAATTCAACTTCCACCATTAAGGGATAGGGGAAAAGACATCGAGCTATTTATCAATCATTTCATTAAACTTTCGAATGAAGAGCTGCATAGAAATGTACAACACCTCTCTCCAGCTGCAAAAGACCTTTTACTGCAATACGACTGGCCGGGAAATTTAAGAGAACTGAAGAATGTGATCAAAAGAATGGTACTCCTAACTCCTACTGAAACTGCGGAGATAGATGCTTTACCGGAAGAAATGATCATTTCTATCAATCAGGTTCCTAAGCCAAATGGTTCAGATCTTAAAGCCATCAATGAGGTCAATGAAAAGATGCTGATCATGGAAACATTAGTTAAAGTAAAATACAATAAATCAAAAGCTGCCAAATTACTGAATATCGATCGGAAGACCCTATACAGTAAAATGGAACGCTATGAGATAGAATAAAATCATTACATCTTCCGAATTTGATCCAGCAACTGCTTCAATTTTGCGGATAAGCCGACAACAGCTTGTCTGCTTTTTTCATCGGGAGCAGTTTGCTGATGAAACAGAAGCTCTAGCTGTCGGAAGTTACTGGCCAGGTTTTTGGAGCCAATCTGTGCGATGCGACCAGCCAGCCTGTGGCTCAGCAAAGCTAGCGTTTCGGTATCTTCATGCTGCATGGCCTCCGCCAATTCCTGAAGGTCATTTTCACAATCCAAGGTAAACCTGCTCAGGATCTTTTTCAATTGCTCCTCATCATCAAAGGTCATTTTTCTTAAAGGCCCAAGATCCAGGGCAATTAAAGATT
The DNA here is from genome assembly GCF_014472395.1 of Pedobacter sp. N36a. GTDB lineage: Bacteria > Bacteroidota > Bacteroidia > Sphingobacteriales > Sphingobacteriaceae > Pedobacter. The sequence goes on from NZ_JACSZW010000004.1 coordinate 224,783, forward strand.
CGGAAGTAACTGCTGGCATTTCTTCTTGATCTGGTTCGATTCGATCCTCGACTACGAGTTCCTCCTCGTTTGAAAAAGATTTATCTGCTAACTCTTCAGAAAAAACGGCCAGTAATTCATTTTCACGGAAAGGCTTCATCACCAGGCCATCGAATCCATTATTTAAAAGGAATTCACGTTCATCGGGAAGTACCTGAGCGGTAATTGCAAAGATCATCACTGTATTGCCCATCTTTTTCCGCAGCAGCTGACAGAGTTCGATACCATTCATTTCTGGCATCCGCATATCTAATAAAATATACTTTAAATCTGCAGCTTTCTCTGCCTCATTCAACAGCTGTACCGGAGAGTTAAAACTTCTATAATCAATATAATTGCGTTTAAAAATAATACTGCAGAGTTCTAATATTAGCGGATCATCATCTACCACCCATACTTTAAATGGTTTCCAGCGCAACCGATCTTTTGATTGTGATAACTTCTCTTCTATCGGCTCTTCTGCTATTTTAAAAGTAAGGTAAACAGTGAATACGCTGCCTACCCCCTCCCGACTTTTCACATAAATTCTCCCGCCTTGAGTTTCTATCAGAGACTTAATGATGGTTAACCCCAATCCGGTTCCTGCCTGATGCAGTACTTCCTGATCATTTTCATTTATCTGTTCAAATTCATTAAAAATCACTGCCTTTGAAGCCTCCGAAATTCCGATCCCAGTATCTCTTACCATAAAAGTAAAATGAAGATTTTCGCCTTGTCGCTTGTAAAATACGGACAAAACCACTTCTCCTTCATTGGTGAATTTGATGGCATTACCCAATAAATTATATAGAATTTGCTTTAATCGGAAAGGATCACCACTGATGTATTTTGTTTCATGAAGGGAAATCTCCGTGAGCAGATCCAGAGATTTACGCTCGGCCTGCGGGCGCATCACGAAAATTACTTCTTCCAATAACTTGGCAATATCAAAGGGCTTTTCTATAAAAGTAAACTTGCCAGAAATAATCCGGTTATAGTCTAGCACCTCATTTACAATCTGTAATAAGTGTTCTGAGGAATGATAAATCGCATCAATATCCCTGGCATCAGGTTTTTCCTGCTGACGAATGAGTTCGGCATAGCCAATTATAGATTGGAGCGGTGTCCTGATTTCATGGCTCATATTGGAAAGGAAACGCTGTTTGGCCATCCCATGATATTCCGCTAGATCTCTAGCCTCTTCCAGGTCATTTTTATAGCGATTACTTCTTGTGATGTCAGTTAGGATAAAATAAAGCATCAGGAGCATGAGCAGGAAAAAAACCAGCATGATGACACTAATGGTATTGATCCCAGTATTTACCACATACTTTGCCTGAATCCCATTGAGCTCAATTTGTGTCACCACTTCGCTTTCTACCTTACGGAGAATATTAAGCATCTGATTGATCAAAAGGTTATTCGCATTGGCCAGTTCCGCTTCTTTATTTAAAAACCGGGCACTATTTCTTCTTTGTTCTTTCTCAATGTTCCGAAGTGTTTCTTCCAGACTTTTAGAAGTCTTGTCTTCATTTGAAAGTGAGATGGTATCTACTTTCAAATTCTTTTCATTGATGATCTTATAGGACTTATTGTCTTCACTTTCTTTTTTCTTTCCAAAAAGACGACCAAAGAAACCTCTGTTTTTATCCTCTGAAGAGTAAATGGTGGTGGTAGAAGTTTGCAATTGGGAAGCGAGAACAGTACTATCATTCCCACTTTTATTGACCATTTCACTTAGATTCTGTACCTGGGTAGAGAAAGATTTATTGTTTACCAGTCGCTCTCTCACCTTTAGGTAATTCAAAAACTGGTTATCACGTTCTTTCAGCAGCTTTTGAATACTGCTGATCCGCTGCAATTGAACAGAATCTTTAACATATAAGCTGGATAAAGAATCCAGAGAAGCACGTAACTCCCCGGATTCCTTCAAGAGTTTACTATAGTTTTTCGGATCGTTTGAAGCTTGCGTTTTCTGCAATTGATCCAGTCGGCTGATCTTTAAGGAAATGAGATTGACCATCCTCAATCTTTCACTAGGTGTAGATATATTCTCTACGGTATTCAGCATTTCATTAAAAGCGACTTTACTCACTGCCCAAGCCATAATTAAGGCAAAACAGGCGAGTAACAAGGCAATAATCACCTTTCCTTTTATCGCTTTAAACAGACTTTTCTTTGGGGTATCACTCATCTTTTACAAACACAATTTCAAATGTACAGATAGAACAGCAAGGAACCTGCCATGATCTGTATTTTCGAAAAACTTATGCAAAGACCTCCGTGCCACCAAATAAATAAAAAGCGATAATCAGCGTAATGATCACGTTAAATAGTTGTGCCAGTAAGAAAGCATACAATGGTTTTTTACTTTGATTACCGAATAAATCCTTAAAGTTAGTCTCTAAACCGATACTGGTAAATGCCAATGCAAACCAGGCACCCTGTAAGTTTTTCAAGCTGTCTTTTACGTTAGAAATCGTCTCTTGAGGCAAGAAAAAAGAGAACAATAAAGAAGCACCAATGAAACCCAGCACGAACTTAGGAAAGCGTTCCCAGATCACCCCTATAGTTGGCCTTACCCGTTCTCCGTTTTCATCCTTATGGTTGGTATAAGACCAGTAAATACTGATGGCAAAAGCAGCAATCCCAAGCAATACATTTTGGGAGAACTTCACAATTGTACTAATTTTCAAAGCCTCTTCCCCTACCAGAGTTCCAGAAGCCACTACTGCACCGGAAGTATCAATACTACCACCTAGCCAGGCACCTGTTACTGCTTGTGGAAAAGAGAAATATTGGGCGATGTAAGGCATAAAAATCATCATTGGAATGGCAGTAATCAATACCATAGAAATCACATAAGAGAGCTTTTTAGAATCTCCTTTGATCGCGCCGGACGTTGCTATTGCGGCAGAAACCCCGCATATAGATACTGCACTGGAGATCATCATGGTCAGTTCATCATCTACTTTCAACTTCTTACAAAGCCAGAAAGCGAAATACCATACGGAGATGACCACTACTAAAGCCTGAATTAAGCCTAAAGATCCCGCTTTTAAAATATCTGCAAAGATCACCGTAGTCCCCAATAGTACCAATCCGATTTTTACAAAGAGCTCCGTAGAAAGGGCTGATTTAAACCATTGCGGCAGTGTAAAGAAATTACTGATGGCCAGGCCAATCATTAAGCTAAAAATTACAGCTTCCAGGTTCAGTGCACGCATACTGGAACTCCCGGCAATCAGCAAGGCAAGAATGGTGAGTACATAAACTGCCGGAAAGCCCATAAAAAAGTTTTTTACAGATTTTCCCATAATGAAGGCACCCACTGCTCCAATCACTGTAATAAATACAAACTGGATAAAAATAGCAGTTAAATTCTCCAGCTGGAAAATTTTGTCGGTTAAACTGGTTAGGCTATCCCATTTAAAAACTGGAATTGGCAATAGGAAAAAGAAAAGACTACTTAAGATAACAAGGGAGCCGAGGATGACTACTGCCCAGTCTTCATGAATTAAGAGTTTTTTGGTTTTGGTTGAAATTTTTGTCATTTATGTAGGTTCATTTATTTGTGTGTCGTAAATTAAGAATTAATTCCCTTATGATTCATCCCTTTGAGCGGAAAGCTGGTGGCCCGGACAATGAAAAAGCCAGGTCATCCAACCTGGCTTTTAACCAAACAAAACTTAGATCTAACCAAACATCTAATTTTTAAGCAACAGTCCGGACGAACTGAGAATCAAATTCTTAATGCTTATTGAGTTCAAAGATAATAAAGTCTACTAATTTAATAGAATTTATTTGAAATTAGTTTTATTCTCCCCAAACACCCCTCTTAATCGCCTATTTAGAGGCTTAAAGAATGTAGTATTGCCAGAATCACTGAAGGTTTAGAGAAAAAAACTGAATGATTTGGGGCTCTTCTTAAAGAAAATAGAGCGAACCAGGGCAAATCGGCTGGGTAACCAGATTTTTAAAAGAGGAATAAAGCGCGTATGAAGCGCTGCGTTGAAATTCAGCACAGCGCTTAACAAAGCGTATTATTGCATCCTAATTAATTTCAAAACATTAGCTAATGTTTTGTTTACAAAAGTGCCAGCATCACCAACCACAACAGTCACTGTACCTAAAAACAGCTCCTAGAAGGCCTCCTAAAAAAGCGGTTGGATCGGCGCAGCTTTGTTTGGAGTATGGTATTTTTTAATTATTTACAAGCTTCAGGAGCAAATGTAAATCTGCCTTTATCAAAAGAGATTGGTTTACCTTTTACAAAATAAGACCTGCCTACAGAAGTTTCAATCTGACCAACGCCTAAGATCAGTTTGCCATCTTTCTTTAAAAATGCCAAAGGATTTTTATAAACAGTTGGATTTGCATTCCCTATTTTAAAGGTATAATCTACAAATAGGGTATCCCCGGTAAATTTCCCGGCTACTTCACCAATATTATCTCCCTTATCTTTATAATTGATTAGCAGATGTCCGGTAATTTTTCCCTCACTGCTTGTATTCAGGTGAAGATTAGCCGTATCTAAAGCATCAATAGCTACAAAACACTCGCTGCTCACCGTAGTATCGGTTTTTACAGCGGCTTTTTTTTCAGAATTGTTACCGCTACAGCTATACACCAACGGTACTGCCATGCAGGCCAGATAAAGAATTGTTTTTTTCATGATAAAATGATTTCGATAAATAAAAGCTTAATAATTAACTCAATATAATGATTGTTTTTTTTAATGAAACAGCCATGATTAGAAATTAGTAGCCTCCTTATCGAAACAAACAGAAAAACGAAAAAATTGTTCTATTTTTTTAATGCAAATAGTGCCCCGCTGACTACAAAAAATCCTAAACCAGTAATCACTGGTGGCAGCATAAGCCTAGGTCCTGATAAGCCTACAAAAATAATAGCGATACCTAAAATGATTAATAAAATTGCGGAGATATGTAAAACGGTTCTTTTTTCCATGAATTCTAATTCAATTCGCAATATATAGAACTTTATGAGGATTGAATCAAATACCCCAGATATAGGCTATAGTAGGAAAAATCTATAAAACCCGTAAAAGCAAAAAGCCGCTCTACTTTCGTAAAGCGGCTTTGTAGCCCGTAGGGGAATCGAACCCCTATTTCCAGAATGAAAATCTGGCGTCCTAACCGGTAGACGAACGGGCCATTTAAGGTTGCCTTCAACTTACGTTGACGAACCTCTTTTGGTAGCGGGAACCAGACTCGAACTGATGACCTTCGGGTTATGAGCCCGACGAGCTACCAACTGCTCCATCCCGCACTCTATGTTAATACTCTCCTACCACTGTAGTCAAGTTAATGATCTATCTTTACATAGTAAAGGAAGATTGTAGCCCGTAGGGGAATCGAACCCCTATTTCCAGAATGAAAATCTGGCGTCCTAACCGGTAGACGAACGGGCCATTTAAGGTTGCCTTCAACTTGCGCTGACGAACCTGTTTTGGTAGCGGGAACCAGACTCGAACTGATGACCTTCGGGTTATGAGCCCGACGAGCTACCAACTGCTCCATCCCGCACTCTATGTTACTACTATCCTACCTCTGTAGGTTAGTTCATTAAATCCTCCTTACACGTAAGGAAGATCGTAGCCCGTAGGGGAATCGAACCCCTGTTACCAGAATGAAAATCTGGCGTCCTCACCCCTAGACGAACGGGCCATTTTGACTGCCACTAATTTTACAATTAGCGAATCAATTTTGGTAGCGGGAACCAGACTCGAACTGATGACCTTCGGGTTATGAGCCCGACGAGCTACCAACTGCTCCATCCCGCACTATATACAATTCCGATTGCGTTAATTAATTGGTTAACTCTTCCTCCGAATTGGAATGCAAAGATATAATTCGTTTCTTTGCGGTGCAAATTTATTTCAAAAAATATTTTCATGTCACATAAAGCAGGTTTTGTAAGTATAATTGGTAAGCCCAATGCGGGTAAATCAACGTTAATGAATGCCCTGGTGGGTGAAAAGCTTTCTATCATTACCCCGAAAGCTCAGACTACCCGTCACCGTATTCTGGGAATTGTCAATGAAGAAAATTATCAAATCGTATTTTCCGATACTCCGGGGATCATAAAACCGCGTTATGGTTTACAAGATTCTATGATGAGTTCTGTAAAAGGCGCACTGACTGATGCAGATCTTATTCTGTTCGTTACCGACATTAACGAAACACATGATGAGAATGATGTATTAGATAAAATCATTGACACCACGATCCCAATGATTGTCCTGATCAATAAGATAGACAACGCAACACAAGAAGAAGTAGAAGCGAAAATGACCTACTGGCAGGAGAAGTTAAATCCTAAGCATATATATGCCATCTCCGCTTTACACCTTTATAACTTAGATGGCATCATGGAAACGGTATTGGATCAATTACCGGAACATGCGCCTTTCTATGATAAAGAAGATTTGACAGACCGTACACAAAGGTTCTTCGTTTCGGAAATCATCAGAGAGAAGATCTTCAACAACTACCAGAAAGAGATTCCTTATAGCACAGAAGTAGTGATTACTTCCTTCAAAGAAGAAGAGAAAATTACCAGGATCAGTGCAGAGATCATTGTAGAACGTGATTCGCAGAAAAATATCCTGATTGGTAAAGGTGGCGCAATGCTGAAAAAGGTTGGTACTGAGGCCCGTAAGGATATTGAGAAATTCCTGGATCAAAAAGTCTTTTTAGAGACCTTTGTGAAGGTGGTTCCAGACTGGCGCAGTAAAAAGAACTATTTAAAAAGTTTCGGGTACGAAAATTAAGCTTACCTTTGCAACCCCTTAATAATTAATACAATTCATACATACACATGAGCAACATTATCGCAATCGTCGGAAGACCAAACGTAGGCAAATCTACCCTATTTAACCGCTTAACAGAGAGTCGTAAAGCCATTGTTGATGATTTTAGCGGTGTAACCCGTGATCGTCATTACGGATCGGCAGAATGGACTGATAAGCAGTTTACTGTTATTGATACCGGAGGCTATGTAGCCAATTCCGAAGATTTATTTGAAGCAGCTATCCGCGAACAAGTGGTAATTGCTATCGAAGAAGCAACTGTATTGTTGTTTATGGTGGATGTCGTAACCGGCATTACCGACCTGGATGACGAAATTGCACAGTTACTTAGACGCAGCAATAAACCTGTATTCATTGTTGTAAATAAAGTAGACAATACTCAATTACAAAATGATGCTTCCGTATTTTACGGATTTGGTTTAGGTGAGATCTACCCGATCTCTTCTATGACTGGTTCTGGAACAGGTGATTTATTAGATGATGTGATCAAACACTTCGAAGATATAGTAGAAGAAGAAAACACATTGCCTAAACTTACTATTGTTGGCAGACCTAACGTTGGAAAATCATCACTAATCAATGCATTGATTGGTAAAGAAAGAAATATTGTAACGCCAATCGCTGGAACAACAAGAGATTCTATACATATCCACTACAATCAATTTGGACATGAATTCATGTTCATCGATACTGCAGGTCTTCGTAAAAAGACTAAAGTAAAAGAGAACATTGAGTTTTATTCTGTAATGCGTACCATCAAAGCTTTAGAAGAAGCAGATGTCGTGATCTTAATGATCGACGCCATGGAAGGGTTAGAATCACAGGATGTTAACATTTTCCACCTGGCGGAGAAAAACAAAAAAGGTATCGTGATCCTGGTTAACAAATGGGATTTAGTAGAAAAAGACAGCAAAACCACTAAGATTTTTGAAGATCAGATTCGTACTAAACTACAGCCATTCACTGACGTACCCATCGTGTTCACCTCAGTCATCAACAAACAACGTATTCACCAGGCAATTGAAACTGCTCTGGAAGTACACAAAAACAGGGGAAAGAAAGTTCCAACCTCTAAGTTAAATGATGTCATGCTGCCAATTATTGAAAAATATCCGCCGCCAGCATTGAAAGGGAAGTACATCAAGATCAAATACATCACGCAAATTAATGGTACTTCACCAATGTTTGCTTTCTTCTGTAACTTACCTCAGTACATCAAAGAACCTTATAAACGTTTCATTGAAAACAAACTGCGTGAAAACTTCGATTTTTCGGGTTCACCAATCCAGATTTATTTCAGACAAAAATAATCTATAAATTACTGCAAACTGGATAATGCCTGTTTGACCATTGCATCACTCATATTGAGCGCTTTGTAATAACCGGCATCTCCCAGGTGGTATTTACAAAGCAATACTTTGACATCATTCAGGATTAAAGGTTTTGCCGCCTGTAGTAATTTAGGCTCTATGGCAATATTCTTACTTTGAATATATTTAATCAAATCCTTGTAATCTGCATCATTAATGGTAAAGGTTGCAAGGTTTTGTTCTAAAAAGGGCGCAGTATAACGATTTCCCAATATGTCATATACAAAATCAAACAGTACTTTCTTCGCAATCAGCTTCGCATAAAACCTGTTGTAGCCACTAGTATCCATTTTCACATAAATATCCGGCTGGATGCCGCCACCTAAAAAGTCTTTACTTTTCTTCAAACTATCCTTTAGATTTTCTGATGTCAGCTCCCCATCATTGAAACGGTCTTCAATTTCATTCTGATAGGCATTGTACCCTTTCTTATAAGATTTCTGAATACTCCTGCCAGATGGGGTATAATATCTCGCAATAGTTAGATTCAAAGCCGATCCATCCACAAATGGGAACTGCTCCTGGACCAATCCTTTACCAAAGGAACGGCGTCCTATGATGATCCCACGATCCAGATCCTGAACCGCACCGGCAAGAATTTCCGAGGCAGAAGCCGAATTTTCATTGATCAATATCGCTAGCTTTCCCTGCTCAAACTCCCCTCCACCAGTCGTAAAGTAATCGGTACGGGGTTCGTGTTTTCCTTGTGTATAGACAATCAGTTTGTTTTCGGAGAGGATTTGATTCGCCAATCCCGTTGCGGCAGTCAAGTAGCCTCCCCCATTATCGCGGAGGTCCAAAACCAGCTTTTTCATTCCTTTTGCTTTCAGGTTACGTACAGATTCTACAAAGTCGGAATCCGTATCTGCACCAAACTTGCTGATGCGCACATACCCAGTTTCCGAATTGAGCATATAAGCCGCGTCAATACTACTCACTTTTACCCTCGCCCGGTTTACGCTGAGCATCACCGGCTGCGGACTCCCAGGATGTAAAATACTCAATTTAACAGCAGTTCCCTTTTTCCCTTTGATCTTACCAATCATTTGTTCTCTTGGCAGATCACGACCACTCACAAATATGGTATCAATTTTAAGGATCTTGTCCCCCTGGCGAAGTCCAGCAAGAAATGCCGGGCCATCTTTGACTACATTAGTAATCAATAGTGTATCATTCAAAATATAATACTCAATCCCAATGCCTTCAAAATTACCCCCTAAATTTTCCGCAAATTCATTGGCTTTAGCCGGAGGCAAATAAACACTGTGTGGATCCAGTTGATGGAGTAAACTATCAATTGGCAAATGGTGTAAACTGTCTGCATTCACCTCATCCACGTAGTTCTTATTGATGATGTGAATGATTTCATCGACCTTCCTGCTGCTATCCGCTGCGTAAGCCATTGGCTTCTGCATCGTATACCCTTGATCTTTTAAAAACTTATAGCCCACAAACATCCCCCCTATCAAAGTAAGAGAATAGGTAAGCGCGATTAAAAGGTGATTTCGGGTGGTCTTTTTCATGGTTTATTGCTGCGTAAAGTTATAAAATAACCCTATCATTTAGTAAATTAAGTCCTAATCATTAACAATTGTTTACTCTTTACAGGAATTAACAAGAATGTTGCAGGTTTGTTCCCGAAGATTCTATATGATAGGCGGATATTTCGCGTTTAAAAAGAAAATCCCGAGTTTTAACAAAAAAAAATATGATCAGAGTTACCGAGCAGGAATCCACCTATCATCACATCGATCAGATGTCTGTCCTTGAAATTCTTCAGGGGATCAACAAAGAAGATCAAACCGTTCCACTGGCAGTGGAAAAAGCAATCCCGCAGCTGGAAAAACTGGCAGTTGCCGTTACGGAACGTATGAAAACTGGTGGCCGCTTATTTTACATAGGTGCAGGAACTAGCGGTCGCTTGGGCGTAGTAGATGCCTCAGAGTGCCCGCCAACATTTGGTGTACCTTTCGACTGGGTAGTTGGAATCATTGCCGGCGGCGATACTGCGATCAGAAGAGCTGTTGAAAATGCAGAAGACGATGCCGAACAGGCTTGGATCGACTTGCAGAAATACGAGATCAATGAAAAAGACAGTTTAATTGGCCTTGCCGCTTCCGGAACTACGCCATATGTAGTAGGAGGGCTAAACACCGCACGACAACATGGCGTCCTTACCGGATGTATCGTCTGCAATGCCGGCGGTCCTATTGCCGCAGAAAGTGATTTCCCGGTAGAAATCGTTGTAGGACCAGAATTCCTGACCGGCTCTACCCGCATGAAATCTGGAACTGCACAAAAACTAGCCTTAAATATGCTCAGCACCACCGTCATGATTAAACTCGGACGTGTAAAAGGCAACAAAATGGTGGACATGCAGCTGACCAACCATAAACTGGTGGATCGTGGCACACAAATGGTAATGAAAGAATTAAACATTGACTACGCGAAAGCCGAAGACTTGCTTTTACGCTACGGCAGCGTACGTAAAGCTGTAGAAGCTGGTAGCAAATAACAGAAATTATATGCACGAAATCGAACCTTTCTACCTCTGGCGCGACGATTACATCGCTGCAGAAGATGAGCGTTCTCCGTTTTATGACACCGAATACTCAGAATTCTATTTTGATAAGCAGCTGTACAATTTTTTAATCCACCCGCAATGGGATGATTTCGGCTCCAACACGCTCTACATAAAAGTATTGTACGCAGATTACGACCAGAATTATGCAATTATTGAGTTTATCGGAGAATGGAATGATGCCATAGACAACGATATCATGCTGCTCAAAAGAGAAATTCTTGAGCTGATCATTGATGAAGGCATCAACAAGTTTATCCTCATCGGAGAAAACATATTGAACTTCCATTCCTCAGAAGACAGCTATTACGAAGAGTGGTTCCAGGATGTAGAAGATGGCTGGATCTGCGGTGTCAATTTCCAGGAACACGTCATCGAAGAATTCAAGTCTGCCAACCTGGATTACTACATCAACTTTGGTGGTCAGCTTGACGATTTGGCATGGAGAACCCTAAAACCACTGCAAATTTTCAAGAAAGTGGAGGAAACGCTGACAAAAAGGCTTGGGGCATAGGTTTTGTAAGAATGTAAACTAATCAGTACCTTTAACTATTAAAATTTAAAGAAAAATGGACAACAACAATAATTACGAATGGGCACACAAAACAGTATTTGTGGAGCAGGAAAGAGGAGTCGTTGCTAAGAAATTCTTCGCAAATGTATTCTTATGGATGTTTATTGCTCTGAGTTTATCAACTATAGCCGCTTTATTCATCTCGAATTCTGAAACAGCTTTAAGACAGCTGATCAACTTCGAAACCGGACAAAGAACAGTTTTAGGATATATCGCCATGTTTGCACCACTAGGCTTGGTTTTACTAATGGGAGCCGGCTTTAGCCGCCTTTCTTATGGTGCCTTAATCGGTGTATTCACCCTTTTCTCTATCTTATTAGGGATCAGTTTAAGCTTTATACTATTAGTATATACCGCAGGATCTATTGCCGCATGTTTTGGTGCCGCAGCAGGTATCTTCGGAATTATGGCTTTCTTAGGTTATACCACAGAGGTGGATTTAACTAAATTCGGACCTATTCTAATGGTGGGTGTAGCCGGCTTATTTATCGCCAGCATCATTAACTTATTCCTTGGCAGCCCAACATTCAGTTATGTAATGAGCTTCTTCGGTGTAGCCATCTTTACCGCTTTAACCGCTTATGATGTTCAAAAACTGAAACGTATCGGTGCAGGTCTGGAAGAAAGTGGTGATCCTATCGTACAAGCTGATGGTAAAAAACTAGCCATTATGGGTGCTTTATCATTGTACCTTGACTTTATCAATATCTTCCTTTTCTTATTGAGAATATTCGGAAGCAGAAAATAAAGGATAAAAAACCTATAGGTTTCAAATACCAGATCAATATATTACAAAAAAGGGCTGCCAGATATCTGACAGCCTTTTTTGTGGTTCATTAACAAATACTATTGAACAGAGAAACAAGCTACAATAGCGTTACTGTTTGCCAGTGCATTGGGGTTAGAAACAATAATACCGTACTCGCCTACATCCATTGGATCTAATCTCAGTACATAAGAACTGTCCTTATATTTTTTCGATTGATACTTAATATAGTTCTGATTGTTGGTAGAAGCTCCAGAGAAAGTACCTGCAGAAACTAGTTCCGACTTGCGGTTTTTCTTACTGGCTTCGAATTTCACCACACTGATAATAGACAAAGGATCTGATTTGTTATCAAAACTTTTAACGACAAAAGTTAAAGGATCACCTGCCTTCATTAATACAGGAGAAGAACCTCCTTCAATGACCATTTTAGATTTCACTTTACCAATTCCAACCAGGTAAACTGAAGCTCCTGCTTTAGTTTGGATCTTTACACTTTGCTTTTCCAATGGCGTAGCGACATTTTCGGCAGAAATACTCACCGCTTCGCCAATGTACTCAGGTTCATCTACATTAACAATAGTTTGGCCAAAGGCCGACATTCCTACAACACATAAGACTGAGAATAAAAAAGAGCATTTTTTCATAGTTTTTTATTTTAGTTTGTTTAGTGGTTATGACTTCCAAAATACATAGAATTAATTAATTTAACAATAAGCATGTATTACATTACCGGGATAAACCCTCTGGAGAAATTCAACCCATTTGAAATAGAAAGCTGTAGACATTCAGAATATTATTCCGAACTGACCTACAATACCCCAGACTATTGCAATATTATATGCTTTAACCGCTGTTTTTTTGGAAATGATTTTTCTTTGTTGCACTTTTGCAGAGCTTATAGAGAAAGACGGAGGGATTAGACCCTGCGATGTCTTAGCAACCTGTGCTTACAAGGTGCTACATTCTACCGGAACCGGACCATTGGTACCCGAAAGATAAGTTAAAGTCGACCTGATACCGGACTTTTCAATAAGCTTTTTAACTGCGTGTAAAACAGTAATCGACAGGATATTCCTCAGCGGTGATCTTTTACCCAGGCCTTACCCGGAGATATAAAAAAATGAACATTAGAGCAGAGTTAGAGAAACGCATATTAATTATTGACGGAGCCATGGGTACCATGATCCAGCGTTACATCCTGACAGAAGAAGATTTTAGAGGCGAAAGATTTAAAGATCACCCTTGTGATGTGAAAGGAAATAACGACTTGTTAAACCTGACCCGTCCTGATATTATCAAAGCAATACACACCGAATACTTAAAAGCCGGTGCAGATATTATTGAAACCAATACTTTTAGTACACAGCGCATTTCCCTGGCAGATTACCAGATGGAAGAGCTGGACTATGAAATGAGTTTCGCTGGTGCCAAAGTAGCACGTGAGGCAGTAGACGAATTTATGGCTGCTAACCCGGATCGCAGATCCTTCGTTGCAGGTGCTGTAGGCCCAACCAATAGAACACTTTCCCTTTCACCAGATGTGAACGACCCTGGATACAGGGCCCTGACCTTTGATGAATTGGTATCGGCTTATGATCAGCAAGTACGTGGATTGGTAGACGGTGGTTCTGATGTCTTGTTAATCGAGACCATTTTCGATACCCTGAATGCGAAAGCGGCTATATTTTCCATCAAAAAATACGAGAAAGAAATCGGCAAAAAGATAGAGATCATGATCTCTGGAACCATTACCGATGCTTCAGGAAGAACTTTATCCGGACAAACGGTAGAAGCATTCCTAAACTCTGTGATCCATGCCGACCCCATTAGCATCGGGTTCAATTGTGCTTTAGGCGCCAAAGACATGAGGCCGCACATTGAAGAGCTTTCTGCAAAAGCCACTTGTTACGTTTCTGCCTATCCAAACGCAGGATTACCTAACGAATTCGGTGCTTACGACGAAATGCCACACGAAACCGCCCACCTTGTGGAAGATTTCATCCAGCATGGCTTCGTAAATATTGTAGGTGGCTGCTGTGGCACTACACCGGAACACATCGCATGTATCGCTGCAAAAGCGAAAAAAGTAACACCAAGAAAAATTCCTACCGTCCCTCCATATTTGCGCTTAAGCGGACTAGAAGCCGTTACCGTTACCCCGGAAAGCATTTTCGTAAATATCGGGGAACGTACCAACATTACTGGATCTCCGAAATTCTCCAAGCTGATTTTAGGAGGTGATTATGAAGCTGCACTAACTGTTGCCCGTCAGCAGGTAGAAGGTGGTGCACAGATCATCGACGTCAACATGGACGAAGGAATGTTGGACGGTGAAGCAGCAATGGTAAAATTCCTGAACCTGATTGCTTCAGAGCCGGACATTTCCAAGCTGCCTATCATGGTCGATTCTTCAAAATGGTCAGTAATTGAAGCTGGACTGAAATGTTTGCAAGGAAAAGGAATCGTGAACTCTATCTCTCTGAAAGAAGGACCGGAAAAATTCATTGAGAGTGCTAAAAAGATCATGAATTACGGCGCAGCTGTAGTCGTGATGGCATTTGACGAACAAGGACAAGCCGATAATTTTGAACGTAGAAAAGAAATCTGTAAACGCTCTTACGATATTTTAGTAGACGAAGTAGGTTTCCCTGCGCAAGACATCATATTTGACCCGAATATCCTCACCGTCGCAACCGGTCTGGAAGAACATAACAACTATGCCGTAGATTTTATCAATGCGACACGCTGGATCAAAGAAAACCTGCCTCATGCTAAAGTAAGCGGCGGAGTATCTAACATTTCCTTCTCTTTCCGCGGAAACAACACCGTGAGGGAAGCGATGCACTCTGCCTTCCTGTACCACGCCATTAAAGCAGGCCTGGACATGGGGATTGTAAACGCAGGGATGCTGGAAGTTTACCAGGAAATTCCACCAGAATTATTAGAACGTGTGGAAGATGTGCTGCTGAACCGCAGAGAAGATGCCACAGAACGCCTGGTAGAATTTGCCGAAACCATCAAATCTAAAGGTAAAGAGATCGTTAGAGATGAAGAATGGAGAAAAACAAGTGTGGAAGAACGTCTTTCTCATTCCCTTGTCAAAGGAATTATTGAATACCTGGATGCCGACGTAGAGGAAGCCAGACAAAAATATCCAAAGCCAATCCACGTGATCGAAGGTCCTTTAATGGATGGAATGAATATCGTTGGAGACCTTTTTGGTGCCGGAAAAATGTTCCTGCCACAGGTGGTAAAGTCTGCCAGGGTAATGAAAAAGGCGGTTGCTTACCTCCTTCCATTCATTGAACAGGAAAAACTGGACAACCCAGATGGAAATACCAGCTCTTCTGCAGGAAGAATCTTAATGGCCACCGTAAAAGGCGACGTCCACGACATCGGTAAAAACATTGTAGGCGTAGTATTGGCATGTAATAACTTCGAAATCGTAGATATGGGTGTGATGGTACCCGCACAAACTATCATCCAAAAAGCAAAAGAAATCAATGCTGACATCATCGGTCTGAGTGGTTTAATTACCCCTTCTCTAGATGAAATGGTGCATTTCGCCAAAGAAATGGAACGTGAAGGATTTACCATTCCATTGATTATCGGTGGTGCAACGACTTCCAGAATCCATGCCGCGGTAAAAGTAGCGCCAAACTATTCAGGCCCTGCTATACACGTTTTGGATGCTTCCAGAAGTGTAACCGTGTGCAGTACTTTAATGAACCCGGAAACAAGAGGTGCTTATATTGAGGGCATTAAACAAGAGTATGATAAAGCAAGAGAAGCGCATTTAAACAAACGCTCCGATAAACGCTATAAAACTATAGAAGACGCTAGAAAAGACCAGTTTCAAATCGACCTGGATCTAGTAGCTCCTTCTCCTGCATTTACCGGAACAAAGGTATTTGAAGATTATCCATTGGAGGATCTGGTTCCTTATATCGACTGGACACCATTCTTCCACACCTGGGAATTGCGCGGCAGTTACCCAAAAATCTTCAATGACAAATCTGTTGGTGATGAAGCAAAAAAACTATTCGCTGATGCGCAGACCTTATTGAAACGAATTGTAGACGAGAAATTATTGACCGCCAAAGGTGTGATTGGATTCTGGCCTGCAAATACCGTTGGCGATGACATCATACTAGAGGTGGAGGGTGGTAAAGAAGTGACCATCCACACTCTTCGCCAGCAGGCGGAAAAAATGGCCGGAGAACCTTATTATGCATTATCCGACTTTCTAGCACCAAAAGAATCAGGTGTTGCCGATTACTTCGGAGGATTTGCCGTAACTACAGGTATCGGCTGCGATGAACTGGTCGCTGAATTTGAAGCCAACTACGACGATTACAATAGCATCATGGCAAAAGCATTGGCCGACAGGCTTGCGGAAGCCTTCGCTGAAAGAATGCACGAGCTGGTACGTAAAGATTACTGGGGCT
This sequence comes from Pedobacter sp. N36a, assembly GCF_014472395.1. Taxonomy (GTDB): domain Bacteria; phylum Bacteroidota; class Bacteroidia; order Sphingobacteriales; family Sphingobacteriaceae; genus Pedobacter. The sequence goes on from NZ_JACSZW010000004.1 coordinate 241,378, forward strand.
ATGCAAAAGATGAAAAACTGAGCAATGAAGACCTGATTAAAGAAGAATACGCAGGAATTCGTCCAGCACCAGGCTATCCTGCCTGCCCGGAGCACAGTGAAAAAGGAACACTTTTCGAATTGCTGGATGCCGAAAACAGAATCGGCCTTCGCCTGACTGAAAGCTATGCCATGTACCCTACCGCAGCGGTAAGTGGTTTCTATTTCGCACACCCGCAATCCAGATATTTCGGATTAGGTAAAATCACCAAAGATCAAGTCGAAGAATATGCGACCAGAAAAGACATGCCACTGGAAGAAGTGGAAAGATGGCTAAGCCCTAACCTGGCTTACTAAATAACAGATAACGAGACCTAACAAGCAATATTTAATGAAGATCGTAGACCATATCAGCAACGCAAAAGGAAAAACCCTTTTCTCATTTGAGCTCCTGCCACCTATAAAAGGACAAAGCATCAAAGGAATCTTTGACGCCATCGATCCTTTAATGGAATTCAACCCTCCTTTTATTGATGTGACCTATTTGAGAGAAGATTACATCTACAAACAACATGCAAATGGCCTGCTGGAAAAAGTCGCTTACCGGAAACGTCCGAGTACAGTGGCGACCTGTGCGGCGATTATGAACAAATACAAAGTAGATGCAGTTCCTCATTTGATCTGTGGTGGTTTTACCAAGGATGAAACAGAGAATGCATTGATTGATCTTCAGTTCCTCGGCATTGATAATGTCCTGGCATTACGCGGTGATGCCCGAAAAAGCGACAATGCTTTCATCCCAACACCTGATGGCCATGCTTATGCTTCAGAATTGTTACAACATGTGGTAGACATGAACAATGGCCGTTATCTGCACGATGACATGGAGAACTCTGAGAAGACGGATTTCTGTATCGGAGTAGCCGGATACCCAGAGAAGCATTATGAGTCGCCAAACCTGGATACCGACTTCAAATACTTAAAACATAAGGTAGATCTGGGTGCTGATTTCATCGTTACCCAAATGTTTTTTGACAACAAAAAATACAAAGCACTGGTAGATAAATGTCGTGAAAACGGGATTAATGTCCCTATTATCCCTGGACTTAAACCAATTACCAGCAGCAAACAGCTGATCAGTTTACCAAAGATTTTCCATCTGGACATTCCTATTGAATTGAGCGAAGCGATCCAATCCTGCAAGTCCGAAAAAGACGTAAAAGAAGTAGGAATCGAATGGATGATCCATCAATGTAAAGAGCTGAAAGAAATGGGCGCACCAGTACTTCACTTCTACACGATGGGGAACCCAGAGCCGACTAAAAAGATCGCCAACGCAGTGTTTTAGCCCTTCAAGATCGCCGATAGGTATTTTTTGGAATACTCTTTGTACCTTTCGGCTATCATTAAATACGTAAGGCTATGAAAAGAATCATCTTATTGGCAATGGTCATGACCAGTACTTTCGCTGCATGTACCACGTTAAAACCTGGAACAATAGGAAACGGTGGCCTGTCAGAGTTAGGAGGAAGTTGGGAGTTGAATTTCATTTCTGGCCCTAGAATCGCTTTCAACGGATTGTATCCAGCAAAGAAACCAACCCTGACCTTTGACATTACCAATAAGAAGGTAAGCGGCAATACCAGCTGTAATTCTTTTTCCGGTGCTTTAGTGGCGGATGACACTACCATCAATTTCACTCATCCGATGGCCATGACAAAAATGGCCTGTCCCGGTGAAGGAGAGGCCATCTTTATGGAAATGTTAAAAAAAACCAGCAGTTATTCAGTGAATGACAGTACCCTGAATTTCATGATGGGCGACATTGCAATTATGCGTTTTCATAAAAAGTAGTCAGGTAGTACCTAAATGAACTATAATCCTTATCCATTTTTTCTGCATGTTTGGTCTTTAAATCCAGTTCCTGTACGGAAGCTGGAATCATGATCTTTGCAGCAAGTTCTGCTGAAAATACATCTGGAAATTTACAGGCATGAGCTGTCGATAAAAATATACCTGCAGCATTTTCCTCTGGGTTTTCTTTTTTATAGTCTGCCAAAGCCAGTGCAGCAATCGCGGTATGTGGACAGGCGATATAGCCATATTGATCATAAATGGATTGAATCCCAGCCAAAGTTTGCTCATCGGTATAAGTGTTGCTTTTCAAAAGCTGCTTCAAGGCTTCCACATCTTGTTTGAAAAGATCCATAATCCGCACCCAATTGCTTGGTGCACCTACATCCATTGCATTCGCATAAGTCTGTATGGATGGCCTCGTCTCATAAACTCCGGTTTTTAGGAAGCGCGGAATAGTATCATTTACATTCGTGGCAGCGATAAATTGTTTCACCGGCAAGCCCATTTTATAAGCTAGCAATCCTGCTGCAATATTTCCGAAATTTCCGCTGGGCACAGCGAAAACCACTTCCTTTTTACCTGCTCTGCGCAATCTCGCCCAGGCATTAAAATAATAAAAAGTCTGTGGAATCAACCTGGCGATATTGATCGAATTTGCAGAGGTTAAGCGTAATCTCTCATTCAATTCCGCATCGGCGAATGCCTGTTTTACTAAATGCTGACAATCATCAAAGGTGCCATCTACTTCTATCGCATGGATGTTATGGCCATTGGTGCAAAGCTGTAATTCCTGAATCTCACTTACTTTTCCCTTAGGATATAGGATGGTGACCCTTGTATTGGCCACGCCAAGGAAGCCCAGTGCTACTGCTCCCCCGGTATCTCCGGAAGTAGCCACTAACACATCCAACAATTGCTCCCCATCCTTTAAGAAATAGGCCATGATTCTACTCATGAAACGCGCACCAAAATCCTTAAAGGCCAATGAAGGCCCGTGAAACAGTTCTAAAACATAGGTGTCTGCTTCCAATTCTACCACCGGAGCATCAAAACTGATGGTTTCGTCCACGATTTTCTTTAGATCATCCAAAGGAATTGCCCCATCCAATAAGGTCGAAGCCACTTTAAAAGCGATCTCCGGCATACTATATTTATGGATATTTTCAATAAACTGTTGATCTAATAAAGGAACATTTACCGGCATATACAAGCCTTTATCCAAAGGCATACTGTTAAAAACAGCCGTTGGAAAGTCAACATTTAGTTCGTGGTTATTTGTGCTATATAATTTCATGTGGATTAATCTAGAATAACAGGACCTTTTTGATTTACGGAGGATACAAAAGAAAGGCTGTTGATGCCGATTCCTTTTAAATGCTGCTGTAGTTTTTGGGTGATTGCACTTGCAGTGGTTTCATCTTTTGTTAAAGCGAAAACAGAAGGGCCTGAACCGGAAATTCCGAATCCGATCGCGCCGGCTTTCAAAGCCAGAGACCTCATCTTATAGAAATCAGGAATTAGAATAGAGCGGGTAGGTTCTACCAGAATATCCGTCATACTGCGTCCAATCAGGTCATGGTCTTTTAAAAACAAACCGCTCACCAAACCTGCGACATTCCCCCACTGCGTTACCGCATCTTTCAATAATACTTTGGAACGAATCATTTGTCGAGCATCTTTAGTAGGCACATCCACTTCCGGATACACAATGGCCGCATACAAATCTTCAGGATGCGGTAGGCTAATGATGTCTAAAGGTTCGTAACTTCTGATCAGTACAAAACCACCCAATAAGGCTGGGGCTACATTATCCGCATGACCATACCCGCAAGCCAGTTCCTCACCTTTCATGGCAAAAGGCACCAATTCTTTATTGGTCAATAAACTATCGAATAAGTTATTTACCGCGAACAATCCTGCTACCGTACTGGCAGAGCTGGAACCCAATCCACTGCCAATCGGCATTTTCTTATGCAATTCAATTTCTATCCCGGTATCTGGTTTCCCAATATGATTTAGGTAATGCTGCACACTGGCGCTCACCGTATTTTTCTTCGGATCAAGTGGCAAACGCCCATCGTCACCCGTGATTTTGGTAATGGTAATTCCTGAACCACCTGTCAATTTCATGATCACTTCATCGCCGGGTTCATTCACGGCAAAACCCAATACATCATAACCACAAACCACATTGGCTACTGTAGCCGGGGCAAAAACTTTTATAGATTCTCTCATCGTTTACCAACGTTTATAATATCAGCGAAAACACCTGCCGCAGTCACTTCGGCACCTGCGCCAGGGCCTTTAACTACCAATGGACGGTCTTTGTAACGGTCGGTGGTAAATGAAATGATATTGTCACTACCAGATAACATGTAAAAAGGATGGCTGTCATCCACCATTTGCAAGGTGATTTCCACTTTTCCTTCTTCCAGTTTTCCAATATAACGCAGCACTTTTTTATCCGCTGCTGCTTGTTTTTTTAACTTTTCAAAATACTCGGTATTGTTTTCCAGTTCCTGATAAAAATCAGCCACTGTTGCGGCTGCCAGACAAGCCGGAGGCAACATACTCTCAATCGTAATCTCTGATTCTTCCAGTGGATAACCGGCATCACGTGCCAGAATCAACATTTTACGCATAAAGTCTTTACCGTTCAAATCGTCTCTAGGATCCGGTTCAGTATAGCCTTTATCCTGTGCTTCTTTCACCACTTCATGAAACAATTTATCACCGGTATAATTGTTAAAAATATAAGAGATGGTACCCGATAAAATGGCTTCGATGCGGTGAATCCGGTCGCCGCTCATCATCAGATCTTTTAAAGTACGGATGATTGGCAGGCCAGCACCCACATTGGTTTCGTAATGAAAATCTACGCCATAAGTCCTCGCAGCCTGTTTAAAAGCGGCATATTGCTCATAATCCGCAGAATTACCAATCTTATTACAGGTCACCACAGAAATGCTGGATTGCAGCACATCCTTGTAAAACTGAATTGGATTATGACTAGCGGTATTGTCTACGAACACACAATTTGGCAGGTTCATCGCTTTCATCTTTTTGATGAAAAGCGGTAGATCTGCAGGTTCACCCTCGCTTTCCAGCACTTCTTCCCAATTGCTTAAGGCTATTCCATCTATATTCAGGTACATTTTACGGGAATTACAAACGCCCATTACTTTCACCTGAAGGTCATTGTTCGTAGCAAGGAAATTCATTTGTGCTTCCAGCTGTGTGAATAAAGTCTTACCAATATTCCCTGTTCCCAGGCAAAAAATAGGGAGTGTTCTTTTCAGATTCGCATAAAAAGCATCATGCACCGCATTTACAGCTTTCGACAAATCCGGTTTAGAGATGATCACAGAGATGTTGTATTCCGACGAACCCTGTGCAATTGCTCTCACATTAACCCCATTTCTGCCTAAAGCATGGAACAGCTTTCCTGACATTCCAGGAGTACGTTTCATGTTTTCGCCAACAATAGCCAATGCTGCAAGCCCGTTTTCTACTTCCGGATATTCCAATTTTCTTGCCTGTAATTCCAATTCAAACTCTTTATTGATGAGCGACAATGCCTTTAGCGCATCGCCCGGCTTCACCGCAAAAGTAATGCTATGCTCCGACGAAGACTGTGTAATGAGGATCACATTGATCTGTTCGCGAGAAAGTAAAGAGAACAAACGACCGCTAAACCCTGCTTTTCCAACCATTCCACTACCGGAAAGGTTCAATACGCTGATCTCATCAATAGAAGAAATTCCTTTGATCGGCAATTTTGAAGTTCCCGCGCCATGTTTGATATAAGTACCGGGAAAATCTACATTGAATGTATTTTTGATCACAATAGGAATGCGCTTTAAAAACGCAGGGATCATCGTTGGCGGATAAATCACTTTGGCGCCAAAATAAGAAAGCTCCATGGCTTCAGTATAGCTCAATTCCGCAAGAGAAAAAGCTTTTTTCACCATTCTTGGATCAGCAGTCATCATTCCGTCCACATCTGTCCAGACCTGGATTTCGGCTGCATTCAAGGCAGAACCCCAGATGGCGGCGGTATAGTCACTTCCTCCTCTTCCTAAAGTGGTGATTCTTCCTTCATCATTACTGGCAATGAAACCAGTTACGAATAATAATTTATCGGCATTTGACTCATAAAAATCCTTGATTAAACTTTCTGTGAGGTAGGTATTCACCTTCGCTTGTCCGTAGTTCTGGTCTGTTTTCATGAGTTCAGAACCATCAACATATAAGGCATTCGGAAAAGTTTGTTTGGCGATATGGCTTACCATTACTGCCGAGCAACGCTCTCCGTAACTCAATATTAGGTCTTTCGTTTGCAGGCTAAGTTCTCTCAGGTTATAGACCGACTGCAAAATATCTTCCAGCTCATTAAAATAGATTTTTAGCTTGGTGAGTACCGGATTCTGTGCACTTGCTGGCAATAAGGCACGGATCACTTCAAAATGTTTCTTTTCAATAGCACTCAATTCCTCCCCATAAATCTTCCCTTTTCCCGCGTTTTCTGCCATTTCGACCAGGGCATTGGTTACCCCGCTCATGGCAGATAAGACGACAATCGGATTTTCAGCGCTTTGCGGCTCCTTCAAAATTCCCAGTAAAGCAGTGATGCTTTCTACGGAACCAACAGATGTACCTCCAAATTTTAATATGTTCATAGTTTTAGGTTAAAAAAAAGCGCCTTCCCCGATTAGAGGAAGGCGCTTTTTGTGGTTTTTATTTTTAGTATTTTATACCCATTAGCTATCCTCCCTCCGAGATATCCCGGTGGTAATAATAATGGAAATAATGGTTGAATTATTAAACATTGTACATTATACACTTAGTGTGCTGCGGCGTAAAGTAAAGTTATATTTTTCTAATTAACAAATGATTACCTAAATATTTGCTTGAATTTTAATAATATTGCGAGTAAAAGGTAAAAAGCAGGAAGGTGTTTATCTCAGCCTTAAGATGTTAAAATTTAAACGCATTTTTCGGAAAGCGCAAGCTAAGCAATTGCAGACGCTGATTCCCGGCAAACATTTTCTTACCTTTACGCCACAATATGCAAGGATTAGTCATAAAATCAACAGGAAGCTGGTATCAGGTACAAGCGGAAGACGGCAATAGATACGACTGCCGTATTAAAGGGAAGTTCCGCATCAAGGGCATTCAAACTACCAACCCTATTGCCGTTGGCGATCAGGTAGACTTTGAGCTGGAGCCAAATTCGGAAAATGGGGTGATTCATAAATTACACGAACGTAATAATTATATCATCCGTAAATCCATCAACCTTTCCAAGCAGGCACAGATTATTGCCGCCAATATGGACCAGGCATTTTTGGTCGTTACCCTGGTTTCACCAAGAACTTCTTTAGGCTTTATTGATCGTTTTCTGGCTACCGCCGAGGCCTATCGCATTCCTGCAGTATTAATTTTCAATAAACTGGATTTGTTTAATGAAGACGGACTGGCGGTCTTAGAAGAATACAAGCATATTTATGAAAATATCGGATATCCATGTTATACGGTATCCGCATTGGAAGGTACCAATATCCCACAAATAGAAAGCTTATTAAAAGACAAAACCACCCTATTTTCTGGACATTCCGGAGTAGGAAAATCAAGTCTGATCAATGCCCTGCTTCCAGATAGACACATCAAAACCGGAGAAATCTCTGAAGCAAGTGATAAAGGGCAACATACCACCACTTTTGCAGAAATGCATGTTTTACCTTTCGGTGGCTACCTGATTGATACTCCAGGCATCAGGGAATTGGGTATTTTTGACATCAGGCCAGAAGAACTAGGGCATTATTTCAGAGAAATGCGTGCCTTAATGAACAAATGTAAGTTCAATAATTGTCGCCATGTCAATGAGCCAGGCTGTGCCGTCATCAAAGCGGTAGAAGATGGAGAAATTGAAATCAGCAGGTACGAAAGTTACCTGAGTATTTACCATGGCAACGAAACCCGCGCTTAATCCCGGTTTTAAACAACGATGAGAGCAATTATACAAAGAGTTACGGAAGCCGGCTGTGTAGTAGAAGGAGCAACAACTGGTAGCATTGATACTGGTTTTTTGGTGTTATTAGGTATTGAAGATACGGATACTACTGAAGACCTGGATTGGCTTAGCCAGAAGATTGTCAATATGAGGATCTTTGGCGATGAAAATGACCAAATGAATAAATCCCTTGCTGATGTCGATGGAAACATTCTCCTGATCAGTCAGTTTACCCTCTTTGCTTCCACAAAAAAAGGCAATAGGCCTGGTTTTACCAGAGCAGCCAGACCTGACAAAGCTACCCCTTTATACGAAAAAATGATTGCCAAACTCTCTTCGCTTCTACAAAAAGAGATTCAAACAGGGATTTTTGGTGCAGATATGAAGATCAGTTTAACCAATGATGGTCCTGTCACCATTATGATAGATACTAAAAATAAAGAATAACATGACGATAGCCGAAGCCCAGGAAACCGTAGACCAGTGGATCAATAAAACAGGGATCCGTTATTTCAATGAACTCACCAATACCGCGATCCTGATGGAAGAAGTGGGTGAAGTGGCTAGAATCATGTCCAGAAAATATGGCGAACAGTCTTTCAAAAAAAGTGATGAAGCGGTAGACCTTGGCGATGAGATGGCCGACGTATTGTTTGTCCTGATCTGCCTGGCCAATCAAACCGGCATCGACCTGACCAGCGCTTTAGAGAAAAACCTGGTTAAAAAAACCATCCGCGACACCGACCGTCATCAGAACAACGAAAAGCTGAAATAGTCCTTTATTGATCAATGGTATACGCAGTATTGTGCTTGATTTCCGTCATCACAAACAAACTGTTTACGTTGGCAATGTTATCAATTGCGGCCAGCTTATTCGTTAAAAAATCCTGATATTTACTCATATCTTTCACTACAACTTTCAAGAGGTAATCGTAAGTACCGGCGACATGGTAACATTCCATCACTTCGTCCAGCTTTGTCATAGCAGCTTCGAACTTTTTCAGCAAGGGCAGCGAATGCACCTGCAAGGTCACGTTACAAAACGCGGCCAGCGTTTTTCCAATCTTTTCCCGATCCAGTAAGGTCACATAATTTTTGATTACTCCAGACTTTTCAATCTTTTTCAAACGCTCATAAGTTGGCGTCACGGTCAGCCCTACTTTATGCGCAATCTCTTTTGTATTTAGCCTTGCATTCTGCTGTAGCGCATTTAATATGCGCTGATCCATTTTATCGAACTGCTCCATCTAGTTTAGTTTTTCTAATTTCTACAGTAATTTCGGCTCATTAAGTTGAATAAAACTACATAACGTCAAAATTAAGTGTTTATTTTCTAAAATTAATCATTTTAAAGACCAATCAAATGGAGATATCTAAATTTGCAGTCTGAACCACCTATTAGAACTATGGACTTTAACCTTTCAATCGAGGATAATAAAAGATTATCAGAACTCTATGAAAAAGTGCAGAACAGGACGCGTTTGTTCCTGGGCTACCCGGTTTCTAAAGATTTTGACTACACCGATCTGCTGCCTTTCCTGCAATATCCGATCAATAACCTCGGAGATCCTTTTACGGAATCTACGTATGCAGTGGATACCAGGGAAATGGAACGGGAAGTGATCGAATTTTTCGCGAATTTATTTCGTGCCCCTACCGAAAATTGGTGGGGATATGTAACCAATGGAGGCTCTGAAGGCAATTTATACGGTCTTTATCTGGCCAGAGAACTGTATCCTAAAGCAATGGTCTATTATTCTGATGCCACACATTATAGTGTACAAAAGAACTTGTTACTGCTCAACATGCCAAATATTGCAATTCGTTCTCAGGAGAATGGCGAAATGGATTATGAGGATTTACACAATAGCCTTTTGATGAACAGGCACCTGCCGGTTGTGATTTTTGCCAATATTGGCACCACGATGACCGAAGCGAGGGATGATGTGAAAAAGATCAAAGGTATACTGAGAAATCTGGCGATAAAAAACCATTATATCCATGCGGACGGTGCTTTATCCGGAAGCTACAGTGCATTTATTGAGCCTCGTCCAGCTTTTGATTTTGCAGATGGTGCGGACAGTATCGCCATCAGCGGACATAAATTTTTGGGTTCACCAATGCCCTGCGGCTTAGTGATTGTCAAAAAAACCAATCGCGACAGGATTGCACGCTCCATTGATTACATTGGAAGCGTAGATACCACGATTACTGGCTCTAGAAATGGACATACGCCACTATTCCTATGGTATACGTTAAAAAAACTAGGCTTAAAAGGCCTGAAAGACAGAGCCATTCACAGTCTGAGTGTTGCTGCTTATGCCGAAGCTAAATTGAAAGACCTGGGAATAGAGGCCTGGAGCAATCCAAATGCGATTACGGTAGTTTTTCCTGCCCCATCCAAATGGATTTGTCAGAAGTGGCAGCTGGCCTCAGAAAACGGCCTTTCGCACATCATCTGCATGCCCAATGTGGTCCATGCCCAAATTGATAACCTGCTAGCTGACCTGATCAGCAACCCCGAAGGCATCAACTATAGCTTTCAACAACCTGCCCCTACATTTACCCCCCTATAGCAATCGGGTGCCCAAAATTCTTGGGCACCCTTCATTTCAGCAGCCTCTTTGCTATTGTTTTGCTTTTCTCTTTTTTAGGTATTGCTCAGGCAACAGAAAAGCAAAACGAAAGCAACAAAACAACAGGGTTTCAATAGCTGTGTGCACGAACGCAAACACCTTTAACCATTGGTTAATTCTGATTTAATAAAAAAGGGGCACCTATACAGACGCCCCTTTTTTATTTCGGGTCAATACCCTTTCTTTTTATCTATTAAGCGGTCGTTTCATTCAACGCTACTTTGATTCTTAATGCGGCTTCTGCCAGTTCTTCCTGCGAAGGTTTCAATTTTTCCTTACTAAAATTCATATCATTCACTGCATTCATAGGGATCAGATGGATGTGTACATGCGGTACTTCCAGGCCGATGACGGCTACGCCTACTTTTTTGCATGGGAATGCCTCCTTTAACCCGGTAGCCACAATTTTGGCAAACATGGTTAGTCCAACATAGCTTTCTTCTTCCATATCAAAGATGTAGTCAATTTCCTTTTTAGGAATCACCAGGACATGGCCCATAGTTAGTGGATTAACATCTAAGAAAGCCAGAAATTCGGTAGTCTCCGCTACGATATGTGCAGGGATCTCACCATCTACTATTTTTGAAAATATACTTGCCATCGAATGGGTAATTTAAAAAGGTTATCGGGTTATCTCTAATATTTCAAATTCGATCATTCCTGCAGGAACCTGAATTTCAATCGTATCACCTACTGATTTACCTAATAAACCTTTGGCAATCGGCGATTTAACGGAAATTTTTCCAGTTTTAAGATCTGCTTCACTTTCTGCAACCAATTGGTAAGACATGGTAGAACCATTCTTTACATTTTTGATCTTTACTATAGATAAGGCCAATACTTTAGAAGTATCCAACTTTGATTCATCAATTAATCTGGCGGTAGAAAGCGTAGTGGCCAATTTTGCTATTTTAGCTTCATGCAAACCCTGTGCTTCCTTCGCTGCATCATACTCCGCGTTCTCGGAAAGGTCGCCCTTGTCTCTAGCTTCGGCAATTGCCTTAGAGATTTGTTGCCTTCCGGTAGTTTTCATATGATGTAATTCTTCCTTTAGTCTGTCTAAACCATCTTGGGTATAATAGGTAACCTCTGTCATAGCTCAATTTATTTTATGTAGTACTATAAAAACAAACAAGACTATATGGGCTGTTATGCCTACATAGTCTTGCTTCAATAAAAACGAAGATAATGGGGTATTACCACAAAAACAAATTATTTAATTTGATTTTGGGCAGTTTATCAAAAATGTATGTTTAAATGACAGCAATCAGCTTATCGGACAAAACTTCTGAAATTTTACGGTAAGATTCAAAGGTCCAGCCCCCTACATGCGGCGTCAGGATCAATTTCCCGGAGGATTTTAGGTCATTAAACCAAGGGCTTTGCTGCAATGCCGGAAATTTCTCCACTTCCAGTACGTCTAAACCAGCAGCTAAGATTTTACCCATCTGAATAGCCTGTAATACAGCTTGGGTTTGGACAATTTCACCTCTGGCCGTATTGATAAAGAAAATAGGCTTACGGAAATGGAAGAAGTACTCCTCATTCACCATCTGACGGGTTTCCGAAGTTAATGGGATGTGTAAACTCAGTGCATCGCTATGTTTTACGATCTCCTCCATACTCACTTCTTTGGCGTAAGCATCACTGAAACCCGTTTTATATTTATCATAAGCAATCACGTTGACTTCAAATCCTGACAGCTTTTTCGCAAAGCTTTTGCCCATAAATCCGTAACCAATGATGCCTACTGTTTTACCTTTTAGTTCATAACCGCGGTTTCCTTCTCTGTCCCAGGTGCCATTACGCACCTCATGATCCGCGTTACGGAAATTGTTCATCAGCGACAACAACATCCCTACTGCATGCTCTCCTACCGCGTCCATATTGCCTTCTGGGGCGTTTAGCAACTGAATGTTTCGACTCCTCGCGTAATCCACATCAATATTGTCTAAACCGGCACCTGCCCGGGCGATAAATTTCAGCGAAGGTGCAGCGGCCATCAGCTCCTGATCAATTCTGAATTTTGTTCTCACAGCGATCCCCTGATAGTTGGAAATTGCGGCTAGTGTTTGCTCACGGGTGTACAATGGCAGGTCATCTACCTCATAACCCATAGCGATGGCACGTTCCTTAAAAACAGGATGTAACTCATCCACAATTAAAATTCTTCCTTTACTCATATTGCTATTGATCAATTATTATTTACTGTGAAAGCTGTGTTAAATGCTGTGTCAGTTCAATAAACTGAACAACACTCAATTGTTCAGCACGCTTGTCGAAGAATATATGATCGTCCATTTTCTCTTTTGGCACTACACCTGAAAGTGCATTTCTCAAAGTTTTTCTACGCTGGTTGAAACCTGCTTTTACGGTACGCCAGAATAGCTTTTCATCGCATGGAAGTGTTTCCACCTCATTGCGACTCAACCTGATCACCCCTGAATTTACTTTCGGTGGTGGGTTAAATGTTCCTGGTTTTACGGTAAATAGGTATTCTATATGATAATACGCCTGAATCAGGACGCTTAAAATTCCATAGTCTTTCGTGCCTTCTTTAGAAGCACAGCGTTCTGCAACTTCTTTCTGGAACATCCCTACCATTTCAACCACCTGGCCCCTATTTTCCAATATTTTGAAAAGAATCTGAGAAGAGATATTGTATGGGAAGTTACCGATGATGGCATATTTTTCTTTGAAGATCGAGGAAAGATCCAAGGCTAAAAAGTCGCCATTGATTAAGCGATCTCCTAACTGCGGATATTTCTGTTTCAGGAAATGGTAAGATTCCACATCGATGTCGATCATGAAAGTTTCCAGATCTGCTCTTTCCAGCAGCAGGTCCGAAAGGATCCCCATTCCTGGTCCTACTTCCAGTACTTGTTTGTACTGATCGGTATGTACCAGACCGTTTACGATTTTTGCGGCAATCTTTTTATCTGTCAAAAAATGCTGTCCTAAATGTTTTTTTGCCCTTACCAAACTCATATATTCTCCTTCTAAAAGCCGCAAAATAAGCAAAGTTTTGCGAGTATCAGAGCAACAAAACACTAAAACAGCCTTTAAAGCCTCAAAAATAAGGATATCATTTTCCCATCGTTTTAGAGATGTGCTTCCATTTCGATAAAGGCGAAAATACAAGCGCCAGAAAAACCGACCATTTTAAAATGAATTCTGTAATTTGCGCTAAATTTTTTTGAAGTATGAGCAATAAGATTAAAATTGGAATCAGCATAGGAGATCTGAACGGCATAGGTCTGGAGGTCATCCTGAAGACTTTAGCCGAGAGCGCGATCCTGGATTACTGTACCCCTATCGTTTATGGACATACCAAGGTTGCTTCCTACCATCGCAAAGCTTTAGGGCTGAGTGATTTCAACTTCAATGTGATTACAGAGGCTGCATTGGCTAATCCTAAGAAGGCGAATATGATCAATTGCTGGGAGGAAGATGTGAAAATCGACCTGGGTGTAGCCAATGAAATTGGTGGTAAATATGCCTTACTTTCTTTAGAGAAAGCGACAGAAGACCTGATCAAAGGGGAAATTGATGCCTTGGTAACCGCCCCGATCAACAAACATAATATACAATCAGATACCTTTAAATTCCCGGGACATACCGAATATTTGATGGAACGCAGTGGAAGTAGCGACGTATTGATGCTTTTGGTGAGTGAAGACATTAAGGTAGGTGTGGTGACCGGTCACATTCCCATCACAGCAGTTCCAAAAAGTATCACAATTGAAAAGATTGTGAAGAAACTGACCATGATGAATGAGACTTTAAAGAAAGATTTCTGGATTGAAAAACCGAAAATTGCGGTGCTGGGATTAAATCCTCATGCTGGCGACAACGGTTTATTGGGTACTGAAGAGGCAGACATAATCATGCCGGCGATCCAGCAGGCATTTGATAAAGGGGTGATTTGTTTTGGTCCATACCCGGCAGATGGCTTTTTTGGAAAAGGGAGTTACAAGCAATTTGATGCCGTGTTAGCGATGTATCATGACCAGGGTTTGATCCCTTTTAAAACCATCGCTTTTGGCACTGGGGTGAACTATTCTGCAGGCCTGAAAATCGTGCGTACCTCACCCGATCATGGCACAGGATACGACATTGCAGGAAAGAACCTGGCAGATCCGAGTTCATTTATAGAAGCCTTATTTGCAGCAACTCACATCCTGAGAAACAGAAGAGAGCAGGAAGAATTATTGAAAAACCAGCTGAGAAGTGGTGGAAAAATTATAGAAACTGCATCGGATATAAAAGACGACGCAAATTAGAATGAAAAAACATTTTAATTCTATAAAATAATCCCTACATTTGCGGGCTAAAATTTTGTTACAATTGAAACCATTAAAACAATTTTCAATCCCATTTACCGGCCTTAAAATCGGCAAGCATCAGTTTGAATTTGAGGTTGATAACAGCTTTTTTGATGCCTTTGAATACTCTTTAGTAAAAAAAGGAAACTTAAAAGTTGGCATTGAACTGGATAAACAGGAAACAATGTTACTTTTGCAGTTCGACATCAAAGGAACGATCGTATTGGATTGCGACAAATGTTTGTCGGAATTTAATGCACCAATAAGTATACAAGAAAGGCAGATTGTGAAATTTGCTGAAGATGAGCTGGAAAGTGATGATTTAGAAATCATTGTCCTGAATAGAAAAGAGAGTGAGCTCGATGTAGCTCCATCAATTTATGAACTCATCAATGTATCAGTACCCTATATTAAAGCCTGTGAGCAGGATGGCAGTGGCCAGAAATGCGACCAGGAAATGATTGCGAGACTGGAAAGTTTTTCAATTGATACACAAGAACAACAACAAGAAGAAAATAACGATGATGACCCGCGTTGGGCAGCATTAAAAAAATTAAAATAATAATTAAACAAATCAGCAATGGCACATCCAAAACGCAAGATTTCTAAGAGTAGAAGAGATAAAAGAAGAACTCACTATAAAGCGGTAGCTCCTTCTTTGGCTACTTGTCAAACCACTGGTGCAATTCACGTACCTCACCATGCATACAACGTTGATGGTAACCTATACTACAACGGTAAATTGGTTATTGAAAACACTTCAATAGGTTAATTTTCTTGAAAAATAGTTTGTGTTTTAAGTCGCTGAAAGTTTACCTTTAGCGACGGAAAACTAAGGCAATTTTGCCTTCTAAACACAAACTGATTTTTTACTATGAAAATAGGTCTCGATATAATGGGCGGAGACTATGCTCCTAAAGCAAACGTTTTAGGAGCAATAGCTGCCCATCAATTGTTATCTCCCGGGGAGCACATAGTGTTGATCGGAGATACACAGCAGATTAAGCCCCTTCTCACTGAAAACGGATTCAATCCGGATCACTTTGAATATGTTCATACCGAAGAAGTGATTGGTATGGGCGAACATCCCACTAAGGCTATTGTTCAAAAGCCTAATTCCAGCATTGCTGTCGGCTTTTCCTTACTTAAAGAAGGTAAAATCGATGCTTTTGCCAGCGCCGGTAACTCTGGTGCAATGCTTGTTGGTGCCGTGTTTAGTGTTAAAACTATTCCGGGAATCATCAGGCCATGTATCCTTACAATTCTTCCAAAACTCAGTGGAGGCTTAGGTTTAATGCTTGATGTTGGCGCAAATGCCGACTGTAAGCCTGATACCTTGCTTCAATTTGGTGCTTTAGGTAGTTTGTATGCCGAGTGCATGTTTGGTACTGAACAGCCTAAGGTTGCGTTATTGAATATTGGTGAAGAAGACGAAAAAGGCAATATGCTTAGTTTGGCGACTTTCCCTTTAATGAGAGATACCAATCTATTCAAGTTTGTGGGTAATGTAGAAGGAAGGGACTTATTCAACGATAAGGCTGACGTAATTGTATGCGATGGATTTACAGGAAATGTGATGCTGAAACTGGCAGAGTCATTTTATGTATTGACTCTAAAAAGAGGTTTAAAGGATGATTTCTTTGACCGCTTTAACTACGAAAACTATGGCGGAAGCCCGGTTCTAGGTGTCAATGCCCCTGTGGTCATAGGTCATGGCATTTCAAGTCCGACAGCTGTTAAGAACATGATTCTTCAGTCAAGAGACATGATTACTACTGGCTTGGTAGGTAAAATTCAAGCTGCATTTAAATAAGAACATTGAAAATGAATAAAATTCACGCTGCGATTACGGCTGTTAATGGTTACGTACCGGATTACGTACTAACTAATAAAGAGCTAGAATCCATTGTAGAAACTACGGATGAATGGATTTTATCCAGGACTGGTATCAAAGAGCGGAGAATATTGAAAGGTGAAGGTTTAGGCACTTCAGACATGGCAGTTCATGCGGTGAATGGTTTGCTTAAAAAACGTGGGATTACTGCGGAAGAGATCGAATTGATCATCTTTTGCACGACCACTCCTGACATGCCTTTCCCTGCTTCGGCCAACATCCTTGCTGATAAAATCGGCGCAAAGAATGCCTGGGGATATGATCTGCAGGCAGCTTGTTCAGGATTCATCTTCGGTTTGTCTACTGGGGCTCAGTTCATCGAATCCGGTAAACATAAAAAAGTATTGGTGGTTGGCGGCGACAAAATGTCTTCTATCATCAATTACCAGGACCGTACCACCTGCATCATCTTCGGTGATGGCTGCGGTGCAGTTCTTTTAGAGCCAAATGAGGAAGGAATGGGTATCCAGGACTCCATACTGAAAAGTGATGGTGCTGGTCGTCAATTCTTACACCAAAAAGCTGGCGGCTCTGCCAGACCGGCAAGCCATGAAACTGTGGACAATAATGAGCACGTTGTGCATCAGGAAGGCCAGGCAGTATTCAAATTTGCAGTCACTAATATGGCAGATGTTGCGGCCGAAATCATGGAACGCAATAACCTGACTTCTGATGATGTGACCTGGTTGGTTCCACATCAAGCCAATAAAAGAATCATCGATGCCACGGCATCAAGAATGGGCTTGGGCACAGAAAAGGTAATGATCAACATTCAACGTTACGGAAATACTACTAATGGAACAATTCCACTATGTTTATGGGAATGGGAAAGCCAATTGAAAAAAGGCGATAACATCATCCTAGCAGCATTTGGAGGTGGTTTCACCTGGGGTTCTGTGTACTTAAAGTGGGCTTATTAATTTTATAAAATAATTAATCTTAACTTAGATAATTGTTAAGACATACTGTTTTCTCTAAAAAACACCAAAAAATGGATATCAAACAAATTCAGGAACTTATTAAATTTGTTTCTCGTTCGGGCGTAAATGAAGTCGCTATTGAGCAGGAAGATTTCAAAATAACAATTAAAACCAATCAGGCTCCTACCTATGTTCAGGCAACGGTACCAGCACAGATTGCTCCAGCAGTAGCTCCGGCAGCGGCAGCACCTCAACCAACTACCCCAACAGAAACAAAAGCACCTGTTGCTGTAGAAGATGATTCAAAATACATCACGATTAAATCACCAATGATCGGAACTTTCTACCGTTCATCTAGCCCGGATAAACCATCTTTCGTAAATGTAGGTGATGAATTCCCAGTAGGTAAAGTGATCTGTATTATCGAAGCTATGAAATTGTTCAATGAAATCGAAAGTGAAGTTTCTGGTAGAATCGTGAAGGTTTTAGTAGAGAATGCTTCTCCAGTAGAATATGACCAACCGTTATTTTTAGTTGAACCTATGTAATTCGTTTTGTTGAAAACTCAATTTTCTGAATTGAAGGATCAACAGCTCATTGCTTAATATGCCCTGAACTAATTCGGGGGGGAAAAGAAAAAATATATGTTTAAAAAGATACTAATTGCCAACAGGGGCGAGATCGCTTTGCGTATCATCCGCACCTGTAAAGAAATGGGCATCAAAACCGTAGCTGTTTACTCTACTGCAGACAGAGAAAGTTTACATGTACGTTTTGCCGATGAAGCTGTTTGTATAGGGCCGCCACCAAGTAAGGATTCTTACCTGAGCATCCCGAATATCATTTCAGCTGCAGAATTAACAAATGCAGATGCCATTCACCCAGGTTACGGTTTCCTTTCTGAGAACGCGAAGTTTTCTTCAGTTTGCCGTGATTATGGAATTAAATTTATCGGTGCTACACCGGAGCAGATCAACTCAATGGGTGATAAAGCTTCGGCAAAAGAAACGATGAAAAAAGCTGGTGTTCCTACTATTCCAGGATCGCAGGGATTGCTTGAAAATTTCAAAGATGGTATTGCGATGGCCAATGAAATGGGCTACCCGGTTATTCTTAAAGCAACTGCCGGTGGTGGTGGCCGTGGAATGCGTGTAGTTTGGAAAGATGAAGATTTTGAAAATGCATGGGATAGCGCCAGACAAGAGTCAGGTGCAGCCTTTGGAAATGATGGTCTTTACTTAGAGAAATATATCGAAGATCCTCGTCACATTGAAATCCAGATCATCGGAGATCAATATGGTAAGGCCTGTCACTTGTCGGAACGTGATTGTTCAATTCAACGTCGCCATCAAAAGCTGGTTGAAGAAGCCCCATCACCATTCATGACGCCAGAACTTCGTGAGAAAATGGGTGAAGCAGCTATAAAAGGTGCCATTGCGGTACAATATGAAGGTGCAGGAACCATTGAATTCCTGGTTGACAAACACCGTAATTTCTACTTCATGGAGATGAATACCCGTATCCAGGTAGAACACCCGGTAACGGAAGAAGTGATCAATTACGATCTGATCAAAGAACAGATTAAAGTAGCGTCTGGTGTACCGATTTCAGGAAAAAATTATCTACCAAATATGCACGCGATCGAGTGCAGGATCAATGCTGAAGATCCATTCAATAACTTCAGACCTTGTCCTGGAAAAATCACCAACTTCCACTCTCCAGGTGGTCATGGGGTGAGGGTAGATACGCATGTATATGCTGGTTACCAAATTCCTTCCAACTACGATTCAATGATTGCTAAACTGATTTGTGTGGCTCAAACCCGCGAAGAAGCCATCAGTACCATGGAGCGTGCCCTAAGTGAATTTGTCATTGAAGGTATTAAAACGACGATCCCATTCCACTTAAAACTAATGAAAGACCCGAACTTCAGAGCTGGTAATTTTACCACTAAGTTCATGGAAACTTTCGAGTTTTCGGAATAAATAAGTCATAGTAATGGCGGGATTTATACTTGTTACAAAGCAAATTCCCGCTAACAAAAACTATTTAGTAGATTTAAAACGTAAAT
Organism: Pedobacter sp. N36a; assembly: GCF_014472395.1. GTDB lineage: Bacteria > Bacteroidota > Bacteroidia > Sphingobacteriales > Sphingobacteriaceae > Pedobacter. The sequence continues at coordinate 261,072 of NZ_JACSZW010000004.1, forward strand.
ACCATTCTAAACAAAATAGAATGGTATTTTTGTTTTACAAATAACGTACATGAGTGATACTAAGAAAAGGGACCTTATTGGTGCTATAAAAGAAAAAGGAAAAACTTTAGAGGCAGAAATGTCATTCTTTGACCATATCGACGTCCTCCGCAAACACCTATTACGCGCATTAGCAGTCGTTTTAGTGTTAACAGCCGGAGCTTTTTACTTTACTGACTTCATTTTTAATACCATCATCATGGGGCCTAAAAACCCTAACTTCTGGACTTACAGAATGATGTGTAAACTGGTAGAGCGTTTCCCCTCTATAGGTTCAGATTTTTGTATTACAAAAATCGATGCGAAGATCATCAACACGGAAATGGCAGGACAATTTACCCTGCAGCTGAATTCCTGCGTGATGGTCGGGATTATTCTAGGCATCCCCTACCTGCTATTTGAAATCTGGCTATTCGTTAAACCCGCTTTGCATGACAATGAAAGAAAGTCTGCCAGTGGATTTGTAGCCTTCGCGTCTTTTCTTTTCTTCCTGGGGATTATGTTTGGTTATTACCTGATCTGTCCACTATCTATCAACTTCCTGACCAACTTTACTGTGAGTCCGGAGATTGAAAACACTTTTACAATTGACTCTTACTTATCTTCAGTGATGACCCTGACCATTGGTTCTGGTGTGATCTTCCAATTGCCGGTGATCATTTACATCCTGTCGAAATTAGGAGTAATGACGCCTGCATTCATGCGTTCCAGCAGAAGGTACTCTACCGTTTTAATCCTGATTATTGCAGCTGTAGTTACACCTACCGCAGATCCATATACGATGCTAATTGTGGCAGCGCCATTGTTCCTGCTATATGAATTGAGTATCCTCATCTCTGCGAACATCGAGCGTAAGAAAAACAAAGAACTTTACGGTGTGTCTACCATTAGAAAAAACTAACCAAACTATATATTTTTGAAGATGTCAACAGCCCCAAAAATGAAAATTGCAATCGGCGCCGACCACGCCGGTTTTGAATACAAAGAAATGCTAAAGTCTTTTCTTAGCGACTATGAGGTCAAAGATTTCGGGACCCATTCTACACAATCTGTTGACTACCCGGATTTTGCTCACCCTGTAGCATTGGCCGTGGAAAGTCAGGAATATACTTTTGGAATTCTGGTATGCGGCAGCGCAAATGGTGTCGCCATTACTGCCAATAAACACCAGCATATCCGTGCAGCCATTTGCTGGCTGAATGAAATTGCATCGCTGGCAAGGATACATAACAATGCCAATGTATTGTGTATTCCAGCACGATTTGTTTCTGAAGAATTGGCAAAAGAAATGACCACCACCTTTTTAAATACTGCATTTGAAGGTGGCAGACATGAGAACAGAGTGAACAAAATTTCTTGTTAAGCACTAAGAAAAAGAACCAGATGAAAAAACATTTATTGTACGCCAGTTTCGTCCTGACGATGGCTTGCTCTGCCACTGCTCAAAATAAAGATGCGGTGAAGTTTAGTAAAACGATCAGCAAAGACAATGCTTATAAACACCTTTCTGTACTGGCATCTGATGCTTATGAAGGCAGAGAGACCGGTACAAAAGGTGGCTGGATGGCCGCTGATTACATTAAGAATTTCTTCAAAAACCTGGGCTTAAAAGCTCCGGTAAACGGAGATTATTTCCAGCCGATCGACATGGTGAACATTTCACTATCTCAGATCCTAACGGTGAATGGTCAGCCTGCAGAAGCTTTAAAAGATTTTTATATCGTTCCACAAATAGTTTCTGGAGCAGGCTTTGGCTTCAACACTCCTACTGTTCTTTTTGCTGGTTATGGCCTGACAAAAGAAGGTTACAATGATTTTGAAGGTGCTGATGCTGCCGGAAAAGTGGTCATGATCTTCAAATCAGGAGAACCAAACGGGACTGCAGGTTCTGCAAACAGCAGGTCTGTACTGACAGCCAAAGTAAAATACCTGACGGAGAAAAATGCAGCTGCGGTATTGGTGATCGACCCTACTGTGGAGGTGATGCCGGAAAACCTGAAAAGCTACCTGACTGCACCTAGAATGGTGATGAAAACTAAGGAAGAGATTGAAAAATTGAATGCCCCTCAGGAAACACCGGTGATCTATATCGGATCTGGTGTAGCTAATCAAATTCTTGCTGCTGCAAAAACGAACATCACTGATCTAAAAAAGAAGATTGCAGATTCAGGTAAACCTGCTACACAAGAGATTAATGTGTCTATTTCTGCTTCTGCAAAGAGAGTGGAGACGAAAGTAAGAGCGGAAAATGTATTGGGCTTCCTGGAAGGTTCTGATCCGAAACTGAAAAAAGAGGTATTGGTGGTGACTGGTCATTATGACCATATCGGCGTCACTCCAGAAGTGAAAGGCGACGATAAAATCAACAATGGTGCTGATGATGATGGTTCCGGAACTACTGGTGTATTGATGCTGGCAGAAGCTTTTGCCAATGCAAAAAAAGCGGGTAAAGGTCCGAAGAGAAGCATTTTGTTTATGACGGTTACCGGTGAAGAAAAAGGACTTTTAGGTTCGGAATGGTACTCTGAACATCCTATCTTTCCTTTAGAAAACACCATCACGAACCTGAATATCGATATGATCGGCAGAGGTGACAAAGACCATGAAAAGGACAATAACTTTGTCTACATCATCGGTTCTGATATGTTGAGTACGGAGTTAGATCAAATCGGTAAAAAAGCGAACAAAGATTATGTAAATATTCAATTGGACGAGCGTTACAACAATAGAACCGATCCAAATCGCTACTATTACCGCTCAGATCATTATAACTTTGCGAAACATGGTATACCTGTAATTTTCTATTTCAACGGAGTCCATGAGGATTACCACCAGCCAGGTGATGAAATCAGCAAGATTGATTTCCCAATGTTAGCTAAAAGAGCAAGATTGGTTTACTTTACGGCTTGGGAGCTGGCAAATCGTGCTAACCGTCCAAAAGTTGATAAGAACGAAGACGGCACCAGAAAAAACTAAACAATGGTATATATAAGTATCGAGCTTTAAAAGCTCAGTTCTGAATTCAAATGATGCCCCCTAAACATAAGTTTAAGGGGCATTTTTTTTGCACAAAAAAACCGCCTTGGTTTAGAGCGGTTCTCATTTGCTTACTATGTATTGGGCTATATCATTACCCGGGCTACCGGGGTTTAAAACTGGATACTTCATCCAGCTGGGCTTGTTTATTTGGAGATCTTAGCATTTCTACTGATCAGTAGCTTTGAATTTTGTACTGTTGATCCTGATCCTTTATTTGACCTGTCAAATTGAGTGATGGCTAATTAAAGTTTAGCAATCACAAAATCATTTAGGTTCAATTTAGAAATATCATTTTTAACCAGCGCATGTTCTTTTGAAGAACCACTCAATTTCAGGTCAGAATAACCGCTGATGTCAGTATAAAGACTGCCTACTTTCGCATTTACATTTGCTTTAGCGTCATCTTTTAAGAAGATCTGAAGAACAGCAAGGTCAAAATTACCACGAGTTCTAACGGTGGCAGTGTTTGCTGCATCAATTCTTTGCAGGTCTTTTACATTTACATAGATCGTGCTGTTGTCAGTAGAGTTGATGTATAAAGTGTATCCTTTTTGTACTACACTTGTACCTTCTTCTGAGTTGGCATCATAACTATTGATGTCTTCTCTATTTCCTTGTACTAATACCACATTTGCGTTTCCAGTCACCACTATTTTATTAAATTTTACAGCAGCGGCAACAGTGCTGAGTGGTGCTTTCTCTTTTGCAAACGTTGTGAACGCTGAAGAAGTTAAAACGATAGCTGTTAAAGAAGTTGCGATTAGAGTTTTGATGGCAGTTTTCATATCTTTTAATTTTTAAGTTTTAATTTTTTAAGGTTGTTTTGTAGATAAGACGTCGCCAAATCAGAAACGTTTCAGCGATTTTCGGTGCTTTAGACCATAGCAGTGTACCTCTCGACGAAACGCCCGAACTTCTCGACCAATCGACGAAAATATTTCGTCGATACTCCTCTTCCTTTCCTTATATTGTAATTTCAGGGCAGGAATCCATTTCAAGCCTAATTATTTTTATATTTGATGACGATGAAGATATCTGATGAATTTTTGGTTAAGGCCGATGAAAAAGCCTTTGATTTAGGGCATCGCAAGACAATTAATCATAATATTGGCAAGTATAATGTTGCGGTAGAGCGGGGTGTGTCGAGGTTCGAGAATTTAGAAAACTCGAAGAAGAAAGCGCATGTGATTAAATGGAGGGTGATGGAGAACCTGGATAAGTTTCTTCCTGAATTTGAAACCAATTTTCAACGTAGAGGCGGGAAAGTAATCTGGGCAAATGATGTAGAAGAGGCACAGAGAGAGATCTTAAACATCATCCGGAAAAGTGGCGGTAAAACGGTTATCAAGTCTAAATCGATGACCACCGAAGAAATCCACCTCAATGATTTCTTGGAGAAAAACAACATTGAATCCTTAGAGAGCGACCTTGGCGAATATATTGTTCAGCTGCTAGGCCAGGCTCCATACCATATTGTTACCCCTGCAATGCACCTCAGCAAAGAGGAAATTGCAAAGCTGTTCCATGATAAATTTGGAACACCACTAGATGCCACACCACAGCAGCTGACTCAAAAAGCCAGAGAATTGCTGAGGGAAAAATACCTGAGAGCAGACATCGGCATCTCCGGAGGAAACTTCTTAATTGCCGATACCGGCAGCATCGCCCTGACAGAAAATGAGGGAAATGCGCGGTTATGTACTACTTTTCCTAAAATCCATATTGCTATTGTAGGAATAGAAAAGGTGGTGCCTTCTATGGCCGACCTGGATTTATTCTGGCCATTGCTTTCTAGTCATGGAACCGGACAAAACCTAACCGTTTACAATACGATATTGAGCGGCCCCAGACAGGCGCACGAAACAGATGGTCCGGAAGAGATGTATGTGGTATTGCTCGACAATGGCAGGACCAATTTACTGGCACAAAAAGAACAGCGTCAGGCCTTATATTGCATCCGTTGCGGTGCTTGTTTAAACGCTTGTCCGGTGTATAAAAATATTGGCGGACACACTTATAATACCACTTACAGTGGCCCGATCGGCTCTATCATCACCCCTCATTTACAGGGCATGAAGGAGTTCAAACACCTGAGCAATGCTTCCAGTTTATGCGGCAAATGTACCGAGGTTTGCCCAGTAAAGATTGATGTTCATAAGATGTTATTGCTGAATAGAAGAGATGCAGTAGCCGACAACCAAAATACTAAAGTAGAGGAAATCGGTTGGAATGCCTTTACTACTACCATGCAAAAAAGGTCAAGAATGGACATGCTGGGTGGAAAAATGAAAAACTTCTTCCTCAAGTTTTTCTTCAAGAAGACCTGGGGCAAATACCGGAGTATGCCGGAAGTTGCACCGAAATCTTTTGCAAAGCTTTATGAGGAAAAAAAGAAAGCAAACAAAAACCCTTAAAATATGCAGTTCGACAGAAAAGATAAGAACGATGCGGTATTACTAAATTTATATACGCAATTGCTCTACCCAAGAATGGTAGAGGAAAAAATGCTTATCCTATTACGTCAAGGCAGAATTGGCAAGTGGTTTTCCGGCATCGGTCAGGAGGCCATTGCCATTGGCAGTACACTGGCCATGGAGGAATCCGAGTATATCCTCCCTATGCACAGAAACCTGGGGGTATTTACCGCACGTAATATCCCTTTGAAGAAACTGATGGCACAATGGCAGGGAAAACTAAACGGCTTTACCAAAGGTCGGGATCGCTCCTTCCATTTCGGTACTCAGGACTATAGAATTATCGGCATGATTTCCCATCTGGGGCCTCAAATGGCCGTTGCAGATGGCATTGCTCTCGCAGATCTGATCAACGGTCAGGAAAAATCGACCCTTGTATTTACCGGGGAAGGTGCCACCAGTGAAGGTGATTTCCACGAAGCCATCAACGTAGCCGCCGTATGGAATCTTCCAGTAATCTTTCTCATAGAAAACAATGGATACGGCCTTTCTACTCCTACCAGCGAACAATATAAATGTAAAAATCTGGTAGATCGGGCAGCAGGTTATGGTATTGAAGGTTTTCAAATCGATGGCAATAACGTGTTGGAAGTCTATGATACACTGGCTGAAATCGCCTCAAGAATCCGTAAAGACCCAAAACCTGTGTTGGTAGAGTGTTTAACTTTCAGAATGAGGGGTCATGAAGAAGCCTCAGGCACAAAATACGTTCCACAGGAACTAATGGATGCCTGGGCGGAAAAAGACCCGGTAGCAAGCTTTGAACGCTATCTATTAGCAGAAAACGTGCTGACTACCTCGCTGATCACCGAAATTAAAGCAGATTTTAAAGCTGGTATTGAGTATGAAATAGAGGCGGCATTTCAGGAGGAAGAACCAGCAGCAAATGCTGAGGCTGAACTCGAAGATATGTATGCTCCTTATCCTTTTGAATCTATCATCCCCGCAAAAGATACTCCTTTATTAGAAATGCGTTACCTGGACGCAATTACCGACGCCCTGAAAATTGGAATGTCTAAACACGATAACCTGGTATTGATGGGTCAGGATATTGCCGAATATGGGGGTGCTTTTAAAATTACAGAGGGCTTTGTTGGTCTTTTCGGAAAGGCAAGGGTGCGAAATACCCCCATCTGCGAATCCGCAATTGTAGGCACCGCACTGGGTCTTTCTATCAATGGTTATAAAGCAGTAGTGGAAATGCAGTTCGCCGACTTCGTGACCTGCGGTTTCAATCAAATTGTAAACAACCTGGCTAAAACCCATTACAGATGGGGAGAAAAAGCAGATGTGGTAGTCAGGATGCCTACAGGCGCCGGAACCGGAGCTGGTCCTTTTCACTCCCAAAGTAATGAAGCCTGGTTTACAAAAACACCTGGACTAAAAATCGTCTATCCGGCCTTCCCTGCTGATGCCAAAGGACTATTGCTGGCGGCCATTGATGATCCGAATCCAGTGTTATTTTTTGAACATAAATACCTGTACAGGAGTTTAACCGGAATAGTTCCGCAAGGGGAGTATAACCTGGAAATCGGCAAAGCCAATGTATTACAGGAAGGGACACAATTGAGCATCATCACCTACGGTCTTGGTGTACACTGGGCGCTCTCCTATATCGCAGAACATCCAGACTTAAGCATCACACTCGTTGATTTACGCAGTTTGCAGCCCTGGGATAAAAACGCAGTAACCGCAGCAGTAAAGCAAACCGGCAGGGTATTGATCCTACATGAAGATACCTTAAGCAGTGGATTCGGAGGAGAATTGGCGGCATGGATCGGCGAACATTGTTTTAGCAATCTGGATGCACCAGTAATGCGTTGCGCCAGTGCAGATACGGCTATTCCAATGAATAGGGTATTGGAAGAAGATTTCCTTGCGAAAAGCAGGTTACCCGATATGATTGATAAGCTGCTGGCTTACTAAGCGGTCATTCCTCTTATAAAGGTTCCTAAGTATACAGCTCTCCTATTTTTAAAAACTCAAAGCGCCAACTGTTTTACAACTAAAGATGCCAGGTTAGCAGTATACATCTTTTTACTAGAATAAGCGCTAATTTTCTAGTAAAGATCAATTAATGACTTATCTGAGAAATATTTCGACGACACAAAGCTTCTTATGGCACGATAATCGCATTTTAATTCCTGAACTATTTAAGGAATACTATGAAGCACGCTTATCTATCATTTATCTTCCCTCTGACCTTAGCCATATCCGGTTGTAATCAACAGCCCAAACACCCCCAGGCAGACCTGATCAATCAGAGTTCTCCAGCAGCAATGACCGATGCGTCCATTCTTCGTTATGCCGATTCTATTCAGTCGAACCTCAGCAGTCTAGAGAGACAAAGCAGCCTTATCTTTCAACAGGGAGAACAATCAATGTATGTAGAAAAGTACAGCGCGAACGGGAAACCGGTATTATATGAGGAAAACGAAGACAATAAGCTGATCAGCAACCGCAGCAAAAGATATTTTCTTAAAAACGACACTTTGATCCTTGTTCAGGAAAGCATTAAAGCCAATAATGGGCTAACAGAAACCCGTAATTTTTTCAGGAACAACATTTCTTTTAAAAAGGAACAGCGTACTGCGGCTAACACTGCAACCTTGAAAAAACAACCATTTTTATCTGTTAAATCCGCGACAAGTACAGTTCAAACTGCAGAAGATGAGGCACAACAGCTCAAAAAACTAGAAGATGCCATTGGTCAAAAGGGAGAGTTTTCGATGTATTTTGAGCAATTTATAGACATTCCTGAGGAAAGTATTATACAGCTGAAAGGCAGCGGCCAGAATGGTTATACTGCAAATGTGATGGTAAGAACGCCTGATGCACTAATTGACAGCTTGCAACGTCAACCTACAATATTCAAGAATGAAAAGTTGAATTTTAAATGGGAAATTGCCAATAAAGAAGCAGTTTATGTACCTGTTGGCGCCAGCATCACTTCCGCTAAGGGATTAAACAAATAGACATTTCCGTTGTCCAGACAAAGGCAGCGGTATCTTTTCCTAAGCTTCTCCCCTTTTTTAAATTGTCTGCCATCTTTGATGGTAAACACTGCGTCTAAAGGCAGTTCTTCCAATCGGGAAGCATCCTTTAATACATCATGTTTTTTAAGCGCACGCGAGAGTTTTAAATCTGTGCAGCTAGCTGCAGAAGGGTTGTGCAGGTAGCTGACAATCGCCATTTCTACATCCTGAGGGAAGATTTTCTGCTCAATAAAGGGCGTCATCATGCGCTTAAAATTGTGCTTCCATTCTCCGCCATGCGGCTTTACCTTATTCTTATGGTCGTTCCAAGTGAGCAAATGTGCAAATTCATGAACGGTAGTCACCAGAAAGGCATAGGGATTCAAGTCGTTATTCACGGATATCTTATGCCCCAACCCTTGATAGGGATGACGGTAATCACCCAATTTCGTCACCCGGTTTTTAGATATTTTAAACTCACATTGAAAATAATCTATCCACTTCGCAATGATCGGTGCAGCTGCCTGGGGCATGTACTGCGCTAAGATCTCCTCCTTTTTCACCTCCCCAAGATAAGTAAATTACTTCAAAAGCTGATAGGCGATCAAACTGGCGATATAGGCCATTGCGGTCATATAGGTCAGCTGAATTACAGGCCATTTCCAGGACTTCGTCTCTCTGAATACTACTGCCACCGTACTCATACATTGCATGGCAAAGGCATAAAACAGCATCAGTGAAAATGCCGTTGCAAAAGTAAAGACTGGTAATCCCGTATCCGGATTTACAGCTGCTCTCATTTTATCACGAATCGTACCTACAGCTTCATCACCACCATCCACACTATAAATAGTAGCCATGGTACCTACAAAAGCTTCTCTCGCTGCAAATGAAGTGATCAAAGCAATCCCAATCTTCCAATCGAAACCTAATGGCTTGATCGCTGGTTCTATCGCATGACCTAATATACCTGCATAAGAGTTTTCCAGCTTCTCCGCCGACTTATCTCTCTCCAGCGTAGAAATCTGTACACTATCTTTTTGAGCCTCTATGGCGTCATATTTCTTGTCAATTTCAGCAAAGCGATCCGAAGGACCGTAAGAGGCCATCACCCATAAGATGATGGAGATCGCGATAATCACCTTACCCGCTTCGAAGACGAAAGTTTTAGACTTCTCATACATTGTGTACAATACGTTACTCCAGCGTGGCATTCTATATACCGGCAACTCCATGATGAAGTAAGATTTCTCTTTCGCTTTGATGATAAATTTCATCACAAAAGCAACCAATATTGCCGCTATGATACTGATCAGGTACATCCCCATTAAGGTTAAACCTTGCAGGTTAATGAAGCCCCAGACCATCTTTTCCGGAACAACAAGGCCAATTAATAAGGTATACACTGGTAATCTTGCCGAGCAGCTCACCAAAGGAGCCACCATAATGGTGATGATCCTATCTTTCCAGCTTTCGATATTTCTGGCACTCATGATGGAAGGTACCGCACAAGCCAGACTACCAATCATGGGTACAACAGATTTACCGCTGAGTCCGAATTTCCTCATGATTTTATCCATCATAAAAGTCACCCTTGACATGTATCCGGTATCCTCCAATATGGAGATGAAAGCAAAGAGAATCGCGATTTGCGGGATAAAGACGATCACGCCTCCCAGACCTGCCAGGACCCCATCAAGTAATAGGTTTGTTAATATGCCATCCGGCAAATACTCATGACCGAGTTCTGTCAGCTTCATAAACCCAGCCTCAATCATCTCCATCGGATATGCAGACCAGGAGAAAATAGAGTTAAAGATGAAGAACAGAATCCCAATAAAAATCAGAAATCCCCAGAATTTGTTGGTCAGTACTGCATCTATTTTATCATTGAATGCAAACTTCTTAGCCGCACCGGTATCCTGAATTACACCAGAAAGTACCGTTCCTAAATGACGGTAACGGGCAATGGTTTCTGCAGTCTGCAGTTCTGAGGTTTCAAAGGCATGAGCTCTTTTAATCTTTGCAAATCCCGCATGATCTTCTTCAGAGAACAGGTCTAAATGCTGATGCTGATGTAAAACCTGCAACGCATAATAGTCGTTGTCTGTTTTTAATTTAGCTTTCGCCTCGGAAATTGCTTCCGGAGCTAAGGCTAATATATCTGCACCTTTTGCCTGAGTGGCAATTTTGGTGGTGTTTTCTATCGCTTGTTTTAATTCTTTTAAACCAGTTTTGCTTCTCGCCGAGATGGCCACCACCTGTATACCCAATCTTTCCGCAAGCAAATTGACATTGACGTCAATTCCTTCCTTCTGGGCCATATCAGTCATGTTCAGCGCCAATACCATCGGTACCTCTAGATCCGCAACCTGAGAATACAGCAATAAGTTTCTTCTTAGATTAGTCGCATCAGCCACTAAAACCACTACATCCGGATAACTCGAATTGGTTTTATCCGCCAATACCTGGAACACGATACTTTCATCCTTACTCTTCGGATATAAGCTATACGTTCCTGGAAGGTCAATGATTGCTGCAACCTTGCCATCTGCAAACTTACAATGCCCCACTTTCTTGTCGACGGTGATACCCGGAAAATTACCGATCTTTTGATTTAAACCTGTCAGCAGGTTAAAAAGAGTAGACTTGCCTGTATTGGGATTCCCAACCAGCGCTATTTTCAAATCCTTAGCCAATATAGTATTACTGAATTATGATAACAGATGCTTCGTTCTTACGCAAACAAAGTTGATAGCCGGCCACACGGATAGCGATTGGATCACCAAGTGGAGCAAATCTTTCTACCTCAACAACCTCCCCTGGCAAGCAGCCCATCTCCATTAGTTTTACAGACATTTCAAGATCTGTGAACTCAACTATAGTACCTCTTTCTCCTGGATTCAATTGTGATAGCTTCATCTTTCTATAGATTATTTATGTTCGGATCGGGCATGATTTCCTTTCCTGAACCTGGCGCAATTTAGCCTTAATTTATAATAATTCCAAATACCGGAACGGGAATCAACCTGCTTGTAATCAGGTTTAACAGGATATTACGCGCAATTAAATAATCCTAAGGTCACAGTAGGGTAACTATTTAGATACCCGCAAGTGTTATTTCGTTTGGATAGCTGTTGTAACTCACCGGAGGGCATTTGCATCCTGGCTTAAAAATACTGCAGCTACTGACCGCTGCAGCAACAAATAACAGCAATAGACTAAATTTTATTTTTTTCATGATGAAGAGATTTATGATAATCCGATTTATGCAAAAGAACAAAACTGAATACGCCCATAAACACACCGATCATATCACAGCCAAAATCCCACCATTCTGCAGATCTGTAAGTAAACACCTTCCATTGCAGAAATTCAATTCCTGCTCCGATACCTGCGGTAATCAGGATCACTTTAAAAATCGTTAGGGAACGGAAGCTGTAGCTGTGCTGGTAATTGATCCTGCCATAGAATAGAAGAATCGTCAGTACAAAGAAAAATCCCAGGTGTACCAACTTATCAAATCCTTCAAAAAAAATGCCTGACCCAGAAGTGTCAGGCATTTTCATATTACAAAGGACTAAAATCACAACGGTCCATAGAATGGCCCAGATCTGATATTTTAATGCTTTAGTATTCATTAATTAAGCTCCTACAAGAGCTTTATAAGCATCTGCGTCTAATAAACCTGCAACTTCAGCAGCGTCAGAAAGTGTTACTTTAACCATCCATCCTTTTCCATAAGGGTCAGAATTTACCAATTCCGGGTTGTCATTCAATTCAGGATTAGTTTCAGTTACTGTAGCAGTTACTGGCATAAACAAATCAGAAACAGTCTTAACAGCTTCCACTGTACCGAAAACATCGTCTTTACTTACTTCATCACCCACGGTATTAATATCGATGTATACAATATCACCTAATTCACGTTGTGCAAAATCAGTAATACCGATATAGGCTTCGTTACCTTCAATTTTAACCCATTCGTGGTCTTTAGTGTACTTTAATTCTGATGGAAAATTCATGTGTATAATTTTTTGTTGGTTCAAAGGTAATTAATATAAGTATTTATCACAATGCCTAATTCAGAGTAACTCTCAAACTAAATCCGAAATTACTAAATGAGGTATTGAACGTCTGTGAAGTATATGGTTTAGTGATGTTAGAGTCGTAGAACAGGCGCACGTTAAAGCGCTGGTTCAGGATATAATCCACACTTGGTCTTAAGGTAACGTTTTTCGCCCCGGAAGAAACTTCTGCCTCCAGAATGTTTGCACGATAAATCACCGTTTTATTATCCCTCACTGCGACATCCAGTTTAAAGTCCGTATTGTTGTCCATTTTAAGTCCTTTGAACAAGCCAAAAGGGAACCTGAACTTCGTAGTACGATAACCCAATCCGAACACCATGTTGCTTTCCGTTAATTGGGCCAGCTGGCTGTTTGCCATATTTAATCCCAGCATCCTGGATCTTCCAATCTCAAAATTAGCAGTCAGGTTGTTTTTCAAACGTGTATCGATTCCGATCAATGGGGAGAACTGTTCTGCAATGGTTACCTGTGCATATTGGAACTCCGGAAGGAAGTTATCATTTAAATCTCTACTGATGACACCGCCATTATTTTCCTGGTATTTCAATAGTGAATTAAAACTGCTGATGCTGTAAATAGAGCGATAAGAGTGTCTCAAATCAATCGAGCTGAAACGATCTGCGAGGAAAGGAATCCCGATCAGACCACGGTAATTCAAACGCCAGTTTGGCAATGGAATCTTAGGCATCGAGCTGAGGCTGGATGTTTTTGGATCTTTCCCGGAATAAGCAGACAGGAAAGCAGCCGTCAGTACATCCTGAGATTCTGCGCCATAACCATCTGCATACAATCCATTTCTAACCCCTGTGGAGTTCGTGTTTGTTAAACCTAAACGCTGGGAAATGATCACCCTATTGTTCATGAAGTTGACGAATAGCTTAGACATCGTACTGCCGGATTTCTCCGAGAAAGCAGTACCTAAACTGATATAGGAAATGCTATAGTCACCCGTTGTAAAGGGGCTAAAGTTTTCAAAACCTTTTAATTCTCCGTCATATCTGAAATTGGTCGAGTAATTCTTTGTTTGATTTCTATTGGCCGTTAGTGTAATCGACAAGTCTTTGATCGGCTCAACCAAACTGGTAAAGCTTAAATCTTCCCGCATCGTGTTGATGTACAGCTGCGACTGCAGGGTGTCTGTAGTGATCCAGCTTTTCAATAAAGCTTCAGTTCTGATGTCCCGCTGACTACCTAATACGAAGCCTAAGCCCGGTGCACCGGTAGCTTGGTCAATTCCGAAGTAGTTCGTTTTAGGCAAATAACCAGGTAGGAAAATCCCCTTGCTCTGCGTATAAGCACCCACTACATTTTTCACACTTGTTAATAAACCTACCCAAACATTTTGTCCACCTGCTCCGTTTCCTTTGCGTACAAATCCAAATTTATTGTATAGTGAAGCCAGGTTTAAGTTAGGATTCACCTGAATTGTTCTGGAGTTTTGAATCGTATTTCCAAGGTTGATATTTGGATCTCTCAACGTAGAAAGCGGTTCTGTCTGCCAGTTAAAATTGGTACCATAACGTGTGGCCACATTCACCCAATCCAATCCAGGAATCTTACTGATTGGTAAATTATAGGTAAAGTTCAGGTTGTGACTGTAATTGGTATTACGACCCAACCTCAGCATATTCTGCCATAAAGTATCTCTTTTCAATCCCTGGATTCTGCCGAAAGGCTCATCAATGATGGAGTAATTGGTCGCATCAATGTCCATGGTTAAAGATTTACTCAGGTTCCATGAAATGCCATACATCCTGGACACCAGGAAGTTTTTATTAAACGTGGTGTTCACAGGAATAGAATTCATAGGATCATTGTTTCTCAAACTGTTTTCAGAATAGAAACGATCTACATTTATTCTGAAGTTAATCGCAGAAGGCATCAGGCTAAAGTTGAAATCCTTCAGTATGGCCAGTGTGTTGTTCTTGATGATCTTTCTAAAAGGCTCATACGTTTTCGCCAATCCAGCATAGTTATAAGCCAGGGAAGCTCTGTAGGTCTTTTGGAAATTACTTTCTATGATGAAGTCACGGTGCGAATACTTGGTATATGCATAGCTGACGTTGAAGTTTTCAATATCCCAAACCTGAGGTTTTGCTTCCGGATCTGTTCTTTCTTTTCTCACGTTGGTGAAGTTGATACTGCTTCTGGTGGTATAATCCTGTGCATAATTCAGGATAGAATCCCGCTGTGGTTTTGAAGCCGCATCCAGTGCATTTTTCAACTCAATGTCAGGCATACTAGGGTTGTATTGAGGAGTAGCTACCTGGCTGGAATAACTCACAAACATCGGCACCTTGATCCCTGTTTTCTTAGGGAAAAACTTGCCCAGTTCCATGCTCGAAGAGATGTCAAAAAATACGTTATCCGCTCTGTTTCTCTCGCTCACTCTGGTTTCTAAGGAACCGAAACCGATGGTCGATTTACTTCCGGATACATTTACATCCGCAAAATCCGCCAGTTTCGCATTCATCCTAGCAGTAGCCGCCCATCCACCGCGCTCATCGAATTCCGTTAAACGAAGCTCATTAAACCAGATGACGGCATTCTTCTGCATTCCATCGTCATTACCATTTGCACGGTAAGGGTTTTTAACCCCCAGCATATATACCCTTACCTTACTCATATCCGGCTGTCCTTTGATGGTAATGGTTTTGCCATCCACCGTATAGATATAAGGAATATTGATCGGCCATGGTGCACCGGTACTGGTTTTCGCGTTGTTTCTTTCTAGTTTCGCTTTCTGGAAGAACTCAAGGGTAATGTCCATTTTATTTTGCTCCGGCCAGATCGCATTTGGATCACTGGTACCTGGAAGCGTCACTTTTAAAGGCTGTGAATATTCGTAGTAGTTGTCCTGATTATCGGTACCGATTCTCAGGAAAGCACTCAGGTCGTTATCCTTCAATATACTCGTTCCTAAAGCCTCCGCATGGATGTACATTTCCAGGTGTTTATAAGACCTGAAATCGTTGAATCCTGTTTTAAAGGCGGCCCTGCCATAACCATCTTTCAGATTTTTGATCGTTACGGATAACGACTGCTCATTCTGACGGGTATCACCACGGTAATTGCTGAAATCACGCTCTCTTTCGATGCCTGGAGGAATTACATAAGGAATCGGGGTACGTTTACCATTCTCCTCAATATTTACGGTAGCGACTTCTATCGTCGACTTATCTGAAGCAATCGTTCCTAAAGCAGGATCTACGATCGTTTGTGAAGGATCATCATTTGGATTGTATTGTCTCCATTCACCCCTCACCAATTGGATTTTCCCAAATCTCAATACCGTAGTATCGGCAAAATTGGTAAGAAACATTCTGATGAAACGGATAGATTTAAAATCCTGGATTCCACCAATACGGTCCTGATATTGTGCCAAAGGAATACGGATCTGGTACCAGGTTACAGGTTGTGTACTTCCGTTTGCCAGTTTCACCTGAGAAATCACTTTATCCGTTACAAAGTTTTGTCCCACCATCAGGTCGCCCGGACGCATAGAAACTTTGTATTGGAAGTACTCATCAGATTGCGTCATGTTGTTATCTCTGTTGATGTCTTCCCCATCTGGTAAAGAAGTCGACGCCGAGTTTTCAACACCCAGTTCTGCACGCGATTGCTCAGCAGTTTTAGAGTTTCCTTCTGTTCCGTTATAGCGCTGGTAACGTTTTAAAATCCCTGCATTTTCACGGTCTAAATCCGGACCTCTGAAATAACTATAATCATCCGAAGAAGGGTCATTTTCTAAAGTATTGGCTGCATCAGGATTCAACTGTCCTTTAATCTGGTTGATCAAAGTAGAGAATTTTATCTGCTCGTCTTTATTCGCCAATCCGTCTAAACCCACATCCTGTGCTTTTCTGGCATTAGGATCATTGTCGAAAGCCTGAACTACCGGCTGCAATTTAGGTACCCTTCCCCAATTGGTTTCATCATATTTAGAAGGATCACCATCAGCAGGAAGTCCATTCTCCAAAGACTTTCTTCCGTCTTTCAAAATGTCTTCCGAGATATTACCCAAATTGAAATACAAGTCACCACCCAAACTGTTCGGTTTATAAATATTCGGATCCATTACCCAAAGCTCAATGAACTCAATGTTCAAAGCTTCAAAGTCGTTGGTTTCAATTCTTCTGAATAAACCTCCCCAGCGGGAACGTGGGTTATTCAACATACCAGCCTGGTTAAATCCGGTAGGCGTATAATTGTAAGGCCCACGAACTGTAGGATAAAAAGCCACATCTAGAGTTGGCAGGGCGAATGGCTGTCCTGTACCCGTTTCTTTAAAAGGAAACACTTCCTGCTCGATAATCTGACGAACATAATGGTTAGACAATTCATTTTTGTTATTTCTCAAACCTGCCGGTAGGCTGGCATCATTTCTATTGTAGAATATCGGATCTATGTTGTAGAAAGCGATTAAAGCCCTGTTGAAACCGTAGCTCAAATCGTCAATCCTACTGGATTCAGAGAAAAGCTGTGGTGTTCCCGACAACTGCCAGGCCATAGAACTTTTCAAATCAATCACGGAACGTGAGGCTTCAAAATCATCCAGATAACTCACACCACCTTTTTGTCCGCCGAAATTCAAGGCTTTCGGGTGTCCCGGAATCAATTGTGCATACTCTCCTGAAAACGTCAGACTGGAAGGTACTTT
The DNA here is from genome assembly GCF_014472395.1 of Pedobacter sp. N36a. Lineage (GTDB taxonomy): Bacteria > Bacteroidota > Bacteroidia > Sphingobacteriales > Sphingobacteriaceae > Pedobacter. Next base: position 278,350 of record NZ_JACSZW010000004.1, read on the forward strand.
TGTAGAGATGAAAGGCAGTTTATCCACTAATTTCGTTAAGAATCTGGATGGTGTGCTATAATTCAGATCCACACCCCAAATGGTATTGGAAATCGGCTCTTCTCCCACATTCACCTTTGGCGTCAGTGGTTTCTCCGTCAGGTTCATCAAGGTCGCCCCAAGATTCAGTTTATTGTTTACTTTATAATCAAATCTGGTTCCGAACAACGAACGCTGCTGTAAACCAAATAACTCATTATTTTCTGTAGAAATTCTGATCGGCTGCCCAGAAATCAATATGGCTGTATTCAGGATTCTCACCCTTCCACCCTGATAATCGACTGTAAAATCTACACCTTCCTGCAAAGGAATCGTACCTGCAAACACCTTTACCGACCCTTCCGGAACATTGATGGAGTTTAAGCTAAATTCTGAAGCCACCTGACTTTGGTAAGCACCTTTAATGAAATAGCGGTTCTGGTTACTGAACAGCTGCTGCGCCACGACTTTTGTGGAGTCATATAAAGCAGGATAGGTGTACTTTTGGATCAATGGTAGCTCTGAAGCTTCAAACTGATCGGCAAGATCCCTACCAAAAGGCTCGATCAAAGGGAAGATAATTCTTCCATTCAAGGGGTCAATGGTAATGTAACCACTGATGGTATTGGTAGAGAAATTGGTCAGATTAGTATTCGAGGAATTGGTATTTCCCGGGTTATTATTACTATTGATCGGCGTATTGAACGCGATGTTGTCATTTGTTCCAAAAGGTTTGTTTTCTGATTCAAAATCAAACACCCCATCCGGACTCCGTTCTTTCTGCTGATTCAAACGGTCTAAACCTGTCACCTGAATCCATTGTTTGTTCTTCAGCGGCCTGCGGTTGGCATCCAGTTTTTCTCCTTCTTCGATGTACGGTTTTTCTACACCCAATTTGTCATCAATGCGAAAAATATCTAATCTGAAGTTCATTGGGCTGATCTGGTATCCACCGATAGAATAGATATTTTTCATCATCAGGTTCCAGATCGGCAATTTAGTTTTCAAAGTTTCATTTTTCAGCATCTTTGTAAACAAGACCTCTGGACTTCCCGGGTCAAATGAAATGTCAGTAGAGAACTCCCCTACCTGATATTCTACCCCACGGTAAGTATATCGGTAAGCTACCGTCAATACCTCATCGGTATTCAGGGCATTATTCAGGGAAATATAGCCCAGCTGCGGATGAAAAGTAAACTCTCTATCCGCCAGTTTTCTGGCATACGTTAGCTTGGCATAATTATCTGTACCTCCGCTCCCTGCAAAGAAAGGGATGATCGCATTAGCGTTTGTTAACCTGGCATCTGGCGGCAATTCCGACAATAAATTATTGGACTGTCTTGGAAACTGCGGACTGTCAAATCCAGAAGGCAGGGCTGATCCACCGCCAACAAGAGTTTGATTGTAGGGTGCATTTTCTCCTAAATCCATCAAGGCCATCACATCTCTGGAGCCTTGTGTATTTCCTGTTTTATTGGTAATCCAAACTTCTACTCTGGTAATCAACACCCCTGAAGTAAGCGTTGGAGGCGTAGCTAAGGTTTTATTATAATTCTGTCTAAAGTACTGCGCTAAGAAATAGTGTTTATTGGCTTCATAATTATCGGCACTGAGTCTAAATTCATTCTGCTGTGCACCATTATTGATGCGGATTTCCCGCGATTGTGATTTCTGCTGAGAGAAAACCGTGCTCACATTCAGTTTCCCGAATTGCAGCTGTGTTTTTATCCCAAAAAGCGCCTGTGTACCGTTGATCAATGAAGTACTTAGAGGCAGGCTCACATTACCTGCTTCGATTTTTTGGATGATATCATCCTTTCCGCCGACATAATCCAGCTTCACCTGATTTTCAAAATCAAACTGTGCTTCGGTATTGTAGTTCATATTGACCTTCATCCGGGTACCAATATTACCAATTACATCCATCTGAATGCGCTGGTTAAAATCAAAATTCCCCTGTACGCGCTGACGCTCATTGAACAGCGGGTTTTCATTTTTATTGATCCTTCCCAGGAAGGTCAGTTCAGCTTCACCACGAGGCTGTATATCTATGGTTGTTCCGCCAAAAATCTTCTCAAAAGCTTTGCTATTGACTTTCAGGCTAGGAATTAGCCCATTCTTTCTGACTTCATTAATTTCTTCATTGGAATACATACGCCAGTTGTCGCGCTTCATTTCAGAATTCACCAAACGCTGATATTCTTCAATGGTCAGGTATTGCGGCGCGGAGAAAAGCTGGTTGCCAATCAGCTGGCGAATGATGTATCTTTTATTTTTCGCATCATACTCAACTTCCCGTTTCACATTGTCGGGAAGTGGTTTGAAGGAATTATTGAGGTTTCTAAGACCTAATCGTTGCTTTTCCTTCAAACTGAAGGAATTCTTTGTTGTATCCGAATTTCTTACCTGAGGCCTTAGAGTCTGCGAAAAAGCTATTTGTCCGCCAAAGCAGAGAAATAAGGTAAAGAGGAGCGTTAATAGGGTTTTCAAAGTAAAATTCTATAAGTTCTTCAAAGCTATTTTTATCATTTGTTCTACTGTTAAATCTGAACCTCCATTTTTCACTGCATTATCGATTGATTTTTCTGCGGGTTGTTTTGCAAAACCAAGCATCATCAAAGCGGATAAAGCTTCTTCTCTAGCAGTATTATTAAGCGGTGCAGCAATTAATGATCCTGTACCTTCTTTTTTCAATTTATCCTGTAATTCCAGCACGAGGCGCTGAGCCGTTTTCGTGCCTATCCCTTTGATCCGCTGAATTAAAGGTAAATCACCATTTACAATAGCAGCTTGAATTTCTATCGGGGTAATGGAAGAGAGCATCATTCTACCGGTATTGGGACCGATTCCAGAAACGGAAATCAGATGAAGGAAGAGCCTGCGCTCTCCCTCCTCTGCAAATCCATATAAGGTATGTGCATCTTCCTTTATATGCGTCCAGAGGTAAACTTTACATCTTTCCGCATCTGCCAGACTGCTATAAGTATTTAGTGAAATATTGATATGGTAACCAATTCCTCCGGCCTCCACAACAATATAAGCGGGGCATTTAAAGGTGAGCTTACCATCAATATATTCAAACATATCTTATTTCTTAATTATTCTTTTTAATAAACCACCCTTTTTAGCCAGGGCTTCTTGTTCTTTAGACTGTACATCTAAAACAGCTAAAGTGACCATGTTCACAATTTCACGAACTGAACTACCCAACTGTACAATGTGAACAGGTTTGTTCAATCCCAATAGAATAGGACCTACTGCTTCTGCTCCACCTAGTTCCTGTAACAGCTTATAGGCGATATTTCCAGACTCCAAATTAGGGAATACCAGTGTATTTGCAGGGGCATCTACTAAGCTACTAAAAGGAAAGTTATCTTTCAATAACTCATTGTTAATTGCAAAATTTCCTTGCATTTCACCGTCTACGATAATTTCAGGGTGCTTTTCGTGAAGAATTTTCACTGCTTTTCGCACTTTTTCAGGAACGACCCCCTCATTTGACCCAAAATTGGAGTAAGAAAGTAGGGCAATACGTGGCTGAATGTTGAATTTACGAACCGCAGAGTCTAGTAACAAAGTAATGTCCACTAATTCTTCTACTGTAGGATCTACATTTACAGTAGTATCGCCAAAGAATACCGGACCTTTTTTCGTCATCATCATGTACATGCCAGCCACACGGTTTACACCTGGCTCGGTGCCAATGACCTGTAGTGCAGGCTTGATGGTAGACACATAGTTTTTGGTCAGACCAGAGATCATGGCATCTGCTTCACCGAATTCTACCATAGAGGCACCGAAGTAATTTCTATCACGTAAGAATTTGTTGGCTTCAAACAAGGTTACCCCTCTTCTTTGTCTCTTTTGGTAAAGATTATCCGCATATTTTGCCATGCGTTCCGGCTCTAACATTGGATCAATGATCTCTACACCTTCTAATTCCAGTGCATTTTCTTCGATGATCTGCTCGATAACCGTTCTTTTACCCAACAAGATTGGAATGGCAATATTTTCGTCCTTAACGATCTGTGCCGCTTTCAGGATTTTATAGTTATCCGCTTCGGTGAATACCACACGTTTCGGATCAGATTTCGCTTTATTGGTGATGGCGCGCATGATGGCATCATCCATTCCCAACCTGGTTTTCAATTCTTCCGTATAAGCATCCCAATCGGTGATGATTTTACGGGCTACGCCTGAATCAATTGCTGCTTTGGCTACTGCCGAAGAAACATTGGTCATCAGTCGCAAATCTACTGGCTTAGGAATGATATAGTCTTTACCAAATTTGATATTTTTCTCATTGTAGGCCATGTTTACAGCCTCAGGAACAGATTTTTTAGCCAGTTCAGCAATTGCTTTCACCGCGGCAATTTTCATTTCCTCATTGATGCTGGTTGCCCTAACATCTAATGCACCTCTAAAAATATATGGGAAGCCCAGTACGTTATTCACCTGATTCGGATAATCAGAACGTCCTGTAGCCATAATTAAATCTTTACGGGAACTGATGGCCAGTTCGTAAGCAATCTCTGGGTTAGGATTCGCCATTGCAAAAACAATAGGATTCTTAGCCATAGATTTCAACATCTCCACCGTTACACAATCAGCAGAAGAAAGACCGATGAATACATCAGAATCTTTCATTGCTTCTTCCAAAGTACGTAGGTCTCTAGTAGTCGCAAATTCAGCTTTGATGTCGTCCAATTTTTCTCTGTCTGCTCTAATGACGCCAGTACGGTCGCACATAACGATGTTTTCTTTTTTAGCACCTAAAGAAACATAAAGACGGGTACAGGAAATCGCAGCAGCACCGGCTCCATTTACCACAATCTTGATCTTATCCATTTTCTTTTTCTGCAATTCGCAGGCATTGATTAATGCTGCTGCAGAGATAATGGCGGTACCATGCTGATCGTCGTGCATCACAGGGATATTCATCTCCTCTTTCAAGCGACGCTCAATTTCAAAGCATTCTGGTGCTTTAATATCTTCTAAATTCACCCCACCAAAAGTTGGTTCCAGTGCTTTTACGATTTTAACAAAATCATCAACGTTTTTAGTATCCAGTTCCAGATCAAAAACGTCAATATCAGCGAAGATCTTAAAAAGAAGACCTTTACCTTCCATCACCGGTTTACCCGCTTCTGGACCAATATCGCCAAGACCTAATACTGCTGTACCATTACTAATTACAGCTACCAGGTTTCCTTTAGCGGTATATTTATATACATCTTCAGTGTTTTCTGCAATTTTTAAACAAGGTTCAGCTACCCCTGGAGAATACGCCAGCGCCAGATCTCTTTGAGAGTTCGTTGGTTTCGTGGGTATAACTTGTATTTTTCCCGGTCGCCCTTGCGAGTGGTAATCCAAAGCATCTTGCTTCCTGTTAATTTTACTCATAAATCAGTCATTTATAAAGGGCCAAAGTTACAATCTTTTAATTAGCCCTGAAATAAAAAAGGAATCAGTATTGAGTGGCAGGCTTTATCCTTGAATAGCGGATTTTTTTCGCTTGGTAGGTTCCGGATTATGGATTTTTAATTTTTGTCCAGGTACAATGGAGGAGCTTTTAAGCCCATTCCAAACTTTTAAATCCTGGACTTCTACATTATATTTATTGGCAATAGCGTTGAGGGTTTGCCCTGGAGTCACTTTATGGTAACTGACCGCAGCAGTGGGTTTTGCCGTGATTTTCTTTTTTAAACGGCGGTCATCATTGGAAGCAAGGTATACATTCTGATTCACATCCAGCTCCGCATTGTTCAATACTTCATAGATTTCCGCAAATTGCCCCATGTTGACCTTAGGAATCACAATACGCTTGGGCTCCAATTCCGTACCATTTACAATCTTCTTCTTATAACTGGGATTTAAGCTGCAAAGTGCATCCTCTTCTATACTGAGTGCCGTAGCCAACTGCGGTAAGGACACAAAGCGATTCACATGAATGGTATCGGTATTTTTTACGAATGGAGAAGCCTGCGCTTTAATCTGATGCTGTCCGGAACACTTCATCACGTAAAGAGCGGCGATGAACGCCGGAACATAATTACGTGTTTCTAAAGGAAGGTAAGGTCTGATTTCCCAGAAATCGTGGGAATCTGCTTTGATGATGGCCCTTTTCACATTACCCATTCCGCAGTTGTAGGCGGCAATGGCCAATAGCCAGTCGCCCAGCTCCTGGTAAGCATCTTTAAAATAAGCTGCTGCTGCGTAACTGGCCTGAATGGGATCTTTTCTTTCATCCACAAAATTGTCCATGTTCAATCCATAATCTTTTGCCGTAGCAAACATGAACTGCCATAAACCTGTGGCACCTACCCTGGATACCGCATGGGCATTCATCGCAGATTCTATAACAGGCAGGTATTTTATCTCTTCGGGGATATTATAAAATTTCAGTGCTTTTTCAAAAACGGGGAAGTAATATTCGGACAGGCCGATCATTTTCCCCATCATCTCTTTCCTGCCGCTATACACGTCAATGTACTTTTGTACATGTTCATTATAGCTGAGGGGCACCATTTTCTGGATAGAGTCCAGACGGGCCTTAAACACGTAGTTATGGTTGCGAAAAGTTGGTGTTTCTGGTAAAACCGGTAAGGCAAGGGTATCCATAATATTTAGAGAACCTTGCGGTTGCTGAGCTGCTGCTGAAAAGCTGGTTAATGCTACAATACAGGATGCAAAAAGTACATTTATTTTCATAGGCAATGTTTGGTGACATGGTTCTAGGTTAAAAATGTATGGGACAGAGACAACAGTTCCTGTTCCTTAAAGTGCTTTGCCATAAGCTGTAAGCTTAACGGTAATCCTTCATTATTATTGCCCAAAGGAATCGCAATTGCTGGAATTCCTGTCAGCGATGCCAGTACAGTAAAAATATCTGCCATGTACATCACCAATGGATCGTCCATATTTTCGCCGATTTTGAACGCAGGCGTTGGCGCCACAGGGCTCAATACCACATCAAAGTCGACCAGCATTTCTTCCATTTTCTCGCGGATCAGTCTTCTCACCTGCTGTGCTTTTTGATAGTAGGCATCATAGTAACCTGCGCTCAAAACAAATGTACCAATCAGAATGCGTTTTTTCACTTCTTCACCAAAACCTTCCGCTCTGGAAGTCTTGTACAAGTCGTTCAAAGTCACCGCGTCCATATTGCGGTGCCCATAATGAACCCCATCATATCTGGATAAATTAGAAGAAGCTTCGGCAGTGGTTAACACATAATAAGCAGGAACCAGGTAATCCAGCAAATCAAAAGATACATAGGATACCGTATGTCCTTGACTTTTAAAACGCTCGATTGCGCTCAGTATGGATGCTTTAATTGCAGGATCTAAGACTTCACTTTCCAGTGTTTCTTTCAATACCGCAATCTTTTTTGGTCCTCCTGCTGATAATCCGGCAGTATAATTAGGCACTTCCTGTTTAGAAACGGTGCTGTCATTATCATCTGCGCCTGCTAGAATTTCCAGCAATAGGGCAGCGTCAGAAATAGAGGAAGTAATGGTACCTACCTGATCAAAGGAAGAAGCATAAGCGATGACGCCATATCTGGAAATGCGGCCATAAGTAGGCTTCATTCCGATACATCCGCAGAAAGCAGCGGGCTGTCTGACAGAGCCACCGGTATCCGTTCCCAATGCTGATAAGCAAAGGTCTGCTTGTACCGCTACTGCCGAGCCTCCTGAAGAGCCTCCGGCAACACGTGCCGTATCTGCCGCGTTTTTCACTACGCCATAATAAGAAGTTTCATTGGAACCACCCATGGCAAACTCATCACAGTTGAGTCTTCCGATGATGATGGCATCTTCGGCCAATAGTCGCGCTACTACGGTAGCAGAATAAGGAGAGACAAAACCATCCAGCATTTTGGAAGAGGCGGTCACGATGTGGTCTTTATAACAAATATTGTCTTTAATACCAATCACCATTCCTGCCAATTTACCCGCAGTACCCTGGTCTATTTTCTCTTGTACTACTTTAGCCTGAGCGGCCGCAGAATAAAAAAACACCTCATTAAAAGCATTGAGGTGTTCATGAGTTTCTATTTGCTTAAAATAGTGATCCAGCAGCTCAATTAAACTAAGTTTTTTTTGAGCAATAAGGGTTTGTATCTCTGATAAGGAGTTATACTTCTTCAAATTTCAAGAATAGGTTAAATTTAAAAATCGGATTAAAACCTATAGTGGTTTGTTCGTGCGGTTTTGTTCTACTTTGTCAGCAGCATCATCCATCCCGTCTTTTCCGTCTTTAAATTCTTTAATGCCTTTACCTAAGCCACGCATAAGTTCTGGAATTTTTTTACCACCGAAAAGTAATAAAACAATTACAAGGATAACGGCGATTTCCATGCCTCCTAATGCGGCTAATATTGGTGTGTTTAACATGATATGATTAGTTAAAGTTGTGTTTTATCTGTTTCTATTTTAGGATTTTCAGTGCTGACTGCTGCTACTGCTTCCTTTTTTTCTAAGTCAATCCCTTCTGAAGCAGCAGGAGTAGTTTCTACAGCAGCAGTAGTGCTGCCAGGATACATTTGCGCTTCCAGGCTTGTTTCTTTTGGATGGTGACGGCTGTTGTCGTTAATCACGTCATTAATGTCGTCCACAATACCTACGGAATTTATGTTGCGATGGATTTCTCTCTTCACCCCATCTGAGGCATCTTTAAAATCGCGGATTCCTTTTCCCAAGCCTCTTGCCAATTCCGGAAGTTTTTTACCTCCAAATAACAAAAGAACCACAACCAGGATCAGCATAATCTCACCGCTGCCCATGTTTAAGAATTCCAATAGTGTTCCTGAATACATTTTAAGCTCTATTTATTAAATCAATATACAAATATAAACATTTCTCGCGCAATCCTCTATTTTGCAGACAGCCATCCTGCAGGATTCTGTGCAACCGTTCCTCTATAGATCTGGAATTGAAGCTCAGGGATATCTCCCGAAGAAGCCACGCTGCCAATGCTTTGTTTCGTGCTCACATCGTCTCCCTGGCCTACACTAACCGATTTAAGGTTCTGATATACCGTGAAGAACTGTCCGTGTTTGATCAGTACATAATACCTGCCGAGTGCATTTCCGACCTTAGTAACTTTTCCGTTAAATACAGCCCTTACCGCAGCACCTTCAGCGGTTTGGATGGTAATACCAGCATTATCGTAGCTGGCTTGTCCCTCTTTATGTTTACCAAAACTCTCCGTAGTGGTTCCGGCAGCTACCGGCCAGGGTAAAGATCCCCTGTTACTTTCAAAAGCCGCAGATAGTCTTGCTGCTTCCGGCGTTGCCGTCAGGTAATTGTTGCTGCTGTTTGCCGTGGCAGCTTTTGCCTTCGCTACCGGAGCAGCGGCGGCAACAGGAACCGGTTTATTTTCCGCTTTTGCTTTGGCTACCGCCGCCGCTCTTGCACGCTCTGCAGCCGCAATGGCCGCTAATCTAGCCCGTTCCGCAGCCCTTGCTTCTTCTTCCGCTTTCTTCTTGGCGATCGCAATCTCGCGGGCAATGGCCGCACGGATGTTTCTATCGATCTGTGCCTGTTGTTTTTTACGGGCTACAATGTCTTGCTTATATTGCTTTTCCTGCTTGCTGATTTTGTTCAATACCTGAGCCTGCTCATTTTTGTTCTTGCCCAGTTTATCCTTTTCAGTTTCCTGCTCATGCAGCAAACTGCTTTTTTGCTTTAAGTTTTTATCGAGTACAACAATTTTATAGTTCAGGTCTTTTTGCGTCCCCTGGATATATCCGGCTTGTTTTTTCCGGTACTGACCAAATTGCTGCAGGTACTTAATTCTTTTATAGGCCTGATTAAAATCACTGGCCGCAAACACAAACATCATCTTGTCGTACGCATTTTGGTTGCGCTGTGCAAAACGAATCATCCCCGCATACTCTTTTTTAAGCTGCGACAGCTGTCCTTTTAAATTGATGACTGTATTGGTGTTTTCGTGAATCTGATTGTCCAGGTGCTTAATCTCAGAATTGATGACCGAAATCTTCTCCTGCATTAAACTAATTTTCGTGTTTAAGGCATTGATCTGGCTTTGTGTCAATTTCTTGTTTTTAGCCGTCTTCGTCAGATTTCTCTGAAGCAGTTCTATTTCCCGTTGTATGGCTTCTTTTTTTCTTTTAAGCTCTGAACTGTTCTGCGCAACGGCGAAGTTGGCGGATAATAAAAATAAGAAGAGGAATAATAGTTTATTTAGCTTCATTGCGTCAAAAGTATAAAAAAAATCAGTCTATTACTTCATACTTCCCTGGAACATTAAACGGAAACTCCACCAGAAGATTGCTTTCAACCTTTGAAAAATCAATATTCAGCGCGATTTTTTGCTTTCCTGCCATAGAATTGATCTGAAGGGCGGTAGGAAAGAGCGTACCATTCATATTTTGATAATCCCCGTAAACGACCTTCATCGCTCTCGCAGATTTCAGATCGTTTAACTCATATTCTGAAACCTTAAACAAAGTATTGAACAAGGCGCGATAAGCAAGATCTGCAGCTGCTCCATTGATGTCCCAAACGCCATTTTTATCGGTCAAATTCGCATCCTCGGTCATGAATTCAGGAATGGTATTGCCTGATAAGATCGACTGTAATAATTTATAGGTGACTTGTGGGTTTGTATATCGATGCACATAGCTGAAAGGCTTCGCCAGATAGACGCTCTGTAGTTTATTCAGCACCTTGATGCTATCTGGAGTGATCAACGCCCTGGCTCCTTCGATCCCGAATGCACCGGTAATAGATACCCAGATCCCTTCATCCTTACGGATACGGATGTTAATACTTACATTATTGGAGTTCCCATTCATCTCCAATTTTGCCTTTCCCTTCAGAGATAAAGTAGTATAAGAAATATCCTTGCTTTGCAGCAGGTTTAACGTTTCTAGTTTTTCCGAATTTACCGGAGCAACCCCTGTTACCGGGGGGGCCACAACCACGATCTTTTTCTTCGTTTTACAAGCTACAGTCAGCGAAATCATCGCCAAAAAGACCAAGTTATTTAATATATTTCTTCTCATTAATTTTTCGGTTTAAGTGGGCAGAATCATTTCCTGCAGCTTTTGCTTTCTGCCATTGTACCAATGCCGCCTCGCGTGCTCCTGTTAAAAACAGGATGTCGCCATAATGCTCCAGATACAGCCCATTACCAGCACCATCTTGCTGAATGGCAATTTCTGCCCAAGGTTTCGCGGCTTCATATTTCCCACGTTTCAACAGCACCAATGCATAAGTATCCGCGACGGAAGTATTCCCAGGCATCGCCGCTGCTGCTTTTGCCACTAGTTCTTCTGCTTTCGCCAGATCCTGATTACTCAAGGCCAGATAAAACGCATAATTATTTAACAGCAGGTAATTTTTGGGGGCCAGCTTCACCGCCTTATCGAAAGCCGTATTGGCTTCTGAAAACTTTTGTTCATCGAGGAAGATCTCCCCTTGCAGCGCAAAAATAAGGGCTTGAAGCGCTGGATTATCGCCATCCATCTGCAAAGCGGACTTAATGTTGGTCATCGCTTCCCCATTCTGCTGATCGCGATGCAGGGCGAAGGCCAGGTAATAATACAGGATTCCCTGATTCGGAAAAATAGCCAGGGCCTCTTCTCCGCTTTTTGCAGCGTCTTTATATTTCCCTAAGTTATTTTGAATGGTCAGTACACGCTCCCAGACTGGATACAGCTGATCGCTTACTTTCAGCACCTGCTGATATTGCTGCAATGCACCGGATAAATCTTCTTTTTGATATAGCAAATCGCCATAAAGTGCCATCATATTGGGATCATTGGCGGAGCTTTCCAAGGCTAACTTTGTTAAGGCAATCGCCTCTTCCAGCTGCGTCGTGTTTTTTGCAGTACCCGCAATCATCAGGATAATTTTGCCTTTTCTTTGGGTTGGCATTTCCGGATTGGCGAAAGCTGCTCTTAGCGCTAATCCAGCTTCTTTACTGCTTTTTATATTTTGGTAATAATCGGCTAATGCCAGATCGATTTCATAATTTTCCGGACTGATGCTTTTTGCTTTTTTAAGCAGGAGGACTGCATTTTCCATTTGCCCTTTCTCCACCATTGTCTGGCTCAGGTCCAGCATTCCGGGTACGTCATCAGCTCCTGCCGAAAGCATGTTTTCCATTTCTGCCTTGGTCGCGGTTTTCTTATTGCCCAGGTCAATCCGCTGTCTGGCCTGGATCAATGCCTTGGAAACACCAAATTTCTTTTCTAACTCATCATAAGTTCTGAAGGCTTCTGTGGTTTTACCCAGCAATAGATAAGCATTCCCCTTATCAAAATAGAAAGCATCATTATCGGGCGAAAGACGAATCAGCTCGTTAAAAACAGTGATCAGTCCATCCATATCCCCTTTGCGCTTATATAGCTCAGCCATCATCTTCCAATACCAAAGGTTATTGGCCTCCAATGCCACTGATTTCTTGATGGCAGCTTCTGCTTCCGCCAATTTATTCTGGCGGTAGTTCAGACTCGCAATTTCATAATAGACTGCGGCATTATTTGGATCCAGCGTCAGGATTTTCTGAAAGCTCTCCCCCGCTTTGCTGTAATTTTCATTCAGCTTCTCCCGCAGTCCGGCGAAGAAAAGGGTCTTCACTTCAGTACTATCCAATTTTGGATTTACAGGTTGCTGTGCCGCAGCAGTAGCGCCTGCAAGTAGTAATGATAGTAAAAGAGACCTTCGCTTCATCGTTGTTATATTTTTTATTTACCAGTGTGGCCGTAACCACCAGCACCACGTGCGGTATCCGACAATTCTTCTACCGCTTCCCAGGAAATGGTTTCATGTTTTGCAATCACCATCTGTGCGATGCGATCGCCATTATTCACTACAAAATCAGTATCAGATAGGTTTACCAACAGCACTTTAATCTCTCCGCGGTAATCCGCATCGATTGTTCCCGGCGAATTCACAATACTAATGCCATGTTTATAAGCCAATCCACTGCGTGGACGAATTTGTGCTTCAAAACCTACAGGCAACTCAATGTGCAGTCCTGTTGGAATCAAAACACGCTGTAAAGGTTTAATCGTGACTTCAGTTTCTACAAACGCACGCATGTCCATTCCTGCCGCATGAGCAGTTTCATATTGAGGTAAAGCGTGTCCTGAGTGATTAATGATGTTGATTTTCATGGTAATATATTTATTTTTATTTTTTAAACAGTATTGCTTTCAGCTGGTCTTTTTCCAAATAGGTAATTACGCCTATGAAAGCAAGCAGTAACAGATTTCCAATGTAAATATTTCTATTGAATACCCAGAAAGACAACAACACCAGTACCACTGAAATAATTAAATAAGAAAGAATTCTTTTCAAATTGTAAGGTATCGGATAATATTTCTGGCCTAATATATAGGAGATCACCATCATTACAAAATAAGCGAGCATGGAAACCCATGCAGAGCCCATATAGCTGAATTTTGGAATCAACACGAAGTTAAACACAATGGTAATCAATGCGCCAACCAGAGAAATATATAAGCCGAAACGAGTTTGATCCGACAAGCGATACCAGATAGAAAGGTTGGAATATACGCCCAAACAGACATAACCGAATAGCAAATAAGGCACTGCCGGTAAGCCTACCCAATACTCTGGTTTGCTGATAAATCGTTTCAAAATTTCAATATTGGCGATTAAGCCCACAAATAGCACCACCAATGCGATCACAAAATAATGCAGGATGATGGCGTAAGTCTGCCTTGCATTTTCCTTTTTAGCATGACTGAAAAAGAAAGGTTCTGCCCCTAAACGGAAGGCGGTTACGAAAATACTGATGAACATGGCCAGTTTACAAATCGCGCCGTAAATGCCGACTTCATAATCCGCAATAGCATCCGGCAATAACCTGCTCAATACAATCTTATCCAGGTTTTCATTCACAATAAAGGAAAGATTGGCGATCAATACCGGCCATGAATAAGAAAACATTTTCCCGAAAAGCGCTTTATCAAACTTCAATTGAAGCTTTGAAAATTCCGGCAGCAGCATCAGAAAAGTAACTACGCTGGCAATTAAATTGGCTACAAATACATAACCTACCCATACACCACGGTACCAGGACGAAAGCCATTCGGCCATTGGCCATTGATTTTTAATGATCAATGGGATGACATAAATGAACAATAAGTTGAAGCCTACAAAGCAGCCAATATTCAGGAACTTGATCAGACTATACTTAAATGCTTTTTCATCTGCTCTCAATTTGGCAAATGGAATCACACAAATCGCATCAATATATAGGATGCCAATAAAGAACTGCACATAATATTTATAATCTGTGAGTTGTTTAGGATCATCTGTTAAATAGGCCGCGATCGGGTTTGATAAGACCAAACCTGTAATTAAAAACAGGGTGGAAATAAAAGCAATCACCAGGAAGGAGTTGTTGTATACCTCCTGTTTCCTATCCTCGTGTTTATTGAGGTACCTGAAATAGGTGCTTTCCATCCCAAATGCCAATACTGCATTGATCATCGAGGCGTAAGCATACATGGTCGTGAAAATACCATACGTCCCCGCAGCGAATTTGCTGGTATAAATCGGGGTCAGGATAAAGTTAAACAGCCTGGAAAATACAGTACTTAAACCGTAGATGGCAGTCTGACCGAGGAATTTCTTGATGACAGACACGCGTTATTTCTTGATGATTTCGAAATTACGGTAGCCCTTCAGTTCTCCAGGAGTTACTTCTACCGTTTCAATTTTTGCCCTGTCAGGTCCTTCATTACACCATTCTTCAAAAACTTCCAAAGAGGCATCATCACCTTCTGCTTCCAGGTATAAGGTACCATCCTTCTCATTCTTAACTATTCCGCGGACACCCATTTGATCTGCGATTGCCTTTGTGGTCTCTCTAAAGGATACCCCCTGCACCTTTCCGGTAACTCTTATGTTGATGTGTTTCATTCTTATATTAATCTAAAATCCAATCTATTGATTCTTTCTTTTTCTGTTAAAAACTCCTGCCAGATGCTTTGCAGTATCTCTGCCGCAGGTTTAATTTCCTTTAACATGGCAGATACCTGTCCGATTTCCAGCTCTCCTTCTTCCATATTCCCCTCAAACATACCCAATTTCGCCCTTGCGCGACCTAAAAGTTGCTGCAGCTTTTCTGCATCTGCACCTTCCGCTTCTGCCTGAGCCACTGCTTCGGCAAAAGAATTTTTGAGCAGGCGCACAGGAACCAGTTTTTTCATGCGAAGTTTTGTATCTCCTTCCCTGGCCGCAAGGATTTCCGATTTAAAATTCGGGTGGGCAGAAGATTCATCTGCAATGGCAAAAGCTGATCCAATCTGTACGGCTTCTGCACCTAAGGCAAATGCAGCAAGCATCGCAGCGCCACTCCCAACTCCACCGGCTGCGATTACCGGGATGGTTACCGCTTTAACAACCATTGGGATTAAACACAGCGTGGTGGTTTCTTCTCTTCCATTGTGTCCACCAGCTTCAAAACCTTCTGCTACGATGGCATCAACACCGCAAGCTTCCGCTTTCAAAGCAAACTTTGTATTGGCAATCACATGGACCACAATGATGCCTTTTTCTTTCAGGAAGCCCGTCCAGCTGGCTGGATTTCCTGCCGAGGTAAACACAATCTTCACTCCTTCCTCCACAATGATCTGCATGATCTCTCCCACATTGGGATAAAGCAAAGGTACATTCACTGCAAAAGGATGCGCAGTTGCCTGTTTACATTTCTGAATGTGTTCTTTCAGTACTTCCGGGTACATGGAACCAGCGCCGATGACACCCAGTCCACCGGCATTGGAAACGGCCGAAGCCAGTCGCCATCCACTGCACCAGACCATTCCGGCCTGAATAATCGGATATTTAATTTGAAATAAGGTGGTCATCCTGTTATTCATCTATGCTAATCTTTTAATCTTACCGGTAATCCACATTTCCCCATCTTTATCCACAAACTCAAGCAGGTTAATCCCTGGAATTTTTCCTGGGGCTAAACTACCAAAACGATCCTCAACTCCTAAAAATTCAGCACCATTTATAGTGGCCCAGCTCAGCAAAGTTGATAAAGGAATTTGGAAATGCTGCTGTAAAGTTTTCATTTCTTCTACGATACTCAGCTGATCGTTACTAGCCAGACTGTCTGTACCCAGGGTCATCTTTAGTCCGGCCTCCAAAAATAACGGCAGTTCCGGCAATTTATCTTCTATATATAGGTTGGCATTCGGGCACAAGCACCAATACAAAGCAGGGTGATTCGCCTTTGCAAAGTCGAGGTCAGCCCCACTGCTCATGGTATTGTGTACCAATAGTGTTTTTAAAGCAGGAGAAAGCTTTGGCAAATAAGACTGCAGCGAAGTTTTTCCTGTCGCTTTGAAAAAGTCAATATTTAATCCCAGGAATTCATACAGCTTCAAAAAACTGCCCGATTTATGTTCAAAGAATTCATTTTCTTCGAGGGTCTCCTGATTATGAATGCTGATCAGGTCTTGATTTTCTTCGGCTTCTTTACGGATCGCCGCAAATAAATTGTCGGATACCGAATAAGGAGCATGGGGAACGATCGACGCTTCTAAAGGCTGATAAGCTTTTTTCATGCCCTTTGCCGCTTCCATAATATCGCCTGCTTTTTCCGGGTTAAAGCCCATTGCTTCAATAAAAGTGTGGTAGTAGATCCCACTGATTTCTTTGACTCCTTTGGAGATCAGCTTGTTGGAAATATCGGCTACGGCAACAATTCCCTGAGCATACATTTCCCTATCTGCGATTTCCATGGCATCAATTACCTCCTCATCGCTCGCCTGTCTTTGTCGGATCACCTGTTCTACAAATCCCGGAAGTCCGGTATGTTTCGCTATTTTCCCTTTAAGGTGGGAAAGCTCCAGATGGCAATGGGTATTGACCAATCCGGGAACTAAAATACCTTCATAGAACTTAATGTCTTGAATTCCTTTCGATTCCGCTTCCGCAGCCGTCAGGATCTCCAGAATTAAACCATTTGCATCCAGTGAAATGACCCCTTCTTTCAAAGGTTCCGCATTTACCGGATATATATAAGACGCAGAGATGTGGAAAATCATAGGTACAAAGAAAAGGTTTCTTCCTGAGAATTACAGCTTCCTTCCTAACCCCTGCCTAATCACTGCCGCGTAATTATATTTATGATCCCGATTTACCTACTGACATAGGGCTGTCACCCTCCCTTCTTTTCTTTGTGCTATAATTAAAACCTTTAAAACAAAACGACATGGATATCATTAAAATGTTTCTGGAAGAATTCGAGCAGGAAGCTCAAACTACACGTAAAATGCTGGCGATGGTACCTACCGAAAAATTCGACTGGCAGCCACACCCAAAAAGCATGACCGTTAAAGCACTTGCCAGTCATATTGCGGAATTGCCGACCTGGATTACCTATGCCGTAACGACAGACGAACTGGACTTTGGTACTGAGCCCTACACGCCAAAAGAATTGAAAACCAATACCGAGCTAATGGCATTTTTTGAAGCCTCTCTGGAAGACGGAGCCTCACACTTAACAGCAGCAAAAGCAGAAATCTTGTCGGAACCCTGGGTTTTGCGAAATGGGGAGCAAATTTATTCTACATTCACGAAGGGAAGCCTGATCAGACACACCTTATCACAAATTATCCACCATAGGGCACAGCTAGGGGTCTTTCTAAGGTTATTAGACATCCCAATTCCGGGCAGTTACGGCCCTAGTGCGGACGACACTAATTTTTAAAAGCCACAGCTTTACAATATTTTGATAGTTTATGTGGGTATATTTTGATTTCTTTGTAAACTGAAACAATTTATACCCATACCCATGTCTGATTCTACCACCCGATTAAATAAATACATTAGTGAGAGCGGTCTGTGCTCCAGAAGAGCCGCAGACAGATACATAGAACAAGGAAATGTATTTATCAATGGCCGGAAAGCCAAGGTAGGCGACCAAGTGTTTTTCGGGGATATCGTTACGGTTAATGGCCAGACCATTGAACCAAAAGAAGTTGAAAATTCTATCTTAATCGCATATAATAAACCGGTAGGTATTACCAGTACTACTGAAGCTGGTGTAAAAAGCAATATGGTGGATCATGTAAACCACAGCGAGCGCGTTTTCCCGATTGGTCGTTTGGACAAAGATTCACAAGGACTAATTTTCCTAACCAATAACGGAGACATTGTCAACAAAATTCTTCGTGCTGGAAACAACCATGAGAAAGAATATGTGGTGACCGTTAATAAACCGGTTACTGAACAGTTTATCGCTGGAATGGGCAAAGGTGTTCCTGTATTGGGCATGATGACCAAAAAGTGTAAAGTGACTAAAGAAAGTACATTTACTTTCAAGATTGTGCTTGTTCAGGGATTGAACCGTCAGATCAGAAGAATGTGTGAGCATTTCGGATTTGAGGTGACGAAACTAGAGCGTACCAGAATCATGAATGTGACGCTTAAAGGTATTCCTGTTGGCGAATGGAGAGAACTTACGCCAGCAGAGCAAACAGAGATCTTTAATCTCGTGGCGAAATCAAGTTCTTTAGAAGCCGCATCAGCCGCTAAAAAAGCAAGCAAGAAACCAGTAAACCCAGATTTCGAAGCGTTAGTTGCTCCGAGAAAAAATTCTTCCGGCAGACCAGGTGGTCCAAGATCAGGCGGTCCGAGATCGGCTGGAGCTAGATCAACAGATCCAAGGTCTGAATCTGAAGGCAGACCAAGAGCAGCTTCCGGTAAACCAAGAGCAGATAAAAAATCTGGTACTCCTTATCGCGGCGCTTCAAGTACAACTGATTGGAACAAAACAAACGGACCAAGCAAACGACCAGTCCGACCTTCAAGAGGAAACTCTGGCGCACCTGGAAAAAGCAGAGGACCAAAGCGTTAAACATAATTTGACTGTCATAATCCGGCAGTAAATCCATACTTTTTAAGCGGGCAAAATCAATTTTTGCTCGCTTATTCTTTTTTTAGGTAACTTTGCATCAAATGCTTACTACAAAAAAAACAGACATACGTTCACTGGACCTTCCTCAGCTGCAACAACACTTTATAAACATGCAGGAACCTTCTTACCGCGCCAAACAGGTTTACCAATGGCTATGGGAGAAATCTGCACGTTCCTTTGAGGAAATGAGTAACCTTTCTAAAGACCTAAGAAAGAAACTGGACGAAAACTATGCGATCAATGTAGTTGAAGTAAATAACTCACAATTTAGTAATGACCACACCATCAAAAGTTCATTCCGACTGTACGATGGTAATATTGTAGAAGGCGTACTGATTCCTATGGAAGAACGTATGACCGCCTGTGTGAGTTCACAGGTAGGCTGCAGTTTAACCTGTAAATTCTGTGCTACAGGATATATGGATCGTAAACGTAACCTGAATGCAGATGAAATCTATGATCAGGTGGTTCTGATTGATCAGCAGGCTAAGAAAAACTACAATGCCCCTTTAACGAATATCGTTTATATGGGGATGGGCGAACCATTGCTGAACTATGCCAATGTATTGAAATCTATAGACCGCATTACTGCTCCAGACGGACTTAATATGTCGTACAAGCGCATTACGGTGTCTACTGCCGGTATTGCCAAGATGATCAAGAAATTAGGTGATGACGGGGTTAAATTTAACCTGGCCATCTCACTTCATGCGGCCAATGACAAGAAAAGAAATGAAATCATGCCGATCAATGAGCAGAATTCATTGAAAGCACTGGAAGAAGCTTTAAAATACTATTTCTCTAAAACGAAGAACCCGATTACTTACGAATACATTGTCTTCAATAATTTCAATGATGAGATTGAGGATGCGATGGAGCTGGCTAAATTCTGTAAACACGTTCCTTGTAAAGTAAACTTAATCGAATATAACCCGATTCAGTTTGCGGCATTCCTAAATGCGGAAGGCGACAAGATCGATGCTTTCTCTGCTTACCTGAAAAGTCAGGGGGTAAACACCAATATCAGAAGAAGCAGAGGTAAGGATATTGATGCCGCTTGTGGTCAGCTGGCCGTAAAGGAGCAAAACTAAACACCGGATTTCAACCAGGCAATGGCTAATGCTCATAGATTAGCCCATGCCCTTTCTAAAAAACAGTTTTTTAGACTTATTACACTTGCTCTTTCCAGCAACATGTATGGGCTGTACCCTGCCTTTAGTTTCGGGCGAAGTTCAAATTTGCAGCACCTGTCTGCATGGCTTACCTTATACCGATCAGCACCTGAACCTTGAAAATCTGGTGGCCAGGCAGTTTTGGGGACGTATCCCTTGTCATGCGGCAATGGCAATGCTGTTTTTCAAAAAAGGAGGAACTGTACAGCAGCTCATCCACCATTTAAAATATAGCAATCAACCAGAACTGGGGATCCGCATGGGAATCCTCCTTGGAGAACGGCTGCTCAGCTCCCCCTTTTACCAAGACATTGACTTTCTGATTCCTGTCCCACTTCACAAGAAAAGATTAAAAAAACGCGGATACAACCAAAGTTACAGCATTGCGCAAGGCATTTCTCAGGTCCTCAAAACTCCAATCAGCACAAAGCACCTCTTACGTAAAACGGCTACAGACAGCCAGACCAACAAAGGGAGGTTCCTGCGCTTTGAAAATATGTCGGCCGCCTTTGAACTTCAGCATCCGGAAGAATTAACAAATCAACATTTATTGCTGATTGATGATGTACTCACTACCGGCGCCACATTGGAAGCCTGCGCCATAGCCTTGCTACAAGCCAGACCTGAAAAGATCAGTATCGCCGCCTTAGCGTTTGTGACATAAAAAACAGATTCGCCCTAGAACATTCTCCTTTACCAATCGTTATTATAATTGAGAGCGTTAATTTAGATGGTAAAGGCCGACATTTCCGAATAGGACTGTCGGCCTTTTACTTTTATTTATAAATAATTCTATAATTATTTTGAATACTCAAATATATTCCGTTACTTTGACCTTGAGAGCGTTAATTTAAGGGTCGATAGCTTCACACTCGTGAAATATCGGCCCTTTATCATTTCTAATAAATCCGCTTTTACTCCTTAAATTTTTCTTGAAATCTAATACTGTGTTTTGAAGAATGCGCGGTTTAGCTCAGGTATTCTGAAAGAACATTCCTCATATCTTCCGGCTTGAAGGGCTTTAAGATATGACCGTTCATTCCAGACTCCGAAAATTTATTGTGCTCATCGTGTAAGGTCGATGCAGTTAAGGCAAGTATAGGCACCTGCTTAAAATAAGCACCATCCATAGCTCTAATGAGCGTAGTCGTTTCGAAACCATCAATACCCGGCATTTTTATGTCCATAAAGATCAGGTCGTATACATTATCGCGGACTTTATCCAGGGCTTCTTCTCCCGTAATGGCAAAATCAAGATTGAGTCCCCATTTACCAAAAATACGTTTGGCGATTAAGGCATTGATCTCATTGTCGTCTACCACAAGAATCCGTTTGTCCATAAACATATTCGGCTCGGTGAATACTTTTACCTGAGGCACATAATCATTGGCTTTTTCAAAAGAGATGTTGAAATGGAAAACCGTCCCCTTCCCTTCTTCACTTTCTACCTGTATGTCTGAACCATAAAGTTCCAGCATTTTTTTGGTGATGGTTAGGCCCAATCCGGTACCTCCATATTTTCTGGAAATATCAGTTCTTGCCTGAATAAAAGGCTGAAAGATATAGGCCAGTTTTTCCTGCGCGATGCCAATACCCGTATCTCTCACTTCAAAATGAAGCAATACCCGGTCTCTTTCTTCGGAAAGCATTTTGATTTCCAATAGAATTTTTCCGTCCTGAGTAAATTTAATGGCATTCCCCAGGAGGTTCA
The DNA here is from genome assembly GCF_014472395.1 of Pedobacter sp. N36a. Lineage (GTDB taxonomy): Bacteria > Bacteroidota > Bacteroidia > Sphingobacteriales > Sphingobacteriaceae > Pedobacter. The sequence continues at coordinate 300,193 of NZ_JACSZW010000004.1, forward strand.
TCAGTACCTGATACAAACGTGTTTTATCGCCTTTAACATATTGCGGAATATTTTCATCACAACTGAGCTCCAGCTTATTATTTCTGGCGATCACATTCATCTGTAAAGATTTGATCACATCAGAAGCCAGCGTTTTTATGCTAAAAGGAATGGTTTCCAGCTGCACATTTCCGGTTTCCATTTTAGTGAGGTCCAGGATATCATTGATGATATTCAGCAGATTCTCTGCTGAAAAACGCAGCAGGTTTAAATCGGGTAACTGTGATTCTTTAGGGTCATTGTCCAGCAACAGGTGTGCCATTCCAATCACCGCATTTAATGGCGTTCTGATTTCATGGCTCATCACCGACAGGAACATTTCTTTTGCGGCACTCAGCTGCAGGGCTTGCTCTTTAGCCTCTACCATTTCCTTTTCTACCTGTTTCCGCTGGGAGATATCAGTGATCAGGTCAATCTGGCGTTCTACTTTTCCTTTCTCATTTACGATTGGCGTATTAGAAACAGAAAGCCAGATGGGCTCTCCGGATTTCGTTTTTGCCTGTACTTCTATCGAATAAGATTCCCTGTTGTTGGCTTTCTTTCTGGAAGCCACGATGAGTTCTCGCTGTGCTTCATCTTTGGAAAGGATGTCTCCTAAACGACGTCCTTGTAATTCATTTAAGGTATAGCCGGTCAGCTTTTCCATGGAGTGATTGATCCAGGTGGTAAAGCCTTCGCCATCGGAAATATTCACACCGGTATCCGTTTTACTGGCCACCAGGGAGAGTAATTGTAGTTCTTCTTCCGCTTTCTTTTTTTCTGTAATGTCGAGGATAATCTCCACTTCTATTTCCACCTTACCTTCGTCATTGAAGACTACGGTATTATAGATGGATAGCCATATAGGCTGTTTATCTTTACGGTAAGCCAGCAGGTCGACCGTAAAAGACTGGTGTCTATTGGTCAGCTCCCTTACCTGTTGAATGAGTTCCAGATCCGTTCCCGGGCCCTGAATTAAATCACCGAGGCGCTTTCCTTTCATATCTTCCAGCGTAAAGCCGGTAATTTTCTCAAAAGCTGCATTTACCCAGGTCACATGGTTATCTGAATCATTGATCACCACTGCATTGTTCACTTTACTCGCCACGAAGGAAAGCTTCATCAATTCATTTTCTACTCTTTTGTTCTCCGTAATGTCTCTTCCGTAAGCGTACCAGCGTTTGTTTTTACAAACCATATTCCAGCTCAGCCAACGGATTAAACCGCTTTTGGTAACAATCCTGAAATCAATATTGAACTGTTTTGAGCCATCGGCAAGTCCTGATTCCAGAGCTTCGAATACGCGATCAATATCGTCACGGTAACAGAATGTCCAGGCAGTTAAGCCAATTGCTTCCTCCACTTCATATTCCAGCACCGTGGTCACGGCATTGTTTACAAACAGCAGTTCGCCTTTATCGTCGAGGATACAGTGAATTTCAGGAGATACAGTAGAGATATTGAGGAGTTCTTCAAAGCGCTGGGCTTTAAGGCTCAGTTCTTTTGCTTTTTTCCGAAGGGAAATATGGGTAATGACTTCTTTGGCAAGGATCTGAAGCCCCTCTTTTTGTGCGGCAGTCATTTCTTTAGGCAGCTGATCAAATACGCAGATCGTGCCTAAACAGTAGCCATCTTCATCAATTAAAGGTGCAGCAGCATAATACCTCAGGTGATGGTCGTCGATTACAGAAGGATGCAAACTAAAGCGCAGATCCTGCGTTGCATCACTGACTTCAAAAATATGATCAGATTGAATGGCCTGCTCAGCAAATGAAAAACTTCTGGGCAGCTGTTTACAGTCCAGCCCAATCACAGATTTAAACCATAACCGATCTTCATCAACCAATGCAATGATGGCAATAGGAGTATTGCAGATCAAGCTGGCCAGCTTCGTAATGTTATCGAACTCCTGTTCTGGAGGAGTATCTAATATATCACAGTCCCGCAACGCCCGTAAGCGCTTCATTTCATAAGTTGATGAAGTATGGTTATTCTTTAGCATTTAAGCAAGTTCTTCCTGTTTATTTGTACAAGGGAAATTGACTTACCAGCTGAATTACTTTTTCTTTTACCGCGATTAAATTATGCTCATCCTCCGAATTCGTAATCACCTGATCAATCAGATCAACAATGGTTTCCATATCTTTTTCTTTAAAACCTCTGGTGGTGATGGCTGCTGTGCCTACACGGATACCTGAAGTGACAAAAGGCGACTTATCGTCAAAAGGAACCATATTTTTATTCACGGTAATATCCGCTTTTTCAAGCGCATTCTCCGCTGCTTTACCAGTTATATTTTTGTTGCGCAGGTCAATCAGCATTAAATGATTGTCTGTACCACCAGAAATAATTCCGTAACCTCTGGATACGAAAGCTTTAGCCATCGCCTGAGCATTGGCTTTCACTTGTGTGATATAAGTCAGATACTCATCACTCAATGCTTCACCGAAAGCAATTGCTTTCGCCGCAATGATGTGCTCCAATGGTCCGCCCTGTGTTCCTGGGAATACTGCCATATCTAATACAGAAGACATCATTCTGGTTTCACCTTTAGGTGTTTTGATTCCGAAAGGGTTTTCGAAATCTTTGCCCATCATGATCATACCACCACGAGGACCACGAAGGGTTTTGTGGGTAGTTGTGGTAACAATATGGCAATGGGGTAGTGGATTGGCCAATAAACCGCGGGCAATCATCCCTGCTGGGTGAGAGATATCAGCCAATACCAATGCACCGATTTTATCAGCTACACTACGGATAAAAGCATAATCCCACTCTCTTGAATAAGCAGAAGCACCGCAGATGATCAACTTAGGACGTTCCGCAAGCGCGATTTCTTCCAGTTTAGCATAGTCGATTAAACCATCTTCTTTCTTTACTCCATAAAACAATGGCTGATACAATTTCCCTGAAAAGTTAACCGGAGAACCATGTGTTAAGTGCCCGCCATGAGAAAGGTCAAATCCTAATATTTTATCTCCTGGCTGGATCACTGCAAGCATTACTGCTGCATTTGCCTGTGCGCCTGAGTGCGGCTGTACGTTCACCCATTCTGCTCCAAAAAGTTGCTTTGCACGCTCAATAGCGATGGTTTCTACCTCATCCACTACCTGGCAGCCGCCATAGTATCTTTTTCCTGGAAGGCCTTCAGCATATTTATTAGTTAAACATGATCCTGCGGCCTCCATTACTTGCTTGCTCACAAAGTTTTCAGAAGCAATCAGCTCCAAGCCATTTTCCTGACGGTCCAATTCCCTGTCAATCAAATCAAAAATTAAAGTATCTCTAGTCATTTATTGAAGTATTAATTTGTAAAATTAATGATTTTCCTTCTTAGTTTGGTAACAAAATACCTTACTTTGTAGTTCTATTCTATAAAACACTGCATGGAAGATATCACCCGTCCATTATTACCAAACATAAATTATCCTGCTGATTTAAAGCAGTATAAAGAAGAAGATCTCGAACAAATTTGTCAGGAACTACGCCAGTACATCATTGATGTAGTGAGTGTAAACGGAGGGCATTTTGGCGCAAGTCTGGGTGTAGTGGAACTCACTGTAGCCTTACATTACGTTTTAAACACTCCTTACGACAGGCTGGTTTGGGACGTTGGCCACCAGGCTTACGGACACAAAATCCTGACAGGAAGGAAGTCGGTATTTCATACGAACCGCATCCTTGATGGTATCAGTGGATTCCCGAAAATCACTGAAAGTGAGTATGATACCTTTGGCGTTGGCCACTCTTCTACTTCTATTTCCGCAGCATTGGGTATGGCAGTTGCCTCTCATTATAAGGGAGAAACTGACCGTCAGCATGTCGCTGTAATCGGCGATGGCGCGATGACCGCAGGTCTGGCCTTTGAAGGCTTAAACCATGCGGGTATAGAAGATTCTAACCTATTGGTGATCCTGAACGACAATTGTATGTCTATCGATCCCAATGTTGGCGCTTTAAAGGAATATTTAACCAGCATTACGACTTCTAAATCATACAATCGCTTCCGAGATGACATTTCTAATGTTTTAATTAAGCTTTCTGAACTGGGGCCAAATGCCCATAAGTTTGTGAAGAAAATTGAAAAAAGCATTAAAGGCACTTTATTGAACCAAAGCAATCTATTTGAATCGTTAAACTTCAGGTATTTTGGTCCCGTAGATGGCCATGATGTGGTGCGTTTGGCACAAGTGATCCGCGATTTAAAGGACATTCCAGGCCCTAAACTGTTACATTGTGTGACGGTAAAAGGAAAAGGTTTCGCCCTTGCGGAGAAAGATCAGACCAAATGGCATGCACCAGGTCTTTTTGATAAGATTACCGGTGAAATCAAGAAAGCAGCAACAGATAAACCTCAGCCGCCAAAATATCAGGATGTTTTCGGACATACCCTGGTAGAACTTGCGGAAGAGAATAAAAAGATTGTGGGGATTACTCCTGCGATGCCATCAGGTTCTTCGATGAACATCATGATGAAAGCGATGCCTAACCGTGCATTTGACGTCGGTATTGCAGAACAGCATGCCGTTACTTTCTCTGCCGGACTGGCTACACAAGGACTGGTTCCTTTCTGTAACATCTATTCCAGCTTTATGCAAAGGGCTTATGATCAGGTGATCCACGATGTGGCCATTCAAAACCTGAATGTGGTGTTCTGTTTAGACCGCGCAGGATTTGCAGGTTCTGATGGGGCTACACACCATGGCGCCTATGACCTAGCTTATATGCGCTGTATCCCAAATATGACCGTTGCAGCTCCAATGAATGAGGAAGAACTCAGAAATCTGATGTATACCGCGCAATTGGAAAATCAAGGTCCGTTTTCTATCCGCTATCCGAGAGGAAATGGGGTGCTGACAGATTGGAAACGTCCTTTCAAAGCATTAGAAATTGGTAAAGGCCGCAAAATATGTGATGGCGAAGATGTGGCCATACTGACCATTGGTCATGTGGGTAATTTTGCTGTGGATGCTTGCAAGGAGCTGAACAGTGAAGGCATTCATCCGGCACATTATGACATGCGCTTTGTGAAACCTTTAGATGAGGCTTTATTGCATGATGTGTTTAAACGCTATAAAAACGTCATCACCGTAGAAGATGGTTGTCTGCAAGGAGGCCTTGGAAGCGCAGTGTTAGAGTTTATGGCAGATCACCAGTACAATGCCAATGTAACCCGCTTGGGTATCCCTGATGAGTTTATTGACCATGGTGAGCAGCAGGAATTATGGGCGCTTTGTGGTTATGATAAAGCAGGCATCATTACTGTGGTAAAAAAAAACGCTGTGAGGAGAACAACGGCAACGATCGCCTCTTAGAAGAATAACAGTTTAGGTCCTCTTTTGGGATCAAAGAATATACAAAAAGGCCTGCTCATTTTAACATGAGCAGGCCTTTTTCCGTATCGCTTAATTGGCTTTATGAGCAAATTCCATTAATGATTTTTCAATGATGACCAGGCATTCTTTGATCTGCGCTTCGGTGATCACCAGTGGAGGTGCCAAACGGATCTTATTACCCTGAGTCGGTTTTGCCAGCAACCCATGCTCCTGGAATTTAACACAGATGTCCCATGCCATATTAGAATCTTCCGGACAATAGATCACGATCGCATTCAGCAATCCTTTCCCTCTAACGAGTTCAATGATCCCTATCCTTTTGGCGATATCTTCCAGGCCATTTCTCAATAATTCCCCTAATTTATCGGCATTTTCAGCCAGTTTTTCGTCTATCACCACCTGCATGGCTTCGCGTGCTACTGCACAAGCCAATGGGTTTCCTCCATAAGTAGAACCATGTTCACCCGGTTTAATGGTCAGCATTACTTCATCGTTTGCTAAAACGGCTGAAACTGGCAATACCCCACCTGAAATGGCTTTACCTAAGATGATCATATCTGGCTGACTGCTTTTATCTATTGGACTCACCTCATAAGAGGCCAGCATACTACCCGTACGGGCAATACCAGTCTGAATTTCATCCACAATAAACAGCACGTTATAGGCTTTACACAGTGCTTTGATGCGTGGTAAGTAATCCGCATCAGGTACCACTACCCCTGCTTCACCCTGAATGGGCTCCACAATAAATCCTGCGATATTTTTATTTTGTTTCAAGAGTGCTTCAAAAGCATCCGCATCGTTGTAAGGAACTCGGGCAATTCCGCCTACAAATGGACCGAAATTGTTTCTTGCACTTTCATCATCAGAGGCAGAAATCACAGAAATTGTTCGGCCATGGAAGTTTCCATTGGCGAAAACGATCGTTGCCTGATCAGCAGGAATGCCTTTCACCTGATAAGCCCATTTTCTGCACAGTTTCATGGCACTTTCTACCGCTTCCACACCAGAATTCATGATTAAAGCTTTATCATAACCGAATAGCTGAGTAAGAAACTCTTCAAAATCACCCAGTTTATCGTTGTAGAATGCACGGGACGTCAGCGTTAATTTTTCTGCCTGACCTTTTAAAGCATCAATAATCCTTGGATGACAATGACCTTGATTTACAGCCGAATAAGCCGAAAGGAAATCGTAATATTTCTTACCTGCTACGTCCCAAAGGAAAACTCCTTCTCCTCTTTCCAGTACCACTGGCAAAGGATGGTAGTTATGGGCACCGTACTTGTTTTCTTTTTCGATTAGCGCTTCGGCTTTACTTAAATTTGCTGTAATACTCATTATTTACTATATTATTGGGTAGGCAACTAAGGTAATGATATTTATTATTTAACACTAAAAAAAGGATAATTTGACTTATTATCCGCCTAAAAAAAGTCTATTTGAATTAAAAATTCGATATTCGAAGCATAAAACGAAATCTAAAAACACACATTCATGGAGGCTATTGATGAATTCGATATTCAGATCTTACAACAATTGGAAAAGGATGGCCGTATGGCCTATTCGGCTATCGCCACTGCCTTAGGCGTATCGAATACGATGGTACATCAACGCATCTCCCGGCTAACCGAGCAGGGCATCCTCACTGGAATTAAGCCGGTATTGGATGAAAAAAAAATGGGCTATGATTGGGGCGCATTTACAGGCATTGCACTGGAGAAAGACCACGATTCAGACCGGATTATTGAGGAGTTAAAGAAAATACCGGAAGTCACAGAATGCTATTATATCACTGGCGTGTACACCTTGTACATTAAGATTATGGCCAAAAACCATGAGCACATGAGAAGGGTACTCTATGAGAAAATTGACAACATCCCTGGAATTGCTAAAACAGATTCTATTATTGAACTGGGCTGCGCATTTAAAAGAAATATCATGCTATAAGCAAATACAATAGTTTTGCTTTTAATTTAGAAGGCCGTTTACCTCTTTCGAGGAAACGGCCTTCAGCTGATTTATTTTTCGGAACAACAGTTTGGATTAGTATCCAGGGGTTTGTACCAATACCCCTTTTGACTTGTCGATTTCGGCTTGAGGAACCGGCATCAGGTATAATTTATCAGACCAAACCCGTTGTTGAATCTGACTATTTTTAACATCAGTAATACTTTTCATCACCTCCGGTGCAATTTTCCACCTCCTGATGTCCATATAACGCTGACCTTCTAAAGCAAGCTCTACTCTACGCTCTGCTCTGATAAAAGTTCTTAATGTTTCTTTCGTAGCAAATTTAGCGCGATCTACCAAAGGCATTCCTGCACGCGCTCTGATCTTATCTAAAGCTTCATAAATGCTGTTATCAGGACCAGAAAGCTCATTCTTAGCCTCTGCATAAGTTAATAAAATCTCCGCATAGCGGATTAAGATCACGTTTGCATGGTTGTCAATCTGCGCCTCATAAACAGAAGGATCTACCATTTTACGGAAGTTGTAACCTGTTCTAGAGAAGTTATTTCCGGCAACCCAGTTAAATGTGAAATTAGCCTCTATTCCATTCCATTCTGCACCATCAAATAAGATACTTGCATAAAAGCGTGGGTCACGGTTTTTATATTCCTGAGCAAATGCAGCTTTATCATTCGTATACCATTCTGCACGCTGAGCAGGGGCTACCGGAACAATTGCTGCTCCTGTTTTATAATTACCATAGGCATCTACCATCGACTGTGTAGGTGTTACAGAACTCCAGCCACCCAGTGTTGCAGGAGGCAGATAGGTATTTAAGCCATTGGCATCAATTTGTGGAATCTGCTGACGGTCTAAAATCACTTCGATGTTACCTTCGCTCTTCTGGTAGAATAGACGTTCATAATTACGCAATCCTGTCAGGAAATTAGCCTTGTCTTTCTCATCAGCAAAATCTACCCATTTACTGTAATCATCCAGACCGTCATTCTTTTCAGCCTCTGTAGTCGTAAACAGATCATATCCCAGACCCATCACTGCTGCAGCTGCATCAGCGGCCTGCTGGTATTGTCCGTCATATAGGTAAGCACGGGCTTTCAATGCTAAAGCAGCGCCCTTAGTGATCCTGCCTTTTTCATTTGGTTTACCACCTCCATATTGCTGAGGAAGCACTTTTGATACGGCCTCCAACTCAGAAAGGATGAAATCCAACACCTCTTTCCTTGGTGTTCTTGGAAGATTTGCCTCTCCTAAGGCCAGAACTTTGGTCACTAGCGGCACATTACCAAAAGTGTTCATTAGTCTGAAATAGGAATAAGCGCGCATGAAACGAACTTCTGCTTTATATCTTTCCAGCAATTCCGCAGAGATGACCGTTACCTTATCTGCATTTTCAAGGAAATAATTCTGACGGCGGATGTCTTCATAATTCCATCCTGCATCTTCGGTAGAAGACATGGTTCCGGCAGAAACACTACTTGCAGTGCTTTCCCAGGCATTTTGCACATGGGCATTGTCTGTCGCACCGTCATCGTAAATAATTCCGTCACCAGGCATTTTTGCATAAACACCCATTACTGCCTGATAAACATCATTCTCGCTCTTCCAAAAGGTAGCTTCCGACAATTCGTTCAATGGAGGTCTTTCCAGGAAATCTTTTTGACAGGCGGTAATTGACGTCAAGGTCAACAAGCCCGTAAGTAAATATATTGATGATCTGTTCTTCATTTTTCTTAATATTAATAGGTCCATTAAAACGCTGCACTTAAACCAACTGACCAGGTTTTAAGACCAGGATACGCAGCTCTCTGTGAAGCCGCTTCAGGATCAAAATCCTTCAGGCGTTTATCCGCCATAAAAGTGAATGGATTGTTTGCACTTGCATAAACCCTTAGGTTACTCATGCCTAATTTTTTAACCGCTAACTGAGGGAAAGTATAGCCCAATGTGATGGCTCTGATTCTGAAATAAGAAGCATTAAACAGCCAGAATGAAGAAATCTCATTGTAGTTATGCTTACCGTCACCAGAATTTAAGATGCGAGGGAAATCTGCATTCGCATCAGGATTTTCCGCTGTCCATCTATTTTCCCAAGCCGTTTTTACACCAGCACCATTGAAGAAAGGATAAGCCGCTTCTTCAGAGAAATAGGTTTGTACATTACCTACACCGTAAGTCATGACATTAAAGTCGATGCTTTTGTAGTTTGCACTTAGGTTAAAACCATAGTTTAACCATGGTACATCATTACCGATCACAGTACGATCTGCTGGAGTCCATAGACCATCGCCATTCACATCTTTATACTTGATGTCGCCAGGTTTGGTATTCGCAGTCTGGAAAGGATGACTGTCAATATCTGCCTGATCCACAAATAAACCTTCCGCTTCATAACCATAGAATGAACCGATGGAATTACCTATCCTTTGGATATACCTGCCTTCTATATATTCTTCTCCATCTCCTAACGTAGTAATTGTATTTTTAATCACAGAGAAGTTACCGCCAATACTGAATCTGAAATCCTCACCAATCTTATCGTTGTAAGTCAGGCCAATCTCAAAACCTTTATTTCTGGTAGAAGCACCGTTCGACAATGGCAATCCTGTATTTGTTCCACCAAGCACTACACCAATCGTAGCCAGTTGAGGAATTCTCATCAACAGTTCTTTGGTATCTTTAATGTAGTAATCTGTTACCAGATCCAGTTTACCACCGAAGAAAGTGGCATCGATTCCAAAATCGGTCATGTACACCCGCTCCCATGACGTATTCGGGTCAGGTAGTTTATTTTGGTAAACACCCGTTTGCGGATTGCCTTCAAAACTATAAGCATAACCCGTTTGCAGTTTATTGTAATAGTTTCCAATACCCGCTACTTCCTGATTTCCTAATGAACCATAAGAGCCACGAAGTTTCAGGTTACTGATCCAGCTGATATCTTTCATGAAATCTTCTTTGTTCACATTCCAGCCTGCAGAGAAGGAAGGGAAAACAGCCTCACGTTTTTTTTCCGCGAATCTTGAAGAATAATCCAATCTGATGTTTGCTTCGAAAAGGTATTTGTCTTTGTAAACATAGTTGAAACGACCAAAAACTGAACGCAAAGCCCACTCCTCTTGTAAACTGCGGTTTGCCTGCCCTTTGTCGTCAGAACTAATGTCTTCCGGATTAGTTGAGCCACTACCTACCGTAGTCATGTCATTGTTAGGGAAGTTTTTTCTACCTATAAAAGCATTTCTGGTGACGTTACTTTCCTGACTCGCACCAGCAGTAATTTTACCAAAATGATCTCCAAAGGTACGTTGGTAATCTACGGTACCCTGAAGCAATACTTCCTGACGCTTGCGCCAGTATTCCTTCATTTCATTGATCGGCTGCGCGGTAGTTGCCATTGGCTTACCCGTTAAGAAATCATTCACCGGTACCATGGTATTCTCAAAGCTCGATGAATTAGAATTGAAATACTTTAAGGAAGCCAATCCATTAATCGAAAGCCCTTCCAATGGCGTTAGAGTTGCATTTACCGCAGTTTGCAGGTAATTGTCTTTATCCCATGACCTGCCGCCTTCTGCCACTTTACGCAATTGGTTGTTTTTGGCAATGTTTGGAGAGGCGATACCATTGCTAATTGATCCCCACTGGCCATCAGACTGACGTGCTACTGTAATCGGTAAAGCACGGCTCAGCTCTGTAAAAGACAAATCACCGCCCTGACGCGAATAGTTTTGATTGATCAAAGAAACATTGGTTCCAACAGTCAGCAAACCAGGAACGATCTTACTGTCTGTATTCAATTTACCTACCATACGGTCTTGCTTCTTACCCGGAATCAGTGATTCCTGATCTAAATAGGTAAGCCCTAAATAGGTGCTTGTTACCTTTCCAGGAGAATTCACATTCAGACTAATGTCTCGTTGAGGAGCAGATTTTTTAAGTGCCAGGTCAAACCAGTCCGTATTCGGATAAAGATCTGGCTGAGAACCATTTTTATACGATTCAATTTGGTTGGCTGTAAATTGTGGTTTTCCACCGCCATTTACCAAAGCCTCATTGTACAACGTAGCATAGGTTTCAGAATTCACGAATTTCGGAAGATAAGCAGCAGTCTGCCATCCATAATTTGCATTCAGGTTCACCGTTGTTTTTTCTCCTGAACCTCTCTTTGTCATGACCAAAATCACGCCATTCGCCGCTCTTGAACCGTAAAGAGCAGCAGAAGCTGCATCTTTCAATACAGACATATTAGAAATGTCATTCGGGTTCAAAGAGGCAAACTCCTGTTCAGTCGCAGGAATCCCATCAATAATATATAAAGGATTAGTAGATCCTGCCAAGCTGCTTCTACCACGAATACTAATCGTACCAGTACCATTTGAGGTACCGTTCTCACGACGACTGACATCGCCAGGACGTTGTAAAATCGTTAATCCAGGAGTTACCCCCTGTAAGGCATTTTGAACCGAAGTTACCGGTCTGTTGGCTAATGTTTTTGGGCTGATGGTGGCCACAGCGCCTGTTAAACTGGTTTTTTTCTGTGTACCATAAGCTACCACCACCACTTCGTCCAGATTATTGGTCTCCGTAGTCAAAGTAACATTGATGGACGTTTGCTTATTTACTAAAATTTCTTGTGTTGCATAACTTAGCATTTTGAAAACCAACACCCCATCTTCGGGTACGCTGATTGAATAATTTCCGTTTGCATCGGTACTGGTTCCACGACCAGGTGCTGATTTTAGACTTACCGTTACGCCTGGTAATGGGCCTTGACTGTCTTTCACGGTTCCTTTCACAACAATATCGGCAAGGTTAGTCCGGAGGTTGCTTTTCTGAGACTGGGGATTAACCACAGCTAATACATCCTGCACGCACAGGAGCATCACTGCCATTAAAACCCAAATCCCTGTGGTTTTAAAAATTTGGTTTTTGTTCATTATAGAATTTGGTTGTTAAAGAAAAATTAAATCAATGTTACGTATAGTAATCACGATTTAAAGTACTTTAAAGGGCTGTGGTCTACGCAAACGGTTGTGTAGCATACACCCGTTTTAAGAAATTAACAGTCCCCATTCCCGAAATCACAAAAACTGCGTTTCCAGCTTGTATCGCTAACTATTTAGCCACCAGCACTTAGCGCAGACTAAGAATACAAGCGCCCTAAAAAACGACGGATTTATGTTTAACCTATACGATAATCCATTGAAGCCAGCGGGATCCTTCCGCGCAAACGGTTGTGTGTCCCTTAAAAAAGGAACCTAGAGTGCTTTAAAAACGTTACCTTTCTTTTTTAGTTTCTTAAAAAAATATTCCAAAAACGTCAATAACAAGCAGATTATTGTGCAAGCTAAAAATTAGAAAACAGCGTTTAAACACCTAATTTACAGGAAATAGATTCCTATGTCTCTGAAAGTTATTCTTCCTTCAAATACTGACGTATTAAATTAATTCGTCAGATATTCAAAGCCTCAAAAATGAGTTTTCGTATAAAAATAGCAAGCAGATTTTCAGACAGTTATCTGCCTAGAACGCTCTAATGACACTAAGTTGACATAAATTATTCTATTAAGCCTACTTTTGCCCCCATAATTTTTTAGTTATTTAACATCTATTTAACAACAAAGACACATTATGAAAAAAGGATTACTTATCGCAGGCCTTGCACTTTTTGGAGCTGCAGCACAAGCACAAGATCTTAAACCTGTTGCAGGTGACGTTACTACTGAGTTTGGTTTAACTGGTGGTGTAAACAGAACTAACTTCAAATTGAACGATGGCGCTGGAATGTTACGTTTCCGTTATTTCCAAAAAGAAGATATCGCTTTCCGTTTAGGTTTCAACGTAGAGTCTACAAATGACAAAACAAACGTTTTCGGTCCAAATGGCAGCAAAGGTAACATCACTGAATCTGCTACTAAAGTATTGATCAACTTAGGTGTGGAGAAACACTTTGCAGGTACTGCACGTTTATCTCCTTACGTAGGTGCAGACCTTCTTTTCGGTACAGGTACTTCAAAAGTGAAAACTGAAAATGCTATTATTAAAGGTAACCCAGCAACTGGTGAATATGCTAACGATAATTTCATGGATGCTAAAGCGCCTAGCTATACTTCTATAGGTCTTCGTGGTGTGATCGGTGCAGATTACTACATCGCAAAACGCTTATTCTTAGGTGTTGAAGCAGGTCTAGGTTTTGCTTACGAAAAACAAGGTAAATCAGAAACTACAACTAGAGTTGGAAATACCACCACTACTACTAAATTTGATTCAGCAGGAAGCACTAACACCATCAGCCCAAGTGTAATCACTGGTCTTCGTGTTGGTTTTGCATTCTAAATAAAACGCTGATTTGATCAGTTTTTATACCGGAGGCGGTTTAAGCAAGGTGTATTCATCTTGCTTAAACCGCCTTCCTTATTTCAGCCACCTCTTGAATACCTGGGCAATTTCTTCTTCCAGAACCGGCTTGGAGAGAAAATCATTCATTCCGGAAAGGATACACTTTTCCTTTTCTCCCTTTACATTTCCTGCCGTTAACGCAATAATGGGCACATGGACCAGTTCTAATTCATTTCTGATATACCGTGTGGCTTCGTAACCATTCATTTCCGGCATCTGTACATCCATCAAAATCAAATCGGGCAGCTCTGCTTTGCAATGTGCTAAACACTCCAGTCCGTTAGCAGCTTCCTGAATCTGAGCCATTGGCGCAATCCTTTTCACAATGGTCTTGGCCAGCAGCATATTGATCAGATTGTCTTCTGCAATCAATACCTTGATTGGTTGCAGACTCCTGACCATACCTGACTTTAAATGGTCTTTCTGCAGTGATTTCTTCGTCAGGGCATCAGCAGCATTCCAATCTTCTGTGCCTGCATTTTCTACCTGAAGCTGGATATCAAAGAAGAAAGTACTGCCCAATCCTGGGCTGCTGATCAACTCCAGCTTACTGTTCATCAGACCTAAAAGCTGATTCGAAATACTCAGCCCCAGGCCGGTTCCTCCATACCTTTTGGTCGTAGAACCATCTTCCTGCGAGAAGGCCTCAAATACTTTTCCTTGTTTATCCGACTTGATGCCAATTCCAGTATCCTTTACCTGGAAACGGATGTCCATCCTATCGTTTACTATCGGGGAAAGCGGAAGCATCATAAGTTCGATCTCCCCCGTCTCCGTAAATTTAACCGCATTGCTGAGGAGGTTAATCAATACTTGCCGCAGCCGAACGGAGTCGGTCCATATAAACCTTGGCAGTGTTTCCGCAATATTCAATTTAATTTCCAAAGCTTTACGTTGTGCTTGAAAAGAATTGATATCTAAAGCCTGATTTCCTAGCTCATACAGGTCGCACTTCTCAATTTCCAATTCCAGCTTTCCCGATTCGATCTTTGAGAAGTCCAGAATATCATTGATGATGCCCAATAAGGCATTGGCCGATTCGTAGACAATATTCAGGTATTGTTCCTGACTTGCGCTGAGTTCCGTTTTTAAGACCAGGTCAGTAAATCCAATGACCCCATTGAGCGGGGTGCGGATTTCATGACTCATATTTGCTAAAAACTCTGACTTCGCCAGACTGGCATGTTCTGCTTGTTCTTTCGCTTTATTGAGCTCTAATCTTTGTCTGCTACTTTCGGTAATATCCTGACTAAAGATCATAATACCGCCAATTTTTCCATCGAACTGATACCATGGCCGAAGCTCCCAGCGGAGATATTGATCATGATCCCAGCCTTCTGGCCGCCAGATGTCTACTTCTTTCTTGATCACTTCCCCTTTCAGACACCGTTGGTAAATGTCTTTCCAATGCTTACTCATCCCCGGCAATACTTTATAATGAGATTGCCCATACAGGTCAGTTCCCTGCAATTGGTACTCCTCCAGCCATCGGTTACTCGCCGCTATATAACAAAGTCGGCTATCCAGCATCGCTACCGCAGCAGGTGCATGGGTCACAAAAGCAGAGAGCCTTGCCTTTTCCTCAGATAAGGCAATCTCCGCACGTTTTTTTTCATCGATATTCTGGAAAGTTCCATAAAGGCGTTTACAGATTCCTCCTTCAAACTCTGCATGCCCCAATACACGAACCCAGATTTCCCTTCCTTTTTTAGTCTGAACAAGCAGCTCCAAATCCCATGCTTCCCCAGTTTTGGTGGCAGCTTGTACCGCCTCATCCAACTTATGTCGATTTTCACCGGCTTTATAGAAGAGCAGCGCCTTCTTCAAATTGGGTTGATAATTTGCTGACACCTCATGAATTTGCCTCGTAATGGCTGTCCAGCTTAATTTCTGGTGAATCATATCCAAATCCCAGCCTCCAATCTGCGCCACTTCATTGGTTTGCTCCAGCATTTTTGTGGTTCTTTCCAGCTCTCTTTCCAAAATGTGTTTTTCCGTGACATCAATCGCGTTTACAATCACATATTTTTGTCCGAAAAGGTCATGTTCTAATACATTGTTATAGAACAATACCCTCGGAGAACCGTCTTTATGAAGGATGGTCATTAATCCCGAGGATTTCCCCTTCTCTGACATCTCCTGGAGGTATTCCTTGATGTGAATCCGATGTTTTGGAAGGGTAAGCTCGAATAAAGTCTGCCCGTAAAGCATCGCTGCTTTATAGCCCAGCAGTGAGGCCCCGGCGATATTGACAGAAATTAAAACACCCTTCATATCGTGCGTACACATCAAACCCTGAGAATTTTCAAAGAAGGAACGCATATTATTTTCACTTAAGCGGATCTTCTCATCGCGTTCATTTTCAACACTGATGTCTCTGGCAATCGCAAATACATGGTCGGTGCCTGGCTCTGGTGTTGCAGTCCATTGCAGCACTTTATAATCGCCGCAGGCCGTTAAAAAGCGGCAGACAAAATTCGTGATATTTAATCCGGCGGTCAGCTTTTCCATTTGTCCAAAACTATTAATCAGGTCATCTGGATGAACAAGACTTAAGAAACTATGAGACATTAACTGTGCAGGTTTCCAGCCCAGCATTTTTTCGAAAGCAGGATTGATCTTTTTGAAGAAACCATCCAGCCCCGCTATGCAAATCAGGTCATTTGACAATTCATATAGCTGGTCAAAATACTGATGTTCTGCTTTTTCCCTACGATTTATAATCAGCTCCATCGCTTGTTTCGACAGCAGCGTCAAGGCCTTTCTTTGTGCAGGACTCAGCACTTTTGGCTCCGGCCCCAATACGCATAGGGAGCCAATTACATAACCTTTCGGATCTACGAGTGGATGCCCGGCATAAAACCTGATATTTGGCGCTCCGGTAACCAGTATGCTGTTTTTAAATCGATCATCTTTCGTTGCATCTTCTACTTCAAAGATGGCTTCGGAAAGAATGGTGTATTGACAAAAAGCGATTTCCTTTGTCGTTTCTTCTACAGTAATTCCCTTTTTAGACTTAAACCATTGTCGCTGATCATCCAATAATGCAATGAGCGAAACTGGAGCATCACAAATCAAAGAGGCCAGCTCTGTAATTCTGTCAAATTCGGCTTCTGCAGGAGAATCCAGGATCTGGTAGCGTTTTAGCGCCAGCAATCGTTCCTTTTCATCAAATGGTAGACTGGGTATTTTCATGGGGATGATCAATCTATAAAAGAAAATTTAGGGCAGCGCTAATGCCCTAAAACAAATATAACATTTACACCTAAAGATGCCTACGGGAAAAACACTCAAAAATATGGCTATTTAGTCAGTATAATTTCATCAGCAAATATCCATGCAGGGAGTCCGGCACCACTATGTCCTTTGGGAAGTGCATCCAAAACTTTGGCGGTTACGCGTACATAACGGGTAGTTACTGGCTTAAAAACCGCCTTGAAATCATGGAGTAAGGTATATTTCTGGTCTATGGGAATGGTATGATTCACAGTCTTCAATTCTTTGAAATTTACGCCATCTGTAGAAGCTTCAAATTTAACCCATTGTGGCAAGATCACCCATTCATCGTAATTCTGTAAACAGCCCAACGCAGCAGTTCCAATAGTAGCTTGCTGACCAAGGTCGATGGTGGCGATTAAATCTTTGCCATCGAAGCCATGCCAGTATTTTTGTAAGCTAGTGGTTCCGCGAATGCCGTCCGTCAGCGAATTTGGCCCATCCGCACTATATATCTTAGCCTGAGGGTGAACGTAATTCACCTTTTTTGCTGTCGCCAGATCGAAGACGAAAGATTGTTTTGCAGGTACCAAACCCATTAATGCGCCATCCAAAGCATACATTGCTTTTAGCGTAGCAGTACTGTCAATACTGATTGGCCCGGTGTATTTCAAACTTGCAGTGCTTGGCTGATCTCCGTTCAGCGTATAGAAGATATCGCCTTTTGTGGCCTCTACCAACAGTTCTGCAGATAATTTACCCTGGCTAATGAGCGGTTTAATGGCTACGGTATAGTTCCCTGGTGAATAATGGTACCCTTTCTGATCAAATCCATTGAAATGATATTTCAGGCGATCAGAAAAATCGACCCAGTTTTTCCTGACTGCCGGCGACCACAATACCTCTCCTAATGCCAGCATCCTTGGCAATACCATATATTCCAGGTGTGACTTGGTCACAATATATTCTGTCCATACATTGGCTTGTGCGCCCAATAAGTATTTAGCATCTTTGGCAGTCATTTCTTCCGGGACAGGCTCATAGTCGTATACTTCCTTCAGCGAATTAAAACCGCCTATCGCCATCGGTTCTCCCTCCGGCCCTGCCTGATACTGATCGAAATAAACAGGATTACTTGGCGTCATGATCACCTGATGTTTCATTTTTGCCGCTTCAATGCCTCCTGCTTCCCCTCTCCAGCTCATGACCGTAGCTTCCGGTGCCAATCCCCCTTCCAGGATTTCATCCCAGCCAATCATGCGGCGCTGTTTACCGATCAGGAATTTCTCCATTCTGGTGATGAAATAGCTCTGTAATTCATGCTCATCTTTTAGTCCTGAAGTTTTTATTCTTGACTGACATTTAGGGCAGTTCTTCCAGGCTGTTTTGTTCACTTCATCCCCGCCGATATGGATGTATTTTGAAGGGAATAGTGCCAGAACTTCGGTCAGCACATCTTCTAAAAAGGCATATACTTCTTCGTTCCCTGCGCAATAGTTGGCGGCAACAGGCCCATAATCACCCCCGGTTAAAGGCAATTGCGGGTGCTGACTACAGCTTAACTGTGGATAAGCCGCAATTGCAGAGGCCACATGCCCAGGCATCTCTATTTCCGGCACAATAGTTACATTTCTGATGGCCGCGTATTCGATAATGTCTTTGATCTGTTTCTGGGTATAATAACCGCCATAAGTGGCCGGTTCACCCGGTTTCGCCAAGGGCCTGCTGCTCCAAACACGCTTATTCTGGTCTACACGCCAGGCCCCAACATCGGTTAATTTCGGGTATTTCTTGATCTCAATCCGCCAGCCCTGATCGTCTACTAGGTGCCAGTGGAAAGTATTGATTTTATAGGAAGCCATCAAATCGATGTATTCCTTGACCATATCTGGAGAGAAAAAATGACGGGACACATCCAGGTGCATTCCGCGCCATTTAAATCGTGGATAATCGGTGATTTCCATTCCTGGAATCTGCAGTGCTGCATTGGTTTGTATTTGTGGCAGGGTCTGAAAGATGCTTTGCATCCCATAAACGATTCCCGCCCGTCCATTTGCAGCGATCTGAATTCCATTGCTATTGACCAGCAGGGTATAGCCCTCCTCTCCAAGCAATGGATTATTGACCTTTTTTAAGGTGATGACATTAGTTTTCGCTTTTTTAATGGCTAACGTATAGTCAGAAATTCCTTTGATATAGCTGATGAAAAAATCAGCAGCAGGTTTCAACTCTTTTTGATTTCCTGCCAGCTCCAGCACGGTTTCATTATTGATCAGGAAATGATCATTCCCCAAACGCAGGCTGACCGGCTGTGGAATGATACTTGGTTTTTGTAGTTCCAGTTGGGCGTATCCATTGAAACTGAAGCAGAAAAGAGAAAGGAAAAAGGTAGTTTTTAACACAGGTTTCATTCCCTTAAGAAAAGGAATTAAGGAGCGGCATTGTTTAATGATAGTTGCAAAACGTTCAGCAATTTTGGCAAAGCTAAAACGCTTTAAAATGCATGAATACCTTCCCTCATCGTATAAGCAGGTTAAAGAAACCGTTAAAAGCTCGAGGTTTAAAACAAAAATCGCCTCCTGAATTTGATATCGGGAGGCGATCTGTATTTAAAATCTGGGTTTTAAGCCAATAAATGCGGTCTTTCTTGATATGTTTTCCAAAGGAACTCTCCGAAAATAGTATTTGTCCAGGCAAACCATGCTCTGGTAAACTTCTTAGGATCATTTTTATGGAAAGATTCATGCATAAATCCGGTATCGCCATGGCATTTCTGCAGCATATCCAGACAAAGTTTAATCTCTTTATCGTCAGAACTGGTCAGTCCTCTGGCAATGATACTCATTGGCCAGATCATGTCTTTACCGATGTGCGGACCACCGATTCCTTCAGCAGCCGTTCCTTTAAAGAAGAATGGGTTATCATCCAACGAATGGATCATTTTACGGGTATTCTGGTAGATAGGATCATCCGCAGCAACTGCACCCAGGTATGGCAATGCCAGTAAACTTGGGATATTCGCATCGTCCATCATGTTATAACTGCCCATGCCATTCACTTCAAACGCATATACTTTACCATATTTTTCATGGTTAAATACCGCATATTTCTGTAAGGCATCTTGTACTTCAATCGCCAGTGCATCCAGGTCTTTCGCTGTTTGTTCGTCTGCTTTAATCGCTCTAAAGATCTCCGCAGCTTGTTTTAAACTCACTACTGCGAAAAAGTTAGAAGGTACCAGGAAAGAATAAACCGTCGCATCATCACTCGGACGGAAAGTAGAACAAATCAGTCCTACCGGCTTCACAGGATAGCCATATCCCATCATAGGAACGCCATCTGTAGCCCAGGAAGTGTGACGTTGAAAAGTGTAAGGACCATCGTTTTCTTTACGCTGCTGCTCTTTAAAGGTTTTTAAAGTCAGTTTTACGGAAGATTGCCAATCCGCATCAAATGGAGTGGTGTCATTGGTTTCTTTCCAATAACGGTAGGCTAAACGAATTGGGTAACACAGGGAATCGATCTCCCATTTACGCTCATGTAAGCCTGGTTTCATATCCGTCACATCATTTTTCCACTCGCCAACTTTATTTGGGTCGTTATAAAATGCGTTCGCATAAGGATCTTTCAAGATACATTTCACCTGATGGTTGATCACGCCATTCACCAGGTTTTTCAAAGGTTTATCTTTTTTAAGGAAAGGCAAGTATGGCCAAACCTGCGCAGTACTGTCGCGAAGCCACATGGCATCGATGTCTCCAGTAATCACATAAGTATCAGGTTTTCCTGCATTTTCCGTATAAGTTACAGTAGTATCTAAAGTATTCGGGAAACAGTTATTGAATAACCAGGCCATTTCTTTGTTTTTCACTTTGGCAGAAAATTCCGTAATCGCACTTTCTACAGCTTTACTGCTGAAATGACGCGAAGCTAATGGAGTCCTTACCGTTGGAAACGTAGATGATGGCCCAGAGAAAGCAGGTGCTGCAAAGGATACCAGGTCGCTGGCCACTAATCCTGCCCCAAGGAGGCCTGCTTTTTGAATAAATGATCTTCTTCTCATTTCGAAAATATTTGGTGTAATGATGCTATTTTAAAAAGGCAATATAGCATAAAGATTCTAAATCAGAATCCTTAATAAAAGCCCGTAAACGAAGATATAAATAGTTTTAGCAAATTAAAATTTAAAGCCGATAGAGAGGTACATTCTCCAGGGATTGTGATCAAAGCCATTCGTTTTAGCAACCGCAAAATTAATAGGGCCAATGAAAGACATATAGCCCAGTTTTGCCCCATATCCGAAAAGGTAATCGTTGTTAAAGGCTACTTTAAATGGATTCAAACCTTGATTTTCCCAAGCCAGGTTGACTTGTGGTGTCAAATAAAGGTTACCTCTGAGGTTGTACTGCAGGCCAAGGCCATAACTCGTCACATTCGCAATGCCGAATTCTCCGCGTTTCAGTCCGATAAAATCCCCTTGTCCGATATCCTGACGCGGATCAATTCCACCCAGAGAAAAATTAGCGTTTTCATACATATAGGTCCCATCAAAGCCATATTTATCTGAATAATTAAAACCCCAGGTCGCTGTGGCATTCAGGGAAATTCGCCTGCCCAGTCGTGCCACATAGTTTTCATTCATGAAAAATCGAAAAACATTCCCTGGCAAGCCTCCAGGAGGTGGATTCAGAATCTCATAAATTAACTGGCCTTTCAGATCTGCTGAATCCGGCATCTTTGTGCTGATGCGGTTATTGATCAGGTACTTTGCCTGAATAGTGAGCATATTCCCACTTTTTGGATAATAAAGGTTATCTAAAGTATTCTGTTTAAATAACAGCGCAACCGCCTCATTGCTATGTCGATACAGGGTTCGAATATCATTTCCTTCTCCAAATAGTCTTTTGAAAAGATTTGGCCCTCTTTTGATCGTTTCATTTTCATTACTCAGGCTCAAAGCAATGGAAGTCGATCGGCCAGCGCTGTAGCCCAATGCAAGCTCTGAGTTCAGCGTGTTATTGAAATAGTTTTCATCGGAAATCAAGCGGTAAAGGATGGAATTGTTCTGTAATGCCTGATAGTTGAAGGAGGCTTTCATCCATAATCTATTGCTGCTGTTGATGAATTTATAATAGTCAAAACGTCCTTTAAAGCGTTCAGAGAGATCCACAGTTGCCAATAACCTCGACTTTCTCAGGAAAATATTCCGATAGGTATAATTGATGATCAGACCGGCACTCTGTTCCGTATCATAATGAACTGCCGCTTTAAAGACACCGGGTTTACCCTGTTTCAGCCTCATATTGAGTGTCAATCCGGTATCTGCATTGTTTTCAAAAGTATAATAAACTTTATCAAAAAACTGAGTTCCGAAAAGATCTTCCACGCCATCATTTAAGGCTTTTACCTTTATAGGGCGGCCAGTCTTCAATCCAAGCCTGGAATTGGCAAACTGCTCCATAACCGGTATGTCTATAGGTTGACCTTTGTCATTCTGAAAGGCGATTTTAGTCACAGGCAACTCAGGATCTTTCACCTTTCTGGATATCGTATCCAGTTTGTACTTTTTCTGGTCTTCCGCGATTTTGATCAGCTGAGGCAGGTATTTTCGGGCTTCCTGCTCTCCAATTTCGATGATCCGCCTATTTCTATAAAAATCAGCAGCAGAATAATCACTAAGTACCTGGGTAAAATCGACGACCACATCCGCCAATGCTTCCTGTTTTTTCGAATCTTCCACAGAGCGGAAAGCATGCGTCTGATAGATGAGTTTCATTGGGTTCTCAATTTCTTTCTCGCTGAACAGGCGGAAACCCGTATACCCCCCAATCACAAGATCAGCTCCCATATCCTTGACTTCCTGCACCGGAAAATTACGGTCCAAACCACCGTCTACCAATAAATGTCCATCGATGTAAACGGGTGCAAAAGCTGCCGGAATGGCCAATGTAGCACGAATTGCTAAGGGCAAAGATCCTTTATGCTGCAAAACCAGTCCACCGTTTACAATGTCTGAGGAGGTAATGGTGATTGGAATGGGCAGTTTATTAAAATCATTGATGTGTTTAGCAGCGTACGTTAAAGTATTCAGGATTTCTGACATATACTGTCCTTCGATCAAGGCTCCTGGCAATCTAGGCCTGCCACCCAACACCGGAAACTCGATCATATAATTGTCGTACTCGTCTTTTTCCTCAATATTGATTTGTCGCAAAGGCACTTTATTACTCAATACCCGGCGCCAATTGATCCTCAAAGCGATCTTTTTCAGGGTATCCGGGTGGTAACCGATGGCATATAAACCGCCGAAAATACCTCCGGCACTGGTTCCTGAAATGTAATCGACCTTTATGCCTAAAGAGTCGATCAATTTCAATAAGCCGATATGCGCCATTCCTTTTGCGCCACCACCACTTAAAGCTAAACCTATTTTCGGTCGACCGCCATCTTTACCTTTCATTTGAGCAGATACCTGGCTGCTATTGGCGCAGCACAAGTAAAATAACAACGATAAGCAGCAGATAACACTCTTGAACATAAGCTTTTCATTAGGGAATTCTAAATATCAGAATTTTATAAATGAAATTCTTAGTAATCTACATGATAATCTTTGGGGAATTTCTGACTGCTCCAGGCCTTTTTAGCGGTCCAATCTGCTGCTGGTGCCGACCAGAACTCGTTTTCCGCGGATAAACCCAGGGGCAGGAAAGAAAGCGTGGCCATGTATAAACTACCGGTAGAAGTATAATAATCAGCGATATCAGGGTCATGACCTACGAAGCCCAACAATAACCAGCCATTTTTATCGAACGTTCCAGCTGCCTCATACATATTCTTTTTAACCAGGGTAAGGGCCGCACGTACCTGCGCCGGCTTTATCGTTTCAGGTAGTTTTCCCACTAAGGCCACCTGGGCCAAGGCTTGAAAAGCACCGGTACGGTAGGTGATCGATCGGCCAATGGGTGGAAATGTACCTTCAGGGGAAATCATCCGCTCCTGTCCAACGGCATACCTGACCATCCTCGACAAAGCCAATTCATATTCCTTTTGCGTAACCAATCCTTTATCCATCATGATTTTCATGGTGTCCACCATCATGGGATGAATCACAAAAGAATTGTAGTAATCAAAAGCGAAGTTTGGCCCATCACCATAGCAACCATCGCCTTTATACCATTCATTTAGTTGCTTAGGCCCTTTATTTAGTCTCTCGCTATCAGGCTCCTCTCCTATGGATAATAGAAAGGCTTCGGTGATTGAACCAAACAACAGCCAGTTGCTATTGAAAGGCTTGCGGTTCCTTAAAGATTTAAACGAAGCAATGATGCGTGCTTTAGTTGTCGCATCCAATGGTTCCCAAAGTGCTTTTGGTGCCCTGATGAAGGTTTGCGCAAGATACGCCGCATCTACAATCGGCTGGTGATCGGTTGTAAAGTTCAGCAAATCCGGACTGGAAGGATCAAAACAACGCGTTAATCCTTGCAGCACCTCATTTCTCATCTTTTTTCTATAAGTGCTCTCCTCCGTCGCATCATCCGGCAAAGATAGCCAAGGGGCAATACCGGCAAAAGTTCTGCCTACTGCTTCCAGGTAAGTGACATGGATAGATCTGTTGTCAAATTTAGGAGATTTCTCCACCAGCATGTTTTGCTTTAACGTGCCATTGGCCAGATTTTCCGTTACCGGATTGGCTATTTTATACAACAATTTCCACCAGTATTCCCGGTCATTTTTAGGTTTATTTCCTGCAGTAAACACTTGTTTTTCTAGGGCTAAAAGCTTGCCTGGTTGTATTGTTCCAGCCGCTCCTACGAGTGATACTGCAGCTAAAAATTTCCTTCTTTCCATATCATTTAATTAAATATCTTAGTCCGAATATAACAGACATTCTCTGTTAATTTTAAGGAGGTACTGCGCAAACGTTTGATATTTAATGCCAGCGGCCATCCTGCTATAAAACCGAATATTTAAACACAAATCAAACGCTGAATCCTATGCAAAAAAGAACTTTTCATTTTCTCTCCGCTTTTGGCGCCATCCTCCTGCTCTGCAACCTACTGAGCATAGCTGGCATGGCACAATCCAAACCAAAAACTATCAAAGTGATGAGCTATAACATTCATCATGGAAATCCACCGGAACGTCCTGGAGTCATTGACCTTCCAGCTATTGCCGCGGTCATTAAACAGCATACTCCAGACCTCGTGGCCTTACAGGAACTAGATAAAGTCACCAAAAGAACCGGACAAGTGGATCAATTGAAAACACTGGCAGAACTGACCGGAATGTATTATTTCTTCTCCAAAGGGATAGATTTTGAAGGTGGTGAATACGGAGTGGGCATCCTTTCCAAATACCCCATCAACAGTTCAACCCGTTATCCTTTACCTGCTAAAGCCGGTATAGAAGCCGAAGCCCGCAGTCTGGCAGTCATCCATGTCACACTCCCAAATGGTGAAGGCCTACATTTTGCCTGTACCCACCTGGATTTGAATAATGAACATCGAATGTTACAGATCAAGGAGATCAATAACCTCATCGGTAGAAAGAAAGCTGATGTGATCCTGGCGGGAGATTTAAACCTGACCTCCAGCACACCGGCAATGAAGCTATTGGAACAATATTTTACCCGCAGCTGTACGGAAAATTGTGCACCAACGATCCCTCAGGATGATCCCAAAGAAGAAATCGACTTTATCCTGTTGAAAAAAGGAACTAAAATAAAGGTCGTTTCGCATCAGGTATTTCCAAATATCGACGCTTCGGATCACCTTCCTGTGATGGCCACTTACCAACTTCCCTAATTCAAATTCTTCCGCCTTTTTTGATTTTTAAACTCCTGAATCGAAATCCCTCAGAAAAGGCGGAAATTAAAATTCCTGATTTTTAGCGCGTTAAATAAAAACCAGCCAAAATAATTTGGCAAAATGAAAGAAAACCCTACTTTTGTGGCCTCACCAGGAAATCAAGGGCATTTATTTACTCTTGATCCATCATAAAAGCCTCCTTAGCTCAGCTGGTAGAGCAACTGACTTGTAATCAGTAGGTCATTGGTTCGATCCCGATAGGAGGCTCTTTATTTTCCCCCAAAAATCATTACTAACTTCAAAGGCTAATTACTAAGATCTAATCACCGTTTATAGTTTTTTCTCGTCATTGATCTTGTATTTTTCACCGATAAAGCGTTTTTACTCAGCTTATAAAAAGCAAAAGGGTTAATCCAACAATGCTTATTGCTGAATTAACCCTTTCCGTATTCTTATAAATCTATAGCTGATGGAAATACACTTACTCTTTTACAAAGTGTGCTCTTTCTGCTTTAAACTGTTCAATTGGCATGTCATACAACCAGGAATGTCTTTCATCTTTACGCTCCACAAAGTGAACAAAAGAGATGTCGTTTTCCACGATATGGATGTTATCACTAGGCGTTACGACC
The DNA here is from genome assembly GCF_014472395.1 of Pedobacter sp. N36a. Lineage (GTDB taxonomy): Bacteria > Bacteroidota > Bacteroidia > Sphingobacteriales > Sphingobacteriaceae > Pedobacter. The sequence continues at coordinate 326,572 of NZ_JACSZW010000004.1, forward strand.
AGTAACTGCAAATGAAGCTGTCTGCATAAAGTGATCAGGTAACGTGCTTTATCTTCATCCTGAGCTTTAAAAGCCTCATCAATGGCAATAAAACGGAATGAATTGTTTTGCAATCCTTCTTTTGTCAACCCAAACTGATAAGCAATCGCAGAACCTAGAATCGTATAAGTCAGCTGTGCTTTTTCTCCACCGGAAAGCTGGCCCATGTTCTCATACGTTTTATACTTCTGCCCGGTTTCCTTATAAAACTCTTCTGCTTTATAGCTGTACCAGGAACGGACGTCCATCACCTTTTTGCGCCATTCTTCTTTTTCTAACTTCTCAATTAGCGGCTCAATATGTCTGTCGAAATGCAGTTTCTTGCCTTCCATCAGATCTTCCCCTTCTTGTCCGTTAGGAATCGCATTATTCAACAACGTTCTAAAAGTTTTCACGTCTTCATAAATCCGATCTGGGGCTACCAGCTGAATATAGGTCTTCGGTGTGCTTTTGAAATCGATCTCAAATAGCGCTTCGTTCAATACTTTTACGTTTTCCTTGATGGAATCCGCCCAGTTTTCAAAGAACATCCTGAAATCACCAATCTTATTGATGATCGTTTCCTGCAGATAAGCTTCGAACTTCTGCTCATATTTCGGCAGGTTATCTTCTTTCAACTGCTGCAGTCGTTTTTGATACTCCGCGATGAACTCCAGGTTCGTCGAATCCGGCAGGCCATTCACATCAGAACGCCAATCTTTAAACTTCTGGGTCAGCTGTTCATTGGGCTGCTTGAAGTTATTGATCTTAATTCTCGCCGCATTTTCTTTTTTATGCTTTTCAGAGCGAAGGTCATTTCCAAGGTTCATATTCTGCTCCCTGAAAGTATCCTGTGCCGCCTTAAAGTTGACATGCTGAATGTTCAATAAATGTTCATGAGTCGCTTCAAATTCGGCTACTTCCGGATGGTGTCCTTCAAACAAGGCCAAAGTTTCCTTATTTGCCGTCAGTTCCTTCTCCAGGCTCTGTTTCATCCATTCCGTATCGTGCTTCAGCTTCACGCTGCGCTCTTTTTCCTTATCAATGGCATCTAACTGCCCTTTTACGATTTCCAGTTGTTTCTGCAGCTCCCTAACCTTATCATTAGTTTTCTCCAGACTTTCTTTTACCGCCTTTTTCTCTTCAATTTCTGTGGCATAAACCGCCCAATTCAAGTCTTCAAACACTGCATAATCAGAATGCAGCTGGTAGAATTTCTCTTTCAGCTCATCGATCTTTTTGATGGATTGGTTGATGAATTCCAGCTGCTGCTGATTTTCTTTTTGCTTTTCCTGGAAAGCCGACAATTCCTGTTTCAAGAGGTTGATTTTATCCTTATTGTCCCATCCGAGTACAAAGTTCTCTCTTCTGGCAATATGCGGACGATCATCTTTTTCATGCTTTCCTTTTACCGCGTTGATCAGCCCTTCTTTCGTCAGCGCCTTCTCTTCATAGCGGTTAAATTCTTCCAGACTTTCGGCGCAGCTGTAATTGTACTGACTGGCAATCGCATCCTCTAGCCATTCCGCATACACAGAACCATTTTTAAATTCCAGCTTGTTGACCAATAAATCGCCCTCATAAGACCTTCTTTTCAGGCTGCCCATCGAAGTAAATCCTTTGTAGCGCTGATAAGTAATCCGCCCTTTCAGGTTCGTGCGGTTCACATAGGCATTCACCTCATTGTAATACTTTTCAGGAACAATCAGCCTCAATGCGAAATTATGAAGCACTTTCTCTATCGCCGGCTCCCATTCCAGGTCTTCTTCCCTTACACGGATCAGCTCCCCAATAAATGGCAGTTCATCTTTCGTAGCGCCTACATGAGCCAGGATATCTTCCCTGATGTCGGCTTCTCTTCCGGAGATGTTATTTTTATTTTTTTGAAGAGATCCCACTACTGCCAGCAAGTTATCTACTTCTTCCTGCAGCCGGTCGATCTCATTCTTAATTTGTCTTTTCTTTTCTTCTTCCAGTTCCCGCTGTGCATCTCCTTCCGAGCGCTTTTCTTGTGTTAGGGCTCTGGAATCAGCAAATACATGGGCATCTGGATTTTGAGGAAGGTCCAGCGCGGCCACCAAACGGTTGTAGCTTTCTAGTTTATGCTGACGGTGGTTCCTTAGTTTCTCCGCCTGTTTGATCTCCTCTTCAATCTTTTCAATCTGTTTCCAAACCTCTTCATTTTCAATGGACATCGAAAGCGCTCTTTCCTGCTTCCTTGCCGCCTCATCTTTTTCCTTCAGCTGGATCAGGTCTGCTTTTAATTGCTGCAGCACCTCCTTATTTTTGTCCAGCTTGGCTGTGATCAGCTCCACTCCTTTTCCGGCGAACCAGAATACCGCAGTATCCTTGTCTTTCTGCAGTACTTCCAGCTTGGTTTCAATTTCGGCAAGCTGGGTAGCCAGGTCATCGATTGGACTCAGCTGTGCAATCTGTTCTTTCGCCTTTTCGATGTTTGTTTTCGCATCCATCAGGGTAATGAAACTCTCCTTCAGCTGAATAAATTCTGCTTCTGCGTCCTGATACTCCAGCATGTTCATGCGGATAAATTCGTCCAGGTCTTCGAGTACTTTCACACCTACCACCTGGTTGAACAGGCTTAAAGCATTGACCGAGCGCATCCCAAACAAGTGTGCTAATCTTTCCGCATACTTCGTTGGGCCATCCAGAAACTCTACGCGCTTTTTAGAAACCGCGTAATTGTATATTTTCTCCAGGCGTCTCTTCCAGATCCCTTTACCATCAAACTGGCCAAAGTCTTTTTCAATTTCCAGGGGTACATGGGCAATTCCGAAGCTTCTTTTCAGCTCCCCATTGCTAAACCAACGCACCTGGAACAAGGTGATCACCTGTCCCTCTGTATTTTCAAATGAGGCTAATAATACGGAGTAAGCGGTATGGTCTCTCAGTTTTTGAGTGGTTGCTTTTAGCTCCCCTTCGTTCTGAATATTACCATAATGACCATATACATAAGTCTCTTCCGTTCTATCTCCTTTTTTCTCTACTCCAGAACTCTGGTTATAAAAACGATCTCCTTTCACTGGAACCAGCAAAGTGAGCAAGGCATCAATAAACGTACTTTTACCAGAGGCATTTGCGCCTGTCAGCAGGGAATTGTTTCCTTTAGGCGAAATCTTGAAGATCTCCCCATCAAATGTTCCCCAATTGTACACTTCCATGTATTGCAGACGGTATCCTGCTTTGTCGGAACTTGTGCTAAATAAACTATACATATTCCTCCAGTTTCAGTTTAAAATCTTTTAAAACATCCAGTGTTACTTTTTCCTTGATGATGCGTTGAATTTTGTAAATCGGCTCTGCATCGGCTTCCTGCTGTTCTTTCAAATATCCCAGCTCCACGGTTTTGCGGATATAGCTGTCCAGTTCTTTTAGGAATTTCACACGGTTATATTTTTCTGGCAGGAACAATTCAATCTCTTCACGGATCTCTTTATGGCTGATGAATTTCTCATTGCCATCGATCAGTGTAGGATTGTTATCGAAATCTTCGAGCATCTGGCGTAAAATCACCAGCACGATAGAAGTTTCAAAGCCAATCTGGCGGCGGGAGATCAATCCCATCGTGTGGCCTTCATTATTTTCAAACTGTTTAAAGAAAGCCAGGCCTTCTTCTTTTTTCAAGATCAGCTCCAAACCAATCACATTTAAATAGTGTTGAATCTCTCGCTGGTAATGAATAATATCTTCCCAAACACTGGATTGGGAGTACACCGGGCCTTTCAGCAGCCGGATGATGGCCTTGGAATAAGGCTTTGTTTTATCTTCAAAATTACTCATTCTTTAATAGGATTACTTCAGGTACGTTGATTGACTTCTGCCCTTGGGCGTCAAATAAAATACGCTGTGTGTTTTCTGGGTTGATGGTATGTTTGAACTCTTTGGCCACGGATAAATATCCAAACAGCTCTGGAAGGCCATCTGCGATACCACCATCGGCTTCAATGATTTCAAATAGGGAAACGCGGGCTCTCCCTGACAATACCGTTCTGATTTTTTTCCGCAGCAGTTCTTTATCGATCTTCGTCTGACCGAATAACTTACCCAGCTGCCTTGAACTTAAAATGTCTTTGTCTGCTAACTTAGGCCTTGTGTTATAAAGCAGTTCTTCCGGTTGTTCCAGCATCAGGCGCTGTTCAAAAAAAGGATAGATTTCCAGGTTTGATTCCAGGACCAATCCGATATCCGGACGGTTTTCCTGCTTTCCTACTTCGATCAGCATTGTTTTAATCTCCTGGATCACGTGATGTGTAACCTGGATTTTAGAACCTTCAGATTCTCTGATGATACGGCCTAATTTCTCCGCCATCTTATCATTTGCCTTATACACCTTCTGACCGGAAGCGTGCAAGTATTTCTTCATTCCTTTCAGGAAAAAATCGCCGACTACAATCTCTCTTTCGTCTAATCTTTCGAATAGCGTATTGCTCAGCGTGGTCCATTCTTCCTGTAACACCGGATCCAGCAGGAAAGACCAGAAGGCGTAAAAACTCTTACCCTGCTGACTGTCTTTAATCTGATCCAGGGCATCGAACGTAAATTCCAGGATATGGTCTTTTGTTAAGCTCCCTTCTGCATGTTTCTGATAAATCTGTCTGGTGATCTCTTTAAAGTTATCTTCCACCTCTTTAAAGTCCGACAAAAGTTCTTTTGCCCCTTGTGTCAATTGATTATAACGTGGAATCACTTCATAATCCTGGTAGATCTTCACCTTTTTACCTGATTTCAGCTGTTCGATCTGGTGTTCAATTTCCAGTCTTTTTTCTTCTAAAATGGCCAAACGATTGTCGCGATCACCATTGGTGAACTCCACCAATTCTTTCAACTGATTGAAAATATCCTTGAATCTGGATTCTGTACCTACAAACTCCTTTTTCTGCAGACTCATTAACCAGTCGATGGTTTTACTGGAATGTGCAGAAATCTCGTAGAATATCTCTCCCTGGTCGTCCTGGTAATTCGTTAAAAAACCACTGTCCGTCCACTTCCTCACATATTTTCTGGCCTTTACCTCGTACGAGTCAAAGCTTTCAATTTCATACTCCTCATCATTGTCTACCTGCTTAAGATCCAGGAAGTCAGCCAATAAAGAATGAACATGATCGGAGGAAACGGTAGCTTTCTCATTTATAAAAGTATTGATTAGAAATTCTATCACAATATCCCTGTTCCTCAGCTTCAGCAAATTCACACTTGCTGAGCGATTGAGTACTTCAAGAATCCTGGCACTGTCTATCATCGGCATAAGTTAAAAAGACCGCAAAAGTACGCAAAATCTGACCTAAAGGCCCATTTTGCGCTGATATTTTAAAGAATTAAGCTATTGAATTCCTGGCATTCCAGAGCTCCTAAAAGCTCCGAATCAGGACAATAGAAAGAACTGTCTATCAGACAGATTGCGAGAAATCCAGGAGGACCTCCGCTGATATTTTGAGGAAAAAGCCTGAAATAAAGAAATTATCTTGGCAATTCCGGTCTTCTCATGTGGTACTGTGTTGCGGTAATTGCGTTCATAAAAGCCACTACAGCCTTCACCTCTGCATTGGTTAATTTCAATGGTTTTAACAGTGGATCAGTTTTCGGATATAAAGGATCTGCTTTGGCCTGTGCTGCTGTTGGATCGACCATGTGCATGCCGCTATTGTAAATATTAACCACCCCAGTCATGCTGTCGAACATGCCATTGTGCATCCATGGGCCGGTATGCATCACATCTCTTAAGGAAGGGGTTCTGAATTTCCCTACATCTTCCTTTTTACCGGTGATCAGGTGCCTTCCTAAATCCTGGTATTTGCGCTTATAGTAAGTCAAGCCGATATTATGAAACTCTTCGTCCGTCAGGTATTTTCCATTGTGACAGTTCATACACCTCGCTTTAGTACGGAAAAGGTGCAGTCCATGAAGCTCCTGATCGTCTAAAACTTTGGTTTCTCCATCCAGAAAACGGTCAAACTTACTTCTTCTGCTTCTGATCGTTCTTTCAAATTCACCTATCGACTCCACAATTTGTGGATAAGTGATCTTTTCTTTTCCATAAGCCTTCAGGAACAATTCTCTATAGCCTTTGATCTTCCCTAATTTTTTAGGTAAAGCCTCAGGCTTCATGTTCATCTCATGGTGCGCCGTAATCGGGCCATCTACCTGAGACTCCAATGTTGCCGCCCTGCCATCCCAGAACAAAGTTTTGCGTTCCGCTACATTGAGCAGTGTAGGCGTATTTCTATTGCCCTGCAAATGATCATTTCCGAGTGCTACGGCACGTTTATCGCCCCAGGCGATTTCCGGGTCGTGACAGCTGCTGCAGGAAACCTGATTGGAACCAGAAAGTAATGGATCAAAAAACAAGAGTTGTCCCAGCATCACCTTTGGTTCAGCCATTACCTTAAAATAATTGCTGTCGATAGCTGGCAAGGAACTCATTTCCGTCCAGTTTACACCACTATCAATTGTCGGCTTTGGCCATTCACTGACCGGTTTACTGTATTGTGCTCTTAATGAAGTCTGTTCATCTTCTGCGTAAAAAGCGGATCCGACCACGAAGATCAACAGAAAAGAAAGGATGATAAATATTCTATTCATTATAAATTATTAAAAAGTAATTCCTCCAGTCAGCAGGAATTGGTTACCGGTATATTTTGTGTCGAAAGCGGTATAGCTGTACACCGATTTCAGGGAGATGCCCATTCCATTTTTAAGGGGATAATCCCATCTGGCGGACAAATTTAACTGTTGATAGTCAGAAACATGGTAGGCATAATTACTTTCCAGCATGCGATAAACCGCGCTGGAGGCATTTAAATCTGACCATGAGCGCGTTGCATCGGTATTTTTAGAAATCTTTCCAGCCACCGCAGCCTGCAGCAATGATTTCCCCAGTACACTGGTTAGCCCAAGGTTTATCCCACCACTAATCGCTCTAAAATCCATGCTTCTTGCCGGATCTGCATATTCCGTTCTCTCTGCGGTATAACCGATATCGGCCAATACTTGCCAGGACATTGTTTTTTGCTTTTGCACATTGTAAATTCCTGTTAAGCGAAATTCAGACTGCTCGTTCAGGTAATTTTTACTGGAAGCAATCTTTACATAACTCCCTTGTCCGCGGTTGTCAAATTTCGACTCTATTCCGCTTCTTTGCTCATTTCTGGCGGCTATTTTCAGGCCATACTGACGCTCCTGGTCTCCCAGTAAATAAGCCAGTTCCCCTTTCCAAAGCTTCGATTTCAGCTCTGCCATCGGCAGGGCTTCCAAAACGATTCGTATGGTTTTATCAAAAGAGAAGTCGCGGTATTCCAAAGTAGAAAACAAACCAATCTTATCTTTCGGGGCCAATTGCAGCTGGAAGCCATAACCTCCACCATTATAATAGCTTTCCGTTCTGTTGCCGGCAAACAGCTTATTATCTGTTCCCAGTCCTGTCATGTGATAAACCACTGGGGAACCCAGCTGATTATAAAACTTGATGATGTTTTCCTGCGTATACTTTCTGGCAGAAAGGCCAATTGCCAAATGGTATTTTTGATTTAGGGCACGAGCAGCACCCAGTTCAAATTCCAGGTCTGACACCACATTTTTCGGTCTTGGGTCGATGTCTCGATATTCCAGCAAAGCCCTATATTTTCCAGAAATACCCAGCATCGTTTTACCGAGCTGAATCCCATATCCACCACTAAAAGAATACTGCTCATAGGAAAGGTCACCACCCACCGTATCCGCCATCACATAAGGCGCTATAATGGCATAATCAGAACTTTCATTCCAAAGCACGTTTTTCCTTTTTCCGTTGGAATAGGCTGCCGATCCCCATAGCACATCTTTATCTTTATGTTTCAATAGCGCCTCTGTATCGAAACCAAAACGTTGTCCGCCCTTTCCTTGCTGCATTTCATACCTTCCCTGTTTATCCGCTGTATACCCCAGGCTCAGCTCCGTTAAAGAAGAATTCCGCGAATAGTATTTCATGGCAGGATTCGTATAAAAGCCATCGGTAAAACGGGTCAATGGCGCATGGTATTCCTTCAGTTTTTGCCGCAGCATAAGGCTGTCCAGACCCAAGCTGTCCAGCTTAGCCGTATCACTGGCATGGGAAAAACCGATGCCAGCGACCATGATCACTATAAAAACCTTTAATTGCTTTAACATTTTCTTTTATTGCATTAAGTAAGGTTTAGCTTCCGCCTCAAAGTCTAAACTAGAGTTATTGGTATCTTTCAAAATCACCCTACCTTCAGTAGTTGTAGAAAGCACCTTACGTCTTACACTTTTACCGAATCTGGTTTTATCAGCACTCAGTTTACCGCAGAAAGTCCAGCCCATATCCAAAGAAGGGTCCGTTACAATCCATTGAAAATCCGACTGCACGCTTAAGTTTACGGCATCAATGATCCAGCTGTTTGGAATTTTATATTCTTCCTGATCCATTGGATAAACTACTCCGCCAACCTGCAGGTTATAGCTATAGTCGTATTTTTGATGGGTCAAAAAGTCATCCGTACCATTCGGGAATTTCGCCAGCACATAGCTGGTGAACCCTCTGTTGTGAAGGACCATTCTACCGTAAACATTCTCCATATTTTTTACCTGTGGATTGTCGATATCATCGGCATCCTCGTTAAAAATCTCGAAATCGGCCTTTCTCAGGTCAATAGAAACCGGGTTATATTCTTTATGGTTGATGGCATCATCAGCAATCACTATAGATTTTCCTGGCAATACGGGATATTGCGTTCCGGAACCTGGCACCTTAATCACCGAACCTACTGCTACCGCTTCCGACATCACATTCGGTGTATAATCTCTCTTTTGCGTCGTTAAAAAGTCCGACTGTCCAATCACCAATCCATCTGCATATAGCGTTTGTGCGGAATTGTTATAGATGACAAAGTATTTATCACCCAGGTAAAGTTTGTTTTCAGGTGTTTGTGTTCCGGTGAAAAATATCTCCTGAATTACAAATCCTTCTCCTTCTTCCACAATAAACAGGGCTAAACTTTCCGAATGCTGTGCACCAGTGAGCACCATTCCTTGTTTCAAACCAGCTACCTTTTTCGTCTTCGATTTTCCTTGCTCGGTATAAGTGATCTGACCAGCCAGGCTTACATCATAAGAACCTTCGCCCAAAGTGATGTTCATTTTCTGCTGATCTACATTCGTACTTAGGGTTTCTTTACCCGTGTTGATCTCTTTGAAAGTAACTTTTACTTCCGAAAGCTTCGCATCAGTAAGGCCTGATGGGTTTTCAAGCACCAAGTTTAAAGCGATTTGCTTCGAGTCAAGAACGCTGTCTTTCTTACAAGCATTGAGCATCAATAGTGCACAAAGGGGGATCCATAAATTACGCAAAGTCATCTTCATCATCTCTTTATTATAAATTAAAATTCAATTCCATTCCAAAATAAGGGCTATTTAAACCAGACCTTTTAATCGTATAACCATTCACCGTATAATCCGGTGCATAGTTAAATATCCTGTTCACGAACATGCCTACACGGATTTTATCTTTAAAGTTTTTCACCACTTTAAAGTTGACGTTCACATCTATTGGGATCGTAGTTTTTGCGAATTGGCTCTCCGAAATGTCGGTATTCAGCCATTGCAGATACTTATCACTTTTATCAGCTTCTGTATAAGGGTGTGAAATTCCGTCCAGGCCTACATACGATATTGGCGTTCCAGTGCTGCGGGTATTCTGTTTCGACGAAAACCAACTGCTTTCAATTGCGGTAGAAAACTCCAATCCCACCTTTGGCAGGTAAGTATCAATAATCGCATTGGTATTCAATTGCGACCTGATATAGCCCCCGTCATCCGCATATAAACCAGCATACATAAACTGTTTATTGTCAATCACCCGGTCCTCAATTCTATATACTGGCTGATGATTCTCATAAACCGTCTTGAACCAGGCACCGTATATGGTAATCCGGGTATTGATTTTCTTTACTCTGTTACTAGCGAAGCGGTATTCTATTCCTTCCTTATAAAGCGCACTGTTATTGAGTACCACACTTACCAGCTGCATCCTTCTCCAATCCTGATAAGGAAGATCTTTAATATCCGGTGCGGCAGTAATTTTATCTGGATCCAGGCCTGAAGCATCATATTTCTTAAAGTCCATAATTTTCAATTCTGAGCCATTTCTAAAAGCATTGGTCATGGATTCTTTAAAATAAGTAATGCTCAGCCTATTGCGGTTCATGGAAAAATCGGCTTTCAGCTCCCACTTTCTATTTCTTGCAGGCTGCAGATTCCGATTTTCTGCCAGAAACTTATAGGTCATCACATTGGCTTTTCTATATTCCGGGTTGTTGTGGTAGTAATTGAGCTGCTCCAGATCGTAATAGGTATAATCTGGATACAGCTGGGCGATCACCGGGAACTTACTCTGCCAGCCAATTCCTGCGCCCAATTCAATCTGTAACTGCTGCGTACCAATATTGATTCCTGGCAAAGTCCAATGTGCGTTGGCACGAGGATCTACTGCCGACAAACCCGCCATCGTCATTGCTCTTGCCCCTGCCACCATCTCCAGCTTGTGCGCGCCCAGCATTACATTTATTCTGTCTTCTGCAAAAACCGACAAGTCTTTCGTCGCTGGAATATCCCTATATGATCTTGGCCTGGTCGACATCCCTGCTGAAGGTGGTAAATAAGGATCAAATACTTGTCCGAGGCCTAGGTTTTTACTATAATTGGCTTCTGCTCCTACCAGAATGGCATGGTTGATTTTCCCTGATTTGAAGCCCATATTGGCCATCGCTTTTAGGAAAGCATCCACAGGTTTCCCATCTACCAGCAAATTTGCCGTATAATTAGGGGGAAGGAAACCAATATCATGGACACCCGCGTCCGTATAAGGATTTACAGTTGTTGCCGCCCCAGTCTGCACCCATTTTGTCTGGTTGATCTGATCGCGCTGCATACTCAGTGAAGAATTGACTACGATTGATTTCAGGAATCCTAGCTGATGGAAATTGATGTTCAGGTTGTTGCTAAAAGCCAGACGGTTGTAGGTGGATTTATATTTATCTACGCTCAACAAGTCTAGATCCGGATCACTGCGGTAGTTGTCGAAGGAAGTTCCATAGTCCAGGCTACTTTTCAGGTCGATGTCTCTGGTATTATTTTCCCAAAGCTTGTTTAGGCGAATGGAGGTATTTACTCTCTTAAAGTTTTCATAACGGTTTGTGGGATCCGCTTTGGCATCCAGATAATCGAAATCTACATTCAGCAGGATCTTCTGATCCGGGAAGGCGAAACCTTTTCCTACATAGGCGAGTTTACTAAAGCCATCAGACTTGAACCTTGCTTCTACGCCACTTTCACCCTGTTTACGGATGATTTTCACGACACCGTTGGTGATGTCGCCATATTCAACAGAAGGGATCCCCCTGATGATTTCCACCCTTTCAATCTGATCGGTAGAAAGGGTACGCATGTCTACTCCTTTAGCGGTAATGTCTCGATTGGTATTGCGATCGCTTTGTGCCGTTAACCCTGCAGTATATTGCATATTTGCGCGTGTGCTGATGGGTGCTCCGTCGATCAGGAATGAGGTTCCTAAGGAGGAGATGTCGTAACCTGTACTTGGCGTACCTGTTTGTCTTAAATGAATCAGGTTGGCGGATCTCAGGTTGGGATCTGCCGATCTACCTCCTGGTAACAATGCCAATAAATCGGTAAAACTGGAAGGCTGCAAGTGCTGCATCGCCTTGCGGTCAATTATCGAAGCGGTACTTAATCCTTTCGATTCTTTTGCCGTGATCACTACTTCATCCAGTGAGATCTGCTTTGCCTTGAGGCTATCGATTTTGTTATTTACTGTATCTTTTTTAGAAGAATTGTTCTTTTTGCCTTTTTGCTGGGCCTGCGCCGGTGAAATGAGTGTTACTGACGTCAGACAAAAAAGTGAAAAAAGAAAATTATAGCTACCCCGCATCCCTGTTATTAATTGTAAAATAACGAGTTAATCCCAATTCGTTATTTAGAAGAAATCTAATTAAACGCAAAAGTAGGATTTATTCCGTAGAAAAAAAGGGGAATTTCAAAAAAGCGAGGGAAAGGAGGAATGGGTGTTTTTTAATATAATTCACAAAGCAATCCCCATGGCAGCTATGTTTTGACCGAAATAACAATCATTTCAATTAGGATTCTAGAATCCCTGTAGATATTATGCATTTTCTTTAAAGCTTTGGCTTTAAAGAAAATGCATAATATCAGCGTATATACTTAAAAATTAAATTGAATTTTAAAGTTATAGCTTTATATTTGATATGTAAAATTAAAGATATATGCTTATGAAGCTTAAAAACAGCAGGCTACTAATTATAAGACAATTGGATAAAAAAATACAGTTATTCATGCCTTTGTCCACAATTCAAATCCCACCAACTGGTTGGATTAGTACTCTACGTAAGTCCTTAAATATGTCTTTGAAGCAATTAGGTCAGAAAATGACTATGTCTGCACAAGGTGTAAAGGATTTAGAGAATAGAGAAGCAGAAGGCTCTATAAGTATTAATTCTTTAAAAGCTGCAGGTGAAGCCTTGAATATGAAACTAGTTTATGGGTTCATTCCCAAAGATAGTTCTCTTGAAGAAATGATTGAAAAAAAAGCACGTATTATTGCTGTTGAGATCGTAAAAAGAACCTCAATAACTATGTCGCTTGAAGATCAGGCAAATTCAAATGAACGGCTAAAACAAGCTATTGAAGAAATGACACTTGATATTAAAAAAGATGTCCCAAAAAGCCTATGGGACTAGACATCGAGTATTTAGATGGTCAGACCCCTTTAAACGAAGAAGAAAAAGATGGGCTGTTAATCTCTTTAATTACTACTAGAGGAGAATTGGACGAGGCGGAGCAACGCAATGTTGAAGAAGCTATGTTGTGGTTAAGACAACGTCGAAAAAGATTTACAGGATCAGAAATTCTAACTGAGCAATTTATATGTAACCTTCATATTAAAATGCTATCAGGTGTATGGCGTTGAGCAGGTTCATTCCGTACTTCTGAAAAAAATATCGGGATAAAATCCTATTTAATTGGAACAAATTTACGCGTACTAATTGATGATTGCATATACTGGATTGAACATCGCACCTACACTCCGGATGAAATAGCGATTCGCTTTAAGCATCGTATTGTTTTAATTCATTGCTTTGCTAATGGGAATGGGAGGCATTCACGGTTAGTTGCTGATGTGATTGTAAATAAGATATTCGGACTTGAAGCATTTTCATGGGGAAATAACAGTCTCGTACAAGGTGGTGAAACTCGGGGAAGATATATTTCTGCATTACGTGAAGCTGATAAGGGCAATTTTGATCCGCTAATTGAATTTTCTAGATCCTAATTATTTAGTTAAAGCGTAAAGTTTGCAATTTTTGTTAAATCAAAAAGGCCAGCGTTTTTGTCGCTGGCCTTTTTGATAAATATTTATAGGAGTAACTTTACATGTCCTGATATAAGTTCCTGAATGTACTTCTCAATCCAAATGTGATTAAGCCAGTGTTCTTATTACCCAAGCTATTGCTTTCTTTTCTATAAACTCCTCCTACTTCCAAGCGTAGGTTGTATTTTGGATTTAAAAGGTAGGCTACGCGTCCTTCAGCGAAGTATAAGTTAGTTTTAATACCTTGGCCGATATAGTTACCATATTGAGATACCCTGGTATCATAAGACTTAAAAATGTCCTTTCCATAGTTTTGTCCTTCTGGATCCAGACCATATCTCGCATACATCAACTGTCCTTGAAAATCGAAACGTTTGTAAGTATAGTTCATCAATCCTAATACCTCTTTAAAGTTTGCTCCCATAGGGTGCGCTAAGGGCTGATTCATTGCCGCATAATTTGATACCCTATCAAAGTGAGCATAAGTATATGGCCTTGCTGTGTTAAACTCAGCTAGATAATTTAAGCCTTCTACTTTGAATAAGTCAGAACCTCTAAAACCTATTTGTAAAGCCCATTTATTTGCCCAGTAGCCTTTGTTACCAAAAAACTCTTTAGCGGTAAACTCATCGATCATGAACTGACCGTAAACCGTTGTTTTATCTAAAATTTCATATTTTGTATTAATACCTAAGCGCATTTTATCCGGCGAAGTAGTATTTGCACTTTCAACAGAGCGAAGAAAGATAAAAGGATGAATATAATTAAAGTCGAAACCTCTTTTACCTTCGGGTTCTGCATCTGCCCAGGTTACTGCCTGGAAAAATCCAATAGAAAAACGCTTTGTGGCATTCCAATCTACATAGTGCATTGCTGCCCATTTCCCACGATCTCCCAAACGTCTATCGGTCGTCAGCTTTTGTGCACCCGGATCCAGCATATAACCAAAAATCGTTTGGTATTGTACGTTACCTAAGCTTGCACGTAACCTTACAAAAGAATAGTTTGCTGCTACGTCAGAAAGTAACATGGAACGGTACCCGTCGCCAATAAAGTTTTTATCGTAACCTACTGCAAGGTTTAAATGCTTATTAGGGGTATAAGAGAGTAATGCTGTTGCATAAGACCAGTCTTTGGTGGTCCCTGATAATTTACCGGACATCTGACTTGGCACCACTTGATTGGTGTTGATAAAATCTGTCAGGTAGTTGGCAAACACACCTTGATTCTCATAAACATTCGTATAGAAAGAAAACTGCTTTCCTACTGTACCACCTAATTGAACTCCTCTAGTATTGATCCAGGTTGTTTTACCCTCGTTGAATTCCCTTCCAATTTGGAAATCTGGCAGGAAGTCGGCGTAAACCTCGTAATCCTCACCTTTAAAATTCAATAAATGTTCTTCAGTAATCTTTCTTCTCAGCCAGGAACGGTGATTTAAAGAATCCGTGCCCATTTTCATCAACTCATTATAACGATGAACCAATAAAGAATCGTCCGCATAGTAACCCTTTATAGAAGAATGTGAACGATTGTTTACATCGTAAACTGATTTATTCAGCTTTTGATAAAATTGATAAGAATATGGAATATTGACATTCGGTGTTTGTGCTTGAGCACTGATACTGCCAAAAATTAGGGCTCCTATCCAGGAGATGTGTTTGGTTTTAAAATTCATGTGGGGGTTCTAGTTCTGAGGTATTACAGGAGCTTCCTGGCGTTCCACATCTAACTCTTCAAAGATGGAGTTTTTACTTTTAAATTCTGGAACAATGACTTTCATCTGCTGCACTACTTTAGTGGTATGGTCGGTTACTGCATAACCTGCCAATTTCACCAGTTGTAATTGCACTTCATTAAAATCATATTCTCTTACCTTACCAATCATGATTTTTTCATGGTGTGTAGGCATCGTATTTTCATTGTCATTCAATAACTCTTCAAATAACTTCTCACCAGGGCGTAATCCCGAAAAAGCAATTTTTATATCTTCATTTGGCACTAAGCCAGCTAGGCGAATCATCTTTTTAGCCAGTTCAACAATCTTAACAGATTTACCCATATCAAAAACAAAAATCTCTCCTCCTTTTCCCATACAACCTGCTTCTAATACTAAACGGCATGCCTCCGGAATGGTCATAAAATAACGGGTAATTTCAGGATGGGTTACCGTAACCGGCCCACCCTTTTCGATCTGTTGTTTAAAACGAGGGATTACTGAGCCATTAGATCCCAAAACATTTCCAAAACGTGTGGTAATGAATTTGGTGATTGGCTTGGCATGTAGATCATTGATATAACTAAGGCCGTTACTAAAGATATGATCGGTATGGTGGAGGGAATTATTCAACGATTGAACATAGATTTCGGCAATTCTTTTAGAAGCTCCCATTACATTGGTAGGATTCACTGCTTTATCCGTAGAAATCATTACAAACTTCTGCACACCATGCTTCACTGATTTGTCAGCGATCATCTTAGTGCCCATCACGTTTGTTTTAATCGCCTCTGCAGGGTTATCTTCCATTAAAGGAACATGTTTATAGGCAGCTGCGTGATACACATAATGTGGCTTATACGTCTCAAAGAGAAAATCCATTCGTTTTTCGTCTTTTACATCCCCAATAAAAGCATGGAAATTAGTATTGGCATGGGTCTCCTCCAATTCTAAATAGATATTGTGTAATGCCGTTTCACTTTGATCACAAAGAATAATCAACCCTGTCTCAAACTTTAATAGTTGTCTAACAATTTCACTACCAATAGATCCTGCAGCACCAGTAATTAAGATTCTTTTGTCTTTTAGCTGATTTTGTATTCCGTTGATATCAATTTCAATTGGCTTCCTATTTAAAAGATCCTCAATGTTCAAGTTTTGAATTTGAGCAGTAGTGACCTGTCCTTTAGCCCATACATCAGGAGAAGGAATGTTTAATATTTTTACATTGTGCTCTAAACATACATCCACTACCTGGTTTTTCCTATCAGGAGGAATAGTATAAGAAGCAAAGATAATTTCATCGACTTCATGTTTTATAATTAGGTGCTCCAATTGAGAAGCGTCTAAAATCTTTACTCCATCAATGGTTTTTCCTACTTTTCTTAAATCATCATCTACAAAAGCAATAATTGTCTTATTTACTTTAGCATCATGATCAAAAGTTCTTTTTGTTGCTACACCAGCTTCACCCGCGCCATAAATAATTACTCTAATCTTATCAAGCTTGGCATTCTTTAAGTACATAAAGAAGTATTTCACAATAATTCTATAGGTAATCAGCATTAAGAAGCTAAACAGCGTATATATTACAATGGCTACATTACTTACTACTGAAGAGCCAGTCGCAACAATAATCACTGCATTGGTAAAGAAAATAACTAAGGAACTTAAAATAACTGAAAATAAAATCCTAAAAGAATCCTGCGCTGAAGTATATCTAACTATCCCAGCAAAGGTTTTTACACTATAGAAAACCAATGTATTTACTGCAATAACTAATAATATAGATTTATAAAACCCAATAAAATTAATTTTATCAATGATAAAGTTATGCTGCAAAATAACAGCAAACAATAAAGCAAGTAAGCTTAAACAAATATCAATGGTAAAGATAATCCAGCGGGATACAATTTCAAGTTTAGTGAACATAGAGCTTAATTAGTACATCTTGCCAAATTTAATAAAATATAAACCATAAAGTAATACTTAATCTCAGGTATAAATTACATTTCTGTTACTACAACTATTCGGGGTTTAATCAAACAATAGATCAAGACCAGAGGTATTGTAGTCACTAAAAATACTGGTAAAAAATCCCAGGGCAAATACAGCACAGCAACAATAATGCCCAATTGCAACACTGCATAGACCGTAGAGACCAATAAATGCGGCCATTTTTGTTCATTGGCTAAAATCTGGTAAAAATGCAGGCGGTGTGCATCGAAAATATTGTGCTTTAACTTTAAACGGTGTATAATTGTCAAGACAGTATCTACTCCATAGACTGCTAAAAATAATACATAAGCATAGTTTTCAGACACCATTATCAGTTTCAATACCAGGAAAATAATCCAAAAAGCAATAGTTACACTTCCTACATCTCCGGCAAAACACTTTGCCCGCTTTCTGAAATTGAAAAATAAGAAAACCAAAGAAGCTAAAATCGGCAACCAGATCAAATCAGGCTGGATGAAGTTAATCACTTGGTAGTTTACATATTGTAATCCGCTGAGCACTACAATGCTATAGGCGCCTGTAATCCCATTAATCCCATCCATGAAGTTATAGGCATTGATTACACCTATCACCAGAATGTAAAGCAGAATACTAGCCCAGAAGGGTAACAATTGAAAAATCCCTAAAGAAAGAAAAAGTAGTGTCACTGCGACCAGGTGGAAAACAATCCTAACCTTGCCAGACAAGGTAATCCGATCATCTACAAAACTGATGATGCCTATAATGAATAAGCCCAGGATTGGCATCCAGAATTCCGCATGTAGGACTAATGCTATCAAGGCCGCGAAAAGGTAAATGATTCCACCTCCACGAATGGTAACCTCCGAATGAGAACTACGCTCATTCGGATGATCAATAATGTTAAAATGGTCTGCAATCTTGAAATACAAGAGCATTCCTATAAAAAAAACCGGAATTAATATCAAATAGAGCATTACTTGATTTGCTTCAATAAATAACTACCATACCCACTTTTCAATAATGGAGTTGCAATGGTCTTCAACTCTTCGGCGGTAATAAATCCCATGCGATAAGCAATTTCCTCTATACATCCAATTTTTAAGCCCTGACGTTCTTCGATCACCTGAACAAACTGTCCGGCCTGCATCAAAGAAGCGAAAGTGCCTGTATCCAGCCATGCTGTTCCCCTGCTTAGGACGCCGACTTTTAACATACCTCTTCTTAAATACTCTTTATTTACATCCGTAATCTCATATTCACCACGGGGTGAAGGTTTTATGTTTTTAGCAATTTCAACAACATCATTGTTGTAGAAATACAATCCTGGAACTGCAAAATCAGATTTAGGCAGTTCAGGTTTCTCTTCTATTGAAAGCACATTTTTGTCATCGTCAAATTCCACGACACCATAACGTTCCGGATCAGCCACCTGGTAAGCAAACACCACACCACCCACTGGATCAGAACTAGCCTGTAATAATTTAGCCATCCCATCACCATAAAAAATATTATCACCGAGTACTAAGGCAACCTTATCCTGACCTATAAACTCTTCTCCAATTACAAAAGCCTGAGCCAACCCATTAGGAGTCTCCTGTACAGCGTAAGTAAATTTACAACCTAGCTTAGTCCCGTCTCCTAATAGCTTTTCAAAATTTGGTAAATCATGAGGCGTAGAGATAATCAAAATCTCATTGATTCCTGCTAACATTAAAATAGAAAGCGGGTAATAGATCATTGGTTTATCATAAACCGGCATCATCTGCTTGCTCATGACTAACGTTAAAGGATGCAACCTAGTGCCACTTCCTCCTGCTAAAATTATACCTTTCATTATGATTGTCTATCTAATTGTTCAATACATTTAATTAGGCTATCTCTCCAGTAAGGGATAGTAATACCAAATGTGGTTTTAATTTTTGTTTTATCCATTACTGAGAAAGCTGGCCTTATCGCTTTAGTTGGATAGGCTGATCCAGGAATCGGGTTTAATTTAACCTCAATCTTACTAAGATCAAAAATACCCTTAGCAAAATCATACCAGGATGTTACTCCTTCATTACTATAATGATAAGTTCCATATTTTTTATTGTCAATCGCTATAATATCAAGAATAACACCGGCTAAATCAATTGCATAAGTTGGTGTTCCAACCTGATCAACGATAACACCAAGTTCATCACGGTCAGTTCCTAGCTTACGCATGGTTTTCACAAAGTTATTTGCAAATTCTGAATACAACCAACTGGTTCTTATGATATAATGTGCTTCTAAAATTCTGGCAATTCCCAATTCCCCATCCAGTTTAGTTTTGCCATAAACGTTTATTGGATTCGCAATATCTTGTTCATTTAAAAGCTTTGGCAGATTTCCTTCAAAAACGAAGTCTGTCGAAACATGGATAAGCGTAGCATTATATTCAGCGCAAAGACCAGCTAAGTTTTCAGCACCAACTTGATTTATCTTTTTACAAAGCTCGAAATCATCTTCAGCCTTATCTACCGCTGTATAAGCTGCGCAGTTAATCACAAACCGAGGAGATTCATTCTGAAATAATTTATGTAATAAATCAAGATCTAAGATATTTCCTTGAATTTCATCCAGATATACTAATGAACTCAAGCCTCGTTCCAAACTAACTTTTTTTAAACAGGTTCCCAGTTGGCCAATACCACCAAATACCAGAATTTTATTATCTATGCTCATACGGTTCTTTTTGAAAAAAACGGCAAAGAAAGGTCTTTATCAGCAATAATCCTTTTATCTTCCTCTATTAACCAATCTATATTTAACTCTGGACACCCAAAATGAATGCCTTGTTCGGATTCCTTATTATAAAAATTATCACATTTATAAAAGAATTCAGCTGTATCACTTAATACAGCAAAACCATGCAAAAATCCTCTTGGAACATACAGCTGCAATTTGTTTTTTGCGCTTAAACGAACCGCAAAGTGCTGTCCATAAGTATCTGATTCTGGTCTAGCATCAACAGCTACATCCAAAACTTCACCCTGTAATACGCGCACCAATTTGGCTTGAGCGTAATCTCCCTCCTGAGCATGTAATCCCCTGATTACTCCAAATGAAGAAAAAGATTGATTATCTTGTACAAAATCACCAGACATACCTGTAAGGCGTTCAAAACTCGCTGAGTTAAAGCTTTCGAAAAAATAGCCTCTACTATCTTCAATTACCTTGGGTTTGATAATCATGCACCCCTTTAATCCTGTTTCTTGTATTTCCATTATTATTTATTGCTGTATTGATTTTTATAGTATTCCTGATAATTACCCGAGGTAACACTATCAAGCCATAATTCATTTTCCAAATACCAATCCACTGTCTTTTCAAGACCTTCTTCAAATTGTAACGATGGCACCCAACCAAGTTCAGTTTGCAATTTTGTTGAATCAATTGCATAGCGTAAATCATGTCCTGCTCTATCGGTTACATAAGAAATCAGTTTAGCTGATTCACCTGAACTTCGGTTCAACTTGCGGTCCATGATATCGCAAAGTAAATGAATCAAGTCAATGTTCTTCCATTCATTATGTCCACCAATATTATAAGTATCACCCGATTTAGCATTATGGAATATGGTATCAATAGCGCGAGCATGATCTTCTACCCAAAGCCAATCTCTAACATTCTCTCCTTTTCCATAAACAGGAACCGGCTTGTTAGTTTTTATATTATTTATAGCAAGTGGTATTAATTTCTCTGGGAAATGGTGTGATCCGTAATTATTGGAACAGTTTGAGATTACAATATCTAAACCATAAGTATCATGATATGCACGAACAAAATGATCAGAGCTAGCTTTAGAAGCAGAATAAGGACTATGTGGATCATAACTTGTTTCTTCTGTAAACATTCCTGTTTCGCCCAAGGCACCGTAGACCTCATCTGTACTTACATGATAAAAGCGATGCTTATCATAATTACCTTCCCATGATTTACGAACCGCATTTAGCAAATTTACTGTGCCAATTACATTGGTCATCACAAACTCCATTGGATTGCTGATTGACCTATCCACGTGCGATTCTGCCGCTAAATGAATGACTGCATCAGGGTTTTCCACTAAAAATAATTCATTTATAAACTCAGCGTCAGTTATATCACCCTTTATAAATTTATAATTGGGAGCATCTTGAATATCTTTGAGATTCAAAAGATTACCGGCATATGTTAACTTGTCCAAATTTACAATTTGACAATCTGGATAGGTTTTCACAAACCGTCTTACCACATGCGACCCTATGAAACCGGCCCCTCCGGTGATTAATATTTTATTTAACATATTTTTTCAAAAATTGATTTTCAATAAATACAGTCCAACTATGAATAAATCGGACCAAAATTTTCCACCATTCTTCCCGCAACCTGCTTAATTTCTTGTTCATCAGATTTAGGATAAATCAGTAGAACTTCACCATCATCAACCACAATAAAATTATTAAGACCTTTAATAACTGCTGCCTTCCCTTCAGGGAGGTGAATAATACAATTTTCAGTAGCTTCAAGACTAACCACTTTACAATTTACAACATTCTGATTTGAATCCTTTTCTGCCACTGCATGCAGTGAGGCCCATGTACCTAAATCAGACCAGCCAATATCCGCCGGAATGGTAAAAACATTGTCTGCTTTTTCTAGGATGGCATAGTCAATCGAAATATTTGGAGAAGAGGAATAGTTTTCCGTTATAAATGGAATTTCCATCTCTGTGTTGTAAGCAGAATTTCCACGAGTAAACAATTCATGGATTTCGGGCGAATGCTTTTGAAAGGCTTTTGAAATAGATTTTGCCGACCAAATGAAAATACCGGCGTTCCATAGATATCCACCACTTTTCAAAAATTCTTCGGCCTTTTCTAAGGCTGGTTTTTCCATAAAACGTAATACTGGATACACACCACTTTCATCCTCTTTTCTAAAGTTGATATAGCCATACCCCGTATCTGGTCTTGTTGGATTAATACCCAAAGTTAAGAGCGCATTATTAGCAGCAGTAAAATCTAAAGCTTTCTCAATATTATTCAAAAATTCCTGTTCCTTTAATATCAAATGATCTGAAGGTGCAACAACAATATTTGCATCAGGGTTACTTTGCAATATTTTGTAACTTGCATAAGCAATACATGGTGCAGTATTATTACGGCTTGGCTCAAGTAAAATCTGATTACCAGATAAATTCACTATTTGGTCTTTGACTATATCCCGATATAGTTCATTTGTCAAAATATAAATGTTTTCTGCTGGACAAATTTTCAAAAAACGGTCATAAGTCAGTTGCAACAGTGATTTTCCAACACCCAAAATATCGATAAATTGCTTAGGAAAATGATTACGGCTCTTTGGCCAGAATCGAGAACCAACTCCCCCAGCCATTATCAAAACGTAATTGTTTTTATTTATTTCTAATTCCAATCTGAATCTTTTATTTCGTTATAAACTTTTGCGATTCCTTCTTCCAGGGAAATTTTAGCACGCCATCCTAAACCATTCAATTTAGTCACATCCATCAATTTTCTGGGTGTACCATCAGGTTTACTCGTATCTGTTAAAATCTCTCCTTTGAAAGCTGTAATTGTTTTTACTAAAATTGCCAATTCAAGTATAGAAATATCTTCACCTACTCCAATATTCACCAAACCTGGTTCGTCATAAGTATTCATCAAATAAATACAGGCCTGAGCTAAATCATCGGCATGCAAGAATTCGCGTTTTGGAC
This sequence comes from Pedobacter sp. N36a, assembly GCF_014472395.1. GTDB lineage: Bacteria > Bacteroidota > Bacteroidia > Sphingobacteriales > Sphingobacteriaceae > Pedobacter. The sequence continues at coordinate 349,441 of NZ_JACSZW010000004.1, forward strand.
TACCTGTTCCCCATATTGTAACCGCCTTATCACCATTTCGCCTTGCAGTAATAAACTTTCTCAACATAGCTGGAAGAACATGTGAATTATTTAAATCATAATTATCATTCGGTCCATACAAATTTGTTGGCATTACAGAAATGAAATTACTTCCATACTGTGCACGATATGCATCACACATTTTAATACCAGCAATCTTAGCAACAGCATAAGGCTCATTAGTCGGCTCTAACTCACCAGTCAATAAATATTCTTCTTTGAGTGGCTGAGGTGCTAGTTTAGGATAGATACATGAAGAGCCTAAAAACATTAATTTTTTGACCCCATGTAAATACGAATGATGAATCACATGATTTTGAATCATCAGGTTTTCATATATAAAGTCTGCCCTATAGGTATTGTTAGCGATGATACCTCCAACTTTAGCCGCAGCTAAAAAAACATAGTCAGGTTTTTCTACTATAAAAAAATCTGCAACCGCTTTGCTATCCCGTAAATCTAACTCCGAGGAGGTCCTAACAATAATATTATGAAACCCTTCCAATTTAAGTTGACGCAAAATTGCAGATCCAACCATGCCACGATGACCTGCAATATAAATTTTATCATTTAAATCCATTATTCAAATTGATTCTTAACACTATAACCAGCGGCCTTTAACATCAATTCTTTACGGAAATGATCCAAATCAGATTCCATCATTTCTTTCACCAATGCAGGTAGGTCATATTTCGGTGTCCATCCTAATTTAGTTTTTGATTTAGTTGGATCTCCAATTAACAAGTCAACTTCAGTTGGTCTAAAATATGCAGGGTCAACCGCGATAACTTCTTTACCAATTTCAATATTGAAATCTACATTTGAACATGATTTAATATAGCCTTTCTCTTCTGGTCCTTCTCCTCTAAATTCAATTTCCACTCCTACTTCAGCAAAAGACATCTTTACAAAATCACGAACTGTAGTCGTAACTCCTGTAGCAATAACATAATCCTCGGCTGTATCCTGCTGAAGAATCAACCACATAGCTTCTACATAATCTTTAGCATGTCCCCAATCTCTTCTTGCATCTAAATTCCCTAGATAGACCTTATCTTGTAAACCTAATGCAATCTTCGAGACTCCCCTAGTTATTTTGCGTGTTACAAAAGTTTCCCCACGAAGTGGGCTTTCATGGTTAAATAAAATACCATTACAGGCAAACATTCCATAAGCCTCTCTATAGTTCACCGTTATCCAATAAGCATACATTTTTGCTACCGCATAAGGCGAGCGAGGATAAAAAGGTGTCGTCTCCGACTGAGGAACAGCTTGCACTAATCCATATAGTTCAGATGTAGAAGCTTGATATATTCTAGTTTTTTTTTCTAAACCCAAAATACGTAGAGCTTCTAACAAGCGGAGCGTTCCAATACCATCTGCATTGGCTGTATACTCAGGTGTGTCAAAACTCACTTTCACATGACTCATAGCACCAAGATTATAAATTTCATCTGGTTGAACCTCTTGAACAATTCTAATTAAATTCGTTGAATCACTCAAATCTCCATAATGTAATTTAAACCGTACGTTTGCATCATGCGGATCCTGATACAGATGATCAATTCGATCGGTATTAAATAATGAACTACGTCGTTTAACACCATGTACTTCATATCCTTTTTTCAACAATAAATCAGCGAGATATGCTCCATCCTGACCTGTTATACCCGTTATAAGTGCTATTTTCATTTCTTTTATATAGAATTTTTGAATGTTAAATTTTAAAATATTCTAGAACAGAATTAGGATTCCAACCAATCTGATCTTTTGCTTTTGTAGCATCAAAAGTCAAGTTTGACATTATTTTTTTCAACTTCTGTGAGTTCAAAGGCGCCTTTTCTCCAATTAAATCACCTGAGTATGCAATAATTTTGGCTAACCAAACAGGGATATTGAATACCCTGCTCCCCTTACCTAATTGAATTGATAAACTTTCAGATAATTCTTTGAAGGTAATATCTAGACCATCAGTCAAATTATAAATGCCACCAACGCTAGAAACCTTAGGAATAATGTCTGCAACGTCCTGAGCCATTACAACACTTTTATTAGCATTTCCATTTCCAACATTAAAGTAATATCCTTTTTTAATTCCCTTTATCATTGCACCTAGATTTCCTGGAGGATTGGGTCCAGCTAGTAAAGGTAGGCGTAAAATTGAACACATAACATTATTCACAGTGCACCAATTCAGGATTAATTTCTCAACTTCTATCTTACTTTTCCCATAAGGATCAATTGCTTGTAATGGCATGTTTTCAGAAATATTAATTCCTTCAACTAAACCGTAAACAGCCACTGAACTAATAAAAACAAATGATTTTGGGATAGCATTTGAAAGCTCTAAGCCTTTTAGAAGGTTTAGAGTACCTCTAACATTTACATTATAAAAATCAAACTCATCGGAACTATTTCTAGGCACAAAATGAGCTTTCCCTGCCGCATGAACAAGAATATCTACACGAGGTAATTTAGGTACATCACTTGATAAATCGCACTGAATATCCGAATTTATTGAACGTCCCAAACTAATAAGCTCAAACCTCTGTAACTGATGAAATATGATGCTTCCTAAGAACCCTGAAGCTCCTGTAATTAAAATTTTCATATAATATTACTCTAAACCCAGCCCCACTTATTAAAATAGATTATTGCTCCATGAATAGAGTACCAAGTTAATTTCCAATTCGTATGAGATCCTTTAGCAAAATGATGATAAACAATTGATTCAGGGAAAAAAGCGGTTTTTGAAACTTCTAAAAACCGCCTCGTTAGATCTGCATCTTCGATATACATAAATATCCTATCATCAAATTTGCCAACCTTTTTTAAAGTTTCAGTTCTTAAAAACATAAAGCATCCAGATAAATATGGTACATTATATATTATCTGACTATAATCCTTATCCCTAAATTCATAACGATCCATTCTTTTCTTGAACCTACTTTTTATAAAGCCCGGCAAAAATCTTCTCGCAAACAAATCAAATGGTGTGGGATTTGTTTTACATAAGTATTGAATCGAACCATCCGGATACAATACCTTTGGCATAACATGTCCCACATCCAGATTATCCTCCATAAAAGAAAATAGCTTTTCCAAATTCCCTTCTGAAAAGTATATGTCAGGATTTAATACTATGTGATATTTTGAATTATTCTTAATTGCATTCTCGATTGCAATATTATGCGCTGCACCGAAGCCTGGATTAGAGGGATTATGTAAATACTCTACTCTGATATCTTCGCAAATATCCATTAAGACATTCGTAGGTGAGTTATCAATTAGATATAATTTCACCATTAAACTTGTTTTTAAAAAACTATTTATAGCATCTGACAAGACTTTCCGATCATTTTTATAAAGAACTATACAACACGTTATATCCATATTTTCAATCTTATTGAGTATTAAAATTCAAGTTATACTTATTATTTACAATGCCCAGATTCTTTCTCTTTACAGACTCTGAAAAGTTTAAAAAACCGTTACCCGATACTAAATCACAATAACCCATATCCGAAATGTTCAATATAAAACCTGTCATTGAAATATTATTTGTAATTATTGCACTTCCACCATTAACCATAATGACTCCATAAAAATGAGGATCATTACTTGTAAAAGTATTATTTGAAAAATCAACATTAGAAGCTCCGTTTGTCCTTAGAATAGTTCTAAAAGAATTTTCGAAAAAATTCCTATTTACATAAAATCCGAATGTAGCCGAGGTTAAATCAAGACTAACCCCTTTAAAATCTGAGACACTTTCACATCTATTTTCGATAAATGAATTTGAAATATTTGAAGAACTCTTTTCACCTAATTTTAAATACCCATTTTTCATGTTTTCAAAGCCACATCCCTGAATAATATTAATATTAAAAGGACCTTGACAATAAATTCCAATTTTTGAATTTATAAAGTAGCTATCACGAATCATATTTGCATACATTCCTTCTTTATCAGATCCCTCGACATTAATACAAACTTCATGCTCCTGAAAGACACAATTATACCACTTCACTTTTGTCAGGTAACCACCTTTTACATTCATAGAAAATCCATACTTAGATTTTAATGTGCGTATATTACGAAATATAACATTTGAAAGGGTATTAACATTAGAGGTGAAAATAGCATCACCTTTTAATTTCCCTTTAGGAAGTATAGCAGATCCAGAAATCCCTCCAACGTCGCCCTCACCAAGGAGTTCGGTATCCGAAAGAACATTTAAGCTACTAGTTATTATATAATTGCCCTTTGGAAAAAAAATAGTTCTACCCTTTCCATTATTTAGTGCTTTTTGCAATGCATTGGTATCATCAGTGACTCCATCTCCCTTCGCTCCAAACATATTTACATTCAAATAATTACCATTAAGGCCAGAAACGTCTTTGTGAAAAATAGAACTAGCGAAAGTTGTGCCGGTAAACACGACAAACAATGTTGCGCTAAGAATGAATGATCCATTTAACACTGGAATATTAAAAAACATGACTAAACAATAAATAAGAAAATTAACTACTTTTTTTAAATTCATTTATCCTATTAGGATGGGTAACGCTTAATCTGTAATCATTGAAGGGAAGCTTCCAATTAAAGAAACCATTATAAAATGGTCCAGAATCTGGCAATGTATACAACTCTTTATCTTCAGTAATTACAGCAACTTTAAAACCAAGTTTCTGGATTTGCTCAGTGATTTGAACTTCACCAAAACGAATAATAGACAATTTGTAGTCTTCTTCAGACCCTGGCAAAGATCCACCATTTGATTTCACTAGTTCTTTTAAAACACTAGACCGACTAACAAGAAAAAAACTTTGTAAGTGTGGGCGAAAATTATTTTTTATCAATGTTTGATAAATTTTAGTTGAATAAGAGATCCCTAACAAGCCTAAACTTGGATCCGATTTAAAAATATTAACATATTGATCTATAAAAGGAACAACCATTGAATCTACTGAAGTATTTGTCAAAAAGACAATTTGTTCTTTATTAGAATCCACTAATTTATCAATAGCAAAAGAATAGCCAGAAAAGTCCATTGCCTTATTCAAAACAGGATAGATTTCAAAATCTTCGGTAAAGAAATCTTGTTTCTTTAGATTTGCGACGTAATCGTCATTACAATCTGAAATTGTTAAAATTTTTCTTAGATTATATTTACCATCATAATTGGACAGGCGATCAAAATGAAATTTAAGACCGCAAGCAAATGTTTTATTTATATATTTTATCGTCTTTTCTCGAGTAAAAGGATAACCTGCCCACTCATGAACAACAAACAATATTTCGTTTCCAATGGGAGTCCCATCAACCCTCTTTTGGCGAGATGATTTAATAAATTTCCCATTTATCTTCTTTAACCATTCAAATAGATATAAAAAAGGACTGAATATTAATTCAAGACCTATTAAAAAATAAAATTTAATCATATAATTGACGATACTTTAAACTTACATTTTCCCAAGAAAAATTATTCTTAACGAATGCTCTATTTTCTTTAGAAATTGACTGATATTGCTGAGGTGACTTATAGAACACATCAAAAATAAGATTTAAGTCACTATTTTTTTTTAAAATTAAATTACTGGCAGGGATGATTTCTTCTGCTACCGGAATGTCCCATGCAACCACAGGAAGACCACAATTCATAGCTTCTATATAAACTAAACCAAATGTTTCACCCCTAGACAGAAGAACAAAGCCATCAGAGTTCAAAAGCAAATTAGACGTATTTTCAACATAACCAACAAATTCAATTCTGTCAATTATCCCCAAATAAACAGCTCTATCTACCAGTACCTTTTTGAAATCTTCCTTACAATCACCAACTATTTTGATATTCCAGTTCTTATGCCTTATGAATCCCAAAGCCTCTATCAATCTATCCATACCTTTATTATAGGTGACAGATCCTATAGAGATAAGCCGAACTGGATCACAAAAAGAATTTTCAATTGTGCTTTCCGCAATCACCGTTTCAACCCAATTAGGAATAACTATTGATTTAGACTTGAAATTTGAAGAAGTCAACCCATAATGGCTTAGAAAAATTATCTTAGTTGCAAAAAACTCTGAAATATATTTTACTGAATAATGAAATGTCCCAACAAATATTTTGGTGAAAAAATTCTTATAGGATTGAATATTACTACTTGGGAGCGAGTGTATGGTTATGATGCTCATTATTCCAAGTATCTTCCCAATTATGCTCATCCAGAATGCTGCCTTAGGTTGATGCGCATGTATTAAGTCATAATTATTTGATTTCAGAAACTTAAACAAAGTTAAAAGCCCAGATGTCGGATACCATTTTAAATCAATAACATTATAGGGTATATTCTGTTCACTAAGTATCTTCAAAAGAGGGCCAGAGCTAAAAGCTAAAAGCGAAATATCATAATCATTCTTTAAACCTTGAATTAAACCCAGCACATGCCGCTCACTACCATATAAATTTGGTTTATCTAATACATATAAAATTTTCATATGGTAACTTTTGAAGGATAGAAAAATATTAGAAATGGAATAGCGAAATTCAGAGTTTGGAAGGAAAATGAAAAGATGAAAAGAAACAGAAACCAATCTTTATAGAACCTATCATTTTGTACATTAAAAATATACCTCCTAGATTTATAAAAGAAAAAAACCGCAAGAATAACGCCAAATTCTACAAAGAGCTGAAATATGAAATTAAAAGATGCAGGTGCAACACCTTTAGGATAATAGAATATATCCATGTAATCTGGTAAATAATCCTTTATATAGTATTGAAAATTATAAATCCCAACCCCAAGTATCAATCCCTTGTCCAGAATCAGTTTAAACAATGCTTCTGCACTTCCATATCTTTCCAATGTTGATAAATCTGCTCCTTGATTAAAGGAGCTTAAAAGTCTTTCTGTGAGGTTAAAACCACCAATGTTAAATGAACCCAGAAAAAGTAACCCAATCAAAATAAATGGCAAGTAAGCTAAAACTTTTAGAAATCCTTTTACTGTCAAAATCTTACTTTCCCTTAACCAAACAATTAAGAAGAACAAAGCAAAAATCAACAAACCTGTTCTTGATATTGAAACAATAACACCATAAATATATAGGGCAATTAATATGTAATATAGTTTACTACTAACTATCTTTCTTTTCCAAGCATAATACAGTGCTAGAGTTGAAAAAAATAGCTGATAAACAAAGAAGGATGCCTCATTAGTTAAACCCACGGGCCTAGCATTAATATAGTTTTCTAACCTAAAGGTTTCCGAAAATGAGGGATTATTGTGTATTAATAAAAAACCCAAACCAAGAGATTGAATTAACACTGCTATAACTGGTAATACGCCAGAAAATGCCATCGCTTTAAGAAAGCTATTTTTAATCACATCTAAAGGATAGTAATACTCAAGATATGACCTGATTATATAAAAACAAGGGAGATAAAAAAAGAATTTATTTAATGACATTAAGCTCCTCAAATAAAAGACAGGCTCAGTGTAAGGGTCGGGAATTAAATTATTGAATATAACTCTTATTATAGTAACAAGAATTGACAAAAAGCAACAACCTAAAAAAAGCAACCAAATCTTGTCTTGAGGCTTATAATAGATTTTCTTTAAGATATCGTCTCCACGAATAACCTGAGTAAATAGGATAAATGCTGTTACGATTAATAAATTTAACTCAAAAAAAGATACAGTTACTCCGATTTTAATAAAAGAGGTAACATTAAACTGACTACTGAATATTAATGGAAAAAGTAGTCCTACCTTATATTTACTAACAAAATATAAAGATGACAAGCACAGTAAAAAGTAAAATATGTAGAATATATAACTAAACATATTTTCTATAAAAAGAAACCATCATATTCAATACACATCTATATTGATATGAAAAATAGCTCTTAAATACAGAAACATTAAGATTATTTCTAGAAGCTATCATAACCTCTCTAAATCCCTTACTAGCATGCATGTTACTTATTCCACCAACATTCATGTTAGAAATCACACTATTAACATATTTAAACTGTCCCCCTGCTCCATAAACTCTACTAAAAAGCTCGTAATCCATAGCAATCCTATAATCCAAATTATATAAAAAGTCTTCATAGACCTGATGGCTTGCAAAAACTGTTGGATGCCAGATTGGCATTTGCCTATCAAAACTTTGAAGATTCAATGGTTTATACACCTTGTGTCCATTCTCATTAAACATTTTAATATCACCATGTAGAACAATATAATCATTACCTTTTAAACAGTTATCTCGATAAAAATTAACCATTAATTCCACTGCATTTGGTTCATAAGAATCACCCGAGTTAATTAGACCTATTAGCTCGCCTTTGGCTCTCAATACTCCTTTGTTAAATGCATCGCTTATCCCCTTGTCCTTCTCACTAACCCAATATGAGATATTCGTTTCATGATTTTTTATAATATTAATAGAGTTGTCTGTAGACCCCCCATCAATAATTATGTATTCTATATTTTTATATGTCTGCTGTTGGACACTTTTTATTGTAGCTTCTAAATTTTCAGAGTCATTATAAACAATAGTTACTATTGAAACTAAAATATTCACATCTAATCCATTCATCTTAAATATATTAAAAATCCTTACAAAACAACTTAAACTTTAACATTTGAATGATATTCCTCGGAAACCAATAAAAGAGTGAATCATTGTAGTTTTTATTATCAGTTCCTGACCTACCAGAAATCCGTAAGTGAAACTTAAAAGGTAAATAAAAGTATCCTGAAATAATTGCTCGCAAAACTGCTTTACTTAAAACGTGCTCAAAATAAACACCTTTAGTATCATTAATAAGCTCTAAAGAATTAATTAAAAAATCCTCATAAAATGATCTGTCAGCGATAAAGAATCTAGAGTCTGAGTATTTCATTTTACCACACAATTGGACCATTAAATTTGATTCCGAATTAATATAATTCTTTAGCAAATTAGATACATTTAAAATTTTATATCTGCCTGTAATCTTACAAATCGACTTACTACTATTTACGAATATGGAGTTATCAATAGCATATTTAATTATAAGCATCTCCCCATATCCCTTACCTAGGACTTTATCATAATTATTCCCATCAAAAGTTAAAACTTCTAGCCTACCCTTAGTACTTACATCAAAATGATTACTAATGTCAAATCCTGAATTTTCAACAAACAAAACTTTACCTTCAGTCTTTTCCAAATAGAAGTTTATTGCCTCAACATACTGGTTTAATCTCAGATCTGGATTTTGCAATTCAGTAAAAATCATACCTGCTGGATTGATACAGCCAGTCAACATTAACAAAGGAATATCCTTAACCGGAAACTCACTTCTCTCTATTTCTTCCATAATCCAGTAGCACTGTTATTAATAAGCTTCTTATATTGTATGATTTCAATTATGCCACAGAAAAAACATAAAATAGTCGTAGATAGTACGACACCTGTTACACCAAATAGTTTTGCCAGATAAATAGCCAACGGTATATTTAATATTCCTGAGATAAGAACTAAATAAACTTGTATTTTAATTACACCTATTCCATTCAGATAGTAAATGTAAATTGTTCTATAAGTATTCCAAACCGTGTAAAATGCTAATACCAATGATAAACTCAATGGAATGTAAATCTTTTCACCAACCCAAAATTTATAGATTAAAGGAGAGATCAATGCCATAATAACAGCAAGAACAGCTAAACCTAGACAGAGCCAATTAAGATTCTTGACTGTCTTCCTTATCCAGTCATAATCTCCCTTTGTATTAGCTTCTGAATATGCAGCCCAAAGAGGAGTCATCACAATTGCAGAAATCATTGTTATAACACCAAAATATTTATAGGCAATATTATATGGAGTAACTTCTTTAGGTCCCAAAACTTGTGTGATAACCATGTTATCAATATTATAATACAAAATTAAGCCAAGTTGTATCACGAAAAATTTCAAGCCAAGACTTAAAATTTCATTTATAGACCTAAAATCAACATATTTAAAAGAGGGTGCAATTAGTTTATATTTTGTCTTATATAAAACCGCACTAAACAACATTAAAACTAGCATTGGACTTAGGCAAATAGGAATACATAATTGTAACAAGGTCCCAGAAGAGTAACTTTTTGTTAAGAAAAATATTGCTATAAATGATATTAAATTCCCAATAAAATTTATCAATGATCCGATTACTGTATTTTGATTTGACACCGCAATTACAGTTATCAACTGTAATACAAATTGAAAACTAAAGGATATAAAAACAACCAAAGCCACCAACCACAATTCATCTGAATACTCACTTGGTGCATTTAAAATTCTTGACCAATCTAGAAAATGCTGAGCAATTAAAAATACAATCAACAGTACCAAACTAATCAATGCTAAAGCTGCATAAGTCGTACTAACATATTTTTTAGCTTTCAAAAAATCCTTTTCTGAAATTGATTCTGTTAATTTAGTTTTTAGCCCATTACCTAAGCCTACATCAAAGAAATTAAACCACCCAACTATTGAACTTAGTGTAAGCCATAAACCATATTGAGTTTCATTAACAAAGCTAATTGTTAAAGGAACGAGCATTAAGCTTATTAAAATACTGCCCCCTTTTATAAGTAAAGAGCTAAATATATTTTTCTTAACATTGAGACTCCTTTCATGGCCTTTTGAAAAGAACTTAACTATAGACTTAATCATAAACATTATATCTGCTTTTTTAAGAACCTCTTAATTGACAAAAACATAATCGCCAAAAAACCCAATAAAATTGCCCCAATTAAGCACGATATAACTCCGTTCGTCGAAGTTTTAATCAAAGGGTATAATGGTGTATCTATTACTTGTACAAGAGGTGTCTCTTTCAACAGAGCCATTTTAGACATTTCTAAGTTTTGTATGAGAGTGCTCAGAACCGCTTTATTTGTTTCTGCACTAAATTGAGCTTTTTGAACTGGTGCAGACCTTTGTACCTGCCTCGTTGGATTAAGATTTGGAGTGGCATCTGCTACTACAGCAGCCTGATAAATTTCGCCATTCATGACCGCACGAACTGAATCTGTTTTCCGCTGTAAAATCGCAATATTATCTAATGATTTTTTGGTTTTAGTTTGTTTATAAAAATCGTTAACATTTTCTACCATTTGATCATTAAACCTTTTAGCAAAGATCTCGTCTGGCGCAGTAACATCAACTTTTATTATATTCAGTTTTTTATCTAGCTTATCTACAATAAGATTTTTTTTATTTATGTTATCAACGATAAATCCTATTACACTATCCTGTAGGCGGCGAATGCCTTTATCTTCTTTATTAATATCGCTAAAAAAATGAAAATTAGAAAGTTTTGAATCCTTTTCCCAATTTTTCTTCAAACCGCTAAAAAGCACATAACGGTCAATTAACAGTTCATTAGACCCATCAAGAGCAGGGCTTAAAAGTGTTTTTTCAATCATTTTTCTTGATTTGTACAACTCAAGAATATTATCCCCCTGAAAAATACCTCCACCTCCACCAGCTAAATCAACCCCCGCAATAGAAGCTAAACCTGCCAAAGATCCTAATCCTCCACCTGATTTTTCTTCCTCCAAAACAAAGGTAGTTATCGCTGTATAGGTAGGCTTTTTAAGGTAACTGTAAATGAAGCCAACTCCCCCGCCAATTAAACAAAAGAGAACTATAATAACCCATTTAGAGCGCAGGTACTTAAACACATTACTTATTGACTCCATGATTTCCACAAAAGAAACCTCGTCCGTTTTAATATTCTTATCAGCTTGACTTGAAGATGTCATAATTTAGTTATTCTTACCCTGATACATTCAGGTCTTAATTCTTACAAGGATAGAAATAATAGTCTCGAAAAGTAGATAAGACTATAGGGTTCATCCGATCAATAAACAGCTTATTTAGAATAAGTCACTTACCTCAATAAACTTACAATGATTGCTCCCATAGAAGCAATGGCAGTTCCTAAGCCAATCCAGCTTTGTGCTGTCATGCGTTCTCTCTCCGCTTTTTTAGGCACCATAATTTCTGCTCCTGGCTTGACTTTAGGAAAGTTGTTAAAGAATAAGAACTTCCTCGCGGATTCTACTGATCCATTAGCATATTTAATGTAAGATCCTTTTTTATGAGCATTAGAAGTATAACCTCCTGCACCGTTAATATATTGCTTAAAGTTTTTGCTTGGTAAATAAACAATGCCATTTGGATTCAATACTTCACCTGTAACTTTTACAATCTGTAATTGCCTTGGTATACGTATAACATCGCCATCCTCTACAATTAAGTCATATCTTGATTGTGGTTTTTTTAGAATTCGCAAAAGATCAATTCCAACTAAGTCCGATTGAATCAATTTCTGTTCTACCTCAGCTTTAACTGTATCCTTTGTTCCAACCTCCTGAGCACGCTTCAAGTTTAAAAATTTCTTATCATCCTCATCCTTATTATTAATCGCATTTTTATCATTAGGCTTGACCTTCTCAGCACCAGGTCTTTTTAATGATGCTCCATCTGCATAAGCAGTTTGCGTTAATCCACCAGCTCTCTTAATCAGATCCGAAATTCTTTCATTTTTCTGCATAATGGTATAAGTTCCAGGGTACAATACTTCTCCCTCTAATTTCACTTGCTTCTGCACCTGATACCCTTCTGCACTACGAATGGAAACGACATCAAATGGTTTTAAGACAAAATCGGTGTCTACAATCTTAAGATTTGGATCAACGCTAACATTAAACACTTCAGCTGTTAATGCTGAAGCAGACATTGCATCACTATTCTTAATTCTTCTGGAGATTTCAATACGATTTGGAGTAGCACCTTCTTTAAATCCCCCTGCCATTTGAATCACATCTTCTAGCTTCATATTATCTGCATAATCAAATATTCCAGGAGCTCTTACTTCACCTTGGATAGTCACTTTATACTCATCCCGTAAAGCAAAAATTGATGAAATGGTAATTTTATCCTCCCTGAACAATGGGACATCAGCTTCAGTACCATTCAATAATTTACCTAGATCAAAAGATATTAAAGAAAGACTGTTATCAGGGTTTAATCTTGAAATGTAGCCCCTATTTAGAAATGCATCTTCAGTAATTCCATCTGCTTTAGCAATTAATCCTTTTAAGGTTAATCCTCTATCCAATTCAAATTGGCCAGGACGGAATACCGCACCTGCAATCTCCACTCTGTTTTCGAAACGATCAAGTATACCTTCCACAATATATTTATCCCCATTTAATGGGCCATAAGTAGCAAACTGTTCTGCCCTTACATCAGTAATCTTACGTTCCTTATTAGTGTTTTGTAATACTTTGATCTGCGCAGTATAGGCTTTATCAGAGAAACCGCCTGCAAACCTGATTACATCTTCCAGGCTTTCATTGCTCAGCACCTCAAAAAGCGCAGGGCGTTTTACTTCTCCTGACATTTCTACGCGACTTTGATAAACAGGAATATTAATGACATCCTGATCTTGTAGTCTGATGTTGTTTTTCTGAATCCCATTTAGTAAGAAGTCGTAAACATCAATAGTAGAAACTACCTTATTACCCCTAATTACCTGTATCTGACGAAAGGAACCATTTATATTGGGTCCTCCAGATGCATTTAAAGCATTGAATACCGTAGACAAGGAAGATAGTGTATAAGAACCTGGTTTAACGACCTCACCTAATAAGGTGATTTTAATGCTTCTTATATTCCCAAGGTTAAGTGAAAGATTAGTTCTTCCACTTCTCAGAGCTGGATAGGTTGCAGCCATTTTAGCTCTAATTTTTGAACTTGCTTGCTCAATTGATAAGCCCCCAACAGCAACAGGGCCTACATATTGTAAGGTAATAACTCCCTCCGGATTTACCTTTAACTTATAACTCGCCTCATTGTCTCCACTCAAATCAATTAACAATTCATCATCAGGACCAATTACATAGTTTTTTGGGGTGGCCATTCTTAAATTAGGCTCAAAAGAAATACTGCTATTAGAAAACAGCTCTCCACCAAATATTTTCGGTCCAGCATCCAAATCTATCTTGGTAGTCTTAGTGGTAGGTACACTATTATTTTTAGTTATTTTGCTGGTATTAACATCAGCCTGTCTATCAGTGGATTGATCTGTCACAGTCGTGCCAGAAGCCCCTTTTAATTTATCCACCCTGGCTTTTAGCTTTTGCGCCTCAGCCGGCTTCATACCCTGAGCAGTAGCCATTTGCTCTATCTGAGCTTCACTATAGCCCACGGATTCCGCTCGCTGAATCATTTGCCTAATCTGCGCATCCGATAACTCATCAACCTTAACATCAGCGTAATTAGTCTGTGAATAAGCACTTTGTGCAACTAACACCGTAACAAAAAAAAGAACAGCGGTAAAGATATTTCTAACGTTCATATAGTAAAATTTGTGGCCCCCGTTCCGATCATCTCAGAACTTTTACTAAGGAGCGGAAGCCGCCCCCTTTAATATTATTGTACTCTTTTATATTCTATTCAAAATAATTCAAGGTCTTAAACCCTCCTTGTTTCAAGTATTCATCTTTCTTCATCAAATGAAGATCTGAATGAACCATATCCTGAACCAACGCAGGTAAATCATACTTCGGCATCCATCCCAACTGCGTATTTGCTTTTGTTGGATCTCCCAACAACAAATCAACCTCTGTTGGTCTGAAGTATTTTTCGTCCACCTGAACAACAACCGTACCCGGTTTTAAAAACTCGTCATTTAATCCTAATTTTTTTATAAAATCCTGATCAACATCGATGATCACACCACGTTCATACTGATCCTTTCCACTAAATTCAACCTCTATTCCTAACTCCGCAAAACTCATTTTCACAAAATCACGAACCGTAGTCGTCACGCCAGTTGCGATCACATAATCCTCCGGTTTTTCCTGCTGAAGGATCAGCCACATCGCTTCAACGTAATCTTTCGCATGTCCCCAATCTCTCTGAGCAGATAAGTTACCTAGATATAAGCAATTTTGCAAGCCTAAAGCAATCTTACACGCGGCACGTGTAATCTTACGGGTTACAAAAGTTTCTCCTCTTACCGGACTCTCGTGGTTAAACAAAATTCCGTTACAAGCATACATGTTATACGCCTCTCTGTAATTTACAGTGATCCAATAACCATACATTTTTGCGACTGCATAAGGGGAACGAGGGTAGAAAGGTGTAGTTTCACTTTGTGGAACTGCCTGTACCAATCCGTATAATTCTGAGGTGGAAGCCTGGTAAATCTTAGTTTTCTCTACAAGCCCTAAAATTCTGATGGCTTCCAGTAATCTTAGTGGACCAATACCATCAGCATTAGCCGTGTATTCAGGTGTTTCGAAGCTCACTTTCACATGGCTCATTGCTGCAAGATTATAAATCTCATCGGGCTGAACCTCCTGAATGATTCTGATCAAATTGGTAGAATCCGTTAAATCGCCATAATGCAATTTAAAATTCAGATTTTTCTCATGCTGATCCTGGTACAAATGGTCTATACGTTCCGTATTAAAAGAAGAAGAGCGTCTTTTCAAGCCATGGACAAAGTATCCTTTTTTCAATAAAAACTCGGCAAGATATGCTCCATCTTGTCCTGTGACGCCTGTGATTAATGCAACTTTCATTTAGTATTCGTATAGTTTTGGTGTAAATAGCAAATATATAGGAATATATTTGAATTGTTAGACTTTGGTGACATTAGAACTAGAGAAACTCACAGGTTCCAGTACAGTACATTAGCTATCAGAATTTTGTTCTCGTAAAAAAAATGTACAAATTTGAAAAAACGCCGAATATTTTTAAAATTATGAATAAATATTTACTGATTATCCTCTCCCTCCTCACTTTTGGATGCAGCAAAATCAAAGTCGAGCCAAGCCCAGATCCAACTCCTCAAAAAAAACATCAGGTGACTGGTTTTGTAGAAAAAGGACCATTTCTACAAGGCTCAAAAGTAACTTTGATAGAATTAGACAATAACCTTGCTCCAACCGGAAAAACCTACGAAACCACCACTACCAACGACATGGGTGCTTTCGAATTCAAAGACATCGTACTCAGTTCAGCTTATGCGAAGTTTTCAATTGACGGTTTCTATTTTGATGAAGTAAGAAATACACTTTCGACTTCAAGAATTATCCTGACTTCCATCGCCAAAATCGGCGAAATTGCAAAGGTAAACGTCAACCTCTTGACACACCTGGAAAGCAATAGAATTGTGAAACTTGTTAAAACCGACAAGTTAGATTTCGCTGCAGCGAAAAAACAAGCGACCACTGAATTATTGGCCGGATTAGACATCAAGCAAAACCTGACTAAGGAAACAGACGAACTGAGCCTGACTGATGGAACTAAAGATGCAGCAGTACTAATGGCTATCTCGGCAGTGATGCTCAATAATCCAATTCATACTGATGCTAGTCTTTCAGAATTCCTGAGCAAAATCAGCACACAGCTGGAAAACACAGGTACTTTAGACGAGAGCATCAAAACCACCTTCAAATCCTATGCTTCCCGCATTGATCCAGAAAGAATCAAGGCCAACCTGATTGCGCGCTATAAAACCTTAGGAAAGGAAGTGAATGTATTAGATGACCTGAAAAGCATTATTGGCGCAATTGAAGTTCCAGACATTGTAATTGTACCAGAACTAAGTGACACAGAAATTATCACTTTTGAAACTGCGGTGCTAAACAGATATGCGCTGTTTATAGAGAAATATGATATTTATGACGCCTTATATGCGCCCAATAAAGTCCATACAAGCCTAAGCTCTAGTTTTACTCAATTCTATAACCACAGTGTTAGCCTGCAAAACCTGGAGGTATACAACCTTTGGGCACAAGCTTATCAAACACTTGCTGCCGTAAACGAAGTAATGAAGAAAACCAAAAATCCCAGCAGTGCTAAAATCAATGAGCTGAGAAAAAGTATGGTCATTTTGCGCGCGCATGTTTATTACTTACTAACCGATACCTGGGGCAACGTACCGGTCCCAAAATTCGACATTATATTAGAGCCGCTCGCAAAACCACAAGCTAAAGAAGAGACTCGTACTCAAAATATTGCTGAGCTGAACACGCTGCTGGCCTCAGAAAATCTCTCTACCCCGCTGAACAATCCCTTAGGAAATATGACTGCATTAGGATACGGCCTGCTAGGCAAGTATGAAATGCTGACTGGCCAGTATGCTTCCGCCAAACAGCATTTAGCCAAATTGGAGAATGCAGGCTTTTTTAAACTAGCGCTGCCAGGAAATAAATTCGTCAATTCTGCTGATAATGAAACGCTTGCCGGTTATGGCACCAATTTAGGACCTGCTTTCGCTAGCCCTGCCTTTGTCGCCATTGCAAAAAAAGGAACATATCCATCGATTATGCGCGCCACCGAGGTCGTACTGCTGCAAGCAGAAGCAGAAATGCAATTGGGTAATTTGACAGCTGCAGCCAGCTACCTGAACAAAGTGAGGGTAAGAAATGGCAAAAGCGCTATTGCCCAAAACACCAAAGAAGAACTGATCAAATTCTTGTTAGAAGAATATAAAGAAGATCTGGGCATGGAAGGTGTATACTTTTCGGCATTAAAGCGCCTTGGAAAAGCAGAAACAGTTTTAGGCATCCCTGCCTATAAAACATTACTTCCTTTTCCATTCGATGAATTAAAATATAATTATCTTATTGTACAAAATCCAGGTTATTAACCCCTTAAATTAAAAATGCCTGTCGGAGTTTATGATTCCGACAGGTTACTCAGATCAAACAATTACCCCCAAATACTGACTTGGCGAATTCGAAGTTTTGCGCCCCCAATGCGACCTGACCGTAAAAACATGTACATGCACCTTGGATCCGGGCAACATATCCAACCTGAACTCCGCCTTTCGATCCCATACATTAGAGAATTTAAGTTCATAAAAGAACTGCTGTCGGACTTCCTCAAACAAGACCAGTGCGATACTATGATACCTACACAGCGGATAATCATATCCATCCCAGCTTAGACCAAAAAGCCCTGCTCCTTTGTCCTCCAATTTCAGATTTTCCAGTTTGGCTGAACATCCATCCACCAGCTGAACATCCCCAAAATTTATCTTCCGATTCGGATCCAGGTCAGAAAAGAACCTGGGAGGATGAATTTCAACAGCCTCCCTTTGAATTGCCATATTTTTCTGCTGACCTGGCTTAATCATTTTTAATGATGCGGTTACGGCCCTCAACTTATCCCTATGAGCAATCTGCCTTGCTGTCATCGTTTTCTTCGGCGGACAAGAAATGAACTTATTTCCGACCAATGTGTTTTTTGATGCTGTCATTTTTATACGATTTAAAAAATAAAATTTAGGCTATCCGCCCCAAATACCGACTTTCAGAATTACCTGTTTTGCTTTTTCCCAGCGTGAACACATAGACATACATCCTGCTTCCAAGACTGCTGCAGACTTCAAACTCTGCCTGCTGCCGACCAACATTTGCAAGATTCATTGCATAAAACACCCTATTCTGCCCTTCTTCATAAAGCACCAGCACCAGCTGATCGTTAAAACGATGTGCATTAGCGCAGTACTTCCAGCTGAGCGCATAAAGCCCTCCACCCTGATCTTGCATTCTCAAATCATGTAAACTGGAACCGTTTCCTGCACTTAACCGTAAATCTTTGTAGTTGATTTTTAGATTTGGATAAACACCGCTGAGTACCGTACTGTAGTTCTCCTTAAATGCTTTAGCTCTTGTGCCAACTTTAGCTTTATACTGTTTAAATCCTGCGTCCAGAACAGGTCCAAAAGGTTTCAGCAACTGGGTAATCAATTTAAATTTCTCCCGCTGAGCCTGCTGGGCTGCTGTAGCTGGCTTTTTTGGAGCCATGGGGTCAGGTTTAGCGCTAACCACTGTCTTCCCCTTTCGAGAAGCATACACAAAATCTCCGAGCGTTCCGGATATCTCGCTAAAAATTCCTTTTTTTAGAATTGCCATTTTTTATAAATTTTAAAAGATAAATAAATACCTGCTCCAGCAACCAAAACCCATAGCAGCCCATCCAGCGTTGATTCCCTAAGCACCGTCTTCTCTTCCGCTGAATACTGTTTAGATTTCATTTCCGAGCCTTCAACTCTAATTGCTCCTTTTTCTTTGAGCTGCAGTTTTTCTGCCGCTCCAAAAAAGCCAGTTCCTGGAGAATAACTAAAATTTCCTTTCGGCCAGATCAGGACTTCCTTTTCATAACCGCTGGAATCACTATAAAAGCGGATCACCTCTGACGCTGCATATACCTCATTTGAGCTTTTCTTAGTGTCTTTAAAAAGTGCACATCCGGTCATCAAAAGCATTAAAAACAATATGCTTTTCATAGACTCCGCCTCCCATTGCTCAGCCAATCTGAGATCTTATCAATTGATTTCCGATGTCTCCGTTTCCGATAAACCCCATCTCCCTCCCGGCTTCCTCTGAGATTGGTATTGCCTTCTAAAGAAATCAACCAATCTCCATCCTCCTTTTCGATCAATCCAACATGAGCGATACGTTTCTTCTCTGGAAAGTAGATTCCAATCACATTTCCCGGCAATGCCGACCTCGCCAATCGTGAAACCGGAAACAAGTCCGGCGACCATCCCGATCTCGGCTGGTCAAAACCTGCTTCGGCAAATACCCAGCTGATAAAGGCGGCACACCAGGGCTCAGGCTTCTTCAAGCCTACGGTGATTAAAAACTCCCCAATCCTTTCCCCGTCATTGCGACCGGTTTTTTCCCTTAAGCCCAATTCCCCTTTTGCGATTTTCACCAGCAATAAGCGGTACTTTAAGTCGTTTTGCTGTTCCTTAAGGCCATGATGCCCGATGGGTTTTAACAAAGGGCGATCAGGCAGCCAGTAGCTGCCAATAAAAGCAAGCCAAAGGAGAGCTGAAAAAAGAGTACTTGATGCCATATTTCTAAGTTGTTAAATCGTGAAACCATGATAAAAATTGGGGGCAGCCCCATATTCAGCCAGAAAACCTTTAAGATCCACCAGCTCAAGGCAGTGACCAGCAGAAAGCCAATCAAACTGAGTAAAATCAACAGCCAGACACTTTGATCCACACTTCCAGCGGTATCGTCCATCCAGCGAATCGCAATTGGACCGAAAGTCCAGAGCAACAAGAGCAGCACAAAAATCCGCACAGGCTCCTCCCATCGGAATACCGACAGCTTTATTCTTTTTGTATTCATCTTATTTTTCGTTTTAAAGATTAAATAAACCCGGCAGGGCCTCATAAACACTGCCGGGGAAATTGAAATTAGGCCAGAATCGTCACTACGCCCAGGTAGGCGGTAGGAGACACTTCTTTGCTTTTTACCGAGGCAAAAAATAGCCAGCAATGCACTTCATCACCCACAAAAGAACCTGGTACATACATCGTAATCGGCGTATCCCCTCTCAGTAAGCCATCCGAAGATTTAATGACCTTATGCTTATCCGAATTGTAAAGCAGGATATAGGCTTTGTCTGTCACTTCCGGCAATTTTCCTGGCATCGTATCCAGCACCCAACTCACCTGAACAGTTTGTCCCGGAAGCACCTGAACAGTCAAATTTTTGCCCAGGTTAAGATTTCCATCTTTACTCAGACTGATATTGGCGTAATCCAGTTTGTAATCCGGGTAAGTGCCAGTGATCGCATTTTTCATCATCGCCTTTGTCAGCACATTTGTTGGGGTAAAATTCCCGCTCATCTGTCTAAATCCAACAGCGATCATATCGGCTATTTTCCCTGCGAAGCCGGTCACCAGACCAAACCTTGAACGCTGATCCAGCTGCGTTGCTGTTGCCGGCTTACTCGATTTTGCCGGACGATTTTTTACGACATTGACCTCTTTCCATCTTGCAGCGACTACATCGCCGATTCTCCCATTGAAAGGGCCAAAAGCACCTGGTTTATAGGTTCCCATAATTTTAAAATTTAAAAGGTTAATAATTCTGTGAATTCAAATCAACTGTATACCGGTACTTTGGATTTGTTGAACGAATGTATCCTCAAAAAACACCACCAACTAATTAACAGCCTCATTATACCCAACTTTACCCCCCTTTACTTTCAGATTACACCAGATTACCTTCAGCCTCCAGGCTCTTTTTTCATGATGGCATAAACATCTTTCTTCAAATAATAGCAAGTACCGCCATTAACCCTATACCTGAGGTGTCCTGATTTTCGCCAGTTATAAATTGTTTTCCGGGTTTTCTGGAAGATCAGCATCACCTCATTGGTATGCAGCCAGATCTCTTCTTCTTCTTTTACTGGAAGATCAGCAGGCAGCATTTTCAATAAAGCAAGCAATTGATCGGTCTGTACTTTCAAAAGCTGGCGCAGTATTTTCAAAATCATTAATTCCTCTTTCATCACCAGCGAACTTTACCGACATATACACTGTTAGAAATGCTTTTTCTGTCATTAGAAACAAAGGCGATATACGTTTCTGCAAAATGGCCATGCTCCATATCAAACACCACCAGGAGATCTGTCCCTTTATAGCGGGAAGCACCAGCAGTCATGTAAGCAGACTTTTTCAATTTCGGAAAGTAGGCCAGCAACATCACCTGATCTGACCAATGCGTACCAGTAACTCCTTCCTGTGGCCCCCAATTAAAGACCAATCCCTCGTCTGAGGCGACGACTTGCAGGTTCACCGGTGGCGGCATGTGGCCATAGCTGAGACGTAGTTTTGTGAAATCTATTTTTAGCTTCGGAAATTTTCCAATAACAGCATGCTTCCAGTTATAAGAAAAAGCAGGATTTTGAGGGAGCAGCTTCAGTCGCCGGGCCTCGCGTTCATAGCCTACCTCAATAAATTCCTTAACCGGAAAGAGCAATGCCGAGACCAATTTTGTCCGTAATCGAACTGCTTTCTGCAGTTCAGTGGGAGGTTTCTTGGATTTGCCGATCAACCGCGTAACTAATACGCCGTTTAATAGATAACTGGTTGTTTTTCCTAGCTTACCATGCCAGTAACCGTTTTTAAATGTTGCCATAATTGTATATTAATTGTTTATAAATAATTTGCTTTTTATGAGGGATGGGAACTAGTCGGGAAGACACCTGCTGGCTTTTAGCCGGAGGAAGGAGTTCGGTAGGGGTATGGATAGCAATCACTATGTCAACCCTAAGCGAACCCTATCCGAAACCCTTCCGCTACCTATTATAAGGCACTTCTCTTCCCGAACACTTCCCGACTACAACCGGACCAATTCCTCGCTTTTTTCGACCTAAAATTCCTGAGATCATTTTCATGGAATTTTCCAGGGAAACCCAGTCGCCAATAAAGAGGCTGATTCGGAAACCATCGATCGGTTCATTCGGATTAAATGAGAAATTTTCCTGTTCCTGGTATAAAGAATGGCGGAGGAATTTGGAGGCCCGCAATTCAGTAAGCGGTTTTTTAAACTTTATAAAACCATAGGTTCCTGCACCTGGCAAGAACAGCGAGGCATATTCTGAGAGGTAATTGTCGAACATCATCTTCAGGATAAAGGCTGCCTGTCGACAAGATTGATTGCTTTTTTCCAACTGGGTTTTCAATTCCGAGGCAGACAAAGCGGCCATTAATGCTTTTTCGGTCGAGTGGTTCCAGTGGATAATGATCTTCTTTATGTGTTCCTTTAGTTCGACAATAAAATTTTCAGGTCCAGCAACCATATTGGTTTTATGAAGAATAGGATAAACTTTGCTGTATGGCGCAATGTAAATTACGTTTCCGCCGCCTAAGGAAAGTCCTGGCCCGGTAGTTTCTTTGTCGCGAAATTCATAATCGTCATCCAGCACGATGAGGCAAAACCCAAAACGCTCCGATAAATGCATCAGTTGATTCCATCGTTTTTCCGCCATGCGGAGTGGGACAGGGAAACCAGCTTCCAAACGTACAAATACCACCTTGACAACTTTCTGCATACAAATTTCTTTGAGCTTTCTTGCCGACATTCCCTGTTCATCTGAACCGCTGAAATCAACCCTTAACCGGAGCTGTCCGGCCGTTTCTAGTAGAGCGGCATCGTTTCTGGAGTTGATGACCAGCACATCCCCCGGACTAGTTATCGTTTTCAACACTTTATACACGGCCTTGCCATCTGGAATCATACAAAACTGCCAATGACTGTTGATCAGTTTTTTACTTCTGAGTACCTTTAAAGCATCTTTAGCAACCCAGTCCCCAGCATTCAGTGCTGCAGCATTGGAATTTCCAGACCTCCTGCTGCCCCTTAAATCCATCACATTTACCAGTTGTACAGGATAAGCGCTGCCCAGATTGAGGATGTTCATCAGCTCAGGTTCGGCAGTTTTTGAATAACCCGTTAATTTCTTGTTGAAGGAAAACCTTGCAAGGCGAGCCACATCGGCAACGGGAAGGCTGATCGAAGGTTCAAACATAAATGTACCTATCCGATGCTGAGTATAAAGAATCTCCTCCCTTTTAACCCAATGGCGATATGCCCGCTCCACAAAATGCCGTTTCACGCCCAGAAACATGGATAGGCTTCTCACAGAGGGCATCATGAAATCATCCGGATAGTTTTCCCTGCTGTATTCCTGAGCAATCAGGTCGATCAGCTGCTCAGAACTACTTTCCCCATTTGGATCAAGACCCGACTTCAAACTCATGGACCAGCTGTCTTGAAAATTATGCTTTATCATAATGACGATTTAAGTAACTTGATAAATAAATTATTGCCAATACAAATAATCGTCTATAATTATCAAATTCCTAATAAAAATATCTGTCTATAGAAATACGCTACATCTGTCTGAAAATTGATTCAAATATTCGCAAATACGAGACAAGTAGTCCAAATCAGCACATGGCCGCTTCTGATATTAATTACTGGTAAAATAATTTGGAGAGCAGAATTGGTTATTTAGGATTAAAATGCAGTAGTTAGACTTGATAAAACTAAGGTGAAATCCTATAAAAACAGGTTAAATGAGCCGAAGCGCAGCGCATCAGCGGATTTAAATTTAGAGAAGCCAAAGCTGCAAGTCCTGCTTAAAAAACATTAAAAGAAATACTTAACCGCTAAAATGTTGTTTTAGTTAATTTATTGGGTGATATTCGATAGATAAGCTGTAAATGATATGGAATTCAAAAACCCAAGGCAGGGGAGCGAGTATGATAAGATATTTAAAGAGAATATGGAAGCCAATCTGGAGGGGATTGTTGAACAAGTATTGAGCATGAAAATTTTTATTACGGAAGAACTGCCTGATGATTTACAGCATACGAAAGAAAGAAAGCCGGATCTGCTGAAGAAGGTGCAGGATGAAGATGGTCAGGTGTTCATTTTACACATTGAATATCAGCGCAGTAATGACCAGAACATGGCCTACCGGATGGCAGAGTATAGTATTATGCTGCAAAGGAAATATAGGCTCCCGGTAAGTCAGTATATGATCTATCTGGGGCAGGAAAAGTTAAACATGCCTACAGAAATTGAGAGTACAAATTTTAAGTTTAAATATGAAGTAAAAGCGATCAGTACGATAGATTACAGGCTCTTTTTAAACCATGAGGTGACTGAGATGAAATTGCTGGCTGTGCTGGCAAATTTATCGGCTGTAGATCCAAAAGAGATCATAAGAGAACTGATCCTGGAAATTAAAGAAATCGTAACTGAAGAGCTTAAGCTTGATAAGTATATGAACCAGTTAAAAATCTTTGCCCAATTAAGGGACTTAGAACAAATACTAAAAGACGTTATGGATGAAGTATCAAATTGGTATGTAAAAGAAAGAGACCCTTATTACATCATTGGAATAACTGATGAAAAATTATCTAATGCAAAAAAAATGAAGAAGGAAGGCTTACCAATCCCTTTAATAGCCAAAATAACTGGCTTAAATCAGGAAGAAATCCTTGATTTAGAAACGAATTAAAAGCGCAATTTATCAGAACAACTTATAGACAAACTATCAAATTGGTACCCGGACCTTTTGTTTTTTCCTTTTCCGAAGCCATATTAAAAACCCGCTAACCGGCAAAGTCGCGCAGATCAGGCTGGCAATAAACGCAAGCGCTTGCGTTGGCCAGCCATATATTTTCCCGGTATGAATCGCTTCATTAGAGTTCCGCCATTTCATGGCCGTACCTTTGTCCTGATGAATGATCTGGTCAAAGATTGCTCCGGAATTGTGATCAATAGAGAAATAGCTCATGCCCAGCCAGGCATCTCCGCTATCCTGCATCGTCATATACGCTGAGGCAGATTTTTTTGTTGCTGCAGGAATCGTGAAACCAATCATTTCATAATTCCTATTCGCGCGTTGCTGCAAAGCAGAAAAAGCCTGATCTAATGCAGCGCCATGCAATGGCACCGCGGCGGGGGCAGGCTGCACATTGGCCAGCAAAACCCGTTTATTGCCACCCATGGCCTTCAACATCCCCGACTCCCACCACTTAAATGACCAGCTGAGTCCGGTAAAAATAATAACCAGTGCCACAGGCAGCACATACATACCTAAAACTGTATGCAGCTGATGGTTCAGCTTTTTAAACTTGCTCTTAAGGTTAATTTTCAGCTTCTTACTGACGTTTTTAAACTTTTTAGGAAGCCAGATGACCAGGCCACTGATCAGCATCAGCAGAAATATAAGCACCGTAATTCCGGTAACCAGGCTACCCACCTCCTTTTTCAACAGCAGATATCTGTGCAGTTGCAATACCACATTAAAGAACTCGTACTTCATGTCCAGCTGTCCGAGTACAGCACCTGTATATGGATTTACGAATACTTTTTTAAAGTATTTAACCTGGTCGAAATAAGTCAGGCCTTTCGCCTTCTTTTTCGCTTCCTGGGCGATGAACACATAACTTTTCTCCCCTGCTGGAATTTCGATTTTACTGATCTTATTCCCTTCCGGTAAGGCCGAGGCTGCTTTTTCTGTAAGTACAGAAAGGCTTAAAGGTGTTTTCCCTGCTGATTTTGCCGATACCAGGTCCTTGTGAAAAACATCAAACAACTCCTCACTGAACACCGTGATACAGCCGGTGATCGAAATCACTACAATCAGGGAACCGATTAGCAAACCACCCCAAAGGTGCATAAAAGCGGCGAAACGTTTAAAAAGCATAAGCCATCGTCAGGTTATAGCGTGCGCCATTCGCTTTGATATAAGATTCTGTACGCACCTTTCCCTGCGACAATACCGGGTAATAATCTGCATTCAGCACATTATCAATTCCCAATTTCAGCGTGGCTTTAGGTGTAAAATGATAAGCGGTATACAGGTTGAAGAAATGAAATGAATTTACAGGTCCTTCACCAAGTGCATAATTCCCTTTGGCATCCGGTAAAAACTCCTTTCTTGAACCGGAATAGATCCAGAACACACTCAGATCCCATGCTTTCAAAGGCGAATAGCTGACACTGCTGGTGAATTTATCCGGGCCAATTCTGGTCGTCGGTAAAGGTAATTTTTTACCATTCAGCTCCTTCGTACCCTGTAAATGAGCGTAGCCCACAGACATGGAAAGGTTGGGCAAGAACGTATAGTTTGCAGTAGCTTCCAAGCCTGTTACCCGTTCTGGTGCTCTTTCAGGAACTGCTACACCGTTCACATCTTTTAAGCTGGACCCTAAAGCTGAAGTGCTCACATAATAAGCACCCGTTACATTTAACTGCTTCCAGCTGCTGCTAAAACCTAGTTCATAATTATTGGTAATGATGGCTTTCGTTTCAATTTTACTGACATCATCTACTGCACTCAGGCGCAGTGTTCTGCCCAGGTCGTACAATGAAAAACTTTGAGAGAAACTCACAAAAGGATTGAACAAATTCCATTTACTATATCTCAATCCAGCATTATAGACTAAAGTATGGTAACTGAGATCAGCCCCTTTAACCGCTACGCCGCCGGCATAATTTCCGAATGGAATGGTCGTATAATCAGGTACGCCAAGTTGAATATTCTCATAGCGTGCTCCGGCCTTAAGCACCAGGTTTTCGAACAAGAAGGTACGAAGTTGCGCATAAGGCGCATAATTTTTCATGTTCATTTCCGGCACAAACTCCCTTCCATCGGTCAGGTTTTGCTTGGTGATGTCGTTCAGCACATCTAAGCCATAGGTCACATCCCCTTTTACCTGGTCTATAATATGGTATTGGGTATTAAAATTAAATCGCGCCCCTTTTTTCTTGGAGGCAATTGCCGAATTGCCGGCTGGCTTATAAAAGTCGGAATACTCAAAGATAGAGTAGAAATCCTGCAGGTACAGGTTGACATTCAGGGAAGTTCCCCTAAAAATTTCGGAATTGGTGTACTGAATATAGGCATTATGGTTATATGGCGTACCTTGTTTGTCGCCGATTGGTGTACCTGGTTTACCGGTAATCGGGCGTTCGCCATAAATTCCAGCAGCATCTACATAACTGCTATTTTGCAGCGTATGGTAATAATTATACATCACCTCGATGCGGTTCTTCCGGTTAATGTTATAGCCCAGTTTGGCATAAATGTTCTTGCTATTGGTTTCACTCAGCGACTGAAAAGGGGAAACTACTTTTCCATCCGCATCTTTATTGACCCCGGTATGCTCGTAAGTACCGCTCAGCACGTAGTCCAGCTGCTTCACTTTTCCGGTAAACAGCTGTGAGAAACGCGTACCAATGGAATGCCTTGGACTCACCAGGGAACCCATAGCAGAAAGTTCAGAAAGGGAACTGAATTTTTTACTGGTATCGGCCTTCTTGGTAATATAGTTAATGATTCCACCGTCGGCACCATTGCCATAAATGGCGGTAGAACCTTCAATCACCTCGATCTTATCGATTACAAAAGGATCAATACTTCTGAAATCACGCTCTCCATTTCTAAGCGGCGTAGATTGCGGAATTCCATCGATCATCACTAAGGCATTTCTACCTCTGAGGGTTTGCCCTTTGTTCACTACCGTATTGGTTCCTAAGGTTAATGCGGGAATGTTATAGGTTAAAATCTGGTTCAGATCGGTAGAAATTCCCCTTTGCATCTCGATCTGTTTTGAGTTTAAAATCTTTACAGAAGAGGGTACATCTTTTAGCGTTTCCGCATTTCTGGAGGCCGTTACGATCACCTCATTTAGGTCGCCAGCATCGATAAAGATAGAGAAGTTAACCCTCTGCTCGTCTTTACCATTCAGTACTACAAATTTAGAAACCGGTTGATAGCCGACACCGGAGGCAGTTAATGTATACTTTCCACTGTCTAAACCATTAAACGCATAAAAACCAGTCAGATCTGTCTGACTGGTTTTATTTTTCCCTTGAAGGGTTATCATTAGATTGGAAACAGGCCTCCCTTTTTGGTCCGTCAATTGTCCTTTAATCACGCTTTGTGCAAAAACACCGATTGGCAAAACCAATAGGCTCAATAGTAAAACTCTTTTTATCATCCCCGGCACTCTATTTGAAATTAATCTAAATAAAGCGTAAAAGTATAAAATTAATTTTATTTATTACTTCCTAAATGAAAGCTTAGACCAACGGAAACAGGATTCAGTAAAAATTCTGATTTATTAGTTCTGGTAAAAGAGCGGATATTGTTCACATCTTCCGTTACCGCTTCTTGTCGCTCGTAAGAATAGAAGAAGTCCAGACTGCTTTCTACAAACAGGGTAAACTGCGGAGCCGGATGAAACTTAATACCTACTACCGGAGACAGCAGGAATCCATTTTTCGACGTTTCCATCTTATTAGGATACAGGGTAGCGTCGGCAATGGCCTGTGCTTTTAAAGGATTTGCATTCGCTGAAGTTCCCACAAATCGATTGGCTCTATAGCCTATATCTGCACCAATATATGGCTGAACTCTGGAGAAGTTCATGTTCTTTTCAAAACCTACTTTAAACATATAATCGGTCACATCACCAGTTACAATCTCACAATTTTTACAGTTATTATAGAAGGTTTTTCCCTGTTTAATGTGACTTCCACTTAATCGGTAATTGATTTGGTTATCGTTAAATTTGATGGTGATCCCCGAGAAATAAGTGTTGATGAATTTCACCGGATCAGTCTCATTGAAGAGCTTCGGCATTTGCATTGACCCATAACCTCTTAAGGTGATCGAGTAATTGTAGTCTGCATTCATCTGAGAAAACGCGGTTCCTCCAGACAATAACAGGACTAAAATAAGTAAATGTTTTTTCATTAATTTTCCCCCACGGATTTTAATTGAGCTATAAAAATACAGCAATATTTAGGATAAGCAATAGATAAAAAATTGATTTCGTTATTCTGGGGACCTGAGTAGGATCCCTTGATGAATGAATTAGAAGAAACGTATTTCCGAAGGATAAACGGACAGAGCGCGTTGTAAAACATTGAATAATAATCTATTTTGATTCTAGTTAACTAAAAACGTGCCACGATATAAGAATTGTTGTTTTGTTTTTCGCTAAAGTCGCGCGTCAGTAAATTTGCGGTCAATAAATGATTTCGTATCAAAAATAATCGCCCCATTCCGCTGGTATTTCCCATAGTCGAAAGCTAAAAACTCCTGATGGGAAACGGCCACAATAATGGCCTTATAGTTTTTATCTATTAAAGTTTTATCGAGTTGAAAACCGTATTCCTGCTGCACCAGCTCGGGATCTGCCCATGGATCATAGACATTGATCTCCATTCCAAACTGCTGCAATTCCTCATAAATATCGATGACTCTTGTATTTCTGACATCCGGACAATTTTCTTTAAATGCAAAACCGAGGATCAGCACCTTCTCTCCTTTTACCGGATAGCCTTTGGCGATCATCAGTTTGACTACTTTATTGGCCACAAACATGCCCATATTGTCATTTACCCTTCTTCCCGACAGGATAACTTGCGGATGGTAGCCTAATGATTCGGCTTTATGGGCCAGGTAATAGGGATCTACCCCGATACAATGGCCGCCTACCAATCCGGGTTTATATTTCAGAAAGTTCCATTTTGTACCCGCAGCTTCGATCACATCCGTGGTATCGATGCCGATGCGGTCGAAAATCAGGGCCAGCTCATTGACAAAAGAAATGTTGACATCCCGCTGTGCATTTTCTATGGCCTTGGAGGCTTCGGCTACTTTGATACTTGGTGCTTTATGCGTACCGGCAGTGATGATCTGTCCATACAGCTGGTCTATTTCTTCAGCAATTGCTGGCGTAGAGCCGGAAGTCACCTTTTTAATCTTTGTCAACGTATTGATGCGGTCTCCTGGATTGATCCTTTCCGGAGAATAACCGCAGAAGAAATCTTCATTGAACTTCAGTCCTGAGTACTGCTCCAGCACAGGTACACAGTCTTCTTCCGTACATCCGGGATAAACGGTAGACTCATAAATGACGATGTCGCCCTTTTTTAACACCGCACCGATCATGGCAGAGGCTTTCAGCAATGGCTGTAGATCTGGTGCTTTAAATCGATTGATGGGCGTAGGAACGGTGACGATATAAATCTGGCATTGCTGTAAATCTGCTGTTGCAGCAGAAAACGCTAATCCTATTGGGCGATCGTCGGTATGGAGCACGGTTTTCAATGCTTCCAGGTCGGCCTCTCTAGTGCGGTCTTCCCCAGTAGAAAGCTCCTGAATCCGGACTTCGTCAATATCGAAACCGAGTACTTTATACTTTTTGGCGAATTCAATAGCGAGCGGCAACCCCACATACCCTAAACCTATAATTGCAATTTTATACGCTTTGTCCATATTCATTTTTCTTTTCCTTTAGCTCCGGTTCCCGCTCTTGCGACCGAAATTTCAAGAACGTTTTAAAGGTAGAAAGAATTTTAATTGTTCGTAGGTACGGTTATTGAATTATTAGTCATAGGTAATGAAGATAATTAAAGCAAAAATGAGAATCCTAGTCTTATCGATCTTAGGGATCAGCTTGGGATTTTTCCAGCTGAAAGCACAAGACAGTACGGCCAATCGGGTCGACTTTATGGTTCCTCCTGCGGCAAAAAAAGTAGTGCAGCTGAACCGCTCTAATGCGGCATTGGGAATTTCGGCGAAGGCCCTGGCCAACCAGAAAAGCAAACAAAATCCGCCCATCAATATTGCTTTATTTGCGGTAGACCGGCGGACGGAAGCGGAGGCTGGAAACTCTGATGTGGTGATGGTGATCAGCATTGATCAGCTCAGCGGAAAGGTCAAAATGTTGTCCATTATGAGGGATACCTATGTGAATATCGAGGGTACAGGCATGAATAAGCTGAATGCAGCCTTCGCCATCGGCGGACCACAGCTGGCGATAAAAACCATCAATCAAAATTTCAACCTGGACATCAGGGACTATATCAACGTTGATTTTTATGGCGCAGCAAAGATTGTTGATGCTTTAGGCGGAGTACAGATTCCGGTGAAAACCGAGGAGCTTCCTTACCTGAATAATTACCTGAATGAGCTGTCGATTTATGACAAAATCCCTGCTATACCATTGACCCAGGCGGGCTTACAATTGCTGAGCGGAAAGCAGGCAGTTGCCTATACCCGGATCAGGGCTGTTGGTCATGGTGACGCCCAAAGAACAGAGCGTCAGCGCAGTGTACTCATTGCCATTTTCAATCAATTGAAACTAAAAGGTAAGGAAATTTTTCCCGTTTTTGCCACAGATGTCCTCCCTAACCTGGAAACGAGTATGAACAATTTCACACTTTTCAGCTTTGCCGGAAGTATTTTAAATTCAAAAAACAAGACCATAGAACAGGCCAGGTTTCCACTGGACAAAGAAAGCGTTGGAAAAAGAATTGATAACATTTGGTATTTAACCACCGACTTAAAAACGACTACAAATTCAATACATCAATTTATATATGGTTCAACAAACCTTGTAAAAACGAAACGGTAGTGATCAGGCTGGAAAAGCCAGTATATCATCGCCAATGTTCGTCTAAAACATCCGTTTTTCAACTTCTCATCGATTTTCCCAAAATATCGAATTAAATTATTATGACCAAAATTTTATAAATTTTATAAAAAAACCCACATAATTATTTAAATATATCACATTTAGCTATAGTTTGATAACTTAACATATAAATTTCATCATTTGCACTCAACCTGACTTTTTTTATATAGGTTTGCATAAAGTACTGATAGTTAACGTCTCAACCCTAGTTGTTCAATGAACATTTTCCTTTACATTAAAGGTATCTTAGTAAAAGATGAAATTTTTAATTTCTTTTTTTCCGCGCTAAACCACACTCAAAATCTTCGATTAAAATTTATTGATTATGCTTTTGCAGGTATCCATGATCGTTATGGCTAGCTCAGAAAGCAATTTCGCTGCTCAAATCAAACAATTATTAACATAAAACACAATTTTATTATGGAAGAATATCTAGGAATGATCAAAGCCTTTGCTGGAAATTTTGTACCAAGAGGTTTCCTGCCCTGCAATGGACAGTTAATCCCAATTCAACAAAATGCTGCTCTTTTTGCAATTTTAGGCACTACTTATGGTGGCGACGGACAAAATACTTTCGGCATTCCAGACTTTAGAGGCCGAGCTGCGATTGGAACAGGACAAGGGGCAGGTTTAGCTAATCACGTACTTGGTGAGAAGATAGGTGTAGAAACCGTTTCGATTTCAACCTCAAATATGCCGATACACACACATACCGCTACTACCACAATAACCATGAACGTAAGCGCAGAAGATGCAACCCTGGCTGTTCCGGTAGCAAATAGTGCGATCGCAGTTTCCGTAGATGCAACAGGTGATCCAGCATTTGGGTTTAATTCAGAAGTACCTGAAGTTCCAATTGCCGGAGTCTCAGCGACCACTGTAAATGCAGCAGTAGGAGGTAGTTTACCAATATCGATCCAACAACCTACACTAGCAATTAATTACCTCATTTGTACAGAAGGCCTATTTCCGAGCCGAAACTAAGTTAAACTAAACAAACGAATCTGATTAACACTCTCCTATCTATGAAAAAATTATCTATAACAGGCATCGCTGCCTTATTTTTATTGATGCTGTGCTCCTTTATTCCAAAAAACAGCACAGCACAAATCACCGCTGGAGATTTTGCCATTGTGGGATTTAATCCACTAGGCCAAAAGGCTGAAATCTCCATCATGGCTTTAAAGGAAATCCCCGCAGGTACAGAAATTAAAATCACGGATAATGCTTATCAAGATGGTATTTTTAGGACGAATTCCACGGATGGAATCCTGACATGGACTAGCCCTGCTGCTGCTGTAGTTTCAGCAGGAACAGTGATCAGAATAGAATTTAACAACACCAGCGCTACCATTACGCCTAATCTTGGAACAGCTTCCGTTACAACAGGCTGGATATTAGGAGATATTACCCCACTAGCCGGCGACAGCTGGATCATTTATACAGACATTGCTGGGGTTAAAACATACATTTATGCATTAGGAAACTGGTCGACCACCGCAGCTCAGTTTATACTTGATCCCAACACAGGCTGGGTGACCTCAGGTTTAAATACAGGATCAGGAACCTCGCAACTTCCTCCTGGCCTTGCATCAGCAAACGCTTATGTTACCATTACCAACAATCCTCCAGGAAAAACACACCAATCTTCTGCTTATAATTATTATAAAGGCACATTGATGGGCAACAAGACCACTTTATTGGCAGCCATCAATAATGCAGACAACTGGATGAGTGACAAAACAACACTTACCCCCATCACTCCGGGTATAACAGGAGCCTTTCCTGGCGTACAACCTATTTTCACTATTGTTGACGGGCCATTCGTAACCAGTGTATCCACTACTGCCAGCGCAGGACTAAAACCATTCTTTACCACTATTCCTATTACGATCAGTTTCAGTGAAAATGTCACCGTAACCGGCTACCCTCGATTAAAATTAAACGTGGGTAATAATTATGCCAATTATGTCTCAGGAACTGGCAGCCAAAATCTTCGATTTGAATATTTGGTATTCACTCTAGACTCCAGTACCGACCTTGATTACGAAAACATCAATTCTCTATCTTTGAATAGCGGCACCATAATAGGTGCAGCGAGTAAAGCAGCTATACTTACGCTGCCTGCTCCAGGAACGCCCAACGCTTTAGGAGGCAGAGGGATTAGTGTAGACCTGCTCTCTCCTACTGTCAGCAGTGTAAATACGACCATTGCGAATGGCAGTTATGCCACCGGAAAGGTCATTCCTGTAACTGTGAACTTCTCTGAAGCTGTAACAGTAACAGGTACACCAACACTGCTTTTAAATACGAGCGGCACGCCGCTCAATTACCTTTCAGGCAGCGGAACTTCAACTTTAACATTTGAATATACCGTACTGGCAGGACAAAGTACTGCCGCCCTAAATTATGCAAACACAGCCGCCTTTGCTTTAAACGGAGGAACCATTAGGGATGCTGCAGCAAATGTGGCCACACTTACACTTCCTAACCCGTCAATGGGTCTAACAGGACCTTCAGGCAAAGCCAACATTATCATAGACACGACAAGCCCAACTGTAACCAGCGTAAGCGGTACAAACGGGACTTATAAAATAGGATCAATTGTTCCAATCAGCTTAACTTTTTCGGAACCGATCACAGTTACAGGCACGCCATTATTAGCGCTGAATGTTGGTAGTCCAGCTGGGAATGCCAGCTATGCAAGTGGCAGTGGGACCAGCACTCTGACCTTTAATTACACAGTAGCTGAAGAGCAAAGTGCTACTGATCTGGACTATACCAGCACCACCGCCCTTTCCTTAAACGGAGGAACACTTAAAGATGCGGCAGGAAACAATGCGACATTAACACTGGCAAGTCCTGGGACAGCAGGCTCGCTGGCTGCAAACTCCAGCATTGTGATCAACGGTACCCCCCCAACAGTAAGCAGCATCAACAGAACTACGGCTGCCGTAACCAATGCCAGTTCAGTGAATTTCACGGTTACTTTTTCTGAAGCAATAAGCGGCATAGATATCACAGACTTCAGTCTTATTTCTACAGGTATCGTAAGCCCAAGCATAAACAGCCTTACTGGATCAGGAACTACTTATACGGTTACCGTAAATACAGGGACAGGAAATGGTACGCTGCGTCTGGATTTAAACGCCGCAGGTACGGGAATTGTCGGAACCTCCTCAGGGAATGCGATTCAAACTGGATATACTGCCGGTCAAACTTATACTATAGACAAAACTCCACCAGTGGCTATGGCTGGACCAATCCTTACTGCTGGAGATCAGCAACTTGTATTGGATTGGACTGCCAGCCCCACTGCAAACTCCTATAAGATCTATGGCGGAACCACTACCACTACAGCGACCGCCCTTTTTCAAACCCTAAGTGGTTCTACACTGAGCTATACCCACACTGGTTTGACGAATGGCAGCACCTATTATTATGCCATTTCAGCAGTTGATCAGGCAGGAAATGAATCTATGAAGAGTGTAACGACTTCTGGGACACCAAAAGCTTCTCAAACCATTACTTTCAGTGCGCCAGCTCCTCAGGTTTATGGCAGTTCATTTGACCTGACTGCAAGCAGTACTTCTCTATTGCCAGTTACATTTAGCTCTAGTAATATTGCGATAGCCACGGTTTCTGGAAACACAGTTACCATTGTTGGCGTAGGAGCGGTAAATATCACAGCAAGCCAGGCAGGAAATGCTAATTTTGTAGCAGCGACTCCAGTAATCCAGTCTTTGCAAATCACCCCACTGCCAGTTACTGTTACTGCTACGGCCAGTTCAAAAATATTTGGCAATCCGGAACCGCTGAGTTTCGGCTTTAGTATCAGCCCAGCGCTGATCGGTACTGACACAAAAACAGGAGCGCTGGCCAGAGTAGCTGGAGAAAATGCAGGCAGCTATGAAATTGGCATTGGTACATTTGCATTGGATCCTTTAAAATATACCATAACTTATGCGCCTGCTAATTTCAGCATCAGCAAAAAAATAGTAACGATTAACCCAGTTGTGAATACTAAAGTATATAACCAGATTGATCCTAGGTTAAGCTTTCTCATTGACGTCCCTGCTGTTCCAGTTACAGGTGCACTAGCCAGAACTGCTGGAGAAGATGTAGGATCATATGATTATGACATCAGTGGAATGACGGTAGGTTCCAACTATCAGCTGGCATTGACCCCAACACCTAAATTCAGCATTACTCCTTTAACCATCAATGTGACCGCCAGCGCGACCACTAAAGCGTATGGTGATGCAGATCCGATCCTGGCTTATACTGCTACTCCGGCATTAAAATCCGGCGATTCCTTTACCGGAGCATTGGCAAGAGCAGCGGGAGAATCCGTAGGAGCTTATGCACTGAATCGGGGAGACCTTGCTTTAAGCAGTAACTACCTGCTGAATTTCATCACTCCGGTGAATACCTTCAGCATTACGAAAAAAACAATTACCGTAGTTCCTGTGGCTGTGGCTAAAGTTTATGGTGAGCCAATTGTGCCTGCGACTTACAACTACAGTCCGGCCTTAGCAATTGGTGATTCCTTTAACGGAAACCTGACTGTCCCAACTGCAGGCCCGGCCGGAGATCACGACTTTAACATCGGTACACTTACTTTATCTGGCAATTATACCCTTGTTTTTGCTCCTGCTGCAATTAAATACAGTATCTCTAAAAAACCATTGACCATTACCCCTGATGCCAATCAAGGCAGGGTATTCGGAGCAGCAGCTTTACCGATTACCTACAGCAATTCGGCACTGGCCAGCGGTGATGTGCTGACTGGTGAATTGGCTATCGCTGGCGGTACAAACGCTGGTGATCATGCGATCACACTTGGTACACTGAGCATGGCGGATGGTAAAATCATCAATTATGAAGTTAGCCTGGCTCCGGAAAACTATAACATCAGTCAGAAAGCAATTGTGCTGACTGCGGCATCACTGTCAAAAACTTATGGTGAGGCAGATCCGACATTAACTTATACCAGCAGTGCAGCGCCAATTGCTCCGGATGCCTTTGCTGGTACCTTAGGACGAGCGCCAGGAACAAATGTGGGCAGCTACGCGATTAACCTGGGTAGTTTAGCACTAAACAATAACTATACGCTGACTTTAGCGCCTGGAGCATCATTGGAAATTGTCAAAAAAGACATCTCCGTATTGGCCGAAGCGAAATCTAAAGTTTATGGCGGTACTGATCCTGAGCTGACTTATACTTCCAGTCCGGCATTAGTGATTGGTGATACCTTTAGCGGTGCACTCTCACGTGCAGCTGGTGAAGAGGCAGGCGCATATGTGATTGGAAAAGGAGATCTTGCTTTAAGTTCAAACTATAACCTAAACTATAGCCCTGCCAATTTAACGATCGGCCTGCAAACCATCAACGTGACCGCAAAAGCGAAAGCGAAAATTTATGGTGAGGCAGATCCAGCATTGGAATATGACTTCACACCGGCCTTAAAATCTGGTGATACCTTTAGCGGTTCGCTATCCCGTACAGCTGGTGAAAATGTAGGATCATATGTGATTGGAAAAGGAGATCTTGCTTTAAGTTCAAACTATACCCTGAACTATAGCCCGGCCAATTTAATAATCGGCCTGCAAACCATTAACGTAACTGCGAAAGCAAAAACTAAAATTTATGGTGAGGCAGATCCGGCATTAGATTATGAGTTCACACCGGCACTAAAATCTGGTGATGTATTTATTGGTGCATTATCCCGCGCAGCCGGTGAAAATGTAAGCACTTATGCCATCGGAAAAGGAGATTTGGCTTTAAATTCAAACTACATCCTGAATTATACACCTGCCAATTTGACGATCGGCCAGCAAACCATTAACGTAACCGCAAAAGCGAAAACTAAAGTTTATGGCGAAGCAGATCCGGCATTGGATTATGAGTTCAGCCCTGCACTAAAATCAGGGGATGTATTTACAGGCAGCCTATCTCGTGCAGCTGGTGAAACCGTAAACACCTATGTCATCGGAAAAGGAGACCTGGCTTTAAATTCAAACTATATCCTGAACTATACGCCTGCCAATTTAACGATCACCTTGAAAACCATTAACGTGACCGCGAAAGCGAAAACTAAAGTTTATGGCGGTACTGATCCTGAGCTGACTTATACTTCCAGTCCGGCATTAGTGATTGGTGATACCTTTAGCGGTGCACTCTCACGTGCAGCTGGTGAAGAGGCAGGCGCATATGTGATTGGAAAAGGAGATCTTGCTTTAAGTTCAAACTATAACCTAAACTATAGCCCTGCCAATTTAACGATCGGCCTGAAAACCATTGAGGTTACCGCGAAAGTGAAAACTAAAGTTTATGGCGAAGCGGATCCAGCATTAGAATATGATTTTACACCTGCTTTAAAATCAGGTGATGAGTTTACCGGCGCACTGTCCCGTGCAGCTGGTGAAGATGTAGGCACATATGCGATTGGAAAAGGAGATCTTGCTTTAAGTTCAAACTATACCTTGAATTATACACCTGCCAATTTAACGATCGGCCTGCAAACCATTAACGTGACCGCAAAAGCGAAAGCGAAAATTTATGGTGAGGCAGATCCAGCATTGGAATATGACTTCACACCGGCCTTAACATCTGGTGATACCTTTAGCGGTACGCTATCCCGTGCAGCTGGTGAAAATGTAGGATCATATGTGATTGGAAAAGGAGATCTTGCTTTAAGTTCAAACTATACCCTGAACTATAGCCCGGCCAATTTAATAATCGGCCTGCAAACCATTAACGTAACTGCGAAAGCAAAAACTAAAATTTATGGTGAGGCAGATCCGGCATTCGATTATGATTTCACACCTGCTTTAAAATCTGGTGATGTATTTACTGGTGCACTATCCCGCGCAGCCGGTGAAAATGTAAACACCTATGCCATCGGAAAAGGAGATCTGGCTTTAAATTCAAACTATATCCTGAATTATACGCCTGCCAATTTAACGATCGGCCAGCAAACCATTGAGGTAAGCGCGAAAGCCAAAACTAAAGTTTATGGCGAAGCAGATCCGGCATTGGATTATGAGTTCAGCCCTGCACTAAAATCAGGGGATGTATTTACAGGCAGCCTATCTCGTGCAGCTGGTGAAACCGTAAACACCTATGTCATCGGAAAAGGAGACCTGGCTTTAAATTCAAACTATATCCTGAACTATACGCCTGCCAATTTAACGATCACCTTGAAAACCATTAACGTGACCGCGAAAGCGAAAACTAAAGTTTATGGTGAGGCAGATCCTGCATTGGATTACGACTTTACGCCGGCATTAAAATCCGGTGATAGTTTTACCGGTTCACTATCCCGCACAGCAGGAACATCTATCGGCAACTATGTGATCGGACAAGGCAATCTGGCTTTAAATGCAAATTATACGCTTGCATATACCCCGGCAAACCTGAGCATTACTGCCAAAGCAATTGCCGTTCAGGCAGTCGCAAAAAGTAAAACGTATGGCAATGCCGATCCATTATTAACGTATACTGTGACGCCAGCCCTGGTTAATGGTGATGCACTTAGTGGTACACTGTCCAGAGCAAGCGGAGAAAATAAAGGTACTTATGCGATTTCTAAAGGCAGCCTGGCTTCCAGTACAGATTATACGCTAAGCTTTACCAACGCAGATTTCACGATTAATGCTGCTCCTTTAACCATCACAGCAGAAGCAAAAGAGAAATTCACTGGTACTGCAAACCCAACATTTACTGCGCAGTATACGGGTTATGTAAATGGAGAAGACAATACGGTACTGACAAGCCCGGTAGTATTCAATACACCGGCAACCATCAACAGTCCAATTGGAACTTATGACATCATTCCTTCAGGAGCAGCTGCTGTCAATTACAGCATCACTTTTGTTAAAGGTGTACTGACCGTAAAAGCGGGATCGCCAACAAACGTATTGCTGGCTGCAGCTACGCTATATGAAAATCAGGTTTCAGGAACTGCAGCAGGTAAATTAAGCAGTACCTCCGATGACCCACTGGCTACCTTTACTTATAGCCTGGTGAGTGGAACCGGCGACACAGACAATGCTGCTTTCCGCATTGCAGGTGATCAGCTGCTAACCGCAGCAAGTCTGGATTATGAAACTAAAAAAGTATACAGTGTAAAAGTTAAAAGCACCACCCAACATGGTTTCTCTCTTGACAAAACCTTCAGCATCAACCTGAGCGATGTCAATGAAATTCCTACATTGGATGCGATTGCCAGCAAAACCATTTGCTATACGACCAATACACAAACTATTGATTTAACAGGCATCAGCGCTGGTCCGGAATCTGGACAAAATACTACAGTTACCGTATCCGGCAGCAACGCTGCATTGTTACAAAGCTTAACAGTAGCACCTGGTTCTGGCGGCAAAGCGATCCTCAGCTACCGCGTTAAAAATGGTGCTTCAGGCATCAGTACGATCACCGTTACCGTAAAAGACAATGGTGGAACAGACAATGGTGGTGTAGATACCTATAGCAGAACGTTTGTACTGACTGTAAATGCTTTACCGGTGATTGCCATTAATGCCAACATCGGCAGCAACAACAACAGCAGCAGCACGGAGGTCAGCAAAGGTGAAACCCTGGTATTAACCGCCAGCGGTGGCAGTACTTATGTTTGGGCAGTTCACAACAGCATTATTAGCGGTCAGACAAGTGCCAGCCTTACGGTTAGACCTAGGGAAACGACTACTTACACGGTTACCGTGACCAATGCCAATGGCTGTTCTGAGCAGAAAAGCTTTACCGTGAATGTACTGGACGATCTGGTGAAGATCAAAGCCACCAATATTTTAACGCCTAACGGTGATGGTTACAACGACAAATGGATCATTGAGAACATTGACTTCTATCCGAACAATGAGGTGAAAATTTTCGATCAATCAGGAAGAATGGTTTACGGTAAGAGGAGCTATGACAACAGCTGGGACGGAATGCTGAATGGCATGCCACTCGCTGAAGGTACCTATTATTATGTCATCGATTTTGGTAAAGACAGACAGAAATTCAAAGGATTTATCACCATTGTAAGAGAGAACTAATGAACGCTTTAACTTTCAATTTCACCGACTCAAACATCTTCAAGATGAACAAAATTTATAAATATGGGTTAGGTCTGCTGATGGTTTTCACCATCGGCAGCACTGCCAAAGCACAGCTGAATCCTTTAGCCGCACAATATTATACCAATCAGTATCTGATCAATCCGGCAATGGCGGGAGCTCATCAGGGACTGAGGTTTAATGCTGCTTATCGTAAATTATGGAGCAATGTACCAGGATCTCCACTGACCCAGAATGTTACTGCTGACTATGGTTTTAATAAGGTGGGTCTGGGCTTAAATGTGTACAATGAAAGCGCTGGTCTGCAAAGACAAACACGGGTAGTGGGAACTTATGCCTATCACCTGAAAATGAACAATGAAGACAATCAGCTTCATTTCGGGGTCTCTTTCGGTTTTATGAGTCAGCGATTAGAAAACAGTGATATTTATGGCAATCCAAATGATCCAGGGGTTGGTCAGTATAATGACCGAAAAACTTACCTGGATGGTGATTTTGGAGCAGCTTATACCACAAAGAAACTGACGGTTCAGGCTTCCATTCCCAATCTGAAAAGTGTGCTGAAGAAGGACGTGATTAAGCTGGCCGATGTGTCTACTTTCTATGCTGCCGCAAGTTACCGTGTGAATTTATCTGAAGGGGAAAATGGGTTCGACCTGGAGCCTAAAGTAGCCTATAGAGGGGTTCAAGGTTATGATAACATCTGGGATGCCGGTGCACAGCTGGAAATTGCCAACAAACAGGTATTCCTGACCGCCCTATACCACAGCACAGAAAATGCAACTTTTGGTTTAGGAATGGACTTTAGAAAGAAATACCTGATCTCTGGTCACTATACCACACAGACTTCCGCATTGAGCAAGTATACCAATGGTAGTTTTGAGCTGAACCTCAGACTGAACCTTGGAAAATAAACGGAGCTGATAAAATACAGCTCAGCAAAGGCTATATTGTGCTGTTCAGCATGAATTAACGTACATTTAAATGCATTAAAACAGGAGATTTTTTAATCTCCTGTTTTGCGTCCATTAATCTTTGAAGTTATGCCATTAACACATCTCAAATTTAACATTCATTACGACCATCTGCAGCTCCAGCAGGAATTGAAATATTGTCTGGAGCAGGAATGGCCAATGCATTTCAACACCAACGATTTTAATGGGGATTGGAGAAGTATTTCGCTCCGTTCGGCCTCCGGTAAGAGTGAGGATATCTATGCCCATACCGGCAGTTATCAGGACACTCCATTGCTGCAGGCATCGCCTTATATCAACAGCATTGTCCATTCCTGGCGCTGTGAAAAGGAGTCGATCCGATTACTGGCCCTTGCCCCTGGAAGCATCATTAAACCACATAAAGATCCTGGCTGCAGCTATATGGAAGGAAGTTTCAGGATTCATATCCCTGTAGTGACCAACCCTGGGGTTCATTTCATGATCAATGACCAGCGTCTGCAATTGAAAGCAGGGGAATGCTGGTACCTGGATTTTAATGAGTCGCACAGCATTGTTAATGAAGGGAAGGAAACAAGGGTTCACCTGATTATGGATGGGATCAGGAATGCCTGGACCGATGAGCTGTTCAGAGATCATGGTTTTCCTATCTATGAGGTACCTAAAGGTCCGTCCTATGATGAAGCGACTAAACTGCTGATCATCGCCGAATTGGAACGCCTCGATACCGATACCGCAAGAAGTGTGATCCAAAAACTAAAAAATAATTGAGCGCATGAGGCCTGATTCACCTTTAACAAATTGGGTACCCTACCAACTGTTTCGTTCTGAAGAAGAAGAATGGATGCTGCATTGGATGGATCTGGAAGATCGCCAGATGAAAGAACCTTTTTTTGATGATACCATTGCCATTTCCCACTTAAAAAGGAGGGAAAAGAAGCGATTGCCCAGTGTCAGTTCTCCGGATTTCCTGTTGGCAGCAGCAGCTGAAATTCCACATGTTCCAGCAAGTGCTTTTGTGTTTCATATTTCGCGATGCGGATCTACACTGCTGAGTCAGGCCTTTGGAGAGGAAGCCGAAAATATCATCATCGCAGAAGCTCCGTTGCTAGATGAGCTGCTGAGGGCTTCGGAAAGAGGAACAATTACTGACTCGGAAAGAAAACATTGGTTTATGGCTGCCCTCAGCTTATTAGGTCAGCGTAGAAATGGAACCGAGCAGACCTTGATCATTAAGCTCGACAGCTGGCACCTGCATTTTTATGATACCTTACGCAGCTGGTATCCTGACACGCCATTTTTCTTTCTATTGCGCAGACCAGATGAGGTATTGGCCTCTCATGGGAAACAGCCAGGAATACATACCGTTCCCGGAATGGTCAATAAACAACTGCTGAACATTGATCCGCTGAAAGATTATGGCGGCGATTTCAGACAATTTACAGCCGATGTTTTAAAAGGGTTTTATGAACAGGCATATCTGATTCAACAGCTGCAGCATTCGAAAAATGATTTCGCCGATTATGGAGATGGCATCTCTGAAATGATTGATCAGTTTTCAAGCTTCGCCAATATTCAGATTAAAGATCGGGAACAGCTCAATAATCGCCTAAAATACCATAGTAAATCAACCACAACAGCCTTCCAGAAAGACCGTATACCGGAACCCAAATACCATTATGCAGCGTGTATGGAGGCCTATCAAAAATTAAAAAAATCAAATGAGAGATTGTAGTTTCAGCAGCCAGTTTTACGAAAATCATGAGCTTGTAAAAAGAGGAAAAGGTATTCCCCGTGATGCAGATTACCAACATACAGAAGAAATATGGATGAACATTTATGGCCTTGGCAAATTTGAAACTTATGCCTTCCTGTACCGGGATTGCCGGGATTATGATCATTTTATAGAATGGGCAACGGCATTGAAAGGCGCTGATTTTTTAAAACGCGCCAGTCAGGATTTTCAGCAATGGCAGGAAAATAAGAACGCTGATTGCCCAGCCGAGGATTATCCGAAGGTGTTAACAGCAGAACAACTGAGCTTCTGGGAGGAAAATGGCTACCTCAGAATTCCCCAGGCACTCGAAGCGGAACATTGCGACAAGTTGAAACAACGCATTTGCAGACACCTGAACCTGCACATGGATTACCCGGAAACCTGGTACATTCCACATCCAGACTGGCAAGGGATCATGCTGCAGATGTATCAAAATGAAGATATTGAGGCCGTCAGACAGTCTCCAGCAATCAAACAGATTTTTGCGGAGCTTTACCAAAGCAATCAGCTCGTGGCCATCCCGGAAAAATTAGGTTACCATCCGCCGCAGAATGAAAATTGGGCACCGCCGCAAACAAAATTGCACTGGGACCTGAACATAGACCGCCCAATAGGGTTTCATATTCAAGGACTGATCTATCTCAATGAGGTGCCTGAAAATCGTGGTCCGCTGCAAGTGGTGCCAGGATT
Organism: Pedobacter sp. N36a; assembly: GCF_014472395.1. GTDB lineage: Bacteria > Bacteroidota > Bacteroidia > Sphingobacteriales > Sphingobacteriaceae > Pedobacter. The sequence continues at coordinate 393,874 of NZ_JACSZW010000004.1, forward strand.
TCACCTGCGCTTCGAAGAATGGATCAAAGATTTCTCGAGTCTGGATAGAGCACATGAGTTTCTTCGGATTACCGAAAAATCAGTACCAGTGCCAGGTGGTAAAGGTGACCTGATCCTGTGGCGTAATACTTGTCCGCATGCGGCAAGTGCCAACCTTTCTGAACTCCCTAGATTTGTACAGTATATTAGCTATCATAAGTTGTAACATGGGAATCCTCATTCAGTTTTGCGGGCTCTCCGGTGCCGGAAAAACAACATTGGCGAATGCCCTGGCAGAAAAATGGCGTCAGAATGGTCGGAAGGTGATGGTGATGGATGGCGACGATTATAGGCAGTCGCTGTGTAAAGATCTGGGTTTTAGTAAAGCCGACAGACTGGAAAATGTTCGCAGAATTAAGGAAGAAGCGAAACGCATTAGCGCGGAGTATGACCTGGTGCTGCTCTCCATTATCAACCCATTTGAAGCAGGAAGAAAACTGGTGTTTTCAAAAGAAGAGATGGAACTGGTATGGATTAAATGTGGCTTGTCGACATTGAGAGCAAGGGATACGAAAGGGCTGTACTTTAAAGCGCATTTGCCAGATGGACACCCGGATAAGATTTATAACCTGACCGGGGTTAATGATGCGTTTGAGGTTCCAGGAGCAGCAGCGCTGGTCATAGAAACGGATGTGCTGGGCTTTGAAGAAAGTTTGGAGTGTTTAAACAGGTATTTGGAAGGGAAAGAATTGGAAGGGAAAGATTTGGAAAAAAAGAGGCAGGAACTACTCCAAGGCTGAATTATTCCAATGCTCCCTTGAGGGGAGGCATTGAAATCCTTCTAGGCCTTGTCCTAGCCTATCCTCTTTTTTTTAGCAACCGACAATATTCCAACCGGGTTAGGTTTTGCTAATGCTTTCTTTATGAAGCATGATTAGTTATGGTGGATACGGAGCCTTTTTTTGAGGAGCCAAGAAACATGTAATAAAACCTGTTTATTCCAAAAAATTATATTTAATTGCGTTACATTTAACACGAACATTAATATTTTACTGGATAAACGAGTGTATTAAATTTCCTGGTTTTTCCAGCAATAGGAATACCTCTTCCAAAATCTTTTTTATGAAAACCTTAATTTTTACAAATAGCGCTTTATACTTAAATACCGCTTTAAGCATTCACGAACATTGCGATGTTGCAGGACTTGTTGTTCCTGAAGAACTAAACTATGAGCTGTTGGGCACGATTGCTTATGCAGAAAGCAGAGGAATTCCTTTGTTAAAAATTGCTAAATCTGACCTTGAACAAGGTGGCAAAGTAGCCTCTTGGATACAAGAATTAAAGGTGGAAGCAGTACTTGTATTGACTTTCCCATGGATGATTCCGGAACACTTATTAAAATCAACGGAGAAAGGATTCTTCAATGTACATTTCAGCAAGCTTCCTTCTTATAAAGGATCAGCTCCATTGTTCTGGCAGCTGAAAAACGGCGAGAAAGAAACCGGTTTAACCGTTCATAGAATGACCAGCAATGTAGATAGCGGTCCGATGGTGTTCAGACAGGAATTACAATTGTATCCTGGAGAAAATTATGGTCTTGCTAAAGCTCGTTTAACTGCTTTTCTTGCGGAAAGTATGCCTCAAATATTAGAAAGAATTAAAGCAGAACAATACCTGTATGTTGGTGATGAAGACATCGAAAGTTCTTTCGGTATTCCTGAAGTAAAAGACCTGACCATCAATTGGGATACGCATACGGCCGCAGAAATCGAAAACATGGTAAATGCAGCCAACCCGCTGTACCAAGGTGCTATCACCTATATCGGCGGACAACAGGTAAGAATTTTTGAAGTGACTTCCGTTACTGGCGAATTTGATCCGGGAACCGCAGCCGCAGGAACAGTTTTCCACATAGAACCAGAACATGGTCCGATGATATTAACTTCCGACAAGTCATTGCTGCTATTGAATGTTGTAGGAACCATGGAAGGAATTTTCAGTGGAAAGAAAATGTGTGCAATCGGACTGAAAGTAGGTGATCAGTTCATCACGCTAAGCTAAAATAAAGTATTGAGTATAAAAATAACCAACTAGCGAGTAGGGACACTGTATTTAATCTTCAAAATGGAAGAAAACTCAGCATTCTCCATTTGTTATTAACAGCAAAATAATCTCACAAAAAACTGAACTACTGAAAATTAACACCATTATCCTCATAGTTATCCACAATATTTGTGGATAACTATATTCAGTTCACAAACAGATCCGGCTTATCAACATTGAAACGGAATAGGGCTATTCAGCTCCCCCCATTTAAATTAAGCCGCAAATCTATCTCCAGCTTCCCGGTTTTGAAGCCAACCGGACCTTAATTTAAAAACTCGTGTTAAGCCTGTAAATTCCTAGGAGGATTTTTATTGATCCCCTTAAAGGGAGCAATGAACATCTTCCAGAATGGAAGGGTTCAACACGAGTTTTTAACGAAGAAAGCGGGTCAGAGGAAGAGAGATTAAGGCGCGATCGCTCCAAGCATTTCTTCCTGGCGCTTCAACATCTCTTGTCCGCGGAACCGTCTCCTGATGTTCACTAACCTCCTAAAGTTGACCGGAACAAACCGATAACTCATCACGAATAACAATACGAGTCCTCCGCCAATCACAATCCATCCAAAAATCTCTTTGGCTGCAGCCATGGTCGCCTGCAATTGCACTGTGCCCCAAACACTGGAAACTGCCAGCGACTGTGCCGCTTCCACACTTCTCCCTTGCGACATTGCCCCTTGAACCAGCGGACTTAATCGTCCTGTGAGCAATGGATCATTCGCATCCATGTGCTGCACCAGAAAAGCGGTATGTTTCAGCTGACCGGCATACAGCTCATAAGCATACACGGAACTCCAGAAAGCGGGGCCGATAAATGACCTGAAAAGAATCAAGATAGAAACCGCAGCCAGCAGCTCTGTCAGCGATAACTTATCCGCGCAATACACCCCAATGGAAATGTATAAAATTGTCAGTCCTAATCCTTTTAAGAACAATGGAAAAGCCAGGTCATTGATTTCAATCACCGGACTAAAAAGAAAAAACAGGATCAGGTGGTAAAGGATAAAAGCAGTAAATCCGCAAAGCACCAATCCCTTCAGGCTCCATTCTCTTTTGAACCAGATGAAGCAGAAGAAACCACCGGCAATAGCTCCTAATGCCATCATCAGGTTGATTTCCGCATTGCTGAGCGCGCTATATTTTAACACCCCGGTAGTAAAAGCACTTTGTATCCCACTGCTGGCAAAAAAAATCCCCATGAGAAATATAAATACCAGCGACATCCACACACTTTTTCTTTTGAAAACCTCCAGACTCAGAAATGGTCTTTTCAGTAGCATCTGACGCTGAATAAACCAGGTGGTTAGTAAAACGGATCCAAAAAGAGCGTATTTAATACTTTGATTGTTCCACCAATCGAGGATTCTTCCATAGGAAAGCACGTAATTGAGCAGCATCATAGCACTAAGGATCAATACAAAACTCAGCCAATCGACTTGATAAAAAGGTACTTTTTTGGAGCCTCTGAAATTGTGCCCAAAGATCAGGACCAGGAGTAAGCAGCACAGCAAGATCGCGATCGTATAGTAATAAACGGCATGCCAGCTGTATTCAAATGATAGTTTGGTGGCAAAATAACTGGCTACTTGCGCCAGCGCAATCGACAGCGGATAAAATACGGAGTAAAACTTCGGCCTGTCGCCGCTGGGACTGATGATAAACATGATGGGCAGGATTACCTCCATCATGGCAAAGGCCTTAATCATCCCCATCACTGTATTTGCACCGATTAATACCCAGGCATGATCTGTTGTCGCGCAGACGTAGCTCAGCAAAATCAGACTGCTGAGCGACCCGATTAAGAGGTGTCTGGATCTAAAAAATTGTTTTGTGCGCAAGGCCAGTGGAAACACGAGTGCCATTCCAATGGCAGAGGCATAACTGGCCATCATCAAGTCCTCGGTCAGCATCCCCTGACTGCCCAGCATATCTCCGATATTTGTACTGTATACCCCACTGATTCCGAGGATTGGAATGGTCAGTAAAATGATCAGTAACAGCTGCACCGGTTTGGGCACCCAATCATGAAATAATCCTAATTTATAGGTCTGCATCTTAGATAGATTCTACTTCCACATTCATACCAGCTCTTAATAACTTTAGATCTTCCGGCTTGTTATCCACACTGAATTCAATTCGTATCGGTATGCGCTGCTGCACTTTAACAAAGTTACCCGTAGAGTTATCCACAGGAACTGTGGATAACTTTGCGCCCGTAGCCTGAGAGATTGCAGTGATTTTTGCCTTATAAGATTTGCTGCCTAAAGCATCTACTTTCACCAAAACTTCTTGTCCGACATGGATGCCGTTGAGCTGTTTTTCGCGGTAATTGGCCACCACCCATTTCAGTTCTCCACTTACAAAGGAAAGCAGCGATTGTCCGGCCTGGATCAGCTGACCTTCCTGCAAAGTTCTTCTCGCCACTACCCCGTCATACGGTGCGGTAATTACGGTGTAAGAAAGGTTGAGCTTTGCCATGTCTAAGGCTGCTTTGCTGCGTTTCAGCTCAGCTTCATTGACGCCAATTCTGGACCCTGCTTCTACTGCCGACAATTCCGTGGTTCCTTTTTGATGTTTTAAGGCCTGATATTGTGCTTTTAAGGCATCATATTCCGTTTGCACCTGCTCATATTGCTGCGGCGTCACCACTTCATCTTTCAATAAGGCAGCATAACGTTTATAGTTTTTCTCTGCGTTTAGCAATCTTGCAGCAGTTGCTGCAAGATTAGATTCGGATACCGCGACGTTATTTCTCAGCGTATTTACCCCTGAAGAAGTTACATTTCTGGCCGCCTGCGCGTTCATATAAGCGGCTTCGGCCTGTGCCAGGGCTATTTTTAACTCCCTGTCGTCGATCACCACCAGGGTATCTCCCTTTTTTACAGATTGGTGTTCTATGAAATAGATCTTCTTGATGTAGCCAGCCACCCGCGTATTAATGGGCGTAATGAACTCTTCGATCTGTGCATCGTTTGTATATTCCGATTGGTCAAGTTTGAAATAGATGACGCCGGCCCAGATCAGTCCGCCGCTAACCATGAGGATAAGCAGGGCGTTAATGATGCTGAAATGTTTTTTATGTAATGGTTTCTTTTGATGTGACATGTGCTGATAAATGAGGATTAATTTAAGCTTCCAGTTGTTTTTTGTAATTGGTAATAGGTGTAGATGATGCTGATTTCTGCATTTTTCTGCTGCAGCTCCGCTTCTAACCTCACATTTGTGGCATCCATCAGGTCTGTTAACAAGGCCATCTGGTTCAGGTATTTCTTTTCGACAATCCTGAAGTTTTCCGTAGCGAGCTGCAGACTTTTCTCCGCCGATTGCAGGAGCTGTTTCGCCTCTCTATGTTTGATATAGGCCGCTTTGACAGAAATTTCCGTGTTTTGTCTCCACTGCTCTGCCATCGCCAATTGCTGCGCTTGCTGTGTTTTAGCCAGGCTGATATGCTTTGGCGCATTGTATAGGGAAGAAATATTGAAGGACACGCCCACCCCTGCTTGCCAGCCATTACTGTACATATCCCTTGCAGGCATGGAGGTGGTTAATGGTCTGACCATTGAATTTCCGGCGTTCAAATTTATGCTGGGTAAGCGATCTGCTTTTGCCAAAGCCACATTTCGCTCGGCAATGCGGTTGCTCAATTCTGCGGAACGCAATTCCGGGTACTGCTGATAAGCGAGGTCTAAATACTCCTGAAGCCCAGTTGCATTCGGCATATTATTTAAAATAGTGGTATCAGGCAGGATATAAGTCTGATCTGATAAGCCTAAAGCGATGCTGAGCTGCTGACTCAATATATCGATATTGTTGTTGAGCTGCTGTACTGCGGTACCTAAATTGGTGATCAGTAATTCATTTCTAATGACATCATTTTTGGTCACCATTCCACTTTTATACATCTTATTGATATTGAAAAGTCTCAATTGGGCAAGTCTGATGTTTTCCTGATATACGCCACGCTGGTTGTACATCTTGAACAAGTCAAAATAGTTTCCAGCAAGCAGGATTTTTACGTCCAGGCTATTTTTTTCATACGCCAATCCGGCCAGCTGTTCTTGTAAGCCTGCAATGGCGATATTGTTATGGATGGCACCGCCTTTAAAGACCGTCTGACTGGCCTGTAAAGCAAAAGAGTTACCGAAATGCGGCATGGGAACCGTTGTTTTTCCAGAGAAATCGTTGTTAAAAACCGTCACATCTCCGATGTAAGAAGCGGTTGCTGCTGCGGTCAATACTGGGTTTCTTTGCGTTTTAGCCACATCGAGGCGCTGCCCGGCGGCGGTCATCCCTATTCTGGAAATCTTTAACTGCTGGTTGTTAGTCTCCGCCATTTTAAACAGCTCAGGGATACTGATCTTTTGATAAAGTGTATCCTGTGCTGAGGCGATTTGAGAACTGAATACTGTAAATAAAGTACTCATAAAAATTATCATATTTTTCACCTTACAAAGGTCGGCATAGCAGGAGTGCTACCCTATGTCCGTATAGCAGGGAAATATGTCAAGATGACGTATAATGAGGTTAAACTTTAAGCGGAATGTTCTGCGCGGAACTGCGAAGGAGTGATTCCGGTATGTTTTTTAAAATACTTTGCGAAGGTAAACTGGTCGGCGAAATTCAGCTCCTGTGCCACCTGGGCGATGTTTAAAGTAGGGTCTCGGAGTAATACTTTGGCGCCAACAATGACCGCACGGTCAATGAAAGAGCCGGTTGTACGCCCGGTGCCTTCTTTCAGCATTTGTGTGAGGTGTTTTGGCGTTACAAATAGGCGGTCGGCATAATACTTCACGCTCCTTTCCTCTTTATAATGTTTCGCCAGCAGCCTCAGAAAGCCGATTGTCAGCTCTTCCCTCCTGTTCAGCTTCACTTTATGAGAAACATTATATCGGGCATAAATGGAAGCCGCATGGTAAAATAAAGAAAGGAAGCTATGCTTTTTCATCTCCGGCAGGAAGGCCACAGCAGCATCTTCTGCCAATGCTTTTTTGAGGATCTCCTGGAGGTTTAGCAGCAGATCCCGCTCCTCTATATTGATCGCATAATAAGGTTGATAAGCACCAGTCATCACCTCCACCACACTAGAAGTATTCAGAATGATCCCGCTCTGACTCATGTAATCCACGGAAAAAATACTGCCAACTATGGAAAAATCGGGACTAATCTCCGTAAATTCATAAATAGTAGAAGGCATAATGAAAAACAATGAATTCTCTTTCACGAGATATTCCCGGAGGTTATGTTTCACAAACATACTGCCTTTCTTAATGAGGAGAATGGCAAAATAACTGGCTTTATATACCTCTCCAACCACAATTCGGCTGGCAAAGTCCTCCTCAGTGAATACCTTTAACATCAGTGGAATTTCTTCCTCCTTCCTACTTAATCCCTGATGATCGTTTGTAGACTGCTTCATTTCAGGTAAAAATAACAACTATAATTAAAATCCATAGATTTGCGTTTACTCGATAGATATAAAAAAGCTAAACCATGACATATCAGGAAAAATTAAGCGCGATACGTTCTCAAATGAAAGCCGACAATGTAGAGGCCTATATCATTCCATCCGCAGATCCTCACATCAGTGAATACTTACCAGATCATTATAAATGCATCCCTTTTGCTTCCGGATTCACCGGATCGGCTGGAACATTGGTGATTACCCATGATTTCGCTGGTTTATGGACCGATTTCCGTTATTTTGAACAAGCAGCAGAACAACTGGAGAACAGTGGTTTTGAATTGGTAAAACAAAAGATACAGCATGCTCCAGAATACATTCAATGGCTAGGCAGCAAACTTGAAAAAGGTGCTATTGTAGCTAGTAATGAAAAACTGGTTTCCATCCTTCTTGGAGATTTACTCAGTCAGCAATTATCTTTCAAAGGACTTATATTAACTGATAAAGACTACTTAAGCCCTATCTGGGAGAATAGACCAGCCCTGCCTGCAGAAAAAGCTTACCTGATTGATGAAAAACACATCGGACAATCCGTAGCTTCAAAACTTGCTGCAGTAAGAACTGAACTGAGCAATAAAGCGGCAAACTATCATTTGATTTCTTCATTAGATGACATGGCCTGGTTGTTCAACATCCGCGGCAATGACGTCAGCTATAACCCTGTTGTATTGAGCTTTGCTTTAATCGGGCAAGAAGAAGCGACCATTTTCATTCATCCTGAAAAACTAAGCGAAGCAGAAAAAGCAGCTTTATCAGCAAGCGGCGTACAGGTAAAACCTTATGAAGCAGTGGAAGCAGCATTAGCCGAAATCCCTGAAAACACCAGCATTTTTATTGACCCTAAACGCAATTGTTTCGCATTTGCCAAGCAATTACCGGCCTCAGTAAAGCTGATTAAAGATACCAATCCTTCAACCAGTCTAAAAGCAGTAAAAAACGCAACAGAACTGGCCAATACCCGCATTGCGATGACGAAAGACGGTGTAGCCATCACCCGATTCTTAAAATGGTTATCCGAAAATATTGGCAAAATCAAGATTACTGAGCTTTCTGCCGCAGCGGAACTACGTAAATTCAGAGCAGCCCAGGAAGGTTTTGTTGGTGATAGTTTCAATACCATCAGTGCTTATGCCGCCCATGGTGCCTTACCGCATTATGGCCCTACTGACGAGAGCGATGTAGCAATAAAAGCACAGGGATTATTCCTGGTAGATTCCGGTGGTCAGTACAATTACGGAACCACCGACATCACGCGCACCATTCCGATGGGCAACAATACCGGAGAAGAAAAAACAGACTATACCTTAGTGTTAAAAGGCATGATTGACGGTTGTAAAAGCCGTTTCCCAAAAGGAACCTGTGGTTACCAGATCGACGCCATTACCCGTAAACCGTTATGGGATTACGCCATTAATTACGGTCATGGAACTGGTCACGGTGTAGGTTATTTCCTGAATGTTCATGAAGGTCCGCAAGTATTTAACCCTACTGCAACACCAGTAGCGATTGAATTGGGCATGATCACTTCTATTGAACCAGGCGTATACCGTCCGGGCAAACATGGTGTTAGAATCGAAAACCTGGTCAATACCATTACAGATGTAACCAATGAATTTAATGAATTCTACGCATTTGAGTCTTTAACCATTGCCCCGATCAGTACGGAAATCGTAAAAACGGAACTGTTAGAACAAGGACAAATTGACTGGCTGAACAGCTATAACGCGATGGTATTTGAAAGATTGAGCCCGATGCTGGATGCTGAGGAAGCAAAATGGCTGAAAGCTTATACTAAGCCGATTTACAAGTAATCAGTTGAGCTTGTTGAAAAATTGAATAGAAAAAAAGGAAGGGCGATTTTCCCTTCCTTTTACCTCTTTCTTCTCTTTTCAAACCCCCAGCCTATTGGACGCTGACTATCTGTGGGCAATTCCGATACAAAAGAAATGTGCTTAGACGACATTCCAATGTTTCCTTCAAAACATTGGAGGAGGAAAAGGACTTTCTTTTTTAAATTGGGCTAATAGAACGATCCAAATGCACATAACCGCCGTCGACGTAAACCAGTTGACCAGTGGTATGACTTGAGGCCCCAGACAGCAAAAACACCGTTGCATTCGCAATCTCTTCTGCCGTAGTCATTCTATTCTCAAAAGGGATTTTCGCTTTAATATCTGCCAGTTTCTCCTCCGAATTCGGGATTGAATTGATCCAGGTCTGATAAAGCGGCGTATAGCATTCCGCAACAATCACGGAATTCACTCTGATTCCATACGGCAATAATTCCACTGCCCATTCTCTGGTTAACGCGTTTCTAGCCCCATTTGAAGCGGCATACGCTGAGGTCCCGCCTTGCCCGGTATCCGCCACTTTAGAGCCGATATTGACAATTGCACCTTTTGATTTCTTCAATGCAGGCAAGGCATGGTGTGCCATCAGGTAATAATGGATGACGTTTTTATGCAGGCTTTCTAGGAAGCTTTCATAGTTTCCGCTTTCCAGTCCGACGCCATCATTGACTCCTGCATTATTGACTAGACCATCAATTCTACCATATTTTTCCAGGACGGTTTGAATCGCCTTTTCACTGTCTGAGGGCTGAGTTAATTCGGCGACCAACTGAAACACCTTTCCCCCATCAGCAGCTATATCATCTGCCAGCCTTTGGTTATCGGCTGCATTTCTTCCAACGATTACGGGTATCGCCCCTTCATTTGCCAGCACTCTGACAATTGCTTCGCCGATACCTTTGGCTCCACCGGTTACGATGACTACCTTATCTTTTAATTGCAAATCCATTGATTGCTTAGTTTAGGTGATTATTATAGGTTATAAAAGCGCTTTGCATTATTTCCCCAGAAGTCTTCCTGAGCTTCTTGCGGGAGTTTTTCGGTATAGTTACCGATTAGGCTGAGCACCCTTCCGTAGTCTGCAGCTAACAGGCATACTGGCCAATCAGAGCCATACATCACTCTTTTAGGGCCGAAAGCGTCGAATATTACATCCAGATAGGGGGTAAAATCTTTGTCTTTCCATTTTTTCCAATCGGCTTCAGTGACCATGCCAGACACCTTGCAGCTCACATTCTCTTGTTTTGCGAGTTCGATGATGTCTTGTTTCCATTCTTCGATCAGGCCATCTTTGATATTGGGTTTGGCGAGGTGGTTTAATACGAATCGTTGATTTGGAAACTTTTTGGCTAGTTCTGAGGCATATTTCAACTGCTGAGGGAAAATGAGTATGTCGTAGGTAAAGCCGTAGGTACTGAGTTTACTGATCCCATTGACAAATTCCGGTTTGAGCATTAAGGCAGGGTCAGGCGCTCCCTGGAGGATATGCCTGAACCCTTTTAACTTTTCATTTTTACTCAATTCCTTCAATTGAGCATCGATATCTGCTGCTTGAAGATCTACCCAGCCGACTACCCCTTTAATAAAGGGATGTGCTGCGGCATGTTTCAATTGAAAAACATTTTCTGCCGGACTTTGATCCGACTGTACCACTACACATCCATCGAAGCCATAGTACTCCAGAATAGACTTGAGGTGCTGCGGCAGGAAATCATCCCGAAGCACGTCCATATCGTCCCTGATCCAGCTGTCTCTTAGCTCATCATAATTCCAAAAATGCTGGTGTGAATCAATTTTTAACATAGTCTACCAGCAGCTGTTTTGAAGTTCCAAGGCCGTCAATACCAAGCTCCACAACATCACCCGCTTTTAGATATACCGGAGGTTTAAAGCCTAAGCCAACCCCTGCAGGCGTACCTGTAGAAATCACATCGCCAGGTAGTAAAGTCATAAACTGACTCACATAAGCAATCACGAAAGGGATGTTAAAAATAAAGTTAGACGTATTTCCGTCCTGCATTTTCTCCCCGTTTACGGTCAGCCACAGGCGAAGGTTGTTAAGGTCAGCGATCTCGTCGGGAGTGGCAAGGAATGGGCCTAAAGGGGCGAAAGTATCACAGCCTTTTCCTTTATCCCAGGTACCATTTCTTTCGATCTGGAACTCACGCTCTGACACGTCATTGTGCAGCACATAACCCGCTACATAATCCAGGGCATCTGCTTCATCTACATAAGATGCTTTTTTGCTGATGACTACTGCCAATTCCACTTCCCAATCCGTCTTTACAGAGTTTTTAGGGATGATGATATGGTCGTTAGGACCTGTAAGCGCCGTTGTAGATTTCATAAAAATTACGGGTTCAGGCGGTATTGGTGCATTGGTTTCTTTCGCATGATCTGCGTAGTTTAAGCCGATACATACAATTTTTGAAGGCCGCGCTACAGGTGATCCCAGACGGGTATCTGCAGGAACGACAGGCAGTTTACCTTCATTTTCTTTTAGAAAAGCGGCCAGTTTTGTCAGGCCGTCATTTTGAAAAAACTGCTCGTTATAATCTGCTCCGAAAGCAGAAGTATCATACCAAATATCGTTTATAATTACACCGGTCTTTTCCTGATCGGCAAGTCCCCATCTGATTAATTTCATTGTTAGTTAGCTAAATATTGTGTGTATTCAATTGTATATATCATTTCATCCCTACCGATGATAGGCTTGATCACTCCTGGTATGGATGAATTCGCATTCCTAAAATACGATGTGTTTTCTTAATTATTCAATTTAATGAAACCGCCATCGAGCGGATAATCATTACCGGTGATGAATCCTGCTTCTTCCGAGCACAGGTAAAGTGCTAATGAAGCCACCTCTTCTGGTTTCCCCATACGGCCTACTGGCTGACTTTTCGATAACTTCTCAAAAATCTCTGCTTCTTTTCCGGCGTAATTTTTAGCGATAAAGCCATCTACGAAAGGTGTGTGTACCCTTGCCGGTGAAATGCTGTTACAACGGATGCCCTCTGCCATATAATCGCGCGCTACTGAAAGCGTCATTGCGAAGATGGCACCTTTACTCATGGAGTAAGCAAAACGGTCTGTAATGCCTACTACAGCAGCAATAGAGGCCATATTTAGAATTACTGCAGAACTGCTGTTCTTTAATGCCGGGATTCCTGCATATAAGCAATTGTAAGCACCTTTTACATTTACGTTGAATACTTTAGTGAAATCTTCTTCAGAAGTCGTGTCTGCTTTCCCGATATGTGCGATACCAGCGTTATTCACTAAGATATCAATTGCACCGATCTTTTGAAACACTTCCAGCACTGCTTCCTGATTGCTCACATCGCAGCCGTAAGCATCAGCGGTACCCCCTGAGGCCTGTATTTCGGCTACCGCTTGTTCCGCTGCTGCGGCATTTAATTCAATGATGTGGACATTTGCCCCTTGTTTAGCAAAGAGCATGGAAATTGCTTTTCCTATTCCACTGCCTCCACCTGTTATAATTGCTGATTTTCCTTTTAAACTAAACATAATATGATTAAATAATGAAAATATTTTTTACAGTGATACCCCTCTTTTCCAAGGGATAAAGTCGTCCTGATTCAGTAATACTGCTTTCGGAGTGATTTCGCCACTTGCCGCTTTGATACAGTATTCCAGGATCTCCACTCCCATTTCTTCAATTGTTTTCTCTCCGCGGATGATGGCCCCGGTGTCTATATCGATGATATCAGCCATTCTAGTGGCCAGAGCAGTATTTGTCGCAATTTTGATCACAGGACATACTGGATTTCCTGTCGGCGTTCCCAATCCGGTAGTAAATAAGATCAGTGTTGCACCGCTTGCTGCTTTTCCTGTGGTCGCTTCTACATCATTTCCAGGTGTACATACCAGGCTCAATCCTGGTTTCGTAACCGGATCTGTATAGTCCAGCACATCCACTACTGGCGAAGTACCTGCTTTTTTTGCTGCTCCCGTACTTTTAATGGCATCGGTGATCAGGCCATCCTTAATATTTCCCGGGGAAGGGTTCATGTGGAAACCGGAACCTACGGCATGTGCCTGCGCATCATATTCCTGCATCAGGCGAATAAACTTATCCGCGGTAGTTTTATCTACACACCTATCGATGATGTTCTGTTCTGCACCGCACAATTCCGGGAATTCTGCCAGCAGGACTTTTGCACCCAGCGCGACTAATAAATCTGAGGTATATCCTACAGAAGGATTTGCAGAAATACCGCTAAAACCATCGCTGCCACCGCATTTCACACCAACACACAATGCACTTAAAGGTGCAGGTGCACGTTCTATTTTATTGATTTCTGTCAGTCCGACAAAGGTTTTCAGAATCGCTGCTTTGATCAATTGTTCTTCACTCTGACTTTGCTGCTGTTCAAAGATCAGGATGTTTTTATCGAATGCTGGGTTTCTCTTTTTGACATCATTCAGTAGGTCCTGGGTTTGCAAATGCTGACAACCCAGGCTCAATACGGTAATTCCCGCCACATTTGGATGGTCTGCATATGCAGCCAGCAGATGGCTCAATAAGGTAGAATCTTGCCTTGTACCACCACAACCACCTTGATGGTTTAGGAATTTGATCCCGTCTACATTTTTAAACACCCTGTTTTTCACAGGTTCTGCAGCAGCGATATGGTCCAGCTGGAAAGATTCCAAAGCGGCACCTTCATGGAATGCAGTTAAGAGCTGATCGGTAAATGACCTGTATTTATCTGTTACCGCGTAGCCTAAAGTATGGTATAAAGACTCTTTAATTACATCCAGGTTCCTATTTTCACAGAAAACGGTAGGAATGAACAGCCAGTAATTGGCCGTACCTACCCTGCCGTCTTTGCGGTGATAGCCATTGAATGTACGGTTGGCAAACCTGGATACATCCGGTTTCTGCCATTGATAATTCATGTCTCTGAAGCTATAATCCTGAGAAGCGTGGTGGATATTATCTGTAGTCATGAGTCCACCTTTTAAAATTGGGGTGGTTGCTTTTCCGACTAATACACCATACATCAATACTTCATCGTCCACGTTCATGTCCTGGATAAAGAATTTATGTTTTGCGCGGATCTCCTCCTGTAAGATAATCTGCGAATTGTTCCATTCGATGACCTGTCCTTTTGGTAAATCCTGTAGGGCTACCAGCACATTATCATCCGGATGGATTTGTAAAAAACTGTTGTTATTGCTTGCTGACATTGGCCTTTATAATTGAAATATTCTATCCATCATCATCCATTTCTCTCCGGGTTTAGCACCCGGTAAGGCCTGTTGATATTTCCACATGAGGGTTTCCCAGTCCTGCACTTTTTCATTGCTGGCATCCATGGCCGCTTTTTGCTCAAAGCTAAAGTCGTCGCTCACCTCCATGATCATAAACAGGCGGTTTCCTACCCTGTAGATCTCCATATGCTGGATCCCGGATGAAGTGATGCTTTCTATGATTTCCGGCCATACGGCCTTGTGCATTGCTTCATATTCTGCGATCAATTGATCGTCCGCTTTTAAATCCAGTGTTAAATAATACTTTTTACTCATAAAATTAATTTGACCTGCCTGATTAATTTGAACTATTTAAGGTGATGGGCACCACTTTATGACCTTTGATTCCAAATAGGAATACCACGACAAAACATATTAAAGGAACGATGTAACCCAGTTGAATGTTGTCTGTTAGATCGGCAATATGCCCCATTCCTAAGGGAAGGATTGCACCACCAACAATCGACATAATGATCAGACTGCTGCCAAATTTCGTGTCTTTACCAAGTTCTCTGATGCCCAGCGAGAAAATCGATGGAAACATAATTGACATAAAGAATGCGATTCCAATCACGATATAAATAGCCATCATACCGGTCACTGTCATTGCCGCTGCGGATAGCAGGATACAGATTGCCGCGTAAATCGACAGCAATTTTGGCGGGGCGATAAACTTCATGAGGAATGTTCCAAAGAACCTGCCGATCATAAAGGCCATTCCTACACCTAATCCGGCATATTTTGCGGCCTCTTGTTCGTCAATTCCGGCAGCTTTAGTCGCATAAAGGATGAAAAGACTGAATACACATACTTGTGCACCTACGTAGAAAAATTGAGTGACTACCGCCCAGCTCAGGTGTTTATGTGCCAGTGCAGGAATGATCCCTGTTTTTTCTCCTTCCTTTTGCGCTGTTTCTTTAATTTCAGGAAGTTTCAGGAAGACAAATATGATGGCGATGACCAGGATGATACTGCCCAAAATGAAGTACGGCATTTTCACGCTGGAGGCTTCGGAAGCCAGGGCAATTTGTCTGGCCGACTCCGTCATCGCATTTAATTCTTCTTCTGTATTTCCTTTGGTCATGATAATTTTAGCACCGATAATTGGGGCTAAAGTTGCGGCCAGACCGTTGAAAGATTGTGCAAAGTTTAAACGGAAAGTAGAAGTTTCCTCAGGTCCTAATAAAGAAGCATAAGGATTTGCTGCCGTCTCCAGGATGGTTAATCCGCAGGCAATGATAAAAAGTGCAATCAAAAAGAAAAAGTAAGATTGCGTATTTGCGGCTGGAATAAACAAAAATGAACCAATGGCGAATAAGATCAGACCAATAATGATCCCTGCTTTGTATCCGTATTTTTTCATTAGAAACCCTGCCGGTAAAGCCATCAGGAAATAGGCGATAAACACCGCTGAATCCACCAATGAAGCTTGTAAAGTAGACAGGCTAAATGACTTCTTCAGGTGAGGGATTAAAATCGGATCAAGATTATGGACAAAGCCCCACATAAAAAAGAGGGACGTAATCATGATAAACGGAAACAGGTATTTATTCTTAGTCATCGGTTTAATTTATTTGGTTACCCAAAGGACGCGAATTCTCTTACATTTTATTTAATGATATGATCATATCATTAAATGATTTTGGCTAGTTTTCCAGCAAAACAAGGCTAACATTTGACAATCCAAGCGTACTATGCGGAGAATTCGGGTGATAGAGCTGCCAGCTGAAAGGATAATATTTTCCTTTTTCCAAGGAGATTGAAGGAAGCGCTTTTGAAAATAATTCCTGCGGCTGAGTCGTATCAATTCCAAGGTCTATTTTCTTTTGATAACCATTGTAAATCTTCAGGAGCAACTGGTTTTTACCTTTTTTTAGTGAAAGTAAGATCAGGTCATTCAGCTGGTTTTCTTTGAAAGGGTTGTTATGGATGGCCAGAACCTCCCCATTGAGCATCACTACCAAACCATCAGTGCTGGTGATACTGGCCAGGAAAGGCTGATCTTCCGTTGCTGTGATTTCCTGAAGTACATAAACTGCAGTGCTGCGATCTGCTGCCAGGGTATATTTCTGGTTGTTTTTCCAATCTGTTTTCTTAGTCCAGGTTAATTTACCCTTGCCCCATGTCTGGCTTGGATCTATATTTTTGACCTCCTCTGGAAAACCTTCAATCCCGGTCCATTGGGCATCAGAAAGATAAATTGGCCCCCACTGAAGTGTTCCCTGCTGTTTGATCGGCATGGTTTTACCATCGGCAAAAGTCAGCGGATTTACTTTTCGATTGATTTCCAGGTCTATCGTTTTTCCTTTTTCTTGGGCAGAATAATAGATGACTGGTGTATAATTTTCATTTTTCAAGGGCTGCAATGTCCAGGATTCTTTAACTGTACTTTGGAATCTGGTATTGTAATCTACGCCGGAACTGCTGTAATGTTTAAACGCGTTGTGGGAATTTAAGTCAATGCCGGGGGCGCTTTTAGGAGCGGCTGCATCTGCGTTTAACCCGTCCGCAGGCACTTTCATCACATTAGCCGGCGGTACACTGAACCCATTGGCAAAAGTAATCTTGATCACTTTGAATTCTTTATCTGGGTTGATACTTGCAGGAACACTGATTTTAAGCCCTTGATCGTTCTGCGTAAAACTGATCTTTTGATTTTTTTCGCCCAATACGCCGATGCTTTTGATCTTGCCTTTAAGGCCTGGCAAAATGATCTGTCCGTTCTCCGGATGACTCATCACGTGTAAATAAAGCTGATTTGGTTTTGAGGTTAAGCTGCCCCATTTGAAGGAAACATGAAAAGGATCTGCTGCTGTACTGTAAATTGCTTCTCCATTTTTGTCGAGCCATTTTCCAATATTGAGTAAAATATCTTTTTCAAAACCGACTACTGATCCATCGCCTTTTGGGCCGATATTCAACAGGAAGTTTCCTCCTCTGCTCACTACACGGATCAGACTGGTTAACTTTTCTTTGGTTTTAACCGCTTCGCTGCCCCTGTCCTGCCATGACCTGTAACCCCAGGTGTCGTCGAAGAAAGAAGCTGGCGACTGCCAAGGTACGCCAATCGCATAATCCGGTTCCTGGTTGTCCCCCATTACATTGAAGTCGCCCATATCGTTTCCAATACGGCTGCCAATCATACAATCAGGCTGTAATTTATGTACTAAATCTCTCAGCTCTTTGCTTTCTGCAGCATTCTGAGAGCCCATATCGAACCACAATTCAGAGACTGGGCCATAATTGCTCAGCAGTTCTGTGATTTGTTTTTTATTGTATTGAACATGTTCTGGAGTAATGTAATCCGAGTTACTGCTGGAAATCGGAGAGGCCTGTGGATAATGCCAGTCGATCAGGGAAAAGTATAGTCCGAATCTTAAGCCGCCACGTTTACAGGCATCCGAAAGTTCTTTCAAAAGGTCTCTTTTAAAAGGTGTAGCATCCACCACATTGAAATCAGTAGTTGCCGTTTTAAACATACAGAAACCATCATGGTGTTTAGAAGTGATCACAATGGAGCGCATTCCGGCTTTTTTAGCCAGTGAAACGATAGAATCAGCATTCCAATCCTTAGGATTAAACCTTTTAGCAACACGGGCATAAGTATCACTATAAATCCCTGCATGCGCCTGAATCTGCTCGCTTAGGCCTTTGCTAATCTCTTTGCCTTCCCATACGCCACCCAATACGGAGTAAATCCCATAGTGGATAAACATGCTGTATTTCTGGTCCTGCCAGGCTTTTAACGCTTTAGGATCATGCTGTTGCTGCTGTGAGAAACTAACGCTGCTGCATAAAAGGAGTAGAAGGAATAAAATTCCTGATTTCTGTTTCGTTGTCATTGGAGTTTATATTTTGTTCTGAAGCCGTCTCAAGGGCTTAAGGTAATAAAAAGCAATAAACTCAAAGAAAGCAGATTAAACCGCGATATACGTTGTTGAAATTGTCAAAAGATTAAATGATTTTGGCATCAGCCTAATTGTTACTTTTTAAAAGAGACCAAATTAGGAAAGCCTTGCGCATAAAAAAACCCGGCGAATGGCCGGGTTTTCTATGATTTATGATTTGAGTATTACTTGATCATTTTCAACAAGTACGCGCCATAACCACTTTTTAGCAATGGTGTAGCGATTTTACGTAACTGTTCTTTATCGATAAAGCCCATCCGGTAAGCGACTTCTTCGATACATCCGATTTTCAGTCCCTGGCGTTCTTCGATTACCTGAACAAATTGCCCGGCCTGCATTAAGGACGCAAAAGTTCCGGTATCCAACCAGGCTGTTCCTCTGCTCAATACCCCTACCTTAAGTTTCCCCTGCTCCAGGTATACCTTGTTCACATCAGTGATTTCATATTCACCACGAGGCGAAGGTTTGATATTTTTAGCAATTTCTACTACGCTATTGTCGTAGAAATAAAGTCCAGGAACTGCATAGTCAGATTTCGGTGCTGCCGGTTTCTCTTCGATAGAGATGGCGCGGTTTTCGGCATCAAATTCTACTACCCCATAACGTTCCGGATCAGAAACGCGGTAGGCAAAAACTACTCCACCTTCAGGGTCTGAGCTTGCCTGTAATAGGTTAGACATCCCATCGCCATAGAAAATATTGTCGCCAAGCACTAAGGCTACCTTGTCTGTACCGATAAAATCAGCACCGATCACAAAGGCTTGTGCCAGGCCATTCGGATCTGGTTGTTCTGCATACGAGAACTCACAGCCCAGCTCTTTTCCATCACCTAATAACTTCTTAAAGTTTGGCAAATCATGCGGCGTAGAGATGATCAGAATTTCTCTGATTCCTGCAAGCATTAAAGTCGACAGTGGGTAATAGATCATCGGTTTATCATAAACCGGCATCATTTGCTTGCTCATTACTAGAGTCAGAGGGTGCAGTCTTGTCCCGCTTCCTCCTGCTAAAATTATTCCTTTCACTTCCGTAGGTTGGTTTTTGTAAGTATATGTTTTGAATTCTGGTTCAAATTATTTTGGGTGTCAGGCTCCGGAATTTCCGCTATGCCTTACGGGTTTGTGGCCACACTGTTTTCCAGTTCTGCGTACCATTCCGCACCATACTTTCTAATCAGCGGACCTTTCAGAAACTGGTATACCGGTACTTTCAGCTCTCTTCCGAAGGAACAGGCATCATGGCAAATGTGCCATCTGTCGTAGTTTAACACTTCAAATTCCGGATATTGTGTGACTCTGATCGGATACAAATGGCAGGAGATTGGTTTTTGCCATTCTACCAGACCTTGTTCATACCCTTTTTCGATACCGCATTTGGTGATGCCATTTTCGAAAGTCACGTAGGCACATTCTTTATTTCCATCCACACAAGGCGTGGTCAGGTCGCCATCCGCATCTACCACGGAAGTACCCTGTTCTTCGATGGCCTGAATCCCTTTTGCTTCCAGCAGGTGTTTAATTTTCGGATAAATATCCTTCAGGATCGCGGTTTCGGCGACATCCAAAGGGGCACCTGCATCACCTTCGACGCAGCAAATGCCTTTACACTTGTTTAAGTTACAGACGAAGCTTTCGCTGATCAGGTCCTCGTGAACGAGTGTATTTTGTACTTCTATCATCTTATTTATTTTACGATCGCCAGAGGATACTTCAATCCATCGGCTGATTTAATTTCCATTGTCACTGCGCCCACCAGGATCTCCACTTGCGCCTTTACAGGCACCCTGTTTCCATCATCTGTGATCCACAGGTATAATCTACTATCTTTTCTAAAGATCCTTCCAGACTTAATAGAAGGACTAAATTTCAAACACCTGATTTTGCCCATTTTCGTTTTCACCACTTCACGGCCGACAAACTGTATTTTCAGCTGGTTGATTTCATCCCCTAAAAAGTAATTCAGTTTGACTTCATCGCCGGGATTCAATTTTGAAATGTCCAGACTTCTGGCAAAATAGTAGGTAGATACCAGGTCGAATGTTTGTTTATCCGGAGTTTTAAAAGTCCCTTTCGTGGCGACTACCTTTTGTTCGCCTTGATAAAATCTTGCTTTATCTTCTCTTCGGTAACTGCCTTCGCGGATGTTCTCCTGGTAGAAATAAGGTTTCAGGTTTACACGGTCTATATAAGAATCATAATGGTCTCTTATTTTATAAAAAACATCGAATGTACCAGATGTTTCTCCGTCTACCGACAGGCGATAGGTGGGTTTACCATCAAATTTAAGGTCAGTATCCAGCACTTTTAAGGTTCCTTCTGCTGCGGTGATGAAACCATACCTCAATTTATATTTCAACACTTCCCCTACCTGAAAAACAGGTTCTTTAACAAAAGGAAGTTCTTGAGCCATGCCCCTGAAACTTAATAATGCAATAGTGATGATCAATAATGATTTCTTCATATCAGGGTTTAAACAAAAAACACTCCAAACTTAATCCTTTCGCTTATAAATAGGCACGGTAGAACAAGGTTCACCGTACATCATGCTCTTTACCACAGGTGTGAGCAGGCTGGTAATCTCCACATAGGCAGAGATGGGCACGTCGATATCTGCGCATCCTTTTACCACCACGCGTTCTCCTGCGAAGGCATTCAGGTCTATTTTAGCCAATGCTTTGGTAAAAAGCACCGATTCCAGGGTTTCCAGGCTTCCGAATACCACTTCATGGGCATAAGGCTTTAATTTATTGGCAAGCAGCATATAGGCCCAGGTAGGCACGATGGCATCGGCACTACAGATGACTGCGATATTTTTTCCGGTATAACTGGCCCAGTCGTGGGTTTTAATAAACGCTCTAAAATCTTTCTCTCTCAGCATCAGGCCATGAAAAAGATTGTCTTTGATATCATAAACCACTCTTTCACCGGTATGGTAGTATTCTTCCAGATTGAAAGTGATCAAGCCACTTGCAGCTACTTTATTAACGAAGTTTTCTTGAATGTCCATGCTTATAAAATAAAAAAACCGGAAGCAAAAATACTTCCGGTTACAAAATTACGTAAAATAAGATTAATAGAATTTCACTCTATTGTCTTTTATCTTGGCTTTATCCTGTAAGGCTTGGAAAGCTGAACCTAAAGAGCGCTGTGCAATTGCCTGCATCATGGCTTCTTTTTGTTTATAGGTATTGGCTAAAGGCGCTGGATTCACGAAATTATCTACTGAGAACACGTACACACCACGCTCACCGTCTACTGGCTGAGCAACTTTACCTGGCTGAGAACCGAATACGGAACCTACCAATTTATTTTCCTGAGCAGCACCTGGGATGATTGGGTTAGCAAACACAATATTTTGAACTGGGTTTACTGGCTGGCCTAATTTCTTAGCTACCTGATCAATATTTCCAGCACCTTGTAAAGCTGCATTTGCTTTTTCTATCAATAGTTTTGCTTTAACAGCATTACGCACCAATGGCTCGATGTCTTTTTTAACTGCTTCCAGTGGTAAAGTACCTTTTGGATTTACACCAGTTACACGAGCAATTACAAAAGCATTGTCCATCTGGTAGATTTCTTTCAGGATATCACCTTTTTCAGCAGCATACGCATCGCGTATCAACTGACGAGGGTTATCTAAACCTGGAGCGAAACCTTGAGAAGCAGTTACTTTATCAGCTACACCAACAGTGTAACCTTTTTTCTGTGCCAACTCACTAAAGTTATTGTCTTTCACTTCAGCTAGGAAGCTGCTTGCTTTTTTGTAAGCTGCATCTTTAGTTTTATTACTTGGAGAAAGGTTTTTCTCGATATAAGCCAGTTTGGCAACTTTAGAGTTACCAATTTGTTTTTCCACTTTGATCAAATGCACACCGAACTGAGAAGTAACCACTTTAAGATCGCCTGGTTTACCGTTGAAGGCCGCGTTCTCAAATTCTGGAACCATTTGTCCGCGGCTGAAAGTACCAAGGTCACCGCCTTTATCTTTCGAACCGTCTACACTGTATTGTTTTGCCAATACTGCGAAGTTCGCACCACCTTGAACCAATCCTTTTAAGGAATCTGCTAATTTGATGGCTTTATCTACACCACCTAATTTCGCTGGGTCGATCAAGATATGGCTTGCTTTTACTGAATCCGGAGAGAAACGAGTATCTACAACTTTCAGCAATTTGTAAGAGTTACCAGAGAATTTAGGGCCGTAATAGCTGCCTGCAGGAAGGTTAAATACTACTGAATCAACTGCAGGATCTAATTTACCTTTCGACATATATACGTAAGGAACTTTCACATCTGAGTTCAATGCAGCGAATAAAGAATCATTTACCGCAGTTTTGAAGTCTGCCGCTAATTTTTCTACTTGTGTTCTTACTGCAACAGAATCCTCTTTTGTTGGGTTAACGCTGAAAGTTACATACTCGAATGAACGGGTTTCTGCAGGGCTTTCAAAGCGTGCTTTGTTGGCATTGTAATAATCAGTGTAATCTGATTCTGTTAATTTTAATGTGGCATCAGCAATGGTTGCGTAATCAAGGGCTACATATTTAAAGTTCGCCAATTTATTACGGTTGATGTATTCATCATTTGCTTCAAGCGTCGTTACATATACTGAATTACGAACCAGGTTCGCATATTTTTGCTGTAAAGCTTGTTTTTCGATTTCCGCCTGCAGCATATCCCATTGTTGTTTCAACTGAGGGTTTTTTGCCTGCTGCTTTAATGAAGCGATCACTTCAGCGCGGTTTACCTGACCTGTTTGCGGATTACCGAAGTACTGAACGATCAGTGGGCTTGGGTTTTTACCTTGCAATAAATCAAATAATTCATCACCAGAGACGGTTAAACCTAGGCGACTGTATTCTTTACCTAAAAGAACCGTTGCAATTTCACCGTTCCAAACGTTGTCTACTGCCATTGCCTGCATTTGGGCATTGCCTGAGCCACCATATTGTTGTTTAAACTGCGCTAAACTCTGGTCTACTTTAGGACCAAAAGTATCAATGCTAATATCTTCACCGTCAATCGATCCTACAACCTTTTGAGATTCGGCCCAGAAAGGCTTACCTACGTTAACTGCATCACCAACTAAAAATGCAACAATTGCAAAACCGATGGCACCGATCAAAATGTACCCTGCGCGATTCCGCAAAAATGTCATTAATCCCATAATATTCTTATTTATAAATCCTTTTTAAGAGGGCGCAAGATACAACTTTTGGGAAAAAAAGAAAATATAAAATTGTTTTTGATTAAGTATTTAAAAATTAAGGAAATATGGGCTTTTAAAACCGCTGATTATTCGCCGAAATTTTTGTCTACATAAGTCTCCCCAAAGCCCTGTTCGAAGTTGAAAACGCTGAAATCCTGCTTTGCGCTAAAGTTTACGGCATTGATTACGGTACCATCAGGCTTCGTGATGACGCCTTGCGGCGAATAGAACATCCGTTTATTTTGATCCCAGGTTAATTCTTCTGTGTTGAAAGTCAGCTGTTCGTCTACAACGACCACATTTCGTTTAAAGATCACGATTTTTTCCGTGTCTTTGGAGATGGCATAATCGGAAGTGATGGAGCCTTTGACCTTGAGGCTGTCGTTCATGAAGTTTATTTTCACTCCTTTTGGCATCTCCTGATAGGTGGCGCCGCTGGTTGGGGTGATTTTATCCATGATGGGTGCTTTACCGATCCCTTTCACCTTGGAGGAGTCACTGTAAGTGATCTCTACCTCAATGGTACGGTCGCGGTTGAGCACCAGGTCTTTTTTTGAAAGTGGGGCGGCTTTTTTCAAGTCGTCTTCCCCACAGGAACTCAAGCAAAGCTGGAATAAGCACAATATAGCCAGACCAGTAGGTATGCTCAAGGATTTCATACCTCGCTTAATAAAGCTTATTTTTAATGAACCAGGTATCATTAAGTGTAAATGAAAGGTGGAAATTGATATAATTTTCTTTGACCAATCCATTCATCAATGAACCTCTTTTTCCGATTTCCGTAGTAAAGTTCATTTTGTAAATCGAGTATCTGCTGGAAGCCAGCGGCAATCCTAAACCGAAAGTAACGGCTTGCTGTTTAATGTCCTGACCACCTCTCTGGATGTATGTTTTATCGTAAGTATACCCTACACGGTAATCGATACGGTCGAAGTAGTTATTGATCGAAGTGATATCAGGAGTGAACTGACCCCCTGCTGAGAAACCCCAGCTGTCTTGTAAACCTTGATTCACACCACCAATCGTTAATTTTTTCCATCCACCCATTCTATAGTCCGCACCAATCAGCCATTTATTGTCTTTTTGAACAGTAAACCCGAAGTTATGTGTCAATGGAAGTTTTAAGCTTGATTTTCCGCCATCAATGAAGGTCGTGGTATCTGAAACACCGGTATCTTCACCTGTAGCTGTTCTGACGAACTGAGAAGCTACGTAAGTTTGGGTAGAATTGATGTTAGAAGAGGCAGATCCTGAGTACCCTAAGGTGATTCTCTTTTTGCCGCCTAATTTAATTTCATATTGAGCACCATAAGAGAAGCTTACGCCACCTACGCTATTTTTATCCTGAATTCTGGTATACAAGGCATTGACTCTCTGCAATTCGTAGGAGCTGCTGTTTTCTATATCTCCGAAGATGTATTCCACATTCGCACCAATCCTGAAATTGTCGCCAATTGCCTGACCAATACCTAAATAAGCTTTAGAAAGACCACCCTGACCGGTAAATCTATTGATGGCATTTGTGGTATCCACTCTGCTCACCGTCTGATAATCATAACCTACTTGTGTAAATGGCATTAAACCAAAACTCAAGCCTGTTTTTCCTTGAATCAGCGGGAATGCGAAAACGATATGATTTAAGGAACCGTTAAAATCTTTTTCTGAAAGGTCGCCTTTGCTCAGTTTAGTAAAGGTACCGGATAGGCCCATATCAGCAGTAGTCATGGAAATCCCTGCATAAGAAGAGGGATTCTGCATGTTGACATTGTTGTAACCATTCGGTTTATATACACCGGCAGAAATTCCACCCATCGCCCTTAACTGAGGAAGCACTAATTCTTTCACATTTCCAAGGCCATATCTGGAATATGGGGACTGCAATGTAACCTGTGCCTGGGCAGTGATGCCGGTAAACAACACCAATACTGCTGCTATATAATTAATTTTTTTGTACATATTCGAAAGCAATGACTTCATTTAATCCTTTTATCACCAAATACGGATCGTGAATA
Organism: Pedobacter sp. N36a; assembly: GCF_014472395.1. GTDB lineage: Bacteria > Bacteroidota > Bacteroidia > Sphingobacteriales > Sphingobacteriaceae > Pedobacter. The sequence continues at coordinate 419,674 of NZ_JACSZW010000004.1, forward strand.
ATTTGAGGCGCAAAGATGCTGTTTTTTAATTGTTTCAGCAAAAATGCAGCATTACCTCCTGTTATCAGTACCGTAAGGTCATTATATTTATTATTCTGTAGAGCGATAAAGCCCTCCACTTCGTTAATTACGCCTTGTAAAACTCCATTTTGAATGGCGGTGGTGGTATCAGTACCCTCCGGTACTGTTCCTTCTTCCCGGTCCCATGCAACCAATGGCAAACGCCCGGTATAATGGTTTAATGCCTGGAAACGCATGTCTATTCCTAAGCTGATGCTACCCCCAAAATATTCACTCTGGGCATTCAGGAGGTCATAAGTAATACAGGTACCTACATCTATTATGAAACAATTTTTGCCTTTATAGTAATGGTTCGCCGCAATAATTTTTGCCCATCGATCCAGTCCCAGTGTAGCTAAAGTTTGATAATAATTCTTTATTCCGGTGTTTACAGCAGTCGAAAAAGGGATATAAACCGTATTCTTTTTCAACAGGGTGATGACCTCTTCTAATTCTGGTCCGACACTGGAGATGGTAGCGCAGCTGATCTGGTATTTCTCGATCAAATCCATCAATACCTCCGGATCAAGCTGTTTAAACACCTGGGTATGAACAATCGTTCTGTCGTCGAAAACAGCAATTTTGCTGTTTGTATTACCGATATCTATAACCAGATTATGCATCTCCAACCCTCATGGCACAAAGCTATTAATCTTTAGCAAGTTTCAAGGGACCAAATTGTTAAAAAAAGTTAAACAAACAAAAAGTACTGGATGGCTAAAACCAGAATCAGGAATAAGCTTTCATAAAACCAGCGTTTTTTAGCATTAGAAAAATAATAGGCCAGCAATACCGAACCTGGAGGCACACAGAGCAGGAAATGGTAAAGTCTGAAATCCGGTTTTGTATAAAAGCTGAGGATGGCCACCACGAACATGATGAAGAGCATCTGGAAGGCCTTTCTGGTACTGATAAAGCTCCTGAAGAAGTTTTCCCGCAGCTGGATCATGGCCAATACCATCATCACCAATACCGGCACCAATACCAGGTAATCGTTGTAATTGATCTTGAACACCGAAGGGAATTTATTGCCCAATGGCAGCCAGATTTTGTAGAACATCGAAAGGCTGTCGTTCCAGTAATAGAAGACCCAGACGAAGAAAAATATGGTTAAAAAGCCAACCAGACCAGCAATCCACTCTTTACCGTTAAAGGAACGGTACAACAAGAGTGTAAACCAGATCATCACCAGCATCACAATAAAAGGGAAGTAAATCAGGGTACCGATGGCGATCAGCATCCCAATATCAAACATGATCATCAGGGCATTGGAGGACTTGCCAACTTTCAGTAATTTGTCCATGATCCAGATCAGTATAAAATTACAGATTAAGGTTGGGCTCAGGACCAGAAAGGGCATGAACAAGCCTGAGGCAGTCACATACATTAAAGCTGGCAGGAAATTCGGCTTGTTCAATAAGCCATGATTGTTGACTACCCTATTGAATAAAATCGCCTGAACATAAATGATGATCGCGGCAAAAAATGCGTTTCCTATGGGTGAAAAGCTATTTTGAACTGGAATCTGAATAAAAAACTTGGTATAAGGTTCCAGGAATTCAAAATTCAGGTGTTCTGGCGGGTCTGCAAAAATCGCCATGCGCATAAAAAAAGTATATGCGAATAACAGGAGCAGGTTTATAGGGTTTAAATTTCTAAATTGATTGATCATGCCTGTATATTAAGGCAAAGTAAAGCAAATTATCTGGCAAAATCCTTCACTACTTTCTCAATTACCGCAGCGGTTTCATCAGGGAAGTGGAACTGGTGTTCCTGAGGGTTCTGCACCCAGTCTTTGATGATGGGCAGCCAGTTCTTATTACTTGCCCAGATCACCGGGAGGCCGAATTTCTTCAATGCAAAGGCATTACACTGCTGTTCGTACTGAAATTTCATCGGGGCTACCAGGAGTTTTTTTCCTAGGAATAATGCTTCAGCAGGACCTTCAAAGCCACCTCCGGTAAACAATCCTTCGCAGGAAGCCAGGCTTTTATTAAACAGTTCGTTATTGATCGGACAGACTTCTACATTGCCATCCATATAGCTCAATTTGGTGTGTTTTGAAAACACCTGCCATTTCACCTGTGGAATCTGTTTAAGAATAGGCACCAGGTATTTATCGTCAATTGCAGGCAGATAAACCGTATAATGGCCTAGATTGCTGACCTTCATATTGCGGATTTCCGAGCGGATCACCGGGGTATAGATAAAATCGTCGTATCGTTCAAAGTGGAAACCTACATAATGTGTGGCGGGCGCATAGTATTTCATCACCAGCTGTGCCCAGTCGATACTAATCGGTTTTGGCACCTTTCTGGATTGAAAAGAGGCCTGGTGACTTAAGCCTACGCTTTCCACTCCCTGCATGCGGCAAGCCCATGCCGTTACTGGCTCAAAATCGTTCAGAATCAGGTTATATTCTTTTAAAGGAATGGTCTTCATGTCTTTGACAAAACGTGGAAGGTTCATTGTTTTCCAGGTTTCATAGTGGTTTACGCCACCTTTTTTCCCAAAAACAAAACTAAATCCATGAAGCTGGTACTTGACTTGCTGCACCAATTGAACATCTGCCTGCGTACCGCTGATCAGTAAATCTACGTCTCCATATTGCTGCAATAGTGGAACGATTTCCCTTGCTCTGCTAATATGTCCGTTTCCTGTACCCTGAATAGCGTATAGTATTTTCATCCGCACCGAATATCTACAATTTTTACGCTTTAGACAATTTCTAATTTAATCTTTTGAAGCAGCACATTGATATCCAGTTTGCTGTGAAGGTCTTCGCTATCGGACAATTCACCCTCTTCGAGTTCTTCTTTTTCAAAATCTTTAGGGTCATATTTGAAGATCTTCCATGCTTTGTCCTGGTATTCCAAGGCGGTCAGATTTTCCACCCAATCCCCACTGTTCAAGTACAATACTTCGCCTCCATCATTGCTGATGATTCTCATTTCCGGTTGGTGGATGTGTCCGCAGATGACATATTGATAGCCATTTTCGATGGCAAGATCTGCGGCTGTATTTTCGAAGCTATTGATGAATTTAACGGCATCTTTAAAAGCTGCTTTAATTTTTTTGGAGAAGCTCATTTTCTCTTTTCCGAAAAGTCCGAGGAACCAATTGGCAAGACTGTTGATCAGAATGAGGGAATCGTAACCCACCGCACCTAATTTGGCCAGCCATTTGGAATGCTGCATCGTGACATCGAAAATATCGCCATGAAAGAACCATGCTTTTTTACCGTCCAGTTCTAAAACCAGCTTATTTTGGAGGTGGAAAGCGCCCATGTGCAGATCTGCAAACTTGCGCAGCAGCTCGTCATGGTTGCCGGTCAGGTAATACACCGGAACGCCTTCTACCACGAATTTCATGAGCTTACGCAATACTTTCATGTGTGTTTCCGGCCAGTAGCGCTTGCTGAACTGCCAGATGTCAATGATATCACCATTGAGAATAATCTGATTGGGTTTAATACTTTTCAGGTATTTTAAGAGTTCCTTGGCATGGCAGCCATAGGTTCCAAGGTGAACGTCGGAGATGACTACGATATCCACTGCTCTTTTAGACATCATCTTCCTCCAGCCAGAGTTCGTAAGGGCTGAAAAAGAAAGCGAGCCCAACGACTAAACAAATGATCAATAACAATTCCTGCATCATGTTTAACAGTTTATGATACAAAAATGCAATACTAAGATAAACAGCAGGTTAAGAAATCGTTATGATTGATGAAATAAGAAAGGCCTGATGCTTTTCAACATCAGGCCTTTCTATTTATTTTAAAAGCATTATGCTGCTTTTTTCTTTTTATTTTCTGAGTAGAGGGCAAAACCTAAACCTGCAATCAGTAAGATGGAACCTACTAAGGAGATGTTTTCACCCGTATAGTAAGAAACCGGCTCAAACTTAAATTCTACTTTATGGTTTCCTGCTTCCAGCTGTGCCGCACGAAGTACGTAATCTGCTCTGAAATAAGGTTTTTTAACCCCATCCACATACATATTCCATCCTTTATCGTAATAGATTTCGGAGAATACAGCAATCACATCTCTTGGCGCACTATAAGAGTAAACCAGGTGATCCGGGTGGTAGCTATCTAATTTAATCAATGCGGATGGATCTGCACCCAGACGTTTGGTATCGATTAAATGTTTGTATTGTACATCTACAATCGCTTCTTTCTTAGGATCGAAGCTGCTGATTGCTTTCATTTCCTCATCGGCATCTTTTGCAAACTGCACATTCTGAACGATCCAGGCATTACCTGCAGCTGTCGGATTGCGCTGCATTTTATAGGAACCATTTTTTGGATCCTGAGTGATGATATATTTCGTATTCAACATATCCAGCACATCCTGATTCACGCTCTTAGAGAGCTGGCTGTCAATCAATTCCTGGTAACGTTTCAATTTAGCGGCATGGTAACCACCGATAGTTTTGTGGAACTGTGAAGTACTTGCGTCAGAGAAAGTAGAGATCGAAAGATCCAGTACCCTATAATTAGGATCTTTATCTGACATGATGAACGTATCTACATCACGAGGCTGGAAATGGTTTGTTAAGTCACTTTTGCTGGCGAAATTGCTGTTGTTTAAATAACGGCGATCTACCTGCCAAAGGTCTATTAAGGTCGCTACGCCAAGGATAATGATGGCGGTTTGTGCGTTTAGTTTTTTATTGATGAATGCCCATACCAGTGCATAACCAATGGCGATGAACACTAAAGAACGTAAAGCATCTGCGCGAGCGATGTCTGCACGGTCGCTGATGAGGGCATTGGTAATACTTTGTGCCACACCGCTGTTATTGTCCAGCATTTGCGTCAATGCCTGCAGCATTTGAGGGTGCATAGATGAGGTAAAGCTAAAGAAAGCGGTAGGCATAACAGCCACCAATAAGCTAAGACCACCAGTAATTCCTGCTGCAATAGTTAACTTATTCGTCAGTGTTTTCTGGTCGTAACTACCTTCTTGTGCTTCTCTGATGGCAAGAACGGCCAATATTGGCACCATTAATCCCACTAGCGCCAGAATAGATTCTACTGCTCTGAACTTGTTGTACATTGGGAAATATTCGAAGAACAGATCGGACACGAATGGTGCATTTTTACCGAAAGAGAGGAACATAAATAGCACTGTAGTACCTACGATCCACCATTTCAATCTGCTTCTCACGATCAAAAGACCGAAAACGAATAGGAAACAGATGATGGCACCGAAGTAATACGGACCTGAAGTTCCAGGTTTTTCACCCCAGTATTGCTGCAGACCGATTTGTCCGGCCAATTGCTGAATGGCCTGGGTAGGGTCACCACCGGTTACGGCCTGTAATGCTTTATAGGTATGACTTTCTGGTTTTACGATTTCGTCGATACTTGTTGCACCGCCATAAAGGTTAGGAATCAGGAAGGTTAAACTTTCGCCAACACCCTGGCTCCATCCGTACGCATATTCTTTTGACAAGCCGTTTTTCTCTTCTGACTTATCGGTAGTGAGGTTAGATTTTCCACGGTTAGACTCTAATCCGTACTCATAAGTCGTCCATAGTTTACCGGCATTGACCATTAAAGAGACCAATAATGCCAATCCTAAGCAGGTCATTGACTTTCCGAAAGCAGCTAATTTCTTCTCTTTTACCGCATGATAAACTTCGATACCGATGAAAATCAATAGCGCAATCATCAGGTAATAAGTCATCTGAATGTGGTTGGCTCTGATTTCCAGGGCCAGGAATAAAGCGGTTAGACTTCCTCCCAGCCAATATTTACCCCTTAGGCTGAGGATGACGCCTGCAATAATCGGGGCAATAAACGCAATGGCTAATGCCTTATTGCTGTGCCCGGCGGCGATAATAATAAAGTTATAGGAGGTAAAGGCGAATGCGATTGCGCCAACTGCGGCGAGCCATGGATTTACCCGAAGTACGCAAAACAGCAGGTATGCACCTACCAGATACAGTAATACTGCATCTACAGGGTCAGGGAAAACTGCTTTAATTGTAGAGATTACATAAGTTCCTACATTCATTGGGTGCTGCACCCAGATTTGATATGCAGGCATACCGCCAAACATTTGATTCGTCCAAAGAGGGCCTTTGCCGTCTTTAGCCTTGTAATCCATAATTTCTTTAGCAGTAGCTTTTGCCTGGATGACGTCACTTTGTGCAGGGGCTTTTCCTTGCATAACAGGACTGAAATAGACAAAACAGATGATCACAAAAAATCCAATGATGGCCAGGTGGATGCCATTCGCTTTTAACCAATTATTCATTAAGGTTTGTTTAAGATTTAAACTAACCCCAAAAATATAAAATTGATACAGATTAGGAAGGAAATTTATCGATTAGCCTAAAATACTTTATTTTACCTCTTCGTAATCTACGAAATCGCCGAGTTTGTCTGTTTTACCACCTTTAGTCTGCGGCGGCATATAATCGATAGTAATCGCGCCCTCCGGTTTGCTGTCTTGCTGTCTGGCCTGGCCTTGAGCTTGTCTGGCTTGGTTTTCAGCCTGACGCTGAACCTTGCTAAACATACTTTTCAATACCATAGGAAATATCAGGCGCAAAATTAAGCGCAGGAGATACAGTACTAAAAAGGTGACTACAATAAATTTTAAAAATGCCATTGTGTTAAATTAATGTTTACAAATATAGACGGAATTGGGATTTCATTATTACAAAATTCCGTAGATTATTGCTTTTTCATTACAATAAGGGCTTAATCTTCTATGATCTCGGCTACACGACCTACCTGTCCATCTTCCAAACGCACTTTTATTCCTCTGGAATGGAAGGCGGATGAAGTGAGCAGATTGGCTACAATTCCTCGCGTTAATTTTCCTGTTCTCTGGTCCTTTTTAAGGATAATCTCGACTTCCAATCCTGGATATATATCTTTTCTATTTTTTCCGTCCATTGTTATTTTAAATGATCAGCGGTTGCTGATTTACTAAATCTTTCTTCAAATACTTTTTCCATGGCAAACATCTCATCACGAAGCCTTGCAGCCATGAGGAAGTCCATTTCTTTGGCCGCTTTGGCCATATCTTTACGCGTTTTATCAATTGATTTCTGCATTTCCGCCTTGCTCATAAACTGAACAATCGGATCTGCGGCCATACTTACTTCGTCTACTTCCACATACGCTTTTGCTCTTGTCGCATTTCCGGAGAAGTCCAGTACGGAAGTTTGTTCGAGAATCGCCTCTCTGCTTTTGCCGACTGTTTTTGGCGTGATGCCATGCTCCAGGTTATAGGCAATTTGTCGGTCGCGGCGTCTGTTGGTTTCACTGATCGTTCTTTCCATGGAATCCGTGATTCTGTCTGCATACATGATTACCCTACCTCTGTCGTTACGTGCCGCCCTTCCAATAGTCTGGATTAAAGCCCGATCAGAGCGTAAGAAACCTTCTTTATCGGCATCCAGGATCGCCACTAAAGAAACTTCTGGTAAGTCGAGTCCTTCTCTTAGTAAGTTGATCCCGATCAACACGTCGAATTCTCCAAGGCGAAGACCGCGAAGGATCTCTACCCTTTCCAAAGTTTTCACTTCGGAGTGGATGTAACGGCATTTGATGTTCAGGCGGTCCATATATTTAGTAAGTTCCTCTGCCATTCTTTTGGTCAGGGTAGTCACTAAAACGCGATCGCCCATTTTAATGGTTTTATCGATCTCGTCGAGCAGATCATCCACCTGGTTGACTGCCGGTTTCACTTGTATCAGTGGATCCAGTAGTCCTGTAGGACGAATTACCTGTTCAATGACTACCCCTTCCGTTTTCTGCAATTCATAATCTGCAGGGGTCGCACTTACGTAGATCGTTTGCGGTGCAAGGTTTTCAAATTCATCAAAATTCAGCGGTCTGTTGTCCAATGCGGATGGCAGGCGGAACCCATATTCTACCAGCGACATCTTACGGGACCTATCCCCGCCATACATGGCGCGAATTTGAGGGACCGTCACATGGCTTTCATCGATCACCATTAAGTAATCATCGGCGAAATAATCCAGCAGGCAGAAGGGTCTCATACCTGGAGAACGTCCATCAAAGAATCTCGAATAATTTTCAATTCCTGAACAGTAACCGAGTTCTTTCATCATTTCTATATCGAAAGTGACTCTTTCTTCCAGTCTTTTTGCTTCCAGCAGATGGCCATCATTGATTAGCTGCGTTTTTCGAACTTCCAGTTCTTCCTGAATCCCCCAGATGGAGGAAGTGAATCGGTCTTTTGGCGTCACGAAAAGATTGGCAGGATAAACGGCCATATCTTCCATCTTATCCAATGTTTTTCCGGTTACCGGATCAATCAGGCTCAATTCTTCAATGTCATCACCGAAAAAGGAAACGCGGTAGGCTTCATCCAGATAAGCAGGAAAAATGTCTACAGTATCCCCTTTTACGCGGAAGGTACCCCTTTTAAATTCGGTTGTTGTTCTGGCATACAAGATTTCCACCAGGCTGTGTAAAAAGCTGTTTCTGGAAATTCTGGTGCCTACAGAGAAGCGGAATACCGATCTAGAGAAATCTTCTGGATTCCCCATACCATAAATGCAGGAAATGGAGGAAACTACGATCACATCCCTACGTCCGGACATTAAAGCGGAGGTGGTTCTTAATCTGAGTTTTTCTATTTCTTCATTGATACTCAGGTCTTTTTCTATATAGGTATTTGTGCTGGGCATAAATGCCTCAGGCTGGTAATAATCGTAATAGGAAACGAAGTAATTGACCGCATTTTCCGGGAAGAACTGTTTAAATTCTCCGTAAAGCTGCGCAGCCAATGTTTTATTATGACTTAAAATCAACGTTGGCTTTTGAGTTTGCTCGATCACATTGGCAATCGTAAAGGTTTTACCCGATCCTGTTACGCCCAAAAGTGTCTGATAATTTTCTTCGTTATTCACTCCATCTACCAATTGCTTAATGGCATTGGGCTGGTCTCCTGTTGGCTTATAGTCTGATACGAGCTGAAACTTCATGTGCAGATTCCTTATTTATCTTGATGTTGAGGTCGAAAGACGTAAAGATAAGGAATTATTTGCTTGGATAAGGGAAGCGATCGCTATTCCTACAGAGATCGATCCTGATCTGCCAGCCTGGTTCCATCTGGCAGAAATTCAATTTAAGACATTATTTTACAGCAACATACACCTTACAAAAACACCAGCGCTCATCAAACAATTTGGAGGTTCAAGTGTATAAGTAATGTTAAAAGGTATTTGCCTGCTGCGGATTCCTGATGACCAGAATCCAGGTGATCAATTACTTTAAAATTACACCCTATGAAGCTCCAGGTTTATGCACCATTGATCAGCCCTCGCATCAAATACATTTTTAACTTCATGTTTGCCGGGATTTTAGGGCTGGAGTTGGAATACCCTAAAAATTTAGCAGAATTTACACAGGCGGAGGATCCTAAACTTTGTTATGGGAAGCATCCTATTTCAAACAGCCTATTTTTTAAGAGCTCAGGTTTATTGACCGACCGCTCCATCAGGCGTCAAAAGATTAAAACCACGGTCTTTGGAGCGCATCAGGTACCCTTTGCCGTAGAAGGCAGCACCCTACCTTTCGATCCTTTTGCTGCTGCTTTTTATTTTTTGAGCAGATATGAGGAGTACCTGCCCTTTGAGGACCGGAAAGAGCAGGGTTATCGGGCGCGTTTAAGTCTGCAGTATAAACTCGGACTCTTAGAAATCCCGGTCATTGATGAATGGGCAATCATTTTAAAAAACATCTTACACCAGCATTTCCCATCACTTAAATTTCCAAAAAGGGATTTTAGCTTTAAAGTCGCTTATTCGCTGAACCCGGAACACCAATCTTTGGCGAAACCAATGAGAAGGGCCTTTAATTTCATGAATCAGATGATCACAGCGCAATTTGGTGGAAAAAGAAAAGAAGAACAGATGTCCAGGATCCGTCAGCTGATCGAAAGGATGGAGAAAGACGGCCATGCTGCTCCGCCAGAGTTTCTCTTGCCAAATACACAGCTGCACACCAACTGGCAGGAGAAATTGAACCTGCCGAAAAGTTATATCCAGCTTTCCGCAAAGCATATAGCCTGCGATTACAGCATGTATTATCCAGATACACCAGGTTTTAGAGCAGGAACCTGCAGCCCTTTTTATTGGTATGATTTACAAATAGAGAAACAGTCGCAATTGAAAATATTTCCTTTTGCAGTGAGTTATGCTGGAATTGTGACTGGAAAGAAAACTAATAAAGACCCCTTGCTGTTACTTAATGAACTGATGGACCATGTAAAATTTGTAGATGGCAGTTTTTACAGCCTTTGGCAGCACAAGGTCATCGCCCTTGCGTAGTTGATAGTTTTCAATTTTCGTTGTATCTTTTCATGCGGAGCAATTTTTCATACTTAATGCTGCTCATTTCAGTTCTTTTTATTCTCCTAGCCGTTTATTCCCTTATTTTTTATTCTCCTAATTTTAATTCCCAGTCCGATGATTTTTAACCTAGACAAAACCGACTCCATTGCTAATGTTTTCCTTGCCGAACTTCGTGATGAAAATATTCAGAAAGACACCATGCGTTTCCGTAAAAATATGGAGCGAATGGGTGAATTTTTCGCTTATGAAATCAGCAAAACGCTGGAGTATGAAAGAAAAGAAACACAAACACCGCTTGGAATGGCAAAAACTGCCTCCCTGGTGGATCAGCCTGTATTAGCGGCTATTTTAAGGGCAGGAATCCCTTTACATCAAGGTTTATTGAATGTTTTTGACCAGGCGGAATCTGCTTTTATCACCGCTTACCGAAAAGTTCATAAAAACGGCAATTTTATAGTAGAAGTGGAGAATATCTATTCGCCGGATCTGAACGACAAAGTAGTAATTATAGCAGATCCAATGTTGGCGACAGGCATGAGTATGGTACTTTGCTGTAAGGAATTGTTAAACCGGTACCGCATTAAAGAGTTGCATATTGTGTGCGCCATTGCCAGCACAGAAGGCATTAACCACCTGAGGGCCAACCTCCCGAAGGCAAAATTATGGTTTGGTGCTATTGATGAAGAAATGACTAGTAAGTCTTATATTGTACCTGGATTAGGCGACGCAGGAGATCTTGCTTATGGCATAAAACAGTAATCCGCTTTAAAATAATTGAAGGAATTGGCCTTTTTCTGCTGATGGGTCTATGGTTATGTGTGTATTTTCAATATGCAGGACATTCCTGTTCATTTTAATTTTTCGGGCACGACCGATAGTTTTGGCCATCGTTCTGATATTTATAGCCTGCCAATGGTGGCCACTGCCTTTTATATTTTGCTGACGATGGTCAACAATTTCCCTCATTATTTCAATTATTTAACCCCTATTACCCCAGAAAATGCACATCGACAGTACACATTGGCTACAAAATTACTTAGATACTTAAAAGTTCTGGTTGTTGTTATCTTTGCAACGCTCATCAGCATAACCATACATTATTGATGATTAGGATAAAGGAACAGCAGCATGATTAAACATATTTTCTTCGATTTAGACCATACGATTTGGGATTTTGATAAAAACGCAGAGGAGACCCTTATGGAATTGTACCATCAGTATAAACTTGCCGCATTGGGGCTCACTTCTCCGGAAGCCTTCATTGCAACTTACACTGAGAACAACCATTTGTTATGGGCTGAATATCATTTAGGAAAGATTACTAAAGAAGCCTTAAGGTCTGAACGTTTCAGTAAGACTTTTACGCAGCTGGGTGTCTCCCCGGAATTGATTCCTCTGCAGTTTGAAGACGATTACGTACGCCTTACCCCCATTAGAACCCACCTGTTTGAAGGTTCGAAAAAGGTATTGACCTATCTGAAAGAGAAATACACGCTACATATCATTTCTAACGGATTTAAAGAGAGTACCCTGACGAAAATGGACAAATCCGGTTTAAATCCATACTTTTCAAATGTGATCATTTCTGAAGATGTAGGTGTGAATAAACCCGACAAAGCCATTTTTGAATATGCCCTAGCCAAGGCAAAAGCGACAAAACCGGAAAGTATCATGATTGGCGACAGTCTGGAGGCGGATATTCGCGGAGCACAGGACTTCGGGATTCAGGCCATCTTTTTTAATCCACTGCATAAGGAAAAGCCACAGGATGTAGCCTGGCAAATTAATCATTTGGAAGATTTGTTAAATCATTTTTAATTGCTTATTCTTATCAGAACAAGTCCTGAAACCTATTGCTCAAAACCCTATGAGAAAACTATTGTTCCTCCTTGTGCTGCTCTTGCAGAGCGATTTTATCTTTGCACAACATACCCGCAGTACTGCTGAATTATTTATAGAAATCCCGGAACGTGGAAATTACGTTGTGTATGTAGATGATGAATTTGCCGGATCCTCAAAAGGGCGATTCCGTTTTTATGAAATCCGCAATAGCGCTCCTACGGTAGTCGTGATGAAAGACAATGCGGAGGTATTCCGCAGACGCATCAATTTACCGATGAATGCCCGTTTATTGGCCGGTTATAGTAGTCGTGGGGGTTGGAGAAACATCAGTACCTTAAATTTATACGACCGTGGTCAGTATGCATTGGACAACTGGGACCGCGCAATTTTCAGTGACCGACCTGGTCCAGGGCAAATCGAGGACAGGCCTGAGGTGATGACTGCTGATGAATTCAAGCAATTATTATCTATGATAAATAGGGAAAGCTGGGCTGATGGCCAAGTGAAATTAGTAAAAATAGCTTTGAAGAGCTCTTGGATAACTGCAGATCAGGCTTATGAATTACTGAGGTTATTGAAATTTGGCGGAGATCAACTGGCCTTTGCAAAATATATTTATCCTTTCATTGCTGATAAAAAAAATGCCATGAGAATGGCGAATCTTTTTCGCTTCCCGACAGACAAATCAGCATTCATTGACTATATCGCTACACAAAATTAGAACAAATGAGTACTGGCAGAGACTATAAAAAGATCCAGCAAATCGTGCTGGCTTATCAAAAGAAACTAAATGAGCTGGAGGAAGATCGTTTTCTCGAAACCCCTCCTATTGGCGGCTGGTCCTACAGTGAAGTATATTTTCATATTTTTGATTCCAGTATCCTTTCTTTAAAGCAACTGAGGGCTGCGATTACTGGTGAGGGGGAGCAAAAGCCTACCGCTTTTATGGTCAAGCTGATCTTATTTTTAGGCAGCCTTCCACCGGGAAGAAGGTATAAAGCACCGAAAAGACTGGCGGAAAGGCTGAAAAAAATCAGCAAGGCAGAGGCTACGTCCTTAATAGATGACTTCGTTCAACAACTGGAGAAGGATACTTTACTGCTGCCAAATGCAAATAAAAACTTAAAAATGCCGCACCCAAGGTTTGGCTATCTGAATCCGTTTCATTGGCTGAGTTTTATTAAAATCCACCTGAACCACCATTTGCAACAATTACATAGGATTGATCAAAGCTACCTGCGATAACCCAACAAATTTCACATCTTTGCTTATCTTTTATCTCTATTAGAAGGTTAATAAATGTATAAATATGAAAAGGATCCTTTATATCAGTTGTTTTGTTCTGGCACTTTCCGCCTGTAACAGTGAACCTAAGCAAAGTCAGAATGTAGTAACTCCTACACCTGCTGGCCTTCCTTCGGCTAGTCCAACTATGGCTAGCGGAGAAAAACCAGCAAACAATCCAGCACATGGACAACCTTTTCATGACTGTGCACTTCCAGTTGGAGCACCATTGAATGCCAGCGCATCAACAGCGCCAAGCACAGGAACAGCAGCTTCTGCACCAGTGGTTGTCCCACAAACGGCAGCACCTGCAGCAACGCCTCCAAGTACTCCTGTCAACCAGAAAGAAGCGAAAATAAACCCGGCACATGGCCTGCCAGGTCATGATTGTGCGGTTCCTGTTGGAGCACCCTTAAGTTAATTTCAGCAAGAACAGGCGAGCATGAAAATCCCAAGTATTCCTGGCTTTGACCAGGGAGCGATAGAGAAATACGCAAAAAATGCAGGCTGGCTGATGATTGCCCGAGTGGGCAGCATGGGCATAAAAATAGTGGCCAGTATCGCTGTTGGTAATTATTTAGGTCCAAAAGTATTCGGAGTTTATAATTACCCACTTGCATTTATTACGTTTTTTATTGCCGCAGCAGCTTTGGGATTAGATGGTTTTGTAACCAGGGAGCTCCTGCGTTTCCCGGAGAAGAAAAACGAATTACTCGGGACGGCTTTTACTTTAAAACTCATCGGCGGTATCGCTGTGCTCCCCCTGATTTATCTCGCTTACCATTTTGCGGTAGACCTAACTACCGTAGACGCACCCTTGTCTTATATCATGGTGGTCAGTTTTACTGGGCTTGTTCAAGCATTTAATATCATTGATAGCTATTTTCAATCCAGGGCTCAAGGAAAATTTATAATGGCGGTGCAGGTGATGGGAAACCTATTGTCTGCTGCCTTCAAATTGCTATTGATTGTACTAGGCATGAGCCTGACTTGGTTTATCGCCGCCTTATTGTTTGATGTGATTGCCTTGGCACTTGGTTACGTTTATCTATACCAAAAAGAAGGAGGATCTATATTTGAATGGAAATTTGAAAGTCCTCTAGCACGTTTTCTATTAAAAAATTCCTGGCCAATGGCTTTTTCGGCCATCCTGATTTCTATCTATATGAAGATAGATACGCTGATGATTCAGGGATATTTAGGTTCTGCACAGCAAGGGATTTATGCCACGGTAGCCCAATTTTCTGAAGCCTGGTATTTCATCCCTGTAGCCATTGTAACGGCTGTTTTTCCGGCCATTATGAATGCGAAAAGGGATGATCCGGAAAGGTATCAGCGCAGGATGCAGAACATGTACGACTTAATGGTCTGGATCAGTTTGAGCATTGCGCTTTTTATGACCTTTGCTTCACCTCTGATCTACAGAATATTGTATACTCCTGACTACTGGCCGGCAGCGCATGTATTGTCGGTCCATATCTGGGCAGGGGTTTTCACTTTTCTTGGCACTGCCAGCGGGCAATTCCTCATTGCGGAAGGTTACACTAAGCTTTCCATGCTCCGTACTGGCGCTGGCGCTATTATCAATATTGTTTTAAACATCTTGTGGATTCCAGAATATGGGATTATGGGTGCGGCAGTGGCTACATTAATTGCCTATGCGAGTTCCAATTTCATGATTTTATTTGTTCCGAAAACACGGCAGCAGGGCATCATGATGCTTAAATCTCTATTCCTCATTACCCTGTTTGAAAAGATCAAAAACAGGCCCGCTGCAATTAAGTAAGCTTAAGAAAATTATCTGATCCAATAATTATACGGATATATTAGCTTTTTGCGTTTAACATTTTAACTTTGACACTCAAATGACCTGCAACCTATCATTGAGCTGCAGGGACAAATTTAAGCCATACAGGTGAACCGACACATGATTTCATGACCGTTTCCTCTTACAAAAACACATTATACAGATGAATTCCTTAAGAAAGGTAGTAAGATCAATCGTATTAAAACCAAAAAACATATTGGATCTCCTACAATTGAAGTCCAAAATCAAGAAATCGTCCGGCCCTTTGAACATCATCATAGGTTCAGAGAATACCGACTATGAAAACTGGTTACCGACTAATATTGAGAGTTTAAATTTATTAGAAAAGAGTTCCTTTGAAAATTTATTAGGCGAAAAGAAAGCTTCAAAATTCCTCGCAGAACATGTTTTTGAACACATCAGCTATGCGGATGCCCTGATCGCACTAAAAAACTGCTATACTTTTATGGAGAAAGGCGGCAGTATCAGGATCGCGGTTCCAGATGGTTTTCACCCTAATCCAGCTTATATCGAACAGGTAAAACCTGGCGGTCATGGTGAAGGTTCCCATGACCATAAGTTGTTATACGACTATAAGAAGCTGAGCAAAGTATTGGAAGATGCAGGTTTCCGTGTGAAACTTTTAGAATACTATGATGAGAACAAACAGTTTCATTTTGTAGACTGGAAAAGTGAAGACGGCCATATTCTAAGGTCCAGAAGGTTCGATAAGCGCTTTAATGAACCCCTGGGTTATTCTTCATTGATCATTGACGGTATAAAAGACTAATCAAATGGCCATCATCACAGAAGATATCGTAGCCTCATACAACGACTTTTACACGGGTAGCGATGTAGAATGGCGTATGCTTGGTGCAAAATCCAAAGCAAAAAACCTGATAGAGGTATGTCAGGGAATTCAGCCAAAGAAGATATTGGAAGTAGGCGCGGGAGATGGCAGTATTTTACATTACCTAAATGAGTGGAATTTTGGCACAGAGCTCTATGCACTGGAAATAGCGGATAGTGGCGTTGAGCTCATCAGGAAACGCAATTTGAGCAAATTAAAAGAGGTAAACCGCTTTGATGGCTATAGCATTCCTTACGCGGACGACAGTTTTGACCTCATCATCCTTTCCCATGTTCTGGAGCATGTGGAGCATGAAAGAGTACTGCTGAGAGAGCTAAAAAGAGTTGCTAAATATTTGGTTATTGAAGTGCCTTTAGACTACCGTTTTGGTGTCGATAAAAGGATGAAACACTTCCTGGATTATGGCCATATCAACATGTACACCCCCACATTGATTCGTTTTCTTTTGCAAAGTGAAGGCTTTGTAATAGAAGCAGATAAAACCACCCTTACCCCTATTGACACCATTAAATTCTGCGAATTCAAAGTCAAGAAAACACCTAAAACATTACTGCCTACGTTAAAAATAGAGCTGGAGCACCGCATTAAAAATATTTTAGGTGCCATTCTAGGAAAAAATAAGCGGGAACAATTTGGGAACGCCTATACTGTGCTCACTAAAAAGTCAAACCAAAACCTGGAGATCTTCTAATATGCAGCTTTTTGCACCCATTGCTTTATTCGTTTATAACCGTCCACAGCATACGGAACGTACTATTAAATTTTTGCAGCAGAATCAACTGGCTTCAGAAAGCCGGTTATTTGTATTTTCTGATGGATTTAAATCCGCAGAAGATCAGGCAAAGGTCATGGAGGTTCGCGAGCTGCTGAAAAGCATTGATGGGTTCAGATCTGTGGAGATTATTGAGCGTCCGGAGAATATGGGATTGGCAAATTCGGTCATCGCTGGTGTAAGCCGACTGGTAAAAGATTACCAGCAGGTGATTGTAATGGAAGATGACCTGATCACTTCCCCTTTTACCCTTACTTATTTCAACGAGGCTTTAAGCCGCTACCGCGAGGAAGAGAAGGTAATGCACATCGGGGCTTACATGTATCCGCTAAAAGAGAATAATCTTCCTGAGTCGTTTTTCTATCGTGCAGCAACCAGTTGGGGATGGGCGACCTGGGATCGTGCATGGCAGCATTTCGAACCTAATATTGATACTTTAATGGGTCAGTTTGATGCAAAAAAGAAGTCTGAGTTTTCTATTGAGCATAAAATGAATTTCTGGAAGCAGATGCAGGATTTTAAAAATGGGAAGAATAACTCCTGGGCAATCCGCTGGTACGCTTCCATCTTCTTAAAAGGGGGACTGACTTTGAATCCTTCACAGTCGCTGGTGAATAATATTGGCCATGATGGAACTGGAATCCATTCCGGGATCAACGACATCTATAATGTGATCATTAATCCTAAGCCGATTCAGCAGTTTCCAGAGGAAATTAAAGAGGACAATACTGCTTATGAGACCATTAAAAATTTCTTGTCTACCCGTAAAGGTAGTTTATGGGAAAGGGTCAAAAGATATGTTAAACAGCGTTTAGGCTAGTCCTGGAAACAGGCCGTTCTAGTCTTCCATAGTGATCTGCTCTCTTTCCGCCTGGTTTATGTGGGTCAGCTCATCTAATTTCCGCTGAATTTTAGATTTTAGGGGCCGGTCATCTGATTGATAATCTTGATATAGCATCAATCCAAGTTCATAGCCTTTTTTCGCTTTTTTTGTTCTAAACTCCAGATCAACCTTGTCTTTATCTAATAACACCATCGTTTCCGTGCGTTTGACCATTGCAAGGTTCCTTTTCCAGGAATCAAGGGCGCATCTTTTAATGAGCTGCAACTTTTCAGCTTTAGACATTCCCTGGTGAAGGCTATAAATTTCATTAAATGCCAGTTCATTACCCATCAATTTTTCGCGAAGCTTAGCATATTCCTTGATCTGATAGATGGGTGAAAATCGCATGACTCCTGCTCCTAAGATCAGTACCAGGAGAAAGGCAGTGGCTGTTCTCCAATATATTGGCAGGTTAATTTTGAAAATCACTGAGTTATAAAAGAGGTAACCAAGTACAAATCCAGATATTACGCCGCCAAAATGTGCAGAATTATCTGTTTTTTTGCCCATCAACCCATTTAACAGCATAAAAGCAGTAACGATCAGGGTACTGATCAGCAATGCTCTATTGGCATTTTTTTCAAAGGCATTGCTAAGGAGTAAGGCAAGATAGGAACCGAACATCCCCATAATCGCGCCGGATGCGCCCCCCATAATCCCTGTTTTATAATGCACCACACTGATCAACCCACCACAAACACCGCTCAACAGGTAAACGGCTAATGTTTTCCAGCTGCCCAATTTATTCTCCACCATGAGGCCGATATAAATGAGTGCATACATATTAAAGAACAGGTGCGTAAAAGAAAAGTGAATGAATTGATGGCTCAGCAATCGCCAAATCTGCCCCTTTAAAACCGCATCTCTGGAGTCTGCACCCAGATTTAAAAAGAGTTTTTCTCCGATTTCCTTCCATTCAAAAGGCGTTAAACTGAGGTCTTTAAATTTAAGGACCTGTAGTGTAAAGGCTGCAATAATGAATAGATAGTATAATATATTGGCGATTAAAAGCAGCGGTGTCACCATATATCCTGCTCGTGGGATAAACAGGTAAAGTACGTTTTTGATCTTATTCTTAATGGCTAAGGGCGCTTTTTCAAAATACTGGTCGTCCTGAGAAGCAATATGTTCATGAAATTGTTCGAGTTTTTGTTTCCACACATCCTTCAGATGAAATTGAACATATTCAAACTCATCAAAGAATTTCTGAAGGTTCTCTTCATTTTTCCCATAATCATTGAACAAGAGCTGAACACCTACGCATTCGCTTTTGAAAACGGCAAAGTTATAATTGATGCGGATGGAAATCTCTTCGCTATAGGATTGAAAAGAAAGCCCGGTATAGGCTATTAAACCGGATTCTGAAACATGGCTTAGCTTCCAGCCCAGATTTTCAATCACTTGCTGCGCAATGATGAGGTACTGATCTGCCGGATAATCTCCTAGCGGTATATATTTTTCAACTTTAGGTGAGTAGCCCCAGCTTAGTCCCATTATCTTTTTACTTTTTTCTTGCTTCTAAGATAATATAAGGAGACAATACTTGGGAATTAAAAGGGATGATTTTAGTAAATATTTTTCCTGCAAACCAAAGGGTTTTCTTCAAAACACGAACACTTAACGGTTTTTGCTGTTCATTTTCCAGCCAGAGACTGAAATTTCCGAAATATCTGGATTGCAGGACTTCCAGGCCTGCCTGCTCACAAATACTGGCCAGCAGCTTAGGATCCATGCAGTTTATGTTATGTTTATCATAATTTTCGCGGTCGAAAGACTTTTGGAACCAGCCATTCAGGGCTTTAAAATTCGGAAGGGTGATGAATAAGGTTCCTCCAGGTTTTACAAAAGCAATGTGACGATTGATAATGTCAGCGGTATCATTGAAATGTTCGATCAGTCCACAGGACAAGACCAGGTCAAACTCCTGAACGGGCTGATAGTTGAACAAATCTGTTTCGATAATATTGATGTCACTAGATTTCAACTGATTGGCTTCCAACAGTGCGTTGGTCACCGGCTGGTGCACAAAATAGTCGAGCAGTGTCACATCCAGCTTAAAATATTTTTTCAGAAATACGGCATAGTATCCTGGAAAGCCTCCCAGTTCGATTGCCGTTTTTACGCCCTGTTTGTTGATAATTTCGCCAAGTTCCTGATGAAACAAATAATTTGATGGAATATTAACCAATAAATCGGTTTTACTTTCCCAATAATTCACCCAAAACTGTCTGTCGGTTAACAGGTTTTCCATATTATATTTTTAGCTATTTAATTATCTTATGATTGGTTTCTGCTCATTTAATTGTTTTCAAAGTCCCGATTTAATGTCATATTATCATCATATACCATTTGTCAGCTTAGGGCTTAGGATTGTTTCAATTTTTAAATTAAATTTATCGGCAGGCGAACCGGCTTTACAAGTTTGGAACGAAAATACAGAAGAATTTAACAATAACCGCTAATTTTGATAGATTGAAAGTAGTTCACTTAAATACATACGA
The DNA here is from genome assembly GCF_014472395.1 of Pedobacter sp. N36a. GTDB lineage: Bacteria > Bacteroidota > Bacteroidia > Sphingobacteriales > Sphingobacteriaceae > Pedobacter. The sequence goes on from NZ_JACSZW010000004.1 coordinate 440,041, forward strand.
AGGAAATGGCGGTGCCGGAAGGGCTTGTCTGAGGCTAAGTGAGGCGTTAAAGGCGCATGACATAGATTCTGAAGTGATGGTTTATTTTCAATTTAAAGAAAGCAAACTGACAACTGCTTTTAACAGGAGTCCATTTCAGAAAGCGGTGGCTATTGTGAAGATTCTGGCGGAGCGATATTTGTCGAAAGCTTTCTCTAAAGCGCTAAAAACCCCCTTTTCTTTACAATGGTTCGGCAGATCCGTCATTCATCACCCTAAAGTAAAAGCCGCGGATGTTATTCACATCCACTGGATCAACCATGGATTTTTATCGCCAAAATTCCTGGCACAGATTGATGAGCTGGAGAAACCGGTGGTCTGGACTTTTCACGACAGCAATGCGTTTACTGGTGGTTGCCATGTGCGTTATTCCTGCGAGAATTACCATAAGGAATGCGGCAATTGTCCGCTGTTAAAATTTAGCGGCAAAGATGATTTTTCTCATAGAAACTGGTTACAAAAGAAAAAGGCGTACTCTGAATTGAATTTCCACATTGTGGCACCGAGTCATTGGATGGCAGATTCTGTAAAGTTGAGCAGTTTAATGGGAACCAGAGCAGTGACTGTGATCCCAAACACCATTGAAACCAAGGTTTTCAAGCCTTATGTAAAATCGGAAGCCAAGAAAATATTAAAGATAAATCCTGATCAGTTTGTACTGATGAGTGGTTTTATGCCTTCCAAGAATGACAAACACAAAGGGACTTCTTATTTGATTGATGCTTTAAATGACCTGGCCAGGAGACCTGGGATCATAAAAGAAAACATTGAACTGGTCATTTTTGGCAATAAAGACCATGTAAACATGCCAGACTTTCCTTTCAAAACCACGTTTTTAGGAACCATCAGCAACGACAATCACCTGGCCAAATGTTACTCCGCCGCAGATGTGTTTATTACGGCTTCCCTGGAAGACAACCTACCGAATACGGTGATGGAGAGTTTGGCTTGCGCAACGCCGGTGGTGGCCTTTAAAACAGGTGGTATACCCGACATGGTGAAACACCTTGAAAATGGCTATTTAGCGGAGTACAAATCTTCGGAAGACCTGGCCACGGGAATCGAGTGGCTGTACCACGACGAAAACGCTCCTGATATCCAGAAAGAAGCCAGAAGAACAATATTAACTAAATTCTCGGAGTCAGTTATTGCAGAAAAACACTTATTATTGTATCAATCGCTGATTAATTCACAGCCTCATTAAAAAAATCACCCTATGCAACCAAAGCTCAGCGTCATCACCATCGTTTATAATAATGTAAAGGATATTGAGCGCACCATGCTTTCTGTGTTGAATCAGACTTATCCGAATATTGAATACATTTTGATTGATGGGGCTTCTACGGATGGCACTAAAGACACGATTTACAATTATAAATCTCGCCTGGCGCAGTTTATTTCGGAGCCTGATAAAGGGATTTACGATGCCATGAATAAAGGGCTCGCATTGGCTACTGGTGATTATGTGCTGTTCATGAATTCCGGTGATGAAATCTATTCGCCGGTCACAGTTGCGGAGGTATTTGAAAGTACTTCTGCGGCTGACATTTATTATGGTGAGACAGAAATGTACGATGAGAACTGGCATAGCCTGGGACAAAGAAGGCACCGGGCTCCGGAAACTTTTAGCTGGAGAAGTTTTAGGTATGGCATGTGTATCAGCCACCAGGCGATCTATGTGAAACGCAGTCTGGCGGGACCTTTTGATTTACAATATAAGTATAGCGCAGATATCGACTGGATCATCAGGGCTGCTAAAAATGCTTCCAGTATTGTCAATACGCACAGTTATGTGGCCAAATACCTGGTTGGCGGAATTTCTAAAAAGAAACACGCAGCGAGTTTGAAAGAGCGTTTCAAGATCTTCACTAAATATTATGGTTTCATACCCAATGTCATCAACCATCTTTTCATTGCAGTGAACTTAGGGCAGTACTATATCCGCCATCGCCGAACAAACGATTAAGTCTTCTTTTCATTTTCCACAAAAAAGGGAAAAGCTGAGCGCTCCTCCCTCTATGATGTTTCTTTTGAAAACTAAGGATTAGTAGACCACAATGCAGCTTCTTTCACAAAGACCCTGCGGTTAAGTTTCAATTGAGAAACTACCAGTTCTGCAAAATCTTCTGCCTGCATCACGCGATCAGGGTTACCATCTGTTAGTTTCAAGTCGATTGCCATATCTGTAGCCACCGTGCTTGGTACTAAAGTCGTGACACGAATGTTGTGTTTGCGACCTTCCTGCATTAAGGATTCAGACATTCCGATTAATCCAAATTTCGAAGCACTGTAGGCACTCGTTACTGCTGCTCCATTTTTTCCTGCGGTTGAAGATACATTGATGATATCACCAGTTTTTCTTTCGATCATTTCAGGGAGTACGGCACGAGTGACATAGTAAGGCCCCAACAGGTTCACTTTTATAATTTCTTCCCATTTCGCTGGCTCCAGTTCCATGAAAGAACCGAAGGCACCGATTCCGGCATTATTGATCAGGATATCAATTGCACCCAGTTCCGATTTTAAAGATTCGACAGCGATATTTACGCCATTGATATCGGAGACATCCATAGCTGCGATTGCAGTTTTGACACCATATTGTGCCAATTCTGCAGCAACTTTTTCCAAATCGGCAATTGTTCTTGCGGCTAGACCTACGTTCACACCTTCTTGTGCTAAAGCGATAGCTACCGCACGTCCAAGTCCTTTTCCGGCACCGGTAATGATTGCATTTTTTCCTTTCAATGATTCCATCTGAGCTTGTATTTATGTTTTATATGGTACAAAATTAAGAAAAAAGAAGGGGCTATGGAGGATGGGGCGTGACTTATGACTTATAAATAGAAAAAGCCCCTGAACATTTTGTTCAGGGGCTTTTTCAACCTATTAATCTTGCTAAAAAGCGGATTAGTTTTTGTTGTTTTTACGTGCAGCTTCAGTCAAGTGAATCTTACGTAAACGCATGCTCAATGGAGTAACTTCGATGTACTCATCAGCCTGGATGTATTCCATAGCTTCTTCCAGAGAGAACTTAATTGCCGGAGCAATACGGTTGCTATCATCAGTACCTGAAGCACGCATGTTGGTTAAAGCTTTACCTTTAACGATGTTTACTACTAAGTCATTGTCACGGATGTGCTCACCCATAATCTGACCTTCATAAACATCAACACCTGGATCAACGAAGAAACGTCCACGATCTTGTAATTTATCAATTGAATAAGCAGTAGTACTACCTTTTTCCATTGAAACTAAAACACCGTTTAATCTTCCAGGGATTACACCTTTCCAAGGCTCATAAGCTTTGAAACGGTGAGCCATAATCGCTTCACCACCAGTAGCAGTTAATACGTTATTTCTTAATCCGATGATACCACGTGCAGGGATTTCAAACTCTAAATGCTGTAAATCTCCTTTAGGCTCCATGATCAACAATTCACCTTTACGTTGTGTTACCAATTCAATTACTTTACCCGCAACTTCACCAGGAACGTCAACGATTAAAGTTTCAATAGGCTCACATTTTTTACCATCAATTTCTTTAATGATCACCTGTGGCTGACCTACCTGAAGCTCATAACCTTCACGACGCATCGTTTCGATCAATACTGATAAATGGAGAATACCTCTACCATATACTAAGTAAGCATCTGGAGATTCCGTTTCCACCACTTTAAGGGCTAAGTTTTTCTCCATTTCTTTGTACAGACGTTCTTTGATACGCTGAGACGTTACAAATTTACCTTCTTTACCGAAGAATGGTGAGTTATTGATGGTGAACAACATGTTCATTGTTGGCTCATCAATTTTGATTACTGGCAATTGCTCTGGAGCGTCAAAATCAGCGATAGTATCACCGATATCAAATCCTTCAATACCTACAACAGCGCAGATATCACCAGATCTTACTTCAGTAGCACGGATTTTTCCAAGACCTTCGAAAGTATATAATTCTTTTACTCTTGATTTTACAGTTTTACCGTCACGTTTGATCAAAGTAACCGGTTGGTTTTCTTTGATTGAACCGCGGTGAACACGTCCAACTGCGATACGACCTACGAAAGATGAATAATCTAGAGAGGTGATCTGCATTTGTAGTGTACCTTCATTTGTCGGTGCAGGAGGAATGTTAGCTACTACAGCATCTAATAATGCGAAGATATCGGTAGTAGGTTTTTGCCAGTCTGTACTCATCCATCCTTGTTTAGATGAACCGTAGATTACAGGGAAATCTAATTGATCTTCTGTAGCCTCAAGGTTGAAGAACAATTCAAAGATTTGCTCATAAACTTCTTCTGGACGACAGTTTTCTTTATCTACTTTGTTTACAACAACGATCGGTTTTAAACCAAGGGCTAAAGCTTTTTGTGTAACGAAACGAGTTTGAGGCATTGCACCTTCAAACGCATCACACAATAACAATACTCCATCAGCCATTTTCAATACACGTTCTACTTCACCACCAAAATCGGCGTGACCAGGGGTATCAATAATGTTGATTTTTACATCTTTGTACATCACAGAAACGTTTTTGGAAACGATGGTAATACCACGTTCACGTTCCAAATCGTTATTGTCAAGTATTAAATCTCCGGATTGTTCGTTATCACGGAAGATTGAACAAGAGTGTAAGATCTTATCAACCAGTGTAGTTTTGCCGTGGTCAACGTGTGCTATGATAGCTATATTTCTTATTTTTTGCATAAAATGCGTGTAAATTTTTGCGCAAAGATACAGTTTATTATCGACATATCAATCAATTAGTTAAGAGCAAATAATGAAAAATAACCCGCGTTTTATATTACCATAACAATGACCGTTTTATTATTAAGGTTTATTGCAGCTACAGGCAGGAATTCGTATTTTGGTACATCAGAAAAATCAATTGGTATTTATTCTCAAAAAATCACGGGGCTTGTCCTAAAAACGAAACCGGCCTATAAAAATTCAATATGAAGAAAAAAGCAGTAATACTTGGTGCGAGTGGCTTAATAGGGACGAGTTTGTTAACACAGCTGCTCGATAGTCCGGACTATACGGCTGTCTTGGTGCTGGTTAGAAAGAAATTGAATCAGGAACACCCAAAACTGGAACAGCTGGTGGTAGATTTCGACCGGTTGAACGATTATGGCCCAGAAATCCAGGGAAATGTAGTTTTCTGCTGCCTTGGGACCACAAAAAGTAAAACACCGGATCTGGCACAATACCGGAAAATTGATTACTTATATCCTTTAGATGCGGCGGCGATTGCGCAGGCAAATGGTGCTTCCCAGTATCATTTGGTCTCTTCCATGGGCGCGAACCCCAACTCAAGTATTTTTTATTCCCGCACTAAAGGAGAAACAGAGCGCGATCTGCAAAGTATTCCTTTCAAAAGCATTCATATTTACCGGCCATCTGTATTAGATGGCGACAGGCAGGAACACCGTCCGGCAGAAGCATTGATGATCGGGCTGATGCGTTTTTTAAAGCCCATAATGGTTGGCGGCCTACGAAAATACAGAAGTATAAAGGTTGAAAATGTGGCTTTGGCAATGTTAAAAATGTCTTTAACAACCAAAGAGGGCGTATTTATTTATCCTTCTGATGAGATTGAAAATATCGCTACAGGGCGTTTTTCCGACCAAAAGCCCAGCAAAGAAAAGTAGGCATGACGCTAGACCAGGTTTCGACATTGTGCTTACCTCCTACCATTTCGTAATAAGTAATATTTTCCGGACGCTGGTATCCTTTTTTTAGCAGCGCTTTGATGATATCGATAGTATCATCAATGGAATCGATGATCAGGTTATGGTTTCTATCGGCAGTTTCGTCTTCTGTGCCGGTCATGAGCCAGAATTTTAGCTTCGGGCTGCCCCCGATTTCAGGAACACTGCTGGCCTCTTGAATCATTTGATGTACAATACGATCTTCATCTGTATATCCGTCTTTAAGGTCTTTTTTACGCCACCAGAAAGCACCTGAAAACACACCTGCGAAGTCAAAATATTCCGCATTGTTCCAAACGATATCAAATGCTGAAATCCCACCAAGCGAACATCCTGCGAATCCTTTTTTCCCGAGAATTGGCATGCCCAACTGCTCTTGAATGTAAGGCAGCAGTTCTGTGAGGATGAAATCACGGTATAAATTCGCGGAGGCACCTCTGTTTAGAAAATCCGGAGCACCTGCAATTCCGTATTCCCGAGTACGGTTTTCAGGTGCATGGATGGCAACTAGAACCAAAGACTCCAGCCTGTTTTTCTCATAAAGCCCATTCAAAGTCTGCTCCAGCCCCAAGGCTGTCGCATCTTGCCCGTCATTTAAAAGCAGCAGGTTTAAGATTTCATTCCCGAGTAAGTTATTTGGGATAAAAAGATCAATCAGGACTTCTCTCTTTAAAACGGCAGACTTCATGGAATGCGGAGTACGGGCAACTTTGGAAAGTAACATAACAATGGTATAGCCTGCAAAGGTACTATTCTTCCTAAAACATCCTTAGTACTGCCAATATTTTTACTTAACCCACAGATTTATAGAAAGAAATGCAAATATTGCCTTGCGTTTGAAAATACTTTTTTATACCTTAAAGCAGCTAATTTCTGTATTATGGTTGAGACCTATAAAAAATGGTATAGTCCGCATTTGAGCGCAGATTTTGAGCTGTTGACCTTTGGAGAAAGTGGCTATCCGATTGTGTTGTTTCCCACGAGTATGGGGAGGTATTACGAGCCTAAAGATTTCAAATTACTGGAATCTGTGGCGCAGTTTGTAGATGCTGGAAAAGTCAAAATTTACTGTGTAGACAGTATTGATAAACTGAGCTGGTACAATAAAAGCCTCAGCCCTGCGGATCGGATTAGAAACCACATCTGGTACGACCAGCTGATCCTGAAAGAGCTTGCCCCTATTGCCCGACAAGAAACCGGGAAGGAAAAAATCATTACTGCCGGATGCAGCTTTGGCGGTTACCACGCGGCAAATTTTGCCTTCCGACATCCATGGCTGGTGAGCCATTTATTTAGCATGAGCGGTATTTTTGACATTCGCGGACAATTGGACGGCTTCTATAATGATGATGCTTATTTCAATAACCCAATCGACTTTTTACCTCATGATCAAAACAGGGAATTGTGGAACATGAAAATTGCATTAGGAACCACCGACAGAGATCCATGTAAGCCAGACAATGAAAAGCTTTCGAAAATATTAACGGCCAAAGGAATTGACCATTGGCTGGATATTCGTGACCATGCGGACCATGACTGGCCCATCTGGCGGGAAATGTTTCCGGCATATATTTCACAACTCTGATCCTATAACCCGGGCATATTCCATGATGAAGCATCAGTAATTCATGACGAAATGAAATAGTAAACAAATACCATACAGAACATTAACTTATTTGTTTTGTTTAAAAAGCGATGGAATTTAACCTACATCCAGCATAGACATCAGTAAAAAACCTATATAACCATTAAACGAATGAAAAAAATCGGAATCTTATTCGGACAGGAAAGATCCTTTCCTGCGGCCTTTATAAAACGCGTAAATGAAATAGAAGGAAAAGATATCATTGCTGAATTTGTGAGCATAGACAAGATTTTTCAAGCCAAACCATTAGATTATGCAGTGATCATTGACCGTATTTCTCAGGACGTTCCTTTTTATCGTGCAGCCATGAAAAATGCAGCAATTACCGGAACAGCTGTCATCAATAATCCATTCTGGTGGAGTGCAGATGAGAAATTTTTCAACAATGCGCTGGCGATTAAACTCGGAATTCCCGTTCCAAAAACCGCCTTAATCCCCTCTTACGATCAACCTGAAGACACTTCTGAAGCTTCCTTCAGCAACCTCGCTTTCCCAATGGATTGGGAAGGAATTTTTGAGTATACAGGCTTCCCCGCTTACATGAAACCATTCGATGGCGGTGGCTGGAAAGAAGTCTATAAACTTACCGATAAGGAAGATTTCTTTGAGAAACACAGTAAAACCAAGCAAACGGTCATGATGCTCCAGGAAGAAATCATTTTTGATGAATATTTCAGATGTTATTGTATCGGTGGGAAATATGTAAAAATCATGCAGTATGAGCCTAGAAATCCGGCACATTTAAGGTATTCAGTAGCTACTCCACCTTCCAGTGAAAAGTTATTGAAAACCATTCATGATTATGTGATTCAATTGAATGAATACCTGGGCTACGACTTCAACACGGTTGAGTTTGCAGTGAGAGATGGGGTTCCTTATGCCATTGATTTTTGTAATCCGGCACCGGATGCTGACGTATCAAGTGTAGGATTGGAAAACTTTGAATGGGTCGTTGAAACCTCCGCAAGGTATGCTATAGAACGCGCAAAAGCACATATTGAGGGTCGGGACAACCTGACCTGGGGTGAATATATCCGCACTTCTGCAGCCGGTGTTCCATTAATTGAAAAAGCGAAAGTTTAAGAGGCGCATGGATAAATTCCATTAACATGCTGCAGGTCATTAGCAATTAGGGATGGTGACATAAACAAGTATCAGCTATAAATAACCAAGAACCAACAGCTAAAAATTAGACGATGAATATTTTCACACTTGGCGTCGAGGAAGAATACATGGTCATTGATCCTGTAACACGCGAATTGACCTCTCATGACCAGAAGATTGTAGAGGCGGCACAAAAAATACACAAAGACCAGGTGAAGGCAGAAATGCACCAGGCAGTGGTAGAAGTGGGTACCGGCATCTGTAAAAATACAGAGCAGGCACGCGCAGAAATCTCGCAATTAAGGTATACGGTATCCCAATTGGCAGGAGAACAAGGCTTAAGGATTGGTGCCGCAGGCACACATCCATTTTCACATTGGGAAAAGCAATTGATTACCGAGCATCCGCGATATAGCGAGATTGTCAATGAACTGCAGGAAGCAGCCAGGTCTAATTTAATCTTTGGTCTGCATGTACACGTGGGCTTTCAATCCAGGGAATTGGCAATCCATATTGCCAATCAGGTCCGTTATTTCTTACCTCATGTATTCGCTTTATCCACAAATTCTCCTTTCTGGGAGAGCAGAAATACAGGTTATAAATCTTTTCGAACGAAAATATTTGACAAGTTTCCGAGAACAGGAATCCCTGATATTTTCAATAGTATTGAAGACTATGACAACTACGTAAAGTTACTGATCAAAACCAATAGTATTGACAATGCTAAAAAGATATGGTGGGACATTCGGGTACATCCATTTTTTGAAACTATAGAGTTCAGGATCTGCGATTGTCCGATGTTAATTGATGAGACAATGGCATTTGTAGCCTTATTTCAGGCATTATGCGCTAAATTATACAAGCTGCGCCTGCAAAACATGAAATTCATCAGTTACTCCAGGGCCTTGATAAATGAGAATAAATGGAGAGCAGCAAGATATGGAATCGATGGAAACCTGATCGATTTTGGAAAAGAAATGGAAGTAAACTGCAGAAATCTGGTCTTGGAATTACTCGATTTTGTAGATGATGTGGTGGATGATCTGGGCTGCAGAGAAGACCTGAAATATGTGCATACGATATTGGCTAATGGAACTGGTGCAGACAGGCAATTGGCTGTTTACGAACAAAATGGTAACTTTGAATCGGTAGTAGATTATATTACCTCACAAACATTAATCGGTGCCAGATAAATATGACCAGGGATAAAAACAACATTAGAGTTGCTGTAATTGACATGAATAATGGAGTCGCAAATCAGGGAATGCGCGGGATACAAGAAGTTTTGCTTCGTTATCAAAAAGAAACAGCGATCAACCTATCTTTTGACCTTTTTGATTTGAGGCTAAAAGGGGAAATTCCTGATGGCAGTTATGACATTTACATTTCGAGTGGTGGCCCAGGAAGCCCTTTTGATGGTATTGGCCTGCAGTGGGAAAATGATTTCTTTGCATTAATCGACGAATTGGAGATTTTCAATCAGAAAAATGAACATCAAAAGAAACATGTTTTCTTAATTTGTCATTCTTTTCAAATGGCCTGCAGGAAATTTGGGGTTGGAAAAGTGATCAAAAGACGTTCTACGGCTTTCGGGATCTTTCCAATTTACCTGACAGAAGAAGGCGAGAATGATGCGGTATTCAATGGCTTGCCAAATCCTTTTTACACCGTAGACAGCAGAGACTGGCAGGTGGTTAATCCGGAAGATATTTTCTTTTCTAACAATGAAGCCGAGGTTTTGGCCATAGAAAAAGAACGTCCGCATGTACATCTGGAGCGCTGTGTGATGGCCATTCGCTTTACACCAGAAATTGTGGGCACACAATTTCATCCGGAAGCAGATCCTGTAGGCATGAAACTATATCTGCTGCAGGAAGATAAGAAAAAAGCAATTATTGAAAACCATGGGGAAGAAAAATACCTGGACATGCTGAATAGCGTAGACGATCCAAATAGAATCAGCCTGACCCAAAGCCTGATCTTACCCAACTTTTTAAATGAAGCCTTGAATGCTTTTCAAGAAGCTTAAAAAGGCTGAATAAGCCTAACCGCAGTAAAAGACCAAGAACTCAAAGTATGATCAATAGTTACAGGACTTCTTTTAATGAGCAATTTACGACGGAACAGTATGCTTTATTCTTGAAGGAACTGGAGAAGGGCTTTATTGAAATCCCATTTAGAGTGGCAGAAAGCCCGGTTTTTCTTCCTGAGCGCTTAAAAGATCAGCTGATCGCCGCTGGCGAAGAGATTATAGCTTTGATTAAAGCGGAAAACTTTAAAAAACTGACGGAAAAGTCAATTCCAAGCGAATGGTATGTTCCTGCAGAAAACTCCCATCCTCATTTTCTCACCTTCGACTTTGGGATTTGTAAAGATGAGGAGGGAAAACTGACTCCCAAATTAATTGAGCTGCAAGGATTCCCTTCGCTTTATGGTTTTCAGAATCATTTAGCAAAGACCTTTCAACACTCTTTCAGTTTATCCACCGCATTGACCCCTTATTTCAGCGGACTCAATGAGCAAAGTTATCTTGAACTGCTGAAAGAGGTCATCGTTGGCAGACATCAGGCCCATGAAGTAGCCTTGATGGACATTGACGCTCCACATCAGAAAACGGCAATTGATTTTTTCATCACCGCAGAATACCTGGGTATAAAAGTATTGAGCCTTCGCGACATAAAAAAGGAAGGAAACCGGCTTTACTACCTGGAAGAGGGTAAACAGGTCTTTTTAAAGCGAATTTACAACCGGTTAATCTTTGATGAAATTGGTCAGAATACCGCTATTTTCAAAGATAGTTTTGATCCAAGAGCTGCACTGGACATAGAATGGGTCGCACATCCAAACTGGTTTTACCGAATCAGCAAATACACCATGCCTTTTTTAACCAGTGACTTTGTACCGCTCACTCATTTCTTAAAAGATTTGAAGGTCATCCCTGAAGATTTAGAAAATTATGTACTCAAACCATTGTTTTCATTTGCAGGTATGGGCGTCCTGATTGATGTTCAAAAGAAAGACATTGAAAATATTTCTGACCCTGAAAATTGGATCCTACAGAGGAAAGTAAGCTATGAGCCGGTTGTCCAGGCACCAGATGGTGGCATTAAGGTAGAAATCAGGCTCATGTACCTTTGGCCGGAAGGAAAAGAACCTGTACTTTGCATCAGCCTTGCCCGGTTAAGTCGGGGGAAAATGATTGGCGTGAGATATAACCAGGATTTCGATTGGGTTGGCGGAACGGTTGGCCTGGTGGAAAAGTAAATTTACATTTAACAGACCTGCCTAATGCAGGCTTTAACTAGTTTTGTATTATGGATATTCAAACCATATTAGTTGTCATTCTTTTCATCGCTGCTCTATTTTACATAGGGCGTATGATCCTCAGATCAGTATCTCCTAAAAAAGGAGGCTGTGCGTCTAATTGCAAATGCGGTGTAGACTTCTCCAATATCGAACCTAGTAAAAAATAGGTTTTATCTATATCATATATGCTTGAGCCGTTCAAACTCTATTTACAGAAGAAGGTTGCCATTACAGACGAGCAATTCGACTTAATTTCCGACCGCTTAAAAGTAAAGAGCTTTGATAAAAATGAAATGATCCTGATGAAAGGAGAAGTATCTCCACATGGTTATTTTGTGCTGAACGGGTTGCTGCGTAGCTATTCTATAGATGCAAAAGGAAAAACACATATCATCCAGTTTGCCCCTGAGCAATGGTGGCTTTCCGACCGGAATGGGATGTTTAATGAAGCTTCAGAATTTTTCATTGATGCCATTGAGCCAACTCTGGCGGTAGTCATGCCTAAAAATTTCATTGATGAAGCGTCAAAACATGTGCCTTGTATGTATGATTTTAACAACACCATGCTGAACAATTCCATTCGTTTCATGCATAAAAGGATCAATATGCTGCTCAGTGCGACTGCCGAAGAAAGGTACCTGAACTTCATCCAGCTTTATCCAAACCTCACCTTAAGGGTACCGCAATGGATGATTGCTTCTTATTTGGGCATCACACCAGAGTCGCTGAGCAGGGTTCGTAAAGACCTCGCACACAAGCATTTTAAAGTTTAATCTTTTCTTATCATACATCAATGTATGTCTAGCTTTGTGGCCGTAATTTTGTGTTGTAAATAAAGAAAATCTAAAAACAACAATATTATGGCAACTACTCAATGGTCATTAGACCCAACTCACAGTGAACTACAATTTAAAGTAAAACATTTAATGATCACTACAGTAACTGGTAGTTTCAATTCATTAACGGCGTCTTTAACTTCAGACACCGATGATTTTGAAAATGCTAAAGTTACTTTTGAAGCAGAACTAAGCTCAATTGATACCGGAAATACAGACAGAGATAACCACCTAAAAAGCGGTGATTTCTTTGATGCTGAGCAATTCCCTAAAATGACATTTACTTCCAGCTCATTTGAAAAAGACGGTGGTGATTACGTTTTAAAAGGTGATTTAACCGTTAAAGGAATTACTAAACCGATCAAATTAAATGTAGAATTCGGCGGTATTGCAACAGATCCATGGGGAAATACAAAAGCAGGATTTACCATCAGCGGTAAAATCAACAGAACTGATTTTGGCTTAACCTGGAATGCCGCATTAGAAACTGGTGGTGTGATGGTGAGTGAGGACGTAAGAATATTAGGCGAATTACAGTTTGTAAAACAAGCTTAAAAACATCACGTCCATCTTAATTTAGAATGGAGACGTAAATGAATGAAAATATAAAACAGGTATCGGCGGTGTTGAATCCGCCGGTACCTCAAATGGTTGGAGACGGATTTAGGGTTCATAATTTTTTTCCCAGTGGGTATAAGCTCCAAATGAGTCCTTTTTTCCTGCTGGACTACAATGCCAAAATCCAGTTTTCTGCACGAAATGAGCCTAGGGGTGTAGGTGTGCATCCACATCGTGGATTTGAAACCGTCACCATCGCTTATCATGGGGCCGTCGCTCATCACGATAGCGCTGGAAATAGCGGCGTGATCTACCCTGGAGGTGTACAATGGATGACAGCAGCAAGTGGTATTTTACACAAAGAGTATCACGAAGAGGCTTTCAGTAAAATGGGCGGCGCTTTCCAAATGGTTCAGCTATGGGTCAATTTGCCGGCGAAAGACAAGATGAGTAAGCCGAAATATCAGGCGCTTAGTCAGGCATCGATTGCTAAACATGAATTGCCTGATCAGTCTGGCTTAGTGGAGGTCATTGCTGGTGAATATCAGGGTACCAAAGGAACAGCAAGTACCTTTACACCAATGCATGTCTACCATCTTCGTCTGCATAAAGATGGAAAAGCAAGTTTTAACTTCCCTGCTGATTTTAATACCGCTTTTATGGTCATTGAAGGAGAAATTAAGGTGAATAACTTCTCAATTGCGAAGGCAGATCAATTGGTTTATTTCAAAAATGAAGGCGAGGAAATTGCGGTAGAAGGCATTCAGCATAGCGTAGTACTCATCTTAAGCGGAGCGCCAATCCATGAGCCTATCACGCATTACGGACCGTTTTTAATGAACAAGCCTGAAGAAATTCAGCAAGCTATTGCAGATTATAACCAAGGGAGATTTGGTTATTTAGAGGAGTAGTTTGATTTTTAAGCAGCCAGTAACCTTGATTACCGGCTGCTTCATTTTTATACTTTTTGAATCAGGCAAACCGCATAAGCGACTACCCCTTCTTCTCTCCCAATAAATCCCATTTGTTCGTTGGTGGTTGCTTTAATTGAAATGTCCTCCACATCCATTCCCATTGCTGTGGCAATGTGCTGCTGCATCGCTGGAATATGAGGATTTATTTTCGGTGCTTCTAAGCAAAGCATCGCATCAATATTCCCAATTTCAAATCCTTTTTCCTTAACCAGTTTCACACTTTCCTGCAACAGGATCAGGCTGCTGATTCCTTTCCAACGTGGATCCGTATTTTTAAAATGGAAACCGATGTCGCGCAGATTTGCGGCACCAAGTAATGCATCGCAAATCGCATGCAGCAATACATCCGCATCTGAATGACCAAAAGCACCCTTATGGTGTTCCAAATTTACACCACCTACCATAAAATGATGTCCATCCTTCAGCTGGTGCACATCAAAGCCAAATCCTACCTTAATCTTCATTTCTATATCTGTTAGTTTCTACGTATTCCTATTTTCTTATCCCGGTTTCTTGTTCAATTTTAAGGTTACTGAGCCGGATTTCGAAATTAAGCAATAAAGCCCATCTTAATATGTATTCAGCCGAATTATTGAGGATTCTACCGTAATTATTCAAAGCTGAAAAGAAACAGATTCCATTTTATCACCAGATATTACCTGATCCTATTGGCCGAAAACATCTCATAATTACGACAAATTATGGCAAAAACCCCCTCAGATATGCGCAAAACATATATTGATAAAGATTATTTTTTACTTAACTCAAATTTTTTATTGCTCAATAAGTCTTTTTTTATGTAATTTTAACAGTTAAAGCACTATGAGATCCCTCAATATGAAAAAATCATACTTATATTATTCGATTGCATCTATTGTAATCGTAGCTTCTCTCTCTTCCTGCAGCAAAAAATCAGGAACTTCGGAGAAGACAGGAATGGCGTATAACAAGCGAGAGTTTGGTGGCTTTGAAGTAAATAAAAAATTTAAACGTGGCCCCGGTCCAGGATTAGTAGAAATTGAAGGCGGTGTTTTTGTGATGAGCGGAAGCGCAATTAACGTTGCTGGGGAAGAACTGAGCAATTACAATCACAAAAGAGAGACTACTGTTTCTTCCTTTTATATGGATGAAACTGAAGTTTCCAACACCAACTGGCTCGAGTACCTGAACTGGATTCGCACCAACTACCCAGCAGATCACGAATACTATTATAACGAACTCCCTGACACTTTAGTGTGGCGCAGACCCCTATCCTATAACGAACCTTACGTAGACAACTATTTAAGACACCCTGCTTACCAGGATTATCCGGTTGTAGGTGTTACCTGGGAGCAGGCAGATAGATATTGCGCCTGGAGAACCGATCGTGTAAATGAGCTTTTACTCCGCGAAAAGGGATATATGACGAGCTTTAAAGACCTGAATGGTACTGGGAATTCTAATGCAGCAGCGGCCTCAACCAACAACTCAAGAGGCGCTTTCAACACTGAAATTTATCTGAGTGGACAATACGATGATAAAGGAAAAAAAGCAATGAAAGACCTGAATCCAGCCAATGCAGGAAATGCAGCCGGAGCAGCAAATACAGGCGGTAGATCTGGTGCAACCAGAAATGTAAGATTGGAAGATGGGATCATCAAACAGCCTTACCGCTTACCAACAGAAGCAGAATGGGAATATGCTGCCCTTGGCTTAATTGGTAACACCCAGTATGAAAACATCAATGCCAATAAAATCTATCCTTGGAATGGCCTGGGATTAAGCTCTGCCAAAAGAAATACCAGAGGATTGATTTTAGCGAACTTTAAGAGAACTAAAGGAGATTATATGGGTGTTGGTGGATCAC
Source organism: Pedobacter sp. N36a (assembly GCF_014472395.1). Classification (GTDB taxonomy): domain Bacteria; phylum Bacteroidota; class Bacteroidia; order Sphingobacteriales; family Sphingobacteriaceae; genus Pedobacter. The sequence goes on from NZ_JACSZW010000004.1 coordinate 456,057, forward strand.
TGAATGATAAAGGTGGTTTAACCGTTGGGGTAAGGTCTTATATGCCGAATGATTTTGGCTTGTACAACATGGCTGGAAACGTAAATGAATGGGTTGCCGACGTTTACCGTGCAAAAACCTTCGAAGCTGCTGATGCCTTCAATCCATATAGAGGTAACTATTACCAGGATAAAAAGGTAGCTGATCCCATTAGTGGAAAGATAGAAATTGATAAATACAATAGGCCTGTGCTGACTGATGCCAAGTCTTATAAGAAACAAACCTGGGCAGAAAAACAAGCTGCAGCTCCTGCTGCCACTACGCCTACTTCAAATACCTACGCTGACCAAAGAGGGTATCGCGATAAAGCGAATGAGTTATATGGCGAAATCACCCTGGTTACAGATAAATCAAGAGTTTATAAAGGTGGATCATGGGATGATCAGGCTTTATGGTTAAACCCAGCTACCAGAAGATTCCTGCAGCAGGATGAATCTACTGCTGATATAGGCTTCCGCTGTGCGATGACGATGTTAGGTGCATCTGAAATCAGGTCTACCGGAAAACCGCAGTTTAAACCAAAACCAGCAAGGGCATTCAAGTCACGATAGATACCTAAAAAAAGGGAGCTGATCGCTCCCTTTTTTTATGCCTGATATTTTATGTTTTAAGCAAACTGAATCAGAATTCCGTTCTTCTCTACTTTATCTCCTTTTTGCACCAAGATTCGCTTTACAGTTCCTGTCGCAGGTGATTTAATGATATTCTCCATCTTCATGGCTTCCAATACAAGCAAGCTGTCTCCCTTATTGACTTCCTGTCCCTCGGCCACCATTAGCTGTAATACCAGGCCAGGCATAGGTGCTTTCAGTTCCTGAACCTTAGTCCCTGCAGCATTATCCATTCCCAATTGCTTCAGTAATTCGTCATATTGGTCTTCAACTTCCACCTGGTATATATTTCCATTAACCCTGATGCTCACCTGTTTTCCTCCTTCTTCACGCTCCAAGACTTCTACATTATAGGATTTATGCTGATAAATAATATGCTGAGTGGTTCCTGATAACGTTTTGGCATCCATCTCCAGTGCCTGCCCATCTACCGTTAATGTATTTGCAGAAACGGCGACTTCAAAATTGTATTGCTCATTTACTTTTACCTTCATTGTTATTGTGTTAGTGCATACTGAACTAAATTAGCGCCCATTTTTAGCGCGTTTAAGCGCTTATCTTGTGTGTCATCTGGATAGGTGCCGAAATCTTCCCAACCGTTGCCCAAATCGCATTCAAAGGTGTAATAACAAATCACTCTCCCCTCCCTGATTATTGCCAGGCCCTGAGGTGCTTTCCCATCATGTTCGTGGATCTTCGGTAAGCCATTTGGAAACTTAAATTTTTGCTGATAGAGCGGATGATTTGGCGGAAGTTCTACAAAAGAAAGCTCGGGGAATACCTTTTTCATTTCTTTGCGGATAAACTTATCCAGTCCGTAATTATCATCAATGTGCAGGAAACCGCCACCGCTCAAGTATTTTCGCAGATTCTGTGCTTCAGCATCACTGAAAACCACATTCCCATGTCCGGTCAGGTATACGAAAGGGTAATTGAACAACTCTGCACTGCCCACTTCAACAGTAGCATCCTGAGGGGCGAAATTGGTGTTCAGATTCCTGTTGCAGAACTCGATGAGGTTTGGAAGTGCGGTTCTATTGGCATACCAATCCCCTCCTCCATTATATTTCAGCTTCGCCATCTTATAAGTTGGCGGCTTAAAGCCACACAACAAAAACATCAATCCGACAACCAGGCCTATTTTTAATTTCATCTGTTTAAATAATTCACCTCAAAGCAAGCTGCTAATGCAGCAGTTTCTGTTCTAAGACGTGTATTACCTAAAGTTAATGGTTTAAAGCCGTTCTGCAAAGCGAGTTCAATTTCTTTCGGACTAAAGTCACCTTCCGGACCAATTAAAACGGTGTATTTTTGATGAGGTTCAACCACCTGGCTGATGTACAAACGAGGTTCTCCATCGATGCAGTGCGCAATCATTTTAATGGAGTTATTTTCTATTTTAAGAAAATCTATGAAGGAGATCTGTGGATTTAAAACTGGGTGGTAAGCCTGTAAAGACTGCTTCACCGCCGATGTAATCACTTTATTAAGCCGATCTTCTTTGATGATTTTCCTTTCAGAACGCTCGCAGATGATCGGAGTAATTTCATCGATCCCTATCTCGGTTGCTTTTTCAAGGAACCATTCCAGTCGATCGATATTTTTTGTAGGGGCCACTACGATATGCAGGTGGTGATTTCGTTTTTGATATTCCTGAATGGATTTAATCACACGGAGCTGGACATTTCTCTTTCCTTCTCCGATGATTTCCGCTTCATAAAAACCTCCCTTTCCATCCATCAGGTTCACCACATCGCCCATGCCTAATCTCAGGACCTTCAGACAATGTTTACTTTCTTCTTCATTTAAAGAATACTCGGTGGCCTCAATATCAGGGGTATAAAAAACGTGCATTGTGTAAAAGGTTTAATGGTTGTCTACCATATCGCTTTTATCAATCACAAGTTCAAGCTTTATGGTTTCAATATTTTGCTCTGTTTTCTTTAGGATGGTAAATAAGTATCCGTAGCATTCTTCGCTGTCGCCCACTTCCGGTATTTTACCAAAAGCATGTGACACCAATCCGCCTACGGTATCAAAATCCTCATCCTCGGGAAGGTCGTGCGGTAAATGCTCATTCACATCATAAACTGTGGCATAAGCATTAATAATGAATTCAGTTTCAGAGATTTTCTCTACTGTTGGTTTCTCTTCATCATACTCATCCTGGATTTCTCCAACGATCTCTTCTACGATATCTTCGAGTGTAACCATACCTGCGGTACCACCAAACTCGTCGATGACGATTGCGATCTGAATGCGTTTCTGCTGAAGTTCACTCAGCAGGTCATTGATTTTTTTCGTTTCAGGAACGAAATAAGGTTTTCTGATGATGTCTTGTAATACCCAGTCTTTTTTAGAAGCCAGGAGTGGTAAGATATCTTTGGCATGAATAATACCGATGATTTTATCAATAATACCATCATATACCGGTAATCTGGAATATCCGTCTCCGATGATTTTATCAATCACAGCTGCTGGAGGAGTAGACAATTCTATACCTGATATTTTGGTTCTTGGAACCATAATATTTTTTACAACTCTTTCGTTGAAGTCAAAGACATTTTTAATCAATTCATGCTCATTGGTATCCAAGGCCCCACTTTCCTTACCCTGATCTAATAAATAATGAAGTTCTTCAGTACTGTGAACAGACTCGTGGCCTCCTACAGTTGAGATTCCAAAGATTTTAAGGATCATGTTTGCAAATCCGTTCAATACCCAGATGAAGGGTCTGAAGATCAAATAAAACGCTTGTAATGGCACTGCAATAAACAGTGTTGTCGCTACCGGGCGTTGTATTGCAACCGATTTAGGCGCCAGCTCACCAAATACAATGTGCATTACGGTGATAAATAAGAAGGCGATTGCGGTAGAGATGGAAGAGATGTAAATCTCAGAAAAATTAAAGCCAACTAACATGTCGTGGATCAGGCTGTGCATCACAGATTCACCCACCCAACCTAAGCCCAGAGAGGCTAAAGTAATACCTAGCTGCGTGGCAGCTAGGTATCCATCCAGGTGCTGAGTAATATATTTTGCAATATTTGCTACCCTGTTTCCTGATTTTGCTTTAATTTCAATTTGTGATGCCCGAACTTTTACAATTGCAAACTCTGCTGCAACGAAAAATCCGTTCAGTGCTACTAAGAAGAATGTTAAAAATATCTTGAATCCTTCCATTAAGATGTTTGATTTCTAAACTTCTGGTCATAAAGTAGGATACTTTCTTGTATCACTTTATGCGCATATCGAACGCCTAAAAGGTGCTCAATAGTAACTTGTTTTTCCTCTAAGGCTTTATAATCCTGGAAGAACTTTACAATTTCTTTCATCGTATGAGGAGGCAATTCTGCTAAATCATTGATGTAGTTTACAGACATATCATTTTTTGCTACTGCAATAATTTTATCGTCTTGTTCACCATTATCCACCATGTGCATGACACCAATAACTTTTGCTTCTACGATTGACATTGGGTAAACATCAACAGAGCAAAGTACAAGGATATCCAGAGGGTCATTATCATCACAATAAGTTTGTGGAATAAAACCATAGTTGGCCGGGTACATTACAGAAGAAAAAAGTACCCTATCTAATTTAATCAGGTGGGAATCTTTATCGATTTCGTATTTTGCTTTAGATCCTTTAGGAATTTCAATAATTGCATTTACTGTTTCAGGTAAGTTTTCACCTGGAGAAACAAAATGCCACGGATGACGCTCGTCTTTAATCATTTTTAATGTTCAGTGTTTGATATATCGTCCTTGTCTTCTTTCACTACTTGCTTCTTTACGAATGTGTAAACCAGCGGAATGGTGGTGATGACAATAAAACCTATAATTATGTATAATAAATAATCGTTAATTTCTTTTTCAAATCTTTTGCCAAGAAAGTAACCCAGCAAAGTTAAGGAAGCAATCCAAATAATTGCACCTGCAAAGTTATATAATGCAAATCTTTTAAAGTCTAATTTTACTACACCAGCAAAAATCGGTGCAAAAGTTCTTACAATTGGTACAAAGCGCCCCATGATCAGTGCAAAGGCCCCCTGTTTATTATAATAATCTTCGGCAGCCTTCAAATAGCGTTTTTTAAAGAAGAAAGAGTCCTTTCTTTCGTACAGTACGGGGCCCGTCTTTCGACCAAACCAGTAGCCAGTAAAGTTACCTGATACGGCGGCAATAATTAGTCCGAGGATCAACACATATAAGTTGACGTCTAATTTGCCTGTAGCAACGAACATGCCGGCAAGAAACAACAGGTAGTCCCCTGGTAAGAAGAAACCAAAAAACAAACCTGTCTCGGCGAAGATCACAAACATTACAACATAAAAACCACCTTCTTTAAGTAGTTTTTCAGGATCAATGAATTGCTGTAATGAGTTCCAGAAATCTTGCATAGTTCAATTATTCGTAAAACTACATATAATTATCTACAGAAATGACTATATCAGATTTAAAATTACAGCAGGATAAATCCCAAGGAAAACGGTAATGATCAGTGACAAAGCCAATACAACTTTATACTGTACAGGTGTTTCCAGTTCTACTTCCGCACCTTCTTTGAAATACATCGCTACAATTACTTTGAAATAATAGTAAAATCCTACTAGCGCATTCAAAATCGCGAAAGCCACTAAATAGAAATGGTAATCGTGCATTACATTCAGGAACATCAGGTATTTACCGATGAAACCAGCTGTTAAGGGGATACCCGCTAAAGACAGCATCGCTACTGTCAAAGCAAAGGCAGCAAAAGGATTGCGTTTGCCTAAACCATTAAAGCTTTCAAAGTTGTCATTGCCAGTTTTCTGTTTCACCAAAATCAGCACACCAAAAGCAATCATACTTGCAAAAGTATAAGCTGCAGCGTATACGAATACATTGTTCATAGAGCTCGCAGTAAGGGAGACTAAAGAAAACAATAAGTAGCCTGCATGAGAGATACTGGAGTAAGCCAGCATTCTTTTGAAGTTCTTTTGAAATAAAGCAGTGACGTTACCGATGAATAAAGTCAGACATACGATCACCATTAATGGAGGTAACCAGAAATCATGCAGCGGTGCAAATGTATCTGCGAATAGTCGTAGAATCGCTGCAAAACCTGCAGTTTTCACTACGGTAGACATGAAAGTAGTGACCCATGTTGGCGCTCCTTCGTATACATCCGGAGTCCAGAAATGGAAAGGTGCCGCACCGATTTTAAAGCACAAACCCACCAATAATAGGATTACTCCAGAATAAAATAAAGGAGAAACCTGCTGTGGGTTCTCCACCAGGTATTTATTGATCGCATCCAAGTCGAAAGAAGCCGTAGCACCGTAGATCAGGGTAATACCGAACAATAGGAAGCCTGTAGAGAAAGCACCCATTAGAAAGTACTTTAAAGACGCCTCGTTGGAAGCGAAATTGTTCTTTCTGATGCCGGCCAGGATGTAAAGTGCCACAGACATGATCTCCACACCAATAAATAACATCGACATGTTTTTATAAGACACCATGATCACAATCCCTGTCAGGGCAAAGAGCATGAGGGTAAAGTATTCTGCAATATTTTCACTGTTGGCCGCAAAATAGTTCTGCGTCAAGAGGAAGATAAAAAATGTTCCGATAATTGCTAGACCTGCGAAAGCTAATGCAAAGTTATCCATTTGCATCATTCCGTAATAAGTCTGATTGGTGTTCCAGGAAGTCACTACAAAAGCCAGCGAAGTAAGCAAACCAATTAAGGTAAGGGGTAATAACGCTTTTTTAGCTTTAAACAAACCTGCATAAAGCACCACTAAAGCTGTAACAGTAATTGTTATGATGATATTCATTTGCTTAGTTTACCGATGTTAATTTTTGTGTTACCTGTTCTATTAATTGTTGTACCGAGGCTTCAGATAAATGAAGGATTGGCTTAGGATACACTCCTAAAGCAATAATCAAGGCACAAATGACGTACAATACTACTTTTTCAGATCCTTTAATATCTGTAAAGCCTATGGTGAGGTCATTGGTTTTTCCAAGCATAATGTTCTGATACATTCTGAACATATACACCGCACCAAAGATGATAGACAATCCGGCGAAAACGCCTGCCCATACCTGGTATTGATAAATTCCGATCAGTAACAAGAACTCGCCAATGAAACCATTAGTTCCTGGAAGTGCTACCGTTCCCAATACAATGATCAGGAAGGCAATAGCCAATTGAGGTGCTTTCTTAGCAATACCACCCAATTCAGCTATTTTATTAGTTTTCATACGGCTGGCAATAATATCCAGGACAAAGAATAAACCAACTACGTTGATACCGTGACTTAACATCTGCACCATTGCACCCTGCATCCCTTGTGTATTTAAAGCAAAAATACCTGCCGAGATTAAGCCTACGTGAGCAATGGATGAATAAGCAACCAGTCTCTTGGCGTCTTTCTGTGTAAAAGCAATGATAGAAGCATAAACCACACCAATAATCGAAAGAATAATGGCTAAATGACCCCATTGCTGAACACCTTCAGGTGCGATTGGCAATAACCATCTGATCACGCCATAAATACCCATCTTCAGCATAATACCTGATAATAACATGGTACCTGGAGCTGGAGCTTCAGTATACGTATCTGGCTGCCAGGTATGGAATGGGAAGATTGGCATCTTAATCGCAAATGCGATAAAGAAAGCCCAGAAAATCCATCCCTGCTGTGCAGCATCAAGGTCAAGGTGATAGAAAGCCTGTAACTCAAAGTTATGAGCAGGATTTTGTAAGTATAGATAGATGATACCCATTAGCATGAACAACGATCCAGCAATGGTATACACGAAGAACTTCATGTTTACTTTAATCCTGTCTTTACCACCCCAGATTGCGCAGATAAAGTAGATTGGAATCAAGGCTGCTTCCCATCCGATATAAAATAAGAAGGCGTCTAAAGCCGTAAATACCAATAATAAACCAAACTGCATGAACAAGATCAATGCAAAGAATGCATTGGCCTTTTTATAGTTGTGCTGATAAGCCGATAAAATAATGATCGGAACCAATACATTGGTTAATAAAACGGTGATCATGCTGATCCCATCAATTCCTGCGTGGAAATTGATGCCTAAATCCTGAATCCAGGGATAGTTTACCGCAAATTGCGTACTGGCATCCGGTGTAAAATTACATACCGTGATGAGCGTCAAGCCTAATGAAAGGATTGCTGAGCCCAGAGCCACATGTTTCGCTGCATTACCTGTGAATGCAGTAACCACGGCGCCAACCAATGGTAGAAAGATAAGAAGTATTAAAAGTTGTTCCATTATGTTTTCTTGAACGATCTTTTACAGAGATAAATAAGTATACAATAACAATGAGATGATTCCTACCACCATCATTAACAGATAGAAGCCAACGTTTCCGGACTGAACCAAACGTAAACCTTTACTGGCTTCCGAAGTGCTCCAGCCTAAACCGTTCACAATACCATCAACAATTTTATTGTCAATAATTTTATAGAAGAAAGTTGAAAGTGCATCCAAAGGTCTTCTGATTAACAGATCATAAATCTCATCAATATAGAATTTCTGGTAAGATAGGTTAGCCAAAGCCGACCTTTTTCCTTCATCAGGAAGTGGGATGTGGTTTTGTTTCACATATTTCACATAGGCAAATCCTATTGCAATCAATACGCCCAGTACAGAAACTGCCATTAACATATATTCCGTTGCATGATCTGGTCCCTCAGTTGCGTGTTTGATCACAGGAGCCATCCAATGCGACAACCAATGGTGACCACCCAATGCTTCAGGAATACCGATCATTCCACCGACAGCAGATAAAACTGCCAATACGATTAGAGGAATCGTCATTGATTTCGGAGACTCATGAATTTTCTCTTCTGCATGGTGCGTTCCGCGGTACTTTCCTGAGAAAGTAAGGAACAGCATTCTGAACATATAAAAAGCCGTTAAGAAAGCGGTGAATACACCGATCGCCCACATCGTTTTATCGTGTGCATATACATGCGCCAGGATCTCATCCTTAGAAAAGAAACCAGAGAATGGAGGTAAACCAGCGATCGCAATCGTACCGATCAGCATGGTCATAAAGGTAACTGGTAATTTCTTACGTAAGCCGCCCATGTGTCTCATGTCTTGCTCATGGTGTAAAGCATGAATCACAGAACCCGCACATAAGAACAATAATGCTTTAAAGAAAGCATGTGTGATCACGTGGAAGAAAGCTCCATTGTAAGCGCCAACTCCCAAACCAAGGAACATATATCCCAATTGAGATACGGTAGAATAAGCCAGTACCTTTTTAATGTCAGTTTGCGTTAAGGCAATAATTGCACCCAATACTGCTGTAGCCAGACCAACGATTGCAATAATGTGCTGAATCATTGGTGCTAAATCGAAGAGCACATTTGACCTTGCAATCATATATACACCCGCAGTTACCATGGTAGCCGCATGGATCAATGCAGAAACCGGCGTTGGACCAGCCATCGCATCAGGTAACCAGGTAAATAAAGGCAATTGAGCCGATTTACCGCAGGCACCGATAAACAGCAGCAATGCGATTAAAGCGATGCTGCCATTTCCAGGAAGCATATTTGCCGCCTGAGGAAAGATTTTAGAGAACTCTACTGTACCAAAAGTGCTAAAGATAAAGAATACACCTAAAAGAAAACCAAGGTCACCGATACGGTTCATAATGAAAGCTTTCTTCGCTGCCGAAGCATAGCTGCTGTTCGTATACCAGAATCCAATCAGTAAGTAAGAGCAAAGTCCTACGCCTTCCCATCCGATAAACATCACGATGTAGTTAGCACCTAATACCAATAGCAGCATGAAGAAGATAAACAGGTTCAGGTAGCTAAAGAACTTCCCGAAAGCCTCATCAGCGTGCATGTAGCCAATCGAATAAATATGGATTAAGAAACCCACACCGGTAATGATCAGCAGCATAATTGAGCTGAGTGGATCTACCAGGAAGGAAAGTGGAATGTTCAGCTGACCAGCGCTGATCCAGTCGAACAGGAAGATCTCATGTGACTTATTCGCATCTGCTCCTAATTCGAAGAAGATACCTACACTGATGGCAAAGGAAATGAATATCACGCTGCTTCCGATAAAACCGATCAGGTTTTTAGAAAGCGTATTTCTTCCCAGGCCATTGATAACAAAGCCTAAAAGAGGAATTAAGGGAACCAGCCAAACTAAATTTATCATGTTATTACTTTATTCTTATTAATTACCACTTAAGGCGATTCAACACATTTATATCTATAGATTGAGTATTTCTGTACACCATTACGATGATACTTAGTCCTACTGCAACTTCTGCAGCGGCAAGCACCATGATAAAGAATACGAATACTTGTCCTGACGGATCATTGTTATGTACCGAAAATGCGGTCAGCAGTAAATTTACTGCATTCAGCATTAATTCTACCGACATAAAAATGACGATGGCGTTTCTACGGGTCAATACCCCAATTACACCAATGGTGAAAATAATCGCACTTAGCCAGATGTAGTGGTTAAGTGGTACTCCCTGCAATCCCTGAGTTATGTTTTCCATTCAGTTTATACTTATGTTATGCAATGAGCTTTACATCAAATGATGCAAACCCAATACTATGCTTTTTCTTTTTTAGTTAACAATACTGCACCTACCATTGCGGTTAGCAATAGAATCGAGGACAGCTCAAAAGGCAACATATAAGGACCAAATAATTCCTTACCTAAATTCTTCACCAATCCGAGATTAGGGTTTTTCAATAATACCGGATCAGAAATCGCTGTTGCTTTTAAAGAACCAATGATGGTCACTACTAAGCAACATCCTGCAATCACGCCTACTACCTTGACTAGGGTCGATTTCAGCGGCTCATTGTCCTTATTCAGGTTGAGTAGCATCAGCACGAAGAGGAACAGTACCATGATGGCCCCCATGTAGACGATAAAATTCACGACTGCCAGAAACTGCGCATTCAATAGAATATAATGAACTGTTAATGTAAAGAAAGTAACAATTAAGTAAAGCACGCTATGCACTGGGTTCTTAGAAAAGATAACCATCAGTGAAAAGATGACGCTTAATGTTGCTACAAAATAGAATACCGATGTACCCATTTATTATATAATTTAAACTGTTTATATTAATAACCGAAGAGGTTACCTATGCTTATTATTTCTTCTCTAATGGTGCCTCTACCAGTTTATCCTTGCCATAAATAAAATCTTTACGCAGGTAATCTGAAGGGACAATCGGACCGTCTAAATAGATGGCTTCTTTTGGACAGGCTTCTTCGCACAATCCGCAGAAGATACAACGTAACATGTTGATCTCATATACTGAGGCATATTTCTCCTCGCGGTAAAGGTCTTTTTCTTCCGGTTTACGCTCTGAGGCAATCATAGTGATGGCTTCAGCTGGACAAGACAATGCACAAAGGCCGCAGGCCGTGCAGCGTTCTTTACCTTCTTCGTCCCTTTTCAAGGAGTGCATCCCCCTGAAGTTCGTAGAAAACTCTCTTTGCTCTTCCGGGTATCTGATCGTCGCTTCTTTCTTAAAGAAGTGGCTGATGGTAATAGCTAAGCCTTTAGTGATTGCAGGCAAATACATGCGTTCTGCAAACGTAAGGGGCTTTTTCTCTAATACTTTCTTTTTACTGGTTAATGGTTCCATTAAACCTCCTGATTATACCGCTAAATGCGGACAGTTAAAACTTTTCAATTATAGCAATCACAATACTTGTGATGATGATATTCGCAATAGCCAAAGGAATCAATACCTTCCAGCCTAAGTGCATCAGCTGATCGTAACGGAAACGAGGAATCGTCCAGCGTACCCACATGAAGAAGAAGATGAAAGCAAAGATCTTTAAGAAGAAAACACCCACTCCAATTAGTGGAGCAATCACTGTTCCTGTTTGCACCAGTACCCAATCCATTCCAGGGTAGTTGTAACCACCAAAGTATAAACTAGCCATTACCGCTGCAGAAACAAACATATTGATGTATTCTGCGAACAGGTAGAAACCTAATTTCATGGACGAGTATTCTGTGTGATAACCACCGATGAGCTCCGTCTCACATTCCGGTAAATCGAAAGGTGCTCTGTTCGTCTCTGCAAAAGAGCAGATCATGAACAATAAGAAACCTAAAGGCTGATACAATACGTTCCAGCGCCATCCGTGTTGATTGGCAACAATCTCACCCAAACTCATAGAGTTGGTTACCAATAATAAGCCGATAATGGATAATCCCATTGCAATCTCATAACTGATATTTTGTGATGCTGCACGAATCGCACTCAATAAGGAGTATTTGTTATTGGATGCCCAGCCACCGATCATTACACCGTATACACCTAGAGAAACTACTCCGAAAATATAAAGTACACCTACGTTAATGTCTGTTACCTGCAAAGGAATCACGCGATCACCGATCGTCATTGCGCTTCCCCAAGGAATCACAGCGGTTCCGATACACGCCGTTAACATAGATAAACCAGGACCTACCATAAACAACCATTTGCTGGCGTTTGTAGGAATGATTTCCTCTTTCATGAACATTTTAACCCCATCAGCTAATGGCTGAAGAATTCCAAATGGACCGGCTCTGTCTGGTCCTAACCTATCCTGTAGAAATGCAGCCACTTTCCTTTCTGCATAAGTGGAATACATGGCTATCACTAAACTTATACCGAATATAATCGCTACCAGTACAAATTTTTCTATTACAAAAGCTATATCCATTAGAATTTAGTGGTTTTTTCTAGTTCAATCCTATTTGCTTCTTTCAATCGCTCATCGTCCTGAATTACCGGTAAAGGTATTAAAGTCTCGTAGTGATTTGAGGCAATTACAGAGGTATCAGGGATGTGCGTAGGATGCTCAATAGTCCAGTCTGCAGTCTTTTTCTTATCAAAGCGACAAGTATTACAGATAAACTCTTCCACCTCACCATAAACATCTTTTCTTGCAGTTACGCGCAAAACATCTTCTCCTTTGTACCACAGTGTTACTTTACCACTGCAGGTAGGGCAATCTCTATGTGCATCGATTGGTTTAGTAAACCAAACTCTGTTTTTAAATCGGAAAGTTTTGTCTGTTAATGCACCCACCGGACAAACATCGATCACGTTTCCAGAGAAATCATTGTCGACAGCCGTTTGGATATAAGTAGAGATTTCTGAATGATCTCCACGGTTTAAGATCCCATGAACACGTTTATTGGTAATCTGGTCAGCCGTAAATACACAACGGTAACACAAAATACACCTGTTCATGTGTAACTGGATTTTATCACCGATATCAATGCGTTCAAAAGTTCTTCTTTCAAACTCATATCTCGTTTTCTGCAAACCATGCTCATAACCTAAGTTCTGAAGGTCACATTCACCAGCCTGATCGCAAACCGGGCAATCTAATGGATGGTTGATCAACAACATCTCCACTACACCACTTCTTGCTTCGATCACTTCTGGAGAAGTAATGTTCATCACTTCCATTCCATCCATCACAGTGGTACGGCATGAAGCTACTAATTTCGGCATTGGACGCGGATCTTTTTCAGAACCCTTGCTCACCTTTACGATGCAGGTTCTGCATTTTCCACCACTGCCTTCTAATTTGGAATAATAACACATCGCCGGAGGAACAATATCCCCACCGATTTGGCGCGCAGCATTTAGGATGGTCGTCCCTGGTGCTACTTCTACGGTTATTCCGTCTATGGTTACCTTAACTTTATCACTCATTGTTAAAGATATTCTTTATCATCGCGTTGCTTTTCCAGTTATTAAGCTTTCCAAGCATTGGTTTGATCGTTAATTTTCTGTACTAACTGCTTTAGCTATTGGTTCAGCATAATTTGCTAATCCATAATTTGTATCCAGGGATAACTGAGGGTTTTTCACATGCCATTCAAATTCATCTCTGAAATGTCTGATGGCACTTGCTACTGGCCATGCAGCTGCATCACCTAGCGGGCAAATCGTGTTTCCTTCAATTTTCTTAGCTACATCCACCAATAAATCAATATCGCTCATTTTACCATGGCCATATTCAATGCGGTGAAGCACTTTTTCCATCCATCCAGTACCCTCACGACAAGGCGAACATTGGCCGCAACTCTCATGGTGATAAAAACGGGAGAAATTCCAGGTGTTTCTAACCATACACTGGTCTTCATCAAAAGCGATAAAACCACCAGAACCCATCATCGTACCAGTAGCAAAGCCACCTTCAGATAAAGATTCGTAACTCATTAAACGAGGTTCCCCGTTTGCAAGTTTTAAGGAAAGGTTAGCAGGAAGTACCGGAACAGAAGATCCACCAGCAACAGTTGCCTTTAATCTTTTGCCATTGGCGATACCGCCACACCATTCATCAGAATAGATAAATTCTTCTACAGGAAGTCCCAATTCAATCTCATAAACACCCGGTCTTACCAAATTTCCAGAGGCTGAGATCAGTTTTGTACCTGTACTGCGTCCAATACCTACTTTCGCATACTCGTCGCCGCCATCATTAATGATCGGTACTACAGCTGCAATAGATTCCACATTGTTCACTACCGTCGGACAGCCGTACAACCCTGCAATTGCAGGGAATGGAGGTTTAATTCTTGGATTACCACGTTTTCCTTCCAATGATTCTAACAATGCAGTTTCTTCTCCGCAGATATAAGCACCACCACCCGGCTGAACGTATAATTCCAGGTCGTAACCTGAACCTAAAATATTTTTACCTAAAAATCCAGCATGCTTAGCTTCTGCAATTGCTCTTTCCAGAATCCGAATTTGAGGCATCATTTCACCACGTACATAGATGAACGAAGTTTTTGCACCCAAAGCAAAGCTGGATACAATCATACCTTCAATCAGTGCATGAGGAATGTGAGTCATCAGATAACGGTCTTTAAACGTTCCCGGCTCCGATTCATCGGCATTACAAACCAGGTAACGCGCTACGCCCTCCGGTTTAGCTAAAAAGCTCCATTTCATTCCCGTAGGAAATCCTGCACCCCCGCGCCCGCGTAATCCAGACTTCTTTACCTCTTCCACCACTTCATCAGGAGTCAGAGTTTTCAGGGCCTTTTCCACGGAACGGTACCCGCCTTTCTGGCGATAAACATCCAATGTATGAATGCCTGGTACGTTTATATGTTCTAATAATAGTTTACGACTCATTATTTCTTGCGTAAGTCTTGTATCAAATCGTCTACCTTTTGTTCGTTAAGGTTTTCATAGAAAGTGTATTCAGGGCCAATTTGTAACACGGGTCCATAGCCGCAGGCAGCTAAACACTCTACGCCTCTCCAGCTAAATAAGCCATCAGGAGTGACCTCATTTTCTTTAACGCCAAGGCTTTTTTCAATATGGCCCATTAGTTTCTCTGCACCAACCAGACAGCAAGGTCCCGTTCTGCAAACTTCCAAAACGTATTTCCCTTGTGGCTTTAGGAAGTACATACTGTAGAACGAAGCTACTTCATATACTTCAATTGGCTCTATGCGCAGATATTCCGCAACTTTATCCATAGCATTTGGACTTAACCAGCCCAGTTCTGCTTGTACTTCATGCAAAATTGGCAATAAAGCGGATTTTTGCTTTCCTTCCGGATACCTTTTAACGATCTCTTCAAACTTTTCAACTAAAGCTGAGGAGAACTGTACAGGTTGTTGTTCTTCTACTTTAAGCATCTAATTCTCCTGCAATAATATTCATACTACTCATGTTGATGATGGCATCTGATAACAGCATACCAACACTCATGGGCGCAAACATTTGATAATTTATAAAGCTTGGTCTTCTGAAGTGCAAACGATAAGGTGTTCTACCACCGTCGTTGATCAAATAGAAACCCAATTCTCCGTTACCACCTTCTACTGCATGGTAAACTTCTGCTTTTGGTGCGTCAATCTCTCCCATCACAATTTTGAAGTGATAGATTAAGGCCTCCATATTGTTGTAAACTTCTTCTTTAGCCGGCAAATAGAACTCAGGAACATCTGCGTGGAAGATTCCAGCAGGCTCATGTTTCAATTTCTCCAAGGCTTGTTCAATGATGCTCACACTTTCCCACATTTCTGCATTACGCACCAGGTAACGGTCATAAATATCACCGCTGGTACCTACAGGAACCTGAAAATCGAAATCCTGGTAAGAAGAATAGGGCTCGCTTACACGAACATCATAATCTACTCCTGCAGAACGCAGTAATGGGCCAGTCCAGCCATAATCCAAGGCCATTTCTGCAGTTACTGCAGCCACACCTGAAGTACGGTCGATAAAGATCCTGTTACGGTCAAGCAAACTTTCGAATTCTCTTAACGCTACTGGGAATGTTTTTAAAAATTTATTAATTTTCGCAAAGGCGATTTCATTGAAATCTCTTTCAAAACCACCAATTCTACCAATGTTAGTCGTCAGACGAGCACCACAAATCTCCTCGAAGATTTCATAGATGTGCTCTCTAAACTGGAACAAGTAAAGGAAAGTAGTGGTTGCACCAGTATCCTGAGCAATAATGGTGTTACAAATAATGTGATCGGCGATCCTCGACAGCTCCATGACGATTACCCTCAGGTAATCTACCCTTTTAGGCATTTGGATGTTCAGCAATTTCTCTACTGTCATGTGCCATCCCATGTTGTTGATTGGCGATGAGCAGTAGTTCAGTCTATCTGTTAGTGGAGTGATTTGATAGAATGGGCGGTGTTCTGCTATTTTCTCGAAAGCGCGGTGGATATAGCCAATGGTAGAAACACCACTTACAATACGCTCTCCGTCTAACTGAATAACATTTTGAAAAACACCATGTGTTGCAGGGTGAGTAGGCCCTAAATTCAGGGTTACCAGCTCATTCTGGGGATCATTATCTGTATATACCGGTTGATTGTGATTCATGTGCTTATCTACCAAAGTATTCGTCTTTTTTATCTACTCTGTTTGGA
This sequence comes from Pedobacter sp. N36a, assembly GCF_014472395.1. Lineage (GTDB taxonomy): Bacteria > Bacteroidota > Bacteroidia > Sphingobacteriales > Sphingobacteriaceae > Pedobacter. Next base: position 472,651 of record NZ_JACSZW010000004.1, read on the forward strand.
TCTTCCAAAGGATATTGTTTTAACATAGGGTGAACACCAAGCTCGTCCATGTTCAATATTCTTCTTAAATCCGGGTGACCTTCGAATTTTACACCGAAAAAGTCATAAGTTTCTCTTTCCATCCAATTCGCGGCATTCCAAAGAACGGTCGCCGTAGGAATGGTAGGATGATGCTCATCGATAAATACCTTTACACGTACCCTAACTTTTTTCACCATACTGTGCAGGTGGTAAACCACTGCAATACCGTGTTTTTTCTCCGGATAATGAACTGCTGTAATGTCCGTAAGGAAGTTAAAATTCGTGTCGCTTTCTTTTAAGAAGCGCAGCACCTCGATGATGACATCTTTTGTGGTTTCGAAAGTAAGTAAGCCGTAAGGCTCATTTACCCCTATAATTTTAGCACCAAATTTTTCATTCAATGCCTCTAAGATCTCTTTATTTGTCACCTCTGCCATTATAGAATTCCGTATGAAGCCAACATTTCTTTGTATTGATCTGAATCTCTTCTTCTCAAAGATTCGTTCTTAACCAACTCCTGAATCTTCCCAAAGCCGTCTAAGATCGCTTCTGGTCTTGGTGGGCAACCTGGAACGTACACATCAACAGGAATGATCTCATCGATCCCCTGAAGCACTGAATACGTGTCAAAGATACCACCACTGGAAGCACAGGCACCTACGGCAATCACCCAGCGAGGTTCAGCCATCTGTAAATATACTTGTTTTAACACCGGACTCATTTTCTTAGCGATGGTACCCATCACCATTAATAAATCCGCCTGACGAGGAGAAAAACTTAAGCGTTCAGATCCAAAACGACCGAAGTCATAGTGAGAACCCATTGTAGCCATAAATTCGATACCGCAACAAGAAGTCGCGAATGGCAGGGGCCATAATGAATGGGAACGTGCCAAACCAATTACTTTGTCTAAAGAGGTGGCAAAAAAACCAGATCCTTCTATGCCTGGAGGCGCGTCTACTATATTGATGTTACTCATGATACAAAACGAAAAAAGGTTCATTCCTACAAAGAATGAACCACAAATTTACAATATTTTGAAAGGAATTGGCCTAAACCTTGATCATTTAGAAACAATCTAAATAGGTTAATTCCAGTCTAAAGCTTTCTTTTTCAAAATGTAGATAAAACCTAGCAGCAAGGTGCCCATGAAGACGAACATCTGGATCATCCCGGTCATACCAAGCTCTCTGAAGTTTACTGCCCATGGGTACATGAAGACTACCTCAATATCAAAAAGAACAAACAGGATCGCTACTAAGAAATACTTAATAGAGAAAGGCTGGCGTGCATTACCTACCACCTTCACCCCCGCTTCGAAAGTAGCCAACTTATCAGCTGTCTTTCTTTTTGGGCCTAAAAAGTGTGTGGCAATCAAAGTCACAACAACAAATCCTAAAGCAACAATAATTTGAAATACAATAGGTAAAAAATCTACAGGTACACTTTGGGTTTCCATGGCATTAAATTTGGGACAAAATTAAAAGAAAAAGGCAGGATAACAACCCTGCCTTTTTCTTTTATTGGAAAATATTACTTTTTCTTAACTGGAGTCTTAGCTGCAGGAGCAGTTAATTGCTTCAAACGCTCTTGAGCACCTGTATTTGCAGGATCAATTGCTAAAGCTTTAGTCAAGTATTCTTTTGCTTTTTCTTTATCAGTTTGTGCATAGTAAGAACCGGCATAAACATAAGCTTCAACTAATTCTTTAGGTTGTGCGGCTGCAAGTTCAGGCTTAGTCACGGTTACCAATTGAATCAACTGATCGTAGTAAGGAACAGCTAACCATTTAGGGTTATTTGCATCATCGTTATACTTTGCAATACGCGCTCTAAAAGCATACGCTAAAACGAAATCATTTTTAGCCTTAATGATATTAGCAAAAGCAGAGTCAGCATCAGCTAAGATTTTCTTATCAGGATGTTTACCGTCTCTGTCTTTAAAAGCATAATCATAATATTTTGCAGTACCTAAATAGTAGTTATTGGTTAAGCTATTTGGGCCATTAGGATTTGCCTTAAGTGCCAATGTATACACATCACCAGCTTTATCATATTTCTTAGCTTTGAACAGCGATAATGCAACTTCTTCTAAAGCATCTGCTTTTGTTGAATCTTTCTCTACTGCTTTAACGATATTCCCTAAAGCTAAGCTATCGTTACCTGTTTGCATTTGCGATTTACCTAAATAAAGGTAATCATCAGCAATGATACGTGAAGGATCTTTCACTTTCGCAAAGAAGTCATTCATGTACTCCAAACTCTTAGGATAGTTCTTATTCTCATAAGCTGAATAACCACGTAATCTTGATACCACAAGGCTTTTCTCATTGTTAGGGCTCATTGTAGCTAACTCAGTAGTTACTTGCTCTAAGGTTGGATAGTCCTTTGCATAGAACAAGAACTGAGCATAGCGTAATTTAGACTCATAAGAGTTATCAGTCAAGTCTAAGTATTTTTTATAGTTAGTCAATGCCAAAGCAGATTTAGCAGCTTGTTCAGCAACAACCTGGTTTGCCCATTGCATATACAGCTCAGCAAGCTCTCTGTAAGCAGGACCATAGTTAGGATCAGCAGTAATCGCTTCTTTCAAGCGATCTTCTGCTTCTGGGAATGCTCTTGATTCTGTGTACATTCTACCAATCTGAACGGTTGCTCTGATTAGATTTGCATTGATGTTCAATGCTCTCATATAGTTTTGCAAAGCTTCAGAGTTTTTTTTCTGAACGGCATAGTAATCACCTAAGGCTAAGAAAGTCTCTGCATCTTTATCATTAGCATCCAACTCATCTGCTTTTTGCAGGTAAGGTAATGCCGCAGTAAAGTCTTTATTATCGGTAGCGATATAAGCTTTTCCAATGTATAACTGAGGGATATAATCTTTTTTAGAAGATACCTCTACAGCTTTATCAAAATTAGTTTTTGCCGAAGTAGGATTTTTATCATATAAATCAGCTTCACCTAAACCAATATAGTTTAAAGGGTTTTTAGGATCTGCCGTTACACCTTGAGTAAAAGTTGCTCTCGCTGAATCTACATAATCCATTCTTAGATAAACATCACCTAAATTAAAGTAGTTTTCTCCTTTATTCGCTTGTGATTTTACCAATGCTTTCAGCATGGTGGTCGCTTTCTGGTACTGTTCGGCATCTACAGCCTTCTTTGCATCATTTAAGCTTTGAGCAAAAGAGGCAGAACCCATCACTACTAAACCTAAACTTAAGGTTATTGCTTTCTTTGTCATTTTCATGGTTCACTATTGTTTTAATTGTAATGAAGCTCCTAATCAGGCTTCATAGTTCAAATATAAAATTTAGTTTGTATTCTTTAAATTAAATTCTCTCGGCATCATTTTATGTGGACCTAGTCCAGATTTGAGTACGATCAGCTGTCCGCGTGGACTTACTAACCAGTTTGCAAAACCTGTGCCTAAACCTTCACGGCCTTCCGCATTAATGATGTAGATATTTCTTAAAAAAGGATATATCCCATTAATTAAATTCTGCTGAATTGGCGTATAAAACGCATTATCCCCTTTTTTTCCTGGTAAATTCTTCACCCCCAGCATCTTCACTTTGGCGATTGGCCCAGCCATAGCTGCCTCATTGGAGATTAACCAGTTTACCCCAACTACACCAATAAAATTATTATTATCTGCAACGTATTTTATAACGTCATTATTGTCCTGTAAAGTATAAACTCCTTTTTTTGGCAGTTCTTTTACTCCAGCAAGTTCTTTAAAATAACGCAAAGTACTGGAATAAGCATTATCAAACACCAATTGTTTTCCAGCAGCTGATTTTCCCTGCAGGATATCGATCACTTCCTGCACCGTAATGGTACTGTCCGCGTTCGCCGCATTCGTAATTAAGGCGATTCCATCAATCGCAAACCTCGACGTTCTAGGAACAATACTTCTATTTCTATAAATCTTGTCCTCTTCCGGAGTCAGCATCCTGGAGGAAATCATCACCCTTACGCTATCGTTTAGAAAGGTAGGTAGGATTTTATTCTCATTACCTTCGATCACGGTAAATTCAGCTGTAGGATAATCCGTTTTGAATACCTCAATCTGATCTGCCAGTACTCTGGCAAAGGACGCATCAGTCAGGATCTTAACGCTTCCTGTGGTACGGCTTTGTTCTACTGTATTTTCTGGCTTTGGCTTACGCTTACAGGCCACAAATATAAATAACAGCAATATCAGACTTAAGTGTTTCATTTGAATCAATATTTTTCGATAAAATGCGATTAAGCAAAGTTATTTCAGCGCGTTAAATAGGATAATTCGGATTTAATCGTCTTTAGGATTAATTAACCGGGCAAATCTAATGGCTGCATAAACGATCAGCAATAACCCAAACAAGATGCGATAAGTTTTCTGGATTTCAAAGGGAATATCAGTCCAGAAGATCAATAATAGGCCTAATACGAAATAAAACGCAAACATCACGAGGCCTAAAATGAACAGAAATCGCTGTTGAGGCGATTTCTGTTTAAATGTTCTTAAATTAAACATTCGTAAATACTATTGAGATAAGGTAAAGCTGATTGGAATATTGAACTTCACACGTACCGGTTTTCCGTTTTGGATACCCGGAGTCCAACGTGGACTCGCTTTCAATACTCTGATGGCTTCCTCATCAGTACCACCACCAAGTTTTCTTTCCACTTTGATGTCGGTTAAGTCTCCATTTTTCTCTACTACGAAAGATAAGAATACTTTACCTTGAATGTTATTTTCCTGAGCCATTGCTGGATATCTAACTGCTTTCTTCAAGTAAGCGTAGAATTTCTCCATACCTCCAGGGAAACCTGGCTGTGTTTCAATACTCACGAAGTCATAAACCTTTGTGTCTTCTACTACCGCTGCTTGTTTAGGGCCATCTCCAACAGGACCAGCAATTACAATATCAGCAGTAGGATCACCTTCAATGGTTTTCTGACCTGGATCCGCTTTTTTCAAATCTTCGATCTGAACCGGTTCCTTATCAATCACCTCATTATCCGGTTTTACAATCGGAGGAGGGAATTTAATTTGATCCTGTTTCGGTGGGGGTGGCTCTACCGGTGGAGGTGGAGGGGTATCCGGGTTCACCGGTGGAGGTGGCACAACTGTAACCTCTACTTGCTTTACAATCTCGTCTTCTGGAAGACTACCCTTGATCAAGCTCAAAACTTTTGGGGTCATAAATGCAACTACGAAAATAGTAGAAGCAATCAATAACGCTTTTGTAGTATTTGCGGCACTCGTGCTGCGAAGCTGGTATGCTCCGTAGCTCTTGTTTTTACCCGCGAAGACGACGTCAAGCCATTCCCGTTTCAATAAATCTATTTTAGAACCTAACATAGCTTACTATTTAATATTTTATTAATTCTTTTATTATAAAATTCCAGCACTTTTCATGAAATCTTTTTCAGCATCAGTAATGTTCTCATCATCGATTGCAGGAGCTGTGGTGATCTTAGTGATCGCTAACTCATCCATGATATCAACAAAGTTCTTGTAATTCGCTCCTGATGTCGGCTTGATCACCATAATGATCTGTCTGCCACCAGTAGTTTCAGCTACTTTCTTTTTATTATCTAATATTGATTTTCTGATATCAGCAAAACTCTCAACATTAGGTTTTGATTTACCAGCTTCTCCCATGTACCAGGCAACTTTATTGTCTTTACCCAATAATATAGTCATGGTTTCAGAAGCACGCAATTCATTCTTTTCAGTCGATTTGTCGTCTTTATCAGGCTTTGCAATATCCATTGCAATTGGTTTCGACAGGGAAGTGGTTAACATAAAGAAGGTGATCAGCAAGAAGGCTAAATCTACCATCGCCGTCAAATCGACTTTGGTATTTGCTTTCTTACTCCTTACTTTTTTGCCTTTTTTCCCCCCGCCGGAGGTATCTAATTCAGCCATAATATTTATCTATTGAGCATCGCCTTCGGCAGATGTGATTAAACTAAACTTGTTAATTTTTTGCTTCTGCAAAATATCGATCACTTTCTTCACCGCAGGGTATTCTTCCTTAGCGTCTCCTTTGATACTGATACGCATTGGCGCTGCGTGTAATTCGGCTACGGCAGTACGTGATTGCATCACCCATTCCGCCAATTGATTGTTTGTTGAATCAGTTGGAATACCAGTGTCAATACCAGACTTTGTACGCTCATCACCACTCATCATGATGAATTGCTTTAAACTCTGTACCGGTACACCGAAAGCACCAACTACACCAAAACGCTCTCTTTCTTCCGGAGTGAATTTAATGCCGTACTTTTCGCCCATTTTATCAAGGGTAGCCATTTTAATGTCTTTCCCTACGATTTCATAAAACACTTTGCCTTTTCCAATCGACAATATACCCATGTCCAAATCTGGAACTTTAAGTTTATAAGTCGATGAAGGGATAGTAACATCCAAAGGATCAGGCTGACGTGCTGTTGCTGTTAAAATAAAGAAAGTAAGCAATAGGAAAGATACGTCGCACATGGCGGTCATATCTATCGAAGTACTCTTTCTTTGAACCTTTGCTCTTGGCATAATTTTAAAAATTACTTATGTATTTAACTAATGATGTTTATTCTTCCGGTTTTCCATAAAGCCGGTAAAAAAAAATACATTATTTTTTATTTATGCGTAGAAGCGTAAGTTTGGATGATGCTGAAACCTGCTTCATCAATAGCGTAAGTCAATTTATCGATTTTCGAAGTTAAAATGTTGTACATGATAATCGCGAAAGTAGAAGTACCAATACCTGTAGCTGTGTTAATCAAAGCCTCAGAAATACCAGTTGCTAATGCCGCTTGATCCGGAGCACCAGAGTTAGCTAAACCACCGAAGGCCTTGATCATACCTGTTACTGTTCCTAATAGACCTGTTAATGTACCTACTGATACTAATGTTGCAATTACTGTTAAGTTTTGCTCTAACATTGGCATTTCTAATGTAGTTGCTTCTTCGATATCTTTTTGGATCGCTAAACATTTTTGATCTGTATCCATGTTAGGCTCAACTTCCATTTCTCTGTATTTTTTCAAACCAGATTTGATCACGTTAGCTACCGAACCTTGTTGTCTATCACACTCAGCCATAGCACCTTCGATGTTGTTTGAGTTTAAAAGTGATTGTACTTTTTTAACGAATCCGTCTAAGCTACCTTTACCAGTTGCTTTACCAATTACGATCATACGCTCAATTGAGAAAACGATAACCATTAAGAACATACCCATTAAGATTGGTACGATGAAACCACCTTTGTAAGCCATACCTGCGTAGTTACCTACTTTTGGCATCGTCTCATGCAAATCTGGATCTGCGCCGTCAATAAAGTTATCTCTACTACCCAAGACAAACTTGAAAATACAAATACCGATAATGATACAGATAGGAATTACTAATGTTGCAAATAAATTTGAAGCAGATGAAGAGCTCTCTTTTTGAACTGTTGTTGGTTTTGGTGCGTTTGCCATTGTTTTTTAGTTTTTTAGTTTTTAGTACTCGTGTTTTTTTTAAATTTAGATTATTATTCTGTAATACACACAACGATCATTACAAACAATTGTTGCAAGAACAAATTTATAACTTTGATTTTAATTCCAAATTAAATAATCGTTAGTTTCTTCCCTTGAGCTAGGTCTCCCCCCTGTCCGCATCGGCGTATATTAAAAAAAGATTGTCCCCATGCGGAGACAATCTTTCACAATTAAAACTAAAAAAAAATTGATATGCAAATTTTTGAGCAAAAAAAAAGCTTTAAGAGGCGTTTTCCACAACTTTAGGGAAGGATGCGAGAATTTCAGCACTCGCGAAAGCTTCAAACTGCTTAAAGTTGGTAATAAACTCCTGTGAAAGCTCATTCGCTTTTTGGTCATATTTCTTCTGATCTGCCCAGGTATTTTTTGGTTGTAATATTTCTGATGGGACCCCCGGACAAGCCTCTGGGATCTGCAAACCAAACACAGGATCTGCGTTGTAACACGCATTTTCCAGTTCGCCTTTCAAAGCCGCAGAAATCATAGCGCGGGTATACGATAATTTCATTCGTTTCCCGACACCGTAGGCTCCCCCACTCCATCCAGTATTCACCAGCCAGACATTCACATTGTGCTTGCGCATTTTCTCCCCCAGCAATTCCGCGTATTTAGTAGGATGCAAGGGTAGGAAAGCTTTTCCAAAACAAGCAGAGAAAGTAACCTGAGGCTCGGTCACACCTGCCTCTGTACCTGCCACTTTTGCCGTATATCCCGAAATAAAATGGAACATGGCCTGGCCCGGTGTTAATTTAGAAATTGGCGGCAATACACCGAAAGCATCTGCCGTCAGGAAAAATATGTTTTTAGGTACACCTGCGATAGAAGGCAGGATCGCATTGTCTATATAATGGATTGGGTATGCAACCCTGGTGTTCTCCGTTTTCTCTACATTGCTGAAATCCACTTCACGGCTGCCTGGGAAATAATTGATATTTTCCAACAGCGAACCAAATTTGATGGCTTTAAAAATCTGAGGCTCTTTTTCTTCCGTCAGGTCCACACATTTTGCATAGCAGCCACCTTCAAAATTAAAGATGGTGTCTTGACCCCATCCATGCTCATCATCACCGATCAGCCCTCTCTCCGGATCCGCCGAAAGCGTTGTTTTGCCCGTTCCAGAAAGTCCGAAGAAAATCGCTGTATCACCATCTTTGCCCACATTAGCGGAACAATGCATCGAAAGCGTATTTTTTTGCAGTGGTAAAATGAAGTTCAGCACAGAAAAAATCCCTTTCTTGATTTCACCGGTATATCCGGAACCACCAATAAGGATCATTTTTTTAGTAAAGTTTAATAACGAGAAGTTTCCCTGACGGGTACCATCCACAGCTGGGTCTGCCAAAAAGCTAGGTGCAGCGATAATAGTCCATTCTGGGTTTTCAGGCAAGTTTTCATGGTCAAACCTTAAAAACATATTATGGGCAAACAAGTTCTGATAGGCACTTTCGGTCACTACACGGATCGTCGTTTGATAACTCTCATCCGCACATGCATAAGCATCCCTTACATAGAATTTCTCCTTATTCAGGTGATCAGTAACCTTTTTTAGCAGCGAATCAAAGTGTTCAGGGCTAAATTTAATGTTAATATCTCCCCACCACACCGAGTCTTCGGTCAACTCATCGCAAACAATAAATCTGTCTTTTGGAGAACGACCAGTAAATTTACCAGTGTCTATTGCCAATGCTCCGGTATCGGCAAGTGTTCCTTCTCCATTTTTTAAGGCCTCTTCAACCAATTGTGATACATTAAGCTGAAATAGGGCCTGATCTGAATTTAAATTCAAATACCCCAAATCCGGCTTAAGCGTAAGTGCTTTGCTCATAAATAAATAAGTTAGTGAGGCAAAGTTATACAGATAAAAAGGTATTATCAGCGCTTTTGCGCGAAAAAATTTACTTATTGTTGTTGATACACTAACAATAAAAGCCTTAAATATCAGCTAATTACAATTTAACAAGGGCTTTTCTTAGCCTCCAGATTTTTTAACTTTATAACCTTCTTTCTGCAATAGCAGCAAAACTTTGTCTCTAAAGTCGCCCTGGATTAAGATCTCTCCATCTTTTGCCGCTCCGCCGACCCCGCATTTGGATTTCAGCATTTTACCCAGCACCTCCAGTTCTTCCGTACTTCCGATAAAGCCAGTCACTAAAGTGACCCCTTTTCCACCACGGTTTTTGCGGTCCAAAGTCACCCTAAGGTCCTGCTGATTGGCTGCCAAAGGAGGCTGCTCTACTTCCTGATCGGATTCATAAACAAAAGAAGGATCCGTAGAAAACATAATCCCCCCAAAATCATTTAATATTTTCTTTTTCGATTTCATTGCTGTTTAATTTAAGTACCTGTAAGCGCTGCCGCTTCATGATCAGGTGTAATGATATTTAAAGAAAGAGGTACCATAGAGATGCTCAGCTCCTTCCCCATAAAATAAGGTTCTCCGTCAATGTGGATGGCATCATTGGCCGGCCGCACAATCCTGATGTCCCTTCCCTGAATGATTTCTACCATTTCTGACTGATCAGTAGAACCATTGAGCATGTGGTAGGCCAATACCGGAATCTTGAAAAGTGGAAATCTCTTAATGATACAGACGTCCAATAGACCATCTGTAATCGAAGCATGAGGAGAGATATGTGCATTATTACCATATTGAGAAGAATTTGCCACGCTCACCACAAAAGCGGTGCGGACATATTCCTGACCATCTATATATATATGGTAAGTCTGCGGTTTGTAATTCCTCATTTCCCTAAATCCAAGTTTCAGGTAACCCGATAAGCCCCTCGATTTATTTCCGGCAAATACTGAGCTGATGTGTGCGTCAAAGCCCATACCTGCCATATTAAAAAAACATTTGTCGTTAAATTTTGCCGTATCGATCACCCTCACCTTGAAATCATTGATCACCTTGATCGCCTGCACCGTGTTCATCGGGATCTTTAAAAATCTCGACAAGCCATTTCCTGACCCAAAGGGAAGAATCCCCAGGATCTTCTTCTGCTGCATCACCTTGGTTCCAATCTCATTGATCGTTCCATCTCCCCCAACGGCTACAATGACATCGAAATTTTTGCTGGCCGCTTCCTCTGCAATTTCGGAGGCATGACCAACATATTCCGTAAAACTGTAATTCGCATTAAATTTGGATCGATCCAAATGTGCATCGATCAATGCTGGAATTTTCAGCTTGTCTTTTCCTCCCGAAATCGGGTTAATAATAAATAATATATTCGATTTTGACAAAACACTGGTTTAAATACGGTACAAAATAATTGATATTTTTTGACTATTTGAATATATATAGTAATTTTGCATCATTAAAGTGGACTGATTTGCGATGCTATCATCAAAAATAGCGGGATTGCAACCACGTAAAAAAAAGTGCTAACCTATCATACACTTCAATTTACTGCCTGCGTTGCAGGATCAGAGGCCATTTTATATAATTGTTTATTATAAAATTAATTATTTAAGATGTCATATTTATTTACATCAGAATCTGTTTCCGAAGGTCATCCTGATAAAATCGCAGATCAAATCTCCGACGCACTAATTGATAATTTCCTGGCTTTTGATGCAGATTCAAAGGTTGCATGTGAAACTCTTGTTACAACCGGGCAGGTAATCCTTGCAGGTGAGGTTAAATCGAAAACTTATCTTGATGTACAGCAGATTGCACGTGACGTCATCAAAAAAATCGGTTATACCAAAAGTGAGTACATGTTTGAGGCCAACTCCTGCGGAATCCTTTCTGCAATTCATGAACAATCACAAGACATCAACCAAGGTGTAGATAGAAGCAGCAAGGAAGAGCAAGGTGCAGGTGATCAGGGAATGATGTTCGGTTATGCAACCAACGAAACTGAAGATTACATGCCTTTAGCTTTGGATCTTTCTCATAAACTATTACAGGAACTTGCAGAATTGAGACGCGAAAATAAGGACATCACCTATTTACGCCCGGATGCAAAATCTCAGGTAACCCTTGAATATGATAACCACAATAAACCAGTTCGTATTGATGCCATCGTAATTTCAACTCAACATGACGACTTCGACGAAGAAGCAACCATGCTTGCAAAAATCAAGTCTGACCTGGTAACGATCTTAATTCCAAGAATTATTGCTAAATACCCTCAGTACGCACATTTATTTAATGATAAAATTGAATACCACATCAACCCAACCGGTAAATTCGTAATCGGCGGTCCACATGGTGATACTGGCTTAACAGGCCGTAAAATCATTGTAGACACTTACGGTGGTAAAGGTGCTCACGGTGGTGGTGCTTTCTCTGGAAAAGATCCAAGTAAAGTAGATAGAAGTGCGGCTTATGCGACACGTCACATCGCTAAAAACCTGGTAGCTGCAGGTGTTGCAGAAGAAATCCTGGTACAGGTGAGTTATGCTATAGGTGTAGCAAAACCGATGGGAATTTATATCAACACTTACGGAACGAGCAAAGTGAACAAAACTGACGGTGAGATTGCGACCATTGTAGAAGGCTTATTCGACATGCGTCCTTACTTCATCGAACAGCGTTTGAAATTAAGAAATCCTATCTATAGCGAAACTGCTGCTTATGGTCACATGGGTCGTAAAAATGAAACCGTTACTAAAACTTTCAGAACGCCTTATGGAGAAGAAAAAACAGTAACTGTGGAGTTGTTTACCTGGGAGAAACTAGATTTCGTAGATCAGGTGAAAGCTGCTTTCGCTTTGTAGAACATAAAAATATAAAATTAGAAAAGGCGTCATCCGATCGGATGACGCCTTTTTTTTGCAGTTATCACTTCAGCTGCTTTAGCGCAGCGAGCTCGGGTTCCAGTAAACGATCATCATCTACCAGGTAAGATTTGATATCCGCAATCTTCATCTCATCCAATACATCTACAAAATTCTTATAGTTCGAAGCCTCCGTTGGTTTAATGATCACCACCATAAACTTATTCGGATCATGGCCATGAAGGTTTGCAATGGCTTTTTTATTTTCAGTCAGGACTTGATTAATTTGCTGAAAATTGCTTTTTACGCCCGCTGATTTCCCCGCTTCTCCAAGATACCATACGATCTGATTCTCCTTCCCTAAAATTAAGGTAACCGTTCTTGAAGCTGGATAGGGCTGATCAGGGATGTCAATCACCGGCTTCACCATATCCATTGCCTGGGACTTTGACAAAGAGGTGGTCAGCATAAAAAAGGTAATTAAAAGAAAGGCCAGGTCTACCATTGCGGTCAGGTCTACAGCGGGAACAGCTTTGCGGGTTCTCGCATTTCCCTTTATGGCAGGGCCATTTTGGGAGAGGTTTAAAGTTGCCATATCAATTGAGTTTAGTTTAATTGAGGATGTAAAAAAACTCCCGATTGCATAAACGAAAAACCATTTCCTTAAATAAATGTTAATTAATGAAACAAACAGCAATCATTATGGAACAGCCCGTAGAAATGAATACCCTTAGCCAGATCCTGGATAAATTAAGACTTAAAGGACTGGACAATGAAGTAAAGATGACCGATCATGGTAAAATGCAAGGTGTAGGCCTGAATAAAATATACAACCCGGAAGATCTCACCATTATAAAAACCTATCGCTTTGAAGGTGATTCTGACCCTGGAGATAACTCCGTCCTTTACATCTTAGAGGATAAAGATGGTCAGATAGGCTATATTCTTGATGCTTATGGCATGTACAGTTCTCAGGAGGGCGCCGGATTTGATGACTTTTTAAAGAAAATCCCTACCGCAGACCGCGATCTTCAGGAACTCTTAAAATAGAAAAGCTATTGCAACTAAAAGGCCCATCTTAAAGATGGGCCTTATTTATTTATACTTTTTTATCCATTACACTTATCCACAATACGATGATCCCATCAAGAATCGCTAAAACTAATATTGCCCATTCATATACCTGCATCTATTTATTGTTTTAAAATGTAATAAAATCCGCCTAATATTTAGTGATTTCGTAAATACGCAGGGGCTCAGCCGAATCGGTTTTAAAATACAAAGTATCTATATTCTTCAACGCAGACTTCTCGATTTTAATAAGATCTGAACCTCCTTTATAAATCACCCATTCTTTACCACGCTTATCTTTTGAAAAGACCGTTACAGATTGCCCGTTCAGACGCAGTAACCACCTTAAATCAGCTTGCTGAAAATCTTTTGGCAAATGCAGCATTCCCGGTTCATGCTTAGAAAAAGTACTAAACGTTGCCAAATTTCCATCCAATACATACACTCCGTTATCGGCTTCGTTCTTTGTCTTTACCTCCAATTTAAACAATTTGAGGTAAAAATTCTGTGCCTGATCAGATTGATTTCTAAAGCGGATATACTGTGCTTCGGTAGGATAAAACTGATTCGCTTTTCCATTCCCTTTTTTCTCTGTCACAGGGACCCCCTTCCAGTTGATGCCATCAGCGGAGCTTTCAAAAATACCCCAAGTACCAAGCGAAGCCGATTCCAGGTTAAACTGTAAAGCCAAAGGTTTTAAATTCGGATGTAAACGTAAGCCAAAATACTCCCCAGACTTCAAGGTAATGGTTTCCAAGACCGGCGCAATGGCCACGCTTTGATTGCCAATCTGTAATGGCTGACTTTTCAATTTGGCAGCATTACTGAACAGCGTAGTCTGGTCCTTGTCGCTAACCGTAGCTCCCGCAGCAGCCAACCGATTTCCCTGAGCCATCTGCTGACCAATCATCAGCAAGACCGACTTTACAAAAGGGGTCATCACCAGGGATCCTGTTTTAACGCCTGGCTGATAAGGATTCAGGTTCATCCTTTTATCCAGGTCAGTCATTTCATCCAAGTACCGCTCGGTCTGCAGGTATTTACCCCAGGCCGAAGCAAAGGACTTATTGTTCCAATCTTCCGCTAAATCCATTACCGCAAGCCCCGCTTTTCCCAGTAAATCAAATTGCTGGAGCCATGGGCTAATCTGCTCCACTAACCTCTTATTCTGGCTCTTTAAGGGAATATCTTTTGCCGCAGCAATCATTCCCTCAAATTCTTTTTTAAGGCGCTGTGCATCGGCAATCGAATACCCTCCTTCGCTTAGCGACTTCAGAAAAGAAAGGGTATAAGGTTTGATTTCTACGGACTCCGTTCTTCTATAGCGGTGGCCATTGGCTCCCGGATCACTATTATGGGCATTAAATAATTGGAACGCTGCTGATGCCTCCGGCATGATGTAACGGTGAGAAGCCAGCCATGCCTGTTCCGGATCATAATTCTTCATGTTCCAGGTATAACCTGCTACGCCGAATATAGCAGTCTTCGAAGGCTCCGCTTTATCCATTGGATTAGAGACGAAACCAGACATTTCCTGCTGGGCATCTATATCAATGCCATAAGATGGCCCCATTAATAAATGGTCGCGTACATAATCACTAACCGGAAAATTCCACCATACGAATGCGGGTCTGCGAATGCGTTTATTGACCCATTCCAAGCCCTCCTTCGTAATGTCAGCGACCACGGTATTCCCAGTCCACATGATATGGATGGCAGGGTCCAGCTTTTCGCCTAGAATATCCAGGTAAGTACCTGGTTTCGGATCGGACCAACTTTTATTATATTCTGTTGGACACATGATCAATGGGGTCACATCCTTTTTCTTATTTACAAATTGGTACTGGATATAATTCAACAAGCCCGCTTGTTTACCGGCATCTGTACCCACACCAGAAATGTCATCAAAGAATACGGCGAAAGAGCGGACTCCTAATCCATACATCATTTCAAACTTTTTAAGCACCGCAGTACTGTCTTCCAGGTTCCATTTGATATCTTTTCCCGGGTGAATGGCCCATACAAAATCTACATAATTCTTTTTTGCTTCCTGTACCAATTGCTTGATTTCAGCCTCTTCCTTTTCCGGATAATGTAACCTCCAATTTGGTGAAGAATGGTAAGGATCGTCTTTCGGACCATAGATATAGGTATTCAGTTTCAGCTGGCCGTAAAAACGCAGTTGAGCAATCCGGTCCTGCTGTGTCCAAGGCTCTCCATAAAAGCCTTCTACCGTGCCGCGGAAAGGAACATCTGGATAATCAGTTACTTTTACATAAGGAACTGCCGTTTTAGCATTAGCTAGCTGTATTAAAGTTTGTGCAGCATAAAATACACCCCGATCATCCGCAGCACTGATCTTAACACCTTCTTTATTGATGGTCAACTGATAAGCACCGGAACGCTGAGCCGGAGATTTACTTTTCAAAACCGTTAATGGCAATGCTTTTTTTCCACCATCCATTTTGAGCACAGTGTTTAAAAGGCTTTGCAATTCTGGATTTAAAGTTCCAGGTTTCACATACAGCGCTTGTCCCAATGGAAATGATCCAGGTTCCATCACCAATTCATGAGGTTGGGGATAAATCACTACTGGCAGTTCCTGAGCCAGCGACACTTTAGTGAGTACACATAAAAAAATAGGGATCAATCGTCTTTTAAAGTTTAGCATCTTCTTCTTTTCTTTCTTAACTATAGGGGATCTAACATAAGAATGGGGCTCTGAAGGTATTCAGAGCCCCACAATAATAGGATTAATAAAATTATTTCCTGGAATAGGCTTCAAAATTAGCCAGACATGGGTATGGTGATCCTACCCTTAGGGTTATCTTTACATAACGAATCGCTTCCGTAGTAACCACCGGATAAAGCTGTTCCGTTTTTATTGCTGGATTAAAAGCCAGTGATCCGGCACCGATTTCAGTATACTTAACGCCGTCTACACTACCTTCCAAAATGAAATTAGTAAAACCCTGAGTGGCATCAACATGGGCATTTAAGCCCACTTTCGTTAGCCTACTCGCTGTTTTCATATCCACAATTAACCAATGCGGATAAATATACATCGGCTCTGCATTATAATCCGACTGCCAGAAAGAAGGTACTCCCGGAGAAGAAAGACTGATTCTTTTCAGGTCATCCACAATATTCTCCGCACCATTAAACTCATTATCTGCGTCATTGATTTCGCTGGAAGCGCTAGCCGTCCAACCGATCTTTGTCAATTTAACCTCTGGTTTCAAAATCGGTACGATACCAATCAACCTGGTTTCTGCCAATTTTCCTGCAGTATTATTCACTAGAATCGTAAAATTGGTCATTTCAGAAATTGGGAGCGTAAAAGACCCAGTTGCGTCTTGATTGTTCTTAACTGAATGTTCTTTTCTCAGACCATCCTGATTGTACTTTACCAAAATATCCACTGCTTTCTTTGAGCTATTGCTCCATTCAAATTTAGCACCATCCATTTCCGAAGACACAGCAATCGAATTGGCCACATTAATATAAGTGGGATCTTCCGTCACTTCTACCGGAACCGGGATCACTTCAATAACAGGTGCTACGGAACTTTTCTTACAAGAGATTGCTGCAACAGCAAAAACCATAAATAGGTACAGACATTTTCTTTTCATTGTTTTCTGTTTTTATTAAATATCTAAGCCTAAAAAATTAACGTTTAATGAATTCCGTTTCATAGTCATCCAACCATACCGTTCCGTCAAGGTTCCATGCTGCTTTAGTTGGCACTCTTAACCAATAGAACATTTGTGTCGTCACATCAACATTCTGAAGCAAGATCATTTTCGGGTCTGCTGGACCATAACCTGTAGCTGGAGTCGCGGCTAAAAGATCCCAGGAATACTTTCCGGTAATCGTAAAATTCGGACGATTGGCCACCTTATTCTTAATCGTATTGGTACCACCATCATTTCCTGGCCAATAGCTTACCAGATTAGGGTAATCAGGGTCTGTAGTTGGCACTTCGGTTTGGGTCACAGCCGCTTTAATTGCAGATTCTGATAATACTTTATTCCAAATCTTCAAATCTGACATGTACAAGTTGATATAACCTCCGGAGAATACTTCAGGCTGATATCCCATCACTAATGGAGCGGTTGAAGTCACCTGTGAAGTACCTGGTAAAGTCACTTCATCGAAAGACTTCAGCCCATCTACATACATATTGATTTTAAAGTCTGCACCAACCTTGCCAATTGTTCCCGTAATAGTATGCCATTTTCCATCCGTTCCAACATTTTCAGCCCTTGGCTGTACTGCAGTAGTACCATTACCTACAAAGAAGGTTACTCCATTGTCATTTCTAAAAAAGGACCATCCAGCAGTAGCACCCGTACGGGCTGTAATCTTACTCAGGAAAGGAGGAAAGATATAATTGTATTTACCATCAGCATTCTTATTAATCAGGATTTTAGCCATAATTGTCATCGAGCCATTGCCAGGATTGTACAAACCAGTAGGGTCATTTGCCGTAGCTCTCACCACTCTTCCTGCTGCCACTTCCACAGCGTTGTCTCCTTTACCCCAGTACCTTACCGAATAATAAGGATTGGCCTTCATTTCGAATGGCTTAAAGTTTGGGTTATAAAAGATACTGAAGATATTTCTTTCCTGAATGGAAGCTCCACCGTAAGTTTTACCTACTCCCCCATGACTGGAGGAAACGATCACTAACCAGTCTTCTTTAGCATAGTCTTTACGTTTCTTCAAAGCGTCCAACATTTCACCGATATAAGCATCAGCCTTTTCAATCGCATCCTTATATTCCGGAACCTCTGCTGAGAAACCGAAAGTAGTTCCCGCAGTTACTACACCACGTAAATCAGCAATCAGCACACGTTGGTTGTCGGTTTGTAAAGCTTTTACAACAGAGTCTTTCACTTGTTGGTCATTGCTCGCTAAAACACGGCGATCCGCATGGATCAGGTAATTGTTTAAAGCTTTATTTGAAGTTGCCGTTAAGGTTTTAAATTCTGGTCTTACATCTAGCATACGGGCAAGTGCTGTTGGATATTTGGCCACTTCATTATGATCTTCAGACAAACTTTCTAAATTAAATTCCTCATCCAATACACGGTGTTTGCTTGAAGTTACCCCAGTAATTAAACTAGCCCAGGTTGTTCCAGTATTGGTCTTTGCATCACTTACTGCATCAAAACTATACTTACTGTTTTTCAGCATGCCCGCAATATTTACCGGATTCAGCTTTTTCACTTCAGCACCTACAGCACCATCTATAGTAATGATCAAGACTTTTCTTTCTCCATAGCTATCTGCAGCCCGCCCATATTCTTCGAATACAGGGGGCGGATTGTCATACTTTTTACAGGCATTAAACAGGGTAGCAAACAATGTCAATGCTGCACCCGTCATCAGCATCGCTGTTTTATTTTTATAATTCATCATAATTTTCAATGATTTAAATTCTTTATGGCTTAATGATATTTAGCTCCGCTAATGCAGCATATGGAGAATTACTATGGTTATTTAAAATCACAACCTTAAAATACCTGCCCGTTTTCTCTGCTGGGAAAAGGTATTCAATTTTCTGACCTTGCAATCTTGCCAACTGTTTAGAGCCTACTTTCGTCCAGTTCGTTTTATCCTCACTCACGTATACCTCTATATCCTTAGGTAATTGATCCGCGCTATTTCTAGTGATAAAATAAAGGCCCTTTACTGTAGTCGAGGTAGCTACATCCAGTACAATCGTATGCGGCATCTGGCCGGTTGCACCGTTCCATTGCGAATGCCAGAAAGTATTGTTATCCCCATCAATCATGGCATTTGCTCTTCCATTCACAGCGCCCTCTCCTGTCAGCTCTTCAGAAGTAGCTGTGATGACATAAGGGTTGTAGACTTCATTCCCTCCCAGTTTGGTCATCGGGTTATAAGTCCAGATTTTTTTCCTTAACAATGGGAATTTTTTGGAAATCTTTGCGGTTGAAACGCTACTCACTTCAATACCCCATGCATTAAAGAATGGCAACAAATTCACATTTGCAAATTCAGAGAAACGTTCATACACAAAATCCTTTTTATCTTGAGTGGTATTGGCAAGTCTTGTTGCGTGTCTGGCTTCTGTATACAGATGCGTCATCGCACCATAGCCATATTTTTCAAAGATCTGCAAGAAAGGAATCATTCTTTTAAAAGGATCATTCATACCGGCATCCGTATCAAATTTCTTCGCGCCAGTCGGTCCGGCTGCATAAGCCAAGGCAGGAGCTACCCAGTCGTCGCCATGCTGAATCGAGAAATTAGCCCCATTTCTATTGGCTACTTTATAATTGAAAAGGTTGTTTGTCGTTTCTCCTAACACTTCCCAGCTCCAGATAGAAGGCTGCTGACAATTGTGACCAAACTCATGGTATGTACCCCAATTTGCACCACTTTGCAATTGTTCCAAGCTAATCACACTATTGAACCATTCGCTGTCCATGGTGGCCACAACAGGGAAACCATTGTGACCATAACCTACAGAAGGCTGAATGTCTAATACCTCACGCCATGCAGACTGTGGGCTACGGTCTCTAAGATCCGCACTGTTATCAGATAGACCCATCCAACCATTATAGTCCAGTTCAAATTTCGCATTCCATTCTTTCATCAATGCCGTTGGATTAACCAATGGTTTTGAAGAGTTAAAATTCCGAATCAGGAAATCTCTTGGGATCAGGAAGATCACTCTAGAAGACCTCAATTCCAACCAGGGTACAGTCGAGGCTTTCACCTGAGCAATCCATTGTGCATCATTAGATACTCCTAATACAAAGTCTGGAGACACTACCGCACCGGTAATAGTTAACTCTACCGGTTTCTCAAAAGCAATATCTGCACGGATATAAATTGTTCCGCCATACAGGTTACGAACATAATTTACCCCAGGAAACAATTGTTTCGTATTGGTGATTACTGCATCTCTCTGCAAAGGCTCCTTTCCGGTAAGGTTGTCGGTATGACCACCCACCTGAACACTTAAACCATTAATTCCTGCAGGAACAACAATTTTGATCAATTCCCCTGCCGGAGCATAATAACCGATACTAAATTGTGGTTCTGGTGCCACATTGATTCTTAAAAGTTTACCATTAGAGGCAGAAAAATTCAGGTCTAAAACCACTTTTGCATTCACTACACGTGGTTCAGAGGGCTCTACCATTCCAGGGAAAATCCTTGCCCTGGAATACATGGTACGGTCTATCTGCATCATCATCGTATCTAGTGGTAATCCGCCTGGAACCACTTCACCTGACGCATTAAAGCCATCTTCAAATTTATAACCATATTTCTTGCAGGAGATGAAGCCCATCAATACAAGCAGCATAAGCAGTTTGCTTAAAAAATTAGCGTTTTTCATATCACAATTAAGGTTTAATGTCTGAATAAGTTGGGTCCCATGATTTTCCTGCTAGTCCCCATGAAGTAGGCACTGAAACACCCATCCAATGATAGATTTCAATAGGAATGTCTACATTGTTAGGGACCATAGTATAGAAATTAGCATTGATATCAGGGCATAATGCCGGACTCACTACACTAAATGTTTCCCATGGTACGGTCCCACCTAATCTGAAATCCAGTCCTTTTCCAGTTTTTTCTTTTAGGACGTTTCCAAGACCATCCTGCATTGGCCAGTAGCCAATCAGGGTACTATATTTAGGGTGGTCTGCTTTAATGTCCGGTTTACAGCCATAAGCGGATATTTCCGTAGCCGTTAAAGCAGCCTTGAAGATTTTTAACTCCGTCATTAGCACTGAGGCATTCTGATTTCCATCTGTAGGCAGGTAACCTAACCTTAAAGCTGCAGGGTTGTCCAATGTATTGCTGTTCATGTCTAGTTCATTGTCAAATTTACCATCAGTATATCCTCTTACCTTTTTATTGGTACCATCAAATACAATGGTCAGCTTATGCCATTTCCCATCATTAATTGCTCTTCCTTTCATTTGTTCGGATACATTCGTATTCAGCGTCCATGCGCCTCCTTCTAAAAACATATTCCAACCTGGACCTGTAAATCCTTTTTCCCGTTTAGACAAAAAGGTAGGATAGATCTCACTGGTTGTATTGCTTTTCAACAGGATCTCTATCGTGTAATTTCCATAAACACCGAAATTATAGGCAGTAGCGCTGTTCACCGTTGCTATTGGTCTGGTGGCATCCGTAAAATCATAGCGGATACTTGATCCACTGTAAGGAATCTTCTCAGAATCTGGTTTAGGAACAAATAAACTGTTGAATCTTGGATTGTAAAAAATCACAAAGTTATTTCTAACTGGGTCCGCATACGGCGTAATATCTGTACTATTAGGATCCGGAGCGATTAGCCCTCCTTTATTAGAGGCAATCACCACCAACCAGTTCTCCGTCACGAAGGTTTTTCTTTGAGACAAAGCATTGATCAGCTCACCGATATAGGTATCCATTTTAAGGACAGCATTGGCGTAATCGGCGGTAGTACTTTCATAACCTGAAGCTTTACCAGCAAGTTCTACACTATGAAATTGCGCCAGTACAAAACCTGCATCACCACGTTCCAGCTCGGCTTTCACTGCATTTTTTACTGCCACATCATCTCCTTCAAAGCTTTTATTCTCTGTAGCATCTTTAGCAAGGTAGCTACCGAATGCGGTAGATGCACTAAATGAGGCACTCCTTAGCCCTGGTACATTTTGTTTCAGTCTGGTAATCACCGATGGGAACTGACTCAGTTTATTTCCTGCGAAATCTTCTGAAACGACCCCATGCTGACCTCTCTTTACGCCGGTCAACATATTGGTCCAGGCACCAGCATTACTTACTCCCGTACCATCCACATCTGTTAAACCATCATAAGCGTAAATAGATTTTTTGATCACCTGAGAGATATTCGGGGCATTAATTTCTTTCAATGCGCGCCCTCTAAGCCCATCCACGATAATGTACAATACCTTACGCGTTTTAGAATTTACACCCACCGTATCATTCTTTATATTCTCCTTTAATTTATTTGGAAAATCTTTATTACAGGAACCCAACATCATTAGCAGGACTATGGCTACCGAACCCAGTAGGCCAGCTACCAATCCTTTATGTGTATATGTTTTTATTTTGTTCATCTTATTGCTCTTAATCCTGAAAAATTATTACTTCAATTCGATACGCACGATATTCCCTACTCTTTGGCTATCGAACTTGTAAATATTACCAACCATAATTACAGCAGGGTTTCCTAATGCAGAAGTCGTTTCGATCACCTTAAACACCGAACCTTCAAAAACTCCTGTATTGTTATAATTCGCGGCCAGACTACCATCACCGTTTAACACCATGAATCCTTGTCTCACGATTCCATTATAAGTCTTGAAAGTTCCTGAAACGAGGATTTTCCCGCTATTCAATTGGATGGCATGAGTAGCAAAACCACCTGTCAATGCGCCAAATTTGAAGGTTGGATCGATGCTTCCATCAGATTTCAACATGGCCACACCATCTGCTGGTACACCATTGTAATTTTTAAACAGGCCTGAAATCATGATACTTCCAGTCACCCTATTCACTACCATAGAAAGGATGTCGCCATCGGCACCAGAACCGGTTTTAAAAGTAGGATCGAAAGCCCCCAATGTATCCACACGAACAATATTTTTAGCCGGACTGCCATTATAATTGGTAAATGCGCCAACTGCAATGATTTTATGGTCTGGCTGCATATGAGACTCGTAAATCATCCCATTTACACCAGGGTACCCTTTTTTGTTAGCTTTATCAAAGTTATAAGTAGAGTCCAGTGTGCCATTCAGCTTCATTCTGGCAAAAGCATTCATTGGGGTAAAATCTACTATTTTACTAAGTCTGGTAGAACGCTCATAAAAGGTACTTCTATAGCCAACAAAACGACCTACCGTGATAATTTTATTATCTACTGCATAAATCCTGTTGACCGTACCCAATACTCCACCATTAAAGGCGGGCACAGTATCCAATCCGTTTTTCGGAAATAACGGCGTTAAGTTAATCAGGTCAACCACCATTGTATCCAGTGAACCATCACCATTCAAACGGGTAATTCCAGATGCACCTAATCTTCCGTTAAAAGAATTCATGCTCCCTCCAACCATAAATTTACCCGACTGTAGAGGTATGGCAGTATACAATACTCCGTCGGTTCCTTTACCAGCTTTAAGTCCAGCAGCAAATTCTCCATCTTTGGTGATTTTTACAATTCCATTAATAGGAGCTGCCGCAGCTTTCTCCTGGTAATTCGTAAAAGAACCCATCAATAAATAGCTTCCATCCTGTAATAACAGAATATCCGCAATGGTACCATTTGATCCATTTTTTGCTTTAAACGTTGGATCTAAAGACACCTTTCCTTCGATCGTGAATTTAGGACCAAAAAATGTTTGTCCGTCTAAAACAATGGTCGTACCTCCGCTACTTGCATTTGCCGGAACCACTATATTTAGTGTACTGTCTGTTAAGCTGGTTACTTCAGTTTTGATCTCATTGATGAAAAACTCAAATTTCCCCTGATAAGCCAAAAGCCCTCTCACTTTAATGGTCGCCTGATCGCCCGGGACACCGGATCCTGCGCTTTCTCCCGAATCGGCAAAACTTACCCCTAAAGGCATTTTACCACCACCATATGGATCTTCGCCGATACCATTTTTTTTCTTACAAGAAAAAGTGACAGTGGCCATAACCATTAACAGCAGCATCAACCTTTTTATCTTCACTTGCTTTATATAGATTAAAATCATAATTCTTTATTAAAATATAGTTATACAATTATTCCAGTTCAATCCGATTAAGGATCGATGCCCATCGACAAGGCAGTGATGATGAAATTACTCACATCAAATCCAAAATATTGAGGCAGGGTTATCTTTATAGGTGTAAGTGTTCCATTAATATCGATTAAGTACACCGTCCCGATATACAGATTTTGCAATACATGCACTCTACCATTAGTAGGTGCAATATCTGAGGAGGCCACTCTATTGAGTATTAAGCTCTTGGTTGGATTGGAATAATCACCGATATAAGAAATCATCAATTGTCTGTAGCCCGCATATTTAACACCACCGGCATCATTATAAACTACCCCAATATTCATGGTTCTACCAGGCTCATTATCTACCGATATAGAGTTGTAGCCCTGACCAGGATAAGCCTGCATTGCAGCAGTATCAATTTGAGGGTAATCTTTTAGGCCATAGTTTCCTTTAAAAACATACATGGCCAGCATTTTACGCCAGAAGGCCGGCTTCAATTGCTCCAAACGGGTCACTGTATCTCTTCCAGAGCGGGCCAAATAATAATTTAAAGCATGCACAGATTGGTGTACAGTTGCACTAGTAGGCGCAAAAAACGTGATATTTTCTTTATCAAAGACCTCTTCCATGCCAGCAATCTTGATGATGCGGCTCAGCGAGTCAAAATGAACAGGTTTAGAATTCAGGTATTGCAAAACTGTACCATTGAATTTTGCATCATGAACACCGGTATCCTTAAAAAAGGGTTCTTTCTTACAACCAGCGAAGAAGCTGGTTGCCAGTAAAAGAACGGGTACTATTATTTTAATTAGTTTCAACATAAAAATCAGAATTATGGTTTGTGATAGGAATTGTTATCTCCAGAAATCATTTAAAGTCATATATGGATTGCGATTCATTGCGCTTTGGTCAATAGGCCAGGTCCAGGCACCATTGTTAAAGTCTTCTACCCCAATCGGGTGAAAACAATACTTGTCTCTTAGTACCCTTTTGGTACGAACAAGGTCAAAGTACGCATGTCCTTCTCCCATTAATTCTCTATTTCGCTCATAGAAGATCGCATCCTTTAAGTCCTCATCACTATCTGTGATCGGATCGGCACCTGCTCTTTTACGAATGATATTTACCGTAGCTCTGGCATCAGCATTCAAGCCTAATTCTGCCTGCGCTTCTGCACGTAACAGGATGGCATCTGCCAAACGGAATACGATCATGTTATCATCAGGATTCACATCTTCCCCTTCCTGAGCAAAAATGTTAACGAACTTCAGCAACTGGAATTTCCCATCAGTAGCATACATAAATTCGTCGAACCAATAGTCTTTTCTTTTATCAGGTTTACCTGCAGGATATAAAATATCCAGGTACTTGCTTGTATAATAGGTATAGCTTTTATTGTTCGATGCCGGTTGTTTATTTGGGTACCTCAATACCATATCTGAAAAAGCAGCAGTAATATCGAAACGCTCGCCATAGTTTAAACTTTGCAGCACTTCAAAAAGACCTTCTCTTGTTCTTCCTTTAAAGATCTCTTTGGTACGCTCTAAAGGCAATAGCTCATAGCTGTTGTTATTTTGATTCATCAGCTCGTCGCCCAGCTCATTTACTGCCGTATAATGCGCGGTCTTATTTGCCGGATCAAAACCTGCAGCCCACATGTGCATGTGCATCATCAAATCGATTGCCCCACCACGCATAGCACGAATGGCTACGATAGAAGGATCTTCATACGTCCAAGGCAGGTCATTTTTGTATTTCCCCATATCTTCAAGACCACGGTTCAAGACCTCTACCATGTCCATTCTAGGTAATGGTTTCTCATTATAGGCATTGGTATAATAAGGGACATCACCAAATTGGCGGACTAGGAAAAGATAGGCCAGGTTGCGCAAGAAAACGGCTTCTGCGCGATATTTTGCTTTATCAGCAGCAGAGAAGGCTGGGTCAGGAACTTTATCCACCTGTACAAAAAGAATATTGGCAGACTGGATCATCTCATACCAAATGTTCCATTTGGTGAAATTCACAAAACTAAAGTAACTATCTGTCCACCAGCCATTTTTCATCAGGCCACGCATATTATTTCCTGCAAGGTCAGAAATATAACTACGTGCATTTCCTGAGGTCTGTATCAACGGGCTACAGCGCATATCTCCCACTGCAGGGAAATAGGCAGAACTGGTAGTTGCAGTACGGAATTTGTTATAAATCCCACCTGTAAAGGCTTCTACATCCTTTTTATTCTGCCAGTAGTTGTTTCCTGATAAGTTATCAACCGGAGTAACATTCAGGAACTTTTTACAGCCTGAAAGAACTGATGACCCGGCAAAAAGCACCAGGAATATATATATAGATTTTTTCATAAGATTCATCCTTCTTTAAGATTAAAATTGAACGTTAATACCGAAGTTGTAGGCTCTACGGTTTGGGTAACCCCCAGAGTTATCTCTACCAAGTCCATTCACTAATTCCGGATCCGGACCAGAGTAATTACTCCAGGTATAAATATTATTTGCAGATACATATAGCCTCACTGAAGTCATTCCCCATTTTCTCGTTATTTTACGGTCGATGTTGTAAGCGAAAGTTGCGTTATTGAATTTCAGGTACGTACCATCTTCCATAAACAAGGTCTGATCGAAACGGAAAGGTCTATATCGAGAGTATCTTGTAAAATCCAATGGAAAAGGATAAACGGCGATATCACCAGGATGAGCCCATACATCATAGCGATCTAAAGGAACAAGGCCGTTAAAATCTCCAGGACCGGTCTTTGCAGGATCTGCATAACGCTGGAAATCCGAAGCCAAAGCATTGTTCATGATATCTCTGCCTATAGTCATAGAGAAATTCATGTTCAACGAGAAACCTTTATAAGCCAGATAAGAGTTAAAACCTCCTGTAAATCTTGGTTGAGAGTTACCCACCACTACATAATCATTATTATCCAGGATATAATCCCCATTTATGTCTGTCCAGATTGGATCACCTGCCTGGAAAAAAGTCTGCTGGGCCGCATTACCACCGGTACGGTACCTTAATCCTGTTAGTGGATCTACTGGAACATTCGCGTTAGTCGCATACACACCGGTATTATTTAACAAATAATTGGAAAGACTATTCATCCCCAGACGACGAAAGATCTGCTGATCAGTATCTCCACCATCTTCGGCAAGTTCTCTTACACCATCAGGCAATGCGGTCAATACATCTTTATTGATGGCACCGTTGATTCCAAATGTCCAGCTCAGTTTACTATTATCGGATAATGGGCGGAAATTCAAGGCCAACTCATAACCATAATTCACCAAACTACTTTCATTGGTTTTCACCTTTCCAAAAGCATTGTGATTGGCAAGTACTTTCTCTCTCAAAAGGTTGTCCACCTGTTTGTAGTAAGTATCGAAAACCAATCCGATCTTCCCTTTTAAGAACCCAAGATCTAAACCTGCATTGTACTGTGTAGTGGTGGTAGGAATCAATCCGGTATTCGGCACTAGTTTCAGATCCAGACCAACAGTTGGATTCTGGTTATAAGAACCATTTGCAGTATAACTTCCAAATACGTCGAAAATCGTTCCTGTTGGTACAATATTCTTACCAGCAGTTAAACGAAGGGAACCATAGTCCAGCCATTCTCTTTTAGCCAACCATTTCTCCTTGTTGAAATTCCATTTTAATCCGATTGAAGGATTTTTTGAATAGCCTGCATCCGGTCCATTGGTGGAGCTACCATCAATGCGGTAGGTTAAGTCCAACACGTATTTAGTATCGTAATTATAAGAGAAGGCACCTGCAAAAGCCACAGAACGGAAGTCGGTGATGTTATTCAAAGTTCCACCCTGAGAGTTGAGGTAGTCTGCACCTAATGGTCCTTGTACCTGATCACTTGGTGTTCTTTTTTGTTTCATCAAATCCGCACGGTAATTCGTCATATCAACCTCGTTAAAGACATATGCACTGAAATTGTGTACTTCATTAATGGACTTGTTATAAGAAAGTAAGTTCCTGTTGTAACCAGTATTTTTTCTATCACTATAAGCCGTTACCTCATTAAATCCATTATTCAGATATCCAGGTAGAAAGGTATCCGTAGTTGCCGTTACATAAGCATAGTTAAAAGTACTACTCGCACGAAGACCGGTTAAGAATTCATATTGTAACTCTACGTTAGTGGTTACACTAATGGTTTTATTATCATCTTTGGTGGTCAATGCACTCAACAGGTTATTAGAAGCTGAGAATAGGGAAGGTGCGGGTAATAAAGAGGAAGCACTTCCTCCTTTAGCAATACCGGTTTGGAGTAAACCACTACCACTACCTTTACTATTTTTACCCATCGAATTGTTTACGGAAGCAAAGAGCTTAAACTTAGTTGAAGGCTCATACTGCATGTTCATATTCATGGAATACCTGGTAAAACCTGTATTTTCAATAATCCCCTTTTCATTATAATAACCAGTGTTTACCTTATAATTGAAGGTCTGATCCCCACCGGAAATGTTCATATTCTGTGTCTGGTTGAACGTCCTTCTGTAGAATTTACTCTGCCAATCTGTAGAGTTGTTGTAATAAGCATTCAAACTATCTGACAGGAAAGCCGTCATGTTGATCAGATTAAGCGCATGATAAAAACTGGTATCTGTTGCTTTAATCTGGTTAATACGCGACATCCGTTCCTCTCTTCCACCGATTACATCTCTTAGACGTGGCGGGGTATTCATGAAATAGTTGGAAGTATACTGGATGATCGGCACTTTCGAATTCCCTCTTTTTGTGGTAATTAAAAATACACCATAGGCTCCTTTTGAACCATAAAGAGAGGTTGCCTGTGCATCTTTCAGGATTTCGATTCTTGCGATATCTTCCTGAGGAATCAAGGACAGTGGGCTAATCCCAGGCCCTGACTGATCAAAACCATAAGAGTAATTGGAGTTGTCATCTACCGGAACCCCGTCAATAACAAATAATGGAGAGGTTGGCGTTAAGAACGCTGTACTACCGCTACCCGTTACATTGGTATTCGATAAACCACGAACATTGATGGAACCACGCATACCTGGTGAACCATTGTTATTCTGAATATTTACCCCTGGTACTTTACCCTGGATCAACTCCATAATGTTTCCTACCGGAACATCCTGGATTTCTTTACCTGTAATCACCACACTGGATCCCGTAGAAACCTCTCTGGTTTTCTTTTGGTAACCAATCACCACTGCTTCCTTTAAGGAGTTGGTTGACATACTCATGGTGACATTGAATTTCAGTTTCCCATCGTATTTATGGGTCACCGTGTTGTATCCCAGATATTTAAAAACAAGCGTAGCGCCATCATTTACCGATACGGAAAACGCACCGTTACCATCGGTCATGCCAATTGGAACCAATGGCGTTCCAGACAGGATTGTAACCCCAGGAATGGTAACTTTATCCTGCTTATCGTTCACCGTTCCTTGCATCAGGACCTTTTTCTGCTGAGCTGATATTTCCGTGTTAAAGCAAAGTAGCGTTAACAATGAAAATATTATAAAGAGATGCCTCATATGAGCTATATTATAAATTAGATAAACTAAATATTAATTAATCATTAGTAAACTTGGGTGTTTCAGCACTGAAACGAATGATGATATTCCAGGATCCGGGTTCAAAAATGTTGAAATCCATTAATAAACCGGCGACTTCTCTTTTACCTCCAAAACCCAAACGGTCATAAGAAAAATACAGACGTGATTTTGCCCCGTCAGGAGAAGTATACTTAGTCTGGTAAGTAATCAATGGGATCGGATAAGCGACATCATAAGTTACCGTTGAGTCCGTTTTATTCATGTTAAAACCATGCATCAGATTCTTCCAATCTGTTAACCTGAACTTATCTGGGTTAATAGGCTTATAAAGTGAGTCTACCAGTTTAATCGTCACCTGGTTTTTCTGTTTTTCGGCAGACAATAAATTGTCCTTTTTGAAGTAAACTTCTATATCCGAACTGAATAAAAAAGCACCTGTTTTATCCCCAACCATATTAATTGCAGCAGTAGGTCTGACAAATTTCGACCTTTCCATTCCGGTTAAAGGATCTAAATTTGAAGGCTCAAAAGGCCTGGCTTTTAATGGTTTCAGTTTAAAATCACGGAAATAACGACGGCCACCTTTATTCGACATTTCTATATCAAAGACATAACCTGAATCCGGTTGTGTTTTGATAGCGGTTGAGTTATTCGCCCACATTAAAAACTGCCCCGAATGTTCACGCACTTCAAATGTAGGATGGTATTCCACGGCACGTTTGGCATCTATTTCTGCCAGAGATTTTTCATCACCCAGGTAAGGTTGTTTCCAAACATATACCGGCACATTTTCGGTCAGTTCAGGCGCAGCAGAACCATCTCTTTTGCGCATGTTGATGATTTTAAAATTTAAAGGCTGAGAAGAGCTTCCGGCAAAGAAATTGCCTGTAAAAAGCGTATTTCTTCCCAGTATAGGTTCATATGTGATATTTGTAAAACGAGAGTCGTTACCTAAAGCTTCCCTGACATCGGGAAAATTCTTTTTACAACCCAGGACTACTAACACGGCTAGTCCTAAAAATAAAATAGCGGGTGCTAATGGGTATTTATTGTTCATATTATAAGCCTTAATTGTTTATTCTTGTTATGAAATCACCAAAGCCGAAGTCATGCCCTGGCGAAACGATATTCACAATAGCATTATTGGTTTTGATATTTACTGCATTCGTAGGTGTACGTTGCCAGTACCTCACGAAAATAGAACCCTTAGGATCACTGAAGGTCAGTACCTGTGGGCCTCCACCATTAAATCCGGAAGCATCTAGTTTTCTATACAGCACATGCATTGGATAATCGTGAGCGATACTCGTCACCATTAAGCCATCTACAAAATTGCTCAGGTTCTTGCTTTCATATTGACCACGAACCAGGTACCTGCTGGTCATGGTATCCAGCTGAGCAATGTTCATTGTGGCCAGATAAATCGGCGCTTTATTGCTTCTTTTACGGATGTCGTTTAAATTGCCAACAGAGATTTCAAAACTCTTATTGGTTACTGCAAAAACTGTTAGTTTCTCTTTTGCCAAAGAGTCTTTTAAGGCTGGTAAACGATTTAATACGACTAACAAAGAATCAAAAACCCCTTTTTGTGAGTTTAAATAATCCAGTGCAGTACCATCAAATTGTTGAATTTTATTCTCGTAATTGTAGTACTCAGAATCACTCTTTTTGCAAGCAAACAAACATGAAACCAGGACCGCAGTCATCAGAATAGGGAAGAAAAAATTACTTTTATTTCTCATCTGCATATATTTAAATGATAAATTGAATGGGTTGATTTTCATTATTTCCAATAACTATTTTGAACCAGTTGTCCGTTGGCTTTCAATACATCTTTTGCAATCGGCCAGTAGATTCCTTTCTCAGCAATCAGCTTATTGAACTTCGCATCATCACCCTTGATTTTTGCCAGTCGAATACGGTCATACCATCTCCATCCCTCTCCCATTAACTCTCTTCTTCTTTCCGCAAAAATTTCGTTTATCAGGTCTAATCCTTCCAGATCGTTGAAAGACTTGGTACCTCTGTTTTTCTTTATGATATTTAGTAAGTCGATGGCCGGTTGGCGTTGTCCTAATACCGCAAGTGCTTCTGCTCTCAATAGTGCCAATTCTTCAAGACGGGTAAAGGCAATGGAAGAACTGAAAATCACAAATGAGCCTGAGGTGGTTCCACCTCTTAAAACTTTGATCTTGCTGAACACCGGAATCTGACCGCTATAGTTCAGGAAGTAATTGGTACGCGTTAAACCAGAAAGGGTATCAATACCGAAACGCCCGTCTTTGGTTTCTGTAAAAGCTTTGTTGATGGTATCTTTAGACACATACAAATCAGGAATTTGCTTCGCAATCAATGGCTCTGCAAGTACAAGCTGTTCAATATGACCACCGGAAGTTGATTCGCCATAGGTATTAGAAAATGTGAATCCAACTGGAATTCTCGCATCCTGTCCATTAAAAATCCCATCAGAAGCTGTCAACTGCGCGGTAGTTACATACTCTAGATTAGAGCTTTTATAGTTTTCCATGACGAACTGAGTATATACCGCAGCATCCAGGTAGTGCGACTGCCATGCAGCAATGTGCGACATGATCGCATAAGCAGAAATTTTGGTAAATAATGCTCCTGCCCAACGGGCATAGTTGTAGCCGTAATACAACCCAGGAAGTTCAGCATCCCCATCAACACCATATCTGTAAGGCAGGTCTTTTGCCGCAGCAATCAATTCTGACTCTGCATAACCCAATACTTTAGCTTGGTCGGTACGTGGTTTCCCTTCAAAAGTCCCATCATGTGAAGCCGTAATCAAAGGCACATCGCCCCAGATCCTTACCATATAGAAATAAGCAAAAGCACGCAAAGCTCTGGCTTGTGCGATATCTACTTTATTGTTCAGTTTTGAATAACGTGGATCTTTGGCCACTACTTCTCCGGAACGTTCGATGAACAAACTGGCACTGTTGATTACCGCATAGAAACTTCTCCAGTTGGTAATGTTCTGGATCAAAGGATAAGAAGCATTTAAATCACTTCTGATAATTGCTTTAAGGTCTGATTTGCTGGAAGCAGTAAAATCACCTTCTCTCATTTCTCCCCATAGCCAATGTGCGTTGTTGTTACCAAGCGCAGTCCTCATTAGGTTATAGATGCCCATTAATCCGGAACGGGTATCCTGCAGGTTCTTCCACTGTGCCTCTTCCGTGGCCAGTCTGGTGGATTCTACATCCAGCATCTTTTTACAGGAAAGGTTAACAGATACCAGGTTGCTCAGCAATAAAAATGCAACAACCTTTGTTAACCAACTGCTTTTATTTATAAAAGATATCATATTCTTTTCTTTATCTATTTAACTTATAAATCAAATTTTATCCCCAATGTGAAGGTCTTTGGAATTGCTATTCTATAACCGCTATACAAACCTGTATAGTCAATTAGTTCCGGGTCAGATCCGCTAAATGAAGTAATGGTGAACAAGTTGTTAGCGGTTACATAAAGAAGCGCTCTTTTAATTCCGGCTTTAGAATTAGACAACCATGGTAATTTTGAAAGGTCATAGCCAACGCTTACCGATCTCAATTTTAAGTAGCCCGCGTTTTCAAGGAATAGGTCCTGATCTAAACGGTAAGCAACTACGCTACTCCATGGGTTGTAGATCGGGTATTTACCCAAATCACCACCATAGGCTTGCCATGAGTTGATCTCTTTAATAGAGCCGATGTCATTACCGGATTCTCTATTGATAAAATCAAAATTATTGGCAGCTTGTTCGTTCAATGCTTTTTGACCCAGGGCAAAAATCACGTTGAAGTTGAAACTGAAATTACCATAGTTGAATTCATTGTACCAACCACCACTCAGCTTTGGCATTGAATTTCCTTTCAACACTTTATCTTCATCATTGAGTACAAAATCACCATTCTGATCTTTCCATTTAGGATCTCCGGCTTTCAGCGTTGTTCCTTCGAAATTCAGTTTTTCTTGATTTGAAGGATTATTTGGCACCTCTGCATCTGTATTGTAGATGCCTGTATTTTCATATACCCAGAATTTATCGACTGCCTGACCAACAATCAGCTTTCTATTGCCAATTGCCAATTCTTTCAATCCACCAGGCAATTCAGTTAATTTATTGCGATTCACATTCAGGTTTAATCCTGTTTCCCAGTTTAGTCCATCTACTTTTCTAAGGACGGATCCTTTTAAGCCTAGGTCAATACCTGTATTTCTTACGCTAAGACCACTACTGAATATGCTGGCATATCCTGTTTCCGTAGGAACAGGAGTATTGATCAACATACGTTTGTCGTCTTTTTGATAAAAAGTAAGGGAAGCATTTAGTCTGTTGTTCAACAAACCGATGTTCATGCCAACATTCAACTGATCTGTATATGGCCATCTCAAGTCGTAACCTACCCACCCCGAAGCATAAGGTCTGGTGATAGTTGCCAATCCGTTATAACCTGGAATCGTTGGCTCTGCTCCCCAGCCGTTTTCTACACGATATTGCGGACCTGAACCAAAGCGGTCATCGTTAAATAGTTTACCGATTCTAGACCAGGACACTTCTGCGGTCAATTGATCGATAAATGTATTGCCTTTTAAGAACTGGTTTTTAAGATTCCATTGAGCGCTTGCTGCTGGAGTTACCAACCACCTGCTACCTGGCTGTGAAGTAGAAGAACCATCATCTCTGATGAGTCCGGAAATGCTTAACAGGTCTTTGTATTTGTATTTTACGGATCCGTAAACAGAGAATAAGCGACGTTGTTCGCGATCTGTATAACGGTAAACCATAAAGTTAATTGGAGTCAGGTAAAGCGGTTTGTTAGGATCACCATCTACGACGTTAATTTTGATAAAGTCGTTCGGACCATTATATGCATTCGCATAATTGTACTTGTTCAGGTCACTCTGGAAAGATTGTCCGATTTCAAAATCAAACTTATGATCTGTTCCAATTTTCTGATCGAAAGTAAGGATATTGGTTACCCCAAAACGTTGATTATAACCAAAATAATTGGAAACATAATTGTTATTTTCCATTAAAGTGGTTGGATAAAAAACATCCCTAATGCCTTCATTGTAATCGAAATTCAGCTTTGTCAACAGACTAAACTTGCTCACTTTAAAGTTCATCGCGAAATATCCTTGAACACCAGAATTTCTATTTTCGTCAATTACCTTTTCATACTCGTCTAAAAACGATTGGTAGATTTCTCTACTTGGAGGCAAAGGATTGCTCAAATCAGGAATGTACCTTGTTTCTGCGAAACGGTCACGAATACCTCGGTTTCTATTCCTGTCCATACGTGTCGCATTCACCATACTGGAAACGGTTACCCATTCGTATGGCGACATGTTGATCTGGAAGGAGGTATTATACCTGTCTAAACTCGTATTGTCTGCACCGCCGGCGCTTTTAGTATTTCCGGCAAAGAACCTGAAATTTGCGCGCTCAGATCCACCAGAGATGCTTAAATCAACCGAATGGATCGGTGCAGTCTTGTAGTAAAGGTCTCCCCATTTTGACGGGCCATAGTAATCCAGGTTGGTGGAATCTCTTAAATAACCCGGATAGTTGATCACATCTGAAGGTGTCGCGTATTTCTGATAAAAAGGCTTACGGAATCGGTTCACATATTCTGCATTGATCGGGCTGGCATGGTCAGATTTAGCTATTCCAAAATAACTGTTTACGCTAATTTGTCTGATGCCACTTTTTGCTTGTTTAGTAGTGATCCAGATGGCACCATTTGCAGCCAATGGGCCTAGTTTTGCAAGTTCTACCGGGTCTTTAATGACCTCAACAGACTGGATGGTGTTGAGGTCGATTCCTGCTAAAAGGTTCGTAGCAGGGCCGATTGGGTTGAAATCGTATTTTTGAATGTCATAAATGTAATTGTTGTTCTGAATCAGAGGGATACCATTCAGGTAAACAATCGGTTGGATATTGTTCACATCTTTATTCCTAAAGATAGGCGCAGATAAGCCGCGTACCAGCATCATTTGCTCTGTACCTGGCTCTCCGCTAACTTCCTTCACATATAAACCCGCAACATTGCCTTTCAGCATTTGTTGAAGGGACAAATATGGACTTAAAGCATTCAGGCGGACATTCAATGAATCTCCTCCACCACGCGTACGGGCTACATTATTTACCCATGAGGCTGTGTCGATTGCCTTTTTCTTAACACCGGGAATCGTGTCTTGTCTCAAATTCGCATTGTAATTCAAAGGAGTAGCCTTACCTGCTTTTGCCGCTGCATTTGACAAGCAAAGCACAGAAAGCAAGGCCGTGTAGGACATACTCGCAATAATTCGGACCATTTTCATTCGTATTAATTAATTATTGGACGGTTTAATTCTTGTTGCCCTACAATGATTGGAGAGCAAAATATTTTGAATTTGGGACATAACAATCCCATTGCGACTACTATATCTAAGTGGCCGCTGGACTGATTGAATTAAAAAATTAGGAATTTGGTGCTAAGCTTTAAAAACCTTTGTGTTGCGCTTAAACACTTTTACTAAAATTGATAATTGAATCACCTGATTGATATTGAATAAGAATGGATTCCTAGATCCTGATCAAGCAATTAAGAGGTAACTGCTGAAGTTGAGTAAAAGTTGTAATCATAGTTTGGTTAGGTTTAGGTTGTTGCTTTGGTTAGTTATAACATATATTGCTAAAATGTCTTTTCATTGGCATTCGTATGGCTATCCAGGTGCTGCAGAATAAATTATTCTGGTGGTTGATCAACAACGCAGGATTATGTATTACTTAATGAAAGCAATTTAGGGTAATTATATCGAGACTTTTGCGCAAATGACAGCGCAAACGTTTGACTAACGTGGCATTATCGCACAATATGGGATTATTAATAATAAAATCGCAACAATATTTCTATTTAATATGTAATATTTAATTATATTTAAAACACAGGCGTTAAGTCTGCTTTATGTAAGTATTGATAAAATAGTATTATTAATATCATTATTTTAACGAAAAAGTCAGTTACTGATTTCTTGTATAAAAAAACCAACCTATCTATAAGAACTAAAATGATTTAACAAAACACAACTAACTGAATAAAAGATTTTTACAAAACCACACAAACTGTAAGCTGTTATAAAACAAGTCTTAACTTTAGGTTGTTTAGGGGGAGGTAAATGCACATTTCAACCTGTTTTCTGTTAAAAATATTGTAATTTCTACTTCACACAAACGTTTGCGTTCGAGGTAATTCTACAGAAAATAGCCTTTTCATACTTTCCTTGGCATATCCTAAAGATTTTCCCGAATAAAACAGGTTAGAAAACAAAATTTTAGCCCTTAATTCTACAAAAAAATAGCGATTTATACTTTATCCCCGAAAAAATAAATATTCGAGTTTTTTCAAAAAACATCTCTTTTGTCTGCTGAGTTTTCTCCAGAATTTGATGGGTTGAAATGTTAAAAAAAGGAAGGAAAAAAATAATTTTTGAAGACTAGGTAGTGGTCGGGAAGTGTTCGGGAAGAGACCTGCCTTATAATAGGGTTCGGAGGGGGTTCGGTTAGGGTTCGCGTAGGGTTGCCTTAGTCTCTGCTATCCAAACCCTAACCGAACCCCCTCCTTACTCTAAAGGATAGCAGGTCTCTTTCCCTTGTAAAGCCGAACTTTTGCGGAAGCCTTTTTTAGGTGAAAGCCAGCCCGCGGATATTCAGGTAGCATATCGTATCATTATAATACTCCCCAAATATTGGACAGCTGATTAAATTCATAAATTTAACAGTTGAAAAATGAAAAAAGAGCGTAGAAAATTCAGTCCGGTTTTCAAGACCAAAGTAGTTCTTGAAGCCATTAAAGAG
>NZ_JACSZW010000050.1 GCF_014472395.1 Pedobacter sp. N36a
CCGTACATGCGCTTCGTGCGCGCCGCGAAACCGCTCGGGAATAAAGTCTGACAGTGGGCGGCCGATGGCTTGGCGCGCTGAACAACCGAACAGAGTTTCAGCCATGGGATTGAACAGCACGATGCGCTGGGTTTCGTCCACCGAAATGATGGCTTCCATTGATGACCGGATGATGCCGGCCAGCCGCGCTTCGCTCTTTTCGAGGTACGTCAGATCCCGGGCGACGGCGGCTCGCAACTTCCGCAGCCGCAGCCAATAGAAGACCAGTGCGATGACCGCAGAAATACTTGCCGAGGCCAGCAACATGAAGGGGGCATCCCCGGCCTGAAGCGCAAACGCCAGCCGGGCAACCGCCGCCGCCAGCAGCAAAACGGCCAGCACCCCCACCACCAGTTCTGCCGAAGTGGATTGCAGCTGCAG
>NZ_JACSZW010000051.1 GCF_014472395.1 Pedobacter sp. N36a
CCGTAGGAGTGGCCGAAGTTATCCACCGTGAGGATCGTCAGGGCCTCTGATCCGGTCCACTCGATCCCGACGCGCACGTCGTACTCGTCGTTGCCCGTCGCGTCGGCGGTCGTCCGGATGAGAGCCATCAGGCCTGCGACGCCGCACTCGACCGCGTCCGACTGGACCTGCGATCCCGCGAAGTACCCGTCGCTACTCATGCGGTGGCCGCCGATTGCGGCTGCGAGCGTGACTGATCCGTCGTGGTGGAGACTTGCCCATGCTTCCTTCCACTGTGATCTGTCGCCCGTTGCGGTGTTGACGGCGACCCAGCGCCGCGATCCCGGTCGTGGGTTGTGCCGGTCGACGTTTTCCAGCGGGTGCACACCTCCACGTCCGGCGTAGAACAGGGCGAGGCCTTCGGCCTTGGTCAGTAC
>NZ_JACSZW010000052.1 GCF_014472395.1 Pedobacter sp. N36a
TAGTATAGCAGGTAGTACAAAAAAATAACCACAACAAGGCAGTAAGTTCATTATTTTTGGGCATTGAATATTGTCATTTTCCCTTTAATGTTCAATATTCTGATGATAAATGCACAAAAAAAGCCGATTCACTCAATCGGCTCAGTTTGTAGACAAAAGGGGTTCGGAATTAAAAAATTCTGAACCCCTTTTGAAATTCCCTTTGAATTTTCTCCTAAGGTTAAGAGATTGCGGCTCTACGAGCCCACATGTTAGGCCATTTTTGGACCTCGTCATGCCCAATTGGCCATCTTCTTTAAATTAATGGCAGCCTCCATTTTACGAACCAAATGGTTCGGTGGCACCAGTTGATCTAAAGTAATCATTTCAAGTTGATCTCGCTGAATAGAATCATGTTTAGAAAGCCTCCTCATC
>NZ_JACSZW010000053.1 GCF_014472395.1 Pedobacter sp. N36a
GTTCCGGACTTCGCTGCTTTGCTCGGACGCCCAGGCACCCAGGCGCGAGCCCAGCGGGCGCGAATGGTAGTAAGCATCGCTTTCAGCATCGCTCACCCTTTCTACGATGCCTTGAATGCGCACCTGGCGCTCCAGCTCGATCCAGTGAAAAAGCAGCGCAGCACGTGGGTTGGCGGCCAATTCTTCGCCCTTGTGGCTGGCGTAGTTGGTAAAGAAGGTGAAGCCGCGTTCGTCCAGATTCTTGAGCAGCACGATACGCGCCGAGGGTTGGCCATGCGCATCGACGGTGGCGAGAGTCATGGCGTTGACTTCGGGCACCTCGGCCGTCAGGGCTTCGCCAAACCAGCGGCGGAATTGGCGCAGCGGGTTGGCATCCACGTCGGTAATGTCGAGTGAGGCGCGGGCGTACTC
>NZ_JACSZW010000054.1 GCF_014472395.1 Pedobacter sp. N36a
GCGTTCGACGCGTCCGTCACCAGCGCATAGGCCACGTGCGGGAACACGCGGAACACGAAGGCCAGGCCATAGCGCTCTGCGGGCAGCTGCACGGCTTCGTTGCCGGCCGTCGCGTCCTTCACGACGGCGCCGG
Organism: Pedobacter sp. N36a; assembly: GCF_014472395.1. Taxonomy (GTDB): domain Bacteria; phylum Bacteroidota; class Bacteroidia; order Sphingobacteriales; family Sphingobacteriaceae; genus Pedobacter. Next base: position 134 of record NZ_JACSZW010000054.1, read on the forward strand.
CGCGTGCCAGCGACAGCACGTGACCCGGCTCCAGCCCCTGCTGGCTGCCGATGTTCAGCACAACCACCTGGTCGGTACCGCCAAAGCGTACGCCGCCGGTCACCTTGGCGACCGCGCCGTGCATGTCGCCTTCCGGCGCATGCGGCACATAGCGCACCGGCACGCGCGGGGGCAATGGCATCAGTTGCGAGCCGACGCCCATTTCTTCCTTGGACGACAGCACTTCCATCTTGGTCACCGCCTGCGGACCGGTCGCCGCGCGCACCACGCGCAGCGT
>NZ_JACSZW010000055.1 GCF_014472395.1 Pedobacter sp. N36a
GGCCATGTACGACGACAGAATCGCGATGCCCATGTCGGCGAGCACGGCGCGGTGCATCAGTTCGGCATTGCTGGTGACGAGCGAGGGCTGCACCGGCACCGAGATCGACTGGCCGTCGGGCGTGCTCATCTCCCATTCGTGACGCAGTTGCGGATGCCACATGGCGATGACGCGGTGCTCGGCAATATCTTCGGCGCGCTGGGGCGTGGAATGCTGGCGGAGGTAGGCTGGCGTGGCGGCCATGACCATCTCGGCGGAAATCATTCGGCGTGCGACCAGGTGCGAGCCAAGGCCGAGTTCTGAAACCATGATGCCGACGTCGCGGCCATCCTCGACGATGTCGATCGGGCGATCGGACAGCGCCACGTCAAACGTCACCTCGGGATAGAGCTGCTGGAAGCGCGCCAGC
>NZ_JACSZW010000056.1 GCF_014472395.1 Pedobacter sp. N36a
CGCCATTGCCGAGGATCAGGTAGCAGCCCGGCACTTCATTGAGCATCCAGGCAAAGTCTTCGCTGCCGTTGAGCCCCTTGGGCGCCTGGGTGACGACGTTGGCCGCGCCTACCAGTTCGGTACAGACCCGCTGCGCCAGTTGCGTCTCGGCCTCGGTATTGACCATGGGCGGCGTCAATTGACGATAGTCGATCTGCGCCTGGACGCCATGGGCCTGTGCGGTGAGGCTGACAATCTCGCGAATGCGCATTTCCACCAGCGCACGCGTTTCCGGTCGCGCTGCGCGCACATTCAGGCCGATCGTCACCGATTCGGGAATCACGTTGTGCGTTGCACCGCCGCGAATGAAACCGACCGACACCACCGCCGTGTCGTCAGGCGCGACATTGCGTGCGACCACGGTTTGCAA
>NZ_JACSZW010000057.1 GCF_014472395.1 Pedobacter sp. N36a
GTGTGGTTCCAGATCAAGTTCTGCAGGCGCGACAGGAAATACGGCGTCAGGAACAGCATCGCGGCGTACATGAACAGCCCGATGACGATAAAGCCGAAGATCTGGCCAACGTTCGGCGCGCGGTGCAACGACACGCCCAGCAGCAGCGCGAGGCACGAGGCCACCACGAGCGCCAGGATCGCCAGCCCGAAGGTGCGCAGATACACGCCATAGAAGTTGCCCGGCGTGCCCGAAAAATCAAACTGCGCGGTACCGAAGCGCGTGTTCTTGTGCTGGAAGCGCTTGAAGCGCTGGTGCGCCAGCGGTGCGAGCAGGTACAGCGACAGCACGCTCAGGATGGGCCACACCAGAAACACCATGTACCCCTCGGCATCCTTGCCCGTAAAGGCAAAGCGCAGGCCGCGGTAG
>NZ_JACSZW010000058.1 GCF_014472395.1 Pedobacter sp. N36a
GGGCTCGATGGTGCAGTTTAGCTGGGGCAGCAAACAGCGCCGCATTCAGGCCGCCGAAACCGACATGACCAGCGCCGTGGCCGAATCCATCGCGCAGGACAAGGACCTCACGAAGGCCCTGCTGCATGCGGCCGGTGTGCCAGTGCCGCTGGGCCGTTCGGTGCGCAGCGCCGAGGAAGCCTGGGAAGCCGCGCAGGAAATCCACGGCCCGGTCGTGGTCAAGCCCCGCGACGGCAACCAGGGCAAGGGCGTGGCCGTGCGCATCCGCACGCGCGAAGAAGTGATGACGGCGTACGAAGCGGCCGCCGACATTTCTTCGGACGTGATCGTCGAGCGCTACATCCCCGGCCACGACTTCCGGTTGCTCGTGGTGGGCAAGCATCTGGTGGCAGCTGCGCGCCGCGACCC
>NZ_JACSZW010000059.1 GCF_014472395.1 Pedobacter sp. N36a
TTCCAGCAGGATTACGTGACGATGTTCCGGCGCGGCCATGCGCTGTCGGAAGGCAGGCTCACGCTGGAACGCTTTCGCGCCGCGTCGCATCTGGTGGTGGCGAGTTCGGCCAGCCCTTACAACGCCATCGGGCCGCTGCTGGACAAGGCGGGGATCACGCAGTCGGCGCGTTTTTCAGTGCCGCACTTCGTGGCGGTGCCGTACATCGTCAGCACGACCGATCTGGTGGTGACGGTACCGCGCAAGCTGGCCGAGCGGGCAGCGCCGCCGTTCGGGCTCGAGTTCGTTGCGCCGCCGCTCAAGCTTCCGGCACTGCAGACCAATGTGTTCTGGCACCGGCGCTTCCATCAGGACGCCGGCAACCAGTGGCTGCGCAACCTTGTCGCGCAGCGCTTTGCAGAGCTGGAA
>NZ_JACSZW010000005.1 GCF_014472395.1 Pedobacter sp. N36a
CTTTCAATGCAAAAGTGAAAGCTTTCAGGGCTACTTCCAGGGGCGTAAGAGATGTCAAATTCTTTCTGTTCAGACTTTCTAAAATCTATGCTTAAACTTCCTTCCCCCCAAGAATTCCGCTTGATCCGAGAATCGCGTAACTAACGACTAAGATGACAGCCTACGATGAGCTTGGTAGGTTGATAAAATTACGAAAAGAAAGAGCAAATTTGACTACAAAAGCAGTAGACAAAGGGAACAAAAACAGAGCGAAACGAAAATTAAGGAAAGTGACACTCAAGAAATGGATTATCAATATTTCTGATGATTAAACTGTGTACGGAAAATCCAATATGGTTGCCCCCTTTAAGCCAAATTACTACTCAATTGACAAGTAAAACTTTATCACAAATCTATTTTTGGTTAGACAGGGTCAATCCTTCCGGATTTATCCAGCCATGCATTCAGAATGATCTAAACACTTATTTTCTTAACAAAAACATCGCTTGGAAGGTGCCCAAAGTTTTTTTTGTAAACAGAAGCAAAATGTCCAGGCTTTTCGTATCCAAGTTCAAGGGCTATGTCTTTTATGGAAGCAAAGGAGCCATTCTGCAACAAGTTCTTTGCCAGTGAAAGCTTCGCGTTTGTGAAAAATCTTTGCGGACTGTTTTTCATAATTTTGGAAAAAAGGATTTTATACTTTGAAATAGACATCCCTGCCATCTCCGCTAAAGCCTCTAAACCTGGAAATTCCATCAGCAAATCACCCGTTAGATGATTAACTGTCTCCAGAACTCCCGTAAAATCTTTATTCGACAACTTATGATCTGAAGTTTCCAGTTCTCTCACCCTGTTTAACGTAATGGTCAGTACACGCAGGGCAACCCCTTTTAATAACAATTCATAAGAAGGTGTATTGAAAGGACGGTTTTTCAGTTCATTGAGAATTAAACGGCTAGCACTATCGACATGGGCATTAAAAAAAAGTGTGACCTCCCCCACGATGGAGTTGACTAGTTGTTTACTGGCAAAAATACGAAGGCTGTAATATCTTTCCCCTGGTAAAGGTATTAGGGTCGTCTGCGTATCAGAATCTATAAATCCCATCCCAATATTTGAGCTGTAGCGTACTTTTTGCCCCTCACCCTCTACAATCCGTGTACTGAATCCTTCGTTCAAATCAAAATACATCAAGTAAAGGGATTCAACACTGGGCATCTTGGTAAACGCAACATCGATATGATAAATTACATCCATCAGTAGTACAGACAGGCCAGGCATTACTTGTAAAAATAAAGAAAAGCCAGTGGCTACACGACCATCATGAATTAGGTATTTATTGTCGATGAGCTTATTTCCCAGACCGTCTATAATATCCTGCTGCCATTCAGGCGTTAATTCAAACCTATGTCTAAGGTGTAGAGTTCCGTCTTTCATTAGTTAAATATGATTCAGATAATCTTTAGGAGATACATTATAGAGCCCCTTAAATTGATCGGTAAAATGCGAAGCGGTGGTAAAGCTAAAATGATCGGCTATTTCACTTATGCTGTGTAAACCGGTCTCGAGCATTTCCCGCGCATGAAATAATTTATTTTCCAAAAAGAAGGAGTTTGCTGTATTACCGGTGATTTTTTTGAATAATATCTTATATTTTGTTTCTGACATACAGGCGCGGGTGGATAACTCTTTTATTCCCGGAAAGGGCCTTCTCAGTTCCGAAATTAAAAAAGACTGAGATTCGATAATTCCAACCAAATCTTCTTTTGTTACTTTTTGAATCAACGTTTCCTGGTTAAGTATACCATCCATATACTCACTTAGCAAGGAATACACGATACCCTTAAGAAGTGTTTCATATAACGGATCCTGCTGATCGGCATTACGCAATTCATCTGCTATCCACCAGGATTTGTTGCTTCCCCTACTAAAACGTATAAACGTATTTTCCTCCGGATCAAATAGAGCGCCTAATACCTCGTCAAACTGCGGAAGAAATGAAAGCTGACGTTTAATCTCGTCTTTTAAAATAAAAATTGTGATGCTAAAAACTTTGCTACCTTCTTTTACTTCATAATCTATATCCATACAACTGTCGACCATAGCTTCATTATATGCCCAGCGACCCACTGATTTTAACTCTTCATTGAAAATAATTGCGGCATTCCCTTCGGTAAAATCATAGTGCAAGGTTACAAAATCGCTAGTTTTATTTCTGTAACGAAAAACGAAAGAGGTGTTATAGGTGACCTCTTTAACATATACCGAAATATATTCATTTACCTTTATGGCATAACAGGTTCCGGACTGTAATTCTTCGGGAATGCAGATGAAGTTTCCATCCAGATAGCCGTTTAGCTGGACTGACAAATCTTTCGTCCATGACAAATCTACACTATGATGCTGTATGACCTCTCTCATAAGACTAATTTAAAGAAAAATCTGAAGATCAGGAATTGTAGAAAGGTTATAGGTGTGTGAAGGCATCATAGTAAGAGATCGATTGAATCACTCTGCTGGTTTATAACATTACGCTGAAAAGATAAAGTATCTTCCTTCAAAAAATAATTCCAGGCCCCCTTAGTAAACTCTGGAATGATCTGATCTGTAACTTTTTCTTCTTCGTTAGTCATCGAGACAAAAACAGCAATGGCAAAGTTTTTTCCATCTGGCAAAGAAACAATACCAATGTCGTTGCTTGCAACTGTGACTCCCGCTGAATTTGTACCAGAGCTATCCATTTTATATGCCACTATCGTTACTTTAGGTAGCAATCCCTTAATTTTGTTTGGCCCAGAAATGGTTTTCATCATAATATCCAAAAGAAGATCACCGGAAGATTTAGAAAGCATTTTATTGTCGTAAAATAACTTTAGCAATTGAACTGCAGAAAAAGATGTACTCCAGTTCTTAAATTGAATTTTTTGATTCATGTGCATCTCCTCTTCTGTGGCTACCCTAGCTACATCTTGTATGCCGACGCTGTGGATAAACTGGTGTACTGCTGAGGACCCGCCAATCAGCCTGAACAGCATGTCACAACCATTATTATCACTTTGTGAAACACTGTAAGACAATATTTCAGCAAGTGTAATCGATACATTCCCATGAGGGTATTTTTCTCTCATGGGGCTCCAGGGATTGGGTAAAAGATCTTTAGCGGTTACAAAAATTTGCTGATCAAGCTTCAACTTACCTTCATCTACCTGTTTTAGTACAGCTAAGGCCAGATGAAATTTATATGCACTCTGCATTGGAAAATGGGCTTTTCCATTAAAATCGATAGTATCCCCACTCTGGAGATCAATGACCGCAAAACCTATTTTTGCGGGATGTCTTGATGCAATAGTTTTGATTGTTTTTTTTAAATCCGCTCTATCTTGCTGTCCAAGGCTGTTTAGTGAGATAAACATTAAGCATACGATAATCCCGACCAGACTCGGAACGTTAATACATTTCATATATACATATTACATCGATCCTGATCGATGATTTAACATTGTTTTATTTGAGATCGAAACCAAAGTATCCATAACCACATCCATATAGGGATCTTTCAGCAATACTTTTTTATCTCTATCCAGCAGGTAAAAAGTCGGAAATGCACGTAAATCGTATTTTTTTTGTTTCTGTATTTGCTGCATGTCTCTGCCAATTATCCATTCTGCAGGTGTTGAAGAGGCGTGATCCTTCCAAAGTCTAAGGTCGTTTGCAGTGTAAATAGCCAATATCTGCAATTCTTTCCGACGCTGCATCGATTTCAGTATTTTACTACTGGAGAGTTGTCGTATGATTTCCCTACAGTTTTCACAGTCTGGATCATAAAAAAGCAGCAACGTAAGCGGAGCGTTTATCTTATACAAACTACCTTTAAAAACCGAAGGGGTGATGTAGTTGAAATCTTCTGCAGCATGCCCCACTCTGTTTTTATATAACAAGCTCAGCTGATATTGTGGCCTGATCTTATATTGTGGACCTAAACGTTCATCTTTTATACAGTATTCCAACACGGAGATATACTCCGCTTCGTTCCTAAACGGTGAATCAGGGTGATAAAGATATTTTTCAATAAGACCAATGAAATGATCGAATAGAACCTGGTTGCCTAAGATTTTATTCAGCAAAGTGTTTAAACCTCCAGGAGCCGATTCTGCTGATGTTTTGTTTAGTAAAAACAGATAATCCACAAGTAGTTGCTCTCCCCCTTCCTTCCTGAAAAGTGTTGCGGTATCACGTACATTCAGGTTATCCCAATAGTGGTGTATTGGATCATAAATGGTCGCTCCCTGGCTACCGGATAACGCTTTCTCTTGCCGGTTTGCCTGCCTGGAATTGGAGAAATTGCAGGATGTGAGTAAATAAGGTATAAATAAGGAAAGAAATATCAAATTTTTCATAAAAAAAATCTTTAAGGATTCACAGCTAAAGTCCATTTCAATTTCTTATACGCTACGTTTAGGTATTCAAAATCTTTTTGCGGGATATAGCTGGTTAAGCCACTGAATTGATCTATGGCGAAACCATTATAAGCCATTAGAAACCGGGGCGTTGCAGCTTTGTATTTAACTGTATTTTGCAATAGGGTTGTTAATTCTTTGTGGCTTGCGGGTGGCGATAAGCGGCGGTAATAATCTTCAAAATCGAAAAACAGGCGATGGGTTTGGTATCTATCAAAATGCTGTAGATCCTTTAAATCCCCGGGCGGAAAATTATAATCTACATTCTGCCTAACCCATTCCGCAAGAGCAGGTAATGTTTTAGTATCGATAACAGCAATTGTAGCCGCACGCAACTCCCCCTCTTTCTGGTTATAATGATTAAAATACAGCTGTGCGAAGGATGTCAAATCTGCGGCCGGCTTATAAAGGCAGGGCAACATCTTCGGGTAAACATCTATAAAACCGGGAGAAAGTATCTCGGCAGATGAGGCCACAATATAGTCTGTTTTATCTTTAAGCTCATAGGCTACCTCTATACCCGCCATAAAACAACTTTCAAAAATCATGAAATCAAAAAAATGATCAGGTATAGCTGCTGCAAAGTCCGTTAGCTCCATATCTTGATCACCATCTTGTAAAATAGTGCGAGGCCTGATCAGCGTACGCTCGGGTAGCCAACCGGAAGCATGCGAAAAAAGCACAAGTCCATAAGAATCAGCATAGGCCTCTTTTACAACATCCTGTAATGCTTCTTTAAACACGGCTTTGCTTGCAGCGTTTCCACTAGGGTAAGTTTTGAGGATTTTTAATTCTGAATGTCCGTTACTGTCTAAGCCAATTTCCATTAGCTTTGGGCTACCCCCTTTTGCTGCTTGTAAAATCAATAACCGTCCCATACTCGATACGTATGATTTTTTAAGCGCCTCGATTTTATCGTAAGTTTCCTTGCTCAAATTATTGTTCCCTCCCATGTAAACCAGCAATGTGCGGTTATTTTTAGAATAAACCGTTGAATTGAGCGTTCCCAAGTTATCAGTCTTTTTACAGGAAACAAAAATTAACAGCAAGCTGTATAATAAATAGTATCTCGTTTTCATAACATATAATAAGATTTCAGGCAAAACAGCTAATTTGTATCACGTTGGGTTACAGTGATTGTTTTACTGATCCTGCCAATTGTGGCATTTGCGTCACCTAGTCTGACGGTGATTTTTCCTGTACGGGGTCCTGATAGGCCGAGGTTAGTGGCAATTATATTGATTAGTAAATTACTTTTACCATCGATAGGATCCACTTCTCTATTCAAATCTATCCAATTTGCATCTTTTGGATCACTGTATGCAAACCATGAAGCGCCTACCGAGGAAATCCTTACCCTGATAACCTGGCCTTTTGCCGCACCAACTTCCACCTGATCTGTACCCAAGGCCAATATGTACTGACCATCCGTGCTGATCACATTTAGTCCCCCATCGTCCAATTGTTTCAGGTCAACCTCCATATTGATAGGAATGTTACTTTGAGCATCGGAGATACTGGCATAGCCAGCTCCGCCTACAGCGGTAATATTCACGGTATACTTATAATTGCGTAATAAGGGTAAGGCGTTGCCTGAACCATCTATAAAAGCAACCCTGTAATAAGTATCGACATCACTCCCCTGATATCTACCACCAATAATTAGTTCTGTACCCTCAGTTTGGTTTGGCAGCAATGAACTTTTCGGACTTTCGAGCGCATAGATTTCCTGTTGCAGGCTTTTACCCGGAGAAAGTACCTGATAAGTAAGGAGACCATTATTTCGCTGCGCTTCGGGTGGGATGCTTTCTGAACGGACCACATTTCCGTCAAAGTTGTAGGGCACCGGTGCAATCAGACCTTGAGAATAACTGTTAGCTAAACTAACTGTAGTGATCTGAAAATTGGATATTGCTGTCTTCGATAGCACAACATCTATACGGGCCAGACTTCTCACTAGTGCAATGCTGTTTAAAGATGTTGTACTACCGCTGATCACGGCACATTCCGTTTCGCCCCACATTGGAAAAGCATCATAACTCAATACCGAGCTGGCATTCCAGGCCCCGCTTTTTGAAAACGTCAGTTTAGTCAGAACTGCTTCTTTTCGCTCTCCTTCGTTTATTATTACTTTACTAAGCTCCTCATGGACATTGGCCAGCACTACAAACCTATAATAGTTGTCATTATCTATTCTAAGGGCAGCTCTGAAACTTTTCCCGGCAGTATTCGCGGCATCTGGCGTTGAAATATCTGTACCTGATACGCTATAAGCGAAGGTTTCATATTCATTTGCAAGGCCTTTATTAACGATCTTAAACGCAAGTATATCTACCATTTTTACGGCATTCTCTTCGTTGTCGTTAATCGCATATGTATTAACAGCCGGGTTATGTCCTGGAAGCTGCACATTAAAACCTACGGTTTTACTGGCCCGTTCTAATGCATTTAAAGAAAATGGCTCTTGTTTGCGGCAGGATATCATTCCAGCACTACACACCATAAAAACGACTGCATATCCGATTTTTAAACAATGCTGCAGTGATATTCCTGGGAAGTTATAGCTGAATATTTTCATTATACTGTGAATTAATTATTGTTATTCCAATGGGATACTTTTAACGCACCTTGCCAGATAATTTGCAGCTGTTTTTAAACTAACAGTACTTAAGGTGCTCGCATTAGGGTTAGCGTTAATGATAAGTGCACGGGCACCAGATTGACCAGTAACATAAGTTGTTCCCGTCCAGTAAAAATATTGCTGGTCAAAAATAGTCGCTCCAGCCCCACGAAGAGCTCGCTCAATAGCGTTTCGTTTATCATATTGGTATGGGAGAAGGCGGGTTAATTCATCATAGGTTGGCAAACGCCAACCTTCACCATACACTTGCTTGCAGCTGCCAGTACGAGCTGGGTCTACCTGTATTTCCAGGGGATCTAGTGTGGATATCGACCCCTCCTCTACGTTTACTGCCCTGTACCAGTTGTAGTTACCCCTAAGGTCCGTCTTGGCCACATAGATATCAAGGCCCGGTAAATTGTCTACGAAGTTTGGCACAGCTTGCGTAATCCTAAGGGTTTTACTCAATATTCCAGATTTAAAAGTCAACGTACCTGTTCTTGATACACCTGAGTAATTGCCGGACAAATTAAACGAAAACTTTTGTTCCGTTCCTGCAGGACCACTGCGAAGAACAGGGCTTATCCAATTGGCGCTAGAACTTACTGTCCATCCGCGAGAATGGGTTGCATTGAGATTAATATTAACCCGTTTCCTTCCTCCATCGTCCTGAAAGAACTCCTGTCCAACCTTCAATTCATAACTCTCCGGAATATCTACATCCCCCAAATTACCCTCTGACCATTGTGTTATGCTCACCTTTATATTTACAGGTTTGGTATTCCATGCCAATTCCTTACTGGCAACTCCCCTTCCATTGACCTTGACAATATTTAAAGTGTAACGATGATTGCGCAGCAAGGGGATTGGCTTACCATTTGCGTCAACAATATCGATTCTGTAATAAGTTACAGGATCAATACCCTGATATTTTCCACCAATTACAAGTCCTGTTGCCTCAGCGGCAAAAGCACTCTGGGCTGCTTTGCTCTCAAACAAGTAAATCTCATTTTTTAATGCCTTGAAGGATTTCGAAGATTCATAATCCTGAACGGGTAAATACTGTGCCAAATCTGGCAAGCTCTCCTGGGAAACGGCTTCTTGCTGCACATTGTAATGCGATGGGAAAGGGACAATCTGTCCACAATTATTAGCGTTAAATACACCCACGGAGGTCATTTCGAAATCAAGGCTGGCAGACAGCCCCAAGACTACATCTATGGCAGCCAGACTGCGTATTACGTTGAAGTTGATATTACTGGTCAGGGCATCTATACCTTTTACAACCTCAGCTTCCCCCCACATTGGGAAAGGTTTGAAATTGCTGGTATTTTCTGACTTCCATTTTTGGGTATTTAACTTAATTAGGCTAGGCAACATGTCGTCTTTCGGCTTACCTTCGATAAATGAATCTAGTGCTCGTTCCAGCTCCGCCCTGGCATTGCAGATGATTACAAATCGATATTCTTCTTTGCTTTTAAGAAGATCTGCATAGAAAGTAACCTTTCCATTCACCCCATCTGTTGCTAACATCATTCCTTTGACATGGTATGAAAAAAGTTCTTGGCCATTTAGTACTTTAAAGGCAAGCAAATCTATCGATTCAATCCTATTCTCCTCATCTGCAGTGACAGTGTAGGTGTTGGGTTGAACAGATTTGGGCAAACTCAACATTAACTTGACGCTTTGATTGATTGCGCCATCCTGCAAATTTCCCATTTGTTCTGTTTCCTTACGGCAACTTACAATTATCAAACTCCCTATTAGTGTAAGCACATGTAGATACTTTTTCATTTCTGTCAGTTTTATATTTTTAAACTACAGCTCCATTTCTGAATATTGTACTTTCCAGCCATTTATAACAATTTCAATGTCAGGCGTTATGGAGCCATTTATTTCGATGTTAATTTCAGGTTCACATTGAAAATCAACATGGTTAAATCTGGCCAACAGGCTTGTGATGTCAACATTAAAAATATCCACACCTTCCAATAAGTCGCGAATTATTAACCTGGAGTCCTGATTTTTGCCCGGCCACAGCATACCCGTATTTGCATGATAGACATTGTGTTTAAGCGCATCCGCGTGAAGGTTTGCCATCGTAAAATGGTCCTGTGCAAAACGGAATGTGAAATCATTCTTTAAGCTATAAAGCGTAGCATTAAAGCTTATTCTTGCCTGGTAACTGCGATTAGCAGGTCTACCATTTAAAACTAAATTAATCGGTTTGCTGATTAACTTCATAGCAACTGAATACGGCTTGCTTTGCGATAGATTAACCTGTTGCGCTACCCCAATAAAAAATGGGCTGTTTTCTGTTTCTTTTTCACCATCTTTCCCAATATATGAGGGTATATAAAATTCGCTAATATGGGTCTGTCCATTTACAAGTCTCTGGCTCGCAAAAAGCTGCTCTGTTAATCCAGAGACTGCTACGAGGGTATAATCCCCACTTTTCAGATTTAACACAATATGCTCGTCCGAGCCAAAAGAAATTCCGGCGTTAGAAAAACGGCCTGACAAAATCCCTTTCTGATTGAAGGCGAAAACATTAAGATAACCAGTCTTGCGGTAAATCGGCTGATTGCTACAGCTATCCGCCTGCGTAAAATGCAGGGCTACCTTAAGTTCGCAATCCTCCAGCTTCTCTTTTATGCATGCTTGGGTTAAAACCATAAGAGCCAGTATCATTGCAAATGCACATGTCCTTCTCATAATCAAAATGGTATATGTAATTTTTAAATGTGAGGCTAATTAATTCTGCTTATTTTAGGAAAGGGAGCCGATTTCTAGAATCCAGAAATCGGCTCCCTCACCTTTAAATAGATTGCCAAGTATTTTAAATTTCGTAATCAGCAACATGCATAGTCCAAGGCACAATCGTTATTGTCGCTTCTATATTCACTTTTTTAGACGGTGTGATTGGATCTGTTGGCAATATTGGATCTGGTGAGATTAAAGGGCTTCCAGGATTGCCAGGTGTACCGGTATCGCCATTGATCTGGTTTTCACCAGGTGTTCCCAAGCCATTAATTTTAGTCACAGTAGCATTGTAGTATACATTTCTAAGCAAATCATATTTGCCTTCACCCATTACGCTTCCTTCTGGATTTAAATATAAACGATAGTAGCAATATCCGTTACTGTAAGTAATTGGCGCTGCACCGCCATTTTCATCAGCATGCTGCTGCGCTTCCTGTAAGGATCCAAAATAATAAACCCCATAATTGGTAAATACGGCATAAAATGTTCCATTGGCTTCAATGGGCTTAGTACCAGTCAACACAGATGGGGTAAACTTGCCTCTCACACTAAGGTAAGTTACCTGATTGTATTGGTGTTCTTTAGACGTATTTTCAGGAGCATACATCACATTTTGACTTCCAACAGTAGCTGAAGCTACATTTAGCGGTATAAAAGTTGAAATATCAACCAGCCTTAAATCAGAACCCGTGTGGTCTGCTGCAATCCAGTTCGCATCTTTAAAGTTGACGAGCGGAGCGACAATTTGCTTCGTATTTGCCTGTCCAATGGTATAATTTAGTTCAGATAAATTACCGCCTGATATATTAGAAAGCATTAGCGACTGCCCAGACTTGACACTTGTTTTTGCAACTAATCGGCTAACGGGTACCGTTATTTTATTAGCGGCCTGATCCTCTGAAACTGAAATCCGGTTAATGCTTTCATTAAACATGGCAACAGAACCGTCGCCATTTACCAGTGTAGCCATATCGACATTCAGAGCGGTATTCATGTTGGCGTAGTTTGACTTTAGTTTGTTTACAATCTCCTGCGCAAGATTGACGCCGACAAAAACTTGTTTAGCTCCAGTTTTCACTTCAATAGATTGCGCTTTGATCGTTTTTCCATCAGCTTCATAAATATCATTACCATCAATATGTGTGTATGAAGTAAGCGTAAACGGCGCTCCATCATCATACACAAATACGTCCAGGGTATTAATTTTCATCTCTGCATCCGTAGCATTCGCATCCCCTGCTGCATAAGTAAATACAGATTTGGGTGCTGACACCATTAACTGAAGTCTGGCGTCTTTTCCGTTAGTTTCCTTAAAGTTAACTTCACTTTTTTGATCTTTTTTACAAGCCGCCAGTGTTAAGGCAGCTAAAGCCGTAAAGGCACAATTTTTAAGAATCCTTTTCATTTTCTCGTTTTTTTTTACTGTTTTTAAAATTTATATAGAAAGACCCTTATGACTATATTCAGCGTCATTTCAATCTATTTCCATTAACTTTTCTGATTACTTAATCCTGTATACTAATGAGATGGCAAATTTTGTGGGAACAAATAAAATCTTGGTTTCTTCTCCTTTCTTGGAACCGCAGTGCTGGCAATCATATATATCATGATTCACAACCGCATAACCCAGCCCCAAAACAGATTCGATCCCAATTTTATCGTTGATCATGTATTTATATCCTCCAGATGCACCCATTCCAAACAGATTGCCCTGATACCGGTTTTCTTTGATTCTTTTGTTAATATTCGATATACCGCCTGCGTTATAGTAAGCGTAGTGTGCATGTAGCCCGATAAAGAATTTGCTAAAAGCTGCTCCCTTCCAAAGCCTTAATTCAGGCTGTATGGCAATATGTTTTAATTTGGCATCATGACCATAGCTAAATGGATTATAGGATACCGGTACATGTAATGTAAGTGGGTAAACTGATTCAACAGGATTCAAATTTAGCTCACCTGCTAGATTAAGGTTCCACAAAGTAATGCCTGCAAGATTTGTCTTGATTACCACATGATGCGCTTTGGACAAAGCCTTCTCCTGCGCCATTGAGCAGCTACCACAAATGAATAGTATTAATAAAACTGTATATAATCGCTTTTTTTTCATTGCATTTTTATTTGTTCAGTCCCAGATAATCCAAGATGAGTTGTTGATCGACCTCTGGGCGACTTGATACAGATAGCGATGTACTTTCATACATACGACTTCTATCTTTTGATTTTTTTCATTCTTACAAAGAATGAAAAATCCTGCACTATCGATCTTTACTTGCTCAGACACCATATCGGCATGAATGATATCAGTAGAAAATAATACAGGTCTTTCGTTGATGATGATATATTTGTTCATTTTCATAACTTCTCTCTAAAATATTTCACGCAGCAAAATTACGGCTAACGAGTTCCCAGGCAGGCCACGTTAGGCCATTAAACTATCAGATTAAGACAAAATAGTTTTGTGAGGCCCTCTATATTAGCAGTTTTACCAAAATATCCTTCCAGAGCCACGCGGGTGTTTGCTAAAGGGTTTTGTTTACTCAGCATCTAACCTGTTATTAAAAATGGTCCTACCATAAATAACTTCAGCGGGAGACCAGCGAACAACAAGGAAAGGATTGGTTTAGAAATTTTTAAAAACCAAATACATAAAATTCAGACAAATAATACTGAAGTTTGCACCATCAAAATTTCAGTATGGGGATTCTGGTAATAGAAGATGAACGAAGGGTAACTGAGCTGATCCAAAAAGGATTGACCGAACTTGGTTTTCAGGTTACCCTGGCACATGATGGAGAGATGGGAAAAAAAACTGGCCTTATTAAAATCATTTGATTTGATCCTGATGGATTTAATCCTGCCAAAAATAAACTGGATTAACGCCAGATTTATACTGGATATGGGACAGTATTCACCTAACAGTCCCTGGGCATGATTTGATGGCAAGGGAATGGATCAAACAGGTAAGTACAGGTCTGAAATTCAAAAAAAACTTAGGCTACGCAAACAACTAAGCGTAGAAAACATCACTATCTGTACAATAAAGGATCCAGATCAACTGAATTTGCCTCTAGGTTATTGCAAAGTGGCCAGGGCTTACACGAAGATCAACATAGCAACAAATATGTCGGAACGTTCTTTGGAAAGAATCATAAAACAATACGTGGGTCTTTCACCTAAACTTTTCTCAGGAATTATCCGCTTTCAAGATACTTGTCGGTTTTTTACAATTCTGCAAAATTTGCTTCACATAATTTTGCAGATATATCAAAGGTTAACGCTTACTATTTCCCAAAGGAGTGCCGGCCCCCGTGGGGAAATATTCGCACGTAACCATCGTTCCTAGAAATTCGGTTTTATTTATCTTCTCTGGTTAAATTGGCTTAGATGCTTAAATTACAGCATTAGGTCTTCCAGAACTTAAAATCGAGATCGAAATTTGGGTGTCGAAACAGTAAAAGTAGATTGCTTGCGAGATTAGAGAAAGCTTCACGGAAAGGTAGAGCTTTTTAGGCATTCAACTATTGATGGTCAGTTTAAAAACTGGATAGATGATTCCGTCTTTACCTTTAATGATCCAACTGGAAATATGAGTACCAAAAAGATTTTGATAAACGAGAAACCATCGGTATAAAGGAGTTTGCCTATTCGAGCTTGACCACGTTAAAAAGTGTAAGTACCAAAAAGGAAACCAGCATTTTTAAGGGATTCCAGCTTGCCATCCTACTTGCACTCTTCCTCGCAATCATCTTGCAATTGAGAAAAAACTACAGAAAGCCTCTTACTAATCCTCATGACATTATTCCTGATCATTATCCGGCTTCTTTTGCCCAGATCTTTAGGTCGATTTTGAGGTACTTCATTAGCACTTCTGTTTTTTTTGTATTTTTGTTTTGGCTTAAACCTCGAAAGCAAACGGATATCTTATGGTACTGCTTGCTATTGAGTTTATTGTTTTTATTTTGGCAAGAGGCAATGGTTTTAGGCAGGCTGTTAGAAAAATAGAAGGCATTTGATGCAGGAAAAACTTAGAGAACATATAGAAAAAGTAGTGCCACTCAGTGATGAAGAATTTGCCTTTATATCGACTCATTTTATGGTCAAGAAGTTTAAGAAACATCAGTTTATTATCCAGAAGGGCGATCAGGTGAAATATTCTTATTTTGTAGTATCGGGGCTTTTAAAATTAGTTCATACAGATGATTCGGGAAAAGAACACATCATTTCCTTTGCAATGGAAGATTGGTGGGAAAGTGATTATTATGCCTTTTACACGCAGACTGAAGCAACTCTATCGTTGGAATGTCTGGAAGACACTGAGGTGCTTGGCCTTAGCTTCGAAAATTATCGGAAGCTATGTGATGGTCTTCAAAAGATGGAACGTTTCTTCCTCGAGAAATCGAGTTTTGGTTTTCTTGGAGCGCAGCGACGCATATTGTCGCTGATTACCTCTAATGCAAAAGAACGGTATGAGCAATTGCTTAAACGATATCCTTCTTTATTTCAGCGCGTCCCAAAATCACTGATTGCTGCCTATCTGGGCGTGTCCAGAGAAACCCTGAGCAGATTTTCCCGTTAGGACAAAGGCCCCGGTGTGACAAACCTCACACCATAATCGTGAGTAATGTCATCTTCAAAATCCCTGCATTCCATGCAACTTTGGATCATTAATTAATCAAGCCATGGACACTCCATGGCTACAGAAAAAACCCAAAAAGAATGGAAAAGCAAATCACTAATCCCTGGAAATGGCAAGATCAACTCAGTTTTGTGCAAGCGGTAGAAGTCACACAAATACAAGGTACACTCTACGTTTCAGGACAAACAGCTATTAGCCCTGATGGACAACCAAGTACTGCCGACATGAAAACACAATTGACTGGAGCCATACAAAATATGGAACAAGTCATTCGCGAGGCTGGTTACGACTGCAAAAATATTGTGCGCTTAACTATCTACACCACCTCCACAGCAGATTTTTGGCCCCAGTTCCCTATCCTTCAGGAGTGGATCGCCAAAAACAGCATCAAACTGGCGATGACTTTGTTAGAGGTAAAAGGTCTTTTTGAAACGCTAACAGTGGAGCTGGAAGCTACAGTGGTAAGATAACCCTTCCTAAATTGCAAGGAATGGGTGAAGGATCAATAGGGTCCTAAACACAAAAAAGAAAGGGGGAAAGTTTTAACACAAGGTTGCCTTTGTGTTAAAACTTTCCCCTTTCCGGATTATATATTCCAACTATAATGGAATTAACTCGGCTCCGCTCTACAAGTAAGACACCAATATTGCAAACGAAAGGCTTGAAGATAAAACCAAAATTCGCTGTTTTACATTTTAAAAAAAATCTTAAAAGCACAGCCTTTACCTATTGCGCACTCCACTTCGATTTTGCCGCCAGAAGCATTGACGATCTTACGGATAAGGTACAATCCGATACCGGTACCATGTGTTACCATGCTTAATCGCTTATATTTTTTGAAGATATGATCAACCTCGTCCTTGTTGATGCCAATGCCATTATCAGTTATCGTCAACAGGATAAATTGGCCTATTCTTTCAGTTTTGATACTAATCTCTGGCAAACGATCAGGATGGCTGAACTTGATCGCATTTGTGAGAAGGTTCAGCATCACGCTTCTCAAGTTCTTTTTAGCAAACCGTACCCTATTTTCACGAAAATCGGTATGAATAATGGCTTTAGAAACCTTAATATGTTCCGACATGACCTCCTTTATCTCGTCAAATAAATCCGGAAAGCTTTCCTCAGCCCCCTCATCATCTTCTGATTCCAAGTGACCAATCCTGGCCAGATCGCTAAGTATGGATTTAAAATTGGTAACCGCTTTATACATCATCTCTGATAATTCCATGACCTCGGAGTCTTGGGTATCGAGCTTTTCATTAAGTATCTCCAGCAACATTTCAATGTTCAATATTGGCGCATTGAGGTCGTGGGAAGCACCAAAAACAAAGTTGTTAAGGTCAGCATTAATTCTCAGTAAACTTTGATTACTTTCATCAAGGCTGTGGTTACTGATGTCCAGATTTTTATTGCTAATGTCCAGCTCCCGCAATAATTTCTTCAGTTCGCTGATGTCATAAAAACTGATAACAGCTCCATCGGCTTTTTTGCTGTTCTTCTTCAGGTAAGGCATGGTCATCACCTGATAGACCTTTCCATTCGGTGCTTCTGCTTCCCGCGTAATGTGTTCCTCATTCTGGATGACCCTTTTGATATCATCGATCAAAGTTTCAAATTTGATATTGGTTGTTATATTGCTAAGTGGCCGACCAATATCACTTTCTCGAATGTTAATGTGCTCCACTGCTCCCGGCGAATATCTTTTCAGCAACAAGTCCCTGTCAACAAATAACTGACCATTTATATTACTCCTGAAGTAATTATTCAGGTCGTCATTCAGGTCCGTCAATTCATCAATGGTCAGTTCATGGTTCCTGTTGACCGTTTGCAGTTCCTCGTTTACCGATTGAAGTTCTTCATTGGTACTTTGCATTTCTTCATTAGCAGATTGCATTTCCTCGTTGGCAGACTGCAGTTCTTCATTAAAAGACTGCATATTTTCATTGGAAGAGCCAATAAGCTCATGCGCTACAGTTACGGTATGTCTAAGCTGTGCCACCTCCTGTTCCAGGCTGATGATATGCTCACGCATCACTTCGTTGATATCTTCAATGTGGATTACATTCCCCTCTTTGGTACCCGCATGACTTTCTGTAAACAAGACCAAAAGCAGTCTTTCTTCCGATCCGACAATATAAAAAGGGCTGATGACAATATCGATCAGTTTGTTTTCATCCTTGCCGGTACCGCTTATACTAAGCCCATTGAGCACAAACCTTTCATTCAACTTTAGCGATTTCCAGGCAGTAGCCTTAAAGAGTGTGCAAATATGATCCGGTAAAAGATCAATTAGATTATAGTTAAAATTAATGTTTTTCAAATAAGATTCGGTATCCCCAAATGACTGAACAACATGCAGGTTTTCATCCGTACAAACACCGTTAAAAGCTCTTTCCCTTAACAAGGCTGAATTGACCTGGTAGGCAAGTTCACTTTTTGATACCTGCGTGACTTGCTTTTTGGTTGCTTCTGTTTTCTCCTGGAATTCCCCGATCCTATGGGATGAAAAGGTATCAGAACTGATCGAACGACCTGTTTTATAACTTTTTAGGATGTTCCATTTGCTGTTGACCTCGTTGAAGCCATCCATAATAACAGAACCGCTCTCGCTCGGTCCCAAAAAGAGATAACCACCCTCTTTTAATCCAAAATGCAGCAGGGCAAATACCTTTTGCTGTAAAGTCACATTCAGATATATCAACAGGTTTCGGCAGCTGATCAGATCCATATTACAATATGGCGCATTATTGGTCAGGTTATGCTGAGCAAAGATAAGCATCTTTCGAACTTCGTGTTTGATTTTATAACTTGTACCTTCTTTGGTGAAAAATTGCTGAAGTCTATCCTTGGATACGCTTTTAACAATACTTTCGGGATAAATGCCTTTTGAAGCGATATCCAGCGCCGCTTTACTGATGTCCGAAGCAAAGATTTTGACCTCTATATTTTTGGGATATTTATTTAAATATTCTTTGATCAATATCGCTATAGAATAAGCCTCCTCTCCGGTAGCACAGCCAGCTACCCATATTTTCAATACTTCGGTATTGTTATTTTTGATGATGGCCGGGATAACGGTTTCTTCAATGATTTGAAATGCCTCCTGGTCACGAAAAAAGGAGGTTACGCTGATCAGGAACTCATTGGCGAGTAAAGTGATCTCTGAGGTATTGCCTTTTAGTAATTTGTAATACTGACCAATCTCGTTCAGATGATGATGCTCCATCCGTCTTTTAATCCGCCTGATAATTGTCGGCCGCTTATAATCACTAAAATCCAATGGTAGGCTGTCCTTGATTAGCGTTAATATTTTTCCGATCACTTCCCCATCGTTAGGCGCCGAAATTTCGCCAGTTAACTGATCCAGAAAGCCATCCATAACATATTCATCAATGAGCTGCGGCATGGCTTTGGGTGAAATGATCCTATCCGCACAACCGGTCGAAATGGCCGCCACCGGCATACCACTAAAGCTTGCAGTAATTGGATCCTGAACTAGTGTCATCCCACCGGCATTTTTAATGGCTTCTATTCCTTTTGAACCATCATCTCCTGTGCCGGATAAAATGACACCAATGGCTTTGTTTCCGCGTTCTTTCGCCAGAGAACTGAAAAAGTAATCAATTGTCATGTGCGGGCGTGGCTGGTATTTTTTGTCCAAAAGAATCAGTCTGCCTTTTTCTATTGACATAAACTTCGCACTCGGAATGAGGTAAACCGTATTTGGCTTAATCTCTACATTGTCAATCGCCTCAATCACTTGCAGTTTACTATGCTGGGCCAGGATCTGCACCATCTGACTCTTAAAATCAGCAGAAAGATGCTGTATCAGGATATAGGATACGGAATCCAGTGGGGTATGATCAAAGAACACGGATATAGCTTCCAAGCCTCCGGCCGATGCTCCGATAGCTATAATATATTGCTGATCGACAATTTTAGTCATAAGCTAACGATAATTTAGTGATTACAGAATGGAAGAGCGTCCATTAAAGATAAAGATATTCTAACGTAATAATTTATTTATTTTCAAGTACTTAGATAGTAAAAAATTTAAATAATTAAGCAAAAATGTGATGGAAGATGGTTCCCTCATTTTAACCGGATTTGCATTGATGAGGCTTTATGACAATTAACCTTTCTAATACGATTTATGAACAAAAATAAAGTTATATCTGTCATATTAACAATAAGCCCATTCGATAATGTGCTTAAGTGACTTTTTGATCTCCTCCTCCCCCTCTTTGCTGTTAATATCGATACCACAGATGGTTGCACCACTCTGACTTTTTGAGTTTACTTTTCATTAGTGTTTTAAGTTTCTATTAATTTGCCCTGCTATTTTCAGCCTGCCCTGTTGGCTTATTTTTATACATGCTGTTTTTCAGTTTACCGAAACTATAAGCAGCCACCAGCCGGAAATAGTTGTTGTTAAATGACCTGTCGAAAAATATATCAGTATGCCCAACGCTATAATCTCCCGAGTTATTTGTTTTATGAAAGACATCATTTGCCAAAAACTTCAACTTCAGTGCATCTTTAAAAAACTCTTTATCAATGCCTATTGTCACTAAAGACCTGCTTCTGTTTTGATACAATCCTGAAGACCGTTCTCCAAGATACCAAGCCAACAGTTGTACCTTAAACAAATTTTTCACGTTAAAAGTGTTGCTAGAGTAAAAATACCATTGCGGCCTTGGCGGCAGAGATACAAAGGAAAACTGATCATCTATCATTTTGGTATAGCTCAGATTTACTGTGTTTATAGCCGTCCAGAAACCCAGACCTGTCGAGACAGAAAGTGCAGCGAAATAAGCATGACTCTTTTCCAGGTTAAGCCCCTTTAAGACATAACTATCTGGCGTAATACCCCTTAAAGCGGCGGAACTAAGCGGGTCATCCAAATAGTTATAACCAATCCTCAGGTCAACTTTCCGATAATATGCACCTAATTCAAAAGAATGCACTTTCTCCGGAATAAGGTTGGGATTTCCTTCAATGGTCGTAAAAGGGTCCTAATAAATGACAAATGGATTTAAAGCCTGATACCTCGGCCTGGTGATCCTCGAAACGTAGGAAGCACTCAATTTAAGCTGATCAGAAATAGTCCTGCTGAGCATTAGGCTTGGAAAAAGATTAACATAATCATCACGGATCTCTTGCCTCCCGCCTACACTCGTATTTAATGTGTAATTGGTCCATTCTCCCCTTAGGCCTAATCCGAAGTTAATCTTACCCATTAAAACTCCACTGTAATTGAGATAGGCAGCCGGTATTTTCTCTCTATATTCAAAATCACTGGATAAGTTTTCATCTGGTCTAAAATCTCCCCCGTCATCTGCAATCAGAAAACCAGTACCAGAGTTCGTATTCACATAGCTGAATTTAAGCCCAAGCTCCAGTTTTTCCCTGTCATTGAACACTTTGGTATAATCCGCCTGCGTACTGGAAATCATGATCCTATGCTGAACATCATTTTTTAAAACCCTGAAAGCAGCTGTTCCATCGATCAAACTTTGCTCATCAATGAGGTCATTGATGTCGGCATGATAATCTGAATACTGACTTCCGACAAAAAACACCGAGCCCAGCGTATCTATAGATTGGTTGTAATTAAAAGTAAAGGAGTGATTTAGCCGATATTCATTTTTCTTGATATCGCTGCTATAAAAGCGTGTTCCTTCATTGGTGGTAATGTTGTTCTTACTGTCCTGGCTTCCCCCCTGTTTTTCTAAATTCCCATTATACCCCAGAGAAAGACTCTTGTCTTTATTGATACTATATTGAGCACCGAGCCCATAATTAGAGAGATGATGAAGTTTACGGTTCCAGTTTGTGGTTAACTCAGATCGCAAAAAATCTTCTTCCGAGGGCCGGGTCCTGGTGGTATACAGCCGCTCCTTGTCCTCTCCTTGAAACAAGCCATAATTACCTACTACAGAAAGTTTTTCTTTATTGTAATTGAAGTCAAACATGGTATTCGTATTCAGACCTGCAAATTCAGACACGGTAACCAACTGACTAACATTAGCAAGAAACCCTTCTCCGGCATTAGTTTTGGTAATGATATTTATGACCGCTTTTCCTTCTGCATCATATTTTGAAGAGGGATTGGAAATGATCTCAATCTTTTCTGCCTGCGAAGCCGGAATAGAAGCCATGCGTTCCGCAGTGATGAGTCTGCCATTCAAATAAATCGTAGCCTCGCCTTTACCGGCTACAGAAATCTGTCCATCACTAATGATCACATTTGGAGCCCTGCTTAGAATTTCAGTTAAGGAACTGCTATTCGCAAGTATGGTATTGGCCACCTTCACCTCAAGGTTACCATTCGTCAAATGCCGCGTCAGAGGCACCTGAGCACTGACCCGAACTTCATTCAACTGAATGTTACGCTGTTTAATCACAATAGTTCCTAAATCAATAGTTGTCGTTCCGTTATACTTTACCTGGATGAGCGTATCGGCAAAGAGCAGGGAGGTTAATTTCAAAGTCACTTCTTTTTGATTGATGTCTGACATTTCGAAACTACCGT
The DNA here is from genome assembly GCF_014472395.1 of Pedobacter sp. N36a. Lineage (GTDB taxonomy): Bacteria > Bacteroidota > Bacteroidia > Sphingobacteriales > Sphingobacteriaceae > Pedobacter. Next base: position 20,994 of record NZ_JACSZW010000005.1, read on the forward strand.
TCAGAAAGCTAATACCCTTTCTAAAAGCAGGATCCGCAACAGCGTAAATTAATACGTTCCCCATGAGTGGCTCATGATTGGAATCAGTTATCCTGGCGGAGATGCGCTGGATATTTTGGGCTTTTAATTTTTGGGACTGGAAGAATAAAGTCGATATACCGAGGAATGTGATCAGCAGGATTTTCATTTGCGAATTAGATTTAGTTTTTCTTTTTCACAAAAATCAACAGTAAAAACCTCGATCAGGTTCCAGAAACAGGAATCAGGAGTACAGATTTATAAATTAATACGAAGAATCAGGTTCAAATACCGGCCATTACTTTTGTAATGTATGCTGCTGATAACTGAAGGGCGTAGTTCCTTTCAGTTTCTTAAATGCGGCGAAAAAAGTAGACTTTGAGTTAAACCCAACTTCATAACCTATAGATTCCAAGGTTAGCCGGTGATCTGTTGAGATGATACTGCAGGCTTCATTGATCCTGAATTCATTGACAAAAGTTGTAAAGTTCTTTCCCAGATTATCATTTAAAAACTGTGACAATTGGTGACTGCTTACATTTACCCCTTTTGATAAGTCACTTAATTTTAAATCAGGATTTCTGTACATCGCTTGTTGTCTCATGACTTTTTCCAGTTTCCCTAGCAGAATTCCAACCTCGTCATCATTGACTTTTTTACCCGAATATTTATTCGGACTGAGCAAAAACAGGTCGTCGGTTTTCTTTCTATACAAAAGCACCGAAATAATCAGGTACAATATCAGGGAAAAACCAATTGAACCGCTGATATAGGACATGAATGGTGCCCGGATCAGGCTTAGAAAAAAGGTAATGAAGATCACTACATTCCCGAAGAAGATCATGAGCAGCCAGTTTTCAGCTGGATTCAGCTGCTGGACTTTGCTGAATATTTTTTTCAGTATTCCTTTTATCACAAAGGTCGAAATGACGATATAAATAAACCATTGTAAATAAATAATCTTGCTAAGGTATTGGTTCCATAGCCATGAATAATTTTCATAAGGATAGCCTATACCAGTGATCAATACCAGTAGAAATAACGAAGCCATCATCCATTTCCAGGATTCAGGAATTCGCTCCAATCCCATTACCGCGGACTTCAGAAAACAATAAAGGAAAGGACCTATAAAAAAGCAGGCGGAAAGACCAATCTGCAGATAAATCTTAGGCAGATGACCATCAAAATAGACAAAAACTGATTTTCCAATCCGAACACTCAAGACTAACAGCAGTGCGCCGAGAAAATAACTGCTCAGGTATTTTTTCCTGGTAAACAAAAAAAAGTATAAGCTTAGAATAAGCCCATTAAAAGCTCCTAGAGCACTAAAAAAAAACAAGAGTTCCTTACCGACGTTCATATATGGGCTATAGTGGTGGTCATTCAAATGTACCTTTTTTATTCGTTTTCTTCTTAACAGGGCATTTTCATGTTTATTATTTTTTAAGTCCGCTGATGAAATGCGGCTCAGGGTTTAAAATTTTTCAAAATTAGCGGCATCATGAAGTTGCTGCTTAATTATTTTATATAAAATAACTAACTTCAACAATGTTTTTTTCGGTTTTCACCGATGGATAATGCATCAACAACTATTTAACTTCATCAAATAATGACAGATTCAGGTCAGTTTCTTTTCTTCTTTAGTGCCTTAGGAGCTTTTAATGGTCTCCTGCTCTCCATATACTTTGCCATAAATGCTAAAAAGAAAATCTTCACAAACTACTTTTTATCTTTGTTATTACTTGTTTTAAGCATCAGAATCCTTAAATCCGTCTTCTTCTATTTCAATCCTCATTTATCTAATATTTTTATTCAAATCGGACTTTCAGCCTGCGTTCTGATTGGTCCATTTCTTTTTTTATACCTAAAGACCTATGCGGAAGGTGAAAAATCAAATTGGACCAGACATGTGTTCCCCTATTTGGGAGTCCTCACAATTTTAGGTTTTTTTTATCCTTATGTTGACCATCGTGCAATCTGGAGCACCTGGATTATAAAAGCCATCTCTATCCAGTGGTTAATTTATATCATTTTGTCTTTCAAAAGCATTCAGCCTGTTTTCCAGAAAATTAAAGACAAAGAAAATTTACGTAAAATAGATGTATGGGTAATGAGCATCTATTTGGGGGTTACCTTGATTTGGCTCGCCTACACTACCTCTCCATACACTTCTTATATAGCCGGGGCCTTGTCATTTACATTTATTTTGTATGTAAATGTGCTGCTTTTAATCTTCAGGAATAGTAATGGAATCACGTTCTTTCAAGAAAAAGAGAAATATAAAAATAAGGAGATTGACAAAAAAACACTAGAGCTCATTGGTCAAAAACTACCTATCATCATTGAAAAAGAACTATTTCTAAATCCAAATTTCACGCTGGAAGAAGCCGCAAAAGAACTGAAAGTATCTAAGCACCTACTCTCTCAGTATCTAAATGAAATCCTTGGCAAATCTTTCTCAAACCTCATTAGTAGCTACAGAGTTGAAAAAGCAAAGAAACTACTGGAAACCGAGAAAAACTTTACCATCGAAAGCTTGGGTTACGATAGTGGTTTTAGCTCAAAATCGACCTTCTTTACTGCATTCAAAAAAATAACAGGTCTAACGCCGGCAGAATACCAGAAATCATACTCAAAATAAGTTCAATATTATAGAATCAAACTCCTAATCTATAAATCACAGCCAATAAAAGCCGAATATCATAGAAATTGCCCTCATTATTCAACAGTTAAAAACTTAAAAATGAGAACAGTATTTTTATCTATTGGCCTTCATCCTCCATGTCTAAATGTAAATACTCAAGTAAGCGATACTAAGAGTGATTTTGGCTGCAAAAAACGTAATAATAACCCTTGAAATTTTCGATAATATGAACCAGATCATAGTCTTATTACTTGGTTTTTTAGGTTTATATTCCACAAGCAACCCTATACAGAAAAGGATCTTATTTGTCACTTCAAACCGGGATTTTTATGGAAACAAAAAGATAGCTGCATCCAACCACTTTGAGGAGATCACCGTTCCATACGATATATTTAAAAAGGCGGGATACACCGTTGATTTCATCAGCCCAAAAGGTGGAGCAATTTCCATTGATCATATCAATACTTCGAACAGCCTTCAAAAAAGGTATTTATACGACGGTTGCTTTATGGATAAATTGGAGCATACGATGAAGCCCAGTGAAATTACTGCCGAAAATTACCAAGCCATTTTTTATACTGGTGGTCCTCCAATGTCTGGCGTAACAGAGGATACTGCAATCCAAGAGATTTCAAGAAAAATCTACAATAAAAATGGGGTGGTTTCAGCTATATGTCATGGGACAGCAGGAATGGCTTTTTTAAAAGACGAAAGCGTAAGTTTTCTGGATAAAAAACAACACCTACTCGCTATACAGGTAAATTTGAGAATAGAGCTATGGAATATTCAAAAACTGTTCTCTATACTGAACTGGAGTAAGACTGACATCTTTCTTAAACATCCTTGAAAAATATGGTGGGCTGGATAAAAGGGTGTAACATTAAAACATTTGGTGTTGTCCTACATGGTAGAATATATCACATGAAAACTACCCTATCCATCATCTTTACCATGCTTGGTCTATTGAGCTTCGGACAGACAAATAAGATCAATGTCCTAGATCACAAATTGATTGGTATGGAAACCGACAAAATTTATGATAAATTGGTAAAGATCAGAAGGGATTTTCATACCCACCCTGAACTGGCAGGCAAAGAAAAACGTAGTCAGCAAGTCATAAAAGACTATTTACTGAATTTAGGAATTGAGGTTGATACCACTATTTACGCGCACAGTGTTGTAGGGATTATAAAAGGAGGCAAAAAAGGAACAAGAAAAATTGCATGGCGAGCTGACATGGATGCCTTGCCAAGTGACTTCCCTGAGCAGCTGAGTTTCAAGTCTAAAGTACCAGGTGTGCAGCACGGTTGCGGCCATGATGTGCATTTAGCAATTGGACTGGGAATAGCCGAAATCCTTGCAAAACATAAAGAATCACTAAAGGGAACCGTATATCTCCTATTTCAGCCAGAAGAAGAAACTTTTGCCGGAGCAAAAAACATGATTGACAATGGTTTAGTTTCTAAATTTGATCCTTCTGAAATTTATGCACTACATGTAACGGCTTTACCGGTTGGACAAATTATGGTTAAACCTAATGAAATGTTTGCCTACCAAAAGCGCGTCAGAATTAAACTTAAGAATAGCGTAACGAATGAAGAAGCCAAAGCACTTGCCGGCAAAATATATCAATCTTTATCACGCGCAAAGAACGATAGTAAACCTTGGGAAGTGCAAAATATGAGTGACCACAGAGATGGATTAATGCAGCCAAATACCATCTTTAATGATTACCTCATTATGGATAAAAATTTCATGATATCTTCAAAAAATGAAGAACTGTTTTTAGACACCTATTTATATGAAACGAATCAAGCGCAGCTTGAAAAAATAATACCTGCAATCGAGCAAGTCATCAAAAAAGAAAATTACACAGCGCAATTAGTTTCAGTTTCGTTTATTCAGGGCAACCCCACAATATACAATGATGAAAATTTAACAAAAAAATCAATGAAGATCTTACAAGGAATTTATGGCGACCATTCAATTGTCCGCAGTTATGGACAGGTTCCTTTTTTTAATGATGATTTTGCCTATTTTCAACAAAAAGTACCGGGCGTATATTTTTTTCTAGGTGGATCAAATTTAGAAAAAGGATTGGTTGCAATGAATCATGCAGCTAATTTTATGGTTGATGAAGAAAGCATAAAAATTGGCGTAAAAAGCTTCTCCTCCCTTATTATGGAAAGATTGAATCGGAAATAAATATTAATAGTATTTATCAAAATATTGCTGCAAGGTCATCTGATGCGGACTGAATTTCTCATCGAGGACTTCCAGCTTTCGGATTCGGTCTATACGAAAATACCTAAATTCATCTCTTAAGCGGCACCATGCAATCAACAACCAATTTTCTGTTGTGCTGACTAGAGCAAAGGGCTCAATTAATCGATCAGAGATACTTCCAGCTTCATTTATATATTCAATTTTAATGATTAGAAAGTTGGTTAAGGCAAGCTGAAGATCAGATAGGTTATTACTGCTTTTCGCGCTTTTTACATTGAGTTCAAAACGAGTTCGCTCTGTAAGTAACATCGCTTTATCTTTAACTTTATAACCCAATACTGCTTTAATTTTCTCTACAGCCTCGATATAATCATTTACAAATGAGGTGTCTTTATTTTTAAGTACCAGTTGCTCGGCGAGAATTAAAGCGTTTGCCTGTTTTTCGGTAAACATGACTGGCGGCACTCTATAACCTTCCATTAATCGATAACCTTTCCCCTCCTCCGTTAAAACAGGAACACCTGCCTGTTCCAGCGCTCTTATATCTCTATATATGGTTCTAGTACTTACTGAAAACTTTTTGGCAAGTTCAGTTGCCGTCAATGTATGCCGCGTTTGTAATTGAGTCAAAATTGCGGTTAGACGTGAAAGTCTTTTCGTATCGTTATCAATCATTATTTAATTTATTCAAGTCGACCATCAGTTTTTCAGCAATTTGCTATCCTTAATTTAAGGGCTGCAATTATACACATACCATTTATATAAACATCATTTATTTCATCGAGATGCCTTCTGCCGGTAGTCGGATGGGCTCAGGCCATATTGCTTTTTGAAGCGTTTATAAAAATGACTTTCATCCGAATAGCCAAATGAGCGGCAGATTTGAGAAATGGTATCCGTAGTATGGGTCAGCAAATAGGCTGTTGCTGTTAATCTCTCACGACCTATATATCCTTTAATTGAAATGCCTATTTCTTGTTTAAAATAAATGGGCAGCTGATGTAATGGCATTCGAAAAGTTTCCGCCATAAAAGGAAGGGCTAGCATTTTAGGATCTTTTATATTTTTATGGATATGCTTTAATATTTTATCAATCATCTTCAGGCCTGATTGCTTCAGGTTTTTATTTTCCCCAAACGAGAGGTTACGTTCAATGATAGCGACAAGGCTCAGCAGTTGAAAATAAAATAGATTCTCATTTTTTTCAGGATGTTCGTTCATATCCAGCATCAGGAAAACTATCTTTTCGGCAAGTGCGCGGTCATTATTTTCCAGTCGCACTTTTAGATTTAGCGGAGACTTTGCTTTCGACAGGGAAACGATGACATTGCTACTTTGATCGATCAGCCCCCTTAACACACGTTTTCCTGCTTCTGTAAAGCGGCTTGTAATCAATTCTATTTCAGTGTTAGCCGAAATACGATATTGCTTCATGCGGTTGATAAAAAAGATATCGCCCTTTTCAAAGCTGACCTCCTGTCCACCCTTTTTTAATTTGCCAGTCCCCGAACAAATATAGAGGAACTCGTAAAAATCATTGACAAGCTCCTGTTCTACACCTTCGCTGAAGGTAACGCGCTGCACATTTACTGCACTAAATTGCCTTAAAGACCTCATGGATTAAAGGTATAAATAACAACATCTTAAACCATAGGATTCTCTGAAATGTACCAATGTTTATGAGAAATGTACAAATCTATAACTGTAGCTCCTCCTAACTTTGCCCTAAGATGAATGACGATATAAAGCAAGAAAAGATGAAACATGAAATGATGAGGGGCATACTCACTATAAAATCAAAAACTTTTCTCAGTCCACATTACATCAGTGTGGTTTTGGAGGGTGAGGACCTGAAAAACTTCAAAAATGCTGAGATTGGCGACAACAATAAACTGCTGGTTCCAGTCAAAGGATCTAAAAAGGTTATTTTTCCAATAACTGGAGTACCACAAGATGAAACTGCAGTAACAGTGATGAGAACTTACACTTTGAGAAACCTAGATCTGGAAAAACAGGAAATGACCATTGAGTTTGTTGCCCATGGTGAGGAGGGGCCTGCTTCTGCCTGGGCGATTTCATCTGAAATAGGTGACCAGCTAGGCGTAATGATGAAAAAAAAGGATAAAAAGATCTTTCAGCCTGCTGACTGGTATCTTTTTGCTGGAGACCATACCGCTCTGCCTGTTATTAGTGTACTGCTGGAATCTATGCAGGAAAATGCCATTGGCGAGGCTCTGATAGAGGTTCGGGGAGCAGAAGATATGATAGAACTTAAACACCCGGCGGGCGTAAATGTGGTTTGGTTATTCAACGCAACACCAGGTATCGGCTCTGCTCTTCCTGAGCTATTTCGTTGGGCAAAGATCCCTAGTCAGGGAACCAGGTTCATTTTTGCTGCCGCCGAGTCGAGGGCTATCACTGAAATTCAGGATTTCCTAAAAACTCTACCAGCGCTGAGCAGGAATGAATGGAAGGCTTACTCCTATTGGAAACTGGGCCAATCAGCGCATGAGTAGGCCAGAGAACGAGAATGTTATCCAATCCTGGATTAACGCTCATTTCGCATATCTTTCCTAACAATTATCCTGCAATGATCATTTTCTATAGCAATTTGTACTGAAATCTTCCTGATTTACCTACTTAGCGAAGCATTTCAATACGATTTACCAATGGTGCCCCGCTTTGAAAAGCATCAATGTTACCAAAGGTTACTTTGGCGATTTCTGTCAGGGCCTCCTGCGTCAAAAATCCCTGGTGACCGGTGATCAGTACATTTGGAAAAGAAATCAATTGACTCAGCTGTTCATCCGCAATGATCGATTCAGAAAAATCATGAAAAAAGAAATCCGATTCCTGCTCATAAACATCCAGACCAAGCGAACCGATCACACCCGATTTTAAGGCTAGAATAACGGATTTGGTGTCAACTAGTCCACCCCTACTGGTATTGATCAGCATCGCACTAGGTTTAATAGATTTGAGGCGCTGTTCGTTAATTAAATAGTGCGTATCGGCAGTCAGCGGACAATGCAATGAAATGATATCAGCACCATCCAATGTTTCTTCCAGGGAACCATATTTTACCCCTAATTGCTGCATCTCCTGCGATGGGAAAGGATCATGAGCTTTGATCTCACAGCCAAATCCCTTTAAAATCCGACAAAAAGCTTGTCCAATATTTCCTGTGCCAATAACGGCAACTTTACGCAGATTTAGATTTATACCCATTAGCTTTTCCAGGGAGAAATTACCTTCTCTAACCCGGTTATAGGCCTTATGTGTTTTTCGGTTGAGCGTTAAAATCAAAGCCATGGCATGTTCAGCAACTGCTTCCGGAGAATAAGCTGGAACACGCAAAACCGGAATCTGCAATTCTTCCGCGTACTGGACATCCACATTATTGAATCCTGCACAGCGCAGCACCACTAACTTTAGACCGGATTGCTGCAATTTATCAAGGATAACTTTGTTCAAAACATCATTAACGAAGATGCAAATGACTTCAAATCCAGCCGCTAAAACTGCAGATTCTTCGGAAAGGGACACTTTAAAAAAAGTGATTTGATGTCCGGTATTGTACTGGTTTAAAAAATCTTCGTCATATTGGTTTGTACTAAAAACTGCAATTTTCATAAATCTGAGGTGTTATAAAGAATTTTTCAGCATTTCTAATGCTATCTGCTGAAGATAAGAATATTTATATATTTTACTATTTATTAACCAGTTTATAATTGCCCAATTTCTTTTTATTATTTCAAATCATTTAAATGGATTTAAAACAAATGTTAATCCGGCGTTGTTCATCAGAAGAAATAAAATAACTATTGAAACAAGTCCATTTCGAAGCCGATGCATGAACCTCCTATTTCCAGAAAGAAGCCCGCCTTTTCTAAGCTTTTGCTGATTTTCGGCCTTGCAATTTTATTAAGTGCGGAAGGATACTTTGGTTACCATTTACACCAGCTTTCAGAGCAGCAGGAACAAATTAAAGAAGATTACTCCAATATCAATAACATCAGCTCAGGATTGTTCTCTGTGGAACAATGGCGGGATAAGGTAGCAGGGATTGTTAGTCATCAAATCCGTGATTTTACCCTCAGCCCAAAACAAAAGAAAGCGCTCCAGAAGGAGGTCGAGCAAATCATAATTGCACTTATCGATAAGGCCGAGGCGCTGATTAATAAGCCGAAAAAAACCATTGATGGAAAGATTAAGAAGTTTTTAGTAAAGAGTTTTGTCCACACAGATAACTTCAGAAAAAAGGCACCTGGTTTATCAGAGGAAATCATTGCTAAGGTTTATAACCCCAGGAATAAAAAAAAGCTCAGCAAAGTGGCGATGTCCAAGTTTGATGCATTGGAAAGAGCGGAATTTCTGGACAGCACTGTAGCCGCTACGAAGGCTGCAACTGAAAAAATCTACAAAAAATACGGGGCTTCCTCTAATGAAGAATTAAACAAGAAACTGATTTCTTCCCTTTCGAAGATCAGGACTGCCACCTACAATTACTCCTTTGCAATGCTGGGCTGTATCGCTATCGTTTTATCGTTATGGTGGATCTTAAGAAAACGGGCTGATCTATATGCCACTCTCTTCATCATGTCCTTGCTATTTGCATTTATTCTACTTTTTATAGGATTAACCGCCTCTATGATTGAGGTAGATGCAAGGATCAAAGCGGTGGATTTTGTGGTGCTGGGGGAACATGTTGTATTTGAGAATCAGGTATTATTTTTTCAGAGCAAGAGTATTCTAGATGTAGTCCGCGTATTGATGGCGCAGCCCGCTGCAGATGCGATATTGGTTGGCGTTCTGATTTTGATTTTTAGCATCCTCTTCCCCGTCATGAAACTGAGTGCGACCGGCATTCACCTCCTCAGCAAAAAGAAGATTGCCAAAAACAGGATCATCAGATATTTCGCTTTTCAATCGGGTAAGTGGAGCATGGCAGATGTGATCGTCATTGCCATCCTGATGGTTTACATCGGCCTGAATGGGCTGTTAGATAGCCAATTGAAGAGCTTAAATATAAAAAGTGACGATTTAAATGTCATTACGACCAACAATACTGCACTCCAGCCTGGATTTATCATATTCATCAGCTTTGTATTATACGGGCTTATTTTGTCGACCATACTAAAATTCATTTCTCCGCATGAAAATCACTAGAAAAACAGTCTTGTCCAAATCACTGCTTATTGCCGGCTTGAGTTTGCTGCTTTGCGCGGAGGCTTGGTTTGGTTACCACGTATCTGTACTTTCTAATCAGCAGCAGGAGATCAAAACAGATTACAGCGTAGCCAACAACATCACCTTTGGCATCCTATCCGTAGACCAGTGGCGCGAGAAAATGGCTGCTGTAGTTGATCAGAAGGTCAACGAATTTAACATGACTTCCCTCCAGAAAAAGGACCTTCAGAAAAAGGTAGCAAAGCAATTGAACGGTCTTGTAGATCAGGCAGTAGCTGAGGTCAATAAACCACAGAAGAGCATTGGCGGCAAACTCAAAAAACTGGCATTCAACGCCATCGTTGACCCGGAAGAAATCAAGGCTGAAGTGCCCACTTTCGCTGCTACAATCGTAGAGAAAATCAATAAGCCTGCAAGTAAGAAAAGGATAAAAAGCATCATCAGCAGTAAAGTCGACCAGCTGGAAAAAGAAACTTTCGACAATACGGAGCCCGCCAGCGTTACCGTGAAAAGGCATATTTATAAAAAGTACCACGTCAATAATACCCCAGACTTTGAGAAAACGATCCATTCAAAGTTGAGCAGCAATCAAACATTGCTGTATAAGTACACTTATGCGATGATTGGCTGTTTATTGCTGGCCTTAAGCCTCTGGCTGTTTCTCAAGAGACAAGTAAGCCTGCATACTACACTATATATTCTCTCTTTGCTGTTTGCATTTGTGCTCTTGCTGGTCGGTATCACAGCTTCCATCATAGAAGTTGACGCACGCATTCAATCGCTAAATTTTACACTGCTTAGTGAAAAGCTAGCTTTTAACAACCAGGTATTATTTTTCCAGAGCAAAAGTATCACTGGAGTGATTGCGTCCTTAGTTCAGCAGCCTAAACCTGATTCCGTACTGGTTGGGATCCTCATCATGCTTTTCGTGATCATTCTACCGGTATTGCGGATGGTGGGTAAAGGCGTACTGATCTGGGGAAGGGAAAAATACGCTGATCATAAACTGGTTAGATTCTTAGCTTTAGATTTAGGCAAATGGGATATGGCGGATGTGATGGTGGTTGGCATTGCGATGACTTATATTGGCTTAAATGGGATCTTGCAGAGTCAGCTCTCTAGTTTAAATATACAGGAAGAGCTGCTTTCTACGGTCACACAAAATAATACCTCTTTGCAGCCAGGCTATTATATATTTGTCGCCTACGTAGTTTACGTATCCCTGTTATCTTTGATTTTAAAGCGCATTAAACCGATAGAAAAATAATCCCCGGATCAAAACACTTATCTACAGAAAAGCCAGGCTTAGATCGCAATTCTAAGCCTGGCTTTTTATAGCGTATTACCTCTATTGATTAATTCTTAATATCCTGCTGCAAAAGCTCAATTAAAGCCTTTGCAGTCGGCCCTGCTGATAGAGGATTCTGCCCGGTAATCAACAGCCCATCGGTTTCTACATGAGAGAAAAATGGGACTAAGGCAGATTTAAAATCAGCACCAAGGGCAACCAGTTTATCCTGCAGCTTATACGGAATATTATCCGACCGGCCTACTAATGTTTCTTCGGCATTGGTAAAACCAGTGAGTCGCTTGCCCGATAATAAACCCGGTACGAGTTCTGCTGCCTTAATTAAAGCTGCCGGGCCGTGGCAGACTGCAGCCACAGGCTTATTCGCTTGAAAAAACTCCAGAATGAGTTTTCCGCTAAGTTCATTAGTGGCCAGATCCCATAACGGACCATGACCTCCTGGAAAAAACACGGCATCAAAATCAGCCGCAGCCAATTCTGCAAGCTTATGAGTATGCTCAAATGCCTCCTGCGCCGATTCATCATCCAAAAACCTACGGTTAGCACCTGTAATATTTTCTGTTAATTCACTCATGCCATCTACAGGAGGTTTCCCACCTGAAGGGCTGGCTAGCGTCACCTGGTAACCCTGATCAATAAACTCATAATAAGGATCAGTAAATTCTCCAAGCCATACGCCTGTTTTACTATCGGTATTTTCCATCAGCTGATGGGAAGTCAAGATCATCAGTATTCGTTTCATAAAAATAATTTAGGACAGTAAAAAATTAAATCCAGTATAATGACCTTATCGCAGCAGGCGCTGGTGGTAGGTCTCCATCTCTTTTAAAGCTTCCAGGATTCCGGTTCGCTGTCTTTGCAATAGCGCGATATGATCTGCATGAGCCGTATCATCTTCCAGCACTTTATCATACTTTTCAAGCGCCGCATTTTCTCCTGTCTCAATTGCTTCAAGAATAGCAGTATCCTCTTTGCTGCTGATTGCCTGTTTGATGTCTATCCAGGTACGGTGCAAAACGCCTAAAATCCCGCCTTCTTCATTATCCGAATTTCCTCCATGCTGGGCGATGTGGTTTTTTAGTTCAACCGCAAAAGCAGCACGCTGGGCAGCATATTTTAAAAACACCGCTTTTAACTCCTTGCTATAAGTAGCCTCACTTGCAGATTCATAACCTTCTTTTCCATCGTTTACGATGTTGACCAATCCTTTCAGGTCGCTAATGATCTCTTTATTTGTTTCCATAGGTATATCGCTTTTTGTCTTTCAACAACAAGCCGTATCCGGTAAAGTTTTGAGTACCCAGCGATTAAAAGCCCTTAGACCTGCCAGTATGTAGAGATAAAGTTCTTTCGGGGAATCATGTGGAGATATGAATAATTTCCGGACAACTGTGTGCGCTGTTTAAGCTGATAAAGAAAATGCCCCCCCAGGTCGACTATAATTGGACATTTTGCCTGGTACCATACGCGATGCGGATGCTTCCAGCAAAAAGAGTAATAGTGACTGGTTAATGGGATTTTTTTCAGTTCCGGATGATGGAAGTTTAATATTTTAGGTTTTGGCATCCCATTAAAAAGCTCAGATTTCCTGATCATTGAAAGGTGGTCACTGTGGCAAAATTCAAACGCAGCAAGACTCGGATCATCTACATCTGGCAAGTGCTTCAAGATACGAAAGCCTTTAAATTTTCTTCCATTCAAAACCCATACCAGTTTAGGGTAAAAAGATTCTCTGCTTTCCAGTTCCTCTATAGCGATTGGTGAATTTTGAAATTCTATCGCAGTACCACAAGCGGTGTATACGTCGGCCCGATGGTGCTGTCTGGTCAGCTCATCCCAAAAGCAGACTTCCTGAAAAGAAGCAGGAAAAGCCTTTTTCCAGTTCTTATGCCAGGGCGTTTCCCCATAACAACTGATTGGTTGACGGAGTATGTTTTCTTCAGAACAATGCAATGCATTAAAACTCATAAAAATAGCTTAAACTTCAGAACCACAAATATAAACTAAAAATATTAGTAGACAAATCTTAAAAAAGAGTTTAATTATTCACCAGTTTCATGAATCCTTCAGTGTAACGTTCAACGCGGACGGTTTAAGTATGAAGCCCATGCTGAGGGCCATGTCGGATTGGGGAAATATGCACCGGACAAAGCTGAACCCGGATGCCGAGGTGGTGGACTCAGAATTTTACAGCCAGCTAATATTTATACACTTATACTTTTCTTATGATGAATAAACTACTACATTAGGTAAACCATTTCCAGATGCCTTTTTTTAACGCTACCAATATGAAGTCACACAACCTTGAAAGATTCCTTACCGCTCAAAAATCAGCCTATCAAACTGCACTAAATGAATTAAAAGCGGGAAAAAAACAAAGTCATTGGATGTGGTACATTTTCCCACAAATCCAGGGACTTGGTTATACTGAAACCAATAAACAATATGCAATTGCAGACTTAGCAGAGGCCGCTGAATATCTAAATCATCGAGTTTTAGGTCCGAGACTAATATTATTATGTCAGACGCTCCTTCAATTGGAGACCAATGATGCCCATCGGATTTTTGACAGTCCTGATGATTTAAAGTTAAAATCCTGCATGACCTTATTTTCAGCTGTTTCAGACACTGATCCTATCTTCGAAAAAGTGCTTCAAAAATTCTATAACGGATTAAAGGATCACATTACCATAAAAATCATCAACCTGCAAGGCTGATATTTTCAATTCAAAAATTCCACCTCGCTGACACAACAAACTGAAGGACATCAGCTTAGCACCTCGTCCTAAAATGTGGATAAATTCTGAGCAATGCAGATGAATTCTTAATACCTTTACATTATGAAAATTGGGATTTATATCATGCTTACTTTCTTCGTTTTTGGCACGTGCTATTTTGTAGGAGTAGTCCTTAAAAACCCTGAGGTTGCTTATGGAATAGGATTGATCATGATTTCATTGTTGTTCTGGAATATCGTCCAGCGCTCCAAAAAAGCGGCTAAAAGAAAGCATAGGGAACGCATGTTCCTTCAGCACATGAGAATGACCCATAAAAACCAATGGCATTAAATTCCTGCTTAGGAGCTTGATTTTAAGATGCCATTTAAAAGGGCATACCTAATTAATGCGGCTGTATTTCTAACCCCACTTTTTTCAATCATTGCTTGTCTATAGCCCTCTATTGTTCTTTTACTAACGAACAATTTATCGGCCATCTCGAGATTTGTCATTCCTTCAGCTATAAGTTGCAGAACCTCAGCTTCCCTTATTGAAAATTCAACTTTCAGTTCCTCCTTTTCTACAAAGCTGCGGCCAGTTAAAGGCTTCCTCTCTAAAAGATTCATGGTCAACTCAGTCCCTAGATATTTACCCCCATTATTGATGTGTTTAATTGCGAAAATTAGTTCATTCGTGCTTACACTCTTCAGTAAATAGCCTGATGCCCCTTTCTGAAAAGCTTTTTGAATATACAATTCATGATCATGCATGGAAAGCATTAAGATTTTAACAGTTGGATGAGTTCTTTTAACCTCTTTTAATAAAGATATACCATCCATCTCCGGCATATTAATATCAGTCAAAATCATATCTGCATAGCCTCCTGAATTTAAATAATCCAAGACTTGCTTACCCTGAGCGGCTTCAAAAGCAATATTTATATCACTATCAGTATCCAATAGTAATCTTATACCATTTCTTACCACATTATGATCCTCAACTAGAATGACCTGTATCATAAATAAATCCTATTAAATTTAAATATTGCTTTTTTTTGATGGTTATTTTTGCCTGATCTTTCAAGACTATTTTAAATAACAGCCCAGGAATATGTTTGTTTTATCAGTAATTAGCCAGTTTTACTCGCTTTGACACTAAGACATTCAATATGCTTAATGATCAGGTATTTATTTAGGAATTTCTGCATTTTCCTGAATAGAATTTTGCCCAGTTTCTATTTCAATTTCCTTAGTGGTGACTGCATATGGAGAGGGATGTATTTCTGAGCCATAAGCAACTGCATAGGCTTTTGTAAATTCAGCACCAACAAACAAAATAATCGCTGAATAATAGGTCCATAGCAGTAGAATGACCAATGAACCAGCAGCTCCATAAGTACTGCCTACATCGCTCTGTCCGATGTAAAGTGAAATTCCAAATTTCCCCAGCATAAACAGAATTGCAGTCACCACAGAGCCAAATAATACATCCTTCCATTTAATCCTGGCATCTGGAAGCACTCTAAAAATCACACCAAAAATAAGGGAGATGACCGCCAGGGTAAGTAATTGGTTTAATATATAAAAAACAATTACAGAGACCTCAGAAAACCGCGCTTGAAGACGTGCATTAAACCCATCTAAAATAGTAGTAATCGCTAAAGATACCAGTAAGATAAAGCCAAGGCTGATGATGACAGAAAAGGAAAGAAACCTGTTTTGCAGCATTTTTAGCCAGCCTCGTTTGGGTTTAGCTTTTAGCCCCCAAATGGTATTTATGGAATCTTGTATATCAGCAAAAACAGTAGTTGCTCCAATTAAAAGCGTCACTAATCCTATGGTAAAGGCCAGTGTATCTTTCTCCCCTATGGCTGCGTTTGCAACGATTTGCTGTAATTGTAAAGCAGTCTCTTTACCCATAAAACCAGCCAATTGTGAATAGATTTCACCTTGAGCAGCTTCCTGTCCGAGAAATATACCACATAGAGAAATCACTACAACTAGAAGAGGAGCCATGGAAAAGACCGTATAATATGCCAATGAACCACTCAATTTTGTCACTTTATGATCGTTAAACCCGTTAAAGGTCGCTTTTAATATATTCCAAACCCCTTTAAAGTTTTCTTTTTCATTTTTCGTTGCTTTCATAATTTTGTTAAATCTGGCATTTTATTGCGGTATCAATTCCAACTATAAACTCGTTCAAAAGCAAATATGTTTTCATTTACCTTAATTCCATCATCATCATCCCCCCTATCAGGCGAGCATCAGCACTGCAGCTTTCTGTGAATTAATAAAATTTATATTTTTAAAACCACATTGGTTTACGGAATGTTCTAGGAGTTCAACAAAAAACTACTACTATGAATGTAACAGAAAAATCAATTTCGGTATTAAACGATCTGACAGAAATCAACAATGACCGTATAGCAGGATTTGAAAAAGCAATTGCTGATATTAAAGATGAGAATATAGATTTAAAAGCCATCTTTCAACAGTATAGCAGCCAGAGCAGGAAATTCAGCCAGGAGCTTACCGCTATTGTCGCAGGCTATGGAGAAGAGGTAGAAACGGGCAATAGCGTTGCTGGTACCTTACATAGGGCCTGGATAGATGTAAAATCTCTATTTGGTGGTAGCGATCGTGCAAGTATTCTTTCTGAAGCTGAGCGTGGTGAAGATGCCATTAAAGCGGCATATACTTTGGCCTTGGAAAAAGGTGAACTGACTGGCGAAGCATTAGAAACAGTGAGCAGACAAGCACAGGATATTAAAGCCGCGCACGATGCCATTAAAGCGCTGAGAGATGCTGCAAAAATCACCAGCTAATTTATTAATATGATCAACCTACAAAGCTGGAAAGCGTAATTTCCGGCTTTGTATTCCTTGATGACAACCTCTTTTATAAAGACTTGCAATGCCTAGTTAATAATGCTTACACACATGATTCATAATCCTCAAACTACCATTCATGCTTCCCGAATTGGAAACATTGAAGTACTACAAGAATTAATCCGACTAGAAGCCGACCTTAATGCAAGCGATGAGAAAGGATATACCCCACTTATTATTTCCTGCTACAACAATCAATATGAGGCTGCAAAGTTATTGATTGAACATGGTGCAGCACTCAATTCACAAGATCAAGGAGGCAATACTGCGCTAATGGGGGTATCCTTTAAAGGATACCTTAGCATCGCTGAGCTGCTGATTCATCATGGTGCAGACCTCAACCTGCAGCATGGCAATGGTGGAACTGCCTTAATGTTTGCTGCTATGTTTGGTAGAAATGACGTCTTAAAGTTATTATTGAGCGAGGGCGCCGATAAAACCATTCTGGATATCCGTGGTTTGTCGGTATTGGATCATGCTGCACAGCAGGGAAATGAAGAAGCACTTAGAATAATAGAACAGTATTAGAGACACTTGATCATAAACTTAATGATAAAAGAAATGCCCGGTCATAATTGCCGGGCATTTTTCATTTTAATTTAATTATGCAGGAACCTTTCTTGGTTTCTCCCTATTCCAAAAACGATGCTGTGAGATGGCCAATATAAATTGTTTGGCCAGTAATGCAGGATCTGTTTCCAGCACAATACCTTCCTGAATTACCGTTTGATCTTTAGCATCTTTAGGCAGTTTTCCTGATAAATAGGTCAACTCCAGTAATTTTACAGCTTGCTGATCCACTGCAATCGCTTTACAATGTTTGAAAGCCTCATTCAAAAAGTGAATCGCATTCGCCTCCCCTTTAAGCGTTTCAGTACTCTCCTTTCCACCTGGTACATAAACTGCATCATAAAGCACAGAGGCAGCAGTTAAAAAACTCTGATCTACAGGAAATTTAGTCCCATCCGAACCTTTGACTGCACCCAGTTTTGGCGCAATAATTTCTACCACTCCACCTGCCGCAAGCAATGCTTTCTTAACGGTATCCAATGATTTTGAATCCAGCCCATCGGCTACAAGAAAAGCCACTTTTCTCGTCTTAATCGTATCTTTAATAGTATTAGCCATACTCAATGCCTCAGACTTTTCCAGGGTACTTTTTACCGAAATTGGTTCAAAATCAGCCTGTTTTCCATCAGCAGGAACACTATGATTGATAGGTTCCTGAGGTCCTTTAGGCACTTCCAGTCCAAGTGCTATTGCAACATCTGCTGCAAGTTTCTGATTAATTCTGGTTAGAATACCCACCATTCTTTCCCTTATCGCTACTGTTTTTACTTTTCCAAGTTCAAAACTTAAAGCATCTGTAATGTGGTTCTTCTCAGGCTCAGATTGACTATTAAAAAACAAGGTCGCCTGGCTAAAATGGTCAAAGAAGCTTTTACTTCTTGCTCTTACTTTTTTAGCATCTATACGTTCCTGATAAGAAGTAAAACCTCCATCGGCAGCCTTAGCCTGCTGCGGATCATTGTTTCCCAGCGCATTCGGGCCATAACTCGTTTTCCCCTTGTTAATCGTTTGCCGCATAAATCCATCGCGCTGATTATTATGTACGGGAACGATAGGTCTGTTAATTGGAATCTCATGGAAATTAGGTCCTCCAAGTCTAATCAACTGGGTGTCTGTATAAGAAAACAGTCTGCCCTGCATTAATGGATCATTGGTAAAATCAATTCCTGGAACAATATGCCCTACATGAAAAGCCACCTGTTCAGTTTCCGCAAAGAAGTTATCCGGGTTGCGGTTTAAGGTCATTTTCCCAATACGCTGTACCGGCACCAATTCCTCGGGGATGAGTTTAGTTGGATCTAACAGATCAAATTCAAACTTGAACTCATCTGCCTCTGGAACAATTTGTACGCCCAGTTCCCATTCCGGAAAAGCACCGCTTTCAATGGCTTCCCATAAATCTCTTCTATGAAAATCTGAGTCCTTACCGGAGATATTTTGAGCTTCATCCCATGCTACGGAATGAACACCCAATAAAGGTTTCCAGTGAAACTTAACGAAACAACCCGCTCCTTTTTCATTAATGAATCTGAAAGTATGTACGCCAAATCCCTCCATCATTCTTAAGCTTCTTGGAATTGCCCGGTCGCTCATTGCCCACATGATCATGTGTGCGGATTCAGGCATTAAAGAAATAAAGTCCCAGAAAGTGTCATGTGCCGAAGCGGCCTGGGGCATTTCATGGTCTGGCTCTGGCTTTACTGCATGAATTAGATCCGGAAATTTCATCGCATCCTGAATAAAGAAAACAGGCATATTATTTCCTACCAAATCAAAGTTACCCTGCTGCGTATAAAACTTAACAGCAAATCCTCTTACGTCCCGCGCCAAATCCGTTGATCCACGGGATCCGGCAACTGTAGAAAAACGAACAAAAACAGGTGTCTCGGTTGTGGTATCTTTTAAGAAATGTGCTTTGGTGAAAGCAGATTGGGATTCATACAGTTTAAATACTCCATGCGCTCCTGAACCTCTTGCATGTACAATACGCTCAGGAATTCGCTCATGATCAAAATGAGTGATTTTCTCCCTTAAGATAAAATCTTCCAATAAGGTTGCTCCCCGCTCCCCTACTTTCAGTGAATTCTGATCATCATTAATTCGGACACCATGATCGGTTGTCATGAACTCTCCGGAAGCATCCGCCGAATGCGGCTTTAAATGCTTTATCTTTTCGTTTTCCGGTTGATTTCCCGGTTTTGCCTGTGATTTTTGCTTTGCCATAGGTTTTTAATTGAATGAAGATGTGTTTTATTAGGCTTTACCATAGAACTGATGACGTCAAAAATTGTTTCAGGAGGGATCTAAAAAGAAAAGCCTTGATAATCATAAATCTTCAAGGCTTTCCTTTTTCTTAAATACAAGGGGTTTTTCAGCTGATTATTCTTCCTATCGCTTCTTCTATATTAATGTCCATCCTAATTATTATACCTTTAAATGATCTATAATGTGATTTGATAAATTCTGGACACTTCGTCCCAAGGGGGATACCCCTGCCCGATATAATTGAAACCATACCTTTCATGATATTTAACAATTTACTTTTAATTACAGTAATTTCATAGTGACCTCCTCCTATTGAAATTCGGCAAGAATGCCAAGAAGTAAAGCACATTACCTATACCAACAGGCTATAGTTGTTTCTTAGAAGTAATCAGGACTACCCCATTTTTACCACGTTCGCCATAAACATCAGTGGCTGAAGTACCCTTCAAAACATCTATAGATTCAATCGTCTCCGATTTAATCTGGTTGATGTCATAATGAATTTCCTGACCATCCAGGTAAACCAGAACAGCTGATGCAGCAGCAGTGGGAGCCGATTGTTTAGGCTTCATGTTGACTTCCTTTGCCTCACCTTTAACTGTAGCAGTCCGCTTCTTTTGCCGGTTTGCCGCGGCAGTATTGGCTAAAATTTCTGGCCCCGCATCATGCTTTGAAAGCCTTGGAGCGGTTACTTCTGCAGCTCGTAGCACTGGAGCTATAATTTCTGAAGCTTTCCCTCCCGGATCCGCTACAAATATAGGTTTTGCAAAGGCCCATAGAAAAACCGCAAGCAGTGGAAGTAACACCAGAACGATCAGCTTTTTTGTCGCAGCAGAAGCAGCTTTTGTCATCATTTTAACACGCTTCAATTTATCATAATGTGCAAAAGAACTTGACAAAGCGAATACCGGGGTTCCCAAGCTATGGTTCAGCAATGCAGCACGGTATAATCCTACCGGATTCCCCTTTGCCAGCACCGCAGTATCTGCAAGAAATTCATGATTCTGCTTGATGCAATAGGTATACACCCATATCAATGGATTGAACCATTGAAAAATGCAAAGCAATTGAGATAGCAACAGGTCCAGCCAATGAAATTGCTTTACATGTGCCAGCTCATGCTCAAAAATCAGTTTCTTTTCTATTTCCGAGGTTTCAGCAGAACCATTTACAAGGATATAATTGAAAACTGAAAATGACGCCTTCAAATCGTTGGTTTTGACTAACCTATAGCCCTTCATTTCCGTAAATCCATATTTACGAATCAGACTTTTCAGCTTGTTTAAACCTATAAAATAACGAAGCCCTAAAAACACAATTCCCAAAGCATAAACGACAATTAAAAACACGTAAATCAGGGGTAATCCAGTAGTCGTTTCGACAACATCGGTTTGGTTTGAAGCGGGTAAAACAGCCGCGACAGTAACTGTATTTACCTTAAAAGTATAAGTGTAAAATGGCAGCAAAGCTGCCGTTACCAAGCCCGTCAGCAAGAAATATCTGTTAAAACGGTAAAAGGTCTCGTTTTTTAGAAAACACCAGTACACTGCTAAAAATCCGGTGATGCATACCGTAGATTTTAAAAGATATATCGCCAACTGTTCCATCATCAATTATTTTTCTTCTTCTTTTTTCAATTGATCTTTTGTATCTCTAATGAGCAGATCGAGTTCTTCAATGGTATAATTGTTTTCCTTCGCAAAGAATGAGGTCATCGCTGCAAATGAGTTGTTGAAGTAATTTCTTAGTAAACCTGACAGTTGAGATTTTGAATAGGCTTCTTTAGCCACTAAAGGCGTATACACGTTCGTTCTACCTAAACTATTATGGGAAACAAAGCCCTTGTTCTCTAATATGGTCAATACGGTAGACACAGTAGTCCTTGCAGGCTTTGGATCTTCCAGTTGATCACGGATTTCCTGCACTGTACCTTCATTCAGGGTCCACAATGCCTGCATGATCTGCTCTTCTGCTCTCGTCAATTGCACTCCTTTTTCCATTTAATAAACTTACGACTATTTTTATAGACCAGCAAACAATTATTTGATCTTGAATCGAACCTTCAGCAGTACTTGTGCAGGCCTTAGGTTATAAGTCGTATAATATGTACTCAGTTCATTATATACCGCAGAGGCATACTCCTTCACATTAAACACGTTGTTATATTCCAGATTAAATTCCACACGCTTATAGGTATATTTTGTAGCCAAATCAGCAAACTTCATCGACTTACTGGCCCCGGAAAGTGAGTTGTTATAAAAGTGCTCCATGGCCAGGTTAACTGTCCAGCTTTTTGACGGGAAAAAACTCAGCTGCCCCCTTTGAATACTCCTGCTAATGGGCTTGAAATGATCATCACCTTGAACGATTTTATTGAAACTTTTCGAATATTGATAAGCATAAGATAGGCTCGCCCATTTTTCTATTTTACTGACGATAGCTGGCTTGATACTATATTGATCATTTTGAAAATAGAAAATCAGTCCCTGACTAATTTGTGAAGCATTGGAATGGCTGTATTCCATTTCAAGCCTGATTGTAGCAGCAATGGCCTCTATCCCTTTACTAAAGATTACAGACCATAAATATCCATTATTAACATTTGGAAGTTCATATGTTCTCTTCAAGCTTCTGATCCCTTCATAATCGTAACCATACATCAAGCTCGCTCTTTTTTTGAAATAGCTGACACTCAAGTTAAGAAACACTTCATGAACAGGATGCCGATAGGCCAAATCAACAAGGTAACTCTGACTTTTTTTTTCTGGCAATGCGCCTTCATTCCTCAGCAAACTTCGGTAAGATTGCAGTACATAACCTGTAAATCCATTTTCCAGATCCCCCAATTCATTTCCATAGTTCGCCCGAAATGTCATATTCCAAAGCAAGCTCAATTCATACCTCAGGGAAAACGACGGGTTAAAGAATACTCGTTTTGTAGCATTACTCCATCCGCTTAGCCTGTCATTGCGATCTAAGTAATTATAGACCAATGGAAGCTGAAGTGTAGCGCGCAGCTTGTTTTTTGAATAGGTATAATCAGGACTTACAAATACTTCATAAGTATTCCAGCTCAAATCATTGCGCAATGAATCTACCATTATACTTAAGCTGCCTCCTTCATTCAAACCCTGTAGCGCAGACCTGAATTGCTTTAAATTCGCATTAAAACCAATTGAATAATCCTGTTTAAAGGCCTTAGCATTTACGCTATAAGTTACCTTGTTTAGGCTACGAAAACTTTCCTGATCGAGCGACTGCCGCATGAAGTGATACGCGGCACTATTTTCAAACAATTCAGGGTACAACAAAGGTTTAATCTTCAACACCTGTGGATTACTTTCATATCCCTGGTAAGCATAAAAGCGCCATGTTGCCCGAGCATAATTCTTCAGCGTAATGAAGGTATTCGTCAGACGAAATGTGGGCTTCTGTAATTCCTGGAACAGCTGCTCAGAATTGAAGACCTTCCCTTCCGCCTGATTCCATTTCCCTGTAAATTTCAATGTATTGTCCAGGTAATACTTGTCTTTATTGTCATTCAGCTGCAGTGTTCCTTCCAGATAGTTAATCTGTTCGGTTGCCGCTAATGTTTCTTCCACAATAAGCAGGCTATCGGCAGGTAAATAATACACAGAACGGGAAGAACTTTCACGATCCTGACGATCATTAAGATAACTCAAATTAGCGGTCAGCTGCAAGTCGTTTTTTGTTGCCCATAACTGGTTCACAGTCCCCATATTTGCCCTATTAAACAAATAGTGCTTCTGACTGATTTCTGGCAGTCCCGGCGACTGCAGGTTTAAAGAACTCCCTTCTTTCATCGTTTTATCACTGGCATAAAAGGACTGGAGTGCCTTGGACACCTCACTCCCAGTGTTGTTCCCTTTGTAAGTGTCCAGGTGCTGCTTATTCTTATCAAAATACATCGCTGATAGCTCATGATGGTACAGTATTGGCGCAGCACCGGCTCCCAGCTGTGCATTTGCCGTTAATATACCTTTTGCGCTATCTTTCAGCTTCAAATTAATCGCAGCCTCCTCTTTAAATTCCTTATCCTTGAGTACTTTGATGGGTTGGTGGTTTTCCAGCACCTGTACCATAGCCACATCCTTAGCGGCAACATTATTTGTGGCAATCCCATAACGTCCCTGCAGGAGGTCCTTACCCTCAATATAAAATTTACTGATCGGTTTGTTATTGTACAAAATGGAACCATCTTCTTTTACCTGAATCCCTGGCATTTTTTTTAGGGCATCGCCGATGGTACGGTCATTTTGATCGATGAAAGCATCAGTCAGGTAATTTAAAGTATCATTCAGCCGACGGATTCTAGGTGGAGTTACTTTGATCTCCTTCAACTTGATGGCTTCGGGAATCACACCAAAATTTCTAACCTGACTCGTATTCCTAAGTAGAATAGATTGCTTTTGGATGTTCAATCCGGAAACGATAATCAACAAACTATCTGATTTACTGCTGAAATTCAAAAGATAACGTCCTTTAAGATCTGTAGAAGTAAACGCAAATACTGCCAGGCCATTTTTTTCTTTTACCGTTACACTGATTCCAATCAAAGCCTTTCCATCATTTTTATTGCTAATTTGCCCTTGAATGATCGTCTGCCCTTTCACATCAATGGCTAACCAGGCCAGAAACATCAGCATCAATGCCCTGATCATTCGGTTTCAATTGGGGTATAATCCACCTCTCCAGGTATTTCAGCAATCATCATATCCCCCGCATTGAAGTTAATCTGCATGCCACGACCTTGCTTCAATTTCTGCTTTTCAAATTCTGCTCTGGTACATTTCAAACTGCTCTTTTCATCCAGCTGAATCAATTGCGGCATTGACAGCTGCTTCAATCCAACCAGCTGAAAAGAAAACAAAGCTTTAGTATCTTCAATTTTAACGATCAATCCAGGCAAGCCGCTAAACTTCCATGGGCCATCATTTACGGGCACATCGGTTGTAAACCAGGCGATGTAATCTCTTCCCCTGAAGCTAAGACTAGCCTTCTGACACAGATAAGATGCAATTGTAGCCGTGTCCTACGAGACCTTCCAGCTCATTTTATCTAATGAATCCACGTATAAAAACCGTTGTCCCATACCTACGTAATCCAGGACTTTCAATTGATTGGATTTTTTGATTTTAAAGACTTGAAAACTTTCCCCTTCAGCAGAACTAGAACTGACGGTCCCAACCATACCTGACAAATCTTTACTGCTCTCCCCCTTAAAAATGCTGATGCTTTTTATAATAGAAGCGTCGGTATTTTTCATTTTTGCAGCAACCAGGGAATCGCGGCCCAACCTTGCGGGATCGTAAAATCTGGAAAGCTCGGATCCGATATCCAATACCATCGTATCCACGCGATAAGGTTTAAGGTCAGTCGGTTTCTTTTTGATAAAGGCGTAATAACACCTTAAAGATGCTTGATCAATGGTGTTTTTGCCCTTTTTTTCCTGTGCAGCACTGCAAATACTCAGTGTGCAAATACAGAGGGTGACTAATAATTGCTTCATATTTAATCCAGTTTAGGAAAGCTAAACTACGTCTATGTTTTTAGACAAACAAGAGCAAAGCGCATATTTGTCTAAAAACATAGACAAATATGGTTACTGTTTTATTTTCCTTAATGAGAATAGTTTTTTTCATTACCGACAAAAAGCAATTTACTGGATTTTCTAACTCAGATGTAAACCAAAAAGTCTATGAGTTTTTTCCGGAATACCCCTTCCTAAAAAGCGATCCGAACAAAAAACTAATGACCTTAAAAAACCTACTGGAAATGAAATCTGGTGTGGACTGTGAAGAATTCAACGGCACAAAAGATTGCGAAGAAGGAATGGAATGGAGCAAAAATTGGGTAAAGTATGCTTTAGAACTGCCTATGAAAAATAAGCCTGGAATAGAATGGTCTTATACCTCTATGGATCCAGTAATTCTTAGCGGAGTCATCAGCAAAGCAACAGGAATGTCTGTGATGGATTTTGCCGATAAATATTTATTTAAACCTCTAGGTATTTCCAAGTACAGATGGACGCTGGATCCAAGTGGAAATGCCATGACCGGCGGCTCTTTTTATATCCGCTCCGTAGACCTCATAAAACTAGGACAATTGGTCAAGGATAAAGGGATTTACAATCGTAAGCAAGTGATATCGAAGAAATGGATTGTGGAGTCTACCCTTTGTGACATTGCCATCCCTGATTTTTCAAATATGAAATCCAGCAGAAGTAAAGCGGGTATCCCCAGCCTACTTTTTACGGCTATTACTGGTACCGGGAAAGGATAAAAACGAATGGGCTGCAAGCGGATTTGTTATTTGCCTCAGGTAACGGCGGACAATTCGTTTTCATCATCGAGGAACTAAACCTGACCGTAGTTTTTACGCAAACTAATTACGGATCTTATAAAGGAAAACAAGCCTTTGAAATCATGGCCAAATATATCTTGCCAAACTATAAACACTGATGTTTCCTGAATCCGAGAAAACATCAGTGTGGTTCAATTCCTCCCCTAGTTTCCTAATCTATGAGGAGATTAAGGGAGGAATGATCATGACTATGGATTGGCATTTTTCTTCAGCCATTCCAATCTTCGCTGATCAGGCAATTGCTGAACACTAAAGTTTTCAAACTTCGCATTGAATCCATTTCCATCCGGGCTAGCGGCCATAAATCCAACCATTACCGGCACATTATCCTGCAGATGGGCATTGCGCATCATGATATAGGTTTTATCATCAAAAGAATAAAATACTTCTACCGCATCCAGTCTTCTTACCGCCTTTATCCATACAAATTCAGGAACTTTATCCAATGTGGTGACACTCCAATCACTTGTTTTGTGTGTCACTACTGTGCTTAAATTGTACTTACCATCTACAAATTCAATCCCCGCTTTGATGTAATTTTCATGGTCTACACGCAGCATCAATCCCATTTGGTCAAAACGCGCTTTATAGTTTCCAGTGATCTTCACCTTGGTTTCAAACTCTCCGCCAAAGATGCTGTAATAAAATGGTGCATCATCAACGGTAAAACCGTAATGGGAAATCCTCCAGTAATCACTTTGAGGAGTCACAGACATCGTTAAGGCATTGTTTTTAATTTCCCATTTTTGAGGCTCATTAAACCACTGCATCTTTTCCAGACTTTGTGCAGATCCTGTTTGTGCCATCGCGAATCCAATGAGACTTAAAATAATTTTCTTCATTTGTTGTTTTAAGTTAATAACCATACTTTACATTTACCTTCCAAAGGTAAAACACCATAAATACCACTCCAATACTGAATTATAACCATATTGAAATGAACATCATCCATAAGTTAAATGAGCAGCTTTTGACCCAGTCTTTTGGAGCAGAGCACGATCAGCCGACCAGCCTGAGCCAATACCAATTTATGGCCCTGATGTATTCCAGGATAGAAAACTCGATAGCGGTATTGAGTGATATGAATGCCAATAAAAGTTACATCTATAAAGGCAAGGCAGCTCAGGCCCTCGGCCTGGGTGAGAATGAAAGTTCAGAAGAGATCAACTCGATATGGGAAGAAGCTATTTTCAATAAAATCCATCCAGACGACCTCTTTGAGAAACACCTGCTTGAACTGCAGTTTTTCAATATCATCAAAAATCTGCCTATTGAAGAACGATCCGACTATCAGGTAAAAAGTAAGATCCGAATGGAGAACAAAACGGGGGATTACACATTTGTAGAGCACCGCATGTTTTATGTCTCCAGTATGGTAAACGGCAGTCTGTGGCTGGCACTTTGCCTATATCATCTTTCTACTGATACCTCTACCGCAGCAGCACCCTATGCTTTCATCCTAAATTCCGCTACTGGCCTCAGCATAAAACCTGACGAACAGGCGGTCAATCAGCTCTTATCCAGTCGTGAAAAAGAAATTTTAAAGCTCATTAGGAAAGGCAAGATGAGTAAAGAAGTAGCCGACCTATTGTCTATAAGTATCCATACCGTCAATAGACACCGTCAGAATATATTAGAAAAGCTAAGAGTAAACAATTCTCTGGAAGCCTGTAGAATTGCAGAAAGAATGAACCTGATATAAGGAAAATAAATCCCTATATTCAACACGTTTATTACGCTCAACTATATTCCATGAATTACCTCTCTTCGCTAGTAGCCTTACTATTGGTCTTGACGATGACGGCCTCAAATGCCGCCGCTCAAGTTTTACCCAGCAGCAATTGGACCGATATTGAAAACTCCATTAAGACCAGCAGAAACCTACAAGAAACATTGGCAAAGGTCAATAAAGCAAAATTTGAGGCCCAGTTAAAAGGGAATGAAATTGCATTTGCAAGGTATGCCTACTATCAAATGCTCATCAAAGACCTAAAAACAGAAGATAGTCTTTATTTCAAAAACAGCGCATTCATCGACAGTCTGTTAACAGATCCCGCCAGTTCAGATCTCCTTAAAAACGTCATGCATCTTTTACAGGCCAGACGCTTAAAACTGAGTCAATTTAAAAACCTGAAGTTCAAGACTTTTCGCTTCCCACCAATCATCGAGGCCTATAACTACAGAATACTGACCCAGCAGGAAAGAGACAGTCTGATCAGATCGCATTTCGATGCCGTCTTAAAACCAGGCAAAATACCACAAAAAGCAACTGAAGACCTCAATTGGCTTTCCTCCACTGCAGATCAGCTGCCATTCAAGGCTGATCTGGCAGATATTGCGCATTCCGAAAGAATTTCTTATGAGTTTGGTAAAAATAACATACTTCCTTTAACAGCCGATCAGGTAAAAGAATTAATTACTGCAAGTTCCGCCAAATTCGGGAGTCAAATCATGGTACTCAATGCCATGGATAAATCTGGTTCAAAACTATTGGAGTCTTACCTGCGCTGGATGGATCAGCACATAGCTAGTCCAGAGAAATTACAATACATTCAGCTGCTGTTGAAATACCTGATGTATACACAGTACCAGGAACATGAAATGGTCAGGAAAGCCTGGAAGAACTACCTGCAGGAGGGCTTAAAAGATAAATCTCAAATTACAACTGCCGCCGCTGCCTACCATTTGTTTCTGCTATATTTTAGAGAAGGAAGTAGGTATGGGGTTCAATTTCAAGATAAATATAAAGGACAGCTTGCACTTGCTGTCAATTTGCACGAACAACATCAGCTCCTTTTAAATCAATTCCCAAGCTACAGGAACGGTCTGGAAACCATGCTGAGAAAAATCAAAGCGCAGGAATTAAGATTTCAGACCGAGGATCGACAAATACCTGGGCAACCTATTCTAATTACCACAAGATACAGAAACGCGCAAAAGCTATTTTACAGGATCGTAAAAATCGGCGTAGAAGAACTACTGCCAACCGACAAAATGAAACGGTTAGCCCTGCTGCTCCGCAAGCCAGCCTTCCGGGATTCCAGCTTTACGCTCCCCTATTTAGCAGGAGATTATGATAAACATAGTACTTATTTAAAACTGGAAGCTTTACCAATCGGATCCTATTACCTGCTATTTTCTGTAAAGGAGATCAAGGATGATCAATCCAACACTTCTATTGAAGACCTGAAGCTCCTGGTTTCCAACCTTGCCGCAGTAAATACCGGCGATCGTTTCATGGTACTCCACAGAAAGACCGGCGCTCCGCTTAAAGACGTAAAAGCGAGTGCCAGTTATTACCTGAAAGAGAAAAATAAAAAAGTAATCCCGGAGCAGCTCAGCAAACAAAACTTCCTTTCTGATGCACAGGGTTTTATATTCAGTGGAAAAAAAAGTGCCGACAATATTGTGTTAATTTTAGGCAAAGACACCCTCCTTCACCAATTTACAGCTGATGCAGATCAATTGCCAAAAGGAGTTTACCATGAGGCGGAGTATGAGGATCTGGAGGACTTTTATGACGAGGAAGCAAAGCTCCATATTTATACAGACAGAAGTATTTACAGACCTGGTCAACAGGTATTCTACAAGGTCATTTTATCGACAAGAGACGCTGCGACAGGAACACCGGTAGTTTTCAGCGAAGCGACCAACCCAACTTTCAAAAAATGGCTGTTGCTCAACAAACCCCAGTTAATATTAAAGAACCCTAACCGTAAAACAATCGATACCATAAAGCTCAATCCAGATGCGTATGGTAGTTTCTCCGGATCCTTCCTCCTGGCTAAAGATGCATTGCCGGGAAGATGGGAGATCAGCAGTAATCATGTTGATGCCGAAAGTGGAGACTTCAGAGTAGAGGAATATAAACGTCCTACCCTGGAAATGACCATGGAAAAACCGAAAGAAGGAACCATACCTGGTGAAACCTTCGAATTGAAGCTAAAAGTAAAATCACTCAGTGGAGCAGATCTGAAAAATGTAATGATTAGCTATCAACTGGAGAAAGATGATTTCAAATATGGTCGTTCCAACCGTAAAAAAACAAGATTACTCGATAGCATTGGCTATACCGATACACAGGGTGAACTGGTGATTCGGGTAAAAGACGCTATTGATCCTGAATCCTTGAAATCCCGCGACAACGAGCAATGCTTAAGCTATCAGCTGAACGCCATAGCAACGGAATCTAGCGGCGAAAGCATCCAGTTTCAAGACCAGTATTTTCTTTCTTCCTGGCCGGTAAAAATCGATATCCCTACAGAAAACTACTACGACAGAAAGCAGCTTCCAACACTTTCGATCCTAGCTAAATCAACGGTCAGTAGTTACAAACCTGATCGGATCAATTTAAGTATTTATAAGCTGGAACAAGTACTGGATACCTTGAACCCTAAGAAAGTAGACCAATGGTTATACTCAAAAGAAAACCTAAAGAATTGGTTCCCTAACCTAAACCTCTACGAACAAATAAAACAGGAAAAACAGTTGTTGTTGACGCAAGAGATGGTCATAGACAGCGCAGCGAAGTATGTACTCCATAAAGAGTTGTTCACAACTGGCAGCTATGAAATCATAGCCAGCACTCAGAAATCCGGACAGCTCAGCGGGCAATCAACCCGAACATTTCAGGTTTTTGATAGTCAGGAAAGAACAGTTCCTGGTCAACTAAAAGATTTCAATTACCTCCCTTATAATTCCGTAAATGCTGGAGATACGCTCAGTTCCTACACCGCAGCTGTAGGCCATGCTTATGTCACTTATTGCCTGAAGTATTATGCAAAAACAAATAAAGGACTCGCTATAAAAACCCTTTACCATAGCCAGTATCAAAACAAAGGATTACAGGTCTACGCGATTAAAATGCCTAAAGACGCGGTAGAAAATCTCCTTTTCACCAGTGCTTATGTGCTGAATAACCATTTGTATAAAAATGAGCATTCCATCTATTTACAACCAACTTTAAAAGAACAGCCAGAGATTATTATAGAAAAGTATAAGAAAGTAATGACTCCGGGCGCCAAAGAAACATTCAGCATTTCCATTAAAACAGCAAAGGAAAATATTGCGGCACAACTCATGACCGTCTTATATGATGCTTCGCTGGACAAATTGGAATCCCACAATTGGGGCAGCCCCTTTAACAGTTATTTCAATGGTTATTTTAGCAGATCCTGGAGCTACAATGTAACGAATATACAGCGAAGTAACTTCGATCTTATGCAGCTCCGCAATGACGACTTCATCAACGATGACTATTACCGCAGCAGCAACCTCTTCCAGGGCAGAGTTCCAGGCCTGAGTATTGAAGGTGAATCTCAGGAAAGCAATCGACTGGATGAAGTGGTGATGAAAGGATACGGCATGCAAATGAATGGTTCTGTCCAAATTCGCGGATTAAGCCAGCAGGCGATTCAAAATCAGGTCCTGATGATTGTAGATGGTGTTCCTTACACCGGTTCCCTAGATAAATTTGACCCTGGGACCATTCAGATGATGGTATTAAAAGGCGCGGAAGCTACTGCCCTATACGGTTCCAATGCAGCTGGAGGGGTCATCATCATCAGCACAAATGGGAAAATCATATTACCAAAGACCATAGAAGAACCAAAAGCGGTGATCCGTAAAGATTTTAAGGAAACGGCCTTCTTTTATCCGGCCATATATGCTGATAAAAATGGCCTGTACACCTTCAGTTTCACCATGCCTCAAACTGCCACCGCATGGAACTGGAAAATGCTTGCCCATACTCAAAAAGGTTTATTTGCTTATGCAGAACGTAAACTCAATACCCGGTTAAATTTAATGGTACAGCCCAATATGCCCAGGTTATTATACCAGGGAGATGAGCTGGTTTTGAAAAGCAGGGTCAGCAATTTGGACAGCATCGCCATGAATGTGAAACTGAGCTGCAGAATTGAAGATGCAGTAACAGGCGAAGACCTCACCTTGCGGCTTTTAAAAGGGCAGTCGTCTAAAATGATCTATCTGCCGGGACAACAAACCAGCAGCGATGGTTTCAATTTTAAAATACCAGAAGATCAACTGAACCCTTTAAAAATTTTGACCACCGCCACTGGCCCCGGAATTGCTGATGCAGAAGAACACACCCTGCCTATTCTCCCAAAAAAGATTTTTGTACGTGAACAGTTGCCGCTCGTTTTTTCAACTAAAGACAGCGTTATTAATACACCGGTGTTTCCTTCCGATGTGGAATTATATGGGCTGGGTATCTACATTGATCCTAAGCCTCAAGCGGCAGTCATCAATGCCCTGCCCTACCTGGTCAATTATCCTTATGATTGCGCTGAACAGACTTTCAACAAATTGTTTGCCTATGTAACCGCAGGAAAACTGATGAAAACAGATGCTGCAATTGCCGCGTCTTTCCTTAAAGCAGGTCAGGTATTAGCCACAGATAGCAGCAGGTCGTCCCTGCTTCCTGATGAACTGACCGAAAACAGTATGCCTTGGCTAAACCTGGCAAACCATGCTGCTAAACAGCAAAAACAGCTTTATCAAACTTTAGATACACTGGCCAGCAAATCCAAAATGCTCAGCCTCCTGGAGAAATTATATAAAATGCAGAATTACGATGGCGGAGTACCCTGGTTTGAAGGTGGCCTGAGTAACAACTGGATTACCAATTACCTGATCCGTGGATTTGCGAAGCTGCAAAAAGCAGGCTGGATCGCTCCAAAACCGCAGGAGCAGGAAGCATTTCTAAAGAAAATGATTACTTATGCTGATCTTCAATTTCTAAATAACAACGCGGACTCCCGTCTGGATTACGCTGATGCCCGCTCCTATTGGAAAAGTCAATATATCATTGAGCAGCCAGTTTATACTAAAATTCAGGAATCGATCGGAAATCATTTTGAAACCTTAGATAAAGCGTCCATATACACTCAGGCATTATGGATTACTGCCGCCTCAAAATACGCGATTAAAACTGATCAACTTACTGCCAAAATTGAGTCTCAGCGAAAGAACATCCTGGAACGCGCCATCAGCGATGAACATTATGGACTGCGCTGGAAAGAACTTTCGAGCGGAGAGAATTTAAACCATTCGAAAGAAGAAACCATCGCCATGCTATACGAAGCTTTTGCCGGGAATAAATCAGTCAGACATGGCCTGGTTAAATGGATGCTAACTGCCAGAAAGGACTATAGCTGGAGCAGTACCACAGGTACTGCCGCGGCGATTGAAATGATTCAGGCTACCCCGGAACTGAACATCAGTGCAGCTGCCGATATAGTAACCGCTAAAGTTGAAGATCAAGAGATCAGTGTTTCCAATGACATGATGAGCGGGAAAAGCAATCAATTTATCGCCTTATCGAAAAAATCATCAACAATCCAGATCTCCGCAAATCATCCTGCTGCAGGTGGTTTAACCTGGTATTATTTTAGTGCATCCGCAAATACGGATGCCCCTAACCCGGCGCTGAAACTGGTTAAAAGTCTTTACACCTTTAATGCTAAGCTGGATAAATGGCTGGAACTCGCCCCTGCTCAGGAAGTAAAAGTTGGGGATAAAATCAAAGTCCTGCTTACTGTAGAAACAGAAAAGCCCCTGCGTTTTCTGCAAATTGACGACAAGCGTGCAGGGGCTTTTGAACCATTGAACAACAGCAGCGGACAGCAATATGAAGCTGGTATCCCTTATTATAAAGCCATCAGAGACAGCGGACAACAATTGTTTATTGACTTTTTACCATCTGGCAGATCAGAGTTCAGTTATGAAGTCATCGTTAGCCAGGAAGGAACTTTTAGAAATGGTGCCGCAGTATTACAGTGTTTATATCACCCCGGAATTACCGCTTACAGCAACTCTATCATGATCCGATCGAAAGCGGCTCAGCAATAGCTGCATTTATTTACAACCCCAGTAAAAGGGCATTTCTTCACAGGAATGCTTAATTTTTTTAAACTAGATATGATCTTATTGATTTGGATATTGCCATCTTCTACACGCAAAATATTGTCGCAGTCTTCTAAATCAAAATTGATCCTGAACGCCGGAACCTGAGCCATTGAGCTTAGAAATAAATAGCTCAGCAGAGATAGACAGTTCACCATTGATTTTCTGCTTGCGTGCCCTAACTTTATGGCTGGTAGCCATGTGATAATAATATGGATACCATTTTCATTGACTTTATAATACCTCAAAGTGAGCTGCTCTTCTTTCTTCTCAAAATGATAGCCCAGCAGGCTCAAAATTGGTCTTTGCAATAGTGGTATATCTGGCCGCGCATAAGCCCTATCCTTTTCACTCAGTCTAAAATCTACCGAAGCAATAGCAAAATTTTCTAATAATCTTTGTACCTTATTGAGACACACAAATGAACTATCTATAGGAAAATTAAACGATTCACCTTCCTGTTTTTCACAATAGGAACCCTCAGCGCGAATGCGCAGACCTACAGCATTTCGAAAACTGTAAATATCTTTGGCGACACCGTCGAAACCCAAAAAGATCGAACCTTAAGGGGCATTGCCACCATCACGAATTCCACCGATATTTTGGCAACAAAATAAAAACCATCACCGGTCGTAATGGAGAAAAGATTCAGTCTATTAAAAAATCTAAAGATATTTTCGGGAACGATAACGTAGAGATTTTCGACGAAAAAGAACGGTCTACCACTACCATAAAAACGACTACCGATATCTTTGGAAATGAGACCAAACATGTAAGCGGTTCAAATGTAAATGAAATCTGTTCGGTTAAAAAAACAAACGACATTTTCGGAAATGAGACCATCACCATCAACGACGGAAGCGGATCTCCAAAAATGTCGGTAAAAACGGAGACTGATATTTTTGGAAATGAAAAGAAAAGTGTGGTCGATGAAAATGGAAGAAAACTGTTAGATATCAAATCAGTGAATGATATTTTTGGCAATACCAATACCACAGTTGATGGCGATAAATCTGTCCAATACAAGAGCTTAATTATGAAATTAATACTAGGCTCAGCTGATTTCTAAGATCAGCTGATGCCCCTCATGGCCAGTTGCCAACTTCGCTTAGGCCCTGATTTCTTCCTGTATTTTCTTTGGTAAGCTATTCAGCACTAAATCATAGGAATCGTCTATCAACTCCTGGAGCTGTCGCATTGTCAATCTACCATCCATAAAAACTGTATTCCAATGCTTTTTATTCATGTGGTAACCAGGCTGGACTTCTTCATAATGCTCCCGCCATTCGATGGCCTTTTCCGGATCACATTTGGCATTAAATCGATTGCCGGTAGACAAACTGCAGAGCAAAAAGATCTTCTCCCCTACTTTAAAAACCAAAGTATCTTCTCCAAAAGGAAAATCTTCTGTGGCTGCCGGCTTTTGCAGGCAATAATCCCGTAATTCTTCTATGTTCATATTGAATATCAAATATAAATATTGTACACATTTAGTAGCCTATTTTATTAGACTACTGCTGAAAAATACTGTGGATGATTTATTGATTGATGATACATGCTAAGGGCAAAATGAAAACCGCAGCATTGCCTCCTTAAATTAGTATTATCCGTCCAGACCATTGATGTCGGTGCTTAGCACTTCAGACATATAATCAAGGAATGGACGCATATTTTTAAAGGTTTCCCCAGCCTCTTTTAGAAAACCCGGACTCCATACTTCTTCATCAGAAAACTTCCTCAGTACTAAAAACTGCTTGTAACGTAACAGATCAATCGCTTCATCATTGGCATCAAATCCTTTTGGGCTGGTTTTCAATTGTTCTCCCTGCAGCGTTTTGAAGTTGGAAATGAAAGCCATATCGTTTAATATCTTTCTCATCGGCGCAGCATCAAAAGAAAAGTCTTCCCTGATGAGTTTTAGGTCATTCGCATTAGGACCCCAAAAACCACCGCCAATAAAAGTATTGCCCGGTTCAATGTGGAAATAATAACCGCCCCTACGGTGTTTGCCGGAACGCTTAAAACTGCCGCTCCAATGGGTTTTATAAGGTGTTTTGTCTTTGGAGAAGCGGGTATCTCTATAAATCCGATACACACTTTTTGCTCCTGAAGGGGTTTCAATCACATCATGCGTATTCAGATCTTGAAGTAGCGCTTCCGCAAAAGCGGTCACCATCTCCTGCTCTTGCAGAAATTCTTCTTTATGGGCATTGAACCAATCCCTGTCATTGTGGTTCTTCAGCTTGTTTAAAAAAGTAAGGTTGGATAGAGCTAATTGGCTTTTAATTTTCATATTGATTTAATTTCACATCTTATTTTATTGATACACTTTAACCCAGTCCACAATCATTTGAACAGGTAAATCTTCCGACTTTACTTTTCCAACCCAGCTGCCACCTAGCTGCTGATCAATCATGACATAGAAAGGCTGATCATAGGGCCACTGACTAGGGTCCGCACCAGCAACACGGGGATACCTGAAGGTTTCTACTCCGTTTAAAGTAAAGACCAATTTATCCTGATCCCATATTAACCCGAAAGTATTGTAAGTATGAATGTTTATCTTGGCGGTGCCCCCATGCGGAGGGTTTTCCTTTAGTTTCAGATTGAGCGTATAGTAAGAATGCGTAGTCTGATAAATGATGGAATCTGAGTTCAGGTGTTCCATGATGTCTATTTCCCCATTATTAGGGTACTTTCCATATTTATTTTTCTCGGCCAGCATCCACATTGCCGGCCAGGCGCCTGCTGCACACTCCAACTTGGCATGAATTTCTATTTTGCCATATTGATAGGCGAATTTTCCTTTAGTAAACAATCCACCGGTAAGGAAAGGTCTTGCATCCGCTGAAGTATCAGGGTTTTTAATTCCTCTTAAATATAACTTCCCACCATACTGGGCATAACAGGCCGGGTCGCTGCTCATGTGTTTATTCCAATCGGCAGTTCCTTTCGGGATTTTGCTCCATTTGGCCGTATCCATCACCGATCCGTTGAAATTATCTTCCCAAACCAGTTTCCAATTTGGTTTTCCATTTTTAGGCTTTTGCAAATAAATATAATTTTCTGTTTTTTGATAAGGTAAAACTTTACAGGAGGCCATAAAAACAGCAATGCAGCTCATTACCAGTAAATATCTATTCATCGTCAGTCAGTTCAGGTGTTAATTTTAAGTAATCAGCCTAAATATCTAATTAAAAACTGATTCACCCTAAACTAAAATTAGGAAGCAACTGCCTTTTCCTTTACACTTTCCGATATAATATTGATCATAACACCAGTTAGAATCAGTGCAATTCCGATCATTAAACTGGAAGTCAGGATTTCATGAAATAAAACCACACTCACGGCTACAGCCATCACTGGTTCTAGTGCACCTAAAATTGAAGTCGGCGTTGATCCAATACTTTTTATCGCATACACCAGGGCCGACATAGAAAGTACGGTAGTCACGAACGCGAATGCGGTAAAGTTAAAAAATAACTCCACGCTAGGTATCAGTAGTGACTCCTTAAAGATCAGCACCTTACCAAAGTAAAAAACCGCAGAAAATAGCAGGGAGTAAAAAGTAATCTTAAATCCGGAAGCATTGATTTTGGCTTTGTTCACCACCACCATGTACAAGGCATAAAAAGTAGCACTCCCCAGGGTGATCAGCAATCCAGGTAAATTGATGTCCAAAGCACCATCTTTGGCACTCAAGGCAATAATTCCGGCAATGGTGATCACCAACGAAAGTATTGTGAGGACCGTAATTTTCTCTTTAAAGAAAAACGTCATGATCAGTGCAACAATCACCGGATAAACGAATAAGATTGTGGATGCAATTCCTGGCGACAAATAATCATAGCCCATAAACAGAAATTCTGCGGAGAGCGCATAGAAAAGCCCAAGCAATACCAAAATCATAAACTCCGATCTGTTTACCCTCAACCGCTCTTTCTTATAAATCAAATAGCCTAAAATAAACATTGCCGCAATAAAAAACCGGTAAAAAAGGGTTGTATCCAACGAAAAATGACTCGCTTTTACAGGCAAAATAAATAACGGAATTAGTCCGTAAGAAATGGCCGAAATAGCAGCCAGCAGATACCCTTTAACCTTCATTTTTTCAATCGCTTTAAGATTTCTGCTGGCCTATTTTAAGCTGGATTTACAGAAAATTCTCGCAAATATACAACATATCCAAGGTTAAATTTTGCAGATAAAATTCTCCTGTTGGGCAACCAGACTGTCTAAAAGTGGCCATTTCGCTACCCAGCTGCTGCCAAAAAGATGAGTTGAACCCAATAAAAGGTATATTTAGTAGATTATAATTCAGCTTTAACCAGTTCCCCAAGCTTTCTCAATGCAGTTTCAACCTTTTCAGTCCAGATGTTACTGTAACTAATTCTGATATAATTGGTATAATCCCCTCTACTGGAAAACATGGGACCTGGGGCAATGTGAATGTTTTTCGCGGAGGCTCGCTGCTGCAATTTAACCGCATTTACCCCTTCCGGGAGCTCCAGCCAAAGCACCAATCCACCAGTAGGTCTGCTCAATCGCGTTCCCTCCGGAAAATACTTTTCGATACCTTGCACCGTCAGCAGCATCAGGCGGTGTAAAACAGGTCTTAGTTTCCTCAGATGACGATCATAAGCTCCGGTACTTAATAGCTGCAGTAGAGACAACTGCACTACAGTTGCCGTAGCAACATTGGTTAAGGCCTTCAGCTTAATCACCTTTTGGGTAAACCTTCCTGCTGCGCACCAACCGATTCGGTAACCCGGAGCCACCGACTTAGAGAAAGAACTGCAGAGCATCACCCAGCCTTCCTGGTCGAAGGTTTTAATATTTGAAGGCCTATCAGCATCGAAATAAAGGTCTCCATAGATGTCATCATCGATCACTGGAATTTCCATGCGCGCTGCAAATGCAGCCAAACCTCTTTTTTTCTGATCTGGCATGATCGCTCCGTTGGGATTGTTGAAATTTGAAATCAACACACAGGCTGCTACCCGATGCTTTATGGCTATTCTTTCCAATTCCTGCACATCAATTCCCGTTAAAGTATCGCCTGGCAATTCTATGATTTGCAAACCTAAAGCAGTGATCATCTGTAGGACCCCATAATAAAAGGGTGTTTGAACCACCACCAAATCGCCTTTCTTTGTTACCGCACGCAGACATAGACCTACCGCTTCCAGAGTACCATTGGTGATGACTACCTCCTCGGCACTGAGAGCCCCTTGCCAGCGAAAGGATCGCTTTGCGATTTCTTTCCTTAATAATGGGTTTCCATTAGGCTGTTCATACAGCAAATGTGCCCCAGTCAAGTCTCTGGAGGCCTGCTGAAGACTCCTCCTGATGGCGTTTAAGGGCAGCAGTTGAATGTCCAATACGGCATTGAAAAACGAGACTCGTTTTTGTTCCGGCAATGCTAACGGAGACTGCAAGCTCATCGTACTCAAGGGCTCCATGAGCTTTAAAGGCCTCCTATCCAGCTCCTCAGCTTTCTGGACGCTTTTTGCCAGAGGAATTTCGGCCTCTGCCTTCCTTAAAACCACGTAACCGAAGCGTTCTCTACCTAAAACCAGCCCTTTATCGATTAGTAGGTTCAAAGCTTTTAACATCGTACCAATGCTAACCTTAAAACCTGAACTCAATAAGCGCAAAGAGGACAGCTTATCTCCAATTGGGTAAATCCCTTGGTTAATTCTATTTTCCAGCTCTGCAGCAAGGCTTAGATATTGAAAAGTCTTCATCTGTTATAGTTAAATAGTCAATTTCTGTATCTGTTACAGTTCAGCAAAGCTATCTACTTTTATGAAAATAAATCAATACTAATTTTAAACGTTAGCAATGAAAAGTAAGATGAAAAAAGTAGGACTGGTAGGCGGGATCAGCTGGACGTCTACGGTTGATTATTACCGCTACCTGAATGAAGGCATTAATACGCAACTTGGCGGGCTAAACTTTGCGGAATGTCTAATTAGCTCTGTAAATTTCGACAATTTCCAAAGGTACAATGCCGATTATGATTGGGAATCCACCTACGAACTACTGCTTGAGGCTGCTGAGGAGCTGAAAAAAGCTGGTGCTGCAGCAATTGTGCTCTGTGCCAATACTGCACATATTGTTGCCGATCGCATTGCTGAAAATATCCAGCTGCCACTGATCGACATTACCAGTGCTGTAGCTGCTGCAATTCATCAGGAAGGTTTGAAAAAGGTAGGACTTATTGGAACCACTTATACCATGGAATTGGGGTTTTATAAGGACAAACTGATCGCAAACGGAATTGAGCCCATCATTCCAGAAAGTCAGGAGACTAGAGATTATATAGAAGAGACCCTAAGATATGAGTTGGGAAGTGGTATTTTAAACCCAGAGACTAAGAAACAATATCTGGTGATTATTCAAGAGTTGATTGATCAGGGGGCTGAGGGTATCATACTGGGCTGTACCGAAATCCCGCTATTGATCAAAGCGGATGATCTTACTGTTCCTGTTTTCGATACCACGAAGATCCATGCGCAGGCAGCTGTAGATTTTGCACTTAATACCTAACATTAGTGATCCCTAAGCCAGTTTGCCGTCTAAATTAATTATCTTCGCCACTTTGAGTCAATTACAATAATATTTTTAACAAAAAGACAATGAAACTGGAAGAACAATTACTGAGTAGAAGCGAAAACAAATGTGAACTATGCCAATCTGCGGAAACGCTTAAGGTATACGAAGTACCTCCTCAAACAGCGAATACTGCAGACAACTGTATCTTGATTTGTGATAAATGTTTGGCTCAAATTGAGAAAAGAGAGGAATTAGATAGCAAACACTGGCAGTGTCTAAGTAGCAGCATGTGGTCTGAAGTTCCTGGAGTACAAGTAGTTTCATGGCGCTTACTGAACCGCTTAAGCAATGAAAGCTGGGCAATGGACAATCTAGATATGATGTATCTTGACGAAGACCGTTTGGCTTGGGCTAAAGCCGCCGACCTTGATAATGATGCCGTTGCGGAATTTCATAAAGATTGCAATGGTGCCTTGCTTCAAGCAGGTGATTCTATTGTACTGACAAAATCTTTAGATGTAAAAGGTTCGACTTTAAACGCTAAAATGGGCACGGTAGTAAAAAATATCCGCCTGGTAGAAAACAATACGGATCAGATTGAAGGAAAAATAGAAGGACAAGTGATTGTTATCCTTACCAAATATACTAGAAAACAAGGAGCTTAACCTTTTTTAACCTCCAACAAAAAACGCGCTGCAAAAATGAACTGCAGCGCGCTTTTTGTTTTAATATAAGGTTGGTTTAAAAAGTGATAAAGGCTGTATTCATCGTTACAAATCTTCAATCTGCAATATCGTTTTGGCGAGATTAATCATTCTTTCTGTACCGGTATATTTCCCATGTTCATCAGACAACTTCACAACCTCTGTCCACTCCCCGTCTTTAGGCTGTGCTTCTGTCATCTTGATCACTATATTCATGGCTGCTGGTCCGGCATCATTCGTTAAATTTGTACCTATTCCAAATGACATCCCTATTTTCCCCTGGCAATACGCTGCGATTCTTTCCACTTTATCATAATTAAGACCATCAGAAAATATAATCGTCTTGGATCTAGGGTCAATCCCCATTTTTTGATAATGATTGATCACTTTATCTGCAAACAGCAAAGGATCTCCGCTATCGTGTCTGACACCATCAAACAACTTGGAGAACATCTTGTCGAACTGGCTAAAAAATACTTCTGTAGTATAGGTATCAGAAAGGGCAATCCCTAAATCTCCACGGTACACGTTCACCCAGTTTTCCAATCCCATGGCATTTGCCATTTTAAACCCATACTTGGCGGCATGAAACATAAACCATTCATGGGCATGCGTTCCAATTGGTTTGGTCTGATAGATCATCGCCATGTGCACATTGCTGGTTCCAATAAATGATCCACTGCCAAATTCGTTTAAAGCTTGTAAAGCTGATCGATGCACCTGATAAGAATACCTTCTTCGTGTCCCAAATTCAGCTACGGTTACCCCAAGGGCTTTATATTTTTCTATTTTTTGTGCCGTCAGCTGTATCACTTCTTCATTGCTGATCCTATGCGAGCCATTCAGCACATAATACAATTCGCAGATCAATGACATTAAGGGAACTTCCCATAATATCGTTCGATACCACCATCCTTCTACCCTCACTTCCAGTTGATCTCCAAGCTGCTCAATTTGTACTTCTTCCGGCTGATAACGATAGCCTTCCAGAAAATCCAGGTATACCGGATCAAGATAAGGACAGGTGACCTGCAGGAAATGCTTCTCCTCTTTTGTCAGTTTCAGCAAGGCCATCTGATCTACAGCAGCTCTTAAAGCCTGTGCAAATCCTTCGGGAAAAGAATGTTTGCCACGGTTGATGAACTTATATCTTGCTTTTGCTGCCGGAAACAGACGAATTACCCCTTGCTGCATAGTGATTTTATAAAAATCATTGTCAAGGATAGAGGTAAGGACGGTAGTTGGGTGTATTTGGATCATAAATCGGATACAAATTTAAGCTTTAATCTATGATACTTTTTAAATGTTTGTAATTGGATTTCACGGTATCCAGTACTTCGTCAAACTTACCGCCCAACATCAGTTTCGTCATCGTGAGTGCCATTCCTTTCATCATTTTAAACTCGATCTTTGGCGGCATCGCCATTGCATTCGGATCCGTCATCACATTGACCAATACCGGTCCATCGTGCATAAATGCGGCTTTCATCCCCTCTTCCAATCGGCTTGGATCATCAATGGTCATGCCTTTAATGCCCATTGCGGCAGCTACCAATGCGAAATCCGGGTTCAGCATATCTGTTTCCGAATCCGGCAGTCCTGCCACTTCCATTTCTAGTTTTACCATCCCCAGAGACCGGTTATTGAACACGATCAGTTTAATGGGTAGGTTATATTGTTTAATCGTCGCTAAATCACCTAACATCATCGACAGTCCGCCATCGCCGCACATCGCTATGACTTGGCGTTCTGGACTAGATAGTGCCGCTCCAATGGCGTGAGGCATCGCATTTGCCATAGAACCATGGTTAAACGAGCCTAACATCGTACGTTTTCCCGTCGCATTAATATATCTGGAACCCCAAACGCAGCACATCCCTGTATCCACCGTAAAAATAGCATCCTGGGCAGCCAGTTTATTAATTTCAAAAGCAACGGCTTCCGGATGAATGGCATCCTTCTCCCCTTTGTCCTCGACATAAGTATTCAAATGTTCTTTTACTTTTTCATAGACTTTCAATTGTGCATCCAGAAAACTATCGTCTGTATTTGCATCTAATAATGGAAATAGCGCAT
The DNA here is from genome assembly GCF_014472395.1 of Pedobacter sp. N36a. Classification (GTDB taxonomy): domain Bacteria; phylum Bacteroidota; class Bacteroidia; order Sphingobacteriales; family Sphingobacteriaceae; genus Pedobacter. The sequence continues at coordinate 64,471 of NZ_JACSZW010000005.1, forward strand.
TCAAACTGGTTTTGATATCCCCATGAAGCCCCATATCGAGCTTTGCCCTTCTACCCAGTCGTTCTGGTTTACTGTCGATTTGTACTAAAATTTTATCCTGTGGGATAAAGGGTACGTAAGGAAAATCTGTACCCAATAGAATCACCAGGTCACTCTCGTGCATACTATGGTAGGCAGAAGGCAGACCAAGAAGGCCGGTCATCCCTACTTCATAAGGGTTATCGTATTGTATCCCCATTTTCCCTCTGAAAGAATAACCTACCGGAGCTTTTAGTATTGCCGCAAGTTTAACGACCTCATCATGAGCTTCAACGGCTCCGATTCCGCAAAATATGGCGATTTTTTTATGTTTATTGATCAGCCGGGAAAGTGCCAATAGCTCCTCTTCTGCAGGGCAAATTGTAGCTTTAGAAAAATAGGTTTTATCTGAAGACATATTTTCTACTGCGTCCATGCTGCTCACATCGCCAGGCAAACCGAGCACGGCTACCCCTTTATGGTGAAATGCATGCTGCAAAGCAGCCTGCGTCATTCTCGGTAACTGAGCCGGAGTGGTAGCAATTTGATTATAATGACTGCAATCATCAAAAAGCTTAGTGGTATTGGTTTCCTGAAAATAGCCGGAACCGAATTCTGTAGTTGGGCAGGTGGAGGCTATTGCCAATACTGAGGCACCTGCACGATGGGCATCATATAGACCGTTGATCAAATGCACATGACCAGGCCCGCTGCTGCCCGCACAACACGCAAGGCCATGCAATTCTGCTTCCGCAGCGGCAGCATATGCCCCTGCTTCTTCATGTCTTACATGGATCCAGCGGATGTGATCATTGCGCCTTACCGCATCATTTAACTCATTTAAACTATCGCCGGTTACGGCATAAATGCGCTTAATACCTGCTTCAACAAGCATTTCCACCAATTGTTCTGCTACTTTTTTTGACATAGTATGATGTTTTTAGGAAAATAACATCGCAGATCACCAGAAATGGATGCTATAAAAGGATAACACCAAGTTTTGTTGATAGTTTTAGCAGAATCCGATTTTAGCCCATCAGTTCTTTCATCAACTGCGCAAAAGCAGTTTTCAATTCTTCCAATTCTGTTTCGAGTTTCAGCACCCGGTTTTCCAGATCTGAGTTCGCTCTCTGAGGCGCTTCTTCTGCCAGTTCTTCTGCATTTAAATCAGGGGTACCGGAAAGTAAATGTGCATAACGCATTTCCTTTTGCCCTGCTTTTCTCGGCAATTGAATTACATAAGGAGGCGTTGCATCCGTTAAACGCTCCAATACAGATTGCACCTCTTCTAAAGATTCGAATTCATAGAGTCTGCCGGAATTGGTATTTAGTTCTCCCGGTGTTTGAGGGCCTCTCAGCATCAATAGACAAAGAATAGCGACCTCTTGTGGCGTTACCGGGAATACAATCGCGAAATTATGTTTGTATTTAATGCTGCGACTTGATCCACCGGTGGCTGTAGAAATCAGTCCTTTTCTTTTGAGGGTATCCAATGCCAGTACTACGGTCTGTTCGTCATACTGAACCACAGGTTTCCTAGAGGTCTTTTGATTACAGGCAGCCGTCAGACTGTTGATGGTCATTGGGTAATATTCAGGGGTAGTTTTAGATTTCTCCATTAAAACGCCTAGCACACGAAGCTCTTCTGCGTTTAATTCGGGCAAAGTTTGTGTAGATTCCATGCCTAAAGTTAGAAATTAAGGTGGAATGCCGTTTCTCTTTTGATCTCTTTTAACACAAAACTACTGCTTAACGTAGAAATGTTGGAAAGCGAGGATAAATGAGTGACCACAAAAGTATGATAATCATCTACATCCTCCACTACGATCTTAAGCAAATAATCTTGTCCGCCAGCAATACATAGTACTTCCAGCACTTCCTTAAACCGCACCACTGATTCTTCGAAATTTTTTAAGGTAGCGATGGATTGCTCTTTTAAAGTTACCGTGCAAAGCACCAGCAAATGTTTTCCTAACTTTTCCCTGTTCACCAGCGCTACATATTTCTCTATATATCCTTCTGCTTTTAGGCGTTTGATGCGCTCATGAGTTGGGGAAACACTGAGGCCGATTTCCCCTGCAATATCTTTTGTACTTAAAGAAGCATCCTTTTGCAGGATGTTTAATATCCTGGTGTCGAGCTTATCTAATTTCTCCATCATAGTATTTTGCTGAAATAGGATGCAGCAAGCTACAAATATGGTGGTTTTTCCTTTAAAATGTATTCATAACAGAATTTTTCATTGAACATCAGATAATCAAAGGAAATAATATGGTACTTGTCTAATTTTGAAGGATTAAATACCAAATATCATTACTACCCCATGAAGACTCCATTAAACACTAAAGATAACGAGCGTTTAAGCTCCTATATGAAACTCGCTGAAGCGCGTGCCAAGCACTTCATCGGTTACCCAATCGCACAAGATTTTGACTATTCAGAATTATATCCACTTTTAAAACTGCCTTTAAACAATGTGGGCGATCCATGGGTAGAATCTACCTACGATCTGAATTCGCGTTCTCTGGAGCTGGAAGTGTTGGAGTTTTTCGCTGAATTGTTCCATGCGCCAGCAAATAATTGGTGGGGTTATGTCACCAATGGTGGCTCTGAAGGAAATTTATATGGCCTTTACGTGGCCAGGGAGCTTTACCCTAATGGCATCGTTTATTACTCTGAAGCTACGCATTATAGTGTTCAAAAGAACATACAGCTGCTCAACTTAAGAAGTATCGTGATCAGAACTCAGAAAAATGGAGAAATGGATTACGAAGATTTGAATGCGATGGTACAAATGCACAGAGATCAGCCGGTGATCATTCTGGCCAATATTGGCACCACGATGATGGAAGCAAAAGATGATTTACAGCGAATTCAGCAAATCCTCCGCAGACAAGCGATTAAAAATCATTATATTCATTGTGACGCTGCTTTGGCTGGTACCTACAGTGCTTTACTGGATTTAAAACCAGGTTTTGATTTTAACCATGGAACTGACAGTATGGCCATCAGCGGACATAAATTTATCGGCTCTCCTATCCCTTGCGGATTGGTATTGGTCAAAAAGAATTATAAAGACAGGATTGGAAAAGCGATCCCATATATCGGCACCGTAGATACTACGATTACAGGCAGCAGGAATGGCCACAGCCCCATTTTTATCTGGTATGCGCTTAAAAAACTGGGTAAAGAAGGACTAAAGCAGCGCGCTTTGGAGTGTCTGTAAACTGCATCCTATACGGTAAAAAGCTTAAATAATATTGGTGTACCGGCTTGGACCAATCCATCTGCATTAACAGTAGTGTTCCCAGCGCCCTCTATCGCATTGAGACAAAAATGGCAGATTGCTACCGAAGATGGCAATAGTCATGTCATCTGTATGCCTGGAGTAACCAAGGCACAGATTGACCATTTCGTACAGGATTTAAAAGCGGAAATAGAATTGACTGCAGCATTAACCGTATAAAAAACTAAAGCGGCTGTTTTGAATTATTAATTTAAGACAGCTTCTTTTTATGATTTATACCGGTATTTCAACCCTACGAGGATAAAATCTGCTCAATTTTTTGCAGTTCTTCTGTGCTGAAATCAAGATTGTTCAAACATTTTAAAGAATCCGCAAGCTGCTCAGGTTTACTGGCGCCCACCAATACAGAGGTAATGCGGTTATCTTTTAAAATCCACGACAAGGCCATTTGTGCGAGCTTTTGTCCGCGGCTTTGTGCGAGTATATTCAGTTCATTCAATTGTTGCACTCTTTCAGGGGTCAATTGATCTTGCTGCAAGGCGCCATGCGACTTTGCTGCACGAGAATCTTCAGGAATCCCTTTCAGGTATTTGTTGGTCAGCATGCCCTGAGCGAGTGGTGAAAAAGGAATACACCCCACACCTTGGTTGCCTAGCAAATCCAGCAAATCACCCTCTACCCAACGTTCATACATAGAGTATTTAGGTTGATGAATCAGACATGGTGTACCCAAACGCTTTAAGATTTTCATCGCCTCAGCAGCTTCTTCTGCCCGGTAATTAGAGATCCCGACATACAATGCTTTTCCCTGACGCACGATCAGATCTAATGCTGCCATCGTTTCCTCTAGTGGCGTTTCCGGATCCGGACGGTGATGGTAGAAGATATCTACATATTCCAGTTCCATTCTTTTCAGACTTTGATCCAGGCTAGATACCAGGTATTTTTTTGAACCCCAATCTCCATAAGGACCGTCCCACATCGTATATCCTGCCTTAGAAGAAATGATCATTTCATCTCTGTATCCTTCGAAATCTCTTTTCAGCAAGCGACCGAAATTTTCCTCTGCAGATCCTGGAGGCGGACCGTAATTATTAGCAAGGTCAAAATGGGTAATTCCATTGTCGAAAGCCAGTTTCAAGATCTCACTGCAATTTTCCAGCTGATCCACATGTCCGAAGTTATGCCATAAACCAAGAGAAATGGCAGGCAGCTTCAGTCCACTGTTTCCGCATCTGCGGTATTGCATTTGAGTATATCTGTTAGGGGCGGCAGTATATGGCATAATGGTGGGAGGTAAAATAGCAGCAGCACGGTTGATGGTGCCGCTGCTTTTCGAATTAATCGATATTATTTATCGCTGTTTTTTTTCTCTGTTACTTCAGAACGAATTTCCTGAGCAAGAACTTTTAAATCCTGCATAGCTTTACGTACTCTAGTTCCTGCAGCACTGTTTCCTGCATTATAAAACTTCTCAGCGTCAGCTTCAATAGAAGCTAATAATTCTTTAACTTTTGAAAATTTTTCCATGTTTTAAATATTTAATTTGTGGCCAAATATATATTATTTTGGAAATAAACGTACATAACTTCCATTCTATTACGTTTTTTATGTTAAATCTTGTTTTTTTCTGCCTTATTGGCGCGTACAATGGCGGATTTATTGAAATTACAACCCTTATCAACAGTTCAAAAAACGTATTGCAACGCTGAATTTCGACGGTGCAGCGGCTGAATATCTGGTCATTTATTATAGCTCCAGGCATAGGAATATCAGTCAGGATTATTACGATATTTTCCAACAAAACCAGCGAGAACCATAACACCAATGTCAATTAAAGGCCTTCATACTAAGATAAATCCCTTTTTCCTTTGATTTAATAAAAAACCTAACGAGATTAGCGACAATGAAACAAAGAACAGGCATACATCAGGCAACCTTAATGACTTATAATAAGAGTCAGCTGCAAGCCTATGCGCTGTTTAAAAGGTTCTTCAGGGAAAACTATCCCTTCGGCTTTACTTATCAAATCAGCAGTAAAGACTTTATTAACTAAGCCCCGAATCATTTCATTCTACTCTTCGGTTCAGGGGCATTTTTCTTCTGATCATTTTCGTTATTTTATATTTTAAGGAAATAGCAAGCGATTGTTTATTTTCTTTTTTATATTCAGCAATTACACTTTCTAAGGTGTGATATATTCGTCAATATCAGTTTGCCTCCCTGTATCTTATTAAGGAATTAATCATCAATTATTACATTAAGACATTTAAACATGGAAACAAAAACATTATCACTTTCAAAAAGCGATTTAAAACTATTAAAAGATCATCTGGACAAATCAAACATGAGTCCGTATAATAAAGAAAAACTAAGAAAAGAGATCAAAGAAGCAACGATCTACGCGGATCAGGATCTTCCTGAGGACGTGGTATGTTTGAAATCTGAAGCTAGAATTGCCAACACAAAAACCGGTAAAGAATTTACCTTTAAGATCGTGATGCCGGAAGAGGCGAATATCAAAGTGCAGAAAGTATCTGTTTTTGCTCCGATCAGCATTGCATTATTTGGCTATAGAACAGGCGACATTATCAACTGGGAAATGCCCGACGGTATTCAGGAGTTTAAAATCCTGGAAGTTAAAAGGATGAGCTAATTCCCGCAGCTGATCAAAAACCGCATTCCTCTTTTTTACCTGAAAGGTCATCAAAACAAGGATTGCGGTTTTTTTTGTGGAAAATATTCCAGAAATACCGGAAAAAATTCCGTACATTCGAATTGAGTAAAATTCATGGTTATGGCAAACACTTCAAAACTTTACAAAGAAAAAACAACACTATCGGTCGTTGCAGAAGCTGCATTAATCGCTCCTTATCAGCCACTTTACAACGATTCTATCAGCTTGCTCATGAGTTCAAAATCAGGCCTATCAGCCAAAGCTGCGCTGGATTTTTTAAGCCTTTCAGGTTTTACCAGAGAAGAATTCCAGGATACCTTTAAAACCAATGTTAAAACCATCCAGAACTACGCTTCTAATGCTTCCAAATTAGATCCTTCCCTCAGCGAGAAACTTTTAAAGTCTTTTTCTCTTTTTGAAAAAGGAATAGAAATCTTTGGCTCGGCAAAGACCTTTCACCAATGGCTCAACACCCCTTCTTATGGGCTTGGCCACCAAATTCCCTTTGATTTAATGGACACTTTTACGGGCATCAGCCTCATTGAAGAAGAGCTCATTAGAATCGCTCATGGAGATCTTGCCTAATTTATGCAGGTATTTCGCATTTGTTTGAGTAATTATGCTGGCTCATTGTTCGCTTCAGGTCGTGCAGCAAGGTGGAATCCCAATGATGTTTCCATAATTTACACGGCGGAATCACGTTCTCTGGCTTGTCTGGAAAATGTGGTACACCGGAGTCAACTTGGGCTAAACAGTGCTTTCCAGGTCATGACGATTGAAATTCCGGATGACCTTCCGATTGCCAGCATTCCTTTAAAGTCCTTGCCACAAAATTGGTTTTCTTTTGAAAACATGTCTTATACACAGGAATTAGGGGGAAATTGGGCCAGGAAAGAGAAAACAGCTTTATTGAAAGTCCCCTCTTCCATTATATCAGCTGAGTCAAACTTTCTCCTCAACCCTAACCATACGGATTTCAAGTTCATCAAACTACTGAAGTCTGAGCCTTTTGTGTTCGACAGGAGAATTAAGCTGTAAACCAGCGGATTGTAATTGGTACTATCTTCCTGCCATTTTGATCATTCGCTGCGAAAGGTCCTTGCCCAGGTAACGGTCAATCACATCATGCACGACATACAGCAATGGCGTCATTAAGATCGCCACTATAAATTTATAGGTATAATTCACCAGGCCGATTGCAGCCACCATTTGCCAGCTCCAGTGGTACTGAGGATTCAGGTAAAAAGCAATAAAGATGACCACAAAACTATCTATGAATTGAGAAATTACTGTAGAACCTGTGGCACGAAGCCATAAAGCACGTTCTCCGGTTACTTTTTTGATCTTATGAAAGATAAATACATCTGCGATCTGCCCGACTAAAAAGGCGATCACGGAACCCACAATGATCCACATCCCTTGTCCGAATATACCAGCAAAGGCATGGTTCATATTGAGCGGATGACCATCGATGGTTTGATTCACCCAGAAATCGGAAGGTGAAAGCCGCATCGCTGCTGCGACTACAAAAAAGGCATAAGAGATTAGAATTGCTGCCAATACCGATAAAAACCGTACCTGTCGAACGCCAAAATACTCGTTGATGATGTCTGTCATGATAAAAATCAAAGGCCAGGTGAGCACCCCTGCCGACATGTTCAAAGAGAGGTTTGGAACGCCCAGCAAATTGATATCAAACTGCTTGATGCCCAGTGTTCCCTCCACTGAAAATATTTTTACCCCTATAAATTCTGAAAGGATCGCGTTGGCCACAAAAAAGGAGCCTAGAATGAGCAATAATCTGCTTTCTTTTGTTTTAAAAGTCATAGCAAGATGAAATTATTAAATAAATCTGATATAAGACGATAAATATTATTTCTATTTTCGCTGCCACATGATAGCTACACAATCAAAACTACCTGGCATAGGAACGAACATCTTTTCGGTCATGTCCAAATTAGCAGAAGAACATCAGGCCATTAATCTTTCTCAGGGATTTCCTGATTATGAATGTGATCCGAAACTCATCGAATATGTAGCTGAGGCCATGCGCCAGGGCTTTAATCAGTATGCACCGATGACGGGCTTAGCAGCCCTACGTGAGGTGATCGCTGAAAAAATGAACCTGCGTTACGGTGCTCATTATCATCCGGAAACGGAGATCAACATTACTGCAGGAGGCACTCAAGCTATATTCACCGCGTTAAGCGCTTACATTCATCCGGGTGATGAGGTGATCATTTTTGAGCCTGCTTATGATGCTTATGCCCCTACGATAAAGTTGTTAGGCGGCCTGGTTAAACCTTATGAGCTTGCCCCTCCTCAATATGAGATCGACTGGGAAATGGTGAAAAAACTATTCTCCGCCAATACCAAAATGATCATTTTGAATAGCCCACAGAACCCAACAGGCTGTGTTTTATCAGAAAAAGACATCAAAGCGCTCATCAAATTAACAAAAAACACCGATATCATGATTTTAAGTGATGAGGTTTATGAACATATCATTTTCGACGGCAAAACACACCATAGTGTGGCTTTATATCCGGAACTCCGCGAAAGAAGCTTCATTGTGGCCTCGTTTGGCAAATTACTGCATACCACTGGCTGGAAATTAGGGTACTGCTTGGCTCCTGAACAAATGATGAAGGAGTTCAGAAAAATACATCAGTTCAATGTATTTAGTGTGAATACGCCCATGCAGGTGGGTATTGCGCGCTACCTAAAAGATCCGCAATCATACCTTGGCTTATCTGCTTTCTTCCAGCAGAAGCGTGATTTGTTTCGTTCGCTCCTTGCCGAAACTAAGTTTAAATTATTACCTTGCGATGGTTCTTATTTCCAATGCGTTAGCTATGAGCACCTCAGCGACGAGAAAGATGTTGCTATGGCCGAAAGGTTAATCAAAGAATATGGAGTTGCCTCCATTCCGGTTTCAGCCTTCTACATTAGGAATACGGATCACCATGTTTTAAGGTTTTGTTTTGCGAAGAAACAAGAAACATTGGAAAAAGCCGTTGAAAGACTAGTTAAATTATAATTTACATCCCTTTAAATTACAATAATGGAAAGTCCAGATTACCTAAGTATTAAAAACCTGAAAATCACGATTTTCCAGGCCTATTTATTTTGGGAGAATGTTGACAAAAACCTGCAGAATCTATCCCTAAGATTGTCCTCGGGTGTTAAAGAAAAAACAGACCTGATTGTACTCCCAGAGATGTTTAACACCGGTTTTAGCATGAATGCTCCAGCACTCGCTGAAGAAATGAATGGTAAAACCATGCAATGGATGAAGGATATTGCACAAAAATATGAATGCGTAGTCACCGGCAGTTTGATCATCAACGAAGATAGTCATTATTATAACCGACTGATCTGGATGCTTCCGGATGGCGGCTATAGTCATTACGATAAAAGACATTTATTTGGTCTGGGTGAAGAAGATAAAAACTACTCACCAGGTAAAGACAAGGTCATCGTGAAATTAAAAGGCTGGAAAATCCGCCTTGCGATCTGTTATGACCTTCGCTTTCCGGTATGGCTGCGTAATCAGAATGAAGAATATGATATTCTATTGCTGATCGCCAGCTGGCCTGACAAACGTGCCGTTCATTGGAACGCCCTGATTCCTGCCCGTGCCATCGAAAACCAGAGTTATGTGATTGCAGCCAATCGCGTGGGGCATGATGGCAAAGAAGTATACCATAGCGGACATTCCCAATGTATTGATCCAATGGGTAAAACCATTTATTATAAACCTGAAGACGAAGATCTTTATACCTTTAGTATCGGCTACGAAGAATTGGCGAAAACCCGCAGGGCTTTCCCATTCTTAAAAGACGCCGATCACTTTCAAATTATTTAACTGCTATACCAAACATGTTTAACCGTAGAAAATTCATTAAAGCATCTGCGCTTTCTGCCTCCTTATTAGCCATTGATAAAACCAGCGCTGCTGCAATGATCCCAAGCTCGTCTATTGCACCAGGAAAACCCATTGTCATCTCTACCTGGGATTTTGGTATTGCTGCAAATCAGGCGGCATGGAAGGTATTATCTGCAGGCGGACGAGCCCTGGATGCGGTAGAACAAGGAGTACATGTCCCTGAAGCTGATCCAAAAAACCAATCCGTAGGCTATGGTGGTTTGCCGGACAGAGACGGTCATGTGACCCTCGATGCCTGTATTATGGATGATTTAGGCAACTGCGGTGCCGTTGCTGGATTAGAACATATTATGCATCCCATTTCTGTAGCCAGAATGGTGATGGAAAAAACGCCGCATGTAATGCTTGTAGGTGATGGTGCTCTTCAGTTTGCTTTAGAAAACGGATTCAAAAAAGAGAACCTGCTGACGAAAGAAAGTGAAAAAGCATGGAAAGAATGGCTGAAAACGGCAAAGTATGCACCGGTGATGAACATAGAAAATAAACTATACGACAAAGCTGCTCCTACCCGATTACCAGGAAATCAGTATAACCATGATACCATTGGCATGCTTGCTTTAGATGCCAAAGGAAACATTTCGGGTGCTTGTACCACCAGTGGAATGGCTTATAAACTACATGGACGTGTGGGCGACAGTCCAATCATTGGTGCTGGTTTATTCGTAGACAATGAAGTTGGCGGCGCTACTTCTACCGGCGTTGGTGAAGAAGTGATCCGTAATGTAGGCAGCTTTTTAGTGGTAGAACTCATGCGACAAGGCTATACCCCTGAAGCAGCTTGTAAAGAGGCAGTCATGAGGATCATTAAAAAGAAACCAGAAATTGCCAAAAATATTCAGGTTGGATTCCTTGCTTTGAATAAAAAAGGAGAATACGGAGCATATGCGATTCAGCAAGGCTTCAGCTATGCGGTTTGTGACCAGAACAAAACCGATTTATTAATTCCTGGAAAAAGCTATTACTAACCCGAAATTAAGCACCAGATGATTCAAATGGAAGTATGTGCCAACTCCCTTTCTTCTGCTTTGGCAGCACAGGAAGGAGGCGCAGTGAGGGTAGAATTTTGCGACAATTTGCCCGAGGGAGGTACCACTCCCAGTTACGCACAGCTCAAACTGGCGAAAGAATTACTACACATTTTAGTGTATCCGATCATCCGCCCCAGAGGTGGAGATTTCTTGTATTCTGATTTAGAATTCAGCATCATGAAAGAGGATATTAAAATCTGTAAATCATTAAATTGCGATGGGGTGGTCATCGGTATTCTCCATGCGGATGGCAGCATCGATAAAACACGCTGTGCGGAGTTAATCGAACTAGCCAAGCCTATGAAAGTCACCTTCCACCGGGCCTTTGACATGTGCAATGACCTGGAACAAGGCTTAGAAGACCTGATCGAACTGGGCTTTGAAAGGGTGCTGACCTCAGGTGCTGCAGCTTCGGCTTTAGCAGGTGCTGAACAAATCAAAGCCTTAATCAAACAAGCCGCAGGAAGAATTAGTATCATGCCTGGTGCAGGTGTAAAGACAGCTAACATTGCCGAAATCATCCGCATCACCGGTGCTCAAGAGTTCCATGCTTCTGCCAAACATGCAGTAAAAAGCGAGATGGAATTCAGAAACCCAAACTTAAGTATGGGCACCAGTGAAGATGAATTCAGCTACGACCTGACAAATGCCCAGACCGTAAAAAACCTGATCCAACTGGCCAATTCCTAGTATTGCTGATTCATTACAATATACTATGATTAATTTACGATAAATTAATCGACTCAAAATCCTATATTTGCGCCACTGATGAAGCACATACGTAATTTTTGCATAATTGCACATATTGATCACGGGAAAAGCACGCTAGCTGACCGTCTGTTAGAATATACTGGAACCATTACCCAACGTGAGGCGCAAGCTCAATTGCTGGATAATATGGATCTAGAACGTGAACGTGGGATCACGATAAAAAGTCACGCCATTCAGATGAATTACAAGGTTGGTGATATTGAATACAATTTCAACCTGATTGATACACCTGGACACGTCGATTTCTCTTATGAGGTTTCCCGTTCCATCGCGGCCTGTGAAGGTGCTTTACTTATTGTAGATGCATCTCAGGGAATTCAGGCACAGACCATTTCAAACTTATACCTTGCGCTAGAGCACGATCTTGAAATTATCCCTATTTTAAATAAAATGGATTTACCTGGGGCGATGCCTGAGGAAGTAAAAGATCAGATTATTGACTTAATCGGCTGTAAACGTGAGGACATCATCCCTGCTTCAGGTAAAACTGGAATGGGTATCCCTGACATAATTCAAGCTATTGTAGACCGTGTTCCGGCACCAGTTGGTGATCCTGAAGCGCCTCTTCAAGCATTGATCTTTGATTCTGTTTTCAATCCATTCAGAGGAATCATTGCCTATTATAAAGTAGTGAATGGTCAGATAAAAAAAGGCGATAAAGTTAAATTTATCAATACAGGCAAACAATATTTAGCCGATGAAGTGGGTATCCTTAAACTGGATATGTCGCCACGCAGTGTGGTTAAAACCGGTGATGTAGGTTATATCATCTCTGGAATTAAGGAAGCACGCGAGGTAAAGGTTGGAGATACCATCACGACCGTAGATAGACCCTCACCAGATTCAATTCAAGGTTTTGAAGAGGTTAAACCAATGGTTTTTGCTGGTATTTATCCGGTAGATACAGATGAATTTGAGGAACTACGTGAAGCCATGCATAAATTGCAGCTGAATGATGCCTCTATCGTTTTCGAACCTGAAAGTTCTGCAGCATTAGGCTTTGGTTTCCGTTGCGGATTTTTAGGCATGCTGCACATGGAGATCATCCAGGAGCGTTTAGAGCGTGAGTTCAACATGACAGTGATCACTACTGTACCCAATGTATCTTACATCGCTAAGACTACTAAAGGTGAGGTAATTTCGGTTAATAATCCTTCAGATTTACCAGACCCAAGTAAACTAGATGCGGTAGAAGAACCTTTTATTAAAGCAAATATCATTACCAAAGCTGACTTCGTGGGTCCGGTAATGTCACTTTGTATTCAGAAAAGAGGAACGATCATCAATCAGTCGTACTTAACTTCAGACCGTGTAGAGCTTGTTTTTGAGATGCCTATGGGTGAGATTGTTTTCGACTTTTATGATAAGCTAAAAACGATTTCTAAAGGTTATGCTTCATTCGATTATCATCAGATCGGTTACCGTAAATCGGACCTGGTTAGATTAGATATGTTATTAAACGAAGAGCCTGTGGATGCACTATCTTCCTTAATTCACCGCAGCAATGCTTATGATTTCGGAAAGAAAATCTGTGAAAAACTGAGAGAACTAATCCCTCGTCAGCAGTTTGAAATTAAAATCCAGGCTTCTATTGGCGCAAAAGTGATTGCCAGAGAAACACTAAGTGCGCTTCGTAAAGATGTGACGGCTAAATGTTATGGTGGTGATATTTCACGTAAACGTAAGTTACTTGAAAAACAAAAAGCTGGAAAGAAACGTATGCGCCAGGTAGGTAATGTGGAAATTCCACAATCTGCTTTCATGGCCGTACTTAAATTAGATTAATAATTAACCTCATATAAGGATTACATGCAGTTACTTGACGGAAAATTCGCATCAGAAAAAATTAAACTGGAAATCGCAGCCGAAGCCGCCTCTTTCTTGGCTGAAAGTGGCAGAAAACCACATTTAGTAGCCATATTGGTGGGTAATGATGGTGGCAGTGAAACCTATGTTGCCAGCAAAATGAAAAACTGTGAGAAGGTAGGTTTTCAATCTTCGCTCATCAGATACGACAATTCTGTCACAGAAGCGGAATTGCTGCAAAAAATTGAAGAGATTAATCAGGATGCCGGCGTAGATGGACTGATTGTTCAATTACCCCTTCCTAAGCATATTGATCCTGAAAAAGTAACTGAAACTATTGATTACCGTAAAGATGTAGACGGATTTCATCCGGTAAATCTGGGACGTATGATGAGGAACCTTCCTTGTTTCATCCCTGCCACTCCTTATGGCATTATGTTAATGCTTCAGGCTTACGAAATCGACACTATCGGAAAACATTGTGTGGTAGTGGGTAGAAGTAACATTGTAGGCAGTCCGATGAGTATCCTGATGGCCCGCAATGCCAACCCAGGAAACTGTACGGTAACTTTAACACACAGCAGAACAGCTAACTTGAAAGAGCTGACTTTACAGGCTGACATTATCGTTGCTGCAATTGGTAAAAAGAACTTTGTCACTGCGGATATGGTGAAGCCAGGTGCGATCATCATTGATGTGGGCATCAATAGAGAAACTTCTACAGAAACCAAATCCGGTTATAAATTATACGGTGATGTAGACTTTGAAAACGTAGCTCCTAAAGCTTCATGGATCACTCCAGTTCCTGGAGGTGTAGGTCTGATGACCATTGTAGGCTTGTTGAAAAACACATTGGCCTCTGCAAAGAAAGAAATCTATTCTTAAATAATATATAAAAAGCTCTTTAGTAACTCAACTAAAGAGCTTTTTTATCCAACTTTCTTTTAAGCCAACATAAATTCCATCTTCCCTTGTGTCTACCGGGTAGGTATCGATATAATCCCCCTGTCCCTCTGCTCCTCGTCCAGTTTCCAGGTTGTATTCCCATCGGTGTATCGGACAAATCAGGTAGCCATTTTTACATGTTCCACCGCTCAGAATCCCTCCTGCATGCGGACAGCTGTTTTGAACCACGAAAGTCCGGTTCTGATGTCTCACCAGGCATAGTTTTTTCCCATTCAGCTTAATCTGTTCCACGAAATCATGATTCGGGAAGCTGCCTTCCAATTTATACCACTTCAGCATAGCGCTTATTTAAGATAAATGATTAGAAATGAACCTTCCTTTTTCATAGATTGGTCATATAAATCGGCTCAATATACATATAATCCCATTTCCCGTAAATATTTTATTTACCTTTGCCAAATAATATATGGCACACAATATACCAGCAGACGGCACATTACTTCCATTAATGGAAGAGTTTTACACCATACAGGGCGAAGGATTTAACACAGGAAAAGCGGCTTATTTTATTCGTTTGGGAGGTTGCGATGTAGGTTGCCACTGGTGTGATGTGAAAGAAAGCTGGGATGCGGAATTACATCCACTGACTTCAGCAGACGATATTGTGGCCAAAGCAGATACTTTTCCAGGTAAAGCAGTAGTGATTACCGGTGGTGAGCCGTTGATTTATAATCTGGATTATTTAACTCAAAAATTAAAGCAAAAGAATATCCTGACCTTTATTGAAACTTCCGGAGCATATCCCCTTTCAGGTACCTGGGACTGGATTTGTCTTTCTCCAAAGAAATTTAAAGCCCCTCGTCCAGACATCACCCCGTTCGCCAATGAATTAAAGGTGATTGTGTTCAACAAGAGTGATTTTGAATGGGCTGAACAATATGCCGCAACGGTTTCTGATACCTGCAAATTATATTTACAGCCAGAATGGTCTAAATCAAAGGAAATTACGCCATTGATTATTGATTACGTGATGGCAAACCCTAAATGGGAAATTTCTTTACAAACGCATAAATATTTAAATATTCCTTAATCGCACATACAGATTTTTCGCTATATTTAATTTTACACCATTAACAATAGCGTTTTGAAAAAAATATCTGTTGCTCTTTTTTTGTCTTTCCTGATGGTTCTTGGTGCTCAAGCCCAGACTTCTACCATCAAGAAAGCGATGGCCAGCTTTGACAAAGCACAAGGTCTCATAAATGACAACCTATATCCTGAAGCTATTTCAGCACTCAAGGAAGCTGTTCAGTCCGATCCCTCCTTTCAAAACGCCATTCAGCAGCTTGCAGAGCTGAACAGAAGGATTAAATCATACCACGAGGCTGCTGCTTATTATCGGAAAGCCCTTGAGCTGAACCCAAATTCAGAACCACGAATCTATTATGGATTGGGAGAATCTGAACTTTATATCGGTGATTATCAAAATGCCTTAAAACACCTCAATTTATTCGTCACTAAATACACAGGGAATGACGCTGCTTTTATCGCCAGGGCAAAGAAATACCAGAAGGACTGTGCCTTTGCCATTGAGGCCATAAAGACACCTCAGCAATACGAACCCATCAACCTTGGTCCTAAAATCAATACGGCATACCGGGATTACTTCCCAGCCATTACTGCCGACGATGAGACGCTTATTTTCAGTAGAAATATCGATGGAAACGAAGATTTCTTCATCTCCAAAAAGGCAAATAATGAATGGGCTAATGCCTTGCCCTTAAGCAGCAACATCAATACTGCTCAATTTAATGAAGGAGCACAATCCATTTCCCCAGACGGATTGTATTTGTTCTTTACCGGCTGTAACCGTCCAAATGGCCTGGGCCGATGCGACATTTACGTAAGTCATAAAGAAGGAAACAACTGGGGCGAGCCATTTAACCTTGGCGCTCCCGTAAACAGCGCTTATTGGGAATCCCAGCCAGCCATTAGTCCGGATGGCAACACGCTTTACTTTGTGAGCAACAGACCTGGTGGAATTGGCGGTTACGACATCTGGAAATCTAACCTCAATGGAGAAGGTGAATGGTCTGCTCCCACTAATCTTGGCCCAGAAATCAACACCCCTTATGATGAAAATACCCCCTTCTTACATGCAGATGGAAAGACACTTTACTTTTCTTCAGATGGCTGGCCAGGAATGGGCAATAAAGACATTTTTATCAGTCGTATGCAGGACAATGGCCATTGGAGTACGCCAATGAACATGGGCTATCCGATCAATACCTTTAATGAAGAAAACGGAATGATCGTGAGTCCGAATGGCAGCATGGCCTTTTTCTCTTCCAATCTAAAAGATGGTTATGGCGATATGGACATATACCAGTTTAAACTGCCATTGGATAAGCAGCCCATGCCTGTTACTTACGTAAAGGGCGTAGTCCGTGATAAAGAAAGCAGAAAATTTATGGATGCAAAAGTAGAGGTGGTCAATCTGCTCAGCAAAAATACCGCATACAACGATTATACGGATAAAGAGAATGGCGAATTCCTAGCGGTCATGCCTCTAGGGGCAAATTACGCCTTCAATGCCAGTGCAGATGGCTACCTTTTCTATTCGGAAAACTACGAGCTGGGTACTGGAAGCAGGACGCAGCCTTTCCTGCTGGAGATTAACCTGGAGCGTTTAAAAGTGGGCAATAATCTCGTAATGAAGAACATATTTTTTAACACCGATGAATATCATTTATTGCCATCATCTCTGACCGAGTTACATACCTTAACTGCCTTATTGAAAAGCAATCTCCACCTGGAAATAGAAATTCAGGGGCACACAGACAATGTTGGGAATGAGCTCCAGAACGAAAAGCTCTCTTTAAATCGTGCCAAAGCCGTATATGACGAACTGATCGCTCAAAAAATTGATCCTTCCAGACTGAGCTTTAAAGGCTATGGTGAAAACAAACCTATTGCGGGGAATGATACGGAAGCGAAGCGCAAACAAAACAGAAGAACGTCCTTCCTGATTACTAAAATCTAAGGCATAAAAAAAGCGGTTAAATAACCGCTTTTCTAATTCTTACTAGTTTTACCAGTAAATCTTCCAGTAAATCCAGGTGTAACATGTTTGCACCATCTGATTTTGCATTTGCAGGATCAGGATGTGTTTCAATGAATAATCCATCTGCGCCGACTGCAATTGCAGCTTTAGCGATCGTTTCAATCAGCTCAGGCTTGCCACCGGTTACGCCGGAACTTTGGTTTGGCTGCTGTAAAGAATGCGTACAATCCATTACCACAGGCACGCCGAAGCTTTGCATTTCCGGTAATCCACGGTAATCAACAATCAGGTCCTGGTAACCGAAAGTGTTGCCACGATCTGTCAGCATTACTTTAATATTTCCTGATTCTATGATCTTTTCTACAGCGAATTTCATCGAGCCTGCAGATAAAAACTGACCTTTCTTTACGTTAACTACCTTACCTGTTTTCGCAGCAGCGATCAGCAGATCAGTTTGGCGACAAAGAAAAGCTGGGATCTGCAATACATCCACATAGGCCGCAGCCATTGCCGCTTCTGCACTTTCATGAATGTCGGTTACCGTAGGCACATTAAAAGTCTTACCTATTTTTTCTAAAATCTTCAGCGCTTTCTCATCTCCGATTCCGGTGAAAGAACCGCCTTTAGAACGGTTGGCTTTACGGTAGGAACCTTTAAAAATGAAGGGAATCTCTAACTTATCAGTAATCGTGATGATCTTCTCTGCGATGCGCATAGCGATCTCTTCCCCCTCAATGGCACATGGTCCTGCCATTAGAAAGAAGTTTCCTGATTCCTGGTGTTTTAAATTATCTATGGGAAAATTGATCATTGTTTATTTGTAATAATTACCTAATTCAGAATGTTAATTACCTAATTCAGACATGAACTTGATGCGCATCAATTGAATTTCTTCACGGGAATAATCGGCTTCGCCTAATTCTTTAAGCGCTTCATCAATGGAGTCATTTTCCGCAGACTGGAAGTAATCGAATACTTCATCCTGACGGTCTTCATCAATCAATTCATCTACAAAATAATTCAGGTTTAGCTTTGTTCCGGAGTTCACGATCGCTTCAATCTCTTTCAAGATGTCGAAGTAAGTGATGCCTTTAGATTTAGCAATATCTTCTAAACTGATTTGTCTGTCTACATTTTGAATAATAGATACTTTCAGCTGCGATTTATTGGCCTGAGTCTTAATGATCAAGTCGATCGGGCGTTCAATATCATTGTCCTCCACATATTTTTTAATCAGCTCAATGAATGGTGAACCGAACTTCATGGCCTTTCCATTCCCTACTCCCGAGATCTGTTTCAGCTCATCCATCGCAATCGGATAATGCGTACACATTTCTTCCAGTGAAGGATCCTGGAATACCACGAATGGCGGTACATTCTTTTGCTTGGCGATTTTCTTTCTCAGATCCTTCAGCAGCTGCAGCAGCTGGGTATCTAAAGTTCCGGATCCATGTTTCACATCATCTTCATCGTCATCAGCCGCACTTTCTATCGGCTCATTGAGTACAAATTTAAGGCTGTATGGATTCTCGATAAAGTCTCTACCATTATTGGTTAGCCTTAAAAGGCCATAATTGTCAATATCTTTAGAAAGGAAGTTGTTCAATACCGACTGGCGGATTAAGGACTTCCAATAATTTTCTCCTTCTACCATTCCTAAGCCGAATTCAGGAATTTTGCCATGCTCGTAAGCGATGGTTTGAGCGGTTTCCGATCCGGTAAAGATGTTCAGGATATGTGCATCGTCGAATTTCTCGCCGATACGCTGGATCAATTTCAATAAAACCAACAGGTTATCTTCTGCTTCAAAAAGTTTCTTAGGCTTTTTACAATTGTCGCACATACAATTACAGCCTGTTTCATTGAAGTTTTCTCCAAAATAATGGAGGATCTGTTTTCTACGGCAAACGCCTGATTCGGCATAGTCGATCACTTCTTTCAGGATCTGTGTTCCGATTTCACGTTCAGACACCGGCTTATCCTTCATGAATTTCGCCAGTTTATCTACATCTTTCTGCGCATAAAAAGCAATACATACGCCTTCGCCGCCATCTCTTCCGGCTCTACCAGTTTCCTGATAATAGCCTTCCATACTCTTAGGAATATCATGGTGGATCACGAAACGTACATCAGGCTTGTCGATTCCCATCCCAAAAGCGATGGTGGCAACAATCACCTCTACATCTTCCATCAGGAACTTATCCTGTGTATCTGCACGTACTTTAGGCTCCAGACCGGCATGATAAGGCAGGGCCTTAATGCCATTCAGGTTGAGCGCTTCCGCCACCTCTTCTACCTTTTTACGGCTCAGACAGTAAATGATTCCGGATTTTCCGGTATTGTACTTGATGTACCTGATCATTTCCTTGATGACATCTCTTTTCGGGCGGATCTCATAAAATAAGTTCGGCCTGTTAAAAGAAGATTTAAACAAGGTAGCATCAGACATCTGTAAATTCTTAATGATATCCTGCTGTACTTTAGGAGTTGCTGTTGCTGTTAAAGCGATAATTGGGATATCTTCTCCCAGTCCGCTGATGACCTGTCTGATTTTTCGGTATTCAGGACGAAAATCATGTCCCCATTCGGAAATACAGTGGGCTTCATCCACAGCTACAAAAGAAATCTTGATGAGCTTTAAGAATTCGATATTATCTGGTTTAGATAATGATTCCGGGGCCACGTACAGCAATTTGGTTTGTCCGCTCAGCAGATCACTTTTAACCTGTGTAATTTCCGCCTTATTCAAAGAAGAGTTTAAAAAGTGTGCAATGCTGTCGCTTCCACCAAATGCCCTCAGCTGATCTACCTGATTTTTCATCAGGGCAATCAGGGGCGATATAACAATTGCAGTTCCTTCGCTCATAAGCGCAGGTAACTGGTAACATATGGACTTCCCTCCACCTGTAGGCATAATCACAAACGTATTCTTTCCTTCGAGAACATTGGTGATGATAGACTCCTGGTCACCTTTAAAATTATCAAAACCAAAAAAGGTTTGCAAGTTATCAAACAACGACTTTTTCACATCCATTACGCGTATAAAATATTCAGTGCTATATTTACTTCAAAATAACATAATTTTGCACTAATTCAAAGCATCAATATACTAATAAATTCTGTTTGAAAAGTAAAAAAGCGATTATCGAGGACGCAGTCAACACGTTACATCTGGAAGCACAATCCATTTTGGGGCTAATTGACCATATAAATGATGATTTTTGCCAGATTATCGACCATATTCTGCAATGTAAGGGCCGTGTTATCGTGACTGGAATCGGCAAAAGCGCGATTATTGCGCAAAAAATAGTGGCAACTTTCAATTCTACGGGCACTCCATCCAGTTTTATGCATGCTGCAGATGCGGTGCATGGCGACCTTGGAATGATCCAGAAAGACGACATTGTGATCTGTATTTCCAAAAGTGGAAACACACCAGAGATCAAAGTCCTTGCGCCCTTACTGAAGCAATCTGGCAATCTGATGATCGGAATGGTGGGGCAGCTCAATTCAGATCTTGCCGCGCAGGCAGACCTGATCCTGAATACCGCCGTAACAAAAGAAGCTTGTCCGCATAACCTCGCCCCGACCACCAGCACTACCGCGCAATTGGCAATGGGTGACGCCCTGGCGATTTGTCTGCTGAATGCAAGAAATTTCAATGAAGAAGATTTTGGCAGGTACCATCCTGGAGGTGCTTTGGGAAAAAGACTGTATTTAAAATCCGGCGATATTGCGGTTAAAAACCAGAAACCCAGCATCCCAGCATCGGCTTCCGTAAAAGATGTCATTATTGAAATTAGTCAAAACCGTTTAGGTGCGGTGGTTGTTATTGAGGCGGATACGATTTTAGGGATCATTACTGACGGAGATATCAGGAGAATGTTAGAAAAACATACTAATTTAGCCGACATTAAAGCAAGCGATCTCATGAATCCTCATCCTAAAACTATTGAAAAAGATCTTTTAGCCATCAATGCACTGGAAATGATTAAGGAAAATAACATCACTCAATTATTAGTCACAGATGGCGGAACGTACTTTGGGATGATTCATTTACATGACCTTCTTCAGGAAGGCATAATTTAATACTTTCGATTTAGCATGAATAAAAATAATTACGCATTAATAATGGCCGGTGGCGTTGGCAGTAGATTTTGGCCAGTAAGCAGAACAGAATTTCCAAAGCAGTTTATCGACTTCTTCGGAATCGGAAAAACACTGATTCAAAGCACATATGAGCGTTTTTTAAAAGTCTGTCCACCAGAGAATATTTTTGTAGTGACCAATGAGATCTATACAGATATTGTCAAAGAACAATTACCAGATCTAGCAGTCAATCAAATCCTTGCCGAACCGATCATGAGAAATACGGCGCCATGCGTTTCTTATGGCTCCATGAAAATTCTTAACCTGAATCCTGATGCCACAATTGTTGTTGCACCCTCAGACCATACCATTACCAATCAGGACGCCTTTATCGCCGCAATTGAACAATCACTAAAAGCAGCATCAGAAAACGATTGTCTGATCACTTTGGGCATCAAACCTAGCAGACCGGACACCGGATATGGTTATATCCAATATGTAGAAAACACCCTTGCTACTGATGATCAGATCCACAAGGTGAAGATCTTCACGGAAAAGCCCAACCTGGACCTCGCAAAATCATTTATTCAGAGCGGTGATTTCTTATGGAACGCAGGGATCTTCATCTGGTCGGCAAAGTCGATCACTAAAGCTTTCGCCAAACACCTTCCGGACATGCATGAGATCTTCCTTCAGGGAAATCCGATCTACAATACCGAGAGAGAAGCCAACTTCATCAGCGACGCCTATCAGCAGTGTACCAATATCTCTATAGATTTTGGCATTATGGAGAAAGCCGACAATGTATACGTCCTTCCTGCGGACTTTGGCTGGTCAGACCTGGGTACCTGGGCTTCCATTTATGAAATTGCAGAACACGATTACGTAGGCAATGCCGTTATTCCAGCAGAAAAAGTGATGATGTTTGATTCTTCAAACTGCATGGTGAATGTACCAAAAGACAAATTGGTAATCCTTCAAGGCCTTCATGACTATATTGTGGTAGAATCGAACAATACTTTGATGATATGCCCAAGAACAGAAGAACAAAATATTAAACAGATAGTTGCCGATGTAAAATCAAAATTCGGCACAAAGTATATATAAACAAGCGTTTAGCTTTTTTCATGTTACATCCGGATTCTGGCGTCAGTCGAAATCCGGATGTATTGTTTTTATCATTTTTTCTTGCCCCAAATTTCTCATTACAATGACTAAGTACTTATACGGAATTGACTTTGGAACTACCAATTCTGCCCTATCCATCTATGACGATGAAAAAAAAGAAATCATCGCTACCATTACTGTTCCTTCCATTCTATACTTCAAAGATGAAGCTACTGAAACAGATTCCATCACTTATTATGTGGGAGAAGATGCGATAAATGCCTATATCAATGATGGTATGAAAGGGCGTTTCATGAAGTCGGTTAAAAGAATACTGCCGAGAAGTAGTTTCATTGAAACCCGCGTATTCACTAAAAAATACAATGCATCAGACCTGGTGACGCTGATTTTAAAGGACCTGAAAGCTAAAGCCGATAAGATCATCGGGCATGATTGTCAGAAAGCCATCATTGGCCGACCGGTTTTCTTTGATGATGAGAGTTCAGCAAAAGATGCGCTTGCTCAAAAACGCTTAAACAAAGCGGCAGAGAATGCCGGATTTACCGACTTCCGTTTTCAATTTGAGCCTATTGGGGCGGCTTTTGCTTATGAGCAGTCCATTACTAAGAAAGAGAAAGTACTGGTGGCCGATCTTGGCGGTGGAACAACCGATTTCACCTATCTGGAACTAGATCCTGAAAAAGTAGGCAGTAAAGACCGTAAGAATGACATTCTTGCTACCGGTGGTATTTACATTGGCGGAGATAGTTTTGATTCCTCTTTCATGTGGGATCAGGGCACGCCTCATTTTGGTAAAGATACCCTTTACGAAGCCGCACCAGGTAAAATGCTTACCGTTCCTAACTCCTATTTCAGCAATATCTGTTCCTGGGAGCAAATGAACTTCTTTAATGGCATCAAAGTGAGGAACGACATCCAAACTTATTACCATTACTCTAAACAGGATCCTAAATTCAAAAACCTGATCACCTTAACAGATCATAACCTGGGTTATTCCGTATTCCAATCGATTGAAAAAACAAAAGTTAGTTTATCGAAAAAGGAAGAGGCTACTTTTGTGTACCACAATATGGAAATCGATATTGATCAGGAGGTGACACTGGAGCAATACAACAAAATTATTCAGAAGGATTTAAGAAAGATCAGTCTGTATCTGGAAGAGTTTTTAACGAAAAACAAGATCAATCCAGCAGAGATCGACAGTTTATTCCTAACCGGGGGAACCTCAATGGTATCCGCGGTAAAAGATTTGTTTAACAGCAGATTTCCAGGCGTACCAGTCAACTCGGGCGACAACTTTATCAGCGTAGCCAAAGGATTGGCCTACAGCGGATACTTGTTCGAGGAAGCCTAAAAAAAAGGAGCCTGTTTTGCAGGCTCCCAAAATAGCAATATAAATTCTTAAAATTATAGGGTCTGACGCTGTCTGATCGCTTCGTAAAGGATTACACCTGCCGAAACAGATACATTCAATGAGCTGATCTCTCCAATCATCGGGATTTTAGCCAGGTGATTTGCCATTCTCATGATGTCATTTGAAATTCCTTCATCCTCTGCTCCCATTACAATCGCTGTAGGTGCAGTATAATCAGGTGCATAAATCAAATCATTCGTTTTTTCTGTACAAGCTACAATCTGCAAACCACAATCCTGCAAGTATAAAGCTACTTTATGAAGATTCGGGTGTCTGCATACCGGAATGCTGAATAATGCTCCTGCCGAAGTTTTAATCGCATCCGCATTAATCTGCGCTGAGTTTTTAGTCGGTACAATAATCGCATGTGCACCGGCACAAGCCGCTGTTCTGGCGATCGCCCCCATGTTACGTACATCAGTAATACCATCCAGGATCAATACCAATGGCACTTCACCTTTCTCATAAACCGCAGGGATAATGTCTTCAATTTTCTGGAAAGTAATGGCCGAAATTACCGCGATCACCCCTTGGTGGTTCTTTAGCGTCATTCTGTTCAGCTTTTCTACTGGAACATTATGAACTGGCGCATCTACATCTTTCAAATGTCCTTTCAGCTCCACGATCAGATCGCCGCCTAATCCACGCTGAATATAAATACTTTCAATATCTTTACCAGCTTTAATAGCTTCTATTACAGCTCGTATGCCAAATACGAATTCATTATTTTCTTTAGCTCTCGCAGGTCTCCTCGAATGTTCCATCTTTCTTAAAATTGAAGCGCAAAAATAGCTGAAATAATGCGATTAAAGGAAACCAATTTTCGGAAGGCGCTAAGCCGCTGTTTTCCACACAGTTCGGTTAACAAAACCAAGCCTTCTTGAAATCTATAGCTTCAAAACCAGTAATTCCTCTTTTTAAATGTTCATAAAAGAATTAAGCAAAGGCCCTAATTTTTCCATATTTTTGTGCCCATGAGTAACGACAACGGAAATCAGGGACAAGATAAAGCTACCTTCACTGCCAGAAAGGCCAGAATCAGCAATTCCATGAATACCATGGGAAAGATACCACCTCAGGCATTAGACCTTGAAGAAGCTGTTCTAGGTGCTTTAATGCTAGAAAAAGATGCCCTATCTACTGTAATTGACATCTTAAAACCAGAAGTATTTTACGCGGAAGCGCATAAAAAGATCTTCGAAGCCATTGCCTTATTATTCCAGAAATCAAAACCGGTAGATATTTTAACTGTTACTGCAGAATTGAGGAACCTGGGTTTACTGGAGATGGTAGGCGGTGCTTACTACATCACCAATTTAACCAACAGAGTTGCTTCTGCAGCCAATATTGAATACCATTCGAGGATTATTTCTCAAAAATATATTCAAAGAGAACTGATCAGGATCTCTTCTGAGATCATTCAAAATGCTTACGAAGACACCACTGATATTTTCGACCTGCTGGATCATGCAGAGAAAAACCTGTTTGACATTGCACAGAATAACCTGCGCAGGGATACACAGAAAATGGATGAGATTGTCAAACAATCTTTAGCCACATTAGAAGCGCTTCGCGGAAAAAGCGATGGTTTAACGGGTGTACCTTCCGGCTTTACCGACTTAGACCGGATTACCGGTGGATGGCAGCCTTCAGATTTAGTGATCATCGCGGCACGTCCGGCGATGGGAAAGACGGCCTTCGTACTGACCTGCGCCAGAAATGCGGCAGTAGATTTCAAACGTCCGGTAGTGGTATTCTCCCTGGAGATGTCCTCAGTTCAGTTGGTGAATCGTTTGATTTCCGGAGAAACGGAAATCGAGCAGGAGAAAATCAGAAAAGGAAACCTGGCAGAATGGGAATGGCAGCAGCTCCACAGCAAAATTGGTACCTTAACAGAAGCACCCTTATTAATTGACGATACCCCTGCCCTGAATATCTTTGAGTTCAGAGCGAAATGCAGAAGGTTAAAATCACAATACGACTTACAGCTGATCATCATCGATTACTTGCAGCTGATGCATGGTAAAGGTGAAGGCGGTGGTGGAAACAGGGAGCAGGAGATTGGTAGTATCTCAAGGGCCCTGAAATCTGTGGCTAAAGAACTAAACGTTCCGGTACTGGCACTTTCTCAGCTGAGTCGTGCAGTAGAGAGCAGACCTGGTCAGAACGGTAAACGCCCGATGCTATCGGATTTACGTGAATCTGGTTCCATTGAGCAGGATGCGGATATGGTGCTCTTCTTATACAGACCGGAATATTATGGTATTACAGAAGATGAACAAGGACGCTCACAAGCAGGTATTGGAGAGGTAATTATCGCGAAACACCGTAACGGTGAAACCGGTATTGTTCCATTGCGCTTCATCGGTAAATACGTTAAATTTACAGATTTGGAAGACAATTTTGCGGCACCTACTTCCTTCTCTATGGACAGCACCAGTGCAGGCATGGCTCCTTCACAGGATTTTGATCGCCCTACAGGAAACGTCATCATCAAGCCTTCCAGAATGGACGATATGCATGACGATGACGCTCCTTTTTAAACGATAGATTTTAAATGAAATAACCTAATAATATGCCTGCCAATACAATAATTGGCGGGCTTATTTTTGTGAAGTTCAGTACCAGAAAAGTAGAGACCATCACTCCTATTGCCATCAGGTTTAATCCCATTGGCTGCACGAGTAGCATAAACGCGGCAATGATAAAGCCCACACTCACGGCATTGATCCCCACCATAGAATACTTGATTCGGGAAATCTTTTTCAGATCTTCCCAGAATGGCACAATAAATAGGACTAAAATCAAACCCGGCAGGTTGATGCCCATCACGGCGACAAAACCTCCCAATATCTGACCCGTTAATCCAAAACCAAAAGTTTTCATACTCAGTGCACCTACATAACTGGTAAATGAAAACGTCGGACCTGGTAAAGCCTGCTGTAAAGCAAATCCGGAAAGAAAATCCGTTCCCGTCAGGTAATGTTTCATTTCTACAAACTCGGTAAACATCAGCGGGACTAAAACTTGTCCGCCACCAAAAATGAAAATCCCGTTCCGATAAAAATTCTCGAATAACCTGATCGGAAGACTAAAAAGAGAGGTACGGTTGATAATCGCACCCAAAGAAGCTAAAATAAGCAATACCCCAATGAAGTAGATCAGTTTTTTCGGGTTGATGTTAGAAAACAGGCGCACCCTCAGTTCGCTTTCCTCTTTAGGCGTACCAATGGCAGAGGAAATCATCCCGCCGATTAAAATGGCAATTGGAAATACATATGCATTCCTCAACACCATGGTTCCGACCACCGCAGCGACAGCCAGAAAGATAGTCAGCTGTGAAACCAAGACTCTTTTTGCTAAATTGTAAGCACCAAAAGCCACAATCCCCAAAGCAATGGGCTGGATGTATTCCAATATTTCGTTGAACTTCTGCTGCTGTCCCCATTTACCAAAACTGATGGCAGCAAAGGTCATCAGCGCTGCTGAGGGAATGATCCAGATGAGAAAAGTAAGTATAGCCAGTTTTAGCCCCCCTACTTTATACCCAATCCCGACCAGGGTTTGAGTGGAAGCCGGACCAGGCAATACCTGTGATAGTGCATTTAGTTCCAGCAGCTCCTCTTCCGTAATGTACCTGACGTCTTTTACAAAATATTTAAGCAATAGTGCCAGGTGTGCCTGTGCACCGCCAAAAGCAGTAAACGTGAAAAGGAAAACGTCTCTGATAAACAACAGTTGTCTTTTGTTCATCATCTCCGGGGCTAATCGTCTTCGTAATCAAGGCCTGCAGCAGAATTATAGGCACCCTGCAATTCAGAAAAAGCGTGCATATCCCGTTTATTTCTGGCGGCGACCATGCCTTTCTGATAAACCTCCAGCGCCGTATCTTTTTGGCCCTGTTTTTCATAAAGCTTACCCAGATGATAATAAGTACCTACATAATCCGGGTGATCACCGGTCAGTTTTAAGTAATATTCAAATGCCCTTTCTACGTCATTTGAATTGTTGTATTCAGTAGCTAAAGCGTACAGAACGAATGGATCATGAGGATCATTGGATAAAAACTCCAATAACTTTGCTAATCGGGTACTTTGCATTTTAAATCCCTGCTTTTTTAATTAGATTTGCAAAAAGACAATTTTATGAAAATATTAGTTTGTATCAGTAATGTGCCCGACACAACGACAAAAATAACTTTTACTAACGATAATACACAATTCAATACATCAGGCGTACAATTTATTGTAAATCCGTATGATGAAATTGCCTTATCTAAAGCAATTGAGTTGTGTGAGGGTGGTAAAGGAACCGTTACCGTAATCAATGTTGGAGAAAGCACCACAGACCCAACCATAAGAAAAGCACTTGCTATCGGAGCAGATGATGCTGTCAGAATCAACGCTGAACCTAGAGATGCTTACTTCACTGCGTACCAAATCGCGGAGTATGCAAAAACGACAGACTTCGACATGATCCTTTGCGGACGTGAATCTATTGACTACAATGGATCACAAGTTGCTGCAATGGTGGGCGAATTTTTAGATATTCCTTCGATCTCCATCATCAAAAAGTTAGACTTTGATGGAACGACTGCCACGATAGAACGTGAAATTGAAGGTGGAAAAGAAGTAGTTTCTGTAACTGGCAAGTTTATTGCGAGTTGTGCAGAAGGTACTGCAGTTCCAACCATTCCAAACATGAGAGGCATTATGTCTGCAAGATCTAAGCCACTGCAAGTTGTGGAAGCTAAAGAAATCGCGCAGATCAGCAAAGTCACTAAGTTTGAGACTCCTGCCCCACGCGGCGCCGTGAAACTGATCCCTGCAGAGTCTGCAGCACAGTTAATCGAGCTTTTACATACAGAAGCTAAAGTGATCTAATCCGTTCTATTCTCATTTTTAAAATTATTTAATAAAGATCTTATGTCAGTTTTAGTATATGTAGAACAAGTCGATGGTAAGTTTAAGAAATCTGTTTTTGAAGCAGTAGCTTATGCGAAAGCCATTGCAGATACACAAGGAAGTAATTTAACCGCGATATCTATTGGTAATGTTGGAGAAAGCGAATTGAAAGAGCTGGGTAAATACGGCGCTTCTAAAGTTTTAAATGTAGCCAACGACCAATTAAAGAACTTCGTAAACCAGGCTTATGCTTCGGTGATCGCGGAAGCCGCTAAAAAAGAGGGTGCAGATATAGTGGTATTGTCGAACTCTTTCTCTGGAAAAGGTTTAGCACCACGCGTTGCAGTGAAATTGGAAGCAGGATTAGTAGAGGGTGCGGTAGAATTACCTAAAATTGATGGTGCTTTGTTTTCAGTAAAGAAAAATGCCTTCTCAGGAAAAGCATTTGCCATTACAGCGCTGACTTCAGCGATTAAAGTAATCGCTTTAAACCCGAATGCTTTTGGCGTAAAAGAATCAGCTGTTGATGCAGCTATTGAAAATTTTGCTCCGGAAGTGAAAGCGACCGACTTAGCGGCCATCGTTAAAGAAATCGTTAGAGCAACTGATAAAATATCTTTGCCAGATGCTGAATTGGTCGTTTCCGCAGGACGAGGCCTTAAAGGCCCTGAAAACTGGGGAATGATCGAAGAGCTTGCCGGACTGCTTGGCGCGGCTACAGCCTGCTCTAAACCAGTCTCAGATGCAGACTGGAGACCTCACTCTGAACACGTTGGACAAACTGGTATTGCCATCAGTCCGAATTTATATATCGCCATTGGTATTTCTGGAGCGATCCAGCATTTAGCAGGCGTAAGTTCTTCAAAAGTAATCGTAGTGATCAACAAAGATCCAGAAGCTCCTTTCTTCAAAGTTGCGGATTACGGTATCGTTGGCGATGCCTTTGAAGTTGTTCCTCAATTAATAGAAGCATTAAAAGCACATAAAGGCTAAATAAATATCCGGCTGAAACGTTGTTTTGGCCGGGTATTACTTAAGATGAAAAAAGTAAAACTCGAAATTATCGGTTTGTCTTACAGCCAAACCCAATCAGGTGCTTATGCCCTGGTTCTTGGTGAAGTAAATGGCAGAAGACGCTTACCGATCATCATCGGTGCGTTTGAAGCACAAGCTATTGCCATAGAAATTGAGAAGATGGTCCCAAGCAGACCGCTTACTCACGACCTGTTCAAGACTTTTGCACAGACTTATCATGTACAAATTACAGAGGTATTGATTTACAACCTGGTAGAAGGTGTATTCTTTGCTAAATTGATTTGCACGGATGGCGAAACCATCCAGGAAATTGACGCCAGAACATCTGATGCCATTGCATTAGCGGTTCGCTTCAATGCCACCATCTACACTTACGAATTTATCCTTTCTTCAGCGGGTATTGTCATTGAAGGCAATGACTTCCTATTCTTAGAAAACATGGATAACATCTCAAAGGAACAGAGTTCTGAAGACATGAGCCCTTCCATCCCTGGCTCCAATTATAAATCACTCAGCACAGAAGAATTAAACCAGAAACTTCAGGAGGCCATTGCCGAAGAAGCGTATGAGAAAGCAGCAAGGATACGTGATGAATTAAACAGAAGAAATTCCGCATAACCCCCTATTACTTATTATTTTAAATATCTTACCTCAATTTAGACGATCTATTCAAAATAGTTCTATCTTGAAGTATTAATTCAAAAAACAACTAAATTATTATTATGAATGTTAAGTTACGCTTAACTCTGATGAATTTTTTACAATTCTTTATCTGGGGTTCATGGCTTATTACTATTGGCGTGTATTGGTTCCAGAATAAAGGATGGTCAGGTGCAGAATTCGGAATTATCTTTTCCACCATGGGGATTTCTTCTATTTTCATGCCTGCGCTTGCCGGAATTATTTCAGATCGTTTTGTCAATGCGGAGAAGTTATACGGAACATTT
Organism: Pedobacter sp. N36a; assembly: GCF_014472395.1. Taxonomy (GTDB): domain Bacteria; phylum Bacteroidota; class Bacteroidia; order Sphingobacteriales; family Sphingobacteriaceae; genus Pedobacter. The sequence continues at coordinate 95,454 of NZ_JACSZW010000005.1, forward strand.
CACATTCTTGGGGCATGTGTGCTGTTTTGCCTTCCAATGGTGACCAATCCCAGCACATTTTTCTGGGTGATTCTGCTCAACATGATCTTCTATATGCCCACGCTGTCTTTATCGATTACCGTGGCTTATTCTGCTTTAAAGAATGCCAAACAAGATGTCGTAAAAGACTATCCCCCAATTAGAATCTGGGGAACTATTGGTTTTATCGCTGCCTTATGGGTAGTGAGTTTAACTGGAAATGAAGCTTCATCCAACCAGTTTTACATCGCCTCAGGCGTTTCTTTGGCTTTGGGTATTTATGCCTTCACCTTACCAAAATGCCCACCATTGTCTAACAAAATAGAAAGTAAATCTTTTGTAGATGCCTTAGGATTAAGGGCTTTCACCTTGTTCAAACAGAAGAAATTTGCGGTATTCTTTCTTTTCTCTATGTTTTTAGGTGCAGCATTACAGCTGACGAATGCCTATGGAGATACTTATCTGCATGATTTCAAAGAAGTTCCTGAATTCAGCAACCTACTGGCGGTAAAATATCCTGCAATCATCATGTCGATTTCACAGATCTCTGAAACCTTATTTATTTTGGCCATCCCCTTCTTCTTAAGAAAGTTTGGTATTAAATACGTGATGCTGTTCAGTATGCTGGCCTGGGTATTGAGATTCGGTCTTTTCGCCTTTGGAGACCCTGCTGGCGGATTGTGGATGATCATTATGTCTTGTATTGTTTACGGTATGGCATTCGACTTCTTCAACATCTCCGGATCTTTATTTGTAGAGACCCAGATTGATGAGAAAATCAGAGGAAGTGCACAAGGTTTATTCATGATGATGGTGAACGGTTTTGGTGCTTTATTTGGAAGTTTCACCAGTGGAATGATCATTGAGCATTTCTTTACAGGAGCAAACCAGAGTAAAGACTGGCAGGGCATCTGGCTGACATTTGCAGCTTATACACTAGTATTGGCCATCACCTTCCCTTTCATCTTCAAATACAAGCACAATAAGGCGGAGTTAAATGCGATTAATGCAATGAACCACTAAAACAGCACAACCTCTCTCCTATGTCTGGTAAATATCGTAAAGAAAAAGACTGCTTAAACTGCGGTCATCAGGTAGAATCTCATTTTTGTTCCTACTGCGGACAAGAAAATATCGTTGTTAAGGAAGATGCACTACACATGGTAGTGCATGCCGTTTCCGATTACTTTCATTTCGAATCCAAGTTTTTTGGCACGATTAAACCTTTGTTGCTGCAGCCAGGCCTATTGACACAAAAGTATGTAGCAGGTAAAAGGGCTTCCTATTTACACCCGATTAAGCTGTATATCTTCATTAGCATTGTTTTCTTTTTGGTTACTTTATCTGGCAATGAAAAGAAGAAAACCGAACAGAAAAGACAAACACGAAGTCTGTCCAAAGACAGTGTAGACAAAGCTCAGCAAACGGAAGTAAAAACTAAAGCTGGTAATTTTGATATTTTAGGTAAGATTAACGAAAAGGTACAGGAGGAAAGACAAAAAAGTGATTCTGTTCATGCAACAAATATCATACAGCTGGATGCAGTTAGGGACAGTACCGTAGCAGCCTATGAAAAAAGACAGCTGGCCTTACCGGAAAATAAGCGAGACGGATTTATAGAAAAGTACTTCAATAAAAAAGCGATCATGCTCAATCATTCTGAGGATGCCAATAAGAAAGTAGAAGAAAATCTTTTACACAACATTCCAAAATTGATGTTCATCTTACTCCCGCTTTTCGCATTGCTGTTAAAACTGGTTTACATTGATAAGAAAAAATATTATTTTGAACACCTGATCTACTCTTTTCATATACACTCCGCGATATTTTTAGCAGTACTGATCAGTACCTTCATTACCTGGGCTGTTGGCCATATTTATGACATTAGCAGCATTACTTTTACCCTCTGCTTGTTCTATATCGCCTGGTATATTTATCAGTCCTTAAGAACGTTTTATAAAGGTAATGTGGGGGGAACCTTATTAAGGTATTTCTTATTGCTCATCTGTTACACCATATTGCTAACCATTACCGTACTCATAGGAATTGGTGTATCAACAGTCATGATATAAAAAAGCAACCTCATAAAAAAACCGCTTCTATGTAGAAGCGGTTTTTTTATGAGGATTAAAGCAGGATTAGCGCTTGTCTAAAGGCACAAATTCTCTGTTGGTATGACCAACATACACCTGACGTGGGCGACCAATCGGTTCTTTATTCTCATGCATTTCTTTCCATTGTGCAATCCATCCTGGTAAACGTCCTAAGGCAAACAATACCGTGAACATATCTGTAGGGAAGCCTAGCGCTCTGTAAATGATTCCAGAATAGAAATCTACGTTAGGATAAAGCTTACGTTCTACAAAGTAAGGATCGCTCAATGCAGCTTCTTCCAGTTTCTTAGCAATCTCCAATACCGGATCGTTGATGCCTAATTTTTCTAGAATATCATCACAAGCTTTCTTAATGATTTTTGCTCTTGGATCAAAGTTTTTATATACTCTGTGTCCGAAGCCCATCATACGGAAAGGATCGTTTTTATCTTTTGCTTTGTTGATCCATTTTTCAGTATCACCACCATCTTCCTTAATGCGTTCCAGCATTTCAATTACTGCCTGGTTGGCACCACCATGAAGCGGACCCCATAAGGCAGCGATTCCTGCAGAAACAGAAGCGTAAAGGTTACAGTCTGATGAACCTACCATTCTTACGGTCGAAGCAGAACAGTTCTGCTCATGATCCGCATGTAAGATCAATAAGGTATTCATCGCACTTACTACTACTGGATCAATATCAATTTCTTCTGTACGCTGACCGAAGATCATGTTTAAGAAATTGCTAACGTAGTCGTATTTGTTTTTTGGATAGATCAGTGGGTGACCTAAAGATTTTTTATAAATGAAAGATACAATCGTTGGGAACTTAGCCAGTAATTTAATCATGGTCAGATCCATGGTTTCTGGCGAAGAGTTTGCATTTAATGACTCTGGGTAGAAAGTAGACAAAGAGCACACCAATGAAGCCAGTTGCGCCATCGGGTGAGATTTAGAAGGGTAACCGTCTAAAAACTTCTTCATATCTTCATGAATCAGCGTATGACGGCTGATCGAAACCTGAAAATCAGTTAATTGCTCAGTGGTAGGTAAATCGCCATATATAAGCAGGTATGCTACTTCTAAGAAGGTAGATTTTTCCGCCAGTTCTTCGATCGAATAACCACGGTATTTTAAAATCCCTTTTTCTCCGTCTAAAAAGGTAATTGCACTTTTAGTGGATCCGGTGTTTTTGTAACCAAAGTCTAAGGTAATGTGACCGGTTAAATCTCTAAGTTTAGAAATATCTATAGACTTCTCCCCTTCGGTACCGGTAATAACGGGAAATTCATAGACTTTTCCGTCAATCTTAATTTCTGCAATATCTGACATATATATATCTTAAATTTATAATAAACAAAATTAGCTATTCCATATTGAATAGCATTTGATCAGCGCTAACAAAACTGTTAAATAATTATTAAATGTGAGTCAAGGGTAAGTAAGAATCCGAGAAATTACTTCGCTGATTTAATTTCCTCGACTACACTGCCGCACTCCATCATTTCATCTCCATAATATGGATTCTGAACTTTCTTCTCTGAAGACAACCAGTCACCGCCATCACCTTTATTGGCCATTGGACAGTGCTGTACATAAATGGTACCTGCTTCCACATCCGCATGTTTGAACAAGGCAATCAGGTCTGTACTTAAAGAAGTAAAGTCTTTTCTTTGTGCAGCGATATCTTTAGCTCCAGCGATTTTATCTGCGGTTACTGCAGTACTTTCACACCCTTTCTGACTGGCTAAGCTTGTTTTTAAGGTGGCGGCGGCTGTTTTGGCCTCTTCAAACTTAGCATTAACCAAAGCGTCTTTTAAAGCAATGTAGCCATTGTAAATAGACTGAACATTGGCATCCTTCAATTTTATGCTCAGCGGCGTTGAGGCATCAGCTACTACAGCAGTCGTAGAATCAGTAGCACTTAAAGCCACTTTCTGGTTCGTGTTGCTGGTACAAGATGTAGCCACCATAATTGCTGCTACAGCGAAGTATCTTTTCATATATTGTTTTAGTTTTTATGAATAACAGAGCTATGATATTCTGTTTTTTGGTTAAATTACAGTTTTATATTTAAATAAATAAAAAAGCCCCTGAAAAAAACAGGGGCTTAGTGTAATTAAGTCTTTTTCAGACCTATAATTTAAAGCCATAAGCAATACGTAAAGCTACCTGTCCGGTATTTAAACCGCTCTTTGGTAAGCCTTCATATTTTACACCCAGATCTAAACCACTGCTCCAGGCATAACCTATTGCAGGAGAATAAAGAAATGAAGTGCCAGAATTTTTGGTCACGCCGAACGCGGCACCTACTTCTCCTAATCCATACAAGCCAGAGCCACTCTCATCAAAAAACACTTTGACACCGGCTTTAACTGGGATATATCCATAATCAGAAATTTCAACACCATTGATGGTTTTACCAGTAAAATGAGTGTACCCTGTCGTTACAGGAATAGAGACTTGTTTTGAAACATCAAATTGCATTCTTGCATCAGCACCTATGGCAAAGCCATAACCATCTGTGGTTGGAACACCAAGATTAACACCTACACCAAGTTTCTGCGCATTTACATTCGTACTAAATAATAAAGCCATGACAGCTGCTGCCGAGGCTATAAAGGTGGTAGATTTTTTCATTTTGTAATTTCGTTGATATACTAGGTCAAATACAAAATGCATGCCACTAGAAAAAATTTACAGTTTAAAAAGATAAATCCTGCTGATAAGCAGTCATGACCTGACCATATAAATCTGCTTCATTTTGAGCGGCATCAAACCAGTGAATCTTCAAACCATCCTTTTCCATCTTCCTGAAAAAAGTCATCTGACGCTTTGAAAACTGGCATATTGCCGTACCTAACCGGGTTTTCAATGTTTCATAATCCAATTCCCCATCCAGATAAGCAATGATAAATTTATATTCCAATCCGTAAAAAATTAAAGTTTCGGGCGTTACTCCCATTTCCAAGAGCATTTTCACCTCTTCAATCATTCCCGCTTTAAATCTGGCTTCCATTCTGGTCAGGATTTTTTCTCTGCGCAGGCTCACCTCCGTTTGCAATCCGACAATAAAAGGCGTGATAAATGGTCTTTTTACTGGAATAAACTCTTGGTGTTGTAAATATTCTGCGATCTCCAAAACACGAATCAGTCTTTTATGAGAAGAAAGATCGGCATGGGCCACCCACTCCTTTGGATAATTGCTAAGCAGGGCTCTCAGTTCAGCAATATCTTTAAGCAATAGCTGCGCTCTTAAACCTTCATTCAATGGGATGGCGGTATATTCCTGTTCCAGTAGAATGCTGTGCACATACATTCCTGTACCACCGCATAGGATTGGCAAGACATTTTTGGAAGTCAGCGTTTCAAAAGTCCGATAAAAATCTTCTTTAAACTCGTTTACGTTGTACAGCGTTCCTGCTTCTTTAATATTGATTAGGTGGTAAGGAATATCCTTTCCATTGATCTTATACTCCTGCAGATCCTTTCCGGTACCGATATCCATATTTTTGAATACCTGTCTGCTATCTGCGCTAATGATTTCCCCATGAAGTGCGGAGGCCAATTTTACTGCAAGTTTTGTTTTGCCTGAGGCGGTAGGCCCGAGTATGACCAGGAGTGGGTGATGATCCATTTACAAGTATAAGATATATTTTAAATTGCCTGTGTTGAATACAGGAAGATAATTATTTTCTATCAAAAATTGATGCTGTGCAGCTGCGTCCATCGACTTCAATGATACGAACAGCCCTGCAGGCAAGCGAAGCAAAGTTTTCCGGCTGTAGTCCGTTAAATCCAGCCACATCTCTAAAGGTTCCGTCGTATTGACCAGTTTAAAACCAGAAGTCTCATAGGCATTACCCAACGACCAGTCTCTATCGGCATAACTCATCAGGTCATTTGGCTGCAACAAATTGATAAAATGCTGGAGTAATTTACTGAAACCTCCGGTTACGGTAAAGCCCATCTGGCTGGCGAAACGTACCAGTTCATAAGAACGGTAATCCGGGCCAATGCTTTTCATCGGCCTTGCCGCACTAAATAAAGCAACGGCTGCCAGTTCCCCCCCGATCATTAATCCGAACTTATACTTCGTTTTTGCAGAGCCCTGCAAATGATGCTGCCATAAAAACTCATCTGCCTGCACCTGATTAATGGCCACAATTTTGCCTTTTCGGCCATGCAGTTTTTTGTTGAGTCCCAGAATAGAAGCGATTCTTGCCAATACCTGTTCCCGTCTGCTCTGCCAGATGTCTTCCCATAAATGAACTACATAGCGATTTTGCTGCTGTTCCTTTGCTTGCAGCGCGATAAAATCAGCAGGAGCCCCCGGGTCTCTTAAGGAAACTAAATGTATGGCTACTTGCTGCTGGTCCAGAAAGACCAGCTCATTCCCCTCTTCTTCGGTAAAAGCGATGCCCTTATCGGTTAATGTCTTAATAAAATCTAATTGCCAAACCGGCCTTAATCTACCCAACCCTTTTCTTTATATAATTTGAATCCTTCCCCCATCGCGCTTTCTATCATAGAAAGCAGGTCAAAATCCAGTTTTTTGATGTGGAAGCAAGACTTCCCTTTTAAATGCTTTAATAATTTCGGATCAAAAGCAGTTTTCATTTCCGGTTCCAAATATATCGGCATAAAATAAAAGCCGACATAATTTTTCATAATAACTACACTGGCAAAAAACCAACCCAACCGCTTCTTACCATCAATGACTACTTCTTTTTCACTCCATAATTCATAAGCAGTTTCACTATTCACGCGGTCGTTGAATCCCATCGCTTCATAGGGTTGCATGGCGGCTCTGATGGTTTGGAAAATTTCTACAAAATCAGTTTTCATGGATATCGGTTTTACAGGTGAATATAAACACTACCACCATAACATGAATTTATCAAATATTGTTTAGCGTAACCTAATCCAGGTACCATCTTTTCACAGGATATTCCTGATCCAACACAATGGCTTCGCCTAACATTGGAGTGGTAATTTTCAAGTTCAGTTCTTCTGCCTTTTTTACTGCCCTCATGATCGGTTCATTCCAATCGTGCAACGCCAGTGTAAACTTGCCCCAATGCACAGGAAGCAAGGCCTTAGCCTTTAAATCTACTGCCGCCTGAACAGTTTGCTCTGGAAACATGTGGATCAATGGCCAGTTTACATTATACTGTCCGCATTCCAGAATGGCGAGGTCAAAAGGACCATATTTCTCTCCGTCCTGCTTGAAATGGGTATCATAACCGGAATCGCCGCCTAAGTAAAGCTTATACGCCGGTGTTTGCAGGATAAAAGCAGACCATGCCGTCTGGTTTCTTTTGAAAAGTCTGCCGGTAAAATGTCTGGCAGGTTTGGCCAAGAACTTCAGTCCATCCACTGCTTTCGCTTCTCCCCAAGCCAGTTCTGTAATTTTAGCGGCAGGAACACCCCAACGTTCTAAATGAGCGCCTACGCCTAAAGAAGTCACAAAATGTTTCGTTTTATGTTTTAAGCGCAAAATCGTTTGATAATCCATATGGTCATAATGATCGTGCGTAATCAATACCACATCTAAATCAGGAAAATCTTCCGTCTTTACAAAATCCGTTCCGTCATAATTTTTATTGCCTAAAAATGAGAAGGGAGAAGTACGTGCAGAAAACACCGGATCCACCAAAATGTTCAATCCATTTGCCTGGAGCAGGTAAGAAGAATGGCCAAACCAAATGACTTTAACCCCTTCCACCTGAGCAAAATCCGGCTTTACGTTTGGAAGCGCCTTTTTAGGACTGGAATTATCATTCCCCTTGATCATGGCGATCACCATATCCAGGTAGCTCACATGATCTGGTTTCATGGAGGTAGGGGATAAATTCTCCAGGCCTCCATCTTTATAATTTGGCAAAGCTTTGATCTTCTCCAGCCTTGCTCCTTCTGGTAAATTTCCAAACACGGGTAAACTGATCACCCAAAAAGTAAAAATACTGATGACAATGACCAGCACTAAAAAAACATACATAAACTTCTTCATTTAAACCCCAGCTTCCGGAACTGCTGCTGGCGGGGCCAATTTAGCTGCCAATCCATTTCCTGCAAGTAACATCTCATTGGTAATTTCCTTCGTATACTCGGTAATTTCTGCTTTAAAATCAGCCACAGAAGCTCCGGAACGGATTTCTTCGAGCCGCTTTTCCCATTGTCCTGTCAATTCTGCCTGTGCAATTTTCTGGTCCTTCACCACATCATATACGGCAAGTCCTTTAGGCGTAGGCACTAAATTTCTCTTTTCACGGATGATATATTCTCTATTGATCAGGGTCTCGATAATCGCCGCTCTTGTAGCGGGAGTCCCCAAACCACTATCTTTCATCGCATAGCGTAATTCTTCATCTTCAATATCCTTGCCTGACGTTTCTAAAGCTTTCAAAAGAGAAGCTTCATTGTACATCGGTTTAGGCTTGGTTTGTTTCTCCATGAAGGCTTTGTTCACTACTGGCAGCAGCTCTCCGGCCTTCACTTTTGGCAATGCAGGATTTTCCTCATCTTTTTTCTCTTCATCAGACTCATTAAATACGGATCTCCATCCCGCAGAACGGATCACGGTACCATTAGCGATAAATACAGAACCGGACTCCACCGTTATTTTGGTGATCTCTTTCACACATTCCTGATGGAATGCTTCCAGCATACGGCCAACCACCATGTCATAAATGGCTTGTTTATCGCCGGTCAGCTGATAAGGAGATTCCCCGGTAGGCAGAATGGCATGGTGATCCGTTACTTTCTTCGCATTGACACTGCGTTTACTCAGCTTGGCCGTACTCAGAAACTCGGCTTGCTTACCAAAATCTTTATGGTCTTTCAGCTTTTCAATCAGCGAAGGCACCCCAGCAAATACATCATCACCGATGAACCTGCTCCCTGTACGGGGATAAGTGATCAATTTACTCTCATACAAGCCCTGTAACAAACTCAAAGTTTGATCAGCAGTAAATCCCTTCTTTTTATTTCCTTCCTGCTGTAAACTACTTAAATCGTGTAATAGCGGAGGTGGTTCTTTTCTTGGTTTCGCTTCTACACTGAGGATCTTCCCACCATTTGGGAAACCGGAAGCCACATCCTCGATTTTATCAAACAGTTCCTGCGCTTCTTCTTTCTTGCTGAAATTGGCAATAGACATCGCTCTAAAGAGCTGTCCATCTTTATCCAGCTGTATCGCCAGTTGGTAATACGTTTGGGGTACAAAGTTTTTGATCTCCAGATAACGGGAACAGATCATGGCCAAAGTTGGGGTTTGCACCCGTCCCAGCGACAATACAGAGCGGTTTCCTGCGGAAATACTCAAAGCCTGGGTCGCGTTCATACCCACCAGCCAATCTGATTCTGACCTGCAATGTGCTGAATTGAACAGCGTGTCGTAGTCCGTTCCTGGTTTCAGGTTTCTAAATCCTTCTTTGATGGCTTCATCAGTCTGCGAAGAAATCCAGAGTCTTTTGAAAGGTTTTTTACATTTCAGGAAATAGTAGATGTAACGGAAAATCAATTCTCCTTCCCGCCCGGCATCCGTTGCGACAATGATCTCTGTAGCCTCATCGAACAGCATTTTGATCGTATCCAATTGTTTTCGTACCCCAGGATCCTCCACCAAACCATCTTTGGTTTTGATTTTGCGGATCGCCAGTTTAAACTTCTTGGGCAGCATCGGCAGGTGCTGTCTTCTCCAGCCAATAAAACCATATTCCTGCGGTGGCGCCAATTGAAGTAAATGACCAAAGGCCCAGGTAAATGAATACCCTTTTCCTTCAATGTAACCATCTTTTTTTGTCGTAGCACCGAAGACTTTAGCTAACTCACGCCCTACGGAGGGTTTTTCTGCAATTACAATCTTCATAATTATTCAAAAATATCTAAACCAATTTTAAAAGTATGACAATGTGCTTCCACAATGTCTTTGATGTTCGGGGAATATCCCCCGCCCATGCTCACCTGTACCGGCAGGCTGTGGTCTTTGCAAAAAGTAAATACCATTTTATCGCGGGCCTTGCAGCCTTCTTTTGATAAAGCCAGTTTGCCCAGCTTATCCGTTTCCAGTACGTCCACGCCAGATAGGTAAAATACGAAATCAGGCTGATGTTTCAGCAGTTCCGACAGTGCGGCCTCCAGCTTAGCTAGAAACTGATCGTCCTTTAAACCATCTTCCAAAGGGATATCGAGGTTAGAAACCTCCTTTCTAAATGGAAAATTCTTATCGCCGTGCATGGAAAAAGTGAATACCCGATCTTCCTTCTCAAAAATCTCTGCAGTACCATTTCCCTGATGCACATCCAAATCTATGATTAAGATCCGCTGTGACAAGCCTTTACTTAACAAATAATGCGCGGCAATCGCCTGATCATTCAGCAAACAAAATCCTTCTCCCCAATTGCTTCCGGCGTGATGGGTGCCACCAGCCACATTAAAGGCGATCCCATCTGACTGAGCGAAAATGGCGCCATCTATTGTTCCCTGTGCAATCCGCAGCTCTCTTTCCAGCAATTGCGCATTTAAAGGGAAACCAATTCTTCGCTGCTCCCTTGCCGGCAGGCTCAGGTCCCGTAATTGTGCCCAATATGCAGGATCATGTGCCAGCAGTACCGACGCTTCCTTTGCTGCCGAGGGCTCAAATAGCTGTGCTCTGGTGATGACTCCTTCATGGAGCAACTGTTCAGGGATCAGCTCGTATTTCAGCATGGGAAAACGATGGCCATCAGGTAAAGGATGGGCAAACAAAGGGTGCCAGGCAATCCTCCCCATCTAGCTTAAAATCTCCCCTACATGCTTCTCAATATTGTTGCAGATGTCATCCACAGGAAGGTCATTTGCATCCTCTCCAAAAGGATCCTCAATCTCTTCTGCAATCAGCTCTAAACCGGCCAGAACATAGAGGATAAAGGGTACAATTGGCACCACATAATATCCTAAACTGAACACCCATCCGATGGGCAAAGTGATCACATAAACGAAGATAAATTTCTTGATAAAAGCGCTATAAGAATATGGGATTGGTGTTTTTCTAATTCGCTCACAGCCACCACAAATATCCATAAACTTCTCAAGATCTGCATTAAGTATAATCAGCTGCTCCTGACTGATCTTTCCAGCTACCTGTAAATCATACACACGGGTAGAAATACTGGTTGCAATCTGGATTGGGATATGCTTTCCAGCATCCACTTCGATCAGCAGGCTATTCTTCCCAAAATACTGCTTTTCGCGCAGGTGTTCCTTTAGCGCAAAGGCAAATTTAGGAATCCCATATTCGAAGAATTCTTCATCTTCCCTACTCAATTTCAAGGACTTGATTTTGATCGCAAAATTGCGGCTCACATTCGTCAACGCGCCTAATAACCTACGGCCTTCCCACCACCTGTCATAAGAGGTGTTTGTTCTAAACACCAATAACATGGAAATCACAAAGCCCAGCAAACTGTGCATCATGCCTATGTTTTTCACGTATTGTGTTTCTGAAAGTTTCAGATAATTCAGTTCTAAAAATGCGATACCGGCAGAAAATATTGCTACACTGACCATTAAGGCCCATAGCTTTCTGAACACATCTGCCTGGTCCAGGTGAAATATAAAACTGATCCAATCTTTTGGATTATAATTTATCATACGAGTATCTCTTTACTAATTTTGAGCATCAACGCTCCTGTATTAAAAACGTCCTCAAAGGAGTTGTACAATGGTACCGGACTCAGGCGAATTACATTCGGTTCACGCCAATCGCCAAGCACATTGTGCGCCACCAATTGCTGAAATATTTCTTTTCCTTTGTCTTTGGCGATGATCGACACCTGTGCACCACGATCCGCAGATTCAACTGGCGTAATCACTTTAAACTGCTCCTCGCCTAAACTCTTATTCACTTCATTTACAATATAAATAAGATACCCTGTTAAAGCTTCACTTTTAGTCCGCAATGCTTGCATAAAACCCGCTTTCTCAAAGATTTTCAGGGAAGCATGATACAAAGCCATAGGCATTACCTGGGTACAGCTGACCTGCCATCCATCCGCTCCGGCCTCAGGTATAAAGCCTTTTTCCATTTTAAAGCGTTCGACTTCCTGGTAGCCCCACCAGCCCGCAAAGCGATTCAAGGATTTGTCGGCAAAATGTTTCTCATGAACAAAAATCCCACTGATGCCACCCGGCCCTGAGTTCTGGTATTTATAGGAACACCAACAAGCAAAATCAATGCCCCAGTCGTGCAATTTTAAAGGCACATTTCCTGCCGCATGAGCCAGATCGAAGCCCACCAATGCGCCAGCCTTATGACCTGCTTTAGTGATCGCTTCCATATCGAACCATTGGCCGGTAAAGTAGTTGACACCACCAAACAGCACCAAGGCAATTTCTGAACCGGCTGCTTCAATTTGTGTCACTATATCTGCTGTGCGCAACGTATACTCACCTGCTCTTGGGGCGACTTCAATAATCGCTTCTTTAGGGTCGAAGCCATGAAAACAAACCTGACTTTCAATCGCATACTGATCGGAAGGAAAGGCTCCAGCCTCCATGATGATCTTAAATCTTCCTGGCTGAGGCTTATAAAAACTCACCATCAGGAGGTGAAGATTGACCGTCAGTGTATTCATCGGACAAACCTCCTGAGGACCGGCACCTACGATTGGTGCCATCAATGATTTCAGCTTTTTATGGTAAAACATCCAGGGCTCTTCCCCTTCAAACCAACCTTCTACCGCAAGGTTTTCCCAGTTGGTCATTTGCTGTTCCATCACTTCGCGAGCGGCTTTCGGTTGAAGGCCTAAAGAATTACCACACAAGTATATAAATGGCTTTCCATGCTGTTTAGGAAAAAGAAAATCGTTTCTAAGATCGGCCAGTGGGTCGGCTTGATCCTGCGCTTTCGCAAACGCTAAAGTATAGTCAAAATTCATTGTCTCAAATATCAATAAAAATGGGCAGAAAATTTAATCAGGTACGAGGTTTACTTACATATTTATTCCCTTTCAGGTAATACCTCCAGGGCAAAAGCGCATGATCATCGGCATAACCCACACCTATTCTGTGGCTTGCCACGACCGTTCCCGACAGCCAATCTTCTGGCGCCTCTTCTATCCAGATTTCCGAGCCGTTCAACGCTAATCCATTCAAGCGGCGGTCTATTCCCATTGCTTTCGCCAGTGCTCCAGGCCCTGCAGTCAGATTTGGCCTCAACGCTTCCATCCCTCTTCTTTCCAGCATCACATCAATCCCAATCACCGGCTCCAATCCACGCACCAACACCGCATGCGGCGTGCCTTTAGCCGCGGTAACCACATTAAACAGATGATGAATCCCATAACAAAGGTACACATACGACACACCTCCTGGCTCATACATCACCTTTGTACGGTCTGTAAACCGACCACCATAAGCATGGGAAGCTTTATCCTGTATCCCTTTATAAGCTTCGGTTTCTACGATAATACCCGCGGTTAGCTGTCCATCTACAAAAGTAAACAGCTGCTTACCCAATAGCGCGATAGCCAATGCATTCACATCGTCATGCTGGTAAAAAGAGAATGGTAATTTAGCCATGCAGTAAATTAATAATTTCCTTTAAGTACTTCCCATCAACTTCATCGAAATGAGCAAGATGTTCACTATCTACATCTAAAACCCCAATCACTTCTCCCCCATTAAACAAGGGTAAAACGATCTCTGATCTGGAGGCCGAAGCGCAGGCAATATGCCCAGGAAAAGCATCCACATCCGGCACAATCAAAGTTTCTTTTTGTGCCCAGGAAGCACCACAAACACCTTTTCCCTTTTGAATGCGGGTACAGGCAACAGGTCCCTGAAATGGCCCTAAAACCAACTGATCTTGTTTAACCAGATAGAAACCTACCCAGAACCAGTTAAACTGCTCTTTTAGTGCTGCAGCAATGTTCGCTAAATTCGCGATCTGATCGGTCTCTCCGGTGATCAATGCCGCTATCTGAGGAATTAGGGAGCGGTATTGTTCCGCCTTATCTGTAGTGGTTATAATTTTTAAATCTTCTGCCATATCTGGATCTATTGAATACCCAAAGATACAAAAGCCCGATCCTTTTGTTTGCCATATTTTATCTAAGTTTGTGGTTTTATAATCACATACACCATCGAAATGAATAAAAAAATCTTATTAATCACTTCCCTGCTCGCCTTTGGCGTGATCCAATCGGGCTACAAACCCTGGGATGAAGGGATGTTTCCTTTAAGCGAGATTCACAAGCTTGACCTAAAGAAAGCAGGCTTAAAGATAGATCAAAATGAAATTTACAACCCTAATGGCACCAGCCTTGTAGACGCCTTAGTAAACGTAGGCGGATGCACCGGATCCTTTGTTTCTGGCGAAGGACTGATCATCACCAATCACCATTGTGCCTTCAGTGCGGTACAATTGGCCAGTACACCGGAACACGATTACCTGACCAACGGATTCGTGGCCAAATCACATGAAGAAGAAATTGAAGCAAAAGGATTAACTTGCAGAATTACTGATAGCTATGAGGATGTTTCAGATAAAGTTTTAGGTGCTGCAGCACAAGTAGAAGACCCTGCATCGAGACTACAGATCATCAACAATGCAATGAAAAACATTGCATTGGAAGCCGAAAAAAAAGACCCAAGCATCAAAGCGGAAGTCTCGGAAATGTTTATCGGAAAAACCTATGTTCTTTTCCGTTACAAGACCATACTAGACGTAAGATTGGTATACGTTCCAAACCGTCAGATTGGCGAATTTGGAGGAGAGACAGACAACTGGGTATGGCCTCGCCACACCGGAGACTTCTCTTTCATGCGCGCGTATGTAGCTAAGGACGGTTCTCCTGCTAAATACTCGAAAGACAACGTGCCTTACAGCCCTAAGAAATTCCTTAAAGTAAATCCAAATGGAACTAACGAGGAAGATTTCGTATTCATTTTAGGTTACCCAGGAAGAACTTTCCGCCATCGCCCGGCTGAATTTATTCAATATCAGCAGCAATTTGTATTGCCATACACTTCTGAATTGTACGATTTCCAGAATACCACCATGGAGAATGCAGGCAAGAAAGATAAAACTACGGAGATTAAACTGGCCACCAGAATCAAAAGAAACGCCAATGTATTGAAAAACTACAGAGGTAAACTTCAAGGTTTAAAAGGCATTGACCTGATTGGACAAAAGAAGCAGGAAGATGCTGCATTGGCTCAATTCATCAACAGCAATGTAGATGTGAAAGCAAAATATGGCAGTTTAATGAGCGACATTGACCATCTATATAAGATTATCAATGGGGATGCACAAAGAGACTTATGGTTCTCACAAATCTACAATTCGACTAGTTTATTGAGTGTATCGAGAAACGTCAATAGCTTCAAAGCAGCCCTTGATGCACAGCCAGCAGCTCAAAAACAAGCTTTCTTTGACCAGAACATCAATAGGCTTAAACAGAGTTTAGCTGCAAATTACGAAGCTTACGACCTGGATGTTGACAAAAAGATCTTCAAAAGAATGCTGAGTGATGCCGCAGCCTTTAACCCTAACCAAAAGGTAACTGCAGTGAATAAAATCACCAGCAAAGGAACGAATAGCAATGCCGTTATTGACCAATTTATAGAGAACAGTATTGGCCTGAGCAAGCTTAAAGACGAATCTTACGTAATGAACACCTTGTTAAAGTCGCCGAAATCAATTGCCGATTACAATGACGGCTTGTTGCTCTTTGAACAAGACATCGCCAAGCAAATCACGGAACTGAAACCTGAAAAAGACCGCAGAGATGGCCTTTTAAACAAGTTAATGGGTGATTATGTGAATGTAAAAGAGAAATTCATGAAGAAAGATTTCATCCCGGACGCCAACAGCACCCTACGTCTTACTTACGGATACGTAAGAGGATATTGGGCAGCAGACGCTTCTTATATGAGACCTTACACCACCGTTAAAGGTATTTTGGAAAAAGGAACCACTGGAAACCCAGATTTTGGTTATCCTGCACAAATTAAAGCATTATGGGACACTAAAGACTTCGGCCCTTACGCTAAAAAAGACCTGAAAGATGTTCCTGTAGCCTTCTTATACAATATGGATACCACAGGCGGGAACTCAGGTTCACCAATTATGAATGCCAAAGGTGAGTTGATTGGCGTCAACTTTGACCGTGCTTATGGTGCCACTATTAACGATTACGCCTGGAATGAAAGCTATAGCCGATCTATTGGCGTAGACATTCGTTACGTATTATGGGTGGCCTCAAAAATCGACAAAGCCGATTACCTGATCAAGGAAATGGGCGTTAAACTTTAATCTAAATATTACACCAAAGGGCCGTCTTTCATTCCCGTAAAGACGGCTCTTTTCACAAATGATCACATGAGAGTAATCGCAGAACTACCACACCCAGAATGCAAAATCACCTTGTTCAATATGAACCAGAAATACATCATAAAGTTCGAGCAGGGGGGGCTGGAGCAGAGCTATAAGTTATCTGAATTAGACCTTACAGGAGGAGGCGCAAATGAGATTTTCCAGATCCTGGACGAAGCATTTATTGCAACCGTTGTAGCCAGGTTTAAGGAGATGAGAACCGATTTTTCGTCAGCTTACCAACGTCAGCAATATTAACTCACCTAAATAGGCTTAACACACTGCAAAACAGATGATTTAACAAACAAACAGAATTAAATTCTGCAAAACAACACCAAAACAACACTCAAAACTTATCTAATATTCAATTAAAGATTAGCTAAACAGAATTAATAGCACTGAAAACCAATAAGTTAAAACAACAAACAAAACATTATATGGGTGCTTATTTTAGCCAAATATTAGGGAGGTTTTGAGCTTTAGCAACAGAAATAGCAACTACCAGTGGTCATCACAAGGTACAAAATTAAGCGTATAAAAAAGCAAAACACCTCTCCTATTTTCAAGCTAAAAAAAGCGGTTTAGCAAAAAATCATCTCTTACTTTCAGACTTTATCTATCGCAGGATCTACCTGGATTCTAAGCCTCCTTACCAGCACAACATCTTCCAAAACAGAGTTCATAAATCTGAGGGTTAATACGTACTTTTGCTTTTATGAAAACGAACTTATATTTAATAGCGCTTACTATTCTTCTGGCATTTTCAGCTTGCAATAAAGTTTCGGAAAGCATCCATCGGGATGTCATTATTAAGCCCGACAGCATACTCATTAGCATCCCCCCTATGGTGGTGAACAGAGACTCTGCTGTTATCAAAGATCTTCCAACCACGGTAAATATCCAGGCTGCAATTGCCAACCTTGGAGGAGAAAACTTCAGCGTAAACGACATCGAAACCGCCAGGCTTTCCAATTTTAGCTTCACCTATGTACCCAAGGTTAAGGATAGCGTAAGTTTGAGAAACAATTTCAGCAATATCGGATCCGTAAGGGTGAGTTTAGTGAGCAATATCAAGACCGACAGTCTGGCCAAATTCATCAACACCTCTTCGATTGATCCTATTTCTACTAACTTCAATCTTGGTCAGGTCATGAACAATCAACTGTTAAAAGATTATCTGAACGATGGAAACCTGACCTATATGATGATTATTAAACCTAGGAAATCGATCACTGATACTATTAAGGCAAAAATCAGTGCAAGCTATACCTTAACGCTTAGCAAATAATAGATTTAGCCGCTTTTTCACACCCTAGTTACTAAACGAATCTGCTAGAATGTCCAATAGAACTGACTCCTACAAAGAAAGGGTGTCCAAAACTAATTGAACACCCTCTTTTACAATTCTTGTATCGCTTTCTGGCTTATACCTTTTTTGGAGGAAGTGCGAATGCCACCGCTTCATGTTCAAAATGACCGCGGTGAGCGCCATCACAGAAAGGTTTATTAGCTGATAATCCACAACGACAGATCGACAAGGCTGTTCTACCTTGCAAATTGTATTCATTTCCCTGCATATCTACAATTTCAAAGTCTCCTTCGATCTTTACAGACCCATTGTTATTTATGGTTAGTTTTGTTTTTGACATCTTTTATTTTTTTGACAAAAATAGAAATTGAAAGCTCAAACAAGGCCATAGAATGCAATTTAGATTCATTCACGTTAAGCACTAAAAGACGTTTAAACACCAGCTTTTTTTTAAGAACCATCATTTTACCGTCCAGAGAATTGATTATGAAATTAAAATTGTTTATATTTGCATGAAACGGGATATCATTACAACTATTCTCTTTCTACTTACCCACTAATCAATTCAATTGATTAGGTTTCAATTTCTCCAGGTTGCTGATCCGTTGCCTCCCGAGAATTAAATTACATTCTAGCCATTATTGATCCATAGGGGACTCAGTTAATCAGGCATTAAAGAATAGGTAAAACCAGAGGAGAAGGTTATTTTTTAACTAATACATTGAATTTATGGCTAAATCTCAGGCTACCTTCATGAAGAAGCAACTAGAAAAAAACAGGCAGAAGAAAAAAGAAGATAAAGAACATCGCAAACAAGAGCGTCAACAAAATTCTACTGGTGGTGATCTAGAAAGCATGATGGCTTATGTGAATGAATTCGGAGAGATTGTATCTACTCCACCGGAAAAGGCACCAGAAAAAGGACCAGAAAAGAAATAAAAAAATAAGAGAGCTGCTGTTTAGCGGCTTTTTTTGTACCCTATTGGGTACACTATGCCACAATAACCGGCATTAATCCACGTTAATACCCTTTCCCGTTTAAGAAGAGAGAATTTTTTTCTTTTTTTACAAAAAAAAATGCGCCCCTGTATTTCATTCCTTTTCCTAAAAGGAGGCCATATTAACGGCAAATCAGGCCTTGCTATTGACTAGCATACACGTAGTTACTTTCGCTGCTTACTCCTAAGGTGTTTATTTGCTTAAAAATAAACCGGCTATTTTAGTACTTTTGATCATGGCAGAATTTATAATTTCCATCGATCTTATTCATTTTAAAAAAATAAGCCTGTTTTTTGCTGAACAACTAAATATAAAAGAGATTAAACGTCAATCAATATGAATAGCCTCTCCCATTTTACGGATAGAAATACCATCCTGGACTTATTTTCTGAACAGGTCAAAAAAACGCCCCATCATCTTGCAGTCGTATTTGAAGATCATGCACTAAGTTATCAGGAACTGGATCAGCTTTCCAATCGCCTTGCCCATTATCTAACAGGCAAAGGCATTGTCAAAGAAAGTCTCATTCCGATCTGCCTAAATAGCCCATTAAATATGCTCATCAGTATTTTAGGCATTTTCAAAGCTGGAGCTGCTTATGTACCCGTGGATGCAGAATTCCCGGTGGCCCGTATGAAATATATGGTTCAGGACAGTCATGCGGCAATGGTGATTACGGATTTAATGTCCCCGCCTTTCCTATCTGCAGCCTCAGGATTACCAATTGTACTAGTGGATGAGGAATGGAGCATTACGGCTGAATTTTCAAAAGATGCTGTTGGAATCGCTGTTTCAGCAGATCAGATTGCCTACGTAATTTACACTTCAGGCTCTACAGGAGTTCCTAAAGGGGTATTAATTGAACATCATTCTTTAACTGATTATATATTAGGTTTAGCAGGTCATCTGCCCTTAACTGACTGTAAAAACTATGCGGTAGGTGCGACTATGGCAACCGACCTTGGAAATACCGTGATATTTAGTGCTTTAGCCATTGGCGGCACCTTGCACCTTTTTAGTAAAGAAAACTTTAACAACCCCGAATATATCCATCCCTATTTCAAGGATCAGGCAATTGACTGTTTGAAGATTGTACCTTCCCACTGGAAATCACTGGCCTTGGATGGTGTTGATTTAATGCCTAAACAGTTATTGATATTCGGCGGCGAGGCATTGAGTGCCAGCATGGTCAACGAAATCAACAGCCCATTGTCAGGCAGCTGCCGCATTGTAAACCATTATGGTCCTACAGAGACTACCATCGGAAAGCTGCTGCACCTAATAAATAAAAACACCGCGTATAAGCATACCATCCCTATAGGCAAGCCTTTCAGTGATGCAAAAGTATATGTACTCAATAATGAATTCCAGGAGGCCGCAACCGATGAACCCGGAGAAATCTATATTGGCGGATCTGGTTTGGCACGTGGCTATTTAAACCGACCGGAACTCACAGCAGAACGTTTTGTAAAGGATTTCATTTCTAATGAGCCTGGAGCACGTTTGTA
Organism: Pedobacter sp. N36a; assembly: GCF_014472395.1. GTDB lineage: Bacteria > Bacteroidota > Bacteroidia > Sphingobacteriales > Sphingobacteriaceae > Pedobacter. The sequence goes on from NZ_JACSZW010000005.1 coordinate 115,743, forward strand.
CCTGACCGGCGATCTTGGCAAAAAAAATGCGGATGGGGAGATTGAATACCTGGGTCGTATTGACGATCAGGTAAAAATCAGAGGCTATAGGATTGAGCTGGGAGAGATTGAAAGCATATTGCAAACCGCCCCAGGCATCAAACAAGGTGTAATTTTAGCGAAAGAAAACCAACTTGGCGATAAAAGACTGGTTGCTTATGTGGTGGTTCATGAAGACTACGACAAGAAAACCTTGATCAGCTATTTAGAAAGCAGATTACCTAATTATATGGTGCCACAGCTGATCGTACAGCTGGAGGCCCTTCCTTTTAGCCCAAATGGAAAGGTGGATAAAGCCGCTTTACCTGATCCAGATGTGACCAGCCTATTGACCAATCCATACGAAGCTCCGAGTTATGAGAGAGAAAATCAGCTTTCGGAGATTTGGAAGGAAATTCTTGGCCTGGGCAGAGTAGGTATTGAAGACAACTTTTTTGAGCTTGGAGGTAATTCTCTGCTCGCCCAAAAATCCATTGCGCTATTAAAAACCCGTCATGGTTTACATTTAGCGATCACCAGACTATATCAATTCCCAATTATAAAAGACCTTGCCGCCTTTCTCGATGGCAAAGAAAATCTAAACACTTTTAAGAAGAACAGTGTTGAAGCCAATGAGGATCGCGATATTGCTGTAATTGGCATGAGCGGGCGCTTTCCAGGTGCCGATAGTGTAAACGAACTTTGGGAACTCCTGAAAGCAGGAAAAGAAAGCACCACCTTTTTCACGGAAGAAGAACTCGATCCGAGTATACCTGCAGCAGTTAGGAACCATCCGGATTATGTAAAAGCAAGAGGAATTGTCAAAGAAGTACGGGGTTTTGATGCCGCTTTTTTTGGCATTACACCGAAGCTTGCTGAACTGATGGATCCTCAGCAGCGTATATTTTTAGAAATCGCCTGGCAGGTATTGGAAAAAACCGGCTATGCCAGTGGCAATTACGAAGGGCCAACCGGTGTTTTTGCCGGTGTCCGTGTAAATACCTATTATGCCAATAATGTATTGCCCAATCCAGATCTCATCGACAATGTAGGCAGGTTTCAAGTCGTGACCGTCAATGATAAAGATTACGTGGCCACGAGGACAGCTTACACCTTCAATCTAAAGGGCCCGGCAGTAAATGTTCAATCCGCCTGTTCTACTTCCCTACTCGCCGTTGCACAAGCGGTACAGAGTATTAGAAGCGGACAATGCGAAATGGCACTTGCCGGCGGTGCCACCATTAATGCACCAGTAAATGTGGGTCATCTTTATGAAGAAGGTGCGATGCTGAGCAATGATGGCCATTGCCGCCCATTCGATGCCGCAGCAGAAGGCACCGTTTTTAGCGATGGTGCAGGTGTAGTTTTGTTGAAAAACAAAGCCGCAGCTTTAAGAGATGGAGATCAGATTTATGCTATAATAAAAGGGGTAGGAATTAGTAACGATGGTGGAGGTAAAGGGAGTTTCACTGCACCAAGTGCGGAAGGACAAGCTAATGCCATTAGAATGGCCATTGATGATGCGGGTGTAGATCCTGCACAAATCAGCTATATCGAAAGTCATGGAACGGCTACGCCCCTAGGTGATCCGATAGAGATTGAAGGACTAAGCCTGGCTTTTGGAGCGCAGAAAAAGAAACAATACTGTGCGATTGGATCCGTAAAAAGCAATTTCGGCCACCTGACCTGTGCGGCAGGTGTTACTGGGTTGATTAAAGCCAGTCTGGCCCTTCATCACCAACAGATTCCAGCCAGTATCAATTATGAGCATGCAAATCCAAATATAGATTTTGAGAACAGCCCTTTTATCGTAAATACACAATTAACGGATTGGGAAGGCAAACATCGCCTTGCAGGCGTCAGCTCTTTTGGGGTTGGAGGCACCAATGTACACGTCATTCTGGAATCACATTCTAATCAGATTTCGGCAAGCTCGGCTTCTGGCCCTTCTCGCCCATTACAGCTGATCAGCTGGTCTGCTAAAAATGAACAGAGCTTAACTCAATACGGAGAAAAACTTGCCGCATACCTGGCCAATGGCCATGATTTACCACTTCCAGATATTGCTTATACCTTAAATCAACATAGAAAATCATTTCCATTCCGAAGATTTGTACTGGCTGCAGATCTGGAATCCCTAAAAATAGAATTAGGCAATAGCCCAGCGCCTGGACAAACCAAGAAAAATCCTGGAATCATCAGAGAAACGGTCTTTACTTTCCCCGGACAAGGTGCCCAATTCCCGGGCATGGGAAGAGCATTGTATGACCATGAGCCTGTGTTTCGCATGGCGATGGAAGAATGTAATGCGCTTTTGATGCCTAAATTACAGGAAAGCCTATTGGACATCATTTATCCTCCGGAAATCAATCCGACAGCAGAAGAGCGGTTGAAAAACACGAAGTATAGTCAGCCTGCCCTTTTTATGATCGGCTATGCTTTGGGTAAATTATGGATGAGCTGGGGTGTTTTGCCTTCCGCTTTCATAGGCCATAGTATTGGGGAATTTGCAGCGGCCCATTTTGCCGGCATCCTCAACTTACCCGACGCCTTGAACATCATCGCCACGCGAGGGCGGCTGATGAGTGAACTTCCTGGCGGAAGTATGCTTTCTGTACGTGAAAAAGCAGAGACGTTAAGACCTTTACTTACAGCGGAAATCGCTATTGCGGCCATCAATTCCCCAGACCTTTGTGTATTAGCTGGGCCGGATGATGCTATTGCGGCATTTAGTGCACTATTAAATGAAAAGGAAATTGCCAACAGATTACTGCATACCAGTCATGCTTTCCATTCTTATATGATGGATCCTGTGCTGGAGCCATTCACAAAAGAGCTGCTGCAATTGAAGTTCAATGCACCACTAATACCGATTTATTCGACGGTAAAAGGGAGAAAAATAACAGATCAGGAGGCTACAGACCCTACTTATTGGGCAAACCATCTTCGTTCAACTGTCCTATTTGGCGATGCTGCTGCAGAGCTGCTGGTAGAAAATCCTGGAAAAGCATTTATTGAAATGGGACCAGGGAATGCCACCGCCACATTTTTACGTCAGCAGCCAGAAGGAAAAAACAACCTGATCATTAGTTCCCTGGAAATCCCAAAAGACCAGGAATCAGCCTACCACAGCTTGTTAAAGGCATTTGGCCAGCTTTGGCTAAATGGATACCAACCCGATTGGAGGGCATTTTATAAAGAAGAAAAACGCATCAGACTAGTTGACCTGCCTACCTATGCGTTTAATAAAACAAAATACTGGGTAGAGTCACCAGTTTCAACAGCCTTTAATACTCCTTTTACTACCAAGCCAGTAGAAGAAAGCCAAATTTCATCAAACCAACAAACTACAGTAGTAATGAGAAAGCAATCCTTAATTAGTCAGATCAAAGACATTCTGGAGAACACTTCGGGAATAGATATGCAGGACGCTTCTGCGGAGATGAGTTTTATAGAAATGGGATTAGATTCCCTGTTGTTAACTCAGATTGCGATTGCCTTAAAGAAAAGTTTCCAGGTACCGATTACTTTTCGCCAGTTAAATGAAGAGTTTAGTAATCTGGAATTACTGGCTAATTATCTTGACCAGCAATTGCCGCCTGAAACTTCTGCCACTATTTCCTCAGCAGCTCCTGCAGCTGGGGCGGTGACTTCATGGGCTCCTACCTCCTCAAATGGGAACCATGTGGGCTATCATACGCAGAATTCCACTGCTACGATCGATTTGATCAGTCAGCAAATCCAATTATTGGCCAGACAGGTCGCTTTATTGCAAGGCAGTCCGAGTCCTATTGTACAAAACAGTGTATCGATGATGGTGACTCCTCCTGTACCACCTCAGGAAGCGACTACACTGTTGAATGGAAAAACTCCAGACCTAACACCAGAAGAGCTGGTAGAAATTAAAAAGCCTTTTGGTGCCAGCCCGAAAATTGAAAAACAGTCTGCAGCCTTAACTCCCGCACAGCAAGCCTACTTGAATGATCTGACCGCCTGTTATACGCAGAAAACGAAATCCAGTAAGTACTATACCCAGGAGAACAGGTCGCACATGGCCGATCCAAGGGTAGTTTCTGGATTTAAGCCGGCGACTAAAGAACTTGTTTATTCCATTGTTATCAATAAATCCAAAGGCAGTAAATTCTGGGATCTGGATGGAAACGAATACATCGATGCACTTAATGGATTCGGTTCAAATATGCTGGGTTATCAGCCTGAGGTCATTAAAAATGCACTGCTGGATCAGATTGAAAAAGGTTATGAAATTGGTCCTCAGCATGAGCTTGCCGGAGAAGTAAGTAAACTGATTTGTGAGTTTACTGATTTCGACCGTTCTGCACTTTGTAATACGGGTTCAGAAGCCGTTTTAGGGGCTATGCGAATTGCACGTACGGTAACTGGTCGTTCCTTAATTGTTGCTTTCACTGGATCTTACCATGGAATTGTGGATGAAGTGATTGTAAGAGGCAGCAAGAAATTAAAATCTTTCCCTGCGGCACCAGGTATTATGCCGGAAGCTGTACAAAATATGCTGATTTTGGATTACGGAACAGACGAGTCCTTAAAAATTATCAAGGAACGGGCGCATGAGCTTGCTGCTGTATTGGTAGAACCTGTGCAGAGCCGCAGACCAGAATTTCAGCCGATTGCCTTTTTGAAAGCATTGAGAACCCTGACTGAAGAGGCTGGGACGGCTTTAATTTTTGATGAGGTGATTTCCGGCTTTCGTTTCCACCCTCGAGGTACACAAGGACTCTTTGACATCAAAGCTGATCTGGGCACTTATGGCAAAGTAGCAGGAGCTGGGATTTCAATTGGGATCATCGCAGGAAAAAGAAAGTTTATGGATGCCTTGGATGGTGGTTTCTGGCAATATGGTGATGACTCTGTTCCTGAAATTGGGGTGACCTATTTTGCGGGTACTTTTGTTCGTCATCCATTGGCATTGGCTACTGCTAAGGCTTCCTTAAAGTATATGAAGGAACAAGGTCCTGGATTGCAATCTGGCTTAAATGATAAAACAAAATACATTGCGGATACTTTAAATGCCATCATCAAAAAACTGGATGTTCCGATGTTTATCGCGCAGTTTGGTTCTCTATGGCGGGTTAAGTTTTTAGAAGACTATGTGTATACGGAGTTGTTTTTTACGCTAATGCGTTTAAAAGGAATCCATATATTGGAAGGATTCTCCTGCTTCCTGACCACTGCTCATAGCCAGGATGACATTGACAAAATCATTAACAATTTTGAGGACAGTTTAATGGAGCTAAAAAACGCTGGTTTCATCCCGGTGTATAGCCATCCTGCAGAAACAGAAAAAATACCGGCAAAAATGGATATATTTAATAATCCGCCAGTACCAAATGCCAGATTGGGGAAAGATAAAGAAGGTAACCCAGCTTGGTTTGTTGAGGATGAAAAGAATCCAGGGAAATATCTTCAGGTAAATTAAACAAGAAATTTAATGTCTTTATATACTTTAATACCAGTTGATTTTGACCCCTTTGAAGAAAAGAAGGAGATCGAAAAGATAGTATTCACGAATGAGCCACAAAAAGAGATCTGGCTTTCCTGCATGATTGGGGAAGCAGCAGCAAATCTGGCTTATAATGAATCTGTTTCTTTAGATCTTGAGGGTACATTTCAGCTGGATCATTTTACTGCTGCATTACAAGAAGTGGTCGATAGACATGAGGCCTTACGTGCTACCGTGAGTCCGAATGGAGAAACACTGATCATTTATAAAACAATGCCTATTGCGCTCAGTGTGGTTGAGCTTACCCAAGAAAAAGACCAGAAGGCGGTATTGAATGGCTTTATTGAACAGGAAATGCAGCGCATTTTCGACTTACAGGAAGGCCCTTTACTACGATTGTTTTTAAATCAACTTAGCGACACCCATCATTTTTTTACTATTGTTAAACACCACATCATTAGTGATGGCTGGTCTACCGGTGTATTCCTGGAAGACTTGAGTAAAATTTACAATGCTAAGGTAGCGGGTAAAGTTCTGAACCTTAGCCCTGCCCCTCAAATCAGCGATTATGCTTCTGAAATGATGGCCTTTGAGCAAAGTTCAGAATATCAGGAAACCCTGAATTACTGGCTGGATCTGTATCGCGATAACGTTCCTGTATTGGATTTGCCTACGGATTTCCCCAGGCCAGCACTTAGAACCTATGCCGCATCGCGGTTTGACCTGCATCTTTCTAAGGAAATGGTAGCAGCACTGAAAAAGATGGGCGCATCATCAGGGGCCAGTTTGGTAAATACCCTGCTGAGTGCCTTTGAGGTATTCTTATACCTGCAAACCCATCAACAGCAACTGGTAGTCGGTCTTCCTGCTGCCGGACAAGCGGCAACAGAGAAATTCGGATTGGTTGGCCATTGTGTGAACCTCCTTCCTTTAAAAACAACGATAGATCCGAATGTATCATTCGGCAGTTATTTAAAGAACAGAAAAAAAGCTTTCTTTGATGCTTATGACCATCAGAAGTTCACTTTTGGGCAACTGGTAAAAGCGCTGAACATAAAAAGAGATCCTTCCAGGGTTCCATTGGTTCCGGTAGTTTTCAATATCGACATGGGCATGGACAATTCTGTGTCCTTTGAGCAGTTGAGTTATGAGCTGATTTCTAATCCAAGAGCTTATGAGACTTTTGAGCTATTTTTGAATGCCACCAGCTCTAAACACGGACTTACATTAGAGTGGACCTATAATACCCAGCTTTTTACTGCTGCCACAATGGAGCAGATGGCTCGAGATTTTGAAAAGCTGCTGAAAACCTTTATCGCAGATCCTACCAAAACCATACAAGCGCATAGCCTGTCCAATTCGGAACAATGGCTGGATCAATTGAAACAATGGAACCAGACCGATGTTGATTTCGACAGTCATGCAAATTTGCTTCAATTGGTGGAAGCGGCTGCTTTAAAGTTCGCGGATCAAAAAGCCATTATTTTTAGAAAAGACCAATTGACCTATCGGGAGATGATGGATTCTGTCCATCAGTTTGCTTCCTATTTACAGGATAAAGGAATTAAAACCGGTGACATTGTTGCGATTGCTAGCGACCGTTCTATAGAAATGGTGGTTGGCTTATTGGCGATCCTTCAGGTTGGCGGCGTTTATCTGCCCTTAGACCCGGATTTCCCGCATGATCGTATTGTCTATATGCTGGAGGACTCCAAAGCTAAAATTCTATTGGTCTCCAAAGCTCATCAAGGCAAATATGAGTCTAAAGCAGAAGAATTAGTGATAGAAGACCTTTGGCCTTCCTTAGCGCATTGCCCGATGAAAGGTTCGGCAGTTCCGCTTTCTGGTACTGACCTGGCCTATATCTTATATACGTCTGGATCCACAGGAAAACCTAAGGGGGTAAAAATCATGCATTCCAACCTCGTTAATTTCCTGCTCAGTATGCAATCCGTTCCGGGGATGAGTCCTTCTGATCGCTTGCTGGCCATCACTACAATTTCTTTTGACATTGCTGGTCTGGAATTGTACCTGCCGCTGATTACCGGAGCTGAATTGGTGTTATGTGACACAGAAAGTGCCAGAGATGGGCGTTTATTGCTGGACCTGATTCAGGAACACCGCATTACCATCATGCAGGCCACCCCTTCTACCTGGAGAATGATGATAGAATCAGGCTGGACAAGTCCGATTCATTTAAAAGTATTGTGTGGTGGAGAAGGACTTCCTAAAGACCTGGCTACCGCGTTGCTATTACGCTGTTCGTCCTTGTGGAATATGTATGGACCTACAGAAACGACGATATGGTCAACTGTAAAAGAGATTAAAAAAGAAGATGAGCTGATCAGTATTGGCAGGCCCATTCAAAACACCAGTGTCTACCTGGCAAATGAAACCGGACAATTGGTTCCTCCGGGAAATATCGGGGAAATTTTAATTGGTGGTGCAGGATTGGCCGCTGGCTACCTGAATCAGCCAGAGCTAACCGCCGAAAAATTCATTAAAGATACCTTTAGCGGAAAGGCGGACGGCAGACTTTACAAAACAGGCGATCTTGGGAAGTTTACAGCAGATGGAGAAATCATCTGTCTGGGCAGGTCTGATCAACAGGTAAAAATCCGAGGTCACCGGATAGAACTTGGAGAAATTGAAAATTGTCTGAATGAGCTGGAAGGTGTAAAACAGGCGGTGGTATTGGCGAGAGCCGATCAAATTGCTGAACCAAGACTGGTTGCTTACGTGGTTCCAGAAGATCTGAAAGCTAACCATACAACGCCTTCATGGAAAGACCGATGGGATACCATTTACGATATGGCTGCACAATCATCAGCAGGAAAAGCGGAATCGGAACAAAAGATTGATGGTATTTTACTGGAACAATGGAAAAATAGTGATAGCCTCGTAGAACAGGCAGCAGAGTGGCTGGAAGTTTCGGCGGAAAGAATTAAGGCGCTAAAAGCAAGAGACATTTTAGAAATTGGCAGTGGCGGTGGCCAGCTGATGTTTGAATTGGCTCCTTTTGCAACTTCTTATCTAGCCACAGATTATGCGGAAACAGCGATCGGGAAACTACAGCAAAAACTGGATGCACATCCTGAAAAATGGCCGCATGTGACTACAAGGGCTAATGCCGCGGACGATTTTACTGGGATGAATGGCTCCTCCTTCGACCTGATCCTGATCCACAGTGTGGCCCAATATTTCCCGGATGCCAATTACTTTCTCAAAGTGATCGGCTCTGCAGTAGAGCGCTTAAAAAAAGGCGGTTGTTTGTTTATTGGAGATATGCAAGGCAAAAACAGCCTCAGCATGTATCATGCGATGGATTATCTGGCCAACGCCAAAGACAGCACTTCGCTTCCTGATTTTCAAGAGGTGGTGAGCAACCGGGTAAGAATCGAGGATGAGTTTGTAGCAGACCCTGCATTTTTCTATTTATTGCCGAAAATGCTGCCGGAAATTTCTGGTGTAGACGTACAATTAAGAAGGGGATTATCTTTAAATGAGACCACTAAATATCATTATGACGTGTGGATTTATGTGAATTCCAATCATAAATCTATCACTCCTTCCCTAATATTGAATTGGGAAGAAATTAAGGATATAACTGCTGTGGCTGCCTTATTGGAAAAAGAAAGCACTGATGTAATGGCCATAAACGGGGTATTTAATGCCCGGACGGCTAAGGATTATGTACTACTGGAGTGGATGAAATCAGCCCCGGCAACAGCCTTAGTGGGCGAAATTAAGCAGCAGCTGGCAGAAGTACAACAAGGTGTTTATCCTGATGAATTTTGGGAATTAGGTTCCAGATTGGGTTATAATACCCACATCCGCTGGAGTTCGGATGGCACAGATGGCTGTTATGATGTCGTATTTATTAAAGAGGGAAATTCCTTACTGATACCTGAAAATCCGATGGCAGCACAATTTTCGACTGCTCAGCCCTCAGATTTCGCGAAGACTCCGATTTCCACAAATGAGCTTTTTCTTTCTAAAAAAACGATCGCAGAATGGAAGGAAATTTTGGGTTCTGATCTTCCGGATTATATGATTCCGAATGATTTCATTGCTTTAAAGTCTTTCCCGCTCACGCCTAATCATAAGATTGACAAAAAAGCACTTCCTAAGCCTCAGCCAAAGTCAGAAAACCAATGGCAATCGAGGGAATTGCCTCAAAATAAGAATGAACAGCTGATTTTCGATATCTGGTCGGCGGTGCTAGGTCTGGAATATATGGATACTACTTCCGACTTTTTCGAGCTTGGCGGTCACTCTTTACTCGCGGTAAAAGTAATGGCTGCAATTGAAAAGGAAACTGGAAAAAGATTGCCATTAGCCACTCTTTTTGAAAATGCAAACATCCAAAAGCTGGCCAAAAAGCTGCATCCAGATGAGCATGAAGTACAATGGGATGCCTTGGTACCCATTAAAACTTCCGGCACCAAAAATCCATTGTTTATGGTTCATGGAGGTGGATTAAATGTACTGGTATTCCAATCTATGAGTAAATACCTGGATGAAGACCAGCCACTTTATGGCTTGCAGGCATTGGGATTAAATCGGAAAACCCCACTTTTTAATAGTATTGAAGAGATTGCAGCAGTGTACGTGTCGGAAATTATAAAAGTACATCCAAAAGGGCCGTATTACTTATCTGGTTATTCTTTGGGCGGCTTTATCGTTTATGAAATGGCTAAGCAGCTGACAAAAATGGGTAAAGAAGTGGCCTTTTTAGGGATCCTCGATACTTATGCCGGAGATGTAGGAAGCTCCGTTCCTAAATCTGTTAAATTATTGAACAAGATTAAGAGACAATTTTTTAAAATTCCTTTTATCATAGGTTCCTTTTTCCGTCATCCAGGAGAAACGATGCGTTATCAGTTACAAATAATTAAGCGGCGGATGAGTGATACAAACGTACCATTAGGTGAAGATTATACGTTGCACTTCAGTCCATATGAAAAAGAGATTTACAGCAATTATGATCAGGCGCATAACCACTATACGATGGTGAAGGAAAATGTAAAAATCAGTTTGTTTACCGTAAAGAAAAGGTTGTATTACCTGGATGACAACCATTCTCTTGGCTGGGCAAAATATGCCAATAAGGGCATAGAACGTCATGATGTTCCAGGTGATCATGAGACGTTTTTATATCCCCCAAACAATGAAGCATTTGCGAGGATTTTACAGGATGCATTAAATAAAATATGATGGAACCAAGTAGTGATGTCTTGATAAACGGGCCGATTGAATGGCTTCCTTATGATGGACAAGTGCTATCTATCAAAGATGGTATACATATTTTCAAAATCAGGGCAAGCGAGTATTTTAAAAAAATAGACCCAAAAGAGCTCCTGACTCCTGAAGAACTGGCTAAAGGAGCCAGATTTCTTCATCAGCAGAGCAGGGAAAATTATACTGTCCGTAAGTACTTTTTAAGGAAGCTGCTGGGTCATTTCATGGGTATTCCTGCGGCTTCGATTGTTTTTCATTTGAAAGAGAATAAAAAGCCTGGAGTTGATGGTTTATTTTTCAATGTGAGTCATTCCAAAGATTTAATTACTATCGCGCTGAGTGAGACTTCTATCGGTGTGGACATCGAGTATGTAGATCCCTATTTCCAATATAAAGAAGTAACCAATCTTTGTTTCAGTGCAGAAGAGCAAGTCATGGTGGAAAGTTCTGCATTACCTATCCTGACCTTTTACCTGCTCTGGACCCGAAAAGAGGCCCTTGTAAAGGCCACTGGTGAAGGCATTGTAGAACAACTCCAGGAGGTTCCTACCCAAAGTAGTCCCGTTTTTAGAAATGGGATTAATTACATGGTAGAAAGTTTTTTTGCAGCAGAAACCCATTTACTCAGCACTGCCATTCCGATGGATCAGCAGCAGATTAAGTTCTGGGATTTAGTGAATGGCCTTAACTATTTTTAATTTATCTGCTTTATTTTCTTTTAGATTTCTCCCAGGCAGCGCTTTGGTTCTTTTTAAAATACCGGATGATGCCTGCGATCACCGCATAATTCATCACACAGAAATAATAAGGGATGAATAAGGCTTTGATCCTGATGTTTCTATTTTCAAAATAAAGTCCGACGAGACTTAAAAGGTAAAAAAGCACCTGCAGGCCAAATAATACCTGATAAAACAATTCATTAGTTTGTACTGCAATAATTCCATTTAAAACAAAAGCCAAGATGAGCAGAAATGGAGTGATGGTCCACCGCAATACCCTGTGGCTCAAATATTGAAAAGTAAAGATTGGGTTATGAAAAGGGTTTGCAGATTTCTTCAATCTTAAGATGGACTGCATACCCCCAGCAGCAATTCTTATTTTACGCTTTAATTCTTCTTTTACATCCGCTGAAGCAGTTTCCAAGGCGTATGCGTTGGGCTCGTAGGCAATGATGTATCCCTTTTCGGCAATGCGCATGGCGATCATGTGGTCGTCAATAATGGTATCTGATTCTACAGGTTGGTACAATGCGGTACGAATACTAAACAGCTCCCCTGCGGCGCCTACTCCAGAATACAAAGCATAATCCCATTTTTTCAATAGCGACTCATATTTCCAGTAAAAACCTTCCCCTGCAGAGCTGGCATCTGCCGTTTCCGGCACGAGGATTCTTTTTTCCCCGGCTACCGCTCCTACTTTTGGATTCTGGTAGTGTTTTACCAGTTCCAGGATCGCGTCTTTATTCAGAAAAGTATTGGCATCCGTAAACACAGCGATTTCTCCTTTGATAAACGGAATGGCCCTTTTAATTGCCGCCATTTTCCCTTCCCTGGCATCGATGTGCAGTAAGGTGACCTCCGGAAACTGGCGCACCTGATCCGGAGTACTATCTGAAGAGCCGTCAGTGGTAAAAATGAACTGTATTTTATCCTTAGGATAGTTTAGTGCAAGGGTATTTTTGATTTTCTCCCCAATCAGCTCCTCTTCATTATAAGCGGCTACCAACAAGCTGACTGTAGGTAATTCCACGTTAGATTTAAAAGAAAAGGGTTTTACAAAGAGGTTTTTAAGCTTCAGCAGGAAGTAAAGCACAAAGCCATAGCCTACAAAGGTATATACGATCAGAAAAATGCTGATCCAGAAAAGTATGATCATCAATATTATATTTTAAAGCCTAATTTATTACTTGTTTTGGAATGGCTGAAGTTCCACAATATGCCTTTAAACACCCATTTTACAAGGTCTGTTCTTCCTTTTTTCAGGTAAGTCAGGATTTGTTTGGGGCAGGCAATGCCGATATAAAAACAACTAAAAAGCAGCGTATTGAACCAGCTGGTATTCCTACGGATGAAAAGCATTCTGTTCCGGGTCATAAAATAGGTTTTAATGCTGCTTTCTTTGCCCACACTCATCGACTCTTTATGGTAGATTTTAGTCTGGCCGGTAAACCAGATTTTCTTACCTGCCCGCTTAAACTGCTCACACCAATCTAATTCTTCATAATATAAGAAATAGTTCTCTGCCATCAGTCCTATATTGGTCAGGTCTGCCCTCCTGCACATCATCGCCGCACCATGGCAAAAAGCAGTTTCCCGACTATCCTGCTCATATTGGCCTCGGTTGATTTCCATATTACCGATCCCTTTATTCCTCGCAGTGAGGTAATTCATCTCCGTAAATCCCGCATACTGGATGGTTTCCGGTTGGTCATAATAAAGGATGAGTGGAGAAATTATTCCAATTTCCTGATTTTGATCCATGGCTTCAGTTAACACGGTGATCAGGTTTTCACTGATTTCGGTATCGTTATTCAATAACAGTAAAAAGTCGCCTGTAGCTATGTTAATGCCTATATTATTCCCTCCGGCGAAGCCAAGATTCTGTTCAGAACGCAGGTATTTAAGGTTGGGATAAGCGGCTAAAAAAGCGGCTCCATGGTCTTCCTTGCTTCCATTGTCTACTAAAATTAGTTCGATAGGCAGACCAATGGTATTATTCTTGACTGATTGTAAGAACGCTAGAGTTACCTCGGGTTGATTAAAATTAACAGAAATTATAGAGGTCAGTTTCATCTGCTGTAAAAGTAGGATTTAGATTGGTCATTTTTTAACGAAATAATTTGCAAAAGAGCTATAAATGTGCCAGCTTTAATGAATCTCCCCAAGCTAATGAATGTTATAAATTATATAGACAATGCCGATATAAGCAGGGAATGAAAAATAGGATCACCATACGTTTTATAAGCAGGGCAATGATATGCCTGGTGATGGTATTACTTACTTTTATCATTTCCAAAGCTGTTCCTTCAACATTTAAAGAAACACAGCAAAGTACTGTATCACTACACCCGATTACGCAGCCCATCGATCAGGTATTGGATCCTAACTACCAGCTGGCTCCGGGATTATACATTCTTCTTCCTCATACCATGGTTTATGATTGTTTAAATCATGATGTACCTAAGCGTATTTTTAAATACAAACTACCCACTCAGACTTTAAAAGTTCTTTATAAAAAGAATCGTGTTGCCGTTTTATACAATAAACCCATCAATCTAACCAGAAAACAGGTTGATTTACCCTACGGAAATAAAACATTTGATTTAGTCCTTAGAAAAAAAATATGGCAATTACTCAGACAAAATGAGGCCCTTATTCTCCCTTTCTTAATTTCCAGAATGCAGCGCGGTGATTTTAGTCATTCTGATGACCCTTTAGCTAAACCAATACTATCTTAGCGCAATACTTACTCCTATATCATTGAGTTTATGCGCTATTTCTGATTTATTGTCAGATTTAGAATTGTAATATTTTAGGCACAAGTCAGTATCCTATAAAAATTTAAAATATTGGCATCATATTTTCACTGAAAATTATTTACTTAAACATGCGTATCGCTCATCTGATCCTCACCTATACCAATCCTCAGCAGACTGAAAGAATGATCAGGAATATGTATCATCCTGATTTTGACTTCTACATCCATGTAGATAAAAAATTCGACATCAATCCTCATTTATTTTTAAAATCATTACCTAACGTTTTTTTTATAAATAATCGTGTAGATGTAAAATGGGCTGGATTCAGCACTGTTATTGCAACTTTTGAATGTATCAAAGAAATTGTGGGTACAGGAACCCGATATGAATTTATTAATTTTTTAAGTGGTCAGGATTACCCGCTTAAATCGCCGGCATATATTCATGATTTTTTCAAGAAGAATATTGGCAAGGAGTTTTTGAGTTACCGAGATATCAAGAATGATTGGAAAGAGGGTTTAATTCGTATGGAAAATTACTTCCTGTCCAGTTATAATTTCCTGGGCAAACATAGGTTAGAGCAGCTGATCAATAAAATAATGCCACGCAGAAAGTTACCGCATAAATTACATCCTTATGGAAAATCAATGTTTTGGATGTTAAGTCCAGAAATAGCGATGTATGTGGTAAATAAAGTAGAACAAGACAAAAAACTGAGACAATTTTTTTCATTTTGCTGGGCAAGTGATGAATTTGTTTTTCAAACCATTATTCTCAATTCAAAACATAAAGATAAAGTTGTCAATAATAATTACAGATACATTGATTGGTCTGCCGGAGGAGCTAATCCAAAAATATTGGATGAAACAGATTTTGAGCATTTAAAAATCACAAAAATGCTTTTTGCAAGAAAATTTGATATGATCAACAAACCTGAGATTCTAAATTTAATTGATAACAACCTATTAACAGATGGCACACATAGTTAACATTCAAACATTCAAAGATTCCAGAGGAGTACTTACGGTTTTAGATCAAGTAGTTCCATTTGAAATTAAACGGCTTTTTTACATTTATTCTGTTGACAATACCGACAGAGGAGGCCACAGACATCACGCGACCCACCAGGCAGCTATTTGCATCAAAGGTTCTTGTAAAATCACAAATAATAACGGTACAAAAACTGAAATTTTCGATCTTGATAGTCCTGAAAAGTGCTTATTTTTATTACCAGAAGATTGGCATGTAATGCATGACTTTTCTTCGGATGCCATTTTATTGGTATTGGCTTCCACAGCATTTGATCCTAAAGACTATATTTATGAGCCGTATGATACCGTATGAGAATTTAAAAACTTTAAATAAACCATTTGAAGGAAAACTGCGCGAGAAATTCGACCTATTTTTAGATAAAGGCTGGTATATATTAGGTGATGAAGTGTCCCTGTTTGAAGAAGAATTTGCCAGATACCACCAGGAAAAACATGTTGCTGGGGTAGCAAATGGATTGGATGCATTGATCCTCTCCTTAAAATGCTGCAAATTTAATCCTGGAGATGAGGTCATTGTGCCCTCCAACACCTATATAGCAACTATTTTATCTATCTTACATTGTGGCTTAACGCCAATATTGGTAGAGCCAGATCCAAGGACGTATAATATTGATCCTGCTTTAATTGGTCCCGCGATTACCTCAAAAACGGCGGCCATCATGGTAGTCCATCTTTATGGACAGTGCTGTGAGATGGATCCAATTATGGAAATTGCTGCTCAGCATGGGCTTAAAATTATTGAAGACTGTGCCCAGGCCCATGGTGCGAAATACAAGAACAAACTGGCAGGTACATTTGGGGATTTTGGAGCATTTAGTTTTTATCCCACCAAGAATTTAGGTACTTTAGGCGATGCTGGTGCAGTAATTTGTAAATCGGCAGCAGATCATCAGCAGCTCAAACAACTTCGGAATTATGGTTCTGAAAAAAAATATCATAACAGCGTTGTAGGCTATAATTCCAGATTAGACGAGTTGCAAGCTTCCTTCTTAAGGGTTAAACTTCCCTATCTTGATCAGATCAACAATCATAAACGTGCTTTGGCAGAGGTCTATTTCAATGATTTAAAGGATGATTTTATTAAACCGAGAATTGATCCTGATTTTCACCATGTCTACCATATTTTCAATATTTTACATCCGGAAAGAGATCGGTTAAAACAGTATTTACTAGATCATGGCATTGCAACAGAGATACATTACCCTGTAGCACCACAAGATCAGGCTGCATTAAAAGGTCATCTGGCAAAATTAGACTATCCCATTTCCAGTAACATACACCAAACCACACTGAGTTTACCCTGTTCCTTTGCGCATACCAAAGAAGACATTCATCAGGTGGTAAAGATGATAAATAAATTCAACTCTTAAGGGTATCAACCATGTTTTACCTCGTCAAAGAATTAATCCCTCCTATTGCCCATAGCCTGAAATGGTATAGCTTTAAACACGGCTGGAAGGGTAATTATAAAAGCTATGAAGAGGCAAAAAATAAATGCCAGGGCTATGATGAGGCGGATATTTTAAACAAAATTAAAGAGAGTACTTTAAAGGTAAAGAATGGTGAAATCCCTTATGAGCGGGATGGCATTGCTTATGATAAGGTTCAGATGAACTATTCATTGCTCAGCAGTTTATTATACATTGCCTCTAAAAATGATAATAAACTTACGTTAATTGACTTTGGTGGTTCATTAGGCACCACATTTTATCAAAACTATCCTTTTTTAAAGCATTTGAAAAAGTTGAAATGGTGTATCATAGAACAGCCGAAATTTGTGGAAGCGGGAAAGAAAGAATTTGAAAATGATCACATCACGTTCTATAGTACCATAAAAGAATGTTTAGCAGAAAACACGGTCCAGCTGTTCTTAATCTGCAATGTCCTTCAATACCTTGAAGATCCTTATCAATTGCTGGAAGAAGTGAGGAGCACCGGCATTCCTCACGTGCTGCTGGATTTTATCGCTTATAATGACAAACCAGCTGATCGAGTGACGATTCAGCATGTTCCACCTGTATTTTATGGTATTGAAGCCTCTTATCCATGCCATTTTCCAGATCGAAATCGCGTGGAATCCTTGCTTGAGAAAAACTATGAAAAAAAGTATGAATTCATTTCTGCAGCAGAAAAATATTACCTTCAGTTGAAACCTTTCCGATACGAAGGGTCCTTTTGGGAGATCAAAAAATAAAGAAGCTAATCACTATTATACTTTGCCAGTCCTCATCCAATGATGAAATCATTTTTAACTAAACTCCATAACTTAAGCACGAACCTGAATCTTTTAAGGATATTAAAATTGATTTGGTCGGCATCAAAAACATGGACAGCGGTATCTATTGCTTTCATTGTTATAGAAAGTGCCTTGTTTTTTTCTTCCTTATATATGTTGAAGAAATTAATTGACACGGTTTCTAAATATGGAATCAGCAATGTCCAGAATGAATCGGAAGTCATTAAATACCTGTCGCTTGCTGCATTATCTGCAATTTCTTATGCTGCAATTAAAGCAATTTCAGTCTATATTACCGAAAAACAATCGGGGGAAGTGGCCGAATATATCGATAGTAAAATTCATGAAAGTGCAATCGGCCTGGACCTTTCCTTTTATGAGAGTCCCGAGTATTTTGACATTTTAAAACGGGCCAGAGATATGGGAAGCGACCGCCCCAACATGATCGTTTTCAGCATTGTTGACATTGCGAAAAATGCCATGAGCCTGGTTGTTATCGCTTCTATGTTAGTGGCCATCGACTGGAGGTTATTCCCCATTTTGGCCCTTTTTATCATTCCTACATTATGGGTGAGGATTAATTTTGCAGATAGTCAGAATGCGCTCCGAATTGCCCAGACTGCTTTGGAACGAAAATCTGGTTATATGAGCACTTTATTAACTGCAGATACCCATGCTAAAGAAATCAGAAGTTTTGGACTAGGAGATTACCTTAGAAAAATACATACCAGCATTCGCTTAGACCTCTTATCGGGAAGACTAAAAATCAGTAAAAGGCGAACTTATAAAGAATTAATTACCTCTACCATTGCCGCAATTGGTTTTTTTTCCTGTATCGCTTATATCGCTATAGGCAGTATTCATGGCCGCACCAGTGTGGGTGATATTACCTTATTTCTTGTGGCCTTTCCTCAGGCTTTTAACGTCCTGCAGGGCCTGTCTACGAGCATATCGACACTCTACCAGAATAACATTTTTGTAAAAAGTATTTTTGAATTGTTCGACTTGAAGAGCAGCTTACCTGAAGTACCAAACCCATTACCCATACCCGAAGACTCGTTAATCAACCTGGAAATCAAGAACATGAGTTTTACTTATCCTCATGCGAAACGCCCTACCCTAAGTGACATCAATATCAAAATGCCCGCAGGTAAAATTGTGGCTGTGGTAGGTATGAATGGTGCTGGAAAATCGACTTTAATTAAGCTGATGTGCAGGTTGTATGACCCGAGCTCTGGTGAGATCACTTTAAATGGAATCGACATCCGTAATTTTCAAAGCAGAGAATTTAGAAAGCAAATTTGTGCCGTATTTCAAGACTTTGGAAAATATAATGTTTCTGCCGCGGATAATATCCGATTTGGCGATATTGACGGTCAACGCCGGGAAGAGGAAATTGAGGAGGCCGCAAAGAATTCTGGAGCGGACTTGTTTATTGATACTTTCCCTGACCGTTATCAAACCATTATGGGTAGAATTTTTGAGGATGGACATGAGGTGAGCATTGGTCAATGGCAGAAATTAGCCATTGCAAGAGCATTTTATAGTAAGGCTCGCTTTATCATTCTGGATGAGGCCACCAGCGCGCTGGACGCAAACGCAGAAAAAACATTGTTCGACTCCTTTCGGGAAAGAATTGGAAACCGCTCTGCTATTGTCATCAGCCACAGACAATCTGCAGTGAAACACGCTGATTATATCTATATGCTTTCCAATGGAAAAATAGTAGAATCTGGAACTAATGAAGAATTGATGGCATTGCAAGGTCATTATTTTAAACTGTTTAATAAAAATTCAGCGCAAAATCAGGTGTAAATAACAGATTAAACTCATCAGCGATTATGGATCAAGCTATTTTAAAAGGGATCAACTATCTTTACGATCATCAATATCCCCACGGGGAATTTTGCTGTTACATCTCTGATGAGGATGAAATGAAGCAATGTATCCCTCACAGCAATGTTTTTCCTACATCCCTGATTATGTACTCACTCCTCCAGTTGAAGCAAGATCCTAAAGTGAAAGAGATGCTGGATATGGGCGCTGCATTTTTACAGTATCAAAAAATGCGGGGCGGAGTATGGAACAATTTCACCATCCTAAACCCACTGTTTCCCATTTGTCCGCCAGATGTAGACAGCACGGCATGCGCTTCAAAGGTACTGCAAGCTTTAGGGAAAGTTGATCCTCAGAATGAGGCAATTATTCTGGCTAACAGGCATGCTTCAGGACTATTTTACACTTGGTTTACCCTTCGCCCAAGTCTGGTGCCCATTAAGGACTTTTGGATGCTCAATTTAAGGGCTTTTAAACATCCGATCTCAACTTTCCTATTTTGGAGAAACACTGAGGCTGGAAGATATGATATTGACGCTGCCGTAAACGCAAACGCATTATTTTATTTTGGTTATCGCCCGGAAACTGCTCCGATTATCAATTATATGCTGGATATCATCGATCAGGAAAAAGAAGGAGACTGCGATCTTTGGTACCGCAATCCTTTCACTATTTATTACTTTTTCTCTAGAACCTACAAAGCCGGCATAGATCAAATGAAACCTGCGGTAGATAAAATCGTTCAGCGCATCTTAAAAACCTCAAAATCAAATGGATCTTTCGGCGAAAGTATATTAGATACCGCATTAAGCATCACCGCGCTACTTCAATGCGGAATAAATACATCCGAGATGGAAGCCGCTGTACAATATTTAATTCAGCAGCAAAAACCATCTGGCTGCTGGCCAAGATGGGCAGTTTATTATGGTGGCCCTAAAAAAAGGCTGTGCTATGGGTCTGAAGAGATGACCACAGGATTTTGCCTGGAGGCGCTGGCTACTTACCAACATCAATTACAGCAAAAAGCCTAATAATTTAACTATCCTCTGTTCAGAGCTAATTAAATTATTAGGCTTTAATGTGATCAAAAAAGAACTATTGAGGTTTAGCTTCCACAAAAGTTGGCGTTTCCGAAACTGCTATCTCTAAAACACCGCCAGGAACGGTCACTTCTTTTACAGACATGGCATCCTTCCCAGGTTGAAGTGTATAAATGAGTGCTTTTTTAGCAGCACCCAAATCCAATGTATACTTCTCTTTACGATCAGACTCGTCTGGAACAACCAAAACATACATTCTCTTCTTTCCGTATTGGTACACGTCCACTATTGGGTCTTTATTGATCGTATTCAGGTAATAGTAATCACCCATCAATTTAGTCACCTGATGAATGTAATCCGCAGCAGGTCTGCGTTTATTTTTATCCACTAAGCCAGAAAAACCAAAAGGACCACCGTCGTCATTTCCAGGTTCATTGTTATCATAAAGCTGATAAAAGAAAACCTTTTCCAAGCCTACCCTCGCGTATAATAAGGCCAATCTCAAAATCCAGTCGGCCTGAGTAATTTCTTTAGACTTACTGCCTACTGCAACCGCACGCTGCGCACTTCTTGAACTTAAGTCGTAACCAGTTTCTGTAGACCATACCGGTATATCACCCAGCTCTGCTGCTGTATAATTGGTAAAGGAATTGGCGATCTCTGTCATGTCGTTGGTTTCTGGTGCAACACCTCTGCCCTTGCTTCTGAACTTGGCAAACCATCCGGTATAATCATTGGAGTACATATGGTAGTTGACTATATCGAAGCATAAATCTACCTGACCATCTTTTTTAAGTCCTCTATGTTTCCTGCACCATTCTACCATTCCTTTCACAAATTCCACATTTGGTTTTGCAATGCCTCCCATCACGACCATCATCGTAGGGTCAGCTGCTTTTACACCAATACCTGGACCAAGCGTTCCTTTGTGACCATCATAAAATGCAGATAATTGTGCTGCAAATTCTTCAGGACTCTGCTGCGCATCTTTTCCTCTCCACCACTTATCAGGTTCATTACTGCTTTCCATATATTTCACATAGCCAAGACCAACCACTGGGGCAGCTCCTTCTTTCGGAACGAGAATGAGTTTGTGATCAACATTTTTATTGCGTCCATATCTTGCGGCAAGCTGAAAACCTGCTCTGGCAATGTCGATATAAGATTTAGGGGAATCTCTTTTTGCACCGTATGGAACTGGACTTAGGTCTCTTTGTCTTTGATGCTCAGGATAAGTGCTGATCAGCCAGCTTGGGGTCACCTGCAAATCAACCAGTACAGTTATACTGTCACGATAACAGTTCTCATAAATCTCATCGTAACTCCAGCCACCTTCTGGTTTATGGTTAAATCTATAAACGCCTTTCTGCGGCTCTATACGTTCCCAATCCAGGAAATGCCTAAAACCACTGAAGTTGCGAATCAGGTTATATTTCGCGGAATCAAAATTATTGTGACTCTCATAAAAGTCCCATTCGAAACCATTTATGCCAAACATATCCTTGATCTTAACCTGCTTATTTCTGAGCGGTTTTATTTCTCCAGGCGATTTTATATCTTGCGTACAACCTGCCAGGGAGCTTAGGAAGATTAATAATACGCTACTGATTAATAGGTAAGTTTTTCTCATACAAATTTGTTTACTCTAATATACTACAAGTAGCTAAAATTATGCCTACATAGTTAAATAAGTTAAATCCTAAGCTGTAGGTAAATTATTTATTCTAAAAAATATCAGGAACAACATCATAAAAAGTATTGATTAAGAAAACAAATAGTTGTAGAATTTATAACGAAACCTTTAAATAACTGCTGCTTTTTTTAGATTTGCTCATCTCTCGAACTACCCAATTTCATACACGGAGTCCTTTTCCAGCAAATATACGGTGCTTAAAAAACGTAAAAAGAGTCTGTTATTAAGAAAGGAACGCTATCTTTAGCCTGAAGACGCGGCGGATATCATGTCGAAAATGTAAAGGAAATCTTCGTTTGATATTGAACCCGCCAAATCACAGGCAATTTGAAAAAATTGAAGAATAAAAATCATCAAGAAATAGCTATAATCACCTGCTGTATGGACGACTGGGGCGGAAGTGAAGAACTTTGGGCAAAAAGTATCCCTATGTTAAAAAAAGGTACCCGTCTGAGGTTATATAAAAATCGTATCAACAGATCGCATCCCGAGTTTGTTAAACTGATCGAGCAGCAAGTCAATTTGATAGAGCTGGAGCCTGACCTTTCTTTAGCCCAACAATTCAAAAGAAAAATCGGACAGCTGATTAAAAGAGCGACCATCAAAAATTATAGACAAAATGCAGGTTTAGATCGGTTCAGGGATCAGTTGAAGAAACAGCCTCCAGAACTGGTGATCGTTGCGCAGGGAATCAATTTTGATGGTCTGATTTACGCTTATGAATGTCACCTGCTGAACATACCATATGTAATTATTGCGCAGAAGGCAGTTGATTTTTATTGGCCCTATCCTACTGACCGCGACTATATGAAGCAAACGCTGCTTCATGCAAAACAATGCTTTTTTGTTTCCAATCATAATAAGACTTTAACTGAAGAACAATTTGGATTGCGCTTAAACAACAGCACTGTTGTTTTTAATCCCATAAAAACCAAGGTTCATATCTTACCACATCCGGATACCGTTAATGGATATAAGCTGGCTTGTGTAGCCCGTCTATTTGTCATTGATAAGGCCCAGGATATTTTAATAAGGATCATGAATAAAAAGAAGTGGAGGGAAAGACCCATTATGCTTTCTTTTATCGGATCTGGACTAGATGAACAAGGCATTAAAGAAATGGCGCAGCTTTTAGCACTCGACAATGTTGAGTTCAATGGTTTTCATGAGGATATAGATAACTTATGGAGAAATTATCACGCCCTGTTATTGCCTTCGAGAAGTGAAGGACTTCCATTGTCAATGATTGAGGCCATGTCCGTTGGACGTACTGTTATTGTCAGTAATGCCGGTGGCAATGCCGATATCATTAACGACAGTATAAATGGTTTCATAGCAGAAGCCACAGAAAAAGATTTTGAATCTGCTATGGAACGCGCATGGGAACTGCGCGATCAATGGCCAGAAATAGGAAAAGCAGCTTCATTACATATAACAAATCACCTCCCAATTTCTCCGGAAACGGATTTCGCGAATCAACTAAACTTCCTGCTAGATGAGTTATAACCCATTAGTTTCGATTGTTATCCCCACATTTAATAGAGCAGATAAGCTCTCTGATGCTATTGAAAGTGCCCTCAATCAAACTTATAAAAATGTTCAGGTAATTGTTATTGACGACGGATCGACAGATGACACCGCTGAGCTTGTCAAAAAATACCCAGAGGTAGAATATCATTGGCAGAAAAACGGCGGACAAGCCGCAGCAAGAAATAAAGGCTTAAAAAATGCAAAAGGCCCAATTCTGGCTTCTTTGGATTCAGATGACCTCTGGTATCCAAATTTCCTGGAAAGATGTGTGGAAAAACTGGAATCAGACCATCTTGATTTCGTTTTCGCAAACTGGGATCAGGATGTAAAAGTTGGAGACAGCTGGGATTTTTTATCCGGTGACCCGTTTTTAAAGCCATATCATCAGCACATCAAAAACCATTGGTCAGATCTCGGTAACAAAGAATTAAGAAATCTATTCCTTAAGGCCTGCCCTTCCCCTTCCTCCGCTGTGGTTATCCGTAAATCTTCGATTGTTTCAGGCTGGGATGAGCAAATTAACATTGGAGATGATTGGTGTATGTACCTGGAAATGATCCTGACAAAGAAATGTAAAGCCGCATATACGCTGGATCGCTTATGGAGAAAACGTGTGGACGAGATCAACATTTTTGACGGTAGAAAATGGAGCGAGATTCTGGAATTCCTATATATTGCTGATTTAAAAATTAAAATAGATAAGTTTAAGGACATGCTTCACAAAGATGAACTCAAAATCCTACAAAGAAGGTATATGGCGAGTCTGGTGGAATTGTCCAAACATAACCTAATTCGGGAATTCAACATCCCCCATTCTTTCCGCTTATTGAAACGCTCATTTGCAATTGATATTCCTTTTACCCTGAGAACCATCCCCACTGTGATGATGAAGGGATTTGCCAGTAAAGTGAAAAATTTAACGGAGAAGTTTAATAAACAAAATAATCTAACCCCCTAAAAGCGCAGCTATTGAGGTTTTTTAAAATAATCAGGTCTGTAGAATGGTGGGAATATAAATTACCGCCATTACTAGCTATTGGTTATGCTACCGCATTAAAAACCGAAGGTGTTTTTTTGATGGCTATCCCCCAATTGCTATTCTTACTATTTGCTCTGGTGATTGGTGCTGTTTATGTAAGTATCATCAATGATTTGACGGATATTGAAGCCGACCTAGCCAGTGGAAAAGCCAATAGAATGGTGGGCATACGTCCTGAAATCCGATGGATTTTTCCCACCATATGCTTATTGGCAGGTCTGGTATGCGGTTATTTTTTGTATCCCGATCGTTTATCTATCTTTTTATACCTGATCCCATGGATCAGTTTCAGCCTTTATTCTTTCCGTCCGGTCAGGTTAAAAAACAGGAAGATTTGGGGTGTCCTGGCTGATGCTTCTGGCTCCCATATTTTTACGAGTCTCTTAATGGTGAGTAGCATTAGTTATGCGACCGGGCAATCTATAGACTGGCTTTGGTTTTGGAGTACCGGTGTCTGGGCTTTGTGTTATGGCTCCAGGGGAATCCTCTGGCACCAGTTCTATGATCGGAAAAACGACATTCAGGCAGATTTAAATACTTATGCAGTAAACATCTTACCTGATCGTTTCAGAAATAAAGAAATCACCATTTTCTGTATAGAACTTGCAGCAATCGCAACCATGCTGTTTTCGCTGCAGCTACTCCTACCTGTGTTATTTTTGATCCTTTATGTTTTGCTTGCAGTGATCCGTTCAACACGCCTGCAGTATATCCCTGTCCTCATTATTTCTCCAGAAAACCAGCCTTTCCACATCTTAATGGCCGATTTTTATCAGGTATTTTTCCCCCTTGCACTATTGATTACCGCAGCCTTTGTACAACCCTATGCCTGGATGATATTACTCGCTCATCTGGTACTTTTCCCTCAAAAAACCCTCACCGCAATTAAAGATTTTAAGTCTTTACTATCAAAATAGCAAAGTCCAGATCATGGCTCTCCAATTTCATCAGGTGGATAAAGTAAATAAGAAAATGGATTTGGAACTGGGCTTTTGTAGGGATTATAGAGCCCTATATATCGAACTATCCTGGTTTCATCAGTCTTATGGATAAAAAAATCACTCGACAGCAAAAATGTCCTGATCAATTCAAAAATCAGATTTGAATCTTCCCAATTCATGTTGAGGTAGTACATTGTTTTCCATCTTAAATTGGTCATGATATGATTTCCTCCAGCGGCAAAATAATCATCCACATAATGAGCTACACTTCCAGGTTCCAGCTTCAAATATTTAAATTCACGTTCGATGAGTAAGGCCGCAAACTGTTTTACTCCTGGAGACACAAAATACAAAGTAGGAGGAATAAGTATGCTTCCTGAGGCCAGGCCTGTTAACAATAAAAATTTCCTGCGCTTCATAACTTAAAAGGCTTGGTCTGCTGCATACAAAGATAATGCAGATAAGGTTAATGTTGGATTTGAAGCACTAAATGTAGTAAAGCCTCCTGCGCCGAGTACAAATAGGTTTCTATATTGATGATGGATTAAATGCTGATCCACCACACCCAGCTTAGGATCTTTGCTCATTCTTGTTCCACCGATAATATGTCCCTCATTTGGAAAGGGCTCCAGGTATTTTAATTTTTCTACCGGTAAGCAGGATAAAATTCCAGGAAGAGTTTTCTTCATATTATCAATTGCTTTCATGGTATACGAAGAACGCTCCGTAAAATGGACTTCAGGAATCAGTTTATTAGCAGAAGTGGTGATGTAGTTATTATAGAGTGGCAAGTCTTCAAATAACAAGCGGAAGCTGGCAATATTCAGCCATTTCCCACGCTCCATACGGATATAATAGGGTGCATTATTCACTTCCATTAAGCAGGCGGCAAAGTCTTTCCTATGTGCTCCATCATAAAGCATATAGCCATTGGCATTCACCCAGGTACTTCCCCCAACATTTTTCATTCCATCCAGGTAAATCAAGACTTGCATACCAAGTTGCTCACCAAATCCTCTTCCAGTTAAGGGATTTTTGTCTCCGGCATTTAACAGAATGTTCGTATTAAAAAAAGGATTGGCGCCTAATGCAACGACCTCTCCAGAGGCCTGGTATTCTTTCCCATCTAATTGATATAGGACCTTGTTAACCACATCATTCTGAACTTCCAAACTATAAACCTGCGCGCCATACACTAACTCTACCCGTTTATCTTCATAAACACCCAAATTTGCATTTTCCAACGTAAATTTGGCATTTACAGGACAAATGTCGCAGGTACTGGAGGTCATGCAGCGGTTTCTGCCATTTGCAGCCCTGCTCGCCCTTGCTGTAGGCTGACTGATGTATTGATTGCCATAGGTTTTATGTAAAATCTTGTCGACGATACTAAACTCATGCGGGGGTAAAGGATATTTACCTTTACGGGGAAAAGGAGTTCCCTCCGGACCCGAAATAGACATCAGCTCCTCGGCTTCATAATAATAGGGATCGAGGTCATCGTAATCTACCGGCCAGTCTTCTCCAATCCCAAAAAGACTCTTCATCTTGAAATCTGAAGGCATGAACCTGGGGGTACAGCCCCACCAACAGTTAGAACAGCCGCCATAACCCGTTGTGAAAGGCCATCTTTTCTTGGTATTCATATTGACAATCGCTTCTTCCCAAGGCGCTTCATACTTTTGAAAATCTGAATGCTCCCCTTTCTTTACTTTTAGTCTTTCTGCATGAGGGTAAAAATGTCCGCGCTCTAAAACCAACACTTTCTGATCGGATTTAACCTTAGATAAGTATTTCTTTAAGAAGAAACTGGATGCAAAACCAGTTCCAACTACGATTAAATCATAATGGCTATTTTTCATTTAGAATAAAATAAAAGCTAAATAATTGAGGATTCAAATTAGTAATTATTAGCATTTTTCAAGAACCAGTGTAACCATGGAATGTCAACAAACATCAAAATACATAACAATGTAGTAAATAAAACAAGGTACAGCATAAACCATTTTCTGGTATATAACTTTTCTGAACCCTGAACCGGAGAATCATTGAGCAAACCAATACGGAGATACCATGAAAACAGCAGTGCAAAAAATGGGAAGCTGAATAGCAGTTCAATACGATCTTTAATCAGGAATATCCCCATAAAAAAAGCACAGGTAATGCCGTAAAAAAACATGGATACCAATAGGCTGTTCTCCGTATAGTGGCGAAACGACCTTCTATACTGGCCAGCAATTTCCGCATTGCCGATGAGTCTGTATTCTGCGAAACGTTTTGTGGCCATTAGAAATGCACCACCCATCCAGTAGGCAATAATAATACTAATCGGTGGAAAGGTATTGATCCAATCTAAATCCCACTTACTGTCGGGTACTCCTAAAGCCGGACTAAAAATAAACCAACCTGCCGCAAACCTAATTGGATTATTGACAGATTCGCTCAATACATCCAAGAATACACGGTCTTTGCTCCTAAATGGCTTTACATTATAAATCACCCCCATAAATAACAAAACCGCTGCTGTAGATAAGAATTTTAAGGAGACCGCATAGGCCAGCATCAATCCGATAAGGGCCAGCACTCCATACTCGAGGTATACAATAATTGGGTTGATGGTAGTGACTACGGAGGATCTTTTCTTCTTTAAAGGATGAAACTGATCGAAACCCGCATCCAGGTATTCATTAATTACATAATTAGCCGATGCCACTAAGCAGATGCTGATAATTCCAATCACGATTTTAAACAGCAATGCTGCTTCAAAAGGAGTATGAAAAACAGACAATGCAAAAAGCATCCCGGGAACCATAAACAAATTCTTCACCCAATTATCTGGCCTCGCAATCGCGATATAATCCTGTAAAGTTGCCGCTTTCCTCGTTTGTTCGTTTATCATATATGCAACAGTTATAATCTTGATTTTGTAAGGCTGGCGTATAATGCTTCATAAAAAGAATCGCCGTATTTTTGTTTGTTGACCAATAGAAATGGAATCCCTGCAGCATTAGCACAAGCACCATCAAGCTCCAATCGATCACCTATAAAAAGACATTTTTGCTTATCCTGAATTTTCAATTCCGATAAGATAAAGTTCAAGCCATCAGGCAAAGGTTTCAATGCATTAATTTTTGTCTGGGTAGAGCTTGCCACTAAATCTACCTGTAAATTCAAATGCTGCAACTTTTGCTCTGCATCATAATCAGAATAAACTGCAGTTGCAATCTTCTTCTTTTCCAGCTCCTCGAAAAAAGCTGTTACACCTGGATATTTACAGTTGGAAAGGTATAGATTCGGGAGATTAAAAATCCAATCCGCGACGACCCTTTTAACCTCCCCTACTGATGAATTTACCTTGTTTAGGCACCACTCATATTGTGCCTCCTCTAAATTCCCAGACTTGTATCCGGCATGCTTTTCTCTTTCTTTCCTAAAATGATATAAAATTAATAAGTCATAATATTTCCATGGCCTAATGATATAATGCCCAATTAACGCCAAAAGCATTTTCTTTCTTAACTTAGCCTGATCATAAAGTGTGCCGTCCACGTCGAAGATCACTAATTCGATTGTGTCCCATGGTATGTCTTTCAATTATTTATCTCTATTTAGTGGTAAAATTATTAAAAAAATCGATATTTCGAACGTTATTAACTATAAATGAACTCAATAATCTACAGCTCTTTCTTAGATAAAAGGAAACAATGGAACCTGCTATTGGTTATTTTTTTAATCATTGGAATCCTCATTAGACTATTTCATTTTTTCTACAATCGTTCTTTATGGATGGATGAAGTGTATTTATCCAGTAGTTTTTTAAGGATGGATGCCATACAACTCCTGACTAATCCTCTCGATTATCAGCAAAAAGCACCGGTTGGCTTTCTCTTATTGGTAAAATTTACCGTAAATATCTTTGGACCTAACGAGAAGGCCTTACGGTTGATTCCATTAATTTCGGGAATGGCAGCTTTATTCTTATTTGTTCCGGTCGCTAATTATTTTCTGAAAAAGCCAGCAGCAATAATGGCAATCGGCATACTTTGCTTTTCACCGGCGTTGGTTTACCATAGTGTTGAAATTAAACAATATGCTACAGAACTGTTGGCAACGGTTGCCGTACTATACCTTTTTATCCAGTACCAGGCAGCGAGAAAATATAAAGACTTACTCATTTGGGGGCTAAGCGGCGCGCTGATCTTATGGTTTTCTTATTCTGCCATTTTCCTGCTGGGAGGAATAGCCATCAGTATGAGCTTCTCCTATCTGCTGCTTAAAAAATGGAAGCTCTTTACGATCAGCATTCTTCCATTTGGCCTATGGCTAGTTAGTTTTTCTCTCAACTACCTACTTTTCACCTATAAACATGCACAGTCGGAATGGATTGCTTATTGGTTCAGATCTTATGAAAATTTCATGCCCTTTCCCCCTACTTCTATATCGGAATTAAATTGGTTTTGGCTAAATCTTTACCGGCTAATGGACTATCCATTAGGCTTAATATGGAATTTTAATCCATTAATGAAAATATTCATCATACCCATCCTATTGTTGATTTATGGGATATACTCCTTTTTAAAAGAAAATAAAACAGTAGCCTGGGTGCTGCTGACACCCTGCTTACTTACCTTAATCGCCTCAGGACTGGAACTCTACCCACTCACGGAAAGGTTTTGGGTGTTTATTTCACCAGTTTTCATACTGTTTATTGCCAAAGGATTTGAATGCGGAACTGCTCGGATTAAATCGAAAAACGCAGTTATCATTTTATCATTTGTGGTCATCTTACCAGCAATAGTACAATCGGCAATCTTTATTTTTCAACCAGCGCAATTTTATGTCCATAAGAAATCCTATCAACGTGAGGCATTACAATTCATAAATCAGCGGTACCAGGATGGTGATGCCGTGTATATCTATTGGAACAACTTACCAGGGTACAAGGTGTACAAAATAATGCAGCTCTTTAAATTTAATGCCATAGAAGGAATCGATCACCGAAAACAGGCGAATAGCTACAGCAATTACGAACAATTATTAAGTGATGATTTTAAACAGTTCAACGGAAGCAAGAGAGTGTGGTTAATTTTTAACACTCAATTCCAAACCGACATCGGAGACGGCATTGATGAACCTTATTGGTACTACAAAGACCCCATAAAACCCATGGATCATCTGCTAGATATGTTTAATAAATTTGGTAAACCCTTAAAGAAATATGTGACGAAAGATGTCAGTGTCTATTTATTCGAAGTTCATCAATAAATTATTCCGTCTGCTCATCTATTCTGCGCAAAACTTCTTCACTCATTGGCATATCGAATTTCCTGGCAAAAAACATATTTGAATCTTTCATCAATGGCAAATCTTCCATCTCTAAAATCCTGGGATTTGCTTTTCCTTCCGGAAAATCGATATAACGCAAATTGTCATTGATCATCTGCTCTTTGAAAGGAGAGTTGAGTAAAATGGTTGGAATCACAAATTCATCGGTTCCCCAGCAAAACTTCAAGAACTTATCAAGCTTGCTTTCCTGGTTGAAAAAATTAGATAAGTAACTGGCAGATTCATAATTTAATGTCCACCAGCTAGCCTTCCGACCTCCATATAGCTTTAACGACATAGGAAACTTCCTGATTGGCAGCACTTTATTCATCATTCGCTCCAAAAAGTAACTCCCAAAAAAGTTAAAGTCGGTGAGGTGATAGTGCTGATATCGCTGGATAGCCATTTTCCACCAGCCAGATTCTTCTGATTCATAAAAAATAAAAGAATTTTTCTGATGCACTAAAAGAAAGTCATAGAATTCCTGATTTTTCCTTATTGGGTAATCCTGAGCACTCATTAAGTTATAAAAACCATAACTGGTTTCGTTCGCCTGTGTTTCTTTTAAGGAGTTTAACATTGCTTTTAGCGTGCTATGACCTCCCCAGTTACAAACCACTCTGTTTCTTATAAAGTATACCCCTTTGATCTCTTTTAAAAACAGAAAGCTTTCTATCTCGATTTTTTTGTCAATATGGATGTAAAAATCGAAATTTTCATGCTGCATTTTCCTAATTAAACGCTCAAGCTGCAGTGGATTTTTATGTGCAATTATAATATTAGCTACGCGCATCACCAGTTAAATTAAATACATATGACCATTAAATAAAGGCTCCATCACTTTATCATTAATTAAAATTTGAAGGGAATTTTTAGTTTCCCCGGCCCTCAATAGGTTAAATAGCATTTTAGGTACTTTGGCCATCACAAACTTACTTCCATTAAACAACTGATTTATAGTCAAATTACAAGCCATAATTACAATTTACCATTTTTCAGCTGCTGATAAGCAAATTCACAGGCCCTTGCTGTAAGTGCCATATAAGTTAAAGAAGGATTTTGACAACCTGAGGAAGTCATTGCGCTCCCATCCGTTATAAAAACATTCTTTGCATTGTGCATCTGATTGAATTTATTTAACACAGAAGTCTTGGGATCATGTCCCATACGTGCGGTTCCCATCTCGTGGACAGTGCTCCCGCCAGACTTTTTATAATTGAAAACCTCGACATCTTTAAATCCAGCACCTTCCAACATTTCTGCAGAGGTTTGCTGTATGTCCATCATCATTTTATTTTCATTCTCAGCAAATGAAAAATCGATTTTAACCAAAGGCAGTCCCCATTTATCCTTTTGAATTTTGTCTAGTGTAATTTGATTCTCAAAATAAGGCAAACACTCTCCCCAACCCGCCATCCAGACTGTCCAGTCGCCAGGTGTAGAGAGTTGCTTTTTAAAATCCTTTCCAAATCCATTCAGATTATAGGAAAGGTCCTGCCACTCCATCCTTTCTCCATGGCCCTGAATATTATATCCTCTCTTAAAGTTAAGATTTTCACCATCTTTAAGATTTCTATAACGCGGAATTAAGAATCCACAAGGTCTTCGTCCTTTATAATAATAATCTTTAAACTGGTCATGAATCCCATAAGCACCTGCGGAAGAGTGGTGATCCATTAAATTATGACCTATCTGCTCACTGTCGTTCCCAAAACCATTAGGAAAACGGGAAGATACCGAGTTCAACAATAGGCTTGCTGTAGCGATAGTGGAGGCATTTATAAAAAGTATTTTAGCATAAAACTCATAAACTTCATTACTGAGTGTATCGATTACTCTTACTCCTTTTGCCATTTGACGCTGTTCATCATAAAGGATTTCCGTTACGATGGAGAAAGGCCTCAGGGTTAAATTACCAGTAGCCACTGCAGCGGGAATAGTAGAACTATTGCTACTAAAATAGCCGCCAAAAGGACATCCGCGTTCACACAAATTCCGATTCTGACAAGGACCTCGATGATCCCATCCCCGGGTTAAATTAGCAACCCTTGCGATGGTTAATAAACGATTATGTTCATTTTTTTTTATGGAATCTCCGAGGTGTTTTTCAATATAATTCAATTCCATTGCTGGTAAAAACTCACCATCCGGCAAATGGGCTAAATTTTCCTGCTGTCCGCTTACGCCAATAAAAGATTCCACATAACTATACCACGGTGCCAAATCCTTGTATCTAATTGGCCAGTCAACTGTAATACCATCCTTCAGGTTGGCCTCAAAATCAAGGTCACTCATGCGATAACATTGCCTACCCCACACCAATGACCGACCTCCTACCTGATACCCTCTCACCCAGTCAAAAGGCTGTTCCTGTAGATAAGGATGCTCAGCATCACTCACAAAAAAATGTTTTGTCGAAGGATTATAAGTATTGCTTTGAACCGGATCAGTTTCCCGGTCCTTTAAAGTATTGTTAAGTCCGTATTTAAAATCCCAGGGATTAAGATTTGCGGTGGGGTAATCTACAATATGCTCCACATTCCTTCCTCTTTCCAGCAGTAAGGTTTTAAACCCTTTTTTACAAAGCTCCATTGCTGCCCATCCGCCACTTATTCCAGAACCAATGACGATCGCATCATAAGTATTCAATTCCTTTGTTTTGTTGCTGTTATACATAGCTATTTTGTCGCCCAGGATTTTTGATTTGGTTTTAGTTTAATACAGGCTTCGAAATTACCCGGAATATAGTCATACACCAAGCCCTGCGTTGCGCCTGGTTTCGACATACAATATCCTTCAATCGTTAAATCTTTCAGTGTGATGTAAAATGATTCTCCAAAAATTTTCTTATTTATCCTATTTAAGATCCGGTAGGAAAATCCGGAATGGTTGGCAATATATTCAAAAACAGTTTGCTTTTCCTGATCAGAGCAATTCAAAAATGATCTCCCATATTTACGCATGGAATGCGACTCCACAAGCTCCAGACCTGAACAAAACTTATTTTGTTTTTTAATGTCCATACAATGGATCAAAACCTTAATAATATAGTCTGCAACATTAGCCGACTTTGCTCCTGGGGTATCTGTTTCAGGAATAATGATCTCGGACAATTCCGCGACCAGATCCTTCTTGCTCCACAATAAAACCGGATCGACCTGACGTGTCAGTTCCTTCCATTTAAAGATAGAAAACGATGCCCCCCCCAGGGCTCCAAGCACCAAAATGCGCTTAAAATAACTCCTTCTGTTCACTAAGTTCTATCTAAAATTAATCATTCATATCCAGCATACGGCATTAAAGATTTAAAAACTATCAATGGATCCTATTGAAAAAAGCCCTTCTATTTAAAAAACAATTTAATTTTCTCCAACATATTATTAATTTTCTTCAAATACCTAGTCGTTTCTCCGATAGGTTGGAAGTCACTAAACTTTGTTTTATTCAGGTAGTAGAAAAACTCGTCTTTATAATTATAAGCGTAGGTTTTATAAATCGGCTTACGGTGAAAATAATGAATTAAACTTGGGCGTGGATCCGTACAAACAGAAAAACAATTCCACTTTCCATCTATCTCAAACCAGTTTCCAATTAATGCAATGTTCAAACCATATTGATCTCCTAAGCCTGCATATTTTTTATTGTTATTGATGGCGTCAAATGTCTTCTGAGTAACATCCAATGCTCTCCATTTGTCAATATTGATCACCTGCATACCCGCATTAAAATATTTCTGATTTGGATCTAAGCCCAGTTCACTATAGTTTTCGATCCCTTCAGCAATGGTTTTTACATCAGGCCCATCATTGACTGCTCCAATAACTTTGTCACCGATATCCATTTTCCATAAATTACTGATGTCGTCCAGCATAATCATATCTACATCAAGGAAGATAATTCGGTTCAGCTCTTTAGGAATAAAATACGGAATCAGCAGTCTGATATAAGTATTTAATGGATAGGTATTATTGACCAGTGGCAAAGTCACATCTTCAGGGATAATTTCCTCCATTTTTAACCAGATGATATTCATCTTGTCCAAGGTCAATGAAGCCATTAGCTTTTGCTTACTCAACTTAGATATCTGGTCATCCACTAAATAAACATCAACCAACTCCTCAGTATGATGGTTCATTTCGATGGATTTCAAAAGTGCGGCTAATAGCACCACATAATGGTTATCACAAGCTAATATTATAGAGATTTTCTTACTCATTATTATGATTTATATATATTATGATATTTGAAACAAAATACCATTAACCTCGGGTTAAAAATGTACGATTAACTTGTTTTAAAAATACAACTATTTCTTTATAGCCAATCACAAAAATACCCCAAAAACTAAATTTAGCATATCTATAGAGCGGATAATAGGTCATGATGATCGCAATTAGGGTTGGAAATACTGAAGCTATAGCTATAGTATAGATGGAATGATAGATCGACATCCCAATAAAAACAGTGATAACATTCACAATCAGCATGACAATAATTTTATAAAAGTTCACTTTAGGCTGGTGGATCACGTCCAATGCCAATGCAAAGAAACGATCTGCTGGATAGAGCAATGCAATTACCATAAACATCCGGAAGAGATTTGGCGCCTGATTATTGACGTATTCTTTTCCTGCAATTAAACTAATAATTGGTTCTGCAAAAATGAGGGCAAATACCACTATCGGAATTAAAGCGATCGTGATCATCCCAATTAATTTTTTAAGGGTATACATCATCTCTTCCTTCTCATTTCTATTGTAATGCAGGGAAAGAATCGGCATCCCGCTTGCAGCAAAACTAGAAAGAGGGATTTCAATGAGCTGAATCAGCTTTCCCCCAAGGTTGTACATCGCCAGTGCGGCTGGACCGATAAAAAAATTGATGATGAAAGTGTTGGTTACACCAAAAAGGTTGGATCCAATATTGGTACCCATACTATACTTTCCAAAATGAAACAATTCAAGAACAGTTGGACGATCTGCATGGACTACCGATCTGATCATTGTCCACTTTAAGAAAAGCACAAACACACCTGAAAACAAGAAGGAAAAGCAATAACCTGCAAGGACCGAATTCAAACTTAATTTCCCAAGTAAGGCAAGTATAAAGACGATCAAAGTAAAACTGCCCTGGGTCATGATCCTAAGCCAGAGTAAACGATCAAAACGTTTATCTGCCTGGACCACACAATTGGCCATAAATGAAGGCAATGTAATAACCGAAATCAGGGAGAAATATCTAAGAAATACCGCTAAACCCTCATTACTCACATGATCCGCAATAAAATATGCCGGAATGTTCAGCAAAACCAGCAGCAAAGTAATTAGGAGTCCGATTACCCATGAGGATCCAGCAACTACTTCTGCTCTTTTCTTTTCGGTTCCACTATAAAACTTAACAAAGGTGATGGTTAAGAATCCGGCTCTTAAGGTATCAATCAGGCCTATTGCCGCCAGAAAAAAAATATAAACACCAAGATCATTCACTGAAAGTCCCCGATAGAGAATTGCCAGGGTAATCATCCCAAAACCTGCCATCACTGCATTTCCGAGCAAAGATTGAAAATGCATATTTTTGAATATAGAGAGCAGTTTTTTTAAGAATTCGAGCATGTACAACAGGTTATCAACTATGAAATCAGCAAATGATAACGAAAGATATAAAAATTATCATTCTTAAGGAGAACAAATACTTAAATGCATATTAAACCTATATAACGATAATACTCTTTCAAAAGATCATCCTCCCCCACTTTACAATAAACAGACCAAACAGACAGAAGAAATGAGTAAAAAAAATCTCCTTAACCAATATTCTGATTAAAGAGATTTCTTTCAGTTCATAAAGAAGCTAACAGTAACTGTTATTTATTCAACTGCACCTATTGATGGCCTTGATAAAGACCTAGGGTTGTTATAAATATCGAAATTAATTGCTGGAGTGGAAGAAATCTGCAGGTTCTGTCCAGTTAAAGGTGCTCCAGCATTTTTTGCTGCTGAATTCCCATTCAGCATCAATTTGCTATCATCTACTATTCCTGCTGCCGAATAACTATTAAAATATTTATTATTAAAGGAATTCGGTGGAATAGGCCCCATATCATTAAAAATAAAGTTGGTGTTATTTTGCCCAACTAGAGTAAACTTATACCCTAAATTATTAAAGATATCGGTCTTACCGCCTTGCAAACCATAAAGATCCAGAATCTCAGCTGGGAACCCTTCTTTGGGTATTAGGTTTCCACAAGTGTTATTGAATACTTTAGCATTTGAATAAGTAGTTTTCCCCGGTAACATATTATAAGGAAAAGCCTGCAATTCAAAAGCGCTGTACATTCTAGAATTAATTACAATATTATTAAAGATTAAGATCTCCTTAGGTGTAGTACCAATGCTGTAAGCCCAGGCCCTGATTGCATTTCCCTGGTGGTTTCTAATTTGATTATTATAGAATTTACCATTACCCTGAACATAAAATATTCCATTGTGGTTATTGTTATTCTGGTTGATATCCTGAATACTATTGTGATGAATATCATAGTCTTCCGCGTTCTCAAGAGATACTACACTACCTACATCTTTTGAATTCTTATAGTTCAAGTAAGCAATTTCTACATTTTTAACTAATCCGACGATCCTGCCATTCTCCACCACACCTCTGAATCTAATCAGTGTTCCCATATTCTCGCCATCAATATGAAGGAATTTCAAATTCTGGGCATAAGAAGCTTCCGAGCCATCATAATTTTTTTGAGAATCGTACTGAATCGCATTATATGAATTGACATTATTGAAAGAAGCATATCTTAATGTAAAATCGTTGATGTCATTTTTAAGCTGAATAAAAGTTCCGCCATCTGTTTTATCTCTAAAAACAAAGCCTTTATCTATTCCAGGAGTCCCATCACCAGAAATCGTTACGTTTTTAAGATTTGACAAGGTCATTTGTTTGTTCCCTGCTAATTCTACCAAACCACTATTTAAAATGAACACCGTTGCATTTAGGACACTAATATTTGAAATTTGAATATCATTATAAGAGCCTCCTTTAATTTTAATAACCGTGTTGCCTGTGATGTCCAATGTTTTTCCATCGATCGATAGGTTTCCAGAACCTGTTCCAACTTCAATTATCCTTGAATTACCAGGGACAACTACGGAGTCTTTTGGAGGCGTTGGAATAGTTGGAATTTCAGTTTCTGGCTTTGTGACGTCTGTACCTATTTCCGGGTTCTTTTTACATGCGCACAAAACAACCAATGCACATAAGGCTAAATTCATTTTTAAGGCGTTTACCATAAATTAAAAATTACTTTTACTTTGTCTAATAGGAGCAATTGTAACAAATAATCTACATATAAAAGCACGGGCTTGTACCGCTGCCAAATTAGGCTTTTCTGAAAAAACCGCCAAAGCAACTAATTGGGGAATATTTTCCTCGTTTTTCATCACTTTAGGGGTATGAAATTAAAATATTTTATGACTTATATATGACAAACAAGTCTTTAAAATATTGGGATCTCTCTGAAAACAGTAACCCATAGGTTAAATTATTTACAAAAAGATAATATTGAGGAATATACTCCACAACATTAATTGGTTATATAAAATCATTGCTGGTTACATGAAATTGTGGAAATAAAATAATGCCAAAGAATCTATTGCGCAAAAGTCACCTCAAGTTTGGATCAATAAAATAGCAAATACGCGCAACATAAGCGACTACAAAAATGAATTTAATATCATCCTAATAAAAATTTTGTCCTGGCTAAAAAAGCTTTAAACAGTCCGCCTTGTTCCATTAACCTTCTATCTGAAGTCCAAACCAGTGCACGGTTAGCTGTGATCTTATGCAGTTTTCCAAATTTACTTCTTAATTTCAGTGCCAGATACCCATCTTCGTTGGTCTCAGGTGGATGATGATAACCATCAACCTGTAAGCCTTGCTCCTTTCTATACCCTGAACTGCAGCCATATACATACATCGCTTCGTCATTACTTCTTCGTTTTATGGCTTTGAAAAAGTCCCCGGCAGTTTCGTATAGAAAATAGGGAAATCGATGAGCAGGACGATCTGATACAAAAGCAAAACGGCCATAAGTACAGGCTACAGACGGATCTTTTAGCGGCAAAGAAAG
Source organism: Pedobacter sp. N36a (assembly GCF_014472395.1). Taxonomy (GTDB): domain Bacteria; phylum Bacteroidota; class Bacteroidia; order Sphingobacteriales; family Sphingobacteriaceae; genus Pedobacter. Next base: position 154,788 of record NZ_JACSZW010000005.1, read on the forward strand.
TAAATCTACCCAATACGGACTATAAAATGAGTCTGCATCAGCATTCAGGATGATTTTTCCTTTTGCTGCCTGCAGCCCAGAATTCCTTGCATGGGTTACTCCTTGCTGCTTTTCTATTAACCAGTTTGCACCACTAAGTTCAATCAACTCCTGTGTACGATCTGTAGAATTATTATTCACCACCAGTATTTCTACCTTTTGATTGGTAATTGTCCTAGACAGCGACCACAATGTTTTTAGAATAGAAGCCTCCTCATTATATGCGGGAATGCTTACAGTTACAACCGCCTGATCGGAATGAAGACGTTTAATTCCTTCTCGGATTTCGGCAACATGATCCAGGAACCATTGCCCATCATATTGCTGTGCTTCCAGGTAAGCAGGAATTCTCAAGGGTCTGATTGGCATATACTTTTTATCCTTTTGGTAATTGATTAAATGTATTATAAAGTGCCAGCAGTTGTGTTGCTGCAGCTTTCCATGTGAACTCGGCGGCCCTTCTCAGTCCTTTTTCTTTCAACTTCGCCGCTAATTCTGAATCGTTTAAGATGATGATCATTTGATCTTTTATTTGACGATAATCCAAGGGATCAACAAATAATGCCGCACCAGCAGCAACTTCAGGCATAGAAGAAGTATTAGAAGTAATTACAGGCACACCACAGGCCATGGCCTCTAATAGTGGAAGGCCAAAACTCTCCCTTAATGAAGGGTAAAGGAAAAGTCTGCTGATATTATACAATAAAGGCATTTCTTCTGAGGCGATGTATCCTGGAAATAAGAAATCTTTTTCCAAATGCTGCTCACCTAGTTTTGCCAGCAATTCAAAAACCAGGCTTTTGTCATAATCAAGAATCACCATTGGTAAGCCATCAGGTACTTCGGCCTTATAAGCTGCATAAGCTTTAATTACATTCAGCGTATTCTTCTTAGGGGCTGTATTCCCTAAAAAAAGTATAAAATCCAAAGGCAGTTGATGGGCATCTCTAAATTCTGCTAATCGTTCAGCTGCATAATTAGTATTGAATTTCGGACTCACAGCATTATAAATGACCTTCACCTTTTGTTCAGGCAAATTGAGTTTGTTTAAAATCACGTTTCTCTCAAAGTTCGAAACCGTAATGATCAATTTACTCTTATCTACAATTTTTGGAACAACAAATCTTCGATATAAGTTACCAAAATTCTGATAAGCAGTTCCCTTAAAATCAGTTTTTTCCAAGTAGATGATATCATGTAAGGTGAGCATCATTGGAACCGGCAAGCGCAATGCAGAGGTATTACATGTAGAATGTAAAAAATCCAATTTATCCTTTTTTACCTCCGCAGGAAGGGTAAACTGTTCCCAGGTAAAATAAGAACTCGCTGGAAGTGATTTTATCTTAAAATTAGCCGTTTCTGACAAACATTTCTCGTCCACATCCTTCCTTGCATAAAGAATATATTCGTTATGCTGATCGATTTTTTGAATTTCACGAATGAGCTCCAATGCAACCACTTCCATACCATGCTTCTTTTCTCTGAAAATACGTTGTACTTCTATACCTATACGGAGTTTGTCTTTCATTAGTTTTCGATTAATAGCAGCAGTTTACTTATTTATTTTTTCTTCGTAATAATGTTCTGTAGCAACAGATATTTCATTCGCTTTTCGCACTTTCAATAACGCAAGTATTTGAAAATAGATAAACTTCGGAGCATTCTTTAGAGAATGATAAATCTTATCGTCGGCTTTGAAGTGCGATAAAGCCTTAAATACAAAGGTGAAAAAGGTCAGTGCAGCAAAGATCCAATAAATTGCAAATAAAGGCATCAGGAACAAATCCGTTAGAAAGAAAAGGAAGGAAACAATCAGCAGCATAAATAACGGTGGTCTCAACAATAGGATGCTAAATAAAAATTGATTCCAATTTAAGTTGCAAATTGATTTCAACAGCAATTTAGCGCCTAAATAAAGGTATTTAAACCAAGTATTTATCCACCTGGAGCGTTGGTTCACCAGCTGATCCGTTTTTGCCGTTTTCTCATCGTATACAATTGCCTGCGCTGCAAAGGCGATTCTATCTCCTCTATTTAAGATCTCATACTGCAGGATTTTATCAAAACCTGCCCCTGAAATTTCAATATGTTCCAGGCAGGAACGGTAGAGCGACAAGGTAAATGCCATTCCAGACCCTGACAATGCAGCGGAAGATCCCGCTTCAAACATTAATTTACGATCTACCAAACGGTAATAAATATCACCAGCTTCATCTAAGCAGGCGTAGGTTGAATCTAGGTTCTTAGCTGCGCGCACACCTTGGACCGCTTGATAGCCCTGATCAAAGACTGCATTTAAGGCATTGAAATAATTTGGATGAACCAGGTTGTCACTATCTATAATCGTCAGTCGTTCATGATCACGTCTAAAATTATAAATCGCATAAAAATGCGATTTCGTATTGGAGGCCATTACCTCTGGTGGTCGTAATAACACTACTCTTGGGTCTTCAAAACTCAATTCGCTAATGTCACAATTATCGGCCACCACATAAATGATATAGTTCGAATAATCAGATTTAAGGATAGAATCAACCACCAGTGGGATTAAATTGACCTGCTGATAAGCAGTCACGATTACCGCATAATCAGCAGGTAAAGCATGAACTGAAGGCTGAGGCTGCTTTCTGAATTTACCTGCTATTGATAAAATCAAAGGCATAAAAAAGTGCAGTCCAAATAAGACCTGTAACAATACGAGAAGAAAATACAATAGGTTCATGTATGTCGGTTTTATTTTTTATTAATAGTCATTTCAATTGCCGCATACATTTTAAGAATACAGTTTTCCCAGCTATGGCTGGCAGCAAAAGACTTCCGATCTTCCTGCAGCGCTAAAGAATCCTCTGTCAATGCTTTTTCTATACAGCTCACATAATCTTCTTTAGATTGTGCAAGATAAACATGCTCTTTGAAGATATCCATCGCACGCGTTTCCGTGGCCACTGTTGGTTTACCCATGGCCAGGTATTCATCTACCTTACGGGGATAATTTCCAATAGTGACCTGATTAACCAATTGCGGATTGATGCATACATCAAAATACTGCATATATAAAGGTAAAGATTCCATTGGTTTGATCCCTGTAAATACCACATTGGGCAGCTGATGCAGCACACTATTTTTAAATTCATCATCCTCTGGACCAACCAGTACAATCGTCCAGTCTTTTCGCTGATTGGCAAGGTGTGCAATCAACTCCATATCGAGCCTGATACTTTGCAAGGCACCTACATAACCAATGATTGGGGTATGTATATTGCTCAGTTCCAATGGCTTTTCTGCACTAAGGTCATCTTTGAAAATCTCCAAATCGCAACCCTGACCAATATCGTAAGAATTCAAATTATACTGCTTACAATAGTCTGCAAGATAAACAGAGTTTGCCATGCAAATATCGTTACTGGCAATTAGAAGTGGCTCTAAACGTTCCCCATGTCGTTTCCAATAGTCTACTGCCAGCATGTAATCTCTGGAATAATAAATACTTAAAAAAGGACTCAACAGTGTGTTCAAATAAAACCCTTTAAAAATCTCATTGTCATTAAACAACAGATAATCCTTAAAATCGAGCCCTTTAATCCCTTTAACAATCGCATCCGCAAATTTGACATTGTTCCGTTTATTCAGAAAATTAAAAACTTTTTCATTTTTAATCCAATTGATAGACTCTACCAGACAATCTGGATATAGGTTCCATAAATTTTCCTGAATCTTTACTAAACCAGACTGCTTGCCTTTAATCACATCAATACGCTGCTGAACTTTTGGATCTGCACGATTCTTATACAGTGTAATTCTATCCAGAGGAGAGTTCACATACAAGACCCTGTTATTTTTGGAAAGCTCAAGTGCAATATTCTTACAATTACTACCTATATCGGTATCCCATGCCTGCTGGCCTATAATGATGATATCTCTACTGATCATTTGATAATTAAAGTTATAATTTATTCCAAGCTTTATCAGTGGCACTATATTTTTTGACCACTTTTGCAGGATTTCCAACAGCTACACAAAACTCAGGTATATCTTTCGTAACGACGCTACCTGCACCAATAACGGAATGTTTACCAATAGTTACACCAGCAGTGATCACACTATTTGCACCAATCCATACCTCATCACCTATTGTAATTTGTTTACGTATTTCTTTTTGCAGACTTGGAGGAATATTTACATCCTCATAGCCATGATTCAGACCGGAAACCACAATATTCTGAGCAAGCATCACATGATCACCTATTTTTACTGGCCCGATCACTACGCTTCCAATTCCGATCATCGTATGCGCTCCTATAATCACATCTCCAACTCCATTGTTGATGGTTACAAAGTCTTCAATTACGGATCTTGTCCCTAACTCAAAATTATTGAAAGGAAAAACATCCATCCTACTGTTAAAGCGCACAACACTACCTTTGCCCCTTTTATGTTTAAAAGGATTAAGAAACAACCTCACCCATAATCTAGGCCTATGGTCATTTGCAGGGATCAATAACCGATGTGCGATCTTCTTCAGCTTCGGATTTTCTTTGATTTTATTGATTAAAGACATTTTAATTAATAGTTCTAGGTTTGATATTGTCTATGTCTACTTCTTCTTTCTAATTTCCAGAAAAAAGGCAATTGCAAAGCAGAGCAGACCAGGAATTAGAAAAATTTCAAATGGCATTAGCTTTCTGGTTTATCGTCAAAATTTGGACATAGGTAAATAAAAGCAAGAAAAACAGCAACCACCAACGACGAAGGCATTGAATTGATTACTTCATTTCCATAACTACAAAAAAAGATTCCTGTACAGGTAGCCATCATAGCTATTGCTTTATATCTTAACCCTTCATTTCTTATATTCCATATCATACCACAACCCTGTCCAAAAATATACATCATGATACAAAACCAGGCTGTGAAACCGACGATGCCATACATCGCCCAAACTTTCACCCAATAACTATCAGGTTCGACTGTGGAGAGGAATTTATCTTTATTATACTCCTTACCCCAGGTTCCAATTACGCCTAATCCTCCTCCAAATGGATGAGTTTTCAGGTATTCTCCAATAATCTTTTGATTGTTAAAACGGACATTCAAAGATGCTTCCTGAGGGTCTAACGCGGTTCTTAAGCGATAAATCTGGTAATTACCATTGCCAATATAAGTGTATTTTAGGACGAAAAAGAACGACAGTGCCAATGCGCCACCTATAACCAGGACTTTGATGTTTTTTGTTAAAAATATAGCGAAAAAAGCACCAACTAACAGCGCAAAAAGCGCTCCCCTTGTTCCAGAGATCAGCATACCATAGAAAGACAAGCCAGCGGCAATAAGAAGAATCAGACGCTTCCACCACTTATAAGGACCTAAAGCCAATACCATCGCCATCAATGCGAAGGAAGCCTGAGAAGCACCGAACTGTCCGGCATCACTATAGAATGAAAATATCCTTAGCCTGCCCCATAGCACGTGAGTCACCTCCCCTCCGTCAGTTAAAAACTGCTGTTCTCCTGGAGAAAGACCGATGTATTGCTGCTTCAGCCCATTTATAGTCGCTAATAAAGACAAGGACAAGATTAAGATCAGGAATAGGCTCAGCTTCTGTTTAGAATTATAAATTAAAAAAACCAATGGGGTAATCAAAATTGGAAAAAGTCCAGAGCTTCTTATTTCCTGAAGCCAGCCCCTTACACTTGCACCTGCTGGGTTAATAATCTCCATGAAGCTGATCAGAAACCAGGCTAAAATCAATTTGGTTAAGTTATTATTCAGAATTTTCCAATCGTACCTATTATTCAAAATTATCACTGCCAACCAAGTCAGCAGCAAAAATATCTCGATTCCAATACCATACGGTAAGCCACCAATCTCTCTCGCGAGAATTCCAAATAAGAAGCAATAAACAGTTAAAGCAGTAAGGCCAACAGCAGGATCTTGAAATAGAAAAATAATGAACATAACGACCAATGCCCCTACGATTAATATCACTGGGGCTAAAGGGGATGCAAAGGTCAGCACACTCACCACAACGGAGAGCAACAAACCTAGTAAAGAAATAATCACTGTCCGCCACGCTGGTGATAAGGATGATATAAATCGGATCATTGTGATCGGGGGTATTTTCAGTTAAGATCAGCGGTCTGTTTTTTATAAATTAGACCGCTGATGTTTAAACGCTATTTAATTTTCTTTAATTGAATCTTATTTAAAACCCAACCTAGAAAACCCGGCTGGCCTTTAATATAATCAATCAGCTCTCTATCTCTGTCTTCTAATGGTTTTCCAGATTCAAATACTGCAATGTTTTTTTCTGTAAACAACAACCATTCTTTAGCGATATTAATATCACGAAGGCTATTTACATCAATAATAATCACATCAAACTCATTTCTGAGTACTTCAAAACCTGCACGCAGATTTTTAGCATTCTGCATTTCAAGTAAGGACGAATTGTTGTCATTTTTATTCAACACAGTGATCAGATCTTCTGTCTGAATTTGTCTTTTTACCAGGAATGTTTCAAAATCCTGACTTAAAGAAAGTTCTTTAGAGTTTGATTTTACGACCTCCGTTTCTCCACCGATCAGCAATACCTTTTTTCCAATCATGGCAAAAGAATAAGCCAGGCTACTCGCAATAAAGGATTTACCTTCTTTATCATTTAAACTGGTTACCCCTAAAATCTTAGTATCATCACTTTCAAATGCATTAGAAATCTCAAATCGCAGCGATCTCAATAGATCGCGATAGGCCGTATATTCTGGATTGTTCCTATTATCATTCCACACATTCCTCATACTAAGGTCTGCATCATGCATATAATTTAAACTACCCAGCACTCTTGAATTTGTTGCAGCTTCCAGTTGTCTGGAATCACGTATGGTATTATCTAATAGAAAAATGATCAAAACGGCAACGAAACAGATGAAAAAACTCGCAATTCCTGCCAGACCAATATAAATAATCCCTTTTGAAGGCAATGGAGGTCCTTCCAGTCCAACTTGAGCTAACTGCAGTTTTAATGCGATATTTTGTTCTGTACGGGTTTGATTATACGAGTCTAAAGAAGCCATATAATCTTTTGTTGCCAATTCAGCATCACGTTCATAATTCTGAATACCAGCATCAAATGGAACCATGCTGTTGTACTTGGCTTTCAGCATCGCCAATTCATTGTCAATAGATTTGATGCTACCTTTTGCCTGACTTACAGCAGTTTGCAAAGCCAGTTTTTGTTGAATCAGACCTTGCCTGGAGGCTATAGGGTTGGTCACATCACCGTCAGAAATTCTCGAGCTCAAACGATCAATTAGTCTGGAAAGAGAATCTATCCTTTTTTTGTCGCTTACCTTAAAATTACCGTCTATATACGCGTCATTTGCCTCTTTCAACTGATTTTTAAGATTCACAATAGCCCTATTGTCAACTGTAGAGTTTCCTTGGGAAAAACTATCACCTGATCGCCCGTTCAGTTTGGCATCAATATCGGCAATAGCCATTAGATTGGCTTGAATCTCTCTAATTGCCTGGGCCTTACGCTCCTCATTTGCAGAAATCTGCGTATAGACAATTTCAGATTGCTTGTCGAGGTTTAACACCCCATTCTTCATCTTAAATTCCTTTAACGCAGCATTCTTGTCATTCATTGTACCTTCTTTCTTTTTCAACAAAGAGTCCAATAGCTGAATGGAATTATTCTGATTTACATTTACATCCCTTCCATAATTATTAATAAATTCTATGGCTAGGGTATTCACGACAAAAGCAGAAAGCTTAGGATTTTCAGAAGTATAACTAACGTTGATAAAATCACTGTTGTCAGGTCTGTAAATGCTCAGTTTCTTTTCAAGGTCTTCTTTGTTGTAGCCCATTGAAGAAAGGATATCATACAGCTTAAATTTCCCCTTATTGTCAACAATGGTCACCACGCTTTTTTGCTGCAGCTTTTCATTAAAGATCTGTATCAGCTCCTGGCGCTGGCTATTATCAAGAGAATCCAATTTTGGGCTATAAGGCTTAAACGAATCTTTCGGATTTTCAAGGTCATGAAGAATGAGACGATAAGAAAGAATACTCATAATCCTCCTCATTTTCATTCTTTCAATAATATTAGAGAACTGCTGACTTATTTTAAAATAATCCGAATTCTGAGGACCACCTGCAACCACTTGTTTAGATTGATCCACTAGTCCTGTAGCAATCTGGGCCTCAGAGCTGTATTCTTTAGGTAGATTTTTTACCAGAAAGAAAGTAATGACTGCTGCCATGATAGGCACCAGAATCAACAACCATTTGTATTTATTAAGAACTTTTAAAAATGCTTTTATATCCATTATCAGAGGGTAATATTTATCTATTTAACTTCGGAAAGTTTGACACCAATAATTTCTTCCAATGAATCTTTAGCGTTAAGCAAGTTTACTTCTGCTTGAATTTTTGCCGTATTTGCATTCGTCAAGTTAATTCTTGATTGATTATAGGTATCTAACGTAATTTCACCTTTTTCAAACTTATACAATTGATTATCAGCAACATTCTTGTTATCCTGAACACTTTGACTATAAATTTTTAGCTGGCTTATTTGTTGAATATACGCATAATATCTTCTTTTTACTTCAACAGCTAGTGAAAGTTCATATTCATCTGCCTGATATTGAGCAATCTTCAGATCAGATTTTGCTTTTTTAGCAGTGAATGGTTTTTGTAAGAAAGCACCAAGGTTCACATTAATTCCGAATTGGAATCCATTCACATTGTACGGATTTATCGGGTCAATAACAGATTTCTTTTCTGGTCTGTAAAAATAGGATGCATTGAATATATCCAGGTAAGACAATGCAGTGATTGGCAATTCAGCTTTTGCTTTGGTTACTGTCTCATTCAGTGCTTTTCTTCTTGGATAATTCTGTTTTGCTAATGCAATGTATTTCTCCAAATCAGCATATTTAATATCGCCGATAATTGATTCCTGAGCGTAAGTATCTAAGCTTATAAACATTAATAAAATTAATGCCATTTTAAATAGATTTTTCATGATTTAGTGTGGTTAAGAGAATTTGATTTAAGCGTTTATATTTTTGTTTGTAATTAAGATTATGCGTGGAGACTATACCTCTTCTTTTTGAATCAATGCAGGAATCGTTTTTAATATAATTTTAAGGTCCAGTAAGATCGAATAATTGTCTGCGTAAAAATTATCTAACTCTTTTCGTTCTGTTTCTGACATATCTTTCTTCCCTCTTTTACTGATTTGCCATAAACCGGTCAATCCTGCAGGGCCCAGGAACCTCGTAGACCATTCATTGGTGGTCAGTTGTTCTGCTTCATATAAAGGCAGTGGACGATTGCCTACCAGCGACATATCACCGATAAAAACGTTAATCAGCTGTGGCAGCTCATCGATGCTCGTTTTCCTTAAAAATGCACCGAGTTTCGTGATTCTTGGATCGTCTTTAAACTTTACAAAAGCCGCTTTACCGTTTTTGCTATCCGATTCATTGGCATATTGGTTCAGGTTAGCAATAGAATCCAGCATCTTATCTGCATCGCTTCTCATCGAGCGGAATTTATAAAAATCAAAAATGCGATATCCAGCGCCTACCCTTTTACTCTTGTAAATCACAGGACCTTTGGATTCTAATTTGATTAAGATGGCAACAACGATGAACAATGGAAATAAGAATAATAATGCCATACCTGATGCCATCACATCAAAGGCACGTTTTGCGAAGGGAGTTTGGTATTCCACCTCTACCGTTTGAGCAAGTTCCATTAACTTAGGTTTGATTAACTTAAATTTAACTAAAAAATTAAGTCTTTCACAAAAATCTTCTAAGGGAAACGGATAGGTATAATAATCATTCACCTTCAGCTCCAAAGCTTGTTGCCTCCATTTCTTATCTTCTTTGATGCCGAGCAGCACAATGATCAATCCCTGAAGTAAAGGATTTTTCTTAATTTCTCTAATTTGATCAAAGCAGTTTTTATTGTCATCCACTTCAATTAGAATGATATCAGGTAAGGTTAACAAAGACTGTTGATCCAGATACCTTTTAAAGTCTTCAGGATCATCCATTTGCTCTACATTGGCATCAAATTCCTCGGAAATCACACTCTTAAGGAGTTTTCCGAAATGCACAATTTTAGCATTAATTTGAGGACGATTAATTGTAGACGTGTTCATTATGCGATAAGTTGAGCAATTTGCGTTTTTAATGTTGCCGGATTAAAAGGTTTTTCTAAATAACTGTCTATTTTAAACGGCATATTCTTTACTTTTTCAGCAAGATCCTCGGCGCCAGACAATAAGATTACCGGTGTATTTCTATAGAAGCCACTGATCTTAAGGTTTCTAATTAAAGAACTTCCATCAAAATAAGGCATCATCAAATCAGAGATAATCAGATCCGGATCATTACCTTCTTCTAACCAGGCAATGGCTTCAATCCCACTCTTTTTAATGATTAAATCATAATCTGCAGCCAAAATGAAACTCAACAGCTTGAGAATACTAAGTTCGTCATCTACAATTAATATGCTTTTTCTGTGACCGGTTTTACTTTCCATGTATTCTTTAGTGTGCGTCTTGCCAGAACTCCACAACAAAAACTTATCCAAGTATGGAGAATGATCTGTTTCAGGTGACCTGGTTTTACTATTGTTGTTACTGATTATATCTGTAAACATAATGCTTTTTCTAGTTAAACCTTTAATTAAACTTTCTTTGATTTAAAAAAAAGCAGAAATTATTTCATTCCATATTTCCTACCAGCTCATTTATTTTATATTTATCTCAAATGTCTTCCTCCTGCGTTCACCAGCAGACCATTTATTCAATTCATTGGAAACTACCCGACCAAAGGAATCGACCACTAGAACCCTTATTTTTTGTTCTTCTTTGGAAAGGACTTCTGTGACCAAAGCAAAATCACCGGAGTAAAAAAAGGGCATATCATTACTCCCCTCATCAATCCCCACTTTAAAATCCTTGTTATTGACCTGATACGTCACCTCACATTTACTGCATTCGACTCTCAAAAGCCCTTCGCGCTTTAGAATCACATGATCAAGACTATCTAAAGAATTGTCTTTCTTACAGCTGCCTAAAAAAGCAATGGCGACTAATAACAATAAGGGAGATAAAACGCGCATTTTCCTATAATTTAACAAAATATTAAAGGAAAAAACCAGGCCAAGCCTGTATTTTCGAAAAATGAAGGCCAAAATAAACTCATAAACTCAAGCCCAAGCTTATAGAGGCCCATTTTCTATATTAAAAACATTATTTATGATTTGAGAAACCTTAGATTAAAGGAGTTTTATTTTCCCAATAAACGCCCCATTGTGGGCATTTTTCTACAACTATTTTAACCATAAAAATAGGTGTTACACCGCTAATTTAGCTATTAGAGAACCTTTTTGGAGCAATAAATACCTCGTCGCCTAAGCCGTTTTATTTGTCCATTAAAGAACTCCGTTCCACAGGGAGGTTGGGGTATTTCAGGTCATTTTCCCCATCCGGATTCCCGGTTACTCTTTCATGGTCGCTATTCAAATAACCATTGAATGAAAAATCCTCAGAAGAGCCATCTGCGTCCAATCCTAGGTTATTTTTTTCCTGATAAAGTCTGCTGCGAAGCTGATTTTTCCTGTGATTCATCATTATTATAGGTATGATTGTTGAGTTTACACCATTAATTACCCCCGGAATTTAACTATCCGGAACTGCTTTCCAGACTATATCAAAGAATACTAAGCTTACATTAAGAGGCTAAATCACATCGTAACCATACCAAAGCCTGGCTGATGAACCAAAATGAGAGCCTATTATTCGTTGATCATAGCCCGGATAAATTAACAAGTCACTCTAAGATAGGTTTTAACAAAATAAAATTTCCTATGTTTAAAATATACTCCACCCTTACTTTAAGATTTTGATATTAATATTCAATTCATTATTTTCACCTCGAAATATATATATAATAATATGCGTACAACAGGAAAAGTTAAATGGTTTAATTCTGCAAAAGGGTTTGGATTTATAACTCCAGAAGATGGAGGAAAAGATATTTTCGTACATTTTTCTGCGATTGCAGGAGATTCATTCAGAGAACTGAATGAAGGAGACAGCGTAGAATTCGAATTGAATGAAGGCAAAAAAGGTCCTGAGGCTTCAAACGTAACCGTTCTTTAGTCTTTACATTCATTGTATAAAGAGGGGGATGCTCAGGCATTACCCCTTTTTTATTTTAATCCAAAGGCATTCCTATGCAAACCAACTCAACAACTATAAAAAAACCGACAGTCAGCATTCTTGGCTGTGGCTGGTATGGATTAGCGCTCGCTAAACGTCTCGTGTCTACCGGCTACCTGGTAAAAGGTTCCAGCACCAGTGTGGAGAAACTAGCACTCCTCTCCTCCCTGTCTATCCAGCCTTTTTTACTTAATTTCCAGGAAGATGAGATAGAAAGCAATCCTGAGTTCTTTCAAACAGAACTCCTGCTAATCGCCATTCCTCCTAAAAGAAGCAGCTCCGAACAAGCCTTCTTTTTAGGGAAAATAAAAAAGATAGCGGCATTCGCAGAGGCTCAAAAAGTACCACAGGTGATTTTCATCAGCTCCACAGCTGTTTATGGGGAATCTAATCAGGAAATGACCAGCTCAAGTCCGACAATGCCAGATACTGCTTCCGGGAAAGCCATGCTGGAGACAGAACAATGGTTAAGTGCCCATCCTTCCTTTACCACCACCATCCTCCGTTTTGCAGGATTAATCGGTCCGGGAAGAAATCCAGGAAGGTTCTTTGCCGGAAAGCAAGACATTCCCAACGGAAGATCACCGGTAAATCTGGTGCATCAGGAAGACTGTGTAGAATTCACGCTGGCCCTGATTGAACAAGCGGCCTTTGGTCAGATCTACAATGTATGCAGTCCTGACCATCCCAGCAAACAAGTGTTTTATGTTAAAGCTGCCGAACAGGCTCAGTTACCTTTACCGGCCTTCATTGATGAACTGCTAAATTGGAAAATTGTCTCCGGCGAGACTTCCAATGCAGCCTTCCAGTACGAATACCGCATCGCTGATTTTTCGGAATGGATGGATCGCAATAAATTTTAAATTGATATATTGCTGCATTTAAGGAATACCGGAAATATGAAATTGACCATTTGGGGAGCAGCAAGACAGGTAACAGGGAGCATGCATCTGCTGGAATTAGAAGATTACAAAATATTGGTAGATTGTGGTCTGGACTATGAGAAAGAGACTTATCAGGAAGAAAACCAATACTTTCCATTCGATCCTGCCACTATAGACGTGGTCATCCTTACCCATGCTCATATTGACCATTCCGGAAATCTCCCTACCCTAATCAGGATGGGCTTTGAAGGCCAGATTTTATGTACTCCACCTACTGCCGACCTCACGGAGCTGCTTTTACTTGATTCTGTAAACATTTTTCTAAGTAAACAGAGCAAGCCGAGTAAAGGTCGCAGAAAAAGAGGACCAGGCCCGCAGCCACTTTACCTGCATAAACACGTCATGGATACGGTTGACCGATTTGTGACTCTAAATTTCCATAAAACATTCCGCATCAATCCGGAGGTCAGTCTGGAATTTATACCTGTAGGTCACCTGCTTGGCGCAGCAGCAGTTGTTTTGACTATAGAAGATCAGGGGATTACTAAAAAAATCGCGTTTACAGGTGATATTGGCCGCAGTAACTATCCTATATTGGCCGATCCTGAACCCATCCCACAGGTAGACTACCTGGTTTCCGAATCTACTTATGGCGGCAGGCTCCACAGCAAAGACATGAGCCTGGAGCAGAAGCTGATCAATACCATTCAGGAATCCTGCATCAAATCACCGGGACGCCTGATCATTCCAGCCTTTAGTATCGGCAGAACACAGGCGCTTGTATTTGCCTTAAATCAAATCTTCAGTAAAGGTTTACTTCCTTATGTAAAAATATTTGTAGATAGTCCTTTGGCAGAGTCTGCAACCGCTATTTATCGCAAGCATCATGATTTACTGAATCAAGAGGCTCAGGAATTTTACAGAGAAAAAGGAGACGAGTTTGAATTCGAAGGACTATCCTATGTACATGATAAACGTGAAAGTATTTCTATTTCCAATTACCATGAGCCTTGTATTATCATTTCTTCGGCAGGGATGTTGGAAGGTGGAAGGATACAAGACCACCTATATTACAATATACAAAACTATTATTGCACCATCTTATTCATTGGCTATTGTTCAAAAGGTACATTAGGCCACCGTTTACTTCGTGGAGATTCTATCGTAAGACTGAGGAACCGGGACTTAATGGTATATGCCGGGATTCAAAAAACAGATCTTTTGAGCGGACATGGGGATCACCAGGATTTGGTGAATACGGTAAAACAGCAAGATCCTGCGTTATTAAAACAGGTGTTTCTGGTTCATGGGGAGGATAAAAGCACCCAAAATCTAGCAGAAGCCTTGCAGGAAATCAACTATAAAGTCAGTATTCCGGCGCTAGGAGAAGTCTTCGATTTATAATAACTGTCTAAAATACTATACACAATTTTAAAGCGATGATGCCTATTCATGGAAATTCAGCCATCTTTAAAAAAAACAATAACTAGCTCATTATTAACATATTCTTACTTATTTGAGCACTAAAAGGTGTTTGGCAAGATTATTTCAAGGGGGATTGTAGTTCAACAATTGAAGAACGCAAATATCTAATTGAAAAAGAATATGAAATCCAACATTACAAAAGCCGCAATGGTAGTGACCCTATTGGGCGCTTCATCGCAATTATTCGCACAAGATACCACTCCTGATGCTACTGGCCGTTTTGGAAAAAAAGAATTCCGCACCTGGTCAATTGGTGGTCATGCTGGTGTACTTAGCTCAAACACTATTTTTAATGGCAGCACTAGAGATTACAATACTGCTAGAGAAGCTTTGGGTTATGGTGGATACATTAAAAAACAAATCCTTCCGGCTTTAGGCTTACAAGCAGATTTCCTTGCAGGTAAAGTAAAGGGCTCAGGACAGTTTAATCCACTAGGAACACCTCAATATTTTGGCAGCAACACTACTTTCGAGACTCACCTGGAATGGTCTGCAGCTTTAACCGCAGTTTACAACCTGGCTAATATCAGCATTAACAATGAAAATGCAGTATTGATCCCTTACGTTAAAGGTGGTGTGGGTTATATGTCTTCAGGTGCCGAAAACTCTAACGGTACAACCACAGTACAAAACCATTACAAAGACGGATATTTTATTCCTGTTGGTGCAGGTTTCAAATTAGGGGTAGCTAAAGGTATTAACTTAGACTTCGGTTATGATGTAAACTTTACCAAAACTGCCGAATTTGACGGTTTAAACACTGGTAAATTTGATAAATTCTCTTACGGACATGCGGGTATCGAATTTGCTTTAGGCAGCAAATCAAAACCACAATTACAAAACTACAGCTCATTAGCTAACTTACGTAACGAAAGCGCAGAAGAGAGTGCAGCATTAAGAAATGCATTGTCTACAGCTGAACAAAAAGCAGAAAGAGATAGAGAGACTTATGCTAAAGAAATGGGAGATGATGATGGAGATGGTGTAGCAAACAAATTTGACAAATGCCCTGGTACTCCAGCAGGAACAGTTGTTGATGGCTCAGGATGTCCATTAGTTGCAAAACCAGCAATCATCAGAGAGAAAGTAATCATTACAGAAGCTGACCGTAAGGTAGTATCTGAGGCGATTAAAAACTTAGAATTTGATTTAGGAAAAGCAACTATCCGCTCTAAATCTTACACTACTTTAAACCGTGTTGCAGCATTATTAGTAGAGAAAAACTTTAGCCTTAAATTAGCTGGTCACACAGATAATACTGGTTCTATGGCTTTAAACTTACGTTTATCGAAAGATAGAGCTGAAGCAGTAAAAGCTTATTTAGTATCACAAGGTGCTAATGCTTCACGTATCGAAGCAGTAGGTTACGGTCCAAACCAACCAATTGCAAGCAATAAAACTGCTGCAGGTCGTCAGGAAAACCGTAGAGTTGAATTTACATTGTACTAGTTTAATCAATTCATAAGAATGAAGACCGGCAAGCAATTGCCGGTTTTTTTTATGCTCAATTTAAAAGGAATCGGGTTCACGTTCTGGAATATATATACCAGATACTTTCATCGTTAACGTAATTTTATCAATGATAAAGGTCAGTGTCATTCTATCCATATCGCTGCGATCAATAGCACTGCAAATATTGTATTCTTCCAGCTGATATTCCGCGATCAGATTCCCCTTCCCCGCTTCTTCCAGTTTAAGGCTATCAGTTATGAAACTAACCTGACGTAGCTTTTCTTTCGTATGATACCCCTGAAGCATCAATTCCAGGGCTTCCTTATTTGCTTCCAGCTGTGAAAGCACTGCCTTTTTCCAATCAGCAGCATACCAATCGAAGAAGTCTGTGTTCAGCTTAATGTTTAAATTATATTGCATAATTGCTAGGTTTAATGTGCCTGTATTTAACGCTTATTCCACTTCCAAATATAGAAATCCATAAACAAGAAAAGGCCTGAGTTTTTAAAACCCAGGCCTTTTTCTCTTCATCAGCTGATGAGCTTATGCCGCTTTCTCTTTTGGCACAAAAATAATGGAAGCAATCACCGACAGTATCAATACACCACCTACAATAGACAATGATAGTGGTGAAGAAATATGATAGAACGGTGCAATTACCATCTTCACCCCGATAAAGGCTAAGATGATGGCCAATCCATATTTCAGCAGGCTGAACATGTGGATGAAATTAGCCAATAGGAAATATAGGGCCCTTAAACCCAGGATGGCAAAAATGTTAGAGGTATATAGAATTAATGGATCATCAGGGGCAATTGCAAAAATCGCAGGGATCGAATCTACTGCGAAAAGTAAATCTGTAAATTCAATTACCGCAACCACTACCAATAATGGAGTCGCCATTTTAATTCCGTTTTCAACAGTGAAAAACTTGGCACCGTCAAATTCTTTAGATACTTTAAAGAATTTGTAGATTAAACGTGCACCAGCACTTTTACTAAAGTCTTTTTCTTCGTCATCATCGTCCTCTGAAACCCATGATTTAATACCTGCGTAAACCAAGAACAGACCAAAGATTAATAAGACTACATTGATGCGGATCAGCTCACCAAACACCCTCATTTCAGGTAAATAGGTTAAGTTAATTAGTCCTACACCTGCAAAGATGAAGATCGCACGGAACAGCAATGCCCCAATGATACCCCAGAATAGCACCTTATGGTGTAATTCTTTAGGCACTTTAAAAAACCCGAATACCAGGATAAATACAAAAAGGTT
Source organism: Pedobacter sp. N36a (assembly GCF_014472395.1). Lineage (GTDB taxonomy): Bacteria > Bacteroidota > Bacteroidia > Sphingobacteriales > Sphingobacteriaceae > Pedobacter. The sequence goes on from NZ_JACSZW010000005.1 coordinate 172,176, forward strand.
ATCGACCGACAATGCCTTCTCAATCCAGTATGCCGATTGAAATTGGGTAAACTTCTCAAATCCAGAGGTCAAATAAATCACTCCGCTAAATGCCATAGATAAAGTAATCCATACTACAGACCATATTGCAGCTTCTTTGCTGGTTACGGCATGTACCTTTTTATTAAAAACGCCTAAATCCAGCAGCAGCATCACGACGACCAGTACCGCAAACCCGATGATCACACCGGGATGATTAATCAAATTATTATCCATGTTAAATTATTGTTTTAAAATTTACTGTGTTAAAAATGCTAAAAAAGATCTGTTTTAAGCATTGCCTTTAAAATATTAGCCTGTACATCAAAATTATTTAAATGTTCCAGGAAATCTATGTCTGAAATTTTCAGATAATTCTCTTCCAGGAGGTCAATAATTTCTTTGGGAATATAGGTTTTTAGCGCCGCAGCACTACTTTCCAGTTTGTCATTCTTAAAAGAAAGCTCCTGAATCATCTTTTCCTTTTCTGATAAGTTATTGGTCCAGTCGATATCCTTTAACACCTCCATATCACAAAACAGAAAAAGATTCCTGTTTGGGAAAAAGAGAAAATACCGATCTACTTCCAGGAACTTATACACCTCAATGATCATTTGGCCTGACTTTAATCCGCAGAAAAATGCTGTTTTAAAGTCATACTTACAAAGGGTACCCATTAGTTTCTTTTCGATCGTTGCCTGTATATTTAAATACACGTTTTTAGGATCGTATTGAATCAGTTCACTCAACTGTTCAGTAGTAATGTTATAATAAAAGTCTTTGGCATACCTGGAGCTAAATGAATTGATGTTTTTTGAAAAAGGAAAATCGGTGCTCAATTCAGACAGCACTTCAAAGAGCTTCCTTAAAGACAAATTGATCTTTAAGGCTTGTTTCTGCTGGTCTAGCTTAAAATTCTTATCCGTAAAGACAGCATTACTCATTCGCTCGATCAGCTCCTTATTCAGCTCTATTTCATCATAGATCAGGCTGACATTCTTCTCATTATTTTTCTTTATTTTTCTGAGCAGCTCAATGACACTAGAGGTAAACTGGACATGAAAAAGCTCCAGTTTATCAATATCCAATTCTTCATTCTGCTCAAACAACTGATGTATCACCTGGCTGCGCAGGTATATTTTATAAACCGCTTCCTCTTCAAAAAACACAGAGAGCAGCTGTAAACGGCTAATCTCTGTGCGGGATTCCTTTAAAATATAATTACGGCGGTCATCCATCGATTTTTTTAATTAACGCGCGTCACGTTTTTCTTCAATTCAGATTCCAGAGTTTTTAATTCCCCATCCAACACTCTTCTGCTCTTCTCTCCTTCTTCATGAATTTTCTTCACCTCATTCAAGGTTTCGATCAACGATTGCGTAGTCATTTTCAGCGTATCTAATGATACTACCGTTTTTTCATTTTCCTTCGCCACATCTATACTATTCTGTTTCAGCATTTCTGCGTTCTTCTGCAGAATGGTATTGGTGGTATCAGAAATCTTTTTCTGCATCTCTACATTGGCTTTTTGCCTTTGTAAAGCCACAGCAATTGTCAGCTGGTTTTTCCATACTGGAATGGTCGTAGATACAATAGACTGTGCTTTTTCAGCGATAGAAGTATTGTTATTCTGCACCACACGAATCTGAGCCAATGATTGCAACATAATAAAGCGAACAATTTTCATGTCTGCCAAACGCCTGTCCAGCCTAGTCACGAAATCCCTTAAATCAGCGATCTCATAATCCTCAAAATCAGCAGATCTGCCTTCCATTTCCGCCAGTTTCAATTTCAACTCCTCATACTTCAGTTGTCCTGAAATAATCAGTTCTTCCATCTGGTGGATATAAGCTACATTGTTATCAAACATCGTTTGCAATGAACTGTTGTCCTTGATAGAATTTAAACGGCCAGCCTTAATTTTATTAGTGATTTTGTCAATATTATTGACCACCACATCATATTTTTGAAAGAGTTTTTTAACGTCAACTACCAGATTCTTCAGAAAAGGAATCTTTGAAATGAAGGATTTAAAACCACTCTGTTCCAATTCAGTGACATCAATATAATTCAGCTCAGTCAGCAATTCATTAATCAAACCGCCTACATCACCGCTATTATAGGTTCTTACAGATGATAAAAAATCATTACTGTATTTCTCCATAGAGTTCTGCGCTTCTACTCCATAATTCAAGATAGAATTCACGTCAGAAGGCACCAGTGATTTATTAATTTCACTATATTTTTTCACCTCTTCCGGGCTGATCGTTGCCAGATCAACATTTCCATCCTTATCCAGCTTTACTGGAACTGGAGTCAGGCTTTGGGTATTATTCGGGTTTATTTCCATAATTCAATAAAATGTTCCTTTACCTTTAGCGTCTATAGATAGCTTTGTGTTACTGTATTCACTGTTTCCTCTAATTTCTTATCTTTAGTAGGCTCTCCGATCGCATTGAATTTCCATTCTCCGTTTCGCTTATAGAATACGCCTAAAACCATAGAAACATGACCAGCAAAACCTGCGCCATTTGCAATGTCATAGGTGGCAAACACTTCTCTTACCTGTTTCGGATTTCCTTCGTAAATACGAATAGAAGCGAAAGGAATGGTTCCAAAATCATGACCTCTAAAACTGTTCAACACGAATGCTACATATTCTACTGATGGATTCAGCTGGGAGAAATCTAAAGTAATCACCTCATTATCCAGGCCATCATCACCTCCCATATCACCGGTCAAATCGTCACCGCTATGTTTTACTGCACCATCTTTAGATTTTAAACTCCCGAAGTAAACAACATCTACCAGTTGCTTTTTATCATTATACAAAGCACAGCTTGCATCTAAATCTACTGCTTCTTTTGTTTTACCGAAGCCAAACATGCCTTTTTTCTCAATGGCACCCCAGTTAATTCCTACACAAATATTTTGAAGCTTGCTTCCGTTGCTCTTTTCAAGACTGATACGCTGTCCTTTTTGAAGATTAATTGCCATAATTTCTTATTGATATTTATTTAAATAATCCTGTAAACCACCTTTCATACCCATTCCTACCGCTTCGAATTTCCATTTTCCTTCACGTTTGTAAATTCTACCGAATTCTACTGCAGTTTCAATGGAGAAATCTTCTTCCAATTCATATTTCAAGATCACTTCGTTGCTGGAAGCATCAAAAATACGAACAAAAGAATTTCTTACCTGACCAAAATTCTGTTTTCTAGCTTCTGCATCATGGATAGTGACCACTACGCAGATCTCGTTAACTTTAGGGTCTATTTTCGTCAAATCTATTTTGATTTGCTCATCATCACCATCGCCATCTCCGGTTAAGTTATCACCAGTATGCGCTACTGAACCGTCAGGAGAAACCAGATTGTTATAAAAAATCAGGTTTTGATCAGAAACTAATTTCTTTTGATCATCTAACATAAAAATCGAAGCGTCTAAATCGAATGCAGTACCTGTAGTAGAACTATTGGTATCCCATCCCAGACCGATCGTAAATTTAGGAGCATCAATGCTCTCCCTTTGTCCTTTTTGCAAATTAATTGCCATATTTCATCAATTTTAAATTATAATCAATAACTAACAATACTGCTTCAAGCGCCTGTTTTTCCTTATAAACCTGCTGTTTCACAGATTCCATTTCTAAAAATCAACGGCTATGATCAGTACCTGCAAAATATCATTTTTTAAGGGAAAAAACTAGCTTTTTAATGTAAAAAATAGGTTTTTTCTCCTATCGGATCAGCCTATTTGAAGATCCTATGACAATTGTTTTATCCATTACTACAGTGTATAGGTTGACTGGAGCTTGCAGCCTGAAATACTTCAGCTTTGGCTGCCCCTTAAATCGGGACTGGAGGGCAAGTGCCCTATACCAAGGCCCTACCTGGGCCCTGATACCCCCCTGCTAGAACCTTTCCAGAGCTAAACTAAACTGCATCACAATTACACCTCCAAACACATCGTTCCGTATTCATGGTCACCTGATTAATCGCAAAAAACTCCTGCATTTTCACACAAGAGTTCCTACTTTAATTTTAGAAACCTAAATTACTTTGAAAGTCTGCTGATGCAGGTAATTTTTCAAATGATTCAGATTCTCCTCGTATGATGGAATCGTATGGTAACTATTCCCTAAAGACAAGTCATACAAACGCTCCATAAACTCCAGACTTTGTTTTTCTATAAAAATGGAGAAACTTTCAAAATCGCTATTCAGGAGATATTTCACAATCCTGGTATTGACGGCGAAATTCCCACTTTTAATGATTTCATCCAGGTCAAATATTGATTTCACCAAATGATAGTTCAGGTAATTCTCTACATTCGGATGGATTTCTTTATTGATTAACTCCGCAAAGTAAAGCATGTGAATATCGTTTTTCAGACCATATTCCTTTACCATTTTAAGAATCATACGCTCATGACTACCGGTAATTTTGATGTCATCCAAAAAAAGCAGGGTCTTGCCTGCTAAGAAATCTTTGTCAATATGAAAAGAATCATTGCCAATCAGATTCATTCTTTCTTCCGCACTTAGTCCGCCGTAATCTTCCTTATAAGTGATGGTTCGATGTACTTTTGCTTCCTGCACCACTAATCCGCCATGCGCTACCAGCCAACGGTTCAAATGCGATACAAATGCATTCTTCATGGCAAAAGTTGCCGTCGGAATGAAACAATAAGGACTGGAAATGACTACGATTTGCTCTGTAATCAGATTTTCTTGCAGGTAATATTTGATAAAGCCCTCGGCTAAATCTTTTCCAAAAGCTTTGGAAACCAAATCATCACCAAACTTAAACCTGCTGTAATCATCCGCAGAAAAGCCGAAATCGACGGTATTGTTTATTTTATGAAGCGAATAGGTATATGGGATCATGAGCGTAAGTGTGAAATTAATAAATCATTTGAATTGATCAGCAAGGTGTGAATACCCATCGCCTGTGCGCCTTTTACATCGGCAACAGGATTATCACCGACATGAATAATTTCATGTAACTCAATTTGAGGATGCTTTACCCGATCAATGGTATTCAGCATCAATTGAAAAAACTCGGGATTAGGTTTAGATAAACGCAGTTCATCTGAGTACAATTGAAAATCCAGGAATTCATCCAGTTTCAAGTGGCCTAGCACTTTCCTAAGTGTTATTCCTTTGATAAAACCGGTATTACTTAAAATATTTATCGTACTCAACCCAGTTGATTTCAATTCGCTTAGTACTGTCAGAGACGTTTCGTTATAAAGTAAAGGCATATTATTCAACAGCAAGTTTTCCATTTCCATGTATAATGCTACTGTGTCTACGTCTTGAAATTCCGTGGAGAAATCATTGATAATACTGATCACCATCAGGTACATTTCATCGGCATCAATATTTTTGCCGGTCTTTTCATTGATGGCATTCACCATTAAATCCACCTGTCTGAAAACCAAGGCCACCTCCTCCATCGTTTTCTTTCTGGAATTATAATGGGCATGAAAATATTTTGTCCGCTCCGTTTTAAATGCCGGGTTGGATTTGATCAATGTTAGCCATAAATCAAATGAATAGTGTTTATAAAAAGGCATCTGTGTGTTTAAATTTCCAGTTTAGAATGTGATTCGAAAGGTAATGTTACAAAAATCGGCAGACTTATTTGATTTTATCCAGGGGTTTCCTTTTGTTTAAACTAGAGGATTTATATTTACTAGGACTTAAACCGGTTACCGATTTAAATTGCGCAGAAAGATGCGCACTGCTGCTATAGCCCATCTTATAAGAGATTTCATTCAGGTTCAGCTCTCCATATTCCAGCAGTTCCTTTACTTTTTCTATTTTTTGCTGAATAATATATCTCTCAATCGTGAGGCCTTCTACGTCAGAAAACAATCGGCTCAGATAGGCATAATCCTTATCCAAACGATCTGCAATGATGGAAATCAGGCTTTGATGAACCTCGTTTAAATCTGAATGATGAACCAGCTCAATCACCTTATTTTTAACCTGTTCCACCAGCTGATCCTTTTCTTTGTCCATCAATTCAAAACCGAGCAGCTCCATAGTCGCTGAAATGTCCTGCAATTGAGCGGAAGTTGGATCCGGAGCGACCAGCACCTTACCCAAGGTAATGTCCTTAACCTCGAAGTGAAGCTGCTCCAACTGCTGACGAACAATCATCACGCAACGGTCGCAAACCATATTTTTTACATATAACACCATAATCTATCTCTCCGAAGTTAAAAAAACATTTACAAAAATAAGCTATTTTCTTTCCTGTAACTTACAAAATCCTGCTTAAAACTTATATAATTAAAAAACGAAACGCCCTCGATGAGGTTTGGATAAAATAGCAGATTTCGGCGGTTCCCAAAAGTACAATTCCTATATTTGCAGCAGCTAATGACAAAACAAAAATACTTCCTCCTGATTGTATTATTAGGCTCCCTAACCGCGTTAGGCCCCTTTTCAATCGACATGTACCTTCCTGGATTTCCAGCAATTGCAAAAGATCTAAACACTACCGTACTTAAAATATCTCTTTCATTATCCAGCTATTTTATTGGAATCTCCGCCGGACAGCTCCTATATGGTCCATTATTAGACCGTTTTGGAAGAAAAAAACCCTTGTACATCGGACTGATCGTCTATATCCTGGCTTCTGCTGGCTGCGTATTCGCCAGCAGTCTGGACACCTTAATCGCATTGCGCTTTATGCAGGCAATCGGCAGCTGCGCAGCAGCTGTTGCTTCAATTGCGATGGTGAGAGACCTTTTTCCAGTCAAAGAAAATGCCAAAGTTTTCGCCTTACTGATGCTCGTAGTGGGTGTTTCGCCAATGGTTGCCCCTACCTTGGGCGGCTATGTCACAGTAGCCTGGGGATGGCATTCCGTATTCATCATCTTGATGGCCTTAGGGGTATTGAATCTAGTGGCCAGCTGGCTTTGGTTACCAGATAGCTATAAACCAGATACTAGTCTTTCCTTGAAGCCGGTGCCGATTATCAAAAACTTTCTTTCTGTGATCAAAGATCCACAGTTTTACACTTACGCCTTCAGCGGCGCATTGGCTTTTGCTGGGCTATTTGCCTATATCTCCGGCTCACCACTCGTTTTCATCGATATTTTTAAAGTGTCGGAAGAAGCTTATGGCTGGATTTTCGCCTTGCTGGCTACCGGATTAATTGGTTCAAGTCAGATAAACACGCAGTTATTGAGAAAACACAAAAGTGAACAAGTGATTTTCGCCGCATTGAGCATACAGGTTTTTGTGGTCATATTTTTTCTGATCGGCAGCATTTACAATTGGTTCGGCCTTATGGAAACCGTCATCTTACTGTTCTTATTCCTGTCCTGTCTGGGCTTTACCAATCCCAACACCTCCGCTTTATCGCTTGCTCCATTCAGCAAAAATGCGGGAAGCGCATCGGCCTTAATGGGTGCCGTACAGATGGGATTAGGCGCTTTGGCTTCATTCGGAGTCAGCATGTTTGAAATCCGATCAGCGGTTCCTATGGTAGCTATCATGACCGGGACTACGTTGATTGCCTTGACGATTCTCATCATTGGCAGAAGAAATATTAAGGTTCAGATTCCAGAAAGTAAAGAGCCGGGTGCTTTTGTACATTAATTTATTTTAAAAGGTCGTAGGGGTAAGTCCTCCTTGTGTTGTCTCATTTCAAAATCAGACAAAAATGAGGATTACCAACTACAGCAAAACTTTAAAACTATTATGACCAGGATATCTGCCCATCGCCCTTAGCGGCTTACTCCTTTCTTCCAGCCCAGCCGGTTTTGCGCAAAGCAATTCATCAGAAAAAATCCACATCGCATTGCTCTATCCTTTAAGCAGCAATGGCACACATGCGCCTTTAGACACCAACAATTACTCTTTTCATTTATTGGCAGGTATTTCCTCCGTAGAGAAAGGATTCAGTTTTGCGGGCCTTTCAAATATTGTCCGCAATGAAGCTAAGGGAACTCAAATTGCCGGACTTCTGAATACTTCCGGTGAAAATAAGGGCGCAGCCTTTGCTGGCTTTGCCAATGTTTCCAGAGGATATGTGAACGGCGTTCAATTTGCCGGATTCATCAATATTGCTAAAAAGGTAATTGAAGAGCTAGGCATCAGTCGGCTTTTCATTTCTTCTACACAAAGAATTCAAAATCTGAATATCCCAAGTTTTTTTGGGAATACGCCTTTCCAGGCTTCCCTTACTCCTGGCTTGAGCTCTCATGGAAGGATGAGCTCCAGAGTGATCAATAAAGTTTCCTTAAATGTAATCGGAGGTTACACCGCCGGAGTAGATGACTTTGAAATCGCCGGACTTTTTAACCTAAGTAAAGGTGAAGTCAGGGCATTACAAGTGGCCGGTATGATAAATATCAATTCCAGAACCTCCAGAGGTGTGGGAATTGCTGGTTTAGCGAATATTTCTTCCAGAACATCATCAGGAATACAGATCGCCGGATTGTTCAATATTGCAAAGAAAAACACAGGTTTTCAATTGGCACTTTTAAACTTTTCAGGTTCCTCCACAGGCACCAGCTTGGGTCTGCTCAATTTTGTAGGGGATGGTTACTATAAGATCTCTGTTTCTAGTAATGAATTGGTGCAAACCAATGTGGCTTTAAAACCCGGAAATGCCAACCTTTATAATAAATTACAAGCAGCAGGTAGTGCCCAACAAACACCACAATTTTAGTGGCAACAACAAAGGTTGGTATGGATGGAATGCGGGAATTACCTTTTTCTAATTCCTTAAGTTAACAGTTCCACAAGGTCCCTCATTCCTGCAACAGCCCCCTTTTCGATTTTAATCACTTGATGGCTGTTTTTCACCTGTGGTATTTTTGGGTCGATAATGTAGGTTGGACTTTGTGCAGGAACAAAATCAATCAGACCGGCAGCCGGGTATACCGCCAATGAAGTACCTATTAATACGAATACTTCAGCCGCCGCACAAATTCTAGCCGCCTCTTCAATCATAGGCACCGATTCTCCAAACCAAACTACATGTGGCCGCAGCTGTGTTCCCAACTCGCAAAACTCCCCCATTTTTAACTCCCAGCCATGAATTGGATAGGTTAAATCAGGATTACCATCGGATTGTGAGCGCGTAATGACGCCATGTAAATGGGTCACTTTTGTAGAACCAGCCCTTTCATGTAAATCGTCTATATTTTGAGTGATGATGTGGACATCGTACGCTGCTTCCAGCTCGGCTAATGCCCTGTGGGCATCATTAGGCTGCGCCAGCAACACCTGTTTTCTGCGTTGGTTATAAAAGTCCTGCACCATTTCCGGATTTTTTCTCCAGGCTTCAGGTGTAGCGACGTCATACACATTAAAGCCTTCCCATAAGCCATCCGTATCCCTAAAGGTTTTCAATCCACTTTCCGCACTGATTCCCGCTCCCGTTAATACGACTAATTTCTTCTTCATAAGGTTGAATTTAGTGATAAATTAGGGACAAGCCCTGGTAAATTCAGGTAAAAAAAATCCCGGGATGCTGAGGAGTATACTCCGCAGCAATCCCGGGATTGCTTATCTTTTACAACTGTAATTAACCCTTGTTGATTATGCTTTCGCTAAACTTAAGGATGGGAATTTCGCTTTCAGCACTTCAAAAGCACCAAACATAACCGCTCCATACACTACTGTACCGTAAAGGAAATTCAATTCGAATGGAATAGCAGCGATTAAACATTGTCCGTAACCAGCTAAAGTTGCTGGATAGATGCTCGGTGCATACATTGGACCAATGTCAGCCAGGATCCAATGAAGGAATACGCCGATGAAAGTAGAGGCCATAAACGTACCTACATTTATTTTTTTCATCATCAGTTTACCAACTGCTACCATCGCGATGATCGCAATGTAAGTCCAATACCATCCTGCATAGAAAAATCCGTATCCTGACATCTTAGCAATAAAAATATCACTCAGTACCAATACCAGCATAGGAAAAGCAAATGCTTTAACATTACTATTGAAATATGCACCGCCAAATAAGGCAATTGCTCCTACAGCTGAAAAGTTAGCGATCTCTTTAAAGTCGCCAGACAAAGGTGCTGCAATACGGATAATGCTTACAAAGATGATCATCACCAACAGGATGATCGAACGCGGGTTGAATTTAGATTCAGACATATTCATGTGTATATTATAAAACAAAGTTATATTTTTTCCACGGCATAAAAAAGCCAATGACCACAAGCTTTAATGGAAGGCAAACATCGCCGGAAAATAATAACCGCTAAAAGGAACTGTTTTAGTCAACGTTCCCGTTTTTGCATCATAAATGTTCAGGAAATTACTCACGTATCCACTCAACAGGGTAGTCGTTACAATCTGATCGGTTTTAGCATAATATCCCAGATTCTTTTTATAGAAACTTTGCAGATCAGGAGTTGTAATAAAAGGTTTATCTAAAGAAGTTTTGTCACCAGAAATATACTTGTAAATGTTTTTACCACCACCCCATCCGCTGGAAATGTTGATCATAAACACTGCATTTTCTTTGGTAGAAGCAACCAGCGGCGAAGAAAACCAGGCATTAAAAGTATTGTAAGTAGTAAATGGCAACGCTATAGTTTCCGTTTCCAAAGTTACAGGATCCGATTTATAAAGGTTATTACCACCTGTGAACCATACTTTTCCATCTGGTGTTTGCACAAAACCCATAGTTACACCTGCAATTTTCTTTTGAAGGCTAAGATCGGAAGCATTGTAAATGACTGCACCTTCTGTTCGGGAAATGATATAGATATATTTATCTGTTTTCAGCATATCGCCCATTTGCCCTGTAGCACCTAATAATTTAGCCGAAATCTTAAATGTCTTTAGATTTACTAAATAAACACCATCACTGCTGCTTAAAAGACCATTGTTTTCATCAATACCGACAAATGCGCGCCAATCATATTCCGTAGATCCAGGGATTCTGCCTACTTCTTTCATCGTGATTGCATCAGCCACTACTACAGGTCCTCTTGCTTTACTCACAACATATAGGTTTTTATTGAAAACGGTGCCAAATTGCACTGTAGAGCTCGCTGGCTCAAATCCTTTTCCTGGATTTTCTTTTTGGAAAATACTATCTCTCAATGTTCCTGTCCCTGCATCATAAAATGATACTGAACCGGTACCATGACCGAACCATCCTTCATGGATGATAAAAAAGCCATTTTCATACTTTCCAGAAACCTCTGGCACTGTTGCTGCATCTTTCTTACACGAGAATAGCGCAACGGAAAAAACAGCTGCTAATGCTAATCTTTTAAAATTGGTCATCTTCATTTAGTTTGTCGAATTGTATTATTAATATTTAAGGTATGATTACTTTTTAATCAGGCTGATGTCTTCTACACCGGTAACTTCAGTGGATAGTTCTCCCAACCATCCCATGTCTGCTTGAATGCCCGTTTGGATTTTAATGAAATTGATTCCTTTCAAAACCACTTTTTTTCCATTTTGATCAATTGCATTTGCAATATCAATTTTATCTCCATCTACCAAATTATCTGCGTAACCCCAGGCAAAAGGCTTACTGGTGATCATTGAAGGAACGGTCGTATTTATATTCGTTGAAGGCAACTTGGAGCCTTTTATCGTATAGCTAGTCATCGTTTTCCCATCTTTGTCTTTCATATCAGGGAAATAAGCCTGCCTATGGTAGGTATTTGTCTTTACTACCCCAGATAAGCCATCGCTATCCAGCCATGGTACTGGATCAGTATCAGCTGCAGGCTTGGTGTAGGTTACTGAATAATTACGCTGATAGCCGGTTTTATTGAACTCACTGCCTGCAACTTCAAACCAGGTATCATCCGCCAATCCGTTGCCGTTGGTATCTTCCATGACCCAAACAATGCCTGGTTCTGAGAAATTTTCAAATGGGTTTCCATAAATAATGATATCGTCTTTATCCACCTGATTGATAACGGCATGGTCAAAGCCAAGCACAATATATCCACCCCAAGCACCAAGACTTACCATTCCTTTTTTACCGATGATCGTATTGGCACCTTTCAAATTTCCAAGGTCGGTATTGATGAACTGGCCTGGAGCCGGCTGATATTCGATTAATTTAGAGACAAAACTCGTCTGAACAACTGGAATTTCTGGTGTTGGTGCTGAATCTTTTGAGCAAGATGCCAAAGCGGCCATTCCCATAAAAGCCAGGTAGTATTTAATTTTCATTATATGATGATTTTAGATGATATTTATTAGAAAAAATGGTTAATAGCCATATTTGAATACGGCCAATTTAGGCCCTATACCCGTTTCAAAACTGAATTTAGCTTTTCCATCTGCTCCGAAACAGAACATTGCACCATTACCGGTAAACGTTTTTGCATCGGCGATGTAAAATGTCTTTTCGAATGGATCTAAAGTAGCTCCATTAGGTCCTGTGATCACTGTAGCATCCTTGATCAGGTTAGCACCCAATGTACCAGTATTGGTGTCAAAAGATTTAACAAAAGGAGCATAACCCATTGCAAAACCTGTTGTTCCGGTGATGTTTAAAAATGAAATTCCCAAATCACTGCCAGTGCTCAATCTCGTATCTGAAGCACTGCTCAACCTGTCGATTGTACCTGGGATAGTGGGATAATTACCCGAAGTGAGCACGAATAAATCACCAGAAGCAGCTGCAGAAATTGCTCTTGGATTCAGGGCCGTAGGGATTTCTTTCAACTTAGCAAAGGTGGCGATGTCCACTACAGACACAGAAGAATTAGTAGGTGATGGGAATGATGGATGTACTGAATTGGTCACATAAATTTTGTTTTTAGCGATGGTCAATTGCTCTAATGCACCACCAACAAGTAATCTGCTATCGATTGTTAAACTCGCAGTATCCAATCTCGTAATTTTACCATCATAGCCTGAGATGTAGGCTTTGTTTTTATCAAATACGATATTTCTTGGCATAAAGCCTCCGTTTTCATCTGAAAAAGCGATGCGTTTCAATGATTTACCGGTCGACTCGCTGATTACTTCCAGGTAAGAATCTTTGGCACTAGTCGTTGTCCCCGTGATCACACAATAGATTTTACTACCATATTGCTTCAGGTCGTTCGCATTATCACCAAGTGCTTTATTGTTTTGCTTCTTGAAATAATCGATCTCCACCTTTTGTGATACCACATCATAGTAGCTTATAGAACTCGCTGAACCTCCTGTTGCTGCACTGTATTTACCCTCGTTGAGCACATATACGCCAACCGTAGACAGAGATACAGGTTGAATTTCAGGTAACTTATCTTTTTTACAAGCAGTTAATGATAGTATGCCTGCTGTGGCAAGGAAGAGAAATGCGCTTCCTGATTTGGTAATTGATGTATTCATGTTTAGATTTTATTTGTTATAAATTATAATTTATTGGTAATGGTGATTCTTATTTGTAAACCATGGCAAAATGGGCAGGGATATCGCCTGTAACCACCGACCATTTCTTTTTCCCTGAGGGATCAAAGCAATACAGCACTCCCGGCGAAACATAATCCCGGGCATCCGTTACAAATACTTCTTTCGTGTATTTATCTATTGCGATCCCGTAAGGAATCATAATATTTGCTTCTGTTCCATCTGTGATGAACTTTTTACTCAAAATTTTCTCTTCTTTTACATCCAGCATTCCATAGCTCAGGCTAAATTTCCCAGTATGGTTACTCCATTCTGAGCCATAGAAATAGGCGATATCGTCGTCTATAGCCAGATTACTTGCGCCAATATCAAAACGTGTTTTTATTTCATCGGTTTTGGTATCGATGACGAATATTTTGGAATGAATATCTAAGTAATTCCCTCTGGAAGTGACATAAATATCTCCGTATCGATCTGCTTTTACGCGATGGAGATTGATGGCAACTTCTATATTTTTGACTAATGTAAAGGAGTTCAGATCAATGACAGAAACCCTGGTATCATAGTTTAAAGGAGTATATCCACCTGAATTGGCCACGTATAATTTTTGCCCAACAACGGCCATTTCTTCAGGTTGTCTGCCTACCTCTACACGTTTTTCTTCGGCAAGTGAGGTCGTATCGATTTGTATGACCACTCCATTTGGCGCGTTAGGAACGCCGATTTTTCCGAGGTAAGCACTTACATAGGCTTTTCCAGCACTAAAAGTGATGTAGCGTGCATTCGTGATGTTAATCTGTCTAATACGCTTTCCAGTTTTAGCCTCCATCACTTCAACTTTATTAGAAGCATTGACCACTACATACAGCTTAGATCCATAGATTGCAATGTCATTAGCGACATCTCCAAGCCCATTTATTTGTGCGGGATTCTGCTGGTTATAAATGTTTCTTCTGTAGATTCCGGTAGAAAAATCCATATAGTCTAAGGAGGCTTTATTCATGCCCATATTTCCTTCATTTACCAGATAAAAACCTTGGAGCTGGCGCGAAGGATCAGCTGGCAATACACGATCCTGCTCTTCTGGAATCACCTGCACATCCTTGCGGCAGGCACTTAGAAAAAGTCCCAGTAAGCTGAACACGATCAAAGCAGCGCTTCTATTGGTTTTCATTATCTTCATGTTTTTAATAATCATAGGTTAAACTGAATCGGTAAGATCTTCCCGGCATCGGATAATTTGTGATGACTGCATAAGCCTGATTCAGCAAGTTGTTTACCTCCCCTGTCAGCCTTAATTTCCTTTTCTGGATTTGCGTTTGGTAATGCAAGGCCAGATCATGGGTATAAAAGGGCTGTACGTAATTTTTAGGAATATTGGCGCTCTGGTCATAACGTTCACCTGTATAGAGGTAGCTATAATTCAGCGCAAATTTCTTGTAGGCAGCAGCAGCTAAAAATGTACCGCTATGCAATGGGACGTAAGGAATCTGATTTTTGTAAGTGGTTGATTTTGGATCAGCATCTTTTGCCTGCTGATAGGTATAGGTAAGCCCAAGACTTAAGTTGAGCACATCAGCCATTTCCCAGGCAGACTGAATATTGACATCCATTCCTTTTATTTCAACTTTTCCTAAATTTCTCATACTCCACATCGCCTGTGAGGTTCCCGGAACGGCCACAATCTTATCTTTTACCTGGTTAAAGTAAGCATCCGCCTGAATAGAGAACTGCGTAAGCGCAGCGTTTTCATAGCCTTTGATGTAAGTAAAACCGAGGTCATATTGTTTGGTATATTCCGGGCGAAGCACCGTAAATTGGTAAAAAGTGTAATAAAGATCGTTAAAGGTAGGCATCCGGAAAATGCGCTTGTAAAAGGATCGGATTCTGAATTCTTTTTGATTAAATGGCTGCCAGGATACCATTACCGTGGGTGTCAGCTCATTTTTACTTCCTGCTGCAGGACCGGATTCCACTTTATCCTTCAGCAGGGTACTCAATAGATTGGCTTGAATATCCAGCCGCTCGAAATGAAATTGAGTAGCTACAGCATTCAGCAAAGTATATCTCGTAGGATAAGCAAAGAGGTCCAGATTGGCATTCATATCGTTTAGCTGATAATCAGCAGACCAGAGCACATCCCAGAATTTATTGATTTTCAATTTATTCGCCAAAGAGAAGTAGAATTCCTGCTGATGGTAAGTATTGTCCAGAAAACCTGTAGTTTTTACAATATCCGGATTCAGGAAACGCATATCATCATTTGAATATTTTACTAAAGCGGCCAGACTGTATTTCCCGATGTTCTTTTCATAAGCAGATTGTGCAAAGAAATTACGATTCCACATGCGTTGTGCAAAGTGAAAAACGTTGGCTACGATGGCGCCAGGTAAACCCTGATTCTCTTTGTACCCATATAGCTTTACGTTCCATTTACTACTGTCGGACAAGATGCCGTTTAAGCCAAGCTCCAGTCGCATCGCTTCTACATCCCCATCCGTACGAACTGCTGTAGTATCATACACCCCGTTTGTAATGCGGTATTTATAACGCCCGTTTGCTTTTTTTAACTCTGCACTCACCGTGCTGTACGTATGCTCGCTCAGTTTACTTTGCCACAATATAGAAGGATTTACCAATCCAAATGAACCTGTTCTGAAGGCCGCTTTCAGTCGGTTAGTTCTGCCCGGTTCAAAATATGGCTGCCTGGCTTTCAGGTATAAAGAACTTGCCGAAGCAAAACCTTTGGCCGACTGAAGAATACTGCTTTTCTGACCATTGTACAGTTCAATCTCTTCAATATTATCTAATGAAAACTTACCTAGATCGACCTGTCCGTTTTGTGCATTTCCCAATTGTACGCCATCATAAAACACGGCCGTATGGTTGCTTCCCATACTTCTTACATTTATGGTTTTTAATCCGCCAATTCCGCCATAATCTTTCAGCTGTACGCCAGAGAAATAACGTACCGCATCGGCAACAGAAAGACTGTTGAGCTTTTCCAGCTCTGCACCAGAAAGAATTTGTAAAGGGGTAGAAGAAGTTTGTCGCCTGCTGAGTTTTATGGTCTTAATCTGTACCTCTTTCAAAGCATTGACTTTTTCCAGGGAATCTTGTTTTCCTGACTGATCCCGACGATTTTCTGATTTAACGGGCTGAGTTTGTGCCTGCAAATTTAAAGGCACAACTCCTCCGAGCCCTGTAAAGGCTAGAAAAGTAAAAAAACAAGCTTTGATGCCTGGACCGGCAAATTTGTTTCTTCTCATTTTTGTTGTGAGTTATTTACCCACAGCAAACAGTTAGATCAAGGAAATGAAATACAGTAAACAAGCACTCACTCCAAGCTTCAATCCCCGAAAGCTATGAAATATTATACTTATGGCAGGTCTTCTGACTTACTCCCGGTGATCCTGCCTTCCCAATCTACTCTAAAATAGAGTTTAGAAAAGTGGCTTTGATTTGAATACCGTTATAGAGCTTACAGCTGCGGGACAGTTACGGATTCACACCGTATTCCCTTTTAATCCCGATAAAAATTACCGGGAACCAAAAGTGTGGCAAATGTACTTAATTATCCACCTAAGAACAAACTTTAGTTATTGTTATCATAACTGATGGGAAACCTGGAAAATGAGCTTACTAGAAGCTGGCCTAGCGCATTTCGCCCTCTTCGAGGCAAGAGATTTTAGCCACCGAGTAGTAAGCTCCTTTGTATTTCTTCCAATTTTGCCATTTCTTCTTCACCAAGTACCGGAAACTTAAGGTTCATGTCTTTCAGATGCTGCTCCAAAACCTGACTAATCAATAGCCTTGCATACCACTTTTTATCCGCCGGGATGACATACCAAGGGGCTGTTTCAGTGGCTGTTTCTTCAATTGCCTGTTCGTATGCCGCCATATAATCGCCCCATTTTTCCCGCTCAGTAATGTCAGCTGAGGAGAACTTCCAATTTTTAGCAGGGTTGTCTATCCGCTCTAAAAATCTTTCTTTTTGTTCATCTTTAGAGACATAAAGAAAAAACTTGATGACTACCGTTCCATTATCGGTGATGTGTTTTTCGAAATTTCTAATACTTTCATATCTCCTTTTCCAAAACTTATCATCTATTTTCTTTACGGTATCATATCCAGGAATCTTCTCCTGGAGTACATATTCAGGATGGACTTTACAAACCAGTACATTTTCATAATGTGACCTGTTGTGAATACCAATGCGACCTCGTTCTGGCAGGGCTTTATAGTGTCGCCATAGAAAGTCATGGTCATATTCTTCGGAGGTTGGCGTCTTAAAGCTATACACCTGACAGCCTTGGGGATTTAATCCAGACATCACATGAGCGATCGCGCTATCTTTTCCTGCAGCATCCATCGCCTGGAATAAAATAAGAATCGAATGAGCATCTGCCGCATACAGGGTTTCCTGCAATTTACTCAGTTCTTCTTTCGTCAGGTCCAGTTCTGCCTTTCCGGCTTCCTTTTCCAGATCACCTGTATAAGCTGTATCATAATCTTTTAGTGAAAATTTCTTACCGGGCATGACCCGGAATTTTTCGATCTCCTTTTTCATTGGCAAGTATTTGTCTTTACTTGATAGAACGTTCATCCGATCCTGAATGTTTAAATTAAATGGTGTTTAAATTTAAAACCGAGATATACATTCGAATTAAAGGTCAATAATTTTCATTTTAAGCCCTGTGCTCCTTCTTTTTTTAGAAGGCCAGACAAATACATATTTACAGCTGCCCAGCAACTACAAAAAAATATGTGAAAACATATCTATGCTTTATCACTAATTTGTGTAATTCATCCTTCAATTTGCGCAGTTTCGTAAACCTAATGTGTGCAAGTTCACAATTTAAAACACAACTTAAACATCTACTCTTTTTATGGTTTTTTATTTATCTAACTTTATTCTAAGAATTCCGGGGATATCAAGTAGTTAAATCATTTAACCTCCATCAAAATGAAAAATTTAACGTTTAGTTTGTTCATTTCACTGATTTTTTTCAGTTGTGCTCCACAAAGAAATCTAGTCTATTTCAGCAACCTTCCCAAAGGTTCCAATGATCTTATTCAAAGTGCAGCACAATTAAAGCTGCAAAAGAATGACCAGCTGAGTATTTCTCTAACCAGCTTAAATACAGAGTACAATGTATTATTTGCGAGTGCAAATGCCAACAATAGTAATACGCCTATAAATAGCAAAGGTGGTTTCAGGATCAACAATGCGGGAAACATTAATCTGCCACTGATTGGCGAAGTAAAAGTGGAAGGTTTAAGTCTGGAAGAAGCGCAGGCGTTAATTACCCAGGTATTAAAGAAACAGATCAAGGATCCCTATGTGGATCTCCAGCTTGTCAATTTCAAAATCACGGTAATTGGAGAGGTAAATCATCCCGCTTCATTAAATGTTCCTGGGGAACAAATTAATTTATTAGAGGCCTTGGGGATGGCCGGTGACATGACTGTTTTTGGCAAACGAGAAAACGTATTGGTTATTCGGGAAGAAGATGGGGTACGCAACATGACCAGGTTAAATTTGAACGATAAGGACACCTACAACTCCCCGTATTTCCATTTAAAACAAAATGATATCGTTTATGTCGAGCCCGACAAATCAAAAGAAAGACAGGTCAATTCAAACAACACCTTACTTCCTATCATATCTACCTGCGTTTCAGCAGCAGCTGTATTACTAACTGTTATACTAAGATAATCTGTTCTATTTTAATTATAAAATTATGAACTCAAACGTTTATCAGCAAACTCCCTCTGCGCTGGAGAATTTAAGGGAAAAAATACAGCAGTATTTAAAATATTGGTATGCTTTTGTTCTGGCATTCTTAATATGCCTTGGGGCTAGTTTTCTATACTTGCAAACACTTAGTCCAAGATACAAAGTAAGCAGTACTTTAATGGTTCAGGACGATCAAAAAGGCGAAGGACAAGTTAAGGAAAGTGCATTCAGTGATCTAAATATGTTCCGAAGCGATCGCAAAGCAGACAATGAGATGGAAGTTTTGCGTTCCAGAGATCTAATTTATAAAACGCTGAAAGCATTATCTTTAGAAACTGCTTATTTTATTAAAGGCACCTTAAAAGACAAAGAGCTATACGGAAAAAATGTACCGATAAAAGTGAGCGTTATTGCCGTAAATGCTAATGGATACCTTAAAAAACCGACAGTAACTCCTTATAGTGATCAAGCGTATATTTTAACTGACAATAACAACAAGTATACATTGCCTTACGACAGTGTAATACAGCAATCTGGCTATAAAATTATCGTCAGCAAAGGTCCTGCTTTTAAAAACTTTACCGCAGCAGTGCTTCTGAGATTCAAAAACCTACATCGAATGGCAGAATCCTATAGTTTATCCGGCCTGGTGGTGCTGCCTATTGTAAAAGATGCCAATACGATAGTCATCAGTTTAACGGACAATATCCCCCAAAGAGGGCTTGATATTTTAACGATACTAATCAGAAAATACAATGAGGAGGATGTGATCAGGAAAAACCTGATTGCCATGAATACCATCAAATTTATTGACAAAAGGCTGAATGCACTGAGCCAGGATTTAACTGGTGTGGAGCATGATGTAGAAAACTACAAACAGCAGAATATGGTGACTGATGTGAATGCTGATGCGGTCCTGAATGTCACTAAATCCGGAGAATACGGACAAATGCTATCTTCTACAAACACCCAGCTCAACGTGCTTTCTTCCTTGGAAAAATACCTTCAAAACAACAACTTAAATGTGGTACCTAGCGCATTAAACATCAACAATGCGACTTTAAATGACTTAACGGCTAAATATAATGCGACCCAGCAGGAAAGGGCGAAAATGCTGAGGAGTTCTGAGGAAAGTAATCCTTTGGTACAAAACCTGACCGCGCAATTGCTGAGTCTAAAATCGAACATCCAGGAAAACCTGCAAAATATCAAAAGGGGTTTACAAATTGAACGAAACAGTCAGCAGGCCATGAGCTCAAGATTTAATTCTAAGGTCCGTTCGGTACCTGCAGTGGAGCGTGGACTATTGGAAAGAACCAGAGAACAAAGTGTAAAATCAGGATTGTATAGGTATCTATTACAGAAAAGAGAGGAAACAACGCTCTCCTTATCCGCCACGGTTCCTACTTCTCAAATCATTGATAAACCAGCGTACAATAGTGTACCTGTAACGCCAAAAAAGGAACTGATATATCTATGTGCCAGCTTTGCTGGGCTCCTTATCCCTGGTGCATTTATCTACGGCAGGTCATTACTCAATAATAAAGTAAGAGATGTAAAAGACATACAGCTGCTAACTGGCGTACCTGTTTTAGGCGTATTAAACCATGTCAGCAAAAATGAGGCGAGTAGGATAGACCACAATAGCAGGTCAACCATTACTGAATTATTCAGGTACATCAGAAGTAACCTAAACTTCATGAACAATGGGATGCCTGATCAGGTGATGCTGATTACTTCCTGTATGAAATCCGAAGGCAAAACCTTCTTCTCTATCAACCTGGGCCTGACTTTAGCTTCTGTAAATAAACGGGTGGTGTTACTGGAATTCGATATGCGTGAACCTCAGCTGCTGCAGAAACTCCATTTAAATTCAAAAATCGGCATCACGGATTACCTGTTGAATCCCGATGTGAGCATTGATGATCTGCTCATGAATTCAAGAAAATACCATGACTTAATTGTGGTGGATTGTGGTCCTATTACCACTAACCCTGCGGAGCTGATGATGCATCCTAAGATTGGAAAACTGATAGAAGAACTGAAAAGCAGGTTCGACTATGTGATCATAGACACCGCCCCTGTTGGACAAGTTGCTGACGCTTTTAGTTTATCTGCCTACACCGATCTCAGTATTTACCTGATCCGTTACAATTATACTGACAAACTGCAATTGAATATATTAAAGGATATTCTGTATTATAAAAAACTGACTAACCCTATGGTGGTGTTTAATGATGCAAAAGTTGAGAACAGCAATACCTATGGGTATGGAGGTTTTGGATACGGTTACGGTTTAGGTGATCAGGTCTCAAAAAACTAATACATAATCACCCCTAATTTAAGTGTTTCAATACCACGATCATGTAAGTGATGTAGCGAAGCTCTGCCCTTTTTATATCAGTACTAATTATTGCCTTCACAATTAAATATTCTCGATATGGAAAATCAATTCGGATCCAGGAGCAACTGGAGCAGGCACTGGCTTGTAGTTTATACCCGCCCGAGATGGGAGAAAAAAGTGGATCGATTGCTAAAACAGCAGGATATCAAATCCTACTGTCCAATTCGCAGCGTGACCAATCAATGGGCAGACCGAAAGAAAATTGTTGATTTACCCTTGTTTAGCGGCTATGTATTTGTTTGGGTAAATGAACGCGAAGAATACAAAGTAAGACAAACCTTAGGCGTCTTAAACTTCATTTATTATATGGGAAAACCTGCGGTAATCAGGGATATTGTGATGGAAAAAATCGAGGAACTGATGAATAGAGATGTAGCTTGTGAAATCATCAATTCACAAGATATAAATCTTGGTGACCGTATCCGTATTAAACACGGTATATTTTACAATCAGGAAGGAACCGTGATTAAGGTACAGGGTAAGCACGTCCTGATGGTTCTGGACCATCTGAACTGTGCTGTGGTGAGTAGTGTTCCCATTGCCGATATCATGCTAAATACAGCCATATAAGTTAGACAAATACGCCAAGAACTTTCTTTTCAAAGAAACCTCATGTCCATTTATGATCCTCCTAAATGGCCGCTGCGCTATGCAATAAATTTCCACCTTTAAAATTAATCTTATGATTCCTGTAACTAAACCATTTCTCCCAAAGACAGAAGAATTCAAAGAATATCTTGACAGCATCTGGGAACGTCAATGGCTCACCAATAATGGGCCATTACTAAATGACCTTGAATTAAAGCTTAAACAATATCTGAACGTAAACCACATGCTTTTCGTCTGTAACGGCACTTTTGCGCTACAACTAGCCATTAGAGCATTGGAGCTAAAAGGTGAGATCATCACCACACCTTTCTCTTATGTTGCCACCACCAGCAGTATAGTTTGGGAGGGCTGCAAGCCGGTTTATGTGGACATCGACAGTGAGACCTTTAACATAGATCCGAGTAAAATTGAGGCTGCGATTACCCCTCAGACCTCCGCCATTCTGGCCACACATGTTTATGGAAATCCATGCGACATTGATGCCATTCAGGCGATAGCAGACAAACATGGATTAAAGGTGATTTATGATGCAGCACATTGTTTTGGGACACAGTACAAAAATAGGTCTGTATTTGACTATGGAGACATCACGGCGACCAGTTTTCATGCCACGAAGCTATTCCATACAACCGAGGGGGGAGCCGTTTTCACACGTGATCCTGAACTCCTGAATAAAATGCAGTACATCCGAAATTTTGGCCATAGCAGTCCTGATACTTTTGCAGGATTGGGCGTAAATGGTAAAAATTGCGAATTTCATGCGGCCATGGGCTTGTGTAATTTGAAGTATGTGGATGAGATCCTCGAAAGAAGAAAACTCCTGTCCCTTCATTATTACCAGCAATTAGGGAAGATTAAAGGTCGTTTTCCAAAGCTAAATAAAGATAAAGATTACAATTACGCCTATTTCCCGGTATTGTTTGACACGGAACAATTAAGGCAGCGGTGTATGGAAAAACTCGAACTTTCCAAAGTATACTGCAGAAGGTATTTCTCCCCATCACTCTCTACCCTACCCTATGTGGATCCGGTATGCATGCCTGTTTGCGAGGATATTTCCCGCAGGATTGTTTGTCTACCGCTGTATCATACTTTAACACTCCCTGACCTGGACATGATTTGCAGGGTAATTTTGAGAACTCAGAATTATGCCGATGCAGTACCAGTTGCTACAGATAATTTTGGCGTGCTGGTTACCAACAAAATCGCCACAGAAATTAATGATTTAAGGGCGATCAAATGATTTCTATCGGGCAGCTTTGCTCCTCTATTTAACTAACAAACCAATCCTAAGCTTTCATCAACTTAAACCTAAAATCATGAACATTTCATTCTCACCACCGTTTATTGACCAAAATGTAATTAATGAAGTAATGGATACGCTCAAGTCCGGCTGGATTACCTCCGGACCAAAAGTGATGGCACTGGAAATGGAGGTGATGCGCTTAACCAGATCGAAAGCTGCTGTCTGCGTAAACTCCTGGACTTCTGGTGCAGTTATGATGTTAAAATGGTTTGGTGTAAAAGAAGGCGATGAAGTCATTATACCTGCATATTCTTATTGCGCAACCGCTTTATGTATTTTACATTGTGGGGCTACGCCGGTGATGGTAGATATTGCTGACGACCTTACCATAGACCCACAACGCATAAAAATGGCGATTACCTCTAGAACAAAGGCTATTATTGCGGTCGACATTGCTGGTTTACCCTGTGATTACAATAGCATTAAATCATTAATCAGGAGCGCCAGGATCAGAAGCTTATTTACAGCGAGTTCAGAAGAGCAGCGAAAACTTGGCAGAATCCTCTTGATTGCAGACGCTGCACACTCTATTGGTTCTACTTATATGGGCCACTCCGCAGCGGTAAGCAGCGACATTACTATTTTTTCTTTTCACGCTGTAAAAAATATTACCACTGCTGAAGGAGGCTGCGCCTGCTTAAACTTACCCGGTAATTTCGACCACAATGAAGAGTATAAATTTCTCAAAATCTTTTCATTAAATGGCCAGAATAAAGATGCTTATGCGAAATCAAAAGGGGCCAACTGGAAGTATGACATCCTCTATAAAGGATTAAAAATTAATATGCCTGATATCTGTGCGGCTATAGGCTTAGCACAAATTAAACAGTACAAGCGCTTGCTCCTACCTGAACGTAAAAAAATCGCAGAAAAGTATTGCAGCATTTTAAGTAATTATGAGTGGTTCATTCCACCAACATTAAAAGATTATTCCAGGGAATCTTCCTATCATATCTTTCCGATGCGCATTAAACATATCACAGAGGCTCAAAGAGACCGTATTATGGAAGATATCGTTGCTTTCGGGGTCATCGTCAACGTTCATTTTATCCCAATGCCGATGCTAACTTATTTTAAGAAAACGGGATATAATATGGTGAATTATCCAAATAGCTATAAACAATATGCCTGTGAAATCTCCTTACCTATCTACCCTACATTAACCGATGAAGATACAGACTACATTATTGATGCCGTGATTAAATCTGTTCAATCACAAATGCTGCATAACAAACACCAGGAATGGTCACTGATCAAATCATACCGCAGTTGATTTTTTGGTAATTGACCTTGTTCGTTATTAAAAAGGATGTCTGTCAGACATCCTTTTTTTTTTGCCCAAAGATCAGCGTTCCTATCCAGGCTTAGACTAGCTAATCGCCCAGACATAAAAAAAGGTATCCAAAACATTTGGACACCTTTTTCGGGTTCTAGCGAAGGCTAATTGTTAAAGATAAATCTTTTTGGGGGTGTAGTAATTACTCATCTGATCTCATTTCTTTATACTGTTTCGGAAAGCTCTGACTTAACAGCTCGTTGTATTTTTCGAGTAGTTTGATGTATTTGTTCATCCAATAATTTACGGCGGTTGAGTAGTTCGCCGTAGCACTTTCTTCATTGCTCATCAGGTCTAGTTTCTTTTCTCTAGCCTCATCTTGTAAACGAGCAAAATCATCCGGAAATTCTTTAGAAAAGTCATGATTAATGACGTTCCCAATTTTACAAATCACATCAAAACTTAAAGACTCTTGATCAAACCAATTATATATGGTTCGTCTACTCACGTGTAATTTCCTAGAAAGTTCAGTGATCCCCATATGATCCTTTCTTACAACATGTTCAATTACTTGACCTACATTTAAATTCATAGAAATAAGTTTAATATGTTAACTAGAATTAGAGGGATGAGATCTATATTAAAAATAACAAAATTGTGACAACAAAACAAGTGAAATTTTAAAAAATAAAAACAAATTATCAGCCAACCATATAATGGTCTATATCTTCATATTTTGAATTTTTACTCTTAAAATCTGGGATAATTTCCTTCATTTTTTTAACCATTGCTAAATCGTTATTAGAATTATTAAGCAGTAATAGTTCTTCAATTACATTTTGTACATAGCACATGCTATAGCTGATAATTTTTGATATTTTAATTTTTGGATGATAAGTAGAAATGGTTTGTTCTTCCACCAGCAACAGTTCTTCATATAATTTTTCTCCAGGTCTTAACCCGGTAAATATTATTTTAATGTCTTTGTCGGGGATTAATCCGGCTAATTTAATCATGTTTGTAGCCAGGTCTACAATTTTAACAGGTTCTCCCATATCAAAGATATAGATCTCCCCCCCATTGCCCATAGCCGCAGCTTCCAGCACCAGTTGCACGGATTCTGGAATAGTCATGAAATACCTGGTGATTTCCGGATGCGTGACTGCTACTGGTCCTCCACGCGCGATCTGTGCTTTAAATCTTGGGATCACAGAGCCATTAGAGCCCAGAACATTGCCAAATCTAGTAGTAATAAATTTTGTCCGTGTTTCTGTTGGATGGGCAATTAATTTCTCATTTGATATGGTTAAGTTTTTTTCATTGTTAAGGGATTGAATGTACATTTCGGCCAGGCGTTTAGAGGCCCCCATAATATTAGTTGGCCTCACGGCTTTATCTGTGGAGATCATTACAAATTTTTCGACGCCATATTCTATGGCCAAATCCGCAATATTTTTAGTTCCCATTACATTGGTTAAAATAGCTTCAGAAGGATTACTCTCCATCATAGGAACATGTTTATAAGCTGCCGCGTGAAAAACAATTTGAGGTTGATACGCTTCAAAAATTGATTTCATCCGACACCTATTTTGAATATTCGCCATGACAATATGAGTTTTTGCTCCTTTAAAATCATCCTCAATCTCTAATTGCAGATCATGAAGAGGTGTTTCAGCCTGATCACATAACACCACAAATTCTGGATTAAATCCTACAATCTGACGCACAATTTCGGAACCTATAGAGCCTGCAGCACCTGTGATCAGGATACGTTTCCCCTGCATTTCCCTTAAAATATTATTTTTCGTCAGTACGATTGGCTCCCTGTGCAATAAGTCCTCGATTTTTAAATCTTTAATTTGATTCGGTGTCAGTTTACCATATAACCATTTATCAGATTGCGGAACCGTAACTACTTTTATGCCTAGTTCAATACATTTATCAATTGTCATTTTCTTCCCGTTTACATTCAAATCATCACCAACGAAAAGGACCTTCTGTATATTAAATTTACGCTGTAAAGCATCAATTGATTTAGAATGGTAAACATTTTTTTGCTCAATATGTTTATTGATTTTATCGGCATTGTCATCCACAAAAGCGAAGACATTTAAGTCATTCGTATTTCCTCCTTCCAAGGCTTTTTTCACCAAAATAGAATCTCTTCCAGAGCCATATATGAGTATGTTCTCTTTTTTATCATTGGGTGCTATTGTTTTCATATAAAAGAACAAATTTTTCACTGCCACCCTAAGCATAATCAGCAAAGATGAAGACACGAAGAAATTTATAATCAGTATTTCCGGAAACCATTTTGAAGAGCGTTTAAAATCTGGCACAAAAAAGAAATTACTGGTAATGGTAAAAATAATACTAGTGAACAGCACTGCCATAAATATCCGTATGATGTCTTCCGTATTAGAATACCGTATAATTCCAGTATGGATGCGCATCACCATAAATACGGCAATTGAAATCAAGCTATACAAAGCGGTATAAATGACAAAATTTGAATAACCTAACTCGACATATTCAAATCTGTGAAGCAATAGGAAGGACATCAACAATGTCCATACGACGATAATTTGATCAATAAGTAAGATCAACCAGCGCGAATATATTTTGTCACGAAATAGGAGCATTTTCATAATATGAAGTGTTAGATAACCAGTTGAAGACAACCAAATGTTAAACTATTTAGCACCGCCCGATACAGCGGAAAAAAATCAATATTTTTATGCTCATCAATATCTCGCTTACTTACCAGCGCATGATAAACAGGACTATTAGACACATAACGCCAACTTTTATATTCCAGAAACAGATCTGAAAAGCCCGCCTTCCAATTAAATAAAGTGTCCATCTTAAAGCCCACTCCTCCTCCAAGGTGCAGGTATTTCATTCCTTCATTTCTACCAATCAGGGTAATTTCATCTACTAAAAATTTTGCAGGAGAATCCTTTAAATATTCTAGTTTTGTTCCCACCAGGTGTCCCTGAATAATACCATGAGTAAAGGTCACAATCATCCCACAAACCACCTCTTCTTTAGCATAAACCAATAACAGGCGACAATCAAATTCATCACTATCAATCAGGCAATTGAAATACTCTCTACTAAAAAAATAGCAATCTGAGGCTTCCACCCTTTCCATATTTCGGGTATACAAATCATAAAATAACGTGATGTCTTCCTGGGCCCTACTCTCTCTAACTGAATAACCCGCTTTCCATGATCTTTTGATGTTTTTCAGCGTGGTTTTCCTATATTTCTTTCGCTGTTCCTCAATAGAAATGGTTAAATCAATTGCTACTGTCTTTCCATTTTCATGAATGCCTCCAAATTTATCAAACAACAGGTGTTGGTTAAAAAACGGATGAAGTCTTGAAAAAACACAGACATTTTGCTCAGCATGGAGGAATTCTAAGAATGACACTCTAAAGTTATCCATCATGCTGTCCTCCATATCTTCAAATTTCCGATTGGATATTGGGCCCGTGTATCCATAAACAGAGCTTAGATCAGAAAATAGAGAATCCGATATATGTCTTTTTAACAATGGGAAAGCGATGTAATTTTCATCTTCTTCATATACAAAAAGAAAAGGATGGCCATTATGATCCAAAGAATGATAGCGCCAGGTATGATAAAAATCATATTCTACAGCGGCATTGACATAAGCAGTCCATTCCTCCCTCTCAAGAAGGGTTATTAATTTCCTCATAGTCGTATAGATTTAAAAAAATAAAATATAGGCCAGCTGATTAGCTAAAGGGAGTAAATGTCTGTTTCGTCAACAGCATTTTCAACTGATTGTGATGTTTGCCTACCGGAACAAATCCGAGTTTGTTATAAATTGAAAGACCGGCAGCATTGTCTTCATGTGCAAATAGAAACACGCTTTCCAGGTTCATCTCAGAAAATGCAGCTTCGAGAATAAGTTGGGTAGCTGCTTTTCCAATTCCTTTTCCCCAGAACTGACGCTCCCCAATAAATAGATGAAATTCAGCTTGGCCATTATTTAAATCAATCAGTTGTACATTACCAATATATTGATCTGTCTCTTTCATACAGATGGCAAAGCGTTTATCATTTGATTTCTCTAATTTAAGACGGAGCCATTCCGTTTCTTTTTCCATCGTAATCCCTGGCTGAGCAGGTTTAAACTCTGTATATACCCAAATTTCTGGGTCATTACGCCATTGATACGAAATTTTAGCATCCGCTACCTCTAAGGGCCTTAAATAGACAGGATTATTCATATTGTTTTATTTTAAAAAATGATATATTAATACTAAAACGAACATCATCAGCCTTGACCAGGTTGGTACATTCTCAAATGTGGGGGTTGATAGAACTCCTGTAAATTGGCAGAAATACGGGCATTATATCCAATGACTTGCTTTAAATGATCATTTAAACCTTTCCCATATTCATATCCCAAAAACCTTGGAAAGTCAAACTGTGGCTTAAAGAATGGTCTGGTAAAAGTTAGGGTCAATGCTCGTCTAGGGCCATCTGTATTATTGATGCCCACTGCATGCCATATGTTCGAATCAAATAAAATAATGCTTCCTCTTTTTGCCACTGCCCGGTCTGCTTGTTCATAGAAAAATGTGTCATCAGGTTTGTCCTCTTTCTGATGAGATCCAGAAAGGAAATAGGTTGCCCCATTATCAAGCGTATAATCGTCCAGTAAAACAATCATTTGAATGGCAATTTTAAATTCTCCGGTAAAGCTCCTGATGTCACGATGAATATTATGAACATAGGCTTTAAAATTTTTAAAATTGAGCACTCCACTTATTCCATTTACGATATAATTGCCATCCAGGAAATGCCTCATTTCTCTATCACAATACTTTTGAGACAAGAATGGTATACTAAAATTGTCTTTCTCCAACAAATGATGCAATGTGCCTTCCATATTTGTCTCAATGCCATTCTGAACCTGAATTTCTCTCCTCATCAAGTAGGCTGGCTCTAGATCATTAATTATTGTGTTGATCATGCGCTCATTAGCAGCATCTTCATAGATGACCCAGCCATACTCGTCAATTGCATTCTCAAAGTCACTCAAAGTGGCTTCAGAATAAATAAATTTATTTTTCAAAGCAAATGGATTTAAAGGTTAAACTTTAGTTAATTATCGATTTTAAAGAACTCTCATTTGATGGATAGCGCAGGAACTCGGTACAGTGGGAAATAGTTGATATTTCTACTGTCGTTTCGTTCCTTTACCAGGTCATTGTAAACCAGATGATCGGATACAAACCGCCAGGTATTGTCTTCCAGTAAAAGTCTGGAAAAAGAGTATTTAAATTTAAACAAGGAATCTTCCTTGCCTTCCAAACCTCCACCAAGGTGAAAATACTGCTTTCCAAGTTGTCGGCCGATGACGCTAATTTCATCCGTCAGCAATTTACTGGGCGAATAATGAACATAGTCGTTAGCGGTTGCAGAAAGATGATTTCGAATAACATTTCCAGCACACATAATTACAGCGCCACAAATCATTTCTTCAGCGTGATAAACTACAATCAACTTGCATTCCTCTTTATTACCACTGAGGAGTTCCTTAAAATAAGTTTCCCCATAGAAATAACGTTTTCCGGCGCCCAGCCTCAGCATATTTTCAGTGTACATTGCTGTAAATAAACGGATTTCCTCATCCGTACTTGCTTCTTTGATATGGTAGGGCATTTTTCTGAGCTGCCTGATTTGCCTACCTAGTCTTTTTTCATAATTTGCCCGCTGTTCCTCAATAGGAATAGACAGGTCCATATAAACTGTTTTTCCATTGTCCGATAGCCCGCCTATTTTTTCTATTAAAACTTTTTGATCTATGAATGGATTTAACCTGGAGAATAGACAGATATATCGCTCCGTTTTCATAAAGTTTAAAAATGACTGTTTAAAGTTCTCCAGAAATTGATCATTGATGTCTTTAAATTTCAAGTTGGAGATTGGACCGGAATATCCATACACAGAGGTTAAATCAAATAAGCCGGAATTATTAATTTCCCTTTTTAACAGCGGAAGTGCGATAAAAATATCAGCTTCCTCATAGACAAAAAGTAGTGGCTCTCCATTTTTCTCTAGCGCATGATAATGCCAGGTATGATAAAAATCATAGTTCACAGCAGCTTGCACACAAGCAATCCATTGTGCTGATTGTCGAATACTGATCAAATGATATGACATAATAAAGATTAATTATAACATTCTAAATTATTTACTCCTTAACCAACGTTCATGATCCTAAGCATATCGGCATTTACCAGATTCACATCAAACTTTTCTTTTGCAAAGCTCCTGCCATTCAGACCGTACAAAATGATATCTGTGGTATTGTTGATGTAGTATTCCATCTTTAAAGCCAGCGCCGACACATTCCTCACAGGAACTAAAAAGCCATTACGACCGATTGAGGAATTGTGTATGGTTTCCCTACAGCCGACAGAATCACAGGTAATGATGGCTCTACCCATTGCCATTCCTTCCAGGATGCATCTTGGCACCCCCTCTCCGTAGTAGGAAGGCAATACTACAATAGAAGCATTTTTAATGTAAGGCCTCACATCGTCCACTCTTCCTATGTATTCTATCGTATCATCGAATAGAATTTTGGAGAACAACTCTAAGGTGATGGAGTCTATATTATTATCAAAAGACCCAATCAGTTTAAATTTGGCCTCAGGATACTTGTGGCGAATTGCTTTGGCAGCTTCATAATATTCGTTAACTCCTTTAGCATTGATCAATCTGGAGATCATCAGAAAGCTAATATTTGAAGTATCGGGTTCTGTATACTCATAATGACTTAGGTCGACGCCAGAGCCATTTACGACAAATGCTTCTTGTTGCTGACTAATGATTCCGGTCTCCAATAGTTTATGATAATCATCTTTATTCTGAAAGATGATCCGAATTCCCTTCTTCCCTTTTAAGCTGATTTTAAGTAAGATTTTAGTGATGGCGCTAACCAACCGGTTTTTTGTTCCATCGTGACTAAAATTATAACCTAAACCTGTTAGCATTGGTGTAATACAGGCGATCTTACATATTTTAGCTATCATTGTTCCATATATCACTGGTTTAAAGGTATACGGAAAAAACACATCAGGTTTCGTTTCTTTGATCAATTTATACAACTGAATGATATATTTAAGATCAGCAAAGACGGAGACATTGCTCCCATTCAAGTTGTTCTCATACACCTTTACATTCAGACTTTCTAACTTATCTCTAACCTGCTGTCTGGAGATCGTAGGTGTAAAAACAGCTACATTATTCCCCTTTACCAGCTCTTCGATAAGTTTGCCACGAAATTCCAATAAGGTATGGGAAGAATCGCAGGCGATCAATACATTTTTTCTGTTATTGTCCATAATACATAGCGATTTAATGCCATCAGCATCTATTATATAGAAGGAATTATGGCGGCCAGATTTATTCATCTGGAGCAACATAAATTCTAAATAAAATACATTTGGGAGCGTCAGGAAATGAAGCTCAATTACAGTCGAAGAGGCGAAAAAGTAATGCTCAAATCAATGGCGGGAGCCATTTGGAATACGCTTTAAAAAAGAAGATGTGGATTAAAAACCATTCAAGCTACCTATATTGCAGGCAGCTTGAATGGTGAGCATGGTATTGTTTAGTTTTTAAAAAACTTATAAAGTTGCACCGGCACTTTTAGTTAAAACAGCTGGTACGTCTGCTGCTGCATTCAGCGCTGACTTATACTCATAAGTTGGTACCCATGTTGAAGGAGCCGAAGTAATTTTGTTGCTTCCAGAGCTTTCAAAAATGTTGGTACTTAAACCACTGATTACACCTGCAACCGGGCTAATTTCTGTTCTGATTGGAAGAGAAGAACCTTTGAAATAGTTATTTTCTACTCTAACCGTTGCCCCCATTAGTGATCCTACATAACCTGCATTCAACATATAATTATTGAATACGTGAACATTACCGTATCTCACATCAGGAGTACGTTCTGAAATGTTAGAGAACAAGTTATGGTGTACGGTTACTTTTAGGTGGTTGGCATCATCCGGACGGGTATAGCTAAAACCGATCAGCATTGCTTTGTGATTGTCATGTAATTTATTCCATGATAAAGTCACATAATCAGCACCTGTTCCAACGTCCAGTAATCCATCATAATAATCCCAGTCGCTTACCAGCTCTGATCCCAGATCACAATGGTCTACCCATACATGATGAGCACCTTCCTTAATGATAATATTAGAATACGTACGCACTTTACTAATCGTCATGTTTCTAACAATTACATTGTTCTTTCCGTAGATCAAAAGACCCGCACCAATTAGCTTAGATCCGCTAAGGCCCAAAATCGTTTTGTTAGATTCTACCTGAAGTAAGCCTGTACCTGTAATCGTTCCTGATACCTGGATAATCAAAGGAGACTTTGAGCTTAAAGCGCTTTTAAGTGCATCCAAAGTAGTTACCGTAACGGTTTGTCCGCCGGCACCACCTGTAGTTTTACCATTTACTGAAGCATAACCAATCGGTTCATTTCCAGCAACTGGAGCGGTAGGTTGCTCAGTAGTTGGCGGAGTTGGTTCTAAAATAGCTCCACCCTGCCCATTTACAGTATAAGTATACTTTTTACCGTTTGTTTTTGGATCTGAGTTATCAGAAGCTGATAAATACAGGAAATTTAATTTGTGGCTGAAACGCCCTTTTCCTTTAGTTCTGATGTCATCATGTGAAGAGTGAGCTGGGCCAATTTCTACCCCATTTTCAAAAACTCTTACTGTAGAAGCTGTAGGTTTCTCATTCGAATCGCTGGTTAATTTAGCGTCCATTGGAATCCTTAAAGCAAAACCACCGTCTGAAGTCCCGGTGGAGACATTTACTTGCATCAGCCCTGAAGCTGATCCGCTCACCAATTGTGAATCTAACACACCGGGGGTTTCATTAGTGAGGGGGGTATCGGCATTCCCAGGTCTCGTCCCTTCCTTTTTACACTGACTAAACGTTAAAATTGTCGATAACAATAAACTTAACACACACACTTTTTTTAATTTTTCTTTCAATCTTTCCATTAAACGCTCTAATTTTTAAATACAACTCCTAAACGGGGAGGTTGTAAAAAAATTGTATCTCAAAAGTTACAATGAGATCCAACATAGCGGTTTAACAGTAGCTTAAAAGTTCGGTTTCCAGCATTCAGAGAAGGATTATACAACTGTAAAACAGGGTGTAAAGCCATTTTACACTTATTGCACATTTTTATTTCATGACTTTTTACTGACTTTTATTTCCTTAAAATATACTATACTTTATTTCCATAGACAAGAATTTGATTTGATGGCCTGATTCTTGACCTTCTCCTCGCCTCTTTATGGTATCCATAGAACATTTTGTACCAGTCCACAAATTTGTGCACGCCTTCTTTCACTGAGGTTGCTGGTCTGTAGTCCAGTTCATTCACTAGCGGGGTAATATCTGCCCAAGTAGCGGCTACATCTCCAGATTGCATAGGTAAGAACTGTTTAATGGCGGAGATGCCGATATTTTCTTCTATTTCTTTCACAAAATCTAAAAGCGTTACCGGTGCTCCTCTACCTATATTGAATAAACGGAATGGCACATTTGAACTCGCAGGATCTGGCTGAGCTGCATCCCAGTTTACATTAGCTTTTGCTGGCTGATCAATTAACCGTAGAATTCCTTCTACAATATCATCAATATAGGTAAAATCCCTACTCATATTCCCATTGTTAAAAATCTCAATTGGCTTACCTTCCATGATTGCTTTTGTAAATATATACAAAGCCATATCTGGTCTGCCCCAAGGGCCATAAACTGTAAAAAATCGTAAAGCAGTAGTTGGCAGATTAAAAAGGTGGCTATAAGCATGCGCCATTAGTTCATTACATTTTTTAGAGGCAGCATATAAGGATACGGGATGATCTACATTATGATGAACCGAAAAGGGCATATTTGCATTTAAACCATAAACACTGGAGGAGCTCGCATACAGGAGATGTTCCACATTGGCAAATCTGCAGCATTCCAGCACATTCAAGAATCCACTAATATTAGAATCCACATAGGCTGATGGATTTGTGAGACTATATCTTACCCCTGCTTGAGCTGCCAAATTGCATACGGCATCAAAATGATGGGTATTAAAGAGCTCCATTAGCCCATCCTTATCGTTCAGGTCCAATTTCACAAATACATAGTTGTCGTATTTTGTACTTGCTATGGGCTGATCGTAAACAATAAGGTCCGGAGAAATTCCACTTTCCTTCAAACGGGCATGTTTTAAATTGATATCGTAATAATCATTGATGACGTCTACCCCAACAACTTCGTCTCCTCTTTCCAATAAACGTTTTGCTAAATGAAAGCCTATAAATCCGGCTGTACCAGTTACTAAAATTTTCATAGTGTTTATGTTAAGTGTTTAAATATGATTTTAAATCAAAAGGTATTTTCCTGGATGAAAAGAGAAATTGGAGAATTCTACTGGCGATAGCAGCCCTTGAACCAAACTTCCAGTCCGAAAATGCAAAAGAGAATTTTCGCCCTTCTTTCATCGGAGATTTTAACTTTCGAGTTCAATAAATCTTCTATAAAACTTTTCTTAATGATTTTTGCATAAAGCGCATCTGGAGCAAGCAGGTAATCGTTTATAATGGCCTTCAGTTCGCCATTTACCCAGGATTTAAGTGGAATTTCAAACCCACGCTTAGGTTGGTTTATCAGATCTGCAGGCAGGTACCTGATCGCTAAGTCTCTCAAAATCGGCTTAGTCTTGAACTTATTTATTTTAAAATGGTCTTGTAAGCCTGGTGCAAATTCCAATATTTCTTTGGACAGAAATGGACTTCTTCCTTCGAGGGAATGGGCCATTGTAGCAATATCCATTTTCGGAAGTAATCGGCTGAACAGCATGGATTGAAAATCCGTAAGGATGATCTTTTTTAAGGAGCTGATCGGCATCTGATTGATGCTCATCAGGTCTGCACTGAGCTCTTTCATCAATGGTTTATGAATAAACTGCTCTTCAAAGCCAACAAACAGGTCGCAGGATGCCGAATTATACACCTTAAGCAAATCATCATAACCCGCTAACTTTAATAAGCGATACAGATAGTTATAGCTACTTTGTTTTTCATTGGCAATTGGCAGAATGCTGGTCAGCATTTTTGCCGCGGTAGTACTTACCTTACCAGAGTTAAAAAAATCATAATGTTTGAAAGGCACATACCGGCGGTAACCACCGAACAATTCATCGGCTCCATCGCCATTTAATACTACTGTGATGTGTTTTTTTGCTTCTTTTGCTACGTAGTAACTAGGAATCGCTGAATTATCACAATTAGGTTCACCATGGTTGATGAGTATTTTTTCTATGTCTTTTTGTAAATCTGAAAATGTGATGTCCACAACCGTATGGTTGGTCGAATATTTTTGAGCTACTTTTTGCGCCAAATGAGATTCATCATAGCTGCCTTCTACCTTAACGGTAAACGTCTTTAAATTTGTGGTATGTTCGGCTGCTATTGAGGTCACCAATCCACTATCAATCCCACCGCTTAAAAATGCCCCGACATCCAGGTCTGAACTATCAATCCTTCTTTTTATCGCCAAATGAAGGTGATGGTCTAACCTTTCCATCGCATCAGGATAACTCAATCTATTCTCTTTCTGGTAGTACGTGGCCATATCAAACCATTTCACTTTTTTACTGAGATTGGTATGGGTATCTATCTCCAGATAACAGCCATTCTCCAGCTCTGATACCCCTTGATAAGGGGTGGCTTTTCTATAATGATAACCCAGATATAGGTAATCCGCTATGGAAGCATAATCTATTTCAGGACACACCACTTTGGATAGGATATTCAGTTCAGAAGAAAAAACACATTGCAGTCCTTTAACATAAACATACAGCGGTTTCTTTCCTGCACGATCTCTAGCCAGGTAAAGCTTTTTTTTGATGGAATCATATAAAGCAAATGCAAACATGCCATCGAACTCCTCTAACATTTTCATTCCAATGAGTTTGTATAACATCAAAATGGTTTTTGTATCAGAGCTGGAAGAACTTTGCAAGCCATATTTTTTTCTGATGTCCAGGTGATTATAAATCTCCCCATTAAAAACAATGGTGAGCCCTTCATATTTCATGGGCTGCTGACCTTGGTCAGTCAGATCCTGTATGGCCAGTCGGGTATGGTATAACTCCAAATTATCCTGTTCAACATGACGTTGCTCATCTGGTCCGCGATGAAACAAATCACGGTAAATATATTGTTGGTCTTTACTGGAATTAAAATTTAAGGTTCCAAATATTCCGCACATGGTTTCTGATTTTAAGCGTTAAATTGAATTTGTAGCTGGTTATTGTGATAAAGAAACCGTCTTGTTTTCAGCAACCTGTCCGATTAATGACAACCAGTCCTGCAAAACTCTTTCTTCTGAAAAGTACTGCTCAATATGTCGCCTTCCATTTTTCCCCATTGCCTCCCGTTCCTGAACTGGCATATGCATGATGCGCTTCATTTTTGCTGCAAGTTCTACAGCATCGCCTTGTTTAAAAAGAAAACCACCATCCACATTTACAAGTAACTCTTCAATGCCAGCAACGGCGGAAGCAATTACAGGTTTTTGATAAGCCATGGCTTCCAATAACGCATTTGGCATGCCCTCTAAAAAGGAGGAAAGCACAAAACCATCTGCTTTCTCCAGAAAAGTACTGGTCTCTGTTTTTAATCCCAACAGATTCACATGGTGTGCTATATCCAGTTCTTTAATCATTTCAAAAGGCCAATCCTGATCAAATAAATTACCCAAAACATCTAGTCTAAAGTTTTCATTTTTCATTAAGGATATCGCTTTAAATAGCGTGATATAGTCTTTTTCAGGAACAAAATGTGCCATTGAAATCCAGACAAAAGGCTTCTTCGTTCGCTGGCTAGCGCTTGTCTGAGAAAGTGCAGGAATCGAAATGGCATTATTGATCACCAGGCCTGTCTTTCTAACCAGCTTATTTTGCTCAAAATTAGATTTCGATTTGTAGGAGTTATACACCACTACATCGTCCCAATCTGCTGTTAACTTAAAGAGCGCGTACCACTTATTGGCAATCACAGGGGTTCTTATAGAAGAGATCAGGTAAAAACCAAACCACATTTTTAGAAAACGGGCAAAAATGATGGAGATAAACATAAACGCGATGACCACATCTGCCTTAAATTCCCTGACTGATTTATATAGCCCTAAAAGATTCGAAAAAGGATGACGATTCCAACTTTTGAGGAACACCACATCCAAGCCTTCTTTTTGAAAATCAATATTGAAATCATTTATAGGTTTTAAGGAAACGACCCTCACCTTGTACTGCTGATTTTTTAGAAACCGCGCAATTTTAATCAGCTGCGTTTCTGCACCACCTTTGCGTAGGCCAGTTGTAATAAATAAAACATGCTGTTCCATAAGACCTGATGGCTAAATTCCTCGTTTTCTAGTATTTGATAACTGGATCAATATGATCTTTGATAGAAGATTTTTTTCAATAACCGGTGTACAGGAGTGATTGGCGAATGCCTCCTTCTTTTCCCATCTACCACGATAAAATCTTTGGCGAAGCTGATGTTATGCATTCCCGATAAGTAAGGCGCTTCTGGAAACAATTCAAAGTCTTCTTCAGACTCAAAAATACTGGTTGTAAGCGCGGTAATCTTGTTGATGACAATTGAGCCTCCATAACGGATCTCCAGATTTTGCGTTGGCCTATACAGCAAATCATCAACGATGAACAAGCTCCCTGCTCCCCTGCAGCTTTTAAAGTTTACCGGAATTGGGTTCTGTGCATGAGGATGAAACTCCCCCTCTAAATGTTCCGAATAATAGATATACAATTCATTTAACTTGCCGTCAATATTTGTAAACAACCAGTATTTACCATCATATTTGACAATAGAACTGTCTACATAACGCGCGTCCCTCAACAAAACCTTTTTCTTTAAGATCTCCGTAGGGTTTTCAAGATTTACTTGATAAAGGCTAACTTCTCCAATATCAGCGGTTTCCGGAATACAGTAAAATGCTGATTTATCTTCAAAAATATAAGGGTACGAAAAATGGATATCTTTGGGCAAAAATCCGGTTACCTTTTGTTTAGAGCTAAAATCAAAATTCTTAATCTGGGAAATCTTACCTTTTATTTTCCAAAAATTGAGCTCTTCATAATAGATATAAAGATTTGATTTGATATGGACTACAAAAGGATCTGCAGAATAATCTGCCTTATCTTCTTTAAGCCATAACACTTTTCTGCTAAAACCTTTCCTAAGCACTAAATCTCGCTGAGACTGCCTGATCATTCCTATGTTCCATTTATCGGCGCCAAAATATCTATCAATCACGTTATTCATAATTATCAGGATAAAGCCGGAATCAAAGGAATCGCCAGCTATAAAAAATTAAATGATTTGATGGGTATGATTTATATTGAATTCAGCGCTACGGGTTATAGGTCTGACTATGTTTTCTTTCAGAAGCGCCAATATGATAGGTTGACCTGAATATATTTTTACTATTATCTCTTATTTTGGGTTTATCAGCATAAAATACGGCTTCCCGAATGGCC
This sequence comes from Pedobacter sp. N36a, assembly GCF_014472395.1. Taxonomy (GTDB): domain Bacteria; phylum Bacteroidota; class Bacteroidia; order Sphingobacteriales; family Sphingobacteriaceae; genus Pedobacter. The sequence continues at coordinate 211,536 of NZ_JACSZW010000005.1, forward strand.
TGATAATAATTATCCAGCCCCTCGTCCTTACTTAAGAAGCCTGTAACCTGATGGTCAATCATATTCTTAATACCGCCTACCGGGGTACAAATCGAGATACAGCCCACAGACAGCGCTTCAATCAAAGAAATTGGCATCCCTTCGTAAAAACTTGACAAGCAAAAGAAATCAGCGATACTCAGGTAATCCACGATGTTATCTTTTCCTCCAAGGAATTCTATGTGATGATCCCCTGCTGTGAGCTCCAGCAGTTTTTGATACAATGGCTCATCGCGAACATCGCCGACAATTAACAGCCTGCATTTCTGTTCCTCTGCTGCATTAAACTGCTGCACTGCTTCAATTAGTAATCGTTGGTTTTTTACCTTAATAATCCGGCCAACATGAACAAGAAGGAATGTATTAGGCGCTCCTTTGTATTTATTCAGCAAGCTTGGATACTCAGCTGTTCTGGTTAGAAATGGCCGGCCATTTTCAATAATGATTTCATTCTCCAGTTTATAGTATTTACGAAAAGATTCACTTCCATCTTTGGAGACGACAATTGGTCTGATTAAATTTCTTTTATAGAGGTTCTTCCTCAAGAATTTCAGGAAGCGTCCTGGACATTCCGCCTCTGCAGTAGAATGTATGGTGTGAAAAAACTTGGTTTTTGTTCTTTTAAGCCTATAAAGCAGTAAATATTCTAAGGAGTTTAAATGAGAATGAACGACATCCATTTTCTCTGCGACCAGCCAGTTGGTCAATTCTAAAAGAACTTCCATACTAAATCCTGGTGATTTATAGAAGGAAGCGTAGTTTACTTTATCAGAGATTTCATTCACAAATGTGGTTTCTGGATCATTGTCACAAAGAGAGATTAAATACACTTCATTTCCTCGTTTTTCTGCGAGTTCATTACATAAATCAACCACAAAACGTTCCGCGCCTCCTCTTCCCAAATCTCCTACAAGATGTGCTATTTTATTCATGAGTAAACTTTATTTACTATTTATCAGCGATACCAATCATGATGTAGTGCATTTTCTGGGGAATCATCATTTCAATTTGGTGGTCTATCCGGCCAAGAATATTTCTTTGGTGTTCATTCCTACCCAGACAGCCCAGAAAACCTACTGTAGTGAAGGAAACATTTTTATAAGACTGAAAGATCTCTTCAATTTCATTCCATCGCAGATAGTTCCAATCGGGTGTACCATATTTCTTCCTTAACATCTTGTGAAATAGAGAAGCTTCCAAATTTTCCGCAAACAATAGCTTCCCTCCTGGTTTGAGTGCTTTATGTATTTCATTTAAGGTCTTTAATTTGTTTTCATCTTTACCATTTTGGCTGATCCCACCAAGAATTGATTTAAAAACAACCACATCGAAATGATCTTTAAAAGGGATATTTAAGGCATCCATCGCCGCGTATTCAATATTGGAATCACAATTGTATTTTTTATGAATACTTCGTGCCTTTTCTTTTGGTGGCATCAGATCTGTACAAAGCACCTTGTTCTGATGGAGTGACAACCACAATGATAACCCCCCATTTGCCGTCCCCAACTCCAGACAATCATATCCTTTATTTTTTAAGTCTGCATTTTTTTCCCAATAATCCAGCGCCTTAGCCCAGTTTACAATATCCCAGTCTATAATGTCCTTGAGTTTTTTATCTTCCACGATTACAGTTTTATAGGTTAACATATTGATGATCAATTACAATTTCAGCGGGTTCCGGTGCATTCCCGGATGCTTGAATCTTAGCAAGATGCAGGATGCTGAAATACAAAAACAAAGTAGGTCCATCCGCACTTACCAACCAACCATTATGAGAAAATGCATTGATAGATACGCCCAAAAAAGAAAAGCATAATCCTATTAACAAGGCATTCTCCTTGAGTTTTATCTTGGACAGTACGCCAAAGAATATTTTCCCAATAGGGTAGTAAAGGAATAGCAGTAATCCCAATCCTAAAAAAGGCCCTAAGTAGGTAAAAAACATGAGGTAAGCATTATGAGAGGTCAGTCCATTTGTGAAAATTGTACTTCTATAAGTCACCTCTCCCCAATTTTTCCCATAAAAGATCAGTCCATATGGATAATCGGCATAAACCTTCAAATTCTCTTCTGAAAGCCCAACCCGATTGTAATAATTCGCATTCTTTCCCTCGTTTTTAGCCATGATATTATTCTTAGCACCGAAGTTTTCTTTGATCATAAATGCATAAGAAACGAAACCAATTAATACCGCAGCGCTGATGATGAAAATAGATTTATACCGGTAGTAGCAAACCACAAACAAGAAGGAAGAGCTTAAAAAGGTGACAAACACGGATCTGTTCATTCCTAGATAGATGAAAGTAACGCAGGTTATAAATGCGAGGAGCTTAACCAAGATATTTAATCGAAACACATGCGTAAAAACAAATAAAAATGAGACCAAGGCTGCCAGCTGATAACCATAATTAAACTGTGTTAGTGCCAAACCTGCAGGACTTTGCATGACCGTATCATTCAGTAAAGTCCCTCTCAATTGATCTATCCTGGCTGGAAAAAAATGATTTAAGACCATAATCACTGCGGAGAAAAAAAGAAGTATGTAAAATATAGCCATGGAAAGGTTAAACCTGCGTCTGTTATCGCCCACGAAAAAATTAAAATAAAGCATGCAGCAAGAAATGACAATGAGACTGGCAAAAAAGGCAAGACGATCAGCCATTCCAATAAAATCATATAAAAAAAGTGCAGAGAAGAACAGCATCGCTTCCTTTCCATATAAGAAGGGAAGCTTTCCTTCTTTAAAAAACAAGATCAGCGGCAGGCAAAACACAAGCGGTGCAGGAATTCTGAAAATTTGAGTCATGAAAATTCCGAACGACAAAGTATAGAGATACGAGGTCATAAAAAACGTGATCATTAATTTTTTAAGTAACATATACTTTTGGTTTTGATTACCTGATCATTATTTTTTTTAGCGTCAGAAATATGATGGTCAAGTCGACCCATAGGTCATGTTTATTGATATATCTTAAATTCTGTATGATCTTAGAAGGGATGACCTCATTGATATAGAAACTTTCCGGATCGGCAGATTTAGCCAACAGCTCATTTTCTTCAGAGAATTCGATGGATGCCCAATCGGTAATGCCAGGCTTAACAGAAAGCACTCTTACTTGCTGTAAATCATACAGCTCAACATATTTACTCACCTCCGGCCTTGGCCCTACGAAGCTCATATCTCCCTTTAAAACGTTCAGTAACTGGGGTAATTCATCAATTTTATATTTCCGTAACCAATATCCAATTTTTGTGATTCGCTTGTCGTGATCGCCAACAGTTAGTAAACCAAGCTGATCAGAATTGGTATACATGGTTCTAAACTTCAGCAACTCAAAATTGACCTTATCTCTTCCCACTCTTGTTTGCCTATAAAAAACGCCTCCTTTTGAGTCAGCGATAATTAAAATGGCAACGATCACAAAAGGTACCAGGAGAAATAAAACCCCAAAAAAGGCAACTACGATATCAAATAACCTTTTAACGTACATAACCAGATGGATTAGAAAAGATATTTAGCCCAATATTAAGTCCTGCCATTTTGAGGTAATGGCTGCTTGAGAGTTTGTTTTACCGATTAGTTTTCCGCCTTTGGATAGCCTGTTTTTAAATACCGAATCATTTAAAACCTCCGACATTGAGGCTGCCAGCATATTTATATTTTTATCTTCTACCAGGATGCCATTTTTTCTATTTTCAATAATCTCAGCAGGTCCAAATTCACAATCCATGGCGATGCATGGGCAACCCATGCTCATCGCCTCAATTAAGGCATTTGGATATCCTTCATTTCTTGAAGGAAGCACAAACAATTCTGCTTGCTGATAATAGTCCTGTAAATTCTCTTTAGAACCGATCAACCGCACTTGATTCGATAGACCAAGACCTTTGATTTTCTCCACCAGAAGATCACGCTCCTCTCCGTCGCCGGCAATAACCAGATCAATTTCTGGAGTATAGATTTGACTATATGCCTCTATTAACTGGTCAAAGCCTTTTTCATAAGAAAGACGACCAACGCCTAGAATAAACTTTTTATAATGCACCTGCTCCAAACCTGGCTGCTGAAAAACATTGACATAATTTTTAATCAGATAAAAGTTATTTAATTTTTGAAAAGACTTATTTTTTTTCAAACAGCCTTCCATGGCTTTTGCAGGTACTACAATGGCTTTAGATTGACTATAAACCAGGTAGTAAATCCATTTCAATAAAAAATTAAACTTGTTAATGGTATTGTCTGGTGTGGTACGCTCAGAAACGATAAAGGGAGTACCTGTTAGACTACAGGTTAAACCCGCCCAAAGGTTAGCTGAGGTCATAAAGGAGATGACACACCCAGGTTTCTCTTTGAGCAATAGGCGGATCAGCTTAAAGAAAGTCGTCACTGCAAACCAAAAGCGATAAAACAAGTTGTCTTTGTTAGCCCTGTTGGCCAGGTATACAAGCTTCACCCCTTCATCTACGGTATAAAAAGGTATTTTATAGTTAAGACAAACCATGGTAACGGGAAAACCTTCCTGATTAAAATAGTTGGCCAGGTTGGTCACCACACGTTCTGCACCACCGGCAGTCAAGGAATTAATTACAAAAAAAAGTTTGAGCTTTTTCATCTAAAAACAATTATTTACGGTAAGACTGTGGTCTGGATCCAGTATTGGTCTGATTTTTCATTTAATAAAGTAAAAGATATTTTATGGTGCTAATCGCATTATTCAGCTGTAAATGCCTGATATCATGACGTAAATAATTCTTGGAATATACTTTTAGCAGTTTCCATTTAAGTGAAGTCGGATATTTAAAGTTTTTGATGATGACATTAAAGTCGCTGAGCATCCTGCCTCTAATCACCTGGGGATCTACCATGCTCCAAACTCCGCCAACATGTTTTCTATAGCAGCTCATCACTTCCGGCATCACATATATTTTCTTCCCGGTAACTGCTGTAGCGTATAATTTCAAGAACTTATCCGGTGCATGGCATTTAAGATACCAGTCCTGATTCCCCATGTGAGTGACATCCAGGCTCGTTCTATAGATCAGCGTTGCGGTAAAGGTTTCATCTTTGTTTCCTTGTAAAATGTCCTCATAACCAAATTCCAGACTTACAGGGCTTGGATGTACATAAAGTGTTTCACCATCCTGGTCAATAATTTTCGAGTAATGACAGCAGATAATATAGTCTGGATTATGCTCTAGAAAGTCAATTTGTTTTTGAAGTTTATAAGGATCCGTCCAGAAGTCGTCACCTTCACACATCGCCATGTATTTTCCTTTGGCCTGTTTAACGATTCTGTTGAAATTATCTTTTAATCCTACATTCTTTTCAGAAGTGACCATTTTAATGATTTCAGGATAGTTTTTTTGATAGAACTCTACGATTTCCCTGGTTCCGTCAGTTGAGCAATCCTCACCGACCAGAACTTCAAATTTGAATTTTGTTTTTTGCATTAGAAACCCTTCAATTGCCTGAGCAATGTACTGCTCATGATTGTAGGTTAAGCAGCTCACGCTAACCATAACTTCTTGATCATTTGTTTCCATGTTTTGTGATTAATTCCAACAGTTCATTAATTTTCCTTTCGAAGACTTCGGTTAAGGATATTTTTACTGATATAATCTTTTTAAGACGAGTTGTTTAAAATCAATAATTGCAGATAATTTAAAGAGGTAGCTCGCAGCAAAGTAAGCCACAAAATAAGTGAGGCCTAAAACTATAATTCTGAATAGATCATTAAAATTTGAAGCGACAAGGAGCTTATCGAAAAAAAAGCAAGTGATCCCGACAAGCCCGGAAATGAATAAAGTGGGTAGAATATCTCCTATTTGCTTTACAAAGGGATAGTTGATAAACCTGACGGTATAGATTGAATTGATGTACAAGCCGAAAAAACTAAAAAACAATTGAAAATAAAGCAAGCCATAAATTCCAAAAGGGAATACGCAGAGAATGCCGATTACACAAAGTACTTTTTTTATCATCTCCAGTCTCAAAAATAAATGAGTCTGACCTTTTACCTTTAAAATATTCAAGTTGTAGGCATGTATTGGATAAGTGATACCTGCAACGCATAAAATCTGAAAATATGGGACGGCCGAAAGCCATTTATCAGTCAGCATTAATCGAAATAGGGGTTCAGCCACCACACACAGTGCAATTAAAGTTGGTGCCATCCAAAATAATACTTGCAGCATTACTTTCCGGTACACATATACCAACTGCTCATTGTCGTGTGACAGGTTTACAAACATTGGAAAAGTGACTTTATTAACGGCCGATGAGATGATACCTATTGGCAATTGACTAATGGAATCGGCTCTGGAATAAAACCCCAATTGGGCCGGAATATAGAATTTCCCTATAATAATGGTATAGATATTCTGATACAACTTATCAATCATGCTAGATAAAGTAAGTTTATACCCATAGTTAAAATGGCTTTTAAAACTGACCGCATCAAATATCAGCACTGGTCGCCAGGAAGAACAATACCAATGGAGTATAGTAGATATCAATGAAGTAACGAGACTCATCCAGACCAGACTCCAAGCTCCATATCCCATTTTCGCTAAAAAAACGCCTACTATCCCACCACCTATTACTGATGGGATCTGAATCATTGTCATTGTCTTGAACTTCATCTCTTTCACCAGCAGTGTTTGCTGAATTCCAAAAAATGCATTTATGATTAAGGAGATCCCATATACCCGAACGACATTACTGAGCACTGGCTGTTCATAAAATCTGGCAATAAAGGGAGCGGAAAAAAACAAGATCGCATATACCAATACACTGCCAATCAGGTTGAAATAAAAGACTGTAGAGCAATCCTTTTGCGTGACTTCTGTTGTTCTAATTAAGGAGGAAGTTAGTCCACCATCCAATAAGGAGTTACCAATTACGATAAAAATAGACAGCATTGCGATCAAACCAAATTCTGCAGGAGAAAGGATTCTGGCCAGGATTACAGTAATAATGAAGCCTATAAATTTTGAGCTTAGCTCCTGCCCCACAGACCAAAGAACACCATAAACTGTTTTCCCCTGTAGATCCATCACCTTTATAATCGGAAATCAACTGATGCATTAGGGAGCAAAGATTTAATATCATACACTACTGTATTCTTTTTACATAATCTGCCCAACTCAATACTTTTAAACTCCTGATGGGCAACCGCAACTAGGATCCCATCGTATTTTCTGGTTTTAGACTCCCCGTTTTCACATATAATACCATATTCATGTTTTGCATGCACCACATTTGCCCATGGATCATGAACAGTGACCTCTACATTGTATTCTTTTAACCTATTGATGATGTCAATAACTTTAGTATTTCTTACATCCGGACAATTCTCTTTAAATGTGAAGCCCAATACCAGCACTTTTGCGCCAACAATATGGGTATCTTTTTGAATCATTTGTTTCACCAACTGATCGGCTACGTAGGCACCCATCCCATCATTTACCCTTCTTCCAGCCAAAATAATTTCTGGATGATATCCTGCTTCCTGGGCTTTCTGCGCCAGATAATAAGGATCTACGCCAATGCAATGGCCCCCAACAAGACCTGGTCTGAAATTTAAAAAGTTCCATTTGGTGCTGGCAGCATCTAATACTTCATTGGTGTTGATGCCTAAACGATTAAAAATCATCGCCAATTCATTAACAAAAGCAATATTAATATCCCGCTGTGCATTTTCAATAATTTTAGCTGCTTCGGCAACTTTAATACAGGAAGCTTTATGAGTGCCTGCTGTAATGATCGATTTATACAATTGGTCCACGATCTCTGCAATCTCAGGGGTGGAACCCGAAGTTATTTTAAGAATATTTGCTACCGTATGCTTTTTGTCACCAGGATTAATCCGTTCTGGAGAGTAGCCTGCATAAAAATCAATGTTAAACTTAAGCCCAGAGATTTTAGCCAAAACGGGTACACATTCATCTTCTGTAACGCCCGGATAAACTGTTGATTCATAAATGACAATATCCCCTGCCTTAAGAACGCCACCAACAGTGATGCTTGCATTAATTAAAGGCATCAGATTGGGTCGGTTATTCTTATCTACCGGCGTAGGCACAGTAACAATAAAAATACTGCAGTTTTTTAGAAGTTCAGCGTCATTAGTACAGAATAAGCCCTTTTCAGAAGTACAGGTTTTGGTAAGTACCTGATTCAGTAAATCAGTATCTATTTCAAGGGTATGATCATATCCTGACCTGAGTTCGGAAATACGCTCCTCATTTATATCAAAACCTAATACTTTATATTTCTTAGCAAATTCCACTGCCAAGGGGAGCCCCACATATCCGAGGCCGATGATACCAATTTTAGTACGCGAATCTAGCATGTTTATGGTTTTAATAATGAATGAATCAGAAAATGATTTTGGAATTGATGCTTTTAAGAAAGCGACAACGGACCTAGGAAATTGAGGAGGATAAAAGTGATGGTCATAAAGTTAAATGCGGGAATCAAATCATCAGGATCACTTATAGCTTCGCTACATCAGTTACAGCAGCTGATTTTGAATTAAAATATCCAAGAAATCTCACCCCCTCTTATTTAGAAACTTTTCAGCTATTGTTCAGGCATGTTCATCTTGAAAAATAGCTGTGGGATATAAAACACCTTTTAAACAGGCGATTACACAGATTAAAGCTAGACAATATTATTTGAGAAATCATTACAATTGTAAAAGTTGTCAATGTATTGTATAAATTATACAATCTACTTTACACTCTGATAAAAACTGAACACAATCACTGCACAAACAATTCCCCATACTTACACAATCTCAATGATTGGATACTTGAAATCTTCTCTAAGATAAAGCTAATCACTAAAATAATCAACCACTAATTATCTTCATAAAAATGGCCCAACATGAATAATTCATTAATTATTTTCAAAACAGTGAATAATAATTGGACTAACAACTTAAATTTTACTGAATTGGTATAATTTTTTCATAGGTATTTGTACGATCAGCAATCCCACTGGTCTTGTATATTTTCATATAGGGTTTTGTTTAATTTAAATGTTTAATAAATTATGACACCTAATAAAGGAGATGTGATCGAACGTGTAGTACGCAAAAAGATCGGAATCAGTGAGCTTTCGAGAAAGCTTCAAGTGAGCAGAACAGCAATCTATAACTGGTTTGAAAATGGCCAGATAAATCTAGAGACGATCTGCAAAATTGGCCAGGCCATAGATCATGATTTCACCAACGAATTTCCAGAGGAATTTGCTAATGCTCAGAACTTATCTCCGGATTTCGGCATTACTCCAACAGAAAATAAAGATGGAGCGAAGAGTGTAGATTATTGGATTAACAAATACATTAATCTGCTGGAGCAATACAATGATTTGCTACTGGATCTCAGCTATCCGAATTCAAAAACAAATTCAGTCGATCTGAAGACTGGAATCTCTGAAAATTTGAGCAGTCATTAGTTAAGAGAAAACAAACCACGTTATTATTATTTTTCTATTCCTATAAATTTACTTTTTAAGCATGCTATTGCTATCTCCAGAATTTCAAATTCAGGTTTGAACTGAGGTATTCCACTGCTATTGTCTAGTCGAAAAACGCGCGATATCACCTCTAATATCTCTAATTTATAACTAAATCATCCATTTTACTCCTTCCTAAAAACAAATTAAAAAAGTGCTGTCCATTACAGAAAAGCAAATAAACTTTGTAAAAAAAACAAAAAAAGATAATATTCTGAAAAATTTGCCAATCATATCTAATTTTTTTAAGTTTACATAAATAATTTCGAATTGTTTGCTCTTAATGCAACGAATATCTTTCCGATATGAAAAATATTGCTCGTTTATTGAATGACTTAAATAATATGACTCCGCTGTCGGCTGGATTTTGGAATGAAATACAGCCATTAGTGATCGAGAAACATAGAAAACTAGGTTATTTATTTTTAAAACCAGGACAAATAGCCAGTAAAGCATGGTACTTGATTGCCGGTTTTATTTTAACTATCAGGGCAGGTTCGGATAGGGAAGAAATTGTAGAAAAGATTTATTACCCCAAAGATATTGTTACAGATCTGGAAAGCTTTTTCGAGCTCATTCCTGTTCGTTTTAAATTCCTGGCCGTTGGAGAGGTGACTGTTCTTGAAATTAAAAGGCCAGGTATAACGAAGCTGGAACAGTATCCAGAGACCTGTAAACTGATCCAACATGTTACATTCATAGAAAAGAAAGGCACAGAAGAAATTCTCCAAATGCTTCGTCTGCCTGAAGAAGAACGGGTGAAATTTTTTCTAGAAAACTATCCAGTTACTGATTTACCACCACATTATGGAGCATCCTTCCTCAACCTGTCATTGGATAAATATTTAACTCAAGCACAGCAACTGGCCTCTTCAAACCAGATAAAGACAAAAGAATCTGAAGACTTGGAGAATACGAACACTATTGCCTATAAGATAATGGCCTACTTGATCGCCAATTATGCTCAGCCAGAAATTGGGAATACAAAAAAAATTGCAGCTATGTTTAATATGACCAGTGTAACATTAAACAGGCTATTCACTAAGATTTTTGGCTTTACCGTATATAAGTTTATTACCAAACAAAGAATGACAAATGCAGAAAAGCTACTAAAAAGTGAACCACTTACGGTAGGAAAAGTAGCATTGGCTGTTGGGTACAAAAACATATTTCATTTTAGCAAAGTTTTTAAAAGCTACTACGGTTATCCTCCAAAGCAAAACAAAAAACGAAAACATTCCCAATAGTGGTTATTTATACTTTTTATACATTATAATTGACCATCTCCGGTGAAAATTGTCAATTTTATCTATTTTTATGTAGAGATAAAGGGTTTAAATTTGATTAAAGAAACAAATTTATGCGCTCTCACGTTAAATTACTTTTCAAACCAAAAAAATTAATTCATCCTCCCTTCGATCAACGATTTGGTTTGAGCTCGATCCCTTTAAATTTGGCAGACGCCAGCTATATGATTCTGGATGATGCTGAGGTCTTAGTACAATCCATCAATCACCACCTTGCTGACATTCAATTGTATGACTATAATGTGAAGACCAATTTCGTCGTAGATTTTGAAGTGACCAGAGATTTATTTTTTTTGATAGCCATGCAGGATGATTCTTCTGTAATTCATGAAGACGACAATAAGGGCATCTTTGAAATACCGGGTAATACCTGTATATTATTTTACCTCAAGGCAGGGAAATATAAGCAAAGCATGACGGCTGGGAAGCATCAGATGCTGTCACTCAGTATAAAACCAGAATGGTTTATTTCAAAATATGACACGATAGAAGAGTTAAAGGAATTCATTGACAGTTTCAAAAACAATGATCTACTGAATTTCAGGTTGCCCAGTGTTAATATCACCCAGCAGATATTCAACAGTCTTAAAAAATTAGGCAGTTTATCAGATCACAGGGACATTGAAATAGACCTGCATATTTTCCTGAATGAATGCATTAGCAGGTATTTGCTGAAGTTAGGACAAGGAATGGTCACTATAAAATATCAGCAGAATAAAGCAAAAGAAATTGCTGAGTTTGTGAAAAAAAATTATGCAAGCAAAATTGTTGGTGATGAAGCGGAATTAGCTGAACATTTTATGATTTCTACCACGATGCTGATCAGGCTGGCAAAGCTTGCTTTTAATAGGCCTTTACACCAACACGTAATAGAGTTAAGGATGCACCACAGTTTAAAATTACTTTTAACTACTCAAAAAACCATCCAGGAAATTGCTGCAAATGTTGGCTATGAAGACTCTAAATACTTTAGCCGTGCATTTAAAAAGAAGTTTGGAATCCCTCCTAATGAGATCAGAATGTGCAATATTTAGCAGAGGGCAGGTGGATTTTCCCTTCACAACCTATAGGTCTAAAACAATGTGTTTTGCCAGAAAAGTCCGTTTGAATAAAAAAAATCAAACCCTAACTTTATGTTCATTAAGGAATTACAGAACATCTCTCCAAATAACCATGCACTCAAAACCTTATTCCTTATCCGTATTTGTTGTCATTTTTTTAATCTGCAGCGATGAAAGTACTTGGAAGCGAATTAAACAAAACAAGATTAAGACAGATCATGAGCAAAGAAATAATTCCAAAAATGGAATTGTTAGTCGGCCCCTTAACTCAGGAATGTATGGAATACATGATCTTAAATAGTCGGATTAAGCAGGTAAATAAAGATCAGTACCTGGAAGAAAGCGGAACTTATGACGCTGGTCATCTGCATTATATTTATAGCGGAATAGCTCATAGTTTTTATTATGATGATGAAACCGACAAAACATTTATCACACGTCTATGGAAAAAAGAAGACATCATATTTGATGTGAAAAGTTTCGTAAACTGTGAAGACAGAATGGAAAACATCCAAATGCTCGAAGATGGTGAAGTCATTTCTATAGATCATTTTCCCCTAAAAAACTTATTAAATAATTCACCACAGCTATTCACACTCTTTACACGCTTGCAAATAGAAAGAGAAACCTATAACAAGTTTTATCAGCACCTACTCAAATCATCCGTAGAAGCGAGACTTATGCTGTTCCTAAAACATAATCCAACGATCATTAACAGAATAAATAGGGATTGTATTGCACAGCACTTAAACATGTCTAGATCCAGGCTGAGTACAGCATACGCCTTATACAAGCAAAACAGAAACAGCTGATTTTGTTACTTATGTAACACCTGTTTGTTGCAAATGGAACAAAAACACAATCCTGCAGCTCCTACATTTGGTATCACAAAACACTAATAGTCGAACACTACCTTACCAAGTCCTGATCACACTAAACTTAAGCAGGTTCCATGGCACAGATGATTTATCGCATGCACATCAGCTCTATACCAATTGCAACAATGAAAATTAATAGAATTAATGAACTACGCTCAAAAACTGTAAATATGGAAACAACATTGAGAAAGCAACCAAGATTGTATTTATCTGAAAATACTAAGCAGATTATTGTGGATTGCATTTGCTATGCGTTTATAATTCTGTTTGTTTATACGGCGAGTAGTAAGCTGCAGGATTATGCTGTTTTTCAAAGGGGATTGAGCCATTCGGTATTACTGAAGCCTTATTCTGCAATATTAGCTTGGCTAATTCCTGCAGTTGAAATACTGATTAGTATGCTGCTAATTGTCCCGAAAACGAGAAGATATGGATTGGTTTCCTCGCTACTGATCATGATCGCTTTTACAAGTTACTTAATCTACATGATCAGCTACGGAGGACCTAGGACCTGCGGATGTGGTGGGGTAATTGAATCATTTACCTGGGTTCAGCACATTTGGTTTAACATCGCCTTTATCTTGCTAGCAGGCATAGCCCTAATGTTTAGTAGGAGAAAATAAAAGCTAATTTTTCAAAATCTTTTGGATCATGAAAAAGATAATTTTCAGCTTATGTGTTGCGATAGTTGCATTCCTAAGCGCAACATATGTTAGTGCAAGTAAACTTAGTACTTTAAACCATTTTTATGCTCACACATTTGATGACACCTATGTTAAAATGTATGGTTTCTATACAGGACTAGACTGCACAAATTTTAATGGTCGAAGTGATCTCTGTGCATATTATATAGTACCTATTATTTATCGAGATAGTTATCCAGGTAGTCCAAGTCATTCTCCAAGTTTTCTTCCGGACACTTTATATAATTATGACGTTAACCTTTGGTACCAGTTAGGATATTCAATTCCACATTCATCCGGAAAAGACATCTATATGCCAGATTGAAAATAGTTTCAAAAAACCATGCTTAGAGCATTATACAATATAAAAACACTCGTGCGCGCGATACAGGTAAGGTTGTAGCCTGTATAAAGAAATATAACAAAACTTAAACATAACTAAATTCTTACAATTATGAAAAAAGTATTTTTCGCACTATTTGCAGTGGTAATTGCAGTTGGTGGAAGCGCATTTACAAATGCTAAAGAGTTGGTGGACCGCCCAGTTTATGGAGGATCTTCATTAACTCAATACGATCAAATCACGATTCCATATACTAATGTTGATTGTGAAAACACCTCTGATAAAACATGTGCATTCCAAGTTACTGAGGCTGGAGAAAGTATTGTTACCGAACTAAGCTATACTGATGCACAGATGGCCAGGTTTCTATTAGATGGTAAAGTAGAAGTAGCTCCTGGTTCAAGCAAAGGCTTATACAATCCATAACTAAATTTAGTACAAATTATGTAGGGCACTTTCGCTCCTACATAATTTTTAATTTATTGCTTTTTCTAATAACTCTATTAATCTAGCACCATTTACCGAAAATTCTTGACCATTCTGAACCAACAGAGAGGGCCTTGGGGGTAAGGCCGAAAACATTATTCCATCTTTAATCACAAATACTGTTGGAAAGCCAGTAATATTATAATACCTTATAAGGTCATGATTAGCACCTTCTCCATTCGTATATAAATTTATTCCTGTATCGTGTGTATAATTACCCATTTCAACAGACTTTAGCCACTGTTGCTTATTTCTATCAATGGAAACGCTCACAAATTGAATTTGTGTATTACCATGAAAATAATTAATAATTGGTTTCATTGCTTTATTTAAAATTGCACAATTTTCACAGCCTGTAAACCAAAAATCTAATACGACAACTTGGTTCTTAAAACTATCCAACGTAAAACGCTTACCAGTTTCGTCTTCTAAGCTGAAGTTTTTAAATGGAACGCCAATCTCCTTAACCTTTATTTTGCTTACCAAAAGAGTATTATATTTCTCTGATTTAACTATTTTTAATATTTCATCAAAATAGCATAAAGCAGCTTCATTTTTGTTGGTACGTAAAGCAAATATTGTTAATAATTTATCTCTTAAATCACCATCAAAATTAGTGTTAATATTTTGCAAAATTTTTCTTACACACGAATCAGAAAGCGTTGGACTGTATTCATAATGCCCCATTCTCTCTATAACATTAAACTCTTCAATAAGATAATTTGTAAAAATTGGAGAAGCTTCTAAGATTTTATTAGCAAATTTAGGCAGAACACGAATTTTAATTTTTTCATTATAGTATTTCTTAAATACTTTAAAAAAATCTTCATTCTGCCTCAACTGCAAATCGTAACTTCTCAACTGAGAATAATAGCGATAACCATAGCAATTAGCGGTAAGTACCTTAGCAAAATCCTCACCTAAAGCGAGCCTATGGCTTTCAATTACTCGAAGCTGTAATTTTAGCGCCGAATCCCCACTCTTATCTAGTTTCTGAAGATAACGGAGGTACGCTTTATCGTTTAGCAATTTCAAATCTGAAGTTACTACTTTATAACTATGTTGAATGATTTCACTCTGTACATTTGGAATTAGAGCTCCTTCTCCCGAGAACTTGACATCATTTTTATTTAGATCAATATTTAAATTACTTCCGGCTTTTATAATATAGATATTATCGATCCAATAGTGTAATCCAATAGGAGCTTTGCTACCTTCATAATAGATATACATGTATAAGATATCAGAAAGAGAAGGTACGTTAAAAATATTCCCCTGTTTTACAGCAATTTGTTCATAAGCAAATTCCTTACTTTTATTGTATTCAACGCCTGCGAAAGGATAAGCAGAAATTTGAATCTTAATCACAGGATTCTCCCCCAAATTTAAATCTATATCATTTAATTTTACATGTAAAATAGTATTCTTATATACTTCAATATCTCCAGCAAAAGCTGAATGATTATAAAAAAAAAACACAAAAAAAATAATTATAATTTTGTTCATCCTAATAAAATTTTGTTATCGTAAATTCTGAGTGATGCCGCTAAATGCAATTTCAGCCGAAGGTATTGGAAATACATATTTCGGATCATTAGGCAAAAGCGAATAAGTTACCCCATTAAGTAATCGAGTTAGTGTTATATTAGCTCCTTCCTTGTTTAACCTCTTTAGATCTTCCCATCTGATCCCCCTCCAAATTAGTTCTTTTCGACGCTCAGTGAGCAATACTTCCATTGCTTCTTGCTGACTAGTCACTTGCTTAGGTATAAATTTTGAAGTTGGGAATCTATTTATTAGAAGTTTATTTAAGACTGACATACTACCATTAAAATCTCCTCTTCTCGCAACACATTCTGCCTTGATCAAATAAATCTCATCTGTGGCAAGTCCGGTAAAAGGATAAGATCCTGCCCCGAAATAACCTCTATTCATTACTAATCCTCCACCATTCGCAACTACAAAATAAATTTTAGCCCTTAAATCCTCAGAGTCATATAAGTTCAACAGTGATTCCTTAATTTTGATATTACCATTATTTTTTCCTGTTGCCATCCCTAAAAAAGTTGAGGTTGTACATGTTACAAATATGTTTTCTACATTAGTTCTCGAGAATGGAGTTGTATTAGGAAGTTTAACACTGTTATAATCAATTAACTTAGAATACAGAGCCAGACAATTATCCGAAGCAAATTCTGCTTTCCTGTACTCTCTCATATTTAAATAAATTCTAGCTTCTAGAGCATAAACTGCTGCAAGGGAGGGTCTATTCTTTTGCTCCGATGGTATACGCTGTTTTTCTAACATTTGCTTTGCAACATTTAAATCCCGGAAAATTTGTTCATAAGTTTCCTGAAGACTTGAGCGCTGCATTATTTCATCAATAGCAGGCGAAACTTTTAATGGTATTCCCAAATCATTTGCAGCTGTTTGCGAGTCATAACTCTTACAAAAATTTGAAGCAAGGACATAAAAAAAATATGCTCTATTAAAATGTGCCCATCCCTTCAAATAATTGTGCTTTTCTGTATTATCTCTAGTCAAAGGAATTCTCTCTAATCCGGCAATGGCATTATTAGCATAAAATATACATTTATAAGGAGTAAACCAATCATCTAAATTAGGTAAGTCTTCATATAAATCTGACGCCCATATATAGGTATTTCTTTCAGCTACAGTAGGGAGCGACTTCCAAGTATTATAGTCCCTATATTCAAATTCATCAGACGAAATAATCGCCAATGCAGGTGAACTAAAGGAATAAAAAGCCGGATTATCCAAAAGCCCCGTAATATCACCTAATGTAGAAGGCAGGACTATTTTTGAAGAAGGCTTCTCATCAAGAAAATTCTTCTTGCATCCCACCATAAATACTACTAGAAATGCAAAAAAAACAGCATTACACGTTCTTTTATTTTTCATAACAAATTAAAAATTAGCATTAACACCTAAGGAAATATTTTTTGGCATCGGAAAACCTGCCATCACATCAGGATCCAAGTCTTTTTTATTAGCTACCCAGATTATACCTAAATTGCTTGCATAAGCATATAACTCAAGTGACCTAAACCCTATCTTTTTTATTACTCTATTCGGCATGGAGTAACTCATTTTGATATCATTTAATCTAATATGATCACCTTTTTCAACTGTAGCTTCAGAATTATTATAAAATTCATCACGGCGACTATTGGCTGGATAAACTAAAGAAGGAACATCCGTAAACCCCTCATCTCCTGGATTCTGCCATCTTTGCCCATACTCAGGCTGTTTATAGCTTCCTGCAAACAAAGCACTATAGTATATTGAATTCCTTCTAAAAGAATACCCCATTTTATATATAACATTAATTGAAAGTTCTATACTTTTATAAGTGAAAGTATTTCTAAATCCCCCAAAAAAGGTAGGGACTCTAGAACCATGAAATACCAACTCAGAAATATTATTAACTTCCCCAATTTTTATGTAATCAGTACTAATTTCTGAATTCAAATAGCCCTGTGGATTTCCTAACTGATCGAGTCCTGCTGATTTATAACTGAAGATTGAGTTAATTGGATAACCTAAAATCGGATTCATAAACACGGTATTGTTTACCACATCAGTATTTGTTCCTTTATTTAACATATAAGTGGTTATTTTATCCTTTGAGAAATTCAGTATAAAATTGCTATGCCATTTAAATAGCTTATCAAGATTTCTAGAATTTAGTTGAAGATCCATTCCCCTTGTTTTTGTATTAGCAGCATTGCCAGTATAAGTTTGGACACCACTTTGTGGGGCTATTGGCGAAGTCCCAATTAAGTCCTTCCCTTTTTTAATATAAAACTCTATACTTCCACTGAGAACACTTCTTTTTAGATCAAAGAAAAGGCCCAGATTTATATTTTGGACACGTTCCCAGCGTAATGAGGGATTTGGGGGATTTATGATCTCTAAATATGGTGCATTGTAAAGATTTGGCGAATAAGTAAGTGCTGTTGTAAAGGCGGTAATAGAATTATTAACATTGCCGTTATACCCAAAGCTCCCTTTAACTTGCAATTGTTGCAAAAAATCTAAACGATAAAATGGTTCATTATCTATATTCCATGCAACACCTGTAGACCAAAGTGGCACACCTTTTTGATTCCCGTTAACGCCAAACAAATTGGATCTATCTTTACGAAAACTCCCCGAAAGAATATAACGGTCATTATAAGAATAAGTCAAATTGGAATAATATGAAATATAGTTATTAATTGTTCCGTCCTGCGAAATTGGATTTGAATTAAAACGGTTACTACTCGAGTTATAAAAATAGGGAAAGGTGGTTTGATTATCTCGAACTATACTTGTTTTCGTTTCAGGGTCATACCCATACAATCCTATACTACTACTTTCTCTATTTTCTGAGCGGATCTCATATCCAATGATTGCACTTATTGAATGTTTAGTTAAAAATTGCTTTTGAAAATCCAGTTGAATACGGCCATAATTTGTATTCATAAAGTTATGGCTCTCCGTATAAATATTCCCCATTGGAAATGGATACTTTATTTCTCCTGTAGCCTCATTAATTTGGGTGTACTTATTGATTTCGTTTCTTACTCGAAATGAATTCAAATCGCCCATCATTTTATTTACTCCAGTAGACTTAAAGTATTGATAATTTGCTGAAATTGATAAAGGTGTTAAAATTTTATAACGAGCACCTGTATTAAAACGAATCTCTGTTGATTCAGAGTTATACGTACTTGCCTTTAGTCTAAGTTCGTCTAGTGGCCTGTATTTCCAATCTAATAATCGCCCCTTACCAGCTACATCCGTATAGGATGCACGTAATACCCCATCGGAAACAGGCAAAGGAATTCCATCAGGAGTAGCAATTTGCTCATATGGGGTATATGCATAGAACCCATTTCCAAAATCATTCAGAGACGTTGATCGGTTTAACACAAATTCGGTAGTTACTTGTAATCTATTATTAAAAAAACCATAAGTATTAGCTCCTCTGGCAGTATACCTTCTGCTAGATTTCCCTACATCAATGGGATCATTACGATCATAGCCAATAGAATAATTATAACTATTATTAGTTCCACCACCATTTAAATTCAAAAAATATTGTTGTTGCATCCCTCTACGATAGAAATACTTATCCTTTTGATCTCTTATGTCATATTGTTTTAAAGCCTCAATCTGAGCATCTATTGATGCTGCATTTTCTGGTGTTTTTTTTGCGAGCAATTCAATTACAGGAGTAATGAATGACCAATTATCTCGAAGCGCTGCAGTGTATTTACCCTCTGAGAATAAAAACTTTTCAATGTCTATCCATTCAGCAGAGCTCAATTGAGGTTCATAATATAAATTTGGTTTATCAGTTAAGGTTATATTAGAATTTAAAGTAACCTCTGGCTTTTTATTAAAACGTCCTTTCTTTGTGGTAATCACAATCACTCCATTTCCAGCCCTAACACCCCAAATCGAAGCTGCAGATGCATCCTTCAATACGGTCACGTTCTCGATATCATTTGGATTGATAGAATTAAGGTCACCCTCATAAGGAAAATTATCAATAACAATAAGCGGCTTCGTATTAGAAAATATCGTGCTTCTTCCTCTAACACTAATACCTGTTGGATTTCCAACAAGAGGATCTATTAACAATCCATTAGTCACTCCTTTTAATCTACTGAGTAAATCTGGACCAACCGCTCTATTTAGTAACTTATTATCTACTACCGTAAATGAACCTGTAGCTCTATCCTTTTGTACATTCTGATATCCTGTACTTACAATTTGTACTTCATCCAGCTTATCACTACCCGCTAGTAGTTTAATGGAATTAGAAGCGTCTGCAGCCTTTATTTCTATAGTTTCGAACCCCAAAAATGATATGACCAAAACCGCTTTATCATCCACATTTTTCAAGATAAACTCCCCTTTATTATTTGTCAATACAGTCCTGGAGCTTCCTTTGACTTTTACAGTCGCCCCCACCAATGGTAAATTACGCTCATCAAGCACACGGCCAGAAACATCAATTGGAGCAGTATTCCTAACAACAGATTCCCGAAAGGAAGGCTCTTCTCTCCTAATCACGATCATTTCGTCTTGTACTACATAGGTTAATGGTTTTCCAATAAGAACTTTCTCCATCACCTCCTCAATACTTGCATTTTTAAAATTGGCTTCTATAGCTTCGGATATTTTGATCACCTCGTCTGACCATAAAACTTTATAGCCCGTTTGTGCCTTAATGGCTACAAAAAGATCCCATAGATTGGTTTTTTTCTTCACATAAGTCACGTTCTTTTGGCTGAAGCCTGAAGCGCTGACTTGCATAAGCGTGGCGATAAGTATAACGGTGGTTAGGCGCATTATCCGCAGGATTTTAAAGACAGAACATTTAAGTTTGTCGGGTTTATAGCATATTCTGTCCATTTCATCTGGTACGACAAGACTTAGGGCTAGGCGAAATCATAATTTTGCTCATGAGCTAAAATTTCCTAAGTTTGCTTGTCTGATTTTAAGTTGATAGTCACTCTATTATCTGTAATTTCCGGCATTTGGCCAGGATGTGTATCGAGCACTCCTGGCCTTTTCTGCCTAGTCCCTGGGGGGATTTATGTTGAATTTCTTATCACACGGCTCATAATTTCAGTCAGGTTTAGGTTGAGGTAATTCGGTTAATTATATAGTCCTCCTGTACCAAGTTGCGGAACAGTTGAAACAAAAATGAGAGCGTTAACCAGATTGGAACGTTATTGGGTAACTAGGATCTTATTATCATCAATTTTAAATTTCACATCTCCGGTAAGCTCCAGCATACCGAGCACTTTTGATACTTTTTCAAACTTGGAGATAGAACCTCCAAATATTTTTCTTTTTACTTTCGGATCTTCAAAAACAACTTCCACATCATACCATCTGGATACTTTTTTCATGATCTCTTCCAGCGACTCATTCTTAAAGGCAAACTCACCGTTCTTCCAGGATATCGCCAAATCAGCATCTGCAGGTGCGATCTCAATGACATTCCCAGAGTTAATGGCCTGCATTCCCGGCTTAAGGATCTTTGTACTTTCTCGCATAGGATTTCCAGTGCTCGATATAGTTGCGACACGAACACTCCCTTCAAAAAGCGTGGTTTTCACGGAACCTTCATCTCTATAGCTATTAATATTGAAATGGGTCCCTAAAACAGTTACATGCTGTTCATCCGTGCTGACCACAAATGGATGTTCTTTATCTTTTGCTACTTCAAAATAAGCCTCTCCAGTAAGCCTTACACGACGGATCCCCCCATCTTCTTTTAAAGCCGTCCTGTAAGTTAAACTTGAAGCCGCATTTAGCCATACCATAGATCCATCTGGCAAACGTACCTGGTATGTTCCACCACGCGGCGTTGAAATTGTAAATGTTTTCGATGCTTCATGGTGAATCAATGTTCCATCATTATAGGTCAATCTCGACGCATCAATTACAACACCTGTTTTTGTCTCACTTAATGGAATCTTTTTTCCACTTTCAAGAGTCAAAAGCGCTTTATTACCACCTGGATTAATATCCGCTACATAGTGATCTGGAGTACTCTTCTTTACAGAGAAAATAGTCCACACGCCACATACAAGTGCTATCGAAGCCGCAATTAAAAAAGTGACTAAAGGCCTGTTCATTTTCCTGGTGATTACCGCAGGTATTTCTTGTCCTCTAAGAATGCTGCGTTCTTCTGCAGCCTGCAATTCTTTATCCGTCAGCTCAATTGCTGTTGGATCCTGCTCCAGGAGTAAATTTTCAACAAAAGCTAATTCTTCGGGGCTGCAATTACCTTCATTATATTTTTCCAGTAAGTCCGCTATGTTTAGCTTTTCCATTTCTGATCTATTTGATAGGTTTTATCGTAGTCTATATTCTTTTACACGACCAGAATTAGTTTATCAATTGAACTACATTCCTTTTCATGCCTTACACAACTACAGTACACTATTGTCAACTTAGGGTTCAATAAATATTTAAAAAAATGTTAAGTAGCTGTCAATTAGATCAGAAAAACAAACACCATGACTGGCCCCAGCTTAGTTTTTAAGGTTTTTAAGGCCCTATGCATATTTGTTTTCACCGTATTTTCAGGAACTTTCAGATATTCCGCAATCTCTTTACGGCTCATAGCCGTCTTTCTGCTCAATTCAAAAACTTCCCGCATTTTAATCGGAAGCGCAGCAATTTCCTTTTCTATCAGTGCGGAGAGTTCATTTGATCGAACCAGTAAATCTGAGGACTCATGTTCCTCACAATAGGTAGCTTTAAAGTGGTCAATATAACGCTGAGAAATCTTTCCTCTTCTAAAATGCAGCAAAACCCTGTTCCTCATCGCTGCGAAGATAAAAGGCTCGAAGCCATTCGCGTAAGCATATTGACTACGCTTCGCCCATAAATCAACCCACACATCATTCACCAGATCTTCTGCCAGTGGCAGATCCGTTACCCTCCGATAAGTAAAGTTGATTAAGATAGCACTATACCTTTTTAGCATTTCATTAAAAGCCGAATGGTCATCTGCCCTCAGTAAATCAACAAGATGAGCGTCCGAATAGTCTTTATAGTCAGCAATTGATCTCATATATTCCAACCTAAAAATATCAAGTTTGAGCCTTATAATAATTATATATTTTTTACACTTTTATAGCTCTAAATATGAGGATACGCCCTATTTTCGGCAGGTAAGGATTTCAAATCACCAGAGTTTTTGATAAATGTAATTATTTCGATAAAAAAATCGCCACAAAGTACACTGTAACAGCCATTTAACATTTTAATAGCTGAGAAGCACATAAGTTTTATCCTTTTTTTATAAGTATTCATCGATTTAGTTGGAATTGTAGGTATTATCATATTTTTATACATAACTGACAATTTTAAGGTTATTTATTCTAGTGATAATCAGGTTAAAAATGACCCTCAATTCTAAAGCGATCCAAAAGGTAATTCCTTAAAGGATGCCAAAATTGGGTATTGGCGAGTAATTGAAATTTAAAGTAAATAGCATACAGCAAACCGATCAATCAGTACGATACTGATAAAGATCAGATTGAAAAATTAGATAGTTTTAAAAATTGACTGAATAGATATTGATGGTTGGCCGACAAACAATTGCCTCTCAATAGTTACTCCTGGAGGGATCTATATTATAATAGTATACCTCAATTATGACCCACATTGGTAACGTAAACTAATATAACAAGAATAGCACAATAAACAAAATAATTATCTAATTAAAACATCAAATAATCTCCATAATCAATTTAACCTTAAGATAGTGCAGATAGAATTTTTAGACGTAAATTGTCTATACGCTATTTGACTACGTTAAGGCACTTTTTATAGACGAAACACATAAGAAGGCCTTTTGAACAACAAATAAGTGCATTCGCAATTTTTTTATGTTAATTTGCGTTACAAGTTTTAACAAAATTTAACACGAACTATTTTACGTTTTTTTTTCATCTTTACGTCCATGTTTAAAGAAATCCGCAATAAGTATATTCGCTACATCAGCATATTCCTATATTGCATCATCATATTCTTCTGCGCCCTGCAGCTCAACTTCTTATGGCTATTTGGCTACTCCCCATCTTATAAAGACATCAAAGCGCCCACTCAAAGTGTAGGCTCTGAACTTTATACCGCTGATGGGAAACTGATCGGCCGCTATTACAAGGAAAACCGTACACCGGTTAGCTTTAAAGAGATCTCACCCAGCGTTATTGAAGCGCTAATCGCTACCGAAGACGTTCGTTTTTATAGCCACATGGGCATAGATTTCCGTTCCCTGCTGTCCAGTGGTATTTCTACAGCTACCGGCGACAAACGTGGGGCAAGTACCATTACACAGCAGCTGGCAAAAAACCTTTACCGCACCAGATACAACAAATCACAAGGTGTCATTAAACACATCCCTGTAGTTCGCACCATTGTTTCCAAGTTAAAGGAATGGATGACTGCCGTAAAACTGGAATCCAATTATTCTAAAAATGACATCATCACGATGTACCTCAATACGGTCTCCTTTGGCAATAATGCTTTCGGCATAAAAACGGCCTCCCGAGTATATTTCGATAAAGGCCCAAATGAACTTCAGGTACCAGAATCTGCATTACTGGTAGGAATGCTAAAGGGAACATCGATTTACAACCCTTTGAGAAATCCAGATAAGGCCCTGGAACGTAGAAATGTGGTTCTCGCTCAGATGAACAAGTACAATTACATCACTAAACCACAATTAGACACTTTTAAGAATACACCAATCAAACTTAAAGAAGGTAGCATTGAAGAAGGAGGCGACGGAGATTCTTATTTACGTGCGGCAGTCGACAAGTACCTTGAAAAATGGGCAGACGAAAATGATTACGACCTTTACGAGGATGGCTTAAAGATTTATACCACCATCGATTCAAAGCTGCAAAAATATGCAGAGGAAGCCGTAGCCGATCAAATGAAGATCATTCAGAAAAGATTCTATAGCGTTTGGGGTAATGAAGACCCTTGGCAGGATTCTGAAAAGAAGAAAGTAGACTATCCTGATCGCGCCATGCGCAAACTGCCTATCTATGCCTTATTAGAAAAGAAATACAGCAACAGTCCGGATTCTGTTAAAGCCTACTTCAATAAAAAGAAGAAGATGAAAATCTTTACCTGGAAAGGCGATCGTGATACCTTATTCTCTACCATGGATTCCATACGCTACTACGGAAAGATCATGAATGCCGGAATGATGACCATGGATCCATTCAGTGGAAAGATCAAAGTTTGGGTGGGCGGTATCGACCATAAATTTTTCAAATACGATCACGTAAACCAAAGTAAAAGACAGGCAGGATCAACCTTCAAACCTTTCGCTTACCTGGCTGCATTGGAATCAGGAATGAGTCCTTGCGACAAATTCACCGATAAACCTGTAAAAATCACATACCAGGAAAAAGGTAAAACAGAGTATTGGGAGCCAAAAAATGCAGATTGGAACTATAGCTACAGAGAAATGTCTCTGCGCTGGGCTATGGCAAAATCCGTAAATACCATTACTGCACAAGTGACCGAAGCAGTAGGTGCAGATAATGTGGTGAAATGGGCTAAAGAATGTGGTATTGAAAGTCCGCTGCAAGCCGTACCATCTGTGAGCCTTGGCCCAAATGACGTTTCCGTATTTGAAATGGTAAGGGCCTACAGTACTTTCCTCAATGAAGGAGTAAGAACAGATCCTATCTTAGTGGAGAAAATTACCGATCAGGACGACAATATCATTGAAGACTTTAAAGCGAAAACAAAAAGAGTGCTTTCTGAAGAGATTGCATGGCTGATGTTATACATGCTTCGTGGAGGTATGGAGGAACCAGGAGGAACATCTCAAGCACTTTGGGAATGGGATCTTTGGAAAAAAGGAAATCAGATCGGTGGAAAAACCGGGACTTCTTCTGACTATGTAGATGCCTGGTATATGGGCGTTACTAAAGACCTGGTCACTGGTGTTTGGGTAGGATGTGATGAACGTACCGCTCACTTTAACAACGGTGCAAACGGAGAAGGTTCAAGAACAGCCTTACCAATTTTTGCGAAGTTCATGGAAAAAGTATATCATGATCCTAGTACAGGATATACCTACGGCCCATTCCCGAAAGCTAAAGTAAAAATTACCAGAACAATTGATTGTCCGAGTCCGAGAATTAAAGTAGATACCGCGACTACAGATAGTTTAGCGGTAGATTCCACTAATTTTGATGCACCCGCAATGGATGATCAGCAGCCGGTATTAAAAGAAGAAGACATCATCAAAACGGAGGATAAAAAGACTCCAGAACCGGTAAAACCATCTGCCACTGAGGTTCCTTTAACCAGAAAAGAAAGAAGAGAACAGAGAAAGAAAGAACGTGAAGAAGAAAAAGAGAAAGAGCGTATAAAGAAAGAACAGGAAAAAAACAAGCCAGCTAAGTAAAGCGGTCCTATACCCTTCCGTATTTAAACAATGTCCTATAAAATATAGCCAGCACACCGGCATATTTTATAGGACATTTTATATAAATGGGATTTTGTAATTCAATACCACCACATTCCCTAGCCGCATCCCCAGCATTCATGAGCACACCATAGCATGCTAAGACATGATGTTAAACGGCAGCGCCACCTGATTCAACAATGGCTTACTACTGAGGATATGCTCAAAATCCAGACCTATCGTCAGGTCAATCCAATTTGGATTACAAGACCTCACCATCCGTTCCTTCTGCATCCTTGTAAAACGACTGATCACCTTAAACCTTCCCAGTGCCTGGGCCTCAGTCTTGAATTCTTCAAAATATACCAATCTGGTGAGCTGCTGCCCGCAATCAAAAAACAGATTCGGCATCTGCTTATAAAAATCAAGCGTTTTAATTAAATCAGCGCTCATTCCAACATGTAAACTCTTGCGGTTTCTATCGGTTACGATATATACAAATTTCTTCATGACTGTAGGTTTAAATGATACAAACTAATTAAGTTAGTATACCTATTTGGTATTCGAATTATAATTACTAACTTTATTGGTACAATAATACTAACTATATTAGTAAAAACAAATAAATACTAAACTTTTATTTTATGTCAAATATCTCCCCTAACCTAAAGTATCTAAGAAAGAAAAAAGGCCTCACACAGCAACAATTCGCTGATGCTATGGGGATTAAGAGATCTCTTATTGGTGCCTACGAAGAAGACCGCGCAGAACCAAAATACGATTTGCTAAAAAAAATAGCAGAATTCTTTGACCTCACAATTGATGAGTTTATCAATGAAAGTATCAGCGATAGCTGGAAACCTAAGCTAAAAAGCCAGGGTTCAAACCTAAGAATACTCAGTATTTCGGTAGATAAAGACGACAAAGAGAACATCGAAATGGTCCCGGTAAAAGCAAGTGCGGGCTACCTGAACGGATTCTCTGACCCAGAATACATCAAAGACTTACCGAAGTTTCAACTGCCCCTGCCCTTCTTAAAACAAGGTACATTCAGGGCTTTCGAAATTTTGGGAGATTCCATGCTGCCTATCCAATCCGGCAGTATCATCCTTGCCGAATACCTGGACAATTGGAATGATGTTAAAATAGGAGAAACTTATATTGTCATCAGTAAAAATGAAGGCGTAGTTTATAAAAGAGCGGGTAACAAATTCAAAGAGAACAAAGAATTGAAGCTCGTTTCCGACAATAAGCTATACGATCCTTATACCATTTCGTCAGATGACATTCTGGAAATATGGAAAGCAAAAGCCTTTATCTCTTCTACCCTTCCAGATCCAACACCAGAACCAAGTATTGAAACCTTGAGCAGCATGATGGCACAAATGCAGAAATCAATCTCTCAGCTCAATAAAAACTAAAAAAGCGTTAAAAAGAACAAAACCTAGGCATAAATTAAAAATAAAGAAAGCAGGTTCCTCCTGCTTTCTTTATTTTTGGAGCAATGAATAAGACCTGGCAGTTTATACTACACAAGTTACAGGATAGAAAGGAAAAAGGATCATTGAGAAAATTATCCAGCAATCCCCATCCCATCGACTTTTGCTCAAACGATTATCTGGGCTTTTCCAGATCAGCAGAACTGCAGCAAAATATCGCCGATACCCTCAGCCAAATCCCTCATTCGGCTATTGGCTCTGGTGGCTCGAGATTACTCAGCGGTAACCACGCCTATACAGAGGAAACCGAAGCTTTTATCTCAAATTTTCACCAGGCGGAAAGTGGATTGATCTTTAACTCCGGCTATGATGCCAATGTTGGTTTGATTTCCAGCCTGGCACAGCGGGGAGATACCATCATAGCTGATGAACTGATCCATGCCAGTCTGATTGATGGTGCGCGGCTCAGTCACGCCAACAGATACACCTTTAAGCACAATAATATAGAAGCCCTGGAGGCCAAACTAAAACTAGCCACCGGAAACATTTATGTCCTGGTAGAAAGCGTCTATTCGATGGACGGCGACCTTGCCCCGCTACAAGAAATCAATGCTTGCTGTAAGAAATATGATGCCAATCTGATCGTAGATGAAGCGCATGCCCTAGGTATATTCGGAATTTACGGAAAGGGACGAGTGCAGGAACTCGGCTTGGAAAAAGAAGTATTTGCACGTGTGGTGACCTTTGGAAAAGCACTCGGCTGTCACGGGGCAATTGTTTTAGGAAATGCCCCATTAAGGGAATACCTGCTCAATTATGCCAGGTCCTTTATTTATACGACCGCTGCGCCACTCCACAGCATCGCGAGCATCAACTGCGCCTATCAGCTGCTGGCTTCAGCAGACCATACGCCATGGATCCAGCAAACCATCCAGCAATACAGCGATGCCCTGAAATCAGCAGGCTATCGGGGACTGACCAGCCAAAGCACCATTCAAACCATTCGCTACCAGAGCAACACTTCCGCTAAAAACGCAGCAGCAAGCTTGCAGCAGAAAGGATTTGACATCCGTGCAATTGTAAGCCCCACCGTTCCTATTGGAACAGAAAGGTTAAGGATTTGTCTGCATACCTACAATACAGAAGAAGAAATTAACGCCTTGATCCAATCATTGGTTTTATTAAAATAATATGAACAATACGTATTTCATTACAGGAATCGGTACCGGCATCGGAAAAACGATCGTTAGCGCCATCCTGACCCAAAAACTTGCATCAGATTACTGGAAACCCATACAATCCGGAGATTTAGAGCAAAGTGACAGCTTATCTATCAAAGATCTGATCAGCAATACAAAAACAGTGATCCATCCTGAGCAATATAGGTTAAGTCAGCCCCTATCACCGCATTTATCTGCCAGATTGGACGGCATTGAAATCAAAACTCAAGACCTGAAACTGCCTGCAACCAAAAACCAGCTCATCATTGAAGGTGCTGGCGGACTAATGGTACCGATTAATGAGAAAGAATTGATATTAGACCTCATCCCAGTGTTAAATGCAAAGCTGATCATTGTTTCCCAGAATTACCTGGGCAGCATCAACCATACCCTACTCAGCCTGGAGGTGTTGAAATCAAGAAATATTCAGGTGCAGGGCATCATCTTCAATGGCGAAGCCAATAAAGAATCTGAAAGCTATATCGCCAACTATACTGGCATTCCAATACTCGGGAATATCCCAAAATTAGCTCGTCTGGACAAGAAGTCCATTGCGGAAGCCGGGAAATTCATCCAGCTTTCAAAATAGAAGCCAATAAAAAAGGGAGCTGGAAGCTCCCTTTTTTTATGATTAAAATGATCGTTAGATCTATTTTACTGCATCAATAACTGCTTTGAAAGCTGCTGGATGGTTCATTGCTAAATCAGCTAAAACTTTACGGTTTAAACCGATGTTTGCAGTCGCTAATTTACCGATCAATTGAGAGTAAGAAATACCATGTTGACGAGCTCCAGCGTTGATACGTTGAATCCATAATCCACGGAATTCTCTTTTCTTAACTTTACGGTCACGGTATGCATATTGCAAACCTTTTTCTACCGTGTTTTTAGCGATTGTGAAAACCTTACTTCTTGATCCCCAATAGCCTTTGGCCATATTTAGGACTTTTTTCCTTCTTCTTCTCGAAGCTACTGCGTTTACCGAACGTGGCATAGTGTGTTGTTTTTTGATAAACGGTGTTGCGTATTACAGCAAACTTACTACCGGGTACCTGGTTAAAAATTTAATTATTTACCGATAGCAAGCATACGCTTAACGTTGCCCATATCAGCTGCGGACACCATTGAAGTGTGACCCAAATTACGCTTACGTTTAGTCGACATCTTAGTTAAGATGTGGCTTTTGTAGGCATTCTTCCTTGCAATTTTACCTGTTCCAGTAAGCTTAAAACGCTTTTTAGCACTGGAATTGGTTTTCATTTTTGGCATAACCTGTGTTTATTAATATGTAATTTATTTATTTCTTAGCAACTTTTGGAGCTAACGTTAAAAACATACGCTTGCCCTCTAACTTAGGTAATAACTCCACTTTACCGATATCTTCAAGCGCCTGTGCAAACTTAAGCAACAAGATCTCTCCCTGCTCTTTGTAAACAATCGCTCTACCTTTAAAGTGTACATAAGCCCTAACTTTTTCTCCGTTTTCAAGGAAACTAATTGCGTGTTTCAACTTAAATTGAAAATCGTGATCATTTGTGTTAGGACCAAAACGGATCTCCTTAATGACAGTCTGTTTTGCGTTTGCTTTAATCTCCTTCTGTTTTTTCTTCTGCTCGTAAACAAACTTACTGTAATCAATGATCCGACATACCGGAGGCACTGCATTTGGAGAAATCTCAACAAGATCCAATTCCAATTCGTCGGCAAGGGCTAAAGCTTTTGCCAAAGGATAGATCCCCGGTTCAACATTATCTCCAGCTAATCTAACCTCCTGAGCTCTGATAAACTGATTAATATTATGTTCTGCTTCTTTTTTCTTAAAAGGAGGACGTGGTCCCCTGTTAAATCCTGGTCTGCCTAATGCCAAATTTATATACTATTTAAATTGTTATTTCTTTAATTAATAATTCACTAAACTCTTGCTGAGTCATTTCACCTAAATCTCCTGTGCCGTGTTTCCTTACTGAAACCTTTCCTTCCGCCATTTCCTTCTCTCCAATGATCAGCATATAAGGGATTTTTTTAACCTCAGCGTCTCTGATTTTTCTTCCAATTTTCTCGTCCCGGAAGTCAATCAAACCGCGAATATCGGAATTATTTAGCTCATCTGAAACTTTTTTTGCATAATCTTCATACTTTTCTGAGATCGGAAGGATAATAAATTGCTCCGGAGAAAGCCATAATGGGAAATTACCAGCGCAGTGTTCGATCAATACCGCGATAAAACGCTCTAAAGAACCGAATGGAGCCCTATGGATCATCACCGGACGGTGCTTTAAGTTATCACTACCTGTGTATTCCAATTCAAAACGCTCAGGTAAGTTATAATCTACCTGGATCGTTCCCAACTGCCATTTTCTGCCCAGTGCATCTTTTACCATAAAGTCTAACTTCGGACCATAGAAAGCAGCCTCGCCGTATTCTACTACAGTAGGTAATTCTTTTTCCGCAGCAGCCTCGATGATCGCCGATTCAGCCAAAGCCCAATTTTCATCAGAACCAATGTACTTCGTTCTGTTCTCAGGATCTCTCAAAGAAATTTGTGCCACATAATCGTTAAACCCAAGAGATTTAAACACATACAATACCAGGTCAATTACTTTTTTGAATTCTTCTTTTACCTGATCCGGGCGACAAAACAAATGCGCATCATCCTGAGTAAAGCCACGAACCCTGGTTAAGCCATGAAGCTCTCCACTTTGTTCGTAACGATATACCGTTCCAAACTCTGCAAAACGCAAAGGAAGGTCCTTGTAAGAACGAGGTTTTACTTTATAAATCTCACAATGGTGAGGGCAGTTCATCGGTTTAAGGAAAAACTCCTCCCCTTCTTGTGGGGTTTTAATCGGTTGAAAAGCATCTTTACCATACTTCTCGTAATGACCAGAAGTAATGTATAAATTCTTATGGCCAATATGAGGTGTAACTACCTGCTCATATCCTGATTTTGCCTGTGCTTTTGTTAAAAACTGAACCAGACGCTCACGCAAAGCAGCACCTTTTGGCAGCCACAATGGTAATCCCATACCTACTTTCTCAGAGAAAGCAAACAATTCCAATTCCTTACCCAGCTTACGGTGATCTCTTTTCTTCGCCTCTTCAATCATGTGAAGATACTCAGTCAGCTCAGACGCTTTAGGGAAAGTTACCCCATAAATACGGGTTAACTGTTTTTTAGTTTCATCACCGCGCCAGTAAGCACCTGCAACATTCATCAATTTTACCGCTTTAACAAAACCGGTATTTGGAATGTGCGGCCCACGACAAAGGTCCGTAAACTCACCTTGGTTATAGAATGTGATCTTTCCATCTTCCAGTCCTTCTAACAGGTCTAGCTTGTACTCATCACCTTTTTCTGTAAAATATTTAATCGCATCCGCTTTAGAAACGCGCTCCCTTACAAAAACTTGTTTTTGCTTAGCCAGCTCAATCATCTTCGCCTCAATCGCTTTGAAATCATCCGAAGAAAATTCCCTGTCGCCGAAATCTACATCATAGTAGAATCCAGTTTCAATAGCAGGACCAATACCGAATTTTGTACCCGGATATAAAGCCTCTAAGGCTTCCGCCATAAGGTGGGCAGAAGAATGCCAGAATGTAGCCTTACCAGCCGCATCATTCCAGGTCAGCAACTTTACCGTTGAATCGCTTTCAATTGCTCTGGAAGAATCCCAAATTTCACCGTTTACTTCCGCAGCTAATACGTTGCGCGCTAATCCCTCTGAAATAGAGAGTGCAATTTGATGGGCTGTTATACCCTTTTCATACTGACGGCTAGAACCATCAGGCAGTGTAATGTTAATCATCTACAACTATGATTTAAGTTAATTAATTGATTTTAAACAATTTAGACAACTCTTATTCTACGTGTAATAAAATATTACCTAAATCATGACCGTTTTTTTCAACTGCCACTGGCACAAATATAACAATTCAAGTCCGAAAATCCAGCCTTGTTCAAGCAATCATTTTTATAAATTACGATAGGAGTCATCAGGCAGTCAGGATGTACTCGGGAAGAGACCTGCATTTCTGTAGCTGCAGGAGGGGGTTCGGTTAGGGTTCGGATAGCAAAGACTAAGGCAACCCTACGCGAACCCTAACCGAACCCTCTCCGAACCCTATTATAAGGCCGATCTCTTCCCGAACACTACCCGACCACTTTCTCGTCTTTTTATCCTTCTCTGATACTGAAAATTAATATTCTGTACTTTCTAACCAGCCATTCGCCAAAACATCCGCCAAATGCATCGTTTTCAATGGAATGCTATTTTTATCGATATATCCCTGCAAGTGCATCAGACAGGATAAATCGGTGGAGATCACATATTCAGCGCCCATTTCCAGGGCATTATTTACTTTTTGCTCCGCCATAGCCGAAGAAATCGCATCAAACTTCACAGAAAACGTACCGCCAAATCCGCAGCACATATCTGTATCCTTCATTTCTACCATCTCTAATCCATGGACTTTAGACAATAGCTGACGTGGCTCTTCTTTAATCTTACACTCTCTCAATCCACTGCAGGAATCATGGTAAACCGCTTTTCCATCCAGTTCCGCGCCAAAATAATCTCTTTTTAACACGTTCACCAGGAAATCAGAAAGCTCATACACATGCTGCTGAATGCTGCGGCATTTATTATGGAGATTGGTATTGGTAAACAGGTCGCTATAGCCACTCTTCACCATGCCAACGCAGGATGCAGAAGGTGCCACAATATAATCTGTACCGGAAAAATCACTTAAAAACTTCGTCCCTGTTTCTTTAGCCTGCTCCCAATATCCGGAGTTATAGGCCGGCTGACCGCAGCAAGTTTGCGCGGAATTATAAAACACCTCACAACCCGCTTTCTCCAATAGCTTTATCGTATTAAATGCAGTCTCAGGATATAACTGATCAACAAAACAAGGAACAAACAATTCTATCTTCATGGGTATCTAATTCTTATTAAAATCTATCATGGTTAACCTTTAACCAATTTTGGTTCTGCCTTTTTTAACAGCAGCAAAAATATCAAACCTATTACAAAAAAGGAGACCAATGCCAGCACAGAATTTCTGATGCTGCCAGTTTGTTCCTCAATATAAGCAAAACTAAAAAGACCAATCACAACCGCCAGTTTTTCTGTTACATCATAGAAACTGAAAAAGGAAGCGGTATCTGGTGTATTTTCAGGTAAGAACTTAGCGTACGTAGACCTCGATAATGACTGAATCCCACCCATAATCAGGCCAACTACTGCTGCTAAGCCATAAAATTCAAATTCATTAGTCGTGTAATAAGCAGCAACGCAAGCCCCTACCCATACGATAACAACCAGAATCAGCACATTGATATTGCCAATCTTTTTGGCAAACCTCGACATCCACATGGCACCCCAGATGGCCACTAGCTGTATGATTAAAATTACAGCAATTAATTTAGAAGTTCCCAAATGCAAGGTTTTCTCTCCAAAACCGGCCGCCGCCAGCATCACCGTCTGCACACCCATCGAGTAAAAGAAAAAAGCAATCAAATAGTGTTTTAAAAAATTCATCTGCTTTAATTGCTGCCAGACTTTGCGCAGTTCTCCAAAGCCATTATGCACCAGGCTCTTATTTAAAGCCGTATAATTCGGACTTCCAGCCGGCAGTTTACGAAAAGGTATCTGTGCAAAAGCGACCCACCAAATCCCTACCAGTAAAAAGGACAGCCTTGCCGGTAAAGAACCATCAGTAATGCCAAAAAGTTCTGGTTTTAGTACAAATACAAAACAAATGACCTGCAGAATCACACTCCCTACATAACCATAGGCAAAACCTTGGGCACTCACCCGATCCTGCTGATCCTTAGTCGCAATTTCCGGAAGGTAGGAATTGTTAAACAGCACCCCGCCAACATAGCCCATGGCCGCAATAGCAAAAAGGATAATGCCCAATTCCAGGCTTTCCAGTTTAAAGAAAAACAAACCCATACAGGCAAAACCGCCGATATAGGTAAAGATCTTCATGAATATTTTCTTGTTTCCTCGATAATCCGCAGTAGCGGAAAGCAAGGGCATTAAAATCACCATCACTAAATAGGCAACTGAAAGTGCATAATTAGATAAAGCTGTATTCGTAAAAGTATATCCGAAAAACTTTACCTGATCGCCATGCTCGGCAGTAGTGGTGATGATCGTATAATAAGCAGGAAAAATTGTTGAAGTAATGACTAAATTATAAGCAGAATTTGCCCAATCAAAAAAAGCCCATGACCGGATGACTTTTTTGTCGTTTTTTTGTTCCATGTATCAAATAAGGCCGCTAAAATAGCTAAAAAACAACCATCAGGCTAATTAACTTTCTCCAGTTTCGCTGCTCCGGATTTTTTCTCGCTTACATTTTTTGGATTCCCTTTATAATAAATCTCACTTGCACCAGAAGTCTTTAC
This sequence comes from Pedobacter sp. N36a, assembly GCF_014472395.1. GTDB lineage: Bacteria > Bacteroidota > Bacteroidia > Sphingobacteriales > Sphingobacteriaceae > Pedobacter. Next base: position 246,907 of record NZ_JACSZW010000005.1, read on the forward strand.
TTTTAAGTCGTTCAGTACATTGATATTGGCTTTTCCGGTACCATCAATATTGATGTCATATACACCAGCTACAAAATCAAAAGCTTCCAGTTTTGAATTGCCGCTTGTTTTCAGCACATGAGTTCCCGTTTGTCCGGTCAAAGTTAGTTTTCCGATACCATCAATTTTCGAAGTCAGCTTACTCGCATTGAGGTTCAAATTCACATCAGAACTGCCTTGTAAATCAAGGTCCAGATCTTTCACATAGATAGGTCCCGTTCCAAACACACGCACCATACCATTGGTTTCCAAATCTTTGAGCTCACCAATTCCAGCGTAAATCACCACAGAGTCTGTTCCGCAGTACTTTCCGTTCTCTAATTTAAGTTCCAATTCACTCCCACTCACCCTTGATCTGATCAATGGTACTATATTAGAATCCGCCTGGATCTTCACATTATACGTACTGTCCTGCGTCAAAACCAATTTAATCGTACCGCTCACCTTAATTTTATCGTAACTTTTCAGTTCCACTACCTTAGTGATCTGGATTCCTGAATCTTCAATACATTTTGTAGTACATCCTGCTAAAAACACAGGAATAGCAAAAGCGATAAGTTGTAATTTCTTCATAGGGGATAATTTTATTGCAATTTACAAATAATAGTTTTTACCATCTGTTTTAATTTTTCCGGCATCCAGCAATTCACGGATCCGTCCTAATCGATCATGTTCATTACCGGTTTTGATCCCGGTTACCAGATCCTCGATAGACTGTGCTTTCGTTTGCAGTAAAGTGACCAGTTCAAAATCGATCCGGTCGAAGCGTAAATCCTGGTCCTCGGCTTTTTTCTCTTCCAGACAAACATCGCAGACACCGCATTTATCGGCATCCGGCTCATCAAAATAACGCAGCAGCTGCACACTCCTACATTCCTTGGTATCGGTATAAGCCAGTACTGAATTGATCTGATCCATCTGGATTTTCTTTCTTAGCTCGATGTATTTCACCTCAATATCCATGTGCACAAAATCCACTCTTGGGCGGATATATTGGAGCTGAGGCTGATCTGATTGTGGCAAATAAGACAATAAACCTTGTTCTTCCAGGTTACTGATCATCTTCTTTGCCGTGCTATACGAGAGCCCCACTTTCTTAGCCAGCTCGTTTTCTTCAATTCTCACATACTGATCAAATGCGCCGCCGTAAGACCGCAGGATCGCCTTGATCAGCGGATCATATCCTGCATTCTCTATTTGAAAACGATAAACGTCTTCATGAGCAGCAGTAAACAACACCCTGGAAGGCAAAAAGATGTTTTCAGAAAGTGTCAGGTAACCATCATGCTCTAAAAATTTCAGTGCTGCCATGGTCTTGATCACGCCTACATTAAAACGCTTACAGAAATCCGCAAGGTCAAAATTAAAAGTCAGCCCTTCTCCAGCACCAAAGGCGAGCTGGAAGTAATTTCCAAGGTAATGGTAAGTCTTTTTGATGTCTTCCACACTGGGAAAATGATCTGCATATTTGGCTTTTAAAGAAACTTGGTCCGATTTATTGGCCAGCAATACCGCATAAGCTTTTTGTTCATCACGCCCTGCCCTACCGGCTTCCTGATAATAGGCTTCCAGACTTTCCGGTAGATCCAGGTGTACCACAAAGCGCACATCCGGCTTATCGATCCCCATGCCAAAAGCATTGGTCGCCACCATCACCCTTATTTTATTTTTTTTCCATTCGTCCTGTTTACGGAAGCGATCTGCCTTTTCAATTCCGGCATGGTAAAAATCTGCCGCTAATTGATGTCTGGTTAAAAAAGAAGCGACTTCAACAGTCTCTCTTCTGTTCCTGACATACACCAAACCACTCCCTTTCACATTTTTCACAATGTCGAGCAGTTTTCCGTATTTATCCTCTTTATCCATCACCACATAGCTCAGGTTCTTACGCTCAAAACTCTGCACATAGATTTTGCTGTCTTTAAATTTTAGCTTATCGACAATATCTGCCCGCACAAACTGCGTAGCAGTAGCGGTTAAAGCCAGAACAGGTACTTTAGGATGAATTTCACGGATCTCAGCGATCTGTTGATACGGTGGCCGAAAATCATATCCCCATTGGGAAATACAATGCGCTTCATCTACCGCAATTAAATTCACGTTCATATAAGAAATACGAATGCGTACAATTTCTGATAATAATCTTTCCGGCGATAGGTATAAAAACTTAATCTTGCCATAAATACAGTTGTCGAGCAGGATATCGATTTCTCGTTTTCCCATTCCTGCATAGATAGCGACCGCCTCAATGCCTTTTGCTTTCAGGTTTTCCACCTGATCTTTCATCAAGGCAATCAGGGGTGAAATGACAATACAAATCCCTTCCCTGGCCAATGCAGGTATCTGAAAGCAAAGGGACTTACCTCCGCCGGTTGGCAATAACGCTAAAGTGTCATGGCCATTTAAAACGGAACTGATGATGTCTGATTGGAGTGGTCTGAAAGTGTCAAACCCCCAGTATTTTTTAAGTATCTCGGCTTCGCTCATAAAAAGGTTACTCATCAAAACTATAAAAATGAACTGATATTATTAAATTGCAGGCTTATTTACACCGATTTTCATGATGAAAAAAACTTTACTACCATTGGCTTTGGTATTCATCTTCCAGTCTGCCTTTTCCCAGGAAAAGAAATGGGACATCGAAAAATACCAGGGCCCAACAAAAACCTTCCATATTGAAACCGATGAAGGAACCTGGATGAACCTCGATGTGAGTGCCGATGGTAAAGATATTGTTTTTGACCTGTTGGGAGATATTTACAGCATGCCCATCAGCGGTGGAAATGCTACCCTACTGAGTGGAGGCATACCATGGGACATTCAGCCACGCTTTAGTCCAAACGGAAAATACATTTCTTATACCAGTGATAAGAACGGGGCTGATAATATCTGGATCATGAACCGCGATGGTTCAGGAAAAAGACAAGTCACCAAAGAAACTTTCCGATTGCTGAACAATGCAACCTGGACGCCAAACAGTGAATACCTGGTGGCTCGTAAACACTTCACCGGCTCACGTTCTCTTGGTGCAGGAGAAATGTGGATGTACAGCATGTATGGTGGCGAAGGGGTACAGCTGACCAAAAGAAAAAATGACCAGCAAGATGCCGGTGAGCCAAATATCAGCCCGAACGGCAGGTACTTATACTTCTCTGAAGACATGGCTCCGGGACCTAATTTTGAATACAGCAAAGATCCAAATGGGATGATTTATGCGATCCGCCAATTGGATATGGTGACTGGCAAACTCAGCAATCTTGTGGCACAGCAAGGCGGTGCTGCCCGTCCGCAGATCTCTCCGGATGGAAAAATGATGGCTTATGTAAAACGCGTTCGCCTAAAATCGGTTTTATATGTACAGAATTTACGTACTGCCGAAGAATGGCCAGTATATGAAGATCTCTCTCATGACCAGCAGGAAACCTGGGCTATATTTGGGGTATACCCAAACTTTGCCTGGACACCAGATAATAAGAACATCGTATTTTATGCTAAAGGAAAGATCAAAAGGATCGAACTATCTACGTTAATTAGCAACGACATTCCTTTCCAGGTGAACAGTAAGCAAACTGTTCAGCAAGCGCTTCATTTCCCGCATCAGGTATACAGCAATGAATTTGATGTCAAAATGATCAGACAGCTGACCAGCTCCGCAGATGGAAAAATGGTGATCTTCAATGCTGCAGGATTTCTATACAAAAAAGACCTGCCAAATGGTACTCCAGAGCGTGTCACCAACGGTATTGATTTTGAGTTTGAACCTAAAATCAGTAACGATGGAAAATACGTGATTTACACCACCTGGAACGATGAATTAAAAGGCGCAATCAAAAGAACCGATCTGAAATCAGGAAAGACCGTCACTTTAACTGACGAAAAAGGATTCTACTATTCTCCATCTTACTCTCATAAAGGAGACCGCATTATTTTCAGAAAAGGAATAGGAAATGATGTATTGGGATATGCTTATGGCAGAGGAACAGGAATCTACATCATGTCGGCGAATGGCGGTGCAAAAACCTTGATCTCCGACAATGGTATCAAGCCCCAGTTCAATACAGACGATACCCGTATTTATTTCCAGGGTTATGAAGGTGGTAAAAAAGCTTTTAAAAGTATCGACCTGAATGGTGCAAATGAGAGAACCCATTACACCTCTACTTATGTCACACAATTTACCCCAAGTCCGGATGGAAAATGGATGGCTTTCACAGAGCTGTTTAATGTTTATGTGACACCAATGGTTACTGTAGGCACTCCCCTGGAACTTTCTGCAACAAACAAAGCAATTCCACTGACCAAAATCACTAAAGATGGCGGAACCTATATCCATTGGAGCAATGACAGTCAGAAGTTATTGTGGACATTGGGCGATAGATACTTCAGCAAAGACATCAAATCTGCCTTCAGCTTCGATGAGGCAGGTGTACAGGTCGCACAAAAACCAGATACGGTTGGGCTTCCTCTAGGCTTAAAATTGAAAAGCGACCGTCCGAATGGATTGCTTGCTTTAACAGGGGCCAGAATCATCACGATGAAAGGCGATGAAGTAATTGAAGAAGGAACCATTCTCGTAGAAAACAACAAGATTATTGCTGTGGGTAAGTCTTCGGAAATGACCGTTCCAGCGGATGCGAAAGTCATTGATGTGACCGGCAAAACGATTATGCCAGGGATTGTGGATGTACATGCACACTTAAGAACTAGTCCTGATGGTATTTCGCCGCAGCAGGATTGGTCATATATGGCAAACCTTGCTTTCGGAGTGACTTCTTCTCATGACCCTTCCAGCAATACAGAAATGGTATTTAGCCAGGCAGAAATGCTGAAAGCAGGCAGAATGGTTGGCCCTCGTTTATACTCTACAGGTTCTATTTTATACGGTGCTGATGGTGATTTTAAAGTTGTGATCAACAGTCTTGATGATGCACTATCTCACCTCAAAAGGTTAAAAGCAGTAGGTGCGTTTTCAGTAAAATCTTACAATCAGCCTAGAAGAGATCAGCGTCAGCAGATCCTTGAAGCCGCCCGACAATTGAAAATGGAAGTGGTTCCTGAAGGTGGATCTACGTTTTTTACCAATATGAATATGGTGGCAGATGGTCATACCGGAATTGAACACAGCATTCCTGTAGCACCGGTTTATAAAGACGTCACTTCTTTCTGGGGCAATACTGCAGTAGCCTATACGCCAACATTGATTGTAAGTTATGGTAGCCAATGGGGAGAAAACTACTGGTACGACAGAACCAATGTTTGGGAAAATGAGCGATTGATGGCCTTCACCCCACGTGCCATTATTGATGCCCGCGCCAGAAGAAGAACGACTGCTGAATACGGAGATTACGGACATATTGAAGTCGCTAAGGCGACTAAACAAATTGCCGATACCGGCGTAAAAGTAAACCTGGGTGCGCATGGTCAGATTCAAGGGCTAGGTGCACATTGGGAGTTGTGGATGTTGGTACAAGGCGGTATGTCGCCATTACAAGCCATCCGAAGCGGCACTTTAAACGGCGCAGCATACTTAGGTATGGATAAAGAAATCGGTTCTCTGGAGCCAGGAAAATTAGCGGATTTAGTGATCATGGATGCTAATCCTTTGAACGACATCAGAAACTCTGAGAAGATTAAATATGTGATGATTAACGGTCGTATTTTCGACAGTCTTTCGATGAATGAGATTGGTACCAGAGAAAAGCTACGCGGCAAGTTCTGGTTTGAGACTGGCAAAGGAATGATTTACAGCTTCCCAACAGGAGTTGCAGAAACCTATACTTATACCATTCCAAACTGCGATTAATTTCATTATAAATCATCAAAGTACAATACCTAAAAACGGGGTCTGGTTTATAAACCAGACCCCGTTTTTATTTTATCAAACTGACAACTATTGTCCTGAAAAAGGATTTTGATCAGTAGGTTTAAGCGCTTCATTATTGGTCATTTCCAACTGTGGAATCTGACCGATAAAGCGGTAATCATTTGAAGGCAATGTACCCGTAGGGTTTGTCGCAGAGGCTACATAACCATTCAATTGGTTCACACCCCAGGTATAATGTCCTTCTTTATAAGTGGCAGTTTCCTGGTAACGAAGCAATGGTTTTTGCAGGCGCAGCAAGTCATAAAAACCGGTTACCCCTTCACAAAGTAATTCCTTGCGTCTTTCTACATAAATGGCTTCCAGAAGTGTTGGACCAGCAGCGGCAGTAGTCACGTTGACCACTCCTCTCGCTCTTTGCAAACGGTTTAGGTAAGTCAAGCCATCTCCACCAGAATTTGCTGCAGCTTCAGCCATGATCAAAAGCATTTCAGAACCTCTCATCAATGAAACTTCCGGACGGGTATTTCCCTGTACCGCACCATTCGCATCGCCATAATGTTTGTACTTGTTATATGCCCATTTTGTAGACCATTCCTGAGAAGCATTCTTGGTACGTTTCCAGAACTGATACCTATCTTCTGTCTTTTCAAACAGCTGCTCGTACTTTCCATCTGCGAAGAAACTCAGGAAGGCATAGATAGGACCATCAGTAAAACCTTCGCCATAGCTTTCATCCTGGTTATACCAGAAGTTAAACTGGGTACTTCCGCCAATATTATCGGTATCTGTATATTTCATGGCCCACATGATCTCTGGGTAACCATTAGTGATTACCTTATCAAAACCACTTCTGTATTGATCACGAGTCATCAACTGACTATAAGCATTGTAAGCAGTTGTTGCTTCCGCAAGCGCATTCGGCCAATCGTTCATCACCAGATATACCCTGGCCAATTGTCCTGAAATCACGTTTTTATCAATTGTCCATTTGTTCGGACGCTCATAATTAGCCAGCAGCCCTTTTGCCTCTTTCAAGTCAGCTAAAATCTGTTGGTAGCAGGCTTCTACAGAAGAACGCGGCATACTTTCCGGATCAGTAGAGGATAACCTCAGGATCACTCCTGGTTTATTTTTAGCCAGCATATAGGTTTGCTGATAGTTTTGGATCAGGTGGAAATAACAGATGCCTCGGATGGCTTTTGCCTGTCCCATAATCTGCTGTTTCAATTCCGGCCCCCCATCTGCAGTTGGCAATGCTGTGATAATCGCATTCACCTCATTGATCGTTTTATACATCATGGACCATATCGCATCCGAATTTCCGGTAATCTGCGTCCTGGTAGGCTCATAAGTATAAGAAGTGACCTGATTACCGCCCATATTGGTGTGACTAAGTATATCAGCACCACCAAGGTCTACGTACATCTGTAAACCTGCAAGACCTGAATAAGCCCTATCCGCGCCGTTATTGTTAAAATACAGTTTTTTGTAGGCTGAGGTGAGCACCATATTTAACTGGGTCACATTTTTAAGCACTGCCCCATCAGAGGTAGCGGTAGATGACTTTGTGTCCAGGAATTTTTTACAGCCGGCGAAGCTTGTCATCAAAACGGGTACTGCCAGCAATAAGACTGTTTTATATATTATTTTCATCGTTGTCGTATCTATTTGTTATTAAAATGAAACCTGGATGCCGCCCATATAGATTCTTCTGGAACCCTGAACACCATTATCCGTATCTGCATTACCGTTGTAATTATTTCCCAACACTCCTGTTTCAGGATCTGAATAACGGTTTTTAGCCGATCCGAAAGTCAGCAGGTTATTTCCAGTCAGGTAAATACGGGCAGAGGTCATGCCTAGTTTTTTGCTGAGTTCTTTCGGCAAGGTAAAGCCTAACGTTAAGTTTCTAAGACGTAAATAGCTGTTGTTAAACACATAAAAATCTGAAGCCCTGCGGGTATCCGCGTAATTGTCGTTAGACCATTTTGGGAACATCGCCTGGTCGCCAGGGTTTTTCCATCTGTCTTGTACCAGGTCTGGAATCACACCTACTCCACCACGCAATGCGGTACGCTCTATGTAGCCATAATCAAACATTTTTCCACCCAGAGAGTAGTAGAACATGATAGATAAGTCAAATCCAGCGTAGTCAAAGCTATTGGTAAATGATCCATAAGCTTTAGGCAATGCCGATCCGCCATATTGATAATCAGCTGTGGTTACTTCAGCATAGTTCTCTGTAGTTTTCCAGCCTCCAGCGCCATCTTTGATCAGGTAACGCATATTTCCATTATCAGGGTTCACACCAGCATTTTTAACCATAAAAAAGTCGTAAACAGAGTGGCCTTCTTCCAGTTTATAGGTCGCTGCACGGTTAGCAAAAGTAAATGCACCACCAGGAAGGTAGGTCACTTCATTTTTTAAGGTAGAGATATTGGCATCAATTCTCCAGCCGAAATCTTTGCTACGGATCAACTCCGCACCCAGACTTACTTCAAAACCACTATTTCGGATATTACCTAGATTGGTGTTTTTTCCGACGATAGAACCTACTTGTGCAGACAGTGGCAATGGCTTTTGATACAGCAAACCCGATGAATTACGGGTATAATATTCTACTGTACCGGTGATGGTTTTAAAGATATTGAAATCAAGCGCTACATTCAGCAGCTTGTTGCTTTCCCACCTCAGCTCTGGAGTAGCCATCGCGGAAGGACGTAATCCAGGGTTTCCGTACATTGGATCATCCTCGAACACGCCTTCGTAAGCATATAGTAAACCTCCACCCGGACTACCATCTCCATTTCTGGTGATCAGTTTATCATTTCCGTTCGTACCATAACTGGCGCGAAGGGATAAGTTATTGATCCATTCTGAATCCTTGATAAAGTTTTCATTAGACATTCTCCATGAACCACCTACCGAGTAGAAATAACCCCAGCGGTTGTCAGGATGAAAACGAGATGAACCATCACTTCTAATAGAGGACGACAGGTAATATTTGTCCTGGAAGCTATAATCTACCTTACCAAGGAATGAGAACAATGCATAACGGTCTTTACTGGAACCATTGGTCCAGCCTTTAGTCGTAGAAGTCAACTCATATTGCCCAATTTGCATGATCCCTTCTCCATAAGCAGTGTTGTACAAATAATTGTTATTGTACAGTTCCTGTCCAGCCAAAGCGCTGAAATTATGGTCACCAATCTTTTTATTCCAGGTCAATATATTGTTCCAGGTTAAAGAAGTATTGTCAGCATTGCTTCTGGTTGCATTGCCACCAGAGGTCAATACGGAAAGCCCGTAAGGCGCCAGCTGTCCGGAGCCATGCACAGCTGAACCATATAAAAAGTACTTGGTGCTGCTGTTATCAATCCCTAAACTGGATTTAAAATTCAGGTCAAAAGGGAGTTTAACACTTGCAAAAAACCTCGTAGAAACTAAGCTAGCTTGATTGTTATTAAAATCTTCATCATTTGGGTTGTTCCAGTAATCACCGCCATTGTTCATTGGATGGATACCAAAAAAGTTATTGACATAAGAGCCATAATCGAACATTCTTTTACCGGTTTTCTCAGAGTATACCCAATCGGTATTGTCTTTATTCCTTAACCATGGCGAAGACATGGTGGTGGTAAAAATCTGCGCGCGCATAGAACCTGAGGTGTTTTGTTTTGAACTGCTGTAAGCGATACTTCCACCCAGCTGCAACCAGTCGGTCGCCTGTGTGCTCACATTTGTTCTAAAGGTATAGCGCTTGAAATATTGGTTACTCGCATAACCTTTATCATCAAGGTAAGAACCTGAAATCAGGTAATTTGTCTTCCCGTTGCTGCTGGCTCCACTCACATCTAAACCATAATCCTGACGCAGTTTACGAGAATACACTGCTCCATTCACATCATAATCTGCAGGATCCCATACCATTTGCAGGTTAGGGTTCAAGTAAGGATTTCCATTGCCATCATGCAGTACATAGTTTTCATTGATGTGTTTAAAAGGAGATACAAAGCTCTTTGCTCCTGCAGAATTGGTCACTGCTTTTAATATTTTACCCAGCACATTTTCCGAAGCCCAGTTTCCGGCATCAGCCTTCGTCATTCTGTATTTGTAAAACTGATCGTTATACATCCCTTCCCAGGTATACAGCAATTGCTCAGCTGGATCAGCCTTTACCGGATTTCCAATCGCATTGTCTGAAGTTCCCCAGGCAGAGCGGAAATTGATTTTAGGAATGTCTGATTTCCCTTTTTTTGTGGTGATCATCACTACCCCATCAGAGGCACGTGAACCGTAAAGTGAAGAGGCCGCCGCATCTTTTAATACAGAGATCGACTCGATATCACTCGGTGAAATGGAATTCAATTCTCCGTCGTAAGGCATTCCGTCCAATACATATAATGGTTTGGATGCCCCGCTCATAGAGCTGATCCCGCGGATCTGAATACGGGTATTCCCACCAGGATTACCTTCGTTATTGACTACATTGACACCGCTTCCCATTCCCTGCAAAGATTCTGTAAAACTTGAACCTGGAACTTTGGCCAATTTTTCTCCGCTGATTACTGCGACAGAACCTGTAAAGGTTGATTTTTTTGCAGTACCATAGGCCACCACAATCACATCGTCCAGTCCTTGCTCCTGGCTAGCCAGCTTCACATTCAGCTGTCCCTCGCCATTCCAAACTACTTCCTGCGAAACGAAACCGACATAAGTGACCACAATAATGTCGCCCTTCTGTGCCCCATCCATTACAAACTTACCATCCGCATCAGTAATGACATGCTTAGTCGTTCCTTTAATGGCAATCGATGCGCCTGGCAAAGGGTTTCCATCTGTATCTTTGACTACCCCACTTAATCTTGCGATAATCAGCTGATCCATTCTCAGCGAGACAACCGGTCTGTTTACGATCGTCACCATTCTATGGTCAATCGTAAAAGTAACCGGCTGGTTTTTGAAACATTCCGCTAATGCAGATTCCAGACTTACATTCTGCACATTAATGGTTACAGGTTTTGCCAGCGCAATGATTTTATCGCTAAATACGAAATCAACGCCGCTCTGTTTTCTAATCTCATTCAATACCGTCGCTAACTTCACACGCTCGTGTTTAAGCGTCACATTCTGCCCATAAGTACTCGCACTTACCTGTAGAATAGCAGAAGTTAACAATACGACCATCAGTTTAATTCGCATGATCCATTTATTTTGATTTACCGCACTGAGCCTGCTAAAAGCAGGATTCATCAGCAGTGAAATTTTGGCAATAGCAGTCCTTTGCCTGCATAGGCTTTTGGTGTAAAATATCATATATTTACATCGTGTTTAATCAGTTAGTTGCCTGTACCTCAAAAGTTTCAGGGCAACCTACATCAGTTCATTAATAATTGTTATGAATTACCCGGTTTTCCGGGGGCTAGTAGATAAGCTGAAACACCGGCCGGAAGTGGTGGTACACTTTCGGCCATCATTTAACTTATATCTTCCAGACTTAGGGATCTTGTTTGTAGTTTTTTTTCATTTGTTTGGTTGGTTAAGTTGAATTTATATGGATTGATTTTTTACGATGATCTTATTGCCAAGGACGTCAAATTTTAGTCCGCCCGACTGCAAGGCTTTCAGCAATACAGAAATGTTCTTGCTTCTGGATACCTTTCCGGTAAATGTGCCTGCCTGGTCTACACCACTGGTATAAACTACCTGCACGTTATACCACCTGGAAACACGTCTCATCAGGGATGTTAAAGGTTCCGACTGGAATATAAAATCGCCGTTTTTCCAGTCTACCGCCTGGTCTACATCTACAGTAGACACCTGAAGCTGTTTTCCTTCTGAAACGGCTTGTTCTCCCGGTTTTAGCACCCGCGCAACCACTCCCTTTTCCAGACTTAATTTGATACTGCCGTCCAGTAAAGTAGTTCTTTGTTCAGGCTCATCCGAGTAAGCGTTTACATTGAATTCAGTACCTAAAACACGAATTTGCTGATGATAGGTACTGACCACAAATGGGCGTTTTTTGTCTTTAACGACTTCAAAATAAGCCTCACCTGCCAGTTCCACTTCACGCAATGCAGTGTTGGAAAAGGATACCGGATAGGTAATGGAAGAAGCGGCATTCAGCCAAACCATGGTACCATCAGGCAAACGCAGCTGATAGGATTCGCCATTGGCGGTAGAAAGCTTATTTACAGCTTTCGAATCCCCATTTTGCTGATCTTTGATTTCATAGATCAATTGTCCATCAGCAGTTTTTGTGATGCTTACCCCAGCTTCATTAGCCAGTTCGCCTTTCATCTCATTGCTAAGTACAATTTTTTGGCCATTGGCCAAAGTAAGTGTGGCTGCATTTTTTCCCGGACCGATGTCATGATAAGCCTGTTGCTCTTTTTCCTCCTTAGATTTGCTGCTGAACCAAAAATAACCAGCGCCGACCATCAGGAGTACTGCCGCAGCCGAAGAAATTCTTTTGAATAGATTCAGTTTATAGCTTTTTCTCCCAGCCGGAAGTCTGTTCCAGATCTCCTCTCCAATTCCCTGATCGGTCTGTGCAGCTGAATCATCCACTGCAGACGCTGCCGCCAAATTGTACAAATACTGAACCGCAGCAATCTCTTCAGGACTACAGATGCCTTGTTGATATTTTTTAAGTAGTTCTTCTTGTTTTTTGTCTAATTGGTCCATCGGTCAGCAGGTATCTAGGGTTGGTTGTAGGTATAACAACTCAGGATGGCCCAGGATGTAGATGAAAATTAAAGAAATGTTAAAAAAGTATGAAGTTTATTCTTCAGGATACTCAAAGCATTACTAACCTGACGCTTAACCGTCAAAGAAGAAATGTTCAGCTCCTCAGAAATTTCCCGGTGTGTTTTGAATTCCTTCCTGCTCAGCTCAAATATCTGCCGCATCTTTGGCGGGAGACTTTGAATGCCGGCTTCGATCAGCCTTTCGAAATCACGCTCTATGACCAGTTCGTCTGGCAAAGTTACTCCAGGGTTTTCCAGTACTGTCTTACGCTGCTCGGCATACCTCGCTTCTATTTTAAGGTGTTTCAATTGGTTGAGAATCCTGTTTCTGCAGGCAGTATACAAAAAACCCGCTACAGGTGGCTTGATCTCTGATTTCTTCGTCCACAGTGTCGTAAAAACCTCTTGTACCACGTCCTTTGCTTCCTCATCATTTCTCATCATGTGACAGGAATGACGGTACAATAACTGCCAGTAGCGGTCGTATATTTGCCTATAAGCCTGCTGATCTCCTGACTGAAACGCTGTCAGAAGTTCATCATCGCTTACCACTAATGACTGACTCATAGATCCCCCTACATTTTTTTGTAACAATAATAATATATTTTCTGCAGATGTAAGAAAATGCAGGCGTTTTTTATTCCTGCTAAATGCTTTAATTTTATCCATTTGCCTGATATTCGCTTGATAATGGAGGATGCTGAAGTTTGGAATGAACATAAAAAAACCGAGATTGAACAATCAATCCCGGTCGGTACAATTTATGATATTTAGGGGGGGGAACATTATTTAAGGGAAGCGCTGCTGTTGAATCCTGTCGTATTCCTTCACATAATCCGGATGCTCTGTCTTCATCCAGCGATCCCATACCCTTAGGTACAATCCATAATTGCCTTTGAATTTCAAATGATGGAAATTATGAAAGGTGGAAGTATTGACGATCTCAAACAGGAAAGAATCCCGGAATCCTTTCGGCATAATCTCATAGCCCAGATGACCGTATACATTGATCACAAAAGAGGAAAGCGCAAACAATCCCAGCGTTAAAGGATGTAATGGCATCACAAAAACCAGCACAATCATCACCCCTCCTTCTGCTATGGCTTCCAGAAAATGAAAGGAATAGGAAGTCCAGGGAGAAGGATTGGTGCTCTTATGGTGCACCAGATGCGTGAGCTTAAACAAGCTTTTATGGTGCAGGATCCGGTGCATCCAGTAGAAATAAGCATCATGTACCAGCAGGCTTAACAACAGGCTAACCGGAACCCAGATCAATGGATACTCCTGAATATCAGTATAGATTAAGGTGTAAGGCCTCAGTCCATCAGACAAAGCAATGATGGCGGTAAGCGCCAGCATGGCACTTGATATAGAAGAGTGCAGCATTTCCCGGATAAAATCGAGCTTGCCGGCCAGCCTGCTTTGAATTTTATTTCGCAGCAGGCTTTTAGGAAAGAGCAGGTAAAAAACTAAAAAAAAGATACCTGCAATGACAAAATAACGGGCTATAGTAAGCAAAAATGCTACGCTGAAACTTTCTAAAAAATCGTTCATATTTATTTACGTTTTCTACGGATTAAAATCATCATTCCTGCCAGGAATAGGATTCCTGGGATAAGACCATAATACAATACCTGTATTATTTTTACACTCCTTTTAGTGAGTGTGGTCATGTTATCTTTAGAAAAAGGACGGCTTGCATCCACAGGGAATTCCCCATAGCTGAACCAGCTGAAAATCCTCGTGGCAAAATAGCTGTTCAGCGTCATCAGATTGCGTCTTCCTGCCTCTGCATTACTAAAAAAATCAGCATCTGAGGCGACGATGATGCGCTGTTCTTTGCTGCTTACCTGCCTGGTCAGCATTAATGCCGTTGGAAAGGAACCTTCCTCATCTCCTGCTTTCAGGTCAACTTTCAAGGCCGCAGAATCTACTGCAAACTTTCCTTTTTTAATCCAGCTGCTTTGCGAATCAGTGATCAATAAAGGATGAATCGCAAAAGCGCCGCCTTCTTGATAGCTTAAAGTACCGGCACCCGGCATGGATACAATGGCTTTTTGTTGAAAAAAGGGCTGCAATTTCGGATCCATCGCCACAGATCCCGCCGCCAATACAGGCGTAACCAAGTCATAAGAATAATCTTTACTGTGCTGTACAAGCGTTCCATCCCCCATTTTAACACCAAGAAATTCCAGCAGCGGATTGATAACATTCTGTTTACCAGGTTCGCTAAGGACCATTAGGTTTCCGCCTTCAGCAATATATTGTTGAAGTTTAGCTTTTGCAGCGACACTAAAAGCTACTTTCGGATCCGCAATCACCAAGGCAGCAATATTGGCAGGAATAGCTGACTGTTCCAACGCAATCGTATCGATATCAAAACCCTGATTGACCATCGAATATCTGCCCGTTTTATCATTAATAAGCATTTTATAATCCCTGTCGTCTAATTTATCTATACCGCGCTGATAACCATCAGTCGCAAAAACGATCTTGGGAATAGGTTGTATCAACCTCTTTAATGCAGCAGCTGTTTCTTCTTCTCTAGGCCAGAACAACTGATCCGGTGGTGGAAATGTACGCAGAAAAGTAGTCTTGCCTTTATATTTTAACTGCATCACGGCACGCCCGTTTTCCCCACTCAGGTCTATTTCTTTCCTGATCTGTTCCGGCCTCATAAAATCCCTAAGATTTAACTTCTGCATTTTTACCATTTGCACAACAGCTTCATCAAAAGTTTTATTGTACGCTTTAAGTGTAGCAGTCATTCCGGGAATACTGTCGTAATAATAAACCCATTTCAATTTTAAATTTGGGTTAAACCTTAAATAAGGCTCCCAGCGCGAAATATTTGCAATGCGCAGTGTAGGAGTAATCTCCCAATAAGAGCCATCCATTCCATTGACGTAAGTGCTGACCTCAATAGGCTCATCTCCCATCTTTTTCAGGATCTCCTGACTTGCCTTGGTAATGGTATTTGTGTTGGTCTCTGTTGCATCATAATACGCAATCATCGGTTGCCTTGAACTGATATAGGTCACTGTTAAACCAATTAACACGATCATGGTATACCTGAATACCTGCTGCAAAACTGATTTTGATTTCCTTTCCAGCTCTAGCTTGGTGATGGTAAATGCAAGGAACATCCCGGAGATCGCCAGATAATAAATCACATCCCGGCTGTTCAGCAGACCAGCCATCATGCGTGCTGCCCTACTCGGCATAGAAAGACTATGCGTTAAATCCCTGATCACATCATACTCCTGGCCTACCTTTCCAATATAGTTCATAAAGGCAAGCAGTACAAAAGTACTGATCGCGGCAACGGCCTGGTAAGTGGTTAAACTGGATACAAAAATCCCGATAGCAGCATAAGCCGTCAGCAGTAAAAATGCGGCAAACAAAGCCACCAGGATATGCGGGTAATCAAAGGCAGTGATGAATACAGCTCCAGCGAGGACAAATAAACACATGATCCCAATAATGACCAGGTTATATGCCAGCATCGCCGCAAATTTTCCGTAAACCACCTGACTTAATTTTACCGGTGAAGAATACAGCAGTTTGATACTGCCGCTGCTGATTTCTCTGCTGATGATCCCCATGGTGATTAATGGGACATACAGGTATAAGCTATCTAAAATCCGGCTCAATATGCCGATTGCATTGGGATTGGTGAAAATATCCCTGGTTAAAAAGGATAAGTTACCTCCTTTTTCTAATTGGGGGATGGCTGCTGTAAAACCAACACTCATCTGCACGAAGAGGATGATCATCAGCAGCCAGGCAATCGGGGAGTAAAATAGCAGGCTGAGTTCCAGCCTGGCTATTTGTATGATTTTCTTCATATCTGAAATGGTTATTTTTTTTCTGGCAACAGGACCAGTCTGATGTAATTTTTATCCTGAATAAAAGCTGCCGCAGCTTGCTGCACAGACTTCACCGTAATTTTATTCAATGCCGCCTCGTAGTCATAGAATTCTGTAAGTGGGTCCTTATTCATCTCCTGGCCAAGGAGGTAGTTTAACCAGAAATCATTGTTAGTTGATCCGGTTTGAAGCACAACCTTACGTGCTGCTTTAAACTTTTGCAGGTTTTCAGAAGATGGCCCGCTAACTTTCATTTTATTGACTTCATCCTGAGCCGAAGCAATGAGCCGCTCCACATTCTGTGGGGCGCAATCAAAAGAGATCGACAAACTAAACCTACTTTTCAGGTATTTAGTCAGGCTCAGCTGCACATTAGGCGTGTAAGTTCCGCCTTCCTGATCCCGAAGTCGCTTATTGATACTGATATTCAGTGCATCAGCAACTGCATTCATCTGAATGGTATTTTCGAAGTTGTAATTGAAATCCCCTGAATAAACCATCATCGCACTTGCTTTTTGCGTGGCGCCGCTATAGACTGTTTTGCTGAGGCGACCCGAAGGAATATTAATTCCTAAATCCCGGGCCTTTTCTTTCTGACCTGCAGCAGGTAAGCCTCCAAGATACTTCTCCAGCAATGGTTTTATGGTTTTTTCCTCTATATTTCCAACAAAAACAAAGGTAAATCCTGAAGCATCAGCGAAGCGCTCCTGATAAAACTTTAAAGCTTTATCCAGGTTAATGGAGGTAATTTTAGCCATGCTCTGCGGTGTTCTGCGTACATGATGGTTTGCCAAGAACAGGTTTACTGTATCCGCAAAGACTTGACTCGGATCATTCGTTTTATTGGCAAAGGCTTCTCTAGTCCTGCCAACCAATATTTGATAAGCTTCTTCACTTTTACGCGGTTCGGTAAAATAAGCATATAGGAGCTCCAGCGCAGCCGGCAGGTCTTCTTTAGTCGTACTTCCACTAAGCCCCTGGTAATTATCGAGGATAAATGGAAGTACCTGCAGCTGCTTTCCTGCCATGAGTTTCCCCAGCTGCAAAGCATCATAATTACCTGCACCAGCAGCAGCAACAATATTTGCAGCACTCACAGCACTTTGGTAATCAGCGTCACTCGACAAGGAAGCGCCGCCCTCAGCGAATCCTTTAAATACGATCTGGTTATTTTGAAAATCTGTTTTCTTCAGGATGACCTTTACTCCGTTGCTCAGTGTGATCTTTTGCAGCTCAGCAGGCTTAATAACCTCAATATTAGTGATTTTTCCAGCTTGTGGTTCCTTTTTGAGCAAAGGTAGGCTCAATACATCATCCACATATGGTGGCAAATTCTGCGCATAAACATTTTCAATCCAGCTTTCTATTGTTGCTTCAGTCGGCAAAAAGGCTTTATTAACTGCTGATGATTTTACAATGATGTCTCTATCCGTATTTTTCAAATAAACTTTCATTTGTGCATTCAGTTCCTTTAAACTGATGTCAGGAAGCAGCTCATTGGTCAATTCATATGCTTTAGCAATACCAGGTGCTGCACTGCCAGTCAGAAAATGCTGCAGGTAAGGTTTAATCAATACCTCCGAAGCGGTTTTATCTTTTTCCTGCAGGTCCTCAGACAATTTCAGTAAATAACTTTTCTTGATGCGGTCTAGTTCAGGCGCTGTAAAGCCCTGCTCCTCTATTTTACGGAGTTCCAGCCAGACGCTTTTTAAGGCAGGTTCTGTTTCAGCCGGCTTAGTAGTGATGTTCACATAAAAGGAATTCAGACCGCCTGTCATGGCTGCAATCCCTACAATAGGCAACTGCCTGAACCTGGCAGCAAGCATTTGTGCGAAAATATTTTTTAACAGGTTAGCCCGATAATCTGCATTGGTAACCACTGTATCGCTCTTATGCTTCATGGCTATTTCCAGCGAAATACCACCTATTTCGGGATCTATAAATTGCATATATTGGTTTTTCCCGGTTAATTCTGCAGCATAAACTGTACGTTCTTTTTCTTTTTCAGGATTTTTCAGATCGGAGAATTTAGCCTTGATGTCTTTCTCCATCTGATCTACATCCACATCCCCAACCACCAATATGGCTTGCAGGTTTGGCCGATACCATTCTTTATAAAAACTGCGGATCTCTTCTGGTGTTACTTTCAGCAAGACTTCTTCTGTTCCGATCGGCAAGCGGGAGCCATACCGCGATTGGTTGGTATACAGCGAAATACTTTGTTCCTGGAACCGCTGTAAAACTCCCTGGCGAACGCGTCTTTCCTCGAGGATCACCTGTCGCTCGCGTTCCACATCTTCAGCTTCTATATTCGCATCCTGCGCCCAGTCGCGCATAATCTGTAAACCATTGCTCAACAGTTCTGGATGGTCTGATGGCAGCGGCAATTCATATACCGTTTCATCAGGAAGTGTGGTGGCATTGATGTCTGCACCAAACCGAACACCAGATTTCTCCAGGTATTCAGACAGCTCCTTTTTAGGGAAATGCTTCGTTCCATTAAAGCTCATGTGCTCTATAAAATGTGCAATCCCTCTTTGCTGATCCGTTTCAAGAATAGATCCTGCCTTAACGGCAAGATACATCGTTACCCTTTTTTCCGGGGTTTTATTTTTACGGATGTAATAGGTAAAACCATTCGGTAATTTACCTGTGCGTACCTGCGGATCGAGCGGCAGTACCTGAGTATCCAATTGCGTTTTACAGGCTATAGGAATACTTAATGCTGCTATAAAAAGCAGCTGTATAGATTTATATTTAGCTAACATATTCATTATAAATGAGCTGAGGTGGTTATGGGATCTTTTGCTTTAATGATGTCGACTATCTTTTCGTTTTCAATAATGATCATCCCTTGTCTGTCGCTGGTAATTCCAGCTGCCAGGGTGTATGGATAAGTCGGCAGCCCATCTTTCATCACCGTTGGTAAGAAAGAGAACTGCACATTCTGACAGGCTTTGCCTAAGGCTTCCCCTACTTCAATGATGTGAGTAGAAATCACAAAGAAACTATTTCTATTTGCTGCAAAAGCCTCAGTCACTGCCAGCGTCGCATCGTAGGCATCTTTTACGTTGGTTCCTTTAAACAGCTCATCAAACAACACATACAGGTCCATGGATTCGTTCACTGCCTGTGCTACCGTTTTTGTACGCAATACTTCTGCATAAAAATGGCTATAGCCCATATCCAGATTATCTGAGACATTGATGGAAGAGAATAAACCGTCCTTCACTGAGAATTCCATTCTTTTTGCCGCAATTGGGAAACCCATATGCGCCAGGTAAACCGCAATTCCCATAGATTTCATAAAAGTGGATTTACCAGCCATGTTAGCCCCGGTTAAAAACAGCACATTACGATCAGGAGTTAAATGCAAGTTGTTACTGATCCCATTCTTCAATCCGGGATGGCGGAAACCCTCCATATTCAGCAGCATCTGTTCTGCTGGCAGCGCCTTTGCATAGACAAAGTTCTGCTCTGCTGCAACTGCAGCTACACTAACAAATACATCCAGCTCATAAATTAATTTCAGGAGATTTTCCATCTGACTGATCATCACATGCCGGATCACATAATCATTGCGGATCAGCTGCATCAAGGAAAGCTGTCCTTCTGGCGCATTTAATAGCTCCGCAAGTCTGCTGTCCTGAAAAATTTTTGACGCCATGTCCAGCTCCTTTTGATAAACTACTGACTGCGTTTTCCCTGACAACTCCTTAAAGAAATCGCGAAAGGCCTGTAATACTTCTATCGTGACCGACTGTCCGGCTTGTAACTGCAGTAACTCTGCATTATGAAAAAGGACCTGCTTAATTTTTTTGCTAAAGATTCCCCAGGCTACTGCTGGTAAGGCTGCTCCTGCACCGCCAGAAAGGTAATCCTCCATAGATTCTATCTGTGAACGGATGACTGGAAAAATCACACGGTGCTGCTGGAAAAAGGAAAACACGGAACTTCTTCTATTGATTTCTTCGGGAGTATTCAAGGGCCGGGCAAACATACCTTCCAGCTCCTTCTCTCCACCTCTGGTTTGCAGGTGATTAAATAAGCTGTAAATTGATTGCTGTTTAAATTTCCCATGAAGGTTTAAGTCTTCTGCTGTTTGTTTATCTGCGGTAAAACTACTTTGTGTTTTCTTTGCCTGTTTTTCATGGCTGATCAATTCCAGGATAGCTTCATTGTTAATGATGATCATTCCATGGCGGTCGTCAGTAATGCCTGCTGTGAGCGTGTAGGTATAAACGGGCTTGCCATTTTCCATCCGGGTAGGCAGGTAGCGGAAAATCATATTGCTGCATTTCTTCTGCAATACTTCACCAGCTTCCATGATATGGGTGGAGATCACAAACAGGGAATGTGGCTTTCCGGCAAAAGCTTCCATGATGGAGATGGTTCCTTCGTAGGCATCCTTTACATTGGTACCACGAAACAGCTCATCAAATACGACAAATAAGTTTTTACCCGCACCAAGTGCTACCGCTACTTTCTTTACCCGAAGCACTTCTGCATAGAAATGACTGGCACCCATGGCCAGATTATCCGGTAAATTGATAGTGGTATACATCCCATCGCATACAGAAAACGCCATACTTTCGGCTGCTATCGGGAAACCCAGATGTGCCAGATACATGGCGATACTCAGCGATTTCATAAAGGTCGATTTCCCACCCATATTGGCACCTGTCAAGAAAACGATATTGCTGTCTGGTGCCATTTCCAGGGAGTTGGCTACTGGTTTATGCAGCAAGGGATGGTAAACACCCTGCAGCTGCAAGCGATTGGCATCCCTTTTTAATGCGGTTGCAAAGTGATACCCACGTGCTTCAGCTACCCTGGCGATAGAACAGTAAACATCCAGCCGATAAATATGCTGTAGTATTTTTTCCAGCAGATCACGTTGCTGGAACCTTAAAATATTGTCGTACTCCACGATTTTTCCTGAAGAAATTTTACCCTTCCCATGGTCTGTAAAAATAAATTCCAGGTCTCTTGAGTTTAGTAAAGCCAATACCTTGACCAGTTCTGCTCCGTAGGGATTCTCAGTTACTTTGCTTTGGATGTCCAGCATAAATACCTTCAGCCCCTGCAAGATTTCTATTAGCGCGGTGACACTATCAGCGGCCGCTTTGAAATCGGCCATGCTAAAGCCTTGATTAGACAGCCTGCTGCGAGGATCGGTATTAGAAAGATACCTTTCTGCTTCTTCAAAACGATTCCCCTGTAAAGGAAAGTCCAGTTTACTTTTCTGGAAATACCTCAGTACAGCCACCCGTTCGTTGATGACTTTCTCGTCTGAGAGTGGATTCCTGAACAGCTCTTCCAGCAGCGCAGCACCACCCTGGGTATAGGTTTTATTAAAAATATGATAGATCGAATCGCTCCCCGATTTGGCGAAGATATTCAGATCATCGATCGTTTGTTTATCGGTTATAAAGCTCATAATTATTGACGTTTTCTTCGGGCAAGCAAAATCATTCCCATCAGCAGTATTGCGCCTGGAATTACCCCATAATAAAGTATTTGTACAGTTCTCAACCCAGTCTCAGTTAGCTCCAGTTTATTGTCTTTCGCCTCTATTTTGGTCATATCTACAGGGAATTCCTCATTAGAAAACCATTTAAAAAGATGGAGTAAAAAAACATGATTTGCTGTTCCCAGATTACCTCTGGTCAGTTCTTTAATACTCATAAAATCGGCATCTCCAGCAACCATAATCCGCTGCTCTTTTTGGTTCAATTTTCTGGTCAGCATCATTGCGGCAGGGAAAGCTCCCCGCTGGTCACCATTCCTGGCATCAAAGGTTAAGGCCGCCGAATCCAGCACAAAAGATCCAGCTTTGATCCAGCTCTTTTTATCATCGGTTATTAATAGCGGCTGGACATTAAAGATTCCTTTGCTTTCTATACTTAATGCGGCAGCGCCTGGCATAGATACCACCGCTTTTTCCTCATATTTCTTTTTTAATGCAGGGTTCATCACTACGGCTGCTGCTCCCAAAGCTGGGGTAACCAGACCATAAGAATAATCTCTGCTGCGCTGAACGAGTGTTCCATTCTTCATTTTTAGCCCCAGCATGTGGAAGACTGGGTTGAGTACTTCCTGTTTACCTGGTTCTCCGGTGATCAATAGGTTTCCACCAGTTGCAATATAATTTTGAAGCTTTAACAAAGCATTTGAGCTGAACTTGACTTTCGGGTCAGCAATCACCAATGCGGCGATGCCATTCGGGATCTCGTTATTTTCTATGGAAAGGCTATCCAAATCAAATCCCTGATTAATCAAAGATTCTCTTGATGTTTTATCGTTAAAAAACAGCTTGAAATCGCGATCGCCAATCTTATCCATACTTCGCTGATAGCCATCCGTCGCGAAAACAATTTTAGGCGGCGTTTGGATCAGTCTTTTTAGTGCTGCTGCAGTTTGCGCCTCTATTGCCCAGAAATCACCATCAAAAAAAGTGCGTAGGAAAGTTGTTTTGCCTTTATACTTCAGCTGCATCACCAGATGACCGTTTTCTCCATCCAGATTTACCTGTTTACGGATGGCTTCAGGTGTCAGAAAATCTGCGGTATCCAATTCTAAAGACTTCACCCTTTCTCTAAAGGCCAAGAGGTCAAAGCTGCTGTTATAGTATACCCAGTTTAACTTAATATTCGATTTAAAGCGCATATAAGGTTCCCATATTGCATTGACAGGGATGCGATTTTCGGGAGCCCCATAGTGATACCAATCGTCCATGACGTTGATATAGGCAGTGATCTCAATGGGCTCATCCCCCATTTTCTTCAATATTTCCTGAGTAGGCTGGACAATGGTATTGGCCTTAGTGGCCGTTGCATCGTAATAGGCAATCATGGGTTGTCGGGAGCTGATATAAGCGACTGCCAAACCTATACTCAAAATGAATACATATCTAAATACCTGCTTGACGATAGATTTTGACACCCTCGCCATCTCCAGTCTGGCAATGGTAAATCCAATAAAAATACCGGAGATCACTATATA
This sequence comes from Pedobacter sp. N36a, assembly GCF_014472395.1. GTDB lineage: Bacteria > Bacteroidota > Bacteroidia > Sphingobacteriales > Sphingobacteriaceae > Pedobacter. The sequence goes on from NZ_JACSZW010000005.1 coordinate 270,393, forward strand.
ATAAACGACATCCCTGCTGGTCAATAAGCCTGCCACCATTCGCTCTGCCCGACTTGGCATCGAAAGGCTGTAGGTCAGGTCACGCAGGAAATCTATCCCCTGTCCGAACCTCCCGATATAGTTCATGAAGGCCAGTACCGCAAACGTGCCAATTGCTGCAATCACCTGATAGGTGGTTAAGCTCGACACAAAGATGCCAATAGCCGAATAGGCACTCATTAACAGGAAAGACGCCAGCATTGCCACCCATACATGGGCATAATCAAAATGCTGGACAAATGAGGCAGCTGCAATTACAAACAGACTCATTAAAGCCATTACTAACAGGTTATAAGCCATCATTGCCAGAAATTTACCATACACCACCTGACTGAGTTTTACAGGTGAAGAATACAGCAGTTTGACGGTTCCTGTGTTCATTTCCCGACTGATGATCCCCATCGTGATGAGTGGAGTATACAAGTATAAACTGCCCAGCATGGTCAGGAATATGCCTACAGGAATCGTGTCTGTGCCGATCTTAGTCGTGAACAGTCTTTCTGAGATTCCTGTTACAGGGATAAACTCCTGGAGATACTGTATTTCGGCGATGGACGACAAAAATGCGAGTGCCATCTGCAGAAATAAAACCAGGATCAGCAACCATGCAATCGGGGAATAAAATAGCAGACTGAGCTCTAGTCTGGCTATCTGTATAATTTTTTTCATAAGCTATCTAGAGATTTTGGACAGTTGGGCAAAAGTTTCATCTAAAGAGTTTTTCTCCATATTGAGCTCCCGTAAGCGCCAACCTTGTTTTGCACTTTCCAGCACCACAGCTTCAGAAATACTGCGGTCGCCGTTAAAATAGATGCGCAGTAGTTTTTCCGTTAGGAATTCTACCCTGATTACACCTTCTATGGCCATCAATGCGGTTTCTGCAGGCGCATTTTCCAGGACCACCAGCATGCTGTGCGGTGCGATATAATTATCGAAAGCTTCCATCGTATCGGCAAAGACAATCCTTCCGCTTTCTATCATGACGATGTCTTTACAGAGGTATTGTACTTCTGTGAGGATGTGGGTGGAAAGAATCACAGCACGTTCTGTAGCAATGTCCTTAATCAGTCCGCGGACTTCTAGAATCTGGTTCGGATCCAGGCCATTTGTAGGCTCATCAAACACCACTAATTTAGGATGATGAACAATCGACTGAGCGATGCCTACCCGTTGTTTATAGCCACCGGATAAATTTTTGATCAGTCTTTTGCTGATCTGGGTTAAACCGCAGCGTTCCTTCACTTCATCCAATGCGGATTTTAATTGTTTATTTTCTATGGAGCGTAAAATCGCCGCATGCCTCAGGTATTCATCCACCGTCAGGTCCATGTACAATGGCGGAGTTTGCGGCAAAAAGCCAATTTCCTGCTTAGCCAATTCCGGCTGCTTACTCAGGTCGATGCCATTAATGATCACTTTTCCTGTGGTTGGTGTGAGTACCCCGCAAAGGATATTCATCGTAGTAGATTTACCGGCACCATTGGAGCCTAGAAGGCCAACAATCCCACTTTTTGGAATTTCGAAATTGATGTCACGTATAGCCCAGCTGGTACTATAACGGTGCGAAAGCCCGCTGATACGAACGATTGGTTCCATAGTTTTTTATTGGATTTGATGAGTTTATGTGTGTGTTTCAGCCGCCATCGTTAGACAAAGAGGTTCCTGCTCCGCAGTTTTACTGCAGGTGTTCTCCCCTATTTTACCAGGGATGACAGCCATATTTTAAAAATTAGTAACCCGGATTCTGTGTCAGGTTTTGGTTGGCAATAATTTCATTTCTCGGGATCGGGTACAGTAACTGACCATCTCCATTCCAAGGCATTTTAATAGGTAATACGGAAAGGACATCATGTGCACGTCCAGTTCTTTTAAGGTCCAGAAACCGGTTCCCCCATTCTGCGAAAAGTTCTATTTTCCTTTCCTGTTGAATAGCCAGGATAACTTCTTCTTTAGAAAGTGTTGAAGGCAGATCATCCAGACCAGCACGGTGGCGGATCACATTCAGGTCGGCAATTGCGGAAACTAATGACTGGTTTGCCAGTGTCTGTGCTTCTGCACGAATGAGGTATTGCTCAGCTAACCTCAATACCATATAATACTCCGTCATCACACCTTCGCGATTATTATAGGTTCCTATTTTATATTTATAAGGGTAATAAACTTCCTTACCTCCAGCGGTTTCATTCCAGGTCCAGGCTATTTTACGCTGATCCTCCTTTTCAAAATCATTTTTCAGTTCCTCTGATAAATGGAAAACCGGACGACTGTTTGGGATAGTTGCTTTGTTAGCCAATAGGGTCTGGGCTTCAGGTGTTCCTTTTCCATTAAGGGTCAGATCAGCTTGCTTCAATTGCCAAATAGCTTCCTGACTATTGATTAGAAATACACTATTTAAATCTTCCGGTAATTTAAATAAGGTAGACTGACTGATCAGTTCGCTAGCCTCAGCTGAAGCATTCGCATAATCTCCGGTATACAAATAAATCCTGGCTAATAACGCCGTTGCTGCCCATTTAGTAGGTAAAATTCTTTCTCCGCTCGTAGCTGAATAGTTGTCTGGCAGCTGACTTTTGGCTTCCTTAAGGTCATTAATCATTTGGGCATACACCTCGGCTTTAGGTGTTCTTTTCATGTTCACCGTTTTATTAAAATCTATCGTCAGGGCCATAGGAACATCACCAAAAAAATTCAGGAGGTAGAAATAAGAAAATGCACGAACAAATTTCGCTTCAGCAGTCAGTCTTTTTCTCACATTTTCGTGCAGTTTTTCAGATACTGAAGCTTCAATCCCTTCTATCACTGCATTGGCGCCATACACAGTTTCATAAGCGGTTACCCAGAGGATCGCTGTAGTGCCATTTTCTGTCAGTACGCTATTCGTATTCAGCAAATAATAAGCACTACTGGTGGAGGAGGTGATCAGCTCGTTGGCAGACAAGCCAGCCAAAATAGTAGAGGCACCCGTAGCATAGCCGAGCAACCCGACCGCTCCATCAGATGTTCTATTAATCATTTTGGTATATACGCCAGCCATTGCAGAATTTGCCTGCCCGTCGGTAGTAAATACCTTTTTTGTGGTGACAGAACCTGTAGGCTCTGGAATGCTAACCAGATCTTTACAAGAAATTAAAGCTGCTGTCATCAGGATTGCAGTGTATAATTTTAGATTTTTTTTCATCTTCATAACATTAAAATTGTGCAGAAATACCAATTACTACGGCTTTTGGTGGTGGAATCGCACCAAAATTTTGTGCAGAAGGATCCAAGCCTCTTCCCTTGCTCAGCACAAAAATATTTTGTGCATTGGCATACAGATTGAAGGATTTTGCCCCCATTTTTTTAGAAATCTTTTCATTGAATTGATAACCAAAAGAGAGGTTGTTCATCCTTAAAAAAGAAGCATCCTGGTATTGACCATCTGAAAGAAAGAAGTAGGTGGTATTGGCATCTACTTGCGTACTTGGTCTTGCATATAGCGCCTGGTCACCAGGATTCATCCAATAATTGCCAAATACGTCTGCAGACTGGTTATTCATGCTCCCCAATAAACTTGAGCTGTTGTAATCTGGGTTAATACCGATTTGCTGTCTATATTCAAAAAAGGCACTTACATTAAAGTTTTTGTAATTAAAAGAAGTCCCAAAGCCACCAGAAAATTTAGGCGTTAAATCAATATTTATATAACGATCATCAATACCAGTACCTGGCGCCCCTATATTATCGACGTAAATTTTACCGTCTTTATTGTAATCTTCAAAGGTATATTTCCCTGTTTGTGGATCTATGCCTGTATAATGTAATAGGTACAAAGCATTCAGTGATCCTCCTACTTTAAGAGAATTGGCATAAGGTGATAATTCTATCCCTGGATAACTGGATAGTATATTGGTGTTTCGACCGCCGTTAAAGTTCAAGTTCCATTTTATATCATCTGTTTTTACGGCTTCAATATCTACTGAAAATTCCCAGCCTTTATTTTCCAGTAAAGCGGGCCAATTGGCCACCACACTTTTAAAGCCGCTATAGAGTGGCGTAGGAAACTCCGTTAGCTGATTGCCTATGCGTTCGCGATAGCGGGAAATCTGAAGGTTGACCCTGTCATCCCAAAAACCTAAATTTAAGGCAACTTCCAGTTTCTTAGCCACCTGCCATCTATAGTCCGGGTTTACGGCCAGTAAACTAACCAATGGTGTTACGCCATTGTAATCAGGGAGTGGTACAGCATCTGACTCACTGCTAGCCCACTGCGTAAGATATTTATAGTCACCAACGGCATCACTGCCCGTCAATCCATAGCTTCCTCTTAATTTAACAAAACTTACCATCGCAGGGAGCTGGTCTTTCATCCAATTCTCTTTTGATAAGATCCATGCTGCCCCAATAGACCCGAAATTACCAAACTGTTTTCCTGGACCAAAGCGCGATGACCCATCTCTTCTACCGTTGATATTCAGGATGTATTTATCTTTCAAATTATAACTTAATCTTCCAAATAGGGCTGCATATTTATAATAGCCTTGATTGTCATAAATCAATTTGACGGGCGCCAGCGCGATGGCTTCCAGAAAGTCATCGGTTTCATAATTCAGACCATAAATTCCTGACGTTTTTGTACCGTCCTTTTGTAAACTCGCTCCAAGCAATACACTGAACTCCCCTCCAAATAAATTCACATTGTAATTTAACTGGGGTTCTACAATCCAGTTAGCATTATTGGTACTCCCCGAAAACGCAGTACCAGTTGGACTATTTTCCGGATCCTGACTGGATACAGGCGTATACCAGCGGTTGGAATTATAGGTAAAGTTATAGCCTAAATTGGTAGATAAGGAAAGGTTGCTTGCCAGCTGATAACGCAGGTTCAGCCCACCTTTAATCAGTTGCGTATTAGAGAAATAGCTGGATTCTAAGCCCCCAAAAGGAAAATAAGAACCACCACTTTCACTTCTCCCCCAGCCCCTGTAATTCAGGCTCCCATCCTCAGCGTAAATATCAGGAGCATTGGGTGCTACAGTAACCACACTAGGTGAACTGATGGTCTTTACTGCAGAATAACTATAAAGGACATTTGCACTTATTCTAAATTTTTGTTCCAGGGCGCTGTGGTTTAAATTAAAGCCCATCGAAGCGTTCTGATTGTCCCCTCCATTGGAAAGAACTTCTTCTGTCCTGCCGTAATTACCGGTCAACAGGAATTGGGTCTGCTGATCTCCGCCCGAAAGGCTAAGCGCAGCATCTGTTTTTTTACCAAAATTACCCCAAAGCTTTTTTTGCCAGTCGGTATAACGTGTAGGGTCGTAAAGCATTAAATCAGGTGCATTGGCTATGGTTGGCACAATATTATCGTTGGCAAAGGCATCTCTCCTGAGTTGTAAATATTGCTCAGTATTGAGCATGTTATAACGCTGTTTCACATAACTGAGTCCTTGGGAAGCATTTACGGACAGTGAAGTTGCACCTGGCTTTCCTTTTTTTGTGGTGATGAGAATTACCCCATTTGCTCCTCTCGAACCATATATGGCAGTTGCATCACCATCCTTCAAAACTTCTATACTTTCGATGTTACTGGTACTTAAGTTAAACAACGGACTTTGACCACCAGTTACAGAAAATCCATTCTGAACAACACCGGCTGAACCATTGCCATAACTTGACCCGGGGCTAAGTTCCGTATTACTCAATGGAACACCGTCTATGATGTACAGAGGATCAGATACGAATCTAGAATCGATGGCTTTCCTTCCCCTGATTTCGACTTTAACAGGACTAGCTGCATAACCATTGGTTTGCGTCACAATCATTCCGGGAACTCTGCCTGAAAGTGCCAGCAAAGGATTCGTGACCGGCTGTTTTTCCAGTTCTTTAGCGGTTATGGTCACAATATTTCCAGTAGAGATCCGTCGGTTGGTTTTTCCATAAGCCATGACCTGCACTTCATCTAGTTTAGAATTGCTCAATTCCAGTTTTATCCCCAATAGATTGTCATTTATCTTCAGTTCTTTGGTGGTATAGCCCATATAAGAAATCTGCAGAATGGCACCTTCCGGAACATCCTTTAACTTAAACTGTCCCATTCCATTGGTGGTCGTACTTCGATTACTCCCCTTAATGGTGACCGTAGCTCCCGGCAGCAGGTTATTATCATTGTCTAACACAATCCCAAATACCTCATTACCCGAAAAAACTGCGGCGACTTTATCAAGAATGGATGGTTGCTTCAACTTAATGACAATGATCTTATTTTCAATGGAGAAGTCAAGCTGCTGTCCTTCCAGACAAAGTCTCAGCACCTCTTCTACTGCTGCATTTTTTACATTAATGCTGACGGATTTTGCGCTATTCAGTGTCTTCACCCCAACAAAAACATCATAACCGCTTTGCCTTCCTATTTCTTCAAGGACGGTTTCAATAGTGGCGTTGGTTTTGTTGATGGTAATTTTCTGTGCAAAAGTAGCCGCAGTCACCTGAGTCAGGCTCAGGATTAATATTGCCGTAATTAATTTCATCACAAGAATTGTATTTATCCCCCATAACCTATAGCCAGTTGCCGGATAATAATCTGGTACTGTTGACTGTAGGAAATTATCCTTATAGCCTGAAGAGGCACAAAGATATTTTGTAAAATTTTTATACATTTGACATGTTGGTCTGTACCGGAAATGCCCTGCTTTCAGAGGCTACAGGCAATCCGGTAATCATAAAATTTGTTAATTCATTATTTTGTGCCAATCAGGATTAAACAGGAACGGTTCGAACGTTCCTGTTTTCTGATTTATCTGAATCTGGCTAGGGGTCGCGGTGGTTTCTCTTTTTCATGTGGTTGGTTTGGTTTAGGTTTATATAATTAAAGGGGGCAGGAGATTTTAATTGGACATGACCGTTATGGTTCGGCCGTTAATGCTGAACTTCACTTTCTCAGCCCGTTCGATCATCTTTAAAACTTCAGAAACATTCTTTTCTTTGGAAACAATACCCCAGAAAGTAAGGGCAGCAAGTTCATTGCGGTTACCCGAATAGACTACATCTACGTCGTACCACCTAGATACCTGACGCATGATGCTTTCCAGGTTTTCATTATTGAACCTGAAATATCCCGTCTTCCAGGCAACCGCATCTTTGAGATTTGCCGGTCTTACCTGCAGCTGCTGCTGTATATTCAGTACTTCTTCACCCGGCTTGATCACCTTTGAAAGGATGCCATTCACCAAACTTACCTTCACCGCTCCTTCCAGGAGTGTAGTTCTGGTGCTATTTTCGTCAGTATAACTGTTGATATTAAAATGAGTTCCCAATACTTCTACTTCTTGTGTAGCAGTTTTGACCACAAATGGGTGAAGCGGATCTTTGGCCACCTCAAAATAGGCTTCCCCATTCAGTTCCACAGCTCTATTTTTCAATTTTGCAAATGAAGCTGGGTACTTCAATATAGAGGCTGCATTTAACCAGACTTTCGTTCCATCAGGAAGTTGTATCACATAGGTCTGACTTTTGGCTGTAGAGAGTGTATTCCACTTATTAGCCGCAGCATTTGTCTGATCTTTTATTTCGTAAATTAATTGTCCGTCTTTAGTCTTGGAAATTTCAATCCCTGCCTGATTTGCAAGCTTACCAACTTTAGCATCAGACAATTCGATTTTTTCACCACTTGCCAGGGTTAGCGTAGCGGTCTTTTTTCCTTTAGAGGGAATGTCATTGGCATAGACAGGAACAGCTGGACTACTTTTATCTAGGTAAAAATATAGGCCTGCTCCAACTACGATTAAGATTGCAGCAGCAGAAACCAGTCGAGGCCAAAGGCGAAACTTTTTTGGCTCAGGATATTCAAGAGCATTTGGATATTCAAGACCAAGCTCAGCCCTTACCATATCCAGATCAGCTGTTCTTTCCCCTAAAGATAAATCTTCATACAGACTACCCTCCTGATAAACAAGGTACCAGCTTTCTATAAAAGCGGTCTCTTCTTCTGTGCAATGACCTGCTTTATACTGATCTAATAATTTTTCATAATCTGCTTCACGCATATGGATTTTAGATTGTTTTTTCCCCCCAATCTAATACCAAGACGGTTAAGTCCGGCCGAACATGCAGATGAAATGAATATTTTTTTATTTTATTTAATACCTGATCAGAAAAGCAAGGTAAGCGAATAGACCTAATCTTGACCTAAGAATCTTTAACGCATTAGAAATCTGCCTGTTGACTGTCTTCTCAGAGATCCCTAATTGTGCTGCAATCTCGTTATGGCTGAGATAAGTTTTTCTGCTCAGCTCAAAAACAATTCTCATTTTTTCAGGTAATAGGCTAATTTCTGCTTCTATAGCTGCGGATAATTGCTTTTCCCTGATGCGGTAATCAGGCAGAACTGTTCCTTGTCCGGCAAAGTTCTTCATCGAATCCACATACTTGTCACGGACCTTCTGTCTTGAAAAATGATCCAGGATGCTATGCTTCAAAGAAGTATATAGGTACCCTGAAAGATTAGTATGGATATTTATACCTTCCTTTTTTGTCCAAAGCATGGTAAATACTTCCTGTACTATATCTTTCACTTCCTCTCTATTTGGAAGTTTTTTTATCGCATGATGGTGCAGAATAAACTTATACCTTTCAAATATTTCCGTATAAGCTAAACGGTCACCAAGCTGGAGGAGCTGTAACAATTCTAAGTCGGAGCGCTTAGCGTAGTTTTCCATTAATAATTAGCTTCCGGGAGTAATATGAGTTAAATTTTCAATCCAATAATATGTAAATAATTTGGGAAAGCTCGAATTATCTGATTGATTCTGCTAAAATTTTATTTCTCAGCATACGCGTTAAAGGCTATATTGTGGCCAATACTTCCATTGCGCTCTTTTCCTTAGCTGCTATTATTTTTAAAATTTCCGATGCTTCTTGAACATATTTAATATCTTTTGTTTGGCCTATCTTTTCAAACAGTTCAGAGAGGAATGTCCAAAGCGATGCAATATCTATAAACGCCTCATGCCCTGTCTTGAGCTGGTCAAGCTGAAGCAAGTCGTAACTTTCTTTTAAGAAATCACCATATAAGTTTCTAAACAAAGCGCCGCCAGTACCTGCTTTTTCCATCAGCATGGCCACTGTCTTAAAGTCACTTTCTATGGTTTTACTGGTATTGAACCACTTGATAATTTCGGAGCTTGTTTTATAGACTCCTTTATAGCCTATATTAGTAATTGGTGGATTTAGGTATTGATGTGCATTATTTCTGATTGCTGCAGGAATTGCTTTTTTCAGATCAAACTTTTTTGAGGATAGGTCTGAGGTATAATACAAATTTTTAGAGGCCATTGGTCCCTTTTCCGCTCTTGCTAAGGCCAAACTTTTCAAAGATGTTTTTACTTGCCCACCTTGCGCCTTAGTGTCTATTAAAAAAGCATGGTTATGATCATAACCATAAATTGCCGCATAATGCCCTGCAAAATGAAATGGTCTTGTGAAATATTCAAGATGAAAACAGTCTAATTTTAAACCCACAACTTTTCCCTTATCCAGGAGCGCTTTTACATTTTCCCATGCCTTTTGAGTTGATGAGGTTTCTTTTACGGTCAGCACGAGGTTTAAATTCCTCGCGATATGCTCAGTTAAGACATCCGGTTTTACCCGCCCGCCAATAAAAGGGAAACTCATTGATTTCATCTTCCAAAAGATGAAACCAAGTCCCTCTCCTAAACCAAAGAGCATGGGTTCAGAAAGCTCAACATCAAGCTGTCGAAGCAAAGTTCCAGTTGCAGTCGTTTCACAATGCTGCCCCTCAAACGGTTTTAAGTTTTCAATTTTCATGATAATTTTTACCTCATAAAAATACAAAAGTTTATTACAAGTTATCTGCCAGAATGAGGCTTTCTGGAAGCAGATCAGCCGTCGTTGCAGGATGATTTAGGACCATTTCCCAGAAAATTGGGACAAGGGCTGAAAAATGCAGAGCATAAAAAAACCGGGATTGATAGTTCAACCCCGGTGAGTACCTGTATGCAGGTATATGCTCTTTTAGTTTTGTTCAATTTCTTTTAAGCTGTCCATCTTTTTATAAGCCAGGAAGCCTTTGATGTCCTCAAAATGCTCCCGAACACGCTTATTACCAAACTCGAATACTTTTTCCGCCAAGCCATCCAGGAAATCCCGATCATGGGATACCAGAATAATAGTGCCATCAAAATCTTTAAGGGCGTCCTTGATAATATCTTTGGTCTTCATGTCCAAATGGTTGGTTGGCTCATCGAGGATCAATACATTTACTGGTTCTAACAGTAACTTGATCATGGCTAAACGGGTTTTCTCTCCTCCAGAAAGTACCTTAACTTTTTTCGTGGTATCATCGCCACTGAACATAAAGGCGCCTAAAAGGTCTTTAATTTTTATCGAACCATCGCTTAGTGGAATCTGGTTAATGGTTTCGAATACCGTTAAATTTTCATCAAGCAAGGCAGCTTGATTTTGTGCAAAGTATCCAATCTTTGCATTGTGACCTACTTTTAATTCCCCTTCAAAATCGATCTCGCCCATGATGGCTTTGATCATGGTCGACTTACCTTCACCGTTTTTACCAACAAAAGCTATTTTTTCTCCCTGTTTGATCACCATCGATGCTTTTTCGAACACCACATGATCGCCATAGGTTTTAGTGAGCTCTTCTACGATTACCGGATACTGCCCTGAACGAGGCGATGGTGGGAATTTCAGGCGCAAAGCCGAAGTATCCACTTCATCGATCTCAATAACTTCGAGCTTTTCGAGCATCTTCACACGCGACTGCACCGACAAGGTTTTCGAGTACACCCCTCTAAAACGGTCTATAAACTCCTGGTTATCTGCGATAAAACGCTGCTGTTCCTCATAAGCTTTCAATTGGTGCACACGACGGTCTGCACGCAACTGTAGATAATGACTATATTTTGCTTTGTAATCGTATATTCTGCCCATCGTTACCTCAATGGTACGGTTGGTAATGTTATCTACAAAGGCACGGTCGTGGGAGATCACCATAACTGCCTTGGCAGAGTTGATCAGAAAATCTTCCAGCCATTGGATACTCTCGATATCCATGTGGTTGGTAGGCTCATCCAATAAGATCAGATCAGGTTTCTTTAACAGAATTTTAGCCAGCTCAATACGCATTCTCCATCCCCCGGAAAACTCAGAAGTTTGGCGGGTAAAGTCTTTACGCTCGAAACCCAAGCCTTTTAATACCTTTTCTACCTCTGCATCATAATTGACCTCTTCGATCGAATAAAATTTCTCACTCAGTTCAGAAACACGTTCGATCAGCTTCATGTAGTCATCACTATCGTAATCGGTACGAATCGTCAGCTGCTCATTCAGCTCCTCAAGCTCTTTTTGCATCTGGTTTACTTCCTCAAAAGCTTTCATCGTTTCTTCAAAAACGGTCACCTGATCCTGAGTCAGGAAATGCTGCGGCAAATACGCGATTACCGCGTCCTTAGGACCGGTTACGTTACCAGAAGTAGGTTTTGCCGCATTGGCAATGATCTTTAATATGGTAGACTTGCCCGCGCCATTCTTACCCATCAGGGCAATTTTATCGTTCTCGTTGATCGAAAAGGTGACGTCGCTAAAAAGAGTGGTTCCGCCAAATGAAACGGAGATGTTGTTTACATTAATCACAGTATGAAATATTGAATATTTGCAAAGGTAAGAGAAAGACATCGGATTATAGAGAGAGAAATAAAACGCAGAGGGATTAAGTTACCTGCAACTTATCAAATTAACCGGTGTCTCTTCATTAAACAAACCCTAGAAATGAAGCGCTTTTTAAATAACCTGTTCCTTTTTATCATAAGTCATCATGCCTTCAGCCAAACACAAAAAATTAACGATTTGGTAGAAATTTATGCGAAACTGGATGATGGCAGAATGGTTTATTTAACAATCATTCTGCCAATTTTGAGTTCTATTCTATAATATCATACTCCTATTTTATGAACGAAAACCCAAAAGGCATAGGTGTCCCTATACATTTACAAAAAAAACACTTATGTATAGATTGACGACTAAATTAGCTCAAGTGATGATGATAGGCATTTTGTTCAGCTCATTACTGACATCTGCTTATGCACAAAAAAAAATCTTATTTGTAACCTCCAACCAGGAGTTTTACGGCAATAGTAAAATTGCTGCTGCTAATCACTTTGAGGAGATGGTGATTCCTTATCATCTATTTGCAAAAGCAGGATATACAGTTGACTTCATCAGTCCCAAGGGTGGCCCAATTCCGATTGGCTATATCAATTCATCTGATAGTATTCAGAAAAAATATCTTTACGATGCATTTTTTATGGACAAATTGAAACATACTTCAAAGCCATTAGACATCCATACGGACGATTATGCTGCAGTGCTTTATACTGGTGGCGGAGCAGCCATGTTTGGTGTGGCAGAAGATCAAACGATTCAAAACATAACCAGGAAGATTTATAACAAGAACGGAGTAGTTGCCGCCATTTGTCATGGAACGGCAGGATTAGCCTATCTAAGAGACGATGCTGGTAAATCGCTATACAAAGACAAAAGAATAACCGGGTTTCCAAATAAGTTTGAAAACCAGAAAGCAGCCTACTACAAAACATTTCCTTTTGCGATTGACCAGGCCATAAAAAACAATAGTGGCAATTTTGTATACTCTGATCAAGGCTTTGACAGTTTTACGATTGTTGATGGCAGATTTGTAACCGGACAAGACCCTAGTTCTGCCTCAAAAATGACCCATGAAATTATCGCACTTATTGAAGCTACTGTTCCCCACATACAGCAAAGAACAACCAAGCACTTAGATCAGGTATTCTCGGAATGGGACAACGCTCGGCATACACCGGGAGTGGCCGCAGGGCTGTTAAAGGATGATGAAATTGTGTACTTAAAAGGATTTGGAACTGCCGATGTGAATCATCAATCGCCCATCACAGTAGACACCAAATTTCAAATAGGCACAATGTCAAAGCAATTTACCGCCTTTGCCATTTTGCTGCTTGAGGAACAAGGGAAACTTTCTCTATCTGATGATGTTCATAAATATATTCCACAGTTGCCTGATTATGGACATCCCATCACCATTAAACATTTGTTAAGCCAGTCCAGCGGATTATCTGACTTTTTAGCCTTAAAAGAAATTGCAGGATGGAGGAGCAAAGATATTTTCACACAGCAAGATGCGTTAAATCTAATCCTTCAGCAGAAAAAACTGGATTATATTCCGGGTACAAGATTTTCCCAAACCGCATCAGGACTCATTTTACTGACTGAAGTGATAAAACAGCTGACCGGGCAAACCTTTGCAGCCTTTTCTCAGCAGCATATTTTTCAGCCTTTGGGTATGAAAAACACCTTATTTTATGATGACAATGAGCTGATCATACCTAATGTGGCTGCCTCCTATCAAGTCGAAAAAAACGGATTGAAGAATAATCCTATCAACTATTCTATAGTTGGCACTACCAATCTTTACACTTCAGCTGCAGATTTAAGTCGTTGGTATCTCAATTTTGAGAACCCAAAAATAGGCAGCAGGAAGTTAATTGAAAAACTAAATCTGCCTGTTACTTTAAATGATGACCGCACAACTTATAACCCTACTGCAGGAAGATTGCTATATGGGCAACAATATCAGCACGCAGAACGAGGTGTTCCAAAATTTTGGACGTATGGTTTAGAGGGTGGCTATGCCAGTAATATTTTCATATTCCCACATCAAAAGGTCACTTCATTTGTTCTCGGCAATAACAATAGGTACAACGGCAGGCTTGCCATGAATATGGCTATGGAAGTGCTTGGAGCGATATTTCCTGAACCCGCAACTATTGATTTCGATCAGCTAAAAACCATAAAATTAACACCCCAGCAATTAGAAACCTACACTGGCCATTATTGGGACAATGAAAATGCGGCAGCCCGAAAGCTTTATGTAAAAAATGACACCCTAAGATATCAAAGTTTAGACGGCAATGACGAGAGCCCCCTAGTACCAGTATCAGAAAATATTTTTCAAATGGTGGTAGATGGTGATGATGTGATCATAGTAAAATTTCGTAAAGAAGGTAGCACGATGAAAATGATTTACACTTATGGTGAAAGTGATGAATATGTATACCAAGCCTACCAACCGGTCAAGCACTCTCCTGCTGCTTTAAATGGGTTTATGGGCAACTTCTATAATAATGCATTAAACACAACATATACATTGTCCCTAAATGAAAAAGGCTTATTTACAAGCAATAAAAATCAACCTCTCATTAGTCTCAGTCCTATTCAGAAAGACATGTTCTTAAGTAGCGCCAGGAATTTGGGTGGTATTCGGTTTGCTCGCGACAAACAAAAAAATATTACAGGATTTTATATAAATTCTGATCGGATTAAAAATCTATTTTTTGAAAAAATAAAGATTAAAAAAGGAAATTCTTCTAAAGGTGGCAGGTCCATTCAAATTAGTATATGAGCCTGAATGATATAAACTTGTTATATACCGTTTTCCTTTTTTAGCATTAAGGTTTGTCTGTTAACTGTTAGTTTTAGGCCTTTCTTTCTTTTATATAACACTGTAAACAGTATTGCTGTCAAAATAGTTAGCCCCCTAAAAGCATTTGCTTTAAAATCACCTAATGCCGAACTGTCAACTTCAAATATATTCCATGAAAGGTTCATTAAAGTATGTGTAAAAATTGGAACCCATAAATTATAATCCCATTCAACATACAACCAGGCAAAAAAATAGCTCCTGAAAAAGTAATTAGAAAAATTCCGATTAGTTCACTTATAATTTGACTTTGGTATAGATGTCCGGAAGCGAAAATTAATGCACCCAAAAGTATGGATGGTATAAAACCAAAATTTGTCTTTCTAAACAATTGCCCAAACAGAAAGCCTCTAAAGTATAGTTCTTCCATAAAGCCTGCAATGATAGTTCCTGCAATTAAATTTTCAGTGTCAATTTGTTGATTAAATTTAAAGAAGAAAAAACCGCCTATAAACATTGGCGCAGTGAATAACAGACTTGTCCATACTGCTGGTAAAAGATGCGATGACAGCCCAATATTTCTAAAAAAAAGAGTTGTTTTGTTAATGAGTAATGTTCCTACGAAAATTGGAATTCCTACTATTAAATAGGTTAGAATATAACTAACCAGCCCTTGTTGAGTTATCCTATCAAGTCCAATTTTTATGGGCTTAAAATTTAAAAAAAGATAATGGTAAGTTGCAAAACTTAACAAAACAAGAAGAACCGTTTTTAATGTTTGGCTTGATTTCATCTATTGTTATTGTAGATAGGCTAATTGTTAAATCGTGTAAAGCTTTCAAATATAACAATAGATTACAAGCAAAAAAAGCACCGTTACTCCGGATTACTTTGAACATTTAGAAAAGGAAAATAGTTCATAAACCGATATAAAAATATCTGGATATATCGAGAACTTTTTCCTTCAAATTATCTTAAACTGTCTTGAATTAAACCGAAAAGCTTGACATTATCAGAAAAATAATTTTCTAATCTCTATTCTAGCTATCAAAATTATTTTTTTATTTTAGTAGTGCCTCAGTACCACTTCAGAAATCCACCGTATGTTGATAATACCAGTTTAGCATCTCCTAAGCTGAAGATAATTTAGGCTTTAACCCTGGGACAGTCATCGCTGTAGCTAAACACATCGATAATTGAAGATAACAAGCTGAAGTCCATTAGGGAAAGATTAACTTCACCCAATTACCATAAACATATACCTAAAACAAATTGAAAAAATAAATGAAAAAACTTGCTACTTTAATTGTTTTATTAACTCTTTCATTTCATGCGTTAGCTATCAATCCTGTGCGTGAGTATTCGGTAAGACCTGAACAGCTCGGTTTAAAATATCAGGCTAAGAAAATCAATGTCACTTCTACGGTTGAACTCAATTCATGGATTTTCCTTCAAGACAATGAAAATAAACCGTTCATAATTGTTTCCAATTCTGATGCTGGAAACATGTCAAATTGCTTAGGTCAGGCTAGTGAATTTTTCAAAGCAGGATTCAATGTGATCTTGTATGACTATAGAGGTTTTGGGGAAAGTACTGACTTTGAAATCAATCGAAACATGATGTATTATGAGGAATTTTCGGAAGACTTGCGTTCCGTATTACACTTTGTAAGAAAGGTTTATGCACCTAAGAAGGTTGTCCTATACGGATTATCCATGGGCACGATTATTTCAAAAAGCGTTCTGAATAACGACGCATCTATCAATGGGGCGATATTGGATTCTTTTGTTATTGACCCTAATTTAGTTGTTAGCAGAATCTTGGAAATAAAAAACAAGCACATATTACTTCCAGATGCAGCACAAAGGTATATGGAATCTAACAGAAAAACTTCATCAACTCCAATCTTACTATTTTCTGGTTTAAAAGACATTATTACAAAATCAACAGATTATTCAGAATTCATTGAACTTAACGGAAAATCAAGATTGGTAACCTGGGATTGTAACCATCTAGAATGCTTTTTCAAAATGACAAAAGATAACGACAGTGATATTTATATGTCAGAAGTCAACAAATACATCGAGAGTTTGATTTAATGGAACAGCTAAGGCATCCCATTTTTGCCGTTTAGTTATTTTATAAACAAACATAAGCAAAGTATAAAAGTGATAACCGTAGAGCTTTTAAATGTAAGAATAGGTTTGTAACCCTCCCAGATTTCGAACCGGTCTGCTGGCGAGAATTCAAATTTTGATAAATATGCCCCTCGGGCCCCTACTGGATGCTTCTCGAATCATTTCCTACCTGATTTAAATTACAATCTGTACAAGTAATTATCATAGGTATTTCGATAGGATTAAATGAAACTTCTAGATCAATACTTACGTGCGGAATATTCAAAAGATATTATTGTGTCCAATACTTGAGTTTTATCTTGATATACCGTCCATCATCTAATTTCTTAAAATAATGAGAATTCAATTCATATTTCTTTTTAGAAATTGAATCCCCAAGTTTCACAGAGTCAAAATCAATACCTTTCCATTTCCAGAGTGGAAAAATTTCTTTCGTACCTTTAACAACTAAATCAGGCATATTTTTAGGTGGAATCTGTTGTCTCTCTATAATAACCCCATCGTAAGAGATTAGGTAGTGATATTTTATTTCACAATATATAGTCCAACTGATAACGAGTATCACTGCTATTCCAAAAAATATTAATTTCCAATATCTCATATATGTACGTTAATTGAATGAAAAGATATTGTGAAAATTTGGCAACAACAAAAACCATTAAATAAAATCTATTCTCTGAAATGTCTGGTCCCAATTGGGTGCTTCTAGAAGCATTTATCACCTATATATAAAACCTTTCATATCAATATTTTCCAATCTCGCTTGGACTAGTTTTCGATTTGTTCATACTGGTTCAAATGAGGGATGAAAAATATTATAAAGATTTGAATTCTCATCTCCTAAACCAATTCAAAAAAAAGGAGGATTACAATTTAATTCTAATAAAAAAAATTATGAATAAAAAGAAAACAACCTGTAGCATTCATGGCGAACAAGAGGTCGGATTACTTTGCACGCATTTAGCCCATAGCTTATTGGATCAATCTCAAGTAGGGTTTAACGAATATAACGAGGACGATTTAGGTCGACCAGATGCTTGGTGCAATGCATGCGCAGGCAAATTGACAAAAGTGACCAATGATGCAGAACAAGAGCAATGGTTTTTGGGATGTGATTACAAAATATTGTGTGTTGAATGCTGGGATGAAGCGAAAGCCTTAAACATCTAAAGAAAATATTCTACATAGTGAATGCCATCTGATTGAAGAACCGGATGATCCCTTAGTTGAAGCATATTTTTTGAACAAGTTCTATCAATAAAAAGAAAGAGCCCAAAACCCATTGCCTAAACAGGCATATTTCAACAATGCAGAATATCAACGAAGAGGTAGCAGCATGGCAAGACAACCCTTACCTGTCATCTTACGAGGCAGAATGTACTTTCCTGGCTTGCAAAGCAATTTAAGATTTTTTGAAACCGCAATAGTTAAAGTCTTTTACGTATTACGGCTTTTTTCAACGCGCCTCAATCTACGCCCTTTGTACGCATCGGCAGCTTATAAATTGCAGTTGAGGCAGTGATAAACAGATCAGTACGGTTTTTACCGCCAAAACAAACATTCGCTGTCCAAGGCTCTTTTACTTCAATATGACCTATCAACATACCTGCCGGACTATAAATAAATACGCCTTTTCCGGTCAAATAGATATTTCCCTGATTATCTAATGTCATCCCATCAGATCCCTGATCGATGACCAGCTTCTGTCCGCTGAGCTTACCCTTAGGTTCAATGGTATACCTGTAAGTTTTATTTCGCTCAATATCTGCAACATACAGGTATCTTCCATCGGCCGATCCTACAATTCCGTTTGGTTTAGCTAGATCATCAGCCACTACTATTGGCTTTTTCCCTTTTCCCCGCGGCAGGTAATAAACTTTCTGCCCTGCTATTTCCGGCTTTTTTCTGGTCCAGTAATCACGAGGATAAAAAGGGTCTGTAAAATAGATGCCACCCTTTCTATCTGCCCAAAGGTCATTGGGCCCGTTCAATTTCTTTCTATCCACATCTGACAGCAAAACGGTAACTTTGCCATCATTGCTTATTGACCAGATTTCGTTTTTTTCATCCGCACAGGCCAGCAGCTGACCGCGACGGTTAAAGTACAATCCATTTGCACGGCCTGCTGAATCTTTAAAAAGCGAGAGATGACCTTCAGTGCTATATTTCCAGATTTTGTTATTGGGCTGGTCAGTAAAATAAATATCCCCCTTTTTGTCCACTGCCGGCCCTTCTGTAAAGGAAAACTCCCGGGATATTAATTTCAGGCTGTCCTGATTAAACAATTGTGCTCTTGTAGCTAATCCCGTTAATGTCAAGAGTAATAATAGTGAAAGTGCAGGACAGCGTCTGCTAGAATTAAATAAATATAGCATAGTGAAATTTATAAATCAAAATTATCATTTTACCCAGGAAATCAAACCATTCGGGTATATTCAATATGTGGAAAACCTGACTGATAAAACAGTCATCTAAGGCATCTGTTCTACTAATTGGCTTTATTGTTCCATTCAATATTATTTTCCGCCCATTGTTTTGCAGAGGTAGTTTTAATCGAATGTTGGAAATTGAAAGTTTTCTCAAGTTCCCAGGACACACCACGGCCATCTCCAAAAATAGATCTGTATTTTTTTACGAAATTGGTCGGGTCATTTTTCAAATCATTTTTCAACTCGTCAATATCGGATACAGTACGCTCAAATTTTTCTCCAGATAATGAATCTATTACATCAGCAAACTGTCCATAGGTAATGGTATCCCCACCGATATAAACTATAGTGTTTGTTATCTGGGGTTCTGCAAAAAATATTACTGAGGTCAGTTTGCCGATATCCTCTGGTGTGGTAACGGTTACTGCAGTATCTGGACTACCCAATACATTTACGATTTTTTTATCAAAATCTACCAGCCCAAAAGACTTTTCGAAAAGATAGCTGGTAAACATACCTGTTGAAATGATGACCCATTCTGTGTTGTTCTGTGACCTGAGAAGCTCACGTACATCTAGCTGTTCATCGAATAAGTCTTGTGCGCTACCACGACCAATAACGTCGAAGTCTACACCAAATTGCCATGGGAAGTAACGTTTTACTCCAGCATCAAGTACTGCATTTGCAAGTTTCAATTGAAATCCACCAGCTCCACTACCATATCCAGTACATGAAATGACAACATCGAAGTTTTTGAAAATAGATATCAAATCTGAAGATGGGACGGAGAGATCAGCGGCAAGTAAAGATGCCCCTAATGACCTGATTTCCTCTACATTTCTTTTTTTCTCTTCATCGTCGGATTCGATTGTTGTACCACGGAGCAATACTGTGACTTTGACATTATTGTATTTTTTTGACGCTTGAGCTACACTGCGGATTACTGGCATGCCCAGTTCCCCGGCTCCCAAAATTAAAATCGCTTTATTTTCCATATCTATTAAATATTTTTTTTTTAAATGACGTGCTGTATAAATGTTGCACTAACTGTGTTTTTGCTGGAACAAATTTAGAATAGTTAAAGCGCTGAAAAGATAAGACACCCTTTGGTTTGTAAGTTACCTAAAGGTTAGTATACTGATAATTAAGCTATTAATTTTATCCAGAAATATTTATTTTACATACTGAATACTTACCATTTTTTTTAATTTATTTTTGACCAGCTTTATTGTACTGAAATAGAGTCAAGAACTGTCGCTTAGATTTTTTTGGCCGATAGAAAAAAATAGACGAATCTGCTCTCATTTTGCCTATTAATTTGAGATAGATACTGCTGAATATCTGATACAAACAAAAATACGACATGGAAAAACTGATTACCGATGAGAAGATTGTAAAAGCCTGGGATGATATCTGTAAGGTTTTAAACAAAGATCACGATGCGCTGAAGAGCGACATCCTAAACCATGTTGGAAATAAATGGTCATTATTTATTGTACACGCTTTGGGGATTGATGGACGTATGAGATTCTCTGCGCTCCAAGACCACGTCAATGGTATTAGTCAGAAAATGCTAACTAAATGCCTCCGTGAATTGGAGCGGGATGGCTTGGTATCCAGAAGTGTTTACGCTGAAGTACCTCCAAGAGTGGAATACGCATTAACCGATCTCGGTATTGGTTTATTGGAACAGGTTACCCCACTTTGGTTGTGGATTGCCAATAACATTGGTCAATTTAAAGACGCAAGAGCAAATTATACACCTATAACTCCTGTTTAATTATAACTACTGGATGATGTGTTCTGTGCAGGTTCCTGTCAATATTATCTCTAAAATCTAAAACCTGTTTTAAAGGGCTTTTTTCCAAAATTGGTTCAACCTTAGTACGGCTGGGTTGTTTCATATACCCTAACCGGAAATCGAACCGACAAAATCCCCTTTTTGAAGCGATAGGCTGGTTTCAAACTAAAAAAACCCCTCGTTACTTGTGTAAAAAGGGGCTGTACCGTTTCTCCGGATTACTTTGAACATTTAGATCGTTTTTTAAGGCTTATTGAGCCTATAATTGAAGATTTGAAAAGAAAAGCTTTTATAAAATGACAGTAAATATCATCAGCCTGCATCAATAAATTCTCTAAAATGAACCTGCACAGGACTAATTTTGAACCAAAAATTTGGCTATTAATACAATTATGGTTTTGGCTTGAAAAGCAGACTTATGCACTTGAAGACTGAGCCGAATTTAAGAAGCTAGTCGTAAAATTATTTTTAACCTTAAACCTGTGTTTTATTGGCTCATTATACATAAGTTCGTATATATCACTAATAATATGACAGTTAAAGATCAAATAATCATCTATCAAACCACAGATGGGACTACTTCCATCGAAGTTAAGCTTGAAAATGAAACTATATGGCTAAATCAATATCAACTAGCTGAACTGTTCAAAACAGATCGTACCTCTTTGGTAAAACATATTAAAAATATATATAAAACGGAAGAATTAGATGAGAGATCAACTTGTGCAAAATTTGCACAAGTTCAAACTGAAGGTTCAAGAAATATTAAACGAGAGGTGACTCACTACAATTTAGATCTCATTATTTCAGTTGGATATAGAGTAAATTCAAAACAAGGCACCCAATTCCGCATCTGGGCAAATCAAATTCTAAAAAAATATCTAGTAAAAGGCTATTCTTTAAATGAATCACGATTACGAGAACAAAATGATCAATTAAACTCTTTAAAGAATACCGTAAATCTTTTAAGTAATGTACTTGAAAATAAGTCATTAAATACAGACGAAGCTACCGGGCTACTAAGAGTAGTAACAGATTATGCATACGCACTTGATATCCTTGACAAATATGATCATCAGCTATTAACAATTGAAGGAACAACTGCCCAAGAATTATTTGCTATAAATTATGACGAAGCGAAACAAGCCATACATGATCTCAAAGATAAATTCGGTGGGAGTTCGTTATTTGGAAACGAAAAAGATCAATCTTTCAAAAGTTCCATTGCTACAATATATCAAACATTTGATGGTATTGATTTATATCCGAGCGTAGAGGAAAAAGCTGCTAGTCTTTTATACTTTGTGGTAAAAAACCATTCCTTTTCTGATGGCAATAAACGGATTGCTGCTTACCTATTTGTTTGGTTTCTGGACAAGAACAGCATCCTTTATAAACCAGATGGATCAAAACGCATTGCAGACAATGCATTGGTTGCGCTAACGCTAATGATAGCTGAAAGCAAATCTGATGAGAAAGAAATGATGGTGAAGGTGATTGTCAACCTTATTAATATCAAAAACTAAAAACGCCTTTAGATATCATCTAAAGGCTCAAATAAATATATTTTCTAATGATTTTTCCCATATGAGAAAAATTTCTGTACCGTTACTCCGGATTACTTTGAACATTTAGATCGTTTTTTGGGGCTTATAGAGCCAATTTTTGATGATTTGAAAGGAAAATGTTTTGTAAAATGACATATAAATATCAGGACCAATAGGGTGTTTTTTTTCCTTCAAATTACCTTGAACGGTCTTGAATTGAACCGAAAAACTTGACATTATCAGAAAAACAATTTTCTAATCTTTATTCCAGCTATCGAAATTCTTGGTTATTTTGATTGAGCTTTAGCACCGTTTCAGAAAACCACCGTTTCTTGATAAACTTTTAGGGATATAAATCATCAATTAAACCACATTTTGGTTTTACCTGAATCTGATTTCCGCATACAATGTTCCGACATTGAGATACTTTTACCTTGGGTACCTATTTTACTTTTGAGTATGAAAAATGAGCATATGAAAGTGACAATGATAACTGGAGCATCCGGAGGAATAGGCAAGGCTATTGCAGATCAACTTGCTGGAAGGAAACATGATTTACTGTTAATAGCCCGTAATGAGGAAACACTGCAGGAACAGTGCAAACTGCTTATGCAGCGCCATGGCATCAGCGCCCATTACATTGCTGCTGATTTATCTGCACCTGAAACTGCTTTACGAGTATTTACAGAAGTTACCTTAAGGGGGCTTGAGGTAGAAATGTTGATTAATAACGCTGGCATTGGATCGGGGGGTGACTTCACAGCTATATCTTTGCAATCTGAATTGAATCTTATCCAACTAAATATCAGTTCACTAGTTGCCTTAACGCACCTTTTTTTACCGCAAATGCAGTCAAGAAGAAACGGTACTTTGGTAAATATAGCTTCCATGACAGCCTTTATGCCTGTGCCATACATGGCTGTATATGCAGCCAGTAAGGCATTTGTTCGGTCTTTTACCCAAGCGATTACTGAAGAATGCAAGCCCAAAGGGGTGTGTGTTTTGCTGTTCTCTCCCGGGCTTACTAGAACTAACTTTAATGCTTCTGCCGGAATAGAAGGTGAAAAAGCTCTAAGATTAAGATCTAATCATAGTCAGGCTGCAAGTCAGACACCTGAACAAGTGGCGGTCGAACTGATAAAAGCGCTTGACGAGCAGCGTAATTTCGCTATCTCCGGGCGCAGAAATAGAATAAGAGCCAAGCTAATGGCACTATTGCCAAGTTCGATGATCGCACGAAATATTGCCAGCGCTTATCGAAAGGGTTAAAGTTGTAGCTTTGAACATAAAGAGAAATATAATGACAAAGGACATTTTTACTGTAAATTTTACGAATTTGAGTGATTTGCACAAGACATTAGGAATTGAAAGTCCCAAGCATCCTTTATTTAGTATTATCAAGTTTGAGGATTTACCCGTGCTAAATAATCCGGAGCGAACAAAATTAATCCTGGATTTTTATCAGATCACGATTAAAACCTCCTCCCCATGCAAGATCCAGTACGGGCAGACTTTGTTTGATTTCAATGAGGGCGTTGTATCCTGTTTTGGACCAAGGCAAAGTAGTATCATCGATCCACACTTTGAATATGCAAAATCGGGCTGGCTGGTAAATATACACCCCGAATTTCTAAGGTCATATGCATTGAGCCAAAAGATAAAGCAACTAGGTTTTTTTGATTATGTGATTAATGAAGCTTTAATCCTATCGGAGGATGAACAAAAATCAATGGAAATAATATTTCATCAGTTGGAAAGGGAGTATCATTTACCAATTGACAGCTTCAGTCAGGATGTAATTGTTGCAAATCTCGAGGTATTGCTTTCCTACTGCAATAGGTATTATAAGCGACAATTTGTTACCAGAAAGATCAGTGGGGGAGGAATTCTGGAAAGACTTGAAAATATTCTAGAAAGTCATTTTCAAAACAACAATAATCAAGGTTTACCGAGTCCAAGTTACCTGGCTAATCAGCTTAACATATCTACACGATACTTAAGCGACCTGTTGAAGCAGCTAACGGGGCATACGACCCAGCAACTAATACAGGATAAGATCATAGATCTATCGAAGGATCGCCTGACAAGCACGCAGATGTCAGTGAGCGAAATTGCATATCAATTGGGTTTTGAATATCCTCAGTCGTTTAGTAAATTGTTTAAGATGAAGACCAATCAGACACCATTAGAATATCGGCAATCATTTAATTAATATTTTTCTTGCATACAAGTATGATAGGCCTTTGTTCAATGGTGTATTGCTAAAACCCGTATAACGCAAATGTCTTATAGTAAAACCAAATGGGTCTGGTCAAAGTTTAATTTATCGCAATTTCTCATTATTTCCTCATTTTTTGATCACCTAAAAAGATACACACCTATAGTCTATACAACTTATAAAACAGCCTCTCCGATCAATAGACTTAGACCATGATTTTCTGCAATTATCAAGAACTCATTTCATTATTCAAACGGTATTTTTAGTTTTTGATAATGAATATATGATAAATAAAATGAGCAAAATAATTAGATATGGAAAGGTCTGCCGAAAACATATATAAGGAAGAAGAATTGAGGCAAGAGGTAACTGTTCCAAAAAATGCGACAGTTAAAAACTAAAAAAGCCTGTAGATATCATCTAGAGGCTCCAATAAATATATTTTTTAATAATCTTTCCCATATGGGAAAGATTGCTGTACCCGGAGCCGGAGTCGAACCGGCACGGTTTCCCACAGGTGTTTGAGACCAGCGCGTCTACCAATTCCGCCATCCGGGCATTTCCTTAGCGGACCACAAATATATAAATATGTTTTTTAACTCTGCTAAAAAATACTTAACTTAAACTCCGGGATTAACGCATCTGTTCTTATACCTTTTTTACATATGGTATCTTCAATATTTGCGCAAAAAATAGCTCAACATAGGGAACGTATGACAACAATTGAAAGAAGGAAAGAACTCTCTTACAAAGAGTTCATAGAGAAGTATCAAAAACCCGGAATTCCGGTTATTCTTGAAAATGCAACCCGGGTATGGAAATCCAACCTCATTTTTACACCCGACTTTTTCAGAGAAAATTTTGGGGACCGAACCACTTGGTTTTCCAACAAGCAATACACGATATCGGAATTGCTGGATTTAACAGCCAATAGTACCAAAGAAAATCCGGCCCCATACCCTGTTAAATTCAACATCCTCACCCAGCTTCCGGAAATCCTGGAATACATGGATCCCATGGACATGAACTTGGTAAAACCGAATTGGCTGAACCACAAAATCCTGAAGAACAAACTAGGAAACGGAATGGATTTACACATCGGCGGTGCAGGAAATCATTATTCTGTACATAAAGACGCTTATGATGTTCATGCCTGGCTGATTCAGCTGTATGGTGAAAAAGATGTGATCATATTCCCGAGGGATCAGGAAGAATTAATGTATCCTGGAAAAGGGGGATTATTAGAATCACGGTCTCCAATAGACATTTCGAATCCTGATTATGAAAAGTACCCAAGGTTCAGAGAAGCCACTCCCACCACCATTACTTTAAAGGCTGGAGAAATATTGTATATCCCAAGTGGGATCTGGCATACCACGAAAGCACATGGCCAGAACATTTCAACTATTATCGATCAGGTGAACAGTTCCAATTATAAAGCCTGGAGAAGAGATGTATATGTGTACAAGAAATACCACAACAAGTATCGCGCAATATTAGATTATGGCGCTGCGACAGCGATTGGAAATGCTTTTAAGTTAGGTGAACTAATGGGCATGAAATTTTAAAATTTGTTAAACTATTCTCGAATTGCGATTTCCTTTATTGACGACCAACTGGTCTAAAGCCAGGCGCCTTTTCAGTAAGTTTTAAATATTTTGCGCAATCACATAACCATTCGCCCAGGCCCATTGGAAATTATATCCGCCAAGCCATCCGGTTACATCTACACATTCCCCACCAAAATATAAACCTGGAATACTTTTACATTCCAACGTTTTCGACGACAATTCATTTGTGTCAATACCACCCCTCATCACTTCCGCCTTGTCATACCCCTTATCGCCTGCTGGCTTCACTTTGAAAAGATGAATCGTCTGCTGAATCGTTTCCAATTCCGTTTTCGTCAAAGCAGCCACCTGCTTATCTAAAGGAAGGAATTTCCCCAGTGCATCAGTGAATTTCTTTGGATAATAGCGGTTGAGCAAGGTAGAAAGCAACAGCTTCCCATTAAACTTCCGTTCTTCCTCGATCAATTCTAAGATAGATTGTTTAGGCAGCAAGTCGATATTGATCGACTCCCCTCTTCTCCAATACGAAGAAATCTGTAAGATCGCCGGTCCGCTTAATCCCCAGTGCGTAAACAAAATGTTCTCTTCAAAAGAGATGCGGTCATTGCTTACTTCGCAGAATACAGAGTTCCCCGATAAGGCAGCATACCAGTCCTCATCTTTCCCGGTAATCGTCAACGGCACCAAGGCAGGAGCTGTTTCTATGATATTTAGCCCATGTTTCCTGGCAAATCGCAGGGCGAAATCTGTAGCACCCATTTTTGGAATCGGCAATCCTCCTGTAGCAATCACCAGCTTCGGTGCTTTCAAAGTTTTCGACTTATTCCCTTTATCAAAGCTCACCGAAAAACCAATCCGCGTTTGTTCGATATCTGTAACCTGTGCATCACAAATAATCTGCTGACCAAAATCAGTACAAATCTCTGTAAATGCAGCTACAATATCTTTTGCATTCTTGCCATCAGGAAAAAGTTGTCCTAAAGTTTTCTCTTTTCCGCTGATGCCGTAAGTCTCAAAAAAGCTAATCGTATCCTCGACTGTCCACTGCGTAAAAGCTGATTTTGAGAAATGTTTGTTGTTAGAAATAAACTGTTCATCACTGGCAAACAGGTTGGTATAGTTACACCTACCCCCGCCGGAAATCAAAATCTTTGCGCCTGGTTTATCGCTTTTTTCCAACAATATTACTCGCTTTCCCAAATAGCCAGCTTGTACCGCACACATTAAACCGCATGCTCCAGCACCAATAATTATAGCATCTGCCTCCATCAATCCGTTTATATTGTTATTTTTGTGCAAAATAAGCATAACTTTTTCATATCGATATGGCAAAACAAATAAGTGATTTAAAATTAGGCATATTAGGTGGCGGTCAATTGGGCAGGATGTTGATCCAGGAAGCCATCAATTATAATTTAACCACTTTAATTTTAGATCCGGATACAGACGCTCCATGTAAACACCTAGCAAACTACTTTGAATGTGGTTCTATCACTGATTTCGACACCGTTTATAACTTCGGCAAGAAAGCAGACATCATTACTATTGAAATAGAAAAGGTAAATATTGAGGCACTGGAACAACTGGAAAAAGAAGGAAAACTAGTGTACCCACAATCTAGAGTGATCCGTCTGATTCAGGACAAAGGTGTTCAAAAACAATTTTTTAAAGAAAACAACATCCCTACTGCGCCTTTCCAATTGGTGAATACCAAAGAAGACATGCGCAATAGCCACTTTCCATTCCCTTACATGCTTAAACAGCGTAAAGATGGTTATGATGGCAAAGGAGTCATGAAAATAAACAACCTGGCAGACATTGACAACGCTTTCGATGCTCCATGTTTAATTGAAGAACTGGTAGATTTCGAAAAAGAAATCGCAGTCATCGTTTCCAGAAACCCTAACGGTGATATGAAGACCTTCCCAATGGTGGAAATGGAATTCAATGCCGAAGCAAACCTGGTAGAATTCCTGATTTCTCCTTCTACTTATCCAGAATCTATTCAAGAAAGAGCAGAAATCATTGCAAAAAACATTGCCACTTCATTAAACATCACTGGTTTGTTAGCGGTAGAAATGTTCATTACCAGATCAGGAGAAATTTTGGTCAATGAATTGGCACCTCGTCCACACAACAGCGGTCACCAAACTATTGAAGGAAACTACGTTTCTCAGTTTAACCAGCATTTACGTGCAATTTTCAACCTTCCACTGGGAGATACCCGCGCTACAAATAATGCGGTTATGATCAACCTTTTGGGAGAGAAAAACCACAATGGCGTAGCCAAATATAAAGGATTAGAAAAAGTAATGGCCATTGAAGGCGTTTACGTTCACCTTTACGGTAAAAAATATACCAAGCCTTTCCGCAAAATGGGACACATCACTATTGTAGACCAGAACCGCGAGAAAGCAATTGAAAAAGCCAATTACATCAAAGAAACACTAAAAGTTATTTCCTAATGAGCATACAAGTAGGTATTATAATGGGCAGCAAGTCTGACCTTCATATCATGAAAGACGCAGCCGATATCATGAAAGAATTCGGTATCCAATTTGAAATGACCGTAGTGTCGGCTCACCGTACGCCGGAAAAAATGTTCGAATACGCGAAAGATGCAGCATCAAGAGGTTTAAAAGTAATCATCGCCGGTGCAGGTGGTGCAGCACATTTACCTGGAATGGTGGCTTCCATCACGACCCTGCCTGTAATTGGTGTGCCGGTAAAATCATCTAATTCTATTGATGGATGGGATTCTATCCTTTCTATTCTTCAAATGCCAAATGGTATTCCTGTAGCCACGGTAGCATTAAATGCAGCAAAGAATGCCGGTTTATTAGCCGTGCAGATCTTAGCGACCGCAAACACAGAACTTTCTGCAAAAATGCAGCAGTATAAAGATGATTTAAAGAAAAAGATTGAGGAAAGCGCAATCGATCTTGAAAATTATTAATAACTATTGATCGGATCCACAAGATCCGATTTCAATTAATTCAGATTAGGATTCTGAGGAAAATTACTGACATGGGCGTATTTAGGTCCGAGGTTAATGATCACTTCCTTCCATAGTTCCTCTTCATTGTTAGAGAATACCAAATCAGCATCAAACTGGTCGGACACCATCCAGGTATTCTCTTTCATCTCTTCTTCCAGCTGTTCTCCAGACCATCCAGAATAGCCAATAAAAAACTTAATGTCTTCCGGTTTAATATGGCGACTGTTCACTAGCACCTTTAGGGCCTCAAAATTACCACCCCAATAAATACCTTTCGCAATTTCCTCCCCCTCCGTCAATAGAGCAGCACAGCGATGAATGAAATGAATCGTATCTACAGCAACTGGTCCACCCAGGTATACCGGAAAATCAGCCCCCGTAAAATCAGGCACCAGATCACTTAGCAGCAAAGAACTTTTATGGTTTAAAATAAAACCAACTGTTCCCTCTTCCTGGTGTTCCGTTACAAAAACTACAGAACGTTTAAAGTTAGGATCCATTAAAAATGGTTCCGAGATTAATAATTTA
Organism: Pedobacter sp. N36a; assembly: GCF_014472395.1. Taxonomy (GTDB): domain Bacteria; phylum Bacteroidota; class Bacteroidia; order Sphingobacteriales; family Sphingobacteriaceae; genus Pedobacter. Next base: position 300,148 of record NZ_JACSZW010000005.1, read on the forward strand.
CCTGCAGATGGCGCTAATCGACTTAACATTTCGGAAATTTAACGATAATATTAAATAAACTAAAACCTATTTTTGTACATGGAGCTGAATAAACAAAATCTACAAGACCTAAGACAGGAATATCGCTCAGCAGAACTGGCCGAAACTGATGTGGAAAACAATCCCATCCTGCAATTCAAGAAATGGTTTACCGAAGCCGTAGACGCAAAATTATTTGAGCCAAATGTGATGACACTCGCAACGGCTAATGCCAGCGGAAAACCTGCTGCACGAATTCTCCTACTCAAAGGTTTCGATGAAGATGGCTTTGTATTCTTTACCAATTACAACAGCGATAAAGGAAAAGACCTCGCAGAAAACCCGCAGGCTTCTTTAGTATTCTTCTGGCCAGAGTTGGAAAGACAAGTACGCATAGACGGTTTGGTGAACAAAATCGCAGCGGAAGATTCTACCGCGTATTTTCATTCTCGCCCGCAGGGCAGTCAGATTGGAGCTACAGCCTCTCCACAAAGCAGTGTGATCCCAAATAGAGAAGTATTAGAAGAAAAAGTGAAACAATTAACCGAAGAGTTTGAAGGCCAGGAAATCCCTCGTCCGCTTCATTGGGGAGGATATTTATTAAGCCCAACACATATTGAATTCTGGCAAGGTCGCCCAAGCCGCCTGCACGATAGGATTAATTACCATTTAGTGGAAGGTTCATGGATTATCAATAGATTAGCGCCATAACTTATTACCTTAAAGAAACATAAATGAAGAACATCGCAGTGATTGGCTCAGGAACAATGGGCAATGGAATCGCGCATACTTTTGCGCAGTTTGGTTATCAGGTAAACTTAATTGATGTAAATAATGAGGCTTTAGAACGCGCTATTGCGACGATTGCTAAGAATCTGGATCGTCAGGTGGCTAAAGGAACAATTACGGAAGCAGACAAAGCAACTACGCTTAAAAACATCATTAATTTCACCGATATAAAGGCCGGTGTTGCCGATGCTGACCTGATTGTGGAAGCCGCCACAGAAAATCTGGACCTTAAGCTGAAAATATTTAAAGACCTGGACATCTTTGCCAAACCAGCAGCGATACTGGCCAGCAATACTTCTTCTATTTCTATTACTAAAATAGCTTCAGTAACCAATCGCGGCGATAGAGTGATTGGCATGCATTTCATGAACCCTGTTCCAGTAATGAAATTGGTTGAAGTGATCAGAGGATATGCGACCAGCAATGAAACCACTTCGATCGTAATGGAATTGTCAACTAAACTGGCCAAAACTCCAGTGGAAGTGAACGACTATCCTGGCTTTGTAGCCAACCGTATTTTAATGCCAATGATCAATGAAGCGATCTATACGCTCTACGAAAGTGTGGCTGGAGTTGCTGAAATTGATACAGTGATGAAACTAGGAATGGCACATCCAATGGGTCCGCTTCAATTAGCAGATTTTATTGGCCTTGATGTTTGTCTGGCGATATTGAACGTCCTGCATGATGGTTTTGGAAATCCTAAATACGCACCATGCCCACTATTGGTCAATATGGTGACTGCAGGGAATAAAGGAGTGAAATCCGGAGAAGGCTTCTACAACTATTCAAATGGCCTAAAAGATGCCGTTGTGGCTAATAAATTTAGCAAATAATATCAATTTTAAGCCTTTTATACTAACTTTACCTCATGAACGAGAATCTGGACCCGAACGCTGAAAGCTTAACCCCTATTGAACGTGATATTGAAAAAGTATTGCGCCCGCAGGCATTTGAAGACTTTACAGGACAGGAAAAGATCATGGAGAACTTAAAGATCTTTGTAGAGGCTGCAAAGTTACGCGGAGAACCCTTAGACCATGTTTTATTACATGGTCCTCCGGGACTTGGCAAAACCACCCTCTCCTATATCATTGCCAATGAAATGGGCGTAGGAATTAAAGTAACCTCAGGTCCGGTACTGGACAAACCTGGCGACCTTGCCGGTTTGCTAACTGGCCTGGACGAAGGTGATATCCTTTTTATCGATGAGATTCACAGGTTGAGCCCATTGGTGGAAGAATACCTCTATTCTGCAATGGAGGATTTTAAAATCGACATCATGCTGGAAAGCGGCCCTAATGCCCGCTCGGTACAAATCAGTCTCAACCCCTTCACTTTAGTAGGTGCCACTACCCGTTCCGGACTACTTACCGCGCCTTTAAGGGCAAGGTTTGGGATCAACTCCCGCCTGGCTTATTATGACGCTAAACTACTGACCAACATTGTACTGCGCTCTTCAGATATTCTAAAAACTCCGATCACAGAAGAAGGCGCGTATGAGATTGCACGCCGCAGCAGAGGAACACCTCGTATTGCCAATGCTTTACTCAGACGTACCCGAGATTTCGCGCAAATCAAGGGCAATGGACAGATTGATACCGCCATTTCCAGATACGCACTAAAGGCTTTAAACGTAGATGAGCACGGACTGGATGAAATGGACAATAGAATCCTGGTGACCATCATCGACAAGTTTAAAGGTGGCCCGGTAGGATTAAAAACCATTGCCACTGCCGTAGGTGAAGATGAAGGAACAATAGAAGAAGTTTATGAACCTTTCTTAATTCAGGAAGGATTCCTGATGCGTACTTCACGCGGAAGAGAAGTCACCGAAGCTGCTTATAAACATTTAAAAAAGAACTTTCCTGGACATACAGGACAACTATTTTAAGCGCTTACCTGCTTTAGGCATCATTTCTGTGTTGATCACCTAAACTTAGGTATATGAACATAGAATTAAGAAAACTAACTTTAGCAGACTATAATGATTTAAAGGAATCCATGAGCCAGGCCTACGATACATTAGGCGGACAAATATGGAGTAAAAGCAGCATCGAAAGATTGCTTAAACTCTTCCCTGAAGGTCAGCTCTGTATCTCTGTGGATGATAAAGTAGTGGCTTGTTCCTTATCTATTATTGTAGATTACGACGAATATGGGGATAAGCATACTTACAAAAACATTACCGGCGACTATTCCTTTTCTACACATGACCGTGAAGGCGATGTACTATATGGCATAGAAATTTTTGTACATCCTGAATACCGTGGACTAAGATTAGGACGTAGGCTATATGAAGCCAGAAAAGAGCTTTGTGAAACTTTAAACCTGAAGAGTATTGTTGCCGGTGGCAGAATTCCGAATTTCCACCAATATGCGGATACCTTGACTCCTCGTCAATATATTGATAAAGTGAAAGCCAAAGAGATTTTCGACCCTACCCTTACCTTCCAGCTTTCTAATGATTTTCACGTTAGAAAAGTATTGAAAAACTACCTTCCCGGAGATCATGAATCTAAAGATTATGCGACGCTTCTAGAATGGAATAATATTTATTACAGAGGTGTAGATGCTTCTGCGCGTTCAGCGAAGACAATTAGAATTGGATTGGTACAATGGCAAATGCGCTTATTCCCAGATATTGAAGGATTTTATGAGCAAGTGAAATTCTTTGTGGATGCTGTAAGTGGATACCAGTCTGACTTTATCATGTTCCCCGAATTCTTTAACACGCCTTTACTGGAACCTTACAATGATCTTCCTGAAATGGAAGCCATGCGTAAACTGGCCGAGTTTACAGAAGAAATTGTAGAACGAATGCAGGAATATGCCGTATCCTATAATGTAAATATAGTATCTGGAAGTATGCCCGTATTAGAGAACAATAAGCTCTACAATGTGACTTATCTGTGCCATAGAAGCGGAAAAACAGATGAATTTAGAAAGATTCACATCACGCCAAATGAGCAGAAATACTACGGAATGGTGGGTGGAGACAAAATTCAGGTCTTCGACACTGATTGCGGTAAAGTAGGAATTCTGATCTGTTATGATGTGGAATTCCCGGAGCTGAGCAGGATTTATGCCGATCAGGGCATGCAGATCCTATTTGTCCCTTTCCTTACAGATACTCAAAATGGTTATACCAGGGTAAGAAGATGTGCACAGGCAAGAGCCATAGAAAACGAATGTTATGTGGCTATTGCAGGTTGTGTAGGTAATTTACCTAAAGTAAATAACATGGACATTCAGTTTGCACAATCCGCGGTATTTACGCCTTCAGACTTTGCTTTCCCAACCAATGCAGTGAAAGCAGAAACTACTCCAAATACGGAAATGATGTTAGTAGTGGATGTGGATCTGCACTTATTAGATGAAATACATCACTTTGGGACGGTAAGAATCCTGAAAGATCGACGTAAAGATCTTTACGAAGTACGTTTACTTAAATAGTATCACACTGAGCGTAGCACCATAACTAATTATGGTTTTGGTGCTACTTAAAAAATAGCCAGTAAATCAGCAAGGCAATAACCAATACGGGAATAATCCATTTTAGCGCAACTGCTGCCCCATTCTTATCATATTCATGTACTGCCTCTCGGGAAGGTCCAGGATCATCCTGATGCTTCGCGTAATCTGTTTCTATGGGCTTATGTGGTTTTAGCGGCTCCTGGCCATGTTGATCATTTTGATTTTCCATTGTCTTCATAGATTGGTATACATTAATAACAGCACATCTTTTAAAAGGTTTTATTGCTAAATCCTATCTTTGTACCTGATGTTGAACAATGCGGCAAGATATAGTGCGTTAATTAAAGCGGAAGCCCTCCGACTTGGCTTCATGCAATGCGGCATTGCTAAAGCCGATTTTCTGGAGGAAGAAGCGCCCAGATTGGAAAATTGGCTCAAAAAACAGCACCATGGAGAAATGAATTATATGGAAAATCATTTCGATAAAAGGCTGGATCCAAGGTTATTGGTGGATGATGCCAAATCTGTGATTTCCCTCACACTCAACTATTATCCAGAAAGTCAGCAGCAAGATCCGGAAGCACCAAAAATTTCTAAATATGCTTATGGCATGGATTACCATTTGGTGATCAAAGACAAGCTCTTTCAATTGCTGAATTTTATCTCGGAGGAAATCGGCGACGTGTCTGGTCGTGCTTTTGTAGATTCAGCTCCCGTTTTAGATCGGGCCTGGGCAAAACGTGCGGGTATCGGCTGGATCGGGAAAAATAGCAATCTGATCAATAAAAAGAGTGGCTCTTTCTTTTTCTTAGCAGAACTGATCATAGACCTGGACCTGGAATATGACCAGCCTTTTCAGACTGACCATTGCGGTACCTGTACCAAATGTATTGATGCCTGCCCTACCGATGCCATATTATCTCCTTTTATCATTGATGCGAAAAAATGTATTTCCTACCTGACTATAGAACTCAGAGACGAAATCCCGAAATCATTTAGTGACAAAATGGAAAACTGGATGTTTGGCTGTGATATATGTCAGGATGTATGCCCTTGGAACAGGTTTTCTACTCCTCATACGGAACCTCAGTTCCAAGCCAATCAGCGCTTACTCTACATGAAAAAAGAAGATTGGATGGACATCACTGAGGATGTATTCAAAACGATATTTAAAAATTCTGCGGTCAAGCGTACAAAATTTAGAGGCTTAACCCGGAATATTGATTTTATAAAAAAAACTAATTAAAATGCTCAAAAAAAAGAGAAGACATTCAAGGTACGCTTAGCTAAAAAATAGAATTCAACAAAAAAGCACCATTTTTCAATGGTGCTTTTTTGTTGACGAATGTTTATGATTAAGCTGATTAAAGACTTAACATATTGTCCGATTTATCTTTATCTGGCACATGAGCACTACCCAGCTCTACTTTTTTAAGCTTTTTACCGGTCTTTAGTTTAATCGTTACCTGAGCATCACCTTTTTCCCATACGCCAATACTTTTATGAAGATCTTCAGTCGTATCATCCCCATAAGTGAATTTTAAATCAATTGGCAACGGTTTATTGCTTTTATTCTTAATGGTGATCTCATATCCATCCGCTACTTTATCGGCTCGTGCAATAGCCAGATCGGTAACGCCTTCTTCAAAGAACCAGCGTTTCCAGAACCAATTCAAGTCTTTGCCGGAACCTTCATTCATACTGTTGAAGAAATCATAAGGCATCGGGTGCTTTCCGTTCCACAATTTAATATAATGGTGCAGGGCTTTGAGAAACAATTCATCTCCCAGATAATCTTTAACAAATAAATAACCCAGTCCAGGTTTTGGATAAGAATTAGTGAAAGTTCCCGAGCCTTTCAGTTCAGTAGTTAAAGTCACAATTGGCGAATCATCTTTTGTACCGGAGGTCATCCCTGTAGGTGCAATCCCATATTCATCCACCATTGTGGTATCGATCATTGGGCCAATCAGCCATTCTCCGATGGTTGCCCATCCTTCATCCATCCAGGCGTACTTGGTTTCATTGATACCCATATAAAAAGGGAACATGGTATGAAAAATTTCATGAACGGTAAGCGTGATTGCATCCTGTCTTTTTTCCACCGGATTGTCGTTCACCATCATTGGATATTCCATCTGGTCTAAACCATCAAAAATCGTTTCGTGTGCATACGGGAAAGGCCATTTTGGAAAAGTATAACTCATCGCATGTACCGTCTGACGCGCAAAATCGATGACTTCATAATAATCTTTATGAATCGGATTAAAAGCGGCATCTACCCTTGTTCTTCTGCCTGTTTTAGGATCAACTACCAAACTGGTTGATTTCCATAAGTAATGATCACTGGTGGCAAATACAAAATCTGTCACGTTTTTTGCGTCAAATTTCCAGGTATTGTAAGCTTGGTCCGCAGTAACCGCTTTATTGGCTAAGTCTTGGTCATTGATCACATCTATGACCGCATCTTCTTTCTCCGCTTTTGCTAAACGCGCTGCAATCTCTTTACGGAGCACTTGTTTTGAATTCATTAAATCCCCGGTTGCCCAAACTACAAAGTTTTTCGGAACCGTAATCTCGCCCTTGAAATTGCAGAAGTCATTGTAAAACTCCACATCTCCCGTATAAGGGTATTTATTCCAACCGTCAACATCATCATACACGGCAATACGCGGGAAGAAATAGGCTACAAAATGAGAACCTTCATCTACTTGTCCGGTACGCATGTGAGAACCTTTATTTAGGTCATATTGATAGCTGATTTTTAGCTTAATAGATTTTCCCGGTGCCAGCGGAGCGATGCTCGTCTGCATATTGGTACCATCAATAGTAATTGTTTTCTTATCCAGCTGATGTCCATCTGCCTGGATCGCTAAAATATCCACCCCATCATTCAAGTCGCGGTTGTTAAACTTAGTATTTCGCTCCACTCCTTTTTTATAAAGATTTGGGTACAGTTTAAACCACAATTGCTTCAAAGTATCCGGACTATTGTTATAATAAACAACTTCCACCACTCCTTTCAGCGCTCTGGTTTCCGGGTTAAAGTTCACTTTCAAATCATAATTGGCGGTGTTTTGCCAATATTTTGGACCTGGTTTTCCAGAAACATCCCGGGTTCCGTTAGTGTAAGCAGTCTGAATTTCCGGAGGAAGCGGTAAACTTTGCTGCGCAGAAACGACAACAGACCATCCGAAAGAAAGGATAAAAAATGAGATTCTTTTGATCATCATATAAATGTTGTTTTTAACAAAAAAGAGGTTGCCTAAAGTTTTTGAACTTCCGGGCAGCCTCTTCTTCTTTTTTTTGATTTTCTTTATTTACCGAATTTCATTTTCAGTTGCTCCAGCATATCGTTAGTAACTTCAACTGCTGGTTTCGGCTTTTTTTGCTGCGGTGCTGGTGCTGAAGCTGCAGGTTTAACTACATTGCTTGCTCCCGAATTTACAGCTGGCTTAGGCTTACTCAGTACCGTTTGCTGCTGTTTTTCCTGCTTCAGCTGTTCCTTTTTCTTATTCCATCTGGCCCAGATCTCTTCTAATTTTTTCTTGGTATATAAAGGAAAATCTCCTTGCCTCATCCAGGCATAATAACTTGGCTCAGTATCAAAAACCTGTTCCACAGTTTTACCTTTATGCTTACCGAAGTTAAAAGTCTCTTGCCCTTGCTCATTAAACACCATTCTGCCCGCAAAATCTACCGGTTTGTTCATATTTGTGAAAGTATGCAGCGCATCTACGTCATTCTTCACTGGCTTAGAAATATTCCCTTGTTTATCTTCAAACTCGGTATCCTTATAGCGCTCAATCTGTGCAAGCAATACATGGTAAGTAGCGGTAATATCTGCTTCAGCAGAGTGTGCATTCACGATATCTTTATCGCAATAAAACTTATATGCAGCACGCAAGGTGCGTTGTTCCATTTGGTGAAAAACATTCTGTACGTCCACAAATTTCCTGTCAGACATATCAAAATCTACTCCTGCTCTTAAGAACTCTTCCAGCAATACCGGAATGTCAAATCTGTTGGAATTGTAACCTGCAAGATCCGCATCTCCAATAAACTCAGCCAATTCAGCGGCTACCTCTTTAAAGGCGGGTTCATTGGCAATATCTTTATCATAAATCCCATGAATCAGGGAAGAAGCTAAAGGAATTGGCATCTCAGGATTAATGCGCATCGTTTTGATCTGCTCCGTACCATCGGGCATCGCTTTTAAAATGGCAATTTCAACAATGCGATCTGCACCTACATTAACACCTGTAGTTTCCAGATCAAAAAAAGCAAGAGGGCGGTTTAAATTTAATTTCATTCGTATATGTTGCTATTTTTAAAGGTTTGAATCCTAAAGAATCCATTCTTAACGCTTTGGTAGCTCTTCAAAAGTCGTAAAAATCATCCATTAAACCTGAACTTATTTAGTAATGCACTAAATACCATGGCAATGAATTGGATTCTAAGATAGCAAAGAAGAGCCCTACCCTTAATTAACGTCAAAAATTCTTTTTTAGCTTAAAGTAACTTAACTTGGTCGTTCAAATGATACGCTCTTATGAAATCCCTTTTATGCTTTGCCTTGCTGCTCCTTGCTGGACTCCCTATTTACGCACAGGACTTCTCCTTTGCCGGAATTACGCATGAAGAAATCGAGCTGAAAAACACGGTTATTGATTCCAATGCGAATGCCATTGTCCTGCGGGAATTTGGTACAGCCTCCATGGAACAAAGCCCTGGAGATGGCAGGCTTGTGATCGCTTACCGTTACCATGTACGCCTGAAAATATTTAATAAACAAGGCTATGAACAAGCGAACATCAGCATCCCGCAGCGCATTTACAACGACGTGCCAGATCAGTTATCCGAGCTAAAAGCAGTCACCATTAATTATACCGAAGGTCAATTTAAGCAAAGCCAGCTGGACCCAAAAAAAGTATTTAACGAGAAAGTCAGCAAGTATACCGCCAATACCAAGTTCACGCTGCCCAATATCATGGATGGCAGTATCATTGAATACAGCTACACCTTACACATTCCTTATATTTTCAACTTTAAAAGTTGGAATTTTCAAGCCGATATTCCAAAATTACACAGCCAGTATATTGCCTCTATACCTGCCTTATACAATTATAATGTAGTGCTTAGAGGCGTTTTAAAACTCAAAGACACGAAAGCTGAGCTCAGTAAAGAATGTCTGAGAATCAATGGGACTCAGATCGATTGCTCTAAAATGACCTATACCATGGAAAATATTCCTGCATTTATAGAAGAGGAGCACATGACAGCCCCTACTAATTTTATCTCTGCCATTTATTTTGAGCTGTCTGACTATGCGATGTTATCAGGAGGAAAAGTCAATGTAACGAAGACCTGGAAGAATGTAGACAATGAGTTGACTTCAGATCGATCTTTTGGCGCACAGATGAAAAAGAAAGACGCTTTCAAAGAATTAATGCCTGAGATCCTAAAGAATACCACTGATGATCTTTCAAAGGCACAGGCGATATACAATTACATTGCGAAAAACATAAAATCTAACGGGTACATAGGCATTTACAGCGAAACTGCGGTTAAAAAAGCATTGGAAAGCCATTCTGGCAATACCGGAGACATTAATCTGGCTTTAATCTCCGCATTCAGTGCCGCAGACCTCGATGCGGAAGCCCTCATTTTATCTACCCGAAATAATGGGGAGCTGAACAAATTATTTCCGGTCATCAGTAATTTCAATTACGTAGTCGTCAAGTTAAATATTGGCGAAAAAAGTTATTTATTAGATGCCTCTGTTCCTTTGCTGCCCTTCGGCATGCTCCCTTTACATTGTATGAATGGACAAGGAAGGGTAATTAACTTGAAAAAGCCATCCTACTGGTACGACATCAGTTCTGGCCAAAAAGATTACATCCGGTATAATTTAACTGCGACACTAGCAAAAGACGGAAAGATAAAAGGACAACTCGTCACTTATTCTACTGGCTACTCCGCATTCCAAAAAAGAAAAGGAATAGAATCCGCAGGTACTATTGCTGAATATGTAGAGAAACTAGATGAGAAAATGCCCAAGATTAGCATTACCAACCATGAGATCAGCAATGTGGATAGCGTTAACTTACCATTGGTAGAAAAATATGAATTACTGATCGATTCTTACGATGGTGATGGCTTAGCGCAAATTTTCTTCAACCCCTTCTTCATTGACCGTATCCTCAAAAACCCTTTCAACCTCAGTGAAAGAACTTACCCGGTAGATTTAGGTACAGCTTCTGAGCGTCGTGTCACCATTATATTAAATGTTCCTGAAGATTATACCATGTCAGATCAGCCAAAAGACATGAGCATTGGCTTGCCCGACAATGGTGGACGTTACCTGACCAGTACCAATTTTTCAGACCATACCATCAGCTTTAGTCAGTTTTTACAGCTCAATAAACCAATTTATGATCCATCGGAATACTTCTCTTTAAAAGAGTTTTACAGTCAGATCATTCAAAATCAAAAAACGGATATTATCCTTAAAAAAGCAAAATAATGAATAAGCTGCTCCTACTCCTCTTGATGCTATTGACAGGGATATCAAGTTTTTCCCAATCCAGCTATTCCGTTGATAAAATACCAGCAAGCCTAAAAATAAATGCCAACTCTGTCATCCGTGATATGGAAACGACTGTGGAAATGAAAGGGATAGACCAGGTACTGATCAGTGTTAAAAAGGTGGTTACGGTATGGAATAAAAATGGAGATGCTAGAGCAGAATTGGCTTTACATTACGATAAAAGCACGTCAATTCAGCGGATAAAAGGCCAAATGCTCAATGCTTTTGGAGTGCTGACGTATAAATTTTCACAGAGTGATTTCAGCGATGAGAGCGCAGTAAGCAATGGAAGCCTGTATGTGGATTACCGGCTGAAGTATTATGTTCCCCGTGTATTCAGCTATCCTTATACCATTGTGTATGAATATGAGTTACGAAATAAACAAAACCTCATCCTTCCAGATTGGTACCCTAATCCACATCCTGACCAATCCGTAGAAAGCAACAAATATGTTTTTATAACAAAGCCTGAAGACGAAATCCGAATTAAAGAAAATAATTATCCAGGTAAGGCGGAAGTACTCCGTACCGAAAAAACAAAAAGCTATACCTGGCAGCTCAGTAATCAGTCGGCGATGAAAAAAGAACCCTTTGCTCCTGATCCTGACGACTACAAAACATCAATAAAGATTGCCGCAAAACAATTCAGTTATTACGGATACAAAGGCAGCTACCAAAATTGGGAAGCATTAGGCAAATGGGTTTATGATGACCTGATTAAAAATAGACAGCAGCTACCGGAATCAACTATTCAGGAAGTCAAAGCAATGGTTAGTGGTATCAATGACGATCGCGAAAAAGCTAAAAAAATCTATGAGTATGTCCAGAAAAAAACAAGATACATAAGCGTACAGATAGGGATTGGCGGTTTTCAGCCTATGCCCGCAGCAGAAGTTCAGCAATTGGCCTATGGAGATTGTAAAGCATTAGTCAATTATACGCAAACATTGTTAAAGAGTGTGGGCATTCCATCTTTGTATTGTGTGGTAAATGCTGGTAGTGCTAGAAAGGATATAGACCTCGATTTTGCAAGTATGGACCAGGGTAACCATATCATTCTAGCGGTTCCACTAAAAACAGATACCGTCTGGTTAGAATGTACCAGTTCAGAAAGCCCCTTTGGCTTTCTCGGTGATTTCACTGAGGACAGAACAGTCTTTGCTTGTACACCAGATGGCGGTAAAATACTGCGGACACCTAAGCTCACAACCGAAATGAACCTGCAGCGTAGAAAGGCAAGCCTTAACATTGATACCCTTGGAAATATAACGGGCAGCCTTAAAACTATCTATAGTGGTGCTCAATATGACCATGACAACAACTTAATTGACCTGCCCGTGTCTGATCAGCTGAAACGATTAAAAAGCAGTTACGATATAGACCACATCAGTTTCAGTGATTTTAAAATCAGCCAGGATAAAAGTGATACACCAAGTACTAGCGCAGCTTTCAGTTTCGATATCCAAAAATATGCTGCAAGAAACCAACAGCTTTTTTATCTGGAACTGAACCTGTTTAATAAATCCAGTGTTGTTCCAGAAGTAAAAAACAGAACCTTAAAAGTGTACATCAATAGAGGGTATACGGATGAAGATGAATTAACTTATCTCCTCCCTAAGGACTTTAAATTAGAAGCCTTGCCAAAAAATAAACACATCAACTCTGCATTCGGTAGTTATAGCGCAACAATTCTACTGGAAGGAAGAACCTTGATTTACAAAAGGAAAATGATCCTAAAAGACGGAACATATCCGGCTGAGCAATACCAGGACTTCAGCACTTTTATAAATGATATAAATGCGGCTGACCACAGCAGAGTAATCTATAAGTTATAACCACACTAGCTGAGCATAAGTATTCCTAATCCGATCCCTATGATCATAATCAGGTACATCAGGATTTCAGTAGTTGCAAACTTCTTGTATTTTTTCCAAAAGGACTCTTCTTGTTTTGGTATAGGCATCATGTTTTCGCTGGATTAATTAGCAAATATAGGTGATAATCCTATTTTTTAGGGATAATTAATGTGTGCTCAAAAATCTCTTCATACCCTGTAACCACCAGCAGTTAAACTGACTTGCAGCAGCCTCATCTTTTCTTCCATAATTTCCAGCTGCCCTGATACATTCACCTGCATCCGATTGATCTTCCGGTCTATGGTGTCCAAACTGGCGAGGGAATTTCCTTTCATCACATTTAGCTTAACTTCTAAACATTCCATTTTCGTACTTAAACGAATTTCCAACTGATCTACCCGATCTTCCAATTTTTCCAGTTGGAGTTCCAACCGATCTACCCGCTCATGCACCAGTACCAAATTCCTGTTCATCTCCTTAAAACCTTTAAAAATAAAAACATGTAATTCCTGAATCGCGTGTAAAATTTCTGGAATTGCCGCTTCTAATGGCCTGACGCTCTCTTTCATACGATCTCTATTTTGTTGAATACAATGATACGTAATTAATTAAAATAATTTATAACGAAACTATGTTTATCAAAACAATACTCAAAAATCTATGTTTTAATCTCTAAAAAGAACTGCTTGTCCTTACAGAAACAGCCTACACATACTCATTAGTAGAAAAAAGCAAAACAAAATGCAACAAGAATCGTTATTATTTAATATAATGATAAGAGAAAGTAAAACCATCATCATCTCCAACCGGCTACCGGTCAAAATAACAGAAGAAAACGGCGTTTATCAATTAAGTCCCAGCGAAGGCGGCCTCGCTACCGGCCTCGGCTCCATTTACAAAGAAGGAAACAACATTTGGATTGGCTGGCCAGGCATAGAAGTCCCGGAAGAAAGACAAGCAGAAGTAACTGAGAAACTGGCAGAATTAAACCTCATTCCAGTCTTCTTAACCATTGAAGACATTAATGGATATTACGAGGGATTCTCCAATGAAATTTTATGGCCGGTGTTCCATTACCTGGTTACCTATGCAAATTTCGAGCAATCTTATTGGAATTCCTATCAGATTGTAAATGAGAAATTCAAGCAAGTAGTCACGCAGCATCTATCTAGTGGCGATAAGATCTGGATTCAAGATTACCAACTCCTGTTACTCCCTAATTTAATCCGGGAAGAGCTACCAACAGTCACTATCGGTTTTTTCCAGCACATCCCATTCCCCTCCTTCGAGATTTTCAGACTCATTCCCTGGAGAGAAGAAATCATCGCTGGAATGCTCGGGGCAGATCTTCTAGGCTTCCATACTTTTGACGATGCCAGACACTTTATCAGTGCAGCCTCCCGTTTGTCGTCCAGCAACCCTTCCGATAATATTCTAAACTACAAGAATAGACAAGTCGTAGTTGAAGCATTTCCCATGGGAATTGACAATGAAAAATTTGACCAACTGACCAGGGATGCTAAAGCGGCCAAATTTACTGTCTCCATAAAAAATAGCCTGAAAAATATAAAAACCATCCTGACTATAGATCGGCTGGATTACAGCAAAGGCATTTTACAAAGGCTGCAGGCCTTAGAGCTTTTACTGCAAACTCATCCAGAATACATTGGAAAACTAGCGCTCTATATGATTGTAGTACCATCCAGGGATACTGTTCCAAAATATAAAGAGTTAAAAGACCAGATCGATCAGCTGGTGGGCAATATCAATGCAAAATTCAGAACCATTAACTGGGTACCTGTACATTATTTTTACCGCTCATTTTCCATTGAATTCCTCTCCGCTATTTATAGTGCTGCCGACATCTGTCTGGTGACACCAATGCGCGACGGGATGAACCTGGTGAGTAAGGAATATGTCGCTTCCAGACTAAATGAAGATGGCGTATTAATCTTAAGTGAAATGGCTGGCGCCTCAAAAGAACTCAACGATGCCCTGATTGTAAATCCCAACAACATCGGCGACTTGGTAGAAGCCATCGTTCAGGCCATTAATATGCCTCTAGAAGAACAGCAGAGCAGAATGAAAAGTATGCGGGCAATTGTCAGCAAATTCAACATACACCTTTGGGTGAAAAACTTTATGGATAAATTAAAAGAAGTCAAAACGATGCAGGAATCATTACATACCAAACACGCGGTGGCATCGATTAAAAATCAAATCAGTAATGATTATAAAAATGCAAAAGACAGGTATATATTCCTCGATTATGATGGAACATTGGTTGGCTTTAATGCCGATATCAACAAAGCCTCTCCTGATGAAGAGTTATATGAAATCCTAAAAAATCTAGCGAAAGACCCTGCAAACCAGGTCATTATTATTAGCGGCCGCAATTACCAAACCTTAGAACAGTGGTTTGGACATTTAGATGTAGATATGATTGCAGAACATGGCGCATGGCAAAAATACAAGCATACCGATTGGAAACCCCTCCCATTGCTCACCGATAAATGGAAACAGGAGATCAAACTGGTCCTGGACACCTATACTGACCGTACCCCAGGATCATTCATTGAAGAGAAAAGTTACTCTCTTGTTTGGCATTACCGAAAAGTAGAAGAAGGCTTAGGAGCCCTCAGAGCTAACGAAATCATCAACCACCTTCGTTTGGTCATTGCCGACAAAGGATTGCAGATGATGCCGGGAAATAAGGTCATAGAGTTCAAGAACATAGAAGTCAATAAAGGAAAAGCTGCTCAAAATTGGCTTTACGGACAAAACCCTGATTTTATCCTGGCCCTTGGAGACGACCATACTGATGAAGATATTTTTAAAGCATTAGCTTCCGAAGCTTATACCATTAAAGTAGGCAGCAATATCTCCGCAGCAAGATACTATCTGAAAGATTTTAGAGAAGTTAGAGCATTGCTACAAGAACTGATCCAATAAAATAAGCGCTGGCCCTTTAATTGGGCCAGCGCTTATTTTATAAAAACTATTTATAAAAAAGACGGTCTGTCTAGCTTCACTGCAATTCGATGTGCAGCATTCATCAAGCCAACGTGACTATAAGCCTGAGGGAAATTGCCCCATTGGCCACCATCTACTTCATCCACATCCTCGCTGAATAACAGCAAATGATTCGAATATTTAATAATAGACTCGAATTCCCTGATCGCATCATCCAGTCTTCCTACACAGGCCAAAGCCTCCACATACCAAAACGCACAAATTAAGAAGGTCGTTTTTGGCTTACCAAAATCATCAGTATGGATGTATCGGTAAAACAAGCCATTTGCTCCTTTAAGTTCTGCTTCTAGAGCACTCAAATGGTCCTTTGCTCTTTGCGAATTCGGATCCAGGTAGTTCATTAAAATTAACTGCAAAGTACTGGAATCCAGGTAAGGGCTGCCCACCGCATGCGTATATACTTTACGTTCCGGATCATAACAATCCTCAATATGCTGGGCTGCTTTATCAATTAACAACTGTGCACGCTTTTGCAAAGGCTTATCGTCAATGGTTTTCGCCATTTTTAAAGCTGCATTTGCCCCTGCCCATTGAAATAAATTAGTGTAACAATGGGTATTCGGAAGGTTTCTAAATTCCCATATTCCAGCATCCTTTTCATCAATAGTATGCTCAATCTTTTTCAATAGAGAGTCCAGCCATTTTTCTGAATCTTTTCTTTCTGAATAGATAAAACGTCTATCGGTATAAAGAGGCAGCATGGAAATCAATACCTGCCCATAGATGTCATTCTGAATGTGCTCAAAAGCTTGATTCCCAATTCTGATGGGGGTATTGCCTAAATATCCCTTTAAATCAGGAACGATATGTTCTGTCAACACCCGTTCTCCGGCAATACCGAATAGTGGCTGGTAACGTTCTTCATCCCTAAATGAGAGGTCAGTGATATAATTAAAATACCTTTCCATTTCTTCAAAATGACCGATATGGTTCAATGAGGTGATCACATAATAGGTATCCCTCATCCAGCAATAGCGATAATCCCAGTTTCTTCCACTGCCCTGAGATTCTGGCAAACTGGTGGTACTGGCTGCGATAATCGCACCTGTATCTTCATACTGATGGATTTTTAGAGTCAATGCGGAACGGATAATATAGTTCTGATAAAACCCAACGATCGTAGAGTGCTTGATCCAGGTGCGCCAATATTTCTTTGTTTCCAATAAAAAGCGCTCTGCAGTGCTGATAATGGGTGCATCCAGTTCATTCCCATAGGTTAAGATCAGGTATTTTGTCTCATTCAAAGCAAAATATTTTTCATCTTCAATATAGCTCAGGGAGATATTGGTACTCAGTTGCATATCCTCCGTATCCCCGGTAAACTCAATATGGTTACTTCCTCTGCTTGCGTTTTGTTTCCTTCCACCGTATTCACAAACCGGTTTACAAGTGACTTTTATTCTTGGATTTCCTGTTAAAGGTTCTATTTTCCTGATCAGCATCAGCGGTTTAAAATAGCGCTCAAACTGATGAAAACGCGGTGCAAAATCGGTTACACGATAACTGCCTTCCTCATTGCTGATTTCCGTACAAATGAT
The DNA here is from genome assembly GCF_014472395.1 of Pedobacter sp. N36a. Classification (GTDB taxonomy): domain Bacteria; phylum Bacteroidota; class Bacteroidia; order Sphingobacteriales; family Sphingobacteriaceae; genus Pedobacter. The sequence goes on from NZ_JACSZW010000005.1 coordinate 317,448, forward strand.
ATTCGTGTTTTCCAGATAATACTGTTTTGATAAGTACTCACCGGCCGGGAGAATCGAAAATTCGCCTCCTTTTTCCTGGTCCAATAAACCACCAAAAACAAAGCTGCTGTCAAATCTAGGCCAACACAGCCAGTCTATATTGGTGTTCTTGTTAACATGGGCGAGGTAAGCGCAATTTCCTATGATTCCGGTTTGATAAGTGTGTCTCTCTGTCATATATGATTACAATTGATGTAATATAACAACAGGAGTTTTCCGTTTTTGTTCCTGTTTATTGTTAAACCGATACATGAACAGTCAATCACAAAAGAAAAAAAACCGTATTTAAGTGCTTTAAAGAAAAGAAATCAGCAAAGGAATGTTAATTTTTGATCGATCCGGCTTTGACCATTGCTTTTTGATAAGCGGGTATGCTCAGGTCATCTACAATCACCCCACGAGTGGTAGATGCATGAACAAAGAAATTGTCTTTCAGATAAATACCAACATGATCTACAGCTCTGCCGCCGAAAGAGAAAAATATCAGGTCACCTTCCTTCAGCTGTCCCATACTTTTGGTCCTGATGACGGCAGCCTGATCGCTGGATCTTCTAGGCAGTTCGTTGCCATAGATATTCTTTTGCAGCAGCAAAGCGAAGCCGGAGCAATCGATGCCGCGCTTGTCTAAACCACCTAAACGATACCTTACCCCCGTCCAATCATTGATAAAACGATATAAAGGTTTGCTTTTCAGCTGAGACATCACCACTGCAGCTCTTGCGGCAGTCGTATTTACGTTGGTATTTTTCCTTGTTCTACAGGCAGAAAAAACGAGCAACACCATTAAAAACAGCAACAGCTTAAATCTTCCTTTAAGAGCGGTCTGATTAATGGTCATATCGTTTACTGTTTAATGATGCGCTGTATTTCGTCTAGTTTAAGCAAGGCTTCGACCGGCGTTAACACATTCACATCTAGGTTATTTAATGTATCTCTTATTTTCACCAATACCGGATCATCAATTGCGAACATGTGCAGCTGATAAGCCTGATTCTGGACTTTCTTAATGCTATCTTTTATACTTTGTCCTTCAGTACGGTCAATTTCCAGTTTTTTCAGGATCTCATTTGCCCTGTTGATCAGCTTTGGAGGCATACCCGCCATCTTAGCTACATGAATACCGAAACTATGCTCACTGCCTCCAGGCACCAATTTACGCAAGAAAATCACTTTATTACCCACTTCCTTTATAGAAACGTTAAAGTTTTTGATTCTGCTCATGGTATTTGCCAGCTCGTTCAGCTCATGATAATGCGTCGCAAATAAGGTTTTTGGCTTAGCTGTTGGATGCGTATGCAGGAATTCAGCAATCGCCCAGGCAATGGATATCCCATCATAAGTACTCGTGCCCCTGCCGATTTCATCCAATAAGATCAGGCTGTTTTCCGAAATATTATTCAGGATACTTGCCGTCTCATTCATCTCCACCATGAACGTACTTTCTCCGGAAGAAAGGTTGTCTGAAGCCCCAACTCTGGTAAATATTTTATCTACCAAACCAATTGTTGCTTCTTTGGCTGGAACAAAACAGCCCATTTGCGCCATCAATACAATCAACCCCGTTTGTCTTAAAATCGCCGATTTACCCGACATATTGGGTCCCGTAATGATGATGATCTGCTGAGTGACATTATCCAGAAAAACATCATTGGTAATGTACTCTTCACCGACAGGCAGTCTCTTTTCAATCACCGGATGTCTACCGCCTTTAATGTCCAGGCCTTTGCCTTTATTCATGACTGGTTTGGCATAGTGGTTTTTTACCGCCAGCTGCGCAAAACACAGCAATACATCCAATTGCGCAATACAAAAAGCATTCAGCTGGATTTGTTTGATAAAAGCACTTACGAGCTGCATTAATTCTCCATAAAGGCGGATTTCGATCTGCATGATCTTCTCTTCAGCTCCAAGGATCTGCTCCTCATATTCTTTCAACTCTGGTGTAATATAGCGCTCTGCACTCACCAGTGTCTGTTTCCTGATCCACTCGGTAGGAACCTTATCTTTATGCGTATGTGTCACCTCCAGGTAATAACCAAAAACGTTATTGAAGGCTACTTTTAAAGAAGGGATGCCAGTGATGGCTGCTTCTCTTTTTTGAATTTCTATTAAATAATCTTTTCCACCAAAGGAGATCTTGCGCAGGCGGTCTAATTCTTCATCCACCCCATCTGCAATCACATTTCCTTTAATCAATAAAGCTGGAGGATCTTGCTGTAATTCTCTTTCCAGTTTCTCCCTGATGGATAAACAAGGATCCAGCTGTGCGGCCAACGCCATTAGAAATGGGTTTTCTGAAGCGTTTGCAATATCCTTGACCGATTCAATATGGTACAATGCTTTTTTCAGCTGACACAATTCCCTCGGACCAACTTTCAATAAGCCCACCTTAGAAATCAGGCGTTCCAGATCTCCGATTTGCTTGATATGGTCTAAGAATTTTTCTACCAAAACTTCATCTTTCACCAGGTATTCCACCATCCCTAGACGTTCCTGAATAGGCTTCAGTTCTTTAAGCGGCATGATGATCCAACGGTGTAACAATCGGGCACCCATTGGAGTAGCAGTCTGATCTAAAATCTGAAAAAGCGTCACTGCATTTTCATTGTTAGCGCTGACCAATTCCAGGTTTCGAATCGTAAAACGATCCAGCCACATGTATTTATCTTCCTCTAATCGTGAAATCGCACTGACGTGTTTTAGATTTTTGTGCTCCGTCTCATTCAGATAATGAAGGATAACCCCAGCGGCGATAGTGCCGATAGACAGCTTATCTACCCCAAATCCTTTTAAGGAGTTGACTTCAAAATGCTTATGTAAAGTTTCATTCGTATAATCGGTGGTAAAAGCCCAGTCGTCTAGTGTGAAAGTATAGAACTTATCTCCAAAAAGTTCGAGGAATTCTTTCCTTTTACTCTTTTGAAAAATAACTTCTGTGGGTTTAAAGCCTTGTAAAAGCTTATCAATATATTCTTCATTACCTTGAGCCACGTAAAACTCTCCGGTAGAAATATCCAGAAAGGATACGCCCATACCGGTTTTGTCAAAATAAACTGCAGCAAGGTAATTGTTAGACTTCTGACTCAGGATATTGTCACTATAAGCAACACCGGGAGTAATCAGTTCTGTTACCCCACGTTTTACAATGGTTTTGGTCATTTTCGGATCTTCCAGCTGATCGCATATCGCAACCCTTTGTCCGGCCCTAACCAATTTCGACAAGTAATTGTCTAAAGAATGATGCGGAAATCCTGCCAGTTCAATGTGACCACCGGGTCCATTTCCCCTTCTTGTCAATACAATCCCCAAAATCTGGGAGGTCTTTACAGCATCTTCACCAAATGTTTCATAGAAGTCGCCTACTCTGAACAATAATAACGCCCCGGGGTACTTTGCTTTAATCGCATTGTACTGTTGCATTAAAGGTGTCTCTTTAGTCTTGTCTTTAGCCAAAATGTATCTTATTTACAAAACTGTAAAGATAGCACCTGAATGGCTAACCTTTAAGCTTTGTTGAAAACTATAAATTCTATAATTGTTCTATATACGATAAGAACAAAGTTAATGCCTCGCGTTTCTTGTCGGTCAACTCAAAATCTAACTTATGACACAGGTAATCTTCCATGTCAAAATTTGCAATTTCAGGTAATTCTTTCAATAACTCTCCACGATGAGAAAGCCCAAAAGCCAAAGCCTGATTAAATTCTGAGATAAATGATGCTGGAATTGTTTTATTGGCCACCCATGCAGCATATACAAAAGGCAAACCTGTAAATTTCATCCACTCCTCTCCCATATCATAGGCATAAGCATAGTCGGATTTTTTACCAAAAGTACGGTCGCCAATTAAAACCATCGCATCTGTAGTCGCTTCCAGATCAGTAGTAAAACTAACCTCCTGTTTCCAGTGGAATTTCAGCAATACCTTCGCCAGGTTATTTGAAGTGCGGGAATGGCTATCTAATTTTACAGTCTTAATCTCCTGAAAAGGGACATTACTGAATACAAACACAGAATTTACCGCACCTACAGATCCAATACAGTAATCGGCAATGATGTTCGCATTGGGCACCAATGGGATGGCTGCCACAGGAATCAGACCAATATCCACTTGATTGTTAATCAATTTTGCGGCACAATCTGTAGGAATATCTAAACTCAAATCTATTTTATCGATCAGTTCTGAATGCTCAATACCGTACATAAATGGCTTGGTATTGGTATAAGAAACTGCGGAAATCTTAATCTTACTCAATTGGAAATGTTTTTAAATGATCGGTATTATTGAACTCCAGGATGGTAAATTGGCCATCTTTCAGTCCGACTTTGTAAAGCGTCGTATTCTGATGAGGAAATTCCGTCATCTCGCTTAAAGATTTACCGGTAATCAGGCATAGTAACAGCCTCATCGCTCGACCGTGCATACACACCAGCACCGTTTTCTCATTTGCCGCATTCACTATGATATCTAATGCTTCCTGAAGACGCGCTTTCACTTGATTCGGGCTTTCACCACCTTCAAAATGACTGTCGAAATCTCCAGACTGCCATTTTTCCATCATGCCTTTAAAAGCCGCAATTGCGTGTTCATCATTGGCTTTACCTTCCCAAACACCCCAGGCGAGCTCATCCAGACCGGACAATTGCTCCCATGGCCTACCTGCATCGATAAACCCTTTCAGGGTTTGATGCGTACGTTTTAAAGTAGAAGTGTACACTTTATCAAAAGGAACATCTTTATACAGCATATAAAATGACGCTGCCTGTGCCCTTCCGGTATCATTCAGGTCACTGTTGATCCCTCTTCCCTGCACAATTCCCTGCTTGTTTAAATCGGTTTCACCATGTCTGATGATGTATAGTTCTTTATCCATTAATTGATGACCGGCAATTTATAATACTGTGGTTTCGTTTCTCCTTCAAATACAACATCCGTATAATCGGTCACTACATTATAAAGGGTATCTCTTTCTATTGGCTTACGGTTCACCTGCTTGATCAGGTTCACCAGTTCTTCCGTATTCATTGCCGGATGCTGTTCTTCCGCACCTGCCATAGAGTAAATTTTGGTGGTATCGTCTAAAGTACCATCAATATCATCTACGCCAAAGTTTAGAGAAAGCTGTGCAGTTTGACGGCTAATCATTGCCCAGTAAGCTTTGATGTGGTCAAAATTGTCTAGATAAATCCTTGCAATCGCATAGTTCCTTAAATCTTCAATCACTGACACCTCTGGCACGTTGTCCATCTGGTTATTCTGATTTCTGAATTTCAATGGAATGAAGGCCTGGAAACCTCCCGATTTATCTTGCTGCTGACGCAGGCGTTCCATGTGGTCTACCCGATGCCAAAACTTCTCTATGTGTCCGTAAAGCATGGTCGCATTGGTCTTCATGCCCAGCTTATGTGCTTGCTCATGAATATCCAACCACTGCTCTGCATTACATTTATCGTGTGCAATCTTTTCCCTTACTTCCGGGTGAAAAATCTCTGCACCGCCACCTGGCATAGAATCCAAACCAGCTTCCTGCAAATATTTCATACCATCATAGTGGCTTAATTTCGCCTTTTTGAAGATGTAATAATACTCTACCGGAGTCAATGCTTTCACATGCAGATCCGGACGGTGTGCTTTTGCCCGTCTGAAGAAATCACTATAGAATTCCAGATTTTGCTTTGGCACCACACCTCCAGTAATATGAACCTCCGTTACGGGTTCATTATCGTACTTTTTAAGCACGTCCATCATTCCGTCTACGCTCATTTCCCATCCTTCTTCACGCTGCTTAATCAAACGGGAATAAGAACAAAATTTGCAGTCGTAAACACAAACATTGGTCGGCTCAATATGGAAATTGCGGTTAAAATAAGTTTTATCACCGTGTTTCTGCTCCCTGATGTAGTTCGCCAACACACCCAGGTAGCCCAATTCGGCATTTTCATAAAGATATACGCCTTCATCGAAAGTGATTCTTTCCTGGTTCTGAACTTTATTTGCTATGGCTTTAAGTTCGACAGACAAATCATTGTCGTTGATAACTATAGCCAGCTTTGAATTAGCATCCATGTATTATGAGATAATGGTACAAATGTATAAGAAAAGACACAGCGAAAGCTGCGCTTATCACGAACAAAAGTAGTATAAAATCACCATAAACCCGCTTTTTTAACAGGTTTTAGCTGTCAGCTTTATGTAAAAGAGCACAAGTACTAAAAAATAACGCAGGCCATAGTAGGTAATTTATTTTTTAAACGTTTTAGAACATCCATTTAAAAGCTGAGCCCTGGAAAAATACGACCCTAGAACTCTCCTAGGCAGCATTCAAATTCCCCATATACACCGTATCAGAAACAGAATTCCCCGGGATACCCGAGCAAATGCTTGTAAAAATAATGTCTATAAAGCTGATCGTTAATAAAATAAAATGGTTTTATCGCTACATTAGCCTCGGGATATATGGGGGGTTATCATAATTTTTCTGATCAGGAACTGCTGGAGGAGCTGCGTCTTGGCAATCGCCTTGCGTTTACAGCACTCTTCAATCGTTATTGGAAGAAACTGCTTGCAGTTTCGTACAATTATACGAAGGACCATTCTGCGTCTGAAGAAATCGTTCAGGAAGTATTTATCGGACTTTGGAACAGAAGAGCCGTTCTTGAAATCAACATTCTTGAAAACTACTTAGCCACTGCCGTTAAATTTTCAGTATTCAAAAGTATTCATCAGCAAAAAAGAAGAGCCGAACTCGCCTTGTTAAACTACCAAACGGAGCTCGTTGCACTAGATGAAGAAAAGATCCAGGCCAAATTCCTGCAGGAATACATTGACGGCATTGTAGAACAGCTGCCAGAAAAATGCAGACTGGTCTTTAAATACAGTCGCCAGCACGGATTAACGATTCCCGAAATCTCCAAAGAAATGGGCATTGCCGAAAAAACTGTAGAGGCACACCTCAGTAAAGCTTTAAAAACCATCAGAAAAGACCTGAACAATTCAGGAATACTCCTGATTGCTTGCGCTTTTCTACTAAAATAGCTAAAAAAAAACAGCTCCTATCTTTGAAAAACACACTTTTAAAAATAAAACATCATTTTTCTTACTACCTACTAAGGGTAAGGCCGGGGTTCAACGTACTCCTTTATAATTAGCCCAGAACCACGGTCGATTAAAATTGGCATTACTAAAAAGAGATGCACACTTGACATAGTCCTGAAACCGCTAATAACAGATCTACACTAATGAAAAGAGACGATACTCCTATATTAATTCAAAAATACATCAACGGTACCTGTACTAAAGAAGAACGGGAGCAATTACTAAGATGGTACCGTTCTCCAAAACATGAAATCGTAGAATGGCCGGATGCTCCCGGCATGGACGAGACAGCGGTATACCAACGCATATTCTCCAAAATCGAGCAGGAAATTGACTCAAAGCGCAGTGCTGTAACTCCATTAACCCCAGATTCAAGCGAATTAAAAACGAGAAAACTCCATTTCAACTGGCAGAAAATAGCAGTTGCTGCAGCCTTGATCCTGACCAGTGGAATCGCTGTTTATTTTTACCAGCAATATCCAGCCAGCCCACATATCGAACAGCTTACTTTCAAAAATGAAGTAAAACCCGGTGGCAATAAAGCGATTCTAAAATTAGCTGATGGAACGGAGCTGGTTTTAGATGGTGCTAAAAACGGCGCACTTGCTCAGCGTAAAGACATCAACTTCAGCAATACCAGCGATGGTCAGCTGGCCTACAACAGACAAAAGAACGACCCTTCTGGCAATGCCGAAGCTTTAAACTACAATACAGTTTCTACCCCTAAAGGCGGACAATACCGAATTATTCTTCCTGATGGCACTAAAGTATGGCTCAATGCAGCCTCTTCCATTCGCTTTCCAACCAATTTCCTTCCCGGAGAAAGAAAAGTAACAATTAGTGGAGAAGTATATTTTGAAGTGGCCAAGAATAAACATCAGCCATTCCGTGTGATTGCTGACAAACAAATTCTAGAGGTCTTAGGGACAAAATTCAACATTAGTGCTTATAAAGATGCGCCTCAGATCAGTACTACGCTTGCAGAAGGAAGTGTAAAATTAGGCCGTCTGAAGTTCAACAATTACCAGGTTTTAAAACCTGGAGAACAGGCTCAAATGAAAACTACTGATGAAAATCCTGCTAAAATCAGCGCAGCGGATTTAGAGGAAGTGCTTGCCTGGAAGAACGATGCTTTCGTATTCAACAACACCCCAACCAATGAAGTCATGAAACAAATGGAACGTTGGTACAATGTAGAGCTGGTCTATAAAGGTACAGCACCCGATCTTTATTTCACGGGGGTAATTCCGAGAGAAAGTAACCTTTCTACATTCTTAAGCGTACTGGAAGGGACCGGGGGCGTCAAATTCGGTATTGAACAAAATAAAGTAATCATTCAAAAAATAAAATAAATCAACAAACTACCACCACCACAAATTAATACACACATGAAACCTGCCACTTAAACCACCACCGCAGGTGAGTCAGAAAATAACCAACCCGGTTCGCGGCCGGGAAGGTCAATGCTCAGGCTTACCCTAAAGAACTTTCCAGTTTTCACTGGAATTGCACAGCCTTCAACTTAAACCTAAACATTTCAAATTTATGAAAGAACGACTACATTCTAAAGTCATTTCCTCTTATGGCCAAAAAACCGTAAGAAAAGTATTCATTATCATGAAACTATCATTGATTATCCTGATTACCTTGGGTATACAGGTAAGTACGGCTTCCTACGGGCAGCGCGTCAGCATTTCTAAGCGCAATACCAGCTTAAAATCCGTTTTGCAAGACCTGAGAAAGCAAACCGGCTATTATTTTATCTACAATAACGAAGTCATCAGCCAGTCGAAACCATTAAACGTAGATTTGAAAAACACGGCTCTGAGCACTGCGTTAACAGAGATTTTCAAAGATCAACCCTTGACCTACACGATAGAAAAAAACATCATCGTAGTTAAATTGAAAGAAGCGGCTGTAAGAACACCAGTTGCCTCGGCAAATATCATCACGATCCAGGGTAAAGTGACCGATGATAAAGGGATTCCATTGCCTGGAGTTACCATTTTGGTGAAAGAAGGAAAAGCGGTAGCCATCACTAACACTGATGGATTTTACAAAATCCAGGCTGAAGACAACCAAACTTTAATCTTCACTTATTTAGGTTTCAAAAGAGAAGAAATTGCTATCCAAAAGAGAACGCAGATCGATGTATCCATGACGATGAGCATGAGTGAATTGAGCGAAGCGGTAGTCATCGGATACGGTACACAGCAAAAGAAACTCGTAACTGGTGCTATCGGAGTGATCAAAGGAGAAGAACTGACACAATCACCCGCCGTAAACGTATCCAATACTTTAATGGGCAGAGTAACCGGATTGGTGTCTTACATGAGTACTTCAGGTACACCAGACCGCGACCGCTCTTCCATCAAAATCCGTGGAATGGGTGAAGCCCTGATTGTGATTGATGGAGTAGCCAGAGAAGGTATGGGGATTATAGGCATGGAAATGGACAAACTAGATCCCAATTCCATCGAAAGCATCAGTGTGTTAAAAGATGCTTCGGCAGCTGTTTATGGTGCCAGAGGCGCCAACGGTGTGATCCTGATTACCACCAAACGTGGAAAATCCAATAAAGTATCCATGAACTACAATGGTAATTTCGGGATACAGCAGTCTACAAGATTGCCTAAATTCCTGGATTCTTACAACTATGCCATTTTGAACAATGAGATGTTCGACAATGATAAAGCAGAAAAAGGAAGCTCTCCAAGAACAAAATATACCCCAGAAGAAATTCAGAAATTCAAGGACGGATCAGATCCGGATCGTTATCCAAATACTGACTGGTACAAAACTGTGCTAAAAGATTATGCCTCTGTACAAAAACATAACCTGAGCTTAAACGGCGGCAGCACTAATTCCAGGTACTTTATCAGTGGAACCTATACCGACCAGCAAGGACTCATCAGCACTTCAGGAATGAAGCGTTATGGTTTAGTCAGTAATTTTGACCTGGATGTTACGCCAACTACCAGCCTTTCTGTGGGTTTGAATTATATCACTGAAAATGCGAAAAACCCTGCCGTTTATGCGGAAAGCATTTTCAGCAGAATGTCGGTTTTAGGTTCAGTATCTCCAGCTCGTTTTTCCAATGGCTTATATGCTTTCTCAGGATTTTCAGGCAATCCATTAGCGGATGCATTGGAAGGTGCCGGTTACAATAAAGTAGGCAGAAACATCTTCACCAGCTCATTGAGAATCACACAGCAGCTGCCTTTTATCAAAGGTCTTTCTGCAAATGGAGTAGTTACAGTGGACAAGAACAACTCCTTAACCAAAGCATTTACCGTGCCTTATCCAGTGTATTCATTGGATCCCTTAAAGGACGAATATACCCAGCAAAATGCAACAGAGAAAGCTTCATTGAGTGAAACTGTTTCCCTGAATGACAACGTAAACGTACAGGTTTCCCTGAATTACAAAAGACTGTTTGGCAAGCATTCCATTACTGCATTGGCTTTATATGAGCAGAATGAATTCAAAGGAGAAAACATCATTGCAGAAAGAAGTAACTACCCTGTTGCCAGTGTGGACCAGCTATTCCTTGGAGATGTAAGCACGCAGAAAAGTTCTGGGAGTTCACAGGAAAACGCACGCCAAAGTGCCGTTGCCCGTTTTATCTACAATTACAACAGCAAATATATTTTAGAAAGCAACTTCAGATACGATGGTTCTCCATACTATCCAAAAGGAAAAAGAAGAGCCTTATTCCCATCCTTATCAGCAGCATGGATCTTATCCGAAGAAGATTTCATTAAGGACAATTATCCATTCATCAACGAGTTGAAACTCCGTACTTCTTACGGTAAACTAGGTAATGATGGCGGTTCCTTGTATTCTTACTTTTACAACTACAGTCTTTTCCCGGCAGGTTATGTGTTCGGTACTGGAAATGCGATCTCTCCGATGACCAGGATCACCAATACAACCGTTCCAAATACCAATATTACTTGGGAAAAAGTGAAAGCTTTTGACATCGGTTTAGATGCCTTATTATGGGCTGGTAAATTGGGTATCGAAGCAGATTATTATAGTAAATCTAAATATGACATCCTACGTTCCAGAGGTTATGATGTACCTTCTACCTTCGGATTGAGCCCGGCATTAGAAAACTTTGGAAAAGAATATTACTACGGGTATGAGCTGGCTTTATCTCACCAAAGCAACATCGGACAAGTCAATTTCTCTGCACGCTTAAACATGACTTTCACAAAAAGCAGAGTCGTAGATTATGGCGAAAACGAGAGTGTATTGCCAGGATTACGTCAGGAAGGACGCCCGGTGGGTGCTGCAAGAATCCTGAAAGCAGATGGTATTTTCAAAGACCAGCAGGATGTAGACAACTGGCCAAAATACCTGACCAGCCCTGGAGCTACACCGGTGAGCGGTAAACCTGGAGACATCAGGTATGTGGATCTAAACGGTGATGGCGTAGTAGAATTGTTTAGCGGCAGTGCCGATCGTGATGTGGAAACCAGATATATCGTTCCACCAACGGTTTACGGTTTATCACTGGCTTTCAAATGGAAAAACTTCTCTGCTGATGCCTTATTCCAAGCCTCTACAGGAGTGTACATCAATTATGCGCCTGCTGCAGATTTAACTAACTTCTACGAGTTACACCTGGACAGATGGACACCAGAACATACCGATGCGGCTTACCCAAGACTATTATCTAACTATGAAGCCAACAGATATCCTTCCACTTTTTACGTTAAAAACGGAAACTATATCAAGCTGAGAACCGCACAATTGTCTTATAGCATTCCGAAAACGGTATTGAGACAGATTGGGGTTTCTTCATTAACAGTTACTGCTCAAGGACAGAATCTATTTACGGTCAGCAACAACAGGAGGTTCGACCCTGAGTCGTCCGGCACCTTTGCCAACTCTTACCCTCCACAACGGATTTTCTCTTTTGGTCTTCGTTTAGGCCTTTAATTTATTCATCGAAAAGATCAGCAATTATGAACTTTATACCTTCAAAATATACCACCACCATCATCCTTGCAGGCCTGCTTAGCATGAGCTCCTGCAAGAAAGACTTCCTGGACAGAAAGCCTTTAAACCTGATTTCGGAAGCCAGCCTTTGGGAAGATCCGGAACTGATTAAATTGTCTGTAAATGAGTTTTACAACTTCATGAACAGCGGCTTTACCGCGACTTACCTGCCTGCCGCGATCACAGACGATATTCAGGTAATTGGAAGCGAAGAAAGCAAGATTTCCGGCTACCTGACCGGCGATTTCAATGCCACTACTTTTCCTCAAAAGAACCTCTGGAAAGACAGCTATGCGCAGATCAGAAAGATCAATTACTTCCTGGAAAGAGCAGAAACAGCGCCGGCATTGAACCCAGCACAACGAAAAGATATGTTAGGACAAGCTCGTTTTTTCAGAGCCTTCGTTTACTTTCAATTGTTCAGCAGTTTCAAGGAAGTTCCTTTATTGCTAAAAGCACAGCCAGTAGAAGAAGCTCAGGACAAGCCTTTTAAAACTAGCCAGCAGGATGGCATGGCCTTTATCGCTGCTGAGTTAGCCCAGGCATCCGAAGAACTACCAGCATCCTGGCCAGGTACAGAATATGGCAGGATTACCAGTGCCGCTGCACAGGCCTTTCGAAGCCGCGTTTTACTATGGGCAGCAAGTTCGCTGAACAATCCTGCCAATAGTTTAGACAAATGGCAGGCAGCCGCTGATGCAGCAAAAAAGGTGATAAACACCGCTTATTATAGCTTACAAGCAGATTATAACGATCCTTTCCTGAAAAAAAACGTACTGGTTAAACCAGAGGACATCCTGGAATTCCGTTACAATGGATTGAAAGGTGAGAAACAACACAGTTTCGATAAAAACAATAGTCCGGCAGGATATGGAGGAAAAGGCACCAATGCCCCTACTCAGGAAATTGTTGATGAGTACGAAATGAAAAACGGCAAGATGATCGGCGAAAGCGGATCTGGTTACCTGGCTTCCGACCCTTATGCAGGCCGCGATCCACGTTTCGAAAAATCTGTATTGTACAACAATGCCAGCTTTAAAGGAAGAGCCGTAGAAACCTTCGCTAAAGGTAAAGACATGCCTACGTCCAACCCTACACCTACCGGCTTTTATATCCGGAAATTCATCGCTGAAGATTTCGATTACAACAAAGATGTGAACGTAACTAGCAGCACCAATTGGGTGATCATGCGCTATGCAGAAGTACTTTTAAACTATGCAGAAGCACAGAATGAAGCGATTGGACCAGACGCTACTGTTTATCAGGCCATCAATGACATTCGCAAAAGAGCAAAAATGCCAGAACTGCCAACAGGCTTAACTCAGCCGGAAATGCGTGCAAAAATCCGCCATGAACGCAGGATTGAGCTGGCTTTCGAAGACCAGACCCGTTATAACGATTTACGTCGCTGGAAGGAAGCAGCAAATATCCTTAATAAATCAGTGAATGGCGTCACCATTACCAAAGCGACCAATGGCAGCTTAACCTTTGTAGCAAAAAAATCAGGCAGCAGAGTCTTTACCGATAAAAACTACTGGCAGCCAATTCCTTTAACGGAAATCGCGACCAATCCAAACCTTAAACCACAAAACGAGGGCTGGTAATCCAGCTCCTCAGAAACATAAATATCAATTTAATCTGTTCATGAATTTCGAATCTACCTTTAAACAAAAGAATAGCAGCCTGACAAGGGCTGCTTTCTTCCTCCTATTTCCTGTTCTCATCGGCGGAACCGCCTTTGCACAGCAAACAAAATGGCCTGGCAGCATGGCCGGAAAAGCGGTACAGGATACCACCTCAAAAAATGCGGTAAAAAAAAGCACCATCAAAAAGTTCTCAGAAATTATCCCTGCAGGCACGAAAGCCGATGAAGGATTGTTCAATGTATATAAAGTAGATCAGAAATACTTTTTTGAAATCCCGGATTCACTATTGGGCAGAGACCTACTGGTCGTGACCAGATTTACACAAACACCTGTGGCTTTAAGAGAATCCAGAGCGCAATATGGTGGTGAAATGCTGAACAACCAAGTTTGGAATTGGGAAAAGCACGACAAACAAATATTCATCAGAGTTCCTAACTTTAAATTCGTAGCAGATAAATCATCAGATTTACATCAGGCATTGGAAAACTCTAATGCACTGCCTATTCTTGCCGCTTTTGACATTAAAGCTTTCAGTGCAAATGGCAAAGGTGTTTTAATCGACGTTACCGACTTTTACAACGGTGATATTCCTGGAATGTCTTTACCAGAAGGCCTGAAAAAGACCTATAAAATTGCTGGCATCGACAATACCCGCTCTTTCATTGATACTGCAAAAAGTTTTCCTACCAACATAGAAGTGAAAACGGTAAAAACTTATAGAAGTCCGGAATTGCCGACTGATAAAACTGTTGGTGCGATGACCTTTGGTTTAAATACTTCCATGTTATTATTGCCTAAAGAACCAATGAAAGCACGTCTGGAGAACAAAAGAGTGGGTTACTTCACAGAAAGACAGCTTGATTTTGGTGTTTCCGACAAACATGTTACCCCTACTGCTTACATTCAAAGATGGAAGTTAGAACCAAAAGATGAAGCGGCTTATAGCCGTGGTGAGCTGGTAGAACCAAAAAAACAAATCGTATACTATATAGACCCTGCAACGCCTAAAAAGTGGGTTCCTTTCTTAATTCAGGGGGTGAACGACTGGAATACTGCTTTTGAAGCCGCAGGTTTTAAAAATGCAATTATAGCTAAAGAAGCACCGACTCCTCAGCAGGATCCGGAATTTAGTACCGAGGATGCACGCTATTCTGTGATCCGTTATTTTGCCTCTTCTACTGAGAATGCTTACGGTCCGAGGATTGCAGATCCAAGATCCGGAGAGATCATGGAAAGTCATATCGGCTGGTATCACAATGTGATGTCACTGTTGAGAAGCTGGTTTTTCGTACAAACAGCAGCGATCAATCCACAAGCTAGAGGTTCAGAAATCAGTGATGCTCAAATGGGACAGCTAGTTAGATTTGTGTCTTCTCATGAAGTAGGTCACACCTTAGGTTTACTCCATAACTTTGGCTCCAGTGCAGCATTTCCTGTAGATTCTCTACGCTCAAAAACCTTCACTGCAAAATATGGTACCGCTCCTTCCATCATGGATTATGCGCGTTTCAACTATATCGCGCAGCCGGCGGATGGTGTAACAGAAATTTATCCTAAAATCGGTGCTTATGATCAGTATGCCATTAAATTCGGTTATACTTATTTCCCTGGCGACAAATCTTCTAAAGAAGAGAAAAAGACGCTGGATGCCATGATTTTGAAAAAGGCTAAAGACCCCTTGTATTTTTATGGAAAACAAGGTTCTATAGATCCACGTGCACAAAGTGAAGACCTGGGCGACAATGCCATGAAGGCGAGTACTTACGGTATTGAAAACCTGAAAAGAATTCTTCCGAATCTGGAAAAATGGACGTATGAACCTGGTAAAGAACTGGAAGATGTAAGTGATTTATATTACGAGGTGATCCGCCAATACAGACGCTACGTCAACCATGTGGTGGCTAACATCAGTGGCTTGCAAGAAGATGTAAAAACGGTAGACGAACCGGGTGCAGTGTACAGCTATACGCCAAAAGCGAAGCAGCAGCAAGCTGTAGCTTTCTTAAACAAACAGGTTTTCAGCACGCCAAACTGGCTGTTAAACCCTTCCATTTTAGCAAGAGTAGATTATGGGGTAGTGAACCACAGGATTACAGAAATGCAGAATCAGGTATTAACTTCGCTATTGGAAACTTATGGTTTCGCCAGAATGATTGATGATGAGACGAAAAACGGAGCGAATGCCTATACCGTGAACAACCTGCTGACTGATTTACGTGGTTATATATTCAATTCAGAGACACCAGATGTTTTCAAAAGAGCATTGCAAAGGTCTTACACAGATCGTTTAGGTGTGTTATTGAAGTTAGATAAACCGGTGGTAGAATCGGGTTATGCAATTATGGGCATTACTCCTTACAATCCTAATATTTCGGACATGAGGCTGATGGTACGTTCAGAATTGAAAAAACTACAGACCAATGTAAAAGCATTACAGGCAAGCACAACTAATACATTGATCAAAAGTCATTATGAGGACCTTGCCGATCGCATTTACAAAATGTTGAACCCTAAAGTTTAATTCCCGGAAATTCCTATCCTGGTTATTTTGCAAAAAGCCATTCCTTTTAACAGGAATGGCTTTTTTTATAGTGGGACCGATTATACTTACTGAAGTGTCATTTTGTTGATAAAAGCCTCGTCAGTCAGCGTTTTCAAAAAGGCCACCACCTTTTTCTGCTCCTGATCTGTTAATGGGACTCCTGCTTTTCCATTCGTCTGCATTAAGGGATCTAAATCCTTTTCCTGATGCACACCAGTCGCATAGTGTACCATCACTTCTTCTAAAGTAGCAAAACGGCCATCATGAAAATAAGGTGCAGTAACTTCGATATTTCTTAAAGAAGGAACTTTAAACTTTTTCACCGGATCATTCGCGGTACTTGTTCCGATATTTCTCAAAGATTCATCGGTAAACAAATCGCCCGCATGACAAGTAGCACATTTCTCTTTGAAAAGCTTTAAGCCTCCCAGTTCTGCTGGGCTAAAGGTATTTTCTTGTTTTACCACGAGTTTATCATAACGTGAATTTGCAGACACCAGCGATAGCAGGTATTGTTCGATCACTCCGGTTACATCTTTTTCCTGTATCGTATCTACGCCTAAAACCGATTTGAAGTAATGCTTATATAGGGGAGAAGCATTCAGTTTAGCCACCACATTCAGCATGGTCTCTCCCATTTCTGCCGGACTGGTTAAGGCATTAATTGCCGTGTTACGCAAATGCGATTCTCTTCCATCCCTGAAAAAAGAAGCCTTCCATTGCAGGTTCATTAAAGCGGGCGTATTCTTTGTACCATGGATATTTTCATTGACCCCTGGGTTGATTTTTATCCCTTTACTCGCATAGCCGTCAGTTTGATTGTGACAGGAAGCACAGGCTACCTTTCCATTTTTAGAAAGCAATGCATCATCAAATAACTTTTGTCCGAGGGTAACCCCCTCTACTGTCAACGCAGGTCCTTGCTGCACAATTGCCGGGAAATTAACCGGTCTTCTCACTGCCACATCGGTTTTAATCGTCGACAAGCCAAAGGCGAAAACAGCGATCAACAGACCGAAAATCAAAATCCCAAACACAAAAACTTTATTCTTCTTCATTAAATATCAATTGGGCACGAAAAAGTAACCTTCCTCAGCGCCATAAACAACAATTATGCTTTGATAAAAATATCATAGGCAAACCTCAGGATCGTCCCGAAAACCACTAGTAAAAAAAAGATGCGTATAAATTTATTGCCTCTCAGCAGGGCAAGTTTGGTTCCCAGAAATGAACCGCCCACATTGCAGAAAGCCATAGGAATGGCAAACTCATAAAGGATGTGTCCGGTGCTTCCAAAATAGCAGATTGCTGCGATATTGGTGGCCATATTGATCAGTTTTGCGCTTGCACTGGCATGCAGGAAATCATAACCCATTAAGGCAATGAAGGCAAGAATGAAAAATGTACCTGTTCCAGGGCCGATTAAGCCATCATAAAAGCCAATGGTAAAACCAAAAAGCAATCCGATCAGCAACTGCTGAAGCACCGTATGCTCCTTTTCCTGGTGGACACCAAATTTTTTATTGAAATAAGTATAAACCGCAACCATAATAAGGATGGCAAAAACGATCGGCTTTATAATGGTATTGTCGATCAGCGTAATGCTGTGTGCGCCCAATACCGCTCCGATAAATGCAGCTATTGCAATGTAAATCAGCAGCGGCCAGTTTAGCTTTACGTTCTGTGAGTACTTCCAGGCGGCAAAAGCAGTTCCGGAAAGAGAAGGGATTTTTGTGGTTCCAAAAAGTGTAGCCACCGAATACTGAGGTAACACAATCATGATGGCAGGAGTTTGGAGTAATCCACCACCACCCACAATCGCATCGATAAAACCGGCAAAAAAAGAGACTATACAAAGTATAATCAGGTCTGACATCATAGTATTCCCTTAATGCCGCAAAATTAGGCTTTTTTAAGCACAAAAAAAGGGACCCAACCACGAGTCCCTTTACCTAAACCAAATTTAACCAAAAATTATTTTGCTGCTTTCGAGAAATGTAACACGATATAAGCTGTTGCATTGCCATATTCTACTGGTGATTTGATCACCAATGATTCTTTTGAAGAAGTGGACATTACTAAACGGTAACCTTCAGTTACGTTTTTAGCTTTATCGCCTTCATATATTTTCTTAAACTGGAAAGTCTGATCCGGTACACTTGCCGACCAATAAATAGATTGTGTTCTCGCTGCGCAATTGCCGCCGCCTGGTAAGCTATAACTACCGTTGCCGCTGTTTGTTAATCTCCAAGTACCGCCAACAAAGCAATTTGGAGCTGCTTCACCAAATAATGATTTAACAGAAGCTTCAGGAATCCCTTCATACGTAATGTCATTCAATACCCAGGTACCAGTAACATCACCTCTCTTCACCACTTCAGTACCTGTTCCACCTTTTGGAGAACAACTTTGCAATACCATTAATGAACTGCATAAAATGGCTGCGATCAGGAATATTCTTTTCATATCAATCTGTTTTTTTATTTGTTTAATTTTCATTGTTTGTGAACCTGCTGACAAAAATGCACTTTTTACCATATTAAGTCACAATACTGTTTCAATTACATAAATCTTGCCAAAACTTCAGCAGAATATTTTTTACTTTTAGCTTTGTGGGCTTCAGCTCCCCAATTAACTATTTATCCACCTGAAAATGAAACCAGAAACTTTAGCTATACATTCCGGAAATTTATATAAATCCGCTACTGGCGATGTTACACCGCCTATTAATTTGTCCACAACGTTTTTTAGAGATGAAGATGGTGGCTATTCTGGCGGACACATGTACAGCCGTGTCAGTAACCCGAACCGCTCTGCTTTAGAGAAAGTATTGACAGATTTAGAAAATGGTGCAGATGCCTGTGCGTTTTCTTCAGGAAATACAGCAGGGATGTCTCTTTTTCAGGCCTTAGCTCCAGGAAGCCATATCATCGCTCCTGACGATATGTACTGGGGCTTCAAAAAGCAATTGCAATCGATCTTTGCAGATACCTTAACTATTGATTTCATAGACCTGACCAATATTGCAGGGATTTCAGCTTATATTAAAGAAAACACGGTGATGATCTGGGTGGAAACACCTTCTAACCCATTACTAAAGATAACAGACCTAGCGGCTATTTCTAAGATTGCCAAGGCCCATGACCTTTTACTGGCTTGCGACAGCACCTTTGCTTCGCCATGCTTACAAAAGCCCATTGAGCTGGGGGCAGATATCGTGATGCATTCTTCTACCAAATATATTGGTGGACATAGTGATGTACTGGGTGGTGCTTTAATCACGGCCAAAAGGACACCATTCTGGGAAAAAGTAAGGAACATACAGCAGATTGGTGGTGCAGTACCTTCCCCATTTGATTGCTTTTTACTATTAAGAAGTGTAAAAACCCTTCCTTACCGCATGCGTGGTCATTGCGAAAATGGAATGGCATTGGCCACCTACCTGGAAAAACATCCAAAAGTGGAAGCCGTATTTTACCCTGGCTTACCTGCACACCCTCAGCATGAAATCGCAAAACAACAGATGAGTGGTTTTGGAGGGATGCTATCCATTCTAGTCCATGGTGGCGCCGAAGAAGCACGCCGAGTAGTCAATACCGTACAACTGTTTGCTCAGGCAACCAGTCTGGGGGGCGTAGAAAGCTTAATTGAACACCGTGCATCTGTGGAAGGCCCGGATACCAAGACACCACAGAATTTAATTCGGATCTCTGTTGGACTGGAACATATAGACGACCTAATCGAAGATTTTAAACAAGCTTTAGATTAAAAAATCCTTCAAATCACGCAACGACTACCTTGTGTCATAATTTTATAGCGCTATAAATCAACTATTTGCAAAATAATCAGAATTATATTTTGGTTATTTTGTGAATAGCTTTACATTTGTACTATTATTAGCGAAAGCTATTCAAGTCAACACCCTCTTAAACTGGGTTTTGATTTATAAAGAAGTGGCGAGAGACAGGCTCTTTGACCCACTGGCAACCCTCCCAAAATGGAGAAGGTGCCAATTCCTGACCGGTTCGCATGGTGCGTTCTGGAGAGATAAATTAAGACAATGAAAACAGTTAAAATTACATCAGATTCTTTTAATTATTGTAGTAAACAGCGTACAATTTGTATGTGCTGTTGCATGCGATAAATTCAAAAATCTTCCTTTTGCATTCTTGATCCATCCGGAAGGCCTCCATTGAGGTACACTATACGCCTATATCCAATCCTGATTCAACCACAGGAATGGAAAACCTAAAACTAAATTTCAACCTTTTAAACGATAAAATATGTCAACCCACCATAAATTCGAAACTCTTCAGATACACGCAGGTCAGGAAGTTGATCCTACAACAGGTTCAAGAGCTGTACCTATCTACCAAACTACTTCTTATGGATTTAAGAATTCTGAACATGGCGCAAATCTGTTTGCTTTAAAAGAATTCGGTAACATCTATACCAGAATCATGAACCCAACCACAGATGTTTTTGAGAAACGTGTGGCTGCATTAGAAGGCGGTGTAGCAGCAGTGGCTGTAGGTTCGGGAATGGCCGCACAATTTATCGCATTAAACAATATTCTGGAAGCCGGAGACAACTTCGTTTCTTCTTCTCATTTATATGGTGGTTCTTATAACCAGTTTAAAGTAGCTTTCAAGCGCTTAGGGATTGAAGTGAAATTCGCGAATGGCGATGACGCTTCAGATTTCGAAGCAAAGATTGATGCCAATACCAAAGCGCTTTATTTAGAAAGCATTGGCAACCCATCTTTTAGTATTGCCGACTTTGAAAAAATCTCAGCCATTGCCAACAAACATGGCCTTCCATTAATTGTAGACAACACATTCGGTGCAGCAGGTTATTTGTTTCGTCCATTGGAACATGGTGCACACATAGTAGTTCAATCGGCTACAAAATGGATCGGCGGACATGGAACCAGCATTGGCGGTGTGATCGTTGACGGTGGGAATTACAACTGGGGCAATGGTAAATTCAAGCAATTTACTGAACCTTCGGAAGGATACAATGGATTGGTATTTAATGATGTGTTTGGCATCGGCGGTCCCTTTGGCAACATACAGTTCGCCATCCGTGCCCGTGTAGAAGGCCTTAGAGATTTCGGTCCTGCCCTCTCCCCTTTCAACTCTTTCCAATTAATTCAGGGATTAGAAACACTTTCACTTCGTGTGCAACGTCATGTAGACAATGCGCTGGCATTAGCCACCTGGTTAGAAAACCATGAAGCAGTGAAAAAAGTAAACTATCCAGGTTTGGAAAGCAGCCCTTACCATGCCAATGCAAAGAAATACCTGCAGAATGGTTTCGGTGCCGTACTTTCTTTTGAACTTCATGGAGAGAAAAGCCAGGCTACCACATTAGTGGATTCCTTGAAATTAGTAAGCCATGTAGCGAATGTAGGTGATGCGAAAACACTGATCATCCAACCATCTGCAACTACACACCAGCAGTTGAGCGAATCAGAGCAGATTTCTGCAGGAGTAACGCCAAACCTATTGCGCGTTTCTGTAGGCATCGAACATATTGACGACATCAAAGCGGATTTTGAACAGGCATTTGCCATTATCTCCGCTAAATAATAACCTTACTACCAAAGCATCACAATGAGCACTACTTCCACCTATACTCACACCAAAGTTTTCAAACTTGAAAATGGCAAGAAATTGCGCAAGATCGAGCTTGCTTACCAGACGTATGGAAAATTAAACGCCAAGAAAGACAATGTAATCTGGGCTTGTCACGCCTTGACAGCGAATGCAGATGTGCTGGACTGGTGGAAAGGATTGTTTGGCAACAATGACCTGTTTAACCCTGAAGAGCATTTCATCGTATGCGCCAATGTATTGGGCTCCCATTATGGCAGCACCAATCCATTAAGTGTAAATCCTACTACAGGATTGCCTTATTACCTGGCTTTCCCGGAAGTAACAATCCGTGATATGGTGGCTGCCCACCGCTTATTGGCCAAACACCTGGGTATAGAAGAAATTAAAGTACTCATTGGCGGATCATTGGGTGGCCAGCAAGCCGTAGAATGGGCAATTGAAGACAATACAGCTATACAAAACCTAATTTTGGTAGCCACAAACGCTGTTCATTCCCCATGGGGAATCGCTTTCAATGAAAGTCAGCGTTTAGCGATTAGCTCCGACAGGTCTTTCTACGCCAATAAACCGGATGGTGGATTAAAAGGCTTAAAAACAGCACGCAGCATTGCTTTATTATCTTACAGAAGCTATGATGCCTATACCGCCACTCAATTGGAAAGCGTGAATGAGAAAACAGGATCCTTCCGCGCTTCTTCTTACCAAAACTACCAGGGCGAAAAACTTTGCAAACGCTTCAACGCTTATAGTTACTGGTACCTGAGCAAAGCGATGGATAGTCATAATGTAGGCAGAAACCGGGGCAGTATCATCGATGCGCTGTCCACTATTAAAGCCAATACCCTAGTAATCGGCATAGAAAACGACGTGCTGTTCCCGATTTCGGAACAGCAGTTCCTGAGCAAACACATTCCTGATGCAGAATTTTTTAGTGTAAACTCTGCGTATGGTCATGATGGATTCCTGATTGAAACGGATGTCCTGACCAATGTGATCGGGAATTTCCTAAAAGAAAGCACAAACAAGAAAATAATTAAATTACATAAAACAGCATAGTACTTAGATGAGCAAGAAACTTAAAATTGGATTATTTGGATTTGGAGTTGTAGGTCAGGGATTACACGATATTATTCGTGGTCAGGACCTCAACCTGGAAATTATTAAAATCGCCATCAAAAATCCAGAAAAGAAACGCAGCTTAGATGCACACCTTTTCACTACTGATCACGACGAAATCCTGAATAACGAAGAAATCAATACCATTGTAGAATTGATTGATGATGCAGATGCCGCTTATCACATTACAAAACGTGCATTGATTAGTGGTAAAAATGTAGTTTCCGCCAATAAAAAAATGATTGCCAATCATCTTGCTGAACTGGTAGAACTGCAGGAAAAACATGGGGTATCTTTATTGTATGAAGGTGCAGTATGCGGTAGTATTCCAATCATCAGAAACCTGGAAGAGTACTATAACAACGAACTGCTGCATGGTATCAGCGGTATCTTTAATGGTTCCTCGAACTATATTTTGTCTAAGATTTTCAATGAAAACATGGAATATGGTGTGGCCTTAAAGCAAGCGCAAGACCTTGGTTTTGCGGAAACTGATCCGATTATGGATGTGGGTGGTTACGATCCGAAATTCAAACTGGCCATCGCCACAGCACATGCTTATGGTTTGTTTATCGATCCATCTGACATTTTGAACATCGGCATTCAAAACCTGAATGACGACGACATCAGGTATGCAAAAGAGAAAAACTTCAAGATTAAACTGGTTCCTACCGCACGTAAAATCAGCAGCAAACAAGTGGTAACTTATGTACTCCCTAAGTTTGTGAAATCTGATGATTTCCTTTTCAATGTAGAAAATGAATACAATGGCGTTACTGTTCAGGCAGCTTTCGCTGACAAGCAGTTCTTTTTCGGTAAAGGCGCTGGTGGTCACCCAACAGGTGCTGCCGTACTTTCCGACATCGCTGCCTTAAGATATGATTATCGTTATGAGTATAAAAAGTACCATCAGCAAAATGGTTTGATCCATACTGATCACGTAAACATTGAAGTATATCTGCGTTACTCAAATGAGGATACGCTAGCACAGTTACAGGTAGAAAATATCGTAGAGCGCTTTTCACGTCAGGATTACAAATATGTAATCGGAAGCATCAGCTTGAAAACATTATTGGAAAACCGTAGTTTACTGGAGCAAAAAGAGGTATTTATTGCCCATACCGGAAGGTATACCTATACGGAAGAACAGGTTCAAACTGTGACCGAAGAGGAAGTGTTTTTTAACTAAAGTAGTTTTTGTTTTGATCGTAAAAGGGCCCCGGAAATTCCGGGGCCCTTTTCGTTGATTAAATATTCCAATCAGCCACGTAAAGCTCCTTAAGGTCTTTACACGAAAGTTTTAGATTTCTCTGTTGACATCCCAGTTTTCTAGGTAATCTGCCACGCGGCGTACAAATGATCCACCTAATGAACCATCTACTACCCTATGGTCGTAAGAAAGAGAAAGGAACATCATGTGACGGATCGCAATCACATCACCATATTCTGTTTCCAATACTGCTGGTTTCTTTTTAATGGCACCCACTGCTAAAATTGCCACCTGAGGCTGGTTGATGATGGGCGTTCCCATCACGTTTCCAAAAGAACCAACGTTGGTCAGGGTGAATGTACCGCCTTGAGTTTCGTCTGGTTTCAATTTAGAATTACGTGCACGTACAGCCAGGTCATTTACAGATTTGGTTAAACCTAAAAGGTTCATCTGGTCTGCATTTTTGATCACCGGAACAATCAGGTTGCCGCTCGGCAATGCTGCTGCCATACCAATATTAATGTCTCTTTTCTTAATGATTTGTGTTCCATTTACAGAAACATTGATCATTGGGAAATCTTTGATGGCTTTGGTTACCGCTTCAATAAAGATCGGTGTAAAAGTTATTTTTTCGTTTTCACGTTTCTCAAAGTTACGTTTCACTTTTTCACGCCACATCACCATATTGGTTACGTCGGCTTCTACAAAAGAGGTCACGTGTGGTGCATTCTGCACGCTCATCACCATGTGATCGGCAATCAGCCTGCGCATCCTGTCCATCTCAATGATTTCATCACCACCACTCACACTAACTGCCGTAGCTGCTTTTGCAGTATTTGCTGCCGGCTGACTCACTGCAGCTGCAGTTGTGGTTACAAGTACTGACTCAGTCTTAGCTGCTCCACCTGTTCTTTGCTGTATATAGTTTAAAAGATCGTCTTTTGTTAATCGTCCTTCTGCTCCAGTTCCTGAAATGCTGTCCAGCTCCGACAATTCAATATTTTCCTGAGCGGCGATGTTCTTCACCAATGGTGAATAGAAACGATCTGAACCTTGCTTAGGGGCCTCTTCAGCGTTATCATTGGACAACAACTGCTCGGTACCTGGGATTTCTGCTAAAACTGCTTCAGCCTGTTCCTGCGGCACTACAGTTTCTACTGCTTCTGCAGCTGGTGTAGCGGCTGCATTGGCGTCTGTTTCGATAATTGCAATGACTGCACCTACCTGAACTACCTCATCTTCATTAAATAACTGCTTAACTAACTTACCGGCGATTGGTGATGGAACTTCAGAATCCACCTTATCTGTAGCTATTTCCAAAATCGTATCGTCCAATTCTATCATATCTCCTGGTTGTTTAAGCCATTTGATAATGGTTGCTTCCGCAACGCTCTCCCCCATTTTAGGTAACAATAATTCGTATTGAGCCATTTTTTATTTTCTAATTGGTAACAGGTACAAAAGTAAAGTATTTCGGACACTTAATCCTCATGTTGCCTGAGTTCATTCAAAATCATTGATAAAGCGGCGGCGGCAGAGCGCTCAATATTCTGTGTTCTTTTGTTGCCAAAGCTGAAAACTTTAGACACCACACCTTTGGCATGAGCTACTGCAATCCAGACAGTTCCCACTGGCTTATCCGGCATTCCGCCATCTGGTCCGGCGATCCCGCTTACCGCTACGGCATAGTCCGTTTTAAAATTTTGAAGCGCACCTAATGCCATCTCTTTTACAGTTTCTTCACTTACGGCACCATATTTAGCCAATGTCTCTGCTTTAACGCCCAGAAGGGACATTTTGAGGTCATAAGAATAGGTAACCGCTCCGCCTTCATACACCGAAGAGCATCCGGGATGCTGCGTAATCAGGTGTGCAATATAGCCTCCGGTACAGCTTTCAGCAGTAGAAAGGGTTAATTTTCTTTGCTCCATAAAGTTCAGAATCGCCTTTTCAAGGGCAATGTCTTCTTCGGCAACCACATGATGCTTTATCCTCGCTATGATCTGCTGGGCATAAAAATCTACGGCTGCTTTCAGCGGTGCTTCTTCTTCACCTATGGTACTCAGGCGCAAACGCACTTGTCCGAGTTTAGGCAAATAGGCCAGCTTAATATTTGGCGGCAAACTGTTTTCTATGTCTTCGATTTCCATGGCGAGGAAGGATTCCCCGATATTGGAAGTGAGTATGGTTTTATGGTAAATGACAGGCAGTTTAAAAGCCGCTTTAATCCTTGGGATGATTTCATCGTCCATCAGGTACATCATTTCGAAAGGAACACCTGGCATCGACACAAAGATCTTTCCATGCTGTTCAAACCACATACAAGGTGCGGTCCCGT
Organism: Pedobacter sp. N36a; assembly: GCF_014472395.1. Taxonomy (GTDB): domain Bacteria; phylum Bacteroidota; class Bacteroidia; order Sphingobacteriales; family Sphingobacteriaceae; genus Pedobacter. The sequence continues at coordinate 344,060 of NZ_JACSZW010000005.1, forward strand.
TTTTATTCTTGATCACGGTACAACCTTCCGGAACATCAGCCTGCGTTCTGTTGAGGTCAATCATCGGACGGTTTAAACGTGCAAAAATTTCTGTGACATGGTTCAGGGTTTCTTCATCTCTTCGGAAGCCCATATTGAAATATTTAGCGAGGGTTACCTTGGTGATGTCATCTTTGGTTGGACCTAATCCGCCAGTCATCAGGATCACATCAGCCCTGCTTTCTGCCAGTCGGAGGGCCTCCATAATGTGGTCAGCATCATCGGAAACGGAAGTGATCTGTTTCACTTTCATCCCAATCTGATTCAGCTGTTTGGCCATCCAGGCGGAATTCGTATCCACAATTTGTCCGATAAGGATTTCATCGCCTATGGTAATAATTTCTGCCAGCATAAAAATTGTTTTAGTATCTCGTGTAGTAGTTCTTTCTTTTACTCAGTTTCAGATCCTGTAATACCGAAGCTTTTACTTTAATATCTACGGAATACATCTGCTGTGTTCCGAAAGGAATCCAGCTGAAACTCATGTCCCAGCAATGTAAATCGCGGTAAATTCCAAACCTGGTGATGGAGAAGCTATTGGTTTCAAAGTTCCATCCCGAATCGAAAGTTACTTTCCATTTTGGAGTGATATTGGCATCACCATTAAAAGTTAAACTATTGGAAATCCTTCTATTTAAACCGTTTCGATCGGTCATGTAGTTAAAACTATATCTAAAAGCAAAGTTCCATGGAATGTTAAAATCTACAAAAGCATTAGGGTCTCTGCTCACTCTTGCCAAAGCCTCTGCCTGTTCAGGCGTCATTCCTTTTTGAATCGCTTCTTCCCTGCGGTCTTGCTGAGTATCATTTTTACGTTTTAATGCTTCTGGGTTCAAACTATAATCAAAGGAGAATCCAAAGCTCGTGACACGTGGTAAACGTCCTCTTTCCCAGGTATAACTATTAATAATATCTCTTCTATAAATTTTTTGTCCGCCTACAACCTGCTCCACATTGCCAACCTGATATGGATCTAATGTTGCTGAATAGTTGACCTGAAATTTATCCGAAAACGGCGTACTTCCACTCACACTAATTGGAGACAACTTAAATGAATCTGCCAAAAGGTTATAATTCGTCGAGAGACTTAAGTTACTGATGATAGGGACTTTCTTTTCTCCTTTTCCAGTTGTGTCATTAGGAACCAAGACTTTTGCTTCAACGATATTCTGCAAGTTAAAACTAATATTAGCGCTTTGTCCATTGGTTGGAAATCCATAGATTCCGCCTTCCTGCTTAGGATAGTAAAGGGGAGTACCTTCCTTATTTAATACAGGAGTTTGGTTATCAGAATAAAATGCCTGCAAATAGTTTCCTGAATTCGGACCGGCAAAATTAGGTGTATAGTTGAAGCCAATACTAGGTGTCATCACATGTCTGATGGCTTTCAGTTTGCCCAGATTTTTAAATTGCGCCATAGAATAAATTTTAGTGGTGACACTTCCACCTACACTATAAGTACCATCCCGATTAAATCCTGGAATCGTATCTATTCTAACTAAGTCATCTACACCAGCAGTTTGTTTCATGTATGTTTTTCTGATCGACTGGAAATACCATCTTTCTACATAATTGACAGTGGTACCAAAATTAAAGTGCTGCAGCACATTGAAGTTCATCGCAATAGGAATGTTATGCTGCACCCCATTTCTGAATTTACTTAAAATTTGTTTGTCGAACAACTGATCGCCTTGTGTAGTCACCGAATTGGAAGCCTGCATCGTATAACCTACAGAAATCTTTTCATACCACTTCTGGTCACCGGTACTATACTTGGATGCAAAAGGATAAATATTTCGGGTCATCCCCAGATTGACATCTGGTAACATCAGATTGACCGTACCTTTGGAGATGTCCTGATCAACCCGACCAGCAAGGGTAAGGTTAAATAAACCATCAAACAACCTTTTAGAATAACCAACTGAAGAGTATATGTTATTGGCAGAGATTTGTACGGCATCATAATAACCTCCAGCGGCAGTATTCTTATTGTATCCCCTACTTTTTATATCCACATTCGCATTAAAAGTACTTCCTGGATTTGCATTGGCATTTTGACTATGCGTCCACCTAATGCTATAATCCTTTACAGGATTATAGCCTGGCGTACCTTCAATTCCATACCTGTTACTCCCATAAGATAAATACAGGTTACCATTATATTTATACCGTTTTGTATAGTTTGAGGTCAGGTTGGCCTCATAAGAACCCCTGGTATAGATCGTACCTAATAATTTTGCATCCCAATAATCATTTAAGCCAATATAATACCCACCCTCTCTCAGGAAAAAACCACGGGTATAATCCTCTCCAGGTGAAGGCAGTATAAAACCTGATGATTTTTTATTCGGTTTGGGAAAAAAGGCGAAAGGCAAGCCCAATGGTAAAGGAATATCTTCAATTTCTAAGTATACCGGACCAGTAATGATTTGTTTTTCGGTAACGATACCTTTCGTAATGTGAATCCCAAAGTGAGGATGCGGTAAATTACAGGTACTATAAATCTGTCCCTTACTATGGATCTCATCATCTGGTTGTTTTTTGGCGAGCCCTCCGGAAAAGAAGCCTCCTTCCTGTTCAGTAAAGACCCCGAAGATCTTTCCTGCACCGGTTTCAATATTATAGCGTAAGGAGTCGGCAATAGAATTCCCTTGTCCGGGCATCTTAAAGATCGGTCTGCCGACATACTTTCCTTTCGAATTTTTTACACCGCTGGCAAATATGTTCTTAGTCTTGTCGTTGTAAGTAATATAGTCTGCATCCAGTTCCAGACCTTGATAAAGTACCCTTGCTCTGCCATAGAGGTAAACAGTACCGTCCTTTTTATTCACCTTGGTAGAGTCTTTTGCAGAGTATTCGAGTTTATCGCTCGTGTTCACTGAATCCTGGTGTGTTTGTTGCGTACTTTTTACTGCGGGGCTGTTATTTGCGGGCGGCTGTATGGCTGAACCCAGCTTCGGTATCGTTTGCTGAGGACTGGAAAAAACAGAAGATACTAATGCCAGAATACTGACAATTGTCAATAAAACAGGACGTATATAAAAAATGATGTGGCTTAAAAGTTTCAAATTCGTGTGTGAATGTTATTTTTGCATTAATGTTTAATCCAAAACGTTCAAAATTAATGAAAAATATGCCATTGCTTAGACCAAATGCAATTTTGATCGTATTTATTTCCATGACACTAGCTATAACCACTAGTTATCAAGGATTTACGCAAGAATATAAAATAAAAACCATCGTATTAGATGCTGGTCACGGGGGAAAAGACGGCTCTACCAGGGGTGCTTATTCGACTGAAAAAGATGTCGCCTTAAAGACGGCTTTACGCCTTGGTGCTGCTATTGAAGCGAATATGAAAGATGTAAAAGTGATTTACACCCGTTCGACGGATGTTTTTGTGCCGCTTTACGAGCGGATCGCCATTGCTAATAATGCAAAAGCGGATCTTTTTATCTCCATCCATTGTAATGACATGCCATTGATCCGCTCCAGCGTGGTGACGGGCTCCCGCAAAGGGAAAAATGGAAAGCGGATTCCGATTACAGAAACGGTGTATAGAAAAAGTACTTCTACTCGTGGAGTTGAAACATTTGTATCCGGCATGGGTAGGATTTCTGAGCAGGATGAAGTGATCAAAAGAGAAAACGCAGCCATTTTCTTAGAGGAAAACTACAAAGAAAACTATGAGGGATTTGACCCAAATAATGCGGAGAATTATATTATTCTATCTTTGATGAAGAACACCTTCCGTACACAAAGCTTAAAATTAGCGAAACTGGTACAGGATGAATATGTGAATGTAGGCAGAGTAAACCGCGGTGTTCAGGAGAAAAGTCTGGCCGTTTTGGCAAGAGCAGGAATGCCCGCAATATTAACAGAAATAGGATTTATCAGCAACCCGGACGAAGAGGACTATATGAACTCTGAAGCTGGACAATTAGAAATTACAAACTGCCTGTTAAAGGCAATACAGAGCTATCAGCACAGGATAGAAGGATAATTAGATTACAAGTAAAAATTAAGAGTTAAGCCCGATGAGATTGAAAAGAAGTGTATTCTTATTTGCCGTTTTATTATTTATAAGTTCAGAGTTTGCTTTTTCCCAAGGATACAAAGTTAAAACCATAGTCATAGATGCTGGTCACGGGGGTGGAAAACCCGGTGCTGCAGGATCTTACTCCGTTGAAAAAAACGTAGCCCTTCAGGTGGCCCTTAAACTGGGCAAGAAGTTTGAAGATGAGCTTCCACAAATCAAAATTCTATACACCAGAAAAACAGATGTGGATGTAGACTTCTATAAAAGAGCTGAAATTGCAAATGATGCAAAAGCAGATATTTTCATTTCTATTCACTGTAACTCTATGCCTGACCGCAGGGTGGTATCAGGTTATACAAAAGGCAAAAATGGGAGGAAAATCCCTAAATATGCTTATGTAAAAAACACAGGGACCAGCGGTACGGAGACCTTCGTTGCGGGAACGCATCGCCTTAATGAACAGGATGTTGCGATCAGAGAGAATGCCGACATTAAGCTGGAGAAAAACTACAAGCAAAATTATGATGGTTACGATCCCAATGATCCTGAAACATTTATTATACTATCTTTGTTTAAAAATACATTTAGGGATAAGAGTTTAAAGCTTGCGAGATTGATTCAGGACAATTATACCAACGAAAATAAAAGAGTCAACAGAGGCGTAAAAGAGCAGGGAATTTTAATCCTGCAAAGGGTTGGAATGCCAGCAGTATTGACAGAGATTGGATTTATCTCTAATCCTGCAGAAGAAAACTATATGAACTCCGCAAGTGGTCAGGCGGAAATTGTAAATGCGATTTTTGATGCCGTAAAGAAATATAAACAACAAACAGAAGTAAATTAAGTAAATACACATACGTGAAAATAGCAAACGAAACCAAAGTAGGCATATTAGCAGCCTTTTCAATAGCCTTATTAATCATTGGCTACAACTTTTTAAAAGGCAACGCCATCTTTTCCAGCGAAACCGTATTGTATGCCAGATATTCTCATGTAGATGGTCTGGGTATTTCCAAACCTGTATTGATCAATGGTTACCAGATTGGTCGTGTGGATCAGCTGACTCTTCAGCCAGACGGAACCATTATTGCGACTTTAAAGATTAAAGGAAAATATGAAATTCCTAGCAACAGTATTGCGAGATTGGAAAGCGTAGACCTTTTAGGTGGTAAAGCGATTGTAATGGCTTTAGGAACAGGAAATGTATTTGCTAAAGATGGAGATACGCTAAACGCAAATGTTGCCAAAGGCCTGCTGGAAACCGTACAGCCGGTTCAAAAGAAAGCGGAAGTGATCATTGCTAAAATGGACTCGATCTTAACTAGTGTGAACTCCATCCTGAATCCTAACTTTCAGAAAAACGTAGATAAGAGCTTTAACAGCATTGCTGCGACCCTTGCTTCACTGGAAGCAACTTCTAAGAAAGTTGACCATCTGGTAGGTTCTGAAGGTTCTAGAATCTCCTCCATCCTGGCTAACGTAGAAGCGATTTCTAACAACCTTAAAAATAACAATGAGAAGATCAACGGGATCCTGAACAACATCAGCACGGTGACTGATCAGGTGGCTGCTGCGAACTTCAAACAAACCATTGACAACGCCAATAAATCTATGGCCGACTTACAAAGTATTGTAGGAAAGATCAACGAAGGAAAAGGTACTTTAGGATTATTGATCAATGATACAAAAATGTATGACAACTTAAACAGTGCTTCTAGCAACTTAGACAAGTTGATCATCGACTTGAAAGAAAACCCTAAGCGTTATGTACACTTCTCCGTTTTCGGTGGAGGCGGTAAAAAAGATAAATAACCGATAAATCATAGAATACAAAAAAGCCTTTCAGTTATATAACTGAAAGGCTTTTTTCATTCAATAGAATTCGTTAAACAGAAAATGTACTGCCTTCTGTGGCCAGCTGCGTATTTTCAAAAACAGGCAGGGCTTCTTCCAGCAAAGGCAATAGTGTCTTGTATCTGGAAGAGAAATGTCCGATGAGTAATTTAGTAGCCCGGGTCTTTACTGCCGTCTCAGCGGCTTGTAATGCAGTGGTATGGTGCGTTTGATTGGCCCTTTCCAACAGCTCATGTAAGAAAGTTGCTTCATGATACAGCGTATCACAATCCTGAATCTCTTTAAAGTAACTGCCATCGCACAGCGTATCTGAGCAATAGGCGTATTTTCTAGGCTTGTCTGAATCTATGGTATAATCTTGATTGAGCAGAACTCTGCCATCAGGTAAAGTCAGGTCTACCCCTCTTTTTAGCAAAGGATAATATTCCAGCGGAACGTTTTCTGCCTCTAGTTTCTCGAGGACAACCTTGCGTAGTCTTTTCTTCTCTGTAAAAGTAAATCCGGTACAAGGGATTCTATGGTTGAGCACAATGGTGGAAACGAGCAGGTCTGAGTTTTCGAAAATCAGCTTCGGTTCATCTGCTGTAACTGGTACAAATTCTATAGGGTACCTGATGATCGTTTCAGAATGTTTAAACTGGAGTTCCAGAATTTCCATTAATGCTGGCGGTCCATAGATGCGGATCGGCTTAATCCTTCCGTTCAGGTGCATCGTAGACAGCAAGCCGATTAACCCGAAATAATGATCTCCATGTAAATGGCTGATAAATACCACATCGATTTTACTGGCTTTGAAACCAAAGCGAATCAATTGCTGCTGGGTTCCTTCCCCGCAGTCAATCAGGTAAAACTTCTCATTACAGTTTAAAAGCTGCGCACTGGGATTTCTATTGTATACTGGAGTAGCAGAACTGCTGCCCAAAATGGTAACCTCAAATTTCATTAACCTTTATCTACACTCCCCAACAATTCCTTCTCAATCTCTTCCATAAAAATCAGGTCGGTGGCCTCATCTATTTTAGATACAATCACCAGGGACTGGTCCAGGTTAGACATTTCTAATATTTTAGCGAGAACAGGGTTTATTCCGGTGATGATAAATAATCCATTTGCTTTTTTACATAAGCGATCGCCAACCAGCAGGCTGCTTAAATCCTGTGAATCATTACATTCTTTAACTGCGGATAAATCCAGTACAATGTTATGGTATCCTTCTGCGTTCAATAAAATGAACTCAGATTTTAACTTAGGGGTATTGTCATTTGTAAACTTAGACTCTCTAAGCTTTAAAACCACATACTTTTCATGCTTATCAACTGAAAATTTCATGATATTGATTTATTAGTTTCTATTGCTAAAGTAATTAATTTTATCTGTTATTACTGTCAATCCTATTAATAAATCATTCACAAAAGTACAGATAAGGCGATTTGAACAAAAAAAGACAGCCAACGCCACCAAAAAAAATGGCATAACCGCTGGCTGTCTTCAACCTTAAAACCTTGAATACTTAGGAATTAATTTCCCAGTAACTGGTTCAAGGATTTAGTCACATTCGCTTCAATGCGCTGAATTACATTTGAGGCTTCGTTTTTAACGAAAGTATCGCCTGTAATCTGTTCATAAAGCTCAATATAACGCTCTGAAATAGAGCTTACAATTTCTGGAGTCATCACTGGAACTGCTTGTCCGTCCTTGCCCTGGAAACCATTTTCGATTAACCATTTACGCACAAATTCTTTTGACAATTGTTTTTGAGGCTCATTCGCATCCTGACGTGCCGCATAACCTTCTGCATAGAAATAACGGGAAGAATCCGGGGTATGGATTTCATCAATCAAAAAGATCTCTGTACCTACTTTACCAAATTCATACTTGGTATCTACCAGGATCAGGCCGCGCTCTGCGGCCATCTCTGTACCACGCGCATAAAGGGCTAAAGTATAAGCTTCTAATTTTGTATAATCTTCCACAGAAACAATTCCTTTAGCCAGAATATCTTCTCTTGAGATGTCTTCATCATGACCTACAGCAGCTTTTGTAGTTGGGGTAATAATAGGCTGAGGTAGTTGATCATTTTCTTTCAGTCCTTCTGGTAAAGCGACACCGCAAACACTGCGTTTACCAGCGCTGTACTCTCTCCAGGCATGACCTGCAAGGTAACCACGCACTACCATTTCTACTTTGAAGGGCTCACATATGCGCCCGATGGTCACCATTTCATCTGGTACATCGATTACCCAGTTTTGCACGATGTCTTTGGTCGCATTTAAAAATTTAGCGGCAATCTGATTGAGTACCTGTCCTTTAAAAGGAACTGCTTCGGGTAAAACTACATCGAATGCAGATATTCTATCAGTCACCACCATGGCCATAAACTGGTTGTTGATGGTGTATACGTCGCGCACTTTTCCCTTGTAAAAATTGCTTTGCTGTGGAAAGCTGAAATTGGTTTCTTTAATTGCTGTCATGGTATTTGCCAAAGAGCTGTTGTGTTATTTGTTCTTAATTATTGGATATCGCCGTAGGCTTGTAAAATTCTTTTTACCAGTTTGTGCCGCACTACATCTTCCCCCGTCAGGTAAACAATTTCAATACCAGGAATATCGTCTAAGATACGCAGGGCGTTAAACAGGCCAGACATTTGCTTTTTCGGCAAGTCGATCTGCGTCACATCTCCTGTTACAATAAACTTAGCAGAAGGGCCCATCCGGGTGAGGAACATTTTCAGCTGAAGGTCAGTTGAGTTCTGCGCCTCATCCAGAATCACATAACAATTATCGAGCGTTCTACCACGCATGAATGCCAGAGGGGCAATTTCTATGGTCCTATTTTCAATATATTGCTTCAGTTTTTCTGCTGGAATCATATCATCCAGGGCATCATATAGTGGTCTAAGGTAAGGGTCTACTTTTTCCTTCAGATCGCCGGGCAAGAAGCCCAGGCTCTCCCCTGCTTCAACAGCAGGTCTGGTTAAGATGATCCTTTTAATTTCTTTATTTTTCAGTGCCCGCACAGCTAATGCCACTGCGGTATACGTTTTTCCGGTTCCTGCGGGGCCTATTGCAAATAAAACATCGTTTTTTGCCATGCTGTCTACCATACGCCGCTGGTTCGCGGTTCTGGCTTTCACCATTAAACCATTCGTCCCAAATACGATGACCTCACCGCCGCCTGTGTTCGCAGGCTTCTCTGTTTCTTTATCCGAAGGTGTACTGCTCTTCATACTGGAGCCCAGGATAGATTCTACATCATTGGCGCTCAAAGCGAGGTGTTTTTCCAGCTGGTTCAACAAAAGAATATACTTCTGCTCAAAAACTTTAAGTTCTTTTTCATCGCCCAATACTTTCAGTTCAATCCCTCTTGCTACCATTTTAAGTTTAGGAAACGCATTCTTAATCAGCTCGTAATGCTCATTATTCGTTCCCCAAAACTGTACCGGATCTACCGATTCTAATGTTAATTTAAGTTCGTTCAAAATATTGTTTTTTAGTAAGAGGTGTATATTTTGATATAAAAATTGAATATTTGTAGGCGATTTGCCGCTTACGCAAGAATAAGAATAAATATTCAATTTTTAATGGCCATAATTACATTAACAACAGATTTAGGTTCAAAAGATTTTTATCAGGCTGCACTGAAAGGCAGTATCCTGAGTATCTTGCCTACAGCCAACATTGTTGATGTGACACATGAAGTTCCATCCTTCAATATTTCTTATGCGGCATTCGTTTTAAAAAATGTATACCCTTATTTTCCTAAAGGCACTGTGCATTTGATTGGCATCGACTCTGTCTTTAGTGAAAACACCAGATATATTGCCTTAAAATACAGAGATCACTTTTTTGTAGGTGCAGACAATGGGATTTTTTCGTTGTTGTTTGAAGAAATTCCGGAGGAAATTGTAGAATTGAATATTATGCAGGACCTCAAATACCTGCATTTTCCATTAGTGGATATCTTTGTAAAAGCGGCCATTCACCTGGCTAAAGGAGGCAGGTTAAAAGACATTGGCATGCCTACCGACAGCATAGAAGAACGCATGCTGCTAAACCCTGTGATTGAACGTGATATCATCCGCGGAAGTGTCATTTATATTGACACTTTTTCTAACGTCATTACCAATATTACCAAGGAGTTATTTACCAAAATACAGCGCAACCGGGACTTCACTTTATACTTCAGAAAAAGCGAAACCATTACCCAGCTCAGCTGGCATTACAACGAGGTTCCTGAGGGTGAGAAACTATGCCTTTTTGGCATTAGCAACCACCTGGAAATTGCCATTAATAAAGGAAAAGCGAGTGGACTATTGGGCTTGCACCTCAACGATATCATCCGAATAGAGTTTCATCCTTAACCCTACGAAAAATGCTTACCCGTCTGGTCAAAATGCAATTCAACGAAGAGTTCCTTGCGGAGTTTCAGCAGACTTTTAATGCGGTACAGCCTAAAATCGCTGCTTTTAAAGGCTGTAAGGCGTTCAGCTGCTGCAAGACCAGCACGAGTCCGGTATCTTCTTTACCATCAGTCTATGGGAAGATGAGGATCATCTGGAGGATTACAGGCGCTCCATCCTGTTCAGGGAAACCTGGACCAGCATCAGACCACACTTTGCCGCAAAACCTGAGGCATGGAGTTTGCTTGCACTATAGAAAGAAACACACACAAATGATTAAAAACTTCTTATTGCTGCTTTTTGTTGGATTTAGTTTCAGCGCGGCGGCCATTCGGGTAGATACGAGCGCTTATCAGCTGCAAAGACTGAAAATTAATGCCTTGCTGTCAGAACGGAGTACAAGGTTCGGACAATATGACCAAAGTCTGGATGCCAGAACGGGAATATTTGGCTTTCAAACCAAGAGAGATATTAAAAATTCAAACGAGATACTCAGACAAATTGTCTTGAACGACAACAATATTTTTAAGGAGCTTAAGGTGCTGATGGATTATAAAGACCAGGAGGTAAAAAACGTGATCATCACGTCCAATACTACCAATAGCAGAATCCAGAATTACATGCTGTCTATCAAGAAATTGCAAGACCAGAATGAGCATTTAAAAAAGGAAATCTCGACCATAGAAAAAGGAAAGACCTTTTACTATTATGTCATTGCATTTTTAGGGTTACTAATTGCGGGAATGGTCTTTTTCGGTTATAAAAAGAGATTATTTAACGAATTTCTAAAAACCAATAAGATTGCGCATTAGGCAGCTGATCTGAACTCATAAGATCAGCTAGTTGAAATAATTAGTCAGCAGTCCAACTAAAAATTTCGGCTCTACCCATGTTGATTTCGGTGGCATGACGCCATCTGCTTCTGCCACTGCAATCACCTGGGCTACTGAGGTTGGGAATAAGGTAAACGCGATGGCAAATAAACCATTATCCACTTTCTCCTGCAATTCAGGAACGGGAGTCCGCCCGCCTTCAAAGGTAATCCGCGCATCCGTTCTCGGGTCTTTAATGCCCAATATCGGCTCTAAAATAAAGTCCTGCAAGATACTGACATCCAGTACCCCTACCGGATTATTGCTGTCGTAAATATCCGGTTTTGGCTGGAGTACATACCAATGTTTGTCAAAATACATCCCCATCTGGTGCAGATCAGCAGGTTTCACTGCTGCTGTTACGGGAAGCACCTCAAAACATTCTTTTAAAGTCTTCATAAAATCACCTTTACTCAACTTCCCCATATCTCTGACCAGTCTGTTGAATTCCAAAACCTTTACTTCTTCGGTGTTCATATACACCGTCGTAAAATAATTATAGGGTTCATTTCCGGTATGTTTATCTGCGTTTAACGATTGTTTTTGCAGTCCCATTTTAGCCATTGAGGCCGCACGATGGTGACCATCGGCAATATAAACTGCAGGAATTGCGGCAAAAGCCTTCACTATTTCGACTAAATCATGAGCATCATCAATCGCCCATATCCGGTGTTCAGTTTGATCTGCAAACACAAAATCAAGTACTGGTTTTAATGCCGTATACTTTTTAATCAGCCGATTTATGGTAGGATCGGGATGGTAAGTAATCAGTACCGGATTGGCATCCAAACCAGTTTGCTGCAAGTAATCCGCCAACAAGTTTTCTCTCCGTTCTACCGTAGATTCATGCTTTTTGATACGGCCTTCCAGATAATCATTGATGTGAGTAAGCGTCCATATTCCCGTCTGACAAAGCCCATCATGTATTACCTGATACACATATATTACCGGCACTTTTTCTCGTTCCAGATAATGGTGTTCCAAAAATCCTTCGAAGTTTTCTGCAATTTTCTTAAAAATCAGCTCTTGTCTGGATCCTCTGAGGTAAGGATTGTCCAGTTCGGGATTAATCAAGTGTAAAAAGCTACAGTTGTTCTCAGAAGCGATCAAACGTGCTTCTCCTGAGCCATAGTTTTCTAATGGACGGGTGACCACCTTGGTTTGCAGGTGTGTTGCAGGTTTTAATCCGCAAAAAGGCTTTATATTTGGCATAGAAGGAATTGGAAATGAGGTGCCCAACACATCGGGCACCTCATTAAAAGCTATTTATTAAAATGCTCAATCATCAGGTTGGCTAATTCCACACCAATACGTTCTTGTGCTTCATTAGTCGCCGCACCAATATGTGGCGTTAAAGAAATTTTAGCATGTTGAAGAATAGCTGCTGCTGGCGTTGGTTCGTTGTCGAACACATCTAAACCTGCGAAAGCTACTTTACCACTGTCTAAAGCTGCAATTAAAGCGGCCTCATCAATAGTACCGCCTCTTGAGCAGTTCACCACACCAACACCTGTTTTCATTTGCTCAAACTCCGCTGTACCTAAGATAGGCTTGTCTGCGAATGGCGTATGCAAACTAATAAAATCACTGTCGCTGATCACTTCTGCTAAAGAAACTGTTTTCACTGGAATATCCACTTTGATACCACCTTGAAGATTCAAGGTTAGGTTTCCTTCAAAAGGGAAAAGATCATAAGCCAGTACATTCATACCTAAGCCTAAAGCTACCGTAGCAGTTTCTCTTCCAATTCTACCGAATCCAATAATACCGATGGTTTTACCTCTCAATTCTACACCTTTAGCGTATGCTTTTTTAAGGGCATTGAATTTAGTATCACCTTCTACCGGCATTTTTCTATTGGAATCCTGCAGGAAACGAACACCTGTAAACAAATGTGCGAATACCAATTCTGCAACTGATAAAGAAGATGCTGCTGGGGTATTGATGACTGCTAGGCCTTTACTTCTGGCATAATCCACATCAATATTATCCATACCAACTCCACCTCTACCAATCAGTTTAAGGTTAGGACATTGGTCTATCAGTTCCTGACGAACTTTTGTGGCACTGCGTACCGTAATTGCATCGTAACTCTGTAAAGCTTCGGCTAATTTATCCTGGGCTACGGTTTCTGTATCTACTACAAAACCCGCTTGCTCCAATAAGGCTTTTCCGATAGGATCAATCCCATCGTTGGCAAGTATCTTGATCATCAATTATATATTTTTATTGGTTTTTCTCTGCAAAAATCTGCATTAATTCAATTAAAGTATGTACGCTGGTAATCGGCAATGCGTTATACATAGATGCTCTGAAACCACCTACGCTTCTATGGCCTTTGATGCCTTCTATACCGTTTTCTTCCGCAAATTTCAAGAATGGTTTCTCTAATTCGGGGTTCTCCATCACGAAACAAACGTTCATTCTTGAGCGGTCTTCTACTGCACAGGTACCTTTAAACAATGGGTTTCTATCGATCTCTGCATATAATGCTCTTGCTTTAGCAATGTTTTCTTTCTCGATTTCCGCAACACCGCCTTTAGATTTCAACCAGCGAAGGTTTAACATCGCTACGTAGATAGAAAATACTGGAGGTGTATTGTACATAGAACCACCTTCGATATGAACTTTATAGTCTAACATGGAAGGAATCTTTCTACCTGATTTACCTAAGATTTCGTCTTTCACGATCACTACAGTTAAGCCGGCAGGGCCGATATTTTTCTGTGCACCTGCATAGATCAGGTCGTATTGAGATACGTCGATCACTCTGCTCATGATGTCAGAAGACATGTCGCAAACTACAGGAACTTTTGTTTCCGGCAATTCGAACATTTCTGTTCCATAAATGGTATTGTTCGAAGTACAATGAAAATAAGCACTATCTTCAGGAATGCTATACCCTTTAGGAACGAAAGTATAGTTTGATGATTTTGAAGAAGCTACAATATTTGCAGTTCCAAAATTAACGACCTCTTTGATCGCTTTGTTTGCCCATACTCCTGTCTCCAGGTAACTGGCTGTTTGGCCTTCAGGCAATAAGTTCATAGGAACCATTGCAAATTGCAAACTCGCACCACCTTGTAAAAAGAGAACGGAATAACCGGCAGGAACATTTAACAATTCTTTAACCAACTTTCCGGCCTCTTCCACCACACCTTCGAATTCAGGTGTGCGGTGTGAGATCTCCAGAATAGACAAGCCGTCTTTAAAATCAAGTACTGCTTGTGATGCTTGCTTGAAAACTTCCTGTGGTAGGATACAGGGTCCAGCGCCGAAATTATGTCTCATTTTTATGTTTAGTTTTATTGGTTGTAAATGTAATATTTTATATGATTTAATGATTCTAATTTTTCAAATTTAATAAACATTAAAGCTTTAAAACACCTGCCAGTTAAATCATTAGCACATTCTTCATTCCTATAAAAACTCAAATACAGCAAAGCCATCCCCGGTGTAGAAACGACGGTTAATTGCCCGGGAGAGGGCTTTTCATGCAATTGTAGAAATTACATTAGATTTTTCATGTTCGCGATCATTTCCATTGGATCAGGGGCAGAAAAGATGGCATTACCGGCAACAAATGCCGCAGCACCTGCTTCTATTAAATCTTCGAGGTTATGAATCCCTACCCCACCATCTACTTCGATGATCAGGTCAGGGTTTAATTGCAAGGCCATTGCTTTCAATTCTCTCAGCTTGTTCAGCGTATTAGGAATGAATTTTTGACCGCCAAAACCAGGGTTTACCGACATCACCAGTACCAGGTCTAAATCTGCAAGGATATCTTTTAACAAAGCCACAGGGGTATGTGGGTTAAGCGCTACACCAGCTTTACATCCTGCCGCATGAATCGCCTGTACGGTACGGTGAAGGTGTACACAAGCTTCGTAATGCACAGTGATTACCGTGGCGCCTGCTGCTGCGAAACGCTCAATATACTGATCAGGATTAACGATCATCAAATGCACATCCAATGGTTTAGTTGCATATTTTTTAATCGCTTCCATGACGGGAAATCCGAAAGAGATATTGGGCACAAAAACGCCATCCATCACATCCACATGGAACCAATCTGCGGCACTGGAGTTGATCATTTCAATATCTCTTTGAAGGTTTGCAAAGTCAGCAGAAAGTACAGATGGGGCGATGAGGTATTTCATAGGATCGTTTTATTTCTTAGGTAAATATAAAGAAATAAAGCTTTTTAAACCAAAAAACCCCGCAGATTGCGGGGTTTTTCAATATTAGTGAGGAAACTATGCAGGAGTGTTTTCTGCAGTTCCTTCTGGTTTCGCTGGACGAGGCAATAAAGCTTTTCTAGAAAGTTTCATTTTTCCTTGTTTGTCAATATCCAAAAGTTTCACTTGAATTCTATCACCTTCTTTGAACACACCGTCCATCGTTTCTAAACGAGTCCAGTCGATCTCAGAGATGTGTAATAATCCGTCTTTTCCTGGCATGATTTCTACGAATGCACCAAATGGCATGATAGATTTCACTTTACCATCATAAGTAGCACCTATGTCTGGTTTAGCAGCAATCGCGTTGATACGACCTACAGCAGCATCAATAGCCGCTTTATTATCAGCAAAAATTTCAACGATACCTTTGTTACCTACTTCTTCGATAGAGATAGATGCGCCGGTTTCGCGTTGCATTTCCTGGATAATTTTACCGCCTGGGCCGATTACAGCACCAATAAATTCTTTATCAATTGTTAGAGAAACGATACGTGGCGCGTGATCTTTATAGTCTTCACGTGGTGCAGAAATCGTTTTCTTCATTTCGTTTAAGATGTGTAAACGAGCATCTTTAGCTTGGTTAAGGGCGTTAGTTAAAACTTCCCATTTCAAACCATTGATTTTTAAGTCCATCTGACAAGCAACTATACCTTTTTCAGTACCAGTTACTTTAAAGTCCATATCACCTAAATGATCTTCATCACCTAGAATATCTGAAAGGATTGCATATTTACCAGTTTTCTCATCAGTAATTAATCCCATAGCAATACCAGATACTGGTGCTTTGATTTTAATACCTGCATCCATTAATGCTAATGTACCAGCACAAACAGTTGCCATAGAGGAAGAACCGTTAGATTCTAAGATATCAGAAACGATACGAATAGTGTATGGATTTTCTTCTAATCCTGGTAATACTTTCTTCAATGAACGCATTGCCAAGTTACCATGACCAATTTCACGACGACCAGCACCTCTGTTCGGGCGAACCTCGCCAGTAGAGAATCCAGGGAAGTTATAGTGCAGTAAGAACTTGTTGTAACCATTGATGAATGCACCATCAATCATTTGCTCATCATCTTTAGAACCTAAAGTAACTGTAGTTAATGCTTGAGTTTCACCACGAGTGAAAACTGCAGAACCGTGAGCAGAAGGAAGGTAACTTACTTCAGACCAGATTGGACGTACGGTACGAACATCACGACCGTCTAAACGAATTCCTTCGTCTAATACCAGATTACGAATTGCATCATACTGTACATCATGGAAATATTTTTTAGCTAAGAATGAAGTTACATCATCGATGTCTTCACCTAAAGTAGCTACAAATTCAGCAAGGATAGCAGAGAAAGCGTCAGTACGCTCACCTTTACTAGTATTGCTTTTTGCAACTGCATATACTTTATCGTAAGTAGCCGCGAATACTGATTCTCTCAATTCAGGATTGCTGTTTTCATGAGAATAAGTACGTTTAACTGTCTTACCTACTAATTCAGCTAATTCTTTTTGAGCTTGAACCTGAATCACGATTGCTTTATGAGCGAACTCAATTGCTTCCACCATGTCAGCTTCTGAGATCTCATCAGCTTCACCCTCTACCATTACGATATCGCTTTCAGTACCGGCAACAAGGAATTCCATCGTTGCGCGTTCTAAATCACTTACATAAGGGTTGATGATAAATTTACCGTCAATTTTAGCTACACGTACTTCAGAGATTGGCCCGTTGAAAGGGATATCTGAAACTGCAAGCGCAGCTGAAGCAGCTAGACCCGCTAAACAGTCTGGCATAATATTTTTGTCAGAAGAGATCAAAGAGATCATCACCTGAGTGTCAGAGTGGTAATCTTCAGGGAACATCGGACGTAAAGCACGGTCAACCAAACGAGAAATTAAAACTTCATAATCTGATAATCTTGCTTCACGACGTAAGAAACCTCCAGGAATACGGCCAGCGGCTGCATATTTCTCTTGATAATCTACTGATAATGGTAAGAAATCTACACCTGCTTTAGCGCCTACTGAAGATACTACAGTAGCCAATAACATGGTGTCTCCCATTTTAACAACTACAGAACCATCAGCTTGTTTTGCTAATTTTCCTGTTTCAATTTCGATAATTCTTCCGTCGCCCAGGTCGAACGATTTTTTTATTACATTCATTTAAAGAGTGTTGTGGTGTGTTTTCCTCTTTCTACACACCTGATTTATATATGTTAATTTTATTATTCAAAGTAAAAAAGCCATCCCTAAGAATGGCTTTTCCTGATATTATAACGCTTATTTGCTGTCTCTAGTTGAACCTAAAGGTTTGATAATGTCCCTTAAGCCTAAAGCTTTGATAACAGCACGGTAACGATTGATATCTTTTTTAAATAGATATGCCAAAATACCACGGCGTTTACCTACTAATTTTTGTAGAGATAACTGAGTAGAGAAATCTTTACGATTTTTCTTTAAATGCTCAGTTAAATGTGCAATACGGTAAGTAAACAATGCTACTTGACCTTCAGCAGAACCAGTGTTAGTTTCTACTTCGCCGTGTGTTTTGAAGATTTCGGCTTTCTTTTCTTTACTTAAATACATTTCTTGAATGATACTAAAGTGTGTATGGATTAATTAATTGTGTGCAAAGATAGTTTAAGTTTTAGTGAATCGCAAAAAAAACAATTGTCATATCGGTTCAATTTAGCACAGGAGACCAATATATATCAAAATCTAAACCTTATTTTTGACGCAGAACGTAGAAAACATGGAAAAGAACGAATACAGCATCTTTCAAACTGAATTAAAAGTACGCCCAGATGATATAGATATGTTCCAGCATGTGCACAATAGCAAGTATTTCGACTATGTACTTTCTGCACGTTACGACCAGATGGAGGAGTTTTACAAGATGTCAATGGAGTCTTTCCTCGAAAGTGGCTACGGCTGGGTAGTTCGCACCGCTCATGTAGATTTTAAACGCCCGCTAATTTTAGGTGATGTGGTCTTAATCCGCACCGGAATTTTAACGATCAATGAGAAAGGCTGCAGGGTGCAGTTCGAAATGGAAAACAAACGCACTAAAAAGATCGCTTCTGATGGCTGGTTTGATTATGTGATGATCGATACGAAAACCGGAAAAGGCTGTAGGGTCACTGAGGAAATGATTCTGGCTTATAGTATATAAAACAAAAAGCCTTCACCCCTTTTAGGATGAAGGCTGAATTGAATAAGCCAGATGAGCTATAATTATTAGATAATCTTTTCTAAAAGAACCAATTACTTAATTTCAATCTGACGCACTGCGTTTTTAGCTTCTTCTTTTTTAGCAACGTCAATCACCAATACACCATCTTTATAGCTTGCATTAACGCTTGCAGCATCTACTGAATCAGGCAAGGTGAAAGAACGCAAGAAAGAAGTATAGCTGAACTCTTGTTTCTTATATTGCTTATCTTCTTTTTTAACTTCTGCAGAGATGGTCAATACATCTCCTTCCAGGTTCACTTTAAAATCTTCTTTTTTCAAACCTGGAACCGCCATTTCAATATGGTACTGATCATTAGTCTCACTGATGTTTACAGCAGGCATTTTAGTGATCAGGTGATTTGGCAATAAAGCA
Organism: Pedobacter sp. N36a; assembly: GCF_014472395.1. Lineage (GTDB taxonomy): Bacteria > Bacteroidota > Bacteroidia > Sphingobacteriales > Sphingobacteriaceae > Pedobacter. The sequence continues at coordinate 363,114 of NZ_JACSZW010000005.1, forward strand.
TCGGTAAATATTGACCCGAAAACATCATTGAAATCGTTCATTAATCCAGAGTTCTTTGCTCCATTATTAAATTTTACCAGTGACATATATTTTCCTCCTTTATATTTTTAGATTTTGGTCTATCAATTAAAAAATTAAATACACCAGGCATATTTCAACTGCTGTGCCAAATTAGAAAAACAAGGTTTATGAGTGTATTGAAGGTGATTTTTCTGAAAAAATTTCAGTTTTTTGGGGAAAAATTGACAGCTTTAAAGAAAAAAAGTCAGATTCGTTAGTTCCTGATTTACAAACCTTTCCTTTTATATTAGCGCCTCTACCCTCTTATATCGGCTATTTACACAGCCTATTTCCCGAAAGCATTGTGTACATTACAAATGCAAACAAAGTAATTGACTGAAACTATGGGCAGCTTAAACAATGGGTTATACTTCCCTGACGAAAATGTATCTACTTATGTGCTAAACGGATCCAGAAGAAATGAAGGCAAAGACTAGCTAGAAATCCCCTTAAACCCTGAATCATAATGAGGCTAAAAACCAAGGAATACCGGAGTTCAAGGAGCTGACAAAACCTTTGGTTCAACCAAAACAGAAACCAGTATCAATAACACATAAAAAAAAGCCTCTACAGACTGGCATATCTTTTCGCTGTACCTCCAGTCGATTCGATTCCCGGGCAGCTAAATATAGTTATACCCTTTGCTCCCCTCCATCCTGACCATTACCTGAATTTAGGATGCAGATTTCGTATAAAAGATTAATGAAAATTTCCCAAAGCCAATTAGATTACAGCGTATAAAATATTTATCTATTTAAGGATTTAACAATAAAAAACTATATTTGAATTTAGAAAACCGTAGTACGATGATAGTATTTTACGTCCGTTTAAGGTTCTAAAACCAAGGACTCCCTTCCTTATTAACGATAAAGCATCCGCATTTCAATGCTGATAACGGTTTATTTCCTAATTTTTTTTTCTTTTTATATGTCAGCACCACAAGCAGCTTCGAGGAGCAAGCTATCTAGAATTATATCACTTTTAAAACAAGCTTTAAAAGGCGAAGAACTTGACTTTACACAGGGAAGTATCCGTAAAGGGGTGCTTTTACTGGCCATTCCGATGATGTTGGAAATGGCAATGGAATCTGTATTTGCACTGGTAGACTTATATTTTGTAGGACACCTGCCCAATAGCAGCCACGCGATACAGACTGTAGGTTTAACAGAATCAGTATTGACCATTATTTACTCTCTGGCTATCGGAATGAGTATGGCTGCAACCGCAGTGGTAGCGAGAAGAATCGGGGAGAAAAACCCGGAGGCTGCAGCAAAAGCAGGTGTCCAGGCGATCCTGATCGCTGTTTTCTTTAACCTCATCATTAGCGTCTTAGGGGTAATTTATGCGGCAGACATCCTGATGCTGATGGGTGCTTCTGCAGAAACAGCCGCTCATGGAACGCATTTTACACAGATCATGATGGGTGGAAGTGTGATCATTGTATTGCTCTTCCTGATCAATGGAATTTTCAGAGGTGCAGGAAATGCGGCTATAGCGATGAAAAGTTTATGGATCGCGAATATTGCCAATATCATACTGTGTCCTATTCTGATTAACGGATTGGGGCCTATCCCTGCTTTTGGTTTAACTGGTGCAGCCATTGCCACCACTATAGGAAGAAGTATGGGCGTTGCCTATCAAATCTGGCATCTGGTCAGCGGCAGAGGACTTTTAAAGGTGCAGCTATCCTACTTAAAGCCACACTTTGAGCAGATGAAGGCCTTATTAAAGATTGCTACGCCTGGTATATTCCAATTCATTATTGCTTCATGCAGCTGGATTTTCCTGGCACAATTGGTGGCCACTACTGGTGGTGATCATGGCTCTGCCGGGTATCAAACTGCTTTAAGGCTGATGATGTTTTTCATGCTTCCAGCCTGGGGGATGAGTAATGCGGCGGCAACTTTGGTAGGTCAGAACCTAGGGGCAAAACACTTGCAGCGCGCGATAGATTCGGTGATGAAAACTGCAAAATACATTGTCGTCTATATGGTACTGGTGATGGCCTTTACTTTCATTGGCGGTTATTATTTCATTTCTTTTTTCACGAATGATCAATTGGTACAAGAAGTTGCGCTTCATGCGCTCCAGATTATGAGCCTGGGTTATATCTTTTATGGTATCGGAATGGTGCTGGTCAGCACTTTTAACGGGGCTGGAGATACCTGGACACCTACCTGGGTCAACTTTTTCGGGTTCTGGTTATTTCAGATTCCATTGGCATTTTTATTGGCAAAACACTTTGAGATGGGCCCTACCGGTGTATTCATTGCAATTCCTGTTGCAGAAGTAGGCATCGCCATTGCGGGATATATCCTATTTAAAAAGGGAAGATGGAAAACTATACAGGTTTAACTCCATAAAATATATAATTTAGCCCACTCAAAACAAATTGTATTTATATGAAAGAAACCTTTACTAAAACCATGTTCATCTGCGGTGTGGCGGCGCTTAGCTTTTCAGCGAGCAATAGTTTCGCCCAGCAGACCAATACAAATCAGGAGGAGCAAAACACGGAATCTAAAAACCTGGTAAAATGGAATGTGGCGGCTGCAGCTTTAAAAACTTATTCCTTCCAATATGAACGTGCTGTGGGAAAAAAAATGTCTGTTTCTTTAGGTTTCAGGATAATGCCAAAATCTCATGTTCCCTTCAGTTCTACTTTCAAAAGTCTGATTGATGACGATAAAACCTGGGAAAGCATTAAGGATTTCAAAACCGGGAATTTCGCGATCACACCGGAGTTTAGGTATTATGTAAGTCAAAGTGTTTTCCGTGGCTTTTACGTGGCACCATTTGCAAGGTATGCAAGGTATAATGTTGCTGTTCCATATAATTACGAAGCTACTTTCAGCAACGGCACGAACAGTACTACAATAAAGGATAGAATTGACATGGATGGCAGTATCAGTACCCTGACAGCAGGAGTGCTTATAGGTGCGCAATGGAAACTGAGCAAAGCAATTTATCTGGATTGGTGGATTTTAGGTCCTAATTACGGATCTGCTTCTGGCAGTATTTCTGGTAAGAAAGCATTGAATGATGATGAACAAAAAGCATTAAGGGAAGCCTTGACAGATCTGGATGATCTTCCTTTAGTACACACAAAATCTACGGTAGATGGTAATGGGGCTAAAATTGATTTTAGTGGCCCTTGGGCAGGAGTAAGATCAGGCTTGAGTATCGGATACCGCTTCTAAGACATTCACGACTGGTGTAAACTATAATAAAAAGGGGTCTGCGGAATATATTCCGCAGACCCCTTTTTATTATAGTTGTATTTATTGTATCGGGATTAACCTATGGTTTCTTTCACGAGTTTAGTATAAAAATCATTTAGTTTCATCCCCGCAGCAGCTACTTGCTGAGGAATAAAGCTGGTAGCGGTTTGTCCTGGGATGGTATTGACCTCAATGAAGTAAAAATCACCTTCATCTTCCGTTAGGATAAAATCTATACGTACCACACCGCTGCAGTTTAACTTCATATACACATCTTTGGCAATTTGCTCTACTCTGGCTTTCGTTTCTGGTCTGATTGGAGCCGGCGTAGTTTCTTTAGCTACTCCAGGAGTGTATTTGGCTTCAAAATCAAAAAACTCTTTTGCGGTTTCCACTTCTGTTGCGGGAAGCACGACTAGTTTGCCATCCAATTTCACTACCCCTACTGTAAATTCTCTACCGGAAATAAACTCTTCAATCAGCAGCTGATCATCTTCTTTAAAAGCTTTTTCAATTGCTTTCTCCAGATCAGCACCATGTTTTACTTTGCTCATTCCTATGCTGCTTCCGCCATTATTTGGTTTAACGAAATAAGGAATTTTAAGGTCTCTTTTGATTTGCTCAACATTGTAAGCAACATTCTTGAAAATTTGCGCAGACTTTGCTACATGTAGATTTTCTATGCCCTGAACAATTGCTTTGGTATATCCTTTATTCATGGTGATTGCAGAAGTCAGCGCATCGCAAGTGGTATAAGGAAGGTTGAGCATGTCGAAATAGCCTTGTAATTTACCATCTTCACCGGGAGAGCCATGAATGGCAATGAAAACCCCATCAAAAGTAATTTTTCGACCTTTAATGTTTAGGGAGAAGTCATTTCTGTCTACTTCAATTTTCACTGAGTCTGCCGGTTCATAAAACCAACCTTGCTGGCTGAGCATGATTTTATAAACATCAAACTTATCGGCATCTAGATTTTGGGCGATCGTGGCGGCACTTTTAACCGAGATGACCCATTCACCTGTGGTCCCACCGGTTAGTAATGCTAATGTTTTCTTCATTTTTAAGCGTGTTAAAACCTATTCAAAGTAATAAGTCAATTGTAAGCACAAATATAAATTAGTTGGCCCAGATGTCATTTTAATTCCAATAAAATATTTTTTTAGCCTAAATTTGGGCGATATACCATATTGAAGAGAAAATCCCTATGAGCAAATTCATATCTTACCTAAAGACTAAATCCTTTAAAACCAACATCATTGCTGCGATAGTTACGGTAGTGATCATTATCCTGGCGGCTTTCTTTAGTTTAAGATATTACACCAAACATGGTCAGGGCTTAAATGTTCCGGCAGTAAAAGGACTATCTTTCACACAGGCAGTAAGCAAGTTAGAGGGATTAGGACTTCGTTACGAAGTAGATTCCGTATTTGTGATGGATTCGCCTCCGGGCATTGTGATCGACCAGGATCCTGAAGCAAATACTTTTGTAAAAGACAACCGTACCATTTATTTAACTGTAAATGTGGCTATGGCTCCGAATGTTAAATTTCCGGACATCGAGTTCAAACCTTTGAGACAGGCACAAGCTTTGATTGAGAGTTTCGGACTAAAACTCGGAGATACGACTTATAAATCCGATCAGGCCAGAGACGTAGTATTGGAAGCTTTATTTGGTGGACAGCCAATTAAAGCTGGAGAATCCATGCCTAAAGGATCCAGGATTGACTTAGTTTTAGGTGATGGAAGAGGAAATGAAGAAGTTGATATCCCTTCATTAATTGGATTAACGATGGATGAAGCGAGATTTGCCTTAAAGAATGGCGCAATGCTGAGTTTAGGAAACGTGTATTATGAAGGAGAAATTACGGATACAGCCAATGCAGTGATCGTAAAACAGGACCCTTTCTTAACGGATTCCGTAACCAAAGTTAAAATCGGTACCCCAGTAAACATTACCTTGTCCAATAAAAAATAATTATTAGCCTTATTATATGTCAAACGAAAACGAGAAAAGCTTTAAGAAAAGTACTAAAGTAATATTGGCCGGCTTGCTGGTTGCATTGGTAGTTGGTGGTTATTTCGGCCTAAAATTCTACAAAGTGTTTTTTGCGCCTAACATCACTGGTAAGGAAAAATATGTATATGTAAGAACGGGAAGTCATTTAGACGACCTATTTGAGGAAATACGTAAGAAAGATATATTGACAGATATAGGGTCTTTCAGTCAGGCAGCTGCAAAGATGGATCTTGCACAGAATTTGAAACCTGGCCGCTATAAAGTGAGCAAGGGAATGAACAACAGAACCTTGGTAAACATGCTGAAAGCTGGTAACCAGGATCCTGTGAAATTAAAATTCCAGAACATCAGGAAGAAAGAAGATTTTGCTGGTTATCTGGCAAAAAACCTGGAAGCTGACTCATTAGCTTTCATCAATGTACTGGATTCTACAGCATTAATTGAGAAGTACGGATTTAATAAAGAAAATATTTACACGATGTTTATTCCGAATACTTACGAAATGTACTGGAACATTGCGCCGATTGAGTTTTTCGAAAAAATGCAGAAAGAATATGTGAAGTTCTGGAATGATGACCGCAAGCGTAAAGCTGCGGCATTAAACCTAAGCCCTATTCAGGTTTCTGTATTGGCTTCTATCGTAGATGCGGAGGCTTTATATGATAAAGAGATGCCGATCATCGCTGGATTGTATTTGAACAGGTTAAAAAAGGGAATTTTGCTTCAGGCAGATCCAACTGTAATCTTTGCAAACGATGATTTTACGGTAAAAAGGGTGACCAATAAACTCTTACAGGTTCCTTCTAAATACAATACTTACAAATATGCAGGTTTGCCTCCAGGGCCGATCATGATGCCTAGTATCAATGCTATTGATGCCGTATTGAATAAAGACGATAACAATTACATCTATATGTGTGCGAAAGAAGACTTCTCTGGCTACCATAATTTTGCGGTTACGGTTCAGGAACATGAGATCAATGCGAAAAAATATAGAGAAGCTTTGAACAAACGTAATATTTACAAATAAGGATGTTTACGCACAGCACGAAAGTAAGGGTAAGATACGGTGAGACGGATCAAATGGGCTACGTATATTACGGCAATTACGCAGAATATTATGAAGTAGCAAGGGTGGAAATGCTGAGGAGCCTGGGCATGGATTACGCCAGTATGGAAAGCAGCGGTGTGATGATGCCTGTTTTAGAGCTGAATTGCAAGTACATCAAACCTGCGCTTTATGACCAAGAGATCACTATTAAAACCACTATACACGACCTTCCAGGTGTACGTATTTACTTTGTGTACGAGCTATTTAATGAGGCAGGCGAGCTGATTAATATTGGCAAAACGACCTTAGTGTTTGTTGATATGGCAAAGAATAAACCTTGCTCTCCTCCTGAGGATTTCATGGAGAAGTTAAAGGTATTTTTTAATTAAATTTGATAGATGGAGTGGGTACATAAGCAACTGCTAAAAATCAGGATTTACGCTTTGTTTATTGATTGGACCAAAGTATGTATACTTCCTGGTTTCAGTCCGCTGCCTCTCTATACTGTTGCCAGTTTTTTCTTCACCGAAATCGGGAAGGATTCTTTAGTCAATAAGGCCTCTTCCCTGGCGTATAACTTTATGCTGGCCCTATTTCCAGCCATCATCTTTTTATTTACCCTCATTCCCTTTATTCCAAAACGGATAGGCTTCCAGAAGCAACTGATGGAACTGATTGTGCTCATTCTACCAGCCGATGCTTACAAAGCCTTTGAGGTGACCTTAAACGAGATTGTAAACAAGCAGAACGGAGGTTTGCTATCTTTTGGATTCTTCCTGTCCTTATTTTTTGCCACAAATGGTGTGCACAGTTTAATGATGGCCTTTAATAAGTCGTCCTTAATTATTGAAGACCGGAGCTGGTTAAAGCAGCGTTTGATTGCCGTATTGTTGACCATTACCATTGCTTTATCTGTGATCATCTGCATCGTTGCCATGACCATCGGTGTAATCATCTTAAAGAAACTGAACATTCATGGGAGCTTTATGGTGTACCTGATCCAGCTCAGCAGATGGGCACTATTAGGCATTCTCTATTTTGTAACCATTTCCATACTCTATAAATATGGTCCTTCTCATGTTAAGAAATGGAAGTTCTTTAGTCCAGGTTCTTGTCTGGCTACCATCCTTGCCTTTTTGACCATTTGGGGATTCTCCTTTTACATCGACAATTTTAGTTCTTACAATAAAATCTACGGCTCTATTAGTACGTTAATCGTACTGATGATCTGGCTTTATTTGAATTCCTTAATTCTTCTGGTGGGTTTTGAGCTGAATGCAAGTGTAGACTTGTCGAAAAGAAGTGTAAAAATCCTACGCCCCAGCTACAATTTGTTCAAAAAACACGGTACTGCACCTGATCGGACAGAAAGATAGAAAACAATTAAAGCCTGCGGCATTCACCACAGGCTTTTCATTGTAATTATGGAGGTTATTTGTGTTTTATTCCTTTGATCTTCACTTCCACTACATAATTTCCTTCCTGTTTTAACTGGAAGCCAATTGCCGGATTGATGTTGAATCTGGCATTTGGGGAATAACTTGATTTAGGGTTGGTTACGGTTACATAATCACTTGGGATCCTGTAGAAGATATCAAATGATCCATATCCGGTGATCTGCTTGTAAGGGAATGGGATGATCTCAAAATTCAAGCTCATTTCTGTATTCGTTTTTAATACAGGATTGAATTTGGCATAAGAATCGAGTGTTGGCCGATCTCCCCGAACAATAAGCTCCCCATCCTTAGGACTAAACGGCACACCATCTTCATCCACATACCTGACGATCACATTGGTTCCATTAATACTGGTTCTGGTTACTGTAATTTCTACAGGCGGCAATGATTCAAATACGGTTCCCCCATCCAGCAGATATGTTGCTGTATTTCTGTTGATGGAAAAAGGCTGAGATTCCACGAAATCCAGTTCTCCAATATTTTTGAATGTTTTGGCACCACTTTCATTGCTCACTTCTATATCAAAAGTATATTCAGCACCTGTAGGGATGATACTTGTTCCAGAAGTAAAAAGAAACTGACCGCTGGGCAGGAATTCAAACAGCGGCTTCGACTTCAGCTCTCTGATAGAATTTAATAATTCGAGCGTGGTATGCACTTCCGGATCAAAAGCCGTTTTATAGACATAGACCTTTTGTTCCTGGTACAATTCATCAGCAACCTGTTCTGTTCCTTTTTTCTTAATCTGCAGCAATTTAATTTTCAGTGGTGCAGTCGAACCATCTCCTTTTAGTTCGGAGGTAATAAAACCATTTTTACCCTTCTCCACCTGGAACGGGCTATTGACGTAATAAACAGAATCACTTAAAAAACCTACAGTGATCTTTTTACATCCTGTCCAGATGACTACCGATAGCACTAAGGCCATCGTTATGTATATATATTTCTTCATCAGATGTTTAATTTTGGGTTACCAATAAAACCTATGCGTATTGTTTAACACGTGTAACACGCCTGTCGTAGTTTGAATATTTGACGTTTGCGCAACATCGGCGATGTCCTTGTCCTCATCTGCATAATTTTCTGGAAGGGGCTCAGGATCCAGGCCATTTCTTAACTTAACTAAAAACAGATATTGAGGTTTAGAACTCACCAATCCAGGGCTCACTCCTTCTATCAATCGGATAGAAAACGGCTCATTGGATTTACTGGTAAACAATTTATTGGACAGACTGAGGCTTTCACGTGTGATTTTCCCTGTGAAAAGATGAGAACGCAGAGAATCTCTAAGTTCAGGAATGGGAAGATCACTTAAGTTATACCTTAAGTTTTCATCGTTATTTTCCTGCTGAAGTTTCTCTTGTCTTCTTACCAATAAAGCTTTGATGGAATAATCTGTTGGCGCAAAAAAGGTGACATCTCCATTAATCTCTTCCTTCATTCCTGCTTTATCAATGAGTACCAGCAGTGTATCAAATAAACGATTTGTTTTCAGGTAATCATAAGTACTCATATCCACATGAGCATCATGCAGGCTACCCCCAATAATATATTTGTCCTTTTTACATGATGTGACCATCATGGCTACTGCAAATGCGAGTAACACCAGGTGTGTTATTTTCATATTCAAGTGCTTAAATTCTACCATTCCAATATTTATTTTGAACCAATAGCTGATTCTTTTGAAGTATATTTCTTGAGATCGGCCATTTCCAGCCATCCTGGTCAAAACGACTTTGAGGGAAACGACCTTCCGTATATCCTGCCAGTTGATTGTTACGAACCATCACATACCATAATTGACCTTCGAAAGCGATTTCACGATAAGTTTCTTCGAAAATCTCCGTTTTGAGGTCGGTATTACTGCCATCATAATCCGTCAGACCGGCACGATTTTTCACCTTATTCAAGTCGGTAAGCGCAGCAGCAGCATTGCCTAGTAAATCATTACATTCTGCACGGAGCAGTAGTTGTTCTCCCAGTCTAAAGATTGGAATGTTACAATCGACCAGAGGGTTGGTGCTGTTTTCAGGATTTCTGAACTTTACATTTTCTCCATTACGGCCTGTAAATTTGGTAAGGATCCAATTGTCTACTTTAGCTTTGTCGAAATTATAGCTATAGCGCGCATCATTGTCGTAATAATACATGCCTTCCAAAAAGTTATGATTTAGTACTACGCGCATATCAGATTTATCCTTAATGTAAGGCTGCATACTGGTCGTATAGTAGAATCCATCTCCCAGCTGATATTCATTTTGCTCCAGGCTAAGCGGCACTTCAAAAATTGCTTCGGAGCTTCTTCCTTTGAACAAACGATCGAAGTTAGTTGCTGGCACTAAACTATAGGTACCTGCATTGGTGATGGAATCAATCGAGGCTACTGCCTGTGTCAATAAGGCGCTGTTCGTGTTTTTACCCAGAAAGTACTGCCAGCGAAGGATATTTGCTTTCAGTGCAAAGACCGCACCTTTATCCGCTGCCACCGCGTGGTCAGCACCGGTTGTAAATTTCAGCAGTTTTTGTGCTTTTGCCAGATCTGCAAGTGCGGAATCCAGCACTACTTTTTCTGAAGTACGCGCTAAGTTCTGAGAAGACACCGGGTCAGCATTATTTTTAAGCACCAATGGCACATCGCCCCAGATTCTAACCATGTAAAAATAGTTGAATGCCCTCATGAAATAAGTTTCTCCAAGGATTCTGTTTTTGCGATCTGAGGTAAATACATTATTCGGCATCTGACTTACTTTATCCAGTACCGTGTTGGCCATATTGATGGTTTTATAATAGGAATCCCATTCACCGAGGTCTTCGAGATACGGTCCGATAAAGTCGCCAATATTGATTCCTGTTCCATAGTACCCATCCCCTTCTATCAGGAAGCTCAGGGTAAAGTCTGAATTCACTTTGTTAAATTCATTGGTAGAAAGATCGCCATAGCTAAAATGCGACATATGATGACTGTTAGCCCCTCTGAACATCGACTTTCTGGACAAAGAATATACTCCCGCCAATGCAGAGATGGCATCATCCTGAGTTTTCCAGAATGAACCTTCATAGGGCGCATCTTCAGGTGAAAAATTCAAGAGTTTTTTACAGGATGGTAATATGATTATGGATGCGATCAAACACAGCATGCTGATCACAACGTATGATTTTTTAGTTTTCATCTTCAAATGGTTCTAATGGTGTTTAAAATGTCGCCCTAAATCCTAAAGTAAACTTGCGCGGTAGAGGATAGCCGTTTCCGTTATAGATACCTAGTGCATCTACAGCCTCTACATCTGGTAAATTTGATTTCTGGAACGTGTACACATTGTCCACAATGCCATATACCTGCAAAGCGCTTATTTTTGCTCTTTTCATCCATTCATTTTTGAATCTATAACCCAGGTTAATGTATTTGATACGGGCATAACTTCCGTCTTCCATATAGGCCGAAGAAAAGGTATTGAACTGATAATAATAACTGTTATAGGGATTGACATCCGCATAATCAGCTACATCTCCAGGATTGCGCCAGATGGAAAGTTTGCTCAGGTCAATTAAGCCCTGCCCATAGAAATTACCGATTTGTTTATAATTCGTCAAGAGCGAAGCCACGTAAGTATTGTATACATCCCGACCTAGGGCAAAGGAAGTAAACACTTCTAGAGAGAAGTTTTTATAACTAAATGTATTGCTGAAACCACCAGTTACTTTTGGATTTGGATCGCCTGTTCTGACCAGGTCATTTCTATCCCAGACATCATAATCTCCATTTTGATCGATCCAGCGATAAGTACCTGCACCGGCTACCACTGATCCATCCCAGTAGGTGATCAGATTACCTGTTCTCGGATCAAAAGGAACGTCTCCCTGTGTAGCATAAACACCATTAGATTTCACCTGATAGAATTCATTAATAGGTCGGCCTTTTGAAAGGATATAGGTTGTACCATTATAATCAATCACAATATCACGGTTTCCATCTGGAAGTTTAGTGATCTGATTTCTGTTCATGGATAGGATCAGGCGTGGATTCCACTGGAAACTTTTCTCTGGAGAGAAGACTTTACCTGAAATATTAAATTCAAAACCAATGTTGCGTACCCCTACTGAATTTGTAAAGACCTCATCGTAACCACTGGTAGAAGGCATTTTCAACTTAAAGAAGATGTCTTTCGTACCACGGTTATAAACATCTGCAACCACTTGTAATCTGTTATTAAAGAAGTCGGCATCAATACCGATATTGCTTTGCACTGCCTTTTCCCAGGTCAGGTTATCCTGAGTAACTGTGCCCGGATCATGGTTAATTACAGTTACCCCATTATAGGTATACATATTGTTTCCATCGTATAAACCTGCTTTTCCGACCAGATAGGAGTTATAAGGAGCATAGAAATTATCAGGAAGATTACCGCTAATTCCAAAGCTACCTCTAATCTTTAGCATATTGATCCAGGATTTCGTTTTAGACATGAAGGCTTCATCAGAGATAATCCAGCCTGCTGAAACTGCTGGGAAATATGCCCAGCGATTGTTTTTACCGAAACGAGAAGAAGCGTCACTTCTGATGGAAGCAGACAGTAAGTATTTGGATTTAAAATCATAGTTCACACGTCCGAAAAAAGACAGCATTCCTGCCTCGGCATTATTTGACTTGGTATAGTTCAGGTCAAAATTGCCGGGTTTAATTCCATTGACAGTAGAAATAGAGTTGTTTCCTGTTCCGTAGCCACCAACTCCTGAATAGCCTACATTAATGTAGTTAATGGTGTTACCAACCAGAAAATTCAGGTGATGATCATCCTTGATGTCCAAATTATAGCTCAAGAAATTATCCATATTAAAGTTTTGGTACTTAGAATTCATGGAATAAGTATAAAATACACCATCTGCATCTAAAGCACTTGGTCTGAACAAATCACGACTTGAGTTTGTGAGTAGCAATGAACTCTGACTGGTCAGTTTTAATTTTGGGGTGATGTCATAATAAAGCGTTACACTTGTGGAAATGTCATCATTGATATTTTTATCTTTTGCAAGATCATACTGGCCAATGAAATTGAGGCTATCCATTCGGCTAAGCTGAAACAAGGAAGATGGGAAAGCGCCGCTATTGATCGGCAGCGGATTGCTATAATCGGCATTAGGATCAGGAATTACCCCTCTTCCTCTGGATCTGTCAGTTCTGGAAGCGCGGAAGGAAAGGTCAATATTCAACTTTGGTGACATTTTATACCCCATATTTGCAGCGAGATTATAACGCTTAAAGCCGGTCGACTTTACAATTCCCTCTTCATTATAATAATTTCCACTTAGGCGGTAATTCACATTTTCACTTCCTCCGAAAGCAGAGGCATCAGCGTTATAAATTCTCGCGGTCTGGAAGAAAAGTCCTTGCCAGTCGGTATTGTTATTAAATGCCGGGTTCAAACTATCTGTTAGCAAAAGGGGAAGCGTGCTTAGCTGCTGATAATTTCCTAAAGAAGTCAGGTAATTCATTTTGTACCTCCGTTCTTCCGCACCTACATAGTAAACTTCACTTCGTGCTCTGGTAGACAACCCTGTATAGAAGTTTGCATTTACCTGTGGTTTCTCCCCATTTTTTCCCCTTTTCGTTTTAATCACTACAACGCCATTTGCACCTCTTGAACCGTAAATTGAGGCAGAAGCTGCATCCTTCAAAACATCTATACTCTCAATATCATTAGGGTTAATACCGGCTACAAAATTGGTTTGGGTCACATCACTAAAACCTGAGATGTCATTATAAGAGACTGGAACGCCATCGATAATAAACAATGGACTAACTGAGTGCATTTGCTGCATTTACAGTTCTGCTCATGGCCGTATTTCCACGAACGGTAAAGGTTGGTCTGGATCCCGGTTCACCAGAATAATTCTGGATATTCACCCCTGCCACTCTTCCCTGCAGCAACTGATCAAAACTTGGTGAAGGAAGGTTTTCGATGTCCTTCGCCTTCACTGTAGACACAGCTGCGGTAGAGGTTCTGCGGGAAACGGTCTGGTACCCGATCACCACTGCATCTTTCAATAAATTTGGATTCGGCACTAACCTGATATTGAAGGTTTTTTCAGAACCCACTTTTAAAGTTTTGGTTACATATCCAACAAAGGATATAGAAATTGAAGATTCTGGTCCGCCAACATTCAATTTAAATTCTCCTTTACTATCTGTCTGCGCCACATTACTGCCACCCAGCTCTTTTACAGAAGCTCCAGGAAGACCTTGTCCGGTTTCATCAAGCACCTTACCTGAGATGCTCAAAAAAGCGACGCTCTTTTTTGTCTGCAGATTGGTTTTTGGTTTCTCCTGAACAATCAGTGTTTTTGTATCCAGCGAGTATTCGAATGGCTGATTGATAAAGCAGAGGTCCAATGTTTCTTCCAGACTTGCATCACGGACATGAATAGTAACAGGTTTTGCAATAGAGATATCTGTTGCAATAAATACAAGGTCATAACCTGTTTGTTTGGTTATTGATTTTAAGACCTTTTCAAGTGTTACGTTACTTTCCGACAACGTAACTTTCTTTTGTGCTAAAGTAGAAGCATTCACCTGAAACATAATCAACAATAGCATAGCTATGGAAAGCTTCATGGTTAAAAGAATTTTATTTTTCACATAGGAATTCCTATACGAATTAAAATCGTACAATTTCATACATTTGGTAAGTTTGGGTTTGATGATGAGTTCAACTTCGCGGTATCATCATCATCAGTTTGGTTGATAACTTTGTTTAATACAATGTATTAGCGACAATGACCCATAATATGATCCCGGGGGCGCGTCAACGCTCCTGGTTTCTTTATAAATCATTCAGAGTAGAGTTTAAGGCATAGCGATAATCCTCCTTCCTTCTGTCTTAAATTTAATTTTTCTAGTTAACTGAAGTACCCTTAGTACTTCCGAAAGGCTTTTAGATCGGGAGATCGTCCCTCCGATTTTAATCTGGTCAAATTCTCCTTCAATACTGATGTCTACATCATACCATCTTTCCAGCTTATGCAGCACAGTAGGGACATCATCTCTATCGAATGCAAAGAACCCGGTTTTCCAGGCAATTGCATCTTCAACATCAACTTGTTTAATCTGGAAATCTTTTACCTCCAATGCAGATTGCTGTCCTGGCTTTAGCAGCGCAGACGTATTTGCATCTTTAACAGTCAGGCGCACACTTCCTTCTAATAAAGTAGTTACAATGTTGGGTTGATTAGCATAAGCATTAATGTTAAAATGAGTCCCCAGCACTTCCAGTTCCTGTTTTCCGCTAATCACTTTAAATGATTTACCATGTTTTTTGGCGACCTCAAAATAAGCCTGTCCAGTTAATTCTACTTTTCTTTCAGCACCAACAAATTCCACCGGATATTTTAGGGAAGATGCAGCATCCAACCATACCTTGCTTCCATCTGGCAATAAGATTTGAAATTTGCCCCCTCTGGGTGTTTCTATGGTATTGAATTGCGGTGACTTTCGAATTTCTACCGTATTTCCAGCTGGAACTGAGGAGTAAACCAACTGACCGTCAATAGATTTAGATATCTTTAGACCGGATTGCATGGCAATTTCTCCTGCTTTAACATCTGATAAACTAATTTTAGATCCATCGGCAAGTGTCAGCATCGCTTTATCTGTACCGGCTTTTATATCCAGGATGCTTTCATGGGTATATGTTGAGCTTTGCTTTCCTGGAAAATAATAATATATAGATACCCCGAGGGTAAATAAAACAACTGCAGCCACTGCAATTCGAGGCCATAGCGTCCATTTCCTTTGCACGCGCTCTGATCGTTCAAGATGATCATGGATGAATGCAATGTCCTCCTCATATTCTGCAGCAGTCAATGGTGCAGAATTTTCTATGGTATGCTGGTTATACCAATTTTCCACAAAAGCTCTTTCCGCTGATGAGCACTGATTGGCAAGGTATCTTCTTAACAGTTCTTTGAATTGAGTACTCTGCATAGTAGGGAATTGCGATTAATTAAAGAACAAGACACTTAACTTGAAGGTAGGGCCCAGATGAAAATTAAAAAAAGAGAAAAAATCCATCCATCTTCAGTCTCAGGACCTTTAAAGCATTATTAATCTGATTTTTAACAGTTTTCTCAGACAGGTTAAGTTGAGAAGCGATTTCTTTCCTGGAAAGATTATGCTTCCGACTGAGTTCAAATACTTCTCTCATCTTTTCCGGCAAACAAGAGACTTCTTTTTCTATGAGTACGGTCAGCACATTCTCCCGCAAACGATGATCAGTAGGAGATTCAAATCTTTCCATATTGTCTTTGATGGATAGAAAATAGGTAGATTCCACCTGTTTATGATAAATGGCATTAAGAATCCGGTTTCTCAAAGCACAGTATAAATACCCAGACAGGTTGTTTTCAATAGCAATATTTTCTCTTTTATGCCAAAATACAGTAAACAACTCCTGAATTATATCCCTCGCTTCCTCACGATTCTGAAGTTTTGAATAGGCATGACTGTACAAAATTCCAGAATATCTTTTATAAATCTCAGTGTATGCGGTTCTGTTACCCAACCTTAATAATGCGACCAATTCTGGGTCAGAATAAGTTATAAGCAATGACATGATATTATCCCCCAGAACTAATGTAATATTTTTCTTACTAATTTTTATTTATACAGATAAAAAACAGAAAAAATCAAAGAAGAACGGTTTGTTTAAATATTACTTCCTTATAAGTAAAAAAATATTTCTTAATTAAAACAAATTAGATTTTTTTATAACTAAAAACTATACCTGAAAGACAGTTATAAACAATAAAGAAGAAGATCATTACCGATAACTTATATCGATGAGCAACTTAAATAATTAAACGTATCGAATTACAACATCAGGAAACATGAATAAACAATCAGCAGAAAACACCCAAATAAGGGATTAGACACTGTTTTAGCCTACCGAAACGAACAAACACGCGATCAATTGAATTAAATCATCGCAACACGAAAAATAAAAAGACTCAGGATTAGATGATTAGAGAAATCCTTTTAAATAATAGCGATCACAATTTGTAGAATTGATTGGAGTTCGTACTTTTGTGCCGGAGAGTTGGCAGAGTGGTCGATTGCGGCAGTCTTGAAAACTGTTGACTTGTCAAAGGGTCCGCGGGTTCGAATCCCCCACTCTCCGCTACTAGGTGACTAGATTTCGAAAAAACCTGCAAATCATACGATTTGCAGGTTTTTTCATTTAAGACCAAAGCCAAATGAAGCATCAATTCACATATAATTGGTGAGTCATTCGGTGAGTAGTTGAAGGTAATTTAAACTACTCACCGAATAGGATGTATTTCATTAACCCATTACTACAATGGAATCCAAGGTTAGGAAGAGCCAAAGGCTACAAGGAATCGGTTAAATCATTCAACTTCTATCTGGACGATTTACAGATTAAGATCCACGAAGCACATTCCCAACTCACCAAAGAAAACCAGGAGATTACTGCTCAGATTCTACGCGACAGATTTCTTGGAAAAGATAAAGACCGCCCAACTTTGCTAGAAGTATTCAAAGAGCACAATAAAAAGATGGAATCATTGTTAGGCATTGAATTTAGCAAGGGAACTATGGAAAGATACCGCAGCTCTTTAAAGCACACTGTCGATTTCCTGAACAGTCAGACGTCAACCCAATTTTTGGCTAATACAATGACGAAAAACTGATCTGGATGGAGATTTTGGTATCGCCTATACGTGCGGTACTTTCAGCTTGCAGGCTGCTATTCCTAACTTGAAAAGCATACTTAAAAAGGATGTCATCAAACTTACCGACGTCACTACCTTTTATGCGGCCAACAGTTACCGTTTTAAGCTAACTGAAGGTGCAGAAGGTATAGATCTGGAACCCAATGGTTGCCTACCGCGGTGTTCAGGGTTTTGATAACATCTGGGATGCAGGTGCACAATTAGAAATTGCCAACTAGCAAGCACTTATTACGGGCATGTGTCACAGCACAAAAAATGCAACTTTTGGCCTGGGTATGGACTTCAGAAAAAATATCTGATCAGCGGCAATTATACCACACAAACGTCTGCGCTTAGCGGCTATACCAATGGACGTTTTGAACTGAACCTGAGGTTAAGTCTAAGGAAGTAATTCAAAAAAACTCTTTAAAAGCGACAAATAAATCTCAACAACCCCTTCAAAACCAAGCTCAAATCCATAAAAAATCAAGATTTGGTAACGCGGCTAAATAAAAACTACTAAATCTGTAGATTTTATTCTTTTTATAAGAATAGAATCCTATCTTCGTATTATCAAAAAAACTCTTAACAATCTAGAAACCAATGAAAACAGGCTTACATTTTATGAAAATGCAAAGAAAAACAGCTAAAGAAGGAACCCACTTTCTATTAGGCTGTTACTGTTGTTGATGGTGATTTTTTTCAGTAATCACTGGAAAAGCTAAAAAGCTTACAAATAACTTATTGTTTAAACCTAACCGGATGCTAAAAACATCCACATGGCCATGCTTTGCAATTTATTTATTGCGGGTATCTG
Organism: Pedobacter sp. N36a; assembly: GCF_014472395.1. Taxonomy (GTDB): domain Bacteria; phylum Bacteroidota; class Bacteroidia; order Sphingobacteriales; family Sphingobacteriaceae; genus Pedobacter. Next base: position 381,463 of record NZ_JACSZW010000005.1, read on the forward strand.
CCAAAAATAACGTCAGAACTCTGGCCATTTAAAACCAGCAAACCATTTAACATAAACACAAAATGAAAAAACATTTACTCCTTATCTTTTTAATGATACTGACGGCGAATGCTGTATTCGCCCAAAACCCAATAGCAGGTGTCATCAAAAGTAGTAACGGCGTTCCCGTACCACATGCCACAGTGCTCATCAGAGGCACTAAGATTTCTGCAACTGCCGATAAAGATGGTAAGTTCAGTATTGATGCACAGACGGATCTTCCATTCTACCTTAGAATCAGCTCCATAGGTTACAAATCTCAGGATTTCCAGATTTTAAAGCTTCAGGAAGCTCCTTTTGAATTGATCCTGATCGAAAGCGAACTATTGGATGAGATCGTAGTTACCTCAAGAAGACGTTCGGAGGTACTGCAGGATGTCCCAATTGCCATTACAGTAATCGGCGGACAAGCCGCTGAAAATGCAGGGGCTTTTAACGTTAACCGCTTAAAAGAACTCGTACCTTCTGTACAGCTATATGCTTCAAACGCAAGAAATACCACATTGAATATCCGTGGACTAGGTTCAACATTTGGCTTAACCAATGACGGTATTGATCCAGGGGTAGGCTTTTATGTAGATGGAGTTTATCAGGCTCGTCCTGCAGCAACCTCTACCGATTTCCTTGACATTGACCAGATAGAAATACTACGTGGCCCACAGGGAACCTTGTTCGGTAAGAATACAACTGCAGGAGCGTTTAACATTACTACAGCCAAACCAACTCAAACGCCAAGCGGAAAAGTTGAATTGAGCTTTGGAAATTACAATTTTATACAAGCAAAAGCATCGGTTTCGGGTGGCGTAGCAAAAGATCTGGCAGCAAGATTATCCATCTCAGGAACTCAAAGAGATGGAACTATCTTTAATACAAAAGAACAACGCAGATATAGCGGCCAGAATAACATTGGTTTTAAAGGTCAGTTATATTATACACCTTCAGAGAAATTACAAGTATTGTTAAGTGGTGATGCGAGTATCCAGCACCCAGCTGGTTACCCATTGGTAATCGCAGGTGTGACGACAACCGAAAGAAGTGCGTATCGTCAGTATGCCAAAATTCTTTCTGATTTAGGTTACCAGCAGCCTGTAGCAGATCCTACCTCCAGAGAAATCAATACCAATACACCTTGGAAGCATGACCAGTCTATTGGTGGTATATCTGTAAACTTAGACTATAAGATTGGCAATGGAACGCTGACTTCTACTACCGCCTGGAGGTTCTGGAATTGGAATCCTACAAACGACAGAGATTTCTCTGAATTGTCTGCATTAACTAAATCTCAGGGAAACTCTCGCCATGATCAATATTCACAAGAAGTGAGATATGCGGGTACTATCTCTGAAAAAGTAACTGGTGTAATTGGTGTATTTGCCCTTAGTCAGAATTTGAAAGGACTAGAGCAGACAGAAGAAGTAGGTAAAGATCAATGGAGGTTTGTACAAACAAGCAATACCGGCTCTCAGGCCTTATACTCCACTCCTGGTTTACTGGATGGTTATGGTATCAGAACCAATTCAACTATTAAATCATTAAGTACAGCCATATTTGCACAGGCTGATTGGGAATTCCTAAACTACTTTCATATTTTACCAGGTTTAAGATATACTTACGATAAAAAAGATGTGGACTACGACAGAGTAACTTATGGGGGTCTACAAACTACAGATGCAGCATTACTTGCACTTAAAACTGCTGTTTATAACAACCAAAGGTTCAACACTAGTGTAGACAACAACAATTTGTCTGGAAACGTCACTTTGTCTTACCGACCTTCCACTAAATTAAATGCATATGGAACGTTCTCAACTGCTTACAAACCAGTTGGTGTAAATGTTGGTGGTTTACCTACCACTCCTACTGGAGAAGCGGATCTTTCTCTGGCCGTAGTTAAACCAGAATATGTACAGCATTATGAATTGGGTATTAAAACCAAGCCATTTAATGGTGCAATTGTGAACGTGAGTGCTTTCAATACAGATATCAAAGACTATCAAACCAACGTACAATCACCACAATTGGGTGTAAACAGAGGTTACCTCGCTAATGCTGAAAAAGTGAATGTAAAAGGTTTAGAAGTTGATGGAAATTATCAATTAGGAAGGTTTCTAACCTTAAATGCGGCTTTAGCTTATCTTGATGGCAAGTATGTAAAATTCGAGAATGCACCACTACCCTTAGAAGAAACCGGTCATACGGAGCTTGTGAATGGTGTAGCTACACAAGTCGCCTTTAAAGATGCTTCCGGAGGTCGATTACCAGGTATCTCTAAATGGAATGTCTCAGGAGGTGCAGAATTCAGCAATCCAGGCAATTTTGCAAACGTAACAGGTAGGTTTTTTATTGCAGCAGATGCCAGCTACCGTTCAGAATATTCTTCAAACCCAACACCTTCCAGTGTGTTAAATGTGGAAGCTTATTCATTGTTAAATGCTAGATTAGGATTTAAATCTGATAAATTCTCCCTATTTGTTTGGGCAAGAAATATCACGAATAAAACTTACTACGAGCAATTACAAGCCGCTGCAGGCAATGCTGGTTTGTATGCAGGTGTACTTGGTGATCCAAGAACTTATGGGCTAACACTACGTTATTCTCTTTAATACTATCCTACTTCTATTCAAAATGCTGCTTCATAAAATTATGAAGCAGCATTTTTTATAATATATTGAAGCGCTCAACATATGTATACGTTTTGAAAAATGGGCAGCAATACTTTTGCATCAACGAATTAAAACAAGAATGCAATGAGAATATTATTAACTACCCTATCTGTAATTTGTATCAGTCTCCAAGCCTTTTCCCAGAAGGTAGACTCATTAAACATTTACAGTCCCTCTATGAAAAAAGAGGTCAAAACATTAGTGATCCGCCCAACATCATCCACAGGAAAAACAATCCCTACAGTTTACATTTTGCATGGCTATACTGGTTATCCAAAAAGAACATTAACCCAAGATATTCCTGCTTTACAAGCACTGAGCAAAGAAATGAAAATGATCTTTGTTTTACCTGATGGAAATTATGACAGCTGGTATGTGGACAGTGAGCATACAAATTCAAAATATGAAACATTTGTGGCGAAAGAACTGGTTGATTACGTGCAAAACCACTACAAGTCAGACGTATCAAAAACAGCAATCATGGGCTGGAGCATGGGTGGGCATGGTGCCTTGTACATTGGTGCCAGACATCAAACTACATTTACCGCTATTGGAAGTATATGTGGGGTGATCGACTTTAGGCCTTTCGGAAAGGATTATGGCGTACCAAAAATACTAGGAGATCATCCAGAAGATTGGAAAAACTACACCTCGATCTCTCAAATAGAAAACCTGAAAAATTCTAAGCAGCAAATCCTGATTAGCTGTGGAACGGAAGATGTTTTAATTGGACAAAACAGAAAACTACATGAGCAGCTAATGTTATTTAAGGTTCCTCATATTTATGAAGAACGACCGGGAGCACAAAACGCAGCGTACTGGTCTCAGGCTGCAATCACTCAACTATTTCAATTAAACCAATTCTTTAAAAATCATGAATAATCCGAAAAGCACTTTGTACCTGACAAAATGTATCTTAACCTTATCCCTCTTCACATTATCATTTTCGTCTTGTAAACAGAATGAGGATAACCACATTAAAACTCAAAAAAACATGAGCAACATCATTCATAAAAACCCAAAAACAATTTTTGACCCTACTCCATTTGCATTCGCACACGCCACAAGTACTCCAGATCATGGCAGCTATGTATTTATATCCGGACAAAGTGGTGGAGAAGACCTAAAACATAGCCTCTCTAAAGATTTTAGAACCCAGGTTCAATTCGCACTGCGAAATTTAGAAACCGTGCTTAAAGAATATGATTTAAAGCCTGATGACGTCCTTAAAATTACCGTGTTAATTGTGGACCATAATCAAGAAAAACTAGCAATATGGACAGAAGAAATGCACAAAACGTGGAAGAATAATCAATTTCCAGCGAGTACATTAATCCCTGTTCCAAGGCTGGCATTGGACGATATGCTGGTAGAAGTCGATGCCGTTGCTTTCATGAAGAATTAAAAACAACCATTGATTTAATTTCAATCGCACACAATATAAGTTCCGTTTAAGCGTCTTTATATATGAGAGCGTTAATTTAGATAAAGGGAAATAGTCTTAGGATTATTTCCCTTTTCTTTTGATTCAAATTATTTGGCGGGTTTATTAGGTTTTTTTGGTGGAATTTGACCACCTTCCCCGATTGTATCATTTGAGGCCGATGCACTAACAACAACATTACGATGTTCATCCGTGGTAGATTTAGGGCTTGAAAAGCCCAGCAAAAGAGCAATTAACAATTGTAACATGAGCTAAAATTTAGATTAAAAGGTCTGTAATTTGTCGAAAACACCCTCCGAGTTTATTACAATTTACAGAAAATAAACGACTAAAATTTAACATATCCTAAATAATAGAGAATAAAATCTCTAATAGTGAACATTGGAAAGATATAATTAATACAATTTTCTTCTTAAGCCAAATTTTGGCGCGAATTGTGTTCTTTTACAAAAAAGAAGACCATAAAAACCAACGAATCAATCAGATGAAAAAAAACACGCTCCTATTCCAAAGCATCTTATGCTCCATACTACTTCCTGCATCACTATTAATTGCCTGCACTGGCGGAGATAAAAAGGCAAACACAGCAGCCTCTATTACCGACACTGTAGCAACCATACCAGCGGAAAACACAACCGTAGCAGCAGACACCAGCAAACTTGCCTTTGACATCAATTCAATCCCGGTAACCACAAAAGACATGGGTACCTTCCCCTACCTGAATGCACCAGAAAACTATAAATACAACGACATCACCAAAAGTGACCTCAAGACCGTACACTTTGCCGTAAATGGAAAACTGATCCCAGTAGAGGGAAAAACTTTCAGCACAAACATTTACAAGCTCAATGAAAACGGCAGTGAGAGCACCTTTAATGCGACTATAGTGCAAAGAGCGTACGACAAAGCCGTTAAAGATTTAGGAGGTGTTAAGTTACCTGGTACGCCAGTGCCGCAAGCAGAAGTTAACAGAGTTGGGCCTAAAGTACTCGACGAAGAAGGAAATCATGCCTACAGCATCATAGGTCCAGATGATTATACCTTGAGTCACCTGAACACCTATGTGATTCGTACTGCAAAATCGGAAGTATGGATTGAATTAAGTTTTTATCAAAATGGCGCCTATATTCATATTCTGGAAAAGCCAAAATCATAACGATAAAAAAAGCTCAGACCACATTGTCTGAGCTTTTTACAAATTCTTCTCAACCTACAATTCCTTAATCTTTGCCTCTAGTTCGCCCATTCCCGGGTCGGTTTCATCCGAATTATAAATGATTTTACCCGTTTTATCAATTAACAAACTAGTAGGATAAGCGCCCACCCCAAAAGCTTTTGTAATCTTACTTTTTCCTGGTTTTAACCGCTCAGAAACATTTATCCAGGTCAGTTTATTTGAGCTGATGTGTTTTCTCCACCTCAGCACATCATCATCAACATTGAAATAAACTACTTTTAAACCTTTATTCTTATAGGTATTGTATAAATATTTCAATTTTGGCAATTGAAGTTGACATGGGGCGCACCAGGTTGCAGAAAAAACAATGAGGTAATTCTGACCTAAAAGTGAGCTGTTCTGAAATACTTTTCCATCCGCATCTTTCACACTAAACTTATAAACAGAATGACCTGCTTTTGCAGCTGTTAAGTTATTGACCAATGTAGTCTGCTCATTATAAATTTGTTTACCTAAAGCAGATTGCTGAAGGTCTGCATTAAACGTTCGTAATACTGATAATATGTGATTTGAATAATCAATGCTTCTACCATAAAAACTGTTATAGTACAATGCCAATAAACTGAAATATTCATTTGGATAAGATTCTAGTATCCTATTGACTTTCATGTGGATCTTTAGCTGCGTCTCCGGAGTCACATCTTCTCTTTTGCCGGTAATATTGATCGCTTCGTCAAAGCTTCTACGAAACATTTGAGCCATGTTGGCTTCCATCTCATTACTTTTAGAACTTAAGCCTAAATCCAATTCTTTAACATGATCAGGATTGACTTCAATGTTCATCATATTCTGCCCGGAATCAAGAACAAAAGTTTTAGATGGACCTGTCCTTTTATCTTTAATCGTTATACCAGCAAAATTACTGATTTGCCTGGCTTCCCCTCGGAATTCCAACTGCTGATCTTTGAATATGGCCGAGTCCCTCTTCAACACCCCCCTATTCTTATTATCCATTAAATAAAAATAAACCTTAGTCCCATTTAAAGTGGAGGTTTTTGCCTTGATGGTATAGTGGTATTGACCATAAGATGGGATGTATAATAAGACAAAGCATAAGAGCATTAAACAGAAAGACTTCATAACAGCAAGTTTTCTTTTAAGATACATTTAATGCTCAAATTTACAATATTTATTTGTCAGCTAAATTACCTCCACATTACTTGCATTTTACCCCAGGTATCTTCTCCTTTCCATTTAGCCCAGGAAACCTATAAAGAAAAAACAGCACACACATCAAAGCCAAAATATTCAACCCTGTTGCCCCCATATAAGCATTTATATAATCGATCTTACTCGTTCCTTCCGATAAAAAAGAAAAGAAAATCCCACCCGTTAATCCAATACCCAAAGCAACGGCGGCTTGCTGAATTGTAGAATATAAACCTGAGGCCGACCCTGCTAAGTCAGCAGGAATACGCTGCAATGCCAGAGACATAATCGATGGCAATACCGCTCCGCAGCCAACACCATACATCAGCAATAACGGATAAGACAAATACCAATCGACCTTTGCTTCACTAAAAAGAAAAACATGTAAAACCAAGGATACCATCATCAGTAACACAGCCAGCTGAATTACTTTTTTGCCATACTTTCTGATCAATACCAGCGAACCGACTGATCCGAATACATATCCTAAACCTTGAAAAACAAATAGCAAACCTGTTTCTGAAGAACTAATATTTAAACCATCCTGCAGCATTAAACCTGTAATCAAAAAGTAAGAATCCTGGGCGATAAAATAGAACAAAGCAATGAAAAGACCAATCCTAAAATCCGAATAACGAAACAGCCTAAAATCAATCAGGACACACACACCTCTTTTCATTTTAGCTTGCTGATTTTTCACAAACCCATACAATAGCAGGAAGGAACTACCTAAAAGTACCAGGCTCCATAATGGCCAGCCCAATTCCCTTCCCCGGATCAGCGGATAGATTAAACCTAAAAGTGCCAGACTACCCAATATAACTCCGGATACATCAAAACTTCCAGTTCGCAGTAATTTATGCTCTTTTAAATGGCTATTAGCACTATAAGCAGCCACAATTCCCAGAGGGATATTGATCAGAAAAATCAATCTCCAGCCATCCAGATGACTAAACAGTTCATTTGAAAAATGAATATCGGGCAATAAACCTCCTAGAAATTGACCAATAACCGAGGCAACTCCAGCAACGCCACCATAAAAACCCAATGCCTTAGCCCTGTTCCTTTGATCTGGAAAAAGCATTTGAATATAGGCTAAACTTTGGGGTACCATAAAGGCCGCACTTATCCCCTGTAACGAACGGGCAATATTTAGCTGCAACGGAGTCTGTGCAATCCCGCAAAGCAATGAAGCCAAGGTAAAACAGCACATAGAAATCACATATACTTTTTTCCTCCCATAGTAATCCCCGGCTCTGGCACCAGTAATCAAAAACACAGCATAGCCTAATAAATATCCGGCAATCACCAGCTGTATATCCGCATCTGTGGAATGGAGCTCTTTTTTAATGGTTGGAAGTGCTACATTTACAATAAAAATGTCCAGCACGGAGAGAAAGGCTGCAGCGGACAGAATGGACAATATCCGCTTGTCATTGATGATTTGCTTATTCATAATTTAGGTCATTTAAACAAAGTAATAAACCTTGTTCTGGCCGTAAAGATGTGCCTACTTGTAAGTACCTGCAAGTAGTTAATAAAACGATACTTAGTATGGAAAACAATACCAATATTCATAACCAGGAGGTTACAAAACAAGAAAAAGACGAATTTTCAACAAATAACTGTGCCGTGACAAATGCATTAAAAATCATGGGCGGTAAATGGAAAATGTTGCTGATAAAAATCATCGCTGAAGATTCCGTTTCCAGATTTGGAGAGTTGAAAAGAAGAATGGATGACATTGCGCAAACCACATTGACTATACAGCTGCGAGAGCTGGAACGCGATGGAATTATTTGCAGGAAAGCCTTTGCGGAATCTCCACCTAGAGTAGAATATAAACTGACCGAAATTGGAATTACTCTGCTTCCAGTGATTCAAGTATTAACAGAATGGAATGACAATTATTGTAACTTGAACAGATAGCTCCAAGTTGCTGTACTGGGTAAAATAAACGTTGCCACATGTGAATTTTTAAAAGGATTGATTAGTTTCGACTGATCAATCTTTTTTTTACAACACACAACCAAATGGAAACCAGAAGAGATTTTATTAAAAAAGCCACCTTACTAACCGGCGCACTAGGTATGGCCGGAATGTTACCGGCCTCCATCCAAAAGGCAATGGCCATTAACCCAAACGTAGGAAGCAGTTATTTAGATGCAGAACACGTGGTATTTCTAATGCAGGAAAACCGATCCTTTGACCATGCCTTTGGTACCTTAAAAGGAGTCCGGGGTTTTAATAACCCCAGAGCCATTACCCTACCTAACCAGTATCCGGTATGGCTGCAAAGCAATAAAAAAGGAGAAACTTATGCCCCCTTCCGCTTAAACATTAAAGACACCAAGGCTACCTGGATGAGCGCCCTGCCCCATTCTTGGGAAAACCAGGTCGATGCCCGTAACAACGGCCTTTATGATGGCTGGCTGGAAGCGAAAAGATCCGGCAATAAGGAATATGCAGATATGCCTTTAACCATGGGCTATTACAACCGCGAAGACATTCCCTTTTACTATTCATTGGCAGATGCTTTTACCGTTTGCGACCATAACTTTTGCTCTATTTTAACCGGAACAAGTCCGAACAGATGTTTCTTCTGGACAGGAAAAATCAGAGAAGAACAAAATGCAACTTCTACTGCGCACCATTCCAATGGGTATATCGATGGTTCAGAACGCATTTCATGGAGTACTTTTCCAGAACGCTTGTCGAAACATGAAGTAGATTGGAAAATATATCAGAATGAACTCAGTGTTGGTGTAGGCCTGGAAGATGAAGAAGAAAGCTGGCTGGCGAACTTCACCGATAACGACATGGAATTCTTTAAACAATACCATGTAAAAAGACATCCAGAACACCTGGTTTATCTCCGTAAAGCTAAAACTCAGCTGGAAAGTAAACTAAAGGAAAAAGCAGATCCGAAACTTCAGAAGAAACTTGATTTTGTCAGCAAAGAAATCGAGTTTCTCGAACTTAATCCATTGGAAAAACTAAACCCTGAACAACAAGACCTGCATAATAGAGCCTTTGTCACCAATAGAAATGATCCGGATTTCCATACAGTGGAAACCCATACCTATAATGACAATGGTACCGAACGAACCGCTAAAATCCCAAAAGGTGATGTATTGCATCAATTCCGTGCGGATGTGGATGCTGGCAAACTGCCTACCGTATCCTGGCTAGTGGCCCCCTGCAATTTCTCCGATCATCCTGGAGCCCCCTGGTATGGTGCCTGGTACCTATCCGAAGCCATGGACATCCTGACCAAAAACCCGGAGGTCTGGAAGAAGACCATCTTCATCCTTACCTACGATGAAAATGATGGCTATTTCGACCACTTGCCGCCATTTGTAGCGCCAAATCCGAAAGATGAAACTAAAGGGAAAATATCCAAATCATTGGACAGCAGTGCAGAATACATTTACAAAGGTGAAAACAGCAAAAGAGAAAGTGCTGTAGGTCTCGGTTTCCGTGTACCAATGGTGGTGATTTCTCCCTGGTCAAGAGGTGGGTATGTCAATTCACAAACCTTTGACCACACTTCTTCCATTCAGTTTCTGGAACATTTCCTATCCCATAAAACTGGTCAGAAGATCCATGAAGATAACATCAGCTCCTGGAGAAGAAGTCTCTGTGGTGATTTAACTTCGGTTTTCAGACCTTACAATGGCGAAAATATCCCTTTACCAAAAACAGTAGAAAGAATGCCTTTCTTAGAAGGGATTCACAAGGCTCAATTTGCGAAACTACCCAACAACTTCAAAAACCTGGATAGGGCCGCAATTGATGAAATCCTGAAAAACCCGATAGGCAATCCTAATTTACCAAAGCAGGAACCAGGGATCAAACCTGCAAATGCTATTCCGTATGAGCTATATGCACATGCAGGTTTAGATCCAGCAAGCAAACAGCTAAAAATCGACTTTACTGCTGGAACTAAGTTTTTTGGAGAAAAGGCAAAAGGCGCCGGTTTTATCGTTTATTCCGGAGATAAAAACTGGGATTTTACGGTAGATGCAGGTGACACCATCGATTACCATTGGCCATTAGCCGATTTCAGCAAGCAAACTTACGACCTGAAAGTATATAGTGCGAATGGCTTTTACCGCAGATATATCGGGAATGCCAATGATCCTAAAATCCTCATCTCCCTAAAGTATCAGGCAGAAAAAGAGGGCAGTAAACCGAATGGTCATGTGATGTTACACATCAGACGCCTGGCCAAAGGCAACCCGATTAAACTAGCCATAAAAGACAATAGCTATAAAAAACCGACGATCAACGCGGTGCTCAATAAAAGTCAGGAGGAAATCTTTATTCCAATCGAATTAAAAACAAGCCATAGCTGGTATGATTTTACCGTAACCACGGATGGAAACCAAACCTATAGCCAACAGTTTGCAGGACACGTAGAACATTCGAAAGAGAGTTTTACTGATCCTTTAATGGGGAATTTACATGCTTCATAAAATCTAAAAACCCCCTTAAATCAATAGATTTAAGGGGGTTAAACATTATAATTAAAACCTTATTTCATTACGGTCCGCAAGCATGGAAAGTATAATTTTATCGCTAATGCTATTCGGATTTTTAGGATCAAAAGGAATGCGCTCAAAGGCATCTTGTTCTGGAATATACCTGTTCAATCCACTTTGAGTGCCGATCCACAGGTTTTGCTTTTTATCAGATAACAGCGCATAAATATAATCCTCTGAGCTGATACTGGAAGGATCATCAGGATTGGTCCGGTAAATTTTAACCCTTCTCCCATCGTAACGGTTCAGGCAATCCCGGGTGCCAAACCACAGGTATCCCCTGCTATCTTTACAAATCGACAATACTGTGCTTTGAGACAATCCGTTCGTTACCGATAAATGATCAAAGGACAATTGGGCGAAAAAAAGTAAGAAAAAGCAATTGAGTATGATGGTCAGTAATACTCGTTTTACCAGTATATTTTGGTTAGTCAGTTTAGTCATTTTCCGGTTTTTATATACAAAATAAACCTACTGAACAAATCTAAATCAACAGCAGGATCCGGATCGCAAACCCTTGGAAAAACGATCCAGAAAAATTCTGATCGGTCAGTAATACCCTTAATTTTCGCGAAAGGTCAAATGGCAACCACTCCAATTTCGAGTAAAATAGAGATGACAATTAATTATTTTTTCAACTGAAATACAGCAATGAAAAATAAATTGAATTAATCGTTTTAGACCAGTAAAACGATATTATCCTTAAAAAACAAACACTTAAATAACTAGCTATCAAAGGCTAACCCTTGCCCTAATTTTCAAAACCTTGTAGGAACTTACAAAATATTATTAATACATTAACATTTCTTTCGTTTAGTTCAATTCTTGTAAACATAGGGGTATGCATGATAAATTTTCTGAATCAGAGCTTTGGGACAGCTTCAAATCCGGCGATAAGGACGCCTTCAAAGCGATCTATTACAAATACTACATGCTGCTTTACAAGTATGGCATAAAAACTTCTGCCGATACTGACCTTGCTGAAGATTGTTTACAGGATCTATTCTTAAAACTTTGGAAAAACAGGGATAATCTTGGAAACATCTGTTCCCTAAAAAGTTACCTCTACCGTGCGTACATCCGTCTGTTATTTGAAGCCATCAGAAAATCAAGGCGGGAGATTAACCTGGCAGAACTGGACCACCCTCAGGAAGAAAGTAGTATTGAAGAAAGCATCATCCAGCAGCAGAATCAGACCGCAGCAAACCTGCACCTACATCAGGCATTAAAACACCTGACCAAAAGACAGCGCCAGGTAATGCAGCTTCATTATTTTGAGGGCCTTTCCTATAAACAAATCGCAGAGATCCTACCTTTAAAATATCAGGCCATCCGCAATTGTGTGCATGAAGGGATTAAAGTACTCCGCAAAAACATCGCCTCCAGGTCTGGATAGCCTTTTAATAAAATTTATCAGAAAAACATAGTACAAAATTCCCTGGGCCCCGTCTGTATCTTCATAAACCGATGAACCAATGAAAAGAAACTACTTTGTACTAGGACTCATTTTACTGACATTCTTTGTCATCTCATTTCTAACCAACATCATTGGACCCCTGGTTCCTGATATCATCAGGAGCTTTTCTTTGAGCCTCACCACAGTAGCCTTACTCCCCTTTGCCTTTTTCATCGCTTACGGCGTCATGTCTATTCCTTCAGGAGTCCTCGTTGAAAAATACGGAGAGAAAAAGGTAATGTCCGCCGCCTTCTTTATTTCCTTTTTAGGCGCCATGCTTTTCGTATTTACACCCGGCTATTTCAGCTATATGTGTTCCCTTTTCCTGATTGGCGCAGGTATGGCCATGCTCCAGGTAGCCATCAACCCATTGCTTCGTGTGGCCGGAGGTGAAGAACACTTTGCTTTCAACTCGGTCCTGGCCCAATTCTTTTTTGGCCTCGCCTCTTTCCTAAGCCCCCTGGTCTATTCCTACCTAGTTCTCAATATTGGAAAGCCTGAAGGAGATTACAGTCCCATCATCACTTTTTTCGAGTCGATCGTGCCGGCAGGACTACCATGGATCTCTCTATACTGGATTTTCGGTATCGTTTCTATTCTAATGGTAATTGTAATTGCTTTTATAAAAATTCCCAAAGTAGAATTGAAAGGTGATGAGAAGGTGGGCGGAATGGAAACCAATATCGCGCTCCTCAAAAATCCAACTGTCGGGCTTTACTTCCTGGCCATCTTCTGCTACGTAGGGTTGGAACAAGGGGTGGCCAACTGGATGTCGGAATTTCTAAACACTTACCATCAAATAGATCCTAAAACCGGTGGCGCAACCGCTGTATCCTGGTTTTGGGGCATGCTCACCATTGGTACCTTACTCGGTTTACTGCTCCTGAAATTTATCGACAGCAAAAAAGTACTGCTGCTATTTACCGCAGCAGCCATTATCAGTCTGGCTTTCGCATTATTTGGACCTGCTAATGTCGCGGTCTGGGCCTTTCCTATGATTGGTTTCTTCGCCTCAGTGATGTGGTCGATCATCATTTCACTGGCACTCAATTCCATGGACAAACACCACGGTGCTTTATCGGGTATCCTCATCACCGGAATTTGCGGTGGTGCAGTGCTCCCATTAATTATCGGCTGGATTGGAGATATGACCTCACTTAAAACCGGAATGGTGTTTATATTTGTGATGCTCGGTTATATATTAAGCCTTGGCTTTTGGGCAAAACCACTGGTACAAAATGAAACGATCTCCCTTAGAAAAAAGAAAATCATAACTGATGAACAGTAAGATGCTGGTTGGCGTAGACCTTGGAGGCACAAACGTGCGCTCTGGATTGGTAAGCGGACAGGAAATAACTAAAATAGACACTGACCGGATCCAATCCAAAAGTGATGAATCCACAGTCATCAAACAGGTGATCAGTTCGATTAGTAAGGTCATGAACCCCAAAGTAGAAGCCATTGGCATCGGTGTTCCTGGTATTCTGGATACCAAAGAAGGCATTGTTTATGATGTCCAAAATATCCCTTCCTGGAAAGCAGTGCCATTAAAGGCCATTCTGGAAGATCGGTTCCAGGTTCCCGTCCTCATGAACAACGATGCCAATTGCTTTGCTGCCGGAGAGTGGCATTACGGCATGGGCAAGAAAAAAAACAACCTGACCGGTCTCATTCTCGGTACTGGTGTAGCAGCAGGCATCATCTGCGACGGCAAACTTTATGAAGGCCGTAACTGCGGTGCCGGTGAATTCGGAATGATCCCCTATCTCGAGCATAACTATGAGTTCTACTGCAGCGGCAATTTCTTCAGCCATTTCCACCAAAGTTCTGGTGAAGAAATGTATAAAAGAGCGGACAGTGGGGAGCTTGCTGCCTTGCAGATTTTCCAGGAATATGGGAAACACCTCAGCTGGCTGATAAAAACCATACTCTATGCCGTAGATCCAGAAATGATCGTGATGGGCGGATCAGTAAGCAAAGCATTCCCATTTTTCCGCGCTACCTTATGGGCAGAATTACAGGACTTTCCTTATCAGCCAGTGATCAAGAACATCCAGATTACCCCTTCAGAGACAGAAAACATTGCCATTCTCGGAGCTGCCGCATTATTTTTTAATTAGAAAACAGAACATTCTATTCCTACCAAAGCGAAGGGTTCTTTTTAGGGAATTTCCTTCGCTTTGATCATTTCCACCCTTTTCAATAAGCATCTGCAGGTAAGTCCTACCATAGAATAACCACTATAAATAATAACATTTAATCCCAGCATAAATCGCGGACTATAAGAAAAACCAAATAAATACAGTACAAAATCAAAACTGCCCCGTCTTATCAAGAAACAAACCTATCCACAGCTAAAACCAACCTGAGCCTTGTCGATTACTTAAAACGTAAGGAATAATCTTAGGATAGCTGAAAACCGATAAAAACCAATATGCCAATGAAAAAGCTAAGCCAAACCTTCCTTACCTTATCCTTGCTCCTCCTGGTCCAATTCACTGCAATTGCAGCAGAACGAATCCCGTTAAAAGTTGAAAAACACCAGGAAGGTGCCCCAATTACCATGGGAATCCCCATTCCAATCGGCGCCCTGTATTCTCCAGACCATGTCCGCCTGCTCAATAAACAAGGCAAAGAAATCCCTTCCCAAATCACAGAAGTCAACAACTGGATGCCCGTTAACAACAGCATCAAATGGATCTGGGTATTCTTCTTTACCGATGCCAGCGACAATTACACCCTGGAATACGGCAGTGATGTCAAAAGAGAATCCTTTAAAGGTGATCGTGTAGTGATCAGAAACGTGCAGCCAATGGGCAGCTATACGGAAGTCAGCACCGGACCATTGAACTTCAAAATCAAGAAAGACAATGGAGGGTTCTTTGAAACCGTACAGCTAGACACCGATAAAAACGGTTTTAACGCCTCAGACATCATCGCTGAAGGCGCGAAAGACCGAGGTTCCTTCCTCGACCTGCTCGATCAGGCAGGAATAGATAAATCCAAAGCCATCATCACCAGAAGCGTGATCGAAAAAGGCTCCGGACCACTGCATGGCATCATCCGCCTCGAAGGAGAATACCGCTACAACAGAAAAGACAACAACCCTGCGCCATTCGTGCTCAGAGTCCATGTCTATGCTGGAAAATCTTATGTTAAAGTGTTGCATACCTTTGTCTACACCGGCGTTCCGGATCAGCATGAAATCAAAAAAGGAGAACATGCCAGGATCGCTACGCAAAGCAAAGACATCCTTTCAGAAGAAGAAAGCAGCGATAAAGGCTGGTCTAAACCAAACGATCGGATTGCAGGAACAGGCTTCTCCCTCAATTACAAATTAAACGGTGCCATCTCCTACAAAGTGGGTTATAAAGATGGTAAATGGTGGGAAAATCCAGCGGAAAAAGTATACGAGTTCTCCGGAAATGGCACACAGAAGACCTCTCTATTCCAAACAGGCCCGAAACCAAACAAAGTAGCTCCGGTACCGGAATCTACGGATACCAAAAGAATTGAAGGCTTCTCTGCCAGCTTAACCACCGACAATAAGGAGCAGTTAAAAACCGCCAAAGCCAGTGGTTGGATGGACATCAGTGATAAAAAATGGGGCATTGCCATCGGCATCAAACATTTCTTTGAAGAGTACCCTAAAGAACTGAACATCATCGCAGAGGAGCAGCTGGCTACCGCCTATTTATGGTCGCCGCAAGCAGGGCCGATGAGCTTTGCAAGGGACACCAACGCACCAGATGATGGAATATTAGGGAATTTCGCACAAGGATTGGCTAAAACCAGCGAACTGGTTTATTACTTCCATGATGCCAGTGTGAGTACCTCTGCCATTCAAAAATCACTGAATTATTTCCTGGATCCACCGGTAGCACATGCCGCTCCGCAAGCCTATGCCCTGTCGAAAGTTTTCGGATCCTTCTCCCCTCACAATACCACATTCTCTGAGTTTGAGCGTGGAATGGACTATAAGTTCGACTGGATGTTCTTCAACCAAAACTGGGCGCCATGGTATGGCATGTTTGAACATGGTGATTTTAAAAATTACTATATCAATAACAAATGGGAAATGTGGGCAAACAACGAACCTGCACAGGACTATATGTTATGGATGCAATTCATGAGAACTGGTGATCCGAGGTTTTACAATGCTGCACAGGCGATGAGCAGACATACCATGGATGTCGACAATATCCATTGGCCAAAGAAACCGGTTTACCATGGAGATACCAACCCTGTCCTCGATTACCTGCAAAGCAAAGAAGCACCAGATAACACCACTCCCTACCTGGGCATCGGAAAAAGACATGGCGATCAGCATTGGTCGGCAGTACTGAGCGCACACGTATGGGTACAGGGATGGCTGGCAGATTACTACCTGACCGGAGACCACAGAGGTTTAGAAATCGCGCGTCAAACCGCAGATACCTATGTGAAACGCATCTGGGGCGATCATGACCTGATGGGACGCCGTCTATATCTATCTGTATGGAACATGACCGAAGTCTACGATGCCACCAAAGATGAAGCCTACCTAACCGATCTGAAAGACCGCATCAAACACATGTTAGACCTGCAAAACGGAACTGAGCAAAATAGCAGTCTGGTGGTAGACCGTTACGGTTATTCCCAGGTATATGCCTCACAAGGCCTCAGCAAATATTACCGGATCACCCGCGATGAAAAAATAAAACAGGCACTCATCACCCATGCCCGTTCGGTAAGAGACAACGAGCCGATCGCCTACTTCATGGAGTCTTACCTGTCTTCTATACACAGCCTACTGATCGGTTACGAGTTCAGTAAAGATCAAAGCTTTATGGACAGAGCCCTGGAACGTGCAGCAGTACTAAAAACTGATTTGACTACGGTTAAGTTCGACAATAATGCGACACAAAAACAACTCGCCGAAACCTTGTTAAAAGTGAGCCACCTCCCTCAGGATCCAGAAAAAGAATATGCAGAATGGGATGTCAGAAACGGTCTTCGGGTATTCGGCTGGACACATGCTTACAATGTTCCTTACCTGCTTTACTGGTTAAGAAGTGAAGAACCACAAAAGTCAATCAAAAAATAATCACAATTATACAGTACAAAACCAAAAACACAGCGTCTTAGCGTAAAACAACACATCATCTCCACACAAAATGACTAAAAAAACATTCAAAAACGACTTGGAACGAATCGATGCAGCATGGGAAAAGCTAGCTCCCATGCTGGACGATCAAGAAACGCCGGTAAGAAAACTAAAGCCCTGGTTCAATAAACAGATCATCGCTGCTGCAGCAATGCTGATCCTGGTAACCACCATCGGCGTCTGGTTTTTAAAAGAACAAAACGCAGAAATCCATCACCTCACCAAGTATGGACAAACTTTACGTGTCGTTCTTCCCGACAGTTCTGTCGTAACCTTGAATGGAAATAGTCAGCTGAGCTATCGTAAAAACTGGTCCGGCAATGGAGATCGGGAAGTAAAGGTAGATGGAGAAGCGTACTTCTCGGTAAAACACACGCGCTCCCACCAAAAGTTTTTTGTAAGAATGCCTGATCAGCTATCCGTTGAAGTATTAGGTACTGAATTTAACATCAGTGCCAGAAACCATGATACCCGGGTGGTGCTGAATTCAGGAAAAATAGACTTCCGTATGGAGGGATACGACCACAAAACCAATATCATTCAAATGAAGCCTGGGGACCTTGTGGAGTACCAAAGCAAGGAAAAATCTTATACCAAACGGATGGTGGATCCAACGATTTACTCGTCATGGAAAACAGACCGTCTAGTGTTTGATAAAACGCCATTGAAAGAAGTACTCAACACCCTGCACAACACTTATGGACTGGAAATCCTGGTGGAAGATCCGAAAATGCTGGACATGAACTTGTCCGGATCTGCCCCAACTACCAACATCAATACCCTGATTCATGCATTATCAGAAACATTTAATATCAATTTCACTAAAAAAGGAGATACGCTTATTGTTACGAATACCCCCTGAGTCAACTAACTAATTTTATCAACTAAACCAACCAAACCATGGTAAAAATTCTACACTTGCTGCTGATCCTCGTGATCGGCAGCGCATCGATGGTATTTAGCCGTGTGCAGTCCTTCGCATTCGTGCCGGAGAGCGCCACCACCACACCTTCAGAGGCCATGCGTCAATTGATGCCGCTCAAAGATGCATTGAAAGGACTCGAAAAAACACACAAAGTATCTATTATGTTCGACAGCAAGCTTGCCGAGAATATACTTGTTCAAACCAAAGAAAAACCACAGCATGAAAGCATTGAAACGGCATTGTCCAATATGCTTTCTCCAGTAAATATTAACTATAAAAAGATTAGCGAACAGTTTTATGTCATCAATTTCAAAGACTCAAAAACTTCAGCAGATCACCGTCAGACCAGCCCAAAGGAAAAAGGCAGTACCGAACCGACGCCAGCAGAAAACGCCAATAACCTAAGCGAAGTCTATAGAGAGTTGACCATCACTGGTAAAGTGGCCGATGGCAGCAATGGGGAGATACTGCCGGGCGTCTCCATTAAATTGAAAGGAAAAAACATCAGTACCAGCACCAATGCTAATGGGAAATATACCATCCGCGTTCCTGAAAAAGGTATCCTCGTATTTTCTTACATCAGTTACATCACCAAAGAAGTAGCCATAGGTTCTTCTACAGTCATCAATGTCGATTTAATGCCTGACCAGCAGAAACTAGACGAGATCGTAGTAGTCGGTGTAGGATACGGTACACAGCAAAAAAGAAACTTAACCGGTTCTATTGCTTCTATCAGTGCAAAAAGCATCAAAGATATTCCCGTAACCAGCTTCGAGAATGCCATTCAAGGCCAGATCGCAGGGGTACAAGTGCAAGAGCCAAGTGGTGAGCCTGGTGCCGCAACCACCATTCGCGTGCGTGGTGTCGGTTCCATCTCCGCAGGTAACGAACCATTATATGTAGTAGATGGTTTCCCGATCTCTAAAAACGTAGAATCTGCCACTCAGGGCGATGTTTCTAAAAGAACGGTAGCCTTCCGCCCTGCTCCGGCAAATCCGCTGGGAACCATCAGCCCGGGAGATATTCAATCCGTAGAAGTGTTAAAAGATGCTGCAGCTGCGGCCATTTATGGTTCCAGAGGATCAAACGGAGTCATCATCATCACCACTAAAAAAGGAAAAAGAGATGGCACTACTTCGGTAAATTTCGACTCTTATTTTGGCATCCAGACCCTGGCCAACAAGGTAGACCTGATGAACTCAAAAGAACTCAGCGAATATGTGCTGAATGCTAAAAACAATGCCTACCTCCAGGATTTCCCGAATGCCAGCATCAACGACCCGAACTCGGTACGTTACACCAGAAGTACCAATACCAGTTATTACCTGCCTAATGATTTTATCAATCCAACAGGTGTAGATACAGACTGGCAGGATGTACTGTTCAAAAACTCTAACATCCAATCCTATAACCTATCCCTTTCTGGCGGTGCAGAAAAACTAGGTTATTACATCTCTGGCAACTATTTCAATCAAGGTGGTATCATCGATAAAACCGGCTTTAAACGTTATACCTTCCGCATCAATATCGAATCTGACCCGGTAAAAAACCTGCGTATCGGTGCCATTGTCAATCCCTCATTTACGGATCAGGCCAAAGGATCTACCAGCGCTCCTTATTTCGCTGATCCTCCGGGAGCAGTTTACACCGCCCTGGTACATTCGCCAACAGTGAGCCCTTACCTTCCAAATGGTACGATTAACCAGTCCAATAACCAAAGTCACCTGAACACAGAAAATGGAACGGGTACCAATATGACGGCCTCCAGTAATCCGCTGGCCGTAGTAAGATACATTCATGACGACCTATCGCAGTTCAGAAGCTTTGCCAGCGCCTATGCAGAATATACCTTTCTTGACGGCCTGAAATACAAGTTCATGATCGGTACAGACATCAACAACTACAATAGAAAATATTACAGAGAAAAGGCATTTATTGACCGTGCAGCAACTGTAGGTGTGCCTTATGGACAGTCTAACTCTTCCCTGGAAACCAACTGGCTGTCAGAAAACCTCCTGACTTACAACAAGGTATTTGGCGTACACAGCATCTCTGCACTTGCCGGATATACCGCACAGAAAGACAAGATTAGAAACAATCAGGTACAAGCAGAAAACTTCCCTGACGACCTGGTGCAAACTGTAAGCGGCGGACAAGTAACCGGTGGTACCGCAACAGAAGAAGAATGGTCGCTGGTATCTTACCTGGGTAGAGTAAACTATGCCTTTAAGGACCGTTACCTGTTAACCGCTACCATCCGTTCCGACCGTGCTTCCCGTTTTGGTGAAGGTAATAAAGTAGGTTATTTCCCTTCCTTCTCTGCTGGATGGAGAATGTCTGATGAAGTATTTATGAAAGACATCAAATGGATCAGCGACTTTAAACTACGCGGAAGCTGGGGTAAAACAGGAAACTTCCTGATCCCTAACTATGCCGCTGTAGGACTATTGAGCCCTTACAACTATGTATTTGGTAATGTAGTGACCAATGGTATCGCCCCTTCTACCCCTAGCAATCCAAACCTGACCTGGGAGAAAAACACACAAGTAGATATCGGTCTGGACATGAGCTTCCTGAGCAACAGGATCTTTGCATCACTGGATTGGTACAACAAGAAAACTTCAAACCTGCTCCTCAATGTTCAGGTACCCGCAGTAGTTGGCTATGGCAATTCTAACCCATTGATGAACATCGGTGAAGTAGAAAACAAAGGATTTGAAGCATCCCTTTCTACTCAGAATTTAGTAGGCAGCTTCACCTGGAGCACAGATATGAACTTCTCTACCAACAAAAATAAGGTATTGAAATTAGGCGCTTCCGGCGATCCGATCCTAAGCACTGGTGGTGCAGGTATCCGTCACATTACCCGTATCGGCGACCCAATCGGCAGCTATTACGGTTATGTGGTTGAAGGTATCTACCAAAATCAGCAAGAAATCAACAATGCCCCTAAAGATAAATTAGCGGCAGCTCCGGCGCCTGGAGATTTCAGGTTTAAAGATGTGAATGGTGATGGCGTTATTGATGCCAACGACCGTACCGTAATCGGCAACTATCAGCCTGATTACACCTACGGTATCACCAACAGACTAGGCTATAAAGGCATAGAATTGAGCTTCCTGATCCAGGGTGTAGAAGGTTCACAAGTATTGAACTTAACCAGAAGACACCTGGCCAATGGCGAAGCCAATACCAACTCTTATTCGGTGCTGAAAAACAGATGGCTTTCCCCAGATCAACCTGGAGATGGTAAAACACCACGTGCAGACAGGCTAGGCGATTTACACGGATTTAACAACAGACCTTCCACTTATCAGGTAGAAGATGCCTCTTACATCCGCCTTAGAAATGTAACCATCGCCTACACCCTACCTGCCAAATGGGTAGGAAAATATTTCTCTTCATTCCGTGTATATACTTCTGGAACCAACCTATTCACCAAAACCGATTATATCGGCTACAACCCTGAGGTAAATAACCAATCTACCTCAAGCGGTGTACAGGGTGAGGATTATGGCGCCTATCCGTTATCAAGAAATTTCACTTTTGGTATTAATGCCTCATTTAAGTAGTGTTCTTAAACCTAAAAACCAGAAAAAATGAAAAAGAAATTAATATATATCCTGATCTCTGCCGGAATACTCAGCTCTTGTGGTAAAGAGTTTACCGACCTGAACCCGATTTCTCAGCGTAACGTAAATGCCTTCTATAAAACCAGTGACGATATGGTGATTGCCGTCAATGCAGCTTATAAAGCCCTGCAGATGAATGGTGCATACAACCAAAGCTACTGGATCCTGAACGAAATGCGTTCCGATAATACCGATGGCGGTGCCGATAATACCGGATTGGGTGCAGACCTGAATGCCATTGACAATTTCAATGAAAATGCGGCAACAGCCGAATTGATCACCTCTTCTTACCTGGATTCCTATGTCGGCATCAGCAGATGTAACATCGTATTGAGCAGAATTGAAGAAGTACCGATGGACCAAAACCTTAAAAACAGAGTGAAAGGCGAAGCTTTATTCCTACGCTCCCTGTTCTATTATAACCTGGCCGTTAACTTCGGAAGGATCCCATTGGTGCTCAAAGAAATTACCGTTGAAGAAGGTAAATCCTACCCTCAATTGCCAGCCAGCGAGATTTATAAGCAGCTGGTTGCCGACCTGGCCACCGCCGAAGGTTTCCTGGATGTAAAATACACCGGCAGCAATGTGGGCAGAGCAACTAAAGGAGCTGCAGCTACATTAATGGGTAAAATTTACCTGACCATGGGCGATAAAGCTGCTGCCGTTGCGCCATTGAGAAGAGTTAAAACTTACGGTTATTCCTTAGTTCCTACCTACGACAAGCTTTGGGGAATTGCCAATAAAAACAATGTAGAGTCCATCTTTGAAGTACAATATAAAGGTGGCGGTACCAATACCGGAAATGCCTTTACCAATGCATTTTCTCCATTGATGATCCAAAGTACTGGTGCGTATAAAAACAGACCTACTGCAGAAATGCAGGCTGCTTATGAGCCGAACGACAAGCGTTTTGCCATCTCTATGAACCCCATCAACGGACCATTAAATGCAGGCCGTTTCATCCTCAAATATGGTACGACTACCGCTTATAATGAAGGTGATGCGGATTACAATTTCGTGGTACTGCGTTATGCGGACGCCCTGCTAATGCTGGCAGAAGCTTTAGGTGAAGGCACCGAAGCCTACGACCTGATCTATGAAGTAAGGTTCCGTGCCGGATTGAACAGAATTGACAGCAGTACCCCAGGTACTTTCGCCGAAAAACTACTCAAAGAAAGACGCGTAGAACTCGCTTTTGAAAACCACAGGTGGCCAGATTTACTGCGTTTTGGTAAAGCCGCAGAAGTGATGAAAGCACAAGGCAAAACACCAAGATTGCTTTTCCTGATTCCTCAGCGTGAACTGGACATCAACAATACCTACACCCAAAATCCAATCTAAAGAGTTTATAACCAGCAAACCACAGGTCGCCCGCTTTACAATGGCGACCTGTTAAAAAGTACAACGTATGAAAAAGATGAACTCCGTATTTATCCTTTCTTTGCTATCGGTATGCCTGAGCATTAACGCTAATGCGCAGCAGCAACCACCAAAACCTGCCTCTGGAAAAATCCTGCAGGACTTGAAAAAGCTCAACAAATTAGGCAATGTGCTCTACCTTGCCGCGCATCCGGATGATGAAAACACCACCCTGATTGCTTACCTGGCCAATCAGAAATTATACCATACCGGCTACCTTTCCCTTACCCGTGGAGATGGCGGACAAAACCTGATCGGCCCCGAAATCCGCGAACGCCTCGGTATAATCCGTACCCAGGAATTATTGCAAGCCAGAAGAACAGATGGCGGTCACCAGTTTTTTACCCGTGCCAACGACTTCGGTTTCTCTAAAAATCCGGAAGAAGTATTCAGCATCTGGGACCGTGAAAAGCTGCTTGCCGATGTGGTATGGGTGATCCGTAATTTTAAACCGGATGTGATCATCACCAGATTCCCTAAAGATTCCCGCGCAGGTCATGGCCAGCACAGCGCCTCTTCCATTTTAGCAGAAGATGCTTTTGTGGCAGCCGCCGATCCGAAACGCTTTCCGGAACAATTGAAATATGTACAGCCATGGCAAGCCAAACGCCTGGTATGGAACATCAGCTCCTGGGCTTTCAAAGATCCTGCTGCATTCGACAAGATTGCTTCCTCTCTGATAAAAGTAGATGTAGGTGTATTCAACCCATTACTCGGAAAATCTTATGGCGAGATCTCTGCCGAGAGCCGCAGCATGCATAAAAGCCAGGGCTTTGGTTCCACAGGTACCCGTGGCAGCAATTTCGATTATTTCCAACACACCATGGGCCCAGCTGCAAAAGCAGATCTTTTCGAGGACATCAACACCACCTGGACCAGGGTTCCAAACAGTGCAAAAGTACAGGAAGCCATTACCAAAGCCATTGCTACTTATAACGCCGCAAATCCATCTGCAGTAGTCCCACTCCTGTTAACCGCGAGAGCCGAACTACAGAAATTACCGGATTCTTTCTGGAAGAACCAGAAGTTAGAAGAGCTTCAAGAACTGATCCGCAGCGCCACCGGACTATATATCGAAGCCACTGCCGGTAATTTTGCAGTGGTGCCTGGTGGAAAACTAGAGGTAAAAACGGAAGTGATCAACAGATCTCCGGTGGCCGTAAAAGTAACGTCTATCCATTTCCCTTATCAGAAAAATGACTCTACCATCAATGCCAGCCTGGTAAATTCCGCAGGTCAGCAGTATAAAAAGCAGCTCATCGTTCCGACAGATCTGGCTTTTTCTCAGCCTTACTGGCTGCAGAAAGCAGATACGCTGGGGATGTTTGACATCTTAAAACAATCCGATGTTGGCTTACCAGAAAACACCCCTGCTGCAGAAGTAGCAGTCAACCTTACTATCGGCGGACAACCCTTTAAATTTACTGTTCCTGTAGTTTATAAACACAACGACCTGGTGTACGGCGAATTGTACCAGCCCCTGTCGGTGAGTCCGCCGGTATTCGCCAATATTGCCGAAAACGTATACATGTTCAATGGCCCGGAAGCGAAACAAGTAAATGTCTTCCTGAAAGCTGGTAAAGCGAACATCAAAGGTGAAGTATCACTGAAACTTCCTGAAGGATGGAAGGTGAGCCCTGCATCAGTTCCTTTCGACATCGAAAAAGAAAAAGCAGAACAGACGGCCAAGTTTATGGTCACTCCACCTGCCAATTCCAATATTGCAGAAATCCAGGCCATCGTTAATCTGGACAACAAAACCTATAATAAAGGGATCAGCGTGATCAATTATCAGCACATTCCTGAGCAGGTATTGTTCCCGGTTGCGCTCGCAAAAGCGGTAAAACTAGACCTGAATGTGAAAGGCAAACGTATCGGTTACCTGCCTGGCGCAGGTGATGAAGTACCGCGCTCCCTGCAGCAGATCGGTTACGATGTGACTTTATTGAAAGATGCAGATGTGAACTCAGAAAACCTGGAGAAATTTGACGCAGTAATTGTAGGAATCAGAGCTTACAACACCTTAGACCGCATTAACTTCTACCATGACCGACTGATGGATTACGTGAAAAACGGAGGCAATGTATTGATCCAGTACAATACCAATGCTGGATTAAAAACCAATCCTGGCCCCTACCCAATGAAATTATCTACAGATAGGGTAACCGTGGAAGGTGCCGAAGTACGCGTATTACTTCCTGAGCATGCCGCTTTCCAAAAGCCTAATAAAATCACCAATGCTGATTTTGATGGCTGGGTACAAGAACGCGGTTTATACTTCCCAAGCGACTGGGCGAAAGAATATGAAGCATTGATCTCCATCAATGACCCAGGAGAAAGTCCTAAAAACAGCAGTATTTTGGTCGCAAAATATGGAAAAGGAAATTTTGTTTACACTGGAATTTCCTGGTTCAGACAGCTTCCTGCAGGTGTTCCGGGTGCCTATCGCCTGTTCACTAACCTGATTTCTTTAGGTCAATAAAATATTCTACCTCCATTTAAGGTGCCGGTATCCTATATTAGAGGATTCGGCGCCTTTTTTTAACCAAATATAAAAACCAGCTACCACATGATGAAGAACATCTCCAGACACCTGACTTTTCAGGTGATTATTGCAATCATTTTTGGCATCCTGGTAGGGATGTTCTTCCCCACCTTTGCGAATACGGCCAAACTCATCAGTAAAACTTTCATCAATATGATCAGCATGCTGATCGCCCCAATTATTTTCTTCACCATTGTACTCGGTATTGCCAAAATGGGCGATATGAAAAAGGTGGGACGTGTTGGAGGAAAAGCATTACTTTATTTCGAATTGATTACCACAGTAGCCATTTTTATTGGTCTGGTCACCGCCAATTTAATGCGACCTGGCGATGGACTAAATCCAGTCGTTAAACACCCTAGCACTGCCACCGCAATCATAGCTCCGGGCAGTCCTGCTGCTGCCAATGCTGCAGCCGCTGTTGCCCCTGCCGATGTGAGCTGGATGGAATTCCTAAGCCATATCATTACGCCCAATATTTTCGAATCTTTTGCCAAAGGCGATATCCTGCAAATCTTATTTTTTGCCATTCTTTTCGGCTTTGCCCTGAGCAAAATGGGCCGGGCCGGCAGACATACCATCATCGCTTTTGAAAACCTCTCTCAGATCATTTTCAACATGATGAAATTTGTGATGAAACTGGCACCGATCGGGGCTTTTGGAGGGATGGCTTTTACCATAGGCAACTATGGCCTCTCCACATTGATCCCAATGGGAAAAGTGATGCTGGTGGTGTACATCACCTGTATACTATTCATTTTTGTGGTCCTTAATTTCATCTGTTACCTTTATAAATTCAGCCTATGGCAGTACCTGAAATATATCCGTCAGGAAATCCTGGTGGTATTGGGTACCTCCTCTTCGGAGTCGGTATTGCCAAGTATGATCCAAAAGATGGAGCGTTTTGGCTGTTCTAAATCTGTCGTCGGACTGGTGATTCCTACCGGCTATTCCTTTAACCTGGATGGGACTTCTATCTACCTTTCCATTGCGCTGATTTTCCTGACCCAGGCTTTCAAAATAGAGCTGGGTATCGCAGAGCAAATTGCAGCAATGGGGATTTTAATGGTGACCTCCAAAGGTGCTGCCGGCGTAACCGGCAGCGGTTTCATTGTGCTCAGTTCGACCCTGGTTTCCCTAAACATCATGCCCATAGAAAACGTGGCTATTTTGCTGGGTGTAGATAGGTTTATGTCGGAAGCCAGATCGATCACCAACCTGATCGGCAATGGCATTGCCGTGGTGGTAATAGCGAAGAGTGAGAAAGAATTTGATGAAGAAAAATATCAGCTGGCCATCAATCCAGCGACCAGTTAAATACAAATGGCATGGCCAATCCATATGTGGTACAAATTGAAATGAGCGGACAACATTTTATGCTGCTCAATGAAGGACCTGCTTCAGATCCAAATCCATCAATTTCATTTATGGTGATGTGTGAAGATGCAGCAGAGACTGAAATTAACGGATAATGGCGGCGAGGAGGTATTCTGTGGTTGGTTAACGGATCAGTTTGGAATCAGCTGGCAGGTTGTTCCTAAAGAGATAGGAAAGCTGATCAGCGATCCGGTACGCGGCCCAAAGGTGATGCATGCGGTAATGGGCATAAAAAGGCTGATCATTAAAGATTTGGAAGCGGCCTATAACCAAGGTTAAACGAAGCCATAAGTCTACAACCAACATTGTTTTAAACAACAAGCGCCCTGTTCATCATGCGATATTCAGGGCGTTTGTTGTTAATTGGTATAGTGTAAATTCTACAGGCCACACCCACCATTTCGTTCAGTGTTGAATCGTTCAAACTGAAACTATTCTTTAGCTTGTTCCGGGGCTTTTCCAATCAACTCCATAAACTGATCCAGCTTAGGGGTGATGATAATTTCTGTACGTCTGTTTTTAGCTCTTCCAGCTTCGGTATCGTTACTGGCAACTGGATTGTATTCCCCTCTACCTGCAGCGGTTAATCTTTTAGGAATTACACCGTAATTGTTCTGCAAAGATTGAACTACAGAGGAAGCTCTTAACGTACTTAAATCCCAATTGTTGCGAATGTTGACTTGTGAAATAGGCACATTGTCCGTATTTCCCTCAATCAATACATCATAACTCTGGTAATCTTTAATGATTTTAGCAATTTTACTTAAGGTAACACCCGCCTGATCAGAAATCTCATAGCTTCCTGATTTGTATAACATTTGATCCGATAGGGATATGTAAACGACACCTTTTAGTACCTTAATGTCTACATCACTCATTTCTTCCCTGCTCAATGAACGGGTTAGATTGGTAGTCAATACCAGGTTCAGAGAATCGCTGGTATTCTTAGTATTAACTAAATGTTGGATATATTTATTGGCTACATTGATCTCATCTACTAGCTTAGAAATATTGGTATTCCCCTGACTGCTAGAATTCAAACATTTATTTAAGGCAATTTGTAATGCTTTTACATTTTCCTGCTGCGTAGTGATTTGTTCTTCCAAACTTTTCACACGAGTGGTAGAACTGGCAAGCTGTTGGTTCACACCCTGGTTTTTCTCCTGTAACTGGTTATAACTAGACTGCAGGTCGGCGAATTTTTTATTACTCACACAACCCTGGCCTAATAAAGCCACAGCGATCAACAAGGATGGTACAATAGGTAATCTCATAATCTTATATCAGTTACAGTATAACTTAATTTTTAAAATGTTAAAGGAGCAACTACTGTACCACAATCTATTTGTTTCGGAAATTTATTCCTGTTATCTCTATTATGTAAATATGAATATGGCTATTCATGATGCAATACTATTTCTGCTCTACAAACACAATTTCCGAAATCATGGCGTTGCTGCCAGCCATAGACTCAATTTTCACCTTTAGTTTCCCGTCGTTGGTATCTTCCCACATCACAAAAAGCTTGATCCACTTCCCTTTTTTGTCTAAGGTACCCGTCATAAATTCCCGGCCATCTACCCCTATTTTTGCAGACCTGGATTAGTTGTTCCAATCTTCGAAATGCAGGTAAAGCTCCCTAATCACACCTTGAGGTGGATTGATGGTAATTTCCAGATTTTTCCCATACCAGGCAGATTTCCCATCCCATTCCCAGATTCCTTCTTCACCAGTCATTTTATAAGTGGTATTGCGTTTCACTACCGGAGCTTTATCACCAGTTTTCACATACAATAAAGCGCTGGAGAATTCCGCTGGCACTCCTGATGCAGCTTCCTTTATAAAAGGAAAACTTTTCTTTAATTGCAGGGGACTGACCTTCTGAGTGGCAAAATCATGGGTACATTCCCATGGAATTACAAATTCAGGAAAGAAATTAAAAAGGATTTAAAAAAATGATATAAGTTCCGTAACTTCCTGTAATAAACAGGGGGTTAAATCATTACGTTTTCTAATTCATTGTAATCGGCTATGCATGATATACTGATCTTTACCTCAAATATCATCAGTTATATCAGTATCGGAATTATCTGTTACGGAGCAGCAATTGGGCTTTACCATTTTATAAAGAATGAATTAAATCGATTGGGTAAAGGTTTCTCCTTACAAAGAACAGTTCAGATTAAAATTGAGGTCGGCTATTATTTGCTGCTGGGCTTAGAGTTTTTAATTGCTTCTGACATTATAGATACCATCGTTAATCCTTCTTTTCAGGATTTGGGGATCTTAGCGGGTACGGTAGTGATCAGAACTGGTTTATCTTATTTCCTAAATAAAGAAATAGACGACTTAAAAGCGCATAGCAACCATGAAAAATTACCCCTGAAAAATTGAAAAATGCAAGAAGAAAAACGATCACATTCTTATTTGGTTTAAGTAGAAAAATTTAATCTGCTTTTAATATTAAGAATTAGTTTTTCTAGTATATTTAAGTATTAATTCCAATCGTCATGGATGAATCAAATAAAAAGGATAATGCACAAAGCAGTGCAGAAATCACCAAAAATCTTGCAGCACATACTGCTGAGCTTAAAAAAAAGACCGAGCTTGTCAATCATCGGTTAGACGAATTGAGGGCTGAAACAGATAAGTTTTTGCATCCTGAAAAACCGGGAACGAAAACAACCAGGTAATGATGCCATGCTGCTGATTTAAGCAGTTTCCATTTTAGTATCCGCTCTTCATTCGAGATTCCTTCCTATTCATTCGCATTATTTCCTGGTATTCTTTTTACGACCCGCGTTTCTGAAGCGATCAGCTTTCCCTGTTCTTTAGATTTAAGCCACTTTTAAAAATCCTACTGGCCTTTCAGCCTATTCTTCCTAAACTTCAATTCAGGTGCCGACCGGCTATGCCCTTACCTTGTAAGCTTTGAAGTTTTATTTATCAGGCTTTTATGAGGATCTTTATTAGAGGTTGATAGGGCTTAACAGCAGCTATAACCCTATAATAGTAGGTAAGACCACTTCCTAAATAAAACTTAAGGCCTAAAAAAATTAAAACTCAACATGGTTAATAACCAGTATTTTACATCTCTCTTCCGCTTAATGAAATCACGCAACGCTCAATCTTTAACAAATCATTAACCTCTCAACTCTGGCAATCGCTTCAAACGGTCCTCATGGCCACTTAAATGGAAAAGTCGGCAACCTTGTTTTTTATATGCTCAACGGGCAGCCGGATGGAGCAATGCTATCCGACAGCGTTTACCTGGGCAATTTGAATGGCGTTGGTCAAAATATGGAAGAAAAGGAAACCCAGCAGAAGTATCAGCGGGTAAAAACGAGGTTTGATCAGGTGGCCAGCAGTTATTTGGGTCAATTAAAAGAGAACTATGGTATGCCAGTGAATACGAAGGCTTTTAAATGCCTGGAAAAAGAATATAAGGTACTCAAAGACAAGCTAGAACAGCTGCCCGGAAAGCCTGGCAAACACTATCCTTTATATTTATTGATGACATGAATTGGAGTTCAAATTTAACCCAATGCGGGAAAATTATATCCGAATAAAACCATTTCATCCTAAAAATAGGACTTGCTTTACTTATCCTGAAGAATCATAAGCCTTAACTCGGATTTGTTTCATAGCTTTGCCACAGAAAATATCAAGAAATTATCATGGCAGTATTACATAGAAAAGAAGAGAAAATTGAAGTTGTATTAAGTAAGCTTCCAAAAGATTATACTGATAAACAATTTGTAGACACTTTTATCCAGCTTTATTCAAAAGAATGGGGAAAGATCAAAGCGAATTACATCAAGCATTCTCAAGATAAAGAGCCTGGTACTGTGATCATCATGCCTAAGCCTGAGATTTATCTAAAAAACATTTTAGAAACTTATTTAGAGAACAATAAGAAATAATATTGACGGCTTTTGATAAAGCGCAATACTTCTTAAAATATAAAACAATGCCCGGCTTAATGGACTGAACCCCATAAGCTGGGCATTGTTCATTAAGGGGTGTTTTTAGCTCCTATATTTTATCCTATCGCATTCGAATCGGAAAGTTTATGATAATAGACGTAAGATACCGCCAGAACAGCGAAAACGATCCAAGGGAACATTGCCTCCATTCCGAAGCCATCCACAGCCCAGTGACTAATTGAGGCGAATATAAAATCAAAACCAAAGCCTGCATAAGCCCATTCCTTGATGCGCTTAGGGGCTTTAGGGACTATCAATATAATTGCGCCCAGTACTTTAAAAACAGTAAGTGCGATGCCGAAGTACGCGGGATAGCCCAAGTGTCGGATTCCTTCTTTTGCCATTTCAGTTTGAGAAGTGAATGCTGGCATTACTCCTTCAAATAAGAAGATAAGGATTAGTGGCCGTCCAGAAGATTATTTTGTTCCTTTTCATTGGTTTAAAATTGTGTTTATTGGTTTATAATTAGGTTGATTACTTTTCTATTATTCATAGATGGAAGAAGTCATTTATGGTGAGCAAAAGCTTTCTCCAGCAGAATGAGGTCGATCTTTTTCATTTGCATCATTGCCGCCATTACTCTGCTCGTTTTACCTGGATCTTTATCTTTGAGCAGTTCGGATAAAATCGTTGGCACAATTTGCCAGGAAAGTCCAAACTGATCCTTTAACCAGCCACAGACTTGCGCTTTCGGGTCTCCCCCGGCAGCAAGCTTATTCCAGTAATAGTCGATTTCATCCTGATCAGAACAGTTGACCACAAAAGAAACGGCTTCATTAAATTGAAAAACAGGCCCCCCGTTTAAGGCTAGGAATTCTTGCCCATCCAGTTCAAATACGATGTTCATCACAGTGCCTTCCGGCATGTGGTGTATTTCAAAACCTTCTTTAGTATAATGGGTTATTCCTTTGATACTCGAATTGTTAAATATTGAGGTGTAGAAGTTGATTGCTTCTTCTGCATTTTTGTCAAACCATAAGTTTACAGTAATCCTCTGACTAATTAGCTTGTTTATCATGGATTTAGTGGTTAAGTTAAATTTACTAATTCAAAGTTATATCGGAAAGTTGAATTTGTACTAGTGCAAAAATGACATAATGAGGGGGTAAATAAGACAAGTAATTCTCTTCGTTTTCTAGGGAATTTACTGAAGTTTTTAGTCGGGTTTGAAGTAATTACGATCAAAATAGAAAGGTTGTCCTGGTAGGTCAAGTTAAAATATTATGGAGATTTAAGGTTGAAGGAATAAAAACTACCTTAGAATGGGCCTTTATAAGCATCAAAACACTGTTTTTAAAAAAAGATTGAAATATTTGAATCTAAATTTGGAAAACCAGTAAAGATTTGTACTTTTGCGCCGGAGAGTTGGCAGAGTGGTCGATTGCGGCAGTCTTGAAAACTGTTGACTTGTCAAAGGGTCCGCGGGTTCGAATCCCCCACTCTCCGCCAAAATGGTATCAAAACCAACAAAAAGCCTGCAAATCATACGATAGCAGGCTTTTTTGTTTTTATTGGTATTCCAAAATATGCACGAATTCACATCCTATAGGTGAGTGATTCGGTGAGTCATTTGGAAAATTCAAATGACTCACCGAATAGCATATAAAAACCTGATATTAAACAGGTTGCTACACTAAACATCTTGATTTCTAATCGCTGCAAGGCTAAATTTGCATCGTTGATTCTTATTTACTTTATCTGCGATGCAGCTCTAGCCCGAAAATCGGGCTCGGGTTGTTTATTTTAATGTTTAACATTATGAAAACCAATTTCAGCTTGCTCTTCTACATGAAGAAACCAAAAAATTATCAAAATGGCGTCGCTCCTATCTATCTTCGCATTACTGTGAATGGTAGTCGTTCAGAAGTTACCACTGGTCGTAGTTGCGAACCATCGCAATGGAATGCAATTTCTGGCCGAGGCAATGGCAAAAAGGAAGAAATGAAATCCTTTAACGCTTATCTGGACAACTTGCAAAACAAAGTATTTGAAGCGCATCGACAATTAACCGAGAAGAATGATATCATCACTGCCAAACAACTGCGAGATCAATTTCAGGGAAAAGCAGAAAAGCAACGCACCCTAATTGACGTATTTAAAGATCATAACTACAAGATGGACGCCTTGGTGGGGTCCGAGTTCTCTAAAGGCACTGCAGAGCGTTACAGGACCTCTTTAAATCATACTATAGCATTTTTACAATGGAAATACAACATCAGTGATATAGACATTAGAAAAGTAAACCACAGTTTCATAACTGAATACGATTTTTACTTACGATCTGTCCGAAAATGCGCCAATAATTCTGTAGTAAAATACTTGAAAAACTTCGGCAAGATTATTCGTATTTGTCTTTCTAACGGATTTCTGGCTACCGATCCATTTAAAAACTACAAAAACAAGATTAAAAAAGTTGATCGGGTTTACCTTAATGAAGAAGAAATAAAGCAAATAGCCAATAAACCACTGCCTTCCGAAAGATTAACGCAAGTAAGAGACGTATTTATATTTTGTTGTTTTACTGGGCTTGCCTATGTAGATGTTAAGAATTTAAAAAGAGGTGATATTGTAACTGGCATTGATGGTGAAGAATGGATCTCTATTAAAAGGCAAAAAACTAATGTGCCTTCCCGAATTCCTTTATTACCTGCGGCCTCTACCCTCTTAAATCAGTATCATAATAATCGGATGTGCTTAAATAAAGGAATGCTAATGCCTGTATCAAGTAACCAGAAGATGAACACTTATTTAAAGGAGATCGCGAACCTCTGTGGCATACAGAAGTTGATCACTTTCCATATTGCAAGGCATACATTTGCCACAACGATTACATTATTGAATGGGATTCCTATAGAAAGCGTTTCAAAAATGCTAGGACACACCAATATTCAAACCACACAACATTACGCCAAAATACTTGACATTAAAGTTGGTACTGATATGGCTACCCTTAAAAAGAAGTATTAAGCAACTTAATTTATCGGGTAACACAATATCTAGCCCTAATTAACGTCTTTATGTATGAGAGCGTTAATTTAGATGAAGCGGGAAGGGTCGGAGATCCTTCCCGCTTCACTATTTTAGTAGTTTACTATAATTATTCTTAAACACACATACTACTTTCTACGTTTCATTATTTTTCATTTAGCTAATCACCACTCATTATCAGTCACTTAAAACAGAAACCCTAGTTGTACTCGAATTCACCTAGTGTGTAGCACTCTGAAACATCTGGATCAGACCAAGGGTGTTTTTCATATCAAGAGAACGGTTCATATCTTCCTCAATGAAGCTCCAGTAAAACTACATTGTAAGTACTTGTTCGTATTTATTACTCAAACTACTATCATCCTCCCAAATAAACTGAATTTTTACTTTATCAGGCGACCCAATAGAAGTGCTTATTATTAATTCAGTACTTTCTTGAGGGTTTAAAAGCTCGAATGGAAAAATATCTTGATTTAAAAACCAAAAATTCTGATCCTCAGATAGAATTTCAAAACGAATATTTCTTGCGGCAGATTTACCTGAATTAAATATCTTGATTATTTTATTCCCTTTATGTCCCTTAATCAAATTTGCCTTTACAAAGGCCTTCTTTTGTTCTATCTTTTCAGCATCAATTTTTTCTAATTGATAAGCATTAATTAAACCTTCCTGTTTTTTTATTCTCCGATCATGAACAACATAAGTAATTGCTGAAAAACATAAAGCTGCAATAGAAATAATTAAACTCCAGTCCATTTTTATTTGATTTTAATATATTTACTCCCTTTAAAGACTTTAAGGATGTCATTTTTTAAATCCTGAGCAATCTCACTCTTCTTTTCCTCCAATACATTATTAATGTTTTCCTGATTTAATTCTACAAGTTCAGCGTAACCATTTAAATATTCACGATTACAAGCTGTACACTTTACGTACGTTTTATCCTCATTAAAATCAAATGCTCCAGTGTTTCCACAAGTAACACACTGCAAGCTTACATTCATACTATAATTATCCTTCATCTCAATTTCTTTAATTGTTCCATTTAATAAGGGAGAGCGAGCTCTCGCTCCTCTCCCCGTTAATTTAAGCGTAAACTTCTAATCGCCAAGTAACACCCTTGCCACCATAAGGGGGCATTGTATTTCCTTTGGCAATTGGTGCGGTAGTTGTAGGTGAACCTACAACCCTCCATACACCACTTTCAGGGCATGATTGTCCTGTACTTGCAGTTGTACCAATTGGTTGTCTCATATTATACATATAAGTTAGCTCTCCTGGTTGAAACAGGGCAGGAACACATTAACCCTCCGAGAAAATTTGGAAATCACGCAGGAATAATTACTTTTGAAGTGCGAATTCGGGAAGTAATTTAACTTTCTGATTTAGAGTCAAGTCACCATTTTCTCAACTAAGTGACTTGGCTTTTTATTATTACTAATAATACTTAGTTTTTATTTAGATTCATTTGCAAGTTTTCAACATTCATTAGTATTACTAACAAAGCTTAAATGAAAACTAAAAATCGTTATCCAGTTTCTTTTCCATTTCCGTTTTCACAAAATTGAAAGTCAATAACATTTTATCATTTAAGGTTTTAAGAACCCGCATACGCTGGCGTTTGCCATTTTGACGTTTATTTGCAATATTTGAAATGGGAATACTTTGCGACTGGAAATCAGTATAAGATTTATACCTACTTTCCTTTCCATAAGCATATTGAGGTATCTCCATTTTAATTTTATATTTGCCATCTTTTACAATTACAGACAGCAATGCATTAAAATAGTATTTGTCTGTAACCGGATTTGAAGTAGCTAAAGCACTAAAAGCCGTCATATCAGAAATATCGTAGAAATTATTAACACTACAAATTCCAGATTCGGCATCGTAATTTGAGGTGCCCATTTTATTACTGGTAAAGGTTTTCTGTATAGCTAGTTTCGCTCTGGAGAATAACTCCTGCTTTGTGGTACCCGCTAAGTCTAAAACTGCTTCTACATAAACAGCATTATCTTTTACAGGAAGATAATCTTCCAGAGCTACCGTATCGGCAACCTTAGCCCCATTACGTTGAGTACTCCAGGTAATAGCATCCTGAGCAAGTACATTTAGGCTTGAGAGTAAACTTACTAAAATTAATAGAAGAGGTAATTTTGATGTTTTCATATTTAATATTGTTTATGATACAATATTAAAACACACCTGTGCAGTATAGCTGCAAAGGTCAATTAATAGTAATCAATTATCTCAAAACCATTATCGGAGATGAGAATATTGAATTAACACAAGCTGTTATGCAACTACTTGTGTTAATTTTGTTATTTGTTTGCTTAAGGTTTGGGTTTCTTTTATACGTTCGAGCAATTCACTTGCAGGCTCATCATTAGGATTTTGAGCGACTAAACCACCAATAAAAGCTTTAGACAAGATGGCTTGTGGTAAATTATCTATTTGGGACTTTAACACTTGATATTGTTTTT
The DNA here is from genome assembly GCF_014472395.1 of Pedobacter sp. N36a. GTDB lineage: Bacteria > Bacteroidota > Bacteroidia > Sphingobacteriales > Sphingobacteriaceae > Pedobacter. The sequence goes on from NZ_JACSZW010000005.1 coordinate 418,496, forward strand.
CTATCAAATCGGCTTTTGCAAAAAGGCTCTCTACCTGCAAAATAATTTCTTGTTGCTCAGACAAAGGTGGTAAATTAATTTTGAGACTTCGAATGTCGCCTAGTGAAAGTCCTGCCTTCGTAACTCCTCTTTTTAGATTCCTCAACTGCCCTAACCCAGACTCAGACATTAAATACATCGCGATGTATTGCGAATTGTACGATTCTTTAGGTCTTGCTAAACATATATGTTGATTTATATATGATTCATATGGTAAGTCATGAGAAATAAAAGAAATCATTCCGATATCTGCAGTAATTGATATTAAAATATCACCTTTTCTTAATAATGTCCTTTTACCTTCATTAAGGTCTAATGGAAGGTTTAAGAATTGAAGCTTTTCTTTATTTAGATTTAGAGACAGTGATTCATAACTCATATTAGTCATTCTAACAAACAACTGTTTTCCTAGAACATTATCATAAAATGGAGCCCATCCTCTAGAACCACTAGTAACATATTCAAAAACATTTTCAGCATCTACCAAACACCACTCCTTGAACTGTTTACCCTTTCTCAACCTCTCAGTTAAATTTCCCTTTACCGCTTGGCTTAACACCGCTTGCCTAAAGTTTTTAAGGAGTAAGGGTATAGCATAAAGTTTTGCTTTTATTCTACCTATATTTTCAAACAGTAAATCTAGTTTTTCTACAATACGATTTTGTTCAGCACGAGGAGGCAAAATAAATGGTGCTTTTTCAAAATTAGATTTATTGACCATAGAAATAGTAGTAGAAGTAGAATTTTCAACTAACCATTTCTTCAATGTCAAAATATAATAATATCCAAATTTGCTATTAACATACTTATTAAAAATAATACTATTTATTTGCTGATTCGTGGCCAATTCCTTTCCAGCGATACTAACATTACCTAAATTACCAATACAGGTTACCATCACAGCTCCTATTGGCAATAACCTTGCTTTTTTAGCACCTTCAATTGACAATGTCTCTTCTGTTTCGGTGATATAAATAGTTTTATTTATATCACCGGGTTTAACCCAGGGAAACTCCCCATTGTAAAATTCCAAATTATTTTTGGAAGGTGTGTTACCTGTCACAACAGTACCAACAAGATAAATTTCAGTTATAGCCCACCCCTCTGATAATTCCTTCTCTCCCATTACCCTAGCTCTTCAATTATTTTATTCAATTCCTCTGTTATACTTTTTAGTTCAGCTAAAGCCTGTCTAGCAATATCAACAGGTTCTCCAAGATCAGCGCTTTTACTCACATTATCATTGGCAATGAGTCCTAGATCTAATGTGGCATTTTTCCTAAGAATATCATCAATCGACAACCGACTAAAACGCTCGTCCTTAACTAAATTACGATCTTCAGCTCTATAGGCAATTTCAAAATTTTCAAAATGAGCCTCAGTAAAAGGGGTTCGCTTGCCAAAAGCAGGCATATTGGTACGCATATCGTAAAACCAAACTTCTTTGGTATTACCCTTATCTGCTTTACCACGTTCAAAAAATAACACATTGGTTTTTACACCAGCTGCATAAAAAATACCTGTTGGCAATCTCAACACCGTATGCAAATTGCATTTATCCATTAAGTCTCTACGGATTTTCTGTCCATCACCATCTTCGAACAACACATTATCGGGCAATACAACCGCAGCTCTAGCTCCTCCGCGAGTATGTAAACTTCTGTATATGCCTTGTAAAAAATTAAGTTGTTTATTACTGGTAGAATACACTAAGTCTGTACGAGTTGGACGTTCCCCACCTTTTTTTGTTCCAAATGGTGGATTAGCTAATACAACATCCATATTTTTCACATTTTCGCCAAGGCTACTTAGTGAATCCCCAAGTGTAATGTTACCTTTTAAACCATGCAAAAAAGCATTCATTAAGGCTAAACGATGCGTATCACCTACCAATTCGCAACCGCTGTATTGCTGATTAACCAAGAAATCATTTTGTTTCTCTGTTAATGTAAATGGAGGATTATGCTGCGTTACATAGTGATGAGCAGCGATCATAAAGCCATAAGTACCGCAGGCTGGATCGTTTAACCGCTCTCCTACTTTAGGATCCGTTAAACGTACCATTACATTAATTAATGGCCTGGGTGTAAAATACTGTCCTGCACCACTTTTCTTTTCTGAAGCATTCTTTTCTAACAGGCCCTCATACATCTCACCTAATCCCTCTTCACGGGCTTCATACCAGTCTAGTTCATCAATATATTTGACAATCTTACGAAGGTTGGCTGGTTCAGATATATTGGTTTGTGCATTGTTGTATATTTCAAGGACTTTTCCTTTTCCTTCAGTACCTAAGTGTAATAGAAGCTCTCGATAGAACTTGGCTAATTCCATCCCTTCTTTTCCACTCAGATCTGCCCATCTATAACCTTCTGGTAGATCACTTTCCGTTCCGGTTTCTTCTGCCATTTTAAGAAACAGAATATAGGTAAGTTCGTTTAAGTATTGGTGATAAGTGATTCCATCGTCGCGCAAAACATTACATAGATTCCAGAGTTTATTAACTATTTCTTGTGTGCCTAAAGCCATTTGGTATTCCTGTTTTTTATATAAATAATTTATATTGGCGCAAACTAACTGAACTTGATCCAGTAACGCTAATCGATTGTACTAAGCGTACAAATATCCGTTTATTTCTGCTAAAATGGATGAAGTTTCACCTTTAAATACCCTATCTAGTCGCTTAATTCCGCCCTCGTTGCTAAAAGGTGGTTTTTCCAAATCTTCTATTGTGATGATAGTTTCCTTTAGCAACTGGTCTTCAATATTCTTTAACCATTTCAATTGTATACTACTCCATTGATGAGTAGAACGGATTTTATCCATCGCCTTTCCAATGCGATCATAGTGGCTTACCAATTCACTTCCAAGTGCCGCAGTACGCACGTGCGCGATAATATCAGCCACAATCTCCTGTTGCGTCAGATCTTTATAGGCTGTATTTAATCGTGTACCTGTATATCCTTTCTCATCTAATAGGAACTGAAGTGATTTTAGCTCTTTCCTGGTCAAATTACCTGGCTTTGTGCAGATGACCTTAAGCGCAGCAATTTCATTGATATTGGATTTGATATATTGATTAAATGATTCTATATAATCCTTAGGTTTTAAATTTTTATTGTAAGCATGGTAAACATCAGATAGCTCATCCTGGTGTGCGCTAAAAAGTAAGCTTCGTCCTTTACCTTTCGAAGCATTCTGTGCATCAAGATAATCCCACAAAGGCTTTAAAGTCTCCATTTCAGAATTTAAAGCACTTACTTCGGTCAAACCTTTTAAGTGATGAATTAAATCTTGGATATCATCTTTTCCAGCCAACTCATAAACATGAGCTTTTTGTTCATCATCTAAAGAATGTAGTTTCCTTTGCAATTTAGCGATAATTCGATCCAGCTTGAGCTGTTGCATATACTCATCTTTAATAATTGCAGCTTCCTCGGACAATTGGGCAAAAGACTTCTCCACTAGGGGAGCAACGGGCTTCATTACATCTTCTTTAGCCATGATTTCTGTTACTCCCACGCAATCGTAGATTTTAAATACTTCTTTGTCAATTTCATCACATCGGCGTGTAGCGCGCCCAATCATCTGATCATAAAGTATCCTGGAATTAACCCTTCTTAGAAAAACAAGATTTGAAATACTTGGCACATCAATACCCGTAGTTAACAAATCGACTGTAACAACAATACTCGGATATTGCTCATTTTTGAATCTTTTCAACAACATATCCCGATCGTAAACCACACCAGTGATTTTCAAAATGGCTTCTGCGTCTACAGTCTCTCCAAGGTTTTCATATTCCTCATACATGATTCGGATGATCTCGTCGGCATGACGGTCCGTTGCCGCAAAGATTAGGGTCTTCTTTCTATCTTCAGGATCAATACCATGATTTTCAATTAGTTCCCTCAATACCGTTCTATTAAAACTCTCATTGATCACCCTTTTATTAAAACCTTGAATTTCCACTTTGATCTCATCAGGTGTGATGCCTGCTTCTACAATTGCATTTTCTTCAGGATCATATATATGAATCGGATCACCAGCTTCCCATACTATGCCTCCTTCTGACAAACGAGTCTTAAAGACCTTTGGTGGTTCAAAATCTACAAGATACCCCTCAACAACTGCTCTTCTATAAGAATAGGTATATATTGGATCACCAAATATCTCCGCAGTATGAATAGCTGGTGTCGCTGTCAGCCCAATTCGATAAGCATCAAAATAATCCAAGACCATTCTATATTTACTTTGGAAATCGAGCTGATCTCTTAACACCATTTCTTCTTCCTCCATCTCTCTATCAAGGATATATCCACGATGTGCTTCATCAACAACAATACAATCATAATCCCCTATTCCAGGTGGATTATCTGAAAGCGAAATACGTTTAACCATGCTTTGAACCGTCGCAAAATGAATTTTGGTATCAAGATCGGTCACTGCCGACTCCAGATCTTTAAGATCATAGATCTGAGCAAAAGTCTGTAACCCCTCAATCTTCACTTCTTTAAAAGCATCGGAGGCTTGGGAGCCGAGCATACGCCTATCCACAAGGAAAAGAATACGTTTAAATCGTTTGGCGTCAATCAGTCGATAACACATCCCAATCATAGTACGAGTTTTACCTGTACCCGTAGCCATTGCCAATAATGCTCTCGGTTGTTCGGGATGGTTTATAATATGATCTTCAACCGCTTTGATAGCTTCTATTTGGTATTCCCGCAGATTTAATCCTTTGGGATCAGAAAGCAATTCATAACCTGTCTGTTCAAGTTTTTTTGCACCTTCTAGCTCATCGAAGACCAGTTTGTCACTAAGATTCCGAGGGCTGAACCAGGCAACGAGGGGTTTTTGTCTATTTTTTTTATGTCGCGCATCCCAAAACCAAATTCCGGACAACTCCTTCATTTGTTCCAGATATGGCCTTCCATTAGTAGAAAACATAAAGGGAACACGATATATTTCACAATTATTATGTGTAACCATGTTAATACCGTCTAAAGGCAATACCTCCTTGCTATATTTCATAGCCTGACCTAAGTCGGCCATTACATTTTTGATATGCTTCTTTGCCTCAATTAACCCAACAAGCTGTTCATCAATAAAGAGTGCATAATCAGCCCATAATGATCCACATTTCCATTCGGCAATAGCCATGTTTTTGCCTTTTTTAGGTATGGTTCTTTTCAACTTAAAATTGAGATTTGGGGTATCTACCTCCCAGCCTGCCTGACGAAGTTGCTCATCAATCAATTCTCGGGTCTCTGCTTCGGACATTTCCATCCTACTAGTTGCTTTGGCAGTCCTAGTAGCGATCTCTTTTTGCCTTTGTGGGCTAATGTTACCAACTTCTCTTTCTTTTAATAGTGCATCCAGTTTACCTTGTAATGCGGCGTGCTCTTGTTCTAATTTTGCAAGAGCCAAACGACTATCGGTATTTCCAGGCAGATGAAATTTTAAAGTAGATAAATCTCTATTTTTTACCGAATAAGCTTCATAAAACCACTTTCCCAATTTGAATGAAGAGAACAAGACTGCTTTAGCCTCATCAAATGTACCGTCTACATCATGAACAGCTTCATTTCCTTTTTTTCGGATTGTAGCAATGAAATCACTAATATTTGACGGTAGCACACCTTCGGCTGTTAACTTCTTAACCTGAAGATGAAAAGTATTCATGTCAGGGAACTCCAGTCCTACAGCCTCGTAGATTAGTATTGTGAGCTGCTCAGCAAACTGACGCAACTTCATTAAACAAGTAACTGGATCTGGGTGCAGATTATACTCTGCCGATTGCCCCAAATTGAATAATAATGGAAACTCTTCTTCGAGAAAATTAAAATTAGATGTTATCATTTAACGGAAAGCGCTTTACTATTTTTGATCAAAAGAAACTGCTCTAATGAACAAAAACATTTTTAATTATACAAACAACCCTAAATAACGACAAAAAACTGTAAGATTTAACAAATGTGGGTAACTAATGTGCAGTGATTATGCACAGTTAACCATAATTTTTTTCCATTGCACGAATTTTTTCAAGAAAGTTGAGCCTAAAGCTTTCAGGAGATATAATGATTATGTTTTCGCCATAGGCTAATAATGAAGCAATAAGTTCATAGTTTGGAATCACCTGGAGCTCAATACATACACCTTGATCATTCTCTCCAACTTTTTTCTGTGAGCCGTGTATCGGTTTTGTTTTAATATAAGGCCAAAGATTATGAAGAACCAAAATCTGAATAGTTTCAATCGTTTTATCAGTGGGTATCGTTACACCAATTACATCATCAAAATATTCATTAAAATCTATAGTCTTGTTCTGCTCAAATATTTCAGGAATTTCTGTTAAATTAACTATTCTGTCTAGGGCTAAATTGTTTACATACTTACTCACAGAATTGAGACCAAATAGGAACCAGCGTAAATTATATTGTTTTAAATAGTAAGGGTGGATAATATGAGCAACTATTTTTTCATCTTTAAAAGACTGATATTGAACCCTAAGCACTCTTTTATAATAAATCGCATTAAACAGTGGGGTGATGAATTCTAAACCTTTTAAAAACTGGTTCTGCTCAAAGTCAATAATTTTATTTTCATCAATTTTACTTATGCTTTCCAAACGGCTGGCAATGTCATCAATCCATTCAAATTGTGGCATTCCTTTAAATCGTGACAGCGTTAATAAAACCTCATTAATCTGATTCACCTCTATTGTACTTAATGGGCTTTTATTAATGGAATAACTTTTATCTGCGTAACAATGATATGTTTTTCTTCCGTCTTTAGGCCGTTCAAGTTCAATATGCCAGCCCTGAGCACTTTCCATATATTTGATATCCTCATATATCTGGCGTTTTTTCACCCCTTCATGCTTTCCCGTAAAATCATAAATAGCTTCATTACAAGCGATGATCAAATCCTCTATATAAAATTTACGCCCGAAATTACTGAAGCATTTATCTAAAGCGATATAACGAATCTGTGCATGTTTGTTTGTTGCCATAAATTGTGTTTAAACGGCTTAAATCTAAACATCAATACTGAGAAATACTAATTAGCTGTTTAGCCTCTTCGCTTATCAAATTTCATATAAAGGCTCCTACTAATCTCAGTAAAAACAAAAGAGGTTGATCATCTTTTCACCGATGATACAACCTCTTAAATGTCGTAGGTCCTAGCTTCCAACCACCTCTTTACCTCTCGATCCCCACTCCTTCTTCAACTCCCTTTCCAATCCTTTTTTCTTTAACCAACCCCTGATTTAATGCTGGTACCTTTAGCAGCTGCTCTCTTTTTACCGACTTACCATCCAAATCAAAGAAATTGATTTTGCCATAACGCACTGCCGTTTCTACAAATACCTTGGTCTGCTCGTCGCCTTTTTCTACAGTAACAATCGGGCGATTCCCATTCCTTAACGACAGCTCTAAATTCTCCGCCTTTTTGGGGTCCTCTAAATCTTTAATCTTAAACTCATTTAAAGATCTCTTCAAATCAAACCCATAATTCGGGTCCATGAACTGCCGCATCGTAAAGTTATTGTACCTATCCCTTGGTTTATCTACATCTAATACCATCCAGGCTTTATACTGATGACCATCCCTGCTCAGCAAGTCATCCCTGTAAACTGCTCTCCCCTGCATCAAATTCACTGCCTGTTCAGCGGTATAACCCTTTCCATGATCTACCCAAAACGTCTGAGGGATTGGTGGCGCATAAAAAGTCTGTTGAAAATCTTTAGTCAGATAATTCACCTTCCCCTCTTCCATCATCACTAGGGATGTTTTATGCGCTATATCCTTGCCGATAGCCAGTTCACAATTGCCCGTATTATTTTTAAACAAAGTGATGGCCTCCGCTACATTTTCCAACTTTTTAAACTGATTTTTTCCATCTGCATCTTTAGTAATCAATAGATACTTTTGCTCCTGTCCCAAGGGTACCCCCTGATGAGGATATGCCTCAAAGCGGTTCATATAATAATATTCGCTATTGCTAGACTGCTTAAAATACAAAGTCAAATCCACTTGTTTCTTCCCCCCCAAGAACCGCTCATCCAGCGTGAAATTTGAAATATTATTCCTCATTTGTTCTTCCATCAACGTGGTGATTTTATCACCAAAGCCCAAAGCTTTCATTTCCAGTTTAAGGGCTTCTAAATTGTTTAAATTCATTTTTCCTGTTTTAAAAAGTTGATCTTTTTGAATTTATGTCCTTCTCTAGGAGTTGTTATGAGTCTGGCCTTTTGGAGTAAGCCCAAGAAAACTCACATACGCTCCAGGCAATCATTTTTCTGGCTTATTATTCTTGAGTAGCACCCGCTCCCCTGCCTTCAGTTTCACCTTAATCCGTCTGATTTTCTTACTCAGTAGCGATTTTGCGGCATCCAGCCCGGCGCCAGCCACCTGTTTAGGTAAACTCTGATCAAAGCCTGACAAGCCCATACCTCGAGCGGCATTATCTATCCCTCCATTCAAGCTCTCGGTAACCATGGCCTCTGGAGCATACATCCCTGGCATTCCATCCAATGCATAGACAGACAAATCCACTGGAATAATAGAAGTTCCTACACGTATATTTTTGATATCCAGCAGGAGCCGCTGATTGATGATCCGGCAAGTGCCAAATATAAAATGGCCTTTGGCAATCTTTTGATGATTTAAGGTGATGGAATCTAAAATCCGAAGTTTAATCGTCGCCCCCTGTACTGCCTTTTGCTGATCTACGATTTCCGCAGGAATTGCCCTAAACAAACTATCAGGACTGGCAACAAGCTTTTCTTTATATCGCTGCTGCACCAGTTCAGGGTGCTGAATATCCAAAATGCTTTGCAACATCCCATTGAGCTGCTGCATTTCCGGATCTTCAGCTTTATTTTCCTGCATGGTCCTCATCAACCCTTCCAAGCGGTCCACATCATTTTTGATAGAAGTAGCTTGGCTTGTTCCACCAGCAGGCTTACCCTGTTCAGCGGCTAATTTCGCAGGCTTTTCCAGTTCCCGATTCAAAGCCTCCAGTTTTAAATTAATCTGCTCTGCAGGGTCCTCGTGTTTAACCTCCCCAAATCCTAAACGATGAGTCATCACTCCCAACCCATTGCTATCACTTAGAGAATTGTCCCGATCTAGCTGTGCATAATATCCCATTTTATCTACCGGTTCAGTTTTTTTAAAGCTTGCATCCGGCAAATTCGTATTGATTCCTTTTGCAGCAAGCTGCTGGTCTTTCTCCTTATTGTTTCTACCTCCACCCATCGCATAAAATGCCAAGGCTAAAAAAGGCAGTACCAATAGCGGAAGGAACAGCAATACTTTTCGTTTATCTTTTGATCTTTTAGTCATCATCGTTTTATCTTATCAGGTCATTATTCTATTCATTTAAATTGTTGTTCCCAGCAGAGCGAAGCGACGATCTATTAATTTAGAAAGGCAGAAAACAGCAAATACAGTAGGTAACTACCAAAAACACCGCAAAACAGCATCAACAGTAATTGCTTAGTTCTTATATGCAAATTTTCCACTTTTTCATTCAACCAATCCGCCAAGCACCTTTGCCTCCGAAGCACCCACATGGCGATTCGGTGAGCCAACTGGTCAGCTGAACCGCCAGGATTCCTATTTTTAAAAGCTCTTCTCATCTTAAGGTTTAATTAGGTCCTGGTTTGAAATCGTTTCCCATTTCAAGATCAAAAAGCCATGAGGATTATTGTCAGAACGGGATACATTACGCAAATAACCCTGGGTGACGAGCTTTCGTAGCACGGTAGAGCTCGAACGGGTCAATTTCTGTGTGGCATAACAACGGAAATAAAAAGGATACTGGTTTAAGTCCAACTGTGTGCTGTCTATCTGGATTTCCTGGGAAATATTGCCGGCTATTAAATTGCTGTAAAATCCCTGCTCTTTCAGGTTATCATAAGCCTTTTTGGCACTCTGATCAGCCAGATTCAAAGCCCCAGCAATGTTTCGCTGGATCACCTTTTCATCTGGATCCAGGGTGAAAAAATAATGGTGGAACATTTTTACATGATCCCGGGTTTCTACCCCTATGTTGTCTTTACGTTCTGCCGCAAAAGCCTCTATTGCTTTTCCATTGGCTAGAATATAAATCCTGTTCTCCGCTACTTTGATCCTTTCATAGCTTTTATAAATCGCAAATCCAGAAAGCCCTGCGCAAAACAGCATCAAAAAAATGCTGAACCTTTTGATATGGCTAAAAGCCGTATCAATGTTTTTAAATTGTGTAAACATCCTTTAAGTTTTAGAATTACCAGATAATTTGTCTTTGAAATAATCATTACCCATAGCTGTAGCCATCCCCTGAGAAGTGGAAGATTTCCCGTCCCCCAAAGCATCCTGCATCATCCCTATACCTGCTCCCGAAGCCACTCCTCCAATAGCGCCAGTACCACTACTGACCATCGTATTGACCTTGGTTAACATCGAATTCCCTCCGCCAGCATGTACCACATAATTCGCAACTGTAGGCACGCAGAAGTAACCCACTATTCCAATAATCATAAAAATTAAATAAGCGATATCGGTGCTGCTGAAAAAAGTATCCCCCTGCTGAGCCACCTCAGAAATATCCAAACGGATCATTTGTTGCTGAATCTTGCCCAGGATCGTACCGAAGATATTGGCAATAGGAAGCCATAAAAAGATATTGATATACCGGGCAATCCAAACGGTTAGGGTATGTTGTAAACCATCGTAGACCGAAAATCCCAATACCAGTGGCCCCAGGATAGCCAGTACAATCAAGAAAAATGTCCTTAAAGTATTGATGCATAAAGCAGCAGACTGATAGACTATTTGTAAAACTTCCGACATAAACTGTTTAAAAGAATGTCTCATCTTATAATCCTGTCGGTCCGCCCAAAACCTGATGTCATTTCCTATCCCATCCAACCATCCCTCGTCCTGGGGCGCATTCTTTGGATGAGTATATTTATACCACTGCTCTCGGTTACCGCTCCCATCCTCTCCTACATACAGCTTATACTTTACCGACTTTTTCAGCTCCAGTTCCTTTTGATCCAGGAGCGCTTTGATCGCCTGATCTGAATCTTTAACCATACCTGCCGTCGCCGAAACACTTAACCCAAGCACTCCATTAAAAACTGCTATTACTACAGGGAAAAGCACGATGGTCAGCCCAAGAGCAAAGGGCCGTAATAAAGGATAAAAATCAATCGCTTCTGCCGACGCCATCTGACGCCATACCCTACTTGCAATGTACCATAGGGCCCCAAACCCGGCGATTGCACGACCTGCAGCAATCAGCCCAGAACAAAGGGGCAGCATTTCTGCATATACCTTTTCCAGCACCGACTGCAAACCTCCAATCTGCCCCGCTAGCCCTTGTGCCCGAGAAATACCGGGCATAAACATGACCATAACCACCGTTAATGTGGCCATTAAAAATTTACATTTCATAATTTTAAAGGATTAATTAATGTTGTAAAAGCTTCTGGAATCGCGGATCTGCTGTTTTTCCTTGTCCCGGTAAGCGCTGAGTAGATTGGCTTGTGCATTGAAAGACCGCAAGAACATCAGTTTGTCTTCTGTATCCGCAAAGATCCGATCAATAGCTTGCAACCGCTGCTCATCACTCATTCTTAAGGTCAAAGAAGTCGTCACCATGACCAGTGCGTCCAGGTTATTTAAATTCTGGTCAAAGAGCTGCTGGTATACTTTAGCGAAATAATCCAGTTCAGAAAGGTTAAAATTCCCGGCCGATCGAAATCGGTCATAAGCCAACTTGTACTCCGTTACAATTTTCTTTTGATAGGTAATGATATCTGCAACACGTCTATACTTTTTAACCTCAGGGCGGACCAGCAGCAAACCATCCATAAAGACTTCATGCAAAGTGAAATTACCCTTCGAAATATTTTTAATGGCATCGTAACCACCCGAAATGACTGAAAAACCTTTTTTCATATCTGTGAGGATATTCTTAAGCTGACTTAGTTTTTCTACATTCAGCAGCAATTGTTGCACTTCCGTAGACTGTGCTTTCACTAAACCGGAAAATAAAAACAGTATTTGAAAAGTAGTACCAAAAATTAAGATTTTAATTGAGTTCATAGCTCTTTCTTAAATGGTGAATAGATTCTTGTTCCTCCTTATTTCCCTGGATCACCAACCAGACCTGTTTACTGAAATCCAGGACAAAAGCATATTTCTCTCCCAAAGATTGACGAATCCTCTGGTCTCTAAAAATCCGCTCATCATCACTCATTTCCAACTTTCCAGAAGTCATAATCGTTATTAGTTCGTCCAAATCCGATCGGCACTGGTCCATTACCTGAGCCTTTACCTCAAGGACATACACCCTGTTCCCTGCTGACAAATCACCCATAGGAATCCCATCAAAAGCCTGATCCATGGAACGTAGCAAAGCCGTCAACTCCTCTATCTTAACATGAGCCCTAACTGAAGGGCTTACCTGCTTTAATGAAGAAATAAGAGCTGTATGTAAGCTGAATTCGCCACCTGTAAAGCTTTGTACTACTCCAAGACCAGATCCCACAATTTCATAACCCTTTTTAGCATAGCCCGCGTATACCTGTAAAGCAGTGATCTGCTGAAGCAGATAAAGCTTTTGCGTTTTTTTCTGTTTAAAAAACTCCGCAAAGGTTTGCCCCTTCGCCGAAAAAGAGAACATCAGTACTACCAGCATCCAGGATCCTTTATTGCGCAATACCATAAATCTCTTTTAAAGTGGCGACCTCGTCCAGGGATTTAGCCCTGCTCAAACTCATCTGGATATTCCCGGTATTGAATTTTTTCAGGTCCGAAAAATTAATGTCCATTTGATCCGCAGCAGTATTAATGATCTCGAGTCTTGCCGCGTCACTCATTTGGGTCTTAAAAGAATTAACCACCAAAAGGAGCTGATCTAAATTTTTAATGCTCTCATCCAAAATCCCTGCATATACCTTTTCCATATAACTCAACTCTTCAGGGGGAAAATGCTGATCCTGCTGGAACAGCTTCCAAGCCCATTTGTACTCGTCCACAATGGCCATTTGCTTTGTCGTTAGTTCTTTAATCCGTTTATAATAAGTGATAGCAGATTTGATCTCCCATAATTCCTGATAATAATTGCTGTACAAATCCTTTTGTCGTGCGGTCCAGTCTGCAATCTCTCCCAACTTTAGCTTAGACAACTGGTTCTCCAATACCTTTTGGGCATTTTGCAACCAAATCGTTTCATTCTGTAAGCGTTGGATCTTTAAGTCTACCGCTTTAATAACCTTTTTTACCCCCGCCTTGATCACTTCCAAAACTGCTACCTGTGCGCTTGCCCCCGTAGGCAAAGCGACAAATAACATCAAGGTACTGATCGGCAAAACCACCATGTATTTTTTCATCATCTTATGTATTAGATTTTTAACACTTTTCATCAGCCCCAATGGACTTTTAAATGGATTCCAGAATTTCATCTGATTAGAAATTTGTTTGAAATAAATTAGCTGTAGCCTGATTTATGATGAGCTACTCGTTTTTCGTTCCTTACTTCTGATTTCTTCCGCTAAGACAGAAATCCCCTTTTGTATGCTTCCATATTTATTGGCATAAGCCTGAATCCGAACCTTCTCCCTTTCCTCAGTGGTATAGGCTAAGTATTCCTCCAGGGAAACTTCGGTACGGTATACCTTACTGTGACCGCCAAGAGAAATAAAGACTTCCTTATACTTGCGATTGGGTTCATTGGCTTTGTTCATCGAAAGAATCAATGACTTATCTTTCTCAGTGAGCCCTAAAAGCTCCTGGAGCTGATCAAACTTGTTTTGATACTTACTTTGGTCCAACAGAATCTTACAATCGCTGTTATTAATGATCGCATTTTTGACAATCGGGGAGCTGATAATGTCATCAATCTCCTGGGTCACTACAATGGGTTCCCCAAAAAATTTGCGCATGGTTTTAAACAGGTACTTAATATGCTCTGCCATCCCTGGCTTGGCAATGGACTTCCAGACTTCCTCTAATAGCAAAATCTTCCGAATCCCCTTTAGCTTGCGCATCTTACTGATGACTAATTCCATAATAATCAAAGTGACTACCGGAAATAAAATCGGGTGATCCTTTAGTACGTCAATTTCAAAGACAATGAACCGCCTGTGCAGCAAATCCAAATTCTCCCTCGCATTCAGCAGGTAATCAAATTCACCACCTCGATAATAAGGATTTAACACATACAGAAAATTCCCGATATCAAAATCTTGCTCCTTCACCCGGCCATTTTCCAGCACTACAAGGTATTCCGACTTCAAAAAATCATAGAAGCTATTGAAACATGGAAAAATATCCGGGTGCTGATCCAAATGCTCAAAATACAGCGTCAAAGCCATAGAAATCGCCACATATTCAGACCTGCGATAGGGCTCATCATCCTTTTTCCAAAGCGCCAGCAACAAGGTTTTGATGCTCTCCTTTTTTTCGGTATCCAATACATCCCCATCAGGCAAAGAAAAAGGATTGAATTTAATGGGGTCACTTTCGGTATAGGTGAAATAATATCCCCCAACCAAATCACAAAGGCCTTTATAGCTATGGCCAATATCCACGATCACTACGTCAGTTCCCTGCTCGTAATATGACCTAATCAGGTGATTGGTTAAAAAAGATTTTCCTGACCCACTGGGCCCACAGATAAACTTAGACCGATTGGTAATCCAGCCTTTTTCCCAGGGCTCATCTGAAATGTCTACATGTACCGGCCTCCCCGTTAAACGGTCCCCCAGGCGGATCCCAAAAGGACTGATGCTACTGCGATAATTGCTTTCCAGATTAAAAAAGCAGGTCGCTTGTTCCAAAAACGTATCGAAGGTGTCGTTCATCGGAAAGTCAGCCTGATTCCCAGGAAGCCCAGCAAACCAAATTTGTGCTGCCCCATCGGTCTCCTGCTTACAAACCGCGCTCATCTGAGCCATTGCCGAACCTACTTTGTTTTTCAAATTTGCCACCTCAGCCTCACGATCAGACCAGGCGAACACATTGAAATGAGCTTTTACCGGTAATCTGCTATGAATCACTGCTTCATTTAAAAAGTCATTAACCGCATCCCTACTCACCGCATTTTCTCTGGAATAGCCTGACAAAGACTGCAAACGCAGTTTTTTTGCTTCCAAACGAGTGATGGTCTTCTCACTATTCTCAATAAATACATATTGATTCAGGATATGGTTACAGTTCAAAAGACTTCCTAAAGGACTCGCAAAGCCAATACTGAATTTGGTTCTATCAGTACTATACTGCTCATAATTCATCCGGCTTCCACAAAGTGGTGGCAATGCTGCTGCCTCAGCCAGAGTGTACAGCTCGCAGCTTTTTTCACCGACCTTAATCCCTTGTTTCAACTGAATATCGGCAAGCATACTCCGCTGATCATCTCCGAGTAAAAAGCAATACTTTTCGATGACTCCCGCCTTGTTTGAAGTACCAGATAACTCATCATCAGTCAAACGAATCAAGGACACAAAACCACTGTCAATAAGAATACGTTCCAGCTGGCCGGCAATGTCCAAAAAATCCTTTAACAATACCGGATTAATGGTCTGAGCAGGGACAATAGATTTACGCAGCATATTGCTGTACACCGAAGAAGAAAGTTTACGCCCATGAGGTTTCTTGGTTAAAAAGAGGTAACAGCTATGGTCCAGACATTCCCTTTCATTAAAAAAGCGTTCACTGGACCGAGAGAGAAAACCAGTCCCAGCATTGTTAAAATCCGCTTTAAAACTTCCCTTGGTAAACCAATCCTGCTTGTGAAAAATACTATACTTCGGTAGTAGCTTAATGGCCTTTACCCAGCTTTGGTGATAAGCCTCATACTCCTGATCTGAAAGTGTAAAAATCTCTGGAAGTCCTAGCCGATAACCAATCGTGATATCTCCTTGCATAGAAACGATGCAACCCTTTTCTACTTTAGAAAGGGGCAATATAGCGGAAGCCTCTACCATCTTCCCCCTCCTTTCAACCGAATAAATATCCCCCTATTTCTAAACTTCAAAGTGCGAGGTACACTCCGCCTTGCCCAATATTTTTTAAGCCCATGTTCCCCAAACCGATGACTCAAGCGGAACACCATAAAAAACAAACCAGCTCCAAGGCCCAGAATTAAGGGCAAAACCAACATCAAACCAACCCCGCAGATATACAGTATGGCAAATAAAATGAGCAGTAGCACCAGCCCAATCGCTAAATAAGCGATGTACTGCGCCTTTAGCCCTTTAAAGACAATAGGCTTGGAAACCCCTCTGTTAATTGTATATACGCTGCCCATACTAAATTCCAAAAAAGGATTTCAACACAGTAGCTACCACTACCAAAAATATACAACTGCCAAACCAGGCCGCAGCCACCTTATTGGTATCCGGCTCTCCAGCATTCCACTTATTGAATACTTTCACCGCCCCGATGATACCGATGACTGCACCAATGGCATACATCAAGTCACAACCTGTATCAAAGTATCCTTTAACTTTATTGGTCGCTTCCCGTATCCCAGCCTCTCCATCCTGAGCGAATAGATTTAAGGAAAACAAAAGATGGCAACAGCAAATTACTAAAGCGAAAAGTAAAGCTTTGCCAAAAACCTTTTTGTGGCAAGTAAGTTTAGATGAATCCATGAGAAATAAATTGAGGTGAAAAATTTTAGCGCAAAGACATTTAATCCCAAAGGGATTCCAATTCATCATTTGAGAGATGAAAAGGCGCGTGCTGGGTAATCCAAGTATTGATGGTATCGAGATTTGGATTTGAGGAGATCCTTGGAAAGCTGATCCTTAGCTCAGACATCCGCTTAAAGAAATCTTGCTTGTTTCCATCTGAGGTCTCTATCCACTTAAAAATCTGCTTCAGTTCTTCCAATAGATCGGGAACCAAACCTACCTGATCCAGCATATCATTTTCAGCTCCGGCAAAACTGAGCTCAGCGATCCCCATTTCATGAACTCCTTCTAGAAGCTTTGATTTTCCCATCAAATCATCTGCATGATCAACTGAGCCCTTATGTTGCTGCTGAAGAACAGATCCCAGAGCAACACCAGTTGGAAATCGCTTACCCAATAAAAAAGCACACAACTGCTCACGGTAAAAAATCAGAATTATCACTAAGTACCAGACCATGGCCAGTACCCCCACCGCAAGAATAAAATCCCGCCAAGAAAATTGTTCTAACATATCAGTTTAATTAATCCCGGCACCGTATTGCACCGGGAACTGATACAAAGGTTGAAATGCGTCAAATTTTTCATTGACAATCCCCAAAGCAAGCACTAACGATTGTTAACCCCCTTGGCTTAATCCTGCTGAGAATCTTGTTTTTTTAGCGGGGGATGATAAGCATCCCCGTCATCAATTCGTTTATGAATCGCCTCACGCATTTGATCTAAAAACCGAGTTTTACTCATGCTTTTACGTCGTTTAATCTCAGTAAAACGCCTGAAATATCGACTGAGGTTAACCTGGAAACATTGCTCAAACACATCCATTAAATCTGAGAGATCTACCTCTCCATTATTCACCTGGGCGGTATCATGAATCCCATAAATCAGCTCAATCAAATTACAGCTATCCCCGGTCCAACGGGTAATGATTCCTTTACGACTCTTGAGTCCAGTCCCAGAAACGACGCTCTCAGGTGATTGTACCAGTTCCACCAAATGCTGCTGAAGCAGCTCATAGGCCATAAACTTAGACACCAAATAATCCTGACTGGTCCCAAAACTGGCATCTACCTCAGGAAGTTCAGCACTAAGCAAGCCCTCCAACTTTGCCCCACGAATGAAATAAAACTGATCCAGTTCCTTGGCCTTAAACTTATAGTACTGGTAATGAAATTCATGCAAACGAAAGAAGCGCTCAATAAAGCGAAGTTGGCTCATATAATATTCCTTCAGCTCCTCATTGGCTGCAACAGGGCTTGTACTATCAATGGCAATCAACTCCACATAAAATATTTTCCAGCGGTAGAACCTTGGCTTTTGAGTTTTAAAAAACCAAATCTCCTGTGCAGGGCTAAACTCTTGTGAAAGACTCCAATGTTTTAAACAGGAAAGGTGTCTTACCACCACATCAAGATTAGAAATAAACAATTCCCTTCCAGAACTTTGCGATTGCTCATTGGACTTCAAATCATCCATCATTTGCTGATACATTTTTTCGATCAATTTTTCCATAGCATATTATTTAAGTTTCTAAATCAATATTAGAAGCTTCGCTAAGCCAAGACGTTGATCCAAATCACAAAAACAACAAAAAAAGATCCATCGCAAAAAAGTGCCCGAAACAAAATGTCAGTTATAGAAAAACAAAATGAATACAGGCACAACATATTGATTGTTTATCTGTTATATAAGTTGTATCGCCAGTCTATATTTTGGTTTAAAGTTTAGCTTGTTTGATCTCGATCCTACAGAAAGTAACTCCTATGGATATTGATTTCATGCTAACTACTTTGGGGTTTATTACCCCATTATCTCAGCAATTGCAAGAACGTTTTACCGCACAAATTCAACAAGAGACCATAAGAAAAAGAACCATTTTACTTCGCCAGGGAGAAACCTGCAGGCGCATTTATTTTATAAAAGAGGGCTTCGCCAGGTGCTATTTCCTCGACAAACAAGGGAAAGAATGCACTACATGGTTTTTTAATGAGGGTGATTTCATGATTTCAGTACATAGTTTCTATACCCAGAAACCCGCTTACGAAAACATAGAAATATTGGAAGATTGCATCTTGCAATCTATCAGCTGGTTACAGATTCAAGCGATTTATGCAGATACCAGGGAAGGCAATCACATTGGAAGAGTCATGAGTGAACGTTACCAAATACAAAGCGAAGAAAGATTTATTTTACATAGGGACTCTAATCCCACAGAACGGTACAAACTTCTGTTAGAACACTATCCTGGAATAGAACAAAAAACCACTCAGACCAATATTGCCTCGTACCTTGGCATCAGCAGAGAAACACTTTGCAGACTAAAAGGAAAAAAGTTAAGGTGTGATATAAATCAAAAAAACTCCTTTTAAAATATCAAACCAGTATTTAGATTACTACTAAAACTCAGAAAATGCTTAAAAATTGATCAAAGTGACTTAGATTTAAAATCTAACCAAAACTCATCTGATAAAGTTACCTCAAAAGTGCTTGCAAAAAAATCATCTGGTTTGATAAAAGGAGTTATACTTGATACAATAGGATAAGCTTTGATACTAATGCTTGAACCACCTGTATTTTGAATAGATGACCTTGAAAAGATTAAATTATACTTCATCATCATGATCAATGTAGACTCTAACAAGGACAAGATCTTACTCTCATCAATAATGTTATCTGCATTTAAGCTAGTTAATACTATCATGGCTTCATTATATCCAGGAGAATTATTAAAAGTATCATAAGGTTGATTTAAAACATTATGATTAACTGAAGCAAAATCTGCCAGCTCTTTAATAGTAAATTTGAAATTTTTTACATCTAACCTAATAAAAAACAGAAGAATTTTAATCGCCAATGCTTTTTTCTTATCATCATTTTCAGGAAAGTTCTTTATTCCACCTATAACTTCGGTAATAAAATCCATACTAAAAATCTAAAAGTATCATTGGTTTAATATCTAATCCTTTCGCCAATGAAAAAATAGTTGTAAGTGCCAAATCCACCTGCCCCTTTGATATTCTTTGGACATTACTATACTCAAGATCAGATCTTATAGCCAATTGTCTTAAAGATGGTTTACAATCATTCTTAAGACCGTGCTCTTCTAATAAACTCAATAGGTGTTCTCCAAATTTAATTTTCACCTCTTCTTTCCATTCCATTGCGGAATTTCCGACTAATAGAAAAACTAAATGACGTATGAACATACATCATTTAGTTTTTTTTATTATATTTGTTATCAGATGTTTATACGTTTTTCTGTATAAATATTTAAGAGTCTCGCACAAAAACCGCCAGTTTAGACCGCGAGAGGACAAGTGAATTTGCCCAAACCTGAAGGTATATTTTTTATCTTTGAGGTATCTTATATATTTAAGGTTGGGCTTCACTTAAGTCTTTTGTGGTCAACTTTGACCCTCGTGCAGGGTTAAAGGGGTTCCTGGCGGTACCTTGTGCAAAAGCAGTGAAGTCTAACCTTATTTTTTTTAATAAGGCAGTTGTATTGCTTTTTTAAGACTCATTTAAAAAAATCTAATTTAAATGAGATATGAAAACTAACCCATTCCCCTATCGCAACATTCAGATGTTGATCATAAAGGCACCGGTATAAACCTAACTTATTCCAGGCGGGCAATACTTCTGTCGGTTAAACGATATCAGTAATTTCTCAAATTGCCCGCCCTGGTATTCTTTTAAAATCTAAATAACCATCTAAATCATTTAACATGAAAAAAACGATACTATTAATCGTAATGGCCACGCTTTGCACATTTTTTTGTGCAAAAGTGCAAACCATCTATCACATATCGGGAATAATTAAGGATGAAAATGGCCTACCCCTTCCTGGTGCTACTATCAAAATTAAGGAAACTAGTATAATGGCATCATCGGACAAAAATGGAAAATTTACAATTTCTGCACCTTCAACAAAAGTAACCTTACAAATAAGTTTTCTCGGTTATCAGCCTAAAGATATAACACTTACAAAGGCCTCTGTTTCCCTTGAAATACAATTAAAACCAGATCAAAATTCACTAAATGAAATTCAGGTCATTGGTTATGGTACAACCACCAAACGATTGAATACAGGCAGTGTTTCTACCATTACGGCTAAACAAATAGAGGAACAGCCTGTTACCAATGTTCTTTCCGCATTATCTGGACGAATGCCTGGCGTATTTGTCCAAACCACCAATGGGCTCCCTGGTGGAAACATCAATATACAAATTAGAGGAACTGGTTCCATTGCCGCCGGCACAAACCCTTTATATATAGTAGATGGTGTTCCTTTTGAATCTTCAATAATTGATCCTAACTCATTAATTGGAACCGGAAATATGTCAGGAGCAATTAACCCGTTAAACAGTATCAATCCTGCAGATATTGAAAGTATTAGTGTACTTAAAGATGCTGATGCAACGGCAATTTATGGAAGTAGGGGCACTAATGGAGTAGTTTTAATTACCACAAAAAAAGGTAGTGGAGAAATAACGAAAACCAATATCAGCCTAAGTAGAGGCATAAACCAGTCTACGAACCTTGCTAAACTATTAAACCTTCAAGACTATCTTCAAATCAGAAGAGAAGCCTTTACCAATACCAATCAAACTCCTACGATAACCAATGCACCTGACCTTTTGCTATGGGATCAAAACCAAGACATCAACTGGCCGGATTATTTATTCGGAAACAACGCGGAAAATACAGATTTACAGGCAAGTTTAACAGGCGGCTCTGGACGTACTACTTTTAATACTTCAGTAAATTATCATCAAGAAAGTAATGTACTTTCTGATTTAGCAAAATACACTCGAGGTGGATTGCATTTTAACCTTAACCATCGCTCATCTGATCAAAAATTCCAACTGCAACTCACAAACTCAATTATACTTGACAATAATAGAAGTCCAAATCTTCAGGGGGCTAGTTCTGGCTTACTATTGCCTCCCAATTTCCCTTTAATAAATACATCAGGAAATTATCAATGGCGCGGCACTAATCCCTTAGCAGAAATGAATGCTACTACTACAGCTAAAACGGACAACATCATCACCAATATTAACCTTAGTTATGAATTGTTTAATAGTCTGAACTTTAAACTGAGTACCGGATATAGTAAAATCAACACCAATCAGGTACAGCTTTTTCCGATGCGATCTCTTTCTCCTGGATCGACAAACTATACTCAGTATGGACAAAATTCAAACCAAGCATACCTTGTAGAACCTCAGATTAACTATCAAAAGAAAATTAACAATAGCCAGCTAAGTATGCTTTTGGGAGGAACATATCAGGAAAAATCAGGTAGGGATTTGTTTTTAAGAAGCAGTGATTATAGTAATGAAGAGTTGATGGAAGACATTGCATCCGCTGCAACAGTTGACATTAGATCCAACAATAATACCAATTATAAATACCTCTCTATATTTGGACGGGCGACCTATAACCTCAACAGTAAATATATTTTAAGCCTCACTTTTAGACGTGATGGCTCATCTAAATTTGGGGACGGAAACCGCTTTGGAAACTTTGGTGCTATCGGTGCAGCATGGCTGTTTGGAGAAGAACAATTCCTAAAAGACCACCTTGGCTTCTTAAGTTTCGGAAAATTGAGGTCAAGTTATGGAACTACAGGAAATGACCAAATTACAGACTACCAATACTTATCAACCTATTCCAGCCAAGGTTATACCTATGAAGGTATCTCTACTTTGAATCCATCTCGGATCGACAATGCAAATTTTCATTGGGAAACCACCCGAAAGTTAGAATTTGCCTTAGAAACAGGATTTTTGAAAAATAGAATCTTATTCAACCTCAACTACTACAGAAACCGCAGTAAAGACCAATTGGTACAATATAACCTACCAGTAATCACTGGTTTTGCATCCTACCAGGCTAATCTTCCAGCAATCGTTCAAAATACAGGATGGGAACTAGAACTTACAACAGTGAATCTCCAAAACCACAACATCAAATGGAGTAGCACCTTTAATCTCACTATACCCAAAAACAAATTAGTTAGTTTCCAAAACATTGAGGATTCCGGCTATGCACAAACTTTGGTTGTTGGCTATGACATTACCAGAATTTATGGATATCAATTCTTAGGTATAAATCATCAAACAGGCAACGCCAGTTATGGTGATCAGAATGGTCTCTCTAGTCAATCACCTTATTATTTTAATACCATAGGTAAACGCACTCCAGATTTCTACGGTGGTTTAGGCAATACCGTAACTTACCACAATTTTTCAATAGACTTATTTTTCCAGTTTGCAAAGCAAATGTTATCTGGTGGACTCCGGTCCTCTCCTGGTCTTTTAATCAATAATTATGCTTTTATAAAAGAAAGGTGGCAACAACCTGGTGACATCACCAATGTACCTAAGGCAAGTACCATTTTTGATTCATATTACGCCAGCTCGTCTGCAAATTATTTTGATTCTTCATACCTAAGATTAAAAAATGTAGCCATTAATTACAGGTTGCCGACCGAGCTGACATCAAAAATGAAGTTACAAACGCTCAACCTATTTTTAAGGGGGCAAAACCTAATTACGTTCTGGAACAATAATAATCCCCTGATGGATCCAGAATCCGGAGCCCTATCGGCAACCCAAAGGAACATCCCTCCTATAAAATCCCTTGTCATCGGTTTCAACCTTACATTTTAAATTACAAAATCATGAACTTTAAACTTGTCATCCATCAAACCCTAATCGGCATCACCATTTTGATTTTTTTTTCCTGTTCAAAGCTAACCGATGTGGAATCCCCTAAAAACCAACTGACCACAGACAAAGTCTTTGCTGACACGAATGGTGTAAAGGCCGCTTTATTTAACATTTATGTAAAATTTGAAAATCTTCAAGATCCAGTCTGCAACCAGTTCCTGTCTATTTATGCTGATGAATCTGTAAGTCTAAACAACCAAAATTGGAACCAAAGCAGGATTTCGGCAGACGATGGATTTAATCAGAACAACTGGACATACTTATACTCTGTCATTTATCAATGCAATATGATTCTGGAACAAACCACAATCAGCTCTCAACTTACTTGGGAATTCAAAACTAAAATACAAGGTGAAGCCCGGTTTTTAAGAGCTTATGCTTACTTTTTTCTGGTTAATTTGTACGGGAAAGTTCCATTGCTATTAACAACTTCTTTAGATGAGAACAGAAAAGCACCTCAGCAAGACTCTGGTGTCATTTATACCCAAGTTATAAATGACTTAGTTCAAGCCAGAGAACAACTTCCTTCAAGCTATCAGGGCACAGGAAAATTCAGAGCAAACAAGGCTTGTGCCACAGCACTTCTTGCCAGGGTATATCTATATCAGAGCAATTGGGCGATGGCTGAAAGCCTTGCAAACGAGTTAATTAATAGTAACATTTACACCCCGCTTGAAAGTCCTGTAAATGTATTCAAGGCAAATAGTAAAGAAAGTATATTGCAACTATCTACCCAAAAGGGTTATGTCACAGCTATTGAGGGGATGATCCCGTCTACTTCAACCGAAATACCCGGCCTATTTTTTACTGATAATTTTTATAATTCTTTTGAAACTGGAGATTTAAGAAAAATCAACTGGACAAAGGCAAATACAGTCATTAATAACAACTCGACCACCGTATACGGCTATCCTTTTAAATATCAAAACAACACCGTAAATAGCAGTAATCCAGAAAATCTAATCGTTCTCCGTATTGCCGAACAATATCTCATCCGTGCAGAAGCAAGGGCCCGGCAAAATAAAATTAGTGGTCAAAATAGTGCTACAGATGATATAAACAGCCTAAGGAAACGAGCCGGACTTTCAGAAATCAACCCAATCGGATTAGATGAGACCCTACAGGCAATCTATACAGAACGCAGACATGAAATGTTCTTTGAAAACGGAGATCGATTTTTAAACCTAAAACGCACCGGAAATTTACAGCATATAATGACATCCCTAAAACCAACATGGATAAGCTCCGCTGCTCTATTGCCTATTCCAATTAAAGAAATCACTTACAATGCTAATCTCATACAAAATGATGGCTACTAAATTTATTTCAAGGACCATGATCCTGAAAAAGATCTATTTACTAGCTGCAATTTGTAGCTTATCTTTTTCTATAAGAGCACAATCCCATCCCGAAGTCCAATTGAATGATACCCTTCCAGATTTACCCATACAATTCCTGATTCAACCAGATCAGGGCCCTTTAACAACAGCAATGCTAATTAAAAAGGGAGGCCTCATTATAAATTTTTGGGCAACATGGTGTAAACCCTGCGTGAAGGAATTAGAATTTTTGGCCACACAGGCCAATAAACACAAGGATAGCCTTAGTATACTGTCCATCAGCTATGAAGACAAAATAACTGTACGAAAATTTTTAGATAATCATCAGAATATCGCAGGTTCTTCTCTAAAAATCATAACAGATGATAAGCTATTTTCACAGCTATTCTTCCATCAAGCCTTACCTCATAATGTATGGATCAATAGACAGGGCGTTGTTAAGGCTATAACAGGTGGTGAAAGTATCACAGAGGCTAACCTAATTTCTTTTTTGAATGATAAGATAAAAGTAATGGACTTCAAAAAGGAAATTCCTTTTGATCAGTTGAAACCATTACAAGTTCCAGACTCCTTACTTGGATTCAGATCCATCTTTGTGAAAAAATTAGAAGGTGTTGAAATGAGTGGAACGGTAATTAGCCCTGGAAAACTTGGAAGGCCAAATATGAAACGCTTTTTCGAATTCAACTCACTCATTAAAGACATGATTTATAATGCCTACCAAATGCCAGGCCTAATATCAAATGACTATCTAATGGAAATAATAACCAATGATTCCTCTAGGTACTTTTGGCCGGGAGAAAAAAAGAATATTCAGACTTATAAGGGGGAATCTTTAGTTAATTGGCAAAAGAACAATCAATATACTTATGAGCTTAGAACTGCAAACCGATTGACCGATTCAATCTTCAGTAAACACGTAATCAGTGACCTGGAACTAAACCTTGGTATTCATACAAGGAAAGTGTTGAAAAAGCGTAATTGCTGGGTAGTCACATATGACGTTAAATCCAACAAAATCAAAAAAGCAGATAAAGATGCTCCCTATCGGATGGGTATAATAGACAACAAACTTCTCATTTCAAATGTACCTTTAGACTATCTCCTGAACTGGATCGTTAGCGCCACATTTAGAACTCCAAGGAAAGAGCCATACCTTAACAAAACCAAAATAAATTATCCTATTACAGCAGAAATTGATCTTGGAGATGATCCCTCCCTTTATACCCAACAGCAACATATTACAAGTTGTTTAAGTAAACACCTCGGACTAAAGTTTAAGCTTAAAAATACAAAATACCCCATCATACAGATCATAGACCTCTAAAAGAAAGCCCCGGAATTGGTAAACCGGGGCCTTTCACTAATTAAATCTGATAGTTTGAACGTCCAGTGGATCTTCCACATTCGTTCCTGTAGCACAAACAGCCTTACTGCCTGAACAGCCATAATGGAGTTGAGCCTGCGGGATGGTCCCGGTAAACGAATTACTTCCTGTCCAACTGTACATTGGATCCAGAGTGCTTGAAGTGTTTGCCGCTTTTGTAGCGAAGGCTCCTCCAACACCAGCAACTATTGCCAGTGCAAGGAAAGTTGACTTTAAACTTTTCATAACGTTTAATATTTAATGAATAATTGACTTTTATGATCTACTCACGCTTCCGGACGCGCTGAATATTCGATTTTTGATGGTTGTTCCATTTTCTTTTTGCGTGCTAATCTTAGTCCCAAATAGGCTATTGCAATAAAAAATGCATTGAAAAACAAATGACCTTTCCAACTCAACATACTGACAATTCCACCGCAGGTACATGGTAAATGAAGGCCCGAAACGAGCATGCCTAAAATGTATACTTCAAATACCGTAAGTAAAATAATTGATCCTATAAATCCTACTTTTCTTACTTTAGGAAAAAGTAAGAATCCAACTAGAATGATCTCGAACAATGGGACAACCCAGGCTAAAAAAGGTGCAAGAATCGCCATCAGACTTAAAGGAGACAGCTTCATTTGGAATATAAATTTATCATACTCTAAAAGCTTGCTGACTGCTGTATAAGCAAATAACAGTATTATTAATGCAGCACAGATTTCGGTGAATGTTTTTGATTTCATAGCAGATGATTTACTTCATCTAATTTCAGCACCACACCAACCAGAAAGCCCCACAATTGTTGGCAGATCACCGACCTAATGAATTTCTACTGATTATGAATTGTATCTATTAAAGCCATCATCCTTAATTCCTAGAAAATTTGCAATGTCTTTATGTCGAGCAATATTAAACAGTGATTTATGTTCATGATAAAACTTCAAGTATTTTACCTTAGCTGAAAGCGATTGCAAATCCTTCAAATGTGTTAAGCGCAAATGATCATAATAGTGCCTAATGGACTCCACCAAAGGCCATACCTCTGGAAAGGTATCACGGAGTATGATAAAATCCTCATAATCCATTTCAATTAGCCGACACTCTTCTATAAGTTCCACCGCTGATTCAGCGGGCTGTTGACTGAAGAAACCTGGATATGCGAAAATAAAATCTTCTTTAAACCAGAACCAGCTGGTCATTTCGTTACCATTTTCCAGATCAACACCAATTTCGCGTGCATGCCCCTCACAAATAAACCAAACTTGATCTCCTTTTTTTCCCTTCTGTAATAAGATTTCCCCTTTATGGCCATCATGTTCTTTCAAAAATGGCCTTAATGCATTTACAAGTCCTGCACTTAGTGGATAAAAAGAGGCTAAACGCTCCAACAATAACGTAAAAACTGAATTAGAAATCATAGCAATCTCCTTTCCATTGATGGACCATTTAATCCCAAGCCTTCTCTTCTAGCAGAACTAAAAAAGGAAGCTCTATCACTTCCTTTTTTGTATCGATCCAGAATTGGAATAAAGAACGCGGGTTGAAATGATCGGTTAATAAATCAATAATTTCTCAAGTCCAATATATCCCATGTGCCAGGATTCACGGTCTTTATTACACCTGATAAATAAAGACCGTGATGTAAGCAGTTTTGACTTACACCAGTGCAAGCAACAGCGTTCCTTCTTTCTCTTAGTATAAGTCCAGTTGCATCTTATGTAAACCCTGCTCCTATTCATGTAATTAGTTTTTGGTCTGTAAAAACTACTACTAGTTTCCCTTAAACAAAAACAGAAAATGAAGCTAACCATTCATAACCAAGGTCTTTTTAGAACACCGAAATTCTCCTTGGAAGCTGAATTAGCGGATCACTGGGCACCATTAAAAGCGGCCATTCAACATGCTTCACCTAGCTTTTATCAACAGATAAAAGATTTGCAAGCCATAGACCTGGACCAAATTCCATTTAATCTTTATTGCAGCATTTGGAAATATTTCAATAGGTCAAAATACAGAGGAACACCATATGGGAGCTTTGCCGGTGTGGGAACATTTAATTTCCAGCAAAACCAAAATGGCCCCATTATTTTAGCGCCGCAGCAAAAACTTCATGAGTTTACAGACTGGGCTTATTCAGTTCAAGTTTCTATACCAATAAACGACACTGGGTGGGATCAATTGCTTTTTGTCAGTAATTCCAGTACTTATGCTATAGGTAGCGAAATCCGATATCTCTGCTTTAACGATGGGATATATAGTCTCAAAGAGGTAAAAAGAAATTCTACTTTAATGGTTTTACTTCGTGCATGCAAGCAGCCTATAAAACTTCCTGCATTAATTTACAAACTCAAGTCACAGGGATACAAACCCAATCACCTGAAAGAAAACCTTCTGGAA
The DNA here is from genome assembly GCF_014472395.1 of Pedobacter sp. N36a. Lineage (GTDB taxonomy): Bacteria > Bacteroidota > Bacteroidia > Sphingobacteriales > Sphingobacteriaceae > Pedobacter. Next base: position 447,077 of record NZ_JACSZW010000005.1, read on the forward strand.
TTAATCTCTCTTGGTTTACTTTTCACCAGCAATCATTCCAATATCATTGGTCAGGACTATTTCAAACGTATTCAAAGTCATCCAGAAAAAAGCACAAAAAAATATATTTTAGCTGGGCGAAAGATACGACAAGGTGGGCCAGACATTCAGCTTTTTAAAGAATTACCAAAAGCGATACACTATCTAAGACATTTGGTCAACAATCCCAAAAATCCAGCTTTAGCCGCTTTCATTAATAAATTCTATCATAAATTTGAATACACAGAAATTCCAATTATGGAAGCATTAGATCCCGAAATCGGGATTGGCTACCATAATTTAGAACAGACACTTGAAGAAACTGATTCAAGCTTGCTATCGGTATTAAAGGATAAAAACATCTCTTCAGAAGAGTCCCTAAAGAAAACCTTATGGCAGTATGCCAATTCCAATACTAATAAGCCAACTATCATTCAACTTGAACAGTTCAAATTACCAGAAAGTAAAGATTTACTTTCCATCCCCAATTCACTCAGTGCGATAATGACCGTATCTGAAGATTTACTACATGTTGAATCCATAGGCGGCTGTACGGCTAACGCCTTGCTAGGCCGTTTTACACTCCTGGATAAACAAATAAAAAAAACTTGTAAATCAATAGCAAAAATCGAAGGGCAAGCTAATCCCAATGTGCTTTTTTTTGATGTAGCATATACAGCTGAAAAACACATAGATAATATCAATCGCAGAAAAAGAATCTATCATCACCAGCTCAGCATTCTAAATTATGACACTTCCCAATGCCCATTAGAACTCAGCGATCTTTATTTGTCTGTGCATCAAGATGAGCTTATTCTACGTTCCAAAAAACTTAACAGAAGATTAATCCCTAGAATATCCAGTGCTTATAATTATAACCGGTCAGACCTTCCTGTTTTCCGTCTGTTATGTGACCTGCAACATCAGGGTGTACAATCAGATCTAAATTTGGACCTGCAAGGAATCATTCCGGATTGTTCCAGTTACCCCAGAGTTCAATACCGGAACATTGTACTCAGTCCCGCCAAATGGAAAATTGAACTTGACAAAATTGGAGATCCAATGCTCCCCATTGATATTCTTCTAATCCATTTCAAAGAAAGATCAGTACCTCGCTATTTTAGATACGCACAGGCTGACCAAACGCTCTTTTTTGATCTTCAGCAACAAAATGACCTTAGGATCTTTCAACAATTGCTCAAGAAACACAAAACCCTATATATCGAAGAAGCATTCGCACCCAAAAAGAATTACATCCAGGATAGCCTACAAAAAAATTTCCAGGGACAAATTCAATTATCGCTCACCCATCCCCAGGAACTCTATCCAAATCTAAAACCCCATTACAATTTCCATTCAAAAAAAACAGCTTTGATTTCTCCCGGAGGAAAATGGATTTATTTTGAAATATATTGCCATCCGCAACGGAGTGACATCCTTCTTCAGTACCTAATCCCAACTTTTTTAAAAAAGCATTATAGAAAAATAAAGAAATGGTTTTTCATACGGTATACAGAAAATGGGCATCATCTCAGGTTAAGACTCCACCTCAAAAACAAAAAACACGCCTATGACTTAATTTCTGCATTATCACTTGCATTAAAAGAGGACCTAAAGACCCGAACCGTATCTGATATTCGTTTAAGAATCTATAAAAAAGAAACCAATAGATATGGAGAAAAGCACATTAGAAACGTAGAGGAGCACTTTTTTAAGGATAGTCAATTTGCACTTTACATTTTAAAGCTGAATTTAGCTGCTTTCGAGAAGTATAGGCTCTGTTCAGCGTTCATCTACACTATCAAAGAATCAAATCTCATCAATGAACAAGACTTAAAAATGCTTATTCTGAGCAATTCAAACAGTCTTGCCGCCGAACATCACCTAAGTGGAAAAGAGTTTGGAGCCTTAAATAAAAATTATAAAACCTACTTCTCTGTCGATATACCCGAACTGACAGGCTTACAACTGAATGAATTTAACATCCTTAAAGGCTCTTTTATTTCAATCTTAACGCTTTACAAAGCAATCGATCGACCGCAACTACTGACCGATCTAATTCATATGCAACTGAATAGATTATTTTCAACAAATCAAAGGATGAAAGAGATGGTTTTTTATTATTATTTATCCAAAGACCTTCAAAGAAATTCATATAAAGCAACCCAAAACGATTATTGAACAAGTGATTGAATCATACGGCAAATATTTTTTTATTAAATTACAGAAAACTATTTGCTTATGAAATCTACCATCAAATGTGTTATCATCGATGATGATCAATTCGCCATCGATATTTTAATAGATCATATTCAGGAAATATCAGAACTGGAAATTCAAGCCACTTTTACCGATCCTATTTTGGCACTCACCACTATACTGCAACAGCAGGAGCCTATAGACATTCTATTTTTAGATGTTGATATGCCTAAATTATCCGGAATAGATTTAGCTGAAAATATCCGAAAAAAGGTGAAAAACATCATTTTCACCACAGCTTTTTCGGACTATGCGATAAAAGCTTTTGACCTTAGGGCCAAACATTACTTGCTTAAACCTATCGAGCTTTCCAAATTCCTGGAAGCCATTAACGAAATCATTTCCAATGATTTCCAGCCCAGGGTATCAAAAATGAGCGACAATGAATCCTATTACCTAAGAACCGGAGAAAGAGGTAAACTAACCAGAGTAGATAAAAATGAGATTATCTACATCCAGGCTGCGATGAATTATGTAGATCTTCAAACAAAGGACAAGCGGTATACCATATATATGACGATGAAGGAAATGGAAGAAGTTTTAAAAGATGATGACCGATTCTTCAGGGTGCATAAATCCTATATCATTAATACAGATTACATCAGCCAAATTCGGGGCAACACCATAGAATTAGGTAAGTACCAGGTACTAATGACCAATCCATATAAAGGTGATTTCCTGAGCTACATTGATCAAAAAACTCTGATCTCCAAAAGAATTTAATTCGGTTATGGCTTTGCCATACCATCTGAGATTTTAAAGATCCTTGATCCTCCAGATACAATAGTTAAACTACTAATTGTTGGATCGGTAACCAAGATATCATCCTTGATTGCTGATCTAAAAACAAATGCGGTTTTTCTTTTCGATTTAATTTGGCTTAATTTCTTCATATCCGAAAATTAGCCACTCTAAAAAATTTTAGACAATTTATTACATGAATGGTTCCCTGACTTACATCAAACAGCTTCTTACTTCAAATAAGCGTCCTCAAATTAACTACAAGGTCCATTTAATTGCCTGGAGTATTTTTATCTTTTATGAATCATTTGCCGTTTGGCTGGCCACTGGAATAAAAGGACATGTACTTAGTTACGCGCTCCATTATGCCCTTAACATTGGGATTTTCTACATCCATGCCTTATTCATTTTACCTCTCGCGTTTAGAAAACCGAAGCAATTCATATGGAGAGCCCCAGTTTTAACAACCATAGAGATCTTACTTTATATATTCGCAAGCTACCAAATTGACTATTTCTTAGCACATTTCACAACCGCAATCGAAATAGAAGACCTAAAAATCAACAACTGGTTCGTCTTTGGCAGCCTTTGGAGAGGTATTTACTTTATCGGATTTGCCTCTGGTTATTATTTCCTGAACAATTACTTAAAGGAACGAACTGCAAAAACTCAACTTGAAAAGCAAGCCATGGAACAAGTTTTAAAAGAGAAAGAAACTGCCATAGAGCTCTCTAATGCAAAAAATGCTTATTTACAGGCCCAGATCAACCCTCATTTCCTATTCAATACCTTAAATTTTATTTATAGTCAGACGCATAAAACTCAACCGGCAGCAGCAAAAGCGATTATATTACTGACTAATATTATGCGCTACGCCATTCAAACCGACCAGGGTATCGCAATGATCCCTTTAGAAAAAGAGCTCGAGCAGGTAAGGCACCTGATTGATTTATGGCAAATCCGAAAAAAACAAGTACTAAACATCAAATTAGAATATGACGAGAGTTGCGAAACAGTGCTATTCATTCCTTTGGTGCTATTAACCTTAACAGAAAACATATATAAGCATGGGGACCTCACTGAACCTTTAGCCCCAGCCCAGATTACAATTAGTTTCCAAAAAGACACATTGATAATTAATACCCATAACTTCATCAATACCGGACTGAAGCCACCAGGATTTAACTCTGGCCTGGAAAATATACGGTTGCGATTACTGCATACTTATGGAGAGCGGGCTGAATTGAAATATGGAAATGAACCAGACAATTATTTTAAAGTGACGGTCACGGTATTTACAATGAAGTGAAATTTGCGATAAATTCACATTATTCTGTACACTATTAAATAATTTTTTTAAAGAGGTGGCTTGGTCAAGAAATCCATATCTAAAATTTTTTCAAAAAAATCCAAGGTCGCTTAAAATCCCATATTAGTTTACCTGTGGGACGGATTTATTATGATAATATTCTTTACAACAGCCGAAATTGGTACTTGGTTCTAGTCCGAATCCCACTATTCTCCCAAATAATAGTTCTAAACTAATTTGATTTGAGCTATCATGTTGGCGCATTATTTGTTTAATGTTTGAAGTATTGAGTAGTTTATCAAAGATTTACAATAACAAGTATTATTAGATTAATAAATTTGAGTATGTTTGATATAAAGATTTTAAACTTTAAATGGACTTAACAGCTTTAGTTGAAATTAAAACAATTCATTTGACATTTGTGGGGAACTTCAATCCAGCAATTGTACAACCTTATTGGCTTGCCCAAAAAGGCCTTATTCGTGAATCAGAAGCACAAGATGTGAAAATCGAACTTATCCATAACGAATTCACTAGATTTAGTTTGGATTGGGTTACAATAGAGGTAAGACAAGACAGATTTGACCTACATTGTTCTCAAGAACCATATTTTGACATTGTAAAGGATTTATGTGTAGGAATATTTAACTCATTAAAAGAGACACCGATTAAAGCTTTAGGAATAAATCATATTTGGCATTGTGATCTCAAATCGGCCGAAAAGTATTATGAATTTGGAAATAAATTGACTCCTTTGTCAAACTTTAATTTCTTAAATGATGCTAGAATGATTTTATTGGAAATCATTGAAGCTAAAAGATCCGACAATAAACCCGGTTCTTATAGAATTAGAATTGAACCTACAGATAAAACCTCGTCTATTTATGGAGTTGCAATAAATATTAATGATCATTTTGGTTTAGAAGTCAATCAATCTGGACAAGACAGAGAGATTTTAGCAATACTTAAAGAAAATTTTTCATATTCAGGTAATAGAATGAAAGAAGTAGTTACGAAACTATTAGTAAATCTTGATATTTAACATGAACCAACCAACAGTTGTAACATCAAATTCGATACAAAATCGACGAGTGACAGAGAGTGGAAAGCCAGTTGATATAAACAAAACATTCTCTTATTACATTCATGAATTAAAGAAAGAGGACCATGAATATGCACCAACAAATATTGACGCTAAAGAGGAGCAAAGTAAAAACGTATTTGTATCTCAAGATCGACTTGAGGCTCTGGGTGATATTTCTTTTAAGGAACATTACAGCTATTATACATTAACACAAAGATGGCTTGGGACTATCATTGAACTAAATGAAAATGGCTTTATAGCTAAACTTGAAGACCTAAACTCAGGTGGAACATTTGAGTATGCAGATTTTTTTAATACAGAAGTATCAAAAGATGATAAGCCCTTGGTCAAATATGGAGGAGTATTCTATTGGAGCTTAGGCTATGCAAACGACAAAGGGTCTGTTAAGAAGGAATCAATAATTAGATTTCAAAGACTTCCGGAATGGTCCATAGAAGAAATTGATAGTGCCATTGATAAGTCTAGGTTACAAAATAAGTCCATTAAATGGTTATAACAGATTTTGATTTACCTAGTGACAATATTGGTGAGATAACATTAATTGGAACAGCCGGTGGTTATGGGGAAAGTATTGTTATCCACTTAGGAAACCAAAACTGGGCTGTTGTTGATTCATGCAAAGATCCCCTAAATGGACAATGTTTACCATTAGAGTATCTAAAGTCAATTGGTGTAAATGTCAAAGAGCAAGTTAAACTTTTAGTTTGTACACATTGGCATAACGATCACATTAAAGGTCTATCAACCCTTTTTGGAATCTGTGAAAGTGCAAGATTATGCTTTGCACCCTGCTCTGATACTGAAAAATTCCTTTTATTTGTTAACCTCGAACAATTAAAGGCTACAAGTAATCAATCTACAACGGAGTTTGCCAAATGTCTAGAAATTAATGAACTAAGAGGAAGCCCAATCATGCGGGCTGGTCCTGACAGAAATTTATTAACTTTAAATAATGGTAATTCAGAGTCTAAAATATATTCTCTTTCACCCTCAGATGCAACATTGACAGCATATGATTATGAAATATCAACACTAATAAATTCAATTGGTCCATTAGGAAAAATAATCGCGGAAGGCCCAAATGCTAAGTCAGTTGCGTTATCAGTTAATTTAGGAAAGCATAGTGCAATTCTTGGAGCAGACCTTGAAATTTCAGGAAATAAATATGAGGGATGGACAAATATACTTGACAATTCAACTGTCATAAATAAAAAACGTCAAACTTCCTTATTAAAAATTTCTCATCACGGTTCATCAAATGGCTACGATGCAAGAATATGGAATGAACTCTTAAAAGAAAATGCAGTTGGCAAGCTAACTCCATACAACAAAAGTAAATTACCAAGAGCCGAGATGGTGAAGGTCTATACTGACCATACTCAAAACTTGTATTCGACCTCAAATAATGATTCCGATTCTAAAACAAAAAAAAGAGATAGAAGTATAGAAAAAGCAATAAAAGAATATCGTCCTAGCTTAACAGAACTTAGATATACTAAAGGAATATTAAGGTCTAGAATTGAAATAGACAATGAAGATGCTGAATGGAAAACAGACACTTACGGCCCTGCATTCCATATTAATGCATCATAACCGATTAATTACACTTCACAGCATTCTCAGGAGTTTAAGAAATATTTCAGAATAAGCGAAATCCAAATTACTTTTATTAACCCCAATAAAATCACCTGATTTTCCACCAAGGTGTTTTTTATCGCTTATCTAAAGATAAATTTAGAAACCAAAAGCATCTCCTTCACCGTTTTTTAGCGCCCTCATTATTTGCTCCTCTTCATCAATTCCGAAATCATCTCCGACAAATGGTCGAAAAAGGCGCTCTTCCAGGAATTTATTTACCCTGATTTCAAGCGTGTCAATGTTAGTAGTTATCTTAAGTATCCCCGCTTCCAGAATTTTAGTATCAGATATTCCAATTAAATCAAATATTAATGTTCCAACCTCATGTGTTAGCTCTAAATAAGCATTTGTCATTTCATCTGGTTCCCAGTCTTCATTTATTCGACAGTCTTTATTGAAGTGCATAAAAACTATTCTCTTCTGCTTGTCCAATTGAATTTGCAAAAGGAAGTCACTCAAAAGAGTTGGATTACTTTCAGAACTAAGTAATTTTAATTTTTCAGACAATTTGAAAAATCTGATTCGCAAAGAATCCAATTTATTAAACAGCACATTTTCTAGCTGATTGTCGCTAATTAGAGATAAAAACTCATAATTCTCTCCCAAGTTAGAGACAGCAGAATTTGTAAATATACACTCTGAGCTTTTTGTGTTCTGAAATAGACAATTATAAATGTGTGATTTTGTAAAGTTAACCCTAACAAAGCTTGCCAAATTGAAACAAACCGATTGTAGCTTGTGATTACTAAAATCTACATTTGTCAAACTTGCGTTCTCGAAAGATTTTATCCTTAATTGACAATTTTTAAATACAACTTGAAATAGAATAGAATTGACAAACTTTGCACTGATAAAATTTCCGTCGGTAAACACACAATTAACAAACCTAGAATTGCTCAAATTGGAAAACATAAATCTACAATTTCTAAATTCTGTATTTTCAAATGTGCATTCCTTAAATTCCTCTTTGCCAAAATTAATTTTATTAAATCCGCAATTGATGAATTTTGATTTGGAAATCTGTTCAAAATCAAAAGTCGAATCAAAGGTTGAATTTTCAAAAATACAATCTTCATAAGCTGTGATGATAGTATTTCCTTGAAAATCCTTATAGATTTCTCCTTTCATGATGTTATTGTAAAATAAAAATTTACCCTAAAATTACCAAAATAAAATTGCTATTCAATATACATATAACCAGAATGCCACGGATCATCTTTAAAAATAGCCCCCCTCACTCCTCAACAAGTTAATAAATAAACCACCTCTTAAACTAATGGCAAAGATAAGTTTCATTCCTCTCGGACAAGGAAAAGTGGTTAAAACGAATGATAAGTTTATCCGATCTACCTTTTTAACTGTTAAGTTGTTCGGCTCAGATTACTATCTCATTTTAATACCCCAGTTAAGTATTGTCCATCTATTCTCTTTGAAGTTTAGCATGAATTCTGGGAATAGTACATGAAGATTAAAGTCATTTAATTACATATCCCTATACTATAATACTCATTTTCCCTCGGCGGATAAATGAGGTAACTTTGGTGACGTGAATCGAACACTGGATATATAAAAACCAAGCAATTCCTACAGTAACAAAGAAATATGTCGAAAAAATATTTTAAAATAATTTTTTGAATTTAAGTTGACGAATCAGTATCGTATACAATTACTGTTTTTTGGGAAGAAGCTATAGTCGATTAAACCGGAAAGGATATTGGTAATAAAATTTCCAAAAGAACGATCTCTTGAATGTTCCATCAGGCATATTCCTTCAACTCATCATTGATGGTTTCAATAACAGATCTTTTTATGAGCATAACCATCAGACAGGTCTTCATATTGTTTCTAATGTTGGTAATCAGTGGCAGTCCCTTCACAAAACAGGATTTTGGTCAATTCTTTAGAACGGCAACCTTTATCTTTATACAGCTTTCCTTTTATATAATAAATCAATAACTTTTGAACAATTAAACACGCCCACATTACCTTGAGTAATCACGAGGTTGAGAATTCCCCCCTTATCATTTACGATTAAATGAGGCTTTAGTCCATAGAAATGGTCCATCATTTTTTTTCTCAAATTATTAATCGAGCTCAGTTATCACTTTAGATCAATCCCTCATCTGCAAAAGAATAATAACCATCATCAGGAGTTATAATAATATGATCTAGGATGGGCATATCCATAAATTTTCCAATCTGAATTAACCGATTTGTGATCTGAATATCAGCTGTACTTGGTTTTAAATTCCCTGAAGGATGGTTATGAAACAAAATAATAGAGCTTGCCACCGCCTTCAAAGCCGCACAAAAAACTAGCTTTGCATCTACAAAAACCCCTGACATCCCTCCTGTCCCAACATGATAAACTCCTAACAGGCGGTTATTCCGGTTTAATAAAAAAATCTTAAATTCTTCTTGAAAAGCAATCGTATTAACATTCCAATGGACTTTCATGATTTCATACCCTTGTTTAGAACAACTGATCTGAGGTCTTTCACTCGCCTTGAATTTTGGCTGGTAACTGATTTTGATTTCGGAAATGTTTAGTAAGTCATTTTGAATTTGCAGGGTTTCCATAATTTCTAATTGTTAATAAAAAAAATAATTATGGTGCCCAATTCGTTTGGTGTAGGCATCAAGGGCAAAGTGGAGATCCAAAAAATGTGGAGGCTCCCAAGGGGATACCCATTTTTTGGATACAACTTTGGCGAAGCAACCTCAGATGACTACCGTCAGGCGACCTTCGTGCCGTTAATTGATTTTTTAACCAATAGAAATTATGAGGTTGCACAAAGGGGTTCGTTATTTCACAAAAACATATACCTATCCTAGATCATTCTTTGGCTTTTTCAAAAAACCTGCTAGAGATAGCGAACCTTTGTATTTACAATGAATATCAAAAACTGAATCTACCAACAAAGCCAGTTCATAATTTATAACGAAACAGATTGCTCCTGCTCTCCCAGAGTATCACCTCCAGGCTCCAACCCCATCAACTGCTCAGCAACTAGCTCCTCAATATCTCTTTTGATCTTTTCATAATTCTCTTTGATATCCAAAGCGCTAACCATTTCTACAATCGGAATTGGGCGATATAATGCCTCCTCGCCAGCAATCCCACTATGATCATTCTGAATTTCCGCATGAAACATCTTCAACTTAATCTTCTGATCTGGATTATCAGCCACCATTCCCACAAACTCACCTGATGAAAGAGATGAGATCTTCGCTGCCGGTACCGCAAAATCCAATTGCTTAGACCTGGAGATCGAAACATCCGCACTGTTGATACTACTACTCTCCCTGTCCTGCATGATCTTCCCAAAGGATTCGCTCAGTTGTTTCGCCGTATCACCAGTCACTTGACCGCTAATAATATTACCTACAATCCCCACAATCACATCTGCCTGCTCAGCACCATAATCCTTCCGCAACTGACTAAAATCTTGCACCGCCAAAGTGGTCGCCACTTGATTACTTCTAGCAGTAGCAATCAAACTATCCATGCTGTTGAAATAAATTGTCGGAAACTCATCAAACACCAAACTACTTTTAAGGTGCCCTTTTCGATTTACTAGTTTAATCATTCTGGAAACATACAGCGAAAGCACTGCACCATATACCTGCAGCTTTTGCGGATTATTACCCATACAAATCACCTTAGGCTCATCCGGATTATTTACATCCAAAGTAAAATCGTTCCCGCTAAGGACATAATACAATTGGGGTGAACACAATCTGGCAAGACCAATCTTAGCTGAAGCAATTTGCCCCTCCAGTTGCGCCATCGCCTTATTCTGCCACGCAGAAATAAAAGGATTCACCAGTACTTTGATTTCCTCCTGCTGCTGCAACACCGCAAAAAGCCGGTCATAATCCACTTGCATCAGCTCAATCACATGAGGTAAGGTACAATACTTCCCATTTTCATATTTACGCAAATACCAAATGATTGCCGTTAAAAAATTGATCGGACTCTCGACAAAAAAATCACCCTGTTTTTTAATCCATTCCCGGTTTAGCCCCATCATAATGGTCCTACTCGCCTCAGTTGCATCCGTAATATCTTGCATCGCCTCAGGATCTAAGGGATTGCAACGATGACTACGGTTCAAATCATCAAAATTAATCACATAAAATTTGGGTTTTATTTTATAATGATGCTGATACTTTAATAGCTTGTTGTAAGCAATCTTGGAGAGATCATCAAACTTGAAATCGTATATAAACATAGAAAAAGCCTTTTTCAAATGCTGATCGATAACGTGACGGATTACAAAGTAAGACTTACCCGCACCAGGACTACCCGATACCAGCAGTCCCCTAAAAGGATTGATCACATTAATCCAGCTGTCTCTGATTTTAGTTCTCAACCGGTATTTTGCTGGAAGGTTAACTGAATACTCATTTTCCAAAAGCCGTTCCTCCTGCGGAAAGGTTTCATTCTCCAGGTTGAAAATATCTGGCCGCAACTTATCCTTAATGACCCTACTGAGTTTGGCTCCACCAGCAAGGATCAGCAAATAACCACCAGTGGTTAAACTAATATATGCCACTGTGACCAGCTCTGCGCCAATATTTAAATAAAAGCAAAGTGTACTGCTAAAATAAAGAACTCCACCTACCAATAAATTAACCACAATCGCAGCTATCTGGATCTTCTCTTGCTTTTTCCCTTTGATCCCGAACAAAGAAACCACAAGTAATAGTAAACTGACCAGTTTTGCCTTTAATAGACTACTAAATAAACCGGTTTTAGCGATAGCGGAAATGATGCGATCACTGATCTCCGCCGTCCACCCCCAATGTCGGAATACTAAATAACAGCAAAGGTAAAAATGAATGGACAAAACCAACAGACTGATTAGCCTAGTAAAATCAATGACCTTTCGTAGTGACTGCAAATCCTCTCCTGTATTCATGTCTTGAAATTTAAACTATTATTATAAACCCTGCCCATGCTCCGGCTGCTCTCCTTTTCTCCGTTTTCTTTTTTTCTTTCCCAGTTTCATTGAAATCGGATCGTATTCTGTTTTAGCTAGCAGCATATCCAAAAAACTGTTCTGTTTAGGTATTGACTCGAAAGATTTGACTAGTTGAATTCTATCCCGAACATACTCTTTCGGCCGATCCGCAGCTCTTAATCTACCCTCCATCGCTAGTCTAACCTCCAGACTCCCGTTCTTTTGGGCATTTGCATATTCAAAAGTATCGGCTAGGCCACGTTTAAAATCAAAAGCCTGATCAAACACCCTTTCTCCAGAATTCTTAAACGCAGAACGATCGAACTCCCCAACCTTTTTAGAATGCTCTAAATTCCTTCCCCTGGATTTATTCATCGGACTGAGTTTAATTTTATTGCTGATATCTTTGCGGCTGACTATAATCTGCAGGTGCAATTGCTCCCCTGGTTTTACTTCACCTACTTTCTTTAAGCATTGAATGATCTCAGCATCCTTAAAGCCATAATAACGGTAGTGCTCCAATTTCCCATACCAAAGCAAATCCCGATGGCTTTCAATTCCAGGTCGCTTAAAATTCCGGGCGTATTCATCCATCACCTTAATTGCATATGCCTTTAACTTCCGTTCTAGCTGCTGTTCAGGATATAAAGTTTTCAAATGGGCAATCTCTTTTTGACTAGGACTAATGTTGATCAAAAAGAACTTAGCATCATCCCTACATAACTTAGCAATATTGCCATCCAGATTCATTTTCACCTCATAAGATGGTACGTCTGCCCTACTGCCATTAAACCAGAACTCAAGCTTCGAATCCTCATTCACCCTATTCTCCTTATCCAAGTAATGTACTAGCTGTGCGCTACTCCCTTTATTGTTCCCTTTTTCACTATCTGTGATATTGATGTGCATGGGTTTAGAGTTTAGTAATGAGTTTTTGGGTATCCAGGATCAATTCTTCCTTTTCTTTTGCCGAAGTGGTAAAGCCGAAACTATCTCTGGCCTTAATATAACTGTTCAAAATATAGAGGAATTTCATTTTTAGATCGCTTCGGCCTTGCTGCTCTTCCCTTAAATTCTTCATCAGCACAGCTGTTTCGGTTAAATGCTTTATGATCTCTTGCTGATTGCCTAATAGTTCTTTATTCACTTTTAAAACCTGCTCGTTGAAGTATTTAACAATCTGCTCTTGACTGTTAATCATCCGGCTCACATCCTGTCTGATGGGAATCAGCAAGAGCTTTTCCTGAGCTTTAATGAAACTGGTATAGGTATCATGATTTCTGGAGAGCGCTTTCTTCAATAGCTCATCGCTGGTATCTGCGGGATCTTTACCAGAACGGAGGAAGTAATCCACCATCTGGTTAAACAACTGGAGCTTATTCCTGCCTAATTTCAAACAGAGCTTTTCAATTTTCTCATCAGTGCCTACTGTAAAACGTATCGACTTCAACTTTTCTTCTTTCATGACTTTTTAGAACTGGGCATACCTTAGGGTATACCATCTTCGTGGATAAATACTATTTAAAAGAACCAAAGTATACCCGGAGTATACTTAACACCCCATTTGCAAAGCAATAGGAGGTAAAAGTGAGGCTGTGCCCAACTTCCGCTTGCTCCTTTTCCAGAAGAGGAAAAGGACTTGACCTTCATGGAGTTTACCCCTCATAACCTACCTCATTATTATTTAACAAAGTGATTTGGCTGGCCAAGTGCGGATGGTATGATGGCTGATATTCAATGTAATCCTCATTCACCAGGTCTTTCATGCACCTGTGATAAGTAGCAAATGACTGGATAGCCGAATGTTTCATCAGTTCCCGTCTTGATACCCGGAATGGATTTTGGCATAATCCGTTGGTATAGCACATAAGTATGGCGGAATAAAGGCTAAAGTGTGATTGATGGAAGCGCTTGATTTTACTTGCTAGTTGTAAAAAACTGGTGAGTTTTTTTCCTGTATCCATCATGAGTTCCCAATTTCGCCCAACAATTGAACAATATCCGTATAGGCATAATAGAATATACCGCCTACCTTTTCATACCGTAATAATCCTTTAATACGTAAGTTTTGAAGTGTTCCATATGAAATCTTTAACAGCTTTCTGACTTCTGAACTTCTAAGCCATTCTTTGGGTTGTAAATCATCTGATTTGATGGCTTGTTTAATTTCCTGAATAAGTTCTGTCTTGAACTTATTCAGCTCTTCCTTGCTGAGAATCTCGATTTGCATGTTGCCTCCGTTTTAAGTTTACAAGGCAAATTTGTGTTGGGAAACGGTGTAAACAATGACCATCCGATCGGGCTGGTCATAAGCAGTAGATGAACTACTTGCTATTTTTTGGCATGTTTTACAAGTAGGATCTTGAAAAGTTGATGTTCTGGTTGAATAGCGGTACCTTTTATTGCCACATCGCCCTTTTTGTCCACAAAATAGTTGCGAGCCGTTTCGATCGGAATGTCCTTTCCGCCATGCGAGAAATACTTGGAGATCATCTTTGCATACGGGATCTTATGGTCGCTCTTAAGGAGTTTTCTGCCTGATGGCAGCTGTACTTCGCGGAGCTGTTGAATAATATCGATTAATGTTGGCAGGTGGCCATCATCGATCATTATTTTCAGTGCAACTTCATAGTCGGTTAGCTCCCTAAGTTTCAAGCTAAGTTTTTCGATTTCAGTTCTCTGGTTCTGGATGAGTTCATCTTTCTCTGCGAGAACGATGTATGAAGGTCTGGCGTTCCATTCATCGATGCTCTTCAGGTAATCCTGGAACTGTTGGAGTTTTTCAATGCTGTTCCTATGGATGTCATGACTGCCAGAAAACGGATCCTGCGCCTCGTAATGTTTAATCCTTGTCTGAACGATCTGCGATACGTGGCGAAAGAAATCCTTTTCACTCGCAAGATTATTTTCTAGGGCATAATCCAGATGGTGATTATAGTAATCGCAAAACTTCTCTTCCTCCATTCTGTAGATCATCAACAGGAAGTGGTTGTCATCATGACTGTGCCATAAGCCCATAAATGTTCCGAGATCATATGGGTGTTGATAAAATGAAAAGGGTTTGCGGGGTTTGAAAAGGCCTATTTTCATAATCATCGGAAATCATGAACTCAATTTAATCATTTTTCATGTAAAACTGAGAGTTTAAATCCATATAAGCAATTATAACACGTTCTATTATCGATGTGCCTAAATTATAATCTTTTTAAGGAATCAAACATTATAATAATTAAGATATATCTTCAAAAGTCAATACGCAGTAATGTTGGGAATTACACCTCTTTTTTATAAATTTGACTATGAAGTTAGAGGAATTTAAAAAAGGACTGTTTAATCAAAAACAAAATAAACGAGTGCTTATCGGAAACCTAAAATTGTCCGAAAATATAAATGACCTCCGAAAGGTTTTTAAACATTATCACACAAATCCTCTATTTAAGACATTAATAGGAAAATCAGACAAACCTATGTCGATTAACGATCTTGTGGAGGTCAGGACTATAGGTTATACAAAAGAGTTATTTCAGGAGTTGAACTGGACTATTGTAAATTGCGAGCAACATAGTAATCACATAAATAGTTTTTTGATTAAAAAGCACTCATATGAAACAAAATTTTTATTAGGTGAATATGATACAGCTGGTGCTCTTTTGAAAGAAATTAAACAAGAGCATGGCATATCAATTTGGCTTCTTGAAAATGAACTATTGTTGAAAGAATTTAAGGATGGTGTAAAAGAAAATTGGTCTCTATTAAGTGAGCTATCGAAAACGATCTCGAACCCTTATGTTCTATTTTTCCTTGAAAAACTTAGTAAGCGTGCCGAGAAGAATATCAGCTATTTTCGATATAAAAATCTTTTCAGTAACCTCGCTAATGAGCTAGGTGTTGCTAGTGTTTTCAACGAGTACCTTTGTTTTAGGTTTAGTTATTCTTCGTTTGTTGGGTATGCTAATTTTGATTATTATTTATGGTTGGAGAACCAATTTCCAATAATAGATAGGTACCTATCAATGATCGACATTTTGAGTGAATTAGCTACTAACCATAAATTTGGAGAAACCGAAGAGTTCAAATCCAGAATTTTTAACTTAAATCAAAATTTCCAAGACGCAAGATTAAAACAATTGCAGAATTGGATTGATAAAACACTTACATATATTTTACCTGAAAGTAATATTGCTCTGTCAATTTTCGATCTTTTTGGATATCAAAAATATGAGGAGTGCATAGATCTAATTTCTGATTATATTGAGGAAAATCCTATGTGCATTGAACTTTATGAAATATATGTAAAGTCATTAATAGAGCTTCGCAAAGAATTTATACCTATAAATAGCGGTAGGGTTTTGATCAACCAAATATTAGAAAGTCTATATAATATCTATTCTAGGAGTGAAACAAATGAAGAATCTGTAGAAAACCTACTCAAGGTAATTCAATCATTCAGCTCAACATCATGGGCCAAAGTTTTATTGGGGCAAGTTGCCAATAAAATCAATTTTAGCGCTACTGTTGGCAACTATTTACATTATTCATTTATAAATTCCAAAATCAATAATCCACGAACAATAGTTGCATTCAAAAACAATCATACTGCCTATTATGGCGCCTTTAAAGCCATTTATCCTCAGAGTATTTCTGTAAAAATACAAGGCTATGTCTGTTCTATTGAATCCGAATTGGCTGAATTGGTTGTTACTAAAAAAGACATCTATGAAGGTAGAAGATTATTAAAAAGCAATAATTTTGATAAGGCTGTTACTCATTATGAAAAGATACTATATGAGCAAAGTCTAACCATTCCCTATTATGAGGAAGTAATCCAAAATCTTTACAGATGTTACATTTCGACCTCTAAACTAAGTCATGCGATCAAATTATACTGCCATAATTTTCTTGAAAATAAATATCTAATAAGTAGTCTAGAAGCCAACGACCTTATTCATGCAATTGATCAAATTGATATTATGTTGGTTAGTGAGAATATAGAACTACCAATGTTCTTCAACATTGTAGGATCAGATTTTTACTCTCAATATGTTGCCTATGATTCATTTTTAAGCAGTATTGGGGTCGATCGAGCGACTGATATCGCGGATTTTACAATATATGACCAGAAGGCTGTAATATATTTTCTTAAGAATGTTTGTAAGAGCGATGTCATGCATTATTCTTTATCCTTTGAATCGTCCGACGATATTGAGAATGAAAGGATTGCCATTTGTAGGTTATTGACTGAACTTGATGCAGGAAACGATTTAGAATATTTTGAAGAAATAGCTGACATCACCCAAAAATCTTCCATTAGGAACGCCATACGAGAGGTGAACAAGGGTAAGATAACAATAAATATCAATCAACTAAAAAGTGCAGAAGCCCTAAATATTAAAGAGAGTTTCAGCAGATTTAGAGAGTTAGCTTCCTTTACTAGAAATAAAGATCTAGTAGCAATAGACTCCACTTCTGAAATATTAAAAAGCTATTTATCCAATT
This sequence comes from Pedobacter sp. N36a, assembly GCF_014472395.1. Taxonomy (GTDB): domain Bacteria; phylum Bacteroidota; class Bacteroidia; order Sphingobacteriales; family Sphingobacteriaceae; genus Pedobacter. The sequence continues at coordinate 464,610 of NZ_JACSZW010000005.1, forward strand.
TTGAAAATGAAAATGAGCTTTTTGATAAGGTAGTCTTTACGAATGATCCTGCATTCATCACATTTAAATTAATGTTTTTAGAAATCCGGGACAAGTTTATTCTGAGCAAAGAATACGGATTAGATGGATACTTGAGTACAAGGATAAGACATGGCACACTAAAAAATCACTTGAGAAGCCTTTTTGAATCGCTTAATTTAATTACTCAAAAAACTAACGAAGACACCTACATAGAAAACATTTATTGGGAAAATAAACTTCAGAATGAAGGATTAAATCAGTTTCTTCAAGAGTCATTAAAAACATTTTCAAGAGAGATTGACAATTTGGCGGACTATATCATAAAAGAACTTATTCAGGTAAAAACGGAGAAATACTTAGAAAAAAAATCTGCTCTTTTTGATTACTCATTTACTCAAGAAGCTCTGGGTTCTATTTTCAAGCACGTGAGAGATGCCAATTTTAAAGACTACAATGAGTTTCTTGACCTTATCACAAATATCCTTATAGGACGGACAGAAGATAATCTAACAATTGTAAGAGATGTTCTCACAAATCAAGTGCAAGAAAAATTTCACTTAATAATAACGCAACTGCAAAACTCAATCAAACTCTATGAGATTGACAAACATTTACCAGAACTATCATCTTCTATCCTAAAGTCCAACACAGATATTCAACAGGAACTAGAAAATATTGCCGCATGGTTTAATCTGACTGAACAAAGTTCAAATCTCATTTTGAACAATGAAACTATTATAAAAACAGCGATTGAGATTACGAACAGCATTTATCCTAATAATAAAATTCACCCTACAATCAATGATGAAACCGACCTGTACTTATCAGGGCCGTATTGTTCGCAACTAATTTATATTAACCGAATTCTGTTAGACAATATTATTACTCACTCAGGATTAACCACAGATTCACTTAATGTTATAATATCTGCAAATCTGGACCAGACCAAGGAAACAAAAGAAATTTATTCAACCGTTTTGAATTTAAGTTATTTAAATAACATTGGTCCTAACATCAATAAAGAACTACTTAAGCAAAAACTTGATCTCCTAGAGGATAAATTTAACGATCCAGAATCAATAGCGTCCTAAACGCAAAAAAGGGAAAGAGGAAGTTTTAACACAAAGTTACCTTTGTGGTGCACAAAAACAATCCCCTTTCTCGATGATAAACATAACATTATTTTCACAAATTATATCAAAAT
>NZ_JACSZW010000060.1 GCF_014472395.1 Pedobacter sp. N36a
GGCTAAGCTACACCCCGATGCTTCTTCGCAGATCTCGTGCGTGTCAGGACTGACGTTGCAGCGAGAAAGCACACAAGTCTATCAGCGTCTGACGGAAAAGGGAAGGGGGTAATGCGTTTGCTGCGGCTTCGGCTGCAGCGGCTTCGCGCTCGGCGGCCTGGCGCGTGTACTCCAGCGCGCCGGAAGCCTGAATGGCAGCGAAGATCGCATCGAAATGTTCCGTGCCGCCTTGCTCGATGGCTTGGCGCACCAGTGCTCGCTGCTCTTCAGTGCCGTTCGATAGCAGGTGGATGAGCGGCAGTGTCGGCTTGCCTTCGCGCAGGTCGTCACCTGCGTTCTTGCCCATCTGGTCAGCGGTGGAGGTGTAGTCGAGCAGGTCGTCGACGATCTGGAACGCGGTGCCGATG
>NZ_JACSZW010000061.1 GCF_014472395.1 Pedobacter sp. N36a
CGCTAAGCGCGTCGGAGAGTTTTTTAACGCCAAAAATCTGCATCCCTTCCGGCGCTTTTTTCGGCACGTTAGCCGCCGGAACAATCGCCCGGCGAAAACCGTGTTTCGCCGCTTCAGAGATTCGTTCCTGACCGCTGGGCACCGGGCGGATCTCCCCTGCCAGCCCGACTTCACCAAACACCACCAGATCCTGCGGCAGCGGTCTGTCGCGCAGGCTGGAAACCATCGCCAGCAGTAACGCTAAGTCGGCACTGGTTTCGGTTACCTTCACGCCGCCGACCACGTTCACAAACACATCCTGATCGGCCATTTGCAGACCACCGTGACGGTGCAACACAGCCAGCAGGATTGCCAGACGGTTTTGTTCCAGCCCCACTGCCACGCGGCGTGGGTTCGCCATCATCGAG
>NZ_JACSZW010000062.1 GCF_014472395.1 Pedobacter sp. N36a
AGCTGAAGCAGGCAGGCATCCGCGTGCGCGTGGACGACCGCAGCGACCTTCGTCCGGGATGGAAATTCAACGAATACGAAATGCGCGGCGTTCCGGTCCGTCTGGAAATCGGTCCACGTGACATGGAGAACGGCGTCTGCGTGCTCGTCTCCCGGATTACCGGCGAGAAGAAGGTTGTTCAGCAGGCCAACCTGGTTGAAGAAGTTCAGACGATGCTGGATCAGGTCCAGAAGGAAATGTTTGATCGTGCGAAGCAGTTTATGAGCGACCATTTCTATTCGGTGGACACGCTGGAGGAAATGAAGAGCAGCATGGAACAGCAGCGCGGATTTACACTGGCAGGATGGTGCGGTTCGGAAGCCTGCGAGAGCAAGGTGAAGGAAGAGACCGGGGCAACCAGCCGGAAC
>NZ_JACSZW010000063.1 GCF_014472395.1 Pedobacter sp. N36a
GCATTCGGGTGGCGCATGTTGACGCAGACAATGGCATCTGGAGCGATCCGGATAACAGTCTGCGTATGCGCGACAGCGAGCTTGTGGTGTATCCGCAGCACGGGGCGGGGAACACCTCGTTCTGGTTCCGTGGGCATCCCAAAAACGCGGACTACGACTGCGAGACGCGAGCGATCGATCTCAACGATCTGATCACCAGTGTCAGCACCGATGGCGAACTGCCTTCCGGGTTCGAGCGCGACCGTGGCGTGTTGTTCTACGACGGCGGCGCGGGGACGGCGATCGATCTGAGGGATCTGTACTTCGAAGGGAGCGATGCCGAGCACTGAGCAGGCGCATTACGCCTACCCGGACGAGCAATTTCAGTCCGTTCACCTGACCGAAGAACTGGAGGCCTGATCACGGC
>NZ_JACSZW010000064.1 GCF_014472395.1 Pedobacter sp. N36a
CTCGAGGAAGAGTTCCAGATTGTCGAGACCGATCTCGGTGCCCTGGAGGCGGGCGCCGTTATCGGCGTAACCGTCGAGGAAGACCACCTGTTCGGTGAAGACCATCCTGGTGCCGCCGGGTTCGGCTTCGAAGGCAACGGTTGTGAGCGATGCGGAGATGCGGCTTTCCCCAAGCTTCATCTCATAGGCATAGACGATGCGGACATCGGGTACGATATCGATGTAATGGGCGTCATAGGCATGCAGGAGGCCGTCAGTATCGGCGACGTAGTTCCTTTCCGCGCCGCCGGGACGGAAATCGAGCCCGTAGTCCAGCGGTACCCACTCGCCATGGCAGGCGAACCATTGCCGTTTGGATTCCGGTGTTGACCAGGCGCGGAAGACGCGGGAAATCGGCGCCTTGAG
>NZ_JACSZW010000065.1 GCF_014472395.1 Pedobacter sp. N36a
TACCTCAACGGGCCGATTGAAGCGGATGTGTGGATCTCCACCACCGCGCTGGACGCCGGCGTCTCCGTACGCATTGACGACGTGGACGCAGCAGGCAATGTCACGCCGCTTACCGATGGGCTCCAGACAGCCTCGTTGCGCGCGGTAGATGCCAGCCGTTCGCGCACGATGAACGGCCTGTCGATCCAGCCATGGCATCCGTTCACCCCAGGCTCCGTTCAGGCGCTCATGCCGGGCCAGGCCGTGATGGTGCCGGTCGAGGTGTTCCCGACCAGCGCGCTCATCGCCAAGGGCCACAAGCTGCGGGTGGCCGTGGGCGCGAGCAACCTGCCGCAAGGTGTGCCGCCGCTACCTACGCTGCTCAATTCCCTCGTCGGCGTACTGACGATCTATAGCGATGCAG
>NZ_JACSZW010000066.1 GCF_014472395.1 Pedobacter sp. N36a
ACCACCTGCTCACGCAGAAGCTGAATGGATTGCGTCAACTGCTGGGTATTTTGCTGATAAATATTGGCAAGGATAGCGATGACATCGGCTTGGTCAATTAAGCCAAGCATCTGGCGAATCACTTCATCTGTGACATTGCCATTGCCAAACGCAATGGCTTGATCAGTGAGTGACAACGCATCGCGCACGGAGCCTTTGGCACTGCTCGATAGCTGCCATAAGGCATCAGGCTCGTAGCTGATTTGTTCTTTGTTCAGAATCGTACCAAGATATTCAGCGAGCGCCACTTGCGGCAAAGGTCTGAGTACAAATTGCAGACAACGCGAGATGATGGTAATGGGCAGTTTTTGTGGGTCTGTGGTCGCAAGCAGAAACTTCACATGCGCTGGCGGCTCTTCGAGG
>NZ_JACSZW010000067.1 GCF_014472395.1 Pedobacter sp. N36a
GCGCCTGGATGCCGGCGAGCGCCCGGATTTCCTGCCGGAGACAAAGGCCGTGCGTGAGGGCGACTGGAAAGTTGCTCCGATCCCGCCGGCACTGCATTGCCGCCGCGTGGAAATCACCGGCCCGGTCGATGCCAAGATGGTCATCAACGCGTTCAACTCGGGCGCGGACAGCTACATGACCGACTTCGAAGATTCGAATTCGCCGAGCTGGCACAACCAGATCCAGGGCCAGGTCAACCTGAAGGCTGCCATTCGCCGCACGCTCACGCTGGAGCAGAACGGCAAGACCTACAAGCTCAACGACAAGATCGCCACGCTGCAGGTGCGTCCGCGCGGCTGGCACCTGGACGAGAAGCATGTGCTGATCGACGGCGAGCGCGTGTCGGGCGGCATCTTCGAC
>NZ_JACSZW010000068.1 GCF_014472395.1 Pedobacter sp. N36a
CTGCACACCGCGTGCTGCAGACCTGCGGCCAGATCTTTCGCTACGCCGTCGCCACCGGGCGGGCAGAGCGCGATCCGTCCGGCGATCTGCGGGGAGCCTTGCCGCCGGCCAAGGGGAAGCACTACGCCGCGCCGACCGATCCTAAGGAAGTGGCCGGGTTGCTGCGGATGTTTGACGGCTTTACCGGCACGTTTGTCGTGAAGTGCGCGCTCTTGCTGGCCCCGATGCTTTTCGTTCGGCCTGGTGAGCTTCGTCAGGCGGAATGGGTGGATGTTGACCTCGATGCTGGTGAATGGCGTTTCGTGTCGTCCAAGCGAGACGTGCCCCACATCGTGCCGCTTGCCACCCAGGCCGTCGCAATCCTGCGCGACCTGCACGCGCTGACCGGCCACGGGCGC
>NZ_JACSZW010000069.1 GCF_014472395.1 Pedobacter sp. N36a
ATTTTCGACCAATTCAGCCGGATTATTCGCTGTGACCATTTCTCCGTTTACAAGAGCATACATCGTCTGCATGCATTGTCCGCAGTAACTCAGGCAGCCGTATTCAACGACATCCAAATTCGGATCTTTCTCCAATATTTCCTTTGCCTCCTGAGAACCTTGGGCAAGATTGCTGACGCAAAACTCAACGATTGGAAACACTTTATTTCACCTCACATCGCCTTTTTATCGTACCCTAAATGCGTTTCATTAGTCAAAGTTTAAGGCTGGAGAATAAAGCTTTTGTAACATATTAATACTTTAAAGAGTTTTACTAATTATCGATTCTAGGCGTTAGTGTAGGTTATTTTCCCGAGAAATATTGTGATTTTACATCAAATTAGATATAATTCTAG
>NZ_JACSZW010000006.1 GCF_014472395.1 Pedobacter sp. N36a
ATCTGGGGCTATATTTTTCTCTTCAAGGTAGATGTTTAGCATCTTACCTTCTTTTTCTACCTGCGTTAATTCAAAATAATCCAGAATACCTTCCGGTAATAATAAACTGATCAGGGTTTGCTCGGCTCGACTCAAAATGAAAATTTTTGTTTGGTTTACGAATGCAAAAGAAAGAATTTATTTCCTTCCCCCCAAGAATTCCGCTTGATCCTAAAGAAGTTCACTTTTGACTGAAGGACGCCTTTAAAATAGCGCATAAATGATACCGTAATGTGAGTTTGGGATTGATCCATTGATCCTGAGTTTGCAGCATTGTGAAATTTTAGGCAAAAAAAAAGCAGTCTTTTCAGACTGCTTTCAAAACTGGGGTGGAATATGGGGCTCGAACCCACGACCCTCGGTACCACAAACCGATGCTCTAACCAACTGAGCTAAAACCACCATGTTTTTTCAACGTTACAAAAGTACGATTAATATTATTTAATGCAAATATTTTTGAAGTTTAACACGGCCTTTTCTTTTAACCAATTCAATTTCAGCATATTTAATTTTCATATTAATATTTATTAGGAATCATAAATTGCATTTAAAGCTTAAAAACATAGATTTGTCCAGATATGATTGAGATTTTTACAGACGGCGCAGCAAGTGGAAACCCCGGACCAGGTGGTTATGGAGTCATTTTACGCTCAGGAAAGCATTATAAGGAATTGAGTGGCGGATTTCGCATGACTACTAATAACCGGATGGAATTACTGGCTGTGATTGAAGGTTTAGAGGCTATTAAAACTCCTGGACAGCAAGTAACTGTAGTCTCCGATTCTAAATATGTGGTAGATTCTGTAGAAAAGAAATGGGTATTTGGTTGGGTGAAGATAGGCTTCAAGGGTAAAAAGAATAAAGACCTCTGGAAGCGCTTCCTGGATGTCTATAAATTGCATGATGTGAAATTCGTATGGATCAAAGGCCACAACGCCCATCCGGAGAATGAACGTTGTGATCAATTGGCCGTGGCGGCAGGAAAAAACAAAGCTGCGCTGGCCATAGATGTAGAGTTTGAAAAAGAGAGAAATAAAGAAACGTTATTGTAACGTTCCTTTATTTTTTATTAACCTACTTGTTTTAATTTTTGTGTAGCGGTGGCATTGACGTTCTTCTCCGCAGAAAATTCGGACATCATTCCTTCTGCCATATTGACCATCTCCTTAGAGCCGATGAAAATAGAACTGCGCTGGTGTAATTCCGTAGGTTCGATATCAAGGATTCTGTTGAAGCCGTCGGAAGCCACACCGCCAGCCTGCTCAACGATGAAAGCCATCGGATTACATTCGTATAACAGTCTTAATTTTCCATTTGGTGAGCTTGCCGTAGTAGGGTAGATGTATATACCGCCTTTAATCAAGTTTCTATGAATATCACCAACCATGGAACCAATATATCTGGAGGTATAAGGTCTATTGGTTTCTTCATCGTGAACCTGTACATATTTCAGGTATTTTTTTACACCTTCAGGGAAGTGCACGTAGTTTCCTTCATTTAAAGAATAGATGTTTCCACCATCAGGAATGGTCATGTTAGGGTGAGATAAGCAGAATTCTCCAATTGAAGGATCGAGGGTGAAACCGTTTACGCCTTTCCCTGTGGTGTATACTAACATGGTAGAAGAGCCGTAAATTACGTATCCTGCAGCCACCTGCTGCGTACCTTTTTGTAATACATCTGCCAGGGTTGCTTCTCCTTCAACGGATTTTCGGCGATAAATGGAGAATATCGTTCCGACAGCTACATTACAATCAATATTTGACGAGCCATCTAGAGGGTCAATACAGACAATGTATTTAGCGTTTTTAGAGACAGGCGAATCTATGCGTACAAATTCATCTTCCTCTTCGGTGGCTACAATACAGCATTCTCCGCCACTGGTTAATGCGCTGATAAATTGAATGTTGGCAAAAACATCTAGTTTCTTTTGGCCTTCGCCCTGAATGTTGACTGTTCCGGCATCTCCTAGGATATCTACTAAACCAGCCTTGTTGACCTCCCTGTTCACAATTTTAGCTGCGATTCCTATATCCCGAAGCAATCTGGAGAGTTCTCCTTTTGCGTATGAAAAATCAGCTTGTTTTTCAATGATAAATTGGCCTAGTGTTTTGATGCCTGACATATTACTTAGTGTATTTTATACGTTATCTATTTCCTATTTCTATGGCCTCTAAGGTATGGATTTTTTCGTCTGAAATACAAAATCTGATTAATGTTTTAACCTTGTGCCAGCCTGAATTTCCTGCTGCACCGGGATTTATGTGGAGACAATTGATTTTTGGATCAAACATTACTTTCAGAATATGTGAGTGTCCAGTGATGAATAGCATAGGGGGCTTAGTGTATATTTCACGCTTTATATTTGGGGCGTATTTTCCGGGATATCCACCGATATGGGTCATCCATACATCTACTTTTTCACAGTTAAATCTGAGGTGTTCCGGGTACTCTGCACGGATTTCTTTGCCGTCAATATTTCCATAAACCCCTTTAAGTGGTTTAAATGCAGCAAGTCGCTCTGCTACGTCCGGACCAAAGTCGCCGGCATGCCAGATTTCATCGCATTCGTCGAAGTGTTTGAAGACGGCATCGTCAAGAAAACCGTGTGTATCAGAAAGAAGTCCTATTTTTTTCAAAGTATAGTTTTTGTTGTCTATACAAAGCTATGTATATTGAAGAGGAGATCCATAAAAAACGGAGGAAAGAATCCAGGACGGGCTTGGAAAGAGAGGTTTTAAAGAACCCGAAAAAAACCCGTAAATAATTAAGTGTAATCCTTAAAAGGCCAGAAAAAAATCTTTTAACAATGTTTTATAAGCAGGAGTATGGACGCCTTTAGATTCGTAAATGTAAAAGGTTTCCGAAGTTGAAGGCGCTGTTTTTTGTTTTGATAAACAAATGATGTGACGAATTACTGGTCTGCTTTGATCAGAACAAACGGCTATGCGCCTTTGAAGTGATAATCCGTACGAAGCAGCGCTTTCTACAAGAAGTTCTGCCTGTTTTACCGGTAAGATCAGCCAGAAAGAGCCTTTGTCAGTCAATATTTCGTTTGCTTTTTGAACTAGGGATTCGAAGAACTCTTCATCTGCATGCCTGGCAATACCTTTTCTGGTCTCCGGATTTTTCAAATCATTAACGAAGAATGGAGGATTAGATACTATCAAATCGTATTTTTTTGTCGTTTGATAGTCGGCGATTGGGCTAAGATGTGCTTTGTTGCGTGTGGCGAATTTTGAATTTGCAAAATTATTAATAGCAGCATTTGCTGCGGATTCATCAATTTCTACTGCATCAACCTGTGCTTCCGGGAAGCGCTGCGCCAACATCATGGCGATAACGCCTGTTCCAGTACCAATATCTAGTATATATTCAGGACGTTCTTGAACCACCATGGCACCTAACAATACTCCGTCGGTGTTGATTTTCATGGCACAGCCGGACTGATTGACTTCAAATTCCTTAAATTTAAAAATACTGCCCATGATGGTAATTGATTGATATAAAAGTAACTGTAAAACTGATTTGAGGGATTGGAAACGCGGTAAAGATAAAAAAATACATTTATTTCATTGAAGTATTGGGAAATCAAATTTTAATGTTACTTTTGTGGCCTTGAAAAAACATGGTGGTTTTAGCTCAGTTGGTTAGAGCATCGGTTTGTGGTACCGAGGGTCGTGGGTTCGAGCCCCATATTCCACCCCAAATGGGACGGAGTCTTTAAAAGAGACTTTCGTCCCATTTTTTTTACCTGTAACTCTTTGTTCTTCTGGTAGATGAGTTCGGCTGCTAAATTCATTGAGGGTGTTCGATACCTGCCTCCATCAAAGGTCAGTTTCTCTGGGTACAACATCCCTACTAGGTATCTTTTACCCTCTACGTCAGCTTTTTCATAAAATTGGTCCAATAAGCGTCAGCTGTTCATTGCTTCTTCGGCTCTAGGCTTTATATCCAAAATAGTGTGGTTTTCTGCGTCGAGATCACTTAATCTTGCTTCTAGTCTGGTTGTTTTCTCATTACATTGATCCTTTATTACTCTGTAATCAGTGGCTTCAATGTCGCTATTCAGCAAAAGTTCCCTTGCAGTGTCAATACGGTTAGTTTGAGCGTTAATGTCCCGAATGTAATCTTTACGTTCTTCACCTACTGATTTGGTGGATATTCCGGAGCATACTGACCACCTCATTTTCATTAACTATTAGAGTTACCCCAGAAAAATGAATTAATATCTGACTTCAAAATCTCCATTTTTTATTGTGATTGAATCTCTAAGATCTTTTACGTTATACAAAACCCCACTCAATGTTCCTCGGACAACTGGAGTCAAACTTTCATTGGGGAAATCATACTTTGTTATTTTAATTTCGAAAGGTTTTTTAGCCTTATTAGCTGAGTATATGGTTTCATTATTGAAATCGTCATATTTTTTTAAATAAATATATGTACTTAAGCTTTTTTCAAAAAAATCAGCTTTATCGATATGATAGGTATTTTTTTTAATGTCAAAAATTTGAAAATTTAATTCTGCATTCACTTTCAGTGCTTCTTTAGGGAGAATAGTTTTAATGGTGTACATTTCAATTTGATCCCAATTACTCATACCTACTCCTGTCCAGGAGCCCTTAAACAGGCTTCTGTCCTTGCTGAGGGAGTTTTGGATGGTAATTGATTTGCTGCCAATTACCGCACTAAAATACTGAGTGTACTCTGTTTCTTCTTTTGTTTGCACTATTTCCTTTTTACAAGAATAGCATATTAACAACACTGTAAAACATAATAGTAATTTTAAATGTGTATTTGTTGTTTTCATAGTGCAGTTGATTTAATTGTGAATGTACAGGGGATATTCAGTTTTTTTAAACATTTATCCCCAGTATTAAAATAATTATCTCATTTTGGGTTCAATAGCTAGATAAATTGTACCGCAACTTACTTCATTAATCGTGTATTTGGTGGTTTGAGTAGGAGTCTCTCCTGGTCTATATACCGGATTCTTAATAATTTCCTTTTTCAGTACCTCTTTTAATATTGTTTAACTATTTAGTTATCACCTTTCAATAGGTTTTTTTATTATTTTAAGATTAACTTAAAACATTTGTAATAAAATTATGATATTAATTATATTAGTAGTGTATTTATTTTTAATAATCGTGCTTTAATGCGATCCAAAGAATACAAAGCGGTGTGCTAAATTCAATTTTTTTATTAAAAGCTTTTTCAGTCGATTAGAAACATGAATGCGAACTAATTGATATACTATTATAGGACCATTTAATGTTTTAAAACTGTCATAGATTTTCTTGTGTCTTAAAGGATGATTTAAAGAAGCTATCTGGTACAAGACAGGGATAAAGGCAGAGATGTTGTTGTGAGACTAAACCTTACTTGTTAAATGAATATCGAAAGGAATTAGTTTCCTCTAATCCCCAAGGAACCATAGAATCTTCCGAGTTTAATGGACAAATTTTCCACAGCCCAAGCACAATAAATTTCTTTACAAAAATTATCTAGTAAGTAAGGACGGACTACACCCTCATGGATATTTATTCATTTTCGATAAATGATCCAATAAAGTTGCAATATGCAAATGGTGAAATCATCGGAAGAGAATATCATTTATTAATTCAAATAGGGAAGTTACAGATGAAAGAAGGTAACTGATATGGTTGACACTCTAGTAGGCAATTTTTTGATTATAAAATTGATTGCAGTTATGCGCATGCGACTAAAACATACTAGGATGGCAAAAGCCGCTCCGAAATTCGTGGATCTATCTCCAATATTTTCCCCTTTAGGTTCGCTACACGCGTCAAATTGTACATAAAATCCGTCGACAAAAGAAAGGAGCTCCAACCCTGTTTTGAAAGCAGTCTGAAAAGGCTGCTTTTTTTTGCCTAAAGTTTTCTTGGCAGAGTAAATAAAGTCAAAACTTATTTAGTGAAGTGCCAAAGGTCGAATTGACTATCAGAAAAGCATGTCCATGCTTTAAATTGGTTATGAAATAATAACTTGTGGTTTTTTGATCCGAGACATGTTATTTATTGTCCGTAAACCTTTCTGATATTTGTGTATCTAAGGAAAAGATATAGGACAACATACAGATGAAATAGTAAAATAAATTAATAAAAAGTTATGTTTTTAGATTGTATGTATATTATTTGCTGTAATTTCTACAGGAAAAGAGAAGCAGATATGTTTAAGATTAGTGGTTTGATTTTGTTAGTTGCAGTTTTTATGCTGAATTTCCTATTATTAGCTATTCTTGGATCTGGTTTTAAATGGACAATTGATGATATTTATAATTATAGATTATATATTGTGACAGGCTTTGTGGCCCTTGTCGGATTTATTTTTTACATAAGATATTTTCACATTACTAGTTATGATGAGGTAAATAATAAATTTTATAAATTAAATATTACAATAAGGAACAGGTATTATATTGCAGCATTATGCTATATCATTCTATCAATTCTTTCCACAATTGGATATGCAATTTATCGTGGTGGAGCTATCAATGGATGGTGGTCAATGGGAATTAATCTGCACCATTAGCAATCCTAAGTTTAAAAAAAAGCGGTATTTTCAAACTGCTTTTTTTTATACTGTGATTTTTTCTACCACCAAAAATCTGAATGACTTTTCTTTAAATACCAATACTGAGCTATTTGAAATTTTGAGAATATAATCTGTTATCTTTAGATAATTTTTTAAGTATATGTCAGCAAAAGATATTGAATTAACAGGTGTAAAGGAAATTGCAAGAAGGGCTAACGTTTCAATTGGAACCGTTGATCGTGTGATCCATGATCGTAAGGGGGTATCACAAAATACGAAGGATAAGGTTAATGCAATTATTAAAGAGCTCGATTATCAGCCTAACATCCTGGCAAGAAGACTGGCTTCTAAAAAGCAGGTTATTTTCGCTGTCCTGATTCCAAAGGTTTCACAAGAAACAAATTACTGGGAGGCACCGCTTCTTGGTATTGACCAGGCAGGAGCGGAGATCAGTCCCTACGGCATTACCTTGCAGAAATATTTATTTGATGTGAATGATAAAAACTCTTTCCTGGAGCAGGTCAAACAGATCGATCTTTCCATGGTACAAGGAGTGCTTTTGGCACCAAGTTTTATTGAAGAGTCTGAACGTTTCGTGAAAAAGCTTGAAACAAGAAAAATACCATATGTATTTATCAACTCAGATATACAGGGACACGACAGCTTAAGTTATTTTGGCCCGGATCTTTACCAAAGTGGTTACTTATCTGCCCATCTGATGAAATACCTTGTTAAAAAGGAAGAGGAGATTTTAATCGTTAACATTTCACAGGAAATAGATAACCAGCATCACTTGTTGCGTAAAGAGCAAGGTTTTAGAAACTATTTTTCGGATAAAAAACTTGAAAATACAATCCTAAAAATTGATATCAAACAGACAGACTATACCTATATCAGCAACTCAATGGAAGAGGTCTTAAAAAAACACAACATTGTTGCTATTTTCGTCACCAATTCAAGGGTTTCAACGGTAGCTAAATATTTGTCAACGACTGGAGATCAGCATAGAATTTTAATAGGATTTGATTATACCAAAGAAAACCTGAATTTCCTTAAAGAAGGTGATATTGATTTTCTGATCTGTCAGAAGCCCAGGGAGCAGGGGTATAAAGGGCTAATGGCATTATACCAATTTGTAGTGCATGCTAAGATTGGAGAAAAAAATAACTTTATGCCAATCGATATCATTACAAACGAGAACTGCGATTTCTACCTCAATTAAACCGCTCATTTCATTCTTACTCGCTTCAAAAACAAAGTAAAATTCTTCAGCTAATTTGGAATTCACAATAATGTTTTGTTTATTCGTGTACGTTAACGTTAAGCACGATAAACCATATGGACAAGAAGACTTATAATAAATCCTTATATATCATCGCGGTACTTTTTTTTGTTTTCGGTTTTGTGACCTGGATAAATGCAATGCTTATTCCATACTTCAAAATCTGCTGCGAGCTCAATAACCTCGAGTCTTATTTTGTAGCTTTTGCTTTTTATATTTCTTATTTATTCATCTCCTTTCCCGCTTCAATACTGCTCAAAAAATATGGTTTTAAGAATGGTATGATGATCGGTTTTTTTGTGATGGCTGTTGGGGCATTTATGTTTGTGCCCGCTGCACTATTACGGAATTACCTATTGTTTTTGGTTGGTCTGTTTACGCTAGGGGCAGGCCTGGCAGTTTTGCAAACAGCGGCAAATCCTTACGTCACTATATTAGGTCCGAAAAATAGTGCAGCAATGAGGTTTAGTATAATGGGAATCTGCAATAAGTTTGCAGGAATCCTTGCTCCATTACTTTTTGCCGCGGTGGTACTCCAATCTTCAGATCAGGTATTATTTGAACAAATAAAGTCCTTGGGAGCCGCAGAGCGGGCACCGATTCTAGATGAATTGATCAGGCGGGTTATTGTTCCTTATTTATGCGTTGGTGGAATCCTGGTTTTACTAGGTTTTCTGGTACGTTTTTCTTCTCTGCCGGAGATGAATACGGAGCAGGAAGATGAGCTGACCGCAGCAACGAATAAAGGGAAGCGCAACATCTTTCAATTTCCACACCTGGTTTTAGGTGCAATTGCCATATTTGTTCATGTAGGTTCGCAAGTAATTGCGGTGGATACCATCATCGGATATGCTCATTCCATGGATATTTCTCTTTTAGAAGCAAAGGTGTTTCCTTCCTACACACTTGCCGCAACCATTGCGGGGTACCTTCTGGGAATTTCGCTGATTCCAAAATATCTTTCTCAGATTTTTGCCTTGCGTGCATGTATCATTTTCGGTGTCATATTTACTTTATGTATCGTTTTCTGCAATGGCAGCGTGACGATATTAGGCCATAAGGCGGATATATCTATATGGTTCATTGTATTACTCGGCTTTGCAAATTCAATGATATGGGCTGGAATCTGGCCATTGTCTATGGATCGATTGGGGCGTTTTATAAAAATCGGCGCTGCAATCCTGATCATGGGGCTTTCCGGAAATGCTGTTATGCCCCTATTATATGGTCACCTGGCCGATATCTATGGGTTGCAGAATGCCTATTTAGTGCTTTTGCCATGTTATGTCTACCTGCTATTTTATGCATACAAGGGTTACAAACTCGAGCGCTGGGTTAGCTAATGTTAAATCACCTTTATTATTTGGTATAAAATTTCAAAATGAACTTAAACATCTTTTATCTCCATGAAGATTCCAATGCCTCTCCAGAACAGCTTTCAGAAAAATTAGCTGCCTTTCCCAGACAGCAATTAACCAATGACTCCTGGCCGGATATCGCTACAATTTGTACCGCCGATTTTACAATTGCCTACAGGAAGCAAGAGATCCTGTTAAAATTCAGGATCTATAATGATTATTTCCGCTCGATAAAAAGACCGATTAATACTGAAGTGCATTTCGATAACTGTGTAGAATTTTTTATTGCGTTTGACCAGTCTGATCAATATTATAATATCGAGTTTAATTGTCTTGGGATTGGAAAAATAGCTTATGGCAGCCAAAAGGATAAAAGAACCTTATTGCAGGAGTCTGCTGTGCAGAAAATTCATACCTGGGTTGAATCAGATGCTCAAGGAGCGGAGTTCAACTGGGAGATGATGATGAGGATACCTGCAGAAGTCTTTGTATTCCATCAGATTCAAAGTTTTGAAGGCATTAGCGCAAAAGCTAATTTTTATAAATGCGGGGACGAATTGCCAAGTCCACATTTCTTGTGTTGGAATAAGATTGTCTCAGCAACCCCTGATTTTCATAGCCCGGACTATTTTGGAACCATTCAGTTTATGCCTTCGCAAACAGAATTAGGTACTTTTAAATGATAAAGATGTTTTTTTTGAAATAAATTCGTGTACGTACCCGTATATTTAATATATTAGCATTTAGATAGTTGTGATACTTGTGCTACTGGGTTTCTATCTGTCATTTACTAACCAAAACTAACCAAAACAAGATGAAGAAATTTTTACTTTTACTGCCATTGATATGGACTTGTAAGCAAGATGTGGCTGCTTTCAGAAAAGAGAAACTACCAGACAGTGCTGTGATATCGACATCAACACCGACTGCACCTACAACTTTAAAATTTGCCGGATATACCTGGATCATTAAAAGTGGAACTGGATTGGGACCCGGACCTAATTCCTGGGGCGAACGCAATGCCTGGGTAGATGCAGCTGGATTACTTCACCTTAAACTTTCTTATGATGAGGCAACCTCGAAATGGTTATGTGCAGGGATTACCTCGAAGGAGAGTTTTGGACATGGTACTTACCAATGGCAGGTTCAAGGCCCAGCGAGTACACTAGATAAAAATGTAGTAGCAGGGCTTTTTCATTATTCTGGTCCTGATGGATTTAATGAACTGGACGTAGAATTTGCACGTTGGGGAGAGGCAGCTAAACCTAATGTAAATTATAGCGTTTACCCGGCAGCTGGAAGCAAAGGAAAGCAGCAGCGCATCACGACAGAATGGAAACAATCTGGTGGCACGGCGAGTACACACCGCTATACCTGGACCGATCAATCTGTTGTAGTTAAAAGTATGAACGGTTTCTACAACGACGATACAAATATGTTTTTTACACATACTTTTCTGCCTCCTTCAGCAGTAATACCGACAGAAAAAATGCCAGTTAAAATGAATCTCTGGTGTTTCCGTGGGATGCCGCCAAGTGATGGAAAGGAAGTAGAGCTGGTCATTAGAAGTTTTAAATTTACACCAGCTCCCTAATAAAAATTTTTTGACTTTTAATCGTGTACGTAAACGTTTTATTGTCCTTAGTTTAGTAATTTACAACACCTAAGTAGGAGAGGTCAGCGCCGTTATCGGTGATGCCGATCTAATATATCAACCAAATAAAACCGCTAATGAAAAAGATATACTTAATGGCCATGATGGTCGCATTTTCCATGCTCAGTACCTTTGCCCAGGTCAATCCTGATAAAGGGACCGGATTTACTTTAACCGGGCAGGTAACTGATGCAAAAACGAACGAGAGCCTAATAGGTGTTTCAATTCGTGTGCAGGGAACAGATAAAGGTACGGCAACAGATAAAAATGGCAAGTTTAGTCTGGGCGTAAATCCTGGAGCAGTCATTTTGGTCAGCTATATTGGTTATCAGAATCAGACTGTCAATGTCGGAGATCGTAAAAACTTGGATATCAAACTTGCTGAAAGCGGCAAGCAACTTTCTGAAGTCACCATTAATGTGGGCTACGGTACTCAGAAGGTTAAAGAAGTAACTGGGGCTGTCGGTTCAATTTCAGCTAAGCAGATGGATAACCATGCGCTGGGGGATGTAAACTCGAGTCTTCAGGGAAAGATTGCCGGACTTCAGATTACCAGTAATTCCGGTGAACCAGGTGCTGGTGCCACAGTTAGAATTCGTGGAGCCTCTTCAGTAAATGGAAGCAGTCAGCCTCTATATATTGTAGATGGTGTGCCCATCAACGCCGATACTTATGGTGGTGGATTGGTAGATGATGCCTCTACTTTCAGTCCTTTGGCAGATTTGAACCCCCAAGATATAGAATCGGTAGAAGTATTGAAAGACGGAACAGCATCCATATATGGTTCCAGAGCATCTAACGGTGTAATTATCATCACTACTAAAAGTGGAAAAAATTCTAAGAAGCCTGAGATACAGTTCTCCGCTAATGGAAGTATTGCTGATATCACCAGAAAAATTGGCGTGCTGAATGCGCCGCAATTCAGAAGTGCATTTATAGATGCGATCTATAATTTTACAGGAGCACAGACCACTAAAGTTTCTGTGATAGATTCCCTGCATCCGTATTATAATAAGTCTAACAATTGGCAGGATCTGATGTATCGTACCGCGTATCAGTATAAAGCTGATGTGAGTGTCAAAGGCGCTTCTAAAGACAACAACATGAATTATTTTGTTAGCGCGGGCTATAAAGATATAGACCCTATCATCATCAATACTAAATTTAAGCAGGCTTACGGTTCTGCAAAGGTTTATTATACAGTCAATAAAACCATTTCTGGAAATACGAACTTCAATGTATCCACTAATGATTACAATAGAATACTCAGCGGACTCAGTAACCAGAGTGCGATTTATCAGGCGCTAAGTACCATGCCTGTTTATTCCCCTTACGATCCGATCACCGGACAGCTGATCCCGCTTTTAGAAGGAAGTAAGCCCAATCCGATTGCCATCTCTGAGCTGGCAGCCAATAAAATAAATAGGTGGAGGATGTTTGGAAATCAGGATCTGAGGTTTAAAATTATGAAAGGTCTGGAATTCAAAACTACCTTAGGCTTTGATTATTCGAATACCGAGGAAACAAATTTCACTCCCCAAACACTCTTGCCGCAGGGGCAGATCAGTTCCTCATACCTGACTACAGGGAAAAACTATTCCTTAATTAATGAGAATACTTTAAACTACAGGACCACCCTGTCTAAAGATCATAACCTAACTTTTCTGCTTGGACAGTCTTATCAGAAATTCACAGACAATACGGTCAATGTGATCGGCAGGGGCCTGATTGATGCAACCATTACCTCTATAAATGGTACCTCAGTAGTTTCACTTTACAATCAGAACATCGAAGAACATAGCTTGCTTTCTTACTTTGCCAGGGCAAATTATGATTACAAAGGAAAGTACCTTTTCTCTGCGGTGATGAGAGCAGATGGTTCTTCAAGGTTTGGAGCGGATAATAGATTTGGATATTTCCCTTCATTCTCGGCCGGATGGAGATTGTCGGAGGAAGATTGGTTTAAAAAAATCAGCTTTGTTTCAGATGCAAAAATCCGGGGAAGCTATGGTGTAACGGGTAACCAGTCTATTGGGAACTATGCCTGGCAGGGATCACTGACTAATGTAGGTACTTATTTAGGAAATGTAGCCATCGTTTCCAACGGAGTTCCAAACGCATCTTTAAAATGGGAAACGACGAAACAATCCAACTTAGGTGTTGATCTGTCCTTTCTGAATGATAGAATTCGCTTCACTGCGGATGCTTATCTGAAAAAGACAACAGGGCTGTTATTTGATGTTGCTGTTCCGGGAACCACAGGTTATTCGACTGTTCCTGCCAACTTCGGCAGTTTAGAAAATAAAGGACTTGAATTTACACTTTCCACAGTTAATATAGATAAGGAGTTCAAATGGAATTCTACGTTCACCTTCTCGTTAAACAGAAATAAGGTACTTTCTCTTCCTGGCAATCAGGATTATCGCCCAAACATTTATAATATGGCAAGGGTTGGTGAAGCTGCAGGAGTGTTTTATGGACTTAAAGCCATGGGTGTATACGCTTATGATACAGATAATGTTTATAAGCGCGATGCTGGTGGGGCTGTGGTGCCTTATCGTCAGGGCTCTGCAAATGGATCGATCTATAAAGGTGGCGATGTCATCTGGGAGGATGTAAATGGTGATGGTATCATCAACGATTCCGATTTGCAGGTAATTGGAGATCCCAACCCTGATTTTACAGGAGGCTTCCAAAATGAATTCAGCTACAAAAACTTTACGCTTTCTACATTGATCACGTACAGTTTTGGTAACGACGTGTTTAATGAGGTGAAAAGAAATCTCGACGCGACACCTTATGATCAGAATTTTACCACAGATCAACTGAGGAGATGGAGAAAGCCAGGTGATGTAACTGATGTTCCAAGATTGGTGAAAACTGATCCGATGCTGAACAATGCCATCTCCAGTAGATTTGTAGAAGATGGCTCGTTTATCAGGATTCAAAATGTTGCGCTTAATTATAGAATTCCAGCAAAAACTTTAAGCAGGTTAAAAGTAAACAATGCTACTGTAGGGTTCTCGGTAGTTAACCTGTTCACCTTTGGTTCCTACACAGGTTATGATCCCGAAGTCAGCTCCTCAACTAATGCACTTGCGGTGGGTGTAGACCGAGGATCTTTCCCAAGAACAAGAACATATAATTTGTCATTGAACTTTAGTCTTTAATATTATGAAACGAAAAGATTATAAAATATACAGCTTCATGCTGATCACATTGATTTTCTTATCCGGCTGTAAGAAGGCATTAGAAATCGATCCGACTACTTCTTATTCCAGTTCCAATTTTTGGACGGAAACCCCTCAGGCAACGGCAGCTTTGTATGGTGCATACAACCTTTTACAAGGAGCTATGGCTCCGGAATCTGTTTTATACGGAGAGGGAAGAGCTGATAATGTGGTGATCAATCCATTGGCATTGAGCTCGCAAACTTTGAACCTGTTAACGAATAACCTAAACTCCAGTCTGCCGATTACAAATTGGAGTGGTATCTATCAAGTGGTGAATCAGAGTAATTTAATTCTAAAGAACACGCGGGAGATGAAGGCGAAAGGATTGTATCTGGGGAAAGATGCGGAATACAATAGTGTGAGAGGGCAGGCCTTCGCCATTCGTGCTTTCTGTTATTTTTACATGACCCGTATCTGGGGAAAATTGCCTGTGGTAACTGAGCCCTTTTTGGACGCAAAACAAAATGTAAGCATTGCACGTTCCGATACTGCTGCGGTGTATGCACAAATCCAGTCAGATCTTGATTCTGCAGCATTAGCGCCAATTCCTGCATCGTATACCACAAGTTCAGCAACCAGAGCTCAATTTACAATGGGAGCAGTGAATGCTTTGTATACTGATTTTTATATGTGGCGTCATCAATATGAGAATGCATTGGTTGCTTCGCAGAAAATCCTGACGAATGCTACTTATGCTCTAGCTTCTCTTTACAGTGCCTCATCAACTATTGATTATAATATAAATCCAGCATTAATTGACAACACTGCTTATGCGCAGATGTTTACTAAAGGGTTTTCTAATGAATCCATATTTGAAATCGATTATAACTTCGCGGAGCGGGCCACGCGGTCATTTTTAATTACAGTTTATGGTGACCTTGGCTTTCAGCCTTTTTTCAAAGCCAGTGGTTACCTGTCCAGTAAGTTCAGTTCAACGGATTTGCGCTCAAAGGTTAATTTCGATACCAATTCAGGTATTGTTAAATTCTTTGAGAAATCGGGTTTCGTTCGCGGTACGCAGGACGACAAGAACATTATCGTTTATCGTTTAGCCGATATCATGCTGTTACGTGCGGAAGCGTTGAATAAAACCGGCAATATTCCCGGAGCAATGGCACTCCTGAATCAAATCAGAGCCAGAGCTGGAGCAACCACTTACACAGAAGCTTCCTACAATGGATTGACTACCGATCAAATAGAAGATCTGATCCTTGACGAACGTGCGAGAGAACTTTGTTACGAAGGAAAACGATGGTTTGACCTGGTACGTACAGGCAAAGCAATTAAAGTAATGGGGCCTATCAATGGATTGAGTCAGACCGAAAATTTCCTTTGGCCATTAAGCCTTACCGAAATCAGGTTAAACCCGCTATTGGATCAAAATTCATATTATCAATAAAAATATTTAAAGATGAAAAAACTAAATCTTTACCCAAAAGTCCTTTTTCTCTGTATGTGTATGCTCACAATTATAGGTTGTGGCAAACTTGAACTATTGAAAAATGAAGATAGTGACGGGGCCGATGCAGGGGCTAACCTCAAGGCTCAAACCATACAGCAGTTTTTACTGGAAGACCACAGCTCAGATTTAACAGAACTGGATCTCTTTGCCTCGGCAGTGAAACGAGCAGGGCTGATGGATATGCTGGGGAAAACGGATGAGCATACCGTGGTCTTCTTAACCAATCCAGGAGTTAAACAACTTTTGGCAACGATAGGTTATTCCAGTGTGAACGATGTACCTCCCGTAATTCTTAAAAACCTGTTGGGTGATCTGATCACCAAAGGCAAATTAAAGTCCATGGATCTTAATATTGATGAGACCAGGAAAATAGAAACCATTAATGGTAACTATATTTATTACTCCAGAAAGTCAAATGCATCCGATCAATATGTGCTGACAATTAACCAGAATCCAACGCTGGGCTCAACAGCAGCCCTGGTAAGGTCGCAGGATCTGGAATTTAACAACGGGGTGGCTCAAGTTACCGCACAGTTTACTTTCTACAGATTGTTAGACGATAAACCAGATCAGGCAGATCCAGGAGGCAATGTGATGACACAAAAAATCAATGTCACTAAAGACGTTTACATTCGTGGTGGTTCTGGCAATTCGAATGCGAATTTCAACGATTTAGCAACCATAGATTTAAAAGCGGTGAGTAATGCTGATGCTACTGTTGGTCGGATTGGCGTCATGCAGTTCCCATTAGAAAAACCAAGCTTTGGCGACAAAATTGGTGCCGCAAAAATGTATGTCTATGTTTACAATACAGGGTTGACACCTACAACCACCTTCTCATTTTCTGCACATTTAGGAGAAAATAAAGATTGGGCGGAAACTGCCATCACCTGGAACAATGCGCCGACTTATAATTCTGTTCCAATTTCCACCTTACCTGTTCCTGGAGGAACTACTGGATGGGTTTCTTTTGATGTGACCTCCGCAGTGAGTCAGCTTTACGCAAATAATCAAACCTTTATCAATGTATTCCTAAAACACAACGTTGATAATTTTATTAAGCTTCGCCCTAGAGAATTTTCTGCAGGAGCTTTCAGTTCCTACCTCAGCATCAGCTCTCCACCACAGACACTGTTGAAGCTCGGCCTGGTAAATGTGCTGAATGTTTCGGCCCTTGACCAGATTGCGCCCTTAACACTGGCTAACCTGAAAATGGAAGGAACAATCGACAATAACATTACTTACACGGTAAAACAGGTTCCAACAGCTGGTTTCTTAGTTAAATATGGGATTCCGCTTGCTGCAAATGCTTCTTTTTCGCAAGCTGATATCGCAAAGGGAGCAATCAAATACCTATACGGAGGATCAGGCAGTACAGATAAAATCGTTTTTGAAGCCAGAGACCATAACGGCGGATACTTTGAATCAGAACTGAGCCTGGAGGTTGCAATTAAATAAACCCTGTCTGGTATTTGCTTAAACCAATATTTGGAATAAAAATAAAAATTATGAAAAAAACAGTATTTCTTGTGATGCTCTTAACTTCAATATTTGGTTATACAAAAGCATTTCAAAATGAGCTAAACGATCCGGTTTCCCCATTTCCAGTAAGGGGATTTCATCTCGATCTGCGTATTCAGGCCATTCCTATGCCGGCACTTAAAAAACTTGCCTCGCAATTGGTGGAGGGCGGTATCAATACGTTAGTGATGGAATGGGAGGCCACCTATCCTTTTCAGGAAGAACCTTTGATCCCCAATCGTTTTGCTTATACAAGAGAAGAAGTAAAGGCTTTTATGGCCTACTGTAATTCCATAAAATTGGAGGTGATTCCACTTCAGCAAAGCTTCGGACATGTGGAGTACATTCTGAGAAATCCTAAATACAAAGACCTGAGAGAAGATCAGAAAGACTACTCCCAGATTAATCCAATTCGCGAAGCCGAAGCTAAAAAGCTTTTTACTACGCTTTACAAGGATCTGATTGCTACCCATAATTCTCCCTATATCCATATTGGTGGTGATGAAACGTATCTTTTAGGACATTCAGAAGAATCTAAAAAGAAAATTAAAGCAGTTGGTATCGGAAGACTATACGGGGATTACATCAAAATGCTTTGTGATGTGGTAGTGGGATTGGGTAAAAGGCCGGTTCTTTGGGCAGATATTGCCTTGAAATATCCAGAAGCATTGAAGGGTTTACCAAAAGAAACCGTTTTTATCGATTGGAATTACGGATGGGACATCAATATGTTTGGCGACCATGAGCAGTTGATGAAGAGTGGGTTTGAGGTATGGGGAGCACCCGCAATCAGGAGTCATCCTGATAATTATTTCCTGACTCAATGGGAAAAACACTTTAAGAATATTACTGATTTTGTGCCATTGGCAAAGAAACTAGGTTATAAAGGCATCATTATGACTTCCTGGTCGACTTCTGGATTGTATTCGCCTGTGTTCGAAACCACCAGAGATATCGTAGATCTTTATGCAATCCGACGTGTTTATCCCATTAGTGGATTTAACATGCTGATTGCAGCCTTTCTCGAATCTATAAAGTCCGGGGAAGCACTGGACGCTAAAAATTTCATTTACGGTTATGCCAAGACACAATATGGTCTTGATGAAAATGAGGCTAAAGTATTTTGGAAAGCGGTTTCAGCTGTTCCCTTCGAGATTACACAGGGAAAACCTATAAATACAGATTTAAGCATTGATCAAATGCTGGATAGCACCAAAAATGCTGCTGTTGTACTTGGCAAACTGAAGCCGGTTAAAAATGCAAAAGAGTTTGAGCATTACCGATTAATGGCCGCTATTCGGGTACAATACCTGAGTTATCAGTCGATAGAATCCAGGGCAAATGCATCCGGGATGAATGCCGAGAAACTTAGACCATTGATTACGGAATTAGAAGCATTACGTACCAAGGAATTGGATAAGAGATTTATAGCACTCAATTCGGACGTCATGTATCCTTCAGAGATGGCACAGGAAAATGAGTTGAGGAGTGCAAAAATCCAGGTATTGCTGGACAGGCTGAAAAGAGTTAAATAATTCCATTTATCTATTATTAAATAAAAGAAAATTGTATAAAATATTTTATAGCTACCTATTGCTGATGCTGTTTTTTGGAACAGCCAGCCATGCCGCTAAGCAGCAGTATCCTACACCAGATCAGCTGGAAGTTTATTGGCATGTTTATGAAAATCATTACCTGGGTAAAGATCAGACACTTTTTTCAATTGGCATTAGAAACCATGGCAAGCAACCCTTTCCAAAAACGGGCTGGAAAATTTATTTTAACCTCGGAAAAAGAGTAAGCACTGTATCCGGAACGGAAAAGTTAAAAGTAAATCATGTAAATGGTGGCCTTTACTACATTTCTCCAGGCAAGGACCTTAATGCTGTTGGTTCTGGAGAAAGCCTGGAACAACAGTTTATTTCCAATTCATGGGTAGTAAATAGCAGTGATGCGCCTGAAGGGTTTTACTTAGTATGGGACAATGCCTCGGGTGTTGGTATTCCTTTAAACGATGTTAAAATATCCAGTCCGAAGGATCAGCGTAAAATGGACAGGTTTGCTGGAGATAAGGAGTTAAGCCAGGGGCAGCATTACCTATTGAACGAACGTGGGAAAACTGAAAACAGCAGTCCGCCAAAAATATTTCCAGCGCCGCTTTCTTACACAGAAACACCAGGCCATTTTAAATTGGACCATACCGTTACTTTGGTGTCGGATCCTGAGTTCAACAATGAAGCTCAATTGTTTGCTGATGAGTTGAAATTGCTAACTGGAAAAAGACCTTTCATCTCTAATCATCCTAAAAAAACAGGAACAATTACACTTAAAAGAGATGCTTCGATCAAAAGAGATGGATATACTTTAAAAGTAACTCCATCTGGCATTGTCATTTCTGCTAAAGGCCCCAGGGAAATCCATTATGGTATTCAATCATTAAAAGTGATGCTGGATCCTTCAGCTTATGCTGGTCGGGGGAAAAACAAGGCATTACTGGTAAAATGTGTGGCAGTAGAGGATCGTCCTGCATTTGGATTTAGGGCAATTATGCTGGATGTAGCGAGAAATTTTCAGGCTAAAGAAGAAGTGATGAAGTTGATTGATTTGCTGTCTTTATATAAATTCACTACGCTTCACCTCCATCTGAATGACGATGAAGGCTGGAGATTACAGATTAATGCTTTGCCCGAACTGACCAGCGTGGGTGCGAACCGTGGACATGGATTAAATGAACAGGAAAGTTTAATGCCTGCCTATGGATCGGGTCCAATTGCCGGGCAATCCTCAGGAAGCGGCTATTATTCAAGGGCAGACTTTATGGAGATTCTAAAATATGCAGCAAGAAGACACATCAATATCATCCCGGAAATTGAAACACCTGGTCATGCCCGTGCGGCGATCGTTTCCATGCAGGCCAGATACAATAAAATTGTAAAATCGGGTGATACCCTAAAGGCAAAACAATATCTGCTTAGAGATATGGCGGATTCTTCTGTTTATCGTTCGGTACAGCAATGGAATGACCATGTGATGGATGTATCTATGCCCTCGGTATACAATTTCCTGGAAACTGTTACTGATGAAATAATTGAGATGTATAAACTGGCCGGCGCGCCATTGCAGACTATACATTATGGTGGCGATGAAGTGCCTGCAGGGGTGTGGACCGCATCTCCTTCTGTGGATGCATTCAAAGCAAAGCATTCGGAAGTAAAAAATGCTGCTGATCTCTGGGATTATTTTTTCGGTCGCCTTGCAGATATGCTGGATAAAAGAAAACTATACCTTTCTGGATGGGAGGAAACCGCATTAAGGAAGTCAACCCTTCCAGGAGGAAAAAAATGGCAGCCCAATCCTTTATTCCTCGACAGAAACTTTCATGTGAATGTATGGAATAACATGTCGGGCAATGAAGATCTGGCTTACAGACTGGCAAATTCAGGATATAAGGTGATCCTCTCATTTGTAACCAATTTCTATTTTGACATGGCCTATGTCCGCGAGTTTGAGGAACCAGGATTCAATTGGGGCGGCTTTATCAATTTGGAACAAGCTTATAAATTTATCCCTTTTGATTATCTGAAAAATCAGCATACGGA
Source organism: Pedobacter sp. N36a (assembly GCF_014472395.1). GTDB lineage: Bacteria > Bacteroidota > Bacteroidia > Sphingobacteriales > Sphingobacteriaceae > Pedobacter. The sequence goes on from NZ_JACSZW010000006.1 coordinate 20,710, forward strand.
TTACGTGAATAGGCCATTGCCTAAATCCATGCTCCAACAATTTGAGCCATTAACGGAAGTTGGTCAGCAGAATATATATGGTATTCAAGGACTTTTATGGACAGAAACCGTAAAAACAGCAGAGCGATTAGAATACATGTATTTGCCAAGGCTTCTTGCTTTGTCTGAAAGAGCATGGGCTTCCACACCAGCTTGGGCAACGATGCAAGATACTTTAAAAGCGAAGCAGTTGTATGAGCGCGACTGGTATAAGTTCAGTTCATCTGTTAGACGGGAGCTGAACCGCCTGGATCATTATGCCGGAGGCTTTGAATACAGGATACCTACGCCAGCAATTATGCTGCGGGATGGAATGGTTTCTGCCAATACCGATGTTCCCGGATTTAAAATTTACTATACTACAGACGGATCCACTCCAACTGTAAAAAGTAAACGCTATCAACAACCAGTTCCCCACTTAAAAGGACTTCGCTTCCGCGCATTCAATGAGATCGGAAGAGGAGGGGAAGTTGCGAAAAATGACACAGAAGAAAATGGAAAAGATCAAGATATATAATGGTAAAATAATTACTCCCCATCGTACGATTAATGGGGGGTGTATCATTATCGAAGGAGGAAAGATATTGGAAGTAAGCACTGCTGATGTTCCTGTTGAAAATGCACTGGAAATAAATGCAATGGGCAATTATATTGCACCTGGATTTATTGATTTGCATGTTCATGGTGGGGGAGGTCACGATTTTATGGATAACGAGCCTGAGGGCTATTTAGCCATTGCAGCACTACACGCCAAACACGGTACAACAGCTCTCATGCCAACCACTTTAAGTAGTGAGCATCAGGATTTAATGGATACTTTAAGTGTATATGAAACTGCCAATGCCAGAAATGTTAAGGGTGCAGAGTTTATAGGGATACACATTGAGGGACCGTATTTCTCCATGGAACAGCGAGGAGCACAAGACCCAAGATATATTAGAGCGCCGGTTCCGGCAGAATATCAGGAGATCATTGCCAGTTCCAAGTCTATTAAACGCTGGAGCGCTGCACCGGAGCTTACAGGGGCGCTGGAATTTGCGCAATACCTTACCGAAAGAGGTATTTTACCATCCATTGCACACACCAATGCGATTTATGAAGAAGTATTGCCAGCATTTGAAAAAGGTTTTAGTCATGCTACACACTTTTATTCCTGTATGTCGGGGGTCTCGAGGCGAAATGCCTACCGTTATGCAGGAGTAATTGAAAGTGCCTATCTGCTGGATGCGATGACAGTCGAAATCATTGCAGATGGGATTCATCTTCCTCCGCCATTACTCAAGCTGGTACTCAAAATAAAAGGGGCAGACCGAACTGCGTTGGTTACTGATGCGATGCGCGCATCGGGGATGCCGCCAGGGCCAAGTATTCTTGGTAGCCGACGCGATGGTCTGGAGGTGATTGTAGAGGATAACGTGGCTAAACTAAAAGACAGGACTGCCTTTGCAGGTAGTGTGGCTACGATGGATAGGTTGGTGAGAAATATGGTGACTATGGCTGATGCAACTTTGGAAGATGCAGTTAAAATGGCTTCCCTTACGCCTGCAAATATCATCGGGATAGGCGATCGAAAAGGATCACTGGTGGCAGGAAAGGATGCGGATATCGTTATTTTCGATGAGGAGGTAAATATTTTGCGAACGATGGTGGCTGGAAAAAGTATATATGAAAAATTAATTTAAAGCGAATGGTGTTAGAAAAAGATTTAAGTGGCCCTAAAGTTAGGATTTACGAGTCAAGGAAATTAATGGGGGATGCAGCAGCCAGCAGACTGGCCAAAGAGATTGATGCTGTTTTGAAAAATAAGGGGGAGGTTAATATCGTATTCGCGGCAGCTCCATCACAAAATGAATTTTTGGCTGCTCTTTTTTATGAGCCGATCAAATGGGAGCAGGTAAATGCTTTTCACATGGACGAATACATCAGCCTGAATGAAAATGCGCCTCAAAGATTTGGGAATTTTTTAAAAAAACGCCTATTTGATCAGTTCAATTTTAAATCTGTTCACTATCTGGATGGGAATGTTGCGGATATTCAGTCAGAATGTAAACGTTATTCCACCTTACTTGAAAATCATCCGATTGATATCGTTTGTATGGGGATAGGTGAAAATGGACATCTGGCTTTTAATGATCCTCCTGTTGCCAATTTTAGTGATCCGGAAGTAGTAAAGGTGGTGACACTGGATTTGCCCTGCAGACAGCAGCAAGTAAATGACGGTTGTTTCGCGAGTTTGGAAGAAGTGCCTACTCAGGCATTAACGCTAACAATTCCTACGCTAATCAGTGCAAAAGTGATCAATTGTGTGGTGCCAGGATCTGCAAAAGCAACCGCTGTGCTCAATACTTTAACCAAGCCAATTTCCAGCAATTTTCCATCTACAGCATTACGAAATCATCCTGAAGCAGTACTTTTTCTGGATCTGGACAGCAGCAGATATATACGATAGTAGCCATGTAAATAAAGTTTAACTCCGGAGTATAAAAATGATGCGTTCGCATTAATACCAAAATTTGATTCTTGCAGGCTTTCAGAAAATGTTTTATTCATTTAAAATAAAACATCTATCTTGCAGGATCAAATATGGGGGTTTTGAGCTTTTTTTCAAGTATAAGTTGTTTTTTCCTGCTCTTACTTTCATTACACCTGTTTTTCGCAAAACGGGGAGTAAAAGTGTTGAATCGTTTACTCTCAGTTATTTTTATTTCGAGGTTCGGTCAGGTGCTGATCTTTTTGCTTGTTAATTCTGGTGATGGTGCTATTTTCCCCTATTTCTACCAGCTGTTTACGCCAATTTATTATGCTGCTCCAGCCTGTTTCTATTTGTATGTAACCACTTTCATCAGTGGTCGCAACCGACTTCGTAAATTTGAATGGCTTTACTTTGTTCCTGCTCTTTTAGCCTTCATACATGTGCTGCCTTTACCTGTTTCTTCGGTGGTCAGGTGGGAGTCTATCGCCAATGAGATTGACCAGAACAAACAGCTTTTTGTGACTGAACGAAGTGGTTTATTTCCAGGCTGGTTTTATTACCTGGGGAGGCCATTCTTATTGCTAACCTATCTGACTGCCACTTGGATTACCGTATTTAGATCAAAAGTGCGGATTGAAAAAATGGATACTGGTGCGAGAAACTGGATTTTCTTTTTTCTGAGGGTAGCTACTTTCTTCCAGCTGATCAGCTTTATACCTTTGCTAACATTGGACTTAGAAGCCCCTTTATTTAAGGCCTCTTTTATTTTGATCAATTGTACGGTGCTTTTGATGATTATTATATTTATCCTGCACCAGCCTAAATTATTTTACGGATACCTTTTTGTGGCGGTAGACCTGGATCATGATAAAGATAATACAGATGATAAAGTGAGTATAAATGATCCTGAGCTGCCTAAAAGTACAGCAGTACCAAAAAAAACAACGATTTTACCCGATCAGTTAATCAGCTATGTCGATTCAATGAAATCTTTTATGGAAAGCAAAAGACCCTATCTCCAGTCCGACTTCCAAATAGTTGATTTAGCCAATGAACTCAATATTCCAGTGCACCACTGTTCCTATGTAATTAATAGCTCTTTCGATAAAAATTTCCGCGACTGGATTAATGGCTATCGGATTACTTTTTTTATCAGGCAATATCCTCTTAAATCGGATAGGATGACCATTGAGGCAATAGCTTACGAATCGGGATTTAAGAGTCTGACGACTTTCTATAATGCCTTTAAAAAAGAGACAGGCTTGATGCCTAAAGCCTTCTTTTCGCAGCAGCTCGTATCATAAAACCCCTTATTTTTCTATAACTATTGAATGGTTGCAGGAAGATTCGGGTATTTTTAGGGCGTTCATAATGATCTGAGCGTACATTTGTCAATAATAGGAGTATTCATTTTTCCTTTATTCTAAATTAATCAGCTCTATATGAAAAGTACGTTACTCTTTTGCATCTCCTTATCGCTATTTTTCTTGAATGCAAAACCTCAGGTTATATAAAATACACAGTGTCGCAATGCCCGTATAAATTGCCTGTTATCCCGATTTGTTCAATGGTGATAATAGGCGAATCTAACGACTTCCGCAAGCTTTAGAACAACAGCAAACGCTGACTCTCAGGTAGCAGGTAGCCCTTACGCGATTAGGGCTACTGCTGCTAATACTTTAATAATTGTGATCTTGGCATAGGTGATGAAGCATCAAATTACCTATCAGGATACATCCGCTATTCTACACTTAATGCCATATCGTAAAGAATAAAGCGACTGCTGCGGCACCCATGATGAAAAAAGTGGCCCAAAGCAATGTTTTCGACAACCACCCGCTTTTGTATTCTCCCATAATCTCCTCACTTGCCGCAATTTTCACAATCAGATACAGTAGGGGTACAGCTGCTATACCATTAATTACAGCCGTATACACCAAGGCTTTTACCGGATCTATTCCTATGAAATTGATGAATAAACCAATGAATGTGGAGATAATGATCACACCGTAAAAGCCATGTGCTTTTTTGAGTTTAAGATTAAGACTGGCATTCCAGTCGAACGCTTCGGCAACGGCATAAGCTGCGGATCCTGAGAGCACAGGGACTGCTAATAATCCAAGTCCAATGATACCTATGGAGAAGATTAATTTGGCCAGATAACCGGAATTTGGAAAAGAGTGTACTAAGGGTTCGAGTGCTTTGGCTGCATCCGCTGCATTTTTCACGTCGGTGATCCCGCTGCCATGTAATACAGTAGCGCCTACTAATAGGATACACCAGGTGGTAAATTCCGAGATCACCATACCTACATTATTATCTTTACGCATGGCATGAATGTTTGGCCAGCCAATTCTCGGTTTTCCAGCTCTGAAAAGTCCTTTGGCTTTTTCTTCTTCGACTTCCTGCGAAGCTTGCCAGAAAAACATATAAGGGGTAATGGTGGTTCCAAACACGCCCGTGATGATAAACAGGAAATCAAATGAAAATTCAAAATGTGGAATCACAGTCGCTTTTAACACAGTTCCCCATGGCTGATCAATCATGAATGCAGTGATCGGATAGGCGAGTAAGGCGAGTGCCAGCCATTTTAAGATCTTCGAGTAAGCCTTGTAGCTGGTGAAAATTTCAAGGATCAGAATGGTCGCCGTAAAAAAGAAGGTCAGCACCACAAAATCTACAGGAACTAACAGTTGTGCTGCCGCGGCCATCGCACCAATATCTGCACCAATATTAATGGTATTGGCCACTACAACTAGTCCAACTACCGAATAGAGCACTTTGCGGCTATAATGTTCTTTAATGACGGCAGCAATGCCTTTTCCGGTCACCAATCCTATTCTGGCACAGGCCTCCTGAACAGCGGTCATGAATGGGAGCATATACAATGCAGTCCACAGTTGCGCGTATCCAAATTGTGCCCCGGTTTGGGAATAGGTAGCGATACCTGATGGGTCATCATCCGCAGCGCCTGTAGTGAGTCCTGGCCCTAAAAGGCTAAAGAATTTTTTGATTTTTCTGATACGGAACTTTGCACTGTGTTTTAAGGCCATTTTAGAAAAAAGTTAATCTGATATAACTAACTAAATATACTAGCTAATTTATTAATATCCGAGCTTTCTATGCAGCTGTTCTTTTATATTGATGTGGATGATGTGATCCTATGAACTTAGGTTTTGGAACAGGACTTCTGCTCCCTTGAATAAGGTTTAGAAGGGTTTTGGGCCCTACAAGGCCCTACCAGCCCCCTACTACCGCTCAGCTAAAGCTTCACAACCATAAAGCACATTCTTTGCTGAAACTCATACTGCTCAACTGAACATTTGGATATTTTATCGGTCATCACTCAGGCAATCTGCCTGTTTTTGTCCGATGTTTGTTGTTATTTTAGTCATTTTCAATTGCATCATTATTACTTTTTAAAGTATCTTTGCAGCACTTTATGAATATGATCTTTTTCTTCGAAACCCCATCTGCCAAGATTTATGTCTTGCAAGTAAACCGGAGCCTGACACCAGCTGATATTTCAAAATTAAGTTGGCTGTTTGGAGGCGCGAAAGTTAAAACTGAAACTTCCTTAAATGGTTTCTTTGTTGGCCCAAGGGCAGCAATGGTAACCCCATGGAGCACAAACGCGGTAGAGATTACCCAAAATATGGACCTTCATGGGATCGTTCGTATTGAGGAATTCGAAACGGTAACTGCTGATGCTTCGGATTATGATCACATGTTGTTTCAAAAATATGAAGGACTAGGTCAGGATGTATTTACGACTAATGTTCAGCCAGAAGCGATTCTGGAAATCTCCGATATTGCTGCTTACAACAAGCAGGAAGGATTGTCATTGAGCGAGGAAGAAGTAAATTACTTAAACCAATTGGCTGAAAATCTAGGTCGTAAGTTAACAGATTCAGAAGTATTCGGTTTCTCTCAAGTAAACTCTGAGCACTGTCGCCATAAAATCTTCAACGGAAGATTTGTAATCGACGGAGAAGAAAAACCTTATTCTCTATTCAAAATGATTCGCCATACTTCAGAAGCACACCCTAACGGAATTGTTTCTGCGTATAAAGATAACGTTGCCTTCGTAAAAGGTCCGGTAGTACAGCAATTCGCTCCAAAAAGAGCAGATGTACCTGATTATTACCAGGTAAAAGATTTCGAATCCGTAATTTCAATCAAAGCGGAAACACATAACTTCCCAACTACTGTAGAACCATTTAATGGTGCTGCAACTGGTGCTGGTGGAGAAATCAGAGACAGACTGGCTGGTGGACAAGGATCATTGCCGCTTGCAGGTACTGCAGTATACATGACTGCCTTGTCGAGATTAGAAGAAAATCGCCCATGGGAAGCTGGTGTTGAGGAAAGAAAATGGTTATACCAAACACCAATGGACATTCTGATCAAAGCTTCTAACGGAGCTTCTGACTTTGGTAATAAATTCGGACAGCCACTGATCACCGGTTCTGTGCTTACTTTCGAGCATGAAGAAGAAGGCAGAAGATTAGGTTATGATAAAGTGATCATGCTTGCAGGTGGCGTAGGCTACGGCAAAGCCGATCAGGCATTAAAACATAAACCAGCTACAGGTGATAAAATTGTCATCTTAGGTGGCGAAAACTACCGCATTGGTATGGGGGGTGCTGCCGTTTCTTCTGCAGATACTGGCGCATTAGGTTCCAGCATTGAATTAAATGCAATTCAGCGCTCTAACCCAGAAATGCAGAAAAGAGCAGCCAATACCGTTCGTGGTATGGTAGAAAGCGACGTAAACGCAATCGTTTCTATCCATGATCATGGTGCTGGTGGACACTTAAACTGTCTGTCTGAACTAGTTGAAGAAACAGGTGGATTGATCGACCTGGATCAGCTTCCAGTTGGAGATCCTACACTTTCTGCGAAAGAAATCATTGGAAACGAATCTCAGGAACGTATGGGATTGGTGATTGGTGCAGAAAGCATCGATATTCTACATAAAATTGCAGATCGTGAACGCAGCCCAATGTATACTGTTGGTGAAGTAACCGGCGATCACCGCTTTACTTTCGCTTCTAAAACTACTGGCCTAAAACCAATGGATTTAGCGCTAAAAGATATGTTTGGCAGCTCGCCAAAGGTGGTGATGGAAGATACGACTATCGACAGGAAATATGAGCCTGTTACTTATGATATCAATCAATTGGATACCTACCTTGAGCAGGTATTGCAATTGGAAGCAGTAGCCTCGAAAGATTGGTTAACAAATAAAGTTGACCGTTGCGTAGGTGGTAAAGTGGCTAAACAGCAATGTGCTGGTCCGTTACAATTGCCCTTAAATAACTGTGGTGTAATGGCATTGGATTATCAGGGGAAAGACGGTATCGCGACTTCAATTGGTCACGCACCAATCTCTGCTTTGATTGATCCTGCTGCAGGTAGCCGCAATGCGATTGCCGAATCTCTTTCTAACATCGTTTGGGCACCATTAAAAGATGGATTGGATAGCGTTTCGCTTTCTGCCAACTGGATGTGGGCTTGTAAAAACGAAGGTGAAGATGCACGTCTATATGACGCGGTGAAAGCATGTTCGGAATTTGCAATCGAATTAGGTATTAACATTCCTACAGGTAAGGATTCCTTATCGATGAAACAGAAATATCCAGACGGAGAAGTCATCGCTCCAGGTACGGTGATCATTTCTGCAGGTGGTCATTGTGATGACATTACCGCAGTAGTAGAGCCTGTTCTTCAGAAAGATGGTGGTTCTATCTACTACATCAACCTTTCAAATGATACGTATAAATTAGGGGGATCTTCTTTCGCACAGATCATGAACAAAATTGGTCATGAAACTCCGGATGTAACAGATGCTGCTCAGTTTAAAAATACATTCAATACAGTTCAGGAATTGATCAAAACTGGTAAAATCCAGGCTGGTCATGACATCGGCAGCGGTGGTTTAATCACGACCCTTTTAGAACTTTGCTTTGCAGACAGAGACCTTGGTGCAGCCATCGACCTTTCTGAATTGAGCAATGATGACCTGATTAAAGTGCTGTTCGCAGAAAATATTGGTATCGTATTCCAGGCTGATCCATCCGTAGAAGGATTATTAGCAGAAGCAGGTGTGGCTTACCATAAAATTGGTATCGTGAAATCTGAGCCGGTATTAACGGTGAAGAATGGAGCAGGCAGCCATAGCTTTGATATCGATCACCTTCGTGATGTATGGTTCAAAACTTCTTACCTGTTAGATCAAAAACAAGCAGGTGCTGTTAAAGCAAAAGAACGTTTTGATCACTACAAAAACCACGTATTAAACTATACTTTCCCATTACAGTTTGACGGTAAAAAACCTTCTTTTGATGCGAGCAAACCAAGACCAAAAGCGGCGGTATTGAGGGAAAAAGGAAGTAACTCTGAGCGTGAATTGGCAAATGCCATGTACCTTGCAGGTTTCGACGTGAAAGATGTACACATGACAGATTTAATCTCTGGCCGTGAGACTTTAGAAGACATCCAGTTTATCGGTGCAGTTGGAGGTTTCTCTAACTCAGACGTATTGGGTTCTGCAAAAGGCTGGGCTGGTGCATTCTTATACAATGAGAAAGCAAGAGTAGCTTTAGAAAACTTCTTTAAACGTGAGGATACACTTTCAGTAGGTATCTGTAACGGTTGTCAGCTGTTTGTGGAATTAGGATTGATCAATAAAGATCATGAAGAAAAACCTAAAATGCTGCACAATGACAGTCAGAAGCATGAAAGTATCTTTACTTCATTAACCATACAAGAAAACAATTCTGTGATGTTATCCAGCCTTGCCGGAAGTACATTAGGCGTTTGGGTTTCACATGGTGAAGGTAAATTCCAATTGCCGTATGCAGAAGATCAGTATGGTATCGTAGCGAAATATGCTTACGAAAGCTATCCTGCCAATCCAAACGGTTCTGATTACAACACTGCAATGATGTGTGACAAATCTGGAAGGCACCTGGTGATGATGCCGCATATTGAACGTTCATTGTTCCAATGGCATTGGGCTAACTATCCGAAAGGACGTAAAGACGAAGTAACGCCATGGATGGAAGCTTTTGTAAACGCCAGACTATGGCTGGAAAGCAAATCTAAATAAGCAAATTTTTAAAACGCCTCCCGATTCAAATTGGGAGGCGTTTTTTCGTTTATACGAAAGCAGATTCCTACTTTAGCAATGCTTAAAAAAAAAACATGGTTATGAAAAATGTCCTGCTGGCGAGTACCTCTACCTTGTATGGAGAGGAATATCTTGCTTATCTATTGCCGGAATTGTCGGCATTTTTTGCCGGTGTTTCCGAGATCATATTTATTCCTTTTGCCCGTCCGGGAGGTATCAGTCATGACGACTATACCGAAAAGGTAAGGGAAACTTTTGCCACTATCGGGATTAACGTTCGTGGATTACATACTTTTCCTGAGCCGGATGTCGCAATCGCGGAGGCAGAAGGCTTTTTTACAGGCGGTGGAAATACCTTTTTACTTGTACAGCAGCTGCACAATTTAAACCTGATGGAAGTACTAAAGCAAAAGGTAGAAACTGGGATTCCTTACTTAGGAACCAGTGCAGGTAGTAATATCGGAGGTGTCAATATGAAAAACACCAATGATATGCCCATTGTTTATCCTTCGGATTTTACAACGATGGGCCTGATTCCTTTTAACATCAATGCCCATTATCTGGATCCTGACCCAACAAGTACGCACAATGGCGAAACCAGGGAAATGAGAATCAAAGAATTTCATGTATGCAATGATACGCCTGTAGTTGGACTTCGTGAGGGGAGTTGGATTCGTGTAAAAGGAGAGACGATCACCACAGCAGGCAGTAAAAACTCCAGAATTTTTCTAGCCGGTACAGCGCCTTATGAATTACCGTCTGGATCGCCATTGAAATTCTGATAAAATTAAAATTATGGAAAAAGCAGTCTTTTATCCGCTAGGTGATTCCGCTATTGTGATCCAGTTTGACGAGGTAATCAGCCCGGAAATTCATCAGCAGGTAAGGGCGGTTGCAACTCATTTGGATGAATATGCTTTTGATGGATTCCTAGAATATACGCCCGCGTTTACTTCGGTAACGGTCTATTATCAGCCATGGGTAATCGATTATTTGACCATAAAGTCGCTGTTAGAAGAGATGCTGGAGGATTTAATGGAAGCAGTAGAAATGCCGGATTCGACCATCATTGAAATACCAGTAGTTTACGGAGGAGATCGCGGCCCTGATCTGGATTTTGTAGCCCGACAGCATCAATTGAGTACCACAGAGGTCATCGCCCTTCATTCTGCCGCGGAGTATGTGGTGTATATGATTGGCTTTGCACCCGGTTTTCCTTATCTCGGTGGGATGAGCGAAAAGATCACAGCCCCTAGAAAGGAAAAGCCCAGAGCAGTAATTCCTGCAGGATCTGTGGGAATTGCAGGTCTTCAAACAGGAATTTATCCTATAGAAACCCCTGGGGGTTGGCAGATCATCGGACAAACCCCGCTGCAATTATTTAAGGTCAACAGAGAAACCCCAGCATTGTTAAAGGCAGGAGACCGACTTCGTTTTGTGGCGATCACTGAAACTGAGTTTAAGAAAATAAAAAAGAAATAGATGGGAATTAAGGTCATAAAAGCGGGAATGCTCACTACGGTACAGGATCTTGGCAGAATTGGATACCGTAAAGATGGGGTCATTGAAAGCGGAGCAATGGACAAAGATGCAGTCCTAATGGGTAATTTATTACTTGGAAATCAGGAAACTGAAGCTGCACTGGAATTTACCTTATCAGGACCATCACTTCTTTTCGAAGATGAGGCATTGGTGGCAATTACAGGTGCTGATTTATCGGCGGAGATTGATGGTAATGCGGTAGAAATGTGGCGCCCAATAGTAGTGCACAAGGGTGCTGTACTTTCTTTTGGCGAGGCTCTATCCGGTTGCTTTGCTTATTTAACCGTTCAGGGAGGTTTTGATATCCCCCAGGTTTTGGGTAGTTATTCCACTTATCTTCGGGCAGGTTTTGGCGGTTTCGAAGGTCGTGCTTTAAAAAAAGGAGACCGGATTGCTTTTAATCAGGACATTCCGGTTTTACCAGAACGATTGAACTGGAGCTTAAGCCGGAGCAGGGATACGCCATTAAATCCACTGGTAATTCGTGTGATTAAAGGCCCGGAATTTGAATTTTTCCAGGAGAAAAGTATTGCCGATTTATTGACTAAAGAGTTTAGTATCAGTAATGCTGCTGATCGGATGGGCTATCAATTGGAAGGTCCGCTTTTACAATTGAAAACAAATAAAGAAATGTTATCCTCCGCTGTTGCTTTTGGAACAGTGCAGGTCACCGCTGAGGGAAGTCCAGTTGTTTTAATGGCAGATCATCAGACCACCGGTGGCTATCCACGCATCTTACAGGTGCTCAGCGTTGATCTTGGGAAATTGGCCCAGCTGCGTCCAGGCGAGATAATTCAATTTGAAATCCTGACTTTAAACCAGGCACAAAAGCTGTTAGTAGCGAGAACTGAAGAAATAAATCAGCTGAAGCAAAGCTTAACTTTTAAATATAAAAACCATGGCTAAAACTGTTAGGGTAGATCTGAATTGTGATATGGGCGAAGGCTTTGGCGCTTTTGACATCGGCAATGATGCCGCAATTATGCCTTTTGTTTCTTCCGTGAATATTGCCTGCGGATGGCATGCAGGAGATCCAGCGGTGATGAAAAGGACGGTCCGATTGGCCATCAGCCATGGAGTAGCGATTGGTGCACATCCTGGGCTTCCGGATCTTCAGGGATTTGGCAGAAGAGAAATGGCAATTACTCCCGAGGAAGCTCAGGATATGGTGATTTATCAGGTTGGTGCCCTTGATGCTTTTGTGAAAACCGAGGGTGGAAAGCTCCATCATGTGAAACCGCATGGTGCCTTATATAATATGGCAGCAAAAGATAAAGCGTTTGCTGAAGCTATCGCTATTGCAATTTATAAGATAGATCCAGGTTTGATTTTATATGGTCTTTCGGGTTCTGAGCTGGTTCTTGCTGGTGAACGCACAGGACTAAAAGTGGCCAATGAGGTATTCGCAGACCGCACTTATCAGCCGGATGGAAGCTTAACCTCAAGAAAGCAGCCGGACGCCTTGATTACCGATCATTTTTTAGCCGTCGCTCAAGTGGTACAGATGGTAAAAGCAGGGACTGTACTTTCTGCGCAGGGGACTTTAGTTCCTATCCAGGCAGATACGATTTGTATCCATGGGGATGGAAATTCTGCACTTACCTTTGCTGAACAGCTTCAAAAGAGGTTGCTTAAAGAAGGATTGAAGATCAATGCTATCGGCAAATGAAAGTTATAAAAAATAAAAGCGTCCTGATTGGGGCCGCATTTCTGATGGCTACCTCTGCGGTTGGCCCGGGATTTTTAACACAAACAACTTTTTTTACCCAGTCGCTGGGCGCTAGTTTTGGCTTTGTGATTCTGGTTTCTATCATTATAGATATTGGTGTGCAACTCAATATATGGCGCGTGATTGCGGTATCTGAGAAAAGAGCACAGGATATTGCCAATATGCTGCTGCCAGGATTAGGTGGCTTCATCTCTTTTTTAATTGTTTTAGGCGGGTTGGCCTTTAATATTGGAAATATCGCCGGTGCTGGTCTCGGCTTGCAAGCCTTACTGGGGGTTTCTGTGATTAACGGGGCGATCATTTCAGCTGCTTTGGCCGTCGCTATTTTTATGGTTCGCGAAGCAGGAAAGGCAATGGATCGCTTTGCGCAGTTCATGGGTTTTGTGATGATTATCGTGATCATCTATATCGCAATTACTTCCGCTCCTCCAATAGGAGAGGCTGCAATCAGAACGGTTTTACCCTTAAAAATAGACTTTGTAAGTATCGTCACCTTGGTTGGTGGCACGGTAGGGGGCTATATTACTTTTGCGGGAGGCCACCGGTTATTGGATGCTGGAATTAAAGGAAAAGAGGCTTTACCTTCCGTAAATACAAGTGCAGTGATGGGAATCTCAGTGGCTTCTCTAGTGCGTATATTTCTTTTTTTGGCTTCTCTAGGTGTGATTAGTCAGGGCTTAACGATAGATTCAGCGAACCCTACGGCCTCAGTATTTCAGCTGGCAGCAGGAAATCTGGGCTACCGTTTATTTGGATTGGTGATGTTTTCGGCTGCGGTAACCTCCGTAATTGGCTCTGCTTATACTTCGGTTTCTTTTGTCAAATCTTTTAGTCCTAAAATCAGAGACCATGAGCGGATGGTGATCATCGCTTTCATTGTGATCTCTACGTTGATATTTGTTGGGATAGGGAAACCTGTCAAATTGTTGATTCTGGCAGGTGTATTGAATGGATTTATCTTGCCAGTTACGCTGGCAACCATCTTATTTGCAGCTTATAAAAAGAAAATTGTAGGAGATTATAAACACCCTGCATGGCTCACTGTTTTTGGCGGATTAGTGGTGCTGATTGTGGGATTTATGAGCGTAAAAGTGCTTTATGATATGATTTTTGGGTAAAGGTGGCGGCTTATTTAGCCGCCGCCTGCAAGGCTCTTTGTATAAAGCTTTGCTGTTTTAATTTGTCCTCCGCCTCCGTAATGGCTTTCAGCAGGTTGTGCTCTGTGTCGGTCACTTCCGATAGGATACGGGTCATGAGCTGCCATACCGGCTGCATTTTCTCAATCAGTTCTGCTCCATTTGCGGTCAGCTGGATCAGTCGTTTCCGCTCATCTTTTTTGTCTTTTTTAGAACGGATCAGCTTTTGTTTTTCCAGTTCTTTCAGTAAACTGATGGTGGAAGGATGGGTATAACCGATTTCCGTGGCCAGTTCTACAACGCCCAATGGCTGCTTGTGATGAAGCGTATAAATCACAGGAAACCACTTCGGTTCGAAATCAATTTCATAGGTTTTGTAGAGTAGGGCACCGTCTTTCCGGAGCTGCTCACTCAAACGCTGTAAACGTGTAGAAAGGGCCAGGATCCCAAGTTCGTCTATGACGTTCATAAGGATAGGTCTAATTGATAAAACACGGAATCTCCACCCATCAATGGGAATTGTACGGGCAAGGCTGATTTTTCTATTTTCTGAAATTCATTTCTTTCATAAAAACGAAGCGCCGCCTGCAGTACTGGAACTGTTCCCAGGTAAAGATGGTCAATTCCATGATTCTTACAATGATTGATCAGGTTTTCTAACAAACGCTGCGCAATACCGAGTTCTTTTCCGCGAAATTCCTTTTTAATAAACATTTTTCTGATGGCAGCCTCATGATCGTTGAATTTAATCATGGCAATTGTGCCTACCAGTTTTCCATCAATTGTTGCCCCCCAAAAGGCACCGCCCTTTTGGTAGTAAACCTCTTCTATAGCTAATAAATCCGGTTGGTCGCTTAAAGTAATGGCGACCTTAAATTCGATTTGCTGGATCGGTAATACCAGGTCAATAATTGCTGCTGCGGATTCATTTTTTATTTGTGCGATCTGTACTTCCATTGCTCTTTTTTTATTGTACGGAGCAAAACTACGTAGTTGACTACATAAATACAAGCGGTTTATTATATTTTTAATATCTTTGTGCCTTTGTCAAAATTATATGTCCTGTTTTGGTTATTGCAATGATTGTGGGGAAATTCACGAGTTGCCATCAGCGCTTGCTATCCCTCATTGTCATGACCTTATGGCCCAGCTTTCTGCGCATAAAAGAATAGATTTTGATGTTCCTTTGGCACTGGCTGATCCACGATTGTCTACCCATATTTTATACTCAAATATGCGGGGACGTATGTTCGGGATTTTGGTTTGCGAGGATGTATCAGGCAATGAAGTCATTCTTCGTGCCTTTTCCTCCAGACATAATGGGGTATGGAATGTAAAAGGATGGGTGCCACCCCTCGTGGATGAACATGCTTTTGTAGCAGAAGTGGAACGAGGCAATCTGGACATTCATCCCTTAACGGATTTAATTGCTACGCTGCCTAAAGAATCGAAAGAATGGTATTCGAAACTGGCTGAAAGGCGGCTGGTTTCGCATGGTATACTGGCAAAACTGAACGCCCTTTACACCTTTCATAATTTCAAGGAGGAAAGCCGGAGCCTGGAAGAAGCTTTTCAATTGAAAAAGGGAATTCCGGTAGGAACCGGAGATTGCTGTGCGCCGAAATTGCTGAATTATGCCGCAAAAAATCACCTGAAACCTTTAAGTATTGCCGAATTTTTTTGGGGAAAGGAAACGGCTTCCGGCCACCGGACCGAGGGTAGTTTTTACGCTTCCTGTGAAGAAAAATGCCAGCCTATCCTTGGTTTTATGCTCTGCGGGGTAAACAAGTTGTTACACTCTTAATTACCCTGTTCATAATTATTCGCTTGTTTTAGCGTTCTTATAAATTATGTTTAACTTTGAATAGTAGATTAAATCGGCTAACCGATAGAAATTTATATTGATCCTTTTTTTATCAATGAAAAACAAACAACGCTCTTTCCTTCTCATCTCTGCAGTCATTATATTGTTTATCGGATTTTTATTTCGGAATTCGGTGGTACAGCGTGCAGAACAATCTATGCTTGTTTCTAGTCTTAAGGAGTTAGAAATTAATAACTTAAGGATTTCTAGACTCGATACAATTACCCTGAGTATACAAATGGCAGAAAATAATTTCAGAATGTATACTACGCTCTGGGATATGGTTTATTTTAATAAATATGTGAAGGATATCAGGTTGATTTCCAGTTTGCTAACAGGCCTTTCTTCAGGTGATAGCAGTGATATTTCAGATGTTATTGTAGGTGACCTTAGGAATAAAAGCGGTCAGATGGCCATATATAGTGAGCTTAAAAGGCTCACCGATTCTTTAAATAACATCAATGTAAAGATGGAATTGTTAAAGATTACAGGGACTGCACCAGAACTGAAGACCTATCCTAAAACGATGCTGAAAAGGGTAACTCAGGTGGAAGAAACCGCTTCAGCACCCGCGGCACCGAAGCAAAAACTATTCAAAAGACTAAAAAATGCCATTCTGAATAAAGGAGAGCAAAAGGATTCTACGAAAAAGGTAAAAACAGAAGTGACCTACGAACAAACCGCTACTGACATAGAGGCCTACAATAAGAAAAATCTGGCAAATGTAGAACAGTTTTACGCCCTTCTTTTCCAGGATCTAAAGCGCGGCCGTAATATTCTAACCAAAAAGGAAGAAACAATTCTGAAGCTAAATGAAAGTATCTTTCAGAATATTAAACGCCTGTTTCAGGAGTATAGAAATAAAGAAAATATCAGTTCCGAACTGAAAAAAGCGATATTAAAGAGCAGAGCAGATCAGTCTCTCGCTGCAATTGGAAGATCCAGACAGATCAATTTTGGAATCAGCGTGCTATCTTATCTGGCGATTATCCTGCTGATGTGGAAGTTGTATCGTGCTTACGATAAAACGTTAAGGGCAAATCAGCTGGCAGCAGAGCAGGTCATCATTAAATCCAGGTTCTTTACCAGCATTAGTCACGAAATGAGAACGCCGTTAAATGCTATTATAGGGGTTTCTGAGCAACTCAAATCTACTACTTTGACTCAGGACCAGCAACAGATGTCTAAGCTGCTCGACAATTCTTCTTCGATGTTGTTATCGGCAGTAAATGAAGTACTGGATTTCTCCAGACTGGAAACAGGAAAGCTGGCATTGGCAAAAACGCCTTTCCGTTATCAACGGATCCTCTCTGATATAGCGGCTACCGCCAGGATTCTGGCTGATCAGAAGGACCTGACTTTAGAACTGGTCCTTGGTGATTCACCGGACTTACTATTGGATGGCGATCCTTATCGCTTGAAACAGATGGTGATGAACCTGATTGCGAATGCAATTAAGTTTACAGATAAGGGAAAAGTAAGCATTCATGTGGGCTTAAAGAAGATAGATGAAAAACATATTGTCTTATTGATTAAGGTGAAAGATACCGGTATTGGTATTTCTGCGGAAAACCAGGCGTTGATTTTTAATGAATTTTCTCAAGTCATCAACTCTAACCGAAGCGACTGGCAAAAGGGTTCTGGGCTAGGCTTGGCTATCAGTAAGAAATTGGTAGAAATGCATAAAGGTAAAATCTCTGTGGAGAGTACCTTGGGTAAAGGCTCCACTTTCTCGCTGGAAATCCCTTATGTGGTAGCCGAAAATGACAGTGAAGAACTGGATGAACAAAAGTCGCTGGTGATCAATAGCGATCATTTTAAAAACCTTCATTTGCTGGTGGTTGATGATTCTGAAATGAACTTGCTGGTGATCAAAATGATCTTTAAGAAAATTGGAATCAGCTTTGATACAGCAACAAATGGGCAGGAAGCCTTGACTTTTCTGGAGTCAAAGCGTTATGATATGGTGCTCACCGATATTCAGATGCCTGAAATGGATGGAATAGAGCTGACAAAGAGAATTCGTGCGCTGGCGGATAAACAAAAATCTCATTTGCCTGTCATTGCCATCACCGGACAAATCAGTAGTGAATCCCATGAAAGGTACCTTTCTGCCGGCTTAAATGATTACATCATTAAGCCATTTACGGAGTCTGAACTGATGGAAAAAATCCTGGATTACCTTAAATAGTCAGCAAATTGGCTGCCTGGCAGATTTGCTTAGTCGATAGCAGTATATAAAAACGGGATAAAAATCACGGAAGATGTACACGATGGTTTCACAGGAACTGAGGCAAATAACAACAGGTATAGTTTCCTGATTGACAACTATGAAACTGGCGCTGTATTTACGATAAAAGCAAAGGTACGCGGTGAGGTGAATGACAGTACGAATGGGGTAGTGATGATCAAAAAGATTTAATAGCACTCGATAGGAAGCACGGTAAGTTTTTAAAATTATAACAAGGCCTTTAAATTATGAGGAGGGAATAAGCCCTCCTTATAGTTTTACTTGCCGGATGATGTTTTTTACATTCAATTCAATGATATCTGTCATCGTTTCACATTCCAGATAATGCTCATCCTTAAAATGTGCAGCCATCCCTAGTTTTAACTGATTGGTGTTTTCAACGGTGGTCAATACATCTTCATTGGACACATCTCTTAAATCTGCCAAACGGTGACGTTCACTTCGCACCCGATGGAGTATAGATGATTTTTCCTCCTGTTGGTATTGCAGAAAAGTTTTATCTGTCAATTGTTCCGTGCATAATTTCACATAAGGGAAGTTCTCTTTAAAGAACTGCGGTAGGTATACCTTTAGATTTCCCTCATAGAATTGCTGGTCAAAATCTATGGCTCTGATTCTAAATTGGATATCGTCAAAATCTGGCGTAATCTGTACCACAAAATTATAGGCACGCATATCTCCCAGCAACATCACCAGACACCGTTCGTTAAATTTCACGAACTCCTTTGCAATCCTGGTCTGGTTGTATTCCGGCTGGTGTAAATAGTTTTTTGCAAATACATCACCAGGGATTCCGGCAATATGTTCTTCCACCAGTGTTTCGCGATCTACCAGGTAATTCACTTGATTGGGCGATAGAATTTCTTCTAATTCCAGCCCATAAATTCGCGAAGCATCTGCCTTTTTTACATAGAAATAATCGTATACATCATTTAGTCGGTTCACAATCCGAATCCGGAAGGGGTGGGTATTACCAAAGGTGCAGTATTCAATTTTATCAATGTATTTGTGCTGCACAATGCGCAGATTTCCGGATGCTTTTAAGTTGGCATAAATCACTTTTAAGCCATTATGGAGATTTTCGATCCGCTCAGAAGAATAAATCGGTCCTTCCCATAAAGTGTCTTTACCGAATTTGTCCATGAGCGGAAAAGATTCATCGAACATCATCAGATCATTATAACTGATCGGGAGCCTGGATTCCCGCTGGTAACTTCTCAGGTATTTCTGTAGGGCAGGGGAAACCGGAAAAGTCGGTTTCTTACGTGATATTTTTACATCATTATCTTCCATGAATTCGTATTTACGCTCAATTTAGTGTTTTCTACAAGGAATTAAGCTATCCTGACAATATTTGAATCGGTCTTATTTTAATAGTTTTTTGTCCGAATGTACCATTCTCTGGAATCTGTGCCCCATACTTTTGAAGTGTAAATCAACAATAGCATGGCATCATTAAGAAAATACATCATCGTAAAAGGAAGCCCAATTTTATTTCCCTCAGATCTAGTTCATGCAGAAGTGGCCGGGCAGGATAATGTGGTGGAGAGTGCAGGGTTTTTCGTAATTGTAAAGGATAAAAAGGGCAAACGTGTGGTTTGCATTGGGGAAAGCAGCTCTTTATCTATCGCTAGTAAACCAGAAAGAGACCAAAAACTAATTGCACGTTACCTGGGAATTGACAATTAATCGATCATTAGAACCAGAACGGGATGTGCTGTTCTCGATAAAGCAGTGTGCTGGTATGCTGTTAATTACGAATCCTAAGGCATTAGGATAACAACTATAATTCATCATATAAAACAACAAGATAAAAAACAAATTTTAGCCGTATTACTAGTGATCGCAGCCGTCGGAGAAAAATTTGAAGTAAAAGCGGGAACTTCAATTTTACCTATAAAAAACGAGGGTTACCTGGATTTTAGTAGGCAAGAGTAGTTTAATAAAGAGCTAGGGATTCTTTTTATAATTACTGCAGACAGCAGGCCTTAAGGCTTGCTGTTTTGTTTTTCCAAAATATCTCCAGGCAATACCTGGAACATATTCTTATAAACTTTGGTAAAATAATTAGGACTGCTATAGCCCAATTCATAAGCCACTTCCTGAACACTTGAAAAATTTCCACTGCTTAAAAGCTGTTGTGCCAGTAATAGTTTTTCATTTAGAAAAAACTGATTTGGACTGTCTTTTAGTATCTTTTTGAAAAGAATTTTATACTTTGAAACGGACATTTCAGCCATATCGGCCATCTTTTGTAAACCTGGAAATTCGGAGAGCAGGTTTTCCATTAGGTATTCAGAAGTTAGAAATATACGTTCTATATCCTGATTAGATAGCTTATTGATGATCGGTTCAAACCTGCTGGCCCGTTCCATCAGATAGCCCAATAAGTACGAAGCCGTGCTCTTTAGCTTTAACTCAAAAGAAGGACTGGTAAAATCATTTTCCTTTAGCTGGCTCAGCAGTATTTTGCTTCTGCTGTCGATGTGGCTATAGAACAATAGGGTGTTCTTAGACTCATCAAAAAGCAGGTTATTTGTTTCCAGATCTCTGGTAGATGCGGCCAGTTCTTTTAGGTAGCCTTTTTGGATTAATAGCCTCAAGCTATAAGAGCGCTTGCCAATTGGCGGCATGATGACGCCTTGCATACTGCAGTCCATAAATCCCATTCCCAGTTTGGCATGGTACCCGGCTTTATGAACAGTATTGCCAATAATATGGGTCGTGATCTCATCACCTATGTCAAAATAAACCATGTAATAATTATGGTCTGTAGGGATTCGCGTGATGGCTACAGGAACCTTAAAGGTCATGTCCAGCAGCAGGACCGATAATCCAGGATTGACTTCCAGAAATATGGAGCCTCCATCAGCAATGTTTCCGGGCATGGTTAAAATCTTATTGTCTTTTAACGTTGCGCCAATGCCAGCCACAATTTGCTGCTGCCATTCCGGGCCAAGGGTATAATGGTAGCAAAATTCAATCCTTTCCTCGGTCATATTTAAAGTTGGCTCAAGTATTCTTTGGGTGGAACACCATAGGTGTTTTTAAATTGTTCAATTAGGTGTGTAGAGTCAAAGAAGCCGAATTTGTCGGCTATTTCTCCAATGGTAAATTGCCCTGTTTCCAGCATTTCTTTTGCATAAGAAAGCTTATTACTTTGGAAAAATCCGTGAGGAGTAATGCCGTTGATTTTTTTGAAAAGCTTTTTATACTTGGTTTCGGACATATTGGCTTCCCCGGCAAGGAAATGAATCCCTGGAAACGCATTTTCAATATGCGCACTCAGGTAAGCCTGAGAACTGATAATATGGCCTACATCTTCAGGGAATACCTGTTCTATGATGATTTCCTGATTGATGATTTGGTCCAGATAATCAGCGATGAGGCCATATACGGTGCCCGTAATATAAACGTCGTATAAAGGCCCGGAAGGAGGTGCTTTTCTGAGCTCATTCATCAGCCACCAGGCATGATTGCTCATCCGATCAAATCTTACAATGGTATTGAGCTCGGAATTAAAGACAGATTCTACAATTTGATGGTGCTCCGGGATTTTTAATAAATATTGTTTCAATGCGCTTTTCTTAATGAAAATAGCAATCATATAGGTCGTTGATCCGGATTTTACCTGGAAATCACCGTTTAAACTTGCATCAAATATGCCCAGATTATATCCCCATTTTCCGAAAGATCTGGTTACCTCATTTAAAATGTGAATAGAATCACCCTCGCTGAGGTTAAAATAGAGTCCTACAAAGTCATTGCGTGTATTTCTTAATTTGTAGACTACATCTTGCCGATAGGTAACATCGATGATAAAAGCAGTTAGTTGATCATTAATCTGGAGGACATACCGATTGCCTTGCTGTGCCTCATCTGCAATGCGGATGTAGTTCCCCTCCACATAGCCGCCTATCCCTGCGGCGAGTCCTGCTACCCAATCTAACTCTACACCATATTGGTGGATTACTTCCTTCATTTAAGATGCTCTTTAAGTTTTTACACAACCAAATCAATCCTCACTCAAATATAGTTTTTCCATTTTATATCTTTTTAAAATATAACATCCGGTTGTTTTGCCAGTTTTTCTGGCAATTTACTCCTGTGTTTGTCGATTTCCTGATATTTCTGTTGATTTGCTCTTATTTCTGTCATTCTGTTGATCTCCTGTGGTTTGAGCTGAACCAGAAAGGCGGATTACATTTTTCATTCCTAAAAATAATACGTAATTTTCTACTTTATAAATTAGCGGCAGATGCTCCATCTTCACATCTCATGAAAAAAATAATGCGTTATCGGTCCTCCCTTATTTTTCGTTTTAAAGAATGGCTAAGATCTATGGTCATTCGCTGGAAAAAAAGAGAAGAAGTAACCTCTAACCTGGAGAAGTTTCCTTTGATGGAATTTAAAGAAGTCGCATTGGTTAGGGCCGAAATTAATACAGGGATTGTTTTGGATGAAGCCTGTAATTATGCCGTGTATCCAGACCAAAAGGTGTATACCGTTTTTGAGAATTTTGAAAAAGGTTTAAAATATGCCAGGCAAATCATCTCAGAGCGAAGAAATATTGAATGTATACTTTATGGGATAGACCAGCGGATAATACATTGCGTGAATAGCGATAATTTTGAAGCGTATTAAGCACACCCTTATTCCCTTTTTCTCATTTTTGTTTTCAATGTTTCCATGAAGTCACTGCATTTATAAGTGTATTGTTCTACCTCCTGGTCACTGAAATCTTCCAAAGCAGTAACAGGGAGTACCCAGCTCTTTTTGATGACTGGCATTTTAATCAATTTTTCTTTTTCCTCATTATAATAATTCCAGTTTCCGATGTATTGATGAGTGACCAGGTTGATGGAAGAGTTTCCACTACCATCATTTGCAGCATTTCCAAATTCGTATCTGCTCATGCTGGCCAATCTGATTTTTTTGCTGTTTTTATCGTATCGGAAAAAACAAGTATATCCGGCTCTCATCCAGTTATTGAAAAATTCAAAGCCATTTTCTAAGGCTCTGATACCAGTCATCACCAAATCAATGTTTTCAATTTCTTTGCTTTTGATTTCCTGGAAACCCTGACTAGATAATTTACAAATGATCCTCGCTGATGCTTTGTCAAAGAAAATACTGTCAGGATGCTGATCTGCATCCAGGTCTTTGAGCAGTGTATCTGGTTTGAGCTCCTGTCCACAGCAAAAAGATGCCAGAACAACTGTAAATAAGATGCTGAGTAAGCTATGTTTTCTCATTTGATTCAGGTAGGCCATAAAAATAGGGTGTTTATGCTGAAATATTCTTTTTATATCCGAAATTGGCCCCATAGATCTTTCTGATCTTTTATTTGATGGGCAATAAAATTATTCGGTTTATTTTTTTTGGGAATTACTTTGTAGGCATACTGGCTGTTGCATTAACGCTGGAGGCCACTATGCAACTTAAATTACCGTACAATTCCATCAATTATTATTTATTACTGTTTTTAGCGCCTACGATTTATTATACTTACGCTTACCATAAAATGTCTGCGCAGCCCGTGGCCAATAATCCACGGAGTCTATGGTACTTTCGGCATAAAACTTTCATCAAATGGAGTCAGATATTTCTGTTTACAGTGTGTTTGGGGCTGGCAATAACTGTGCTGTATCAGAATTATCAGCATATTCTGAGCCTACCACTCAATTATTGGCTCGCCATTGGCGTCATTATTTTTGCCGGAGCTTTTTATTATGGCTTGCTGCCCAAATCTTTCCGGCATCTCAACCTGAGGAATACCGGTTGGCTGAAGGCATTTGTGATCGGTTTTGTCTGGGCTTGCTGTGCCAATGTCATGCCTTTGATCATGCTGAAAATAGAAACAGGTGTTGATGATCATGACCCGCTGCTCTGGACCTGGTTATTTATTAAAAACTGGATGTTCTGTACGGTGAATGCTATTATTTTCGACATCAAGGATTATCCTACAGATTCGAATAAACAACTGAAAACTTTTGTAGTTCAGTACGGCTTAAGAAAAACCATTTTCTACATCTTAATCCCGCTGCTCATCGTAGGGATCATCGCCCTATCCATCTTTGTCAGTTATAAAGGATTCGGGCCCCTCCCATTTTTACTGAATTTATTGCCATTCCTGCTGACAATTTATATTGCTTACACGATGAGGCGTAGGAAAAATATCTTATATTATCTGATGGTGATTGATGGATTGATTTTGTTCAAAGCCATTTGTGGGATGCTGGCCATGCAGTTTATGCCGCTGCCTTAGTTTTATAGCATTATCTTACACACTCGGATTGATGAAGAACAACTACGATAAAATAGCAGGTTATTATGATCAACTGAGTCGCCTGGTTTTCTTTAAATCACAGGTGAACGCACAGATTCATCAGCTTGGCTATCTTCCTAAAACAGGAAGGATCTTAATTGTGGGGGGAGGTACGGGCTGGATTCTGGAGGAAATAGCAAAAGTTGTTCCCGAAGGTTTACATCTGGTCTATGTAGAGATTTCAGCGAAAATGATGGAAATATCAAAGGAAAGAGCGGTTGCCGGAAATATCGTTGATTTTGTAAACCTTGGGGTAGAAGATTTTTCTACTGATCGGCCTTTTGATCTGATCTGTACCCCTTTTTTATTCGATAATTTTGCAGAGGAAAGGGCAGCAATGGTTTTTCATCATCTGGATACAATGCTTAGAAAAGGCGGACTATGGTTTCATACGGATTTCGATCTAACAGTAAATATGGGGAAAACTGATGGCCGAAAGCACGATAATGGAACTTGGTGGAAAACAGTTTTCTTAGTGCTGATGTATCGCTTTTTTAAATTAATAGCGAATGTAGAAGCCTCAAAATTGATCAACATGAAGCCTTATTTTGACGCTGCAGGATATCAGGTGCTGGAGCAAAAATACTATTACAGAAAATTTATTCAGAGTGTAGTGCTGGAAAAAACAGATCAAAAAACATGGGTTAAAAGTGCTGGAAGATAAATAGGAATTTAAATATAATTGTATATTTAACTTTATACCAACGTAGCTATTAGGGGGAAATAATTATGAAAACTTCTACAAATGATCCGTTTGAATTAGACACCTGTATTAGAGGCTTGAGTATATTAATGGCCTCTGTTCATTCAGATTTTTATGAATTTGTTTATTACCTCACCTTTAAAAAAGCTTTCAGACAATACTACAGCGAATTTAATGATCCCTGGGAGCTGCCAATTGAAGATGGTCATTTCTTCGATGAAGTGGATGATCCATTTGTTCAAAACTGTTTAAAAGCCTTTACAAAGATTGGTGATACCAAAGCCGAATTAAATGCTTGGTTCGGAATTGATGAGTATGAAGAGGGTCAAACTGCGAAATATGCTTTAGAAGGGATGCGCTTTAAACCTTATCAGTCGTTCTATAAACGGGCTAAAAGCTACAAAAAGCTTAAATTATGTTATGAACGTTCTCTGGCAGAGTTTATTCACAGCTTATTTTTGTATGCCTGTGCATTAACCGCGCAGAGCAACAAAGTTCCACTGCTGCTAAAAAGGCAGTTTAACTTAACCAATGATGAGTCTTTTAGACTGCTCAATCGGGATGATGACCAGGTAGCTTTATTAATTGGCTTGATGAAGGAATTGAAAAAAATGCTGAATGAGCTTCGCTTGCTCATTTATACCCCGAACATAGCGGTTAAAATGAAGACAGGTAGATCCAGTGCAGATTCAAAAGGGGCAGATAAGAAATAAAGCTTGGCATTGCGATAGATCAACCCTTTTTGAAATTCCCACAAACAATGTGTATGTTAATTTGGTTGTATTGACAAATTCAAATGCAGCAGGTAAGTTTATGGTATGAGTTATTCGATTCTTACCTTATTTAAATAAGTTTTAATGGATTTTAATCTGTTTACTTGCCTGTATTTGAAGCTTGTAAAATAAGAAGGTTTTCAAAAGAAAATATCTTCATGATAGGGCAGCAAGTAGGTTACAGGATTGATTAAGACAAATCAAGATGAAAAGGGTTAAGGCTCCACATTCAGACGTCACTTTTGAAAAGCAACTCAAAGCCTATCAGAAAAGAATTTTCAACATCCTGGAAAGCTTTACAGATGCGTTTTTTGAAGTAGACAGCAATTGGATCGTGACCTACTGGAATAAAGAAGCGGAGCGTATACTGATGATGTCTAGAAAAGACATTATTGGGAAAAATCTATGGGAAGTATACAGTCATGCCATTCCACTTAAATTTTACAAAGAATACCATCGTGCAGTAGCAGAGAATACAGCGGTACGTTTCCAGGAATATTTTGAACCACATCAATTGTGGTTCGAGGTTGCTGCTTTTCCGTCTGGAGAGGGCTTATCTGTTTATTTCAAAGACATTACTGCCCATAAAAATGCCACCGAGCAACTGGAAAAGGAAAAACAAAGGTATATCGACTTATTTAACCTGAGCCCGCTTCCTCAATGGGTATATGACCAGGAAACGCTGGCTTTTTTGGATGTGAATGAAGCTGCATTAAAATTTTATGGCTATACGCGTCAGCAGTTTTTAAAAATGAAGATGGAGGATGTCCGTCCAATAGAAGATTGGGATATTCAGGAGAAGGACGTCATCAAAGCACTCAATATAGGAGACATTGATCAGTCCATCACCCGGCATTGTAAAAAAAATGGAGATTTAGTCTATGTAACTGTAGAAAGCAATGTGCTGCAGTTTAATGACGTTTCCGCTTGTTTTTCATTAGTGATCGATCGTACGGAACAAATTATGGCAGAATATGCTTTGTCCAGAAGTGAACAAAGGTTTAAAGCAATGGTACAGAATGGATCGGACCTCATTACAATCGTAGATGCAAAAGGAGTTTATAAATATGTAAGTCCGGCCGCTATGGCTATTTTAGGTGTTGATCCAGAACAGCTCCTGGGGAAACGTTTTTTTGATTTTATTCATCCAGAAGACCTTAAGGAAACACAGCACAGCTTTGGCCGGATAAAAAAACACAAACAGTTACACTTACGTTCATTTCGCTTTAAAAATAAACAAGGGAATTACCGCTGGATAGAAACCATTATTACGAATATGATGGATGACCCGGCAGTGCAGGGGCTCGTCTGCAATTCAAGGGATATTACAGAGGATATAGAAAACAAAAGGAAAATTGCAGAGAGTATCGGGCGTTACAATATTGTCTCTGAAGCGACCAGTGATGTGATTTGGGATTGGAATATGCAAACCGAAAATATCCTTTGGAATAAAGGTTTAAAAGAGGTTTTTGGCTATGATGAAACCGAAAATAGCCGGGCATGGCTTCTGGAACACGTCCATCCGGAAGATGTCGCGATGGTACTGGAGGAGTTTAATTTGCGCACGAACAATAAAAAGACCACTTTAAAGCTAGAATACCGTTTCCGCTGTGCAGATGGAATCTATAAATCGGTATTAGACCGATCTTTTGTCGTGTTTGATGCCAAAGGAAAACCCACCCGTATGATTGGTTCCATGCAGGATATTACAGAAAGAATCAACCATACCAAAGCAATAGAGGCACAGAATAGTCAGTTAAGAAAAATTGCCTGGATACAGGCTCATGAAATCAGATCGCCCTTGGCCCGGATCATGGGCTTGGTAGAACTGCTGCAGACGTATTCTTCAGATCAGGTTTTAAAAGAATATATCGACCATTTAAAATCATCTTCTGATGAATTAGATAAGGTGATCAGATCGATTATGAAAAATGCTGACCATCAACCTCTGGATGGAACTGAGAACAATACTTCTTATCCTACATCAATGCACAACCGCGAAAGCTAGGGTATCTTTGTATATCATTATTATCCGCCTAACTGAAATTTGGCGGGCGAATAATGATGATGTAAAAAGGGAGAACATCATGAAAAAGGTAATTGAAAAAATCGTGACAAATTCTGGCAGACCACACATGGTTGGTGATGGGTTTAGGGTATTTAACTATATCCCGGGAGCAGGTATCCCTCAGGAGAGAATCAGCCCGTTTTTACTCCTGGATTTTAATCCTGAATATGATTTTGGACCTTCCAGCCACGTGAGAGGTGTTGGCGTCCATCCACATAAAGGTTTTGAAACGGTAACGATTGCTTATAAAGGCACAGTAGCGCATCACGACAGTACAGGTAGTTATGGCGTGATCAATTCTGGTGATGTGCAATGGATGACTGCAGGAAATGGTATTTTACATAAAGAGTATCATGAAGAAACATTTTCTAAAAAAGGTGGGCCTTTTGAAATGGTGCAGTTATGGGTAAACCTTCCTAAAAAGGATAAATCCGTAGCTCCGCATTACCAGGAGTTAACTGCTGCGGGAATGGGGAAACTGGAATTGCCGGATGGCACAGGCGTAGTCAATGTGATCGCCGGAAATTTTAATGGAACCACAGGTCTTGCTCAAACTTATAGCCCGGTAAATCTGTTTGATATTAAACTCAAAGGAGGTGGAACGGTAAGTACCCAGGTTTCCGCTGCCCATAATACCGCTTTATTAGTGGTGAATGGTAGTGTTGAAGTCAACGGAGAACGCGTTGGAGAACATCATTTTGTGTTGTTTGGAAATGAAGGAGAAGAAATTCAGCTGAAAGCCAATCAAGACAGCGTGATCTTATTGATGAGTGGAGCACCTTTGAACGAACCAATCGTGAGCTATGGCCCATTTGTAATGAATACAGATGAAGAAATCAGTCAGGCGATTGTGGATTTCAATATGGGCAAATTCGGAGAATTGGCTGATTAATCAAGATATTTAAAGTTATGAACGAGGAATATGTGAGCCTTCCCTTGGTTAAAAACTCGGAAGCAAATCATTTTGAACTTAAAGTAGGAGAATATACTGCATTTATCGAGTATAAAGAACGCGATAAAAAGATCTGGTTAATCCATACAGAATCCCCGGAAGAGCTGCAAGGTAAAGGTGCTGCTACAGCTGTGATCGAAAAGACTTTGGCTTATATAGAAGACCATGGTTATAAATTGATCCCGCTGTGTCCGCTGGTTGCCGCTTATCTGAAAAGGCATCCAGACTGGAATAGGGTAGTTGCTTAATATATTCCAAAATATGACTTCATGAAGCAGCCCGGCAGTTGTGATTTCCGGGCTGCTTTTTTTGCCTAAAAATAGCCAGAGATGAATTATTTCTCGCTTATTGGCTTAACCAATCGGCTTTGCTGATTTCAAACCAATCGCACACTATCCCTTCGTGATCGAAATGACCGGTGATTTTTAGTCCTGATTTCTGTAAAGCATGGCGAGAACCTACAAATTCATTATTTTCCTTGTCTATCACTGCCCATCGGCCAATGCCATTGGATACATATTGATCTCTGATGAAACGAATATTATCTTCGGACTCGCTGATGTTTTTAAAAGGTTTATTGCCCAGGTACTTGTGAACCTCAGGATCGGAATCCATCTTGAACATCAAGGGCGCGTCTGCAAGGATAATTTCTCTTAAAATAATGCGGTCTGTTTCTACAAAAATCTTCATGTTGATATAAAATAATATTGTTGCTTAAAGCATGGAAATCAATATCCACAAAATTGCTCAAAACTTTAGAATGATTCATCCTTTGAGTTTATTCATAAATAATTGTCAGGAGTATAGTTTAAAGACCAAAATATTCTTATTATTGATCTTTGTATGACCATGAAATCAAAAAAGATAACTACGCAACGTCTTTATTTACTTCCGTTTACACTTCTGATGGCCAGAGAGATCATGGATAGCCAATTTACTTCTTTAACGGCAGTCGGCGTAAAACCTGGAACAGGCTGGCCGGATGAAGAGCTGATGGAATGTTTGCCGAGAATCATTAAAAATCTGGAAAAAGTACCGGAACCTTCTGGTTTTGAATCCTGGATGATTATTGATAAGGACCGTAAATCAGTGATTGGTGATGCCGGATTTAAAGGACTTCCCAATGCGGAAGGAATCGTAGACCTTGGGTACGCGATTGTAGCTGCCGAAAGGCGTAAAGGTTATGCTGCAGAAGCTGCTGAAGGACTGATCAAATGGGCTTTTAAACAACCTGAAGTAAAAATGATTACTGCGCTATGTCAACATGTCAATGTAGGCTCCACAAAAACACTGACCAATTTGGGCTTCTACCAGAAATTTGTCAAAGAGGAGTTGATTCATTGGTTTTTACTTCGGGAACCTAGTGGAAAAGTATTACTGTAAAAAAAAACGGGATAGTGATCTGCAAAATCATCAACTACCCCGCCGAGAATTAGAAAATTATAAAGTTTTAGGAGAATATACTTTGATTTGTCCATCGCCTTCACTGCTCACCAGCAGCAGGCTTTTTTTTGTCGGACTATTTTTCGCTGCAATGAAAAGCACGCCTTCAGGTGCGTCTCCGGTTTTTAGCAATTGAAGATAGATCGGTTTTGAAGGATTGCTCACATCATATACCGCCACTGCATCGGCTCTTTCCATGCCTACAAAAGCGATTTTTTTGCTGCCCACACTGCCAATTGCAATCCCTTCGGGCTCCACGCTTTTATCATCACTTCTGGTCTCGTCATAAAAACCTGCTGCGATGGTTTTTACGTCCAGTTCATTTTTACTGTCATACACCTGCACTCCACTGTTGCCATTCCATGCGCTGAAAGAACGGGCGCCAAAAGAATACAGCTCGTCGTAATCGCCATCTCCATCGGTATCCCCTAAGGTAGTGGTGATATTTAACCTGCCCAGCTGCTCCTCTTTTTTCAGTAAACTTGCATTAGGAAAGACGTTTGGATCTAAAACAACGCTTTTGTCTTTAACCCGCTGGAGCTCAGAAAAACCGCCATATTCTCTGGCATCTCCTTCATTGGCAGTGAATAAATAAGGTATCCCTCCTGATTCTACCAAGCCGATGGCATCAGGAAGGTA
Organism: Pedobacter sp. N36a; assembly: GCF_014472395.1. GTDB lineage: Bacteria > Bacteroidota > Bacteroidia > Sphingobacteriales > Sphingobacteriaceae > Pedobacter. Next base: position 51,785 of record NZ_JACSZW010000006.1, read on the forward strand.
CATTCCTTTCACTTTCCACTTTCCTAAAACGGTAGCATTGTCTTTATCGCTGGGATCAATTTCATTGCCATCCAGGTTGTAATCTTTAAAACCTAAGGGGAAAACATCAGTAATCGTCTTGCTGTCAATATTGATTTTTGCAATGGCATTATTTTCCTGTAAGGTCACCCAGGCTGTTTTTGAATCCTCAGAAACCGTGATGTATTCCGGTTCAATCCCTTTGAGGAAATCATTTCCAGGTCCAAATACGCGGAAACCTTTACTCATCAATGCGGCCTTCTGACCGGTAAAAGCTGCAAAGTCAATGGTGCTTACCGCATAATTATTCGCCACCGAGATTATAGAAACTGTACCGGCAGGGTCAACGGTATACGCATCATTAGGCTCTCCTTCATTGGCCGATAAAATGTATTTGCCATCGGGCGTAAACGTGACCATATCTGGTAAAGCACCAACGCTGACCACTTTAATCTCAGAATAGTCGCTGGTTTTAAAAACCACTACTTTTCCATTTTCCTGTTTATTGGTAGATTCTATGGCAGCAGCAAGCTTTCCATCGTGCACACTCACACTATTTACCAAGCCGCCATAAGGTTCCACAGGGATGCTGCCAATAGTTTTCATCGCAGCAGGATCCTTAAAATCGATCACTTCAATTCTATTGTTGCCTTCGGTATTGTTCACTATAAACAAGCGATTGGTGCTGGGATCGAACGCTGTAATTTCTGCAGCTCCTGCTCCTCCGACAGTATAACTGCCGATTTCAGCAAAAGTACCGGCATCTTCATTGACGATCACCTCGGGGATTTCCTCCATTGAGGTACCCGCTTTTTTACAGCCCAAGGCTGCAATTAATAACAAACCAAGTAGTAAATTTTTATTCATATCAAAGCATTAGTTGGTAAAGGGTTTTCTTAAAGATATCGGCGGGATGTAAGCAGGCTTTATGTTTAACGTTATGATATTGTTAACCATTTTATCTCTTAATACTCTGTTTTTGAGTGGAAATTTTAAAACTTAATCTCCCGTTTTTGCGTTATCAAAATAATTTAAAAGCTTTCTGTTCATTTAATGGTAAATCCTTGACTAAATTTTGATATATATGAACAATACGCTTTCTAATGATCCTGGCGATTGTTTCTACACTGGGGCAGATTTTCAAAACTTCTTTAAAGTATCAGGGCAGTCGGTGGTTTTCAAAGCAAATGCTCCCGATTTCACCATCCTGGCCGTAAGCGATCAATTTGTAGACATCGTTTTAAAACCTCGAAAAGCCTTGTTAGGTCAGAAATTCTTTGATGTTTTTCCGGCGAAGACAAAAAATAATTATAGCAGAGAAATGGCGTTTAAAGCATTGGAGGAGATGCTGCAGACGAAGAAAAAAGTAGACCTTCCGGTTTATATATATGATGTTTATTCCAGCGAAACCGGTAAAATGGAGCCCTTATACTGGTCTAATTCTAATCAGCCAGTGCTGGATGTAAATGGTAATGTGGCTTACATCATTAACACTACGGCCAATGTGACGGCACAGGTGATACTGAAAGAAATGGCAACCAGCTCCGCAGAAAACCTGCTGGTAGAACAGCAGCAGCGTTTACATAAGATGTTTATGAAGGCGCCGATTGGAATGGCACTTTATACGAAAGATAATTTTATTATAGAATATGCCAATGAGGCGATTTGTAAGACCTGGGGGAAAGGAGGACCTTTAGAGGTCATGGGGCAATCTATTTTTGAGCTGCTGCCTTCTATGCTGGATTTCGGTTACCAGGAGATTTTTGAACAGGTAATTTCCAGTGCGGAGTCTTATCAGGGCAGAGAATCACCCGTCAAATTTGAGCGCGATGGGGTATTGGAGACCTTCTATTTTGACCTGAATCTGGAGCCGATTTTTGGTAAAGGCAATGAGGTCACGGGCTTGCTGTCTGTGGTCAATAATGTAACAGGAAGGGTACTCGCCAGGAAAACAATTGAAAACGCAGAAGAGCGTCTGCGCCTGGCTTCAGAAGCCACAGGGATTGCGAACTGGGATCTGGATCTCCAAACCAAACAAATCATCTATTCTCCTAGTCTGGCAGATTTATTTGGTATGCCCTGGAAAACCGATCTTACCTTTGCTGAGCTTCGTGCGGTGATTCATCCTGAGGATAAAATAATCGTGGAACAGGCTTTTGAAAACGCATTGCTTTCCGGAAAATATAATTATCAGGCCAGAATAGTCAGACCAGATCACATTATTTATTGGATCAAAGTAATTGGTAAGGTGATTTTTAATGCCCAAGGTATGCCGGTTAGGATGCTAGGAACGGTGATGGACATCACAGAAAGCAAACAGGAAGAATTGCAGAAAAATGATTTTATTGCCATTGCCAGCCATGAGCTTAAAACACCTTTAACCTCCTTAAAAGCCTATGCACAATTGCTGAAATCCAGTAAGGCTGCTACCGACCCTGGATTTATAAAAAGCGTGGGGGCGAGGATCGAAGGGCAGATCAATAAAATGACCAAACTGGTTTATAGCTTCCTGGACTTATCAAAAATTGAAACCAATAAGACGGAATTGACGAAAGAACTGTTCGATGTCAATGAATTGATTATAGAAGTCATCAATGACTACCTGTTCCAGGAGAAGAACCATCCGATTCTATTTGAGGCGGTGGAATTACCGATGATTTATGCCGATAAACATAAAATAACTCAGGTGGTTGATAACCTGGTGAGCAATGCCATCAAATACTCGCCAAAAGGAGGAGAAATTATCGTGAAGGCTGTATTACAGAATGAAGAGGCGCTGATTTCTGTGGAAGACCGTGGGATTGGAATCGACAATAATCACCTGCATAAAATTTTTGACAGGTACTACAGGATTGATGATTTGCAAGTGAAAAATGCCTCAGGTTTTGGCATCGGGCTGTACCTATGTGCCGATATTATAGCGCGCCATCATGGAGAAATCGGATTGGAAAGTGAGCCTGGCAAAGGAAGTAGGTTCTTTTTCACATTGCCAGTTGATGCTCCTTCAAAAATCCAATAGGGATAGGTTATGCCAATACAAATACCGTCATATTTTTTGGACCATGGGCACCAAGTACCAATGATTGCTCAATATCAGCCGTTTTTGAAGGACCGGCGATGAAAGTACCAAAACCATAATGTGCATTTGAAATTTGCTGATAAGCTTCCTGCATATTGGATAAAATATCTTTTTTGTGAACCACTATCACCAACTGCTGACAAATAAAAGGGATCACTCGCTGGCCCATTAGCGACTCCGTTACCCAGAGTGCTGCATTTTCTGCCACACCAAAATGTGCTTTAATGATGGCCACATCTACATCCTCATAGCTGTGAGGGGGCAAGTCCTGCCAGTCTTTTTCAGTGAGCTCCTCTAACTCAGGAATCGTGGATATGATCCTTTCGAGGCCGGCAAACTGTGTTTTAACCAAGCTGATCAGCTCTTCATAGTCTTTGACCCGATACATCATTCCGCCGATTCCATCCAGTACGCTGCCGAACATGGCCACTGGATCAGGATACTGAACCATACCGGTTAAATCAGCGGGTAAATTGGTTAAAGTAGGCTGGTTTTCTTTAACGCGTGCAAGGATCTGTGCTCTGCTACTCATTGTTGTTCTTTTTATACCATTCACTAAAAGACTGTTGGGGTACTGCTGGCATATCTCGCTGCGTATACCAGGCATTTAACTTGTTATTTACCAAAAAAGGCATGTTTTTCATCAGCCAGCGCCCTGTTTTTCCAGCATTCCTATAAACGGAAGGATGGGAGAGGGTAAATTCCATTGCCTTCATGGCCATGGTTTTTTTAGGATCTGCATAACCTTCTTTCACGATCACTTGCCTCCATTTGTAAAGCTGTTCGTGAATGTTGATTTTCACCGGACATACATTGGTGCAGGAACCGCATAAGGTAGAGGCAAAAGGTAAATCTGCATATTGTTTCATGTTCAGATTCGGCGCTAAAATCGCACCTATAGGGCCAGCAATAGCGGTATGGTAACTGTGCCCGCCACTTCTGCGGTACACTGGACAGGTATTCATACAGGCGCCGCAGCGGATACATTTTAGAGAATTCCGGAAATCTGCTCTTCCCAGCTGCTGGGTACGCCCATTATCTACCAGAATCAGGTGCATTTCCTGGCCTTTTCTCGGCGTTCGGAAATGACTGGAATAGGTGGTAATCGGTTGTCCGGTAGCACTTCTGGCTAAAAGTCTTAAAAAAACGCTCAGATTTGCCCTTTTTGGGATGATCTTTTCAATCCCCATACAGGCAATATGGACTTCAGATAAGTGTGCACCCATATCGGCATTGCCCTCATTGGTGCAGACTACAAATTCGCCGGTTTCCGCAATGGCGAAATTGACGCCGGTGATGGCTGCTCTTCTGGTCAGGAACTTCTCACGAAGGTGTATCCTGGCCGCTGCGGTGAGCAATTTCGGGTCGGAAGCGCCCTTCGGCGTCCCTAAATGTTCATGGAACAATTCGCCGATTTCTTCTTTTTTCTTGTGGATACAAGGCAGTACAATATGACTTGGCGGTTCTTCTGCCAGCTGGACAATTCGCTCGCCAAGGTCGGTATCAATGACCTCAACCCCGTTTTGGTGTAAATATTCGTTCAGATGGCATTCTTCAGTCAGCATAGACTTACTTTTTACCATTTTACTGATTTCTTTTGCTTTTAATATAGAAAGGACAATTTGATTGTGCGCTGCAGCATCGGCAGCCCAATGAACGATCAGGCCGTTCTTCTGTGCATTGCTTTCAAATTCTGAAAGGTAATCGTGGAGATTGGACAATACATTGTCCTTAATTTGAGCGGCATTTTCTCTCAGCGCTTCCCATTCAGAAAGGGTATTTGCGGCTTTATCTCGCTTCGCACGTACAAACCATAAGGTCTCATCATGCCAGTCTACACGGGCTTCATCCTGATTGAAAATATCAGCTAATGCGGCGTGGTCCTTATTTCCTTTAATCATTTCTTAAATCTGCGTTAAAATTTACCGGATTATACTTCTTCTGCATTTAGGATTTCTGCAATGTGCAGCACTTTTACCTGGCTGTTCTGGCGGCGTAAAAGGCCTTCCATGTGCATCAAACACGACATGTCTGCTGCCGTGATGTACTGTGCGCCATGGTGGAGGTGGTCGGCCACACGGTCCTTTCCCATTTTGACAGATACCGCTTCTTCTGCCACGCAGAAAGTTCCGCCAAATCCGCAGCATTCATCAGGCCGGCTCAATTCTACCAGCTCCAGGTCTTTCACCATATTCAGCAATTGTCGCGGTTTCGAAAATGGAGGCGCTACCAATTCCGTCATTTGTGACATCATCAGGCCCCTTTGTCCATGGCAGCTTTGGTGCATGCCTACTTTGTGCGGAAAACGGGCAGTTAGCTTTTCTACCTTTAAAATGTCGGTCAGGAATTCTGTTAATTCGTATACCTTTTTACGAATACAGCTGGCCTTTTCTGCCTGTCCATCGCTATGTAAATGGTCTTTTATATGTAAAACGCAGCTCCCGGAAGGAGAAACGATATAGTCGAATGCTGCAAAATTATCAATGAAAAGCTCATTGCAGCCGGTGGTCAGGTGTTCAAATCCCGAATTTGCCATCGGTTGTCCGCAGCAGGTTTGCTGTAAAGGATAACTGACTTTAACGCCTAGTTTTTGAAGGAGTTTTAAGGTGGCAATTGCTGCATTTGGATAAAACTGGTCAATGTAGCAAGGGATGAAAAGGCCAACGGTCATAACAGAGGATTTAAACTAAGAAAGCTGGAAGTTATCACTTTTGGTGGAATTTAGCAGGCTATCGGTAATTACGCTTAATATATTGCCAAAATAACGGAGGAGCAGCGCTTGCTGTAATTTTATGAAAACGTTTTCATTTTATGTAAAAAATGACTAGCTTGCCTAAGTTTAATTTACTGAAAATTCAGTTTTATAGATGAATAAGGATAAAAAACCACAGCAAAATACCATTCTTGACATCGCGGAAGCGTTGAAACTTTCTCCGGCAACGATTTCAAGGGCGCTGAACAATCATCCCCATGTAAAGGAGAAAACAAAAAGCGACGTATTGAAAATGGCCGCCCAGCTGGGCTATAGAAGAAACCAGATGGCTTCCGGATTAAGGAGCAATAAGACGCATACTGTCGGACTCATCGTTCCTCGGATTTCTATGTTTTTTCATGCAGAAGTGATTACTACCATTCAGAACGCTTTACATAAACACGGATATAACCTGATCATTTGCCAGTCTAACGACCTGCTGAGCATGGAAGAAGAACTCGCAGATATCCTATATGCCTCCAGAGTGGATGCAATGATCGTTGCCTGTACATTACAAGCGACAGATTTTACGCATTTTGATAAATTGGTGAACAGCGGGATTCCCGTGATTTTTTACGACCGGGTGCCCCTGAATTCCTATCCGGCAACCTATATTAAAGGAGATGATTTTCGCGGCGGATACCTGGCGACTTGCCATTTGATTGAAACCGGGAGTGAGCGTATTGCCCATATTTCCGGAAAATTAATGTCTAATCTTTACCAGGATCGTACGGCAGGTTTCCGCAAAGCGATGGAACAGCATCAGCTGCCAGTGCGTGAAGAATGGGTTTTTCATCAGGAACTTACCCATGAGAACGCAAAAGAAGCGATGGCGAAACTATTTTCAGCAGCGGTAGTTCCAGATGCTTTATTTACTGCAAATGACGTGACAGCGATTGCAGCCTTGGAATATGCGAAGGAAAATGGAATCCGGGTACCCCAGGACTTAAAAATTATCGGGTATTCAAATGATCCGAGAACTTCAATCATTACTCCGGCCTTATCTACGATAGAACAATATCCCGCCAAGGTTGGACAAAAAATAGTAGAAGTGTTGATCGACCAATTGAAAAATGGAGATCAGCGCTTAGAGCTGGAGAAAAAGCCTTATGTGATTCCCGTGGACCTCATCAGAAGGATGTCTTCTTAAATAATAGACAGATTTGATCAAGTATCATTGGGAAATGATCGATAAATGAACCATAATACCCCAATAAAAGCAACCTAATATATTAAATATAAATTTTGAACTAAACCAGTAGATTATGCGGAAGCTCGTAGTTTTTTTAAGTCTTTTAATGATGAACAGTGTGGCGCTGATCGCTCAGAATGCTCCGGCAAAAGAGGGAATGCGCCAGTTAATTGATGATCAGTTTAAATTTGCAGATCAGCAGTATAAGGTGCTCAGCAAGAATGTTCCGGCAGATGTCATGCCTCAAACTTACCATGCAGAAAAAAACAAGGTACAAACCAGTAATACCAAATGGTGGTGCAGCGGTTTTTATCCTGGTACCTTATTTTATATCTATGAGTATACCAAAGATCCTGAAATCCTGGCTGAAGCAACTGCCAGACTGGGTATCCTCGAAAAAGAAAAACACTATACCGGAAATCATGACCTTGGTTTTATGATGTATTGCAGCTTTGGTAATGCTTACCGCATCACTAAAAATCCTAGTTACAAAGCAACGATAGACACTTCAGCGGCTTCCCTGACTACGAGATATCACCCTGGGGCAAAAGTAATTCAGTCCTGGAATTCCAGCAAAAAATGGGCAGGACCAGTAATTATAGACAATATGATGAACCTGGAGTTGTTGAGCTGGGTATCAGACCATGGTGGTGATAAAAAATTCAAAGAAGTGGCGATTGCACATGCCAATACCACTTTGGAAAACCATTTCCGTCCGGATTTCAGCTCTTACCATGTGATAGATTACGACATGAAAACAGGGAAAGTGCTGCACAAGCAAACCGCCCAAGGTGCCGCCGACTCTTCTGCATGGAGCAGAGGCCAGAGCTGGGGCTTGTACGGATACACCATGATGTACCGCTTTACTAAAGATAAACGCTACCTGGAGCAAGCTAGAAACATCGCTAAGTTTACCCTAAACCACCCTAATATGCCGAAAGACCTGGTTCCTTACTGGGATTTTGATGCACCGGGTATCCCAAATACTTATCGCGATGCTTCGGCGGCGGCCGTAAATGCTTCGGCATTATTGGAACTGGCACAATATGTAAATAAAAAAGAACGCAAAACTTATGTGGATGCCGCAGAAAAAATGATCCGTTCCCTGGCTTCTGATACGTATCGCGCGAAATTAGGAGAGAATGGCGGTTTTCTTTTGATGCACAGCGTAGGTTCTATTCCGCATAAAACGGAAATTGATGTGCCTTTGACGTATGCAGATTATTACTTCCTGGAAGCTTTGCACCGTTATAAAAACTGGTACTTATAAGCGATCAGCCGATTTAAATTAAAGAAATGACCATAAAGCCCGTCTGAAATTGAAACAGGCAACCTCAAATTGATTAATAAAAAGAATACAATGAAAACATATTTTGACAGCAGGTTCGCACTGAGCCCCAATGAAGGAAAACAATTAGATACTCAAGGATTACGTGATCAGTTCCTAATGGAAACGCTTTTCGAAGCAGATGCCATTCATTTGACCTTATCGCATTTTGATAGGTACATTGCCGGTGGTGTGATGCCCGTTAAAGAAACGGTGCTTTTGTCTAACCCCGAAAATTTAAAAGCCAATTATTTCCTGGAAAGAAGAGAATTGGGGATCATCAACGTGGGTGCTAAAGGCAGCATCATTGCCGATGGCACTACTTATGAATTGGACTATAAAGAAGCTTTATACTTGGGTAAAGGTACAAAAGAAGTGAGTTTTTCTTCTGCAGATGCAAATACACCAGCTAAATTTTACATCAATTCTGCGCCTGCACACCATACTTACCCTTCAAAGAAGGTTTCCAAAGCGGAAGCAGAAGTGGTAGAATTGGGTTCAGCAGCAACGGCCAACCACAGAGTGATCAATAAGCTGATTGTAAACAGCGTATTGCCTACTTGTCAGCTGCAAATGGGAATGACAGAATTGAAAAGCGGCAGCGTTTGGAATACCATGCCAGCACATACCCACGACCGTAGAATGGAAGTTTACTTCTATTTTGAAGTACCTGAAGGACAAAGTGTGTGTCATTTTATGGGACAGCCTCAGGAAACCAGACATCTATGGATGCAAAATGAGCAGGCCGTTATCTCACCAAACTGGTCGGTACATTCCGGAGCAGGAACCAGCAATTATACCTTCATCTGGGGAATGGCCGGTGAAAATCTGGATTATGGCGATATGGACCATTGCGCCATTACTGAATTGAGATAAAAGAAAAACCAAATGAACAGGCGGTGCTTAAATCCACCGCCTGTTCCTATAAACTGTATGAAACATGAAAAAGATTCTCCTGGTTTTATGGGTATGCGCGAGCTTGCCTGCTGCGCTTAACGCACAAACTAAGCATGTGAAAGCTACCATCAGCATTCAGAACACTTCAAAGCAGAAAAGAACCGCTGTAGTAGCCGCTATACCCTGGCAAAATGTGCTTTCCAAATTTCCAGCAATAGATACAGCAAATTTTAAAGTGCTCAATGCAGCACAAAAAGAAGTGCCGTTTCAATTGGAGTTTAAAGGACAAACCAGTCCCCAGAACCTGTTGGTGCAATTAGATGTGCCGGCAAATGGAACAGTAAAACTGAGCATTGTTCCTGGAAAAGCACAGCAACCAGTGCAAAAGACTTTCGGCAGGTACATTCCTGAGCGTAAAGATGATTTTGCCTGGGAAAATGATAAAGTAGCTTTCCGTATGTACGGAAAGGCTCTGGAAAGTACCCCAAAGGAAAATGCATATGGTATTGACGTATGGGGAAAAAGAGTCACCAGAATGGTGTTGAACGAACGCTATAAAAGAGGTCGATACCATGAAGATCTTGGTGATGGAAACGATTATTACCATGTAGGCCTGACTTTAGGCGGCGGTGATATTGCTCCGATCTCTGGTGATAAAATCTATTATCCTCTAAATTACCGTACCTGGAAAATATTGGATCAAGGCGCATTGCGTTTCACTTTTCAATTGAGTTATGAAAACTGGGATGTAGCCGGGAAATTAGTGAAAGTGGCGAAAACGATCTCTCTGGATGCGGGTGCTCATTTGAATAGGGTAGAGGCGAATTACGAATATCCTGGCGGTGGCGATTTGCCAGTGGTGGTAGGAATCATCAAAAGAACAGCGCCAGGTGCTTTATTACTAAACGAGCGAAATGGCGTAATGGGCTATTGGGAGCCTAAACATGGCGAAGATGGGACCATGGGAATCGGTGTCATCTTATCAGATCCAAAACTGCAGATGAGGGTGACGAAAGAACAATTACTGGCAGAAACCACTGCTAAAAATGCCGAACCGGTAGTATACTACAATGGCGCAGCATGGGATAAAGCGGGAGAAATTACCACTGCTGAAGCCTGGTTTGCCTACCTGAACAATTTTAAACAAACATTAGAACAGCCTTTAAAGGTAACTGTTCAATAAGTCTTATTTTATAAAAACATCGTCAAATGTCGGTACTGAATTTATTTAATTTAAAAGGTAAAACAGCCCTGGTTACAGGTTGTAAACGTGGAATTGGAAAAGCAATGGCAGAAGCATTAGCGGAAGCAGGAGCAGATATCATTGGCGTATCCGCCAGTTTGGAGTTGGAAAACTCTGCAGTGGAGCAATCCGTAAAAGCAGTGGGACGTAATTTCAGCGCCTACCAATGTGATTTTAATGACCGCAGTTCTTTGAAAGCATTCATTGAAAACGTAAAAACAGCACATCCTGTCATTGATATTCTAGTGAATAATGCAGGAACAATTTTGAGAAAACCAATCGCCGAACATCCAGATGAATACTGGGATGAGGTGATCGCGGTGAATCAAACGGCACCATTTATACTGACCCGTGAGATCGGAAAAGAAATGATTTTGAGAGGATCAGGAAAAGTAATCTTCACGGCTTCTTTGCTGACTTTCCAGGGCGGGATTACAGTTCCTGGTTATGCAGCTAGTAAAGGTGCTGTAGGCCAGTTAACCAAAGCTTTTGCGAACGAATGGGCCAGCAAAGGGGTCAATGTAAATGCGATTGCACCAGGCTATATTTCTACAGACAATACCACTGCTTTAAGGGCAGATGAAGATAGAAGTCGTTCGATTATGGAACGTATTCCTGCAGGAAGATGGGGAGAAGCGGCAGACTTTAAAGGACCAACCGTATTCCTGGCTTCTGAAGCTTCAAACTATATGCATGGGACAGTGATGACGGTTGATGGTGGATGGATGGGGAGGTAAAATGAAAGAATATAATCTATTCCGGCTGCTCTTCCTATGGGGCAGCCCATTTTTATGTATTTCGCTGAATGCGAATGCCCAGCAAAAGAAAAATGACCGCCCAAATGTGATCATCATCAACATGGATGATATGGGCTATGGAGACACGGAACCTTATGGGATGACCGGTATTCCAACGCCAAACTTTAATAAGGCAGCCTCCGAAGGGATGCGCCTCACACATTTCAATGCCGCACAGGCAGTCTGCAGTCCATCCCGGGCAGCACTGCTCACCGGATGTTACCCAAACAGGTTAAGCCTGGCCCATGCTTTAAGTCCGGAAGCAAAAACTGCATTAAACACTTCTGAAGAAACCATTGCCTCCATCCTGAAAAAAGCAGGATACAAGACTGCTATGCTCGGAAAATGGCACCTGGGTTCAAAAGCACCATTTCTGCCCACCTATTTTGGCTTTGATCGCTTTTATGGGATCCCTTATTCCCATGACATGTGGCCCGTTGGTTACGACGGGAAACCATTGGATTCTTCGACTTACAGAGGAAGATACCCGAGATTGCCTATCCTAAGCGGGGAAAAGGTGGTTGCTTATAATGACAACCTGGAAGATCAGGGGAAATTAACTGGCACTTTCACTAAGAAAGCAGTAGCGTTTATTACGGATCATCAGAAAGATCCTTTCTTTTTATACCTGGCACAGCCCATGCCTCATGTGCCTTTGGCAGCTTCAAAAGCTTTCAAAGGAAAGAGTGAACTGGGCGTTTTTGGTGATGTGATCATGGAATTAGACTGGTCAATTGGAGAAATTATGAAAACGCTGGACCAGTATAAATTATCGGAAAACACGATTTTGATCATTACCAGCGACAATGGGCCATGGCTCAATTTTGGCGACAATGCAGGTTCTTCCGGAGGTTTTCGTGAGGGAAAAGGAACGGCATGGGATGGAGGAACACGTGTTCCTTGTCTGATCAGATGGCCAGGAAGCATTCCCGCAGGAAGCCTGAGTGCTCAATTGATGGTCAATATTGATTTGCTCCCAACGATTGCAGCGCTCACCAAAGCCAAGTTACCTGCGCTTAAAATTGATGGTCTGGACTTCTCTGCTGTCCTGACCGGCAAATCAAATAAAGGTCCGAGGGAAGTTTTTTACTACTATTATGATGTCAATAATCTAAAAGCAGTTCGCTACAAAAACTGGAAATTAGTGTTTCCACATAGTTCCAGAGCCTATACTGGTAGTTTGCCAGGTAAAGGCGGTTATCCAGGCCCGGCACCAGATGTAAAGGTTAAAATGGCTTTGTATAATCTTTCTCATGATCCTGGAGAGCAATATGACGTTCAGGAAAATTATCCTGAAATCGTTAAGCAAATACAGGTTTATGCAGAAGAGGCGAGGGTCGACCTTGGCGATGAGCTGACCAATAGAAAAGGAGCGAATAGAAGGCCAGCGGGAAAAGTATCCCCGTAAAAAATATCATTAACAATTTTTAACACCACACTTTATGATAAAATTAAAAATCAAAGCAGTATCCAGTCTTTCTTTTATGCTGTTTGTTGTGCTTTTTATTTTGAGTCCGAATCAAACGACAGCTCAGGATAATTGTCCAATAATACCATTGCCAAGCAGTGCTGTAAAGGGAAATGGCAGTTTTTTGCTGCAGACCAATACACCCCTGGTATTCAATGATGACGCTTTAAAACCAATTGCGCAATACCTTCAGGCAGAACTGTTAAAATCGCAGCAACTACCTATCGGCATTCAGCCAAACTCAGGGAAATCACCCGCAATAAAACTGGTGCTTTCCCCGAAAAAGAAAAATGGATCAGAAGCCTACGCACTGGACATCGGTGCGGAGGCCATCACGATCACTGCTAAAGATGTTTCAGGTGCCTTTTATGGCGCGACTTCGCTGATGCAGCTGATCAGACAAACAAAAAAAGTAAAAGGCAGCATCATTTTGAACGCCTGGAAAATAGAAGACCAACCTGCCTATGGCTGGAGGGGCTTTATGCTGGATGAATCCAGGTTCTTCTTCGGAATGGAAAAAGTAAAGTCGATCATCGACTGGATGTCCTTTTACAAATTAAATAAATTGCATTGGCACCTGACTGACGAACCTGCCTGGCGTTTAGAAATCAAAAAATATCCAAAGCTGACCTTGATTGGTGGTATTGGTGATTTTATGAATGAATTTACACCAGCGCAATATTATACCCAGGAACAAATAAAAGAAGTGGTGGCCTATGCGGCACAGCGTTTCATTACCGTAATTCCTGAAATTGATATGCCAGGACATGCTACAGCAGCCAATAAAGCCTATCCTGAATATAGCGGCGGCGGTGGACCTGGTCATCCAGAATTTACATTTAACCCAGGTAAAGAGGGTACTTATGCCTATCTAACCAATATTTTAAAGGAAACTAATGTTTTATTTCCCTCGGCGATGATCCATCTTGGTGGTGACGAAGTGAGTTATGGCAACCATAAATGGATCACTGATCCTGACATTGCCGCTTTGATGAAAAGTAAAAACCTTGCCGGTACTAAGGAGGTGGAAACTTATTTCATGAAACGTATGGCCGATTCGGTGTATCAAATGAATGCTAAACTGCTGGTTTGGGATGAGATGGCAGCCGCCGGACTTCCAAAAGATAAAACCATTATTTTCTGGTGGCGTCATGATCAGCCGCAAGTTTTAACACAAGCGCTGAGCAAAGGATATGAAACGGTATTGTGTCCGAGATTACCATTGTACTTTGATTTTGTGCAGGACAGTACGCATAATAATGGACGTAAATGGGGTAAATTGTACAACCCTATAGCAAATGTGTATTCATTTTCGGCCGACAATTATCAGTCGCAAACGGTCGCTAAAAATCAGATTCTAGGCATACAAGCGAACTTATGGACGGAAGCTGTTCCTAATATGCAGCGATTGGACTACCTGCTTTTCCCCAGGATTTCTGCCTTGGCAGAAGCCGCCTGGTCTCCGAAAACAGGAAAGAATTTCCCTGCATTTATGGAACGTCTAAAAGGGCATTTTGCACTTTATGAGCAAGCGGGGATTTATTATTATGATCCGACCAAGCCAGGAAAATACCCGGAACCTGTAAAGCTGAATAAAGGCGCTAAGCGCTTTGATACAGGCGACTAATCACCTTAAAAATGCCCCTGCATCAGGAAATAGTTCCGATGCAGGGGCGTTTAATAGTTTATAGGTTACTTTCTATCGCAGCTACTTTTTCCCGGTATAAATCAATCGGGCCGTCTAATAGTACGGCAATTACCGTTAAGTTTTTGTCCAATCGATCTTCAGGAACAGGGATGTAAACAATTCCAGGAACTGAACTCCAGTATAATTTATTGTAGATTTCTGGTTCCATCATGGTTCCTTCGCCCACAATTCTAATCCTGCTGATCTTATTTTTGATGCCTTTTAAAGCAATAGGACCAGTTGGCTTACCTTCTACAAATAGGAATAAGGTTTGTTTATCAGGAGATAAAGCACTTTTTCCCTGGTAATGTCCTTCAGGAAGTCCTTTGGTAGTTTTGTATAAACTTTCTGAGTTTTTAGTGATCCAGTTGTAAACGGCTGGAGATAAGGTTTTCTTTTCTTTTTCCATTCCCAATCCGTCTACGGTCAGGTTTGTAGTGAACAAAGGATTATTTCCATCATGAATAGCACTGGCAATTTGCGCGATCTGCTCTTGATCATTGCTGTTTTTTTGAGGAGCTATTGCCGCAATTACAGCAGTTTTTTCTGCCAATCTGATCGGTTCATTGAATTGCATCGAGATTACGGTTACGTCCTGATCTACTGCGTTTTCAGGAATTTTCAAAGTCAGGTTATCTCCGTCTTTTTTATAGCTCAGCAATTCAGCGCTACCCACAATTTTCGCCGACTTCACTTTAGAAAGTATCCCATTTAAGTGGAATATTCCACCATTAGGTGCCCAATCTGCATATAGATATAAGGTTTTCTTGTCTTTAGAAAGACTGGTTTTTCCATTGAAATGCTCCGCAGGAATTCCTGCACGTGTGCCATAAATCGCTTCTCCATGTTTGCTGGTCCAGCGGGCAAGGCCCTTCAATACGGCTACTTGCTGCTCTGGAATTGTTCCATCAGCCTTAGGGCCGATATCCAGCAGTAAATTGCCACCCATGCTGATACAATCTACCAAGGTGCGGATGATCATATTTGGTGATTTATACTTGTTGTCGTAAGGTTGGTAACCCCAGGAATCATTAATTGTATAACACAGTTCCCAATAATCTCCAGCTGGTTTGACCACCGGTATGCCCTGTTCAGGTGTGTCATAGTCGCCATGGTGGTTGAGACGGGAATTGATAATGATATCTGAATTGTCACTGCGCAGGTTTTTAAGCACCTTTTGCGCCTGCCATTCTTCACCATCGTGCTCCCAATCTCCATCAAACCAAATCAAGTCCGGTTTAAAGTTCGCGGAAAGTTCATTGAGCTGTTGCTGGTAATAATTAAGGAAAGTATTCCATCTTTTCGGTGCTGCTTTCAATTGATACCTTTTATGCGCTCTGGTGAAAACATCATAGTCGCTGTAACTCCAATCCGGTAAGGAAAAATAAAGCCCGGTTTTCAATCCGGAAGCTTTTAATGCTTTTACAAATGGACTGATCAGGTCTTTTTTTGCGGCGCTATGTTTGATGGTAGTTGTTGCATTTGGTGCTTTGGTACCCCATAAAGAAACACCATCATGGTGTTTTGTGGTAATGACCGAATATTTGGCGCCGCTTTCTTTGATCAGCTTCACCCATTCTTCAGGTTGATATTTGGAGGCATTAAAGCCATCCAATTGTTTCATATAGTTATCGTGGTTGATGTAGTTGTTGAAAAATGCCCAGGATTCTGAGATCCCATTTACCGAATAAACACCCCAGTGGATAAATATTCCAAGTTTGGCATCGGTAAACCATTCCATTTTTTTGGTATTGGCAGCAGTTTTTTCTTTTGAGCTGTTCTCCTGTGCATTGCTGGCTGTTAAAGACAGACAAAGAAACAAGGCAGACAGTAAGGTCTTTTTGTTCATAGAATTCGTTGGTTTCTTTTGTTTTTGCGTGTTAAGCGTGTAATGATGTGTTGTTGTTAATGTGTTACTTTTTTTTTTAGCTCTGCTGTTACTTCTGCAGATAAGACTTTTGGTAATTTAACGGACTCTTTCCGGTAATGATTTTAAAATGTTTGTGAAAGCTGGCAAAGTTGTGAAATCCGCTTTCATAGCAGATCTGCTTCACATTCATGCTGTCCTCAATCAGCAATTTGCAAGCATGACCCACCCTGATTTCAGAGATAAACTGGGTGTAAGTTTTCCTGGTTCTTGATTTAAAATACCGGCAAAACGAATTTGGACTGATGTTGGCCACAGCGGCCATTTCCTCCATCTGGATTTTTCTTTTGAAATTCGCCAGTGAATAATTGTAAATCGCATTGATACGGTCATTTTCGATCTCCTCGAAATCATGTCGGAAACCGATAGAAGACAGTAATTCATGCTGCGTACAGCTTTCAATGGCCAGCAATGCTTCCATTAAAAGAATGATCCGCTTAGATCCTTCAGAAAGTAAAATGGATTCAATGATTTCTCCGATCACTTTTTTCACTTTGTCAGAAATTTGAATTCCTCGCTGTGCTTTTTCCAGAATTAGTTTTAAGGCCTTGTTTTCCGGTAGGTTTAAAAAATGGTTTCCCCAGAAATTTTCACAGAAATGAACGACAACAACATCGGCATTTTCCTGTTCATCCGCTAGGAAATAGCTGTCGTCAAATCTCCAGTAATGGGGGAGGTGTGCACCGATCAATACCACGTCTCCAGATCGGAAACGCTTGATACTGTCGCCAATAAATTGGGTGCCATTTCCTTTCTTGAAATAAATCAATTCCACCTCTGCATGGTAATGCCAGCGGTTGTTGATGTAAGGGACTTTGTCTCTCCTTGCACTAAATGAATTCACAAGGTTGTTTGAAACTTTGAGTAGTTGTGGCTTCATAAAATTTGGTTAGGTCAGGCTAAATTTATAAAAATCTTTCATAAATACCTTGTAATATCAGTAATACACGAATAAATGCCAATATTGCTGAATGAGTTTGAGCGGGTAAATAAACCATATTTCATAAAAACTGATAACTTTGGTTCTAAACACACAACAACAACCTGAACCCACATGATGAAAAGAACCTGGAGGACCACAATAATGGTCTTTATGCTTCCTATTGCAGTTATTCCAACATGCGTTAAAGCTCAAAATCAACAAAAGAAACAGCAGCAGCAAAACCAAGCAAAGCGAGGGAGCTCGCCAAATATCATTTTCATTTTAACAGACGACATGGGCTATGGAGATCTTGGTGTTTTCTTCCAAAATCAACGTAAACAGCATCAAAACCTGCCTTATCAATTGACGCCAAATCTGGATCAAATGGCGGCTTCCGGTGCGAAGTTTACCAACCAATATAGCAATGCCCCGGTATGTGCGCCTTCCCGCGCCTCCTTTATGACGGGGATGAATCAAGGAAATGCGAGTGTCAGAGACAACCAGTTCGACAAGCAAATTGAAAACAACCACACCATTGCCAATATGCTGAAAAGCGCAGGATATGCGACCGCTGCAGTCGGTAAATGGGGCTTGCAAGGAGAAACAAAAGAGGAGCCAAACTGGCCTGCCCATCCTTCAAAGCGAGGATTCGATCAGTTCTTTGGCTATATGAGACATGCTGACGGACATGAACATTATCCATTTGAAGGCCTTTACAGAGGTAAAAAGGAAGTCTACGACAACTATACTAATGTGGCCGCCGACTTAAGTAAAAGCTATACGACAGATTTATGGACCGCTTATGCGAAGAAATGGATCGTAGATCATGAGCGGAGTAAACAGGCAAAACAACCTTTTTTTATGTTCCTCGCCTATGATGCACCACATGCGGTTTTAGAATTGCCAACTCAGGCTTATCCTGCAGGTGCTGGATTGAAAGGCGGCATACAGTGGACAGGAAAAAAAGGAGCCATGATCAATACTGCTTCCGGTGAAATTGATACCTATGTACATCCTGATTATGCAAATGCCACTTACGATGATGATCAAAATGTGAATACTCCTGAAAGGCCATGGCCAGATACTTATAAGCGTTATGCAACTGCCAACCGCAGGATAGATGATGCGATAGGCGATGTGATGCAGCTTTTAAAAGACCTGAAGATTGATGAAAATACCCTGGTTGTTTTCAGTTCCGATAATGGCCCTTCTATAGAATCTTACTTGCCAAAAGGTTATGCACCCAACAGCCCAGAGTTTTTTGGAAGTTTCGGCCCGTTTGATGGGATCAAAAGAGATGTTTGGGAAGGTGGATTGAGAATGCCTGCACTGGTTCGCTGGCCCTCAAAAATTAACCCCGGACAAACGATTGCTTTACCCAGCATGCTGTCTGATTGGATGCCTACTTTTGCCGAGGCTGCCAATGTCCCTGCGCCAGCAAGGTTAGATGGTGTCTCATTGCTGCCCAGCTTAACCGGTAAGGGTAAACAGCTGCAAGGGCAGGTGTATATAGAATATCAAGAAGGAGGAAATACCCCGGATTTTAAAGAATTTGAAGCCAGTAGAAGAGGCAGGAAACGCAACCAGATGCAAATGATTCGTATCGGTGATTTGGCAGGTGTACGCTATAATATAAAATCAGCAGATGATGATTTCGAAATCTATAATGTAGTCACAGATCCTAAGGAAACGATTAATCTTGGCGGAAATCCAGCGTATCGCCGCTTGCAGGAGAAAATGAAAACGAAAGTCTTACAAGCCAGAAAAGTGGATGCTGAAGCGCCTCGTCCTTATGATGCAGCGCTGATTCCAAGTGTAAATCCTGCAGGAAAAATCACCGCAGGAATTAGCTGGAAGTTCTATAAAGGGGATTTTCAATGGGTGGTTACCGAAAAGGGACGAACTCCATTGCAAAAAGGAACGACTATAAGTCTGGAAAATCATACGCCCCCTAAACTTTCTGGGATGATGTTATATGAAGCTTGGTTTAAAGCGCCGCAAGACGCTGAGTACACCTTCTCCTTTGAAAGTAATGTAAAAGCTTATCTGCGTTTGCATGAAGCGGAATTGCTGGATGCAGATTATGACTATTCGCCAGGGAAAGAAATCACCGCTACTGTAAAACTGAAAGCTGGATATCATCCGATTAAAATTTACGTAAAGCAAGAGCAGGGAAAGGCAATATCGTTGCGCTTAAAGCAAAAAGAAGCTGGAGCTAACTGGCAGAATATGAGTGATAAAAATCTTTTTAGCGTAAAATAACTGGCTTTAATCATTTCTAAATAAGATTATCCCGCAAAAAAGTGAGTTTAAACTTTCATTTAACCAAAAAGTTAATTACATTTGGGCTTACCCTTTCGAGGGTATGTTTTTCATAGGTAGATGTAGGGTCGGAAATTTATTTCCGATCCTTTTTTTTTACAACTGTTTTTAGCTGCTTTAATACAGTACATCGTATCTGTTTTAACTTTATCTTTGCTGCTGCTATGGATAAGAAGAAAATCATTGTTGCCATTACCGGAGCCAGCGGCTCCATCTACGCCAAACTCCTGCTTAATAATTTAATGACCCTTTCTGATCAGATTGAGACGGTAGCTGTTGTGATGTCCGACAATGCGAAGGAAGTATGGCGCTTTGAACTCGGCAACGAAGACTACGATCGCTACCCTTACAAGTTTTATCCGAAAATGGACTTCAATGCACCTTTCGCGTCGGGCTCTGCAAAATTTGACACTATGATTATCATTCCATGTTCGATGGGCACCCTTGGCAGAATCGCCCACGGCATCTCCAACGACCTCATCAGCAGGGCTGCCGATGTAGTCTTAAAAGAACGCAGAAAATTGATCGCTGTAGTGCGTGATACCCCTTTCAGCCTCATTCACATCAATAATCTGAAGATCGTAACCGAAGCTGGTGGTATCATTTGTCCGGCAAGTCCTTCGTTTTATTCCCTGCCAAAAACCATCGAAGAGGTGGCGCAGACTGTTGTGAGCCGGGTCATCGACCTTGCTGGTCTCCGTCAGGATAGTTACCGCTGGAATGAGGAATAATCTCAGCTAAAACCTTATCTTTGCGCATTCTCAAAGAAATTTTATAAGGGCTAAATGAAGAAGGTTGCATTTTATACACTAGGTTGTAAGTTGAATTTTTCAGAAACTTCAACAATAGGAAGGTTATTTACCGATGCCGGATATGCGGTGGTGGATTTTACAGCTGGGGCGGACGTATATGTAATCAATACCTGTTCTGTAACGGAGCATGCGGATAAAAAATGTCGCAAGGTAGTTAAAGAGGCCCTGAAATATTCTCCTAATGCTTATGTGACGATTGTGGGCTGTTATGCACAGCTGAAACCAGTAGAAATTGCCGAAATTGAAGGCGTGGATATGGTATTGGGTGCTGCAGAAAAATTCCGTATTGTAGAATATATCTCTGATCTGACGAAACTTCCAAAAGCCGTTATTCATCAGCAAAACATAGAAAAAGTAAATCATAATTTTATTGCAGCCTATTCAATAGGGGACAGGACACGTACTTTCCTGAAAGTTCAGGACGGCTGTGATTATCCTTGTACCTATTGCACCATTCCTCTGGCACGAGGTGGAAGTCGTAGTGATACCATCGAAAACGTGGTGAATAGAGCGACACAGATTGCGGAAAGCGGCGTGAAAGAAATTGTGCTTACTGGTGTAAACCTGGGCGATTTCGGAATCAGAGATGGCCATAGAGAAGATAAATTCTTTGACCTGGTAAAAGCCCTGGATGAAGTAGAAGGAATCGAAAGAATCCGCATCTCTTCCATCGAGCCAAACCTGCTCAGCAATGAGATCATTGAATTTGTAGCTACTTCAAAAAGATTTGTACCCCATTTCCATATTCCATTACAATCAGGTTCTAACAAGATCCTGGGGTTAATGAAAAGACGTTACCAAAGAGAACTGTATACTGAACGTGTAGCCACCATTAAAGCATTAATTCCAAATTGCTGTATCGGTGTAGATGTGATTGTAGGTTTTCCTGGAGAAACACATGAAGATTTTCTGGATACTTACCAGTTCCTAAATGAATTGGAGATTTCTTATTTACACGTCTTCACTTATTCTGAACGCGAGCAAACCGCTGCGGCAGAAATGAAAGGCGTGGTTGCAGGAAGTACCAGAGCCGACCGCAGTAAAATGCTCCATATCTTATCGGATAAAAAACGCAGGGCTTTCTATCAATCTCAGATTGGTACCGTAGGCGAAGTGCTTTTCGAAGACGATCAGAAAGATGGTTTCATGCATGGTTTTACGAAAAACTATGTGAAAGTAAAAGCAAAATACGACCCGGTGATGGTGAATGAGATTAAAAGAGTGAAATTGCTTGAACTTACTGCCGATGGTGAAGTAGAAGTTGCAGAAAGCGAAGAAGTTTTAGCTCATTAATCTTATATTCGCATAAAAACCTTTCTAAAAGTATGTTTCCAACCGTATCCCATTTTATAGAATATCTTTTCGGTGTTCAGATACCTCTTCCTTTCAATACCTTCGGTGTTTTTGTAGCATTAGCTTTCATTGCAGGTTACTGGGCATTTACAGAAGAATTTAGACGTAAAGAAGCCTTGGGGATCATCCATCCGATTAAGAAATACATTACTGTAGGAAAACCTGCTACCACCTTAGAACTGTTCTATAACGGTATTTTTGGCTTCCTGATCGGTTATAAACTGGTTTACGCGTTATTAAATTATAAGCTGTTTGTGAGCGATGCCCAAACGGTATTGCTTTCTACAAAAGGCAGCCTTTTAGGTGGTCTGTTTTTTGCAGGCTTATTTGCTTACTGGGATCATAAAGAGAAAAACAGGGTTAAATTACCGGCACCAAAAACCGTAGAAGTGATCCAGCATCCTTATGAGCTGATGGGCAATATGATTGTCTGGGCAGCAGTATGGGGATTCCTTGGTGCGAAAATATTTGATAATCTGGAACACTGGGATACCTTCGTACAAGATCCAATCGGTGGTTTGCTTTCTTTCAGTGGGTTGACCTTTTATGGTGGCTTGATTTGCGGTGGTGCTGCGGTGCTATACATTGCTAAAAAGAACAATATTAAAGTATTGCACATGCTGGACATTGGTGGTCCGGGAATGATGCTGGCTTATGCTGTTGGCCGTATCGGCTGTCAGATGTCGGGAGATGGAGATTGGGGAATTGACAACCTGAATCCTAAACCGGTAAGCTGGCTGCCAGACTGGCTATGGGCTTATACTTACCCTAATAACGTGGCCAATGAAGGTATTCCTATTCCGGGCTGTGTCGGTAAATTCTGTCATGAATTGGCAAATCCGGTCTATCCAACCCCAATTTATGAGGTGATCGTTTGCTTTATCTTATTCTTCATCCTTTGGAAAGTCCGCACCAGAATTAAAATTCCTGGTATGATGTTTGGAATTTACCTGATGCTGAATGGTCTGGAAAGATTCTTTATCGAATTGATCCGTGTGAATACCAAATACGATGTGGCTGGCATCCGCTTTACTCAGGCAGAATTGATTTCCAGTATATTATTTCTATCCGGTTTGCTGCTGGTTCTATATTCTGTGAGGAATAAAGAAAAGCTGGCGAGCTATTAAAATATAAGATTTGAATTACGAATTACTTTGTTCTAAAGTTGTAGCCATTGCCCGTTTAACCGGCAATTTTATCCGCAGGGAGTCCATGAATTTTGACGCGAATGCGGTAGAAATTAAAGGACTCAACGACCTGGTTTCTTACGTAGATAAAAATGCCGAAAAGCAATTGGTGAGGAATCTGGTAAAATTGATTCCTGAAGCTGGCTTTATTACAGAGGAGGAGACCTTAAATACAACCGGTGCAGTTTTCAACTGGATTATCGATCCTTTAGATGGGACGACCAACTTTATCCATGGTCTGCCTACTTATGCGATCAGCATTGCCCTTTATGAGGACGGACAGCCGGTGATTGGTGTCGTCTATGAAATCAACAGGGGAGAGATGTTCTCTACTTATAAAGGTGGAGCGGCTTACCTGAACAACAAAGAAATTTCGGTATCTAAGCGTACTTCCTTAAGCGAAACTTTAATCGGAACGGGTTTCCCGTACTATCAGTTTGAGAAGCAGGAGGCCTATATGCAATTGCTTTCAGAAATGATGCGCAGCTGTCATGCTTTAAGAAGAATTGGCTCAGCGGCCACTGATTTAGCTTATGTGGCTTGCGGTAGGTTTGATGGCTTCTTTGAATACAACCTGAATTCCTGGGATGTGGCTGCGGGTGCTTATCTGGTGCAGCAAGCGGGAGGGAATATCCTTAATTTTTCTGGCGGTACAGAGTTTATTCAGCAGCGCGAGATCCTAGCTACGAATGGGAATATCGATGGAGCGCTATTGTCGATTATGGCCAGACACTTCTAAACAAAAACATTTAAAAGATGATACGAGAAAAGGCCCTGATTGATAAAATCAAGGCCTTTTCTCGTATATGCTGATCTGGTGCTTATAAAGCTTCAGATACGACTTCTTTCACTTCAGGAACCATACGCTGTAATAAATTCTGGATACCAGATTTTAACGTAATGGTAGAAGATGGACATCCACTGCATGAACCTCTAAGTTCTACAGTAACCACACCTTCGTCAAATGATTTATAGCTGATTGCACCACCATCCTGCTCTACTGCCGGACGAACATAGTCGTGCAGGATTTGCTGGATTTTGATTTCGATATCTGTTCCAGTGAATGCTGGAGCAGCTTCGTCAGTTTCTTCTTTGATTTTATATTCTGATTCTACCGCACCTTTTACGAATTCTTTTAGGATTGGCTCAATATCTGGCCATTCCGCATCTTCGGTCTTGGTAATCGTGACAAAGTTACTTGCAAAAAAAACGCCGTTTACAAAGTTGAACTTGAACAGTTCCTTTGCAAAAGGAGATAGCTCAGCACTCTCTTTAGTCGCAAAATCTTCGCTGCCGTTGATCAATAATTTATTGACCATGAATTTCATGGTGGCAGGGTTAGGGGTTTGTTCTGTATATACGTTGATCGTCATTGTCTTTTTTTCTTACAAAAATAAATAATTCAAAGCTGCAAATTACGTTGTCGATGTCTGTTTTAGGTCATTAATTCCTAGAACACACCCGTATAGTTAAATGGCGTAATTTTCTTTAGTTCTGTTTTTATTGTGTCGTTTACCGCTAAACCATCAATAAAGGTAGCCATGGTATCCGCGGTGATCTTTTGATTGGTACGAGTCAGGTCTTTTAAAGCCTCGTATGGGTTCGGGTAAGCTTCTCTTCTCAACACGGTTTGAATTGCTTCTGCAACCACTGCCCAGTTGTTTTCCAAATCAGCGGCAATCGCATCATTGTTCAGAATAATTTTGTTTAATCCTTTAAGGGTAGAAGCCATCGCGATTACCGTATGTGCCATAGGAACACCTACATTTCTCAATACAGTTGAATCCGTAAGGTCTCTTTGTAAACGGGAGATTGGTAATTTTGCAGCGAAGAATTCAAATAAAGCATTTGCTAATCCTGCATTTCCTTCTGCGTTTTCAAAATCAATCGGATTTACTTTATGCGGCATAGCCGATGAACCCACTTCTCCTTCTTTAATTCTTTGTTTGAAGTAGTTTTTAGAAATGTAAGCCCAGATGTCCCGATCAAGATCGATAATGATGTTGTTGATGCGTTTCAAAGCGTCACATTGTGCTGCAAACTGATCGTAATGTTCAATCTGAGTGGTATGCTGTGCACGTGACAATCCCAATACTTCGTTCACGAAGTGGTTAGAGAAATCTACCCAGTTTACATTAGGATAAGCAATGTGGTGTGCATTGAAATTACCTGTAGCACCACCAAATTTTGCGCTGTTAGGGATGTTTTTTAAGTTATTTAACTGGATTTCCAAACGTTCCGCAAATACCAGGAATTCTTTACCCAATTTAGTAGGCGAAGCTGGTTGTCCATGCGTAAATGCCAACAATGGAACAGTTGCCCATTCTGCAGCCAGTTCTTTAATCTTGCTAATTAAGTTGCTGATGTTTGGATAATATACTTCGTTTAATGCTAGCTTAAATGTATATGGAATAGCCGTATTGTTGATGTCCTGAGAAGTTAATCCAAAATGGATAAATTCTTTGTAATCCTGAAAGCCTAAATCGTCAAATTGTTTTTTGATGAAGTATTCAACCGCTTTTACATCATGGTTGGTTACTTTTTCCGTGTCTTTAATCTCCTGTGCATGTACATCTGAGAATTGCTCATGAATCAGACGTAATTTACTGTAATTGGATTTATCAAATTTCGCTAATCCTGGTAATCCGATTTCACATAGTGAAATGAAATACTCTACTTCCACATATACCCTGTATTTAATTAAGGCAGATTCAGAAAAGTACTTAGACAGGCTTTCAGTTGTATTTCTATAACGGCCATCTATTGGAGATATAGCTTGTAATGGTGATAAATTCATGGATATTAAGATTGTTTACGGTCGCGAAGTTACGGATTATTAGCCGTTTTTGGGAATGGAAGCCTGGCTAATTGAATTTCAGGGCATAAAAAAAGGCCTTGGAATAGTCCAAGGCCTTTTTTTATGAAGTTAATTAAAACTAGTGAGCAGCTGGTTTAGCAGTTTCAGTAGTAGTTTTAACAACTGTATCTTTTACTGTAGTATCCACAACTGAAGTATCAACAGTAGTCACAACAGCACCTGAGTCAGTTAATGTAGTGTCAGTTGATTCACCTTTTTTCTCTGATGAACAAGCTGCTACTGATAAAGTGATTGCTAATGCTGCGAAACCTAATTTAAATGCGTTTTTCATTATATTTTGTTTAAATGTTAAATAATCAATTTTGTAGATTAATACCCTATATCCAAAAAGGTAACCCAGGTAATCCAATTTATTTTTATTTTTTTTCAAATATATTTTTCAAGTCCTGAAATCAGGGAGAAAGTAGGGCGGTATTTGCACCCGAACACTTTCTGGTCTTTTTCATCCTGAAATTATTTGACTTTTTTTGGAAAAAAAATGCTGAAAAACTTTTACTTACTCAGTTTAACGGCGTAAGAAATATAAATGCAACAAAAAAGGTGCTGGATTGCTCCAGCACCTTTTTTGTGATTAGCCTTTTGAGCTTATTTTTTAGTTACAGTGTCAGTAGCAACAGTTGTAGTTTTTACAGTAGTATCTTTTACTGTAGTATCAACAACGTTAGTGTCAACTGTAGTAACAACAGCACCTGAATCAGTTAATGTAGTATCAGTTGATTCACCTTTTTTTTCTGATGAACAAGCTGCTACTGATAAAGTGATTGCTAAAGCTGCAAAGCCTAATTTAAATGCGTTTTTCATTATAATTCTATTTTAAATAATTAATTAATTTTGCTGATTAATACCTGAAAGATTAAAAGGTAACCCGAGCAATTCAAAAAAAAATAAAATATTTTTATTTGACGAATTTGGAGCAGTTGACGTTTAGTAAGGTAATAAGGGAAAGATCAGAAAAAAGTATTTTTTTTTGGTTAACATTGGGTTACCATTCACGTATAAATGTATTAATTGGTGAGTAATAAGTTAAGCAGTTCAGTTCCAACAGATAGAGAGGTAGTTTTAGGGATACTAAATGACTCGGAAGATACGCTAAATAAACTGTACACCGGATATTTTCCGATGGTATTGCAGTTTATACTGAATAATAACGGTGATGAGGATGATGCAAAAGACGTGTATCAGGAAGGAATCATCGTATTATACAATAAAATAAAGGGCGGCAATTTTGAATTGAGCAGTAAACTAAAGACCTATATATACTCAGTTTGCAGAAGAATATGGTTGAAGAAACTTTCCCAGGAAAGCCGGAAAACCAATAACGTCTCAGATTTTGAGGATATCATGGCAGTAGAGGTTGATTTGGAGCAGCATGAAGAAAAAGATCAGCAGTTTGATAAAATGAACGATGCACTTGTTCATCTTGGTGAACCTTGCAAGACCATTATTCAGGATTTTTACATCAACGGTCTGTCTATGCAGGACATTTGTGAGAAATTTGGCTATACCAATACGGATAATGCCAAAACTCAAAAATATAAATGCTTACAACGGCTGAAGAAATTGTTTTTTCAAGTTTAAAGGTGATATGAGAAACGAGATTGAGTTAGAGGGTATAATTGAAGATTATTTGAATGGTAAGCTTTCTGAGACAGAAAGAGTAGCTTTTGAGCAGCTTCGCAAGAATGATCCAACGGTGGATCATAAGGTAGTTGCGCATAAAGTTTTTCTGGATGCTTTAGGAGAGTATGCCAATAAGATGGATTTAAAAGCGAAAATGGATCGCGCCCATGCAGAAATTGACGTAGAGCGCTTAACAGAAGCGTTAAGACCTCATCCTTCCCGTATCATCAACTTATGGAGAAAAAATAAAGCAGCGATTGCCGTTGCCGCCTCTTTCATCCTGTTAACCATTGTGACCGTTTATTCTATCCAGCAAAACACCAAACAAATTGGCAGCGTTGAACTGGTCAGCAGGGAATTGACGAAAATTAAAAATTCTCAAAGCAGCCTGATCAGAATCATCAATTCTAAAAATACCCCTAAAAACGTGAAACCTGCCAATTTCGGCGGAACAGGATTTGCATTAACCGCCAACGGTTACTTATTGACCAATCTGCATGTAGTAGATGGCGCGGACTCTGTATATGTTCAGGATAGCAAAGGTGATTCTTATAAAGCTAAAGTAGTCAGAACTGATTCTCAGTATGATTTGGCCATTCTAAAAATTACAGATCGTTCATTCAGCCCGCTTTCTAACCTTCCTTACCGATTGAAACAAAGCGGAATAGGCATGGGTGATGTGGTTTATACCTTAGGTTTTCCTAAAGATGATGCCGTATTTGGCGAAGGTTATGTGAGCTCAAAAACAGGTTATAATGGAGATACCACACAATATCAGGTGGCCATTCCTGTAAACCCTGGAAATAGCGGTGGTCCTTTATTAGACCATCAGGGAAACATCATCGGTGTCATCTCTGCGAAAGAGAAACAAGTAGATGGAGCAACCTTTGCAATTAAATCAAAATATATTCAAGAGGCTTTAAACTCTATTCCTAATGATTCTTTAGGTAAAAAAGTGGCTTTCAATAAAAGAAATTCTTTGCAAGGCCTGAGCAGAAATAAACAGGTCCAGAAAATACAGGATTATGTGTTCATGATCAAAGTATATAAATAAAATTCTATTTTAAATAATTGTAAGACCCTATAGCTGATCTCGCTGTAGGGTCTTCTTTTTTTTAAGCCATTTTTCCTGAGTTCTTTCTTAAAAATTCCTAGTTTTATGTTAAAGCGGATTTAATTTCATAACGAAGACCTAATTAGGAAACATGGATTTTGGAAAGGTTGCCACAGATGAACTTCAAAGAATAGATTTTAGCCTGCCAGCTGATGGCCAGCAAACCGCGCTGACTTTGTCGGGTAAACCTGCAGCAAAAACACCAGCTTTTTATGTGGGCTGTGCGAAATGGGGCAGAAAAGAATGGGTAAATATGATCTATCCCCCAAAGACTAAAGAAGCCAATTTTCTGGATGAATATGTAAAGCATTTTAATTCAATTGAACTGAATGCTGTTTTCTATAGTCTGCCAAAGCCGGAGCAAATCAGGAAATGGAAGGAAAAGGCAGCCCTGAATTCCAGGAATGGATTTCTTTTCTGTCCGAAGTTTTCTCAGTCCATTACTCACAGGAAAAGGCTAAAGAGCGCAGAAGAAGTCACGGATATTTTCCTCTCTGGTATCTCAGAATTCGGCGAATACCTCGGACCCTGTTTTCTCCAGATGGGAGATAATTTTGGACCAAAAAACAAAGATGTTTTAGCATCCTACCTCGAATCCCTGCCCGCAGATTTATCCATGTTCGTAGAACTTAGAAATCCGGAATGGTTTTCGCAGGATAGCAACCGCAAACCCCTTTTTGAAATGTTAGCCAGGTTAAATAAAGGAGCAGCCATTACCGATGCCAGCGGCAGAAGGGACGTGATCCATATGGAACTGACCATCCCCGAAGTATTCATTCGTTTTGTAGGTAATGGCGCGGCGTTTAAAGTCTTAGATGAAGCCCGAATTGATGATTGGGTGAAACGCCTTAAAATATGGCTGGATCATGGATTGGAGAAGGTTTACTTCTTTTTACACCAGCACGATGAAAGGGATACGCCGATTCTTGCCAATTATACCATTAAAGAATTTAACAAGCATTTAGGCAGTGCGATTTCAGAAATCAAATTCCTTGCTGGGAAAGATGGAGAAATTACAAAAGACACACAATTATTCTAAAAAGTATACTAAATTTGTAGATATTATAATTTATACCCTAAAACCACACAATTATGAGTTTAAGAATAGGGGACGTAGCGCCCAACTTTAAAGCAGAAACTTCTATCGGGAATATCGATTTTTATGAATTTTTAGGAGATAGCTGGGGTGTTTTATTTTCTCATCCGGCAGATTATACTCCGGTATGTACTACAGAACTTGGACGTACCGCTTCTCTAAAAGGCGAATTCGAAAAAAGAAATGTTAAAGTACTTGCCTTAAGCGTAGATTCAGCAGAATCACATAAAGGATGGATCAAGGATATCAATGAAACACAAAATACCAATGTGGAGTTTCCAATCATTGCGGATGAAGATAAAAAGATCGCAGATCTTTATGACATGATTCACCCAAATGCATCGGAGACTTTAACTGTGCGTTCCCTATTCGTGATTTCTCCAGACAAAAAAGTGAAACTGATGTTGACTTACCCAGCTTCTACCGGAAGAAATTTTGATGAAGTATTGAGGGTAATTGATTCCCTGCAGCTGACTGCTCAATACAGTGTAGCTACTCCAGCAGATTGGAAAGACGGTGAGGATGTAGTAGTTATGAATAGCATCAAAACTGAAGATATTCCTGCAAAATTCCCAAAAGGATACAGAGAGATTAAACCTTATTTAAGAATGACACCTCAGCCAAACAAATAGCTGTTCGTCAATTCTTAATCCTGTTATTTCATGAAAACGCCCCAAAAACTGTTTAGGTTTTGGGGCGTTTTCTGCTTTTAATATTTGGGAGCTAAATCCTATTTAGCTGCCATTTGGTTGTTTTACGTTCCCTGATTTGTATGAGCACTCTAATGGGTCAATTAGCCAATGGAGCTCGTAAAGACGCTTTCATAATGATT
Source organism: Pedobacter sp. N36a (assembly GCF_014472395.1). Lineage (GTDB taxonomy): Bacteria > Bacteroidota > Bacteroidia > Sphingobacteriales > Sphingobacteriaceae > Pedobacter. Next base: position 82,308 of record NZ_JACSZW010000006.1, read on the forward strand.
GTACCTTGTTTTAAGTTCCTTGCTCAGCTCCAGCTGCTGGTGATCCCTGCTCATCTCCTCTAATCCATTGATGATTGATATGCCCACTTGTATGTCTCTTAAACGCCTTCTTTGTTGGTCCGGCTGCAGGGAAGCGATATATTGCAGCTCCAGGTCCAAAAAGGAAAGGGTGGTTTTGGCCAATACATTGGCCTGCTGTACGTCTTTGAGCTCATAAAAAATTCTGATGCTGTTGAACCTGTTGATGGTATCCTGGATCGCATAATTTTTTAATGGCAGTTCTTTAACACTTTTTTTCATCACTTCCATTGCCTGCTCTGGTTTGCCGGCTAAAATCAGGTTATTAGCTAGGGTATTGTGAAAAGTCCAGGTAGTTTCTGCGATAGACCTGCTTTCTATATCCAGGTACTTCGCAGTTTTGAAACCAGAAAAATTCATTTTATTCATCACATTGTCGTACATCACTTCTGTATTGGTGACCTGTGATTTATCACGCTCATCTTTAGGGTTTGTCTTTAAGGGTAATAAACGGTAAGCATACCCTTCTAGGTACAGGTATTTTTCTAAGCCAATATAAGTATCCGGAGATACGGAAGTGGCGAAATAAATTGGTCTTTCCCAGTTGTTGTGCACCAAAATATCATACATGGCTAGGTCTGCTTTACCGATAAAACTTTTATCAACTTTCCATTCCATTTGAGTAGCAATTTTGTCTTTGTCGGCAGCTTTAATGGTTTTGGTTTTGACCAGCTGATCCGAATCAATGGTCATTTTAAGTTTCTTAGTTGGCAAGATGTTTTCAAAAGATCCATCACTCATCTGTACCTTATCTTCTTGATTGTCGGATGTAAGCACAGTTAACAATTCTTTTAATTCCACACTGTCGGTGATGCCGTAATCTACATAAGGAATATAATCACGTACGCCCTGCAGGTATTTCTCAGCCGCCATCGTAATAGGTAGTGCGGCAGATTTATTCTGCTGTTTTTTCAGTTGATTGATGAAATCACCGTCGCTTAAGAATTGGATACAAATCACGCGGACGTCAGTTCTGATGCCTTCTACCTCTTGCGCATACCACAATGGGTAGGTGTCATTATCTGCATTGGTGAATAAAATCGCATTTGGCGCGCAGGAATTCAGGTAGTTTGCCGCCCAGTCTCTGGCTGTGGTTTTACCCGAACGGTCATGATCATCCCAGCCTTGTACCGCCATTAAAGTTGGCGCAATTAGTAACCCGGTCAGCGCGGCAACCAGCAGACTCAATTTTCGGGGCGCGAAGCGCGAAAGTAATGCTTTGATCGCCAATACACCGAAACCAATAAAAATGCAAAAGGCATAGAAAGAGCCTACATATGCATAATCTCGTTCTCTTGGCTGGAGTGGGTCCTGATTCAAATATAGAATAATGGCCAGGCCGGTGAAAAAGAATAAAGTAGCAATGACTAAGGTCGCTGGTTTGTTTTTTCTATAGAGAAAGATCAATCCAGCCATTCCCAATAGGAAAGGCAAGCCAAAAAGTACATTGTGACCATTGTTTTCTTGTATCGAAGGAGGGAGATTTGTTTGTGAACCTAGTCTGAGGGCATCCAAGGGCTTAATGCCAGAAAGCCAGTTGCCATCTTCCAGATTGCCATGCCCCTGAATATCGTTCTGACGGCCAACAAAGTTCCAGAAGAAATAGCGTAGATACATGAAACCCACCTGATAAGAACTAAAAAAGCTGAGGTTATCGGCCATGGTTGCTGACTGCCCTTTTTCCATCCCCATCCATTGCTGGTAGAAATTTTCGTGATTAGGTTTTCCACTGTACATCCTTGGGAAAAGCATGTTTTTATCGTATTCAACTTTGAAGGACTTTCCAGACTCCTCATATTTTGAACTGCCTTTGCGATATTGAGTACCAGTTTCTTTAAAATCGGTTTGTTTGGCGTCAAAGGTTTTTCCGTACAGCAATGGGGTTTCGCCATAATTGGTGCGTCCAAGATAACTGTAGAGCGAAAATGGATTGTCGGGGTTAGACAGATTGATACTTGGCTTGGCATTCGCGCGGATCAGGATGACAAAATAAGAACTGAAGCCGAAAATAATGAAGGCCAGACAAAGCAGACTGACGTTTAGGTGGTGTTTACGATGTTGGATAGCATAGTAGATGCCGTAACTGATCGAGCCAGTCAACAGTAAGATAAAGGCCATAGCGCCATATCCAAAGTTGAATCCTAGCGTATTGACAAAGAAAAGATCAAATTTCGCAGCGATAAGAACCAAGTATTGCACGATCACAATTTGTACGAAGCCTACAATCAAACAGGCAATAGCGAAAGCTTTTAAAGTGCCAAACCAGCTGACTTTTTTTGTAATCTTGAAATAGTAAACCAATACAATAGCCGGTATGGTGAGTAAACTTAATAAGTGAGCACCGATGGATAGGCCCACAAGAAAAGAAATGAAAACCAGCCAGCGGTTGTCCATGCTTTTTTCCCATTTCAGAATGGCCCAGAATACTAGGGCAGTAAAGAGGGTAGATAGGGCATACACCTCAGATTCTACGGCTGAAAACCAAAAGGTATCGGAAAAAGTATAGGTTAAAGCGCCTACAACACCAGCCGCAATCACTCCGAGCATTTCCAATTTGGTTTTTTCTTCGGAATATAGTTTGGAGGCCATCGCCGTGATGGTCCAATACAGGAACATAATGGTCGCTCCACTAAACAGTACCGAGCTAAAATTTACCCAATAAGCGACTTTGGCAGTATCGCCCATAGCGAGTAAAGAGAATAATTTGCCGATCATTAAGAACAATGGGGCTCCGGGTTGGTGGCCTACCTGCATTTTAGCACTGGCAGCGATGAACTCTCCACAATCCCAGAAGCTGACGGTCGGTTCCATCGTCAGCCAGTAAACAAGGCTGGCAATTCCAAAAAGGAGAAAGCCTACCAGGTTATTAATGCGGCAATAATTTTTCATGAGGTGAGGTTTAATTTATGGTTAATCAAAAATAACCAAATCATTAAAGCATAGTCACTTAGAAATGTTAAAGTATGTTAATTTTTCCTTTAGTAATGCTGCTCAATATGAGCATCGATCACCAGATAACCCTGTTTTTTGCTCTGTGTAAAGATGAAGAAGCGATGTTGATCTGGTTTGATTTTATATTTTTTTACCAGTTGTTCTGCTTTATCGCGGTAATTTCTGGCAATCACATTTCCCCTCAGGTCTTTTTCTTTTTTCAGATCTGCAGGAGTCAAAAGGCCATTGATTTTGAATCTTCGTCCTGGGAAATCGCTGACCACGTTTGAAGAGGTGTAGAGCTGTGTTTGGGAATGCAATTTCTGCAAGCCATATCTGCTGGCAATCAGGTTGAATGCTCCGCCTTTTAACAACGCGGTATCAGGCTCGTACAGATATTCCTGTAAATCCTGTTCTGGAATTTCGGCCGCTATATCTTCCTCTCCTTTGAAAAAACTAAAGCTTTTTTCTTGCTCATTTAAAGTGGTACAAACGATTTTTACTTGCTCGGCAGGTTTGTTTTCTACGATCCAAAGCAACTCTTTACATTCATTTTTCACACTGACTACGTGGATTTCGCTCACGTTTTTAAGTTCTTTTAATCCGGCGCTGAGGTCGAGTAAGGGGGCAGTTTTAATGATGATCCTTTTCGATTTCGACAGCAAAAGGTCCAGGTGTTCCACCACATTTGGCGTACAATCTTTAAGCATAAACACTTTTCCTACGCTGCTTCTTCTGGCAGGATCAATGTAAATATTGTCGAAATGAATATTCTTTTCCTGAAGGTAGGCAATGCCATCCAGCGCTAAGAACAGCATGTTAGACTGCTTTAACACCTGTGCATTGTGCGCTGCAATTTCAGAAAGCTCTGGATAAATCTCACAATGGGTGACTGATTTCAGTTTACGGGCGAAGAAAAGGCTGTCTACCCCGAAGCCACCAGTTAGGTCAATCAGACTTTCTCCAATCGTTAATTTTGATTTATAAGCGGCTGTACTTTCCGAAGAACATTGCTCAATGGACAGTAAAGCGGGATAATAAACCAGTTCCTGATGATACCAGGTAGGTAGTTTTTTAATACTTTTCTGTTTTGCTGCAATCTGGTTGGCCAGTTCTTTAGAACTGACCTCCGGAAATGGACTTTTAGCCATAGCAATGGTAAATACATCCCCATTTAAATGGTGATTGATATATTCCTGTACTGCTGGGGCTAAAATATTTTTATTCAATGGAATTGATTTAGGTGCTAGGGTTACGGTCTTTCATGACAATCTGACAAGTGTGTCTACTTTTAACTTCCAGCAAAATGCTTTTGTTAACGGTCACACGATCAATTGTTTCCTGGTTGTAATACCTGATGGTCACCAACTCTAAACCGGTATTGTATTTTACTTTGTAATGGACGGAAAGCTCCTCAATAAGTTTTTGCAATTTTTCCGGATCCTCATCAATACTCACCGAAAAACTGATCGCGGAGTTGAGCATCGTATTGATCTTCACTTTATGTTTATGAAAAAGACTAAAAATGTCGCTCAGGTTTTCTTCGATAATGAAGGAGAAATCTTTAGGGAAAATAGAGATGAGTACCTGCTGTACCTTGAAGATAAAAGAAGGAACCGGCAACTGGTTTTCCGCATTCGTAATGTCTGTACCTTCGGCTTCCGGATGAAGGAATGAGCGTACAAAAAGTGGAATATTTTTATTTTGGATCGGTTTAATTGTTTTTGGGTGGATCACCGTTGCTCCATAATAAGCCAGCTCGATGGCATCATGATACGACAATTGCGGGATTCGTTCAGTTTCGTCAAACCATTTTGGATCGGCATTTAATACTCCTGGAACATCTTTCCAGATGGTTAAAGAATCGGCATTTAGGCAGGAAGAAAAAATTGCTGCCGAATAATCCGAGCCTTCACGACCCAATGTAGTGGTGAAATTTTCACTGGTGCCACCAATGAATCCTTGCGTTACGCCAATAAAATGATCCAGTACAGGCAAGAGTTCCTGCTGTATTTCTGCTTCTGTTTTCTCCCAGTTTACATTTCCTTCCCGGTAATTGTTGTCGGTTTGGATGAAGTTACGGGCATCCAGCCATTTGGCTTTTAGACCGGTTTCGCACAGGTAAGCGGCAACGATTTTGGTAGAAATGACTTCACCGATTGATACCATCTGATCGTAGATATAATCAGGACTATCTGTGATTTCTTCTTCAATCAGCCAGTCGATCTCCACAAAAGTATTGGCTACATCATTGTAAATCGGGTGCTGGTGATTCGGAAAAAGATCGCTTATGATCTGAAAATGATAAGCTTTTACAGCTTCAAAAATCTCATGAACATTTTCTTCTTCCCCATTCAGGTAAGCTTTGTAAAGGTCTTCTAGTTTGTTGGTCATTTTGCCCATAGCAGAAATGACGATCAGTAATTTTTCTTTAGGGTAGCGGCTAACAATTTGCGCAAGGTTGATGACGCCAGCTGCATCTTTTACAGAGGCGCCTCCAAATTTGAATACGAGCATAGTTATTTTGTCGGACTTAGTAAAGTGTTAGGCCTGGCAATGGTTTTTAAATCGCTGAAAGGAATGATCAATTCAGTGCTGCCATAAGCATAGGCTTTAATTTCGTATGGGTTATAAAGGAATTTTAATCCTTCTTTGGTAATTGTAAAATTGCGGTTCAGGTCGAACTTATCATTTTCAAAGAAATAATTGTCTTTGAGGCTTGCTGTCGGACTTAATTTCTCATTTTTTCTAAAAATCTTTTCAGCAATGGCCACCAGCTGAGGCATGCTGCCTTCATTAATCAGTGATTCGAGCGTGATTTCCTGTAAGGTTTTCGGATGGATATTCCAGTACACCATCACACTATTTGGGTGGGCACCACCTGCATAATTGACCAGGCTATGTTCAAATCCTAAGTAATCCGGCTGATCTGTTAACACTTTTGTTTCGGCATCGATAAACCAGGCCGCCACAGTTCCTTCTGTATCTCTTAGATTTTCATAGTTTTTCAGGAAAGCATCCGCTACCTGCTGGTAGGTCTGGTCTTTTTTCTCATCAGGATTGATCATGGCCTCCACCGTTTTTTGCTCCAGGAGCTTGTTCAGCTTTGGATTTGAAAAAACAGGATAAACCATACGAACATAAGTGGTATCCGTGCTTTTTGTCTTCGCAGCAGGATTAGGCTTGCTGAAAACTTTAAGGCTATCGTATTTAAAACTCATGCCATCGTTAGCAGACATTTCCACAAGTGTGGAATCTTCCTGATCACTTGCTTTTTTCTCACTCTGGCAAGCTGCAAAGCTTAAAGCCACTAGTAATATTGCTATTTTTTTCATCTGCTATTGATTTAAAGATTTCTATTGTTGATTTGAAAGGCCTTTACCTTTGATTTTGAGCGATTAGTTTCAAACGCTATGCCATTTAGGTATTTCGAAAGTTGCTCTTTTATTTTGCAAGCTGCTCTTTTGAAAAAGAACCATTCAACCATTCCGGATCCAGCTGTGCTTCATACTTCTTGTAAAAGTTGATGGCTGGTTCATTCCAGTCGAGCACCTGCCAGTTCATGCCATTGAAATTTTGGTCTTTCGCCTCCTCCATCACTCTTTCGAAAAGTAATTTTCCGATGCCTTTGCCTCTGTAGCTTTCAGTAACAATGAAATCTTCCAGGTACAACCTGCATCCTTTCCAGGTAGAATACCTGGTATAATATAGTGCAAAGCCAATAATCAACTGGTCGTTCTCTACTACGAAAGCGTTCCATACCGGTTTGGAACCGAAACCAGCATCTTCAAATTCTGCTAAAGTCACCGTGACTTCCTCCGGTGCTTTTTCATATAGGGCCAGCTCCTGAATCAATTCCAATAAGCGCGGACAATCCTGCTGTGTGGCCACTCTGATATTTATATTCATTATGCTTCCTCTTTCCAGTGTTTAATTTTTCTTTTGCCAAAGATATTGCTGCCCACGCGAACCATAGTGCTTCCAGCTTCGACAGCCAGTTTATAATCTCCAGACATACCCATCGAGAGCTCTTTAAAGCGGTCGTCTTTTCTAAAGAAACTTACTTTGATGCCGTCAAAGAGTACTTTCAGCTCTGTAAATTCATCCAGAGTCTGTTTCTCTTGTGCATTATTGCTGGCGATGCCCATTAAACCCGTAATACGCACGTTTTTCATCGCCGCAAACTCTTCAGAACGCAATAAATCAATTGCTTCATCATAGCCTAAACCGAATTTAGTGTCCTCATCAGCAATATAAATCTGTAGTAAACAATCGATCACTCTCTTGTTTTTTGTTGCTTGTTTGTTGATCTCGATCAACAATTTCAAGCTGTCTACTGATTGAATCAGGCTGATAAAAGGGGCAATATATTTCACCTTATTGGTTTGTAAATGACCGATTAAGTGCCATTCAATGTCTTTTGGAAGTTCGGCTTGTTTTTCTACCAGCTCCTGCACAATGTTTTCTCCAAACACCCTTTGTCCGGCATTATAGGCTTCCAAAACTGCTGATGCTTCCTGGTATTTTGAAACGGCGATCAATTGCACCGCATCTTGCTCCAATTCGTTTTTATATTTTAATAAGTTATCTGCTATACTCATTTATCAGTATTTTTGGTAAAATTAAGAACCTTAGCGAACTTTGGCTAAGAAATAATGATGTTTTAAGCATAATGAGAAATTTTTTATATATAATATCCTTTTTTCTACTGTTTTCTGCCTGTAAACCGGGGATCCCTAAAGACATCATCCAACCGGATAAAATGCCGGGTGTATTGAGCGATATTCATGTGGTAGATGGCTATGTATCTGCGATTCCGGTACTAGATTCCGCAAAAAAGGTAGCCAGTTCATTTTATAAAGGGATTTACAAGAAATATGGGATTGACTCTGCGCTTTTAGCGAAGAGCATGACCTATTACAACAATAATCCTCAGTTGCTGGCCGACATTTATACCAACGTAGTAGATGATTTAACCAGACAGAGGGACATCATTACAAAAGCAGACTCACTGAAAAACGAGAAGAATAAATTAGAATTACAGTTAAAACTGTCGGCCGATTCCATTGCTAAGAAATCACCGGATTATAAAATCCGTTTCTTGCTGAAGGATACCACAAGCCTGCAGGATACCACGAAAAAGGCTATGGAATTTATCCAGCCGAAGATGGTTTTTAAGTACCCAAATTAGAATTATAAGTATGTTATATCCGGAGAATTGTTTAGAGCGTTTGGGTTTCAGTGAGGTCCGACAACTTATACATAAGCACTGTTTGAGTCCGATGGGACAGCAAATGGTGGATAAAATGCAGGTCATGACGAAGTATGACCAGATCAATAAATTTTTGCGTCAAACTCATGAATTTAAAAGTATCCTGGAAAATCAGGAGCCGCTGCAAATCAGTACATTTTTTGACATCAAATCTTTAGCTGATAAAATTAAAGTAGAAGGCACTTACCTGGTAGAGGAAGAGTTGCATCAGATGTATGCTTCCCTGGTTACGGTATTTTCAGTACTTCGCTTTTTTGAAGAAAGAAAAGAAGTATATCCCAACCTGGAAGCCCTATTGGAACACCTTCCAGTAGAGAAAAATATCCTGAAAAGAATTGAAATGGTGCTGGACCCGAAAGGGAAAATCAAGCCCAATGCTTCAAGTACCCTGCAGCAGATCATTGGCGACATTGCCAAGGCGGAGCAGGATGTGAGAAAGCGGATGGACTCCATTTATAAAACCGCGGTTGGCAACAACTGGGTGGCGGATGGTAGCTTAACCATCAGAGATGGCAGGATGTGTATTCCGATCCTCGCGGAGAATAAAAGAAAACTTAAAGGTTTCATTCATGATGAGTCTGCTTCCGGGCAAACCGTTTACATGGAGCCAGAAGAGGTGTTTACACTGAACAATAAACTGAGAGACCTGGAATTTGATAAGCGCAGAGAGATCATCAAGATCCTGATTGCGCTGACTACAGATTTAAGACCTTATACGCCTTTATTATTATCGTACCATGGTTTCCTGACAAAGTTAGACTTTGTGCGTGCCAAGGCTTTGTTTTCGATTGATATCGAGGCTGATATGCCGGTATTGGTCAAAGAAGCCAGATTAAAACTAATCAATGCGAGGCATCCGCTCTTATATCTTTCTTTTAAGGAGGATAAAAAGACGGTGGTTCCTTTAAATGTGCACATGACCGATGAGCTGAGGATTGTCTTGGTTTCCGGTCCGAATGCGGGTGGAAAGTCGGTTTGTATGAAAACTGTTGGTTTATTACAGCTGATGGTACAATCTGGTTTACTGATTCCTGTACATGAATCCAGTGAAGTAGGAATCTTTGAAAACATCTTCGCCGACATTGGTGATGACCAGTCCATTGAGAGTGATTTGAGTACTTACAGTGCGCATTTAACCAAAATGAGACATTTTGTAGCGCATGCCACTCCAAAAACGATGGTGCTGATTGATGAGTTTGGTACAGGTACTGATCCTCAGTTTGGCGGGCCAATGGCAGAAGCAGTGTTGGAAGTATTGAACAATAAGAAAGTGAGGGGAGTAATTACCACCCACTATTCAAACCTGAAACTCTTTGCCGGGAATACTCCAGGCCTGGAAAATGCCTCTATGCTGTTTGATAATGACCGCATGAAGCCAATGTATGTGTTGGAACTGGGTAAACCAGGGAGTTCTTATGCCTTTGAAATTGCGCAGAATATCGGTCTGCAGAAAGAAGTGCTAGAGCTGGCAAGGGCAAAAACCGGCACGAATCAGAATCGTATTGACAGCTTACTGGTGGATTTGGAAAGAGAGAAAAAGCAGATTTATGATACAAAACTGCATTTGTCTAATCAGCAGAATAAAGTGAAAAACCTGGTTGCAGAAAATGAAAAGCTGAAATTGTTTTTAGATGAAAACAAAAAGGTGCTGATCAAAGAAGCAAAACTGGAGGCACAGGCGATCATCAAAAATGCCAATAAACTGGTAGAAAATACCATTGCGGAGATTAAAGACAAGCAGGCCGATAAAATCGTCACTAAACAGCTGCGTCAAAATCTGCAAAAGGTATTGGTACAGAATCAGGTGAAAGAAGAAAAGAAACCTGAGGTTGCAGTGGCTTTAAATACGCCGATACAAGTTGGAGATTGGGTGCAGCTGAACAATAGCGAAACCACCGGACAGGTACTGGAAATTAACAGAGACAACCTGGTGGTAGCGTTAGGAGATTTACGTTCTGTGTTGAAGAAAAATAGAGTGTATAAAATCAGCAATAAACAAGCTAAAAAGGCAGTTCAAAATCACTCTTATACCGGCAGCATTTCTGAGGCAATTGGCAATTTTACAGCTGAACTGGATTTACGTGGTATGCGTGGCGAGAATGCTTTGCATGAAGTAGAGAAATACCTGGACAAGTCGATCATGCTGGGTTTTCCATTCATCAAAATCATTCATGGAAAAGGAGATGGTATCCTTAGGAAACTGATCCGTGAATACCTGAGAAAATATAGTCAGGTGAACCGCGTAGAAGATGAACATGCCGATAGAGGCGGCGATGGAATTACTTACGTGTATTTCAATTAGTTAAACATATTCAGGACATTGCTTGTTATCAGATAAAGCAATGTCCTATGAAAATATTGATGATCAGTGCTTTGGCGATTCTGCTGAGCACTACTGCTTGTAAAAAAAGCAAATCTGGCGGCTCCGAAACGCCGCTTCCTGATGCCGCATTGAAAACAAAAGTGCTGACTGCCGGTTTAGCCTTCCCATGGGAAATTATCTATGGCCCTGATCAGCAATTGTGGATCACAGAAAGGGGAGGGAAGATCAGCAGGGTTAATCCTCAAACGGGTGTAGTCACCCTTTTACACAACATTTCTGATGTAGTTTCCAATGGGGAGGGTGGGTTGCTGGGCATGGTGCTCGACCCAAATTTCGCCACGAATCCTTATGTATATGTGGTCTATAATTATGGGACGGGGAGCAATTACCGGGAAAAAGTAGTGCGTTTTACTTATGGTAATGGTGCATTGGCTGCTCCATTCACGATTCTCGATCAAATTCCTGCCTCCAGTATCCATAACGGCTCCAGACTAATGATCAGTAAGGATCAAAAATTATTCATTACAACAGGTGATGCCAGTAACGCTGCCAATGCGCAGAATAAAAATTCATTATCCGGGAAGATCCTCCGGCTGAACCTGGATGGCAGCATTCCTGTTGACAATCCCATTGCCAATAATCCATTATGGAGCTTTGGCCATCGCAATCCTCAGGGATTGATTCAGGTAGGAGATAAGATTTATGCCTCAGAACATGGGCCAAACAATGATGATGAAGTCAACCTGATCCTCAAAGGACGTAATTATGGCTGGCCAAATGTGGAAGGCTTCTGTAACCTACCTGCAGAGCAAACTTTCTGTGCTGCGAATGATGTGGCAGAACCTATGTTTGCCTGGACGCCCACGATCGCCACAGCCAGTCTTTCCTATTACAACTCAGATTATATCCCCCAATGGAAAAACTCCTTATTATTGCTGAGTTTGAAAGGAACCAAGCTCACACAGCTGAGTTTAAATGCTGCTGGCGATAAAATTGAGGGGACTAAAGATTTTCTAGTCAACCAGTTTGGACGCCTCCGTGCCATTTGTCAATCTCCGGAAGGAAAGCTATATTTTACAACGAGCAATGGCGGAGATGATAAAATTATAGAAATCGCCAAATAAATTGTTCGAAGACGATTTATACTATAATTTAGTAGCAAAACCATATATATGATCAACAAAGTAGTTTCGGGTGCTGATGAAGCCATCAGCGATATAGAGAATGGGAATACCCTGATGCTCGGCGGTTTTGGGCTTTGCGGGATTCCTGAGAATTGCATTACCGCACTGGTAAAAAAGGGCGTTAAAGATTTAACCTGTATATCCAATAATGCTGGCGTAGATGATTTTGGCATTGGTCTGATGCTGCAAAAACGCCAGGTAAAAAAAATGATTTCTTCGTATGTGGGCGAGAATGCGGAATTTGAGCGTCAACTGCTGAGCGGTGAGCTGGAAGTTGAACTGATTCCTCAGGGCACACTGGCCAGCAGATGTATGGCTGCAGGATATGGCATGCCTGCAATTTTCACCCCTGCCGGAGTAGGTACGGAAGTAGCCGAAGGTAAGGAAGTCAGGAACTTTAATGGTAAAGATTATTTGATGGAATATGCTTTTGATGCGGATTTTGCGATCGTAAAAGCCTGGAAAGGGGATACTGCCGGTAATTTGATCTTCAGGTCAACGAGCAGGAACTTTAATCCGGTAATGGCTATGGCCGGAAAAATCACCATTGCAGAAGTGGAAGAATTGGTGGAAGCAGGAGCGCTGGATCCAGATCAGATTCATACACCAGGTGTATTCGTTCACCGCATTTTTCAAGGTGCCAATTATGAAAAAAGAATTGAGCAGCGTACAGTTAGAACAAAAAAATAATCATTTATATGTTGGATAAAGACGGAATTGCGAAACGTATCGCAAGAGAAATTAAAGATGGTTTTTATGTGAATTTAGGGATTGGTATTCCTACACTAGTGGCCAATTATATCCCGGAAGGCATCAATGTGGTGTTACAGTCGGAAAATGGATTACTGGGAATGGGACCTTTTCCTTTTGAAGGAGAAGAGGATGCTGACCTGATTAATGCCGGAAAGCAAACGATCACGACCTTGCCGGGTTCTTCTATATTTGATTCCGCCTTAAGTTTCGGGATGATCAGAAGTCAGAAAATTGACCTGACGATTTTAGGCGCCATGGAGGTTTCAGAAAACGGGGACATTGCCAACTGGAAGATTCCTGGAAAAATGGTGAAAGGAATGGGCGGGGCCATGGATTTGGTGGCTTCTGCAAAGAACATCATTGTGGCCATGCAGCATGTGAATAAAGCAGGAGAAAGTAAGCTGCTACCAAATTGCACTTTGCCGCTGACAGGCGTGAAATGTATTAAGAAAATTGTCACAGAACTGGCGGTACTGGATGTGCTGCCTGGAGGCGGATTTAAGCTGATCGAAAGAGCACCTGGGGTGAGCGTAGATTACATCAGACAAGCCACAACGGGCAAGCTGTTTGCGGATGATGCTGTGCCGGAAATGAGCTTAAATTAATGCTAAAACGAAAATATCACAGGAGGATATCATATCATAAAAAAAGGGACGTTTCTGACGTCCCTTTTTTATTTACTCTGCTTTATGTTTGCAGTATTTTACTTTTAAATCAGCAGAGATGTCCTCTGTGATTTTGATGATGTCATCAGGTGTATTGAAATTGTTGGTGATCAATTGATCACAAGTTTCTCTGTATGGCAGTAGGAAATCCTTATAGGCAGGAACCACATGGTTGTGCCATTTATAAGTGACATCGTCTTCCGGATATCCCCTTTCCATACCGTCGCGTTTAATGCGGCGTGCTAAAGCAACAGATTCTTCTGCTTCTACAAAGATGCGGTGGTCTAATAAGGCTGCAATCTCTTGGAAATGCAGAATGAAAAGTCCTTCTACAATGATGATTGGAGCAGGATTGATTTCCAGAATTTTAGTGATGGCTAAAGGATTATTGAAACTATATTCCTTTTTATAAATCACTTCTCCTTTGATCAATTTCTTGATGTCCAAAAGAAACTGCTGATCATCAATGGTTGATGGCAGGTCAAAATTGTAAAGCTTGTTTTCTTCCTGGCTCAATTCGCCCACAGGAATGTAATAGTCATCCTGAGAAACCAGGGTTACTTCATCGTTCTTAAAATGATGTAAGAAACAATTTAAAAAAAAGGTTTTACCGGAACCACTTCCCCCCGCAATACCAATGATAAATGGCTTATTGTTCATTATCTTGTCCACCGTACGTTAAATTACAAAAAAATCTTTTATCTATAGCACCCAACGCGTCCGCTACTGCTTTAGTCATCACAATGATCACATCTTTAGTAGATTCATTTTCCGTGAATTTACCTACTACCTTTGCAAAGGTAGACCTGTTGCTCATTGGATTGGTAATTTTCATCACCGTTCCAATTGGTGCACTGCGATGCAATACCAACATTTTTGAGGGATCAAGATCCGGATCTGCAATCCATATTCCTGTTCCTTTTTCGTCCATTTGGTTTAAGCCGTATCTGCTGGCTGGCAACCTTAATGACGGATTTTTTATAGAATTCAAAGTATCCACTGGATTCTCCGGCTGGTGGTTTGCCGTTGGAACTGGTTTTTGTGGGTATTGTCCTTTGATTAGTAATTTCTGGCCAACTCTTAAAGAGTAACCAGTGAGGTTATTTTTAGCTTTTACCTGGTCCATCGATAACTTGTAACGGGTAGCAATGGAGTAAAGTGTTTCATTAGAAGCTACGGTATGTTCGATAAAGTCTTCCGAACGATCAGGAACATTGATTGCTACAGGTTGATTTTGAGTAGCTGCGGCTGGATTCTGTTGTTTTTTCGGGAAAATAGGAATCAGAATTTCCTCTTTCTTTTTCGTATCGGCAGGAACAGTCTTTTCTGCTTTAACAGGCTGCTGAGCAACAACTGTTGGCGTTACGGCTGCAGCTGCAGTGGTTTCTTCGGCTGTACCTTCATTTGCCGGCATTTTTAATACTTGTCCGATAGACAGGTTAATGGTTTTGAGGTTGTTGATTTTTTTGATCTCCTCTACGGTCGTGCCGTATTTCTTCGCCAGCATACCTAGATTTTCTTTTTTCTGAACGGTATGTTCTATGAAGATTCCATCAGGGTCTGTGTTTCCATTCTTTTTCGGAATGCTATTTTTCTTGGCTGCATTTAACGGTGTTTTCTCTGCTGCAGGGCCAGTGAACGGGATATTGGTGGGTACTTTAATGATCACACCGATCTGGAGGAACTTGTTGTCATTGAAAGTCATGATGTCTTTCGGTGTCACATTATACCTTCTGCCAATGGCGTAATAAGTGTCTTTAGCAGCTACCTCATGGATAATTAACTTTTTGCCATTCCGGTTTTCTACTCCTATAGAATCCCTTGTATTGGTATTGGCATTGGCAGTGGGTAGTTTTAAAAGCACTGCAAATAACGATACTATATAATATTTATACATTAATGTCTCTGTTAAATTTAATGAGCAATTATACGAATAATAAAAGAAAGCGGGAATTTTGAATATCTAACGTTGATTCCAAAGGGGTATTGTACGTCAAAATAACATTTTTCAAAACCATTTAATTTTCGTGTTGTTGTATAGGCAAATCCTATAATCGGACAAAAATAAAACAATATATACTATGGACGCAAAAGAAATCAGTTTAAATGAGAAAGAAGTGAAACCTGTAGTGGACATGCTGAATGACTATCTGGCTAATTATCACGTGCATTACCAGAAATTAAGAGGTTGTCACTGGAATGTAAAAGGTCAGAACTTCTTTACCTTACACATTAAATTTGAGGAATTATATACCAATGCTCAGTTAACAATTGATGAAATTGCTGAACGTGTTCTTACTTTAGGCAAGCCACCTCATAGCCGTTTTGCTGACTATATTAAAGAATCTACTCTTAAAGAGGTGAACACTATTGGAATGAAAGATATGGACATGGTGGAGGAGATTCTATCCGACATGGCACATCTGATTCAGTTGGAACGCGAACTGCTGGATGCTACGGCGAATGCGGGTGATGACGGTACAAATGACATGGTGAATAGATTCATGCAGTTTAAGGAGAAAAATACCTGGATGTTACGTTCATTCTGCGGTAAAAAATAATTGATCATTCCCCCTAATGGTCTAGTAGCCACTTCCAGCATATTTGGGGAGTGGCTTTTTTATTTAAAGCTCCATCACTTTCCTCATCACCATGTGCATTTCAGGAAAGTTTGTCGTCAGCTTTTCGAGGTCATCATCTTCCGCGGTTTTAATGTCTTCCCTAGCAGCGGAGCTTTTATTTTTATAAAAGTAATGTAATTTACGGTTTTTCTGCAGCATGGTTTTAGGCCAGATAATAATAGTTTAATACCTTTGGTAGGAAATGGGATATAAAAGTTTAGCAGAATGTGTTGCCGATTTAGAAAAACACGGCCATTTAATCAGGATTAAAGAAGAAGTTGACCCATATCTGGAAATGGCGGCTATCCATCTGCGCGTTTACGAGCAGCAAGGGCCCGCTTTATTCTTTGAAAAGGTGAAGGGAAGTCCTTTCCCAGCAGTATCCAACCTATTTGGTACGCTGGAGCGTTCAAAATTTATGTTCAGGGATAGCCTGGATAAAGTGGAGCAATTGGTAGGATTGAAGTTTGATCCGATGAGCGCCATAAAGAAACCTTTTCAGATTCCGGGAATTGCCCTGACTGCGCTGACTGCTTTACCTCTTAAACAAACTTTTAAATCTACATTTAGTAAAACCACCATCAGTGCTTTGCCACAGATTGTGAACTGGCCTATGGATGGCGGTCCTTTTGTGACCATGCCGCAGGTTTATACAGAAGACATAGAGAAGCCGGGAATTATGAATGCCAATCTGGGGATGTATCGGATTCAGCTTGCCGGTAATGATTATATCCAGGATAAAGAAATAGGGTTGCATTATCAAATCCATCGCGGAATTGGTGTACACCAGTCGAAAGCGAATGCAAAAGGCCAGCCTTTAAAGGTCAGTATCTTTGTAGGCGGCCCACCAGCACATCCCTTGGCAGCAGTCATGCCTTTACCAGAAGGACTTTCAGAGATGACTTTTGCCGGTGCGCTGGGTAACCGAAGGTTCAGGTATTTTTATGATGAAGAAGGGTTCTGTATCTCTGCAGATGCCGATTTTGTGATCACTGGTACGGTTTATCCGCAAGAAAACAAACCTGAAGGTCCTTTTGGAGACCATTTGGGGTATTATAGTTTAACCCATCCATTTCCATTAATGAAGGTGCACAATGTGTATCATCGCAAGGATGCGATCTGGTCTTTCACTGTAGTGGGCCGACCTCCGCAGGAGGATACCAGCTTTGGTGCCTTGATTCATGAGATTGCCGGATCGGCCCTGCCGAAAGAAATTCATGGCTTAAAGGAATTGAATGCAGTAGATGCGGCAGGGGTTCACCCTTTATTATTCGCGATTGGAAGTGAGCGTTATACGCCATTTCTTAAGGAACGCAGGCCTCAGGAGATACTGACGATCGCCAACCATATTTTAGGTAAAAACCAGCTGAGTCTGGCTAAATACCTATTTATTGCGGCCAGAGAAGATGAGGAGACTTTAGGTACGCATGATCTTTCTGGTTTTATGCAGCATGTTTTGTCCAGAATGGATTTCAGAACAGATTTGCATTTCCATACCAATACGACTATCGATACTTTAGACTATAGCGGAGCAGGTTTGAATAGTGGTTCTAAAGTAGTATTTGCAGCTGCTGGACCAGTACGCAGAAAATTATCGGAAGTAGTTCCTGCTGGATTCACTTTACCGGAAGGGTTCCATACTGCTCAAATGGCGATTCCAGGGGTAATGGCGGTTCAGGCTGCTCCTTACCTGAGTCATGCTGCTGCAGTAAAGGAAATCGATGCTTTAAATACAGAGATGACAGATCAGGACTTTGCAGGAATTGCCTTGATTGTTTTATGTGACAACAGCGTCTTTACTGCGCAAAACATCAATAACCTGGTATGGATTACCTTTACAAGAAGTAACCCTGCGGTAGATATTCATGGCATTGGTGCTTTTACAGCAAACAAACATTGGGGATGCACAGGTCCGGTAATTATTGATGCACGTAAGAAGCCTCACCATGCACCGGAATTGATCAAGGATGCGGAGGTAGAAAAGAACATTGAAAGATTTGCAGGGCTTTTTAAAGCTGGCGACTTTTAAGCAAATCATAAATCCACCATTAAATAAATGGTACAAAAAAAGGGAAGCTGATCAGCTTCCCTTTTTTTGTACCATATCCTATAGACATATCTTTTTGGGGAGTTTAGAACCTCACACCGAACGTTAAAAATACATTGTCTCTGCTGGTTTTGATGTTCGCAACCGGCTCCTGGAAATTGTTTAACAGGTAGCTGTCTAAGTCTACATTACCTTCTATACGTTGGTAAGCAAGGTCTAGAGAATAGTTACCTACGCGGTATCCAAGACCACCTGAGTAAACGTTAGTTGCAAAATATGACTTCGTATCATTTTTTGAATAACTGCCATTATTAGCATAACCAGCTCTTAAACTGATGGCATTGTCTACTTTATACTCTGCACCAAATCTATAATTTACGGTGCTTTGGTAATTGTCTTTGATGCTTTGGTTTGCTGACATGATCGCACCCTGGTTATTATCCTGATCCAATGAATACTTGATCGTAGAATAATCGATGTAATCAACATCTGCAGAAATTAAAGCTCTGCCAGCGATCACATAACTTGCGCCCAGCGATCCTTTTAATGGGGTACGTAATTGGTAAGTCAAGCCAGAAATACCTGGGGTATTGCTGAAAATCCCCGGTTTTCCACCTGCAGCATAATTAGTCGTTAAAGTATGCGCCTGAACATCATCGAAATACATCCATGTTGGCGTTTGGAAAGTTGCACCTATACGAAGGTTTGCATCTGGTCTAACGATTATACCCAAACGCGCATTGAAACCTGCACCTTTAACATCAGAATTAAGCTGGTAAGTTGAAGTGTAGTTGCTGTTGATGTCCGGGTGGTTATTGTATCCGGATTCAGTGAATACACGCTCGCTTACATATCTTGAACTCACAAAATTCAAACTACCACCCACATATACTTTATTAGAAATGTTCAGGGCACCACCTACGTTCATTTCTGAAGTAGATCCGGTTCTGATTTCCGATTGGCTCTGACGGTATGGACCAGTTGTGGTTGGTGTATAATAATCACTTTGGGTACCAGATGCAGGTACATAGCTGATTAAATAGTTATCGTAAGCCATTTTCTCTATGCTGTAGTTATCCAAAGTGGTTGGATCTCCAGAAGCAAAACGATTGGCTTCTTCTGCGAAATAATTGTTAATAGAACTTTGGGTATTGGTACCATTAAATTTGAAGTTCGCGGTGAAGTCATTATTACGGCTATAGCCTACGCCGAAAACAGTACTCACTACACCTTTAGTTGGATCGGTTCCCTTAGGTTTGAACGTTGGGTTAAAAAATACCGCACCCACATTGTTCAGGTTCAGCCTGTTTTTTGAAGAGTTCGTTTGTTCTCCGAGGAATTCCGCTTTTCCTTTCATCATATTGAATTCCGGGGTAAAGCTAAACTCTGATTTGGTGAATAGACCAAGACCAGCAGGGTTGCCACCTAATGAACTCATGTCGCCGCCTACACCAATCTGCGCAGCACCCATACTTTTAAACCGGGCGGTACTGCCATAATTTGTTTGAGAGAATCTCAGGGCATCAGGGGCGTATTGAGCATATAAAGAACCTGTAGTGGTTACTATAACCACTAAGGAGGATAGAATTTTTTTCATGTTTGTTTTCTGAATGATAATAATTGGACCTGATTAGCCTCTTCCACCTCTAGAAGATCTACCGCCACCACCGCCGACGCTGCCGCCGCCTGAAGATCTGCCGCCTGCGTCTCCACCACGTGATGGAGTATAAGTTGGCTGATTTTGCTGTGGTCTGTAGCTGTCTCTTGAAGGTCTCATCTGTTGATCTTGTCTGCTATCAATTGATTGTATACGTCCTGGTCTTTGTACACCTTGTTCTCTGTTAGGAATATAAGAATCTGATCTGCTTCCACGTGAAATCACGTTTCCGTTTCTGTCGCTTCTCATGTTTCCAGAACCTCTTGAAGAACTGCCATTGGCATAATTTCTGTCGTTCATGGTTCTTGACGGTCTTGGTGCGTTATTATACCTGCTGCCACCACCAACGATGATGCCGCCACCCCATCCTGGATAGAAACCACCGCCCCATCCTGGATAGAAGCCACCGCCCCAACCTGGATAAAAACCGCTGCCCCATCCTGGGTACCATGGGTTGTAACCGAAGCCACCGCCCCATCCGTAGTATGGATTGCCCCATGCAGAGCCAAAGCTAAGACCTAAAGAAAGTCCGCCACCATAACCATATCCTCCGTAACCGAAGCCACCGTCAAAATAGGGATCGTAGTAAGATCTCCATGGACTGGCATAAGAAAATCTATTGATACGGGAAGAGTAATCCATGTCATAATAAGGATCACTGGTACCATAATATTCATCGTTTGAATCGTAATACTGTTGTTGTGCCACTACTCTTGGTTGTGGGGTGTAAATTTGTGCTTTAACATTAGAGTTGTACACATCATCCGCTTGGGCACCTTGCTGCGCATACCTTGGCGCAGAGCAGGAAGCAACAACTATGGTTGTCACAGCCAGCATACTGGTGAATAAATGTCTAGGTTTCATAACTATATGTGTTGTTTGTGTGTCACACGCTTTTTTGTCGGCTATAAATTTATAAATTTGTAGTCTACATTTCAAGCAAAGTTACACAAAAAACATTCCAAATAGTTATGAGCAAAGGTATTACAAGTAAAAATGAAGATTATTCGCAGTGGTATAACGACATTGTTATGAAAGCCGATCTGGCAGAGCACTCCTCTGTTAAAGGATGTATGGTGATAAAACCCTACGGATACTCCATTTGGGAGAAAATACAGGCGGTTTTAGACAAGAAGTTTAAAGATACAGGACATAGTAACGCTTATTTTCCTTTATTCATTCCTAAGTCATATTTTTCTAAGGAAGCATCACACGTGGAAGGTTTTGCCACTGAATGTGCCGTAGTGACACATTATCGTCTTAAAAATGACGGAAATGGAAACATCATTGTTGATGATACGGCAAAACTGGAAGAAGAATTAATTGTAAGACCAACTTCTGAAACGATCATATGGAATACTTACAGAGGCTGGATTCAGTCGTATCGTGATCTTCCTTTGCTGATCAACCAATGGGCAAATGTGGTGCGCTGGGAAATGCGTACGCGTCTGTTCTTACGTACTACTGAATTTTTATGGCAGGAAGGGCATACTGCACATGCCACTGCAGAGGAAGCGGTAGAAGAAACAGAAAAAATGCTGGATGTATATGCTGATTTCGCAGAGACCTGGATGGCGATGCCAGTGGTAAAAGGAATGAAAACTCCGAATGAACGTTTTGCAGGTGCATTAGAGACTTATTGTATTGAGGCGTTAATGCAGGATGGTAAAGCTTTACAAGCAGGTACTTCTCATTTCCTCGGACAAAATTTCGCAAAAGCATTTGATGTAAAATTCACTAATAAAGAAGGTAAAATCGAGCATGTATGGGCGAGTTCATGGGGGGTATCTACCCGCTTAATGGGCGCCTTGATTATGGCACATAGTGATGACGCCGGTTTGGTATTGCCTCCAAAATTAGCGCCAATCCAAGTGGTGATCATTCCGATTCATAAAAATGAAGAAGACCTGAAAAACATCACCAGCTTTGTAGATGAACTATCTGCTAAATTGAAAAGTTTAGGCGTATCTGTGAAATATGACGATCGTGAGGCACAGCGTCCAGGATTCAAATTTGCTGAATATGAATTGAAAGGCGTACCAATTCGCTTAGCAATTGGTGGCCGTGATCTGGAAAATGGTACTGTTGAATTAGCCCGTAGAGATACCAGAGAGAAACAAACTGTAGCTCAGGAAGGTCTAGATATTTTTATCGTTCAGTTATTGGATGAAATTCAGGCCAATATTTACAATAAAGCATTCCAATACCGTGAAGAACATACTACTGAAGCAAATTCTTATGATGAGCTGAAAGAATTGTTAGATGGTAAAGCTGGATTCGTATCTGCGCATTGGGATGGTACTCCAGAAACAGAACAAAAAATTAAAGAGGAGACAAAAGCTACCATCAGGTGTATTCCTTTAAACAATAAGCAGGAAGATGGTGTTTGTATCTATTCAGGAAAACCATCTAAACAAAGGGTGTTATTTGCCCGCGCTTATTAAGATTTCATCATTTTGCGCTTTAGGGGAAACAAAATTAAAATAGTGGATACAGAAAACTACGCGAAAATACTGACTGAATTTGAGCATAAAGCCTCTTTAAAACAGGCCATTTATAGAAATACAACGGAAGTCTTTGAGCTGCTTAAAAAGCAGCTCATTAAGACTGCCAGCAAATTGAAAAGCGATTATCAATCTAAAGATCCTTCCGTAGAGATCGATTATAAAGAAAACAATAAGTTTGAAGTACAGCTGAAATTTTCTGGTGATATGATGGTGGTATCGATGCACAGTAATGTGTTTAACTTTGGTACTGGTCATTCCGTTTTTCAAACGAATTATGTAAAAGAAGATCCTTTACGCAGTTATTGCGGCACGATTTACCTCCATAATTTCCTGGCAGATTCTATTAAATACAATCGTCTGGCAGATGAAGGCTCGCTCATTGCAAGGCTGCTCATCAATAAAGAAAAACATTTTTTAGTAGAAGGGGAAGGAGCATTAGACTTTTTATATCAGGATTTTTCCGAAAACCTAGTGACAGAAGCAGCGCTGACAGATATCATTGAACGGTCAATTTTGTTCTGTCTGGCTACGGATTTAATAATTCCCCCTTATGCGCAAATAAAAGAAGTAACTTTAAATCAGAAACAATCCATGTTGGCCGCAAGCGGTTACCCGACAGGAAAGCACCTGGGGTATCAGTTTAAGGCTGAAACAGAACAAAATAATAACCTATGAAGTTCGCAACAAAAGCAATACATGCCGGTCAGGAACCTGACCCATCTACAGGAGCTGTAATGACTCCAATTTATCAAACTTCTACCTACTGGCAAAAATCACCTGGTGATCACCAGGGTTTTGAATATTCAAGAGGTACCAATCCTACCCGTAAGGCTTTAGAAGATTGTCTTGCTGCTTTGGAAAATGCTAAATATGGTTTGGCTTTTTCAAGTGGAATGGGGGCTACAGATACGGTTTTAAGACTGTTACAGCCGGGTGATGAAGTGATCACCGGAAACGACCTTTATGGTGGTTCTTACCGTATCTTTACTAAAGTATATGCGAAATATGGCATTAAATTTCATTTCCTGGACTTATCTAAGCCAGAAAATATGCTGCCATATATCAATGATAAAACGAAATTGGTGTGGATTGAAACTCCTACAAATCCAACCATGCAGATCATCGACATTGAAGGTGTGGCCAAAATCACTAAAGCGAATAATCTAATTTTAACGGTAGACAATACTTTTGCATCTCCTTACCTTCAGAATCCTATTGATCTGGGCGCAGACATCGTGATGCATTCGGTGACCAAATATATCGGTGGTCACTCTGATGTGGTTATGGGTGCTTTGTTAGTGAACGATGAGCAATTGTATAAAGACCTTTGGTTTATTTATAATGCTTGTGGTGCTACACCAGGACCTCAAGATGCGTTTTTAGTATTGAGAGGAATTAAGACCCTTCATTTACGTATGAAAGCACATTGTGAGAATGGTGAAAAAGTAGCACGCTTCCTGAAAAGCCATCCTAAAGTAGACAAAATCTATTGGCCAGGTTTTGAAGATCATCCTAACCATGATATCGCGAAGAAACAAATGCGCGGTTTTGGTGGTATGGTATCCATCACTTTAAAAGGGGCTGACCTTCAGGAAACCTTTAGAATCGCTTCTTCTTTCAAAGTGTTTACGCTTGCAGAATCACTAGGTGGTGTAGAATCATTGATCAACCACCCGGTAAGTATGACGCATGGTTCTATTCCTAAGGAAGAACGTGAGAAAGTAGGGGTTACGGATAACCTTTTACGCTTAAGTGTTGGGGTAGAAGATATTGACGATTTAATCGCCGATTTAGAACAAGCATTGAGCTAATTTAAAATAAGAAATATTGGAATTCCTGGAACTGAAAGACTTTTTGGACTATAAAGTCGAGCAATACAACAAGCCGAACTTTATTACCAACGATCCGGTTTGCATTCCGCACCGTTTTTCTAAAAAACAAGACGTTGAAATTGCCGCATTTTTTGCGGCAATTTTAGCTTGGGGACAACGCAAAACCATTATCAATAAATGTACAGAGTTGTTTGAACGCATGGACAATGCGCCTTACGATTTCATGCTGCAGCATAGTGATGATGACCTTAAAGGTTTGCTGGGTTTTAAGCACCGCACCTTTAACGATACTGATCTATTGTATTTCGTATCGTTCTTTAAGTTCCATTATGAGCAATCAGATAGTTTGGAAACGGCATTTCTCCTGCCTTCCAAACCTATATTCAGAGCAGAATACCTGGAAGAAAAAACGGAACAAGCATTAAACTACTTTAGGTCTTACTTTTTTAGTTTGCCAGATTTCCCGAGAAGAACGATTAAACATGTTTCTTCACCACTTCAGAAATCTACCTGTAAACGCCTCAATATGTTTTTACGATGGATGGTGAGAAAGGACAATAAAGGCGTTGATTTTGGACTTTGGAACACTGTACAGCCTGCGGATCTCATTTGTCCATGTGACGTTCATGTGGATCGGGTAGCGCGTAAATTGGGAATGATCAGCAGAAAACAAACAGATTGGCAGACTGCGGTAGAACTGACTAAAAAGCTTTCTGAATTTGATCCTATAGATCCGGTTAAATACGATTTTGCCTTATTTGGACTAGGTGTCGAAGAAAAGTTTTAATTTTAGTTGATGGCAACTTTTAAAGCGGAGATCGAACGTTTTGCTGAAATGGGTGAAAAAACCGGCTGGACTTATGTTTTCGTCCCTTTTGTCATTGCCAACGAAATCAAGGCAGATTATCGGAAAAGCTACCGGGTAAAAGGAATGCTGGATCAGGTGGCTGTTGCCGGGCTAGCGCTTGTACCTATGGGTGAAGGTGATTTCATTATCGCACTGAATGCGCCATTGCGTAAAAAACTAAAAAAGGACAAAGGGGCAGTACTGGAGCTGCGTCTGGAAGAAGATCTCGACTTTAAAATCCTGATGCCGGAGGACCTGGAAGTCTGTTTATCGGATGAGCCGCAATGGCTGGAAAGCTTTTTAAAGCTTCCAAAATCCCACCAAAATTATTACATCAACTGGTTGAATTCCGCAAAAACGGAAGCCACAAGAACGAAAAGACTGGTCAAAATCGTTACTGCGATGGACAAAGACTGGGATTTCGGAACGATGATGCGGGATGGAAAACCCCGCAAAGCTTAAGTGATTACCGGTTGTAATTCCTGAACCAACTCCAAACTTTCATTTGAATTACACCAATAAAAGCTTCCCTGAAAATACGGGTGCTCATTTTGGAAGTACCCTCTGTACGGTCGGTGAAGATGATTGGAACTTCGACTACTTTAAAGCCATATTTGATTGCTGTGAACTTCATCTCAATCTGGAAGGCATAACCTACAAATTTGATTTTATCCAAAGGAATGGTCTCTAAAACACGTCTGGTGTAACATTTAAATCCTGCAGTTGCATCCTGAATGTCAATTCTGGTCATCATGCGCACATACATGGAGGCAAAGTAGGACATTAGTACCCTATTCATCGGCCAGTTGACCACATTTACGCCATTTACATAACGGGAGCCGATGGCTAAATCTGCACCATTTACACCAGCTTCACGAAGCCTGATCAGGTCGTCTGGATTGTGAGAAAAATCAGCATCCATCTCAAAGATATACTGGTACTGCGGACGGGCTAATGCCCAGCGAAAACCATGAATATAGGCAGT
Source organism: Pedobacter sp. N36a (assembly GCF_014472395.1). Taxonomy (GTDB): domain Bacteria; phylum Bacteroidota; class Bacteroidia; order Sphingobacteriales; family Sphingobacteriaceae; genus Pedobacter. The sequence continues at coordinate 108,010 of NZ_JACSZW010000006.1, forward strand.
GCCTAAACCCAGTTTTCCTGTTCTTTCTTCGATATGAAGGCCAGGAAATTCTTGCTGTAATCCCTTCACGATGCGGGCTGTTCCATCAGGAGAACCATCATCAATAATTAGGACTTCAAAAGAATAAGGCAGGGAGAAAACCTTTCTAATGATCTTCTCAATATTTTCTTTCTCGTTGTAGGTGGGGATTATAATTAGACTGTCTGACACGTAATATAAATTTAGGAGCGAAATTATGGATTCTTAACGAAAAAACCCTCAGTATATTCTATATACTGAGGGTTAATGATGTTAAATCACAAATAAATGAGATTATTTGACATCTCCCATTAGTTTTTTCACTAATGGGGATAGGATAATCAATAATATTCCAGCAATTAAGGCATAAATAGCCAGCTGTTTATAGCCCTCTGTGAAGGTCATTAATTTCTGAGCTGTGGTATCATTATCTCCGCCTTGCGCCATGTGTGCACCTAAAATACCGGCTACATACTGACCGTAAGCACTGGCCAGGAACCACATTCCCATCATTACACCCTGTAATTTAACCGGGGATAATTTGGTCATAATGGATAAGCCGATAGGAGAGAGGCAAAGCTCACCGAAGGTAATTACCAGGTACGACAGGGTAAAGGCGTCTAAAGAAGCAATACCTTGTGCATTGGCAAAGAAACGGGTGCTGTATAGGATAAAGAAACCACCTGCCAGGAATAAAAAGCCAAGACCGAATTTCACTACCGTATTTGGTTCGATCTTTTTCTTTGCTAATCCAATCCATACCAGACTGAAGACAAAGGCAAAAATGATCACAAAGAAAGAGTTGGCAGAGTTGTTTACACCGTTTGGATCCAGGGTAATGACGCCCAGAAGTTTATCATCCAGGTTTCTGGCGGCGAATAGCGCCATAGAGCCCCCGCTTTGTTCGTAAATTCCCCAGAATACAATAGAGAACAGGATAAAGATGATGGCTGCAATAAGTTTTTTACGCTCTTCCCATCCGTATTTACTCATTTCATAAATGATGTAAACTAAGGTGGCAGGGCCGATGATGTACATAAACCAGTCGGTATATTGTGTTTTGGCCACCATGGTCATGATCACTGGAATTATGGCCAATGATCCTGCATATACTGCATAATCGTACCATTTTCTGTTGATCGCTTTGGTTTTGATCACTGCTGGTTCAGCAGGTAATTTTCCATCCAGGCTTTCTGGTAAGATCACCGTTACCTCTTCGTCTTTAAAAGGAGATAATCCAATCGGACCTAAGCTCTTTTTAGTGAAGATAAAAGTCAGCAAACTGATGGTCATTACAATTCCGGCAAGGCCGAAAGCCAGGTGCCAGGAATAGGTTTTTCCAAGGTAAATACAGGCGTAACCACCCAATAGACCACCGATGTTAATTCCGGCATAGAACAGAGAGAAACCAGCATCACGACGTGGGTCATTGCCTTTGTAAAGGGAACCTACCATCGTAGAAATGTTGGGTTTAAAGAAACCGGTACCGACTACCGTGAAACTGATCCCGAGAAAGAAGAACTGATGCGGATCATAAGAGAGGATTGCACTTCCTATAATCATCAGGATACCGCCCCAGAACAGGGACTTCCTAAAGCCCAGGATTTTATCTGCAAAGAGTCCACCGATAAAGGTGAAGGCATATACGAAGGCCTGAGTGGCTCCGTATTGAAGATTGGCATCGCCATCTTTCATCATTAACTGCGTGACCATGAAATAGGTCAGCATTCCCCGCATTCCGTAGAAACAGAAACGTTCCCACATTTCTGAGAAGAACAGGTACCAAAGTTGTTTTGGATACTTGCCCTTGAAATTCTGAATTTGTTCTAAAGTAAGATTTTCAGCCATATCTTAATTGTCATTGTTCTGTTAGTAAAAAAAGCCTTTGGAGAGTTCCAAAGGCTTGATTTTTTTATTTTACACCGTGCATCAGGCGTTTCATTAATGGAGTCAGCATCATGATGATCAAACCTAGTCCGATAGGGATAAAGGTGAAGATCAGGAAGAAGGTACTCATTGAATATTTTGAAGTGATCTCATCGATCATACCACCCATTGTACCTGCAACTTTATTACCGATAGCGATGGCCAAGTACCAGATACCAAACATAATGGCGATCATTCTTCCAGGAACCAGTTTACTTACATAAGATAAACCTACAGGAGAGATGAACAATTCACCCATCGTATGGAAGAAATAAGCCAATACCAGCCAGATCATACTTACTGAAGCTACCGCAGCACCCTGAGGGATGGTACTTGCACCGTAAGCAAGAACGGCGAAACCGATTCCTAAAAGAATCATACCAAATCCGTTTTTAAACGTTGCAGAAGGATTGTATTTACTTTCCCAAAGTTTAGATACGATTGGTGCACAGCTGATGATGAATAGAGAGTTCAGGATACCAAACCAGGTGGCTGGAACTTCTGATTTTACTTCGCTGTATTGGTTTTTAAGCATATAGATGACAATCACCCAAATGATGATGAAACCTGAAGCTAAAACTAGGTTACCGATAGAATATTTACCGAAAGTTTTAGAGAACAGCTTGAGCAATACATAAGAGATGATCACTAGAGGAATCACTGTAATCATGGTGTTGACCACATTGAAAATCACCTTAGAATCACCTGTTAGCATACGCTGGGTATAATCCTTTGCAAAGATGGTCATCGAACCACCTGCTTGTTCAAATGATGCCCAGAAGAAAATCGTAATAAAGGCCAGGACAATTACAGCGATCATTTTATCGCGTAATACTGGTGTATATTGACTGATCCTTTTCACTAAGATGAATATGAAAAGCACCAATGCAGTGATGATCATGAAGTTACTTCCTTCCATGCTGCCCACATTAAATGCGAACAAGTTCATGGTGGTAATTTTGGAAACCGGATCATTGATAATCCAGGATAAGCCAATTACAGCAATCAGACCAATCAACAATAAGTCGAATTTAGAGAATGGGTTTCTTGTGCTTTCCTCTAGGTTGTCAGAAACTTCTTCTACTTCGTTTTTAAGCGGTTTTAAGCCGATATTACCGAAAATCCCTTGAGTGAAATAGAACTGAACCATACCGATAAACATAAAGATACCGGCTAAACCGAATCCATAAGCCCATCCCCAGTCTTTGCTTTCTCCGATGTATCCGCACAATAACATCCCTAAAAATGCTCCAGCGTTTACGCCCATGTAGAAAATGGTGTAGGCACCATCTTTTTTCTCCGGATGTTTTTTATACATCTGTGCAATGATAGAGGTCATGTTTGGTTTGAAGAAACCGTTACCTACTACCAATAGACATAAGCCCAGGTACATGAAGAAATGGTCGATTTCAATGGCCATAGATAAATGGCCTAAGGTCATTAATAAGGCTCCTACTATAACTGCCCATCTATAACCAATGATTCTATCGGCAATATAACCGCCTAGGATTGGCGTCAGATAAGCTAAGCCTGTATACGAACCATAAATTGCTAATGCATGAGCTCTAGGCCATCCCCATCCTGGATTATCACCAATAATGGAAGAAGTTAGAAAAAGCACTAGTAATGCGCGCATCCCATAGTAGGAGAATCTTTCCCACATCTCCGTAAAGAATAAAACAAACAGTCCAGCTGGATGTCCTAGTACCTTACTCTCAAAAAAGTTATTTGGAGTGTCCAAATTTTGTGCATTCATGTGTTGGTTTTTTTGTGTAATAATTTATTGAAAGGTTCAGTTAGTTCTTATAAATAAAATAATGGAGAGGGCTCTGTTTTGGTAAGGTTTTTGTTTGATATTAAAATAAACCATCGCGCAAGATAGGCACCCGGAGTCAAACTCACAAATTTTTAAAGTAGTTTAGAGTGGTATTGGCATCTGTTAAAGCTTCTTGATGGCTTGAATTTTTTTGTCTTTCGGGTCGATGTAGAGCTCGTCCAAATCATTAGGATCATTCTTTAGTTCCACATTCTCAACGAGTTTAAGTTTGCCGCTCGTCACTTTATACGCATCAAAACTGAGGTCGGAAGCGTAATATTCAAAATTTCCTATCATTTCTTCACTAAAAGGAGCAAGATGATCAAAAACGATCATATTTACGCTTTTGTCCATGGTCAGCGTCATGGAGTTGAGTTTGTTGTACTCGAAGATGACACGGTTGAGGCCAGGGTTTTTAGGCTGTACGAAGACCGCTTTTCCGAAGCTGGGTTCGCCATTTTCAAAGGACAATATTTCGATTACTTTCTTGGAGGTTTTGCCGTTGTTTCCTTTCCAGCCTAGTAAGGCATAGGCAGGCGATTTTCCATTGCTTATGGGCACGATCTGGTAGTAATAGGCACCATACCAATTTTTATTGCTGGTAATGGCATTTGGGTCTTTCAGCTGCTCGGTGTTGTCGATCAGCGGGAATAATTTTAGCTTCCCATCTTTAGTGGCTACTTGTATCGCGCCGAAATAACGGTAGGTACCATCATCTACCGGGAGGTACCAGCTGAAAATGCGGAAGGATTTATCCGGGGCATTCAGGGTAGAGATTGTTTTTAGTGAATCAAAAGGGTAGTTAAATGATCCTGGCGTTTTCAGGGATTCTACCAATGTTTTTATGAAATGCGCATTGGCCTCAAAACGAGACTGGTTGTTCTGGGCATGCTGTGCCTGAGCGCTAATCCGGATTAAAGAGTCCTGGAACCGGAGCATTGCCGGGTTATTGCTGAGCGGAAAGCTATGCTGCGCATGAACCGTTGTCATCGCGCAGCATAATATCATCACCAATAGGGTCGATTTTAAAGCTTTGAACATTTAGCTTAACTTTTCAATAACAATTGCGCTGGCACCACCGCCACCATTACAAATTCCGGCTACACCGATAGTTCCATTGTTCTGGGCCAGTACCGTCAATAAGGTCACTACGATTCTGGCACCTGAGGCACCTAGTGGATGCCCAATGGCTACTGCACCACCATTTACGTTTACTTTTTCTGCATTTAATTCCAATAGCTTGTTGTTGGCTAAAGAAACAACAGAGAAGGCTTCGTTGATTTCAAAATAATCTACGTCGCTGATATTTTTACCTGCTTTTTTTAAGGCTAAGGGGATTGCTTTTGCCGGCGCGGTAGTAAACCATTCCGGTGCCTGCTGTGCATCTGCATACGCCAGGATTTTTGCCAATGGCTTTAATCCAAGTTCTTTCGCTTTATCCGCACTCATCAATACCAATGCAGCTGCACCATCATTTAAGGTAGAGGCATTTGCTGCAGTAACTGTTCCATCTTTCTTGAATACTGGTTTTAAGCCTGGGATTTTATCGAATTTAACAGCAAATGGCTCTTCATCTTTCGAGATGAGGGTCACTTCGCCTTTGCGGTCTTTGACAGGTACAGGGACAATTTCTGAGTCGAATTTGCCTTCGTTTTGCGCAGCCTGTGCTTTTTGGTAAGAACTGATGGCAAAAGCATCCTGATCTTCACGGCTGATTTCGCATTCTGCGGCACATAGTTCTGCGGCAGAACCCATGTGGTAATCATTGTATACATCCCAGAGTCCGTCTTTTACCAAGCCGTCGGTTAGCTGACCATGGCCTAAACGGTATCCGTTTCTTGCTTTATCTAAATAATAGGGAACATTGCTCATGCTTTCCATACCGCCTGCAACGATAATGTCGTTTTCGCCAAGGGCGATACTTTGTGCAGCCAGCATGATGGCTTTGGTTCCTGAAGCACATACTTTATTGATGGTGGTAGCAGGAAGGTCTGGTAAGCCGGCAAATTTTGCCGCTTGTGTAGCTGGAGCCTGGCCAATATTTGCAGACAATACATTGCCCATATACACTTCCTGAACGTCAGCAAGGCTGATGCCCGCTTTTTCTACAGCAGCTTTGATGGCTATACCGCCCAGTTGAGGAGCTGAAAAACTTGATAATGAACCACCAAAACTTCCTATCGGGGTTCTAACTGCAGATACTATAACTACTTCTCTCATTGGTACTTTTTAATTTTGGTTGAAAGCAAAGTTAAGTAATTAGTAGTATCTGCTGGTTAAACTCCATCGTTTTTAACGAGGCTCATCTGTATCATTTTTGTTTATGCGTCGTTTTCTTTTCGATTTCACCGCTTCAGTCAACAGGTACTCTATCTGCCCATTGATGCTCCTGAATTCGTCATTTGCCCAGTTCTCAATCTCTTTGAGCAGGGCAGGGTTGATCCTCAGTGCAAAAGCTTTTTTATCTTTTTCAGACATGTTTTATCAGTATTAATTGTATAGCGTACCGGTATTCAGGATGGGCTGTACATTCCTTTCACCGCAAAGCACCACCAATAGGTTACTCACCATGGAGGCTTTACGTTCTTCATCAAGCTCTACGATATTTTTTTCTGAAAGCCTGTCCAGGGCCATTTCTACCATACTCACTGCGCCTTCTACAATTAATTTGCGGGCTGCAATTACTGCGGTAGCCTGCTGGCGCTGCAGCATGGCACTGGCAATTTCCTGTGCATAGGCCAAATGTGAAATTCGGGCTTCAATCACCTCAATTCCTGCTCTCGACAAGCGTTCGCTCAGCTCTGCTTCTAGAAGGGAGCTTACTTTTTCTGCGCCATCTTTTAGGGTGATGGTGGCTTCCTCATCTTCAAAGTTGTCATAAGGGAAGATATTGGCCAGGTGTCTGACTGCCGCTTCGCTTTGAATTGCTACATATTGCAGGTAATCTTCTACTGCAAACATCGCTTTTGCAGTTTCCTGAATTTGCCATACCACAACAGCTGCAATTTCAATCGGGTTTCCTAATTTGTCATTGACCTTGATCTGATGACCGTTGAGGTTTCTCGCTTTTAAAGAAACACTCTTTTTAACAGTTAGTGGGTTTACCCAGAAAAAACCGTCTGTTTTAACCGTGCCTACATACTTCCCAAAAAGGGTGAGTACTTTGGATTCATTTGGATTGTTGATAATCAGCCCTGGTAAAACCAGAATGAAGTTGAGGGCAAGGGCGATCGCGTCAATCGCATATTGCTCAGTGGCTAATGCATAGATTCCGCCGCCTAACAGTGCCAGAAAGAGGACAAATGTAAGGTAGCCAGATGGTGGGGTGATAATTTTTTCCTGATACATAATGATATTGATTTGATATCATAAATTGACGAAATAGTTTTCATAAATGCAAGGATAATCTTTGTAAATCAGATCCCTTCTCAGGATTACACTTCTCAAAAGCCGATATGAGGAAAAATTGTATTATTTTTGAATGAAATCAATTTTATATCATTTTGGCAAAAATCAAAAAGAATTCCCATAGGGTGCTTTATCGTAAGTATTCATCAAACATTAAATATGTGATGATGGTGCTGTCTGTATTGATCATAACGGTGTTTTTACCTAAACAACCTAGGTTCAGATATGAATTTGAAAAGGGGGAGATCTGGAAAAATAAAGACCTGGTTTCTCCATTCAGCTTTGCGATCTTAAAAACAATCCCTCAGGTGACGACGGATAAAAAGGACGCGCTGAACAATGTGCTGCCCATTTATAAGATGAACAATGAGCTGATTCACAGTGTGGAGGAAGCTTATTCCAATGAATTTGATGTGAAATGGAAGACAAATGCCTTTCCTGAAGAAGATAAGGCTGCTTATAAAGCCTCTTCCATGAAACTGCTGGAATCGATTTACAACAGGGGCATCATTGCAATGAATGTAAAACATCAGAAAGGGAATAAATACTATGATTTTGCGCTGATGAACAATAACATCAGTAAGAGCCTGAGTACTCAGGATGTTTTTACGGTACAATCTGCCTTGGAGTATTTTGAGAAGAATTATACTTCAGTTAACCTGAAAGTTAAAGAGATGATTCTGGGGCTGGTGGAAGACCATTTGCAGCCCAATATCATTTTCGATGAAAAGCTGACCAATATTGTACAGGAAAATACGGTCAACAGTCTTTCTACTACCCGTGGGATGGTACAGAAAGGGGAGTTGATTATTGCGAAAGACAATGTGGTAGATGATGAAATTTATCAAAAGCTACTCTCTTTTAAAGAGGCTTATGAAGCACAGACAAAAACTATCGGCGATAGTAAGCTGGTGTACCTCGGACAAATTTTACTGGTAGGGTTTATTGTCAGCCTGCTGATGTTCTTTTTGAAGCTGTTCAGAAAGGATATTTTTGCGGACAACCGTCAGCTGTCTTTATTACTATTGGTGATCACCACCATGCTGCTGTGTTTGACCTGGGCGATTAAGTTGAACCTGCCTAGCATCTATTATATCCCCTTCTGTATTGTACCGATTATCATCCGGATTTTGTTTGATACGCGTTTAGCGCTGTACCTGCATCTGCTGGTGATCCTGATTGCCGGTTTCTTTGTGCCGAACAGTTTTGAGTTCGTCTTTTACCAGATTACCTCAGGGATGGTGGCGATCTATAGTATCAGGAATCTGATCAAAAGAGAGCAATTGCTGCTGTCTGCTTTATTCATCTTGTCGGCTTACTTTGTTTCCTTCCTGGGGATTGGATTATTGAGAGAGGGATCATTCTCTGAGATCGAGTGGCTCAACTTTGTGCCTTTCATTATTAGTGTACTATTGTCGCTCCTGGCTTATCCATTGATTTATGCTTTTGAAAGGCTGTTTGGCATCACTTCAGATGTGGCCTTGATAGAATTGACGAATACGAATAATAAACTGCTGAGAGAGCTTGCGTTTAAAGCGCCTGGAACTTTCCAGCATTCTTTACAGGTGGCCAACCTCGCGGAAGCTGCAATTTTTAAAATAGGGGGGAATTCGCTATTGGTAAGAGCTGGTGCCCTGTATCATGATATCGGTAAAATAGAGAACCCTCAATACTTTATAGAGAATCAAAATACGGCGCTGAGTCCGCATGATAAGCTGCCTTATGAGCAAAGTGCTCAGATCATCATTAAACATGTTCATAAAGGCATAGAAATTACCCGCAGACATCAATTACCGGAAAGTGTGATCGATTTTATCAGAACGCACCATGGAAATACCAGGGTAGATTATTTCTATCAGTCGTTTTTAAAGAACTCTCCGGAGAAATTTGTGGACGAAAACATCTTTCGTTACCCTGGTCCGATCCCTTTTTCTAAGGAAACTGGGGTATTAATGCTCGCAGATTCGGTGGAAGCAGCCTCAAGAAGTCTTAAAAATCCGGACGCGCAAAGCATAAATGACCTGGTCGAAAGGATCATTAACTATAAATTAGAACAAAATCAGTTAGATAATTGCGATATTACTTTAAAAGATTTAGAAACTATAAAGTTGATATTCAAGACTATGCTGATGAGCATCTATCATGTGCGTATAGATTACCTACAAAATGTTTAATTTTTTTTTGGAACTACCAATCATCTTCCTATATTTGCAATCCCGAAAAACAGCAACGGTTTTTGTTTAAAGCGGGAAAGTTAATTGAAAAGGAGAGGTGCCTGAGTGGCCGAAAGGAACAGTTTGCTAAACTGTCGTACTGGCAACGGTACCGCGGGTTCGAATCCCGCCCTCTCCGCATCATTAAAGACAACGATAATTAGGTGTTACCAAATAATCAGCGTTTTTACAGTCCTCCGAAAGAGGAAGAAAGATGATACCAGTTCGGGGTGTAGCGTAGCCCGGTATCGCGCCTGCTTTGGGAGCAGGAGGTCGTAGGTTCGAATCCTGCCACCCCGACAACAATTACTCGGAAGAGTAGTTTTATAATGACCATTAAGAAAGATTGATACCAGTTCGGGGTGTAGCGTAGCCCGGTATCGCGCCTGCTTTGGGAGCAGGAGGTCGTAGGTTCGAATCCTGCCACCCCGACAACATAGATGTCAAATTCTATCAAAAACCCTCTAAATATCACTATTTAGGGGGTTTTTTCGTTTTAATCCTATCACCAGTATGAGCATGTCCAGGCGCTCTATACGCCCCGATTCTGCCAGCATGGTCCCTTTTGCTTTGGCCAGTTTGAATAACTAGTTAGTTAGATATCAAATTCTATTAAAAAGCCCTCCACATATAGTGAAGGGCTTTTATTTTACGCTAATTATCCAAAATGCATCTTTCTGATTAATCTTTTAGCACCTTTATCCAGTCTTTGAATTTGTTGACTTGTTCCATTATAAAGGACTCTTGTTCTTCTTCGCCTTCCGGTCCTGCCGGTAAGATGTGTTCAAAATAAGTTCCTTTCAATACACTGCGTAATATACCTTCACCCAAAAATGGTTTATGATCATTGAGTGTGTTTGCTGCCTTGAGTAAATGGCGGATATCGTATTGTAAAGGATTAATATCGGGTACCTGTTTATTTAGGTTTAATAGTTCATAGACTGCAATCCTGGCTGTTCTCACCGAGCTTTCCATAGTAAATACTACATCATTGTTGGTTTCCACAAACTGGCCGATCAATCCAAGGTTTTTACAGCCTTCCGGAACAGCTCTGGGTCGGTCACCTTTAGCCCTGGGCATAAACATCGAAGTAATATACGGCATGAAAGCCGTACGGGTGATCGTGTTTTTTACCACATCATCCCACTGATCAATGATGCCCATATGGTAACACAGTTCGGCAAGGATCTCATCTCCTGTACATTCAGGCATTACTTTTTTGATATGATTTCCTTCCTTGTCCATGAACAGCGCATACACCCAAAGTACTAAAATGTCATCTGGTTGTTCAGGGAAATGCGGTTGCCTGTTACAGGTAAAACTCATTAGCCAATTTGAATCTGTAATGGTAACGATTCCACCGGTAGCTGTTTTTCCGGAATAAGGATCATTGACACAATACTCCTTTAGTTTTTCTACCAGAGGGGAAGGTCTGCAGGTTAAAGTCACGGATTCCCATGATGACTTTTCTATATTGCTGCAGAATTTTTCTGGTTTGCCAAAGATTTCTGATTTAGCAGCAAGGTTTTTCCATAGTTTCCATCCACCGCTCTTTCCACTTGTATTATTGTCTATAGCTATGATAGGTGCATTTTTGTTATCGCCATAGAAAGTGTCTTCGGTCATTGAACCAGTAGTCACAATCACATAGTCCTCTTTTCCAAGGGGTATTTTAACTTCTTTTCCGTTTTGTTCTGTAATAATCCCTTCCACTACTTTTCCTTCGGTATTGATATGGATATCCAGGTCATTCACTAGTGTATTAAATTGGATATTCACACCTTTTTCTTTTAGAAAATTGCGCAAAGGTGTTACGAAAGTGTCATACTGATTATATTTAGGGAATACCAAAGACGAAAAATCATTTAATCCATCAATTGCGTGTAGGAAGCGGTGCATGTAAAGCTTTAATTCCAGCAGGCTGTGCCAGTTTTCGAATGCAAACATCGTACGCCAATAGGTCCAGAAATCACTGCTCAGGAAGGTTTCACTAAAATAATCTTCAATGGTCAGATCGTCCAGTTCTTCCTTTTTCTTCAGCAGAAGCTTAATGATGGCCATCTGGTCTTTTTTGTTCAGACCAAATTTGCTGAAATCTTTTATTGCTCCTTGATTATGGATCAGGCGGGCTTTGGAGTAATTAGAATCGTTGTCATTGATTAAACGGTATTCATCTAACACGGTATAGGGAGCCGGCATTTCGAGCGCTGGAATGTCCTGAAATATATCCCAAAGGTTTTCGTAGGTCATGTCCATTTCCCGGCCACCCCTAATGATGTAACCTTCTTCCGCGTTACCTGCGCCATCTAATGAGCCTCCATCGATGTGCAATTGTTCTAAAAATGTGATGTTTTCGGCGGGTACCTGTCCGTCACGAATGAAATAATAAGCAGTAGCCATACCGGCAATACCGCTGCCTATAATGTAGATTTTACTGTCCTTATAGGACTGACGGGGAATTCCTCTGTTGCGTTGGTAGTTTCCAATCTGATCCGAAAAGGGCATGGATTTTTGCGGTGTATTGCGTTGTTGCTCTTTGCTTGAATCGGGTTCATGATCCACATTCCCATCATCAGGTGAGGTGCTTAAAATGTTGTTGAATTTAGAAGTATTTGCTTTCATAGGTTGTTTTTTTATTATGAAATTATGATACTGACTTGTCGTATTTACAGACCGAATTAGGAGATATAATATGATGGCTAGGAAAGCTATAGTACTTTCATGGCGTATCTATGGCTAACTGTTTGCCTGGAAATATATTTTATTCAGTATTAGTCTTTGGTATATCCTTTCTTGTTTAAGTGGTTACCAATTTAAATCAAAGGTAGGAGTAAAGGTAGGGCCATTAAATGCCAAGAATCATGCAGAATGATGATGTATATCATCTAGTTGAAAAATATAGATAATCAGTCAATTCAATGAAAGGTGTTATGATTTAACGCCTGTAGGGCTGTCTGCAAAAATGCGGGCGGCCCTAGGGGCATTAAGCTTTTCTTAAGACCTGATGAAGCGATTTTTGAATAGGTAATAGGACTGCTTATTACCATCTGGCTATCTGGTTCGGGCTTCGCTGACATCCAATTTAACATTATCGGCAGCAGAAGACTTTAAAATAGTTCTTTTACACCAACTTTCAATTGGTGCTTCAGAGTTCTGTGTACCATTCTTGGAAGCAGACGCATAGGATAATAGGGAATCACGAAATGGGACTTTTTGCAGTCATTGTTGTCTTTCAATTAAAAAAATACAAAACCCGTTTTTATCTTAAAATTTCAAATTATTCCGTACAGATTCCAACAAGTAACCCTCATGGATGTATTTTATTACAGTTATTTTCTTTAAATCCATGGGAGATATGTCGCTAAAAAGCACACTGGTCATATTTCTTAGTTTTTTAGCTTTCTATTCCAACGCCCAGCGGATAGCTATAAAAGGTAGAATTACAGATAAAGCTACAGGACTGCCTCTTACTCACATTAATGTAGGCTTTGACAATAAGGCCCCACAAACATTAAGTGACGCATACGGGCGCTATAGTATGATTGCAACGGGAAAAGAAGAGGAACTCTATTTCAGTATGATAGGTTATAAAAAACAAGTCATATCCTTAATTCAGACGCAGGGCCGGGAAATAAACATTCAGATGGAACCGCAATCAGAGAAATTATCTGAAGTGAGCATTAAAGGTGCGAACAAGGCGAAATACCGAAATACAAATAATCCCGCAGTAGATTTTATGCGGCAGGTAATTGACCATAAAACTGAAAATAATGCAAACGGACATAAAGAAATTTCCTATAAACAATATGAAAAGATCAATATGTCAATCAGTATTCCTTCAGATAAAGCTGGTAAAATAAGACTGCTGAAAAAATTACCTTTCTTACTGGAAAATTCAGATTCATTAAAGGTGCCGGGGAAAAAACTGATACCGGTGCTCATTCAGGAAAAATTCAATCAGGTTCGCTTTTCTGCCTTGAGCGGGGATACTGTTCTTAAACTGGGGGAAAAACAATCCCGAATTGATCAATATTTGGACGAAGACGGAATTAACGAGTATCTGGAAAAGATCTATCAGGGGGCGGATCTGTATGACAATGACGTTGGCCTGGGTAACCAGCGCTTTTTAAGTCCGATAGCTGGCATGGCAACTTCCTTTTATAAATATTTTATAGTTGATACTTTAAAAGATGTTTCTCCAAGGCAGCTGAAAATAATGGTCGCCCCGAAAAACAAACAGGATGTACTTTTTCTCGGCTATCTTTTTATCACGCTTGACGGGAATTACGCCCTGAAAAGAGCAGAACTGTCCATAAACAATCAGATCAATCTCAATTGGGTTAAAGATCTTCAGATCATATTGGATTATGATGTCGATGGTTCCGGAAGATATCATTTAGGAAAAGGTGTCATGTCCATGGATTTGGGAATCTTCAGGGAGGGTACCAGTATTTTCGGGGAAAGAACGATCATAACGCATGATTTTCTTTATGGACCGGAGGCATTGTCCCGGAAAATTGATGCTCCCTTGGTTGGAAGTAAGCTGAATGATGACAGCTGGCTGAAACTAAGACCTGAACCCTTAGCATTAAATGACAAAATAGCCTACCAAAATATCGACAGCCTGAAGCAGTCAAAAATCTTTCTCCGGAAAATGGCTTTCGCCTCCTTCTTATTGTCCGGGTTTATTCCTGCTGGAAAGCTGGAATTTGGCCCAATCAGCTCATTCTATAGCTTCAATCCGGTTGAAGGCTCAAGATTTAAATTTGCCGGACGAACTACGGAAGCATTGAGCAAAAAGGTCTTCCTCGATGCCCATCTTGCTTACGGAACTAAGGATCAAAAATGGAAATACAGCTTAGGTACTGTTCTTTCCCTTACCGATAAATCAATTTATCAGTTTCCTGTTAAATCAATTACTTTGAAACATAGTTATGAAACTCAAATTCCCGGGCAGGAACTCAATTTCTTGGAAGATGATAATGTCTTGCTTTCATTCAAAAGGGGATCCAATAACAAATGGCTTTACAATAAGAAATGGTTGATTGAATATCTACATGAAACATCACAGCACCTTTCCTTCAAATTGAGTTACAAAAATCAGGTTTTAAAATCTGCCGGTGATCTTTTCTTTCAGCGGGGATCTCAGCTTATCCCTGACCTCAATAGTTCTGAATTTTTAGCCGAGATACGTTGGGCACCTAATGAAAAATTTTACCAGGGAAAACGTTACAGAAGGCAAATTGTGACTGGGCAGCCTGTTTTTACTTTGAGAGGTGCGATTGGGATCAAGGACTTTTTGGGCGGGGATTATAATTATCAAAACATAAGCCTCAATATTTCTAAAAGATTCTATTTATCTGTCTTTGGTTATTCTGATGTAATTTTTGAAGCTGGTGCTGTATTTGGGAAGGTTCCTTTTCCTCTGCTTCACATTCACCGTGCCAATCAAACCTTTGCCTATCAGCTATCCTCCTATAACCTCATGAACTTTATGGAATTTTTGAGTGATCGGTATTATAGTGTTAACCTGCAGCATTCATTTAACGGATTCTTTCTGAATAAAGTTCCGTTGATAAAAAAAATGCAATGGAGAGAGATTGTTTCGTTGAAGGTTTTAGGCGGAACGATTAGTTCAGGGAATGATCCTGGGAAAAACGCTGAACTGTTCCGTTTTCCCACCAATGAACAGGGACGACCTTTCAGTCATCCACTTGGTCATATACCTTATGTGGAAGGGAGCATAGGGGTATCAAATATTTTTAAAATCCTGAGGGTGGATTTGGTCAGGCGATTCACTTACCTGGAAAACCCAGAGGTTACCAGATGGGGCATCCGCGCTAAATTTAATGTAGATTTTTAGTGATTTTCGGCCTTGTTCCATTGTCCGCCCCCTTGTTTGTCTATTTTTATCATGCAGAAACCATTACAAAGGATCTATTCTTCTCCGGACACTCTTCCATTAATAATGAGTAACATCAAAATGCGCGCAAGAATTCTTTACTTTTTTTTATCGGTAGTCTGTTTAGGCTTACTGATTACGGATGCTACTGCACAGTATAGTGATACATCCCGCCATGACACACTTCCCATTCAGTTGGTTAAACCTGATTTAACAAAAAGCTGCTTTGCGAGCAAATTAATCATCCCGGGAATACTTTTTTCTGCAACTGCTGCGACATGGCCTTACAAAGAAAATATCAGGGATGTCAGAAATCGTTTTATTCCTAATTTCAGAAACCATTTTGACGATTATTTACAATATCTGCCTGCAGTAACGGTTTTGGCGCTTCATGCAGGTAAGGTAAAAGGTAAACACGAGCTTAAAAGAGCTATAGCATCCTATGTGATTTCTATGGCGATAATGGGCAGTGTGGTTAATGTTACAAAACATGCTACCCGGTTGGAACGTCCGGATGCCTCCTCAAAAAACTCCTTTCCTTCTGGTCATACCGCTACTGCTTTTTTAAATGCGACATGGTTACATCAGGAGTACGGAGAAATAAATACTTTATATAGTATTGGTGGTTATTCACTTGCGATGATGACAGGGATCGGCAGAGGTATAAACAACAGACACTGGGTTACAGATGTACTAGCTGGTGCCGCAGTTGGTATTGTTTCAGCGGAACTCGGTGAGTTTCTAGCCAGCAAGATCTTTAAAGATCAGGGAGTGAATTTCCCGCTACTGAGTTCCCCGATTCTCAGAGGTTCCCCGCCCAGCTTTCTGGAAATGCATTTAGGATATGCCTTCATGACCTCAGGAGATCTGTCGCCTTTGATGCAAAATGGTGCTTTTGCTCGTCCAGGATTTAACCTGGGTGTTGAGGGGGCATGGTTTCCGTCAAAACATATCGGGATTGGCGGTGAATTTGCTTTTGCCAGTTTCCCTGTCAGTTCAAATCAAATACTTTCTGAGCAAGGCATCAAAAAAGTGCCTGATCATAATTACGTCCAGGCATTGGGAACATCCTATTTTCATATTGGTAGTTATTTTAGCTTGCCTCTCTCTAACCAATGGGTTATTACAGGTAAATTGGCTACTGGGATTGCATTAGCAAGTAATGGCAATATGATCATGGATCTCAATGAAAAATACGGAAAGCAATTAAACGCGAAACAGCTTGTGGTCGCTAACTATCAATCCCAACCAGCAATGAGCCTATCTACCGGTCTGGGTATCCAGAAAATGCTCAGCAGAAATACGTCAATCAAGCTTTATGGCACCTTTTTCAAGTCCACACATCAATTTAAAACGATAGTGCCAAATCAAGCATATAATCCTGGAGTTCCTGTTTTTCAGTCACCATCGAATCAAAGTGGCAAACTTAAGAGCGATCATTTCTCCGTGGGGTTGGCTTTTACTGCGTTTATGTGGTAAAATCTGCTAAAATTCAGTATTATGTTTGCTTTACATGAGGACAAATACCGCCATAATCATTCCAATGGTCCTTCGGAATTCAGCGTGCTTGCGGTTAAAAGCATCATACTGGCTCCAAAAAGCAATTGCAATATCCTTCTTTGGCTGTCCTCAAAAAAAGATCGATCAAAAAAGAAGTTCCGTTACCTTCATCTGCGTACATCTTGAATAAGGAAGCGCACACAAAGGGTATATTAATTAGAAAAATCCCCAGGATCTCTGGTATTCTAAGAACATCAAGCGTATCAATTCTTGTTTTTTTGTAACATATTGTTTTATCCTTGAGTATGAACTTTTCTGATCTGTGTTGGGCTCTTTTTATAAGACCAGAAGCAGACAATAGGAAAGATGAAAAGATTGAAAATGGTATTTGTAATGAGTCCGCCGATGACTACAATGGCTAATGGTTTAGAAGCTTCTGATCCTATTCCCGATGAAATGGCGGCCGGCAATAAACCAATCGCGGCCATCATCGCTGTCATGATCACCGACCGAAGGCGGTCTTCCACCCCATTACGTAATGCATCCACGAAAGTGATTCTGGGATCGGATCTTAATTCTTCCATGTTACTTTTAAATTTGGACAACAAGATCACCCCGTTCTGAATACAAATACCAAATAAAGCAATAAAGCCGATTCCTGCAGATATGCTAAAGTTAATGTTGGTAATTAATAGGGCCAGTATTCCTCCAGTGATTGCAAACGGCACATTATTTAGAACGAGTAAGGAATCTTTAATGGAGCCAAAGAGTACAAATAAAATAAAAAAGATCACCAGCAGGCAGATAGGTACGACCATTTGCAGGCGGGCTGTAGCACGTTGCTGGTTTTCAAAATCTCCAGCCCATTCTAAGAAGATGCCCTTGTCGATTTTTACCTTTTCTTTTATTTTCTGTTGTGCCTCATCTATAGTGCTCCCCATATCACGGCCTCGGATTGAGAACTTAATGGCACCATAACGCATCCCTTTATCACGATAAATGATACTTGGGCCAATCTTTTTCTCTATGGAGGCGATTTCCCTCAGAGGAATTTTCGTGCCTGAAAGTGTCGTTACCCTCAGGTCACCAATGGATTCGCCATTATTCCTGAAATTTTCCGGATAACGTATTCTTAAGTCAAATTTGCGTTCCCCTTCATATATCTGGGTTGCAGCTTGCCCACCGATTGCCATTTGAATGATCGCATTGGCGTCGGCCGCGGTCACCCCGTAGACGGCCATCTTGGTCTGATCAAGTTTAATAAGCAGTTCGGGCTGGCCAAGATTATATAGGATTGCCAGATCCTGTACGCCTTCAATACGCTTCATGACTTGATAGATCATTTTTTCTTTTTCTTCAGTGACTTTAAGATCCGGGCCAAAAGTTTTGATAACTATTGAGCCCTTTACACCCGAGACCTCTTCGGCAACATTGTCAGAAATGGGTTGGGAAAAATTTAGATCTATCCCCGGGAAAATTTTGAGTTTTTCATTCATCATTCCGATGAGTTGATCTTTAGTGATTTTATTTTTCCATTCATTTTTTGGGTATAGGTCTACTAAAAATTCCTGGTTGTAGAACCCTGTTGCATCACTGCCACCATCTGGTCTGCCGGTCTGGGAAATCACCTGTTTGACCTCAGGGAAATCAAGAAAAATCTTTCGCATCTGATCCGATAATTTGACAGATTCTGTTAGAGAAGTACTCAAAGGCCCCGTTGCTCTCACATAAATGGAACCTTCATTCAACTGGGGCAGAAATTCAGTGCCAACAAATTTGAAACAAAACAGGCCTGCAAGCATTACGGATATGGCCAGAAAAAAACTGGTTCTTTTATGCTTAAAACAAACATCAAATGTTGAAATACAGCTGCGACTAAGCCAGAGGATAAAGAAATTGTGCTTTTCGCGAACATTCTTTCTCAATAGGACACTCGCCATTACCGGTACTAAAGTAAAAGTGAGCAGTAAGGCACCCAGCAAAGCGAACCCTAAAGTCCAGGCCAGCGGAGAAAACATTTTTCCTTCTACTTTTTGAAAACTAAAAATGGGCAAAAGGCCTGCGATGATGATCATTTTGGCAAAGAAAATCCCCTTTCCATTTACAAGGCATGCCTTTTTTATCAGGCTCAGTTTGCTTAACTTGTTGAATTTTTCCATTCCCAGTTCCTTTGCCCGGTAATCCAGCATAACGAAAATCCCTTCCATCATCACTACCGCACCATCGATAATGATCCCGAAATCTATCGCTCCCATGGAGAGTAAGTTGGCCGGCATACCTTTCAACCGTAAACAAATAAAGGCAAAAAGTAGGGCTAGGGGAATGACTGCTGCAACGATCACCGTGGTTCTCCAGTCTGCCATAAATAGAAATACGACAAGGGTAACCAGTACAATACCTTCCATCATATTGTGAAAGACGGTATTGGTTGCATAATTGATCAGTACTTCCCGGTCGTAGAAGGTTTTAATCTTCACATCATCAGGTAAAATGTCGTTATTCAAACGATCAATGGTGACCTTTAATTTTGCAATTACCTCAATGGGATTTTCACCTTTACGCATCTGTACGATTCCCTCTACAACGTCGGGATCGAGATCCCTGCCTACCTGTCCAAGTCTGGGTAAGGACGACTCTGTTACTTCCCCGATATTCTTCACAGATACAGGAAGCCCCTTAATATGGGTAATAATGATGTTTTTTATTTCATCTATGTTATTCAGAAGCCCGATTCCACGCACAACAAAAGCCTGCCCATTCTGCTCGATCACATCACCTCCCACGTTTACATTACTTTTTGATACTGCTGCGAAAATTTCAACGGGGGTTACCCCAAATTCCAGAGCCTTTTTAGGATCAATTGTAATCTGATAGGTTTTGGTTTCACCGCCGAAGCTGCTTACATCTGCCACACCCGGAACAGCCCTGATCTCTTTTTCTACTATCCATTGCTGGATAGTCTTTAATTCTTTTACTGATTTTCTGTTACTGGTTAAGGTAAATCTGAAAATCTCCCCAGTGGGGCCATATGGGGGTTGAATTACTGGAAGAATACCATCCGGAAGACCGGCAGTGCCGATCAGATTGCCCACCTGCATCCTTGCAAATGCATAATCCACATCGTCCATAAAACTTATTTTGGTGACAGAGAGGCCAAAAAGAGAAGATGACCTGACCGTCATTTTTTTTTCTGCCGGGTTCATGGCAATTTCAATGGGCCGGGTAATGAATTTTTCTACCTCTTCGGCGCTTCTGCCCGGCCATTGGGTAATGATGGTAACTGTGGTATTTGTGACATCAGGGAAGGCATCAATGGGGGTATTTTTAAAACTGATGTAGCCGGTTACAGCTAGTAGAAAAGTCACAAAAAAAATAAAAAACTTATTTTTTAATGAAAAAGTGAGGACAGATTTAATGAATTTATTCACAGGATTGTAAGAATGAAGTTTAAATTAGTTTTTAAGAGATTGGTATAGGTAAACCTGTCTGGAGGCGATAATCCGATCTCCGGCATTAAGCCCTTTGTGAATAAACACCTTGTCCTCAACTCTTTTGGCTAGCTCGACCTCCTGCACACGGAGGTGGGCCTTTTTATCAAGTACCAAAACATAGTTCCGCTCGTTATCAAAAACCAGACACCGGCTATTGATAAATGGTAAATTTTCGCCTGATTGGCCACTTACATTTATATTGGCGAACATTCCGGGTTTCAGCATATAATTCGGATTCCGGATCTTTACCCTTGCCCGCATTACCCTGCTGTCCTGATCCAGGATGTCATATATCTTATCAATCTTACCGTCAAAACTTTTTTCTGGATAGGAAATGGTGGTGATTTTTACCTCATCACCGGCCCTTACTTTCGAAATATCAGATTCATAAATATTCAAAATGGCCCAAACTGTGGAAAGATCCGCAACGGTAAATAGGTTCTGAGTGTTGTCTGTACGTACCTGCATATTCGTGGTAATATTTTTTTCAACCACAAAACCTGAGATGGGAGCCCTTAGTTCATATGCCAGGGTAGAGTTGCCCTTGTTGATACCCATCACAATTTTACTCCTCTTGATTTCTGCCTGTGCTTTTTGATATTCTCCTTTTGCGAACTCAAGATCCTTTTTAGAGGCAAGGCCACTTTTATAAAGATCTTCTGTTACCTCTAATGCCCTGTGGCTATTCTTTAGCTCTGCCCGGGAAGAAACTGCATCTTTTGCAAACCCGGCCATTTCCGGGCTTTTCAGCGTGGTTAACAATTGTCCTTTTCTTACGGCATCACCTTGCTGTACGGTTACAGCACCAGCTATGCCGCTGACTAGGGGATAAATTTTGATCATTTTACTTTCATCAGCCTGGATTTTACCACTTAAAGTAATTAAGGAACTTTGTTTGGCCGTTTTTACCGTGTCAACCAAAAGTTGTTTGATCAATGTTTTGGTCACGGTAAACTTCCTGTTCTTTTCTTTTTTATTTTCAGGCTGGTTCTGACACCCCATTGAGCTTACAGCCAGGAATGCACAGATGGCCAGCAAAACATATCTGTTTGAAAATTGATTGTTCATTTTAAATGTTTAAGGATTATAGAATTGACTCGCCGTTAAAAAATTGAGTTTTTCCAAAGAGTTGATTCTTTGGAGTTGGAGGTTGTTCGTTTGAATGACATTCGCTTTGAATGAAGTATACAAATCCAAAAATTCTACCAGGCTGATGTTACGTTTTTCATAATTTTTATATACTTCGGTTATCAGCCGCTCATAGTCGTTCTTGAATTTAGGATCTAATGTATTGTATATGTTTTCAAGCTTCATGGCATCCTCATAGCTGCTCAACAATTCATTTTCAATTGCATTTTGCTGCTCCTGTAATAACACTTTACTTTGGTCTAAGGCCACTCTAGCTAACCTGATATTGCCCTGGTTCCTGTTAAAGACCGGCAATCCAATGGCAATTCCCCCTGAAATATATTTAAGACCGTATCCGGCTTTTTTATCATAATTGAGAGAAAAGGTGATGTCCGGATAAGCTATAGCTTTTTGAAGCCTCAGGTTAAGTCCGTTGTAATTGATGTTGGACCTGGCCATTTTTAGGTCCTGCCTGTTTAAAAGGGCAGAATCCAGTAAAGTTTGATAGGGTATTTTAGCGATTTGAATGTTAATGGTCATCTCAATAGGGAAAACCGGTTTGATCACCATTTTCTTATCTGCACCAATGAGTTGCCTCAGTTCTCCCTGAAGGGTGTTTGTCTGTGTGACCAGGTTAACCTGATCAGTCTGAATGGAATATACTAGGGACTGTATTCTTAGTACTTCCTTTTGTGAAATATTTCCCTTTTGATAGAGCAGCTTGAAGCCCTGAAGTGTTTTTTGTAGCGCCCGGATCTCCTGTTCATATAAATGGATGGATTTCTCCAGAAAATAAAGATTGAAAAAATTGCTCCTTAAACTGAACTTTAAAGTCCTCAGCAGATCAAAAAAATCATGTCTGGCATTTTCTAAATTTAGCTTTGCAAGTTGTATCCCTTTGTTTCGCTTTCCTGCTGTTAAAAGAAGCTGGGAAATCCCGTAAGTCTGCTGGCTGAAGACATTGGTATCGCGACTTTTGGTATACAGCCCATTGCTAAATGAGAAGGTTGGATTGCTGAAAAGTTTCGAAGTGATGAGTTCCGCACTTGCTTTATCAATATTGTAATGCTGGGCCATCAATTTGAGGTTATTCTGTATAAACCGGGTCTCCATTTGGGAAAGGGACAAGCTCAGCGTGTCTCTCTTTTGAGCACAAACCTTTAAGGTTGATAGGGAAATTAAAATGACCATAAAAAGCTGAAGAATTCTAGATTTCGAAATATGAAATGTTAACATTGGATGTACCGTTGTTTAAGGGTTTGGCTCTAAGACACCCTGCCTAAAGAATAGTCCTAACCAAGTTCTCCTCACAAGCTGAAAGTCACAATTTGCGCCTCGCTGTAAAAGCGAATGATCGCACAAAGCTGGTCAGCATTCGAGTAAAGTGTCTCGTTGTATTATGGATCCTCCCAGACATGCAGATTAGCATGGATAGCATTTCATTGGGACTTTTTTTACCCTTGATTGTCTTGGTGCTGAAGGGAATTCTATTCCTACCGGATCTGAAAAACTTACCTTATATGCGTCTATATCTGTTTCCCCTAAAAATAATTGTGATTCTGGCTATGGGGATACTAATGACTTTCTTTCTATATCATGAGCAGCAGGAAATCCGGGAGGCTTTCACTTTGATCAGTACATTGAACTTGTGTATCGTTATCGGTATCAGTCTGACAGTAGTTTATATTTACCTACAGGGCTACCTCTATGTGTCTAGTTTTCGAGTCCTGAATGCCCGGGTGGATATTTTCAGTGCAACGCGTCTTTTCCTGAAACGCAATCTGCTGAGTGTTTTTCTGCCGGCCGGAGGCTTTAGTTCCCTCGTTTTCTTCTCCAAAGAAATCAGTGACCATGGGATGTCTAAGGCCACCATTAACCTGGCCTCGTTTGTTTACGCGGTCACCGGTATTGGTTCTTTGTTGCTATTGTCCTTTCCGGTCCTTTTCTGGTATCACCTCTCAGGAGAAAGCAGCGCGAATATGTGGATAAACATCACTGGGCTTAGTGTTCTGCTACTGTTTTTGGGTCTGCTGGCATGGTCTTTTTCCAAAAGAGGCGTTGTTTATAACTGCCTTTACCGTTTTTTCCCTTCTGTTGACGGGCTTGTAGAGCGGATGCAGGAAGTGAGGCTGACAGGTTTCCGCTGGATTCAGCCGCTGTTGATTGCGCTCCTTACGGAGGTTGTGGGCATTGCACATGTATACATCGCGATGTTGGCATTGGACCTGAGCCCTGACATGGGTATATGCATTTGCGCATATACCATAGGTACATTGTTTTACTGCTTTTCACCATTGTTAAAGGGGCTAGGTACCGTTGAAGTTTCTATGGTACTGGTCTTTATGGGGGCGGGATTTAATGAAGCCCAGGCTATTTCGGTTACGCTTTTGTACCGGGCCTTTGAGTTCTGGCTACCACTACTGGCTGGTATGGTCAGCTTTTTTATGAAAAAAAACAATATTCTGATCCGCTTGCTCCCGGCGGTATTTGTTTTTTTACTCGGGATGGTCAACATTATCTCTGTATTTAGTCCTGCTATTACATCCCGGATAAAGTTAATCGGACAGTTTATACCCTTTGTAGGAATAAATTTTTCCAGTGCGATGATTTTGTCATTGGGTGTTTTGCTGGGAATCTGTTCTGTGTTTTTGATCAGGGGCGTAAAGAACGCTTGGTACCTGGTTTTTGGCATGGTTGCACTTTCATTTATTGGCAATCTTACTAAGGGATTTGACTATGAAGAATCGCTTTTAGCCCTATTGGTCATGGTGATTCTGTTGATTTCCTATCCGCATTATTATGTCAAACGTCATAGGAGTATTCGCGAGCTGCGGCCCGCTTTACTTTTCTGGACTCTGTTGGTTGTATTGTCATATGGTGTGCTGGGTTTTTACTTCCTTCAAAAAAGACATTTCAATATGGATTTTACCTTTGCAGGTGCCATAGAAAGCACGCTGAACGGTTTTGTTTTGCTCAACATGCATCTGCCGGAACCACAAACCTTCTTTGGCAGGTTTTTCCTTCACTCTCTGAATTTTCTGGGTATCGGTTTTCTCGCAGTATTATTCTGGCGCATGACTGCTCCCTACGCGCCCTCTTTACACAGCCTAAAGAAAAATACCCATAGGGCCGAAGTGCTGTTAGATCGTTATGGCATATCCCCGGTAGATTATTTTAAAGTGGATGGTGATAAACATCATTTTTTTTGTAAGCAGGTCGAAGGTTTTGTGGCTTTCAGCATCTCTTCGGGTTTTGCGCTTGTGCTGGAAGGCCCAGTTTGTAAGCATGCCCCGGACCAGATCCGGGCAGTAATAAGCGAATTTGAGTGCTTTTGTCAGACTAAAGGGCTGCGCCCGGTTTATTATCGGGTAGATGCATGTCAAAACCAGATGTTCAAGGGGCTGGGGAAGAAATCCTTCCACATCGGCCAGGAGGCACTTGTCGACGTGCAGGCATTTTCTCTTGAAGGGAAGAAGAGAAAGTCATTGCGTAATGCCGTCAATAAACTGACCAGGGAAGGTTATCAGCCAAAAATCTACAAAGCTCCCATCCCGCAAGAGGTGATGCTTCAGCTGGAGTTCATTTCGGATTGCTGGCTAAGGGACACCAGGCGACAGGAGCGGGGATTCTCGCAAGGCGTATTTGATCCCCTTAAATTGAAATATCATGACATCATTACGCTTGAAAACAGGCAAGGGAAGGTTATCGCATTTTTAAATATTATTCCTAATTATGCGCCAGGGGAAGCTACCTACGACTTAATCCGCAAGCTCGATGGAGCATGTGGAGGTAATATGGATATGCTGATCTTAAAATTTATTGACTACTGCAAGGATCTGGGATACAGCCGTCTTAATATGGGCTTGGCGCCTTTCTCAGGTGTAACCAGTCATTCCGCAATGTCGGGAAAATTGCTGGGTGTTCTTTATAAGGTTCTTCCCCCGATACGTGCATGGCAGGGCATTCGGGATTTTAAAGACAAATTTGATCCCAGCTGGCATGATAAATTCCTGATTTATGAACATGACTATGATCTGTTGTTATTACCTGCTGCCTTGAATAGTGTTATGCGCACAAATGCCAGACCGGCAAAACGATCTTTCTAAACCAAACGAACTTCCCCTATCATAGAGGTCGTTGTAGTGAACCTCCCTGCTTTTTTGGGTTATTTAAAACGCATTCAACATTTCTAAGATCACTTTTTTAGTTTCATAGTCGTCACTTCGGGCATTACCAATCCTAAGTAGTTTTATGTTTTCTTTCTCCCTGGCGGTATCAAAAAAAAACTGTCCTTTTTTTTCACTGAGGATCAGCAATGCGGGGAAATTGATTTTGCTGATCTCTGGGATTGTTTTGTATTTACCTCCGTTTCCCATAAAGCCAATCATATCTGTTAATTTGATTTTGAAGTCAGTGGAAGTCGATGGGGACAGCAAAATGACTGATTTAAGCTGCTGCTGCAGATCAGCGGGTAATCTTGGAGTTAGAAAAATGGAGACATCTGCCCCAAAAGAATAGCCCACTATTGAAAACTCCGTTTTATTCCAGGACTTTAAATAATGCCGGATCAGTTGTGTAAAATCAAGTGTCATTCCAGCTAAGGTTTTCTGATTCCAAAAGTATTTTCTGCTATCGATACAAACAACTGCATAATCTTCAATTAGTTCATTTGCAAGACTCCTGCTGGAATTGGTCATTCCGCCATCCCCACTAAAGAAAAATATGATCCGCTTGGCGGAAATTTTAGGGGTAGGGATGGCAGCGCCTTCTAAAATGCTTTTTTGTTCCAGGGCTTTCATAGAGACTGACATCAGGATAAAGACCAGAACAAAGGTAAATTTGTACATTTGATTTTAAGTTTATTAATGGATTAGGGGATATGTTTTTCAACAGAAGATGAATTGACAGAAAATGATTTTATATTATAATTTTTGCATGGTGATCGTATAAAAAGTACTCTGTATCACCACTTTGGTGCAAATACCGTTTTTATAGGTATAGAGGTTTACATTTCCATTTGGCAGTGCCAGCTTATAGGACATTCCCTGATCTTTCTGGATGAGCAGCAGACGCTGAAAGCTATCTGAATATACCAGCGTATCATTCTTTGGTTCGATAAAATAAATAGACAAAAGGTGTAGCCTGATTGGCTTTAAGTCGGCAGAACTGCTTTTGCCAGCATTTGTGATCCTGTATTTATTGTCAACCCACTTCGTTTCTATGTCAGTTTTAGTCTGTCCGTTCACTTTCCTGTATGCTGTTGATTGGGTTAGTTTCCCTCCAAAGAAAATTGCTTTTTCAATTCCTTCAATTACAATATCTTTTAATGGTAAACTCATTTTTGCCTTAAATTGTAAGTTAATCTGAAGATTTTGTTCATGCTGTGTCCTTGCAACCTGCATATTGCCAATTTTCTTATTATTGCGCAGGACTTCATAATTCAGTTGCTGTGCATTTAAACTATAGGAGAAAAATGTATAGCTCAAAAGTATGGTAGCAAATATTTTTTTTTTCATTTGTGAACTTCGTTTTCTAAGCCGATAACTGCTGTTTCTACGTAGACACTGAATAAATCCCTTCCCTTTATTGACCAGGATATTCGTCTCCTATTTTAAGATGGTAAGGAAGATCTTTGGTGATCAGACTATAATGATTTTTTTGATCGTCAATGAGTGTTAACATCCTGTAACTTCCTACTCTTGGACTAATAGCACAGATTCTAAGCTGAAGGCCGGGCTGGGAGGACTTTTTAGAAGCCAGTTCATTTATCGAACTACAGGAAGAGTAGAAAATCAGGAGCAGTACGAAAAAAGCTCTTGAAATTACAATAAGTGTTTTATTTCGACTGGTGAGGTGTAACATATCTTTATGACAACTTAACCTCATATAGGTCCCATCTATTTATGCAAAAAGGTCTGTCAATCAGTCGATAAATTATGGTTTCTGTTTTAGTCTGGGAATGAAGTATGTTTATTTATTAACCAGAGACTTTACCGGCCTGGTCTGCATTTCAACATCCGTTGCATAAAAAAAGCCATTGGCATTTCCACTGATATTGCCTTTGACATTTCCGGGAACAGTTGACAGAAGACCCTTCCAGTCCGTCTCCTGGAAAAGACGGTACAGGTAGGCACTGTAGGGATCTGAAAGCGAGAATTTATAAATGTTTACACTGTCATTTATTCCCATGTCGATGATTCTTGCCTGCTGGATCAGGGGATGAAGTGCATTGGGTGTTCCAAAAACATGTGAATAGCTAAATGGTAAATTTTCCCCGAGTTTTTCCTCGGACCACATTTCTCCTTTAGTCAGGATGAGCCACTGCTGGGGGATAGAGGTTCCAAAGGTATGTTTTTGTATATTCATACGCAGTACATCCTTCATTACAGCCACTGAAGCAGGAATATAGTTTGAATCAATAGGAAATACAGGTTTTAGTGTATCAACTGCCGTATATTGTCTGTTATTGTATTCAATAGTCAGCTTATAAGCTCCGTAATAATTTTTATTGTGCTCCACGATTCCGGAATAAATACCTGTTGACGAGGTCTCTTTAAAATAAATGTCATTTTTACCGTCATTCACCTTAACGATTGCATTTCCCACTGTTGATACATTTTCCCCATAGAAAGAAACAGGTTTGCTCAGCCGTATATATTGCCTGGTATTATAGGTGTTGATCCCGCCTTCAACAATAAGGTCAAAGGTAGTTACCTCGGCCGGTTCTTTTTTTTTACAGCTGCCGAACAGCAGGACTGTGAAAATTATTGATAAAAAAAATTTAATACCCATGGTTAAAACTTGAAATTATAGGATAATCCCAGCGTTCTTCCTGAAAAAGACTGCTGGTCGAAATTTACTTCCTGAGTAGGCTCTTGGCTGATTCTGTAAAACAGGATATTTTTGTGATTGTAAATATTAAACAATCCCACACTGAAGGTATGCGACCAGTTCTTCTGTCGTACAAGGGAAGTCGGGGACCATTGAAGTGTAAGATCCAGCCTGTGGTACGCAGGCATTCTGGAAGCATTTTTTTCTCCGTAAATCGGTATTTTCAGACCTTTCTGGTCAAAGTATCCAATTGGAATCATAACAGGTCGACCAGTACTGTAGGTGAAGAATGAGTTTACGGAAAGATCCTGAGCGATGTTGTAGCTCATATTTACTTTTACCGAATGCGGAATATCATAGCCAGCAGGATATTTTTTTCCTTCATTGATCTCGTTTATGGTGCGGTAAACCTTTGAAAAGGCATACATTAATGTTCCTTTAAATCGATTGATATCCTTGTATAGGGAAATCTCCAGTCCATAAGCGTTTGACTGGCCTGGCCTGAGCTGACTTTCTACAAATGGATTGGAAATGAGCTGGGCATTATCAACCAATTCCAACTGATGCCGCATTGTTTTGTAATATAAATCTATGGAATAGGTTCCGGCAAAAGAGCGGTCTTTATATTTCAATGAATAAAAATCTGATCTCTGAGGCAGTAGGTTAATGCCCGCGGGGATCCAGCTTTCCAATGAACTAAAAGCAAGTTCATCATTTTGCACCAGTTGCAGGTACTGGTAATTCCGTGCATAATTTAATTGAAGCTGACCAAGGGCTTTGGGCAGGTATTGTAATGTTAATCGGGGTTCAAGCCGAAAGAAGGTCTTCGATCCATCTTTTATGATTACTGGACTGAAGGTGTCATCAAGATCATAGCTCCCAGGCACTGATGTATTATGGAAAAGACTGGTTCTGAGCCCGTATTGCAACGAGACCCGTTTGCTAACAAATAACTTGTGGGAAAAATAGAGTGCATACTCGCCGGCCCGTGCCCTTGAAATGTCATTGTAAAAGTCGTTTTTACTTTCTCCGGGAATGAACAGATGAAGAATACTGCTAAAACCATACTGGACTTGATGCTGAGGGTTGGGGTAATAAGTAAAATCACCCTTAAACGTCGCATCCCTGATACCTGTTAACCATTTATCGGTACCATAAGAAGAATCCGCATTGATACTGAGCTCATTTTTGTAGTTGCTGTATATCAGCGATAAATTGGAAAAAAGTTTAGGATTAAAAAGGTGGTTCCAGCGGATTGTTGCAGTCTGGTTACCCCATGTATTGAGATATCCGTTGGCGGACCTCACCTTGTCCCGGCCCTTATATACAGAAAAGAATATCCGATCGCTTGTTCCAATTCTTCGGTTCGCTTTGAAATTGAGGTCATAATAGGAGGGACGGAGATCAAATAGTTCAAGATCCTTGCTTAGGAGGTTAGCCAGGCTCCGGCGCGCCGAAAAAAGAAACGAGCTTTTTTCTTTAATGATTGGTCCTTCCAGCGAAACCCTGGCCGTCAACAGGCTGATTCCGCCTTTTACATGAAACTGTTTATCGTCCCCATCTGCTGTACGTACATCAATAACTGAAGAAAGGCGGCCACCAAAGTTAGCAGGTATAGCATCTGTATAAATTTGTAAATTTTTTAATGCGTCCGGATTAAAAACAGATGTCAGCCCAAAAAGGTGTCCTGGATTGTATATGATTGCCTCGTCCAGAATGATCAGGTTCTGGTCTTTATTGCCGCCCCGGATAAACATTTGACTGCTTCCTTCGGTCAACGGAACAATCCCATTTTCCATTTGTAGTGCCTTAATTACATCGCTTTCGCCTTTTAGATAGGGCCTCTGCCGGGCCATTTCCCAGTTCAGCGTTTTTCCGACGTTAAGAGATTTCAGGGAATCCTGCGTAGGTGATTGACTAACTTGTATTTCTTGCAACTCCTTAATTTGCCTGTTCATACGGATGACAAATGTCTGATCATGTGATTTTAACGATAGTGTGAGTTTCAAGGGGGCATATCCAATATGGGTGATTTGCACCTCATATACACCATTTGTAATAGTAAGTGAATAAAATCCGTAATTGTTGGTGCTAACACCTTGTTCAAGCGCTGGTATATACACAGAGGCCCCGATAAGATCTTCACCACTTTCAGCATCCACAACTCTACCATTTAAACTGACATTGAATTTATCAGGTTGGGTAATAATGATTACTCCAAAAAGAAGCTTATAGGAAAGACCTGTTCCCGAAAGTAGCGTATTGAGAATTGTAGAAACAGGTTTGTTGGTAAAGTACCCGTTTATCTTTTTTTCCGCAGTAATTATTCCCGGATCGAACGATAGGGGCAGTGAATGACCCGTGATCAGCAAGTTCAGGGCCGTAAGCAGGGAAATGTCCGCAAAATGGATGCTCATTCTTTTGTTCAGCATATCCTGTTGTCCAAACGCATTTGCTCCGGTTAATAAAAAACAGAGCAATACCAGTGATTTTTTGGCCGACAGGATGTTACGTTTCTTTGTCCTGAGAAAAGTCATCTACAAATATGGTGCATATTCGGCATATATTGTTGTCTAAGCGAGAAGTTTATTGGCTGGTCAGGATAAAATTGCCATTTCTTTTGATTACTTTTAAGCTCAGTGAAGTGCCGATAATCTGCATTATTTCATCTGCTGATTTATCCTTAAAAAAGCCATTTAGTCTTCGCTCCCTTAAAGAATCATCTTCAAAAATGATCTTAGTTCCAAACACTTGCTCCAGGTCCTTTGAAACTTCGTCGAGCGGTGTCTGCTGGTAGTATAGTGTCTTATCATACCAAGCCTTATAGTTGATGTTGTCATTTTTGTTTTGCACCATTGCTTTTGTGGACTTGTCAAATGTACCCTTATCCTGTTCAGATAAGATTATCTTTTTATCTGATTTGTGCTTCATGGCAACTTTGCCACTGTTAACAACCACCATAATCTGCTGCTGTCCGACACTCAGATTAAAACTAGTACCCAGGTCAATGACATCCAGTTCATCGGTTTTAATTAAAAATGGTCTGTTTTTATCATGTATGATTTTAAAGTATGCTTCTCCTTTGGTAAATTCAATATTTCTCGAATGGGCAAAATCTTCCTTATTGTAATGCAGGGAGGTATTCTGGTTCATGATAATTTCACTTCCGTCTGGCAGCATTAACTGTCTGCGCTCATTTTTTCCGGTCTGGAAATGAATGGTATCGCTCCATCTGTCCAGATTTGCAGTCAGGAGCAAACCAATAATTAGTATCGCTGCGGCCGCAGCCCCCCATTGGAAATAGTTGATCTTTCTCACTTTAAGTATTTTATGACTTTTAGCGTCCTCCCGGGCAAAAACAGACTGGCTAAACTCCTTCCAGGATTTTTCCGGGTCAAGCCCTTGTCTTACGCCCAGTAGCTCGATATCCCTGGAGATTCCTGCTATTTCATCATAAATTCCTGAATTTTCTTTAGCGCTCGCTTTCCAGGATTCCAGAATCATTTTGTCATGGGGCGAGATCGTCCCGCTCTGCTCATCGAAGATCAGCTGATAAAGGGTGGTGTTCGGGGTATTATTTTCTTCCATTTTGATCCTTAATTTAATGTGTTATACTAGCCTATTTAACAGACACTTCCGTAATAAATTAGTCCTAATAGAAGCAATTTAAATAGACAAAGATAAATAACAGCAACTCTTCCCCTGACATTAAATTCCTGATCCGCTCATAGCCAATGGTCAGGTGATTTTTAACCGTCTTGATCGAAATATTTAACGTGTCTGCTATTTCCTGTTGTTTGCATTTTTCGAATTTGCTCATCATCAGCACCTTTTTACATTGTGGTGGAAGGGTTTTAATAGCCGCTTCAAGGCATAGCAATTTGTTTTCCAATATGGTGGCATCATCGCTGATTTCCTCAGATTCATCGAAACCAGCTGTATATTTTTCAACATGAACAGCCATTCGTTTCTCTTTTTTTAAGGTGTTTAGCGCAGTGTTAATTACAGATCTGGAAAGATAGGAGCCCAGGGACTGCTTGATGTTGAGCTCAAGGGCTCCGTCCCAAAACTTGAGGAAGATGTCATGAACAATTTCCTCGGCCTGTTCCTGATTGCGCACATACTGATACGCTAACATATATAATTTTCGATAATAAAGTTTATAAAAATTTTCAAAGCTCTGTCTGTCTCTTTGGCAAATTCCACGAATGAGTTCGGCATCATGACCTGTCATACATAATTGAATAAGGCATTAAAATTTAGTCTGTTTTTTGGTCCCGCAATTGGCGGGACCGAAAAACACACTGAACACAGGCAGGTTTTGACTGCCTGATGTAATGACAACGGATTGGATACTTAGTCCTATTGTGAAAATAATAAATTTTTATGGCCAGCACAAGGATGCCTAGCAGTTCAGATAAATTTAAAAGGACCAACCCGGTCCGGTTCATTAGGTCAATGGGACTTTTAAACTCAACAGGTGTCCTAATAGCAAAATGGGCTGCGCAGTCCCGACATTTTTAAAGTTAGGCTTAATCAGAAAGAAAATTTATTTAAAATCAAATTATGAGAACATCCAATCATTCAAAATCCCATACCATCTATAAATCTGTTTCCTTATTTGCCCTGGCCTTTCTGGTGATGGTAATGGCGGTTTCCTGTAAAAAAAATAATCCTCAAAAGAGGAAAATACAACCGCCCCAAGATTTTAATGTCACCTCGCAATTGAACGGCTCGACTGCTGGTTCTACATCAACTGCTACTGGTACGCTGTCTGCTTCCTATTCGCGCACTAACAAGACGCTTACGTATAATGTTCAGTTTACCGGAACAAAACCGGTCAACATCAGTCTTGGTAGCCAAACGGAGTTAGCTTCGTTCGTAGCCTCGATCCCGAAACAAGGCACTAAATATGCCTCCCCATTGACAGGTAGGCTTGTCCTTAACGCCAATGGCGAGAAAGCTTTACTTGAGGAAAAAATGTTCATTAATGTGACCTCAGACAACTTCCCTACGGGTGAAATAAGAGGCAAACTACTCGTTACCCAAAAATAACAACTTAATAATAATTAATCTAACTAAAAAAAATGAAATCAAAAATCAAATCTGCTTTAAAAAGCACCGCCATCGCAATTGTATTTTGCGCAGTAATGACTACAGGAATAGGCGCCATTGCGCAGACTAAGCCGGCATCTGGAGCATCTCAGGTGAAGCCGTCTAAGTCCAAACCTGGCCAAAAACCAGCAAATGTAGATTCGATTAAAAAAGAAACGGCAAAACAAGGTGCTAAAACACCTGCCAAACCAGTTCATGATGGCGCGCAATTTAAGCCGAAAGATCAGAAACCCGTTAAGAAAAATTAGCAATAACAAACCGGTTTGATGAACATTCGTCAAACCGGTTTTTAGTAAAAGACAGGACCTTCTAAAGGTTATTTCTAGTTGTGATAAGAAGATAATTTATTTTGAATCTCAGCTCGCCATATACAAGCGTATGCAGTTTGGACAGAAACGTGAGCGCTTTGAAGGTGATCCCAACCAAACGTTACTACCTTTTGAAGCCGATGTAATAGCAATGAAATTAGGCCTATCGCTCTGGGCATAAATAATTACTTGTTCGCCGATAGCGATGTAGTCAATAGCGTAACTAAGTATGAGTCGGTATTAAGAGGATTTGAAAGGATAAAGCTAGCGCCCCACTAGACACTGCATTGCATCATATGAATTGAATTTTTTAGTAAATGGATGAAACTTTTATCGGTCAAATTTCACCCTATAAGCTATTTTTTATCCTTTTTCTTTTTCCAGGTCCGCTTATATTTTAATGTAAAATCTCTAATAAGGGTTCTTGAGTTGCCAACTCAGTAATCCCTGCGATTTCTTCAAATCATTAATATTTTTTTGAGTTCAGTTAGAAGGGGAGCTCCTTTTCGGAATAAATGTTATTATACGTAATTTAGCGATAAAATATTGGGTTGAGAAACAGTTTGTTAGGTGGTTACTCGATTTATTTGTTTTAATGTTACATAAAATAATGTACATTTGCGGCAGTTAAAAAAACGAATAATTAATAACTCATTATATCGAAGCTAACTTTTTCAAATCATGCAAGAAATGGTTAGAAAATTCTTCTGCCATAACGACACAAATTACTTGGATAAGTAGTTTTATTAATGGCCAGTAAAAAAACTGATACCAGTTCGGGGTGTAGCGTAGCCCGGTATCGCGCCTGCTTTGGGAGCAGGAGGTCGTAGGTTCGAATCCTGCCACCCCGACACAACATAGAAATTAAATTCTATTAAAAGCCCTCTAACTATTACAGTTAGAGGGCTTTTTCGTTTTACTATAGTTACCTTAGTAAGATGATGACTAATATTCATTTTCAATATAAGCTTATACTCTGTTTATCCTTGATTGTATTTTCATCCTGTAAGCATGAAAAAGTGTATCAAGCTGCACTTTTTGATATAAACGTTAATTTAAATGAACTCCCAAATAGTAAGCAACCTATATTTTCAGAGCGGCATTTAAAAAGTAAGGAACAAAAATGGGTAGGGGGGCTATTCGGATCTGACCAATTCGAGGAGTGGAATGAAGTGCTTTACCATAATACCGTCATCAGGATAGATCCGCAGGTGGCTTCCCCCGATAATTCCGAATCATCAGCTTACCCTTCTCGGGAGCGTTCACAATACGACTTTTATGACGTTACCTATATTAATCCTACCAAAACAAGCTTTATTGCGCGCATTTCTGGTCCATATAGTATAGGGAATAGGTTTTATTTAATCACTGCCCAAAAGTTGGGTTTAAAGGTTTATAGTATAGATAGACCTACGGTTATTGAGGGCGACAGACAATGCGAAAACCGTGATATGCTGAAAATTGGTCCTAACTTATTAATGGTAGATCATGACTATATTTTTAATCAGGGAACTGGTAAAGCTTATGAAATAACCCGGCCAGGAAAAGACAGAATCCGGGGGGAATTTGCGGCATTGTCACCAGATGAGCAAACTATAGCCTTTACAACAGATCACCAGTTATACCAATGCCATTATCCTAGTGGTAAAGTCCATGTCGAACCAATAGACGACCCGCAACTTTCTAAAATGGTCAATCATAAAACAAAAGAATGGCCATACAATTATTTCAGTTGGATAACTGTGGATGGCAAAATGTTTCTGCATCCAATTCTTTAATAGAATAATTTTCTTTGATGCCTGCTAAAATAAGTGCTTAACAGCATGATGTCCTTATTGGGTGTGTTTAAAAAGTTGTTTATGCTTATTTGGACGGTTTGAATAACCTTTACCATCTACATATCTATCTTTGAGAGGAATAGAACTGAAATTATGAACAACCTAAATCTTCTACCAAGTTCTGCAACTAATGCTAATCCGAAAGAGGAAATTGTTAATGAACAGCTGGCAGGGGATAGGAGGATGCCGCCTTTAACTGAAAATTTCTCCCTAGCTAACTATGAGGATGATGATGACGATTCTGGCTTCTGCTGTCCTTGCTGCTTACTGCGGTAACTAAGAATTCAATCCCACGCTTAGGGCCATATTCATAGCTAAACTGCTTATTGTGGTAGCAAATGATTCGGAAAAAAATAAAGCCGAAAACCGCAGAGTTGACTTGGTTAAAATCGTTTAAAAGTTAACGTCTGGATCTTATTGTCCAGGATAAGTTAATTTTATCAAAAGCCTTAGCCCAACTTCGAACAATCAAAAGTTCCTTGCCAGGAAAGTGGGTAGTGCTTATGTATTCAAATCAGTAGCAGACACGACAAAGGTATTGGATGTATATGCGGGTTCAAGTGTAGACGGAACGAAGGTGCAGGTATATACTTTCAAGAATGGGAATTCTTAGAAATGGACTATTGAAAGTGCAGGAGGGGGCTATTTAAATATAAAATCACTGGTCGGTTCTAATAAATCTCTGGATGTAAACTGAGGGTCAACGGCAAACGGCACAAAAATACAGATCAACACTTCAAACATTTCGAATGTTCAAAAATTCAAGTTGGCAGCGCAGTAAATCGAGAACCTTTAATATGTTATAAGCAGCCTAGAGATCATCTAGGCTGCTATTATTCCATTCCGGTAAAGATCTAGTGCAGTTTGCAAAATGCTTTTGATCGTTTTTACGGGCAAATCTTTGATTGGATTAACCCGGAAAATCTTCATCCGGGAACGCTCACCCTTTTCCAGTTTGGGATGGTCCAGGTGTTTTCCTTCTACCATCAGGAGATAAGGTTCTTCCGTTTTTTTATCGATCCATAAATAGCAAAACATTTTCTTTTTGTAACAGAAGCAGGGCATTCCATATTTCCGTGTTTCGGTAACTTCATGGTCCTGCTCAAGAATAATACTTCGTAAAGCAAGCAGACAACTTTTGTTCGGCTCTTTTTGATTCAGGTAGTAGTTTTGAAGTTCTGTTAACATAGATGGATTTTGCTGTAATACTAAAATACTATATTGAAAGTATTTATTGTGAGGTAATTTACGACAATAAGTGCAGGCAATCAGCCCTGCTTTGATCGACGCATTTTTATTCAATGTTTTATTCCAAAGCGTTTCTTATTTTAACATTAGCCCGCAAAACCAACATTTCATAACTATTTATTCATTTAGAATCAAAGTTCAATTAATACGCTAGCAACATCTTCGTACCATAAAAAATCTTAAATATATTATGGTAAGAAAACTACTATTTACAGTATTATTACTGTGTTTTTGTGCGCAACATTCCCTTTTTGCACAGACCACACAAGCCTCCATTTTTGGGACGGTTACGGATCAACAGAAGAAGCCAATTCCTGGTGCTTCGGTGCAGGTGAAGAACGCCTCCACAGGTTTCAGCAGCAGGACCTCTACAAATGCTAAAGGAGAATATACTTTTCAGGAGCTTCCTTTAGGTGGTCCGTATTCAATTACGGCTACTTTTATGGGCTTTGCAGAACAAACAAGAACGCTTGCTGCTTTAAACTTTGGTGATGCGGCAAGAGTTTCTATAGAAATGCATGAATCCTCCCAAGATTTGAAGGGTGTGGAAGTAGTGGCTTCAGGCCTGAAAAACAAGGTTCAAAATTTCGGGGCATCGACAGAAATCTCTGCTAAAACGATGAACCAATTGCCTGTAAACGGTCGTAACTTCTCTAACTTAATGGACCTTTCTCCCTTAAGTCGTGGGAACGGGATTGCCGGACAACTGGCTTCTTCTACCAATTTTACAATTGATGGGATGAGTGCTAAAAACCCGACCTCATCGGGAAGTACCACCAGCCGCAGTGGTGCACCTTACTCCATTTCCATGGAAGCCGTTCGCGAATTTAAGGTTGTAACCAATCAATACGATGTGACTTTAGGCAGAGCAGGCGGTGGTACGGTGACTGCAGTTACCAAATCTGGTACGAATACGGTTTCCGGCAGCGCGTTCATGTATGGAAGAGCAGACTGGTTATCGAGTCCTTATGACATCAGAGGCGTGAAACGTAACAACGATTTCTCTACTTACCAGTATGGCTTTACTTTAGGCGGACCAATTATTAAAGATAAGCTGCACTATTTTGTAGGATTGGATCATCAGAAAGATTCCCGTCCATTAATTATTGCAGACATTAACGGCCTGGCAGATGAGATGAGGTTTAAAATTACCGATGCTACTTTGGATAAATTCTTAAGTATTGCACGTTCAAAATATGGCGTTGCAAATACACCTCAATATGGTACATTCGACAGAACCCGTGGTTCTGATGCCGCATTTGCCCGTCTAGACTGGCAGATCAATGAGAAAAACCTGTTAACTGTTCGTGATAACTATACCAACGACAGAAATCCATTAGGTTTAGCAGATAATACAGCCATCAACTTTTACGAGAGTTATGGTAATGATAAAAACGTAGACAACAGCTTATTGGCTACTTTACGTTCTACGATCAGCAGCAAATTGACCAACGAATTGAAAGTACAGCATTTATACACTTATCAGGCGAGTACACAAAACGATGAGCTTGGCTTTGCTATTCCAAGAGCAGTAGTGGGTAATATTCCTTCTAAACTATCGGACGGTTCAAGCGCGAGTACAGCCATACAAATTGGTGGCCACCGTTTTGGACAAGAAGGTTTTACCAATAATGTTTTCCAACTGGTAGATAACTTGTACTACAATACAGATAAAGTAAAATATACATTTGGTGTTGACCTCATGTATACCCATGCAAAATCACTTTATGGAAGTGAAGTAAACGGAAGATTCGAATATACCAATAATGATGCTGGTACCTCATTGGAGAATTTTGATAACCTGCTTCCAAACAGGTATTATCGTGAAGTACCTTTAGTGGCAGATCCAACAGTGAAAGCCGGAATCTGGAATACCGCGGTGTATGGACAGATGCAAACTAAATTGGCCCGCGGACTGGAATTTGTAGGCGGTCTGCGTTTGGATTACAGTTCTTACCCAACATCACCACTCAACGAAACTTTGCTGCAGGAAGTAGGCGTAAGAACCGATAATAAACTGAAACAGTTTTTAATTCAGCCAAGAGTTCAATTCAACTGGGATATCAATGAAAATAGAACGGATTTCTTACGTTTCGGAGCAGGTATATTCGGGTCAGATGTCAACAATTATGTCACTATTAATAACTTAACTTTTGATGGAAAGCATTTAGCAACGGTAGATGTGATCAATAACAATGTGCCTAAACCAGACTTTATCGGGTACAGAAACGGTACGGCTACCGCACCAACATTAGCATCATTACAGTTGCCAACGATCAATACCTATGGGCCAGATGCAAAAATACCTATAGTCTATAAAGCCAACTTATCCTACAGTAAATTGATTAGCGATAGGTTAAAAGTTGGAATCACCGGTTATGCAAGTTTAGGTCGCCACAACTATATGTACGTAGACAGAAACATAGTGGCAAAACCATTCTTTACCTTAGCTAATGAAGATAACCGTGGTGTGTTTGTTCCTCAAATGCCAAGTAATGGTTCTCCAGACTGGAAAGAAGGCCGTATCAGCAATAAATTTGGCCGTGTACTCGAACTAAATAGCGAAGGTAAAGTAAACCAGTTTGCAGTAGTGCTGGATGCCACATGGAAATACTTCAAAGATGGTGAAATCTCTGCGAGTTATACCTGGAACGATGCAAAAGACAATACTTCTTACAATGGTAACGTAGCAAACTCTGCCACTTTATCACTGCCAGTAAAAGATGATCCGAGAGATTTAAGGCATATGACTTATTCTGATGGTCAGTTCAGAAGTAAAGTGGTGATTTATGGTACATTGCCAACATTCTACGGAGTAACTGTTGGTGTTCGTTATTCTGGAATTGGTGGTACACGTTACAGCCTTTTATCTGGAGTGAACAACAATGGAGACTTTGTACCTAGCAACGATTTAGCTTATATTTTCGATAGAAATAACCAGGCTGTTCCTCAGAATGTTCGTGCAGGTCTGCAAGCGATATTAGATAACCCGCTGGCCAGCCAAAGCTTAAAAGATTATATCCTGGAATACTCAGGTAAAATTGCCCAGCGTAATGGTGGGATCAATGAATTCTTTGGTGTAGTAGATGTTAGAGTAAGCAAGAAGTTTAAAATATATAAAACACATGCGATCGATGTTTCCTGTGATATCTTCAACTTCGCCAACTTATTGAACAAAAAATGGGGTGTAAATGAGTCGATGGGTAATCAGTCATTGTATGCTTTAAACGGAAAAGCAGAGGTAAAAGCTACGCCTACAACTCCAGCAATCCCTGCAATTCCAAACTACGATTCCGTAACACAATCATTCAATTATAAAGTGAATAATACAGGTATTGTGAATCCTTCAGGTAATCCATACCAGTTTCAAATTGGTTTGAGATATGGGTTTTAATAAGAGATTGGATATGCCAAAATTGAAAAAGAAATAGGCGGAATCATTAAAACGCCCCTAGAATGGAGAAGGGTTCAGAATTGTCTAAATTCTGGACCCTTTTTCTATATATAGAAATCAATCCTGGTATTGAATTTAAATGCAGGACAGGTAAAAAAATTAGGGTCAGCGATACCAGGTGCCAGCCTTAAAAACCCATTCTGGCGTAACCAGTTCCCCTCGGAATTTATTGCTATACCAAGGGCTAAGGGATCTAGGATTTCTGAGGATATGAATATTTTGAGCAGGCATATAGCTTTGCGCTAGCAGGAAACGTCGCTCCCCGGCATTACTTATCGCTAAATCCATTACAATAACCGTATGACCAGGCGACCCTCCTTGCAGAAATACATCCCCGGGAAGAATATCATCTGCTGAGCTAACCCGTTTCAGCTGCTTGCTTAAGGATAAGGTACCAGCATAGGTAAACACGGTTTGCAGGTAGTCATCAAAATCAGCCCGCTGATCAGAAACACCTTTGGATTTTACCTTCTTCAATTTTTCCCCTTGCGGTACAAACCGGTAACCCTTTCGCCAGGAAGCATAATCCATAGGTGTATCATCCGCGGTCAGGAACATGATTTTTGCATATTGCTTGTTTGCATATTGCCATTCTGCGTAAAGGCGGATCACCGCATCGGCACATTGCAGTAAGTCTTTTTTTCCAATGCTGATTTCTAACACCGCATATTGGGCTTGCAGATTCCGCTTTTTCTGGCCATTATAAAGGTATACGGTATGGTCTTTCTTAAGCTTTAAATGTTGCAGCCAGTAAGGGAATGAACCAGATCCAGATTTCAAGCGCTTGAAATTTGCCGGACCGGGGATATTTCCTACTTGCTGTGCAAAGGCGGGTATCAACAGAAAAGTTATGATAGAACAGAGCGCTAGTAGTTTCATTTTTTTATTAGATCGCTGATGGGTTTATAAAGGTCGAAATCCAGTTTGGAGGAAGGAAGTTAAGGTATTTTTTGTTGAAACGATGCTGATATGAATATTGAGCCTATATTTGACGTGAAATCTTTTAGGATCAGTAATACTCCGTCTGATCATTAAGAAAACAAATTATGGAACACAATTTTACAGCAATTGATTTTGAAACTGCTCATGGTAAACGCTGGAGTATTTGTCAAGTTGGCCTGGTACGCGTTGAAAATGGAATCGTTAAAGAAACGATTAACCGTTTGGTTTGTCCGCCAGATAATATCTATTTCTACAGGAATATTGAAGTACATGGGATCACTCCTGAACGTACGCGCAGATCTCCGAATTTTTCGGCAGTATGGAGGGAAATTTCTTCATTTATTGATGGACAAACAGTAGTGGCGCACAATGGTGCTTTTGATTTCAGCTGTCTGGCGCAGACCCTGGATTATTACCAGATCGCACAGCCGGTATATGATAAGCAG
Organism: Pedobacter sp. N36a; assembly: GCF_014472395.1. Lineage (GTDB taxonomy): Bacteria > Bacteroidota > Bacteroidia > Sphingobacteriales > Sphingobacteriaceae > Pedobacter. Next base: position 149,594 of record NZ_JACSZW010000006.1, read on the forward strand.
TGTACCTATAAAATTTATAAGCAAAAGTTAGCTGCTTTGTGTCAGGAATATCGGATTCCACTGAACCATCATGATGCTTTGAGCGATGCACTGGCCTGTGCGGAATTGTATAAAATGCACTTAAATAAATAAATAAGTGCTGCTGGGTTAATAAATGAGAGATTCCGGCTTGCCTTACTACAATTTGATCAGGAAAAAAGCAAGTAATGCAATGTATTCATGAAGTTCCACCCTCAAAATTTTTAGTGCCTTACAAATCCGGTAATTTACCGTTTGAACGGAAACATTCAGCATTTCTGCGATTTCTTTATGGCTAAGGTCCTGATTGCGGTTCATCTCAAATGCTTTCCTGAATTCCTCAGGTAATTTATTGACTGCATTCGTGTAAATGACAAAAAGCTCACTGTACAAGTATAAATCGGGGGAGGAGAACTCCTCCTCAAATTTATCAATGATCTGCTGATGTACCTTGCTTTTTACTTTATGATGCGATATTTTGTTCAGTGCTCTATTTTTAACAATGGTAAAAAGCAGTGATTTTAACTTTAGATTGACGAGTAAAGCAGTTCGGTTTTCCCATAGCCACATCATCGTGTCCTGCACAATTTCTTCTGCTTCGGCCGGGAGGACATATTGAGTGCAAAAGGTATATAGACTTCTGAAATAATACCTGTAAACATAATCGAAGGCATCTTCATTGCCCTGATTCAAAGCAATTATAATCCCATTGTTGTCTTCAATATCAAATCCTTGGGAGAATTGTCCCATTTCCTATAGTTTTGTTGGCAAACATAACTAAAACTTTGAACAAACAATTCCAGGTGCTTCCATATTTTTGGCTTTCCTAATTTAGTATATTTGGTTCGAGAACTGTATTACATCTAGCAGCATCAGATAAATAATGGAAGAAACGGTATTATTGAGTTATCTTAAAGGAGAAACGAGCAAGGCAGAAAGTCAGGAAGTAGAAACCTGGACGGAAGCTGATGCTGGAAATTTAAAAGTTCTTGAGCAATTGTATTACGTGACTTTTTTAGGTGACCGTCTAAAAGCTGCCGAAAAGGTAGATGTAGAAGGAGCATTAGCCAGGTTCAAATCTGATCTCCAACATAAAAATTTAAAGCTGGACAAGAAACCTCCTTTCTGGAGAAAGTATGCTGCTGTTGCCGCGGCTTTTATCATAGGGATTCTTTTTGCGGGAATATTATTTCGCGCGTCTTTCAGTTATCAATCTAACTATACTTTCTTAACCGGCAAAGGGGAACGTGCACAAGTGCTATTGCCCGATGGGACCAAAGTATGGCTCAATTCTTCCACTTACATCAATTTTCAGTCTTCTTTTTTTGGATTTAGCCGAGGATTAGAGCTGAGCGGAGAAGCTTATTTTGAAGTCGCCCCCGATAAATACAGGCCATTTGTAGTCCGCACAAACCATGTGAACACGACTGTGCTGGGTACTAAGTTTAACATCCGGTCCCGCAAGGATGAGGAGCGGGTGGTGACTAGTTTATTAACTGGCTCCATTAAAGTGGGGATATTTGATCAGGCGGAAGAAAGTCAGGAGTTTATCCTGAAACCTGGACAGGAGATCGCCGTAAATACAAAAACACTCCAGTCAGAATTGACTAAAAGCATCAGACCTGAGGATATTCTTTTATGGATCGATGGGAAGCTTAATTTTAAGAATTCTACGCTTTTAGAGATTACCCGCGCTTTAGAAAAACATTTTGATGTTCGGTTCTCCTTTCAAAATACCGCATTGGAAAATAAACGCTTTACCTGCGAATTTGAAACAGATGATGATATTGCCCAAATATTAAAAATCCTGTCGCTCACCAATCAGCTTAAATATCAGCAGGATGGACGTAATATCCGCCTTTTTGATTGACAGTCTAATCCCCAGAACCTTTTTCTTTTGGCATTCCCCTTTGATGCGCACAGTTTCCTGAGCTGCTTTTCTAAAGTATTTAATAATTATTTGGCTTTCGGTTTAGTAACCCTACCGGCTGACTTGTATTACCATCAAATACGCCAAGTATTAACCTAACCAAATATTGTATGAATCTGAATAATGCTCCTTAACCATGGGCGGATTGTTTCTGGCAAAGAATTTAAAATTAAATTCCGCCATCCAAGCCCTAATCTCAATTTTCAAACTAACCAAACAAGAAAAAATGAATCAACTTATAAAGCATAGGTTTTTGCAGTTATTTTTAATGCTATTGTTTATATGCTCAGTTACTTTAAACGCTAATGCACAAAACAATACCTTGAATTTAAACTTTGCAGACGTCCCCCTGGAGAAGGTATTAAACGAAATCAAGAAGCAAACCGCACTCTCCGTGGTTTTTAACAATAAAGATGTAAATACTGCCCGTAAAGTTTCGATTAAAGCGAGCAATGAAAAGGTCTCCACAGTGCTCGACAAACTGTTTAAAGGAACCAATATCGCTTACCTGATGGAAGATAAATATGTGGTGCTCTCTATTAAAAAAGATGCTGAGCCATCCGCACAAGAAAAATTCCCGATCAAAGGTAAGGTGACCGATAACAAGGGAGAGCCCTTAATTGGCGTGTCAATTATGCCATTAGATAGTAGGAAAGGCGTTTCAACAAGTAGTGACGGCAGCTTTCAGCTTAGCGTTTCCAAAGGAGAAGTGATAGAAATCAGTTACATCGGCTTTGCCAAACAACGGATTACGATCCAAAACGACAAACCTTTAAATATCACCTTGCTGGAAGATTCGAATCTACTGGATGATGTAGTCGTGACGGCCCTAGGTATCAAACGCTCGCAAAAAGCATTGAGTTATAATTTGCAAGAAATCAAATCTGCTGAAATCACGGACATCAAAGACCCGAATTTTATAAACGGACTATCAGGTAAAATTGCCGGAGCAACAATCAACGCCTCTTCTTCAGGTATTGGCGGTGCAACAAGAGTGGTGATGAGGGGCCCTAAATCCATTAATGGCAGCAACAATGCGCTGTATGTGATTGATGGTATCCCGATTTCAAATACCAATAACGGCGCTACAGAAGGGGAGTATGCCATGCAGCCACGAGGCGAAGGTATATCCGATCTGAATCCTGAAGATATTGAAAGTGTAACGGTGCTGACTGGTGCAGCAGCAGCAGCGCTTTATGGCAGTAATGCCGCAAATGGTGCCATTCTGATCACTACTAAAGCAGGAAAAGTAGGCAAGCCAAAAGTGGATATTTCCAACAGCACCACTTTCATGAATCCCTTTGTAATGCCTAAGTTTCAAAATACTTATGGCAATAAACCGGGTTCTTACTCCAGCTGGGGAGATAAACTGGAGGTTCCATCTACCTTCGACCCCAAGGACTTTTTTAACACAGGTACCAATATTCAGAACTCAGCATCGCTATCCGTTGGGAATGAAAGGAATCAAACTTATTTATCTGCAGCTTCAACTGATGCCGCGGGAATCATCTTAAACAATAAATATAAGCGCTATAATTTTACTTTTAGAAATACAACCAACTTCCTGGACGACAAGATGACCCTTGATGTGGGTGCCAGCTATATCATCCAGAACGATCAGAATATGATGGCTCAAGGGAAATATTTTAACCCCTTAACCGCTGTTTATACCTTCCCAAGGGGAGAAAGCTTTGATGCGATCCGTCAGTATGAACGTTTCGATGAAGGACGAAATATCATGGTGCAATCCTGGCAATATGGTGCTAATGGTTTGGATATGCAAAATCCTTACTGGGTGGCCAACCGCAACCTCTATGGAAATAAAAAAGACAGGTATATGCTCACTGCCGGTTTAAATTACCAGATTCTGGATTGGCTGAAAATAGGCAGCCGTGTGCGTCTAGACAATTCGGTAAATACGTATACCAAACAATACTATGCCTCCACAAGCGGACTGTTTGCAGGGCCGAAAGGGTTTTACTTAAAGCAGAATGATAGGGACAATCAGCTGTATACCGATGTGATTGTAAATATAAACAAGCAGATCAACGATTGGAGTATTTCCGCGAATGTGGGTGGATCTCTAAACCGCAACAGACTGGATGTTTTCGGTTTTCAAGGACCCTTGAAAGATGTTCCAAACTTCTTCTCCAGCAATAATATTGATGTTGCCGGTCGCGATGCCAGAGGTTATGATGAACTGGGTTTAAATAATAAAATGACCGTTTCTGCTTTCGCCAGTGGCGAATTGGGCTGGAAAAATCAGTTGTACCTAACCGTAACAGGCAGGAACGACTGGGATTCTACACTTTCTGGAATGCCAGATGATAATTTCTTCTACCCATCAGTTGGGTTGTCGGGCGTAATCTCGGAGATGTTAAAACTCCCTGCCGCCATCTCTTACCTGAAAGTCCGTGCCTCATGGGCTTCTGTAGGCTCTGGAATTCCAGCATATATCGCCTCTCCAACCTATAAAAAAGATGAATCTACAGGAAAGTGGATCACAAATACCCACATGCCAATTGATAAACTATATCCGGAAAGAACGAACTCATGGGAGTTTGGTTTAAACAGTAAATTCCTTGGGAATAAAATCAATCTGGACCTGACGTATTACCATTCTAATACCACAAAACAGACCTTTAATATGCCTATTTCGGCCTCTTCCGGCTATTCTTCCTGGTATATCCAGACTGGAGATGTTCAAAACAGAGGATTGGAACTGGCTTTAGGCGTTAACAATACTTTTGGTGATTTGAAATGGACCTCTACTTATTTGCTGGGCTTCAATGAGAATAAAATCATCAAATTATTCGACAAAGGGTTGGTAGATCCATTGGGGAATATTGTAGATACCGAGCAGATCGGTAAAGGTGGAATACTTTCCAGCGAAATCATTCTGAAAGAAGGCGGAACAATAGGTGATATGTACACTAAAACTGCATTGAAACGTGATCAGGAAGGGAATTACTGGGTGGATCCAGCAACTGGTGGACTAGTGATCGAAAACAATGTCATTCAAAAAGTAGGCAGTGTATTGCCAAAAAGCAATATGAGCTGGCGAAATGACTTCACTTATAAAGGAGTAGAATTTGGTTTCATGTTCTCTGCCCGTTTAGGCGGTGTGGTGGTTTCACCTACTCAAGCCATCCTTGATGGATTTGGAGTTTCCGAAGCCACAGCAATTGGAAGAGATAATGGCGGTATTCCGGTAAACAATGGCAATGTAGATGCACAGAAATGGTACGAAGCAATTGGTACCGGCGGTGTGCTTTCTCACTATGTATACAGCGCCACGAATGTACGTTTGCAAGAGGCCAGAATCGGCTATACATTGCCTGGAAAATGGTTTAATAATGTCATGAAAATGAATGTTTCTGTAGTCGGCAGAAATCTATGGATGATCTATAATAAAGCACCATTTGATCCTGAAGTAACCGCCTCAACAGGTACCTATTTTCAAGGCTACGATTACTTCATGCAGCCTAGCCTGAGAAACGTAGGCTTCAGTGTGAAATTACAATTTTAAAGATCTTAATAAGAAAAGAAATGTATAGAAATAGATTCATAACACGATTTAAAGTGATCAGCTCATTTTTCATATTGACCTTGACTTTCTCCTCTTGTGCTGATGCATTGAAAGATATCAATCATAACAACACACAGTTGGATGAAGAGTTAATGAAAGGTGACAACTTTAAGATGGGTGCCTTTTTCCCTCAAATGCAGGAGTATGTGAACCCCGTACAGGAAAATGCTTATCAAATGAATAATAACCTGATAGGCGACATATATGGCCGTTACATGAGCATCACTAAGCCGGACTTCTCAAAGAATGGTTTTGGTTCGTTTAACGCCCCTGCCAACTGGATCAACTCTCCATTTAATGATGTATTTACCAAGATTTATGGAGCCTGGACTACCATCAAAACAGAAACTAACGGAGAAGGTGTGAACTTTGAATGGGCGCAAATATTACGTGTAGCTGCCTTTCAGCGCATTACCGATATGTACGGCCCCATTCCTTATTCAAAAGTGGGTGCTGGTGGAACCGGTGTTGCTTACGACACACAGGAAGAAGTGTATAAAGCCATGTTTGCTGATTTAACCAAGTCGATTGATGTGTTGACAGGTTACGTACTCCGCAGTCCTGGAACTACTCCAATGAAAGATTATGATGAAGTGTATGGTGGTGATTTTCAAAAATGGGTAAAGTTTGCCAACTCTTTAAAGCTAAGAATGGCCATGCGCATCGTCTATGCAGATCCGGTATTGGCAAGGAAAATGGCAGAAGAAGCCGTAAACCATAGCATCGGACCGATCAGAGCAAACGCAGACAATGCGGCAATTGCTTACCCTAAAAACCCGATCAACATCATGTGGGATGCCTATAGTGACACCAGGGTTGGGGCAGATATTGTAGCCTATATGGATGGTTATAAAGACCCCCGCATGAGCAAATACTTCCAAACCAGTAAGACCATCAATGGGAAAACCGGTTATTACGGAATCAGAGCTGGGATCAACATTACCAACCTTCAGAATATGCTGAACTATTCAGCTCCTGTTGCCGCCCCATCAGATAAATTACTCTGGTTAAACGCTGCGGAAGTAGCTTTTCTTCGTTCAGAAGGCGCAATGAGAGGTTGGAATATGGGCGGTACAGACGAAAACCTTTACAATGAAGGCATCAGGCTTTCTTTTGAAGAGCGTGGTCTGACCGGTGCCGATACCTATTATGGCAACAATACCTTAACGCCTGGCAATTATACCGATCCATACGCCACTTATTCGGCCTCGGCAATGAGCAGCATTACCATAAAATGGAATGCAGCCGCAAACACGGAAGCAAAACTAGAGCGCATCATTACGCAAAAATGGATTGCCATGTGGCCATTAGGACAAGAGGCATGGTCTGAACAGCGCCGTACCGGGTACCCTAAGTTTTTGCCAACCTTGGTAAACTACAGCGATGAGTCTGATTTGAAAACCAAGCTGGCCGCACGTATCCCTTTCCCTCCCAAAGAACTGGAAAACAATGCTAAGAATTATGCAGATGCAGTAGTCAAACTTGGCGGATTGGATAAATACGGAACCAGGTTATGGTGGGATAAGAAAAACAAATAGAAGATCAGGAATTAAGAATTAAAATATGAAAAAGTTATTTAAATACTTTCTATCACTAACAGCAGTTGCAGCGTGTTTAATGTCCTGCGAAAAATGGACGGAGGCAGCAGCAGAGAAAATCGATGTGCCCGGAAAATCAGAAGCCTATTATCAGAATTTGCGCGACTATAAAAAGTCGGATCACCAGGTCACTTTCGGCTGGTATGGAAACTGGACTGGTGTAGGGGCAAGCTTAGAGAAATCTATGGCCGGATTGCCAGACAGCGTCGATTTTATCTCCATGTGGGGCGGATGGAAGAACCCTTCAAAGGCCCAGTTGAAAGACCTGAAATTCGTTAGAGAGGTGAAAGGAACCAAGGCATTGGTGGTATTTCTGGTGTTAGATATTGGTGATCAGATTACTCCTGATGAATACAATACCAGTCTGGCAAAAAGAAAAGAGTTCTGGGGCTGGAAAGATGGAGATGATGCCTCCATTCAATCGGCCATCGTGAAATATGCCAATTCAGTGTGTGATACCATTGATAAATATAACTATGATGGATTTGATATGGACTGGGAGCCAAATTTTGCCCACCCATTTGAAACCAATTACACAATGAAACCTGCAGAAAGGATTCGCACATTTATAGAAACAGTAGCCAAACGTATTGGGCCTAAGTCTGGTACTGGTCGTTTGTTTGTAATTGATGGAGAACCTTATGCGATCCCGAAAGACCTGGGTGGTCATTTCGACTGGTTTATCGTGCAAGCCTATAACAGCTCAGGAAATGCAGATTTAAACACCAGATTGAACCGGATTGTGACCTATTTTGATGGCGTGGTGCCCGCAAAGGAAGTCGCGAAGAAGCTGATTGTAACCGAGAATTTTGAACAGTTCGCCCTTACCGGCGGCTATACCAGGTTTAGAAATCCAGACTATATTTCGGCTGCTCAAACTCCTGGTGTGCCGCAATACATCCCTTCCTTAAAAGGAATGGCCTTATGGCAGCCTACCGTAAATGGAGAAGTCATGAAGAAAGGTGGAGTAGGAACATTTCACATGGAATATGAATTTGTAGTGCCCAATAAAGTGGGTACCTATCCCTTCCTGCGAGAAGCCATTCGCATCATGAATCCTGTAAAGAATTAATTTTTTAAAAGACAATAACATGAAACATAGAATTAATAAGTTGCCATTAATTGTTTTCGTAACCACCATTTTTTCACTTAGCCTGTTTGGATGTAAAGATGCAGAGTACACGGTGATCAAAAACTCTATTTACCTGTCCGACGCAGAAACTGCCACTTCTAAAAAAGTGACCGTAGATGAAAAAGGAGGTTCGGCCACCGTTTCCGTACGCATGGCTAATAAAACAAATCAAGAGGTCAAAGTGACCATCGAGGCTAATGAAAGTGCAGTGCGACAGTACAACTCAAAGAACGGTACAAATTACATGCTCTTGCCAGCTGATAATTATACTTTCTCTCAGCAAAATCTGAGCATTCCGGCAAACCGTATCGGTGCAGATCCTGTACTGATCAATATCAAACCACTGAGCAAGGAATTGGTCGAATCCGGAAATAGTTACGCGATCCCGGTCACCATCACTTCTGTGGCAAACGGCCCGCAAATATTAAATGGTACGGAGACTTTCCTTTACATCATTGATCAGGTGATTACCACCGATGTTCCTACAATTAGTAGTAAGAACAACCTGAAAATGAACATGAGAAAAGACTATGCCTTAACGCAATGGTCGGTAGAGTATAGGTTAAATATCAGTTTACTAGGGACTAATATCGGTCAGTATAATAACCAGGCCATGTTTGCCGCATCTGCTCCCGATGGTATGGATGGAGAGATTTATTCCAGATTCGGAGATGCCCCAATTAAAGGGAGTATTTTCCAATGTAAAAATCAGGGCACACAATTTAACAGTGTGACGGAGTTTAAGCCAAATACCTGGTACCACCTTGCCATTGTAAATGACGGCGTGAAGATCCGGTTTTACATCAATGGAAGGTTGGATATTGAGATCGACTCCCCAGGGAAAATCACCAATCTGGCCAGAAACAAATTTGTTTTCGGTAACACCGATTATTTAAAAGCAAATGTTTTACTGAGTGAGATGAGGTTCTGGACAAAGGCAATTACTCAGACACAAATTCAAAATAACATGTTTGCCATCAATCCGAAAACAGAAGGATTGGAAGCTTACTGGAAGTTAAATGAAGGCGCTGGGAATAGCTTTGCTGATGCGACAGGAAATGGAAACACCGCAGTCTCAGTTGGACAAACTACTTGGGTAAAAGGGGTGCGTTCTGACGAACAGAAATAAACCATAATCATTTAATTTATAACCTGATGACTTTAATTTTTACAATTAAGGCATCAGGTTTTTTTATGTTACAGCAGATAATTCCATTAACATGACAAATTCCAGCACTACCGTAGAAAGCAATCCAAACAGTAAAACATACCAAAGTATATCGATTTTCATCCTCCATTTGATCCAGAAAATGATGATCGCAAAAAGCGGGAACGTATACATGTAAATGAGAACGAAGTTAATGATAAAGCCGAGTGGTGTAGAATAATGATCGGTAATGAAAACTGAAATGAGCATCTGTGCCAGCCAACCTGAAATTGGAAGTGTAAAACATAACACCCATTTCCAAACCAGTTTCATTCGCAGTGTTTCCGGATAGGCTTTGCGGTAATTCTTTACGATGAGCACCACCATTAAAGCCATTAAAAGCACTAATACGACCAGCTGAACATGTTTTTTGGTAATCACATCTGCTCGGATATCTGGCCTGCTGGAATCCATCAGCTCACCAGCTTTGAATTGCTGAATTTCAGTGGTCTCTCCTTTAACAAAAGTCTTTTTACTGAGAATATGATCCTGGGAATCCCGGAAAGTCCAGATAGCATCTTCAATCCCATCCTTATAAAACCCCTCAATTAATACCTGATTGCCGTTTTTTCTGACAAATTTACCATCCAAACGACCGCCCTTGAATCTGAGAAAATCTTCGTAATGCGGCGTTTTTATAACAAGAGAGGTGACCTTCCCAGGGGGCATCAGGTTTTCAATATCTTGCATCTCATTGCGGACCATTTCTTCCAGCTGGTTAACGATAATGTTTTTATCGTAGTCGTCTTTTATAACCTGTCTCCTGGGAGTCAGTAATTCTTTTACCTCTACCACCAATAAGGAATCGAAATGGTAAACCGCAAAATCCCCCTCATAGTAAGTAGAATCTGGCAGTACCTCAGACTTAAAGAGCACATATTGTGGCTGATCGAAACTTTGATGATACCTGGGTACACTACTTGCACAAAATGCGAAAAATGCCAGTAAGGCAATAAAAGAAGGATTCAGGTTAAGGCTTATATGACGAAGCTTTAAGCTGTACCAGGCCAGTGGCAGCATAATTAAAGCGATGATGTCAGTATGATCAACAACGCGTTGAATGGGGAAGAAATAGGTGCTGAAAAAGGCAATGAATGAATTAGCATACTCGCTTTTCCAAACCAGAAACAGTAAGCCGGTAAGTAGAAATATAGCGAGTTTACGTTTAGGGAAAAAGACCGACCAGAAAATCGGGAAGATAAATAAACCACAGAAATCAGATAGCTTACCAGTCAGTGTATTATGAAAAGCCGCCTTTAGGTAGAAATCATTGAGGAGGAGGAGGAACAGGCAAAGGAAGAACGGTAAAGTGCTTAAAGGTTTTAATTGATCGGAGCGGCCCATAATGATTGTCGTTTCAATTTATACAGAATTACAGATTAGGTAACCCTTGCTGTAAAAAAACGGACAGCCATTTCTCCTTTAGGGTGGATCAGGTAGTTTTGTGGAATGCAGCGGATATCATATGTTTTCGCAACTGCTCCAGTAGGATCTATGGTTTGTGAAAACGAAGAAGTACGATCAGCTTGAACTGCTTTGAACCATTACTCATGTTGGTATGCCTGATCCAAAGAAACCGCCATCACCTCTAAATCATTGTCCTTATGGGTAGAAAAATCGGATAACTTTAGTTCCTATCCTGCTGCATTTTTTACGGCAAAATCCATAGCTGGTTTTCTAACGCTTAGGACTAATGAGGTGTTTAGTCGCGTAGTAAAGAAAAAGGATTTGATTACTGAGCGTTATCAGGATAATGCAGTAAATGTGTTTTTTTATTTCATTTACATTAAAAAGTACTGAATTTTTTAGCTTAAAGAAGCATATTCCTATAATTATTAATTACCTTTAAAGTTTAACTGTATTACAGCATCCTTAAACGCTTTCAATTATGTCTGGTTTTCTTCGTATAGCTATTTTATGGCTTGTCGTTTTTTTATTTTTCTCCTGTGAGAAAGAAAAGTTGATTAAAAATGAAGATAATTTTATAGAACAGACAGAGGGGTTATCGGCGCTAAAAGTGGGGGCGTCAGCTGTAGGACTTCAATTCATAGAAGTACAATGGAGCGAAGTTAGAAATACACACTTTAAATCAGTTACCTATAGCATTTATCTAGATGATCAAAAAATTGTAGGTGGTTTAACGACTACCAAATACAGTTTAATCAATCTGAAGCCTGGAAAAGCTTACGCGATTAAGATCTTAGCTTCAGTTACTGGCGGAAAACAGGTGGAGGAGATGTTAGTGGCCAATACATTATCATCAACCACTGGTGAATCCAAACAAACTTTGTATCAGGAATACAAAATACACAGTTACTCTACTTTTATGGGCCCCACAGCTTTACAAAAGTGCTTTGATGGTGGACATTTGGTGGTTCGGTTTTTACAGCATCCAAATTATTTTGGCGATGGGTCTTTTAAACTAATCGTATTTAAGATTGATCAATATGGACAAATGCTGTGGTATAGGTTGATACCTACTGTCAACTTTAACTTTTCCACATTTGATAATATCAACTTGATCTTATACAATCAAGATAAAGAAGGCTTGATTTTTATTCAAGGTTATGCTTTTAAAATTGCCACTAGTAATGGGGAAATTATTGGGGAAAAGAATTTTCAAAGTATATTGAATAAGCAGACTGTTCAGTCTGTTTTTTATGAATCTCCACAGGAAGTTATAGCTGGTACCGTAAATGGAAACCTACTGTCTATTAATCCTCAGAATCTAAGTGTGAATTGGCATCAAATCAATCCAGATCGATTGGGTACTATCGTTGCCATCAGGATGGATTCAAAGAAAAATATTTATTACATTTTTCGAAATCAAAACGATCAGAATTATAAGATCAGAATTCATAAATGTAATGCTAAAGGTGACTTCTTGAGCGAGTTTTTATTTGATGGAAGATTGAATGCTGAAAGTAATTTTGGTTTTTGGATGACTGCTTTACTTGTTGATGATCAAGATAACTTCTACTTATTTGGACACAATTCTTCTTTTGATTACCTCCGTTATTTTAAATTCAGTGCAGATGGTACAGTCTTGAAGAAGAATGAACAATCTGATAATCTATTAGCGAAACAAGCATTTTTTAATAGTAAAGGGGAGATTGTTTTGCTGGGTGCAATGTCTCCTGGGGGGTTACAAACTTATGGTGGAGTCTACGTTTATGATAAAGACATGAAGCTAAAGTCTAAACGTTTTTACACGGAAATACCCTATCATGTTATATCTGGAATCACTGGTAATCTAGATGGATCCTACAATATCTTTTTACATTATATGCAAACCTATAATTATGAGAATTCAAACTTTGTCTTCATTAAAACTGATGCAGATGGAAAGATGTAGCAGCTTGTTGCTTTTATGGATGGTTTGCGTTTTTTTTTCCTGCAAGAAAAAGACTGAACTGGAAGATCCTGCAATTCTTGTTAAAAGCGTTTATATAGAGATGATTAAATCGGATAGAGTAGATGTTAAATATCAATTCTCGCATTTAGGCTATCAGGAAACAGGGGTTTTATATTATAAAAAATCAGATCCTAACAAGGTGAGTACTATTCATGCCATTCGGCAAGCAGAATCATTGAAGCTGTCTTTGGAACACTTAGAACCCAATACAGAGTATGCTTTTAAAGTCTTTTATAAACTAAAAGATGTGCAGCAGATCGATGCAAAAGAATACACTGTAAAAACGTTATCGCTTGAACTCGCTAAATTTGCCCTAGAAATTAAAAACGATTCCATCATTTATGATGCGAGTGGAAACTTTACTGCAGATTTAATAGGTGAAAATCTTAATGATTTGAATCTAAGAGAATTGGATGTTAAGCTTAATGGGACCACAGTTGATCTTGATTATCCTGTTCAACTGGCGAGTGGCAAGTATAAAATTACCATCAAAGGCAAGAGTAAACCTGTTAACGCCATATCATTTGTTGTTGGAAGTTATCAGGGAAAGGAAATCTTTTTTCAGTCCGTTCCTTTTGTTTCTGCCGGAGAAAAATATTGGCTAAGTTATAAACCGACCTTATTACGCTGTTATTATACTTCTGTCTTCGATAATGAACTGTACTACTTTAATCAGCAAGTGCTTAAATGGAATGTGCCTGATCAGAGATTGATGGTTCTGCGTAAAATACCAGAGGCTACCATTTCAGTGAGTGCTGTTGGTATTCAATTTGATGAACAGCTCTTTTTTCCTGTAACTGAAAAAACCGATTACGGTAATATCAATGATAATTCAGATGATGTGAGCTATCGTCAAGCTTATTCCTATCATCCGGTTTCAGGTGATATATACTCTTATCCGCTTGAAGATCAGTCGTTGTCTAAGTCTGGGAGGATGATAGAGAATAATAACTGTTTTATCCATAAGGGAGAGTTATACCTTACTTTTAGTTTAGTAGATCAGCTCGGTAGTAATCCTTCAATTTTCCCTAAAAGCGACAGTTTTATTTACCGTTATAATAAGGCAACAAAAACATTTGAATTCAAGGGGAAACTAGATTCTAAAATCCTCAATCACCATTTTGTTTCTATTAAAGATCAGCTGTACTTGTTGGGATTAGTTCCGGTATACGACCAAGGACTTCAGATGAGTGCTACTTTATCCATCTTTGAAGTATCAGAACAAACCTTTAAACCAGAGGAAATTTATAGAGGCGGAACCGTTGCCGAACCATTGACTTTTAGAACGAAGTCTGCTGTGGTATATGATCAGAAAATCCTGATTGCTGCTGCACTAGACAATTTCATCTTATTTGATCCTTCCAATCGAGAGCTTTATCCTGTGCTTTTAAAGAATAATATCAACAATATGTACTTTGGAGGCTTTTTTAGTTACAATAATAAATTACACCTTAATGCGGACCTGTTTTTTACCAGTCAAAAGATTTATGAAATATCCATTGTTAAAGGGAATTAAGAAACTAAGTATTCTTTCTTTATTCGCGGGAGTACTTGTACTTACATCTTGTAAAAAAGAAACGGTTGAGGTTTCTGTTGATGCATTTGCTCAGCTCAATAATGAACTTAAATATGAGCAAGGAGTGTACAATGTATTATTTAGTCTTCAGGAATATCCTTACAAAGAAATAGGTGTACGAGTAGGTAATACTAAAAGTTCGATTCATCAGAATAAGGACTTAACTTATTACATAGCCAACCAGGTATCAGCAAATAGATATGGTATCTTTCTTAATGCTTTAACGCGTGACAAAATCTATTATTACCAAATTTATGTAAAGGATTCGGCTTCTGAAAAAGTTGTCTATTCAGATATATTCTCATTCAAAACTAACCCTTAATATCATATGCATAAAAATATCAGTTTTTTGTTCGTGCTGGTGATCCTGTTTTCCTTGTGTTCCTGTTCAAAAGAAGAAGCTAATACTCTCGTCTTACAAGATAAATATGACACTACAATTAAGGAAACAGAGTTTACTGGAGAAGAATTTTTTGTCAATTTAAATGCCCGTGTTTTACAGCCAGGAGAACGAGGACAATGGGTAGTCCTGCAGGGAACGGTAAAAGATACCTTTGTTTATTTTGAAGACAAAACAGATCCGTTTACCAGATTTAAAGGAATCCCAGGTGAAGAATATACGCTGGAATGGAGGCGTTGGGATGCAAATGGAAATGAAAGTACTGCCCAGACAAAATTGAAAATACCTGACTTAATCATTGAGATTGCAGATAATACGCCTGCTGAATTTAAAACTATTCGTTTTTTATCGGTAAATCCAAAATATAGAGGCACCTGGTCTATTGATGGAACTTTTGGTTATATCGACTCTCAATATCATGACGGTTATGCCGAGCCAGCCGAAAAAAAGCCAAGTATTATCCTTCATGGTTATGAAAATAGGGCCTATATGGCAACTTATACCTATATCTACGCAGGCAAAACCTATCAATACAAAAAGCTAATCCAAACGGGTAGCTATACCCAAGATGAAGGATTATATGAACTTCAGATGTCCAGGGATAGTTATAGGGTTATTCAAGATGACCAGGGTAATATACTTGAGCTCAACCTACAAGCATCGGCTATCGCGTGGATTTTCAAAAGTCCGGCTGTTTATCCTGCCCTAACCTCATTAAAAAAACTACGAAGCCTAATTTTTGGCGGTTCCAGTTTAGATCACATCCCCACGATATTAGGGGATTACTATCTTGATCTGGAAGTGTTAAGCATGGATGGGGTAGGTAGTGGAGCGGTATTTCCAGAGAACTTTGGCAACCTCATAAAATTAAAAGTTTTTGATTATCGTCCAAGATTTAGTGTCTCTCCCAGTACTCAAGTAATACTGCCTAAATCTTTTGCAAAGCTGAAAGCGCTTGAGTCTTTTACACTAAGGTCTGCTGGTATGGTGGATTTTAATGGCACATTAGGTAGTCTAATAAATTTAAAAACATTAGATACCTATACTTTAAGTCTTCCGGATGATTTTGGCAATTTAAAAGCACTGCAGCATTTAGAGCTGTACGTTAAAAGCCCTGTTTTTCCGAAGAGTTTTAGTGAATGTAAATCCTTAATTTTTGCCCGCTTAACCTTTGATGATTTGGATGGGGGGACGGTGGTATTGCCGCCACAAATGGGCAATCTGAAAAAATTGGAAACCTTGGAGTTGGAGACAAAAAAACTATTGGGATTGCCAGATTCATTCTCTGAATTGACTGCACTAAAAGCCCTAAGGCTCTCTACTTCAAATTTGCAGTCAATTCCTGAAAACTTTGGAAATCTATCCAATCTTGAGAATCTTACGATTTATGGAGCCTTTAAAAAATTACCGTTTAACTTTGGTCATCTAAAGAAATTGAGTAGCCTTTTTGTAGGAGGAAATTTAGAGAGCCTTCCAGAAAGCTTTGGCGATCTTTCCTCCTTAAGTTATTTCAATGGAGAATACAACCAATTTAAGACTTTACCAAATAGTTTTGGCAAATTAAAGAAATTGAAAGAACTGTCTCTTTCATTTACTAAAGTGGAAGTATTGCCAGCATCATTTAGTGAACTGGATGCGTTGGAAAAGTTGAACCTAAATGCTACGGCCTTTAAGTCTTTTCCCAAAGAGATTATCCCATTGAAAAGTATCAATAACATTATACTTAATAATTCCAATATGGGGGATATTCCGGATGATATCTCTAAAATGAAGCCTGGAGTTGTTTTTACTATGCATGGAATCACCAATCTTACTCTTGATCGTTTATTACGTGTGGTGAGTATTACGAAGAACATGGTTTTCTATACAAGCTTTGGGTATTATTCATCCTGGAATTACAGCTAAATTCACTCTTTTATGTAACTGTAATTAAAATGAGTAGTGCTGTAAATAAAAAAGGCCCGGTATATTTGAATGGATCTATTCAAGTATACCGGGCCTGATCATTAAAGCCTATTGATTAAAAATTAACGCTATTCAGGTTTTTATCTACCAAAATACCATCAATCGCTTTCAGGTCGAATTTCACTTTGCGTTTTGCTTTCAGCTTGATGATAAACAATTCTGTATTGCCATTCAACGGATCTTTCTGACCTAAGTTCACAAAAGTCGGATAAAGCGCTTTTTTACCATTCGTATGCAGCCTGTCGTAAGTCATGTTTTCCATTTGCTTCACATTCGTTGGCTGTATACTTACAAACTCGAAATCAGCAGCGTTATATGGCAAGGCAAAACTCAGTGCGTTGACTGATTTAAGGTTGCTACCTTTCACTTTAACCTCGATGATTTCATCTTTATTATAGCTAGTTTTTGCAGTGCTGATGCTTAGCTTACCGGCCACCTTATCAATTTTACTATCATTCACACCACCGTCAATTCTGGTCGCCACTAATGAAATGTCATAAGCGTCAATCAGTCCGTTTTTGTTGATGTCACCATTGCTGATGTAACCTTCGAAATCACCGTCACCTGATCTTAAACCAGTATAGTTCAGGTAAGAAGTCAAGTCATTTCTGTCGATCAAACGGTCATTGTTGATGTCTCCAGGTAAGTAACTCTCTGTTCCAGGAACTTTGAATACGTACAATTCTCTACCAGAACCGAAACCGCCAACACCTTCAGTCACCGCCATTTTGATGTAACGTGCAGATGGATGCATAGGGAAGTTAAATATTTTCACTTCATCTGTGTTCGCCCATGCAAAATTACCTGCCGGAGTCCAGTTTTCTTTGTCATTGCTAAAGAACACCGAACCTTTTAGAATGATACCATTTCCTCTTCCTGAACGAGGAAGGTAATGGAATTTATCCAGTTGGTTGATGGTTTTTAAGTCCATGATCATTTCAAAAGGAAGCGCATTTACGCCCCATTTCGTATGCCAGGTATTGCCTTCGTCAAAGTCGAACAACTGCTCGATTTCTGATCCTTCCTGATCCGCGGCGGTCGATTTAGCTACGATACCTTGAATTGCGAATTCTAATGGGTTAGACTTGGTGGTTGCGTTAAACGCTGTCCAGTCAGACTGTCCATCTTTATTTACCGCACGCAGTTTAAAGGCGTATTGAGTCTCCGCAGTTAAGCCATCAAATAACAATGAAGTGTCTTTGATGGTGGTATAATGCATATCATTGAAGTCAATCTCATAGTAATCTGCATGTTCTACTTTAGACCAGGTAGGCTTTAACGTATAAGCTTCTTTATTTTTATCAGTCACCACAGCATTCACAGGAGCAGTTAAAGCACCTGTAGAGATGCGCAATTGATCTACTGGCTCATATTTGAAGCCTTCAATCGTGGCCACCACCGGATTTACCGTGATGTCTGTTGCACTTACTTTAATCAGTAACTGTGGGTTTTTAGTGATCACCACTTTTTCAAACTCGCTTCCTTTAGTCGCAAATTTGTTAAGGTTAGGCGTTGCATCGTAGAAATATACATTCTCCTTGCTCAAGAAATCAGCCATCGAAGTCGCTTCCGTTAACTTCACTTTATCCTTACCTACTTTTACCAATACCTTCTTAGGTTTCTGGGAAACGTTGATTCTAAGTTCTGTCGCTTTCGCTTTTACGAAACCATCGAAGTCACCTGTGGCAGGGTGGATCGTCACGATCGCACGGTTCTTTTTGTCAACTTCCGACTCAATTAAGCTGGAAGCACCTTTGCCCAGTTTGTATTGTTCCGTCGTTCCATCATCATCGTATTCCGTAAATGAGCTTTTTCCAGCAGGATAGATCTCATAAATACGGGTTCCTTTATTGATCTCCGTTACGTTGTTGTTCGGGTTGGTCACTGGAATAATGGCGCCATTCTTTACGAATACCGGCAGTTTCCAGATTGGCGCTGCAAAGCTGTTGATGATGCTATTTCCTGCATACTTCTCTCCAGAGAAATAATCGATCCATGAACCTTCAGGTAAGTAAATGCCATTGCGAATGTCATTGCCTTTCTCGTCAGATTTTGTCGCCTGATAAATCGGGGCGATTAAGAAATTCGGACCATATAAAAACTGGTATTGTGTAGCCGGACCTTGAGTATAAGCATTTGGATATTCCAGGAACATCGCCCTGATCACCGGTAAACCGGTTACGGCTTCTCTTGCTATGCTGTACGCATAAGGCATCAGCTCCGATTTCAACTTTAAATAGTTACGGTTGATAGAAGTAGCTGGCTCACCTAAGGCATGAGGGTACTTTTCATTTGATCCCCATCCGTCCATGTTCAATTGCATTGGCGTAAAGGTTTTCCATTGGAAGTCCCTGATGTTTACCGCCATATTTTTACCGCCAAAAATACCATCCACATCGGAAGTAATGTTCGGTTGTCCGGATAATCCAGAACCTAAATAAGTAGGGATATGGAAACGAATGTATTCCCAAACACCACCAGTCTGGTCGCCAGACCAGATGCCTGCATAACGCTGTGTACCTGCCCAGCCATCTAAAGAGATGATGAAAGGTCTCGCATCATTGCCATATTTGGTCATGATCTGCGCCACATCAGCAACACCGTTCAGTCCGAAGGAATAACCGGCACCTACCCAGGCTACGTCCGTTTTCAGTACGCGCACACCAGCTTCTTTTACTTCCTTTAAAATGTCTCTTTGTAATAAAGCACTTACTTCCGGTTTCGGGTGCAGGTCTGATTGTGTCCATAGACCGATCTCCACACCATTTTTGCGGGCGTAATCACCTAAGCTTTTCAGATTTTGAATGTTGCCGTCTAAAGTTTCTGTCTGGCCATATCCAGCGCCATAACCATCATTTGGAAGCAGCCAGCCGAAAGGCATGTCGTTCTTCTTGTAACGGTCAATCACCGCACGTGCAGAAAACTGGTAGTTATTTTTCTCTCCATTTAAGGATTCTTTAATGCCACCATTGTCTTTCTGACTCTCTTTATAATGTTTGCCATCTTCAAACAGCATTCCTTTTTCATCTGCTTTCCAGAAGTCACGGTTGTAAGCATTTAAGTGCCCCTGGTAGAAACCGAATTTAGGCAACAATACCGGATTTCCTGTCAGCTGATAGAAGTCGTTTAGCAGCGGAACCGCGCCATCGCCAGCCATTAAAAATACATCCAGGTAGTCTGTATCATGTGATAACTTTACCGTACCTTTTTCTTTAGCACCGAAGTCATATTTACCTTTTTTGAAGGTATGCCACAATAGGCCATACCCTTTAGAGGACCAGTAATAAGGTGTAGGGGAAGCTACTCCGCCATCCGTCCAGCTGTTCTGGTTTTCTATGGAAATCGCTTTTCCTTTATGAGAAAAACGGCCATTCTGTACACCACCACCGTAGAAATACTCTTTAGGCGTTTCCTTAAAGGTCAGCACCACTTCATTTTTCTCAAAACGAACAGGAGCTGCTTCTTCCAGAACTACCGCATTCGTAGTTAGGTTGATGATTTTTAACAGGGTTGTGTTTTTATCTATTTGTACCGAAATCTTATCGGTAGCAATGGTAATCAGGTTGTTCTCATCCTTAAGGTCAAGTTTTGCAACTGCTCTTCTAGGATTTTCTACCAGAATCTTAGCTTCAGGCTGCGCTACCGGATCTCTCATGACACCACCAGCATTGTCCTGGAAAAGCCTGAAAATCTGGTCACCGTAGAAGTCTAAAGTCAAACGCTGATTGTCAGAAAATAACACCTCAATTACCGTCGGGCTCACCTTACGGGCACTGATGATTTTATGCTCTTTCTGTAAAACCTGTTGAAAGGTATGGGTTAGTGGTACTGCTCCGGCATTGAGTTGGGAAATCAGTAATGGGAAAGCTAAGGCGAGCAAAGCTGTGTTTTGAGGTTTAGAACTCCAAAATGTTTTCTTCATAATGTGTGTTATAAATCTTCCCGGACAGGTGCTAAGAACAAAACCTAAATTGTTCAGTCAGGCATTCTCCCGGAAGTTTTAGTTGAAGCCGCCAATATAGAAATTATCTATTGGTTTTTGCTTTTGCAATATTGTATTATTTTTAGGTGTTAATTAGGAATTTGGCAATGTAGAGGCCATTTGTTGAATAGAAAAGCGAAGGAGATTGCTCTTGTTTAGCGAAATGATTTATGGTAAAACGTTTTTTAAACGCTGAGAAACAGCAGCAATAAAACCAGGTTATTAGAATAAAATTTAACAGGGAAGGAGCGATAATAGGAGGGACAATGATGATAAATAAAATACTATAAAGTGTAATCCGATTGGTGTGCCGGGATGTTAAGGCACACCAATCGAAAAGGAGATAGCGCTATCGAAAATGAATTAATGGACTTTACGCTCCTTATAACCTAAATAACCAGCAAACAATAAGCCTGCGATTAGAAGGATAGAAGCAATCAGGGAAATCAATTCCCCAGTGTAATAAGAGTTAGGATGAAATACAAATTCAATTCGATGCTTGCCTGCTGGAATATGGGCAGCCCTTAACAGGTAATTCGCACGGAAATAAGGTTGCTCCACCTCATCAATGAACATTTTCCAGCCTTTGTTATAATAGATTTCTGAAAATACAGCGAGGTTAGACTGTTTGGAATTACTCTCATATACCATGCGGTCTGGAAAATAACTAGTCAGTTTGATCGTTCCTGATGCTGCAGAATTACCCAGCTGCTGCTCTTTAACCAATGGCTTATATTGATCATCAATCACCACCGTTTCTTTAGGTGCAAAAGTACCAATCACTTCCATTTCCTGATCTGCATTTCGTACATACTGGATCTTATTGACAAACCAGGCATGGCCACAGGCATTCGGGTTCAACTCCGCAATCAGCTTTGGAGAATTTGGATCGGTGTGGATCAGGTATTTTGTATTCATCATTCCCAAAATATTCAGGTTGATGTTTTTCTGGAAATGCGTTTCAATGACCTCATCGAATCTTTTCAAACGAACTGCCGAATAACCACCTATGGACTTGTGGAAGTAAGGAGTAGTGGCATCATTCATAATGCTTTGCGTCAAATCCAATACTTTAAAGTTTGGATCTTTATCTTGGTCAATAAACCGATCTACTTCCCGAAGCTGAGGCTTTTCTGTATCCTGTTTCGCCATAAAACTCTCGGTATTTAAATACCTTTTATCGACACCCCATAGATCAAACAATATTAGAAATAGGAAAGCGATGGAGAGTAAATTGGCATTCAGCTTTCCCTTTAGGTAAGCCCAGATTCCTGCAAATGCGATCAGAATCAACAAACAAGACCTCATGGCGTCCGATTGTGCCGCCGCTTTTCTGTCCGCTACAATCGCATTACCAATGGAATTTGCAGTGGCCTGGTCAAGTTTCAGCGCTTCAGAAAACTGTGCAACCACCGTTTCATGGTCGCTGCTCTTGAAGGATAGTAATAAATCTGGAAGAACGGCCATCACCAGCGACAGTCCGAAAGTGATATAAAAGGCCAGTTTTACTTGTTTCAAAAGCTCAGGTTTATCCGTTCTGACAAACAACTCGTTAACCGCCAGTACAGCCAGTATCGGGAAGCACAATCCTGCCACCGCAAGAATGGATTCTACCGCTCTGAACTTGTTATAGAAAGGCACATAATAGAAGAATAAATCGGAAATGATAGGCAGGTTTTTCCCAAAAGAGAGGAACATGGTCAGGATCACTACGCCCAATAACCACCACTTGATCCGGTGCTTAACGATCAATAAGCCCAGCACAAATAGAAAACAAATGACGGCACCAAAATAAAAGGAACCTTCCGTAAAAGGCTTCTCTCCCCAATAAAAAGGCATCAGTGATTTAGAAAGGTAATCCGCCTGACTGGCATCGGCACCGATTTCCGTCAGCGTTTTCACCACATTGGGATGCTGTACGGCATTCCCTCTGGAGCTGCCGCCAAAAGCATTTGGGATCAGGAAGGTGATACACTCTTCCACACCCTGGCTCCATTGATAAGCGTAGACCCTGGATAATCCGGTACTGGTTTTTGCTACATTCTGAGTCAGGTTGGCATGCCCCCTGATGGTTTCAGCACTGTAATCGTAAGTGCTCCATAAGGAAGAGGTATTCACCCCAATGGCCAACAGACCCGCAATAGCTGCAAATCCTGCGGCTTTAAAAAAGTCTTTGCTCTGTTTAGATTTGATGGCATGGTAGGCTTCGATACCCACAAAAATCAGGATGGCTAAAAAGAGATAATAGGTCATCTGAAGGTGGTTGGCCCGGATTTCTAAAGCCAGAAAAAGCGCAGTTATTGCCGCACCATAAATATATTTACCCCTGAAAACGAGGATAACCCCTGCCAGAACCGGAGCAAAGAAAGAGATCGCCGCAACCTGATTGGCATGTCCGGCGCCAAATAAGATGATGTTATAAGAAGAAAAAGTGAAAGCAACAGCGCCTGCTGCAGACAGCCAGGGATTCAGTTTCAGGACACAAAATAAAAAGTAACTGCCCAATAGTAAGACCATGACGGTGCCTGCCGGCTGTGGCAAGGAATAGTTGACCACCTTGATCAGCCAGGTGGTGATGTTATTAGGATAGGGTGCCCAAATCTGAAAAGTAGGCATCCCCCCATGGATCTGATTGGTCCATAAAATGGTTTCCCCCTTTTCCCGGTAATGGTTGATTTCTGTAGTCGTAGATTGTGCCCTGGTCACATCATTTTGTCCAAGCGTCTTTCCAAAGAATACGGGATTAAAATATAAAAAGGTGATTCCAAAGAAAAGTACAATGACCATCAAGTGTTGGCCATTTCGCTTAAACCAGTTATTCATAGCTGTTAAAAATTTCCCTAAATATATAAAAACAAAGTGCTCGCGGCCCTTTTCTTAAGTTATGGTATTTTTCTTTCTCTAATTAGCCTTTAGTTTTGTTATAGATAAAAGGCAAATGGAATAGGAGGAACTTCTTTTTCATCCCCTGCGAATAAGGGCTTTACATTGGTCTGAATTTTTAAACCTTAAAACAAACAAATATGTATCAGCTTAAAGTGATTGTGGCGAGTACCAGGCCAGGACGAAAAGGACCAGCCATCGCCAAATGGTTTATGGATTTACTCCAAGAGCAGTCCGATTTTGAAGTCGAACTCATCGACCTGAAAGAAGTAAACCTGCCTTTTATGGATGAACCAGAACATCCCAGACTACAGAAATATCAACACGAACATACAAAAGCCTGGAGTAAGAAGATCGCAGCAGCGGATGCTTTTGTGTTCGTAACCCCAGAATATAATTTTGGATTCCCCGCCACCTTAAAAAATGCACTGGACTTTCTGTATCAGGAATGGACCTATAAACCGGTTGGCTTTGTGAGTTATGGAGGGATTGCTGGTGGCACCAGGTCGGTTCAGATGCTGAAACAAGTAGTCACAGCTTTAAAAATGGTTCCTATCGTAGAAGCTGTTCACATTCCTTTTTTTACGAATTTTATCAATGATAAAGAACAGTTTGTTGGCGATGAAGGACACCTGCGTATGGCACAGGGACTATTGAAGGAGCTGGTATGGTGGACGAAAAAGTTGGAGAAATAAGCTGAAGTTAGGCGGAAATATTAAATATCAGGTAAAGCAACAACCCAGCAACTGCCGCAAATAAGGTATTTAAAAAGTTAACACCGTTGTTGCTGATTAATTTTCTCCGTTCCAGCAATGCCCCAATTATGGAGTCTGTTAGGTTGCCTAATATCCCTGCTGCAGCTACAATTAGTGCTGCCTGTCCAAATCCAGCATAGATCAAAGCGATGATTCCGGCACCTATAGCACCGATTATCGTACCTTCTATGCTGATTACCCCGTCCAGCCCTTTCGCTTCTTTTTTGAAGGTGATGACATTGAAAAAGCGACTGCCATAAAGGATTCCCAATTCAGAAGATAAGGTGTCGGCAAGGGCAGAGGCCAGACTGGCGGCCATCATTAACAGGTAATAACCGCTGTTTTCAGGATTTAGAAGAGCTAGTAAGGCGGTTATTCCGGCAACACCTCCGTTTGCAAGTACCTGCCAGGAATCTCTGCCTGTTTTTTCTCCATCAGGAGATCCAGCAGACTCCGCAGGATGGACCTTGAGCTTTTCCGCCTTTTTATGTGAAGTGGCGAGGACGCTCAAAATAAAAAATGCCGCTAACATCGATATTCCTTTTAAACCTGAGGCCAAGGCAACCAGAAAACCCAATATAGTAGCCGTTACAGCAGCATAAAAGGTCAGTTTCCTGATTTTTACGCAAACCACCATGAGTACCACTAACAGGAGCAGCACGATTTGCAGTAAAGGATCATTAAGAATGGGCGCCATAATCTGTATTAAACCAAAGTATTAAATTTAGCCTTAATGTGCTCTTTCGCTTGCTTCTGAAACTCTTCTGGCGTCTGACCCGTTTGCTTTTTGAAGAAACGACTAAAGTACGGCCTGTCAGAAAAGCCCAGTTCATAAGCAATCTCTTTGATGGTAATCTCGCTGTGAATGATACTGCGTTTGGCTTCCAGAATAATCCGGTCATGGATCAGCTGCATCCCGGTTTTATCAAGCTTGTCTTTCAGAATCTGGTTAAGTCGCTTAGAACTGATGCCCAGCTTTCCTGCATAAAAATCAGTATTCCGTACTTGCTGGTAATTACTTTCCAGTAGCATTAGGAACTCGTAAACCCGCTTCTGATGTATATCCTGACTGGTGAAATCATGCTCTTTTACTTGTATCAACTTCAATAGGAAAACTTTAAGCAAGGCTTTTACCATTGTCATACTTTGGTTCGCATATTCTTTTTCCAGCAAACTGAAAATCCCGGAAAGCTCAGCAGCAGCAGCCTCATTTAACCGCAGACAAGAGAACTCGCCCTGCACATTGAAAATCTTAAAGAGGTCTAAAAGAAACTCTTTGTCCTCCTCTTCCAGCATGTCTCTCTTAAAAGAGATCAGTTCTCCGTTTTTTCCTGCTTTATTCAATTGATGCACACGGTACGGAGGAATCAGGTAAATCCAATCCCCTTTAGCATCCAGATCTGTATCCTTCAAAGCGTGTAAAGCATCTTCATTCTTCAACCACACGATTTCAAAAAAATCTTTCCGTCCCGGATCATTCAGGTAACTAGGTGGACAATTCCCCAGGTTACGAATATAAATCAGTGATTTCTCCAAGCCCGCCGGTAATGCAACATTCATCATGGTATAAAGATAAGGACTCTCCATGTAGGGTATAGGACGATTTGGAAATTATGGTGGACTATTCGGAAATACCTTAATTTTTGTGGCTTAGCCATGACTTTTAAAGGCCATGGTTTCCTGATTGTCCCATATAATGCGCCGATAGTGTAACGGGAAGCCTAAAAAACCGGTCTACCTTTACACCGGATTAAAAACATTAGCAATGGAGTTCAGTACCACAACCGATAAACAACTGTCAAAAGAGGTTCGCAATAACCTTGAAATGATACTCATGGAAAACACCTGGTTGTTAAAACAGATTGATTTTAATGAAGTCGCAGTATTTGCAAACGCTATTAAAACCGCAAACCGCATTTTTATCATCGCTGCCGGACGTTCTGGTTTTGCCATGCGATCTGCAGCAATGCGCCTGATGCACCTGGGATTAAATGCCCATTTTGTTGGAGAAACGACTACTCCAGCGATAAAGCAAGGTGATTTGCTGATCGCAGCATCTGGATCTGGCACCACCAGCTCTATTGTTAAAGCTGCCGAAAAAGCCAAGTCAGTAGGCGCAAGGGTAGTCGCACTCTCTACGCAATCACAGTCTTTATTAGCCAGTATCGCTGATCAATTGATACTTATCCCCGCTGCGGAAAAAGAAGACCATGAAGGCAGTAGATCGAGGCAATACGCAGGAAGCTTGTTTGAGCAGTTCCTGCTGCTGTTAACAGATGCAGTTTTCCAGTCTTTATGGAAACTGGACGATACCCCAAATGCAGAACTATGGACCAGACATGCAAACCTGGAATAACCGATAAATAATCCGGATAAATCACACGAATCAAATCATTTTTTATATAACATCATTATGGCAAAATTACAAGTAGCAATCGATTTATTAACAACAGAAGAAGCATTGGCATTGGCAGCAAAAGTTGCCCCTTATGTAGATATTATTGAACTGGGAACTCCATTAATTAAAAACATGGGTGCAGCAGTGATCACCGCAATGAAAAATGCACACCCAGATAAATTGGTTTTCGCAGATATGAAAACAGCTGATGCTGGTGAATTAGAAGCAGAAATTGCTTTTAAAGCAGGTGCCGATTTAGTAACCGTAATGGGTGCTGTTGGTGATGCCACCGTTATTGGCGCAGTGAAAGCGGCAAAAGCACATGGAAAAGGGATTGTAGTGGATACTATCGGTTACCCTGACCGTGTAAGACGTGCACAGGAAGTGACTAAATTAGGTGTGGAATTCGTAGAACTTCATGCAGGACTAGATGAGCAATGGACGCCAGGATATTCTATCCAGGTATTGATCGACGAAACCGCAAGAGTAGGTGTACCTGTTTCTGTAGCAGGTGGAGTGAACCTTGAAAACGTTGCCGCAGTAGTAAAAGCTGGTGCTACAGTAATCGTTGCAGGTGCAGCAATCTATGGTGCAGAAGATCCAGCTGCAGCAGCAAAAGCAATGCGTGAAGCAATTGACGCAGCTAAGAACTAATACTCTTAAAAAACAAGAATGGTCTGATCCATTTTCTGTTGATTACATTGAATTTCAATATTCAGTAAAGCAGTAAAGCCCCCATAATTTTGGGGGCTTTACTGTATACTAAGGAATGCCTTTCCAGGATTAAAACAAAATTCCGGTCAGCACAAAACCAACAATAATTGCAGTAGATAAGGCCACAAGGCCTGGTACCATAAAACTATGGTTCAGCACATATTTACCGATCTTCGTACTCCCCGTTCGGTCAAAATCTATGGCCGCAACAAGGGTAGGGTAACCTGGAAGTAAGAAATCACCGTTAACGGCAGGAAACATCGCAATCAAATGCGGATTCACAATTCCTAAGGCAAGTCCCATCGGCATAATTGTCCTGGTCGTGGCTGCCTGACTAAAAGTCAAAGCACCCATAATGAACAAGGCAAAAGCGAAAGTCCATGGGTAAACAGAAACAATGTCTTTAAAAGTATGCTCAATGATGGCCTCATTTGCCGCCATAAAAGTAGCACTCATCCACACCACACCCAGTACAGAAACTACTGCGGTCGCCATAGAAGTGAATAAACTCATTTTTACCACTTTTGCTGCGGAGGTTTTAGTGATCAGCATGATCATCGCAGAAGCGGTTAGCGTGATCATAATGATCAAACTCGTTAAACTGATCGTACCATCTGCATTCACGCTAAAGCTCTTTCCACCACCAACGTGTGGCACTAAACCAGGGAAAGCACCGAATAAAATGATCAGCAGAATCGCTAATCCAAATATCCCAACGGCAATTTTAGCACCTGGAGTAGCCTGGTAATGGTTTTTTCCTCCACTGGTATCCGTAGGGTCCATCGAACGTGCAAATTCAGGGTCCTTCATTTTCTCTAGAAATATCGGATCCTTATCTAATTCCAAACCCTTTTTACGTACCACCAGAATGCTGACAAATATCCCAACAATGGAAGCCGGGATACAAATCTTCATAATGTCAATCGAAGCAGAAGAATACGCAAGAATCGCCACTAATGAAGCCGTAGCTGCACTCATCGGGCTCCCGGTAATGGCCAGATGAGAGGCAATCACAGAAACCGATAATGGTCTTTCCGGCCTGATTCTTTGCTTGGCCGCCACTTCCGCAATGATTGGTAAAAGAGAGTACACAATATGTGCAGTTCCCGCAAACAGACATAGGAAATAAGTGGTGAATGGCGCTATAAAAGTAATCTGAGTTGGGTTTTTCCTAATGATCTTCTCGGCAATACTGACCAGATAGTCTAAACCACCAGCCGCCTGTAAAGTGGCAGCGGTGGTGACAATGGCAAGAATAATCAACAATACGGCAACAGGAGGTTCGGCCGGTGTCATTTTGAACACCAGCACGAAAATCATTAATCCTACCATTCCCATCACCCCGAGCCCAATACCTTTCATTTGTGACCCGATCAGGATCATGGCTAATAATATGCCGAGCTGTACGAATATCATTGTGAGATGAATTTAGGATTGATCAGGTTATCAATGGAATAAACCTCATCCCATTTCGCCTGGGTAATCAGTTTTCTTTCTGTAACCACAATCTCGTAAATAGATTTACCGGTTTTCAGCGCCTCTTTAGCAATAGAAGCACATTCTTCATAACCTAGAATAGGATTCAGCTGAGTGACAATACCAATACTCTGCATCACCATATTCTTACAGTGTTCTTCATTCGCAGTAATGCCCAGCACACATTTATTTTTTAATGTCAGACAAGCTTTTGTTAGGTATTGCAAGGAAGTGAATAAGGCCATTCCAATTACTGGTTCCATTACATTTAATTGTAATTGACCAGCTTCAGCAGCCATCGTTACTGTTAAATCAGCACCAATCACATAGAAACAAGTCTGGTTCATCAGCTCAGGAATCACCGGATTTACTTTTCCTGGCATAATCGACGAACCTGGCTGCATTGGAGGAAGGTTGATCTCATTTAAACCACATCTTGGTCCGCTGCTCAATAACCTTAAATCATTACAAATCTTGCTCAATTTGATGGCGTTACGTTTTAACGTACCACTCAGTTGTACTAAAGCGCCAGTATCATAAGTCGCCTCAATTAAATCTGCCGCAAGAATCACTGGAACTTTACTGATTTCTGCTAGATATTTCACGCATAAAGCAGAGTAACCTTCTGGTGCATTTACACCCGTACCAATGGCCGTAGCGCCCATATTCACTTCAGTAATCAGCAATGCAGCTTCTTTAATACGCAGTACATCTTCGCCTAAAGTAGTGGCAAAAGCATTGAACTCCTGACCTAAAGTCATCG
The DNA here is from genome assembly GCF_014472395.1 of Pedobacter sp. N36a. Taxonomy (GTDB): domain Bacteria; phylum Bacteroidota; class Bacteroidia; order Sphingobacteriales; family Sphingobacteriaceae; genus Pedobacter. Next base: position 179,395 of record NZ_JACSZW010000006.1, read on the forward strand.
GAACTGCATCCTGTAATTGCGTTCTTCCCATTTTCAGCACATCCTTGAACTCTTTCCCTTTGTAGAAAAATGCTTCCTGTAATTCTTCCAAAGCCAATGCGAAAGCATTGATCTTCAAATAAACCGCGATTCTAAATGCCGTTGGATACGCATCATTGGTGCTTTGAGAAAGGTTAACATCATTATTTGGATGTAAATGAATATATTCTCCTTTTTTATGTCCTAAATATTCCAGACCAAGGTTCGCAATCACTTCATTCGCATTCATATTGGTAGAAGTACCCGCACCACCCTGAATCAGGTCACTGATAAATTGATCGGTAAACTCACCTTCAATTAATCGGTCACAGGCATAAACAATAGCCTCCGCCTTTTTAGGATCTAAAATTCCAAGATCCCTGTTGGCCAATGCAGCCGCTTTTTTAACGTGACCAAAAGCCTGGATAAAAAGAGGCTCAGAACCGATAGGAATTCCAGTGATGTCGAAATTCTCTTTTGCGCGCATCGTTTGAACGCCATAATAACAGTCGTTGCTGATTTCTTTTTCTCCTAAAAAGTCGTGTTCAATTCGAAAAGTTGCCATAATAGTATAAAATTAAATAGTATGTTTTGAATAATTAAATCGTTGTTTGTTTGTGTTTTCATAGCTGCTGGTGTTCTGAAATGATAAATCATATCCAGCCGGATGAGCAGCCACATCCCAAATTAGTATTGCAAAAAGTATTTTTGAAGCTCCGCCGTTTTATGAGTTTTTGTTAAGCCCAGCATCAATAAAATCCTTGCTTTTTGAGGGTTCAGGTCATCAGAAACGATAGTTCCTAATTCCTTATCGTCCACTTCTCCATCTTCTACCACGCGACCAGATACACACCTGCTTCCGCGACAAACGGCAATACCATCGCCCACTGCTTTTTTAACCGCTGCGGTAAAGGCTTCAGAGAAATTTCCGTTCCCCACACCAGCAATTACAATTCCCGCTACTTTATCTTTGATCATCACATCAAGGATGGCAGGAGAAGCATCGGTATACATATAGGCGATCTCCACTTTAGGGAAAACCGTATTTTTATCCACCGTAAAAGGCGCAATATGTGGCGTACGACGATCCGAAGTTTTATAGAATTCTACTTTTCCATCGAACACCTGTCCGATTGGCCCACTGTTCGGAGAACCAAAAGCATTTACTTTAGTGGTACTCCATTTGGTGACATCCCTGGAGCTAAAAATCGACTCGTTGAAGGAAACCAATACCCCGCGGTTCCTGCTTTTTTGGCTTGCAGCAAGGGTAATGGCATCAAAAAGATTCTTAGGGCCGTCTGCACTGATCGCTGTTGAAGCACGCATCGCACCGGTTAATACGACTGGATTGTCAGAGGAAATCACCAGGTCAAGAAAATAAGCAGTTTCTTCCTGCGTATCCGTACCATGGGTAATCACTATACCTTCCGCTTGTTTTTTACTGAAGATCTCATTGATTCTGATCGCTAATTTTTTCCAGATTTCCAGACTCATGTCCTGACTGCCTACCGAAGAAATTTGTTCACCAGTCACATCAGCAACTTCTTTTATGCTGGGTATAGTGCCAATTAAGGCCGAAACGGGGATTTTACCAGCAGTATATCTTGCACGATCTGCGGAAGCGCCCTCTCCGGCAATGGTTCCACCGGTAGCCAGTATGATGATTCTTGGTTTTTGGCCATATGCTATCTGCAGCAACAGGACCATTACTAAAAGGGACAGTAGTTTTTTCATAATGGTAGATTTATAAATATGGTAGGTGTATGCTTTTAAAAATTGTATAACATGCTGAAATTGATGCGTACTGCATCTTTTCCTTTTTTAATACCCTGATCCAGATGAAGCTCTTTATAGCCGATTTGAGGCTCAAAACCCACCATTAGATTGTCCAGTATGTTATAGGAAAGGTTGAGGGTGAAGTGGTAATTGGTCATTTCATTCCATAGACTTGCCGTCGCCTCTGCACCAGAAAAATGGTTGTAGGAAGCAATCACCATCGTGTGGAATTTTGGCGTCCAGAAACGTTGATAAGAAACGAAACCAGAGTTCACATTCAATAGATCTAATTCTCCCAATTTGTTCTCATTGGCAAAACCATCTAATCCTGAACCTCCAACTGCCAGAAAATAATCAGAAATGCCTTTTCCAACATTAAACTGTGCCTGTAAGTTATTTGTTAAACCAGACTTTTTATTGAAAAATATGCTGGCTATAGCAGTTACTCCATAACCATTTGCTGATTTGAATTTATAATCCTTGGTGTCGTCCAAACCATTCTGTACATTTTTTGAATCGTAACCGATGTTTCTGTAGATTCCGGCAACTTTTAAGAAGCCACCATTGTCGTAATCGTATCTTAAGGCAGCAATCACGTCCGGGATCCTCCTTGGCGCATAATCCACCCCAAGGTTTTCACTGGTAGTATAATCGAATAGCCGGCGGGGTTCCATCTGTTCTACGGCGACCTCATATCCGGCCCTGCCTTTTTCATTGAATTTGTTTCTGTAGTTCAGCTGGATTCTTCTGCTCAAGACCATTCCAGTAGGACCATCCCAATCGAGTAAACTTGCTGGCCATAAATCAGGATCTCCAAAAGTTGACCAGTTCTGGCCTAAAGTGAAGTTGTTGTACTTAATCCAGGCATGACGCAATCGGAATAGTGAAGTACGGTTTGGTCCGCCTTCAAAATCACCTTCCAGCATGGAACTGATTTCCTTTCCGTTTTTCAATTGAGTAGTGGTCTTGAAACGAAGCTGACTCTGGCGCATATCTACCCAAAATGCAGGTTTGTTTCTGCCATACACATCATTCTCATGGATGAGAAAAGAGCTGTTCCCATGAAGGTTGCCGGTGATGTCGTAAATGCCGTTCAGCTTTAACCTGCCGATCAGCGCAGAGCTGATTCTGGGCTTGCCATTCAGCGAGTCTTTACTCTCGTATTTAATGAGCTGCGCGTGCGCCTGATTCGTGAAAAATGAACAGCCAGCAATAAGCAACCCAATAGTAACTTTAATATTTGTAGAGGTTGTATTCATAGGAACGATTTAATAGGAGAAATGATGACCTAAGTTTCCCTCAAAAAAAAAATCCTTTTAAATCGCTAGGAATAGCAATTGCAAGTGTACGGAGTAGTTTTTTCATAAAGAGGTAGCAGAATGAAGGAAATACTTTTGTTTCTTGAACAACCCTTTTAGCCGATAAATGTTTGAAATATATTGTAGTAATTTAATGTATCTTTTTACTGGCTGATTTTCATGTAGATAGCTATGTGTGTTTTCTTTATTGTGTTTATATCGGGATTTTATTGAAAATGATTACCATAATATGGGGCTTTTTTTTGTGCAATTAGCTTGATTAAAGACACTTGTGGATTTTGATTTAAATAAAGATATAGTGATGGTCGTAATTAGATATTTCAGGTTGCCTTGATCAGCGTTAAATCTTACCTGCCCAATGAATTAATTTCTTCTGATAACGCTACTTTATTATAATTTCCCTATCAAAGGACATAGGAGTAGCCTGTCGAATTACCAGCATCCCAGGTTTTGGGAATAGATACCTCACAGGAAATGTTAAAGGAAGCCCTGGCTTATGAAAATGAAAACCTGCATTTTGACCAACTAGACATTAAAGATAAAATCCAATCTGGAGAAAAGTATGATCTGATCTTTTCAAATGCCGCGTTGCAATGGCTGGATCAGCAAGAGCAGCTTTGGCCAGAAATGATTACAATGCTAAATCCTGGCGGAAAATTATTAGTTCAGATTCCTTCAAATCATGATCATTTTACCCTTCAAACACTGAGGGGAATTGCCAGGGAAAATCCTTTTAAGGCAGCGTTAAAAGGATGGGAGCGGGGTACAGCTGTGTTAGATATTGGTGCTGATGCGCAGCTCTTATTTAAAAATGGAGCTAAAGAGATGACAATTTATGAAAAGGTTTATCCCCATATTCTGGCAGACGCAAATGCCATCTTTGAATGGACTTCTGGTACAGCAATGATCCCTTATCTGGAACACCTTCCCGAAGACTTTAAACTGCAGTTTGCAAATGAATACAAAAACAGGCTCCAGCAGCAATATCCGGAGAAACCTGTTTTTTATCCATTTAAAAGAACCCTGATGTCAGGTGTATTTTAAATTAAGCAACTTTTTCTGTTTTATGAATAGCCGCCGGGCCGTCGATAATACTTGCTGAATCGGCAACAAAACGTGCAATATGAGGTTGTGAATTGTGCAGGTCTAATCCAGCCTGGCTTTCCCAGATCTCATGGAATATAAATACGTTTTTATTTTCCTGATCCTGGTGCAGGTCGTATTGAATACAAGCATTCTCTTTTCTGGATTCCGCAAGTAATTGTAACAAAAGGGCTTTCATCGCCGCATCATTTCCGTCTGTACTTTTTATAATGGCTGTTAAATTGATATTCATTTTTTTGTGGTTTAATATGGGACAAAAGTAATCAGCTTTTAGCTACATTGAAAATAACAGAAATCATAAGGAGCTATCATAATGAGGAGGATCTAGGCTGATCATCTAAATATGGGTTTTATTAATTTAAGGATTTCGTTATAGTATTCAGCGATTTTGGCATATGGCAGGGATTTAAATTAAATCTGATTAGGTTCAGTTAATCCGCTCTTCTGTAGGTAGCTGGGCGACTGAAATTTTCACACACATGAAATCTTGTTTTTCATTTATCTTCTTTTTATTAGCTGCGGTGACCAGCAGTTTGTTTGCACAGGAAAAGTCTAATGAAGTTGACTGGGCCAAATTTATGAAGCGGCAAACCTTGCGCTGGGACTCGATCGGTACCAGCTATTATAGCGGTATTCTATTGGGAAATGGTTGGCTAGGTACCAATATTTATAAAGAAGATGAGCAAACGATCCGGTTTGATATTGGGCGGACAGATGTCACTGATCAGCGGCCTCATCAGGGCAGTGGTCTTTCAGAACCATTGATTTCCAGACCCAGATTACCCATTGGGAGGATGACAATCAAAACCCTGGGTAGGATCACCGGTGCTAAAATGAATCTTGATATTTATAATGCAACTGCAGAAGGAACAATTTATACGAGCAAAGGAACGCTGGAATTCAGTTCATTTGTACCTGCAAATGCCAATGTGATCTATATTTCAGCAAAAGGCACACAGTCGGAAAAGGATCTCAATTGGGCTTTCATTGCTGAAAAAAGTAAAAGTCCACGGATGAATCAGGAGAATGCTGGAAATCCAGCAGTATATCCGGAAAATCCAATGTATCAGCTTTCAAAAGTTGGAGAATTTGAGCGCTGTAAACAGCCATTATTAAATGATGGAGGTTATGCCACCGTATGGACGAAAAAGCAAACAGCAGATGAAAGTACTATGCTGGTTTCGGTCGGATATGATGCCAATGGGAAAGCAGATGAGGTAAAAGAAGCGACACAAGCCATTCAGCAATTTAGAAAAGTAAAATTATCAGCAGCACTGGCTGCACATCAAAAATGGTGGCATCAATATTATCAGCAGAGTTTTATTTCTATTCCAGATCAGCGGATGGAAAGCTTTTACTGGATTCAACTGTATAAACTCGGCTCCGCTACCAGAGCAAATCTCCCAATGATCGACCTGATGGGACCGTGGTTCAATTCTAAAACACCCTGGCCAGGCGTATGGTGGAACCTCAATACACAGCTTACCTATTCGCCAATATTTACAGCTAACCATTTGGAATTGGGAAAATCATTGTTCAATACACTAAACAACAACCTTCAAAACCTGATCAATAATGTGCCAGAACCATGGAGAAAAGATGCTGCGGCTATCGGCCGGATCTCTGGTTACGATTTGGTTGCACCATTAGCAGAAGATCATAAAGCAAATGGGCAGTTTGAACTTGGAAATTTAACCTGGGCGATGTTCTATTATTACCAGTATTATGCTTATTCAAAAGATAAACAAGAACTGCAAAAGCATATTTATTCGCTATTGAAACGATCCCTGAACCATCTTTTGTATCATTTGAAAAAGGATGAGCAGGGAATTCTGCATCTCCCTTCCTCTTTTTTGCCAGAATACAAGTATGCGGAAGATGCCAATTACGCCCTGTCTAGCCTGCGCTGGGGCTTATCAACTTTAATCGACCTGAATAAAAAAGAAGGGTTTCAAGATACTGATCTTGGAAAATGGGAAGAAGTGATGAAAAATCTGGTGCCTTATCCTGTTAATGAAACTGGGTTGATGATTGGTAAGGAGGTTAGTTTAACGAGTTCTCATCGACATTATTCTCATTTGATGACGCCTTTGAATGCAGCCAATCAGGCTTTAATTGAAAAGTCTTTGAACCATTGGCTTTCACTTAAAGGCGCTTTACAAGGCTATACCTTTACAGGTGCTGTATCTATCAATGCGATGATGGGCAAAGGGGATCAAGCTTACGATTTGTTAAACCAGCTTTTTGATCAGTATATACAGCCAAACACGCTGTACCAGGAGTCCGGTCCTGTAATTGAAACACCATTGTCTGCCGCAACTTCTATTCAGGAACTACTCATTCAGAGCTGGGGAGATAAAATCAGAATATTTCCTGCAATCCCTGAGATTTGGAAGAATGTTTCTTTTGATCAGCTTCGTACCGAAGGTGGCTTCCTGGTTTCTGCCAGTTGCGTAAATGGAGCTACTCAGTTCATAAAAGTCTACAGTACAAAAGGGGATACCTGCCGATTGGAAACAGATCTGAAAGTAAGTCTAGTCAGTTCAGATCAACGAAAAGAGCTGGCTTTCTCTGTTTTCCAAAATGAAGGGAAAATGAACATCAGTTTTTCAACGTTACCTGGGGAGACAATTTTTCTTTCTGACGGTCATCATAGACATCAATTTAAAGTACTTCCCACAACGGCAAATATTAAAGAAAACTGGAGCTGGGGCTTGAAAAAGAAACTTTAACCTTTGATTTGATTCCTGGAGAATCCCAGGTCTTTTAAGTTTTTAGCAATAAGTATTTTGTTGTTCATTTTCATAATCATTGAAAGATCTCCAATTGGAATCATAAATAGGCGATGTCCTGCAGATAAGATCCAGGTTCGCTGTCTGTTAGTTTAAAATCTAGCAGTACGATGGCATACACAGCGGTTAAGGGTTCGCTCCAACGTGGTCCGGAAGTAATTTGTTTCTGGATCGATCTTGATAAATAAAAAATTGTTGCTCCATATTTAACATCCACAATCTTCTTTTCGCCTTTATAAACAGCATTAACAGCACTCTGTTTCGATCTGTGCCAAACAGATGCTTAAATCCGAAATCGGTTAAGTGATCAAGGAAGGGATATACAGCAGCAGCAGTCATCATATGTAAAAGGTTCTTTCTAACTTCTGTATTGAAAATGTAATTAGCCAATAAAGTGTGATTTATTACTAAATAATTAATTCTTATTTTTTTATTAAAGAATTTGGTAAAAATGACAATTGATAATACACTAAAAGTTTGTATACTTGTTCCGGTGTGCTGGTCAACCGTCAGTACAAAATAAAGCTAAGATGGACAGAAAGAAAAAGAAGCAGGCAGCAATTAAATCAGCGGCTAATGTGGAGCAGCAGCGTAAGGCATTAAAGACGCGATTTTTGGAGCGTTCAAAAGAAATTATTACACTAATGGGGGCTGGTGTGCTTCTGGAAAAGTTTAAGAGTCTTTTTTTGGAAAAACTTTACGAACTCCGTTATCCGGTGTTAAAAGCTAAAGCTGCTCCAGGATCCGACATCAATAAAAGTAAGGTGGTACAATTCAATAAACTGCTGCAGCAATTTATGCTGGATGTAGAAATCCCGCTGGCCAATGGCATTAAAATTCCAATTGCCTGGTATTTATCGGAAGGGATGACTTTAAGAGACAGCATAGGAGAACTGGATACACAGGGGAATCCTGATCTCGAAAAGATTAAGACACTTTTTTCCTACTATTCACATGAGGGGGAGTTTCATCGTCACCTGCAGGAATTGTTGATTACTCTGGCTACCGATGTCTGTACGACACTGAGTGATTTCGATGACCATATTTATAGAAGTGATCTTTCGATGACTCCATATTTTGCGACCTTTAATCCGGATAATGACATCATCATTCATACTTTTAAACCAAAGAAAGAAAGGATAGAAACCAGTAAAGGGATACGAAATGCGATCCGTCTGGGCTGGCCGTCTGATGAATTTAAATGGATGTATGCAAATGTAAAGCCCTCATTGTTAGGATTCAAGAGTAATGGCTTAGATGTCCCACTGGGATTGTATATCAGTACACATACCTTAGATAGGTTGAGAGAAAGACTCAATATTACCCCAGGAATTATGCACCAGATCCTATTTCTCACCTTTCTGGAACCAAAGATAAACCACCGTTGGAATGGAGACAAAAGCCATGTTGAATTTACACTGGCTGGAGAGAAAGTGGGCTACCTTGTGGTAGAGCTGTATGGCAGTATTTTAATGGTGCATACCTTTTTGTTTTTAACTAATAATGGTACTCAGGAAGGTGAAAAACTTGGACGTCTATTAAGCGTTGTTAAAGAAGATAAAAAGTATCTGGAAATTGATACGCTTCCTGCTTTTAATGCCTACCACATAGACCAAAATGAGAAATTAAGTAAATTGTTTATAGATGCAGGCTGCGGCTCTTTGTTGAAGCTTGGGAACCTTAAAGAATTTACGATGAATCAAGTGGCAGATAAGGATTCCGAATCTATTTTACATTATTTGGCCAATGCCGCTTATTTCAGAAAGCAGGAAAAAAACTAAGTTAAAGGTAGAACTGAATAAATTGCGTCATTGAGGGTGATGATAAACCTGAAGACGCAATTTATCTAGCTAAAACCATTACTATGGCCTGAGATTGAATCCTACTAGTGTAGTTTTTCAATTTCTGGAATTGGCAGCACAATGATTTCGAAGATCTGATCCAAAGCGTGTCCAAGATCCTTTAATTTTGTGCAATGCTTCTGCTTATTTTTAGTTCTGCTTTTATTGCAGCTTTTAATGCTGTATATTCTATCGAGTTTTCATAATCATTGAAACATTTCCAATTAGAATCATAAATTGCCCGTTCCTCTTTTGACATCTTAATCAGTTCTGCCTCCTGAAAAAACTTAAAGTAAACCCCTCTCTGGAAGCTGACTGGTGTTTTGGTGAATGTATTCATATGCTTAAGTATATATAACCATTTATCTAAATCTGTTTCCAATTCTGATTCCGTTTTATTAAAGCTGGGTAATTCAATGAACTTAAAGCCAAGCTTAATATAGAATAGTTTTGCGGTAGCTTTATTCATTAATGCAATGTCCTGCAGATTCTAGTCTAACTTCTATATTTAAATCCTTGATCATAATTTGAAGTGTAATTATTATTTCAATAAATTAAATTTTGTTGTTTTTTAAACTTAGGTGGTTGTTTTTTAAACTACAGCTTGTATATGCATTGCCAAAATTCCTTAATAATTTGACAGAAAAACTCAGCTTATTTTCAGTAAATCTGACGTCCTTTGGATAACACACCTGAAACCATAATAAAAATGAAGCTTTACCGGAACATTTTCCTGGTTGCCCTGAGCAACTCTTTTCTTCTTGCGCTCAGCAGCGGAGCTTTCGCTCAATCTTCTGATGTGGCGGTTTTCTTTAAAATGCCAGCAGCTTCTTTTCAGGAAGCTTTGCCCATAGGGAATGGCCGGATTGGGGCTTTGATTGCTGGAAATCCAAACAAGGATAAGATTAGCCTAAATGAGATCACTTTATGGTCTGGTGGGGTACAGGATGCGGATAGGGGAAATGCTCACCAATATCTGAAACCTATTCAGGACTACCTGTTGAAAGGAAAGAATAAAGAAGCGCAGGAATTACTCCAGCAGCAATTTGTTGCAAAAGGAGCAGGGTCTGGAAACGGAAATGGTAAAGATGCCCCGTATGGCGCTTACCAGACTATGGGGAATTTGCTGATCACTTGGAAAGACACCACGACGGCTTATACCGATTACAGCAGGGTACTGAATTTAGAAAAAGCGATAGCGACCACCAAATGGAAGCGCAATGGCGTAAATTATAGTCAGGAAGCCTTGGTGAGCATTCCTGGAAACGTGATGATGATTAAAATCAGCGCTTCGGAGAAAGGAAAGATCAGTTTCAGCACCAGCATCAATAGAAAGGAAAATGCAACTGTCAAAGTAGAAGGGCAGACTTTGATGATGAACGGACAGCTGCCAAATGGAAATGCTGCCGGACTGCGTTTCGCTGCAGGTTTACAAGTTCAGACAAAAGGTGGACAAAAGATAATTAAAGGCGATGAAATAGAAGTCAACAATGCAGATGAAGTGATTCTGGTTTGGACTGCCGCCACGGATTATAACGTTGCAGATTATACCAAGCGTGGATCAGATCCAGCCGCAACGGTAAAAAACAACCTGATTGCTGCGGGAAAATTAAGTTCCCTGCAAATAGAAAAGGCACATTTAACTGCATTTGGTAGTTTTTTTAATAGAAACAGGTTTTCTTTAAAGGGAGCAAGCGCTGACGTTCTCCCCTTGAGTACACCGGAACGTATGGAGCGTTATGCCAAACAATTACCCGATGCTCAATTTCCAGTATTGTACTATAATTTTGGCCGTTACCTGTTAATTTCTTCTTCTCAGCCAGGGAGTTTGCCTGCAAATCTACAAGGACTTTGGGCAGAAGAATATCAAACGCCATGGAACGGAGATTATCATTTGAACATTAATATTCAGATGAATTACTGGCTGGCAGAACCTACTGGATTGGGCGACCTTGCGACTCCTTTGCATCAGTTTATCGCCGGGCTGGTGAAGCCAGGATCAACAACAGCAAAAGCTTATTACAATGCTCCAGGATGGGTTGCACACGTTATCGCGAATCCATGGGGTTATACTTCTCCTGGAGAGGGGGCAGATTGGGGCTCTACTTTAACTGGCGGTGCCTGGTTGTGTGAACACCTTTGGGAGCATTATAAATTCACAAATGACAAGGCTTTCTTAGCAAAATATTACCCTGTATTTAAAGAGGCAGCTACATTTTTATCAGCCATTCTGATCGAAGAACCGGAACATAAATGGTTGGTGACCGCACCTTCTAATTCGCCGGAAAATACCTATATCATGCCAAATGGCTTCAAAGGACAAACGGCAATGGGTCCAACGATGGACATGCAGATTTGCAGGGAGATTTTTGGCTACAGCATTGAAGCCGCAAAGATTTTAGGTAAAGACCAGGAATGGGCCGCAGAATTAGCGGGTATCAGGAAACGTTTGGCGCCCAATCAAATTGGTGCAGCAGGTGATATTAATGAATGGCTGAACGACTGGAAAGATGCAGAACCTACCCACCGCCACGTATCTCAGCTGTATGGTTTACATCCTTACGAAGAAATTACTCCCTGGGATAGTCCGGAATTGGCTAAAGCTGCACGCGAAAGTCTGATTCAAAGAGGAGATGGTGGTACCGGATGGTCAAAAGCATGGAAAATTAACCATTGGGCAAGATTGGGCGATGGTGATCATGCGCTGAAATTATTCAGACAACTGGTGACTTTAGTCGATCCGGCAAGAAAACTAAACATGTCTTCTGGTGGAACTTATCCGAATTTATTCTGTGCACATCCACCGTTCCAGATTGACGGCAACTTTGGCGGTACTTCTGGAATTGCAGAAATGCTAATGCAAAGCCATGGAAATGACAATGTGATTCGTTTGCTGCCTGCCTTGCCGTCCGATAGAGATTGGAAAGATGGAACTGTCAAAGGAATGCGTGCAAGAAATGCTTTTGTAGTTGATTTTAATTGGGAAAATCGTAATTTAACGAAAGGAAATATCCGGGCTTTAAATGGTGGCATCTGTAAGGTTGAACTGCCAGCAAATATGTTGGTTAAAGATCAACAAGGAAAACTGATTGTTAAAACAGACAAACAAGGCATCATTAGCTTTAAAGCCCTTAAAGGTGCGAATTATACTTTCGAAAAGGTTTAGTACTCCCTCAATATCGTGTTTAGTTACTCCGGAATAATACCCCTCCCCCCGCCGGAGTAACGAAAATACGTCCTGAATTTGTTGTTACGCAAGCGTTTGCGCAACATTAGCCTTATCAAGTCAGCAATACAATCATTATATTCGTTTAGTAGGGTAGGAGGTTATTTCTGCCCGGAATCAACCTAAACCAAATAACCTAACCAAACCACCAAAACCAACACAAATGAAACCTAATCGTAGAAAGTTTTTACAACAACTGGCTATTGGCTCCAGCGCGGTAGCAATGGGCCTGCCTGCTTTTTCAAAATCTCCTGCATCAACTGAATCTATATCAAATGAAACGCCCCTGCTTTATCCAAATACCAGTGGCGCAAGATTTAATATGTCAGGTTATGCCGCACCGAAAATCGATAAAGTAAAGATCGGTTTTATTGGGCTGGGGATGCGTGGCCCGGGTGCAGTAAGTCGGATGTCTTTTATTGAAGGTGTCGAAATTAAAGCACTTTGTGATAAACTTCCAGAAAGAGCCACAGCAGCACAGAAATACCTGGAGAAAAAAGGGTTGCCTAAAGCAAAAGAATATTCCGGCGAAAACGGCTGGAAGGACATGATCAACAACGAAGATCTTGACCTGATTTATATCTGTACTCCATGGCATTTACACACGCCGATGGCTGTTTATGCAATGGAACATGGCAAACATGCTGCTACAGAGGTTGCTGCGGCACTAACTTTGGAAGAATGCTGGCAACTGGTGGAAACTTCAGAACGCACCCGTAAGCATTGCATGATGCTGGAAAACTGCTGTTATGATTTCTTCGAAATGCTGACGCTAAACATGGTGCGCCAAGGTTTATTCGGCGAATTGATCCATGCAGAAGGTGCTTATATCCATGACCTTTTAGGATTGAACTTCGATAAGAAAGGATATGAAAGCATGTGGAGATTAAAAGAGAACATTGATTTCAATGGAAATATCTATCCAACACATGGCTTAGGTCCGATTGCACAATGTTTAAATATCAATAGAGGCGATAAAATGGACTATTTGGTGTCGATGTCTTCGAATGATTTCATGATGGCTGAAGAGGCGAAGAAAAGATCGGAGAAAGACGCTTTCTACAACCAGTTTGTCGGTAAAAACTATAGAGGAAACATGAATACCACCACCATCAGGACCAATAAAGGGAAAACGATGATGCTGCAGCATGATGTGACTTCTCCGCGTCCATACTCTAGAATCCATTTATTGAGTGGTACAAAAGGCTTTGCTAGCAAATGGCCGGAACCAGAGCGCATTGCTTTTGGACATGAATTTGTAAAGGATGCGGAACTAAAGAAATTATATGACACCTATACACCTCCTTTGATTAAACATGTAGGAGAAATGGCTAAAAAAGTAGGTGGTCATGGTGGTATGGACTTTATGATGGACTGGAGATTAATTGATTGCCTGCGTAATGGTTTACCATTAGATCAGGATGTTTATGATGCTGCGGCATGGAGCTGTATTGTTCCTTTGAGCAAGAAATCAGTATTAAAAAGATCATCAAGCATTGATATTCCTGATTTCACCAGAGGCAACTGGACCACCAATAAACCAGTTAGCCTTACCTTAGACGGTGGTGGCAATACCACATTCAGATAAAAGATAAAACGATCTGCTGATCGTCATTACGATATCATAATGAATAGGCTGGGTTAGCGCAAACGTTTGTGTTAACCCAGTTTCATTTCTCTTTTCCTATCTTTGCAGCAATGAAGCTTGTGTTGCAAACCCCAAAATATCTGATAGTTATCGGTCTGGCAGTCTTTCTGTGCATCGCTGGCGTTACCTTTTTCACCGGCCGTTTTCTGGAAAAACGGATCAATACCATTGCAGATTTTGCAGGCACGAATGTGTACCGTCAGAAAGTATTGGTTTATCAATATGAGTTTGGTAACATCTTTAAAGGTACACAAGTCGCGGCTACACTTTTTCCTGAATTGAGAAAAGACATCAGCGAGGAGAGCCTAACGGAAACTCTGGGGACTGTATTAATGTCCGATGACAAAGTAAAAAAAGCCTGGTACGCCATCATCAAGGGAAAAGATACTTCTTTCGTCTACCTGATTCGCAATTCTGCTTCTTTTCAGAAAGTAGCCATGCCTAAATATGTTAAGAATTGGGCAAAGCAACAGTTTTTAGCCAATGATACTAGTAATGTGAGAGGCACACAGACCCAGGTGTCTCCGGCTTTACATTTGTTAACCGCTAGCAATACGGTAGAATCGGAGAGAGGACGCCTCTTGACGGGTTTGGATGTAGACTTGATGGAATTGCAGCGTGCTTTTGCTTCTGTGGACGTAAAAGGGCAGTCTTATGCTATAATTGTGGATGAAAATGGGATTTGTATCACCAGTCCTAATGAAAAGCAAATCGGTCAGCAACTGTTTAAACCTAAGCAGGATACCCTTTTCAATCAGATCCATCCTTACGGAAGAAGTAAGCATCAAGTAGTCGAATCCGATTTTTTAGGCATGCCTGTGACCAGATATTATATTCCTAATGTGATCAATGGCTTGAACTGGACGATTATCGTCGATGTTCCAGTGATTGTATTAGAGGAGGATTTCGAAGACATCAGGACCTATTCAATTTACATGGGATTGATTTCTGTGAGCATAATCCTGGGCATGATCTGGCTGTACCAGCGAAAATGGCAAAAGGAATTTTTGCTGCGCAGGGAAGTAGAAATCAACCGTCAGGAACTACTGATGGAAAAACAAGCCTTACAGCTCCTGGCAGAGACGCATGAAAAAGAGAATGCCATGCTGCAGCTGAGTAAATTAAAAGAAAAGGTAAATCCTCATTTTCTTTTCAATTCCCTCAGCTCGTTGAATGCACTGATTGCAGAGGATACGGAGCTAGCTAAGTCGTTTGTTGTGAAATTATCGAGAGTATACCGATATGTGTTGGAATCTTACCCCAGCGGACTGGCCCCGGTAGCCGAAGAACTGCGCTTTATGAAGGAGTATTTCTTCCTGCTAAAGATCCGTTTCGGTGATGCACTGGCCCCTTTAGATATCGATATTGAAGAAAGGCTGTTCGAAGGAGAAATCCCTTTTATGAGCCTGCAGACCCTGATAGAAAATGCCGTAAAACACAACATACTTTCCAAGGAAAAACCACTAAAAATCACCATTTCCAGTGAGAGAAATACGATTTTGGTGAGCAATAACCTCCAATTGCGCACTGATGTGAAAGATTCCGGAAAACAAGGCCTGAACTACCTGCAAAGCACCTATTCCTATTTTGGAAATCAGGGCTTTAACTACGGCATCGAACAGGAATACTTCAAATGTTATTTGCCAGTTTTGCACTTCACTGAATAGTAATCAGGACAACATATTAAGTTAACAACAAAAATCTCACTCCTTAAAACCGCGCTTTCACTAAGTATATTGTACGATTTCACTCCCGAAAATTTCATAATGTGCCAATTATCCCCCACTTTGGAACATGATTTTGAATAAGACTTCATTTTTTTTGGCTGTTTTAGCAGGTTTGTTTACTACACAAGTAAACGCACAAACTACTAAAAAATTTCCAACTAAAACCACTAACAAAGTAGTAGCGGATACGCTAAAAAAGAAAAATGCTGCTGACACCACTAAAGGTAAGGAGCTGAAAAGTTATGCCGAATTGCTAAAGAAAGCAACCACGGTAAATGGACTGTTTAAAGTCCACCAGGTAGAAACTGATTATTACTTTGAGATCCCCCTGAAATATATGGGTAAGGACTTTTTAGTAGTCAACAAAATATCATCCGTACCATTGGCACTCAATGAATCCGGATTAAACAAAGGGATGAACTTTGACAACAAAGTGATTCGTTTTTCAGAAAATAAACTGGCGAAAACCATCTGGGTAAAAACAATTGTTCCTCAGGTAGAATCACCAGAAGGAGATGCGATCACCCGTTCCGTAAAAGACAACTTTATCGGTTCTGTGATTGAATCTTTCAAGATTGAAGCCTATAGTCCGGATTCATCCGCAGTAGTGGTTAAAATGAACAGGGTTTTTGACGGCACCGATAAAAGCTTTAATGATGTTTTTAACGATATAGGTTTGGGTACTGCAGCAAAAAGCTCATTGTCAGCTATTGAGCAGATCAAAAGCTTTCCGCAAAACGTGGTGGTCCGTGCATTATTGAGTACTAGAGTGTCAGAAGGTCAAAGCAGCATTCCAATCAGTGTAGCGGTAACGACTAACGTGCTTTTATTACCAGAAAAACCGATGAAACCACGTTATGCAGACGATAGGGTAGGATTTTTTACCACACCAAGATGGTATTTCTCCGATACACAGCATAAAATGGAAAAAAGGGAACTGTTAACCAGATGGAGAATGGAACCTAAAGCGGAAGACCGTGCCCGTTACCTTGCAGGAGAATTGGTGGAACCGGAAAAACCGATTATCTTTTATATCGACCCATCTACGCCTCCACAATGGAGACAGCAGATTATTGCTGGTGTGGTAGACTGGCAAAAAGCTTTCGAAGCCGCAGGTTTCAAAAACGCTATTCAGGCAAGAGAAGTAAAAGACATTGCTGATTATGATGGTGATGACATCCGTTATTCCGAAATCACTTATGCAGCTTCGCCAAAATCCAATGCAATGGGCCCGGCAGTAATCGATCCGCGTTCGGGAGAAATCCTGGAATCAGATGTGATCTGGTGGCACAATGTCATGACCTCACTGCAATCCTGGATGAGGGTTCAAACAGGTGTGATTGACGAAGGTGCGAGGGGAAACAAATTTACAGATGCACGTATGGCACACGCCATCCGCTTTGTTTCTTCTCATGAAGTGGGCCATACTTTAGGTTTGAAACACAACATGGGTGCTTCCTTCTCTTTCCCCGTAGATTCTTTACGCTCGCCTTCCTTTACGGATCGCATGGGTGGAACAGCCTCTTCCATCATGGATTATGCGCGTTTCAATTATGTAGCACAACCGGAAGATAAAGTAACGAGCATCACCCCAAAAATCGGTGTTTATGATAAATATGCAATCGCCTGGGGATACCGTTGGTTAGAAACGAAAGATCCGCATGAGGAAATTCCGGTATTGGCCAAATGGATTAAAGACCATGAAAATGATCCTTTATATTTCTATGGTGAACAGCAAAGTTTGGTCGTAGATCCAAGATCTCAATCGGAAGATTTAGGTGATGATGCCGTTAAAGCAAGTCGTTACGGTTTGTTAAACTTAAAGCGTCTGATTCCTCAGATCACTACCTGGGCTGCTAATCCTGGAGAAGATTATTATCAGGCAGGAAAACTGTACATGGCTGCCATTTTCCAATGGCTGACCTATGCAGAACATGTAACGGCAAATATCGGTGGTTACTATTTAGAGAAACCAGTAGCAGGCGATCAAAAGAATGCTTACACACCGGTTCCAAAAGCGATGCAGATCAAAGCGATTGATTATTTGAAACAAGAGGTGATGGAAGTACCGGATTGGTTGTTCAATAAAGAATTATTGATGAAAACATTCCCGATCAAGGATTCTCCGGTAGGACCTTATGAGTATGGACCATACAATGTAAGACGTGAATTCCAATATGGCATCTTATACAGCCTGGTTAGTCAGGAGCGTTTGTTGAGAATGATGGAGATGGAAGTATTGCTGGGTAAAGACAGCGTATACACCGCTTATGAATTGCTGAAAGAAGTAAGGAAAACTGTTTTCTCGAAAACTCAGCGCGGTAAAACACTTTCCATTACCGACCGCATGTTACAGCAGAATTACGTAGATGTATTATTGGTGAGCACCGACAAAATGTTGGAGAAAATCGCTAAAACATCTTTACAAGACAATAAATTAAAAATGCAGAATCAATTGCAAGTGTGTGATTTCAGTAATGATGGCAAATCAGTTGTAGGGGCTGAGGAGATGTCATTGAGAAATATTCAGGTCAGTTCTATGAGCAGAACCTCTGATGTAGCTGCTGCGAAACGCAGTGAGTTACTTCAGATTCTTACGATCCTGGAAAAAAACAAAGGCAGGGGAGATGATGCAACCAAAGGTCATTATATGGACTTAATCCTCCGGATTCGTCAAAGTCTTAGAATGAACTAATAACAACCAACAACTATAATATTTTAAAAAGGGGACAATGAACAAACAATTAATGCTAATACTAATCTTGCTGGGCTTCGGCTTCGCAGGTTTTAGTCAGACAACCACGACCATCAGCGGGCAGGTACTGGACGAAAAAGATGGTTTGCCAATACCTGGAGCTTCGGTATTTGTAGACAAGGCCATGATTGGCGAACAAACAGGTGTTCCTGGAGTGATTCAGAATTCGGTGGTAGGCACCGTAACTGATGGCGATGGTAAATTCACCTTGAAAGTACCAGAAGGAACAAAGGCTTTAAGAGTAACTTACCTTGGATACGAGTCTGCTCAAATCAATATCATTAACAAAACACACGTCAATGTGACTTTAAAGAACGCTGACAATACCTTGGGGGAGGTAGTGGTGAATGGTTATACTGATATTGCAAAGCGTAAAAATACAACGGCTACAGTAAAACTGGACTATGATAAAGTGCGTCAGACTGGTGTTGCCGGTATCGACCAAATGTTAGAAGGACAGGTTGCTGGTGTTTCTGTTGGAAACATTACAGGTGGACCTGGTGCTGCTCCGCAGATCAGAATCCGTGGTACGGTTTCTTTAAACGGTTCACAAGATCCACTATGGGTATTGGACGGTCTTCCTTTAGACGGTACCAACTTGCCTAATACCATTGGAAAAGATGATATCGATCAATTGCGTAACCTCCCAATTGCAGGATTAAACCCTGATGATATCGCCGACATTACGATCCTTAAAGATGCTGCCGCTACCGCTATTTATGGTGCAAGAGCAGCAAACGGAGTAATCGTGATTACCACTAAAAAAGGTAAACAAGGTCCGATGGCGATCAACTTCTCTGCGAATTCATTCGTTTCACAGCGTCCGGATCTGGGCAGACTGGATTTGATGAATGCCACGGAGAAAGTAGATTTCGAATTGGGCATGGCTTCCAGATCAGATTTAACTTATAGAGCTAATCAAGGTGGTGTAGCCAGAATTCTGAATAAAAGTGGTGAATTGAACAAATTCAGATCTGGTGGTTTTTCTGCTTTATCTGCAAGTACTCAGGATGCGATTAATGGCTTGAGAGTACAAGGAACAGATTGGGCTAAAGAATTATACCAAAATGCCTTAAATCAGCAATATACTTTAGGTTTATCTGGTGGTTCTGAGCAAGCCACGTATTACTTCTCCGGAGGTTATTACAATGAGCAGGGTACCACGAAACAAACGGGATTAGAGCGTTATAACATGACCTTGAAAACCGATTATAAAATCTCACAAAAACTGAAAGCAGGCGTAGCGTTTTTTGGTTCCAAATCAAAACGTTCCAACTACTTCACAGATACAGATGCTTTTACTAACTTAAGTACCTATACCAGAAATGTAAACCCATATCAAACGATCAGAGATGCTAATGGCAACTTCAATTATGATCCTGATATTTTTGGAAACTCTGGTGGCGACGTATACATTCCATTTAATATGGTGGAAGAACGTGAGAATACCCGTTACACTTTAAATAACAAAAGTGTGAAGACCATTATGGACCTGAGCTATCAGATCAATAAAAACCTGAACATCCGTACAGAATTAGGACTGCAGTTTGAAGATACTGGGATTGAGAAATATGCTGGTCAGCAGTCTTACAACTTACGTAAGATCAAGGAAACAACCAGATTTTATAACTCTACTACCAAGAAATACGAGTATTATCTGCCAGAGGGTGGAATGATTTACAACCAGAATAATTCCGCTTTCCAATACAACTGGAAGTCAATTTTAGAATACAAAAAAGTGTTTGCTGAAAAGCATGAGATTGAAGCATTGGCTGGTTCTGAGTTGAGAAGAACTTATGATGAAGGGGTGATCACCAGAGGTTTTGGTTTTAACGAACGTACTTTAACGAATCAGGCGATTGTGTTTAGAAATTCTGATGATGCTACAAGAAGAGATTTACGTCCTTACCAAAAAACACAGTTAGAGAATAAATACGCCTCTTTCTATGGTACTTTATCTTATACTTACGACAGAAAATATACCCTTTATGGAAGTATTCGTTACGATGGATCTGATTTATTTGGGGTAGATCCTAAATACAGATTCTTGCCGATCTATTCACTTTCGGGTGCATGGAATGCAAGTGAAGAGAAATTCATTAAAGATATTTCATGGATCTCTAACCTTAGGGTGCGTACTTCTTATGGTTTACAAGGTAATATAGACAAAAATACCACACCTTATGTGGTAGGTCTTTACGATCAGATTGGTATTCTTCCAGGAGTAAATCAACCTACGATTGCAGTTTCTAGTCCACCAAACAACAAATTGAGATGGGAAAAAACTTCTACTTTCAATGCTGGTGTAGACTTTGGGATTTTGAATAATGCAGTTCAGGTAACTTTTGATTATTACAACCGTTTCAGTAAAGATCTAATTGGAACAGAAGAATTACAGCTAGAGAATGGCTTTAACTATACCAGTTCAAATTTCTCACAAATCAGAAATAAAGGATTGGAGCTAACCATTTCTACAAGAAATATCAGCAGCAATAACTTCCAATGGTATACTGATTTCAACATTGCACACAACAAGAGCAAAGTGGTTAGAGAAAAAGTACGTGCCAATCAGCTGAACCCATCTAAAGAAGGGTATCCGGTGAATGGACTATTTGTAATTAAAACTGCTGGATTAGATAAAGACGGTATTCCTCAGTTCAAAAATAAAGCTGGAAACATCGTTTCTTTGGAAGAGTTTTACCAATTGTATGACCCTTATGCAGATAATGAATGGTTAGCAGGTTATTATACCAATAGTGCTTTAAGCGATAAAGATTTCCAGAACTTATACACGTATGCTGGAAATGGAGACGCGGAATATAGCGGTGGTATCACTAACCGTTTCCGTTATTCAAACTTTGACCTATCGATCTCTGCATTATTCAATATCAATAAATTGGTAAGAGAGCAGGCGCTTTATAATCCTGCACAGGTAGACCGTGGTAGAAACTACCCAAGAGCAATTCTTAATGCCTGGAGTCCAACAAATACAGGCAGTACTTTACCAGCAATCTATGATGCTTCAACTAATCCTGATCGTTGGATGGCTTATACCTGGCAAAATGGAAATGACCCGGCAAATACTTATAAAGACATGGATATTTTCGTAAGAAACATGAGCTATGTACGTATCAATAGCATCCGCCTAGGTTATACAGTTCCTTCAAAAATCGCAGGAAAAGTAAAAGCGAATAGTTTAAGAGTGAGTGTGGAAGCAAGAAATCCTTTCGTGATCAGTACGGATTATAAAGGTTACTTCGATCCGGAAACTTATGGTAACATTTATTCACAACCGATCACTAGAAGTCTTTCTATTGGTCTAAATGCTAGTTTTTAATTCATAAGAAGATGAATAAGATCATAAAATTAAGCGCAGTTTTGTTGTTGATGGTATCAGCAAGCAGCTGTAAAAAATACCTTGATGTACAACCAGTAGGAAAAGTTATTCCTACTACAGTGGAAGATTTCAGGGCTTTACTAAACTCAGGTTATGCTCAATTTCCAAAGCATAAATCTAATCTGGCTTTTCGTACAGATGAGTTATTGATGAACAATGATGAACCTAGTTCAGCAATTTTCCGAGACCAGTATAAATGGAACGATCAGAATCCGGATCCAAATTCAAGAGAAATGCCTTATGGAAGTTTCTATACTTCTATTTTCTATACCAATTCTGTGATTGCAGATATAGAAGAGAAAGCAGGAAAATCAGCAGCAACAGATCAGATTAAGGGAGAAGCTTATTTGCTTCGCGCTTATAACTATTTTGAGTTACTGAACTTATATGCGAAACCTTTTAACCTGGCTACAGCAGCATCAGATCGCGGCGTTCCGATCTCGCTGGCCGTTGATATTGAAACAAATTATAAGCCTTCCTCAGTGGAAGCGGTATACACTCAGATTTTTGCCGACATCGAATCGGGAAGAGCCTTGATGAATACTGATAATTTCGCAGCAGGATTAAACTACCGTTTCACTAAACGTGCAGCTTTGGCTTTAACGGCAAGAGTTCATGAGTTTAGAGGAGAGTGGGCCAACGCACTTAAAGCGAGTCAGGAAGCTTTGGCAATGAACAGTCAACTGGAGGATTTGACTATTGTGGGAGCGGTATCACCAAACAACTACCAGTCTAAAGAAAACATCATGTCGATGGAAGATACATTCAATGCAGATGTGAGTAGAAGTGCTTTAATGTCTCCACATTTGATTGGTATTTATGATCAGGTAAACGACAAAAGATTTGCTTTGTACTTTGGTAAAGCTGGAGGAGATTATGTTTCTACTAAAGGAAACAGCAATGAATTCAAAATTTCCTTCCGTAATGGAGAATTATACCTGATTCAGGCAGAAGCAGCCTTGAAAATGGGCAATAGTTCCTTAGCACAGGAAAGCCTGCTAGCTTTAAAAGCAAAGCGTTATACCACAGCTTATTTCGCTACAGAAAAAACGCGTGTGATGGCATTGAGTAATGAAGACCTAATGTTGGATATCCTGAAAGAAAGAGAAAAGGAACTTGCATTGGAAGGTCACCGTTGGTACGATTTGAAACGTTATGGTCAGCCGGAATTGAAACATACTGTAAGCGGTGAAGTATTCACCTTGTTGAAAAACGATCCAAGATATACCATTCGCTTCCCTCAGTCGGCAGTGCAAGCAAATCCGAACCTTCAATAGCATTAATAATATAAAGAACGATATGTGCGGGTGATTAACTCCGGTCTGTTTTACAGACCGGAGTTTTTTTTTACTTTTGCATCCAAGCAAGAAGAGGATGAAAGTAGCAATTATTGAGGATGAGGAGTTGGCAGCAGTTACGTTACGGAAAATACTGGTCCAGTTAAATCCGGAGATTGAAGTAATGGCGACTTTAGCTACCGTTGAAGCTGCAGTAGAGTGGCTCGGCAATAATACCCCAGACCTCTTGTTTATGGACATCCACCTGGGTGATGGCGAAAGCTTCCAGATCTTTGAACAGGTAGAAGTACATTGTCCGGTGATCTTCACCACCGCCTACGATCAGTACACCCTGAAAGCTTTCAAAAACCAAGGCATCGATTACCTGCTCAAACCTTTTGATGAAGAAGACGTGGCCGCAGGATTGGCAAAACTGAAAGGGATTCGCAAGATTTCTGATATTGGTTTGCCGCAGATCAGTTACCAGACCTTAGGTCCGGCACCGAAAATCCGCAACCGCTTCATGGTGAAGTTAGGTAAGCTGATCAAGACGGTACAGTCTGAAGATGTGGCTTACTTTATGGCAGAAGGTAAATATTTGTTCCTGGTCACGAACGACAGGCAGAATTACATCATCGAAGAAACGATCAGCAGTCTGGAACCCCAACTGGACAACTCCGACTTTTTCCGCATCAACCGCAAATTTATCATCAACATCAAAGCCGTAAGGGAGATGTACAAGCTTTCCAGAAACAGAGTAAGAATTGTCCTGGAGCCTGCACCGGTAGAAGGACTGGAAGTGGTGGTGAGTGAGGAAAGAGCAGAAGCCTTTAAAAACTGGCTGAATCAATAAAAACGGAACATTTTAGGTCGGTAAGGTATTTTTTATATACTTTTACCCCCGACCAAATACTACAATATATTGCTATAACCAGCATTATATTATGAGATGACCATAAAATGAACCACTTTAAACTCCTGCTTCTTGGCTTGCTGTTTTCCTGCATCGGAGCTACTGCGCAACAAAAAAGCATCAGCTTTAATCACCTGACAGTAGAGAATGGACTGTCGCAAAGCAGTGTGCTGTCAATTACTCAGGATAGTCTGGGCTTTATGTGGTTTGGCACTAAAGACGGACTCAATAAGTTCAATACTCAGAATTTCGAGATTTATAAATACCATAAAAACGACACGACTTCTTTAACGAGCAGCATGAATATCAATGCGCTGCTTACCGATAGCAAAGGGAATGTTTGGGTAGGTACGCAGAAGGGCTTGAACCTATATCTGCCAAAAACCAATTCTTTTAAGCGTTTTCAATACCACGCGAAGCAAAAGCATAGCCTCAGCAATAACATCATCAGGAATATATATGAAGACCGACAAGGCTTTATTTGGGTAGGCACAGACAGTGGATTGAACAAATTGGTGGCTCCCGATAAGTTTGAGCGCTACATGACCTCTAGTGATCCGCAAAAAGGACCAGTACACCATTTGATCAAATCTGTTTATCAGGATCACAACAATGTGATGTGGGTGGGCACCCTACAGGGGCTAACCAGCATGATCCTGAAAAACGGTAAATATGTATACCGTTCGTATGTGCATGACCGGAATCGTCCGGAAAGTTTAAGCGATAACGACATCAGTTACATTCTGGAAGACCATCGGAATAATTTATGGATTGGTACACATAGCGGCGGACTGGAGTTAATGGATCGTGCTACCGGTACTTTTAAGCATTTCCGGTTTAAGAATGGCCAGCCCAATAGCATCAGCAGTAATGTAATCCGTAAAATGATGCAGGCAAAGGATGGCAAATTATGGGTGTCCACGCTAAATGGCATCAACATCATTGACGTAGATACATATGCCATAAAAGTATTGAACCACCTGCCTGATGACCCTTCCAGCTTAAACCAGAACTCTATCTACGACTTAATGCAGGATGCCGCAGGCTCTATCTGGGTAGGTACTTACTATGGTGGCGTCAATGTGTACCATGTCAATTCTACGCCTTTCAGGGAATATAAATCCAAGATCGGAAAAAATGGACTCAGCAGTAATGTGGTCAGTTCTATCGTAGAGGATTCAAAAAATAACCTCTGGATAGGAACGGAAGCGGAGGGGCTTAATTATTATGATCGTGCTTCGGGCAGGTTTACGAGTTTCAGGCATGATCCTGAAAATCCTTCTTCGCTGAGCTCCACCCTGGTGAAAGCAGTTTCTATAGACCATAAAGGAAAAGTATGGATTGGTACTTATGAAGGTGGACTGGACCTATACCAGCCGGCCACAAAGAACTTCCGTCATTATGCGCCAAATCCAGCAGATCCCAAGGCCTTAAATTCTAATCGGATTGTGGCTTTATTGCATGACCGGCAGCAGCGCTTCTGGATTGGAACCCGTGCCAATGGGCTCTTCCTTTACAATGAAAAAACTGATGACTTTTCTCCGTTTTCCGGCGTCAACGACAAGCATGATCTAAAAGTAGTGCGCTACTTATTTCAGGATTCTAAAAACAATGTTTGGATTTGCTGTAATTCTGGAACCTATATTCTGGAGCCAAATGCCACTAAGGTGAGGAAGTTTAAGAACAATGACAACCGGATGCAGTTCAACGACATCAATTTTATACAGGAAGATTCCCGTGGTTACATCTGGCTGGGCGGATATGAATCCGGACTGATCCGTTATCAGCCTCAAAATAAAACCATCCGTTCTTTTAAGAAGGAAGATGGCTTGCCGAGTAATGTTGTGCTGGGCATGCTGGAAGATGATAAAGGCAACCTTTGGATCAGTACCGACAATGGCTTGTCGAAATTTGACCGCAAAACTTTTAAAACGTATACCGTAAGGGATGGCCTTCCGGGCAATGTATTCAATTACAATTCCTTTTTTAAAGACAGCAGAGGAGAGTTTTTCTTTGGGGGCTTTAATGGCTTGGTGAGTTTCTTTCCAGATCAGATTAAAGACAATAACAGGGTACCGAAAGTGGTGTTTACACGCCTCAAGCTTTTTAACAAGCCAATTGCCATCAATGATGAAACGCAGCTGCTGAAAGAAAACATCAGCTTAACGAAAGCACTTACCTTTTCTTATCACCAGAATATTTTCACGGTAGACTTTGCCGTGCTCAATTACATCAAGTCGGAGAAGAACAGGTACGCTTATAGACTGGAAGGATTTGAAAAGGATTGGAATTATGTGAGCAACCCTTCTGCCACCTTTACCAATCTGCCTTCGGGCACTTATACTTTATTGATCCGTGGTTCTAATAATGATGGGGTTTGGAATCCGGTACCTACTAAACTCCTGATCCATGTGAACCCGCCTTTCTGGAAAACCTGGTGGGCCTACCTGATTTATTTATCGGCCTTCCTTGGCCTGTTATTTTTGTTCTCGAGGTTCCTTTGGATCCGGGCGCTACTGAAAAGAGAACAGGATGTATATCAAATGAAACTCGATTTCTTTACCAATGTTTCCCATGAGATCAGAACACCACTGACCTTGATTGAGGGGCCTTTAGAAACCCTGATCAATGAAACTCAGGAATCACCGGTACTGAATAGGAAATTGCTGACGGTGAGAAGAAATGCGGGCCGTTTAACCAGATTGGTAAATGAGCTGCTGGATTTTAGAAAGGCAGAATCCGGAAAGCTGAGCCTCAACATCTCGCCGGGTAATATTGTCGGCTTTGCCAAGGAGATCTATCTTTCTTTTACAGATCTCGCGATTAAACAGCATATCGATTATCAATTCTTATCTGATGAGGAAGAGCTGGAGGTTTATTTCGACAATGAGCAGTTGGAGAAGGTCTTATATAACCTCTTGTCAAATGCGTTTAAATGTACCCCAGATGGGGGGATGATTCGATTATCAGTTTTGAAAACTGCTGATGGTTTTGTAGAAATCCGAACCTGCGACAATGGGAAAGGGATTCCAGAAGAAAGCCGGGATAAGCTGTTTACCAATTTCTACCAGGTCAAAGATCCGCTTTCCAGGAATAGCGGGACGGGAATCGGGCTGGCACTTTCTAAAAAGATTGCAGAGCTGCACCATGGGAACTTATTTTTAACGGAGCAGAAAGACATTCCTGAGGCCGGCATTCGTACCTGCTTCTGCTTGAAGCTGAAATTAGGGCAAGGACATTTTTCAAAAGAAGAGCTAGTGCAAGATTTTCTTAACTCGGAAAATCCGGCGCATTACCAGGCTGCTGACCTGCGGCTGGAGGAACAGCTGGTTCAAATACCAGTAGAAAGCGGAGATGCGGATGAGCAGATCACGATTTTGATTGTGGAAGATAACCATGAGGTCAGAGATTTTATCGTACAGTCTTTACGGCCGTTTTATATTGTGCTGGAAGCAGAGAATGGGGCTTTAGGCGTTGAGATTGCGATAGAAAAAATACCAGACCTGATTGTGAGTGATGTGATGATGCCGGTGATGGATGGATTGGAGCTATGCCGTACTTTAAAAACGGATGTCAGGACCAGTCATATTCCAGTGATCCTGCTGACCGCAAGAACTGGAAATATTCATGAAGTGAATGGCTTGAAAACAGGGGCAGAGGCTTACCTCACCAAACCTTTCAGCATGAGCAGTCTGCAGCTGACGATCTCCAACCTGCTCATGCTGCAAGCCAATATGAGGCGGAAATTTAGTCAGCAGATTACCTTACAGCCTGCCAATATTTTAATCGAGTCTTCCGACGAGGAATTCCTAAACAAAGTGATGGCCCTGATAGAGGATAACTTTACGACACCAGAGTTTAGCGTCAACACCCTGGCTTCGGAACTTGGTATGAGTACGCCCATCCTTTATAAAAAGATTAAAGCGCTGACCGGCCTCACCGTGAATAACTTCCTGAAATCTGTGCGCCTGAAAAGAGCGGCTCAGCTCCTCCGACAAAAGGTGTACACCGTTTATGAGGTGGCATATCTCGTCGGCTTTAGTGATCCCAAATATTTCAGTAAAGAGTTTGTGAAACAGTTTGGCAGAACCCCTTCTGATTATGCTGTCGAAGAATAATTGGGGATTATTTAAGAATTTCTCCCTTTATAATTAAGAATTTACCCCTTCAGAGATGTACAGGAACGCTACATTAGCAAAACCAAGTATAATTTATCTGTAAGACCAAAGATCTGATGAACGAGTATTCTATGATTTCCTGTCCTGTATTTCCTATCGCTGGAAATGTTTTTCAGGATCCCTCATCACTATTATGTGCTGGCATTAGTGCCGGTCATGAGCTGATCGCAGCCCTGGTGTATCCAATAAACGTGCTGGTAGCGCCTCTAGGATTTCAAAAAAACAACTATTGATTATGAAAGCACAACTACTAAAAGTATCTATGGCTCCTGCGCAATCATTTAGTATCAGACAGGATGTCGAACCATTTGTCAACAATAAATGGCATTACCACCAGGAGTTAGAGTTGATTTACTTTAATGAAGGTAAGGGCACTCAGTTTATCGGTGATAACATTCAGTCTTTTAATTCTGGAGACATCATTCTGGTAGGTGCGAATTTGCCGCATTACTGGAGATTTGAGGATGCCTATTTTGAAGGTGGCGAAAAGAGCGGTACTGCAGATGTGAAGGTCGCTCATTTCAGTGAAGATCTTTGGGGAGATTTCTTTTTAAACCTGCCGGAAAATAGAGCCTTAAAAGATGTGATGGAGAAATCCAAAAGAGGTGTGAAGGTGACTGGGAAAAATAAAGAAATGGTAGCGACATTACTTACCCGAATGCTGGAAGCAGAAGGAGCGGAAAGGATCATCATGTTGATGCAGGCCTTACTGGAAATCGCGAAATGTGGTGAACTGGAAACCCTGGCTTCTGTAGGGTTTCAGTACGACCTGGAGCAGGTAGAGAAAGACCGCATCAGCGACATCTATGAATATACGTATGCAAATTTCAGGAATAAGATCTGTCTGGAGGAAATTGCCGATGTGGCCAGGATCAGCCCAAATTCTTTCTGCCGTTATTTTAAATCGCGCACCAGAAAAACCTATTCTCAGTTTCTGACAGAGATCAAAGTAGGGCAGGCCTGCAAGCTTTTAATTGAAGCGCACCTCAACCTTAAACAAATCTGCTATAATAGTGGCTTTAATAATTTTGCCAGTTTCCATAAGTGTTTTAAAAAAGTAACCGGGAAAAGCCCGCTCTGTTATCAGCGGGAATTTGTAACCGAATATATCAACTAAACAGCAGGCCAATTCTGTTGACAACTACGCCAAACCGACCGACTGATTCCTAAAAAATAATCCGTCCCTTAGATTAACCAAAATAAACTTAAACGAATAATAATGAAAATGACCACCACTACTACAAAGCGCCATAGGGGATATATGGCCTTGCCCTCCTGACCAGCACAATGGCCGGATTCCCGGAATAATTAGCTGAAGATCAATTAAAGTATTTACTCATTTTTAAAACTGAAGTATGAAGGAAATTTATACTATGAACCTCTATTTGTCTAACAAATGGAAACTGTGCACGATCAGGAAGGTTGGCGTCATCATTTTACTTGCCATCGGGATGTTGTTTTCCCCTTCTGTGTATGCACAAACAATTAAAGTAAAAGGCGTAGTGAAGGATGATAAAGGGGTGCCGCTTCCAGGGGTGGGCATCAAAATTAAAGGGACTTCAACGGGTACTTCTACCAATGGTGATGGTCTATACAATATCACAGTACCTAACGCAGCAACGGTATTGGTGTTTAGTTATATCGGCTATATGCCTCAGGAAGAGACAGTAGGTGCTAGAACTACCCTAAATATCAGCCTGAAGGAAGATTTTTCTGATCTGGAGGAGATTGTAGTAACAGGTTATGGTGGGGTGGCTAGAAAGAAAGACCTTACCGGTGCCAGTTCTTCTGTGAATGAAAAGGCGATTAAAGAACGTCAGCCAATTAACCTTTTTGATGCTTTGCAAGGCCAGGCAGCAGGGGTTTTAATTGTGAATGATGGCGGTGGTGCCCCAGGTGCTACAGGTTCTATTCAGATTCGTGGTACTTCTACTTTGAATGGTGGAAATGGACCTTTATATGTAGTAGATGGAGTAATTGACGAGAATGGTGCGAATATCAATCCTGCCGATATGGCCAATATAGAAGTATTAAAAGATGCGGCATCTGCTTCCATCTATGGTTCACGTGCCGCAAATGGTGTAATTTTAATTACGACTAAGAGAGGACAGGAAGGAAAACCTTCCATCGATGTGACTTACAACCATGTATTTGGACGTTTAGCCCATAGTATTCCAATCAGTAACTCTGCGGAAGTACGTGCATTTAGAGCAATCCAAGGCAGAACAAATGCTACAGATTCCCTGAATCCAAGTTTCAATGCTGATAATGACCTGCAGGATATCCTATTAGGTAATCTTGCTCAAAAGAAAGAAGTTAAACTGGGAATTAGTGGTGCCCAAAAAGGATTGAACTATTATACCAGTTTAAATTACCTGGATGATCAATCTATCATTAAAAACAGCTGGGCAAAACGTCTGCAGTCGAGGATAAACATCGGCTATCAGATCTCCCCAAAATTAAAATATTCGAATAATGTGTCCTTCGGCTGGTCTAAAGGAAATGCAATTCCAGTGGGAAATACGATAAAGGTGGTCGTAGACCGACCTGCTTATTCCTTACTTTACTATCCTGACGGAACTTTAACCAGTTATATTGCCTCAAAAAGAAATCCAATTGCTCAGGCTTTATATGAGCGGGATGAGGAGGAGGTGTATTCTGCACAATTGAATAATCAGCTGGATTACTCTTTTACGAAAGACCTGAAGTTTACGACTTTGTTTAATGCAAAATTAGATAATGCCCAGAGTATGTATTTTTCGCCAAGGATCATTTCAGCGAATAAAGATCAGAACTCCGGGAAAAATGAAATGAACAAAACGTTCAGGTATGAATACCAGGCTTTTGTGAATTATAACAGAACAGTGCTAACCGACCATGCTTTTTCTGGTTTGCTGGGTTTTAGTGCAGACAGAAGAAAGTTCGACCGTGTCCATACAGAGTATCAGAATAGTGTGAACGAGGCAATTTTCGTGACGCTTCCAGATTACTTGACGGCCTCTAAAAGTTATACAGATGGAACCGCAAATTCTACGGCTTCTATTTTTAGCAGACTGGGATACAACTATAAAGGACGGTATATCTTACAGGGAACCTATCGTAGAGATGGATCTTCAAGATTCGGATCAGAAAATCGCTGGGGTAATTTCTTTTCTGCTTCTGCAGCTTGGCGTTTCTCTGATGAGAAATTCATGAGCTTTGCAAAACCTTACCTGGAAGATGCAAAACTCCGTTACAGTTTTGGTCAGTTAGGAAACGATAAAATTGGAGATTACGAATCTTATACCAAGTTCGGATTTGCAGGAAACTATAATGGCATTGGTGCTGCGGTGCCCGTTGCAAATTTTGGTAATCCTTACATCAAATGGGAAACCACTACACAGAACAATATTGGAATGGACCTGAGCTTCTTTAAAGGAAGGTTAGGCATCACCGCTGATTATTAAGTGAAAGAAACCAGTAACCTTTTGTACCCAAGAGAATTGGCTAAAGAAACCGGATATAGTACGGTACTGGTGAATGTAGGAACGATACAGTCGAAAGGTTTTGAGTTTGTGGCCACAGGAACACCAATCGCTACCAAAAATTTTGAATGGAGCATCATGGGTAACATCACCTTTGAGCGCGGAAAAGTGAAAAAACTGGCAGGCGGTATTCCACTGTTTGTAGGTAATAAATGGTATGTAGAAGAGGGTGGTAAAATTGGTAACTTTTATGGTTGGAAAAACCTGGGTGTATACCAGTGGAATGAATCGAATGCTTACGATGAAAACTGGAAAAAGCTGACCTTAGTATTAGAGAATGGACAGCCTAAAATTGAGAATGGCAAAGCCGTTTATACTTCAAACGGACAGCCATACACCGGAAATGTACTCAGCAAAAGCGCACCAGATGGTAAGCTAAAAGGTGGTGATGCAGAGTGGGAAGAAGTAAAAGCTGACGGGGTGATTGATGATGAAGATCGTCAGATTCTAGGTAATGCTACTCCTGATTTTTATCTGGGTGTGACGAACAATTTCCGTTACAAAAATATAGCCTTGTCCTTTACTTTCAATGGTTCATTCGGTGGTGAAGTGTACAACTCTCTGCTGCAAACTCAGAATAACCCCTCAAATACCGGTGCCGGATCTCCGGATATGGTTTACAACTCCTGGAGAAAACCTGGTGATATTGCCAAATACCCTTATTACATCGAGAAGAATAACCGTGGAAACCTGAAAACCAATCAGAATAGTTTATATGTAGAAGATGCTTCTTTCTTTAGGTTATCGAGTGCACGCTTATCGTACCAACTCAATGAAAAATGGTCGAAAACTGTTGGCCTGAGAAGGATTACTACTTATGTATATGGCAGCAATTTATTAACCTGGACAAATTACCGAGGTTATGATCCTGAGTTTAGTACCAACAACCCTTTAACCCCGGGTGATGACGTTGGTAAATATCCAAGAAGAAGAGAGTTTGGTTTAGGTATCAATGTTAATTTCTAATAAGATGATGATGAAAAAGATAATCGCGATGTCTGCTTTAGGCGCAGCGTTGTTACTAGGTGGCTGTAAAAAGTTTTTAGATGAAAGACCTTTCAATCAGGTACCCTTAGCGGATTTTTATAAAAATAGATATGATGTGGAAGCTGCAGTTGCAGGGATGTATTCTGGCTTCCAGCAGGAGATGGTGGGTAAAGACCAGTACACAGAAAAGTATATGTATTGGGGAGAATACCGTTCGGATAATTTCGACAGGTTTCTGATCTATACTAAAGATTTTGTGGACGAGGTGGTACTGAATAGTTTAACCCCTACCAATCAGTTTTCGGATTGGACCGGGCTATATTCTGTCATTGGCAGAGCGAATAATAATATTAAATATATTCCGCTGACGGCAACCCTTGATCCGCTGCTGACGCCAGCGATGGTGAACAGCTACCTTTCTCAGACCTATGCCCTGCGTGGCATGAGTTATTTTTACCTGGTTAGGGTTTGGGGTGATGCAGTGGTGAGGCTGGAACCTTATGAAAGTCTGGATGCCGTTGCTGATGAACCTCGGGTGGCTAAGGATAAGGTGATCAATGAAGTGATCATTCCTGATCTCCAGAAAGCTTATGACCTGGTGAAAAAAGGGGATAAGCCTGTGGTGTTCAATATTGGTGAAGCAGCAATCTGTGCTACTATGGCTGATGTATATATGTGGAAGAAAGATTATCCAAATGCCATTAAATGGATCAAGCTTTTATTTGCCGCCAAAGGTCCTACAGGAGCACTGTATACTGGAGCTAGTGAGTTGAATCTGCAGCCTTCTGCGACCTGGAAAAACATGTTTACGGCGCCTGCAAGTAGTATGGAGTCCATTTGGAGCATCCACTGGGATTACCAGAAAAATGGCTGTGCCTGTATGCAGACTTCCTGGACTTCTAACAATAAACAGATTTCTATAGATGAGGGTATTTATGGGACCTGGTTTCAGCCACAAGTAGCGGTAGCCACCAGGACTACAGATATCAGACCAAGACAGACGGCGGATGTGTTTTTTGGAGGGACAAAACCAAACAGGGATCGTTTTGTGAAATGGTATCCAACGGCTGCCAATCCTATTGCTGCAGACCCATGGCCAGCCAGCAACCAATTGCTGCCGGTTTATTTGACAATGTATCGTCTGGGGGATATTTACCTGCTGTATGCAGAAGCATTGAATGCAACTGGTGATTTGCCGAATGCGCTAAAGTACCTAAACTATGTTCGAAAGCGTGCGGTGGTTCCTGAGTATCTGCCTACAGATCCTTTGGTATCCAATCAAATTGCGATGGAAAATGCGATCCTGAACGAAAGACAGCTGGAGCTTTTTGGAGAAGGAAAGAGATGGTTCGACCTGGTTCGTACCAATCATGTGAAAGCAGTGATGGACCCGATCCTTAAACGAAGACAAACGGCTGCCGGAAATATCAGTGCTCCAGGATTTTTGAATCCTGAGCATAAAGTCTACTGGCCATTACATAGAAATGTGCTGAACTCTAATGCTAAACTAAACCAAAACCCTGGTTACACCGATTAATAAAAAGACAATGAATAAGATCAATAGATTACTGAAAAGGTACGCCTTCTTATTGCTGTTCCCATTAACGGGATGCACGTTGTTCGATATGGAACTGCAAAAGAAATACGATTATAATCCTCAAACACTGGATCCGAACATTCACATCTCGGCCAGGAAGTTCTTAGAAGACCGTTCTTATGAAGGCCCGACTAACCTGAGCGATACGGTTTTTAAATGGATGAGAAAAGGTTTGGAATATGCAGAGATTGATCTTGCTGCCTATGAAAAGCAGGGCATGACTTTCATGTTTCTTCACAATGATGCGATTCGTGTTTGGGATGCCAAGACGAATAAGGTGACTGGAGGAATGTGGTTTGATTTCCCTATTATCACCCAGGTGTCTGGTACAGGGGTAATTACAAGCAGGCCTGCCACAAAATGGTCAGATTATCCAAAGGCTGATGTGAAGAATTATTTTCTTTACCTGATGCTGCAGGGGACTTATAACTTCAACAATCTCCGTTTAACGCCCGTTGATGCGCAAACCATGCTGCCTCCAGGAACATTGGCCAGTAAAACTTCTACGCTGGGCTATTTGAATGGGGGAAACGGATTTGATCAGGAAGGTAAAATGAGTTTATCTATTTTAAACAACGATGACCTTGCGCCATTGGTGATTAATAAATTAACGAAAAATAGATCCGGTGGTTATGTGACCACAAATGCCATTGTTCATGTCTATGGCGCCACAGTTTATCCTTACCGACCAGAATAAAATTTATGAGAAGAATAGCTTTAGTCTTTTTTTGCACGATCCTGTTTAATAATGTATTCGCACAACAAAGCCAGCGTTTAACCCAAAATTGGGAATTTCTTAAAGGTGATCTTGGTGGCATTTATGAAGCCATCAGGCCTGTGAAACCTGGAAATCCTGAAAGTGTCCCGGTATGGGAGCAAGTCGTTCTTCCGCATTCTTTCAATGCGAAGGATGCAGTTACTCCCGATGTAAACTATTACCAGGGACCGGGTTGGTACCGGACGCAGCTGACCATTAGCAATCCTTATAAAAACGGAAGAACACTCCTTCATTTTGAAGGGGCAGGGCAGAAAACTAAAGTTTATATCTACGATGTTTTAGTAGCCGAGCATGTTGGCGGTTACGATGAATGGACAGCTGATGTTACCGATGCGGTAACGACTTTCCGTAAAAACCCTTTATTTGAAAAACAGTTTAAAGGAAAGATCCCGGTAGAAATCCGCTCGGATAACTCCCGGGATCTTGAAATGATCCCTTCGGATCTATCAGATTTTAATGTATATGGCGGTTTATACCGTTACCTGAACCTTGTTTATGTACCGCAGGTATCCGCAGAAAAGATTTTTGCTACAGCAAGTGTGGATGCGAAAGGCGCTTTAGGCGCTTTGAAGATCAGTTCAAGATTGCTAAATCCGGATGGCGTAGACACGGTAATGGTCAAATTCCAGGTTAAAGATCCTCAGGGAAAATTGGTAGCTTCTTTTAATAAGCAATGGAAGGCATTTTATGGAAAGAAAGAACTCTGGGAAACCACTTTGAAGAAGCCGAAATTATGGTCTACAGAACATCCAAACCTGTATACTGTAGAAATGAGCATTACTGCCAATGGGGCAACTTCGGTTCATTCGGAGAAAATAGGATTCAGAAATTTTGAGTTTGTTAAAAAAGGGCCTTTTATGCTGAATGGCAAAAGGCTTTTATTACGTGGTACGCACCGTCATGAAGACCATGCGGGTGTAGCGGCAGCGATGACAGAAGATCAGATCCGCGAGGAAATGGTGCTGATGAAAAGTATGGGCGTTAATTTTATCCGCCTCGGTCATTACCAGCAGTCTAGAATTGTACTGGATTTATGTGACAGTTTAGGGATTTTAGTATGGGAAGAGATTCCCTGGTGTCGTGGTGGTTTGGGTGGCGAAAGCTATAAAAACCAGGCGCGTACCATGCTTTGCAATATGGTAGAGCAGCATTACAACCATCCTTCGATTATCATCTGGGGAATGGGGAATGAAAATGATT
This sequence comes from Pedobacter sp. N36a, assembly GCF_014472395.1. Lineage (GTDB taxonomy): Bacteria > Bacteroidota > Bacteroidia > Sphingobacteriales > Sphingobacteriaceae > Pedobacter. The sequence continues at coordinate 215,452 of NZ_JACSZW010000006.1, forward strand.
GGCCGGGAGATTTCTCGGAATTTGATCAGCATAAGATCAGGGAGTTTATGAAAGAACTGAACGACCTTTCACACGTACTGGATCCTTCCAGAAAAACAGCGATCAGAAGATGTGATTTCTGTAAAGACATTGTAGATGTTTACTCACCTTCGATCTGGGCAGGCTGGTACCGTGGGATTTACACGGAATACAAAGAAGTATCCAAACAAGAATTTGATAAAGTAGACCACTTTCTTCATGTCGAATGGGGAGGGGATAGCCATGCAGGCAGACATTCGGAAAGTCCGGATAACGCTTTGAGTCTGGTAACTAAAGGTAAGGGGGCCGATGAGCGTGCAGGTGATGCTTCATTATTTGGCGGCAGTGCACGTGTGTCTAAAGATGGCGATTGGAGTGAAAGTTATATCGTAAATCTGATCGACTGGCATTTGAAAGAGCAGGAAACCATGCCTTGGCTGACTGGTGCTGCTTACTGGCCATTTAAAGATTTTTCTACGCCAGTTCGTCCGGATAATCCGGTTCCTTACATGAACCAAAAAGGAGTGGTAGAGCGTGATTTAACGAAGAAAGAAGCGTTTTATGTGTTCCAGTCTTACTGGACAACAGCGCCAATGATCCATATTTATGGCCATTCCTGGCCGGTAAGATGGGGGGATGCTGCTGAAGAAAAAATGATCAAGGTTTATGCGAACCTGGATGAGGTAGAACTTTTCTTGAACGGTAAAAGCATAGGCAAGAGAAAAAGAAATAGCCAGGACTTTCCTGCTGCGGGTTTAAGGTGGAAGGTCACTTTTATGGAAGGCCAGAATACGATAAAGGCGGTTGGTAAGAAAGATGGAAAGGTGTTTACAGATGAGATCACACAAGAATATCAAACGGCGAAATGGGATAAACCTGCAAAAATGATACTGGAAAAGGTGTCTGCAAAGGATGGGATGGCCACGATTCGGGTTAAAGTATTAGACAAGAACAATATCTTGTGTTTGGATGCGCAAAACTATGTCAGCTTTGGTATTACTGGCGACGGTACTTTGATTGATGATTTGGGAACTGCCCGCGGCTCTAGAAAAATACAGCTTGGAAATGGCCGTGCAGAGATCAGCATCAAAATGAATAAAGGAAAGAGTGTAGCGAGTGTAAAAGCTGATGGATTGCCTTCTGCATTTGTGGAAATAAACGAATAGAACATGAAGAAACTGTATGTCTGCTTAGGGGTCTTGTCCATTTCGATGAATGCTGCTGCACAGCAGCCTTTAAAATTATGGTATGACCGCCCGGCGAAAGTATGGGAAGAAGCCTTGCCGCTTGGCAATGGTAAAACGGGTGCCATGGTGTATGGTCGTGTAAACCGGGAAAGAATCCCTTTAAACGACCATACACTATGGTCTGGCTATCCAGATCCAGGAAATAATCCGGCAGGGCCGAGCGTATTGCCAGAAGTACGTAAAGCAATTGAAGAAGGCAAATATGAGGAAGCCACACAGCTTTGGCGTAAAATGCAGGGCCCTTATTCGGCAAGGTATCTTCCCTTAGGAGATTTGTACCTGCAGTTTAATCAGAAAGATAGTATTCCTACTGAATACAACAGAGCGCTGAGTCTGGACAATGCCATCGCTACAGTGAATTATTCATTGGATGGTGTAGACTATAAAAGAGAAGTCTTTACCAGTTTTCCGGGAAAGGTATTGATGATGCGCATTACGGCAAGTAAGCCGGGTTCGATCAGTTTTAATACAGGGTTAATTAGTAAACTGCGTTTTAAGACTGCTGCGGTTTCTGGGAAGGAATTGATCTTGAAAGGAAAGGCGCCAAAGTTTGTCGCAAACAGGGATTACGAGCCGAAGCAGGTAGAGTATGATGAAAAAGAAGGGATGACTTTTGAGATCCGGATGAGGGTCAAAAATGAAGGTGGAACGCTAAAAGCAGCTGGGGATCAGCTGGTCGTTCAAAAGGCGAATGCAGTGACGATCTATTTAACAGAAGCGACCAGCTTTAACGGCTTTGATCAATCTCCAGGGCTTGCTGGGAAAGATCCTTCCATAGCCAGCATGGCAGCTATGAATGCCGTGTTTGGAAAAAGTTATGCCGTTTTGAAAGCGCAGCACATTAAAGATTATCAGCAGCTTTTTAACCGGGTGAAATTTGAGCTGAAAGGGAATGCGCTTGCCGAAAAGCTGACTACGGAGGAACGTTTAAAGCAATATGCAAGTACTAAAAATGATCAAGGTTTGCAAGCTTTATATTATCAGTTTGGCCGATACTTGATGATTGCCTGTTCCCGCCCGGGATCTCGTCCATCGAACCTTCAGGGGATTTGGAACGACCATGTACAACCGCCATGGGGGAGTAATTACACCACCAATATCAATACGGAAATGAATTACTGGCTGGCAGAAAATGCCAACCTTTCGGAATGCCATCAGCCATTGTTTGATTTTATGAAAGAACTGGCAGTGAATGGGGCAAAGACCGCTAAAGTAAATTACAATATAGACAAGGGCTGGGTAGCCCACCACAATTCTGACCTTTGGGCAAAAACATCTCCTCCCGGAGGCTATGACTGGGATCCTAAAGGGGCACCAAGATGGACGGCCTGGCCGATGAGCGGTGCTTGGTTCAGTACACATTTGTTTGAGCATTACCAGTTTACCGGCGACAAATTGTTTTTAAGCAAAACCGCTTACCCTTTGATGAAAGGGGCTGCGGAATTTATGCTGCAATGGCTGATCAAAGATGATCAGAGTGGTTACCTGGTGACCAGTCCATCCACTTCTCCGGAAAATACAGTTAAAATTCAAGGTAAAGAATACCAGCTTTCCAAAGCTTCAACGATGGATATGTCGATCCTTAGAGAATTGTTTACGGACATCATCCGTACCACTGAGGTCTTAAATATAGATGCGCCTTTCAGAAATGAACTGATCCAAGCGCGTGAAAAGTTATATCCTTTCCACATCGGACAGTATGGTCAGGTACAGGAATGGTTTCAGGATTGGGACGATCCAAAAGATCAGCACCGTCACATTTCTCATTTGTTCAGCCTGTTTCCTGGCAATCAGATTTCTGTTTTTGAAACACCTGAGTTAGCCAGTGCGGCAAAACAAAGCCTGGTTTTTAGAGGTGATGTGAGCACAGGATGGTCTATGGCCTGGAAAATTAATTGGTGGGCGAGGCTGCAGGATGGCAATCATGCTTATAAAATACTGGAAGATGCTTTCACTTACATCGATCCGACCTTGACGAAAGCTCAGATGAGCGGAGGAGGTACTTATCCGAACCTTTTTGATGCACATCCTCCATTCCAGATTGATGGCAACTTTGGAGCAACGGCAGGAATTACAGAGATGCTATTGCAGAGTCAGGATGGGATGATCAGTCTGTTGCCGGCATTACCGGATGCCTGGTCTTCCGGCAGTATTCAGGGGATTAAGGCCAGAGGAAATTTTGTGATCGGAATGAATTGGAAGGATGGAAAATTAAGGGAGGCAACGATCAAATCTGAAATCGGAGGGAATTGCAGATTGAGAACCTTACAGCCGGTTAGAATTGTAGCCCTAGATGCGGCTGGTACTCCTTTAGGTGGTGCTAATGCCTTAAATGTAAGCTCCGCTGCAGGGGAAAACAGCAACCGATTAACGCAAAAACCTTACGTACCTGCTTATAAGAATGTTTCAAAGGCAGTGTTGAAAAAATTAACAGTACCTGAGGGCTATGTTTTTGATTTTAAGACTGAAAAAAATAAGACTTACAAAGTATACACCCTATAAAACAGTTAAAGATTATGTTTAAAATCATTTTGATTTGTACTGTATTTTTACTGAGTTGTCTTTTTTTAAATGCACAAACTATCGCCTGGGAATTGGTGGCTCCAGGTGTTTGGAAAGGGACGGTTGGCCGTCCTGAAAGTTATAATTTATTGACGGCTTCGGGCGTCAAACCGTATGCCGCCGGTTTAAAGCAAATGGGTTCGGCAGCATTCCCGATGGTACAGCAGCAGGTCGTTGCCCAGTTAAAAGATGGAAAAACCTATTTAAGTTTCCCCCTGAAAAAGGAGGAGCAGCTGTTTGGTTTCGGTTTAAATTTTCAAACTGTTCATCAGCGTGGAAAGATTCTGGAACTGCATGTGGATCATTTTGGTGGGAAAGACAATGGCCGGACGCATTCGCCAAGCCCTTTTTATGTGTCCTCGGATGGTTATGGAGTTTTTATAAATTCTGCCCGCTACCTGAAAGTTTATGCAGGAACCGGGGTTCGGAGAGACAGTGAAAATGCAGCGCCTGCCAAAGACCGGAATACTGATAAAAGCTGGGCTTCCCGTCCATATTCGGATGCTGTAGAATTTCTGGTGCCAGCAGAAGGCGTAGAGTTTTATGTATTTGCTGGTCCCACGCCATTAAAAGCGGTGAGCCGTTACAATTTATTCAATGGCGGCGGTCCTTTGCCTCCGCGCTGGGGATTGGGCTTTACACAGCGTGTAAAAACTCTTTTTAGCGCGGAAGAGGTAGAAAAAGAAGCCGATACCTTTGCAGAAAAAGGCTTTCCCTTGGATTTTATTGGTTTAGAACCCGGCTGGCAAAGCAAAGCTTATCCTTGTTCCTTTGAATGGGATAAGGGCAGATTTCCGAATCCTGCAGGCTTTGTGAGCGATATGCTCAAAAAAGGAATCAGACTGAATTTATGGACCAATCCTTACGTTTCACCGGAATCTCCAATTTACAAAGCGATCAAGCCATTTACCGCAGACCATACCGTTTGGTTAGGTACAATACCTGATCTGACGATGCCCGAGGCACAGCAGCAGCTGTTTGGTCAATTGAAAAAGAGCCAGGTTACTATTGGTGTGAGCGGCTATAAATTTGATGAAGTGGATGGTTACGACCATTATTTATGGCCGGATGTGACCACATTTCCCTCCGAAAAATCTGCGGAACAAATGCGTCAGACTTATGGTTTGCTGATCCAGCGTTACAGTACCGACCTTTTTCGGGAGCGCAATCAGCGTACTTATGGCCTGGTTCGTGGCTCCAATGGTGGCGGAACATCTTTTCCTTATGTGATCTATAATGATTATTACAACCATGAAGACTTTATCACCGCTTTAATCAATAGCAGTTTTGCCGGTGTATTATGGACCCCAGAAGTTAGGGCCTCTAAAACGGGAGAAGAATGGCTGCGCAGGATGCAATCGGTCGTGTTCTCGCCAATGGCGATGATCAATGCCTGGTCTAGCGGTACAAAACCATGGTCTTATCCGGAAGTAGAAAAACAAGTGAAAGACATGGCTCTTTTGCGGATGCAAATGATGCCTTATTGGTATAGTGAGTTTGCAAAATATCATTTTCAAGGAATTCCTCCTTTCCGTGCAATGAATTTGGAGCCTGGTTTTAATTCCGGAATTGATAAAGAAGTGAGAAATGCGAATTTGGAAGAGAATCCTTACGTAGATGCGGTTACTAAAGAAGTAAAAGATCAATATATGGCCGGGGAGTACTTATTGGTGGCGCCAATGTTTGCCGGAAAAACAACACGTACGGTGATCCTTCCCAAAGGAAAATGGTTCGACTTTTATACAGGTGATTTTGTAGGTGATGGTCAGTTGATTACCGTTACACCAGGCTTAGATCGCATACCTGTGTATGTGAAAGATGGTGGCATCATACCAATGGGGCCAGCTTTAATGCATGCCCCGAAACCTACCGATAAGCTTGATCTGGAGATCAGGTATTATGGTTCGAAACCTGGAACCTATCAGCTGTATGATGATGATGGCGAGAGTTTTGATTATGAAAAAGGTGCTTATAGCTTCAGGGAGATTAAAATGGAAGGTGGAAAATATGGGAAATTGAAAAGTTCAATCAGCACAGCTGTGAAGGGGAAACCGAATACACTGAATAAGATCAGTTTTAAAGCAATGACAAAATAGATGCTGAATATGAATAAAGGAATCCTGAGGGTTTTTATGGGAGTTTTTCTACTGGTTGGCCTGCAAAGGCCAGCCATTGGAAAGCCCTTGAATGAGGACGAAGCCATGCCAGTGGCTGATGGAGTGAAGCTGAAATCTGATAGCAGTCTGTTACCCCCTGATGAAATCATAGTATCTGCAGACGAAATCAGGAAGCAGGCGGAAATGACTTTAAAAAAGCAGGTGTTGGCTAAGGCAAAATGGGCGATGCAGCAAAAGTCGGTCACGGTAACGGCAGCAAGTTCCACAAGAAGTGCTGGCGGTGCACATGATTTCTTTTCCGAAGGAGATTACTGGTGGTCAGATCCTAAAAACCCGGATGGGCCTTATATACAAAGAGATGGGATGACTAATCCTGAAAACTTTGTGGCGCATCGCTTAGCGATGATCCGCTTTAGTGAAATTATCGGTGCATTGGCTTCGGCTTATCGCCTGACAGCTGAAGAAAAATACGCTAAACAGGCGATGGTACATTTGAAAGCCTGGTTTATAAATGAGGGTACGCTGATGAACCCGCACCTGAAGTTCGCGCAGGCGATAAAAGGCCGTTTTACTGGTCGTGGGATTGGCATTATTGACACCATACAGTTGATGGAAGTAGCGCAAGGGGTGATGGTCATGTCGGCTGTTCTGGATAAAGCCGTGCTGGAAGGTGTGAAGGGTTGGTTTGCTGGATACCTCAACTGGCTGATGACGCATCCTTATGGCAAAGATGAGATGAATGCGGAGAACAACCATGGGACCTGTTTTACGATGCAGGTGGCTTCTTTTGCGAAGCTAACCGGAAATGAGCGGTTGATGAAGTTCTGCAGCGAGCGCTATAAAACGGTACTGCTTCCTCATCAGATGGCTGCTGATGGTAGCTTTCCTAGAGAATTGTCGCGCACAAAACCTTACGGTTATTCGGTTTTTAACCTCGATGCGATGACTACACTTTGTCAGATTCTTTCTACGCCTCAGGATAACCTCTGGACTTTCGAAACGACGGATGGTAAATCCATCAAGAAAGGGGTGGCGTATTTCTATCCTTTTGTAAACGATAAAAGTAAATGGCCTTTAAAGCCGGATGTGATGTACTGGGACTACTGGCCGGTAGCACAGCCTTTTTTAATATTTGCGGCAGCTGCTTTTCAGCAGAAAGAATGGCTGAAGACCTGGCAGCAGCTGGATCATCAACCAAAAGTGGAAGAGGTGATTCGCAATCTGCCGGTTAGAAATCCGCTGATTTGGCTGTAAGGTGTTTTGCAATAACCATCAGAAATGGAGCAGTTCAAGGTTTTGTTGCAGAGGAACAGGACAGGGTTTTAGAAGTATTTTTAATGATAATGAGGTTAAATGAGAATGAATTGTAAGTCGGCTTTTTTACTACTTTCTTTATCGCTTAGTTCGGGTTATAGTTATAGCCAGGTAGCGGGTGATGAGGATAAAGATATGTTTAACCAGGCAAAAGCACGCGATGAACGGGCAATTGAGGCGGCTAAAAATGGCTGGTGGACGGCTTCCATGAAAAATCATGAGGAACGGATTCAATGGTGGAGGGATGCGAAGTTTGGGATGTTCATCCATTGGGGGCTCTATTCTATCCCTGAGGGAGCATGGAAAGGAAAAGTAGTGGACGGATATGCAGAACATTTGATGCGAAAAGAAAAGATCAGTAGGGCTGTCTATCTGGATCTTGCTCATCAATTCAATCCCTTGAAATTTAACGCAGAGGAATGGATTTTAGACGCAAAAAATGCGGGTATGAATTATTTCATTGTGACTGCGAAACATCATGATGGCTTTGCGATGTTTGATTCTAAAGTCTCCGATTTTGACGTGATAGATCAGACGCCTTTTAAGCGGGATCCGATGGCGGAATTGGCAGCAGCAGCAAAGAAATATGGTATGAAATTCGGTTTTTACTATTCTCATGCTTTCGATTGGGAAGATCCAAATGCACCGGGTAATGATTGGGAATATAAAAACCCTGGAGGTGATCAATTGATTGGTGGTGCAAATTGGTTTGATCAACATCCGGAATGGTTGCCTAAAGCACAGAAATATGTAAATGAGAAGGCAATTCCTCAGATTAAGGAATTGATCAATACCTATCATCCGGATATTTTATGGTTTGATACGCCCCATAAATTACCATTTTCAGAAAACTTGAGCATACTGCAAGCGATCCGGGAAACGGATCCGAATATTGTAGTGAATGGCCGTTTGGCGAGAAGTGCTACTGGGAATTTTGGTGATTATCAAAATACAGGAGACCGTCCGGCAGAATTTCGTACCGTAGTTGGAGATTGGGAAGCGATTCCTACTACGAATGAATCTTATGGTTATTCAAAACATGACAACAGTCATAAGTCTGCCGCTTTTTTTATTCGCCTCTTGGCTAATGCAAGTTCTCGTGGTGGCAATCTATTGATGAATATTGGTCCTAAAGGCGATGGCAGTTTCGATCAGAAAGACCAGCGTATTTTGGATAGTATTGGCCCATGGCTGCATAAAAACTCGGTTTCAATTTTTGGAACCCAGCGCTCGGACTTGCCGATTCCAGCATGGGGAGTAACCACACAGAAAGAAAAACAGGTATACCTGCATGTCTTTGAATGGCCAAAGGACGGGAAACTAATGCTGGCAGGTTTAAAAAACGATGTTAAACAAGCTTATCTATTAAATGATCCGGCAAAAAAGAAATTAGCAGTAAAGCGTTTAAGCCCAGCAGATTTGAGTATTTCTGTGCCTGCAGCAAGTCCGGATTCGGTGGATGCAGTAGTGGTACTGGAATTAAGCACTCCTTTAGCAGCTGATGCTTTGCGTTTACTGGCGGATAAAAATATCACGAACAGGCTGCTTGCTTTTGATGCGACATTGCATGGAAAAGGTTTTGGTTTTGGCGATGGCAAAACCAACCGCTATTTCGTAGATGGCTTAAAAGAGAAAGGGCCGTATTTCTCCTGGGACTTTAAAACGCTGGCACCGGCAAAATATAAGGTGTTGGTAAAATACCTGGGGGGAGTAGATCCGAAAGGGACCTATCGCGTTCAGCTGGGTTCCATAAATAAAGAAATGCCTGCTATCGTGCAAAAATCAGGTGTCGTAACCCAGGAAATAGGACAGGTTTCCCTGACTAAAGGCGAGTATCAGTTAAAACTTAGTGTAGAAAACACGAGTGGAATTGAGCTGATGAAACTCCTGGAAGTCCAGTTAATACCCTTTTTAAAATAAGTAATTACCCATATAATATTTAGAATAATGAAAAGATACCTATTTACTGTACTAGCCCTTTCTTTGCTGCATAGCAGCGCTTTTGCCCAGAAACCGAACGTTAAAAAGGCGTTTAAGCTGGCTGCTAAACAGACAGAATTTATGCTGAAGGAGATGGAACAAGCAAAGCTGCATTCCAAAAATCCAGCATTAGTTTCGCCGAGGACTATAGAAGATGGAAAGTTGAAATTGGTGGCTTCGAAAGACTGGACCAGTGGCTTTTTTCCTGGTGTGCTTTGGTTTTTATATGAATACAACCATCAGCAGCCCTGGATGAAGGAAGCCAGAAAATTTTCTGCGTTTATTGAAAAGGAAAAGCTGAATGGTACCACACATGATATGGGTTTTAAAGTGTATTGCAGTATTGGCACAGGCCATCGCATTACGAAAGATGCACATTACAAAGAGGTGATTGTGGAATCGGCAAAAAAACTAGCGACGCGCTTTAACCCTAAAACAGGGGTGATTTTATCCTGGGATCATAGTCGGGATAAATGGGTAAATCCAGTGATTATTGACAATATGATGAACCTGGAATTGTTGTTCGAAGCCACCAGATTAACTGGTGATTCTTCTTTCTATGAAATTGCAGTGAGCCATGCCAATGTGACTATGAAAAACCATTTCCGCCCGGATTACAGTTCTTATCATGTGATTGATTATGATCCTCAAACTGGTGCGGTTTTGAAAAAACAAACCCATCAGGGTTATAGCCATGAGTCTGCCTGGTCAAGAGGCCAGGGATGGGCATTATACGGATATGCCATGTGCTATCGATTCACTAAAGATCCTGCTTATTTGAAACAGGCGGACAATATAGCCGCTTATATCTTGAATCATCCAAATATGCCAAAGGATCTGGTTCCTTACTGGGATTTTAATGCGCCGAATATTCCTAATGAGCCCCGTGATGTATCGGCCGCTGCGGTAATCGCCTCCGCATTGTACGAACTGAGTGATTATAGTACTCAAAAGACGCTTTATATGGACAAAGCTAATTTGATGGTGAACAGTATGGCCAATAAATACACCGCCCCATTGGGTACAAATAAAGGTTTTATCCTGATCAGCAGTACCGGCTCTAAACCTTCAAATTCTGAGGTAGATGTCCCGCTTTCTTATGCGGATTATTATTATCTGGAAGCTTTGTTAAGGGCAGATCAGTTGAAATAGGCTTTTGCTGGTCTTAGTGGTTTTCGCTTTGGCAATAAGACCTGCGCATGAAATACCGGATGTTTTTTATTCCATAACCGGACAATAACAAGAATCAACCTAATACTAACCATATATAAACTTTATGAAAAAGAACCAATTAATGATTGCTGCATTGGTGAGTGGGGGTATGTTATTGTCCAGTTGTGAAAAAGAAGGGGCGGCAGAGCTTGCCCTTAGTCCGGATCCGAAGACTAAAGAAGTGGCCAGGACAACTGATGATCCGGTTATTGCTTCGGTACTGTTCAACGGTGATGCCAGTAATGGACCTGATAATCTCTGGAAAGCCATCAATATTAAGGGAACGGGGGCATTGTCTACGGTGACGGATGAAACGGATGTATTGACCTGGAAATTTTTGAAACCATTGGGAAGCCACCGTACCGAGGTACGTGGTGCCAAGAATTTTCAGGCAGCCGAAGGAGATGAGATTTACATCGGATTTACGAGTAAGCTGCTCATCCCTTCTAATCTAAAAACGGAGGCGATCTTCCAATGGAAATCTTATCCAACTGATGGCTCGCTGCAAAATCATCCTTTGATGCTGAGAACAAAATCAGGTAAATTAGAGCAGCAGCATTTTGACGATAACCATGTAGCTACAGTGCCCTGGTCGATTAATTTACCGGTAAGTACCTGGATGAGCTTTGTGATTCGTATGAAAGTTTCTCGTAATCCAGCCATCGGATTTGTGGAATTCTGGTATAACGGAGTAAAACAAACTTTGTCGAATAACACACAGCGACTTATGTGCAGGACCCTTGATGTGCAGGATTGTGATCCTAAATGGGGATGTATGGTGGAGATGAAGCGGCGGTGACGCATTACGTGAAAAAGATCAGAATCGGGACTACTTATGCCGATGCTGCGCAATAATCGCTGGAAAAAGGACATCCATTAGAAGAATGGCCTATTGCTACAAGGGGGCACTCAAGGTAATATTGCTGAAACATCAGCCAATTCCAGAGTGTGCCCCTTGCTAAATCTGCAGTACATTAGGAAACCTAACCATTATAAACATTATGCGTAAAATATCATTATCACTAATCATAGCTTTATCTTTTTTTATTCAATTGGCGCATGGCCAGCGCGCGCTAACTAAAGACGAGCGGATGGCCTGGTGGCGGGAAGCCAAATTCGGGATGTTCATCCATTGGGGTGTCTATGCACAGTTTGCTGGTGTATACAAGGGACATGAACAGTTGCGCGGCGGTGCGGAATGGATCATGAACCGGTCTAAGATTCCAGTGGCAGAATATCAGGAAATGGCAAAAAGCTTCAATCCGACGAAATATGATCCGGATGCCTGGGTGAAAATGGCCAGAGATGCGGGAATGAAATACCTGATCATCACCGCAAAACACCATGATGGTTTCGCTTTGTTCAATTCTAAAGCCAGTAAATGGGACATCACCGATGCCACTCGTTATGGTAAAGATCTGTTGAAACCTTTAGCTGAAGCCTGCAAGAAATATGGGCTGAAATTAGGTTTTTATTATTCTCAGGCACAGGATTGGAATAATCCAGGTGGATCTGCTGCACGAAAAGAAATGAGAGATGGCTGGGCAAATCCAGATTCTACAAAGATTGATGCTTATACCCTGGCTAATAAAGGCCATTGGGATCCTGCTCAGCAGACCAAAACTTTCGACCAATATATCGATGAAGTAGCTGTACCACAAGTGAAAGAATTGATGACCAATTACGGTGATATCGCTGTGCTTTGGTGGGATACGCCAACAAATATGACAGATGAAGCCGCTTTAAAACTTCAAAACGCGTTAAAAACACAGCCTCAAATTATTACCAACGACCGGTTAAAAAGACCGAATTTTCCTGGTGATACTAAAACACCAGAGCAAAAGATCCCTAGCCAGGCGGAATTGGATGGCATGGACTGGGAAACCTGTATGACCATGAATGGAACTTGGGGATTCCGTACTGCAGATCACAAATGGAAATCAAGTGAAACCTTGATCCGTAATTTAGTAGATATCGCTTCTAAAGGGGGGAACTACCTGCTGAATGTGGGTCCTAAACCTGATGGTACTTTTCCTGAGGAAAGTATACAAAGACTGAGCGACTTTGGAAAATGGATGAAGGTAAATAGTGAAGCGATTTATGGGACAAAAGCCAGCCCTATGGCACCATTGGATTGGGGACGCTGTACAAGAAAAGAAACTAAAAAAGGAACTGTCCTTTATTTGTCTGTGTTCAACTGGCCTAAAGATGGTGTTTTAGTGGTTCCTGGATTGAAAAATAAGGTATTATCGGCATCGCTTTTAGCGAACGGTAAAGGCAAGCTGAGCACGCAAAGAAAAGGAGATGATTTGTTGATTACCGTATATCAGGAAGCTCCTGATGCGGTAGCATCGGTGATTCGCCTGGAGCTGGAAGGTACTGTTGAACACCATGTCACGGTTCAGCCTAAAAAAGAAATGAAAACTGGAGCATTAGATTAATAAAATGAAAACAATACTGTTTACTGTTGTTCTGTTCTGGATCGTCGCTGTTGGGCAGGCAAAAGATTATCGCATTCGTTCTGCAAAGGAATTGGAAGCGTTGGTTTTAGCTCCTGGTGATCGGGTGTTACTGGAAGCTGGTGATTGGAAAGATCAGAAAATTGTATTTAAAGGCAATGGGACCAATGCGCGTCCCATTGTTTTATTGGCTGCAAATCCAGGGAAAACGGTCTTGACCGGTAGTTCCTCGCTGGAGATTGAGGGGACCTGGCTGCTGGTAGATGGCTTGTCTTTTAGCAATGGTTTTTTAAATGCAGGTGATGTGATTAATTTTTCTGAAAGTGCCTCTTTTTGCAGGTTAACAAATACCGCGGTGGTCGATTACAATCATCCAGATGAAAAAGTAGATTACCGATGGGTTTCTTTAAGAGGAGAGCACAATCGGGTTGACCATTGTTTTTTTAAAGGGAAAAGTCATCAAGGAGTGACGCTGATCGTATGGCTTTCAGAAAAACCAAATTACCACCAGATTGACCATAATTATTTCGGGCCTCGTCCGGAATTGGGAAGAAATGGCGGCGAAACGATTAGGATAGGGACCAGTACCTGGTCTTTTCATGATTCGTTTACGGTAGTGGAAGAAAATATTTTTGAACGCTGTAATGGGGAATTAGAAGCCGTTTCTAATAAATCATGCAGGAATATCATCAGAAACAATTTGTTTTATGAGTGCAAGGCGACGCTGACCTTAAGACATGGGAATCATGCGGAAGTTTCAGGGAATTTTTTTATTGGCAATGGGCAGCCTGGAACCGGTGGGGTGCGCATTATTGGGGAAGATCATTTTGTGCACGACAATTACTTTCAGGATTTAACAGGAACCAGTGTCAGTGCTGCGATTTCTGTGATGGCAGGATTGCCAAATCCGATACTAACGAGCCATTGGCAAGTGAAAAATGCAGTGATCAAGGATAACCTGATACTCCATTGTAAAGAGCCTTTTGCAATTGCTGCGGGCTATACCCCGGGTCGATATTTACCCGCTTTAAACACGGTTTTTGTGGAGAATACCATTGTGGCGGATCAATCTCCACTAAAATGGTACGATGAAAAGGTGCTGGTTGATTTTGAGGATAACCTGATCCTGAGCACAGCATATTCCGGAACTCCTGAAAAAGGCTTTGTATTGAAAAATGTGGTCCTTAAAAAGATGGACAATGGTTTGTTTTTAAAACCGGGGCAGTCGCCATTTAAGCCCTTTTGGGAAAGCAATAAGATCGGACCGGATTGGGCAAAGTTAAACACTTTCTGGAGAGTCAAGGGTATTGATCTGTCTAAAACTAAATAGAAAAATGAAAAAAGTATTTAAGCTGCTCTTGATATTGCTGGTTTTTTTTACTGGTTATGAAGGGTATGGGCAGGAGAAAACACGCATTGTTTGCGTGGGTAATAGCATCACCTTTGGTTCTGGATTAAAAGATAGAGCGAGAGAATCCTACCCTGCACAGTTACAGGTACTATTGGGGCCTGATTTTGAAGTGCTGAACTTTGGTGTCAGTGGCGCAACGATGCTGAAGAAAGGGAATAAACCATATTGGAACACGAAGGAATATCAGCAGGTATTGATCAGTAAGCCAGACTTGGTTTTTATCAAATTAGGAACGAATGACAGTAAACAAATCAACCGTGCAGAGATCTTATCTTTTGTCGCGGATTATAAACATATGGTGCATAGTTTTCAGGAATTGGCATCGAAGCCTAAGGTCGTTTTACTATTGCCTTTGAAAGCTTTTTCTGAAACGCAGTTTGGTATTTCTGGCAGCTATCTAAAGGACAGCCTGATCCCTATGATACAAAAGGTTGCTTATGAAGAGCGACTGGAGTTGCTGGATCTTTATTCTTTATTTGGAGATAAAGAGTCTTTACTGGCGGATAAAGTCCACCCGAACGCTATTGGGGACAGCTTTATTGCGGAAAGATTAAAGGCTTTTGTCTTGCAAAAAAACAAGACAGGTAGGGACTTTTCCGGCAAGATAAGAGCACCTTTGAAAAGGAGTTCTTTTTATGGTTATGAGGAACTGGATTTTTCATTTAAAGGACGTGATGCCCGGATTGTTCGTCCTAAGCTGGTCGCAAAAGGCATGCCTTGGGTATGGAGAGCCAGGTTCTTTGGGCATGAACCGCAAACGGATATCGCTTTGCTCGAACGTGGTTTCCATATCGTGTATTGCGATGTGGCAGAGTTGTTTGGTAATCAGGAAGCTATTGGCATTTGGAATGACTTTTACCGTTCCCTTCAAAAGATGGGATTTGCAATGAAAGCGGTGATGGAAGGCATGAGCAGAGGCGGCGTATCTGTCTATAACTGGGCGGCGGCTAATCCTGATAAAGTGGCTTGTGTTTATGCGGATAATCCAGTGCTGAATTTAAAAAGCTGGCCGGGTGGTAAGGGTACAGGACCTGGCAGTAAAGCCAGTTGGGCGACTTTTTTAAAGGATTACGGTTATGCAAATGATGCGGAAGCCGAGGCTTTTAAAGGAAGTCCGATAGACCAGATTGTCGCTATTGTAAAGGGTAAATATCCGATGCTTCATGTTTGCGGCGATATGGATGAGGTGGTGCCGATGGCAGAGAACAGCCTTCCATTTGCAGAGCAGATTAAAGCTGCGGGTGGAGAGATTCAGTTGATTCATAAGCCAGAAGGCAAACATCGCCCGCATAGTCTTCCCAATCCGCAGCCCATTGTAGATTTTATTTTGAAAGCTACCGGATATTGATTCCGGCAGCTTTAACTTGTGCAAGGAATAAAGATGGGGGCTGCAGGTTTTTATGATCCTGACCTTCCCATTCTCCATCAGGTTTTCCTGGTAAACGTCCGGCTACCTTTTTTCCTTTAAGACCTATTGCATAGTTCTTGCCTGATGCCCAGGGATTTTGTACGGCGGCAGACTCCACGGTACAGTTCCATAATACCTGTGTGACACCTGCCCAGCCATGTCCGCTGCCCCAGTTTCCGCGATCTTGAACGTTAATTTGTCCATCCGTATCGATGTTGTCGTATAACGTTCCTGTTGCCCAGCGGTGGTGTGGACCGATATCGGCATGCGTATTTCTGGATTTGCAGTTGTAGAACACGTTAGGACCTGCTGTTTTTGCGCCGGTTACATAATCATGCCGGCCTTCTGTGGTTTCCAGGTTCATAAAGAGGTTTTGCTGTCCGTTGTTGTTGAAGGAGTACCTTCTGCCACCAGTAATTATTGATTTTGCATCCAAACATTTGGAATCTTTTATCGTAATGTTCTTTGCGCCAGTATTCAGACTAACCGCGGCATAGATAAAGAAGCGCGCGGTGATGCCGCTTACCCAGCCATTTTCGATATGGTCAAAGTCGATGGCAATGTTCCCATGGTTTTCATCGGTATCATTCGCATATTCAGACTCAAAAAGTATGTCCTCTACACCAACTTCCTGTAAACGGCCCTTATAGCTGTATTTGTAGATGGCTCCAGTGCTATATTTCTGGTCTATAGCCATGACTACAGGGTTGTCTATGAAGACGGTATTCCCAACGATCTTTGTAATCTCTCTTTCATAACTCAGGTTATAATCTTCAGCCGTCCATTGTTTAGTACCTTCTCTGGCTATGATCTGATCCATTTGTATGTCTTTGATCCAATTGCTGCTTCCTGGTCTGAAAAGAATGATTTTATCACCTGCTTTGAAGGCTTTAGCATCAGTTACCTGAAAAGATTTCGCTCCGGTAGGGACATAGGCATCAGTTATATTTACCCTGCTGCCTGAGATTTCTGTGATTTTGCCGGTGCCACTGATTTCCAGGAGTGAGCGGGAGCCTTTTCCGGTGGCGATGAGTTTAGTCCCATTGGCTGAATTTCCTTCACCCTTGAGTACAATGCCGTCGGATTTAAGGTGTATTGTGCCCGAAATAGGGTAAGTACCTTTAGTTAGAAGAATGGTTCCTCTGTGTCCATTTTTATCTGAGGGCAGCTTTGAAAGCTCATCAATTGCTTGCTGAATCATGTTTCCTGCATCGCCAGTGGTAGGATGGAGGGTTTTTACGATTTTAAGTTTGGGGATGGATTTTAGGCCATGGTGGTAACCGACTAGGCTAAAATCAGGAATCGTATTTCCTTTTTCGTCGGGATGGTAAGTGATGCTTCCATTTTTATTGACGTTAAGGTACTTTGATTCCCAGGGATTTTGTTCAGTATTTTGGCGGCTATGCGCTGTGGTGGTAGGATCATGCGCCTTGATAAAGGAAAAAAGAAAGGTGCTGGTCAGAACGGCCAGCACACTCCATGTAAATTTGTGCTTCATTTTATGGTCGATATTGGTTTATGACCATGCAATAGCGTTATAATATTCTAAATTTTAATCGTTCATATTGGCAGGATAGTCAAGATGCTTGGCAATTCCTCCAAAATTTAAACTTTCATTCTTTGGATGCGGAAAGCATTTAGAATGGCTAGTAAAGCCACACCAACATCTGCAATTACCGCTTCCCAAAGGTTAGCGACACCGTCTGCACCTAGAATCAGTACCATGATTTTGACCCCCATAGCAAGGATGATGTTCTGCCAAACAATATTTCTGGTGAGCTTGCCGATCTTAATGGCCGCGACTATTTTGGAGGGCTGATCGTTTTGGATCACAATATCGGCGGTTTCAATGGTTGCATCGCTGCCCAGTCCACCCATTGCAATTCCTGCATCTGCCAATGCCACTACGGGTGCATCATTTACGCCATCTCCAACAAATGCCAGTGTCCTTCCTGCGGATTTGAGCTTTTCCACCTGTGTCACTTTGTTTTCAGGAAGAAGGTCACCAAAGGCCTGGTCGATGCCTAAAAATGCAGCTACTTTATCTACCACACTTTGTTTATCACCACTCAGCATTACTGTTTTGATATTCAAAGCATGTAAATCTGTAATGGCTTGTTTTGCATCTGCTTTGACTTCGTCAGCAATGGTCACATAACCTGCAAATTTCTGGTCAATAGCCACTACCACTACAGAGTCTACGATGGCGTTTATGTCTGCAGGATAAGCAATGCTGAACTTTTTAAGGAGCTTAGCATTACCTGCAAGGACTTCTTTGCCATCAATTAAGCCTTTTAAGCCGTGTCCGGCGATTTCTTCTACATGGCCGATCTTATCCTGATTTGGGGCAGTTCCTGCATATTCAGCAATTGCTGTTGCAATCGGGTGCGTTGATTTACTTTCGATCGCCGCGAGCAGCTGAATGAATTCTTTTTCTTCAATTCCGCTGGCTGTGCTCACTTTCTGCACCTGGAAAACACCTTTAGTCAGGGTGCCGGTTTTATCCATCACCACGGTATCAATTTTAGTCATGATGTCTAGGAAGTTTGATCCTTTAAATAGGATTCCATGCCTGGAAGCCAGTCCGATTCCTCCAAAATAACCAAGTGGGATAGATACCACTAAGGCACATGGACAGCTGATGACTAAAAATACCAATCCGCGGTAAAACCATTCCTGAAACACATAGTTCGCTACAAAGAAGTAGGGAAGGGTGATGAGCAGCACTGCGAGCAGGAATACAATTGGTGTATATACTTTGGCAAATCTGGAAATGAAAAGCTGGGTCTGTGATTTCCTGGCTGTGGCATCCTGCACCATTTCCAGAATCTTGCTGAGCTTACTGTTTTTGAACAGAGATTTCACCTGTACTTGTGCCAGCTGGTTCAAATTGATCATTCCTGCCAGCACCTGATCGCCTTTGTTTTTGGAATCTGGTTTGCTTTCGCCGGTAAGGGCTGCAGTATTAAATGTTGCTTTTTCGGAGTACAGTACACCATCCAGGGCTACTTTTTCTCCCGGTTTCACTTGAATGATCTCTTCTATAGCCACTTCTGCAGGAGCAATCGTAGTCACTTTTCCATCGCGGATTACATCTACAATATCGGGCCTGATGTCTAAAAGTGCTTTAATACTTCTTTTTGCTTTGTTCACGGCACTATCCTGGAACCATTCGCCGATAGAATAGAAGACCATAACTGCCACACCTTCACTGTAAGAGCCGATGGCAAATGCACCAATGGTGGCTACACTCATCAGAAAAAACTCATTGAAGAAATCGAATCTCATGGCTTTTCTGAAGGCGAGATCCAATACATTGTAACCTGCCAAAAGATATGCAGGAACAAAAATGATCAGTTGAGTAACTTGATTAAAGGTAATGTTAAAACCGTATTCTAGCGTTAGCATCACGATGACCACTGTCAGGGCGGTTAGCAGGGGCCAGTGGCTGGTCCATGATTCCGGTTCCCCAGATCCATGGTAGTGTCCATCATCATCGTCGTGGCTTTCTCCATCATAGTGGTGCCCATCATGATGCTGATGTCCAGGTTTTGAATGGTCATGAAGGCCATTTTTGGGTTTTTTATCCTGGTTTCTTATAGTAGTTGTTGCGGTTTCTGTATTGCAGCAATCTTTCATAATTATTTGCCTCGTCTTTAAAATTAATATACAAATTTATCAGCAATAATGATGCAATGCTATTGCAATGTTCATTACAGCAAGATGAAGATAGTAGGCCAGAAGATGCGGGGTTTAGCAATGGCTAATCCGGGTTGCAAAGGTCACATACTCCTTTAATCACAAGATTCATTTCTTCAGAGCGGAACTTTTTAGGAAGTGTGATCTCTGGATTTTTAGTGTTGGGCAGACAAAAGGTTTCTTTACAGTTATTACAGTAAAAATGTACATGGAGGTCATGATGGTGGTCGCTATCACATTCCTCCAGGCACAAAGCATATTTAGTGGTACCTGTCCCACCATCAATATGATGAACCAGTCCTTTTTCTTCAAAAGTTTTCAGGGTACGGTACAGGGTGATCCTGTCGGATGGCCCCATGCCTTTCTCCAAATCATTCAGACTAATGGCGGTATTTTGCTGCATCAAAAAATCCAGAACCAGCAGTCGCATAGCAGTGGGGTTGATGTTTTTGTTTTTAAGCCTTTGTTCGATGTCTTTTGTCATTTCCTGATCTCTTATATTTTCAGTGTTCGGATTTTTTAAGGGCTGTAAATTAGTGCCTATGGTACAAAAATACCGTTTTTTAATGGGAGTGAGCGGTTGGAGCTGTAGATTTAGATTGCAGGTAGAATGCTCCCTTTATCACTAATTTCGTGTCTTTAAGAAGTTTTTCCAGTGGAGTAATGCTGATATACCCCAATTCTGAAACCCCTGTGACCACCTCTATTTTCTTAAAATGCGTGCCATGTTCCATTGCTTCTTTAGGGCTTTCTTTTTTAGGGTTTTCATCTGTTTTCCCTTCTTCTTCCAGAATGAAAATATATTCTTTTCCTTCTGCTTTTACCACTGCATCAATGGGCACTGCCGTTGTTTTTTCTGTACCTACGCTGATCAATCCTGTGACATACATTCCTGGAATCAGGTTTGGCAGCGGTTTGGTGATCACGGCATGAACAATTACGCCTTTGGTATCGTCTTCAAATGATTTGTTGATCCCGATGAGTACACCTTCAATTTGCTGGTTGTCCTGATTGGTGAGTCTGAAACTTACTTTTTGTCCAACCTGTACTTTGAAAAGGTCTTTCTCATATACGAGTAAGTCGGCATGGATTTTTGAGTTGTCTACAATGTCCATTAAGGAAGTTCCAGGCTGTACGAAAGCACCGGTAGTCACCTGAATGGTACCTATAGTTCCAGAAATGGGCGCTGTTACCGTCGTCTGTGCAGTGATATTTCCTGTAGAAACACTTCTTGGAGAAATGCCCAGCTGCTGCAGCTGACGTTCGAGTGCTTTGATTTTTGAAAGTTCCGTATGGTAATTTGCTTCTGCCAGCTGGAAAGATTTACCTGTTCCGGCATCTGCGGCTTTCAATTGCTGCTGGCGTTTATATTCTGCATCTACAAAGGCAAATCCATTTTTCGAAGACAGGTAATCCTGCTGCAGTTTAATCATTTCCTGATTTTCTACTACTGCTAGGGCTTGTCCTTTCTTTACCTGCTGTCCTTCGAGAACATTGATTTTACGAATGATCCCGCCAGAAAGCAGGTTTACTTTAGCCTCATTTTGAGGTGGTACTGCCAGTTGACCACTTGCTTTTACGACAGCAGTCAGGTTTTTCTCCTGGATCGTGCCGATTTCAATCCCTACTGCTTTCATTTGCTGGGCGGTCAACTCAATTTCATCACTAGGTGAAGCCTCGTCTTCATGTACTTCCGTTGCTTCTTTTTCTGCTGATTTTTCTTTGGTACCGTTGCAAGAGAGGAGCGTGCTGCTCAGCAGTAATGCGATCATTAGGGCAAACGGTAAGTTGTTTTTATATAAGTTCATCTGATTATTCTCCTTTGATAAATGCCAATTGAATGGTGGTTTGGTTGAGCTGATTTAGTGTTTCCAGGTAAGTGATATTGCTTTGAATGGCCAGGGAAATGTTCTGTACATATTCCATGTAGCCAATTTCTCCCAGATCAAATGATATCTGTGCAATGCGCAGCTGCTCTTTTGACTGCTTTAAACCCACATTGGTGTAATAATCTAGAATTTGTTTGTTTTTCAGGTATTCCTGGAATATTTGTTCATACTGAATTTCAAACTCACGGGCGGTATTTTGGTAATTAGTTTCCGCCATTTGAACTGCAATTTTCTCCGCTTTCACTTTTGCCCGGCCAGCACCATTAAACAGGGGAACTGCAACACCAATCTGCATCCCTGCAATGCGGGTTCCAGGGGTATAACTCCGATCGATGTTGGCTGGATTGAAAGACTTGATCACCATCTGCTGGCTATAACCAAGGGTGAAATCTGGCATTGCTTTAGATTTTTGGAGGGCGATTTTTGCATTGGCAATCGCCACTTGCTGCTCCTGATAGCTGAGCATAGGATTTAAGTTTTTCCCGGCTGAATCCAGTTTAACAGCAATTAGCGAAGGTAAATCTGTGGAAGCCAAAACGATCGGAGACCTGGTGTTCAGCAATTGCTGGATTGTAAGTTCCTGAATTTTCAATTCTGCTGCTGCGGCATTTTTCAAGGCCTGTACTTCCTGATACTTATTTCTGGCGGTCATCAGTTCCAGATTTGAAGTTTCTCCGGATTTATATCTGATTTCAGCTTTTTTAATGAAATTCTGGTAGATGCTATCCTGGAAGTTCAGCACTTTTAGTGTCTGAATGTAATAAAGGTAGTTGTAATAAGCAGTCTTTGTATCCCTGACCATCTCTGCACGGGAATAATTGAATGCTTTTTCTGTTAATGCAGTTTCCATCTTGAGCACTTTATTCTGATTTTTATACAATCCAGGCCAGGAGAATGTCTGCGTAACATTTATGGAATTGTCGTTACCACCACCACTTGTAGGATCCTGCGCCAATGCAAATTCTGTTTTTGCTGGATCAAAGCCTGATTTTTGCAGTGCTTTAGACTGTGCGATGCCCAATTTGGCAGATTTCAACTTTAAGTTGTTGTTCACAGCCATTGCGATAATGCTGTCCAGACTAAGTGGTTTACTTTGAGCGTCTGCGGTATTGATGCTGCCAAAGCTGGTTAAACCAATTAGTCCAATAATGAACCAGCTTTTTACCATTTGATGGGAATTTGATTTTCGATTTTCTTCTCTTTTTCGGGAGAACAATAGATATAGACAAGGGAGTACAAACAGGGTGAGTAGGGTCGCGGAAAGCAATCCGCCGATCACTACTGTGGCTAAAGGTTTTTGTACTTCTGCACCTGCGCTGCCAGAAAGTGCCATTGGCAGGAAGCCTAGGGAAGCCACAGCGGCGGTCATGATCACCGGCCTTAACCTCACTTTTGTCCCTTCAATTACACGCTGGTAGTTATCGGTCATGCCTTCTTCTTTCAACTGATTGAAATAGCCTATGAGGACAATTCCATTCAGCACGGCCACGCCAAAGAGTGCAATAAAGCCTACACCAGCAGAAATACTGAATGGCATATCCCTCAGAATTAAGGCGAAAACGCCGCCAATTGCAGAAAGAGGAATGGCTGTAAAGATGAGTATGGTCTGACTAAATGATTTGAAAGTCATGTACAGCAAGCCCGTAATCAAAATCAGCGCAATTGGAACGGCAATAGACAACCTGTCTTTCGCTTTTGTCAGGTTTTCAAATTGCCCGCCATAAGTCAGATAATATCCCGAAGGAAGCTTTAGCTGCTCATTTAATATACTTTGAATTTCCGAAACGGTACGTTCTACATCCCTGCCTTTCACGTTAAAGCCAACATAAATTCTTCGTTTTCCATCTTCTCTGGAGATTTGCGCCGGTGCATTTTTTAGGGTAATGCTGGCCACCTGATTTAGTGGTACCTTATTGCCTGATGGTAATGGAATGTAGAGATTTTCAATACTGGAAATGTTCTCACGTAAGTCTCTTTCCAGGCGTACTACCATTTCGAATCTTTTCTCTCCTTCAAAGACAACGCCTGCGGTATTCCCTGCAAAAGCGGTTCTTAGCAGCGTATTTACATCAGCAATGCTGAGACCATATTGAGCAATTTTATCACGATCGTATTCCACTACAATTTGCGGAAGTCCCGTAACCTGCTCAACAAAAGGCTCGTTTACTCCAGGAACAGGAGTAATGAGTTTGGCAATTTTATTGGCCTGTTGTGTCAATATATCGAGGTCTTCGCCATAGATTTTTATGGCTACATCCTGTCTAACACCAGTCATCAGTTCATTGAAACGCATTTGCATCGGCTGTGTGATTTCTATATTGACACCGGGAAGGATTGACAATGCAGCTTCCATTTTCTCCGACATTTCTTCTTTCGTCTTTGCAGAAGTCCATTGTTCTTTCGGTTTCATGGCCACCATCATATCGCCACGCTCTACCGGCATGGGGTCTGTAGGGATTTCGGCACTTCCAATACGGGTAACTACTTGTTTAACCTCTGGAAACTGCTCTTTCAGGATTTTCTCAGCTTTGCTAAAAGTTTCCACCACCTGTGTTAAAGAGGTTCCCTGCGACATAGAGATCTCTACCGCGAGGTCACCTTCTTCTAATTGCGGAAGAAATTCTCCTCCCATATTATTGAATACCCATAGGGTGATTGCAAACAGTAAAAGGGCTGCTGATATCGTGATTTTTTTGAATTTCAATACTGCTTTTAACGCCGGTTGATAAACTCGCAGCATCGCATCCATGATTTTATCGGAGATATTGGGTTTATGCTGTGTATTTTTACTCAGGAAAAGGGCGGCCATCATGGGCACGTACGACATAGATAAAATGAAAGCACCTACAATAGCGAAAACTACGGTCTGCGCCATTGGTTTAAACATTTTACCTTCAATTCCAACCAATGTCAGCAGGGGAAGGTAGACGATCAGGATAATGATTTCGCCGAAAGCGGCACTATTTCTGATTTTTGAGGAGGCAGTATATACCTCTTTATCCATTTGCTGATTGGTTAAGGGAATGCTGTCTGCACTCTGATTTCTGGAGCTGAGCCGGAAGATGATGGCTTCTACAATAATTACCGCTCCATCCACAATCAGTCCGAAATCTATCGCTCCAAGGCTCATTAAGTTCCCGGATACCCCAAAAAGACGCATCATGGAGAACGCAAATAACATGGAAAGGGGAATTACTGAGGCGACGATCAGGCCGGCTCTCCAGTTACCCAGTAACAGGAGCAATACGAATATGACAATCAGTGCACCTTCAATCAGGTTTTTTTGCACAGTACTGATCGATCTGCCCACCAATTCAGTACGGTCAATAAAAGGTTCAATGACTACGCCTTCCGGCAGTGATTTTTGGATTTGTTCAATGCGTCCCTTCACATTTTTGATCACCTCATTGAAGTTTTCTCCTTTGAGCATGAGTGTGATTCCGGCTACGACTTCACCTTCGCCATCGCGGGTTACGGCGCCATATCTGGTGGCCGATCCAAATTGTACGGTAGCCACATCACGGATAAGGATGGGAACCCCGCCCATGTTTTTTACGACAATCTTTTCAATATCTGCCAGGCTTTTTACCTGACCTACACCGCGTATGGTATAGGAATTACTTTGCTGTTCAATATAGGAACCGCCAGTGTTTTCGTTGTTGTTCTCTAATGCTTTATAGATGTCTGCAATGGTAATGTTGAGGGAATTCAGCTTATCATTGTCGAGGGCAATTTCATATTGTTTCACATAACCACCCCAGCCGCTCACTTCGGCTACGCCTTTAGTTCCGGCAAGCTGTGTCCTAACCACCCAGTCCTGTAAAGTTCTGAGGTCTGTAGCATTATATTTCTTTTCATATCCTTTCTTGGTATGCAATACATATTGGTAAATTTCTCCTAATCCAGTGGTAATCGGGGCTAGAATTGGTTCTGCCAGTCCTTTTGGGATATTTGCTTCCGCTTCTTTCAGCTGGGCACTAACTTGCTGCCTTGCCCAGTAAATATCAGTATCATCTTCAAAAACGATGGTAATCACCGAAATTCCGGACCTGGAAATGGAACGTTTTTCCAGTACCTCCGGGATATTGGCCATGGCCAGTTCGATGGGTGCTGTGATGAATTGTTCGACCTCCTGGGCACCTAGACTTGGTGCCTGGGTTATAATTTGTACCTGGTTATTAGTGATATCGGGTACGGCATCTATGGGCAATCTGGTTAGTGAATAAATGCCCCAGATTACCAGGGAAAGTGTCATTAAACCAATGGCCAGTTTATTCTTTATAGAGAATAAAATAATCTTATCAAACATAAGGGTTTGTCTTATAGCTAAAAATAATCAATACGAGGATCCATCAAAAACTGATGAAATGGTGTTGAGTTATCCTAACTGAGGCGGTTGCCAGATGTCACCGGAAAAGATCACCAGTGGTGCGGCAGGAAGGTCAGGGTAGCTGACTTCTTTTTTAGAAAATACGGTAGTGTTAACCAATTGGCTTGGGCTAGGAATAGCAAAAGCCTGGCAAGTGCTGCAATGGAAGAAAGGGGAGCAGGTATGTGGCCCTGGGTCCTGATCACAAGGAATCTCCTTTACTTCGCTAATTTGTGTTTGTTGTGTACTAATCTTAGCTTCATCATCACAACATGGCCATACTGATAGGGCCATGATGACAATTGTAAATATATAAGCTAAGTACCTCACGCTGCAAACTTATATATTTTTTTAAACTACTGATCATCTTTTTAACTTTTTTTACTTTGGGTAGAGGTTTATTTCTAAGAGCAGGGTCATTTTAAAGCGCTGTAGTTGTGGTCGGGAATAGACCTGTTTTTCTTGGGGATTCGGAAGGGGTTGCCATAGGGTTGGTATAGTAAACATTGCAGTCACCCTAGGGCAAGCCCTTCCGAACCTCTTCCAGCTCCTACAATAGGGGCGATCTCTTCCCGAACACTACCCGACCACTATCGCGTTTTTTCATGCAGAAAAGCAAACTAGGTTTTCAAGGCTAATCTATCCATTTTTTGTTCGATCAGGTATTCTGGAGGAAGTACTTTTTTCTAAACCAAAAGGAAAGATTGACGAGGGCAATGAGGGCTGGTACTTCTACCAATGGACCTATTACCCCTGCAAAAGCTTGTCCGGAGTTGATTCCGAACACACCGATTGCCACCGCTATAGCCAGTTCAAAATTATTTCCGGTTGCTGTGAAGGCAATTGCTGTGCTTTTACTGTAATCTGCACCGAAGTATTGACCTGCAAAGAAACTCAAAAAGAACATCAATGCAAAATAAATGGCTAAAGGAATAGCAATACGAACCACATCTAATGGAATCTGAACGATGAGTTTTCCTTTCAGACTAAACATGACAACAATGGTAAATAACAGTGCAATTAAGGTAATTGGTGAGATGAAGGGCACAAACTTTTCCTGAAACCAGACCTCACCTTTTAATTTAATTAGACTGTACCTGCTGATGACTCCCATGGCAAAAGGAATACCCAGATAGATGGCTACACTTTCCGCAATCTGACCGATACTGATGGAAACTTCCAGGCCTTTTAATCCGAATAATGGCGGGAGCACCGTAATGAAAACATAGGCATAAACGCTGTACAATAAGACTTGAAAGATGCTATTGAGGGCAATTAATCCAGCAGCATATTCCCGATTTCCCTCTGCCAGTTCATTCCAGACCACTACCATCGCGATACATCGAGCTAAACCGATCAAGATCAATCCGATCATATATTCCGGATTATCCCTTAAAAATGTAATCGCCAATAGGAACATTAACACAGGACCAATAATCCAGTTGAGTACCAATGAAGTACTCAGTACTTTAGTGTCTTTAAAAACTTCTCCCATGTTTTCATATTTCACTTTGGCGAGGGGAGGATACATCATCAGGATCAGACCAATGGCCAGAGGAATGTTTGTGGTTCCACTGGAAAAGGAATTGATGATTCCCGAAGAAGCGGGGATAAAATATCCTAAGCTAACCCCAATGGCCATGGCCAGAAAGATCCATAAGGTCAGATAACGGTCTAAAAAGCTAAGTTTTTTTCGCGCAACTATTGGGGTACAATGATTTGCAGACATTCTAAATTACAGGTTTTTGTGAACAAAATTTTGGCAGTAGTCCTTGATCATATTCCGGACTTCGGCAAATTGCGCCTGGATTTCTGTTTCAGTTCCGGTAGCCTTTGCGGGGTCTGGGAAGTTGTAATGAAACTTGATGGCTTGAGTTAGGAAAAATGGACAGCTTTCTTTCGCGTTGTCACATACGGTAATCAGGAAATCAAAATCAATGGCCATATATTCTTCGATGTGGTTGGAGGTATGGGTTGAAACGTCTATATCATCTTGCTTCATCGTTTCAATGGCCCTTGGGTTTACCCCGTGAGTCTCTATTCCGGCGCTGTAAATCAGTGCTTTATTGCCAGAAAAGTGTCTTAAATAACCTTCTGCAATCTGACTGCGGCAACTATTGCCTGTGCAGAGTATGAGTATTTTTTTCATCTTTTAAAATTTAGCAGCAACCGGATCCAGGTTTACAGCTTTCAGCGTCCGGAGCAAAATTGATCAGTTGGATTTTTGGTTTTTCCGTGGATACAGTTACCGCTGCTGCTGGGCTGCAGCATTCTTCACCTGTTTCGTTGGTTCCGCAGCTGCCTCCGCGATTGATCGCTTTGCATTGTGTGGCATCAGGGTTGAGGTTTACAATTAAGTTTTCTCCATCGATGGTCATTTCTCCTGGATACATCTGACGGGTATCAAAATGAGAATTTCCAAATTCAATTTTCACAATTCCTATAGGATTCAGCGGTAATGATTTTTCAACCAGTTCCACAATAGATAAGGCTTTCTTCACTTGCATAGCCCTTTCACTCTCCTTTTCTGAAGGTTCCCATAGTTGTACAATGATTTCCGTCCAGGAATTCATCACTCCGCCGCAATCCACGGATACGATAGGCGCTTGTTTAATTTCGGTGATGTGGTAGGAGGCGTCTACCCATTGGTCTGCTGCATATTGAAATTGCAGCGTTTGCTCAGGATGGGCTTGTAACTTTGCTTTGAAGCTCTCCCAGTTCATTAATGTTGTAGTATTCATATATTGCAATTTTACGATTGATATAGATATTTTTTTAACAGCAGGGGATTTCACCTTTATAAGCACCTAAGAAGGTACCCAATTGGTCTTCCATCATTTTCCAGGTTTTAGGATTGATACAATAGCACACACTTACGCCTTCAATGGTTCCTTGAATAAGTCCTGCATTTTTTAACTCTTTTAAATGCTGAGATATGGTCGCTTGAGCTAAACCTAATTGTTCCACAAGATCACCACAAATACAGGTATTGGAAGCCATGATTCTCTGCAAGATGGCAATTCTTGCCGGGTGCGCCATTGCCTTTAATAACTGAGACAATTGGTTTTGCTCGTCGGTAAATATTTCTGATTTGGTCAATCCCATATCTTGTTTAATTATTACATTGCAATAATACGATTGATAGCTGTTTCTTCCAAATAAGTTCGTTTAAAAGACCAAAATATGACTTTAGCTGATTCGGTATAGCGGAGGGGGATGACCTGCTTTAGGAAACAGCGCCTCCTTTTTCGGTGGCTACCATATAGGTAGGATCTTCTAGGATATTCACAACAATGATAGCGGCTGCATCTTTTAGTAATTTCCTGCAATCTTCACTTAAATGGGTTAGATAAATGGTTTTTCCTATTTTTCGATAGCGTTCAGTTAATTTATTGATGGCGTCTATGCCAGACATATCTTCAATCCTGCTGTCTTTGAAATCAATAAAAACCACCTCCGGGTCCCTGGCCGGCTCAAATTTTTCCAGAAAATTGTGGGTAGAACCAAAGAATAACGGGCCATAGATTTCGTAATGTTTGGCACCATCTTCATCGATGTATTTCTTTGCACGGATTCTTTTGGCACTTTCCCAGGCAAAGATTAATGCGGAAACGATCACACCAATCAATACAGCGAGCGCCAGGTTATGGAGCCATACGGTAATTCCTGCGACAAGCACACCTACGAAAATATCTTTACCTGGCATTTTATTGATCACTTTTAAGCTCATCCATTCAAAAGTTCCAATTGCAACCATGATCATCACACCTGTTAAGGCTGCCATTGGTACTTTTTCTATGAGTGGAGCACCGAAAAGAATGATCATTAATATGGTGATGGCGGCAACAATTCCAGAAAGCCTGGCTCTGGCTCCTGCAGAAAGATTCACCAGTGTTTGTGCGATCATTGGGCAGCCCCCCATACCAAAGAAAAAGCCGTTGAGCATATTTGCAGAACCTTGGGCAATACATTCCCGATTGCTATCACCTTTACTTTCTGTGATTTCATCCACCAGATTTAAGGTGAGCAATCCTTCGGTAAGACCAACAGCGCCCATAATTAAGGCATAGGGCAGGATGATTTGTAAGGTTTCCAGGGTAAATGGTACCTGAGGAATATGAAAGGGAGGAAATCCGCCACTCACAGATGCAATATCTCCAACAGTTTTGGTATCAATATGGAAGCCTAACACGATCAGGAACACCACAATAATAGCGGCCAATGATGAGGGGATGGCTTTCGTGAATTTTGATAAGATCAGTACAATGGCGATGGTTAAGGCAACGAGGCCAGCCATCAGGTATAGTGGAGTACCGCTAAGCCAGACCATTTCTCCGTTAATTACGGTTTTAAACTGCTGTAGCTGCGCCATAAAGATAATAATGGCCAATCCGTTAACGAAGCCAAACATTACCGGCTGAGGCACCAGGCGTACAAATTTCCCCAGTTTAAATAAGCCAACACTAATTTGAAAAAAGCCTGCAAGTACAACTGCGGCAAAGACATAATCTAAGCCATGTGATCTCATTAAGGCAATCAGAACAATCACTGTAGCGCCTGCTCCACCGGAGATTAAACCCGGTCTGCCACCAAATACTGCTGTTACCAAACCCATAATGAAGGCCGCATACAAACCTGTTAATGGTGGGAAGCCCGCCAGAATAGCAAAGGATAAAGATTCCGGCATCATCGTCATGGCTACGGTTAGCCCTGCAAGGATTTCAGTTTTATAATTGATCTTTTTAGAAAAGTCGAAAAGCTGGATAAAAGGTTTTTGGAGGTCAGACTTCATTTGCCCGCAAAGTTACGTTGGATTTATCAAGCTTTAATCCCTGGGACCTTAAAAAATTAGATCGCCAGGTAATTGTTGATGCGCTTTATCAGACTCGATTCGTTGAGGTTCCTGTCTGCGATGTCTTTGCTGACTTGAAATTCAGTCATCAGTACATACGGGATCGTATTGCTGTATTTTTGGAAGCGATTCCGTAACATTACTTATGCAGATGAAGTTCGTGCTGTAATTGTTTGATCTTTTCCTGCATATCATGTACGCGCTGTAGCAAATGTCTGATGGCATCAATCCCTTCTATATTGATTTGAAGGTCGTAATGCAAATGAACATATTTTTCCAATTCTGCGAGCTGATCCGTATGGATACATTTTTCTTTTTCGACAATTGGAAACCGGACAATTTCTTGTTCTTCCAATGAGACCATAAAAGAAGGGTCTATGTGATAATTGATACAATATTCAGTGATGGTGATGAATTCTGTTTCCATAGCTGTAGGGATTAACTCAGGTTTTGTAGTTCTCTAAACAGTTCTTGTTGTTTTTCAGTCAGGTTTTCAGGAAGTTTAACATTGTAAGTAATGAAAAGGTTCCCAAATTCTCCATCTTTTTTATACAAAGGGAAGCCTTTATTTTTCAGTCTGACTTTAGTGCCATTCTGTGTTCCTGCAGGGATTTTAAGTTTTACTTTTCCATCCAGGGTTTCCACCATTACTTCTCCACCCAAAACAGCGGTGTATAAATCAATATCCTGCGTCAGGTACAGGTCGTTGTGCAGTCTTTTGAAGATCGGATCTTCCTGAACATTGATGGTCAGGTATAAATCACCTGCCGGGCCACCGTTTACACCGGCTGCACCCATTCCTTTTAATTTAATGACCTGCTCATCGGCAATACCTGCAGGAATTGTGATCCTGATTTTTTTATCGTTAATGGTCAGCGTTTGTTTATGCGTGGTATAAGCATCTCTGAGAGAGATACTAAAGCTGGCATTGTAATCCTGTCCTTTAAATTTCGCACTGCTTCTTCCAGATGATCTTCCGCCGCCACCAAACATAGATTCAAAAAAGTCTGAGAAATCGCCCCCACCAAAATCTGAAGCACTTTGTCCACCTGATCTTCCACCACCAAAAGGATTTCCTCCCTGATGTCTGGATTGCGACCTTGCTTGTTCAAACTGATCTGAATTTTTCCAGTGTTCTCCGTATTCATCGTATTTTTTACGCTTTTCAGGGTCACTAAGGGCTTCATTTGCTTCATTGATCTCTTGAAATCTCTTGTTAGCTTCTTTGTCGTTGGGATTCAAATCAGGATGATATTTCCTTGCCAGTTTCCTGTATGCTTTTTTTATATCCTCCTGTGAAGCTTTTTTGTCAACACCTAGAATCTTATAATAGTCGATAAATGCCATGTCAATAATTGGTCTATCCTCAAATTTAAGCTATTATTTTTATCATTCGTGATTTTTCAGCCATTTGTATTAAGTAAGTGTTACAATTACACCGATTTTTTCAATAATAATAATAAATTTGAGAATCAATGACTTTGTGGCTGACCACCTAAGTTATAAGCCAAATATAAACTGTTCCTGTAGGAGTACATCTTTTTCAAGATGCTTCACTCCATGTGTCGTTTCGGATCGGTTTATATGACGTTTGATTTTGCTCGAATACATTAATGCACAAACGAATATGAAACCAAATCAACCAAACTCAAGAAGAGATTTTATTAAAAAAACAGCGGTAGGTGTTGCTGCCTTCAGCATCGTCCCCAGGTATGTACTTGGCGGAACCGGATTTATTGCACCTAGTGATCGGCTAACTAAAGCTGTAATCGGTGTTGGCAGTATGGGAAGAGGCCATTTTGGATACGATGGAACACAGGTAGTTGCCATTTGTGATGTAGATACCAGACATTTGGATATCGCAAAGCCGATGCTTGATAAAGGGGTGAAGACCTTTAGTGATTACCGGGAACTGATCAAATTGCCGGAAGTAGATATTGTACACATTGCCACGCCTCCGCATTGGCATGGGATTATGGCAGTGGATGCTGCAAATGCCGGAAAAGATATTTGGTGTGAAAAGCCAATGACGCATACCATCGGAGAGGGTAAGCGTGTAATGGAAGCCGTTCAAAAACATGGGCGTATGTTCCGTTTAAATACCTGGTTCCGTTTCAAAGATAATTTCTATGGAATGGGAACCACCGTGAAACCGATCAAAAAATTAGTAGACAGCGGTTTACTCGGCTGGCCATTAAAAGTAACCGTAAGTAAGCATACTGGTTTCGACTGGAAGTTTTACTGGGTAGGAAAAGACAATTTACCTGTTGAACCGGTTCCACAGGAACTGGATTATGATGCCTGGTTAGGTCCGGCGCCATTTAAGCCTTATAGCACACATCGGGTACACCAAACTTTCAGGGGATACTGGGATTATGATGGCGGCGGTTTGAGTGACATGGGACAGCATTACCTGGATCCTATTCAATATTTCCTTGGTAAAGATGACACCAGCCCAATTTCTGTAGAAATTGATGCGGCGCAGCAGCATACTGATGCAGTCGGTATCTGGCGTAGAATTACTTATACTTATGCGGATGGTTGCCAGATTATTCTGGATGGTGAAGGAAAAGATGAGAAGGCAGCTTATATTGAAGGCCCTAAAGGTAAGCTATATGCTGGCTTTAAGTCTGACATCCCTGATTTGGAACGCAAGTTAGCTGCATTCCCTGATCCGGCGCCGCAAATGACGGATTTTATCACCTCTGTGAAAACCAGAAGTCAGTTTGCTTTAAATGAAGAAAATGGACATCGCTCCTGCAATATCATCAACATTGGATTGGCGGCATTACGTTTAGGCCGTTCGCTAAAGTTTGACCCGGTAAAACAGGAGTTTATTGACGATGAAGGTGCAAACAGGTTGATTAACCCGGTCATGCGCGCTCCATACACCATTTAACATCAATTTATTCGAACCCATTCTAAAAATATTTATAATGATAAAAAAGATATTCTTTATCCTTTTGGCTACCCTTGCGTTTCAGGGGCTGGCTATCGCACAGGATAAAAAAGACCAGCGTACGCAGATAACGCGTATTGCTGATTTGTTGGCGCAGATGCCGGCAAAAGATGCGGCCCAGGCGGCCATCAATGCAAATGATATTGCCGGACTTGGCGAAGGCGGCTACCTGGAACTCATCGGGATGCTTGCTCCAGTAGGAAAAGGTAATAATGCTTTAATTGAATATGCAATTGGCGGATTTACAGCAGCCTCCACAAAGACAGGAAAAGAAAACTGGAGGAAAATGTGCGTGTCTGTTTACACTAAAGCCTTGCAGAAACTAACTGATCCGCAACATAAAGCCTTTATCATGAGTCAGCTGGATGGTGTTGCGCAGGACGATGCAGTTCCTGCTCTGATTCCTTTTTTGAAGGATGTGCAACTTTCAGACCCTGCAGTAAGGACATTGGTGAAAATCAATACCTCAGCCTCAAAAACGGCTTTGTTGAATGCTTTGGCCTCAACCGAAGGAAAGAGCCGTCTTTCTCTGATTGAAGGATTAGGTGATACCCGTGTTAAAGCAGCGGCAGCCCCAATTGCTGCATTTGCAACTGGTAATGACCAGAACTTAACAAAGATGAGCCTTTACGCGCTGGCAAAAATTGCTGATCCTTCTTCTGAGGAACTGATGGCTGCTTCGGCAGCAAAAAGTAATTTTAAATATGAAAACACGAATGCTGTTGCCGCTTACCTTGACTATGCAGCTCGTCTTTTAGCAGATGGGAATGTTGTTTTAGCGCATAAAATCGCGCTTCAGCTACTGGATAAAGCGACTGCTCCGGATTTAGTGTCTGTTCGTACCGGTGCTTTGAAGATCCTTTCCGATGAAACTAAAGGTCAGGATATTTCTGTGCTGTTAGTCGCAGTAAAAGATCCTTCCATAGCTTACAGAGCAGCAGCTTTTAAATTTGCTTTACCATATTTAAATCCAGCAAGAACAGCTTTATGGCTTAAACAATTGAATAAAGTAAAACCTAATGTACAGGCTGAAATGGTCACCATGCTGGGTGATGGACAGGCTGCGGCCGCGCTTCCAGCAGTATTGAAATTGATCAATCATAAAAATCAAGATTTGAAGTTTGCCGCAATTGAGGCTGCAGCAAAAATTGGCGGGATTGAAGTGTTTCATGACTTGTTAAAAACTATGGACAAAGGTGACGATGCGACCGTGCAAAAAGTGGCAGAGGTGATGTTGAGGATGAAAGGAGCAGGCTTGACAGAAAATATCTCAAAAACACTGCCTGTGATGAAACCTAATGTACAGGTGGCCTTAATTCAGGTGCTTGCAGCACGTGCCGCTCATGAGCAGATCAATAGTGTCTATGTTTTGCAGAAGAGTAAAAATCCAGCGGTAAGAAAAGCGGCATTTGCAGCTTTAGCTAATTTGGTGACTAAGGCAGATCTGCCGGAGCTTTTTACATTATTGAATAGTAAAGAAACTACTGATGAGGAGTCTTTAATGGTACAATCGGCATTAATTGCTGCATTGAAAGTGGGTGCAACCGCTAGTCATACGGAAATTGTTTTGCAGCAAATGGCTGATGCTAATCCGGATAAGAAAAAGTTTTTTTACAAAGTACTGGCGAGTCTTGGGGATTCCAAGGCCTTATCAGCAGTGAATAATGCTTATAAAATCGGGGATGAGCAAACACAGAAACTGGCGCTGGAAGCACTCTCTTCCTGGGCAAATCCAAGTTCTATGGAAAGTTTACTGAACATCGCCAGAACTGCCGTTAATCCAACCTTCCAGGAGGAAGCATTACAGGGGTATCTGCGTCTGGTTCGTTTATCGTCAGTTCCTGCTGCACAAAAATTACTGATGCTGCGCGATGCAATGGAAGTGGCTAAAACGCCAGCGCAAAAGAAACAGATTTTAATAGATCTGGAGCAGGCGAAGACTTTTAATGCGGTGATTTTTGCGGGAAAATACATAGATGATCCTGCTTTGCAGCAAGCTGCGGCTAGAGCAGTGATGACCATTGTATTGTCAGATAAATCCTATGAAGGTACAGAGGTAAAAAGCTTGTTAAATAAAACAATTCAAGTGCTTAGCGGGGGTGATAGTGAATATGAGAAACAGGCAATTAGTAAATATCTTGCAGAAATGACCGGTGGCCCGGGCTTCATCCCGATGTTTAATGGCAAAGACCTGACCGGCTGGAAAGGTCTGGTTGCTGATCCGCTGAAAAGAGCGAAGATGGACGAGAAAACCTTAACAGCTGCTCAGGAAAAGGCAAATGCTGAAGCATTAAAAAGCTGGGTAATTGAGAACGGTGCTTTATTGTTTACCGGAAAAGGAGACAACCTGGCTTCGTTAAAAAAGTATGGTGATTTTGAAATGCTGGTAGATTGGAAAATTTATGACGATGGCAATAAAAAAGGCGATGCTGGAATTTATTTACGTGGCAGCCCTCAGGTGCAGATCTGGGATACTTCCAGAGTAGAGGATGGTGCTCAGGTGGGTTCGGGTGGTTTGTATAATAATCAGGTAAATGAAAGCAAGCCCTTAAAAGTAGCAGATAATAAATTGGGAGAATGGAATAATTTCCACATCATCATGAAGGGAGATCGCGTTACTGTGTACCTGAATGGTGTATTGGTTACTGAAGATGTGATCCTTGAAAATTATTGGGACCGTAAGCTGCCGATTTTTGCAGAAGAGCAGATTGAGTTACAAGCGCATGGATCGAGAGTTGCCTACAGGGATATCTATATTAAAGAGCTGGAGCGTCCGGTTCCTTTTGAGCTGAGTGCTGCAGAGAAAAAAGAAGGATATAAAGTACTGTTTGATGGTACGAACATGCATCAGTGGACAGGAAATACCAGCGCATATACGATCGTAAATGGAAATATGGAAATCAATCCAAAGCCTGGAAAAGGTTCCGGAGGCAACCTGTTCAGTAAAGATGATTACAGCGATTTTGTGTTTCGTTTTGAATTTCAGCTGACTCCAGGAGCAAATAACGGATTGGGGATTCGTGCCCCTTTAACTGGTGATGCGGCTTATGAGGGGATGGAACTGCAAATCCTGGACAATGATGCCGACATTTATAAAGACCTCCATGTGTATCAGTATCATGGTTCTATTTATGGTGTTCAGGCCGCAAAAAGAGGTTCTTTAAAGCCTTTAGGAGAATGGAATTATCAGGAAGTTACCGTAAAAGGGCCAAAGATTAAAGTGGTCTTAAATGGAAATGTGATCCTGGATGGTGACATCACGGAGGCCCGAAAAAAAGGAACTGTTGATGGTCAAAGCCACCCAGGTTTACAGCGCGATAAAGGTCGTGTTGGTTTCCTTGGTCATGGATCAGTTGTTCGTTTTAAAAATATCAGAATTAAAGACCTGAGTGTCTCAAAATAGGCTCTGGTTAGGTTAGTATGGAATCAAAAAGAATAAAATATGACTGAAGATAATAAGCATTCAGCAGGAGATAGTTCAAGAAGAAACTTCCTAAAGACGACGGCGCTTGCTGCTGCAGGATTTATGATTGTACCCAGACATGTATTGGGAGGTAAAGGATTTTTAGCACCTAGCGACCGTTTGATGGTTGCTGGTGTAGGTGTAGGCGGAAAAGGGGAAAGTAATTTAAGTAACATCTATAAAGGAGGAAAAGCAGATATTGCTTTCCTGTGTGACGTGGACGACCGCAGGGCTGCCAATTCCCTCAGAAATTTCCCATCTGCCAAATACTATAAGGATTACCGGGAGATGCTGGATAAAGAAGGTAAGCATATTGATGGTGTGGTAGTTTCTACACCAGATCATAACCATGCCATGATTGCCATGGCGGCGATGCAGTTAGGGAAACATGTTTATGTTGAGAAACCGCTTTCTCATGATATTTTTGAAGCCAGAAAATTGACTGAAGCCGCTAACAAGTATCAGGTGGTGACGCAAATGGGAAATCAGGGGTCTTCGGGAGATGGTGTAAGGCAGCTGCAGGATTGGGTAGATGCCGGGGTAATTGGAAAGGTAGAAAAGGTGTATTGCTGGACAGACAGGCCTTCATGGCCGCAGGGGATTACCTGGCCAGCTGTAAATGGATCGGTTCCTAAAGAGCTCGACTGGGATCTTTGGTTAGGAAGCGCGCCCTACAAGCCTTTCGTTGATAAATTAGTTCCCTTTAACTGGCGTGGCTGGTGGGATTATGGAACCGGTGCAATAGGGGATATGGGCTGCCATTTGGTAGAACCGCCTTTCCGGATTCTTGGTTTAGATACGCCAATAGATGTGCAGTGCAGTGTGGGCAGTATTTATGTGGATGAATTTAAAAGGGGATATTTCCCTGATAGTTGTCCGCCTTCAAGCCATGTCATTATGACTTTTAAGAAGACCAAAAAGACAAAAGATGACCTTCAGATCCATTGGATGGATGGTGGGATTAAACCTGGAAGGCCAATAGAGTTAGGGGCCAATGAGCCTTTTGGTGCAAATGGTGTTTTGTTTGAAGGTACCAAGGGAAAGATGATGTGTGATGTATATGGTGCAAACCCGAGGTTATTACCTTTGTTGCGCAATACAGAAGTACATGTGAAACCAGGTGTGGAACGCGTGATAGGTGGAGTGGATGGACATTACTGGGATTGGGCAGAAGCTTGTATTGCCGGTTATGGAAAGAAAAAACTGAGTTCTCCTTTTGAAATTGCCGGTCCGCTGACGGAGACTTTGCTGATTGCAAATTTGGCCATCCGAGGGACAGATATCCAAAAGCCAAGACAAAATGGTAATGGATTTGACTATCCTGGCCGCGATATCAAGCTGATCTGGGATAAGGAAAATCTGAGGGTGACTAACTTTGATGATGTGAATCAGTTTGTACGTAGAGAATACCGTAAGGGCTGGAGTTTGGGTGGATAATTTTTATAAGAATGAGTTTAGAAAGAAATAAGATTAAAGTTTTGGTAGTAGGCTGTGGTAATATGGGGACTTCCCATGCCATGGCTTATCATCAATTGGCAGGTTTTGAGATCTGTGGAATTGTATCCAGAGGGGATAGCAAGGTAGTTTTGAATGAAAAATTAGGCGGTGATTATCCTTTGTTCAGTGATTTTGAAACAGCTTTGAATGAGACAGTTCCTGATGCAGTTTGTATTTCAACTTATCCGGATACGCATGAATCTTTCGCCGTTAAGGCGATGGAACAAGGTTGCCATGTGTTTATAGAAAAGCCACTGGCAGATTCTTTGGAAGCTGCACAGCGTGTTGCAGATGCGGCGAAAAAATACGGAAAGAAGTTGTTGGTTGGTTATATTCTGCGATATCATCCTTCCTGGACTCGTTTTATTGAGCTTTCTCAGGAATTGGGTAAACCACTGGTGATGCGGATGAACCTCAATCAGCAAAGTCAGGGAGCGAAATGGAAGGTGCACCAGAATTTAATGAAAAGCCTGAGCCCGATTGTGGATTGTGGCGTGCATTATATTGATGTGATGTGTCAGATGACGCGCTCCAAACCTGTTCAGGTCAGCGCAATTGGAGCAAGGCTGAGCAATGATATTCCAGAAGACAATTACAATTATGGGCAGTTACAGATTCGTTTTGAGGATGGGTCTGTGGGCTGGTATGAGTCAGGATGGGGGCCAATGATGAGCGAGACCGCATTTTTTATAAAAGATGTCGTTGGGCCAAAAGGTGCAGTGTCTATCCTGGCAAAGCAAGCTTCGGCTGCTGGCAAATCTGATGTAATTGATGCACATACGAAGACAGAGTCTATTAAAGTGCATTATGCAGATCTGGATCAGGAAGGGAAATTTTCCCGTGCGGATGAATGGATCGACTTAAATGACGAGCCGGATCATCTTGAGCTGTGTAAAAGGGAACAGCGGCACTTTCTTAGGGCCATTCTGGAAGATTTAGACCTTACGGAACCTACACAGGATGCTTTAAATAGTTTAAGGGTAGCGTTTGCCAGTGATGAATCTGTTCGGACAGGGAACGTTGTTAAACTGACTTAATAACTTTATAGGATTAATTTTTTTGAAGGCCCGCTGACAGCGGGCCTTTTTTATTTTGCAAATAATTTCAAGTTTTATCATTATTCTTACTTAGTGTATTTATGTTTTAGATATTTAAATCTTAATTGGTGTTTAATATCTGTTTTTGAGTGTTTTGTCGATAATAAATATTTTTATATTTTACACTTAGTGTATATTAATTTAATATTTTTGTTGTGGCAGTCTTCGCTGTTATAGCAGTAGGCGGATGCTCCGGAACTTTATTTGCGAAGTTAATTTAGCATGGATTACGCTCTTAAAATGTAAGCTATCTAATTGATTTACGAATCGGAATTGTTCAGTTGGAATCGCAGGTCAGTTTAAAATATATTATCAGTTCAAATTTGTCCATTTTTATGAGAGCTTTAAAGATATCACAGAGTATTACCAATAGAAAGAGCGATTCCCTCGAGAAGTATTTAAATGAACTTGGGAAATATGAATTACTTAAAATAGAAGATGAAATCCAATTGGCCATGCGGATTGCAGAAGGAGATGAGCTGGCATTGGAGAAGTTAGTGAATGCAAACCTGAGGTTTGTGATCTCTGTTTCCAAGAAGTACCAGGATAAAGGGGTACGGCTTTCTGATTTGATTAGTGAGGGGAACATTGGCTTAATTAAGGCGGCAAAGCGGTATGACCATACTAAGGGCTTTAAATTTATATCTTTTGCAGTATGGTGGATCCGTCAGGCGATTTTAACGGCGATTTCTGATCAGCAAAGGATTGTTCGTCTGCCAGGGAATCAAGTGGTGGGTAATACGATGATTAATAAAGCAACCTTACAATTGGAACAAAAATTAGAGCGCAAGCCTACTGCAGATGAAATTGCGGAAGAAATAGGTTTCAAAGTGGATAAGGTTTTAGACCATCAGCTTAGTACGGTTATGTCTGTTTCTCTGGATACCCCAGTGAATATTGAGAACGGTTTTTGTTTAATAGATATTATCCCATCCAGAAGCGTAGAGCCAGTGGATGACCTGCTCATGAAACAATCCTTAACGGAGGACTTGAAAAGGTGCCTGGTAATTTTACCTGAGAGAGAGCAGAAAATTTTAATACTCTATTATGGTTTGTATGGTTGTGAAGAGACCACATTGGATGATATGGTTTATATTTTTGGTCTGAGTAAAGAACGAATCCGACAGCTAAAGGATAAGGCTTTGAAAACTTTACGTAATAGCCCAAAATCACAATTGATCAAGGAATATCTCGATTAATGGGCGCTTTTTTGAACTTCCTTCCGCCTAATTTGTTTAAATAGGAATTTGTTTATTTAAACGAAATAGCGATTTAGAGAGCTTTTTTTAAGAAAAGTGCCTTATTATTCAAAAAAAGAGTGCTATCCTTAAATATTCATTTGGTGGAAATCCAATAATTATTAACTTTAAAGCGTTATATCATATATTTAAAATCTTAAACGAAAGAAAAACATGGAAAAATTCTCGAAACTTAAAGAACTTATTGCAAGCATTGAAGCTGATGCAGACAAATTTTATAATTCAGGTAACGGTGCAGCTGGCACAAGAGTACGTAAAGCAATGCAAGATTTAAAGGGCCTTGCTCAGGACATCCGTACTGAAGTGACTGAAAAGAAAAATACGAAGTAATCTACTTTGAATGTCATGAGAAGGGCTCGCTTAATGCGGGTCTTTTTCATTTATAGCTATTGAGGTTTTTATTTTTTAATTTTAGGGCCTTATCCTTATGAGTCCTTCAGAGCAGCCATCCACACGTAAGATTATTCATATTGATATGGATTCCTTTTATGCTTCAGTAGAGCAAAGGGATGATCCTACGCTGGACGGTAAGGCTGTTGCTGTTGGCGGATCCCCTGATGGGCGGGGTGGAGTGGTGGCTACCGCTAATTATGAAGCCAGAAGGTTTGGAGTGCATTCTGCGATGGCTTCTAAAAAAGCACAGCGCTTATGCCCGCATTTGATTTTTCTTTATCCCAGATTTGCCGTCTATAAAGAGATCTCTCAGCAAATTCGGGAAATATTTAGCCGATATACAGATTTGATTGAGCCCTTATCACTTGATGAAGCATATTTAGATGTAACCGAAGATAAGTTAGGAATTGGGTCGGCCATTGACATTGCGAAAGAAATTAAGGCAGCTATAAAAGCGGAATTGAATTTAACGGCTTCCGCTGGTGTGTCTATCAACAAGTTTGTGGCCAAAGTAGCTTCCAATATGAATAAGCCAGATGGACTGACTTTCATTGGTCCATCAAAAGTAGAGCGTTTTATTGCATCATTACCAGTGGAAAAGTTTCATGGTGTAGGCAAGGTGACCGCGGAGAAAATGAAGATCCGGGGTTTACATAAAGGGGGCGACTTAAAAAAACTAACTGAAGCAGAGCTGGTTTATCTGTTTGGTAAGAGTGGTCATTTCTTTTACAAGATCGTTCGTGGAATTGACCATCGTAAAGTAGAGCCAAATCAGGAAACAAAATCTATCGGTGCAGAAGATACTTTTTCTTATGACCTTGTTGAAATGGAAGAAATGAATCTGGAATTAGCACGTATTTCTGCCATCGTATTTAAGAGAATGAGCCTTTATCAATTGTTTGGCAGGACATTAACGATCAAAATTAAGTTCAGTGACTTTAAGCAAATTACCAGAAGCCGGTCATTTCCAGCAGCGCTTACTGAATTGGCAAAGATCGTAGAAGTTGCTCAGTCTTTATTGGAGGCCGCGGAATTGGAGGGTGGGGAAATAAGGTTGCTAGGTGTGTCCATCTCGAATTTTAAAAGCAACAAAGATCAAGGAGAGTGGTATCAACCCAGACTTTTCCCTTAATTCCCAATAGGGGCTGATATGTTATAGGGTAAATAATATTTCCTATGGGTTAGGGCATGTTAAATATACAGCTGAACAAGGTTTGAATTTACGTTATTTATGTAAATTGATCTAGCAAGCAATTGTAAACTATAGCCTTATGGAATCCTTGTCAAATTTTTTTGATCCTGATTTACCTCAGCCTGGCCTGACTTTTCTGAATAAATTATTTGAATTCCAACAAGCTTTTTATTCCAGTGATGCTAAAATTCAAGTATTGGAATCATTGCTTCAAGAATTATGTATCGCAACACAAAGCCTGTCTGCCGGACTGATTGACAGGGATAATGTAAGCACCATTGAGATAAATGGCGATCTATTAGACCTTAGCATCATTCATGATGTTTTAAAAAGCGATTATAATGCTATTCCTTTTAATTTTGAAGCAAAAAAATTAATGGATATAAACTCCCGGTTTGCTCAGTCGGACAGGATTCAGGAATCGAGAGGCGATTGTATCTGGTTAGAAATACGAATACTTATACCTGGACAGATTATTATAAGGTCAGACCAGCCTTAGCTATTTTGAATGGAATGCTCATCAATTTTCATGCAGCAGCGGAAATTACCAGGCAGCACCGACAGGTCCTCCATTTACAATTACTCATTGCATCACTGGACGATATTATCATTGAGTTGGATGAAAATGTCGTGATAAAAAAGGTTGAGGCAAAAGACGTCGGTAAACTGTTTATGCCACCAGCGTTTTTTTATTGATAAAACAATGGTAGAGGTCATGGGCGCTTTTGCTAATATTTTGTTGGAAAGCATAGAGAAACTGTTATTAACCGGTGAACGGCAGGAATGTATCTATCCAGATTTTAATCCAGAGAAAAAAGCATGGTATAGTGCGAAATTTCAGAAGATTGATCCAGTGTCCGTAGGAGAGAAGGTTTGGTTGATCTGTGTGATAGAAGATGTTACGACTAAAAAAATGATGAGTGATCAGCTGCAGCATCAAACGTTAGAACTGATTGCTGCAAAAAATCTTGCGGAGCAGGTGGCGCGAAAAAGAACGGAGATTTTCTCCATAATGAGTCATGGAATTCGCACACCTTTGAATGGAATTATAGGAATTTGTAATCTCTTACACTAGGGGACTTATACTGATTCACATATCAGAGAATATATAGATCATCTGAACTTCTCTTCTAATCATCTATTGAATTTAGTGAATGATATTTTGGATCTGGAAAAGATTGAAAATAAGAAAATGGAGCTGCTAGAAAACGAAGTTAGACTGGTTACTTTTGTTAGAAATATTCAAAAACAGTTTCAATCTTTGGCTAAGAATAAAGGTTTAGACCTTAGGTATTATCACGATGAGCATATCCTGGAATTGGGGAATGTAGATGACTTGAAGTTAGGTAGGATCCTGAACAACCTGATTGGGAATGCGATTAAGTTTACAGATGCTGGTCATGTTTCCATTTATTTAACCATGGTAAAACTGAGTGATGAAGAGGTGAGGTTGTGTTTCAAAATTGAAGATACCGGTATTCCTGAACACCTGCACAGTCTGGTTTTTGATAAGTTCCATCAAGTGCAGCAAGCGACTTATCGGCAGCAGCAAGGTACTGGATTGGGCTTGAGCATTACGAAGGGCTTGGTCGATTTATTCAAGAGTAAAATCATTTTAAAAAGTAAAATAGAAGGAGGTACTAGTTTTGAGTTTTTAATTGACTTTAAAATGGTTAATTCTTTACAAGGTGATGTTAATCAGAGGTTTAACTCAATAAAGTGCAGGTTTTTTCTGAGTTGAGGTTGTTGGTAGTGGATGATAATCCAGTGAATCTATTGGTTGCGAAACGTCAGTTCAGTTGTTTTGGACTCAATGCTGAGCAGGCTGATAATGGGATTACCGCGTTGGAAATTTTAAAAGAAAGGGCATTTGATGTCATTT
This sequence comes from Pedobacter sp. N36a, assembly GCF_014472395.1. Lineage (GTDB taxonomy): Bacteria > Bacteroidota > Bacteroidia > Sphingobacteriales > Sphingobacteriaceae > Pedobacter. The sequence continues at coordinate 259,731 of NZ_JACSZW010000006.1, forward strand.
TAATTGATCTGCACATGCCTGGAATGGATGGTTACCAATTAGCGAATATGGTTCAGGTATTATATCCAGAAATCAAGGTGATTATTTTTACTGCAGACATTCTGGAAGAAGTTAGGAAAAGGTTAAGGGATATGGGGATCAAATATGTTTTGTCAAAACCTTTCAATCCAGAGGAGATGCACCAGTTGTTACTATAAGTGGTCAGTATTGATGATTAATTCTTGAACATCCTGACAAATCACTTAATATTTTGTAAAAATTTCGGAAAACATATTGGTTTGAAGTGTTTCTTTTTGTCTGATGTCTAAGTGTTTATTTAGATGTTAATTGTGAAATGGAATTCGATAGCAGCTGCCATACAGTAGCTGCTATCGGAATTTCAACTTAATCGGACTGGACTTCCTGTCCAGGCTGTTCCATTGGCTAGCTTTTCACCTTTCATTACCAATGAAAGTGGTTCCAGTTTTACATCATCTCCAATCTCACTATCATATAGAATGATCGATCTGGAGCCGATACTACACCTTGCGCCAATTTTTACAGAGCCAATTTTCATCACCCTATCTTCAAAAAGGTGGGTTTGTGGCCCGCAATCTTCATTTAAGGCTGTGTCATCGCCGATGCTCACCATATCATGTTCCGTGATATCGGTGGTATTTAACCAAACTCTTTTCCCGATTTTTACGCCGAAAAGAGTAAGTATCATAGGTAGGAATGGTGTGCCTTTCATGAATTCCAGTAAAAAGGGTACGGCTAGCGCTTCGTAGGTGGTGGTATTTGCTTCACTGCGCCACACTTTATGGGTCCACATTGGATGCTGTTCTGCTTTGAACTTGCCAATAGTAATCCATTTGAGCGCAAGGGTAATCAATAGTGCAGGGCCTCCCATATAGAAGAGGTAATAAAATGGAACTTTTGGTGCTTCTTTTAAAATTTGCCAAAGTGTTCTATCTTTCACTAAATCGTGGCAATACGCAATAAATAAAACACTGCAGCAAATGATCACGGTTTCTGGCAGGATAATCCTTATCCCTTCAATAATATGACGTGCTGTTTTCCTACCCCAAGTTGGATTGGTAGTTAATTTTGCAGGGAAATTTCCGCTGTCTTGTCTTTTCGGTAGTGCGATGGCGGGAGAGCCGAACCAATCTTTTGAATTAGATTGCTGTAGCTGATCTGCAGTTGGTGGTGTGGACAATACGCCAATTAGCATGTCATCTCCCAACTCATAACCTTGTGGAATTAAGGCGCTGTTTCCTACAAAGCTTCTGTTGCCAATACGTGTGTGGTCGAGGATCAGTTGCTGGCCACGAATGTCTTCTTCGCCAAGCGTAACTGCGTCAGCAATAAAGGATTCGTCTCCAATTTCTAGCATCGTGTGGGTTACATTACTGGCGGTAGAAATCTCTGTATTTTTTCCGATTTTAGCGCCCAGCATCCTGAAAAATGACGATATATACACCGTGGCATACATAGGATGCAGTACAATCAGTGAGGTAGAGATCAACTGATCTGACAGCCATTTTCTGACGTAGATCCATCCATAAATCGGATAGGTTCCAGGTTTCATCTTGTACAGTAATAGCCTGGATAATAGCACGGTTTCCAGGGCATACAGCACCAGGTAAACCACTGTGAGTAATGGAATATGTATGAAATAGTTGAAGTTATAGTCGGGGGCCATATTGTCCAGATAACTTAACATTTCGATGACCGGTAATAGAGGCAGCAGAATGACAATAGGGAAGAGGATCAGTAAAATGGTATAAAGTAAGCCGAAACATTTTCTTTTGAACCCAGATACGATCAAAGGCTGAGGAAGTTCTTCCGGCAATTTTTTATTGATCGGTTCAGCAGGGCTGCCTTTCCAGACTTCTCCTATTTTGATGTGTTGACCAACCTGTAAATGGCTCAGGTCCTGCAATTCTCCCCATTCATCGATAGTGGTGGCTCCAGAAATTACCGCGCCACTACCAATATAGGCATGGTCGGCAATTTTGATCTTTCTTAATTTAAGGAGGCCATTTTCTACAATTACATTGTTGAGGACCACGCCAGAGCTGATACTGACGTCGCTGCCTATTTCCAATAAGTCTTCCATACCTACGGTAATAGCGCTGATCTGTGAATCCGGAGCCATCTTCATCCCCATCATCCTTAAATAAAAAGGATAAAGCGGAGTGCCATTCATAAATTGAAGAGGGACCAGGCGTTGCATGGATTTGATCAGCCAGTATCGGAAATAATAGGCGCCCCATAGCGGATAGTCGCCTTCTTTTGTTTTCCCAAGCAGTAGCCATTTCATCACAATACTCAACAATGAGAATAATGGGGCAATGAAGCAAAATAGTACCAGTGCGGTAATAATAGCCCAAAAGGTATCTCCTTTATCGGTTTCACTTTTTGCCAGCTGGTAGTAGTAACCCAGGTAAGGAACAAAAATCTGAGCAGCAAAAAGACCATAAATGACCAGTAATGAAAATCCTTGAGCGATGCCGCAGATCCAATAGCGTAAGGATGAGATCTTATGAAAAGGCTCCTGCGCTTTAGGGGTATTTAGTTTTTCTTTTTCCGCGGCTATGGTCCAGGTTTGGATCAGTTTGCTGATTGGACGATTGGTGTAAATATCTTTTAATGAGGCTTGTGGGATGTTGGCTTCTTTTCTCAACCAGGAAGAAAAGGACGCGGCCAGTAAAGAATGGCCACCTAAATCCATGAAAAAGTCGTTTTCAGTACTTATGGTTCTTCCGGGGAAAAGATGCTTTAATCCCGCTATGACTCTTGTTTCTATATCATCATCAGGATGAAGGATGATTTCTTCTTCTGGCTTAATTTCCAGTAAAACCTGAGGTACTGGTAATTCTTTTCTATTGATTTTTCCGCTTGGAAGGCGGGGCATTTTATCCATCACTACGAGTACCAGAGGTACCATATATGGCGGTAAAACCTTTGTCAGTTCCATTCTGGCCTGATGGTCATCAAATGAAGCATTTGATTTTAGGGTCACATATCCGATCAACTGATCTTGCTGGTTAGCATCTTTTTTAAGGGCTACAGCAGCTGCGGAAACCATTTCCAGTTCATTTAGTTTCACTTCAATTTCGCCAAGTTCTATGCGGTATCCGCGAAGCTTTACCTGATCATCCAGGCGACCGCGAAAATCGACACTACCATCGCTATGCATGATTACTGCATCACCACTCAGGTAAATTCGGTCTCCGGGAAGCTCTTGCAAGGAATCAGGTTTGCTCAGAAACTTCTCGGCAGTCAGGTCCGGACGGTTCACATATCCATCACAAACTCCGGGGCCGGAAATGATCAATTGTCCTTGTTCACCGAAGGGTAAAAATTCAAATTGGTCATTGACTACGGCAAGGTTGTAATTGGGTAATGGGTTGCCAATGGTAATCGGATCTCCGGGTCTAAGGGGGATCATGGTGGAGGTAACGGTGGTTTCCGTTGGCCCGTAACTGTTGAAAAATATGTTATAGCCGGGCTTGCTCCAGCGGTTCAGCACCTGACTGGTACATGCTTCTCCACCTGCATTAATGAGGCGAAGTGAGGGGATGTCGTCGTCTATGACTGCCAGAAGGCTAGGTACGGCATGAAGAATTGTGATCTTTTGTGTTCTAAAAATATCGCTGAGTTCATCAATAGATTTAGCTGTTGTGGCATCAGCAACCCAAATTGTTGCTCCTGCGGCTAAACTGATCCAGGTTTCTTCGCACCACATGTCGAATGAGACAGAGAAACCTTGATATACACGGTCTTCTGGTAGGATCTGAAGTACACTCTGTTCAGAGCGGATCAGGTGACAGATCTGACGGTGACTGATGGGGATTCCTTTGGGCTTTCCTGTACTTCCGGATGTATATAATACATAGGCACGGTCGTCCGGCATTGCGGATATTTGATAGCTGCTGGCCGTTGCGTTGAAATCAGGACAAGCTGGAATGCGAAATACAGGGCAGGATCCTTCATCCAGTGTATCGCTGAAACAAGCGGATGCGCCAACTTCCTGCATGACGGTATGCACACGATCCGCAGGCATTTCTCTGTCGAGCGGTACATAGGCGGCGCCAGATTTTGCTATGCCTAAAATAGCAACCGGTAATTCCATGCTTCTTGGCCACCATAAGCCTACACTATGGCCTCTGCTAATCCCTTTTTCGTTTAGAAAAACGGCGATTGCATCACTCCAAATGTCTAGCTGCTGGTAGGTTAAAGATTGCTCGTTAAAAATGAATGCTATTTTATGTTGCTGAGCGGCAACGGCAGTTCTAATGATGTCTCCGATAGTCTCGTCTCTAGTGAATTCGGGACGTATATTGCCGATAACAATGCTTTTTGAATTCATGAGCACGCTGAAATTTAGTTAACCGAAATAACCGAAATTTTTTGATAAAACCATTAAAAACAAAAAAGACATTCATCAAAAGATGAATGCCTTTTTTATACCTGAGGATTGATTTACCTAAGCGAAATCTAACCAAGAGCTGCCGTTCGAATAATCATCGATTGCAGTTACATTATTTTCGTATTGAAGCGAAGCAATTAATGCGGAAACTTCCTGTTTAACCATCGTTATGCAGTTTTGAACCAGGTCTTTTCTATATCCTTTTTCTTCCAATTTCAGTACATATCCTACACAGATTACTCTGGCTAATATTTTACCAAGGTCAACCATTTTACGCTGAGAAAGATTTTCCGATAGTTGGAAAGACAATTCCTTTTTAAAATAGGCAACTGGTTGAGCAGTGATTTTAAATTCAGCAAGGAAATCAAAAAGGTTGGATTGTTTTTGTTTCTTCATGGAACGGGTAATCATATCTGCAGTTTGATTGTACAGCATTTCATTTGATCCTTCAAAAATCTGGAAAGGTCTGCTATCCATGATACCACGACCACCAATATGGCTGGTTCTGTAGCCTTTTGCACCTGAAAGCTGAACTAATAACTGTGCAGATTCCTGCATTAAATCGGTTACAACGGCTTTCATTGTGTTGGCTTCCAGACCTTCCATTGCGAGATTGTGCTCAATACCACTGATCTCACTACTGTGCGCACACATCGCAGAACAGATCGTATAAGCGGATTGAATTCTGGAAAGTTGGAATTGAACATTGTCGATCGCCATTAGATTACCAGTGCCCACGATCCGGGTACGACAGTGTTGCATAGCTTCGTCTAACATTCTCTTGATGAATCCCATACCCATTCCAGGAAATTGCATTCTGCTTCTATGAAGAATATCCAGCATCATTTTGATACCAGTAGTTTCCGGTTTTAATCTGAAATTCTGAGGAACTACCAGGTCCAGTTGATTTAATCCGTAAGGGATCATGTATAAACCTGGATTATCGTAAATCTCTTCTACTACAATTTGCTGTTTCGGTTTAGTAATATCACAAAGGAAGAAGTCAATATCTCTGCCTAAATCACCATTTTCATTTGCATTTCTTGCAGCGATGATCCAGTAATCGGCCATGCCGGTAAGACCTTGCCAATGTTTAGTTCCTTTGATCTGGTAGCCTTCTGGAACAACTTTACTGGTTGTTTTCATGTTTAGGGCATCACTGCCGTAATCAGGCTCAGTGATCATCAGACCACCCATATTTCCTTTTTCCAAGAAGTTATCGAAGATGCCTTTTTTAACGGATTCATCTGCGTATTTTGAAACGGGCTCCAGGAAAAGTGCGATATTAATTCCAAAAGTTAAGGATAGGGGGAGTGATTCATAAGAAGCCGCGGCTAAAACGCCAAGGCATTCTTTAACGATACTTCCACGTCCACCATATTCGGTAGGAATTGCTACGGAAAGCGGTTTTTGGTCCATAATTCCTTTAAGGATTTCTGGAGGTAAGCCTCTTTCCAGGCTCAGTTGATCAATGTCGGCCTGCACATGAAATAAGTGTTTCAATGTTTGCTCGAAGTCTCTGATGTAATCAGAAAACTTGATGTCGGTTAATGTCATATATAGAATACAAATATTTTAAAAAGATCGTTAAGCAAATAAGTGAATATTTATCTAGAATCTTTATAAATAATAAACAATTTTTGCTGAACATCGAATTCAAAATAATGACAATCCCGCGAACTATAAAATGATCGTGGTCACATCAGCTTGATTTATCATGGATGCGAAGGTCCCTATTCCCTCTTACACAGCTGTTTAATCTAATCTTAGCAGGAATAAAAACGAAATTTCGTTCCATTGTGCTCAGGATAGTACCGAAATATACGGTTTATGCGTATTTAATAGGTTAAAAATAAAAAAAAATACCAGAACTGGCGCATGGATTAGAGGAGATTGGCTATTGTGGATGAAAAATATTTAGGTATAATTTAAGTTTTTTATCTATTATGAGTAACAAATGGATTTAAAAGACTAAGGTGTTAATTGGAGGTTATTCGTTAATTTATGATTTTTTTCTTTTGAAAAACTAACTAATCCGGATGTTCTGTAATGTTTAAATAAGCACATATTTGAGTTTTCCGTAGCTTTATCGAACAATTATTGACTATGCTATATATTTTTGATCCTGAAACAGATTATATCCTGGAAGATGAGCATGCTTTGCTGCGTCCATTACAGCTATCCGATACTGAACATTTGAATACTTTCGCTATTAATGAGCCTGATTTGTGGATCTATTCTTTGCAGAATGCCGGTTCTGAAAATGCCATAAAGCAGTATATTGAAAAAGCGTTGATGGCTAGGGAACAGGGGAAGGGCTATCCATATATTGTTTTTGATAAGGTCAAAAAGCAGTACGCCGGGACTACCCGTTTGTATGATATTGATCTTTCCAGCAAGTGTTTGTCGCTGGGGTATACCTGGTATGGTAAGGAATTTCAGGGCACAGGCTTGAACAAACATTGTAAATATCTATTATTTGAATTTGTGTTTGAGGAAATGGGCTTTGAGCGGATCGAGTTTCGTTTAGATAGCTTGAATGCCCGAAGCATGAGCGCTATAAAAGGGCTGGGTTGTACTTTGGAGGGAGTATTGCGAAGTAACAGCTATCGCCCCGATGGTAGTAGAAGGGATTCAGCAGTGCTGAGTATCCTAAAAGCGGAGTGGTTTGATGGGAAAAGAGAGCTGCTGAAAAATAAACTGATCTAATCCTTTAGGAGCAGATTTTTTTGTCAGCATAACGTAAGATGAGAACACATCCGGTTAAGCATTGTCATTTAGGGGCCTACCTATCGAATAGAATATGTAAATTGGCCATCATAGATCATACTTATCCATAAGTAATGCAAAAAACAGAACAGAGCGAACTGCATTTAGAAGCCGATCCAAATAAGTTGGATTCCAAGATTAAAAGTTTTGAATACAATGGCAACCATTATCTTTATGTCTGTCATATTGATAAGTATTCAGATAAAGTAGGTGGTCACCCTGATGATCGTCCTGATCAGGTTAAATTGCTGGTGAAAAGCTTTTATGGCAAGTACCTGAATATGGATGTGCCTTTGAAAGAACTGAATACTCCAGTGTTTAACGATCAATTGATCGCGTCTATAAATCAAAATCTGATCTCGACGGAACCCAGTTACTGAAAGATGCAGCATAGGGTAGCCCGTACAATTACATCTTCATGAAAAGGGAATAAGGGTGTGCTTGAATTTCAGAGTTTAGCTGGGATTCGCAGACAAATCCTTTTTAAACAAAAAAAGACGACGTCTGGAGCAACGTCGCCTTTAATTAAGAAATAAATCTTGTACACCCAATAGGATTCGAACCTATGACCTACGGTTTAGAAAACCGTTGCTCTATCCAGCTGAGCTATGGATGCATTTACCTTGTTGGTGCGACAAATGTAGGAGTAAAAATGAACAACTACAAATCTATTTTGAATTTTTACCCTCTCTAAAGCGCATTTGCCTGCTTTTAAGCACGATACAATTGATGAAAATTGTAAATTAGTAAAACGTGAATAAAAAGAATAGGAGGCATGGTTTCGGTTGATATGAACATGAAACGTTTGTTTTTTCCGCTAATCTGCTGCACCGTAGGTTTTTATACTGAGGTCTTGGGGCAAGGTGTCCATAAAGACTACGATGAAAAGCTGGCTAAAGAACTGCATGCTGATGACTGTGGAATGAAGACTTATGTGGATGTTGAGCTTTATAGCTGGTACGGTTCGGCGGCCTTAAAAGAAACCTTGAAAATCCATAGTAAGATAGAAAAACAAAGCCATTAGATTGGAATTCGCTTCTGTGGATAGAGTTCAGTATGGTTCAGAATCAAGTGCATGATGTAATCATTGGAAGGAAATGGCTGCAAAGCTGATTTTAACATTCCAGGTTCATTTACATCGGTATAGGGAGAAATATAGCCCATGCCGTATAATTTCCCCTGTTCCACAAGAATGCAGCTTTGTTCGTCTTCAGTTCTTCCAGTATCTATAATTGCAAAGCTGGGCAGCATAGTTTTCAATTGTGCTATCGCGTATTTTACCCGCACATTATAGGCAGGCGCAGATTCTTTACCCAGGCAGGCGCCACTACAATTTCCGGCTTCATGACCTGTACAGGCCAGTCTTTTACTTTGGATATAGCAAAGCTTTTCACATAGAAAATGATCTTTAATGAGGATTTTCAGTACATGATGTCCTTCCAGAATGGTGTTGAAGCTATACAAAACCGGCATGTTCTTCTTGAAAGTATCCAGTCCTAATCTGAGGTATCCTTTTTGATCCTCAAAGGCGTATAGTGCATATTTCTGTTCGTAGCGCTTCATGGCACGGTTGTTTTCAGGCCATAGTCTTTTGATCTCCGTTGCCTCCAGGATAAAGGCCATCAATTCTGTGCCGCAAACCTCAAAATCGACGGAATATATGTCTTTAAGGAAGTTCTGACGTTGTTTTCCAGGGCTATTGCCTGTAAAATGGGAACACACTCTTTTCTTCAGGCTTTTAGCTTTTCCGATATAAATAACTTTTCCTTTTTGATCTTTAAAATAATAAACCCCAGGGCATAACGGAAGCCGATCTATCTGATATTTAGGGAGGTTAGGAGGGAGTGCCTGTTCTTTTGACCCGATTTTTAAGGAGGCTGGAATGATCCCTTCTGAGTCATTGGCCAGCAAAAGACTTAATAATTCTAAAGTGGCTGCGGCATCTCCGCCAGCCCTATGGCGGTTATTCAGGGAAATTTTTAAGGCAGCACACAACTTTCCAAGACTATAAGAGGCGTGTCCAGGGATAATTTTCCGACTCAACCTTACTGTACATAATTTCTTACACTGCAGGTCATAACCGGCAGTAGAGAGGTTATGCTTGATAAAAGAAAAGTCAAAATTCACATTGTGAGCCACAAATATTTTATCCTGCAGCAGGTTGTAAATCTGCTCGGCTACTTCATGAAACATGGGAGAGTTTTCAACCATATCATTACTGATGCCTGTTAAGGCTTCAATATGAGCCGGAATATATTGTCCAGGATTGATCAGTGTTTCATATGAATCTACCACTGAAACGCCGTCATGCACCAGGATTGAAATTTCAGTAATTCCATTTCCGGAAGCATGACCGCCTGTGGTCTCTATATCTACAACAGCGTACAGCATAGTTTCTTTAAAAGAGTTATTTTAATCCGTAAATATGCTAATAATTTTAGTATATTATTAGATAATTCAAATAAATGACTCGATGAGAAGAAATTATCTTTTAAAAGCTGGTTTCAATTTTAATCGGATTACTAAGAATCTTATGAATCGGACATTTATCTGCTATTTGCATCAGCCTGTCGTGTTCCTGAGAAGATAAAGTTCCAGTGAAGGTTATTTTTCTACTGATCGTGGTTCCCTTACTCATTTCTTCTTCATTGCAAATCGCCAATTCTACTTTAATGGTTTCTAAACTCATCTTTTTACGATCTGCATACATCCGAATCGTAATGGCAGTACAACTGCCTAAACTCGCCAATAATAAAGCACCAGGTGCCATACCTTCATTTGTTCCTCCTACCTCTTCCGGCTCATCCGCATAGATGAAATGTCCATCGGAATATACTTTTGTTTTGTAATGTGACCGGTCTAGTTCTGTAATTGCAGTAATTTTGTTTGCTGACATATGGGATAAATAATGTATAAATATAGGATATATGTATATGCAACAATTCAATGTTTAAAACGTTTGTTGTATGGTCATAACTACGGAATAGTTTTACATTATCATATCAATTCCTTAAGATTAGCTAAACATTTCAAACTTAGATTTGTTATAAGACACCTAACCACTATAAATATGCTAAGCAATTATCTCAACTTTCAGTTTGATATTCAGGGCAAGTCTGTGAATGGTTTTTGCATGCAGATTCAAGACGATTTTCATGAAACGTATGCGGTTGTACTAGATGGGTATCATTCCTTTTGCGTGTGGTTAGATTCTTCCAGCACCTGGAGATCTTCCAGACATACCAGCGTTGAACCAAGAGTTCTGGAACAAATCATTAACCGTTTAACCATCAGTAAGCTAGTTAAATTTCCGTAAATATTTTTTCTTTTCCTCTATTCTTAATAGGTCGGCATCAATATGATAATGCATTATCAAAATATTGAGTTTTTTGTCGTTTTTTTTAGTATTTTCCTGTATCAAACCTAAAATACTAACCTCATGAACAAAAGATTTACCCTCATTTGTTCCTGTTTCCTTTTATTCGCTTTCAGTGGTTTTGCCCAGCAAATTGTTCGGGGAAAGATCAGCGATGCCAGTAATGGAACAGGAATTCCAGGAGCAAGCATCCTTGTTAAAGGCAGCAGCACAGGAACCTCCTCACAGCCGGATGGCAGTTACAGTCTGAATTTACCGGCCAATGCAACCACACTAGTTGTAAAATACCTGGGTTATCTCACACAGGAAGTCCCTATTAATAATCGAACTACTATTGATGTAGCCCTGGCACAGGATGCACAGTCGCTGGGAGAAGTAGTGGTGACCGCCCTGGGTATTAAGCGGAATGAAAAATCTATCGGCTATGCGACACAAACTCTAAAGGGCGATCAATTAACCCTGACTAAAGAACAAAATGTGCTGGGTTCTCTTGCTGGAAAAATCGCCGGTGTACAGGTGGTAGGTTCTTCAGGAGCCAGTATGGGTGGTACTCAGAAAATCAAAATCAGGGGGGTGAATTCTTTGAATGGCGACGGAGCACCGCTGATTGTCGTGGATGGAACACCGATCTCTGATGCCAATTTCAGCACTGCTACTGGAAATGGCGTAGATCTTGGCAACATTTCCCAGGACATCAATCCCGAAGATATTGAATCTATCAACGTATTAAAAGGACCTACTGCTTCCGCCTTATATGGTATACGCGGACAAAACGGAGTCATCATGATTACCACTAAAAAAGGGAAGAAAGGGCCGAAGTCTGTCGAAGTGAGGTTCAACTCGGGTCTTTCACTGGAGAAGGTAAGCAATTTTATTCCCTTGCAAAATACCTACGGCGTAGGTAACAATCAAACTTTCCTCACTTTAGGCAATGGCGAGAAATACGTGAATGGCAATGATGAGAGCTGGGGGCCTAGAATGGATGGAACGCCAGTAAGGATGTTTTATAGCTTTTATCCGCAAGATCCTGATTTTGGAAAAGCATCCCCATTTGTCCCACAGCCTGATAACATTAAAGACTTTTATGAGACAGGAATAAACATCAATAATAGTTTGTCTATTAGCGGTGGAAATGAAAATTCTTCTTTCCGATTAAGTTATAACAATGCCTATATCAATGGAACTATCCCAAATACCTGGCTAAAACGCAATAATTTAAGCTTAAGTACAGACTTAAAGTTAACGGATAAATTAACAGTAGGAGTAAATGGAAATTATGCAAATAATAGTGGACAGCGGCCAGTACAGGGTTATCAGGGCTCTTTTACTGGGGGCTCGCAATGGTTTCAGAGAAACATAGATTTAGAAAGGTTGCGCAATTACAGTTATCCTGACGGCACAATCTTGAACTGGAATGTGAATCCAAATACCGCTACGGGAATCATCAACAGTGACAATAATAAGCCCAGCGATTGGAACAACCCGTTTTTTGATGCTTATAAAAGCTTAAATAACGACAACCGCGACCGTCTTTTTGGGGATGTGAATTTGAACTATCAGGTATTGCCGGAATTGAAATTAAGCGCTTTCGTTCGTACGGATCGTTACATTCAGAACACTAGCCATAAAGAAGCACTTGGAGGGCGTTTAGACGATGGTTATGCTGTTGGAAAATATCAGGGCATCGATAATAATTACGAATTCCTGGCACAATACAATAAACAATTCGGCGATTTTTCCATCAATGGAAACTTTGGTGCCAACCTCTACACGGAGAAATTTACAAGCACTTTTCAGGCTACCGTAGGTGGATTATCCAGTCCTGATTATTATAATATTGCAGGTTCTATAGACCGCCCAGACAGCAGGTCTTACGAAAGAAGGAAAGAGATTAGAAGTGCTTATGCCATGGCTTCATTAGGGTATAAAGATACTTATTTCCTGGATGTCTCCATTAGGAATGACAACTCATCGGCTTTGCCAAAAAACAATAATTCTTATTGGTACCCATCCGTTTCCGGAAGTTTTGTGTTTAGTCAGCTGACGAATTGGGAAGCGCTTTCCTTTGGTAAATTAAGAGCAAGTTATGCCGTTGCGGGTTCAGACCTGAAACCTTATCAAACTGCTTACACCTATTCTCCAGGTAGTGTCTATAAAAACACCACCACGAACATCAATACGCTGTTTGTACCCGATAAATTAAACAACCCTTTTGCAAAACCTGCCTTTGCCCATTCTTTTGAAATCGGGACAGACCTGAAGTTTCTGAAAAACAGAATAGGGTTTGATTTCAGTTATTACAATCAAAAGAATAAAAATCAGATCATAGATTTATCGGTTTCCGGTGCTAGTGGTTATACTTCAAATGTGGTGAATGCTGGGATGATTCAAAATCATGGGATTGAGTTTTCTTTAACAGGGACACCGGTTCAGTCGAAGTTTTTTAGCTGGGATGCTACCCTGAATTTCAACAGAAATCAGAGTGTGATTAAAGAGCTTTATCAAGATTTAACAGTTTATCAGTTAGATGTAAACACCTATTCGAGCGTGAATATTTACCTGAATGCAACTTTAAATAAAGGTTTTGGAAGTTTAGTCGGACAAGCTTATCAGCGGGATCCGCAGACGGGAAAAATCCTGTTAGGAGCAGATAATATGCCGCTCGTAGAAACCAATCACGATTTTGGCAGTGTATTGCCAAAGGTTACCGGAGGTTTTATGAATACTTTCCGGATTGGGAAATTCGACCTTTCGGCGATGATCGACTTTCAGAGCGGCGGACAGTTCTTTAGCTGGTCAAAAATGCTGGCCGTTAAATCTGGGCAGGCTGCAGAAACAGCTGTTTTAAATGATAAAGGTTCAAATGTACGCGACCCACTGGCCAGTGGAGGAGGGGTAAAACTGAACGGAATTTATGCGCCAGGAACCATGATTTCCGGTCAAAATGTGGGCGGACAAGAATTTAATGGTTACGTAGATGCAAGGACTTATTTCAGAAATAATATCGGAACCAAAATCTATGAGGAATGGCTTTATGATGCCTCTTATATCAAATTAAGAGAAGTTAGTCTGGGCTATAATTTTTCAGGAGATTTACTGAAAAAGACACCTTTTAAATCGGCAAAGTTGGCTGTTGTGGCTAGAAATCCAGCGATGATCTGGCAAAAAGCACCGAAAGGCTTAGATCCTTCTGAGCTGTCTACTGGGAGTGCCTCTATCAGCTGGCTCGAAAAAGGAGAGCTGCAAACGGTACGATCTTATGGCATTAACCTGAACCTCACATTTTAATCTTACAGAAATGAAACATATAAATAAATCCGTATACCTGATCTTTTTGCTTGCCGCACTGACCAGCAGCTGCAACAAATTTGACGATGTCATCAATACCGATCCGAACAATCCGGTAAAGGCAGCGGCCACACAACTGATTGCCAATTCCCAATTGAGTCTGGTAGATATTGGGACTACTTTCGATAAGACGGCCTCTATTTATGGAGAGCATTATCCTCAATACCTTTCCAATACTTCTTTCACAGAAAATAGCCGTTACAATACGATTAATTTTAACTTTTATCCGATTTATGCTGGCCCATTGATGAATTTGGAGAAGGCAATAGAGATTGCAAATAACCCGAATGAAGGCCCTATTGCGAACCAGATTGCTGTCGCCAAGATCCTGAAAGCTTATTTCTTATGGCATGTTACTGATCGGTGGGGGGCGATTCCTTTTCAGCAAGCCTTAAAAGGTTCAGCTAATTTTACGCCTGCTTATGATTCGCAGCAAGTGGTGTACGATGGACTTTTCAAACTTCTGGATGAGGCGAACGCCGCATTTATACCTGGCAATATTAAAAATGATATCATTTATGGTGGTGATGTCATCAGATGGAAAAAACTAGGTAATACGATTCATTTGCTGATGGCTTTAAGGCTGTCAAAAGTAGATCCAACCAAAGGAAAAGCAGAATTTCAGAAGGCATTGGCAAATGGGATTATGGATAAAAACGAGGACAACCTGACTTATGTTCACCTGGCGGATAAGGTAAATGAAAATTATTGGTATACCTCTTTTACTCGTTTGAAAAGAAACTGGTTTGCGGTGAGTAAGCCAATTGTGGATTATATGCTGCCTTTAAACGATCCAAGATTACCGGTTTTTGCAGACAAGAATACAGCAGGGAATTATGTAGGTCTGGATTATGGATTGCCGGGTGCTGTTACTGTTGTGATCAATAACTTTTCTTTATTAGGCAGCGCTCTGCGCCAGCAGAATTCTCCGGTTTATCTCGTGACCTATGCACAGGCTTTATTTGCGAAAGCTGAAGCGGCAAAAATAGATTGGATTCCTGGAAGTGATGTCGTAGCAAAGACCAATTATGACTTGGCTATTCAAGCTTCTGTTTTGCAGTGGAACAACAATAATTCCACAGGATTGTCTGCGTTTATGGCGCAAGTACCAGTGGCTTATCATCCTGCGACCGCCTTACGTCAGATTGGAGAACAGCGATGGGTGCATCTTTTTCTTCATGGCTATGAAGGATGGGCAGAATGGAGAAGAACAGGATTTCCCTTATTGACTCCGGCGCCAAACAACAACAATGCGCCAATTCCGAGGAGGGAAGGGTATCCTACACAGGAAATCACCAATAATGGGACGAATTACAGTGCTGCTGTGGCTTCATTTCCGTATGGCGGTTCGGATAATTTGAATTCCAGGGTATGGTGGGATAAGCCTTAATGCTATTTAGTTACCATCTTAACGCAAAAATATCATCACAGCGATTGTGATAAAATATTCCAGACAGATGTACTGATGAATTAAGCAAGCCCCATAATTATTTTGCAAGCCCCATAAAGTGTCTAACTTTTTGGGGGCTTACTTTTTATATGAACAAGAAGATCATAAGAAAAAAAATTATCCGAAAAACATATAACACAAGCCAATCGCAGTACATACGCCTACTAAATCTGCTAGTAGCATCGCACCGATCGCATAACGTGTATTGGTCACGCTAACCGAACCAAAATAAACAGCGATCACGTAAAATGTAGTATCAGAAGAACCTTGTAAAATACTGGATAACCTTCCAGCAAATGAATCTGGTCCATGCGTAGTCATCGTGTCAATCATCATTCCTCTGGCACCACTTCCGCTAAGTGGTCTGATCAATGCGGTAGGAATACCATCGATAAAGCGGGAATCCATTCCCAATGCTGTGCAAATGTGTTTTAATCCGTTGATTACCATATCGAATGTACCGCTGGTACGCAATAAACTGATGGCAACCAACATCCCCACTAGATAAGGAATTATCCGGATGGCGGTATCAAAACCTCCTTTAGCCCCTTCTACAAACGAGTCATAGACGTTGATGTTTTTATATAAACCACCCAATACGATCAACAGAAAGATCAATAATAATAAACCATTACTTAGGATCCCTGAAAATTCCTGTAAGCCAGCTGTCGTTAAGCTGGTTAGGTAAAGTACCAATAAGCCGATGATGGCGGAAAGTCCCAATACCCAGGCCATGATAACCGGTTGAAAAACATTAATCTTTTGCTTGAAAGAAACGATAAACATGGCGGCCATGGTCGCTACAAAAGTAGCAATCATGCAAGGGATAAATATATCTGTTGGATTGGCAGAATTTAAAGAGGCACGCACGGCGATGATACTAACAGGGATTAAGGTTAATCCGGAAGCATGTAAACAAAGAAACATGATCTGTGCGTTGGAAGCGGTGTCTTTATTGGGATTGAGCTCCTGCAGACTTTCCATTGTTTTCAGTCCGAAAGGAGTGGCTGCATTGTCTAAACCTAATAAGTTTGCCGAGAAATTCATCACCATGTGACCTGTGGCCGGGTGACCTTTCGGTACATCCGGGAAAAGCTTGGAGAAGAAAGGGCTAATGATTCTGGACAGTAGACGGATGCCGCCGGCTTTTTCTGCGATGCTCATGAAACCCATAAATAGGGCCATAATTCCAATGAGCTTTAAGCAGATATTGACTGCAGTCCAGCAGGTTTCGATGATACCATCCACCTTCAATACGTTACCTGCATCACTGGCTTTTCCAATGATCATGAGGTTGAAAATTTCAGTTTCTCCAAGAAAGAAACACTTAAAACTGGCTACTGCAATCGCGATGATAATGAATGCAGACCAGATCCTACTTAAGGCCATTAAAACAAAATTAGTTGAACGGTTAAATTTATAGTTTTGATTCTAATAATCCCTTGTCGAAACGGATTAATTATCGCTGAGCAGGAATAAAAAGATAATTGCTAGCCCATAGCGCTTCCGAGCTTTGTGGCTGCAATCGCATAAACCATAGGAATTTGATTCCCTAAATGAGAAATTCTGTATTTTCCAGGTTCCTCTTCCAGCATATTCTTTAAGCAATGGTACGGGGAGTAATCAAATTGATCCAGAGAATTGAGCGCCATGTTATTTTTGATCAGGCCATTGACCACCTCGGCTATACTGTGGTTCCAGACCACATATTCATGAGAGGTTTCCGTATTTTTGTCCGCATAAGAACCAGTTTCTGTTTCCAGAATTGCTCCTGAATTGAAATAATTGTAGGCTATCTTTTTAAAGTCGTCATCAAACATCCATAGTAGAGGATGAAATTCTACAAAAACAAACCGTCCTCCGGTCTTTAAAAAACTGGAGAGCACCAGCGCCCATCTGTCCAGATCCGGAAGCCAGGAAATCACGCCATAACTGGTAAACACGAGGTCGAATTGTTCATTTAAATGAGTTGGCAAATCATAAACATCACAACAAATAAAAGAAACTTCCACACCTGATTTTTCAGCGAGTTCCTTTGCACTAATAATGGCCTGGTCTGATAAATCAATTGCGGTAACCTTTGCCCCCATTTTAGCTAAGGATATAGAATCCTGTCCGAAGTGACATTGCAGATGAAGAATTGATTTGCCCCTGACATCTCCCAGCAGACCTAATTCAATGGGTTTTAAAGAAGAATTTCACTTTAAAAAGCCTTCAACATCATAGAAGTCAGATTTTAAATGAGATGCTGTTCTGGTATTCCAGGAATTTTTATTGATTTCAAGATAATTGTCTACAATTTTCATGACGTTAATTAAGCAGGTACTGATTTCGTTTCTTCGATGGGCTACTTCACCAAATATGATAAAAATCTGCGGGTAAAAGAAAAACCGAAACGGCCGCATTCACAATGAAGGGATATGGCCGTTTCGGTGTTATTGGAACAAATCGATGAGGAATCGAAATGATAATTTATGGCTTATCGTCTGTCAGTTCAAAGCCCCATGTTTTTCCTTTTTCTGTAGCAGGAATTCCTGAGGTCATCCATGCTGGTGCTTTAGTACCTTTCAGATAATAATCGAAAAACTGTTGTTCTCTGATCTGAATGTCTTTTCTATTCTGACGCTGAACCAGGTTGTGCGCTTCGCCATTGTAGTTTAGCATCCATACTGGCTTTCCAAGGCGTCTTAAGCCGCTAAACAGTTCAATTCCCTGGTACCATGGTACGGCACCATCAGCGTCATTTGCCATGATCACTAAAGGCGTATTCACCTTTGGCAAGAAAAATAAAGGAGAGTTTTCGATATACAAATCTGGTTTCTCCCAAAGGGTACCACCGATTCTACTTTGTGTTTTCTCATATTGGAACTGTCTGTTCATGCCACTTTCCCAACGCATACCACCATAAGCAGAAGTCATGTTGGCAACCGGAGCACCAGCCCATGCAGCCGCATACCTATTGGTACGCGTAATCAGGTGTGCCACCTGATAACCACCCCAGCTTTGTCCCTGGATACCAATTTTACTGCCGTCCACCCAAGTATTTTTCTTCAGGGCTTCTACACCAGAATTGATATATTCTTCTGCAGATTTTCCTGGATAACCAGTTTCATAAGAGATATCCGGTGCAAATACCAGGTATCCGTTACTCACAAAGAAAGGAATGTTTAACCTTGATGGCGTAGGAGCAGGGGCTTGATAAGCATAAAGTCCATCAGAAAGTTTCTCATAGAAATAGACGATCATCGGGTACTTTTTAGTCGGATCAAAGTTCTCCGGTTTATACAAAATACCTTCCGATTTAAAGCCTTTAGGGGTATCCCATTTTACCAATTCTGCAGTTCCCCAGTTGTAGTTCTGCTGCTGAGGATTGGTATTACTCAATTTAATCTCTGTTTTCAGGTCTTTTGAAACATAAACATTCGGAGAAACGATATAGTTCCCTTTGTCGTAGATATACATTTCTGCATCTTTAGCTTTTGCTAAATCTGAGTATTTGGATTTTTCCATCACGATCAGTTCCGGGTTTTTCTGGTCGCCAACACTGGTTTTATAGAAACCATTCTCTTTGTTCGTATTATTGAAAGCATCCATTAAAATGTGTTGCTTTTTGCCAAGGAAACGGCTTTCCGGATCTAGTTTCTGGTAGCGGAAAGTCAGTTTATTTTGTCTGCCGAAACCATTGGTCATGTTTTTTGCCGGTATTTTTCCTTCAGGAGAGAATTCCCAGATGTCATACCTGTCGTAGATTAAAACGGTCTTGTCATCTTCTGTCCAGGCGGCTACACCGTAGGCTGAAGGGTTGTCAGGAACATCATTTTCTTCATCTACCAGTTTAACGGCAAGGCCATTATTTAGTGGTGTTAGCTTTCCGGTAGCCACTTGATAAGTCGAATAATTGCCGGTTTTCTTATCAAAGAAAAGCACATATTTTCCTCCTGGAGAAGCCATTGCAGATCCTGAAAGGCCTTCCATGATCTTCTTCCTGGCACCGGTTTTTATGTCTACCAGGTAATAATCTTTAATGGTACTTGCTGTCCATTGCTGCTGCACTCTATTGCCGAAGTCGGTAGAGGCCAATGCGAAAGGCGCATTTCCCTCGTCCATAACCACTGCATCAGGTAGTTTTAAATCCGTTAGCGGCACAATTTTGGGATCGCTGTTAAAGATTTCAATGGAAGATAAGTAAGCTCTTTTCGCTTCTTTATCTGCATTCTTCAGCTGCATTGGCTGTAGGTAATCATCTTTATAACCCCAGATGTCTAGTTTTGCATTTTCAAAATCTACCAGGGTCGTATCTTTTGCTGTTTTCACAGGGGCGATGCCGAAGAACAATTTCGTACCATCCTTGCTGAAATTAACGCGTGAATCACCACTTACGCCCCATTTTTTAGGCATACCCGGAATGGCATTGTCTACCAAAATCTGTGCGGTATCTAAGGAAAGCGAGTTGTAATAAACATTGAATTCTTTAATTTCGGTTTTCTCCGGACTTTGTTCTCCTACGAAAGCTAAATGGGCACCATCTTCATCAAAAGTAAAGTTCTTGAAAGTACCTTTTCCTTTGACTAACGTTTTCAAGCTTCCTTTTTCTGTATTCAGTACAAATACACCTACCGGAGCCGTTTTATCTTTTTTAGTACCTGTACAGGCGAAGATAAACTGCTTGCCATTTTTACTGAAGGCATATTCGCTCACATACTTAAACGTACGCTCTACACCAGTAGTCAGGTTTTTAAAGATCAGGTCTGTGCCTTCAGTTTTTCCGGAAGCCGCCGTTTCATCTTCTGCAAAAAAATCTTCGTTGTCTTTTTTCTTGTCGTTGGCGGCAGGAGTTGTTGTTTTCTTCGCGGTATCAATAGGTTTTTCCAGTTGATAAGCTACGAAACCAGCTGCTTTCTCCGGCATTTTATAAGACTTCACACGGGCAACTTTTATGATGGCCATACTGGTTAGATTGGCAATCCCTAAACTATCTTTAGGCTGGTCATCTGCTTTTTTCTTTTTAATCTTTGCCTGACGGATGTCCTTTTGAAAAGGCTTGATGGCAAATACGGCATATTTTGAATCTGCACTAAATTGTGCATTGGTACCACGGTTTACTTTTAATTTGGCCAGGCTGGCTAGGTTATTCAGGTATAGATTGGCATCACCTTCTTGTTGGTTAATCCCATACATGGCCCAAACGCCATTGTTACTGAGTTGTTTCGATCCCACAGATTCCCAGGTATCATAAACACTATGGTCAAGTGGCTTTTTCTGCGCGTACGCTGCGCTGGCCATTAACAAGAACATTAGTGTGAGTTTTTTATGCATCATAAAGAAGTTTTTAATATTTTATTAATCAGCTTTAAATTTCTGCTTTTTTGTAGCTATATCTGCAATTTGAACCAAATTATTACAATAAAAACCTGCTTAAACGCAAAAAGCACCCCGAAAGGTGCTTTTTACAAGGTCTTAAAATAAGACTATTTTTTCTTTGCCTGAGCTGCCGCTTGTTGCTGCGTGCGCATATAGTCATCTAATCTCGTTTGGAATTTAGATTTCTTTTTATTCTCTACAGGTTTTGTTTTGTTCTCTTGTAAAGTACGGTGAATCTTTTCATCATCAACCATAGACTTAATCATGAACTGCTGAGCAAATGTCAGCATATTCGCCAGGAAGTAGTAATAGTTTAATCCTGATGGATAGCTATTCAATACTCCTAAGAAAATGATTGGCATGATGTAACCAATGTACTTCATCTGACCAGTTGCACCAGAAATCTGGTTATTGAAATAAGTGTAGATCAAAGTCGAAATCGTCATCAACACACACATTAAACTCAAGTGATCACCGATAAATGGAATAGTGAAACCAAATTTGATGAAATCATCATAAGTGGAAAGATCTTTCATCCATAAGAAGCTTTCTCCTCTTAACTCAAACAAGTTCGGGAAGAAGAAGAAGAAGGCCATTACAAAAGGTAATTGCAGCAGCATCGGTAAACAGCCACCCAAAGGGTTTACGCCTACCTGCTTATACAATTTCAGGTATTCCTGCTGTAAAAGTGTTGGGTTATCTTCGCCTACTTTAGCTTTAATCACATCCATTTCTGGTTTAAGAATTCTCATCTTAGCCATAGAGATGTATGATTTATACGTCAATGGAGACATCGCCACTTTCAGAAGGATGGTCAGGATCAAGATGATCAAGCCATAGTTCCATCCAAAACCTTCCAGGAATTTAAATACTGGCAATACCACAAATCTGTTGATGTATTTCAATGGCCAGTAACCCATATCTACTAATTTCTCAATTTCGTGCCCCTGTGCTTTCAGCGTAGAGAACTTGTTGGTACCGAAGTAGAAATCCATTGCATAGTTTTGTGAAGCTGACTGACTGAAACGCATTTTCATGTCGGCATCATAACGCTTGATCTCACCTGGTTTGGTAGAATCCGTAATCGCAAGTCTGCCGCTTTCAAAACCGTCTTTAGAAATCAGGACTGCAGAGAAAAACTGTTGTTTGAAGGAGAACCATTCGATCTTTCCTTTTTTCAATTCTTCTGTCTGGTCTTTAGCAACACTCAAATGATCTGGACTTTCATTGCTGTATTTGTAGAAAGGAGCAGAGTGCTCTTTTTCTTTCTTCGCAGATTTTTCCTGCTCTAATAACGTTGCAGACCAGTTTAAAGAGACAGAATCCGTTTGGATCACCTGATTTAAACCATTCAGATTAATGTTAAAAGCAACATTGTTAGACTTAGGTTTTAAATCGTAAGTATATTCGATATATTGGTCACCTTGATAAGTGGCACGCATGCTCACTTTATGGTCTGTTACTGTTGGTGTAAAATAAAGATCATCAGTACTTAATACTTTACCGTTAATGTTCATTTTTAACCCGAACTTATTCTGGTCGCCGTCAAATAAAATAACCGGTTTTCCCTTGTAAGTTTTCTGATCTTTTACCTGTACAGATAAGATCTTACCACCTTTATTGGTTAACGTCAATTTTAAGTTCTCATTCTCTAAAACAGTAGTCTGAGGAGTACCTGTGATGCTGCCACCAAATGGTCCTGATAATGTTGCTGAATCTACAGCTGGTGTTGCCGCTGCAATTGCAGGAGCAGTAGTTTTTGTGGCTGCATTAACTTTTTTCAAAGAATCTGCGGCAATTCTTTCCTTTTCTTTGGTGATTTCAGTCTGACTTGGACCAAAAAAGTAAAAAGAACCGGCCAAAACGATCATGATCAGGAACAGGCCTGTAAACGTATTTCTATCCATTATTGTTATTTAAACTCGTATTATTTGATTTTCTTCTTCGCAAATTCCATCGCGGCGGCGACAAATTTAACAAAAAGTGGGTGAGGATTAGCAACTGTTGATTTTAATTCTGGATGAAATTGTCCACCAACGAAGAAAGGATGGTTTTTAAGCTCCACAATTTCTACTAAATGACTGTCTGGATTTAATCCTGAAGCAATCATTCCTGCCGCCTCATATTGCTCTAGATAAGCATTGTTGAACTCATAACGATGTCTGTGACGCTCAGTGATGTGAACCTTGCCATAAGCTGCATAAGCTTTTGTGCCTTTTTTAACATCACATGGATAAGAACCTAAGCGCATGGTACCACCTTTATTGGTGATCGTTTTTTGGTCTTCCATCATGTTGATCACTGGATTTTCTGTGTTCTCATCGATCTCAACGGTATTGGCATTGGTTAATCCCAATACATTTCTACCGAATTCAATCACTGCACACTGCATGCCTAAACAGATACCGAAGAAAGGAACATCATTTTCACGAACATATTTGATCGCATCGATTTTTCCTTCAATACCACGGCTGCCGAAACCTGGAGCAACTAATACACCGTCTAAGTGTGCTAATTTTTCTTTGGCATTGTCTGCATAAATCCCTTCAGAATGGATATATTCTACTTTTACTTTACACTCATTTTTAGCACCTGCATGTACAAATGATTCAATAATCGATTTGTAAGCATCAGGAAGCTCTACATATTTACCAATCAGACCGATTTTAACTTCTGAAGTAGGGTTTTTCAAACGACCAAGGAAGTCTTTCCAGCTTTCCATATCCGGTTCGTTTTTCTGCGCCAGTTTCAATTTGCTCAATACCGTTTTGTCCAATTGCTCTTTCATCATCAGCAATGGTACATCATAAATGGTCGAAGCGTCAATAGATTCTACCACAGCATTGATATTTACATTACAGAACAAAGCGATTTTCTTACGAATATCCATATTGATATGGTGTTCCGTACGACAAACCAAAATGTCTGGCTGAATACCATACTCCAATAATGCTTTTACTGAGTGCTGTGTTGGTTTTGTTTTCAATTCGCCTGCAGCAGCAAGGAAAGGAATCAATGTCAGGTGAATTACAATGGCATTGTTTGCACCTTCTTCCCATTTGAACTGACGTACCGCTTCAATGAAAGGTAAGGATTCAATATCACCAACAGTACCACCAAGTTCTGTGATCACAATGTCGTATTTACCACTATCACCTAGGATGCGCATATTGCGTTTGATCTCATCAGTGATGTGTGGAACTACCTGAACTGTTTTTCCAAGATACTCACCTTGTCTTTCTTTGTTGATTACATTTTGATAAATCCTTCCGGTCGTGATGTTGTTCGCCTGTGAAGTTGGAATGTTTAAGAAACGCTCATAATGACCAAGGTCAAGATCTGTTTCCGCACCATCTTCCGTTACAAAGCATTCGCCATGCTCGTATGGATTTAATGTTCCCGGATCAATGTTGATATACGGATCGAATTTTTGAATGGCTACACTGTAACCTCTTGCTTGTAATAATTTGGCTAATGAAGCGGAGATGATGCCCTTACCTAATGAGGAAGTAACACCGCCCGTAACAAAAATATACTTAGTCATGTTTGTGAGTTTCTGAAAATAAAGGCAGCTTTAAGGGCTACTTTTATTGTTTTTGTACGGGATACAAAGTTAGCAAATAAAACGGAAGCTGAAGGGCTAAATGTGTAATTATTGTTGAAGTGGCAAATTCAAGACATAAGCACTTAGGACTGATAATGTTAAAGCGTGAAACCGTAGAACCGCTTTTTTACCAATTCCGGTTTTTGTTTTAACAGCTCATCATGTCTGGAATATATTTCGATTAATTTGTTCAATTCTTTTTCAGTTTCTATCTTTTTGCCTTTTCCCGGTGGCGTAATGGCTAAAGATTGCTCAGCATAGGGTGTTACTTTTGTCGCAAACCAGGTACAGAAATAGCGGGGGATGGCCAGTCCGAGGATCATCCCCGGCAAGCCGCTGAATCCTTCCGGGCCACCTTTCAATAGAATCTCCTCGGTATAAAAAGCAACCACATAAACAGAGTCGTTCATTACGCCAATGGCTTTTCTACACTCATAACCAGCAATATTGCGCACCTCATGCATGATTTTCCAGTCCATTTTAGGAATGGTATCCGTGAGCAGGTAATCGTCTCCCAGTATCCTCTTTCTGATCACACGCTTGTCCTCCTGATAATTGGCATAAAGCTCATTTTCAGCATCCTCATTAAATCCAAAAAACGAGAAATCGGGATCTTCTTCCTGTTTTTTTGTAGGATGAAATAGGGATTTTGAGGTGTCGAATGATAATTCCCAAGAGCTAGTTTTATACTTTTTCATTCTTTGAGAAAATGCAGGATTTTCCATGAGACGCTGCAGATTTACCTTTTTTTCAAAGACAATAGTGCCATTTGGTACAAAAAGCTGCTGCGCCCTTACCATCGTAAAAGAAAGAGATAAAAGTAAGAGACAAGCCAATTGTTTCATGATCATTTATGGGTTAGCGGTGGCTTTAGTAAAGTTACCACTTAAATTCCAGTTTATGCCAATCAATACATAACGTGGAATATAGCTGAATCTATTTTCAGAGATCAGGTTTCCACCCACAAATCGATTGTAACCAATTTTTTGATTTAGGATGTCTGTAGCAGTCAATTTCAGCTCAAAAGCCTCACTTTTCCCCAATTTGGTAGCCAGATAGCTGTTTAGAATTACTACGTTCAGGTCTGTTTCAAAAGAAGAATTAGCCGGACGTAAGGAGATGGAAAGTGTACTGTTAAATTCTGAACGGTACGGCAGTTGTACGGTTCCTGAAAATTCATGGTTATGGGTGATGCTTTTTCCATCGTTGAACCCTCCTATAGAGGAGGTACCATACATGATAGAAGCTGAAGGAGAATAGGATAGATCTACTTTTGAAGTATAATAATTGAATGAACCTTTCGCATTGTATTGCGTATTAATAGTGGTATTGCGTACACCATTGATTTTTGCCACATTTCCTGAGCGGTAAAAGCTCAAATCCAGCCCCATACGAAAATGAAGTTTTGAAAAACCTTTTGAGTAATACATATTTCCACTCCATGAATTATTTCCATTTAAATTGATAAAGCTGGTCATACGTTTTGCAAATTCGTCTACGATTTCTGAGTTTACAATGGCATTATTGGTAAATCCATAATTCAGGGAACCAGATACAACCTGATCGCTATTCATCATAAAGCTGCTGTAGGACACGGAAAAATTATTGGTAAATGAGGGCCTCAAGCCAGAATTTCCAATCACCTGAAACAAAGGGTTGTTGATCTGTGTGACAGGCTGTATCTGTTCAATACTAGGTTGCTGCGTGAAGCCATTATAGTTCAGCGCCATACTGGTGTTGTTGCTGATTCTATAATAAATATTGGTGCGGGGGGAGAGGTTCAGGTAACTTCTTTTGAAATTGCTGGCCTTATCTAAATCTTTGAGTTCAAAGTTTGTTTGGGTAGCTTCCAGACCACTGGATACGGATAAATCCTTTACTTTATACTGAAAAATCAACTTCCCGATGTTGGAGAAATTAATGAATTTAAAGTTGTTACTTAGGGAGTCTATTTTTTTTCGTTCACCGGTTACGGCATTAAAAACGAGCCTGTCACTGCTGGAAGCGATCGTTTTAAAGGTATATCCGGCTTCCATCGACCAGCGTTTCGTTAGCAATTCCGCATAGCTGATCCGGGAGCCAATGGAATTTTGCTGGCCAGAATTATCTTTGATCAGGTTAATGTCTTCACTGTTTTTCCATTTTCCCAGTGGATCGTAATACTCGGTATGGTTAAAGCTGGTTTCCAGTGCTGAACTGTTTTGACTTTCCGGCTGAATATCTATGGACAATACCCTGCCTTTTTTCTTGAATTTTGTGGACCAGTTGATGTTCCCGTTGAAAAGGTCGGCAGCGCCATTTCCAATGTTGGATTGTCTATTCTGACTGATCGGTAATCCCTGATTGTTGGTGCTGCCGTTAAAACTTTTGGATTCATTGTAGCTTCTGTTCTTTTTTAGGCCAAATGATACCTTTAGAATAGATAAAGAATCAATATGATAGGTGTAAGTGCCTCGGATATTCTCACCGGTTACATTAGAATGGTCATCTGTGGTACCGGTACTGACCAGTTTTTGCCCAGATGGAAGCAATTCCTGGGAATTAGAAGTTTTATGGTTCGTATTCTGGTTGTTAAAAACCTTGAAATTCATTTTTAAACCCATCTTATTCTTGTAGAATTTATCAGAATAATGTGCACCAAGGTTGATGTTGCTGGGCAGACCTCCGGTAGAAGAATAGTAATCATCGTCGTCATCACCGCTGGAAGAATACATAATGGAACTGCCATCATCTCCGATCTCAATCTGATCATAATCTTCTCCTTTCAGCTTACGCATAGAGTTGTTGATCTTAGAATCATTGTCGAGGGTAGAATAGGTGCCAAAAATGGCCATTTTCAATTTACTCTTAAATGCGCCAATCATCCCTCCATAATCCTGAAAAGCATCGCTCCCCACATTAGCATCCAGCGTGGTCAGATAGCCGTTTTTAGCATTGTCTTTCAGCTTGATATTGATCGTCTTCTGTTTAATTCCATCGTCAATACCGGTAAGTTCTGCGGTCTTACTTTTACGCTCATAAACCTGAACTTCATCAACGGCATTGGCCTTTAAATATTTGGTGGCCAGCAGGGGGTCGTCGCCAAAAAATTCGTCGCCATCCACGAGTACAGTTTTCACCTCTTTTCCCTGTGATTTAATCGCCCCGTTTTTATCTACTTCAATTCCCGGCAACCTTTTGAGTAATTCCTGTACATTGGCATTGTTTCGCACCGCAAAACTATCGGCCTGAAAAACCAACGTGTCTCCCCGCATTCTGATAGCTTTTTTGGTGGCTGCAATCACGACTTCATCCAGTAATTTGGATTTTAACTCCATATTCACCTGTCCGAGGTCAATAATACCGTCTGCACCAATACTGATATTACGGATGTAATCCGCCATTTTTGGATAACTGATCAAGAGCAGATAATTGCCTTTATTTATATTTCCCCATTCGAAATGACCATTGACATCGGTACGTGCTGTTTTTACCAATATAGAATCCGAAGCCCTGATCAACAAGACTGCACTATTCTCAAGCACCTTTTTTTCTAAAGTATCCGCAACTAAACCTTTGATGACAGATTTTTGTGCTAAAGCGGTAAATGAAAATAAAGTGAAAAGTATATAAGTGAAAAATTTTTTCAGCATAATTTACCAGCGATCTCCTCATGGTGATTTCCTAAATCTAACAACATTTTTTTTGTCTCTATTAATTTTTAATCATATTCTTTTAAGTATTTTAAATCTTCAAGCTTTAAGAGTTAATTTTTTAAAAGTCACACTTGCTGGTAACCGCATCAGTGTTTGATATTTAGAAGCAGACTTTCTGCTGATCTATTCCCTGTTTAAAATATTGCTGTTCCTGACTAGTCCTGGCATTGTCTGCAGTAAACCGATATCATCAGCGTATCACCAGATGATCAGCAAAAGCTCATCAGCAGAAAAGATCAAAAAGAAAAGAGGGGGGATAGAGGCAGCCTGAAATTTTAGGCATAAAAAAGGCCCGAATAAAATCCGGGCACTTTTGTTAAAGTATATTTGGTTAGAATATGCGGTTTGGGTTGTTATTTTTTTATTAGGTATGCTTTGATTATTTAAATATAATGCAAAATATAATTTAATCACAATATAATTTTCAACTTTTTTCATAAAGCAAATGAAAATATCTGATTTTCTTGCTTTGTGGCCTTTTTAAGGAGGATCTAAGTGCTGGTTTAATTTTACTTGCAGCAGCTATAATAAGGTAAAACCTGTTTTTTTAGCGCTGACCAAGCGATATAAACTTCCGTTTCATTGGATAAACGGTATTTAAATCCATTAAGTCCGCTGCGTTTTAATTCATTATAGAAATCTTTATCCGGGGTATTCGCGTCCGAATTTTCATTTTCTGTCACTGCAGGCTCCAGAAAATTCTCTTCATCGAGAAATAATTTCAGCTCCTGCTGCATAAATTCCAGCTGTTTCGCCTGCTTTTTAAGATCAAGTGTAGAGGCATAATTTTTTAACAGCTCAGTAGCTTTAAAATCTTTCTGGTAAATCTTTGCGCCATCATGAGCAGTGATACTGAAATTCATGATCATATCTGCAGGTTTCAGCCCTTTTAAGACCACTTTAAAGGTGTCCAGCAATAAGGTATCACTGAATGCTTTTAAGACCTTATGGCCCTTCAGGTTCTTCTTTAAATCATCCTCAGAAACTTTGGTCTTATTGCCTTTACAGGCAGCGAAGACAGCAAGAATTAACAATAGGTAAGTAAAATGTTTCTTCATAAGGGGGAATTAATTTATGCGCCCAATATCTTTTTCAGGTCATCAGGGGTATCAATGGCAATTGTTTCAATGTCGGTCACCCGGGTTTGAATCGCATAACCGTTTTCTATCCAGCGCAGCTGCTCCAAACTTTCTGCAATTTCCAGGGAAGAGGGAGGGAGTGCGGTAATCTCCTGTAAAACAGTAGCCGTATATCCGTAAATACCTATGTGCTTATAAAACAAATGTGCCTGCAGCCAGTTTTCTTTTTCTGCATTTCGCAGATAAGGAATGGTCTGACGGCTGAAGTAAACGGCTTCTTTGCGGGCATTCATTACTACTTTCGGCAAATTATGGTTAAATAGTTCTCTTTCTGTATGAATTTCCTTGATGAGGGTAGCCAGCTGTACATTCGGATCTGCAAAACAGGAAACCAATAAATCGATCTGCGCCGGATCTATAAAGGGCTCGTCGCCCTGAATATTTATGAGCACGTCAAAACCAGGCAATTGTCTGGCGACTTCTGCACACCTGTCTGTGCCGCTTTGGTGCTGAGTACCGGTCATGATGTATTCAGCGCCAAAACTCTTCAGTTCTTCGGCAATTCGTTCATCGTCTGTGGCCACGACTACTTTGTGGAGCCCCTTCGCTTTCAGCGCCTGCTCATATACCCTGCGGATCATGCTTTTACCCTGAATGTCCACTAAGGGCTTTCCGGGGAAACGCGTAGACGCAAAGCGGGCTGGAATTACTCCAAGTACCTTCATCTTAAAATAAACCGTTTATTTCTGCATCAATAGATCGGATAATACTGCCCAGGTCTTCTGGATTATTTGTGAAATCTAGCTTATTTTTATCCAGAATCAGCAATTTCCCCATATTGTAATCTTTAATCCAGGTTTCATATTTTTCATTCAGCTTCGACAAATAATCAATACGGATACTGGCTTCATACTCACGGCCACGACGCTGGATGTTGTTCACCAAAGTAGGGACTGACGCACGCAGGTAGACCAATAAATCCGGCGGTCTAATGAATGAGGTAATGTTCTCAAATATCGCGCGGTAATTGTGGTGATCCCTGGTGGTCATTAAGCCCATTTCATGAAGGTTTTCTGCAAAAATATGCGCATCCTCATAAATGGTTCTATCCTGAATCACATTACGTTTGTTATTTTCAATGTCCACAATCTGCTGAAAACGATTGTTTAAAAAGTAAATCTGTAAGTTAAAGCTCCATCTTTTCATGTCGCTGTAAAAATCTTCCAGATAAGGATTGTCGTCTACCTCTTCGTATAAAGCTTCCCAGCCATAATGTTTGGCAAGTAACCCTGTTAAGGTGGTTTTACCGGCACCAATATTTCCAACTATAGCTATATGCATATTCTAATAATTTATCTAGCTTCCGAAGCTATATGATCTAATTGTATCGACTAAAAGGATTTGAATCCGATCAGCTCTCTTGCTTCTTTAATGGTTTTTTGTGCACTTTCTCTTGCTTTTAAGGCACCATGTTTCGCCACCTGACGTAAGTAAGATGTGTCTTTAGAAAGTTCTTCAATTTTCTCACGAATTGGCGTATTGAATACAATCATGTCTTCAGCCAGCTGTTTTTTGAAATCGCCGTATCGAATCTCACATTTGTTATATAAACCATCGAAATGACCCATTGTATCTGCCGGAGAAACAATTTTCATCAGGTCAAATAAGTTTTGGATGGCTTCTGGTTTTGGCTGGTTGTCTTCCGTCGGTCCGCCATCTGTTACCGCACGGGAAACCTTTTTACGGATCACCTCTGGACTGTCAGATAGGTAAATACAGCTACCGTCGCCAGATGATTTACTCATTTTTCCTTTTCCATCTAATCCTGGAACTTTTACTAAGTTCTCTGAATAATTGAAGGCAAAAGATTCAGGGAAAAGGTCTGTTTTATACATTCTGTTGAAGCGATTTCCGAACGTTCTGGTCATTTCCAGGTGTTGCTCCTGATCTTTTCCTACTGGAACTTTAGTTGCTTTGTGGATCAGAATGTCGGCAGCCATTAAGGTAGGGTAGGTGAGTAAACCTGCATTCACATTGTCAGACTGTGACCTGATTTTATCTTTAAAAGAAGCACTGCGCTCCAATTCGCCCATATAGGCATTCATATTCAAGTATAAATACAACTCTGCAACTTCAGGAACGTCAGACTGGATATAGATGGTGGTTTCTTCCGGATCAATTCCGCAAGCAAGATATTCTACTAATACATGTTTTACATAACCATGAAGATCGTCAGGAGTTGGATGTGTGGTTAAAGAATGAAGGTCGGCAATGAAAAAATAGCAATTGTAATCATATTGCATCTTCACAAAGTTTTTAACCGCACCAAAATAATTTCCCAGGTGTAATTTTCCTGTAGGACGTATCCCGCTAACTACCGTTTCTTTCATGCAACGAAATTAAGAAAAAACAGGTATTGGGGAGGCGTATAATTTCATTTTTATCTTTTATCAATCGCATTACTGAGGAATTTACATTGGAATGAGCATATTAGCAGTCTGCTCTTTAAAAAAATAGTAGTTTTGAATCCATGATCCGCCTTCTAAAGCATAGCCATCGCATTTATTCTATATTTGTTATTTTGTCTCTTTCGGTGGTATTTTATCCGTTTTACTTTGCTGCAGCACAGTCTCCAAAAGGTTACCTGACATTGAATAAGCTCAGAAAAGTCAATAGTTTCCTCAGCAGCTGGCTCACCGGCATCTTTTTTCGCTTTACTTTTGAACAGCCTTTAGATAAAAATCAGACATACATTTATTGCGCCAACCATACTTCTAACCTGGACATCATGATTTTCTGTATCCTTGCTCAGGGGAAATTTCATTTTATGGGGAAGGATGCCCTATTGAAAAATCCAGTACTGAAAATCTTCTTTAAGACGATTGATATTCCGGTAAACCGCGACAGTAAGATTTCTGCTTTCAGGGCTTTTAAAAAGGCTGGAGAGCGATTAGAAGCAGGTTGGAGCCTGATTATCTTTCCGGAAGGTGGGATAGATGGATTGCATTATCCACCTGTTTTGCAGTCTTTTAAAAATGGACCATTCCGTTTGGCCATAGAAAAGAACCTGGCCATTGTGCCCGTAAGTTTATCCGATGTATGGAAAAAAATGTGGGATGATGGTTCAAAATATGGTAGTACGCCGGGAATTTGTGATATTTACATCCATCAGCCGGTTGCGACCCATGATTTAACCATAACAGATGCGGATCAGTTGAAAGAACGCATCTTTAATTTAATAAATAGTAAACTGCTTATCGCATGACCATAGATAAAGAAACTATATATAAAGTGGCCGATCTGGCTAGAATTGCCATAGAAGAGAAAGAGGTGGATAGCCTGATGGGGGATATGAATAAGATTCTTACCTTTATGGAACAACTCAATGAGTTGGATACCAAAGGTGTAGCACCATTGGTATATATGAATGAAGAAGAGAATGTTTGGCGGGAAGATGTGGTGAAACAAGAAATTTCTGTGGCCGATGGATTGAAAAATGCAGCGAAACACAATGAAAACTTCTTTATGGTGCCTAAAATCCTAGAAAAATAAAGGCGGATGTAACATTCCGAGGTCCTTTGCCGTCTAAAACCAAAACCCGAATAATTAGCTACCAATGGAAAAAGCGTTAATCAACATCAAAGACATAGGCCGTAAATACGTGATCGGATCAGAAGTGATCCATGCTTTAAAATCAGTTTCATTGGACATCCAGAAAGGTGAATTCGTCGCGTTAATGGGGCCTTCCGGTTCCGGAAAATCTACGTTGATGAATATTTTAGGCTGCCTGGATACGCCAAGTAAAGGTACTTATGTGTTGAATGGGATTAATGTAAGTCAGATGACCGAGAATGAACTTGCAGAAGTTCGTAACAAGGAAATCGGCTTTGTATTCCAGACTTTTAACCTGCTGCCGCGCTCTACTTCCCTGGATAATGTGGCTTTGCCATTGATTTATTCAGGTGCAAATAAGAAGGAACGTGATGCAAGAGCACATAAAGCATTGGAAAATGTAGGTCTGGGAAACCGGGTAACGCATAAGCCAAATGAGCTTTCCGGTGGTCAGCGACAAAGGGTGGCTGTGGCCAGGGCTTTGATCAATAATCCTTCGATTATTCTTGCCGATGAGCCTACAGGTAACTTAGATACTAAAACATCTGTAGAGATTATGGGCTTGCTGGAAGAGATTCACAGCAAGGGAAATACCATTATCCTCGTTACCCATGAGGAAGATATCGCGCAGCATGCCCACCGTATAGTGAGGATGCGTGATGGTTTGATTGAAAATGATTACCTGAATACCGATATCAAAACGGTTTCTCCACGCCTCGTGAAATTAGAGGAAAGTGGTGACGACTTCGAAAAAATTGGTTAATTTTCCAATATGAAGATATATACCAAAACCGGCGATAAAGGTTTGACCTCTTTAATTGGTGGAACCCGCGTGCCTAAGTTTCATTTACGCATCGAATGCTATGGAACGGTAGATGAGCTGAACTCTTATATCGGACTCATCATGTGCCAGGATATTGACCCTCACCATCAAAAAGTGCTGAAGGAAATCCAGGATAGATTGTTCACCGTAGGTGCTGCACTAGCTGCTGATCCCGAAAAATCCAGGATGAAAATCCCGGATCTCCACGATACTGACATTACTTTACTGGAAGAGGAGATGGACAATATGCACAAAGTGTTGCCAGAATTGAAGCATTTTGTGCTGCCAGGCGGAACAACTGTAGTTTCCTATTGTCACTTAGCGCGTTGTGTATGCAGACGTGCTGAACGTTTGACTGTACATTTGGCTTCTGAGAGCTTTGTTGACGAAAAAATGACGATATATTTAAACCGTTTAAGCGATTATTTATTTGTTTTGGCACGAAAACTGAATTTAGACGCAAAAGCAACGGAAAACATCTGGATTCCAAGGCTCTAAAAATGGTTGAAAAAAAGTTTGTTTTGCTCAGGTTTTTTAATATACTTTTGCGAAACAAATAGAATAACTTAATTAGGATAGGAAATATGTATTGGACACTAGAACTCGCATCGCATTTGGAAGACGCTCCATGGCCTGCAACAAAAGACGAATTAATTGATTACGGGATAAGATCAGGTGCACCAGTAGAGGTGATTGAAAATTTACAGGCTTTGGAAGATGATGGGGAACCATACGAAACCATCGAAGAAATTTGGCCAGATTATCCTACCAAAGATGACTTCTTCTTCAATGAAGACGAATACTAGTCTTTAACGTTTTTTTACTGTAAAGGTCCTGTAAACTCGGGGCCTTTTTTTGTGCCAGAACCTTTTTGGAATGATGATTGTTTATGTAATGTCATGGATGACGAAATCATTCATAGAGGTTTCATCTAAAAAAAACACATCTTAAAATTAAACGTTATGGGAAATTTACTTTATTTAGTTGCAGTAGTATTAGTGATATTATGGATTATCGGGTTCTTTTTTCAGGGATTTGGTCCGAATGTTGGTGGTTTAATTCACGTTCTTTTAGTGATTGCCGTAATCGCTATCATTTTGAAAATCATTAACAGAGCCGCGTAATCCTTCTTATTTCTTTTAATATAATTTAGAGGCCTCTGAGATGATTAGAGGCCTTTCTTTATATAAATAGCTGCGATATCCAGGTCTTCTGGATAAGTGATCTTGATGTTTTCACGACTCCCTTCAATGACATGAATAGGGTATCCGGAATATTCAACCACCGAAGCATCATCAGTAAATTCATTTCTGAAAGGCTGCTGATAAGCTTTCCTGAGTTGCGCTATGGCAAAGGTTTGTGGGGTTTGGATCATCAGCAGCAGCTCCCTGTTCAGTGCCTCGGTTTTTCCTTCAGTATTAATGCTCCGAACAGAGTCTGTTGATTTTACACCAGCTACTGCATTGCCATTCGTCTCGGCAGCAGCAAAAGAACGTAAAATAAGGTCGGCAGAAATTAAAGGGCGTACCGCATCGTGGATGGCAACGATTCCTTTGCCTTTAATGGCCTTTAAGCCGTTTTTAACGGAATGAAAGCGTTGATCCCCACCCTTTATGACCAAATGCTTAATCGTGAAGCTGTGGCGCCTGCATAGCTCTTCCCAGTACTCATGCTGGTGGATATTTAAAACCAGTAACAATTCGGGCTGCAGTTCAGTGTTCGCAAAAGCCTCCAGGGTGTGCATCAGGATGGGTTTGCCGTTCAATAGCAAAAACTGCTTCGCGATATTGCTTTGCATTCTTGATCCGGAACCTCCTGCGACTATAATTGCGTAATATTTCATCTCTTTTGGAAAGTTGTGTGCGCTTGTTAAACAAAAATAGGAGATCCAAACCTTAATGGTTCAAAATCTCCTATTTTAATCGCTGTATTTTTTATTAGATGATCAACATCGCATCTCCATAACTGTAGAAGCGATATTTTTCTTTTAAAGCTACTTCATAAGCATTTCTTACGTAATCGTAACCACCAAAGGCACTTACCATCATCAATAGAGTAGATTCAGGGGTGTGGAAATTGGTAATCATTGAATTCGCAATGCTGAAATCATAGGGAGGGAAGATGAATTTACTCGTCCAGTCGTTTGCTGGTTTTAACATTCTTCCCGAAGAAACAGCAGATTCAATCGCACGCATAGAAGTAGTTCCTACCGCACAGATTCTTCTTTTTTCTTCAATTGCCTTGTTCACGATGTCTGCATCTTTCTGCTCAATGATGAATTGCTCAGAATCCATTTTGTGTTTCGTTAAGTCTTCCACTTCTACTGATCTGAAAGTACCTAAGCCTACGTGTAAAGTTACTTCCGCAAAGTTGATGCCTTTCAGTTCCAGACGTTTCATCAGCTCTCTGCTGAAGTGTAATCCAGCTGTAGGAGCTGCAACCGCACCTTCATGCTTAGCGAAGATCGTTTGGTAACGCTCTTTATCTTGAGCAGTAGCTTTACGTTTGATATATTTTGGAAGTGGAGTTTCTCCTAGAATTTCAATGTTTTTTCTGAATTCTTCATCAGTACCGTCAAATAAGAAACGAATGGTACGTCCGCGGGAAGTGGTATTGTCTACTACTTCAGCAACTAATAAGTCGTCATCGCCGAAATATAGCTTGTTTCCAACACGAATTTTACGTGCAGGATCTACTAAAACGTCCCATAAACGCAACTCTTTATTCAGTTCGCGTAGTAAAAACACTTCAATTGTTGCACCTGTTTTTTCTTTATTGCCATATAAACGCGCAGGAAAAACTTTAGTGTTGTTTAAAATCATGACATCCTGATCGTCAAAATAACTTAAAACATCCTTGAATATTTTATGTTCAATTTTGCCACTATCTTTATGCAAAACCATTAAACGGGCTTCGTCCCTATGCTCTGAAGGATTATTGGCAACTAATGATTCAGGTAGATTAAACTTAAATTGAGATAACTTCATATTTTTTCGATGTGATAATTAAGGGCGCAAATTTACGAAATATAATTTTCTTTTCCACAAATAATCATCATTGTATGTCCTTGAATTGTTAAATCTACAACCATAAGGAGTGTTTTTAAGTAAAGCTTTGTATTTTTTATATTATATAGGATTTCTCTGTAACCTTTTTGGGTACTTTTGGTCTAAACCCTAATTATGATTATTCTCAGACTAATAGGCGAAAGTTTTCGGTTTGCACTAGATGCGCTACGCCAAAATAAAACGCGTACCATGCTTTCCTTATTGGGGATCACCATTGGTATCTTCACCATTATCTTCGTTTTCTCCGCAGTAGATACCCTAAGAGGTAAGTTGCAAGCCAGTATCGATAAATTAGGATCCAGTACTGTATTCGTACAGAAATGGCCATGGGGTGGATTCGGTGATTATCCATGGTGGAAATATGTGAACAGACCAGAACCTTCATTGAGAGATTATGAAGGCCTAAGAGATCGTCTGGAGTATGTAGAAGGTGTTTCTTATGAGATCTCTGCCAATGCCAGAACGATAAAATATAGAAGTAACTCCGTAGAAGGTGGTTCCATCAGAGCCGCATCTCAGGATTTTAATAAAACATGGAATCTGGATTTTCAGGAAGGTAGATACTTCACCGAAAATGAGGGTAAATCCGGTGCGCCAGTCGTAATTATCGGTGCCGATATTGCCAATGGATTGTTCAATGGAGATCAGGCCGTAGGTAAAGCGATTTCTGTAATGGGAAGAAGGCTAACCGTAGTTGGTGTGTTTAAAAAAGAAGGAGAGGATATGATGGGCATGTCGCAGGACAAAAATGTACTGATGCCCCTTAATTTTGCCAAAGGAATTATGGATGTCGAAAGTGATAGGTATGATCCCACAATTACCGTAAGAGGGAAATCTTATGTGGCACTGGACGAAGTGGAAAGTGAAATCAGAGGCGCATTAAGGGCGATTCGTAGAACGAGACCGGGTGCAGAAGATGATTTTGCACTGAACAAAAGTACGATCGCATCTAATCAGCTAGATCAGATGTTCGGTGTCGTGGATATCGCCGGCTGGGTAATTGGTGGGTTCTCGATATTAGTTGGTGGTTTCGGTATCGCCAATATTATGTTCGTATCCGTGAAAGAACGAACCAATATCATCGGTATTCAGAAGTCGCTGGGCGCAAAGAATTATTTTATTCTGCTCCAGTTCCTGTTTGAAGCAATTGCATTGTGTTTGCTGGGAGGGGCGTTTGGATTGCTGCTCGTTTACTTGCTGACGGTAGGATTGACTGCAGGCGGTTTTGAAATGACTTTGTTTATGAAGAATATTGTTTTAGGATTTACGATTTCGGTAGTGATTGGTGTGATTTCTGGGTTCTGGCCGGCGTATTCGGCGTCGAGGTTGGACCCTGTTGAAGCAATTCGCTCCTAAATAGGACTTGTGCGCGCTGGGATATTTACTCGCGCCATTAAACAGTATGATGCAGAAAATGGCACAGTGCGGAAAGTAGCATGGTGCATGGAACTTTTCCTTAATTTTCTTTAGACCAAAAATGGACATCTAGCTTTGCAGACATTCGAAGGTTTGCCCTTTAGCAAAGATTCGGGGATGAAAAGCGGATGGGTATTTTTGCTTCCTAAATTGCATTCTCAAACAAAACATTATACCTGTAAAACAAAAAATGCCGGTTTCCAATCCAGGAACCGGCATTTTTTTAGCTAATTAATATTAGCTTAATTTTTCTAAAGCTGTTTTGATTCTCAATACGGCATCTCTCAATTTATCTTCTGCAGCAGCATAAGAAATTCTGATACAATCTTCGTTACCGAAAGCTTCACCTGTTACTGTGGATACATGAGCTTCATTTAAAAGGTAAAGACAAAGGTCTTCTGCATTGGTGATTTTGTAATCGCCAGTGCTGGTACCGAAATAAGCTTTAACTTCTGGGAAGAAGTAGAATGCACCATCAGGAAGGTTTACTTTGATATTTGGAATTTCTTTCAATAAAGCATAAACGATATCTCTGCGGCTTCTGAATTCATCAACCATAGCACTTACAGATTCTAAACCACCTTGGTAAGCATGTAAAGCCGCACGTTGTGCGATAGAAGAAGTTCCTGAGGTAACTTGTCCCTGCATTTTATCACAAGCATTAGCAATCTCTTTGTTCGCAGCCATATAGCCTACGCGCCATCCAGTCATGGCATAAGACTTT
Source organism: Pedobacter sp. N36a (assembly GCF_014472395.1). GTDB lineage: Bacteria > Bacteroidota > Bacteroidia > Sphingobacteriales > Sphingobacteriaceae > Pedobacter. The sequence goes on from NZ_JACSZW010000006.1 coordinate 298,473, forward strand.
GAGAAACCATTGATTAAGATTACTCTGTCTTTGATCGAGTCAAATTCAGCAATCGAAGCATGTTTTCCAACAAAGTTGATGTGCTCATAGATTTCATCAGAGATGATATAGATATTTGGATGTTTCTCAAATACAGCAACTAAGTCGGCAAGTTCTTCGTTCGAATAAACTGATCCTGTTGGGTTACATGGAGAAGAGAACATGAACAATTTGGTCTTTGGCGTAATAGCCGCTTCCAATTGTGCACCAGTAATTTTGAAGTTATTTTCTACGGTTGCATTGATAAATACAGTTTCGCCTTCCGCAAGTTTGATCATTTCTGAGTAAGATACCCAGTATGGAGTAGGCACAATTACCTCTTCTCCAGGGTTTACCAGGCACATGACAGCATTGGCCAAAGATTGTTTTGCGCCAGTCGAAACTACGATCTGCTCAAAACCATAGCTTAGTCCATTTTCTCTCAATAACTTATCAGCAATCGCCTTACGTAATTCAGGATAACCTGATACAGGAGTGTAGTAAGAGTAGTTCTCGTCCACAGCGATCTTCGCTGCATCCTTCACAAACTCTGGAGTAAAGAAGTCGGGCTCACCGAAGCTAAGGTTGATTACATCTATTCCTTTTGAGGATAGTTCTCTACCTAACTTTGCCATTTTAATGGTCTGAGACTCTGAAAGGTTATTGATTCGGTTGGATAAAAATGTCATAATTTTTTGTGCGCAAGCAAATATAATTTTGTGAGAAGGCAAATATATAAACCTAACGGAATTTTAAACTAAAAAAAATACTTTTTAATGTAATTTGCAGGTTAAAATGTACTTTTGACAGCTAAACTCTGCCAATTGTTACCTCAGAAAAAAGCAATACTCGTTTCTTTATGTATCAGCATCCTGCTGATGCTGGCTAAGTTTGTAGCCTACTTTATGACGCATTCCAATGCCATCCTTACGGATGCCGCAGAAAGTATTGTCAATGTGCTAGCAAGTTCTTTTGCATTTTACAGCATCTATCTGGCCACTTTACCGAAAGATGAAAATCACCCCTATGGACATGGAAAGGTAGAATTCTTCTCTGCTTTTGTGGAAGGAATTCTGATCGCCATTGCTGGAGTGATCATTGTTTTTAAATCTAGTTATGATCTGGTTTTTCCTAAGGAAATCAGTCAGTTATATGAAGGCGCAGCTATTATAGGTGCTACTGGTTTGGTGAATCTGCTGGTGGGCCTTTACCTGATCAATACAGGCAAGAAACACCGTTCTATTACGCTGGAGGCTGATGGAAAACACCTGATGACCGATGCGATTACCAGTGCTGGACTGGTGATTGGAATTATTCTGATACAACTGACCCAAATATTCTGGCTGGATAGTGCGATTTCTATTGTGCTGGGCTGCTATATTGTTTATAATGGTTATAAGCTCACCAGAAGGTCGGTAGGAGGACTAATGGATGAAAGTAATGTAGAATTGGTGAAAGATATTGTAAACATTTTACAGGATAACAGACAAGAATCCTGGATTGATGTCCATAATTTAAGAGCGCAGCAATATGGTGCCGATCTGCATATCGATTGTCACATTACTTTACCTTACTATTACGATCTAAACCAGGTGCATCATGAAATATCTGCTATTGATCGGTTGATCAATGTGAAAGCAGAACATACCACAGAACTTTTTATTCATGCAGACCCTTGTCTGCCGGCATGTTGCAATTATTGCAAGATGACCAATTGTAACGTCAGACAGGAAGCTTTCCAAAAGGAGATTCCATGGACGATAGACAATGCAACAAAAAACCAAAAACATTTCGATCAATGAGTTATTTTAATGTAAGAGTATACGGTCTGCTGATCAATGCCGACAATCAAGTTTTGATTAGTGATGAGCAGTCGGGAGGAAGGGTTTTTACTAAATTTCCTGGTGGTGGACTGGAACTGGGTGAAGGCCTGATTGACGCACTCAAGAGAGAATTTATGGAAGAGTGTTACGCTGAAGTGGAAGTACTCGATCACATTTATACCACCGATTTCTATGAGAAATCATCTTTTAATGACAGCCAGATTTTAAGTATTTATTATATAGTGAAAGAGCTAAAGCCGCTGGAACTTGATTTTAAAACTGTCCCTTTTGATTTTGAGGGAGATAGTCTGCAGTCCTTCAGATGGACGGATTTAAAAGACCTTAAAGTGACGGATGTGACTTTCAAAACAGACCAAAAAGTAGTCGAACTACTACTTCATAAAAATATTTAATCATGACTTTAGCAGAACGAGATCAGAAGGTAATCTGGCACCCTTATACGCAGATGAAGAATGCTTTGCCGCATATACCAATTGTAAGCGGATCAGGTGCCTATCTTTTTGATGAGGATGGAAAGAAGTATATTGATGCCGTTTCCAGCTGGTGGGTGAACATCCACGGACATTCACATCCCCATATTGCCAAAAAAGTATCCGAGCAATTGAGTGTATTAGAGCATGCGATTTTTGCTGGTTTTACCCATGAACCGGCCGTACTATTGGCGGAAAGGTTATTGGAAATCCTTCCTAAAGGTCAGGAAAAGGTGTTTTATACCGATAACGGATCCACTGCGGTGGAAGTTGCTCTTAAAATGTGTCTGCAGTTCTGGTCTAATACTGGAAGTGTCTCGCGGACTAAAATTATTGCTTTTAAAGATGCCTATCATGGTGATACTTTTGGAGCAATGTCTGTAAGCGGTAGAAGTATTTTTACAGATCCTTTCAGCTCCATGCTATTTGATGTGGAGTTTATCGACCTTCCTAATGCGGATAATATCGCGCAGATCAAGTCTAAAATCAATTACTTGAGCAATGAAGTGGCTTGTTTCATCTTTGAACCAATGGTCCTTGGTGCTGGAGGAATGCTGATGTATGAGGCGGAATACCTGGATCAGCTGATTGACACCTGTCAGAAACAGGGTATTTTGACGATTGCAGATGAAGTGATGACCGGATTTGGTCGTACAGGGACTTTGTTTGCCTGTGAAGCTTTAACAGCGGCGCCTGATATTTTCTGCCTTTCCAAAGGCCTGACCGGTGGTACCATGCCTTTAGGGGTAACCACTTGTAATGACAAGGTTTTTGAAGCATTTATGAGTGACGATAAACTGAAAACCTTGTATCATGGACATTCCTTTACAGCGAATCCAGTTGCCTGTGCAGCTTCTTTAGCCAGTATGGATATTCTTTTGAGCTCGGAGACTTTGCCAAATATCCAAAGGGTAAAAGCAAAACATGAAGCGTTCGCTGCACAGATAAAAGACCATCCTAAGCTTAAAGATGTACGTCAGAAAGGGACTATTCTGGTCATAGAATGGGAAACAGGAACAAATACTTCTTATCTGAGCGGATTGAGAAATCAGTTGTATTCGTATTTTCTGGAAAGAGGGATTATTTTAAGGCCATTAGGAAATATCATTTACATTTTACCTCCGTACATTATCAGTGACGAGGATCTGGATTATATTTATAAAACCATCAACCAGGCTTTAAACGATATTTAACCGTCTGATTTTTCGGTAGGATATCATCAAAACCTGCTAAACTTCAACAATATGGCCTGGTGTAATGGCATAAAATCGGTCGCCTTGCTGTGGTTTCAGTATACTTAATCCTGTAAAGGCACTAAAGGCGGGTAAAATAGCATACGATGCCCCAAAGTAAAAGCAAGGCAAACTTAACCTTTGTCTTGCTTTTCCATATACAGTGACTCCTGGATGGATATGTCCGGAGATGGTGTAATATTCATCTTCAGCTATTGGACGGTCGTGGATAAACCGGAATGGACAGCAGATCAATTCTTTTTCATAAACTTCAATCCCTAAATCTTTGTAATCTTTAATCAAGAGCCTGTCGTGATTTCCTTTGATCAGTAGAAATTTTAGGTCTGGAAATGTAGCTCTCCATTGCGAAAAAACGGTGATATCGCTATTCAGCTGATGGTGAAATAAATCTCCGGTGATCAGTAATTTTTTTGGATGATACTGTTCAATGAGTCCTTTAAGGCGTGTCAGGTCCTGGTCACCAATTGTTGAAGGTACTTGAATACCATGTTTTCTAAAATGTGCAGGTTTACCAATATGGAGGTCACTGATGAACAGCATTTCCTGTGCCGGCCAATAAATAGCCCTTTCTTTGCTCAATATTAATATTTCTCCCCGACAGGTAATTTGCATGTTAAGCTTTATTTTTTTTGTTCTTTTTGTCCGCCTCAACGGTCATTCTTTCAATCCTTTGCCCTAATTCTTCGGTGCTCATGTTTTCCCTTAAACTGTCTACTTTGATCGGGAAGCAGAGGGGCGTATAACTTTCCGGCCTTTTCAAGATGATTGTGCTTTGCTGGATGCGCTGTAAGGCTGCCAATAACCTGGGTTCTTCAATTTGCTGGTAAAAAGCCTCTTCATAAGCCTGACGCAATAATAAGTTCCTAGGGTCATAATCCGTAAAAACATTGAAAAATAATGCCGACGAAGATTGTAAATGCTTGTTGGCAGTATATTTACCGGGAAACCCTTGAAAAACCAGTCCGGATATACAGGCGATGTCCCTAAATTTCCTTTTGGCCATTTCCGTGGCATTGATGCTGCTCACGATGTCTTCTCCTAATTGTGCGGGGCTGAATAAAGTCCTGATTTCTTCTTCATCCATAGGAATTGGATGTTCCGATAACAACTCAAATCCATAGTCATTCATGGCAATCGAGAAACTGATTGGGGTATGACGGCTCAGACGATAGGCAATTAACGCGGCTAAAGCCTCATGCACCATACGGCCTTCAAATGGATAAGCAAAGATATGGTAACCGTCTTTGGTGTGAATCAATTCTACCAGAAACTCATCGCTTTTTGGGACATGAGATACGGCAGCTTGTCGTTCAAAAAGAGGGAAGACGATGTCCAGCTCTTCATCCTCATGTGTTTTATCCAGTGTCTCATTGTATTTTTTCCTTAAGATGCTGCCTAGATTCGCAGTCAATGAAATCCGGCCGCCCATCCAGCTTGGGCTGATCGCCTTTTTCGCATTGCTGCGCCTCACCAGTGCCGTCATTTCTTTGACCATAATGAATTCTAACACCCTTCCGGCAAGCGTAAAACTATTCCCTGCTTTTAATTTGGAGAGGAATGATTCTTCCACCATTCCGATATATCCACCACCAAGATATTTTACTTTGATCATGGCATCACTTACAATCGTACCGATGTGAAGGCGATGTCGCATGGCGATTTGCCTGCTTTCCACCTGCCATAACCCATCCTCCGCTTTAACTACCTTTTTAAATTCATTATAAGCCGTGAGACTGTTGCCGCCAGTCGTGATAAACTGCATGATCCAACTCCATTCTGAAGGTAAGATCTCCTGGAAAGCATGGGTTTGTTTTACCTCTTCATAGATTTCCTCCTCCTTAAAGCCATCGCCTACTGCAAGTGTAACCAGGTACTGGATGAGGGTGTCAAAAGCCATCACCACGGGCTCCCGACTTTCTATCTGCTGTGTTTTTGCCGCCTCCTTAATGGCTGCTGCTTCTACCAATTCCAGCGCATGGGTAGGCAGGAAATAGATTTTTGATGTTTCATTTGGAGAATGTCCGCTTCTTCCGGCACGCTGTAAAAATCGAGCAACTCCTTTAGGGGAACCAATTTGGACTACCGTATCTACCGGCTTAAAATCCACACCCAGGTCAAGGGAAGAGGTACTGATGACCGCTTTTAATACTCCTGAATGCAGCGCATCTTCTATCCAGTTGCGTAATTCATAATCTATAGAGCCATGATGAATGGCCAATACTCCCGCCAGGCTTTCATCTAATGCCAGCAGGTTTTGATACCATAATTCTGCCTGCCCTCTGGTATTGGTGAAAATTAAGGTCGTCTTACTTTTATGGATAATGGGTAAGAGTTTGTGCGCCAGTTTATGCCCTAAATGCCCTGCCCATGGCAGCATATCGATATGATCGGGCAGGATTGACTTGATCAGGATTTTCTTTTTTACGTCAGCCTTGACAATGATTTTTAGCAAATCAGAGTAGGGGACCAGTACCTCCATGGCCTGCTCCAGATTTCCAATGGTGGCCGAAATCCCCCATATTCTAAGCAGTCGTTCCGGATGTTTTTCTTTTAAGATCCCTTTGATTCTGGAGATCGCCAATTCTGCCATTACCCCGCGTTTACTTCCGATCAACTCGTGCCACTCATCGGCAACAATACATCGGAGGGAATAAAAATGGGAAGAGCTGTTTTTCTGTGCCAGCAATAAGTGCATGCTTTCGGGTGTGATGATCAAAACTTCTGGCATCTGTTTCTTTTGCTTCAGTTTTTCTGAGGCCGTGGTGTCTCCGTTTCTAACGGAAATTTGCCAGTCTAATTCCAGTTCCGCGCAAACTTCCCGCATGGCCCGGGCAAGATCTTTTGCTAAAGAGCGAAGGGGGGTAATCCAGATTAACTTTAATCCTTTACTCGATTTTACAGATTTTTTTAATCCTTTTTTTGTGGATAATTTTATACTGTTTTCAGCCTGTTCGTTCAACTCTTCAATGACTACGGCCAGAAAAAGAGAGAACGTTTTTCCAAAACCGGTTGGTGCATTAATCAATCCACTGTAACCTTCCGCATAATATTGCCAGGCATCACTTTGAAATTGGAAAGGTTTTCTTTTTCCTGATTTCAGCCATTTTAACACTTGTCGGTAGCCCTTGCTCTTTTCTATGCCCATATTACTATCCTAATGTAGAATTTAACAATTGCCTTAAATCTGCTAAAGTATTGATCTCTTCCACTTTTTTATCTTTCCTCCATCTGGCAATTCTAGGGAAACGCAGGGCGAGACCGGCTTTATGCCTTTTACTTTCGGCAATACCTTCAAAAGCAATTTCAAATACCAGTTCAGGTTTAACGGTACGCACTGGACCAAATTTCTCTATTGCATTTTTCTTTACAAAAGCATCGACCTCTTTAATCTCTGCATCTGTTAATCCTGAATAAGCCTTGGCAATGGTAATCAGCTGGTCGCCATCACGAACAGCAAAAGTATAATCTGTGAAAAACCCGGCTCTTCTGCCGCTTCCTTTCTGTGCGTAAATCATTACTGCGTCAATGTTATAGGGGTTGATTTTCCATTTCCACCAATCGCCTCTTTTTCGGCCGCTATGGTATAAAGAATCTAATTTTTTGAGCATCAATCCCTCGCTGTTCATGGCCCTGGAATCCATTCTTATTTCCGCAAGTTCTGCCCAGGAATTGGCATTTACAACCGGAGACATCAACAGGTTTTCCTGTGCCGGAATTCCAGAAATGAGCAGTTCCAGTATTTTCCTTCTATTTTTTAGGGGCTCAGCCCGCTGGTCTGCCCCCTGGTATTCCAGTAAGTCGTAACAGTAAAAACCAATAGGGGCATTTTCAAGTTGGTTTTTAGCAATTGTTTTTCGGTTTAGTCGCTGCTGCAATAAGGAAAAAGGCAATACTTTCCCCGATTTGACGGCAAGGATTTCTCCATCTAAAACAGTTCCATCGGGTAGTTCCGCCAACAAAAAATGAAGCTCTGGGAATTGATCTGTGACCAATTCTTCTCCTCTTGACCAGATGAAAAGTTCTCCGCCTCGTTTTACAATTTGTCCGCGGATACCATCCCATTTCCATTCCGCCTGCCATTCTTGTATTTCCCCCAATGCTTCCGGGGCTTGATCCAGCGCGTAAGCCAGACAAAATGGATAGGGCCAGGAATGGTCGGTATTGACATGCGCACCAACAATCAGTTCCTGGTAAGTAATTTCTTCCGGCTTCCATTTCCCCATAATGCTGTGCATGATCTGATTGGCAGGGGTATCACTCTGTTTAGCTAAAGCGTTGACCAGCATTTTTCCCGACACTCCAATTCTAAAGTTTCCTGAAATCAATTTATTGAAGATAAAGCGTTCCGAAATGTTCAGGCAATCCCAGGAATCGGTGATAAAAGTTTTTTTAACCGCATCATCTTTTCCGTTAATGTCTGCCAAAGCCATGATCCATTCGCTCAGTTTAAGGTCGCTGCTGTGTGTTGGAGGCGGTAAAATCAGGGCGATCGTTTCGCTCAGGTCTCCTACATTATGGTAGCTTTCCGCAAAAAGCCAGGCGGAAATACCACTTTTTTCAATGGCCCATTCTCTAAGCAGGGCGGTGCTGACTGGGCGCTTAGGTTTTTTTCCGGTAAACATAGCGATCACGTAAGGCTTGTCCTGCTCCTCCGCTTCATTAAAATAAGCTACCAATGCAGCCATCTTATCATTGGTTTTATTGCTGCTTTCCAGCTGGGCGATCAGTTCTGTGAAGCGTTTCAATAGACTGCCTCCTCCTCATCTTCTACACCATACTGCGTTTTCACCTCTTCAGAATCAATGCCGATTTCATTTAAATACTTAGAGAATGTGGCAGTATAGCCATGTGTTACGTATACTTTTTCAGCTGATGTGGCCTTAATCGCGGATAGTAAACCTGGCCAATCGGCATGGTCACTAAGGGCAAAGCCAGCGTCGGAACTTCTCCACCTGCGCCCGGCGCGTACTTGCATCCAGCCGGAACAAATACCAGTTGCAGGATGGAGTAATGTTTTGATCCACCGGCCATCTGCAACTGCCGGAGGAACAATTAAGATACCTTCCTGAAGCTCAGATTTGCTGATTTCCGGACTTATTCTAATTGTTTCCGGGAGGTCAACTCCAGCTTTAATAAAGGCTTCATTCAAGTTTGCTATAGCGGAATGAACATAGATTTTTTGTTGCAGAAGGCTGAGGCCTTTAATTAGTCTTTGTGCTTTTCCGAGGCTATAGGCTGTTAAAACGCTGGTTTTTTGTTGCTGCTGATTGCTGCTGTGCCAATTGCTGATCTGGTCGATAATCACTTGTTGGGGCAGCCATTTGTAAATCGGCAGGCCAAAGGTGCTTTCTGAAACAAAAGTATGGCATTTTACGGGTTCAAAGGCTGTGCTGATGCCATCATATTCTACCTTGTAATCACCGGAAATCACACAGATTTCACCCTTATATTCCAGTCTTACCTGCGCAGAACCAATCACATGACCAGCAGGGAATAAACTCAGCTGGACGCCATTGATCAGCAGGCTTTCACCATACGCGAGGGTTTGTATCTTTAAGTCACCACCCAAACGATGCAGGAGAATAGGTTTGGTGAGCTCATGACATAGATAAGCAGCATTGCCTGATTTCACATGGTCTGCGTGGCCATGGGTGGTTACCGCAAGCTGTACAGGTTTCCAGGGATCAATGTAAAAATCACCTTTGGTGCAGTATATTCCTTTATTTGTAAATTTGATTAAAGCCATCCTATTTAGAACAATTGCAAAGAAGATAAAGTTTGCTTTCATTATTTCGGTGGAAAACACTTAGCATTCAGTATATTTAGCCATTCGTGTAGATATTTACAGCATGATCTAAGGAATATTATACCCTATTTTTTTATGTCTCATACCTTTAGACTATTACTGATACTTTTATTGAGTATAACATTTCAGTATTCCATAGCCCAAACTAAAAGAACCATTAGCGGGAATGTGACTGATGCAAAAACAGGCGAAACACTGATTGGCGCCAGTATCAAAATCAGCGGCGGCAGTACTGCTTCCGGGATAACCAATGCCTACGGCTTTTATTCTCTCATTATTCCAATGGGTAAATATGAAGTAGCGGTAAGTTTTATTGGCTATAAAACCACTGTTAAACAGGTGGAAGTTTCAAAAGATCTGCGACTTAATGTGGCTTTGGAGGAGGATAACCAATTGAATGAAGTAGTCATTTCGGCGACTAAAAAGAACGAAAACGTGAGTAGTCCGCAAATGGGACTACAAAAGCTAAGTCTTCGTGAAATCAATGATGTTCCGGTGCTTCTTGGCGAACGTGATGTACTGAAAACTTTGCAGCTGCTGCCAGGAATTAAATCTGCTGGCGAAGGAAATAGCGGCTTTTATGTTAGGGGAGGAGCAACAGATCAGAATCTGATCCTCCTGGATGAAGCACCAGTCTATAATGCTTCCCATTTACTTGGTTTCTTCTCCACTTTCAATTCCGACGCAATTAAGGATGTAAGCGTCTACAAGGGAGGAATGCCGGCACAGTATGGCGGACGATTGGCCTCTGTTCTTGACTTGAAAATGAACGATGGAAACCGCAAAGAGTTTACTGCTGAAGGAGGGATCGGACTGATCTCTTCCAGGCTGAAAGTAGAAGGGCCGATTGTGAAAGACAAAGGTTCTTTTATGGTGAGCGCAAGGAGAACCTATATGGATCTTTTCTTTAAGCTTTCACCGGATAGCTCGATCAATAGCAATACCTTATACTTTTATGATTTAAATGCCAAGGCAAATTACCAGCTGGATGATAAAAACACCTTGTATATATCCGGTTATTTTGGCCGTGACAAGCTCGGCCTTGCCGATACATTTGGCTTCAATTGGGGTAATGCAACAGTTACCTTGCGTTGGAACCACTTATACAGCAGTAAGTTGTTCTCCAACACCTCTCTGATCTATAGCAATTACAACTATGTGATTCAGAATATGATGGAAGACAATAATTTTAAAGTGAATTCTTCTATCAAAGATTTTAACCTGAAGCAGGATTTTGATTACCGCTTGAGTAACAACCATAGTCTGAAGTTTGGGCTCAATGTGATCCATCACACGATCGCCCCAGGTAAGCTTAGTGCAGACGAGAGCTCGAGTGTCAATCCAACCACTTATGAGAACAGAAAAGGATTGGAATCTGCTATGTATGTGTCTGATGAATGGAACGTGAATGAGCGTTTTAATCTAGTTTATGGTTTTAGATTGAGCAATTTTTCTTTATTGGGACCAGGAAATTTCAAGACTTATGATGAAGATGGAAATACGGTTTCCAGTAAATATTATACCTCCGGAGCAGTGATTAAAACCTATTTTAACTTGGAGCCTAGGCTGTCTGCTAGTTACCAGTTGAATACTTCCAGTGCTGTAAAGGCTGCTTATAACAGGAATGTTCAAAATATCCACCTGATGTCTAACTCTACTTCTACTTCGCCAACAGACCTGTACATTATGAATAGCAATAATGTGAAACCGGAAATTGCGGACCAGGTGGCAACCGGTTATTTCAGGAATTTTAACGATGATAAATATGAGTTTTCCGCAGAAATTTACTACAAATGGATGCAAAACCAGATCGAATATCGAAGTGGAACAGATTTGAGAGGAAACAGCAATGTGGAAGCTGATTTGTTGTATGGTGATGGCCGTGCTTATGGAATAGAATTGTTTCTGAAGAAAAGATTTGGAAAGTTCAATGGCTGGATTGGCTATACTTATTCCAGAACAGAGCGTCAGTTTGATGCGATCAATGAAGGAAAATGGTTTTATGCGAAACAAGATAGAACACATGACGTCTCGCTGGTTGGGATTTATAAAGCCAGTACACGCTGGACTTTCTCTTCAGTATTTGTTTACAATACCGGAAATGCAGTGACTTATCCGAGTGGTAAATATGAAATCAATGGAAAAACAGCTTTTTATTACAAAGAGAAGAATGCTTACCGCACACCGGCTTATCACCGTTTAGATGTGGCGGCTACCTTGGAAGGAAAACCAGGCAAGAAACTACAATCCAGCTGGTCTTTCGGAATTTATAATGTATACAACAGACAAAATGCTTTTGCAATTGATTTCAAGGATAATGAAAATGATCCTAGTCGGACAGAAGTGGTCAGGACTACTTTGTTTGGTATCATTCCTTCGGTTACCTGGAACTTCAAATTTTAACCTAAAAGCGTCATGAAGAAAATGAAATTAGATAAAGGATGGGGTTTAGGATTGATGATCATCTGTCTTTTCTCCGCATGTGAGAAAGTAATAGCGCTGAAACTAGACGATGCTCCGGCAGTGGTGGTGATTGATGGCGGGGTGAGCGACCAGAATGAGGTGCAGCGTGTTAAAATTTCCAAAACATATAGCTTTACCGAGCCTAATAAATTTAATGGGCTGAGCGGTGCAAAAGTAGTGCTTGGCGTGGATGGTACTGGTGCTATTGTTTTTAATGAAGTGTCTCCAGGTGTCTACCAAAGCGTCAAATTCAAGGGTAAATCGGGCTCCAAATACGATCTTTCGGTGACGGTGGAAGGACAAACTTATAGTGCCAGCTCGACGATGCCAGCTCATGTGCCTATGGATTCACTTACGTTTAAGAGCTTTACCTTTTTCGGAGAAACCAAAAATTATGTAGCTGTAAACTTTAGAGATCCTGCAGGAATAGCCAATCAATACCGCTATATCCTGAAGTTTAAAGGAGTGGTAGAAAAAGATGTGGTCTCCGAAGACCGCTTTGATGATGGAAGTAAAGTCAACAATGTGATCTTTTACGAGTTGAATGACCTGATTAAAGGGGATAGTGTACAGGTAGAACTTCAGTGTATCGACCGAAATGTGTACCGGTATTTTTATAGCCTCGGTCAGAATACAGGAGGAAATGGGCCGCCTGTTTCCCCGGCAAATCCACCCTCTAATTTTAGTAACGGTGCTTTAGGCGTATTCAGTGCGCATACTTCTAGTATAAGAACGGCATTAATTAAGTAAAGCAACATTGTGTCATCTTTATGTTTTATTGTTGCAATTTAGTTGCATATACCCTTCGCGTTCCTAACTTTGTTTTCAACTAGTGGTCAGTACATGAATATCCTTTGTACTGTCTTACCTGAACTTTAAACAAGATGGAAAAAGAAACGATACAAGAAGTAATCATTATCGGTGGAAGTTATGCCGGTCTTTCTGCAGCAATGGCTTTAGGCAGGGCGGGAAGAAAAGTCATGGTGGTAGATAGCGGGAAGCCCTGCAATGCGCAAACGCCGCATTCTCACAACTTCCTGACACAAGATGGCGAAATTCCAGCCGCAATTGCTGCAAAAGGATTGGCGGAGGTGCTAAAATATCCTACTGTAACGCATTTAAATGATTTTGTGACTGCTGCCGTAAAAATCAATGACCATTTTGAGCTAAAAACTGCGACTGGTCAATCTTTGAAAGCGAAGAAATTATTGTTTGCGACAGGACTGAAAGACGTGATGCCAGAGATCAAAGGTTTTGCGGAATGCTGGGGAATTTCTGTGATCCATTGTCCTTATTGCCACGGTTATGAAGTCGCAGGTCAAAAAACAGCATTGTTGGCCAATGGGGAAATCGCATTTCATTTTAGCCAGGTACTGAGTCAATGGACCAAAGATTTGGTTTTATATACCAACGGGCCAGCGGAATTAAATGAAGAACAACGGTTTCAGCTCCAGAATCATGGTATTCCGGTCATTGAAATTCCTGTAAAAGAACTTTTGCAGGCAAATGGTCAGCTGAAAAGCCTGCTGCTGCAAGATGGACAAGAGCATTTCTTTAAGGCAATGTATGGGAAGGTTGGGTTGGAGCAGCATTCTTCTCTGCCTCAAAAACTGGGCTGTGAAATAAATGAGCAGGGTTATTTGGTAATTGACGATAAAAAACAAACCACTATTTCTGGCTTGTATGCAGCCGGCGATTGTACCACAATGGCCAGATCCGTTTCTATAGCGGTAGCATCAGGCACATTATCAGGGGTTTCTATTAATGCTGCCTTGATTTCTGAAAGCTGGTGAAAGCGGTTTTTTTTCTTCACAAGGAAATATGTTTAGGTAAAACAGATCTTTTTTAGAATAGCTATTTTCAGGCGTAAAACTTTATCTTATGTCATATTGTTTAGGTATAAATGATCGTAATTTGTTTTCTGCTAGAAACATTGCTAACTTTATAATTATTAATGGTAATCTCAATGGCGACTCAAATAGATCTGGATACTGCAACATTAGAAGAAGAAAGAATAAAAGCTTTAAAAAGTTACAGTATTCTTGATACGCCACCAGATGGTTCATTTGATAAGTTGACCAAGCTTGCCGCCAACCTTTTAAAAGTACCTATTGCAATTGTGAGTCTGGTAGATACTGATCGCATCTGGTTCAAATCAAAATATGGAATTGATTTACAGCAAATTGACAAAGATGACGGTCTTTGTGCATCTGTGGTTTTTTCTGACGACCTGTACCTCGTCGAAGATGCATCCATAGATGCCAGAACACTGTCTAACCCTTTGGTAGCTGGTAGTTTTGGATTGAGATTTTATGCCGCTGTACCACTTCGTACCCGGGATGGCTTCAATCTGGGTACTTTTTGCGTGATCGATAAAGCACCAAGAACATTAAGCGAAGAGGAGGAACAGATTCTTAGAGATTTGAGAGACATTGTGATGGATCAGATTGAACTACGTCTGGCTTCCAGAGTCAGTATGGCTCAGCACAACCAGATTCTGAATACAACCGCCCACGACCTTAAAAATCCATTAACCACGATTCCAGTGCGTGCGGATCTGATCAAGATGAAGAAAGATAATCCTGATATGGTGGATACGCTTTGTGATCAGATAAAAATCGCCAGCCTCAATATGGTGCGCATCATTGATGAGCTCCTGCAGGTGGGCAGTATGGAAGCGGGAAAAATACACTTGCTATTAATCAAAGTAAATGTTTCCTTTTTAGTGAGTAATGTGGTCTCTATGAATCAGCCATTGGCAGAAAGGAAGAACCAGACGCTTCACTTCAGCTATGAAAGGGATCTTTATGTGAATGCCGATGAAGGTAAACTGACGGAAATTATAGACAATTTGATCAACAATGCGATTAAATATTCCCCAGCAGATAAGCACATTTTTATTCGTGTAAAAGAGCGATCTGGGAGGGTACTGATTGAAGTGGAGGATCAGGGATTAGGCCTTACTTTGGAAGATAAAAGTAAATTATACCAGCGTTTTACCCGCTTAAGTGCGCAGCCAACCGCTGGCGAAAATTCAACCGGCCTTGGATTATCCATTGTAAAAGTCTTAGTCGAAGCCCATAACGGAACCATCTGTGCAGAAAGCGAAGGCAAAGATCGAGGCTGTAAATTTATTGTTGAGCTGCCAGGCAGGAATGGCTAGCCTTAAAAACAAGTAACCTCCCAATGCCTGGACCATTCTTTTCCAGGCGCGAGCTGAATAATACCTTCTTTCTTACTGAGCTCCTGATCGTGAGCAATGCCATCAGCAATGCCGCACCAAGGTTCCAGACATATAAAGTCAGCGTCTTTCGCTGCCCAGATTCCGAAAAATGGAAAGCCTTTGAATTGAAAATCCAGACCATGCTCGTCTTTTAGACTTTTCAAACTGATCTTATTACTTTTCATATCTTTCAATACCAAAGCATCCTGATAGAACAATTCATGCGTTAAATTAAGTTTTTCTGCCTGTAAATGGATAGGCTCAGTTTCCTCCTCGATCAGGTTATCCGTTACCTGATGTACATTCAATTGCGTATCCTTATTAAACTCTAGGTAATAATCGCTATAACTTAACTCGGGTTGAAGTGGTAAACGGAAAGCAGGGTGGCCGCCAATGGAAAACCACAAATCATTGTCTCCGGTGTTTAATACTTCATAACTGCAGCTCAGCGTATTTCCAGTTAATCGGTAACGTAAGCCCAGCTGAAACTCAAAAGGATATACTTTTAGGCTTTCCTGATCTTCTTTCAGCAGAAATAACACTTCATCAGGGCTTATTTTATGAGCTTCAAATTCCCGGTCTCTGGCAAAACCATGTCTAGGGAGCTGATAGCTTTTCCCCTCAAAAAAGTAAGTGTCTTCCTTTAATCCCCCAACGATAGGAAATAAAATCGGACTAAACTTTCCCCAGAAATTAGCATCTCCAGTCCATAAATATTCTAAGGCGGTTTCCTTGTTTTCTAAACGTTGTAATTCTCCGCCTTTAGTGGAGAAAGTGGCAGAAATTTGTGCATTATCCAGAGAAATGATCATAGGTAAAAGTAAAAATTAAATATTACATTTAGACTCCGCTTGGCAACAAAATGAACCTAGAGAAAAAACTATCTTCCAGTACCAATATTTTATTTAAAAAACCCAAAATTACCGGCGCGGTGATTTCGTTATTACTGATCTCTCTGATTCTTTATGTCTCCAATCAGCGCTATCGTATGGTTAAAGACGATCAGCGGTTGGAAATGACCCGTGTTTTAGATGTGGTCCGGTACAATGTAGATCAATCCCTTAAAAACAGTTATACAGCAGCGTTAACACTGGGCTTAACCATCAATAAAGATGGGGTTCCTAAGAATTTCGATGCTGTTGCTGCGCAGTTGTTGATCTCTAATCCTAATTTACAAGCAGTGGAAATGGTACCTGATGGTATTATTAAATACATCTATCCTTTAAAAGGGAATGAAGCAGCTTTAAACTTGAATGTATTTAAGCTTTCTAAAGAAATTAGTGAAGAAGCAAAAAAGTCTATGGAACATCGAAAGATGTATTTCGCCGGGCCATTGGAGCTGAAGCAGGGTGGAATAGGCATTGTTGGGCGGATGCCGTTGTTTTTTAACAATAAGTTCTGGGGCTTTTCAGCTGTAGTGATCAAGCTGGATACCTTTTTAAAGGAAGCAGGAGTGAAGGAAGTGACGGAAAAACGTTATGCCTTTCAATTGTCGAAGGTAAATCCGGTAAGTGGTAAGGAAGATTTTTTTATGCCGGAGATCAGCATCACGAAAGATGCTGTTCAGGAAAGTGTGTCTTTTTCTGATGGCAATTGGAAATTATATATGAGGAGTATTCCTAGCTACAAACCCTATCTGAAAATTATATTTCCCACCATATTTGCCATTTTTCTTGCCGGACTCAGCGGTTTTCTGGTTTCTATGGTATTCAAAAGGCCTGCCGAACTGGAACAACTTGTACATGATCAGGCGGGGAGATTATTGGAAAATGAACTGAAGTTTAAAACCATATTCGATCAGGCGGCAATTGGAATCATGGAGGTGGATTCCAATACCGGTGCCTTACTTCATGTCAATTCAAGACTCTGTAAAATTCTTGGGTATTCCGCTGAAGAGCTGGTCATGAAGCATTTTTATACCCTGAGTCATCCCGATGATCTGGATAACGGACTCAATTATTTTGAGCGAATGGAAAGCGGTGAGATTTCTGAATTTGAACTCTTGAAAAGGTATTTACATAAAGATGGAACAGTGGTCTGGGCAAACCTGATGATTACGCCATTGTGGCTGCCGGGAACTAAACCAACCAGTCATATTGCGATTGTTGAGGATGTGACGGCAAGGATGGAAGCAGAGCGTATTGCAGTAGAGTACAGGCAACGTATTGAGTCCTTGATTAATACCATTGATGGGATCGTTTGGGAGGCAAACCCCTTCACTTTTGAATTTGCTTTTATCAGTGAGAAATCAAAAGACATTCTTGGCTATACCAGCGACGAATGGCTGGCATCACCTACTTTTTGGGTAGATCATATTCATCCGGAAGACAGAGAATACCGTCTGCATTATTGTTATGCCTTTTCCGATAAGCTGGAACAGCATGATTTTGAATACCGTATGATTGCGAAAGATGGCAGTATTGTTTGGTTGAGAGACATCGTGAATGTGGTGATTACTGATGGAAAGGTGGTGATGCTGAGGGGAATTATGATTGATATCACCAAGAACAAGCAGGCGGAAAAAGATTTAAATCACTCTTTTGACTTGGTGACTGAGCAGAATAAAAGGCTGTTGAATTTCTCCTATATCGTGTCTCATAACCTCCGTTCTCATACCAGCAACATTCAATCTATTTCCGCATTGATTGAATCAGCTACCACTAATGAAGAGAGAAATGAAATGGTGGCCTTGTTGAAAACAGTGTCGAATTCCTTGAATGAAACATTGCTGAATTTAAATAAGGTAGTCAATATCCAAACAAACATCAATGTGATTGTAGAGCCTTTAATGCTTTATGAATACATCAATAGAACACTGAGCGTACTGCACGATCAGATTGTACTGAAAAAGGCTTGCATCTTGAATAAGGTACCACCAAGTGTATTGGTGAATTATAATCCCGCTTATCTGGAAAGTATTCTGCTCAATTTCATTTTTAATGCCATTAGGTACAGTCACCCGGAACGTCCACCCTTAATTGAGCTGACTTGTCAGCAGGAGGAACAAGTGGTGCTGAAAATCAAAGATAATGGAATCGGAATGGACCTGGAAAAGCATGGTGCTGAGTTGTTTGGAATGTATAAAACCTTTAATGGAAATGCAGACTCCAGAGGCGTAGGACTATTTATCTCTAAAAACCAGATCGATGCAATGGGAGGGAAGGTGACCGTAGCCAGTGAGTTTGGTACGGGAACAACTTTTGAAATCTACTTCAAATAACAAGGGCTTATACATAAAAAAAACTGCGATGCTTTAAGGGCATCGCAGTCAGGTTATTCATTTTTTGTGTGGTATACGAAGTGTCAATTATGGATTGATTCCACCACCTAATGCAGTGTAAAGTTCTACATCAGCAGCCAGGCGCTGACGTTTCAGGTCGCTCAGTTCCAATTCGCTTTTCAGCAAACTTCCCTGTGCAAGAATCACCTCCAGATAGGTAGCCATACCGCTTTTATACAGCATATCTGCATTTTTTATGGTCGAACGTAAGGTGTTGACGCGACGTTCTGCCAATTCCAGCTGTTCTTTTAATCGGGTCGATTTAGTTAAAGCATCAGCAACTTCGGTCACTGCTAAAAGCACAGTTTGTCTGAATTGTAACACCGATTTCTCTCTTTCTACTTTCGCGATTTCGAACCTGGTTTTTAACAGGCGACGCTGAAAAATTGGCTGCGTAACAGATTCGGCAACCATCCCAAACAGAGAGCCAGGAATGTTAAACCAGTTGCTGGCTTTAAAAGAGTTCAATCCAGCCTGTGCGGTAATGTTTAATGCTGGATACATGCTGGCTTGCGCAATACCAACCGATTCGTTGGCGGCACGTAAGGCATATTCACTGGCTTTTACATCTGCACGGTTGCTCAATAGGGCTACCGGATAACCGGTAGAAATTTGGACCGCCGGATTAATTTCATGTAGTTTTTTTATGCGGTGAACTGATGCTGGAAGTGTCCCTGTCAGCTGACTTAATGCATTTTCCTGAATGCTGATCCCTTGTTCTAAGGCTGGTACCAATTGCTCTGAGCTGAGTTTTTGTGCTTCCGCCTGCTGAACAGCAAGGATGGTAGTTAAACCGGCATCCCATTGCAGTTTTGTCATCTGCAAAGTGCTGTCATTTAAAGCAACTGTACGGTTGGCAATGCGTAATTGTTCGTCTAGCATCAATAGGTTATAATAGCCCGTGGCCACACTGGATACCAGTTTGCTGCGGATCAGTTTGGAGGCTTCCTGGGTTTGAAGGTACTCAGCAAGTGCTTTGCCTTTCATGCTGCTCAGTTTTCCCCACAGGCCAATTTCCCAGGATACATTTAATGCGGCATTGTAATCCTGAATAGTGCTGGAGCTAAAAAATTGTCCCATACTTAAGCCATTCAAACTGTTTTTCGAAGGCCTGTTGGTATTGGCCTGGATGTTTAAACCCAGTTCCGGTAAGAAATTTACTTTTGCTTCCTTTAAACTTTGGTTGGCGCCTTCAATATTTTTCATCGCAATCAGCAGGTCGTAGTTTTTAGTGTTGGCACTGTCAATCAGCTGCTGTAAAGCATCGTCATTAAAGAAGGCTTTTGTACTCAATATGGCTGCGCTCGTCGAATCCGCAGACTGCTGTGCAGGCCGATATTCCGCCGGTAATGCGGTTGCCGGGCGCACATATTCTTTGCCCACCTTGCATCCTGTAATCAGGATGGCAAGGGTAGCGCAGGTATATAATTTTTGGGGGTAATTCATGATTAATGAGATTTGACCTGTGGGTCGTTTTCTATTCCCGGTTTCCCGGTTATTTTTTCCTGTAAAGACTGGAATACAACAAAGAGTACTGGAATGATAAACAATCCCAGAATTACTCCTGCAAGCATTCCACCGGCAGCACCAGTACTGATCGATCGGTTACCCATTGCTGATCCACCGGTAGCAATCATCAAGGGGGTCATACCTGCAATGAAGGCCAGGGAAGTCATTAGAATCGGTCTTAAACGTAGTCTTGATCCTTCTAATGCTGCAGGGATCAAATCCATGCCTTCTTTTCGGCGCTGTAAAGCAAACTCAATGATCAGAATCGCATTTTTAGCCAATAAACCAATCAGCATGATCAATCCGATCTGTACATAGATATTGTTGTCAATTCCAGCAATCTTAATGGCAATAAATACACCTAATAGACCAGTAGGAATGGATAACATTACTGCCAATGGCAAGATATAACTTTCATATTGGGCAGCCAGCAGGAAGTATACAAACAATAAGCTCAAAGCAAGGATGAATACCGTTTGTGATCCCGAAGATTTCTCTTCTCTGGAAAGGCCATTCCATTCGTAGCTGTAGCCGTTTGGCAGCCTTTCTGCGAGTAATTTCTCTACTTCATCCATGATCTTTCCATTGCTGACTCCGGGCTTGGCGATGGCATTGATGGTGATGGAATTGAACAGGTTATAGCGGTCTACAGATTCTGGTCCATATACTTTTTTTACGGATACCAATTCACTTGCAGGCACCATGTCACCTTTGGCATTCTTTACAAATACCATGTTCAGAGATTCTTTATCTGTTCTGTAAATGCCATCTGCTTTCACATTGACACGGTAATATTTACCGAAACGGTTAAAGTCTGAAGCCTGAGAACCACCGTAATATACTTGTATCGTGCTCAGTAAACCTCTGACACTTACGCCCAGTTGCTTGGCTTTTTGGTCGTTCACTTCCAATTCAAATTGCGGGTAATCCGCTTTAAAGGTGGTAAATGCAACCGCAACGCCATCCACACCAAATAGTTCACCGACAATCTTGTTGGCCACTTGGCTGAATTTCTGCAGATCACCACCTGTACGGTCCTGTAGTACGAACTCCACACCACCAATGGCACCATAACCGGCAACCGGAGGCATACGGAATACACTCACTGTTCCTTCTTTCAGGGTCGCCATTTTTGCATTGACCATCCCTAATACTGCGTCCATATCCTGTACTTCACCTCTTTCTTTTGGTGCTTTCAGTTTCACAAATCCCAATCCATAAGCCGGACTCGCCGAGTTACTCATGATGTTAAATCCAGATACACTGGTGGTAGTTTTTACCGATTCAAAAGATTTGAAGGTAGAGTCTACCTTTTTAATGAACTTAGTAGTACGGTCTAAACCTGTACCGGAAGGCATCGTTAAGGAATAAATCATGAAACTATCGTCCTCCATCGGTACAAATCCTTTAGGTGTGGTATTCAGCATCCAAAGGGTAATTCCGGTAACGACTGCCAATCCGCCTAAACTTACCCATTTGAACTTGATCAGCCATTTTAGGCTGCCAATGTACTTTGCTGTCATTCGGTCAAATGAAGTATTGAAAGCCCGGAAAAAGCGCTGAGAAAAGCCTGTTTTCTTTCCTTCTTTTTCCGCATGCGGATTCTTTAAGAACAAGGCACATAATGCCGGACTTAAGGTCAGTGCATTTACCGCAGAAATCAGAATCGCAATGGCCAGAGTAAAGGCGAAT
Source organism: Pedobacter sp. N36a (assembly GCF_014472395.1). GTDB lineage: Bacteria > Bacteroidota > Bacteroidia > Sphingobacteriales > Sphingobacteriaceae > Pedobacter. The sequence goes on from NZ_JACSZW010000006.1 coordinate 320,031, forward strand.
TGTTTATAGAAAATTCCTGAAGAACCTTCCATGAAACCAATAGGTAGAAATACTGCCGCCATCACCAAGGTAATCGATACAATCGCTCCTGTGATTTCACTCATCGCAGAATAGGTAGCTTCGCGGGCAGTTAAATCAGAGCCTTCCATTTTCGCATGGACAGCCTCTACCACCACTATTGCATCATCGACTACAATACCAATGGCAAGTACTAATGCAAATAAGGTCAGCACGTTCACAGTAAAGCCAATCAGCTGCAGAAAGAAAAACGTACCAATAATTGCTACCGGAACGGCAATAGCGGGGATGAGGGTAGACCTGAAATCCTGCAGGAAAATGAATACCACAATAAATACCAGGATAAAGGCCTCTATCAAGGTTGTTTTTACCTGGCTGATCGATTCATCCAATCTCTCTTTTGTACTTTGAATAATTTCATAGTTGATGCCTTTCGGGAAATCTTTCGCCGCTTTAATTAAAGATTTACGGACCGCAATTTCAATCTCATTCGCATTGGAACCACTGGCTTGTAAAATACCTAAGGTGACCGCGTCCATACCATCCATTTTTGTATCACTGGAATAACTGGCGGCACCAAATTCAATCCGCGCAACGTCTTTTAAACGGAGTACACCACCATCAGCGGTAGATTTGATGATCAGATCTTCATATTGCTCAGGTAAGTTTAGCTTGCCTTTGTATTTTACGACATATTCTATTGCTTCTTTCGATTCTTCTCCGAATTTTCCCGGAGCCGTCTCTAAACTCTGATCTGAAATTGCTTCCGTAACTTCTCTTGGCGTTAAGTTGTTGGCCGCCATTTTCTGCGGGTTTAACCAAACGCGCATCGAGTAATCTTTGGAACCGAACATCTGGACCTGACCTACACCCTGAATCCTTTTTAGCTCAGGAACAAGGTTGATCTTGATGTAATTCTGCAGGAATTTCTCATCATATTTTGTGCGGTCTTCACTATAAACGTTGAAGTACATCACATTACTGTTTTGTTGTTTGGAGGTACTGATCCCTGCCTGCAATACTTCCGGGGGCATCTGACTGTTGATCTGCGCGACACGATTTTGTACGTTTACTGCCGCCTGATCTGGGTCTGTACCTTGTTTAAATACAATGGATACTGAAAAGGAACCGTCATTACTGGCAGAAGATTTCATATAGTCCATGTTTTCTACCCCATTGATGGATTCTTCCAACGGGGTGATGACAGAACGGATAACCGCCTCAGAGTTTCCGCCGGGGTATACACCGGAAACGAAAATGGTAGGCGGCGCAATGTCGGGAAACTGGGTAATCGGCAAACGGGTAAGGCCTACTATCCCCAGGAGGACCAGGAGGACAGAGATCACCGTTGCCAATACCGGCCTTCTTATAATAGATTGTAACATGTGGTTTTTGATATTAAATTGGTAAATTATTGAGCGCGGTAAACGCTGTCCGCATTTAAGGGTTTCGGCTTAATCTCCGCCTCTTCTGTTAAACCATCTAGTCCTGAATAAACAATCGTTTCTCCTTTTTTAAGGCCATCTTTAACCAGATAATTGTTGTCGCTTTTGCCAGAAATATTGATCGCTCTGCGTTCTAACTTATTTCCTTTTCCTACCAGGTAGACAAAAATTTTGTCCTGAATATCCATTGTAGCGGCTTTAGGCACCATGACTACTTGTTCGTGCTGCTCTTCCAAACGGATTTTTCCGGTGTTTCCTGAACGCAGTAATCCTTGAGGATTTGGGAACATTGCCCTCAGACTGATTGATCCGGTGTTTTTGTCGAACTGACCATCTACCAGCTGAATTCTTCCTTTTTCAGGGTAAGTACTGCCATCGGCTAGTACCAAGGTTACAGGAGGAAGTTTTTTTAGTTTCTCCGTCATGTTTGCACCTTTAATCTGTGCATTAAACTGGAGAAAAGCAGGCTCGCTCATGGAGAAATAAGCATACACATCTTTCGTGTCCGAAAGAGTAGTCATTGGTTCCGCATCGGCTTTGCTGATCAGGTTACCCACTCTTTTGGGGATTTTACCGATGAAGCCGGAAATTGGCGCTTTAATCAGCGTGAAACCAATATTGATCTTTGCTGATGCAATCGTTGATTTTGCTTGTGATACCGCGGCTTGTGCCTGATTGTAATTGGCCTCTGCAGTACTTAGCTGTACTTCAGAAATCACCTTGTTTTGTACTAATGGCTTGATTTTATTCACTTCAATCTGAGCAGTACGCAAGCTTGCTTTTGCAGCTTCCATGGCTGCATTGGCCGTATTCAATTGTTCCTGATACACACGATCATTGATTTTAAATAAAGGCTGACCAGTTTTAACGTAGGCACCTTCATCTACAAAGATTTTGTCCAGGTAACCGTCTACCTGCGGGCGAATGTCAACATTTACCCTGCCTTCAATGGCAGCACTATATTCATTAAAGGTAACCGCAGCTTGTTCCAGCACAGCGATAACCGGGATTTCCGGTGCTGGTGGCGGAGTTCCGCCTGCTTGTTCCTGTCCAGCTTTCGATCCACAGCTGCTGAAAAACAAGGCCGGAAAAAGTAGGGACAATAGCAAGAAATATCGGGTATTGTTTCTAAAGTTTTTTGGGAAAAACATCTCTTTTATAATTTATGTTTATTTAAAATGTCTGCAAACATAAATTGTATCCCGCGCGAAAATGCCATTACTTGACTGAAATGGATATTTTAGGTGCTGAAACGTAGAAAAACTATAACCGAAATTATCGGTCGAGCCAGGCTTTAAGTTGCCCGGACTTCTCCTTGCTGATGATGATTTCACCAGCAAGCGGGTTTTTCAGAATGACCTTCAGTTTGCCGTTGAAATAGTTATGAATGGAGTAGATGCTGTTGATGTGAATCATATGCTGACGGTTGGCGCGGAAAAAACAAACCGGGTCTAACTGATCCTCCAGTTCATCCATCGTGAAGGGTACGATCAGATCGGTCTGGTCGTCCAACACCAGGTGTGTGATTTTATGCTCAGAATAGATGTAGTCAATGGAAGAAACGAGAATAGTTTTATAACCGTCTTTATAGGGTAGAAGGAATCTGGAACGGTAAATTACTGATTTTGATTTGATGTAATCTACCAATTGGTCCAGGGCTTTATTGGGGTTTGTTTCCTGTATCACATGGTCATACATGCACAAAGCTTCTTTTAGCTCGGCCTTTTCTACGGGCTTAAGTAAATAAGCCAGGCTGTATATTTTAAAGGCGCGGAGGGCATATTCGTCATAGGCGGTGGTGAAAATTACCGGGCAATGAAGCTCCACTTTTGGGAAGATTTCAAAGCATAAACCATCTCCCAATCTGATGTCCATCAGGATTAAATCTGGATGCGGATACTGGGTCAGAAAGTTCACGCTTTCTTCCACACTGCCCAATACACCCATAATATGTACGTCTTCTCTCAATTCCGCCAGCAATTTAATCAGTCTGTTGGCATTGGGCTTTTCGTCTTCGATGATTAGAATGTTCATATTTCGGGGACTATAATGGAAGTAAAGGTAAGTAAACCGCAAAAGACTCTTCGTTCTCTAAAATATATGGAAGATCCTCAGATAACAAGGCGTACCTGCTTCGTATATTTTGTAAGCCGATCCGGGCAGAAGGAATGGAAAGTTTGATTCTCTGCAGGTTATTGCTCACTACAATGTGGGAATCGGTATTGTAAATTGCTATGAGTAAGGGGCTGCTTTTAGTCGCCGCATTGTGTTTGATCGCATTTTCAATCAGCAGCTGTAAGGTGATGGGAGGGATGCCGCGGTCATCGTCATTACTAATGTCTACGGAGACAATCACATTTTCTCCATAGCGGATCCTGATGAGGTATAAATAAGCATCGACGAATTTGAGCTCTTCTTCCAGCGAAACAATGTCTTTTTTAAGATTTGCAATCATGTACCGGTACACTCTCGATAAATTTCTCAGGAACACCTCTGCTTTTAACTGATCCTCAGAAATCAGCTCCGAAAGAGTACTGAAGTTGTTGAACATAAAATGAGGATCGAGCTGCAGCTTTAGGGATTGCAGTTCGGCCTGCATGGCAATCTCTTTGAATTCTGCTGTTTTCAATTTCAATTCTGTGGCTTCCATCATGGTGGCCGTCCACTTTTGTAAAAGAAAGTTTCCGGTAGTCACTGCACTGATCAGGATCCCCATAATCACACATACATAGACGAATTGAATGCTGTTCAGCTCTTCTTCGAAAGTCGGTTTTTCTTTATAGGTATATACCAATGATCCTATATAATACAAGAGCACCATCAAAATGATGACGAATACGATTTGCGTGAGCAGCTGGATGCTGAAGCGCATAAAAGGACGCTCTGTCCAGGGAATTACTTTATCCAGCATGGAAGAATTGAATACACTCAGCTCAAAAATTAATACGCAGAAAAGGAGTGTTAAGCTGGCATCTGTAATGATTTCTAAGGCAGGTCTCTCAAAATATAGCTGATAATAAGGGCTATAGGGATTGAGGAAATAAGACAATAAGTTCAATACCACAAAGATCAAGGGAATCGTAATGAAACGAAGGTGTCTGTTTAGAGGTTTAGAAAACATTGTACGGGGTTTCAGCATATTTCCTATGTGGTGATTTTAATCGGCAAAATACATAAAATGCGCTTTATAATAGAGGAGGGGCTCAGTTGCTTGCCTGGTTTTGGGACAAAAATAATAAATACAGCCGGGTGGCAATGTCTGTTTTTTACTCAAGCTGACCAAATCGGCAACCCAAGCGGAGAAATGAATTACCCAACTGCCGGGAAAAGCAAAATCCACTAGTGTTGAAGTAGTGGATTCCGTTGATTTTTAGAGTTAAGGCCGTTTATTCCTGATAAGGATCTGTGGTTTGACGATATTGCTGTTTCAGGTCATTTCCAAATTCTTTCGCTTTATCCAGCCATTCCGGGGCCTGTTCTGTCAATTCGTCGACAAGAGATTTTCCGTTGGTGCCTTTTTTTGTGGCATATTTTACAGCCCCATAAACTGCTGCACCGATAAGTAGAGATTTGAGTAGGCCCATAATGGTATGTAATTTAAGATTAATTGCTTCCCTATAAAAACAATACAAGTGTCCAATAGTTTTGCCTTTTACAAAACAATAGATTGACCTGGTACAGAAAAGGCCTGCTCCTATTGTTTTCGAACAACTGGAGCAGGCCTTTTATTTTTAGAAACCTTATTTTAAGGTTGTACTGGCGTTTTTGCGGCCTCAGCTTCTGCTTTAGCTTTTTTCTTGAAGAAACCTCTCAATAAAAAGTTATGCTGTAAAGCTTCCATGTTTTGATCCAGTTTCTTGCTGCTGCCTTCCAGGTTCTGCATGATTACCCTGATCTGATCTGCTGCTTTCTGGTCGTTTAATAAGAGACCCGCGGCATTGTCGCTCTGGTTTAATTTCGAACTGGCTTTATTCAGGTTGTCTGTTAAAGCTGCTGCAGAACTTGCGGTTTTTTTCAGCTCATTCACTGAAGCTTGTAATTGTGAAAATACCATCGTATCGGTCAGCATTTTGTCTGCTAAGCCACCTTTAGTATTCATCTTTCTGGTGAAAGTGTTGAGGTCTGAAGCCATTTTATTGGCCGCTTCTGTGGTCACTTTTAAGTTCTGTACGATCGCTTTAAAGTTATCTGCAATCTGCTGATCTGCTAGTAAAGCACCTGCAGCACCTTTTCCCTCTACCAGGTTTTTAGCTAGGATTTTAAAGTCTGAAGTTACATCTACCAGGTTTTTATTGTTGACCTGGAAGGTTTTCATAATGTCATCCGTAGAAAGTGCATTGCTGGCTTTTAAGCGATCTCCTTCTTCCACAAAAGGGAATTTAGGCGTACCACCAGTCACTACGATGATTTTATTACCAATCAACCCGTCAGAGCTGATGGTTGCGGTGGCATCTTTATGGATGTATTTATGTGCTTCTTCTTCAATGCTTAAAAATACCTGAACCTGTGAAGTGCCAAAGAACTGGATCTTTTTGATCGTTCCGACTTTTACGCCTGAAAACCAAACATTGTTTCCTGCTTTTAATCCCTGGATATCATTAAAAACAACATCAACAGTAAAGCTTTTTACAAATGTCTTTTTCTGGCCTCCCAACGTAAAAACTCCTAATACAAAAATGAGTAGTCCAAGGAATACGAATACTCCTACTGTTACTTTGCGACGCGTGTCTGTTACCTGCATATGGTTATTGTATAAAATTATAATCGTAAAATGGTTTTACCCGTTCATCATTGGTATTGAATACCTCATCAAAGGTTCCCTGACGTTCAAATTTGCCGTCAAGTAACATGGCCACCCGGTTGCCCACTGCTTTTGCGCAGGTCAGGTCGTGTGTGATGACGATAGAACTGGTATGGAATCTTTCCTGTACTTCATTGATAAGGTTATTGATCTCTAAACAGGTAATCGGGTCTAATCCCGCAGTAGGCTCATCATATAACATCACTTCCGGTTGAAGGATCAATGTTCTGGCGATGCCCACCCTTTTTCGTTGTCCGCCAGAAAGTTCTGATGGCATTTGATTGATGGTTTGAAGTAATCCTACTGCATCAAGCACACGCTCTACTGCATTGTTCACTTCTCCTTTTGTCAGGTTTCTCTGGTTCCTCACTAAAGGGAATTCCAGATTTTGCCTCACGGTCATACTGTCGTACAGCGCGCTGTTTTGAAAAGAGAAACCAACTTTTAAGCGCAGGGCCAAAAGTTCTTTGTAACTAATTTCATCCACCATCTGGCCAAGTACCTTTACAGCACCTTGATCCGGTGTTAGCAGCCCAACAATAATCTTAATCAATACTGATTTTCCTGTTCCTGATTTCCCAAGCACCACTAAGTTTTCACCTTTGTACAGATCTAGGTCTACGCCTTTAAGGACGTCATAGGTACCGAAGGATTTGTATAATCCATTGATCTCTATTACTTTTTCCTTATCCATATTGGTGGGTTTCTTTTGTTCCATTATTTATAAGATCAAGACCTGAATAAACCAAAAAACTGTACCGAAATTACCTCTTCAATAAAGATGAGGAACATCCCAATGACCACTGCGGAGTTGGCCGCTTTACCTACACCCTCTGTTCCTTTGGAAGAATTATAACCCTGATAGCAGCCTACAATTCCAATGGTAAAACCAAAGATAATGGCTTTAACGGTGGATGCGGTGATGTCTAAAAAGGTGATTTGTTCTAAAGAAGCTTGGAAAAATGCTCTTGCACTGGTGTCCTCAAATAGGGAAACGTTAAGCAAGGCACCTAACATACCCACCATTGCGGTGTAAAAAGTAAGAATAGGAATGGTGATGGTGGAAGCGAGGACTCTGGTCGTTACTAAAAATTTAAAAGGATTGGTAGCCGATACTTCCATGGCATCAATCTGCTCTGTTACCCGCATAGAGCCTAGCTCGGCACCAATACTGGAGCCTACTTTTCCAGCTGCAATGAGTGAGGTCAGGAGGGGAGCAAGGGTTCTGAGTAAGGCAATTCCGACTAAAGAAGGCAGCCAGGAAGTGGCACCAAATTCTGCCAGTGAGGGTCTCGATTGTTTTGTAAATACAATACCTGTAATAAATCCGGTTAAGGAGATCAAAGCCAGGGAACGATATCCGATGTCATAACATTGGCGCATCAATTCTTTTCCTTCATAAGGAGGAAGAAATCCTTCCTTGAAAAATCGGGTGACGAACTGACATACGTCATAAAGTGTCAGGAACATCCTGGTGATTTTTCCAGGCGGCTTGGCTTGTTTTTGTAGAATGGCTGGATTTTCAGCTTTGTTATCCATTAATGTGTATCGATGTGTTCAGATAATAGGTGTTATAACAGAGATGTGCAACCCTTATCAAAATTTGCGCCATATTAGCGATATTATCCAGATTCTGGTGTTTTAGTAAAAAAAAATGGCCTGTAAATTACAGACCATCCTTTTAATTATAGGAATTATTTTCCTCCCGGAGGACAGTTTTTCTTAAGAAAGTCGGTGTAAGTCAGCGATAAATGCTGGAAAGTACCATCACCTTCACTAATGCTGTGCGTACGGTTAGGGTAAGACATCATTTGAAAAATTTTACCGAATTTGATCAGCTCATTCACTAACATTTCGGCATTCTGGTAATGCACATTGTCATCCCCAGTACCATGAACGTATAATAAGTTGCCTTTTAGGTTTTTCGCATAGCTGATCGGTGATCCTTTTACATACGCTTCAGTAGTTTTCAAAGGAGAACCCATATAGCGTTCCTGATACACATTGTCGTAAGTCAGCTGATTGGCAACCGCTGCAATCGCAATTCCAGTTTTGTAAATCTCAGGATATTGGAAAAGCAGGTTTAAAGTAGATGATCCACCACCACTCCATCCCCAAACAGCAACTCTTTCTTTATCTACAAAATTCCATTCCAGGATTTTTTTAGCAGCCATAGCCTGGTCGCGGATGTTTAAGGTACCAATAGATTTATAAATGCTTTTACGCCATTCTCTACCTTTTGGAGCTGGTGCGCCACGGTTTTCTACTGAAATATAGATGTAACCATCTTTTGCCATATCACCATTGTACAAGAAATTACGTCCTGCACCATAAGTGTCCGTTACGGTTTGTGAAGCGGGTTCGCCATAGACATAAAATACCACAGGGTATTTTTTTGTGCGGTCGAAGTTGTCTGGTTTTTTCATCCATCCATCCATCGTTACGCCATCTTCCGTGGTTACTTTAAAGAATTCTACCGGATTTTTCTGCGCCCTGATTCTACCCAATTGATTGGTGATGCTGCCTTCCATGGTGAAAGGATTTAAAGTCGTCAGTTTCATCCATTCCGTAATCGTAGGTACAGTTGCACTTCCATAACTGTGGCGTGCAAACATTCCATTCGGAGAGATTTCATAATTGTGGGTACCTGGAAGTATAGATGGGGTTACCATCTCTGGTTTGCCGCCACCGCTTAATTTTGTTTTGTATAAATATTTCTGAGTCGCATTGTCTGGAGAAGCCATGTAGTAAAACCAATTGTTTTTCTCGTCTACTAAAGCAGTTTCGATCACATCAAAATTACCTTTTGTGATCAGCGTTTCTTTTTTACCATCTTTACTGATGCGGTATTGATGGCGCCAGCCGTCTTTTTCACTCGACCAAAGGAATTCTTTTCCACCATTTACCCAATTCCATCCCTGACCAACATCAATCCAGGCTTTATCAGTTTCTGTGTAAATATTTTTTACGGCTCCTGATTGTGCATTGGCAACAAACAGTTTACTTTCATTTTGTTCTCTATTCAGTTGCTGAAGAATCACCTCATTGGTATTCGGAATCCAGTCCATTCTAGGAATGTAATTTTGAACCTCAGAACCTGGTACGCTCAGCCATTTGGTAGCTGCGGTGTTAATGTCTACGATACCAACTTTACAAGCAGATGGATTTTGTCCTACTTTAGGGTATTCAACCGGTACATTGAAAGAATATATGGAATCTGTATTGTTAATCATCAAAAAGTTTCTGATGTCACGAGCATCTAACTGCCAGTAGGCAATCGTGGCACCGTCAGGGCTCCATCTGAATCCATCTCTGCAATCAAACTCTTCTTCATACACCCAGTCGAACGTACCATTGATGATGCGTTCTGTACCGTCAGTAGTCAGCGCTTTTGTGCTGCGAGTACTCAAATCATCTACATAGATGTTGTGCTTACTCACATAAGCCACTTTATTTCCATCTGGTGAGAACTTGGCGAACATCAATGAAGATGCTGGCTGGTCCTTACCAATTTTAATCATTTCTTTTGTTTTCAAATCGGCTACGAAATAATCACCACGGGTTTCATATCTCCATACCTTTTTGCTGTTCGTATACAGGAGGATTTTAGTCCCATCCGCAGAAATCTCAAAATCTTTAATGGCGCCTAAACCTTTACTGGCATTGGCATATAAGAAACTAGGATCCAGAATGATCTTTTCCTCGTTTTTAGGAAGGGTAACGGCTACAATACCCGATTCTTTGATCTGATAATAAGAATTGCCATCCTTGGCCCATCTAATGTCAGATTGTTTTTGTGCATAGCTTTGTCCGAAACTTCCTAGAATAAGGAGGAAAGCCAGTTTAAAAAAAAGGTTTTTTAGGTTCATTTTTTATAGTGCTATAAATTGCTGATATACATTTTGAAGGTAAGCTTTCGCCAGGTCTAACCGTTTCTCGGTACCTTCTTTGTCCTTGTCGTTACTATTAAATAAGGTCATCTTTCCTACATTATCAAAGGTAACACATTCTTCATTGTCAATAAAGCCCATGCCATTGTCCCAGCTAAAATATGCGAAAGGTTTGGTATAAGGGTTCAACAGGTTTTTACTCCATTTAAATTCTTTAGCAGTGATATTTAATTGTGCAAGTAAAGTGGCGGCAATATCTACTTGTGAGCCAACACGGCTGTATTTTTTTCCTCTGAACTCTTTTTTGATGACTTCCCCAAAAAACAAGAGTGGAATGTGGTAACGGCCGGGTGTTGAAATATCGTCACTTTGTTTAGGCAGTAAATGGCCATGATCCGCCACAAATACAAATAAGGTATTGTTGTACCAGGGCTGTTTTTTAGCGTTGTTTAAAAAGGCGTTGATACAAGAGTCTGTATAGTAAGCCGTACTTTTAAACTGCTCCACATTGTTGGAATTGCCAAATTTTGATTTACCGGGCAGGGTGTAAGGTTCGTGATTGGTCAGCGTCAGCAAGGTGGAATAGAAAGGCTGTTTTTCTGTATTCAGGTCTTGCAGCTGCTTGTCAAAGACAGCCTCATCATATTGTCCCCAGAAAGATTTCGGGGCATTTCCGGTAAAGTTATTTTTATCGATAAGCCTTTGATAATCATGACTGAGGATAAAAGCTTTGTAATTGTCGAATTCGGACTCTCCTCCATAATAGAACGAAGTATGGTAACCATTTTTGGCCAGCGAACTGGAAATGGCGGGTAATTTCTGCAATTTCTCTGGCCATTTCACGATGCTGCCTGCAGCAAGTGTAGGGAAACCCGCCAGACTGGCAATAAGGCCTTTATCCGTGCGGCTTCCAGAGGCATATAAATTGTCAAATAATACTCCCTTATTGATTAACGAATCAAAATGTGGGGTAATGCCTGATTCATTGCCAAGTGTTTTTGTAAGATCGGCAGTAAAACTTTCAATAATGACCATGACCACATTGGGTCTGCTGGTGGTTAAAATAGCAGTTGTGCTGTCTTTCTCTGCCGTATAGAGGTTTTGAATCAGCTCATCTGCTTTTTTAGGATCCAAGGATATATAAGGATTATGACTGGCCATTTTTTCAGAAAGTGCACTTCTAAGCAAGTTCCACTCTGTGTTTACAGCAGCATGGTTGAGCAATTGCTCCTTGGAGAAGTAAGCCATACTTTGTGTAATCGGTGAGCCTTTGAAGCCTCCACGGATAAACATAAAAGTAAGCGCAAGCAATAGCACTGAAATTAAGCTGCGCAGCCAGATTGGTGATTTCTGAAAAGAAAGCTGGTTGGGAATCAATCGCTTTTGTAAGAAATATCCACCAGCAATGAGCAGTATCAGTATAAATAAAGATAGTGCAATAGGGGAGGAAGCGCCGGAAGCCATCGCTTCTCCTGGCGAAGAAAAAGCAAAGCCGATAGCTTTGGCATTCACTTTAGTTCCCCATTCGCGGTAAATGTTAAAGTTGACAATAGAAAGGATGCTGAATATCACCAGCAATATTAAATTGTAGATAGAAATCCATTTGATATTTACGGATTTCGAACCACTAAACAGCGATACCATATAGCCAAAAAGCGGAATGACAGCAAGGTATGCCGTCATCGATAGGTCTAATAGTAAGGCGTGGTAGAAAGTAGCCATGGCTTCCGATAAGGGAACCATGGCTAGCTTTTTATGGTAAATTAGAAGGAATATCAACCGGTCGGTAAAGAAAAATAACAACCAGAAAATATAAAATCTGAGGAAAAAAATAAGGCTTCTAAACATTTTAGCGAATGCTATTGACCTCCACCTTGCATTTGCAGAATCTCTTCCATCGTTTTCACTTCGTATCCTTTAGGAACATCTAAGTTGAAAGGACCAGTTTTTTCTTCTACCAGACTTTTTAAAGTGGCTGTAGATTTTACACCTCTATTGAAGCTGGTAAATTTAACCGGAGTACCTTTAACACCGATGAAATCACGGCCTACTAAACCTGCAGGAAGTTCAATGTCGTTGGTTGACCATAATTCATAACTATTACCTTTGTCGTCCTTATAGGTATATTTCTCAGTGTTATAGTTTAAGATCATTTTCTTCTCTCCAGTAGCTTTGAAATCACTGAACTTAGGATTGTTTTCTTTCTCTTTTTCGTAATCTGATTTAGTCCCCTTTACCGCAAATTGCATTTGTGCAACTGGCACATCAATCAGGACCAAAGAATTTAGATCTACAACGTTAGCGAGCACAGTAATAGTAGCTGGACCCTGCTGCATTTCCATTCTCGATATGTTGCCGTTGAACTTGATTTTAGATTCAGTAGGAAGCATGGAAGCCATAGGCTCTTGTTCGGGAGTAAGTGCATACTCCATTCCGAAAGTAAGCGTTCCTTCGGTGATTTTCTTTTGAGCGTTTGCGAAGATGGCTGAACTTACAAGAATTGCAGCTAAAACTCCGGTTTTGATAGATTTTAACATATAATAGTTTTTAGTGTTTGTGCTAATTTAATACGTGCTTGTATTGATTTAGTATCTGTGCGGATAAATTGAATGATTTAATTACCATTGTATTTTCTCTTTGCTGATAAAGGCAGCAATACCTTTTTTGAAATCTTCACTGTCCCTCACTCTGGCATTGATCTGAACCGCCAGAGACAGGCAGCTCTCTAGTTGAGGGTTGGTGGTCTGTCCAATCAATTGCTTTGTTACCATTAACGAATTCGCGGAAGTTTCCGTACACAAACTTAGTGCAAATTCTTTTACCTTCTGACGAATGTCCTCCTTGTTTGTTACAAAAGTGATCAATCCGTAGTCAAGTGCCTGTTTTGCATTGAACAATTCTCCTGTTAACAGGATTCTTTTGGCAATTGTTTCAGATGTTTTTCTAATTAAAAAACAGGAAACAATCGCAGGAACAAATCCGAGCTTTACTTCTGTATAACCGAAATTGGCTTCCGGTACTGCGAAAGTAATGTCGCAAACAGTAGCCAGTCCGCATCCACCGGCAATGGCATGCCCTTCTACCTGGGCAATCACTACTTTAGGTAAGTAATAGATGGTGGTGAATAAGCGCTTTAAGTTTTCAGAATCGGCCAGGTTTTCCTCATGGCTGTTTTGCTGGAGCTGCTGTAAATAAGCAAGATCGGCTCCTGCGCTAAAGGTATTGCCGTTTGCTTTTAAAATGATGACTTTCACCTCATCGTCTTCGGAAGCCTCGATTAATGTTTCCCTAAGCAGCGTAACCAGCTCCGGATTTAAAGCATTCCGCTTTTCCGGGCGATTAATTGAAATGGTGGCAATGCGTTGCTCAACAGAATATAAAACTAATGGCGCTGTCATAGGATCTGGGGATAAATTTCTTTTACTTTTCTACTCAAAAGTAAATAAAAAGCAAATCATTGTGGTTAAAAGGTGTGGAAATCAATGAAGAACTAAGGAGGGACTGGAATGATTTTTAAAAATCGGATTTGATGGTAGTCCATTACAGGTTGGATGAAATATTGAAAGGCATCGTCTTCTTGTTTTAAAAGAGTGTAAACAGTGGCGTGTTGCGCAAAAACATATGCAATAGCTTTATGTTTTGGGATCTGAAAACGGATGATTTCCTCTTGTTGGTATCGGAGGACTGCCGTTCTGCTCAGTGAAAATTGTAAGGGTAAGAAAAAAGCGAAAGCGGTAATCAATAGCTTCGAGCTGCCCTTTACTAGCGCCATTATACCTAAAGCTAAAAAAATCGATAATAGCCATAATTCTATTTTACTGATCCAAATTCCTGATAAACTGGAATATGGAATGGCCGCAAGGTATTGCAGACCAGCGTTGTTAAATTGAATCAACCAGCTGACTATAGGAGTAAGGAAATCCAGGCCTGGAATCAGCACTAAAATCCCAAAGTACATGAGTAAGGTGATGGGAATGAGAATAAATAGGTTGCTAAGCAGGAATAAAAAGGGAAATTGGTGGAAGTAATAAATAGACAAGGGAAAGGTGAAGAGCTGTGCTGCTAATGACATCGAAATCATCCCCCATAATTTACTTGCCCATTTATTTTGTATAGGCCAGCAATCCTGTAATTTTGGCTGTAAATATAAAAGACCAAAAACAGCGAGAAAGGAAAGTTGAAAGCCAACATCCCAGATTAAAAAAGGATCATGTAGCAGCATAGCAAAAGCAGCGAAGGATAAAATGTTGTATTTATTTGCTGGTCTGGAGTACGTTTTTCCAACTAAATATATGGAGATCATAATCACGGAGCGCAAGACGGAAGGTGTGCATCCGGTTAATAACGCATAAAACCACAATAGGCCAAGAATGAGAAATAGCTTCATATATTGCCAGTTTTTCTTTTGGTTAAGGAAAGCGAGGATATAGTTTAAAATGAGATAAATTAGCCCTACATGCATTCCTGAAACCGATAAAGCATGTATGGTACCCGTTTTGGAATAAACGGCAAATGTTTCTTTGCTAAGGTCAGCCCTATAACCGAGGATCAGCGTAGAGGCCAGGGCCACTGCGGCATTGTCCTGGAGCAAGGCTTTGTAACGCTCTACCTGTTTTGTTCTGAGGGCAATTGCATATTTAAATAGCCAATTTCCAGAATTGAGACCGAGTTTCATTACTTGATTTTGTAATAAAAAACTTTGGTGTCTAATATTTTGCGCGGCCAGCCAGCCCTGGTAATCGAACTCTGCAGAGTGAAACGATGGATTGATTTGGGTAAAGCTGGCAGGCATCAGCAGCTCATCTCCGTAGTTGATGGCTAAGGGCTGTTTGAGATTTAGTTTAACCGCGGTCATCATTTTTCCAGATGCCGTTTTGGTCTTTAGCGGTTGAGAAGCAGAAAATCGACCTCTTTGTTGTCCTTGCCTCTCAGTAAAAAAAGCCGACAGGGCCTGGCTCTTAAATCTAAGGATACCTCCTTTTTGATAGGGTTCGTTCATCACCCTGACTTTTAGATAAAGGTTAGCTGATTTGGAGAAATCATCTGGCTTTAAGTCGTCTTGGTGATGGTAGCACAATAGACCACCGAAAAAAAAGAAAAAAACTTGAAAGAGCAAGCCAGTTCCGGATTTAAAGTGGTACGCTTTAATGCTGATGTAATAATTGTTCAGCAGGAACAGCAGGCTGAGCAAACCTAGATTGAGACCGATCAATAAAGGGAGGAATCCGGCATATTTAAAATGATAAAAAATCAGCACTCCCAAAGTGTAGGGTAAGAGAATCCTGGGGAATACTTGTTCCGGTTGCTTTGAAATATCCATGTCTTAAAATTGAAGACGGATTAATAATTTAACTGCTGATTTTATATTTCCATTAATTTCATCCAGCCCGGAACTGATGACTTGCTGATGAGGGTAATAATAGAGGTCGTAGCGGCTCCAGAGGTCTAGCTTTCTCCATAAACGGTACCTGAGGTTTAAAAAACTGCGTATACCCTGACCATAATATCCTCCGGAGCCCGAACCATGTAATACATCCGCTTCGTAGGCATAAATTCTGGACTGATAAGAAGGAGTGTTAAAATAGGCAAGCCGAATGTTTCCTGATATTTTGGCACGCATGGGGGTATAATAAAGATCCTGATAAATAAGGTATCCGAATTCTTTCAGCAGTTTTCCTTTTTGATATTGAATCAGCTCTATCCTTTGTGAAGTGCTGAGTTTTTTATGGAACTTCCAATGTCCATCTAATCTGAAACTGGTGTTCCATAATTTTTCTAGAGAACGTACCCTATTTGCTGCTGCAGGATTTTGCTGTTTTCTTTCGGTTTTAAAGCGGGCAGTGAGTTTAAACTGTTTAGTAGGGGTATAAACCAATTGTGCCAGTGTTTCATAACCAGCGGAAGCAGTATCTACCCGGTATTTCTTTTCCGGGAACTTAAAATAATCCAGGTATAGGGCGAATTTCCAATGCGGATGCGGTAAGTAATTGATGCCAAAATAAAGCCCTTTTTCATTGCTGCTTGTCGTGTTTTCTCCAACTGCCTGACTAAAGAAATTTGCGTAATCTTTGTCGTATTTTCGATAAAGCAGCACCAGGGAGACAGATTTGGAGAGGTTGGTCATCGCGCCTTGTATTCCTGCCCATCCTCCAGGAAAACTTTTCGCCAGCTCTCCATAAAAGTAAATATTTTGAAAAGCGATATTATAGTGGAAGCCGATGCTGCTGAGCTTTCTCCCTTCAAAACTATATTTTTTATAACTGCCGCTGTCTCTTGTGAAAGTCTGATCAAAATGGGTTTGGTAGCTGGAAATTCCTATGTTTATGGAGTTGCTGAGGTACTGTAAAGTGGCGCCGTATACTTCCTGACCAAGACGCTTCCTATTCCTGATTTCAGCGGCATTGCGGTGCAGTCCACTTTCAGAAATACTGGTTAAAGTATACTGACCGTTTCGATCGGTTTTTAAACTTGCATCACGTTTTCTAAAAGAATAGAAAGGGGTAAAATAGAGATTTTCTGGGAATTTCAGTGTACTGGCAATGCCCCGGAAAAAGGTGCTTTCATTCGAGGAAGTATAAGGTTTTAAACCCAAATCTTTGCTGGCTACGCTAGTCACATCAGGTCCTTTTCCCAATGAATACCCAGACCAAAGCGTCAATCCTTGTCCGAATTGTAGGGTATAATCTCCGATGACCAGCTTTTGAATACTTCGGTAATTGAACAGGGCGAAATTTCCGGAAACAAAATCAATAGGTACCTGCTTTGTACCGATGGTTTCGCCAGCATCCTTTTTCATGAGCAGGGAAAATGCACCAATTTTAGGGTACTGGTATTTGTAACTCAATAACAGCTTGTCGGCAGAACCCCGGTACCTGCTCCCTGGTAAATCACGGAAGCCTTTTTGCCGCTCAAGTGTTCTGCCATATCGAAATAGTATTTGCTGTTCTGCTTGCAGGTAAAGGTCTTTAAACTTTAAGGAGGTAAAGCGGTTTACTGGATGAAGGGTCACAAATGGAAGAATTTTGTCAATCGTGATCAGATCGAAACCGGAAATAGACTGTAGTTCCAGCAGATCCAATAATTTTCCATTGACCAATAAGTGCTCAAAAAAGCTGCTGATCTGCAAAGGAGATAACCAGAATAGTTTCTTCAGCTCTTCAGCATTCGTATGGTTCAGGTCTATGGGATGCTTTCTGAAAAAATCAAGCTGTTCTTCGAAGGCAGAGAGATCCTCTTCTTCTTTTCCATTTTCGGCCAGGTTTTCCCTGAGCTGCGTCATCTGTTCTTCTTCCTGTGCCCGGGCAGGAATGCTGGCATAGCCGAGCAGAAGTATCATACAGAAGAATAGTGAGTAGGACATCATAATGCCTAATCACTATATTATTTGTTTAATAAAAGAATAATTTAATTTTTAAATTAAATCTCATCGTTTAACTTTAATAAGAAGTCTTTTAATTTCTCCAGAGAAGCGATGATCTTTTGGTTTTCCTTTACTTCAGAAGTATTGTTTTTTAAGTGCTCCTTGGCACCTTTAAGGGTGAAACCCTTATCATCTACTAGGTGGAAAATGATCTTTAGATTTTCAATGTCTTCAGGAGTGAATAAACGGTTGCCTTTTTTGTTTTTCTTAGGCTGCAGTACATCAAATTCTTTCTCATAAAAGCGGATCTGAGATGCATTTACGTTAAACATTTCGGTCACCTCGCCCATCGTATAATACATTTTATTAATTTCCCGTTCTTTGTAAGGCATAGTTTGATCTTGATTATTAGTGGTTTACGGAATTTATATAAAGTGTTCAAATGTAAAGGGATTTTAGTAGAATACCGCAATAAAATTTTAATTTTGTTCACCACTAATAAGGAGAAGGATGACAGCTAAGGAAATCAGACAGGCATACTTAAAATTTTTTGAATCAAAACAACATCATATTGTTCCATCTGCACCAATTGTAGTAAAGAACGACCCTACTTTGATGTTCACCAATGCGGGAATGAACCAGTTTAAGGATTTATTTCTTGGTGAGGCACCGATTAAATATCCGCGTGTAACAGATACACAACGTTGTTTACGTGTTTCTGGTAAACACAATGACCTGGAAGAAGTAGGTATTGATACCTATCACCATACCATGTTTGAGATGTTAGGGAATTGGAGCTTTGGAGATTACTTTAAGAAAGAAGCCATTTCCTGGAGCTGGGAACTTTTAACAGAAGTATACAAAATCCCTAAGGATAAATTATATGTGTCCATCTTTGAAGGAGACGAAAAAGAAGGATTGCCAAGAGATACAGAAGCTTACGAACTTTGGAAACAATTTGTTCCGGAAGACCGCATCATACTAGGAAATAAAAAAGACAATTTTTGGGAAATGGGCGATATGGGACCTTGCGGTCCTTGTTCAGAAATCCATGTGGATTGCCGCTCAGCAGAAGAACGCGAGGCAGTAAGCGGAAAAGACCTTGTGAATGCCGATCATCCTCAGGTGATTGAGATCTGGAACAATGTATTCATGCAGTTCAACCGTCTTAAAGATGGTTCATTACAACCTTTACCAGCGCAGCACGTAGATACGGGAATGGGATTTGAGCGTTTAGTTCGTGTGTTACAGGAGAAATCTTCTAACTACGATACAGATGTTTTCCAGCCAATGATTCAGGTGATCGCTAAACATTCTGGTGTGGAATATGGTAAAGAGGAGAAAACAGACATCGCCATGCGCGTAATGGCAGATCATATCCGTGCGATATCTTTTGTAATTGCTGATGGTCAGCTGCCTTCAAATAATAAGGCCGGGTATGTGATTCGCCGTATCCTTCGTCGTGCAGTAAGGTATGCTTATACTTTCTTAAACCTGAAAGAGCCATTTTTGAACCAATTGGTACCAGTCTTGGCTGAGCAGTTTAAAGGTGTTTTCGATGAGCTTTATTTACAGCAGGATTTTGTACAGAAAGTAGTATTGGAGGAAGAAGTTTCCTTCCTGAGAACTTTGGCTACAGGGATTCAACGTTTTGAGAATTTCACGAAAAAACAAGGAGAGTTGTTGATGTCTGAAAATGCGATTGAATCTGAGAAATCATTTGATGACAATTGGGTATATAGCATCTTAAAAGACCAGATGGTCATTCCTGGAGAATTTGCTTTCGAACTGAATGATACTTATGGATTTCCGATAGACTTAACTGAGCTGATGGCCAGAGAGAAACGCTGGCTGGTGGATATGGAAGGGTATAATAAAGCATTAACCTTACAGAAAGAAAGATCAAGAGCTGCAACTGCAGTAGATACCGGCGACTGGATCATGGTGAATGCTGATTTGGAAACTGATTTTGTAGGTTATGATGATTTTGAAGTAGAAACAAAAATTATAAAATACCGTAAGGTGAATGCGAAAGGGAAAGATCAATACCAGATTGTATTGAGCAAAACACCTTTCTACGCAGAAAGTGGCGGACAAGTTGGTGATACCGGCAGATTAGAAGACCATAGCAGGTTGTTCTTTGTCGAAGTTACAGATACCAAGAAAGAGAATGGTGTGATCGTTCATTATACCGATACTTTACCAGAAGATTTAGATGGTTTATTTTGGGCCGTGATAGACGAAGACAAGCGTTTATTATCTCAAGACAACCACACTGCAACTCACTTACTGCACGCTGCTTTGAAAAAAGTGCTGGGCAGTCATGTGAATCAAAAAGGTTCCCTGGTAAATCCTGATTACTTACGCTTTGATTTTTCTCATTTCGCGAAGATCAGCGAAGAAGATCTGGCGCAGATAGAGCATCTGGTGAATCAAAAGATCAGAGAGAATATTCCATTGAAAGAACAAAGAGACGTGCCTTATGATCAAGCCATTTCAAGTGGGGTAACCGCTTTGTTTGGAGAAAAATATGGTGATTTTGTACGCGTCATTACTTTTGATGACCATTATTCTAAAGAACTTTGCGGTGGTACTCACGTAAAGGCTACCGGACAAATTGGTTATTTCAAGATCATCTCCGAAAGTGCTGTTGCTGCTGGTGTGAGACGTATTGAAGCGATTACAGCAGATAAAGCGGAAGCCTTTATTTTAGAACAAAATAGAGAACTGAATGAACTTAGGGCCTTGTTAAAAGGGAATAAAGACCTTAAAGCGGCAGTATCTTCTTTATTGGAAGAAAATGCCAAGCTTAAAAAAGAAGCGGAAAAAGCAGTAGGAGAGCAAAGTGCTAACCTGAAACATGAGATCGTTCATCACCTGAAAACTATTCATGGTGTAAATGTGATTGCTACTCATGTAGATCTCCCGAACGCAGATGCAGTTAAAAATCTGGCTTTCTCTGTGAAAGATCTGGTAGACGACCTGTTATTGGTGTTCACCACCTTAATCGACGATAAACCTGGTATTACAGTGATGCTTTCAGAGAACCTGATTAAGAGCAAAGGTTTAAATGCCTCTAACATTGTTAGAGAGCTTGCCAAGGATATCCAGGGTGGTGGTGGTGGTCAGCCATTCTATGCAACTGCAGGTGGTAAGAACAAGAACGGCTTAGCCGCAGTTTTAACTAAAGTAGAAGCGCTGATTCCAGCGTAAATTATTTTGCCGAAAGGTAAAAAATCCTATGAAAGGAGCTTTCTTTATAGATAGCTCCTTTTTTTATTTTGATCAGGAGGAATAGTCAAATAGAATCCTTTTTCGGGGCAATTCCCTTATCAACATCTAGTGTAAAAGATGCTTCCGAAGCATCAAATGCTTGTTTGAGTAAATCAATTGGCGGTTGTTCAATCTCCTCCTCAGTAGGTTGGTCAAAATTTTCATCAAATCCATTGGAGTGAATGTCTTTCTGACTTTGTTGATCGTCTGCTTCTGAATTTAGAGCATCATCTAGAGGAACATTGTCTTCTGGGTTTTCTGGGATAGCCATAGTTTAATATTTAAGTATATAGGCATAACAGTATATCTTTCAGCTTGTTTCATCAATGCAGGCAAAATTTAAGAAATACTAGGCTTCCGGCGAGTGAAATACCAATGGGAATCCATCGGGATCTCTAACATATAATGCTTTATAACCGTAGGAAGTATGGGATGGCGTTGTCACATCTACGCCACTGGACTGTAGGTATTGGTAAACATGCTCTAGTTCTGAACAGTCAAAGTGGATAGACATGTCATGACGTTCCAGCCAATCATGAGCTGTTGCGGGTTTGGGGCAGGTTTTTTCTCCACGGGGTTCCAGCAGCAGTTCGATCCCATTTAAACCCAATCGCGCCCATTGGAAATTATCCGGTTTTTCTGGAGCTTCAGAAGTTTCGATAAGATCAAAACCGAGTAAGTCCCGGTAAAAACGTACGGATGCAGGCATATTGAAAACCGAAAGTAAAGGTGTAAATCCCTGTATTTTTATCGGTTTTACTGAAGTCGTATCATTTGACATAAATTTCTCCTTTTTGCTGGTTAACAGATCATTCCATTAAGGTAATAGAATATTTGGAATCGAACAATGATCTATGAATTATTTATTGTGTTATATTTCCTAACCATTATGTCTTAGCTTTGTTTTGTACAAAAAGCTACGTGTTATGGAGATTAGAGAATTACAGATCATTACAAATCAGTTAGAAGAAACGGAAACGTTTTACAACCAAATATTAAACATCCCTACTCAAGATAAAAGCGAAAATCAGCGGTCTTTTGTTATTGGAAAAACCAAGTTGTCATTTGTATTGGGATCGGAAGATCATCCGGTATATCATCTTGCCTTTGATATTCCTAAAAATCAGCTGATGGAAGCTTATCAATGGCTAAAGCAAAGCACCTCAATCCTCCCGGTAACACCAGAAACAAACTTTTCGAACTTTGAATTGTGGAATTCAAAATCCTTCTATTTTCATGATAATAACGAAAATCTTCTGGAACTGATCTGCCGTTACGACCTAGATAATGAATCTACTAAACCTTTTGATGGGGCCTCTATACTGTGCGTTTCTGAAATCGGACTGGTATCAGATGATGTTCCTTTTCTGGCAGAAACTTTAATGAGCAAATACAGCCTGGATATTTATGAGAAACAGCCGGCACAGGATGATTTTACCGTTTTGGGAGATGAACAAGGCTTGTTAATCTTGGTAAATGAAGATAGAAACTGGTATCCTACCGCTCAAAAAGCAAAACCTTTTCCAGTGAAAATGATTTTAGACAATGGAACGGGAGTACCCCAGGAACTGAGTTTCTCTTAATTTTAAGTATGGATATGAAGGGGGAGGGACACATAAAAAACTGTTCCTTCGCCTTTTTGGCTTTCAAACCATATTTTTCCTCCTTGGGCATGAGTGTATTCTTTACAAAGGAATAGCCCCAGGCCAATCCCTTTTTCATTATCAGTACCATACGTAGATTGGGCTTTCAGCGAAAATATCTCTGATTTATTCTCTTCAGAGATTCCATTTCCATTATCGCGAATTGCAATCAGACAATCTTTTCCATACCTGCTGGCATTCAGTTGTATCCATCCATCGGAAGGTGTAAACTTGATTGCATTGCCAATAATATTCCTTACAATAAGCTGTAGCATGTGTACGTTCGAAAATAATTCCAGGGAAGTATCTATATCCACGGTAAACGTGATTTTCTTTTCTTTGGATGCCGCTTTTTGAATCATGATCACAGAATTTAACGCCTCATGCAATTTATTAATTTCCATCGCTGTCTTGCCATCGTTAAGTTCTGCCCGGGACCAGGAAAGCATATTGTCCAGCATTTCTTGAGTGCCACTGAGCGCATTGGTCAATTTTCTATCCATCATTTCTTTCTCTTCTATGCTGAGGATGTCCATTCGGAAGAGCTCCATATAACTTTGTATGGAAGCCAATGGGGCACGAAGATCGTGGGCAATGATGGAGAAGAACTTGGACTTTTCATAGTTCATCCGCTCGAGCGCCGCAGTTTTCGCAGCAGCATCCTGTTTTTCTTTAAAATAAGCGGTTTTAAGGTAAAACAGACCTAAAAAGGTGACCAGAATAGTGATGATATAGGTGGAGGCGGTGTCTGCGAAAAACGCCGCTCTGTCCTTATAGGCCTCCTGAATATACCCTGGGTTTTTGTATTCGAAAAATAGCAATCCCAATCCTGTGGTCATACAAAGTATAGCCCACAGCCAATACTGACCTCTGGGAGAGATGATCATGATCATAAAGAAAGCTATGGATAGATTCAGCAAAGAGGGGCCTTTTATTCCATTATTTAGAAAATAAATGCTCCCTAATGCCAATAAGATTATCAAAGAGGATAAGATAATACTGTATTTAAACTTCTTTTTGAATCTGGAAAGATAATAAGTAAAACACAGTACCAGCAGTAAGAAAGCAAATAAGGCAGCAATAATTCCCATTCCATTGTAGTAATTAAAAGGCACACCATACCCTATAATTAGGATGGCAAGGAGGCAGATCGCATTAAAAATCTGGTTTTCAGGGTTGAAATGCATGCTTGGCCCTATTAATACATAGACCAGTCTCTTTAAGCCTTCGACAATGCGGGAGATCATTTCTGGTATCATTACCTAAAAATAAGCAAAGTATTTGATGATGTGGAAAATAATAGCGCTATTAGGAATCATTTTGAAATATGCATTGCAAGTGATTCGTGGTATGAGTCTTGTAGATGGTAAGACATTAGATTATGGAACAATTAGTTGAACTGCCTGTTGCCTTTTTGAATATTTACGAAAGCCTCCCTGGACTTTATTTAATACTATCACCGGAACTGGTGGTGATTACTGCCAGTGATGATTATTTGAAAGTACAAGCGCTTAAAAGGGAGGAATTGAAAGGTAAAGATATATTTGAACCAGGTCTTTTGCCGGTGCTTCATCATATTTTGCAGACGAAGCAGTGTTATCAATTGCCTGTTTTGAAGGTAGAACTGCCAGATCCTAAACTTAAAGACCAGAGTATTTCCAGATATTGGGATACCAAATACACACCTTTCTTCGATGAAAATGGCATTATTCAGTACATTATTCAGTACAGTTATGACGTCACAGATTTAATATCCGCAAGGAATAAAGTAGAACAGCAGGAAAAAGAAATCGGCGCGAGTGAAAAACACCTGGAGTTTTTATTGAATAGTATGCCTCAGCAAGTTTGGACTGCAAGTGCTACCGGTATCATCAATTATGTGAATGAAATCTGCTGTAGAGATTTCGGTAAAACTAGAGAAGAGTTGAGAGGTGAAGGATGGCAATCATTTGTCCACCCGGACGACCTTCCAGTTTGTATCAGGGCCTGGAGTTATGCACTGGGACAAAATTCGGAATACAGTGTGCAGTTTCGCCTAAAAATGGCTGATGGACAATATAAATGGCATTTGGGAAAGGCCATTCCATTGATCGAAAGTGGGGAATTGAAAATGTGGATGGGGACAAATACCAATATTGATATTCAGAAATCAAATGAGCAGCGGAAGGATGAGTTTTTAGCAATAGCCAGTCATGAGTTGAAAACCCCATTGACCTCCATAAAGGCCTTAAATCAATTGATGAAACGATCAAATGATCCTGAAAAACTACATGATTTTGTACAGAAATCTGCCAGTCAGATCTCTCGTCTGGAGCAGTTAATTGCTGATTTATTGGATGTAACCAAGATCAATTCTGGAAATATGACCTTTGAAAAAGGTACTTTCCATTTAAGTGAAATTATGGAAAGGGCGGTTCAAAGCATTCAGGCAGTGTCGCCAGCACATGAACTATTACTGGAGCACAATATCGATGTTTCTTATCATGGAGATCAGCTAAGGATTCAACAGGTCTTGATTAATTTTTTAACAAATGCCGTTAAGTATTCACCAAATGGCGGAAAGGTGATCATTAAGGGGAAAGTGCAGTCTGACAACCTAGTGGTTTCCGTACAGGATTTTGGAATAGGGATAGCTGATTTTGAAATGCAGCGGTTATTTGAGCGTTATTATCGGGTGGATAATGAAGATCTACGTTATGAAGGATTAGGCTTAGGGCTTTTTATCTGTTCGGAAA
This sequence comes from Pedobacter sp. N36a, assembly GCF_014472395.1. Lineage (GTDB taxonomy): Bacteria > Bacteroidota > Bacteroidia > Sphingobacteriales > Sphingobacteriaceae > Pedobacter. The sequence continues at coordinate 345,196 of NZ_JACSZW010000006.1, forward strand.
TATTGAAAGCCCATCAGGGTAGTTTTTGGCTGGAAAGTAAGTTAGGAGTTGGTTCTACATTTTATTTTCGGCTTCCTCTAAAAGCACATACAGTGGTGCCGCAAGCGGAAAGACATCAGCTATATGAGGATGACAATCTGAGGGTTTTTTATAATAAATTGCAGCACCGTATTGACGCCAAATGGACTGGTTTTCACAATGGAGAATCGGTACAGCATGGAGCAATGGTAATGATGGCCATGTTAAAAGCCAATGGATGTACGAAAATCTTAAACGATAACCGAGAGGTATTGGGGACCTGGTCAGATGCTTTAGAATGGGTAGGTAAAACTTGGTTTCCTATCGTGGAAAAGGCAGGATTAAGGCATTTTGCATGGACCAATTCGGCTGATATGCTATCTCAGTTTTTTACTAAAAAACGTGAAGATATCGCTATTGGAGGTGTAGTGGTGCAATTCTTTTCAGAGATCCAGTCTGCGGAAGACTGGATCAATAGTAAGTAACTTATTGTCCGGCAAGGGAAGGTCTGGGAACCGAAACGTGTCTTTTTGTATAAGATGCCAGCCAAGCCAGGGCAGCAATCGCATACGCACACAAAACTAGGATCGAGATGGTACTCACTGAATTGCCGGATTGATGACTGCTGATGAATAAAGAAAGTATCGATAGTCCAATGCCACCACCCAGAAAATAGGAGGTTGAGGCTAGGCTGGATGCCAGTCCGTAATGCTGTGGTGGAATACCCTGTACAGAAATCACCGATAAACTGGTATAGCAGATCGTCATCCCTAATCCAGACACACAGCATGCAGAACATAATAATAAGATCAGGTTATGGTCCATCAGTACAGAAGCCAGTAAAAATCCTGCACCACCTACCATTAAGGACATCCCAAAAACACCGGTTTGCCAGACGTTCAATCTTCTCATTAAAGGAGGAAGTACAAACTTCGCGAATAAAGCAGAGATGATACTGAATGGAACCAGGGTTACACCTGCTTTCGCTGCACTGAAATTCATGTCTTTTTGAATTAGTAAGGACAATAGGAACATGTATCCGGTAAAATAAGCGCCAAGTAAAAAGAATACGCCAATACCAGTAGTGGTTGCTTTAGAACGGAATAGAGACACATCTATTAAGGGTTCTTTTTGAACTTTCAATCTGTGCTGAATGATTTTAAAACCAGTAATTACCGCTAGGGTCAGGCCGATCAGCATCAGATAATGTTCGCGGATTCTGCCTAGTTCATGAACGCCATAACTCAGCATTAACAATACTAAAACCAACAATACACCTGATAATAAGTCTGGACGCGATTTTGATTTCGTCAATTCATCTGGTGCCAGGTAATGCCAGGCAAGGCTAATAATGACCAATAAAACAGGTACATTAATGAAGAAAATCCAATGCCAGCCCCAAAAAGTAGTGATAATTCCACCTAAGGCTAGTCCGCTGCCTGATCCGATGGCTGCAAATGAGCTGAAAATACCGATGGCTTTTGCACGTTCTCGGGTTTCGGTGAAAGTATGGGTTACAATGGAAAAAGCGGATGGCATGATCAATGCGGCACCAATACCCTGTGCGGCACGGAAGAAAGCCAGCATTTCAAAAGAGCTGGAAAGACCTGCACCTAAAGAAGTAATCAGGAATAATGCAGAGCCCGCCATGAAAATATTTTTCTTTCCTACAAGATCAGATAATTTACCCCCGATGATCAAAAATCCTCCATATAACAACACATAGAGTGTTTGCAACCATTGTACTTTGTCGCTGCTCAGTCCGTAATCAGATTGGATAGATGGAATGGCAAGGTTGACAATGGCAATATCCAATGCTTCTATAAAAATACCAATAGAAGCAATGGCAAGGATTAAGTTTTTTCTTTGAGTCATAAAAGTAATGGGGGAAATTTTCCTTACAAAGGTAACTTTAGTAACACAGACTAAAAATAAGTTCTGCTTATTTAGAACAAACGATTAATATTTATTAATTTGACAGAACAAATGCGTTATTGATCTTAAATATGCCTCCTCAAACAGAACAAGTCCGCCAGGCCCCGCTGCTTTTAGATAATAAAGATTATGAAATCATGCGGTTATTGCAGGAAAATGCAAAGCTCACGATCCGGGAAATCGCTTCTCAAGTGCACTTGAGCCCAACTCCAACCCACGAAAGGATCAAAAGGATGGAGCGGGAAGGAGTGATCAGGAAATATGTGGCTTTGCTGGACAACCGAAAAATCAATAAAGGCATCATCGTAATTGTACAGATCTCGCTAAAAGTTCACAATAAAAAAGCAGCTCAGGAATTTATAGATGCCGTATTGAACTTTAAAGAAGTGACGGAATGTTACAATATATCCGGAGATTTCGACTTTATGCTCAAGATCGTGACGGAAAGTATGGAAAGTTTTCATTCTTTCTCTATGAACAAGCTCAGTGAAATCCCAGGAATTGCACAAACGAAGAGTATTTTTGTGATGGACACCATTAAAGATACCCATCACCTGCTGTAAAAATACGTTTATGCGTAGTGCAGGGCTTCTATTGGATCTAATCTGGAGGCATTATTTATTGGAGATCGTATGATCTCTCTTTCTGAACAGCATAAGGAAGCGTTTAATTCTTACCTTAAAAAGTGGCTTTAAATCTTTTTAATAGTGTTTTTTATATTCTGTGTTGCGTTTTTATAGTTTTAAAATGACATTCTGAAAGCAATTTTCTTTTTATATCCCTTGGAATTATCATCCATGGATGATAATTTTGTATCAGTCCTTAAGGCTGAAAAAAAATACTGAAATATGAAGATAGAAGAAGAATTAAAACATCAATTTCTGACGCCCCAGCAGCGGGCTGCCACGAATATTATTTTTACTTCTAACTGGATTTTGAACAAGATCGCTGTTGCGTTAAAACCAACTGGCTTATCGCTGCAGCAGTTTAATGTGCTGAGTATTCTACATGGTCAGGAGGGGCAGACTGCAACTGTTAATTTGATTAAAGATCGTTTGATAGATCGGATGCCTAATGTTTCCAGATTGCTGAACAAATTAATGGACAAAGGTTTGATTGTTAAAGAGCGCAATTCGTTGGATCAGCGTGTGGTGTATGTGAGGCTGAGTCCTGAAGGGCTAAAGTTAAAAACGGCAGCCAGAGCGATTATTGATCAGGGGGTGCTCGACCTCAATAGTGAAGATGCTGATGTGCTGAATGACTTATTGGAGAAATTAAGAAAATAAAATTGTAAAGAAAATGGCTATGAACAAAGTAATTCTTTTGAACGCAAGACCGGTAGGAAAACCGGTAATGAGTGATTTTAAATTTATAGAAGAAGCGATGCCTGTGGCCAGTGATGGGCAGCTGCTCTTGAAAACACAATACGTTTCTGTAGATCCGTATTTGAGGGGCAGAATGAATGACTCGGAATCCTATGTTCCACCATTTGAGCTGAATAAACCGATGTCATCGGGTATAGTTGCAGAAGTAATAGAGAGTAAATTGACAGGTTTTGCAAAGGGAGACTTTGTTTCCGGGAACCTGGAATGGAAAGAATACCAAAGCCACAATGGCCAGGGATTAATCAAAGTTGATCCTAAAGCAGCAGATTTAACTGCTTATTTAGGGATTCTTGGAATGACAGGCTTGACAGCTTATTGCGGTTTACTGGAAATTGGGAAACCAAAAGCAGGGGAAACCATTGTCGTTTCTGGCGCTGCCGGTGCTGTTGGAACGGTAGTTGGTCAAATTGGTAAGATTTTAGGTTGTAGAGTAGTAGGCATTGCAGGTACTGATGAAAAGGTAGCCATGCTGAAATCGAAGTTCCACTTTGATGAAGCCTTCAATTATAAAACGACGACAGACATGACTGCAGCTGTCAAAGCCGCTTGTCCAAATGGCGTAGATGTATATTTTGATAATGTTGGTGGAGCGATCTCTGATGCGGTATTGGCAAATATCAATAGGTATGCCCGTATCCCCGTTTGTGGTGCCATTTCATTATATAACAATACCACAAAAGATGTTGGTCCTCGTATTCAAACTACGATGGTGATCAAAAGTGCCTTGATGCAAGGTTTCATCGTATCCGTATTTGCTGATAAATTCCAGGAAGCAATTGCGCAGATGAGTACTTGGTTGAAAGAAGGTAAATTGACTTATGCAGAAACAGTAGTGGAAGGATTTGATCAGATTCCTCAAGCCTTTATGGACCTTTTCGAAGGTAAGAATGAAGGTAAAATGATCGTTAAGGTCTAATTCAATGTCCTGCAGTAATTAGAGAATAATCGTAGAGGAGCGCAGATTTTAAGGCGCTATTTTAGTAATTTATTGATGATATAATCATATTGAGATGTTAAATTTTGAATTCAAAAACCCAACCAAAATCATTTTTGGAAAGGGGGAAATAAAAAAGATAAGTAAAGAAATTCCTACAGGTGCTAAAGTATTGGTGCTTTATGGTGGTGGGAGTATCAAAACCAATGGCGTATACGATCAGGTGATCGATGCACTAAAAGACTTTGAAGTACTGGAGTTCTCAGGAATTCCAGCAAATCCAGAGTATGAGGTTTTGATGCAGGCACTAAAAGTGATCAAAGAGGAAAAGATTACCTATATGCTGGCCGTAGGTGGTGGTTCCGTGATTGATGGGGTGAAATTCCTATCGGCAGCAGCATTGTACGATGGTGATACCCCATGGGACATCCTGACGCAAAATATTAGAACAGAAAAAGGTTTGCCTTTTGCTTCGGTATTGACTTTGCCAGCAACGGGATCAGAAATGAACTCTGGTGCAGTAATTACACGTAAAGAAACTCAGGAAAAACTAGCAATGGGTGGCCCTGGTTTGTTCCCGGAATTTTCAATCCTTGACCCTGAAGTCATCAGGTCTATTCCTAAACGCCAATTAGTAAATGGGGTAACGGATGCATTTACACATGTTTTAGAGCAGTATATGACCTATCCTGCTGGTGCTCATTTACAGGATCGCTTTGCAGAAAGTATTTTGCAAACTTTGATTGAAGTGGGGCCAAAGGTAATTGAAAATCCTGAAGACTATGAGTCTGCAGCCAACTTTATGTGGAGCTGTACGATGGCTTTAAACGGCTTAATTCAAAAAGGAGTACCTACTGACTGGGCTGTCCATGCGATGGGTCATGAGCTCACTGCCTTATTCGGTATTGATCATGCAAGAACGCTGGCCATCATTGCGCCAAGTCATTATCGTTATAACTTCGAAGCGAAGAAAGAAAAACTGGCACAATATGGTCAGCGTGTATGGGGAATTGCCTCAGGCAGTATCGATGATATCGCTAATGCAGCCATTGCCAGAACTGAAGATTTTTTCCATTCTATGGAGATTGAAACGACACTTTCTGAGTATACAGATGATTTTGAAGGAACAGCACAAAAGATCTCAAAACGCTTTACAGAAAGAGGTTGGTTAGGATTAGGGGAACATAAAACGCTTTCTCCATCTGATGTAGAGAAGATTGTAGAAATGAGTTATTAAATTGTAACGAAGTAAAGTATTTTAGCCCCGGTTTATCCGGGGCTTTTTTGTGTAAAAATTTTGACATGCTCTGCGCTTATTGTTCTGATAAAATTGGTATATCCATTCAAAGGAATGCAAAATGTCACCATATTCGTTTTTCTTAAAAATCGTTTAAATGCGGGATTCAGAAATAATTCTGGATATTTGCCATCAGCCTTTTCCTGAAGATTTTCGGGGAAATAAAAAAGCATACGTATGAATCTGTTATTAGTTGAGGATGATCTTCGTGTTTCGGAACTTGTTAAAAGAGGACTGGAAGAGCATGGGTATCAGGTAACGCTGGCTTATGATGGTTTGATGGGCAAAAAATTAATGGTTGCCAATCGTTACGACCTGATCATCACGGATATTGTGCTTCCGCAGCTGAATGGTATTGAACTTTGTCGGGAAATTCGGCAGCTATGGCCAGAACTCCCTATTATCATGTTAACAGCCTTGGGCACTACCGAGGATAAACTGGATGGCTTTGATGCCGGTACAAATGACTATCTGGTGAAGCCTTTCGATTTTCGGGAACTTCATGCCCGTATAAAAGTACTGCTGAGCCATAATGCTGGTGCCTTGCAGGCTCCAATCATCAAATCACTAAAATATGCAGATCTGGAAATGAACCTGCAAACGAATGTAGTGAGTCGTATGGGGGAGGAAATTAACCTGACACCTAAGGAGTTCAAGCTTTTAGAGTATATGCTGCGCAATAAAGAAAGGATTCTGACCCGTACAGAGATCGCCGAAAAGGTTTGGGATACTCATTTTGATACCGGTACTAATTTTATTGATGTGTACATGAACTACCTGAGGAAAAAAATCGATAAGAACTTTGAAAATAAACTGATTCATACGAAGACAGGAATGGGCTTTATTTTTAAAGAAAGCTAAACTCTTGCCCTAATAAACTGCTTTAATCAGCCGATACTGTGAAAATCCGCTATAAACTTACACTTCTTTTTACCCTGCTTTTTACACTGCTCATCTGTGCATTTGCTTTTTTTATCTATTATTCTTCGGCAGAGAATAGAGAAGATGAGTATTATAAACGATTAAAACAACTCGCGATTACCAAAACTAACCTGTTATTGGATGCTAAAGTGGAGCCAGATGTTTTACAGCTGATCTATAAAAATGCACCAAATAATTCATTTCAGGAGGAAGTAGCGGTTTATGATACTTCTTTCCAGCTGTTGTACCATGATGCGGTAGATATTGACAAAATCAAGGAAACCAAGAACATGATCGCCGAGATCGTAGCTAAAGGAGAGATTCAGTTTAACCAGGGACAATTACAGGCGGTTGGCTTTTTGTATCCTTATAAGGGAACCGATTATATAGTTACTGCCGCAGCAAAAGATGAATATGGCCTGGCAAAGTTGAGTCAGCTGCGGTTTATACTGCTGATTTCTGTGCTGGGCAGTGTGGTACTGACCGTTTTTGCAGGTTACCTTTTTGCGCAGCAGGCCTTAAAACATGTCGCAGAAATGGTAGATGAGATCGAAGAAATGACCGCTAATAACCTCGATCAGCGGTTAAAAGTGGAAAATGCCAAAGATGAAATTGGCGAGCTCGCGATCACTTTTAACAGGATGCTGGATAGGATTGAACATTCTTTTGATGCACAAAAGGAGTTTGTATCTCATATTTCTCATGAATTGAGAACACCCTTGGCCACTGTAATTGCTGAATTAGAGATCTCTCAAAATAAAGAGAGAACACCCTTGGAGTACCAAAATGCGATCGCACTGGCTTTAAAGGATGCGAGGAAACTGGCGCGGTTGTCGACCAGTTTATTAGATCTTGCCAACGCCAATTATGATCAAACGGAGATTAGCTTCAAAGAACTGCGTCTGGATGAAGTTTTATTAGATGCTCGAATTGACGTACTGCAACACCAGCCGGAATATAAAGTGAACCTTATTTTTGATCAGGAAGCAGAAGATGACGACTTTATTTCTATCTACGGAAATGAACATTTGCTGAAAATAGCTTTTCTCAATTTGATGGAGAATAATTGTAAGTTCTCTGAAGATAAACAAGCCAATGTTGCGATTTCTTATTATCAGGATAAAACCATGCTCCGTTTTTCTGATCAGGGGATCGGTATTTCCGAACAAGACCGCCTGCGTTTATTTGACCCTTTTTATAGAGGGGATAACCGGTATTATGCAGAAGGAAGCGGTATTGGATTGGCACTTACAAAAAAAATCATCGAATTGCACAATGGAGAAATTTCGGTGATCTCTGAAAAAGGAGAAGGGACTACTTTTATTGTGACCCTGACCCACGTTTAGAAAGCATTTTCGCCTTCATTCGGATACTTTTATCACTTTCGCTCTGGAAGGCATTCTTGCTTTCTAATCACTTTCTAATGATTTTCTAACCTTGCCCTAACGGCTCTTTTCGAGGGCTTCGGGTACTTTTGTGCCATCAAAAAACAAATCGTATGGACAAGCCTCCGTGTTATAAGCCATTAATTATTTACCCTCCCTACTCAGCCTAGTATTTCCGATACTTTCCTGAAAGGGAATCATATCGAAAAGCAATGTTAAGTACACTAGACTTCAGCAGCCGTTTATTATTGGCCCTCAGTTTGGGTGCCGCGATTGGCATAGAACGCCAATGGCACCAGCGTATCGCAGGATTACGTACCAATACCCTTGTGTCTTTGGGTGCCGCGATATTCATTACCCTCGCGGTGAAAATCGGCGGTGATGCCAGTGGCAGAGTCGCTTCTTATATCGTAAGTGGTATCGGCTTCCTCGGTGCCGGTGTGATCATGAAAGATGGAATGAATGTGCGGGGCCTCAATACCGCAGCCACACTCTGGTGTTCAGCCGCGATTGGTGCACTTTCTGGAATGGGCTTTTTTTCGGAAGCCTCCATTGCCACAAGTTTCATCGTACTCGCACATCTCGTTTTGCGTCCTATAGGCCTTAAACTAGGCAAAAACTCATTTTATCCAAAAAGTGAAACTGCTCAAACCGAGTATTTGATTTCCATCAAATGCAAGGAGCAGGTAGAAAATCACATTCGTGTACTATTGCTGCAGCATCTTGGAAATCATGAAAAGCTCATGCTGAGGGCACTCACCAGCAGCGATAACGGTGATCCTGCGAATGCGATCATTACTGCTGAACTGGTTGCGGTCGGAAATCAGGACGAATTAATGGAAAAAATGGTGAGCAGGCTGACGATTGAATCGGAAGTGATGCGTGTAAGCTGGGAATTAACGGGACAACAATCAGAGTTATGAAAAGACTAAAAATGAAATATTCAAAAACAGCTGCTGGTTTTGAGGAGGCAGGAGCAACTAAGTTGAAAAATGTAGCCAGAATAGCCCCAGAGTTCTTTTATCCCGTGCTCAATAGTGATAAAGAAGGTTTGACCGCAGCAGCTGTCGCAGAGAAGAGAAAATTGTTTGGCTGGAATGAAATTGAGCATGAACGGGCATCTTCTTGGTGCGTTCAGCTATTTCAAGCCTTTTTAAACCCTTTTATTGCCGTGTTGTTAATATTGGCTATCGTATCCTTCATTGTGGATGTAGGGCTCGCTGGAGAGGCTGAGCGGGATTATAAAACGGTTATTGTAGTCGGACTAATGGTGGTGTTGAGTTCTTTGCTTCGTTTTTGGCAGGAATTCAGCAGCAACCGGGCTGCGGAAGCGCTGAGGAGTATGGTAAAAACCACGGCTACCGTTTTACGCAGAGAAAATGGTAAAGAAGAAGTGGAACTGAAAGCATTGGTACCTGGCGACCTTGTATTTTTGAGTGCCGGGGATATGGTGCCTGCAGATCTACGCCTTATCCAATCTAAAGATCTTTTTGTAAGTCAGGCAATGCTGACTGGTGAATCTCATCCTTTGGAGAAAAGTGCCGCATTGGTTCCGGATGCTGATGATATATCACCTTTGGAGCTGGATAACATCTGCTTTATGGGAACCAATGTACTGAGCGGTACGGCCGCTGCTATCGTGGTCAATACGGGGAATCTAACCTATTTTGGCGCGGTGGGTGCTGCCATCAGTGGAAAACGTTCGGAAACCAGTTTTGACAAAGGAGTGAATAAGGTGAGCTGGTTATTGATCCGATTTATGCTGGTCATGGTGCCTTTGATTTTTTTAATCAATGGTATCACCAAAGGCGACTGGTTTGAAGCTTTACTTTTCGGCATCGCAATGGCCGTAGGCTTAACACCAGAGATGCTGCCCATGATTGTGACCGCCAATCTGGCCAAAGGTGCGAAAAATATGAGTCGGCATAAAGTGATCGTGAAAAGACTGAATGCCATCCAGAATATTGGGGCTATGGACATGCTTTGTACCGATAAAACCGGGACACTCACTATGGATAAAATCATTTTAGAAAGGCATTTGAATGTTTTTGGGGAAGATGATGACGAAGTACTGAAATGGGCCTACTTAAATAGTTTTCATCAAACGGGACTAAAAAATCTTCTTGATCTGGCCATACTCGAACATTTGGAACTTCATGATTATTTGAAGGTTGCGGAAGATTATCATAAAGTAGATGAGATTCCTTTCGATTTTCAGCGGAGGAGAATGAGTGTGATTTTAGAGCAGCAGAATGGAAAGCAGCTGCTGATCTGTAAAGGAGCAGTTGAAGAAATGCTGGATTTGTGTTCCCATGCTTTTGAACCTGGTGAAAATCACCAGCTGCACCTGGAAAAGGATGCAGTGGTCCTGATGGATGAGCAGATGCGCCATACGGTGCTACGAACTTCCAGAAAACTAAATGAAGATGGGCTGAGGGTATTATTGGTGGCGATAAAGGAATATGAACCGCGTCCTTCGAATTATGGTGTTAGGGATGAAAATAGGATGATTTTAACTGGATTCATTGGCTTTTTAGATCCTGCTAAACCATCTGCAAGGCCCGCAATTGAAGGATTACAAGAGCTGGGGATTACGGTTAAAGTACTGACCGGAGATAATGATGTAGTGACTAGAAAGATCTGTAAAGAAGTGGGAATTCCATTCCAGCAAGTATTATTGGGGCATGAGCTGGAGCAGATGGGGGAGGAGGAGCTTTCTGCTAAGTTGCAGGACACCAGTATCTTTGCGAAATTAAGCCCTGTTCAAAAGTCGAGGATTGTTCGTTTGTTACAAGCAAAGGGCCATACCGTAGGTTTTATGGGAGATGGGATCAATGATGCCGCCGCCTTAAAAGTTGCGGACGTAGGTATTTCTGTAGACACTGCGGTAGATATAGCGAAAGAAAGCGCCGACATTATCTTGCTGGAAAAAGACCTTATGGTGCTTCGGAAAGGGGTGATTTATGGGCGTATAACTTTTGGAAACATCATTAAATACATCAAAATGACAGCCAGCAGTAATTTTGGCAATATGTTCAGCATGTTGGGTGCAAGTGCTTTTCTGCCTTTCTTGCCGATGCTGCCCATCCATTTGCTGATTCAAAATCTGCTGTATGACGTTTCACAGATTTCTATCCCATGGGACCGTATGGATGAAGAGTTTTTGAAGAAACCACAGAACTGGGACGCTGGAGGGATCAGCAAGTTTATGGTCTTTATCGGGCCGATCAGTTCAATTTTTGACTATGCCACATTCGCTGTAATGTTTTATGTATTTAAGGCGAATAGTCCGGCACACCAGACGTTGTTTCAAACGGGTTGGTTTGTAGAAGGATTACTGTCGCAGACACTGATTGTACACATGATCAGAACCCGTAAAATTCCATTTATTCAAAGCTGGGCAACAGCTCCGGTGATTGCGCTAACTACGCTGATAATGCTAGTCGGAATCGCGATCCCTTTCACGCCTTTTGCAGGAGTTTTGAAATTAACGCCCCTACCGCTGAGCTATTTTCCATGGCTGTTTGGGATCCTTTTAAGCTATTGCCTTTTCACACAGTATATCAAAAATTTGTTTATTAAAAGGTTTAGTCAATGGTTGTAAGTGTCTGATTATTTGTTAAATAAAAAATTAGAAATTTTACTGTTTAGTCATTGTAAACAGTGAGTTTCTCATTTTATGTGTTGAAAATCTTCCTGAAATAAATATTAAAAAAAAGAACATGAAACATTTGATTTTGAGCAGCAGTTTATTGCTGCTCCTGGCTTCCTGTGCTCAAAAAAAAGAGGCCGAGCCGATCGAAAATTACCATTTGCAGGGAGATACGCTGGTACTTCCTGCACTGTCAAAACTAAATGATTTACTGCAGTTGGATACGGCAGCTGAAGCTCCTTTTCAAATGGAAATTACCAGTGTGGGCAAGGTAAAAGCCATCCCTAATTTCTATGCAGCAGTTGCCAGTCCTTTTTCTGGGCGTCTGCTTCGGGTTTTCATAAAACTAGGGATGAAAGTGAGTCCGGGAACGCCGCTATTTGAATTGGCATCGCCCGATTTTATTGAACTCCAGCAACGTTTTTTTAGTACAAAAGCGCAGTTGAAAAAGGCAGGACTGGATTTAAAACGTCAAACTGATCTTTTTAGAAATGAAGTGTCTTCTGTTAAAGATTTAGAAGAGGTTAAACAGGTTTATGATCTGATTTTAAGTGAGTACAAAAATTTAGTAGAAGGCTTAAAAGTGTATCATGTTTCCGCGGATCAATTGAAAATAGGACAGTCACTAGTAATCCGTTCTCCGATTAATGGCGAGGTGATTCAGAATGATCTGGTGACCGGAGATTATCTGAATACGGAATCAGGAGCACAGGTTAAAATAGCGGAATTGAGCCGGGTGTATGTCGCCGCGCAGGTCAAGGAAAAAGACATCCGTTTTGTTCATATGGGAGAGGAGGTGACCCTGGAAGTTACGGCTTATCCTGGCCGAAAAATCAAGGGGAAGGTGGGGCATATTGCACAGATCCTGGATGAGGAAAGCAGAAGTATTCAGGTGCTCATTGAATGTGAAAACCCTGGTGCTGCCTTAAAACCGGAAATGTATGCGAAGATCAGCTTTAAAGGAAAACCAGTAAATGCGCTGTTTGTGCCTGAACAGGCCGTGTTGCAGCAAAATGACAGCAGTTTCGTGTTTCTGCAGACTGAAAAAGGACACTTTGTGCGAAAAACAGTGGAAACAGGAGGCCAGCATCGGGGAAAGCAGATGATCACGAAGGGCTTAAATGTAGGTGACGTGTTGGTTGCTGCAGGTGCTTTTTATCTTCTCGAAGCTAAATAAATAAGGAAAGCCTGATTAAAAAGATACTTTATGAAAAATATGCTACTGATTTCTATACAAAAACACTGGCTGATGCTGGCGCTTTTTATGATGCTGAGCTTGCTTGGTTATTATTCCTGGACAAAATTGGCGCTGGAAGCCTATCCTGACATTGCAGATGTGACCTCTCAAGTGGTGACACAGGTGCCTGGTCTTGCAGCAGAAGAAGTGGAACAGCAGATCACTATCCCCGTAGAACGGGCTTTAAATGGGATGCCGGGCATGGAGGTGATGCGGAGTAAAAGCACCTTTGGTCTTTCTATGGTGACCATTGTTTTTAAAGATGGGACCAATGATTATTTTGCAAGAAACCGCATCGAAGAACGTTTAAAAGAGCTGTCTTTGCCTTACGGAGCTATACCTGGATTGGATCCCCTGACTTCCCCAACCGGTGAAATCTACCGATATATCATCGAGGGTAAGCAGGAGGATCTGCGGAAGCTGACCGATTTGCAGAACTGGGTCATTATACCCAGGTTGAAACAGGTTTCCGGTGTGGCAGATGTGACTAATTTTGGCGGAATTACCACGCAATACCAGGTGGAACTTGATCCTGCGAAGCTGGATCAGTATCATTTGAGTACCCTGGACGTCGAAGAAGCGATTCAAAAAAACAATGCAAATGCAGGTGGAAGTACCTTAAATGTAGGTGAGCAGGGGTATGTCGTGCGCGGGATCGGCCTGATTCAGCACCTGGAAGATATGGGCAGGATTGTGATTAAAACGGAAAAGGGCGTACCTGTCCTGGTGAGTGATCTCGGCGATTTAAAATACGGAAACTTAGAGCGCAAAGGGATCCTGGGTTATACCGATCGCAGCAGAAATTACAGTGAAAGCCTGGAAGGGATAGTGTTGCTTTTAAAAGGAGAAAACCCCTCTGAAGTGCTCAAAGGAGTACATAAAGCAGTGGAGGAGCTCAATAATGGCCTTTTGCCGGAAGGAGTAGTGATCCATCCTTTTCTAGACCGTACAGATTTGGTGAATACCACTTTAAAGACCGTTTCACATACCTTGATCGAGGGGATGGTATTGGTGATAGTCGTTTTGATTGTATTTCTTGGCAGCTGGAGGGCTGCTTTATTGGTGGCCATTACCATTCCCATTTCCCTGTTGATCGCTTTTATTCTGATGAAGCTCACTGATATTCCCGCCAATTTATTGTCGCTGGGTGCGATCGATTTTGGGATTCTGGTAGATGGCGCCATTGTGATGATGGAAACAATTTTGAAAAAAAGAGAGTCCGATCCGGAAGCAGCACTAAAAGAAAAATCAATCGCTAAAAGAGCAATGAAAGTGGCAAAGCCGATCATTTTTTCAACCCTGATCATCATTACTGCTTACCTGCCTTTGTTTGCTTTTGAGCGGGTAGAAAAGAAACTATTTACGCCTATGGCTTTCACCATTGCTTATGCTTTGCTCGCAGCCTTGGCGGTTGCGCTGGTCTTAATTCCAGGACTAGCCTACCTGACTTATCGTAAGCCACAAAAGCTATATCAGAATAAATGGCTGGAGAAATTGACTAATCAGTATGAGCGGATCCTCAATCGGATCATGATGTCTCCAAGACGCGTTTTCTTGCCTTTGTTCCTGGTTTTATGTGCCGGAATCGCTTTAAGTGTTACTGTAGGTAAGGATTTTCTTCCAGTTTTAGATGAGGGTTCTATATGGCTGCAGGTTCAGCTTCCTCCGGGAGTTACGCTGGACAAGGCGAGAGAGAGGAGTGACACGCTTAGAAATCGGACAATGCAGCATCCTGAGGTAAGTTATATGATGGTTCAGGCGGGAAGAAATGACGATGGTACGGATCCTTTTACCGCTTCACATTTTGAATGTTCTATTGGTTTACAGCCCTACAGCCAATGGCCAGCTGGAAAAACAAAGGAGGATTTGATTGCTGAATTGTCCAAAACCTACAAAGCCATGCCGGGCTATACCGTTGGTTTTGCACAGCCGATGATTGACGGTGTAATGGATAAAATTTCCGGTGCACATAGTGAATTGGTTGTCAAAATTTATGGATCGGATTTTAAAGAAAGCAGAAGGATTGCAGAAGATGTGATGCGGATTTTGAAAAGCGTAAATGGGGCCGTGGATGTGGCCATAGACCAGGAACCTGCGCTGCCACAGCTGCAGATCATTGCTGATCGGGAAAAGATGGCCCAATTTGGATTAAATACTGCAGAAGTGAGTACACTGATAGAAGTTGCTATAGGTGGAAAAGCAATTTCTGAGGTATTTATTGGCGACCGTGTATTTGAAGTGGTTTGCCGTTATAAAGCCGACAGCAGGGATAGTCCGGAGAAGATTGGAAACCTGATGCTCAGTAATGCTCAGGGTGCCAAAATCCCACTTTCTCAAGTTGCAGAGGTGAAGTTGAATACTGGGGAAAGTACGATTACAAGAGAAGAAAATCAACGGCACCTGACCGTAAAATTGAATGTGCGGAACGTAGATTTAGGGACTTTATTGAAGGATGCCCGTGCTAAAATTGATAAACAATTGAAGTACGATGAAAGTAAATTCAGGATGGAATGGGGCGGACAGTTTGAAAACCAAAGCCGCGCTTATTCCAGGCTGGCCGTTATTGTACCCCTGGCACTAGCCTTGATGTTTCTGCTGCTGTATGCTGCCTTTGGCAAGTTTCATCAGGCTGCATTGATTTTGGGAATGGTGCCATTGGCGCTATTTGGCGGTATGCTAGCCTTGAATGTTAGGGGGATGACGCTGAATGTTTCTTCAGCAGTGGGTTTTATTGCCCTGTTTGGCCTGGCCATACAGAATGGCGTACTCATGATGACGCATATCAATCAACTTCGTGAAAAAAGTTTGGCCCTTGAAATTGCCGTAATGGAAGGGGCAAGGCATCGATTCAGACCGATTCTGATGACTGCTACAGTAGCCATACTTGGACTCTTGCCTGCTTCTCTTGCTACAGGAATTGGCTCTGATGTGCAGCGTCCTTTAGCCACAGTGATTGTTTATGGTTTGCTTTTCTCTACTGGAATTAACCTGTTTGCAGTCCCGGCCTTGTATTATCTCCTGGAACGTAAAGCGGAAAGCCGGACTCAGCGGAGTAAAACCGGGGCTAAGCGTCTTGTGGTATTGCTGTTCATTTCTGTTTTTTCAGGCTTTGCTGGAAATGCCCATGCCCAGGTAGATACTACTTTTAACCCGCATGAAATCACTTATCCAGCCTTTTTGAAAATGGTAAGCCAGCAAAATATTGGCTATGCGGCGGCACAATTCAATGTGAGTATTGCCACTGCGGATGCACTGAGTGCAAAGGTGTTTCCTGATCCGGAATTTAATCTTAGTGCTGGTGACCAGCGGGAAGGGGGACTAAGAAAGGGCTTTGAACTCATTTCAGGTATTAGTTATCAGCTGGAACTTGCTGGAAAGCGTAAAGCAAGAGTTAAGCTGGCCAATGGAGAACGGAGGCTTTCGGAGCTGTCGGCGAACGATTATTTCAGGCAGCTAAGGATGGAAGCCACTGTGGCCTATCTGAAAGCAATGAAGGAATATCGCTTATTGCAGGTCAAAACTAATGGTTATCAAATGATGAAACAGCTGAGCAGGGCAGATAGTCTCCGGTTAAAATCTGGGGCCATTCCAGGTTTGGATGTTCGGCAGTCTCGCCTGGAAGCCAGCTCTCAATTGAACGAGGTTTACCAGCAGGAAGCGGATTGGAAGGCAAGCCTGATACAGCTCGAGCAGTTGGCGGGAGCGAAAAAGGAAGCCTTGCCTTTCCAGCCTGCAGGAGACTTTTTGAAGTTTGAAAGAGAATTCCAATTGCCTGCACTGATTCTGGAGGCTCAGCAACGGCGTTCTGATGCGCTGGTGGCAGCGCAGGAGATCAATCAATCCCAATACTCATTTCGTTTAGCAAAGTCGCTCAGAACGCCTGATTTGGGTTTATCATTAAATGCGACGGCAAATACTGTAGCTCCGAATTTGAAAGATCCTGGCCTTCCTTCTGGTACCATCTCATTTGGAATGAGTATTCCCTTGAAATTTTCTAACCAGAACAAAGGGGCATTACGCAGTGCGGATTATAAAGTACAGCAGGCAGTGCTGAAATATCAGCAGGTTGAAATGCAGATCCAGACCGAAGTTAGTCAGGCTTATCATCAATATATGAGCAGTCGGAAACAGGTGCTGCAATATACCTCAGGTATGCTGAATGATGCACAAAAGGTGCTTGACGGTCGTATCTATAGTTACAAACGAGGGGGAAGCAGTTTCGTAGAGGTATTAATTGCCCAGCGGACTTTCAATGAGGTTCAGCAAAGTTACCTGGAAATACTTTATGGAAATGCCATCGCATTGCTGGAATTGGAGCAAGCTGCAGGGATTTGGGATATTGATTTTTAATTGTAATGGCGGTAGCTCTGGATCATTTCAAAGCTGATGCTGCGCTACAAGAGCGGAGAGAGCAGGCGGGCTATTTTTTCGGGCAGCTGTACCCAGGCAGATCTGGCGGTCCAGACGCTCGGATCAATGAGTTTTGAAACCTCGAGATCCTCTTCAAAAACGGCTTTCAGCTGCTTTGCAATTCCATCGTCATACACCACTGTATTTACTTCAAAGTTAAGTTCAAAGCTGCGTTCATCCATATTTGCGGTGCCAATAAAAGAAAGCTTTTCATCGATCACCATGGTTTTTGCATGGATAAAGCCCTTTTGATATTGATAAATTTCTACCCCAACATCCAGTAATTCCTGGTAATAAGATCTTGCTGCGGCGGACACCCAAATAGAATCTGATTGGAAAGGGACAAGCAGTTTAATCTTAACCCCACTTAAGGCGGCCACATAAAGTGCATCCAGTAAGCTGATCCCAGGAATGAAATAAGGACTGGTGATTAAAATCTCCTGATCGGCCATTCCAATGGCCTGAATTAGGTTCAATAATATCGTTGGATGGTCAGAATCAGGACCACTGGCGGCAATTTGCAAATCTACTTTACCCTCTGGATTTTCCTGGAGATTGAAAAAATCAGGCTCTATTTCTAAATCTTCTCCGGCACAAAAGTTCCAGTCGGAGATGAAAAGATGCTGCAGGTAGTGTACGCCGGTTCCCTTAATTTTTAAATGGGTATCTCTCCAGAATAATTTGTCATTATACTTTGGATCATTGATGTAGCGGTCGCTGATATTGATCCCTCCGGTAAATGCGATGTTTCCGTCGATGATGATGATCTTTCTGTGGTTCCGGTAATTGAGGCGGTTGGCCAGGGCAATAAAGATCACTTTGTAAAAAGGAAAAGCATGAACGCCGGCTTTTTTAAGCGCTGGAACTAACTTTTTCCGTATCGACCGGCTGCCAAAATCATCATAGATAAAGCGAACCTGCACGCCCGACAATGCTTTTTCAATTAAGATATCTTTGATCTCATTGCCAATTTTTTCATCTTCAAAAATGTAATATTCTAAATGGATATGGTGTTTGGCTTCTCTTAAGGCTTGTAATACTTCCGGAAATTTCTGCTCTCCATTGATCAGCAGTTTCACTTCATTGTTCCCGGTTAAGCCGCTTGTATTGCTATTTAAGAGGAGCTGAGCCAATTTTTTAAACTTTTGAAATGAAGGATTCATTTCTTCAATGGTTTTTTCTGAACTCTTCATGATTCTGGAGGTCACCTTTTGCAGCTGGATTTCATCAGAGATGATCTTCTTATTGTAGATCTTCCTGACCCGGTAATTGATGCCAAAAGAAAAGTAGATGATTACACCAATAACGGGTAAGAAAACGGCCAGGAGCAGGTAAGCGAGTGTTTTGCTGACCGATCTGGTATCATAGATGATGCGAAGGCAAACGGCAATGATGAAGAGCACATAAGCAATTTCAAGAACAAGAATCCATTTCATAAAAAAGGGCAATTTACATTACAGACCGAAAAATGGTCATTTTGTTTGATTGATACTAAAATTTATTCGGTCTGAATGAATTAAAAATAACTACAAGATTTTTGCTTCATCTAAATCCAGCTGGTTCTCCTGTTTGCGAATCTGTTCATCGCTAAATGTTTTCTCCTTCCGCAGCTGATATAATTCCTTGCGCTGTACACTATAAATATCCATCAGCACAGCATGGTAACGCGTAATTTCTTCTATTTCAGTGGTGTCACATTCCAGCGATTCCAATTGCTGATTGGTGATGGAAATGTCGCTTTCCAGCTGTTTCTTTAAAAATCTAATCAGTTCATTTTCTTTCATATCAGGGCTGAACTTCTCCTTTAATCTCTTTAAAGCAGCCTGCATCAGTCTTAAACGAATTCCGGCTTCCTGTTCGCCCTCTGGCGGAAAGTCTTCAATATCTTTGATTCCAATCCATTTAATGACCAGTGGTAAAGTCAGTCCCTGAAAAACCAAAGTCACCAGGATGACGATAAAAGTGATGAACAGAATGAGGCTGCGGTGTGGAAAAGCTTCTCCATTGTTCAGCAGCAAAGGAATGGAAAGTGCAGAAGCTAAGGATACCACGCCTCTCATGCCAGCCCATCCTACAATGACAGCACCTTTCCATAATGGATTCACAGGATCCGCCCGTTTCGTTTTTCCTAACCAGGCGGGGATATACGTAATGAGCAGGGTGTACAATAGGCGAATAATAATGATGGTGATGCTGATGATCAAGCCATAATTTATGGCTTGTGTAATGGAATAATTTTCCAGATTTTTCATGATGACCGGTAGCTCCAGTCCGATGAGGATAAACACCAATCCATTTAAAACGTAAGCTAACGTAGCCCAAACACTGATCGCCTGAATTCGGGAAGCGCTGTGGGACAGGATTTCATGGGAGCGGTAAGAAAGAAATAGTCCGCCGGCAACCACCGCCATGACTCCTGAAAAATGGAAATGTTCCGCGCCCATAAACTTTCACCTTCCAGAACGGTAGTCAGCCTTTTTGGTATTTTGATGTGTTTTAAAACAGAGTTTGCGGCAACAGCATCAGGAGGAGAGATGATGCCGCCCAATAGAAAACCCATGGCTAGAGTAAAACCCGGAATCATGGCTGTGGAGACAAAAGCGATAATAATTGAAGTGAAAAATACGAGACCAAATGCCAGCATGGCTATAGGTATTCGCCATTTCCAGAAATCATTCCAGGAAGTATACCAGGCAGATTCGTAAAGTAAGGGAGGCAGAAAAATAAGAAAAACCAGTTCTGGTTCGATCTCAATTTTTGGGATTCCTGGAATAAAACTGATTCCCAAGCCGGCAATCACCAAGAATATAGGATAAGAGATTTTAAGCTTTTGCGCAAGCATAGTTAGCATAAACACGGCAAAAAGCAGTGTCAGCACCAGGAGCAGAGTTTCAGTAAACATAGGTAGGTTGTTATTATTCAGACATCTGGTCTGAATCTACCTCAATATAAGTAAAAATCTATATTCACTTTTTGACCTTTTTACTTGCTTTTTTTGAATATTTAGCCATAATCTGAATATTAATGTTCCTGCTCATAAAAACAATCGATTAAATAATCGGTTTTTCTGAGTATGTGGTTTGTTAGTATATGTTTTAAATTCAGTGCTTTACTTGTCTTTGGTTGAAAAATTGACGAAATTTAAATGGTCATGAAAGAGTTTGGAAACAGAATTGGTTTGGAAGATTTCTTCCTTGATGGGCTGGAGGATATTTATGATGCAGAAAGAAAATTTATGAAATGTTTCGCTGCATTAGGGATTGCAGCCGGGCATGAAGTATTGAAAGAGGTCCTCGTATTCAATATCAATATTACAGAAAAGCACCTTGGGCATTTAAAGGCCATTTTAGTGCGGTTCAATCGGGACGGTAGTAAGGGTAAATGTGAAATTGTGGGGTGTTTAACAGAGAAAGCATCTGCAATGATCAGAGATATGGAGACCGGATCGCCATTAAGGGATGTTGCGCTGATAGGTTTGGTTCAGATCATTCAGCACTATAAAATTGCTTCCTATGGAAACCTGATGTCTTTAGCTACTGAAATGGACCACCAGAAAGTTAAAATATTAATCGAAGAATGCCTTCAGGACGAAAAAAGAACCGATTTGTACCTTTCAGAAATTGCCAGAAATTATATAAATCCATCAGCAAAATAACATACTTCTAATTTTTTTATCTTTTTTACTAAAGATTGGAAACAATAGAAATGATCTGGTGTTAAATATTTACATCTATCTATGTTAAAGCGTATTGTGTTAGATATTGAGGGGAGGGTAAGACTTTTTTTATTATTCCTGGGAATAGGTTTTTTGTCTGCATGCGCAATAAAACGTCCTAATGGATCCACTATGGTAGAAAAATACGGTCAGGATCAACAGGGAATTGTGAATTCTGAGCTTCAGAAAAGCCGGTTGCAGCAGGAAAATAGGTTGCAGCAGGAAAGTTTGAAACTCCGAAACGATTCCGCCAGGGTTTTTAAGCAACTATTAGAAGCCAATCGCCAGCTGACTGATCATCCCCAATGGCTGGACAGTATCTATCATCATCATCTTTATAAACCTTTCCTGATCACTCAGCCCGGTAAGGCCCCTTTAGAAATAGTAGAATATCTGCGGAAATCTGTGCTTCATGGCTTGGATACTAATTATTTCTACCTGAATGCGATTGGACCTTTGGTTAGGGAGATGAAGCAGCAAGAGCTGGGATCACCAGCTTTGAAATATCGGGAACAACTGAAACTGGAAATGCTGATGGCTTCGGCCTTGCTCAAATATAGCGAGGCGATGCAATATGGGATGATCCGTCCCGATAGCCTTGATAAAAACTACTTCATCACCACACAGGCACCAGACCGTTCAAAAATAATGACAGTATTTGACACTCCAGATCTTTTGGCTTTCTTAGACAGTATACAGCCCTCATCTGCAGCTTACCTTGCTTTGCAAAAGGCTTTGAAAACAGGGAAGGGGACGATAAATAGAAATAAGGAGGATGCTGCAATGACGATTAAATTAAATATGGAACGTCTGCGCTGGAAGAATCAGCCTGATGCCCAGAAATATGTATGGGTCAATATTCCTGATTTTACCTTGAATGTCATAGAAAAAGGAAGGTCCACATTGGAAATGAAAGTCTGCGTGGGAGAGGGGCGTACAGATACAGATACAGGTACTAAAGAAACCCCTCAACTAAATAGCATGATTTACAGTGTTCAGGTCAATCCAATATGGAACATCCCTGCCAGTATTGCCAGAAAGGAGATTTCTAAGTATGCAAATAATGATCCTTATTACCTCAGCAACAATGATATCGATGTATATAAAGCTGGAAAACGGATTTCTTCCCCGGAAAGGATAGACTGGGCAAATGCAGATATATCACAATTCACCTTTAAACAGCGTCCGGGAGAACAAAATTCTCTAGGGAAAATCAAGTTTATCTTCAACAACAATAGCAGTGTTTACCTTCATGATACGCCGGCCAGATCTGCTTTTAAGAAAAAAGGAAGAGCCATCAGCCACGGTTGTGTGCGGGTAGAAAAACCGATGGAACTGGCATTGGCCTTATTTGGTCCTGGAAAAACCTTTGACCAGATTAAAAGAGCTATGGAACGTTCTTATCCAAGAGCAAAGTATATCGGACTGCCAGCAAAAGTGCCAGTTTACCTGACTTATATTACTGCCTGGGTAGATGATCAGCATATCCTGCAAATTAGAAACGACATTTATGGATTAGATGACTTGCTGTACAAAGAGATGAAAGCCCGGGAGATAATTGCAGAATAAAAAAATCCTTTCCCTGGCCCTTGTCATCAAAAATAGGCCCCAGAAAGGATTTAAGATAAGCTTGATTTGGTTACTTATTGATGCGATTACTTAATAACCTGCATTGCCATTGATTTCGCCTGCACGTTTAAAATGACGCTCCGACATTCTTAAAGCTTTGGTAGAAAAATTCCTGATTTTAACGTCACCGGCTACACTGGCCGCTTTATAAAGGTCCATTGCAGCCGCGTTGTCCTTAATCATCATACCTATATAATGTTTTTCAAAGGCCGCAACCTCCATGTTTTTGAGCTCTTCTATATGTTTTAAATCTACTGCTGGCAGTTTAGGAGGCAAGGCCATACTTTTGCTGGCCGCCAGTGCTTTTAGGTCTGTTAGGGTTTTAGTCTGATCTTTTACAATGACTTCTGCAAATCTTTTGATCAGTTTATTGGTAGATTTCTGTGCGGCCAGTTTCCCTAATTCCAGCTGCATCATGGCGTCAATTGCTGCCTCCTGCATAAAAGCGGAAATATCTCCACCTCTGTCGACTGTTGCCGTATCCGGAACCGTCTGAGCAATGGTAGAATCAGTAGTAGAGGCGTTGATGTTTTCAGTGTTCCGGCAGGCGGATAAGGAAATCACCCCCAGTGTAAAAATCGCAAATAGATGTTTGTTTTTCATGGGTTTTGATTTATCGTTTAACGTTAGTCTAATTACAAATCTGGAACTGAAATGTTTTGAGTAACTGAGTTTTTCAGCTTGTAAGGAAGGGGCAAGAGGCAGGAATCCAGAGGTCTGATCCTGATTTTCCTTGTATTTTTTTGTTTACATATTGATGATCCAGCTTATTAAGATTCATTCTTGATTCAGCTATTTGCATATTTAGTGATATTTTAATAATATTAGATCATCAACCATTCAACCAAATATATGAGTGAATTTCAAATCAAAAAATCGTCTGAGGTCTACGATGTAGTTATCGTAGGGTCGGGAGCAGGCGGAGGTATGGCCGGATATGTATTGGCCCATGCCGGTCAAAAAGTACTAATGCTAGAAGCTGGTGCTTATTTCGACCCAAGAATCGACGCACAACAGTTAAAATGGCCATGGGAATCCCCAAGACGCGGCGCAGGAACAACTAGACCTTTTGGCGATTTTGACGCCTCGTATGGCGGTTGGGAATTAGATGGCGAACCGTATACGCAGAAATCTGGAACCGAATTTGCCTGGTTCAGGTCTAGAATGCTTGGTGGGAGAACCAATCATTGGGGAAGAATTTCTTTGAGAATGGGGCCTTTAGATTTTAAATGTAAGGATGGACTTACCGACGACTGGCCTATTACGTATGAAGAGCTAAAACCTTTTTATGACCGAATAGACCGCCTTCTTGGTATCTATGGTTCTGTAGAAGGGATCGAAAATGAACCAGATGGAATCTTCATGGCTCCTCCAAAACCAAGGTTAAATGAGCTGTTCATAAAAAAAGCAGGAGAAAAAACCGGAGTAACGGTTATTCCAGGTAGGGGATCTGTTTTAACAGAGGCTTTGCCGGGTAATAAAGATCGTGCACCTTGTTTCTACTGCGGACAATGCGGACGCAGCTGTAAAGTATATGGTGATTTCTCTTCCTCTTCGTGTTTAGTGATTCCAGCAGTGAAAACCGGAAATTTAACCGTAATCACTAATGCAATGGTTAGGGAAGTGCTGACGGATAAAAATGGATTGGCTACCGGTGTTTCTTACATCAATAAAAAAGATGGTATGGAATATCAGGTAAATGCTAAAACGGTGATTCTCGGTGCGAGTGCCTGTGAGTCTGCACGTATCCTATTGAATTCTAAATCTGTGGCTCACCCAGGTGGATTGGCCAATGGAAGCGGTGTGGTAGGTAAATACCTGCATGATTCAACCGGTGCGAGCTTAAGTGGTTTCTTACCGCAGCTGATGGACCGCAAGCGTTACAATGAAGATGGTGTAGGTAGTGTACACATTTATTCGCCTTGGTGGTTAGATAATAAAAAACTGGATTTCCCTCGTGGTTATCATATTGAATATTGGGGTGGCATGGGTATGCCAGCTTATGGCTTTGGCGGCGGTACTGCTACCTTAAATGGTATGGTGCCGGGCAGAGACGGTAAAATGAAAGAAGCTGGAGGTTACGGAGCTTCACTGAAAGACGATTATAGACGTTTTTACGGAGCTTCAGTAGGTATGGCCGGTAGAGGAACTGCTATCGCCAGAGAATCCAACTATTGCGAGATAGACCCTAAAGTGGTGGATAAATATGGTATTCCTGTATTAAGATTCAACTATAAATGGGCCGATGAAGAGGTGAAACAGGCGAAACACATGCAGGAGACCTTCCAGTCGATGATGCATGCGATGGGCGCAATCATTACTTCTGGTATTCCTGGTCCGGAAACCAATTACGGTTTAGAGGCTCCAGGAAAGATCATCCATGAAGTGGGAACGATCAGAATGGGGGATGATCCTAAGAAATCAGCATTGAATAAATGGTGTCAGGCACATGAATGTAAAAACTTATTCGTGGTAGATGCAGCGCCTTTTGTTCAGCAAGGAGATAAAAATGCAACCTGGACCATTCTTGCACTTTCTATGAGAACTGCGGAATATATCCTGGATCAAAAGAAAAAACAAAATATTTAATCTGTTTAAAGCGAGATAAAAATTATGAACAGACGTGATTCGTTAAAAGTCTTAGGACTTACCGCCATAAGTTCGGCAGTACTATTGGACGCTTGTAAACCAGGCGAGCCTAAAGTAGCCGGAGTTCCTGAAGAAGGTGCTCCCGCAGGAAGAGAAGAATGGGAAGTACTCAGAGATAAGACGCTGATGGAGGAGAAGTTCTTTTCGGCGCATGAGATGGCTACTATCGCTGTGCTTTCTGATATCATCATCCCTAAAGATGATAAGTCTGGAAGCGCTACGGATGCTAAAGTGCCAGACTTTATTGAGTTTATTGTGAAAGATATGCCGGAACATAAAACACCAATGAGAGGTGGATTGAGGTGGTTAGATCTTCAATGTTTAAACCGTTGGGAGAAACCATTCAAAGACGCTTCTGCCGCGCAGCAAATTGAAATGGTCGACCAGATTGCTTATCCTAAGAAAGCAAAACCAGGAATGGAACAAGGGGTAGCCTTCTTTAACCTGATGAGAAGCTTGACGGCCTCAGGGTTTTATACCACTGAAATGGGTATTAAAGATATCGGTTATGTAGGAAACGTTCCTAATAAATGGGAAGGTGTGCCTGCAGATGTATTAAAGCAATATGGATTTGCCTAAAAAAGCAAACTGCTGATGGTGGAGAATCCCTTAGCTGTTATGGCTAAGGGATTTTTTTTAGATATTGGTTTTTTTTAGCTGATCAAATGCTTTATCCGCATTCAGGCTAAATACCAGGCCATCCCCGTAATCTACGGGGATTTTGAATATATTTTGAAGGGGAATATCCAGCAGGTACGCCCAGATACAGCGGATTACCCCGGCATGGGTGACAATTGCTGCCTTTTTAAAATCCTGTTTCCTGAGCAGATCCATGAATTCCTGTACCCTTTTGAAAAGTATAGCCAGGCTTTCTCCGTTTGGCGCTTTGCTATCGACAAAATCGGCCATCCAGATGCCTAATGCCTGTTGATCCATATCGTTCCATGGTTGCTGTTCCCAATCTCCGAAGTTCATTTCCATTAACGCCTGATCGTATTCCAGCTCTAAACCCTTAATCTGTGAGGCTAATCGCTGGCAACGGCTGGAAGGACTGCTGTAGATTTTATCAAAATCCTGGGGCAGTTTCTTGCTCAAAATTTGAATGTCCTGTTCCGCAGATGCGGCCAAAGGGACATCAGATTGCCCATAACAGATACCTTTAGGTATGGCTACAGCCGTATGGCGGATTACATAAACTTCCATATCACCAAAAAGGTTAACAGGCTAATTACTTCTGCAAATTGTTCTACGGCCCCCAGACAATCACCGGTATAACCATCCAGCCATTTGTTAAAGTACCGCTGACTGATCACATAAAGCAGGATTAAGGGAGGCAATACAAAAATGAATTGCCACTGAATGGCTGTCAGCACAGCTAAAGGGGCAAGCCCGAACACATAAGCACCAATCACCTCTTTAAAAGAGTAGGATTTGGCGATAGGCTTGGATTTACTGCTTTCATCCTCACGGGAGTATTTCGAAGTAAAAGTGATTTGGATGGCCGTTAGTCGGGCAAGGGAATGATAAGTGATGAAAACCAGGAGCAGGAGGTAAGGGGAGGATAAATGTCCTGCTACCTTTTGCAAGGCCAGGTATTTTAGGCCAAACAAAAAGATCAAAGCAACTACGCCATAAGTGCCCAGGCGACTGTCTTTCATGATGTCCAGGATTTTTGACTTGGTCCATCCTCCGCCAAATCCATCAAAAACATCTGCAAAACCATCTTCATGAAAGGATCCTGTAATGTAGACCCCTGCGGCCAGCGATAAAATGACGCCGATTTCCAGACCAAATAAGAAATTGCTGAGCCAAAATACAAGGAAGGAAAGCCCGCCAACAAGCCATCCGATCAAAGGAAAGTATCGGGTAGATTTGTTCATGTACTCCGGGTTATGGTCTACCCATTTCGGACAAGGCAATTGCGTATAAAACATCATTGCCGTAAAGAATATGCGAAGCTCTTCTTTCATTAGGCTTCTTTTGAGGAAACGCCGGAGCTTTCAAAGCTGGCCATTTGATTTAAAAAAAGTACGGCACTTTGGATCAGGGGATAGGCTACTGCACATCCCGTACCTTCGCCAAGTCGCATGTTTAAGCTTAATATTGGATCTGCATGTAAATATTTCAGCAATTGACGGTGACCGGTTTCGTCGGATAAATGGCAAAAGATCGCGTTGTTCTGCAGCAATGGATTGATCATGACTGCAGCCAGGTAAGCGGCTGTTGCAATAAATCCATCTACCATAATCAGCATATTGTTTTCATAAGCGGCCAGCATTGCACCGGTAATGTGGGCAATTTCAAAGCCACCGTAAGTCTGCAATACGGCTACCGGATCCGCCGAACGGCCATGCCGCAATTCACATTGCTTTAAGATATTGATCTTATGGGCAAATTGCTCGTCGTTTAATGCCGTACCTCTTCCTACGCAGCTTTCAATGGGCAACCCGCAAAGATTACTCATCATCATGGTGGCCGCAGAAGTGTTCCCAATCCCCATTTCGCCAAATCCGATGATGTTACAGCCGCCGGTATGCAGGTTGTTCACAATCTTTTCTGCCTGACTAAGGCAGCTTTCCAGCTCCTGAATGTTCATGGCTCGTTCGTCCAGGAAGTTTTTAGTGCCTTTTTCTACTTTGGCCTGGATCAGTTTTTTATGGGGCTCAAATTTGAACTTCACACCTGTATCCACTACTAAAAGATCGATCTGGTGCTGCTTACAAAACACGTTGATGGCTGCCCCTTCGTTTAAGAAATTCATTACCATTTGGTAAGTGACTTCCTGAGGATAAGCGCTTACACCGGCATTGGCGATACCATGATCACCGGCAAACACCACAATTGTGGGTTTGGTCAATTCCGGGCTTAGCGTATTTTGTACGGTTCCTATTTGTTGGGCAAGCAGTTCTAACTTACCTAATGCGCCTTGCGGTTTAGTCTTTAAATCTATTTTTTGTTGAAGTTCTTCCTTCATATACTGGGTTGAGCTTATTTTGAATAAATGCAGCCACCTCGGTAGAGACTGGCTTACAGGGGCTGAAATTAATCATATTACTTGTTAAAATTGATAAATCAGGGAGAGTTGTTTTTTCGAACACAGCAATCTGGACATTTGTGTCTGTACCTGGTTGAACTTTCTGGCTTCCGACTTGTTAAAGTTTTTAATGGAACACCTCCTCATTCGTATCCGATGTGGTTGCGATGCTTGAAATTTTGCAGGTTGATAAAGCTCACATGATATTGGAAGCTTAGCAGAACCCATTTAAATGGGGATCAAGATAATATGTATGACATAAAACGAAATAATTAGCTATAATTGGGACAAATAATATTTAATCCCTATTATGAAATATCAATTACTAATTTTATCGTTTGTCATCGTTCTTTTATCTTGTAAAAAGGCTGAAAAAGAACCTATTGAGACTGTCGTTCCTACCAAAATTTTAAACTTTAAAAGCATCACAGGACTGGAGAATTTGCTAGCTGATACGGAGCCTACTGCCCTCATGGTGACCCGCAGTATCACTTTACGTGATCCGCTTAAAGTGGAACTGAGTGGTACAGCTGAAATAAAGCTGATCAATTTCACATTGAAAACCATCAAAGATGTACATGTTTTCCTGAAGCTGGCTGGCGATGAAGAAAGAGTTGAGCTGTTAAAAATCGACTCAATTACCCCATTAGTGGCTTTTAAAATCCCTTTGTCGGTTGCTGAAAAGGAAGAACAGCTGTATACAGAAAGTGGTAAACTGGTGACCATTGCCAGGCAGAGCGACCTTTCTAAAGCAGCATTCACAGTAGTGGTAGACGATCCGTTTTACAAAATATTAAACAGCATTAAAATTCCATGGAAACTCAGCTTTCGCAAGTCGCAGGAAGATGCAGGCAATTGGTATCGGATGAATCCTTTGCATGCCAGAGAAAGTCTGGTGATGTTTACCAATTTAGCTTATTTGTTTTCCCAGCCTTCCACTCAAACTGCTTTTATGGCTTATGAAGGACTGACTGCTAATGATGGAACGTTATTGAGCACAGAGAAGAAAGAAGCGGTTTACCGCGATATCTTAACCAGAGCAAATATAGAAACCGGTTTGGTTAGAAATGTGAGTGGACTGGGAGGAGGAAACCTGGTTGCAGGAGCAGAGTACGTGCTGATGCGTCATTATAATAAGAATGCAGAAGAAGTGATTGTTCATGAACTGGGTCATGCGCTTGGTTTTAGCCACAGCAGCAACATGACTTATGCTTCGAATAGTAAAGCTTTTCATTTATCAATGAGACCTTTGGTCAATAAACTGCTGACAGACCGTCAATATCCTTATTGGGACTATAGAATGTTAAATACTTATAACAAGTATATCGATATGACTGGCGATTACTTGCGTGAAGGAAAAAATCCAGATGGTAGCAGACATAACGCCACAAAGTACGATTACTAATCCTTAACCTAATTATTCTTCCACAATAGCTCCTTTACCGCCTTTCGCTTAGTTAGAAATCGAATTGATCCCTTTCAGCGACGTTCGGCTGCCTAAAGGGTTCACAAAGAAGGAGTAACCTGAGTTTTCCGAAAACTTATACAGTTAAGTACTTTATTATATGTTAATTACAAGATATTTCTTATTTTTATATAGTGTAGGCACTGGATTTAATGCCGAATTGAAATTACTGCGGGTGTATAGTGTTGTCTGAATTTTAATATTTCTAACCTATAAAACTATAAGCATGAATTTAATTGAAATGTTAAAGAATGAGGTGAGCGGTAACGTGATCTCTTCTTTAAGCCAGAAAGCTGGCGTAACTGAGGATCAGGTGAAAGCAGGTTTTTCAGCCGGTATCCCTGCGGTTTTAGCGGGAATCCTCAAAAATGGCGCCGGAGGAGGCTTTCTGGATAGCATTCTGCCTGGGGTAGCCGGTTCTACGGCTGCCAATCCCACCGAAGATTTAATAAATAGTTCTGATGATAGCCTGCTGGAAAAGGGAAAATCCATGCTGGGCAGTTTATTTGGAAATGATTCCGGAGCAGTGAGTACTGCTTTAGCCAGTGCTACAGGACTTCCTGAGGGTAAATCGGCGGGTTTACTGGCGATGATCGTTCCACTAATAACCGGTTTAATTACCAAAGTCATGGCCTCAAAAGGCTGGGGTGTCTCTGATTTATTAGGGAAAATCTTTGAAAGTAAAAATGAAATTGCTGCGGCACTCCCTGCCGGTTTAGGCAGTGCTTTAGGTATCGGCAATATTCATCCTCCGAAACTAGATATTCCGGATATTCCTAAAGCTGCAGCGCATCGTGCAACTCCTTTTACACCGGTAAGCGTGCCGGATAAAAATACCGGCGGTGGTTTTATCAAATGGCTGCTTCCACTGATTATCGTTATCGTCGCTTTATGGTGGCTATTGGGTAGACAAGGATGCAACCAAACCGCAGTAACAAGTACCGTAGATTCTGTTTCTGCAAGTATTGATACTGCAGGGTCTAAAATGGGGGGTGTAGTGGATGCAACGGTAGTGGCTGTAGAAGGGAAATTGAATGAAGCCGGAGATTTTGTAAGGGTTCTTGGCCTGAAGATGACCAAGAAACTGCCTGATGGGAAAGAGATCAGCATTGCGGAGAACTCGGTAGAAAATAAACTGATTGGATTCATCGAAGATAAAAATAAACCAGTAGATAAGACCACCTGGTTTACTTTCGACAGGCTATATTTTGAACCAGGAAAAAGTACGTTAAAACCAGAATCACAAGAACAGCTAAACAATATTGCTGCGATTTTAGTGGCTTATCCAATGGTGACGCTTAAATTAGGCGGCTATACTGATAGTACTGGTAATGCAGCGGCAAATAAAGAAATATCTAATGAACGTGCGAATACGGCAAAAAACCAATTGGTAAAATTAGGCATTGATCAAAAACGATTGGAAGCAGAAGGATATGGCCCTGAGCATCCAGTGGCGAGCAATGCTACTCCTGAAGGAAGAGCGCAGAATCGACGCATAGACATTCGTGTAACAGAAAAATAAAGTTTTAATTATAAAAGCCGTTAGGAGCATTAAATCCTAACGGCTTTTCATGTTCATCCCGCCTGAGCGTCACCGTTATTGCCCCCGTGTTCATATAGTACACCATAACTAACCGGTTTTATAGCAATGCCCAAACCCCATGCGGTATCGCCATTATAGAGGTAATGCGGACTGTCTTTAGCCAGCTGTACCTGTGCTTTAAACATTTCTTCGTTCATCTCTTTTGATAAACCCCGGCCATCCATCAGGGCAATTAGAAATCTGGAAAAACTCATGGCCTCCGTGTGTAATCCTCCCGCTGCCTCAAACCAGGTTGAATCCTGTTCCGGGAAGGAGGTGGGCCATGCTTTGTCAAATGGTTTTCCATTCACATGTCCTTTAACTTTGTGCGCTGTGATGTATTGATCAGTGCTGAACCAGGCTTTTTGGAGATGAAGGGGCTTGCGGACTTCCTTTTGAAATAAAGGATCTAAGGTTTGTATCGTTAAGTTATTCAGTTGTGCAATTACTTTGGATAGGTAAAAATAACCTTCTCCTGAATAGCTGAATGCGGTGCCCGGAATAAATTTCAGGTACAATTCCCCATATTTATAAAGGTTTTCATCGCGTTTATCTGAAAATCTCCAGTTCGGAAAACCTGTAGTATGGGAGAGTACCATACGGGCAGTAATGAGTTTGTAACGCTCATCTTTGGCAATATCTGAATAAGGTAAGTAGCGGTATAATGGTGTATCCAGGTCTAATTTATGTTGATCCACCTGTTTTAATACAAAATAAGCAAACAATGTTTTCGACAGTGATGCCGCTTCAAAGATGGAGTTCGCATTTACTTTTTCTTTGGTTTCGATATTCGAAATACCTAATGAACGGTGGTATACCACCTTTCCATTATTAATCAAGGCAAAGGATAAACCTGGCAAGCCTAGAGAGTCCATCTGCTTTTTAATGAATTTGTCTAAATCAGCTTCCTTGATTTTAGCACCGCTTAGGGTTTGTAATTGCGCCCAACTTTGAAAGCTGAAAATAAAAAGCAGGAGGCATGCGAGTATAGAAAACAGGGATCTTTTCATAAATGCAGTATGGGATTTATTCTGTTTTATAGACCCGGAAGATAGAGGAGTGTTACAAAACAGATAATCTGAGATTTTTAAATAAAGTATACTAAAAAGGTAGACTATATTTATATATTTGCTACATCAAATTACAATCAAGCTCAAAACCAAACCAATTACAGCCTATGAAATGTTAAGTATACTATAAAAATAAAGGGCGGCCTTTCAGCACACCCTTCAGGATCTATAAATAAACCAGGTTTCAATTTGGACGTTGCACCTGATTTTTTACGTTAAAAACCCATTGTAAAAATATGAAAAATATTGATAGGGCACAACCTGCCTTACCTGGCCCTGGACTGTGGTCAGGATTAGTCTTTTACCTGCTGCTGACTTTGTTCTTTTCTCTGAACACTCTTGCACAGGAAACCAAACCACTGATCAACTCTACCTTAAAAGGAACCATTTCTGATGCCAGTACCGGCGAAAAATTAATAGGTGCCTCCATTCTCATTCAAGGAACTACACATACGGCCTCATCGGATCGGGATGGCGGATTCAACTTCGTGACCGGCCAAAAATTCCCTTATACTTTGATCGTTAAATACATCGGCTACAAGACCAAAACATTGGTCGTGGATGGGAGTCCTGTCGATGTGAAACTAGATCCCGAAGCCAGTCAGCTTCAGGATCTAATTGTAGTAGGATATGGTGCACAAGATCGTAAAACCCTGACCAGCTCAGTAGCCACCATTTCCGGAAAGCAGATCGAAGATATTCCAGTGGCAGGAGTAGATCAAATGCTGCAAGGGCAGGCTTCAGGTGTATTGGTTTCCTCAAATACCTCGGTTCCCGGATCTGGAATTTTTATCCGCGTCAGGGGATCGTCGTCCATCAATGCGAGTAATGACCCTTTATATGTTGTAGATGGGGTATTTCTCAACAATAGAACATTGCAGAGTATTTCTACCGGCGGACAGCAGACTTCGCCCATCGCCGATTTAAACCCAGGTGATATTGAATCCATCGAAATCCTTAAAGATGCCAATGCCACTGCAATATATGGTTCCAGAGGTGCCAATGGCGTAGTGCTGATCAGTACCAAACGCGGAAAACTAAACCGCAAAGCGAAAGTAGATATCGGTTATTATAGAGGCGTTTCAAAAGCCATTAAATTTTGGCCAACCATCACTGGGCAGGGCGAAGGGATTTTACAGAATGAAACCTTTTTAAATGATGGCGGTGCTTATGATAAACGCCCTTTCAGGCCAAAATCAGAAGGTGGACTTGGCCTGCCAGAAGAACAGCCTACCATCGATCGGGTAGGCCTGATCTTTCAAAATGCGCCAACCGAAAATGTGGACCTTACTGTAGCAGGCGGTGATGCAAAAACAACCTATTACTTCGGTGGAAATTATTATAATCAGGATGCCATTGTAAAACCGGACCGTTTCAGACGGGCAAGTGTTCGGGTCAACTTAGGTCAGCAGTTTAACGAAAAAACAAAAACGGGTATTTCTGTAAATCTGGTGAACACTTCCAGACACATGACGCCCAATAATAATGTACCCAACGGGACGGTGAACGGCGCTTTATATACTCCTGTCTATTTGTCTTTATTTAATGAAGATGGCAGTTATGCTAGACCTTCTCTTTTTGAAAATCCAGTTGCTGCAATTAAGGAAACCGTGTTTAAAGATGTAGGAACGCGGATCACCGGGAATGTTTTTACTGAGTATAAAATCCTGGAAGGACTGAAATTCAGAACGAGCTGGAGTGTAGATTTCAACGAGAGTAAAGCCGACAATTATTTCAACTCCAAGCTGCAGTTAGGTCAGGCACCGATCAATGGAATTGGTACTTCAGCCCTGAACAGAAACGTGACTCTGATCAATGAGCAATTGATCAGTTACGATAAAGTATGGGATAATGTGCACCAATTTAACCTGACCTTAGGAAACACCTTACAAAAAGAGACTTTTGAAACCACGAGCGTTACTGGGATAGGCTATCCTACTGACGAGTTTACTCTAGTAGCTTCCTCTGCCAGTCAGACTGGTACCTCCCGCCAATCCCAGGCCGGACTGGTCTCCTTTTTCGGAAGAGCCAGCTATGGTTACAACCTTAAATATATGATTGATGCCAGTATCCGTGCAGATGCTTCCTCCAGATTTGGAAAAGACAATCGATGGGGATATTTTCCGGCTGCGGGCCTAGCCTGGCGTGCCAGTGAAGAAGATTTCATCAAAGAACTGAACCTGTTTTCTGAGTTGAAATTCAATACCAGTTATGGCCTCACTGGAAATCAGAACGGCATCCCGGATTTTGCAGCATTGGGCTTATGGAATGGTGGAAATAACTACCTGAGTACTTCCGGAATCGTCCCTTTTCAATTGGTCAATCCAAACCTGAAATGGGAAACCACCACACAGTTTAATGCAGGGCTGAATATGGGTTTCCTAAAAGACCGACTCCACCTGGAATTTAACTATTATAACAAAAACACCACCAACCTACTGCTGCAGCAGCCGATTTCTCAAAAACTCGGCTTCGCCTCCATCTTCTCCAATTCCGGAGAAATCAGCAATAAAGGATTTGAGTTTTCTTTAAATGCACAGTTAGTTGCCCGTAAATTATTCAGCTGGAATACCCGATTCAACATCTCTACCAATAAAAATAAGATTGAGAAGTTAAATACGCCAATCCTGGACAACAGGACGATCATGCAGCAGGGGAGTCCGCTTTATTCCTTCTATGCACACAAACAGCTGGGCGTAAATCCTGCTAATGGAGATGTGATTTTTCAAGATGTAAATGGAGATGGCCTGCTTTCAGATGCGGATCTGCAAATCGTAGGAAATGCATGGCCTGATTTCTTCGGTGGCTTCGGGAACGAATTTACCTATGGTGATTTCGATCTGAATGTATTCTTTAACTATTCTATCGGCAATAAAATATGGAACAATACCCGCTATAGAATGGGACATGGAGGTTCCAGAAATGGTGTTTTTGCACAGCTGGATGAACAATTACAGCGCTGGCAGCAAGCAGGTGACATCACCGAAGTTCCACGTATGACCGCCAAAGGGAATAACGCGAGTATCATTTCAGATCGTTTTCTGGAGGATGGTTCCTATGCCAGATTGAAAACCCTTTCCATCGGCTATAAATTGCCTAAAGTTTTCCTGGCCAAATACCACATCAGTAATGTGCGGCTGTATGTTGCCGCAACCAACTTGATCACCATCACCAGATACAAAGGTGTGGATCCAGAGGTAAATACCATGGGCGACAATCAAAATGTAATGGGCTATGATCAGGCCATTGCTTCACAACCGAGAACCTTTCAGGCCGGTTTTAACCTTTCTTTTTAATGTTAAAATATGTAGATCATGAACTTTAAATACCACTCAAAATATCAACTGGTCCTGCTGATTCCGCTATTGTTTTCGCTGAATGCCTGCAAGGATTTACTAAACCCAAAACCGTTGCTGTACGTATCAGAAGACAACAGCATTGTGAATAAGAAAAGTGCAGATGCTGCGCTAATCGGTACCTATAGTGCCTTAAGTCAGAACAGTTACCAGGGCAATACCTTCCGGTATATTGTCAATCTTTCCGATGATAATTTACGCTGGGTAGGCAACTCACCCTCCAACCGGGAATTTGATGTGCATGATGTTTTTGCGACCAATACTTCGGTGAGTGCGTTATGGGGTGCTTTATACAGTACCATTAACAGCAGCAACAACATCATCCAATCCGTTCCAAAAGTAAACGACCAGACTTACCTGCAAACTGATAGAAATACGGCAATTGGTGAGGCTTATTTTATTCGTGCATTGGCGTATTTCGATCTGGTGCGTCTTTGGGGAAATGTGCCGATCATTACAGAAAGTACACGCAATCCAAGCAGCGGAGATGGGATTGGCAACAGCACGCCCGCTCAGGTATATAAACAAGTTGGGGAAGATCTGGAAGCGGCCCAAAACATGTTGCCGGCAAATCCGGCTGCCGGCAATCGCAACCGTGCCTCTATTTATGCGGTGTACGCCTTAAAATCACGGTTGTTTTTGTATTTAGGACAATGGCAGCAAGCTATTGATTATGCCGATTTGGTGATCAAAGAAACCGCGAAATTCAGTCTGGTACCTAGTTATTCCGCATTCTTTAATGCTAAAAATA
Organism: Pedobacter sp. N36a; assembly: GCF_014472395.1. Taxonomy (GTDB): domain Bacteria; phylum Bacteroidota; class Bacteroidia; order Sphingobacteriales; family Sphingobacteriaceae; genus Pedobacter. The sequence continues at coordinate 381,621 of NZ_JACSZW010000006.1, forward strand.
CAACGGAATCCATTTTTGAAATTGATTATACGATCAATAATAAAAACTCATGGGCGGGAAACTGGTTCGCCAGCAACCTGACCGGCGGGACGCGGGAACTCTTGCCAACAGATGAATTTATTGCTTTAGCAAGAGGCCCTTATGGCGGAGATCGCAAATCTTTATTACTGGACATCAATACACCTCCTAAAGGAATCATCACCTATGGAAATATGAATTTTAAAATATCTACCGGCGAAAACCAGGTTTATGCATTGCGGATTGCAGAACTATACCTGATCCGTGCGGAAGCCAGAGCGGAATTAAATAGAACGGCAGAAGCGGTGGCGGACATCCGCACCATCCGCTTGCGCGCAAAAGCAGCAGATGAAGATTTAAATGGCCTGACCAACAAAAACCTCATCATTGCGAAAGTTTTACAGGAACGCAGACTGGAGCTGGCTTATGAAAGTCACCGATGGTTTGACCTGATTCGCAGAGGCCTCGCACAACAGGTGCTGGGCATCAGCGATCCCAATAAATTGCTGTACCCGATTCCCCGTCAGGAGCTATTAGTCGACAAAGCGCTTAAACAAAATCCAGGTTATAATTAATTATTCAATTCTAAAAAATGTATTATGAAATCAATCACATTAAATTTAAGAAAAATAGCCTTTACAACCTTGGCTATGGCTTCTATTGTTCCCTCAAGCGCTTCTGCTAAAGGACCGGATGAAGGGAAAAAGCTGGAAGGCACCATCAACATTACTGGAACACGATTCCTATTTCCATTAATTGAAAAATGGGGAGCAGAGTTTTCAAAATTGCACCCAGGTTTGAAGTTTGTGGTAAAACAAGGAGTAGCGAATCCAGATATCAATGCCTCAGCGGCGCCATTAAAAGAAAAAGATCCCGCTAAAGGGAATTATACGATTGTAAGCCGCTTTGCAATCGTTCCAATTGTAAATATTAAAAATCCTGGTTTAGAAAAACTACAAAAAAGCGGCTTTAAGGCCAAGGATTTTGAATCCATTTATTTCAGCAACAATACCAGTAAGGATAAGTTTGCGGCATTTGGAGATCAGCCGGTGTCATTTAAGGTGTATAGCCGCAGTGCCTGTACTTCCGCCACATTTTCAAGTGTGCTGGGAGAGGAGCTGAAAGATTTGACAAATGCAGGCGGTAAAAAGATTGCGGATGACCATGTTTTACTGCAAACGGTAGTGGATGATCCACTGGGTGTGGCTTATAATGACCTTGGCATCGTGTATGACCTGAAAACAAGAAAACCAAAGCCTGGGATTGCCGTGGTCCCTACAGATTTGAATGGGGATGGCTTGATCAATAAGGACGAAAGTTTCTATGCGGACCTTGATCAGCTAATCCATTCTTTAGAATCTATTTCTACCAATCTACCACCTAAAGGTGATTTTAGGTTAATCTATAAAGATAATCGCCCTGAAGTGACTGCTTTTGTGAAATGGATATTGACTGATGGACAGCAATATGTGCATGAATACGGCTTTTTAAACAAAAAATAACCCAAATAAAAAACGCCTTCAAATCACAAATTTGAAGGCGTTTAAATGATCAATGGATACTAGCTTTAACCAGCTGTTTTTAAACATTTGATCACATTTTCTCCATCTTTAATGGAAACTGAGTTGATACTTCCGTCTTTGTTTTTTGTGAAAAATACTGTAGGATCTAAGTCCATAAGGAAGAACTTACCCTCAGTTTGTGGAAGCAAATTTAATAAGGGAATCCCTGCCATCCTTAATACCAATCCACTGTTTGTTAAAGTAACGCTTACATCCACACCATCCTCTCTTTTATATTTCCCTACATACGTTTTTAAAATGCTGTCTGGTAGCTTTATGGTTGGAGGTATTTCGTTTAGTTTTGTACTTTTATAAGCCTTGTGAATAATCTGTGTACCTTCAGGGAAGGCGGCTCTGACGACGTTATTACACATCATTAATCCATTATCAGCATTAGTTAATACGATGATTCCTCGCTTTGATTTTGGCAGTAATACCATGATTGCCGCAACACCTTGATCGTTTCCGGCATGTTGTAATGCATATTCATGGTTTGGAAGGCCGTTGATGATACGCCATCCTAAACCTTGCTGAAGATTTGGGCTAATGACAGCCTGTGTTTTTATCATTTCCCGGCTGAGCTTTTTCGAAATCAGATCGCCTTTTATTACCGCTATTGCAAATTTGGAAAGATCGTCAATGGTTGTGGTTAAACCTGCTGCAGCACTGGCTCTAATTGAATAGTCGGTTCTGGTGATTTCTTTGCCATCTGCATCATACATTCTGCTGTGTCTGTCAAAATTTGTTTTACCATCCCATGCATGATGAGTGTCCTTTAGCTGTAAAGGCTTGAAAAGAATGGAATCGGAAAGCTGTGCTAAAGAGCGGTTGAATTTCTTCTCAATCGCAGATTTGAGGTATTCCATTCCCTCTCCGGAATAATTGAATTTTGTACCTGGCTCAAAGTTAAAAGTTAATTTCCCTGTTAAATCCATCCAGCGCCAATTGTCAAAACCAGATTGCTGACTGAGTACATGGCGAGTGCTGAGAACTTTGGAATAAGGGTTTGAAGCTACTTCCGGATCTATATAATAATTGGCAAGCGGTTCATCCAAATCCCATTTTCCATCTTGAACCAATTGAAGTACCATCGTGGAAAATACGACTTTTGTCAGGGATGCAACTTCGAAAATCATGTTTTTAGGAGCTGGAGCTCCATTATTCAGACTTCCATATACCTTGGATTTTATTAGTTTATTATTTTCTATGATGCCAATGGCCACATTTGGGATGTTTAAATCCTTTTGCCATTGTATGATTTTGCGGTCTAGCATATTCAGGTCAGATGAACCGTGCTTCATTTGACCTGATTTTGATTGCTGAGAAAGACTAGTATTGGGGTTTAACGTAAGAAAACAGGAGGTTAATAAAACATAACCAATAATTTTGTTCATTAAACGGACTTCCAGATTTTAAAAGTATTCTGCTGATTTCCATTCGTCTGGATCACCAGGCATAAGTGTTCTTCTCGTTGAGGGAAATATTTGTCAATGATCAATTGTGTCTGTTGGATCAATTGTCCAAGGTGCTGTTCAAAATCTATGTTTTTAACGTTTAAGATAACCTGGTTCATTCTAGATGAAATGGTGCATTCGAAGGTAAACTCTCTTTTTAGTGCTCTTACTACTTTTGACCTCAGTTTTTTCATTGAATTCTGATTTAGGGCGTCATTGAATAGGGTTTTTCCCATTTGTTATTTCAGCTTTAAACGCTGGCAGCTTTTATAAATTGTACCGGGAAATGTCATTATTTTATTTCCAGGAAATAATTGACTACTTTCTAAAAATAGCAAAAACTAGATCAGTACCTGCATTTTTGAAGGGATTTTATTGTAACAAATTTGGGGTGATCAGCTTAATTTTCAATGAGTTTCTATACTAAAAAAAGCCCCCAGACTTAAAAACCTAGGGGCTGATTCGGTGACGAAATATCTTATTTAAACATTGCGTTAACTGCATTTTGTACTTTCTGCGCGTCATCTTCCACTGTTTTTTTGATGGCAGGATTAAATGAAGCCGCAAACTCTGGTGTAATAGAGATCAATTCTGGTTCATTTAAGATGGTAAGGTCAAATACATTACTGCCGAACTTAAACGTGCTTTTAACTTTAGTGATGTCTTTTTCTATGTTTTTTGCAAACTCGTAACTGTTGCTGATCTGGTCAAATGCGTCTTTTGCCGACTGGAATATAATTTGAGTAGCGACATTCAGGTCATTGATGATAATGGTAGCTGCTTTTAATTCTGCTTTTAATGCTCCTTTCACACCTTCATCTAAGCTATTCAGCTCAGGTAACAAATCTTCACTGAAGATGATGTCCTTTGGATCTTTAATGAAGATAGCCAGTTTTCCGCTCTCGTCTAAATGCTGTTCCAAAAGTATAGGTGCATTACCGTCTTTCAGGTTTGCAACGTTTGTAGAGGTGTATTCAATTTTGATGTCGCTGATCACATTTTTGATAACGTTTACAACGTGTTCCAATACCGGGTTTGGAGTAATATTGCTCATTCTGTAATAATTTTTTTGCAAAGGTACGGGATGCTAACTTCGTTCATATGCCCAAAAGGAAAAAAAGAATGAATTTTTAAAGAAGGGCTTCATTATGAGGTGTTTGTGTTTCTATAGTCGACCTCTGATCTCCTGGTTCGCCTCAATAGCCTTGTTTTTAACTTTTTGCTGGGTACTAAAGCTATAAACGAACATAAAAAGGAAGGATCGGGTTCTTCTTTTCTGATAGAAGTCCAGGCTGAAATCCTCATAGATAGAGAAATTCTTGTCGCGCTGGGTATTGAACACATCATTGCAGGCAAATTTTAGCTGTGCTTTTCCTGCAATAATGCTTTTCTGCAGACTGAAATCAAGTCTGTATTGAGGAGCAGCGCTTACTACATAGTTCTGAAATCTGGAATTAAATACGTTTAACAAGTCTGAGGACCAGGTTTTAGATAAACTAAACCGCGTATAAACATTACTATTGAAAGCATATTGAGAAGGCTGTAAATCACCATTTTTAAATTTGTAGTAATAAGCACCTAAGGCAGTATTGGTATATAACCATTTCGTAAGGTTGCTGAAGTAGCTATAGTCAAGCCCGTACCTGGATTGCGAGCCAAAGTTCTGGGGTTTATAGTAGGTGATATTTCCGATATTGGTATATACGCCTGCGATTAAATCCTCCGTATGGTTGATATAAAAAGAAAGCGATTGTTTCGGAAGCTGGTAACTGATGTCCAGGCTATTGGTAAATTGCGGTTTTAGGTCAGGATTTCCCTGTAGGTAGGAGTAATCGTTTTCTTTGGTGATGAAAGGGTTTAAATCCCGGAATGACGGACGCTGGATATTTCGGGCTAAGGAAATGGAAAACGTTCTTTTTGGAGCAATGGTATAGCCATAATATAAACGCGGAAAGAGGTTTAAGTAATGCCTGGAGACTTGAGTGGTATTGATTTTATCTTTACCGGAAAAATCAGTGTATTCTGCTCTTAAGCCCAGGTTAAAACTGCCTTTCTTGGAAATTTTACCCGTTAATGTGCCATAAACTGCAGCAATGTTTTCTTTGTTTGTGAAATTTTCCTGGTTATAACTGATCATTAGGTAATCTGGAGCCTGATAAATACGGGTATTCAGCTGATGCTCCCGGTTTACCGAACTCATTTTTAATCCGCTCTTTAATTGAAAGCCATTTTTGTATTTTTTCGTCAGATCACCCTGACCTACATAATAATCAGAGCGGGGATCAGCGTTAAAAACCGTCAGACTGGAATTGAAATTTCCAAATACATCATCTGTGTTTGTGGAGTTGTCGCTTGGGTTTTCATGATGTCCCGCATTTAAGATAAATTTCAGCGTACTGCCAAGCCTGTCCAGTTTAAAGGTGTAATTCAGGGCCCCATACCAGACTTTGTTTTTAAAATTCTCTGAGCGTTGGTTGCTGCTGATCGAGGAAAGTGAGGGGGCATAAACGGTTAAGGATTCAGGGGTAGTATATAAACCTTTCCCATTGTTGTAATATAATTCTGCTCCAAATTCATTTTTGCTGTCTGGATAGAAAACCATTCCAGCGAGCAGGTTGACATTTCTTTTATCACCATTGAAAAGTCCATCTGCTTCATTTTTACTTTGGCTGGAAAAAAGCTTGGTCGTATGGTAGGTCCCAAAATCCTTGTCTTTTCCGTAGCTGATTTTAGTATAGAAATTCCATTTATCCGATCCGTAATTGGTGTTTAGACCTAGATAATCCGACCAGATATTTCCTTTTCTATAGGTATAGGAACCTGTGAAATTTGAGCTGAGGCCTTTTACTGGCTTCTTAAGGATAATATTGACCACACCTCCTTGAGCAGCAGCATCTGCGTCGGCGGAAGCCTGGGCTTGAATTTCAATGTTTTGGATCCTTTCAGCATTTAGACTCGAAAGATAACTGGCTAAATCCCGGCCAGTTAAATATAGCTGTCTGCCGTTCACATAAATTACGGGTATTTTATTTCGTAACAGTACTGCCCCATCACCGTTTACCTGGAGCCTTGGTGCTCTGGCAAGAACATCGAGGCCTGAGTATCCGGATTTTAGTGGACTGCTTTCAACGTTAAAGATCAGCTTGTCGTTCTCCATCTGTACCAGCGGACGCTGACCCACAATATGTACCGTTTTGAGTTCGTTGTTCAAATTTACCTGGAGCACGCCCAAATCCAGATCATGACTCAGCTGTATGGCTTTGCGATGCAGCAGCTTTCCAAAAATGCTGAGTTTAAGCAAATACTGACCAGATTTCGCAATCAGAATAAAATCACCTTCTTTAGTTGTTAATTCGTTTTGATAGCATGAAGAATCACCGGTTAGTAGGACTACAGTAGCATAGCTGACTGGTTTTGATTCCATATCTAACAGCTTTCCTGTGATTTTTACTTGTGCAGCGCAGGTTAAAGAAAATAGGATTAAGAGTGTGGTCAGTAGTTTTGAATGCATATTGCAATAGATTATCTTTTTCGTATCTTAATTCTTTATTAAATCAAATATGTAGAAGAATTCCTCTGAAATAAGTTAATCCAATGTTAATGAAGCGTTAATGGTATCAGAATTCTTAAAAGCAACCCAGTTGAGGTATATATTTGTGATAGATGAAAGTTGAAAGAAAAATTAAATGGTTAATTGCTTCCTGTGTGATTATTGTAGGCACCCTGTCTTTCATTCAGTATGCGCTGGTTTTAAATACTTATAAGTTAACAAAGGAAAAGTATTATACAGAGATCCGGTCTGAAATAGGAAAACTCATCAATAGGCCATCCATTGCTGTTCTTGAGGAAAAGACTCAGGAAAACTTGAAGCATTTGGCCAGGCTTTTCATTTTACAGCAGATCGATAAAGCAACCTTATTTTCCAGGCTCAATCAGAGCGATGATGCGGAAATAGAAAGCTTAAAAAGGCAGCTTTTCCAAGACATCCAGTCCAATAAAATCTTAAAAGATCTGAAATATAAAGCGCAGTATGATGAAATTCTGATCACGTTTAATGGAAAAACCGATACTTTATTGTCTACTAGGGATACGCCTTTTGTTTTTCTTGGCAGCCCTTTTCAAACCCTTAATACCTTACTAACTGCGAATGGCAGCAATACCATTGTAGATAGTTTTCCCAAAGCAGATGGTAGCGGAACTTCGGCCATTAAATTACAGATTCAACGCGCCCAGTATCTGGAGGTCTCTACCTGGAAAACGGAGGTCTGGAAACGTATGGTAGGAATTTATCTATTGGCGTTTCTAATGATTGTGGCAGTTATCCTCCTTTTTTACCTGGTTTTCAGTGCCATGTTCCGACAAAAGAGGCTGGCCGAAATCAAAACAGACTTTGCCAATAACATTACCCATGAGCTAAAGACACCTTTGAGCTCTGTTGGGCTGATCTTAAAGAGTCTGGAAAGGACCGAGGTGCGTTCCAATCCTCAGCTAACAGATGAACTTTTAGCTTCCCTGAATCGTCAGCATTTTAAGATCCAGAAGCTGATTGATTTTGTGCTGGAAAGCGCTCTGTCATCTCCTGATGAAGTTAAAAAGGAAAACGTAGACATCAGTTCCTATCTGCAAGATTACGTGAAGGAAATCAGAATGGAAGGCCATGAGTTTATCAGCGCAATCAGTCCTGAAAAGCATCACGTTTTCATCAACATGGAGATTTTAGATAAAATCTTAAATAACCTGATCGAGAATGCTGTGAAGTATAGTCCGGAAGGGACTGTTATCTCTTTAAAAAGTAAAGTGCAGCATCGTAAATACAGGATCGAAATTACTGATGCAGGACCGGGGATTCCTTTAGCCTATCAGCCATTTATTTTTGATCAGTTTTTTCGCGTTCCTGCACACAATCAGCACGATGTAAAAGGGCTTGGCCTTGGTTTATACCTGAGCAAACAAGCCGCAAATTTAATAGGGGCAGAATTGATCATGGAAAGCAGATCAGGGGCAGGAAGCACATTTATTCTGGAGATAAAATATGGATAGCAAGATACTGATTGTAGAAGACGACCTTGACCTGGGAAACCTGCTCAAGCAGTACATGGAGATGAATGGATTTCAGGTAAACAGGGTATTCAATGGTCTGGAGGCTTTTGATGAGTTAAAGCATAACGCTTACGATTTGATGGTACTGGATGTGATGATGCCTGAGCTGGATGGCTTTAGTTTGGCTAGGAAATTGAACCATTATTATCCGGAGCTGCCCTTTTTGTTTGTCACGGCGAAAAATATGAGGGAGGATAAACTGGCAGGCTTAAAGCTTGGCGCTGATGATTATATCGTCAAGCCCTTTGATGCGGATGAATTGATCCTGCGCATCAGGAACATCTTAAAGCGGACGAAAAATGAAACTAAAAAGATCAATAAGGTTTTCAATATTAGTCTCTTTTCTTTTGATTATAAGAATCTGCTGTTAAAATCTGATGATTTCGAAAAGATACTTACAGAGAAAGAAGCAGATTTACTGAACTATCTATGTTTAAATCAGCAGGCGCTGATTAAAAGAGAAGATATTTTAGTGTATTTATGGAAAGAGCCAGACTTTTTTAATGGCAGGAGTATGGATGTCTTCATGAGCAGGTTGAGAAAGTATCTGAGCAAAGATCCCAAGATCCACATTGAAAGCGTTAGAGGGGTTGGCTTTAGGTTCTTTGTGGATGGTGATTCAGTTATTACAAATTCATAAGGTAAAGGAATAAGCCTGGCTTATTCCTTTACCTCTTTAAGGTCGTTTTTATTTAACCAGCCTTTGGTCACTTGTCCATCTTTATTGGTATGTGTCACATAAATAAAGCCATTTTCTTCTTCAATTACATTGAATTTGGCATTGTTCCATAAACCGAGTACTCCGTTTTTCTGCGAACTGGCATTTGCAGCTTCATAGAAATAGATGGTTCCTTTTGGGATCTGGTATTTTTTACCCTCGCTCACAATTACAGGGGTATTCTCTTTTGCCTTCGCTTCTGCTTCTGCACGTTTTGCGGAGGCTGCCATCTGTGCTTCATACTCTTTCCTGAGACTGTCAATTTCCGCCTGCTGTGCAGCGGTATCTATCGCAACGGGCTGAATTGCTGCAGTGGTATCGCGTTCATAATGCTGTTCATTGCTGCTGGTGTCGGCCTTGCTTATACTTGTCGTGTCCAGTGCAGCGGTACGCATGGCATTACCATCGCCCTTCATGAACAAGCCGTAAGCGGAAAGCATCCCCAGGAGTATAATGGATAAAATCAGGAGCGTAAAAACAGGTTTCGATAACCTGACCTCGTCAGTTGCTGCTGCCGAAGCTGTTGCTGTTTCCTGATACAAAGGTGCTGCAGGTTTAACCTGTGGTGTTACTGGAACAGCTGCTGGAAGGATATCAGCGCCTCTATGTATGATTGCATCCTGTAAAACAGCACCGTTGGCATATCGTTTTTCAGGGACTTTCTCTAAGCAGTTTTTTATGATGTGCAGCAGCCAGCTTGGGACATTTGCTTCTTTTTTTCTTTTCTCTGCATCCCAGCTTTCCGGCAATCTGTTGAGGCGTAAACTGATCGGATCGGGCACTTCTGCTTCCATGTGCGAAATCATGACCTGATTGCGTGAGCTTTCATTTTTATTGATCAATGGGAAAGGTACCGTTCCGGCAAGTAATTCATAAAGGATGATGCCATAACTGTAGATATCCGTCTGAAAAAACATTTCCCCATCGTGCTGTTCAGGAGCCATAAATTCTACGGCACCGGCATGGCGCAGACTGGTTCTGCGTTGCTCGTCCGACATGATGGCTAGGCCAAAATCCAGCAATACATAATTACCGGTTTCCGTATTGAACTTTACGTTGTTGCTCTTGATATCTCCATGTTTAATGCCTAAACGGTGACAATGAGCAAGGGCATTCGCCAGCTGTTCGGCCAGTTTAATGAGTTCTTGAATCGTAAATATCGGGGGATGAGGAGGCATTAACAGTTTCTCCAGATCAGGGCCTTCAATGTACTCCATCTCAATAAAGGGGAAAGAACCGCTTTCGGTAAGCCCGGATCCCAGTATTTTAACCACATTGGGATTGGGTACTTCATTTACCTTTTTGAGTTTTTCTACCTCATTTTTAAACCTGATGAAGTTTTTGTCATCCTCACTTTCTGTATGGATAGGTGTTGGCATGATCTTCACCGCTGTGATGATGGTTCCTACCCGTTTACCCTTATATACAGAACCCTGGCCGCCTGTACTTAGGGCACCCAGATTTTCTAATCCTTCTGTTATCGTAAAAACTTTACTCATTATACAATATTAATAATTCCTGAATTAATATAACTAAATTCTAAAACGGCAAGCTCACCTAAAATGATTTGATCACCTTCCTGTAAGGTATGACCGATCTCGGAGACATTCAGTTTTACCGGACTATGGTCGCCTACGGATCTCATTCTTACCTTGTTGCGGGGTGGAATGCCGCCTTCATCAGCAAATAATAGAAAAGAGCCGGTATTGCTGTCCCATTCTATATGCGCATGCTGTCTGCTGATAAATTTATTAGCCTCATCTGTACTTTCATCGTAAAAGGCAATGTGGTTGATTCTGAAAAATCCATCACTTACCTGAACTTTGGCTGCTCTCCCGATATTGATCTTTCCATCGGCAGCAGTAATCTTATATTCCATCTGCTCTGAAGCTCCGTTCAAAGTACGGATATAAGCAGTGCTGGACTTTGTCACCACTACATGTTCCGGCGTTCTGATGTAAAGCGCGGCATTGATATTGGATAGTTTGAGGGCATCTGCCGGCAATTCTTCTACGAAGTTAATCTGTAAAGTCCAGTCGCCGGGCAAATCTATCGCAAAATCATCAACTATGCGCTGGATTTCATTTTTAAACCGCTGTTCATCTTCCACAAAAACAGCTGATTCGTACATAAACCGCTCTGCTGGCAAACAGGCCAGCAGCAAGGCGAGGCCTTTAATGTGCTTGCCTTCACCGCCTTCAAGCTTTTGGAGTTCCTGCTTGATCGCGGTTAGTAAGGCCTCTCTAATGGCTTTTACATCCTGCAATGGTTCTGGTGTTCGCTTACTAAATAGATTAAACATACCATCTCTTTTTAAGTTTTATTCTCTTCTTTACTAACGTACCCTAATTTTAATAAGGCAGGGATCACATGCTGACCTGCCAGTCTAACGGCTCTGCTGGAACCTCGGGTAGATTCAATTCTGATACACACTACAATGTGTCCTTTGCCATTTGCTTTGGGCGCATAAAAAGTATACCAGCCATCATTTATCTTTTCATTTTTCCAGATCCGCTCTGGAGTACCTGTTTTTCCAGCTACTTTTAAGCCTAGTATCGCGGTTTTATTGGCACTTTGTTTCAGCATATAACCGCCAATGGTATTTGCATATTGTGGGTTGTTGCTCAGCTGAACGGCGGGGTTCACTGCCGTTGCGGAATCACTGATTTTCAAGACATAGCGGTTGGCTACCAGGTTGCCGTTATTGGCTACGCCTGAAATCAATCTGGCTACAGCAGCAGGTGTTGCAATGAGTTCACCTTGTCCCCATGCCATTCCTGAAATTCCCTTAGCCCTGGTCCGGCGAATACGTGTCGGGTCATATTTAGGCTTGGTATTGAATTCTGTTTTTCCCCAAAAGGCCATCCATTTGGCCTCCTGTTTCAGGTTCGCCGTGTCTCTGCCATAATAATAACCACCCACACCATGTAAAAACATCCCGGTTTTTAAATACAGGCTGGCCATTTCATCCTGTAGGTGTTCTTCATTGGCAATTTTAATGAAGTAAACGTTGTTCGACTTCACCACCGCCTTTTCCATATCTATACGGCCGGTTTCATCGGGTTCAATGCCTTTGGTTCGAATCCGCTCTGCCATCGTTACATTGTAAGTCTTATTTGCCGCTTCAGGGCCGAGCTTATTGAAGGCAGCCATTGCGGTAAGTACTTTTGCAGTTGATCCCGGAGGAGTAGCAGTAGTAAAACCCAGATCTGAAGTGGTATACCATCCGGCCATTTTATTCTGTTCGGTGATGCTGGTATTGAGCAGATCCCAGTTTTTAACAGGAGGGAGGGGATACACTGCCGAACTGAGCACATCGCCGGTTGCATCTTCCATAATCACTACCGATACCCGACTGTTTCTGATGGCAGTATCCTGAGCCATGGTATGCTGGATGGTGGTTTGTAAAGCCGCATCTATGGTCAGCTTCACATTGCGGTTTCGTTTTTTAAAGGCTTCGACCTCATTGCTGTTGATTCCGGAAAGTAAAAGCGGAGCCAATGCGGCATAATCTCTTTTGCTCAGCGTCATTTCTTTTACTCCCCTTGGCAGGAACCTATTTTCACGGTATTTATGCGCTTGGGTATTAAAGGAGACCGTTGGTGTTTGAAAACCTCTGAGTTCTGCACCATGTTCGTATTCGGCAAAATAACCATTGGTACTGCCGTTAAAAACATTGGTATTCTGATCGCCAACCCAGAAAAATAACTGTTCTTCAAAAGGGTAATATCTGTCTACACGTTTATGTTCTGCGGAATCCAGGTTATAGGAAATTCCTGCATTACTGAGTTGCTGTTCTTGTTTTTTGATGTGTTCCGGGTTACCTGTTGCCAATATCAATCCGTTTCTATCGTATAAATCGCCTGCGGCCAATTTGTTCATTAAGATGGCAATTCTGGGATTATAACTGAACATACGTGCCCCACTTCTGTCTGCCACCATTGCGGGCTGCACTACCCATTTTTTATTGTGGGTAATGTATCCGGCTACCGTAAATGAAAGCAATACGATTGCGATACTCGCTGCCAGGAGGGCTGGAACCAGGTTTTTATCCTGTTGTTTGGTGATGTAAGTCATCTGTACCTCTGTGCCTTTTACCAATGATACCGCTAATAAAAATCCTGCGGCAAGCATATTCGCCACCAGAGAAGAACCACCGTAACTGATGAAAGGCAGGGCCACGCCTGATAGGGGCAATGCGCCGGTAGAACCACCTGCGATGAGTAAAAACTGGATGAATAAGCTGATGCCGATCCCTGCTGATAGATAGAAGAGGAAGGGCATGCCGGTTTGCCGCCCAATCAGGATGGAGCGGTGTAAAAATATTAGGAACACAATGAAGATGCCTATAATTCCGGCGAGGCCAAATTCTTCTCCGATTGCGGGTAAGATCATGTCGGTATGAGCCTCAGGGATGGTTTTCGCAAAACCTTGTCCGATGCCCTGACCACTAATGCCGCCACTGGAAATTGCCCAGATGCCATTGGCCACCTGATCACCACCATAGACTTCATTGTTCCAGGGGTCCTGCCAGATGGATTTACGTTCGCTAAGCCTGTTTACAGGGCCAGGAATTAGTTTATCCAGGTATGGAACCTGATCGATCAGTAAAAATGCGGCCATGACTACTACGATCATGATGGCCGATTCGCTGGTCTTTTTATTGATCACCATAATCAGGGAAACCAATGCGGCGGTCACTAAAGTCGCGATCCATACATTCAGCAGCCATGCACTGATGACATAGATAATAATCGCGGTCAGCATCATCATAAAATCTCCTCGGGAAAAAGAGAAGAGAATGATAAAGGTGAAACAAACCACCATTGCCGGGCCTAAATCGCCTAATAATAAGTAAAGCAATATCGCGGTCAGAATGGCAATTAAAGCAAATGAGAAGAAGAACCAGCGCTTTTTCCAGCTGCTGTACTCGGTGATAAAGCGCTCATTTGAGGCGAAGAAACCAGCAAGGAAGAGGATGATGGCGTATTTTACAATTTCGCTGGGCTGTACACCAAAGAGGTTCACTTTTACGCCACTGCCTTCCGGACCGGTACCAAATACGATGGTAAAAGCCAATAAGCAAAGTGCCAGGATGGCCCATTGCCAGCCTTTTGCCTTACTGAAGGCATTTTTAACGAGGAACATACGGTACAAACGCGAGTCTACATTGAACTTTCGCAGGTTTAAGGAGAGGATAATTCCAATACTCAATACCCCTAAGCCATAAAAAATAAGGCTGTCTCGGGCTAAAAATCGATCCCTTAAAGGGTCTTGTAAACTCAATAAAGTCAGGAAAGAAAGCCCGGTCATCAGCATAATGATGGGCAGTATCAATTGATCTGCCTGGGGATATCTAGCCTTTAGAAGGAGGTGAAGCAGGAAGAAGCCGCTAAAGAAACAGCCCAATATGATCCAGTACCATTGGTTATAGTTTTCCGGGGTTCGTACAATCAATGATTTTTCCTTTTTCAGGATCTTGAAATCACGGGTGGAGAACAGCTTAATGCTATGCGGAGATAGCTTAAAATTGAGCGTTACCTCTTTGTCCAGTTCCTGCAGACCCTGCGATTTTCCAAACTGAGCGCCTGGTTTTAGTGGGAGTACGCCATAAGCTTCATGGTCTGGTAAATGCTGGAAATGGTATTCGCCATTTGCGTCGGTTCTTAAATAGGCAATGAAATCATTGACCACCTCGTCTTCAGTGTATGCGGTATCCTGAGGCAGGATCATTTGCAGGCGTACTAAAATACCGGCAACCGGCCTGTTTGCCGTGTCGGTTATCTTTCCACTCAGTCCATAACTGCCTTTGGCGAAATCTTTGACCGAAGGTAATTGCTGCGGGTGTTTTTGTTCCTGCTGATATTTTAAAGAGTCTGTTCCGGTAAAGCCCAATAACAGGCGCGAAGCCAAAACTCTTTCTTTAAAGTTTTTTCCGCCATTTGAAAAAGCGAGATCTGCGGGAACGAAAAATTTGCGTTTGTTCAGCTCCCCGATGTTGTCTATGCCTTGTTTATGCAGGGAAACCTGGCTGCTCACGACCTCTTCGATCAGGTTGATGTCTTTTTTATCCTCGAAATAGTATCCTTTTATCAGGAGGTTTTTGATCCGTTTACCAGGCTCTGCATCATTTAAATTCACCATTGTGCCTTCCTTCAATCTCGTGTAGACTTCCGTAAAGCTTTGCTGCTGAGTAAAATAAAGCGTGACAAATAAGGCCCCCAATACGATGGTACTGAGCAGTAAAAAGATACGCTCAATATTTCTGCTTTGGAGATTTGCTGTTTGTTTGCCCATATTATGGTGTTATTCTGGATAATTGATGTCTATTGGTTGGTTTAATCGGCGTTTTATTTTGGCTTTACCGCCGGGATATCTGTTCGTATGAAATTTACATTTTTCAGGAGTACCCCTTTTTTCTGCAAAGCACTGTTATCGATTACGTTTTCTAAAGTAAAATTCTCCAGTAAGGTGCTTTTATTACTGGGAGAGATCAGGAATGCCGGTCCTTTATAGCCAGTATCACTTTTGATGACCAAGTTTCGCTGTGCCCTGAGGTATAAACTATCTCTGGTAATTTTGATCGGTTCAGTGATCATAATTGGCGATTTAAACATGGTCGTGTCCAGGATTAATATGTTTCCTTTCAGCTTGTTCAGGGTGTCCTGGAGTTTAAAGGCCTGGCTAGGCTCAACTACTGTAGAATCTGGAATCAGCGTCGGTTTTGTTTCTGGGCTCTGCTGGTTCCAGAAGAAATAAGCAATTGCAGCAATGACCACAAAGGCGAGGATCAGTAATATTGGATTTAACTTCTTCTTGTTTTCCGGAATTAGTCTTTCTGAAACTGCTCTTTCTGGAGTTGTTATTTCTGGATTTAGCTGCGCTCTGCTGGTTTGCTCAGAACCTAGATGTGCTGGATTTGTTATGGTTTTCCTTTTCCTTGCTTCAGATTTTGGTTTGGTGGCTTCATGAACAAATGTGGCTTTGTCATTGGTGACCAGTACTACCGTAATGTTATCGCGGCCGCCATTCGCATTTGCGAGGTCGATTAATGCTTTTCCTTTTTGTTCCAGCGTAAAGTCTTTCAGCAGGATGCCCGTGATGCTTTCTTTATTTACCATATCCGACAGGCCATCGCTGCAAAGCAGGATCATATCGCCTGGTAAGAAAGGTGATTGGCCGGTTTCGATGTCCTCTTCCTGGCCATTGATACTTCCTGGGAAACCCAATGCCTTGTTGATCTCATTCCGTTTAGGATGCAGCATGGCTTGTTCTTCCGTTAAACGTCCTGAGTCCTCCATAAAACCAACGAAAGATTGGTCTTTCGAGATTTTGATCAGGGAGTTGTCGCGCAGCAGGTACAATCGGGTATCGCCCACATGTGCATAGTAGAACAGGTTATTGCTCAGGTCGGCGATTGCAATCGTGAGTACGCAAGCCATGTCTTCATGCGCTTTTTCCTGCTGTTTGGCAGAGAGAATGCGATCGTTTGCTTCAGTAATTGCATTTCGCATCAACTGCAGAATATCGCCTGATGGCTTACTCAGCTGCATTTGTATGGTCTCTTTCGCAATTGCAGCCGCTACTTCGCCACCGGCATAACCTCCAACACCATCAATTACGCAGGCAAGGACCAGTTCGTTCCCTGCTATTTTTTGTGCAACAAAAGTATCTTCGTTATTGCCGCGTACTTTACCAACATCTGTAATTCCAAAATAGTTGCTATCCATTATTCCTGTTTGTTGGTCGAGTTTTTAATCGACACAAAATGTGCGATCAGTAAGATGATACATATGAACAATAACGCCAGGGATAGGATTTGTGACATACGCTAGGCTTTAAATATGTTGATGCCGATAATTCCATTCAGAATTATTTTTGAATTCAGGGGAAGTTCTACCCAATTTGGATCATCCGGATTACTTCGTTCTACCAGATTTTCGTTGAGAATGGTTTTCTCTCCAAATGAGGAAAGAAAGAATTTATCTTCTGTTTTGCGATAGCGAATTTGAAGGTGCGGGGAGTTTACCCATTCAGAAGGGATTTTGAAAATATTGGCCTCTTCCCGGATTTCTTCATTTCCTGAAACGATGAGGTCATTAGACATCATCAGGTATTCCAGTTTTTTTCCGGAGAAGGCTTTATCGGGCAGGGTGGTTTCAAATCTTGCCAGCACTACATTTTCGACTACCGAATCATTTTTCGGAGCAAATTTCAGATTGGCCAGGTAGGGGATTTCGTAATAACCTTCGCTGTAAAAGATGAAATCCTTTAAGATGTCGTTACTGATGTCGAAAGTTTGGGCCAGCCCAGTTTGACGGGGAATAAAAGTAACCCTCAGATTTTCTTGCTTCTGACCGCCATCAGGCATTAATTTACCAATAAAACCTTTGTCTCCGGGTTTATAATCAGGGTGCGAAACAAAGCGGAATACCCATTTATTACTGGATGGTTCCACTCTTTTGCCAGTTCCTGCATAATCATTCAGTATTTCATAAAATTTCTTTACAGATTCCTGTGCAATTAATCCGAATAGACCGTTTCTGTTGTCCATAAAAGCACGATAATCCTCCGTGTTTAAGCAGATGATATATTCATGGTAGAAGACTACGCGTTCCGCAAAGGAAAGTTCCGCAATAGATTCCTTGAATTTTTCTATGATATAAGTATAAACGGTGTCGGGCGTAAGTGGCTGTGCCTTAGCTACCGGATCAGTGTTATTATTGCTTAAAAACCAATCTTGTATACCTATTCGCTGCCAAAAAGAAGTTTTTTCTTCCATTAATTAACGTTTAATGATCTTGTAAATTTTTATATAACGGTAAAGCTAGGTAATTCATTGTGAAAATAACTATGCTGTGCGCTAGCTGCAGTCCTCCTAAACAGGTTTAAGTGATAGCTCATGGGCTCAGTTAAAAACCAAACCAACCTTTCTTCTTTTCTAAGAGTTCTTCAGGTATCTCCAAATCTGCTGCTCTGGCTTCTTTTAGGTGTATTTCTACTTTCTTTTCGTCCTGAAATCCCTTTTCATTTCTATAAATCCTGGCGAGTTCCATGTGTGCGTTGGGATAACCCAGCACTGCGGAAAGCTCAAAGTATTTTATCGCCAGTTCATTGTTTTTAGGGGTTCCCAATCCTTTGCTATTTAAAATAGCGAAGTTGAAGGCGGAAATCTCATTTTCTTCTTCCGCACCTAGTTTATAATACTCCAGGGCCTTTTCGTATTCCGCTTTTAAATCATGGAGGTATCCCAACCAATTGTATCTGGGTTCTCCATGTTTTTCTGCCTGCTGATAATAAATTAATGCTTTTTCCAGGTCATAGGGCAGGAGTTCCTCATCTGAATAAATGTCGCCAAGGTTGTTGTTTGCCAGTGCGGATTGCGCATCTGCAGCTTTATTCAACCAGTAAATGGCCTTTTCAATATCAACATCGCATCCAATCCCATATTTGTAACACATGCCGAGTCCATTCATGGCATCTTCATTAGGAGTTAAAGCATTTTTCTGGTACCAGAAGTAGGCTTTGTCATTATTTTTAAACCCTTGAATGCTGTAGTAGATATGTGCCAGATTGTTCATGGAATAGGAATGACCTTTTTCTGAGGCGATGGTATAGTAGTAAATGGCTATTCCATAATCCTCATCTTCGTAAGCCTGTTCTCCCTTTTCAAATAATAAATAGCTGTCGCTGAGTTCATCGTCGATCTGCTGATCGGTCATTTTTTGACCTTTTCCATAGCTTAAAAGTCTTTTTCTGCTGTCGTATTCAAAGGCGTAAACATAATCATAACTGGCATGCTCTAGTGCCTCCTCTTGATCAGTTGGGCTAATACTATTTTCGGTTACTGTATACACCTGATCGTCTTTGAAAGCATAAGCAAAGCCATTATCTCCAGGTTTTCGGATGATCAGGTCAAATATAAATTCACTGAAGTCCTGACTTTCCGGATTTGCAATCGCCCAGGTTTTATTTTTCTTCAGGGCGAAAATTGGGCCGTTCAGCCAAATGATCTGCTGATAGTTATCCAGAGGAATGAGCCAGGACAGTTGTTCCGGATTTCCATTGAAAATTCCTTTTTGATTTCCTTGCTGGACCAATGCCTGGTCTGTATAATTATAATCGCCATCCAGGGTAATTCCGATGTCCAATATGGAATCGTATTCAAATGGGAGGATAAAATCTTCCGTTTTCCTGCTGATGGCAGCGTGTTTTTTCTCTTTCCTAATCACCAGGAGGTCAGGGAAATTAGTTTCCATACTGAGTTTATCAAATTCGGTCACCAGTAATGAGCCGTCTTTTTTAAAGATGGAGCTGAAATTGACTCCTTTATGTGGTTTTACCAGTAACAAGCCTCCTTGAATGTTTTCTAGGGCCGAAACTGGATATTCGCCCAGGTAATTGAAAAGTTCATTGAAAATCTTTTCATTTTTTTGTCCGGGAATTTTAACGTGGTAGTAACCATAACCCTCCTCAATTTCATTTTCATATGCTAAGGGGATGACAACTTTTCCATCAGCAGTGATGACGCCCCAGAGTCCGTCGGTTGCGTTATAACAGGTTCCATCATTAAGGCTTTTCAGGTCGTCATATATGATTGCTGTGACCTGTTCGCCTTTGGTATTGATCAGACCC
Organism: Pedobacter sp. N36a; assembly: GCF_014472395.1. Taxonomy (GTDB): domain Bacteria; phylum Bacteroidota; class Bacteroidia; order Sphingobacteriales; family Sphingobacteriaceae; genus Pedobacter. The sequence goes on from NZ_JACSZW010000006.1 coordinate 401,108, forward strand.
ATTTTTCCTTGTAATGCCACCACGGCGACTTCCGAATATTCAAAGTCAAAAGCATCATCCCAGATTAAGGGAATTACAATTTTGCCGCTGGTATTCAGGTAGCCATATTTGCCTTTTTTTGAAACGACCGCGAGGTCATGGTGGCTGAAAGTATAAAACTCATCAAACTGCGGACTGAGGATCACCTCGCCTTCCTTATTTTTAAAGCCCCAGAGCTGATTTTCTTCGAATAATTGAAACTCTTCTTCTTCCTCGTACTCCTGATAGATGCAGATCCAGCCATACTCATAGTCTTCATAATTCAAAAGTTTGGAGAAGGTGGTAAAAGCAGGGCTGACATCTTTAAGGTTTTTGTAGTTGAGGAGACTGATGTCGTTTGCGTCCATTGCGGCTGTAATGACCCGATTATTATAGGTAATACTGGCCAGCCATTCGGCTGCCTGCTCTTCATGAGTGATATCATCCATATTGAATATGTCCCACATATCGAGGTGGAAATAAGCACCATCAAGTTGATCAAGGTAATTGAATAGCTTATCCCTGGCTTCTTTAAACTTCTCTAAGTTTTCAATCAGCTTAGGCTGTGCTTCCAGGAAATTATAAAAGCGTTTCAGGTTTTCAATGCCTGGTTGGGCATCATAAAATAAACCGGAATTGTTAAACTCTACGTGATTGTTGTAGCTGTTGCCGGCAATAAACCCACCTTCAATTAATAGAGGCTGGAGCATGAGCGGCATTTCATATTTCCATTCCATCATCATGATGTCGGAGTTTTCAGCAATTGAAGGAGTATCGAGATTGTATAAATAGGCGCGGTGTGACAATTCAGTTGAGGTTAAAGGGTTTCGTTAAGCGTAATAAATTCAGAGCCAATTTTATGCCATTATTGAGCTGCTTATCGTTTCAGGAGCACAAAAATGTATGCCTGGTCGATATTTTAATTTTTTAAACAATTAAAATGAACAGTCAATGTGTATTTAATGATAAAATTGACTTAGTAATTGTTAGTCTGTTCGGGATGGCTGGGCCGATAAGGTATAATTTGGAGCGGGGAGCAGTTTATAAAGGAAAAAGAACTGTAGTTGTGGTTGGGAAGAGACCTGATATTCTTTAGCTGTAGGAGGGGGTTCGGTTAGGGTTTGGATAGCAAAGACTAAGGCAACCCTACGCGAACCCTACGCGAACCCCCTCCGAACCCTATTGTAAGGCCCTTCTCTTCCCGACCAGTATCCGACCACTAACCTGTGTGTCTTATACTCAAATTACATATGGATTTAGGCTAACTCATTGACTGATCGCTTTAACTCTACCGTAGTAAAAATAAATTTTGTGTACGTTTTTCAAGTAGTTTTATTTCTTTTTAGTTAAGTAGTTGTTTTTTCAAATTGTTTTCTATCTTCGCGAATTCACACTAATTTTCTAACTGGTCTTTTTTCTACACCACATGTTTTTACGTTTTTTATTGCTGATTTGTGCAACTGGTATTTTTAATTTTCTAACACCTGCCGTTAGTCAAACCATTAATTATAATAAATTACATGAAGAGATTTCAGTTTTAAATGGCAATAATCAACATGAAAAATCTTTAATAAAGTTAGAATCTATCATAAGCGATCCTACATCTAGTGCCTATGATAAGTACCATGCTTACCTGCAAAAATCCTTAGTTTATAAGCAATTGTATAACTATACAGGTGCTTTGACAAACCTTCAAAATGCCTATCAGGAAGGTCAAAAAACTGAGCATAAGCTAGAAACGGAAACCTGCATATTAATTGAACGAATCTTAATTCACTATGATTTAAAGAACGAGAAGGAGTTACTAGAAAATTTAAAACAAGTAGACGCTAGTCTCCTTCATTATGTAAAAAAAGAAACACTTGCGTTTTACACCTGTGTCCTAGGTCAACTAGAGCTGAAAAAAGATAATGTTGTAGCTGCTGAAAAGTACTTTGATGAAGGTATAAAGCTTTTAGAGAAAGAAAATCCTAAGCATCTGCCGGTATTATACAAAGCCAAAATCCAATTATATAACAAATTAAAAAGTAAGCAAAAGGCTCAAGAAGCTTTTAATAAGGGTTTCAATTACGCAGTTAAATACGGTATAGATTTATATAGAATTATGATGCTTGAAAGCATGATCTTCTATTACGTAGAGAATGATGATTATAAGAATGCCTATGAAGTACAGAAAAAGGTAAGTGAAGAAAGGCGTCAATATGATGCCGCTAATCGTAGCGGAAAATTGGCGCAGCTTGAGAAAGAGTTCTTACAGGATCGCAATTTGGTAGAAAGTAGCAACCAAAAGAAGGTGAGCTTACTTTATGTTTATGTTATCCTCCTGTTGTTTGGGTTGATTATTACTTTGTTTAAGCTGAATAAAGCTAATAAAAGAGGTCGTCTTTCTACTGAAAGAGAATTGGAATTGTTGCATTTCCGTTTGCAAACAGATGCAAGCCCAACTGATACGCATGGCAGCATGCAACCATTAAGAGCTGCAGATACATCTAAATTAACGCCACGTCATTTAAAAATTATTGAACTCGTTCGTGAAGGTAAAACTAATAAAGAAATTGCCGCTGAACTTTTCATCTCCGATAATACTGTAAAGTATCACCTCAAAACTATTTATGACCTCTTAGAGGTGAATAACCGTTCGGCGTTGATGTAATTAAGGGTGGTTTACAAGCCTAAAGGTTTCCCTGTTTGTCACTAAAAAAATAATCAGTATTTTATTTCTCAGGTAAGTTAGCTTTTGTAGGTATTTATAAGGGCCTAGGAAAGCTACATCCGTTAATTTTCAGTTGTTCAGATGCAATTAGTTTGAAGTGAGTTATTTATATCTGGGTAGTATGGTTCGCTACCCATTAGACTACCCTTTTTTACTAGCATAAACTACCTTCAGACTACCATTAAACTACCTTCTACCTGTTTGGATCGCCAGTCTAAATAATTAAACTTTGCAGGATTGATTTACGGGATGATTGTTCTCACATCCTAAGTTATCACAAACGTTATTAATCACAAATTTTCATTACCACTTTTATTAAATCATGATAAAAAAATCATTTTACCTAGCGTCATTATTTTTGTGTAGTTTTTCTGTGAAAGCACAAGAAAAAATCAGTGTCGCATTTATTCCAATGTCCTTTGATGAAGAAATGGTTTCAAAGATGGAAGTCAAAATTATTCAGGAAACCATTATTAATTCATTTGTTTCTTCTAAGAGATTTACTGTTGTAGACCGCAGTAACATGGAGAGCCTAGAGAAAGAGAAAAAGCTACAAAGAACGGAAGCCTTTATGGACAGTAAAGAGTCTTTTAAAGATGGTATAAGCAAAGGTGCCAGCTATATGATTGAGGGTAATATCTTGGGTGTAAAACATACCGAGAAGAAAGACAAATGGAACAGTAATGTGACCATACAGTTAAAAGTGTTGGATGTGTCAACGGGAGAGATCATCACAACAGAAAGTATAAATTCCGAATTAATTACGGAGGCTGACAATTTAAAAGCGATCATCAAAGCGTATTACAATAAGGATGAGATTAAAGTGCTTGAAAACAAAAAAAATCAGTTAAACCAGTCAAAAGATAATTCGGATGCCTCCCTTAAAGCTGCATTGGATCGTTTAAGTGAGAATGTAAGGCTTTTTACAAGTAAAAATTTTCCGATGCGTATTGAGATTGTGGAATGGATTGGTAAAGGGGGGAAATTGCAATCTGCAAAAGGAGACGTTGGGAGTTTCAAAGGCCCGTTTAAGAGTTTTGTCATTGCTGCTGGTTCAAACTTAGGGATCAATAAAGGACAATTGCTGGATATTGTTTCCAAGATTACGGTAAATGTAGGTGGAAAAGCCATCGATAGACAGCAAAAAATTGGCACGGCATGGGTGTTTAGCGTAGATGATGGTAATTTCTCCAGCGTAACAGTAATTGATGGGGAAAAAAACATAAAAAAGGCGGTTGCAGATAAGGTGACGTTTGGAGTATTAACGAAATAATAAATTAACAAATTAATAAATATAAAAATGAGAAAAATTAAACTTTTGGTGCTGTTGGTTATAAGCCTATCTGTGACGTCTAGCTGTTCAAAGAAACTATTGACAAACCCTTATTCGAATTCTTCCGTAGTAGAACATAATGCACAAGGTTTGGTCACTCTGAGAGGAGTTAGCGATGAATTTCCTAACAATAAAAAGGATGAAGGCCATCAAGTGGCACTTAAAAATGCGCATAGGAAAGCTTTGGAACAATTGTTTTATATGGGATTCCCAGGTACAGATTTCAAAAATCCAATGATTCGTAAAGGGAAATCTATTGAAAGTGAAAATAAAGCATTTTTTGATAAGTTTTGGAATGGCGATTATAAACAGTTTATCACCAGTTCAAGTTCAACATTTTATACCTGCTCGGGTAACGAAAAGTGTGTCTCTGCAGTAGTAGAATTTAAATTGAATTACAATGCTTTACGTACGGAATTTGAGCGTAATAAAGTGTTAAATAAAATAGGTTTTTAATATGAAATGTGTTTCGGTTAGTATTATATTTTTTATGGTTTTTGCTTGCTTTATGCCTGATGTTAATGCGCAAATAGCAGCGACCAGAAGTAGTGAGATGGCTAGAGCTGCCGCAAAAATTATGGTGGTACCCTATAATAAACAGGATGAGAATATTCAAACTGTTTTGGATAATAACCCTGCAGTGCGTACTGCTGTATCTAAGGTGAAGGAAGCTTTTGATCAACGGGGCTGGTCTACCGTAGATTTTGTAGCCAATTTGCGTGCTGCACAAGCCAATTCTGCTTTTACGGCTGATAGGCAAGCCAACTTTAAATCCGATTTGTTGAGTGGCTCTGGTGCAGATTTTTATGTGCAGGTAGATGTTCAGAATAATACGGATGATAGCGGTACGAATATTACCTTAAACATAACTGCATTTGAAACGCATACCGGCGCAAGCTTTTCAAACCAATCGGCATCAAGTGGAAGGTTTGCTACAAATGATGTGGAGAAGCTTATTGTTCGTGCATTTGAAAAGATACAAGAAGAGTTTTTGAATAACTTGATGGTAAAAACGGACGAGATCAGAGATATTGGAAGGGCATTGGTGATTCATTTCAATTTGGATGAAAATTGTGCGATAAATTTTGATTCGGAAATTGACGGTGGCCACTTCTTAAACGATGCTATTGAAGAATGGGTTTCTGCTAATGCATTTAGGGGGAGGGCTAATTTAGCAGGTATTGTTGAAAACAAAATGATATTCGATGAAGTTCGTATTCCCTTGTTTGATCAGGAGACAGATAAGCCTTTTAATCCAAACAAATTTGCGTCCGAAATTATCCGGTTCTTAAAAAGTAAAAACTTAAATGCAAGCCGTAATGTTAAAGGTCAGAGCTTGTTTATTACGATTAAGTAAGGGGGCTATGATAAGAATTGTGTTAAGTATGATACTTGTCGTTTTTTCAACCTCAATGACTTTCGCTCAAAATATAAGGGTAAGTTCGATGAGTTACAGTTTTAGTGTCCCCGATGGAGATGCAATGGTTCAGAAAAAACATTACGAATTGTTGGTAGCGCAATTAAAAAAGAACTTCAAGAATAGCGTAAGCTTTTCCAACCAGTCGCCTTTCTATATCGTTCCTAAAATTAATGTGCTAAGTAATATGACGGCTGGAGATATGGGAGATGTTAAGGTGATGAAGTTACAAGTTCAATTTACATTGGAGAACCCTGACCTTCATGTTACGTTTAATACCTTTAGTAAAACCACGAATATTACGGCAGATAATGTAGATGCTGCAATTTTTAAGGTCATTCAGGAAATAAAGCCCAACGATAAGAAAATCAATGAATTTTTACAATCAGGAGAGCAATTGATCAAAGATTTTTACCAAGAAAATTGTGCTAAAATTTTAAAATCTGCTACGGTAAGCATTGATCGAAAAGAGTTTAGTAAAGCATTTTCTCTACTGCGTTATGTTCCAGAGGAATTGGGTTGCTATAAGGAGGTTGAAAAGTTGATTACTTCTATTTATCAGCAACATAAAAATGAATATTGCAGCAATCAGTTGCTCAAAGCAAAATTGGAAGAATCAAAGGAAGGCTATGATAAAGCTTTAGCACAACTTCGCTTTGTGGATCCTGGTGCTGATTGTTATAAGGATGTTTCTACGTTGCTGCAACAGATTGGGACGAAGGTTAATTTGGAAACTATCAGACAGTTTGAAATGGAGAAAATGATTTTTGAAAAGAAAACTGAGATTGAAAAAATGAAAATTCTTGTAACGCATACAGATGAGGTAACAGTACATATTGATCACAAAATTTAGTTAAAATTGACGCCTTCTATATCACGTGCTAAAAACTAAACCTAGTTGCTGTTAGAAAGAAAAGGGAAATAATCATAAGACTATTTCCCTTTATCTAAATTAACGCTCTCCTATGCTGTATGGTCTGGGTATAGTGTGCCCTAGTATTTTCGATACCTAAAGTCAAGTCCATATTTAATCAGTCGATTTTTCAGCCGAAAGATCGTTGTCTGGAGCATTTCTAACATCATGACGGTGGAATGGTGCAGGGATGGCAGGCGAAGAGCATTGGATCATGTGTTTATTGAACGGTTCGGGAGGTCAAAAATAAATTGGAATATTAAAGTAGAAACTTTTTAGACAAGTTCTTTTTTATTTTTTAAAATCAATCAAACCTTTCTTCTGCTGATTTTCCCACAATTCTGTGTTCAATTCTATATAACGCGATGGCGTATCAACATAATTCGCCTTGTCATCAAAGCCCTTATCGTAAACCATTTTTAAGCTATCACTTAAGTTCTCGAAAGCCTGTTTAAAATATTCATCTCTGGTTAAATTTTTCTCATCGTCTAAATCGCTTGCCTTTGGTTCTACTGATTTTAACTTCGCCCTGAGTAACTCTTTTTCTAAAAAAACACCTCTTAGCCAAACAACTACATAGCCATTATTTGCTATTCCTACTACAAAACTTAACCCTTTTTTAAGGCCAGCAAATTGAGAGAGTATCAAAGATTGATTATTTCTATCTGCTGTCTTAAATATGTTTAATATTTCATTTTGCGGCAACTCAAATTTGTGTGAGTAGAATTTTTTATCACGATATGAAAAGTATTTTAAAAAAAACTGGCTGGGTAATCTGGCAGAACTAGCATGGTTCGAGCTTCCATAATCTATTCCCCAGGCAGAGTTGAAATTATTAGTGCTTTCTATGTTTGCACCTTCAAGTTCACCATCTGGTAACAAAAAATAAGCTTCTTTAACATAAATAGGAAAGGTTATAGGAGCAGTTATGGTTATCGAATAATTATACCTTTCGCCACCTTTATAGGCTGTTTTTCTATAGATGGATGCAATTACTAAAATTACCGCCAAAACGATATAATATTTATTAAGCTTATTTAATTTCATGGCTTTTAGTTTTTAAACGCATGACCAAGTTGCCAAGCATACCAAAAAATACCCATAAATATTATGGAAATAACCAATAGAACAATGAACAATATTTTTGCCCAGCGGTAACCTTTGCCTCGATAAGTATAAATGTATCCACCTAATAAAATGGTAGCCGAAAAAGGCAAAATTAAAAGTACAAGTGCCCCATCAAATTCGCCTGATGGTTGGAATGTGGTTGACAAGACCAGCATCAGGATGAAGTTTAACGCAATAAGTGCGATACTTAAATTGCTGTTTTTTTGTTTTTCTACTTCTCCTGAATTATCCATATCTATTTTTTACTGATTCATTTCCTTCAGCACCAAAACTACCAGTCATACCTATGCTAAACAATTGTAACAAGTTTCAATGTATTTGAAAACGATGCGCGCTGCTTGCTCTTTGTCAGTCAACTTGTGCTAATATACACATTCAGCTTTTAGTATCTTGAAGAAACTCTCTGCAACTGCGTTGTCCCAACAATTACCTTTCCTATTCATACTTCTGGTGATCGATGGATATTTTTTCAGCTGCCATCGAAATTCATTGCCTCCACCAAGGGAGCAGTGGCCGAGCTGATTTCAGCAGCAAAAGGTTTTCTAGCGTATGGAAAGGTCAAAAGTCAGAAATTTCCGGCAGGCATAAAATTCAGGGCCGCATTGGGACTTTTTCGCCCCTCCATTGTCATTTAAATAAAACAACTAATTACAGTTAAATTTTTTGTTGAACAGGTATAAATACATGATTGGAAAATATCTTTTTCGTTTCAACTTAGGAATTGATATTTCAAATATGTCAAAAAAATAAATGTAATTTAAATGGAATGTTTTAAATCAAATGGCTGTAAATATTTACTATGAGGAAAATATTGTTATTATTATGCCTCTCGTTATTCTTTTTTATTCATGCACATGGTCAAAATCAGCACTTTGTAAAGGGAAGAATTGTGGATACTGCCTCCACTTCTATTTTAATTGGAACCTCTGTTTCTGTTTTAAGAGCTAAAGACTCTATTCTAGTAAAATTTACCAGAGCTTTAGCAGATGGAACTTTTGAAATTAATAACCTTCAAAAGGGGAAATATATTTTGCTCGTATCCTATCCAAAATATGCAGATTTTGTAGATCACTTCCTATTAGATTCCATTAAACCCAATATTAATTATGGAAAAATTAACTTATCCAGAATGGCTAATATTTTAGCCGATGTAATTATTAAAGGAAATCGCTCTGCAATAAGAATTAAAGGAGATACAACCGAGTTTGATCCTAAGGCCTATCACATCAAACCAAATTCAAAAGTCGAAGATCTTATTAAACAGTTTCCTGGTTTTCAGGTAGATAAGTATGGTAAAATTACCGCACAGGGTAAAACGGTGCGCAAGATATTGGTAGATGGTGAAGAGTTTTTTGGTGATGACCCGACATTGGTGACCAAAAATCTTCGTACTGATATGGTTGAAAAAGTTCAGCTTTATGATAAAGCAAGTGATCAGGCCAGCTTTATTGGTATTGACGACGGCGAAAAAACCAAAACAATAAATATCAAACTAAGGGAAGACAAGAAGCAAGGTTATTTTGGCAACTTGCAAGGTGGCTACGGTACAAAAGATTTTTATCAGGGACAGGGAATGTTTAATAAATTCTTGAGTAAAAGAAAATTTTCAGTCTATGGTATTTTGGGTAATAATGGAACAGTAGGTTTAGGATGGGGTGATCGGGATAAAAATGGAAGTTCTGGTGGAATGGCCATGCTGGATGATGACACGATAGATTTAAGTTCCGGAGCAGGTGGTGATTTTGATTCAAACAGTGGCCAATATAATGGACAAGGTTTACCTATTGCTAGAACCGGAGGCTTACATTTCGATAATAAATGGAACAAGGATAAAGAATTGTTAAACACCAACTATAAAATTGGATCCATTAGGGTAAAAGGCAATAAAAATTCGATAGGTCGGAATAATTTAACCTCAGCTATTCAAAATAATACTTCAGATGAATCTTTCGATAATGACATGTTTAGACAAAAACTAGATGTAACCTATGAATTAAAAATCGACACTACTCTGGGCATGAAAATTAGCGCCGACGGAGCTTTGAAAAAGAGCAAGACCTCAAACAAATATATCACCTCCACTACTGATGGAGATAATAAGTTCTTAAATTCATCAAATAGATCGTTAACTAATACAGCAAATGATCAAAATTTTAACTTGAACGTGTTATTTACAAAAAAACTGAAGAAAAGAGGACGCACACTATCACTAAACATCAATCAATCGATCAATAGAAGCAACAGTGATGGGTATTTAAATTCCTATAATAGGCGCTTAACCACTACTGGCGTAGTGGATAGTCTTACTAATCAATTTAAAGTCAATGACATTGAAAATAATTCTTTCAAACTAAATGTAGCTTATACGGAGCCACTATCAAAAACCTTAACTGTCATTGTGAACTATCGTGTAGGTCTAATTAACGGAAAATCAGATCACCGGTCTTTCAATCAATCTGGCAAGGATAGATACGATATTTTGGATCCTTTGTATAGTAATAATTTTAAGTTAGACCAAACAATCAATCAGGGAGGTGCAATTTTCAATTACAAAAAAGGCAAAACGGTGATTAATTTAGGGTCTAAGTTTAGTGGTATAAATTTTAAACAGGATGATATTTACCTCAAGAAAACCTATGTAAGGAACTTTGTTGATTTTATGCCAGAAGCTTCCTACGAATATAGTTTTTCTCAATTTAAATCGTTGAATATTAGTTATAAAGGTAATACAGATCAACCTTCTCTTGATCAATTACAACCAGTTAGGGTAAATAACGATCCATTTAATGTTACAATTGGAAATCAAGATTTAAGACCATCGTTCAGTAGTAATATTGACGCCAGCTACTCCTCCTACAAAGTTTTAACAAACCAAACGATTTTGTTAAGTGGTTCTTATCGGTTTACTACGAATTCAATTATCAGTGATGTAACGACTGACAACATCGGTAAAAGTACGAGTACATTCATCAACTTCAATGATAAAATGCAGACGAATCTTCAACTATATGGGCAAATAAGCAGAAAAATAAAATTCCTTGACATGGACGTAGGTATGAATATAGATGCAAACGGGACATCTTCCTATAATTTCATCACCAATGACGAAAACAGGACATTAAATAACACTAAAAACTACACTTACGGCAGCGGAGTCAATATCTTAAAATATAAAGAAAAAAAATACAGCTTTAATTTCCGCTTCGGTCCAACATTCAATATGTCCAGAGTAAGTGTCGGAAGACATAGTGATGGATGGGGCTGGAATGGTAATGTCGAAGGAAGTGTTGAATTGCCTGGAAAATTTGAAATATCTACAGATGGGGATTATCAATACAAAGGAAATACACAAGTTCTTACCGAAAGATTTGAGCGTTTTATCTGGAATGCAGCATTAAGCAAGAAATTCTTAAAGTCTGAAAATTTAAAATTTTCTTTAACTGTAAATGATATTCTGAACCAGAATGTCGGATTTAGTCGTACAGCGACCAATACAACCATTAACCAAAGCAGCTATACCACCATTCGTAGGTATTTTATGTTCTCGGTCGTATGGGATTTTAATAAAATGGGAGATCATTAAATAGAAAAATAACCATGAAAACTACACTAAAGTATACTATTTTATTTGCTCTTGTATTATTCAGTAAGCGCATAATCGCACAAAATACACACTTTGTACAAAATGGTGTAATTGAGTTTGAGAAAAGATCAAATATGTATGCTTTGCTTAAGAAGCAAATTTATAACGACCATGAGACTGATATGGATGAAGCTTTTGATCAATATAAAAAGAAAAATTCTCAGTTTAAGATTACTAAAAGTACACTTAGCTTTACTAAAGATAAAAGTTTATATAAATGGCCAACGGTAGAAGAAACGGCAAATGATAATTGGTTAGGCTCAGATGTGCTTGCTGATTTGAAGAATACCATTGCCACAAATTTCAATTCACAAACAAGCACGACACAAAAAAATATTTTTGAGACTACTTTTCTGGTCAAAGATAGTGTAAGGAAAATCAACTGGAAAATTACAGACGAAACCCGCGAGATAGTCGGTTACGAATGCCGCAGGGCAAATGCTATAATCATGGATTCAGTATACGTAGTGGCTTATTATTCTAATCAAATTCCAGTTTCTGGTGGACCTGAATCATTTACCGGATTGCCGGGGATGATTTTAGGTTTAGCCTTACCCCATGAAAACGTAACCTGGTTTGCTACGAAGATTACGGAAGTTACCGTTCTGGAGAAGGATTTACTGTCACCAACAAATGGCAAACCTGTTAATAATAGCGCCCTAAAGATCATTCTAAATTCAGCAATGAAAGATTGGGGAGAAAATAGTCATCTAATGTTTAAGGCTTTTTCGCTTTAGATATACTGGATGTTTAATAATTTCTTTGTTGTCACTATTTGGGAGGCGATAGTGGGATTAATACACAGGTATCCTGGGGTAGTAGCCTAGCTAAAATGAAGTCTGCTATTTAAAGTGAAATAAATAATTGGAATTGATAGTAGGTTAAAGTCTTTTTTTTTGCGCTTATTCTGTGTTTACTACCAAGGAATTTCTCCTGTCTCTGGATTGCTTTCTTCACTAAAAAATTTGCCGGTTGGTCCATTGTGATCAACTAATGCGTACTTAATAATACGTTTGCCAGCCTGTTCAATTTCGCCTCCATTGTGCCCTGTGAAGTCAGTTTTTGTATATCCAGGGCAAACTGAATTTATCTTGAACGCCGTTTCACGTAACTCGTAAGCCAAATGAACCGTGTACATGTTCATCGCCGCCTTTGATGAAGCATAAATTGCATATTTTGCGTAGTCGTATGCAGGCCAGTCTGGGTTGCTTTGTAGCGATAAAGACCCCACACTTGTACTTACATTTATAATTCTTGGTTCAGCCGATTCTTTCAATAATTCGATAAAAGATTGAGTAACACGAACCACACCATATAGATTGACATCAAATACCTGGGCGTAATTCTCTATAGATGTTTCAACAGCATTCTGTGGCACAACTCCGCTGATACCTGCATTGTTTATCAAAATGTCTAATTTTCCCTGTTCTTTTTTAATAATATTTTTCGCAGAAAGAATGGTTTCCGGTTTGGTAACGTCTATTTCAATCGCCTGTATATTTTGAAAGCCATTTTCGCTTAGTTTCTTAACAACAGCTGTTCCATTTTCAATATCTCTGCATCCTAAATAAATGAACAGCCCTTTTTTAGAAAGTTGTTTCGCCGTCTCTAAGCCAATGCCTTTGTTGGCTCCCGTAATTAATACTGATTTCATTTTTATTATTTTAGTTATGAATCAAAAATGCAATGTTTAAAAATGGTATCATTTACCATTTGGTAAAAAAGTACTAGCGGATGTTTTTTCTTATCCTACTTAAGGATTGTTGTGTAATCCCTAAGTATGAGGCAATATAATTCAGTGGAATACGATTGGCGAGTAATGGATAATTTTCCAAAAACTCTAGGTAACGAGTAGTGGCATCTTGCGAGATCACTGGACTTTTTCTCGATTTTTGGTACATGCACTGCTGAACCATCTTATTTTTAATATTGTCCCAACCAACAATAGTACGTGAAAGCTCTTCCCAGTCAGGTTTCGAGAAAACGACAAGTTCACAATCGGTGCAGGCTTGTAGGTATTCTGATGAGGCTGTGTTTGATTCAAAATTGATGTAATCGACTACAAGGCTATTTTTACCAATGAAACAGCGGGTGATTTCCTCGCCTTTATTATTGTAATAACAACCCCGAATAATGCCTTCTAAAATAAATCCTACACGCTTTGGAACCATCTCCGCTTCGGAAAAATACTCTTCCTTTTTTAGTGCTAACTTGGTCATTTTCTTTTCCACAAGATCCGTCTGTTGTTTGTTAAGGCTACCAAAGTGTAGGACATATTCTATTAACTCATTCATAGGAGCAAGATAGACAAAGCAAAATTGAGTAAAATTATCATTTGGTAAATAATGTTGTCACATTCACTTATTAAAAGGCTTTAACAGATAATTAATTTGTTAGACACCTGTTGATATCAATTCCGTAAATAAATATCATAATTCTCTTATCTTTTGATAAGAGGCCGGCTTACGAGATAATCGAATCCATTTTTTCGTTTTTGATGATGAGTTTCGATAATATGAATACTTTTAAATTATACACTTTTTAGGTCTTTTTTCATAAGTCTATGAAAAATTGATCGTAGCAGGTTCTATACGTTTTTTGCTAAATCGGTGATTAAACCTAAATCAGATAAGAAATGGTTCGAGAAATGCCCAGTTGGCGCCTGATTGTTTGGCCATATTTATTTCACAAAAATTACTAACTGAAAAATTAAAATCGGATAAAAAAAACTGCTTTATTTCAATATTGTTTAAGGTTTCTAATTCTGTACTCACCGAATTACTCACCATTTTTATATATGTTTTAGCTGCAAATCCTTTTTGCTGAAATAAGAAAAATGCTGGTATCTATGCGCATAAATTCGCTTTATTTTTGTAACCAATTTTAAAAGGAAAGTATTGCCTTTAATGTTAAAGAGTGTTAACTTTTTCGTAATCAACTCATTGATTGTTAGTTTTGAAGAACTCGAAACTCTTATCTGAAATTCATTATGAGATTGATAATATTAATATTTCTCGTTTACTTATCAAATCAGCTTTTTGCACAACAGGTAACCGGATTAGTGGTTGACGAAACTACAAAAATACCCATAATGAACGCAAGAGTAACGACATCTTCTTACGGCACTTTTACTACTGCAACAGGGAGATTTAGTTTGAATAATGTTCATTTTGGGGATACCATAACAGTTAGCCATATGGGTTACGAATCCTATCACTTCAGGCATAGCAATAGTTCTAAATCTGACACCATGTTGATCTTATTAAAAGTCAGTCCAATTGCTTTACAAGAAATAGCGATAAAAGGAATCCGTAATTACACTCAGGATTCTTTAAACCGGAGAAAGGAATTTGCTTCCGTCTTTGCTTACAAAGCTCCTAAGTTTAAAGATATTTTCATTACTAAGTCAGCTAATACATCTGCCCACTATTCTCCTTTTCAAAATTCTACCTCTACTTTAGTTAGCGTCAATCTTCTATCAGTAATTGGTTTACTTACTAAAAATAAAACACCTGTTTCTAAATTGCAGAAAAAGTTGTTAAAGGAGGAAGAATATAATTATGTGGATCATGTATTTTCAAGGGAAAAAGTGAGATCCTTAACTTCTTTAAAAGGTGATTCACTCCAAAACTTTATGACTGAATATCGTCCATCTATTGAGGAAGCAAAACAAATGACAGACTACCGACTACTATTATATATTAAAAAAAGCTATGATGAATTTACCAAAACCTACAAGCCTGAAAATTTCCCTTCCCTTAACAAATAAAATCTTCATCCTGCTCGGATGCATATTGACGACGACTGCATGTAATCATATAGATAAAAGTCAAAAAAATGAAATTGATTTAAAATCAGACTATAGCATCTATTCAAAAAATGTACGGGACAGCTTTTACATTTCTGTACAATTACCCTTAGAATATCAGGAAGAACCTAAAAAGAAGTATCCGGTGGTTGTTTTAACCGATGCCAATTTTTATAGTCCGATGCTTGCCCCAATTCTGCACCAATACGAAAAAGGAGGATTGTTACCACCCTTAATCTTGGTTTCTATCGGTTATAAATCCTTTAGTCTAATGGATTCCTTAAGAGTAAGAGATTACATGTTTCCCGCTTCCATTCCGTCAGATGAAATGGAGGCTATAGGTGGGGGCCAAAATTTTTATCATTTTATAACAGATGAGTTGTTGCCAAAAATAGATTCAAGCCATAGGGTCGAGAAAGATAAAAGGACATTATTAGGGCATTCCTTTGGTGGTTATTTTTCTCTTTTAGCACTCTTGGAACAAGTTGAAAATAAAAGAAATGATTTCACAGGATTTGTTTCTGCTAGCCCATCTTTATGGTATAATGACAAATACCTTTTTAAGTTAATCCAAATACTGAAAGCATCAGCTATAAAAGACACCCTCAATGTTTTTTTAAGCGTAGGAGCAAAGGAAGAACCTAAATGGTCGGTTCAGCCCGTTAAGGATTTATCAAAACAATTATCTGATCCCAATATAAAGAAAGTAATCACCGATGTTGAAATCTATTCACATTTGGACCATATGGATGTTGGATTAATTTCTTTTATAAAAGGGTTAGAGAAAATATATAATAAACCCGACCAATGATCTAATAAGACCAAGGTCTGAATAGCCTATCATTAACATGATTATTAGTGTTTTCCTAAAAAAAATTAACTTTAATCATTATGGGAAGACCCAAAAAAACAATCCCCGAAAATTTCATCAAGGATGTACGTCGCAGTACCCGAAGAATCTTCACTGCAGAATAGAAATTTTGATCGTGATGGAAGCGCTACTTGCAGAGAATTCTATCGCCGAGATCTGTCGTAAGCACAGTATTAACTGAATACAAATTTACAGAAATTTTTATGAAGTGGTAGCAATGAAAGCGCAAGAACTAAGCGCAGGAATAATCGCAGTATTTTTTATAAATTTGTATGATCTCATAATTGGCATAGGTTGACCGAAAACACTGGCATCAACATTCCGAAATGCCCAAGTGATTAAATATTGAAGCTCTAATCTTGCAAAATAATACCGAAATTAAAAAAATGGATAAAAACCGTCCTTCGCTCATAATGAGAATATCAAAAATATTTTTAAAAACAGTCATAGGAATTGTAGCCATAATCGCTATCCTACTCATCACGACATTCCTGATTCATCAAGTCAATTCAAGCATCGAAGCTGATAAAATTGAAGATTATGGTCAAAAAATAAAAATTTTTGACGGTACAATGAATATTACAATAGATGGCCATGATCCAGACACGATTGTGTTACTCACCGGATTTGGAACGGCAAGCCCAAGATTAGATTTTGAACCATTAATCAGAGAATTAGACAAAAAGTATACAGTGATCACGATTGAACCTTTTGGTTATGGATTGAGTAGTGAAACAAATCGTGAACGCAGTTTGAATAATATGTCGGAAGAAATACATGAAGTTGTGAAACAATTAAATCTTAATCGTTTTATATTAATGGGGCATTCCATTGCTGGGCTTTACAGCTTAGCATACATTAACAATTATCCAGGTAAAGCAATCGCATTTGTAGGTATTGATACCAGTGTGCCAACACAACCTTGGCCGGGTTATAATTCGGTACCTATGGATTTTTTAGCCAAAGTAGGTGTAATGCGTGCATTTTTAAAGTTTTTTGGAAATGAAAAACCTAAAGAAGAATCAGAAGTACACCGTTTTGAACAAGAACACATGATTACGATGAAAGTAACCGGGAACAATACTTTGCACAGAGAAGCAACTTCATTAAGTAATAGTTTTAAAGATGCTCAAAAATTATCTTTCCCGAAGGATTTACCGGTTTTATTGTTTGCAGACGAAAACTCAGCTGTCAAAGGCTGGACAGAACTGCATCAAGCGCAAGCCAACAGCGTGGATAAGGGAAAACTAATCTTATTGCCTGGTTCTCATTATCTACATCATACACAATCTAAACGAATTGTAGCAGAACTTGAGTCTTTTTTAGGAAAATAAAATAATTGATCCCGTCTTAGCACTTCCTTGTTTGAAGTGTATAATAAAAGCAATTAAATGTGTATAACATTCACTACTTGGATGATCTCGGTAAATCACACGAAGAAAAAAGTTCACAATGATCCAGAATCTAAGATCCCACTCAATTACACCTTTTGTGCTCACAAACCTCGTATCGGCACTTCTCCCATCCTAAAATTTATCTTTAAAAAAAGCTACATCAATACTTCATGCAATTTTCGCTGTAAAGCGATTTATAGACGCTTGAGTTCAACTCAAATGCAGTTCACAACGCTTGTGGTGGTAATCTGTTTTTTAATGCTTAAAAACCCTTAAAATGAGCCGAGTGGCCATCTTTAATCGAAATAGGGCGACTAATTTGATGCGTTAATTGTGGCCACTTTGCACGCGACCTAGTGACCACTTTTGGAAAAACCTCCAAACGGTCTAACGTTTCCTTTTTAAATTCCGAATCCAGCAGGGCTTCCATTTTCTGTTTTTGATCCTTAAAAATATCAATCAAGGTCAGTGATTTTTCTTTCTTACCTAAAAACTGGTTTCTGATACTTTCGGCAGAAATGAATACATCTGCTTCAATTAACTGGCGGTGTGCCTGGTAAACTTTAGCTTGCAGATTGTCCAGATAGGCATTAAAAGATTTTACTTCTTCTTTATTGCCGTTAGACCGTCCTGTTTGAGAGTTCCAGCGGGAAGGTTCACAACTGCTGCCAGCGGTGATTTCAGAACGTTTACCTTGAACAGTAATGCGTAAATAGATAGGTGCAGAGCCTTTTACGTAGTTTTTTGGCTTCTTCATGTAGAAGAGCAAGCTGAAATTAGTTTTCATAATGTTGCACATTAGGGGTTTACAAATTCAGCTTTGCAGTTACTAGCAATCAAGATGTTCAGTATTTTAACGGGTTGTATAACAAATACACATACGAAATTCGGTGAGTCATTTCAATTTCCAAAACTACTCACCGAATCGCTCACCTACAGGATGGGAAACGGTGCATATTTTGGATACCTCCAAAATGCAAAAAGCCTGCTATCATATGATTTGCAGGCCTTTTGTTGGTTTTGATACCATGTTGGCGGAGAGTGGGGGATTCGAACCCGCGGACCCTTTGACAAGTCAACAGTTTTCAAGACTGCCGCAATCGACCACTCTGCCAACTCTCCGGCACAAAAGTACGAACTCCAGTCGGTTCTGCAAATTATGAATCATTTTATTTAATAAAGTCTTTATAAAGAGCTAAAAATGAGTAGTTTTATTTTTCATCACTCCTTGTTTTTAGTCAAAAAGTGTCGGTATAACTACCTCATTGTACGGTTTAATGAGGTCAAGACCCTTATTCGGGCTCTTTTTTGTAGAAACTTTATTCACTTTTTTGCTCACCTGTGTCCTGTTCATCATGTGATCAGGGTAGGGTTTACACATTTCCAGCAATTGTTCTACGGATAGCTTTTTATTTAACCACCTTAGTTCTTCATTACGATGCAGGATCACCGGCATTCTTTGCTTATCATGGATTTCGCCTACAGTTTTATTCGCTTCGGTAGTCATGATGCCAAAAGTTCTGTATTTCTCACCGGTTTCGGGGTTTACCCACTGACTCCATAATCCTGCGAAGCAGAAAGTTTTTCGTTCATTGGTAAAGCGATACGGTCGTTTGTCGGTATCGGTGATTTTTTGCCACTCATAAAAGCTGTCTGCAATGATCAAACAGGTTTTACGATGTTTCATTAAAGGAGCGTAAGTTTTCTTCTCCATCACCTCCTCACTACGAATATTCCAGGTGTCAAAAGTAAGTACATTACTGCTGGCAGTATGGGCGACAATGCCAAAGGACATTTGCTGGATGATATCAGGCTCATCGGAAGTAATCACCAAACCGCCATCGGTGACGGCAATATTGGCATCTGGTTCATAAGCGCCCACAAGTGGATAGGGATTATTTTTTAGAATCTCTTTTTCTTCGGCTGTTAGGGTATATCTTGCGCACATAATTTAGGACCACAAAGCTATCTTATTTCTACTGAATTTAGAAACCTCCCAACGGGTTTTAAAGGAGCTGAATCAGCTATGAAAGACTGAAAATAAATGCGATAAAATATCGACATCAATGATCGTTAATTGAAATTAATTTAACAATTTTAGTTCCTTCTTGTTCTCAATTACTTTAATATTGCTATGTTCGATATTTTCTGGAAGCTTATATGCACAGAAGGTCCCCTCTATCTTCTTACATACAGATAGAGGGGCTTATTTTCCGGGCGATACCGTGTGGTTTAAAGGTTATGTTTTAAATGAAGGCTTTCTGGATAAATCCTTAAGGAACTTGTATATCGATTGGGGAAAAACATACGGTGCAATTCTGGAGCATAACGTATACCTGCTCTGTCTTTATTTGCTTTCATTTGAAGGGTTTTTGTTGGAATTTTTTAAACAGGCAATATTGATAATATTTGGTTCCGCAAGTTGGTAGAATTGACAAATGAGCGAGATTAGTTTTTGCAGGAAGATGAGCAAGTACCTGCTTCTCAAATTGGGGCCAGTTGCCGCCAGAAATGATCGCTGCTTGTGCCACTTGCAGCAAGTCATTTAAGAGTACCGACATTTCTGGGTCGATGGCCGCCTTGCTTTCCGCTAAAGTGCCGTCAAGGTCAAATATGATGAGCTTTTTCATAATGCTCCAAGAGCATTTTCCATTCCATGATGATACGCTGCTCTGCGTGCGGCACTGTTACAGGCTGCACGATGGGCCAATGCTTTTTGTGCCCTGGCCACATTTTCATCCTCACCTTTCCAGATTTCCAATGCCGGTTGCTGGATCGCCCGCGAAAAAGAAAAAGTTAAAGGCCATGGCATTTGCGATCCATACCTGAGCTGCATCATGTTCAGCCGCTCAGAAGCAAGGACAGGAGGTTGCCCCCCAGATAGAAATGCAACCCCGGCAACAGCCGCAGGAACTACTTTAAGAAAAGTTGAAACGGTTTGCTGAGCGATCGTTTCTGTATCACTTTGTGCTGAACAAGCCAGACCAGGTAATACCATATTGGGTTTTAAAATCATGCCTTCCAGAAAAACTTTCTGTTCATACAAGGCATTAAATACCTCTTTTAAAACATCTTGTGTGACCGCTGCACATCTTTCCAGCGTATGGTCTCCATCCATCAAAACTTCGGGCTCCACAATAGGTACTATTCCGGCCTCCTGACAAAGTACGGCATAACGGGCAAGGGTATAAGCATTGGCTGCAATACAGGCTTTTGTAGGAATATCCATGTCGATATGAATCACCGCACGCCATTTGGCGAAACGTAAGCCCATCTGATCATAATCTGTCAGGCGAATACTTAAACCGTCCAGTCCCTCAGTGATCGTTTCTCCAGAAAAGAATGGTACGATTCCCTGGTCTACTTTTATCCCCGGAATAATCCCTTTTTGTTTCAGAATGGCCAGAAAAGATTGGCCGTCATCTGTCTTTTGATGAATCGTTTCTTCAAAAAGTATAGCTCCGCTGATGCTTTCTTCCAATTGTGGAGTAGTCACGATGAGTTGGCGGTATTTCCGACGGTATTCTTCCGTTTGAGGTATGTTTAAAGCCTTAAATCGTTTGTCGCAGGTACCTGTACTTTCGTCCATGGCCAGCAATCCTTTATCATCTCTCATGAGCCTTTCGGCTATGTTTTTAAGTTCTTGGGTGTTCATGGTTTTTTATGGTTAAGGGAAGAATTAATTTCCTGGATGATCTGTTGAGTCCTGGAGACGTCCTGGTGATGAATGCTCCGGATACCGAGTTTCTGAGCAGCTTTTGTCAGCATCAGACGGTCGTCAAAATAGATGCATTCCTCTGGTGAAACCTGTGCAATTCCCATAGCCAGATTAAAAATACCAGGATCAGGCTTACGCATCCCTACCTCGCAGGAGGAAATGAAAGCATCAAAGCAATCGTGTAGACCAAATTTCTGAATGCGGTAATTGTTGAGTTCTCTGCCTTCATTATTGATAGAGATGAGCCTGTGCCCGCAGGTCTTTTTCCATTCTTTTAACCAGGGCAGCAGTCCAGGTAACTCGACCGATTGGGCAAACATGAAGTCCTTAAAGTCTTGTTTGCTAAAAGATCTTGGGTGGTTGAAAACCACTACATCCAGGTAATCATCCAGGGTAATTTTACCCATCTCATACACATTGAAAATGAAGTCGTGGAGAACATCCATTTCTTCATAATTTAAGTCGAAAAGCCTGGCCGCTTCTTGTCTGGATTGATGCCCCCAGCCATTGTTGAGCAAGACACCGCCGACGTCAAAAAAGAGTACTTTAATTCTGGATTCTTTCATCATCAAATTTAGATGATAACAAAAAAATCAGACGTTAGTTTTCAGCCTATTGAACTCAAGCATTGACCTTTTTTGAAAGCTAGGCGGAATGGTCAGGGATATCCTGACCTCAGGGACTTATTTTTTGATTTCTTTTGGCCCTAAAAATAAGAGGATCACGGCCGTGATTTTTAAGAAACCAGAAAACAGCTGTAAGGTATAAGGGGAGCTGACGCTGATTTCTTGCGCTGGTGCCGATAGCAAAGGGAAAATGCTCAGTACAGTTACAAATAATGCTACCCATTTTACCCAATGTTTTCCAATGAAAGCAAAGTATCCTAATGTCATGAACATTAAGGAGGTTTCTACGCCAATCGACATCGAAAAATTTGCGTCCTGTCGACTTTGAATGACTCCAATAATTACATCAACTAATATGGCCGCGAAAATTATATAGGAGGCGAATTTGAAACTCTTGTGAACCTGGTCTTCCATTTGTATGTTAAAAAGCGGCAAGGTAGTATTTTAAATTCAGTGGAGCCCAAACCTAATCAGGCTTGCCGCAAAGCTGAAATCAGATTTGATCGCCATCTTTTGAAAGTTGGTAGAGACGTTGAGTACGATAAAGAAAAGGGAAATTATCCGAAGATATTTCCCTAATCTAAATTAACGCTCTCGTATATAATACGCTGACAAAGGTTAGATATTGTTTTGGAGATCATTTTTTTTTAGAATGATCTTTTTTTGTTCAGGGTTTCAAATAAATGATGGTAGTTTTACGGAAAGTCAGGGGCGGAGATTACCATAATAAAATATTAGCTTTGGTTAGCCTATGTTTAAAACTATGACGATCACCCTAAAAAAATACATTCAAATTTTCTTTCTGGTAGTTGGAATGCTATCCTCAGTTTCTGTTTTTGCACAGGAAGATAACCAGCAATGGATAGAAGCCAGTCCTGCCAGTCAGGCCTATCATGCCAGCCGTTTTAAAAACACAACGCCTCCTTATGGTTTGGCGAAAGTAAAGGCCATGATCGCAGGAATAAAATCAACTGGCGGCGATGGCGATATTTACTTTAATGTGCTGAGTTCAAAACTTTACCAAAACCTGTCGCTTCCGGAAAAGTTCACTTATCACATGATCCACCCTGAAATCTCCAGCCAAAACTGCGATATTCCTACGCCAATTTTGGAAGAAGACTTAAAGATTTTTGGAAATTTACCTGATCCTTTTGATGAACAAAACTGGAGTGAAAGACAGCTGAATTTTTTTATCAGCAACAGAGATACTGTACTTTCGCTCATTTCAGAATCTATCAACAGAAGTAAAAAAGTAGGCCTAAACTACAAAATTGCGATTGAGCATGTCAATGGCTGGGAAGTGATTCCGGTTTTGATCAATGTCTATAAAACGGATCGTAAAGATCATGATATCCTGACTGTCCTGATCCAGCTCATGAAGAAAAACGACTATCAGCCTTTCATGACTTCTGCTTCTTATCTTAAACTTTACGGTAATAATAGCACCTACACGAGTTTCATTAGTTTTAATCAGGCCAATGAAGACCTGGTGATCAATAGGGCTGAAGCCTTCTACAATGGCCGTAAAAAATAATTTCATAAGGCTGCTGCTTTGTGTCATGGGCTTATCGTACCAACAAGCAGCTGCACAGTCAGACACCAGTTTTGTCCATATTCCCAAAGGGGAATATTGGCTAGGGAGTCGCGAACATCAGCTTAATCCGCTTAGGAAAGTCAGCAGCCCTGGTTTTGATATCGCGGCTACAGAACTGACCAACCGCTTGTTTGAAAAATTTATAAAAGCTACGAATTATAAAACAGATGCAGAGCGTCTTAAAAATGCGATGGTCTTTGCACCCGGACTTGCGGAATTCCGATGGCTGAGCGATCGTACAGCCTACTGGAGATTCCCAAATGGGACTAGCCGCGAGGGGATAGCAGATAAAATGAACCACCCGGTAACTACGATCAGCTATGCAGATGCCGAGGCTTATTGCAAATGGGCAAAAGTCAGATTACCAACACTCGATGAATGGGAAATCGCCTCAAGGGCAGGTGCTAGAACTACTTATTTCTGGGGCGAAGATCCTAAGCAGATCAGGGAATATGCCAATATCTGGCATGGACGCGACCACCTAACCGCAGACCTTACAGATGGCTATATGTATACTGCCCCCATTGCCAGTTTTAAACCAAATGCCTTCGGTCTGTATGATATTTATGGAAATGTGTTTGAATTTTGTGAAGGAAGCCTAAAAACTGATCCCAAAAACCGGAAACTGGGCCATGCCAGGGGAGGCTCCTGGTGGTGCAGTAACTATGCCTGCGGTTTTTTTAACTCATTAGATGTCGGTAGAAACAACCCACATACCTCTTTTAGTAATCAGGGGTTCAGGGTACTGAGAATTTCATCAAAATAATACCATTTAGAAAAATTTATATCGCTATCTGTAACCTAAGGCATACAGGTGAAGTCAAACAGCCATACAACTTATACATGGCGCTTTCGATCACTAACCTTAGTAAACAATACAACGTACAAAAAACGGCAGTCTCCAATTTGTCTCTCCACATTAATAAAGGAGTTTTAGGCTTGTTGGGACCTAATGGTGCCGGCAAATCGACACTGATGAAGATGATTGCGACCATCAGCATTCCTTCCAGTGGAACGATCCTTTTAGAAGGGATAGATATCGTGCAAAATCCCAACTTCATCCGTAAAGTACTGGGCTATCTGCCGCAGGATTTTGGCGTGTATCCCAACCTCAATGCTTATGAGTTTCTGGAATATATTGCCGCAATGAAAGGGTTGGGAGGCACAGGACTTCGCCAGAGAATTGACCTGCTTTTAGAAGGAGTAAACCTGACTGCTGATGCGAAGAGACCTATAGGTACTTATTCCGGAGGGATGAAGCAGCGGATTGGTATCGCACAAGCGCTGCTTAACGATCCTAAAGTCTTGATTTTTGATGAGCCTACAGTAGGTCTGGACCCTGAAGAGCGGATGCGTTTTCGTCAGTTGATCGCTGATTTGGCACAGGATAGCATCATCATCCTTTCCTCACATATTGTATCTGATATTGAGAGTATTGCTGATGAGGTGGCGATTATGCAGGAAGGCAAACTGATTACACATGCTCCGCAATACGAGATCATCAAACAGGCGGAGGGAAAAATATTTGAAGTATTACTGGATAATAATGACCTGAATGCCTTTAAACATCATTATAAAGTAATTGATACCGCACGTCAGGCGGATAAGGTAAAAACACGCTATATCAGTACCGCACAGGCTGCAGCACCATTGTCTGCTCAGGTTACCGCAACCTTAGAGGATGCTTATTTGCTTTTAACCCAAACTCACTAAGCGTATGTCTTATATGTATCCCATCATCAAAGCGGATTACCTGCAGCGTACCCGTAGTTATTCCTTTTTGATCACACTGGCTGTAACTATTTTTATGGCCTATTCATTTATACCTGACCAGAATGCCAACTATACCACCTTAAGTGCCTCAGGGTATAAAGGTGTGTATAATTCAGCATGGGTAGGTTATGTGTCTGGTATTATGACGACTGTAATGTTAACTTATTTTGGTTTTTTACTGGTCAATAGCGGCATTAAAAAAGACATTGATACCGAAGTAGGGCTGATCATCGCCACTACACCCATCAGTAATTTTAAATACCTGCTGAGCAAACAGCTGAGCAATTATCTGGTTCTGCTGACCATCGCGGGGATCACCTTTTGTGTCAGCATTATGGTGTTTTTTTATCGCGGAACTGGCTATCCTTTTATTTTAGGCAACTTTATATTTCCCTACCTATTTTTTGCGGTGCCTGCACTGTTTGTAGTAGCCGCCCTTGCAGTAACTGCTGAGGTGTTTTTGGGTAAGCGCAGTATCCTGCAGTTCATCATTTATTTTGCACTATGCGGGATCTGTATGGGCTTCATCAATAGTAAGGAGGGTGCTGAAACTGCTGGAGTTTTTGACCCATTTGGTCTCAGCCTTTTGACTAAAAGTGTGACCCAGCATATCAATACTCATTTTAATGAGCACCTCACAAAGGTGTCCTTTGGTTTTATCTTTAGTGACCACAAAAGTGATAAGCCCTTTATCTGGGAAGGCTTGGATTGGTCAGCTTTATTTATAGGAAGTCGATTGCTGTGGATCGCTTTTGGTTTTGCATTGGTGTATTTTTCCTCCCTATTTTTTCACCGTTTTGATTTTAAACAGGCAGCCGGCACCAAAAAGAAAATAAAAGAACTATTCAGTACAGCAGCATTGAAGCCGATGATCAAGCCTATTGGAATAAATCGGACAAGCCTGCCAGCACTTAACTTTAATTATGGCATCTATCCTTTTGTAAAAACAGAGTTCTTATTGCTGATCAGGCAAGGTAATCAATGGATGTGGCTGTTGAATGCGGGTTTATGGGTAGCGATATGTTTTGTTCCACTGCAGATCGCCTATAGCTACCTCTTGCCTATACTGCTGTTTTTACAGGTCACACGCTGGTCGGAGCTAGCCACTAAGGAGAAGAGCAACCGCGTTCATTATTTTGCTTATGCGGCTTATAAACCTTTACAGCGTATGCTGCCTGCACAGGTAATAGCGGGGGTAATTTTAGCCATAGGTCTGAGTTTGCCGGTCATTATTCGCTGTGCTTTAGCTGGTAGCGGTGATGTGGTATTCAATATCATCAATGGACTAACGTTTATTGTGTTGTCGGCTGTAGCGCTAGGCATATTAACGGGTGGTAAAAAGTTGTTTGAGGTGTTTTTCTTCCTGCTGACCTATGCTGTATTGAACAAGGTACCTGTAACAGATTACCTGGGCAGTCTGCCTCATCAGCGTATGGAGCTGCTGATGCTGAACATATTGGGTATAAATGTGGCTTTGGCCATCATTAGCTTGATGACGAGAAGGTATCAGGCCAGACATCTTTAAGAAAGCATGGCACTGCTATTTTGGGCAGCGCCATGCTTATGGGTAACTTATTTTATTTCCTGACTCAGTTCGAGCGCAGCTTCCAGGTGTTTTTTTAAAATTGGCAATTGTTTCAGTGCAAATTCCTTCAGTTCCGAATCATCAGCATTACTTCCTCTGTTATAAAGGGAAATGAGATTGCGGTTGCTTTCCACCATCATGGTCACAAAACCAAGATCTGTTTTAGGCGTGCCTCCCCACAATACATCTTTTTCCAGTACGATATTTTTCTGCGAACTTAACTTTTTCAAGTCCTTTTGAATTGCGGTAAGATCTGCAGAAACCTGGTTGGCATAGTCTTTAATTTTGTCCTTGGTTAATGTACGGGTAGCTCTATTACTTGCACTGATCTCCATTTGCTGAGCTGCAATTATCCTGCTGATCAACTCTGCGTCGGTCAATGCTTCCAGGGATAGCTGCTTCCCTCTAGCGATCATATTCGCTCTTCCAATTGCATCACTGGCGATGTTGTTTGCCGCTACCTTTGAACCAGCAGCTCTTGTCTGAGTGATTCCAGGCGTTAGCCCATCACCACTGGCATTAATGATAGACCTGGTTGGATTATTGATCGTCGGGTTAACGGTGGTAATTTTACTCCCTTTTCTTTTGCCTTCAGCAGATAAATTTCTGGAGGTAGAACAGGAATAAAGTAGACAGGAGGATAGTATTGCAATTGCGGTGATGCGAAGTGTGTTCATAGGGCCTGAATTAAAATTGTTTGGCAAATCAAAGCTATGGAAATACTACTAAGATAAGCTAAATAAAGATGTGATAACTGCGAAAATGATCCGAATCTAACCAAATAGCAGAAGCTCCTTACTCATATTTAAGCGCATCTATGGTATTGGCCGTTGCGGCTTTATAAGACCTGATACTTACAGTGATCAAGGTGATCAGCATAGAAATGCACATCGCAAAAGCAAAAGGCCATACGCTCAGCTCTATCCGATAAGCAAAGGTAGACAGCCATTTGGAAACAAACAGGTAAGCCAATGGCCAGGCCACCAGGTTGGCGAGAAACACCATCATTAAAAATGAGCCATTGAGCATCTTCACCAATTCAAAAGTCGAAGCACCCAATACTTTTCTAATGGCTACTTCTTTAGTTCTTTGTGTAGCTACAAAAGAGATCAAACCAAATAAGCCAATGAAAGAAATAAAGATAATTACCGCAGCAAAGACCTTAAATAATATGCCCATGATCGCTTCACTCTCATAATAGCTGTTGATCCGTTCATCCAGAAAATTGGCTCCGTAAACACTTTGAGGGAAGTTCTCGTTCCATAAAGCTTCAATTTGCTGCATCGCAAAAACCATCTGTTTTCCCTCTAGTTTTACAGCGGCGTACCAGTATTGATTTTTATCAGAAGAAATGGCCAGGCCAGAAATGTTCTCTTTTAAAGATTTATCATTGAAATCTTTGACCACACCTACAATCGGGATATTGGCATTTGAGGTGCTAATCATTTTACCAATTGCATTTTGAGGGTTGGTCATCCCTACTTTTTTAAGAAAGGTTTCATTGACCACATAGCCATTAGTCGTATCGCTTTTCGTAAAAACCTTGCCCGCAATAATTTTCAGGTCAAACAATTTAAAATAGTTTTCATCCGCTTTAGAAACCCTGACTTCGAAATCATGGTTTTCCTGCCCATCAAAAACAAAACTACTCGAATTTACATCCTGAGAAAGTGGTGCCGACTGACAATAGCTCATCATCTGAACCCCTGGAATTTGTAAGATCTTCTCTTTGAATAGATTGTGCCTGCTTTTACTGGTACTGTCTCCTGGCATGCCAACCATGGCCACAGCAGTAGAACTGAATCCCAATGGTTTTTGCTTCAAATACTCCATCTGACGAACAATCACTAAGGTGCCGATGATCAGGATAATGGTGATTGCAAACTGCAGCACCACTAATATTTTGCGCATGCTCAAGCCATTATTATTCAAGGCTACTTTATTTTTTATAGCCAGCGCGGGATTGAAACCAGAGATGATCATCGCCGGATAAAAACCTGCTAAAAAGCTGACAAATACCACCAGCAGCGCCATGAATACAAAAATAACAGGATGACCGAACAGACTGAATGAGATTTGGTTGCTGAAAAGATTTTGCATTAAAGGAATGGCAAGTTCCGCAAGGATGCAGGCAAATAGCAAGGCGATGACCACTAAAGTGCAAGTTTCCGTTAAGAATTGAACCATTAGCTGCTTACGCTTACCGCCCATCACTTTACGAACGCCCACCTCCTTAGATCTATTGACTGCCTGAGCAGTATTTAAATTGATAAAGTTGATGCAGGCGGTACAGATCAAAAATAAGCCGATGATGGCAAGGCCATAAATCTGATGTTTGTTCATCGTTGAATTGGCGAAATTATCATAAAGCGCTGCAAAATGAATCTCTTTTAGTGGCTGCAGTCTGTTGACCTGGTTTCCAGAAGCTTTTTGGTCGGTGTAATGTATTTTGTTAAATTTCGCCAGTGTCTGTTTAAGGTCTTCCGCTTTTAAGCCTTCTTTGAGCAATACATAGCTGCTGTAACTTGAACTGATACAGTCCCAGCAGGTGCCATTTCTTTCCGAAAAACTCTCATAACTAACCACTAATTTCAGGGGGAAACTACTGTTTTGAGGCATATCCCGAAATACACCCGTCACCTTTAATTCTGTTTTCGTGCCCAGGGTGATGGGCTTGCCAACCGCATTCTGGACATTGCCAAAGTATCTGATGGCGGTTGCTTGGGATAAAGCTACCGTATGAGGCGCATTTAGTGCCTCAGATGGTTTACCATATAGCCAATCTAGCTGAAGGACTTCAAAAAACTCTGGTTCTGCGTAGTAAACATCTTCCCGGCTTTTTATCGTCTCTTTTCCTTCTTTATCTTTAATATGAACCACATTTCCTCCTTTGGCTATGGCACCAATTTTCTCTATCCCCGCAATTTCATTTCTGGCGGCCGAGGTAAAAGGCAGTGGCACTCCTGAAGAATAATCGTCAAAGGAATTGTATTTCCAGTCGGTCACCACACGGTAGATGCGGTCTTCATTTTTAAAGCCTTCATCAAAGCTCAGCTGGAAACGGATAAATATAAAAATCAGGATGCAGCTTGCCATACCAATGGAAAGACCAAAAATGTTAATCATGGTATAGCTCTTGTTTTTCCAGAAGTTGCGCAAAGCGATTTTTAAATTGATCCTAAACATAATTCGGTTTTTCTCTTCCCTTTCGCGAACGATATGCCAAAGCCTAAAATACGCAATAATCAGTCCTTAGATAGTACTTGGAATTTTAAACTGTTCGTTTACGTACATCAGCTGATCGAAACTGCACAATAGGTGGGATCCAGGTAAGGCTAAACTATTTCTGTTTTTTAAAAAATATTCCTGGCGTAACTCCGAATTTCTTTTTGAAAGCAGCAGAAAAATATTTAGGCTTCAAACACAATACTGTTCATCAGGAGGAAACAAAGTCCATCATCAACTATTTAAAGAAAACCTATCCCAAGTACGAAGAGAGAGCGACGCAAGGAAATGGCGAATCATTCTTCTGGGATCTAACAACGCTAAATGCATGGATTTTTGTGTACCAGGGGATTTCAAAAGACAAGCATGCGAAGCAATTTCTCAGTACCGATTTTATCGATGTAAAAAGAGGGACACGGATGGAGAATAGCAAGGATAATAAAGTGATTACCATTAAAGAATATGATAAAATGATGTATCCGGATATCCTGAAATCATCAGCCACATTCGGTGAGTGTCTTTAAGACCTAAGACGACTCACCGAGTAATTATCTTAAATGCGGTCTCATTAGACTAGCCCTCAAGATATGGAATGAATGCACGCACAGCTCCACTCGATACTTCAGATGTGGAGGAATCTAAGGTAAGGGCATAAATTCGGTACAGCACCAAAGTGTATAAAAAGTACAAAAGTTCGGGTTTGCGATCAGCCTGGCGTAAAATCTTTGCTGGCGGTAGTTTTATATTTTCTTTTAATTCTTTGCTGGTAGTGGGGCTTTCATTTCAGCGGGTTTCTGGTATTTGTCTGATAAATTCTCTGTATCAATTCCTTTCATCTTGCCACTTATTTTTTTTAAGCCATATTTATCGGTAACATATTTGTCAGTCATACGAAATGCGCCAATATAATCATAGTCGTCATTTATAACCGTTAAAGTATCGTTTTCTACCTTATAAAAACCTTCACGAATAATTTTGCCATTTCTCGTTGCGTATTTTGTGATTTCCATTTCGCTCGACTTTCGCTTATCAAATGTGATTTTATATACTTCTAATGTATCGCCATTGATTTGTCTTAAATCTGAGTTTATGGCTTGATAACCTAAATAAATATTGAATTTTTCCTTTTTAATTTTAAAATCTTCTTTCCATTTATCGTTCTTAGCTATATCGGAAGTTCCAACAGTTCTAAATTCTGGTTTTGGCTTTTTTTGTGAAAAAGCATTTGTAAAAAATGTTGTGAATAGTATAAGTGTAAATATTCTTTTCATTGATTTATGTTTGAGTACGGTCAGTCAGAAAATTACTGCCAACGTTTTGGGTATTGCCGAAGGGTGGGAAATATTAGCACATCCGTTCAGCTAATGTACAAATTTTGATAGAAGCTCAAATTAAACATAGACACATTAATATTCCGGAGTCTTTACTACATAATAAATTTGAGGAGTTATTAAAACATTTGAGTTTTTCTCAGGAGTTTCTGGATAAACTAATCAGTAGAGTTACTACGCTGGCTAAAGGAATGTTAAATATTTCTGAACAGCGTAAGAAGATACTGGATGGGCAGCTAAAAGCAATTGATCTTAAGCTTTAAGGGGTAGAGGAGAAGCTCTTTGAAGGCATTATTGTTGCCCATACTTACAAAAGATGGATGGCTAAATTTCAAGGAGAAAAAGCCAGTCTTATGGAGGCGTATAGATTTTCAGAAACTCTTTAAGATACTTTACATCAGGAATTGTGGATCAAGCGGAATTCTTGGGGGGAAGGAAATAAATTCTTTCTTTTGCATTCGTAAACCAAACAAAAATTTTCATTTTGAGTCGAGCCGAGCAAACCCTGATCAGTTTATTATTACCGGAAGGTATTCTGGATTATTTTGAATTAACGCAGGTAGAAAAAGAAGGTAAGATGCTAAACATCTACCTTGAAGAGAAAAATATAGCCCCAGAT
>NZ_JACSZW010000070.1 GCF_014472395.1 Pedobacter sp. N36a
GTGATTGTGATCGTGATCGGTGCAATCGCCATCGCGCAGTCCGAATCCACCATCGTCAAATTCGTCTCGACGATTGGTATCGGTATCGGCATTGCAGCGGCTTGTATCCCGCTGCTGCAGAAGTTCGGCATCTCCGCCACGTACTGCACGTTCGTCTAACCATGCGCCAGCACAAGGTTAGTCGCTCGCTGTCACTGCCTCGCATGATCGGTAGTGTCGTGCGTGGCTTCGCCATTGCCAACGGCACGCTCACCGCAGTGCTGGTCTACATCACCTACCGGGCGGGTTGGCAGTTTATCTGTGGATTCCTCGCGCTCGGCATGGTGGTTCACATGGCGCTGCGTTGGCGGACCAACAAGGAGCCGGGGTGGAACCAAATCCTGATGGTCTATGAC
>NZ_JACSZW010000071.1 GCF_014472395.1 Pedobacter sp. N36a
GCGCAACCTGCAGCAGGGCGAGCGCTGATGATCAGGCCTCCAGGGCAATTGTCTTGATGACGGCGAAAACCGCCCTTCCCGGTCGAAGATCCAGACGCTCGCAGGACAGTGTGGTAATCCGGGAAAGAATGATATCGCCGCCACAATCGAGCCGGATTTCCACCGTTCCGTCCTCGGTCGACGACATCCCCTCTATCCTTGCTTCGATGATATTCAGCGCGCTGAGCCCCTCGGGCCTTGCGGTCGCCAGCATGACATCGCGGGAGGGAATGCGGATGCGGACCGATTTACCGGGCGCAAGGGCCGCACCCGGAATATGGAGCCGACTGGATTTCAGCGCGACCGTCGATAGATGGTGCCGCGCATCGAAGCTTTCCACCGTGCCTTCCAGCAG
>NZ_JACSZW010000072.1 GCF_014472395.1 Pedobacter sp. N36a
ACACACGCACACCCAACCAGCCGCGACACTAATCGCAACCAATCAAAGGAGGCACCAGCGGTAGTTTTCCTGTCCGCCATCTCACCAGAACTCACTCCGGCGGGGCGTTGTCGGTCTCGCTGACTCACACAAAGTTACACACCCCCACAACCAAACACAAACCCCCAGGCAAAACAGGGTTTTCTAGCGCCCCGATTCGCGCTGTACGTTCGCTCCTAAGGCCACAAGGTTCTCCACGAACCTGGGGTAGCCGCGGTCGATGTGGGCGACGTCGTGCACCGTGGTGACACCGTCTGCAACCAGTCCGGCAAGCACAAACCCTGCGCCGGCGCGGATGTCGGAGGCCCACACGTCCGTGGAAGACAGCGTGTCCACCCCGCGCAGCACAACG
>NZ_JACSZW010000073.1 GCF_014472395.1 Pedobacter sp. N36a
GATCACGGCGTCGCGCAACGCGTCCTGTGTCAGTTGGGGCTCGGCCAGCACGCCGGGCCAGCGTAGGATTTCACCCATGCGCAGCGAACCCGATGCCGGCAGGTGGGGCGTGACCGCCTGCTCAAGCTTGGCCAGTTGTTGCAGCAGTTCCACATTGAGCGCTGCGACATCGCGGGCGGCTTCCTGGCGCTGCAGGTTGATCCGGCACTCCAGCTTGCCGCGCGACAGTGCGCCCATCAGCATTTCGCGCAGGGCCGGCTCGAAGGCACGGCACTCTTCCGGCGCGCGGAACAGCAGATCGAGGAAGCGCGAGTTCACGGTGCGGAACTCGACCGAGACGGTGGCGACGCTCCCGCTGGGTGCGCCATGGGCATCGGTAAAGGC
>NZ_JACSZW010000074.1 GCF_014472395.1 Pedobacter sp. N36a
ATGCTACGTCGTCTTCAAAACCGTCGGGCTCACAGGCCATCGCACGCGGGATCGCCCCGTTCAATGCGGAAGACTACGACCTCGCATTCCAGGTTTTCATGGGCAGCGGCAATCTGAACGATGCCATGCGCGTGGCCGAGGCCGCCGTGCGCCAACGCCCCGATCTGAAAATCTGGACCGAACGTGCCGCGCAAGTGGCCGAGTGGAACCGCCAACCGATGGCGGCGTTGAACTACTGGCTGGCTTACGCGCAATCCACCGGCGATGACGCGGCCTGGCAGCATGTGCTGCGTCTGGCGCCCGCACTTAACGAAGACCACGCCTATCTGGCTGGGCTGCGCTACCAGGCAAGCCGCAACCCGGGCGACATGAAGTTGCTCGACC
>NZ_JACSZW010000075.1 GCF_014472395.1 Pedobacter sp. N36a
GTCCGAACCGCGCGCCCTGCACGCCGGGATCGCCGTGGGCACCCTGTCGACCTACATCGCGCTGTTCGACCTCAAGGGGCGCACGGTGCGCAGCGTCGACATCGACGTTGAGGTCGCCGACGAAAGCCAAGACGACTTCATCCAGCGCATCATGGCCACGCTCAACCGGCTGACCACAGGTGTAAGCCGCCCGCTGGCCACCGTGGGCGTGACCACCTCCGGCAGCGTCACCGGCGACGGCGAGGTCTACGCCCCGAACCTCGGGTGGCGCGACGCGGAGATCGGCGCGCAGCTGCGCGAGCAATTCTCCGTACCCGTCGTGGTCACCTCGGCCGCCGCGGCGATCGTCGGCTCCGAGATCCAATCCTCGCCCTCGCTTAACG
>NZ_JACSZW010000076.1 GCF_014472395.1 Pedobacter sp. N36a
TCTACCGTTCTCTGGATGCCATGGTCGGTAACAGCGACCAGCACCGCAAGCTCTGGATGTCTTCCTTTAACCGCGCCTTCAACGAAGTCCCGAAGGATGCGATCCAGAAGGTGGACGGCCTCGTGCGGGTGGTGAGCTATCTGGACGGCGCGCGCGCCATCGCCTAATGCAGTGGCACGCAGAATGGCTGGCATCGATTGGCACGCAACATCGCGATCTCTGGCGCGCGGTGGAGGCGCAGCATCGCGTTGCGACGATGCGTCTGGCGGACTCTGTGGATGAGCAGCATCTACTCGAGCAATTGCTTGAGGATAGCAAGCCAACGTTGCCTGTCGAAGCCGAAGGGGCGCCCTATCTGCTTTCGACCCCCTTTCGCTAGGT
>NZ_JACSZW010000077.1 GCF_014472395.1 Pedobacter sp. N36a
GATTAGAAGCTGGGCTTTCACAAGAAATGGAGGTAATTTTCACTGTATAACTTCCGCTTTCAGTAGCGGTATACGTTTGCTGAGTTGCCCCTGCGATTAGGTTTAGCCCATTGTACCATTGGTAGCTATCTGCTAAGGCGCTGGTCTTTAACACTACGGCTCCGCCTGCACAGAAAGTCGTCTGGCCTTCGGCTGTAATCACCGCGGCATCTGGAATTGGGTTTACCGTAACTGATATTGGATTAGAAGCAGGGCTTTCACAAGAAATGGAGGTAATTTTCACTGTATAACTTCCGCTTTCAGTAGCGGTATACATTT
>NZ_JACSZW010000078.1 GCF_014472395.1 Pedobacter sp. N36a
GACCGTTTAGGCACCTTCGAACCTAAGGTTGTTCCCAAACGCCAGTTGATCATTACCGAGGAACTGGAAGGTAATATTCTCTCGATGTATGCCATGGGTATGAGTACCCGGGCCATGCGGGATTACATACAGGAAATGTATGCTATGGATATTTCTGCAGCTGAGATCTCCAGGATTACAGACAGTGTACTACCAGCGGTGCAGGAGTGGCGGAACCGTCCGCTTGAAGCGGTTTATCCATTTGTGTTCCTTGATTGTATGTTTTTCAAAGTCAGGGTAAATGGAGTGGTAGAAACCCC
>NZ_JACSZW010000007.1 GCF_014472395.1 Pedobacter sp. N36a
TACGGTCTTTTTACTCTTACCATTCTTACGGTTAGGATGATCAGCCAGCTTACTCTCGGAAATATGATGCTCCAGCTCAGCGGTCATCATGGATTCCAGAAAATGCTTCATCATTGGTGCCAGCACGCCATCGCTGCCGGTCATCTTTTTGCCAGAGTATAATCCAGCTATAGCTTCCTTTTTAAAGGACTCAAAATCAAAGTCGTCTTGTGTTGCCATATTTATGTCGATAGTTTAAAGTTACACTATTGACACAGTTTGTGAAACACCCTCAAATCCAATCATGTTTGATCAAATAAGTTTACCCTTTTTTCTACCCCAATAACGTCTCCAGATTTTCCACCAAGGTGTTTTAATACATGATTTTATATTTCGATTATTAGCTCCTTATTATAGCCATTATGTTTTTCATCAAGATAGCCATGTGGATTACATATAATCTCTGTTTGACCTATCTTATATCTTGTTGGAGTATGAATATGCCCATGTATCCAATACAACGGATTATATTTCGAAATCAAATCCTCAAGATTAGAAGCGTATGCAGAAGTTACTGGATCATTTTTGTATAATTCAGGAACCGATTTTATACTCGGTGCGTGATGCGTAATAACAACATTCTTATAATCTCTTGATTCCTCCAGACTTTCCTCCAACCACATTTTTGAAAACTGGTGAATCTTATAGGTGTCTATAGTTCTCAATTTAGAATAGGAAGGATCCCAGCGAATTTGTTTATAGTCATTCATTTTAGCTTGGCAGATAATCCCATATTCAACTGGGTTTCCAAACAAGGAAAAGTCTGTCCATAAGGTTGTACCATGGAACCTTATCCCGCTGAACTCAATTCTGTTATTTTCAAGAACTGTTACATTTGAGTCTCTTGATGCCTCAATGATCTTATGGAGTGTCTTTGGATATGAACCCTTGTAGTATTCATGATTACCAAGAATATAAATTACAGGTATATTTGGAATATATTTTTTAACCCATTCAAGCCCTTTTGTCCCAAGATTGGTATCACCAGCTAAAATGACAAGGTCAGCATTTTTAAAGTTTAGATCTGAAATCCCAAACTCTTGATGTAGGTCGCTAATAATTTGTATTCTCATTTTTATTTTAAGAGATGACATTACCATACTTATCAAGTTCTGCTTGACACTTAGAACATGTATTCCCCCCATAAAATGCCTGATTTTGATTCTTGGGAACTCTTATTATAGGTTGCTTATTACCGCAGACAGGACAATAAACTCTTTTAAAGTTCAACCCATATTTTGATTTACGCTTACTCATTATGATGAGCCATATAATAAAGCCAAGCGTTATACCTACAGTCAGAATCAAGTCGATGTATCTATCCATATTACTACTGAAATTGATTGTTGCTAAATATCGTTTATTTTTTGTCGAAAGCTTAAAGCTCATTTTTTTTGAGAGAGCAACGAATAACACGCTTCTGACCTTACCCCTGACTTAAATAGATTTCGTCGTTCTCGGGCAATAAAAAGTGGTTAAAACGCATGATTAAGTTTAATCCGGTCTACCTTTTCAATTTCCATATTACTATTTCATTACTGCGTGTCTCAAATAGGATTTATCTTTAATGATCACAAACTTGATTTGATCTCTTTCTCATGCCTCAGTTGAGCATTGCTCATTTACTCTCTTTGGGGTTTATCATTATTCTGGCACTAGTACAGGAATTAAAGTCATTTACTTACATATTCCCATACTATATTATCATTTCCCCTCGGCGGGTAAATGAGGTAACTTTGGTAACGTGAATCGAACACTGGATGTATGAAAACCAAGAAATTCCTACAGCACCAAAAAAATCTGTCAGAAAAATATTTTAAAATTATTTTATCTATACAGGAATTTTGATTTCTTGAGCTCTGAGGAATGCAATTTGATGAAGCTAAAAGATCAAGCCCAAAGCTCAAATCGAAGCAACTGAAGACCAATCATCGTCAAATTTACTCGCCCCTTTTCTCGCCCCATGGCATAAAAAAACCAGTAGTTATGTATAACTACTGGCTAAATAAGTGGTCCCGACGAGAATCGAACTCATATCTAAAGTTTAGGAAACTTCTATTCTATCCGTTGAACTACGGGACCAGAACCTACCTGATTACGCTGCCATTACCATGGTTTGCTACAGGAGCCACAAAAGTAAGTTTTCCTTCTGAATTTTCAGACATTAAAATCATTCCTTGTGACAAAATTCCTTTTATTTCTCTTGGTGCAAGATTTACAACCAAACTTACCTGCTGACCAACAATATCTTCCGGTTTAAAAAATTCTGCGATACCTGATACTACAGTACGTTGATCGATGCCAGTATCTACTGTTAATTTCAGCAGTTTTTTAGTTTTCTCTACTTTCTCTGCAGCGACGATGGTCGCAACACGGATATCAATCGCACCAAACTGCTCAAACTGAATGTTTTCCTTTGCAGGAGCAACTTCAGCAGTAGTCAATAAGTTATCTGATTTACTCTTATTCAATTTGTCAATTTGTGCCTGAACCTCTTCATCTTCGATTTTCTCGAACAATAATACTGGCTCATTCAACTGGTGACCGCGGTGCAGTAAATTCACTTTACCCGCATCTTCCCACTGGTGACCGCCATAATTCAGCATCTTCATCAGCTTATCTGCCGTGAAAGGCAAGAATGGCTCGATCAGGATCTCAATATTAGCTGCAATCTGTAAACTGATATTTAAGATCGTGCGCACCCTATCTTCGTCCGTTTTGATCACCTTCCAAGGTTCTGTTTCTGCCAGGTACTTGTTACCTAAACGTGCCACATTCATCACCTCTGTTAAAGCTTCTCTGAAGCGATAGTTTTCAATTGATGCGCTGATCTTTGCAGGATAAGCGGCAAGCTCATCCATTACCGCCTGATCAACCGGAGTAATCTCCATACACATCGGCACCCTACCCGCAAAATATTTATGCGTCAATACGGTTACCCTGTTGATGAAATTCCCAAGAATCGCCACCAGCTCATTGTTATTTCTTGCCTGAAAATCTTTCCAGGTAAAATCATTATCCTTTGTTTCAGGAGCCGTAGCCGTCAATACATAACGTAGCACATCCTGTTTACCTTTAAACTCTTCCAGGTACTCGTTCAACCAAACTGCCCAGTTTTTAGAGGTAGAGATCTTTTGGCCTTCTAAATTCAAGAACTCATTTGCCGGAACATTATCCGCTAGGATGTAATCTCCATGTGCCATTAACATCGCAGGAAAAATCACACAATGGAACACAATATTGTCTTTACCAATGAAGTGAACCAATTTCGTTTCTTCATCTTTCCAATAATCTTCCCAGTTACCTTTATTTAAGCCCGTTTTATTGATATAATATTCTTCTGCCTTAGGATTCCATACATCCAGACGGGCATATTCGAACAGCTCTTTAGTCGCCGAAATATAGCCGATAGGCGCATCAAACCATACATAAAGCACTTTACCTTCCGCATCTTTAACCGGAACTTTTACACCCCAGTCTAAATCTCTGGTCATTGCACGAGGCTGTAAACCGGCATTCAACCAGGACTGACATTGTCCGTAAACATTTGGTTTCCACTCTTTATGACTTTCAATATAAGTTCTCAATTGATCCTCATATTTATCCAGTGGCAAGAACCAGTTCTTGGTCTCTTTCCTTACTGGTTTTTCGCCAGAAAGTGTAGACTTGGGGTTGATCAGGTCAGTTGCATTTAAAGTACTTCCACAGCTCTCACATTGATCACCGTAAGCATTTTCATTGCCGCATTTCGGACAAGTTCCTGTGATATACCGATCTGCCAGGAAAGTCTGTGCCTTCTCATCATAATATTGTTCTGTGACCTCTTCGGTAAAAACCCCTTTTTCATAAAGGTTTTCAAAGAATTCTGAAGCGGTCTGATGGTGCATCAAAGAAGAAGTACGGTGATAAATGTCAAAAGAAACACCGAAATCCCTAAAAGAATCTCCAATGATTTTATGGTATTTATCAACGATCACTTGAGGACTAACCCCTTCCCTTTTAGCTTTAAGGGTAATAGGCACGCCATTCTCATCCGATCCACAAATAAACTTCACATCTCTCTTATTCGAACGCAAATACCTCACATAGGTATCCGCGGGCAAATAAACACCCGCAAGGTGTCCAATATGCACTGGCCCATTTGTATAAGGCAAAGCGGCCGTAACCGTATATCTCTTTATTTTACTATTATCCAAAACTATTTTTATTATTTTGTCAAATATAAGTGTTTTACCTATGATTAAGCAGCCGCCATATTTAAAAAAAGGAGACAAAATTGGAATCAGCTCTCCTGCCAAGAAATTAACCACAGACCTGAGCAAAGCGATCGCCGTTTTAGAGGGCTGGGGGCTGCAGGTAGTCCTTGGCGAAAATGTTTATGCTGCGCATGATCAATTTGCAGGAACAGATGAGCAAAGACGAAAAGACCTGCAAACGTTTTTAGACGATCCGGAGATCAAAGCCATCTTTGCTTCAAGAGGCGGCTATGGGACCATCAGAATCATAGATGAACTTGATTTTACTAAATTTCAGCAACACCCAAAATGGGTCATTGGCTTCAGTGATATTACCATTTTACTCTCCCATATTTTGGCCAAAACCAATACGCAAAGTATCCACGGACAAATGCCTAAAACATTTGAAACTGGCACGGCGGAATCATTGGAATCATTAAGAAAGGCCTTGTTTGGAGTAACAGAAACCTATACCTATAGCACTGAATTCGAAAACAGACCCGGCCAATCAGAAGGAGTGCTGATTGGCGGGAATTTAACTTTACTAATCGCCACAGCAGATTCTGATTCCGAATTTGATTATAATGATAAAATCCTGTTCCTAGAAGATGTAGGAGAACATGAGTACGCTATCGACAGGATGATGAGAGCACTAAAAAGAAGTGGTAAACTGGCTAAATTAAAAGGTTTAAT
Organism: Pedobacter sp. N36a; assembly: GCF_014472395.1. GTDB lineage: Bacteria > Bacteroidota > Bacteroidia > Sphingobacteriales > Sphingobacteriaceae > Pedobacter. The sequence continues at coordinate 4,968 of NZ_JACSZW010000007.1, forward strand.
CATAGGTGCATTTAATGGCTATGAAGTGGAAGAGCTCCCATTCGGACAAAGTCCGGAACAAATTATACAAGAAATTGTGAAGGATTATGATTATCCTGTTTGCTATAATTTCCCGCTTGGCCATATTGACGACAACCAAGCAATGATTATTGGAAGAATGGTTCAGTTCTCTACCAAGACTAATTCCACAAACCTCACATTTTAGCCGCTTGAAAACAACTTATCTTAATAATTATTATTATTTTCAAGACACTAAGCATCACTCTTAATCCACAATATGACATGAAAAAGTCTTTAGCGCTTCTCCCATCTTTATCTTTTGCCTCGCAACGGCCGAAGCTCAAATCAGTATAAGCACCGATGTTTCCGGTAAGCCATTAGAGGCTAGAAATTCAAAAGACAATCCAGTTGGGAGTAAATACCTGAATGAAAGCTGGACGCTTGGCGATGTACTTCAGGTAGATAACAAATACTTTAATGGAATGAACCTGAAGTATGATATATTCAATGACCAACTGATTTTTAAAAACCAAAAAGACGCGATATTAGCATTTAAAACTCCCGTTAAAGAATTCCATTTGTATGAAGATGTTAATGAAAATACCAGGGCAGTTCGAATCTATAAAAACAATTTTCCAGAGATAGATAAATTTCATAAAAACAGCTATTACCAGGTCTTAGTAGATGGAAAAGCAGTTTTATTAAAGAAATTCTTCCTGAATATTGTAGAGGGCATACCCTATGGAACTTCTGATGTACAAAAGACACTCATTCCAAATCAGGCTTATTTTTTATTGGTGAATGGAAAGATGACCAAGGTAAAGAAGCAGAAAGACAGCTTTCTATTACCGCTTTCCAATCATAAAGCAGCACTGAACCTTTACATTATAAATGAGAAAATCAAATTTAAATCTGATGAAGACCTGATCAAAATTCTTAGCTACTATAATACGCTAAATTAAAGACCCAGTTCAGATTAACTTATAGAAAGGTTAATTCCATAAAAACAAAAAACGGCGGCTGTATCATGATACAGCCGCCGTTTTTTGTTTAAAATCGGGATTATTGTCCGACTAAATTATTAGTATTCCTCTCTATTGTAGGAATTGGGAAAGTATAACGTTGATCTGATACTGCAATCGAAGTACCTGCTCCAACCGAAGGAAGCGGCTGATTAGTTCTTGCCAGGTCATTGTACCTGAAACCTTCACCTAAAAGTTCAATCCTTCTTTCTTTTAAGATTGCTGCTTGAAGTTGAGTGGCAGACAATGGACCAAAATTATAAGCGGCATCAGAACGATGACGCACCGCATCAAGTAAAGCTCTTGCCCGCACAGCATTTCCACCTGGTGCAGCTTCCGCTTCAGCAACGTTCAACAAAACCTCTGCATAACGAAGGATAGGCACAAAATCAATAAAAGGATTGGGAGTTGCGTATTTCTTTAAGAAAGGCTCATTTACTAAACCACTTCCTGTAAATAGGCCTGTGAATTTCACCTTACGGGCATCAGTTGCCGGCCATGCTGGATCAGCATAAATTCCAGCACCTGATTTATTCAAGTAATAAATAAACCCTCCACTCGTAGAGTTAAAATAAAAAGCCAGACCATTCTGCGTTCCTGGAGCGTTTGTACTTGCCATAGGAAAGGAGAAGATGGATTCTGGAGAAGTATATGGCGTAGCGAATATTGTTGCTGGATCTGCAGCCAATGAAGCTGGAGTTCTTGCTGTATTCACAAATGGAGCCACTTGTGGAACCATCTTATTCCCTTCTAAAATTACATTTGCATAATCTGCTTTAGCCAAATAAACCCTGGTTTTTAAAGCGATAACTGTATTCTTATGCGCTCTTGTGGTACTTAACTTTAAAGTTGCAGATACTGGGTAAGTATCTGGCAAATTAGGCTCTGCCTCATTCAAATCTTTTAAAATCTGAGTATAAACTTCTGCAACAGTACTGGATTTCAAATTGTTATTTGCTAAAGTACTTTCTGGGGTTAACCTCAATGGCAAACCTCTGGAAGTACCTCCATTTAGTACATATGGTTTTGCGAAAAGCTGGACAAGGGTAAAATAATTTAGGGCTCTGATAAATTTAGCTTCAGCGATCCCAGTATTCACTACACTGGCAGCCAGGCCTTTCTCATTTTTCTCTAAACCCGCAATTACAATGTTTGCTCTGTTTATCGTTAAATATGACTGAACCCAAAAATTGGCAACATTCGAACTTCCCGCGTCATTGGTCCCCTGATAAACGTCGTAACCAGTTACCACATTCGGATCTCTCGAAAGAAAATCTTCTCCCCTAACATCGTTGTACACTAAATATCGTCCTCCAAATATTCTACCATCTTTGGCAGAAAAATAAAGCCCCGACACTAATTTTTCTACTCGTTCCGGAGTTTCAAAAGCTTGACCTTCCGGAAGTTCTAGTACCGGTACTTGTGTTAAAAAATCCTTCTTGCAAGAGGAAAGCACCGCTGTAAATGCTATTGCAACAATAGCAGCTCTTGCTATTGGCAATGTATATGTGTTTCTATGAAATATTTTCATTGTCTGTCTTATATTATAAACCTATACTAATCCCAAAAGTGAATACTCTTCCTTGTGGAATACTATTTCTCTCTACACCACTAGAAAGATTTTGATTACCATTAGAGGAAATCTCTGGATCTACACCACTATAACCCGTGATTAAAAATGCATTGTTCACCTGTCCATAAAATCTAAGTTTACTAATTCCTGATTTTCCTAAAATACTAGAACCTGTAAATAGATTGGTAGGAAGTGTATAACCAAGCGTTACTGTTTGCAGACGAAGGAAATCACCCTTTTCAACATTCGCTGAGATCAGATAAGAAGAACCATTGGAAATGTTATCACCATAAATTGGCTTAGGAATTTCTGCATTCTGTCCTGGAGCAGACCAAGCATTTAAAACATCAACAGAATTGTTCCAGAAACGTTGGTCCAACAAACCAGCTCTTGAGCCGTTATAGATATAGTTACCTCCTGAGAAAGTAAAGTTAACCCCCAAATCAAAGTTTCCGTAGCTCAGATTATTGTTAAAACCACCATACCATGTTGGTAAAGTATTTCCAAGAATTTGTTGCTGATCTGTTGGTGCTGGAGCTGTCGTTCCGTCACTCACATAAGTATAACGAGAACCTAAATGCTCATACTGGATCTCACGACCTTGTAGGTCTACAAAGATACGGCGTCCATTTACAGGATTCACACCATTTGTTTTCACCCCATAGATACTCGCAGCAGAGTAACCCACAATAGTTGCACTCGTAGTTTCTAAACCAGAGGTCGTTGCCGTTACTTTCTGCACATTAGGATCTAATGCCGTTACTTTATTTTTTATAGACGTAAAGTTCAATGAAGATGTCCATTTCAGCTTAGTATCTCTAAATACAGCGGCTGTAATACCAAGTTCCACACCTCTATTGTACATCGCTCCAACGTTAGCTAAGATCTCACCTTGTGGATCATTTGGAATACCTTTTGAAGGTGCCTGAGGAACGCTTAAAATCATTCCGTCAATATTTTTGTTAAAATAGTCTACTTCAACCGTTAGTCTGTTGTCAAACATCCCAATATTCAAACCAATATCCGTTTGCTTACTGGTTTCCCAGGTTAGGTCAGTATTACCTGCCCTATTAAAGATAAAGCCAGTACCAGCTTCACCATACAATACAGGATTAAAAGTAGTAAACGCTCTATAAGCACCTACAGCACCGTTACCTACTACACCATAACTTGCTCTAAGTCTAAGGTTGTTTACAAAAGAACCCAATGAAGAGTTTGCGAAGAAGTTTTCTTTCGAAATCAACCAACCTACTGATGCACCACCAAAGTTCCCCCATTGTTTACCAGCGGCAAGTCCAGAGTTACCATCGCGTCTGTAATTTCCACTAATAAAGTATTTACCATCATAATTATAGTTTAACATTGCTAAATACGACTCTAAAGCCACTGCACTAATTCCATTTCCAGCAGCAGTATTCGTAATGAACTGTCCTTGAAATTGATTGTAAAAAGGGTCAGAAAGGCCTGCTCTTTGAGCTCCCCAATCATCTACAGTAGTCTTTTGAATCTCATTACCTACAATCACATTTAGGTTGTGAAGTTCTCCAAATGTTTTAGTTAAGTTTAAAGTATTGATCCAATTCCAGTTATTCCTTCTGTTGTTGTTATTATAAGCTAAGCCATTCGGTGTTTTACCATCACCTGATAATGGGTTCCAGAACTGAATATTTTCCGTATTACTTCTATCCCATGAATAGCTACTTTTAACCAACAATTCTTTTGTTAGTTTCAATTCAGCACCTAGGTTGGCAATAAATCTCGTTGCTTCCGAAGAATTTCTATCCTTTGCGATTAATACCGCAGGATTTGACCAAGAAGTTGGAATCAAGTTATTTTCATTGCCCACTGAACCATTTACAGAATTCAGGCTATAACTCCCATCAGGATTATATGGTCTTAAATTTGGTGCCAGAGCCACTGCAATCCTTCCTAAACCTGAACTCGCAAAAGCACCTCCGTCCGTAGAGCCACTATTAGGGCTGGCATTAAAACTGTTGGTGTAAGCCATGTTCATATTTAATTTCAGGTAGTCTGTTGCCTGATGTGTTACGTTTGCACGACCTGTGTATCTTTTGAAGGAGTTTCCTTTTAAAAATCCGTTTTGATCAGAGATACCACCAGAAACAAAATAAGATGTTTTCTCATTTGCGCCACTCAAGTTCACATTGTGATTTTGTGTGTAAGCAGTACGATATACCTCATCAAACCAATCAGTATCTACATTAGATCCATCTGCATTTACTGTAGGGAAGAAACTTTTTCCATTTGCATCCCTTTGAGATGCGGGAATTCCAGTAGGGTTAATCGCCAATAAGTTAGCAACTGCCTTATTTTTGTGGTTGATATATTGTTCCGCATTTAAAACTTCCGGTAATCTAACCGCATTACTCACACCAAACCAGCCATCATAATTAAGTCTGGTTTTACCGATTTTACCTTTCTTAGTGGTGATAATCAATACGCCTGCTGCACCTCTTGAACCATAGATTGCAGTTGATGCTGCATCTTTAAGGATGTCGATACTTTCGATATCCTCAGGATTGATATCTCCTAATGGGTTGTTAGCGGCAGAGTTCGCAGAGGTATTGCTTGTAGAAATTGGAATACCATCTACTACTACCAATGGAAATGAACTTAAAGAAAGAGAACTTAATCCCCTAACTCTAATCACCGGTGGATTGTTCAAAAGCCCATTCGGCTGAACAATACTTACCCCTGTTGCCTGACCCGCTAAACTTTGTCCAAAACTCTGAACTGGTTTATTCGCAATCTGGGCAGCTGTAACTGTTGCGGCAGATCCAGTAAAGGTCTTTCGGTCAATTTTACCGTATCCTGTTACTACCACTTCTGTTAATGCTTTTGAATCCGACTCCAACGCAATGTTAATCACAGAAGCATTGATGTTCTTAGATTCAGAAACATAGCCCAAATAAGAAAACTCTAAGGTATTTACTCCTTTTGGCACTTTCAAGTTGTACCGACCATCTGAACCAGTCTGAGTGCCGCCTTGTGCTCCTTTTAATTTGATGGTTACGCCTGGTAGTGGTTTTCCATCACCACTGTCCGTAACTGTTCCGGTAATTGTTCTTTCTTGCGCCATTGCAGTTCCTGCAACAAACAAAAGAATGAACAAACTTCGTAGAAGTTTTTTCATAAAAATAATTTAGGTTAGTTAATAGTTCGGTTAAGATATGTAACATATTTTATAATTTTGAACAAAAAATCATTTTACTGTCTTTTTATTCGGAAAAAACAATAAAAATCAATGGCCTAAATAATAAGTGGTTACAGAAAAATAGCCTACAAATTCAATAGACATTGTTTTTTCGCAAAAAACTTGCTATGAAGGAATTAACGAAAAAAATGAGCTTCAAGCACCAAATAAGGTTTTTTCGTAAGGTAGAATTGAGCATATATCCTAAAAGGAAGGCATTAACAATGTAAAAAACAAAACGGCCGATCCTTCCAAAATGAAAAATCAGCCGTTTTGTAAAAAAAAATGCCCTGGAAATTTCTGGGAATCCAATATAAAGTAGGCTAGTTTGGGTTCTGAATCAATACCCCATTTGAGGCATTAATAGAGATCTGGTCAATGGGCAATTGAAATTTATCAGATCCGGCAGGAAGCAATACTTTTCTGTAAGGGCGACCAGTCCCATCTGCGCTGTCACCAAAACGAGCATTTCTAACTACCGGTAGGTTTTTACGTTTCAAGTCCACAAACCGATCACCTTCAAAAGCAAGCTCTAATCTTCTTTGTAAAGCAATCGCAGACTGCAGAGCTATGCCCCGCTCCCCACCAGCTCTAAAATCAGTATAACGTTTAGACCTCAGGTTATCTAAATCGGCAAGTGCCAATCCATCATTACCCGGGATATTGCTATAAGCTTCTGCTCTGTTTAATAATACTTCAGCAACGCGCATGAGTTTAATATCTACTACGTTCAGGTTTCCAGAAGCCCTGCCCTCGTATTTACTCACATAATTGAGCAGAATACCTTCGTTTGTTTTCTCGGTAAAATAGGCTGCCTTTCTAACATCCGTTGCCTTGTATAAATTATAGAAGTCGAAAGCCGGCACTTGCTCCGCTCTGGCATTTTGTCCTAAAACAGTACCTGGAGTAAGTCTATTCACATCAAGAACAGCTAATTTGAACAATACACCTGCATCAGTCGCATCTTTCCAAATCCCTGAAAATTCGCTCAACGAACCTGCATCCCCGTTAATTGCTAACGCACTGCTGCTTGCAGTGACACATTTGTCCCATTCCCCACGGTATAAATACACCCTCGACAAATAGCCGTAAACTGCCGCTCTGGATAAACGTCCTTTTGCTTTAACAGCTGACAGGTCATCAATTAAGCCCGCTGCTTTTTCTAAATCATCTCTGATTTGATCATAATTACTTTTTACTGTTGCTCTAACAGGGTTGTCGGTCACCAGTTGAACCGTTTTGAGGTAAGGAATGCCCAAATCAGTAGCCGAAGCATTGGTATACGTTTTACCAAATAACCTTAGCATATCAAAATGTACAATTGCTCTGACTGCTAGCGCCTGCCCTTCAACATCAGCTCTCGAACCATCTTTAAGGTTATCGATTTTTGCTAAAATTGCATTTGCAGTTCTGATGATGCTGTAACCATCTTGGTAGAAATTAGTTGTCGATAAGCCATTGTAATCCCAGTTCTGATAAACCAGGCCTGTTTGCCGACCGCCGCTGTAGCTGATCGCATTATCCGAAAGGATGTCATTCGAAGCAATAAAATTAAAATTATCAGTACCACCATAGTAATCATTGGGTACATAGGCCGCCTGATTTCCCTTAGATAGCATTCTTAAATACATTCCTCTCGCTGCGGCTGCAAAATCGCTTGGCCTGATCAAGGCTTGCTCGTCAGTTACGGCATTGAATGGCTTTAGATCTAGTTGTTTTTTACAGGAACTAAAGGCGATTACAGCCATCAATCCCGTTAATATATAAATACGTTTCATCTTTCTTAATTTAGAAGGTCATGTTTAAACCAACAGTCCATGATTTATAGTTTGGATAAGAATACAAGCTATATATACCATTTACATAAGGAGTACCATTCACTGGATTTGTAGGATCTGTCTCTGTAGAACCGATTCCGACCTCGGGATCACCTTTGTAATGCGGACGGTAAGTCAGCAAATTATGCCCGGTTACATACACATTTACGGCCTGGATAAATCCAGTTTTCTGCAAAATCACTTTAGGGACGCTATAAGCTAAAGTCACATCTCTCAAACGGACATAATCCCCTTTTTGGAGAAATCTATCTGTATCCTGGAAATCCGTATTGCCTTTAACCGGTTTTGGATTTTTACTGAGCTGACCTGGAGTTTTCCAATAATCCAAAGCATCCTGAGCCAACCTTAAACCAACGCTTGAACCATCAGAGATTTGAGTAGCATATATTGCATTATAGATATAGTTACCACCACTAAAAGCAGCGATTGCCGACAACGTAAAGTCTTTATAACCTAGCTGGACATTTGCTCCACCATAATAGGTAGGCGTAGCCGATTTACCGGATAAAGCAACCGCATAGCTGCCGAATTTATTGGTGACATTTCCCGCCAAATCATAATAAAGGGCATCCCCATTTTCTGGATCAACACCTGCAGATCTCGTAAGAAAAAAGTTTGCATAGGGCCTGCCTACAGCTAAAGTGGTGTAGCCATCCGGCTGAGGTATGCTTTCGTTAGGCTTACCCGTTAGTTTCGTGATTCTGTTTTTATTAAACGAAACGTTCCCTCCTGCACTAAATCGCCAGTCCTGGGTCCTGATAAATTTGTAGTCCAATGAGAATTCATATCCTGAGTTTTTCATGGTACCCATATTTTTAAGCTGCGAAGTAAAGCCTACCGTACTTGGAACCGGAACCAATTGCAGCAAATCTTCTCTAACCTGAGTATAGTAATCGATTGAACCTGTCAATCTGGTATCAAACATGATGAAATCAAAGCCAACGGTACCTGCCTTTTGTTTTTCCCAAGCTAAATGATCACTTCCCAATTGGGTTGGCCTCAAGGCTGATCCACCGCCGTAACTCCCGTATCCATATAATGGTAAAGAGTTATAATTGCCAATGTTAAAATTACCGGATGTACCAATGCTGGCCCGAAACTTTAAGTCGTTGATGACCTCAACGTCTTCCATAAAGTTTTCTTTGGTAACATTCCATGCCAGACCAGCAGAATAGAAAGTACCATATTGATTATCCTCACCAAACCTTGAAGAACCATCTCTTCTTACAGAAAAGTCAACAAAATATTTCTCCTGGTAGTTATAGCTAGGCTTGAAGAATACGGAGAATAAGCTCCATTGCTCTCTACCTGTACTTGTTGTTAAAGGTACGGAAGAGTTGTTTTGAGTCGTTAAATCAGGATTTGCGAAACCTTTACTTGATAAAAAGTAGTTCTTTGCATCATTCTTTGTGAACTCAGAACCCAATAGGAAATCTAAATGATGGTCTTCATAGATGGCCGTTTCATAATGAGCGGTATTAGTCCAGGCATAGTTGAACAGCCTCGTACCATTGTCTGTCTTCGTTCCAGGAGCGGCTTTATCACCACTGATCTGATCCAGGTAAGAACCTGGCTTTATATAAAATTCTCTGGTATAATCATAGAAATTCAAGCCCATTTGAGACTTCAGTTTTAAGCCTTTCATTGGATTTGCTTCTACAAACAAAGACCCGAAGGCGGCATTTGTGTTGTTAAATTCAGGGTTATTTTTGATCGCCTCTAATACTGGGAAACCACTATAAGTAAGGTTATAACTGCCATCCTTATTAAATACCGGCTCATAAGGGTTGGTCCTCATGGCCACGTAATAAGCATTCTGTGGGCTATATCTATCCCTCTGCGCATCAATACGGAAAGAAGAAAAGTTAGAATTGACACCGACGCTTAGCCATTCTTTAGCTTTATAAGTGACGTTTAAACGACCACCAGTGCGTTTAAACTTAGAACCAATCACAATACCGTCCTGGTCAAGGTGTTCTAAACTCAAATAATAATTAAATTTACCATCTGCTCCGGATAAGGAAATTTGATTTCTGACTTGTGGCGCAGTACGCAGGATTTCTTTTTGCCAATCTGCTCCATTTGCATTTAAGCTGTTCCATTGTTCAGTTAATTTATCCGCAGGAATAGCCTGAAGATTAGCATAACCATTGTTTCGCATGAAAGCAGTCATGAACCGATTACTGAATCCTAAATCATACTCATACTGTAAGGTCTGATCTGGAGTCATCAATTTATAATTGTCATTGATGCGCGACTGCTCCGTATACTCCACCGAATACGTGAATTTTGGCTCATTTAATTTTCCTTTTTTTGTGCTGATTAAGACCAGCCCATTCGCACCCCTGGCACCATAAATGGCCGAAGAAGAGGCATCTTTAAGGATAGAGATCTGCTCGATATCATTTGCATTGATCGCATTGTATACTTTAGCATCTACAACCGTACCATCGACTACGAATAAAGGATCGGAACCTGCCGCCAGTGAGCCCACACCTCTTAACCTGACAAAGGCACTTTGCCCTGGAGCACCGTTCATTGCGGTTACCTGTACGCCTGCAGCCTGACCTTGTAAAAGGTTACTTAAGTTAGGTACCGGTAAATTCTCAATTGATTTACCACTGATCGAAGAAACCGCACCGGTAATCGTTGATTTTTTCTGGCCAGAATAACCAGTCACCACAACCTCACCCAGCTGTTCCGTATCCGTACTCAATACAACATTGATAATTGTAGCCGAGCCAATAAACTTGCTGATTTTTGTATAGCCTACTGAATAGAATTCAATCGTCATAGCTGAGGCCGGGGCTGAAATGGAATATTCCCCCTGTTCATTGCTGGAAGTACCCATCGAAGTGCCAATAATTTTAACAGAAACACCAGGAATCGGCAAACCGTCATCTTTTCCGGTAACTGTACCAGTAATTGTCCGGTTTTGAGCCAGCGCAGTACCTGCGATGAACATCAAAATGAACAAACTTTGTAAAAGTTTTTTCATATAATACATTAGATTTTTTAATAGGGGCCGAATATAGACAAACAGGATAGGCATGCGCCATAAAAACCGATGATACAACCTTAATGACGTTTTTTTGACAAATAGAAACCTGAAGATTTCGAGGCTCTATAAAACGCATTAAATTTCATAAAAGAATGCCAGTCCAAATTTAATTTTCTTATTTATGGACAAGGGGTATGATCACCCTGGAAAATAAACCGAAATGTAGTAGTGTAAAGAAATAACTTGATTTTACTATAAATAACAAAGCCCGCTGAATTTAAAATTCAGCGGGCCTTTACTTAAATATAAAAATGGGAATTATGGTCTTACGTCCCAGAAAGCTCTAGCATCCATGCCTGTTTTTTGTTTGGCATTTGGATTTAAGGAAGTCTCTGTTTGTGGATAGAATAATGATCTTGGAATATAATTCGTTACCGCTTGTGCAGCAACTGCAATTGCTGGATAACCTGTTCTTCTCCAATCCGTCCATGATTCTCCCAGTACACCAAAACTAGCGATATATTTTTCATTGATGATTTGTTGAAGTTGTTGAGCCGGAGTACCAGTCAAAGTACCATGACCTGCAAGATATATATCCCGATCTACAGCTTCAACTTTAGCATCATTCATCGAAGCAGTTATACCTGCCTGGAAGAAGGTCTGCGCACTACCTGGAGAATTAAACCTTAATGCCGCTTCAGCTCGCATGAAATTATATTCAGCGAAAGTTAGCATTCTAATAGGAGCAGCTCCAGAATAAAAATCTTCATTCGCATCATACTCTCCTCTTAAATACTCATGAAACTTAGAGTAATTCTGAGAAGGCGCAGCACCACTTACACTTCCTACAAACAAACCAGATCCTTCAGGAAACTCTGTAAAATAAAATGCACGTCTTGGATCATCCTTCACGTTCATCATGTTCACTATAAAGTTATTTGCTACCAAATAACCAGCACGAGCCGTTGCATATTGCTCAATTGGATTCTGATTACTCGCTTCACTGGTAAAAGGCATTTGGAAACTATCAGCATTACTTGTGAACAATGGAACCCCTGAAGCAATTAGCTGATCAATCTGAGCTTTTGCAAAAGCAGGATCTTTCTCACTATAATGAAGGTATATCCTTAATTTTAAAGTATTTGCAAACTTAATCCAGTTCGCTTTTGAAGTTGAAAATGCTCCTTTATAAATAGTACTGTTTGTACTAGGAGACTCAAGTGAAGTTGTTGCATTTACTTCGGCAATTCCTTGATCCAATAAAGGAATCAGCGCTTTATAAATAGATTCCGAAGAATCGTATTTTGGCTGAAGATTAGCCAACGTCTGCTGAGTCTCAGAAAAAGGAATATCTCCCCACATGTCTACAGAAGTCTGGTAGGCATAAGCTTTCATGATTTTTGCAATACCAGAATAATGAGGGCTTCCTTCTGCAGTAGCTTTAGTGATGATATTTTCTGCATCATTTAAAATCGTAGCATACAATGTTGACCATGCATTGTTTAGATCAGTTCCTTGTATCAAATATCGCTCATAAAGTTGAGTAGCATTTAAAGTCCCACTGCTCTGTCCAGAAAACTGCTGCATAATCAGCGAGGTATTTCTATTCATATCACTACCAGCATAAAACCCAAGGTTTACGGTTAATGAGGTTAATTGTTGTTTAATTGGAGCAGACAATACAGAGTCTGGATCCTGATTAATATCGTAAAACTTCTTGCAAGAGCTAGCAGTCAATATGCCAACTGTAGCAAATGCTATAACGACTATATTTTTTATATTTTTCATATACGTTCCTATTTAAATTATAGTGATAATTTTAAATTCACACCCACGGTTCTTGTACTTGGCAATGAGTTAAACTCAAGACCTTGTGCATTACTTACACCAAATGCATTTTGCTCTGGATCAAAGTGTGGATAGTTTTTAGCTTTCAAATAAAGATTACGGCCAAAAACACCAAACTCAACACTTCTAAATGGAGTCTTACCAATCACTGATTGTGGCAATCGGTAGTTTAAAGCCGCTTCACGAATTCTAAACCATGAAGTATCATAGATATATCCTTCAGCAGCGACGTACTTACCCGCATTACCATAGTAATCCTGTGCACGTACTTGAGTCGTATTTGGCTGTCCTGCATTTGGACCTGATGCATAAACTCCCTCGAACCTATAAGGTCTTGTTGGCGTTACATTATCAGCTTCAAAACGTGGGAATTCTGCAGTTTCTTTAGCAGCACCATTCCGCTGAACATCAGCTATATTCCTTGAATATTGATCGCCACCTTTACGAATATCAATTAAGAATGAGAAAGAGAAATCTTTATATTTAAAAGTATTAAAGATACCAGCAGTATAGTCAGGATTTGGATTCCCAATTTTCTCAACATTCGCACTTGACAATGGCAACCCAGTCGCTGGGTTAATCAGCAATTGACCTTCAGCATTACGTTGATAAGCAGAACCATAAATCTGCCCATATTCATCCCCTGCTACCAATTGAATATTTGGCGTAGTAAAACCAGCAAGGAAAATATCTTGTACACCTGGTGCCAATTCTTCTACTGTTGATTTATACTTAGTGAAGTTCAAGCTAATATCCCATGAGAAATCAAGCGTTTTTAATGGCGTACCACTCACCATAAACTCGAAACCTTTAGTACTTAGCTTTCCAGCATTCTTATATAAGTTGGTAATTCCAGAAGCAGCAGAATAAGGAACAGAAAGAATTACACTTCTTGTGTTTCTAGTATAATAAGTCGCATCTAAAGTTAATCTGTTTTTAAAGAAAGTCAATTCCGTACCATAAGAAATCTCTCTGGTAAACTCAGGAGTTAGGTCAGGATTCCCCGCAGTATCATTCAAGGTATAACCAGCTAAACCATCAAAAGGGAAAATAATTTCTGCTCCAGTACCATCACCAGCAGAGGACTTATCATAATAAGTAGATGTGGTATAAGCTGGAGCTCCTTTTCCAACCTCACCTGCACTTACCCGAAATTTAATCTGATTGATATACTTATCATCTTTCAACTCTGGAAAAGCGTCAGTAAGCACGAAACTTAAGGCAGCTGCAGGATAGAAAATAGATCTATTAGCTGGTGCTAGAGTTGAAGACCAGTCATTACGCGCTTTTAAGTTTAATGACAAGTAGCCTTTATAGTCTACTACAAAATCCGCAAAAACACCCAGCAGTCTGGTTTTAGAACTGCCCAAAAATGGGTCACGAATCAAAGTGTTTTTTATGTTATCAAACCCTGGAATAACAACGTTATAACCAGTGATGCTCATATTACCAATATAATTTTGATTGATCTCATTACCTAAAGTAGCCAATAGGTTAAAATCACCAAATTTCTTATTTGCATTTACAGTAAAATAAGAACTGAAATTTCTAACATTGTTGTTTTGGTCGATAATACCACCGATTAACCTTGATGTTGCACCAGTAAAACCTCCTCCTCTGTTGCCAACCTCATCAAAGCCTTTGCTTTTCATGTTGAAGAAATCTGTTCCAACTTTAAGGTCTACGTTTAACCAGTCAGTGAATTTGTATTGTGCATTTGCATTTCCAAGAATACGATTCACTTCATCATTATACTTATTGTATTTGATCGTCCAATAAGGATTGTCTTCTCCAAATGGGAAAAGTTGATTGCCTTTTACATCTTCAAAAGGAAGACCGGTCAAATCATAAGATCTAGGAGTAAAAAATGCTCTAAACAATGGATTTGACAATTGGTTACCTTGCAAGGTTCTAATCGAATTCGTATTGGTATAGGTAACAGAAGCGCCAACGGTCAACTTAGAAGTAACCTCAGTAGTTCCATTAAAAGTCACGTTATTTCTCCTTAACTTATTATTATCAATTACATACGTTTCCGTAGAATTACCATAAGCTAATCTAAAAGTCGATTTTTCCGTACCTCCAGCAAAACTAACGTTATTCTGCAGATTATAGGACTGCTTGAAAATGTCTTTTACGTTATCAGGATATGCTGTTAAGATAGCAGGTTGACCATGGGCGTTGGTATAAGCCTGACCCATAATTTTTGGTCCCCATGAAGTACTTACACCACTTCCAATTGCTGTAGCTTTACCAATGTTAGCTGGCGTTAACAAGCCATTGTTACCTTGAGCATACTCATTTTGATACTCAGGAAGGCGATTTACATTTCCTACATTGTAACTAGAAGAAACAGTAATTGTTCCTTTTTCATTCTTTTTACCTTTTTTGGTAGTAATCAAAATTACCCCAGAAGCACCTCTTGAACCATAAGTTGAAGTCGCTGCAGCATCCTTTAAGACTACGATGTTTTCAATATCGTCAGGATTGATATCGATAGCCCTGTTGGATAAAGAAGGTCCTGATTGCAATGGGGTATCACCACCACTGTTGTCGATTGGCACACCATCCACAACATACAACGGCTGGTTGCTTCCTGTAAATGTAGTCATACCTCTAATAATCACACCAGAACCGGTAAATGCACCACCCGAACCTGAAGCACGAACACCTGGCACTTTTCCTACCAGCTCATTTGTTACGTTTGTAGATTTAGAAGTAGTTAACTCCTCCGCATTGATCTTAGTAGTAGAATATCCGAGAGATTTTTTATCCCTTTGGATACCGAAAGAAGTTACAACAACTTCATTCAACGCTTTTGAATCGGACGCTAAAGAAACATTCACTACGTTTCCAGCACCAAGTGTTACAGATTTGCCTACATAACCTAGATAGGAGAATTCTAAAGTAGCGGCAGATGAAGTTACTTTTACAGCATACTTACCGTCTGCTCCTGATTGAGTCCCGGTTTGGGTTCCTTTAATTTTAACAGTTACACCTGGTAATGGCTTACCATCTTCAGTGTCCGTAACTGTACCAGTAATTGTTCGATCCTGAGCCATAGCGGAACTCGCTATAAACAGCAAAATGAACAAACTTTGTAAAAGTTTTTTCATAAAAAATAAATTTAGGTTAGTTAATAATTATATGAATATAGACAGTTTGCTTACCATAATGTTACTCTAATTATTTTGCAATAAATAAATGACAATTTCATGACTATATTTTTTTGTAACAAAACTCATAAAAACCAGACTAATACCTCTATTAATTTGTTAAAAAAGCGCTTTTGCAAAATTAAATACCAAAATCTAAGAATCGCATTATTGCCTTTTTTTTTGAACCAAAAAATGACATTTATATCGAATAAGATTCAATTTAAAGGTTTTCTAAGAAAATAAAAATGAAAAATTAGTGCCAGAACACGTAGAGGATGGGGCAAGCTTTCTGATGAAAACAAATGCAACCGACAACTTAAAGGAGTAATTTCGGTCTAGATACTTTTAAAAATGAACGAGTTACTAGAAGTCTATATTCAGCTATTTTGAAGGTTCATTTTATTAAAACATGAATACACATGAACTTATAAAATAGCCTTACAGCATCAAAAACGCTATTAACAGTTTCAAACTTGCTGCGAAATGATCATCCCCTAAACAACCAAATTAGATTGAGATATTTTATTAAAAAAAAAGAAAAGATAGCGACAATTATGAAAATCACATTGAAAAAAAATTTTACAAAGCCTCACAATTAATATTAAGTTAATCACCAACAATAAATAAACCTTCAAGTACATCAATTGCCATTCTCCAAAAGAACCGAAACTATCACTAGGACACTATTATAGAGCCATATATAAGCCCACAATACCAGCTCACCTGACCACTATTGCCATCTTCATAAAGGGAGAGAACCAGAGGTAAAAACACCAGCAAAAAAGGGCGTCCATTTTCATGAACGCCCTTTCGGAATTATTTAAGAGAACTAACTATCGTGTACCACCGGCCCACCATACATTCTCAGTTTTTACATACTGACCATTGCCATAAGCATTCTTAACGTTATTGTTAGTAGTCACATCACTGCTACCATAAGTGAAACGTAATGGGAATTCAGAAGGTTTTGGATTAGTCAAAACAATAAAGTTATCCCCCATCGCTTTCAACCTGCGGTAATCATTATAAGATTCAATTGCTTCATCATCATAGAAAGCAAGGTATTTCTGAACCATGATCTCCTTTGTAGGATTCTGGTCAAATAAAGCTTTCACATGATTCGTATAATAAGCATCTGCAGCAGCTGAAGTCAAACCAACCTTAACAAAAGCAGCGCCAATACCAGCCTTTAAAGCTGTTTCAGCATTCCCACGATCACCTAATCTTGCATAAGCTTCTGCTTTCAAGAATTGAAGTTCATGGAAACTCAATAGGTTAACAGCAGCAGTAGCATCAAGTAATCCTGAAATGCCATAACGCTCCTGTACCTGACTTGGTGCACCATTTGGCGCAAATTCCAAAGGAATTGGATTTTTCTTAGGGTAAGCCTTGAAAAACACATTATCGCGCGGATCTGCTCTATCCACTAGTTTCTCATGTAAGCTCTGACTTGCACCGAAATAATCACGGTCGCTGTAGAAGCTATATAAAGGATTAACAGTAGAACCTCCATTAAATTTAAATGCAGCCTGCTCAGTTGCGGTAGCAAAAGATTTATTCGCATCGTCAATTACTTCCTGGTATTTAGCAGATCTGAAAGAAAGACGCATTTTATAACGTGCTTTTAATCCTTGAGCCATTTTAACCCATAGTTCGTTCTTTCCAGCATACAATAAATCCTGACCGCCCATTGAAGGGAAAACAGTTGTTTTTCCAAGATTTACAATTGCATCATCCAAAAATTTCATGATGTCTCCATAAATCACTTCTTGTTTATCCAGTTTCGGCTGGAAAATCACAGCTGGCTGAAGTGCTTCAGACCATGGAATATCTCCCATTAAATCCGTCTGAATCGCAAGGTTATAAGCAGACAAAATCTGGGCAACACCCAATGCCTGGTAATTTCCTGCTTCAGATCCTCCTGGAGAACATTTTTCAATCACCGCCTTTAGATTCAAAAGGTTGGTGTAAGTAGAGCTCCATGCATTATCGTAAGTGGAAGAAGAAAAAGGCTCTGCTATTCTGATCTCTGCGTTAAACATCTGGCCGTAAATACCAACCTGCTGCTCCATATAAATAGCGGAATAGAAGGCATAATCACTTCCTGTTACTTTAAATGCACTCGATATAATCGCATCAGTCAGCACAAAGCGCGCAGGTGCAGTAACCGGGTTATTTCTGTCCTCATTGATTCTGTCCATCACATCTTCTGAACAAGAGGAAAACACAACGGTCGTTAAGAATAACGCCAGTCCTGTCTTTTTTATATTTTCTAATATCATGATTTACTAATTATTAAAATGTAAGGTTTAAACCCATACCAAAAGTAGACGTTTGAGGAACCGAGAAACGCTCGAATGCTCCACCCATATTTGTATTACCTTGAGAAGACTCAGGATCGAAGTTTGGCAACTTAGACCAGATTAAGATGTTACGTGCAAAAGCAGAAACGCTTAAATTCATTTTATTGAACTTAGGAACTTTGTAGCTGAACACTAATTCTCTCATTTTCACAAAAGAAGCATCATAGATGAAAGCCTCATCAATGTTACCTAATACATTTGAATACAACATTTCGTAAGCATAAGAATCCGAAGCGCCACCTCTAACGATATCATTTACAGATCCATCTGCTTTAACACCTGGATAGATAAATGGTGTAGTACGATCTTCTGTATCTTTACCCATACCATAAGTATTCATCAGGCCATTGCTTCCAGAATAAATTGAACCACCATTTTTCCATTCAAAAGTAGTACTTACAGAGAAGCGTTTGTAACGGAAAGCTGCATTACCACCTAAAAGGAATTTAGGAGAAACACTACCAATCACACCTGGCTCACCTGCTAAAGGCATACCGTAGTCATCTGCATTTTTATCTTCCTGAACAAGAACGTTTCCATTTCCATCCCTTAAGAAGGTACCACCATAAATTACCGGGAATTTATCTCCTACACCAGCACGTACTTGTGGAGTAGTGAAACCACCTAAGAAAATGCTTTCTACACCAGGAGCTAACTCATCCACATAGTTGTCAATTTTCGTGAAATTGAAACCGATGTTAAAGTCCATATCTTCCTTTTTAACAGGATTGATATTTAATGAAATCTCATGTGCATTGGTATGGATTTTTCCACCATTCATAATGATCTGACTTGCACCAGATGAACCTCCAAGAGGAACAGGGAAAATCTGATTTTTTACATCCTGTCTAGAGAAAGTATAGTCAATAGTAAATAAGTTATTCAATACTCTTGCTTCAAAACCAACCTCTTTAGAGATGGTATTCTGAGGCTTAAGGTCTTTATTGTATAATGTTCCATCTGGTGTATAAGCTGTAGTTCCGTCAATAGGATAATTAACAGGATCATTACGCCAGAATCCACCACCATAACTAGGTGTACTGTAATAGTTCATCAAATATTTACCTGCCTGACCAACTTCTGCATAAGAAGCTCTTAACTTTAAGAAGTTAAGTACCTCACTCTGCTTCAATCCTTCCAACTCAGTAACAATAAAACCTAACGATGCTGAAGGGTATACGAATGAACGGTTACCTCTTGGCATACTAGAAACGATGTCATTTCTTCCTGTTAAATCTAAGTATAACATGCCTTTGTAAGCTAAGTTTACGCTAGAGAAGAAACCTACTGTTCTGTATCTGTTCTTAGATTCAGTTGCATTTCTAGTGGTCGTATTGTCGATATGTTTCCAGCCACCGAAGTTGAAGTTCAAACCTGTCTCATCATATCTCTTTAAATTCTGGTCATTAATCTCGTTACCCAATAAGGCAGTTAAGCTGAAATCATCAGAAAGTTTAACCGCATAATTAGCCGTTAACAAAGAGTTATAAGTCGCAACAGTAGCCCCATAATTATTGATCGAACCAGCCTTTCCGCCGTTTCCGTATCCAAAAATGTCCTGGTAGTTTGAAGCGTAAGAATCCACACCTAACTGATATTTAACGAAGAACTTTGAATCTCTTCCCCAGTTCACTACAGGGTTGAAGTTCACATAACCATTTCCAAAGAAACGGTTGGTACGCTCGTTAAATACGTTGTTTTCCATACCCCAATAAGGGTTATTGAAAGTTAATGAACGATAATTGATCTGTGTATATGGATCACTTGGAATATGACTTGGAATTCCTTTTAAATTATAATTCACCGGAGCAGGATAAACTGTTCCCAATAAGGCGTCATTTCCAGCAGAAGCTTTGTCAATATCCGACTGCACATAGTTTCCAGAGAAGCCTATTTTCCATGCTTTATTTAGATTAGTTTCCGCTGCAACTTTAGCATTATATCTCTCCATTGAAGTAGAAGAAATAATACCTGTTTGGCTGGAGTTACCTATACCAATGGAAAAGTTTCCAGTTTCAGTTGCCTGAGCTACATTTACCGAGTTGTTGAAGGTTCTTCCAATTTCGAAGAAATCTTTAACATTGTCGTATTTACCAGGAGTTGCCCATGGATCCAGACCTGCTTGCGCCAATTGCGGTACATAGTACTGACCTGGGTGTAAACCACCTACAGTATAGATATTGTCTTTACCCTGTGTGTTTCCACCATAAAAAGTA
Organism: Pedobacter sp. N36a; assembly: GCF_014472395.1. Taxonomy (GTDB): domain Bacteria; phylum Bacteroidota; class Bacteroidia; order Sphingobacteriales; family Sphingobacteriaceae; genus Pedobacter. The sequence continues at coordinate 25,201 of NZ_JACSZW010000007.1, forward strand.
CTATTTGGAAGATCCTCTACTTTTGGTCCCCATGACATAGATGTATTTGGAGCAAATTCGCCATCACTTCCTTGTGCGTAAGTATTCTGCAATTTTGGCTTGCGTGAAATTCTGTCTAATGCAAAACTAGAGTTAAAAGTAACCACTGGTTTTCCTTTAGCTAATCCTTTACCACTTTTAGTAGTGATCACAATTACACCATTTGAAGCACGAATACCATATAATGCCGAAGCTGCCTGACCTTTTAAAACACTCATGCTCTCGATGTCATTTGGATCTAAATCCACAGAACGATTCGCTATATCAGATCCTGTTACCCCATTTCCTGTAGAAAAATCTGCAGTAGAAGAAATCGGCATTCCATCAATCACGTACAAGGGACTGTTGTCACCAGTAAATGATCTCGCTCCACGTACCACAACGTTTGCAGAAGCACCCGGCATACCACTTGAAGGCTTGATCTCTACACCTGACAATTTACCTTGCAGCGATCCAACTAAACTTGGGTTAGATGCCTTTGTTAAATCTTCACTTTTTAAGGTTTGAACATTGTAAGCCAACGCTTTTTTCTCGCGTGAAATACCCATTCCCGTAACCACAACCTCAGAAAGTAATTTTGAATCAGCTACTAAAGAAACATTAATAACATTAGACGCTAATGAACGTAATTGCGTTAAATAACCTAAATAAGAGAACTCTAATTCTGTTGCGGATGAATTTACCTTTAAGGTATATTTACCATCTCCGCTTGTTTGTGTACCCCCTTGGGCACCCTTAATCCTAACTGTTACTCCTGGAAGTGGCAAGCCATCTCCTTTGTCAGTAACCGTCCCACTGATTGTCCTTTCTTGTGCTATCGCTGATCCCGCGATAAACATCAAAATGAACAAACTTTGTAAAAGTTTTTTCATAAAAATATTAAAATAAGGTTAGTTAATAGGGGCTGAATATAGACATAACATGCTATGCGAGCATCATAAAAAACCCTCAAATTAGGCTTAAATGACGGTTTTTTGACAAAAAACCCATTTAGTTTAAAAAAAATAGAAGTCAAAAAACAACATTTAATTTTGCAATATTGATTTTTGCGGAATTTTATTTTCTTAGTGATAGCTTAGAGATGCTAAATCCTTTTTTTAGAAGGAAAAATCAGTTTTTAATTAAAATTCAATTTTCATGTAACAAAAACATACAATTCTGATCTGAGAAACACAAAATTGCCAAATCGTCCACACATCTGAACGAATATGGGTATTGACAAATTGATAAAATTTAACATTGACCTCTAAAAAGAAAGAAATTGGGGCTATTGAGTAGAAAAAGCCTCATTTAATTCACTAAAAACAACGCGTTTAAGAACAGTTGCTTTCCATTCTCCCAAAAAGAGCGGAACAAAACATCGGTTCCAATATAGATTATAGCCCCTTTTCCCAAAGATTGAACCCCCAATGTCATTCCGGAGCTCAGTGTTTTTTTTACCGTATTTCCTGCAACTCCAGCCACATAACTATCCGGCTTAAGTAAGCCTACGTTCCAGCCTTTATTTAAAGGGGAATAAATATGATCGTCGGTTTTAAGTGCATAATAATAAGCCCCTAAACCGGTAGCCAGCGGATGGCTATGGTCTAGATGTACTTTAAATATAGCCCCTGGAATCGCATCAGAGAGGTCCAGCGTATTCCGATTTGCATACAGTGCTGGATTCACCAGTACTTCGTCTTCTTTAAAAACCTCTTTCTTTCTAACCTCAAAAAGTTTAGAGTCAGTGACACTTTGAACGGCATCCTCCAGCAGGATTAATCTACCTCCAATCTTGATCCAATCTTCTAATTTATCCATTATTTCCACTGGATAAGTCCCATCAGGAAGAACCAAAACGTTGATCTTGTTCAGATTAAGATTATCAATGTTTCTCAGAGCAATCAGGCTTACTGAATAATTTAATTCCTGTTCCATGAAATGCCAAAGCGCTCCAACGCTCTGTGAAGTGCTTTCAGGACCAGACACTATCGCTACTTTGGGTTTAATCAAGATCCTGTAGGCAGAAGAACCAAAGTCCTTTCCCCGATCTACAAAGCCACTTGCGGCAGGATAAAAGGACTGCTTCATCTTTCTCTCTATTGCAGCCATTTTTGCAGCCAGCCCAGGTATCAGTTTCTCATTTTCTGTCCGGTAAACTAGTAAAGAACCAATCTCAAATTTACGCCCAGTAACGGTAAATGGCTCCTCAGCAATCCGAACCTTGATGTTTTCATTCTGCAGGGCAATTAAGACCTGTGCATCGTTCATACTTCTCCAGGGAAAAATCCAGGCATAAGGTCTTTCAACCACCGGAAAGAGATCCGTTTTTTCTTCTGGCGTAGAGAAAAGCCCTTTAATGGCTTCCTGGGTAGCAAAAGCAGGCAAGCCATAGGCATAAGGCAATGCCCAGGCGGTAATGTCGTAAGTATTGGAATCGCTCACAACGGTTTGAGGCTCCATCAGCACGTTCGCCAATACAGCTCTGGGCTGGTTTAAATTGATCACCAGGTCATTCCGCTCCCCTTTAAACCGTTCGGTTTTTCTACTTTCATAACTATAACCCGTATATTCCTTATCCAGACCATAAGTAAACTGTATGTGGTTCTTTTTCAAAAGACCTGCCAATTTCTGCTGTCTATATTTATTTTGCGCCTTAATCACATAGCTTTTATGGACTCCTGGAGGAGTGGCCATCCCCTTTTCAAAATACTTCCCAAACTCCTCAACTAGCTGATCAGCATGTGCCGAAACCGTTTCCAATGTGGCCATCCCTGTAGTAAAATGATGCGCAATCCTATCTTTTAAGGTCAGCGTATCCCCATCAATGGTCGCCACAGCTAACCCTGCCCCAATTCCTCCTTGCTCATACGTCATTCCAATCGCACCATTATATAAAGGATAGGTATCCCCATAAGAAGGGTACAACAGGTCAAACTGCTCTTTTGTGAAATATTGCCAGCCATTCTGGTCAAAATATTTGGCATTACTCTTTCCTACAGTAATCTGAAAACTCCTTTGCCAAGGAGTAATGTCCTGATGAATCGGCTCTGCAGCAGGGGCGAAATAATAAGGCTCATTGTAGCTTTGCTCATGAAAATCAACATGAACTTCCGGCATCCAATCCTGATATAAATCCAGTCGCTGCTGAGTTTCTATTTGTGATTGCCAGGCCCAATCTCTGTTCAGATCGAAATAGTAATGATTAGATCGACCTCCAGGCCAGGGTTCAGTATGTTCTCTAGACATCGGGTCTGGATTGGGTTGTATGCCCACTGTTGAGGTAAAAAAACTCAAATAGCGTTCCCTCCCATCTGGATTGAGACAAGGATCAATGATCACCACCGTATTCTTTAACCAATTTTGAATGTTAATCGTCTTTGCCTCTGCCAATGTATACAGCATTTTCAGAGCGGTTTCCGTAGAACTCGCCTCATTGCCATGGACATTGTAACTCAACCATAAAATAGCAGGTTGTTTGCCTTTAGGAACTTGCTTATTGATCAAAGAAAGGCCTTCAGCATTACTTAAACTGAGATTTTGCTTCCTGATACTCTCCAGATTATCCATATTCTCCTTTGCAGAGACAATAGCCACTAATAGCTCCCGACCTTCATAAGTCTTTCCATATTTCTGGATTTTAATGTTCTTATTGACAGATCCCAAATATTTGAAGTACTCCAGCACTTTATAGTGAGGCGTAAATTTACTGCCCAAAGGATAGCCTAAGAAGTCTTCCGGCGACCTTAGCTGTGCTTCCGCAGGCCTTAGTCCGGTCAGCAACAACAAGAATGAGAGCAAATAATACTTCATAATCAGCAATTAAGACTCCAAAATACTAAAGAATATTTTTTGTTTCTCTTTCATAGTGTAATTTTACCATATCATTTAGATTTAAGCACATGTCAACTCCAAACTCCCTGTATCCATATTTTTTAAAATACCCTACGATATGCACCGATACAAGGAGCATTACTAAAGACTGTCTTTTCTTTGCCCTCAAAGGCGAAAATTTTGATGCCAACTCCTTTGCGGAACAGGCATTAGCCAATGGTGCTGCACATGCGATCATTGACAATCCCGCTTATTCGATTGATGAGCGCTGCATTATAGTGCCAGATGTATTAACCGCGCTGCAGGAATTGGCCAAATACCACCGCGAACAATTAAATATTCCTGTAATCGGTTTAACCGGCAGCAACGGAAAAACAACCACCAAAGAACTAATCAATGCCGTTCTTTCTGAGAAATACAAAACATTTGCCACTAAAGGCAACCTGAATAACCACATTGGTGTCCCGCTTTCCCTGCTTTCCTTAACCAGTGAAACAGAAATCGCAGTGATAGAGATGGGTGCAAATCACCAAAAAGAGATCGAATTTTTATGCGAACTCGCAAAACCAACACACGGCCTGATTACCAATGTTGGCATGGCCCATCTGGATGGCTTTGGAGGATTTGAAGGGGTCAAAAAAGGAAAAGCAGAGCTTTATACCTACCTAAAAAAACACGATGGAACAGCTTTCATCAACCGTGATAACCCATATCTATTAGAAATGACCGCTGTTGCTGAATTGACAAACACAGTCTATTATGGTAGGGAAGTCAACAATACCATTTCGGGTAAACTATTGAAAACCGATCCATTTCTGGACCTTTTCTGGACAGATCAGGTGAGAAGCCATCATGTACAGACTCAACTTACCGGAGCTTACAATTTTGAGAACATGCTTGCTGCGATATGTATCAGCCATTTCTTTGGCCTGACTGCCGCACAAATCAATGCTGGATTATCGGGATATCAACCTAAAAACAACCGTTCGCAATTGAGCAAAACGGATAAAAATACTGTGATCTGTGATTTTTACAATGCCAATCCAAGCAGTATGACCGCGGCTTTGGCCAATATCGAGGCCCTTTCTGCCGACAAAAAAGTAGTCATCATCGGAGATATGTTTGAACTGGGCGATGAGTCTGCTGTACAGCACCAGCTAATCATTTCTGAAGCCGAAAACACCAATATAGCGACCCTAATTTTCATTGGTAAATATTTTTATGAGCAGAAGGGCGATCACAGAGGTCATTTTTTCCATAATCCAGCCGAAGCTAAAGCCTTCCTGGAACAAGCTTCAATTGAAGATAGCCTGGTGTTACTGAAAGGTTCAAGAGGAATGGCTTTGGAACAATTACTTCCTTTTTTGTAAAAAAAATTTAAAAAAAAGCCTCCTTTTTTGGAGAGCATGTCTTTTCCTCAGTCAAGGCCCTAACAGGCTTTTACTAGGGGGCTGGCAGGGCCCCAAACCCTACGGGAACTTCATCAATCACGACTTAAACCGCTCGTCGTACTCAACAGTGTATAGACAGTTTCCCCTCCAGCTCACAGACAGTTCTGTGTCCTGAAAACTATGAACTTTTAATGGTAGATTTAATTATGATGACTAGAATTCATCATAAGAATTGAAACCATAAACCAATTATCATGGCAATCATGAAACACAATGCCTTGGGTATCCCCCATGGAAAAATCGGAAATTTAGTTTTCTATCGTTTAAACGACAAACTGATCTGCAAGAGAATCGGCAATCCTGGTCCGGCTACGCCATTACAGCTGGTGAACCGTCAAAAGATGACGGTCACGATGAAGCTGCTCAGTCCGATGCTCAAATACCTCGATCTGGGATTCGCAAAAGCGGTAAAAGGAACGGATAAAAACGCCCATAATCTGGCAACGGCGTACCATAAAAAACACGCTTTAAAAGGGGAATATCCCAATATAGAAGTGGATTATGAACAGGTGATCATCAGTCAGGGAACACTCGCTGTAATTCAAGGGGTACAGCTCAGCAAGGCAGCGACAGGACTGCATTTTACCTGGGATGCCAGTCAGCAAACTGAAAATGGAGAATACGATGATCTAGTCATGATCATGGTATGCTATACCGATACTCAAAAAGCAGATTCTCACCTAAATGCGGCAAAGAGAAGTGATGGTGTTCACTTTTTACAGATGCGCTCTGACGATCTTAAAAAACCAATGGCCATATATATGAGTCTCAGGAGTGCAGATGGAAGGCGTATTTCAGACAGCAGTTATCTGGGCGCTTTAAATGTCAGGCCTAAGGCTGAATAGCGGAAACCTTTATGCCCGCGTCACTGATCCCTTTTAATGGATTATCGCGCATATTTTGCTCTAATTCCAGCTCATATTTTCCCGGAGAAGGGAACTTATAATTGGTTAATAAAGGCAAAGTATAAGTGTAAAGGTTACCGGAACCGGAACCATTCCATTGGCCATCAGGCTGTGCTAAGCGGTATTCGAAACGTCTGGTTACTTTTTTATCTCCTTGTTTACGCAGATGCATCAGCACAAAGATGTTAGAATAACCATAATCAGCGGTATGACGAAGCTTAAAATAGATATTATAAGGCTTGCTGCTATCGGTAATATCGATTACTGCTTTTACCCTGTGGTCATAGCTCCAGTTTCTGGAGGGCATAGAAACATTGTTATCAATTACATTATGGGTATCACAGCCGCTCGAAAGAGTGGCCATGATACCCGTAATTAGCACTAAAACTGCTTTAAAATTATTCATTTGCAGGCTTATCCGTTGGTTTTTTTCTGCGGTTATTATTTCTGTTTCTATTGTTGCGACTCTTTGCAGGAGGCGTAGTCCCCTCAGTTGCGGGTACTCCATCCACTGCCGGACCTGATTCTCCAGCTACATTTGCTGCTGGTCTTGGTACTTTTGGCTGTGTATTTTGCCCTGTTGTTCCTAGGTTTTTTGCAGGTCCTTTATTTTGACCTTTCTGCTGTCCAGCGTTACCGCCTGGCTGCTGTGCTTTTGCTGGAGCGCCTGCTGCCGCCTGTGCATTTGGAGCGGATCCTTGTGCTTTAGGCTGTGCATTTGGGTTTCCTCCCTGTGCTTTGGGGTTTGCATTTCCAGCAGACCCCTGTCCTTTTGGCTGTGCATTTTGTCCGCCAGTTGCAGGTGCATTTTTATTCCCTTCCGGACGTGGTTTGGCAGGTTGTCCAGGCCTGTTTTGCTTCTCTGGTCTCGCCGCTTTATCGTTTCTGTTAGGGTTGTTATTTGTTTTTTGCTCCCCAGTACGAGGCGCATTATTTCTATTGTTGTTGTTGCGGTTGTTCTTATTTCTAGGCTTATCGTCCAGACGTGTTAAACTATCCTGTCCAACTACATTTTCATAATCAGGGATCTTCTCAATCACTGTGTTTGAAACCAGTTCTACTGCTTCTTCTTTCAGGTTATTCGGTTTCAGGCCTTTCTTATTCATGGCCATGATCTCTTTCACTCGATCCACTTTCAATGGAATCCAGTCTTCCATGTTAGGATAGCTGAACCACATCAATTTCTTAAAAATATCTGTTTTCTGGTGACGGGCAACGCCAACTTCTGTCTGCAGATTCTCAATACGGTCTGGGATATCTTTTAAAGCATCCAGGTACGTATCCAACTCGTAGTTTAAGCAGCATTTCAACTTTCCGCATTGTCCGGCAAGTTTCAAGGTATTTAACGACAGGTTCTGGTACCTTGCAGCGGCAGTAGATACTGTTTTAAAGTTCGTTAACCAGGTAGAACAGCACAATTCGCGACCGCATGAGCCAATTCCGCCCAATCTGCCGGCTTCTTGTCTCATTCCAATCTGGCGCATTTCGATCCTGATTCTAAACGTTTCCGCCATTTTCTTGATCAGCTCTCTGAAATCTACACGCCCTTCAGCAGTATAAAAGAAAGTAGCCTTGGTTTTATCACCCTGGTAATCTACATCACTGATTTTCATCGACAAACGTAAATCTAAAGCCAGCGTACGGGCTTTATGCATGGTTTCCCATTCTAGGCCCTTTGCCAATTTCCATTTCTCTACATCTGCTTCGGTTGCTTTCCTGTAAATCTTTCTGGTCACCTGATCGAGCGGGGTCTTACGACGTTTCATCTGCATGCGGACCAATTCTCCCGTTAGAGAAATATGTCCTATGTCGTAACCTCCTGTAGGGCCTTCTACGGCCACTAATTCACCAATTTCAAGGTAGATATTCTCAGTATTCAGGAAAAATTCTTTCCTCGCACCTTTAAATTTAACTTCTACAACTTGAAAAGGTATATAATTTGAGGGCATGTCTAAATTCGACAGCCAATCGTAAACTTCTAATTTCTGACAGCCGCCAGTAAGGCATGAGCCATTACTTTTGCAGCCCGAGGGGGCGCAACCGCCACCTGTAGAACAACTTCCACATCCCATAGTTAATTGTATATATATTGAGTCCCTTTCGGGAGCGTTTTAAACTTAATTATTTTTACCAATTGTAAAGATACATCTAAAAACAAGATTTTAGGGTTGGCGTTTCTTTCGATATGGTAATGAGCGCGTTCCAGTTCCTGAATAATGGCCTCCGCCATTGATAAATCCAATACCTTTTCGCTCAGCTTTTTTGCGGTATCTAATGTTCTTGCGGGCAGTTTCACCAGTACTTCGGCATCACTAAGCAGCAGGCTGCATTCCCTCAGAAAATTAATTCCATATTTTAAAAAATTCTTTTGATTTTCTCTTCCCCAACCGGCTGCCTGATCCACAAAAGCAGTCAGTTCCAACACACGGTTGCCATAACCCATCCTCAGCCAGTCGGCAAATTTATCGGCATTGCCATTTTGAGTATTGGCTAGTAACAGCTTCGCTTCAATCAGATTTCCATCCGCCAGAAAGCTATATTCTGTAGCCTGCTCTTCCGGCATACCGTGTTTTTCGGTCAGGTAGCTTTCAATTGTTTCATGTGATAACTTCGGGATCTTCACAATTTGCGTACGTGACAGCAAGGTTGATAAGATTTGCTCCTGGTTATTCGCCACCAGCAAAAATAAGGTATTTGCAGGTGGTTCTTCGATGATTTTCAGCAAAGAATTCCCTTCACGATCCAAGTATTCGGGCAGCCACATGATCAAAACCTTGGTCTCCCCTTCAAAAGCTTTATAACTCAGCTTTTTTATAATGTCATGACATTCGGCAATGTTGATGTTGGCCTGTTTATTCTCCGCATTTAATTTTGAACGCCAGATGTCCATGTCAAAATAAGGATCTTCAAGCAGCATACTGCGCCATTCGTCGATCACATCAACTGCAATTCTGGCATCCTTAGATGCGAAAAAAGGATAGGAAAAATGCAGGTCGGGGTGGATATATCGCTCGTACTTCCGACAAGAAGAACAGGCCCCACAGCTATCATTATCCTGCTTGTCCAGGCAATTGATGTATTGCGCATAAGCGATAGCCAAAGGTAAAGCACCACTCCCTTCAGTAGACAGAAATAACTGGGCATGGCTCACCCTGTTTTCGACAACGGTTTGTACCAACTGTGCCTTAATCTCTTCCTGTCCGATGATGTCTTTAAATTGCATTTGGTGCAAAATAACAAATTTTTAGATTATTGATTTGCATATTTGCATTTATGCCTAGAATTCTAGCTTTTGATTACGGAACTAAACGAATCGGAATTGCCGTTACAGACCCCTTGCAGATTATTGCAACTGGGCTGGACACCATACACCCGAAAGATATCATCGAATACCTAAAAAAATACATGCTCACAGAATCAGTGGAAGCCTTTGTCCTCGGAGATCCCATCCAAATGGACGGCACACCTTCAGAATCCAAGCAGCATGTAAAAGGTTTTGCGAAGATATTGAGGAGAACTTTCCCAGACATCCCACAATTCTGGATTGATGAGCGATTTACCTCTAAACTGGCGCATCAAACCATCATGCAGAGTGGCTTTAAAAAACAAGATCGGAGAGATAAAGATCGGGTGGATACCATTGCAGCAACCATCATCCTGCAATATTTTATGGAACAGCCCCGTTTATAGTGGAATTAGTAAACCTGGTTCATGAAAGGAGTAAACCAGATCCAATTAAAGAATAAGAATGCCGAATAATTAAATTATGAGCCTGATTAATGACGATATGCAGCAATTGCTGCTCAATTACTGCGAACCGGAATCAGCGTTACTAAAAAAAATAGACCGCGAAACCAACCTTAAAGTACTGATGCCAAGAATGATTTCCGGCCATTATCAAGGTCGCGTATTGAGTTTTTTAAGCAAAATGATCACTCCGCGAAGGATTTTAGAAATTGGTACGTTTACCGGATACGCCACAATTTGCCTGGCAGAGGGTTTAACCGAAGATGGGATCATCTATACGCTCGACAAAAATGAAGAGCTGGAAGAAATGGTCATCCGCAACCTTGCTGCTGCCCCAAATCCTTCAAAAATCATTTATATTTTGGGGGATGCTACGGAAACCATCAATGATCTGGAAGAGACTTTTGATCTGGTATTCATCGATGCAGATAAAAAAAACAACGGCACTTATTACGACCTGATTTTCGACCGTATACGCCCTGGAGGACTGATTATAGTAGATAATGTGCTTTGGAGTGGTAAGGTCTTAAAGCCTGCACAGGATAAAGAAACTAAAAATATAAGTACATTTAATGATAAAATAGCGGCCGACGACCGTGTAGAAAAACTGATCCTCCCCATTCGGGACGGACTTTTTATCATCAGAAAAAAATAAAATATGGTTAAAAAACTATGGTCACTTTTGCTCAGCATCACACTTTTTAGTGTTGCTGCGCAGGCCCAAAGTACAGAAGATTATATTACAGAACGCGTAGATCACGCCCAAGAGCTAATGCGCGAAAACGGAATCCCGGCCAGCATCATTATCGCTGTTGCCATTCACGAATCGGCCTCCGGACAAAGTAAAATTGCCCGATACATGAACAATCATTTCGGCATCAAAGGTCCAAATAACAATACGGAAATCCGTTCCGCTTACCGCGATTATGACTCCATAGAAGCCTCTTATGATCATTTTATTGAGTTTTTGAAAAGCAGAGCAACGTTCAGCCCTTTGTTTGAAAAATACAATCAATATGATTACCGGTCCTGGGCCAGGGGGATACAGCGCGGTGGTTATGCCCACAGCAGATCATGGTCATCCCAAATCGTTGGTCTCATCAAAAAATACGAGCTTTACCAGTATGATGAGCGACCGGAAGATTATGTAGAACCTGCAGTTGTACTGAGCAGTCATCCCAAGAAAAAACCGTCTACCACTACCGGAAGAAGATATACCGTGAAAATTGGGGATAATTTAAGTACGATCGCTAAGCGTTACCATACCAGTACTAAAGCAATTATGAAAAAGAACGGATTGAAGAGCATACGCCTGAAACCCGGACAAAAAATAAGAATCTAATGAACAATAATTTTCTAATGAAAAGTAGAGTAGTCTTGCTTGCCCTGATCCTCCCGCTATTCTTTGCCTGTAAAACCAAACAATACAGTCGCAATAACAAGCAAATTGAAAAAGCGGCCAATAAAGCAAATCCAAATATGCCTTCTTACACCACTTTAAACTACATTGAGTCGTTTAAAGCAGTAGCGATTGAAGAGATGAATGCTTTTGGAATCCCGGCAAGTATTACACTGGCACAAGGAATTATTGAATCCGGTAGCGGAAACAGCAGTCTGGCGAAGTTTGCCAACAACCATTTTGGGATTAAATGTACTTCTGAATGGAAAGGAAAGGCTTATTATAAAGATGACGATAAAAGTGACGATTGCTTTCGCGTGTATAAAGATGCCAGAGAATCTTATAAAGACCATTCACAGTTTCTCAAAAGAAAACGTTACAGTTTTCTTTTTGAGTTGGACAAAAACGACTATAAAAACTGGGCTTATGGCCTGAAGCAGGCAGGATACGCCACCAACCCGAAGTATCCAACCATGCTGATTAACATCATTGAAAAGTACCAATTGAATCAATATGATCAATCAGAAACAGAAAGAGAGAAGCTGAAAAGAGAAGACAAGGTGTTTTCAGAGATCAATGCGGGCATCACTCAGGAAAAGAAAAAATTTACGCCGGTAGCGGTCCCACCTTCTAAACAGGTGATCAAAACACCAGCTGACACCACTGGAACGGTACCCTCTGGACCAGGCTCTGTAGACCCTCCGGGCCCCGATAAAACCTATACCGTACAAAAAGGAGACACACTGTATAACCTTTCAAAAAGGTTCAATATTAGCATTGAAGACATTAAAAACTTGAATTCGCTATCAGAAGAAGGTATTAAAATCGGCCAGAAACTGATCCTGGTTAAATAAAAGGAATACAATAAAAGCAAAACTAATCCTGCTCAAATCAATGCAGGCTTAGTTAAATAATGTTAATCTTTAATTTGAAGCGCTAGATATCTCGTAATTTTGTAATCAATGAAGCGGTTAGGTCTATTCTTGTTACTATCTTTTCTAAGTTTTAAAATTTTTGCACAGCAGCCAGCGGTGCAGGGATTTGTGATAGACAAAGAATCTAAATTGCGATTGGCAAAGGTATATGTCTACAATTCCAGTAAGGATGAAGGTATTTACAACAATCCAAAAGGAGAATTTAGTATCAAAGCTTCGGTTGGGGACACATTATTTGCCGTATTGCAAGGCTATGCGCTGGATACCTTGGTTTATAAGGGCCAGAAAGCCGTCTATTTTCAATTGAAATCTTTAGGCATCAATTTAAGGGAGGTTGCTATTATTGGCGAGAAGTATAGCCCTCAGCAGCGCCATGAACTCACGTTAAAAGAGTATAAATATGCCCTGGATAAAGGCAAAGCTAAAGACCTACTCAATCTAGGCACAGGAGGTGCAGGACTAGGTATTGATGCAATCTACAACCTGCTGAGCCGTGATGGCAAAAATGCCAGACACCTGCAGCAGATCCTCGAAAAAGACTATAAAGAAGCAATTATTGACTATCGCTTTAAATCTGAATATGTCAAAAGAGTACTCCATATCGGTGATTATGAAGCTGCAGATTTTATGCAGCAATACCGTCCTACTTATCAGTTTGCATTGACGGCATCCGATTATGCCTTTATTGTGTTCCTGAAAAACAGCTATGCGAGTTATAAGCGAAATCCTGCTGCATTCCGGCTAAAGCCGCTCCCAAAATTAACGGTTGATGAATTTTGAGGTACTTCTTTTTGATATGGCCCCGGATGTCTGCCAATGCCATGGCCATTTTTCCCTTTATCATTTTACAGCATAAAGCTCAAAAAACCAATACCACCTTAATCAATCATGAGCGCATTCATCTGCAGCAGCAGCTGGAACTCCTGATCCTTCCCTTCTATATTTTATATGGCCTGAACTATTTATGGAACCTTTACCGCTTCAAAAACCACTACCTCGCCTATTTTAACATCTGTTTCGAACGCGAGGCCTATGCAAATGAATCAGATTTAGGCTATTTAAAAAAACGTAAGTGGTTTTCATGGTGGCCTTACCGTGCCGAAAAGCCATAAATCCCTCTGCATCTGCAATTAGTTTGCTATTAAACTTTTAATAAGCAACATTTTTGTTTTTCTTTGTAGGAATGAAGATTTTTTACGCCAGCTTCTTATTGATCTTAGTCGTGTCCCTCAATTCAGCATCTGCTCAGGAAGTAGACAGCATTCCAATTGATACTAAAGGTTTAGACATTAAACTTAAACGCAGTCCCCTGCCTTCCAGAACGGGGAACCTTAATTTTAAACCAGTACAATTTACACCTGTTGTAGTGGGTGCAAAAGTAAATTACTGGAAAACCAGAACTGCTGTAGGCATCAATTTCAACCAGGCAGTCTTTTCAAATAACTGGACAGGTGGTGGTGTGAATTCTATTGGTATCATGGGAACGATCAACTATAAAGCAGAGTACAGTAAAGAAAACTATAGTTATGTGAGTGAGCTGATCCTGGAATATGGAAAAGTGAAAAATAAAGGGCAACTGGAGAAAAAGACGAGAGATCGGATTTTCTGGGACAACAAGGCCGCAATTCAACTTTCCAAAAATTGGTATTTCTTCGGTTCCCTGACTTTTGAATCACAATTCGACCGTGGTTTTAAATATGCGACGAATAGTGCTGGTAAAGAGGAGGAAACCCTGATTTCCAGATTTATGGCGCCTGGAACATTGACAGAATCAATGGGTTTTGAGTATAAGCCTAATAAATATTTCTCTACCAGAATTGGTACAGGTACCGCCCGCCAAACTTTTGTGTTGGACACTAATATTTATAAAAACAACAATTCAAACTATGGGGTGGAAAGGGGTAAGACCTTCAAAAATGACCTCGCTTTCCAGGTAGTATCGAATTTTGAGAAAGAAGTCTTCACCAATTTCTTCGTAAAATCAAGGTATTCGATGTTTATTCCATACGACAAGTCATTGAAATACATTGATCACCGTCTGGATTTAGAGCTAAGATCCAAGTTAAACAGATTGATGGAGGTAAAAGTAACCTGTGTAGGGCTCTACGACAGGGATAATGACAAGCACATTCAAGCCAGTCAGATACTTGGTCTTGGCGTGATGTTTGTTTTCCCGAGGTAATACTTTATAAATATTCCCATTTCATTCGGCCAAAATTAATAACTTTGGCTTTCACAAAAAATTGAACACTAAGCATTAAAGAAAATGTTTGAAAATTTACAGGATAAACTAGACCGTGCATTTAAAGTTTTAAAAGGACAAGGCAGTATTACAGAAATCAACGTGGCCGAAACCATGAAAGAAATCCGTAAGGCTTTGTTGGATGCCGACGTAAATTACAAAACAGCCAAGAGCTTCACAGATGATGTGAAAGAAAAAGCACTTGGTTTAAATGTACTTACTGCTGTTTCTCCAGGTCAATTGCTGACCAAGGTAATGAACGATGAGCTGACTGCCTTAATGGGTGGTGAAGTGACAGAGTTAGATCTAAAAACCAATCCAACCATCATATTGATCGCCGGACTGAATGGTGCAGGTAAAACGACCTTCACTGGAAAACTGGCCAACTACCTGAAAAGTAAAGGCAAGAAACCTTTATTGGTTGCCGGTGATATGTATCGTCCTGCGGCGGTAGACCAGCTTCAGATTCTTGGCGAGCAGATTGGCGTACCAGTATATGCGAACCTTGGGTCGAAAGATCCGGTAGCCATCGCTATGGAAGGTATTGCGGAAGGTAAAAAGAACCACAACAATGTAATTATTATTGATACGGCAGGTCGTTTAGCAATAGACGAGGAGATGATGAATGAGATCGCTGCCGTAAAAGAACATACAAAACCTCACGAAATTCTATTCGTGGTAGATGCCATGACCGGTCAGGATGCCGTGAATACTGCCAAAGTCTTTAATGACAGGTTAGACTTTACAGGTGTGGTATTGACCAAATTAGATGGTGATACCCGTGGTGGTGCGGCGTTATCGATTAAATCGGTAGTGAACAAACCGATTAAATTTATTGGTACAGGAGAGAAAATGGAAGCCCTGGATGTATTTTATCCAGAAAGGATGGCTTCACGTATCCTGGGTATGGGTGACGTGGTTTCCCTTGTTGAGCGTGCACAGCAGCAGTTTGATGAGAAAGAAGCTGCAGAACTTCAAAAGAAAATCCGCAAAAACAAGTTCGATTTCAACGATTTCTATAGCCAGATTCAGCAGATCAAGAAAATGGGTAACATGAAAGACTTGATGGGCATGATTCCAGGGGTGAGCAAAATGATGAAGAATGTGGAGATCGAAGATGATGCTTTTAAAAATGTGGAAGCCATTATTCAATCGATGACCAAGTACGAGCGTGAAAATCCGGACAGCATTCAACAGAGCAGACGCGCAAGGATTGCTAAAGGTTCTGGAAACAAAATTGAAGACGTGACGAAACTGATCAAACAGTTTGAAGATATGCGTAAAGTAATGAAGCAGTTCTCTAATCCTGCAGCAGCAGCGAAAATGATGAAGAACATGCCTAAAATGCCAATGGGCAGAATGTAGGTTCAGCGCTTCAAAAAGAATAATTTTTGATAATTTTAGAAAACCCGGTCCTTTAAGACCGGGTTTTCTATTTGCAGTTTATTTAGGTTTTATTTGCCTGAATCTAACCACTGTATCGTTGATTCGCATAGATTAGACCAGAACCCGATCTGTTAACTATGCTGGTAAAAACCTATGGAAGCGCTGTTTTTGGCGTCGATGCACTGACCATTACAATTGAAGTCTGCATTGGCGGCGGCAATAAATACCATATTGTAGGCCTGCCGGATAATACGATCCGGGAAAGCCTGAGAAGGATAGAAAGTGCTATCCAATCTGCAGGATTAAAAATGCCCAGACAGAAGATTGTGATCAATCTGGCTCCGGCAGGAATCCGGAAAGAAGGTTCTGCTTATGACCTTCCTATTGCCATCGCGATTCTCGCCGCTTCAGGGCAAATAGAAGCGCTCCATGCCGATCAATACTTCATCATGGGAGAACTCTCCTTAGATGGTGGATTACAGCCAATAAGAGGCGCATTGCCAATTGCCATACAAGCGCAGGCAGCTGGATTCAAAGGTTTCATTCTTCCCAAAGGCAATTCCAGAGAAGCGGCCATCGTCAGCGAGTTATTAGTTTATGGGATGGATACTTTGTTGGAAGTAGTTTCCTTTTTTAAACTTCCATTGGCAGAGCGGCCACCGCATACCCTGTTGCCGGCAAAAGAGACCTTTCCTGTGTCGGCTGATTTTGACTGTGATTTCTCCGATGTCAAAGGCCAGGAGAACATCAAGCGGGCCTTAGAAATTGCGGCTGCCGGCGGTCATAACCTCATTTTAATTGGCCCTCCGGGTGCCGGAAAAACGATGTTGGCAAAGCGATTACCCAGTATCTTACCTCCATTGAGTATTCCAGAGGCGCTGGAAACGACTAAAATCCATTCTGTTGCCGGAAAGCTAAATGGCCTGGATGCTTTATTGAGCAGCCGTCCATACCGTTGTCCACACCACACCATTTCTGATGTGGCATTGGTAGGTGGAGGTGCAAACCCGCAGCCCGGAGAAATTTCCCTGGCTCATAACGGTGTACTGTTCCTCGATGAACTCCCTGAATTTAAAAGAAGTGTACTGGAAGTGATGCGGCAACCTTTAGAAGACCGCAACATCACCATTTCCCGGGCAAAATTAAGTGTAAGCTACCCGGCTAGTTTCATGCTGATTGCTTCTATGAATCCCTGTCCGTGTGGATTCTATAACCATCCGACCAAAGAATGTAGCTGTGCTGCAGGTATGGTGCAAAAATACCTGAGTAAGATTTCCGGACCGCTGCTGGATCGGATAGACCTTCATGTGGAAGTTACACCCGTAAATTTTAAAGAGTTAACATCTGCCGCAGCTGCCGAAAAAAGCGAACTGATCAAGGCAAGAGTGATTGCCGCGAGAGTGATTCAAGGCGTTCGCTTCCAGGAAAGACCTGATATGCACTGCAATGCGCAGATGAATGCGAACATGGTACGTCAGGTTTGTCAGATCAATGCGAAAGGACAGGCACTCATTAAAAAAGCAATGGAAAGGCTGGGTTTATCGGCCAGGGCTTATGACCGGATTCTGAAAGTCGCAAGGACCATTGCAGATCTTGCCGGAACGGATGACATCAGATCGGAACATCTAGCAGAGGCCATCAATTACCGGAGCCTGGACCGGGAAAGCTGGACGCCATAGGAAAAAATTAATTTTAAT
This sequence comes from Pedobacter sp. N36a, assembly GCF_014472395.1. GTDB lineage: Bacteria > Bacteroidota > Bacteroidia > Sphingobacteriales > Sphingobacteriaceae > Pedobacter. Next base: position 42,815 of record NZ_JACSZW010000007.1, read on the forward strand.
AAACAAGAAAGGCGCAAGCCATAAGTTACGCCTTTCTTGTTTTATTAATTAAGCTTCGTCGTCCTCGTATTGATCTTCAGCCTCTTCGTCTTCTATTTCCGGCACATACGCCATAATTTCTTTACCAATATTATTGATCTCTTCGTCGATCTCAAATAAAGGAAGCGCTGTTTCTTCATCCAGTTTCAACCATTGAAGGTCTGTATCTTTTTGAATGTGGGCATATTCTTTACCTTCCTTAAAAATTACATAAGTATCATTTCCTTCTGGAAAGACCGCGTAACTCACATCCCCTATTTCAATATCAAAAGGCTCTTGCATAACGTTTTATTTCTAATTTATTAATCTGATCATCGCGACTAGCGTAAGGTGGAGTAGTTATAAAATTGCAGCCTTCCTGTGCCCGTCACTTCTATTGTTTTTGTTTCTTCTGTGCCATTCGACGCTTTTAAATTCAGCGTAATGGTATTTTTTCCTTTTTGTAAAGGGATTCGCGTATAGCTAATGCTGGCGGGCAAAGACTGCCAGTTTCTGGTATCTGATTTCTCTGACAGCAAACTATACAATTGAACGCCAAACCCTAATCCTTCCAGTAGAGAATTATCATTTCCATTCTTTCCAGTTCCTTTTGAACTTTCCCTCAACACATATTCCGCGCTTTTCTTCACTGCAAGGCGACTCAAAGTTTTACCCATTTCTTTCAGGAAACGCTGTTGCAGGGTTTTATAGGCCAGCTCATTGATATCTTCTGCTTTTTCAAAGCCGACCGTTGTTTTTCCATCCGTCAAAGTCGCACTGCTATAAAATGGCGGTCTGCTCACATATTTAGGAAAAGTAGCCCTTAAACTCTGGACAGAATTCACGTTAAAATTACTGCCGTAACCATTGCTAAAAGGAATAATAATCGTTCCGCCCACATTGGTGAAGAAAAGACTGCCATCTTCCCCTTTTACCAAAGAAAAGAAAAACTCTTCCTGCTGCTTAACCGGTGCCAGTCCATTTTCCCAGAAGAATACCAATTCGCCACCTTCCGGTGCTTTCTCTGCCGTGTAATTGAGCTTGAACAGCGCTTCAAAACGCTGTAATTCGGCAGTAAAGCCCATTGCAGCAGCCGTTCTTAAAAGATCCTTTTTCAGTTCTCCTGGCATTGACGTGCCGTAATAGGTTTGATCTTTGCTGTTCAGGTAAACTTCCGCAGCATTACGATAAGCAATAAAAGCATTGTTCATATCACGATCATATTCATAGATCAAGCCTTGCAGCATTAGAGAGAAAGCATCTTTCGAATAGCGATTGTCCTTATTATTGAACTTATCACCCTGTTCCTGAGACTGCAACCCAATACGTCTGGCTTCCACAATGGCATCTTCTGGCTTACCGAGATACACATAATTTAAAGCCTTATAGTAGTGGATCATGAACTTCTCAAAGTCTTCTCCTTTATACACCTGATTCATTGGGTTTACTAAAGTCCCAACTACTGCATCCATAGCACCGCCTAATCCGTTTTCTAACCGCTCATCGGCCTCATTAAAATAGCGGTTGCTATTTTCATAATCTCCCAGCAGATGTGCCGTTTTCCCTTTTTCCATCAGGAATAGCAGCTTGTTACGAGGTTTTTGCAGGAGCTTATTCTTTTCCAGCTCCTTCATTGCCTCTGTATAATTACCACTAGCCATCTGCTTATAATATGGCGTAATCATATCATTATAGCTGGAACAGCTAAAAAGAAAGAGCATCAATCCCATAAAAATTGATGCTCTAAAAGTATGCTTAGTGAGATTACCCATGTTAGATTTAGCCTGTTAAGCCAGACTAATTTTTAACGTATTTCGTGATTTTCTTATCGCCAATCCAAACCACTTCATTAGTTTGAATATCAGTCAGTTCCAGGTTTACCTGGTAGTAAACTACTTTTTGTCTTTTATGAGAGTCTACAATAGAATTGATCGATCCCTGAAGGATGTAATCTGCACCGTTTTCCAATCCGAATTTCTTCATCGTAGATACAGAAGCATTGTCCTGCTGATCTGCTTTCTCTGCACGCAGTTCTTCTCTCTTTTTACCACCTTGAACCAGTCTCACGCGGCCGCTTTGGATAAAAGCCTGCTCTACATCTTTCACGAAAGTTTCCGCATCAATGTGTTCATGGCTTTTATTGGTCACCACACCCACAATTACCGTTGGTTTTTTGCCCGCTTTCGCTTCTAAATATTCCGGTAACCATTTGCTTCCCAAAATGCTCTGTGTCATTTCCTGGGCCACTAATCTTGAATCTGTATTGTTCCAATTACCGCTGATATCGATCGTTTGATCAGGATTTACACGTGTAACTTGTCTGGAGCAAGAACTGATCATGATTCCAGAAGCTGCAATAGCCACTAAGGTTATTATCTTTTTGAACTGCATATATTTAAAAAATAAAATTTTCTGTTGTTGTCTGTTTACCAGCGTCCCCAATGTCTGTTGTAGCCAATATTAAAACCTCCATAACGACCAAAATGTCCAAATCCCAAGCCTAAAGAATAGCCGAAATTAGGATAATAATTAAAGGAAGGGTAAAAATAACCGTTGTTATAATCGTAAGGGCTGTACCAGCTGCTGTTGTTTCTTTCTCTGCGCTGCTGACGGCGTTCTTCCCTGGCGGTGTACCAATCGTAAGCTTTATAGGTACTTTGAACAGTGCTGCCTTGTGTCAGATTTAAAGAATCAGCCATTCCCATGTATTTAGCGCGGCTTTCCTGATATCTTGGATTTTGATCTTTAAAAAGTGGAGGCGTTTGTGCAAAACCCATTGAAGCATAAACAAAACTGATCATGCAACCTAAGATAAATATCAAATTTCGTTTCATCTTTTTATGTTTTTATCTGACTCTAAAAATAGGACAACATTTATGCCAATGATTAACGATACAAAGTTAAACATAGCCAGGGTTTTAACTGCCATTTTAACGTTAAAAAATGTTAATTAATTAACTGATGAACGGCTTTGATATTCTATAAAGATGCAGCCGTTACCTAACAGGTATTAAACACCCTGCTAAACGGTTAATCTGCTTTCAACTGTTTAATGAAATCCACAAACTTCTTATTCCCATAATCTGCCGCACCCACCTCATGGTAAGACAGTCGGCCATGCTTATCCAAGACTACCGTTGTAGGCAAAGAACCTGCAAATAGCTGCTGAGGAATTTGACTTGCTACGGCATAAACCGGCATCTGGTATCCCTTTCTATCCATATATTTCTTTGCTTTCGCGAAATCGCTATCTGCATCCACCATGATGAAAACTACTCCATCATCTCCCTTAAACTGCTCATACAATTTATTTACCGAAGGCATTTCCGCCAAACATGGGGGGCACCAGGTGGCCCAAAAGTTAATAAAGATCACTTTGCCTTTTAAATCGCCAAGGTCTACGACCTTTCCTCCTGCATCTTTAAACCTAACTCCAGCCAGACTTTCGGACTGGATGTTTTCGTTGCCCTTTTTATAATCAATACTGGTATCAGGCGAAAATAAACCAACTTTCATCAGCCCCTGGATCATTAATGCCTTTGCCGATGGTACAAAAAGAACCACCAGGATCAGCACACCCAAAAGGCCGTTTATTATATTACTCTTATTGAAGATCTTTCTCATTTAGATAAAGTTTTAATGGGAACCATCCTAACTTAAAGAAATTAATCTATTTTGTAGAGTCTATGCCTCAACCTTTACTAACTTATGATAAAAAAAACTCTTCCAGGATTACTGTTACTCAGCGTAGCTTTGTCCTGTACAAACAAAGCGCAGAAAATGGAACCCTATAAATGGCCAAATGCTACCCCACCAGTAGCGGAAGTGAAACCTCATATCAGAACTATTCATGGTGATACGGTGGTAGACAATTATTACTGGATGATTGACTACTTTAAAAAAGGTAAAGACAGTACTGCTGTAATTGATTACCTGACCGAAGAAAACAAATATCTGGATACCATGATGGCGGGAACGAGACAACTGCAGGCAGATCTTTTTAAAGAGTTAAAAGGTCGTATCAAGGAAAAAGACGAGTCAGTGCCGGTATTGAAAAATGGTTATTTCTATTATACCAGAAGTGAAGAGGGCGAACAATATTATAAATACTGTAGAAAAAAAGGCAGCCTGGATGCTAAAGAAGAGGTATTATTGGATGTAGATCAGCTGGCAAAAGGTTTACCTTACTACTCGGCTACAGGTTTTACCATCAGCCCAGACAATAAAATGCTGGCCTTTGGCGTAGATAAAGTATCGAGACGCCAATATGTGATCCATGTAAAAAATCTGGAAACTGGAGAGGTTTTTAAAGACGCCATTCCAAATACTGAAGGTGATGCCACCTGGGCGGCCGACAATAAGACCATTTTCTATACTTCTAAAAATCCGGTCACTTTACTCAGTGAAAAGATTAAAAAGCATGTATTGCATACCGATGCCAAGCTGGATGAGACCGTCTATGAAGAAAAAGACAAGTCAAATTATATCGGTGTGGGTAAATCAAAATCCGGTAAATACCTTTTCATTTATTCGCAGGCAACACAATCAAATGAGATGAGAATCCTGGAAGCTGATAAACCTAATGAAGCGTTTAAAGTTTTTCAGCCAAGGGTCAAAGATGTATTGTATGATGTGATCGCATTGGACGACAAATTTCTAATCCTGACCAATTGGGAGGCCAAGAATTTCCGCCTGATGGAATGCCCATTGGATAAACCAGAAAGGGCAAACTGGAAAGAAGTAATTCCTCACCGTAAGGATGTTCTGCTGGAAGGAGTCGACGAATTTAAAAGCCATATTGTAGTAACTGAGCGTAAAAACGGATTGACACAGCTACTGGTGCGTCCATTCAAAGGTGCGGAATATCATATTGCTTTTGCCGAGCCAACTTATATGGCACAAGTAGGTTCAAACCCGGACTATCAAAGCAAAACATTGCGCTATATTTATTCATCGCTAACTACACCAACTTCTACTTTTGATTATAACGTAGATACCAAAGCACAGCAGCTGATGAAACAGCAGGAAGTAGTGGGTGGCTATGATAAATCGGCATATGTGTCGGAGCGGCTATATGCAACGGCAAAAGATGGCACCAAAGTTCCCATCTCCCTGGTTTATAAAAAAGGCCTGAAAAAGGATGGCAATGCGCCCCTATTGCTATATGCCTACGGTTCTTATGGATCGAGTATGGATGCGACTTTTAGTAGTGGGAGGTTAAGTCTGCTGGACAGAGGTTTTGTATTTGCCATTGCACACATTCGTGGAGGTCAGGAAATGGGCCGACAGTGGTATGAAGATGGTAAATTGATGAAAAAGAAAAACACTTTTACCGATTTCATTGATTGCGGACAATACCTGATTGATCAGAAATTGACCAGCAAGGGCCATCTATATGCACAAGGTGGCAGCGCTGGCGGATTGCTAATGGGTGCGGTAGTCAATATGGCTCCAGACATGTGGAACGGTATTATTGCACAGGTTCCTTTTGTCGATGTGATCAACACGATGTTGGATGAAAGTATTCCTTTAACCACCAATGAGTTTGATGAATGGGGAAATCCAAAGCAAAAAGCCGCTTATGATTATATGAAAAGCTATTCTCCATATGAAAATATTGAGAAAAAAGCGTACCCGAATATGTTGGTGACCACAGGACTGCACGATAGTCAGGTGCAGTATTTTGAGCCTGCCAAATGGGTGGCCAAACTTAGGGCTACTAAAACTGATAAAAACGTATTGCTGCTCAAAACCGACATGGATTTTGGCCATGGTGGCGCATCCGGCAGGTTTGATTACCTGAAAGATATTGCTTTAAACTATGCGTTTCTATTTGCCCTTGAAGGGATCAATAAGTAACAAAAATTCGCTGATGCGGATTCATAAAAATGCCCCCAAAATTCAGAAAAATTTTGGGGGCATTTCAGTTTTTAAAAGCGATTATATGATGCCATTGATTGGCCTTTCAATCATGACCTGTAATTATTTCTTTGCCTTCAGCAGTTCCTTCAACTCCGCAACGGCCTTTTTCAATTCTTCAATTTCTGATTTCAGACTTTTCAATTCCTTTTGCTGAACTGCGATTTCCTCATCATGTTCCTGCCATCCTTTCAATAAAGGAACGGTCATGGACTGATAATTCAAAGAAAGCGTTTTCTTTGGATCCGTATCTGCTTTTACCAAGGAAGGGAAAAACTCCTGAACATTCTGGGCGATAAAACCGATCTGGTGTAAATCTACATCTCTTCGATCATAAGAGACCGCATGCAATCTTCTCAGTTGCTCAGAAACCGCTGGAAGTGTCTCGATATTCTTCTTCAACCGTATGTCGGAATTTGCCGTTACATCTCCTGAAGCCTTAATATCTCCATTCACAATCACCTGCCCGGTTACCGTTAATTCTGAATTCACATCCAGCGTGGTAAACTTTCCTTGTGCGGGTGTAGAGCCCCCGATCAGAGTATTATCAATTGCCCCTTTGGTGATTTCTACGGCATCTTTATTCTGAATGGCCAAGGTTCCTAAGCCCAGGTTTTCCCTTGCAGCCTCGGCAGTAATTGCGCCCGTTCCTCCTTTTTCAATAGACAGCGTTTCTCCTGTACCTCCACCGGTACCACCTCCCATTTGGCTTTCCACCCAATTGCTATTGGCAATTCCGCCTTTCAATTGATAAAACTTTTCTTCCAGAATGGAATAAACCAACATCCCTACAGACCTTCTGGCAGGGGTAATCAGGTCTCTTTCGGCATTACTGGCTACGGATCTGAAACCTCCTTTACCATAAATATCACTATGGGTCGAGTATTTATCCGTCAGGTCATTGGGCTCTAAAGCTCCAATCACCTTCACCTGCCCTATAGCCGAGAAGCTGAGCGTACACAACAGTACGCAAAATGTATAAATCGCTTTCATTGGGATGTAATTTTCAAAATTCTTCATTGCTTTTTAAATTTGGACTGATGACCGGCTTATTGAATGGTAAAAGTTAAACCCGCAGCAGTGTTGTCTCTTTGCACAAAAATCACATAATCCGTAACCCCTCCAACGCTATTCCTGAAAGACCTGGTCGTCTTTTCAAAAGCACCTGTAGAATCCAGAATGCCAACAATGATTTTCGACCCTCCCCAAATTGAAGGATAGGCAATCACCAGTTTTTGACGTCCTGAAGGACTTGCTGCTTTATTAGAAACGGCTGCTCCGCTTCCGAATTCACTACTGCCAAGCGCCAGAATTTGTGCATCAGTAGGGGCAAAGTTCTCCCCATCTTCACCGCCATTCGCGAATCCATAATAGCGCTTCCATTGGAAATTCAGTGAAGCCGTGGCTTCCGCCGTTTTATTGTCTGCTGTTTTTACGATGAGTTTAAAGGTGTTGGACTGGTTACTGGTGGCCGATACATTAACGGTTCCCGTCACTGTAGCCCCCGGAGCAGGAGAAGAACTGAAAACTTCCTGGCCTGCCACGTTGATACTGGTCAGCTCCCCGGTTTCCATAGCTCGCCCTGCAGTCCAATTTAGCGTAACAGCAGTATTTCCTGCCGGCCCCATTTCTTTTGTCCCCGAAGGGTTGCTGGTTAGACTCGCAGAAGGCCCTAGTGAAGGATAAAATACAGCTTCAATCCATTTCGCCAGATCATTCGTACCAGGATTTACATTCTTATAATAATCTCCGGTAATTGGTCTGTTTCCGTTGAAAGCACCAACGTTACCCCCGCCGCCACCTAGTGTCGCTTTATCAACCCAGGCCACTGAACCATCTGCATTACTGACCATCACCTGATCTGCCGCATCAGATTTGATATTTGCTGCGGTAATGACTTTTTCAGCGATAGAAGGATTAGGATAGGTTCCTGTTAAAGCACCTCCGGCAGCACCAGTTACAGCGCCCTGCAACAACAACCAAGGCCATGTCGCATCCTCTTTCTTCGGACCGAAAAGCGTTTGGTCGGTGGTGTTGATATAGAAATCACCTGTTTTTCCAGTGTCGGCAACCGGAATTCCCACACCATAAATCAGGTTATTTCCTCCCGCAGATGCGCCCGAAGAGAACAAAACCCAATTGGCATTGTTTTCCAATTCCGCAGGTACATCCGCACAGATCAATTGATAGGTTTTTGTTTTCCCGGTACCATCGTCCATCACGGTACATAACATCCCTGGCTGACGTCTTAGCGGACTCAGGTTATTGCGATCTGCGAGAGTCGCCACCTGGTGATGTCCACCCTTTGCATCATTCGTATAGATGATCACTTTTCCGGGTACCGGAATCAGTGGATTACCCACAAATTGTGCTGTTCCCTGTTTCGGGGCAAAAAACACAAATCCCATCGCCACCACCGCACATCTGATCCAATAATCTGTTCGTTTTTGTTTGATTTGCATATCCTTTATTTCTTTACAATTTCTATTTGTCCATCTTCTTTGATCAGGAAGGCCAGTTCATTTCCATAGGCTACTCCTAATTTATTTACCGCATAAGCTTTCACATAATACGGGATTCCAGTACTCAAACCTTCCAGGCTAATGACCGAAGCATCCGCTCCTGACGCCACTTTTGCGTCTGCCAGTGTAGGGTTTGGCACGGTGCTCCAACAGATGCCAGATTCGGTAAGTGCCGACCCGCCATCGCTGATTAAAGCCATACCAGTAAGCACGGCAGTCGTATTTTGAGCACTTACTGCAACTGTTTTTAACAGTGGCTTTTTAACCGGTGCATAACCATACCATTCCGTCAGTTTAAATGGTGGATCCTGATCCTCCAAGTGGCTCTTACCATTCAACCATGCCAAAGAGAATGGTGCTTTTCTTTCTGTCTCATTTATTTCTCCGATGGCGAGCATGTAATCTGCCACCATCTTCATGCTGATCGCTCCGGATGCCGGCAATGGATTCAATTTCCAATCGGCATAAAGCGTAATGCTTTCTGTAATTGGGAGGCCAAAATTAAAAACAGTTTCCATATTTTGGTCACTATACCAGGCATAAAAAACTGCTCCCTCTTTCGTCGTAACTGCAGGAGTAATTAAGGCCTGATCTTCTACAACCAGTGGGGCCACTGCTGTTCCACCATTACTTTCCCAGGTAATGGTATGGTACAATCTGGAAATCTCAAGAGATCCGTTTACAAAAGCAAAGTCATAGTTGTCTGCTTGTAAACTGCCAATTCCCAGTACCACAGGATAAACACCTGGCAAACTCGCCACAGTAGCTGTAGTATTAGCCTCAGGTTCTCCTGTTAGTTTTGTTGCTGCCCTTATACCCGACGCTATTTCTCCATATTTAAAGCCTTCCATTTGATAGGTAAATGATGGATTTTCATGTGCAAAGTAACGTTTCAAACTATCTCCATGAACGGTCAGTAAAGCTTTACTGATGACGAATCTTTGTTCTGCCTCTGCTTTTTCATAAAATGCACTGCCGGCCTGAACAGCTTTAATGATCACTTGTCCGGCACCCTCTATGGTGACTAAATCGCCGTTCAGATTCAGGTATCCGTCTAACAATTCAAAAGTAACTGGCAAACCTGAAGAAGCTGTCGCCTGCAACTGGAAAGCATCATCACCGTATTGCTTATTGGCAATCGCGGTAAAATTGATCACCTGACTTGCTTTTTGAACCCGGATCTCAGCCAGGGCTGTTTTCAAGCCAGTATTGAAGGTGTTTGCTGCCAATGTTAACTCCCCAACCATCAGTAAATCAACAATCGGAGCTGCGACATAAACTGCAGGATCCCAGCTAACCGCCAGGTTTTCTGTAGAGCCATCATTATAAGACACTGCTATTGAAGCAGGTAATCCTAATCCTGAAAACGGTGTACCATAAGCCACTGTTATTGGCGCAATCACCGCTACAGAATCGATATCCTTCTGCAGGGTAATCTTAATTTTCCCTTTCAGGTCCAAAGTATTTCTAATGTCACTGGTCAATTGAACAAGCCCACTGATCGTCTGTTCCTGTAAGAGATTACTTTGATAACCTGCTTCTTCCCAAAGTACCGGTAACTCCTCAGTAGTTTGATCGTCATAGGTCACCTTTACCGTTAAGGGCAGTTCCAATGCGCTGAACAACTTTCCATATACATCTACTAATGCCGGAGATTGTGCTACATCAATGATGTTTTTCTGATCGATAATCACCTCCACTTTAGCCGTAATATCTGTTGGATTTGAAGCCCCAACTGCTGGATCCAGGATTCCGGTGAAGTTAAAACTACCCACCTCGTTCTCTATAAAATCCGCAGATTCCCAATCTACTCCGACAACACCGGTACTGCCAACTGTGTAGCTTACCGGTAAGGTAGCACCCAGCTGCGCCATCACCTGAGCTTTACTGGTGCCTAATGGAAAATGTATTGGAGAATTTACCGTCACCGTATTGATCATTAGCAGAGGAACCTGCACACTTACTTTAATACTGGCAGATTTATTATCCTTGTTTTCTTCAGGGCTATCCGGCAGCAGTATACCATTCAACACATAATCTCCAGCGATATTTCCATTGAACGTTCCTTCCTCCCATAAGACCGATAGTGGTTCAGTTTGCTGGTTATTGTAAGTCACATCCACCATCGATGGCAATGCCAGATTACTGAATAATGTTCCATGAGGCACAACCATATCTGGAATAGCCGCAACAGAAACCACAAATCTAGCTTCCACTTTTACCTTTAACATCGCCGTTATGTCGTTCGGGTTTTCGGTATTTACCGGAAGGGTAACCGTTCCGATGAATTCATAAGCCCCTTTTTCAAAAGGATTGTAATCTGTATTTTCCCAGGTCTTCAGGCTGATCATTTCTGTAGAGCCATCATCAAATACACCAGATACCTGAACAGGCAAGCCCAAGGCATTTAAGGCGGTTCCATTCACTACTGAAATAGAATCTGCTGCAATGGAGACTAACGTTCTGATCTTCTCCGCAACAGTTACACTGATCGCTGGCTGCAGAGGTTTAGGGTTGTCAATTTCATCAGGGACAACCATGGTTCCCGGAAGAATATAGGTACCTGCTAATTTTTCATTGTAATTCCCTTTTAGCCAATCTACCGGCAACAAGTCTTCAGACTGGTCATTGTAAATTACTTTTACGGATTCCGGTAAAGTTAAAGCATCAAAACTGGTGTTGAAAGGAACGCTTAAAGGCGCAATTGCTGCGATTGATACGATCTCTTTTCTACCCACCTTAATCCAAACCTGAGCTGGTAAATTCTTTGGATTTTGCACCCCTTGCGGCAACTCCAATTCCCCTTCAAAGAGGTAGGTTCCCGACTGTGTTTCATCGTAATCCAAGCTTTCAAATGAAGGATTCATCACCGGAATATCCAGGTCTGTTCCATCATCCAATCTCGCATTGCGAAGAACAGGGAAAACAAGATCTGTCAGTTTCGTCCCATAAACCACCGCTAGCGTATCTGCCTTTAAAGAGATAATTTCTTTGGCTCTTGGCAATACATTGATTTCTATCTTAGGAATAATTCCTTTAGCGTTTTCGATATCATCCGGCAGGATAAATGTGCCATTGATGACATACTCTCCTTCCATATTCCCATTATAGTTGCTCAAATCCCAGCTTACACCCAGGTCCTGCATTCCTCCGTCTACGAATTCTGCCATCAGTGCATCCGGCAAAATTAATGACCCCGCATCCGTTCCAAAAAACACCGTTAAGGCATCTGGACTCAGGTAAGATTTGATGATGCGTTTACCAATATTCACTTTTAAATTTGCCTTTACACTATCTGGATTAATGAATCCATCCGGAGTCTCCAGTTCTCCGATCAACTGGTAAGCACCTGGTTCATCCGCTAGATAATCGCCTTCCAGCCAGGTGACATTTAAGCTCCCTGAACTCAGGTTGTCATAAGTCACCGCAGCCTTTTTCGGGAACAATAATTTCGCCGAATTGAAATCCGTACCATAAGGGATGTTCAAAGAATCAGGAATAGAAGACACTACTGTTAATGGTTTCGGTCCAACTTTTACGACCACTTCCGCATACTTCATATTCGGATTTTCAATCTGATCATGGATCACAATTTCTCCTTTGAAAGTATAACTTCCCTCCTGTAAACGGTTGTAGGTAGCCGAACTCCAAAGTACACCTTCTGTGCCCGCCGACTGGTCATTATACCTCACCGCCACTTCATCTGGTAAGCCAATCTGATCTGTTTCGGTTCCATATTTCACATTGATTAATGCAGGATTTGTAACCGAAATGATCTCTTTTTTACCTAAGATAATTGTGATGGATGTACTGCGCATATCCTTATTTGCAACTCCAGGAATCAGGATCGGATCACCATCAAAAGTATAGAACCCTGGTTTCAATGGATCATAACCCTCCGCATCCCAGGTCATGTTCAACGTTCCGTTACTGCCGTCATCATAGGTTACAGGAATCGCTAATTTCAACGCTTCAATTGCATTCACCAAGGTCCCAAAAGAGACATTTACAGAATCTGGTTTTGCAATGGACACGATATTTTTTGGTTTTGGAAGTACCGTTAAAACAATTTTTGCTTCCAGATTACTGGTATTATCGATGCTGGAATTGTGAAGTAGTGTACCTAATAAATTGTAATCAGCGGAAACCATTGGGTTGTATTTTCCAGGTTTCCATTCTACCCCTACCGTATCTGTTGTCCCATCATCAAACTTCGCCATAACTGTTTTAGGTAACTCTACATCGTCAAACTCAGTAGCGTAAGGTGTGCTCGCTGCTGGAACTGGCAATATTGAAGTGATGTTTTTACGGATGATCACCTTCTGCTCTCCGGTTAGGCGTTTACTGTTTGAAGTCAATGGTTTCAACTGTAAAGCTCCATTCAGATCATATTCACCTCCTTTGTTTGGGGTATAAATAGCCGTATCCCAAATCACATTCAGGAAGCCTGTGGTCTGATCATGGTAAGTCACACGGATAGAAGACTGTAATGGCAGGTTGGCTACTGGCGTCTTTAAAGGCACAGTAATATCTGCTAAGGGTTCAACTGAAATAATATCATGTTGCGCATACACATCTACACTAGCTTCAAACCCGGCAGGGTTGGCATGAACTTCTTTCAAGACCAGATCTGCATATAAGCGATACAAGCCAGACTTCAGGTCATATGATCCTTGTTTCCAGACTAGGCTTAACATATCTGTAGTCACGCGGTCGTCATAGGTTACACGAACCTGCTTTGGCAATTGCGGCAATACTTCTGAGAAAGGTATTCCATACCATACATAAACTGGCGGAAATTCTTCCAGTGCGATGATATAAGGGTAAACCGGATCAATCACTGCAACTTTAGCGGTGGCGGTCAGGTTGTTCCTGTTCATTTCTGGCTTGGGCACTATAATATTTCCGATCACCGTATACAGTCCTTCTACGTTCCCGTTATAATCACCCGGCAACCAGGTAACAGGGAATTTCGCCTGGCTCTGATCACTCATGATCACTTCTACCTGAGGGACCAGCGTTAACTGATCGAATGGCGTTCCTGTATCAATTTTAACTGGGAGAGGATAAGGTTTCAAGACCTCGATGATATAAGGTTCCCTTGGATTCACTTTCAATTTAATCTTCAGTGAACCGCATACATTATCTCCGGCTACCGCAAGGATAAACTCATATTCTCCAGCTTCACTTGCTTCTCCGGAAATGACTCCCCCCGGACTTAAAGTCATCCCATCAGGTAATAAGCCCTGGGAAAGACTAAAGATATAATTGCCCGCCGTAGCCAAAGTAACCTGATGGGTATAAGGGCTCCACTGATCTGCTGCCGGCAATTGCTGTTCTGCATTTTCCAGGTATAATCCCTGGAATTCATAGGCCCCGATATCTACGGTATTGTGCTGAATTCTGATGGCTCCGGCAAGGTCCAGACCCAATCCGGCAACCTTACTGTTGTCTCCCATGTTGATGGCAGGAGAGCATGCCGAAAGCGAGAGTTCATCCCCATCAGGATTGTTAAACTGAGGATCCTTAGTTAAAATTAATGTGCCGGTTTTATAGCCATTTTCAATAGTGCTATTGGCTACAATGATGCCCGTAGTCAGCTGATCGGCTACTTTATTTCCTCGTTTGTTATTCCATAAAATACTGTTGTAAATATTCAGCGTTCCAGTATAACGATATACCGCTCCACCATATTGGTTGGCTGCGGAAGTATTCGCATAGGCGATGCTATTATTGGCCATCGAAGTATTCACCAGATTGGTTACCCCATTATAATGGTACAATGCACCACCATAATAACCGCCAGTACTTGTTACCCTATTCCGGCTAAAGACCGCATTGCTGATGTTTAAAGTTCCTGAATACTGATAGATCGCTCCACCATGCTGTACCGCCGTGTTTCCAATAAATTTAGCATTCGTGATGGCTGGTTTCCCATTGGTAGAATTGTAGATGGCACCTCCGCTAATCACTGCTGCATTGTCTTTGAAATCGACTTTATCCATCGTGATGGCAGCGCTGATATTGAATAGTCCAGCACCATGCTTTGCTTTGTTGCTGATGAATTTTACATCTCTAAAACTCGACGCTGCGGAGTTGTACATCCCACCACCATAGGCATAGCCTCCGGTAACTACAGTGTTATTCTCCAATATGATATTGCTAAATTCAGCAGCGCCACTATTGAAAACACCTCCTCCATAATTATAGGCAGTGTTGTCTTTAATCCAAAGGTTTCTAAAGATCACCTTTCCTAAAGCATTGTAAATTCCCGCCCCATAATAGGCTTCATTACTGGAATTAGATCCCATTGCGGTTTTTCCTCCTGAAATGCTAAACCCATCTACAATGGTCGCATTGGTTAAGGCAACACGGTTATAGAGGACGTGGTAACTTCTGTTTTCCCCACTCAAAATCGTCTCATTTGTCGTCGAAATGGTTTCCGGAACCCGGTCTGAAAGCTCATTTTCCGTCCCTGCAAAACCACCAAATAGCTTCAGATTCTCTTTCAAAGTAAAGTAGTTTGTGACTTTAAGACCTGGGTTATATTTTCCTTTTGCCACCCAGACCGTGTCTCCAGCCAGGGCAGAACTTAAACCCTTTTGAAGATCAAGAAAACCATTGGTCCAGTCGGCACCATTGTCCATTCCGCTAGCGGCCTGGTTCACATAAATACGAACCCCACCGATCCCAGGTTTCACTTCTACCGTATACAGCCTGTTTCCACAAAGGTGGCCATCATTTGCCGTTACGTTGAAGGTGTAGATTCCATTATTAATCGGTCTGCCAGTAATGCTTCCTGAAGTACTCATCAACAATCCGTCTGGTAATTTACCATAGCTGATGGCATAGGTATAGGTACCGTTGCCACCTGTCGCAGTCATTTGCTGCAGGTACTTTTGTCCACGGATCCCTTCCGGCAATGCCGCCGGACCCACCATAATTCTATTCTGCTGATTTTCATAAGCACCAAGATCTACCGCATCTGCCATGATCCTGTTCTGACCAGTGATATCTTTGGTTAATCCCGCAGCAAACACATTATCTCCCATATTTATAGCTGGAGAACATGCAGATAAAGATAAATCATCAGGGTTTGTCAGGTTGAACATTGGATTCGCATCAACTACTGTTTTTCCAGCCGCATAACCTCCCTGAATCAGGGCATTGCTCACTTTTACATTCAGGTTTAACTCATCTGCGACATTATTTCCTCGTTTATTTCCCCAAAGGATGCTGTTTTGCAAAGTCAGTGTGCCTGCATTGCGGTAAATACCTCCGCCATATTTGTTAATGGAAGCATTCACGTAACCGATGCTGTTATTGCTGAACGTAACGTTGTTTAAAGTAGATGTCGCTGTATATTGGTAGAAACCACCACCGAAATATCCGGCAGTACTGCTCACTTTATTTCTGCTGAAAATCGCATTGTTTAAAGTCAATGTTGAAGCGTACTGGTATAAACCGGCACCATGCTGTACCGAAGTATTTGCGATAAATGCAGCTCCACCTACGGTAATCTTACCGCTGTAAGCATAGAATCCACCGCCAATCAGATTTGCTTTATTCTCTTTAAAAACCACATTGTTCAAGTTCAGTGCTGCAGTAACATGGTACAGTCCGCCGCCATAGTTTGCCGTATTGTTTAGGAACTCTAGGTTATTCATAGTTGCAGCGCCTGAATTGTATAACCCACCGCCATAAGGGTAAGATCCTGTACTGATCGTATTGCCTTCAAAAGTGATCTTTGTCAGCACCGATGCCGCGGCATTGTACATCCCTCCGCCATAACTGCTGGCATTGTTATTTTTAATCCAGAGGTCGTTAAAGATCATCGCCCCACGACTGTTATACACACCCGCTCCGATATAAGGTTCGCTGCCGCTACCACCAATTGCCGTACGTCCGGCGGTAATGGTAAATCCATCCAGAACCGTTGCTTTTGTTAAAATTGCCGTATTGAAAATAACGTGTCTGTTGATGTTTTTACCGTCTAATATCGTTTGATTAAGTGTTCTTGTGTTTAGCGTATCTCTTTCTGAAAGCAGGTTCTCCGTGGCGGCAAAACCACCGTATATTTTAACCCCTTCTTTCATTTGGAAGGTCGAGGTTAGGAGTGGCCCAGGACTGTATGTCCCTTTCGCTACCCAGATTTGATCCCCAGGTAAAGAGACTTTTAAGGCGTTTTGTAAATCGAGATAGGCATTATCCCAGGTACTTCCGTTGTTCTGACCAGCAACTGCGGCCTGGTTTACCAGGATACGAACCACTCCTGTACCCGCCACAATTTCCATGTTGTACATCCGATGACCACATAAGTTCCCATCAGTTGCTTTAACAACAAAAGTATATTTACCAATTACAATTGGATTTCCTGTGAGGAATCCAGATGGAGTCATTGATAACCCATCAGGAAGTTTACCAGAAATCACCTGATAGGTATAGTTGCCTGCTGTGCTTCCAGCCCCATCAACTCCTTGTAATTGTACACTGATGCTTTCCCCACGATTCCCTTGCGGCATTGCTGCAGGTTTCACCTCAATTACCTCTTGCTGGTATTCTAAAGCACCCATATCTACCCATTCCGATTTGATCCTCTCTAACCCAGCAAGATCTTTGCTGCCTGCTGCTACCAGGTTATTATCTCCCGTATTTACCGCTGGCGAACATCCGGTAAGTCCTAGATTATCCGCTGCTGCGTTCACAAACATCGGTTCAGCATCAATGATATTTGCACCAGCTGCATAACCTCCCTGAATCAGGGAATTGTTTGCCTTAATGTTCAGGTTGAGCTGATCTGGTGTATCGGATCCTCTGGTATTCCCCCAAAGCACACTATTGTTTAAGGTAACTGTTCCTGCATTTCTGTAGATCGCACCACCATAGTTTACCGTACCTGTCTTGAAATAATTGATGCTATTGTTACTGAAACTGTTGTTCGTTAACACTGCCGTTCCGGAGTATAGGTAAACCGCTCCGCCATAATTAGCCGCTGTCGAAGTCACCCTGTTCCTGCTAAAAGTACTGTTGTCAAGCTTAAACACACTGTTAGACCAAATCGCTCCGCCATGTAATGCAGCAGTGTTATTGGTAAATGATGTTCTGTTTAAGGTCAATGTTCCGCTGGCGTAAATTGCACCACCACTTCCTGTTGCGATATTGTCTTTAAAAATCACATTCGTAAATACCGGTGTTCCATTGGCAATAAACACAGCCCCTCCGGTAGTAGATTTATTGGCATTAAAACTGGCATTGGTGATGGTTAAAGTGGCTCCGGAGTTGCTATAAATCGCACCTCCTTGTCCATTGGTGATCGTGTTATTGTCGAACCGGACATCCGTCAGTTCTGCCATCCCTGCGTTGAACAGGGCAGATCCATAACCCGGATAACTCGCCGATTCAATGATTTTGTTGTTTTCAAAAACACCACCTTTAAGCTTAAATCCACCAACATTATAAACGGCGGAACCTCTAGCATAATTACCCGTTGTACGGTTGTTGCTAAAGATGATATTGCTATAAGTTGCATTGCCACTGTGGTAAATTCCAGCACCATAACTGGCCACATTATTCTTAATCCATAGGTGATTGAAAACTGCCGCACCTGCAGAGTTGTAAATTCCGGCACCATAATAATTGCCATTGTAATAATAGCTGTTATAGCTGGTTCCTGCATTTCCTCCTTGAATAGAAAATCCATCCAGCACAGTAGCATTAGTCAACGCTGTGGCATTGTAAACCACATGATAACTTGGCTTACCCTGGCTACCATCAAGAATGGTTTCATTGGCACCACGAATCGCTGTACTGTCTCTTTCTGTAAGTAAGGTTTCTGTACCAGCAAAACCACCATAGATCTTCACGCCTTCTTTTAGGTTGAAGTAAGAACTGATCAGCAAGCCCGGACTATAAGTCCCTTTGGCCACCCAAATCTCATCACCAGCAGAAGTTTGCCCTAAGGCAACTTGTAAATCAGTAAAAGCATTTGGCCAGTTACTTCCGTTCTGATCTCCGGTTGCCGCCTGGTGTACAAATAACCTTCCTGAGCCATTTAAAATGTTAACCGTATACTGTCTATTTCCACCTATCGTGCCATCAGTTGCACCAATTACAAAAGTGTAACTGCCCACCACGGTTGGCGTTCCCCTTAATTTACCATCCGGCAGGAAGACCAATCCGGTTGGCAATTTACCTCCCTGGAAGCTCCAGGTAAGTGGTAATAATGTTCCTGTCGCTGTTAATTGAATTTCAGCATATGCTCCTCTTTTCAATGGCGCAATCGTCATCGGATTTAGAATCAGGCTTTCTCCACCCTCATTTTCATAAGCCCCAAGATCAATCAGGTCATTGATGATACGTGGATTTCCGCCAAGGTCTTTATCAAATCCCTGCCAGCTGTTTTTCCCTGCATCAATAGCCAGAGAGCCTCCTTTTAGTTTCAGGTTATCCGCTGCAGCATTTTCAAACATCGGGTCACCAAACTTAATATCCTCTCCCGCAGCATAGTTGTTCTGGATTAAAGTGCTGCCTGCAACAATACCCGCATTGAGCTGATCCATCACATTATTGCCACGTTTATTGCCCCATAGAATACTGTTATGGAGTGTCACCACGCCCGAGTTGCGATACAATGCGCCCCCATAATTTAAAGTTGCACTGGCATTGATATAACTGATGCTATTGTTACTAAAAGTCACGTTATTGATCAATGCTTCTCCGGAGCTCACATAGATTGCTCCTCCATAATGGGCCGCAGTTGAACTTACTTTATTGCGACTAAAAATACTGTTGTCAATTCTGATACTGCCATTCGTCCAGATTGCCCCACCATGTTGCAGCGAGATATTCTCTATAAAAGAAACCCTGTTTAAGACTGGTGTCCCAGCAGCATAAATTGCACCTCCCATTCCGTTTGCCGCATTCGCTCTGAAGATCACATCGGTAATTTCCGGGAAGCCATTGGCGATAAATAAGGCCCCACCAGTAGTCGCTTTATTTCCTGTAAACTCCGATTTGCTGATTTTTAAACCTGCTCCGGAATTGTTATAAATCGCTCCACCTTGTCCATTGGCAATCGTATTGTTTACAAATTTTACCTCCTCCAGTTCCAGTAAACCGCTATTAAAGATGGCGGCTCCGTAACCAGTGTAGCTAGCCGATTCAGTGATTTTATTGTCTTCAAAAAGGCCTTTAGTTAAGGCAAAGCCCCTGGAATTGTAGACCGCAGCACCCCGGGCATATGATCCTTTGGCAATGTTATTCGTAAATCTGATATTGCTGTATTCCGCATCTCCGGTATGGAATAAACCTGCACCATAAGTGGCCAGGTTGTTCTTTATCCATAGATTTCTGAAGATGGCAGATCCGGCCGTATTGTATATACCTGCACCGTAATAATTGGCATTGGAACCAGAGCTATAAGTAGTCAGTGATTTTCCTCCCTGAATACTAAAACCATCTAAAACTGTTGCCGCCGTCAGGGCTGCGGTATTATACACCACGTGGTAACTGGCTACTCCAGTGCTGCCATCCAGAATGGTTTCATTCGCAGCAGAAATGGCTGTACTATCTCTTTCTGTAAGTAAGGACTCCCTTCCGGCAAACCCTCCGTACATTTTTACACCTTCTTTTAAGGTGAAATAACTAGTCGCCAGAGCACCCGGATTATAAGTTCCTTTTGCTACCCAGATTTCATCTCCTGCCTTGACTTGCGCCATCGCTGCAGTTAAATCTGTAAAAGCATGCTGCCAATTGCTTCCGTTATTGTCGCCTGTTGCTGTCTGATGTACAAATAACTTAACTGGTCCCTCTTTAACGTTTACGGTGTATTGCTTATTTCCTGCTATTGTTCCATCAGTCGCGCCGATGACAAAGGTATAGCTCCCTACTAAGGTTGGCGTGCCCCTTAATTTACCATCAGGCAGGAACACCAGGCCGGTGGGTAGTTTCCCTCCCTGGAAGCTCCAGGTCACCGGCAATGTAGTTCCGGTATAGGTAAGTTGCAGATCCAGGTAAGCCCCTCTGCTGAGGTCTGGAATTAAGCCCGGGCTGATCATCAGCTGTCCGGCGCCATCATGCTCGTAAGCTCCAAGATCCACCACATCATTTACCAATCGGGGGTTGCCCGCCAGATCCTGATCGAAAGTCTGCCAGTTGTTATCTCCCACGTTGATGGCCAGAGAACCTCCTTTAAGTTTAAGGTTGTCGGCGGATGCATCTTCAAACATCGGGTCTCCGATTTTAATCTCCGTTCCGGCAGCATAATTATTTTGAACTATAGAATTGCCGACAATGATTCCTGCGTTCAATTGATCCGCAACATTGTTGCCGCGCTTATTGTTCCAGAAGATGCTATTATGAACGTTTACTGTTCCTGAGCTACGGTACAAAGCTCCTCCATAACTTAGCGTTGCACTTGCATTGATATAGTTGATGCTGTTGCCACTGAAACTCACGTTGCTGATATTGGCAGTTCCCGAGCCGATATAAATGGCTCCCCCAAAATATCCTCCGGTAGCGCTCACCTTGTTTCTACTGAAAATACTATTGTCTATTTTTAATGTTCCACTAGACCAGATGGCGGCACCATGTTGTACCGAGGTATTGCCTGCAAAGCTGATGCGGTTTAAGGTCATCGTAGCTCCCGTATAAATTGCCCCTCCTGTTGCTGTTGCAGCGTTGTCTTTAAAGCTTGCTGCGTACAGATCAAGGCTGCCATTTGCAAAGAATAGGGCTCCACCGGTGGTTGCCTTATTTCCTGCAAACGTTGCTTCTTTAATTTTCACAATGGCTCCGGAGCTAGAGTAAATCGCTCCTCCCTGTCCGCTGTTAATGGTATTATTGATAAATCTAACGTCATTCAGTTCCAAAGCTCCCGCATTGAAAATACCGGCCCCATATCCGGTATAGCTGGTCGATTCCGTGATCTTGTTATTTTCAAAAAGTCCCTTTTGAAGTTTAAAATTTCCTCCATTGTAAACCGCAGATCCCCTTGCCGTATAACCTTTCGATTCATTGTTGCTAAAAGTGATATTGGTATAACTCGCCGTTCCCTGATGGAATAATCCTGCTCCATAAGTAGCAATGTTATTTTTAATCCAAAGATTTCGGAAGATCGCCGATCCGGCAGTATTGTATATTCCTGCCCCATAGTAATTGGCGTTCGTGCCAGAGCTGTAAGTAGTCAGTGATCTTCCTCCCTGAATACTGAAACCATCCAGAACTGTTGCCGCTGTTAAAGCAGCTGTATTGTATACCACGTGGTAACTTGCTATACCTTTACTTCCATCAAGGATGGTTTCATTAACCCCCGAAATTGCGGTACTATCTCTTTCTGTCAATAGGGATTCTGTTCCTGCGAAACCACCATACATCTTTACTCCTTCTTTTAAGATGAAGTAAGAACTGGCTGTTGTTCCGGCAGTGTAACTTCCTTTGGCCACCCAGATTTCATCACCTGCTGAGGTTTGCGCCAATGCGGGTTGTAAATCGGTAAAGGCGTTAGCCCAATTGCTACCATTGTTCCCTCCGTTTGCAGACTGACTTACATATAATCTGGCTGCACCACCGGTTACGGTAACGGTATATTGTTTACTTCCGATCAGCTGACCGTCTGTTGCCGCAGCTACAAAAGTATAGCTGCCAATTAAGGTTGGCATTCCTGTGATTAACCCCTCAGGTGTCAACACCAAACCGACTGGCAAGCTGCCCGACTGAATAACCCAGGTATAATTTCCTGAACCGCCGGTAGCCGTCATCTGAATGGCTGGATTTACCCCTCTTAAGAATGGGCTAAAAGTTGCCGGCAGAATTTTCAATCCTGATCCACCTTGATTCTCGAAAGCACCCAGATCGATCTGATCATTAACTACCCTTGGATTTCCTGCAACATCTGTTGTACTGCTGTTCTTCGCATTGTCTCCAGCGTCTATGCCCGGAGAACCTCCTTTTAACTGTAGGTGATCAGTTGCTGCCTGCTCGAATAAAGGATCCCCAATCAGGACATTTGTTCCTGTGGCGTATCCGCCTTGTACCAGCGAATGGTATAATCCTACTCCGGCATTCAGCTGGTCAGGAATTTCATTCCCACGTTTATTGCCCCAGAAAATACTATTGTTGACATTGATCACACCCGCACTACGATACAATCCGGCACCACCTATGGTACTGGCATGAGTAAAGGCAATCCTATTTTCACTAAAGGTAAGGTTGTTTAAAGTAGCTGCTGCTGCCACATATAGACCCCCTCCGTAATAAGCACCAACAGTGGTGACTGCATTTCTACTGAAAACCACATTGTCCAGGTTAGCTGTTCCTCCCAGGTGATACATCCCTCCTGCCTGCTGACCGGAGGTATTATTGATAAATGAGCTATTCAGCATAGTCAATACCCCACCATTGTGCGCAAAACCACCGGCATAAAGTCTGGCGGTATTTTGCTTAAAAGTGGCGTTGTTTAGGGTTATCGCGGTATTTAGATTGTACATCCCCCCTCCATAAGCACTGGCTTCATTATTCTGGAAAAGAAGGTGTGTAAATACTGCAGGTCCCTGATTGTAAATCCCTGCCCCACGATCTGCTTTATTATTTAATAGTTGAAGGTTATTGAAAATGGCTTTTACTGTGGCATAATTGTAGATACCCCCACCTCGGTGGTTGTCTGTATCTCCGGCAGCGAGTGCTTGTCCGCCGCTAATTGTAAATCCATCTAGTATCGTGGCAGTGGTTAAAGCCAAATTGTTAAACACGACGTGCCTACTGGCTACCCCCTGACTACCATCCAAAATACTTTGATTGTCGCTGTGGATGGTATTTGCCTGTCTTTCTTCAAGCGTGTTTTCTGTTCCGGCAAAACCACCATAAACTTTTACCCCCTCCTTCATGGTAAACCAGTCTGTGGCCAATAAGCCCGGGCTATACTTTCCTTTCGCCACCCAAATCTGATCTCCGGTAATAGATTTGTTCCAGGCATTTTTCAAATCGGTAAAGCCATTTTCCCAGCTGCTCCCATCGTTATTGCCAGTGCTTGCTGCTACATTAGTATATAAAATGGCCGCAGCAGGATTTACCAATAAAGTGTATTGCTTGCTGCCTACCAATTCTCCATCGGTTACGCCAACTACAAAAATATAAGACCCAGCAACCATCGCTCTTCCTGACAGCTCTCCATTAGGTTTAAGTACAATTCCTGATGGTAAATTTCCTGAAGTAATTTTCCAGATTAATGCATTTGTAGAACCGGTTACAGTTAAAGGAACCTCCAGTTTTTCACCACGATCATAGGCCTTCAAACTTGTTGGAGCAACGATCAGACTGGCTGTCCCCTGATTTTCGTAAGCGCCCATATCCACGGTTTCATTTACTAAACGAGGATTCCCATCGAGGTCTTTAGTGGTAGAAATCTTGGTGTTGTTTCCCATATCTATTGCGGGAGATCCACCTTTCAGACGAAGGTTATCCTGCTCAGGACTCACAAACATTGGATTCCCGATCACAATATTTGTCCCTCCCGAATAGTTCCCCTGCACAATACTCTGGTCAACAGTAACCACTCCTGAAATTTGATCCGGAAGATTGGCACCATAAGTATTCCCCCAGAAAATACTATTGTAAACAGCTACAGTCCCGCCACTACGGAATAATGCGCCACCCCCTGCTGCGGCTCTGGCAATGCTGTTGTCACTGAAAGTAACATTGATCAAAGTCGCATTGGCGGTTGCATACATCGCTCCACCATAATAGTTCCCCGTAGAGCTGACCTTATTTCTGCTGAAGATCACGTTGTCCAGCTTGGCAACACCCCCGGAATAAAAAGCACCACCATGTTGTACCGCCTCATTTGCAATAAAAGAAACGCGGTCTAATACTGGTGTTCCCACACTATTGATGGCACCCCCCATTCCTGTGGCCCTATTTCCAATAAAGCTCAGCTCCTTCAGTTCCAGTACCCCTGTGCTCAGATAAGCCGCTCCACCAGTTAGCGCCGTATTTTCAATAAAAGTAGTTTTTGATATTTTTGAGGAAGCACCTGCAGCATGGTAATATGCACCACCTTGCGCATAGCCCGTTCCCTCTATTCTGTTGTTTTTAAAAGTCGCATTGCTAATGTTTGTGAAACCATAATTCATCATTGCACCAGCGTAGGTATTACTTCCTGCTGCTACCACATTGTTTTCAAAAGTAAGGCTGTCCAGGTTTCCTGTTGCGCCACTATTTATATATAATGCGGCGGCTCTTCCATAACTACCAGTCGTGGTATTGCCAATAAACTGGGTATTGGTAATGGTGGCTGTACCTCCGTAAATCATCATCCCTCCACCATAAACCGCATTGTTACCGGTAATGAACAAGTTATTAAATATCGGATTTCCCAGGCTGCTGAAAATTCCTCCTCCATAGTGGTTTGTGCCTAAACTACTGCTGTTAGAGTTGATGGTTTTTCCTCCGCTAATCGTAAATCCGTCTAATAAAGTGGCATTACTTACTGCAATGGTATTGGAAACAACATGGTAACTTGCTACCCCCTGGCTGCCATCCAGGATACTTTTGTTAGTGGTATTGATGTCTGTTATTTTCCTTGCTTCCAATGTTGCTTCTGTTCCGGCGAAGCCTCCGTATATTTTAACCCCCTCTTTTAGATTGAATGTTGATGTGGCGAGTAATCCCGGGCTGTAATTCCCTTTTGCCACCCAGATTTCATCTCCTGCAATGGATTGGGTAATGGCTGATTGTAAATCGGTATAGGCATTTTCCCAATCACTACCATCCTTTTTTCCCGTTGCCTTCTCATTGGTCATTAGATGTGTACTGGCCGCATTGATGATGTAAGTGTATTGCTTGCTGCCGATAAACTGTCCATCGGTTACAGCGACGACAAATGTATAGCTCCCTGCGGTCATCGCTCTGCCCGTTAACCATCCTCCGGAGCTTAGCGAAAGACCTGGTGGCAAACTTCCTGAAGACACTGTCCAGCTTAATTTTCCTTCAGCGCCGCTTGCCGTAAATTGTTGATTTAAGATCGCCCCTCTGCTTCCCTGAGGAAGTGTTGCGGGAAGAATGCCTAAGCTTGCTCCGCCTTGATTTTCATAAGCTCCCATATCCACCTGACCGTTCACCACCCTTTCGTTGATGTCCAAATCTCTGGAAGTTCCAGTAGCCGAGTTGTCGCCGGCATCTATGGCTGCCGATCCTGGTTTAACACGCAGGTTATCATTAGCTGCATCTGTAAAAGATGGATTCCCGATGGAGATATTCGTTCCTGTAGCATAGCCGCCCTCAACGATAGCATTCGCAATGGTTAATCCTGCACCAGATACTTGATCTACTACATTTCCACCACGCCTATTGCCCCAGAATATACTGTTATAAATGGCAGCTGTTCCAGATGCGGCCTTGAAAAAGCCTGCACCGGTAGCAATTGTGGCATGCACATAAGCGGTGGTATTGTTACTAAAAGTGGTATTGGAAAGGGTGGAAGTTCCTGAGGCATGGTACAAGCCCGCCCCATATCCACTGGTATTCACTCCGGTTACTGCATTTCTGCTAAAGATGATATTGTCCAGTCTGATTACCCCACTGTTGTAAATCCCTGCACCATGCTGCAGGCCGATATTGGCAATAAAAGATCCACGGTTCAAGGTTAAGGTTCCACTGGTATATATTCCGGCACCTTGAGTTGCAGAAGTATTTCCTTTAAAGGTTAAATCCTCTGCATCAATAACCCCGGCATTTAGAATCCCGCCACCAGTAGTTGCTGAAATATTGCTTTCAAAAATTCCTTTTCTAATGGTCAATAAACCTGTTCTATGGTATAAACCGGCTCCTCCTCCTGTAGTCGCTTTGTTGCGCAAAAACTGAATATCCTCCAGTCTGACCTCCCCAAGGTAATTGTACATTCCCCCACCAAGAATTCCTTCATTCTCTACAAAGGTCAGTTTTCTAAAATTGGCCTGGGCATTTAGGTTGTATAAACCACCACCATAACCCACACCACCTGAAACGATATTTTTCTCCATTCGAATATTTTCGAATGTAGCAGGACTGTTGTTATAAATCCCCGCACCAGCCTGATAGGCATTGTTATTTTTAACCCATAGATTTCTAAATACGGCCGTTCCTGCATTGTTGTAAATCCCAGCCGCACTATAAGCAATGGAAGTACTTCCAGTTGCTGTTCTTCCTCCGCTAATACTAAAGCCGTCTAAAATCGTTGCTGCAGTTAATGCAGCTGTATTTGTTACGACGTGGTAACTTCTTCCATTTCCATTTAAGATAGACTCATGAGTTCCATATAGCGTATTTACATCCGCCACACGTTTCGATAAGTCATCTTCAGTACCTGCAAAACCACCATACATTTTAACCCCTTCCTTCAGCGTAAATGTTGAAGCAAGCTCTGTTCCTGGAAGGTAATTTCCTTTGGCCACCCAAATCTCATCCCCTGCTCCCGCTTGAGCCAGGGCTACCTGAAGATCGGTAATCGCATCGTTCCAGTTGGATCCATTCTTTGCACCTACTGCGCCTTCACGGACATAAATACGAGTTGGAGCCTGTTGTACTTCTACGGTATATTGTTTAGATCCGATCAGCGTACCATCCGTAACCGAAACTACAAATGTATATCCGCCAATTACTGGAACCATCGCACGGCCAAAAAATTTCCCTTCCGGAGCTATCGAAATTCCCGGAGGGAGATCTCCTGACAACAGCGCCCAAGTATAGGCCCCAGTACCACCGCTGGCTTGTAATTGGAGATCCTGCGCTTCACCGCGTATCATCACCGGAAGAGATGCTGGCGTAATTTTTAAAGAAGCACCACCTTGATTTTCATATGCCCCCTGATCAACAATCGTATTGTAAAATCTTGGGTTACCATCGATATCATTTGTAGTCGTGGTATAACTATTATTCCCTTTGTCGATGGCCAATGACCCGCTTTTCAGACTAAGGTCATCTGTTTCCGGGTTGCTGAATAATGGATCTCCTACCAGGATGGCTGTTCCTGTGGTATAATCATCCTGTACAGTACTGCTGATGATCGCATTGATTCCAGTGTTCAACTGATCTGGAACTCCGCCAGCTTTGGTATTCCCCCAGAAAATACTATTGTAAATTCTTACCGTACCACTATTTTTGAATAAACCTCCACCCGCATTCGCCGCCACAAAAGCGACATTGTTGTTGCTGAAAGTTCCATTGGTCAGGGTTAAGGTGCCACTGTACAAATACAATCCACCACCATTAAACAAACCTGTCACCTTATTCCGACTAAACACAACGTTATTCATCGTATTGGTTACTGTTCCATAATAGGCCCCTCCATTTTGTACCGCAGTATTTCCGATAAAAGCAACCCGGTCCAGCGTACTTGTTCCCACGTTATTCATGGCACCAGCAATCAAGGCCGCGGTGTTCTCTCTGAAAACAGCATCTGTCAGGGTGATGGTACCCGAATTGTAGATCGCTCCCGAATGACCATCTGATCTGTTCTTATTGAATTCGGAATTGGTCACGATCAGGTTGGTCACATTTGCAGCATTCACCAATGCCCCTCCATAGGTTATACCCAGGTTATTCTCAAATATCGCTTTGTTGATGGTAGCGCCAATTCCGGAGTTGTACACACCTCCACCAATCGTTCCCTGGTTACCCTTAAAAATAACATTATTAATCACCGCATTTGCTCCGGAGGTAAATAAACCAGCGCCATATCGAAGCCCTGTAATCAGGATATTGTCTTCAAAAAGTACGTTATCAATTTTTAATGCCGGCGCCAGGTTATAAAATCCTGCTCCGTATTGGGTCCCTTTATTATTTTTGATGATCAGGTTCCTGAAAGTACCGTTTGCCGCAGCAGCAAGATGGTTGATTCCAGCACCGGAAAGATTAGAATTTCCATTAGAAATGGTAAAACCATCCAATAAGGTTTCTATACCTAAAGCTGTGGAATTGGTGATGACGTGGCGGTTAAAATCATTCCCGCTTAAAATTGTTTCCTGCTGGGTAAACTTACCATTCGCATCCGCCTTACGCTGGGTTAGACTCGTTTCTGTACCTGCAAATCCCCCATACATCTTTACTCCTGAAACCATATAAAACGCAGAATCCAGAACTGCTGTAGGGATATATTTTCCTTTGGCTACCCAGATTTCATCTCCATCTTTTGCCAAGGTCAATGCACTTTGCAATTTGATGAATCCATTTTTCCAGTCTACACCATTATTGCTTCCTGTTGCATCCAGTTTAACATGTAGTCTTGTGGCACCAGGGTTTACAACCAGGGTATATTGTTTTGTTCCAAGGAGGGCTCCCTGAACCGAACGAAGCACAAAAACGTAGGTTCCAGCGATCATTGGGATTCCGCTGATTATCCCTGTTTGGGGATTTAAAGTTAAGCCTAAAGGTAAGGTACCAGTAAGTACCTCCCAGGTTGCCGGAGCAGGTCCATTGCTTAAGCTAAACGGCAGTTCAATCGATGCTCCACGCGTCAATGGCGTTAATGACTCCGGAAGAATGGTTAAAGAAGCAGACATTCCCAATGGATTTTCAAGAGCTCCAAGGTCTACTGTTCCATTCACAATTCTGGGTTTTCCTGCAAGATCCGTTGCCGTAAAAACCTGCAGGTTATCACCTGCATCAATTCCTATAGCGCCATTTTTTAAGCGTAAATCATGTTGTTCCGGATTTTCAAAATCAGGGTTAGCCACCAGGTTATTGATCCCGGAAGTGTAGTTGTTCTGAACCAGGTTGTTCGTCATGTTTTTAAGCACAGCGCCACCGATCTGATCCTCTACATTGGCCCCACGTTTATTGCCCCAGAATATGCTGTTATAAATATTTACTGTAGTTGGGCCAGCCCATAAACCTCCACCGGCAAACGTTCCCTCTGCAGCTGTCATTGCTACCGTATTCTGACTGAAAGTACTATTTTGAATATGAGCGGTTCCACTTTCCACCATCATCCCGCCACCATTAGAAGAGGCTGCAGTACTGGTGACCACATTTTTACTAAAGATCGTATTTCGCACCGTCGCCAGAGATAAGGTATAAAGTCCTCCACCTCTTAATTCCGCCGAATTTTCAAGAAAAGAGACGCGGTCAAGTACAGCTGTTCCGGTACTATACATCCCGCCACCATAGGTCTTAGTGGTATTGTTTTTAAAGCGCACATCGCTCAGACTGACCTCTCCAGTATTTACCATTCCTGCTCCTGATGCAGAACTCGTATTCCCTTCAAAACTGCTTTCAGTCAGGACAACTTTAATTGCGGTGATATTGTATAATCCTCCACCTTGTGTGGCAGTATTGTTTCTGAAAACAACCTGATTCAATAGGGCATTGGCACCTGAGTTATACATCCCACCACCATATCTAGTGCTCGTCAGTACCTCGTTATTGTCAAAAAGAACATTGTTCAATTTTAAACCTATGGCAGCATTGAACATCCCTCCACCATAGATATTGGCTTTATTATTTTTAATGATCAGGTTGTTGAAAATTGCATTACCAACCGAAGCACCATTGTAAATTCCTGCTCCATATCCATTTGCGGAAGTCCCATTTGCAAACCCTTCTGTGATGGTAAAACCATCCATCAGGGTATTGGCAGAGAGGACCACGACATTGTATACCACATGTTTATTGGTTCCATTTCCATTCAGAATGGTTTCATTGGCAGTAAATTTCCCAGATGCATCGGCTTGTCGCTGACTGATCTCAGTCTCAGTCCCTGCAAATCCACCATACATTTTCACGCCAGAAACCATAGAGAACGCAGAGTCTACATGTAAAAACGGACTATAGGTCCCTTTTGCTACCCAGATCTCATCTCCATCTTTTGCGAGTGCCAATGCAGTTTGTAACCTGGTAAAACTATTAGCCCAATCGTTCCCACTATTTTTTCCTAAAGCGGCTGCATTGACATGTAATCTCGTCAGTCCTGCATTCACCACAACCGTATACTGGCGGGTTCCCACTTTATCTCCCTGTAATACGCGCAATACAAAAACATAGGTTCCGGCTACCATTGGAATACCACTTAACTTTCCAGTATTGGCATTCAGCGTAATTCCCAAAGGCAGATCTCCCGTTAATAGCGACCACTGTGCGGCACCAGAACCGCCACTAAGGCTCAGCTCCTGTTGGAAATTAGCCCCACGAATCTGGGCTGGAATTTCCGCTGGCATGATGGTTAAAGAAGCAGGCGTTCCTATCGGATGCTCTAGTGCACCTATATCTACAGTTCCATTGATGATCCTTGTATTTCCTGCAAAATCCGTTTCCGTACTCACCTTCAGATTATTTCCGGCATCAATAGCAATAGAACCATTTTTAAGTCGGAAGTCATGTTGCTCCGCATTTTCAAAATCAGGATTACCGATCAGGTTATTGGTTCCGGAGGTATAGTTATTCTGGATAAGGTTATTGGCCATATCTTTAAGTACCGCACCACCGATCTGGTCTGCGACGTCGTTCCCTCTTTTATTAGCCCAAAAAATACTATTATGAATATTCACCGTACCAGATCCAGCCCATAAACCGGCACCAACAAAACTTCCATCAGCAGCAGTAAGCGCTACGGTATTTTGACTGAAAGTACTATTCAGAATGTTCGCTGTACCAGTTTCCACCATCATACCTCCACCATTAGAAGCTGCTGCGGTACTGGTTACACTATTTTTACTAAAAATCACATTTCGCAAAGTAATGGTCGTTAAGGCATAGAGCCCTCCACCTCTTAATTCTGCCGAATTTTCCAGGAAGGATACCTGATCCAGTGTTGCTGTTCCGGAACTATACATCCCGCCACCATAACTCTTGGTTAAATTGTTTTTAAATACACTATTTGTGACGCTGATTTCTCCGGTATTCAATAGACCAGCCCCTAATGCTGTGGTATTATTTCCTTCAAAACTGTTTTCGGTTAAGGTTACTTTTGCGGCTACGTTATATATTCCAGCCCCTTGAACGGCGATATTATTCCTAAAAATAACCTGATTCAAACTGGCATTAGCCCCTGAATTATACAACCCACCACCGTATCTGGTTGAAGTTGTCGCTTCGTTATTCTCAAAAAGAACATTCGTCAATTTTAAGGCGACGGCCACATTAAACATCCCTCCACCATGCGTGTTGGCCTTATTATTTTTAATTACCAGGTTATTGAATATGGCATTCCCTACTAAGGAGCCATTGTATATTCCCGCGCCCTGACCATTCGTTGAGGTACCATTTGCATAACCTTCCGAGATGGTAAAACCATCCATCAAGGTGTTTGCAGAGAAGGCAAGCACATTATAAATGACGTGTTTATTGATTCCATTTCCACTTAAAATGGTCTCATTTCTTGTGAATTTCCCCGATTCATCGGCCAATCGTTGAGTCAAACTACTTTCTGTTCCTGCAAAGCCACCGTACATTTTCACACCTGAAACCATAGCGAATGCAGAGTCAGCATGTAAAAATGGGCTGTACTTTCCTTTCGCTACCCAAATTTCATCTCCATCTTTAGCAATGGCCAACGCCGTTTGCAACCTCGTATATCCGTTTGCCCAGTCTACCCCGTTGTTCATTCCTGTTGCCGATACGTTCACGTGTAATCTGGCTGCTCCCGGGTTAATTGCAAAATTGTATTGTCTGCTTCCGATCAGACTTCCACTAGTTGCTTTGATCACGACCGAATAATTTCCAGCAATCGTCGGAATCCCACTTAGCTGTCCTGTTTGTGTGTTTAAGCTAATTCCGGGAGGCAAGAGCCCAAATGTGATCTCCCATTTACTTGCGGTGGCACCTCCTCTCAAGCTGAGCGGCTGGTTGTAAGGTAGTCCACGTTGCTGTTCAGCAATGCTTCCTGGAAGAAGATCTAATGTCGCTGTCATTCCAGAAGGGCTCTCTATTGCCCCCAGGTCTATGTTCGCACCAACCAACCTTACATTGCCAGAGAAATCAGCCGTGCCATTCTGTTTGGAATTATCTCCTGCATCAATTGCTATAGATCCATTTTTTAATTGAAGGTCATCTCCCTCTGCGTTCCGAAAATCCGGGTTAGCGATGATATTATTTAGCCCGTATAAATAGTTATTTTGGACAATACTACGCTCCATCGTGATTCTGACCCCGCCAATCTGATCCTCTACACTGTTGCCTCTTTTGTTTCCCCAGAAAATACTGTTATAAACATTCGAGGCCACATTCACATACAGTGCGCCTCCATAAGTGTTATTGTCTGCAACCGTATAAGAAATGGAGTTGTTACTAAAACTGCAGTTAAAGATATTCAGCGCAGTGCTCATGCCATATACGGCCCCGCCAATATGATTTGAAGCCAGCCCGGTAACCCTATTCCTGCTGAATATTGAATTCCGAAGCGTCATTCCACCCGAGCTGTAAATCGCTCCTCCCTGCTGACCGGCAGTATTTTGTATAAAGCTAACCCGATCTAATGTTAAAGAGACCGTACTCGCTAATCCCCCTCCATTGATAGTCGAAATATTGTTTTTAAATACATTATCCTCTAGGGTAGAAACTACCGTATTGTATAGTCCTGCACCTGAGCTTGCCCCGGTATTATTGATAAAAGAAACACTTTTGAAAACAGCGGCTCCAGAATTATACATCCCAGCACCAAAGGTGTAACTGAAGGCCGCGTTATAAAAACTATTGTTCTCCAGAACAAGGTTGATGTAAGTCGGCGTACCACTATTGAAAAATCCTGCGCCATAATTACTGGCGATATTTTCCTTAATCCATAGGTTTTGAAAGACAGCAGATCCAGCAGTATTATAGATCCCTGCACCTCTATTCACTACATTTGAAGCGTTACTGTTTACGGTTCTTCCTCCACTGATGGTAAATCCATCTAAAACCGTTTCTTTAGGAACATTCACAAGGTTGCTGACCACATGGTTGTTGACATTGTTACCAGTAAGAATACTTTCATTATCGCTGAATAAGCCTGCCGCATTTGCGATACGCTGTGTCAATGAACTCTCCGTCCCTGCAAAACCTCCGTAAATTTTAACGCCTGCTTTTAGCGCAAATGTGGCCGCTGCCGCTGTCCCAGGGCTATAAGTCCCTTTTGCCACCCAGATTTCATTTCCGGTAGCCGCTTTAGTAATGGCATTGAGCAAGTCCGTATAGGCATTATTCCAATCCGCACCGGTATTTGAACCCGTAGCGGCAGCATTTACATAAATTTTAGTTTGAGCGGTAATTTGAAGAGCGGAAAAGAATAGAATGGAAAAAGTAATGGCCTTAAAAAGGGAGGTACGCATAATTTGACAAAGGGATTTCTTCTTGAAAAAATTAAGATTCAATATGTGCGGGGCAAAATGGTTTATCAGCTTTCCACCAAAGAAAGAAAATTGTGCTTTATGGCATTTTTAAGAAAAAATCTGTAAAAAGAACCAAATTATTGTTGTTTTATTGATGGTTTAAATAACAAAATCAACCCATTGGCAAAGCTATAAAATAAAGTTTGCTTCACAATAAAATTACCAACTGTTTTAGTAAAAAAATAGATAGCTAAATCAATAACTTAGAATAAGTTAGCTGAGATTACACGCGATTCTGAGAATTTGAATTTTAAATTGCCTCTAGGATTAAAAGACCAGCTTTTTGAAAAAACAAAAGGGGACAAAAAAAATGACCAACATCGTCAAAATCGAAGATGTTGGTCATTTAACTTTGCTGGCGCAGCAATCTATGCCGCTCCAGAGCACAAAAAAATAAAGCCAGGGTTAAAGCGCTTTGTCCAGCCCCCTATCTTTTAGCAAGTATTTCATATTTGGTTCTTTACCTCTAAAGGCTTTATATAAATCCATTGGCTCTACAGTTCCGCCTTTTTCAAGTACGTTTTTACGGAAAGAATTGGCCACTTCCGGATTAAAGATGTTTCCGCTTTCTTTGAAGGCAGCGAAAGCATCGCTATCCAATACCGCCGACCAGATGTAGCTGTAATAGCCTGCTGAGTATCCAGAAGCAAAGATATGTTGGAAATAAGTACTGCGGTAGCGAGGTGCAATTTGCTTGATCAAGCCATATTTATTCATTTCTGAAGTTTCAAATTCCGTTGCATTTACTTCTTTTCCGGCAGGCACGGTATGGAATCCCATATCCAGCAAAGCAGCAGCAAGGTATTCTACGGTTTCGAAGCCCTGGTTAAATTTCGAAGCATTCTTCATGCGATCGATCAATTCCTGAGGAACAATTGCACCCGTTTTATAATGTTTAGCATAAAACTGAAGTACTTCCGGCTCAAAAGCAAAATGCTCCATCACCTGAGAAGGCAACTCTACAAAGTCGCGGGGAACAGATGTTCCAGCCAGACTTCTGTATTTCACATTCGACAATAAGCCATGCAATGCGTGTCCCATTTCATGGTAGAAAGTAGTCACCTCATCTGCTGTAAACAAAGCCGGTTCATCACCGTTAGGTCCTGAGAAATTACAAACGATAGAAACTACTGGCGCTACACGTTTGCCATTTTCATAAGATTGAGTCGCATAAGAAGTCATCCATGCACCGCCACGTTTAGAGCTGCGGGTAAAGAAATCCATGTAAATCACGCCGATATGGGTTCCATCAGCTTCTTTCACCTGATACGCAGAAACGTCTTTATGGTATACCGGAACTTCTGGAAGCAAGGTAAAAGTAATGCCATACAATTTGTTGACTACTTTAAAGAATCCTTCTCTTACATTGTCAATCTGGAAATATGGACGTAAGGCTTCTGCATCATAATTGTATCTTTCTTTACGCACTTTATCTGCATAATGTGCCCAATCCCAGGCTTCCAATTGCTCATTGCGACCTTCTTTGTCCATCATTTTCTGCATATCCACAGCTTCTTGTTTGGCAACTGGTAGAGCCGCATCCCAAAGACCATTTAACAAGTCGTAAGCTTCTTTAGGAGATTTTGCCATACTTTCTTCCAGTACAAAATCAGCGTGGCTGTTATAACCTAATAATGCGGCTTTTTCTGCACGCAGCGCCACAATACGGGAAATGATCTTTTTGTTGTCATGCTCATCATCATGATTGGCGCGGTTGATATAAGCATTGTACATTTTTTCGCGAAGGGCACGATTTTCCGAATACTGAAGAAAAGGCGTTACACTAGGTGTGTGCAGGGTAAATCTCCATTTTCCTTCTTTTCCTGCTTGCTTAGCGGAGGCCGCAGCAACAGCTTTTACCGATTCTGGCAAACCTGCAAGATCAGCCTGGTTGTCAATCAAAAGTTCGTAAGCATTCACTTCAGCCAGCAAATGCTGTCCGAAATTTAAGGTCAGTAAAGAAAACTCTTTATTGATCGCTCTCATTTGCTGCTGCTGTGCTTCATTTAAGTTGGCACCGCTTCTCACAAAAGCTTTATAAGTTTTCTCCAGCAAGCGCTGTTGTTCTGCACTCAGCTTTGAAGCAGTACGTTTATCATATACCGCTTTTACTCTTTTGAACAATTCCGCATTCAGGTAAATGTCGTCACTGTGTTTAGACAATTCCGGAGCCATCTGCTGCGCAATTTTCTCTAGCTCAGGCGAAGTATTTGCGGAACTCAGGTTAAAGAAAACTGTACTCACTTTCGACAATAATTTGCCGCTTTCTTCCAAAGCCACTACGGTATTCACAAAAGTTGGCACCGAGCGTTGTTTATAGATAGCGGCAACTACCTGCTGCTGCTGTTTCATTCCTTCCTGAAAGGCTGGAACAAAATGAGCATTGGTAATTTTATTAAATGGTGGCACCCCATAAGGAGTGTTATACGTTTCCATAAATGGATTTGTGCTTTGTCCTAATGCCATTTTATCGGTCACCAGGAGCATACCGCAAACTAAAAGCATAGAAGGGATTCCTTTTTTTAAGTTCATCTTTTTCATCAAAATTTATTCATCTACCACAAAACCCTGGCAATCCAGGTCCTCACAAAGATAATTTTAAAAAGACTGATGCCCTTCTTAAAATGTATCATTGTTGCAACAAAATAGTGATAAAAGTATTTAAAAATCGAATTTCACCCGCAAACCTGTTCCAATCAGGTATAGATTTTCCTGAGTAAACTCTTTAATTGGGAGTTTTAAAAATGGCTCTAAAGAAACTGATTTTCCGCGAGAGATGCGTTGCTTGTAGCCCAAAGAGAAGTTATAGAACCCAAGGTAAGGATCTGTTTTAAGCTCATCAGAAGACTGACGTTCTTCTGTAATCATAGTGTTCAGTACATTGGATTTAAAGGCAAATGTTCCTGCAGGATCAACCGGACTATCCTGAACCTGACTTTCCAAAAAGATGTTTTTTCTTTTCTGATTCAGGACCGCAAAAGCGGATATACCCACATTTGCATATAGACTTTTACTCAGGCGGTAGCTAATCTCCAAAGGAATATCTATTCCCTGCAGACTAGCGTCTACGGATTGCAGCTGTTTGCTATTGCTCGGAAATCCACCAGCAAAAGTACTTGGCATATTTTGCTCAGCTCCAGCAGAAGAGGCTGCATTTCTTGAGGCTCCCATCTCATTGTAGGAAATTCCTGAATTGATGGATACCTTTTTACTCAAAGCGTAGGCCATGCTAACTCCATACCCCATATTCAATTTCTTGCTGCTGCCAAAAGATGGAGCGACCATCACCCCCATCTCCCATTTGTCGTCTTGCATCGCTAATGCCCTTTGATTACCGGTATTTCTTCTTCCGCGGGCATTCCCATTTTTGGATTCCTGCGCTAAAAATTCTTCCAGACTTTGTTTTTGAACTACAATTGGAGCTTTCGGTAGGGCAGCTTCTGTGGTTTTATCTTTTACAAGCGCCATACTAGAATTGTTCAGTCCGGCAACCGCAGTGTTCAATGGCTGCTGGTCCATAGGAATTTTAGTACTGGCTACAGCTGCGTTTTCCTTTTTTAAACCCTTGTCTTCATTTATCCCCTTGCCCTGGCCAACATCGTTACCTTCGCTTGCATCCATGTCTTTCAGGGGCAGATTTTGTGGAACACTAGCAGATACATTTTGTTTCGAAGCCCTAGGATTGGAAAGCCCTATTTTTTCTTTTTCCTTTGCAAATTCACCTGACTTCAATCTTTCATCGAACCCCTTTTCCGTTAATTTTATATCTTGATTCGAGGTCTTATTTCCGGTCAATACTGACGGTTTAGGCCCTTCTTTTCTTTCATTTATTAAAAATATAGCAAAGCCGATCAGGATCAATGCGGCAGCACTGCTTAAACTTCCGAACCAGAAGAATACACCTCGTTTTTTGGCTGGCTTTTCAGAATTGAAATTTTCCCATGCTCCGGGAGCATAGTCTTCCTCATGAGCCATTAACTGCTCCTTAATGTGAGCGATCAGCTCATCATCAGGCAATTTCATATGTTCATTCGGTTTCATCCTTATATTTTTATTTAGGTCATTTTCCCCATTCATCCCCTATTATTCCTTTCGCGCGCGCCTTTTAATTGGGTTCAAAATCAGTAATTAATGATTTTGAATACAGTATTCTTAATTTGTTCTTTGCCCTGGTCAGGTACACCCGACTAGAACTTTCCGGTATTTTTAGTAGTTTCGAAATCTCCTCATGAGAAAAGCCCTCCAGTTCATACATATTGAAGATCAATTTATGCGTTTCCGGTAATTGATTCAATAGTTTCATAATGTCTTGCACATGGAGTTGAGAAATGGCATTTAATTCTGTGATTGGCTGTGGCGGCTCCTCCATATCGTCTACGTATAAAAAAGTCTTCTTACTGCGTAAAAAGTCGATCGCTGTACGGGAAGAAATCCTGGCGGCCCATCCTTTAAATGCTTTTTGTAATTGTTCCGGATCATTAGGCGCCCCAAACTGCCCTAATCCTTTAAATACCTTAATGAAGCAGTCGTTGATCAGCTCTTCCGCATCATGACGATCGTTGACATACCTTAAAATAACGCCCATTAAATACCCATAAAATGATTTATAAACCACCTCCTTGCATTTATTGTCATTTTTCAAACATCCAGCTAAAACGTCCTCAAACTTGAGCATTCTTTTCTAACACCATTAAGGATTTTTTTAATTTACATTGTACAGAAGAAAGGAAATTTATTAAAAACTTCCTTTCTTCCGGACATCTTCTAAAACAAGGTTTACCCTTAGAAAGGCTAATTTACGCATTTCCAAATTAACCGTTTTAGAAGCCGGCCCATAAATGGGCCAAAGTTCATGGTGTCTTATTTTGCAGCGTAAACTGCTGCTTTAAATTTCAAAGAATCTGTCTCAGCTTTGTCTTTAAATCCTTTTGCCCAAACGGTATAGAATTTACCTTTTTCCAGTTTCATTGCAGGAAGTGTTGCTTTAACGGCTTTAGTAGTATGGTCTTTTACTTCCAATGCTACACTTTCTCCTGGCGTTACATCAGTAAAAAGGCTATACTCTTTAAATGCTTTGTTGCTCGCGATATCTGTTGCTGAACCAGTAATGGCTAAATCTAAAGTTGGTGCATCTGGACTTAAGTTGATGAAACGAACTTTTGCATTGTCATTCGCTTTGATACTATCTAACTTGTCATTGATCGTTAGGAAAGATCTTTTACTTCCAGTATCCAATAAGAAAGTACTGTAGAACTGACCTGATTTATACAATTCATTTTTTGTCAGCAAGAAAGTTGTTTTTCCTCTTTCTGTGATGGCAATCGTACTCATACCTGGATACAATCCCAGGTACCCTAGTTTAAAGCCATATTTAAATGCACCGTCATTGTTTGCTCTTTGTCCGCCAACAATAAAATCTAGTTCTTTAGCATCCGGACCAGCATGAACAATGGTTAAAGCTGCAAGATCAATGGGCTCTCCGCCATCGAACTTTTTTGAGCAGGCTGAAAACACGACTGATACTGCAACTGCAGCAACAAAAGTCTTAGATATTGTTCTTAAATGGTTTGAAACTCTCATAATTATTTTTTTTGTGTGAATGGTTAATTATTGGCCTTTAGCCTTTTCCTTATAAAACGAAGGTCATTTTAAAAACGCTACAACCTCCATGAAAATAAAATAAAAAACCCCGCTGCATTGCTGCAGCGGGGTTCCATATTCTTTTAAAAAAGATTAAATCAGGTTTACACTTCTACTTACAAAAGCAGTCAATTCCGCACCTGTTAACATTCCTTGCGCTAATAAAGCAAGATCTACGGCTTGTTTAGCCAATAATCCTTGTTCCTCTTCATTGTCGGTCAAAAGAATCTTACCAATCAATTTATGGTTTCCATTGATGGCTACTTTATAGCTATCTGGCATGCTGCCGTACAAGCCCATTCCGCCACCCATTTGTGCCATTTCTTTCATGCGGCGCATAAACTCGTCCATGGTTACCGTTACTGGCAATTCTTCCGGGTTCAGGCCAACTACTTCTACCTGCATTCCTGGTTTAGTAATCGCTTTGGTAAAGATATCCGTGATCTTTTTCGATTGATCTTCTGTCAATACAGACTCGATCGCCTCGTCCTTTTCGATCAGTTTATCGGCAACACTAGAATCTACACGTTTCAATAACGTTTTCTCCAGTTTATTTTCCAGAAAGCTGATAAAGTGATTGTCAATTGCCGAGTTCATCAGCAGTACATCGTAATCTTTTTTATTGGCCGACTGGATAAAGGTATCCTGTTTAGAAGGATCCGTTGCATAGATATAAACTACCTGGCCATTTTTGTCGGTCTGGAAGTCTTTTACCTTATCATGGTATTCTCCTAAGGTGTAATTTTCGTTTTTAGTATTGGTTAGCAAGGCAAAATCCTTCGCTTTATCATAGAATTTCTCTTCGCTTACCAAGCCATATTTCACGAACAATCCAATATCACCCCATTTTTCTTCGTAACCTTTACGGTCTTTATTGAAAAGCTCCTGAAGTTTATCTGCTACCTTTTTCGTGATGTAGCTATTGATCTTTTTCACATTGCTGTCTGCCTGAAGGAAACTTCTGGAAACATTCAAAGGAATATCCGGTGAATCAATTACCCCATGTAACAACATTAGGAATTCAGGAACGATGTCTTTTACCTCATCGGTGATGAATACCTGACGTGAAAACAACTTGATCTTGTTGCGCTGCATGTCAAAATCATTCTTCACTTTCGGGAAGTACAATACGCCTGTTAAGTTGAAAGGATAATCTACATTCAGGTGAATCCAGAACAAAGGATCTTCTGCATAAGGATACAATTGCTTGTAAAATGCAAGGTACTCCTCATCTGACAAATCTGCAGGTGCCTTAGTCCAGATAGGATTGGTGGTATTGATGATATTATCTACCTCAACAGCCACTGTTTTTGGTTTTCCTTCTTCATCTTCTCCATCAGCAACATGTTCCGTTCTTGTACCAAATTTAATTGGTACCGGTAAGAACTTACCATATTTCTCCAGAATCTCTTCCAGTTTGTTTTTGCTCAAAAACTCTTCAGATTCAGCATTGATGTGCAGGGTAATTTCTGTTCCACGAGTGGTTCTGTTACCTGCAGAAATCTCAAAAGAAGTACTGCCATCACATACCCAGCGTGCTGGTTCTGCACCATCCTGGTAAGAAAGGGTTTGAATTTCTACTAAATCCGACACCATAAAGGCCGAATAAAAGCCCAAACCGAATTTACCTATGATTTCATTCGCGTCTTTCGCGTCTTTAAACTTCTCTACAAACTCACTTGCGCCGGAGAAAGCCACCTGATTGATGTATTTCTTGATCTCCTCAGCAGTCATACCTAAACCATTATCTGTAATGGTAATGGTTTTTTTATCTGCATCAACCGCTACTTCTACCAATGGGTTACCCAGCTCTCCGTTGTATTGTCCTAATGCAGCAAGACGTTTAATCTTTTGTACCGCATCTACTGCATTGGATACCAGCTCGCGCAGGAATATCTCATTGTCTGAATACAGGAATTTTTTGATGATCGGGAAAATATTCTCCGTGTGAATGGAAATGGTTCCTTTTTCTTCTATGCTCATATATTAACTCATTTTTAAGTACATAGCCAACCTATCAATGGCTATTCCAATTCGAAAATCTTGTCAAATTGACAGTAAAAACTGGCCAGATATTGCCAAATCATTCTCCCAAATTTATGTATACTTGAATATCTTATCTATATCATCTCGTCTCATGACTAATGCCGACCTTTACGAAACCTTGAAAGAGGAGGGGACCCTGTCACCCGAATCTTATGAAAAGCTATGTGAAAAACAGGGAAACACCTTGTTTTCCTTACACTGGGAATTAAAGACACTCCTATACCTTGGCGTGATGATGCTCAGCACCGGATTAGGCGTGCTGATTTATAAAAACATAGATACAATCGGCCACCAGGGCATATTGGCCCTCATCGCAGCCATTAGCGGTGGCTGCTTTTACTATTGCTTTAAACATAAGAAACCCTTCAGCAAAGAATTGGTAAAGGCTCCTAATGCGATGTTCGACTACCTGCTGCTACTGGCCTCCCTAAGTTTCCTGACTTTTACCGGTTACCTACAATTTCAATATCAGGTTTTTGGAACCAATTATGGCCTGGCCACCTTTATTCCAATGGTGGTTTTATTTTATGTGGCTTATGAATTCGACCATTTAGGAATTCTCAGTATGGCGATCGCCAACCTCGCCGTTTGGATGGGGGTATCGGTAACCCCAAGCCGCTTACTTTCCAATGGAAATTTCGACAACCAGACGGTCATTTATACTTACCTGGGCTTAGGATTCATCCTACTCCTTGCAGGTTTCCTAACCGATCGATACGATTTTAAAAAGCATTTCCGATTCAGCTACCTTCATTTTGGCACCCACATCAGCTTCATCGCTTTGCTGTTTGGATATTTTAATGCGTATGAATCGAAACTGGCCGTTTTATGGTTATTGGTCTTATTTGCCCTTGCCTTCTATCTATACCTGGATGCTTTGCGCCATCAATCTTTTTACTTTGTGCTACTGGTAATCCTTTATAGTTATCTCGCGGTCAGCATTCTTGTTTTCCGGATGCTGGATGGGATAAACAATATGGGCGGACTCTACCTGCTCTGCTTCTACTTTATCATTTCTGCCACCGTATTAATCCTGCGCATTGTCCGTTTAAACAAACAAATGAAAGCCTCATGATCATTTACAATATTACCTGGTTAAAAAATCTGATCATTCAGGATCAAATGAAAAAAGTGCAGCATGATCTGCAGCCTGGTGAATTACTAGACATCCTGGAAAAACATCCAGTGCCTTTTCATAGTTCTAATCTGTTTATGCGGATCGGATTATTTGTGGTCACTAGTATTCTGACTTCTTTTGCCTTTGGCTTTGTGAGTCTGATACTGAGCAATAACCAGTTACTAGAATCCCCCGCTTATTATATTTTTCTTGGCTTGATCAGCTATACTGCACTGGAAATTGCGGTAAGGGAATACCATCATTATAAATCAGGTGTGGACGACGCACTGCTATGGACAGCCGGATCCTTACTGATCATGGCTCCTTATGTTTACATCGACATGAAGTACAACCTGAACAACCTGACCAGTGGATTACTGATCTCTGGAATGATCAGCGTGTTGGGCACTTACTTTACACTCCGATTTGTGGATATGCTCATGGCCTTGCTTACTTTCTGCGCATTCATCGCTTTTGTCTTTTTTGCCTGGTACGAATATGGCTTTCTACCTTTTGCAACCATGCCCTTCCTGATGATGATTGTATCAGCGACGGTCTATTTTCTAGCACGCGATCTTTTTAAAAAGCATTGGATCTATAAAGATTGCCTCCGCATCATCCAATTGGCAAGTTCATTAATCACCTATGCCGCCGGAAATTATTTTGTAGTCAGAGAG
This sequence comes from Pedobacter sp. N36a, assembly GCF_014472395.1. GTDB lineage: Bacteria > Bacteroidota > Bacteroidia > Sphingobacteriales > Sphingobacteriaceae > Pedobacter. Next base: position 86,085 of record NZ_JACSZW010000007.1, read on the forward strand.
CTGGGCAGCATAATGAATGACATCAGCCTGTCTCCAAATCAAGGCATTCCTTTTGGCTGGTTTTTCTGGCTCTGGACCTTTGGAGTTCCATTAGTATATATCGGAATGGGCTTAAAGCAAAAAGAAGTGATCCTGCTGCGATCAGGCCTGATTCTCGTCGCAATGGCTGCTTTTACCTTTAGAAATTACTACCATATCCTACCTATTGAAATGGTACTGGTCATTGTTGGAGCTTTACTGCTGGGGCTTTCTTATGGAATCATGCGATACCTGAAAACTCCGAAACATGGCTTTACAGCAGAAGAATTGGAAGGAGATCAGGTATTAGACCAGCTCAAAGTAGAGTCGCTGGTGGTAAGCGGTACTTTTGGAACAGGAACGACAAGCCCAGAAGGCACCAGAATGGGTGGCGGCAATTTTGGCGGAGGAGGAGCATCAGGAAATTTTTAGAAAATTATTTAGAATAATTATAAATAGTTCGTTTCTTTGTGAAAAAAGAACTCCCATGAAATTCATCATCAAGACCTTATCTATTCTATCTCTTACGCTTTGTACAGGGCAGGCCATATTTGCACAAACTGCTAAAACGGAAAAAAATCTGGATGCAAAATCTAAAACCACCTTTTACAGCCTGGCGGAAGGAAAGCCAGTAAAAGAAGGCGAGAACTGGGATCTTGCCTTCAATAACACGACCATCAAACTCAACAGCAAACATAAAGTTGCCGGTCAGATATTAAGCAATACCAGCTTTGATAAAGTAGTCAAAGCACCAGAAACGGGCTATAAAGAAGATACGCAAAGTACAAGTGTGATCCCTACCGGATCAGGAAAAGGCTGGTATAACTATGACATGGCCAGCCATGCTTTAACCCCAATTGAAGGTAAAATCATTTTGATCCGCAATGCTGCCGGTAAACACTATAAGCTGGAAGTATTGAGTTACTATTATGACGAGCAGGACTACAACGAAACTGGTTTTTACACCTTCAAGTATAGGGCATTGAAATAGGGGCTGCGGGGATTCTGATCTCAATTCATAAAACATCAACCGATAAAATAAGCGTCTTATCAAAGGCTAAGTCGCTTATTCCGACACAGAAATGACCGGAATGCTACATAAATATTATCCCGCTGAAGGTGATTTCTTCCGTATCTTTGTGCCCTGATGGAATACAATGTTCACACCCTGCCAAACGGCATACGATTACTTCATGTCCCTTCTCCTTCTGCAATTTCTCATGCCTGCATTATTGTAAATAGTGGGTCTAGAGATGAGCAGGAAGAAAAATCTGGTCTGGCTCATTTTATTGAGCACTTAATCTTTAAGCGCACAGAGAAAAGAAATACGAACCAGATCTTAAACCGACTGGAAAGTGTGGGTGCAGATCTCAATGCCTACACTACCAAAGAATATACTTGTGTTCATGCTTCTTTTTTGAACCCTTATCTGGACAGAACCTTAGAGCTTTTCCATGATATAGTATTCCATTCTACCTTCCCGGAAGATGAAATGGACAAAGAAAAAAGTGTGATTCTGGATGAAATTACCTCCTACCTGGATCAGCCGGAAGAAGCGATTTACGATGATTTCGAAGACCTTGTTTTTGCGGGTCATCCACTGGGTAGAAATATCCTAGGCAGCCCTGAAACGGTGAATAACATCAGCCAGGCAGACATCCATCAGTTCATCAAAGAAAACTACCATACCGACAAGATTATTGTTGCGGTTTTAGGAAACTACAGTCTGAATAAACTGATCAAAACCGCTGATAAATATTATTCGGAGATTCCAGAAAACTCACACAAAGATACCAGAACAGCACCAGAAAAAGCTCCTTTGGCGAAGGTGATCCTGGAGAAACCGATCAGCCAGGCTCATGTCATGCTGGGCGCGCAGGCCTATTCTTTGCACCATCCTTATAAAACCGGCTTATTGTTACTGAACAATATTGTTGGCGGCACAGGAATGAGTTCTATTTTAAACTTACAGATCCGCGAGAAATACGGTATTGCATACACCATTGAAACTGGTTATAGTCCGCTGAGTGATACTGGCATCTTTACCTTGTATTTCGGTACAGATAAAGAAAAAGTGGACCGTGCCTTATCGCTGATCTTTAAAGAATTTAAAAAGCTAAAGGACCAGCCATTAACGGAAGTACAGCTTCAAAAGGCAAAGAATAGATTTATCGGACAAATTGCTTTAGGTGAAGAAAATAGAATCGGACTGATCATATCTATGGCTAAAAGCCTGATCGACTACAATCACATTGAGGATTTACAGGCGGTATTTAGTAGGATTCAATCCGTTACTACTACTGATATGGCCAATATTACCAATGAAATCTTAGATGAAAGTAATCTTAGCGCCTTAACCTTTTACCCTTTAGCGTAATATTTGTATTTTTGCATTATGAAATTACCCATTGTAGCATACGGCGATCCGGTACTTAAAAAAGTTTGCGCTCCTATAGACGAGACTTATCCGGATTTAAAACAATTGATCAGCAACATGTTTGACACCATGTATAATGCTCATGGAATTGGTTTAGCTGCCCCTCAGATTGGCTTACCGATCAGGTTATTTATTGTAGATACGGGAGTGGATGAAGAGGAGAAGCAAGGCTTCAAAAGTGCTTTCATCAATGCAGAGATCCTGGAAGAAACAGGCGAGCCCTGGGCTTTCAACGAAGGCTGCTTGAGTATTCCTGACATCAGAGAAGATGTAATGCGAAAGCCTAACATCCGCATCAGATACTATGATGAGAACTGGGATTTACAAGAAAAAGAACTTAATGGCATCCTAGCCCGTGTGATTCAACATGAATATGACCACATTGAAGGCAAGCTGTTTACAGAAACTTTAAGTTTATTGCGTAAGAGAATGCTGAAAAGCAAGCTGGATGCGATCTCTAAAGGGAATGTAAGAGTAGATTATAAAATGCGTTTCCCGCAGCAGAGCAGAAGGCGTTAATTCCCTTCGCTCCTGCTTTTATCACCTTTGAATATGGATTGCATCAACTTACCCCATGCGAATGGGTTTAAAAGCGGGTTGGTTTGCACCATATTCTTGTTTACAGACCTATCGTGATTCAACCTGAAGTTGATTCCGGAAATCTCTCCGGCATCTCTCGGCAGCGTCTGCATCATTCCACTGATACTTTCTGGTGAAAGATTCCTGATGGCGATTGCAAAATCATCATCAGCAATCTTCATGGCCATAAAATCTCTGGTGAAATCCTCTACTGTTGCCCATGGGTAAACCCGAACGGTTGGCAGATTGACGATCTCAGACTTTAGTTTTACCATCGCTGTATATTTACTGTCGTCAATTTGTGTAGGAATCGCCTGCAGCAAATCCCTGTACCCTACGGCAGTATATAGAATGGTATCACCGGGATGTGCGATAAAAGAGAAATAACCCTTATAATTCGCTGCATACCGCTGGCCTTTATTAGTTAAATTGGTCACCGTCACATAAGGCACCACTGTATTACTGTCTACATCGGTAATAATCCCGCTAAACTGAATCAACTTTTTACTAGGACCGTCCTGTGCAAAGGCCGTACCCATAAAAAGAAGTAATAATAAGGTGAGTGAATACTTCATATACAAAAATAGCGGTATTAATTAAGACGGCTAGTTAAATAGTGTTAAAACGATTATACTGGCTCTGCAAGGTTAATAGCCACAACAGAAGTGATTTGCGGCACAGCTTTCATAATGGCTTGTTCAATACCCGCTTTCATGGTCATGAAGCTCATTTTGCAAGATCCACAGTTACCTAATAATTTCAATTTAACTACATTTTCCGCCGTAATCTCTTCTATAGCCACGTCCCCACCATCAGCGATTAAATATGGTCTGATCGTGTCTAGTGCCTGCTCTACTTGTTGTGTTAAATCCATTTTATCAATTTTTTAAAATATAAAAATAGTAATTTTTTAGCAATTAACCGTCAGCGCATTGTTAATTGCGACCTGTTGTGCCACCTTTCCTGCAATTTCTGCAAACACAGCTGACATTTTACTGGACAGGTCCAGTGCAATCGGAGCACCATGATCACCAGCAGCTGTAATGCCCTGAACGATTGGTATTTCGCCTAAGAATGGCACCTCGAATGATTTTGCCAGCTCCTTACCACCATCTTTACCGAAGATATAGTATTTGTTATCTGGTAATTCTTCTGGCGTAAAGTAAGCCATATTTTCGATCACACCTAACACCGGGATGTTAATACTTGGCATTTTGAACATCGCCAGTCCTTTTCTTGTGTCTGCAAGGGCTACCTGCTGAGGAGTGGTCACAATCACCGCACCTGCAATCGGGAAGCTTTGAGTAATGGTAATGTGAATATCGCCTGTTCCCGGAGGAAGGTCAACAATCAGGTAATCCAGTTCCCCCCAATCTGCATCATTGAACAGTTGCTTGATCGCATTCGAAGCCATTGGACCTCTCCATGGTACGGGCTGATCTGGATCTGCAAAAAATCCCAGTGACAATAGCTTGATACCATATTTCTCAATAGGAAGAATCAGTGTTTTTCCGTCTTCAGTTTCTCTGGCGCTAGGTTTTGCACCCACCAGGTCGAACATGGTTGGAACTGAAGGGCCGTAAATATCGGCATCAATCAATCCTACTTTTGCACCATCAGCAGCCAAAGCCACCGCAAGGTTACTCGCAACCGTAGATTTCCCAACTCCACCTTTTCCGGAAGAAACCAGCAAAATATTACGGATCGCTTTCAGCTGAGTTGTATCCATAGGCTTGGTTACCCTCGATGTGATGTTGATTTCTACTTCTGCTTCCTGGCTTACAAAATGTTTCACCGCATTTAAACACGCATTTTTCAGCATATCTTTCATCGGACACGCAGGAGTAGTTAACTCCAACGTGAAACTTACCTTCTTATTTTCTATTTTCAAATCTTTGATCATGTTCAAAGTCACCAGATCTTTTTTAAGATCAGGGTCTTCAACATTTCTCAGAGCGGCTAGAACTTGTTCTGGACTAATCATCATTAGCCAAAATTAACAAAAGACGGCCACAATTAATTGACTTTAGGCTTTTTAAGTGTAATTTTAACACGAAATAAACATTTGCGTTTAACGTTTAGCAATTATACCTACTTTACCGTATGCAACTTCCCAAAATTAACATCCCAAAAAAATATATAAAAATAGCGGCCTGGGTGTTTGGAGTTTTTCTTGTGACCTCAGTTATTGTAGGCGGTATTGCCTATAGTAAAAGGGAAGCATTGTTACAAAAAATGATGGCGAAAGCCGTTGCTAAAGCCAACAAAGACTACGGCCTGGACCTTAAAATAGGGAGCTATGGTTTCAGTGGATTGAGTACAATACACCTAACCAATATCTCTGTCGTGCCGAAAGAACGCGATACACTAGCCACAATTGATGATTTTACGGTTGGCGTAAAGCTCTTCCCCCTGCTCTTCGGAAATGTAAAGCTATCAGAGATGATCCTGAATAAAGGGAACCTGAACGTGGTGTTTAAAGATTCCCTGAGCAATCTTGATTTCCTGCTGAAACGTAAAAAGAAAGACTCGGTGAGCACAAAAAAATCTGATCTTGCCGACCTTGCCCATAATTTATTAAACCAGGTTTTATACAAAATTCCTGACCACATGGAGCTGAAAGACCTGATGCTCCGAATCAATGATAATGATACTGCAAAGCTTACCTTTTTAACGACTACAGCCACCATAAATGATGGGGAGTTATTGTCTACGATTAAAGTGAACGGTAATTATGCCACCTGGCATGTGAACGGCTCCGTGTATCCAGGGAAAAAACAGCTGGATATGATGCTCTTTGCTGACAACAAAAAAGTAGATTTTCCTTACCTTGAAAACAGGTTCAAAACGAAGTTCAGCTTTGACACTGTAAGAACGGAACTGAAAAGTGCGGACTATAGTGGTGATGACTTCAAAATTAAAGGCTCATGGGCTGTGAAAAATCTACTGCTGAACCATCCAAAGGTTGCTTCAAATGATATTGTGATTGCCGATGCTAAGATTGATGCCGATATGCGCATCGGTCCGAATTACATCGCAGTGGACAGCTCATCAACGGTCTACCTTAAAAATGCAATCGTTCACCCCTACCTGAAATATACACTATCACCGAATAAAATATATGAAGTGAAAATCCAGGCGCCGGAACAGGACGCGCAGCAAGTGCTGAATGCTTTCCCACAAGGATTGTTCGAATCATTAGACGGTCTGCAGGTAAGTGGTAAGGTGAAATATGCGCTGAACTTTTACCTGGATAGCTCCATACCAGACAGTGTGAAATTTGATTCCGGTTTAACCCCAGTCAATTTTAAGATCCTGAAATGGGGGAAAACAAACCTGCAAAAGATCAACAGCGACTTTATCTATACGCCATACGAGCGTGGAAAGCCAATGCGCGACATTATGATCGGCCCTTCAAACCCGAATTTTACACCGCTTTCGCAAGTATCCAGCAATTTCAAAAATGCGATCCTGACTTCAGAAGACCCTTCGTTCTTTACCCATAAGGGGTTTGTACAGGAGTCTTTCCGCAAGTCCTTAGCCGTGAATTTTAAAGAGAAAAAGTTTGTCAGAGGTGGCAGTACGATCTCGATGCAATTGGTGAAAAATATCTTCCTCAGCAGACAAAAAACACTGGCCAGAAAAGCAGAAGAAGTGCTCATCGTATGGCTGATTGAAAATAACCGTCTCATCAGTAAAAACAGGATGCTGGAAGTCTATTTCAACATCATAGAAATGGGACAAAATGTATACGGTATCGGTGAAGCCACCCGCTATTACTTCGGAAAACGACCTTCCGACCTGAATATCGGAGAAGGGATATTCCTCGCCAATATCGTTCCGCGTCCAAAGATTGCCCTGTTTAAATTTAAACCAGACGGCGGACTGAAAGATTACCTGCATCCGTACTTTAAATATATTGGCAATATCATGGCCAATCGGGGCTTAACGCCAAGAGATAGCAGTGCCTACGGCTTCTACAATGTGCAGTTAAGACCTGCATTGAGACAATATTTATTACCGGATACCACCGCTGTAGACACTTCGGCATTCGATAATGATGACCCTCTTCCAGCCATAGAAACTCATGATGAGTCTAAAAGTTTATTCGACCGAATCTTTGGCGGCAACAAAAAAGACACGACCTCCCGTCCAGCCATTAAACCTGATAGCCTGCAGAAAACTAGAAAACAGTTGAGACAGGAAAAAAGAGAGCAAAAACGGAAAGAACAAGAATTAGAAAAACAAATGGAGCAGTCCAAAGGAAACGGTTAATGCTCCAAAAAATAAGATATGAATACGATTAAAGTACTAGATAAGGACTTCGATATCCTTCTCGAAAATGACAACATTATGAAACGTACCCGATTAATCGGGATACAGATGAATGTTGATTATGAAAACCGTAATCCCCTTTTTATTGGGGTGCTGAACGGTAGCTTTTTGTTTATGGCTGACCTAGTGAAAGAGATCACCGTTCCCTGTGAAATGACTTTTATTCGTGTTTCTTCCTATAAGGATACCCAAAGTACTGGAGAGATCAAAGAGATTTTCGGCCTACCGGAGAACCTGGAAAATCGCGATATTATTATCGTAGAAGACATTGTAGATACCGGTTTTACTTTGAGCCATATCCTCAAAGAGATCTATAAACAAACACCGGCTTCCGTTAGCGTATGCTCCCTATTGCTCAAACCAGATGCCTTAAAAGTACAGATAGATGAGCTGGAATATGTCGGATTTGAGATTGCAAATGACTTCGTTGTTGGTTATGGTCTGGATTATAATGGCTACGGCAGAAACCTTAACCACATCTATACGGTTAAAACTGTTGCCAACCCTTTACCTTAATGTTATATTTTTTTATCACTTTTGCAGAAACTAATACTCCCCATCATCAATGACCATACATAAAGAAGGTTACACTACCATTGCCGTATCATTGCTGTTCATCTTTGTATTGAACGCATTCATCGATTATAAATTTGCAGATATTACCTGGTTAACCTGGTTCGTATACATATTATCATTTGCCCTGTTCGTTACTGTATTGCAATTTTTCAGGAACCCTAGCAGACAGTTCATTACTGCCGACAATAAAGTAATCTGCCCTGCAGATGGTAAAGTGGTGGTTATTGAAGAAACTGAAGAAGGTGAATATTTTAAAGATAAAAGAATTCAGGTGTCCATATTTATGTCGCCAGTGAATGTACACATCAATAGAAACCCGATTTCTGGTGTGGTGAAGTTTTTCAAATATCACCCAGGTAAATACCTGGCCGCATGGAACCCGAAGTCTTCTACAGAAAACGAACGTACAACAGTGGTAGTAGAACATGCGAATGGAACTCCAGTATTGTTCAGACAGATTGCTGGTGCCCTTGCCAGACGTATCGTATGGTACGTGAAAGAAGGTGATCAGGTGAAACAATCGGAAGAATTTGGATTTATCAAATTTGGTTCCAGAGTAGATATATTTTTACCCCTTGGCACGAAGGTTAACCTTCAGCTGGATCAGGTGGTAAAAGGTGGAATTACGGTGTTAGCGGAATTGAGCTAGATCGTTTCCTAAGCGATTATTTAAACGGCGTTCTGTAATAGGACGCCGTTTTTTGTTGCTGTTATTTGGAGTAATTAAGGGCAGGTCTAAAAATCGGCCACCACTCTTCAGCGGCTGAAAGCTTTGCGTTGAAAGACGCAAAACCTTCTATGCCTTTTCAGAGGATACCCGATTTTTTTGACTAATGAAGGTTCTGTTAAATGGCATGAAACGGAAATAATTCGTTTGTTTCAAACGCAGATCGCATTTGTTAATGTTTATCAGAATTTTATTTTGGAGTCCGCAAAGGTTTATTGGGTGCATTAGTATTGCTTCATGAAGTTCTTCAAGGTTACTGCCGTTCATATAGTGTAGGATTAATAAAAAAATTGGATTGTTCTTTTTATCCCTGTGAAGGTTTGCCCTTCAGCAAGGATTCGAGGACAAAAAGAATACCCCAGTTTTTTAACGATGATGACGAATCGGATGACAAGTAATAGAAAACCTTTAAAAAGCTAATGCAAGGGCAAAAGAAGCTTTTACGACGCATTAAACCTATCCATGGATCAAGAACTGAATGTTTTTTGTTAAAGGCCTTAGCATGCGCCTTTCATTAAATTCTTTGATCCTTATAAAGGAAGCTTGCAAAAATTGTAGACGCTACTATTTAGCTGGCCAATCTGAGGGATTCGCTCATTTACGCTGACCAGGGAAAGGTCATCACGTGTACCATGAGTTAGGGCTGCCAGAGTGGAAACTCTCATGGGTTTTAAATGGGTACGCGGAAATTAATTACCAGACAGCCTTCGGCCATAGGTATACATCCTTCCATTCTAAAGCATCTTTGCCTTATTTACCCGGTAATTTACTCGAATCCTTTTTTAAAAGGATAGCTCTTGGTATCACAGGCAAAATACCGGCGAATACTTTTGAAATACCTCTTTCAAGAGGAGAACAAAAAAACCTCCCCGATTGGGATCGAGAAGGCTATTATGCTTTTTGACTAGAGAGATTAAATTCTTCTAGATTTGATACGAGCTGCTTTACCAGTTAATTCACGTAGATAGAATAATTTCGCTCTGCGAACCTTACCGTGGCTGTTAACCTCTATTTTAGCGATATTAGGCGAATTGATAGGGAATATACGTTCCACACCAATACCATTAGACATTTTACGAACAGTAAACGTTTCATTAGCCCCTACACTATTACGTTGTAATACTACACCTTGGTAAATTTGAATACGTTCTTTATTACCTTCGCGAATTTTATAGTGAACACTCACTGTATCTCCTGATTTGAATGCAGGAAACTCATTTTTTGCGATTACCTGCTCTTCAACAAATTTTACTAAATCCATGATTTTAAGCTATTAAGCCGACTTTTTGTTGTTTAAAATCGGACTGCAATATTAGGAATTATTTTTTATAAATGAAAGCGATTTCTGTTTTTTTCCACATTCTTTGATATTTCCACATTCCATTCTTTCGCATTTCCACAATTAAAGCCACTACAAAGCTGTTTTTAGCTTAAAAATTATTTTTTAGCGATTTGACTACCAGCAATGTGAGTGATTTAAATTATGCTTCTTCAATAGGCTGAGCATCTTCAGCAATAAGCTGAGCCAGGCGCTTCTCTTCAATAGGATAATTGGCGAGTTGACCACGCTCCAGTCCAAAGATTCCCTCCAGCATAATGACCGTTGCATAAGGGATATCAGCCTTTCCGTTCATCGGGAGTTTCCTATAATTATGAAAAGTATTAAAAGCAATGTTCAAGTATTTTGGAATTAACCTACTCGCCGCTTTATAACTCTTAAGGTTCAACTTGTTCATTTCTTCTTCAATTTTGTACTTCCTTGGTTCTTCCATTATTTTTTTGGTTTTGCGATTAACAAATTAGAAATTGATTTCATTGAGATTAAGTACAGCTTATTTCTAATTAAACAATTATCAGGTTGCAATTATATAAATAAGTGCTGACTCTACATAATTTATTTCTTTTTAGCGTACGTATTATCACCAAAGGAATTCAAGGAAGTGCCTTTACTTGGTACTGATCTTATGGATGGGCCATTCCAAACGCACTTTATTTAAACTGGGCTGCATCAGGTCCTTTAGGTTACAAACCTCAATAGGTTCTGTCCTTAAAGTGCCAGGAGCCATACCAAAAAGCTGCTCCATCATCACAACTTTTTCATAAGGAATGTCCTGTGTTTCGGTTCCCAAAATATTTCGATAATTATGGAAAGTATTTAGAGAAATGCCCAAAATTTTAGGTAGGTGTTGTATCGCCATCCTATACTCTTTCACATTGAGCTGGTAGAGATAATCATTGATTTTATACTTTCTAGAGGCTTCCATCATATGTTTTTAAAAAAAATAATATTTGAAGTGTGTTTTTATCAAAATTATGACGTCAAACACATAATTTACTAAAACTAAAATACTTATTATTTTTAGCAAAAACACCAAATATTACAATTTTTTTAAGAATCTAAAAAGTACGGTAGACGGGATCTTAAAGAAAAACAACGGAAGGCTCATTTGGTTGGCCGGAAAAATGGATCATTAAAGCTGAGTCTGGTTACAGGCTCCATCAAATATAGGGATCTAGAAAAGATGGCCAAAATACTGGAGGCTTTTCCTCAGACGTATTTTAGCGAGATTAAAGCAACTTTAAATGACCCAGTAGGAAAAGATCCGTTGTAACATTAGACCCGAATACAGCGAATTAAAACAAACTTTAAAGAGCTGCAAGCGTTAACCGATAAGTTAGCTCGGGAGTTAGTCTGTCAATAAATCAGGTCTGCGTTGCTGCGTACGCAGCAAGGCCTGCTCATGACGCCAGTCGTTGATTTTCTGCTCATGACCGCTCAATAGGATCTCTGGTACTTTATGTCCGTTAAAATCAGCTGGACGCGTATATACTGGCGCATCCAGTAATTCTCCCTGAAAACTATCTGATAAAGCCGAAGTTTCATCATTTAATACGCCAGGGATCAACCGCACAATAGCATCCACCAGGACGGCCGCTGGCAGCTCTCCTCCAGACAATACGTAATCGCCGATAGAAATCTCTCTGGTTACATATAAATCTCTTATACGCTGGTCTATACCTTTATAATGCCCGCATAAGATCATGATGTTCTCTTTGCCGGACAATTCATTGGCGATGGTCTGGTTAAAGGTCACGCCGTCGGGACTCATAAAAATAACTTCATCATATGCTCTTTCCGCTTTTAAGGCTTCAATACAGCTTGCAAAAGGTGGAATAGACATCACCATTCCACTTCCCCCACCGTAAGGATAATCATCCACACTTTTTTGCTTATTCGTGGAATAATCTCTTAGGTTATGGACTACAATTTCGGCAATTCCTTTAGTCTGCGCACGTTGTAAAATAGAGTGTGCAAAAGGACTGTCCAATAAAGCGGGTAATACAGATATGATGTCAAAACGCATAGGGCAAAGGTAATTTAATTTTCCAGGTAAATGTCTAACAAACCATCAGGAAGGTGTACTCGAAGGATACTTTCTTCCTCATCAATCTCCACGATCAGGTCGTCATTGAGTGGAAACATGATTTCTTTTTCCTGATAAATCACCGTAGCAACAAATTGCTGAGGGTATTCATTTACTTCAGTAATTTCTCCTAATTCACCATGGTTTTCATCAGAAACCAAGTACCCTTTCAGGTCATTATAATGAAATTCATCATCAGAACGGTCTGGCATTTTTGTAAGTGGTAAATAGATTTTTTTCTTCAATAAAGGCTGAGCTTTATCGATATGGTCTACATCATCGAAATAGATATTGGCGGTATTATTGACCTGCAATTTATAAGTAGAGACAAAATAAGGGACTAATTTCCCATTAAAATCAGCAAAAACGACATCCAGTTCCAACAAATCGGGTGCATCATATTCAAAAAATAGCTGTACCTCTCCTTTTAATCCTTTGGTCTTGGTGATGTAACCAATGTAAAATGCTTCTTCAATCTTCATAATCGTATCTTTAATATTTTCCAGGTCTTCTGGAATTGCGTCTTATAGGCTGCGCCAAAAATATGGCTTAAATGAAAATAGCGAAGAATACATTCCAATGGAAGATTCTTCGCTATTGTTCAGAATAACAAAAATATTATGCTTGTTCTTCTTTGTTTTCTTCTGCTGCAGGAGCTTCTTCAGTTGCAGGAGTTTCCTCAGCTACTTCTTCAGTTGCTACTTCTTCTTCAACAACTTCTTCTGCTACTGGAGCATTTTTGATTGCTAAAGCAGCTGCGCGATCTGCATTTTTCTTAGCTTCAGCAGCTAAAGCAGTTTTCTTAACTTCTTCTTTAGATTTAGTCAAGTTGTCTTTTTTACCTTCGATTTGACCGTCTTTACCAACTAACCAAGCAGCAAATTTAGCTTCTGCTTGTTCTTCAGTTAAAGCGCCTTTTTTAACACCACCTTGTAAATGTTTTTTGTATAAAACACCTTTGTATGAAAGGATAGCACGACAAGTATCCGTAGGCTCAGCACCTTTGTTAACCCAGTCTAAAGTTTTATCGAAATTGATTTCGATGGTTGCAGGATTGGTGTTTGGGTTGTATGAACCTAAACGCTCAATGAATTTACCATCTCTTGGTGAACGAGAATCCGCTACCACTACGTGGAAAAAAGGCTTACCTTTTTTACCGAATCTTTGCAATCTGATTTTAGTTGCCATTTGTTATATAGTTTATGTATTCAACATAGTTCCCGGAGCAACGCGCTTGCGGGAGTGCAAAAGTAAGTAAAATCCTATTGATTAGCAAGATGCATTATTTTTTAATTATATGAAGCGCAGGAGAATTGAAGGGAGCAGAAAAAAAACACAGGGGTGCAAGGAAAGGATACTCTATTCCTTAGTTCTGACTGGGTTGTGGCGGGGATCATTATATTTCCTTTCCATATCCCGATACTCTGGGCGACTTACAATTTTAGGCGCAAAATTTGTAACATCGAATTCAGATCCACATCAAATCTAAAAAAAACAAATTATGCTAGTCACGACAACGAATTCAATAGAAGGCAGAAAAGTAGTAAAATACATTGGCCTGGTGAGCGGCGAAACGATTATCGGCGCAAACATTTTCAAAGATTTATTTGCCAGCATCCGCGATGTGGTGGGTGGAAGATCTGGTTCTTACGAACAGGTTTTGAGAGAAGCAAAAGACACGGCGATCAATGAAATGCAGCAATATGCTTCTGCATTAGGTGCCAATGCCATCATTGGCGTTGATCTGGACTATGAAACAGTTGGCAGCGGAGGCAGCATGCTACTGGTTGCAGCTACAGGAACAGCTGTTATTATTGAGTAAGTTTTAAAACAAACATGCCCCATAAAGCTTCGAACTTTATGGGACAATATCACCGCTTTGTGAGGGCGTTATATTTTTATAAAGAAAGAATCTCTACCAGTTTTAACCAGGCTGGAGTGATTTCTTTAGCATCGATATGTTTGATGGCATGGTCAAAAGGCGTAAAGATTATTTCTCTGTTCATCTGTCCAACCATGGCACCTGATTGCCCTGCAAGCAATCCTTCTACGGCAGCAACACCAAGGGTGCTGGCCAATACACGGTCCATACAACTTGGTTTACCGCCACGCTGAATGTGTCCAAGCACAGAAACTCTGATGTCATACTGAGGGAACTTCTCTTTCAGGACTTCACCTACATTAAATGCACCACCCACTTCATCGCCTTCGGCTACAATAATAATTTTTGAGGACTTATCTTTTCTTCCGGAGGCTAATCTCGTTACCAGACCTTCTACGCCCATATTGGCTTCAGGAATCATGATCGCTTCCGCCCCAACACCTATCCCGCTTCTTAAGGCAATCAGTCCGGAGTCACGTCCCATTACTTCTACGATAAACAGACGGTCATGAGACTCTGCGGTATCGCGAATTTTATCTACTGCATTGATCACCGTATTGATGGCTGTATCGTACCCGATGGTGAAATCAGTTCCTTCCAGGTCATTATCAATCGTGCCTGGCAGCCCCACTACAGGGAAATCAAACTCTGTAGTTAGTAAATGCGCCCCAGTAAAGGTACCATCACCACCAATAACAATCAGTGCATCAATATCTTTTGCTTTTAATTGTCTGTAAGCCTCATCTCTACCTTCTTTGGTGCGGAAGGCATCGCTTCTAGCTGTTTTCAAAATCGTGCCGCCACGTTGAATAATATTGGCTACAGATTTACGGTCCATATCAAAGAAATCCCCATGAATCAAACCTTCATAGCCCCTTAATATACCGGTAACTTTCAAATCATAATAGATTGCCGCTCTTACCACTGCCCTAATGGCAGCATTCATTCCCGGGGCATCACCGCCGGAAGTTAATACTCCTATATTTTTAATTTTATTCATTTGGTTTTTCAGCGTTTTTAAATTTATCTAAACCACTTTGTAAATATGCAGCGTACTCCTTTGCGTCAAAAATTGCGCCCTGAGGTTTTACCAGAGGGTTCAGGTCATGGCCTCCCAATACGTAGTAAGGCTGGGAATTCGAGCCATATTTTGTGGCTTGAAAATCACCATTCCACCTACCCAGATCGTCGGTTGTAGTCCTTAAGATTTCCGAATAGTGGACTTTATCTTTAGGCATTTTGATGTTTCTCTCATCCACATAAAGCTGGATCAGGACATATTCCTCCTTGATGATCCTGCCTACTTCTTTATCAATCCAAACCTTATCTTCCATCTTGCGGCAGTTTACACAGGCATGTCCTGTAAAGTCGATCAGGACAGGTTTATTTACACTTTTCGCATAAGCTAAACCTTCATCCAGGTCGAAGAAAGCATTGAATCCTACTGGCGGTTTCAAGGTTTCATTATATTTTACAGTGGCAGGGAAGCTACTGGAAGCAGCGGATGCCGATCCTCCTCCATTACCACTCAGGATAAAGTCTTGGGTATTCATTGGCGGTGCAATGCCGCTCAAAACATTTACTGGCGCACCCCATAGTCCAGGAACCAGATATACGGCAAATGATAAAGAGATGATGGCAAAGAATAACCTAGGGACGGAAACGTAAGGTACATCGCTATCGTGCGAGAACTTGAGCTTTCCTAGCAGGTAAATGCCCATCAGCACAAAGATGACGATCCATAAGGCCAGGAACAACTCACGGTCGAACCATTCCCAATGCCAAACCAGATCGGCAGCAGAAAGGAATTTCAAGGCCAATGCCAGCTCCAGGAATCCTAAACATACTTTTACACTGTTTAGCCAGCCACCGGATTTGGGCATTGCGCTTAAGAATCCAGGGAAGATCGCAGATAAAGTGAAAGGTAATGCCAGTGCCAATGCGAAACCAAACATCCCGATTGCAGGGGCGAGAATGTCTCCTTTAGAACTCGCCTGTACTAAAATAGTTCCGATAATCGGACCGGTACAAGAGAAGGAAACCAGCGCCAGAGAGGCCGCCATAAAAAAAATTCCTCCTAAACCTTTGCTATTGTCTGCTTTCTGATCGATTTTATTAACCAGCGAACTTGGCAGTGTGATCTCGAAAGCACCAAAGAAAGAGATGGCGAAGACGACCAATAAGATAAAGAAGAAAAAGTTAAAGTAGCCACTAGAGCTGAGTTCATTGAGTTTTGCCGAACCAAAAAGTACGGTAATCAATAGTCCAAGCGCCACATAAATAACAATAATTGAAATTCCATAGATTAATGCCTGTCCGATTCCACCTTGTTTACTGCCTGCTCTTTTAATGAAATAGCTGACAGTAAGCGGCACCATTGGAAAGATACAAGGCATTAGAAAGGCAATAAAACCGCCCAATAAACCTGCGATAAACGTTTCCCAAAGGGTTCTGTCTGCTTCTGCTGGTATGGTAGTTCCGGTAGCAGCTGCTGTAGTCATTTTGACTGCAGTATCTTTCTTTACCGTGTCTTTAACGATGTTATTTGCGATGCTATCTTGCGAGGACCCTACTTCGGTAAAAACAAGTTCTTCTTCTGTAGCGGCAGTATCTGGTTTTTGTATGGAGGCAAAACCAGTTGAGGTTAGGGCTGCGATAAATAGCAGCATTAGGCTCAACATTAAAAATAATCTCTTCATTCTTGTGTGTATTTTACTCAAAGGCTCACCATAAATGGGGAAAATCCATTAAAACGGCAATTCTCTTTATGATAAGGGCGTGAAATTAGTTATTATTTTTTATTTAAGGCTTTCAATATGGGCCGATGGGCTATAATTTTACGTTGGACGGATAACTCTCTGAATGAATGGGCATAAAAAAAGCGATGAGAGAAATCCCATCGCTTATATTGCTGTTCTTTAATTCCGTTTATTTCACAGGAATACTGAAGCTCACCTCTTCTGGAGGCAGACATTGTTTGTCGTTACATACCATAAATTCAACTTTTCCTTTGACCGTAGCCGTTGCTTTATTCAGTTTCACTTTTTGCTGGAATATTACTTGTTTACCAAAGTAACTTACGTTCATTTTAAAATTCTCGTCAAAATAAGTGGTTGCTTTTGGCTCTGTAGTTTTCCCTACCAGTGTATAGTCTTTTGAAGCCGGGAAACTAAAAATAGTTGGACTCGGTCCGCCTGGTTTCAGGGTTTGCGAGTAAATGTGCCATCCTTCGTCCATCGTGGCTTTCATATACACAACGGCTTCCGTTTTACTTATTTTTTTCGCCGCATACGACCAGGTTACCGGTTTCTCTATTTGAGCAGAAGCACCGATCACTGTGAATAATACGAATGAGAGGATCAAACTGATTTTTTTCATGTTGTGTGATTTAAAAACGCTATTTCTTTAAAATTGTACTCTTTTTTCTCTCCGTCGACCAGGAGAACCAGCATCCCTGCCTCGGTCACTTCAATGATCCTTCCTTCAATTATCTCGCCATTTTGGCGGTAGCTTGAAAGAGTATCAAATTTATACAGTCCGCTGACATAATCAGCGATCAGGTCTTTGTAATTTCCTGACTTTAAACGGAGGTATTGTTTTTCAATATTGCTACAAATTTCTGCTAATACCTGAAATAAATTAACATCCTCTTGTAAAATTCCCTTCATAGAAGTTGCCCGATTTTGAAGCTCCGGTGCGAAGACCGACTGGTTTACATTGAGTCCAATCCCAATAATACTGGCTTTATAAGTACTTCCAGCAAGGATGTTTTCGATGAGTACACCACCCATTTTTCGGTCGCCATGGTAGATATCATTGGGCCATTTGACTTTGATTCCTTCCTTAATAAAAACTTGCAATGCCTTTCTAATACCGATGCTTATGGCCATATTGAGCAGGAATTGCTTGGTTATTGGCAAGAAATTCGGCTTCAGGTAAATGCTAAAAGTAAGGTTTAATCCGGGTTCGGTATGCCATACATTGCTTTGCTGTCCTCTTCCAGCGAATTGATGATCTGCCATAATAACAGTTCCTTCTGTTAATGGCTCGGAATTTGACACCAAGTGTTTTACAAAGTTATTGGTAGAATCAACCTCTAATAATTTGATAAGATTTTGACCAACAAATAATGTTGAAAAAGTGTTATTTTGCAAGTGTTGATTGTATATTTGTTTATCAAAACTAAAAAATTTTAATGGTAAAAAAGAAAAATGTAATCCTTTCTACATACCTCTCAGAGATAGCCGTAAACGGCATGCAGGAAAAAAAAGGGAAAGATATTGTGCGTTTAGACCTACGTGACCTGAACAGTTCTGTTTCTGACTACTTCATCATCTGCCATGC
The DNA here is from genome assembly GCF_014472395.1 of Pedobacter sp. N36a. Taxonomy (GTDB): domain Bacteria; phylum Bacteroidota; class Bacteroidia; order Sphingobacteriales; family Sphingobacteriaceae; genus Pedobacter. The sequence goes on from NZ_JACSZW010000007.1 coordinate 104,408, forward strand.
AGATTCAGCTACCCATGTGAAGGCAATTGCGGATAGCGTAGAAGAAGAAATCTATAAAAATACACAAACCGATCCCTGGAGAAAAGAAGGACAAGCAGGTGCAGATTGGATCATATTAGATTATTTTGATGTAGTAATTCACATCTTTAAGACTGACAAGCGCGAGTTTTATGGTATAGAAGATTTATGGGGTGATGCCCAATCTACCAGCTATCAAAGCGCTTAATCATTTACACAAAAACATTGTTGACTCAAGATGAAAGAGAACCCGAATACAAAACCTAAGTTAATTAAGAGAATACCGAATATTCCTAAAAAGCCTCAAAAAGGCTCTAAATTCAATATTATTTGGGTTTATGGGGCAATTATTTTAGGTCTGTTTTTACTGCAGTTTTTATTTAGTGCAGATACGACCAAGGATGTTACTTACCGTACTTTCGAAACTCAAATGCTTTTGCCTGGTGACGTTGAAAAACTGGTTGCCTATAAACATGAAGACCTGGTTAAGGTTGAAGTGTATATAAAGAAAGACAAACTCAATGAGGAGAAGTATAAAAAGTACATCAGCAAAAATAACTTCGGTACACAAAATGGCCCATTGGTATATTTTACTGCTGGATCTATGGATGCGCTAGATGCGCAGTTAAAAGAAGCTCAGAAAAATATCCCTCCTGATCAGCAGATTCTGGCGGAAAAAGAGACGAGACAAAGTACTTTTAACTCTTGGTTCTTCACCGTAATTATTCCGGTATTGTTATTTATCGGGTTCTGGATTTTCATTATGCGTCGTATGGGCGGTGGCGCTGGTGGCGGCGGCGGACAAATTTTCAACATTGGGAAATCTAAAGCAACGCTATTCGACAAAGAAAGCCAGGTGAACGTTACATTTAATGATGTTGCTGGTCTGGAAGAAGCCAAACAAGAGGTAATGGAGATCGTCGATTTCCTTAAAAACCCTCAGAAATACACGAATTTAGGGGGTAAGATTCCTAAAGGCGCGCTATTGGTCGGTTCTCCTGGTACTGGTAAAACCTTATTGGCGAAGGCTGTAGCTGGTGAAGCTCAGGTTCCTTTCTTCTCTCTATCGGGTTCCGACTTCGTAGAGATGTTTGTAGGAGTTGGTGCTTCCAGGGTACGTGATTTGTTCAAGCAGGCGAAAGATAAAGCACCATGTATCATCTTCATTGATGAGGTGGACGCGATTGGTCGTGCAAGAGGAAAAAACAGTATGATGGGTGGAAATGATGAGCGTGAAAACACGTTAAATCAGCTATTGGTAGAGATGGATGGTTTCGGTACAGATTCAGGAATTATCATTCTTGCTGCAACTAACCGTCCGGATGTATTGGACTCAGCATTGCTAAGACCAGGTCGTTTTGACCGTCAGATTTCTATTGACAAGCCAGATTTAGTGGGTCGTGAGCAGATTTTTAAAGTTCACTTGAAGCCTATTAAAACGGATGAAGTAGTAGATGCTAAAAAGCTTTCTGCACAGACTCCAGGTTTTGCCGGTGCTGAGATTGCGAATGTTTGTAATGAAGCTGCTTTAATCGCCGCTCGCCGCAACAAGAAATTTGTAGATATGCAGGATTTCCAGGATGCGATTGACCGTGTGATTGGTGGATTAGAAAAGAAAAATAAAATCATCTCTCCGGAAGAGAAAAGAATAGTTGCTTACCATGAGGCTGGTCATGCGATTGCAGGATGGTTCTTGGAACATGCCGATCCATTGGTAAAAGTATCTATTGTTCCTCGCGGTGTGGCTGCCCTTGGGTATGCACAATACCTGCCAAAAGAGCAGTTCCTGTACACTACAGAACAGCTAACTGATGGCATGTGTATGACGATGGGCGGACGTGTTGCAGAGGACCTTATCTTCGGTAAGATCTCCACTGGTGCACAGAATGACCTGGAACGCATTACAAAATTAGCTTATGCAATGATTACCATTTATGGTATGAATAAGGTAATCGGTAATGTCTCATTCCATGATCCGCAAAATGAATATAACTTCAACAAACCTTACTCAGAAAAAACATCAGAATTAATTGATGTGGAAGTGCGTAAATTAGTAGAAGAAGTTTATGAGAGAACAAAACAACTCTTAACAGATAAAAGTGAAGGACTAGAGAAACTGGCTCAGAAACTTTTAGAAAAAGAGATTTTATTCCAGGCAGATCTGGAAGAGATTTTAGGCAAACGTCCTTTTGACAACCGAACTACTTACGATGAATTCGTAAATGGTACAGGTGATCAGAAACCAGCTGCTGAGGGTCTATTGCACCAAGGTGTTGGCGAGGCAACCGATGTATCGGCTCCTACCAGCCCTGCACAAACAGAATCTTAAACACATTTATGAGGAACCGCCAGTACGATCATGTGCTGGCGGTTTCTCCTTTTTTTTATGCAAGAAAACCGATCTTCTAAAGAGTTAATGCTAAAAAAGATAAGGAAGGCGCTTTTAGAAAAGCGTGACAATCCTTATCCGAATCTGGAAGATACCCCATTGTATCCTAAGAGCGATGAATTCCTGGAAATCATGTTCGCTGAAGAGCTGACTGCCGTTTCCGGTAATTTTATTTATTGCGAAAATGGTATGGATTTCATTGAAAATATGCTGCAGCTTGCAGAGAAATTCAATTGGAGAAAGATCTATTGCTGGGAACCTGAATTACAAAACCTTTTATCAGAATATGAATTCCCCTTTTATCAAACCGATAAGGACTTTGAAATGGCGGAAGTAGGCATTACCCTTTGCGAAGCTTTAATTGCGAGAAATGGCTCTGTAATGGTTTCTAATGAGAATGCTGCTGGCAGAAGGCTGAGCATTTTCCCACATCACCACATCATTATTGCCAGAACCGGTCAGCTGGTACTGGATTTAAAAGATGCATTTAAGCTCATTAAAAACAAATATGCGGATCAGCTTCCTTCTATGATCAGCACAATTACCGGGCCCAGCAGAACTGCTGATATTGAAAAAACCTTGGTACTCGGTGCACATGGACCAAAGGAATTATTTGTAATTTTAATTGACGATTTTAGCTAATCGTTTTACATTTCAATTAATTAATCCTAATTTTATACTGTACACCAATTCAGTATCCGGTTCAAAATGGGCGAAAAAACAAACATACATTCAGTTATTATAGGTACTGGCAGTTATATTCCAGAAAATATCATCTCAGGGGACGCATTTTTGAATTCCACATTTTACGACAATGGCGTATTGCTGGAGAAGGATATTCATGAAATCATCCATAAGTTTAGCGAGATCACAGAGATCAAGGAAAGACGATATGTGGATGAAGATATGACGAACAGTGATATTGCAATGATTGCTGCGCAACGTGCAATTGACCATGCTGCAATAGATAAAGAAAGCCTGGATCACATTATTTTCTGCCATAATTTTGGCGATGTCAAACTCGGTTCTAACCGGATGGATATTTTGCCTTCTCTTGCGGCAAAAGTGAAACAAGCGCTGGAAATCAACAATCCTGATTGTGTGGCGTATGACCTTATTTTTGGCTGTCCGGGTTGGGTACAGGGCGCTATTCAGGCAAATTACCTGATCCAAAGCGGAGATGCCAAAAGAGTACTGGTAATTGGTGCAGAAACCTTGTCTAGGATTACTGATCCTCATGACAGAGATTCTATGATTTTCTCTGATGGTGCCGCGGCCGTGGTTTTTGAAGGACAGCATTCTTCAGAAGACCTGGGCATTATCGCACATAAAACTCAAACTTACGCGGTTAATTTTGGCTCCCTGTTACAAATGGGCAGAAGTAACAATCCGGCGGAAGACAATGGCAATGCTTACCTGAAAATGAATGGCCGTAAGCTCTATGAATTTGCAGTAACCAATGTTCCACAGGTAGTAAAGAAGGCCATTGACAAAGCAGGAATTGATATTACTGCAATTAAAATTGTGTTTATTCACCAGGCCAATGGGAAAATGGACCATGCCATCATGAAACGTTTATTCAAATTGTATGATATAGATTCGGTTCCTGAGAACCTGGTTCCGATGTCTATCTGCTGGCTTGGAAACAGCTCTGTGGCCACCGTTCCTACCCTGCTTGACTTGGTCTGGAAAGGAAACGTAGCCGGTTATCAGATCAATAAAGGCGACTATGCAGTCTTTGCTTCTGTTGGCGCAGGGATGCACATCAATGCATTCGTTTATCGTTTTTAAACTATACTTATATCTTAGTTGAGGCTATTTAATCCGGTTTAATCCCGCCTTAGCCTGAGTTTCAATACTGCTTTCGTATTCATGATTTTTCATCTGGATGGCCGTATTGAAACTTTCCTTTGCTTTGGCTGTGTTCTTTTGCTTTTCATACACCTTCCCCATCTGCAGTGCAGCATTGGCAGCAAAGTAATATTTCAATTGTTTTCCGTTGCTGATGGCCAGCTGATAATTCGTCAAAGCCGCATCATCCTTGCCCAAGTCGTCGTATAAACGCCCTAAACGGTAATAATACTCCGTACGGTCTCTACCCACACTGAAATCTTCTGCTTTACGTGTTGATAATACTTCGACTCCTTTGCTGTAATATCCACCATCAAAAAGTAAACGAACTTTTAAAAGGGTTAAATCAGGCATTGGACCATTTGCTTCATTGAGTGCTTGCTTGTCTTTTTCCTGATAGACATAACCATTGTTTTTTACTTTCGTAGTAAAGCCAGTATAAGCTCCTGTATCGCCTTTTAATAAAGAAACCCAAGCCAAGTGCAGGTTGGCATCTTTAATGTAATTAACGCCTTTATTTTGCTGCAGAAAGCGATTGAAATACACAGCAGCCGAAACATCGAGTTTGTTGAGCATCGCGGTTCCCGTTAGAAGTTCCAGATATGGAAATGAAGTATAATAATTACCAGAAGGCCGGTTTTGCAAGATCTGTATCGCTTCGGCATTGTGACCGGTTTTAGCGCATACACTCGCTTGCAAATAAGCTTTCAATAGACTACTATCAGCCATTCTAGCCGTATATTTCATGGTTTTCTGGTAAGCATTCGGACTGTGTGCAATGTCATTTAATACGAATACATAGTAAAACACGACTTCTTCATAAAAGGGCTCATAAGTAGATTTCGGTAGGTTTTCGGCCAGGTTATCCAGCATATTCATGCCAGCCTTAAGGTTTCCTTTGATGCCAAAAGTAGCCAATGTACTTTTTAACATGCCATCTGGCAGGTTGCCAAGGAAGGCATTGATGACGCCCAGTCCCTTTGAGTTGAGGTGGAAAGCGGGGAACTTTTTAGTGTTTTCCTGCAGTAGCCCATTGGCTTTTTTAATCTCTCTGGCCGCGGTAAAATATTCTCCGTAACGTCCTCTGATTAAAGCCCATTGCAGGTTAATTTCTGCCTGAGCATACAAATAATAAGGCGAGCTTTTATCGTCCCCCTCAATCTGGTCCAATCTTTTTGATTTGTTATCTTTTAGCTGATCAAAATCGGCTTTGCTTTCTGTAGTCAATAAATGAAAGTAATCGACATAATTTTCCAACAGCGGGATGATCGAATTTTTAGGGTTGACTTTTTTCTCATTAGCGATCAATGCTTTAGCGGTGTTGAGTTTCAGCTCAAAGATATTCTGGTAAGCACGGAGACAGTTGGCATTGAAGTCGAAGTTGGCAAAAACCGCAGTAGGCGCAGTTAAAAAGAGGATAAAAAGGGATAATCGGGTACAAAAAGATTTTATTTCAGCCATTATAGATATAAGGAATTAATAAGGATTAACAGCAATGGGGCGACAATGTTTCAAAGATAAAAAACAAGGCCAACGAAAAAAGGCCGGAAATAAATCCCGGCCTTTTTATATTCGATAATTTGTGGTTATACTGGAGCTACTTCTTGTGTTAGGGCTTCATCCACAAGGATTCTTCCACAGTGCTCACACACGATAATTTTCTTACGTTGACGAATGTCAAGCTGACGTTGAGGCGGGATCTGGTTGAAACAACCTGAACATGAATCACGGTCAATCGTTACCACTGCCAATCCGTTATTTGCATTTCCTCTTAACCTGTTATAAGCGGTTAACAGTCTTTCCTCGATTTGAGTTTCTGCTTTTTCAGATTTTTTAGCTAGTGATTGCTCTTCTTTTTCCGTTTCAGCAGTAATGGTTTGCAATTCGCCTTTTTTAATTTCAAGATCTTTTTTTCTTGACTCTAAATCAGCTAATGCTTTTTCATAAACCTCATTTTTCGTTGCGATGTCAAAACCATGCTCTCTGATTTTCTTCTCACAAACCTGAATTTCAAGTGTTTGTATTTCTACCTCTTTAGTTAAGGCGTCATACTCACGGTTGTTTTTAACATCTTTTAACTGGGTCTCATATTTCTTGATCAAGTTCTGAGCTTCTTTGATCATGTTTTTACGCGTTACAATGGCATCTTCAGTATCATCCAATTCGCCTTTGAATTTTTGTATACGTGTTTCCAGGCCAGCAACTTCATCTTCTAAATCAGCCACTTCCATTGGTAATTCACCACGGATTTGACGTATTTTATCGATCTTAGTATGCAGGGTTTGTAATTCGTATAAAGCTTTTAGCTTTTGCTCTACAGTTTGTTCCATTAAATGAAATAATTTATGGGGTTTGTGTTATGCTCCGTTAAACGGATTGCAAAGTTAGGAAATTTTTCTTGAATAATATCTATCAACAAATCAGATGTAAATTGTTCACTCTCAAAGTGTCCGATATCTGCAATGACTAATTTTTCATCGGCATCAAAAAACTCATGGTATTTAAAATCTGCAGTTACAAAAGCATCGGCACCTGCAGCAATGGCATCTTTGAGCAGAAAGCTACCGGAACCACCACATACTGCGACCTTTCTGATTCTTTTAGGAAGTATTTTGGTGTGTCTGATCACGACAGCATCCATCCTGTCTTTGACCAGGTTGAGGAATGCGCGGCCGTCCATAGCTTCGTCCAGCCAGCCGATCATGCCCGCTCCTACGGTATCCAGCTTATTTTCGAGCTGGTAAATGTCGTAGGCCACTTCTTCATAAGGGTGGTTCTCTAGCAGTGCCAGGAGGATTTTGCGTTCATTTTGTGCGATGAATACTGTTTCAATCCTGATTTCTTCTTCATGGTGACGAATCCCTGGTTCTCCAACAAAAGGATCTGTGTGTTCATTTCCTTTGAAAGTACCGGTACCAGTGGCATTAAAACTGCATTCGCTATAATTGCTGATGTTCCCTGCTCCCGCAGCAAAAAGTGCATCTTTAAGTTCTTCTGCCTGTTCCACCGGACAAAAAGTAACGAGTTTTTTAAGTAATGACCCTTTTGGACTGAGAATTTTGGCATTTTTTAGTCCGAGTCTTTTCGCAATGACGCCATTGACGCCATATTTCACATGGTCCAGATTGGTATGAATGGCATATAAGGCAATGTTATTTTGGATGGCTTTGAGGACTACCCTTTCCACGTACGTTTTTCCGGTGATCTTTTTCAATCCTTTGAAAACGATGGGATGATGGGTAATGATTAGGTTGCAGTTTTGGGCTATTGCCTCCTCTACAATCGCTTCTGTACAGTCGAGGGCAACTAATGCGCCATGTACTTCCATTTCAGGCTGGCCCACCAACAGGCCTGAGTTGTCATAATCTTCCTGATAATTGAGCGGTGCAAAGGCTTCCAGATGTGCTATTAAAATGGATAATCTCATAAGCTGTAAATTTACGATTTGAACCGCATAAAATAAACTTAATCATTTTCGGGCTTTTCTGCATTGGATCCTGCAAAAAAAAGCCGGTTCAAAAGATTGAACCGGCGCTGTTATTTTAAAGGTTTTATTGGATATTTCCCATTTTCACCATTTGCAAGCTTTCAAAAACCATACGCTGGTTGTATTCCATGGCTAAAGTTTTGTGGTTTACCAAGTCGATAATCGTCCCAATAAAGCACAATCCAAAGGTAAAGAAGTAAAGGACGCCCATTCCGATCTGGTTGACCAGAAATCTAGGTAATCCAGGAACAAAAAATCCCAGGATACAGTACAATACCATATCATCTGGATTTCTTCTTTTACTTCCGTAAATCATTAAAAATCCCCTTAACTGTTGTTCACTAAATCCTGTAGTTGCAGTCTGCAAGTAAGAATATTCCTGAGGTGTGATGCCCGGCAGTGTCATAAATGGTGAATCAAACATATCTCTCCTCCTTATATTTTAATTTTCTATTGTTATCTATTATCCTGTTAACCAGTTCAATAATTCGGTGTCCAATGATCAGCAGTGCTGGAATTCCAAACCAATGATGCGCCAGACTTTCCCTTACATTTCCGTGGAGCAGCTGGGTAATTGCCCTGCCGATGCCACATCCTGGGCACCAATCTACGCCCAAATTTGCTAGCGGGCACAGTGTAAAATGATGAATATGCCCATGCGGTATTGGTTCTGCCATCGCCAGCAATACCAAGGCCGTAATCCAGAAGATCAATTCAACAGGTATGCGCTGCAGCATTTTCATCAATAGCCATTATTTGGTTAGGAAATTTATGGTCCTAATATCGTTTTTATTTTAGATGGATTAATAGAGACTTTGTTACATTTAAGCTCGCCATAAATCTTACCTTTGCATAGTGAACATCCGTGACCTGATAAATACCTATAAAACAGACGAACGCATTGTCGCATTGGCAAAAGCCCTCAACGCGGGCAAAGGTAATAAACTTCAACTAAAAGGTTTAGTTGGTTCTGCCGATGCAACGATAGCCATTGCTATTTATTTTCTGTTGCACAAGCCCATGTTATTTGTCCTTCCTGATCGGGAAGAGGCTTCTTATTTCATGGCCGATCTGGAGAGTATCCTTGATAAAGAGGTATTACTTTTCCCATCTTCCTTCCGTAAACCCTTTGAATTCACCCAGGTAGACACCGCAAATGTGCTGGCCAGGGCAGAAGTGCTCAATGAGCTGAATCATCATTCAGAATATGGCAAAATTGTGGTGACCTATCCGGAAGCTTTGGCGGAAAAGGTAATCAATAGGAGTGTCCTGGAGAAAAATACGCTTGAAATTGCCGTTCAGACAAAACTGGGAATTGATTTTATCAATGAATTCCTGATTGATTACGATTTTGAGCGCACAGAATTCGTTTATGAGCCTGGGCAATTCTCCATTCGTGGCGGGATTGTAGATATTTTCTCTTTCTCACATGATTTACCTTACCGAATTGAATTTTTTGGTGATGTGATCGAGAGCATCCGGACCTTTGAGATTGAAAGTCAGCTGTCTGTGGAAGATGTAAAAACTTTTACCATCATCCCAAATGTGCAGTCCAAATACCTGACAGAAAGCAATATCAATCTGTTGGATTATATAGAAAAAGACACTATACTTTGGTTTAAAGACGTAGAATTTAGTCTGGACGTCATTAAAGGCGGTTATAAGAAAGCAAAAGAGCTTTGGCTTGCTTTACCGGCAAAAGAGAAATCGGAGAATCAGGATTGGATTGATCCTAAATTTGCTTTTACGGATGAGAAAATGATGGCCGATATGGTGCATGATTTTTCATTGATCGAATTTGGCAAGCAGTTTTTCTATAAAACTGAGCATGTGATCTCTTTTGAGACTAAACCGCAGCCATCCTTCAATAAAGATTTCAACCTGCTCATTCACAACCTGAAAGAGAATGAAAAGCAGGGGATCCACAATTATATTTTCAGTTCTTCTCCGAAGCAAACCGAGCGTTTGTATGCGATTTTAGAAGATATTGATAAAACAGCCAAGTTTACACCGGTTAATATTCCATTGCGGGAGGGGTTCTTAGATCCACACCAGAACGTGGCTTTTTATACCGACCATCAGATCTTTGACCGTTTCTATAAATACAAGCTAAAAAGAGGCTATCAACGGAGTCAGGCCATTACTTTGAAAGAACTCAGAGACCTGAAACCCGGAGATTTTGTGACCCATATTGACCATGGTATCGGAAAGTATGCCGGACTTGAAAAAGTAGAGGTAAGTGGTAAGACGCAGGAGATGATTCGCTTGGTTTATGCCGATAACGACTTGCTGTATGTAAACATCAACTCCCTAAACCGGATTGCTAAATACAGCGGAAAGGACGGAACAGCTCCGAAAATGAATAAACTGGGCACAGAAGCCTGGGATAAGCTTAAAAAAAATACTAAAAAAAAAGTTAAAGACATTGCCAGGGACCTGATTAAGCTGTATGCGCTGAGGAAAACCCAGGTAGGTACTGCATTTGCTCCTGATGGCTATCTGGAAACAGAACTGGAAGCTTCCTTCATCTATGAGGATACCCCAGACCAAGAAAAGGCCACCATGGATGTCAAAAAAGACATGGAAGCGCCGCATCCAATGGATCGTTTGATTTGTGGTGATGTAGGTTTCGGCAAGACTGAAATCGCTATCCGTGCTGCTTTTAAAGCAGTTGCCAACGGAAAACAGGCTGCCATACTGGTGCCAACTACCATTCTGGCACTGCAGCATTTCAAAACTTTTTCGGCCCGTTTGAAGGACTTCCCTTGTACGGTAGACTATATCAACCGTTTCAAGACGAATAAACAGATCAAGGAAACCCTGGCCAAATTGGCTGAAGGGAAAGTAGACATTGTAATTGGTACCCACAGACTCTTGAGTAAAGACGTGAAATTCAAGGACCTGGGCATCATGATTATTGATGAAGAGCAGAAATTTGGGGTAACTTCCAAAGAAAAGCTAAGGGTACTGAGGGCAAACGTAGATACACTGACCTTAACCGCTACACCGATTCCAAGAACATTACACTTTTCGCTGATGGGCGCAAGGGATCTTTCGATCATGAGCACACCACCACCAAACCGTCAGGCAGTAAATACGGAATTACATGTTTTCAATGATAAATTGATCCAGGAAGCTGTTCAATTCGAGCTGGACAGGGGTGGACAAGTCTTTTTCATCCATAATCGGGTGAATGATCTGCCGCAATTAGGAGGGATGATCCAAAGATTAGTTCCTAAAGCAAGAATCGGAATTGCACACGGACAGCTGGACGGCGATGCACTTGAAGATGTGATGCTTGATTTTATCAATGGAGAAAAAGATGTATTGGTAGCAACCACGATTATTGAGGCTGGTCTGGACATTCCAAATGCCAATACCATCATCATCAACCATGCCCATATGTTTGGGCTAAGTGATTTGCACCAGATGCGTGGCAGGGTAGGGCGCTCCAACAAAAAGGCCTTTTGTTACTTGTTGAGTCCACCGTTATCTACACTGACTTCCGAAGCCAGAAAAAGACTGAGTGCGATAGAGGAGTTTTCAGACCTGGGCAGCGGTTTCAACATCGCCATGCGGGATTTAGACATCCGTGGGAGTGGAAACTTGCTAGGAGCGGAGCAGAGTGGTTTCATCGCCGAAATCGGCTTTGAAATGTACCATAAGATCTTAGATGAGGCCATTCAGGAGCTGAAAGGTGATGAGTTCAAGGAATTATTTAAGAATGAACCGGCTCGTCCTTTTGTAACCTATACACAGATAGATACCGATCTGGATATGTTTATTCCAGATGATTATGTGACCAATATTACCGAACGCTATAACCTGTATACCGAGCTTTCCAAGTTGGAAAATGAAACACAGCTGAAAGCTTTTGAAACTGCGTTAAAAGACCGTTTTGGACCTGTTCCGAAGCCGGTAAAAACCATGCTCAATGTACTCCGTTTGCAATGGGTAGCCAAGAAACTGGCTTTTGAAAAGCTGAGCTTTAAAAAAGGGGTATTGCGCGGTTATTTTATCGCTGATAAGCAATCTGCCTTCTTTGATTCAACGATGTTTAATCAGATCCTGCATTTTGCACAGATGCACCCGAGGATTTGTAATTTAAAAGAAGTGAAAAACTCTTTACGGATTGCTTTTGAAGGCTTGAAATCAGTGGACGAAGCGGTAGAGATGCTAAATATGGTGGCTAATTAACCCAAGAAATCAATGAATCCTCAATTATTAAACGATCTGGTGACCATGAAAATGCCTTATGGCAAGTACCAGGGGAAGACCATGTGTGACCTTCCGGAATATTACCTGGTATGGTACCACAATAAGGGTTTCCCTGCGGGAAAACTAGGGGAGATGATGGCTACGTTATATGAGATTAAATTGAACGGTTTAGAATACTTATTACAGCCTTTGAAGAAAAGATAGCCTAAGGGTCTTTTTCAAAGAGAAAGTCGCTTAAATGCGCTTATTCTCGTTCAAAAGAACATAAAAAAAGCTGCAGATCTCTCTGCAGCTTTTTTTATGCTTTCAATTATTATTGAGCCAATACTCCGTAGAAATAAGAGTTTGGATTAGTCTCACTTAAGAATCCACCTACAGTTGATCCTGATGGTGCTGCAGCACCAATATAGGCCACCTTAAAGGCATTTGTGTTCAAATAATTAATAAACGGAGTTAATGCAGGTCTAATCGCCTCCCCATTACTTACCGTTGTACCAGAAACTGGCGCAGGAATTCCTGTAAGTTGAGCAACCCCAGCGTCATTAACCGCCATGTTGAAGTAAAAATCTCCATCATAAAAAGTTGTGCTATTGGTCGCTGCCGGAAGGAAACGAACCCTTAGGATCATTTGGTTATTTCCTGTAAATAATAAGGTCATATAATCCAGACGCAGCCCTTGAATAGCTGGTAAGCTGGTTGCCACAGCATTATATCTTGTCAAGAAATCTGCAGACAAATCGGGTAAAACTGCTGGACTGATCTTCATAGAAGTAAACCTTGTACCAAGAAGGGTATGCAATGCGGGTGTTTTGTCAAGAATTAATGGGACAGTAGAAGCTACAACTTTGAATTTTGTAGTCCCCTCCAACAGGTAAAAATAGCTATCAGTAGCATCCCATAAGACTTTTTTAAAGACATGTGCACCATACACAATTGGATTTTTAAGCTCCAATCCATCAATTGCAAAAGCAAAAGCATTGTCTACACCTCCAATATTGAATGACTTTGTAGACACCCCGATAGACACTGGTACTTGTTTATTATCCAGCATTACATAAGGGAACTTTCCAGCTAAGAAGGCAACTGTTTTAGTTCTCATTGTGTTTAAGCCTCCGCCAATGATTGCTTGTTCTTCCAAGCCTGAAAGCTTCACCATATTCATTAGGTTTCCATTGACAATACCTCTCATTTTGAGCGTATCTCCAATAATTCCATCAAAAGCAAATTCAAAGTCAGAAGTTAAACCTTTACCATTAGTACCACCGCTGATGCTTCCGTTTGGATCTGCTGGCAAGTGAATATAATTGTACGTATCAAACATTAAAGTTGGAAATTGCAAGGCTTTCAAGCGGTAGGTACTTTCCTGAAGAGTAACTGCTGTCGTGGTATTAAAATCCGACAGCATTTTCACTTTCCCTTCTTTGTCAAATTTGAAATAAAAGGAAAACCCTTTCCCCAGCTTTGGGTAAATTGTGCCTTTCCATCCATTTTCAGCGGATAAAAGCTCTGCCTGATGTTCTACAAGTGCTGCTGCTACTCTTTGATCAGGGTCATCCAGAATTGGATTTTCGTCCTTCTTACATCCGGTAATAAACCCTGCGGACAGTAGAACTATATATAATAAGAATCTTTTCATATCAGTATTTTTATTGATCAGCTATTAATATTTAATTACACCTAAAGTCCCAAAGAAGGAACTATTGGCATCTGATGTTTTGAACCATTGACCGTATTCCAAAAGATTGGCATCATAACGGTAATTCATCCCGAAGCTTCCGGTGGTCAGGTAGTTGGTTAAGGCTACAATTCCAGGAGCGATCGTATTTCCGTTCGTATCTCTTCTCACATACGTTAGGGTCATGTTGCGGTTGGCATCGTACGCTGCTTTGTATACAAAATGTGCCACAGTAGCAGTAGTTCCGCTTGTATAGTTGACGCGTAACACCAGTTCGCCTGCTTTAGGGTAAAAGAATACGACAAAACTATTCAATGTTTTTACGGGGCTCGGTAAGGCTGCCAGGCCGGCTTTAGCAGTTGCCCAGGTGCTCATAAAAGCAGCAGACATTCCTGCATTATTAGTAGGGTCTACACTTAGTGAGGTAAATTGACGGCCGTTACCGAAGATCGTCGCCAGATTTATCGGTGCATTCTCTGCCAATGCATAATTGGTGCGATTTCTCAGTTTCGCAAAATCAATTCCATATGATTGCTTAAAATAAGTGATGACACTTTCTTCTTTCTTACGGATAAATGCTTGCGCCGTGGCATTTGGAATTTCTCGCTGAATGATGAAAGGAGGGTTAGCAGGATCAGGAATGGAGTCGATTTTTGGCAAGACAATGCTGTTTACTTTGGCGTCATACGCAGATTTTCCTTCCGTCAGCATAATAGAAGTCATCTCTGCATAATCCTCTCCAGGAGCTGCCTGAGCGTATTGGCTGATATATCCAGCCGCATTTGCATTCGCTAAAGTCGTATTGTTCCAATCTGCAGTATAACCTGCAGGAGTAATTTTCTCAAACTCTTTCGCATAGCTGATGGTCTGGTTTAAGATGTGGGTAAACTCATGGTGAATGGTTTTCAATACCGGTTTAATGATATTCCTGTCAGTCTTTACAAAGTTATTGATGTTGAACAAAGTAACCCTGTTACCACCTTCAGCCTCACCAAGTGTTACCGTACCACCAGAATTGTATTGTAAACTTCCTACTAACAGGTATTGGCGAGGTGCAAATTGCTTGATAAAACCTAATCCTGCTTCTGCGGTATACACATCAATCCATCCTGCTTTCACAATTTCCATCACTGGCTGTACTTTTTCAGTTCTTGGCGGCACCAATGTTTTAGATAAATCCAGTTCTGATCCATCCCAACGATATTTTACATCAATATTGAAAGGCTTGGTGAAATTATCTGAAAGCCAGCTATCTAACGGGCCATTTACCCAGGTATCTCCTCCTAAACCAACAATTTCCCGGTCCAGGGTCTCTGATTTCTTACAAGCGGCCAGGGCTAGCATCATCCCGGCGGTCAATAATATATTTAATTTTTTCATTATAAGCGGGTTAATAGATTAACGTGGATTTAATTCCACACCGGACAAGGTTACTTCTGGAGGCAATTGGCAAAGTCTTCTTGGATCATTTGCCGGTAGTACCCTAATGGTACCATCCAGGTCAATGTGAGTTACCGGGATATTTAAGCGTTTAATATCCAGCCATCTCATACCTTCGTGTACAAACTCAGCAGCTTTAAGGTCTAATACTGCTTTTAAATAAGCTTGCTGCGGATCGGTGATGGTCGCAATGTAAAAGTTCTTAATTTTTGCATCTGTTAAATCATGCGTTGCAGAAATATAGCCGTTTACCCTCCTACTGATCAGTGTATTCATATCTTCCAGGGCAGCGGTATAATTGGCTTTCATTACATTGGCTTCAGCTCTGTTCATTAAAACCTCTTCAGTTGTCAATAGAGGCACCATTGCATAATAAGTACCCGTAGTGGCATTGATGGTAGTTCTAACGAAATGCGCATAGAACTTGTTTACAAAGTAAAAAGTACTGCTGTTGGAGTATTTCCTTAATGCGGAGAAATTGATACCTAATGGAGCAGTCAGGTTATTTAATTTTACCTGAGACATAGAATAACGGGTATTGTAATAGTTATTCGCGATTCTTGAAACCGTTTCACCAAGTAATATATTCCCTGGATTAGTCGCTGCAGTGTATTGAATTCTTGTTTCTGTCTGATCCAAAGCCGCAAAAGCAAACCAAGGTCTAACATTGGATGCGAATTCATTGGAAGGGAAGGTTTCATTGGCTTCAGAAATTACTTTATCATAATCTCTTTTGTTCAAATAAAAACGGGATGCAAAGGCATGAGCTGCCTTTCTAGTGAAATGGTAGGCAGGAGCTGTATAATTATCAACGATCAATGGAAGACCTTCAGTTAAATCTTTCTCGATCTGCTCATATACATAAGCTACAGTTTTACGCTCATACTTCTTCAATACTACGGTTTCTGGCTCCGTTACATAAGGAATACCTGGATCATTAGCTGAGGTTGCTGGATCATAAGCTTTTGAATAATAAGTCACCAACATAAAGTGCGCGTAAGCTCTGGCTACCAATGCTTCTCCTTTTTGTGCCCTATAGGCTTCTGGATTTGCGGCTTTATTACAAGCGTCTAATGCCTGATTTGCGGCGGCAATAGCAGTATAGCAGGCCCCCCAGTAATAGTTTGGTGAATCCTGAGCGATATCTTCCGGATCTTTCCAGAAATAACCGCCAATATTGATGTTATTTGCCGCACCAGCAATACTATTATCGATCACATTATCAGACATCGACTCGCTCCAAAGGAATAGATTGGCTCTAGGGTAGGCGGTAACCAATAATTCTGAAACTTTCTCTGGCGTATTTAACTTGGTACGCTGATCTGGCACTTGCTCCAGGTATTTTTTACATCCGGTGAAAAGGAAGATCACCGCAAGAATAAAGTATATATTATATTTTTTCATTGGAATATAATTTAAATTTTTAGGTTATGAAATGATCCGGTTAAATGCCAACTTTTAGGGAAAGCGTGATCTGTTTCGGAATCGGCATTGCCACCCCTCCAGAACTAAAGAACTCAGGATCCTGACCTTTCAATTTCTTATCTGCATAAATCAACCACAGGTTATTTCCTACCAATGATAGCGACAAATTGTTGCCACCAATCGACTTAATCCACTTTGCAGGAAGATTGTAGGCCAATGAAACTGTTTTCAAGCGTACAAATGAACCATCAGCAACGCGATCTGAAGAATAGTTATAAGCAGTGTAAGGATATTTTCCATTTAAGGTATTTTGTAACAAGTAATCAGCGATCGACGGCACATTTGTGGCATTTTGATCTAGCGGCAGTGTCCATCTGTTTAAGAATTCTTTTGGCAAGGCATCACCATCAGAATATTTAGTCTGGAATACATTGCTAAGGCGGATTTTATTTCCTGCCTGATAAGAAACAAATACGTTTAAAGTGAAATTTTTGTAGCTGAAATTGTTCATTAATCCACCGGTAATCGTTGGATCTACAGAACCTTCATATTTCAAGTAGTCACTAATGGCACTTTGCACATAAACACTATTGCTTACTTCGCCATTCTCATTTACAAAGGTTGGCACCCCAACTTTGTCTAAAGCCTGGAAATCGATAGAATACAAGCCTCTTACCGCTCCGCCTAGCTTAGGACCACCTTCAGGAACGATCAGATCGTAGATACGCGGTGTGCTTTTCAGGTTCACAATTTTGTTGGTGTTGTAACCAAATGTAAAGTTGGTTTTCCAGCTGAAGTCATTTCTTCTCAAGATCGGACCACCAAGAGTGACCTCAAAACCTGAAGAATTCATGTCTGCATAGTTGGCCAGTTTAGTGGTTTGTCCACCAATACCAGAGGTTCTGATCGCAGAAATTAAGTCAAATCCTTTACGGTTATAATAATCTACACTCAGGTTTATTTTACTGTCAAATAAGCCGATATCAAAACCAATGTTGGCTTCATACTGCTTTTCCCAGGTCAGTTCTGAGTTCTCCAGGTCGTCGATAACGATCCTTGGTTCTACTTCAGAAAGCACTGGACGACGTGCAGAGCTGTTTTGGAATACTACAGATGAATTCGTGGCACTTCCCATACTTGCAGTTAGTCCGTAGCCCCCTCTAAGCTTCAAATAAGAGATCTGACTTACATTTTTCATGAAGTCTTCCTGATCCACATTCCATGCCGCACTGGTGGTCCAGGTTGGCAGCCATCTTGCTACTGCAGATTCTCCCAATCTGTTAGAACCGTCATAACGACCAGTTGCACTGATCACATATTTACCATTGTAAGAATATGTTCCGTTCAAGAAGAAGGAAGCATACCTATCATACAACTCATTCATACCGTAGTAGTTAAAGTTGCCTTCCAGGGTTTGTTTAATGATGCGGTAATCAATAAATGGTACACCGCCTTTATCATATTGGTAACCGTAACCATTACTAAAGCTGTTTTTACGGTCTGTAAATTTGATCTCTTGTCCGGCTAATGCAGTAAACAAGTGTTTGTGGTTGAATTCTTTTTTCCAATCCAACTGATTTCTAACGTAGAAATTTAGCAGATTGTCATCATTTCTGTTGTAAAAACCACCCTGTGGCAATACGATTTGCTTATCAATATCTTCCGGGTGACTAGGGTCTTTATACAAAAAGTCGTTTTTATTTCTGATCGTATTTGTTGGCGCATAGCGATACGCATTGGCCATGTTTGAATATTCTGTTACCCGGTGTTCTCTGGTTGTTTTCACATAACGCAGCGCTCCCAAAGACTTAAAATTCAGATTTTCTGTGATTTTAATACCCAGTTCAGCCTGTAATTTCATGTCTAACATGTCCAGTTTAATCTTGTTATTTTCCTGCTCCTGAATGATGTTAAAGGGTGCATAGTTTTTTGGAAAAAAGTCTAATTCCCCATTTTCATCATAAGCAGTTAAGGCTCTACTCGTATTTAAAGCGTAACTGAAAGGGTTGATGTCAAATGAACGGGTATATTTTCCTTCTACTACGTTACTCGTACGGCCCAATGTTCCTGGTGCATCCTGCTGTCTCAATGAACCTGTAGCGATTACGCCAAGGGAAACACGGTCTGAAAGTTTGTAGTCGTTACGTACATTCATCGTGTAACGCTTCACTTTATCAGCAATAGACCAGCCATTGTCATTATAAAAGCCGGTTGAGAAATAACTTCTTGCTTTTTCTGTACCCGAAGAAATACTTACCGTATGTTCCTGAACTAATGAGTTTTTGAACAAAAGATCAAACCAATCGGTGTTGGTATTGACAAATCTGCCGAGGTAAGCAGCACGATCTTCTGCAGTATTGTTTAAGCCAAACTGCCCAGATGTTTTATCATATCCTTTGATCATCTTCCACATCTTCGTATACACCCCACCGTCTGCATTATTGGCGATGCTGATGCCTAAACCGCCTTTACGGGCAATTTCAGAGTATACAGACATCTGATCTGCAGAATTCATAATGTTGTAAGAATCGTAAGTAGGCTTTAAGAAGGTAGAAAAGTTTCCAGTATAAGAAACCACTGTTTTCCCGATACGTCCTTTTTTAGTAGTGATTACGACTACACCATTCATCGCTCTTGCACCGTATAAAGCGGTTGCAGAAGCATCTTTCAGGATGTTAAAACTTTCAATGTCATCTGCGTTAATTCCTGCAAGAGAAGAACCAATCAGCGTAGAGGCATCACCGCTTGACAACTGGTCGTTGGAGATGTTGACTACATCTTCTAATACCACTCCATCTACTACAAATAGTGGTTTATTCTCTCCAGATATCGATGTTGCACCACGAACACGGATTTTTGGTGCTGAACCAAATGTTCCCGAAACGTTTTGAACGGATACACCGGCCACTTTGCCTTCCAGCATTCTCGTCACATCAATTACCCCGTCTTGTTTCACATCTGTTCCACTGATGCTAGTAGCCGAACCTGTAAATAATTTCTTATTGATGGTCTGGTATCCAGTGACCACGACCTCATTTAATTTGTTCTGATCTTCTTCCAGAATGATATTAAACTGAGTTTTTGCAGCGGTTACCTGTGCTTCGATCGATTTATAACCGATATAAGAGAAAACTAAGGTAGCTCCTTCAGGAACGCTGATGCTAAATTCACCGTTTCCATTTGTAGAAACCCCATTTTTAGTCCCTTTTTCTTGAACGTTAATCCCTGCAACTGCGTCAGCAGCGCCAGAACTTAATTTAAGTTTTACACTTCCTTTTGCCGTAATATTTTTTTTCTTAGTGTTGTTGATTACCGGTCTGATCAGTTTACTCAGGATCACTTTTTTTCCAGTGATCACATAAGCGATACCGCTAGGTTCTAATTGTTTTAAAACCTGGTCAATGGACTTAGATTCAGTATTCACCTCCACACTGGTATTCTTGTTTACTTCTGAGGCATCATAAACAAAGTTGACTTTGTACTGCTTTTCCAGTCTTTTGAGCAAAAATTCCAATGTTTCCATCTTCATCTGCATCTCTCTAAAGGCAAAACCAGCTGAGGAATTGAGTAAAATCAACATGGCTAACAGCCAGGTGATTCCATTCCGTCCCCCTCTTCTTTTGTAGAAGTTTTTAATCATAATTGAAAGTTTAGGTTGGTAAATTTTAGTTTGTTATTGTTTTATTATTATTTGATTATCGTGGTGGTCAATCGTGATTTTATAGGTCATTCTCAAGACATCAAGTACATCCTTTAAGGGGTCATTTTTAAAGTTTGCATTCAACTTCTTGATGTTGGAAATGTTTCCTTGAATGGTGATTTTAACACCGTATTGCTGTTCTATTAAGGCACATACTTCGGGTAAAGTAGCGTCTACAAAGTTGAGTTCTTTGTAAAGCCAGTTGGAATTGGTTTGTGTGTTCAGACCCAGGTATTTTTGAGTTTTACCAGTTTTCTGATCATATCGGATGGCCATTCCTTTTTCCAGAATATGGCCAGGATCACGGTCTGTGCTTTCGAACATGACTTTCCCTGATTTAACTTCCAGGGCAATGGTACTGTCGATATTTTGAATGTTGAAGGTCGTTCCCAGTACCTGAACGGCTGATTTATTGATCAGCACGGTAAAAGGATGCGCCGGATCTTTGGCGATATCAAAGAAAGCTTCTCCTTTTAAAAGGAAGAACTTACGCTGCGATTTACTGAAAGTAGTCGCATATTTAATTTGTGTGTGTTTGTTTAGGAAAACTTTAGAACCATCTACCAGCAGAATGGAATCCTGTTGATCATTAGTGCTTCTAAAAATAAAAGCCTCGGATTTAAGCTCTCTGTAGCCCCATAAGCCTGCCATCCCAAATACCAGTACCGCCGCAGCAGCTCTCCACCATAATTTATAGGTTTTTGCAGGGGAATTATATTGGATTTTTTCTTCTAATCGTGCAGTAAAGGCGGCTACCGCCTGATCCAGATCTCTGCCTGTATAGCGTTCTTCTACATTTGCAGATTGCTCCCAAATGCGCTTAATACTGGTATATTCTGCTTCATTAGCTACATCTAGGCCTCTCCAGGCTGCCAACTGCGCTTGTAAAGCAGCATCCGCCGGATGGTTTAATGCATTTATAATCAGAGAATAGTGATCTTGGTGTTCCATACCCTTTTTTAGAGATAGACACGCCCAAAATCAAATACCCTTGCTCGGTTTGATTATTTTTTCAATAATTTACTTGACAAAGAAAAAACAGAGCACCAAACCTGCAGACATTATTGCGGATAAGGCGAATCTGTAGGTCAGCGGTTTTTCTCTTTTAAGGAGGTTATACCCAATAAAACCAAGAATAAAAACCTGGAATAACATCAATGGAATGGTCACCAGCTCTGCCACAGCACCTATCACAACTGAGTTTATGCCAGCGAAAACGCCGGTAAACATCAAAACGAAATATACAGAAGACAGAATTGCGGCTATAAAAATCTTTTTATCAGCAGTCATTTGAGCAGTTGTGGTCATAAAAGCACAACACCATAGCCATTAGAAAGTTTAAACTATTTTTCTAATAAGCACCAGCTGAGGTAGCTCAATAAGAGGAGTATACCCAATAAGTTAGCCCTTAGAATTTTTAAGGCTTTAGCAATATGACCTTCCACGGTTTTCTCTGAAATTTGCAGTTCTTCTGCAATCTGACGGTATTTTAGGCCCTCAAAGCGGTTCATTTTAAAGACCGTTTTGCATTGAGGAGGCAGGCTTTCTATAGCCCTGGCTATCTTCCTTTTCAGCTCCTCCTCTTCCAGTAAAGTATTGACAAATTCCGGATTGGTAGCTTTAGAAAGCTGATCATAATGTTTATTCTGTGTTTTCTGATTGCGGAGTTTATTCAGGGATTCATTGCCCACAGAGCGATACAGGTATCTTTCAAATTCTGCAATCTGATGAAACTTGTTTTCATTTTCCCAAAGTCTCAAAAAAACATCCTGAATCACTTCTTCCGCCAAGTAATCATCCCTCAAAATCTTCAAGGCCGTCATAAACAACCTTTTAAAGTAATGACGGTATAGTTTGGTAAAGACCGCGACACTATTCTCCCTGTTTTCTCCTAAAAATTCTTCTTCTATCAATAATGAGATAGTTCCCTCGCCGTCCATATTACAATTATAACAGAATTCTGTATATAATTATATTATTTTTCGTGTCAAATACTTAGTACAAAATTAGATACAGGTAGACATAAACCACAGGAGCAGACATTAAAAGCCCGTCAAATCGATCTAAAAGGCCTCCATGCCCAGGTAAAATATCTCCAGAGTCTTTTACATTCAAGCTTCTTTTCAACATAGATTCTACCAGATCTCCTAAAGTTCCAAAACTGGATATTAGAACAGCCATTCCTCCAAGGATTAAAAAAGAAAGTTCTGTAAAGTAAATAGAAAGGACATAAGCGACTACTACACTCGTAAATACGCCACCAAAGAAGCCTTCCCATGATTTCTTAGGGGAGTGACGTTCAAATAGCCTTGTTTTGCCAAATTTAGAGCCGAAAAGGTAGGCACCAGTATCATTTGCCCATAACATCAGCATGAAAGCTAATGGTAAATGAAAACTATAATCAGGGATATGACCGATGAAACCCAGAGCATAAAAGAAACAAAAAGGAACGGTCACATACATGAACCCTACAAAGGTGTAAGAGATATTGGCAAAAGGTATTTTATCTTTTTTATACAGCTCTGAGATAAATACAGCAAAGATCAAAGGAACCAGCAGCAGTAAAAACTTGGTTTCAAACTGCAGAAAATGATAACCAGCTGTTATTAAAAATATCAGCGCTGCGGCAACCATGGCCATATTCCGATGCGGTCTGATTCCTGTCGTTTTGATCAGTTTAAAAAACTCCCATAAGGCAGCCAGACTCAGCAGTAAATAAAAAGCAGAATAGACATAAGGTCCCAAAAACATGGATCCTAACATCACTATGGTAAAAAAGAAGGCTGTAATCGCTCTTGTTTTCATGCGTAAAAGTGTAATTGCGGTAATTTATGCGATCTCGTTATCTTTGATATAAGCGTTTGCTTTGTCTACATTATCCGGGTGTACCAGGATATGAATGGTTCCAAAAACCTTATAAGAAGAGTCTTGCTGGTTCATCACTACCGCAGGAATATCATTTTCCAATAGTCCTTGTTTTAATATTTCTGCGGTAAAGTGATCTTCGGTACTAAATACTTTTGTCCAATTGTTTTCCATCTGCTTTTAATGATTTATTTTTAAAATATTTGAATACCAGGAATGTTAAAATCACACTGATCAGCACCCCATACCATTGAAAATTGGTGGTTTTATTTGCTTCCGACAAAGGTATATTGTTTTTTTGCATATACCATGCTCCAGTTACCGCATAAGCGTTATTTACAAAATGGGCGAACATGGAGTACCACAAACTTTGAGTCCAAAAGAAAATGTAACCAAAGGCTGCACCCAGGAGTAAACGCGGTAAAAACCCATAAAACTGGATGTGGATTGCACTAAAAATGAAGGCAGTGAACCAGATTACAAAATGCGGATTTTTAAACATCCTTCCTAGAGATCGCTGAATAGCTCCTCTAAAGATCATTTCTTCGGCAATGGCTGGCAAAATGGCAATCAACAAAATACTGATCAGATAATCCCCAATATTGTTGATTTTTAAGAGATTCACCATGGTTTCCATATTCTTATCCTCCTGCGCCCTCATCCATTCTTCCACTGGTTTCAAAAACCCCGGCAGCACCATTTTCATGTTTATCATGGTGATCCATTCCAATATCGGCATAGAAAACACCATCATCAGGATCACCAAAAGCAGTAATTGGGTTTTAACTTTATTGAAACCATAAAATTCCTGAACCCGCTGCTTTTCTCCCCAGGCCAGCACTAGAGCCGGTAATAGAAAAAGTCCGATTTGCTGCATTCCTATAAATATCCTCATGGTCACCAGATTTTTAGAATTTCCCGGATTCAGCCAATCTGGATTAAAAATTTCTCCGTACCAAAAATATAAGCTTAAAATTGAGGCTAAACTAGCCAGTACGATTCCTGCAATGGCATATAAACCCAAGGTAAGTAATTGTACATAAGGACTTTTTTCAAGTCTTTCGTGATCAATAAAATTCATTATTTGTAATATTTGTACCTTTGTCCTTTGATTTAAGGTTTGAAGATAGAGAAATGTCTGTAAAGATAGGAAATATAGATCTGGGAGAGTTCCCACTTTTGCTTGCACCAATGGAAGATGTAAGTGACCCTCCGTTCCGTTTTGTATGTAAACAAAGTGGTGTGGATATGATGTACACGGAGTTTATCTCCTCAGAGGGGCTCATCAGAGATGCCGCAAAGAGTAGGGCTAAACTGGATATTTTCGAATATGAAAGGCCGATTGGCATCCAGATTTTTGGCAGCGAAATCGACCATATGCGCGAAGCTACAGAGATTGCAACACTCGCAGGACCAGACCTGATGGACATCAATTATGGCTGTCCGGTTAAAAATGTAGCCTGTCGCGGCGCCGGATCTGCATTATTACAAGATATTGACAAAATGGTGAAAATGACCGAGGCTGTAGTAAAAGCCACGCATTTGCCTGTTACTGTTAAAACCCGTTTGGGATGGGATGATACGACCAAAAATGTGGAAGAAGTTGCCGAACGTTTACAAGATATTGGTATTCAAGCCTTAACCATCCATGGAAGAACGCGTGCACAATTGTACAAAGGTGCTGCCGACTGGACTTTAATCCGTGAAATCAAAAGAAATCCAAGGATAAAAATTCCTATTTTTGGAAATGGTGATGTAGACAGCATTCAAAAAGCCGCAGATTGGCGATTAGAATATGAAGTGGACGGCATCATGATCGGCAGAGCAGCCATTGGATATCCCTGGATTTTTCGGGAAATCAGACATTTTTTCAAAACCGGGGAAATCCTTGCCGGACCATCCGTGGAAGAACGTGTCAATGTATGCAGAACGCATTTTGAAAAATCTATAGACTGGAAAGGTCCAAGAGTAGGTGTATTTGAAATGAGACGCCATTATGCCAATTATTTTAAAGGTTTACCAGATTTTAAACCTTACAGAATGTTATTGGTCAAAGAAGAAAACATAGAAATTATTCATAGCATTTTAGACGAAGTGGCAGATAAATACCATAACATTTCCCCTGTAGGGGAAATGGCGTGATTTTTGAAAAGCACAGGCTAATTTAATTATTTAAAATGGTTACAGCAATCACTCAGGGCGTTAAAATATCAGTAGAAACCATGTACCAGGATGAATATTCTAATCCTGGAAATGAGCATTTTATGTTTGCTTATCAGATTACTATTGAAAATTTATCTGACTATGCCGTTCAATTGATGAGAAGACAATGGTTTATTTTTGATTCTAATGGGACAGAGAGAGAAGTAGAAGGAGAAGGTGTAGTTGGTCTGCAGCCAGTGATTGAGCCTGGTACCAGCTATACTTATGTTTCCGGAAGCCATTTAAATACTGATATGGGTTCCATGAAAGGAAATTACCTCATGAACCGTCTTGTTGATCAAACCGATTTTACCGTTGATATCCCAGAATTTAACCTGATTGTACCCTATCGCCTAAATTAACCAGGACGATAGATGTTAATATTTATTGCGTCCAAATAACATGGAAGCATAATAGATTAAATTGGCTAAAGCACCCAATGCTGCGACTACATAGGTCATTGCTGCCCACCAAAGTGCATCTTTGGCCTGTATATTTTCTTCCGGCGTATTCATCACTCCTTTATTATTTTTCAGCCAGATCAATGCCCTATTGCTCGCATCGAACTCCACAGGTAAGGTAATGACACTAAAAATTGTCAATAAAGCTAAGCCAATTACGCCAATACTCAGTACAAAAGGATTTCCCGTAAAACCAATTAATAATACACCAAGGATCAGTACCCATTGTAATAAGGTAGAAGAAATGCTCACTAAAGGCACCATACTTGTCCTCAGCTGCAACCAATGGTAAGATTTGGCATGCTGCACTGCATGTCCGCATTCATGAGCTGCAACCGCGGCAGCAGCTACACTTCTGCCATGGTACACATCGGTACTTAAATTCACTGTTTTATCTGCAGGATTGTAATGATCCGTTAATTGTCCATCTGCATTCATTACCCTCACATCGTATATTCCATAGTCGTGAAGCATCTTTTCCGCCACTTCTTTTCCCGAAAATCCCGAGCTTAAACGCATCTCTGTGTACTTTGAAAATTTACTTCTAAATTTCCACTGTACATACATGCTAATCAATAAGATCGGGATAATTAAAAATAAATAAGTTCCCATTTTCGTAATGTATGTTTTTCAATTATTCCAAATCAAAAAACGAGCCTAAAACCTGATCATTAATAAATAATCTTTAAAAGTTTAAAAATGAACAACTCATTATTTACGAATATCGCTTGCAGGAACGTTTTAATTTTTTCATTTTTGATAAAAATATTAGTATGGAAATAGCAATCTTCTTCTTATTGATCATAATATTAGTAGCAATTGTTGTGTTATTCTTAAAAAAACCTTCCAGCGGAAATCAGCACATTGCCCTGCTGGCCTTGAAAGAAGAAGAACATCAGAAATCATTAAACTGGTTAAAAGAAGAAAAATTGAGACTCGAAGATGAACTGAACGATCTGCGCAGTAATTTCCTTTTAGAACGTAGTAAAGTGATCAAATCTGAGGAAACTCTGGTAGCTCAAAGGGAAAAACAAGCGGAACAGGAAAAATATATAGCTGATTTACAGCAGCGCTTCAAACTTGAGTTTGAAAACATCGCGAATAAGGTACTGGATGAAAAAACAGCCAAATTTACCGAGCAGAACAGAACCAATCTGGACCTTATCCTGAATCCTTTCAAAGAGAATATCAAAGCCTTTGAAGAGAAAGTAGATAAGGTATATAAATCAGAATCTGACGAAAGAAACATCCTTAAAGGGGTCATTTCACAGCTGATGGACCAGAGTAAACAAATCCAGGAGGATGCGAACAATCTCACGAAAGCCCTTAAAGGAGATGCAAAAAAACAAGGCAACTGGGGGGAAGTCATTCTAGAAAGAGTGCTAGAGCGGTCCGGTCTGATCAAAGACAGAGAGTACAGGATACAGGCCAGCTTAAGCGGTGTAGAAGGCAGCAGGATGCAGCCGGATGTGATCATTGACCTTCCAGATGATAAACATGTAGTAGTCGATTCCAAGGTCTCCCTGGTGGCTTACGAGCGACTGGTTACAGCAGAGACAGATATAGAGAAAGAAACTCATTTGAAACAACATTTACTTTCTATAAAAAATCACATTCAAGGATTATCGGGCAAAAATTACCACGATTTATATCAGATTAATTCTCCTGATTTCGTACTCCTGTTTATCCCTATAGAATCTTCCTTTGGCATTGCTGTTCAGCAAGATGCAGAATTGTTCAACTATGCCTGGGACAGAAAGGTAGTCCTGGTGAGCCCCTCTACTTTACTCGCTACTTTACGGACCATTGCCAGTATCTGGAAGCAGGAAAGACAGAACAGAAATGTACTGGAAATTGCCAGATTAAGCGGCAGTATGTATGATAAATTTGTTGGCTTTTTAACAGATATGGAGAGTATTGGAAGGAACATCCGACAAAGTCAGGATGCCTACGATAAAGCCTTAAATAAATTGTCTACCGGAACCGGAAACCTGTCCAGTACTTCAGAGAAAATCAAAAAATTAGGTGCCAAAGCAACGAAGCAAATTGACACCAAATTTTTAGATCCTTTAGTTGCTGAGGAAGACAGCTTATAATTTAAATGCGTTCCATCCCTGTGCTTTCAATTCATGCACCACATTGGACTTAGAAATCATTTTACAGCCAGAGTTTTTATCGGTGATGTGACCGATAATACTGATATCAACATCATTTTTTAACTTCGTATAATCGTCTTGTTTAATGGTAAACAGCAATTCATAATCTTCCCCGCCATTTAATGCGCAAACGGTTGGATCTAAGCCCAATTCGCGTGCAGTTTCATAGGTCATCGGGTCAATTGGAATCTTTTCTTCGTATAAAGTACAGCCTTTTTCCGACTGCTGACAAAGGTGCATGATCTCCGAAGCCAGGCCATCAGAAACGTCGATCATCGATGTAGGAATAATTTCCATTTGTGCCAATAAATCAACAATGTCTCTTCTTCCTTCCGGCTTCAGCTGGCGTTCAATAATATAGTCTTTTCCTTCCAGATCCGGCTGAATATTAGGGTTTTCTAAAAAGATCTGTTTTTCTCTTTCCAGGATTTGTAAGCCCACATAAGCACCGCCTAAATCACCTGAAACACATAGAAGATCGCCTTCCTGTGCACCGCTTCTGTACACAATATCTTTCTTTTCTGCGTAACCAATACTGGTTACACTGATGATCAATCCTTGTTTGCTCGAAGAAGTATCTCCGCCAATCAGGTCAATGTTGAATTTATTACAAGCCAATTCAATGCCTTTGTAGATTTCTTCTACCGCTTCCAAAGGAAATTTACTGGAAATTCCGATCGAAACAGTAATTTGAGTCGCAATACCGTTCATGGCATAAATGTCACTCAAATTCACTTGAACAGCTTTAAAACCTAAGTGCATTAAGGGTACGTAAGCCAGGTCAAAATGGATGCCTTCCAACAATAAATCTGTTGAAATCAACATTTCCTTATCAGGAAAACTCAATACTGCTGCATCATCCCCAACTCCCTTAATACTGCTTTCATGCCTGATCTTAAAGTTCTCAGTCAGGTGTTTTATCAGACCAAATTCCCCAAGTTCTCCGATGTCGGTACGCTCTTTATTCTCAAACATATATTTTATATCTATTGAATTTTAACTTTTATTATTTACTGATTTTCCTTTTAATTATCGCTCGTCTGCAGGAGAATCGCGTATTTTTAAATTATAAACCCAAAGCTGCGGATATCTCCAGCATTCTTTCAATTGGTTTACGAGCCTGCACAATAATATCTGCAGGAACTGTCACTTCAGGGCTTCCATTTTTTAAACATAAATAGAGTTTTTCCAAAGTGTTTCTTTTCATATAAGGACAATCATTACAGGCACAGTTATTATTTGGCGGAGCCGGAATAAATGTTTTTGTCGGATTTGCTTTCTCCATCTGATGGATAATTCCACTTTCCGTTGCTACAATAAATTCCTGAGCATCACTTTTCGTGCTATAGTTCAATAATCCTGTAGTCGATCCAATGTAATCTGCCAATTCCAGAACGGCCTCTTCACATTCCGGATGCGCAATAAACTTCGCATTGGGGTGACGAGATTTCAATTTGGTGATTTTTTCTCTCGAAAAAATCTCATGGACCATACACGCACCATTCCAAAGCACTAAATCCCGGCCTGTTTTCTTAGCCACCCAGGCTCCTAAATTTTTATCCGGACCAAAAATGATCTTCGTATCCTTTGGAAGACTCTCCACAATCTGTACTGCATTCGTAGAAGTACAAACAATATCGCTCATTGCTTTCAATTCTGCCGTACAATTCACATAGGTAATCACCACATGATCAGGGTGTTTCTCTTTGAATTTTTTAAACAGGTGCGGCGGACAACTATCGGCCAGTGAGCATCCTGCTTTCAAATCTGGCAGCAAAACGGTTTTCTCAGGCGAAAGAATCTTGGCAGTTTCTGCCATAAAATGAACTCCTGCAAACACAATCACCTCAGCATCAGTCCTTGCCGCTTCTTGTGATAGTCCTAAACTGTCTCCAATATAGTCGGCAATATCCTGAATATCAGGCTCTTGATAGTAGTGCGCCAGCACTATCGCCTTTTTCTCTTTTTTTAGTTTTTCGATTTCCACGAAAAGATCAAGTGTAGGATCAATCTTTTCTTCGACAAAACCTTTTCTATTTAATTCCTCAAATGTATCCATTTTCAACAGTTCAATAAATTATAATTATTTAATATAGATAGACTTCTATTGTTTATTAGTGTGTTAATAACGTTTGTAAATTATTTTTTTTTAGGCGATTATTTGAGTTATTCATAAGTTATCCACAAAAAAGTTGAATTTTTAAACCAAATATCGGCTGATTTACAGTATTTTATTTTTTGCCCTTAAAACTTATCCATAGTAATATGTGTATTGTTAGTTTGTGTGTAAAAAGTGGATAACCTCTGCAAAGTTGCTCAAAAATAACTGAAAATATTGTGGCAAATTCCCTTTTTAGCTTAGCTTTAAACATTCAAATTTATTTGTTCTATATGTTTAGACAAGAAATTAACAATTATATCAACGTTGTTAACAAAGTAAGGGAAGTAGCTTAATTTCAATGAGAAAAGTAGATTTTTTAGTAATAGGGTCGGGTATAGCGGGTTTAAGCTTTGCATTAAAAGCAGCTCAGCATGGTAAAGTTTTAATTGTTACAAAATCAAATGAAGATGAGTCGAATACAAAATATGCGCAGGGTGGAGTAGCAGTTGTTGTGGATAAAGATGATTCGTTTGAAAAACATATTGAAGATACATTAATTGCTGGAGATGGGCTGTGTGACAGAGAGATAGTTGAAATTGTGGTCAAAGAAGGGCCTCAGAGAATTCAGGAAATTATAGATTATGGGATCAATTTTGATAAAAATCTGACCGGAGTTTATGATTTGGCGAAGGAAGGAGGACACTCAGAAAATCGCGTTTTACACTATAAAGATGTGACCGGATATGAAATTGAAAGCGTTTTATTAAAGCAGATTCATCAGAACGAAAACATAGAGATATTAACACATTACTTCTGTTTGGAGTTAATTACTCAGCATCATTTGGGTGTGCATGTGGATAAGAGTTCAGAAGATATCCACTGTTACGGCATATATGCCTTTAACACAGAGCGTAACGATGTGGAAAAGATATTAGCGAATGTGACTATCATGGCTTCGGGTGGTGCAGGGCATGTATATAGCAGCACAACTAATCCCGTGATTGCCACAGGCGACGGAATGGCGATGGTATACCGTGCAAAAGGAAAACTGAGGAATATGGAATTTATTCAGTTTCATCCAACCGCTTTATATCATCCTGGGGAATATCCTGCTTTTCTAATTTCTGAAGCAGTTCGCGGTTATGGCGGTGTACTCAGAAGAAAAAATGGAGAAGAGTTCATGTATGAGTATGATCCTAGAGGATCTCTAGCCTCCAGAGATATTGTGGCTCGTGCGATCGATTCTGAAATGAAAAAATCTGGAGAGGAATTTGTCTACCTTGACATCACCAATCGAAAAAAGAGCGATATTTTAGCTCATTTCCCGAACATTTATGCGAAGTGTCTATCTATAGGTATAGACATGACCAAGGATTTGATACCGGTTACGCCTGCAGCTCATTATATGTGCGGCGGAATTATGGTAGATGAATATGGTCGTTCTTCTATAAAAAATTTATATGCCTGCGGAGAATGTTCATCTACAGGCTTACATGGCGCCAATCGTTTGGCCTCAAATTCCTTGCTGGAAGCACCTGTGTTTGCGCACCGAATCTATCAAGATGCGATAGCTACTTTTAAAAATACGGTGATCCCTGACCACATCCCTGACTGGAATGACCATGGAGTAAAACAGTCCGACGAAGATATTTTAGTGACGCATAATTTGCGAGAAACGCAAAAATTAATGAGTGATTATGTTGGGATTGTACGGTCTGATTTTAGATTAGATCGGGCAATGAGGCGTTTATTTTTGCTCCATGAAGAAACAGAAGCCTTTTATAAAGCCAATAAAGTATCTGTGAAACTCTGCGAATTGCGCAATGTGATCCAGGTCGCCTTCACGATTATTAAGTCTGCAAAAGCTAGAAAAGAGAGCCGCGGACTGCACTATACCACTGATTATCCAGTACATTCAGCTCAATTAACCGATACAATTTTTTAGAAGATGGCAGTTATATTACCAGTGAAAGATAAGCACCCGAAATGGGCAGAAAATTGTTTTATTGCGCCAAATGCGACGATTGTTGGCGATGTAACCATGGGCAGTAACTGTTCTGTCTGGTTTAATGCGGTGATCCGAGGCGACGTAAATACCATTACTATTGGGAATGATAGTAATATTCAGGATGGGGCAGTGATCCATGCTACCTATTTAAAGGCGG
Organism: Pedobacter sp. N36a; assembly: GCF_014472395.1. Classification (GTDB taxonomy): domain Bacteria; phylum Bacteroidota; class Bacteroidia; order Sphingobacteriales; family Sphingobacteriaceae; genus Pedobacter. The sequence goes on from NZ_JACSZW010000007.1 coordinate 136,561, forward strand.
CAACTGTAATTGGAAACAGAGTTTCTATAGGGCACAATGCGATTGTTCATGGCTGTATTTTAAAAGACCATATCCTGATCGGTATGGCTGCCATTGTAATGGACAATGCGGTAGTTGAAGATTACTGTATTATTGCCGCAGGAGCCGTCGTTTTGGAAAATACGCATTGTGAATCAGGCTATATCTACGCAGGCACACCAGCTAAAAAAATAAAGCCCATTACTGAAGAGCAACGGGCTTTACTAAATAAATTGCCGGACAACTACATCATGTATGCCGACTGGTTTAAATAAACGATCGATCTGTCCTAACAGATCGATCGTTTATTATTCTTTTGGAATCGTAATGGTTTCATTTCTTTCCCAAAGGGCTCTGATCGAGAGTTCTTTGGGTTCGTTCCATATCTTTTCCGGCTGTGTGCCTTTGGTCACATTTCCAGTATCCCATTTCTTGTTTTTATTGCTATCGTAGGTAATTCGAGTATAGTATTTACCCGCTTTATAGTTGTTAAAAGTGACGGTGGTATCCTTCGTAATCACCATACTATTGACTGCGTGTTTGTTCGCGTCGATCACCTCTACGATATAACTTTTGTCCTTTTCCGGAACAATCAGTTTTAGGACTAAGGTACCGTAATCATCTTTGCTCCCTAATTTGAAATCTTTCTTGAACTCTTTATTTTTTGTGTTAAAGATCGCTGTAAATGCGCCTGTCTCAAACTTGAGTTCATAAGATTTTTTAACGCGCCAAGGATACTTAATGTAATAAGATAGAAAGTCGGTGCTGTCTTTTTCCAGCGTAAAGTTGGTCCGCTTTACCGAATCTTCCAATAATTCTATTTTATTTACATCTGAGCTTAAAATTGGAAAATTGAAGGTCAGTTTGAAATGTCTGTTCGGATTTAAGGTTCGATCCTCCAGGTTATCTGTTGCGGTCAGAACTCTGGTGTAAGTTTCTTTTTTCCCGCGGTTCAGTATAACGGTCTGCAATAATTTTCCGTTTTCATTGACGTTGACTTTAGCAGAATCAAAACTTAATTCGGTTAGCCAGATTTTTAAGGAGTCATTGTTTTTATTAAACTTAGTATATTTTGTTGCATTAAGTGCAGGAGGATCTGTCACTACGACTTCCGGTTTCAACAACTTCTGATTGAAAGCAAAACTGATACTTCCATCCGCATTGATCCGTTTATCCAATACCCGGAATACGGTGGCGTCTTCTTTGAAGACTTGAATATTTACAGAATCCAGGTTCTTTTTTAAGACGATTGGTTCTTTAATAAAACCAATTTCGTCTGTACTCTGCTGGTAGATTTTATCTCCGCCTTTTTCCTTTAGGGCGTAAATTTTATAAGTGCCTTCTCTTAAATTGTTGAGACTGTAATGACCAGAGCTATCTGTTAGTGAATAAATTGCTGGCCTTCCTTTTCCAAAAATTGTGTCTCTTTCCAAGGGCAGGATAAATGCGACCGCCTCAATTTCCGGTTCGCCAGTGATGGAATTGGTGACCTTGCCTTTGATGCTCAATGAATCGAGCTTCGGACCTGTTGAAAATACATAGGAGAAATTCTTTAGGACGTTGTTTTCGTTGATATCCGCAATCAGCTTCCCGAAGTTCAATGTATAGGTTGTGTTTTTTTCCAGGGTGTCTGGGAACGAGATTTCTAAAAACTTTTTTCTCACCTTGAGTAGGGGAGGGACTTTTAGCTCCGGCGAAATCGAGAATTCTTTTCCTTCGTTCTGAAGTTTGAAATATTCATCGAATTCCAAGAGGATTTTCTTGGCCTTGAAATTTGTCGTTAAATTTTCAGGCTCCATACTCAGCACCTTTGGAGGCTCCGTATCCCGGGGCCCGCCCTGAGGCTGCTGGATGCTCGCACAGCCATATATTATAGAAATTAATAATAGGAGCGATGCAAAAAGCCTGAAGTTCGGTACAATGCTATTTTTGGCCATTTATATGCGTTGTGTTAAGTTTATTACTCTTTTTAATATATAACATTAAAAAATTTTAAAAGTCGCTTAAAACTCATTTAAATGAGTCAGTTAAAAGGGCTTTGAAAACTCAATTAACTAACTCTTTATCAGTTGTTTATGGATTATTTGCTCATATGAACCATCAAGACGGAGATGTCTGAAGGAGAAACTCCTGAAATTCTGGATGCCTGACCCAATGTGCGGGGTTTGATCTTCAATAATTTCTCTCTGGCTTCCTTAGAAAGAGATCCCAGCTGAGCATAATCAAAGTCAGGATTGATGTCTTTATCTTCCATCTTTTGCATTTTGTTTACAATCTCCTGTTCTTTCTCAAAATAACTTTCATACTTAATTTTGATTTCCGCCTGCTCTACCGTCTCTTTGTCGAATGAACTTAGGTACTCCTTAAATGGGGAACTCATTTCACGAACGTCTTCGATACCCACTTGCGGTCTGCCCAGCAAACTAATAATTTTAACATTTTGGTTCAGCGTGCTGGTCCCTAATTCTTCGAGTTTCACATTGGCCTCTTCCATGTCAATACTTTGCTTTTTGGCAAAGGCAACAATGGCGTCAGAATTGGCGACCTTTTGTTTTACAATCTCTAAACGCTCATCGCTGATCAAGCCCAGCTGATGACCGATAGGAGATAGACGGATGTCTGCATTGTCTTGGCGAAGCAGCAGTCTGTGCTCAGCTCTGGAAGTAAACATACGGTATGGCTCTTCGGTTCCCTTAGTCACCAAGTCGTCGATCAATACACCAATATATGATTCAGAACGCTTCATGATCAGCTCATGTAAATCATTCACTTTTTGATGCGCATTGATACCCGCAATAAAGCCCTGACTCGCGGCTTCTTCATAACCCGTAGTTCCATTGATCTGACCAGCGAAATATAAATTGCTGATCATTTTTGTCTCTAGCGTTAAAGACAATTGAGTAGGCGGGAAGAAGTCATATTCTATCGCATATCCAGGACGGAACATTTTAGCATTTTCAAATCCTGGGATTTTAGTCAGTGCTCTATATTGTACATCTTCTGGTAAAGAAGTAGAGAAGCCATTGACATAGATTTCGCAGGTATGTAATCCTTCTGGCTCTACGAAAATCTGGTGTCTTTCTCTTTCTGCAAAACGATTAATCTTATCTTCAATAGAAGGACAATATCTCGGGCCCAATCCTTTAATACGACCAGTGAACATTGGAGATTTTTCAAATCCTTCTTTCAGTGTTTCGTGCACTTCAGAATTGGTATAGGTAATCCAGCAGCAACGTTGTTCTGTTGGGCGTTCTACATTGGTATAAGAAAAGCGACCAGGATTTTCATCACCCCATTGCTCTTCCATTACGGAATAATTTAACGATCGGCCATCCACTCGGGGTGGAGTACCGGTCTTCATTCTTCCGGCTTCAAAACCCAGTTCTACCAATTGCTCAGTTAAACCAGTTGCCGCTCTTTCTGCTGTTCGTCCTCCACCAAATTTCTTCTCGCCAATATGGATTAATCCATTTAGGAAAGTACCATTTGTTAAAACAACTGATTTGCTTTTGATCTCAATTCCTAAAGAAGTTTTAACACCGATGACTGTATTGTTTTTAATGAGTAGACTGCTCACCATGTCTTGCCAGAAATCTACATTAGGTGTACGTTCTAATGCTAATCTCCATTCTTCAGCAAATCTCTTTCTGTCGTTTTGAGCTCTAGGACTCCACATTGCCGGACCTTTCGAAAGGTTCAGCATTCTGAATTGAAGAGTAGTCTTATCACTGATGATTCCAGAGTATCCACCCATGGCATCAATCTCTCTTACGATCTGTCCTTTTGCTACACCACCCATGGCTGGATTACAGCTCATCTGTGCAATAGTTTCCATATTCATGGTGATCAGCAAAACTGAAGATCCAAGATTGGCAGCAGCGGCGGCGGCTTCACAACCTGCGTGTCCGGCACCTACTACTATAACATCATATTCTTTAAACATTACCTGTGTTTTTATATCGCTTAAAAATTGTTTCACGTGGAACGCATAAATATGCCCGCTGTTAAGCGCTGATGTTTCACGTGAAACAATAAGTTAAAATTAATCATTTAATAGTGGAGAGGAGCTAATTCCTCTCTCTTTTATTCTTTCTTTTTTTTGTGTTTACCGATTTAAGGAGTAGCCATTCTATTCCTAATAAAGGAGGTTTTGCAGTTTGAATGATTTCAAAATGCTTGACTTTCAAACTACAGCAGCGCCTATCTTAATTGGAACTCAATTTAAAGCATCGCTTCAAATGATGCTTGCTTTTATATTTTGCTAACTATCTGAAATTGCTTGTGCCAAGGATGCTTTTTATAGATGATCTTCCGCTTTCAGCAGCTTCCTCTGGTATTGTTTAGGGAATAGCTGATGCATCAAATTACCCTCAGCTTGCTGTATTCTCCCTTGGCTTGCTGTCATTCAAAGGGGAAGTAAGTCCCGGTACTTACCCAATTTTTCCAATCATCAGCAATAACATAGGCTGCTTATTAAAGTGTATTTGTTTTAACTCCTGGAATCTTTTCCTCCTTTTTCAAAACTCATGATTCCTTGTTTCTATGGTGGAAATAAGAGACAAATCCAAGAGGGATTTGATCTTTTAACGGTGGCCAATTGATCATAAACATCGATGAGCTCAATATTAAATCAATCCAATTAGCTCATGATCACAAGCAATTTTTATAAGCCAGCCCAACTATATTCAGGAGTTTTTTCCTGCAAAAACCAAATGAACCCTGCAAAACGATCTATGACTGAAACCGAAAAAAAAGCAATTTCGCTTTCAATGCATTTAAATTATTAAAAATGAGAAAGAACAATTTGTTGTTTTTTGAAAGCAGCAGGAGGGAAGGTTTCTAACCAATCGTCCTGAAGAATTTCTTTTATATCATTTAAAAGGGCTGGAAATCGATCATGAATAAATCCTGCAGAGAGGAGAAAATGTTCAATTATCCCCAGCTGAATACTCATGATTCAGGCGGGGATAATGGTTAGGATTTATTGTTCTGATAATGTTAACCAGCGTTCAGTAACTGTTTCCAATTCCTGATTTAAGCCCTCAATCGTTTTAGAAATTTCTTGTATTTTGGTATAGTCGGCACTGTCGATCGTCAGGAGAGAATTGCTCAATTCCTGAATTTTTCCTTCCAGTTCAGCGATCTTCGCTTCCGAATCTTCCAGTTCTTTCTGCTCTTTAAAGGACCGCTTTTTAACCGGACTTGCTGCTGCTTGCGGAGCAGGCTGTTCCTTCGTTTTTGCTGGTGCCTTTTCTTTTGGTGTCTCTAAACTGATTCTATATTCAGAGTAGTTACCATTGTAAATTCCTACTTCTCCATTGCCTTCCATGATGAACAATTGCTCACTCATCTTATCCAGTAAATACCTATCGTGAGATACCAGGATCAATACACCTGGGAAGTTCTCTAAGAACTCTTCTAATACGTTCAGCGTATCAATATCCAAGTCGTTAGTTGGCTCATCCAGGATCAGGAAATTAGGATTCTGCATCAACACCTTCATCAGGTGTAATCTTTTCTTTTCACCACCGCTTAGCTTTTCAACCATCCCATGCTGTTTCTTAGGAGGGAAGAGGAACAAGGTCAATAATTGTGAGGCAGAGATCGTCTGGCCATCGGCCATTTTGATATATTCTGCATCAGATTTTACGATATCAATTACTCTTTCTTTCTCATTGAAGGCTAAACCACCTTGCTTATAATAACCATAAACAGTAGTTTCACCAGTACTTACTTTTCCTTTTTCAGGCGTTAGATATCCAGTAATGATGTTCAGTAAAGTAGATTTTCCCGTACCATTTTTACCTGCAAGACCAATGCGGTCTGCACGTTTAAAAGTATAGCTGAAATCATTAATGATGGGTTTGCCATTGAAAGACTGACCAATATGGTCCAGTTCCAGGATTTTATTCCCTTGACGAGCCATTTTTACATTAAGCGTAACGCTTTGATTGTCAGATCTTTGTTTGGTTTTGCTTTCCAGGTCATAAAAAGCATCAATACGTGATTGAGACTTGGTAGTACGTGCAGCAGGCATTCTTCTCATCCATTCCAGTTCCTTTTTCAAGAGGTTCTTATTTTTCTGAAAAGTACTCTCATCTGCCATTTCACGCTCAGATTTCTTCTCCAGGAAGTAAGCGTAATTGCCGTTATAATTGTAAATCTTTCCTCTGTCTAACTCTACAATCGTGTTACAAACATTGTCCAAAAAGTACCTGTCGTGTGTAACTAACAATATAGTTTTATTGCCGGAAGTCAATAGTTTTTCTAACCATTCGATCGTATCAATGTCCAGGTGATTGGTAGGCTCATCCAATACATAGATCTCAGGGTCCTCTATCAATAGCTTTGCAAGCGCCAAACGCTTTTTCTGGCCTCCAGATAGGGTAGAGATCTGCTGTTGCAGATGAGTGATTCCCATACGGCTTAAAATTGTTTTAATTTCATGCTCGTATTCCCAGGCATTGTGCTCGCTCAATTCTTCGTATAGGCGGTTCAATGTTTTTTCATCCGGGTTTGGATCTTCAATCAGTTCCTCATATTCTTTGATCAGTTGCTGCTGTTTGTTTTCCGTAGAGAAGATGAAATCGCTAATCGAGTGACCATCTGGAAAAGAAGGCTCCTGATCCAGAAATCCTATTTTAACAGATTTATTCTTCACGATTTTACCTTCCAGAGGATTAAACCTTTCGGCAAGTAATTTCAGTAAGGTGCTTTTTCCAGCACCGTTTATACCAACCAACGCGACGCGCTGTCCAGGTTGAATCCCCAGGGTCAAATTTTTAAATAGCCATTCATCATGGTAAGCATGGCCTAAGTTTTCGGCTGCAATTAGTGTACTCAAAGTCTGTGTTTAACGATATTTTATGTATGAAATTACTGCAAAAGTAAGCAATAATTCTTAGGTATAGAGTTGAGCCTATTGAACATGAATCGATTTTCCCCATTAAAAATCAGCCAATTGGGTAAAAAATATTCAGATAGGGCAGCTGGATTGTGAAAAGTATTTTCCGTATCGGGGAGCAGTAAATCATTTAAAAATGACAGAATTGAACAAGTCAGACCCTGAAAAGCAGCAGGCTTAACGATAAGTGTACCAGCCAGTCACCGGCACACTACTTTAGAAAAAGGCTTGGTTTTAGCGCTAAAAATGGAAGATCAGTAACACTATTTAATCGTATGCGTTAAAGAAACAGTCTTTTCAACGGACTTGATGCCAAACTTTGTTCCGGTAAGGATAATGACAGCAGTGGCGCCAATCAGTAATTTTTTTATGGTGGTTTTCATGGTTTCCTGGTTTTAGGTTTGCGAAAAATCTTTCATTAATAAGACGCAGGCCCAGGAAAAACGTTTCAAAAAATTGACGTTCATTAGACCATCTGTGCTTTAATTTCGACGAACAGACGGATATAACCTATCAACGCGAACTACTTTAAACGGCAGATTCCATCGATTTAAACAAAGCCAAAGATTCATCTTCTTTCTGCGTCATCAATGTTTTTGCTGCTTTACCCTTGTCTTTATAACCCAAAAGATGCAAGGTGCCGTGAGCCATCACTCGGTACAATTCATCCGCTACAGTGTGCTTAAATGTTTTTGCATTTTCCTGAATGCGCTCCAGACTGATAAATATATCTCCTACAATCATTTTAAGCTCATCTGAGTTGTCAAAAGTGATGACATCAGTATAAGTGTCATGATTTAGGTATTCCTGGTTTATACGCAGTAAATACTCGTCTGAGCATAAAATGAAGTTCAGTTCTTGTAATGAATAACCTTCTTTTTCAATGATAGCCTTGATCCAGGCCTTAAGCATGGTTTTCTTTTTAAGGGTATAACTAAGGTCTTCGGTGAAAAAATGAACTGCTGGTTTTGCCATCTGGATATAGAATTATTGGGCCAAATTTAGCAATTTAAAATATTCCGCAATTTTATTTTTATAATAGTAGTTCATACTGGGCGGCAACTTTTGGATCCATTCGGTCTCATTTTTTTGATTTTTCCGGAACTTTTCCAGCATTTGCTGATAGGAAGGAGGGAATTCTTTCCCAGCTCTACTTTCTCTTTTTGAATTCTGCTCCTGCTCCCTTTGCGCATCATTTGCCTGCAAAAGTTTAGTCAGGAGTTCTTTCTGGCGGTTCAGCGTTTCCTGTTCCAGGCGCTTATTCACCAAATCAGTTTCTGTCGACTTCATATCCTTGATCATCTGATTCAAGTTGCCCAAACCAGATTTACCGTCTTTATTCTCTTCCCGGTTGATCTTTTCCAAAGCTTCCCGGATCATCTGCTGCTGCTGTGCCATCTTCGCAAACTCTTCAGACATCTGCCCCTTTGGAACAGTGCCCTTATTGCCCGATTTTTGCAGCTGATCCTTTGCTTTCTGCATACTGTTGTTGAGCTGATCCTGCATTTGCTGCAGCTGTTTCATACTTTGTTTCTGTTTTCCTTTACCACTGCCACTGGAGTTTTTCTTCATCTTCTGCAGTTGTTCCAGCGCCTCATTGAGCATTAATGAAAGGTTATTGATGGAAGTCATCGTATACTGCTGGTTCTTATTTGCCGCTGCAGTATTTCTTTCGCCCAGGTTATCCAGACTCTTATCCATGTTGAAGTTGATCTTTTGTAGCTCCTCATTTACCGTGCTTTCAATCTGGGGCACCCGTTTACTTAACGAAAACAAGCTATCGGCAATGGTCTTCATGTTGTCCTTGATCAGTCTTTGCTGCTGGACATTGGCTGTATAAAGTGGATCATTATTACTGAGTTTTCTGAGGTTAAGCATTACTTTTTCCTGATCAAAAGAGGTTTTAAGTAAGTTTTCCAGTAATTGACGCAGCTCCTGAACATTGAGGTTATTTTCCATTTCTGCAGATTCCTGCTGCATATCGTCCATCTTTTTAGCCAGCTGCTCCAGCTGATCGGCTGCCTTCTGCTGGTTTTCAGCTGCTTGCTTACGGTCGTTTTTTTCCAGGTTTTCTTTACTTTCTTTTTGCTGCTGCTGAATGTCTTTGGCCTCCTTCTCAGGGTTCTGGAAAGGATTTGGACGTTCTAGCTGCTCATTTTTTTCCTGAAGACTTTTCAATTCTTTTCGGATGTCTTCAAAAGCAGCACGCTGTTCTTCCTGCTGCTGTTTCAATTCTGAGGCTGTTTTTTTCTGTTCTTTACTTTGCTGAGAAAGTGCCTTCTGTTCCTTGGCAACTGCTTTTATCCGGTCAATATTATTTTGCAGACCTTGTTCAAATTCCAATTGCTTGTAAAGCTCAAGAATGCGATCCAGCTCATTCTTTAAAGATTTATGATCCAGCTGCATCTTGGAAAGCTCCTGCTGCGTCTGGTCCTTGTTATTTTGATCCATCATGCTTTGCAGCTGCTCCAATAGGGCCTTTGTCTTATCGTCCAGCACATTATTAAACAACTCGTCGATTTTCTTTTGTTTTTCGAGCAGTTCATCTTTTGCCGCTGCATTTTCTTCCTTATCAAAATTATTCTTCTCATTCAGCTCTTTGAGCGATTTTACCGACTCTTCCAGCTGTTTTTGCTTGTCCAGCAATTGCTGAATCTGCTTCTTATCATCAAAATTTAAAGCTTTTTTATCCAATAAGCCGGCACCAAGTTTTTTACTCTCTTTTTCTACGGCAGCAGCGAGCTTAATGGCTTGTTCCATTTTCTGTTTTACCGCCAGGCTGCCCTGGTTGATTTTTTCAGCAACTTGTTGTGCAGAAGGAAGCTCGTAGGTTTTTAGCGCAGATTTGGTTGTTTTTGGGCCGTTCACACCATCATTATCGGATACTTCAAAGTAATATTCTAATTGCTGACCAGGTTTAATTCCTGCTTTATTCAGGTCCCAGAAGAAGAAGAACGCATTTTCTAATTGTGTCTTTTTAATCGGAATGGATTGGCTGATCTTATTTTTAGCCTGGCCATTTTCTGAAATTACATAGCTGAATTTCAGCGAGCTGAAACCATGATCATCTGAAACATTTCCAGAGAAATACAGGGCTTTACTACTCAAGGAATCCGGGGATTCTGTAACGGTAATGTTTGGATATTCATCTGCAATGACCGCAACCTGGTGGATCAAAGAATCTTTACTGCCCGCAAAAAAGCTGTTTTTTGGGCTTAGCCTGTATTCTCCACTCTTGCGTAAAGTGCTTTTGAATGTAAAATTATTGTCTTTGGAAAGGATCAGCTGCTCCTTGTTGTCCCATATAAAAGCCATCTGGTCGCTGTTTGCGGTTTTTAATTTCCAGGTTACAGTACTGCCATCAGGGACTAGCAGATCACCGGCATTGGCAATAGTTTCGTCTTTTTTACCCAGATATGGCGGGTAATGAAGATCGGCGGTCATGGCTAAAATCGCTGGACGTGGTTTCACCTCAATTACATAAGGAAGAGAACTAAAACCGCCTGCATTAAAGCGGATCTCTTTGTTCTTCTGCAGATTTTTGAAGGTATATTGAAAAGTAGCTTTGTCCTTTTTTTCCAGCTTATAGGTATTCAGACCGTCAGAAATATACACCTCCTGCGGCAGTTCATTCCCCTTAAGTTTAAGTTTCAAAGTCAGGTCGTCTCCCTGAGCACAGATTAGGGTCTTATTGGTCAATTGAAAGGTAAAAGGCGCCTTCGGTAAGATTTCTCTGTTGTATTGAACAAAACTGCTGGTGCCTTCTCTTAAAATGGAAGGTGCGATTACGGCAATCAGCAAAATGATACTCAATGGAAAAAGGGAATATGGGAGGTATTTTTTATTGTCATTTAAGCGAATGGCCGTACCAAAAGGAATTGGTTTTAGGGCATTGATCTTTTGATCAATACCTGCCATAATGAGCATATTGTGTTCCGGGTGCTGATCTGCAAGGGCCTTTAACTGGAGCGTATTTAACAGCTTGTCTTTGACATTGAAAAAGTGATCGCCAATCAGCGTTGCCGCTTCTTCGATACTTAAGGTTTTACTCAGCTTAAAGTAGGCAAGGGCAGGTTTGATGACCCAAATAGCAATAGCAAACACAGAAAGCGCGATAGAGCCGAAAAACAAAAGTGTTTTCATGGGAATTCCCGGCTGTGCGTAATAAACCAATACGAACAGCAATAAATACAGCGCTAAAAGAAAAGTAGCGGCATAAATGCTGCCCCGCAATAGTTTGTTCAGGTAAAACTTTTGCGTAAATTCATTGACTTTTGAAATTAAAAGCTCGTAATTGCTGTTCATGAATTAGCTATAATGACGCTTAAATATAGGGAATGAATCTTGGTTGTGATAAATAAAGACATCATAACATTAAATTAACGCTGGGATCTCGTCTTTTGTACTATTTATAAACCAATAATAAGATGATCAATTCAATTTATGCCATTGCGATGGCTACGTTATTTACTACAACCGGAATAAAAACTTCTGAGATGGAAAAAACAATAGCTCCTGTGCTGCAAAAAACGGAAACTTGGAATAAAAATCAGGTGATTGCGCATCGTGGTGCCTGGAAGAAGAAAAGCCTGCCTGAAAATTCCATTGCTTCCTTAAATGAAGCTATAAAATTAGGCTGTTACGGCTCTGAATTTGATGTACAAATGACTTCCGACAGTATTTTGGTGGTCAACCATGATGACGATTTTCTGGGAATGACGATTGCCAGCCATACTTATAAGGAATTGCTGGAAAAGAAACTGAGCAATGGCGAAAGCATCCCAACACTGGACGCTTATTTAAAGGCAGGAAAGAAACAAAAAGGAACCAAATTGATCCTGGAGTTAAAGCCTTCAAAAGTCAGTGCAGAAAGGGACTTGCAGATGACCAGAAAGGCGATAGCCATGGTAAAGAAGCTAAACGCAGGTGCTTGGGTAGACTATATCAGTTTTAGTTATCCGATCTGTCTGGAAATACTGTCGTTACAGCCAGGTGCAAAGGTAGCGTACCTCAACGGAGATGCGTCGTTGAAGCAGCTAAAGGAAGCCGGTTTTTATGGAGCAGATTATCATTTCTCCGTTTATAAAAATAACGACTGGTTTACAGATTCTAAAACACTTGGACTGACTTTAAACGCCTGGACCGTGAACACTGAAGCAGAGATGAACCGTCTCCTGGATCAGCATATCGAATTCATTACCACCAATGAACCAGAACTGCTGTTTGGTCTCCTTAAATCCAGGAAATAATCCAAATTATTCAGTAAAGAAAATACGTTTAAAACAAAAAAAGCATCGCGATTGCTCGCGATGCTGTACAATTATGTTTTTAATAATCTAGATTACTTTAACATTAATCGCATTCAACCCTTTTTTACCGCTTTCAACATCGTATTCAACTTTGTCGTTTTCACGAATTTCATCGATAAGGCCTGTTGAATGTACAAAAATTTCGCTATCTCCGTTAGCTGGAATGATGAATCCGAAACCTTTAGTTACATTAAAAAATTTTACTGTTCCTTCTTGCATTGTATTATTTATTAATAAATTAAGTGTGCAAGATACGTAATATTTTCTATAATACACACAGGCGAAACTTTTCTCAAAACGTCGAATTCATGCGTTTATTTAGCTGCCTTTTTTCCGGCAATAATCACGGTTATTTCGCTGGAATGAGGGATTCCAAGGGTACTGCCTGGAGTGATTTTTAATAGGTTTTGGAGGTATACATTGATAATGGCCTCCAATGTTTTTTTCCTTGGCTCATAATTCGCTGGATCCGAAATACGGAAGGTTCCGAGATGCATTTTTCCCTTCGCATCCACTACTGCCGTAAACTCATACCCGAAGTCTTCATAAGCCTTTGAGATGTCTATGCGATATCTCGGAAACAGGTAGTCATAAGCCTCGGTTTTACCATTAAGCCGGTCTACGACGTTTAACTTTTCTACCTTGATCATGTCGCTCAATGGTTGAAATACGACCGGCTGACGGCCAGCGAAAGCCAGCTTAAGCTCTGAAGGATGTTGGTTAGACGCGTCGCTTAATTTTTGAATATATAAAGTGTCTGCTTTTGTTGGCTTTTGCAGCTGTTCGGGCGTAGTTTTAAGCACTTTTTGAATGTAGTCCTCCGAATAATAGGTGATGTTTACGTCTGATCGGATGTCTTTTGCAATTTCCTTTCTCACGACCTGCAAACGCTGCATCAAAAGGCTGTCTTTGCTGATTTTCTTAATTCTAAACCACTCTTTTGCGAAATTATAGACGTCTCCATGGTCATATTGCAGAAAAAAGGTCTGCATTCTCTTCTTCTGAGGACTATAAGCCATGATGGAGTCGTTTGACTTGAATTGAATGATCCAGCTTGGCTCTTGCTGGAAACCCATCTCATTAAAAGACAAGCCGGTACTGAAACGTCGCTTTACTTCATGGTATTTAATGCCTTTTATCGTATCAAAAGACAGTTCTCTTGCGCGATTTCTTCTTTCTTGATTGGTTTCAGCGTTACAGCTCAGCAAAACACTAATGACAGCTAATAAGATATAAATGAGCTTTTTGGACATGCAAAGAAAATAATGGTCATGGATTAATTCTAATGGCAAAGTTATAAGAATCAAGAGATTTTATATTCTTTGTTTCAGTTTTATCACCTTAATGTTGAGCTGCCCCTTCCTTAAGATCGTAACGATAACGGTTTTGTCATTTCCTTCCCGGAAAACCTTGTTGAGCTCTGTTAATGAATAACCGCTGGCGGGTAGGAAATTTAGAAAGATGATCTCATCATCGGCTTCCAGGCCACCTATTTCCGCTGGAGAGCCTGGTTCAAGTCTGCCAATATAATAGCGCTTTAGCTGGGTCTCGTCTGAATATATCTCCATTCCGGCCATGTCGTGCTGAAATGGACGGTTAAAATTCCCATTTTTACGCAAATACATGGCACTGTCGGCATAATCAAAAGTGACATCAAAACGGCTCAATATATCGGCACCCAGATTTCCATTCCGATCATGACGTAATACCTTACCGGCAACCTCCTCATATTTTGGATAGGAAGTTAGGACCCCATTCAATTGAAAAGAGCCGATTCTAAAGATCGGTATCCTGCCGATGCTCCCGCTAATGGGGCCGCCTAAACCCATTCCCAGGTTGGCCAGGATGGACACTGGGGGTAAAGGGAAAGGCTTTTTATCTAATAATTCCAGAGAAATCGCATGGCTGGCGCCATTGTCGACCAGCATTTTTAACGTTAGAGACCCCAATTCCGGCGATTCAACGGCTATTTTTGCATAAGGTTTGTCGTTGATCATTTCCAAAGCAATTCGTTCTCCCTTGATCTTTTTACCATAAGAAGGCAGATAGAAAACGACTCTCTTATTCGAGTATTTAAGCTCTACAATGAAACTTTTGAAAAAGTGATAACCTAATAATCCATGAATTGGCATACCTACATAACTGGACAAGCGAAACAGATCTTCTTTTAGTATTGCCGTTGGGATGTGTTCCAGCGTTGCTTTTCCAATTCTTGCTTCCAACGAAGTGGTCACATAGGCTTCAATTTCGCCGCCTTTACCCAGGCCAGCGATTTTGATGGTCCTTAGGTCTTTGATGTTTAAACTGTCGGTTAAACTGGGATCGGAGATGATCATTGGTCCAACTCCAGTATCTAAGATGAAGTTAAATGGCCCTTTATCATTGATGTAAACAGGAATAATCACCAGATTTTTAATCAGGATCATATGGATGGCATCTTTCTTCCGGTCATTTGAAAACTCGAAATTTTGGGCATAGCCGTACTTTATAGTCATAGCGAAGGTCAGGAAGAGCAGCAGGATTTTAAGCCCTGTTAATTTCATCGCGCATTCTAGCCGTTTCATTGATCTAATTTAATAAATTAGTTCCTAGGAAAATTATATTTAAGCATAAAAACAAAACTTATTCAACAGGTAACCTAGGTATTTTATCAGGTTCGCTTATCTTTAAACGAGCACCGGATTGGCCTCGTTTAGGGCTAAGTTTAAAGGAAATTTTAATACGAATACGATCAACATGAAACGTTTGTTAATATTACTACTGATTTTAACGGCCAGTTACAGTTTACAGGCCCAAACTACAAAAATATGGATTGTCAGACATGGAGAAAAAAGCCTCGAAGACCCTGCAGATAAAGACCCTGCCTTAAGCAAAGCAGGAGAACAGCGGGCAGTAGCTCTGGCTAAATACCTGAAAGGAAAAAAAATGGCGGCCTTGTTCAGCACCGACTATAAAAGAACTAGAGCGACATTGGCCCCTTTGGCAGCAGCACAGCAATTGCCTTTACAGCGGTATAAATCTACCGCTTATCAGGCATTGGCAGATACGATTCTACATACCTATAAAGGAAAAAATATCGTCATTTGTGGACATTCTAACCGACTTTTGGGGATCATCGCCGCATTTAAAGCGACGAGTACACTGAAAGAGATCACAGAAGATGAATACAGTCATATTTTTCTGATAGAGATCAAGGAGGATCGGGTAAAGCTAAAGGAGGGCCATTATGGAAAGCTATAACTTTTCAAAAGGAATGTCCAGCAGGTCATAGTTTTTATAGCCCTGAAAATCAAAATGCCACCACTCGTTTGACAGTACCCGGAAACCATGTGCTTGCATCACCTGTATAAGTAGGTTGCGGTTTTTTAATACTGCAGGGGGCAGCTGATGATAATTTGCCGCAGCCAATGGTGAAAAACTGTCATAAGGAGTAGGCATTTGCAGTTCTTTTCCGGTTTTCAAAGAGATTAAAGTCAGGTCAAGGGCACAGCCTCTATTGTGTCTGGACCCTGTTTTTGGATGGGCAACAAAGTTTTTGTTGCTCGCTTTCTGGTAGAGCATTTTTGTGGCAGTATAAGGTCGGTAGGCATCATAAATTTTCAAGGCATATCCTTTTTTGGCTAAAACCGCCTGTACCTTTTTCAATTGCATGACCACCGGTCTTCTGGCAAAAGCCCTGGCTTGTTTGTAAACGGCGAGCTTCATAAAATTATTTGTCGTTGCGTATCGAATGTCCAAGGCAAGACCTGGAATTTCTTTTTTCAATTCCAGCAGCTCTTGATTGGGATCCTGGACATAAGCCTGTTTGTACGCAGTAAAACTACGTACCACCTTTAACGGTTTTAAAATGGCTTTTTTTTCTGCGGCTGGTTCCTGGAAAAACAAGGAGCTCAGCAAGAGCAGACAAATGGATTGGATCATTTTCTATTGATTAGAGACCACCAGGAGTTCAATATCCTTAAAGGGAAGGTTAAACATATTGGACAGGTCTTTATTCGTCAGGTGACCCTGATATATATATAGGGCTTCCCGAATTCCAGGTTTGCTCCAGATCACGCCGGTCAGGCCACCAAGGTCGCCGATGTCTAATAGGATCGGCGCAAAAATATTGGTCAGTGCATAAGAGGCTGTTCTTGGTACTCGCGAAGCAATGTTTGGAACACAATAGTGAATGACCTCATGTTTTCTAAATACTGGGTTGCTGTGGTTGGTCACTTCGGAAGTTTCGAAGCAGCCGCCCTGATCAATGCTCACATCGATGACCACTGAGTTCGGTTTCATCCGCATCACCATTTCTTCCATCACAATGCAAGGGCTTCGGCCATGATTGGCGCGAATTGCTCCGATCACCACGTCACAGGTGGTAATTGCCTTACCTAAAACGATCGGTTGCATCACCGAAGTGAAGACCCTGCTTCCTAAGTTATTTTGGAGCCTTCTAAGGCGGTATAGGGAACTATCGAATACTTTTACTTCCGCACCTAGAGATAGTGCCGTACGCGCGGCGTATTCTCCGACCGTTCCGGCCCCTAAAATGACCACTTCGGTTGGAGGAACTCCGGTAAAGCCGCCAAGCATCAA
The DNA here is from genome assembly GCF_014472395.1 of Pedobacter sp. N36a. Lineage (GTDB taxonomy): Bacteria > Bacteroidota > Bacteroidia > Sphingobacteriales > Sphingobacteriaceae > Pedobacter. The sequence goes on from NZ_JACSZW010000007.1 coordinate 153,373, forward strand.
TCCTTTGCCTCCGGTAGCGGAGCTCAGGTATTCTGCCGCAATGAAAATTGAGGTGGCCCCAACAATTTCACTCATCGCCCGTACCACACTTAAAATTCCACCTTCATCACGCAGGTTTTCAAAACAGAGGGCATTGATCTTTTTATTCAATAAAGCTTTCAGATAATTTTCTTTCAGGCCACCCATTTGCAATGCAGAGAGGAGTGTTTGCCCTTTGTGCATCATCCCAATCTCTTCCAGGGTTGGTGGTGCAATCTTAACCAGTATATCGGCCTCGAAGACGCTTTTCTTATGAAATGAAATGGTGGCACCCTGCTCGCTGTAATCATTGTCGGAGAAATTAGCGCCAATTCCAGCACCACTTTCAATAATTACCCGGTGACCGTTATTGATCAGCAAAGCAACAGACAATGGGGTTAATGCGATTCTGTTCTCCTGAAATGAAATTTCTTTGGGTATGCCAATATAAAGACTATTGGTTTTTTTGTTGATTTCCGACATGGTCTCTTTGGGCTGTATCAGTCCTTTTTGAGCAATAGAGGCCATTCCTTCCCGTAATCCTGTAGCCATTTTATTTATAGATATTTGTCCTCAAAATAAGCAAAATACCTGAAAATAAGTGTATTTACAATTTAAATTTTGGAAATTGACAGTAATCTTTCCGTTTCTCCCGGTGCGGTGATTTCGATTTTAACGTAATGTTCAGGGAGTAGTTCCTCCACTTTTTCCGGCCATTCGATCAGGCAGATATGCTCCGAATAAAAGTATTCCTCGTAACCAATATCATAAGCCTCCTGAAGGTTTTTGAGTCTGTAAAAATCGAAATGATAAATGATAACGTCTTTTCCTTCATATTCATTAACAATAGAAAAAGTAGGACTGGACACGACGTCAGTGACCCCCAATGCTTTCGTCAGTGCTTTGATGAAAGTCGTTTTTCCGGCACCCATATCTCCTTCAAAGATGAAAAAACGCTCATTTTGAGCAAATTCTAATACTTTCTGTGCTGCCTCGTCCAGGCCGGCTAAATTTTTAACCTCAATATTCATTTTAATGTTTTTTATCGATCAGGTCTACTTCCTTCGCAGCGAAATCCCTTACATCCAAAACTAAGAATTTTTAGAAGCTTAGGGAAATTATAAGGTAAATCTAGGTGTCGATAACCAGTGGCGCTGAAGTTCGTATAGTAGTCGGGAAGAGACCTGATGTTCTTTAGCTGTAGGAGGGGGTTCGGTTAGGGTTTGGATAGCAGAGACTAAGCAACCCTACGCGAACCCTACGCGAACCCCCTCCGAACCCTATTATAAGGCAGGTCTCTTCCCGAACACTTCCCGACTACTTCCCCGTTTTTATTTTGAACTGTAAGTTGCTACGGGAATGATCATTTCTTCCAGAGAGATTCCACCATGCTGGAAGGTCTCGTTATAGTAATTTACAAACTGATTATAGTTGTTCTGATAGACAAAATAGCGGTCTTCTTTCGCAAAAATATAGTTAGAGCTGATGTTGATCTTAGGCAGCTGTGCTTCATGCGGATTCTTAATTAAAAATACCTCCTTGGCATTGTAATTCAAATTCCTGCCTTGTTTGTAGCGCAGGTTGGTATTGGTATTTCTATCTCCAATCACTTTGCTGGCATGTTTTACACGAATCGTTCCGTGATCGGTAGTGATCACCAGTTTCACTTTTTTCTGGGCAATCTTTTTCAGGAGTTCCATCAAAGGAGAGTGCTCAAACCAGGAAAGAGTAAGCGAACGGTAAGCGGCATCATCATTGGCCAGCTCACGAATCATCTGCATGTCGGTACGGGCATGAGAAAGCATGTCCACAAAGTTGTATACGATGGCATTAAAGTCATTTTGAAGCAGGTTATTCACTTGCTCATTCAAAGCCTTCCCGTCGTCATAGGTCAGAATTTTATGATAGCTGTGTTTGTAATCTTTACGCAGCGTTCTTTTGATATTTTCCGTTAAGAAAGTGCTTTCATGTAAGTTTTTTCCACCCTCATCGTCGTCATTCTGCCATAATTTAGGGAAGCGTTTCTCCATTTCTAAAGGCATCAGTCCAGAAAATATCGAGTTTCTCGCATATTGTGTGGCCGTTGGCAGAATACTGGAATACGTATCTTCTTCTTCCAGGCGGAAATGCTCCGTAATTAATGGATTGATGATTTTCCACTGGTCATAACGTAAATTGTCAATCAGGATGAAAAACACAGGCACATTGCTATCAGTTATGAGTGGAAAAGCTTTTCTTTTCAAGAGCTCATTTGATAATAAAGGCGCTTTTTCTTTGCCGTTTACCCAACCCAGATAATGGTCTTCGATGAATTTCGAAAACTGTGCATTGGCTTCTGATTTTTGCATGGTCAGGATCTCATGCATCTGTGGATCATCGAGCTTTTCAAGCTCCAATTCCCAGAAAACCAGTTTTTTATAGACATCTACCCATTCTTCATAACTCAGCCTGTCGTTCAGGGTCATTCCTAGTCGGCGGAAATCCTGCTGGTAGGCCATTGATGTCTTTTCGCTGACCAAACGCTTATTGTCAATGATCTTTTTAATGGTCAATAATACTTGTTTTGGGTTCACTGGCTTAATTAGATAGTCGTCGATTTTAGAACCAATCGCGTCTTCCATTAAGTTTTCTTCTTCACTTTTGGTGATCAATACCACCGGCACATCATTTCTGATGTTCTTGATGGCAGTAAGGGTTTCCAATCCGGTTAATCCCGGCATATTTTCATCCAAAAATACCAGATCAAAATGCTCTTTACCAAAGGCTTCTAGTGCATCGTTGCCGTTGGTGAAAGTAGTCACATGGTATCCTTTTTCGTTTAATAATAGTATATGTGGTTTTAATAAGTTGATCTCATCGTCGGCCCATAAAATTTTGGTTTCCTGCATTGCTGTACTTATATAAAATAAAATTAAATCCTTCAAAAAAGTATTTCTCTTTCTTAGTATGGATAAAAATAGCAATTTTTGTACCGTATAATTTTATTTGTAAGGATTGAACAAAAAGAAAATCATAAATGACCCGGTCTATGGCTTCATAAATATCCCCTCTGAAATCGTGTTTGACTTGATCTCACACCCATACTTTCAGCGGTTGCGGTATATCAAGCAATTGGGGATGACCCATTTGGTCTACCCGGGAGCCCTGCACACCAGGTTTCATCATGCGCTGGGCGCAATGCATTTAATGAGCCTCGCTTTAGAAATCCTGAAAAGTAAAGGTCAGGCCATCAGTAGAGAAGAGGAAGAAGCGGCCACAATTGCCATTCTTTTGCATGACATCGGACATGGGCCTTTTTCTCATGCGCTGGAACATACCCTGGTGAACGGAATTCACCATGAATCCATTTCTATGCTGATCATGGAAAAGTTGAATGTAGAGTTTGGAGGCCGACTCACTATGGCTATCAATATCTTCAAAGGTGATTATCCCAAAAAATTCCTGCCGCAGCTGGTTTCCGGTCAATTGGACCTGGACCGCATGGATTACCTCAACCGCGACAGTTTTTTTACTGGTGTAAGCGAAGGAGTGATCAGTTTCGACCGCATCATCAAGATGTTCAACGTATTGGATGGTGAATTGGTGATCGAAGAGAAAGGAATTTACTCCATTGAAAACTTCCTGATTGCCCGCAGACTGATGTATTGGCAGGTATACCTTCATAAAACAGTAGTCGCCGGTGAATATTTGCTGGTTAGAATACTGGAACGTGCCAAGGAGCTTTCCGGCAGAGGCGAAATGCTTTTTGCTACGCCATCATTGCAGCATTTCCTGAAAAATGATGTCAATAAAGAAGAATTCTTTCAGAATGAAGTTCACCTGCAGGCCTTTTCTAAGCTGGACGACCAGGATATTTTTACCTCAGTCAAGGTTTGGAGAGATCATCATGATCCGATTTTATCGCAGTTATGTACGATGTTTATCAGCCGCAACCTCTATAAAGTAGAGATCAGTTCGGAAGCACCAGATCCCGAGCGCGTTCAAAAACTGAAAGAAAAAATCGCCGAAAGCCTAAAGCTCAGCACTCAGGAAGTGGGTTATTTCGTTTTTACAGATCAGATAGAAAACCGCGCCTACAACGCAGGAAGTGGGAATATCAATATTTTGATGAAAAATAATACCATTATTGACATTGCAAAAGCATCAGATTTATCTAATTTAGAATCTTTAGATAAAACCGTAACCAAACATATACTATGCTATCCCAGAATGATTTAGCATTTTTTAACAAAATAATTAATTTTTAATCCCGTTTTTAGATTGTGCAGAGATAACCTAAATAGGTTTATTTGTTCATATCAATTTAACACTTAACTTTGTACGATGCAATTTACTGCCAAGCAGATAAGCGAATTTATAGATGGCACCATTGAAGGCGATGAAAATGCTAAGGTAACAGAACTTTCTAAGATAGAAAATGGTACTGCTGGGTCTTTATGTTTTTTGTCTAATCCTAAATATGAAAATTATTTATACTCCACGAAGGCTTCAGTTGTCATCGTAGGGAATGATTTTTTTCCGTCTCAGCCTATAGAAAGTACCTTAATTAAAGTGGCTGATCCTTACAGTGCGTTTTCAGTTTTACTGGAGAAATACAATGAAGTGATCAACCAGATGAATGCGCAATCAGGTATTGAGCAGCCGTGTTTCATCCACCCTTCTGCAAAAATTGGCAAGAATGTATTCATTGCAGCTTTCAGTTATATCAGTGAAAATGTGGTGATTGGTGATGATACTAAGATCCAGGCGCAGGTATTTGTAGGTGCAGATACCCGAATTGGAAACAATTGTCAGATTTTTCCTGGCGTAAAAATATACAACCGTTCTGTACTCGGGGATCACATCGTTATCCACGCAAATACCGTAATTGGCAGTGATGGTTTCGGCTTCGCGCCGCAACCGGATGGTACGTATTCGAAGATTGCACAAATTGGAAATGTGGTGATTGAGGACGATGTTGAGATTGGTGCGAATACGACGATAGATCGGGCAACAATGGGCTCTACTTTCATTAGAAAAGGAGTGAAACTTGATAATTTGATCCAAATCGCACACAATGTAGATGTAGGCGCACATACTGTAGTGGCTGCACAAACCGGAATTTCCGGCAGTACAAAAATCGGTGAGAATTCGGTTATTGGCGGACAAGTTGGTATTGCCGGTCACCTGAGCCTTGCAAAAGGGACTCAGATTGGCGCTCAGGCAGGAATCAACTTCAATATCACCACCGAATTTAAACAATGGCATGGTAGCCCTGCACAGCCTTTAAGAGACTGGATGAGGGCTTCAGTGATCTTTAAACAACTGCCAAGCGTTGAAAAGCGTATCGGGGCATTAGAAAATACTATTTCAGAACTCAAAGCATTAATTGAACAAAACAGCACAATAGCAAAATAATGAATGTGAAGCAAAAAACCATAAAAGGCGAAGTTTCTGTATCGGGCGTAGGCTTGCATACCGGAGCAAATGTGACGCTTACTTTTTGTCCGGCACCAGAAAATCACGGATTTAAATTTCAAAGAACCGATTTACCGGGTAGTCCGATTGTGGATGCTGATTGTGACAATGTTACGGACACTGCAAGAGGAACTACAATTTCTCAAAACGGTGCCAGTATCAGTACAGTAGAGCATGTAATGGCTTCGTTGGTGGGAATGGACCTGGATAACGTATTGATTAAGTTAGACGGCCCGGAAACACCAATCATGGATGGCAGCGCGATTATGTTCCTGGAGGCACTGGAAAGTGTAGGTGCCCAATTACAAAGCGTAGATCGTGAGTATTTCACGATTCCGCATAACATTACCTATACAGAGCCAGATAGAAAAGTTGAAATTGTGGCGATGCCATTAGATGATTACAGGTTCACTTGTATGATCGACTATAACTCTCCGGTTTTGGGCAGTCAGCATGCCGGAATTTCCAGCATTGCAGAATTTAAGAAAGAAATTGCTTCCTGCAGAACCTTCTGTTTCCTTCACGAATTGGAATACCAGCTTCAAAACAACCTGATTAAAGGTGGAGATTTGAACAATGCCATCGTGATCGTTGATAAAGAAGTGACTAAAGAAGAGTTAGACCACCTGGCGAAAATCTTCAACAGAAGCGCGATAGAAGTGGCTCCTCAAGGCATTTTAAATAATATGGAATTGCGGTACCAAAATGAGCCAGCAAGACATAAATTGTTAGATATGATCGGTGACCTTGCCTTGGTAGGGGTTCACTTAAAAGGTCATATTATGGCTGCTCGTCCTGGACATGCGGCTAATGTGGCTTTTGCTAAGAAAATCAAGGCAGCCATTAAAAAAGAGAAAAATAAAAAAGTACAGCATATCTATGATCCATCTGTAAAACCACTATATGATGTGGTTCAGATTATGGATATTCTGCCCCACAGACAGCCATTCCTGTTTATCGATAAGATTTTGGAATTGTCTAAAACACATGTAGTTGGTGTTAAGAATGTAACGATGAACGAAGAGTTCTTTAAAGGACACTTCCCAGGAGCACCGGTATTTCCGGGCGTAATCCAGATCGAAGCAATGGCGCAGACCGGTGGTATTTTAGTATTAAGTACTGTTGAAGACCCAAGAAATTACCTGACTTTGTTTTTGAAAATTGACAATGTACGTTTTAGAGCTCAGGTATTACCTGGCGATACGATCGTGTTCAGGTGTGACTTAATGGAGCCCATCAGAAGAGGCATCGCTCAGATGAAAGGTGTCGGCATGGTAGGTGGTAAAGTTGTGGTGGAAGCAGAGATGATGGCCCAAATTGTTAAAGTAAAAGAAAGCGAAACCGTATCATGATACAACCCTTAGCGTATATACATCCGCAGGCAAAAATTGCCGATAATGTAGTAATTGAGCCTTTTGCAGTGATACACAAGGATGTAGAAATTGGGGAAGGTACCTGGATCGGGTCAAATGTGGTCATCATGGATGGCGCTAGAATTGGTAAAAATTGTCGGGTGTTTCCAGGATCAGTGATCTCTGGAGTGCCTCAGGATCTGAAATTTGCAGGAGAAGTAACGACTGCAGAAATTGGCGATAATACCACGATCAGAGAGTGCGTAACCATCAATAGAGGTACAAAAGATAAATGGAAAACGGTGATCGGCAGCAACTGCTTGATTCAGGCGTATTCTCACATTGCCCACGATTGTGAGGTAGGTAATCACTGTATTTTCTCTAACAGCACCACACTTGCAGGTCACATCACCATCGGTGATTATGTCGTTCTTGCGGGTTTGGTAGCCATCCACCAGTTTGTAAAAGTTGGTTCTCATGCTTTTGTAACCGGTGGTTCATTGGTGAGAAAAGATGTTCCTCCTTATGTGAAAGCAGCTCGTGAGCCACTTTCTTATGCAGGAATCAACTCTGTTGGTTTGAGAAGAAGAGGTTTTTCTTCGGAACAAATCAATGAAATTCAGGAAATTTACCGCGTATTATTTGTGAAACATAACAATGTAAGTAAAGCATTGGACATGATTGAAGCAGAATTCGCACCTACAGAAATCAGAGACGAGATCTTAGAATTCATCAGAAACTCGAATAGAGGGGTGATGAAGGGCTTTGGTTCTGGTAGCTAATACTTATTGATGAAAATCAGTTTAGATAAGGCCGGAAGAAGGTTCAACCAGGAGTGGATTTTTCGTAACCTCAGTTATGAATTCAAAGCCCCTGGTACTTATGCGATCCTCGGGCCAAATGGTTCGGGAAAGTCGACCTTATTGAGCATGATTCTCGGTAATTTATCTCCTTCTGAAGGCTTAATCAGCTATCAGAAGGAGAAAATTGTTCCCGTCGAAAATATCTATCAGTACCTCAGCTTCGCCGCACCATACCTCGATTTAATCGAGGAGTTTACGCTCGAAGAAACGATAGATTTCCATTTCAAATTTAAAGGGCTATACAAGAACATGACCAAAGAAGGGGTGTTGGAGCTGCTGGGACTGGCGAAGTCGCAGGATAAGGCTTTAAAATACTTCTCTTCGGGAATGAAACAGCGTACCAAACTCGCTTTAGCCTTTTGTACCAGCACACCGATTTTGCTTTTAGATGAACCGACCTCTAACCTGGATCAACAGGGGGTAGACTGGTATCTGCGCTTAGTCGCCGATTTTACCGACGAAAGATTAGTCATAGTAGGGTCAAATCAGGAGGTCGAGTATTCATTTTGTGCGCATTACCTCCAGGTAACTGACTATAAATAATGTCATGTTTTCATTTTTTTTCGCCCTTGAAACGCGTTTAAACGAAGAAAAACGGGTAAATAAATATTTTTTTAAAATACTATTGTGAGATTCAAAAATAGTATTTACCTTTGCAGAACGAAATAAGGGCCGGAGGTTCAGTAATATTTCGGATAAAATGACAAAATACGAACCTGTGAAAACAGGGGAAATATATAAAGATAATAAAATAAGAATTTTCATAGTTTAGTTTTAGGTTTAGGTTGATTGTGGCTTCGGAGTGGTTCCCGAAGCCATCTTTTTTTACCAGGTTTTTTCTCCATCCGGGGCACCACACCCTTCATTTCCCCTTTTTTTGTATCTTGAGCTGCTGAAAATCCGGCTGAGGAATGTTTGGAATCAGCAAGAAGAAATATGGATAAAGCAAGCATCAGAAAACGAATTTTGCCCATGAGAAAGGGGCTTTCTCCTGAATGTGTTCAAGAACTTACGAAGAAACTACTGGAACAGTTCAAACAGCTCGACCTGTCTAAGGTTAAAACCCTTCACATTTTCCTGCCCATTAAGTCTCAGAATGAACCGGATACTTTTTTAATCATCGATTGGCTGAAAATACACCATCCGGAGATGAGGATAGTGGTACCAAGAGCGGATTTTGAAACTTCATTAATGACACATCACTATTTCGAAGGCATGGAGGATCTGGAAATGAATGCTTATCAGATTTTGGAACCCGCAAAGGCGAAAATTCATCATGGAGAAATTCAGATGGTAATTGTGCCTTTGATTGCGTTTGATCGAAATGGATACCGTGTAGGGTATGGAAAAGGATTCTACGATAGGTTTTTGCAGGGAATAAAGACGGAAAAAATCGGTCTTTCGCTGTTGGATGAATTGGTTGAAATTGACAATGTCAACGCGCAGGATGTGCAGCTTGATCGCTGTATTACGCCGGATAAGACTTACGTTTTTCCGATTTCCTGAGTTATTTACCTGCTTCCAGTAGCAACGAGCTGTGCTTTTATAAAATCAGTCACCAGATAGGCAATGGTTTTTGCTGTAGCGCTGCTTTCCCTGCCGTCGCTCATTTTTGCCGCAGCTTCACAAACGTGCATATAAGCGAATTTCTTCTTCGTTTGAAGGATGATCTTCCGGATGTCGTTAAGCTGGAATCCTGAGGGCGTAAATGCGCTGGAGAGGACATTTTCTATACAATCGAGGTCTATTTCCAGTCCCGTAGGATTGGTTAAAACAGAAAGCAAGGGATGCAGTTCCATCAGGTAACTGTGGTCAGCTGCTAACAAATCATCAAAAAATACCGCATTTATATTTGGGTTTTGGGAAATTTCAGTTAAAATACTGCTGCTGTTATAGTTCTGATGCAGGCCGAAAATCGAATAACGCCGTAGAAATCCATGTTTTAGTGCGTAACTGAAGCCATTTCCGCTATGCCTGCCCTTTGCAGGACGAAGATCAGCATGGGCGTCTATGTTCAGCACATCCATCGTTTTTTTTAAGCCTAGCGCGCATCCTTTAAGAATCGGATAAGCATTGTTATGGCCTCCACCGATGATGATGGGTGTTTTTCCCGCAGCGATGATCTTTTGAATGACTGGATAAACCTGTTCATCAATTTCGGCAACTGCGTTTTCTAGTCGGGTATTCTCCAGCCTGATGTTTTTCGAATGGGTATTTTCTGGATCTGGGAATTCGAAATGCCCAAGCACCATTAACTCATTTCCGGATAAAAAAAGAGTGCTTTGTGTGTTTAATAAGGCTTTTAAAGCAGGTATCCAGGCGGTAGCGGCACCTGCAATACCATGATTGGCACGAATACCGATGTCTTCTGGAATGCCCAATAGCACAAAATGAGCCGGACTGTCTTTTAACTGCTCCCAGCCAGAAAATGGGAGTACCTGTTCACCAATTTTGGTTTCGCCTTCCCTTGAATTGACCAGCGCTGAAATGTTCGCTTTATCGTATGTTTTTAAGGCTTCCATTAGTAGATTTTACCGTTAAGGATGATCGTTTTTATCTGCAATTGCCCAAAACTGTAAGGCAGGAAAGCCAGGGAGGAGAGTGGTCTGGTGAGGATCAGATTGGCTTTTTTTCCTTTCGTAATGCTCCCAGTAAGGGCGCTCAGTTCCATTGCAGCCGCTCCGTTTAAAGTACAGGCATTTATCGCTTCTTCAGGCAGCATTTTCAATTTGATGCAGCCTAAAGACAGCACAAAATTCATGTTGCCAGAAGGGGTAGATCCTGGATTATAGTCGCTGGCAAGTGCCACAGGGACGTTGGATTGTATTAAAGCACGTGCATTTGCAAAAGGAATACCCAGGTAAAAAGAGCAGGATGGCAATAAGGTGGCCATCGTGTTTCCTGAGGCCAGGGAAGCAATTGCCGCTTCATCGGTGGCTTCCAGATGGTCTACAGAAACGGCCTGGTGTTTTAGGCCGATTTGTACGCCTCCCGATATGGAAAGTTGGTTTGCATGGATTTTTGGCTTGAGGCCATATGGAGCAGCTGCAGTCAGCAATTGATCGGTCTCCTCCAGGGAGAAGAATCCCTGTTCACAAAATACGTCCATATAATCTGCCAGACCTTCTTCTGCAATTTGTGGCAGCATTTGGTCTATAATCAGGGAAATATAACCCTGGTGGTTATTTTTATAAGCAATCGGGAAGGCATGCGCGGCTAAAAAACTGGCTTTTATCGGAATGGGAAAGCTATCTTTTAGTCGGCGGATGACCCGGAGCATTTTCAGTTCACTGGCTAGCGATAGGCCATAGCCGCTTTTAACTTCAAGGGCACCGGTACCTTGTCGGATCATGTCGTTTAAGCGGATAGCAGCGGCTTCAAAAAGATCCTCTTCCGTAGCCAGCTGCATTTTTGCTGCGGAATTTAGAATACCGCCTCCGGCAGCAGCAATTTCCTCGTAGCTTTTCCCTGCAATTTTCATCACGAATTCCTCCTCCCTGGGGGCGGCAAAAACGATATGAGAATGGGAATCACACCAGGAAGGCAGCACATAGCCACCTTCCGCAGATCGTGTTTCCAATTCATTGGGCAATTGCAAAGGGAGCGCATCCATGGTTCCAAAGTCACTGATCAGCCCCTCTTCGCACAGGAGCCAGGCATTTTCCAAAACTGGAAGCTGTGCCATTTCGGCGCCCCTGAGCATCATGATTCCTTTAGGGTGTAAGCCAACGAGGGTTCCGATGTGGGTGAGGAGTAATGAAGCCATAGTGATAACGCTTAAGTGGTTAGTTCTAACATCACCGGACAATGATCTGAGTGTACGGCATCTGCTAAAATAGTCACGTTTTTCAGTCTTTCCAACATTGGGTTACTGGCCAAATGGTAATCGATGCGCCAACCTAGGTTCTTTCCTCTGGAACCCGCTCTGAAACTCCACCAGGTATAATGATGCGGATCCTTGTTGAAATGCCTGAAAGTGTCGATAAAGCCATTTGTCAGGAACATTTCCATCCACTTTCTTTCTTCCGGTAAAAATCCTGAGGAATTTGCGTTAGATTTCGGATTATGGATATCGATCGCAGTATGACAGATGTTGTAATCTCCGGAAATGATCAGATTAGGGTGCTCCTTCTTCAGTTCTCCGATATAGTGGTCAAAAAAGCGCATGAATTCATACTTTTTAACCTGTCTGTCGTCTCCACTGGAGCCAGACGGCAGATACACACTCATTAAAGAGAAAGTGTCGAAATCTGCACGTAGCATACGTCCTTCTTTGTCGATCCATTCTTCTCCACAGCCGTACGCTACATGATTAGGTTTGGTTTTGGTTAAAATGGCCACGCCACTGTATCCTTTTTTTTCTGCCGGAAACCAGTAATGGTGGTAGCCCAGTTGCTCGATTAAAGTCAGGATTTCCGGAATCTGGATGGGCAATGCTTTAACTTCCTGCAAGCAAACCATGTCTGCATCGGTAGACTGTAACCAGCCGATGAAATTTTTTGTAGTGGCAGAACGTATGCCGTTGACGTTGTAAGAAATGATTTTCATCCGTATTGTTGTGTTATAATGTCTTTAAAAGGGATTTATTCCCCTTCGCAGGTGATATTTATTTTTTGCGCTAAAATGATTGCGAGGTGTTTTTTTGAGGAAGCGCTTAAAGGGGGAGCTTAATCAGCCGAATTGCCGGTCATTAATTCTTCCTGACGTTTCATTTCTTTCTCCAGTTTTTTTGCCTCCCGGCGTTTCAAAACGGTAATCGTCATTCTGACATCTACTCTTGGGCGGTCATTTTTGTCGGTCTCCACACCAGCCACTTGGTCAATCAGGTCGATTCCGCTCACCACTTCTCCATAGACGGTATAATTGCGGTCCAGGTGTGGTACGCCGCCAATCGTTTTATAAACTTCGCGCTGATATGCAGGGATTTTTGCTTTTAACCTGTTGGTTTCTGTCATGTCCAATTCCTCCTCCGTAAACTTGCGGCCCTGAACCAGGTAAAACTGACTGCCGCTGGATGCTTTCTCTGGATTGTCATCTCGAGCAGCTGCTAATACGCCTTTTTTATGAAACAGGCTATCGCGGAATTCCGCAGGAACGGTATAACCTACGCTTCCTTCTCCAAGCCGCTGTCCGAGCTTCGCATTTTTAGTACTCGGATCGCCGCCCTGAATCATGAAACTCTTGATCACCCTGTGGAATAAGGTGTTGTTGTAAACGCCTTTCTTCGTCAATTTCAGAAAGTTATCTCGGTGCAGTGGGGTTTCATTGTGGAGCATGATGATACATTCTCCCTGGTCGGTTTTTAGCCTTACATATTGGTGTTTTGGCTTTGCAGCAAAGGTAGCGCTGAAGCACAAACACAAGATAAGTACACAGAATTTCTTCATTATTTAGTCAAATTTAGGGCTAAGTTAAGGTAAATCTGCTTTATTAAAAGAGGCAGTCGTTTTCTCTCACAATTATGACTAGTTTTGTTAAAAGATGAAGCTGCGACAAAAACTTACACTGGGCCTATGTGCATTTTACCTGATCACCATGATCGGATTTGCATTGAATATGCACTTTTGTGGGGGTAAGCTTTCCGAAGTTCGCTGGATAGAAACGGCCAGCTGCACTGCCTGTAAAGCATCGGAAAAGAAGCAGCTTTCTGGCGATTGCTGTAAGGATAAATCGATTGAAGCGAAGATTAAAGACAGCCATCAGGTAGGGTCGAAAGTCAAGGTTCCAATGGATTTTAGCCTGGAAATGTTCTTTAGTCCAATGATTTCAGAAGTTTTCAGACAATTGCTGCCTACACTATTCAGCAGAGTAGAAAACAAGGCACCGCCGCTCTCCTCCATTCTCTCCCTTCACGCTTTCAACTGCGTATTCAGAAATTAGATCAGGAATAATTTATTTTCCTTGCGGCAAAATGCGGTGAGGACTTTGACGCGTTCGTATTTCGCTGTCAACGAGTTCATTATTAACATATAAATTATATCCACATGAATACTATCAAAAATCTAATCATACTTTCTATCGTTTTCATCGCAGGTAAAGCATCTGCACAACAAATTACTACTGCTGAGTTACAGGTAACCGGTTTAACCTGCTCGATGTGTTCTCAGGCTACTGAAAAATCTTTGAGAACTTTAGATTTTGTAGATGCAATTGAGCCTGATTTGAATAAAAACCTGTTTGCCATTACTTTTAAGAAGGATAAAGCGGTAAATATCGACCAGATCAGGAAAAAAGTAGAAGCTGCAGGATTCTCTGTAGGCAACCTGACCGCCGTTTTCAATTTTAACAATACCAAAGTGGATGACAAAGGACTGGCTACTGCCGGAAGCAATGTTTATCAGTTTTTAAATCAGAAAAATCAAACCTTAAATGGGCCGTTAAGGGCAACGGTTGTCGACAAAAACTTTATCTCTGGTTCCGAATTCAAGAAAAAAGCCGCACAGCTGAAATCTGATACTTATGCCAATGGCGAAGGTCTGGTAAATGGTAAAAAGACACGTATTTATCACCTAAGCATCTAATTGTAAGGCATGAGATTTCTAAAATTTTTACTGGCACCCATCGCAATTGCGATAGGTGCCAGTGCTCAGGCGCAGGAATTATACGTATTCACTGAACCTGCCAGTAATATGCCGGCAAAATCAGTTGGATTTAGGTTGACTCATGAGGGTAGGGTTAGTCCTGACTTCTCGATTAGGACCACTCCAGAGTTAATGCTGGGCTTCAATAAGAACCTGATGGTGCATGCGCAAGGCTTTTTATCCAATATGGATGGCAGTTACAAGGTGGAAGGGGCTAGTTTATATGCGAAATACAGGTTTCTTTCCATAGATGAGATGAAGCGGCATTTCCGCGCGGCTGCATTTGGTAGAATCAGTACCAGCAGCAGGCCTACTTTTTCCGAAGACATTAGTCTGGAAGGTGATAATTCAGGGATCCAGGGGGGATTGGTGTTTACACAATTGCTGCATAAATTGGCTTTATCGACTACTTTAAGCTATACCAAGTCTTTTGAGCGCGAGCGTAAACAGCAGCTGGGGATGCCTCAGCCGAATCAGATGCTGGGATACAGCTTTTCGTCGGGTTACCTGATGCTTCCATTTGTGTATAAGAACTACAATCAGCCAAATTTTAACCTTTATTTTGAGGTTTTGGGGAAAACCAACCCTGAAAACGGAAGGTCTTATGTCGATTTTGCGCCAGCAGTTCAGATGATCATCAATAGTAGGACGCGGATAGATTTGGGGTATAGGTTTCAAGTTGCAGGAAATGTGGCCAACCGCTACAACAAAAACATGTATATGGTTAGAGCAGAGTTCAACTTTTACAATGTGCTAAAATAAGCTGTTGTAGGTATTTCTTATCATACATCAACAATCTGCCTTTTAATTCGTTATACATTTGTAAATCACTAAAATATAAAATTATGAAAAAGGTATTTTTAATGCTGGTTGCGCTTTCCATCAGCCTGGCGTCTTTCGCACAAACTAAATGGAAGCTTGACCCGATGCACTCTTTCGTGAACTTCTCCGTAGGTCATATGGGAATTTCATTTGTAGATGGGGCATTCAATAAGTTTGATGGCACGATAGAAGATGCTAAAACAGATTTTACAGATGCTAAAATTAACTTTACAGTAGATGTAAATAGCGTAGACACCCGTGTAGAACCACGCAATAAACATTTGAAATCAGATGATTTCTTTAATGCAGAAAAATATCCAAACATGACTTTTGTGAGTACGTCTTTCAAAAAATTGAGTGGAAATAACTATGAACTGGCAGGAAAACTGACCATTCGTGATGTGACGAAAGATGTAAAGTTTAATGTGGTTTTCGGTGGAACACATACGGATGATAAAGGAACAACAAAAGCTGGTTTTGCAGCAAATACCACCATTAACCGCCTGGACTATAATATCAAATTTGATCCAACAGGCATGGGTGTAGCTAAAGACGTTAAAATCTCATTGAACCTGGAATTCGTTCAGGCAAAATAAGAAAAGGACATTTAGGGGGGGGGGATCCCCCCTTATTTTTGATTTCATCATCATGACCAATTTATCTCAATTCCGAACTTTTAGTCAGCATTTACCGCTTCAGGATTACTTAATGCCCGTTTTATTTATGGGGCATGGCTCTCCTATGAATGGCATTGAAGACAATGAGTTTAGTGCAAAATGGGCCGCAATGGCTCAGAATATTCCCGTTCCAACCGCTGTAATCGTCGTTTCCGCGCACTGGTTTACGAAGGGAACCCATTTAACCGCTATGGATTTTCCAAGTACGATCCATGATTTTGGAGGTTTCCCCCAAGCTTTATTTGACGTCAATTATCCTGCTCCGGGGAGTCCGGATCTGGCGATCGCCGCGAAAAAGCTGATCCAAAGTGTGGAAGTCGGGTTAGACCACGATTGGGGCTTAGATCATGGTGCATGGACGGTTTTAAGGCACATGTATCCTCAGGCGAATGTCCCTGTGGTACAATTGAGCATCGATTATACGAAAGATGCCAAATTTCATTATGAACTGGCAAAAGAGCTGTATGAACTCCGTAAGAAGGGGGTGCTCATTATGGGCAGCGGTAATATGGTGCATAACCTGAGGATGATGAGCTGGGAAATGATCAATGGAGGGGGTTACGACTGGGCTTTAGAGATCAATGACCAGTTTAAACAGTTGATTCTGAATAATGAACATCAGCCTCTACAAGCTTATCAGACTTTAGGAAAAGCAGCAATGCTGGCCATTCCAACACCAGAGCATTACCTGCCGCTGATGTATACCTTAGGCTTGAAAAATGACCAGGAACCGGTTACACTTTTTAATGATAAGGCCGTTGCTGGCTCGTTAACGATGACTTCTGTTAGAATTGGTTAGCGCTCATTCGGGTATTGTCTCCAGTATCATTGCGTATTTTACATCAACTTCCTCAGCCATTTCAAGACCCATCCTTTCTTCTCATAAGGTGGATAAATCAGCTTGCTCATGTCCAGTGTGGATTGGAAAACAACAGCTCTTTCATGAGAAAAGGTTTTAAATCCAAATTGACCATGACAACTGCCCAATCCGCTGCCATTAACCCCGCCGAAAGGTAATTTAGGGTTGCTGATGTGGATCAGTACGTCATTTACGCAGGTTCCCCCAGCGCTGGTGCTTTTGATTACCTGCTGAATCTGCTTTTTATCCTGACTAAAGATGTAAAGGGCCAAAGGTTTGTCCATTTTATTGACGAATGTAATGGCCTCCTCAATGGTTTTATATGGGATAATAGGTAAGACAGGGCCAAAAATCTCTTCCTTCATGATGTTTGCATTTTCTGGAAGGTCAGTCAGTACTGAGGGTAGAATGGTTTGTGTAGATTTGTTTGCTGGGCCTCCATAAGGAAGTTTGGCTCCTTTTGACAGGGCATCATCCACAAGTCCTTGAATGCGGTTAAAATGCTTTTCATTGATGATTTTAGCATAACTGGAGAGGTTGAGTTCCCCGGTCTCAGTAAAGAACATCTGCTGAACTGCCGCCTTGTATTTTTCCAGGAATGCGGTTTGTAATGATTCCTGAATGAGTATATAATCTGGTGCAATACAAGTCTGTCCTGCATTGGTGAGCTTTCCCCAGGCAATTTTGGAGGCAGCGATGTCGAGGTTGGCCGTTTCATCAATCAGCGTTGGTGATTTTCCGCCGAGTTCCAGCGTTAAAGAGGTCAGATTTTTCGCCGCAGCTTCCATCACTATCTTTCCTACAGCAGTACTTCCTGTAAAAAAGATGTGATCAAAGGGTAAACTCAGCAGATGCGTAGAGAGTGCGGCGTCCCCCTCAAAACAGCAAATTTCCGATTCTTCAAAGCATTCTTCAATCACCCGACAGAGGATAGAACTGGTTTCAGAACTTAGTTCTGAGGGCTTTAATATCGCACAATTTCCTGCAGCAATGGCCGAAATTAATGGGGCCATCATCAGCTGAAAAGGATAATTCCAAGGCGAAATGATTAGGCAAACACCCTTTGGTTCGTAATAGATCCTGTTTTTTGCCATCAGTGCAGTAATTGTTTTGCCTACTTTTACCGGACGCATCCAGCTGCTCAGATTTTTAATGGCGTAGTCTATCTCGCTGTAAATAAAAACCACTTCAGTAAGTGCGGATTCAAATTCGCTCTTTCTCAAGTCGCTCTGCAAGGCCGCATAAATCTCTTTTTCATACAGCTGTATGCTGCTCTTTAAAGCACTCAATTTATTAATTCGTTGCGTCGCATTGCTGTTTCTAAGTGTATATTTATACGCTTGCTGTGCTTTAAAAACGGAGTTAATAGTTTGTATCATAAATGCCGGCTAGGTGATGCTAATGAAAAGGACCTCTGTTGAGGTGATTAAATATACAAAATGAAACGCTCTTCTGCTCATCTTGAAGCGCGGGTATCTAAAATTATCTACCGCTATAACGCTGAAGTTAAGAAGAGGCCTGCTGTGATGATTAAAAGTATTTCAACCCCTTTAATGCAAAAAATAAACCAACCGGCCGGGTAATTAGTTAGCCCTGGTCCAGAACCATCAAAATAGATAAAATGAAAAGATTATTTACCCTCTTACTGCTTGCGGGTGCCAGCGCTCAGGCCCAGCAAAATTCAGCACTCAGTGTTGAGAAGATCATGCGCGATCAGAAATGGATTGGCGTAGCACCCACGAATTTCCGCTGGGCTGCGGATAGTAAAGTCCTGTTTTTTGACTGGAATCCTGAGAATAAAGACAAATCAGAAGGTTTTCAAGTGCAGGCCGCTTCCCTAAAAAGAGAGAAGTCTGATGAAAAGCTGAAAACCGCAGCTATTGGTGCCGACTATATTTATTCAAATGACCGCTCGCTAGGGATCGTTGAAAAATCGGGAGATCTGTACTTATACTACCCGAAAACCCGGCAGGAACAACGATTAACCCGTACTATAGAAAGAGAAAGCAACCCTCGATTTTTAAAAAATGGAGCAGTAGTTTTTCAGCGTGGAGATAATCTTTTTACGCTCAATCTGAAGAACAATGAAATTACTCAGCTGACGAATTTTATCAAGGGAAAAGCAGGAAGTGCTGCGGATAAAGGCAAGCCGACCATTCAAAGTACCTGGTTAAAAGACGAACAGACGGAGCTTTTTGACATCATTAAGAAAAGAAATAAAGAAGGAAATCCGGTAAGGGGACGTTTTGCGAACCTGACACCAGAAAAGCCGGAGAAATCGATAAAGCCCATCTATCTGGAGGAGAAATTCCTGAATGGATTAATCGTAAGTCCAGATGGCAGATATGTGAGTTATAAACTGATGACCCCTGCTGCGGGAACTATAAATACGATCGTTCCCAATTTCATTACCACATCTGGATATGTAGAAGATATTGCTGGCAGAACCAAAGTAGGCGAGCCATTGCCCACCTATCAGAGCTATATTTACGACCAGCAGCGCGACACCGTGTATGGGGTGCATACGGAGCAGATTCCAGGAATTAAAGACCTTCCAGACTATGTAAAGGACTATCCTAAGCAATTGGCTGAACGTCAGAAGAAAAACGAAGATCGCCAGGTGAACCTTAGCGGACCGTATTGGAATGAAGCAGGAACAACTGCCATCATGCTCGCCGATGCACAGGACAATAAAGACCTTTGGATTTTGAAACTGGATGCTGCCACAGGAAATTTAAGCATCGTAGACAGACAAAGGGATGAAGCCTGGATCGGTGGCCCTGGCATTGGCTGGGGAAATGTAGGCTGGGTAGATCAAAACCGCTTTTATTTCCAAAGTGAAGTCTCAGGATACAGTCATTTGTACCTGGCAAATGTTGCCACCGGAGAGAAAAAACAATTGACTTCCGGCAATTGGGAAGTGCAGAAGCTAGCACTTTCAAAAGACAAGAAAACCTTCTATATCACCGCAAATAAAGACCATCCTGGGATCACTCAATTCTACAAACTGGATGTAAATGGTGGTCCATTGGTGCAATTAACCAGTATGAAAGGTGGAAATGAAGTGACGCTTTCGCCGGATGAAAAATGGCTGGCCATCAATTATTCTTATATGAATAAGCCATGGGAACTGTACATTCAACCTAATCAACCGGGTGCAAAGGCCGTTCAGGTCACCAATTCGACTTCTGAGGAGTTCAAAGCTTACCCATGGAGGGAACCAGATCTGGTTGCTTTTAAAAATCGTTACGGATCAGATGTGTATGCGAGGGTTTATCCAGCAAAGCACCCACATCCAAACCGCCCTGCTGTAGTTTTTGTACATGGTGCAGGTTATTTACAGAATGTGCACTACTGGTGGAGCCAATATCAAAGAGAGTACATGTTCAATAATATGCTGGCCGACAATGGTTATACTGTAATTGACATCGATTATACGGCAAGTTCTGGTTATGGCAGAAATCACCGTACCGGGATCTACAGACACATGGGTGGAAAAGACCTCACTGATCAGGTGGATGGCCTGAAAATGCTGGTAGAAAAATATAACGTCAATCCGAAGCATGTTGGCCTATATGGGGGCTCTTACGGTGGTTTTATCACGCTGATGGCCTTATTTAACGAACCGGATGTTTTTGCCAGTGGAGCGGCGCTAAGGTCGGTAACCGACTGGGCACATTACAACCATGGCTATACTTCCAATATTTTAAATGAGCCTTATAATGACGAACTGGCCTATAAACGCAGTTCACCGATCTATTTTGCCAATGGTTTAAAGGGCAATTTGCTGATGTGCCATGGCATGGTAGACGTGAATGTGCAGTTTCAGGACATCGTGAGGCTTTCTCAGCGCTTCATTGAGCTAGGTAAAGACAACTGGGAGCTGGCTGTTTATCCCGTTGAAGATCATGGCTTTGTGGAGCCTTCCAGCTGGACTGATGAGTATAAAAGGATTTATAGATTGTTTGAGAATACTTTGAAAAAGTAAATAGAGGAAAACTAATTCTTAATGCTACTGTATAGTTTTTGTCTATATCTATATTAGTATTAAGTATCTGTTATCTCTTGAATTCGGTTGCATTTGAGGGGATATAGCCTTACCTTTGTGTCACGAAATTAAAAAACAAAAAATTATGATTAATATAGGTCAACAATTCCCATCATTCTCAAAAACTGCTGTAGTTAGTATCGAAAAAGGTAAAGAATTCGAAACAATTACTTCAGATTCTTTAATCAACGAAAACAACCAGTGGACTTGTATGTTCTGGTGGCCAAAAGATTTTACTTTTGTTTGCCCAACAGAAATTGCTGAATTTAACAATAACTTCAATGAATTCCGTGACCGTGATACTACCTTAATCGGTGCATCTACGGATTCTGAATTCGTTCACGCGGCATGGAGAACTCACCACGATGATTTACGTGATTTGAAATTCCCAATGTTAGCAGATACGTCTAAATCTTTAGCTGAAGCTTTAGATATTTTAGAGCCAAACGAAAAAATCGCTTACCGTGCTACTTTCATCATCGATCCTCAAGGTATCGTACGTTGGGCTAGTGTAAATGATTTAAGCGTTGGTCGTAACGTTAAAGAAGTAATCAGAGTACTAGATGCTTTGCAAACTGACGAACTTTGCCCATGCAACTGGGAAAAAGGTCAAGAGACTTTAACTGTATAATTTTACTGTTTAATCCTAAGAATCCCTGTAAAATGCATTTTTGCAGGGATTTCTTTTACCCAAAAATTTATTTATCATGACAGCAGCAACAGAAACTATTCAAGAATTATTAGCCGTAGTAGGTCTTGAACCAGATTATAGAAATGAAAGTCTGACGCTTTTAGAAAAAGGCAATTCAAGATACGTACGTGATTTAAAATTAAACTTAAGCAGCACTTTTACCTCAAGCCATTTGAGCGATAAGGAATGTGCATTGATCGCATTGAGCATTGCTGTAAATAACAACAATAAGGTGTTGACTGATTTCTTTGAGAAATTGGCAATCGCAAAAGAAGCCACAGTAGAAGAAATCGCTGAAGCAGTAGGTTGTGCGTCTTTATTGGCCTTAAATAACGTGTTTTACCGTTTCCGTCACTTTACAGGAAAAGAGAAATATACTCAAATCCCTGCACGTGTGCGCATGCAGATCATGAGCAGCCCGGTTACTGGGAAAGAGTTTTTTGAGTTGATGAGCATCGCCGTTTCTGCCGTGAATGGCTGTGAAATGTGTGTAAATGCACATGAGCACTCGATTCTTGCTCTAGGCGCTACAGAAGAAAGAGTATTTGATGCGGTTCGTATCGCTTCAATTGTTACTTCTGCAGGAAAAGTAATTTACTAATTTGTTTGTTCCTGAGCGACTGAAGGGTTGATCAGGTCCGATTTAAAAAAAGAAGCTTGACTATTCATCGGCTGAAACCTTTTGCGCTAAACAGCGCAAAACTTTCTAGGCCCTTTCCTAGCAAAGCTTCTTTTTTTTGAAATTAAGGTTAGAAGTCCTTCCTGTAAGGTGAAATCCCTTCTTCGACTGATCCATGGGATTAAGTCGGTGTAAGGCATTAGTCGGTTTAGGAGTAAAATAAGTAAGCAGGTAGGAGTGTATTGCAGAATTTATAAAAGGAGAACTATGCTTTGAAGACATTCGAATCTTTGTGTTTCAGCAAAGCTTCGGGGATGAAAAGTATAGTTCTCCTTTTTAGCAGCAGTTAAGCGAGGTTTCTTCCCGCGTTCACGATACCATAAACGGTTCTGATGGACAGCTTTTCTAATGATTGCTGTTCTTCCTCAGAAATATTGTCATTTTGAAGCTGTTCTAATGCGTAATGCTGGATCAATACCAATGGCAGTACAATCTTCTCCCTAACGGAAATAGAACGCTTCTCGACAGGGTAATTCTCCATCAGGCTCTCATGTCCGGACAGCTTCAATAAAAGCGTCTTAGATAGCTCAAATTCATTGTATAGCGTGGTCCAAAATGCACCATATTCTTTATCATTGGCGAAATGGGCAGTAATGGCGAAATCGGCTTTGCTCATAGACATCATACAATTGTCGATGATGGTTTTAAAATAGCCGGATTCCTGATAAGTTTTGACCACTTTATCCCAGTTTCCAAGGTCTAACTGACTTTTTAGTGCTGTTCCGATCCCGTAAAAACCTGGTATATTCTGCTTCAGCTGGCTCCATGCGGTGACGAAACTGATGGCTCTTAAATCTTCGAGTTTCAATGCTTCTCCAGAATTTCTCTTTACCGGTCTGCTGCTGATCGTAATCTTAGACAATAAGGTAAGCGGAGAGAATTTCTCCAGGTAACTCAGGAATAAAGGATGTTTACGTAAGGAAACGAAAGCCTCAAAGCTTTCTGTAGCCATCTCATCCAATAGGTTTTTATGTAAAGGATCCAAGAGGATGTTGTGTTTTTCCTTCATACCAGCAGAGATTCCTGCATTGATCAGTTGCTCCATATTAAATTCGGCACTGTCAATGGAGCCATACTGCGAGCTGATACTTTGGCCCTGAACGGTCAGCTGGATATTTTTATTGGCAATTTCCTTACCCATAGAAGCATAGAAACGGTGTGTTTTACCACCCCCTCTGGAAGGAGGACCACCTCTGCCATCAAAGAAGGCCAGTTGGATATTGTGCTTGTCGGCGGTTTCAGTAAGGGCCACTTTCGCATTAAAAATAGACCAGTTGGCCATTAAATAACCACCGTCTTTGGTACTGTCAGAGAAGCCGAGCATGATGTGCTGCTTGCCGCCTCTGTTTTGTAAATGTTTTTTATAGAATGGGTGACTATACAGTGTTTCCATGATTTCGGAAGCATCTGCAAGGTCATGCACGGTTTCAAAAAGCGGAACGAAATCGATCGTCAGTTTGTCTTCTGTCCAGCCGTTATAAAGGAATAACTCAATCAGCTGTAAGATATCACTCGCCTGCTGGCAATTACTGATGATGAACCTGTGACAGGCCATTTCCCCATTGATCTGCTGAATCTGCTTGATCTCTGCGATGGTTTGCAGGGTGTCTTCCGTTAATGAGTTTGCAGGTTCCGTGTAATTCACCTTGGCGCTTTTAAAGATCATAGCATTGATCTTCTCCTGCTCATTTAAGCTTTCATAGTTTTCAGGGTATAAGGTCGTTAAAGGCTTGCTCTGGCGACAATAAGTATGCACATCTCTCAGTACCCTGCTGTCTTGTCGGATGTCTAAAGAGGCAAAGTGACTGCCATACAGCTCCATCTTGCGGATCAGATCCGAAACAAGGTCAGCAAACAGGCCGTCATGGTCTTCTAAAAGCGTGGTTTTAATCTTATTCAGGATCTCAATTAAGCTGGCAGAAATGTCTTCTGTGGCAATATTTGGATTAAAGGCCTGGGCGTATAGTGTTTCCTGTACCAAGGCAATATTTTCTTCTACTCCTCTAAAGGTAATGCGTCGTTTCAGGTTTCTAAAGTCCCTGTAATAACATCTGAAAAGGATCTGACGCAGCATTTTAGAGACCTGAATGGTCGAATCGGCATGTACATTTGGATTCCCGTCACGGTCACCTCCTGGCCAGAAGCCTAGTTCGATGATCTTTTTAGATTCCAGGTTATAGTCATTTAAGCTTTGATCAATCTCCGATTGGATATTGGCTGCTGCAAAATAGAATACATTTTCCAGGTACCAGGCCAGGCTTAAGGCTTCATCTACCGGGGTAGGTGATTTCTTATTGAAGAATGGCGTTTTACCCAATTGCTGCAGCAGTTGATTGATGGTAGAAATGTCATTCGTCTTAATGGCGGTGGTTAAGTCGGTAATGATCGACAGGACACTTCCAGGATAGAACTGGGTAGGGTGGGCGGTCAGTACCAATCTCAGGGAAAACTCTTCAATCAGTTTCTCAATTTTTTCGGTTAAGGCTGGGTTGTCAACCGCCTTCTTCAGATAAACAAGTAAAGCACTGTGTTCTTCTTCTGCATTTAGTTTATTGAAGGAGGCATCTTCAACAGCATCAAACAATACCACCTGACGTTCGATGTATTGAATGAAGCGGAAAAGCAGGTCGATAATGTCTTTCTTAGAATTATTTTGGGTATACTTTTCAAAAAATGCATTAATGATTCCTGCTGGCGTTTCGTGGTTCTTGACACCATCTTCGCAATACTTAATGAAGAGCGGAAGCAAAGTTCCGGTATCTTTTACTCTGTAGAAGGGAAGGGTAAGGAAAAGGCTGTTGTATAGTTCAAATCTGGAGACAACCTCATTGTTGAATACGGACTCTCTCTGGCCTTTAGCGCGTTGTTTCTGCATCATCTTTATGGTTCATTTTTTCGCGCTTAAGCTACCAAAAATGATTTGGAAAAGGGAATAATGCGGTTAATTAATTTAATTGCGGTTGCGGACTAAATTTATTAACTTAGAGGTATAGAGGTTATACCAATTCCTTTTAAAGAATTGCTAAGTTTGGCGTATGCGCCTGGATGAGGCAGAATTAATTGTTAATTTTTTGGGGTTAAACAGCCGTTAAGAATGTTCTTAACGGCTGTTTTTTGTTAATGTACGTCTGCCGGAATGGCTACGTTTTTCTTGAATTTTTGTAAGTACAGCAATGGAATTGAGCACAATAGCACCAATCCAGCCACCCAATAGGCGTCGCTGTAAGTTAGCAGTAAACTTTGTTTGGTTACTGCACCTTCAATGGCTTTCAAAGCCAGTGATTTTGCATCCAGATAATTGTACCCTTTTGCGATAAAACCCTGAATATAGCCATTGAAACGCTCTGTAAAGGCCGGATTATTTTCGTTGACATTCACCAGCAGATTGCTGCGGTGAAAACCCTGACGTACGTGAATTAAGGTGGTTAGGGCTGCAATACCAAAAGAGCCTCCCAATTGTCTCATCATGTTATTCAATCCTGATCCCTGTCCGATTTCAGCACCTTTCAAGTCCTGAATCGCCAATGTGGTCAGCGGCACAAATAGTAAGGCCATACCCACACCTCTGATCATCAGTGGCAGGAAGAAATCTCCCGTTCCTGATTGTAAGGTTGAGTTGCTCAGCATTGAACAGAAAACGAAGAAAAGGAACATTCCGATGGTCGCCATAAACTGTGCTGGGATATTTTTCTTCAGCATGATCCCAATAAAAGGCATCATGACAATCGTGCAAAGTCCTCCTGGGAACAGCAATTCCCCGGTTTGAAGTGCCGAGAAGCCCAATAAGTTCTGACAAAATACCGGAAACACAAACACGGAACCGTATAATCCGAACCCTAAGATAAAGGAGGTAAACATCCCTACAGAGAAACTGCGGTGCCTCATAATTTTAAAATTTACGATCGGGTGATCCGTGCTGAGTTCTCTCCAGATGAAGAGCAATAAGCCCAATACGGAAGCCACTGCTAATGCAGTAATATATGGTGTAGCGAACCAATCTTCACTTTCTCCTTTTTCCAGTACTGTTTGTAAACTACCTATAGCAATCGCAAGTAACGCGATTCCCCACCAATCTACCGGCATTCCTTTTCCTTCTTTTGGCGTTTCCCTTACAAAAGTGTAGGTACAATACGCGGCGAGAATTCCGACGGGAATGTTCACATAAAATATTAAGGGCCAAGAGCTCACTTCCAGTAAATAACCACCAATGGTTGGACCTACAGTGGGGCCTACTACGGCCCCCAGTCCAAATAGCGCGGTGGCAATACCGATATCTTCTCGGGGCCAGGTTTCAATTAAGATGGCTTGTGCGGTAGAAATTAATCCTCCTCCTGCAAGTCCCTGAAGGATACGAAAGGCGATGAGTTCTTCCAGATTGGTCGCATTTCCGCAGAGGAAAGAGGCGATGGTAAAGAGAACAATGGAAAAAAGGAAATAATTTTTACGTCCGAAACGACTCCCCAGCCAGCCGGACATGGGTAAAACGATCACATTCGCGACCGCGTAACCGGTAGATAACCAGGCCACATCTTCTAGGGTTGCGCCCAGGTTACCCTGTATCTGAGGGATGGCAACGTTCACAATGGTCGTATCAATCAGCTCCAGTAAGGAGGCTGTGATTACTGTGAACGTGATCACCCACTTTTTTAAACCTTTCTCGGCCATCTTGTTAGTCTTTTATAGAAACGGAAACTTTTACACTCATTCCGGGACGAAGTTTTTCCAGGATTTCTTTTGGAGCGTTGGTAATCTTAATCTTTACCGGAATACGTTGTACTACTTTTACGAAGTTTCCTGTGGCATTATCTGGAGGAAGAAGTGAGCCTTTTGCACCTGTAATCGGCGCGAAATTGTAAACTTCACCTTCAACTTCTGCATTTGGATAAGCATCTACTTCCACTTTTACTTTTAAGCCTGGTTTAATGTCTTCCAACTGCGTTTCTTTGAAGTTTGCGGTCACATAAATGCTGTTGTCATTCACGATAGAAAACAAAGATTGTCCAGCTTGAACCAATTGGCCTTTTTGAACATTCTTTTTAGAAACGATCCCTGTTGCAGGGGCTTTAATGTCGGTATACGACAGCTGTAATTTCGCAAAATCTACATCTGACTGGCGTTGTGTAACTCCATTATGGCTTACTGCCAATTGAGATTGCGTAGTACCTACTTGTTTTACTGCTGCAGTATATTGATCGTTTGCTGCTGTAAAAGCGGCTTGCGCTGATTCTTTCTGTGCTTTAGCCTGGTCAAATTGTTGTTGGGTAATTGAACCATCTTTTACCAGGTTTGCATAACGGTCATAATCTTTCTGTGCCAGGGATAGTTTTACCCTTGCTGCTTCAATATTTGCTCTGGCAGTACTGGTATTTGCTGCGGTAGCGGCAATCTGAGACTCAGAAACACCTACACCTGCGCTTGCACCCATTTGGCCTGCCTGTGCTTGCTCTAGTTTCACTTTATAGTCGCTGTCGTCAAGTTTTACTAAAACATCGCCTTCTTTTACGCGCGTATTTTCTTCAAAATTGATGTCTTTTACATAACCGCCAACACGTGCAACAACCGGACTGATATCGCCATCAATCTGTGCATCATCCGTGTCTACGTGTTTGCTGTAATAGATGAATTCTTTTACCCCGAAAATCCCGCCTAGAATGATCAATACTGCTAATATGATCGGGATTATGATATTCTTTTTTTTCTTTTCAGTTTCCATTGGAATTTATATAAAAGGTTTTTATTGGGAGATTTTTCCCGTTGATTTTAATAAGGTATAATAGGCAAGTCCGGCATCGGCTCTTGCCAATTCCAGGTTGATTTTTGCCTGGTATAAAAGGGTTTCCGCATCAATTCTATCGATGGCAGAGGCCACATTGTTTTTATATTTTGAAGCCAGTAACTTGTCGTTTTCTGTTGCCTGTGCGATAGAAGTCTCTAAAACTTTAATCTTGTTGACCGACAGCTGGTAATTCTGATAATTTCTGTTCACTTCAGTTTTCACCTGATCCGAGAACACATCTTTTTGAAGTTCTACCTCTTT
Source organism: Pedobacter sp. N36a (assembly GCF_014472395.1). GTDB lineage: Bacteria > Bacteroidota > Bacteroidia > Sphingobacteriales > Sphingobacteriaceae > Pedobacter. Next base: position 181,457 of record NZ_JACSZW010000007.1, read on the forward strand.
CTGCTGAATTCTGGCATCGGTAACTTTGTGTTTATTGGTCCAAAGTGTGCCGATATTCCAGGAAACATTAGCGCCTAAAGTCATAGGAACTAAAAACTGGTGGGTTGGCGGAATGAAAGAACCGCTTGGATTGATATAATACAAATCTGCCCCAATACCTACAGTGGGCAGGGTATTGGCTTTTACAGATTTAATATTTACTTCGGCCACTTTGTTCCTGATGTCAAACTGCTTCAATTCCTGGCGATTTGCGAAAGCCTGATCCAGGTAGCTGTTTAAAGCAGGTAGTGCTTTCAGGTTCTCGTTAGGATCTGTTGGCAGCAGCTCGGTATCCTCAGAGATGCCCAGTAATACGTCCAGGTTGTAGTTGATAATCTTTCGGTTGTTTTCAATCTCCATCTCTGTTAAAGAGACGTTTGCTTGTTGCAACTGGAACCTGAGCACATCATTTTTGGTGACGATACCCTGGCTAAAAAACCTTTCTGCCTGTTTTAGCTGACCAGCGATGGATTCCAGATTTTGCGCCACCACCTTTTTACTTTGGATGATTTTGTAAAGTGAAAAATAGGTGTTGATCACTGCATAGCTGATCTCCTCCTTATCTTTATCTGCATCTAATCTGGCGACCTCTGTCAACAGACGAGTGGATTCTTCTGCATATCTCAGCTTACCACCGCCATAAATCAGCTCTTTTACGCTTGCTGTACCCACAAATGCATCTGCACGTTTTGGCAAATTAATTGGGTTAGCACCGCCGATGATGAGTTGATTGGTTGGGATTTCAGCATGATTGTACAGAAAAGAAGCCTCTGCCGTTGGCAAGGCCATATCTTTGGCAATGCTCAGCTGATTGATTGCTGCATCCACCTTGTTCTGAGAACGTTTCAGGTTTTTGCTGTTTTCAATGCCGAGCTGTATGGCCTCCGATAAGCTCAGGTTTTTGGTGTTTTGCGCGTAAAGCATTCCCGGCAGGAGCAATGCGATGACGCTGAACTTGATTCTATTTATCATTATTGGGAGTTAAATACACGGTGAGCAGGTCTTTTAGATGCGCAATCAGACGGTCGGTAATCACGGCTTTGTCGTCCTCGTTGTTGATATCGAGCGTCGTACCGTAAGTGATTTTTGCAGGGGAAATGGCCACATTACTGATGGTACCCATCACTGTTGCGATGAGCATCCTCACATCTACCGATCGGAAACTACCTTCTGTGATCCCATCATCAATGATTTGTTCAATCACAACGAGGTTGTTGGCCATGGAGTTTTTTACTTTTAAAAACATTTCCGGGCGCTGGGAAAGGGTGAGTTCTCTATGCATCATTTTATGCAAACCTGGGTTGCATAAAATACGGTTCGCATAGTTTTCAATTACTTTCAGTAATTTTTCCATGTGTGAGAGTTTATCCTGGCTGATGCTGAGGAGCTGTTCATTGAAACCGAAAATTCTTTTGGACATGATTTCCATGAAAACGCCTTCTTTAGATCCAAAGTAATAGTTGATCATGGACATATTGGCTCCTGAATCTTTCGCGATTTGACGGGTAGAAGTACCTTCATAGCCCAGTTCTGTGAACAATCGCTCCGCGGCGTCCAGAATACTCGCCTTTTTATCTGCTTTTTCCATTTCTAAATTTGACGAAGCAAAATTAATCAATCGATTGAATAGTTGTGGCGCAAGATTGGAACTCAACTCTTAATTGACAAAGCGTTGACATTATATACGAGAATATTAGATGGATAGTTCAGTGCTTACTGCTTTCTATTTTGAAATAAATCAATATCTTTGGGGCCTAAGTATATTAAAAATGACTAACGAAGAAAATAACAACAGTTTTGATTGGGTATATTATGTTCTAGGCCTGTTTTTCGGAACTTTAACAGCAGCAATAATCTCAGGCACATTTTTATGGTCTGTATTAGGTGGAATTATCGGATTTATTCTTTCCGCAATGTTCCTGAACGGATTGGTTAAAGGACGCGAATACTAGTCTTTTCCCATATTTTAATATAAAATGCCAGCCTAAGCTGATCGTTTACCTATAAACGAATCTATTAGGTAAAGGCAAAAAAGGACACGATATTTTTGGTGACTTGAATGCTGGTTGCTCATGTTTTATGCTATTTTTAGTATAATAAATGCTAAAAGCGAATTCCACAATTCATTAAAATAAAATATAAGCGATATAGAAAATGCCGGATCATCAACTGATCAGGCATTTTTCATTTATTGTATTTAGTGTCTTAAGAAATACCATTCTCATGAGGACCAATGCGCTTCCTTCGCAGAAAACTGTCCAGATAAGCGAAAGCCAATAGGAGATCTACAAATAGAAATATTTTAATGAAGGTGGGCGTGATGTATTTACTAAAGTCCAGTTGTCCGGAGCTGAATAAGCTGCCAAATTTTGCATCCTGAAAAGTAAAATCGCTATTGGCGATGATGTAGGCCACTATTGCGAGTATGGAACAGATGAAAAATGCAGAAATACTGTAAATAATGCGTTTATCTACCTTTGTTTTCATCGATACCGGTGCGATTTCGAGCTTTACCTGCTCCATCACATTCCTGGTAAATGACATAGAAGGTTCTTCCAGGCCCATTCCACTCATCTCTTTATTGATTTCCAGGAGCTCCTGATATAAGGAACTGTAAACTGGATCTGAGGCAATCTTAGCTTCCACAGCCAATTGCTGTTCCGGGCTGCCACTGCCATCAATATAATCCCAGATTTCTTCTTCTATAGTGATCATAATAACTCCTTTACTTCGTCTTTTAACAAATATTGTAATTTTTCTTTCAGTCGGATTCTGGCGCGGTGCAATTTTACTTTTACCGTATTGCTTTCCATATTGAGGGTCTTTCCGATCTCCTCCAGACTTTGTTCGCCTTGATAAAATAGGGTGATGATACTGGCATCATCGGCAGATAGCAAGGCAATGGCCTGGTTTAGGTATACATAACCTGATTTTTTTTCTACCAGGTCTGAATTGAAGTCCGAGGTATGGTTTTCCAATTGGAGGATGCTCCCTTCATCATCGATCGATTGTACATCCAGTCGCTTTTTACGTAAAAAGCTCATAGCAGTCGTATAGGTAATGGTATACAGCCAGGTCGAAAATTTTGCTGTCTGTTTATAGGTTCCCAGGGCTTTATATGCTTTAATGAAACAATCCTGTGCGATCTCCTCCGCGTCTTCCCGACGTTTGGAGAAACGCATGGCCAATGTAAATACAAAGCGCTGATGACGTTTTACCAGTTCGGAAAAAACCGCGGTATTGCCCGACAGGACTTCTGTAATTAAATCGATATCCGATTGCTTATGCTGCATATATTGTAGACGCGCGTCTTTTTTTGAGAGGTTTATATATCTTTCTGTTTATCTAGCCAGTTTTTTTCCATCGCATAAGAAACGATCAGGCCAAATCCGCCAAAAATGCTCAGGCATCCAAAATAAACGGCAACTCCTTCTTCGTCATCTAATCCGGTGTTTCTTACGGTGAATAAGGCAACAATCAATCCCAATCCTAGTCCAACTAATAATAAGCCGAATTTTAAACTCACAAAAGGCATTGGTGCACTAGGTCTTGATTTGGCCAGTCCTGGATCCATGCCACGTTCAATCATGGCCATTTTCTCTTTGTTAGACATGTACCTTAAACCAAATACAAGGGCGGTGGTACAAAGGAAGAGTGTGATCGGTACTAATATTTCATTTCCCATTTTATTTAAATTTTAGGTGTTAAAGATCTGTTTTATTGAACTCATGTTCTGTAAGCTATGACCACATGAAAATGAAACAGGTTACAGGAAAATATAAAAAAAATAAAGTCGGGTAAAAAGGATTAAATGCGAAAAGCCCGGGGTTTCCGAGCTCTTCAAAGCGGGGAAATGAATCCCGCTTATACCTGAGGTTTAGCAATAACGGCTACTGTTAAACGGCTTACACAGTTCATTTTACCTTTATCGGTGTATATTTTTATTTCCCAAACATGGGTTTTTGCGCCTATATGCAAGGGCTTACAGATCCCGGTAACCAGTCCGCTTTTTACCGGTCTGAGGTGGTTGGCATTGATTTCAAGGCCTACAGCCATGTATTTTTCCGGGTCAATGCACATATAAGAGGCAATGCTGCCCAAGGTCTCTGCAAGCACTACAGATGCTCCGCCATGCAGAATCCCTGCAGGCTGATGCGTTCTTTCATCTACAGGCATGGTGGCGGTTAAAAAGTCGGCACCAATTTCTATAAACCGGATGTCGAGTAAACCTCCTAAATGATTTTTCGGGCGATTATTTAACCCTTCCGGTGTAAATTGGGAGAACCACATTATAAATACCTTTCTTCGATGATACCAGTATGATGAATTACGTGACCTGCAATAACAAATAACAAGGCCCTAACGCTGATCTGACGCTCAGAAGCGGTGCCGCTGAGGTTAAGTTCGTGTTCATTTAAAGACTTGAACAAATATAAATTAGCTTTTCTCAGCAAGGCAAATTCTTCTGAAAAACTCTGCAGACTGCGGTCAGCGAAATGAGCATTCGTCACATAATCATCTTCATCAAAGCCAGGTAAGGCATGCTGTTCTGCACGGGCAAAACACGTTAAGCGGTATACCAGAATTCGTTCTGTATCCACAATATGCCCTGCCATCTCCTTAATAGTCCATTTTCCTGGCGCATAAGCATAGTCTGCTTTTTCTGTCAGGGTATTTAAGAACTCAGGAAAATCAGTCCCTTGTTTTTCTAAGAGAGCCAGGATATCATCCCCCGAAATTTTGCTGATGTAGGTCTCCGCCCAGGCGGGATACTCATGTGTTTGAGGTCGGTTCATAAGTTATGCTGCTTTTTAAAATGATGCGGAAAGTGGTTCCTTTTTCCAGTTCAGACTCTTTTACAAAAATCTGCCCGTTATGGTAATTCTCGATAATCCTTTTGGTCAGTGACAAGCCGAGTCCCCATCCACGTTTACGAGTGGTGTAACCAGGTTGGAAAACGGCGTCGAATTTGGATCTTGCGATCCCTCTTCCGGTATCCGTGACATCGATAAATACCTCTTCTTTGGTTAAGTTCTCAATGATGTCGATCGTGATCGTACCTTCATTCTCGATAGCATTTGCTGCGTTTTTCAATAAGTTTTCGGTCACCCAATCAAATAGAGGTACGTTCAGCAAGGCACGAACCTGTTCATCACCGGTAATCTTAAAAATGATCTTATCTGAAGTCCGGAGTTTAAAGTATTCTACAAAGTTATGGATGACAGTATACACAACATGGTCTTCCACGATCGGTTTAGAGCCGATCTTAGAGAATCGATCGGTGATGACCTCCAGTCTTTTGATGTCATTTTCCATCTCGGCAATCAATGGGTCGTCTTCCGCATTGAACCGGGATTTCATCAACTCTACCCAGGCCATCAGTGAAGAAATCGGTGTGCCGAGCTGGTGTGCTGTTTCCTTCGCCATACCCACCCAAACCTGATCCTGTTCTGCTTTTCTCGCCGAACTGAAGGCCACATAGGCAGTGAGTAGGAACAATCCGATCACGGCGAGCTGGATATATGGGAAATAACGCAGCTGCGTTAAAGTGGCGGAATCTTTGTAATAAACGTACCAGCGTGTGTCGTCAAGCCCTATAATAGGGGTTGGGGGGTGCTGCTTTTTCATCACATTCAGCTCCCGGAGGAAATAGGCGGGATCATAAGTCAGCCCGTCTTTCTTTTGTAAATCATAATTGGTTTTCGTAGAATCCAGTCCCTGATAAGAAAGAATTGTCCCTTCGTTATTGATGATCATGATGGGCAATTTAGTATTCGTTCTGATGACGTCAACCAGATCTGTGGTGTTTTCATCGTCATACATGGCCAGTGATTTTTCGGTCACTTTGACGAAGAGTTGAAATTGCATTCTTTCCTCACGTTCCATCTTTTTTACGAAGAAATCGCTGTACAATACAGAGGCAGTACCAATCACGATGGCAAAAAATAGTAAGAAGAATTTCCAGCGGCGCTTTTTTTCGTATGGATTCATAGGTTATCCGGGCAAATTACAAAATACCATTCAAAAATAGCGGAATACAAAGGTAACGCAGTAAAAAATATATCTTTGTAATTCGTATGATGGAAAAGAAAGTAAGAGTAAGATTTGCCCCTAGCCCAACAGGCGGGTTGCATTTGGGTGGTGTACGCACCGCTTTGTTTAATTATTTGTTCGCTAAGCAACATAACGGAACCTTTATCCTTAGGGTAGAAGATACCGATCAGACCCGTTTTGTGGAAGGTGCAGAAGCTTATATCGCTTCCTGCCTGGAATGGTGCGGCATGAAACCGGATGAAAGTCCAGAATTGGGGGGGCCATTTGCCCCATATCGCCAAAGCGAGCGTAAATCTACTTACAAACAATATGCAGATCAGCTGATTGCCGATGGTTTTGCTTACTACGCTTTCGATACCCCGGAAGAACTGGATGCTAAACGTAAGGAAATACCTAATTTTACGTATGGTCTATCTACTCGTGGCGACATGAGGAACTCTTTAACTTTAGCGGATGCTGAAGTTGAAGCCCTTTTAGCTGCAAATACACCACATGTGGTCCGCATAAAAATCCCTGCTGATGAAACCGTTTCTTTTACTGATTTAATCAGAGGTCATGTGAGTTTTGATACGAATCTGGTAGATGATAAGGTATTATTGAAGGCTGACGGCATGCCAACCTATCATTTGGCAGTAGTTGCAGACGATAAAGCGATGGAAATCAGTCATATTTTTAGAGGTGAAGAATGGTTGCCATCTGCACCAATTCATGTGCTCCTTTGGAGATACCTGGGTTGGGACGATGAAATGCCGCAATGGGTACATTTACCATTAATTCTTAAACCTGATGGCAATGGAAAGTTGAGTAAACGTGATGGAGATCGCTTAGGCTTCCCTGTTTACGCACAAAACTGGACAGATCCTAAAACCGGCGACCTAACTAAGGGATTCAAAGAACTGGGCTTTATGCCAGAAGCTTTTGTGAATCTTTTGGCCATGTTAGGCTGGAATGATGGTACGGAAAACGAAATTTTTTCTATGGCGGAGCTGATTGAAAAGTTCTCTATTGAACGCATCAGTAAAGCAGGGGCAAAATTCGACTATGAAAAAGCGAAGTGGTATAATCACGAGTGGATCAAAAATAGTGCTGCTGCGGTAATCTTGCCAACGGTTAAACAGGCATTTGCTGCGGAGGGAATCGAAATCAATGATGAGACCTATTTAGCAACAGTAATTGACCTGATTAAAGATCGCTGTCACCTGTTAACAGATTTTGTTCCTCAAAGTGCTTACTTTTTTGTGGCCCCAGTAGAATTTGATCTTCCAGCAGTACAGCCAAAATGGTCTGCAGAGAAAGCGGCGTTTTTTAATGCTTATGCAGCAGTCATCACTGATGGACTAACAGCCTCAGAATTAGAAGAAAAGTTCAAAGAACTGGCTGCAGTGCATAGTTTTAAACCTGGTGAATTGATGCTACCTTTCCGCATTATGTTGGTAGGCGGAAAATTCGGTCCGGGTGTATTTGACATCGCTATAGCTCTAGGCGCGACAGAAACTATCCAAAGAATACAACTTGCTTTAACTGCATTTGCATAAAAATAAACTTTTCGTTTAAATTGGTATAACAATTGTCGCAGGTTCTTGTAAACCAATTTAAACGGAATTTATATGCAATGGTTCGGTAAAGGAAGTGGGAATATTGAAGACAGGCGAGGAATGAGCGGTGGCGCCATAGGAGGTGGTATAGGAATCATAGTCGTGATCCTCGGATTGTTCTTCGGACAAGATCTAACAGGCCTAGTGAGTCAGTTGCCAATCGGAGAAACGACTCAGGGAACACCCAAAACAGGGGATCCAACAGATCGAGAAGGAAAATTTGTAGATGGAGTGCTCGCCTCCACAAATCAGGTATGGGAACAGCAATTCCAGGAAATGGGAAAAGTCTATGAGCAACCGAAATTAGTCTTATTTACAAATAATGTACAGTCTGCTTGCGGAAGTGCCAGTGCCGCAGTAGGGCCGTTTTACTGCCCCGGCGATCATAAAGTATACATCGATCTGAGTTTCTATCAGGAATTACAAAACCGTTTCGGTGCCGGAGGCGATTTTGCCCAGGCCTACGTGATTGCCCATGAAGTAGGGCACCATGTTCAGAACCTATTGGGTATTTCAGAAAGAGTACAGCGCGCAAGAGCAACGCTCAGCGAAAAAGAATACAACAGACTTTCCGTAAAATTGGAGTTACAGGCAGATTTCTTCGCCGGTTTATGGGCCAATCATGCTCAAAATTTAAAAGATTTTAAATTAGAGGAGGGCGATCTTGAAGAAGCCATTACGGCTGCAAATGCAATAGGAGACGATAAATTGCAGAAACAGGCTCAAGGAGAGGTCGTACCCGATGCCTTTACCCATGGTACTTCAGCCCAAAGAATGTATTGGTTTAAAAAGGGTTTTGATACCGGCGATTTCCGTCAAGGTGATACTTTTAATTCCACTCCACTCTAAGAATCTTGTAAGTTTGAAGAATAAAACATGTCTAAACATGTTTTATTCTTCAAACTTACATAAATTAGCAAAAGACTATTTGCACAATTATGCATTGGCAGCTGATGATTCAGTCGCCCTATTTATTTAAGAATGATACTAATTGTAGATGATACCCCCGAGAACCTGATCTCATTAAAAAAGGTTCTGGAGAAACATAATTTTGAAGTAGATACCGCATCATCAGGAGAAGAGGCCTTAAAAAAAGTTCTTAAAAACGAATACGTCCTGATTATCCTTGATGTACAAATGCCTGGAATGGATGGTTTCGAGGTTGCTGAGGCCATTTCTGGTTATAGTAAGGCAAAAGAGACTGCGATTATTTTCCTTTCTGCAGCAAATACGGAAACAAAGTTTATTACCAAAGGATATTCTTCCGGTGGATTGGACTATATCACTAAACCCGTAGATATGGACATTCTGCTGTTAAAAGTGAAAACCTTTTACCGCATTTATGAGCAAAGCAGAAAGCTGATCGAAATTCAAAAAGCTTTACTGGACGAGATTGAGTTCAGAAAACAAGCCGAGCGTAAAAAAGATGAATTCATTAGTATTGCGAGTCATGAGTTAAAAACCCCGCTTACCAGTGTTAAAGGATATGTTCAATTGCTCGAAAGGAGTATTGATAAAGGGGATGTTCCTACTTTAAAAAAGCATTTGGCGAAAGCTCAGGTGCAATTGGAAAAGTTAAATGAACTCATTACGGATCTGCTTGATATTTCTAAAATCGAAAGTGGTAAACTAAAGTTCAACAAACAGCCGTTTGTTTTAGATGATTTGCTCGACAGTGTGATCGAGATTATTCACCAATCTAATCCGGAATTTAAACTGCTAAAAACAGGTACGGTAAGCAGGGAAATCTGTGGAGATGAAATGCGTATTGAACAGGTGATCATTAACTTTTTAACCAATGCTATAAAATATTCGCCGGGAACCTCAGAAGTACACATCAATGTCGAAGATCGTGGAGAAAGTGTATATGTAGGGGTCAGAGATTTTGGAATTGGCATTGATGAGGAACTGCAGAAGAACGTATTTGAAAAGTTTTATCGGGTAGAAGAAACCGCCATTCATTTCCAGGGACTAGGTATTGGCCTTTACATTTCTGCCGAAATTATCACAAGACATGGTGGTGAGGTAGGCGTGAAAAGTATCCCTGGTGAAGGGTCAGAATTTTATTTTAATATTCCATTTAATGCTATATCCGAAAAGGATTAAAAAGAAAATTAATTATGCTGAAAAATAAGCAACGATCTTTAAGAGGAAAACTCCGTGTTGGATTAGGGCTATCATTATTGATACTGTTTATCAGTTCTATGGCCTCTTATCAAAGTATTACCAGTCTGATTCGTAGTGCGGATATGGTGCACCATAGTAATGAAGTGATTACCGGACTGGAAGAGATTATTTCTACCCTCAAAGATGCGGAGACCGGACAACGGGGATACTTATTGACGGGTGAAACGGTATTTTTAGATCCCTATAATGGAGCGAAACAACGCGCTACGGCCTTACTTGAAAGTATAAAATACTTAACCAGAGATAATTCCTTGCAGCAAAAACAAGTGGCTAAACTAGAGGAGATCATTACTGGAAGGCTGGGTATACTTGAAAAAACCATTTCTATCAAGGAAAGAGGAGGGAGTGTGAGTGTTTCTGAACTCCTTAATGGGAAGAAATATATGGATAGCGCCCGTGCGGTGATTTCCAGTATGGAAAAGGAAGAAAAGCGATTGCTGGAAGATCGTACGGCGAGCATGAATAACCTGTCTAAATATACACCAATGCTCATCGTATTGGCTGCCTTGTTAGCCATTATAATCACCATCTTCTTTTACCGTAAAGTGATCTTTGACTTTAATGAGCGATTGAAGCTGGAAGAAGAGTTAAAGAAGAAAAATGAGGATATTGACCGTAGGATAGAAGAGGTTCGTCATGTTGCTGGACAAATTTCCAATGGTGATTATGACGTTAGAGCAGATGAAGAAGGTAAAGACGGACTGGGAGGGGTAGCGCTATCGCTCAATGCCATGGCCGAATCTCTAAAATATTCTTTCTCCCTCCTGGCAGATAAGGAATGGCTGCAATCTGGGATTGCCAGTCTGAACGATCAGATGGTGGGCGAAAAAAGTGTTCCTGAACTTGCAAATGATGTCCTGGAATGTACAGTTGCCCACACCAATAGCCACGTGGCTGCTTTCTATTTATTGGAAGAGGATAGTCACCTGGAGTTGATTGCAGGCTATGCGCTGCTGGAAAGAGAGCGACAGCAATCTTTAAGATTGGGTGAAGGTCTTGCCGGGCAAGCCTGGAAATCTGCTAAACAGATTTTAATCAATGACATTCCTGATGAAGAATTAACCATCAGCTATGCTGCCGGCAATACTAAGCCGCGTAATGTAGTTGCGGTTCCTGTTTTCCGTCATGACGAATTGGTGGGCGTATTGGAATTGGGTTCTTTAAATACGTATAGCCCATTACAATTGGAGTTCATCAAAGCGATTTCTACCAATATAGGCATCGCCATTCATGTGTCTCAAAACCGCAAAAAACTTCAGGAATTTTTGGAAGAAACGCAGGCACAGGCAGAAGAACTCCAAGCACAGCATAGCGAACTGGAGGGCTTAAATGCTGAATTGGAAGCACAGACTCAGAAAATACAAACCTCAGAGGAGGAGCTGCGGGTGCAGCAGGAAGAGCTTTTACAAAGCAATCAGGAATTAGAAGAACGTACCAGTTTACTGGAAGAAAAAAATCAACTGATTCAGGAACGGAATCTGGACATCCAGCAAAAAGCAGAACAGCTGGAGCAAAGCACAAAATATAAATCGGAATTCCTGGCCAATATGTCTCATGAATTGAGGACACCATTGAATTCTATCCTGCTGCTTTCTAAGCTGATGTCTGATAATAAGGACCTGGACGAAGAGTATATTGAGTATGCGGAGGTGATCCAAAGCTCCGGACAAGGGCTATTAGCATTGATTGATGAAATCCTCGACCTCTCTAAAATTGAGGCTGGAAAGATGAAACTGGAATTTGCTGAGGTGCCAATGACTGAAGTCGCGGCTGATATGCGCGCTTTATTCTCGCCTTTGGCTTCCGATAAAAAATTGGAGCTGGAATTGGAGCTGGAACCAGATTTACCATTGGTAGAAACAGACAAAATGCGACTGGAACAAGTGCTGAAAAACCTGCTTTCCAATGCGATTAAGTTTACCAGCAAAGGAAAAGTCAGCATGAACATCAAAAAAGAGGCAAATGGTAAGTTCCTGCTATTTAGGGTAAAGGATACTGGAATCGGAATTCCTGCCAATAAACAGGCCATGATCTTTGAAGCTTTCCAACAGGCCGATGGCTCTACGCGACGCAATTTTGGAGGTACAGGGCTTGGACTTTCAATTAGTCGAGAGTTGGCGAAATTGCTGGGTGGCGAAATACAGTTGAGCAGTCAGGAGCAAGTGGGCAGTGAGTTTACCCTGAAGTTACCAATTAAACAAGCGGATGCCTTAGTTTCTGGTTTCGGTGAGACGGATGCGGTAGCGATTGTAAAGCCAATATTCTCTGAATCATTCGTAGAAGCACCTATAGCACGTTTTACAGTGCAAAACATTCCTCAGGAGATTGCCGACGACAGGGATGATATCCAGCCTGGTGATAAGGTGATCCTGATCGTTGAGGATGATACTAATTTTGCAAAAACACTGCTGCAGTTTACCAGAAAGCGTGGTTATAAAGGAATTGTAGCAGTAAGAGGCGATGTAGGTATCGAACTGGCCAATCTATATAAACCACTGGCGATTTTACTGGATATTCAACTTCCGGTAAAAGATGGCTGGCAGGTAATGGAAGAGCTAAAATCTAACCCCGAAACCAGACCGATTCCTGTACATATCATGTCTTCTCTGGAAGTGAAAAAGGAAAGTCTGCTGAAAGGGGCTGTTGACTTTATCAATAAACCGGTAGCACTGGAACAGATCAAGAATATTTTCCAGAAACTCGAAGATGCTTTTAGCCGCTCTCCGAAAAAAGTACTGATTGTCGAGGAAAATAAACAGCATGCCGAAGCATTGAGCTTCTTCCTCAGCAATTATAACATCCAAACAGAAGTAGTCAATAACGTAGGTGAAAGTATTGGCGCATTACATAAAAATGAGGTCGATTGTGTGATTCTGGACATGGGGATCCCGGATAAGAATGCCTATGAGACCTTGGAAACTATAAAAAAGAGCGAAGGATTGGAGAATTTGCCGATCATCATTTTTACAGGTAAAAACCTGTCGAAAGGAGAGGAAATAAGGATCAAGCAATACGCCGATTCTATCGTTGTAAAAACCGCACATTCTTATCAGAGAATCCTAGATGAAGCCGGTTTGTTCCTTCACCTGGTGGAAGAAAAAGAAACAGAAGGTAAGCATAATCATAAAAAACAGGCTACTGAGCAACTTGGCGGTCTATATGAAGTCCTCAACAATAAAACGGTTTTAATTGCCGATGATGATGTGAGGAATATTTTCTCACTCACCAAAGCATTAGAGCAGCATAAGATGAATGTTTTGGCGGCTACGGATGGAAAGGAAGCCCTGCAGCTGCTTAAGGACAATCCAACAGTAGACATTGTACTTATGGACATGATGATGCCGGAGATGGACGGATATGAAAGTACCAGGGAGATTAGAAAGATTCCTGCCTTCAAACAATTGCCAGTCCTGGCTGTTACTGCGAAAGCAATGATGGGCGACCGGGAAAAGTGTATTGCAGCGGGTGCTTCTGACTATATTTCTAAACCGGTAGACATCGATCAGCTCATCTCCTTGCTCAGGGTATGGCTTTATGATAAAGCGTAAATTGAAAAAGGTTTAAATGTAATGCTCAATTGTTTTTGATATATGGCAGATAATAAAATATTAATAGTAGACGACGATAACAGGAATATATTTGCGCTTTCGGCAGTGTTGAAGTCAAAAGGTTTTCAATGTGTTTCGGCAATAGGTGGAGAAGAAGGATTGGATTTGCTGAAAAAAGAGAAAGGAATAGCAGTGGTTTTAATGGACATGATGATGCCTGGAATGGATGGGTATCAGGCCATGGCGCAAATGAGTAGACATCCGGAGCTAAAAGAGATCCCGGTGATTGCCGTAACTGCACAAGCCATGTTGGGAGATAGAGAACGATGCCTCAATGCAGGTGCTATTGGCTATGTTTCTAAACCAATCAATGTGGACGAATTAACAGACCTGCTAAAGCTTTATATCTAACCTATTTTGGAAATTTCTGCTGTTAATGACGATCAGGTTGAAATCCTGCTTACAGACCTCCTGGAGCAATATGGGTACGATTTTACCGGGTATTCTAAGGCTTCTTTAAAAAGAAGAGTCAACCGCTTATATACCCTGGATAAATCACTCAGCTTTGCTGAATTTCGGTATAAAGTAAACAATGACCCCCTCTATTTTAAACGTTTTGTAGAACAGATCACGGTAAATGTGACGGAAATGTTTCGTGATCCACAGTTTTTTAAAACACTGAGAGAACAGGTATTGCCCCAATTGGGTACCTATCCCTTTATTCGGATCTGGCTGGCAGGATGTTCCACCGGAGAAGAAGCTTACTCTATTTCCATTCTTTTAAAAGAACTGAATTTACTGCATAAATCATTGATTTATGCCACGGATTTAAACCCAACAGTGCTCGAAAAAGCCGCTCAGGGGATGTTTGCCCTGTCGCAAATGAAACAATACTCGGAGAATTACATTGCCGCCGGCGGAACACAGGATTTTTCCAGTTACTACAGTGCCAATTATTCTCTGGCCAAATTTGATGATGAGCTGAAAAGTAAAATCATCTTTTCTACACATAACCTGGTTTCAGACCATTCATTCAATGAATTTCAGTTGATCCTATGTCGAAATGTCCTGATCTATTTTGACCGCGACCTGCAAAATAAAGTCCTTGAACTCTTTGATGATAGTCTGGAAGATCTGGGATATCTTGCATTAGGAACAAAAGAAACCATTGAATTTTCAGATATTCACAAACAATATAAACGATTACCGGCAAACAAAATCTGGAGGAAACAACGCTAATGAAGAAGTGTAAGGCATTTATAATCGGCGGTTCCGCAGGAAGCCTGGAAGTACTATTAAAGGTCTTGCCAGCTCTAGATCCTAGCCTTTCCTTTCCGATTGTTATTGTGATACACCGAAAACACGGGGCAGATTCTTTGTTGCCAGGCCTCCTTTCCTCCAGGACAGCAATGCCAGTTAAGGAAGTTGATGAGAAAGAAATGATGGTTCCTGGATCCATTTATATTGCCCCCTCAGATTATCACTTACTCATTGAAATGGACTGCACTTTCTCCCTGGACTACTCGGAAAAGGTGAATTATTCCAGGCCGGCGATTGATGTGACCTTCCAAACCGCAGCAGAAGCTTTGAAAGAGGAGCTCGTTTGCCTGCTGCTTTCCGGCTCTAATGCCGATGGTGTAAATGGCTTGGCGACCGTAAAACAATGGGGCGGAATAGCTGTAATTCAGGATCCAGACTCTGCTCAAGTGGCCTATATGCCAGAACAGGCAAGAAAAAATGTGCAGATAGATCGTATCTTGCGCATTGAAGAAATTGCAGCGTTTATAAATTTACTAAGCTAGAAATAACAATATAAATAAATGGGGAATTCAAAAAAGGTTTTTGTGTTTGATGACAATGCGGATATTTTGGAACTGTGTACGATCATTCTGGAAGATGCAGGCTATGAGATTAAGACCTCTGCGACCTCTAACCAGATCATTGATCAGGTGATGGCCTATATGCCCGATATCATCTTTATGGACAATTGGCTGCCAGATGTGGGCGGCATTGATGCCACAAGGGAATTGAAAGGCGATGAGCGCCTGAAAAATATTCCCGTGATTTACTTCACCGCGAATAATGACGTGAAATCTCTGGCAGAACAAGCTGGAGCGGATGGCTATCTATCTAAACCTTTTGATATTCAAGAACTGGAAGACATCATTGAAAAACACTTAAAGGGTTAGTTTTTCCCATAAAAAAAGGGCAATAACCATCAAGGTTACTGCCCTTTTTTTATGGGAAAAGTCAGAGGCTTTTACTTTACGCCCAGCACATCTACACCCTGCTCAAAAATCACATCCACAGGAATGCCTTTTTGCGTCAGTTTGTCTAAGTCTTTTTGTAGTTCAGGACTAATCACCGCATGCTCTTTTTGGACCTTCGCTACAGCAGCTTTATCGCCATTTCCCTGAAGGGTAATGATCAGCTTACTCAGCTTGTTCATCGCCGTTTCAAATTTCGTGTAATCTACTTTATAGGTACCATTCTCATTTCTGATAAAAGCGCCATTCTCTTTGAAGAAGTTGAAACATTGCATATTGGCTTTACCATGTGCACTAGCAGCGCCAAACCTTACTGAACGTAGGATACCTGCCATATATGTCGTATAGAAAGTCTTTAAATCACCTTCCAGCTCGCCTTTTTTAAGTAACCCTGTGACCATATAAAGGCCAAGTACGTCGGCTTTGCCTTCTTCTAACCAGGAGTATTGTTCCTGTAAAGCTTCTTTTACGAAGCCTTTGCCATTTACGGTGTTCTTGATTCCTAAGCCATGTGCAACCTCATGGAACATCACATTGGCAAAGAAAGCATCGAAATTGATGTATTGCTGCTGGTCTTTGTCGATCAGTTCTTTTGAAATTGGTACCAGAATCTTGTCGAACTTTGCTTTCATGGCATTTTTCAATTGAGAACGTCTCGTGCCTTTTTTCTGTTGAATGATTTCATCATTCGGCAGGTTTACGGCAATCGTTTTTGATCCCGCATTACAATCTCCAGCATAGTAAACGACATCATAAGCGTTCAGTTCGGAGTCTGTTCCTGGTTTTTCTTTTTTATACTTTGCATCAACTGGCAGGCCTTCCTGTAATTGAGGCAGCATGGCTACATATTTAGCCAATCGTTTACTCCAAACTTTATCTTTTACCAAGACATAAGCTTCATAAGAAGCTCTGGCATTGAATAATTTATCTTCATAATTTTCAATTGGGCCAATGATGATGTCCAGGTTATTGGTTTTCATGTCTAACCAGGCATAATCACTTGCGGTAAAATTATCTGAAGTTAGGGCATCTGCACGCAGGTTCAGGTATTTTTTGAATCCTGCATCTTCCGTTAATAAAGCGGCTTGTTTCAGTAATGAAGAAGCATTTTGCAGCTCTGAAGCGAACAATACATGGTATGGGATTTCAGTTAATTTTCCAGTACTATCTTTCTGGATCACTGAATATTGGTTGAATTTACCTTTAAGGTCTGATTTTTCCAGTTGCTCTTTCGTCATCCCAGCAGGGTAAAACGTAGCCCCATCAGGTTTTGCGCCGACGCCGGCAATAAATGGTTTATCTCCGTTTAAGCGATCCCATGGGCCATAATTGATCCATACAAAAGCCTTGGTTTTTTCATCTTTTATGGTGCTTAATAAGCTGTCGCGCTGAGGATAAGCCTGTTTCCAGAACAAATCATCCATAATCTGTGCAGCCTGAATCAATAAAGGCAAGATCTTACGGTCGGTGGCGGATAAATCGTTCAGGTTGGTGCTCAGTTTCACTTTCTCATAAATGGCAATCCGCTCGTTTACGTAACGCTGCAAGCTGTCTTCACTGGAAGTGACTTCTTTGGCATGGGTATTGGTGTTTCCCTGAGGATTACTACAAGACGAAATCCCTGTAGCGATCGCGCATCCGGCAATAATAAGCGTTAATTTGCTTAAGTTCTTCATATTGATCTTTGTTTTTTATCGGTAGCAAAGTTACATCAAATGCGGGCATTTTTGTCGTTTTCCTGCATTGATCTGAGTATAAGATGGCAACTAAATTAGTAAAAAATAGTAATTTTACCACTTCTATCCCCTCCACTATGATACAAACCTTTCAAATTAAAAGCTCAGGCTTACTGATGGCTGCCTTATTTTTTATGGCTTCCTGTTCGACAAATAAGTACGCAGTGACGAATAAAATTTATAAAGATCAGGCCACTGGATTTGCCGAAATTATCAAATCAACACCCCCGGTAAAGCAGAGCAAAGAGACGCTGGATCCTACGATGCAAGACTGGATTGGTTCTGTAAATTTCGGAATGCGCCGCCCAAACTTTGTGATTTTGCACCATACTGCACAGGACTCCCTGAACCAAACGGTGAAAACTTTTCTGAATAAAAAAGCTGAAGTAAGCGCACATTATGTGATTGGTAGAGAGGGTAAGGTGGTTCAGATGGTGAACGAATACCTGCGTTCTAACCATGCAGGAGTGGGGAAATGGGGCAATGATACTGATCTGAATTCTTCTTCGATTGGTATTGAGCTGGACAATAATGGTAAAGAGCCATTTGCAGACGCACAAATGAAAAGCCTGGTGGCACTTTTAGGTGCACTAAAGAAAAAATATAACATTCCTACAGCCAACTTTATTGGCCATTCTGATGTGGCGCCAAGACGTAAAGTAGACCCTTTAAACTTCCCCTGGAAAGTTTTAGCGAAGAAAGGATTCGGATTATGGTATGATGATGTGTTAAAAATGCCACCGGTAGATTTTAATGCAGAACTGGCATTGAGAGCAATTGGATACAATGTGAGCAATGTCAGCTCGGCGATAGTGGCCTTTAAAATCCATTTCGTGCAAACCGACGTCACACCGATACTGACGCCGGCAGATAAACTGATTTTATACAATCTATACGCTAAGTACTTGTAAGCTGCTTTTTAGCCTCCTTCGTGAGGAAGGCAAAGAAGAATTTTTAAGATATAAAAAGGCCAGATTAGCGCTAATACCGCTAATCTGGCCTTTTTATATTTTACTCTTTTTTAAGGATTGATTTTATTTTTTTGCTTTCGCCCAGGCATCCTTCAATCCAACCGTACGGTTAAAGATCAAATGATCCGGAGTAGATTCCTGATCTACACAGTAATAACCTTTACGGATAAACTGGTATCTCGAATCCAGGTCTGCACTGGCTAAATAAGGCTCGATATAAGCTTCTTTAATCACTTCAACGCTATCTGGGTTCAGGTAATCTTTGAAATCACCTTCTTCAGAGTCTGGAGATTCTACGGTAAATAAACGATCATAAGATCTGATTTCTGCTTTTTTAGCATGGTGGGTACTTACCCAGTGAATCGTTCCTTTTACATTGATACCGCTGGTATCTTCGCCGCTTTTCGATTCCGGGATATAGGTACAATGTACCTCAGTGACATTGCCTTCTGAATCTTTAACGAAGTTTTCACATTGTACGATGTACGCATGTTTCAATCTTACGGTAGCACCAGGCGCAAGTCTGAACCATTTTTTAGCTGGTTCTTCCATGAAATCTTCGCGCTCAATCCAAAGCTCATTGCTGAAAGGAATGGCTCTGATTCCCCCTTTATCTTCTGCTTCAGGGTTGTTTTCGCCGTTTAAGGTTTCTTCTTGTCCTTCAGGATAATTGGTAATGATCAGTTTAATCGGGTCTAAAACCGCCATCACTCTGTTCGCTATTTTATTCAGGTGCTCACGTACGCAGAATTCCAATAAGCTCAGTTCGATCAGGTTTTCTCTTTTAGCAATACCGATTCTTTCACAGAATTCACGGATACTTTCAGGCGTATATCCTCTTCTTCTTAAGCCACTGATGGTAGGCATGCGTGGATCGTCCCATCCGGTAACTACGCCTTCATTTACCAATTGAAGCAATTTTCTCTTGCTCATCACGGTATATGTAAGGTTTAAACGGGCAAATTCATATTGTTTAGAAGGGAAAATTTCCAGGTGCTCAATGAACCAATCGTACAGTTCACGGTGAGATACATACTCTAAAGTACAGATCGAATGTGTGATTTGCTCAATGCTGTCACTCTGCCCGTGCGCAAAGTCGTACATCGGATAGATACACCATTTATTCCCTGTACGGTGATGTTCTGCATGTTTGATGCGGTAAATAATCGGATCGCGCATGATCATATTCGGACTAGACATATCTGCCCTCGCTCTTAAGATGCGTGCGCCGTCAGGGAATTCACCAGCTTTCATACGGCTAAACAAGTCCAGGTTCTCTGCAATGCTGCGGGAACGGTATGGGCTGTCTTTACCAGGTTCTGTAGGGGTTCCTTTCAAGGCTGCGATTTCTTCAGCAGTGCTGTCGTCGATATAAGCCAGGCCTTTTTCAATCAGTTTAACTGCGAAATCGTATAGTGTATCAAAGTAATCTGAAGTATACAGTTCGTTTTTCCACTCAAAACCAAGCCATTTAATGTCT
This sequence comes from Pedobacter sp. N36a, assembly GCF_014472395.1. Taxonomy (GTDB): domain Bacteria; phylum Bacteroidota; class Bacteroidia; order Sphingobacteriales; family Sphingobacteriaceae; genus Pedobacter. Next base: position 201,334 of record NZ_JACSZW010000007.1, read on the forward strand.
TCTTGCTGGCTATCTACGTATTCGGTTTTCTCAGTTACTGGATTGGTATCATCAAACCTAAGGTTTGTATAGCCACCATATTTTTTAGTCAGACCGAAGTTCAGGCAAATCGCCTTTGCGTGTCCGATATGTAAATAACCATTGGGTTCAGGTGGAAAACGAGTAACTAGGGTCTCGTATTTTCCACTTTTCAAATCGTTTTCAATGATCTCTTCAATAAAGTTCAATGATCTTTCCTCACTCATAAAAACTGTAAATTTAGTCTTCAAAGTTAACATAAAACCGCTAATTTACTTACATTTACAACCTACTATTCGTATATTTTATGAGCAAGACATTAAACAGACCCGTTCGGGTTTTAGTGGCTAAAGTTGGATTGGATGGGCACGATAGGGGGGCAAAGGTAATTGCCACTTCCTTGCGGGATGCTGGCATGGAAGTGATTTATACTGGCCTTCGTCAAACACCAGAGATGGTGGTAAACACCGCTTTACAGGAAGATGTGGACGCTATTGGGGTCTCGATTTTATCTGGAGCTCACATGACCGTGTTCCCTAAAATAGTAGAAATCATGAAACAGAAGGGAGTGACCGATATTTTGCTGACCGGCGGTGGGATCATTCCTGAGAGCGACATGGACAAGTTAAAAGCAATTGGTGTCGGGGAATTGTTTGCTCCTGGAACTACCATGGAAACGATCACCAATTACATCAAAGATTGGGTAACTGAAAATAGAAATTTCTAACCTCCTTAACCGCATAAACAGACCTTATATGGCTTATCAAAATCTTCTATCAGAAATCAGAGAATCGGTATTATATGTGACGATTAACAGGGAACAAAAGTTGAATGCGCTCAATAAGGATACTTTGTCCGAATTGGCTGCTGTGATTGCTGATGCTGCGCAGAACGCTAAAGTGCGTGCAGTGCTGCTTACTGGTGCCGGACCAAAAGCTTTTGTTGCCGGAGCTGATATTTCAGAATTTGCCGCTTATTCAGGTGAAGAAGGAGAAGCGCTGGCTAGAAATGGACAGCACCAGGTATTTGATGCGATTGAAAATTGTCCGAAACCGGTGATTGCCGCAATTAACGGATTTGCATTAGGCGGTGGATTGGAACTGGCTATGGCCTGCCACATTCGAATTGCCTCGGAAAATGCAAAATTGGGATTGCCGGAAGTGACTTTAGGTTTGATTCCAGGTTATGGTGGTACTCAGCGACTAACGCAATTGGTGGGAAAAGGAAAAGCAATAGAATTGATCACCACTGCAGACATGATCAGTGCTGCGGAAGCCGAGAAAATTGGCCTTGTCAATCATGTCGTTCCTGCAGAAGAATTGCTCACAAAAGCGGAAGAAATTCTATCAAAAATTAAGCAGCGAGCACCACTCGCAATTGGGAGTGCCATTCGCGCTGTAAATGCCGCCTTCCGACAGGATGAAAATGGCTTCGAAGCGGAGATCAAAGAGTTTGGTAAGTGTTTTGATACAGAAGACTTTAAAGAAGGTACTTCTGCATTTTTAGAAAAAAGAAAAGCAGCGTTTTTAGGGAAATAATCGCGTTTTGTACATATTTAAGGCCCATTTGACACGACTTCAATGGGCTTTTTTAATGGATAAAAACTGACCTTTTTATAGGTCGGAGGATTAAAAAGTGTAGAAAATTTTTCCCATACGAAAAAAGTATTTATATTTATCTGGTTATAATACAGTAAACTATTTAATTTCCCTATGAGAAAAATATTGATTGTTGACGACGAAATAAACATTGGTTTATTACTTTCTAAGTTTTTAACCAGAAATTCGTTTAGCGTCTCAACAGCTACAAGTGGTGTTTCAGCGATGGAATATCTGGCAAAGGAAAGCTATGATTTGGTTTTGTGTGACTACCGTCTGGAAGATACGGACGGGAAAGAAATGCTGATCAAGATCAAAGAAAGCTATCCCGGCACTGGAGTAATCATTATTACAGGATATTCAGATATTAAACTAGCTGTAGAACTCATTAAGCTGGGCGCCTACGATTATATCACCAAGCCTCTGTATCCAGATGAAATCTTAAATACCATCAATAAGGCTATTGATACCCAAACTGCTTTGAATGACAATAGGCTGGAAATTCCAGCAGAAATGCCAAAGCAAAAGGGACAAAAGCAGACCTATAGTCATGCGGAGAATTTTGTGATCGGCGCAAGCGGCGCTTCCAAGGAACTGCAAAGACAGATTCACCTGGTTGCACCCACCACTTACAGTGTCATCCTGACTGGTGAAAGTGGGACTGGAAAAGAGTCGGTGGCCATGGCCATTCACTTGAACAGCCCACGTAAAGATTTACCTTTTGTGGCCATGGACTGCGGTTCACTGACCAAAGAGCTGGCAGGAAGTGAATTTTTCGGTCATGAAAAAGGATCTTTTACTGGCGCATTATATACTAAAATAGGGCACTTTGAAATGGCAAATGGAGGTACTTTGTTTTTGGATGAAGTTGGAAACCTTTCTTATGAGATTCAGGCGGCCTTATTGAGGACAGTGCAGGAACGAAAGATCAAAAGAATCGGCAGTACCAAAGAAATTGAACTGGATGTAAGGATCATCGTGGCCACGAATGAAAATCTGGCAGATGCAATTCAAAAAGGGAAATTCAGGGAAGATTTATACCATAGGTTTAATGAATTTTCTTTGAGCTTGCCGCCATTAAGACAGCGTGGGAATGACATTATGGTGTTCGCACATACGTTCTTAAAAGGAGCAAATGAGGAGTTAAACCGCAAGATTCACGGCTTCTCTCCAGAAGTGGAAGAGTGCTTTATGACTTATAACTGGCCAGGAAACGTAAGAGAGCTGAAAAATGTGGTCAGAAGGGCATCCTTGCTGACGGAAACGCAGGAAATTCAATTGAAAGCACTGCCATTGGAAATCTCTACTTATGCCAAAGCTTCCGCCATGGAGACCTCTATTGCACGTACAGAAAAACCTCGTGACCTTAAAAATGCGGCTTTAGAAGCAGAATATGAGGCGATTTTGAAAGTATTGAGAGAAGTGAATTTTAACAAAACTAAAGCAGCTAAAATCCTGAATATCGATAGGAAAACACTGTATAATAAAATGAGAGCTATCAATTTGGAAGGTTAAACGCGAATGTCTTTATTCACCCATAAACAACGGAATAACATCAATCTGGTGATTATCATTGCCTTGGGTTGTTTAATTGCTTATTCTATACAGGGAATCTTTGGATCAATTTTAAGTACCCTGGTGTTGTTTACGATATTAAGACCCGCTTATATCTACCTGGTAGAAGAGAAGAAATGGAATAGACGTCTTTCTGCTCTTCTGCTATTGTTTGCTTCCGTGCTCGTGCTGATTCTTCCGTTTTATGCCTTAAGCACGATGGTGATCGAGAAAATTGCAGAACTGCAAAGCGATCATATTTATTTTAAAAACATGCTCTTCAAGCTAAAGCACTTGATTCCGCTCAATAGCGATTTCCAGAATCTGGTAGAAGAGGGTATGAAAAAAGCTGGAACCTGGGCTACAGAGCTCTTCCCCTCTTTAATTTCCGGTGCTTTTAACATCATCCTGGGGCTGATCATCATGTATTTCCTCTTGTATTTCATGCTGGTGGAGCGCGAAACGTTTGAAGCTTCATTGATCAAATACGCACCTTTCCGGGAGCAGAATGCCTATCGTTTTGCGGAAGAAATGAGGAATACCACCTATTCCAATGTATTGGGACAAGGTTTAATTACGATTGTACAGGGCTCATTGGTGAGTCTGGCTTTTTATGTCCTTGGTTATTCTGATCCATTATTCTGGGGTGTGGTGACGATGTTCATCTCCTTTGTACCCGTACTGGGCCCACCAGTAGTTTTTGTGCCTGCCGCGTTATTGCAGCTAGCCAATGGGAACAACTTTGCTGGCTGGGCCATGCTCATCTTTGGATTCGTGGTGATTATCAATATCGATAATGTGCTGCGCTTCATGATCGCCAAAAAAGTTGGAAATATTCACCCCATTATCACCGTAATTGGCGTAGTTATTGGTGTACCCTTATTTGGAATACTAGGCCTGGTCTTCGGTCCGTTGTTATTGTCCTACTTCGTATTATTGATCAAAATATACGAAAGCAGTGCGATGGCGGCGGAAAGATTGGAAAGAATTAAAACAATTTCTGAAGGGGAATCGTTATAATTACTATATTCCAGCATCAACAAAATAAATATTCAACACAAAATGTAAATGTCATGAATGATAATTCAAAAGTATTAATTGGGCTATTGGCCGGTTTAGCTGCAGGTGCTGCACTAGGGTTACTATTTGCTCCAGAAAAAGGCAGTGAAACAAGAGATAAATTAAGCCAGTCCTTGAAAGATCTTGGAGATACGATCAGAGATAAAGCCGCAGATGAAATTAATCAACTGGCGAGCTTAAAAGATAAAGTGGTAGGGACTGTGAAAGAGAAACTTCGTAAAGAAGAAGAAGAATTTGAAGACGATTTAGAACACGCATAGGTAATCCTAAAAGCACATTATAATGCAGGAAAATAAAGAAAAAGATCTGGAAGGACTGGTTGGAGATGCCAAAGCGTATGTAAATACACGATTGGAGTATATCCGTTTATACCTGATTGAGCGGGGCTCAAAAATGTTCGCCGATTTGGTGACTAACGCCGCGGTAGCCATTTGCTTTTTGCTGGCTTTCTTGTTTGGTACCTTTACTTTAGCCCTGTTTTTATCAGATGTATTGGGCAGTTTTACCAGGGGTTTTGGATGCGTAGCATTGATCTACCTGCTATTGGCTGTGATCGTTTATTTTACGAAAGAAAAATATATTGAAAAGGCCATCATTAATTTTACCATCAGACGCTATTTTAATAAACTAGCCGATAAGGAGGAGGAAGAAGATGAACCGAAAGTATAACATCAATAACCTCGAAGATCTACATCTGCAGGTGCGGCTGTTGAAATCTGAATATACTTCAAAGGGAGAGGCGCTGGTTGGGGATTCTAAAAAATACCTCCATCAGTTTACGATCAATGGCTTGATTAAGAAATATGCCACACCATCAGCTTTCCTGAAAATTGATGATAAATTTAACATCAGCAGCAAAGTGCTTTCTATGGCGCTTCCTTTAGTAATGAACAGCACCTTTTTTAAAGGCTCAGGTTTAGTTACAAAGGCTTTGGTAGGCTTAGCCTCGGGTAAGCTTGGAAAGTCGCTGGATGCAGAGCATTTGTCGGCGATATACAATTCGGTAACGGGTTGGTTTAGCAAGTCTAAGAAAACAAAAGAAAAACTACCGCTGGAAGTCGATTACGGCATTCCGCCAGATAGTGAAACCTACTAAGATTACAGATATAAAAAAAGGAAGCCCTAAAGCTCCCTTTTTTTTATGACCCAACGATACCGTAATTAAACCGTTGTTTGGATTTTCAATTCTTTCATTTGTTTCTCATCAATAGTCGATGGACTATCAATCATCACATCTCTTCCTGAGTTGTTTTTCGGGAAGGCGATCACATCCCTGATGCTGTCCAATCCTGCGAAAATAGAACACAGCCTGTCAAATCCGAAAGCAATACCACCATGTGGAGGTGCACCAAATTCGAAAGCGTCCATCAGGAAGCCAAATTGTTTCTGTGCATCTTCCGGAGAGAAGCCTAAGTGTTTGAACATTAAAGCCTGAAGGGCTCTATCATGGATACGAATAGAACCACCGCCGATTTCAGTACCATTTACCACCATGTCGTAAGCGTTTGCTCTTACATTTCCTGGATCAGTATCTAGTAATGCAATATCTTCTGGTTTTGGAGAAGTGAATGGGTGGTGCATCGCATGATAACGTTCCGTTTCTTCATCCCATTCTAATAGCGGGAAGTCCAATACCCAAAGGGCGCTAAATTTGTTTTTATCACGTAAACCAAGGCGCGTACCCATTTCAAGGCGTAATTCGCTCAATTGCTTGCGTACTTTATCTGTCAGTCCTGACATGATGAGGACTAAATCACCCGGTTGGGTATTCATTGCCGCCGACCATTTTTTCAGTTCTTCTTCATTATAAAACTTATCTACAGAAGATTTCAATGAACCATCTTCGTTATGACGCATGTAAATCAGGCCTGTTGCTCCAATCTGCTGACGTTTTACAAATTCTGTCAATTCGTCCATCTGCTTTCTGGTATAGCTTGCGCAGCCAGCAGCATTGATTCCGATGATCATTTCTGCATTGTCAAAAACAGGGAAATCTTTTCCTTTTACCAGTTCCGTTAATTCTACGAACTGCATTTCAAAACGGGTATCAGGTTTATCAGAACCATAGAATTTCATGGCATCTGAATATTGCATTCTTGGAACTTCCGGTAAATCGAAGTCTTTCAGGTCTTTGAATAATGTACGGATCAGTCCTTCGAAAGTGTTTAAGATGTCTTCTTGTTCAATGAAGGACATTTCACAGTCGATCTGTGTAAATTCCGGCTGTCTGTCTGCACGTAAATCTTCATCTCTGAAACATTTAACGATCTGGAAATAACGGTCGAAACCAGACACCATCAGCAACTGCTTGAAGGTTTGCGGCGACTGTGGAAGGGCATAAAACTGTCCTTCGTTCATTCTGCTTGGTACCACAAAATCTCTTGCTCCTTCTGGTGTCGATTTGATCAATACCGGTGTTTCTACCTCGATAAAGTCCAGATTGTCTAAATAACGACGTACAGCTTGTGCCATTTTATGACGCAATACCATGTTGTTACGGATCGGATTTCTACGTAAATCCAGGTAACGATATTTCATACGCAAATCATCACCGCCATCAGTTTCATCATCGATCATGAATGGAGGTAATTTTGCTGCGTTCAGTATTTCTAATGCAGTGATTTTAATTTCGACTTCACCTGTAGGCATTTTCAGGTTTTTGTTGGAGCGCTCTACCACTAGACCGCTGGCTTTAATTACAAATTCCCTGCCCAGGCTACGTGCTGCCTCGCATAATTCCCGGTTGTCGTCCATATTGAAAACAAGTTGGGTAATGCCGTATCTGTCGCGGATGTCAATAAAAGTCATCCCTCCTAAATCCCTGGATTTTTGAACCCAGCCACATAAGATTACATTTTCACCTAAATTCTCAATAGTTAGAGCTCCGCAAGTAGTTGTTCTTAACATTATTAATAAGTATTAAGTCCCAAAAATATTGATTTTGAACCGGATATTTCAACCCTCATTGAATTTAGCTTGGTATATTGAAAATATTTTTGTTTGAGATGCAACGTTTTAAAAAATCACCTGTCTTATAATCGAATTGGAAAACATTGGAAACTGTATACATCGATAAACACGTAACACTCGTTCAGGAGTGCCGGCAAGGAAACCGGAAAGCACAATTTGAAATTTACAAATTGTATGCTAAGGCTATGTATAACGTAGCGTTGAGAATAGTGAACTTCGATGATGAGGCAGAAGATGTCTTACAGGAGGCGTTTCTGGATGCTTTTACCCGGATAGAGAGTTTTAGAGGAGAGACCACTTTTGGCCTTTGGCTGAAGCAGATTGTGATCAATAAATCGATCAATTACCTCAGAAAGCGAAAAGTAGAGTTTGTGAGCCTGGAAGAAGTAGAATTCGCGGAACCGCAGACGCTGGACGAAGAAGACTTGGAATTGAGGGTAGAGGAGGTGAGAATGGCGATTGCCAAACTGCCAGACCGATACCGTGTGGTGCTGAGCTTATATCTTTTTGAAGGTTACGATCACGAGGAGATTGCACATATTTTGAAAATAGCAGAGAGCACTTCCAGAACACAGTATATGCGTGCGAAAATGAAATTAAATGATTTATTTGTAAAGAGAGGGGTATAGCGATGAACAAGAGGAGTATCGAAGAATACATTAAAGAAAACAAAAAGGAGTTTGACTTCAAAACGCCATCCGACCAGTTATGGGCGAGGATTGAGGCAGGATTAGATCAAGAGCGGGTAAAAAAAAAATCGGGAATGCCATTTTGGTTAGGTATAGCTGCATCGCTGATCCTGATCATGACGGTTACTTTTATTTATACCTCCCGTAAAGAAGGAAAACAGGAGCTGGAAATTGCAGACATCAGTCCGGTTTATGGAAAAAAAGAAATGAAATTTGCCAGTTTGATTGAAGAGAAAAAAGATAGTTTGCAAGTGTTTGCGAAGAAAAATCCGGTGTTATATAAGCAGTTCAGCTCAGATTTGAACCAGTTGGATGGTGATTATGAAAAGTTAAAAAAAGAATTACAACACAGTCCGAATCAAGAAGTAGTAGTAAGGGCAATGGTGAAAAATCTGGAGCTACAATTACAGGTGATCAATCAGCAATTGTCAATCATCAATGAAGTGAATCAAATCAAAGAGGAGAATCAAATATGAAAAAGTTAGTTTGGGGACTGAGTGGCCTGTTATTGGTGGCCAACTTTGCCGGCGCCCAGTCGGTGGTAAAGGAACTGAAAGATGCGCCGAGGATGGCTGTCCTGGTTCCTCTACAGGTAGATGTAAACGTAGGGCCAATTGTGGCCTTGACGCCGCTACCGCCATTGCCTCCTCTGAACCGTCAGGACAGCGATCGTCAGGACGATGCCGAAGATCCTGGGAAATCAAAAACTTTCTCTAAAACGTTTACAGTTGACGCTGGTGATAAATTGGGCATTATCAATAAATATGGTGCTGTAGTGATCAAAACATGGGATAAAAGAGAAGTAAAGGTGGATGTCGACATCAAAGCCTATAGCAAGGATGTCGATGATGCACAGCGCTTATTGGATGAAACCAGTATTGAAGCTGGAAAATCCGGTGATCAGATCTCCTTTAAAACTAATATCGGATCAAGAGATGGTCGCTATGGCAGCAGTGTAAGGAATGGAAAAGTGATCTGGAGAAGAGAAGTGAAGATCAATTATGTGGTTTATATGCCGGCTACTATGGCATTAACGGTGAATAACCAGTATGGTGGATTAAGTATGGCTGATTTTTCCGGCGCACTTTCCGTGAAGCTTCAATATGGTGCGTTTACTGCGGGCAATTTGTCCAGTACGAACAATTATGTCAACGTGCAATACGGACAAACAGATATCGCCAATATGAACAAAGGCGTGATCAAGCAGCAATATGGTGCCGCGCTTAAACTGGGCACGGTAGGTACGCTGGATCTGGATGCACAATATGTTGGCGTGACAATTACGGCGATCAAAGGCGACGCACAGATCAAACAGCAGTATGGAAAAGGGCTGAACATTGGCTCGGTAAATCACCTGGATCTGAATGCGCAGTACACCAATGTAAATGTGAGCATCGTGAATGGAAATGCAAACATTAAGCAGCAATACAACAACATTACGATTGGTTCGGTAAATAAATTGAACATCAACGGACAGTATACAACGGTTAAAGTTGGTACGCTGAAAGGAGATGGAAATTTCGACCTGAGTTATAATAAGCTGGTCGTTGATAATGTCCTTCCGAGCTGTAAAATTTTAACAGTAAATTCTAATTATACCGGGGTTTCGCTTGGCTTTGCTAGCAATTATAGCGGTGATTTTGAAGTAAGAGCAAATTATGGTGGCTTTAAACCAGGTGATAATGTAAGTTCAAAACTGGTTTCTGAAAGCGGAAGCACAAAACATTACTCCGGTAAAATCGGAAACGGGGCTAATGGAAATGTGACTGTACGTACAAATTACGGGGGGATTTCCTTCAATTAATCCAAGGCATAACGTATTTATAAGGAAAAGCCTGTTGATAATTCAGCAGGCTTTTTTTATATCTTAGTGGCTTTAATTATTTTATTTCAAATGGAAATTTTTAGCAGCCCGGAAGCTTGGATATCACTCATTACCTTAACCATACTGGAGATTGTATTGGGTATTGACAACATCGTATTCATTTCAATTTTAGCAGGAAAACTGCCGGTAGATCAGCAGAAAAAAGCACGTCAGGTGGGTTTAGGTCTGGCGATGATCACTAGAGTACTGCTATTATTATCCCTAACCTGGGTGATGAAATTAACGGCACCATTGTTTAATGTGGGCGATTGGATTGCCATCAGTAATGGAGAATGGCTGGAGAAACTGGCGATTTCCGGAAGAGACCTGATCCTAATTATCGGTGGATTATTCCTGATTTATAAAAGTACACATGAAATCCACCAGAAGCTGGAAGGCGAGGAAGAGGGGGGCATCAAAGGAAAAGTTCATTCTTTCATGGGCATTATCATACAGATCCTGATTTTAGATGTAGTTTTCTCTTTAGACTCTGTGATTACCGCGGTGGGGATGGCAGATCATATCGAAATCATGATTGCAGCGGTCATCATTGCCGTATTGATCATGTTAGTATCAGCAGCAACGATTAGTGACTTTGTAAATAAACACCCGACCGTTAAAATGCTGGCCTTATCATTTTTGTTATTAATCGGTGTTTCCCTGCTTGCAGAAGGCTTGGATCAACACATTCCTAAAGGATATATCTATTTTGCCATGGCCTTTTCGGTATTGGTAGAGATGCTGAATCTGAAAATGAAAAAAAGCAATAAACCTGTAGAACTTAAGAATACCCCGCACGAAAACAAGTAATTTTACCGCATGATTTCATTTTTTGAAGCCGCACTGGCTGAATTATCGATACACCGCATTGGAAATAAGGCACAGGACGAATTTTATGTCCTTTCTGAAAAATCTATTCCCGTAAAAGACAATATGCTGAGCAATTTATTGCAGCAGTACTTTTTAGGCCCCTTTGCTAAAGTGAATGAGATTTATCATTTCACACACCCAAATGCAGATTTAAATCTGAATGAAGTGTATCATTTTGCTGCCAAAATTTTTGAAGATGGCACTACATTTCATGAATACAGTATGGAGCTCGCTAAGTACCTGTATGATGTTTCCGGGCATCCAAAAATTAAGCCAGGAGAGCTTTATGTGGCTTATTTTGAAAATGTGCAGATTGAAGGAGAGCTTCATGATGCCATTGGAATCTTTAAATCAGAAACCAAAGAGCCTTTCTTAAAGGTTTATCCGGAAGAAGGTGGTTTTGGTCTGGGTTATGAAGAAGATGCGATCAATATCAATAAGCTAGATAAAGGATGTTTGATCTTTAATACCGACAAAGAAGAAGGTTTCCGCGTTGCGGTGATTGATCAGACCAATAAAAGTGCAGAAGCGGTATATTGGAAAGATGAGTTTTTGAAATTGAAAATCAGAAATGACAATTTCAACCAGACCAATAGTGTATTGGGCGTTTATAAGAACTTTGTTACAGAAAAGCTGGACCAGGAGTTTGATATTTCTAAAGCAGATAAGATCGATTTATTGAACAAATCCATGAAATATTTCAAAGAGAAAGAGAGTTTCGACCTGGATGAGTTTTCAAATGAGGTAATTGGCAATGCCGAAGGAATTGAATCTTTCAAGAACTATAAAAAGAGTTACGAAGAAGAGTTTGATACCCCGATTGCAGACACTTTTGACATTTCTGGTGCTGCGGTCAAAAAGCAAACCAGGGCTTATAAGAGCGTCTTAAAGCTGGATAAGAACTTCCATATCTATATCCATGGAGATAAAGACCTGATTGAGAAGGGTTACGACGATGATAAGTCCATGAACTACTATAAAGTGTATTTCAGAGAAGAAGAATAAAACCTTTCTTTTAGTGTCAATTTATAATCAAAAGAACCAAATCCTTTAGAGTCTCTAAAAGTTTTGGTTCTTTTTTTGCAAATTACTTTTATTGACAGTTAATAGTTGAGAAATAATAGTAGCTTTAGTTCAGAAGCCAAATTATTTCTTTAACGTATGAACCCGGAATTACAGAAGAACAGTATTTTCAAAGTCATTGGTGCCTCTTCTCTGGGGACATTGATCGAATGGTATGATTTTTACATTTTTGGTAGCCTGGCCACGATCATTGGAGCCCAGCTTTTTCCTGCAGATGCAGGGGCTTCTGCCCTGATCAATACGCTGGCGATTTTTGCTGCGGGTTTTATAGTGAGGCCCTTTGGTGCCTTGGTATTTGGTCGCCTGGGTGATTTAATTGGCCGTAAATACACTTTTCTCCTGACTTTAGTGTTAATGGGTGGTTCTACCTTTTTAATCGGTCTGATCCCCTCTTATTCCAGTATTGGCTATGCAGCTCCGATTTTGGTACTGATCCTGCGCTTGGTGCAGGGCTTAGCATTGGGTGGAGAATATGGGGGCGCCGCTACTTATGTGGCGGAACATGCACCCGCCAATAAAAGAGGATTTTTTACCAGCTGGATTCAAACGACTGCTACAGGCGGGTTATTTCTCTCCTTAGGCGTGATTGTATTGACAAAAAACCTGCTGGGCGCAGATGACTTTGCCGCATGGGGCTGGAGGATTCCCTTCTTATTGTCGATCCTGCTGGTAGGGGTATCCATCTATATCAGAATGAAAATGCACGAATCCCCAATGTTTACGAAATTGAAAACAGAAGGAAAGGTTTCGAAAAACCCTTTAAAGGAAAGCTTCAATAATAAAGCGAATTTTAAAATGGTGCTATTGGCGTTATTTGGTGCGACAATGGGGCAGGGCGTGATCTGGTACACCGGACAATTTTATGCGCAATCTTTTATTGAAAACACCTGTAAAGTAGATTTTAACGATTCCAGGTATATATTGCTCTGGGGCATCGCCTTTGCGACGCCTTTCTTTGTCATCTTCGGCTCCTGGAGCGATAGGGTAGGTCGAAAATGGATCATGCTGACTGGCATGCTGCTGGGGATTATCTTTTACCGGCCTATTTACCAGATATTTTTAGACGATACGGATTTTAGTCAAGTCACACAAGAGGATATTTTATCGGTTGACGATCCGGTGATTACGCGTGCAGCCATAGATGGGGGATTAGATAGCCTGGTCAGCACCACGGCCTTAGTGACCCTGGTAGATGGCAGCAGTTATCATAAAGTACAATCTCACACCAAATTTGCTGCTGCGGATAAACCGATTGAAGTTCATCCGGAACTGCTGAAAGATAAAAAATTATCAACTCCGGTATTTTGGAAATTTGTATTCCTGATTTTCTTCCAGATTTTACTGGTGACGATGGTATACGGACCTATCGCGGCGTTTTTAGTGGAGCTATTCCCTACAAAGATCAGGTATACTTCCATGTCTTTGCCTTATCATGTTGGAAATGGTGTATTTGGCGGACTAGTGCCTTTTATCGCCACGCTGATTGCCAGTTTCTCCGGTTCTACACCTTTATCCGGCCTCTGGTATCCAATCGGTATTGCCGCTTTGAGTTTTGTGATTGGCGCTGTTTACCTGTCCAATAAAAAACCTGTGGAAGCAGAAATTGAAAATTAACCGCCAAAAAACACGATTATGAACGGATTAAAAAAAGGATTAGGACTGTTTTGGATGATATTGGGCCCCGGATCGATCATCTTTTTATTTTTGCAGGCTTACGAAAAAGTGGGGCTGGCTGCGGAAGGGGTACAAAAAACGAATACGGCCTTACAATGGGGGATTATATTATTCATTTTTATCCCAATCAGCGCAGGCCTGGTGATATTCGGCTATTATGCGCTGAAAGGGGAATATGATCAACTGTCTGAAGGTTCCGAAGAACCCGCCGACTAAAGTACTCTTAGTAACAAACCTTTCAGGTATTCTCCTTCAGGGAAAGAAACCCTTACTGGATGGTCTTCTGGTTGGTTGAACTGTTTCAGGATCTGAACTTCTCTTCCTGCGTCTAAAGCAGCCCAGGCAATGATTTGTTTGAAGGTTTCCATGTCTACTGCTCCAGAACAAGAATAAGTAGCTAGTAAGCCGCCTTTTTCAAGCAATAACATGCCCAATCTGTTTAGGTCCTTATAAGCTCTTGCAGCTCTGTCTAATGCAGAACGGGAAGGGGCATATTTGGGTGGATCCAACACGATAATGTCGAACTTCTTGCCTTCTTCTTTGAAAACGCGCAGTTGTTTGTTCACATCTGATTGAATGCTTTCCTGGCGTGCGGGATCGAGGCCGTTAAGCTCCAGGTTGTGTTTTAAGGTTTCAATCGCCAAAGCAGAGCTATCTACGCTGGTTACATGCGCTGCGCCCTTTTTTAAGCTATTTAACGTGAAGCCACCGCTGTAGCAGAAGCAGTCCAGCACGTTTTTATCCTTGCTGTAAGCAGCAAGAATGTCGCGGTTATCACGCTGATCGCAATAGAAACCAGATTTTTGTCCGTCTGCTATATTGATGTGGTAAGCAATTCCGTTTTCTTTTACTTCGATGAATTCTGGTGGAGTTTCGCCCCAAAGTAAACCTTGTGTCGCTTCTAGATTTTCATGTTTACGAGCACCAGCATCACTTTTATCAAAAATACCTCTTGGATTTAATTCTTCAATTAAGATCTCCATCAGCTCCTGTTTCGCATTTTCCATTCCTGAACTCAAGATTTGCAGGGAAAGGAAATCTGCATATTTATCTACGATTAGTCCAGGAAGGAAGTCGGCTTCACTGAAAACCAGTCTGCAGGTATTGGTATCTTCATTTAATAAATGCTGTCTGGAAGCAATCGCATCGCGAAGTTTCAATTGATACCATGATTTGTCAATGGTTTTGCTTTCGTCCCATTCCATTAACCTCAATGCTACCCTGGATTCGGCATTGTAATACGCATAGGCAAGAAATTCTGCTGCTGCAGAACAAACTTTAACGATTTCACCATTTTCTGGTTTTCCCTTAATTTTATCAATCGCTCCTGAAAAAATCCAGGGATGGTGAAGCATTGCCGCTTTTTCTTTTCCTTTTTTAAGTATTACATCAATCATGCTGCAAAGTTAGGAAAAACAATGCTCTTTTTAGTTTGATGGATTTGGCCGAAAAAATAAACACTACATGCCGGATGAGGTGGTCATGAGCAAGATTGGAAATCCCAGGCTTCGATGAAAGGACTTGAGGTTCTGGCAATAAGTTGTAATTTTAGCGAATGGAAGAAATAACCTGGAATGATTTTGAAAAAGTCGAACTTCGTGCAGGGACAGTGCTGGAAGTAGTTGATTCTCCGGAGGCCAGAAAGCCCGCTTACAAGCTGAAAGTAGATTTTGGCGAATTTGGCATTAAGATGAGTAGTGCGCAGGTAACGAAACACTATTCAAAAGAAGACCTTGTAGGTCAGCAAATTGTAGGTGTGGTCAATTTTCCTAAAAAACAGATCGGTAAGTTTATGTCGGAATTCCTGGTGACAGGCTTCGCGGATGAGGATGGAGATATTGTGCTGACCACATTAAATGGTACCGTGCCGAATGGCAGTAAAATGATATAAATGAGTTATTTTAATTTTTCAGAAGAAGAGAATCCTGCTGCCGAAGATGAACATTATATGCGTCTCGCTTTGCAGGAGGCTCAAAAAGCGTATGATGCGGAAGAGATCCCAATTGGGGCAATTATCGTGTGTAAAGGAAGGATTGTTGGTCGTGGATATAACCTCACCGAACAATTGAACGATGTAACGGCACATGCGGAAATGCAGGCTTTTACAGCTGCTGCTCAGACTTTAGGTGGCAAATACCTAAAAGACTGTACCTTATACGTGACGATTGAGCCTTGTGTGATGTGTGCGGGTGCCAGCTACTGGACGCAGATCGGACGCCTCGTTTATGGGGCCCTAGAGCCAAAACGTGGCTTTACCTCTAAAAATGCCAGCCTTCTTCATCCAAAAACGGAATTGAAAGGTGGTGTGCTTGCACAGGAATGCGGGTCGCTGATGACACGTTTTTTCGCCAACAAAAGAGGGTAACTTGACAAAGAATTGAACAAAAACTAACGTTTGAATGTTATATTTGTACAAGAAATAATATTTAACCTTAAAATATAATAATATGGCTTTTGAATTACCTGCGTTACCTTACGCAACAGATGCACTAGAACCGCATATTGATAAACTTACAATGGAAATTCACCATGGTAAGCACCACCAAGCATACGTTACCAACTTAAACAAAGCTTTAGAAGGTAAACCGGAAGCGAATCAAAGCATCGAAGAAATCGTTAAAAACATCTCTAAGTTTCCTGCTGCAGTAAGAAACAACGGCGGTGGTCACTATAATCACTCTTTATTCTGGGAAATTTTAGGTCCAAATAAAGGTGGCGAGCCTAAAGGGGAATTGGCAGAAGCAATCAACGCTGCTTTCGGTTCTTTTGCTGACTTTAAAACTAAATTTGCTGAAGCGGGTGCTACTCGTTTTGGTTCAGGATGGGCTTGGTTAATCGTTACTGCTGATAACAAATTAGCGGTTTCCTCTACTCCAAACCAAGATAATCCATTAATGGATATCGCTGAAGTAAAAGGTACTCCACTATTGGGTATGGATGTTTGGGAACATGCTTACTACTTAAAATATCAAAACAGACGTCCTGATTATATTTCAGCTTTCTGGAATGTAGTAAACTGGGATGCAGTTGCTGCTCGTTTCAAAAAAGCATAATCAACACGTTTTTAAAAGAACAGCCTGTAAGGAGATCCTTACAGGCTGTTCTTTTTACTTTCTATTTTGATGCTCCTGGTCAAGGGATGAGCATCATATATATATATTCGTTTTGATCAGGTTTAGATCCCAACCACGTCTTTTCTCTTTTTTTGCTTCATGGCCTTTGGAATGATGGCCAGAATTTCTTCTTTTAGGGCATTCAGCATGCGTTTCTTAATGAAATTCTTATGGGTAACCAGGCTGATCTCTCTGACTGGTTCAGGCGATTTAAAATGGCGTACTTTGCTGAGTTGTTTAGCATTTAGGTCTGTTAAGGCAAGTTCAGGAAGTAAAGTAGCACCATTGTTTACATCCACCATACGGATCAGTGTTTCTACACTTCCCGTGTTATAAGTTAGGCCCTGAAGGCGATTGTCTTTGGTAGATCTACAAATATTCAATACCTGAGAACGCATACAATGCCCCTCATTTAATAACCAGATATTTTCTTCTTCCAGATCATTGGCATCAATTGTTTTCTTTTTATATAACTTGCTGTTTTTGCTGATGTAAGTCACAAAGTTTTCATAATAAAGCGGAAGCTCATTGAGGTGGCTGTCGGCAAGGGGAGTGGCTAGAATGCCACAGTCTAACACGCCCGTTTTAAGGTGGTGGATGATGTCTTCCGTGGTATATTCCCAAATTAAAAGCTTGAGATCGGGATATTTTTCCATCATGCCTGAGATCACTCTGGGTAGTAAATAGGGTGCTACGGTAGGAATGATACCTACTTTAAGCTCTCCTACAACGTCTTGCTGCTGACTGCTGATGATTTCCTTGATCTTTTGGCTCTCCTGGAGGACCAGTCTGGCCTGTTCGATGATCTGGGCACCGATTTCAGTAGGAACTACTGGTTGTTTGCTGCGGTCAAAGATTTTGACATTCAGCATTTCTTCCAGCTTTTGTACCTGCATACTTAAGGTGGGCTGCGTCACAAAACACTTATCTGCTGCGCCAACAAAGCTTCTATAGGTATCTACGGCAACAATATATTCCAGTTGAACTAAAGTCATATAGTTAAAATTTATCTAGTTTAACAAAGATATCAATTTAAGCTATATGACTTTATGCTGGTCTTGCTTGTGACTTAAATATGTCTTGTTGCTCCAGAAAATTCTTTTTGGGCTTGAATCTGTTTTAGACCGGGCTTAAATATGTTTGGCTAAAAAGTCGAGGTAGGCCAGTTTAATGCCTTCTTCCAGCTCTATTTTATGTTTCCAGCCTAATGCATGAAGTTTAGCAACGTCCATTAGCTTACGAGGTGTGCCATCTGGTTTGCTGCTGTCGAATGTCAATTCTCCTGCAAAACCGATCACTCTCTTGATCAATAACGCGAGGTCTTTGATACTCAGGTCTACTCCCGTTCCGATATTTAGAAATCCAGCTTCATTGTAATTCTGCATCAGGAAATAACAGGCTTCTGCCAGGTCATCTGCAAAAAGAAACTCGCGCATTGGTGATCCGGAACCCCAGATATTCACCTCTGCTGTGCCATTTACCTTTGCTTCATGAAACTTACGGATCAATGCTGGTAGCACATGGGAATTTTGCGGGTGGTAGTTGTCGTTATAGCCATATAGATTGGTTGGCATGACAGAGATAAAGTTACAATTATACTGCGCTCTGTAAGCTTCACACATCTTGATCCCCGCAATTTTAGCAATCGCATAAGGCTCGTTGGTTTCTTCCAGCAGACCGGTCAGTAAATAATCTTCTTTTAAGGGCTGAGGGGCCAGTTTCGGATAAATACAGCTTGATCCTAAGAACATCAGCTTGGTGACACCGGTTTTGTAAGCCTCATGAATCACATTGTTCTGAATGCAAAGATTCTCATATAAAAAGTCTGCCCGGTAAGTATTGTTGGCAATAATACCACCTACTTTAGCTGCGGCAAGGAAAACAAATTCTGGTTTTTCTGCAGCAAAGAAGTCGGCCACATCCTGCTGATTGCGTAAATCAAGTTCCGATGATGTTCTGATAATCAGTTGAGTATAGCCTTCCTTTACCAGTTTACGATAGATTGCTGAGCCTACCATACCACGATGGCCAGCTACATATATTTTTGCGTTCTTTTCCAATTACAATTCGATTATAGGAACAAAATTACGAAATAGTTCGCATCATCCTTAAGAGACTGATTTAATTGTATTTTTGCATAAAAAATTTTTAGTAGTGGGTAAAGATAAATTAAGAAAATTTGCAGAGATAGATACTTTTTCCAATGTCTATCAGATGGAAGAAGGAAAACCTTTGAAGGGTAAATGGGGATCAGATCATTTCAAAAATGAAAAACCAATGGTATTGGAACTGGCCTGCGGTAAAGGCGAATATTCGGTTAATATGGCGAAATTCTTTCCGGAGAAAAACTTCATCGGGATTGATTTAAAGGGAAATCGCATCTGGAGAGGCGCAAGAACAGGGGTAGATGAAAACATTGAAAACCTGGCCTTTTTAAGGATTCAAATCGAAGACCTTACTGAATACTTTGAAAAGGCTGAAGTGGACGAAATTTGGATTACTTTTCCTGATCCTCAGCCTCAGGACAGCAGAGAGAAGAAAAGATTAACTTATGATCGCTTTCTGGATATGTACAAAATCTTGCTTAAACCTGGTGGAAGAGTGAACCTGAAAACAGATAATGATGGTTTATATGCGTATACCGTTGAAAAAGTAGAAGAATTGGGCTTGATTTGTCATAAGAAAACAGATCATTTATATACTTCTGAGTATTATGATGACGTTTTAAAGATTAAAACTCATTACGAGCGTATTTATTTGAAACACGATAAGAACATCAATTATATACAGTTCTCCTTTGAATAATGCCACTTTAAATCAAATGAAACATTTGTTTCTTTTGAAAAGGTAAAAAATTAAAAATCATCAGATGGAGCAATCATTTTATGACCAGGTTTTTGAATTGGTTAGGCTAATCCCAAAAGGAAGGGTGTCTTCTTATGGCGCAATTGCAAAAAGTTTGGGCGCTGGTGGCTCTGCCCGAATGGTCGGGTATGCCATGAGCACTGCCGGTGCCGCGCATCCAGCTGTTCCTGCCCATCGGGTGGTGAATAGTTCGGGCTTGCTCAGTGGTAAGTTCCATTTTAAAACGCCGGAAATGATGCAGGAATTGCTGGAAGCCGAAGGTGTTTTGGTGAAAAATGATAAGGTACAGAATTTCAAAAACCTGTTCTGGAACCCTCTGATGGAACTTTAGAGGCTTTAGTCCGTTCTTTTTTTAGAAAGATCTTCAATTAACAGAAAGAAGGTTCTTCATTAAAATGATGTTCTTTAGCCAGGAATACGGTCCATTTAAATAACGTAAAATAAAAAATCATAGTATTAGCTGATTATGGGAAAATTAGTAGAAGAATTTAACGACTACCGTTCTAAAATGAACGATAGGATTATGGAGACTGCAAATACAAATATCAAACGTTTCTTTGCATTAGATACCACCACGTATGCTGAAGGGGCATTAAATGTGAAAACCAAAGAAATGTTAGGTTTAGTAGCTTCGATGGTACTGCGTTGCGATGATTGCATTAAATATCATTTGGAAAAATGTTTTCATGAAGGCGTAAGTAATGAAGAAATTAATGAAGTTTTCATGATTGCAAATCTTGTTGGAGGATCGATTGTGATTCCTCACTACAGAAGAGCTGTGGAATACTGGGACGAATTGAGTCAATAGTTTCTATAATATTAGGAATTTAGGCCATGGGATTATCCATGAATAAAAAGGTCTTCAAAGCATAAAAAGAATATTAATCAATCAAAAGATGTCAGAAATTATCAGATGCGGGTGGTGTGGTACTGATCCTTTATATGTAAAATACCATGATGAAGAATGGGGAAAGCCTGTTTATGACGACCAAACACTTTTTGAATTTTTAATTCTTGAAGGTGCACAGGCTGGTCTCAGCTGGATGACCATTCTAAAAAGAAGAGCTGGATATAAAGCTGCTTTTGCTGATTTCGACGTTCAAAAAGTTGCAGCTTTCAGTGCAGCGGATGAGGAGCGTTTAATGAATGATTCGGGGATAATCAGGAACCGGTTAAAGGTAAAAGCAGCCATCACTAATGCTCGTCTTTTCATTGAAATCCAAAAAGAATTCGGGTCTTTTTCCGATTTTATCTGGGGATTTATTCCTGGAAAAAAGCCAATCGTTAATATAGTAAAGTCCCTAAGTGATGTTCCGGCACGAACAGAAATCTCTGATGCCATTAGTAAAGACATGAAAAAGCGTGGATTTAAGTTCTTTGGAACAACGATTTGCTATGCGCATATGCAGGCAACTGGTATGGTCAATGACCACATCATCGGCTGTATCAGTAAATAAAAATTACAGCTACAAACTTGCCTTACTTATGAGCTTCATTATAAGCCGTCACAAAAGCGATAATTAACTTTGAATCAAAGTTTTCTGTCGCTTTTATTTTTTCTGCCAGATCTGCATCATCGCCTATTTGTTCTAGTAATACTGTTTTGATCCGCTGATTGTTTTCTGCTAAACCGGCTCCATCAACAGGCATTTCCATTAAGCGGCCAGTGCCGGGCTTTTCCATAAAAAACGTAGCGGGCATCATTTTCCTTGCAGTTGG
The DNA here is from genome assembly GCF_014472395.1 of Pedobacter sp. N36a. Lineage (GTDB taxonomy): Bacteria > Bacteroidota > Bacteroidia > Sphingobacteriales > Sphingobacteriaceae > Pedobacter. The sequence goes on from NZ_JACSZW010000007.1 coordinate 222,431, forward strand.
CTCTTGATTACGACCACCCAGAATGGTGATTCCAGCACCAACTCCCAGGCCAGTACCAAAGGTTCCTGTCCCTGCTCCAATGCCAATACTAGGTATAATCCGTGTTTTTTTAACCGCGGGAGGATCAATAAGGACATTTCCGCCTATTGAATATAAGTTAATGGTCCCATATTCAATGATCTTGAAAAATTTGTGCAGTGTTTTTTTGTTTACCACAACCGGCTTACTCACATAAGTTGCTCCATTCCAAACAAACTCCTGGATATCGGAGGCTTTGTAATGAACGACAGATTCATCGTCTTTTGCAAAGACTACAGAGGAGTAGTCTGTTCCCTGGATCGTTCCTCGAACAAAATTTCCTGGAGAAAACACTATAATATCTTGCGCCATTGCGCCAATACCTGCAATCATTAGTAAAACAAACAGGCCTAGGGTCTTTATCGCTTTCATCATGATCAAATAACGGAAATTATTTGCGGTTGTTATGGATAATGATAAACAATTATTTAAGTATTAGTACCTTTATCCGATGCGGTTGCTGCTGATATGGAGGTCATACTCCATAGGCTAACCGTCCAATAATAAAGTATACATGTAATGGAGGATCAGCAGCTAATGATCGCTTCCTAATCAATAAAAAACGAATACTGATGAAAAAACTTTTTCTTCTTGACGGCATGGCGCTCATCTACAGAGCACACTTTGCATTGAGTAAAAACCCCCGGTTTACGTCCACAGGGATTAATACATCGGCAGTGATGGGTTTTGCAAACACCTTAATGGAGGTGCTGAAAAAGGAAAAACCGAGTCATATTGCTGTGGTTTTTGACACCGCAGCTCCTACAGAAAGACATACCGATTTCGAGGCTTATAAAGCCCACAGACAAGCGATGCCGGAAGATTTGTCTGCTGCTTTACCTTATGTCTTTAAGCTGATTGAAGGGTTTAAAATCCCGGTCATTACCAAAGATGGTTTTGAAGCAGATGATATCATCGGTACTTTAGCCAAAGAAGGCGAGAAACAAGGTTTTAAAGTATACTGTATGACTCCCGATAAAGATTTCGCACAACTGGTGTCCGAAAATATTTTCATTTACAAGCCTGCACGTATGGGGAATGAAATGGAAATTATGGGGGTCGATGAGGTGAAAGCAAAATGGGAAATTGAAGATGTAAAGCAGGTCATTGATATTCTTGGCCTATGGGGTGATGCAGTAGATAATATCCCGGGTATCCCAGGTATCGGAGAAAAGACTGCGAAAACATTAATCCAGAAATATGGCTCGATGGAAAATATCATCGCCAACTCCCATGAGCTAAAAGGAAAACAACGTGAAAACGTAGAGACCTATGCAGAACAAGGTTTATTATCTAAAAAACTGGCCACGATCATCCTGGATGTTCCGGTAGAATTTAATGCCGATGAACTGGTATTAGAGTCGCCTAGCCGCGAACTATTAGAACCATTATTTGCAGAACTGGAATTCAGAACTATTGGTAAACGTGTCTTTGGAGAAGAGTTTAATGTGAATGAGGCGAAAGCACCTGTATCTCAGCAAATCGACTTATTTGGCAGTCCAGTGGATCAGCCAGCAGGTAAGACGGGCACATTTGTGTCTGCTCCAACCTTCTCTGAAGAAACACCTGCCTCAAAAACAATAGAAAATACGCCACATAATTACCAATTGGTAGCTACAGCAGCAGCACGCAAATTATTGATCGCGCAGCTGGAAAAAGAAGAAAGCATTTGCTTTGATACAGAAACCACTGGTACAGATGCAAATCTTGCGGATCTGGTTGGAATTTCTTTCAGCACTAAACCTGGAGAAGGCCATTATATTCCTTTGTCTGCGGATAGGGAAGAAGCATTGGCAATTCTGGAAGAATTCAGAGGAGTTCTTGAAAATGAAAGTATTGGAAAAATCGGACAGAACATCAAGTATGATATCCTGATCATGAAATGGTATGGCATCTCTATCAAAGGAAAACTGTTTGATACCATGCTGGCACATTACCTGATTGACCCTGATACCAGACACAACATGGATGTGCTTTCGGAAAATTACCTGGGTTATACCCCAATTTCCATCACAAAACTGATTGGAGCAAAAGGGAAAAACCAGGGGAATATGAGAGATGTTCCAGTAGAGCAAGTGGTAGATTACGCTGCTGAAGATGCAGATGTCACCTTGCAGTTAGCGAATGTGTTCAGACCGATGTTAAAAGAACTGAACGTAGAAGAACTGGCCAGGGATGTAGAAAATCCGCTAGTCTATGTACTCGCTGCGATTGAAAAAGAAGGCGTAAGAATCGATGTAGATACCCTGAATAACTATTCGAAAGAACTCGAAATCGACATCAGAAAATTTGAGCAGAATGTATTCGAGAAATGCGGCGTTACCTTTAACCTCGCTTCTCCTAAACAATTGGGAGAAGTTCTTTTCGATAAATTACAGCTGGATCCTAAAGCTAAAAAGACTAAAACGGGGCAGTATCAAACCGGAGAAGACGTGTTATTGGCATTGGCCAGCAAAAGTGATATTGTAAAAGACATCCTTGATTTTCGCCAGTTACAAAAGCTGAAATCAACCTACGTAGATGCCTTGCCATTATTGGTAAATCCAAAAACAGGACGTGTCCATACCAGCTATAATCAAGCGGTAGCGGCTACAGGGAGGTTAAGTTCTAACAATCCTAACTTGCAAAATATTCCTATTCGGAGTGACCGCGGCAGAGAGGTTCGTAAAGCTTTCATCCCAAGAGATGAAAATCATGTGCTCCTTTCTGCGGATTATTCTCAAATAGAGCTGAGAATCATTGCCGAAATCAGCAAGGAAGAAAACATGCTGGAGGCCTTCAATAAAGGAATTGATATCCACACAGCAACCGCCGCCCGTGTTTATGGAATTTCTATTGAAGAGGTGACTTCAGATCAGCGTCGGAACGCGAAAGCAGTAAACTTTGGAATTATCTACGGTCAATCTGCTTTTGGATTGTCTCAAAACCTGGGTATTCCAAGAAAAGAAGCTGCGGCCATTATTGAACAATATTTTGAACAATATCCAGGAATTCAGCGATACATGGCAGATACCATGAATTTCGCCAGAGAAAACGGCTTCGTAGAAACTATCCTCGGCAGAAGAAGGTACCTGAGAGACATTAACTCCGCCAATCAAACTGTACGCGGTTTTGCAGAGCGAAATGCGATCAATGCGCCGATTCAAGGCTCTGCAGCAGATATGATCAAAGTAGCTATGCTCAATATCCACAAAGACATCCAGGATCAAGGCCTGCAATCAAAAATGACCATGCAGGTGCATGATGAGTTGGTCTTTGACGTGTTGAAAACGGAAGTGGAAGCCATGAAAAAGATCATTACACACCGCATGAAAACAGCGATAAAAACCACTGTGCCGATTGAAATAGAAATCGGTGAAGGAAACAACTGGCTGGAAGCACATTAAAATTTAAATAAAAAAAGGAGATATGTCAGTAGATTCCAGAATCGACGACATGCCTCCTTTTTTTATAAAAGCTCCTAAACAGGCTGATACCTAAATCAACCTACTATGGAAAAAAGCGGAATCTTATAAGTCAATCGTCTCGCCAATTGCTGGTAATAACAAAACCTTATTCTCTCTCTTAAACTTTGCAATCGCCTCTTCTGTGTCAATAGCGATTACAGGGAAGGTATTATAATGCACCCCAATCACTTTATCACATTCAAAATACTTGGTAGAAATCAAGGCATCGTCCACATCCATGGTATAATTTCCACCAATAGGTAAGATCGCATAATCCAAATTGTATAGATCCGCAAGCAATTTCATTTCTATCGTTAAAGAAGTATCTCCGGCAAAATAAATAGTCTTTCCTCCAGTTTCCAGTACAAATCCGGCAGGATTTCCACCGTAACTGCCATCAGGCATAGAGCTGGAATGTGCGGCCCATACCATTCTTAACTTACCGAACTCAAATTTTTGAGCACCGTAATTCATGTCATGCGTATTGGTTACACCTTGTGCTTTCGCCCAGCCAATCACTTCCGGCATGGCAATCACGACTGCATTTGTTTGTTTTGCCAGGCTCACCAGGTCGGCCACATGATCACCGTGTCCATGACTCACCAGCATATAATCTGCTTCAATCTTGGTCGTGTCAATGTGTTTTGCCAATCCATTCGGACTAATAAATGGATCAAAAAGAAATTTCTTGCCATCTGCTTCTAATAAAAAGCAAGATTGACCATAATAAGTATATTTCATGAGGCTATGAAATTAAGGTTTAAAACGATTCGCCTATTGGCCGAACAGACCGCCCAGGCCACCCATCATCGACTGTGTAGCGGCTTGCATTTCATGCGCGCTTACTTGCTCTGCTTGCGCTAAAGCTTTGTTGATGGCAGTTAATAACAGTTCTTCTAATTCTTCTTTATCTGCTTGTTTATAAAATTCTTCTTCGATTTCTACTGCAGTAATGGCTTTATTCGCTGTTGCCGTGATTCGGATGGCACCACCTTCTACTTCACCAAAAACAGAAACTGTATCTAATCTCTTTTTTATCTCTTCGGCTTGCTTTTGTGCAGCCATTAATTTATCGAACATAAGCTTGTTTATTTATTACAACAACGAAATTAAGGGAAATTGGTTTAAAGAAATCATTTAATGTGAAGATTTTCGGAGGGAGAATAAAAAAAACAGCCGCATCCTATCGGATGCAGCTGTAGTCATAAGTAGATAAAAGAAGGTTACATGCCTAAACCAAGGGTCATTCCGGTCACTGTTCTTGGAAATTCAGTAACCGAGGTCGCTACACCACTGGTTAGGTTAATCGTATATATTTTGTTGACCCCGCCAACGGTAAATATGGCGTAAGCGGTTCCTGAGGTACTGCCAATGTCAAAGCCATTGGTGCTGTCCACATTGATGCCCAGACTGCCGACTTCTACTAAAGTTCCGTCGTTTGGCGGCGTTTGTTTGTATAGTTTATCGGTGGCCTGGTCAATATCGTAGAGTATAGTTTCTGTGGCACCGGCAAAGTTATTGGTATAGGCTGCGGCACTAACTGCTGGAGTTCCTGGTTTCAAGATTCCATCTATAGCGGCTACAGCACCAGTTTCGGGGTGTAATCGTAAATTCTGACCATCATTACCTACCACACGAATCCGATCTACGGTAGGATTGAAATCAAAGCCGTAACTGCTGCCCGTTAACAGCGTAGTGAGTACGCCCGGACCAACCAGCGTAAAGGCGCCTGTGGCCGTGTTCACGGTATAAAGTCTGCTGGAACTGCCCAACGCATAAATCTGGCCGTTAGCAGGTCTGAAATCGATGCCTAACACGGTTTCCAAAGGCGCTAATCCTGTGATTGGCTTAGAAACCAGGCTTGCCGGGCTCATTGGATTAAAAATCAAAAAGTTGTTGGCATTGTCTACTGCATAGGCTACCGGATCTGTAGGGATCGCGAGGCCTTCAACTGGACTGGCAGCTGGGAATTTTCCTGCTAGAGTCGCTTTACCGGTTTCCAGGCTGATGGTATAAAGACTGGAAGCTCCGGCAACCGTGCCTGCTGCAAGCGCTTTGGTATTGTCCGGAGAAATGTCAAATGCAGCACTGGTGCCGATTTCTACACCTAATGCGCCAACTTCTACGAGTTTTCCATCATTTGGCGGATCTTGTTTATACAGCTTTTTGCTGGTCAGGTCGATGTCGAAAAGAATAGTGGTTGCGGCTCCGGCTTTGCTGTTGGTATAAGCTGCACCAGAGATAATTGGATTGGTAACACCATTGATATTGCCGTCTGTAGCTGCTACAGCACCCGTTTCCGGATGAAGCCTCAGGTTTTGTCCAGTATTGGTGATCAGGCGGATGCGGTCTACGGTTGGGTTAAAATCTATGCTGACCGCAGTTCCGTTAATCGCAGGACTAAAGCCTGTACCAATTGCTCTGGCGACCCCATTTAGTCGGATTGCAAATAGTTTACTGGTGTTGCTTACCCCGTAAAGTTCTCCTGTAGCAGGGCGGAAATCGATACTCAAAATCTTTTCATTTAATGCAAGTCCGGTAATGGCAACGGTAGACATCGCTGTGCTGACATCTTTTGCATTAAATTTAAGGAGGTTGTTGTTAGATAGGGTGTAGAAAACCTGATCTGGGCCTAAAACAGGAAGTATTGGCGGATCAATGATGGTGTTTTTGTCTTTCTTGCAAGCGGTTATGCTGGCCATAACAGCTAGCAGGATCAATAAGGATCTCCTCAGGAGAATCCCTGTTAAGTTAAAGTTTTTCATAGATAGGTGTTTTTATGATAGGTTATTCGTACCTACGCAAAAAAACTTAGCCCGGTTTTGTAACTCTTGACTCCATTATGGAGTTAAAATCGGAATTCCATATGGAGCGTTATTTCATTAAAGCCTTATTAAAGTCAATAAACAACCTAAAAAGATCTTCAAACTTGTTGAGTGGCAAGGTGGAAGAAAGGTCATTGATGTCGTGGTAGGCCGTAATTCCGCCTTGCGTATATAGAAAAAAAGCAGGGACACCTTTTTCTGTAAAAAAATAGTGATCGCTATTGGCGGCTTTCCCTCTGGAATTGATTTTACTCAGGTATTTTTTGTCCTGATTAATTTGCTTTAATAACGTAAACTCTTTGGGATGAATCGTGGCGTTGACTACTGTGATGCCAGCTTCGCCGGTCCCTACCATATCAACATTCGTTAAAAACCGGATGTGATGAAGGTGAATTAAAGGATGTGCTGTGAAATATTTGGAGCCTTGTAAGCCATTTTCTTCTCCGGCAAAGCCGATAAAGGCCATGGTATACGGCTGTGGGTGCTTGGCGTAATATTTTGCCAGGCTCAGTAACAGGGCAAGCCCACTGGCATTGTCGTTGGCTCCTGGAAAATAAATATCCTTCCCTAAACTGCCCAGGTGATCGTAATGTGCGGTCATTAACAGGATAGAATCCGGATACTGCGTACCTTTTACCAATGCACAGACATTGGCCGCCTGAAATTCGGGTAGGAATTTGTTTTCAATATCAATCTCTATGTTTTCAGGAGTTTCAGTTATTGCTTTCCGGTCGATTTCTATAACCGTATAATCTGCTGCTTCTGGGGCTACAGACCAGGTCAGCTTATCTTTCAGCAGGACAAGGAGCCGGTGTTCAATATTGATAAAACTGACACTGTCTCTTTGCGCCAATATAAGCTTTGCTTCCTTTAAGCCTCTACTTTCCGGACTCACTAAAAAATCCTTTCCCGGAAGGAGTAGTTTTCCATTTATACGCAGCGTCATTTCAGCGGGAAATGTATTGACCGGATAGCTGAATACCTGTTTGAAGTCCTTTCCGTCCATGGGAACCAAGCCATAAGCGGCAAATGATGAGCTGATGAAGCTGGCCGCTTTGGCCATGCCGTCCTTTGTATATCCCCGGCCCCACATTTCCCTGGAAGTTAGGGTGTCTATCACCTTTCTAGCCATTTTTAAATCTTGTCCGAAGGCCGATTTTGCAAAAATAAACAGGAAGATAAACATCAGCTTTTTCATGGGGCTGCAGGGCTTTGAAAACGAATATAGTGGATTTAAACCTGTAGCGTATTAAAACAGATCGGTAAAAGTATTGTTATTGCAGGGAACCCCAATACTTGATCTACAAGATATGAATATTCGATCTAATGAACCTTTCTGGCTAGTAAAAAATGGATTACTGTACACTTATCCTTCCTTAAAGGAAAACATCATTTGCGAAGTTTTGATTGTCGGAAGTGGCATTACAGGTGCCTTGATGGCACATTCCATGATGAAGCAAGGATATGATACAGTATTGATAGACAAAAGAGAAATTGCTAACGGCAGCAGTTCCGCGACGACCTCTATGCTGCAATATGAGATTGATGTGCCTCTTTACAAGTTAACCGAAATGATTGGGGCACAAGGTGCGATTGCGAGTTATAAAGCTTGTAAAGAGGCCATTTACGCCTTAAAAGATTTAGTGGCAGAGATCGAATCGCCCTGCGGATTTGAACGCAAGGATTCGCTTTATTTTGCCGGCAGGCGTAAAGACGTACCCTGGCTGAAAACAGAGTTTGAAGCGAGGAAAGCGGCAGGTTTTGGCGTAACCTGGCTAGAGAAAAAAGAAATTAAGGAGCGCTATGGCATCCTGGCGGAAGGCGGGATTTTATCGGAAGATGGAGGAAGTGTAGATGCCTTTTGTCTGGCACACGATCTGCTGCACTACAACGCCAAAAAAGGACTGCGGGTGTTCGACAAGACGGCGCTGAAAAAAGTGACATACGAAAAAGATAAGGTGCTGGTGGAGCTGGAAACCGGGCTGCAGATTAGCGCGGGTAAGGTAATTTACTGCACGGGCTATGAAACACAGGAGATGTTGCCGGAAAAAATAGTCTCCCTAAAAAGTACTTATGCTATGGTCAGTGAAAAGGATAATACGTTATCGCCGGAACTGGAAAACACCCTGTTTTGGAATACTGATACCCCATATCTGTATATGCGCAGTACCGCTGACGGACGTTTATTGGTTGGCGGCGAAGATGAAAATTTTAAAAATCCAGGACTGAGGGATGCCTTGCTCGGTAAAAAAAGAGACCGCCTGATCAAAACTTTAAAATCTTATCTGCCAGATCATCAGTTTGTTGAAGACTTCTGCTGGTGCGGCACCTTTGGCGAAACCAAAGACGGCTTACCCTATATCGGAGCCCATCCAAAGTTTCCCAATAGCTATTTCGTCCTGGGTTTCGGCGGAAATGGCATTACGTTCTCTGTAGCAGGAATGGATATCATTCCAGAGATGATGAAAGGTACGCCTGGATTGCTATCACATTATTTTAGGTTTGGCAGGTAAAAGATTGTTTTTAAGTCATCTATGTATTTGTTGGTTTTAAAAAATTAATCAAAACTTAATGCTTGTAGGGATCATCCTTTTATCCATTAGCTTATTTTTGAACTATAAGATAATATCTGGAGGAACAGATTTAGCATAAACTTGACAGGATATGGCATTTAAAACAGGCTGATCAATAGAAAGGGAGGCTAAAAAGAAAAGGCTTGAAAAAGGGGCCTGATATTTGATAATTTATGGTGTTGAAAGGAGATATAGGAAGTCAGTTTTCAATTCTATCTTTTTTTACGTAAAAATGTAAAAAAATTAAAAACGTATTGCACAACTCAATATTTATTTAAACCTTTGCGCCTCAACTATTTTAAAGAAGTATCAGACACAAGAAATGATTAAGCAAATTATACATAAACTTTCTATTGTAGAAGCAAAGAATATTGCTTCCAAAAGTCTGTTTATTGTCCGTTTGCGACCCATATTTTCTGTGACCACTAATCGGCAAAATTTCACGCCCCGGATTTGAATCATTTCTGAGTAACCCTCAGTACATTTCCATAGAGGATTGCCTCTTAAAAAACAATTAATCAGAACATTTATTTTTTTTCGTTAACCTATTAATGAATACAAACGATTTTATAGTGCAGGTTGCACTTCCTGAACATCGTGTCTTTGCCGAAGAAATTTGCGAAGAAATGGCCGAATCGGCCAAAGCACGTGGTACAGGTATCGCTAAACGCTCTCCGGAGTATGTTGCAGGTAAAATTTCGGATGGAAAATCAGTCATAGCGTTCCATAAAGATGGAACCTGGGCAGGATTTTGCTATATCGAAACCTGGAGTCATGGACAATTTGTGGCCAACTCTGGCCTCATTGTAAGTCCTAAATTCCGAAAGGCCGGGCTCGCTCATGCCATCAAAGAAAAAATCTTCGAACTTTCCAGACAGAAATATCCGAAAGCTAAAATTTTCGGGCTAACAACTGGATTGGCAGTCATGAAGATCAATTCCGACCTTGGTTACGAGCCGGTTACCTACTCAGAACTTACCCAGGATGAAGATTTCTGGAAAGGGTGTCAAAGTTGCGTGAACTTTGAAATCCTGACGATGAAGGAACGTAAAAATTGCATGTGTACCGCAATGTTATACGATCCTGCAACTCAAAAGCACGATGTGGCAAAGAAATTTGCAGAAGAATTAGCGCGAAAGCCGAAATTGTATGAACGCTTTATGCGCATCAAACAAAGATTGGTGTTAAAGCCTAAGTCTTCGGGAAAAGGGGGAGTAAGGGCCCTGTTATTATTATTGTTTACCTTTTTATTTAAATAGCTGTTATTTTAAGATGAAGAAAAAAGTTGTTTTAGCTTTTAGCGGAGGTTTGGATACTTCGTTTTGTTGTATTTATTTGGCACAGGATCGTGGAATGGAAGTTCACTCTGTGATTGTTAATACTGGTGGTTTTTCTGAGGAGGAATTGCAAGAGATTGAAAAACGTGCTTATGCCTTAGGTGTAGCTTCTCATGCCGTAGTAGACGAAACGGCCAATTATTATGAAGGCTGTATTAAATATTTAGTGTTTGGTAATGTGTTGAAAAATGCGACTTATCCACTTTCTGTAAGTGCAGAACGCGTAAGTCAGGCCACAGCCATTGCAAACTATGTGAAAAAAATTGGTGCTGATTATGTAGCGCACGGGAGTACCGGTGCAGGAAATGATCAGGTACGTTTCGATATGATTTTTAACATCATCATCCCGAATGTAGAAATCATCACACCAATCAGAGATTTAAAATTATCACGTGAAGCGGAAATAGAATATTTAGCCGGTCATGGCGTAGAATACAGTGCGGAAAAAGCCAGATATTCTATCAATAAAGGTTTATGGGGTACTTCTGTAGGAGGAAAAGAAACTTTAACTTCTCATGAAACCTTACCTGAAGAGGCATGGCCAACACAAGTTTCGGAAACGGAGCCACGTAAATTGGAGCTGACCTTCGAAAAAGGAGAACTGGTCGGTATCGACGGAGAAACATTAGCTCCGGTTGCGGCCATCCAAAAATTACAAGCCATTGCACAGCCTTACGGAATTGGAAGAGATATTCACGTAGGTGATACCATTATCGGTATTAAAGGTCGTGTAGGTTTTGAAGCTGCTGCACCAATGGTGATCATCAAAGCACACCATACTTTAGAAAAACATACGCTAACAAAATGGCAGTTGTCATGGAAAGAGCAATTGGGTTCTTTTTATGGAAACTGGCTGCATGAAGGTCAGTTTCATGATCCAATCATGCGTAATATCGAAGCTTTCCTTGCAGATACACAGAAAACGGTGAGTGGAAAAGTATTTGTAGAATTGTTGCCGTACCGTTTCCAAATCATCGGGATCGAGTCGGCACATGATTTAATGAGCAATAAATTCGGTAGCTATGGCGAAATGAACAATGCATGGAGTGGTGAAGATGTGAAAGGTTTCTCTAAGATTTTTGGCAACCAGGTCATGATCTGGCACAAAGTGAACGGCGATGAGAGTTAGAGCAGGAATCGTTGGCGGTGCCGGTTATACTGGCGGAGAGATGCTGCGTTTACTGATCAATCACCCATCGGTTGACATTGTTTTTGTAAATAGCAAAAGCAATGCAGGAAACCTGATCTCTGACGTACACACGGATCTTTTTGGAGATACAGACATTCGTTTTACCGGAGATCTTTCTTCGGATATCGACGTATTGTTCTTATGTGTCGGTCATGGAGATGCGAAAAAATTCTTAGACGCGAATCCAGTTGCTGAAGGGATTAAAATCATTGACTTGAGTCAGGATTTTAGATTGAAAGTTGCAGCTGGAGAGGAGTGGGTTTATGGTTTACCAGAACTGAATAGGGATCGTATAAAAACAGCGAGTTATATTGCAAATCCAGGTTGTTTTGCCACTTGTATCCAGTTGGGATTATTGCCACTGGCGGCTAAAGGCTTGTTAAAGGGGGAAGTTCATGTGAACGCGACTACCGGTTCTACCGGCGCGGGGCAAAGTTTATCAGCAACTTCTCATTTCAGCTGGCGCAACAATAACCTATCAATTTATAAGGCTTTTGAACACCAGCACCTGAATGAAATCGGCGAAAGCCTGATACAGATGGACCCGAATTTTGATGGCGTCCTGAATTTCATCCCACAGCGTGGAGATTTTCCAAGGGGGATTTTGGCTTCCATGTATGTGGAAAGTGACTTGACAGCTGAGGAAGGGCAAACCTTATATGAGGACTATTATGCGGCACATCCTTTTACGCATGTGAGTAAGAAAAATATAGATTTGAAACAGGTGGTGAACACAAATAAAGCATTGGTACATGTCGAAAAACATGGTAACAAACTATTTGTGATCAGTATCATCGATAATTTATTAAAGGGGGCGAGCGGACAAGCGGTGCAGAATATGAATTTGATTTTTGGACTGGAAGAGCGGCAGGGTCTGGCGCTTAAAGCAGCAGGATTTTAATTAAAATCCCGCTGTGCTGAACGTAGTTCAGGAACTGTTTAATTTTTAATCACCTATTCAAACCTTAAAAAATGAATTTATTTGACGTATACCCGTTAAACAATATTGAAATCGTAAAAGCGGCAGGCAGTACCGTTTGGGATGCCTCAGGCCTGGAATATTTAGACCTTTATGGCGGCCATGCCGTGATCTCTATCGGTCATACCCATCCTCACTATGTGAAAAGACTGACCGATCAGTTGAATAAAGTGGGATTTTATTCTAATTCAGTGCTGATTCCTTTGCAGGTAGAGCTGGCTGAAAAGCTAGGGAAAGTGTCTGGAAAAGAAGATTACCAGCTGTTCTTATGTAATTCAGGAGCGGAAGCAAATGAAAATGCATTGAAACTGGCTTCTTTCTATAACGGACGTAAAAAAATTATTGCCTTTAAAGGTGCCTTCCACGGAAGAACTTCATTGGCAGTTTCTGCTACTGATAACCCAAAAATTATTGCTCCAGTTAATGAGACGGAGAACGTTGTTTTCCTTCCTCACAATGATGAAGCAGCCTTAGCAGCAGCTTTCGCAGCATACGGTAACGAAGTTTGTGCGGTCATCATCGAAGGTATTCAAGGCGTGGGCGGCATTAAAGAAGCTTCAATTAGCTTCCTTCAAAAAATCCGTTCGCTCTGCGATCAGTATGATGCGCTTTACATTGCGGATAGCGTACAATGCGGCTATGGCAGAACCGGGAAATTCTATTCTCATGACCATGCTGGCGTTGATGCAGATATCTATACCATGGCAAAAGGGATGGGCAATGGTTTTCCAGTAGGAGGAATCTCGATCGCTCCGAAATTTAAACCCTGGCATGGTATGTTAGGCACTACTTTCGGTGGTAATCACCTGGCTTGTGCTGCTGCGTTGTCTGTATTGGAAATCATGGAACAAGATCAGCTGATGAAAAATGCAGAAGAAGTTGGAACCTATCTGATCTCCGAACTGAAGAAAATTGACGGTGTTGTGGAGGTTCGCGGTCGTGGATTAATGATTGGCATTGAGCTTCCGGCAAGCTTGCCAAACGTAAAGAAAGACCTGCTGTTTAAGCACCACATCTTTACTGGTGAGGCAAAACCGAATGTGATCAGACTATTGCCCGCTTTAAACTTAACAAAAGCACAGGCAGATCAGTTTTTAACCCATTTTAAAACCGCTTTAACAGAATCATAAGATGAAACAATTCACTTCAGTAAATGATGTTGAAGACATCAAAGAGTTAGTAGAAGCGGCATTGGCCTTGAAAAAGAGCCCTTACGCGCATCAGGAATTAGGAAAGAACAAGACTTTAGGATTGGTTTTTTTAAACCCTAGTCTGCGCACCCGCTTAAGCACGCAAAAGGCAGCACTGAACCTTGGGATGAATGTGATGGTGATGAATATGGATAAGGAAGGCTGGGCACTGGAAACACGTGATGGTGTGGTGATGAACGGTACCACAGTAGAACATATCAGAGAGGCTGCAGCAGTAATGGGGCAGTATTGTGATGTGTTAGGCTTGCGTTCTTTTCCGAAATTAGTGAACAGGGACGAGGATTATAACGAGGAGTTTTTTAATAAATTTATCAGCTTCTGCGGCGTTCCGGTAGTGAGTTTAGAAAGTGCTACACGTCACCCTTTACAAAGTCTGGCGGATCTGGTCACTATCAAAGAAACCTGGAAAGGCGACAAAAAACCTAAGGTGGTTTTGGCCTGGGCACCGCACATCAAAGCTTTGCCTCAGGCAGTGCCGAATTCTTTTTCGGAATGGATGTGCAAAGCACAGGAGGAAGGAATCCTGGACTTTACTATCGTGCAGCCAGTAGGTTATGAGCTTTCTAAAGATTTTACACCAGGAGCGAATATCAGTCATAACATAGAGGAGGCTTTGCAAGACGCCGACTATATCTATGTGAAAAACTGGTCCAGCTATAAACAATATGGAAAGGTATTGCCTTTTCCAGAAGGTTGGATGATCACCAACGAACGGCTAAAAGTGACGAATGATGCGAAAGTGATGCATTGTTTGCCTGTACGCCGGGACTTGGAATTATCGTCGGAAGTATTGGACGGACCAAATTCTTTGGTAATACAAGAAGCAGGAAATCGTTTATGGGCCGCGCAGGCAGTCCTGAAAGCAGTCCTGGAAAAATTATAAATTTCATTAAGGGATGTTGGAGTAAATCCAACATCCTTTTTTTATATCGCTAAACTTGTGCTGGAATTTCCTGGTGGCATAGTCACCAGAAAATAGCCAGTATTTTGAAGGTCAAAAGAGAAAACAGGTTTTTTAAAGCCTGAAATATTGAAAACATTGATTAAAAATGAAGAAACTAAGTGTAATTAAAATCGGCGGAAATGTAATTGACAACTCGGAGAAACTGCATCAGTTCTTACTGGACTTTAAAGCGCTTTCCGGTGATAAGATTTTAATTCATGGAGGTGGAAAAATTGCGACTGAACTTGGGGTTTCCCTTGGCGTAGAAGCGAAAATGGTGGAAGGCCGCCGCATTACCGACATTGAAACGCTGAGAATCGTGACGATGGTATATGCCGGTCTGATTAATAAAAATATGGTGGCACAACTGCAGGCCAAAGGCTGTAATGCAATTGGCCTGACCGGTGCCGATGGGAACATCATCAAGGCGGTTAAACGCCCTGTAAAAGATATTGACTATGGCTTTGTAGGTGATCTGGATGAACATTCTGTAGCTTCCGGCACTTTAGATAGCCTGTTAAAAGCTGGACTAGTACCCGTTTTATGTGCAATCACACATGATGGCGAAAGTCAGCTGTTAAATACCAATGCGGATACGATTGCTTCTGCGGTGGCCGTAGCCATGTCCGATTTGTACGATACTGTATTGGTGTATTGTTTTGAAAAAAGAGGCGTTATGCGCGACATAGAGGATGATAATTCCTTAGTTCCTGAGATTAAGATGGAAGAATTTGATGGACTAAAAGCGGAAGGGGTAGTCTCCGGAGGTATGATTCCGAAATTGCACAATGCTTTTGATGCGATAAAAAGAGGAGTGACTGCGGTGTATATCGGCAAAGCCGATGAACTTCCCCAACTAAATGAAGTGGGTTTCGGAACCCGGTTAATCATTTAATTTTTTGAATACCTAGATCAATTACCAACCAAACCATAAAAAGATGAAACAGTTTAACGGCAATATCGCCATTTTAGGAAGCGGAAATATCGGCATTTCTTTGGCCAGAGGACTCGTAAAAGCAAACTATGCAGCAGCCGGTCAGATCAGTTTAACCAGAAGAAACGTCGACAACCTAGCGCCCTTTGCCGAACAAGGTTTTGTGGTGAGTAGTGATAATGCAGCTATAGTGGCGGCCTCAGACGTGATTGTACTGGCCGTTTTGCCGCAGCAGTTAAACCAGTTAATGGACCAAATACGCCCTTCGGTAGATTTGAAAAAGCATCTTTTTATTTCTGTGGCCTCCGGTGTGAGCTGTGCAGACATTCGAAGTAAGTTGGGGGCGGAAGCTCAGGTTGTTCGCGCCATGCCAAATACGGCGATCGCCATTGGGCAATCTATGACCTGTATCGCTACCGATCAGGCTTCGCCAGAATATATGGAAGAAGTGACCCGTATGTTTGAAACTGTAGGGGCAGTAGTGAAAATAAATGAAGACTTAATGACAGCCGCTACAGCGCTTTGTGCCTGTGGAATTGCTTTCTTTTTAAGAGGGATCAGGGCCGCTTCGCAAGGAGGGGTGGAAATTGGGTTCCATGCGGATGAGGCGTTGAAAATGGCGGTTCAGACCGCAAAAGGAGCCGCAGATCTGCTGTTACAGATGCAGTCGCACCCAGAACAGGAAATAGATAAAGTAACTTCGCCGAAAGGCTGTACCATTGCCGGGTTAAATGAGATGGAGCACAATGGCTTTAGCTCCTCTTTGATTAAAGGCATCAAGCTGTCGGCACAAAAAGCCGGTGCTTTATATACCAAAGAATAAAAATTATGATAGAACAACTGCAAAAGGATAGTTTAGAACTGTTGAAACAATTGATTAGCATCTCTTCATTTTCTAAAGAAGAAGATCAGACTGCTGATGTAATTGAACGGTTTTTGCAGATGCGTGAGGTGAAAACTCATCGCAAATTGAATAATGTGTGGGCTTATAACAAGCATTTCGATTCGAATAAACCAACCCTGCTGTTAAATTCACACCATGATACGGTAAAGCCAAATTCGGGCTATACACGCGATCCTTTCGCGCCAACCGTTGAAGATGGTAAATTATATGGATTGGGCAGTAATGATGCAGGAGGATGCCTGGTTTCGCTTATAGCGACCTTCCTTTACTTCTATGAGCAGGAAGGTTTGAGTTATAACATATGTCTGGCCGCTACGGCTGAAGAAGAAATTTCTGGAAATAACGGCCTGGAATGTGTACTTCCAGACCTAGGTGAGCTGGAATTTGCCATCGTTGGTGAGCCTACTCTGATGAATTTAGCTGTTGCTGAACGCGGTTTGCTGGTTTTAGATTGCGTAAGTACCGGAAAAGCGGGGCATGCTGCCCGTGAAGAAGGCGAAAATGCAATTTATAAAGCACTGAAGGATATTGAATGGTTCCGCAGCTACCGTTTTTCTAAGGTCTCAGAAATGTTTGGACCATTGAAAATGTCCGTCACGATGATCAATGCCGGATCTCAGCACAATGTGGTGCCTGCTACCTGTACTTTTACAGTCGATGTAAGGGTAACAGATGCTTATGCAAATGAGGAAGTTTTGAAAATTATCAGGACAAACGTGGATTGTACGGTAACGCCGAGATCTGTTCGTTTGAAACCTTCCTCAATTGATAAAGAACATCCGATTGTCCTTGCTGGAACGGCGTTGGGAAGAACAACCTATGGTTCTCCGACTACCTCAGATCAGGCGCTGCTGAGCATTCCTTCTCTGAAAGTGGGGCCAGGTGACTCTGCGCGCTCTCACATGGCAGATGAATATGTTTTTGTGAATGAAGTAGAAGAAGGGATTAAGTTATATATCGAAATGTTGAAACCCGTGATTAACGGAAAATAAGAAGGAAATTGAAAAGAACAGGCCGCAAGATTTTTCGATTTTGCGGCCTGTCTTCGTTTAGATGATTTTCTTATTGTTCTGCTACGTTTTCAAATGCTCTGGCTTCCAGATGTTTTTCCATATCAGAGCGTTTTATTCCTTTTGCCCACCAATCTGGTGCAGGTTTGTCTTTTAACATATAATCGAAATATTCCATCATGCGAACCGCGTAATCTTTTCTATTTGGAATTTTGGCAATTCCATGGTTTTCTCCACGATAAGTGATCATCACGACCGGTTTATTTAACCTTCTCAGGCCATTATAGTACTCAATACCCTGGGTATAGTCCACCGCACCATCTTTGTCATTGTGTAATAACAGTAATGGTGTTTGTACTTTTTTGATGTGATATATCGGAGAGTTGCGTGTAAAAGCATCCCAATTGTCCCAATAACCAGGTGTTAATCTGCCTTGACTTGCCTCAAAAATCGCCTGGTTAGTGCCGCCACTGTTCCAGTAAATCAGGCTGTACATACTGATCATATTGGTCAAGGGTGCACCCGCCGCGGCTGCTTTAAAGATGTTGGTTTGAGTAATCAGGAAGGAAGTTTGATAGCCTCCCCAGGAGTGTCCGTGAATCGCTACGCGTTTCTCATCCACAATTCCGGTCGCGATCGCTGCCTTTACAGCTGGAACCACACAAGCCACTGCCGACATTCCCGGGTCGTTTAATTGGTACTTGATATCAGGCATTAAAACCGCATACCCGTTGCTGTTGTACATTGCCCTGTTGAAACCTCCGCCAGGAAAAGCAGGCATAGAATATACATTCATTTCATTGGTTAAACGCTCATAGATATAAGTAATGGTAGGATAACTTTTTCCTTCCTGATAGTTGGCAGGTAGGTATAAAACAGCTTGCAGTGAATCCCCGTTTGCGCTGACATAATTAATCAGTTTAACCCCAGAAGACCAGGCATATTTCCCCTGATCAGGTGTGTTTTTGCTGATCTGTTTAGCACTGGCAAGCGTAGCTGCGGTAGTCGCATACATTTCCGGCGATTTTTCATTGTCATATTTCATGTAAATGAAAACATTCGCATCCGTTGCTTTTTTTAATCCGCCATAAACATGAGCATCTGCAAAAAGCGGTTTGATAGTCGTTTTGCCCGCCTCTAATAAGCCAATACCTGAGTTTTTATTCTGCCGATTGAACACAAGGAAGTATTGGTCTTTAGTCAAATCCGTTCCTTTTTCTTTCGGGTAAAGGGAGAACCGCTCTACGACTTCCTGTTTTTTGCTTTTCCAATTGTCAGAAAGAGGAACTGCTGTTTTTCCATCTACAGAAATCCGCCATAAATCATAATTGTCCTTGATCAGCGCAAATTTGGAGTCTGCAGACCAGCCGAAATTGGAGGTTTCAGGCTTAAGCACGTTGTGGTCGTCTAATTCATCTACAAAAGAGGATTTGATGTTTTTGGTCAGGTTATATTGTTCCAAAGTTTCCAGGTTGATACTGTAAAAGGCGCCATCTCTACTGAAAGTAGCCCATTTACCATTTGGAGACAGGTTAAAAAGGTCACGTCCTGCGGTATAAAACTTCTCAAAAGCACGTTTTTTATTCCCCGTTTTTAGGTCGATTACATAGATGTCGGTATATCCCTGTCCATCCAAATTCTTCATTAACTCATAGTTCGAGTCGTCGTAGCCAATTGCATACAGGGTTTTCGGAGCCAGCACAACGTTTCTTAGGTTGCTGTCTGCCAGCTGACTGAATTTTTGATCGGCAAGGCGATAAGCACTCAGGTAGCTGTAGTTTTTATCCCGGGTTTCCTGCGTTTGCTGTGCAGACTGCAGGCGCTTGTCCTGCCAGTTCCAAATGATCATATCCGGTTTTTCAATGTCGGCTTTGGCAAGTGCTTTTAGGCCTGGTTTAGTTTTACCCGTACTATCGGTTTTGGTTTTAACACTATCAGTTTTACTGTTGACAGTGGCGGTTGCCGCTTTGCTGCCGAATTTTTTATCGGTGCTGTCGGCTTTCTTTTCCTGAGCGCTGATGCCAAAAAACAAAGTCGACTGGTCTTCTGACCAATATGGCCTGCCATTACCGCTGATCCCCATATTGGCCGGAAAATTCTTAGCCGATGTGCCGTTGAAGGAAATCTTATGACTTACTGCTCCGGCAATTTTATTGAATCCAATGACGGTATATACGTCTTCTTTATACTTTTCATTCTTGTTGGATTTGAGTAAGGCAAAAGCATCTCCAACCTCGTTCCAGTTGATATTTTTATAATTCGCCTTATCATTTTCCAATGCGGTAATCAACCCGGTTTTCATGTCTCTGATGAAAACCCCATTTCCATTTTGTCCATTCGCGTCAATGATATAAGTCAGCAAGTTTCCCGCCTTATTAAAGGCATATTCGGATACATTACCCAGATTGAAACTCTTTTTTGTACTCAATTGATACAGCAGTAAATCGGTTCCTTTTGCCGCGTCTTTATCTTTTGATGCATTTTCTGCAGGTACAAAATGAATGGCCAGCCAATCCGGATTATCGGAAGAAAAACTGAAAGCCTTGACTTTTTCAAATGTTGTCTTTTGATTCCCTGGCAGAGAAACTAATAAAAGCTGGTCGTAAAGCGGTTTCATGGTTTTCTTGACCGCCTTCACCTCTGCATCTTTTGCCGAAACTTTAAAGGCAGCATACTTAGCGTCTTTTGAAAAGTAAACAGGAGCAGCAGTTGCCCCAATCGGATAAACGAAATTGATCGTATCTGAAACTTTTCTGATCACCGTTTGAAGGTCTCCTTCAGTAGGTCCTTTTGCCCAGGATAACCATTGCCCATCAGGAGAGAGGCTATAGGTGTTATTTCTGATGTAATTCCAATCGGAAACATCTTTCCAGCTCAATGCCGGTTTTTGCTGTGCCAGTACCCCTGAACTAAAGGGCAGGAGGAACAGTAAGAGCGAGTACTTGATTCTGTTCATTATGTTTGAAGGTTTCCTCTAAATTATTGTTTTAGTTTAACAATATTCTAATGTGACAAGAAAATTGTTCAGCCCTCCTTTGTAGCGTAATTATTGTATTTTTGCAAAATACCTTTAGCCCTTAAAGAACCTAAACAATAGATTGATAAATGAAGATTTGGCAGAAAAACGTAGACGTAAATAAAGATATTGAAACTTTTACTGTAGGTAAAGACAGAGAATTGGATTTACAAATGGCAGCTTTTGATGTGCTGGGCTCTTTGGCTCATGTGGAAATGCTGGAAAGTATTGGCCTGTTAACCGCAGCAGAGCTGGTAGAAATACAAACAGAATTGAAACATATTTACGCGGATATCGCCGCAGGCAAATTTACCATCGATGATACGGTAGAAGATGTACACTCACAGGTAGAATGGCTATTGACTCAGCGTATCGGAGAAGCGGGCAAGAAAATTCATAGCGGACGCTCCCGTAACGACCAGGTTCTGGTAGATTTAAAACTTTATTTTAGAAGCTGTATCGAAGAAATGGTGGGCAATACCACTATACTTTTTGAGCAGCTGATTGAACTGAGTAACACGCATAAAGACAAATTGCTTCCTGGTTATACGCATTTACAGATCGCCATGCCTTCCTCTTTTGGCTTATGGTTTGGCGCTTATGCCGAAAGTCTGGTAGATGATATGGAAATGATGCTGGCCGCTTATAAAATCTGTAACAAAAACCCATTGGGCTCTGCAGCAGGTTATGGCTCTTCTTTTCCTTTGAACAGAACGATGACAACGGAATTGCTGGGCTTCGAAAGACTCAACTACAATGTGGTATATGCACAGATGGGCCGAGGAAAAACGGAACGCGTGCTGGCGCAGGCAATGTCGTCGGTAGCTGCTTCACTGGCTAAAATGGCCATGGATGTATGCTTGTTTATCAACCAGAACTTTGGGTTTATCTCTTTCCCTGATGAATTAACTACGGGTTCAAGCATCATGCCTCATAAAAAGAACCCGGATGTTTTTGAATTGATCCGTTCCAGATGTAATAAAATTCAGGCCCTGCCGAATGAAATTGCATTGATGACCACCAACTTGCCTTCAGGGTACCACCGCGACCTGCAATTGCTGAAAGAAAATCTTTTCCCTGCCATTACTTCTCTGAATGAATGTCTGGAAATGACCACTTATATGCTGGAGCACATCCGCATTAAGGACAATATCTTAACAGATAAAAAATATGCTTACCTGTTCAGCGTTGAAGTAGTAAACGAGCTGGCTTTAAAAGGGGTTCCTTTCAGAGAGGCGTATAAAATTGTTGGAGAATCCATTGAAAATGGTACATTCTCGCCTTCTACGGAGTTAAATCATACCCATGAAGGCAGTATCGGCAATCTTTGCAATCCGGAGATTAAAGGAATGATGAACGAAGTGCTCTCGCAGTTCAAATTTGAGAAAACGACTGCCGCAATTGAAAAATTGCTGGCTTAATTATTCATATATAAATAAAATATAATGAGAGTATCAGTATTAGCCAACACGCTTATCGGTTCAGAGATTATTAAAATTGGAAACGAAGTGAATGAAATGAAGCGAAAGGGTGCAGAAATTGCAAATCTGACCATCGGTGATTTCGATCCTTCTATTTTTCCGATACCCGCTGAACTGAAAGAGGAAATTATTGATGCTTATCACCATAATCAAACCAATTACCCACCTGCAGAAGGTATTTTGCCATTGCGCGAAACAGTAGTCGATGTTTTAAAAGACAGGTATGCCCTCAGTTACAGCAGTTCGGACATTCTGATAGCTGGTGGATCCCGCCCTTTAATTTATGCAACTTACCTGGCCCTGATCGATCCGGGAGATAAGGTGATTTATCCGGCGCCATCCTGGAATAACAACCATTATTGTCACCTTTCTTCTGCTAAAGGAATTGCAGTGGAAACGACCGTAGAAAACAACTTTATGCCAACCGCTGCGCAGTTAAAACTCCATTTTAAAGGGGCTACTTTACTGTCTTTATGTTCTCCATTGAACCCTACGGGAACCATGTTTACCAAGGAGCAGCTAGAAGAAATTTGTGATGCAGTGATCGCGGAAAACGACAGCAGGGGACCAGAGGATAAGCCATTATACATTATGTATGATCAGATTTATTCCTTGCTGACTTTCGGTAAAGAACACATCAACCCGGTGAGCTTACGCCCGGAATTAAAAGATTACGTCATTTATATTGATGGAATCTCTAAATGTTTGTCGGCTACCGGAGTTCGTGTAGGATGGGCTTTCGGACCAGAAAATGTGATTGGAAAAATGAAATCAATACTCGGACATATCGGAGCATGGGCACCTAAAGCAGAACAAGTGGCCGTTGCCAAGTATTTTAAAAATTCGACTTTGGTTGATCAGTACCTAACATCCTTTAAAAAACAAGTTCAAAATAGCCTTGATGCACTTTATAACGGATTTCAGGAATTAAAATCGGCAGGTTTTGCGGTAGATGCAGTGATTCCTATGGGTGCAATTTACCTGACGTTAAAGATTGATTATATCGGCAAAACTACTCCTGAAGGGAATGTGTTACAAAACAGCGCAGATGTGAATTTCTACCTGATTAAACAAGCTCAGGTGGCATTGGTACCCTTCTCTGCTTTCGGCACAGACGAAACGGTGAACTGGTTCCGCGCCTCGGTTGGTGGCTGTTCATTGAAAGATATTGAAAACATGATTCCTAGAATTAAAGCAGCTTTGAGTCAGCTGAAATAAGAAGTCCATGCCAGGCTTTCCTAAGCCTGGTGGTATAATAAAAGAGAAGCCCCATAAAGTTCATTACTTTATGGGGCTTTTTCATGAGCACTTCAATCGTTTATTTAAATTCCGAAGTTTTGTGAAATTCAATATCCGGATAATCGCGCATGGTCATATTGATCATGAAATCATTATCTGCAAGGAATACCGGATTACCATCCTTATCCTCACCAATATGCTGCTGTTTTCTTTTCAGGAATTCGTCTAATTTTTGCTTGTCTTTGGAAGTCACCCAGTTCGAACGGCCGTAACTTAAAGTACGGAAATAGGCCTTTGCACCATATTCATGCTCCAAGCGGAAGGCGATTACCTCAAATTGAAGTTCACCAACTGCACCAATAATCTTACGGTTACCCGGTTGTGCAGTAAATAATTGCGCTACACCTTCTTCTGTAAGCTGTTGTATACCTTTCTCCAGCTGTTTTGTACGCAATGGATCTTTATTCTCCACCTCTTTAAAGATCTCAGGAGAGAAGCTAGGAATTCCTTTAAACTTCAATTGTTCTCCCTCAGTCAGGGTATCTCCAATTTTAAAGTTTCCGCTGTCGTATAATCCAACAACATCTCCAGGCCATGCTTCTTCTACAATACTTTTCTCATTGGCCATGAAATCCATTGGATTGGAGAATTTCAGCTTTTTCCCCTGACGGGTATGGTAATAGAATTTATTACGCTCAAATTTACCGGAGCAAACCCTTAAAAAGGCAATACGGTCACGGTGTTTTGGGTCTAAATTGGCATGTATTTTAAAGACAAAGCCGCTAAAATTCTTTTCATCTACTTTCACTTCACGCTCTTCAGCCTCTCTACTTCGAGGGCTAGGGGCGATCTGAACGAAAGTATCCAGCAATTCTTTAATGCCGAAGTTATTGATCGCACTACCAAAAAACACAGGGGCAAGTAAACCTTCTGTGTACATGCTTTTGTCAATCTGACCATAAACACCTTCTACCAATTCCAGTTCGCTTTTCAGACCATCCAGTTCTTTTGGTTTCAGGAAATTATTCAGGTTAGGATCATTCAGGTCATTTACCTGAATTACCGATTCGCTGATTTTAGTTTTATCGGGCTCAAAAAGGTTCAGATGTTT
The DNA here is from genome assembly GCF_014472395.1 of Pedobacter sp. N36a. Taxonomy (GTDB): domain Bacteria; phylum Bacteroidota; class Bacteroidia; order Sphingobacteriales; family Sphingobacteriaceae; genus Pedobacter. The sequence goes on from NZ_JACSZW010000007.1 coordinate 246,707, forward strand.
GTTATAGATACTGTAAACGCCTTTGAACGTATGACCCTGACCAATTGGCCAGGACAGAGGACAAAGACTGATGTTCAATTTATTTTCAATTTCGTCTAATAGATCGAAAGCATCCTTACCTTCACGGTCCATCTTATTGATAAAGATGATTACTGGAGTATTACGCATCCGGCAAACTGCCATCAGCTTTTCGGTCTGCTCTTCCACACCCTTTACACAGTCCACCACCAAAATAACGCTGTCTACAGCAGATAAAGTACGGTAAGTATCTTCCGCGAAGTCTTTGTGACCTGGCGTATCTAATATATTAATGCGTTTTCCACTATATTCAAAGCCCATTACTGAGGTAGCCACGGAAATTCCACGCTGTTTCTCAATTTCCATAAAATCGGAAGTATTGCTTTGGTTTGCCTTGTTACGTTTAACCGCTCCGGCTGTATTTATTGCACCTCCAAAGAGTAAAAACTTCTCCGTAAGGGTAGTTTTACCGGCATCGGGGTGACTGATAATAGCGAATGTTTTTCGTTTTTCTATTTCTGGGTGAATCATAAAGAATTAAGCCTGTTGTGCTTGATGAGGCTGCAAAGATAAATATAATATATAAAAGAAATCGTATCGCTTCCTATAGTGCTGCGGATCAGCAAGAGCGGACAAAAGAAAACCGGTCTGCAAGGACCGGTTTTCACTAATTTTCAGAAGAGATTATCCTCTTCCACCTCTGGAAGTTCTTGCTCCTTCAGTTCTGCCTTCGCTGCTTCTGCCTTCAGAACGCGGAGGGGCACTTTGACGCGCTTCTCGCTGGGGCTGAGCCTGTGGCTGCCTTTGCGGTTCTGCTGGTCTTTGTGGTTCCGGCTGACGTTGTGGCTGTTGCTGCGGCATCTGCCTTTCCTGTCTTTCCGCTCTTGGATAAGGCTGTGGACTCTGCTGTTGTTGCTGAGGCGTTTGCTGCGGTCTCTGCTCACGCTGTGGTCTCACCTGCGGCTGTGGCTGCTGTTGAGGGGTCGACTGCTGCTGAGGAACATTTGGAGACGAATTCGGCATTCTCGAGGGACGGTTTTCTCTGCCAGGATATGTACGGTCAGGTTGGGCTGGATTTACCTCAGGATTGCTGCCAGGTAAAGTTGCAGGCCTGTTGTTTTCTCTTGATGGTCTGTTTTCTGGTCTGCCAACAGTATTTCCCGCGCCAACACTCCCTGCATCTTCTCTCGAAGGTCTGTTATTCGTTGAAGGATTCACATTGTCCCGATTTCCTCTGTCAATTCGGTCTGCATCAGGAGTTCTACCGCTATTTATACCCTCAGCTCTGGAAGGACGGCCAACGGTAGTATTGCTGCCATTGCCTCTGGTAAAGTTTGCATCCCCCTGAATCGAGTTTCTTGGCGCTTGTACAGTCCCTCTTGCTTCCCTGGAAGGTCTTGGGTTGTAAATATTCAGTTCATTGCCCTTAATTTCGCTTCTTCCTGATCTGTCGGTTCTGTTTACACGATATACGGTCACATCGCCTCTGGTGGCGCGCCTTACATCATCTATCCTCGGGCCAGTATAATAAGTTCTTCTGCCTCTTTCATAAGTATTGTTAATGATTGTCGTATTGTGAATAATCGTCACATTTCTGCGGGAATAATACCTTGGGAAACGGTCGTAATAAATGTTTGCCTGAGGGACAAATACCCACCAGTTATCAGGAATGCCGATATTGATGTTGATATGGAGGCCTGGACTTAAAGGCGCCCAGCCATAGTATCCTCCTCCACTTCTCCAGCTCACCCATGCTGGTCCCCAAACAGTATCAGGAATCCATAACCACTGTCTGTAGCGGTTATATACCCATCTTCCATAGTGAAACGGTGCCCATCCCCAGTCATAATCAGAGACCCAGGTATTGCCATATTCGGTCATTGCCCATCGGCCGTTGCTATAATAAGGTCTAAAATCTTGTTGGTCAACGTCAGGTCTCCAGACATACCCATACTGTGGATCCTGAATCCAGGTACCATAAGGAGAAAGCTCATCATAAAATGATTGGAGCGATACATCGTCATCCTGCGCCATAGCGCGCTGCGTGAAACCGGTGATTAGGAGCAGTAGCCCCAGCACAATTGCCGGTAATTTGATTAACTTTTTCATCTGTGTGTGTGTTTAATTTACCTAACGCTTTTGATGTATCAATTTGAGTTCCAAATCTTGCAAATAGTTTAAAGCCTAAGAGAAATATTACATTAGGATTATGTCGTTATGCCTAATAATATTGGCTTTTATAGGCCGTTTGAGGATATTTAATTCGTTAATGTGGGTTCAATTTATTGACAAATTAGTTGAAAATATTTTTTATCATCGTTATAATATGGTCAGAATGCAATATTAAATCCCAGGTCTTGCTCTTTCCAGGAATATATTTTCTTCTTTTGTAAACAAAACACAACTTATGCAAAAAGGCACTTTATTTTTAATACCTGTTCCTCTGGCAGAAAATGCTGCTCAGAAATCTTTTACCCCTTTTCTTGGCGATACCATCAACTCCATCAGTACTTATATTGTGGAAAATGAAAAATCCGCCAGAAAATTCCTAAAAGAGGCTGGATTGAAAATGCCACAGAGTGAGCTGATCGTTCATGATTATGGCAAGCATCAGCGTAATACCTCTTTAGCGCCCTATTTTAAAGAATTAACTGCTGGAAAAGATGTCGGTCTGATGAGTGAAGCCGGATGCCCGGGAGTAGCAGATCCAGGTGCAGAGATCGTTGCAGAAGCACATAGAAGAGGAATTAAGGTGGTTCCTTTAGTAGGCCCTAGTTCTATATTACAAGCTTTAATGGCTTCGGGGTTCAATGGCCAGAGTTTTACTTTTCATGGATACCTGCCGATTGACAAGGTCGAAAGAGCAAAGAAGATCAAAGAAATTGAGTTGTTGTCTACAAAAAATAAGCAAACGCAAATTTTTATGGAGACACCATTCAGAAATAATCACCTGTTTGAAGATGTATTGAAAAATGCTTCAGCACATGCGATGTTATGTGTGGCTTCGAATATCAATGGCGAAGAAGAGTATATTAAAACATTATCGGTTACTTTCTGGAAAAAGGAACGCATCGATCTTCATAAAAAACCAACGATCTTTTTGCTGTATAAACCAGCCTAAAACTACCGGTACATGTTTTTATTGTCCATGAAAGACAAGACATTATCCGGAACAAAATATTGAACATTTCTTCCATCTTTTAACGCTTTGCGAATAAAGGTAGAAGAAATGTCCATTTGTGGGGTATCCGTAATCGTAATTGAAGGGTGGTTTTCCCAATCTTTTACATCTACACCTGGCCTTGGGTAGACAAAAATCTCATAATTTTTCAGCAGGGTCTCATAGTTCTTCCACTTTTTAAGGGAGGCGAGGTTATCTGCGCCCATGATTAGCACAAACTCCCTTCCAGGATATTTTTCCTGTAGGTAAGCTAGTGTGTCAATGGTATAAGAGGGTTGAGGCAGTCCAAATTCAATGTCGCTCACTTTAATATGATCGGCATTTTCCGTGGCCAGTTTTGCCATTTCCAGGCGGTCGTACATATTGCTCAGCCCAGCTTTATTCTTTAAGGGATTATGTGGGGAAACGACCAGCCACACCTCTTTGAGCCCGGTAAAACCCGCCATATAATTGGCGATCACCAGGTGTCCGATATGGATGGGATTAAAAGACCCAAAAAATAACCCTGTTTTCATTTATTTTTTATTGATAAAATCACCAACCAGTTTTTCCGCTTCTTTACAAGCAGTTTCCAGGTCAAAGTTTTTCAGGATCACATCAAATTTCTCGGCATAAGCCAACTCCTTTTCCGCTTTTGTAAAGCGTTCCTGAAGTTTTTCCGGACTATCAGTACCTCTTCCTGTTAAACGTTCTTTTAATACCTCTAAAGATGGTGGCTGAACAAATATAGCCAAAGCATTCTCTTCATATTTACGTTTTAGACGTAAGCCACCTTCTACGTCAATGTCAAAAATTACATGTTTGCCGGTATTCCAGATGCGTTCAATCTCAGATCTTAATGTACCATAAAAGGTACCTGTGTATACTTCTTCGAACTCTACGAATTCCTGATGCGCTACTTTATGAAGAAAACTCTCCTGAGAGATAAAATAATAATCTTTTTCATGTTCTTCATCGCCTCTTGCCGGACGTGTAGTGGCTGATATAGAGAAGCTTAATGAAGGGAATTTTTGTAAAAGGTGTTTTACGATAGTGGTTTTACCTGCGCCGGAAGGTGCCGAAAATATAATGAGTTTACCTTGTGTCATGCTTACTTATAAAACGTTTAATAGTTGTTCTTTAATTTTCTCCAGCTCTTCTTTCATCCCTACTACTAACTGTTGTATTTGTGCATCATTTGCTTTAGCACCCATAGTATTGATTTCTCTGCCAATTTCCTGGGAGATGAATCCTAATTTTTTACCGTTGGCATCCTTGCTTTTCAAAGTGGCTGTAAAATAATCACAGTGACTTTTCAGGCGGGTCTTTTCTTCGGTAATGTCTAATTTATCGATGTAATAAATCAATTCCTGCTCTAAACGGTTCTGATCCACGTTGATTTTACCTACATTTTCCTCTAAAAACTGGTTCAATCTAGCCCTGATCTGTGGAATTCTTAGGGGCTCTAATTCTTCCACCTGAGCAAAAAATTGTAAGATATTTTTAATTCTGAGTTCTAAATCTGTCTTTAAAACGTTTCCTTCAGTAAGTCGGAATTGATTAAAGCTTTCTAAGGCCTTGTTGAATGTGCTGTATAAGATATCCCAATCGCCTTCGTTGATTTCCTCTTCCTGGTAAGAGATGACCTCAGGGAAGCTTAGAACAGCCTGTAAAAGATTGGAAGAATTTGCACCCAGATCCACATTAATGGCTTCCAGTTGCTTGTAGTATTTGCTCAATAACGCCGCATTAATGGTTGCACCTTTCAGACTCTCTTCGCCACGGTCAATGTTAATAGCAACACTTACTTTTCCGCGCTCAATCTCTTTACTGCAAACATTGCGTAACAACAACTCCTTCTCGGAGAAAGCCCTTGGAAGTTTTAAGTTGAGTTCTAAAAACTTACTGTTTAAAGACTTAATCTCTACTGCAAACTTGATGTTTTCATGATCAGTAGAGGCCAGGCCAAAGCCCGTCATTGATTTTATCATGTGCAAAGATATAATTTATTGTTAAAATGATTAAACCTATGTTACTTAATGACGCTGAGATCTCATTGGTTCCTAACCTTTTTCTGTTTTTTTTGTAAAAAAATAGCGGATTTTAACATTTGCAAAAAGTTAAAATACCGTCATTAATGAAGATTTTAACTTTTTTTAACGTAATCGGTTGAAAAACTATGGTTAAGTTTACAAAAAAACGATACGAAATGAAGTTTCTACATCTCCTTACACTGTCATTTGGCGTGTTTTTCTTTACGGCGATGCCCTCTGCTTTCTCTCAAAAAGAGTTTATATTGAGTGGTGCAGTAAAAGAACGGGGAACAAATTCCAGGATACAAAATGCTCAGGTGATCAATAAACGTAATGGATATACCGTCTTTACCACTGATTTAGGCCTTTTTCAGATCAAATCAGCTGTAGGAGATAGTCTGTTGATCCTCAAAGCAGACTATTCAGATGGAGAAGTTGGGGTGTTTAGTACAGCTGATATCATGGTTTACCTGAGTAAAGGATCAACATTGGAGGAAGTGAAGATTTTTGGGCAAACGAAAAAACAGGAAATGAATGATATTAAAAGAGAATTTAGGAACCAGGGCTCTTTTTATCAAGGCAAACCACCGCTTTTAGCTTACATATTCCAGCCTTTAACTGCGATGTATGAGTTGTTTGGACGTACCCCTAAAAATGCGAGAAGATTTGGGCGGTATTACGACAATGAGCTGAAGCAGTCACAGGTAGACAACTTTTTTAATGAATCCCTGATCCAGAGCCAGACCGACTTGAAAGGAAAAGAATTGGAAGATTTTATGCTCAATTACAGGCCTGATTATGAGAAATCCAGAAACTGGGCAGAATATGATGCCATCAAATACATCCGGGATTCCTATAAAAAATACAAGGAATCCTTAAATAAAATACCGTAAAACAAGAAATTGTGCTGGCTGACTAGATGGACAGTGCTTCACATGCTTTTTCAGCGGCTAGCTTTTCTGCATTCTTTTTATTGTAATCACGACCAATTCCATAGCTTTCACCCTCCACAACTGCACTAATCGTAAACAGCTTAGCGCTATCTCCTTCGGTATTTTGAATCATGTCGAAAGTAATATCTTTTCCATGACGCTGGCACCATTCGATTAATTTGCTCTTGAAATTCGTCTCTGTAAGTTCCAGGGTGTGAATGTCTATGTAAGGCTTAATGATTCTTTTTAATAAGAAATCTTTGGTGTAATTATACCCTTTATCCAGATATACGGCACCAATTAAGGCCTCAAAAGCATCTCCAAGCATGGAATGATGTTTGGTTTGAATGTTTACCGCTTTCTGATCAAAAACCATCAGCTGATCGAAACCCATCTTACGGGCCAGCTGATTTAGGTTAGCTCTATTCACAATTTTTGAACGCATTTCTGTTAAAAAGCCCTCTTCTTTGTAGGGATAGGCCTTAAATAATACTTCCGCAATCACAGAACCTAAAATCGCATCTCCAAGAAATTCAAGACGTTCATTACTGCTTCTGCTTCCATTCTTCAGAACTTTTGCTACAGACCTGTGCCTGAATGCCATTTTGTATAAAACAGTATTTCCAGGAACAAAGCCTAAAATATTTTTTAGCTTTTTTATAAAGACCTTATCTGTCGAAAAATAAAGCTTGTACAGGTCGAATAACGGCATTAATTGTTACAAAAATTAGTGGATCATATTTGTGAATAGTCTCCTTTTACAGAGACTAATTATTATTCTTCGTACTTTTTGAATATCACAGATGCATTATGACCACCGAAGCCAAAAGTGTTGCTTTGTGCAGCACGAATGGTGCGTTTTTGTGCCTTGTTGAACGTGAAGTTTAATTTTGGATCACATTCAGGATCATCAGTAAAGTGATTGATTGTTGGTGGTACTATATCATTCTGGACAGCAAGAATCGCGGCGATAGCCTCAATTGCGCCTGCAGCACCGAGTAAATGGCCAGTCATTGATTTTGTAGAACTGATGTTTAGTTTGTAAGCATCTTCTCCGAATAAATCAACAATTGCCCTGCTTTCAGAGATATCTCCTAATGGGGTAGAAGTACCATGAACATTGATATAATCAATATCTGCGGTAGTTAAACCTGCATCTTTTAGAGCATTTGACATCACCATTCTTGCGCCAAGTCCCTGAGGATGAGGTGCAGTAATGTGATTCGCGTCTGCGCTCATTCCTCCGCCTATTAATTCAGCATAGATTTTCGCACCACGTTTTTTAGCATGTTCCAATTCTTCTAAAATGATGGTTCCTGCACCTTCACCAGCAACAAATCCATCTCTGTCTTTGTCGAACGGTCTTGAAGCTGTTTTTGGATCGTCATTTCTAGTCGAAAGCGCATGCATGGCATTGAATCCTCCGATTCCAGCCTCATTAATGATGGCCTCAGATCCTCCGCTAATGATCACGTCACACATATTCAAACGAATATAGTTGTAAGCATCAATCATGGCGTTAGTGGATGAAGCACAGGCAGATACAGTGGCAAAATTCGGTCCGCGCAACCCATACTTTATAGAAATATGGCCGGGAACGATGTCAATAATTACCTTAGGGATGAAAAACGGATTAATGCGTGGGGTACCATCGCCTAAAAAGAAGTTTTTCATTTCGTCCTGAAATGTTTTAAAACCGCCAATACCTGATCCCCAGATAACGCCGATCCGATTGCAATCTAATTGTGAAAAATCAAAATTACCATCCTTAACAGCCTCATCTGTTGATACTAAAGCGTATTGAACAAATGGATCTAACTTGCGGGCTTCTTTTTTATCCAAAAAATCTTCAGGATTGAAGTTTTTAAGTTCACATGCAAACTTCGTCTTGAACTTTGATGTGTCAAAACCTGTAATAGGGCCAGCGCCGCTCACGCCATTCAGCAAACCATCCCAGAATTCTGGGATCGTATTGCCAATTGGAGTGAGCGCACCCAACCCTGTAACTACTACTCTTTTTAATTCCATTTATACGGATTATACGGAGACCGTATTTTTACTTAACGTTTTTCTCTAAGTAAGCAATTGCTTGACCAACAGTACCAATAGTTTCAGCCTGATCATCAGGGATCGCTACATTGAATTCTTTTTCGAACTCCATAATAAGCTCTACTGTATCTAAAGAATCAGCACCTAAGTCGTTAGTGAAAGAAGCTTCTGGTGTAACTTCGTTTTCATCTACACCTAATTTTTCAACGATAATAGCCTTAACTCTTGAAGCAATATCAGACATAATGTTTATAATTTAATGGTTAAATAATTCAGTGCAAAGAAAAATAAATAATTACACATTTCAAATGTTTTTATTTCTCTTCCAATTTTAATGTTTTTATTTTGAACATTAATGTAAAATTAGTTTTATAATTTTGTAATTCCCGTAAAAAAGTGTGTTTTGAACAAAACTTATTTAAAACTGTCCTTAGATCTTGATTTTGTTTTAATCGCCATTACAGCTTCACTGAAGGATTATATGCTCTGTCACAAGGTCAATACCAGCCTGAATTTCGACTTCGAAAAGATTGATGATCACGAGGTTTACTTCAATGTGGATGAAAATCCGCTGGCCTTTTCGAAGTATTATTTTTTTGTGGAACAGGGAGAAATCGAGTACTATATCATCAATAATCGCAACGCAGAAGGTTTTTTGATTCCTGAAATGAATAAAGTTGACTTTTTTATGATAATTCATCAGTATATTGACAAAGAAGACCTAAATTTTATTTTGACTGGATTAAACAAACTGCCTGATATTCAGGTAGCTGCACAAATTGATCCGAAAAAGTTGAAGTCGCGTGAAAATTTGGTAATGTAAATTTTATATTGAAGGTGTATTAAATACACTATATTTGATTTTAGAAGACTCAGAAATAAAAATATTAATAACCTGGCCAACATCGGTTTTAAACATCGAAACCTTCATTTTGTTGGTCCATATAAATTTAAGTAACCAAAATGAAACCATTTCATTCCAGAACAAAAATCGTAGCGACGCTTGGTCCTGCTTCAGCTAAACCAGAAGTTCTATTTAGCATGTTTAATGCCGGACTTGACGTATGCAGATTAAACTTTTCACACGGTTCTCAGGCAGATCACCAGGAAGTACTAAATACCATCCGCAGTCTTAATAAAAAACACAATTATAACGTAGGTATTCTGGCTGATTTACAGGGCCCTAAGATTAGAATTGGAATGGTGAAAGACGGTGGTATTCACTTAGTTAACGGTAACAGGACGGTGATCACAACCAAAGAATGTATCGGTAATGAAGAACGTATTTACATCACTTATACCACTTTTCCTCAGGACGTTAAGCCAGGTGAAATCATCTTGTTAGATGATGGAAAACTTCAAATGAGAGTGATCGAAACTAACTTGGTTGACGAGGTAGTTTGTGAGATCGTTCATGGTGGTATCCTGACTTCAAGAAAAGGAGTTAATCTTCCAAACACTAAAGTTTCTATTCCTTCACTTACTGTGGAAGATCGTAAAAACTTAGAGTTTGTATTGGAAAATGATGTAGAGTGGATCGGACTTTCTTTTGTTCGTAACGCTGCTGACATCGTTGAATTAAAAGAGATTATCAAACAAAGAGGTAAAACTGCACGTGTAATTGCGAAGATTGAAAAACCTGAAGCGATTGCAAATATTGATGAAATCATTGCTGTTTCCGATGGAATCATGGTTGCCCGTGGCGATCTAGGTGTGGAAATGCCAATGGAAGAAGTTCCATTGTTGCAAAAAATGATTGTTCAGAAATGTAGAGCAGCTTCAAAACCAGTAATTATTGCGACTCAGATGCTGGAAAGCATGATCACTACACCAAGGCCAACACGTGCTGAAGTGAATGATGTGGCCAACTCGGTATTGGACGGTGCTGATGCAGTGATGCTAAGTGGAGAGACTTCAGTAGGTGAATTTCCGCTGATTGTAATTGAAACAATGCAAAAAATCATTCAGAACATTGAAGTAAACAACTATCCATTCCATCCTGAAAAGTTCCTTAAACCGAAATCTGAAAGCTTCCTGAGCGATGCAATCTGTGATACAGCTTGTTTCTTATCAAAACAAACAAACGCTGTTGGTATCGTTTCTATGACGGTAAGTGGTTATACTGCTTTCGAAATTTCAAGTCACAGACCAAAAGCATTAACATATATCTTCACTAGCAATATATCACTGTTGAATACATTGAGCTTATTATGGGGCGTACAAGGCTTCTATTATGATAAGTTTGACAGTACTGACGATACCATTCAGGACGTAAATAACTTGCTAAAAGAATACAAAATGATTAAAAAAGGTGATGTAATCATCAACACAGCGGCTATCCCAATGGAGAAAAAAGGAAAAACCAATATGTTGAAAATTACAGTAATTGATTAATCACTTGTAGCAATCAAAAATTTTTCTACTTTTGCAATCCGCAAAAAGGAGAGATGTCCGAGTGGCTGAAGGAGCACGCTTGGAAAGCGTGTGTACCTCAAAAGGGTATCGAGGGTTCGAATCCCTCTCTCTCCGCGAATTACAAAAGTATCAAAAGGCTTTCAGCATTTGCTGGAAGCCTTTTTTGCTCAGCCTGTTCAGCGCAAAGTATTTGCAAGCCGGAAAGGCTGTAGTACTTTCTTCTGCAAAGGGACTAGCAGAGGACTGGTAGGGGGCTGGTAGGGCCCTAGTTGCTTAAATGGCACAGTCAGGACTTTGAATACCGCCTTTTAACGCCTTTAATCACGCTTTCGAAAAATAAACAGTTTATTAAGCGTACCTTGCGCTTTTACCTGATTATGAGCGATATTACAAAAGAGTTGCACCAGGGTGCAGATGAGAAAAAGAGACTGGAGTTTGAGGAAAAACTTAAGCAAATTGCTCTGAAATATGATCGCTGGTTTAGTGGCCATACGAATAAAGATACAGGTGACAAGCCTGATAAAATTCAAAATTATTTCCGTTACTTCCAAAATCACGAAGGATTAACCCAACTTTATATCAAAGATGGTATGCCAATAGAAGTTGATTTGGACTGTAGAGAAGCCTTTAAAGCAACCTTTAAAGCTTAAAATACCCCATTCATTCGCTTTATTTCGACCATTGCCGATTTGTCTGTTCTTCCTTCTTCATGCTATGAATGGGGAAGAAGAGATAAGTCTTTGGGGTTTGAATTTTCCGATTACTCGAAAACGAAAAAAGGCTTGAGTAATGGTGGACTTTTAAAATCCTTTGGTGGCAGGGCGTCCTTTCCTTTTATTTGCCAGACCTTGAGTTCTTTGATTGCTGCATCGCCATTGATGGCAAAGCCAAATTGTCCTTTGGACTTTACAAAACCCGTCTTGTCCTTAAAGGAGATGACCGCTTCCTGATTGATCCAGATAAAAAACTGATCTCCTGATCTTTGTATTTTCCAGTCTTGCCAGTCAGTTTGTTTGGTTCTTCCTACCTTCGGCAGGATGCCGATATGGCCTGTGCTATGAACAAATGTGCCTCTGTTCTCCAAATCGGCAAACAAAGAGCGATCTTCTATAGCCACTTTATTTTCCAATTGATTGAGTAAAATTCCAAGAAATTTGGACCCATTTAAGTTCAGGATGACTTCAAACAAATAGGTTTTTGGAGCTGCCATTGCCGAAAATGTTAAAACGTAATCTTCAGGTAGTGATTTATTGGCTAGTAAAATTGCCCAGTTCACATCCTTGCTTCCATATAATGCCTGATCCTTGATTTCCCAACTCCCATTAGCAGTCAGCCAATTTTTTTGATGCAGGTTCTTTTTAAAGTTTTCTTCAAAAATCAGTTTCCTTTGGGCATCTGCAGTGAATGCAGTATTAAAAATTAAAAGAGAGGTTAAAAATGCGGCGGAAATTAATTTTTGGAACTTGATCATACGATTAGAATGGGCAGAATATTGCTGGAATCAATTCACAAATATAGGAATTGCAGATGCGCTATCTCCAAAAAAGAGGCCGTATCTACAATTCCCATGGGCGCTTGTTTCTAGAGGGGGACCATATATCGCCCTTTTTTTTTCGCTTATAATGGCCTGGCAGATTCTACATATCTTTTGAAACTGTCCATAATAGCTTGCCAACCATCTCTTTGCATCTCTATAGGATTTTGTCCCTCCGCGTCAAAATTTTCAGTGATTTTTACACCGTCGGCATTTTTTTCGAAGGTAATTTTAACTGTTCTACCATCACCAAGAGTATAACGCATGAGTTCATAAGGGATCACCTCATCATAAACACCACCAAAGTCAAACCCAAAACTTCCGTCCTTGGCTTCCATTCTTGAATTGAATTTCCCGCCGGTACGTAAATCGTTTTCTGCCTTGGTGGTGTGCCAGTCATCGGATGCAGCACTCCATTTGGTAATGTGAGATGGGTCGTTCCAGGCTTTCCAAATGACGTCTATAGGGGCATTTACAGTAGCTGCTACCGTAATTACGGTTTGATCTTTTGTTGTCATCTTTTTTCTTTAATTGGTTGATGAATTAAAGTTAATGGTAATTTGCGACAATCTCATTTCAGCAATTGAGCTTTATTTTTTTATGCTTAATCCTTGTTTTATAAATGGTTAACCTATTTTTAGCCAGCCAGTAATGCTCATTCTAGGTTTATTCGTCACCAAAACTTCGTGTTCCAGTTCACTGCTTTTAAAAAACACACTCTTCCCATCTATAGGTGGAATTTTTTGTAAACTATCGGGATGGTGGACGCACAATTCACCGCCGTCGGCAAGTTGCCAGTCGGCATTTAAATACATAATCATAGAGTATTGCCTGCTGGCATTTGTTCGAAACTGGTCCAGGTGTTTTTTATAGCAGCTGCCTTTTTCATAGAGGGTGTAATGGAATTCATAACCTGTGATTCCGGTGTAGCAAGTGCTGTTCAGGTGGTTCACGAAACGATCCATGAGATCAAAAAAGGCATTTTCATGAGGGTCATTGTGTGCGCGATCCAGCCAGTATATGCGGTCACTTCTAAATAGTTTGTCGGGAACAACAATGGTGTCGTTGCCTGTCCCTGCGGATAATAGTAGGTTTCCCTGGTAGAGCCGTGTCAAATTGTTTTTTAAATGACCTGATAAAGTCTCATTTAAAAAAAGGTCTGCTATGCCAACTTTATCTTTTATAAAGCTGTCAATTAGCATATTAAATATTTTTTCCAATGGAAAGGTACGGCGCGATCGGGGCGTAATTGCCCTTATCTGGTGAAGGTAGTTTTAATTAATGGTAACTGATTGTATGTCAGTTGTATTTATAAAAATCAAAGTCTATGGGATTAGTAGTTTATTTGTTTATATTTGTGCAGTTAAAGATCAAAAAAGCTCAAGACCATGAACATATTTAAATTTTCCATTTTAGGACTATTGCTGAGCAGCACGGTAATTTATGCACAGGAGAATAGTAAGGTAACCATTACAGGAACCCTTAAAGGGGCAAGTACAGGGAAGGTATACCTTCAGAAATTCGACAATAAAATGTTTAAAACACTGGATTCTGCGGAAGTAAAGAATGGTGCATTTAAGTTCAATAAAAGCTTGAAATTGCCAGAGCTTTACGGTTTGACGGTTGATAAAGAGCAAAGTCCATTGTATGTTTTCCTGGAAAAGGGGCAGGTGAATGTTACCCTTGATCCGGAAAAATATTATAGAAATTCAGTGGTGACTGGTTCCGTTTCCAATGACCTTTTTGCCAGTTATAAGCAAGAAAAAGACGTTAAAATTGACGAGTTCATCAAAAAGAATCCCGGTTCTTTAGTCTCTGCTTATGTATTATATAGAGATTTCTCTTACAGATTGACTCCAGAAGAAATCAACCAAAACTTGCAGTTATTGGATCCGACACTGCAAAATACACCTTACGTAGCAGTATTAAAAGACTTAGTAAATGTACTGAACTCGGTAAGCATTGGAAAAAAAGCACCTGATTTTGAAGCGAATACCTCGGAAGGAAAGACAATTAAACTTTCTGATCATTTTGGAAGATACTTATTGCTCGATTTTTGGGCTTCCTGGTGCGGTCCATGCAGAAGGGAGAACCCAAATCTGGTAAAAGCTTATCAGAAATACCATGACAAAGGCTTCGATATTTTTGCGGTCTCTTTAGATAAATCAAAAGAAGCTTGGTTAAAAGGAATTAAAGATGATAATCTTAGCTGGACTCATGTGTCTGATCTTGCTTTTTGGAATAGTGCCCCAGCGAAATTATATGGGGTAAGGGCAATTCCTGCAAATGTATTGATTGATCCTAATGGAGTAATCATTGCAAGAAACCTGACTGGTGAAGACTTAGAAAATAAATTAGCAGAGTTATTGGCAGCGCCATTAGCGAAAACGAAATAAGACGGAATGTGCAAAGCCCTCAAAATTCTCTAGCTCTTTGAGGGCTTTTGCAGGTGCAAAAAAATGATGAACAACCTTATAGCTGATGTAAATACATGTTTAGAAATGCCGCTAATGCGCTGCCAATGAGCGGACCAGCGACAGGAATCCAGGCATAACCCCAGCCATTATCTCCCTTTCCATGAACAGGTAATATCGCGTGCATGATTCTTGGACCCAGATCTCTAGCCGGGTTAATCGCATAACCTGTGGTTCCGCCAAGGGATAACCCAATCACCCAAACGAGAAAAGCAACCGGGATGGCTCCCAATGAGCCTAATCCTATGGCCGTTTTTTCGGTGCCTAGCGCGGCGTCGGTAAAGTGAAGAATGGTAAATATCAATACAAAAGTGCCAATGATTTCAGAGATGAGGTTGGACCATGTATTCTTAATGGCAGGGGCGGTACAAAAAGTAGCCTGCTTTGCCCCTTGATCCGAGGTTGGTTTATAATGATCTTTGTAGGTCAACCAGACCAAAAATGCGCCTAAAAATGCACCTATAAATTGGGCTGCAACATACAAAGGTACTTTCGCCCAGCTGAATTTTCCGGCGATGGCCAGGCCAATAGAAACGGCCGGGTTAAGGTGTGCACCGCTATATGGACCAGCAACGACTACACCTACAAAAACCGCCAGTGCCCATGCAGTAGTGATGACAATCCAACCCCCATTATTTCCTTTGGTACCGGATAAGACCACATTTGCGACTACTCCATTTCCCAAAAGTATCATTAACATTGTACCGATCACCTCGGCCGAAAATTCCGACATTTCTATAGATTTAAACTTTATTAATCAACTAAGTGTAATTATACGTAAGTATAAACAATCGTTATCGAAACTAAAAGAAAGCGGTTGAAATATTTTATCTATCCCTTTTTCAGCCTTATTTTATCATGATGTTCGGAGATCTCTATTAAGACTGATGTATAACAAGAGTTTTTGAAAAAGGGAGAGGACGGCTTCTTATTGTATCAAATTTGATACAATAAGAAGCCGACATACGACCCCTGTTGGAGCATTCTTAATTTTTTTGTTAAGTCCGGTAATTCGCTTAAAATGAACGCTCCAAGTTCATTTGATCAAAATGAAATGAGTACAGCGAGTATCGTGGCACATTTCTTTCTAAGCCCCTTTCATAAAACAACACATTATGAAAAAGATCATCATTTTGGCAATATGCCTATTCACCGCAGGTGCTGTCAATGCACAGAGTCCTATCAGATTGGGGGTCAAGGCTGGATTAAATCTCCCTAACATTATCAAAGGAGACGGAAATAACGATTATGATACAAAAGTAAATCCTGGATTTAATGCCGGTATTACCTTAGATATCATGTTGATCAAAGGATTAGCCTTTACGCCGGAGTTATTGTATTCCACAAAAGGATACAAGCTGGAAACACCACTAGGTGAATTTAAACAAACCACTCATTTTGTGGACATTCCAATTTTAGCCTCTATTAATTTAGGTGGTTCAGGATTAAATCTGGTTGTAGGACCTCAGGTTTCTTTCTTAACCTCCACTAAAAACAAGTATTCCAGTAATTTCGGACCAACTGTAGAAGAGGAATATAGAGAAGATTCTGATAAGTTTAAAAAGAGCCTTGTAGGAGGTGTAATTGGATTTAGATATGATATTAATGACAAATTCGACCTTCATGGTCGTTATGCTCTGGATTTCCAGAAAAATAATGAAGACGGAACGAAAAGAACTCCTGAATATAAAAATCAGGTATTCTCGGTTGGTGTTGGTGTAAAATTCTAGTACCTTTCTTTGTCAAAAAAAGGAATGCTTTGACCGGCATTCCTTTTTTTATGCCTGCTTTTTTCCAGAGATTTTCGGAACCTGGAACCATGATCGTTTTTTTAGGTGTGTGGAATTCCGGACAACTGATCTGTAGCTCAGGTGGAAGTCATAGGGCTCTCTTTGACTATATCGTTTTGATAGTCAGTGGTGTTTTGTCAGTTTAATCGTTCTTTTTTACCTTAAAATCTAAGTTTTTGGCATGGTTATTACAATAGTCTATCCGAATTTTAAAATAATTAAAATCGATAACTATGAAAAAATTATTCATTATAGGATTAGGTTTGACGATGAGCAGTCTGGCCTTCAGAGCAAATGCACAGCAATCACAAAGTACAGCAAATGATCAGATGAGGTTCGGTATTAGAGCAGGAGCAAATCTGATGAACATGGGTAAGATCTCTATTGGTGATCAAAATTATTCCACAGATTCAAAAGTGGGATTTCAGGCTGGTGTATATGCTGACCTGCCTTTGGGTGGTGGCTTCGCATTTTTACCTGAAATAATGTACGCGCAAAAAGGAGGTAAAGTGGAAAAAACTTTTGCAGGAAATACTAATGAATTCGATTCTAAACTAGGTTATCTTGATGTTCCAATTCTTATTGGTTTCAGACCAGCTCCTGAATTTACCATTTTTGCAGGTCCTCAGGTTTCCTTCTTACTTTCTCAGGAGTCTTCATTTAAAGTGAATGGCGAACAGGTAGGAGATAGCTTTACAAACAAAAAGGATTACAAAAAATCTATTGCTGGTGGAGTTGTGGGTGTTGGATACAGCATCACACCTAACATCAATATCAATGGAAGATATGCGATGGACTTCCAAAAATCATTTAATGATGATTTAAACCAGGATAAATTGAAAAATAAAGGTTTCGCCCTATCATTGGGTTATACTTTTTAAGTGTAATAGATTTATTTAATCAAGTATCAAAACTTTATCTAGTTTGAAAGGCCTGTATCATCGTGTATGATGCAGGCCTTTTTTTTACAGATAGAATGGCTAAAGTCGATCTGATTCGAACTGATTTTGCCCTTATCGCTGATCTGAGCAAAAACCGTTCTCCCTATTTTTATTTATATTTGAAATTTAACCGAACACTAGCTCAATGAAATTTAAGTATCCCATCCTTGTCTTTATTTTCTCTTTAACGGGCCTTTCTGCCGTTTTTCCACAAGAATTGCAGTCCTCCAAATTACCATCGCTGCGAAAAAGTTATATAGAAACCTTGTCCAGCCCTAATCCATGGGTCGACTCTGTGTTTAACAAATTAAATAGGCGCCAGAAAATCGCGCAGCTGTTCTTTGTGAGGGCACATACAGATATGGGCAAAGTGTTCGAGGATTCCATTGCCAAGGTGGTTAAGAAAGAAAGGATCGGAGGACTCGTGTTTTTTCAGGGAGGTCCAGGCCGACAAGCCATTCTGACCAATAAATACCAGGCATTGGCCCGCGTGCCTTTACTGATTACTTCTGATGGTGAATGGGGATTAGGCATGCGTTTAGACAGCACCATTTCTTACCCTTACCAGATGGCTTTAGGGGCTGTTCAGAACAAAGAACTGATTTATAAAATGGGTCTGGAGGTGGCTAAAGATTACAAACGGATTGGGATGCACATGAATCTGGCCCCAGATGTAGACGTAAATAATAACCCTAAAAATCCGGTCATCAATTACCGGTCTTTTGGTGAAGATAAATACAATGTAACCGCTAAAGCTTCGGCTTATATGAACGGAATGCAGGATGGCGGACTATTGGTGAGCTTGAAACATTTCCCGGGTCATGGAGATACCGATGTTGATTCCCATTACGACTTGCCAAAGCTACCATTTTCAAAAGAAAGGTTGGATAGTCTTGAAATCTATCCTTTTCGCGAGCTGATCAAAGAAGGAGCAGCGGGAGTGATGATTGCACACATGAACATTCCGGCATTAGACAATACACCTAATATGCCCTCTACCTTATCGAAACCGATTGTTACTGGGATCTTAAAAGAAGAACTGGGCTTTAAAGGCATTGTCATTTCCGATGCGATGGGCATGAAAGGGGTGCTGAAATATTTTAAAGATGGGGAGGCCGATGTGATGGGGATTATTGCCGGTAATGACATCCTGGAACTTTCAGAAAATAGCGCAAGGGCGATTAAGCTTGTGAGGAGAGCAGTTAGAGAAGGTAGGATCCCTATGGAGCGCATTGACGAAAGTGTAAAAAAAATCCTGACTGCCAAATACTGGGCGGGCTTAAATGTCAAAGACACGGTAAATGAAAACAATGTTTTCGCGGAAGTCAACCGACCGGAAAGTAAATTACTATTACAGCAATTGGCAGATGCCTCCGTGACCTTGTTAAGAGGAAAACAATATCTGAAAACGCTTGCTGCTCAAAAGAGAACAGTGATCATTAGCATTGGTACGCCTCAGGTAACGACCTTCCAGCAAGAACTGGGTAAATTTTATAAAAACTCCATTTTTTATACACTGGATAAGACTGCAAATGCAAATGCCGTTGCGAAAGTATTAAAAGAGATTGGCAATTTTGATCAAGTCATTATTGGCATTCATGATACACGAACCCGCCCAGGAAATGGGATGGTATTAACTGCAGATCTGAAAATGTTGATTAAAAGCATGGCCGAAAAAAATGCTGTATTTGCTTTATTTGCCAACCCGTATAACCTGGCTGCTTTGCCAGGTCTGGAAAATAGCAAGGTGCTGCTAATCGCTTATCAAAAAGAAGATTTTATGCAGCGTGCAGCAGCATCAGTCATTAAAAATCAATTGACAACATCTGGAAAATTACCGGTTGCCGTTAATACTGCCTTCAAATATGGTGATGGCGAGTAATGTGCTGTAGTAGTTGAAGGTTGCTTATGCCTTTTACAATTCTATTTATTGTTTTCCGGCTTTAACGCAGCAACATTCCAGTTTTTAAGGAATTCTGTTACTTTTTTCACGCTGTGGCCTTTTCCTTCTTCCAGATAAGCTGAGTTTTGCGTGTGTAAAAGTTTTCCATTGCCATCAAGAATCAGGAACACTGGAAACCCAAAGCGTCCTGGGTATTGTAATTTGGCCAGTACAGCTTCATTTTTGTTCTCTTTGCTATAATTGACTAAAACCGTTTCATAGTTGTCGTTCAGCAATTTTTTAAGCTCAGGGGTATTGTCTACCAGATGGTGAAAGGCGATACACCAGGAGCACCAGTTTCCTCCTACCTGTACAAATACATGCTTACCTTCTTTTTTAGCCTTCGCTACGGCAGCATCAAGGTCGGCCTGAGCATTTGCCTCAGGGTTATAAATTTTTACAGCTTCTTTGGTATCCTGGGCAAAAGTGCTGACAGAGATGGTTATAAAAGCGAAAAGTAATAAGGTTAGTTTTTTCATGGCAATTTACAGGTTAGTGATGAAATTGAATGGTCATGCAGCTAGACCCAAAAGTAAAGAACTATTAAGATATTTTTGTAATCTGAGTATAAAATTACCCTACTAATCTAGTAGTTTACTATTTTGTGGAAACTTCGCAAGAATCCTTTAGCTTTACCTAATGCCTCAACAGCCGCTAAAAATACTACAAGCTTCCGCAGGATCTGGTAAAACATTCAGTCTTACAGCCCATTATTTGACACTTTTATTATCCGGAGAAACCAAGTATCGGGAAATTCTTGCCGTAACCTTCACGAATAAGGCAACGGAAGAGATGAAAACCAGAATCATGGAGGTGTTGAAAGGTTTTGCCCTAGATCTGGATGATGTGGAAGATTACCGGGTATTGGTTTTAAAAGCACACCCAGATTTAAATAAATCATTGCTTCAGCAAAGATCAGAGGCGATATATAAGAGAATTCTTCACGATTACAGCCGTTTTTCAGTAAGTACGATTGATGGTTTCGTTCAAAAGGTGATCAGAGGTTTTGCCTTTGAACTTGGACTTGATTCTGGTTATGCGCTGGAAATGAATTTTGAAAAGGTAAAGAACGAGCTTGCGGATAAGCTGGACGAGCAGATGGATCACAATCCAAATTTGCTACAGTGGATCATAGACCTCGCCTTAGACCGAATCAGCAACAATGTAAGCTGGAATTATAGAAATGAACTGACTGACCTGGCGGGAGAGATTTTTAAGGAACGTTATCAGCCTTTTGACAACGCCATTCAGGAATTAATCGAGCATAACGACCTCAATGTAATGTTTGGAGAGTACAGCAAATCTACCAAACAGCAGATCAGTTTATTTGAAAGCGCGCTAAAAGAGCTTGCTTTACATGCGGCTAATTTATTTGAAGCCGCAAATATCGCGACCGATCAGCTCAAAGGAAAGTCAAGGTCGCCTTTGCTGGCGATTGCCAAGATTTCCGATGGCGATTTTTCTAAAATTGAAACGATTGCTAAACTCATCGATGAACCGGAAGAGTGGTTTAAAGCAGGAGCAGATGATAGTTTATACTATACCCTGAATCCTGTTCTCGATAAATTATACCAGCATTATAACAATGGCCTGCCAGAATATATTCTGGCACAGGCCTTCAACAAAAACTTATACTACCTGCGTTTAATGCAGGAAATGGCCGTTTTGTTAAAAACTTACCGACAGGAAAGTGGCAATTTGCTCATCAGTGATGCTCAAAATCTACTGAAAGGGATTACCGGAGAAGATGATGATAACCCAGCCTTTATCTGGGAAAAAACCGGCAGTCGTTACCGACATTTCTTATTCGATGAATTCCAGGATACGTCTGCGAATCAATGGGGGAACTTTAAGCCTTTATTGAAAAATGCGATGGCAGAAGCCAATGGCAAACTGATCGATCATTTGATTGTGGGTGACGTAAAGCAGTCCATCTACCGCTGGCGTAATGGGGATTGGAACATTCTTCACCAGCAGGCCAAGAAAGACATTGGCGAAACGTATGTAGTTGCCGCAAATCTGGAAGAAAATTATCGGAGTACCGAAAATATCATCTCCTTTAACAATACGCTTTTTAAAGCGCTCCCCATCCTGATGCAGCGTCGTTTAAATGAAACCATCGGAGAACAATCTGCTAATCAGAAATTAGCAGATTGGTGGGAAGAAAAGGGCTTCAGCCACATCATGACCGATGTATATGAGGAAGTGGTTCAGAAGATCACGCCAAAAACAGCAGCAGGCGGCGCCATTGATTTCTCTGTTTTGAAAACGGATGCTGATGGGGCTAGTTTGGGCCGGACAGGTTTCAAACCCGAAGCGTTAAGGCGGATGGTAGAGACTTTAAAACGCTTAATTCTGGAAGAAAAACGCTATAAAGCAGGTGATGCCTGTGTTTTGGTGCGTTCCAATTCTGAAGCCATTGCTGTGGTAGATGCTTTGATGGAAAATAACATCAATGTGATCTCCGGTGAAGCACTCCTAATTGAAAACAATACCGCGGTTAAAATTTTGATCAACACGCTAAAAGTGATGGCAGGAATCCCCGGAAATACCGCTTTGTATAAAGCCAATATCATCAGTATGTATGCGCAGTTGAGGGAAGTAGAAGTGCTGCCGGATCATTTATTCAACCTGAAAATTAAAGGTCTGGAGCATTTGATCGATCGACTGCCTCTTCCGCTTTGTGAAAATTGGAAGAGCTGGATGCAGCAGCCATTGCCAGAATTATTGGAAAAACTAATTCATGCTTATGGGTTGAGTCAGGCAAAACATTCCGCGCATTTACCTTATTTATTTGCTTTGAGGGACCTTGCAGGGAATTTCGCCCGACAAGGGGAAAAAGGCATCACTGCCTTCCTGAATTATTGGGATGAAGAGGGGAAAAGAAAAACTTTACCATCTTCAGAAAACACCGACGCAGTACAGGTGATTACCATTCATAAATCTAAAGGATTGGCCTTTAAAGTGGTTATGGTGCCATTCTGTAACTGGGAAATCAATGGAAAACCAAATGGGATTTTCTGGGTGCCTACTGCAGATACGGCGTATCATCAGTTGCAAAGTATCCCATTGAAATACAATAAAGAACTTGGACGGTCGGCCGTAGCCATTCCTTATTACGAGGAATTGCTTTACAATAATATGGATGCGCTAAACATGCTGTATGTAGCCACGACCAGAACCAAAGAATACCTATACATCACTTGCCTGGGTAAAAAAACGGACACCGTAAGTACAATTGGCGATGTGCTGGCCATGACTTTACAGGATCAGCTGGATGAAGAGGGCCGGTTTTTTGTGGATGTCCCTGTAGTTAAAAAGAGTAAAACAAAGCGCGTAGAAGAAAGCGGGCCAACCTTTATCAATCTGCAGGAATATCCGACTTCAGAAAGGCTTTCGGAAGTTTTCAATAACAACCTCAAAAGAAAGGAGTTAGAAATGCTGACCGGTACCAATGCGGGCAGGGAAGGAACCATATTGCATGAAGTATTGGCAAGATCTGCTAATTTGGAAGAGATGGAAACTGCCCTGAGTAATATGCTCAATGAAGGCTTCTTTAAAGCAGAGGAATTACCTTCACTAAGTAAGCAGGCAGGAAATGTATTGGCTCATGCCGAATTACAGGCCCTATTGAAAACGAGTAGGGAAACGATCAATGAAAAGAGCATTATTGATATCCGTGGAAAAATGTATCGTCCGGATAAAGTGCTGATTTCTGGAAATGAGGTCATCGTAATCGATTATAAATTTACGCTCAAAGAGAGCGATTCACATATTAAACAAGTGTACGGATACCGCGACTTGTTATTGGCAATGGGCTACCAGAAGGTAAAAACCTATTTGTTTTATGCACATAGTGCAACCTTAAAATCAGTGTAAAGATGAAGGCGTTTTTAAAAGAAGTTGCGGAAGATTTAGTAAAAAGGTTGGGTTCGGATCTGCACCATGCCGCAGTAGTTTTTAATAATAAAAGACCGGTGCCCTACCTGCAGAACCATTTGGCAGATACAATGAGGAAACCCTTTTGGGCACCTTCCTTTTTTACCATTCAGGAGTTTTTTGCACTTTCTACCCATTTGCAGGTGGCTGATGGTTTTAATCAGTTTTTTACCCTGTTAAAAGAATACAATAAGCTCCTTATTGAAGAAGGAGGAAAACCGCTGAATCCGGATGTTTTCTATCCGATTGCAAGGATTATTCTCAGCGACTTTTCACAAATAGACAACGATCTGGTGAATGCAGATCAGCTTTTTCAGGAGCTGGAAGATATTGCTGTGATTGAAAAGGATTTTCAGCACCTGACCCTAGAACAGCAGCAGTTTTTGGAGCAGTTCTGGTCGTCGTTTTCTGCCGGAAAACAACAATACCATCAGGAACAGTTTATCCGTATGTGGAGACGGATGCCTAAATTATACCGTGGATTTCATGCGGCATTAAGAGAAAAAGGATATACTACAATGGCTTATATCTATCGCCAGTTGGCGGAAGGAAAAGCAGATAAACCAGAATTTATTGAAGATTTTAAAGAGGGAAAGATTGTTTTCGCGGGATTTAATGCCCTTAGTAATGCAGAGGCGGTAATTTTTAAGAAATGGAATAAAGATGAAAAGGCTTTGTTCTATTTTGATGTCGATAAATACTATATGGAAGATGAGACTCAGGAAGCAGGTTTGTTCCTGAGGAAAAATATACAGCGACTGGGGCTGCCGAATGCTTTAGGTGAGGCAAGGGACTTGATTCGCGGACAGCAAAAAGAGATTAATGTTTACAAAACACAGGGACAAACAGCACAGGCAAAGATTCTCCAGCAGGAATTGTTACAGGATTATCCATTATTGGATGTAGCTGATAATGCCGGGAAAATCGCACTGATTCTTGCAGATGAAAGCTTATTGCTGCCTGTTTTGCAAACCATTCCCACCAAATATCAGCATGCAGGAGGTATTTCGAATATCGAATTGAACGTTACGATGGGTTATCCCTTGCTGGCGACTTCCATTTTTGGACTGGCAGATTTATGGCTAAGCGTTCAGGCGCAGCTGATTGATGGAAAAAAAGACGCCATTTATTACAGAGAAGTCGAAGCCTTCCTTTCTCACCCTTTAACGGGTGTCTTGCCTGTCGACAGAGATGATGTGCAGCAGGAAATCCTGAAAGCGCAGTTGATTGATGTTCCAATAAAAACTTTGCATAAAGACCCTTTGTCCATTTTGTTTTTTAGCAAAGTAGATTCAGGACTAATGGCTATCGAACACCTGCAGCGAGTGTTTAAATTGATACTGGAAAGACAACTTGAAGAAAAGACGTTAAAGCAAACAGAAGCTGATTTATTTGGAGCTACGTTAAAAGAACTGAACAGATTACACGATACCTTAGAAGACTATGCGGCACATCTGCCTCTTTCTTTTGTGCTTTCTTTGATGCAAAAAGCAGTTCAGGGAATTGCGGTTCCATTAAGCGGAGAACCATTGCAAGGGGTTCAGGTGATGGGATTACTGGAAAGCAGGAGTCTGGATTTTGAGCATGTATATGTGCTTGGTGTCACAGAAGGAATTTTGCCACAGATCAATGTGTCACCAAGTTTCATCCCCGATAGTATCCGCAGGGCCTATGGATTACCGGTTATTGAAAACCAGGATGCCATTTCTGCCTATATGTTTTACCGTTTATTGCAGCGTTCCAATAAAGTAAGTCTGGTTTATAACGGGCAAGCTGACGATAGCAATACCGGAGAACCTAGTCGCTTTTTGAAGCAGCTGGAATTTGAAAGCGGCTACACCTTTAAATATTTTGACCAGTCGCAATCTCTTGCTATTGAGCCGAAAGTAGAATTTGAGATAAAAAAAGAAGGAGAGGTATTGCGGCGTTTATATACTTATCTGGACAATCAGGAGGAAAATCCGGTGAAATTATCTGCCACCAGATTGACTACCTACCTCAATTGCCCTGTGCAGTTTTTCTATAAATACATTGCCAAAGTGGAAGAACCGGAAGAACTGGCCGAAAACATGGAAGCCAACAGCATTGGGTCTATCTTACACAAGGTAATGGAGCTTTTTTATCAGAAATTAAAAGCTGAAAGCCCTTATATCACTAAAGAGCGGATCGCCGAAAATAGAAAGCAGCTCAAAGAAATGTGCCAGCTTGCTTTTGCGATAGAGATGTTTGATACAGAAGAAATATTATTGGAATTTAGTGGAATGCAGCAGGTCATGCTGGCCATTGTTGCCGAATATGCCAATGTAATTCTGGATCATGATGAACAGCAAGCGCCATTTTCAATCGTAGAACTGGAGAATAATAAGGATTACGACAAAGTGACCTTCCCGATCAAGGTAAAGGGAGAAGAACGGAAGCTAACTTTATTGGGCATTATCGACCGTGTAGATCAGCGTAATGGGGTCACTAGAATTGTCGATTATAAAACTGGAAGAGATGAAGTTGGCTTTTCTTCTATTGATGAACTATTTGACAGCGAGAGTGGTAAGCAAAATAAAGCCCTGGTGCAAACGTTGTTTTATACTTATGTTTATGAGCAGACAAGAAAGATTTCAGGGGTAGAGCCCAATCTTTATATTGTACGAAAAATGCGTGATGAAGGTACCTTATTCTATCTAAAAGAAAATAGAAAGAAGGTCCTCTTACAGGCAGAGCATCTAGAGGATTTGAAGGGGAATTTTACGGACTTATTACGCCAGAAACTGGAAGAATTATTCAATCCAGACCTTCCTTTTAAGCATACAACCGTTGTAGAAAATTGCGCATATTGCCCTTATTTAACGCTTTGTGGGAAATAATTAAACAAAAAAAATACGCTTATGCTACTTTCAGCAGTACCTATTCTGGCTTCTATTGATCAGGTGGAAACCATTGTTTTTTACCAGGAAAAAATGGGCTTTACGCTGAATTCTGAATGGGATGGTTACCTGATTTTCAGTCGCGAACAAGTCAGTATTCACCTCTGATTTACGGAAGATATAGCCGTTCCAAAGCATACAGGCTGTTATATTAATGTAAATAATTTACTGCAATTGTATCAGGAATATGAGCGTCAAGGGATTTGTTCATCCGAATGGAAAACTGGCTGAAATGCCCTGGGGGATGCATCAATTCTCGATTTTGGACAACAATGGAAACATTATTCATTTCGGTGAGCCCCTCGAAAAACCCAGCAATTAATGCGGAAAACACAGTGTAATTAAAACACTACTTTATAATTAATTTACAATGGTTATATTTGCCATCAGTTAATATTTGAATATACAATGAGAGAAATTCAATTTAGAGAAGCGTTACGTGAAGCCCTAAGTGAAGAAATGCGTAAAAACGAGAACATTTTTTTGATGGGTGAAGAAGTAGCGCAATACAATGGTGCTTATAAAGTAAGTCAGGGTATGTTAGACGAGTTTGGTGACAAACGCGTAATTGATACTCCTATTGCCGAAATGGGCTTTACCGGTATTGGTATTGGCGCAGCAATGAATGGATTAGTTCCGGTCATAGAATTTATGACTTTCAATTTCTCATTGGTTGCTATTGATCAGATTATTAACGGTGCAGCCAAAATGCTTTCAATGAGTGGAGGTCAATTCTCTATTCCGATCGTATTCCGTGGTCCAACCGGAAATGCAGGTCAGCTGGGTGCACAACACTCTCAAAACTTTGAGAACTGGTTTGCAAACTGTCCGGGTTTAAAAGTAGTAGTTCCATCTACTCCTTACGAAGCTAAAGGTTTATTAAAACAAGCTATCCTTGATCCAGATCCAGTGATTTTCATGGAATCCGAAGTAATGTATGGTGATAAAGGTGAAGTTCCTGAAGAAGAATATTACCTGCCTATCGGTAAAGCTAATATTGTTAAAGAAGGAACTGATGTAACAATTGTTACTTTTGGTAAAATGTTAACCCGTGTGGTAAACCCTGCAGTTGAAGAACTGACAAAAGAAGGAATCAATGTGGAAGTAATCGATTTACGTACAGTACGTCCTATTGATTATGCAACGATCATTGAATCTGTTAAGAAAACGAACCGTTTAGTGGTAGTTGAAGAGGCATGGCCATTGGCTTCTATCTCTTCTGAGATTGCGTTTAATGTTCAAAAGAATGCTTTTGACTATTTAGATGCACCAGTATTACGTATCACTTGCGCGGACGTTCCACTTCCTTATGCACCAACACTAATCGCGGCTAGTTTACCTAACGCTGAAAGAGTGATTAAAGCAGTAAAAGAAGTGTTATACGTAGCAAAATAAGTTACAAATTACATCGTTAATATAGGATCCCGTTGGTATTTACCAACGGGATTTTTTTTAACCCATTCTAATCTGGAGTCAACAATTCATTAACACATTATTTATTTTAGGATATCGATTGTTAGCCTTAATTTTGGCGCCAATTGTACGATAGCCTATCAAAAGATCATTAAATGAGTCATCATTCTAAAATAATTGCTACCGAGCTTAGCGTAGCTGAAAAACAGGTGGTTGCAACCATCGAATTGTTAGATGCCGGTGCAACTGTGCCATTTATTTCCCGCTATCGTAAGGAGGTCACCGGAAGTTTGGATGAAGTACAGGTAGCGGCAGTCCGTGATAGATTTCAACAGCTTCGCGAACTGGACAAACGTAGAGAAGCAATTCTTAAAGCCCTGACCGCATTGGATAAATTGAGTCCGGAACTGGAACGTCAGATCAATGAGGCCAGCGAGATCAGCACGATTGAAGACATTTACCTTCCTTATAAACCTAAACGTAAAACGAGAGCTTCTGAAGCTAGAAAGAAGGGGTTGGAGCCATTGGCGCTAATGCTGCTGGAACAAGGTAAAGGAGATCCGGATTCGGAGGCTCAGGCCTTCTTAAACGAGGAGCTAGGCGTGAACTCCAGGGAGGAAGCCCTGGCAGGTGCAAGAGATATCATTGCGGAAATTGTGAATGAGCATGTGGAGGTGAGAACTTCCATGCGTCAGTATTTTCAGCAGAAATCTTCTTTTAAATCTTCTGTAATGAAAGGTAAAGAAGAAGAGGGAATCAAGTATAAAGATTATTTCGACTGGGAAGAGCCGCTTAAAGCAGCACCATCACACCGTGTATTGGCCATGAGAAGGGGAGAAAATGAAGCGATTTTGAAACTGGAAACGATGCCAGAAGAAGAAGGAGCCATCTCTATTATCGAGGGACAATTCATTAAAGACAATTCTGCAGCTTCGAAACAAGTGAAAATGGCCATCCAGGATTCTTACAAACGTCTTTTGGGGCCGGCTATGGAAACTGAAATCCGCTCTTTCTCAAAAGAGAAAGCAGATGCAGAAGCCATCCGCGTATTTGCAGAAAATGCCAGACAATTGTTATTGGCAGCGCCGATGGGGCAAAAGAATGTGCTGGCCATCGACCCTGGATTCCGTACCGGATGTAAGGTGGTTTGTTTAGACCGACAAGGAAAATTATTAGAAAATACAGCGATATACCCACATACCGGACAAGGGAATGTGAAAAATGCAGCAGATAAAATTATAGAACTTTGCAAAAAGCATCAGGTAGAAGCGATTGCCATTGGTAACGGTACTGCGGGTAGGGAAACAGAAGTGTTTATCCGTGGTTTACAGATCCCTGAGGTGGCTGTTGTGATGGTCAATGAAAACGGAGCTTCTATTTATTCCGCTTCAGATGTGGCCCGTGAGGAATTTCCTACACAGGATATCACCGTTCGTGGAGCGGTTTCTATTGGCAGAAGATTGATGGATCCATTAGCAGAATTGGTGAAAATCGATCCTAAATCTATTGGCGTTGGACAATACCAGCACGATGTAGATCAGAGTAAATTACAGCAATCGCTGGATGATACAGTGATGAGTTGTGTGAATGCCGTAGGAGTTGAGTTAAATACAGCTTCAAAACAGGTATTGGCCTATGTTTCAGGTTTAGGCCCGCAACTGGCACAAAATATTGTGACCTATAGAAATGAAAATGGTGCTTTTAAAAATAGAGATAGTCTGAAAAAGGTACCTCGTTTAGGCGATAAAGCTTACGAGCAGGCTGCGGGTTTCTTAAGGATCAGAGATGCAGAGCAGATTTTGGATGCTAGTGGCGTTCACCCGGAGCGTTATGCTTTGGTGAATAAGATGGCGAGAGACTTGAATTGCAGTGTTGCGCAGCTGGTAAAAGATGCGGAATTAAGAAAGCAAATCAAGCTGCAGCAATATGTAACGGAGGAAATCGGTTTGCCGACTTTAAACGACATTATGAATGAATTGGCGAAACCTGGAAGAGACCCAAGGGAACAGTTCGAGGCTTTCAGTTTTACGGATGGTGTGAATGAAATCGCTGACTTAAGAATTGGCATGAAGCTTCCTGGAATCGTGACCAATATTACCAATTTCGGTGCTTTTGTGGATATAGGCGTTCATCAAGATGGATTGGTGCACACCAGTCAGCTGGCCGATCGTTTTGTAGCGAATCCTAATGATGTGGTCAAAGTACATCAAAAGGTAGAGGTGACCGTGGTAGAGGTTGATGCGGCAAGAAAACGCATTTCCTTATCCATGAAATCAGGAGAAGCAAAGCCGAAATTAAAAACAACAGGGAAAGCAGAAGAGCGCGAAAAAACTTTCCATAAGCCAGTTAATAAAAATCCTGCTGGCAATAGGCCAAAGCCTGTTCATAAGTCTGAACAAAAAGGAAAAGCACAGCCGGAAGGCGATTTACAGCTGAAACTGGAAGCTTTGAAAAGCAGGTTTAAATAAGTAAGACAGTCAATTTCTAAAACTGGCTCTTATAAAGAAGACAGATTGAATTACAATTCAATCTGTCTTCTGATACTTTCTTCCAGTGAAATCAGTGTTTCTGTACGTTGAATCCCTTCAACCGCTTGTATTTCCTCATTTAACACATGTCTCAAATGATTCGTATCTCTACAGATGATTTTAGCGAACATACTGTAAGCCCCGGTCGTATAGTGTAGCTCCACCACCTCTTTGATTTTACTCAATTGCGCTACAGCATCTTTATACTGAATTCCTTTTTCCAGGTAGATTCCAAGAAAGGCAGTAATGTCATAACCTGCCTTTTGCGGATCAATCATCAAATGTGAGCCTTTGATAATGCCCATTTCCTGTAATTTCTTCATCCGAACGTGGATAGTTCCTCCAGAAACGATCAGATCTTTAGCGATTTCCGTGTAAGGTTTCGTCGCGTCCTGCATTAACTGTTTTAAAATGTCAATATCCAGGTTATCAATTTCTAAATTTTGGCTTTCTTTTTTAAGCATGATTTTGATATTTGTTAACGATATTCAAATATAATTATTAATATGGTAATAATAAAATAATATGATTAAAATATTTGCAACATAATAGGGTTGTTGTTACATTTGTATCAAGCAAGTAACAAAAAATATCAGTTCTTTAACATTTGCTTATACTCTGTAGGGTGGTGAAACTGGCAGACGCACCTCCTTGTCTCGGTGGTGGAGAATATGGAAAACCCGTAAGGGCTAACTACTCCTTGAAGGTTCGACTCCTTCCCCTACAGCCATGAAGTTTTGAGTGATAAGTTTTTTAATTCTAATATAAGGTGCATTTGGAAATTTACAACTTAACGCTTAAAACTCAGAAGATTGTCCTTTAAAATAATGTTGGGTGGTGAAATTGGCAGACACGCCTCCTTGTCTCGGTGGTGGGGATAAATGGATAAACGTAGTTTATGGGTTGACCACAATTGATTTTGAACTATAGCTAACTACCCCTTGAAGGTTCGACTCCTTCCCCAACAGCCAGTTTTTTTATGAATAATAAGTTAGTTAAAAAAAAGTGACCTTGGATGAGGTCACTTTCTTTTTAACGTCTTTACATTAAAAAAAAGCGGCTGCTTTTTTCAAAACAGCCGCCAGATCTAGCAGAAAGATTATGGCTTCAATTGATACTTTTCACTGAACTTCTTATCCAGTTGTTTATGAAGATTGTCTAGATTGATGTCTCTTCCCTGAATAAAAGCCTGTTCTACATGATTACTTTTCATATCTAAGGCGTCTCCAGAGGAGATAAAAAATGTAGCATCTTTACCCATTTCTAAACTTCCGGTAGTTTTATCTATACCCAATACTTTTGCTGTATTCAAAGTGATGGTTTGCAATGCCTTTTCCGGATCTAGTCCCCATGCAGCAATGGTTCCTGCCATGAAGGGAAGGTTGCGCTGTTGCCAGTAACCATCAATACTCAGGACCACATTTATACCTGCATTGGCCAATACTGCCGCATTTTTATAAGGCATGTTCACGTCATCATCCACAGAATTCGGCAATGCATGCGGTTGTTTTACGACTACTGCCACATTGTTCTGCTTTAAGAAATCTGTAATCAGATAAGCTTCATCTCCACCAACAATGATAGGGGTAATCTGATATTTCTTCGCAAAATTTACCGCTGCAATGATGTCTTTCTGGCCGTCTACATTGATAAATAAATGCTGTGTTCCATTAAATAGGTTTCTCATGGCTGCCAAACGTGCATTGCTGACCGCAGGCTTTGGACCTTCTGCATAAGCTTTGGCTTCTGCAAAAAGCTGATCCAGCTCATTGATCGAATTTTGTGTTCTTTCTTTTAGGACTTCTGCTGCGATCACAGGGCCGCGGAATCCAAAGCCTCCTCTGCCTTTAGGAACGATCGGCCAGGTGATGTGCATGGCATCGTCTTTCTTAATCGCTGCATCTTCCCAATTCCAGGCATCCATCTGTACTACAGAGGAACTTCCTGAAACCATTCCGCCCTGCGGCGTAACCTGTGCCATTAAAATACCATTGCTTCTTAAGGTTGCCGGAACTTTAGAATCGGTGTTATAAGCAATAATAGAGCGGATATGTGGATTGATATTACCGATTTCAGCAAAGTCCAGCGTGGCTTTTACCGACTCGAATTCTGTCAGGCCCAGGTTCGTTACCGGCGCAATGAATCCAGGGTATACATGTTTGCCATTCGCCTGAATCAGGTTTCCTTTGCTCATGTCCAGACGGACTACCGTTGCATCTCCAATGCCAGTGATTTTCCCTTTATCAAAAATCAGGTAGCCATTTTCAATGACGCTGCCGTTGCCCAGGTGTAATTTGGCACCCAGCACATAAGTAAGCTTGCTTTGTGTAGGAGCTGGAGAGATATTCGCCTGTGCGAAACCTGCAACCGTTGCAGCTGCGGTAAGGAATACGGTTAAAATATATTTATTCATGAGCATGTGTCCTTTCTAATTCGTTTAGTTCCATAGCATAATCTTCCACAGTTTCGCAGTGGTACATGCGAGGACTTTCAGCTACTGGACGCTGAGTTTTTCCGCCTTTTCCTTTGCTCTCCTGCATTTTTTTAATGATTCTTGCGCGTTCGTTCTGCTGGTCTTTTCTAACTTGTTCATCACGATCGATGTCCCAATAAGAAATACCATCCACGAAAGTTTTTTCTGCTTTCGCATAAATAGACAATGGATTTGCCGACCAGATGACAACATCTGCATCTTTACCTACTTTAATACTGCCCACTTTATTATCAATATGGAGCATTTTTGCAGGGTTCAAGGTCACAAATTTCAAGGCATCTTCTTCTGGTACGCCGCCATATAATACCGCTTTACCGGCCTCCTGGTTTAACCTGCGCGCCATTTCAGCATCATCAGAGTTGAATGCAGTAGTGATGCCTACATTGTGCATGATTTTTCCATTGTAAGGAATTGCTTCTGCTACTTCTATTTTATAAGCCCACCAGTCGGAGAAAGTGGAAGCATTAATGCCGCGGGCCTTCATTTTGTCGGCCACTTTGTAACCTTCCAGAATATGGGTGAAAGTATTGATTTTAAAACCAAGGCTATCGGCAACATTCATCAGCATATTGATCTCTGACTGCACATAAGAATGACAAGTAATGAAGCGTTTATTGTCTAGAATTTCGACAATCGCATCCAGTTCTAAATCCCTGCGTACGTTGTTTCCTTTCGTGGCTAATGCCGTTTTATATTCTTTTGCGCGCGTAAACTCGTCTACAAAAGATTGTTCTACGCCCATTCTGGTCACAGGGAAACGAGCACCAGTACCGAAATTACTTTGTTTAACGTTTTCACCAAGGGCGAATTTGATAAAGCCATCAGCTCCAGCAAACTTCAATTCTTCAGGCAGTTTACCCCAGCGAAGTTTAATCAGCTGTGCTTGTCCGCCTACCGGATTTGCTGAACCATGAAGGATGTGCGAAGTCGTTACGCCACCTGCCAGCTGACGATAAATGTTCACATCTTCAGAGTTGATGATGTCTGCAATGCGCACTTCTGCAGAAGAAGACTGCGCGCCTTCATTGATGCCTCCTGTTCCGGCAATATGTGAATGTTCATCAATTAAACCCGGTGTAATGTGCTTTCCTGTTGCGTCAATGACTTTCGCATTGCCAGCACTTAGGTTTTTTCCTACTGCTTTAATCTTGCCATTTTCCAATAATACGTCTGCATTTTGAAGGATTCCTTCTTTTTCATTCGTCCATACTGTTGCATTTTTTAACAATACGGTTTCCTGTTTTAATGGGCTGGCGGTACCGAAAGCAGTGAAAGGATAAATAAGCGAACCTGCGTTTAAAACTGGTTTTTCCAGCGCTGTTTTAGCCAAAGTTTTCGATACGGTATCTTTTTCATCCTTTTTATTGGTGATGAATCTTTTTCCTTGTACCCAGTTTTCCAATACAATGTTGCTCTTTTTAAAGAGACTATCGGAAGTGATAATGAAGTTGGCCAGTTTACCTTTTTCCAGCGTTCCTACTTTATCAGCAACACCAATCATTGTTGCGGGGATTTCAGTAACCGATAAAAGTGCTTGTTTTTGAGTCAGGCCATTGTCGATCGCAGTGCGGATGTTGGTCCAGAAATCAGCAGCTTTATCCAGTCCGAAGGTGGTTAAAGAGAATTTAATCCCTGCTTTCTCCAGAATTCCTGGATTTGAAGGGGCCATTTCCCAGCCTTTCATCTGTGCCAAAGTCACATTTCTTGCATCTGAAGGATCTTCTACATCGTAAGCTTTAACAAAGTTAATCGGGATAATCAAACTCGCACCGGTTGCTTTTACAGCGTCAACACGTTGATACTCATCGCCATTTGATTTTATGATGTACTGTTTTCCAAATTCTTTGCCGATTTTATCTGCACGCAGGATATTTTGCCAGCCATCAGCTTCAAAAATTTGTGGGATTTGCTGCTGTTTGTTGAAAGCTTCCAAAGAGAGATTGTATTCTTCTTTTTGTTTGCCATACCATTGAGCGTCATAATAAGTCTGGCGCAATAGGGCAATGGAGCCCATTAATGAGGTTGGATAGTCGTTCTGTGAAGTTCCTTTATTGAAAGAGTAGTTCGCAGCAGCTTCAGGGTTTAATATGGTGCTGTTCTCTCTTTCATCACTCAGGCTGACTACAGAAGAGGTACCGCGAGCAATACCATCTCTGTTGATGACGTTCACACTGCCGAATCCTGCTTTACGCAATTCATCTGCCTTTTTTGTGTCAATTGCAAAGATGGCGTGTACTTGTGTTTCTGGTCTAATGGCTTCATTCCAGCCATAAGCA
Source organism: Pedobacter sp. N36a (assembly GCF_014472395.1). Lineage (GTDB taxonomy): Bacteria > Bacteroidota > Bacteroidia > Sphingobacteriales > Sphingobacteriaceae > Pedobacter. The sequence continues at coordinate 281,563 of NZ_JACSZW010000007.1, forward strand.
CCTTTTTTAGTGGAGGTAAAGATGGATTGGCGAGTACCTCCGGTTAAGGTTCTGGTACTTTCCGGTACGCCATAGGCAGAAAATGCATCCACCAACGAAGGGTAAATAAATTTTCCTTTTAGGTCGATCACCACGTAGCCTTTTGGTATTGCGGTGCCGATGCCTACAGATTGGATCGTCTGACCCTTAATTAATAGGGTTCCGTTGGGGATGGTCTGGTTTGCATTTACCACGATATTTGCATTGGTAAAAGCATAATTCCCAGGTCTGATGTCATAAGACCCATTTACAGGGTAGGTCTGCTGAGCAAATACCAGGGTACCAGAAAAGACCAACGCAAGCGAGAGTAGAATTTTCTTCATAAAGATTTAGTTTTTAGTACCTAAATCTAACCTAAAAAATTGGGAGGATTTGTTTATAACCTATTTTTTACCAAGAGAGAAATTTTGGTTTTAGAGTTAATGTGTAATATGTTGGCAAGAAATGTGAATTAACGGCTAAAATAAGGATGCGATTGACCACAATTGAGCTGGTCTTTTCCACAATTGTGTAACATTCGTCTACAAATGTGGAGTATTCAAGGAAAAGCAGATCTTGCTAACTATAACGCTATTAGTTTATAATGATTTTAAATATCGATTACTATTTTTCCTTTTTTTAAAAATGTATTTTATTGGTTAAGTTTGAAAGAAAAACTTGTTATGGATTTCTATCATATTTTGAAAAGTGCGCACTCAGGATGGCGTTACCTGGTTTTAATTATGTTGGTGTTGGCAATCGTTCAGGCATTGGCTGGATGGTTAGGCAAAAAACCATATACAGAAGCAAATAGAAAGATAAATGTTTTCACATTGATCTTTGTACATACCCAAATATTATTTGGATTGGGCTTATATTTCTTGAGTCCATTGGTTCAGGCAGGCATTAGATATTGGAAAATGGAGCATATCGGAATGATGATTTTTGCGGCTATTTTAGTGACTGTTGGTAATGCAAGATCGAAACGTATCGACGATGCAGCGAGTAAACACCGTACTATCGCTCTTTATTTTGGCCTTGGACTGATTGTTATCGTTGCCTCTATCATTCAAATGACTCAGGTTGATTCTACAAGGACATTCTGGGGAGCATCATAAAATTTCACAATTTAATTTGGTGTTGTAAGATTTATTTATATTTTTGTTGCACATGATTAACAATATACATACTTGGCAATGGCGCAGTAATTCTGAAAAGAGTTTCGTCGTAGCTTCGTGTACCTTATAGTTTATCAACCTAAACCAAACCACACTTATAAACCCGACGTAACCACACGTCGGGTTTTTTTGTATAAAAATTTTTATGACGGCGATGAAATACAATTGCATACTGATGAAAACTAAGATTTAAGATGAAGAATTATATCATTAACACCACTTACAAGAAGCGCCTTGCGGATACCACTACTCCGGTAAGTATTTACCTGAGGTTAAGGGATGTATATCCGAATACCATTTTATTGGAAAGTTCCGATTACCACAGTCGCGAGAATTCGGTGAGTTACGTGTGTGCCCAGCCAGTGGCCGGGATCGTATTGAAGAATGGCATCTTATCGACCTATTTCCCCGATGGAAAGAAAGTGGAAAAAGAGAACTTTGTGCTCACTGAAGAAATTGATGCTTTTAAGCAGCAATTCGAGCCTGGCGTAGTAAATGATACGCGCTATATCTCTAACGGTTTATTTGGTTATTTCACCTGGAATGCCATTCAGCATTTTGAAGACATTTCTTTCCAGGCAACTTCTCCTGAAGGAGAGGACATCCCGATGATGCAGTACCACATTTACCGGTACATCATTGCCATTGACCACTTTAAGAATGAAGTGACCCTGTTCAAAAATACTTTTAACGGGGATGAAGATGATGACCTGGAGAAAATGGAGTACCTGGTGCAGAATAAAAACTTCCCGGAATATAGTTTCAAAACTACAGGAGAGGAGCATTCTAACTTAACGGACCAGGGCTTTATGGACATCGTCGACAAAATGAAAAAACACATTTTAAGAGGTGATGTTTTTCAAATTGTACCATCAAGAGCGTTTAAACAAGGATTTTTGGGTGATGAGTTTAATGTATACCGTTGCCTGCGCTCTATCAATCCTTCTCCGTATCTTTTCTATTTCGACTATGGAAGCTTCAAGTTATTTGGTTCTTCTCCCGAAGCACAAATCACCATCAAAAATAATGTAGCCAATATCTTCCCGATTGCAGGAACCTTTAAACGTACCGGAAATGACGAAGAAGACGCTGAACTGGCCCGAAAACTGGAGCAGGATCCTAAGGAAAGCGCAGAACATGTGATGTTGGTAGATCTGGCAAGAAATGACCTGAGCAGACATTGCAGTGGTGTAGAGGTGAAGTCATTTAAAGAAGTACAATATTATTCTCATTTGATACACCTGGTTTCTAAAGTTAGCGGGAATCTTCAAAAAGATGTTTCCTCCTTCAAAGTGGTGGCTGATACGTATCCCGCAGGAACATTGAGCGGTGCACCAAAATATCGCGCCATGCAGCTGATTGATGAGTACGAAGGATTAGGACGTAATTTTTATGCGGGTGCCATCGGATATATGGGCTTTAATGACACCTTTAACCATGCCATTATGATCCGTACTTTTATGAGTAAAAACAATGAATTGCACTATAGGGCAGGAGCGGGTATTGTGGCCGATTCTATCCCTGAAAATGAAATGCAGGAAGTAAATAACAAAATTGCAGCTCTTCGAAGAGCTGTAGAAATGGCCGCAGGGATATAACATGACAAACGATAGAGAGATGCAAAAGAAAGTATTGGTAATTGACAATTACGATTCATTCACTTATAATTTAGTCCACCTGGTAAACGAGTTAGGAAGAGAAGTGGAAGTATGGAGAAATGATAAGTTCAAATTGTCTGATGTAGCACAATACGATAAAATTATCCTGTCGCCAGGCCCTGGTATTCCAGAAGAAGCAGGTTTGTTATTGGATGTGATTAAAGAATATGCAGCAATCAAGAGTATATTTGGTGTCTGTTTAGGGCAGCAAGCCATTGCTCAGGCATTTGGCGGTACTTTATTGAATTTAGGTAGGCCAATGCATGGCATTGCCACCCCAATTCAGGTGCTGGATAAAGAAGAAATTCTTTTCAAAAATTGTCCAGAGGTGATCAATGTTGGCCGTTACCATTCTTGGGTAGTCAATGCGGAAGGTTTACCGGACTGTTTAACCATAACTGCCACAGACAAAGACCGGGAGATTATGGCGCTAAGACACAAAGAATATGATGTTAGAGGCGTTCAGTTTCATCCGGAAAGTGTGCTGACAGACTTTGGTAAGGAAATGATGAAAAACTGGTTAGAAGCTTAAAAGATGAATATTTTAGATAAAATTGTCCTTCGCAAGCGCGAAGAAGTGGCGCTGGCCAAAGAACTGGTTTCTATAAAAATGCTAGAGGCTGCATTGCATTTCAACCGCGTACCTTATTCTTTTGAAGAGTTTCTTTTGGATGAAAAGCGTTCAGGAATCATTGCCGAGTTTAAGCGACGTTCGCCTTCAAAAGGCATCATTAATGACAAAGTGACTGTAGAAGAGGTGACTACTGCTTATGCAGCAGCAGGGGCTTCGGCGCTTTCTGTACTGACGGATGTAGATTTCTTTGGCGGCCATACCAATGATTTACTGGCGGCAAGGGCGCTGAACAATATCCCAATTCTTCGAAAAGATTTCATGATCGATGAATATCAGATTCTAGAGGCCAAAGCATTGGGGGCAGATATTATTTTGCTGATTGCTGCGATTCTAACACCAGATGAGATTGAGGACTTAGCTGTGTTTGCTAAAAGCCTTGGATTAAACGTGTTACTCGAGGTTCATAATCTGGATGAGCTGCAAAGAAGCGTGATTCCTGAGTTGGATGCAATTGGCGTGAATAACAGAAATCTAGCTGATTTCTCTGTTAATATTCAGACTTCTTTTGAATTGGTAGACGAGATTCCTGATGACTTTTTGAAAATCTCTGAAAGTGCCATCAGTGATCCGGTGACCATCAATGAATTGCGATCCGCTGGATTTGACGGTTTCCTAATCGGTGAAAACTTTATGAAAACTCAAAATCCAGGAGCATCCATGGCCGACTTTGTCAGTCAGCTGATCTCGGTATAACTTTTGTATCTTTGTATTTTACATGGGAAAGCAAAAATATTTTGATACCGCGCTTAAACCTGAACGTGCTGTTCTTGTTGGCGTAATAAGACAAGGTGAAAAACCGGAAGAAACCAAAGAGTATTTGGATGAACTGGCATTTCTGGTAGATACTGCCGGAGGTGTGGTGACGCATATTTTTACTCAAAAAATGGAGAAGCCTGACCGGAGCACTTTTGTAGGTACAGGAAAATTAGAAGAAATAGCGGCTTATGTGAAGTCGGAAGAAATAGATTTAGTGGTGTTTGATGATGAATTGTCACCTTCACAACTGAGAAATATTGAGCGTGAACTGCAGGTAAAAGTGCTGGACAGGAGTAACCTGATCCTGGATATTTTTGCAGGCAGGGCGCAGACCGCACAGGCGAGAACGCAGGTGGAGCTGGCTCAGTTGCAATACTTATTGCCGCGATTAACCCGTTTATGGACCCACTTGGAGCGCCAAAAAGGGGGAATCGGAATGAGAGGTCCCGGTGAAACTCAGATTGAAAGTGATAGAAGGATGATTTTGGAGAAAATCGCACTTTTAAAAGAACGTCTGAAACTCATCGACAAGCAGAATGAGACACAAAGGAAAAACCGTTCTGAACTGATCCGTGTAGCATTAGTAGGTTATACCAACGTGGGTAAGTCTACTATCATGAACATGCTGTCGAAATCGGAAGTATTCGCGGAAAATAAATTGTTCGCTACTTTAGACACTACCGTGCGTAAAGTGGTAATCGAAAACGTGCCTTTCCTTTTGTCGGATACGGTAGGGTTTATTCGCAAACTACCTCACCATTTGATCGAATGTTTCAAATCGACCCTCGATGAGGTGCGTGAAGCAAACGTTTTGATCCATGTGGTAGACATTTCTCATCCTAATTTTGAAGATCAGATCAATGTGGTCAATGAAACCTTAAAAGACCTGGGTGCAAGAGATAAGCCGACGATCATGCTGTTCAATAAAATTGATGCGTATGTGAGTCCGGAAGTTGATCTGGAAAATGGAGAGAAGTCTACATTGACCATTGAAGAGTTTGAACACAGTTGGATGGCAGCGAACAATGCCCCTGCGATGTTTATCTCAGCCTTGCACAAAGAGAATTTAGAAGAATTTAAACAATTATTGTACGATAAAGTAAAGACTTTACATACAGAGCGCTATCCTTACGATAAGCTGTTATATTAATATTAAGATTGGAATAATTATGGAAAGTAAACGTCAGCAGAAATTTGCCGGAGTCCTGCAAGAGGAATTAGCTAGTATATTTCAACGTGAAGGAGCAGCATATTTACCAAATACCCTGGTTACCATTACTAAAGTCCGTGTTTCTCCGGATTTAGCGGTAGCAAAGGTTTATTTAAGCTTTTTAAACACCAACAATACCACATTATCTGTGGCAGAAATAAATGCTCATTCTAGTGAGATCAGGTATAAATTAGGGGCAAGAATTCGCCACCAGGCAAGAGTTGTTCCTACCTTAACCTTCTTCCTTGACGATACCAATGAGTATGTACAGCACATGGATAAAATTTTTGACAAGATTGCAAAAGAGCCTAGACAGCCAGATACAGAAGAAACAGCGGACTAATTTATAGCGCTAAAATAATATGCAGGAAACAGCAGTCGCAAAGCATCCATTAAATCTGGAAGGGGTAGAGATCGGAAAGGTGGTAGATTTTGATCCCTCAACGGATCAATTGCATCCTTTTAATTTCACCGTTAGCAATACGGAGCTGAGTCCGGAAATATTGGCCGATACGGCAGTTTTTAGCAGTTGGATTACAGGTCATTTGGCGAAGGCCAATGCCCGTTATGGGATTGGTGGATATGATGAACACCGGACGATCTATGCCCGGAGTCATCATTTTGATAGTGATGAAGAGCCTCGCAGATTACATCTTGGTGTTGACATCTGGGGCCCTGCAGGAACAACTGTCTATAACTTTTATGATGCGGAAGTCCACAGCTTTAAATTCAATGACCACTATGGAGATTATGGGGCAACCATTATTCTTAAATACACGATCAATAGCCAGGTGTTTCATGCTTTGTACGGACACCTGAGCTTAGCTTCATTAAGCGGCTTGGTAGTAGGGCAAAAAATAGCTAAAGGTGCTGCATTCGCAGCTTTTGGCGTCCCTGAAGAAAACGGTCAATGGCCTCCTCACCTTCATTTTCAATTGATATTTAACCTGTATACTGCTAAAGGTGATTACCCTGGCGTGTGTCAGTTTTCTCAAAAGGCGGCATTTCTCCTGAACTCTCCAGATCCTTCCGCAATATTAAAACATACTTTTAAAGCTGCATTGATTTAATTTCCGTAAGTTAGGGTATGGGAAAAATTCTTCTCTTATGCTTCCTGCTGTTCGGATTTTCGGTACAGTCGCAACCTAGATTAAAAGGGGGGCTGGACAGATTTGTCATGGAAAAAAAGGTGTATCCGCCATATTCCCTGCGCAATTGTATCCAAGGTCTGGTGACCATTGAATTTAAACTCAATGACCAGGGAGAGCTGACCTATTCCGCAATTCGTTCAGGTATGGGCACAGACCTGGACGATGAAGCACTCCGGCTGATCCGTCTGAGCAGCGGTAAATGGGAGGTTCCTAAAAGCCATGATTCTACCATAGTACTGCTTGCACCCATTAAATTTGAGCTTTCCGGATCTGGCTGCGATGGGAAAACCAAGACAGATATTAACCTGGCAATCGCTAATTATGTATCCAACGCCTCCCTCACGGCAGTGATCCAGAATTTCTATAAAAACAAGGAAACAGTAGGGTATAAACCGGAAGATGAGGCCAGGTTTGCCAGGCTAAAAGAAGAGTTGGGTTACGATGATGATTACTTTCAGGAAAGGATAAAAGATGGGAAGCGCAAGCTGAAACAAAAAGATCCTCAAGGTGCCTGCGAAGATTTTCTATTTGTCAAAAATATGGGTTCCAGGATGGCTGATGACCTCATTGCTCAGTATTGCCATTAGGAAAAAAAAGCTGGCAGCTTATCATGGACTGATGATCGTAATAGCTGCAGGAAGGATAGTGGCTTCCACACGGTTCACTTTTCCGAGGTACTCCCCATCTACTTGAAAATGTACTTTGTGCTTCGTTTTGATACACAGGTCTTTGGTGTGGAAGAGTTCAATCTTTTCCGGATTAAATGGCAGTTCTGTAAACCTGACCTTTAAAATTTCCAGTACCGTATATTTCTTGACTAAAATGACCTCAAAGAAATCATCCGATAAATTGCCTTCAGGGTTGATTTTCACGCCTGTTCCATAGCTGGTGGCATTGGCAATCACCACCATGGCTGCCTGGGTGTTGATCTGTTTTCCTTTGATTTCTATCTCTATCTCCATTTTATGGTGGTTCCAAAGGGCTTGCCAGGCCGCTTTTGCGTAACCGATCATCCCACGACTGGGCAGACTGTCGAATCGCTTGATGATGTAGGCATTAAAGCCGATATCGGCAAGATGAATACAAAGTTCTCCATTTACTTTTATGGCGTGGATTTTCTTTGGCTGACCATTCGCAGCTACTTGTAGTGCGGCCTCAAGGTCCAATGGAATACCCAATTCTTTGGCCATTCCATTAGCAGAACCGGCAGGAATGATACCTATCGGGGTGTTTGTTCCCTGTAAGCATTCGGCAACGAGTTTTAACGTACCGTCGCCGCCTACAGCAATGACACGGTTGGCCTTTGATTGATCAATGGTTTGCTTTATTTTTTCAAGACTGCAGTTTTTAGGGAGCTCAAAAATCTGAATTTCCTGGGGCTGCTCTTTAAAATGAAGGGCTATAGCTTCGGAATAGTTAACTTCCTGGTTTCCGGAACCGGGGTTAACGATAAAAAGTAATTTTGCACTCAAATTAGCTGCTCCCATTGATATTGTTTAATACCACAAACAACTTCCGGCTTACTCTGTTTTAATTAGCAATGAATAAATCCTGCAATGTTAAAGTATATCATGGCTACGGACACACCCATAACCTGGTTATTTATGGCCATGTGTTTACCTTTAAAGCGAAAACAAAACAAGTTTACAGCAACAATATCTTTGTAAATATTGCCCATCTTTTAAAACTGTTTATTGTTAAACCCGCTGCATTTACCAGGGTACAGCTTAATTTTAATGGACAGTTGCTAGAGCAAAAAACTGCTTATGATGGCTTTTTTAAGTTTGAATGGGAAGCTGTTGAGAATGCAACTGCTGGATGGCATGGTGTAAAGGTAAAGGCATTTGCAAAAGATGGAGCTGTGATTGGTGAGGCTTTAGGTAAAGTATATGTGCCACACATTACCCAATATGCGATCATTTCTGATGTGGATGATACCGTGATGGTTTCCCATTCGGCCACCATAGGACGAAGACTGCGGGAGCTGTTTATTAAAAATCCCAGAACGCGCAAAACCTTTCCTGGCATCGCCGAATTCTACCGCCTGCTCGCTTTATCTCATACCACCGCTGATCAGCCCAATCCTTTCTTTTATGTATCCAGTACAGAGTGGAATCTTTATGATTATCTGGTAGAAACGTTTCGTTTTAACCGACTGCCAGAAGGAGCCTTTTTGCTCAATCAGCTGAAACGCTGGACTAGCTTAATTAAAACCGGTAAAACAGGGCATGAAGGTAAACTGATTCGTTTGCGGAGGATTATGGCCGTTTTTCCCAATCAAAAGTTTATCCTTTTTGGTGATAACTCGCAGAAAGACCCCTCTATTTACGCGACAATAGCAGAGAAGTTTCCGCAAAATGTAGCCGCAGTATTCATTAGAAACGTGCGCAAAGAGAAGGAACTGGAAACGTCTGCGATATTACTGAAAATGGAAGCGATAGGGATCCACACTTGCTTGTTTAAAGACAGTCAGGAGGCATTTACGAAAGCGCAGAAAATAGGTTTGATTGAAATTCATTAATTATAGAATCCAGTGCATCAGGTGTTGTTTAACTGATTGATTTTCCGAAAGGTGTAAAGGCCAGGTTCATTAACTTGAAATGTTGTCTGCCAAAAGGAATACCTATAATCGTAATACAAAACAACAGGCCGAAAACCAAATGGGTTAAAGCAATCCAGAAACCGCCAAAAACCAACCATATGATGTTCATGATGGTAGACAAGCAGCCAGTATTGGAAGAAGTATCTGTGATTTTTACCCCAAACGGTGCCAATCCCACAATGGCAAATTTGAAACATTGCAGGCCAAATGGGATACCTATAATCGTCAGGCATAAGATCAGTCCTCCGATGATGTATTCGAAAAATATGAAAATGCCGCCGAAAATAATCCAGATGATATTGCCTATTAAATTCATAACCTTGTTTTCTATTTAAGATACAATAAGGAAGGCTTCGTTACATTAAATTATTGTTTTTATTATTGCATCATGGTTTTTAGACTCGATGAAAAGGAGATTAGCTTTCCAGACCCGGCATTAGCCGATCCGGATGGATTATTAGCAGTAGGGGGAGACTTGAGTGTCAACAGACTGCTTTTGGCCTATCATCATGGGATTTTTCCATGGTTTAGTGATGATGATCCTATTTGTTGGTATTCGCCTCATGAGCGCTGCGTAATCCATCCAGATCAGGTGAAGATTAGCAAAAGCATGATGAAAATTCTAAAAGATGGGGTATTTAAAATCACCTATAATGAAGCTTTTCCAGAGGTGATCAGAAATTGTGCGAAAGTTGGTAGAAAAGACCAGCCGGGCACTTGGATTACAGCTGAAATGCAGGAGGCTTATATTGCTTTACACGAACATGGATTTGCAAAAAGTGTGGAAGTCTGGAAGGATGGACTTTTGTGCGGCGGATTATACGGACTGGAAATAGGTAATGTATTTTGCGGGGAAAGCATGTTTAGCCTGGTCAGCAATGCTTCTAAAGCAGGTTTGATCTGGTTATGTCAGCATAAAAACTTTCAGCTGATCGATTGTCAGCTCCCGAATGACCATTTGATGAGCCTGGGCGCAGTCATGATCAGTCGGGATGAATATTATCTTTTTTTGCAGGGGTAGCTTTTTGTTAAGGCTAATTCAGGATTTCCCTGATGTCGTCTTTGCTCAGTGATTTGAAGAAGCTTTCTTCCGTTGTAATTAATGAGCTGGCCAGTCTTTTCTTACGGTTTTGCAAGGCAAGGATTTTTTCCTCTACCGTATCTTTTGCGATAAACTTGTAAATGAAAACTTTCTTTTCCTGTCCGATACGGTGGGTTCGGTCAATGGCTTGTTGCTCTACAGCGGGATTCCACCAGGGATCAAGAATAAATACGTAATCGGCCTGGGTTAGGTTTAAACCGACACCACCTGCTTTGATCGAGATCAGAAACACCTTCAATTCGGTGTTTTCCTGAAACTCTGACACGATTTCTCCTCTGTTTTTTGTAGCACCATCCAGGTAGGAGAAAGGGATTTCTTCCTGCTCAAAATATTGCCTGAAAATATTCAAGTGTTTCACAAATTGGGAGAAGATCAGCACTTTATGACCACCTTTTAATACATTATCTAGGGTATGGATCACGTTTTCGAACTTACCGGAATCAGAGGTATAGCTTTCATCAATCATCACCGGGTGATTGGCCAGCTGCCTCAATGCGGTTAATCCTTGCAACAGCTGGACCTGTTTTTTCGCATAAGTACCATCATCCATGCTGCTCAGCAAGTCGTTTCTATAGGCTGATTTTGTTTCCTCATAATAAGCGGCCTGATCTTCAGACATGTCGCAATAAATTACCTGCTCTGTTTTTGCTGGAAGCTCAGAGGCTACCTGCTCCTTGGTTCTGCGCAAGACAAAGGGTTTGATGATGGCCTGTAGTTTCCTGGCCTTTTCCTCATCTTTTCTTTTCTCAATGGCCTGTACATATTCATCGTTGAAGAAGGTTTGTGTACCTAATAAACCTGGATTTAAGAAAGTGAGCTGTGTCCAGAGGTCACTCACCGAATTTTCTACCGGTGTACCGCTCAGGATCAGCTTATGCCTGGATTTCAATGTTTTTACGGCTTTAAAAGATTTTGAAGAAGGATTTTTTATGTTCTGACTTTCATCTAAAATGATATAGTTGAAATAATAATCCTTCAGTAAATCTATGTCTACGCGGGTAATGCCATAAGTGGTGATGATGATGTCGTATTTCGCAAATTGACTGATGTCTTTGTTCCTGGAACTGCCGGTATGGGCATGAATCTTTAGTTTCGGAGTAAATTTCTTCGCCTCATTCAGCCAGTTATAGATCAGAGAAGTAGGCATAATAATCAGTGACGTACTTTTTGTCGACTGCTCTTCATCTTCTTCTTTAATTTTTTGCAGCATCGCCAGGGTCTGAATGGTTTTACCTAAACCCATATCATCCGCCAGGCAGCCACCAAAATTATACTCCCTTAAAAAGCTAAACCAATTGTATCCTGCTTTCTGATAGCTGCGTAGGTCTCCTTTAAAATGTACCGGCATTTTAGTATCAGCAATATTTTCAAAATCATTCAATCTTTGCAGCTTACGACTCAGCGTAACATTGGCAATGCCATCTTCCGCCAACTCATTGATCAGCCCGATGTGGTGTTTTTTTAACTTCAGTTCCTTGCTGCCATCAGAAAGGCTAAACAGACTTCCATATTGGGTAAACCATTTTTCAGGAATGATCGCAATGGAGCCATCAGGAAGGGTAAACTCTCTTTTTTTATGTAGGATATGTTGTTTTAGGGCAATAAATGGGATGGGGTGCTGACCGAAATACACGATCGCATGGATGTCGAACCAGTCATTGTCTTCTTTAATTTCAAAATCAATCTTGTTACTGGCGAACTGGAATTTCTTAGCACTCTGGTCTTGTTCAATTTCAAATCCTTCCGATTTCAATTGCTCAATATGTTCATTTACCCAGTTGAGTATCGCATAGCTCTGATTTTCATCTGCATGTGCGGGCAATTCGAGATTATGATCCAGCGGACTAACCTTTTTAAGCCCAAGAGCGGTCAGAAAGTTAAATTTTTGTTTTTCCCATGTTGCATCTCTTTTGATGCGGGTGAAGATATAATTGTCTTCTTTTTTTTCTATGTGTACGGTTATCTTTTTCTCATTGCCCATTGCAAAAGCATGGGCATCATACCTAAAGTATAATTGTAACTGAGAGATACCTGCATCCACATAAATCACCTTGATCACTGGTGTAGGTTCATGTTTCTCGGTTTTGATGTCAAATCCTTCCGCATATACATGGTATTTTTCAATCAGTGGAGCGACAAACTTTTCAAAATAAGCGCCTTCCGTTGATTTAGGAATCGTGATGTAGCGTTTGTTTAAAAAAGGCAGCAGTTTTTTACCCTCAATGTCTTGTTCGAAGAAGTATAGTACATCATTCAGCAGAAGCCAGGCCGGTTGGTTACTCACCACCTGTGCTTCTTGAAACATGAAATCAATACGCATTCCCTGGTATTTGATGGTCGGGAAATAGCGGGTTTCCATCGCGTTGCGCCTAAAATGAAACAATACCGTAGCTGGTTCAGCAGCGAGTTCAATTTTTCGCTCTGCAGGCCAGCCATCACTGTCCATCTGATACAATGCTCCATCCTTTTTAATCAGCTCCAAAGCCTCTGCCAGTTTCTTTTCAATCTTTGGTCTTACATTCTCATAAAACTTATCATTGAAGAACTTGCTGAAGAATTCTACCGGACGAATGGGCTTCTTATGGAATTTCTTGATGATGAAGTCCTGCTCGGTTTCATCCAGAATTTTAATCAGCTTGAAATCTTTTTCTGTCAGGTGTGCCGCGAATTCTGAGGCGGTATGAGAAAAAATTCGTTGGTAAGTTAATGAAAAGTCTCCCTGAGGGTTCAGCTGGACAATATGAGGCTCTATCAAATAACCGAAAAATTCGTGTTTACACAAGGAATAAACAATTTTACAGGGCTTAGAACTATCTACTCGTAACATCAGCTAAAGGTTAAAACAAAGGGAGGGTAAGCATTTAAAAATCTTTAAACATACAGCAAATTGAACTTCTTTCAAATAAAATACCGGATTTAGCTATTTTTTTTTCTGCCCGTTCGTCGAAAAAAATAGGCCTTTGGTCGGGGATTCTTTCATTATGGTCTAAAACGGTAAAAGTTGTTGAAACGTTTCTGAAATGGAGGCGTCTTATCTACAAAACCTTAAGAAATCATTTAAAATCAAAATATTATGAAAACCGCTGTAAAATCATTAATCGCCCTAACCCTAACCGCAATTGTGTTATCTACCTCTGCATTTACAAATGTATCGATGGCAGCAACTACACCAACCGCTATCAGTCCTGAAAGACCTTTCAATAAGATTGATGTACGTGGAAATGTGAAGGTAACTTTGATTCAAAGTAAAAATGAAAGACTGGAAGTAAAGAGTGAAGTGGAAGGCAATGAGCTGACATTTAAGCAGAAAGGCTATACCTTAATCATTAACTCTGATGCAAAAGAAACTTTAGATGTAGTTATTTATGTGAAAGATTTACACAGAATTGAGGTTTCAAATGGCGCTAAAGTAGCCACTTTAGGGAAGTTTGACCTGAATGTATTACAAGTATTCCTGAACGATGATGCTAAAGCAACATTTAAAGGTAATATCAAAAGCTTGTACACCGTAACCAATGGCAGCTCAGATTTGAAACTGCTTGGAACTGCTAACGAGCATATTTTAGTGAAAAATAAAACGTCTGTGCTGAATACTACGGATTTTGCTGCCTTGAAAACTGAGAGCACTTTCCTTGAAAATGGAATTACTGCAAACACGAAAACGACTTTAGTGAAATAGAAAAGAAAGATTTGCGGTACTATAACAAAGCGGCGGGAGATACTTCCCGTCGCTTTTTTTAGTTCAATTTATTTAAAAACCTTGCTTCTGGCAGATGATGCTGCCCTATAAATCAAACTTGATGCCTTGCGCCAAGGGTAAAGTATTCGCATAATTGATGGTATTCGTTTGCCTGCGCATATAGCCTTTCCAAGCATCAGAGCCACTTTCCCTACCGCCACCAGTTTCCTTCTCGCCACCAAAAGCACCGCCGATTTCTGCACCTGAAGTACCGATGTTTACGTTCGCAATGCCACAGTCGGAGCCTGAGGCCGATAAAAACTGTTCGGCTTCCCTAAGGTTTAATGTCATGATGGCTGAGGATAGTCCTTGCGGTACGCCATTTTGTAAGGCAATGGCCTCTTCGAGCGTTTTATATTTGATCAGGTAAAGAATAGGGGCAAAAGTTTCTTCCTGTACAATTTCAAAATGATTTTTTACTACTGCCACGCAAGGTTTTACATAACAGCCGGAATTATAGTTTTCGCCGGAGAGAACGCCTCCTTCCACTACAAACTCCGCACCTTCCTGGATTCCCTTTTCGATCGCTTTGCTGTACATATCCACAGCTGCGGTATCGATTAATGGCCCTACATGGTGGTATTGGTCTAAGGGATCACCGATTCTCAACTGCCCATAAGCTTTAACCAATCTATTTTTAAAATCTTCAAAGATGTCTTCATGGATGATCAGCCTGCGGGTAGAGGTACAGCGTTGTCCGGCAGTACCCACTGCGCCAAACACAGCTCCAATGATGGACATTTCTAAATCGGCATCCTTTGAAATAATAATGGCGTTGTTCCCACCAAGTTCCAGGATACTTCTGCCGAATCTCCCTGCTACCGCAGTCGCAACGGTACGGCCAATTCGGGTAGATCCGGTAAAGGAGACCAGCGGAATCCGTTTGTCATTATTGATCATGTCGCCTACAGCATTGCCAATCAACAGGTTACTGATGCCTTCTGGCATATCGTTGTCCTTGAGTACTTTTGAGATGATCTGCTGACAAGCAATGGCACATAATGGTGTTTTTGAAGAGGGTTTCCACACGCAGACATTCCCACATACCAGTGCCAATGCCGTGTTCCAGCTCCATACAGCTACCGGGAAATTGAAGGCCGAAATGACGCCTACGATTCCCATCGGGTGCCATTGTTCATACATCCGGTGATGCGGCCTTTCCGAGTGCATCGTCAAACCATACAGCTGACGGGAAAGTCCGACTGCAAAATCACAGATATCTATCATTTCCTGTACTTCGCCGAATCCTTCCTGTAAACTTTTCCCCATTTCATAAGAGACCAGGGTGCCCAAATCTTCTTTTGCGGCTCTTAATGCATCCCCAAACTGACGGACAATGTCGCCGCGTTTTGGTGCAGGCAAGCTACGCCAGTATTGAAACGCATTTTCCGCAGTTTTCATGACGGTTTCATAATCTTCGGCGGTAGCCACCTGTATGCGGGCAATCTTTTGCCCGTCTACCGGCGAAAAGCTATCTATAGTTTTGGCATTTTTTGCTGCTGACCAGATCTGGCCAGTGCTGTATGCAGGATTGAGCTCCTGAATCCCTAAGTTTTTTAAAACGGAACTGATGTTTTTTTTCATTCGTTTTACGGTTTATGAACGGTGATAAAGCTTTATCCTGAGGAGGATGTCTGCCTTTTACAACCGTTTTTTTAATATTTGGTTTCTTTTCTGACCTGAATTTTACAGGTTTTCATTTAAAGTTATGTTATTTTGCAAGATAATTGTGATCATTATCTCTATTGCAAAAAGCGGTCAACTCATTTTCCCCGAGCCTTTTGCCAAAAAATATTACTGTTAGTCATTTAGGGTTCGGGTGTGTGGATGTTGAAAATTAATTAGTTTGTGCAAATATTTAATTTGTAAACTTATATTGTGTTTTTAAAATCTGGGATCTGTTCTTTAATTATTCGCAACATGGAAGAGGAGTTTTTATTTGAGTTTAGTGATGATGCGCAACGTTCTGTAGAACGTTATGAGGAGATGATACGTAATCAGGATCAGTACTTCTTCGATGCGCAGGCTTTTGAAAATATTATTGATTATTATATCGAGAAGAGTGATCCTGTAAAGGCACTGCAAGTGACTGATTATGCAGTGAATCAGCACCCTTATGCCGCTGTATTTCTGGTGAAACAAGCACAGTTATTTTTTGTGACGGATCAGGTTGAAAGGTCATTTCTTTCTTTGCAAAAAGCGGAAATGCTAGAAGCTTCGGAAGCGGAGATTTATATCTTACGCGGCAACATTTACAACAGTCTGGAACGTTATGCGGAAGCATTGGATAATTTTCAGATCGCATTGGGTTTTGCTGAATCTACCGATGAAATCCTGTTACAAATCGCTTATGTTTATCAAAATATGCTCGATTATGAACAAGCAATTGTTTATATCAAACGTAGTTTGGAACAAGATATGGAAAACAAAGATGGCTTATATGAGCTTGCATTTTGTTATGATATCCTGGATAAACAAGAAGAAAGCATTAAGTTTTATCAGGAATATATTGATAATGACCCCTATTCTTATGCGGCATGGTATAACCTTGCCAATTCGTATCATAAACTCGACCTCTTTGAAAAAGCGATCGACGCTTATGATTATGCAATTTTAATCAAGGATAATTTTGCTTCTGCTTATTATAATAAAGGAAATGCATTGGTACAGCTAGACCGTTTTGCGGAAGCTATTGAAGTGTATAAACATACTTTTGAGTACGAACCGCCTAATGCGGATACGTATTGTGCTATCGGAGAATGCTATGAAAAGCTGGATTTAATGGACGAAGCGCGTGCTTATTACAAGAAATCCGTGAAAATGGATGCTAAAATGGCAGATGCTTGGTTCGGAATAGGAGTGACCCTCAATTTTGAAGAGCGCTATTTTGAATCCCTTCATTTTTACCGCAAAGCTTTAGAACTGGACGACGAAAATCCAGACTTCTGGTTTGCTATGGCTGATGCCTTTTATAAACTCGGACAGATTGAAGAATCTATTGAAGCTTACTATAAGGTTCTGGAGTTTAATCCGGTGGATATTGAAGCCTGGCTGGACTTTTCTACAGTGCTTTATGAGCAGGGAAGGCTGCTGGAGGCTTCAGAAACGATTTTAGACGGGATAAAAAATAACCCGGATGCCGCAGAATTATATTACCGTATGGTGGCCTATCTGTTTGCCCTTGGAGAGAAAAATGATGCACTTGTTTATTTGGAAACTGCGTTGGTGACTGATCCGGATAAACACTATATTTTGTTTGAATATTTGCCGCAATTGCAAGATAATGGCTCAATAATAGAAGTGATTAACCGCTATGTTAAATAATGTTACCATTTTTTATTAGATATACCTGATAAAAACTGTCCATTTTTTTTTCACCTTTGTGACCAATATGAACTACCCATTAAATAATATACCCGAAAGATCTGTAAAGCCACGCAATAAAGGAATTACAATGGTCATGGATAAAGGACTAAGCTTAAGACAAACTGAAGATTTCATTGAAGTTGCCGGAGTACATACTGATATTGTAAAATTAGGCTGGGCAACTTCGTTTGTAACGCCTAACTTAAAAGAGAAGCTCGCAATTTATAGAGATGCAGGAATTCCTACTTATTTTGGAGGGACATTATTCGAAGCTTTTGTAATTCGTAATCAGTTTGACGACTATTGCAGAGTGCTGGATAAATATCAGATGGAATATGCTGAAGTTTCTGATGGCTCTATTACCATTGAACACGACCTTAAATGCGAATTCATTCAGAAATTAGCAAAACAAGTCACTGTAATTTCTGAAGTAGGCTCCAAAGATGCTGCAAAGATTTTTGCTCCATACAAATGGATCAAATTGATGAATGCAGAACTGCAAGCTGGCTCATGGAAAGTAATCGCTGAAGCTAGAGAAGGTGGAAATGTTGGCATCTACAGAGGTTCTGGAGAAGTGAGGGAAGGATTAGTAGATGAAATTCTTACTCAAATTCCTGAGGAAACCATCATCTGGGAAGCGCCGCAAAAAGAACAACAAGTTTGGTTTATTAAGCTTTTAGGAGCCAATGTAAACCTTGGAAATATCGCTCCTGCGGAAACTATTCCTTTGGAAACTATCCGTTTGGGCTTAAGAGGTGATACTTTTGATCATTTTCTGAACCTGGATAAATTGTAACCCTACATTTATACAAATGAAGAAATTTGGCCTCATTGGGTATCCCTTATCTCATTCCTTTTCAAAAAAATATTTTACAGAGAAGTTCGCGCAAGCGCAAATCGCTGATTGTGAGTACGAGCTCTATCCAATTGAAAACATCAGTTCCTTTCCGGAGCTGATTGCTGATGAAGAAATTTGCGGAATTAATGTAACCATCCCTCATAAAGTGGGTGTGATGGCTTACATAAATCAGCTGGATGAAGCAGCAGCAGAGATTGGTGCCGTAAATTGCATCGATATTCGGAGAGAAAACGGTGTTGCTGTGCTGAAAGGCTACAATACCGATGCTTATGGATTTGAAACTTCTTTATTTCCTTTTTTAAAGGAACACCATACTAAAGCCTTGATATTTGGCGATGGAGGTGCTGCAAAAGCAATAAAATACGTACTCCATAAACTGGGGATCACGTTCTTAGTCGTAACGAGAAAACCGGCAGAAGGAACGATCTTATACGAGGACGTAAATGAAAAAATGCTGCAGGAATATACGGTGCTGATCAACACGACACCCTTGGGAATGTCGCCTAATGTAGAGAGCTGCCCGCAGATTCCTTATGAATTTATCACGAATAAGCACCTTTCTTACGACCTGGTTTACAATCCTGAGCTGACTAAATTTTTGGAACGAAGTGCGGCTTCCGGTGCTGCCATTAAAAATGGACTGGAAATGTTGTACCTTCAAGCCGAACGCTCCTGGTACATTTGGAACTCCTGATATGAATAGATTTTTCCCGGTCGGCCTCCTTGCGCTGGTTCTGGCTTTTACTGCCTGTAATCAGGAAAACAATTATGCACCGAAGCCGAGAGGGTATTTTCACATTGATTTTCCGAAAAAAGCATACCAAACTTTCAATGAAGGCTGTGCTTTTTCCTTTGAATATCCAATGTACGCAAAAATGATTCCCGATAGTGGGAGAGATACACAGCCTTGCTGGTATAACCTGTCTTTTCCGCAATTTAACGGACGTCTCCACCTCACTTATTACGATGTATCTTCTAAGAAAGAATATGAAGGTCTGGTTGAAGATGCCAGAACCTTTGCTTTTAAACATACGGTGAAGGCGAACGCAATTGATCAGAAGCTGATCAATTACCCGGAAAAGAAAGTTTATGGCATTTATTACGCCATAGAAGGGAATACTGCTTCTTCTGTACAGTTCTTTTTAACAGATAGTGCGAAACATTATTTCCGCGGTGCTTTATATTTTAATGAACGCCCTCAATACGATTCTATTCAGCCTGTGGTTAACTTTATAAAGAAAGATATTGATCAAATGATCAGTACCTTCAAATGGAAAAATTAAGACTTATTTTAAATATATGATTAGTATTCAGCAATTTGCTTTCAATCCATATCGCGAAAACACTTACGTTTTATTTGATGAATCTTTGGAATGCGTGATCATCGATCCGGGCATGTATGATGGTGATGAACAAAACGAACTGGTTCGTTTCATCAAAGAGAATAAGCTAAAGCCGGTATTGTTATTAAATACACATTGCCATATTGACCATGTATTGGGTAATAAATTTGTGTACGACAACTGGAGCCTGAAGCCTCAGTTTCACGCAGGAGAGCTTTCGGTGCTCCAGGCTATTCCAGGATATGCCACACAGATGGGCTTTGAGTATGAACTTTCCCCGGAACCAGAAGTGTTTTTGGGAGAAACTGGAACGGTTAAATTTGGAAACAGTCAGCTGGAACTGATTTTTGCGCCAGGTCATTCGCCGGCACATTTATGTTTCTATGCCGCTGCAGACAACTTTTTAATTGGTGGTGACGTGCTTTTCTATACCAGTATAGGTCGTACCGACCTCCCTGGTGGTAATCATGCGCAATTAATCAATAGCATAAGAAATAACTTGTTTATATTGCCAAACGATTGCAGGGTTTATCCAGGCCATGGTCAGTTTACGACCATTGGTTTTGAAAAACAACACAATCCATTTTTACAGTCGTAACGTCATAACCAGATTTGAATACAGCCTTTTACATAGCCCGCAGGTATCTTTTTGCTAAAAAATCTACCAATGCGATCAATATCATTTCCGCGATTTCCGTGTTAGGGGTATTTGTGGGAAGCGCTGCATTGATCATTATTTTATCGGCTTTTAATGGACTTGGAGAGATGGTGTTGAAAATGTTCAATACCATGACCCCTCAGCTGGTCATCATACCTGCTCATGGCAAGACATTCGAACCAAATACGGCTTATTTTAATCAGTTGAAAAAGGCGGATGGCATCTATTCCTACGTGGAAATCTTGTCCGAAAATGCCCTGCTTAAATACAATGATAAGCAGAGCGTAGGTCTGATCAAAGGGGTAGGCCCAGATTATCTGAAGAACAAAAGTCTGGACAGTACCATTATCGACGGGCATTTCATGCTCGACAATCCAAGTGGTCATTACGCGGTAATTGGTTCTGCAATTCAGAATTTCCTGGTGGTGAATACCACTGATCCATTTAACCCTTTGCAAGTATATTCTCCAAAAAAGGGAAAACGGGTGAGCTCCATTAATCCAGGAGATAACTTCACCGTATTGACCATTCCGGTATCCGGAGTATTTGAGGTGCAGCAGGATTTTGACAACGTGGCTATTGTGCCCTTAGACTTTGCCCGCCAGCTATTAGCAGAACCCAGCAAAATTTCTTCTATAGAATTGCTTTTAAACCCAGGCATAGATCCAGATAAATTTAAAGCGGAAATAGAAGAGAAGATCGGTTCGGAATTCGTTGTAAAAGACCGTATTGAGCAAAACTCAGCGCTTCACAGCATCCTGGGGAGTGAAAAATGGGCGGTTTATATCATCCTTACTTTTGTCTTAATAATTGCTATATTTAATATTATTGGCTCATTAACAATGCTGGTGATAGACAAATTGAAGGATATTTCCGTTCTAAGTAGTTTGGGGGCAGGAAAAAGCTTGATCAAGCGGATATTCTTATTGGAGGGGATGATGATTACCATGACCGGGTGTATACTCGGGTTATTTGTCGGACTGATCTTTTGTCTGGTACAGCAGGAATTTGGCCTGATCAAGATGTCGCAAGACAACCCAATGATTTCCAATGCCTATCCAATCGGCCTTAAATGGGCGGATTTTTTATTAGTATTTTTAACAGTGACTGTGTTCTCTTTTATGGCATCAGCTTTGTCGTCTAATCTGAGCGTCAAGAAAATTGATCACTTAAATCAAGATCTCTAACATCATGAATATATCTATCAAATCATTACCTTTATTAATACTCTGCTCAGCTGTTGTTCTGGCCTGTAATACCAAGCCAGTATCTGTTGAAAAGAACAATATACGGGTGATTAAAGGCTTGTATAGCTATGGTCCGGAGATTAAATCTTTTACGGATTGCGAAGAAGGAAATGAGTATTGGGTTGCCGATAGTGCGAAAACATTGGAACTGGCCTATAGTAATTTCAATTTTGAAAAGCCTTATGAGCCCGTATACATCGAGGTAGAATGCCATATGATCAAATCCGACAGCTTAATTGTTGCCGCAGATTTTGATTCTACTATGGTGGTCACAAAATTATTAAAGATCACTAAAGAAATTCCTGACGGGCCTTGTAATTAAAACCCGTCTTTAAAATAGCTAAGGAATCAGGTAAAGTTCTTTTGTAATAGGTTGGATCAATTCTTTTTCCTGTGCCATTTGAAATAACACATCAACTGCTTTTCTCCCCTCAGTACCCAGATCAATTGAGTATTTGTTAACGTACAGGTCAATGTGTTTGTACATGACTTCCTCGCTCATTTCCTGTGCATGCTGTTTGATGAACTCAATTCCAGATTTAGGGTTTGCAAAAGCAAATTCTACAGATTTGCGAAGCACTCTATTTACCTTTTCTTTTGTCTCCTGATCCAGGTTTCTATTGATCACAATTCCCCCTAGAGGAATGGCACAGCCGGTTTGCTGCTCCCAGTAGTTGCCCAGATCCATCACCTTGTGCAGGCCCTTGTCCATATAAGTAAACCTGTTTTCATGGATGATCAATCCGAGGTCAATTTGATCTATCAAAAGTGATTGCTCGATAGCAGAGAAAACCATTTCCTCCTTTTGCACTAAATGGGGAAAAGCAATGCCCAACAGGAAGTTGGCGGTAGTGTATTTTCCAGGGATACCCACGCGAAGGTCGGCATTGATATGATCAGGATGATTGGCGAGGTATTCATTTTTGGCGATGAGTAAAGGTCCAACACCGAAACCTAAGGCACTTCCTGCATCTAATAGCGCATACTGCTCGTACACATAAGCAAAAGCATGAAAGCTCAGCTTGCTGATGTCCAGTTCGCCTTTCATGGCCTTTTGATTCAATGTTTCCACATCATCAAATGAAACTTTAAAATCTAATCCTTCTGTATCAATTTTATGATGAATCAGGGCATCAAAGATAAACGTGTCATTCGGGCAAGGGGAAAATCCAAGGCTTAAGGTCATTTCAGTATAATTTATCTGTTTGAAAAGATCGGCTGATCAATGGCAGCCGACAGTCAAAGGTAATTAAAATCCAAAGGGAAGATCGTTAGCTGTTTGTCAAAAATCCGATGGC
This sequence comes from Pedobacter sp. N36a, assembly GCF_014472395.1. Classification (GTDB taxonomy): domain Bacteria; phylum Bacteroidota; class Bacteroidia; order Sphingobacteriales; family Sphingobacteriaceae; genus Pedobacter. Next base: position 304,382 of record NZ_JACSZW010000007.1, read on the forward strand.
CCATTCATTCAAATTCTTGATGGCAAGGCCGATTTCCCAGCTTTGCCGGTTTCTGGGTTCCACATAATTGGAGATGCTGCGAATCTGCAGACAAGCGATTCCGGCTTGCTCACAGCTGTAAAGTACAGCAGCGCCTTCCATACTTTCCGTAATGGGATGCAAACGGTTTTTAACCGCATCAATGCTTTCTGCAGCACCATGAACTGTATTTACGGTGATCCCTTTTACTTTTTTAAGTTCTGTTAAAGAAGGATGAAGAAGGTTATTATAGGCATGGTAACTACTCTTTCCAAAGCCCAGGTCCTCTATGGGGAGAAACTGTCCATGATCCTCTGCGCCGAGCTCAGAAAAGTCATCTGCGACTACATTTAAGACCGTTCCTAGCGGGATCGCCGGGTCAAATGAACCTGCAATACCTAGGTTGAGGACCAATTGATACCGGTTAGATAAATGCTTTCCCAATGCAAAAGCGGTGGCAGTCATTCCTACCCCAGTAATCAGCAGGTCGAATTTTTCTGTTTTCATCAATGCTGCTCCTGATAATCCGAAATGTTCGGTTAATAAAGAGATTTCTGCATTTGTTGCTGCGACTAAAAGAATCTTCATAAAGTCTAAGTTAGAGATTAAACCTTTCTACTTTAAGCTTTCTGCGTATATTTGTCAACAATATAAGAGAGAATGATATACATAACGAGAAAAGCATCATTTAACGCTGCGCATAAATTGTCAAGACCGGATTGGTCTGAAGATAAAAACACAGAAGTTTACGGAAAATGTGCCAATCCAAATTGGCATGGACACAACTATCAGCTGTATGTAACTGTTAAAGGGGAAATTAACCCGGAGACAGGGTTTCTTGTAGATCTGAAATGGTTGAAAGACATCACCAATACTTATGTGGTGGATAAAATTGACCACAGAAACCTGAATCTAGATGTAGATTTTATGAAAGGTAAATTGGCCTCAACGGAAAACCTGGCCATCGCAATATGGGAAGAATTACTGCCTTATATTGAAGAGTCTGGCGCAAACCTGCACTGTATCAAAATTTACGAAACTGAAAATAACTTTGTCGAGTATTTCGGCTAACCCATCAGATATGAACAATCATACAGATCATTTAGATGAAACTGAAGACGGTTACATCAAAATAGACCGTTACAACGAAGTGAAGATCTCCGCTGTAGCAAGTCATTATACAGATATTCTAAGCCAGTTAGGCGAAGACCCTAGTCGTGAGGGACTGATAAAAACACCGGAGCGTGTAGCTAAAGCCCTGCAATATTTAACGCATGGCTACGACCTGGATCCTGCAGCGATCCTTAAAGGGGCAATGTTCAAAGAAGACTACAGCCAAATGGTAGTCGTCAAAGATATTGAAGTGTTTTCTATGTGTGAACACCACATGCTTCCTTTCTTTGGAAAAGCACATGTGGCCTATATTCCGAACGGTCATATTGTTGGATTGAGCAAAATTCCTAGAATTGTGGATGCTTTCTCTCGCCGTTTGCAAGTTCAGGAACGCTTAACAAATGAAATCAGAGATTGCATTCAGGAAACATTAAATCCTTTAGGAGTGGCCGTAGTGATTGAATGCAAGCATTTATGTATGGCAATGAGGGGAATTCAGAAGCAAAATTCTGTGACTACCACCTCTGCTTTTACAGGAGAATTTGCAAAAGATACAACAAGGGCAGAGTTTTTGAGGTTAATCACTGCCAACTTACACTAAACACACATTAAGCATAAAGATGAAAGCATATATATTTCCAGGACAAGGCGCTCAGTTTTCGGGCATGGGTAAAGAATTGTACGAAAATGAAATCGCTAAAGACTTGTTTGAAAAGGCAAATGAAATTATTGGTTTCCGCATCAGTGACATTATGTTCTCTGGAACAGATGAAGAATTGAAAGAAACAAAAGTAACTCAGCCAGCTATTTTTCTTCATTCTGTGATTTTGGCAAAAACATTAGGTGCAGATTTCAAACCTGATATGGTAGCAGGACACTCTTTAGGAGAGTTTTCGGCATTGGTAGCCGCAAATGCTTTGTCTTTTGAAGATGGCTTAAGATTGGTGATTGCAAGAGCAAACGCCATGCAGAAAGCCTGCGAATTACAGCCTTCTACCATGGCCGCTATTTTAGGCCTTGCAGATGAGGTCGTAGAAAAAATCTGTGCAGGAATTCATGAAGTAGTCGTGGCTGCAAATTACAACTGTCCTGGACAAATCGTGATCTCTGGCAGCATTGAAGGTGTGGATATCGCTTGTCAGCAGTTAACTGAAGCAGGTGCTAAACGTGCTTTAAAGCTAAATGTAGGCGGTGCTTTTCACTCTCCATTAATGGAGCCTGCAAGGGTAGAACTTCAGGAAGCAATTGAAAATGTAACGGTACTTTCTCCGGTATGTCCTATTTATCAAAATGTGGATCCGGTTCCAAATACTGATCCTGAAAAGATCAAAGCAAACTTAATCACACAATTGACCGGTGCGGTAAAATGGACGCAGACTATCGAGCGTATGATCGCTGATGGTGCCAGTGAATTTGTAGAAGTGGGTCCTGGCAATGTTTTACAAGGCCTGGTTAAAAAAGTGAATAGAGCCTTCCCAACAAGCTCTGCAACTACCACAGCAAAGGTTTAACGTGAGTATCGCGGGTAAAATCAGATTTTTATTGTTGATACTTGGGGCCTGCTGTATTGGTACGGCCTTAACTTTAAAAAGTACGATCAGCAATAAAGATCTGCTTACCCATGAAGCCGCAGGCCTGCAGGAGAACCTGAGCGATAAAGAAAGTATTGTTTACGACTTCCTCTCCGATTCGAAAATGGTAGAGCAGTCCAAGCAATATGAACTCAACGAAAAATATGCCTTAGATTTCATTAACCTCTATCCGAAACAGGGAATCAACCTGCTGGTTTATGAAAAAAACGATTTAAAATTCTGGAGCTATTTCAGCGCTTTTCCTTCCAGTTTGGAAGCGATAGCCGAAGGCTCATCCTTCGTTCAGCTACCCAATGGCTGGTATGAGGTGGTTCGAAAGACAATCGGAAACTATGCGCTGGTCTTCCTCATTGAAGTGATGGACCAATATAATATCCAGAATCAGTACCTGCGAAACGACATTTCGCCTTACCTTTTACCTTCCAATTCTTTATCCCTAGCCTCTTTTACCGATACAGACGTTTATGGTATCAATAATTTTGATGGCCGACTACTGTTTGAAGTGAAGTTAAAACCGAGTTATACGAAGAGCATTTATTCAAAAATAGAGGTTTGGTTATGGGCAATCGGATTGTTTAGCATTTGCTTATTCTTTAATTCATTTTGTGTCTGGATGGTGAAAAAAGGGCGGCTGCTCTCTGCCACCTTATCCCTGACCCTGTTTTTTGTAGTCTTAAGGGTAACCGATCTGGAATATGGATGGTTCAATCAACAGTTTGACCTGCTGATTTTTAGTCCTACCATATACGGGGAGAGTTTCTTTTTGCCTTCTTTAGGCGACTTCCTGCTCAATGTATTTGCCATAACCTGGGTTGTTTATTTTATTTATAAACATAGAAATGAATACCGTTTGCCCTCTTGGCTGAACAAGAATAAAGTGATAGGATGGGCTTTTTATTTGGTATTGCTCGCCTTATTTGGTCTAATGGCCCTGATCAGTGACCAGGTTTTCTTTGGGCTGATCATCAATTCAAAGATTAATTTTGACATCACTAATATCATTAATCTGGGCTGGGTAAGCTGGATCAGCATTGTTATTTTATGTCTGGTATGGTTCAATATTTACCTGGTCATCACGGTACTATTGGAACTGAGTAAAACCCTGAATGTCAACAATAAGGAGCGGTTAACACTGTTTCTGTTTGCATTCTTAGCTTACCTTGGCTATCGCCTCAGCACAGATTTCAGTATTTTCTTTGTGGTGTATGCCGTGTTTATTCTCACCGTAGGCTGGAATGTATTTATTAGAGAGAACAAGTTCTCTATCGGGGTTTTTACCACGATCTTCTTCTGTCTGGCCTTTATGTCCTCCATCAAGTACTTGAAATTCATCGATATTAAGGAGAAAAACAAAAGACTTACGATTGCACAGAAACTGGAATCTACAGACGATCCTAAGATTATTAGTGCAATTGAGAGTCTAGAAGTAGGCATTTACACAGATAGCTTTGTAGCCGATTACTTTAAGCAGCCTACACTGGGAAGGACGGATGTTTTACAAAGACACATCAATAAGCAGTTTTTAGGAGGATATCTCTCGAAGTTTGAATACAATATTTATGAATACAATAGCAAGGACTCTTCGCTAAATAAGCAGGGGGTACCGCTAAGTTATTATAAGAAGCTGGTGCAGGCAGGTTCTATAAAAGCTTCCGAATCAAATTTCTTTTACCGCCTGAATGATACTTTTGGTTATCAAAACTACTTCGGAATTATTCCTATTTTCGAGGAGAATCACATTCTTGGAACATTGGTGATCGAGCTGAAATCACAGCAATACAATTACAATAGTCAACTGCCGGATATCCTGATCGACCGTAAAAATAAGAGCGAAGATGATTATAGCAATTACTCTTTCGCCTTCTACAGTTATGGTAAATTAGTCAACCAATCGGGCCCCTATACCTATAAACTCTCTGCTTTTGATTTTAAAGCGGAGCCTGGAAGGGCTAGGGTCATCACAGACAGCCTTGGGTATACTCATGTAGTTTACATGCCCATCGCCTCTAAAATGATCGTGGTGAGCAAGGAAAAAGTGTCTTACGTGGCGCGCCTCGCAACGCTATCTTTCTTCTTTTTAGTTTTCATTATCTTTTCGGTTACGCTCTACGCTTTGATCTGGGTGTTAAAGAATATCGATGAAAGCTGGGGTGGCTGGTTCAATATCAACCGTTCGTTAATGATCAATGCAAACAAGATCCTGTATAAAACAAGGATTCAGTTTTCGATTGTGCTTTCCGTGGTAGCCACGCTAGTGATTGTAGGTTGGACTACCTATTTCTATATCCGTGATGAGTACCGGCGGCAACAGGAAGACTATATCCAGGAGAAAATAAGAAAAGTACAGCTGTCTTATGAGAAACGGATCTTTGCTACCGGATTGCCCACCTCTGATGAAGAATCTACCCGATTTTTCAATGAGTTCGCAGATGTAAATGGCGCATACCTCAACCTTTTTGATGCCAATGGAAACCTATTGTTTACCTCTTTGCCCAGGATTTATGATTTCGGTATTATAGGGCGTAAGATGGGCGCAAAAGCCTATGTTTACCTGAAGCAGATGCAAAGATCAGAGTACATTAACCCAGATGAGCACATCGGAGATTTCAGATATTCCTCTGCTTATGCACCGATCCGCAATGCGATGAATGAGACCATTGCTTATATCGGACTGCCTTATTATGCCAATGAAGCAGATTACCAGCGTAAAATTGGCCTATATATCAATACCTTAATTAACATCTATGCCCTGGTATTTGTAGCCATTGGTATTCTTGCTGTGTTTCTGGCCAATCAGATCACCAGTCCGCTTACTTTTATTCAGGAAAGTATTCGTAAGACTAAATTAGGGCAGAAAAACCAGCCCATTCAATGGTCGAGGCATGATGAAATTGGTTCCCTGATCCGAGAATACAATAAGATGATTGCCGCTTTAGAGGAGAGCGCTTCTAAACTGGCCCGATCCGAAAGGGAGATCGCCTGGAGGGAGATGGCCAAACAGGTGGCACATGAGATTAAGAACCCTTTAACGCCATTAAAACTAGGTGTGCAGCTGCTGGAGAAATCCTGGAAAGAGAAAGACCCTAATTTTGAAAAGAAGTTTGAACGTTTCAATAAGTCATTTATAGAGCAGATTGATAGCCTGGCTTCTATCGCTTCGGAGTTCTCAAATTTCGCGAAAATGCCAGATACTAAACTGGAAAAACTACGTTTGCTGCCGATTATACAGCAGGCGAGGGACGTTTTTACGAATACACAAAATGTAGAAATCTACATATTTAACCATACTAGGGTAGAAGTGATGATTCTTGGAGATAAGGATCAGCTGCTTCGTACATTTAATAACTTGCTTAAGAATGCGATCGAAGCTGCTGATCCAGACACGAGGTGCATCATTAAAGTAAATGTGATGAATGATGAGGAAAACGTATTTGTAGAGGTAGAGGACAATGGCAAGGGGATTGACCCGGAGCAGCAGGATAAGATTTTTGTACCGAATTTCACGACTAAATCATCGGGAACAGGTTTAGGTCTGGCCTTCGTAAAACAAGCCGTGGAGAATGCAGGAGGAACGGTTTCATTTAAGTCTTTTGCTGATGTGGGAACCACTTTTTATCTGAGCTTCCCACTTTCTTAACCAAACCTCTATTTTAATTCAATTGCTGCTTTACCCATGGTAAAACCATCTGCATAAAGAATGATCGAATAAGTGCCTTTAATAAAAGGATTCGGGTTGATCCAGTCCATCTTGTAGACAGTATTGTCGTCGTTATATGAAATGGAGGTAGAAGAAGTATATTGCATTTGCTCACCATCCGCTTCAAATAGGTTTTCACCATCAGCAATCAGGTTTCCTGCAGGGTCAAACACACGCAGATATATTTTATGGTAATCTTTCGCGGCGAGCGCATTAGAGGCAATATTGAAGTTAATCGTTAATTTTTTGGCAGTACTGGCACGAATCACTTCTATGTTATTTCCGTTATTTTTCACCTTATAAGCCGCAATAGACACATTTCCAGCTTTTAAAGCTGCACCGGTCTTAACCTTCGCTTCTAATTCGGTATTCTTCTTTTCTAGGTCGCCGGCTTTTTGAGTAGCCGTATAAGCGAACTTTTTTAAACTGTCACGTTGTGTTCGTAAATAAGCGTTTTCTTTTTCTAAGCGAATGATCTCGTCGCTATAGTTTTTCACAAATTCACGTAGTTCTTTTACCTCTTTCTGGGCAGTATTTAGGTCGCCTTGCGTCAGTTTCCCATTTTGAAGCGCAAGTTTCAGTTCTGCAATCTTTGCTCGCGCCAGCTTTTGTTCTTCCTGAAGCTTATCTGTTAAGGTGACATTGAGGGCGTTTACTTTATCCAGTTCCGCTTCTATCTTTTCCACTTCAAGCTTTAGTCTGTCTTTTTCTGTGTTCACGGTTACAAAGCGCTGGCTTTGATGTCGGTCTTTCAAGTATAGGTAAGCATTGGTCCCCAGAAGGGCGAGAATGACAACAATTAGAAAATATATCTTATTGCGGTCTCCCTTATTTACCATCTCATTTTGGTCTGACATTTCTTGAATTCTTCTCTAAAGGTGTTTAAAACGCGAACATAATATAAAAATATAGGAAATAGTAAAAAAAACAGCCTATTTGTATGAGACTTTAAAAAAAATCGTTTACTTGCTAAGATCTCGAATACGCAACGTATAGTAGAACACACAAACGAAACGAATTATTAAGTACAAATTATATAAAATGTTTAAAAATACTATCTATGGGCTATTGTTTCTAATAGCACTAACCCCAATTCTATCTTTCGCACAAGGCACATCAAAAATTGCTCCAAAAAGAGAGTTTCGGGGGGTATGGGTGGCTACGGTGGCGAATATCGACTGGCCTTCTAAACCAGGTTTAAGCATGGATCAGCAGAAGCAGGAGTTGATTGGCTTGTTGGAGATGCACAAAGCAAATGGAATGAACGCGATCATGTTACAGGTAAGACCTGCAGCAGATGCTTTTTATGCCAAATCGAGGGAACCTTGGAGTCAGTGGTTAACCGGCAGACAAGGTGTTGCTCCGGGACCTGATTATGACCCATTGGCCTTTGCGATTAACGAAGCCCATCAAAGGGGAATGGAACTGCATGCCTGGTTCAATCCTTATCGTGCCACCACAAGCCCTAGTACCGTGGTGAGCGCCGATCACATGACCAGAAAACGCCCGGAATGGTTCTTTACCTATGGCGGCAAGAAACAGTTTGACCCAGGGATTCCAGAAGTAAGGGAATACATCATTCAGGTGATTCTGGACGTGGTGAAAGGTTACGATATTGATGGAATTCATTTTGACGACTACTTTTACCCTTATAAAATTGCCGGACAAAAGATCAATGATGAGGCTACATTCAGCAAATATGCGAATGGCTTCAGTAATATCAACGATTGGAGAAGGAACAATGTAGATTTACTAATTAAGCAGCTGGACGACAGCATTCATACCCATAAAAAGCATGTTAAATTCGGAGTGAGCCCTTTTGGGATCTGGAAAAATGACAATGAAGATGTGGAGGGTTCTGCGACCCGTGGCTTGTCGAACTTCCACGAACTTTTTGCAGATTCCAGAAAATGGGTAAAAGAGGGATGGGTAGATTACATTAATCCACAGATTTATTTTAGCTTTAGCCGTAAAGTAGCCCCTTTTGCCACTCTGGTAGATTGGTGGAGCAACAATACTTATGGCCGCCACCTTTATATTGGTCAGGGAGCATACCTGGTGAATCAAAAGATGGAAGCTGCCTGGAGATTGCCAGAGCAGGTACCAGATCAAATCCGGTACTTACGTCAGAATAACCGCGTTCAAGGAAGTGTGTTTTTTAGCTCAAAATCATTTTCTACAGTTGCACGTGCCGTTAGCGATTCTTTAAGAAACAACCTTTACAAATACCCTGCATTACCACCTCAAATGCCATGGCTCGATGATGTAGTGCCTCATGCGCCCCAGGAACTGACTGCCGAAGCAAAGAACGATGGAGTACACCTGAGATGGGAAAAACCAACGGTTGCCAGTGATGGTGAAACCGCATCAGGTTATGTGATTTACAGATTCAATGAAGGGGTAAAAGTGGATGTATTGGACGCCAGAAATATCCTTAGAATCAGCTTCGAAAATTATACATCCTTTATTGATACCACTGTGGAGAAAGGAAAAAGATATACTTACCTGGTTACCGCATTAGATCGATTGAAGAATGAGAGCGAGCCAGGCAGCCCTGTTGGACTGGAAACAAGTGCATTGGTTAAACTAGAAAAGTAAAGTAGTAAAGTTTCTATTCGGCGATAGGGATGCCTCATTTAATAATGGAGTTTAAATCAGAAGGCCTGATGTTTTTAAGCATCAGGCCTTTTCTATGCCCCCTAAGAGCAGTAGCTTATTTTTGAGGAACCAGTACGAAACGCAGGTAATTGTTTTCGTTCAGGTATTTGTTTGCTGCAGCTTTTGTGCTTTCTACAGTTACTTTTTCCAATAATTTAGGCTGTTGGAAAACCATATCCATTGGTTCTCCATTTTTAATACAGCTGCTCAGGTAGCCTAGCCAGAAACCATTATCTCTAAGGCTCAGTTCAGTTTGACGCTGCTCTTCAGATTTAAATTTCGTCAGGTCATCCGCTGATGCACCACTTTGTTTGATTTTGTTGACTTCATCTAAGGATGCCGCAATCAGCTTTTCTACATTTGCTGGAGCACAGCTAAATGAAATCGTGAAATAATAGTGAGGATTTGGTTCTTTGTTGATACTTAGGCTCACATTCGGACTGTATACACCACTTTCTTTCTCTCTCAAACGCTCCAGAATCTTGATTTTTAAGGCCTCGTTTAAGGCATCCAGCTGTACGTTGTTTTCTTGTGAAAAGTCATAATCTCCATGCAGGTACAACTGTACTGCCGCTTTATCTTCTAATCCTTTATAAACAGTTTTGCTGATCTTTCCTACCGGAGGTTTCAGGCCATTGTCGGCGAAGTTTTGTTTTTTACCTGCTGAAGGTAAGCTCGCGATATAAGTTTCGATTAAAGGTTTAATCGCATTTACATCAAATGCGCCAACGATCACAAAAGTCTGTTCTCCAAGGTCTGCAAAGCGTTCTTTATAGAATTCAAAAGCCTTATCCAATGAAATTTTATTCAGATCAGACAAGTTCATTGGCATGCCGCGTTCATGGTAAGAAGCCATAACTGCCTGTACGGTATCCGCAAATACACTGCTGGGACTGGCATTCTTATTGGCTAAAATGACCTTATAATCACTCATGTTTTTATTGAAAATCTCTGCATCTTTTCTTGGTTTGGTCGCATATGCGTATACCAATTGGAAAGCGGTTTCCAGGTCTTTTGGAGAAGCACTACCGCTGAAACCCTGATAAAGGTCGTTCACATAAGCACCCGCATTCGCAGTATTTCCTGCTAGCAGTTTATTCAGGTTTGAAGGATTAAATTCCCCAACACCACTTTCTGGGATCAGGCTTACGAGCTCAGCAGAACGGAAATCCGAATTGCTGGCCAGAGAAGTTCCTCCTTTAGAAAAGGAGCTGAAGACAATCTGATCATTTTTGAAATCTGTTGGCTTCAACAAGACCTTAACACCATTGCTTAACGTTAATTCTGTGGCGCCTACGGCATCAATTTTCTTTTCTGAAACAATCTTCCCCGCAACAGGCTTTTTGTCTAGCAGTGGCTTGTTAATGGAGTTGTCTACATAAGGGGTTACGCCATTTCCTGCATTTTTTAAAGTGGCTAATAACTGCGCTTCAGTAGGTAAACTGGCTTTTTCTTTTTCTGGTGCCATCACCAAGATGATCTGATTGTCTTTTGTAATCAGGGTCTTTGCTAAAGCATTAATATCGGTAAGGCTGATTTCTTCCAGGGTCTTTTTAGTCAGGTCATAGCTATATTCGGTTGCAGCGATACTACTTCCTTCCAGAAAATTATTTAGGTATTTCTGAACAAAGCTGGAAGAAGGAGTTTTATCTTTTTCTTTCAGGCGTTTTTCATTTGCAGCGGTAATGTTTTTCTTAGCGATCTCTATTTCTGAGGGTAGAAAACCGAATTTGTTCAGGCGTTCATTTTCTGCTAAACCTGCAGTAAGTGCTTTTTCCAAAGTGCTTGCGGAATTCGAAACCACGACGGTTTGAAGTGCATTGATATTTGGGACCAAACCTCCTTGGAAGGGGCCATAACTAGATTGGGCAACTAAGAACGGCGCATTCCCTTTTTGAAGGATCTCCTGTAAACGTGCGCCCAACATGCTGTTGATCATGGAATACATCAGACTCTTTTTAAAATCTGCAGTCGTTTTAACCACTCCACCACGTTGTTTATACATCACTTGCGCCACATTGTAGGGCTGTTCAGGGTCTGTGATGATCTTTACCAATGGGTCCTTATTGTCAGGAAGGTCGTAGGTTAAACGTGGTCTAGGATTCGCAGGATTCGCCAGATCAGAGAAGTTCTGTTTGATCAGCTGTTCTACTTCATTGACATCGAAGTCGCCTACTGCAATGACTGCCTGAAGGTTTGGTCGGTACCAATCTTTATAGAAATTGCGGATTTTATCGTGTGTAAAGGTTTGCAGTAAATCAACCTTACCAATTGGCAGTCGGTTTTCATAGCGGGAGCCTTTCAAAATCAGAGGCAGCATTTGCTTTTGCATCCTTTCCTGTGCATTTTTTCCACGCTGGCGATCTTCTTCGATGATCACACCACGTTCTTTATCAATTTCTTCACCGTCCATGCTGATTTTTCCTGCCCAGTTGGCCAGGATTTTAAATCCTGATTTGAATACTGCGGTACTATCTGTAGGGATCGGCAGTTGATATACCGTCTGATTGAAACTGGTATAAGCATTTAAGTCAGCACCAAAACGAACACCTGCTTTCTGCAGATAATCAATCATTTCATTTTTAGGGAAATCTTTAGAGCCATTAAAGGCCATGTGTTCCGTAAAATGGGCGAGACCTCGCTGGTCATCGTTCTCCATTAAAGAGCCAATACTTGTGGCTAAATACAGTTCTGCCCTGTTTTTCGGCTCTGTATTCTTTCTGATGTAATAAGTGAGTCCATTTGGAAGTTTTCCTATTTTAACATTTGGGTCATTTGGAATGAGCTGTCCATCCGATTTTTTTGCGGGGATTGTGGTCGCAGCTTTTGTAGTACCTGGTTTTTTTTGAGCATATCCAGGGTGATAAACCGCCAATTGCGCGACCAGTCCTATCGCAAGAATATAAATATTTTTCTTCATGTAGTTTGATAATAAGTTGTACTAAATTATAGTTTTATCACGAGTATTCATGAAGTGGACATAAAAAAAACCGCTAAGCTTTAAGAGCTCAGCGGTTGTAAAAACATTTAGGAATTAAATTCGATTAGAAATGGTAACGCACGAAGGCTTCCATTGCTTCATATTCTGCCAATCCAAGGTTGTCATAAGCTGCTGCTGTTTCTCTGTTTCTGTCTTCAGCTCTTACCCAGAATTCTCTGGAATCATCACCAGGGAATACAGCGCGGTCTTTTTGTGATTGGTGTTTGAAAATAGCGAATTTCTTTTTCTCTACTTCTTGTGGACTCAATGGCACGGCCATTTCAATCTCATAAGTATCAAACTCTAACCATGCACCACGGTATAACCATAACCAGCAGTCTTTAACCCAGCTTTCCGTTTTCGCTAGTCTTTGTAATGCTGATAAGATGATATTGAAACATACGATGTGTGTACCATGTGGATCTTCAAAATCTCCAGCTGCAAATACCTGTTCTGGTTTGATTTTCTGTAAAAGCTCCATTGTCAGTTCGATGTCTCTCTCTGTTACCGGATTCTTTTTAGTTTTTCCACTTTCGTAGAAAGGAAGGGCCATGAAATGGATATGGTCATCTTCTAAACCGCAGAATCTGGCACCAGCAATTGCTTCTCCTTTTCTGATCAATCCTTTAACAGATTGTAATTCCGGAGTGTCTACTTGATTTGGTTGTTTGGTCTCGATGAAACTGCGGATATTTTGGTAAATACCTTTCATTTCATCCTGATTCATTCCCATTTTTTCTGAGAAATCGATGTTGAATTCTACGAAACGAAGGGCATCGTCATCCCAAACAGCAGTATTACCTGAGGTCTGGTAAGCCACATGCACATCATGTTTCTGGTCCACTAAACGGATGAAGGTACCTCCCATAGAGATCACATCATCATCAGGGTGCGGAGAGAAAATTACGACACGTTTGTTCGCTGGCTCCGCACGTTCTGGTCTTTGAGAATCATCAGCGTTTGGCTTACCACCTGGCCATCCAGTGATGGTGTGTTGTAACTTATTGAAAATATGAATGTTAATATTGTATACCGGACCTTGTTCCACTGCAAGCTGAGCCATGCCGTGGTTGTTATAGTCGTCTTCAGTCAGTTTCAAAATTGGCTTACTTAAAGTTTTTGCCAACCAGATGACCGCTTTTCTGGTCATAACTTCATCCCAGATGCAATCTTTTACCAGCCAAGGTGTATCAAAACGTGTCAATAAAGAAGCAGCATCCTGATCTAGAATAAATTCTACATGATCAGATAATTGCAGATAAGTAGCTGGAACTTCACTTGAAATTTCACCTTCTACAGCTTTTTTAATGATGGAAGCTTTTTTCTTATTCCAGGCCATAAGAATGATCTCACGGGCTTTGAAAATAGTACCGATACCCATGGTAATTGCTTTTGTAGGAACAAAAGATTTACCACCAAAGTCGCGGGCCGCATCTCTTCTGGTCAAATCGTCAAGTGTAACTAAACGGGTACCTGAGTTTGGCGCAGAACCTGGCTCATTGAAACCAATGTGACCAGTACGACCAATACCCAGAATCTGAATATCTAAACCACCAACTTCAGTGATTTTTTTCTCGTAAGCTAAACAGAAAGCAGGAATATCTTCCAGTTTCAAGGTGCCATCAGGGATGTTTACGTTTTCTTTTTCAATGTCAATATGATCAAATAAATGATCATTCATGAAAGATACATAGCTCTGTGCAGCTGTTGGCTGCATAGGGTAGTACTCATCAAGGTTGAATGTGATTACATTTTTAAAGCTCAAACCTTCTTCCTTATGCATTCTAACTAATTCCGCGTACACCGCTATTGGTGTAGCTCCGGTAGCTAGGCCTAAGACAGCCTTGGAATTGTTCTTTTGTTTTTCTTTAATAAGGTCCCCGATGCGGTGAGCAACACTTAAAGATGCTGCTGTAGGATTTTCAAAGACAGAAACGGGCAGTTTTTCAAAACGCGTTTCTTCCAGAAGATTTAATCTTGCCATTTAATTGTTCTTAAATTTTGTACGGAGCAGTAAATATAGGGACTCTGCCGACTTAATCCAAATTTTTAACCCTGCTGTGTTTTTTGTTTGAAATTGGCAATCAAAATGGCTGTTTTTTACAAAACTGTTAGTTTTTTTGGCTTATAAGGAGGATTTTTTATGAAATCCCTTGGAGCAAATGATTTTAACCTATTTTAGTAGCTTACAAAGCAGCCTTATGAATTCAAACTGGAAACAACTCTTCGAGATACTGCATAAACCGGAACGCCTGATCATCGGACTGATGTCTGGTACCTCATTAGACGGCCTGGATATTGCCCTTTGTGCAGTAAAAGGAAATGGTGCGGAAACAACAGTGAAAGTGCTGGAATTTACTACCGTTCCTTATCATCAGGAGTTTAAGCGCGAAGTTAAATCTGTTTTTTCCAGAAGAGATGCGGACTTGCAAATGGTTTGTCTGATGAATGAGAAGATTGGCCTATATCATGCCAGGCTGATTTTGGAAACCTTGAAAACCTGGGGAAAAACACCTGAGGAAATTGATGTCATCGCCAGTCATGGGCAAACGATCTTCCATGCGCCTGCAACTTTACACGGCTTGCTAGAGTACCCCAATGCTACCCTTCAAATTGGAGATGGTGACCATATCGCGGTGAAAACCGGCATCATTACCGTTTCAGATTTTCGGCAGAAACACCTGGCAGCGGGAGGAGAAGGAGCACCATTGGCTGTTTACGGAGATTACCTCCTCTTTTCAAAAAAAGGAGAAGACCGCATCATGCTCAACATTGGCGGAATTGCAAATTTCACGTATCTGCCAGCCAGTAATGATGCTTCGAAAGTTTTTTCTACGGATGTTGGCCCTGGGAATACCATGATGGATCAATATGTGCAACAGCATTATCCAGGCTTATATTTCGATGAAAATGGGACAATAGGCAGCAAAGGAACAATAAATGAAGACCTATTAACGGCTTTATTAACAAATGAATTTCTACATGCTGATTTTCCGAAAACCACCGGACCTGAACTTTTCAATCTGAACTACCTATACAGAGCACAAGAGCAATCGGGCACTTTGAACTTATCTAAAGAAGATGTATTGGCCACTTTATGTGCCTGCTCCGCAAAAGTGATCCTGGCGGCTATCAACAGATGCTTTGAAAAAACAGCAACACCTCATATATACATGAGTGGGGGAGGAATGCACAATCCGCTTTTAGTACGTACGCTGAAAGCAGGGCTGCCAAAGGCCAAATTCAGTACGACAGCGCAGCTGGAGGTCAATCCGGATGCTAAAGAAGCAGTGCTTTTTGCCGTCCTGGCCAATGAGACTTTAGTTGGCGAAAAAATCAATTTCGGTGCACGCGAGGGTGTCCCTTCCATCCGAATGGGAAAAATCTGTTTACCAGATTAACTGGAGAATGCGGAATCCCTGTGCTCCTCTCATAAATTTTCCTATTTTTGCAACCAAACTATAATACATTATGGCAAGTTTTACACTTACTCCTGAGACCTGGACAAAGGTTAAAATTAAGTTTCTTAGAAAATACCGCGACCTGGCGAAAGAGAACCTATCTTTTGTTCCTGGACAAGAAGACCAATTGGTTGAGCAATTGATGGGCTTAGTGAAAAGAAACCGTGAGTATGTAGAATTTACCATCAAGAAAGCCCTGGCTGATCCTGATGGCAACAGGCTATAATTCCATTAGCCTATTGAGTTACAAGCCTTTTTTGTAAATTTACCCTTCAACAGATGGGTAAAATGAAAAAATTCAGACTTGTAGCCGCCTTTTCGCTGATCGCTTTTGCTTCCATAAGCTGGTCTTTTAAGGAAGATCTTTTTCAGGTTTCCAAAAACCTGGATATTTTCGCGTCTTTATATAAAGAGATTAACGTCAATTATGTAGACGAAACCAATCCATCCGAGCTCATGCGCAGCAGTATAGATGCCATGCTGGATGGACTAGATCCATATACAGAATACATTCCTGAGTCAGAAGTAGAAGACTATAAACTAAAATATGTGAGCACCCAATATGGGGGCATTGGCGCGAGTACACTATTTATCGAAGGAAAGCTATTTGTAAACGAAGTGACAGAAGGCTACCCTGCTGACCAGCAAGACCTGAAACCTGGCGATCAGATTGTAAAGATCAATGATGTTGCAGTAAAAGGAAAAGAACGCGCACAGGTAAGTCAGCTCCTGCGTGGTCCTCGTGGTTCAGCGGTGACCTTATTAATCATTAGAAACGGTGCGGTCATCACCAAAAACCTCAATCGGGAGGAAATTAAACAGCCGAATGTATCTTATTCAGGCATGACCGATGACCATTTTGCCTACATCAGATTGGATAAATTCCTGGAAAATGCAGGGCAGGAAGTAAAAGATGCAGCCATTAACCTGAATAAACAACAGCCTAAAGGGATGATCATTGACCTGCGCTACAATGGAGGTGGAATCCTGCAGGAGGCCGTAAAAATTGTAAACCTGTTTGTGGTTAAAGACGTCTTAGTGGTCACTCAAAAGGGCAGAAATCCACAAAAAACCATTACCTATAAAACGCTGGCAGAGCCCTTACTTCCTCAAATCCCATTGGTGATTCTAGTGGGAGGCAATTCTGCTTCTGCTTCAGAAATTGTGGCGGGAGCTTTACAGGATCTAGACAGAGCCATCATTGTAGGGCAGCGCAGTTATGGAAAGGGATTAGTGCAGCAAACCTTTCCCTTGCCTTATAATAGCCTGGTGAAAGTAACCGTAGCCAAGTATTTCACGCCTTCAGGCCGCTGCATTCAGGCTTTGGATTATGCCCATAAAGACCAGAATGGAAAAACACCTAAAGTAGCGGATTCCCTGATGAATAAATTCAGTACCCGTACCGGTAGGAGCGTATATGATGGCAATGGAATCTACCCCGATATTTTCGTGGAAACACCTAAACTGAGTCCGATTACCATCTCTTTATTGAATAAGAGCCTGTTTTTTGACTATGCCAATTCCTATAAAAAGAACAATAAAACCATCGCCTCTGCAGCAGATTTCCAATTGACAGATCAAGACTATGCGGCTTTCCTGACCTCTTTGGAAGGAAAAGATTATGCTTATGTGTCAAGAACGGAACGTTTATTAGCAGATTTACGTACAGAGGCCGAAAAAGAAAATAAACTACCCGCTGTAAAAGCAGATCTGGAAGACCTTAAAGCTAAAATGCTTGGAGCAAAGAAAACAGACCTGACGACGTTCAAACCGGAAATCAAGAGGGTGTTGGAAACGCAGATTGTGAGTAGGTATTATTATGAAAAAGGTAAGGTGATCCAGGCTTTTCAATACGATAAAGAGCTGACTGCAGCAAAAGCAGTGCTGAGCAATTCCTCAAAAATGCTGGCAATATTGAAAGGGGAGGGCGAATATAAAACTATAGGCAGCCCAATCAAGACAATTGCGGCTGCTCCTATAGGAAATTAATTAGTGTAGTTTAACGACCAGTCCGTCCATTGCGGGACTCAACTGTAACTGGCAGGCTAACCTGGAGTTAGGAAGTAAATCTGGTAAGGTGTCCAGCATGGCATATTCGTCATCGGTCATCTCATTCAATTTCTCTTCTCCTTCCAGTACGTCTACGCAGCAAGTTGCGCACAGTGCCATTCCACCACAGGTGGCAAGAATATCGTATTCACATGCTTTCAGGTATTCCATCAAGCTCAGGCCCATGTCTACAGGCGCTTCTAATGTTGTTCTGCTGCCGTCTGGATTCTGGACGTGCAGGGTAATGTTATTTTCTTCCATGCTTAGAATTCGGATACCCCGTTTACGGTAGTGTATTTCATGGTATATTTAACTCCTGGGTTCATGTACTGGTAAGCACTGTGACTCATTAATGCTGCTTCATGGAAACCGCAAAGGATCAGTTTCAATTTATTCGTGTAAGTATTGATGTCGCCAATCGCATAGATACCTGGAATATTGGTCGAATAATCATCTGTATTTACTTCAATTGCACTTTTGTTGATGTTTAAGTTCCATTGTTCAATCGGGCCTAATTTAGGGCTCAATCCAAAAAGAGGAATTAAATGATCTGCCTGGATGGTGCTTTTTTCAAGGCTGCGGTTATGAACCAATTCTACTGTTTCCAGTTTTCCATTTCCATGAACAGAGCTTAAGTTGCTATTCAAGACCAGGTTGATCTTTCCGCTTTCCGCAAGCGCCATCACTTTATTTACGGAGTCTGGTGCACCACGGAAGCTTTCGCTGCGGTGAACTAAGGTCAATTCATCAACAATATCCGCAAGGAAAATTGTCCAGTCTAAAGCAGAGTCACCACCACCGGCGATTACCATTTTCTGACCACGGTATTTTTCAGGATCAAGAATCATATAATTCACTCCTTTACCATTTTCAAACTGCTCTAATCCTTCTACTGCTGGTTTACGAGGCTCAAAACAGCCTAATCCGCCAGCAATTACCACTACTTTAGCTTCGATGATCGTACCCATATTAGTGGTCAACACAAAATCTCCTTCTCCACGTTTCTCCAGACCTTCAATACGTTCTCCTAAAGTAAAACCAGGATGGAAAGGTTTCCCTTGCTCCATTAGGTTGTCAATCAATTCCTGAGCAAGTACTGTTGGGTACCCAGGAATGTCATAAATGGGTTTCTTAGGATATATTTCAGACAATTGACCACCTACCTGAGGTAAGTAATCGATCAAATGACAACGCATTTTAAGGAGTCCTGCTTCAAAAATCGCAAATAAACCAACGGGTCCGGCGCCAATAATGGCTATATCTGTAGAAATCATGTGTTTAAATTTTGGGCGAATTTACGAACTTTTGTTTTAATAACCGCGACTGTTTAGATATATTCTAGATAATTGGTAGAACTTATGACAAACCTGCGATATTTTTTTTACTTATCTTTGTTGATACTGATGACAAAAAATATATATTTTGCTTCTGATTTCCACCTGGGTTCTCCCAGTCATCAGGAAAGTAGAAAGCGCGAAGATCGAATCATTCGTTGGTTAAACGCTATAGAAAGCAGTTGTGCTGAGCTTTTTTTGATGGGTGATATTTTTGACTTCTGGTTTGAATATCAGGAAGTAGTCCCAAAAGGTTTCGTTCGCCTGCAAGGTAAGCTTGCTTCGATGACTGACGCAGGAATAAAAATTTATTTTTTCAAGGGCAACCATGACATGTGGGTGAAAGATTATTTCACGACAGAAATGGGCATTGAAATCATTAGTGATGAAATGGTTATGGAGCGAAATGGTAAAAGTTTTTACCTGCACCATGGAGATGGACTTGGGCCCGGCGATGAAAAATATAAATTGTTGAGAAAAGTGTTTAGAAACCCGGTTTGCCAGTGGTTATTTTCCATTGTGCCGCCGCGTATTGGACTCGGAATTGCCAATTGGTGGTCTGGAAGCAGCAGGGTAGCCAATAAAACTGAGGAAGCATTTCATGGAGAAGAATTCGAATGGCTGGCGATTTATGCAAAAGAACAATTGCAAAAGAGACATTATGACTATTTTGTATTCGGACACCGCCACTTGCCTTTAGAGATCGATCTGAATGAGAAAAGTAAGTATGTGAACCTTGGGGAATGGATTAATTTTAATTCTTATGCGGTATTTGACGGCAAAGATTTAACACTGAACTATTTCGAAAAATAATCATCAGGGCTGTAAGAATCCGGCAAGCAGTAAATTTTTAGTGTCAATTAACTGAAAAAGCCGTATTTTTGCCTTCCAAAATAAATCAATTGCCAGGACAGGATCCGCAGGACGGGTCTGAATCAAAAAGGCAACAAGTATTAATTTTCTGAAAAAAGAATATGTTAGAAAAATTAGAAGCAATTAAGCTACGCTGGGAAGATGTAGAAGAACAGTTGAGTAATCCTGATACGATGCAGGATATGAAACGTTTTGCGGCTTTAAATAAAGAGTATAAAGATTTAGGCAAGATTGTAGACCAATACAAAATCTACAAGAATGTAATGAGCAATATCGAGGCAAATAAGGAAATTCTGGCTACAGAGAAAGATGCCGAGATGCGCGAAATGGCTAAAGAAGAATTGGATATGTTGTTGAAGCAGCAGGAAGAACTGGAAGAAAAAGTACGTTTGATGCTGATTCCTGTAGATCCTGAAGATGCTAAAAATGCTGTATTCGAAATACGTGGTGGCACTGGAGGTGATGAAGCAGCTTTATTTGCTGGTGATTTATACCGTATGTACAGCCGTTTCTTTGAGCAAAAAGGCTGGAAGGTAGAAACTGTGGATGTAACTGAAGGTACTGCCGGTGGTTATAAGGAGGTGATCCTGAAAGTAAGCGGAGAAGATGTTTATGGACAATTGAAATATGAATCAGGAGTACACCGTGTTCAACGTGTACCAGATACAGAAACTCAGGGGCGTGTACATACTTCGGCAGCTTCTGTTGCGGTATTACCGGAAGCAGAAGAAATCGATCTATACCTTAATCCTGCAGACATTGACTTGCAAACTTCTCGTTCAGGTGGTGCTGGTGGTCAGAATGTGAATAAAGTAGAGACGAAAGTGCAGTTGACCCACAGACCTTCGGGACTGGTAGTGGTTTGTCAGCAGGAACGTTCTCAGCTTGGAAACAGAGTCATTGCAATGGAGATGCTGCGTAGTAAACTATATGATATCGAATTGCAGAAGAAAAATGGAGACATTGCTGCAAGACGTAAGACGATGGTATCTACCGGTGACCGCTCAGCAAAGATCAGAACTTACAACTATCCTCAGGGAAGAGTAACAGATCACCGTATCGGATTGACACTTTATAACCTAAATCATGTAATGGATGGTGGTGTTCAGGAGTTGATCGATGCACTACAGTTTGCAGAGAACGCTGAAAAAATGAAAGAAGGCTCTGTGGCTTAATCAGTTGCGATTATTTCAAAAAATAGTTTGTAAATATAAATAAAGACTCTATATTTGCAATCCCGAAAGGGAACAACGGACCGGTAGTTCAGCTGGTTAGAATGCCGCCCTGTCACGGCGGAGGTCGCGGGTTCGAGTCCCGTCCGGTCCGCAAAAGTTTCTCATTTGAGAACTTGAAGTTGTTAAGTAGAGGATCTACTATAAAATCCACCCGTAAGGGAAACACGGACCGGTAGTTCAGCTGGTTAGAATGCCGCCCTGTCACGGCGGAGGTCGCGGGTTCGAGTCCCGTCCGGTCCGCAAAAAGCCACTCCAACGAGTGGCTTTTTTGATTTACAGGAATTCTGGCCACCGGGCCATAAGCCCGCTTCAATAGCCGCCCTTCAAGAAATCCTGGATGTATCTTATTTATATAGTAGCTTGCCAATTCAATGGCTTAAAAAAGCGGATCAAGCGGAATTCTTGGGGGGAAGGAAATAAATTCTTTCTTTTGCATTCGTAAACCAAACAAAAATTTTCATTTTGAGTCGAGCCGAGCAAACCCTGATCAGTTTATTATTACCGGAAGGTATTCTGGATTATTTTGAATTAACGCAGGTAGAAAAAGAAGGTAAGATGCTAAACATCTACCTTGAAGAGAAAAATATAGCCCCAGAT
>NZ_JACSZW010000079.1 GCF_014472395.1 Pedobacter sp. N36a
ATAATGGTCCTAGTGATGGTACCGGTATTACCGTGACCGATCTGCTTCCATCAGGTTATACCTATGTGAGTTCTACTCCGCCAGCAGGTACCACTTATGACCCGCTAACAGGACTCTGGAACATTGGCACAATGATCAATGCTGCTACTGCAACCTTAACCATTACCGCTAAGGTCAATGCAGCAGGCATTTATGCCAATACTGCAACGATTACCGGAACAGAAAATGATCCGACTCCAGGTAACAACACCCCGACTTCTACGCCGGTTCC
>NZ_JACSZW010000080.1 GCF_014472395.1 Pedobacter sp. N36a
GAACTTCAACCATGACCATTACCGCCACGGTAAACGCAACAGGCATTTATGCCAATACTGCTAGTATTACCGGTACGGAAAATGATCCGACACCAGGTAACAACACCTCGACTTCTACGCCGGTTCCGACACCAACTACAGACAGGTCTCTGACTAAAACTGTTGACAATGCGACACCGGCGGTAGGCAGTAACGTGGTATTTACCCTGGTAGCCAACAATAATGGTCCTAGTGA
>NZ_JACSZW010000081.1 GCF_014472395.1 Pedobacter sp. N36a
TTATACCTATGTGAGCTCGGCTCCTGCGGCAGGTACCACTTATGATCCGCTAACGGGACTCTGGAACATTGGTACAATGATCAATGCTTCTACTGCAACCTTAACCATTACCGCTAAGGTCAATGCAGCAGGCATTTATGCCAATACTGCAACGATTACCGGAACAGAAAATGATCCGACTCCAGGTAACAACACCCCGACTTCTACGCCGGTTCC
>NZ_JACSZW010000082.1 GCF_014472395.1 Pedobacter sp. N36a
CTACTGCAACCTTAACCATTACCGCTAAGGTCAATGCAGCAGGCATTTATGCCAATACTGCAACGATTACCGGAACAGAAAATGATCCGACTCCAGGTAACAACACCCCGACTTCTACGCCGGTTCCGACACCAACTACAGACAGGTCTCTGACTAAAACTGTTGACAATGCGACACCGGCGGTAGGCAGTAACGTGGTATTTACCCTGGTAGCCA
>NZ_JACSZW010000083.1 GCF_014472395.1 Pedobacter sp. N36a
TACTAGCAGTATTGGCATAAATGCCTGTTGCGTTTACCGTGGCGGTAATGGTCATGGTTGAAGTTCCGGTATTAGCTAAGGCACCAATGTTCCAGAGTCCTGTTAGCGGGTCATAAGTGGTACCTGCTGGCGGAGTAGAACTCACATAGGTATAACCTGATGGAAGCAGATCGGTCACGGTAATACCGGTACCATCACTAGGACCATTAT
>NZ_JACSZW010000008.1 GCF_014472395.1 Pedobacter sp. N36a
CTTTCAATGCAAAAGTGAAAGCTTTCAGGGCTACTTCCAGGGGCGTAAGAGATGTCAAATTCTTTCTGTTCAGACTTTCTAAAATCTATGCTTAAACTTCCTTCCCCCCAAGAATTCCGCTTGATCCTGCATGACCTAGATTTAATGATTTACTCAAGTCCTGGCTATCTTTGTCTAGCCTTTGAGTCTTGAGGTATGCTGATCCTGAAAGGGCAGGGTAAGGCTTGGGTATTAGATAAAAGCAAAAAATGCAGTTTAGATGAACTGAAACGTGTTTTTTTATAAAAAAAAATGGACCATAGATTTCCTTGGTTTATAAATAGTTAGGTTCATTTTTTTAATTCAGTCCCCATAATTGTTTAGCTATTTTCAAATAATATTTTGTTTTTCAAAAAAAGACCCTACATTTGCAATCCCAAACAACGGGACAAGATCATAAAAACGGTGCGGTAGCTCAGTCGGTAGAGCAAAGGACTGAAAATCCTTGTGTCGCCGGTTCGATCCCGGCCCACACCACTTCAAAAGCTTCAGAGAAATCTGGAGCTTTCTTGTTTTATAGATTTTTTTCGTGTTATTTATTGGAACCTTTGATGTATCTTTCTTTTCATCCCTCGAAATTCATTATGAAAAATAAAAATCAAGACTTTATAAAGAAGTAAAATGGGCAAGAAGGTTTCTATTAAAGACATCGCAAAATTAACCAATACGTCGATTACTACGGTTTCCTTTGTTTTAAATGGCAAAGGACATATCAGTAAAGAGATCAGCAAGAAAATTCTGGATACCGCCAAAGAGATCGGGTATGAACCCAATAGGATGGCGATCGGTCTCCGTACCGGTGTTTCTAAAGTAATTGGTCTGGTGGTAGAGAATATAGGTGGGCCGTTTTTCGGCGAGATGAGCAAGGTGATCGAACTAGAGGCAGAGAAATCTGGTTACCGCATTATCTATTGCAGCACAGACAATAATGTTAAAAAGGGGACAGAGGCCATCCGTATGCTGACACAGCAATTGGTAGATGGCTATATCATTACACCTTTTAAAGGGCTGGAAGAAGAAGTTCTGAAACTTATTGATCAGGGGAAACCAGTGGTGCTGGTAGATGGGTATTTCCCTGGTCTTAACATTTCCCATGTGCTGGTCGACAATTATAACAGCGTGCTTAAAGCAGTCAACTGTTTTATTGAAGGAGGGTATAAAGAGATAGGTCTTGTAACTTCAGATCTGGATTTGATTCAATTGGACGAACGTTTGTCGGGTTATAAAAGCGCCTTAATTAGCAATGGGATCAAAGAAAATCCAGAGCTGATTTTTAAACTGCCCTATCTCCTGGATAAATCAGATGGGCTGAAACAAATTAAAACATTTATAAACGCACATCCCGAAATGGATGCCCTCCTGTTCACCACAAATTATCTCGGTGTAATGGGCATCATCTGCGTTAAAGAATTGGGACTGCGCATTCCTCAGGATCTGGCCTTTATCAGCTTTGACGATACAGAGATATTCAGCGTCTATCCTCCTGGAATCACCACTATTCAGCAGCCCGTTTACCAAATTGCAAAATATGGTATCGATCTTTTACTCTCTCAAATGAAAGGGGCTACGCCAGAAAATGCAGCTGCAACGAAATTGCAGATCGCATCAAGACTTATAGAAAGAGGCTCTACGGTTGCAAAAAGCGAATCTTGATTTCGACTTGTGAATTGAAAGTCATAACACATAAGGGCTTGGATATGGGAAGTAATTTGGTCGTACTTTTGTGTTTATTTAATTCACATGAAGAAAGAACTGACTTCCATCCCATATTCTGTATTGGATCTGGCTACTGTTATAGAGGGGAAAACTCCTGCTGATACTTTTAGAAATAGTTTAGACCTTGCGCAGCATGCGGAAAACTGGGGGTATCACCGATATTGGCTGGCCGAACATCACAACATGATCAGCGTAGCAAGCTCTGCAACCTCTGTAGTGATTGGACATATTGCTGGTGGAACAAAGACTATCAGGGTAGGATCCGGGGGTATTATGCTGCCAAATCACTCTCCATTAGTGATTGCTGAACAATTCGGTACGCTGGAGTCCTTGTATCCGGGAAGGATTGACCTAGGCTTAGGAAGAGCTCCTGGTACAGATCAGGTGACGGCAATGGCGATTCGTGGTGAAAGAATGAATGCGGCCAATAGTTTTCCTCAGGATGTCTTGAAGCTTCAGGCCTATTTTTCTGCAGAGAATCGCCATAGCAGCGTGAGGGCAATCCCTGGTGAAGGCTTGGATATCCCAATCTGGATTCTGGGTTCGAGTACGGATAGTGCACGTTTGGCTGCAGCATTAGGTTTACCCTACGCGTTTGCAAGTCATTTCGCACCTGCACAATTCATGACGGCTATTCAGATTTATAGACAAAACTTTAAACCATCGGAGCATTTAAAAGAGCCTTATGTATTGGCTTGCGTAAATGTGGTGGCAGCGGAGACTGATGCAGAAGCAAATAAAATTGCGACTTCATTGTATCAGCTGTTCAGAGGCATAGTAACTGGAAAGCGCATGCTTTTACAACCTCCGGTAGATCATATGGACGATGTTTGGACAGCCTATGAAGAGGAACAGGCTGGACAAATGTTGGCTTGTACTTTTACGGGTACTAAACAGACCATTGCTAATGATTTACAGCAATTTTTAGATCAAACTCAAGTAGATGAGGTGATGGCAACCTCTCATATTTTCGATCATCAGGCAAGATTAACTTCTTATAAACTGCTTTCGGAAGTTTTTAAAGGGATTTAAACTGCTTTACACCCGCCTAAAAAGAGATAGGAACTATTAAAATCCTCCCAGGCTTTTTCCTAGCCTATCCTCTTTTATTCGGGTTTCCGTCGATCGGGCGCTGACCTAGAAATATGTTTTAGGTTTTTAATGTGTTTCCTTGAAAAAATAAAGCGTAGCAAATGATTTTCCTGGTAATTGGTAGAGGAGGAGGGGATTTCCGGTGAAATCAATTTTTTTAATCTGGGCATATAGATTTTCATTGGGATAGCTAATTTTAAAGTCCACTGGTCCGTATTCTGTTTTTAGGTGGTAATAGAACAAAGGTTCTTTTTGAATCCATCCAGGTAAGGTTCTTTCTGAGGCTTTTAGTACCTGATCAGCTCCGTTATCAGCGGCACGATATTCTGAAACAGATTCAGCCGCATTGTATTTTCCTTCACAGTACGCACAATCTTTGAAAAAGAGCTGATATACCATTCCTGAATTTTTGAGAAAATAGAAACTGCCTTTATAGTCTTTTCGCTGAAAGCTGAGTAAAGTATCCTTAATGTTTAACATTCGCTCGAAGCTTTTCATATCCTTTTCAAGGAATTTTCTATCTTTTCGAGGTTGATCGGTGATACGTAATTGCTGGATCGGCCGGTAATGATAACTATTATGCTCAAAATAACCTTTACCTGCATAAATATTTTCTAGGTCGTCCTGACCAAATAATCCATCCAATTCAGGGGCTGTGATTTCTTTAATGAGGTTAAGTTGCTCATCGTAGAGCCTGAAATGATAATTATTGTCTGCAGATTTTTCTGATGGTTTTACCAGTAGGATTAATCTTTTTTTGTCCCTGGAGACATACACTCTACGCACATCCTCTCCAGCTGCACTCAGCTGTTGTAGTTGAATTTTAGGGTTAGCAGCATTAAACTCAGGGAAGTACTTTATTTCCGGGTGTTTATCCTGCTTGTTTTCATTATTGCAGGAATTCAGGAAAAGCAATAGACAGTAACTCAAGAAAAGAAATAAAATAGGGCTTGATAGTTTAGGAAACATATTCGGTTTCATCGTTTAAAGTAGGGGTGCTGGTAGTAGCGTTTCTACAGGGACA
The DNA here is from genome assembly GCF_014472395.1 of Pedobacter sp. N36a. GTDB lineage: Bacteria > Bacteroidota > Bacteroidia > Sphingobacteriales > Sphingobacteriaceae > Pedobacter. Next base: position 3,872 of record NZ_JACSZW010000008.1, read on the forward strand.
TTTCCTTTGACCATTTCTATAAGTGAATTTATCAGTTTATTGATCAGGCCTAGCGTTTCTTGATCTGTGATTTCTAAATCTGAATTAACTTTCGTTTGAATGGAGGAAATTAATACTTCGGTGTCCTTGGTGATTTTTGATTCAATAATTAGTAAAGTACCTAATAGAGATTGGTGACCTCTGGTACCTGCAGTAGAAGCCGTAATTAACGCGACAGGTTTTTGGGAAAAGTTCATCGTAGAAACGGTCCAGTCGATCGCGTTTTTTAAGGTTCCCGGCACACCAAGGGCATATTCTGGGGTACAAATCAAAATGGCATCCGCAGCGCTTATTTTTCTTCTAAATTCTGCTACTTGTGCGTTTTCCTCCACCTGTCCATAATCCAGGTCTGGGTTGAAATGAGGAAGCATATCGATTCCTTCAAAAATTTCAATCGTAAAGATAGCGGTAGTCAGCATCGCAATTGCCTTAATCAGGTTTCCGTTCGAGGAATTTTTTCGGGTACTTCCAGAGATGGCCAGGATGTTTATTTTATGAGACATAGCCTAATAATTTCGTTTAGAACTGGCTAAAGATAGGAAATCTCCTTAGGACTGGATTTTGATCCGGCCCATTAAAAAACATATATTGCAATTCTAAGTACTTAACCAAATTTAACATGAGAAATTTCTTCCTGATCCTGTCCGTATTTGTATGCAGCACATTTTTTAGTCCGGTAATGGCACAAGATACACCAGTTTTTACTGGTGCAAAAGCGACAAAAAAGCACTACAAAGCTTTGTATGTTTTGAATAACGGAGAAGAAAAAAGAATCAATGGATGCTTACGTAACATAAAAAATGCATTGGAAGATCCTCGTCTGAAAGGTAAATTAGAAGTGGAGCTGATTGTGTTTGGTGATGGCGTAGCAGTTTACAATAAAAACAGCAATTATGAAGCGGCATTAAAGACTTTACAGGCTAAAGGAGTGGTTTTGGCACAATGCGAAAACACGCTGAGAGAGCGAAAAATTGATAAATCTGAGTTGTTTGATTTTATCAGTTTTGTGCCTTCTGGCAATGGAGAAATCATCATTCGTGAGGCTGAAGGCTGGGCAATTGTTCACCCTTAAATTTTTGTAAGCCTAAAAAATAGCTATGTTTGCAGCACATGCATAAATTAATAAAACCCAGAATCCATCAAAATGCCGGCAGAGCGAAGTCTTTGCTGCTATTTGTACTGATGGCCTGTTTTCTGCTTTCTGCGTGTGCTGTGAGAAAAGGTCTTCAATCTTTTTTTACGGAAGTTAGTCCTGTGCATCATACGACAATGAAGCTCAATAAAATCTTGTCGTCAAGAGATTTACTGAGTACGGATGTCGCCTTTTCTTGTGCGCCAGCCATAGCTTCCGAAGATAGAAACACCATTTTTAAATCCAGTATTACGCAGCAGTTGACATCGGCCCTGCTGTTATTCTTCCTGTTACCAACCTTTCTGCTCTCTGTATTGTCGCTTAAAAAGGACAAGCTTTCCAGCGTAACTTCAGGTTTGGTTCCTTCCGGCTCCCCGGTTCCCCTGTTTATCAAAAACAGGTTTTTACTAATATAGAATCCCGCTTTTCATCTTGCAGGTGTCACTCTTTCTGAGTTTCACCCTCATTACTTATTTCTAAAATTTTAATTATTGATGATGAAGAAAACCCCTCTTTATTTGACGGGTATGTTGCTGATGCTATTGAGTGTCGGCGGATATTCGCAACAGCATAAAGAACTTTCTCTTTCCCGTTTATGGGAATTGACAGCGGATCATTATCCATCGCTTACTGAAAATCAGGCGAGGATTGAGGAGTCCGAATATCGGAAAAAGGAATTGCGCAATGCGGCATTTCCACAAGTTCAACTACAACTACAAAACTCATTGGGCACCTTTGAAGGCACAAATGGCGCCTTTTTCCCAGTTCCAGGTGTATTTAATGTGAGTGGAAACGGCGGCACTGGTCAGCCAGGATCTGGCAGCAATACGATGAACAGCTTTGGTTCTGTATTGATGGACTGGAAAGTATCTCAGTTTGGCAAGCAGCAGAAAATGATCGAAACTGCAGGCTATGAAGTGCAGGAGGCGCAGCGTAATTTTGAAGCTTCAAAACTAGCGCTTCTTGCTAAAACCACAGGCCGTTATCTGGATTTATTGTACACCAGCTCGGGTAGGACCTGGGCTGATAAAAATGCAGTTCGTGTAAAAGAGATCCTCGACTTATCTGTGAGTCTGGCGGAAGCAGGGTTGAAACCAGGTGCAGACACTGCATTGGCAGCTGCTGCTTATCTGCAAGCCCAGGCACAGCAGGAAGATTGGAACGGAAAGTACCAAGCCGGACAAGTGAATGTCAAAGAATTGGCACCAACCCTTATTGGAGAACAATTTGTTCCATTGCAGCAATATATGGGGAAGCTATTTACCATAGAAAATTTGGATTCTGTTGCGGCTAGCCATCCTTTCCTGCAAACATTAGACAAACAGCTGCTGATACAACAGGTAAAGAAGGAAGTGATTGGAAGGGAGCAATTGCCTTCAATTTCTCTGCTGGCAGGGCTTTCTGCCCGTGGTACCGGAATCAATTCCGATGGAACTGTGCAAAATAACTATGCTTCAGGATTCAATAATGGAGCACAGAATTATTTGGTTGGGATAGGACTGAGCTGGAATTTAACCGGCCTTTATACCGGCTCGGTGGTGAAAAAGCGCGCCCAGAAGCAAATTGATGCCGCAAGATCCAGATATCAGCTGCAAAAACTCCAAATGAATACCAGCTTACAGTACGTGTCTTCAAGGATAGCGGCACAGCTGAAACAGGTATTAAAAACCGAATCTGCAGTGCAAAAAACTACCGCAGCATATGAGCTTTACCTATCGAGGTATGAAGCCGGTTTAATTAACCTGACGGATCTCCTGCAGATTCAATCTTTATTGCAGCAGGTAGAGAAAAGCAATATTGAAGTTCATCAGGAGCTTTGGACCCAGTTAAATACCAAGGCCGAGCTGAGCGGCGACTACAGTTTTCTGTTTAACCAACTTAAATAAGAACTATGAATATGATCAGGTTTGCGTTAAAAAAACCTTTAACAATAATGGTCGCCGTATTGGCGATCGCTTATTTTTCTTTTACCGCCATCAGGAATATCAATGTCGATATTTTTCCTAAAGTGGAGCTGCCGGTGATATATATCGCCATGCCTTATGGTGGACTAACTCCTGCTTATATGGACGGCTTTATGGCCAATGAGTTTCAAAAGGTCCTCATTTTCGTATCAGGTATAAAAGGAATTGACTTCAAAAGTGTACAGGGATTCACGTTGATGAAGCTTACCTTTTACCCTGGTACGGATATGGCCCAGGCATCAGGAGAATTGGCCGCACAGGTAGCCAGGGCGATGGGTTTCCTGCCTCCCGGCGCGGTACCGCCGCAAGTAGTCCGGTTCGACGGCAGCTCCCTGCCCATCGGACAATTGGTGTTTGAAAGTTCTCAGCGCTCTATTACAGAATTGCAAACCCTTGCACTGACTAAAATCAGGCCGATGTTTGTGACCATTCCTGGGGTGACCGCACCAGCACCTTTCGGTGGAAATGCCCGTACAATGGTGGTCAAGGTGAATCCGGAACTCATGCTTTCTTACGGTTTATCCGCAGAAGAAGTCACCATGGCCATTGCCAAAAATAACTTTCCAGCACCTGCAGGAAATATCAGAATTGGTGACCAGAACCTGATGAGTCCCGCCAATACGATGGCTCAGGGACCAGAGGAGTTTTTGGATATTCCAATTAGAACTGGTTCGGGAACCAATGTTTTTGTAAAAGACATTGCCAGTGTAGAGGACGCAGCAGATGTGACTACTGGGTATGCCGTGATCAATGGCAAGCGCTCTGTTTACCTTCCGGTGATCAAAAAAGCCGATGCTTCTACTCTTAAAGTCGTAGAAAACCTGAAGTCTTCTATTCCTAAATTGAAAGCAGCACTGCCGGAAGATGTAGATGTGAAATATGTATTTGATCAATCTGGTTATATTGAACGATCTTTAGAAAATCTGATTCATGAAGGAGTATTAGGGGCAATTTTAACCGGGTTAATGGTGTTTCTTTTCCTTGGAGATTCCAGGGGTGCCTTAATTGTAGTATTGACCATTCCGATCGCTATCCTTTCGGCAGTCATTATGCTCTATATGTTTGGGCAAACGATCAATGTGATGACACTTAGCGGGCTCGCGCTTGCCATCGGCATCCTGGTGGATGAGGCCACAGTGACCATAGAGAATATACACCAGCATTTTGAGATGGAGAAACCCAAACAAAGGGCTATTTTGGATGCTTTACTAGAAATTTCTGTTCCAAAGATCCTGATTCTTTTCTGTATTCTGGCGGTTTTGATCCCTTCTTTCATGATGACTGGGATTCCAAGAGATATGTTTATGCCATTGTCGCTGGCCGTTGCTTTTGCCATGATTGCTTCTTTCATCGCTTCCCAGACTTTCGTGCCTATTCTGGCCAACTGGTTAATGAAGCCCGCGCTTTTTCAGCACCATAAAATCAGCCTCCATAGAAAGAAATTGACAAGGTTTGAAAAGTTTAAGCGTCGTTATCTGATTTTAATTCGTGGAGGGCAGCAGCGAATGGTTTTAGTGATTGGCGTCTATACGCTATTGGTGATGGTGATGATTGGTTTTTCCGGTAAACAGATTGGTACGGACATTATGCCTGCAAGTAATAGCGGAGATCTTCAGATTCGAATGCTGGCGCCGGAGGGTAGTAGGCTAGAAATGACTGAAGATTACCTGGCCAGGATGACAAACATTATCAAAGCAGAGCTGCCGGAAGACGCGGTAAAAATAAGTTCTGCTTATGTGGGTTTACAACCTTCTGCAACCGCGATTAATCCAATTTTTCTTTTTACCAGTGCTTCCCATGAAGCGGTATTGCAGGTGTCGATCGATCAGAAGATCTATACCGGGGCCATTGCAGGATTGAAAGAACAGATTCGAAATGAGTTGAAAAAGCAATTGCCGGAACTGCGCATCAGTTTCGAACCAATGGAGCTGGTGGAGAAAATTATGAGCCAGGGAGCGATGAATCCTGTACAGATTAAAGTAGCCGCCGGACAAATAAAAGGAGCGGAGAAATATGCACTGAAGATTGAAAAAGAACTGAAAAACATTCCTTTTCTAAGGGATGTCCGGATTGCTGAACCGCTCAATTATCCGAGCGTACAGATTCATGTAAACCGGGAATTGGCTGCGCAGTTTGGCCTGAGCATGGATGATGTGAGTAAAGCCTTAACGATGGCCACTTCTTCTACCAGGTTTACCAATAAAAATCTTTGGATAGATCCGAAGTCTGGATTGGTGTTCCAGGTACAGGTTCAAGTGCCGGAGCCAGATATGGAATCTTTAGATAAGCTACGTTCTTTACCACTTAAATCCGGACAATCGCGCCCGGTATTGGAAGATGTAGCGACATTGGAAATGGTAAAATTACCAGCACAAGTGAACCGTCAGGGGCCAAACAGGTACGTGACCGTCCTGGCAAATATGCATGGTGCAGACTTAGGAGCCGCCTCAAAAGCAGTGGATGAAGTTTTAAAGAAGGTAGGAGAGGCGCCTAGAGGAGTAATCGTCAACTCGGAAGGTTTGATGCCATTATTAGAGGAAACCTTATCTGGATTACAAACCGGACTGGCGGTCGCCATTGTGGTGATTTTCCTGATGTTAACCGCTTATTATCAGTCTTTCGCTTTGTCGGGATTGATCCTGGCGGTAGTTCCTGCGGTGATTGGGGGCAGTTTATTGATGCTACTCACTTGCGGAAGCACTTTGAATCTGCAATCTTATATGGGAATAATTATGTCGGTAGGAGTGTCTGTGTCTAATGCGGTGCTGATGATCAATCAGGCGGAAGTCAACCGGCTTAAGCCTGGCATGACCGTAAAACAAGCCGCATTATTGGCTGCTTCTTCTCGTTTACGGCCGATTATTATGACCACAATGGCTATGATTGCCGGTATGGTGCCGATGGCGATTGGAATGGGAGAAGGCGGAGAACAAATTGCCCCATTGGGACAAGCAGTAATTGGTGGTTTAATCTTGTCTACCATGACGGCATTGCTAGTATTACCACAACTATTTGTACTGGTGATGAAGAATAAAACCACCGATAGCCTGAGTCTGGATCCTGATGATCCACTGAATAAAAACGTATTAATTTCTTCTATATAATTCTTAAATAGGAAACGATCATCAGTATTTGGCTTACAAACAGCAAGGAATATCCTGATACAAGGGGGCTGATGATCGCTTCATAACCATTGACAAATAAATGTATTCCAATGAAAAGTATTTTTCTAAAAAATTATAATTATACACTATTGCTGTTGATCTCCGTGGTTTTAGCAGCATGTTCTTCTGGATCCTCGAAGGAGGAGCATGGAGTGAAGGCAGACAAAGCCGATGCTGTTAAAGGCTTGGAAGGACAGTTTGTAAATCCTGTTTTGGAACAGCCCGTATACCAGCTTTCCTTACCTGGAGAGTTGAAACCTTACGAAGAGGTTTTGGTGTATCCAAAAGTGAAAGGCTTTGTGAAAAAGATCTTTGTAGATCGCGGTACTAAAGTGAAAAAGGGACAGTTGCTGGCAGTGTTGGAGGCTCCTGAAATCGCCCAGCGTTACCAATCTGCAAAGTCTGATGAACGTAAATCTTATGAAGATTATTTGTACAGTCGCCAGAGTTTTGACCGCTTAAAGAAAGCAGCTAGTAAATCTGGAGCAGTCGCAGCGATAGAATTAGATAAGGCCTGGAGTAAATTGAGAAGTGATAGTGCAGCGTATGCAGCTATTAAATCTAATACGCGTATTTCTGATCAATTGCAGCAATATTTAAACCTCAGAGCTCCTTTTGATGGTACAGTAATGGACAAAAATGTATCCGTTGGTGCATTGGTTGGTGAGAACAGTACAATTCCTTTGTTCTCTATTGTTCAGAATGACCGTTTGAGATTAACGGTAGCGATTCCAGAGAAGCATAGTCGGGCGATTTCAAAAGATGCCAAAGCTGCTTTTACGGTAAGCGCTTTGCCGGGCAAGGTATTCCATGCTTCATTGTCTAGAAATGCAGCCTTTCTACAGCAAAAGCTGCGGTCAGTAACCACTGAGTTTGATGTATCAAATAAAGACGGACAATTAGGCGGTGGGGAGTATGCACAGGTGATCATGGACCTGCGCAGACCGCAGGCTACTTTTTGGCTGCCCGCTTCTGCGGTTGTACAGGCACAATCAGGGGTGTTTATTGTGAAGCTGGTGGATGAGCTGGTGAAAAGAGTTCCAGTCATGATAGGCACACGTCAAGGGGCATTGCTGGAAGTATTTGGCGACTTAGATGTGAGCGACAAAGTCTTCAAAAAGGGAACTGAAGAGTTGAAAGAAGGAGAAAAACCTTAAATATTTAAAACGGTGAAAAACTTTGGTTTTCTGCTAAATATGAAGCGTAGAAAAGCACTAGCTGAATTAGATCGCGGGGAAACCCGCGATTTATCTGATAACAGCCGAAATTAGTTACACAGGATCTGTAATATATTATACATATCACAAAATATTTATTTTTTGAATACACTTTTTGTTATTTTTATGTTAGATTCGTTTTCAACTACTAACCAAATTTCTAACCAAACTGTGATTGCTAACCATTCAACTCCGGACGATGGACTTATGCTGCGCCTTAAACAGGGCGATGAGCTCGCTTTTACAGAAATTTACAATCTGTACTGGGATAAACTCTATTACATTGCCCATAAACTTTTGAAAGATCAGGAGGCGGCCGAAGGAATTGTTCAGGACGTTTTTCTGATGATCTGGAAAAAAAGAGAAGGGTTAAACATGGCATGTATTCCCTCTTACCTTGCGGCCATGACCCGTTATGCGGTATTCCGTTACCTATCTAAAGAGAAAAGATCGAAACAACAAGAAAATATTGTCGGTCTGTTAACGGCCAATGCGACCTCAGAGATTGACATCGACCACAAAATACTGTTAGAGATCATCACCGAGTTGTCGAATAAGTTACCTGAAAAATGCCGCCTGGTATTTCAATACAATAAATTGCAGGATCAATCGCTTGCCGATGTTGCCGCTCAACTGAATATCTCCCAAAAAACAGCAGAAGCTCATTTGACTAAAGCCTTACGGATCATCAGGTCAAATGTTGGTGATGTACTTCATTTCCTGATCGTACTCTATACGATTACCATGTTCTCTTGATTATCTAAAGGGATTTTGATGCTTTTACCTTGATACGTCTCTTCTTTTTAAGCATCCCCATCTCATCATTTCCAGCAAACGCAGAAATTATCATCTATTCTTAAAATATATTTTTTTTAGACTAAGGGTATCTTCCTTCCATCAGACTCTATAAGAGAAATGAGGGTTATTAAATTCAGATGAATAGGAACGAACTGAAACGATTGGCACAAAAATATCTCGCTGGAGAAGCTAGTACGGAAGAGAAAACGTTGCTGAATCAATGGTATGATGATGCTGCTGAACATGGCTGGCTGGAGAAAGTAGAGACCAAAACACCGGAAAGCGAAGAAGAAGTAAAACAAAGACTTTTTGAGAACCTGAAAAGTAAAGGATTTCTGAACAAGGAGTCTTTGGAAGCTCCGGTTAAAAAACAGCTTACACGTCGTACGCTGATCTTTAGAATCACTTCAGCGGCTGCGGTACTGGCCCTGGTATTTTTTGGCTGGCAGTTGGGTACAGATCAGTTCATTCAGGCAGAGAAGAGAATGGTGAGTGTTCCGGAGAAGAAAATCATGGAGATCCTTTTGCCTGATGGTTCCAAAGTATGGTTAAGTTCCGGTTCTGTATTTAAGTATCCCAAAAAATTCAGTGCAGACAACCGTAGTGTAGAACTGGTGGATGGACGTGCTTTCTTTGAGGTCAAACATAAAAGCGGTCATCCCTTTGTTGTGAAAACCAACAGCTTGAATGTAGTGGTACTTGGTACTTCATTTGATGTTCGTGCTTATAAAAAAGAAGGCAGTACCAAAGTAAGTGTGGTCACTGGTAAAGTAGGTGTCACGATGACTGGAGCGTTGAAAAAGCCAGCCATCATGTTACTGCCAAAGCAGCAGGTGGTATTGAGTGAGATTAAAAACAACCTGATTAAAGCCAAAGCACCGGAAATCGCGGTAAACGCCTGGTGTAGGAGTAAACTGGTATTTGAACAAGAAACTTTAGGAAATGTCTTTTCTGTTCTGGAAAAGAAATACGACGTTAAAATCAATGCAGAAGATAAATCACTGTTAGAGGAGAAGATCTCGATCACCCTTGGAGATCAGCATTTATCCGTGATCATGGATATTTTAGGCTTTACTAAACATTTTAAATATAAAATCGCCGATGACAGTATAACAATTAAGAGCGCCTCCTCCTTAGCAGCTAAGTAAGGAACCGGGGACAAAAGATGCCCCCGGAAATAGATTAGCCACTGTGTACATGCTTGAGACCCATAGACAGTAGGCTTCAGTTTAAAAATTAAACCAAAACAAATATGATGAATTTTTACGGCAAATTCTTGCCTATATTCCGAAAATGCATGCGCATTTCTACAATTATTATTGGCATACAGGTGTGTTTTAGCACCCTACTGATGGCGAATCCCACAAAAGCCCAGTCAATGAGCTTCAAAGTAGTGAAAGCCAGCGTTAAACAAGTCTTTAAGAAAATTGAGCAGCAAGCCAATGTAACCTTCGTTTATGATGAAGAAGTGATTGCTGCACTGTCTAATCTGAGCCTGGATTTTAAAAATGAACCACTCCAGGATGTGCTCAATAAACTTCGGGAAAAGACAAGTCTGGAATTTAGGTTAATGGGAAATTATATTGGCGTTGCTGAAAATGTAGCCAGTATGCCAAACCTTAGTCTTTCTGGAGTTGCAAACAGCAACCGCCTGAAGATTAATGGGGTGGTGAGAGATGCGAGCGGTCAGCCCTTGGTTGGCGTAAGCATCCAGGTAAAAGGCACTCAGGTGGGTACCAGCTCTAACTCAAACGGTCAGTTTGTGATTGATGCAAATATTGGTGATGTGTTGGTGTTGAGCTATTTGGGCTATATCACTAAACAAGTCACGATTACTACGCCTGGTTCATTGAATATCTTATTAGATGAAAATTCTAAGCTCCTGAGTGAAGTTGTAGTGACGGCCTTAGGGATCAAAAAAGAAAGAAAAGCTTTAGGATATTCAGTTACAGAAGTAAAAGGTGATGAGCTGACTCAGGCCAGAGAAAACAACGTGATGAACTCATTGGTAGGTAAAGTTGCCGGTTTGAATGTAAGTTCTATTGCTGGTGGAGTAGGAGCATCGACTAACGTGACGATTCGTGGGGTTTCCAGTATTTCACAAACCAACCAGCCGCTATATGTAGTGAACGGCATTCCAATGGAAAATAAACCAAACGGTGCAGCTGGACAGCAATACGACAATGCTCCGGACCTTGGAGATGCGATTGGTAACCTTAACCCTGATGACATTGAAACTATCTCTGTATTGAAAGGAGCTGCGGCTTCTGCACTGTATGGTTCTCGTGGTAAAGCAGGCGTTATCCTGATCACTACAAAAAGTGGAAAGGGAAATTCTATAGAATTCAATTCTAACTATGTGATTGAAAAAGTAGTAGACCCAACAAATTGGCAATATGTATATGGAAATGGCGCAAACGGAATAAAGCCGACTACGCAGGCAGGTGCTTTTCAAACAGGACAGTCGAGCTGGGGAGCAAGACTGGATGGGAGTGATGTCATGCAGTTTGATGGTGTTTTACGACCTTATGTAGCACAAAAGGATAATCTGGAGAATTTTTACCGTACCGGAGGAACCGCTACAAATACGATCGCATTTAACCGTGGTTTTGATGGAGGTTCTATTCGTTTTTCGGCAAGTGATTTATCAAACAGAGCGATTACTCCGGGATCTGGGTTAAATAGACAATCATTTAACTTAAGTGCAAATTATAACATCAGCAAAAATCTAACAGTAGATGCCCGTGCGAACTATATTTTGGAACAGGCAAAAAACAGACCCTTCTTAAGTGATGGTGCGGGTAACTCCAATTACAATGTGACCTTGTTGCCAACAAGTGTAGACGTAAGAACATTGAAAAAGACAGTAAATGATGATGGATCGGAATACGCTTATTCTGCAAATACATTTGCGACAAATCCATGGTTTGCAGCTAATAATTTTATTAACAATACCAAAAGACAGCGATTGATTTCCTCGGTAAGTCTTCGGTATAATTTCGACAATGGCGCATTTCTTCAGGGACGTGTAGGTCGTGATGCTTATAATGACCGTTATACAGCAGTAGTGCCTACAGGAACTGCTTATCGTGCAAAAGGAACTATTTCTGAAACCAGCACTAATTTCTCGGATATCAATGCCGATGTGTTAACAGGAAAAGCATTCACAATAGACGATTTCACCATTACCCCTAATATTGGTGGAAGTTACAGAAGAACGAAATCGGAAACCTTTACCATGACGGGTAATGAATTTGCTGTTCCTTATGTTTATGTAATTACCAATGCTAAATTGCAGTCTACACCAGTATATAAACCTTCGGAAAGTGAAGTAATGGCCATCTATGGTACTTTAGATGTGAGCTATAAAAACTACCTTTATTTGAACGGATCACTTCGTAATGATTGGTATTCTACATTGGCTACCCCAGGTAAAACAAACGCTTTAAATGCCCTGTATCCTTCGGTAAACGGTTCATTTGTGTTTTCTGAACTGGTTAAAAACGATTGGCTGAGCTTCGGTAAAATCCGTGCAGGTTTTGCACAGGTAGGACAGGCGACGGATCCATATCAAACACAATTGGCCTATAACTTTAATACGGCTTCCCTAAATGGAAGACCACTGGGACTGATTTCCAATTTCTATATCCCGAATACAGATTTAGTGGCTTCGATTGCATCTGAGTTTGAAATTGGGGCAGAAGCACGTTTCTTTAATAACCGCTTAACAGTAGACCTGACCTGGTATAATAAAAAATCTAAAGATGAGATTGTAAGGGCACCGGCTTCCATCACTTCCGGTTATTCTGGGGCGATATTGAATATCGGTGAATTACAGAATAAAGGAGTGGAATTATTGCTTTCTGGTATTCCTGTTCAAACAGAAGATTTCCGTTGGACTACCTCATTTAATGGTTCTGTGAATCATAACAAAGTGCTTTCTCTTGCAGATGGTCAAACCATCTTACCTGGATCAACATCACGTTCAGGAAATGGTTTTACACAGAATATTGTTGGACTTCCTTTCGGACAGATCGTGGCTTTTGATTATAAATATGATGCAAATGGTAATGTGGTGCTGAATAGTGCTGGTATTCCTGAAAGCAGCGAATTGAAGCCTTTTGGATCTGCTTATGCGAAATATGTAGCGGGTTGGAACAATGAGTTTTCTTATAAAGGCCTAAACCTGTCTTTCTTGATTGATAGCAAGTTTGGTGGTAAAATCTTCTCTGCAACAGATTATTATGGTTACGTACTTGGTTTACATAAAGCAACCTTGGAAAATCGAGAAGCACTTGGAGCGAATGCTGCAACCTATTATACAGGAGTAGCCAATAATATATCTAGTAAATTTGTACAGAATGCAGATTTCATTAAGCTTCGTCAGTTAATGTTAGGCTATACCTTCCCGGGTAAAGTGTTTAACAATGTGATTAAAGGAGCAACATTAAGCTTAGTAGGACGTAACCTGTTTTTCTTTAAAAAGCATACAGATAATATCGATCCTGAGTCTGATTATAGCATTAATGCTAAAGGAATGGAGCTAGGTGGTGTGCCGCCAACCCGTACTTACGGACTAAATCTAAGTGTGAAATTTTAATAATGAAATCAAATATATTTGATATGAAAAAGATATTTAAACTGACTATAATCGCTTCTGTTTGTTTACTTACATCAGTAGGTTGCAGAAAGAATTTCGATGTGATCAATACTGATCCTTCTACCTATAATCCAGGAAACTTTGACCCTAACTTTGTATTGACCAGTGCCCAGCTTGGGTATTCAGGAAGTATAGATTTTAGTTACGATACCTGGCGTGCAAATTTGATCTATTGTTCCACTATGATGCAGGGAATGTCTTCTGTAATTGGTTACTGGGCTGGTGATAAGTACATTTTGAATGCAGGATATACAGCCGCTTATTGGGGCTTTAAAGGAGAGAATCCAACAGGTGGCGATGGCGCTTATGCAGAGCAGGTAAGGCCGATTGTAGATGTAGTTAAATCTACGCAAGACAAACCTCAATATGCTAATTTGCACCAGATTGCAAGGATAATGAAGGCCTTGATATTTCAGCGAATTACTGATTTATATGGTGATGTTCCTTATTCTCAGGCAGGGATAGGTTTTTACGATAAAACGTATTTTCCGGTATATGACAAGCAACAGGCGATCTATGCAGACATGTTAAAAGAAGTAACTGAAGCAGTTGCTGCTTTAGATCCTGCTAAAGATAGACCAAGTGGTGATGTTTATTATAATGGTGATGTGAATAAATGGAAACGCTTTGGAAATACCTTGATACTAAGAATGGCGATGCGTTTGAGTAAAGTAGATCCGGCAACGGCACAAACTTACGTTCAAAAAGTGCTGGGTAATACTATGACCAGCAATGATGATAACGCTTTCCTTAAGGGAGATGATAAAGGAGATAGGGTAACCATTAACAGAAACAGTCAGATTCTATTGGGCCTGGGCGGACAGGAGAATTATTACACCAGATGGTCAAAGACCTTTATCGATTATTTGAAAAGTACAAATGACCCACGTCTAAGCAAAATCTCAGTGACGCAGTTGTACCTTAATGATAAAACTAAAGATCAAAATCCGTTACCAAATTATATGGCGGCATCGCAAAAAGGAATGCCAAATGGTAAAGATTTAAGTCAGGTAGCTACTTTGGGAATTTCTTTTGATCCAAGCTTTACAACTTTTCCCGACTATTCTTCCCCAAGTCCAGCGTTGCTTAAAAAAGATGGGTTAACCTTTGTGCTGACTTATGCAGAATCTGAATTGTTACTTGCTGATGCAGCACAGCGTTTCGGAATTGCTGGAAGTGCAGCCGATCATTACCGCAAAGGGGTAGTGGCAGCAATGACCTATTTATCGCAGTATGATGCAGCAGCCGGTGTTCCTGAAGCTACTGCAAATGCTTATGTGGATGCCAACCCTTACAATGCAGTAAATGGTTTAAACATGATCAATACGCAGTACTGGGTATTAACCAATTCTAAACTGGATTTCTATGAGTCATGGTCTAACTGGAGAAGAACAGGTTTTCCTGTATTGACACCAGTGGTTTATCCTGGAAACTCTACGAATGGTACCATCCCAAGGCGTTTCCCTTATCCAATTGATGAGGCAGGTTTTAACACGGCTAATTATAATGCTGCGGTAGCTTCGATTCCTGGAGGAGATGTACTGACTTCCAGAGTATGGTGGGATAAGCAATAAGTAACTGATGACGCTCTCTTTTAATTAATAAATCAGATCCCTGCTTCGGCGGGGATTTTTTATTTATAGCCCCTCGTAAAAAACGGGTAAAACTTTTTTAAAAAAAGGCTGTAAAAAGGAAAACGGGAGCAAGTCCTCCGACTTACCCCCGTTTAAATTAACGCTCTCAGGGACAAATGTAGAAATAATTCTAACCTTAGAAAATAGGAATTCAAATTATTAAATTGAGATTACAATTTGAGGACAAGCTATATAGCTTGTCCTGCAGCTCAGAAGGATAAAATCCCTCATTAAAGCTCAAAAATAGGGTTTTGGCAAAAAGACTGAACTGTATGACCATTGCATAATTTTTTTTTTAGTCGTTTCATTTGGATTAAATCTAAATAATAACAACCTTTGCATATCAATAAGGTTCAATACATGCAAAAGACAGCTATAGCATCTCCAATCCATTTTGAAGAAGTATTTAGTACCACTAAAGGTTCCATCTATCAGTCAGACAGTGAAAACTGCTGGTATATAGACTTTGCCGGAAAACTTGCTCGTTTTGATTACCGTAACTTGTTGAAATTACAAAAAGCAGTTTATAAGATTGACATAGAAAACATTTTGCTAACGAGTGATAAATCTGCAGACGTAGAAATTATCTTCATCTGTGCTTGTGATCATTGTTATGTATTGTCCTTAATTCAGATCATTGCTTTAAAGGAATTATTGCAAGGAACTTTTGTGATGCTGGAACTGAACCACATCATTCAAGACCGTCTTTTTAGGCTACCTGCCTGATTTAATTAGAATTAGAATCTTTCCATATTGCCTTTAAATTGAGTATTGTTCATTTTTAGCCCTATTTTTGTTTCAACAATTAGGAATTAAATCTACAATACTATGAAAGATATCATGCGCGTAAAAAGTCTAATCTCTACAGATATAGAGACGCTTTTAAACCAACAGATTAAAAAAGAAGCCCTTTCCTCTTCCATTTATCTTTCGATGGCATCATGGTGTGGCCGCAATGGATATGACAATTCAGCGGATTATTTCTTTAAACAAGCTGAAGAAGAAAGAATGCACCAGTTAAAATTTTACAAATATGTTCTTGATATGGGCGGAATGGCAGTTTCACCTGAAGTAACCAATATCAAATTGGAATATAACTCTTTCCGTGAAGTGTTTGAAGAAGCATTAGAGCAGGAAATCAGTGTCACACAATCTATTAAAAACATCGCTGCACGTTGTCATAAAGAACAGGACTATGTGACTTTAGAGTTCTTAAACTGGTTCTTCAAAGAACAACGTGAAGAAGAATTCAAAGCGAGACGTGCTTTAGAATTGTTCGACGTAATTGGTGAAGAAGGAACTGGAAGATGGCAGATTGACAAAAACGTTGGTCAGATCGTTTACAACGAAGGATAATCCAAAAAGATTAGCTTCAAAATAAATTTATAAAGCACATGCGGATGTTAAAACATCGCATGTGCTTTTTTTGTTGTCAATTAAAACCAGGGGGATGTCAAAGAAGGGAAAAGATAAGAAAAAGGATAAGCAGGATAAAAAAGACAAGAAGAAAAAGGTTTGCTGCGAGAAATACCTGAGGGGGAAACGCTGCAAGAATTGTCCTAACGGATAAATGGTCTGTTTTCGGAAGGATGCGCTATTCAATAGCAGCATCCTTATTCGCTTCAATATATTCAGATGGAGTTTTGGAAAATTGCTTCTTAAACTCCCTGCTGAAATACTTACGGTCTGCAAAACCGACCATATACCCCACTTCATATACGGTATATTTCTGCTGTAAAAGTAATTGAGCCGCCTTTTTCAGCCGGATAGACTTGGCAAAATCATTCACCGATAAATCCGTCAGCGCTTTCAGCTTTTTATATAGGACGGATTGGCTCATGCCAATTTTCTCGGCCATCAGGTCTACCCCAAAATCTTCATGCTCCATATGTGATTCAATAATTCCGATCAATCTGGATAAGAATCGCTCATCAATAGGATCTACTGCCGGCTCATTCGGCTCCAGCACCAGCGCCTTACTATATTTTTTACGCATGAGCTCCCTTGCCATTAAAAGGTTGCGCACTTGCAACTGTAAAATTTTAGGGCTAAAAGGTTTGCTCAGGTACAGGTCTGCTCCTTGGGTAAGTCCGCGGATTTGATCGGTTTGGCCGCTTTTAGCGGTCAATAAAACCACAGGGATATGATTAGTCCGTTCGTCAGTTTTTAACTGATGACAAAGCGTTAATCCGTCCATTTCAGGCATCATGACATCGCTGACGATCAGGTCGGGGATTTCTTCAATTGCAGTTTCCCATCCCAACCTGCCATTTTCAGATAAGATCACGTTATAATCGGCTTCCAGTGATTCTTTAATTAGCTGACGCAGCTCTGGATTGTCCTCCACCACAAGGAGGGTTGCGCTCTTCTGCTGAGCCTGTTTAGGATCAGTCACAGAGAATGACCCTTCTGCAGGCTTAATCGGAAGCCCAGTGTTGCTGCTTGCTGAAGGGCTGGGCTCCGGCACTGGAAGCTCCCATTGAGATTTTAACTGCTGTGTCTTGAAATGTCTGTGACCTAGTAATAGGGTGACATTAAAGCAGGTATTCCCAGCTTTCTTTTCTTCTCCAGGAACGCTGCTGACCTCAATATGGCCATAATGTAGTTCAATGATATGTTTTGATAAGGCCAGGCCAATTCCATATCCGGTATTCTGTATGCTATGGTCATCTACCTGGAAATAATTCTCAAAAAGCTGCTCCAGGTACTGGGCCGCTATTCCTCTGCCGGTATCTGTAATGCTGACATTTAGAGAATTTACATTCATCCTGATGTCGATGGCAATTCGACCGCTTTCGGGCGTGAATTTAAAGGCATTGGAAAGCAGGTTAAAAAAGACTTTTTCCAATTGTTCTTTATCAAAGTAAAGCAAGGGGATATCGTTGTCATAGCTGAGCCTAAAATCAATATTCTTTCTATTGGAGAATTCTTCAAAACTGTTAAAGATTTCTTTCATGAAAGCGATGAAGTCGTAGGAAGCCACTTTTAATTTTAGATTTTTAGTCTCTGCTTTTCTGAAATCCATCAGTTCACTCACCAGTTTTAACAGGCGGTCTGCATTTTTCTTTACCTGGTTTAAACGTTGTTTCATTAATCCATCATGGTGCTGCCCTTCCTGGAGTTTCTCTATAGGCGCCATAATTAGGGTGAGGTGCGTACGGATTTCATGAGAAATATTTGTAAAGAAGTTGAGCTTGATCTGGTGCAGTTCTTCGTCTTTGAGTAATAAACCTCGCAGATAAAAGAATCGGGTAATAAAAAACAGCATGATGCCAAAGATGGTCAGGTAGCTGAGGTAAGCCCACCAGCTCTTCCAGAATGGTGGGAGAATTTTGATTCTCATGCTGACAGGGCTGCTCCAGATCCCATCATTATTAGCGCCTTTAACCCATAAAGTATACGTTCCAGAGGCTAGGTTGGTATAAGTTGCTGTGGGATTATTACTTTCCACCCAACCTCCATTGACACCTTCCAGGCGATAGGCATACCTGTTTTTCTCGGATTTAATGTAATTCAACAAGGCAAACTCAATTGTAAATATATTTTTATAATAGGGGAAAATCAGTTGATCAGTAAAACTGATGTCGTGATGGAGGATTCCATCTGCCGAATTAATTTTTACGGGCTCATTAAAAAGTTTTAAGGCAGTAAAGATCAAGGGTGCAGAATAATTGTTTCTTTCTATCTCTTTTGGAGAAAAATAACTCAGGCCATTAAAGCCACCAAAATAAAGGTCCCCGTTTTTGGCCTTAAAAAAGGAATTGTAGTTGAATTCATCCCCTGCAAGACCATCACTTGTCGTATAAGTCAGGAAGATCTCTGATTTCGGATTAAACTTGGCTAAACCATTTGAAGTACTGATCCAAAGGAAATGAGCATCATCCTGCAGTATCCCTACCACATTGTTATTGGGCAGGCCATGTTTTGTGGTATAGATTTTTACAAACTCTTTCTTTTTGTAATCGTACTTGCTGAGGCCCCCGTAATAAAGCCCTACCCAAATATTTCCCTGGTCATCTTCCTGAATGCAATTGATGTAGTTGGCATTATTGTTCACACTATTACTTCCATTTGGGAGGTTAAACGATTGTAGCTGCCGCTGATCTGCTGAGAGGAGGAAAAGACCTTTTGTAGTCGCTATCCAGATGTTTTGCTGCGTATCTTCGAATAATACCTTAATGTTGTTGTTCTTTATGCCTTGCAAGGCTGGGATTTCTGGATAGGGTTTTAATAGAGCTCCTTTCTTTCTGAAAATACGGATGCCACTCTGACTGCCGGTCCAGAATACGCCATTGTGGTCTTCCAGGAGGGCCACCATTTCAGAGCGCGTGATTTTAGCATTATCTCCACTGATGAAGAAGCGTTGAAAGCTGCTGGTATGGTGGTCAAAACGATTTAAACCTCCACCATGTGTGCCTACCCAAATGTCACCAGTCTTATCTTTGTAAATCACTTTCACCAAATCTGAGCCCAGGCTTCTTGGATCTGAGGCTTTTAACTTATAAGTGCTGAACTGCTGTGTTCGCTGATCCAGATGGTTTAATCCGCCGCCTTCTGTTCCTATCCAGAGGTGATCATCTACATCCGCAATAATCGAGCTCACTACATTGTGACTGATGCCTTTCAATTTTTCATTGTACTGTATCGTCTTGAAATTAGTAGCATGTGCGTAGGCCACATTTACACCACCATAATAAGTACCAATCCATAGAGAACCGTTGATATCTTCAAATATGCTGTAGATAGAATTTTGGTTTAAACTGCGGTCATGGGATTTGAGGTGCTGATAGGTTTTGAATTGTTTGCTCAGTGGATCCAATATACTCAGTCCTTCCTGTGTCCCAATAGCTAGTTTTCCATCCTTGTTTTTTGTCATTCGACGAACGGAATTATGCACTAAACTATTTTTATTGCCCTCCTCATGTACAAATCTGCTAAAGGTATTTGTGCTGGGGTGGAAAAGATTAATTCCAGCACTTTCCGTGGCTACCCATAAATTATGCTGGTTGTCTTCTGCAATGGCCGTAACGGAATTATCGCTCAGGCTATTTTCCTGACGATCCATATGACTGAAATTCGCCAGTTCTTTGATTTTACCATTAAAGATCAGCTTGCTGAGTCCGTAATTAGTACCTAACCATAAGTAGCCTTGCTGATCTTCATAAATACTAAGTACCTCTGCATTGGCAATACCATTTTTAAGGCCTAGTTGATGAGCAGGGGTAAAGGTGTTTTTTTTCCGGTCTGTCAATAAGTAAAGCCCTGTCCTGGCTGCAATCCAAAGGTTCCCTTTTCGGTCTTCATAAATTTCGTTGACTGGTGCATACCGCTTGTTATACTTGTTGCCATTTAAATAGATGCGTTCAAAAGTGTTTTTTTTCGGATTGAAGCGGTTTAAGCCATTTGCTGTGCCTACCCAAAGCACATTTTTTCTGTCGCTCCGCAAAGCGGTAATGTAATCGTCTGAAAGGGTAGTGCTGTCATTCGCGTTGCTTTTGTACAATTGAAACTGATGGCCATCATATCGGTTGAGTCCAAACCTGGATCCAAACCACATGAAGCCGCGGCCATCCTGAGTAATGGCGAATATAGAGTTTTGCGACAGCCCGTTCTCTGTCTTCAAGTGATTGAAATTTAACTCCTGCCCATTGCTGTATAGCTGTATGAGCAGGAGGAGTGTGCTAATAATAGTCTGCTTTATCATACCCCCATAATAAATCTGTTTCAGTAAAATTTTATCCCTGTTAAAATTACAAATTCAACTGAGATTAAGGTGGTCCTTAGTGCTTTATTGCCCAACTCAGGTAAGTAAAATGAATTTTCACCCCATAAACAACCGTTTTTCACCCCTATGTTTTTTGAATTGGCTACAACTTTACGAGAAACCAAATAGCTGTTGTCTCCCAGGCAACAAACAAACCAAAAAACCAATTATGATGAAACCTTACTTAAAAGTAAAGGGTATGAATGGATGTGGCAAGTCTCTTTTTAAGTGGCTGATGATACTCCTGTTTTTCCCACTTTCTTTAGCTGCTCAAAAAAATAAGGGCATTAAAGGAACCAATAGCTCTGCTGAAACCCCTGGATTGCTGAAGGGTAAAATCACCAGCATTTATGGCGAGCCACTGTTCGGCGTATCCGTAAAGAATAAGACCGCTGGAACGGATGTGATTTCAAGTAAGAATGGTGATTATGCACTTCTGATTGATTCAGGAGAGGTGATTGTCTTTTCTTTAAAAGGATATCTTGTTCATGAACAAGTGGTAACCGGGAATAAATTGAACATGGTATTGACGGAAGCCGAAAAACCACAAACGGTTGTTCAGCGACTATATGATACTCAGAAAAAGTCGACCAGCATCTTATCCACTGAAAGTGTGTATACTAAAGACCTGCTTAGTTCTCCTGTTACCGCACTAAACAATGCATTATCAGGAAGACTTTCTGGCTTATCAACCCTTCAATCTACTGGAATTCCAGGATTGGATGCTGCGGGATATTCGTTACGGGGACAGGATCCAACGATACTTGTAAATGGAATTCCCAGAGATCTGATTTCCATTGATTTTGAGCAAATAGAATCGGTAACTGTACTTAAAGATGCCTTAGCGACGGGTATGCTGGGACTGAGGGGTTCAGGCGGTGCCATTCTGATCACCACTAAACAAGGAGAGGTCGGTAAACAGAAAATCTCCTTTACTGCTCAAACGGGGTTACAAAGCCCGGTTAAGCTGCCTAAAACATTAGATGCCTATCACTATGCCAATTTATATAATGAAGCTTTGTTGAATGATGGCAAGGCTCCTGTATATTCATCAGCTGATTTGGAAGCCTATAGAACAGGATCTGATCCGATGGGACACCCTAATGTAGATTGGTATAAAGAAATATTAAGGAACAATGCTCCATTTACACGTTATAACCTGAACACTTCTGGTGGTGGCAATAATGCCAGGTATTTCCTGGATGTTGATTACCTGGATCAGCAGGGTTTGCTAAAAACTTCCAATAAGAACAGTTACAATACAAACGCTGATTTTAAAAGATACATCGTACGTACCAATATTGATGTGGACCTAACAAAGAACCTGACGGTTAATTTAAACCTGTTTGGGCGTATCGAAAATGGAAATTCACCGGGGGCGAGAAATGTAATCTCCTTCAATGGACGTGAAGTGAACCTGGGCGTAAATAGTATTTTCAATTCCCTTGCCAGTACCCCTAATGGTGCTTATCCGATGCTGAATCCAGATGGTTCTTTAGGAGGAAATAAGGACTTTCAGAATAATATTTATGGACAGAGCACACAATCCGGTTACACGCTAAGCTATGGCAGGGAGATGTCGGCAGATGTTTCATTTAAGCGAACACTGGATGATGTGACTAAGGGACTATGGTTAAAAGGGCTGGTTTCTTTTAATACCAATCTTTCGGAAGTGACCTCCAGAGGTAAAACATTCGCAGTTTATCAAGGTCAAAATGCCCCATCTGGTGTAACTTACCAGCGTTTTGGTACGGATGGAACGATTGTAGCCGGTACCAGCTTGAATACTTACCAGTATAAAAACTTCTATTCAGCGCTTTCAGCAGGATACGATAGAACCATTGGGAACCATCATGTGAAAGCACTGGCAAATGCCAATATTCAGAACATATCTGTCTATAGCGACCTGCCTTTAACGTATCAAACGCTTGCTGGATCCGTTGCTTACGATTACAAGGAAAAATATCTTGCCGAGGTGGTTATGAGTTATAGCGGTTTAAATCGTTATCCCGACAATAAACGATTCGGTCTTTTTCCTACTGCTGGTCTAGGCTGGAATATTGCTAAAGAAAGCTTTATCGCTGATCATGTAAAATGGTTAAATACCTTAAAACTTCGTGCTTCTTATGGCCGCACAGGTAATGCAAATGCAGGATACTTTGTATACAACCAATATTTTGCAGATGGTGACGGTTATTATTTTGGCGGTGGTTCAGGAACGTTTGTATATTCCGTTAGGGAGCAAACCCTGGCCAATCCAAAAATTACCTGGGAAAAAGCAAATAAGCTGAATCTGGGTTTAGACCTGAGCTTGTTTAATGATCAGCTGACGTTAACGACCGAATATTACCGCAATAAATACTTTGACTTGCTGCAGGTGAGAGGAAAAAACACGGCGATTATCGGAAATACTTATCCACTCGAGAATATTGGAACCACCAATTATACCGGGCTGGATTTTACGGCGAGTTACCGCAATCACCTCAACAACTTCAATTATTTTGTTTCTGGAAATCTAACCGCAAACAACCAAATCATCAAATATCAGGACGAAGTATTTCGTGAGTATGATTGGATGAAACGTACCGGACAGCGTACAGACCAGGTTTATGGTTATCAGGCAGATGGCTTTTACCAGAATGCAGCGGATATAGCAAACAGTCCAAAGACAGAGGGCTATAATCCGGTTCCCGGCGATATTAAGTACAAAGACCTGAATGGCGATGGCGTGATCAACCAATTCGATATAGAAGGTCTAAAAAATAATAAGGCGATTATTTATTATGGATTCTCTCTGGGCTTTGACTTTAAGGGCTTTGACTTCAGTGCGCTTCTGCAGGGAGCCGCAAACCGGATGATCTATCTATCGGGCCCTACACAATGGGAATTCCAGAATGATGGAAAAGGACAGGCATTTGAGCATCATCTGGATCGCTGGACTCCTGAGACGGCTGCCACCGCTACTTATCCAAGACTTGCAGTAGGCCGTAATCCAAACAACCAGGCGATGTCTTCCTTCTGGCTGCGTTCAGGAAATTACATGAGGTTGAAAAATATGGAAATCGGGTATACCCTTCCACAAAGATTTGCGGCCAGAATTAAACTGGCTTCCGTAAGATTTTTTGCCAATGGCATGAACCTGTTTACCATTTCGGACAACAAGGATATCGATCCTGAGGTTTATGGTACGGCATATCCTGCCCTCAGAACGATCAATGCCGGTATTAACATTAAACTATAACCTAATGAAACATTTTATATACATCATATTCGGCGGAGTACTGTGTTTAACCGCCTGTAAGAAAAGCAATATTGAACAGACGCCATTGGAGAAATGGACTAAAGACGTCATTTTTGATCCTACGGATTCATTAGGGAATTATGCCAAAAACTTCCTGAACGATACTTATGTACAGCTGCCTACCGGTTTCAACCGCATAGGAACCACATTTGGTTCTATCAGTGCGAATGATGTTTTAGATGCAGCCAGTGATGATGCCATTTCATCGAGAAATTCCAGCAATGTGGAGTCGTTTACCAATGGAAGAATCAGCAGTAATGCACCTGTAGATGATGCCTGGGCAAAAAATTACATTGGAATCAGAAGGGTAAATTATTTTTTGGCAAACATCGGCATCGTCCCTTTTAAGCAGTCTATGGTAGTAGAAAAAAACTACTGGATTGCAGAAAGTCGCTTTTTAAGGGCGATGTTCTACTTTGAATTGTTTAAACGTTATGGTGGAGTGCCTTTATTGGGGGATAGAATCCTTAGTCTGGATGATGACCTTTCTTTAAAAAGAAACAGCCAGGATGAAGTGGCACAATATATCCTTTCAGAGATAGAAGCCGTTAAGGATAAGCTTAGACCTAACCCGATTCAGGATGCTGATATTGGAAGGGCTTCAAAAGCGGCAGCATTAGCCTTAAAGTCACGCCTGTTATTGTACCTGGCAAGCCCATTGTACAATCCAGGGAATGACCCTGCGAAATGGCAGGCTGCGGCCATAGCGGCCAAAGACCTGATGAGCCTTACTTCCAGCCTCGGATTGGAAGCCAGCTTTCAGAGTATGTTTTTAAACCGTAAAAATAAAGAGGTGATCCTCGCTTTTCAACGGAATGTAGGAACAAGTGTAGAGGTGGATAATGCACCAATCGGTTATACGGATGCTGTAGCTAGTAATGGATTAACCAGTCCGACGCAAGAGCTAGTTGATGCCTTTGGCATGAAAAACGGAAAAGCAATTACTGATCCTACCTCAGGTTATAATCCTAACAATCCTTATCTAAATCGCGACCCAAGATTTTATAGCACCATCTTTCATAATGGGATGATGTGGGTAAAGCGTGCAGTACAAACATTTGAGGGTGGACTCGATAAACCAGGAGGTATTGTAACCCAAACCCGTACTGGTTATTATATGCGCAAATTTATGGCTGATTTTTCTAATGCCACAACCTATAGCAACCAGACGCATAACCCTGTGATCTTTAGATACGCAGAAATTCTTTTGAATTTCGCGGAAGCACAGAATGAATTCAGCGGACCAAACTCAGAAGTGATCAAAGCAGTGGAAGACATTAGGCAGCGTGCTGGTCTTGTTCCTTTTGCCTTGCCTACTGGTCTTTCAAAAGAACAAATGCGCATCGTCATCAGAAATGAAAGAAGGGTAGAGATGGCTTTCGAAGAGCAGCGTTTTTGGGACATCAGAAGGTGGAAAATTGCCGAGCAGGTGTTAAATGGAAAATTGCATGGGATGAAGATCACGCAAATCACTCCGGGAGTATTTACTTACGCCCCTTTTGAAGCATCAACCGTGAGCTTCAATGCCGCAAAGATGTACAGCTATCCGATTCCATATTCGGAAATCACCAAAAACACAAATTTTACCCAAAACACAGGTTGGTAGGCCCTTCCGGTTCATACAAAATAAACAAAACAGGTTATGCAAAGATTTATATATATCACACTTGCAATGGTTTTTTTCCTGCCAGGGCTCCTTTTGGCACAAACCAAAGTGATCAAAGGCTTGGTAAAGGAAAGCGGAGGGCCGCTTCCAGGAGCTACCGTTGTGGAGAAAGGGGTAGCTGGAAATGGCACCCAAACTGACAATGATGGCCGCTTTCAGCTGACTTTAAAAGGCAGTAGTCAGACCATTTTGATCAAGAGCATTGGTTTTATCAGCCAGGAAATAAACGTATCCAATAAGAAAGAAGTTACAGTAGCCCTTGCAGTAGATGCGAAAGGACTGGAAGAACTCATCGTTGTAGGTTACGGCAAACAAAAGAAGATCACCAATACCGGTGCAGTAAGTTCTATTAATGGGGCAGAAATCAGACAAAATCCTACCGCAAGTGTCCAGAATACGCTTGCCGGACGTTTACCTGGTTTCTTTTCTCAGCAAAGATCTGGACAGCCGGGAAAAGATGGAGCAGATTTCTTTATTCGCGGGATGAGCAGCTATGCAGGTACTCAGCGCCCATTGATTATTGTGGATGATATTGAATACAGCTATTCAGATGTTTCACAACTGGATCCTAATGAGATTGAAAGTATTTCTATTTTGAAAGATGCATCTACCACGGCTATTTACGGGGTAAAAGGAGCAAACGGGGTGATGGTGATTACCACTAGAAGAGGGATCTCTGGCGCACCAGTGATCAATTTTAAAACGGAGCTGGGCTTACAGCAAAAAACCTTTACACCTAAGTTCTTGGGTTCTTATGATGCAGCAATATTGACCAATCAGGCCTTGCGCAACAGTGATCAGTCTTTGCGTTTTACGGATAAAGATATTCAGCTTTTTAAAGATGGTACTGACCCTTATGGGCACCCGGATGTAGATTGGTATAGTACTTTGATGAATCCTACCGCGTTGATCTCCAGAAATAACCTGGACATCTCGGGTGGTACGGAAAGCGTAAAATATTTTGTCTCGATGGGCTACTTATGGCAGAATGGTGCTTTAAAAGATTTCAGCTCTAAAAGTGAAGTAAACAATACCCATTACTACAAACGTTATAATTTCCGTTCCAACCTAGACGTACAAGCTACTAAAACGCTGAGCTTTAAGCTGGATATGACAGGTCGTTTTGGAGAAACAAATGATCCTATTACCAATAGCCCTAATGGGAATGGTCTGATTGGCGAGATCTATAGTTATAACTTTTTACCGCCATTTGCTTATGCAGTATATAATCCAGATGGCAGTTACGCGACCGGTTCAAACCTGGGAGGCGTCAATATCGTGGGTCGTCTGGCCACACAAGGGTACAACAGAAGTTTCGATAACGATTTAAACATCACCTTTGGTGGGGTTCAGAAATTGGATATGCTGACTCAGGGATTGTCAGCGAAAGCTTTAATTTCTTACGCAAGTGCTCAGGTCAACAAAAGAGGTCTGGCAAGAAGCAATACCAATTTCCCAATGTATTACTACAATCAGGAAACGGGTGTGTATACGCCAAAAGATGCTACGGTATATCGGATTCCACCATACAACCTGACACGTTCTGCTGGCGGAGCTTCCAGAACTACCAATGTTCAGGCTTCCTTAAATTATGATCGCAATTTCGGGGACCATAGGATATATGCGCTCGGACTATATAATCAAAACAGTTACATTCAGAACGACAACGCCGTAACCGATTCCAGCATTCCAGCCAATTTTAGAGGAATGACGATGAGAACTGGTTATGATTACAAACAAAAGTATTTATTGGAGTTTAATGCCGCTTATAATGGAACGGATAAGTTTGTAGGAAAGAAACGCTATGGATGGTTCCCGGCTATTTCCGGAGGATGGAACATTGCGGAAGAGTCATTCTTTAAGAAGAAGGTTTCCTTTGTCAACTTGTTTAAAATCCGTGGTTCTTATGGTCTAGTGGGTTCAGATAATATTGGTGATGGTAAGTTTGTCTATGAGCAGGTGTATACCAACGACGGCTCTTATTCATTCGGGCAGCAGCACAACAATTACGCTGGCATCAAAGAAGGTACGTTAGGAAATGATAATGTGACCTGGGAAAAAGAAAATAAACTGGATATCGGTTTAGACGTTTCCATGTTCGAGGGAAAACTTTCCTTTACCGTGGATTATTTCAATAACAACAGGTATGATATTTTGACGCCTAGAGCAAGTGTGCCCTTGATTATGGGGGTTGGATTACCGCCGATGAACCTGGGTAAAGTGAATAACAAAGGATGGGATGGAGAGATCAATTACAGGAATAGCTTTAAAGGCGTGCAATACTTTGCCAGAGGAACTTTCTCTTATGCGAAAAATAAGATTATTTTCAAAGATGAAGCCAATCCTCGCTACCCTTGGTTAGCAAGAACAGGACAGCCAATCGGACAAGGGTTCGGTTATATCTTTGATGGCTATTACCAAAGTCTGGAAGACATTGCCAATAGCCCTAAGCCAACCACAAGCATCAAACCAGGGGATTTAAAATACAAAGACCTGAATGGGGATGGAATTATTGACGCATTGGATCAGCGTGCCGTGGGTAGTCCGAATTTACCAAGTACCACTTTAGGATTAACCTTAGGCTTTACTTACAAAGGGATTAGCTTCAGTATGTTACTTCAAGGGGCTTATGATTATAGCATGTACTTTGCTTCAGAAGCGATTGAAGGACTAAGCACTAATTTTCAACCGATTCACCAGCAAGCATGGACACCAGAACTGGGTAATAATGCAAAGTTTCCACTGTTAGGTACCAATAGCACGATCAGCCGCCCTAACGTATCTCTTTCAGACTTTTGGTTAGTAGATGCGCGTTACCTGCGTTTAAAAACTATGGAAATTGGCTATCAGCTGCCAACATCATGGGTGAAACCAATTGGCTTTAAAGGAATCAGGGTATACACCAATGGCTATAACCTGTTAACCTGGACTAACGTGGATAAATTCTATCAGGCAGATCCAGAATCGGTGAATGCTTCTGGTGGAATTATCAATACCGGAGCGATTACCGCTTACCCAAATCAACGCATCTATAATTTCGGTGTTACTTTCTCATTATAACGAAAAAATCTCAAGACCATGAAGATAAAATTTATACACCTGGTGATGGCAGTATTTCTGCTGATGGCAGGGGCTTGTAAAAAAGGAGGCTTCCTTGATGCAAAACTGGCCAGCGACCTAAATGAAACCACAACTTTTACAGATAGTGTACGTACCATTGCTTTTTTAACCAGACTCTATACGAATGTCGGATTTAACTTTGATGCCAATAGGTGGGAAGGTGGCGGACACCCGGTACTGGCAGATGAAGCGATCCCGGTTCGCTATACAGGACCACAAAATGATGCCATTCTAATGGCCAGTGGTGCACTTTCGGCCTCCAGTACCAACGTTACAAAACAAGCTGAAGTACTCAATAACTGGAAATTGCCTTGGGAGAATATCCGTAGGGCAAATGTATTCCTTAGCAATATAGACCGCAGTCCCCTGAGTGCCGGTTTAAAGAAAAAACTGAAAGCCGAAACCCGTTTCCTACGCGCCTGGTATTATTTCCAGCTGGTAAAAGTATATGGAGGTGTGCCTTTGATCGGTGATGTGAATTATGGAATTGCAGATAATATTGATTTGCCGCGTTCCAGTTACAGCGACTGTGTAGATTATATCGTGAACGAATGTAATGCAGCTGCCGCAGATTTGCCAGACTTCGATACGCAGCTGCAGCAAGATTATGGTCGCGCTACAAAAGGTGCCTGTATGGGGCTTAAATCAAGAATGTTATTGTACGCAGCAAGTCCATTATTTAATGGGGAAGGAATTGCAGCAGATGCGGCACTGAAAAGTATCACCGGCTATGCAAATGCAGATTTGGAACGCTGGAATAAAGCAGCACAGGCCGCTAAAGACATCATCAATTCTGGTACATATTCCTTAAGAGAAGACAATGTTACCCGTCGGGGATATGGTTTTTACAGTGTGTTTTTGAACCGTTACAATAGAGAATATTTGTTCGGAGGAATGAAAGCACCTAATAGAGAATATGAAAATAACTTGCTGCCAACTTCCAGAACAGGGAGTGGAAGATCAAGTGCACCAACGCAACAACTGGTAGATGCTTTTGGAATGGAAAATGGCTTGCCAATTACGGACCCTGCTTCCGGATACAATCCTAACGATCCTTATCTGAAACGCGACCCTCGCTTCGGAAATAGTATCATTTACAATGGCTCCACATTTTTCCTGACGAGTAGTAATGCCATGGTAGCGGTAAATACATTTGTAGGCGCTAGTCCCGATGGGCCGGCTGCAACAGGGCCAATCGCTATTCCAGGATATTACTGGAGAAAGATGATGGTAGAAGACGGTGGTGGTAATACCGACCGCTGTTATCCATTGATCAGGTACGCAGAAATTTTGTTGAATTATGCGGAAGCATTGAATGAATACCAGGGACCAACCACTGAAGTTTACAGCACCTTAATCCAAATTAGAAAACGTGCAGGGATCTTACCAGGTTTAGACGATAATTATGGCCTGAAATCAGGCATCAGTAAAGCAGATATGCGTTTGGTGATTCAAAATGAACGCAGAGTAGAGCTGGCCTTGGAAGAACACCGCCTTTGGGATGTGAGGAGATGGAAAATTGCAGAGGTGACCAATAATGTCATGTTAAAAGGAATGAAAATTACTAAAACAGGAAATAAGCTGACTTATGAAGTGATCGATATTAAACCACATTTTTTCAGACCTGCATTTTATCTATTTCCGATTCCAGAATCAGAAATGGCCAAATCGCCAAAGTTTGTACAAAACCCAGGCTGGTAAGCTTTCTTTAAAAGAGACGGAGGTTCTTCGTCTCTTTTTGGTACTTTAACGGCAATAAATTTAATTTTAAATCAACAGATCGACGGTCTGTAATACCAAGTAGATGATGAGAGAAAAGTTCCTGTTTTGTTGTTTGATCGCTTTGAGTTTGTTGGCTGGATTTTCCTCCGGTACGAAAGCTCAGGAGCTGATCAATAGGAGTAAATATTATGTGGATAGCCAGAATGGCAATGATGACTATTCCGGAAAGTCACAAAAATTAGCCTGGAGATCATTGAGCAAGGTAAACGCGCAAACCTTTACTCCTGGTGATCAGGTTCTTTTCAAGCGTGGTGGCAAATGGAAAGGGCAATTGATGCCTCAGGGCTCCGGAACAAAGAAAAGTCCAATTATTTTTACCGCTTATGGAAAAGGTGAGCTTCCGGTTATCGCTGCGGAAGGTCAGTTTAAAGATGCGGTATTGCTAAAGAATATCAGCAATATCGCTTTGGAGAATTTGGACCTTTCTAATTTTGATGCTTTAGTCAAAACGCAGAAAACAGGCCCTACTGGGGTCCGTATTCTTGCAGAAAACATCGGGACGATCAGTAATATCCGCCTTTCTAATCTTTATGTACACGACATTAATGGCGACAATAAAAAAGGAAGTAACGAAGGAAACGGAATTTTCTGGGATTGTCAGGGGCCAAAACCAAGTAATATTGAAAACCTGCTGATCGAAAATTGTAGAGTGGTCAAAGTGGACAGGAATGGAATTCGGGGCAATGGAACTTTTGCCTTCCGTAACCATTGGTTTCCCAATAAAAATTTAATCATCCGAGGTTGTACCCTGGAAGATATTGGCGGAGATGGGATTGTGGTCAAAGCATTTGATGGTTCTTTAATAGAGCATAATAAGCTGTTTCACATCAGAACCCGTGCTAAAGACAATGCAGTAGGTATCTGGCCACATAGCAGCGACAATACCATCATTCAATACAATGAGGTCGCTTTTACAAAAAATCTGGATTGGTCTAATGACGGACAATCATTTGATATCGATGGGAATTGCAACAACACCATCATTCAGAACAATTATAGCCATGACAATGATGGCGGGTTTATGCTGGTGATTTCGGATGCGATTAATGCAAAAAGTAAAATGACTACTAACAGCATCATCAGGAATAACCTAAGTATAAATGATGGCAATAAACGCAAGCGCCTGTTCAATTTTGCTTTAGTCACAGACGATACCCAAATCAGTAATAATATTTTTTACAACAGTGGATTGGATGCTGTGAAAATGGAATTGATAGACATCGAACATGGCGTACCTAAAAACGTAGTGCTGGATGGTAATATCTTCGAATATCGAGGATTAGCCACAGGCATTTTTACCAAATCTGCAAAACAATACGCCGCATTAACCTGGATGGGAAACGTGTTCAAGGGGAATATCGCCGGAAAAGATCAACTACTAAATGTTAAACAAGAGCCTGTAATAAAGAAAAAGAATTTGAAAGAATTTCCTTGGAGTTTCATTAAGGCATTGAAACTTGAGAAATTGCTCTAATTTATTATATTTAAACTATATGTGAATATTTAAATAATCAAACAATCATCCCTAAACCAAATTTATGAGAACCAAAACTTTAGCACTTTGCCTATTACTGGCAACTAGCCTCTTTGCGTGCAAAAAATCTCCAGTTGCAGCAGACGTAACTGCCTTAGAACTGAGCACCGACACGGTGTACACCAGTCCGCAGTCGCGCAATTTGAACCTGGTTTATTTTGTGCCCAACGACCTTGATACGCTTCCTGCGTACGAAAAGCGTTTAAGTGAGCTGATGTTATGGACACAAAATTACGTGAAACAGGAAATGCTGCGTAACGGATATCCAAACAAAACCTTTGGAATGTTTGCCGATCTGAGCATTAACAGGGTGAAAATCATCACCATCAGAGGTACAAAACCAAAGAGTGATTATTCCTATTCCAGCGGTGCTGGAAATGTACAGGCAGAGATTAACGCCTATTTTACCGCACATCCCACAGAGAAAACCAGTGACCATACGCTGGTGATCTTACCGAGATATAGTTTCCGCCCGGATGGAACACCTGATGGCGGGCCCTTTTTTGGTTTGGGAAGATGGTGCTTCGCATTAGATTATGAAGGATTAGACATCAAAAATCTTGGAAAAACTGATACTGAAGGCAATCGTTTCAGTGTTTGGTTCGGCGGATTGGTACATGAGCTGGGCCATGGATTAAACCTTCCACACAATTGTCAGAAAGTTTCCGAAAATGCGACGCTTGGTATGGCCTTAATGTGGGCAGGAAATGGAACGCTAGGTAAATCTAACACCTTCCTGACTGCTACAGATTGTGCCATTTTAAATGTCAACCAGATTTTTAACAACGACAGCAAGACTTATTACGGAGCCCTGAATGCCCGGGTAACCAGAATTCATGCAGATTACTCTGCCACAAAATCAGCAATTGTACTTTCCGGTAGATTTACAAGTGATACGAAGGTCAATAGCATCGTTTATTACAATGACCCGAATGTAAACAATGAAGGGGTAGGTGCAAACAAAGATTATAATGCAGTAACCTGGGAATCTAAGGCGATTGGAACAGACAGCTTTTATGTGGAAATGCCTATCGCTGATTTTAAATATAAAGATGCTAGTCCTTATGAGCTGCGTTTAAAGCTAGTCCACGACAATGGAACAGTAACACAGAATAGCTATGCTTATAAATTTGTGAATGCGCTGCCGGTTCTGGAATTCAGTACAAAAAATGAAATCAGCAAAGCAGGCTGGTCTATCGCTGCCTTCAGCTCCCAGCAAACTACTGCTGTTGCCGCAAATGTGATCGACAATAATTTGTCAACCGGATGGCATAGCCAGTGGTCTGTTGCGCCGGCTGCAAGTTATCCGCATTTTATTACGATAGATCTTGGACAGCTTAAAACGCTGGATGGCTTTACTATTTTAAACGGCGACAGACGTGCGATTAAAGATGTGGATATTTTATACAGTACTGACGGTATCAACTTCAGCCTGGCCTCCACTTTACAAATCCCTAAACTAGGGTCCATTCAAAATTTTGCTTTTCAAGCACCATTGAGTTTCAGATATTTTAAAGTCCTGGCGAAATCAAGCTGGGATGGCGAACAATTCGCACAATTTGCCGAGTTAGGCTTCTATAAAAATTAACATAATGTATCGACAAAAAATTATTGCCACGATCCTTTTCTTTCTATTTCAACTGGCTGTAACGACAGCAAAACCTGTTACTAATGCATTAAATGGGAGGGAAACCATTCCATTTAATGCCAATTGGCAATTTTATTTTGCATATAACTTTGAACAAGGCATCAAAAAGGAAACGGTCAACCTGCCGCATACCTGGAATGCCAATGAGGTATTGGAGGGAGTAGCGGAATACAAACGCAGTGCAGCGATTTATGAGAATAGCCTGAATGTTCTAAAAGAATGGGGCGCTAAAAGATTATTCCTTTATTTCGAAGGGGCCAATAGTGTGGCCACGGTATTTGTAAACAACAAAGCGGTTGCGGAGCATAAGGGTGGTTATACTGGATTTGCAGTAGAAATCACCGACTATGTGAAGCCGGGGAATAACTCCATCGCCGTTCAGGTCAGCAATGCTTACCGTTTGGACGTGATTCCGTTACATGGCGATTTCAATATTTATGGTGGCTTGCACCGTCCGGTTTCTTTGATTCTGACAGAAAAGAATTGTATCAGTCCCTTGGATTATGGCTCTTCAGGCGTGTACCTGACGCAAAAGGCCGTTTCTGAAAATTCCGCAGATCTGGAAATCCTGACAAAGTTATCTTTGTCCGATGCTAAAAACTTAAGCCTTAAAACAACCCTTTTTGACCAGACTGGAAAAGAAATACGTTCCATTACTCATCCTGTAAATACGGGAGCAGGTGCTGGAAGAACCACTCAAATTAAGACACAAATGCGCATTCAAAGTCCACATTTGTGGAATGGTAAAGCCGATCCTTATTTGTATAGTGTAGCCGTAGATCTACTTGAGGATGGAAAAGTAACCGATCATATCTCTCAGCCTCTGGGTTTCCGGTATTATAGCGTAGACCCAGATAAAGGCTTTTTTCTGAATGGGAAGTACCTGGATTTATATGGTGCAGGAAGACATGAAGATTGGTCGGGGAAAGGTTCTGCCTTAACAGATGCAGATCATGATCAGGATATGGAGCTGATGAAGGAAATGGGGGCAACGGCTGCAAGGTTAACCCATTATCCCCACAGCAAGCATTTCTATGATTTATGTGATCAGAATGGGATGGTATTATGGTCGGAGATTCCATTTGTGGGCCCAGGAGGGTACACTGGAACTGGCTATGTGAAAGATCCGCAGCTGGAAGAAAATACAAAGAAGATGCTGAAAGAATTGATCCGTCAGAATTACAATCATCCTTCGGTATGCTTTTGGGGCTTATTCAATGAGTTAAAACTTAATTACGACGATCCACAGCCCTTTATTAAAGAACTGAATGAATTGGCGAAAGCCGAAGATCCGGGGAGATTAACCACATTGGCCTCTAACTTAGGTCCGGCTAATTTTACCGATCTGACTGACCTGATGGGCTGGAACCAGTATTTCGGCTGGTATGGGGGAAGCTTTGATCAGGTAGCCAAATGGGCAGATCAAACGCATCAAGCCTTGCCCGGTAAACCGATTTCTATCTCTGAATATGGTGCCGGGGCAAGTCCTTTTAAGCATATCGAAGAATTGACCGCGCCAGAAGCAAAAGGGCGCTTCCATCCGGAAGAATGGCAAACGGCATTCCATGAAAAACATTGGGAAGAACTGAAGAAACGTCCTTATATCTGGGGTAAATTTATCTGGGTACTGGCAGATTTTGGTTCTGGAATCAGAACAGAAGGCGACAACAATGGCATCAATGATAAAGGGCTGGTGACTTACGATCGCAAGATTAAAAAGGATGCTTTCTATTTTTATAAAGCAAACTGGAACCCAGAGCCGATGGTTTACATTACCTCCAGAAGAAATACGATGCGTACCAAAGCTGTCACACCAGTGAAAATCTTTAGCAATTTACCAGATGCAGAACTTTGGATCAATGGAAAAAGCATGGGTAAGAAGAAGAAGAATGCGATGAATACGATGATCTGGGAAAATGTGAAGCTGAATAAAGGGAAAAATGAGGTCCTGGTAAAAGGAAAATCTGCTGGAAGCACCTTAGCAGATACCTGTATTTGGGAACTTCAATAATGACCTGGAAGGTTTGCTGAATTGAACCAATGCATCCTAAACAAAGCCCTTTGAAATTTTTCAAAGGGCTTTGTTGTTTAAGCTATTTTAGAGATGATGCGTCATTGTTCTTTTTGATCATCATCAGGGATTTTTGCTCAGCTTCTTTTTTTCTAAAGATGATAACCCTGGCTTTGCATTTCTGCGGCAATAAAACGATGGTATTGTTCTGTATCCAGCGGATAATCCCAACAACCCATTCTATGGTATAACTCTCCTCCAAATCCGGTTTTAAACTTATATAGACCATACAATGGATGCGCAGGATCTGGCTGCGGTGCTACGCCAAAAAAGTCATATTCCAGACATCCTTTGTTTTTAGCAATTTTCATGGCTTCCCATTGTAAGGCATATGTGGCCATGTAATTCCGGTTACTGGAAGAGGAAGCCCCATAAAGATAGGTGCCTCTTTGTCCGGCAATCACGAGAAACATAGCTGCCAATGGTTGCCCATCGCTATCGGCCAGCAACAATTCTACTTCTGCCGGCGACGCTGTGTCTTCTGCACGTGCAGAAAGTACCGTTCTGAAATATTCAATATCATTGATATGTATGCGGTTTCTGATCGCAGTTTCCTGATACAATGCGTACCAGACATGGAGATTTTCCATCCCTACTCGGGTCACATTCACTCCTTTTCTATGAGACAGGTTAATGTTGTACCTGGTTTTAGGCTTCATCGAATTCAGCAAAGTGCTTTCGTCTTTTTGCAGATCCAGGAAAATGGTATTTGAAGGCAGGATATCTGAATTTGTCTTTTTCAGGTTCCAGTTGGTCGTGTTGATGTTAAATCGAAACTCCTGGTACTTCTTTTCCGGCGGACCGTTCCAGATACCAGACTCATCAAAACTATCATTTTCTTTTGCCCAATGCGATTCCCAGGCCAGGTCATACCTGATCAGGATACATTTTTTTGGAAGATGTGCCCGGAGGTTCTCCGACAATTCTTCCAGGAACTTCCCCTGATATTCTTCATTGGGTTCAATCTCCGGCCCATAAGGAACGTAAGCAACGCTATGTTCGCTATCCAGGGGCTGAAGTAATACCAGAAAATCAGCATGCGTATAAGTATTCGTTAAAGCATCATGATAAATGTCTTCATTGCTGACTTTAAAATTGAATGCTTTAGATTGGAGGCCTTGTTGGGTTTTTACTTCCGACCAGAATGCAGTTTGCTGAACTATTGAAGTCTCATAAACTTCTTTAATGTCTTTTTTGTCAATGGCTATATTCATCTTTTTCCTTTCCAACCGCAAAGATCGGGAATTATATGATGATAAGCCAATTTAAGACAGATTAGTCCTTGGCATGGAAGCAGGGGCGGCATCTTGGTTCGTAACTATCTTTCTCTCCCAAAAGGACTTTTGATTGATCGGCTACAGTGCGGTAAGAGTAGGCTGCGGGACTGCCGCAACGGACGCATATCGCATTTACTTTAGTGACCAGCTCTGCAATGGCCATCAAATTTGGCATTGGGCCGAATGGTTTTCCACTAAAATCCATGTCCAAACCAGCAACGATTACACGGATGCCGCGCTGCGCTAGAATATTGCAGACTTCAGGAAGATTTTCATCAAAAAACTGGGCCTCATCAATCCCTACCACCTGCACATCGGTATCTAATAACAGGATGGCAGCAGAGTTCTCTACCGGAGTAGAAGGGATAGAATTCCTGTCGTGGGAAACAACATCACGATTATCATATCGGGTATCAGTGGCGGGTTTGAAGATTTCTACTTTTAACTTAGCAATCGTTGCACGCTTTAATCTTCTTAATAATTCTTCTGTTTTACCTGAAAACATAGAGCCGCAAATTACCTCTATACTCCCGCAAAATTCTCCTCTTCTGTAATTTTGTTCGCTGAATAACATCTATGATTGTGATCTTTATAGCCCACTAATATCGAAATTTTGTAGTACTTTTGAGTAGCAAGTTACCAACATAAAACATCAAATCTGTCGTTATTAAGCCTATGATGAACCAAGAAGATATTTTTAGAAAGATAGGATTGATTTTAGAAGAACTTCAAGATCAATATGCCTATCTGGCGAGAAACCAGCAGCAATTAAATGAGTTAGAGCTGGAATTGTTTATGGCAAATGCCAGCTTTTTGTCCGATCATGTTCAGATTGTCAGGAAATTAAACTCCGCGAAAATTGTAAAGGAAATTCCAGCACAAGCCAGCCAGGATGCTGTTTCTGAAACTGCAAATGCGGAAAATCAGGTGACCTGGGATCAGCCATCAAAACTTCAAGCGCATTCGGAGAGCCCTGAGAAAAATGTAATCGTGGAAAACACGACTATAGCTTCAGCACAGGAATCCGCAACAGAAGTTCCAGTAACTGGCGTATATGACCACAAAGAAGAAGAAATAACACCGATTCCAGCACCAGAACTTCCAACATTTGTTCCTCCTGTAATTGCGGAAACACCAACATATTCCAACGAATTCTTTACGGAATCTGCGACTGAAAAAGAGTCCTTCCAGCTGGATAAAGAACCGTCAAGCTTTGAGTTCATCCTGAAAGACCTTGGGGCTACCGATAAATTCGACTTCGAAGAGAAATCTGTAGATGCGATTTTCGACCGTCCTCTGACTGAAGAAGAAGCACGCATCATTGCCGAAAAGAAAAAGTTAAAAGAGCAGGAAGCACCGCATCAGGCATCAGTAGCGGCTAACAACGAGGACGAGATGGGTCCTGAGCCATTTTTGGTAGCCAAAGAAGAAGATGTTGTTCCTCCTGCGCATACCCAATTGCAGCCTGATCCAATCGCAGAAAAGATCTTTACAGAAAGGATTGTTTCAGAAACGATTTTCGTAGCGCCTATCGTTCCAACTGTAGAAAGACCAGCTCCTGTAGCGCAAAATACTCCATTAAGCCCAATTAAAACCGAAAGCCCTGAAGAAGCTCCAGCTAAACCAATGTCTTTAAATGAGCGATTGGCAAGTCAGTTGGGAACAAATTCTGCTACGAACAATACTGATTCAAATAAAAACACCTTAAGTGATTTGAAGCAGGGCATCAATCTAAACGATAAAATGCTGTACATTAAAGACCTGTTTAACGGTTACAACCTGGCTTATGCAGAAGTGATAGATTTATTGAATAAGATGGCTGACTTTAAAACTGCGGATACCTTTCTGCAAAATAACTATGCAGAAAAGAACAACTGGGCGGCAAAATCAGCAACGGTAACTAAGTTTTATGAACTGTTAAAACAGCGCTTTCCTGTTAAATAAAGCCCATCCGGTTAGAGTCCAGTTTTAAGAAGATAAACAGCAATACAGTGAAACTCCAAAGTGAGGACCCACCGTAGCTGATAAAAGGTAAAGGAATTCCAATTACGGGAATGATCCCAATGGTCATTCCTATGTTAATGAAAACGTGGAAAAAGAGAATACTGGCCACGCAATAGCCGTACACCCTGGAAAAGGTAGAACGCTGTCGCTCGGCGAGATTGATGATCCGAAGGAGCATAAAGATGTACAATGCAACCACCGTAAAGCAGCCTACAAAACCCCATTCTTCACCAATGGTGGAGAAAATGAAGTCAGTACTTTGCTCAGGTACATAACCATATTTCGTTTGTGTACCTTCCAAAAACCCTCTTCCGGTTAACTGCCCGGAACCAATGGCAATCTTCGATTGAATGACATTATATCCAGCTCCTTTAGGGTCTGTTTTAAGGCCCAGCAGGATTTCAATCCTTGTGCGCTGGTGAGGCTCTAACACCTTTTCATATGCGAATTTTACCAGAAACAAGTAACCAACTGCCACCACTGTGACGATGATACAGGAGATCATGACCTTGTGTTTTCTTCTATTCTGATAGATAAACAGACCACCTATGGCGAGGATGAGCGGGATTAATATCTCCGAGGGAACTAGGAAATCTGCGATAAACAGCACGATCATTCCTAAAAAGATCAATAAGAAATAGCCTGATAGTCCTTCTCTGTACAATGGAAACATAAAGGATAAAAACACCAATGCTGACCCTGTATCCGGTTGAAGCATAATCAAAAACAGTGGAATCCCTACGATCACAGCAGCGAAAAATATAGATTTGATATCCCTGAATTTGGGATTAAAAGAGCTCACATACCTTGCCAGGAGCAAGGCGGTACCGAATTTTGCCAGTTCAGAGGGCTGGAGTCTAAAGCTTCCCAAAGGGATCCAGGCCTGGTTTCCGGCTACTTTTCTTCCTACAACGAGTACGGCAATGAGGAGGAGCATCGTGAGCCCATACACAATGGGCGAGAAGACACTGAAGAATTTGGCATCCAGTAATAAGATGGAAAATCCAAGAATCAATCCGGTAATGATATAGATCAGTTGCTTCCCGTATTTGGCGGCAAAGCTAAAATCGTTAGACTCCACGCCATTAAAAATCGAAGCGTAAATATTTACAAACCCAATGGTACACAAGGCGACGTAAAGCAGGATGGTAATCCAGTCTACATTGAAAAAGAAACGGTTGCCTTGCTGTGTTGTCATTTATGGTGTTTGTGAAATGGGTTTACTATTTGTTGTTTTTGCAGGTATACCTACTGGTTTTACGGGTACGATTGCCGCTTTTGCGGGTGCTGTAGCTGTTGCTGCACCAGAGGCTGGAGCAGTTAGGACCTTTGCAGGGGCCAGAGACTTTTGAGTAGAGTCTTTTTTCAAAGAATCAGTCAGCAATGGCTTCGCTTTTAGTTTCGGTTTTTTCGGCACAGGTAAGATGACTTGTTTTTTCATCCATTCTGCACCAGCTTTTTTATTTACCGAAAGGCTATCTTTTAAGTATTTTTCTGCGATATAACTGGCAATAGGAGCAGCATACGTACTTCCGAAACCTGCATTTTCTACCACTACCGCGATGGCAATCTTTGGATTGTCGCGGGGCGCAAAACCAATAAATACCGAGTGGTTTTTTCCACGTGGGTTTTGTACTGTTCCTGTTTTACCACACATGATAATGTTTTCAATTGCGGATTGTCTGGCAGTACCCCATGGTGCATTTACCGCATCCTGCATCCCGTCAATAACGGGTTCAAAGTGTCGGGCATCCACATCCACATAGTTTTTTCGGGCATATTCTTTTTTGATCACTTTATTCTCACCGATCGCTTTAATCAGGTGGGGTTTTACATAATAACCTCTGTTCGCAATAATGGCCATGATGTTGGCCATCTGTAATGGCGTAGCATCCATTTCTCCTTGTCCAATTCCTAAGGAAATCACCGTGGTATATCTCCAGCGATTGCCGTATTTCTTATTGTAATGCTCAGCAGTATATAAATTTCCTGGACGTTCTGATGGAAGATCTACTCCTAGTTTTTCGCCAAGCCCAAATTTCCTTACCCGCTTCTGCCATTCATCGTAGGCGATCTGCTGGTTTTTGAATTTCTTCTGCGTGATGAGTTTTTGAAACACATAGAGTGCGTAAGTATTACAAGATCTGGCCAAACCTTTCCGCAGACTGATATTTCCGTCTACGTGCTCACATTTTACCTTATGGTTTCCAGCCATATAATAACCTGGACAGTTAAAGGTAGTATTTGGATCTATGACACCTTCCTGTAAGCCCAATAAGGCATCCAGTGGCTTGAACGAAGACCCTGGGGAATAATAACCCTGAATCGGACGCACGGTCAACACGCGGTTTGGATTTTTCTCCTGATTGATCAGGTCCATGTAATTATTACCCTGCTGACGGCCCACCATGAGATTGGGATCGTAACCTGGGCTACTTACAAAAGCAAGAATTTCTCCTGTTGCAGGTTCAATGGCTACAATACTGCCCACTTTATTTTTCATCAGCTCTTCGCCCAGCTTCTGAATGCGGAAGTCCAGGGAAGAAATTACTTTTTCTCCGGATCTGGCAAGTGTATCAAATTTCCCCTCGGCATAACTGCCTTTCGGTACATTTCGGGCATCATACAGCATGTTGATGATCCCTTTTTCACCACGAAGCACATCGTTATATTGCTTTTCGACACCTGCTTTTCCAATATAATCACCAGGACGGTAATAGCCCTCGCTCATTTCTATATCTTTCTTGGACACTTCTTTTACATAGCCAAAGAAATGACCTGCGAGACTATCGGGATAATACCTCACCGTTCTGCTTTGCACAAAGAAGCCTGGAAAACGAGCAAGCTGCTCAGATAAGGCAGCATAAACCTGTACGGAAAGTTGTTTTTCAAAAATACTAGGCTGGTATCTGGATTGGACAGTCGCTCTGTTGAAACTCTTCTTAAAGCGTTTCATGTCGATGCCAATGATGTTGATCAGCGATAGTGTATCAAATTCTTTCACCTGATTTGGGATCACCATCAGGTCATATACCGGCTCATTTTGAACCAACACTTTTTCATTTCTATCGAGAATTACCCCTCTGGCTGGGAAGGTATAGATCTTACGCAGTACGTTACTTTCGGCAGAAAGGAAGTACTTATCGCTGGCCACCTGAATATAAAACAGCGTACCGACCAGGATTAAGGCAACCAGTATAAATAAGCCCTGAATAATATATTTACGGTTAAACAGATTATCCATTAGCGTGCCTTCCTGTTATAGAACATGAATTCTATGAGTATAATTAAAAATAATGTAAATATACCACTCAAAAGACACCTCAATAGGGTGTAAGAGAACTCTGTTAAGCGGAATGTTTCCAGGAAAAAGAGCACCAGGTGATGAGCAAAAGTACAAAGGGTGGCATAAATGCTGAACCATTTGAAACCCATATTTCCGAGCGTAGGCTCCGGTTCGTCAAAATTGTCTTTGTTTACGGTCAATGCAATAAAGGATATCCTGACAAATACCAGGGTCACACAGGCAGTGGTATGTACGCCCAAAGTATCATAAAACGCATCCATGGTTAAACCGGTTGCAAAAGCAATCAGGTATAATAGCAGGTTTGGTGTTTTAAAGGGCAGTAAGAGTAAAAAAAGTATGTAAACAAAGGGAGTGGCCAGGCTGTAAAAGCTCAGGTTTCTAAGAAGTAAGATCTGAATAAAAAGTAGTAAGAACCATCTGAAGATGTTTACCAATATTATTTTACTGTTCATTTGGCAATTTTAATTCTAAAGCTTTCTGTTCTTGTGCTAATTTGTCTTTAATGACATAAACATATTGTAAGGTACTAAAATCATTGAAAAGATCGATTTCGATCGTCATGAAATTATCCCCTGTGGAGATGCCGGTATTGCTCACTCTACCAACTAGGATGCCTGGAGGGAAATGGGAGTAACTGGAGGTCACGACCGTATCTTTTAAGGCAATCTTGAAGTGATTAGGCACATCTTTGATATAGGCCTTTCTATAGTCAAAATTCTTGGTTCCCCATACTAAGGTCCCCATTGCATTGTTCTTCTTTAAGGTGACACTCACTTTGGTGTCTTTATGCAGTAGAGATTCAATGGTGGCCAGGTGTTCTGAAACATCTCTGATATAGCCCACTACACCTTTTCCTGCAGAAATAACAGCCATACCACTTTGAATACCATCGGCAGAACCGCGGTTAATGGTGATGATGTTATTCCTTAGCGCAATCGAATTTTTGATGACCCTTGCTGAGAGATATGTGTATTGACTTTTGTTGAGCGTGTCTTTAACGACCACATTTTTGGCACTGTCGATACTGTTGAGTGCAAGAAGTTCTGTTTTTAGCTTCGCATTTTCTGCTGCCAAGCTATCATTTACATCCCCTAGATTGATGTATTTTTTTAATACATTCAGGTTTTTATAAGCGGTACCGACTACTTCATTAGTGGAGTTAACGGTTACACTGCGCTGATAGGAGTTATTGCTTACTGTCAGGTAAATTCCGATAGTAAAGAAAATGATAAAAAAGAAAAATGCGTTGTATCTGTTTATAAAAATCCAAAGGTTACGCATACTTTTCGATTCGGGGTTTTAGTTTTTGTAAACTGAGTTTAAGCTTTAAGTTTGCCAAAAGGCCTGATCAGCCGGGAAATGCTTAAAACTTAAACTCAGGCTACTTTTATTGCATTAAGAATTTATAACCACCAATATTTTTCAGGGCGATACCTGTCCCACGTACTACTGCACGAAGTGGATCTTCGGCAACGTGTACTGGAAGTTTGGTTTTTGCTGCTACACGTTTATCTAAACCGCGTAATAGGGCACCCCCACCAGTCAGGTAAATA
Organism: Pedobacter sp. N36a; assembly: GCF_014472395.1. GTDB lineage: Bacteria > Bacteroidota > Bacteroidia > Sphingobacteriales > Sphingobacteriaceae > Pedobacter. Next base: position 47,507 of record NZ_JACSZW010000008.1, read on the forward strand.
CCAGTCTGATAAATATCGGCAGAAAGCTCCGGAGGAGTGATCTCTAATGCTTTAAGAATTGCTTCTTCAATTTTCGAAATAGATTTGTCCAGGCAATGTGCGATTTCAGTGTAAGAAACGGTGATTTGTTTTGGTACACCTGTCATTAAATCTCTACCTTGAACAGCGAAGTCTGCAGGTGGATCAGTCAATTCCGGCAATGCCGCACCTACTTCAATTTTGATTTTTTCGGCAGTACGATCTCCGATCATAATGTTGTGCTGACGACGGATGTAATTCACGATGTCAGAATCAAAGTTATCTCCTGCAACACGGATCGACTGGTCACATACGATACCTGATAACGCGATTACCGCGATCTCAGTAGTACCACCACCTATATCGATGATCATATTACCCATCGGCTCTTCTACGTCGATTCCGATCCCTACAGCAGCTGCCATAGGCTCATGAATCAGGTAAACTTCTTTTGCGCCTGCGATTTCCGCTGAATCTCTTACTGCACGTTTCTCTACCTCAGTGATACCGGAAGGGATACAAATCACCATTCTTAACGAAGGGAACATCCATCCTTTACCACCATTCAGCATGCGGATCATTCCTTTGATCATCGCTTCTGCGGCATTGAAATCGGCAATTACACCATCTTTAAGCGGTCTTACTGTACGAATATTATCGTGCGTCTTTCCCTCCATTTGCATGGCCTGACGGCCAATAGCGATGATTTTATTTGTTTGTCTGTCGAAAGCAACAATGGATGGCTCATCCACTACTACTTTGTCATTATGTATGATTAGAGTGTTAGCCGTACCTAAATCGATAGCTACCTCTTGTGTAAACCAATTAAATAAACCCATTTATTAGGTGATAATTTAAGTATTAAAAATTCTGTATACTATAGTAATGTAAAACTACGTCTTTTTATTGTATTCGCAGTTAAATAAATTAGTGTTTAAAATGTCTAATACCCGTGGTAACCATTGCGATGCCTTTCTCATTTGCCATATTGATCGAGTCGGCATCTTTAATTGAACCACCTGGTTGTAAAACTGCAGTAATGCCTGCTTCAGCTGCGATTTCTACACAATCCGGGAAAGGGAAGAACGCATCAGATGCCATTACTGAACCTTCCAATGGGAAGTTGAATGCATTTGCTTTTACGATGGCTTGTTTCAAAGCGTCTACCCTTGAAGTTTGACCTACACCACTCGATAACAATTGGTTGTTTTTTACAAATACAATGGTATTAGATTTGGTGTGTTTTACGATTTTATTTGCAAAGAAAAGATCTTTAAGTTCTTCAGCAGTAGGTGCTTTCTCCGTTACTGTAGTCATCTGATCTGCATTTTCGATGATCAGATCTTTATCTTGTTCAATTACACCATTCAATAAAGTTTTGAATTGTTTTTTGCTCAATTCTACTTCATTTCTCTGTAAGATCACTCTGTTCTTTTTCGCGCGGAAAAGTGCTACAGCTTCCGGCTGGTAAGCAGGGGCGATCAGTACTTCGAAGAATAATTTGTTGATTTCTTCAGCAGTTGCCAGGTCGATTTCGCGGTTAGCGATCAATACACCACCGAAAGCACTGACCGGATCACAAGCCAATGCGGTATCCCATGCTTCTTTGATGGTTGCTTTTGAAGCTACACCACAAGCATTGGTATGTTTTAAGATGGCAAATGTAGGCTCTTCGAATTCATCGATTAAAGCAACAGCAGCATCTACGTCAACCAGGTTGTTATAAGAAAGCTCTTTACCATTCAATTTAGTGAACATAGCGTTTAAATCACCATAGAACACACCTTGCTGATGAGGGTTTTCACCGTATCTCAGTACCTGAGCAGTATTGATACTTTGTTTAAATACATTTAATGGCTCTTCTGTATTGAAGTAGTTGAAGATGGCCGTATCATAGTGAGAAGAAGTATGGAAAGCTTTTTTCGCATAAGCTTTACGCTGAGCGATCGTTGTTGTTCCTTCTTGTTCTTCTAATTGAAGTTGTAAAGTGGAGTAGTCGTCTTTTGAAGCAAGGATCACTACGTCATTGAAGTTTTTAGCAGCTGCTCTGATCAGAGAGATACCACCGATGTCAATTTTCTCAATGATTTCTTCTTCAGAACCACCAGCTTTTAAAGTTTCTTCGAATGGGTATAAATCTACAATAACCAGGTCAATTTCAGGGATTTCATATTCATTGATCTGCTCCTGATCTGAAGCCAGGCCTCTTCTGTTTAAGATACCGCCGAAAACTTTAGGGTGTAATGTCTTTACCCTGCCTCCTAAAATAGAAGGATAACCTGTAAGGTCTTCCACTGCTGTAACCGGCAGATTTAGGTCTTTAATAAATTGTTCGGTGCCACCAGTTGAAAATAACTGGACACCCTGTTTAGCTAACAGGCGAACTAAAGGTTCTAAACCATCCTTGTAATAAACTGAAATTAAAGCGTTTTTGATCTTTATCGATTGACTCATTAGAGAAAAATTTTGAGCCGCAAAAGTACCCATTTTTCTTTTAATGTCAAATGCTTATTTGCAGTATATTAAAGGAAGATTATCTTTCTAATCATCTGGCTCTTTTTCAGCTGTTGTTTAGAAAGAAATCCTGCTGAATCTGCTGCTATTTTTTGATCTTTTTGAGGATCGATTCTACGATGCGCGGATAGTGGTTGTGTTCCAGCTGCTGTCCTTTAAATTTGATCATTTCCAGGTTGTCATCTTTTTCAATCTTGTATTTTGCCTGGTAAATGTATTCACCTTCATCGTAGTTTTCGTCTACATAATGAATGGTAATGCCGCCTTCTGGTTCTTTTGCTGCCATCACTGCATGGTGTACATGATCGCCATACATACCTTTTCCGCCAAATTTAGGCAGGATTGCAGGATGAATGTTGACAATACGTCCTGGGTATTCATGAATCAGGTTTTTTGGAATCAGCCATAAGAATCCAGCCAATACAATTAAATCGATCTCCAGATTTTTCAGTAAGCCAATGATTTTTTCAGTATGGTAAAATTCGTTCCTGTCAAAGATATGAGAAGGGATTTCAAAATTATCTGCACGCTGTAATACGTAAGCATCAGGATTGTTGGTCAGTACCAATGCGATTTCTGCTTCAGGATGGTGTTTAAAATGCTCCATTAATTTCTGGGCATTAGAACCCGAGCCTGAAGCGAATATAGCGATGCGTTTTTTCATAGGTGCATTTTTTTTAAGAGAAATCAAGCGGGCTCTGCCTGTTTAAAGGCGGATAATATTTTTCAAAAATAGTATTTTAAGGCTTTACTGGAAGCTTTTTGTTGCTTTTTGTCTTTTTGTAGCAGAGGAGCGGGGGGGATTTGTTTTTTTAATGGTAGGAATGATCTAAAAAAGCGGGGAAGTGTTCGGGAAGTGTTCGGGAAGTGGTCGGCCTTATAATAGGGAACGGAAGGGCTTTGGTTAGGGTTCGCGTAGGGTTGCCTTAGTCTGTGTTATCCAGACCCTAACCGAACCTCTTCCTCCATCTTAAGTCGGGCAGGTCTCTTCCCGGTCACATCTACACTTCATTTCCGCCTTTTCTGATAATTTCTCTTTATGTCGTTTTTTCTGTTACCTTTGTCGCAGTATGCAAAATCACCTTATGGTATTCGGTATGCTCGCAGCGGATGCTTCATCAGGAATTGAAATTTTTAAATAAGCTTATCTTTCTAAAGTATTATAAATCAATAATTAAGATTTATTGAAAATATTTACGAGTTCATTTTGCATATTAAAAACATTAATTCTATATTTGCAGTCCGAAAAAAAGGAAAAACAAAAGGCTGGTAGCGGTTGGGTTTGTGCCCAATATTCTTGAAAGCTTTAAAAGGAATATTATAATATTGAAAAATGGCAAATCATAAATCTTCGTTAAAAAGAATTAGAGCAAACGCAACTAAACGTTTACGTAACAGATATCAGGCAAAAACTACTCGTACCTTTATCAAAAGGTTACGTGCTGCTGAAGATCAAAAAACAGGAAAAGAGTTATTACCGAAAGTAATCTCTATGTTAGATCGTTTGGCTAAGAAAAATGTTATTCACAAGAATAAAGCAGCTAACAACAAATCTAAATTGACTAAATTTGTTAATGGCTTAAAATAAGCATAGCTTTACAATATTATAGACGGGATGTGCTTATGGCATATCCCGTTTTTTTGTTTATGGCTATTTATGAAACGAGATTAGGAATTAAGCAATGGGCAGAAGCAGATCGGCCCCGGGAGAAGCTCATCCTTCATGGGCGCAGGCACTTGACCGATGCCGAATTGGTTGCAATATTTATCGTTTCAGGGAATGTGGAAGAATCTGCCGTAGATTTAAGCAAGCGTATTCTGGCTTCCTGCAATCATGACCTGGATGCTTTAGGCAGGATGAGCGTGCAGGATTTATGCAAGTTTCGTGGAATAGGCGAGGCGAGGGCGATCTCCATCATCAGCGCATTAGAACTTGGCCGCAGGCGAAAACCAAGTACGGTTATCCTACCGAAAATTACCAGTTCTCATGATTGTTACCGGGAACTCTCCCCGGTATTGACAGATTTAACCCATGAGGAGTTTTGGATCTTATTACTCAACAGGGCCAATGAAGTGCTGGCAAAACTACAAATCAGTGTGGGTGGATTATCGGGAACGGTAGCCGATCCAAAAATAATTTACAAGATTGCGCTGGAACATGGGGCATCTTATATCGTATTGGCACACAACCATCCTTCGGGAAATCTAAAGCCCAGCCCTGAAGATCTTCAGCTCACCAATAAACTAGTGTCCGCAGGGAAGTTACTGGACCTGCCGGTGCTGGATCACTTAATTATTACAAACAAATCCTTCTTTAGTTTCAATGATGATGGCTTAATTTAGCCAGCCATGAAGAAAATCATCCAACTCAGTATAGCTTGTCTGCTGCTGATGGCAACAGCCTATGCGCAATCGGGAAAACCGTTCCATGTAATGTCCTATAACATCCGTTTAAATGTAGCCTCTGATGGCGTAAATGCCTGGCCAAACCGTAAAGATGAAGTGAAAGCTTTAGTGAGGTTTCACGATGCAGATATTTTATGCGTGCAGGAGGCCTTGCCTTTACAGGTAGCGCAGCTGCTGGAAAACACAAACTATGCGATGGAAGGAGTAGGGCGTGATGACGGAAAGCGTGAAGGGGAATTTTCTGCCATCTATTATGATAAATCCAGGTTTACGAGGAAAGATGGCGGGACTTTCTGGTTGTCGGAAACGCCAGAGAAGCCTTCTAAAGGATGGGATGCGGTGCTAAACCGGGTTTGTTCCTGGGTAAGACTGTACGATCGCCTCAATAAAAAAGAATTTCTGGTGTTCAATACCCATTATGATCATATTGGTGTGCAGGCGAGGATTGAATCTGCTAAGCTCATCAAAAGAAAAATACAGGAAATTGCACCAAACTTACCGGTAGTGTTAACCGGAGATTTAAATGTAACTCCTGAAACAGAAGCGATTGCCACCATTAAATCTTTTCTTATTGATGCGAAGATGGCTTCGGCGGAGCCTGCTTACGGACCGGAAGGAACTTTCAATAACTTTAAGTTCGACAGCCCTTTAAAGGATAAGATTGATTACATCTTTGTGAACAAAGGTTTTAAGGTGCAAAAGTTTGGCGTGTTATCTGACAGTAAAAATTTAAGGTATCCATCAGACCACTTACCAATTATTGCCCGTTTATCTTTCTAAGAGGTTTACACCGACGGCATTATTTTATATCTTTGCATTTTATACCGAACATATAACATGAAGATATCATACAAGTGGCTGACACAATTTCTGACAACTGATAAAACTCCTGAAGAACTTTCCTTAATCCTGACCAATATCGGGCTGGAAGTAGAAAGTCTGGAAACCGTACAACCGATTGCAGGTGGTTTAGAAGGATTGGTGATTGGGCAGGTCATCAGCTGTGTGCAACATCCTAATGCCGATCGTTTACGTGTGACTACGGTAGATGTAGGGACAGGAACGAATATTCAAGTGGTATGCGGCGCGCCAAATGTAGGTGAGGGCCAGAAAGTGGTGGTGGCTACTGTAGGAACTACCGTTTATCCGAATGAAGGGGAGCCTTTCAAAATCAACAAATCTAAGATCAGAGGCGAAGTTTCTGAAGGAATGATCTGTGCAGAAGATGAAATCGGATTGGGGGTTTCTCATGATGGGATTATGGTGCTTCCAGAAGCTACCGAAGTTGGGATTACTGCGAAAGCCTATTTTAATCTGGAAGATGATTATTTGTATGAAATTGGATTGACGCCTAATCGCGCTGATGCAGCTTCTCATTTAGGTGTAGCAAGAGATTTAGCAGCTTACTTACGTTTGCCGATCACCATGCCAGATGTTGCTGCTTTCAAAACAGCAAATGAAAATCTAAGCATCCCGGTAACGGTGGAAGATAGTGAAGCTTGTCCAAGATACAGCAGTGTTTCTATCTCTGGAGTAACCGTAACAGTTTCTCCAGACTGGTTACAGGATAAATTAAAAGTCATCGGCATTCGCCCGATCAACAATATCGTAGACATCACCAATTATGTATTGCATGAATTAGGACAGCCTTTACATGCTTTTGATGCAGATCAACTGACTGGTGGCAAAGTTATCGTGAAGAAATGTACCGAGGGTACCGCTTTTGTAACGCTTGACGGCGTAGAACGCAAGCTTTCATCAGAGGATCTGATGATCTGTAATGCGGAAGCGCCAATGTGTATCGCTGGTGTATTTGGCGGTAAAAACTCTGGTGTAAGCGAAACGACTACAAATATCTTCCTGGAGAGTGCTTATTTCGATGCTAAATCGGTACGTAAGACTTCAAAAAGACATGGTTTAAAGACTGATGCCTCTTTCAGATTTGAGCGTGGTACAGATCCTGAAATTACCGTTTACGCTTTAAAACGTGCGGCTTTATTGATCCAGGAATTAGCAGGCGGAGAGATTTCTTCTACTGTTTCTGATATTTATCCAGCACCAATTGCTGCTTTTGATGTAGAAGTAAACTACAACAACATCAATAAGCTGATCGGTGTAGAGATTCCTCATGAAGAGATCAAAGCCATCATTACTTCATTGAACATGGAAGTCGCAGCAGAAACTGCGGAAGGATTGTCTCTAAAAGTACCAACTTATAAAGTAGATGTGACCCGTGAATGCGATGTAACGGAAGAGGTATTGAGAATCTTCGGTTACAATAATATTGAGATTCCAACTAAAGTGAATGCTTCTTTATCTTACGGTACTAAACCTAATAAAGAACAAACACAGCATGTAATTGCAGATATGTTAACTGCAAACGGCTATTTAGAGATCTGGTGTAACTCACTAACTAAAGGGGCTTATTCTAAAGTACCGGAAGAAGCGGTTCATATTTTGAACCCATTGAGTTCAGATTTGAACGTGATGCGTCAGGGCTTATTAATGCCTGCATTGGAAAGTGTAGCCTATAACCTGAACAGGAAAACAACTGATATTAAGTTTTATGAATTCGGTAAAACTTATCATTTGATCAATGAGAAATATGTAGAACGTCCGCGTTTACTGATCGTATTGTCTGGATCTAATCAATCAGAGCAATGGAATCACAAGCCATCACCAGTAACTTTCTACAATTTAAAAGCAGCTGTAGATGCAGTAATCGGACGTCTGGGGATTACCAATTACCAATCGGAAGAGGTAAAAGATGAAAACTTCGCTTATGGGCTGAAGTATTTCAGAGGCGATAAAGCGATCGTTACTTTTGGTGCGGTGACTGCTGCTGATCAGAAAACGGCTGATGTGGAAAAAGACGTGTTTTACGCAGATTTTGACTGGGCATTGCTGTTAGAGATCATTAAAAAGAATAAGATTGTGAACAAGGAAGTATCGAAATATCCTGCAGTAAGGAGAGATTTATCGATGTTGGTAGACCTGGATGTGACCTTCGATCAATTGAAAACTATTGCTTTTAAGACAGAGAAGAAGCTGATTAAGAGCGTACAGGTGTTCGATGTATACGTTGGAGACCGCTTACCGGAAGGGAAGAAATCTTATGCCTTAAACTTCACTTTGCAAGATGAAGAGCAGACCTTAACCGACAAGCAAATTGATGCGGTGATGCAAAAGATTATTTCTAACTTAGCGCAAACAGCAAAAGCGGAAATAAGAAAATAATTTATTGCTTTTAAATAATTTTTAGATTAGTACAAAAACTTTAATAACATGTCTTCGGTTGCCGATCAATTAAACTCCGTATTGCAAAAAACAGCTCGCGTAATAGAGCTCTGTAATGCCTTACAGGAAGAAAACGATTTATTAAAGCAGGAAAATCAAGCGGTAAAAGGGGCACTGGATAATGCTAAAACTCAGCGCGCAGACCTGGAAGAAAAGCTCCGTGTATTGAAATTAGCGAAGAGTATTGAGGGTACAAGTGAAAAGACACTTGATATAAAGCAAAAAATTAACGATTTTGTGCGTGAAATAGATAAGTGCGTGGTCTTACTGAAGAAGTAAGGAAAACAGAAAAAGTGAAACAAAGCTAAGAAATGGGAGAAATCTCGATAAAAATAACTATTTCCGACCGTATCTATCCTTTAAAGGTAAATACTGAAGAGGAAGAAATTGTGAGGCGGGCAGCAAAGATTATCAATGAGCGCATAAAAGACTATCAGGAAAATTATGCGGTTAGGGATAAACAGGATTTGCTTTCTATGGCAGTGCTGCATTATGCAACGGCAGTACTGAGGGTAGAGAATAAAGTCCAGGATCAGGATACTGTAGTCGCTGAAAAGGTAGAGGAACTGGATAGTTTATTAAATGATTTTTTCTCCAAATAGGATCGTTCTTTATATGAGTTAAGATTAGCACAACGATATAGCCGCAGCTAGATCTTGAGTTTCACAATTTTAAAAACTTAACACTTCAATATTTATAGAATTAAGAGGGTGTATTTCATCTGCATTTATGTACCTGAAAATGACCTAAATTCTAATTATAACTCGTTGAGGTTTTTAATACGTGGGACTTTAAGATTTAGTTGCGGTTTTTTTTACAGAAAAAATTTACGTTGTCGCATGGGAAATGAACACCAAGAGCTGTTCTGCCCTCGGGACAAGGGAAATATATAAATACAGATGAATTAAAATGGAAATAGTAGGAATAATTGGATATGTACTGGCCGGCTTAGTTGTTGGCGTTTTAGTAGGCAGATACCTGCTGCGCAGCTTGCTGAAGAACCAGGAGATTGCCGCACAGACCAAGGTTAAAAAGATGCTTAAAGATGCAGAAAGTAAGGCTGAAATTCTAAGGAAAGACAAGCTACTGGAAGCAAAAGAGAAATTTTTACAGTTGAAGTCTGAGCATGAGCAGGAAGTCAATACAAAGAACAACCAGATCAATCAGCGTGAAAACGCAATGAAACAGAAAGAACAATCTGTGAATCAGCGTTTGGAAAACATGAACCGCAAGGAACAGGAGCTGGACAATACGAAGAAGAACCTGGAGAAACAGACTGATGTAGCGATTAAAAAACAGGAAGAAGTAGACTTGCTGAAAAATCAGCATGTAAAACAGCTGGAAACCATTGCCGGTTTAAGTGCGGAAGAAGCGAAAAACCAATTGGTAGAAAACATGAAGCAGGAAGCCCGTACGCAGGCGATGATTCAGGTTAAGGACATTGTGGATGAAGCCAAACTAACTGCAACGAAAGAAGCGAAAAAGGTGGTGATTCAAACCATTCAGCGTACTGCAGTAGAAGCAGCGATTGAAAACACAGTTTCGATCTTCCATATTGAAAGTGATGAGATTAAAGGTCGTGTAATTGGTAGAGAAGGACGTAACATTCGTGCTTTAGAAGCCGCTACAGGAATTGAAATCATCGTGGATGATACTCCGGAAGCGATCATTTTATCAGGTTTCGACCCGGTAAGAAGAGAGATTGCCCGTTTGGCTTTACACCGTTTAGTAACGGATGGCAGGATTCACCCTGCACGTATTGAAGAGGTGGTAGCTAAAACAAAGAAACAAATTGAAGATGAGATCGTAGAAATTGGTGAACGTACCGTAATCGATTTACAGATTCATGGTTTACACCCGGAATTGATCAGAATGGTAGGACGTATGCGTTACCGTTCTTCTTACGGACAAAACTTATTACATCACTCTCGTGAGGTAGCGAATTTCTGTGCAACGATGGCTGCTGAATTAGGCTTAAATGCTAAAATGGCGAAACGTGCCGGATTGTTACACGATATAGGTAAAGTACCTGATGACAACCCGGAATTGCCTCACGCAATCTTAGGAATGCAGTTGGCAGAAAAATATAAGGAACATCCTGAAATTTGTAATGCCATTGGTGCTCACCATGACGAGATCGAGATGACTTCTATGATTTCTCCAATCGTTCAGGCTTGCGATGCCATCTCTGGTGCGCGTCCAGGTGCTCGTCGTGAGGTTGTAGAAAGTTACATCAAGCGTTTGAAAGAACTGGAAGAACTGGCGCTTTCTTACCCTGGTGTAGAGAAAACTTTCGCCATCCAGGCAGGTAGAGAACTAAGGGTAGTCGTAGAAAGTGAAAGAGTAACGGATCAGCAGGCAGAACTGCTAGCAGCCGATATCTCTAACCGCATTCAAACAGAAATGACTTACCCAGGTCAGATTAAAGTCACAGTAATCAGGGAAACCAGATCTGTTTCTTTTGCGAAATAGTTGAGCGTTAAGGCTTAAGTAATTAAGCTGACTCATATTTAAAGCGAAAGCGGTGGAATTATCCATCGCTTTCTTTATTTTTAAAAAATCTAATATCGGATCGCTACAAAAAATGAAGAAACACATGAAGACGAAAGCAGTAGAGAAAAGCAAAGTGGATGTTCTTTTTGATAAATATGCAGAAAGTCATCAAAATCATACCAATGAAATGATCCATTGGATATGTGTACCATTGATTGTTTTTAGTCTGCTGGGTCTGGTATGGGCGATTCCTTTTCCATATCTGGCCTTCCTTGGCAAGTACAATGGTTTTGTAAACTGGGCCTCCTTCCTGATCGCTTTCTCGGTGTATTATTACTATAAGCTTTCCCCGATCATGTCTTACCTGATGCTGCTGCTAATCTGTCTGATGTCTTTCTTTATTGTGATGTTAGAGAAATGGGAATTGGCCGGCGGACCGGCAGTTTGGTTAGTCTGCGCAGTGATCTTTGTAGGCTCCTGGATCGGCCAGTTTATCGGCCATAAGATCGAAGGAAAAAAACCTTCGTTTTTAGAAGATGTTAAGTTTTTGTTAATTGGCCCAATTTGGTTATTGCACTTTATATGCAAAAAAATCGGGTTAAAATATTGAGCCAAACCTCATTTAACATGAAGTTAACACTGTGATAAACGAATGGTAATTGTGAGCTAATATAGACCTAACATTGTGGTAATAGTTTTGCCTGAAACAAATAACAGGGAAAATTGAAATCACAACTACAGTTCAAAAAGGCATTAATTACCGTTTTATTCGTAATTATTGGCAGCACAGTGTTTGCCCAAACCGGCAAAATTTCTGGTAAAGTATCTGATAAAAAAACAGGGGAAACACTGATTGGTGTGACTGTTAAAATTGCAGGTACCACAAAAGGATCATCAACGGATGTGGAAGGAAGATATATCATTAGCGGTCTTGCTGCTGGTAAGTATATTGTAGAGGCTTCTTACATCGGATATACTACAAAAAGAATTACTGATATTGAAGTGAAAGCAACTGGTTCTACCAGTATAGATTTTGTATTAGACGAATCTTCTTCTAACAACTTAAACGAGGTTGTGATTTCTGCAAGCGCAAGTAAGGAGTCTGTGAATACGCTTTTTGCCAATCAAAAAGCCAGCATCAGTATTTCCAGCGGTATTTCTGCAGAGCTGATCAGAAAAAGTCCGGATAAGAATACTTCAGAAGTGTTGAAACGTGTGAGTGGTGCCAGTATCCAGGACAACAAATTTGTGATTGTTCGTGGTTTATCTGATCGCTATAACTCAGCCATGCTGAACAACTCTATGCTTCCAAATACGGAAGTGGATAAGAGAGCCTTTTCATTTGACATCCTGCCTTCGAATTTAATCGATGCCATAGTGATCAACAAAACTGCTTCCGCAGATATTCCAGCAGACTTTTCTGGTGGCGTAGTACAGATCACCACTAAAGACTTTCCTGATAACCCTTTCCTGAATTTATCTTTAGGAACATCGATCAATATGCAGTCTGCGTTTAAAGACTTTTATGTAGCACCAAGAGGTGGTCTGGAAGCTTTAGGGATTTATGATAAAGGAAGAGATATTCCAAAAGGCTTCCCATCAACAGATGTGTTCAGAGCCCTGGAACCGAATTCGGCAGAAAGATTTGATTTATCCAGACAGTTCAAAAACAATTGGGGTTATAACAAAGTAACGGCTAAACTGGGTCCGATCTTTCAATTGAATTACGGTACAAGTAAAGTGTATAAAGACGATTCTAAATTCGGAACGGTATTGTCATTAACATACAGGTATGATGAGAGATTGAAAACTTCAGACCAGAAGGCTTATACCGGACAGGCATTGGGTGATCAGTTTCATGACAATCAATATAACTTCAACACCAATATAGGTGCTTTAGCCAACTTCGCTTACTCTTGGGGTACTAATAAAATCACCCTAAAAAACATCTATAACAGGGTGCTTGAAAACCAGTTTACCATTCGTGAAGGTAAAGATGATGCGGGTGGCGAATTTCTTAGAACCGGTGATTACCTATTGCAGCGTTCTTTATTGAGCAACCAGTTAACCGGTGAACATTTATTAACTTCAGATAGTAAAATCAAAATGGATTGGAATCTGAACTATGCGAATACGGATAGAAAAGAGCCAGGTTACAAGCGTATGGAATATTCTAAAGATGGTGTCGCTGCAATTCAACCGGCTTCAGCTGACGCCAGACTTGCTGGTAACTTCAACTCTAAGCTGAATGAGAATGCTTATGGTGGTGCCTTAAACTTTACCATTCCGGTTTCCTGGTTCCAGGATAAGAACAAAATTAAGTTTGGTTATTTTGGTCAGTACAGAAAGCGAGATTTCGATGCAAGGATTCTAGGTCTGATCAGAAACGGTGATTTTGACAACGCTTTATTGACTTTACCACAGGATCAGATTTTTGCTCCTGAGAATATCCGCCCAAATGGATTTGTATATGATGAGATTACCAATGGTGGCGATCATTATGATGCTAGTGCGCTCCTGAATGCTGGTTATGCGATGTTTGATGGGTACCTGACTAAGAAAATAAGATTTAGTGTTGGTGCAAGATTAGAGTCTTACCAATTGAAATTGAATAGTGTAGACAATGGTAAACCGGTGAAAATTGATTCTACAACAACAAACTTGTTGCCATCTGCCAATTTGATTTACAATTTAACAGATAAAGCGGATATCCGGGTTTCTGCTTCTCAAACAGTTGGGCGTGCAGAATTCAGAGAGCTTGCTCCTTTCCCTTTTTATGATTTCAATAAAAACATGAATATCAGGGGTAATGCTAATTTGAAACAATCGAAAACTACCAATTTGGATTTAGGTTACGCCTATTACCCTGCTTCAGGAGAAACCTTCTCAGTATCTACTTTCTATAAGTACTTCGAATTGCCGATAGAGCAGACTTTGCAATTGGGAAATTCGGGCAGGTCATTGAGCTATGCCAACTCTGAATCTGCTACAGTATATGGAATCGAACTGGAATTCAGAAAATCATTGAAATTCATTGGGGAGCAATTCAACAACTTTACTTTCAATACCAATGCTTCTTATATCAAGTCGGAAGTGGTGGTTTCTAAACTGGTGAATGTAAAAGGTGTAAGACCAATGCAGGGACAGTCTCCCTATCTGATCAATGCAGGCCTTACTTATAACAGCACTGCTGCAAATACTTTGGGTGTGACTTTATTGTACAATAGGGTAGGTCCACGCATCTGGGCAATCGGTAACGTAGAAGATCCTGATATCTATGAGTATTCAAGAAATGTACTGGATCTTCAGGTTTCTAAGAAGTTTGCCAAGTCCAGAGCAGAAGTAAAACTGAACTACAGTGATATTTTGAATAACAAAGCTTATTACTACCAGAAAGTAAAAGGTTCTGATCCAAATGCATCATTCGACAAGAAAACTGATAATGTGAACATTGCAGACCGTTTTGGGTCTTCAGTATCTATTGGCTTCTCTTACAAAATCAAATAGTCTTAACCATAACTTAACACGTATAGCGGCTATACTTAATCCTGAATTAATGCCAGATTAATGTAGCCGCTGTAGATTTGAACAAACAATAAACAGACATGAAAAATAGATTAAACTTAAGCCTGTTAGCATTACTAGTTACAGGAGCGACAGCAATAACCAGTTGTAAGAAAGGCGGTGGCGATGCAATTATTGATCCTATTGTTGACCCATCTGTTCCTGCTACATTAGCAGATGCATTTTTTGATAAAGTAAGTTACAGAGGTGCATTTGGTACCACAGATTGGACTGCTAACTGGACCAACTTCACACCAAAGGCTGCTGCTTATGGTACACCTACAGTGACCTTATCAGGTGATATTTCTGCAAACATGACTTTAGATGCTTCAGTAGTTTATTTGTTGAAAGGATTTGTATATGTTAAAAATGGGGTTACCCTAACGATTCCTGCGGGAACGGTAATCCGTGGTGATAAAGTTTCTAAGGCTACTTTAGTAGTGACACGTGGTGGTAAAATCAATGCAGAAGGAACTGCTGCAAAACCAATCGTGTTTACTTCAAATGAGGCTGTAGGAAACAGAGCTCCTGGTGACTGGGGTGGAATTATCATTCTTGGTAAATCAACCAATAACATCCCTGGTGGTGAGGGGTTAATTGAAGGTGGTTTAACACTTCCTGAAGGAAACCATGGTGGTAATATTCCTGATGATAACTCTGGTGTGCTTAAATATGTACGTGTAGAATTCCCTGGTATTGCTTATGCAACTAATAATGAAATTAATGGGATTACTTTTGGTTCTGTAGGTTCTAAAACTGTAGTTGATTATGTTCAGGTTTCTTATTCTGGTGATGATTCATTTGAATGGTTTGGTGGTACGGTAAATGCAAAACACTTGGTTTCTATTGCAAATGTTGATGATATCTTTGACTTTGATAATGGTTTCTCAGGTAGACTACAATTTTTAGTAGCACAAAGAAATCCAGAATTAGCGGATCAGGCTGGCCAGTCTAACGGTATTGAGTCTGATAACTCTGAGAAAGTTTGGGATTCTAATCCAAGAACACGTCCAGTGATTTCTAACATGACTTTGATTGGTCCTGGTGTGACTGCTGATGCAAAACATGAATATGCTAACCTATGGAGAAGGGGTTCAAAAATGATTTTGGCAAACTCTATTTTCATCGGATTTAAATATGGTATCGATATCCGTGATAAAGAAACTGGTGATGCTTTAGTTGCAACTACTGAAGGAAACTCATTGATCAAAAATAATATTTACCAATCGTTTATTGCAGGTAAAGATATAGTAGCTGACGGAACAACACCATCTTTCGCAAATGTTGATTTGCTTAAAACCTACCTGACTTCAAAAGGAAATACCTTTATTGATGCAACTGCTGCAGCTGCATTATTGGAAAGTCCATTTAGTCTAACTGCTCCTAACTTCTTATTGAAAGCAGGATCATCTGCCGCTGCTGGTGCAACATTCTAAAAACAAGGATGACAATGGATATGTTCATTGAGCTATAACCATTCCTCTTCTCCATAACCAAAATACCCTATGAGTAAATTACTCATAGGGTATTTTGGTTATTATCTTTTGATATTGACCTGAATTGGTTATTGTTTCCTCATGTGAGAAGGAAGATGTTGTGTTGGTTAAAGAGCCGATAATAACAATCCCCGGTATAATGAATAGAGTAGCTGATGAACACTTGCTTAAGTTCCTGTCCATATCTCTTGGTGTTCAGCTATCGGAAATTTCCTATTTGAAAGATTCGAATGAATTTCTGATAAGAAATATCAAATTCAATAGAACGGAGATAGAGGATCATTATTAGATGGCGAATATTTATCGTGCTGAACACGGAGAGTAGCTGTGAAGTATTTAAAAACTGGAAAACAGATATCCATGTAAAAAACAAAGAACCCCGATAGCAACTATCGGGGTTCTTTGTTTTTAAAAGTTCTTGCCAACCTTCTCCAGCATTTCTGCAGGAATGTTCTGCATATCTACCAGGAGGAATCCGTCCAGACAATCGGAGAATTTAGGGTCAATATTGAAACAGATGATTTTTGCATTCAGGTTCATGTATTGTCTTAACAATACCGGAATCTTAATGTGTGTATTCTCAATATCTGAGATCAAACTATCCAGGTCTTTCAAGGATTCACTACTTTCTACCAGCAGGTTCTTGTCAATGGCAGATAAGTCTGCTTTAAATTTGTTCTTAGGTTTCACGAAAGCCGCCAGTTCGTAATCAAAATGGTTCTTCGTAATGTAATCCACAATCAGTGATTTGGAAAACTTAGAGAAGTTATTACTGATACTTACCGGACCGAACATATAACGGTACTGGGGATTGTCCAGCAGGTATTTTAAGATACCTTTCCAAAGTAAGAATAGCGGTAGTGGTTTTAACTGGTATTCCTTGCGGATCCAGGAACGGCCAAGCTCTATTCCTTTTCTCAGGATTGGATAAAAAGGTTCTTTGATTTTGAAGAGTTCAGAAAGATAAAATCCTCTTCTGCCCATGGTATCCAAAATCTCATCGCCTTTACCAATGCGGTACGCGCCTACAATATTTTGCTTTTCTGTATCCCAGATAAACAGGTGATGGTAATAAATATCATAGTTGTCCAGGTCAATCTTTTTGTTGGTCCCTTCTCCAACTTCTCTGAAGGTGATCTCGCGTAAACGGCCGATCTCTTTCAGGATATTTGGAATACTGGAAGTTGGCGTAATGTATACCTCATAGTTCTTCTCCTGCCATACCCTGAAGGTTTCCAGTTCTTCAATCTCTGAAACAATCAGTGAGCGTTCGGTTTCTTGAATGACAGGCACTGGTGTCTTCTTAATTTTGAAAAGATTGATCGGATTGAATAGTTTTTTCTCTTGCTCTAAACCTGTTCCTAAAGCATAGGTACGGGCACGTAAGAAATCAAGGAGTTTATTGGTATTGTTTCTATAAGAGATGTCTTCGATATGAATCGGTTTTCCGATTCTTACCTTTATTTTAAGGCCTTGTTTATTCAGGAATTCTGAAGGGAGCTTAGCTGTTCTTAAAGTCGGGTGGATAAAGCTTAAAATATTAAATAGTACACCATTGTTGCCATGGAAATAAATGGGCACTACCGGAACTTTAGCACGGGCAATTAATTTACCCACTACCGGATGCCATAGGCGATCGGTAATCTCCTGTTTGTCCAGGCTAAAGGTAGATACCTCACCGGCAGGGAAAATCCCTATTGGGGTGCCGCTCTGCAATAGGTCGAAGGTGGCTTTAAGTCCGCTGATGCTGGATGTATGCTGTACGTTTTCGAATGGGTTTACGGCAACGAAGAATTCACTCAGGTTAGGGATCTTTTTCAGGATGAAGTTGACCATCACTTTGGCTTCTGGTCTAACGGTACAAAGTAACTTTACCAGTGCTAAACCTTCGATACCTCCATAAGGATGGTTGGCGATCGCGATAAAACCTCCGGTTTTAGGAATACTTTTCAGATCGTCTTCGTCAAAGTCTATGGTAACGCCAATGGTTTCTAATATTTTGTCAACAAATTCTAACCCGTTATAATGTTTGTTTTGGGAAAAAACCTTGTTGATGTCATTCAATTTCATCATCTCCATAAGCAGGGCTGCCAGGCCAGGCACACCCAGCTTATCTATTTTTGTAGCCTCTGCAAACTCTTTGGTGGTTATGATCTTCATCTAATTTTGTTTGTGAATAATAAAGCAATTTCAAAAATAAGATTTATATTTTTAAATAACAGTACCTACCTTGTGCAGGTGATCAGAAAATGGCTAAATAACTACTTTCAATTTTCCAAAAGGGAGTTCAATGGGCTGTTGGTGTTAATTGTGCTGATTGGTATGATCGCGGTATTTCCGGCTTTTTACCGGATTTTGATTCCTTTAAAGGGACCGACACAAGAGGAACAGGTCGCGCTGCTGAAACTGGAGCTGGACAGGGAGTCGGAAAGGGCCGAAAGCAAGCTAGGGAAGCATCACTCTTCTCCCGGGCTTCGGCAAAAAAGAAAATCCAAAATGTTTTATTTTGACCCGAATACAATTACTGCTAAAGGCTGGCAAGAATTGGGTTTATCTCCAAAGCAGGCCCAGGCGATTTTAAACTATCGCGCTAAGGGCGGCGTATTTCGTCTTCCCTCAGATCTGAAGAAGATGTATACGATTGCTCCGGAATTGTATCTGCAGCTGGAGCCGTATGTTCAAATTGAGCTCAGGGAAAAAATACTGGATCATCGTGCTGATTATCGGGATCGCCCTGCACAAAATTTCCCTGTAAAAGAAAAGGTCATGGTTGCACTGAATACCGCCGATACTTTAGCGCTGGATCGCATTCATGGCATAGGAAAAGTATTTGCCAGAAGGATAGTGGCTTACCGGGAAAGGATTGGTGGTTTCTATAAAAAAGAACAGCTGATGGAGGTGTTTGGAGTGGACAGTTTGAAATATGAGGAAATCAAAGGGCAGGTCACTGTTGATCCTTCTTTGCTGCGAAAGATCAATATCAACACGGCTTCGGCAGCTGATTTCAACCGCCATCCTTATCTTCGTTACCAGCAGGTCAATGCGGTAATTGCTTATAGAAAACAACACGGAAATTATAGTAATATTGCAGACTTAAATAAGGTGGTTGTTTTAACACCTGAATTGATTGAAAAATTAGCGCCTTATCTTATTTTTTAGAAATGATAGCAGAAAAAATTAAAAAGACAGTTAGGGACGTTAATGATTTTCCGAAACCTGGAATTGTGTTTAAAGACATTACGCCGATCTTAAAAGACCCTGAATTGTGTCTGGAGATCATTAAATCTTTAGCTGCACAGCTGGCCGATGTGAAAATTGATGTGGTGGCAGGAATTGAAAGCAGGGGATTCTTGTTTGGTCCTGGATTAGCACAACTTTTAAACGTTCCTTTTATTCCGATTCGCAAGGCAGGAAAATTACCTTATAAAACGATAAAAGAGTCTTATGCACTGGAATATGGTACGGCAACGATTGAAGTTCATGAGGATGCCTTACGATCAGGACAGCGGGTGTTGATTCATGACGACTTACTGGCTACCGGTGGTACCGTAGTAGCAGCTTCCAAGCTGATCATGCAGCTGGGTGCAGAAGTGGCGGCTTATTCTTTTATCATTAGTCTTGACTTTTTAAATGGAAAAGACCGTTTAACTCCTTACCACGCCAGCGTATATTCCCTGGCGGGGTACTAAGTGTTTTCAAAAGATTTATGAATGCAATCCTATGGAGGATAGGATTGCATATTCATATATATAAAAGGGGGGAGTTATATGCTAGCTGGTAATTTTACAGGCTTGATAAAAGCAAAAGAGGAATAATATAATCGCGATCGCCTTTAAAAGGACTATCGTGTATCGGGTGACATAAGATTTGTTGAGATTTTTTAGATACATGGTTTATTATTTATATAGATAAATAGTCTGTTTTCTATATTCTTGGAATAGTTTTTTGTTTATTTATTTAATTTGGCGTAAAATTACTCCTAGATTTAAGGATTGTCAACTGTGAAAACACGCAGTTTATGGAAATATATTTCAATGAAAATGCAGCTGAGAGAGAACTTTGGGGATTATTCTAAAACATTCATCACCGATATACCTTCGGATATGGAAAGTGAGCAGGCTATTTTTTTTGATAAAACCTTACCCAGATTCCCGGATGAAGCAATTTATATTTACTCTTTTAAGGAAAACCGCATGATTTATGCCGGTGGCTGGGAAGAGATATTAGGCTATAAAGACAGTGAAATTAATATGCTGGCTTTGGTGAATATGTCGGCGCCGGAATTTGCTCCTTTTTCTCATGAACTGAACGATAAAGCGCTTCAGTTTATCCACCAAAAAAGTAAAGATCTTGAAAAGTATAGCTTCAGCATTGAATTGAAGAAGATCCATAAGGACGGAACAGCTGTTCCAATGTCTGTAAGGGTGGGGGTATACAGTTCAGAAAATGGAAAGATCACTGCAATTATTGGTCGTTTCCAGGTGAACAGAAGCCTGATCTTTGGGAAAGTGATGCGTTATGCGGCTTATGGCCCTGAAAAGGAAAAGTTTGAAGAGGAGCTGAACAAGATTTTATTCAGCTACCTGGCCATTTCTAATAAGGAGCGCGAAGCATTAGAATTGGTGGCAAAAGGTTATTCCTTCAAAGAGATCGCCCGTGATTTGAAGGTGTCGCACTCTGCTATAGAGAAACGGATCATTCCTTTATATAAGCGTTTCAATGTAAAAAGCCTCACGCATCTGGTGAGTTTTGCTTACGACAATTCTATTTTACCTTAAAGGGGGATTAAGATTGACGCGGAGTACATTCGAATCGGCGATGCCAATCTGCTGAAATAAATGCTCCCAGCGTTCTTCCTGCTGTTCCGGAGATTCCTCATTTCCCATCACCCAAATGGTGTTCATCTTTTTTAGGTGTTCTTTATTAAAAGGACCATACTCGGGATTGTCTAGTAATTCATAAAATAATGGAGCCCGCAAGATGTCTTTTTTGATTTGTCCGCCAGGATTGATGTCGTCAATAATCAGTAGGGAGGAATCATGCCATGCCCATGAGCCCGGTGAAATGGCCACCCGTTCTGCTTTCTCGAAAAACATAGACAGTAATTTTGTAGCGGTCACATAGCTGCATCGGTTGTTCTTAATGGATAATTCGGTAGCGATGGCTACAGAAAGAGAGGTTTTTCCACTGCCTTTAGATCCGAATAGTAACAGGTGTTTTCCTGATTGTGGATTTTTTACAAAATCTGCAATTACCATTTTATGGTTTTCCTGGATATTGAATTTCCATTGGCTCAGTCGCAGCTGGAAGGGATAACCGGCATTTTGCAAATGCATTTTAGTGGAATACCAATAATAAGAAGGATAGATGGCGAGGGCACATAAAATTAGAAAAGTAAGCAGTGTTGGCAGACTGTAAGTACAGAGTAAGCTGCAGGCAAATGCGCCTAAGCCAAAAAAACAAAGGTCTGTGAGTGTATCAAAAGTGATATTCCCCCATTCCGGATGAAAGATATAGTCCTTATTTTGCAGGCCCTGACTTTTTGAGTTGACATTAAAAAGTAATGGCCCAAGGAAATTATAGAGTTCAAATAAGATCCAACATCCCCAGATGATCACTGGTGCCCAGATTTCCGGCCTGGACATTTCGGTTTTGGAAGTCAGAAAAGCAAACAATATAAAGGTTGGAATAAATCCGAGTGAGAAGTGGCCGAACTGATTGGCCATCCAGGAGTAGGTAAGCGTTACTCCACGGTAGGCATCTTTTCCAATCAAGTCATTTTTTAATTGTTGGAGGATGTCTTTTCTCGTAATAAATCTCATGATTGCGTTTAATTTATAGTCTTTTCAAAACTAAATTAAAAAAAAATATAAACTACTAATCTTCTTCATAGCTTTCTCTAAAAATGAAGGGGTACGGTTAATGAACTAAATACCGTTTCGTTCTATCAGGAGGCGAATTTTCAACTGTGGTTAGAAGCGTTTTTATTCCTTATAATTGTTGAAATTCAAACAATAAGATATGTTAGAAACGATGGATAGTTCTGTAGGCTATAACTTTAGTATTTCAGAAAATCAGGAGATGATCAGGAAGATGGTAAAAGATTTCGCTGAAAAAAATATTCGTCCTCATGTAATGGAATGGGATGAAACGCAGCAATTTCCGGTAGAGGTTTTCAAAAAGCTTGGCGGATTAGGATTGATGGGTGTACTGGTTCCTGAAATTTACGGGGGATCTGGTTTCGGTTATCAGGAATATGTTGATGTAATTGTAGAAGTGGCTAAAGTGTGTGGTTCTATCGGCTTATCGCTGGCAGCGCACAATTCTTTATGTACCGGGCATATTTTAGCTTTTGGAACGGAAGAACAAAAACATAAATGGCTGCCTAAACTAGCGAGTGCAGAATGGATTGGTGCATGGGGATTAACAGAAGCAAATACGGGTTCTGATGCTTTGGGCATGATGACTACCGCCCGTTTAGAAGGCGATGAGTATGTGATCAATGGAGCTAAAAACTGGATTACCCATGGTAAAAGCGGTGATATCGCCGTTGTAATGGTTCGTACAGGTGAAAAAGGAGATTCAAAAGGAATTTCAGCAATTGTGGTAGAGCGAGGTACTCCAGGTTTTGCTGCCGGTAAAAAGGAAAATAAACTGGGAATGCGCGCTTCTGAGACGACAGAAATGATTTTCGACAATTGCAGGGTACCTAAAGAAAATCTGCTGGGTAAGGTAGGTGAAGGATTCAAGCAAGCGATGAAGGTGTTGGATGGCGGCAGGATTTCTATTGCAGCCTTATCATTGGGGATTGCTAAAGGAGCTTATGAAGCTGCCGTAGCCTATTCGAAGGAACGTCATCAGTTTGGACAGCCTATTTCTAGCTTCCAGGGTATCAGCTTTAAGCTGGCAGATATGGCCACAGAGATTGAGGCTGCAGAATTATTGATCAGACAGGCGGCTGATTTGAAGAATCGAGGATTACCGATGACTAAAGAATCGGCTATGGCTAAATACTTCGCCTCTGAAGTGTCGGTGCGCTGTGCGACAGAGTCGGTACAGATTTTTGGGGGATATGGCTATACGAAAGATTTCCCGGTAGAGAAGTTTTATAGGGATAGTAAATTGTGTACGATTGGGGAAGGAACGTCCGAAATACAAAAAATTGTGATTGCAAGGGAGATATTAAGAGATTAATTTGATATCTTACCTGATATATAAAAGCATATTCTAACCAAATATAACCAAGAACGGATACGGCGACTTTTAGGGTCGCCGTATTTTTTTATTTTACTGGATCGAAATGATCTCATAGACGACATAGTTACTATAGCCTCTCCATGGCAAAGCCCCCATATATTCTTTGTAACGCAATTCAAATACTTTTCCACTGTTCAGCATCATTTTCTCAGCAATTGCGGCATTTTCCACAGAAAACTCAAACTCATTGGATTGAATGTTTCCGGTTTGTTTAGATCTTAAGCCGGTCTGGATCAGTTTCCCTTCGTAGGTCTTAAAGAGATAACCTTTTTTGACGACATAGTTGAGCTCTCCTGCCTTTACGCCTTCTCCAAGTACAAAATAGAAGCGGAAGTAGATAAATCCCGCCAGGACGAGCAAGACGATGCCGAGGACGATGAAAAGCGTTTTTTTTGTTTTCATAGGTTTTTAAGTAAGTGTTAAATCATAGACAAAATTAGATGAGCATTGTTTTAAATAAAAATACAGTTATTGTTTTGATTCTCAAAACAAAGCTCTATCTTTGCAATCCTAAAAACAACGAGAGGGGGTATATTTACGTTATGATTATCATTAATATTAAAGACGGCGAATCACTAGATAAGGCGTTGAAACGTTTCAAAAAGAAATTTGAAAAAACAGGTGTGTTAAGAGAATTACGTAGCCGCCAAGCTTATGAGAAAAAATCTGTAGCTCGTCGTACGTTAGTTAAACATGCAATTTACAAGCAGAACATGCAACTTGAAGGAACTGTATAGTTTCTAAAAAAGTTTCTATGATATTAAAGCGCTATTGGTGAACCCGATAGCGCTTTTTTATTTTTAATGTGAAAATTCTGACCATTTCACATCGTATCTTTTGTATATTCACTTATCGTGTTTTACAAATACTACGCCTATGGTTGTTGCGCAATTCCTCCTTTATCTCCAGCACGAGAAACGTTATTCTCCACACACCTTAAAATCTTATCAAACGGATTTATTGCAGTTCAGCGATTATCTGGAGCAGACTTTTGAGCTGCCACTGGTAGGAGCCGGCCATATACAGGTAAGAAATTATATAGTGGCCTTATTAGAGGAGGAGGTTTCCGAGCGTTCTATAGGCAGGAAATTGTCTACCCTCCGTAGTTTCTATAAGTATCTGCTGCGCGAAGGTTTGATCAGCGCGAGTCCGATGACCTTAGTTAGGGCACCAAAGATCCCTCAAAGACTTCCTGTATTTATCGAAGATCAGAAGCTGGATGTTTTACTGGACTCCGGCGAATTTTTCAATGACAGCTTTCCTTCTGTTCGTGATAAACTGGTGATAGAAACGCTGTTTGGAACCGGCATGCGTTTGGCAGAAATGCTTTCGCTACGCGAAGAGAGCATCGATTTTTATGGGGCTACAATCCGTGTACTGGGAAAAAGGAATAAAGAAAGAATCATTCCCATCAGCAAACTCCTTGCGGATCAGCTGAAAGCTTACCTTGACATAAAAACATTACAAAATTTTCATAACAAAACGGGCACCTTATTCGTTACAGATAAGGGAGCAGCTGCTTATCCTAAACTAATTTACAGGATTGTGACCAGTTATTTGACATATATATCTACACAGGATAAAAAAAGCCCCCATGTACTGCGTCATTCTTATGCGACGAGCCTATTGAACAGGGGGGCGGACTTAAATGCAATAAAAGAGTTATTGGGCCATGCCAGCCTGGCTGCAACTCAGGTATACACCCATAACTCTATAGAGAGATTAAAATCAATATATAAACAAGCCCATCCAAAGGCATAAAAAAGGAGGAAACAATGAAAATTACAGTTCAATCGATCCATTTCAATGCAGACCAGAAATTGTTGGAGTTTA
The DNA here is from genome assembly GCF_014472395.1 of Pedobacter sp. N36a. Classification (GTDB taxonomy): domain Bacteria; phylum Bacteroidota; class Bacteroidia; order Sphingobacteriales; family Sphingobacteriaceae; genus Pedobacter. Next base: position 72,385 of record NZ_JACSZW010000008.1, read on the forward strand.
TTCAGAAGAAAACAGATAAGTTAGATCAGTACTTCGACCAGATTATTAGTGGGGAGGTTTATTTAAAATTAGAAAATGTAGACGATGAAGCAAACAAGATAAGTGAAATCAAACTGATGGTTCCAGGAGTTACGATGTTCGCAAAGGAGCAATGTAAATCTTTTGAGGAGGCCACAGATTTGGCAATTGAGTCCCTGAGGAAACAAATTACTAAACACAAAGATAAAACGCGAGAAAAATTAAGCGAACATAAAGCAATTTTAAATGCCAACGAAGTATCTGATTATTAGGCTGATATTTTTGAGGTTTTTAATAAAAAGGGTGGCAGGATCAAGTCCTGCCATTTTTTTTTTAAAATAATTTTGGATCATATTAAAATTGGTGTACATTTGCAATCCCAATCAGAGAGGGCGTTTCTCTTAAAAGATTCGGATTAGTTCTGTGAAAGATTAACATTTAGAAAAATCATTGTGCATACCATTGCAATGATCATATTAGCCTCCTTAGCTCAGCTGGTAGAGCAACTGACTTGTAATCAGTAGGTCATTGGTTCGATCCCGATAGGAGGCTCTTTTAACTTCGATACTGCAAAGTATTGGCAAGTTAAAGGTAGGGGGGGATACCAGAGTGGCCAAATGGGACAGACTGTAACTCTGTTGTCGCAAGACTTCGAAGGTTCGAATCCTTCTCCCCCCACAATAAAAAAGCGAAAGTAGCTCAGTTGGTAGAGCGATAGCCTTCCAAGCTATAGGTCGCGAGTTCGAACCTCGTCTTTCGCTCAAAATTGGAAAAGCTGGAGAATCGGCAAGGAATTGAGTAGCTCAATTCAATTATGAAAATTGAGCTACTTAATTTAAATTAGATTGAAGCTGAGATTAAAAGCCGAAGTAGCTCAGCGGTAGAGCACTTCCTTGGTAAGGAAGAGGTCGTGGGTTCAAGTCCCATCTTTGGCTCAAGATAAAAACAAGCTTTGTTGAATCTGTCGTTTATAGCAGTTGAACAAGGTTTTTTGTGTTGAATTTGTATCAAAACAATTAATAAATAAAAAAGTTATAACCTACTAATAAGTATAAAAACATGGCAAAAGAAAAGTTTGACCGCAGCAAGCCGCACTTAAACATCGGCACAATCGGTCACGTTGACCACGGTAAAACAACCTTAACAGCAGCTATCACTAAAGTGTTATCTGATGCTGGTTTATCTGAGGCGCGTTCATTTGATTCTATTGACTCTGCTCCAGAGGAAAAAGAAAGAGGTATCACTATCAATACAGCACACGTTGAGTATTCAACAGCTAACCGTCACTATGCACACGTTGACTGTCCAGGTCACGCGGATTATGTAAAGAACATGGTTACTGGTGCTGCACAAATGGATGGAGCTATCATCGTTGTAGCTGCTACAGATGGTCCAATGCCACAAACTCGTGAGCACATTCTATTGGCTCGTCAGGTTGGTGTTCCTTCATTGGTAGTATTCATGAATAAAGTGGATATGGTTGACGATCCTGAATTACTAGAACTAGTAGAGATGGAAGTTCGTGAATTGTTATCTTTCTATGAATTCCCTGGTGATGATATCCCTGTAATTCAAGGTTCAGCTCTTGGTGGCTTGAACGGAGATCCTACTTGGGTTGCTAAAATCATGGAATTAATGGATGCTGTAGATAGCTACATTCCAATCCCTCCACGTTTAACTGACCTTCCATTCTTAATGCCTGTTGAAGATGTATTCTCGATCACTGGTCGTGGTACTGTAGCAACTGGTCGTATTGAGCGTGGTGTAATCAACTCTGGAGATCCAGTTGAGATCTTAGGTATGGGTGCTGAAAATCTTAAATCAACTGTAACAGGTGTTGAGATGTTCCGTAAGATCCTTGATTATGGTGAAGCTGGTGATAACGTAGGTCTATTGTTACGTGGTATTGAGAAAACTGATATCCGTCGTGGTATGGTAATCTGTAAACCAGGTTCAGTAACTCCTCACACAGATTTCAAAGCTGAGATCTATGTATTATCAAAAGCAGAAGGTGGACGTCACACTCCATTCTTTAACAAATACCGTCCACAATTCTATTTCCGTACCACAGACGTTACAGGTGAAATCACCTTAGTTGAAGGAACTGAAATGGTAATGCCAGGTGATAACGTGACTATCAATGTTAAATTGATCAACGCAATCGCAATGGAAAAAGGTCTACGTTTCGCAATCCGTGAGGGTGGTAGAACAGTAGGTGCTGGTCAGGTAACTGAAATTGTAAAGTAATTTAAAGCCAATAGGCCTTAAAGCACAAAAATAAAGCAAAGTAGCTGGGCTTTAAAAACCCACTACTTTGTTTCTAATAAAGCTGCTAAATCTTAGTTGAAGAGATAAAGCATAATATACACGGGAATAGTTCAACGGTAGAATAGAGGTCTCCAAAACCTTTGATCAGGGTTCGAATCCTTGTTCCCGTGCTAATAAAAGATTATGGCTAAAGTAGTTCAGTTTATTAAAGAATCGTATGAAGAAATGACCCAGAAGGTTACTTGGCCTACATGGGGAGAATTGCAAAATTCTGCAGTGCTGGTTCTAGTAGCTTCGTTTATCATTGCATTAGTCGTTTTTGCAATGGATAAGGGATCTACTTTTGTTTTAGATACTTTTTATAAATCACTTTCTAATTAATATAGCTAAATGGACGATCAGTTGAAATGGTATGTAGTTAGGGCGGTAAGCGGTAAAGAGAAGAAGGTAAAACAGTATATCGATTCTGAAATTAGCCGTTTAGGTTTTTCTCACCTTGTTCCTCAGGTATTGATCCCAATGGAGAAATACTATCAAATGAAAGAGGGAAAAAAGATTGCGAAAGAACGTAACTTCTACCCCGGATATGTTTTAATTGAAGCGAATTTGGATGGAGAGCTAGAACACATTATTAAGAATGTGAATAGTGTAATTGGCTTTTTAGGAGATAAAGGCGGAAACCCGGTGCCTATGCGTCAAGCAGAGGTTAATCGCATTTTAGGTAAAGTTGATGAGATGAGCCAGCAAGGTGAAACCATGAACGTAACTTACTATGTTGGAGAGAACGTAAAAGTAATGGATGGACCATTTAATGGTTTTACCGGCGTGATCGAAGAGGTGAACGAAGAGAAGAAAAAACTGAAAGTAATGGTTAAGATTTTCGGAAGAAAAACTCCACTGGAGCTTAACTATATGCAGGTAGAAAAAGAATAGAAATATTATATAAGATCTTAAATGTTACTTGCTTCCAACATTATAACATTGAGTATTAAAATTAACAAAACAGAAAATGGCAAAAGAAGTCAGTGCACTTGTTAAGTTACAAATCAAGGGTGGAGCTGCAAATCCATCACCACCAGTAGGACCTGCTTTAGGTGCTAAGGGGGTGAACATTATGGAGTTTTGCAAGCAATTCAATGCTCGTACCCAAGATAAGCCAGGTAAAGTATTACCAGTTGTAATCACTGTTTATGCTGACAAGTCTTTCGAATTTATCATCAAAACCCCTCCGGTTGCTATCCAGTTAAAGGATGCTACTAAATTAGCGAGTGGTTCTGCTGAGCCCAACCGTAAGAAAGTTGGTTCGGTGACTTGGGATCAGGTTAAGTCAATTGCTGAAGATAAAATGACTGATTTAAATGCTTTCACTATCGAATCTGCAATGAGTATGGTTGCAGGTACAGCACGCAGTATGGGAATCACCGTTAGTGGTGATGCACCTTGGACAAATTAATTAACAAAAAACAGTTTACAACAGTGGCTAAATTAACAAAAAATCAAAAAAAGGCACATGCTAAACTAGAATCTGGTAAAACGTATTCTTTACAGGATGCGGCTGCTTTGGTAAAAGATATCACTACTACTAAATTTGATGCATCGGTTGATATCGATGTAGCATTAGGAGTAGATCCACGTAAAGCCAATCAAATGGTACGTGGTATTGCTACTTTACCACACGGTACAGGTAAAACTGTACGTGTATTAGTTCTTTGTAATCCTGATAAGGAAGAAGAAGCTAAAGCAGCAGGTGCAGATTTTGTAGGTTTAGACGAATATGTAGCCAAGATTGAAGGTGGATGGACTGATGTTGACATTATTATCACTACTCCTGCTTGTATGGCAAAAGTAGGTAAACTGGGCCGCGTTTTAGGTCCACGTAACCTTATGCCAAACCCTAAGTCAGGTACTGTAACTAACGAAGTTGGTAAAGCAGTAACTGATGTAAAAGGCGGTAAGATTGATTTTAAAGTTGACAAAAGTGGTATTATACACGCTTCAATAGGAAAAGTATCATTCCCAGCAGAAAAAATATATGAAAACGCATTAGAAGTACTTCAAGTAATTTCTAAGCTAAAACCATCTGCTGCAAAAGGAACTTATTTTAAGAGCATTCATGTTTCTTCAACTATGAGTCCTGGAATTGCAATCGAAACTAAATCAGTAGCGGGGATTTAATTATGAACAGAGAAGAAAAACACGTAGTAGTTTCAGCACTTCTAGAGAAGATGCAGGAATTCGGTAACTTTTATATTGCCGATACATCAAGCTTATCTGTTGAGAAAGTAAACAACATCCGTCGCAAATGTTTCGAAAGCGGGATTGAAATGCAGGTAGCTAAAAATACTTTGATCAAAAAAGCGATCGAAGGATTAGAAGGTGATGCATCAGAAATCTATGTTGCGCTTAAAGGTCAATCAGCATTATTGTTCTCTACAGTAGGTAATGGTCCAGCTAAGCTGATCAAAGCCTTGAGAAAAGGATCTGATAAACCACAACTTAAAGCAGCTTATATCGATTCTACAGTATTTGTTGGCGATAACCAATTAGATACCTTAGTAAGCTTGAAATCAAGAGAAGAGCTTATTGGAGACATCATTGGATTATTACAATCACCAGCTAAAAATGTGGTTTCAGCTTTACAGTCAGGCGGTAACAAAATTGCAGGAATTGTTAAAACTCTTCAAGAGAGAGAAGGTTAAGGAACACCTTAAAAGTTCAAATTATAAATTATTATTTTACGTAAAATTTTTTAAAATCTATAAATATGGCAGATTTAAAAGCGTTTGCTGAGCAATTGGTAAACTTAACAGTTAAAGAAGTTAACGAATTAGCTCAAATCTTAAAAGACGAGTATGGTATCGAACCAGCTGCTGCTGCAGTTGCTGTTGCAGGTCCTGCTGATGCTGCTCCTGCAGCTGAAGAAAAATCAACTTTTGATGTAATCTTGAAAGAAGCTGGTGGTCAGAAATTAGCAGTTGTGAAATTGGTAAAAGACTTAACTGGTCTAGGTTTGAAAGAAGCTAAAGATTTAGTTGATGGCGCACCAAAAGAATTAAAAGCTGGTGTTTCTAAAGACGAAGCTGAAGCTTTGAAAAAACAATTAGAAGAAGCTGGAGCTGTAGTTGAAATTAAGTAATCACTTAATTTTAATATAACTTTAAACATAGACTCCGACTGTATAGTCGGAGTCTATACCTGTTTATAAACATTTCATCTTGTTTGGCTGGTGAAAACGTTTAACGGCAAACCAAACAAATAGTTTATTCTTAAACTAAATTAACTTTAGTCCATTGGCAAATAAAGTCGACCAAAGAGTAAATTTTGCACGTAGTAAGCACATCATAGATTACCCGGATTTTCTAGATGTACAGTTGCAATCATTCAGAGAATTTTTTCAGATCGAGACCACTTCAGATAATCGTCACACAGAAGGTTTATTTAAGGTGTTTGCTGAAAACTTCCCAATCACAGATTCTAGAAATATCTTTGTTTTAGAATTCCTAGATTATTTTATTGATCCACCGCGTTACGATATACCTGAGTGTATTGACCGTGGGTTAACGTATAGTGTTCCATTAAAAGCGAAGCTGAAACTTTCTTGTAATGATGCAGAACACGAAGATTTTGAAACCATCATTCAAGATGTGTACCTGGGAACTATTCCATATATGACCCCTAAAGGTACCTTCGTAATCAACGGTGCAGAGCGCGTAATTGTTTCGCAATTACACAGGTCGCCAGGTGTGTTCTTCGGCCAGAGCCGTCACACAAATGGTACTAAGCTTTATTCTGCGCGTGTGATTCCTTTCAAAGGATCATGGATCGAGTTTGCTACAGACGTGAACAACGTGATGTATGCTTACATCGACCGTAAGAAAAAATTCCCGGTAACTACGTTATTGCGTGCGATCGGTTACGATTCTGATAAAGACATCCTTGAATTATTTGATCTTGCTGATGAAGTAAAAGTTAGCAAATCAGGTTTAAAGAAATATATCGGACGTAAACTTGCTGCAAGGGTTCTAAGAAAATGGGTTGAAGATTTTGTGGATGAAGATACCGGTGAGGTAGTTTCCATTGATCGTAACGAAGTAATCTTAGACAGAGATACTGTTTTAGAAGATGAGCACATTGATATGATCATTGATGCGGGCGTTAAAACGATCATCTTATCTAAAGATGATGGTGCCAGCCAAGCTGATTATACCATTATCTATAATACATTACAAAAAGATACTTCAAACTCTGAAAAAGAGGCTGTTGAAAACATCTATCGTGCTTTGCGTAACGCAGAACCGCCTGATGAGGAAACTGCAAGAGGTATCATTGAGCGTTTGTTCTTCTCGGATAAACGTTATGACTTAGGAGATGTAGGTAGATACCGCATCAACCGTAAGTTGAAAATGGATACTCCAGATCACGTTAAAGTATTGACAAAAGCGGATATTATTGCGATTGTTAAATACCTGATCAAATTGATCAACTCAAAAGAAGAAGTGGATGATATTGATCACTTGTCGAATCGTCGTGTTCGTACAGTAGGTGAGCAATTATACGCTCAATTTGGTGTTGGTTTAGCGCGTATGGCTCGTACCATTCGTGAACGTATGAACATTCGTGATAACGAGGTGTTTACGCCAACAGACTTAATTAATGCCCGTACTTTATCGTCGGTAATTAATTCATTCTTTGGTACCAACCAGTTGTCGCAGTTCATGGACCAGACGAATCCTCTGGCAGAGATTACGCACAAGCGTCGTCTTTCAGCCTTAGGCCCAGGTGGTCTTTCACGTGAACGTGCCGGTTTCGAGGTACGTGACGTTCACTATACTCACTACGGTCGTCTTTGTACGATTGAAACTCCGGAGGGTCCAAACATTGGTTTGATCTCTTCTCTTTGCGTTCACGCGAAGATCAATAACTTAGGTTTTATTGAAACTCCATACAAAAAAGTTAAAGACGGAATTGTTCAGGTAGATGAGGATGTGATTTACCTGTCTGCAGAAGATGAAGATGGTAAAACTATTGCACAAGCGAATGCTGCTTATGATGATCAAGGTAATTTCACCACTGCACGTGTTAAAGCACGTTACGAGGGTGACTTCCCGGTTATTGAGCCTGAGAAATTAGACTTAATGGACGTGGCACCTAATCAGATTACATCGATCGCTGCTTCGTTGATTCCGTTCCTGGAGCATGATGATGCGAACAGGGCCTTGATGGGATCCAACATGCAACGTCAGGCCGTACCATTGTTACGTCCTGAAGCACCAATCGTTGGTACAGGTTTAGAAGGTCGCGTAGCCCGCGATTCAAGAACACTGATCAATGCTGAAGGTGAAGGTGTAGTAGAATATGTGGATTCAAATGAAATCACCATCAAGTATGTAAGAAACGATGCAGATCGTTTGGTTTCATTCGAAGGTGATAGCAAAACATATAAATTAATCAAATTCAAGAAAACCAATCAGAATACTTGTATCAACTTGAAACCAATCGTTAAGAAAGGTCAGAAAGTAGTAAAAGGACAAGTACTATGTGAAGGTTATGCTACTGAAAATGGGGAGTTGGCATTAGGAAGAAACTTAAAAGTTGCTTTCATGCCTTGGCAAGGATACAACTTTGAGGATGCGATCGTAATTAGCGAACGTATTGTTCGTGAAGATATCTTTACTTCATTACACATCGAAGAGTTTGAATTAGAAGTACGTGATACAAAACGTGGAGAAGAGGAATTAACACCAGATATCCCTAACGTTTCTGAAGAAGCTACTAAAGATTTAGATGAAAACGGTATCATCCGTGTAGGTGCTGAAGTGAAAGAAGGAGACATCCTGATTGGTAAAATCACTCCTAAAGGAGAATCTGATCCTTCGCCGGAAGAGAAATTATTACGTGCGATCTTTGGTGATAAAGCAGGTGATGTGAAAGATGCATCCTTGAAAACTCCACCATCGATTAAAGGTGTGGTAATTGATACGAAGTTATTCTCTAGAGCTAAGAAAACTACTAAAGCTGAAGAAAAAGCGGCGATAGAGAAATTAGATAAGAGATATGACCTTGCAACTACTAATCTGAAAAATGAGCTTGTAGATAAGTTATTCCAGATTGTAAACGGTAAAACATCTCAAGGTGTATTCAATGTTTACAAGGAATTATTGTTCCCTAAAGGCGCTAAATTTACGCAGAAAAGTCTTGCTGATCTGGAATATGCTCACATCAACCCATACAAATGGACTACTGATGAAGAGAAAAATGACCAGATTAAATTGCTGTTGCACAACTATGGTATTCGTGTGAACGAAGAACTAGGTGCTTACAAACGTGATAAATTCGCCATCAGTGTTGGTGATGAATTGCCATCAGGTATTGTACAAATGGCTAAGGTTTATGTAGCTAAAAAACGTAAATTAAAAGTAGGTGATAAGATGGCTGGTCGTCACGGTAATAAGGGTATTGTAGCCCGTATCGTTCGTGATGAAGATATGCCGTTCTTAGAAGATGGAACACCTGTTGATATCGTGTTGAACCCACTGGGTGTACCTTCACGTATGAACTTGGGCCAGATCTATGAAACTGTATTGGCATGGGCCGGTAAAGAGTTGGGTGTGAAATTTGCCACTCCAATCTTTGATGGTGCTAAACATGACGAGGTAGAAGACTGGATCGCTAAAGCTGGTGTACCTGCTTCAGGTAGAACTTACTTACATAATGGTTTAACGGGTGAGAAATTTGACCAGCCAACAACTGTAGGTATTATCTACATGTTGAAATTAGGGCACATGGTTGATGATAAGATGCACGCTCGTTCAATCGGACCATATTCATTAATTACACAACAGCCATTGGGTGGTAAAGCTCAGTTCGGTGGACAGCGTTTTGGTGAGATGGAGGTTTGGGCATTAGAGGCATTCGGTGCGGCTAATATCCTACAAGAGATCTTAACTGTTAAGTCAGATGATGTGATCGGTAGGGCCAAAACTTATGAGGCGATTGTAAAAGGCGAAAACCTTCCTACGCCAGGTGTACCAGAATCATTCAATGTATTGGTACATGAGTTACGCGGATTAGGTTTAGATATTACGTTAGACTAATGTTGAATTTTTTAATGCTGGAACGGACCGCAGTTAAGCTGGTGTCCGTTCCGGCTTTTTAAATTTTCAAATTCAAACAAAAGAGCTATGTCTTACAAAAAGGATAATAAATTAAAAAGCAATTTCACCTCGATCACCATTAGTTTGGCATCGCCGGAGGCTATTTTAGAGCGCTCTAGTGGGGAGGTGTTAAAACCTGAGACGATCAATTACCGTACTTACAAACCTGAGCGTGATGGTTTGTTCTGCGAGCGTATTTTCGGTCCGGTTAAAGATTACGAATGTCATTGCGGTAAATACAAACGTATCCGTTATAAGGGTATTGTATGTGACCGTTGTGGTGTTGAGGTTACAGAAAAGAAAGTACGTAGAGAGCGTATGGGACACATCAATCTGGTAGTTCCTGTGGCGCATATCTGGTATTTCCGCTCTTTACCAAATAAAATTGGATACTTATTAGGATTGCCTACAAAGAGATTAGATTTGATCATTTACTACGAGCGTTATGTAGTAATTCAACCTGGTTTCATGGCAGAAGAAGGCATTCAATACATGGATTTCTTAACTGAAGAGGAATATCTTGATATTCTTGATAAGTTGCCAAAAGAAAACCAATATTTAGACGATAAAGACCCTAATAAATTCATCGCCAAAATGGGTGCTGAAGCATTAGAAGATTTATTGAAACGTATTGATTTAGATACTTTATCTTATAATTTACGCCACCAGGCTGCAAACGAAACTTCTCAGCAACGTAAAAACGAAGCTTTGAAACGTTTACAGGTAGTGGAAGCTTTCCGTGGTGCAAGAACCCGTATTGAGAATAACCCAGAGTGGATGATCATCAAGATCGTTCCAGTTATTCCACCGGAATTGCGTCCGTTAGTACCTCTTGAAGGTGGTCGTTTCGCGACTTCAGATCTAAATGATCTATACCGTCGTGTGATTATCCGTAACAATCGTTTGAAACGTTTAATCGAGATCAAAGCGCCGGAAGTAATTTTACGTAACGAAAAACGTATGTTACAGGAAGCGGTAGATTCGTTATTTGATAACTCACGAAAAGTAAATGCAGTTAAAACTGAAGGTAACCGTGCTTTAAAATCTCTTTCAGACATCCTGAAAGGTAAACAAGGTCGTTTCCGTCAGAATTTATTAGGTAAACGTGTGGATTATTCTGCTCGTTCGGTAATTGTTGTCGGTCCAAACCTTAAATTACATGAATGCGGTTTACCTAAAGATATGGCTGCTGAGCTATTCAAACCGTTTATCATTCGCAAGATGATAGAAAGAGGTATCGTTAAAACAGTAAAATCTGCAAAGAAAATTGTAGACAGAAAAGACCCATTAGTTTGGGATATTCTGGAGAATGTTTTAAAAGGTCACCCGGTATTACTGAATCGTGCACCAACACTACACAGATTGGGTATCCAGTCTTTCCAACCTAAATTGGTGGAAGGTAAAGCGATCCAATTACACCCATTAGTATGTACCGCATTTAACGCGGATTTTGACGGTGACCAGATGGCAGTACACTTGCCATTAGGACACGCCGCAATCTTAGAGGCACAAGTATTAATGCTTGCTGCGCACAACATTCTAAACCCTGCAAACGGAACGCCGATTACTGTACCTTCACAGGATATGGTTTTGGGTCTTTACTACATTACTAAAGGCCGTAGAACAGACGATAAACGTGTAGTTAACGGACAAGATTTCTCCTTCTATTCTCCTGAAGAAGTAATCATTGCTTACAATGAGAAGAGAATTGATCTTCACGCGTTTATCAAAGTGAAGGTAAATGTGAAACTGGAAGACGGAACAATCGTTAATAAATTGTTGGATACAACTGTAGGTCGTGTACTATTTAATCAAATGGTTCCGGCAGAAGTTGGTTACATCAATGAACTATTGACTAAGAAATCTCTTAGAGATATCATTGGTCACGTAGTAAAAGTTACCGGTATGTCTCGCGCAGCAAGATTCTTAGATGATATCAAAGAATTAGGTTTCCAAATGGCATTCAGAGGAGGTTTATCATTTAATTTACAAGATGTAAACATTCCTGTTGAGAAACAAGCGCTATTGGAACAAGCTTCTGCTGAAGTTGAAGAAGTAAGGAATAACTATAACATGGGATTCATTACCAACAACGAGCGTTACAACCAAATTATCGATATCTGGACTCGTATCAATAACCGTTTAACATCATTCGTGATGACTCAGTTATCGAGCGATAATCAAGGTTTCAACTCAGTTTACATGATGTTGGATTCTGGAGCCCGTGGTTCGAAAGAGCAGATTCGTCAGCTATGCGGTATGCGTGGTTTGATGGCTAAGCCTCAGAAATCAGGTTCAGGTGGTGAGATTATTGAAAATCCGATTCTATCTAACTTTAAGGAAGGTCTATCGGTATTAGAATACTTTATCTCTACTCACGGTGCGCGTAAAGGTCTTGCGGATACGGCGTTAAAAACGGCGGATGCGGGTTACTTGACACGTCGTTTACATGATGTAGCACAGGATATGATCGTTAATGCAGAAGATTGTGGTACTTTAAGAGGTATGTACACTACTGCATTGAAAGATAATGAAGACATTGTTGAGCCGTTATATGACAGATTATTAGGTCGTATCTCTCTACATGATGTATTCAATCCTATGAATGGTGAACTGTTAGTGGGAGCCGGAATGGATATTGATGAAGATATTGCAAAAGCAATTGAAGAATCACCATTAGAAGGTGTTGAAATTCGTTCGGTATTAACCTGCGAAAATAAACGCGGAGTTTGTGCGCTTTGTTACGGTCGTAACTTAGCAACTGGTAAACGTGTTCAAAAAGGGGAAGCTGTCGGTGTAATTGCTGCACAATCCATCGGTGAGCCGGGTACACAGTTAACACTTCGTACGTTCCACGTTGGGGGTACTGCATCGAACATTGCTGCAGAATCTCAAATCAATGCTAAATTTGATGGTATCATCGAGTTTGAAAATGTTCGTACAGTTGAGAATGATACTGAAGATGGTGTGAAACAAATTGTTTTAGGTCGTTCAGGTGAGTTCAAAATTGTAGAGCCTGGTACAAACAAAGTGATCATGACCAATAACATTCCTTACGGTTCATTCTTATATGTTGAGGATGGTGCTAAAATCACTAAAGGGGATAAGATTTGTTCATGGGATCCATATAACGCGGTAATTATCTCTGAGTTCGCTGGTAAAATCGAATTTGATGCGATCGTTGAAGGTGTAACCTTCCGTGAAGAGTCAGATGAGCAAACTGGTCACCGTGAGAAAGTAATTATCGATACACGTGATAAAACTAAAAACCCTTCTGTACGGGTTGTGGATAAAAAAGGTGAATTGATCAGAGGATATAACATCCCTGTTGGAGCCCACATCGCTATCGATGAAGGTGACGCAGTTAAAACTGGTCAGATCCTGGTTAAGATTCCTCGTGCAACTGGTAAAACTAGAGATATCACGGGTGGTTTACCACGTGTAACGGAGCTTTTCGAAGCACGTAACCCTTCAAACCCTGCTGTAGTAACAGAGATTGATGGTGTGGTAACCTTAGGTGGCGTTAAACGTGGTAACCGCGAAATGACGATCGAATCTAAAGACGGCGAAGTTAAAAAATACCTTGTTCCATTGTCTAAACACATCCTGGTTCAGGATAATGACTTTGTGAAAGCAGGTATGCCTCTGTCTGATGGTTCTATCTCTCCAGCGGATATCTTAGCGATTAAAGGCCCTGCTGCTGTACAAGAATATCTAGTGAATGGTATCCAAGAGGTTTACCGCTTACAAGGTGTGAAAATCAATGATAAACACTTTGAGGTGATTGTACACCAGATGATGCAAAAAGTCCATATTGAAGATCCGGGAGATACCACTTTCTTAGAGAATAATCTTGCAGATCGTTGGGACTTCATGATTGAGAATGACGAGATCTATGACAAGAAAGTTGTGGTAGAAGCTGGTGATTCTAACACAGTGAAACCTGGACAAATCCTTTCTTTACGTAAATTAAGAGATGAAAATTCTCAATTGAAACGTAAAGATCTGAGACAAATTGAAGTTCGTGATGCAAGACCTGCAACTGCGAGTTCAATGTTACAAGGTATTACACGTGCTTCATTAGGAACGAAATCGTTCATCTCTGCAGCATCCTTCCAGGAGACTACAAAAGTGTTAAACGAAGCAGCAATCGCTGGTAAACGTGATAACATGCTTGGATTAAAAGAAAACGTAATTGTTGGACACTTAATTCCTTCAGGTACAGGTGTACGTGGATATGAGCGTATCATTGTAGGTTCACAAGAAGAATACGATAAATTATTAGCTTCGAAACAAGAAGAAGTAGATGCTTAATATTTAAATATCTTTTGAAAAGTCCCCCTTCTGATAAAGTCGGGGGACTTTTTTTATGCGTAATGCTTTGGAAAATAATTGGCCATCCACTACCTCCATATGGATTAAAGTAATAGTTTTGTGCTATGGAAGAACAGCAAAATGACAACCAATTAAGTATTGAACTTTCTGAAGAGATCGCAGAAGGGATTTTTTCGAATCTAGCCATCATCACACATTCCAATACGGAGTTTGTACTGGACTTTATCAGAGTGATGCCTGGGGTGCCTAAGGCGAGAGTGAAATCAAGAATTATACTGACACCGGAACATGCTAAAAGGTTAATGGCGGCAATGCAAGATAATCTCGAAAAATATGAAACTGCTTATGGCAAAATTAAAACGCAGGATGAGCCTCCTGGATTTCCAATGAATTTTGGAGGACCAACAGCTCAGGCTTAAGATTTTAATGCATTATTGATATGAAGGATGACGGCTTTGCTGGCATTGGGTTCGAACCAGGCAGTGTTGTCATCCCTTCTAAACCAGGTCAGCTGGCGTTTCGCAAAGCGACGTGTGTTTTGCTTGATTTTATCTACCGCAGCTTCTAGTGGGGTATGACCATCAAGAAAGTCGAATAATTCCGAATAACCTACCGTATTTAAGGCATTGTACTTTCTATACTCCTGTAGCCCTTTTACCTCTTCCAGCAAACCTGCGTCCATCATTTGGTCAACTCTATGGTTGATGCGCTGATAGAGTGCTATACGGTCTATATTGAGCCCTATTTTAATGATGTTGAAAGGTCTTTGCTTTTTACTGTTGGTTTGATAGGAGGAGAGTTTCTCGCCAGTAGACAGGAAGAATTCCAATCCCCTGACCATCCTTTGTGGGTTGGCCTGATCTACTTTTTCATAATACTCAGGATCATGGATTTTTAGCTGCTGTTTGATGGATTCAATCCCTTCATTTTCCAGCTTTTGTTTTAATTGTTCGCGGATGTTGAGGTCTGTATCCGGAAGGTCATCGAGGCCATTGCATACAGCATCAATGTATAAACCGGATCCGCCGACCATCATCAGCAGATCCTGTTTTTTAAAAAGTTCTTCCATCAGCTGTAAGGCTTGTACTTCAAAGTCTCCGGTGCTAAACAGGGTTGTTATACTATGGGAGTTAATGAAATGATGAGGGGCCGCATTTAACTCTTCCTGGGAAGGTTTTGCAGTCCCAATTTGCATCTCCTTAAAGAACTGACGGGAATCCGCCGAAATGATCTCTGTAGAAAAGTGTCTGGCCAGTTCAATAGCCAATGCAGTTTTTCCTATTCCGGTAGGGCCTACAATTACAATTAAGGTTTTATTCAATAGCATGATCGAATCCTAGTAATCGTCGTCTTTACCACCGTACTCATCATCTTCATAGCTGTCTTCGTCGCTGCCATACTCATCTGCATCAGCCGAATCTTCATCAGCGTCGTCATCAATCGTTTTTTCTTCCGTATTGATGCCTCTTCCGTCCATGGCGGCTAATTCTTCCGTATCACCAGGAACAAAATCCAGCTCATTTAAGAAGTCAAATTCAGTAGATGCCTCATTTGAGGATACTGCAACTGCGTTGAAATTGTCTTTATCAATGATTTTAGGCGCTTCTCCAACACTTTTAACCAGTACAGGGTACTCTAGGTTCGGATCAGTTTCCAGAATGATCTTGAT
Organism: Pedobacter sp. N36a; assembly: GCF_014472395.1. GTDB lineage: Bacteria > Bacteroidota > Bacteroidia > Sphingobacteriales > Sphingobacteriaceae > Pedobacter. The sequence continues at coordinate 87,829 of NZ_JACSZW010000008.1, forward strand.
CAATTCTACATGAAAATCAAACGGACGATCGAAGTTGTAGATATAATAGAATTTCTGGTGCGGATCTTCGATGAAGCTGCTCAGTTTGGCTTTTTCCATTAAAGTTACCCCTCTATCTGTTTTACGTTGATTTGGCAGGTAGGCAATTTCGTCCCCTTTGATCCAATGGTCAGTACTCACATAAAAAGAAGAGGATTTTTCAGCAGAATATCCTGTTGAGCGATGTATCGCACGATGTAAATCTTCAAATGTCTGGCTTGGTTTAATATCGATTTCCCTAACTACCTCATCGAAATCCTCGAAACTTATTCTAAATCTATAAATTGCCATCTGAGCTTTTTTTCTAGCTATAAAATTATAAAATATTATTGTACTTTGTATTAGTGCTTTACGGGCTGAAGGCCAAATTCTTTGGCTTTTTCCAGCATAAACTGTAGTGCCTCATCATAGTCATTTTTGATCTCACCTTCCAGAATTGCTTCACGGATGGCATTTTTGATGAGCCCTACTTCTTTGCCTGCGCCTAAACCAAAGATCTCCATGATGTGGGTACCTGTGATCGGCGGTTGCCAGTTTCTTACCTTGTCGCGTTCTTCTACGTCTTTAAGCTTCTGTTTAACCAGCTCAAAGTTATTACGGTACTTTTTTACTTTGTACTCGTTTTTAGTAGTGACATCGGCGTTGCAGAGCATCATCAGACTCTCTATATCTTCACCGGCGTCAAATAATAACCTCCTGACTGCCGAATCTGTAACCACTTCCTGTGCCAGAACAATCGGTCTGAGGTGAAGCTGTACCAATTTCTGAACCAATTTCATCTTCTCATTTAATGGAAGTTTCAATTGATTGAAAATCTGAGGTACCATTCTTGCACCTTTGTCTTCATGACCATGAAAAGTCCAGCCATGTCCTTCTTCAAAACGCTTGGTTGCTGGTTTGGCAATGTCATGAAGAATGGCCGCCCAACGGAGCCAAAGGTCGTCGGTAGCCTCACAAATATTATCAAGAACTTGCAAGGTATGATAAAAATTATCTTTATGCCCTTTTCCATTAATGATCTCCACTCCGTAAAGATTGGCCATTTGTGGAAATACCAGGTGCAAAAGACCGGTATCAAACAGGTATTTAAAACCTATAGAAGGTGTTTTAGAAAGAATAATCTTGTTGAGTTCATCAGTAATGCGCTCTTTTGATACGATATTGATTCTTTCTTTCTGTTTTTTGATGGCATTGATTGCACTTTCGTCTATGCTAAACTCCAATTGGGTGGCAAAACGAATTGCCCTCATCATCCTTAATGGATCATCTGAAAAAGTAAGCTCAGGATCAAGGGGTGTTCTGATGAGTTTTTGCTCCAGGTCGTTAATTCCGTTAAATGGATCAACAAGTTGTGCATAATTTTCTTTATTCAGGGAGATGGCCAGGGCATTGATCGTGAAATCTCTTCTCAGCTGATCGTCTTTGATAGTGCCGTTTTCTACGATAGGCTTGCGGGAATCTGCACGATAGGACTCTTTTCGGGCCCCAACAAATTCTATTTCCAGATCGCGGGTTTTTAACATGGCAGTGCCGAAGTTTTTAAATACCGCAACCTTGGTTTTGAGTTGCTTACCTACTAATTCAGCAAACTCAATCCCATTCCCCAGCACCACAACATCGATGTCTTTAGAGGGTCTTTTCAAGAAAATATCGCGCACATACCCACCTATTACGTATGCTTCAATCTGATGTGTTTGAGCAATATCGGCAAGGACTTTAAATATTGGATTTTGTAAATGTTTTTCCATTAATGAGTTACAAAAGTAATAAAACTTACTTTCTAATAAAGGAAAATTGACCTCCGGGAGCTAATTTCATGATGGTAGAAGGTTTCTTCGGAGTCTGCAGTGCTTGTTCCCAATCAACTACGTAATCCACTGCTGCTTTAATTTCTTCTGAAATCTCATCAAAGATGACTGGGGAAGGTTCACCAGATTTATTAGCAGAAGTGGAAGTAATCGGTTTACGGAAGCGTTGAATGAGCTCCTTGCAGAAATCATGCTTTACAATTCTAATCCCTACACTGCCATCTTCATTGATCACGTTTTTAGCCAAATTTTTAGCACCTGAGAAAATGATCGTCAATGGGTTTTCCGCGTATTCGATTAAGTCGTAAGCGACTTCAGGAATCTCCGTGACATAACTTTGAAGTTTAGCATCATTGTCGAGCAGGACGATAAAGCTTTTATCTGCGCTGCGTTGTTTGATCTCATTTATTCTGGCTACTGCGGCTTCATTTGTCGCATCACATCCTAACCCCCAAACCGTGTCTGTAGGATAAAGAATCACCCCTCCGTTTTTTAATACCTGAAGGGTCTTTTCAATTTCTGTTCTAAGCATAACCTGTTATTTCTATTGGTTGGAAAGTACCTGGGTATAAATTTTAATCATTTCCTCTGTGAGGACCCGGGTATCAAATTTTTTAACATATTCCAGCCCTTTTACTGTCATCTTTGTGGCGAGATCAGGACTGTTTAATACTCTATTTATGGCGTTAGAGAGTGCAATTTTGTCATAAGGGGCCACATATAAGCTGTTTTCGCCTCCTGCTTCTTCTAAACAAGAACCTGTTGCGGCGATGACCGGGACAGCGGAATACAAGGCTTCAATGATTGGAATTCCGAATCCTTCATATAATGATGGATAAACGAAGGCCTTAGCCATTTGATAAATAGAGGGTAGGTCCTCGAAAGGTACATTCTGTAAAAAGGTGACCCTTGATTTTAAGCCAAGTACCTCAATTTCTTTGTTAACCAGTTCGGTATAAGCTGTTTTTTTTCCTACAACCACGAGGTGATAATCCGGATGAATTTCTGGCAATGCTTTGATTAGCGTTAGCAGGTTTTTCCGGCTTTCAATCGTTCCTACATTCAGAATATATTTTTCCGGCAGCTCGTGTTTATCCCTGACGTCCTGTTTTTTCTTTTGATCAGTTGCAGATTTAAAACTGTCGTCACAGCTTTGGTAAACGACTTCAATTTTATCAGGGTCGGTATGGAAAAAATGGATAAGATCTCTTTTTGTACATTCACTGATGGCTACTATTTTGTCTGCATGTTTGCAGGCATAGCGAAATTTCAGCTGGTAGATGAATCGGTCTATCCTTCCGTAATATTGGGGGAACCTGAGGAAAATCAGGTCATGTATCGTGACTACACTTGCTATTCCTGAATTTTTGATACCCAGGGGGATCTCATGACTCAAGCCATGAAATAAGTCAATCTGATCTTTTAGTAATTGTTTTTTGATTCCGGAAGTTCTCCAGAACCATCCCGGACGATCAGGAAGCTCCGTTTTAATCCCCTTTATTTTCAAAAATCGAGAAATCTGAGCATGATTTTTTACTTTGGGTGTATAAACAAAGTATTGGTTTTGAGGAAAAAATTCTGCCAGGTGGGTAACTAAAGACCTGCTGTAATTCCCTAGTCCTGTTAAATTATTCGCTGCCCTCTTTCCGTCAAAACCAATCTTCATTATATTATACTGCTACATTATTTTCTCTCAATGCATCATTTAGAGAAGTCTTTTTATCTGTAGATTCTTTACGCTGACCAATGATCAATGCACATGGAACTTGGAATTCACCAGCTGGGAATTTCTTCGCATAGCTACCTGGAATTACTACTGAACGTGCAGGAACGATACCTTTATATTCAACGGGTGTGTTGCCTGTAACGTCGATGATTTTAGTAGAGGCTGTTAAAACTACATTTGCACCTAGCACTGCTTCTCTTTCCACACGAACACCTTCCACAACGATTGCTCTTGAACCAATGAAAACATTGTCTTCGATGATTACCGGAGCAGCTTGAATTGGCTCTAACACACCACCAATACCTACACCACCACTCAAGTGAACGTGTTTACCGATTTGCGCACATGAACCTACAGTTGCCCATGTATCCACCATTGTACCTTCGTCAACGTAGGCACCGATATTTACATAAGATGGCATCATGATCACACCTTTGGCCAAATAAGCGCCATATCGTGCAATACCATGAGGTACTACTCTTACACCTAGTTCTTTATAATTGGTTTTCAATTTCATTTTATCATGAAATACGAAAGGACCAACTTCAATTTCTTTCATTTCTCTGATTGGAAAATAAAGGATTACTGCCTTTTTGATCCATTCATTCACAGCCCACGAGTTCAGTACTGGTTCAGCAACGCGCAATTCACCTTTATCAAGTTGCATAATTACCGTTTCTATTGCTTCGCAATATTCACTATATCCTAATAAAGTTCTGTCTTCCCAAGCGGCTTCTACTAACTTTTTTAATTGTGCTATCATGTTTTAAGTTATTTTTTGACAAAATAAATCAATTTTATGTATAGACCATTGTTTTCTATAATGTATTTTTGATTTTTTATGGCAGAGCAAGAAAAATTACGGATAGATAAGTACTTATGGGCAATCAGATTATTTAAGACCAGGAGTTTAGCGACAGAGGCTTGTAAAGCGGGTCGGGTGAAATTCAATGGGAATAATCTTAAAGCTTCTGCAATAGTCAAACCTGGAGATGTGTATCAGGTATCCAAAGGAATAGAGAAGAAAGTAATTGAAGTGGTGGAGCTTTTATACAATAGGGTAGAGGCTAAAATAGCGGTCACTAAATATAAAGATATTACCCCTTTAGAGGAGACTCATGGTTATAAATCAATGTTCCATTCACCGGTATTGATCAGAGATCGTGGTGCAGGAAGGCCTACAAAGAAAGACCGCAGGGAAATCGACGACCTGACTGGTGGTCTTTTTGAAGAGGAAGAAGGCGAAAAATAGTGGGTGTTATTTTAATAATCTCATTCTATAAGCTTGCATTGCTGTTTCTCCCAGCTGTTTGATCAATTGATAATTGGCAATTGCACCTATAGCTGCACCAACTACTGGTAACAGCTGCGCTAGTTTGGCGAGGTCGATGTAATCGCGGTATTCCTGCTGAAGGGTTTTCCAGTCGATACTGTCTACGTTTTCCGGGAGGATATGTAGTTTATCTTCCCAGTTTTCAAGGTGCATGAAAACCTTCGTCCTTCCCTGCTGACTGGAGAAAGCGAGCTGAAAAATATAGAGCAAATATAAGCGTTCTCTATAATCCTTTACATCAAAGCCATACAGGGCTGCAATTTCAAATAGCAGTTTCATTTTTATGCCAATGAGAATAGGGAAATCGGCCATGCTCATCAGGAAGCCGCCTGCACCTGTAATGCCTCCTTCTGCAGCTCCAGTTCTGCAATAATTGTCAATTTTCTGCTTTACCAAAGCCTCTCTATGGACCAGACTCGTTTCCATTGCAGGCATATTTGAAGTGGTATAGGTAGAGCCGTACAACACCCCTTTGATCATATTTTTAATGGTCACCGTGATCGCGGTATGAATTTTTTTAGGAATATAGCTATTGATTTTCTTTTGAACGTTATTGGTGATTTTATTGAAAAATGAGGGTTTAAGCCTCATTTTTCGCTTCCAGAATTCCAGTTCAATGGTTATTTTCTCTTCGTAATTCACAGGGTGTATATTACAATAATTATTTCTTTAAGCTCCTAAACGGTTGAATTTAATAAGTGACCCTCATGGAAGATTGCTCCCAAAGTTTAAAAGCCTGGAGGGCTTCGTCTCTTAGCATTTGCTGGATAGGTAAGCTGCGCGCTGCCATTGGTTTTTCCAATTCTTCATAAATGAATTGATCATCAAAGCCAATATTCGCTGCATCTACTTTTGTATTGGCATAATAAATCGTGTTGATTCTGGACCAATAAACCGCACTTAGGCACATCGGGCAAGGCTCACAGCTGGTATAAATCACACATCCGCTCAGGTCAAAAGTCTTCAGTTTTTTGCAGGCCATTCTAATCGCGGAAACCTCTGCATGGGCTGTTGGATCATTTGTACTGGTCACTTTATTGCCGCTCTTTGCGATCACTTTTCCATCTTTGACCACTACTGCACCAAATGGGCCACCTAGTTCTTCGGTCACATTCTTCTCTGAAAGGCCAATGGCCATTCTCATAAATTTTTCGTGCTGCTGCGTTGTAACGTCCATATTGTCGATTTATTGAGATTAGAAATGAGGATCATACTGCTGCCAGTATAGATAGCTCAATGTTTATGCTAAAAATAGGAGCACAAAAAAAATGCCCCGATTAAGCGGAGCATTTAAAATTCATCAGATGATGATTATTTTTTGTCTTTTGAGTAAGCTTCGTTTAATCCTACGATTACTTCGCTGGTTACATCTAAAGATTCGTCAGCAAATAAAATTGCGCTGTTACCTTTTGAATAAGTTAATACCATTTTGAAACCTTTTCCTTTGGCATAAGTTTTCAAGTATTCTGCAACTTTATCGTATAATTTTTCATTCTCAGTAGCTTGCTCATTTTGAAGTGCAGCACCTGCATTTTGAGAATAAGCTTGTAGCTCTTGTTGTTTACGTGCTAATCTTTCTTCAGTAGCAGCTCTTTGATCAGCAGGCAAAGTGTTTTGCTGTTGTTGATATTGAGTGACTTCACGTTGGAAAGCTTGTTGTTTAGAAGCAAGATCTGTTTGTGCTGTTTTTGACTTCGCGTCAAGTTTAGTTTTTAAGTCTTTGAAATACTGATATTTTGTTAACAGGGAATCAGAATTAACATAGACGATTTTCTCTGCGCTTGTTACTGTGGCCGACTCAGATTTTGGAGCAGTAGTAGTCCCTGCGTTTTCTTTGTTCTGGCAAGAAGCCATTACGGAAACTAATGCAACTGCAGTAGCAATGCTGCCAAGTTTTAATGTTGATCTTTTCATCTAATGAGTATAATTGATTTTTTGTTTTACTTTTTTCGGATATTGTTTTCCCTTTGGAATGATAAATTTCAACAAATATAAAATTTCAAATTTAGTATCCTAAAAAACTACGATTTTTAGCTCATTTTTAGTGGTTTTTTGGTCAAATAGTTATCCACATTTGCGGTTAATTGGGCTAAAATGGTTATTTTTGAATCTAATTGTTTTTTTAAAAATTATGAGCGAAGAAAAGGATCCAAAGTCAAATTATTCGGCAGATAATATACAGGTTTTAGAAGGTTTAGAAGCGGTGCGTAAGCGCCCTTCGATGTATATAGGAGACACCGGAGTAAAAGGATTACACCATTTAGTTTACGAGGTAGTAGATAACTCTATTGATGAGGCGTTAGCAGGTCATGCTGACACGATATATGTAAATATTCTTCAAGACAACTCGATTAGAGTTGAAGATAACGGTCGTGGTATTCCTACGGGAATTATGCAGAAAGAGCAAAAGTCAGCGCTGGAGATCGTAATGACGGTATTACATGCCGGGGGTAAATTTGATAAGGATACTTATAAAGTTTCCGGAGGTCTGCATGGTGTAGGGGTAAGTTGCGTGAACGCATTATCAACGCATTTAAAAGCAGAAGTTCACCGTGATGGACAAGTTTGGGAACAGGAATATGAAAAAGGTAAGCCGCAATACGATGTTAAAATCGTAGGTACAACCGATAAAAGAGGAACGGTAATTACGTTTTCTCCGGATCCTGAAATCTTTACCCAAACATTAGAGTACCGTTATGATACTTTAGCCAGCAGATTAAGAGAATTGTCTTTCCTGAATAAAGGAATTAAACTGACACTTACTGATGAGCGTGAATTAGACGAAGAAGGAAATCCGATTACGGAACTTTTCCATTCTCAGGGTGGTTTAAAAGAATTTGTTCAGTTTTTAGATGGAGGTCGTCCTTCCCTGATTGCAGAGCCGATTTATGTAGAAGGTATCAAAAATGGTATTCCAGTAGAGCTGGCTTTACAGTACAATGATAGCTATGCAGAAAATGTACACTCTTATGTGAACAACATTAATACACATGAAGGTGGTACACATATTGCAGGTTTCAGAAGAGGTTTAACCAGAACCTTAAAAGCGTATGCTGATAAATCTGGCTTACTGAAAAATGTGAAATTTGAGATTACCGGTGATGACTTTAGAGAAGGATTGACAGCCGTAGTTTCCGTGAAAGTACAGGAACCACAGTTTGAAGGTCAGACGAAAACAAAGTTAGGTAACTCAGAGGTAATGGGAGCAGTGGATATCGCCGTTGGTGAAGCGCTGAATAATTACCTGGAAGAAAACCCTAGAGAAGCAAAACTGATTGTTAATAAAGTAATTCTTGCCGCTACTGCACGTGCTGCTGCACGTAAAGCACGTGAGATGGTACAGCGTAAGAGCGTAATGGGCGGTTCAGGTTTACCTGGTAAGTTAGCCGATTGTTCTGATAGTGATCCGGAAAAATGTGAGATTTACCTGGTCGAGGGAGATTCCGCGGGTGGAACTGCCAAACAGGGTAGAGACCGTAATTTCCAGGCTATTCTTCCACTGAAAGGTAAAATCCTGAACGTAGAGAAAGCAATGGAGCACAAGATCTATGAAAATGACGAGATTAAGAATATGTTTACGGCCTTAGGGGTAAGCATCGGAACTCCGGAAGATGATAAAGCGCTGAACTTAACCAAACTTCGTTACCATAAGGTAGTGATCATGACGGATGCGGACATCGATGGATCACACATTACCACCCTGATCCTTACTTTCTTCTTCAGATACATGAAAGCATTGATTGAAGCGGGGTATGTGTACATCGCAGCGCCACCGTTATACCAGGTTAAAAAAGGAAAAGAACATGAATATTGCTGGAATGATCAGCAGCGTGATCAGGCAGTACAACGCTTAAAAGGTGCAGGTAAAGAAGAAAGTGTACACATCCAACGCTATAAAGGTCTTGGAGAGATGAACGCTGAGCAGTTATGGGATACTACTTTAAATCCTGCAACACGTACTTTATTACAGGCAACTATTGAAAATGCTGCTGAATGTGACCATACCTTCTCCATGTTAATGGGTGATGAAGTTGGTCCAAGAAGAGATTTCATTGAGAGAAATGCTAAATATGCTAAGATTGACGCTTAATTAGCAGTTCAAAATAACAATTAAAATACAAAAGGAGGTGCCCGATAAAGGTACCTCCTTTTGTATAAACTGGTTTTATTGAGCTTATTGAAAGCTTTTCTAGGGAAGTGCAGGGCCTATTCACTGTATAAAAACAGCTTCAGCTTTTTATAATTGATCACTGCCTGGTATTTCAGGAGCACATCACTGCCAATAATGCCCGCAATCATGGGATGTCCCATTTGATCATAAGCCTGGTTCACACTCTCCAGATCCAGGGCTACAGTTTCATAGTCAGGAATGATCAATCTCCCCATTTTGATTTTTGGGATGGTCGCCTGAATTGTGCTGGAGGTAGCAAAAAGTGTAGTAGCCTGGGTTTCCTCAGTATACGCAAGTTCTGAAATATTGTTCTTGATCAATGCCACGTCAAAGACGGAACGGGAGGCTCCTGTGTCTAAAACAGCAAAACACTTCTTCCCAAAAACAACAATTTCCACCAAAAGGTGGAAACCGTCATCGTGTAAATTTATTAAGGTTAAGGGAACAGTAATCGTTCTCATTAAATTTATACTAGTTTCATGTCATGTAAAACACTGTTCATGGCACGGACTGCATCTGCACTTTTATTGAAGGATGCTTGTTCTTCATCATTCAATTTATAATCAATTACTTTTTCCCAGCCATTGCGGCCAACAATTACTGGGACACCTAAACAGATGTCTTTCTGGCCATATTCACCATCAAGGGCTACACAGCAGGTAAATAATTTCTTTTCATCACGTACAATGCTTTCTACCAAAGCTGCACCTGCTGCTCCTGGAGCATACCAGGCAGAAGTGCCTAAAAGACCAGTTAATGTAGCGCCACCAACCATTGTATCTGCGGCTACTTTGTCTAAAGTTGCTTTATCCAGCAATTCCGTTACCGGTAAACTTTGATAAGTGGCATAGCGTGTCAATGGAATCATGGTTGTATCGCCATGACCACCAATTACAAAACCCTGAAGGTCATTTGAATTGCAATTTAAGGCTACGCTTAAATAGTATTTGAAGCGGGCGCTGTCTAAAGTTCCGCCCATACCTATAATTCTGTTTTTAGGTAATCCTAGTGATTTTAAGGCCAGATAAGTCATGGTATCCATTGGATTGCTGATCACAATTATGATGGCCTCTGGAGAGTATTTAAGAATATTTTCTGCGACACCTTTAACGATTCCTGCATTGATTCCAATCAGTTCTTCACGTGTCATTCCCGGTTTACGCGGTAAGCCTGAAGTGATGACTGCTACTGTTGATCCTGCAGTCTGACTATAATCATTTGTAACCCCTTTTATTTTTGTATCAAAGCCCAATAGAGTGGCCGTTTGCATCATGTCAATTGCTTTGCCTTCTGCAAAACCTTCTTTGATGTCTAATAAAACAAGCTCTTCTGCTAATTCTTTTCTGGCAATATTATCTGCACAAGTGGCGCCTACAGCGCCGGCACCTACAACCGTTATTTTCATAATGAATCTGATTTTATTTTAATAGCAACAAGCTTAGGGCTTGTTTACAGGGGTTAAATCTATTGTTTTTAAATGCGCATTGATAAAGTAATTTACAATATTATTAATTATTAAAGCAAAGCCAACCTGGTTACGCCTCCTGCCGAAGTTATAAATTTAGGTCAGTTTAAAAAACGCTTTTTAAAACTTTCTTCAACCTTGCTGGTTTTATGATAAAGAATTTACATTTGCTTAATAGTCGCAAACAAATAGAACCTATTATGGATAATGTACCTGTAGAAAAAGTTGATATTATGTTGTATGCAGGGAAGTGGTACTCTTTATATTCGATTCCCACTTTCATTGATAAACATTGGCGCCAAACTGTGGAGACTTATGTGATCCATCCTGATGGCTATTATGCTGTTTTTACTGGTTATAAAGTACAGGGAGAGGATAAACAAAAGTACTTCAGGTCTAAACTTTTTGTAGTACGCGGAAGTCGGAATGCCCGCTTTAAAGCTGAATTTATCTGGCCGGTAAAAGTGGATTACTGGGTGATCGAACTGGCTGAGGATTACTCTTATGTAGTAGTTGGCCATCCGAAATTCAAATACCTTTTCATTATGGCGAGGAAGCCTAATATTCCTGAAGATTTACTTATAGAAATTATAGACCGCTGTCAGAAAAAGGGTTACGATACCAGTAAACTGGTTTCTCAGGAACACAAATCTTCCGGACCAATTCCGGCAGTCCATTCTATGTAAAAATTACGGTTCTTCTAGGTAAAATTCCCTGCTTCAATTATTGGAAGAACTGAAATTTCCGTATTTTTGAGCAATCATATTGATTTCTAAAAAGACGATTTTCTAATTACCTAGCTATGTATTTGATTTTTGATACCGAAACGACGGGATTGCCACGCAATTGGAATGCGCCGATTACAGATACGGATAATTGGCCCAGATGTATTCAAATTGCCTGGCAGTTACATGATGAACTTGGAAATCTGATCGAACACCAGGATTATCTGGTAAAACCTGAAGGCTTCAATATCCCTTATGACGCAGAACGAATTCATGGTATTTCGACAGAATTAGCCGACGAACAGGGTATTTCACTAGCAGAAGTATTAGATAAATTTAATGTTGCCCTTTCAAAATCTAAATTTGTTGTTGGACAAAATATTGGCTTTGATGTCAATATTATGGGATGTGAGTTTCACCGTTTAGGTGTAGAAAGCCCGATGAGTACCATGCCTGTGCTGGATACTTGTACGGAAGTAACGGCAGAATTATTGAAGATTCCAGGAGGTCGAGGAGGTAAATTTAAACTGCCTACACTTACAGAATTACACCAATACCTTTTTGGAACCCCATTTTCAGAAGCCCACAATGCTACAGCAGACGTGGAGGCAACCACGCGTTGCTTCTTGCAGCTGATCAAGATGGAGGTGTTTACGCTGGAGCAATTACAGGCGGATGCCAACTATATTCCGACCTTTAATAAGCAAAATCCAGGGACAATAGAAAGGATAGGTTTAAACCATGTAAACCTTAAATCCGCTTCTGATGAAATCAGAAAAAGGCTGCAAAAAACTGAGGCCCCGAAAGTATCTAAAAAGACACTGGAAGAGAACAAGCAGGAACTGGCCAATGTCGCCTTTGCCCATTTGCACAACCATACGCAATTTTCGGTTTTACAATCCACCATCAATATTCCTTCTTTAATCAAAGCCACAGCCGCGCATAAAATGCCAGCTGTAGCAATGACCGACCATGCGAATATGATGGGGGCTTTCCATTTTGTGGCGCAGATTCTGAACCATAATAAGGGAGTGGAGACCAGGAATAAGGAAGCCATGGAAAAAGGAGAAACACCTGATGAGGTCATTATTAAACCCATCGTTGGTTGTGAATTCTTTGTCTGTGACGACCATTTAGATAAGAAAAGAAAGGATGACGGATACCAGGTCGTATTACTGGCGAAGAACAAACAAGGGTACCATAACCTGGCAAAAATGTCTTCTATCGCTTATACGAAAGGATTTTACTATATCCCAAGGATTGATAAGGCTGTTATAGAGCAATATAAAGACGATATCATTGTCCTGTCTGGTAACTTATATGGTGAGATTTCCAGCAAATTGCTGAACCTTGGTGAAAAACAAGCTGAAGAAGCATTGTTGTGGTGGAAATCGCAATTTGGTGAAGACTTCTATATTGAAGTGATGCGCCATAGCCAGGAGGATGAAGACATTGTCAATGTTTCTTTAGTCGCGCTGGCTAAAAAACACGATGTAAAGGTGATTGCCACGAACAATACCTATTATATCAATAAAAAAGACGCCAATGCCCATGATATTTTATTGTGTGTAAAAGACGGAGAGAAACAAGCAACACCAATTGGTCGTGGCCGTGGATACCGTTTTGGCTTACCAAATCAGGAGTATTATTTCAAAACTCCTGAAGAAATGAAAAACCTTTTCGCTGATTTACCAGAGGCGATTATCAACATACAGGAAATTGTAGATAAAATAGAAATCTACAAGCTCGCCCGTGAAGTCCTTTTGCCTAAGTTCGATATTTCTGAAGAATTCCTTGTAAAAGAGGATGAAGAAGATGGTGGTAAAAGAGGGGAGAATAAATATTTACGCCACCTGACTTATGAGGGAGCGAAAAAACGTTACGGAATAATTACGGACGACATTGCCGAGCGTCTGGACTTTGAATTACAGACGATTGAGAAGACCGGATATCCGGGATACTTTTTGATTGTACAGGATTTTATTGCCAAAGCCAGGGAACTTGATGTGTCTGTAGGACCTGGAAGGGGATCTGCAGCGGGATCTGCGGTGGCCTACTGTTTATGGATTACCAATATTGACCCCATAAAATACGATTTGCTATTTGAGCGTTTTTTGAATCCAGACCGTGTTTCCATGCCCGATATCGACATCGACTTTGATGATGAGGGCCGTGGAAGGGTAATGGACTATGTAATTAATAAATATGGAGCCAATCAGGTGGCACAGATCATCACCTATGGTACTATGGCCGCCAAATCTTCTGTGAAGGATACGGCAAGGGTGCTGGATTTGCCGCTTTATGAGGCAGAGAAAATTGCCAAGCTGATTCCTAACATGAAACTGGCAAAAATATTCACACTGGATGAGAAGAGCCTGAAAGGCGCACTTCGGGCAGATGAATATGAAAAGGTGCTGGAGTTAAAATCTTTGGCAGGTGCCAATGATTTGGGTGCAAAAACATTAGAACAGGCGCAAATCCTGGAAGGCTCACTAAGAAATACAGGGATTCATGCCTGCGGGGTAATCATTACACCAAGCGACATTACTAACTTTGTACCAGTAGCCACCGCCAAAGATTCAGACCTGTATGTCACTCAATTCGACAACTCCGTTGTAGAAAGTGCCGGTCTGTTGAAAATGGACTTCCTGGGGCTAAAAACACTTACACTGATTAAAGACACCGTAAAACTGGTTAAATTCAGACATAAGATAGACCTCGATCCGGATAATTTCCCGATTGATGATGCGAAGACTTATGAACTGTTCCAGCGTGGAGAAACTATCGGAATCTTCCAGTATGAGTCTAACGGGATGCAGAAGTACATGAAGGAATTAAAACCTACAGTTTTTGGGGATTTAATTGCCATGAACGCACTTTATCGTCCGGGGCCATTAGAGTATATCCCATCTTTTGTACGTAGAAAAAACGGCGAAGAGGAGATCAAATATGACCTTGATGCTTGCGAAGAGTATTTAAAAGAAACTTACGGAATTACCGTATACCAGGAACAGGTGATGCTTCTTTCACAGAAACTTGCCGGATTTACCAAAGGTGAGGCCGACGTATTACGTAAGGCGATGGGTAAGAAGCAAAAAGATGTACTGGATAAGATGAAGCCTAAGTTCGTAGCTCAGGCTGCAGAAAAAGGACATGATCCTATAGTACTAGAGAAGATTTGGAAAGATTGGGAGGCATTTGCTTCTTATGCTTTCAATAAATCTCACTCTACTTGTTATGCTTGGATTGCTTACCAAACGGCCTATTTAAAAGCCCATTATCCAGCCGAATACATGGCTGCGGTACTTTCCAACAACATGAGTGACATCAAGCAAGTCGCCTTCTTTATGGAAGAATGCAAGCAGATGGGCGTTTCTGTACTGGGACCAGATGTAAACGAATCGGGTACTAAGTTCTCTGTAAACACGAGTGGACAAGTGCGTTTTGGGCTTTCTGGAATCAAAGGAGTAGGAGAGAAAGCGGTAGAAAGTATCATCATTGACCGCAATGAAAATGGTCAATATAAGAGTGTTTATGATTTTGCCAAACGTTCCAATACCCGTACCGTTAATAAGAAAGCTTATGAAAGTTTTGTCTATAGCGGTGCTTTTGATGGCTTCGGGTACCATAGGGCACAGTATTTCTTTGTTGGCATTAATGATAAAATGAATGGCATTGAGAAGATGATCAAGTTTGCCAATGACTTCCAGAACAACGAGTCTTCTGCACAATCTTCTTTATTTGGTGGAACGGCTTCTGATATGGTGTACGAACCTAGTTTACCAGTATCTCCCGAATGGAGTCTGATCGACAGGCTAAAATATGAGAAAGATGCCATTGGGATCTTTTTAAGTGGGCACCCGCTCGATAATTATAAATTAGAACTTAAAGAATTTTGCCAGCATAAAGTCAGACACCTTTCTGTAGTCAATAAGATCAGAACCGGCGACTCTACCGAGGAAGTCCTCGCGGAGTTCGAAGGCATCAAGAATAAAGAACTGGTAGTAGGTGGATTAGTGGTGATTTCTGCGCAAAGAATGACAAAGACCGGTAAACCCTTTGGAACCATTGTGTTCGAAGACTATGAAGATACCTGTGAACTGGCCCTATTTGGTGATGATTTTATCAAGTTTAAACAATTCCTGACCGATGGCTATTTCTTGCAGATCAGAGGTAGGGTAGGAGAACGTTTCAGAAAAGAAGGAGATTGGGAGTTCAAAATCACTTCTATTCATTTACTTTCTGAATTGCGTGATAAACTGGCGAAAAGTGTGACGATTCAAGTGCCTATTGAAAAGATTACCGATGATTTCATGTTGAAAATCAATGCGATACTGGAAGAGAACAAGGCCAGTACTGACCACCAGACTTGTCAGTTGCTGTTCGATGTTTATGATAGAGAACAGAACGTAAACGTGAAACTGCCTTCCAAATCATTGAAGATAAATCCTAATAATGACTTTTTGGAGCAGTTAACTGCTTTGAATGTAAATCCTAAGTTGAACTAATGTCATTTTGGCATTGTCAGGGTGATGGCATTACAATTGATTATATCTTTGCACAGAGTTTGGATTTAAAGATTAGATTTGCCGATTCAAACTAATAGACGATACAATAAAAAACTAATTAAAAAATAAGAATTATGGCTTTGGAAATTACAGATGCAAACTTCGAGGAAGTTGTATTAAAATCAGATAAACCCGTTTTGGTTGATTTTTGGGCAGAGTGGTGTGGTCCATGTCGCATGGTAGGACCAGTAGTAGACGAGATCTCAAAAGAATACGAAGGAAAAGCGATCGTAGGTAAAGTAAATGTGGACAATAACCCTCAAATCTCTACTCAGTTCGGTATCCGCAACATTCCAGCCTTATTGTTCTTCAAAAACGGTGAAGTTGTAGATAAACAAGTTGGTGCTGTTCCAAAATCAGTATTGGCACAAAAATTAGATGCACAGTTGTAATCAACTCAACATATACTAGTTAGAAAAGCGTTCATAGATTTATGAACGCTTTTTTTATATTTACCCTATGCAGTATCCAATTGATGAGCAAGGCATCTCGTTTCATGGCAATCTTGAATTATTAGCCAAACAAGTTGTAGAAGGCTTTATAACCGGGCTTCACAAAAGTCCTTTCCATGGTTTTTCTGTGGAGTTTGCGGAACACCGACTATATAATGTAGGAGATAGCGTAAAAAACATCGACTGGAAGCTTTTCGCAAAAACAGACAAGCTCTTTAGTAAACGCTTCGAAGAAGAAACTAATTTGAGATGTCAGTTTATTGTGGATGTTTCATCTTCCATGTACTTCCCGTCTGGAGAATATAATAAACTTAATTTTTCTGTACAGGCGACTGCGGCGTTGATCTATTTATTGAAAAGACAAAGAGATGCTTTCGGGCTCAGCTTATTTTCCGATCATTTATTACTGAATACCCCTGCTAAATCTACCACTGCTCATCAGAAATACCTGTTCAGTCACCTGGAAAAAGCCTTAAGTAAAACAGAAATGAACCTAAAAACCAATGTGGCACAAGCCTTACATCAGGTGGCAGAACTGATCCATAAGCGTTCATTGGTCGTGATTTTTAGTGATATGCTGAATAGTAATCAGGGGGAGGAGCACTTGGAAACATTGTTTTCAGCGCTTCAGCACTTGAAGTTCAACAAACATGAAGTGGTGATTTTTAATGTGACAGACAAATCCAGGGAAGTAGATTTCGAATTTGAAAACCGGCCGTATGAATTTATAGATATGGAAACGGGGGCTACTATTAAAGCACATGCTGCAAATCTGAAAACAGAATACCTCAGCAGAATGAGCAAATACAGACAGGCCATCCAGCTGAAATGCAACCAATACAAAATCGACATGATCGATGCCGATATTGCTGCTGGATTTCAACCTATATTGGAGGCCTATCTGATCAAAAGGCAAAAAATGAGTTAAGTGGATGCAACTACTGCTGCTACATTTCTTAGCATCACTTCGCAGGCATATTCAATTTCTTCATGTGTAATGATCAATGGTGGAGCTACGCGCATAGAGTTACTGCAATGCAGGAACCAATCGCTGATCACACCATCGGAAATACAGGCATCAATGATTTTTTTATTGATCTCAAAATTTTCAAATTCAATGGCCATCATTAAACCTTTTCCACGTACCTCTTTGATGGCAGGGTGAACCAATAGTTTTTTAAATAATTCTCCCTTTTCTTCCACACCAGCTACGATGTTTTCTTTTTGGATGGTTTGCAAAGTCGCCAAGCCTGCTGCACAGCTCACTGGGTGGCCGCCAAAGGTAGTGAGGTGTCCCAAAATAGGGTTTGTTGCCAAGGCCCTCATGATCTCCGTAGAACTGATGAATGCACCGATTGGCATACCGCCACCGATACCTTTAGCTAGTAAAAGAATGTCAGGAGCAATCCCGTAATGTTCAAAACCAAACATCTTTCCTGTACGTCCAAAACCGCATTGAATCTCGTCCAGTACTAACAAGGTGCCTGTGGCAGTACATTTTGCTCTTAGCGCCTCAAAATAGGCTTTATCGGCAGTTCTAAGACCAGCCTCTCCTTGTACGGTCTCCATAAATACTGCTGCGGTGCGTTCTGTAATCAGATCAAGGTCTGCGGTTACATTAAAATTGATAAATCGGATGTCGGGAAGTAATGGCCTGTAGGCTTGTTTGAATTCTTCATTGCCCATTAGGCTTAAAGCCCCCTGGGTACTGCCATGGTAAGAATTATGGCAGGAAATTATTTCCGAGCGACCGGTATATCTTTTGGCCAGCTTCATGGCGCCTTCTACGGCTTCTGCACCGGAATTCACGAAATAGGTACAGTTTAAATGACTTGGGAGCACATCTGCTAAGGCTTTAGCAAAGTTTACCTGCGGACTCTGAACAAATTCGCCATAAACCATGATGTGCATGTAGTTTTCCACTTGCTCCTTCACCGCATTTACTACTGCAGGGTGACAATGGCCAACATTACTCACACCAATACCGGCAATTAAATCCAGGTATTTTTTGCCTGCAGTATCGTAAAGATACATACCGCTGGCTTTAGTGAATTCTAAAAGAAGTGGCTCTAGTGTAGTTTGGGCGTTATGTTGAAGGAATAATTGACGTTGTGTAAGCATACACAAAAATACAAATTAATTCCGCTCAGGCCTGCCATTTTTGTATCTCGATAGGAGTTCTCTTTTAAAAGTCTCCTGAGCGCGATAATATTTTCCTACGGTTTTGATCGGCAGGCTTGATTTAAATTTGCCAAAATACTTTTTATCAATTAATAAGTCTTTTTGTTTAAAGTCCAACTCATTCACAATCAGGTTTTGTATTTCTGTATCTGACAAATCGTCTATTTCAGTACTCTTTTTAAAGCTGATCATATTTTGATACTTTTCTTTACGCAGCGCAGATTGTTCTCTTTTGTAGTCATTGTATATCGGCCAAAAAATCTTCGCTTCTTCCTCAGAAAGGTCTAATTTCTGTGTTAAATAGCTAATTCTTAAAGATTCGATTTCAGGAGATCTACTTCCGGACTTCTGTGCGGAAGTAAAGAAGGGCAGCATAAAAAGAATTGAGGCAACAATTATATTTTTCATTGAGGTATTATTTTATTAGTGATGAAGAGATCAAAAATTATAGATCTGAAGCAATTTCATTTTGGCTGTAATTGCTGAGAATATAGTTTTCTAAATCAGCATCTGCTACCGAAGGTTGTTCCTGCGTGAGGCGATTAGATTGAATATGTTCTATAATGGTACTTTCGTCAATATCAAAAAGCATCTGTTCTGTGGCGACCTCAGCCGAAAGCGGAAGCGCTGCTGTGGAATTTGTATTTTGATAAAAATACATACCCAAGGCACTCACCAATACAAAACAGGCTGCGGAAGCATATTTAAGCGACTTAGAATGCCATAGGCGAATGGTTTTTGCCACTTTCTCTTCCGTCGTTTTTGCAGCAATCTTTGCCTGCAGCTGCTGGAAATAATCCTGAGGGACAGTATAACCAACCACTTCTGCCTGAATTTTCGCAGCAAGTGATTCGAAGTAACCTTCTGGCATACTAAATCCCGATTCTGGTCTGCTTGTTTTCAGATCATCCAAAAATATGGCCTCATGAATGTGCGTAGGCAGTTCTTCAAAATAGCCTTTTGGAATAGAAAAAGGATGTTTCAGGTCTAAGCCGGCCAGGTGAGGGGCTTCGTTCATCCATTCGCTATTTTCTAAATCATTTTCCATTGCATAAGTATTGATACATTTCAGAGCAAAAGGTTTAAAAGGTAATGTCCTCATTTAGCATAAAAGTTTCCACTTTTTTTACTGCGATATGAAAAGAGGCTTTTAAGGCACCTACACTGGTTCCTGTGATCTCCGCAATCTCCTCATATTTAAGGTCGTCAAAATACTTCATGTTAAAAATCAGGCGTTGTTTTTCCGGTAAGGTCAACAGTGCCTGTTGCAGTTTCATCTGGATTTTATCTCCATTGAAATAAGAAGAAGCAACAAGGCTTTCGGCCAGTTCTTCGGAAACATCATCCAAGGGAGTATTGTTGCGCTGTTTCTTTTTATTCAGGAAAGTAATAGATTCATTGGTGGCGATGCGATAAATCCAGGTATACAATTTGGAATCGCTGCGAAATTTGTCCAGATTTTTCCAGACTTTCACGAAAACTTCCTGAACCAGGTCGTCCGTATCATCATGGTCGATCACCAATCGGCGGATATGCCAATAGATCTTTTGCTGGTACTTTTGAAGAAGCAGGTTAAAGGCTTCATTGCGAGTCTCCTTACTGGAGAATTTCTCTAAAATTTCTGAATCTTCAACCTGCTTCATTTATAGTGTTTAATCTGTTAATATGGACAGATATATTTAACGCCAGTTAAGGCTTATTTATTGGCTCTTTTCATTACTTTTTGAACAGCTTCAACGATATTGATCGTATCTAAACCGTACTTCGTCATCAATTGATCAGGAGTACCGCTTTCTCCGAAGCTATCATTTACAGCTACAAATTCCTGAGGTGAAGGAAGTTCTGTAGACAATAATCTGGCTACACTTTCTCCAAGACCACCAAATTTATTGTGTTCTTCGCAAGTCACTACGCAACCTGTTTTCTTCACAGATTTTAAGATTGCAGCTTCATCCAATGGCTTAATCGTGTGAATATTGATGATTTCCGCATCGATACCCAATTCTGCCAATTGCTCACCAGCTTCAATTGCTTTCCAAACCATGTGTCCGGTGGCCACGATAGTCACATCAGTACCTTCGTTGACCATCCATGCTTTGCCGATCTCAAATTTTTGATCAGGATCAGTAAATACAGGAATTACTGGTCTGCCGAAACGTAAGTAAACAGGACCTTCAAATTCGGCGATCGCAATGGTTGCCGCTTTAGTCTGGTTGTAATCACAAGTGTTGATCACGGTCATGCCCGGAAGCATTTTCATCAAACCGATATCTTCCAAAATCTGGTGAGTTGCCCCGTCTTCACCTAGTGTTAAACCAGCATGAGAAGCACAGATTTTTACATTTTTATTTGAATAAGCAACAGACTGTCTGATCTGGTCATAAACCCTTCCTGTAGAGAAGTTGGCAAAAGTTCCTGTGAAAGGAATTTTACCACCAATAGTTAAACCAGCAGCGATACCGATCATATTTGCTTCGGCAATACCAATCTGGAAAAAGCGCTCAGGGAATTCTTTAATAAAGGCATCCATTTTCAAAGAACCTACCAAATCCGCACAAAGTGCAACTACTTCCGGGTTTTTCTGTCCTGCTTCAAGTAATCCTGCTCCAAAACCAGAACGGGTATCTTTCTTTTCAGTATATGTGTACTTTTTCATGCTTAATAGTCTTTTAGGGTAGAAGGTAATTGTGCTAAGGATGCGGCTAATTGCTCGTCATTTGGAGCAATACCATGCCATTTGTGTGATCCCATCATGAAATCTACACCATTACCCATGATGGTGCTCATTAAGTTTAAAATCGGTTTGCCTTTACCGGTTAAAGATTTAGCATAATGTAAAGCTTTAACAATATCAGTCATATCGTTGCCGTTAGACGTGATCACGTGCCATCCGAAAGCTTCGAATTTAGCCTGTAAACTCTCTAATGAAAGTACTTTTTCTGTAGGACCATCAATCTGCTGTCCATTATAATCAATAGTAGCAATCAAATTATCCACCTTATTGAATGGTGCATACATGATGGCTTCCCAATTTTGGCCTTCCTGTAATTCTCCGTCCCCTAATAACACATAAACTGTGGAATGGTCCTTATTTAATTTCTTCGCTTGTGCAGCTCCAATGGCTACAGACATGCCCTGACCTAATGATCCGGAAGCAATTCTGATACCTGGAAGGTGCTCATGCGTAGTTGGGTGTCCTTGTAATCTTGAATTTAATTTTCTGAATGTCGCCAATTCACTCACTTCAAAATAACCTGATCTCGCCAGGGCACTATAGAAAACTGGTGAAATATGTCCGTTAGAAAGGAAAAATATATCTTCTCCTATTCCATCCATTTTAAAATCAGTAGTGTGGTTCATCACATCAAAATACAATGCAGTCATAAAGTCTGCACATCCTAATGATCCTCCGGGGTGGCCTGATTGGCAACCATGCACCATTCTAACAATATCTCTTCTTACTTGAGAAGCGATATCTTCTAATTCATTGATTGTATGTTTCATTAATTGGGGTTGTTGATTAATATGACAAATGTAATTAAAAATACTTTGGACGTAACATGTTAAGCTAAAGTTGGGTAGAAAGGCTTGAAATACAACCATTACCTGGTTTTTGTTTTATTTTTCTATCGATTTATCAATATAAGCTTGTTATTCCGTAGAATTCTATATTTTTAGGAACTTTTATGTTCGATTTTGATAAAAATACTAACCAAACTTCAAAAAATTGATAACTAAAACCACACAAAATAAATCATGACAAACCAAACACAAAAATCAGTCATTTCGCCCATTGTAACCATTGGGGCTTTATTCTTCATCTTTGGCTTCGTGACCTGGGCCAATAGTACCTTAATTCCGTTTCTAAAGATAGCTTGCGGACTTAAAACAGATTTTGAAGCCTTTCTGGTAACCTTCGCGTCGTACATCGCTTACTTTTTCCTAGCCCTTCCTTCTTCATGGATCTTAAAAAAACTGGGATTTAAAAACGGAATTATTATAGGCCTACTGATTTTGGCGTTCGGATCTTTAATTTTTATTCCTGCGGCAGACAGCAGAAGTTTTGGCTTGTTCTTAACCGGTATCTTTATCCAGGGAGCAGCCCTTTCGCTATTACAAACGGCTTCTAACCCTTACATCAGCATCATTGGTCCAATAGAAAGTGCAGCAAAACGCATGAGTATCATGGGGCTGTGTAATAAATTTGCCGGGGTAATTGTACCAATTGTAATGGGTACTATTTTCCTTAAAAATGCAAGTGCAATTGAAAGCAAAATCGCTGACATCGCTACTACAGCTGCAGAACGTGAAGTTTTATTACAAGAAGTTTTAGGACGTGTACACACACCTTATATCGTATTGGCAATTGTGTTCACACTTTTTGCTGTATTTATTAAATATTCAAATTTGCCGGAAGTTGACTTAGATAAAGAAGATGAAGTAATTGAGGGAGAAGTTAAAGTTACAAAAACCTCGATCTTCCAATTCCCTCACCTTTTCCTTGGTGCCTTCTGTATTTTCGTTTACGTCGCTGCAGAGGTTATGGCGGGTGATATCATCGGTGTATATGGAAAATCATTAGGTATCAGTGCTGATATTACCAAGTACTTTACCACCCTTACCTTAGCCAGTATGCTGGTAGGTTATGTGATTGGTATTATTGTGATCCCTAAATATATTACGCAGCAATTTGCTTTAAAAATCTGTGCGATTTTGGGGGTGATTTTTGTAGGTGCTGCTTATTTAACGCATGGCTATACCTCCGTGATTTTCGTAGGTTTATTAGGACTGGCGAATTCATTAATGTGGCCGGCAATCTTCCCTCTAGGGATCAAAGGCCTGGGTAAATTCACTAAAACCGGATCAGCGATTATGGTAATGGGTATTGCAGGTGGTGCGGTTTGGCCATTGATTTACGGTTACCTGAAAGATTATTTACACATGGATTTCCAGCTGGCATTCTTTGTGAGCGTGCTTCCTTGTTACTTATACATCTGGTATTTTGCAGTAGCCGGACATAAAGTTCGTACTAAAGGATAATATAAATAGGCGGCAAACAGCCTAAACCATAAAAAAGGGAGAAACATTCGTTTCTCCCTTTTTTATGGTTTAGGAATCCTGAACAACCATTCTTTAAATGCAAAATGGTTGTTGCTCCAGTAAGTTTTTTGAACCGGGCTTATCTCCTTAATACTGAACAAAATGAATGCCCGATCAGAAGTCTTAATCGCACATAAAACAGTATTTTTGTCCTTATTGTTTGCCTGGGGGGCTTAACTTTAATGTGTGTGTATGGCAATTTCTACCTTTAGAAGGGGGGAGAATAGTGTTCCAGCTTTAGGGACAATATATCTTTTAGTGTCCTTTATCGTACTTTGTATGGTGTTCAGTTACTGGATAGTCCTTTCTACGGACAACCAGCAATTCCGTATCTGGTTTTCAATTTTTTCCTGTATTGCAGTCCTGGTCGCCTGTCAATTCCTGATCCAACAGTGTAAAAAGGTCTTTAAAACTAAGCTGCAAATGCCGGAAAATGATCGGCTTCATCAAATCATAGCACAAAAAAACAAAAAATTAAACGGAATGGCCCTGGAGCTGGTTAAAGAGCAGGAAATCAGGGAAGCTTCTGAAAAAGCTAAACAAATATTTCTTGTCAATATCAGCCATGAAATACGCACCCCTATGAATGGAATTATGGGTTTCGCACAGTTATTGGAAGCATCTTTGGTGGATGAAGACCACCATCAATCCCTTCAGCTGATCATCAAATCGGCCGATCAGCTGATGGCCATCCTCAATGACATCCTCGACTTTTCCAGGTTGGAATCCGGAGACATCAATTTTCAAAACCTTCCTTTCACACTTAAAGATACTGTGCATTCCATTTATAGGATGATGGAACATAGCGCAAAATGTAAAAATCTGAACTTTAGCTACGAGATTCCTGATACCCTGCCCGAAGTGTTGAGCGGTGATGCGCTTCGTCTGGGGCAGATTTTATTGAATCTCACCTCTAATGCCATCAAATTCACTGAAAAAGGTGAAGTGAAAATTTCTTTGAGGGCAGTAGAAGAGCAAGAAGATACGATCTCCATTGGATTTCAATTGCACGATACAGGAATAGGGATTCCAATGAATAAACAGCAGAAAGTATTTGATTTCTTTGAGCAGGTCACCAATGATACCTCCAGAAGGTATGCGGGAACTGGACTTGGTTTAAGTATTGTAAAACGTCTGGTAGAGCTGCAGGGCGGTGCAGTGGCGATGGACAGCGTGGTAGGTCGTGGCTCAGATTTCTACTTTACCATGAATTTTCAGAAAGTATCGGAGGAATTGAAAACACAGACCATAAATAGCCGGGAATCGAGAATGCAGCAGCCTATCCTGCAAAATGGAAAAGGAATTAAAGTGCTGATCGTGGAGGACAATCCGATCAATCAACTGCTGGTTGTTAAAGTGCTTGAAAATCAAGGTTATGAAATTACCCTGGCTGGCAATGGCCGGATCGCATTGGAACAATACGAAAAGCAATCATTTGATATTATCCTGATGGATTTGCAGATGCCGGAATTGGATGGTTATGAAACCACACGGATTATCCGAAAGATGCCCGGCGATAAAGGTGAGATCCCGATCGTGGCTATGACCGCCCATACGATCAAAGGTGAGCTGGAAAAATGTGTCAGTATCGGAATGAATGATTATATCTCTAAGCCTTTTTATGCTTCAGAGCTGTATCAAAAGATAGAAATCATCATAGAAAAAGCCAGATCCAGGATAGTTTCCGATCAAAAATCCTAAATCTGGCTCTTTCAGTGTTAGTTATGCGTTCAGTAATTCCAATACCTGAGCTGTCGCATTCTTGGTATCCACCTTCGCAATGATGTGCGTAATGACGCCGTTTTCATCAATTAGGAAGGTTTTTCTATTAGTGCCCATATACTTCTTACCATACATATTCTTCTCGCCCCAAACACCATAAGCCTCCACGATCTTTTTGTCGGGATCAGCAATTAATGTAAAAGGAAGTTCGTATTTGCTGGCAAATTTCTGGTGAGATTGCTCAGAATCTACACTTACACCCAATACCACAATGCCCTTCGAAATTAAGCCCTGGTAATTGTCTCTGAAATCACATGCCTCCGCAGTACAACCCGGAGTATTGTCTTTTGGATAGAAGTAAAGTACCACCTTTTTTCCTTTAAACTGGTTCAGGGAAATTGCATTTCCATCCTGATCCGTTGCGGTAAAATCAGGCGCTGCCTGACCTGCTGTTAATTCAGTCATCATACTATTTATAAAATGTAATTGAATAATTTCTATTGTTGCCTTTCATATCGCTCACAATCAGTTCCAGGCTATGTTTCCCTGGCGCAATACTGCCATCAAAAGTATGCCATAAACTGGCAGTTTTAGCATCAAACTCCATCAAAATCCATTTGCCGTCTACATAGCCATTAAAGCTTTTCAATCCGGAAAGGTTATCTCTTAGTTTGAATGACATCTTACTAATTCCGGCCATATTCTTTCCATCACTGATATTTAACGGCGTCAGTGTTGGGGGAATGGTATCTATCGCGATGTGGAAACGGCCAAAGTTTCTTGGTGTAGCTTTCACGTAACCATTGTCAAAACTACCGCCTTGAGAACCACCACCAGAATTAACGATCAATGCTTTTTCTTTATACTTCAACAAACTGCTATCGGCTTTAATCCAAAGCTCAAAACCAAGGTGAAGCGGCGTCAGGCTGTTATGAATCTGATGTGCTGCAGAGAAAGCATTGCCTGCAGGTTTAGGAAAAGCTTTATACTGGAAGTTCAGATCATTGTATAAAGTGCCTTTAGGAAAGATCACTTTTACTTCTGAATTGTTAAATTCGTTTACATTGCCATACGCATAACGAATTCCTGTGGCCATATCTGGAGTTTTAATCACTGCTTTCGGATCCGACTGCACCTTAAACTGCAGCACACTTTTATTTCCTTTACCATCAGTAATGATGTATTTTAACTGATGCAGTTTGTCATCATTAAACTCGATCCTGCCATTATTCACAAGATTGCTGTAGATGCCCAATGGATTTCCAGGATCTACAAAACTCTTTTGAATGCTTCTTTTTGTATTTATAAATGTAGGATAGTCAATGTGTGAATTGATCGCCTTGCTGTTTTCAAATTTGAAACGTTCCATCGCAGAGGTGAAAATGATTTTACCATCCAGCTCCAATTCAATAGAATATACGCCATTGGTGCCCGAAGCACCATTGTGCTTGTCGGTGCTGATTACTCCGAATCCAACTTCTCCATCTAAATGAATTGTGTTTACCTGATTCAGGGCGTAATTGCCGGAACCACCCACTACCTGAAAATACTGTTTTGGTGTCAGTTCATTAAAAGGTAAATGGTTTAAACGGTAGGTGTACATCGCATAAATTACCGGAGGGATATTATCAGGGATTTCAAAACCAAATAATTGTGGGTTAATGATGGCTTCTGTCTTCGTATCCCTGATCTCAAAATGTAAGTGAGGACCACCGGAGCTTCCTGTATTGCCTGTGTAAGCTATAATATCTCCCTTGCGGACAGGTAATAGTAGGTTTGAGGGAAAGGTGTCAATTTCATAAGATTTTTTTTGATACTGTAAGGTTTTCACCTGCTGTGCAATTTTAGAATTAAAACGCGATAAATGGCCATACACGGAAGTGTAGCCATTCGGGTGTGTCAGGTAAACTGCCAGTCCAAAGCCGCTATTTTGTACCCTCAACCGGGAAACGAAGCCGTCGGCGATGGCATATACCGGATAGCCTTCCCGCTGATTGGTGCGGAAATCCATTCCTGAATGAAAATGATTAGGACGGAGCTCTCCAAAAGAACCGGCCAGTGCTGGAGGAACAATATCCAACGGTGACCTGAAATCTACCAATGGATATTTCTGAGTACTAAAAACCTGCTGGGCATTTACTGCAAAACTAAAAAACAGCAGGCTCAGCAATAACAATTTCGCTTTTATCATGAAACCTATTTTATATCAAAATTTAACAACTGCTGGCCATCCATCCAGGCTTCCAATTTATCACCCTCATGTACTTGTCCAACGCCTTCTGGTGTGCCTGTAAAAATCAGGTCTCCTTTTTTTAAGGTGAAATATTGAGATATAAAAGAAATCAGGTATTCGAAAGAGAAGATCATGTCTTTTGTGTTTCCTTGCTGTCGGACTGCTCCATTGATCTGAAGTTCAAATGGAAGCTGATGCAAATCGCTCAGCTGTGCTTTTGGCACAAAAGCGCTCACCGCCGCACTGTGGTCAAATGCTTTCGCTAATTCCCATGGTAAACCTTTTTCTTTATGACGGGTCTGAATGTCTCTTGCAGTAAAGTCAATTCCCAGACCCACTTCTTCAAAATAATTACCTGCAAATTTTTCCGCAATATGTTTTCCTTCTCTGCAGATTTTCAAAACCACTTCCAGTTCATAATGTATGTCGGAAGAAAACTCAGGAATGTAAAAAGGCTTGTTTTCTCTTAAGGCAGCTGTATCCGGTTTTAGAAATATAACCGGTGTCCCCGGAATAGGGTTGTTTAATTCTTTGGCATGCGCAGCGTAGTTGCGGCCAATGGCAATGATCTTCATCTTCAGATTTGGGATTAATAATTATGGAACTAACAAGATTCGGTCCTGAAAGTTTCTTCCTCCCCAAAAATACTAAAGAATAGGGGGAATTATAAAACGGAAATACGTTTTACTATGGTTTCAGAGCCAGAAATGATCTTCAGGAAATAGATTCCACTATTTAACCGGTTGGGAATGGTATAGCTTTTTGTTTGCTCACCTGGATTAATGCGTTCATTTGCAAGGGTTACCACTTCATTGCCTAGCAAATCCATGATTTTAACGGAAAAGTTAGACTCCCTGTCCAATTTCAAAATCAGGTTGATCTGATCTGTTACCGGATTTGGATATACTTTTAAGACCGTCAGAATTTTATCTACTTTTATAGTCGCATTTCCTTTTGCACTCGACAATACCTCATTATAAGGAATGTAACCGAACGCAGATTTAGGCTTATACGTAGGGACATTGGCTTTGATTTGCGGAGTCTTGTAAATTTTCTTTGCCCTTACATTGGAGATGGTGCTGTCCTGTCGCTGTGCTAAAACATTTAGACCGCAGAAAACACTCAGGCATATAATGCAAGAAATCTTCAAGAGCAGCTTAATTTGTAGTTTTATATTCATGCTTGGATAGTTCCAAAAATATAAATAAAAAAACAAAATAATCAATCATTT
Organism: Pedobacter sp. N36a; assembly: GCF_014472395.1. Classification (GTDB taxonomy): domain Bacteria; phylum Bacteroidota; class Bacteroidia; order Sphingobacteriales; family Sphingobacteriaceae; genus Pedobacter. The sequence continues at coordinate 116,583 of NZ_JACSZW010000008.1, forward strand.
TGTTCGCTAATTTAATATTTAACAATATTTAACAACTTATGGCGTTCTGTCTTGTTTGTATTTTCAACCATAATTAGTCTACTAAAATTTTATGGGATTGTAAATTTGTTTATTTACTGTAATTTTACCGCATAATTATAACAAGGTGTCGAATCAGAAAAATTTAAATGCGCTCAGTGCCGGAGGGTTACTCATAAGTTTAGGTATTGTATATGGAGATATTGGAACCTCACCACTCTATACCCTAAAAGCGATTTTCACAGCAGTTAAAGGAGCAGGGCAAGCGGTGACCCCAGAGTTGGTACTTGGTGCGATTTCCTGTATCATCTGGACGTTGACCTTGCAAACGACGATTAAATACGTTGTCATTACCCTTAAGGCCGATAACAAAGGAGAGGGAGGGATTTTTTCACTCTATTCTCTGGTCAGGAAGAATGCCAAATGGCTGGTCATACCCGCCGTTATCGGAGGATGTGCCATGCTCGCCGATGGAATTATTACCCCCAGTATTACGGTAACTACCGCTATTGAGGGATTACAGCTGAAATTTCCGGATGTACCAGTTATCCCAATCGTTATTGCCATTATTACCGGACTTTTTATCATCCAGCAATTTGGAACCAACCTCGTTGGGAAATTGTTTGGACCAGTCATGTTTTTATGGTTCAGTGCCTTAGGGATCTTAGGTTTGCTATTTGTCGTACAGGATTTCAGTATCCTAAAGGCTTTGAATCCTTATTATGCCGTAATACTGTTGATCCATAATCCCGCTGCCTTACTTATTCTAGGTGGTGTTTTCCTTTGTACTACAGGAGCGGAAGCCCTGTATTCAGATATGGGACACTGTGGCAAAAACAACATCAGAGTGAGCTGGGTATTCGTGAAAATCATGCTGATTTTAAACTACCTCGGACAAGGGGTGTGGGTATTACACAGACCACATTATGAAGTAGAATTAAACCCTTTCTTTGAAATTGTTCCTCCTGCATACCTGTTATTTATGGTAGCGCTAGCTACTTTAGCAGCGGTGATTGCCAGTCAGGCGATGATTACTGGTTCCTTTACCTTGATTTCTGAGGCAGTAAGGTTAAACCTTTGGCCAAAAGTGAGGATCAATTATCCAAGTAATCAAAAGGGACAAATCTATGTACCTTCCATCAACTGGTTATTGTGGCTGGGTTGTGTGGCCATCGTGCTGATCTTTAAGAAATCCGGTGCAATGGAGGGAGCCTATGGTCTGGCGATCAACTTAACATTCTTATCTACTACGATCCTTGTAGCGGCCTATATGAAACGTAAAAAGGTACCAGTCTACGTGATTGTGATCTTCTTAGTGATTTATGGCGTATTAGAATCCACCTTCCTGGTAGGCAACCTTGCCAAATTCTTCCATGGTGGCTGGATGACCGTATTGATCGGTTCTGCCCTATTTACCGTGATGTGGAGCTGGTATGTAGCTAGAAAAATCAAAAATAGATTCGTTAAATATGTAGAGATTGAAGATTACTTCCAGATCATTTCTGAGCTGAGTGTAGATGAATCTGTACCTAAATATTCTTCTCAACTGGTGTATTTAACCAGTGCGAACTTCAAAACAGAAATTGAGTCTAAAATCATTTACTCGATCATTCAGAAAGAACCTAAACGTGCCGATATCTATTGGTTGGTGCACGTAGATGTAGTGGATGAGCCGTATACAAGAGAATATAAGGTGGAATTCCTGATCCCAGGGAAACTGATCCGTATTGACTTTAAACTGGGTTTCAGAGTAGAGCAAAGTGTAAATCTACTCTATAGAAAAGTAATCGAAGACCTCGTGAAAAATGGTGAAGTAGACATTACCAGTCAGTATACCTCTTTAAATAAACATAAAATTGCAGGAGATTTCAGGTTTGTGTTGTTAGAAAAACACTTGTCGAAATTCTCTAAACTGAGCTTCTATGAGCGCAGTGTGATGGATTATTACTTCATCCTGAAACGCTTCAGTCTTTCTGAGGAACGAAGTTTCGGGCTGGATTCCAGTTATGTGGATGTAGAGAAAGTTCCTTTGATCTTTGTCACACCAGACGATATAGAATTGACAAGATTGCCGGTGTAACACACTTATATCTTTGTTTGAAGGCTGTTTATATTCATTTATGAACAGCCTTTTTTATATAAAATTAGGTCCGTGTTAAATAAAAAAGGCTCCGGGGAGGAGCCTTTTAGTGTTGGTCTTCCGACCGAACAACTATAGGGATAATTATAGGAGGGCAATTTAATTGGTATAAATACCATACCTAAGGTAGGCAATTATTTTTTAAAAAGATAGCATTATGCGACAACAAGTAACTATTACGTTGTAAATTATAGTTTTTTGTGTTGTTTAATTTCGAAAAAAAATGCATGAATATGGAAATATTTATTTCATGTCAATTTCTGGTTGAGGTGCTGGGAATGAGTCCTGCATTCCCAATATATCTTTTTTTTTTGTTCAAAATTTTGACCTGATTTTTTTAGATATCTCCCTAAAGCAGTCCAATTTTATAGGGGATAACTTCACTATCTGTTTTGCTTTTCTTTTGCTCAACTATTGCTCAGGCAAAAAAACAGCAAAGTAAAGGGAACAATGCTGCGAGGAAATTGATTTGTTGGAATTAGCGTTTATGTGGCTTAATTATTAGTTAATATCTATTGGAAGGCATAAAATATAGTACAAAAAAAGGTGCCTAAAAAGGCACCTTTTTCTATAAATTGATCGGACGAATTAAGAGATTGCCATGCTTTCTTTACCTAATTTACTGTGTCTGTAACCATAAAGGAAATAGACAACCAGTCCGATAGCGAGCCAGATGCCGAAACCAATCCAGTTGGAGATCCCAAGCTCACACATCATGTATAAACAGCTCATTAATCCCAATACAGGAATCAATGACAAGTTTTTTGTGATACAGAAATAAGTGATCACCAGACAAATCATAAAGAAGATCCACATTGGGATTTTGTGCTTAAACAAGGACCATCCTTCTTCGTATTTCTTCTCTAAGCTTACTGCAGACTGGTCCACAAACTGTTTGTATTGTGTTTCAGAAAGTTCAGCCAAGTAACCTGCAGCATCTAATGTTTGTCCTGGGGCAACTTTTAAAGGACCATTATTAATCTCCTCTTTCACTGATTCCAGTTCTTTACCATTTAGAGAAGTAATGAAATGAACCGGTTCAACAATCTTTGGAGTATTGAAAATAAAGGAATTCATTTCTTGCTTATAATTGGTAAAACCGAAAATTAAAGCAGCAATTAATGCAAAAGGGATAATGTACTTGGAGTTTACATAAGGCGTTTTAAATTTGCCTCGCTGGATGTTTGGCTTATTTTGAAGCACCAATACACCCGCACAAACCAGTACAAATGCAAATAACGTACCTATAGAGCAAAGATCAGTAACGATTGTCAGATTCATGAATAAGGAAGGAATAGCGACCACAAAGCCCACCACAATAGTTGCAAAGGATGGTGTTTTATAAACCGGGTGAATCTTCGAAAATGATTTCGGCAATAAACCATCACGGCTCATGCTCATCCAGATTCTAGGCTGTCCCATTTGGAATACCAGTAACACACTGGCCATGGCAAACACTGCACTCACAGCGATAATTCCGCTCATTAGTTTCAGGTTGATATGGTCAAATACGAAAGCCAATGGATCACCAACAGCTAAAAGGCTATAATTAACGATTCCGGTCAGTACCAAAGCAATGGCTACATATAAAATGGTGCAAATGATAATCGCCCACATCATTCCTCGTGGAAGATCCCGCTGCGGGTTTTTACATTCTTCCGCGGTAGTAGAAATGGCATCAAAACCAATATAGGCAAAGAATACTGCTGATACCCCTTTAAGTACTCCTGATACCCCATTTGGAGCGAAAGGATCCCAGTTTGCCGTGTCTACATAGAAAATACCTACAGACAATACCAATAAAATCACAGCCAGCTTAACCACTACCATCGCATTACTTGCATTTCTGGATTCCTTCATTCCTCTGTAAATCAGCCAGGTAATCAGGATGATGATGCCCAATGCGGGAATGTCCGCTACGATGTGGAAATTGCCGATTTTTGGTGCAGTAATCCAGGCATTATTGGCCAGTTTGGTAGCTTCATCCAGGTTGGCGAAGTTTTTTCCGGCATTGACCAATGCTTCTGCATGCTTATGACCGTTATAAGCAGAAAGGTAGTCCATAGTGGCCCAGTCAGGCACATGTATGCCTTTGATGCCCAAGGCGGGTATATTGATAGAGGAGAGGAGCCCCGTAAAATAGTCGGACCAGGAAATGGCCACGGTGATGTTCCCAATAGAGTATTCCATGATCAGCGACCAGCCAATGATCCAGGCTACTAATTCGCCAAAGGCGACATAAGAATAGGTATAAGCGCTACCTGAAACAGGTACCATTGACGCAAATTCTGCATAAGCGAAGGCGGCAAAACTACAGGCAATAGCGGTGAAAATGAACAGAAATATCACTGCTGGACCGCCATCTGCACTCGCTTTTCCAATGGTACTGAATATACCTGCGCCAATGATGGCTGCAATTCCAAAAGCAGTAAGGTCTCTTACTCCCAGGGTCTTTTGCAGGGAATCCCCATGCTCTCCATGGCCCTTTTCGGCATCTTCTAATATCTTGGATATGGACTTCTTTCTGAAGAGTTTTTCAAACATTGAATGGTGGTTAGTTTAGTTTGTATTATTCAAACTTATAAATTACTTCTAAAGAATTAACCTAATTTTTGTAATTCGTCCTTTACGAAGGAAGCCAGTTCCTCAATATAACTCAGACTAAAGTCGAATTTAATGCCTGCTGTTTCATAAATTTCATTGATCGGTTTGGTATAACCCAAGGACAATGCGGCAAGGTATTGCTCCAATGCTTTTTGCGGATTTTCCTTGTAATTTTTCCAGATCGCAATGGCACCTAATTGCGCAATCGCATATTCTATATAGTAAAAAGGAACTTCAAATAAGTGTAATTGCTTTTGCCATAGGTTGCCAAATTCAGTCTCCTGGCCTTCCCAATCTGCAAAACCTGCACCGAAACGCGCATAAATTTGTTTGAAAGTCTCCTCTCTATCGGCAGCATTATGACCGGGATTGGTATAGATCCAGTGTTGGAACTGATCGATTACCGCTACCCATGGAAGGGTTTTCAGCACATCCGCCAACTGTTCTTTTTTAGCACGTATTAAATCTTCTTCCTTGTCGAAATAAACATCCCAATAATCCATAGAAATCAACTCCATACTCATGGAAGCTAATTCTGCTACTTCAGAAGGACAATGTTTAAAGTCGTTCAGCTCCAGGTTTGCAGTCATAAATGTATGGATCGCATGGCCGCCCTCATGAACCATTGTTGTCAGATCTCTTAGTGAACCTGCAGAATTCATGAAAATAAATGGGGCACCAGTTTCTGCTAATGGATAGTTGTATCCTCCAGGTGCTTTTCCTTTTCTGCTTTCTACATCAAATAGGTTATTCGCCTTCATCGTAGCCAGCATCTGACCTAACTTGGGATCAATAGCATTGAAACATTCGATGCTTTTATCAATCAGTTCTTCTCCATTTTTGAAAGGTTTTAAAGCAGGCTTGCCAGTCGGACTCACTTCCATATCCCAAGGTTTTAGCGTAGTTAATCCCAAAGCATCTGCACGTTTCTGCGCTTGTTCTTTCAGGATAGGCACCACTTGCTTTTCTATGGCTTCATGGAAATGATAACAATCCTGAGGGGTATAATCAAATCTCCCCAGGGCCTGGAACATATAATCCCTGTAGTTTTCAAAACCTGCATTTAAGGCTACCTGATGACGCATCACCAACAACTCGTCAAAAAGGATGTTAAGATCGTCTTTGTCTACCAAACGGCGTTGCTGAATAGTTTCCCAGGCTTGCTGTCTGACCGCCCTGTCGGTATCTTTAATGAAGTTTGAAGCTTGTTCCAAAGTGTATTCCTGGCCATTCATTTCGACGCTCATTGCACCAGTAATGCCTTGGTAACGTTGCTGAGCCACTTGAAGCTTAGTCAGCAATTCCACATTCTCTTCGCGATAGATTTCAATTGCTTTTCTAATCGCTCTGATGTAGACGAAATATTTCTCCTGATCCAGTTCATCGATAAATGGACTGTCGTTAAATTTTTGATTTAATTGATTGGCAATAGGGGAGATCTTTGGTTCAATTTCCGTAGCGAAATATTGAAAATCTTCGACTAGCTTTTCATTTGCTGTATCACAGCTCATGCGGATATATCTCCAGGCAAAATCTTCCTCTAAGGCTGCTTCCAGCTCACTTTTGTCTTTAAGCCATTTTTCAAGTTCTTGAACATCAGCAATTGGACGCTCCAGCAAATCTTGTAAAATAGGGGATAAATTGTCCCATTTCATTTCCAATTGTTGCGGGATATAAGCCCTTTGCTTTACCGGTATATTAAGATTGATCATAGCTTTTTTTAAATTACTAAGGCAAATATAATGAACGCGGGGCAGAGGCTGATGAATCTGACAATTAAAATACGGCTTAACGTAAAAAGCCTTTTTCGAACAGGGCTCGAAAAAGGCTTTTCTAAAAGATGCTGACTACACTATGCGCTTGTTAATAGAACAGCATCCTCATTAAGGTATCTAACAGGAAGCAAGCAGCAAAAATTACAGAAGCAAAACCGTTGGTGGTCATAAAGGCCCTGTCTACTTTGCTGATGTCATTTGGCTTAACCAGCAGGTGCTGATAGATTAGCATCGAGCAGAAAAAGGCAACACCCAGGTAATAGAACCAGCTAAAATTATCCGGCGCCAAAATAATAGGTACAATGACACACAATGCTGAAAATACATGAAGTATTTCTGAAAGTTTCAAGGCATTTTTAATTCCCAATGCTGCGGGAATAGAATGCAGTTTTTCATCGCGATCAAAACCTTCGTCCTGCAAGGCATAAATGATGTCGAAACCACTTACCCAGAAGAGCACGGCGAAAGAATAAAGTACTGGAATAATGGCAAACTGTCCGGTAACGGCGATGTAAGCACCAATAGGTGCAAGGGCAAGCCCTAAACCGAGTACCATGTGACAAAGCGCAGTAAATCTTTTGGTATAGCTATAAAATAACACTACAAACAGGGCTACCGGGGATAGGTAAAAGCAGAGCGGATTGATAAAAATGGTCGTCACCATAAATAAGATACAGTTGACGATCACAAAAATCAACGCTTCATTCGCGGAAACCCTTCCTGCCGGAATATCACGCATTTGCGTGCGTGGGTTTTTGGCATCGATATTTCTGTCCAGGTACCTGTTAAAGGCCATTGCCGCATTGCGGGCAAAGACCATACACAGCAATACCATTACCAATAAAGTCCATTTAAAAGGACTGGTGGTCGTTGTTACGCCTAAAAAGAATCCAATCATTGCAAAGGGTAATGCAAAAACGGAGTGGGCAAACAGGACCAGTGAAAAATATTTTTTCATATCCGCAATGCCTGTTTAGTCTTCCTGAGGGGTTAAAATTGGCATGGCGAAGTCAAGATTTGTCTGTTCAATGAAGTCCAGGATTTCTTCTCTGCCTTGTTGTTTCTCCGCAGAAGTCACAAAACATGGAGGGATTTCTTCGAACCATCCACCTAATGCTTTCTTAAAGGCCGCAATGTTCTTGTCGGTTTTCGTTGCCGATTGTTTATCTGCCTTAGTGAAAGCCAAAACGAAAGGAATCTGGATTTCTCCCATCCAGCAGCAAAACTCAAGGTCGATTTTTTGTGGCTCCAATCTACTGTCTATAAGTACGAAAACGCATTGCAGACTTTCTCTTCTGGTGATGTAATAACGGATAAATTTCTCCCAACTTTCTCTGCTGTTCTTCGAAACTTTGGCATAACCATACCCTGGTAAATCTACAATATACCATTTATCATTGATGAGGAAATGGTTAATCAGCTGGGTTTTACCCGGCTTTTGAGATGTTTTTGCTAAACCATGCTGATTCACCAGCATATTGATCAATGAAGACTTTCCTACGTTGGAACGTCCGATAAATGCGTATTCGGGCATATTGGCCACAGGCAAAGCTGAAACCTTTGTATTACTACAAATAAATGTTGCTGATTTTATAATCATTTGACAAAGGTAGAAAATTAGTTTTCAACAATACTTATCTTTGCAGCATACCATGAACGAAAAGATTACACCATACCAGTCTGCAACCGCTACTAAAAAGGAACAAGTAGCCTCTATGTTTGATAACATATCTCAAACTTATGATTTTTTAAATCACTTCATGTCGCTCGGAATTGACATTCTATGGCGTAAAAAGGCGATTGCTGAGCTAAAGGAATTACAACCGCGCTTGATTCTTGATGTCGCAACAGGTACCGGAGATTTTGCTTTTGAGGCTATAAAAATTTTGAAACCAGAGAAAGTAATTGGGGTAGATATTTCTGATGGAATGCTGGAAGTAGCCAGAAAAAAGATAAAAGAGCGCAATTTGGGCAGTATTTTTTCTGTACAAATGGGCGATTCTGAAGGTTTACATTTCGACGACAATCATTTTGATGCGGTTACCGTCGCATTTGGGGTAAGAAATTATGAAAATTTAGAAAAAGGGTTAGCAGATATGTACCGGGTATTGAAACCAGGGGGTAAAATTGTGATTCTTGAATTTTCAAAACCAAGGAAGTTCCCGATTAAACAGGGCTATAACTTCTACTTCAACCACATTACGCCAACGCTTGGAAAGATCTTTTCAAAGGATAACAAAGCGTATACGTATTTACCGGAATCTGTAGCGGCATTCCCGGATGGTGATGCTTTTAATCAAATGATGACTAAAGTTGGTTTCAAAGAAGCGAAAGACAACAGGCTGACATTTGGCGTATGTGCAATTTATACCGGGATAAAATAATTCTGTAAAGGAAGCTACGTTCTGCGGAAGAAAATCACGATATTCCAATTAAAGAATCCAGATGAAAATAAAACTATTCCTTTTTTCACTTTTGTTGCTGGGCGTTTCTACAGGAAAAGCGCAGAATTGGGGCGGAGGAATAGATGATACGGATCTTCACTTTGGATTTACTTTTCAATACCTCACTTCGGAGTATAAGGTGTTAAAGAAGGCGGATTGGAAGGAAAGCCCAGGCTATATCACTGACTTGCCGAGTCATGTGCCAAGGGGATTGAGTGCTATCGCGGCAAAGTCTTCTCCTGGATTCGGAATCGGTTTTGTAGTCAATCAAAAACTATTGGAAAATGTAGACCTTCGTTTAACCCCTGTACTGGTATTTAACGACCGGATATTGACTTATCGCTTTGAAAATGTTCCAATCACGCTCGGCCAGGAATTTCTAGAGGTAGAAAAGAAGGTACAATCTACCCTAGTGGAATTTCCTTTAGGACTGAAAATTAAGTCGAACAGAAGGAATAATTTCCGGGCTTACATGATTGGTGGCATTAAATATTCTGCAGACATCTCCTCCAAGAAAAAGAGCGACAATACCAAGGTGACAGATCCGATGGAAATGTTCCTGAATAATAAAAGAAACTATCTTTCCTATGAAGCAGGTTTAGGAATGGACTTGTATTTTGAATACTTCAAAATGTCTCCGGAACTAAAGCTATCTTATTCTCTTGATAATGTCATGAAGAGGGAAGCATTACACGCGTTTTCCAATCCAATCGATAAGTTGATGCTGCGTCATGTAACCTTCAGTTTGTTTTTTGAGTGATTTGTCATATTTTTTTTAGTTTTGTTCATACTACTAGCTGGTTAATCGCATAATATCGGCAATAAGAAACAAAGCCTACCAAAAAGAACATCCGAATTGAACAGCACTAACCGATATAAAAACGAGAAACATTTTTGATAATTAGCATTAAAAAAACAATATTACAATGAAAATTGCATTAATTACAGGAGCAACTTCAGGAATCGGCGCTGCTTGTGCGGAGTTATTCGCTGCACAAGGTTATCATTTGATCCTTGTTGCCCGAAGAGAAGAATTGTTAAAAGAAGCGGCCAGACGTTTGGAAGAGAAATATGCAATTGAGAGCAAAACTTTGGTAGCAGATGTCAGAATTCATGACGACCTTTCTTATGTATTGGAAACTTTGCCAGCGGCATGGAAACAGGTAGATGTGCTGGTTAATAATGCAGGCCTAAGTCAGGGGCTTGATCCGATCGATAAAGGTAACATTTCTGATTGGGACACCATGATCGATACGAATGTAAAAGGCTTGCTTTATGTTACTAAAATAGTGTCTAACTGGATGATTGCCCGAAAATCGGGACACATTATCAATATTGGTTCAATTGCCGGACAAGAGGTATATCCAAATGGAAACGTATATTGTGCCACAAAACATGCAGTAGATGCTCTGAATAAAGGGATGCGCATTGATTTGCTGCCCCATGGGATTAAAGTAACTGCCATCAATCCTGGAATGGTAGAAACGGAGTTCTCCAAAGTTCGTTTTAAAGGTGATGAAGGCCGCGCTAAAAAAGTATACGATGGGCTGGAGCCTTTAGTGGCCAATGATATTGCGGATGCGATTTGGTTTGCGGTGAGCAGACCGGCGCATGTCAATATCAACGACATGCTGATTATGCCAACTGCACAGGCATCGGGTACCATTATTAAAAGAGATTAAAATTTCAATTCAAAAGATATGATATCAACTACTATAGATCAGGAAATTAAAAAAGCGATGCTGGCTAAAGATCAGGCTGCATTACGAGGTTTAAGAGCAATTAAAGCAGCATTATTACTAGCAAGAACAGAAAAAGGATCGGCAGAGGAATTGACAGCAGAAGCAGAAGCGAAGATCCTTCAAAAATTAGTAAAACAACGCAAAGAATCTTCTGATATCTACAAAACACAAGGTCGTGAAGATTTGAGCATTATTGAAGAAGAAGAGATTGAAGTGATCAGCAAGTTCTTACCTAAGCAATTAGAGCAGGCAGAAATAGAAAGCATTATCGCTCAAATCATTAAAGATGCAGGTGCAACTTCGGTGAAAGAAATGGGTAAAGTTATCGGCTTGGCAAACAAAGAATTAGCGGGTAAAGCAGACGGTAAATTGATCGCTGAAATCGTTAAAAACCAATTGGCATAGATTATGCTTGAATTTTATGTGTTTAAACTTTTTTCGAAAATTAATGTCTTAAATTACATTTAATTTAAATATACTGCACTAACTTAGTAGCATTACCTTATTAACACAAAATATGAAATACGAAGTAATAGACGAAGACGGGTTTAAATATATTGAGGCTGGAAAAGGAGAACCCCTGGTATTACTTCATGGTTTAATGGGAGAATTGAGCAATTGGGAACCGGCAATAGATCATTTCAAGGAAAATTACCACGTTATCGTACCCATTCTGCCAATTTATGAACTGCCTATACTTACTTTAGGTGTAAAAAGTTTATCAAAATATATTCACAAATTTTTAAAATATAAGAAGCTAAATCAGGTTGTTTTAATTGGAAATTCATTGGGTGGGCATATTGGATTAGTCTTTACTGCTGCGCACCAGGAAAACGTCAAGGCACTGGTATTGACCGGAAGTTCGGGCTTATATGAAAATGCATTTGGTGGTTCTTTCCCAAAAAGAGAAAACCGCGATTATATTAAAGAAAAAGTACAGTTTACCTTTTATGATCCTGCAACGGCAACGGACGAATTGGTAGATGAGGTTTATAAAAGTGTGAACGATCGTTCTAGGGTAATCAGAATTCTGGCCCTGGCAAAATCTGCCATCCGCCATAATATGTCGAAAGAACTGTCAAGAATTACGATTCCAGTTTCCTTAATTTGGGGAAAGCAGGATAAAATCACCCCTCCCGAAGTGGCGGAAGAGTTTCATGAACTATTGCCAAATTCAGAGTTAAACTGGGTAGACAAATGCGGACATGCACCGATGATGGAGCGTCCGGAAGTCTTCAATGAATATTTGGAGAAGTTTTTGAATAGAGTATTATTAAAATAAAATAATGTTTGCAGCTGAACTCATATCTAATTCAATTCCTCCGCTAAAGACTTCTGATTCGATTCAGAAAGCTTTGGATCGGATGACTGAGTTCAAGTTGTACCACTTGCCCATTGTCAATGAAACACAGTTTTTGGGATTGCTGGCAGAGGAAGAGCTGATAGAAATTAGGGACCATACTCAGGCAATCGGAAGTTTGTCTTTGTCCATTTTAAACCCTTTTGTATATGAAGATGCGCATATCTATGACATCATTAGGCTTTTTCATCAACTGCATTTATCAGTAATTCCGGTGCTGGACTATAAAAAGAACTATTTGGGGCTCATTTCCATAAATAATCTGTTGGATTATACCGCTGATATTTATGCAGTTAAAGAGCCGGGGGGGATTATTGTGCTGGAAATCAGCAACCGCAATAACTCCCTTTCCCATATGGCACAAATTGTGGAAGCAGACAATGCGCAGATCCTTTCTTCTTATGTGCAATCTTTTCCCGATTCTACCAGATTAGAGGTGACATTAAAGATCAATAAAACTGAGTTGTCGGGAATTATAGCCTCTTTTGAGCGGTATAATTACCAGGTAAAAGCTGTTTTTAATAGCACCATTTCAGACAATGGTACCGAAGACAGATATAATTCATTCATGAATTATTTAAACGTATAAACCCCATAAATGAGAACTGCAATATACGGTAGAGAGTTCAATAATAGTGTTCTACCATACGTACAGGAAGTATTCAATGTGCTGGGGGAATTTAAGAAACCCATTCTTGTTTACAAAGAGTATCTAGACTTTATCAAAGATAAAATAAAGCTGCCAGATGGTATTGTGGCTTTTAGTCACCATAGCGAACTGGTTGATCAGACAGATGTCCTGATCAGTCTTGGAGGAGATGGTACATTACTGGATACCCTATCTCTAATCCGGGATTCTGGAATTCCAGTCATCGGAATCAACTTCGGCAGGTTAGGCTTTTTAGCCAGTATCAACAAAGATGAAATCCGCGTTGCGATGGAAGCTTTACGCCAGAAAGCATATGCGCTGGATAAAAGAACGCTGATCAATCTGGATTCTAAATTAGACCTTTTTGGAGAGGAGAATTTCGCCCTAAATGACATTACGATCCATAGAAGAGATAAGTCGGCGATGATGATTATTCATGCCTATATGAATGACGAATTTGTCAATTCTTACTGGGCAGATGGTTTGATCATTGCCACACCTACAGGTTCTACCGCTTATTCTTTGAGCTGCGGCGGACCGATCATTTACCCAAGTTCACAAAATTTTGTCATTACTCCAATTGCTCCGCATAACCTGAATGTAAGGCCTGTGATCATCCCTGATGATGTAAAGCTTACTTTTGAAGTAGAGGCTAGGAGTGCGAAGTTCCTGGTTTCCTGTGATTCCAGAACTGCCACCGTAGACAGGTCGGTGAAACTCACCTTGACTAAAGCAGCTTTTCATGTCAATCTGATCAGATTAAATGAGGAAAGTTATTTGAAGACATTGAGAAATAAGCTACTTTGGGGAATCGATACCCGAAATTATTAAAATGCAGTACAGAACTCAGATTTTCTGTTTTTTTGCCTTGATTTTCATCGGATCTCCTGCCTTTGCCCAGAACTTGGAATTTGGCCTGATCGCTGGAGGGGCAGGATATATGGGCGATCTGAATCAGTCAAAACCGCTGAAAATAAGTGGCTTGTCTGCAGGTGCAAATGTGAAGGTGAATTTTGATCCTTACTGGACATTAGGCCTGCATTACACCTATGGCAAAATCAAAGAAAACGACCTGCATTCTGATAATGTGCAATTCCAGCAAAGAAGGCTTAATTTTAAAAGCACTTTAAATGAACTCAGTCTGCAGGTAGATTTCAATTTCTTTGAATATTTTGCAGGCGGGGGGACTAAAAATTTTACACCTTATATATTTGCTGGAATAGGAGGGGTTTGGTTCAATCCGATAGGGAAGTATAATCTTTCTTCAAATCCAGGAGAAAAAGAATATGAGCTTCGTTTTTACCGTACAGAAGGGCAAAAAGACGCCTACCGTAATGTGGCATTGACAGTGCCTTACGGTGTTGGCTTTAAAGTCAGGTTAAAAGAGAATTGGGGTTTATTCTCCCAGATCGGCTACCGGACGGCTTATACGGATTACCTGGATGATGTTAGTGGCAGGTATCCATCGGCTGACTTTGCAGATGGGGATACTCCCGAAGTAGGCCCGATTCGCAGGCAGCTTGCAGATCCTTCATTACCAGTTACTAATCTTTACGGGACCCAAAGAGGAGACTTAAGAAAAAGAGATACTTATATGTTTGTAGGTATTGGCATATCTTATACCTTTGTGTCCCAAAAATGTTATACATTTTAAGCATATTTGCAATCATAAATGGGATTTAAAGAACAAATTGACGTTACACGCTTACCTGAACACATCGCTATCATCATGGATGGAAACGGGAGATGGGCAAAAAATCAAGGTAAATTCAGGCATTTCGGCCATGAAAGTGGAGTACTCTCTGTGAAAGATATTGTGGAAGGCTGTGCCGATATAGGCATTAAACATCTGACTGTATATGCATTTTCTACGGAAAACTGGAATAGACCTATTGAAGAAGTGAATGCTTTAATGGAATTATTGATCTCTACCATTAATCAGGAAACTGCTACACTCAACAAAAATAACATCCGGTTAAATGCCATCGGTGACATTGCCTCACTTCCTCAAAAGTGTATCGATGACCTAAAAAGTGCGATGGACAATACTGCGAAAAATACCCGTTGTACCCTAACCCTTGCTTTGAGCTACAGTGCGAAATGGGAAATCCTGGAAGCTGCTAAAAAAATAGCTCAAAAAGTTAAAGATCAGGAGATTGAAGTCGATGCCATCAATGAAGAACTGTTTTCTACTCAGCTTACTACCACTGATATTCCTGATCCTGAACTGATGATCAGAACCAGTGGAGAACATAGGGTGAGTAATTTTCTGCTTTGGCAGATGGCTTATACTGAACTGTATTTTACCGATAAGCTTTGGCCCGACTTCAGAAGGGAAGACCTTTTTGAAGCAATTGTAGACTACCAAAAACGCGAACGCCGCTTCGGTAAAATTAGCGAACAACTGAACTAATTTTACTTTTAACACTTTTTAACATGTGTTTAAATTAACTTAGCATCGATTTTTAGATTGTAAATGAAAAGAATATATCAACTCATACTATTGTTATTGATTGGTTTACCAACAATGGCACAGATCCGTCCTCAGTCCAATCCTGCAACTCCTACATTAAAAGTTAATGGCCTGGATCTGGATTATTTTAATCCCAAGGAATACACCATCGCAGATGTAACCCTGACTGGAACGAAATTTCTAGATAAAGACGTGATCATTACCCTTTCTAAATTAATTAAAGGGGAACGCATTGTACTTCCTGGTGAAGCAACAGCAAACGCAATTAAAATCCTTTGGGACCAGGGATTATTTGATGATGTAAAATTAGACATCGCTAAGATCGAAGGTGATTCGGTTTACTTTGATATTGAAGTGGTAGAGCGTCCGCGCCTTTCCTCTTTTGATATTCAAGGCGTGAGTAAATCTCAGAAAACAGACATTCTGGAGAAACTGAACGCGAAGTCTACGAAATCTATTATCAACGAGAACTTATACAATTCAACCACCAGTACCATTAAAAAGTACTTGTTGGAGAAAGGTTATTTCTTTACTACAGTAAACTATAAGACTAAACCAGATCCAAATCAGGAGAACCATGTGATTTTGGAAGTGATCGTAGACAAAGGCCGTAAGGTAAAAGTTCATGAGATCAACTTTACAGGAAATGAAGTGTTTTCGGATGCGAAACTGCGTAAGTTCTTAAAGAAAACAAAACAACAGGCTTTCTATAAAGTTTTCGGTTCGGGTAAATTCAATAAAGAAAAATACGACGAGGATAAGAAAACCCTGATTGCTAAAATCCAGGACAGAGGTTACCGTGATGCGGTAATTCTAAAAGACAGTATTTACCGTTATAACGATAAATCTATCGGGATTAAGATCGACGTTTTTGAAGGTCCTAAATACTTTTTCGGAGACATCTCCTGGGTAGGTAATGCGAAGTATTCAGGAAAAGACCTGGAGCGTATTTTAGGAATTGAAAAAGGAGAGGTATTCAGTGAAGAAAAATTAGAACGTAAACTAAGAGGCAGTCCAAATAGTGATGATGTTTCTAGTTTATACCTGAATGATGGATACTTAACTTTCAACGTTGATCCTATTCAGACAAAAATTAAGGGTGATACCATTGATATGGAAATCCGTATCTATGAAGGTCCTCAATATACCAACAACCGGATTACAGTGAAAGGAAATACGATCACTAACGATAGAGTAGTACTGCGTACTGTACGTACCAAACCAGGTGATAAGTTCTCTAAAGATCTATTGATTCGTACGGTTCGTGACATCGGCCAGCTAGGTAACTTTGATGAATCTAAAACAGTACCTACACCTAAGCCAAATCCGGCCGATGGAACCGTAGATATTGAATATACAGTGGAAGAAAAACCTTCTGATCAAATTGAGTTGTCTGGTGGTTTTGGTGGTGGTAACATCATTGGTACTTTAGGACTTACCTTCAATAACTTCTCTTTAAGAAATCTTTTCAATCCAAGTGCTTACAAACCTTTACCAAAAGGTGATGGTCAGAAACTAAGTTTACGTGGACAAACGAATGGTAAATACTACCAGTCTTACAGTTTCTCTTTCTCTGAACCATGGTTAGGTGGTAAAAAACCAGTGAGTTTTGGAGTAAGTGCATTTACTTCCTTACAGTCTAATGGACGTAAAGTAGATGATCCACTAGGACAGCAGCAGAGAATCAGATTGAACGGTATTACTGTAAGTTTAGGTAGGATGTTAAAATGGCCAGACAATTATTTTCAGTTGAGCCATGCCTTGAGTTTCCAGCAATATATTCTAAACAATTATGGTGGTTATAAATTCAGTACCGGTACTGCTTATAACATCAGTTTAGCACAAGAATTGAGCAGGGATTCACGTGATCATCCTATCTTCCCGCAAGGTGGATCATATTTCAAATTTACAATTCAGGCAACACCTCCATACTCGTTGCTGAACAAGTTAAACTATAAAACTGCTTCTGATAAAGAATTTTATAAATTCACAGAGTACCACAAATGGAAATTTGAATCTCAATGGTTCCATAAACTGGCCGGTAAATTCGTAGTGAAAGCACAGGCACAGTTTGGTTTCTTAGGATCATACAATAAAGAAGTTGGAGATCCAGCCTTCGAGCGTTTCAAACTGGGTGGTGACGGTATGCAAGGTTTCGACTTCCTGCAAGGATCTGAGCTGATCGCGATGCGTGGTTATGCGAACTCTGCGGTAATTCCTAATGGTGCAAACGTACAAATCGCGCAGCAGTCGGGTAGCCCGATCTTCGCTAAATATGTAATGGAGATCAGATATCCTGTAATTGCAAGTTCATCTGCCACGGCTTTCCTTGTAGCTTTTGCTGAGGGTGGTAATACCTGGAACAAGTTTGGTGATTTCAATCCTTTTAATATTAGACGCTCCGCAGGTTTTGGTGCGAAGATATTTTTACCGATATTTGGATTGTTGGGTATTGATTACGGTATTCCTTTCGATAAAATTCCTGGAATTGAAAACGGAGGAAAGCAATCCTTTACCTTTAGTATTGCTCAACAGATGGGTGGATTTAATTAACGAGTTGGAATAATAAAAAATAGGCTATGAAAAAATACCTTTTAATATGCTTCTTAAGCTTTACCTGCATGGGAGCTTTTGCACAAAAGTTTGCTTATGTAGATACAGAATACATCTTGAAGCACCTTCCAGAGTATAAGTCTTCACTGAATGAGCTGAACGTAGCTTCACAGCAATGGCAAGGACAAGTGGATCAAAACTTTGTGGAGATCGATAAAATGTACAAAGCTTACCAGGCAGATCAGGTATTACTTACTGCGGATATGCGTAAGAGAAGAGAGAATGACATTATTGAAAAAGAAAAAGAAGCGAAAGATTTTCAGCGTAGAATCTTCGGCCCGGATGGAGAACTTTTTCAAAAACGCACGAAGTTGTTAGGTCCTATTCAGGACAAGGTAACTAAGACGATTACAGAAGTGGCAAAAGGCAAACAACTGGATTTCATCTTTGATAAAAGTAGTGAAGCAACCATGATGATTTATGCCAGCAGCAACTACGATGTCAGCAATGATGTGATCAGATTGCTGGGTTTTAAACCAGGTACGATCCTTAAGTAAGTTAACAACACAAATAGATAAACAAGTAAAAACAATTTATTAAGACAAATAGAAATGAGAAAGTCAATTAACGCATTTTTTATCGCAGCGGGGTTATTGTTTACTGCTAACGTAGCAAATGCACAACAAAAATTAGCGCATCTGAACTCGGCATTGATCATTGAAGCTATGCCAGAGGTTAAAGATGCCAGAACTAAATTAGAGGCGTTTGGTAAAACTAAACAAGCTGACGTAGAGAAAATGATTACTGAATATCAAGGTAAACTTTCAGCTGCTGAAGCTAAACAAAAAACATTGAGCGAAGCCAATAAAGAAACTGTTGGTAAAGAATTACAAGCAATGGGTGCTGAATTGCAAGATCTTCAAAAACGTATCGAAGATGCAAGAGCTAAAGCACAGCAAGAAATGGAAGCTAAAAATGCAGAATTGTTTAACCCTATTCAGGTGAAAGCTGATGCAGCAATCAAAGCTGTTTCTAAAGAAAAAGGTTTTGCTTACGTATTCGATACTGCCAACCAGGCATTAGTTTACTGGGATGGTGGTGATGATATCACTGCTGCTGTTAAAGCTAAATTGGGCATCACTGCAACTCCAGCACCAAAGAAATAATTAGAATTAAAATATATAAATTGCGGGATGGGGTGATCAAACTCCATCCCGCTTTTTTTTACCATGAATATTGACCAATCGATAGGCGTTTTTGATTCTGGATATGGTGGTTTAACCGTCTTTAAATCCATTGCCAAACAGCTGCCGCAATACAATTATATATATCTGGGTGACAATGCCCGCGCTCCTTATGGAGACCATTCTTTTGAAACGGTTTATCAGTATACTTTAGAATGCGTAGAATGGCTCTTTGCGCAGGGATGCCCACTGGTCATCCTTGCTTGTAATACGGCTTCAGCGAAAGCACTGCGCAGCATTCAGCAAAAGGTGCTGCCGGTTAAGTATCCAAATCACCGCGTGCTTGGAGTGATCAGGCCAACCGCGGAGGTGGTAGGGCAGTATACCCATCGCAGGAAGGTAGGTGTGATGGGAACCCGTGGTACGGTCAACTCCCTTTCTTACCCAATGGAGATCAATAAGTTTTTTCCAGATATTAAAGTGGCACAGCTGGCTTGCCCGATGTGGGTGCCGCTGATCGAGAACAACGAACATATACATCCAGGAGCAGACTACTTTGTCCAGAAGTACCTGGATCAGCTGCTGGAGAAAGATGCGGATATTGATTGCATTCTTTTGGCTTGCACACATTATCCTTTACTGATTCCTAAAATTCAGTCCATTTTGCCTGCAGGTATTGAACTGCTGGGGCAGGCAGACATTGTCGCGAACAGTCTGGAATTGTATCTGCAGAACCATCCGGAGATCGCTGAGCAGATTAGTCAGAAAGGGGGCCGCAGGTTTTTTACTTCTGGAGATCGCGGGACTTTTGATCAGCATGCTTCGATTTTCTTCGGAGAAGAGGTGCAGTCGAATCAGATGCACCTGAAAATTTAAATCATTCCCCGGAGCTAAGCGCTCCGGTATGCTGATGTTACTTACTCAGGCGGTCGTTGACCGCCTTTTTCTTTATCCGCTTTTCCTGAATCAATTCTTGATACTTTTGCTTAGGGTCGATTTGTCAGCGGATCGACGAAAATAATTTCGTCGATTGGTCGAGAAGTTCGGGCATTTCGTCGAGAGGTGCACTGTTATGGTCTAAAGCGCCATAAATCGCTGAAACGTTTCTCATTTGGCTACGTCTTATCTACAAAACAACTTTAAAAACTTAAAATATTAAAAGATATGAAAACTGCCATCAAAACGCTAATCGCAACTTCTCTAACAGCTATCGTTTTAACTTCTTCAGCCTTCACAACGTTCGCAAAAGAGAAAGCACCAATGGGCATCACTGCTCCGGTAAAATTCAATAAAGTAGTTGTAACTGGTAACGCCAAAGTAGTATTGGTACAAGGAAACAGAGAAGACATCAGCAGCTATGATGCGTTAGCCGAAAACGGAACAAGCATAGTTCAAAAAGGATATACTTTATACCTCAATTCTACTGACAATAGTACGATCTATGTATATGTAAAAGACCTGCAGAGAATTGATGCAGCAAACACTGCAATGGTTAAAACCCGCGGTGACTTTGATTTAGCCGTTCTTCAGATCTTCTTAAAAGATGAAGCTAAAGCAAATGTGAATGCAAAAGTTGGCAGCCTTTATACCGATATCAGCGGTTATTCAGACCTGAAATTGAGCGGGTCTTCTAAAGAACACGCCTTGGTTAAAAACGATGTTTCTAAATTGAACCTGAATGATTTCATCATCGCTAAACTTTGAAACTGTCAGATCAGCATTAAAATAATCGGGTCTATTTAAAAGATCTGCCGATATATGCCAGAAACCGCTCCCTTTAGAGCGGTTTCTTTGTGTGTTTTTATATCATTCTTTTACCTGCTAAACGCTTTAAACGGTATTTAATTAAGTGATTATAATCTTAATGAAAGATTGTATTTCTTTCTAGGTTCTGAGAATTATTAACGGTAAATTTGCGGCTCAAATCACACACAATGAGCGACTCGATCAAGCACGAATGCGGTATTGCCTTTATCCGCCTTTTAAAACCTCTCTCATACTACCAGGAAAAATACGGTACCACCCTTTACGGCCTTAATAAGCTTTACCTTTTAATGGAAAAGCAACATAACCGTGGACAAGATGGTGCAGGTATTGCAACCATTAAACTCGATGTTAAACCAGGTCACCGCTACATCAGCAGGTACCGGTCTATGGCTCAAAATGCAGTTGCGGATATTTTTGGATATGTACAAAGTAAATTTGTAGACATTCAGAATGAAACGCCTGAGCTGATGCAAGATGCAGAATGGTTGAAAACCAATGTTAGTTTTATTGGAGAAGTTCTACTAGGTCACCTTAGATATGGTACCCATGGTCAGAATAGTATTGAAAACTGTCACCCTTTCCTACGTCAGAACAACTGGATGACCCGTAATCTGGTGATTGCAGGTAACTTCAACATGACGAATGTGGAAGAGTTGTTAGAGCAATTATATGAGCTTGGGCAACATCCTAAAGAAAAAGCAGATACAGTAACCGTACTTGAAAAAATCGGTCATTTCCTGGATGATGAGAATCAGGAACTTTTTGATGCTTATAAAAAAGAAGGATTAGATAACGTTGAAATCACGCACAAAATCTCTGAAAGTTTAGACATTGCTAAAATCCTTCGCCGTTCTGCAAAGAACTGGGATGGTGGATACGCCATCTCTGGTATCGTTGGTAATGGTGATGCTTTTATCCTTCGTGACCCTTCAGGAATTCGTCCGGCATTTTATTATGCAGATGATGAGATCGTAGTTGCGGCTTCTGAAAGACCAGCAATTCAAACTGCTTTCAATATTCCATTTAAAGATGTAAAAGAAATTCAGCCTGGACATGCTTTGATTGTTAAGAAAAACGGTAAAGTAACTGAGGAAATTTTTAGAGAACCTCAGGAAAAAAGAGCGTGTTCATTTGAGCGCATTTACTTCTCGAGAGGTTCTGATGCGGAAATCTATAAAGAAAGAAAACATTTAGGCGCACTATTATGTGATCAGATTCTGAAAGCAGTAAGTGCAGATCTTAAAAATACCGTATTCTCTTTTATCCCTAATACAGCTGAAGTTTCTTTCTACGGAATGGTAGAAGGTTTACATGGCTATATCAGAGGGGTACAAAAAGATACTTTACTGAACCGTAAAGAGCAGCTGAGTGATGAAGAACTGAATGAATTGCTATCAATGAACCCAAGAGTGGAGAAATTGGCAATTAAGGATGTGAAGCTAAGAACGTTCATTACTCAGGATGCCGATAGAGGTGATATGGTAGCCCATGTTTATGACACTACTTATGGGGTGATCAAAAACGGTACGGATACTTTAGTGGCCATTGATGACTCCATCGTTCGTGGAACTACCCTGAAACAAAGCATCATTAAGATCATCGACAGGTTACATCCTAAGAAGATCATTATTGTTTCTTCTGCTCCGCAGATCCGTTACCCGGATTGCTATGGTATCGACATGTCTAAAATGGGGCAATTCGTTGCTTTTGAAGCGGCCATTCAGTTGTTGAAAGAACGTGGTTTGGAACACATCATCGAAGAAGTTTATCAGAAATGTAAAGCTTCATTGCTGCTGCCAAAAGAGGAGATTGTAAACCATGTGAAAGACATTTACAGACCTTTCACACAAGAAGAGATCTCTGCGCAAATCACGAAAATCATCACTCCTGAAAACATCAATGCAGAAGTAGAAGTGATCTATCAGACTTTAGACAATTTACACGTAGCTTGTCCTAATCACACCGGCGACTGGTATTTCTCAGGAAACTACCCAACACCTGGTGGTAACAAAGTTGTGATTAAAGCTTTCGTAAACTGGAAAGAAGGAAACAACCAAAGAGCTTATTAATACAGCGCTTTAATAAAATACGAATCCCCGTCAGGCTTAAACCAGACGGGGATTTTTTTATTTAAAATGTTTCAAGAAGACTTCAATAAATAAGCGGATGGCAAAGATGATGATTACCGCCCCCGCAACCCTGTTCAGATTCTGTATGGTCTTCTCTTTGATGCGGTACCGCAGCTTAGCGGCATAATATGTCTTTACACCATCTACAGTCAGCTGTGTGGCCATGGCCACGATAAAGAACACCACTTTTTCAGCCATGGTTAAGTGTAACTGCACGGAGATGATACCGCCCACCATAATCCAGAACATTAATGTAGTAGGAGATAAGAGGCACATTAAGAAGCCCTTAAGGATGTAGCCGCGTTTTTTGATCTTCGCAATCTCCCCCACATCATAACTTACTTTTACTTTATTGAACAGGTAATACAAACCAATCCCAAACAAAAAGAGGCCTCCTACGATGCCTATATATTGAAAGTATTCCGATTTATAATCTACAAACTGTGCACTGAAAATGGTCAGGGTGATAAAGATAATGTCACTAAAAATCACACCTACCGCAAGAGAAAACCCAGCTTTGAAGCCCTTCTCAATGCTCGTTTTAATCATGGAAAAGAACACAGGCCCCGTTAAAAACGAAAATAATATACCTGCACCCACCCCCTGTAATATTGCTTCAAACATTCACCTAACTTCTAAAATTATGCTAATATGCGATTTTCAGAATAAAATCACCCTTATTATTTTAATAGATCTCCCATCGTAAGCTGCCAGTCTTGCTGTAAAATCAGTAATATGATTTGCCACTGTGTAAACATTACACTTTAGCAAACAGTTTTTTTTATTTATGTTTAGCGCACCAAAATAAGTTAATACGGTTATATGGAACAACAATCAAAAAAAAATTACGGCACCGCTTTGTACACAATTATTACTGTGTTCTTTTTCTGGGGCTTTGTTGCTGCTTCAAATGGTATTTTTATACCATTCTGTAAAGCGCACTTTAATCTGACTCAATTTGAGTCTCAGCTTATTGACTTCACATTTTACGGTGGATACTTCATTGGATCACTGTTGCTGTATTTCGCCTCTCAAGCCAGTAAAGTAGATATTTTAAATAAAATCGGTTACAAGAAAGGGATTATCGCCGGTTTAGTGATCTCCGCAGTAGGTGCGTTGATCATGATTCCCGCAGTACATTCCGGATCTTTTATCTTTATCTTATTCACATTTTTCGTGATTGCCCTGGGTTTCTCCCTTCAGCAAACCGCTGCTAACCCTTTTGTGGTGGCTTTAGGTGCGCCTGAAAGTGGTACTCACCGTTTAAACCTTGCCGGTGGTATCAATAACCTTGGTGGTTTAATGGGACCAGTAATCGTGAGTGTGGTTTTATTCGGTACTGCAAATGATGCTGTTCCGAAAGCAGTAGAAATCAGCTCTATCAATAACCTATACCTGATTCTTGCTGGTCTGTTTATCGCAGTGGCGGTCTTCTTCGCACTGTCTAAATTGCCAGAAGTTACCAGTAATGAGAAAGTAGAAGCCAGTCCTAAGCCTAATGGTCCGTTAGTAGTGATGATTCTTGGTTTCCTAATGGTAGCTGCTGCAGGTCCTTTAGCGAATGCTACTGGTGTTCCTGCTTCGGTATTTGTATACTCTTCACTGGCCATCATTCTTGGTGCTTTGCTGTTCGCTTATACCGTTAAAAAAGACAATCCTGAGAAATGGGGCGCAATGCAATACCCGCAATTGGTATTGGGTATGCTGGCAATCTTTATGTATGTAGGTACGGAAGTAACCATTCAAAGTAACTTAGGGGCTTTATTGAACCTGAAGGAATTTGGTGGTTTAGCGGAATCTGAGATCAAACAATACATCTCATTATACTGGGGAAGTATGATGATCGGACGTTGGACAGGGGCCATCTCAGCCTTTAAAATGTCTAAAACCATGAGAAATGTCCTGACGGTTATCGTTCCTTTCGTTGCTTTTGGAGTGATTTTAGTCGTCAACCATTTTACAGGAACTGATGTAGGTAACTTATATGTATATGGCATCTGTATCGCGGTAATGATTGTTGCTTTTTACCTTGGACAGGAGAAACCGGCCAAAACATTGGCCATCTTCGGTACTTTAGGTGCGATCTCTATGGTGATTGGTTTATTAACTACTGGTCATGTCGCCATCTTCGCTTTCGTAAGTGGTGGATTGTGCTGCTCGATCATGTGGCCTTCGATCTTCGCATTATCGATCACAGGATTGAACAAATACACCAGTCAGGGTTCTTCATTCTTAATCATGATGATTTTGGGTGGTGCGATTATTCCGCCAATTCAAGGTGAACTTGCCGATACAATTGGTATCCACAGTTCTTATATTGTTCCGGCAATCGGGTTTGCTTACCTGATCTTCTTTGCCTGGAGAGTAAGCGCTGTACTGAAAAGTCAGGGCATTAATGTAGAAAATATTGAGGCCGAAGGAGGTCACTAATTATATTTAACAGGAAAGCTTCCCATTGATTCGATGGGAAGCTTTTTTATTGATCACCTATATGAGTAAAAAGAGTTTCGATCATATTTATATGAATCTGGCAGTGGATCTTGCTGCACGTTCCCATTGCGTAAGGGCACACGTAGGTGCAGTATTGACAAAAGACACCAGAATCATTTCTATCGGTTATAACGGGCCGCCGCCAGAAACACACAACTGTGATGAAGAGTGGCCGGAAACGGGCTGTGATAGGGATTCCCGCGGCAGCTGCTCTCTCGCCCTGCATGCAGAAGAAAATGCAATTTTATATGCTTCTAAGAATGGCTCTAAAATTGAAGGTGCCACTTTATACACCACGCTTTCCCCTTGCATCGCCTGTGCGCGGTTAATTTTATCCTCCGGAATCAGGAAGGTTTTATACCTGGATTCTTATGCGGAATATAAAGGATTACCTAGTGATGAAGGTGTAGATTTTCTGAGAAGATTCGGTGTAGAGGTAAATAAGTATCAAATCGAGGTTAATTGACATTCTGTCTTGTACCAGCAGGTAAGTTTTCTTAACTTTGGCCATGCTAGAAAAAATCATTATTCTCGATTTTGGTTCCCAATACACGCAGCTAATTGCCCGCAGGGTACGCGAACTAAATGTGTATTGCGAAATTCATCCCTTCAACAATATTCCTGAAATCACATCAGACGTAAAAGGTATTATATTTTCAGGTAGCCCATTCTCGGTGCGTCAAGCAGATGCTCCACAGATTGACCTGACTAAATTCCACCTTAAATTCCCAGTATTGGGTGTTTGTTATGGTGCGCAATATATGGCGCAGCAGCTTGGTGGTGAAGTTCAGGCTTCATCAACTCGTGAATACGGCAGGGCTAACCTGAATTTCGTTGCTAGCGGAAATAAATTATTTAAGCACATCAACCTGGATTCTCAAGTATGGATGTCTCATGGAGATACCATCACAAAGATCCCTGAAAACTTTGAACTGATTGCAAGTACCGACAGCGTAAAAGTTGCGGCTTACCAGATTAAAGATAGCGAAACGTATGCGATTCAGTTCCACCCGGAAGTGACACACAGCACGGACGGAAAACAATTGCTGGAAAACTTTTTGGTAGATATCTGTGGATGTCATCAGGAATGGACTTCTGAAGCTTTCGTAGAAACAATCATTGCAGATTTAAAAGAAACTATCGGTGACGATAAAGTAGTACTTGGCCTTTCAGGTGGGGTAGACTCTAGTGTTGCTGCTGTATTATTACACAAAGCAATCGGTACTAATTTACACTGTATTTTTGTCGACAACGGTTTACTTCGTAAAGACGAATATGACAGTGTATTGGAACAATACAAACACCTTGGTTTAAACATCAAAGGCGTAGATGCTAAAGATCGTTTCCTAAGCCAATTGGCTGGTGTGACTGATCCTGAGTTGAAACGTAAAGCAATTGGACGTGTGTTTATCGAAGTATTCGATACAGAAGCACACCTGGTTGAAGACGTAAAATGGTTGGCACAGGGCACGATTTATCCAGACGTAATCGAGTCGATCTCTGTTAACGGCGGCCCATCAGCAACGATTAAATCTCACCATAACGTAGGCGGATTACCTGACTTTATGAAACTGAAAGTAGTAGAGCCTTTGAAAACTTTATTTAAAGATGAAGTAAGAAGAGTAGGTACATCATTAGGTTTAGAGCATTTCATCATTGGCCGTCACCCTTTCCCTGGTCCGGGATTAGCGATTAGAATTCTTGGTGAGGTGACTCCAGAGAAGGTAGCTATTCTTCAGGAAGCGGATGCGATCTATATCAATAACTTAAAAGAAGCAGGTCTCTATGATAAAGTATGGCAGGCAGGAGCAATCTTCCTTCCAGTACAGTCTGTGGGGGTAATGGGTGATGAACGTACCTACGAAAATGCCATCTGTCTTCGTGCAGTGGAATCTGTAGATGGTATGACTGCCGATTGGTGTCATTTACCATATAACGTACTCGCCAAAATTTCTAATGAAATTATTAACAAAGTAAAAGGAATAAACCGCGTAGTATATGATATCAGTTCAAAACCACCCGCTACAATTGAGTGGGAATAAGTATTGGCTGATCATTTGTATGGCTTTCTTATTTTCAGCCTGTTCGCCGAAAATAAGAAAGCCTGCAAATAAAAACCCAGACGGCCAGGGTAAAGAGAAAGAAATAGAAAAACCTGCAGCGCGGTTTACGCAGGCTAATATTTCCTTACTGATCCCTTTCCGCCTAAATGAAATTAACTTGAGAACGGCCACCAAAGCCGAGGTCGATAAATCGGCAATGGCCATCGACTTTTACCAGGGTTTCAAAATGGGAATAGACTCAGCAGCAAGTTTGGGATTAAATTTCAAAGTGAATGTCTTTGATACCCGTGACTCTAATGCGCAGATCGATGCGCTCATTAATAAAGGAACTTTAACGTATACAAACCTGGTAGTAGGGCCAGTATTTCCTCAGGGCATTAAACACCTGATGCCTTATTCTATTGCCAGAAATATTCCGGTGATCTCGCCATTGGCAGCTACACATCCTGAGGAATTTAATAATCCTAACCTGATTTCTGTAGTCAATAATATTGACCTTCATGCCGGGAAGATTGTGAATTATGTGGCTAAAAATTATGCGCCAGAAAATACGATTGTGGTATTCATCAATCCGAAAACCAGTAGTGATGAGGTGTTAGCAAGGCCATTACGCGAGTATTTTAAAGCCAATAAAAAAGTCTTTTTGGTACAAGAATACCCTTCTGTATTTAGTATGGAAACGAAAATGCAAAAGGGCAAGCAATACGTGGTCATCGTTACCTCGTCCGACCGTAAATTTGTGGTTCCAACCTTAGATAGGCTGGTTAAAATTAAGAATAAAGGCTATGATCTGAATTTATTCGGTCACCCGGATTGGATCAAACAGAATTATAATGTCGATAAATTACAGGCTTTAAATACCAGTATCACTGCTTCCTACCATGTCAATTACCGAAGCGCGGCAGCGGTTCAGTTCATTAAAAAGTATAGAGTGGCTTTCAAATTTGAGCCTTCAGAATATTCTTTTAAAGGCTTTGATATCGGTTTTTATTTTGGTAAATTATTTGCTGAGCATGGTGCCAATTATTTGAAGTACCTGACCAAAGAAAAGTATGAAGGACTGCACAATTCTTTCAACTTTCTTCATGACGAGAAACTGGGTTATATCAATACCAGTTTAATGCTTTTACGCTATAAGAATTTTGCTATAAACGTTGTAGAATGAGAATAGAACACCAGATCCGGGCATTTGAGCAGATTTTTAAAAGCTACGATGGGCTGCTGCCTTTACATCGGTTTTTACACCTCTATTTCAAACAGAATAAGAAAATGGGTTCTTCAGACAGAAGATGGTCCAGCCGTTATATTTATAGTTTTTTCAGGTTGGGGAAAGCCCTGATGAAAGAACCGCAGATACTGCGCCTGGCAATTGCCGATTTCTTGTGTAATAACACCCATAGTTTAGTGGTAGATAGCCAGCTGCCTGAACTTGCTGGTCAGACAGAATTGCCACTAAAAGCTAAGCTGGCATTGATTCAGTCGGCATTTCCGGCTTTTAACCTGTCGGATGTATTTTCTTTCCACCAGAATTTAAGTGCGGAGGTGGAACAGGAAGATTTCTTTGAATCTTTTTTCACCCAGCCTGATTTATTTCTAAGGATAACTAAAGGACATCTGAAAGCTTTAATGGCCGATTTGCAGGCGCATGAAGTACCGGTAAAAGAACTGAGCGAAACCACGCTGGCCCTGCCAAACGGGACTAAACTCGAAAATATATTCCCCAACCAGAAGTTTTATCAGGTACAGGATCTATCTTCTCAAAAGACAGGTTTGTTATTTGAACCTAAAGCTTATGATCGCTGGTGGGATTGCTGCGCGGCCTCAGGGGGGAAATCCTTATTGCTGCACGACCTAGAGCCTAGCGTGCAGCTTGTGGTGAGTGATGTGAGAGAAACGAGCTTAAACAACCTCGATGATCGTTTTCATGAGGCTGGAATTAAGAAGTATCAAAAGAAAGTATTAGATCTGCTGCAAAACAACGACCAGGACTTACATGATTATGAATTTGATGGCATTGTACTCGATGCGCCTTGTTCAGGATCCGGTACCTGGGGACGTACACCGGAAATGCTGTACTATTTTGATGCCCATAAAATCACCATGTATAACCGCTTGCAGAAAGGTATCGCCAGCAATGTGGTCAAATACCTGAAAGTGGGAAAACCATTGATTTACATTACCTGTTCAGTTTTTAAGCAGGAAAATGAAGAAGTAGTCCGCTTTCTGGAAGAAACATTGCCGCTGAAACTGGAGAAGATGGAAGTGGTTAAAGGGTATAGAGATGCTGCAGATACGATGTTTGTAGCGCGCCTGATTAAAACAGAAGAGTTGATTAAAACATAAAATTAGCCCTGAGAACAGGAAGCTAATACGGAGCTAAAATATAATGGCCTCAGAATGATCGAAATTCTGAGGCCATTTTTATATAGATACAGGCTGGTTACAAGCCTGTATTGTTTCTGAATAGCTTGATCGCAATGGCGAGTAAGATCACTCCAAAAGCCTTCCTCAATACATTTAAGCCGGCTTTACCTAGTAAACGTTCTAAACGGTTGGTGTTTTTCAGTACAAAATAGACAAACATCATGTTGATCAGGATACCGGCGATAATGTTTTGCGTGGCATACTCTGTCTTTAAGGAAAGTAGCGTAGTCATCGTTCCAGCCCCTGCAATTAAAGGGAAGGCCAGGGGAACAATAGACACGGTTTCCGGAACATCTTCATTGAAGATCGTAAGTCCAAGTACCATTTCCATGGCAATTACGAAGATCACAAACGAACCTGCAATCGCAAAGGATTCTACATCCAGGCCGATTACTTTTAATAAGGTTTCTCCCGCAAAAAGAAAGATGATCATCAATGCTGTGGCCACAATAGTTGCTTTTTCAGATTGAATATGACCGGCTTTCTTTCTAAGTTCGATCACCACCGGGATGGCACCCAGAATATCAATAATCGCGAACATGATCATTGAACAAGAGAGGATTTGACTGAAATTAAATTCCATAGCAGCTGTATTTATGCTGCAAAGGTATATTATTTTGTAATAAGAAGGTGACAAGAGGTAAACAAAACGGCCTGAATTCTATGGAAAGAACCCAGGCCATTTTTGTTTAAAAGAGACGCCTCTTTAGTAAAAGAAGGCTTATACTTTAGCTTTCACGTTTTTAGACGTGGCAGCACGGTATACGTAAATGAATAAATGTACTATGGCAAATATCAGAGAGAAGTAATATAATCCAGTATCTGTGCCGTTAGTGGTATGGTGGTGAATGATCGCCACAATAATCAGCAATACCGCTAAGGCTAAGCCGATATAAGAAACTACTTTATTACTTCTGGCCAGGGTAACCGGATTGTTGTCAGATAATAAACTATTTTTGATGCCATAGAACAAATACACGTTTACACCGATAATCATCCATACTAGTAAACGAACCCAGGTATCTAATGGAAGGAATACCATCATTCCTAAGCAAACCACTACACCTAAGATAGGGATAAGCGGTACCATTGGTACTTTAAATGCTCTTGGAAGATCAGGCATGCGTTTTCTCAGGATAATAATACCGATACATACCAGAATAAAGGCGAATAAGGTACCAATACTGGTCATTTCACCTACTACTCTCGCCGGAACAAAAGCTGCAAATAAACTCACAAATACCATGAAAAGGAGGTTGCTTTTTGCAGGTGTACTGAACTTAGGATGAACTTTAGAAAATACGCCTGGTAATAAACCATCTTTACTCATTGAGAAGAATACTCTAGACTGACCCAATAACATCACCAGGATCACAGAAGCGTAACCGCCAAGAATCGCCAGGATAATTGCTTTATTTAACCATGGATAAGCTGGAGTAACGAGTCCAGCCGCATTTTTAATACCCATGTTGTCAATTGCAACAGCAACAGGAGCAATACCATCCTGACCTTTGAATAGGTCGTAGTTGGCAACACCTGTCATCACGTGCGCAAATAAGATATAAAGGACGGTACAGATGAATAGAGAAACTAAAATACCGATTGGCATATCTTTCTTCGGGTTTTTAGCTTCCTGAGCTGCAGTAGACACCGCATCAAAACCAATGTAAGCGAAGAATACAATACCCGCTGCTCTAATGACACCACCCCATCCGTTTTCAAAGAAACTGGCATGACCCGGTTTGTCTGCAGGGATAAAATATGGAGAATAGTTGTCTGCATTAATGTATTTCCATCCTAAGAAGATAAAGATGAATACAATCACTACTTTAACTGCTACAATCACACCATTGATGATGGCTGATTCTTTAGTTCCTCTAATCAATACCAGGGACATCAATACGATGATGAATACGGCAGGTAGGTTAAACATGCCATTTACGATGGTGCCATCGGCAAGGGTAGCCGTATCAAATGGCGACATCACTACCTGGGCGGGCAGGTGAAGGTCGTAATATTCGAGAAACTTGACCAGGTATCGACTCCAGCTGATAGAAACTGTAGCCGCACCGACCGCATATTCCAATACCAAATCCCAGCCAATGATCCAGGCTACTAATTCGCCCATGGTGGCATAAGAATAGGTATATGCACTTCCTGCAACAGGGATCATGGAAGCAAATTCTGCATAACATAAACCTGCAAATCCGCAACCTATTGCTGCAATAACGAAGGAAATGGTAATCGCCGGGCCGGCGTTATTGGCTGCTGCTGAACCGGTAATGGAGAATAATCCAGCACCGATAATCGCCCCAATACCCAAAGCAACCAGATTTACCGGGCCTAGGGTCCTCTTCAGTGCCCCTTCTCCGGTTTCGGAAGCTTCTTTTGTAAGTAAGTCAATCGACTTTCTAAAATTCATAGTTTAAAGTTTAGTAAAAGGTTGTTTATAGTGGTGTTTTTGATTTGTAATCTGATTGTCAAACCTAAATAAAGATGTTTAAAAATAAAAGGGATTTTTATTCAAAATCCCTTTTATTAGTAACAATCATAATATTATCGTTTGACACTGATCGTGTCCAGCAGGTTCTTTAAGGTATCAATTTTCTCAATTCCATTGGCATCTATGGTTTTCATCACCCGAACTTCTTTTCTGATCTCCTGACCGAATTTCATTTCTGGAACCACGCTTACAGCAATGTAAGGGGCAATTACTAAGGATACAATCGACATTAATTTGATTAAAATATTCATGGAAGGACCGGAGGTGTCTTTGAAAGGATCACCCACCGTATCACCAGTTACAGAGGCTTTATGGGGGTCAGATCCCTTGTAAAATAGCTCGCCATTAATTTTTACTCCTTTTTCGAAGGACTTCTTGGCATTGTCCCAGGCGCCGCCTGCATTGCTCTGGAAAATTCCCATTAAAACACCCGAAACAGTTACTCCAGCAAGTAAACCACCCAATATTTCAGCAGAGCTTACCGCAGGAAATACATTTTTAAATCCGAAACCTACAATGATTGGTGTCAATAAGGCAATCGCACCAGGTAGCATCATTTCACGGATCGATGCTTTGGTAGAAATGGCCACACATTTTTCATATTCAGGTTTGGCTTTATATTCCATGATTCCAGGGATTTCCCGGAATTGACGGCGGACTTCCTGCACCATATCCATCGCAGCTTTACCTACTGCTGCGATACACAGTGCAGAAAAAATGAAAGGAATCATCGCGCCGACAAATAGTCCGGCCAATACAGGCGCCTTATAAATATCGATTGCATCTATGCCTGCAACGCCCACAAAGGCGGCAAATAAGGCCAGTGAAGTCAACGCAGCAGAAGCAATGGCAAAACCCTTGCCTGTTGCTGCTGTCGTGTTTCCTACGGCATCCAGGTTGTCTGTACGTTCCCGCACTTCTGGTGGAAGCTGGCTCATCTCTGCAATACCCCCTGCATTGTCTGCAATAGGGCCAAAAGCATCAATGGCAAGCTGCATGGCAGTGGTAGCCATCATACCGGCAGCAGCAATGGCTACACCATATAAACCGGCAAAGGAATAAGAGAAAATAATTCCGCCAGCCAACACTAAAATAGGGGCAACAGTAGATTTCATTCCTACAGACAATCCGCCAATAATATTGGTCGCATGACCGGTTCCTGATTGCTGGATAATTGAGTTTACAGGGCCTTTACCCATGGCGGTATAATATTCAGTAATGATACTCATGAGCGTACCCACTACAAGACCTACTAAAATGGCATAATAAACGTCCAGATTCGTGAAATCTACCCCGCGAAGGTGTAATTGAGGAGGCAGCATACACATCACAATGAAATAACAGGCAATTGCAGTGAGGACAATTGAACTCCAGTTGCCTAGGTTTAAAGCGGTCTGCACATTGGAATCTTCGCCTTTAATGCGGACAAACCAGGTGCCTACGATAGAAAATAAGATGCCCAGTCCGCAGATGACCATGGGCAGCAACACCGGTGAAAAGCCATTCAGCTGATCAATAGCTACACCATTTAATTTCTCTACTATAATTTCTTGTCCCAATACCATGGTCGCCAGGATAGTAGCCACATAAGAACCAAATAAATCAGCTCCCATACCGGCAACATCACCCACATTGTCGCCCACGTTATCTGCAATGGTCGCAGGGTTACGGACATCATCCTCTGGAATTCCTGCTTCTACTTTACCTACTAAATCAGCGCCTACATCGGCAGCTTTGGTATAAATACCACCACCAACACGGGCAAATAAAGCAATAGACTCTGCACCTAATGAGAAGCCTGTGAGTACTTCTATCGCTGTTTTCATCTCCGTACTGTTGGCATCGATTACGTTAAAGACCTTTAGGAACACGATAAATAATCCACCTAAGCCGAGGATCGCCAATCCTGCAACACCTAAGCCCATTACTGTTCCACCTGTAAAAGACACTTTTAAGGCTTGCGATAAACTAGTTCTGGCAGCCTGTGTGGTGCGTACATTGGCTTTAGTAGCGGCTCTCATACCGATATACCCCGCAGTAGCAGAAAATACCGCTCCAATGACAAAGGCAATGGCAATGATCCAGCTGGAATGTAAGGTTACTCCATTTACTTCATGTATGTTTCCCGAATAAGCAAGCAATGCCGCTGTAAATACAACGAAGATGCTGAGTACTCTCCATTCTGCCTTCAAAAAGGCCATGGCGCCATCGGCGATATAACCCGCAAGTTCCTGCATTTTCGCATCACCAGCATCTTGCTTGTTGACCCAGGCGCTTTTTATCGCCATGACGATAATGCCAATTAAACCCAGTAAAGGGATAAAATAAATTAGATTTTTTTGTAAGAACTCCATACTTAGTTTAAGTTTATTTGGTTGATTTTTAATTTACTGGGTATAGATTGACTCCTAAGGGTAGTATGGAGTAGCGCGTTCACAGCTCAGATAAGTGCTACGTAAAATTAACAGTGTTCTTGTAAAAAGCAAATTTTTAATGAAATGATTGCTCAGGTTTTTTTTAGAAAAAATAATTTAATATTTGGAATGACCTTTCCAGGTCAGTGGTTTTGATTTTTTTAAATATATTAGCACAAACTAACCAAACAAAATGAAAGCATCAAATTGAACCACAATTACTTCCATGACGATGCGCTTGCATTTTGAAAACCAACAACCAAAAAAGAGGAATTTTTTGAAGCGCCTAACCAGCTATTCAGTAGAAGAGAATCCCTCATAAAAAACAAACTAAATGGAAAAAGAAAGTCAAGATGGCTCTTTCAAAAGAGAACTTGGATTATTAGATGGGACCATGCTGGTCGTAGGATCAATGATCGGTTCTGGTATTTTTATTGTCAGTGCGGATATTGCCAGACAAGTAGGCTCGGCAGGCTGGCTGATTGTGATCTGGCTGCTTACCGGATTGGTCACTGTAATCGCTGCAGTAAGTTACGGAGAGCTGAGTGCGATGTTCCCTAAAGCAGGCGGACAGTATGTTTACCTGAAAGAAGCCTATAATAAACTGATTGCCTTTCTATATGGATGGAGCTTTTTTGCGGTGATACAAACGGGAACCATTGCCGCTGTAGGGGTTGCTTTTTCCAAATTCGCCGCCTATTTATACGAACCTTTTAGTGAAACTAATATTCTTTGGCAGCTGCAAACAGGAAGTACAGCTGCTGGAGTGCCAGAGTACTTTTCATTGAGTGCTGCACAGCTGGTTTCTATAGTGACTATTGTTTTTCTGACTTACCTGAATAGCCGTGGGGTAAAAGACAGTAAGACGCTGCAAACTTTTCTAACCATCATTAAAATATTATCACTTTTTGGCTTAATCGTCTTTGGTTTTACACTGGGAGCGAAAGCAGAAGTATGGAATGCCAACTGGGCAGATGCCTGGAGCCTAAAATCAATGAATGTAGAAACCGGTTCCTGGATGACGATTGGAGGCTCTGTCCTTTTTGCAGCCATTTCAGCCTCTTTAGTGGGATCTTTGTTTTCCAGTGATGCCTGGAATGGGGTAACCTTTATTGCCGGTGAGATAAAAAAACCAGAACGTAACGTCGGACTCAGTTTATTTCTGGGCACTTTTATCGTCAGCGTGATTTATGTACTGGCCAATTTGATGTATGTGGCCGTGATTCCTATGAATGACATTGCCACCGCAAAATCCGACCGTGTAGCAGTCGTTGCCGCCCAGCATATTTTTGGAAATGCCGGAACCATTATCATCGCATTGATGATCATGATTTCTACTTTCGCCTGTAACAACGGGCTGATTATGGCAGGAGCAAGGGTTTATTATACAATGGCGAAGGATGGCCTCTTCTTTAAAAAGGCGGCTACTTTAAACAAAGCAAGCGTGCCTGCCTGGGCTTTATGGTTCCAATGTTTCTGGGCATCCGCTTTATGCCTGACCGGTAAATATGGTGCACTGCTGGATTTTGTCATGATCATCGTGATGATCTTCTACATTCTGACCATTCTGGGGATTTTTATTTTAAGAAGAAAGATGCCCAATGCGGAACGCCCATACCGTGCTTTCGGTTATCCGGTACTGCCGATGTTATACATCATCTTTGCTGCAGTTTTTTGTGTGTCTTTACTGATGACCAAAATGAGTACCTGCGGATGGGGAGTAGTCATCATGCTGGCTGGAATTCCTGTATATTACCTCACAAAACAAAAGGATATAATAGTTGATCCTGTAAATTAGAAGATAGCTAGTATTGCTGCGGTGATAATTTGATTATTTTTGGACAATAAAATGTACTATGGAAGAGGATGTAATCCTGAAGATCAGTTATCGGATAAAAGAAATAAGAAAAGAAAGAGGCATTACCGTTCAGGAACTGGCAGATCGTGCAGGAGTGAGTAAAGGTTTAATCTCTCAAATTGAAAATAACCGTACCGTTCCTTCTTTAATAGTCTTGATAGATATTATTAAGTCATTAGATGTGGATTTAAACCAATTTTTTAAAGACATCTCCGATAGTGCCAATAAAGCACCGGTAGTAGTCAAAAGAAAATCTGAGTATGAGTCGTTTGAAAAGGAACAGGCACTAGGCTTTTTATACAAGCGGATCCTGACCAAAGCTATAAAGAATGCTACGGTAGATATTGTACTGTTGGAATTGGAACCCAGTGCCTCCAGGCCAATGGTGGTCACAGAAGCTTTCGAATACAAATATATCCTGGCAGGAAATGTGAAATATCATTTTGAAGACCAGGAAATCGTGTTGTCCGCAGGAGATTCTTTACTTTTCGACGGTCGATTGGCACATACGCCAAAAAATATAGGTACAGATAAAGCAATTATGCTGATCCTATACTTCTTTGAAGAAGTAAAGTAATCGCAATAGACACCTAACATAGCTTCTTTACCTTCCTTGGCTGGTCACTATGGAAGGTAAAGAAGGGTATAGACGAACATCACACTAATAGTCAGTAAAATGAGGATATTCATTTTATGCGCAAAGTTTAAGGTGTATCCCATCGATCTTTCGCGCTTAGGCACGAAAAGTCTTGAATCTCTTGGGTTCCAATAGATGAATCCCATCTTGTAATTAACAATGTTGTCTACAGGGTCTAAGTCCATTTTGAGCTTGTTTTTTAAGTTTGGTTTGTATAAATATATGATTTTCAGTCAATTTATAAAACACTGTTAAAAAATAATTGCAGTTTTTTTTGCGGCTTTTTTTTCCTGTTTTTTCATCTGTTTTCTGGGTAAACTAACCTTTGCTTTTCTTAATCGGCACCTTTTTCGCCTCTTTTGCTGAAGTTTGATTCGCCGGTTCTGCTCCTTTGGCTTTTCTACCAGCATCAGCCATTTCTTTTTCCTGAGTTTTACTTTTTAAATTGCCTTTACCGTTGTCTTGTAAATTTTTCATGGTGATTTCTTTTAGTTTCAGATATAACAGATAAACAATTGGAGAATATTTTAGTTTAAATGTGCCCTTCCATAATAATCACAATTACAGATTGGCGATTAAAACAAAATATCTAGTGATTTGTAGTTATATCACGTAATTAAGAACAAAAAAACATTTCCATGGAAAAAATGATTCAGGCCTTATTCAACACTGAAGTTGAGGCATTCAAAGGGTTAAAAGCATTGCAGGAACTTAACCTGACCAACGATATCTCAGTTGGTGAAACCTATATATTAACACGTGATGAAGATGGAAAAGTAAACATCCGATCGGCCAAAAATGAATCTTTAGGTAATGGTACCTTAACTGGGGGCGTAATTGGTGGTTTAATTGGGTTATTGGCAGGCCCATTAGGGTTTATTGTTGGCCTGGCAGGTGGAATGATTGCGGGTTCTGCCGGTGAAACTTTAAAAGCAGAAGGCGTATCCGATTATCTGGATCAGATTTCTGCAAATATCCCGGACGGCAAATCTGTTTTAATCGCTCACGTATGGGAGAATTGGGAAACACCAGTAGATGCCTTGCTTGGTCCATTGAGCATTGAATTGAAACGCTTTAACCTGGATGAAAAAGTTTTTGTACCGGCGAAAACAGAATTGGATAAATTAAACTCCGATATCGAAGCCGCAGAAAATAAACTGAAAGAAGTTGTTGAAACGGAAAAAGCCGACTGGGAAACTACCCTAACGAATTTAAAGGCTAAACGTGCAGCATTGGAAGATAAATTGAAAACGCATACTGCACATCAGGAAAAACAATATGAGGAATGGATCAGCCAATCTCCGGCCGACCATTTGGAAGATGCAGACAAACAGGCACGTCTGGAAAATAGAATCAAGGAGCAGAAAACGCGACTTGACGAAATCAAAAAAGATAGATAGTATTATAAATTAAAAGGGAGCGCTAAGCTCCCTTTGGTTTTTCTATATTCATCAGTACCACTGCAGCAAGGATGAGTAGAATTCCTCCCAGCTGCGTTAGATTAACCGGTTCTTTTAAGATAAAATGCGCCATGGCTACCGAAACAGGTATTTCCACGGCGGCGATAATAGTCCCCAGTCCAACTCCGGTAAGCGGCATCCCCATGGTAAAAAGTAAAGGTGGAAGAATAGTTCCAAAAAGTGAAAGGACAATCCCCCATTTCCAAAAGATATCAAAAGAGAAATTCATGTTCAGGGAAGAGTGGAAAATGAGCATGATAATGATCAGTCCGCCGAGGACCAGATATAAACTTCTTCTGACCACCGGTAAATGCAGGGCGATTCCATTGGAAGCATATACGGTAATGGTATAAGATAATGCGGCTAACATTCCAAAGCCAATACCACGCCAATCGAGTGTAACTGAGGATTGCAGTAGATTAGTAGCCAATATCGTTCCAGCGATAATGATCGATACCGAAATGATTTTCCGGTTTCCAGGGCGCTTTTTATGTAAGATCATTTCCAGAACTACGCCCATCCATACCGTTTGCATCAGCAATACAATCCCCACGCTCACCGGAATATATTGAACGGATAGATAATAGAAAGTACTCGTGAGGCCCATTGCTGTACCTGCAACCATTAATTTTAACAAGCTTTTCCAGTTGGATGTCGGAGCACTGTCTGCTGCTGGTCTTTTGCTAAACATACTGATGAGCAATAAACTGATCACGCCTATTGCAAATTGAGAAAGTGTAACTTCTGCAGTAGAATAACCTTCTTTATAGGCCATTTTGACAAATGTGGCCAACATGCCATAGCTTGCTGAGCCCAATGCCACCAGAATACTTCCTTTTATTAAATTGTTTTTCATCAGTATAGGATTTTGATGAACGCGATACGTTCATAGGATAGCTAATTATTGCTGCAAAGAAAGTGCTTTTTTAGAGAGAAAATCTGTACATAGGTTGAGGTTTTTACAATTCCGCTCTGATTCTGCTAAGTTGAGTAGGGCTGATCCCAAGATAGGAAGCAATATGATGCAGTTTTAAACGCTGTAATAAGTGCGGGTGGTTTTGTTTGAATTCTGCATAGCGTTGTCCGGCAGTCTCATGTTTCAAACTGATTTCTCCGATTTCTTTTTCAATGACCCAGTGCTGTTCCAGGTAATGAATGTAAAATCTGGCGATGTCTGAAAATTGTTCGGTTAGCCTGGAAAACTGTTCAAAAGGATAGCTGATAATTTCGGTTTCTTCTAAGGCCTGGATGGTAAATTTACCTGGCTGCTTTAATAGCATGGCGCTGGTAGAGGCTACCAGAGTTTGTTCCGGAAAGAATTTCTTGATCACCGTAGTACCGTCTTTATCGGTGTAAAAATAGGAAAGCAGTCCTTTTTTTACAAAATAGATTCTTTTAGGAATGGTCCCTTCCAGCAGTAAATGTTCTTGCTTGGCTAGTTTCTGTTCCTTTAGCAATTGCTGCCATGCTTCCTGAGCAGCAATTGAAATTTGCGCATAGTGGTGGATGTATTTCCAGAATTCTTCCATCGGTTTTAGGCTTCGTTTAGCAGTTCCTGAAAGCGCTCAATAAACTGCCCGACATGAAAACCGTCCATTAACGCATGGTGTACATGAATGGAAACTGGTATGGTTCTTTTGCCTTCAGATTCAGTCATTTTTCCAATGGAAATCTTCGGACTGCTGTCTGCAAAAGTAAAACTTCTGGCATGCGACATGGATTTAAAATCAATCCATGGCAATGCGGAGAAATGAATCACACAATCTCCAGAGCCAGCAGGGAAAAGTGAGGTACTGTTACTTACCGTTTCAATTTCTTTTTCAGCGATGATTTTGAACTCGGAAAAATCTTCATGATATTCCATATAAGAAAACCCAAAAGTGCCATCTGCTCTGCCTATGGTTGCAGAAACATCGACCTGATCGAATATCCAGACCTGGTCTTCCACAATGCGGTATCGGAAACAAGGAATCTGATTTGCCGCCTGTAATGCTTTGTGCAGGTAATGTAGGAAAAAGGAAATGCCTTTTGCTTTAGCTGTTGTGTAGGCAATGGTACAGTCTATATTTATGGTTACGCCAAAAAATGGTTCTTCAAATTGATTAAAAAAATGGAAGTGGTCTTTTCTTGCCC
The DNA here is from genome assembly GCF_014472395.1 of Pedobacter sp. N36a. Lineage (GTDB taxonomy): Bacteria > Bacteroidota > Bacteroidia > Sphingobacteriales > Sphingobacteriaceae > Pedobacter. The sequence goes on from NZ_JACSZW010000008.1 coordinate 157,403, forward strand.
AAGTATTTAAATTTAATATTTGTGTCATTCGTATTTTAGTAAATTGGGATGCTCAAAACTATATTCGTTATAGCGGCTCAAATATCGGGCTTTTAGCCAAAACATCTGGTTTGTCATCGTAAATTAACTGGACGGTTTGTTTATTGTCAAATTAATTTCTAAAATGCTCCAGGTATGGCCTGTCGCAGAAACTATTAGTTAATTTACGGATAACCTATTTATTTATTCTTATGATCACAATCATTGTCGCAACAGATTTTTCCGATGTCGCAGAGAATGCAGTAGCTTATGCCGCTGCTGCCGCAAAACATGGTCAGGCAAGACTGATTTTATTCAATTCTTATGCCCTTCCTCATCATGCCTCAAACACTATTTTACCGGCATCCAGTGTCCAGAAATTAATTGATGATAACAACAACCGTTTACAGGAACGTGCGTTGGATATTGCAAAAACCTATGGAATCACCGTTGGTTTTGAAACCAGATTCTCTTTTGTAGGTGATGAACTTAGTGATTTAATCAAAAAGTATGAAGCTGATCTGCTGATTCTTGGGATGGGCTCTAAAACCTTGGAACAAGACCTGATTGGAAATACCACCACTGCAGCCATTAAACAATTGAAATTCCCAGTAATTGCAGTTCCTATGGGTGCTAAATTTGAAGGACTGAAAAGAATCTTATTTGCTTGTGATGTGCTTCGCGGGGTGCCAGAGAAAATCTTGAAACGGATTCAGGAACTGGCGATCAGCCTGAATGCAGAAGTAGAAGTATTCCATGTCAATGGTGCAATTGAAGAACTGCAATCCGAATTTGCTGCATTGCCTGAGCAGGATGCCATTGGAAATGGCCTGGCCGGAGTGAGCTATTACTATAAAAATGTAAAGTCTAATGCGGTTATCAGGGAGATTGAAAAGGAAATTAAAGCATTTGATGCGGATTTGCTGATCATGATCCCTAATAAATATGGTTTCTGGGCTTCACTGGTGCATAGAAGTAAAACCAGAGTGATGGCTTCGGGACTGGAAATACCTTTGTTCTCCATTCCAGTTTAATCGTAAAAAACTGAATCTACACACCCGTTATGATGCAAAATATTTGCATCATAACGGGTGTGTAGACTTTATTATAGCTTTTTAAGATTTTCAATACTTATTTGTGCAAAATTTACGCAAATTGGCATGGGATTGATATATTTGATAAATTAGTATATCCTAATCAATTTCTCATGAATATAGCTGCACAAGACCGTTTTCTGAACTTAGGTTTAACCTTACCACCTGCCCCAAAACCACTGGGAATCTATAAGCCTTACCTAATTGATGGTAAATATTTGTACCTCTCTGGCCATGGTCCGGTTCAAACGGACGGTAGTCTGATTATTGGCCGTATTGGCGATGATATGGACAAAGATCAGGGAAAACTGGCTGCCCGTCAGGTAGGCCTCACCATGCTTTCTACTATTGTAGCCAATTTTGGAAGCCTTAATTCGATAAAACGTGTGATTAAAGTATTAGGAATGGTGGGCTGTACCTCCGATTTCGAAAGTCATCCTTACGTCATCAATGGCTGCAGTGAACTGTTCGAATCAGTTTGGGGCCCTGAAAATGGAATCGGGGTAAGAAGTGCAGTAGGAATGGGTTCTCTTCCAGGGCGTATTCCTGTAGAAGTAGAAGGCTTATTTGAATTGGTTTAAGCTAATTTAGTCCCCCATGAATGTGATTCCATGCATTACCTGTTTTGGCGAAATCTTATTGCGTTTCAATACCCAGATGGGACTGAGATTTATCCAGTCTGCCGCTTTAAATATCCATGTTGCCGGTGCAGAAGCAAATGTTGCAGTGCTATTGGCTAGGTTAGGCCTAGAAAGCAGGATGCTGAGCAGGCTGCCTGATAATGATTTGGGAGAGATGGCGATCGCTGAGCTGCGAAAATATGGCGTAAATACCCGTGGAATAATTAAAGGAGGGGAGCGTATTGGTACTTATTATGTGGAGAATGGCAATCATATCCGCCCAACTCAAGTCATTTATGACCGTTCCGGTTCTTCTTTTTCTCAGCTAAAATCGGGTATGATCGACTGGGAAAAACAGCTGGAGGATACCACATTGTTTCATTGGTCGGGGATCGCAGCAGCGTTGTCTTCCAGCGCTACGGAAGTTTGTAAAGAGGCAATTACCTTGGCGCATCATAAAGGGATCACCATTTCTGCAGATTTCAACTATCGCAGAAAACTATGGAATTACGGACAGGAGGCCAAAGAAGTGATGCCGGAATTACTCGCTTACTGCAGGGTGGCAGTAGCAGATCTGGACAGCGTGGCCATTTATTTTGGTATTAAAGCGGAGGCAAACCTATCGATAACCGATAAATTTGAACATTGCTTTTCCCTGCTTAAAGATAAAATGCCTTTGCTTCAAACTTTTGCCATGAGCTTTAGAGTGGTAGAGGGCTTAAACCATGTTTATTTTTCGGGTTTAGCCCATGAAGGGAAGTTCTATTATTCTACGATTCATACGCTTCCCCTGGTTACCGATCAGATTGGAACGGGAGATGCCTTTACTGCGGGGCTACTTTATGGTCTCTCTTTAGGTTTTAGTCCTGAAAAAATGATCAACTGGGCAACAGCCTGCGGCGTCATGAAACAAAGCGTGCATGGAGATTGGGCATTGATCAATAAGGCCGAAATTGAATCATTTATACAAAGTGGAATTTCCACTAAAATCAATAGGTAAAACCTTGTAAATAAATACGGAACCATGGAAAACTGGCAGGAGATCTCTAATTTGGATCAATATGATACCCCTTTATTTGTGGTGTATGAAGACCGCATCAAACAGAATATTGAAATGGCAATTGACTTGCTTTCTGGCGATGTATCCAGGTTTCGGCCGCACATTAAGACCCATAAAATGGGCGAAGTACTCCAGATTTTCGCCGGCTACGGCATTCATAAAATTAAGTGCGCAACCATTGCAGAGGCAGAACTTGCGGCTTTAAATGGAATGACAGATGTGATGATTGCGTATCAGCCTGTAGGCTTTAAGATTCATAGGCTGATGTCGCTGATCGCTACTTTTCCTGAATGTTCGTTCTCATGTTTGGTTGATAACCTGGATACGGCGAGGGTGATTGCAGCTACAGCAATGGGCCAGGAAGTAAAAGTCTATCTTGATCTAAATACCGGAATGAATAGGACGGGCTTTCCGGCTTCAGAAGATGTGGTTGCTTTTGTAAATGATTTAAATGAAATCAGTGGTTTGAAGTTTATGGGCTTACATATATACGATGGCCATATCCATGATCCCGATCCGGCAGTCCGTGTCGCGCGTGCCAAACCAGCGATGGAGAAAGTGCTTGCAGATGCGGATGAACTGATCAAGCAGGGGGTTAAGGAGCTTAAGATCGTAGCCGGAGGCTCCAATACATTCTCTTATTATGCTGGGATAGATAGGTTGGAGTGCAGTCCGGGAACCTTTGTGTTTTGGGATGAAAATTACACCAGATTATTGCCGGAATTGACGTTTAAACCTGCTGCGGTATTGATCTGCAGTGTGATTTCATTACCGGCACCCGGGCTTTTATGTGTCGATTTAGGCTATAAGTCGGTCTCTTCCGAAAACCCGATAGAGAAGCGGGTAGCTTTTTCATGGAACCCAGACCTGACGCCAGCTGGACATTCCGAAGAACACCTGACTGTGAAACATATCGGACCAAAAGTTTATAAAGTTGGAGACCGGATTTATGGCCTCCCATATCATGTTTGCCCTTCCTGTGCACTATATGAAGAGGCGCAGGTAGTCAACGATCACCAGATTGAAAAAAGCTGGAGAATCAAAGCCAGGGATAAAAAGATCTCTATCTAATTATAAGAAATTAAGGTTTGGATTTGCCCGTTTATAAGGATCAAGTAAGCGGGCATCTGCTGGAAGCTCCGTCACAATATAATCCACTTCTGATAAGTTGGCAATTTTGATCTTCATCGTAGAATTAAGTTTCTCTGAAATGGACACGATCGCTACCTTATCAGAAGAAGCGAGCATGGCCTTTTTCACCTGAACCGTATCCCAGTCAGAGTCAGAAAAGCCACCTTCAATATCCAGTGCATTTGTACCTAGGATGCAGAGGTCGGTTTTAAGGTGAGAGAGCTGGTTGAATACATCTCCGCTGAAGCACATTTGGCTATAGGTAGAAATCTGCCCACCAAGCATAATCGTCCTGACATTAGGCTTGTCCAGTAATTCTACTGCCGATAAAACACTGGCGGTCACAATGGTGATTCTCAGGTTTCCCGGAATAAGTTTAATGAATTCCCTGATGGTGGTACCGCCGCCAAGCAGCAACAGCATGTCTTTTTTTAGTAATGGCAATAACTTTTGAGCAATCGTAATTTTATCGTCCTGCGAATACGCCTTTTGCTCAGAAGTATGATGGTACGCACTGGCCATTGCTCCACCCTTTACCTTGATCACCAGGTTTTCTTTTTCCAGCTCATTAATGTCTCTTCTGATGGTATCTTCAGAAACATTGACGATCAATGCCAAATGTTCAAATGTGGCGCGGGTATGGATATTAATTTCTTTAACAATGAGCTGCTTGCGCTGTGCTTTTGTTAATGGAGCTGGTTGTTGGTCGTTAGTCATTACTAATGATATAATTACAATAATACGGCTTAATTATAAAAAATAGGCAATTTTTGTACTTATGGTAGCTGTTTAGGGCTTGCTGTCCAATTCTCCTCCGGACGGATGGAGCTTGTTTTTCCAGCCCTTCCTTTACTATCAAACGTACGGAACCTGATGGAGCCTTTTGCTGGAATTGGTTTGGTATAAACCGGGCTTTTTATGGTGGGTTCGGAGTTGTCTGTCGTATACCTGATGGTTAAACCAGGGAACTGAATGTTCAAATATACTTCGCCGTCTTTAACTTGGGCACCGGCAGGAGGGAGCCTGTAATTCATCGATTCAAATGCCGCATCAATTCTTGGCAGTTCTTTTTTGCCAACTACATTTACAAATTGCGACCAGGCGCGGTTGTACAATTGTTTTCTTTTGATAGAATCCGGCTCATTTGCCCATTCCGGATCGGCAGCCCAGGCTCTTTCAGCTAAGCCCAGCAATTTTGGCAGGATCATATATTCCAAATCTTTCGATCCTTTGATCGTTTCACTCCATAATAAACCCTGTAAACCAACGATGTTCGACTTTCCTTTAGCAGTTAAACGTTCTTTCGAATCGTAAAAACCTTCTTTTAAGGTATTGCCGAATTTGTCTTTATTGGAATTTAGAAAAGAATTGAAGGGAATGAAATTGAAAGCCTTGTCGATATCGGCATATTCTCCCCAGTAATAACCAGGTTCATCGAATGATTTTTGATAAGCCATGTCGAAATAGAAATTACTCACACCACCCAATATGACTTTATAACCCACATTCGCCAGACGGTAAGCAAGGTCTTCCGCACCCCATCCAATGATGTTGTTCCATACATTTAAATGAATGTTTTTATCGGCCAGTCCCGGATTGATCACATAAGATTTCTTTCCATTGGCAACTACAGGCTGCATCCCCACTTCTTCCCAGCCGGATAAATACAAATTCTTTTTCTGCAGCATGTCGTGCAGGCGGGAGTAAAAATACGCCCATAAACCGTTCACATCTTTTAATTCTGGATGGGCTTTTACAAACGCCAAACTGGTTGGAGAAGCTTCCCATGCGCCATCAGGAACTTCATCACCACCAAAATGTATGGTCTCCAGCGGTGCATTTGCTGCTTTATACATGGCCATGATCTCGTCAGTCACTTTTTCCATAAAATTATAGGCGGAAGGAAGAGCCGGATCAATCACATTGTCGTTCCAATTTTGTACGGAACGGTAAGTAGAACGATCGTTGAGGTCTTGCAAAAGATATTCCGCTGCGGCTTCCGGTTTGCCAGCTTTTATTAGTCTGTGGTAACGGGTTTCCATAGCGCGGACAGCTGCTCTGGCGTGTCCTGGAGCTTCAATTTCTGGAATCACACGGATGTGTCTGGCATTGGCGTGTTTTAGAATCGCGATGAAATCAGCAGTACTGTAATGGCCAGTCCCGTGTGGATTGTTCAAAAATGGGCCAGAACCAAATGATGGAATCAAATGATTGGCATTAGTGTCCATAGGATGTCCTCTTCTTGAACCAATTTCGATCAGTTCAGGCAAGCCTTGAATTTCCAGTCTCCAACCTTCATCGTCATTTAAATGAAAGTGTAAAACGTTCAGTTTATACATCCCCATCAGGTCTAAAAGTTTGATGATTTCTTCCTTAGTCTGGAAGTTTCTCGCTACATCGATCATCAATCCCCTGAATGGGAAACGTGGCTGATCTTGGACCACTGCATTCTGAATGGTAATACTGGCTGCTTTTACGCCTCTTTTTTGTGGAGGGAAAGTGCTGAGTAAGGATTGAATGCCATAGAATATACCTGTTGGATCAGCAGCACTGATCACTAGATTGTTTTGGTTGATCTGGAGTACATAACCTTCTTTTGCAATTGATTTATCCATTTTTAACAGAATGGTTTTGCCATTTGCTACCTTTCCTGCAGACAACAGCACATTTAGTTTTTCCTTTAGGAAGTTTTTTTCATTGTTAAACGATGGATCTGCCGTTATTTTTACCCCTAGATCCAGGGTAAAACTGCCGTTCTTTTTTTCATAGGTTACCGGAGTCGGGAATACCTTTTGAAGGTCTTTTTCCGGTAGGTTAGCAATATTTTTATTCTCTTCGTAGATAAGTTCGGGAGTGATAGCAGGCACACGATCCTGTTTATTTCTTGCAAATTGTGCCGGACTGTTAGAAGGAATAGCCTTTACATTTTTTATAGGAATAGGCTTTTTAGGATCATGATCATAGATCAGGTAAAAACCTTCCGGGGCATCGGTGAAATTTACTGCCCAATCGCCGGACGCAAACTCAATATTTACGGAAGCTCCGTTACTAATAGGGACGAATCTATCGGTCGGACGGATGTAATACAGATCTCCATTGACATGCACAATATCAACTTCAGCGCTTACCGTTTTGGTAAGAATTCTTCTTGCAAAATTGAAGTATAGCTTCCAGTCTTTGTTCGTTAAAGGAATTGCACTGTTATTTTGGATGTTCAATCCAGAAAGGAATTGACCTGCACCAGCATGGCTATTTTCTATTATTTGCCAATTAATTGCAATGTTTTTTGCATCTGTTGCGTCTTTTTGCGCTTGAGCAGGAGCAAAGAGCGCCCATAAAACCATAGGGAACAGTAACAGTAGTCTTCTCATTTTTATACTGATTAATTAGCCTAATATAGTATTTCCATCATTAACCTGCAAGCCAAAGAACTTCTTGTGAATAAATTAATTGAGGAGCAGAAACTTAATTATTTAATTCTTATGTTTGAAATGTGTATTTTATTGCAAAAAATATGCAAACCAAATGTGCAAGTATGATTTTCGGAAACAAACGGAACAACAAGGGTCGATATTTGAAGCTCAGCTTTAAACTGATCTTGACGGTGGCATTACTATTCTCAGGTAAAGCATTACATGCTCAGGATTCCTTATTTCGGGTGATTCCAGAACCAGTTTATGCAAAAAGCACGGGTCTGAAAACATTTATCCATCTAGAAACCGCTATTTATTACCAGGAGTCTTTAGCTGCCAATGCAGCCTTGCTCAATGAAGCTATCCGTTCTTATACTGGTTACGCCCTGCTTTTACGTCCGCAGACTGAAAATATAATAGCGGATACCATCGGTTTTGGGAAAAGGCGGACTACCGTTCGGCAGGTGATACTTGCACTGGATTCCGTAAAAGTAAAAGAAAAAAGTGGTTACCAATTGACCATTCAGGACCATAAAATTGCCATAGTTGGACATGATCCTGCTGGTGTATTTTATGGCATTCAATCGTTGATCCAGCTCTTGTCGCGTTCCGAAAAAAATATATTGTCCCTGCCTCAGGGAATGATTAAGGATTATCCCCGATTTAATTATAGAGGAATGCACCTGGATGTAGGCAGGCATTTATACAGCGTTGATTTTCTGAAAAGGTTTATCGATCTACTCTCTCTTTATAAATTCAATGTGTTGCATTGGCACCTGACAGAAGATCAGGGCTGGCGCATAGAAATAAAGAAGTATCCTAAGCTGCAATCTATTGCTGCATGGCGATCAGGAACGATTATCGGCCATAAAAAAGAAAGCCCACATATTTTTGATGGGAAGAAATACGGCGGATATTATACACAGGAACAGATTAAAGAAGTGGTGGCTTATGCAGGTTCCAAATATGTAAACGTATTGCCAGAGATCGAAATGCCTGGGCATGCATTGGCAGCGCTGACCGCTTATCCAGAATTAGGGTGTACTGGCGGACCTTATCAGACCGCGCAGTTCTGGGGCGTATTTGATGATGTTTTTTGTGCCGGTAATGAACAGGTTTACACATTTATGGAGGATGTGCTGGATGAAGTAATCAGCCTTTTTCCTTATACCTATATCCACATTGGTGGCGATGAATGCCCTAAATTAAAATGGGAGCATTGCCCGAAATGTCAAAAGCGCATCAAAGCCGAAGGCCTTAAAGATGAACATGAAATGCAGGGTTATTTTATGAAGCGTATAGAACGTTATCTGACAGGTAAAAATAAAATAGCCATAGGCTGGGATGAGGTGTTGGAAGGTGGGATCTCTAAAAGTACCACGATCATGAATTGGAGGGGAGAGCAGAATGGTATTGCAGCGGCAAAAGCGGGGTATGAGGTGATTATGACTCCAGAAAATTTGCTATATCTGGATTATTACCAGAGTTTAAATAAGAACGAGCCCATAGCGGCAGGAAATTATACACCATTATCAAAAGTTTACGCTTATGAACCTGTTCCTGATGCACTGAGCTCGGAAGAAGCAGGATACATTAAAGGAATTCAGGCAGGGGTCTGGACAGAATATATGCGTGATGAAAAACACCTGGAATATATGGTTTTTCCGCGTGCATTGGCCGTGTCGGAAATCGCCTGGTCCGAGAGAGGAAGAAAAAACTACTCCTGGTTTTTAAAGAAATTGCGCCATCAGGAAGTATTGCTAAAAAAGAATAAGGTGAATTATTTCCCTTATTTTGAGGAGCTGACGACAGAATCGAAGAATGAAGTAGGGCAGACCGCAACGCTTGCGCTAAAAACCACTTTACCTAAGGCATTGATCAGATACACCACTGATGGTTCAAAACCTGTGGCCAGCAGTAAATTGTACCAGCAGCCAATTTTATTAGACAGCTCAATGGAGCTGAACGCGCAGCTATTTGTAGGAAAACAGTCAACAGGCAGGGTGTTTAACCAGCAGTTTCAATATCACTTGGGTTCGCAAAAGAAAATTACCTTAGTAAATCCGCCAGCAGGAAAATATGCTTTTCCAGCAAACCTCTTATTAAATGGAATGGAAGGGCATCATCGGTTCAATGACGGTCAGTGGTTAGGCTTTAGCGGGAAAGATCTGGATGCAGTGGTAGACTTGGCTAAATTGACATCGGTATCCAGTATTGGAATCAATATCCTAAATTACCATTGGCAGCGGATGTGGGCACCAACACGATTACGTTTCTTAGTGTCAGCAGATGGAACAAATTTTAAAGAAATATATACCAAAGATAATTTTGAAAAAGATGGGATCAATAAAATTCAGATCCGTTTCCCTGCTGAACAGGTACGATATGTACGGGTAGTTGGAGAAAATGTAGGAACTATTCCGAAAGGATCTTATGGAGAAGGAGAAAAGGCCTGGCTGATGGCAGATGAAATTATAATCAAATAAAACCCCCAATTCATGACCTTATTTATTGTTGTAGGCGCTATACTCTTACTTGTTTTATTGACCACCTGGGGCAAAATAAATGCTTTCATAGCTTTTTTATTAGTTTCCATTCTAGCTGGGATCTTATTAGGAATTCCCCTATCAGGGATCACGAAATCTTTACAAAAAGGAGTAGGAGATATTTTGGGATCATTGGTGATGGTGATCGTATTTGGTGCCATGCTGGGTAAATTGGTGGCCGCAAGTGGTGCAGCGCAAAAAATTGCTTCGGTCATGATGAAGATCTTTGGGCCTAAATACATTCAATGGGGCTTGATGACTACTGGGTTTATTATCGGAATTCCATTGTTTTATAATGTCGGTTTTGTATTGATGGTGCCTTTAATCTTTTCGGTGGTGTACAAGTATAAGTTGCCTGCCGTGTATCTGGGGCTGCCAATGCTGGCCGCGTTATCGGTCACACATGGCTTTTTGCCGCCTCACCCTTCTCCGGCGGCATTGGTGCTGCAGTTTCATGCTAATATGGGCATGACGATGTTTTACGGGATTCTATTGGCCATTCCTGCCATTGTGATTGCCGGGCCAATATACTCCAGGACATTAAAGGACATTGTGGCCGTTCCTTTGAAAACGTTTCAATCGGATGATTTACCGGAAGAGCAGCTGCCTACTGCCAGAAACAGTTTCATTTCCGCTTTATTACCTGTCATCGTAATGGCCCTGACTACAGTAGGTGTCTTGCTGTTTAAAGATTATACTGCAGTGACGAGCTTTGCTGGATTCTTAGCAGAACCTTCGATTGTGATGCTGCTTACCCTTTGCGTAACTACTTTCACACTAGGAATTAAAATGGGTAAAAGCATGAAACAGGTGATGTCAATTTATGGTGAGGCAGTTAAAGACATTGCCATGATTTTACTGATTATTGCAGGCTCTGGAGCATTAAAGCAAATCCTTTCAGATAGTGGGGTAAGTGTAGAAATTGGTAATGTATTAGCCGCATGGTCGATTGAACCTTTATTTTTAGGTTGGCTGATCGCAGCAGTTATTCGGGTATGCCTGGGCTCTGCGACAGTAGCAGGCTTAACAGCTGCAGGGATTATTGCACCATTAATGGTCAATTCGACTGTGAATCCAGAACTAATGGTACTTTCTATTGGCGCAGGAAGTTTAATGTTTTCCCATGTAAATGATCCCGGATTCTGGATGTTTAAGGAGTATTTTAACCTCAGTATTAAAGAAACGGTCCGCTCCTGGTCGGTGATGGAAACGCTGGTAGCGGTGATTGGCTTGTTTGGTGTACTGATCTTAAACCAAATCATTTAAAAAAGCTGATCGATTAATCCAATAGAATGGTCTGGCAGTAGCGGTAACTTCGCTTTTCCTGATAATTACATAGGATAATGCTCAGGCACTGCTTGTAAATTCTTTTTTTCCTGTAACTGAAAGTACAGGATCAGAACTTTACTCAGCCATGCGAAAAAGACCAGTAAGTAAGCGGTCAGGAGTAAAGCAATGAGATAAAATGGCCAGATGAAATCATTAGGAATAACAAAGAAAAATATTTCCAGCAAAAAGATCTGCAATAGATACCTAACATAATGAACGGCATTAATGGCTCGGTTTTTTTCTCTATTGCACAAGGAAAAGTAGGCGACATTGCAGAGGGTGTAACCCAGTGATGCAGCATACCAGTACTTCAAGTGCAGACCTTCTAGGGCGACAAACAATTGTGAAACACAGAATAAAGCTAGAAGTTGAGGGAAATACTGCCATGGGCTTTGTGTTCTCGATTGTCTCACCTGCTCTTGCATTACCCATTCCTGTAGTAGCAGAAAGAGGGTTAAAACCAAAAATAAAAATCTGAAAAATGCTGGCCCTTGGAGGAAATTGACTAATTCCGCAGCAGAATTGACTAACCTTAAATCCCTAGGGATTTCCAAAGCCAGTCTAAAAAAGCTCAACGCAATTACAGTACCATACATCACCTGTATCAATACAGGCATTTTCTCTTTCCTCGTCCTCATGTAAGTATTGCTTGTTTTAGTTCCCGCTTAGTAGGATACAAAATTACATTAATTGGAAAATACTTCCAAATCAATTAGTTGAGTTGTGATTTCTACTTTTTATCTCCTGGTTTTCTATGGTTTGGGGACTAGCGATAATAGTTAGAATAGAAAATCAGATAAGCCATAAAAAGCGGGATAGGGATCAATATCCAGATCCACTGAAACATGATGCACCAGAAAAAGATAAAGAACAAACAGAATATCCAGGGCAGATAGCGATTCATCTGAAGCCCTAATCGATAGAGTAAAGCCCGAAATAATAAGATAAAACTGAGCATCATCAGGAAAAGTCCTATAGCTAAGGACGCAGAGTAGGCTCCTGAAACTTACAAAGGCATCGGCTCAGGGCTCAATTTGTCCTTTCTTTTTTTTAGGATGTATTTCAATACGATGGCAGACACAATCAAGAAAATGATCACATTTAAATAGCCCCAGAAAATCAAGAGCACGATGATGCCCAGTGCATAGGGAAACCATAAATACCGGTTTTTAATCAGCTCCTGGAAATGATATGCTGACACCAATATCAGTGAACCCAGCATCAGAAACAAAGTTGCTCGGGTATTGAAATATCGGGTTAAAATATCAAACCAAGCGGGTTGAATCGTCCTTTGAGCTGTACTTATTCCATAAAATCGGTCTGTTCCTTTCTTTCGGTAAAAACTGACCAGCGTACCGGATTTTAAGTCGCTGGCTTTAGGGTGGGGTACATACCACCAAATCGGATATTCTTGTTTTAAAGCAGCTGGCATTTCCTTTATTTTTAAATAAAGGGTATGGTTATTTTGATAATACCCCATGCCAATCTTTGCGGTGTCAATTGTTCCGCTTTGTTTTTCATAAAAAAGATTTGGAGTCGCGGCTTTGAAGAAGCCAAATAATAAGCATAAACAGAAAATGATCACCAGTATCAATCCTGGCCAGCTTGTTTTATAAAATAAAATCGCTTGTTTATACATCTAGTAATTGCGTTGTTAATGTACAAATAACACTATAGATCGCCAGTAGTAACAGTTTTAAACTCAGAAAGTTCTATTCTATGTAAATATAGAAAGATTTGGATGGTATTGTTAAATTGTTACATTTGAAATAATCAAACCGAACCACAATGTCCAAGCATTCATCCGACTTAAATAACCTGATTAGTCACATTGCTTTGTATGATAGCGAAAGTGCATACAAGCAATTTTTTAAATATTTGTTTCCTGTTTTATACCGTTTCAGCTATTGTTTGTTGAAATCTAAAGAACTATCGGAAGAAGTAGCTAGTGACGTCATGATTACCCTCTGGAAAAATAGAAAAAACTTACCAAAGTTGGAGAATGTGAAGGTATATGCGCTCGTCATTGCACGTAACCTATCTTTAAATGTGCTGAATAAGCACTCCCGGCATGAGCTGGTTTCTATTGATGATATTGAAATAGAAGTCGCACTCGATTCCCTAAATCCGGAACAACTGCTGATCAATGGAGAACTAAAGAAAAGATTGGAACAAGCCACACAATCCTTACCAGATAAGTGTAAAATGGTATTTAAACTCATCAAAGAGGATGGTCTCAGCTATAAAGAAACGGCTAGTCTCTTAAATATTTCAGTAAAAACTGTAGATGCACATTTGGTGACCGCCTTAAAAAAGCTGGCCCTGGTTTTACATATGGAAGTCAACCTGTTATGACTAGGTAGTTAAATCTGCTGTAATCAGCCAAGGAAGCCCTTTTTCATTTATTTTTATTTTCTTTGCTGATCGACTAGGGAGTTTTCTGAAAAATATTGTCCTATACCTACAACCAATATAAACTTCAGAACGAACCATCCTTATGGATAATAACAGAATCATAGAACTGTTGGCCCGTAAAAAGGCCAATGAGGCTACGCCGCGTGAATTGGAAGAGTGGAATGAACTCCTGGCTTCCTTTCCCGATGCGCTTTACTTTGACGAAGTGGTTTCTGAAATCTGGACTCAAGAGCAGCTGGGGCAGGGCATGAGCGAAGAAGAGCTAAATGCTTTTTACCAGGTACATGAACTCAAATTCAGAGAAGAACTGGCATTTAATACGCCGAAAATAGTGCCGCTGAACAGTGCCTTGGCCAAGGCCGACCCTACTACCGAACACAGCAATCAAACCGCTGTCGGGGATACACCAACTAAACTAAATTCCTGGTTTCAGAGATATACACGCCTTCTTGGCGTGGCATGTGGGATTTTCATCATCTCCATGGCTTCCTTCTTTTACTTAAAAAACAACACCAAAGAATTTGATACGCAGGTTTCCTGTGGAAAAGGGCTCCGTAAAAAGATTCAACTGCCTGACGGAACGCTGGTATGGCTAAATGCGGAAAGCAGTCTGTCCTACGATAGCCATCTGGCAGAGGGTTCCAAACGAATTGTACATTTAGTTGGAGAGGCATTTTTCGATGTTGCTCATCAGCATAATAAACCTTTCATCGTACATACCCAGGAGCTCTCGGTCAAAGTATTAGGTACCGCGTTCAATGTAAAAGCTTATGAAAAAGACAAGGGAACAGAAGCGACCTTATTAAGAGGTTCTATAGAATTGTCTATGAATGATAAGCCTGCAGAGAAGATCATCCTGAAACCTTCTGAAAAGTTTGCTACCGGTATGCAGAAAAAAAACAATGTAAATAAGCAAGGAAATCAAGAACAGGCTGCTGCTCTTGATCTGATGGTAGAGCATATCGTACCCCTTCGTATTGCCGGATCTGAATATATAGAAGAAACTTCCTGGAAAGACAATGTACTGGTGTTTCAGAATGAATCGCTGGAAGATTTAAAACCGCGTTTAGAACGCTGGTTTAATGTACAGATCGAACTCGGACAAACCATTCCCAGTGATTACCGCTTTACCGGTGTGCTGAAAAATGAAAATATTAAAGAGGCCTTAACCGCCATGCAATTAATCAAACCATTTCACTTTAAACTAAAAGCAGATGACGTAATTATTTACTAACAAAAAAAGGGAGTAAATGCGCCAACATTTTCCCCCTTTCCCAACCTTCAAGCGGTAGTTAAAACTACCATTATCAGATTTTTAACTTTGAAATTCACAAATCTATGAAAAAAAAAGAACTGTGCAATAAAGTTCTATGTGCCCGATTTTCCCGAAAAAAAATTCTATTGATGTTAAACTGGAGCTTTGTTTTGTCGTTTCTCTTGTGTCTGCAAGTATCGGCATCAACTTATTCACAATATACCAAGGTTGATCTTGACCTGAAAAAAGTGAAGTTAAAGGATGCTTTGAGTATCCTCCAAAAGAAAGGGAATTTCCGACTGTTATTCAGCGAAGCCGACCTGCCTTTAAATAGAAATATTAGCCTGGTAGAGCATGAAATTCTCGTGCTTGATGCGCTTAAAATCTTCTTAGAGGGCACAGGATTGAAGTTTCAAACTTTGGAAAATCAATTGGTGGTGATCCGCACAGAAAGTTCGGCCATGGTAGAGGTGGTCGTGAAAGGTACGGTTACAGATGCCACAGGAGGCGGTGTTCCGGGGGTCAGTGTGAAGCTTAAAGGCGGTACGATCGGAACCATGAGCGACGCTAACGGTAAGTACAGCATTAAAGTTCCCGATAATGGAACCCTTGTGTTTACCTATATGGGCTATGTAACCCAGGAAGTCGCCGTAAACAACCAAACATTGATCAATGTGAAAATGTCTGAAAAGGCACAAGATCTCTCTGAAATTGTAGTGGTAGGTTATGGTACGCAGAAGAAAGCAGTCGTTTCTGGTGCAATTAGTGCTGTGAAAGGTGGAGAACTGGCAAAATCGCCAACGGCAAACCTTTCGAATTCCCTGGCGGGAAGATTACCAGGAGTAACGGCAGTTCAAGCCGGCGGTGAACCTGGACGTGATGGTTCTACGATCCGAATCCGCGGAATCAACTCCTTAGGAAATAATGAAGCCCTGATCGTAATTGATGGGGTACCAAACAGGTCTGGAGGTTTAGAGCGGATCAACCCGAATGATATCGAAAGTGTTTCCGTTTTAAAGGATGCTTCGGCCGCCATTTATGGTTCCAGAGCAGCAAACGGGGTAATCTTAGTGACTACCAAACAAGGTAAATCAGGTAAACCTCAGTTCTCGTACGACTATTCTTATGGCTTACAGCAACCTACACGCACACCAAAAATGGCCAATTCAGTACAGTACGCTGAGATCTTGAACGAGCTGAAAGTGTTCTCTGATATCCCAGTAAATCAGTGGAATGCGGCATGGCAAGGTATAAAAAATACAGGACAATATGTAAGAACAGATGATGGCGCCCTATTTACCGGCGTTTATCGTCCGGAAGAAATGCAGGCTTTTCGCGATGGATCTGATCCGCTGCGCTACCCAAATACAGACTGGTTTAAAACCACTCTTAAAAAATGGTCGCCTCAGCAAAGACACAATGTGCAATTGACCGGAGGAGCAGAAAATATCAAATATTTGATTTCTATGGGCTACCTGGATCAAGATGCTTATTATAAAAAATCCGCGACTGGCTACAAACAATACGACATGCGGGTAAACCTCGAGGCGAATTTGAATAAATACATCACCACCTCATTGGGGATTACCGCCAGAGAAGAGCTGAGAAATTCCTCAACGGTAGGTGCTGGAGATATTTTCAGAATGCTGATGCGCGGAAGGCCAAATGAGATGGAAGTCTGGCCAAATGGACTTCCAGGACCGGCAATTGAGTTTGGTTATAACCCTTATGTGACCACCACGGATCAAACAGGATATTTAAAAGATACCAGAGATTATTTTCAATCTACCGGTAAAGTAGAGATCAGAATTCCTGGTGTAGAAGGTTTGAAATATACTGGAATGGCCTCTATTGATAAGTTTGCAGGGCGTGCTAAAAGATGGCAAAAGCCATGGACACTATATTCATGGGATAAACGCTCCTTCGAAGCAGATGGAGTAACTCCTGTATTGGTGGGGACGGTAAGTTCTGAACGTAAAGATCCTAGCTTATCGGAAGCAGCGGGTGGACAACTCGCAGTGAACCTGACTTCCATGTTGAACTATGACAAAAAAATAGGCGAACATTCCTTTGCTTTAATGGCAGGTGTAACCAGCGAAAAGGTGAATAATGATGGATTTAATGCCTCTAGAAGGTATTTTATTTCTACGGCACTAGAGGAATTGCTGGCTGGCGGAGATCAGGAGCAGACGGTGGGCAACCCAACAGAGGCACCCAATAACTTGTTCAAAAGAGCGCGTTTGAGTTATTTCGGCCGTGTAGGTTATAACTATAAAGAGAAATACTTGGCTGAATTCCTTTGGAGAGTAGATGGTTCTTATATCTTCCCTCCAGATAAGCGTTTCGGATTCTTCCCTGGTGTATCGGTAGGATGGCGCATGTCTGAAGAGCGTTTCTTCAAAGAAAATGTCAGCTTCGTGAATAACTTGAAAATTAGAGGTTCATGGGGGCAGATGGGTGCAGAAGCTTATAACAACGATGCATTGGCAGAGTACCAATACCTGAGTACGATGGGTTTTTCTAATTATGTCATCAATGATAAATTTACCCCTACAATATACGAAGCGAGTGTACCCAATCCAGACTTTACCTGGGAAGTGGCCAATAACCTGAACGTTGGTTTAGATGCTTCCTTCCTGAACAATAGATTGGCTTTTGAATTTGATTATTTCTATAATAAAAGAACAAAGATCCTGATCAGCAAAAGCAACTCAGTACCTGAAAGCTCAGGAATCCTTGACAAATTACCTCCGGTAAATCTAGGGAAAGTAGACAATAGAGGTTTTGAATTTAAGCTGAGCTATAATGACCAGGTAGGTGAGCTGGGATACGGTGTAAGTGTAAACGGTGGATATGCGAAGAATAAAATTGTATTCTGGGATGAAACTCCCGGCGCGCCGGAATGGCAGCGTTCTACCGGCAGGCCAACAAAGACAGAACTAGCCTACAGCTATGATGGGGTATTCAGAGATCAGAACGAAATCAACAATAATAAAATCGACTATAGTGCCATTACGCCAACGCTATTGCCTGGAGATATGAAGTTTGTAGATACCAATGGCGATGGAAAAATCAATGGAGACGACCAGGTGAGAATGGACAAAACCAGTACACCAACCTTTACCGGTGGACTGAATTTCAACCTGCAGTATAAAAACTTCGACCTTTCTGTATTGGTACAAGGCGCCACAGGCGGGGTTCAGATTATTGGCTTAACCGAGTCTGGAGATATAGGAAACTTCCTGGAGTGGTCTTATCAAAATCGCTGGACAATAGACAATCCGAGTTCAGAAAATCCGCGTTTGTCTAATCGCGGTAAAACTTATTATACCGATATGAACAATGCGGCCAGAAATACCTATTGGTTCAGAAGCAACAATTATGTCCGCCTGAAAAATGTGGAACTAGGTTACTCTTTGTCGGATAAAAACAGCCAGTCTCTCGGCTTAAAAGCACTCCGCTTTTATGTAAGTGGACTAAACTTGTTTACAGTGGATAAGATTAAAATTTGGGATCCGGAATCTACCAACTCCAGCTCTCAATACTATCCTCAGGCAAGGGTAATCAACGCAGGTGTTAAAGTTACTTTTTAATGGAACCTTCCCAGAAGACAAAAACATAGAACGATGAAATCAATAATCAGAAATACATATATACTTACAATTGCAGTAATGGCAGTCCTGGCTTCAGGCTGCAAGAAAGATATGCTGACAGTCGAACCACCAGATAAGATCCGCGCTGAACTCGTATGGCAGGACGGAGCCCTGGCTCAGGCTTTCGTAACCGATATTTATAATGGCCTGAGTGTAGGTGGATTTTCTGAGCAAATGCTCAGCTCAGTGTCTGATGAATCTTTATTTACGCATCCAAACCGTGGTATTGACCTGGTGAATGCTAGTACCATCAATCCCTCTACATTGGGTTGGGTAGACGATACCTGGGCTTATGCCAAAATGTACAACCGCATACGTGCCTGTAACATGACGATTGAAAGGTTGTCTGGCTCAGATAACGGTTTAACAGACCAGAATCTAAAAGATCAACTGTTAGGAGAAGCACATTTTTTGCGTGCTTATTTTTATCATCAGCTACTGAGGTATTATGGCGGAGTTCCATTGATCACTAAGGTGTATGGCCTTAATGATGATTTTAGAATTAAAAGATCAACTTATAACGAATGTACCGATTTTATTGTAAAGGATTGTGAAGATGCACAGCGATTGTTTGTCGGTAAAACTATGGATAAAGGAAGAGGAAGCATGATTGCTGCGCTGGCTTTAAAATCAAGAGTATTACTGTATGCAGCCAGTGATTTACATGCCAAATCAAAAATATCAACTTTAGAGATTGCCAATGCACAAGGTTTTGCAGAGGCCTTGCCATTATTGGCTTATGACGACAACAATCAGACGCAGCGATGGCAAGCGGCAAAGGATGCGGCAAAAGCAGTGATGGATTTAGGCTCAGGTTATAAATTAGACCTTTCAGCTCCGGTATCGGCTGCAGCAGGTCGCCTGAATTATAAAAGTCTGGCCATGGGCGGAGGCAGTAAAGCTCCAGGAATGGATGCTGCTGCGGCTTCAGAACTTATCCTGGGCAGGTATTTTATCGACCGTTCTGACATGCGTTTTGGCAGGGCAAATGGGCCGAATGGCTATCGAAACTGGGCAGGAAATACGCCAATAGGGCTGTTAGTGGATGATTATGAAATGACTGATGGGACGAAGTTCAGCTGGTCAAATCCAGCGCAAAAACAGAACCCTTACGAAAATCGCGATCCACGCTTTTATGCGACTATATTGTATGATGGCGCAGGCTGGAAACCAAGAGATAAGGTAGTTGGAGGGGTAGATCCTGCCAATCAAATTCAAACCGGTGAATATGATTTAATTATAGATGGAAAACTGACCACTTACAAAGGCTTAGATACGCGTTCAGGCCCCATTGAAAGCTGGAATGGCAGCTGGACTGGTTATTATACACAGAAATTCACCGATCCGGATCCTAATATTGTTGAAGCGTCTAATCCTCAGTTTGTGCCTTGGCCATTCTTTAGGTACACAGAAGCAGTGATGAACTATATTGAAGCAAGTATCGAACTAGATCAATTGGGAGAAGCCACCAGCTGGTTGAATAAAATCCGTTTCAGAGCCGGAATGCCTGCAGTTACGGCAACCGATAAAGAAGGACTAAAAGAAGTTTATCGTCATGAGCGTAGAATTGAGATGGTATATGAAGAGCAGCGTTACCATGATGCACGCCGCTGGATGATTGGAAAGACAACCCTGGGTAGAAAAACCACCTATATCAAGGTTTCCGGTAAATTTAAACCAGGTAAAACCATGGTGAACATGTACCGTTACGATCCTACCATCTACGATTATACCTATACGCCGACTACCGAAACAGCTCAGGAAAACCGTGTATGGCTAGATAAGATCTATTTCAGACCTTTCAGCAGGGATGAAGTAAATAAAAACACCTTCCTGGTACAAAATCCAGGCTATTAATGTAAACAAACCTTGTTTAATATCTGAAGGCTGCGCCGGTTGTTTCACACGCCGGTGCGGCCTTTTTTTATGCCTTTGCTTTTCATTGCGCCCCTTTGCAGAAATATCGCCCCAGTTTTTCTAGCTTTGCTTCAAATAACAAAGAGATTTAATGGAAGTCAAAAATTTAGAACCTCAGGAACTTTGGAGTAATTTTGCTGCTTTGAATGCAGTGCCCCGCGCTTCAAAAAAAGAAGAACGTGTGATTGAATTCATGGTTCAATATGGCCACAGCTTAGGGCTGGAGACCGTTCAGGACAAGACAGGTAATGTGGTGATCAAGAAACCGGCTACTCCAGGTATGGAGAACAGGCAAACGGTAATCATGCAGTCACACTTGGATATGGTTCATCAGAAAAATGGCGACCGCAACTTTGATTTCGCTACACAGGGAATTGAAATGTTTGTGGATGGAGATTGGGTACGGGCAAACGGTACAACTCTGGGCGCAGATAACGGGATTGGTGTAGCCACCATTATGGCGATTCTTGCCTCCTCAACCATTGTACACCCGGCTATTGAAGCGATGTTCACCATCGATGAGGAAACTGGGATGACCGGTGCTAAAGAATTAGACCCTTCAAATTTTACGGGAACAATTTTGTTGAACCTGGATACAGAAGAAGATGATGAATTGACCATAGGCTGTGCCGGTGGGATAGATACCAATAGTATTTACATTTACAAGCAACATCCGATCGCTACAGATCACCTGGCGTACCAGATTACGGTTAAAGGATTGTTGGGCGGCCATTCCGGTATGGACATCCATAAAGGTAGAGGAAATGCCAATAAACTGATGAATCGAATTTTAAATGCGATGCTGAAATCTTCAGACCCGCAATTGTGTACCGTAGACGGTGGTAGTTTAAGAAACGCGATCCCTCGTGAATCTAAAGCAGTAGTGGCCATTGCTGCAGCACAAAAAGATGCTTTCCTGACGAATTTTGCTGATTTTTCGGCTGTATTAAAAGAAGAATATAAAAGCATAGAAACGGCAATGAACATCAGCATCGAAGAAACTGAGCTTCCAGCACATGGAATGGCTAAAGTGGATTTCGTGAAAATTGTGAATGCAATTTATTCCTTGCCAAATGGGGTGTTCAGAATGAGCCCGGATATTAAAGACCTGGTAGAAACTTCTTCAAACCTGGCAAGAGTGATCATTAAAGGTGGTGAGTTTATCACACAGTCACTGCAGCGCAGCAGTGTGGAAAGCACAAAAGATGATGTAGCTTTCGCAGTTGGCGCAGCATTAGAAAATATGGGCTGTGACGTTTCCCGCAGTGGAGATTATCCAGGATGGAAACCAAATGCAGACTCAGATATCTTAAGGTTAATGACCAAATTATATCAGGCTACATTTAATGCGGAACCAAATGTAAATGCTTGTCATGCGGGATTAGAATGTGGTATTTTAGGAGCCCATCTGCCAGGTATGGATATGATTTCTTTCGGACCAACTATCCATGGTGCACACTCACCGGATGAATGTGTAAAAATTTCTTCTGTACAGAAGTTCTGGGGTTATTTATTACAAGTTCTTCAAGAAATTCCAGAAAAGAAATAAATCTTTATAGATCATATATTCTTAACCTGAACTTTACAATGCAACCTTAGTTTTGCGCTATAAATATTTGGTTAGTATTTATAAGTTTAGGTTTAGTTGATACAAAAGCCCCGATGGATGTCAGGGCTTTTGTCTTTTATTTACTTTTTGGTAAACTGTTAATCCACTCTCTGATCAATTGTACCCCTTCTCTATGAGTTAAGGTTCTTGCGAGTTCCGGCATGGCTGTTCCTGGTTCAGTACTGTTCATCCGATAATATAGAATCGATTGATCCGCATTTCCTGGAATAATGTCGTAATCCAATCCACCGGTACCACCTCCTGCCGATACGGGTGCTTTTTTAAAGCCCAGATGACCCGGGTCCTTTTCCGCATAATCCAGAAAAAGCCCTGTATTGTAAGCATCCCCGCCTTTAGTATGACAATGCGCACCATACCGGTAATTCATCCCCCGCTGCAAATAAGAAATGATCTGAATGGACCTTATGATTTTAACAGGACGATTTCTACCCTTCGGTTTTGCAATCTTCCTTCTTTAGTTTTATTGTCGCCAATAGGTTTGGTGTCACCAAGACCTGCAGTTTTAATCCGGTTTGCCGAAATTCCCTGACTCACCAGGAAGTTTTTTACCGATACGGCACGCTTTTCTGATAACCATTGGTTATAAGTAGCCGTCCCCGTTTTATCGGAATGTCCTGCAACCATAATGTTATTTGCCTGCTCATCTTTGATGACATTGGCAACTGCCAAAATTCTCTTTTTTGCAGCTTCACTTAAATAAGAAGAGTTGGTAGGAAATAAAACCTCAGAGCTGAACGTGAATTTTAAGCCCTCATCTGTGCGTTCAATCTGATCTTCAGGAAGGTCTTTTTTCATTTTATCCAGCGCTTTGTCTGTACTTTCTGCTACTGGAGCCGCGGTAGTTACAATCGTCTTTTTTGTCTTACAAGAAAGGGTAACGGTAAGCAATAATGCTAAAATTAGGTTTGTTTTATGTGTCATTAAGAAACGAAATTAACCGTAAATATAGCCATTAATCAGGCGATTATTCCTTTACCTTTGTATCAAGTTTAAGATAACCAGGAATTAACAATTTAATCCATTATATGAATTGGGAAAAATTATTGTCGGCAAAACGCTGGGGAAATGAAGATAGATTTGCAGGAAATCAAAAAGAAGCCAGGTCAGAATTTCAAAGAGATTATGACCGGATCATCTTCTCTTCTCCTTTTCGCAGATTGCAAAACAAGACCCAGGTATTCCCACTTCCGGGAAGCGTATTTGTGCACAACAGACTAACGCATAGTTTAGAAGTAGCCAGTGTGGGCCGCTCTTTAGGGACTATATTCTATAATAAGTTCAAAACTCAGGATCCAAATGTGGACGAAACCTGTCCGCTGCTCTGCGAAATTGGTAACATTATCGCCTCTGCCTGTCTGGCTCATGATTTGGGGAACCCCGCTTTCGGTCATTCCGGAGAAGCGGCCATCTCTCATTATTTCACCAATGGTGATGGAAAAGCTTATCAGGATCAAGTCAGTAAAGCCGAATGGAAAGACCTGATTAATTTTGAAGGAAATGCCAATGCCCTGAGGATCCTGACCCATCAATTTGCAGGAAAAGGGACCGGAGGATTTGCGCTTACCTATGCAACCCTTGCCGCAATTGCCAAATATCCTTGCGCTTCCCTTGCCGGACACAACAAAGAGAATATCTACACCAAAAAATATGGTTTCTTTCAATCGGAGCAAAGTGGTTTTGAAAAGATTGCGGTAGAAATGGAGCTGATCAAAGTGCAGGAGGAACCGATGGTGTACAAACGACATCCATTGGTGTACCTGGTGGAGGCCGCCGATGATATTTGCTACAACATCATCGATCTGGAAGATGCCCATCGCCTTAAAATCCTTTCCTATGCGGAAGTGGAAACCTTGCTGATCCCTTTATGCAATGATCCTAAATTGCCTGAGCGTTTAGCTACTATAGAAGATGATGATGCTAAAATTACGCTGATGCGAGCAAAATCGATTAGCACGCTCATCGGCTTATGCTCAAACGTGTTTTACGAACAGCAGGAAGCCATACTGAGTGGTGATTTCAACCAGAGCTTAATGGATGCAATAGAACAGCCCTTTCTTTCCGTAATGAAAGAAATTGAAAGAATTTCCTATAAAAAGATTTACAATTATGCCTCAGTAGTTCAGATAGAGGTGGCTGGCTACAAAGTAATGGGTGGTTTATTGGAAGAGTTTATTCCTGCCTATTTGCAAAATGAGTCGAAGTACCATAAAAAACTGGTGGAACTGATTCCAAAACAGTTCCTAACTCAGGAAACTGACACTTATACTAAAATTCAATCGGTATTGGATTTTATCTCTGGTATGACGGATATTTACGCGGTAGAGTTGTTTAGAAAGATCAAAGGAATCTCATTTCCTTCAATGAGCTAATCCCTATTTAGGATGGATTCCCATACCTGTTATGGTTATGAGAATCCATCTTTTTGCAGCTTCAAAGCTAAGAACTGCAGGATAAAGTGGCACTGCCAGGCTGTTCATTTGCCCATTGTGGTCTTAATGCAAAAAACTCATCATGAGCTTTTGAATAAGGATCACTTAATGCCGCTTGTAGTTTTTTGAAAAGTCCATCATCTCCTTTTTCAAGCTCATAGATCGCCTGATATAATAAATAGTTTCGTAGGATAAACCTTGGATTGCTGGCGCGCATTTTTGATTGAGCATCTGCTCTGGATAGGTTGTTTTTTGCCAGACGTCCCTGATAAGCAAAGATATTTTTAACCAATAATCCCTGTTCGATCTCAGATAGGTCATGGTATAAAGCAGCGTCAAAATGAGCAGCAATGTCAGCAGTCGCTGTTAAGCCTTCAGGGAGATCGCCTAACAATTGATAGAAAATAGTCATATCTGGCTGCAGGTTGGCCAGTAGATTTTCGAAATCATCAATCAAAGCAATATCGCCATCAGACAACTCATCGAACCCCATCTTGTTGGCTTTCATCGAATAAAATTGCTCGTAGAAAATCGGGCCGAAACTTTCCACCGCACTGATCAGTTCTTTTGGATCTTCAAATAAAGGAGAAATCGCATTGGCCAGACAACTCAGGTTCCAGTAAGCAATAGAATGCTGTTTGCCATAAGCATAACGGAGCCCCGGATGATCCGTAGTGTTCGGACTGAAATTCAAGTCGTAAGCATCCAGGAAAGAGTAAGGTCCGTAATCTATGGTCATGCCAAGAATAGACATATTATCCGTATTCATTACCCCATGTACAAATCCCACTCTAAGCCATTCTACCACCATAAAGGCAGTACTTTCCATTACCTTTTTGAACCAATTTAAGGTTTGATCAGCACCCGTAAGTTCTGGGTAGAATTTGGCAATAGTCCAGTCAACTAGTTTTTGTAAGTTTTCATATTCTTTTCTGGCGGATAACATTTCAAAGTTCCCGAAGCGTAAAAAGCTAGGTGCAGCCCGCATCACAATTGCGCCTGGCTCTGGAGCGGGACGGCCATCATAAAACATATCTCTCATCACCAGATCACCTGTTGCCACCAAACTCAAAGCTCTGGTAGTTGGAACACCTAGATGATGCATCGCTTCGCTCATCAGGTATTCTCTAACTGATGACCTCAATACTGCTCTGCCATCCGCACGGCGAGAATAGGGGGTAAGACCGGCCCCTTTTAATTGCAATTCCCAGGATTTACCGTTTGCTAATGGCCATTCACCTAGGGTGATCGCTCTGCCGTCTCCCAATTGCCCTGCCCAATTTCCAAACTGATGCCCTGCATAGCAAGCCGCATAAGGTTTCATACTGGCATTAATCGCGTTGCCGCCAAGAATGTTCAGGTCGTTCTCATCTGGCTCCTCGATACCTAGCTCGGCAGCAAGATCTCCGGTCCATGCCAATAGCTTTGGCTGTTTAACCGGACTGGGTAAAACCCTGCTATATAATACTCCTGGAGTTTGACGGGGCTGCGGATCGCCGCTTTGATCGCCGTCAAAAGCTTCAGTAAAATCATTGACAAATTTATGGGTGCTCAGGTGCTGCATAGGTAATTCTGAATTTTACGTTGATTGCAAATATCAGGTTAATTCAGGAATTACCGCTCAGTACTTACATCTGAACTAAGTAATTTTTTTGCCTCGACACAGATACTTATATATCTAAATATATAGATGTTAATAATTATAGATATATAGGTATCTATATCTTATCCTTGACAATTCCTTTTAAATACTCCCTAAGACTGATAGTTTAAAGAGAGGTGCTGGCTGCCCTGTTTTCTTTGTTGAGAAAGAGGGCTAAACTCCTTGTGTTTTATACCTTTGGCAAAAAAGAAATCTTGATGACAATATTGAATCATTTTGTAGATGTATATAAATATGTATTGCTATTGCTGCTGCTCTCCACTATCAGTATTTCAGTACATGCCCAGGAGATCATAGATTGCGAAAAGGCATTAGATCAGGAGCCATATTTTGTACGACATAAATCTGGCGGGAAAGACCAGGCTTTGCAGCGGGATATTGAAATATTAAAACGCTGTGGCAATTTTAACCCGGTAGACAGTGCTTTTCTAAAAGGCAATATGCTGGGGATGTTAATGCTGCAGGAAGTGAGGGCTGGAAAACCCGCTACATATCGTACGATGGTAGACTTCTTTCAGAATTTCAGGAAAACAGCTGAATACAAGGATTTTTCCTATGGTTTAGCATTGTATCGGAAAATAGGGGAGAAGAAGGTGAACCTGCAGGATTGGCCAGCCGATCAGGAGTTATTCGTCAGGATGGGCTTTACCATCAATGACCTGGAGGATTTTAAAATTTTCATCTCCCGGCCCGCGCATGCTGAGTTGAGTTACTTGCAGGTTTTCTCTAAGTATATGAATGAGATTGAAGCGATGAGGGTTGATAAATAGAAGATCGACTGATCCATCAAAAAATTACTCCTTAGCTAAGAAAAGGTATTAAAAATAAAAGCCGTACTTTTGTGAAAATTTAAAGCAATTGGGAACTCTACTGGACTTAGGAATAAAGGGATATAATAATTACGGAACGCACTTGAAAGAGAAGTATAAGGGGCAGCGTGTATTCAAAGTAATCGTTGATGGTGGTTTCACCTGTCCGAATCGTGATGGCAGCAAAGGCTATGGCGGTTGTACCTATTGTAACGTAGATTCATTTACACCAGAGCTTTCTAGAAAATTGCCAACTATCCGTGAGCAACTGGAACAAGGGATAGAAAGAGGTAAAGGCTTTTATAAAGCAGATAAGTTTATTGTCTATTTTCAGCCGAATACCAATACCTATGCGCCAGTACATTATTTAAAAATGATGTATGATGAAGCACTTTCCATCAATACGGAAGATGTAGTCGGTTTTTCTGTAGGAACCCGCCCAGATTGTATCGATGCTGAAAAAGTAGCACTTTTAGAAAGTTATGCCGATCGTTTCGATGTAGATTTAGAAATGGGAATGGAGTCTATATATGACGAAACCCTGAACCAGATCAACCGTGGCTGCAGTCATGCGGAATTTGTAGCAGCAGTTAAATTGCTGGACAACTCTAAGCTCGACCTATGTGTGCATACGATCTTTGGTTTTCCATGGGAAACAGAAGAAATGATGCTGGGTTACATCCATGAAATCAATAAATTTCCTAAAATCAAATTCGTTAAATTCCACCACCTTCACGTAGTAGAAGGGTCTATCATGGGTGCGAAATATAAAAAAGAACCCTTCAAGCTTTTCAGTTTAGAGGAATATACAGATTTCCTTTGTAAGGCAATTCCATTGCTACGTCCGGATGTGGTCATTCAACGCTTATTTGGAATTTCTGATTGGGATTTATTGATCGCACCAAACTGGGGATTAAACAAATCTGCTATTCAGACTTATATCGATAAAGAAATTGAACGCAGAGGAGTAGTGCAAGGATCAGCTTATGTTCCAGTAGTGGAATAATCGCCAAACAGTTCGATCACCTTTTTCTTTCTAAACTCAAAAACTTGCTGTAATTGTGCAGCGACGAATAAACTATTGGCCATTTGTCCTAAAATGCCCATGGGCATACCGTAAGTTAAAATGTCGGCCATTTCCACGCCGCCATCGATCGCACGGAAGTGATGCTGGTGGTGCCAGAACTGGTATGGGCCAAAACGCTGCTCATCTATAAAGTATTCCTGGTCTTTTACCTGGGTGATTTCCGTCATCCAGTTCAGTTTAATACCTAATAACGGTGATACTTTATAAGTAATGATCATTCCCGGGTACATCTTCTCTCTTAATTGTGATCCGGAAGTAACCTCAAAGGCCATTTCTGGAGGAGTGATCTTCGCTAAATTCATTGGAGAAGAGAAAAAATCCCAGGCCTCCGCAAGACTAATCGGTAACTGCTGACTAAATTTTAAATGGTATGCTTTCATCGTATAGCTAAGATACGTTTTTTCTCTATTTCTGGTTTTTGTGCCTTAAAAATCTTTAAATCAAATCGTTTTTATGTGTTTTTCGGTTTTTAATGCTGTTTTTTTTAAATATTTCAATTTAAATTAGGTGTCATATGGTCTTTTTGTGATTTTTCTATTTATTGTGATCAATTTTTGAGGCTTTTGTTTGCTTTTTATCGGTATTTTAAGAATTTATATAATGTTTTAGTGGTTTTGTTGTCTTTTTATTTCTGTTAATTCTATTTATTCCTTAGTTTTATGAAAAAATAAGCTGAAAAATCAAATTTAAATCTTAAAAACCGAGTATTATGGCCAAAATTTTATTAAAACAGGTGGGACCTTTTGCAGTTTTAGCAATAATTGCAATTTTAGCCCTTTTTGTACCCCTGCATCCGAACTTTGATGAGGGAAAATACAATTCTTCAGATATTGCATTCATTTTAGTGGCTACTGCCCTGGTTTTTTTGATGACTCCAGGCCTTGCTTTCTTTTATGGAGGTATGGTTCATCGTAAAAACGTTCTTTCTACGATGATCAAGAGTGTGGTTGCCGCAGGAGTGATCAGCGTTTTATGGGTAACTGTTAGCTTTAGTCTTGCTTTTGGTGAAAGCATCAACGGATTAATCGGAAATCCATTAACCTATTTGTTCTTTCAGGGCGTAAACTCCGGACCATCATGGAGCCTGGCACCAACCATACCATTAACCTTATTTGCACTTTTTCAATTGATGTTTGCGATCATTACTCCAGGTCTGGTGGTAGGGGCTGTTGCCGAGCGTATTCGTTTCACTTCCTATATCTTATTTATTGTGCTGTTTGCACTTTTCGTGTATTCACCATTGGCACATTGGACATGGCATCCGGAAGGCATCCTGTTTAAAATGGGTGTGCTCGATTTTGCTGGCGGTACCGTAGTACATATCTCTGCTGGTATGGCTGCTTTAGCAGGAGCTTTAGTCTTAAAAAGAAGAAGAAGCCACCAGGATCACCAGGAAGTGCCACCAGCAAATATTCCTTATGTGCTGATCGGTACTGGTTTGTTATGGTTCGGCTGGTTTGGCTTCAATGCGGGTTCTGCATTAGGCGCAAATAGTTTGGCAGTCTCTGCATTTGCAACTACCAATATCGCCGCTGGTGCAGCAGGACTATCGTGGATGTTTTTCGATGTAGCCAGAGGTAAAAAACCTTCTGTACTTGGTTTCTGTATCGGTGCAGTGGTGGGTTTAGTGGCCATCACACCTGGTGCTGGATTTGTGAGTATTCCGTCCAGTATTTTTATCGGTGCAGCTGCTGCGGTAGTTTCTAACCTTGCGGTAGTCTGGAAATCAAAAACCAGTTTAGATGATACATTAGACGTATTCCCTTGTCATGGAGTAGGTGGCATTGTTGGAATGCTGCTGACCGGCATATTTGCCACAAAAACGGTAAATGCAGGTGGTGTAGATGGTTTGCTGTATGGAAATCCGACGTTTTTCTTTACCCAGCTGAAAGGTGTACTCATTGTCGCTGTATTCAGTTTCGTTGTGTCTTTCCTAATCTTCAAGCTGATCAATGTGGTTCAGCCAATCCGTGTGACTTCTGAGGAAGAAGAAGCAGGCCTTGATGCTAGTCAGCATGACGAAAAGTATTTCCAGGGTACCTTAATTGTGGCCGCTACAGGAGTAGAAATCGACAATGCGGATTAGCTAACCCCTATACAAATCATCATTAAAACACTGTTGCCTATGTAATATTGCCCCCAGTACAAATGCTTTAACTCATTATTGATTCTATACCTCAAACCAACCAAACCATGAAACTAAAATCAATTTTTACCACTGCATCACTGTCCTTCGCTTCCTTTTCTTATGCTCAGGAAGCGCCTTTGCAGATTTCCGGATCTGTCGATACGTACTATAAGTATGATTTTTCGAAACAACCTAATATCGGAACCAGCTTTGGCAGCGACCAAAATTCTATCTCTTTAGGGATGATAGATCTGGCGCTAAAGAAAACTACAGGAAAAGCTTCATTTGTTGGTGAATTGTCTTTTGGACCACGAGGACAATATCAATCTTTAATTAATGGAGACGGAACTGACGATAATTCTTTTCATATTCAGAATTTATATGCCGCTTATGCTTTTACGGATAAGTTTACGGTAACTGCCGGATATATGGGAACATTTATTGGCTATGAAGTGATCTCTCCGACAGGTAACTACAATTATTCGACTTCGTACCTGTTCACCAGTGGGCCCTTTCAGAATGCAGGGGTTAAAGGAAGTTATGCTTTTTCAAGTAAAGTGAGTTTGATGTTGGGCTTGTTCAACGACTGGAATGTATACAAAGACCTGAATGGCGTGTCGCATGTAGGTGGGCAATTGACGGTAAGTCCGGTAGAAGGTTGGACGGCTTACCTGAATGTGTTGTCGGGGAAATCTGCGGGAGCAGTAGGAACTGGAACCATCCTGGATTTAACCACGGCTTATCAGGTGACGGAAAAAGTGAAATTGGGTTTGAATGCCGCTGATTACACGGTCACCCATGATGGAGGAGGTTACACCGGAGCTGCATTGTATGCGCAGAATGCGTTTAGTACTGCATTTTCTTTAGGTCTGAGGGGAGAGTACTTTAATTGGAAAGGAACGGGGGAGGATAGCGATGAACACATTACTGCGCTTACCTTATCTGCAAATGTGAAATCCGGTGGACTGACCTTTATTCCTGAAGTTCGCTTTGATGACGGCTCTACGCCAATGTTTGTGAACAAAAACCTCAATCCCTCTAAAAATGCCTCTCAATTTTCCCTTGCAGTGGTATATGCTTTTTAGTCTTCGTTAATTCAATATAGGAGGTTGTTTAAATCAGATTTTGTATCCTGTTTTAACAGCCTTCTTCCTTTTTAACTAAATTACCTTCTTTAAAAATGTGCTTATGAAATTAGCTGTAATAGGATTGTTCTCTTTTATCGGAATGGCTGGCGTTTTTGCGCAGGAACTCAAAGAAAAGCAAAAATCGGAACAGAAAGAGATCTCCGGCCTGGAAAATAATAGGAAAGAAAAGTTGAGCGCTCCAATGAAAACAGAAGAAGAGCTCCCATTGGATGATAGGGGAAAGTACATCTACTATGAAGTAGTGAGCCGAAAAGGGAAAACAAAAGAGGAACTCATTAAAGCCGCGAAAAGATATTTTAAAAGTGATTCAAGCCCTAAAATCAGCCTCGTAGAAAAAGATTCCCTGTATACCGGCAAAGGAAAATTGATCATCAATAAATCAGCCTTCCTATTGACTCGTCCTTCGGGAGAAGTTCGTTACCAGCTATACCTCGATTTTAAAGAAGGTAAGTATCGTTTTTGGCTAACTGATTTCAGTTTTATTCCTTATCAGCGGGATCGTTACGGCAATTTTGTTCCTACCACTGCAATAGGAATACCATTAGAACAAAAGCCCGGGAAATTAAACGCAGTAGAATGGGCTTCGTACCTTAAAGCAACGGCAAAAGAAGCGCAGGTGTTTGCTGCTAATTTGAAGCAGGGAATGTTGGCAGGTACAGCAATAATTCAACCTGCCGCAAAAGCGATTCCGGTACAAAGTACAAAAAATCAAAAATGGTAGTTAGTGCACCATTTTATCCGCGCAGGTGGAACTAGCAAAAGCTTCAGGCTTGGCCTTGAAAATAAAACCCATACTCAGGATGTAACCCATCGCCTCATTTAAAGCCTTATTCGATTTAAACATTGGATTGGTGTTAATGTCTGCGTGAACCTCCAGATCCACATCATACAAGTCCAGTAAATCGCAAACAGAATAGGCAGTTTCAATGGATTTCTGCACCTCTACCAGCATTCTCTCTTTGATGCTCATCTTCTGTGGCGTTTTTTCCTGATGGATGTACATGAAGCCTCCATGGTTTTCCCTCAACAGGACAATGACAGTCGCAAAATCAGTGAGTGGCCCTTTTACCTGTGAGTCTGTACCGATACAGACCTTGAGGTGGAACCCTTTCTCGGTCTCCCTAATGATGGCTTGTTCTACTTCTTCTAAAATCGACGTGTGAATCACTTCGCCGCTAAATTTCTTCCAGGTCATACGTTATTGGTGTTAATTGAACAACCCGTATTCAGGTTTCTTAAAAATAAGTGGATTAAATTAAATAACCATTAATTTTATGTGGTTTAATTGTCAACAAGCACTTAGTTTTCAACAGGTTGTGTCCTATTTTTACGTAAAATAAGGGTGGAAAGATGTCTTACAGCTTGCTGCGGGCGCTTTATAAGAGAAGAGCAAGAAGTTAAAATCAGCTGCCTTAAGACAAAAAATGAAAACCCTTTCTTTTCATTTTTGTTATAATATTTCTTCACTAAGGATCGTTTCTTAAAGAAGAACAGGTTATTTATCTAAATATAAGCATTATGAAAGCAGAATTGATTAATGAGTTTTATTTACTACAGCAAAGCATGGCTCCTTATGATTATCGCGAGAAAATTGAGGAGCAGGTTTATGAACCTTTAAAGAAAGCAAATCATAAAATGACCTCCTGGATCTATAGGCGCGGGAAAATGTTGATGATCCTGGATCGGAAGATGAACAGCTCCATGAAGCACCTGAGAAGAAAATACCTGAAGTTTTAATCTGAATTTTATATTTCCCAGCATTAACACTAAGGGTTAAGGCTTAATTCCCTTATCTTTGTGCCATTATGGTAGAAAAGATACTGGAGAAATTAAAAATTACTTCTTTGAATGAGATGCAGCAGGCATCACTTGCGGCGACCGGAAAAGGAAGTGACGTGGTTCTATTGGCACCTACAGGTTCTGGTAAAACATTAGGCTTTTTGTTTCCTCTATTGAACAACCTCAATGCAGATGTAAAAGGAGTGCAGGCTTTAGTACTCGTACCTTCTCGTGAACTTGCTTTACAAATTGAGCAAGTATTCAAGCAGATGGGAACTGGGTTTAAAGTGAACTGCTGTTATGGGGGGCACCCTGTTAAAACAGAACGAAATAATTTAGAACAACCACCGGCGGTACTGATTGGTACACCAGGAAGAATAGCATATCATTTGCGTCATGAGAATTTCGATGAATCTCCAATCCATACCCTAGTGTTGGACGAGTTCGATAAGGCGCTGGAATTTGGTTTCCAACAAGATATGGCGTATATCATCGCAAAATTACTTTCTTTAAAACAAAGAATTCTGACCTCAGCTACGGCAATGGACCAGATTCCTGATTTTACAGGAGTAACAAAACCGGTGGAAATAGATTTTCTGAAAGATGTAAAGGTAGCACCAGATTTGAAGCTGAAAAAGGTACTGACTACCGCAGCGGATAAATTGGACACGTTGTTCCAATTGATCTGTAAGATCGGAAATAAAACCACTTTGATTTTCTGTAACCACAGGGAAACAGTAGACAGAATCAGTGATTTGCTGATCGACAAAGATTTGGCACACGATATTTTCCATGGTGGCATGGAGCAGGATGAGCGTGAGCGTGCCTTGCTGAAATTTAGAAATGGAAGTATCAAAATTTTAATCACAACGGATTTAGCTTCACGTGGATTGGATATTCCCGAGGTAGAATATATCATTCATTACCAGTTGCCCTACACAGAAGATGCCTTCCTGCACCGTAATGGACGTACTGCACGTATGAATGCAAAAGGAACCGCTTACCTGGTGATTGCTGATGATGAAAAGTACCCTTTCCTGAAAGCAGATATAGAGACGGAAAACCTAAAAGGTAACTTTGCACTGCCTAAAGACAGTCAGTGGCAAACTTTATACATTGCAGCAGGTAAAAAAGATAAAGTCAATAAAATTGACATCGTTGGTTTATTATTGAAAAAAGGCGGTCTTGAAAAAGAGGATGTTGGCCTGATCGAAGTGAAAGATACGGCTTCTTACGTAGCCGTAAAACGAAACATGGTAGGTAGGGTACTCTCGGCTTTAGCTAACGAAAAAATTAAAAACAAAAAGGTGAAGATCGAAGTAGCGATGTAAATCGTAATATTTAATTACTGATCTAAATTTAATACATAAAGTTCAAATAATGAGCAATAACGATATTTTTAAGAAATTACGCGTAGCACTCGAGCTAACAAATGATGATATCATCAAAATAATGGAATTAGTGAACTTTAAAATCACTAAAAGCGAGCTTGGTTCCTTTTTTAGGAGCGATGACCATCCAAATTTTAAGCCATGCGGTGACCAGATTCTGAGAAACTTTTTAAATGGCCTGGTGATTTACAAAAGAGGTCCAAGACTAACTGAACCGACTGAAAAACCAGCAAACTAAAAATTTATTTTTTTGATTAAGCCGCGTAGGAAATTACCATTTTCTACGCGGCTTTTTTTATCCAAAAAATTCTGTTATCATGGTTAATTATGGGTCTAACTAAGAATCTGTAAACTTTTGTATATAACAGCTTATTGTATAATTTAGATAATTTTTGTTTAATCTATAATTAGAGATTGTGTCCAAATGAGAAAAATGATAAAATTTTGTGTATTGTTACTGATAATTAGGGTATAACGCCTATAAAGAAGTAGGGGCATTCCACCAGTAGTAACCTCACCGGCAGAAACCATTGTGACTAAAACACCGGCACAGCTGAAATCTGGTGAAGCCATTACTTATGTGGTTACCCTGGAAAAAAGTGTAAGCACTAAAGGATTGACTAAATCTGATACTTTAACCATACAAGCCTTCCTGGATAAGGATAAATTCGAAAACGGTAAAACCTATGTGCTGAAAAACATCTATTATGATTTTGACAAGTCGACCATCAGACCAGATGCAGCAAAAGAGCTCGATAAACTGCTGGCTATCCTAAAAGAGAATCTAGGAATTTCGATTGAACTTGGGTCCCATACCGACAGTAGGGGAGCAGACCAATACAACCAATGGTTATCGCAAAGAAGGGCAAATGCTGCGGCACAATACCTTATTGACCGTGGAATAGACCATTCCAGAATCACCGCTAAAGGATACGCAGAGACAATGTTAATGAATAAATGTGGCAATGGACTGAAATGCAGTCGCCAATTCTTCGAATTGAAAATGAGCAGCCAGCAAAATCAATTATCTCGTTTTGAATTACTGCTAAAACTATTTAATAACAATTAGATAATCTAAAAGTAATTATTTAATTTGCTGAGATTTTAAAAAATAGAGAACGAGTACAATGAATTCAAATTCAATAAAACTGCCTTATATAGGTGTGGATATAGGAGGTTCGCACATTACTGCTGCCCATGTTGATGCCACAACTTTTAAGGTAATTGAAAATACCCTGAAAAGGGAAAGAGTTGCGGCTATGGATACTTTAGAAGTGATCATTCAATCCTGGCTGAATGTCCTTTCTTCATTGATTGTCCGCGATAACGGGGAAAGCACTAAAATTGGTATTGCTATGCCAGGACCTTTTGATTATGAAAAAGGGATCTCCATGATGCAGAACCAGGAAAAATATGATGCACTATACGGAGTGAATGTAAAAGAAATCCTGGCGCAGCGCCTGGATATTCCAGCCGCTGATATCGTGTTCATCAATGATGCAGAAGCTTTTTTAAGAGGTGAACTAGCCTCAGGAGCAGCGGCAGATAAGGAAAGAGCAATCGGGATCACTTTAGGTACTGGATTGGGTTCTACCAGTAATGGCAGCGGGATCACCCGTGACATGAACTGGGCTTTCCGTCCATTTAAAGATAGCATCGCTGAAGAGTATATTTCTACACGCTGGTTTCTGAAAAAATATAAAGCACTCACCGGGGAAGAAGTTAAAAACGTAGAAGTCCTGCTGGAAGTAGCTGATCAAGCGCTGAAAAATGAAATATTTGAAGAATTTTCGGACAATCTCAGTATCTTTCTGAATGATTTTATCGCACATGAACAACCACAAGTGGTCGTAATCGGGGGTAATATCGCAAAGACTTGGGATCATTTTATCGACCTGCTAAAAGCCAAAATCAAAGATAAAACTGTAGCAATCAGACAAAGTGAAATGTGGGAGGATGCGGCACTGGTTGGTGCAGCCAATGCATTAGTTTAATCAAATAGATGAAAAAATACTTTTTTATTGCAGGGTTATTATCCCTGCTCAGTCCGATTGCTGCGAAAGCTGCAAAGGTAGATACGCTGCAGACCTATAGCACTGCAATGAAAAAGAACATTAAAGCCGTAGTTGTTCTGCCAGAGGGTTACGATCAGCAAAAGAGTTACCCCAGTGTTTACTTGTTACATGGTTATGATGATACCTATAATGCCTGGGTAAATTATGTACCAGCGATTAAAAAGTATGCAGACGAGTTTCAAATGATCCTGGTTTGTCCCGACGGAAATTATGCAAGCTGGTATTTTGATAGCCCGATAGATCCTAAATGGAGATATGAGACTTATGTGAGTCTGGAGTTACCCGGACAGATCGATGCCAAGTATAAAACCATAAAGGATCGGAAAGCTCGCGCCATTACCGGTTTGAGTATGGGTGGTCATGGTGCATTATACCTTGCGTTTAAACATCAGGATGTATTTGGTGCTGCGGGAAGCATGAGTGGAGGTGTAGACCTAAGCCCTTTTCCCCTTAAATGGGACATTGCCAAAAGATTGGGCAGCTATGCCGAATACCGGGAACGCTGGAAACAGAATAGCATTGTAAATATGACCCACATGCTGGTTCCAAATCAACTGGCTTTAATCATCGACTGTGGACAGGATGATTTCTTCCTGGGTGTTAATAATAAACTGCATAAAGATTTAACTTACCATAACATTCCGCACGATTATATCGTCAGACCCGGTGCACACAACTTCGACTATTGGAAAAATGCCATAGTTTATCAGTTGATGTACTTCCGTAATTTCTTTAGCAAAGCATAGCAATGCAGACTAGGAGCCGATTCACCAAATTAATCGGCTCATCATCATGTAAAAACCTATAAAAAAATAAGCCCCCTACTTTTAACAGCAGGGGGCTCATCATTTATAATTGCCTAAACAAAGTATTATTCAATACTGCCTTCTTCTTTTTTCTTTTTCTTACCTGGGCTTTTATTTTCTACCACAATCAGATCATCTTCTTTGTTGTAGTCAATTTCAAGCGTATCGCCGTCATTGATTTCACCTTTTAAGATTTCTTCCGCAATAGGATCTTCCAGATATTTCTGAATGGCACGTTTTAATGGTCTTGCACCAAAGTTGATGTCGAAACCTTTATCAGCGATGAAGTCTTTCGCTCTTTCGGTTAATTTCACCTCATAACCCAAGTTATGAACACGACCGAACAATGATTTCAACTCAATATCGATGATCTTGAAGATTTCAGCTTTACCTAAAGTATTGAAAACAACCACATCATCCACACGATTCAGGAATTCAGGAGCGAAAGCACGTTTTAACGCGTTTTCAATTACACCTCTTGAATGCGCATCTACCTGGTTTGTTTTGGCCGTAGTAGAGAAACCAACACCTTGTCCGAAATCTTTCAACTGACGTGCGCCAATATTTGAAGTCATAATGATGATCGTATTTCTAAAATCTACTTTGCGACCAAGACTGTCAGTCAGCTGACCCTCATCCAATACCTGTAATAAGATATTAAATACATCCGGATGCGCCTTTTCAATCTCATCCAATAGAATCACTGCATAAGGTTTACGACGTACTTTTTCAGTCAGCTGTCCACCTTCTTCATAACCTACATATCCCGGAGGCGCACCCACTAAACGGGATACCGCAAATTTCTCCATGTACTCACTCATGTCGATTTGAATCAGCGAATCATCACTGTCGAACATGAAACGCGCAAGTTCTTTTGCCAATTCAGTCTTACCAACACCGGTAGGGCCTAAGAAGATGAAGGAACCAATTGGTTTCTTCGGATCTTTCAATCCTGCTCTGGTACGTTGAATTGCCTTGGTTAACTTTTTAATCGCTTCATCCTGACCGATAATTTTCGTAGCCACAGTATCGTACATATTCAACAGCTTAGCACTGTCTGTCTGTCCAACACGCTGTAACGGAATACCTGTCATCATAGAAACTACCTCTGCGACGTTATCTTCTGTTACGGTATAACGCTTGGTTTTAGTATCCGCTTCCCATTCTGCTTTCGCACGATCCAGCTCCTCTAAAAGATTCTTTTCAGTATCTCTTAATTTAGCAGCCTCTTCGTATTTCTGGCTTTTTACAACTTTATTCTTTTCAAGCTTGATTTCTTCAATCTTGTTTTCAATCTCAATGATGTTTTCAGGAACGTGAATGTTCGTTAAATGTACCCTTGATCCAGCTTCATCTAAAGCATCAATCGCTTTATCAGGTAAGAACCTGTCTGTGATGTACCTTGAGGTCAAGGCCACACAAGCATTTATCGCTTCATCCGTATAAGTTACCCCATGGTGATCCTCATATTTTTCTTTAATACGATTCAGGATCTCAATGGTCTCATCTGGTGTTGCAGGTTCAATCATTACCTTTTGGAAACGACGGTCTAAAGCACCATCTTTCTCAATATACTGACGATACTCATCTAAAGTAGTCGCACCAATACATTGAATTTCGCCCCTTGCCAAAGCAGGTTTGAACATATTAGAAGCATCTAATGAACCTGAAGCACCACCGGCACCAACAATCGTATGGATCTCGTCAATAAACAGGATCACATCTGTAGATTTTTCCAGTTCATTCATCACCGCTTTCATACGCTCTTCAAACTGACCACGGTATTTAGTTCCCGCCACCAAAGAGGCAAGATCCAAAGTCACCACGCGTTTGTTGAACAATACTCTAGACACTTTACGCTGAACAATACGTAAAGCAAGACCTTCTGCTATCGCAGATTTACCTACTCCCGGCTCACCAATTAAAATTGGATTGTTCTTTTTACGACGCGATAAGATTTGTGATACACGCTCAATTTCCTTTTCACGACCTACGATAGGGTCCAGACGGTTTTCCTCCGCTGCTTTTGTTAAATCTCTTCCGAAATTATCTAATACCGGAGTCTTAGATTTAATGTCAGAAACCTTTTTAGGACTGCTGAAGCTTTCCTCCTCACGATAATCATCATCACCACCAGTTGATGCGCTATTTTGAGTCTCATCTCTGAAGCCATTTTTATTCACTTCAACTTCCTGTTTGAAAATTTCGTAATTGATGCTGTACTGCAATAAGATTTGAGAAGCAATATTATCATCGTCACGTAAGATGGACAACAACAGATGTTCTGTTCCAATCAGATCGCTCTTGAAGATTTTAGCCTCCAGATACGTGATCTTTAAAACTTTTTCGGCTTGCTTAGTCAATGGGATATTTCCCAGATTGACCGTCACACTGGACGTACCTCTTACCGAGTCCTCTATTGAGCGACGCAGCTTCGAAGTGTCTACACCCAGCGATTTTAATATCTTTATGGCCATACCATCGCCTTCGCGAATAAGGCCCAACAAAAGATGTTCTGCGCCTATGTAATCGTGACCTAATCTCAGGGCTTCTTCCCTGCTAAAAGATATCACGTCTTTTACTTGTGGAGAAAATTTAGCTTCCATATATACCTTTCTAAATCGGGAATGCTCTAAACTATAAAATTTGTTTTATAATCAGGCAGCCCCCGATTCTTTTATTTTATCAACAATTACGCCATTGGGAAGGAAACGGATGTTGGAACTGCCGATATTTCATGAATCTTACCAATTACTGACTTAATTGGTTACTTTCCCTAATCCACAAGCAAATATGTCAGCATAAATATACGAAATTTTGGATTTATATCATGGCCGTGTTTTAAGAATCAAATGTTTGTAAACTTAATTTTGTCTCAGGTCTTCCTCAAATGAAGCTAAGCTATTGTACTTTGCCTCAGTGAATTACTCAATTAAACGAGGTGTATAGATATCTAGATGTATTAATATCTCCGTTGCGCGGATAGGAATCGAATGTATATCTGCTAAACAAATTTTTTAATGGGCGATACATCCTTATCTTTGCAGGCATTGAGCCCAGCTAAACAGCACCTAGCTGAGGTTTTTCATTACCATATTCAATCATTAAAGTAACCGCCTTTTATAGGCATGAAATATAATAAGTAACTATGTCAGACGAAAAAATAATATTTTCAATGGCGGGGGTAAATAAGATTTATCCACCCCAAAAGCAAGTTCTAAAGAACATTTACCTTTCCTTCTTTTACGGTGCCAAAATTGGTGTCATCGGTTTGAACGGATCTGGTAAGTCCTCTCTTTTGAAAATTATCGCCGGTTTGGACAAATCATTCCAGGGAGAAGTTGTTTTCTCTGCCGGATATACCGTTGGTTACCTGGCGCAGGAACCCATCCTGGATGAAAATAAAACCGTTAGAGAAGTAGTAGAAGAAGGAGTAGCAGAAATAACTGCCATCCTGAAAGAATACGAATCGATCAACGAACAGTTTGGATTACCTGAGGTTTATGAAGATGCTGATGCAATGGATAAACTGATGACCAAACAAGGAGAGTTACAAGATAAAATAGATGCTTGTAATGCTTGGGAATTAGACAATAAATTGGAACGTGCAATGGATGCATTGCGCTGCCCAGATCCAGATGCTAAAATCGGGGTATTGTCTGGAGGTGAACGCCGTCGTGTAGCAATGTGCCGTTTGTTACTTCAAGAACCTGATGTATTGCTATTGGATGAGCCTACGAATCACTTGGATGCGGAAAGTATCGATTGGTTAGAGCAATTCTTAAAAGACTACAAAGGAACCGTAATTGCAGTAACCCACGATAGGTACTTCCTGGATAATGTGGCAGGATGGATCCTGGAACTGGATAGAGGTGAAGGTATTCCTTGGAAAGGAAATTATTCTTCTTGGTTAGAGCAGAAAGCAAAACGCCTGGCTCAGGAAGAGAAAACAGAAAGCAAACGTCAGAAAACACTGGAACGTGAATTGGAATGGGTACGTATGGCACCAAAAGCCAGACATGCCAAATCTAAAGCGCGTTTATCAAACTATGATAAATTAGCTTCTGAAGATTCTAAAGAAAGAGAAGACAAATTGGAGCTGTTTATCCCTGCGGGACCAAGATTGGGTAACGTAGTGATTGAAGCGAATAACATTACTAAAGCCTATGGCGATAAGCTGTTGTTCGAAAACTTAAGCTTCTCTCTTCCTCCAGCAGGTATTGTTGGAATTATCGGACCCAATGGTGCAGGTAAAACCACATTGTTCCGGTTGATCACACAGCAGGAAACACCAGATACCGGAACTTTCCGTGTAGGGGAAACCGTAGCCTTAGGTTATGTGGATCAAATGCACAACGACTTGGATCCGGATAAAACCGTATATGAAAACATCACTGATGGTTTAGATAACATTCAGTTGGGTAATAAAGCCGTAAGCGGTAGAGCTTATGTGTCTAAATTCAACTTTAATGGTGGCGATCAGCAGAAAAAAGTAGGCGTACTTTCCGGTGGAGAGCGTAACAGGGTTCACTTGGCCATCACGTTGAAAAAAGGTGCCAACGTATTGTTACTGGATGAGCCAACCAATGATATTGACGTAAATACCTTGAGAGCATTGGAAGAAGCATTAGAGAATTTTGGCGGTTGTGCAGTTGTGATTAGTCACGATCGTTGGTTCTTAGACCGTATCTGTACACACATTCTTGCTTTTGAAGGTGATTCTCAGGTTTACTTCTTCGAAGGTAACTATAGCGATTACGAAGAAAACCGTAAGAAAAGACTAGGTGATGTAACACCACACCGTCTTAAATATAAAAAACTAGTGTAAATTATCTGGTTTACCAAAAGCGGCTGCTCAAAAGGAAACAGCCGCTTTTTTTAAGATCAAATAGGAGCAATCAGGCCTGTTGTTTAGAACTTAAGTCTTACTTTTTCTAATAG
This sequence comes from Pedobacter sp. N36a, assembly GCF_014472395.1. Taxonomy (GTDB): domain Bacteria; phylum Bacteroidota; class Bacteroidia; order Sphingobacteriales; family Sphingobacteriaceae; genus Pedobacter. The sequence continues at coordinate 199,740 of NZ_JACSZW010000008.1, forward strand.
CTCTTTAGTTTTTCTAACTCCTTCATCTTCCGACAGTACACTGCCTTCATATTCTATTCCAACAATTCCAGACCATTTGGCGGCTTTGATGATTTCAAACATCCTGGTATAATCGATATCTTTCTCTTCTCCATTAGGAAGGAAGTCATGTGTTTTTGCACTTACCCCTTTCGCATAAGGCATCAGCTCCTGCACGCCCAGGTATTTGTCGTACTCCTTATCTGCGCTGATCCTGAAATTGCCAAGGTCAGGCAGGGTACCACAGTAGGAGTTGTTCACGCCCTTCATGACCGCAGATAACCATTTTCCATCAGATGAATAACCGCCATGATTCTCTACAATCACATTGATCTTCTGTTTCTTTCCATACTCACTTAACTTTCCTAAACCATCAATTGCCGCAGTCTTCACCTCATCGGCTGTGCCTTTACCTGCTGCATTTACACGAATGGTTTTACAACCTAGATATTTCGCGGCATCAATCCATTTATAATGGTTTTCAACTGCTGTTAATCTCGCCTTATCGTCTGAATCACCCAAATTACCTTCACCATCAATCATGATCAGGTGGTTTTGAATGCCTTCACTGTCTGTACGGTCTTTAAGTTCCTTTAAATAGGCTTTATCTGTCTCTTTTTTATTGAAGAAAGGACTCACATATTCCACGATATTAATCCCGAACTCTTTTTTAGCTTTTAAGGGGAAATCCATATTGGTCAGCTTTCCTGCAAATAGCGCCCTATGAAAGGACCACTCTGCCAATGATATCTGGAAAAACTCTTTCTTTTCAAAAGCGAAAGTATCCAAAGGGATAACGGAAGTCAGACCCGCAGCTGCAGACAATAAGCCTAGATCCTTAAGAAATTTTCTACGATCGTTTGTTTTCATTTTTGTTTGGTTTAGGGGTTCATCTTACAAGGTATTAATTTCTTATTGTAAAAAAAACACTTTCTAAAAAAGACGTATAAACACCCTCTTGAGCAGTAATTGTTCGGAACTTAGTGTGTATTTCACACATTTTCTTAATTAAAGCGGGCTCAGATTTTTTTTTCTAAGTAAATGCTTCTATTTTAGGGAAGGAATAGGTTAGGTTAAAATATCAATTGTATCAAAATCGTATAAATGAAACTGAACAAATTATTAGCAGTTCCGCTATTGGTAGCTGCTTTTTCTGCCTCCGCTCAGGAGAAACATCAACCTTATCAACAGCAGATTGATGGCACAAAATTAAACTTTGAAATGCGGGCCATCCCGGGAGGAGAATTCCTGATGGGCAGCAAAAAAGGAAAAGCTGATGAAATGCCCCAGCATACAGTAACCATCGACCCTTTCTGGATGAGTACTTATGAAGTAACCTGGGATATTTATGAACCTTTCTTATATAAGGATTATGAAACTACCCACAGCACTGCTGCCGTTCCGGCAAATGTAGATGCCGTAACCCGTCCAACTAAACCTTATCTGGACATGACTTTTGGAATGGGAAAAGAAAACCACCCTGCGTTAGCCATGACAAATTACAATGCCATCCAGTATTGTAAATGGCTTTACGCTAGAACAGGAGTATTTTATCGCCTGCCAACAGAAGCAGAATGGGAATATGCCAGCAGAGCAGGAAGTACAACCGACTACGCTTTCGGCAATGAACCTTCCAAAATCGGAGAATATGCCTGGTATAAAGAAAATAGCGGCGGCAAAACCCATGAAGTAGGAAAAAAGAAACCCAACCAATGGGGGCTGTACGATATGTATGGTAATGTCGGAGAATGGACTTACGACCAGTATCGCCCGGATTTCTATGCCAGCGTAAAAGGAGCAAATAGTAAAAATCCGGTAGCAGTACCAGATCAGCTTTATGCACATGTGATTCGTGGTGGATCCTATGATGATGGTGCAAAAGAATTACGTTCCGCTGCCAGACTGGCCTCAGATCCGGTATGGAAACAATTGGATCCGCAGATTCCAAAAAGTAACTGGTGGTTTCCTGAAGCACCTTTTATAGGAATGCGTCTGGTTAGACCTGTTACACCACCCTCAAAAGCTGAAATCGAAGCCTATTACAATAAGCCGGTGATCTCTGATTTTTAAAAAAGAACTCACATACTAACAACCAAATAAAAACCAAACCAAATTATGAACAACGAAGATTTACGCGACAAGCGCCGTGACTTTTTAAAAACATCCGCCTTGGTGGCAGGGGGCGTTATGCTCAACCAATTCGCCTTTGCAGGTGGTCATTCCTCTACCGATGATACCATTAAAATTGCATTAATTGGCTGTGGTGATCGCGGAACTGGTGCCGCTTTTCAGGCATTAAGCACAAAACAAAATATTAAATTAGTGGCCATGGCTGATGCTTTTCAGGATCGCATGGACAATAGTTATAAAGTACTCTCTGAGAAATTTAAAGAGAAAGTTGATGTACCGGCAGAACGCAGGTTTGTTGGTTTCGATGGTTACCAGAAAGCAATCGCTCTGGCAGACGTGGTATTATTAGTTACGCCTCCAGGATTCAGACCTACCCATTTTGAGGAAGCAGTGAAACAAGGAAAACATGTATTTATGGAAAAACCAGTAGCAGTAGATGCGCCAGGTGTTCGTAAAGTCCTTGCAGCAGCAGAATTAGCAAAAAAGAAGAAATTAAATGTAGTCGTAGGACTGCAACGCAGGTACCAGGCGAATTATAGAGAAACCTTAAAACGTATTCAGGATGGTGCAATAGGGGAAGTAATGAGTGGACAGGTATATTGGAATAGCGGTGGTGTTTGGGTAAAAAAACGTCAGCCACAGCAAACAGAAATGGAATACCAAATGAGAAACTGGTATTACTTCAACTGGTTATGCGGAGACCATATCGTAGAACAGCACGTACACAATATAGATATTGCCAACTGGGTGAAAAACGCGTATCCGGTTTCCGTTCAGGGAACGGGCAGCCGTGCATGGAGAACAGGCAAAGATTATGGAGAGATCTATGACAACCATGCGGTAGAATTAACCTATGCCGATGGTGCAGTAATCTATAGTCAATGCCGCCATTTTGAGGGTATTGCCAACCGTGTGGATGAAACATTCCAGGGAACAAAAGGCCGTACTTATTTATCGGCAGGAAACAATGGCGTAATTTGGGACCTGAAAGGAAAAGAATTATTTAGCCACCCAACAAAAGGAAATGCAAACCCTTACCAGACAGAACATGATGAGTTATTTGCAGCAATCGCAAAAGGGGACTATAAGTTTGCCGATGCAGAACGTGGTGCGAAAAGCTGTTTCACAGCCATCATCGGTAGATATGCAACCTATTCAGGACAAACCATTAAATGGGATGAAGCTTTACAGGCGAACAATAGTTTGATGCCTGATGAATTGAGCTGGACTGCAAATCCAAAACTAATGCCGGATGCAAATGGGCTATACCCAATCCCAACTCCGGGGAAATCTAAAATAATTTAAGTCGGAACTGCTGGTGGCAGGAATCCATAAATCGGCTTTACTATTATTACCGCTGCTGATTTCGCTTTTTACCAAGAAAGCAGATCAGCAGCAGTATAGTATTCATGGCTATGCTCAGGGAACAGATTATTCCGTTAAATATTTCGCGACTGACAGCATCGTCTCAAAAGCTTCAATTGACAGCATTTTAATCAAGATCGACTCTTCTATGTCGCTCTATAAGCCATATTCCCAGATTAGCCAATTCAACAGGAGTAAGATGGGCATGCGCATAGATGATCATTTTGCTGAGGTAATGCGTAAATCATTTGAAGTTTACCAGAAAACAAATGGAAAATTTGATGTGACTGTCGCACCATTGGTGCAAGCCTGGGGCTTTGGCCCAAAACCAGTGACTATTTTTCCGGATTCTGCCCAGATCAAGCTGCTATTGCAAAATGTAGGCATGGATAACCTGAGCCTAAAAGGAAATTACTTGAAAAAGAAAAAGCGGTCCATTACCATAGACCTGAACGGCATCGCTCAGGGATACAGTGTGGATGTGGTAGCAGACTACCTTTTAAAAAAGGGAATCCGCTCTTTCATCGTCGAAATTGGTGGGGAACTGAGGGTGGAAGGACCAAAACCTGATGGATCTGTGATGAGAATAGGGATTGAAGGACCAGCAGCATCTAGTATCGATGAGCCGGAAATCAGACATGTACTCAGTTTCAGCACTGGAGCAATCACCACTTCCGGTAATTACAGAAAATACCTGCAGCGGGGGAAAGGAAAAATTGCCCACCTGATCAATCCTAAAACAGGTTATCCCTTGGACAATCATTTGATCAGTGCCACTATTTTCGCGAAAGATGCAATTACTGCAGATGGATATGACAATGCCGTCATGGCCATGAGCGTAGAAGAAGCCCTGGCTTTTGTAGCCAGTCAGAAAGGAATGGAAGCCTACCTGATTTACCATCGTAAAGATGGCAGTGTAGCCGATACCCTGACCAATGGCTTCAGAAAAATGATTTTAATTAAATAACTATTCAATACCTTATTAAAATACTAATCATGAACAGAATAGAATTTTTAAGAAACACGGCTATAGCTACAGGTGCATTACTGACCGGATCAGCTGTAAACGCAGTGGCAGGCACTGCTGCACCAGGTTCTTCTAATGGAGCAGCAGGGAAAACGTTTAACCTGGATTATGCACCGCATGAAGGAATGTTTGCCAATAATGCAGGTAAGAGTTTTCTGGACCAGATTCGTTTTATGCACGATCAGGGATTCAGGTCCATAGAAGATAACGGTTACCTTGGAAGATCTTTAGAGGACCAAACCAAAATTGGTGAGCTATTGGCCAAATTGGGAATGACCATGGGTGTGTTTGTAGTGGATGGCGGCGACAATTGGAAAACTTCCCTGACTACCGGAAAAAAGGAATTTAAAGATAAATTTATAGATACCTGTAAGCGTTCTGTGGAAGCAGCAAAACGCTGTAATGCCAAATGGCTGACAGTAGTTCCCGGTTTTTATGAACGCAGACTGCCTTATGGAAATCAAATGGCCAATGTAGTAGATGCGATGAGGGCAGGAGCAGAGATCTTTGAACCACATGGATTAATTATGGTACTGGAAACCTTAAGTGACACCCCGGAATTGTTCCTGCAGCAAACACACGAAACTTTTAACGTGTGTAAAGCCGTTAACAGCCCTTCCTGCAAAATCCTTTACGACATTTACCACATGCAGAAAACAGAAGGTAACCTGATCGTGAATATGGATCGCTGCTGGGATGAAATTGCTTACATCCAGATTGGAGACAATCCAGGTAGGAAAGAACCAACTACCGGTGAGATCAATTACAAAAATTTATTTAAACACATTCATGCAAAAGGTTATAAAGGAGTCATGGGCATGGAACATGGCAACTCCAGACCTGGTAAAGAAGGAGAACTGCGCGTGATCCAGGCTTACCGTGAAGTTGATAATTTCCTTGCTTAAAATAAAATCTAGGTTAAAATAAACTAAACTGGGCTCCGGGAACTTTAAATAAACCGGAATCCAGTTTAAAATGCACTTCGTTTAAATGATTCAGTCGACAATGAAGCTTAAAATTGTCATTGATCAGCTTGGCAATATGGCCATCTCCCCGCATTCTTTCCCCAAATCTGCTATCGTTCACATTACCGCTGTGACAAGATTGGATCAGGTGCCATACTTTTTCAAATCTATCCGGGTAATTTTTACGAAGCCAGTCCTCAAAAATACCGCCAATAGCTCCATTCAGTCTAACCACCGTATAACCTGCCGAACGCGCACCAGCATTCGCAATCGTTTTTAATATCGTTGGAATCTCATGATCGCTCAATCCTGGAACGAGTGGGGCAACCATAACACCCATAGGAATGCCCGCTTTACTCAGCTCTTCCACTACTTTTAACCTTTGCTTAGCCGTAGTCGTTCTGGGCTCCATCTTTTGTCGTAACTGCTCATTTAAGCTGTTGATAGATACATAAACCATGCAGAGGTTTAACTTTGCCATCTCCGATAAAATATCCATATCTCGAAGAATGAGGGAGTTTTTCGTAATCATCCCGATCGGCTGCCGGTATTCCAATGCGATTTCCAATAACTGTCTGGTAATTTTAAATTGTCGTTCTGCCGGTTGATAACAAACTGTATTGCCAGAAAGAGAAATCACAGCAGCATCCCAGCCTTTGCGCTCCAAAAACTTTTTAAACAGCATCGGCGCATCTTTCTTCACCACAATCTTGCGCTCGAAATCGAGTCCAGCACTAAATCCCCAATATTCATGTGCATTGCGCGCATAGCAATAAGTACAGCCATGCTCACATCCTTGATAAGGATTCAATGAATAAGCCATCCCAACATCAGGGCTCTCCACTTTGTTCACAATAGACTTACTCTGACCAAAGATAAAAGTAGTCTTATGGTCTGTTTCCTCCCAATCGTCTATTCCTTCCTGATGATCTTTGACATAACTATCCTTTGCAAACCTGTTGTGAGGGTTCAGTTGCGCACCTCTTCCCTTAAAATAGCTTTCAGCCGCTTCTTCCTCTAATTTCATTAGTTAAAATTACTAATAAAATTAGTAATTACCAATTGCTATTTGGATTCTGTAGTAGAGATGTAATTTCTGGGTACGGTATCTGCCATCTTTTCATAAGCCCAGAAACCACTGAAAAGTGAGGATTGTGCATTGTACATGCCGCCGTCCATATAAAATTTAATAGGTGGCTGAAGTAAAAGAATAGTAGATATTTGATAGTTTGGGACGTCTAATGGACGACTGATCGCATGGTTCGAAGTTTCAGTATACTCCTTGGTTTCCCTTTCATTGGTATAGATGACATAAAGCTCATCACTGAAATTAATCGTTTTCAAATCGTTATTTATTGTTTTTACCAAGGTGTCCGTCAGGATTTCTGCCCGGTTTAGTATTTCTATTTTCTTTGGTACAGCTTGCTGTTTACGCCAGTAAGCAATAGAATCATTTAATGGAGAGTTCCCGGGTTTAGCAAAAACAAGGTCTAATCTGCTGATTGGGTTTCCAGGTTTGAAAAGCTGTCTCAGCTTTGCTTCAATCAGGCTATCAGGATAACGGTTTTTATTAGGTACCCTGGCCAGTTTATGAAGGATAAAACCATCTGCAGCAGTGCTATTCCGATATAAGGAACGGAAAAAATGCTGAGAAGAACCTAAATAGGCAACCTCTCTTTTATTGGCCCAGTTTTTCCTTTGATTTTTTGATCCAGGTAGATCTTCATAAGTAGGAAAGCCGGAATAATAAACAATATTGCGTTTAAAGTCGCGCTCAAAGTTATTCAGCAGGTATTTAATGCGGTAACCCAACGATTTGTTTTCAATAATCAGAAACTCATTGGCAGTAACTGTCAGTACGTTTTCTGCTTTATTATAATCTGTTTGAAGTACCTGAGGATTTAATAACTTGCATTGTGCGGAGTTTGGGGTCATTCCTATAAATTGCTGCAGGAATATCTTGATGTAGCGATCCCGGTTCGGATCCGCTTTAATCACGACCTCCCGGAGTTGAATCGTGTTTTCCAACAAGATCACCGCAATTTTCGCAGACTTATTGGAGATGACTACATTTTTACTGAGCGGAAGGTAGCCCATCATCTCAATTAACACATCGTAGTTTCCAGCATTCAAACCTGGGAGTACAAATTCTCCCTCATTATTCGTAACTGTAGCCATTTTATAACTACTCAGATAAACGCCGGCACCGGGAATAGGTTTCCCTTCTTTATCCCGGATAATTCCAGAGATGTTAAAACTGTTTTGGCCGTAACTATTCAGCCCTATCAATAGGAATAAACTACAAAAGCGTAACCATTTCGTCATAGACTAATGTAGTTAAAGCGTTATAAACTAGAAAGAAAAATCAAATAATTTCCCGGAATTTAATACCCCAGAAGTTCCTTTGCATTGGCGATGGCAGGAAGACCCGGATCTTTGCCGCTCAGCATCTCTGCGATGACATGAATGCGCTCTTCCGGTGCCAGTCTGCGGATTCCTGTAGTAGGGCGCACGCCTTTCTCATTCTTGTAAACAAAATAATGTGCCTCGCCTTTAGCTGCGATTTGCGGTAAATGGGTAATACACATCACCTGCATATTTTTCTCCAGATCCCCAATCACATCACCTACGCGTAAAGCGGTTTCACCTGAGATACCCGTATCAATTTCATCGAAAATCAAAGTAGGTAATGCGGTATGTTTAGCCATGATCGATTTCAAGGCCAACATCAATCTCGAAAGCTCTCCACCCGAAGCCACTTTTCCTACCGGAGCTGGCGGCTGACCGCTATTTGCAGAAAACAACAGCACCACATTGTCTTTCCCATCTTTATTCAACTCCTCTAATGGTGTCTTTACAATTTTGATTTTTGCATTTGGCATCCCTACCAATTTCAATACCGCGGCTACCTGATTCTCAGTCGCAATTATAGATTGACCACGATCAGCGGATAAAGTCGCTGCCATTTGCTCCAATTCTTCTTTCAATTGGGCAATCTCCTGGTTTAAGCGATCAATCTCTTCATCGCTGCTCAATAAATTATTCAAATTATCGGAAAGCTTCTGATGAATACCCATCAGCTCTTCAATACTATTGACCTTATGTTTCTGTTCTAAAGTATAAATCACATCAAGCCTATTATTGATCTCTTCGATTCTCGAAGGATTAAAAACGGTACTTTCTTCGAGATTTAGAGTTTCTGCAGCAATGTCTTTCAATTCAATCAATGCGGAACGAAGGCGTTCATTCAGCAGGGCATAATCAGGGTTAAAACGTTCTATCGCCTGAATCTGAACAATGACTTCTTTTAAAACCGGCAACGCCGATACTTCCTGGTCAGAAAGTAAGCTATAGGCATTAACCAAACTTCTTTTGATACTCTCCGCATTATTGAGCGTTTGTAACTCTATTTCCATCAAACTTTGCTCATCAGCTTTCAGGTTGGCATTTTCAAGTTCGTTGAACAGAAACTGCTCATAATCCTGTCTGCTTTTCGCTTCATCAGCTGCGGTTTGTAAGGCGGCAAGATGCTGTAAATGCTTTTTATATTGCTTGTACCCTTTGCGATATTGTGCCAATAGCGATTGATGATCTGCTAAAGTATCTACCACCGACAATTGAAAACCCGGATCATTGATTTCTAAAGTCGCGTGCTGCGAGTGAATGTCTATCAATTTCTCCCCAACTTGTTTCATCACCCCCAGCGTAACTGGCGTATCATTGATGAAAGCCCTGGATTTACCATCGGTAGAAATCTCTCTCCTTAAAATAGTTTCGGCATAAAAATCAATGTCGTTCTCTTCAAATAAAGAGTGCAAGGTATCGTCAGTCAGCAGAAATTGACCTTCTATGATACATTTTTTCTCCTGATTAAAGAAATACTTGGTTTCTGCACGCTGGCCTAAAATGAGGGACAGTGCGCCCAGCATAATGGATTTACCAGCACCAGTTTCCCCAGTGATGATGTTTAAACCTTTGTCGAGTTTTAACTCAACACTGTCTATTAAAGCGTAGTTACGGATCGAAAGTTTCTGTAGCATATTACGACGCTAAAATAAGAAATCTTAAGCAATGACAGTGGTTTCTTTCATATAATAAAGGCAGAAGAAAATCTTCTGCCTTTAAATCTATGGTTTGGCCTAGGTATGCCGAATTACCAGGTTTTGTTCGATTCAGCTTCTTTTTTCTTCTTTAAAGCTTCCACTTCTTTTTCATATTTTTTGCGGAGCTCTTTGTATTCTGCAGAACTTTGGAAGGCTCTTTCTGCGGCTACTTTTTTCTTAAATTCAGGGGAATTATAATATGCAGCAGCTTTTTCGGCTTGCTTACCGATTTCTTCCTGCTGTTTTTTCCATTCTGGCGTGTCGAATTTTTTAGCCATCTCCTGCGCATTTTTAGCGATATCTTCTTGCTGCTGCTTCCATTCTGGGGAATCAAAGTGCTTTCTCAGTTCTTCCGATGTTTTCAGCATGTCTTCCTGTTGTTGCTTCCATTGAGGTGAATCAAATTTCTTTTTCATCGCCTCTGCATTGGCAATAAGGGCTTGCTGCTGTTTTTTCCAAGCAGGAGAATCAAACTGTTTTCTGAAATTCTCTGCATTTTTTTGAATATTAAGCTGCTGTTTCTTCCAAGCTACAGTACTAAAGCGCTTTTTGATTTCTTCTGCATTGAGCATAATTTCTGCCTGTTGTTTCTTCCACTCTGGAGAGGATAAGAAGGCTAGACTTGCCCTGGTGGCACTATCTGAGATATAAATGGTGTTCCCTGAACTGTCAGGATAATAATAAGTTTGCTGGCCATCGCTGTTCTGCTTAATCACCACACGCTGCGTTTTTTTCTTTTTGGTCGTGTCAGATGGCCAGCTTTTTTTCTCCTGAGTAGCTTTTAAAGCTTTAATTTCCTGTGTTTTGAATTTCAATCCCACACCTGCGATTTCCATTTCATGGGTAGAAGTACTGGTGGTCGTACTTACCGCTTCCGCTTTAGAAGGCTTCACCCATGCTAAAGAAATTACGGTAACAATGGTCAGTGTGATGGCAAAGAACTGCTGTTTTGCATTCATATAATTCGTTTTCATGTCTGTAATTCTTTTTATACGTTGATATAAATGTTGATTTTTTCCTGTCGCCGCCATAGAAAGGGCAGGGGCAGACTTGTCTTTTAGAATTTCCAGCTTTAGTAAGGCATGGGCATAAGTTACTGGCGTCCCGGTAAGCTGTACCACCAGGTCATCACAGGCATGTTCTCTCTCGATATTGATAAACCTGCCGCTAAGCCAGATGAAAGGATTAAAGAATAAAATGGTTTCTACACCGGTTTTAATAAGATTTAAGAGGTAATCATTTCTGCGGATATGAGAAAGCTCATGAATTAAAATGGCTTCCACCTGATTCAGGTCCAATTGTGTGGCCAGAGAAATTGGAAACAAAACAATTGGTTTAAAATAACCCAATACCAAGGGTACATTCACGTGTTCGGAAAGGTAAAATCCAATCGACTGTTTCAGGTTTAACTTCCCGCGCATTTCTTCGAATACGGGGCCCCATGCCGCTGGAACAGCCAAATGAACCGAGTTTTTTAACTGCCGCATTTTTTGATAACCAGCCAAAAGAACAAATAGCTGAAATAGCAGTCCAACGCCATAAATGCTCACCAGATAAGGGAAAACCTGTTCTGCCTTACTGCTGATATTTTGCGGGATGTTATTCAGGTATTCATAATAAGTAGCACTGATTTGAAGTTCTGCACCCTGCTGAGTCCCATTGGCCTGCGGTAATTTGAATATGGAAAAAAAGGTAATGCAAAAGCAAACAAAGATCAGGCATAGCGCAGTATAAGCAAGGTTGTGTTTCCTTGCGGAGCTCAGCTTTGGAAAGGAGATGACGATGAGGAACAACAGGCCATAAATGATGGCTCCTTGCCATAGGGAGTGAAAAATGCTCCAGCCGGTTGCTTTGATCAGGTGGTTTACAATTGCTTCCATAATGTTATTTGTCGCTTAGGTTGTCCAGGTATTTTTTAATTGAATCAATTTCATCTTTACTCGCAGAATGGTTTCCTAAGGCCTGCATCACCAAACGTGCTGCCGAGCCATTAAAAACATTGTCGATCATTTTACTCACCAGATGCTGCTGTGTCTTCTCCTGATTGACCAATGCCCGGTAGATATGTGTTTTTGAAGAAGTATTCCGGATCACCAGACCTTTTTCAGCCATGATCTGCATGAGCTTTAAAGTAGTGGTGTATCCTGCTTCTTTATTTTTCTCCAATATCTCATGTACTTCTCTAACGGTACACTGGCCTTTTTCCCACAATATCTGTAAGATCTCTAATTCGCTTTCGGTGGGTTTAAGGGGGGTAGATTGACTCATATCTTTTGATGTACGAATTGTTTCGTAATCAAATGTACGAATCTATTCGTAGAAACAAAATAAATCTTTATAAAAAAATGATAAATTACCCTAAATTCTTGTTATATAGATTGTTAGGTATTTTTTTTGTACGCATAGCCACCTCCTTTACTGGAGGCATTACATACCTTGTTTAGCAGGTTTTAAGCCTTCGTATTTGTTGAGGTTTGCAGGATCAATTTCTGAGAGCAATTGATAAGCAGCGATTCTTTCCTGAGGATTGCCCAGAGAAAGAACGTTGACCAGTTCTTCTGCTTTAGTAGAAAAATAGACGTTTGGAAAGATAGATCCTAATTTTTGACGGTCCATTTTTGTGAGGCTGGAAAGATAGGTAATGATCTTTTTTATCCCCTTGTCCTGGTCTTGCTGCAGCCTGTCCAGGCCATTAAAATGGTAGTTAAAGATAAAACCCCTCAGCTCTTCAAAACTGTTGTCGAGTAGGTTCTGGTTTAGCCAGTAACGGTTTCTTAAACCATCAGAGGCCTTCCATCCATTGTTGCCGGATGCCTGTGCCAGATTTAAGGTGTTTTGTGCTTTTATAAAATACGGTGTTCCCCCTAGGTAACCAAAACTATCTTTATCCAGCCCAATAATGGTATGTGCATAGAAGCCAAGTAAAGAACTTAAGTTGGAAATGAAGTTCAGGTCTGAGTAATCAAGTGCCGACCCTTCATTGTAATTGAAATCAAAATCTTTGTCACTGATGTTGAGAATGGTGCTGTTGTAAGCGCTGCCATAAACCGGTCTGCTCGATTGGATTTGCGCTTCTGCTTTATAGCCGGAACCGCCATCCCAAGCCGTTACTGTAATCACGAAATTAGTTTCTATCCGCTCATTTGGCAGATAAGTCTCATTCGTCCACTTATTATTGTTTAAAAAGTCTCTGATAGTATTTTGGAGGATCTCTACGTTCCGCTTATTCACATTCGGAACAGTAGGAGCAGTCACGGTCACCCGTACATTCAGCTCCTGAGCATGAACTGCAACCTGACTAAAAAGAAAAACAATAAAGAATAGGAGAGAGCGTTTTTTCATTAATGCACCAGTTTTAATATTTCATTGCAAATATCCTTTGCCACTTCCGTCTTCGATTTGGTTTCAAAAACGATTTTTTCACCTGCTTTATTAAATATAGTGATTTTATTGGTATGCACTTTAAATCCAGCACCCTTGTCGTTCAGCGAATTGAGGACAATCAGGTCCAGGTTTTTCTTGCTGAGTTTCGCTTTGGCATAAGCCTCTTCGTTCTCCGTCTCTAATGCAAAGCCCACCAAAATTTGATCAGCAGATTTGACTTGTCCGAGGGTAGCCAGGATATCTGTTGTCTTTTTAAGCTCCAGGCTAAACTCCGCACTGTTCTTTTTAATCTTCTGGTCTGCGGCAGTAACCGGAGTGTAATCTGCTACTGCAGCACTCATCACCATAATATCCGTTTGAGAAAAAGCATTTTCGCAAGCAGCTAGCATATCTGCAGCACTTACAACATCGATCCTTTTTAGGGTACTCTTGGTTTTTTCGGCAGTAGGGCCGGTGATCAGTGTCACCTCCGCACCTAAAGATGCAAACACATCCGCAATGGCAAAACCCATTTTTCCGGAAGAGTGGTTGCCAATAAAACGAACCGGATCAATCGCTTCATAAGTAGGGCCAGCAGTAACCAGCACCTTTTTACCCAATAAAGGAAGTCCTTTTTTTGCTGCCTCATTTAGAAAGGCAAGAATCTCTTCTGGTTCAGCCATCCGACCAGCGCCATATAAGCCGCTTGCCAGTTCACCATCACCAGGAGGAATTACCTGATTTCCATAAGAAACCAGCTTTTCGATATTCTGCTGTGTACTTTCATGCTTCCACATGTCCAGATCCATTGCCGGAGCAACAAATACGGGGCATTTCGCAGATAAATAAACCGCAGATAAAAGGTTGTCGCAGATTCCTGTAGCCATTTTGGCCAAAGTATTCGCACTTGCAGGGGCAACCACCATGAAATCAGCCCATAGGCCTAACTCAACATGGTTACTCCAAACACCAGTTTCGGCATCGAAGTATTGCGTATATACAGGATTTTTTGAAAGGGTAGCCAGGGTGAGCGGAGTAATGAAATTCGCCGCATCGGCCGTAAGGATAACTTTAACGTTTGCGCCAGCCTTTACCAGTAACCGGACCAGTATCGCTGATTTATATGCTGCAATGCTGCCGCAAACGCCAAGAATAATGTTTTTATTTTCTAGCATAGTTTTTTAATGCATGAATGCAGTGGAATACCTATGCCTGATCTTATTGCTGCTCTTTAGCAGGGTTTCTGTAGTAAATTTTGTCATTAAGAAACTCATCAATAGCAATTAAGCTAGGCTTAGGCATACGCTCATAATGCTTACTGATTTCGATTTGTTCCCTGTTTTCAAAGATCTCTTCCAGGTTGTCATTTGAAGAAGCAAACTCAGCCAATTTACCGTGTAACTCTTCTTTAATGTTGTTAGAAATCTGATTAGCCCTTTTAGAAATAATTACTAAAGACTCATAGATATTCTCAGTTTTCTGATCTAAATCATTAACATTTCTAGTAACCGTAGTATTCGGTACAGCAGGTTTATTCGTGTTCATTATTTGATGGGGGTTTTAATTGTATTATTGGTACTATCCGCCTTAGCTTCTTTCGCCAACATGGCTTTATATTTTTCCTGATTCTTTTGGAATTCAGCAATTACGCGTTTTGCATGCTCAATGCCAGCTTCACTGTCTTCTTTTAAAGACTTAGCAGCATCAACTAATTTACTCTCTGGATGCGATTCGATAAACTCATTCGCATAAGTAATGGCTTCATTATAGCGGTCTTCCTGACGGATTTCAATACTGTTTTTTGCGTAGTTATATTGAGACTTTACAATCAATAAATCCATTTCCTCTGCATACTTAATATCAGGAAAGTCGATCTGTGCATTTTTCAATGCAATTACCGCTGATTTATAATTGCTGATGTCATAGCCGCCTAAATCATAATATAATCTGGCATTGTCATAAGCTTTCGTCTCTAACTTTCCACGTAAAATTGCAATGTATTTTGTCGCATCAGCTACACGCTCACTTCTTGGATAAAAGTTGATGAACAGCTGTAAAGCGTCAATCGCAGCTTTAGTATTCGCCTGATCTAAAGAAGATTTTGGTGACTCCAGGTAGTAACAGTAAGCGCCCAGGTATCTGCATTCTTCTGCATATTTACTGGTCGGATAAGTATCCGCAAATGATTTAAACTGATACCTTGCAGTGGTGTAATCTCTTAGTTTGTAAAGGGTTAAGGCGTAGTAGTAGTTCAAGTCTTCTGCTTCCGCTCTGCCCCTGTATTTCTGTGAAAGGTCTTCAAAAAGAATAATCGCTTTCGAATAATTCTTCTTGTTGTAGAGCTTCATGGCCTCCTGATATTTTTTGGCTACATCATTGCTCAATCTGATCTTTTCAAACTGGCTTTTGCAACCCGCAATAGTCAGGGCTATAATGGTGAAACTTAATAGTAATACGTGTTTAATTTTAAACATTCTGCAAAGATAAGTTAATAATACGATAACGTCAATTAAAAATAATAGGACGCTAAGCTATGTAAAGCGTTTCATCCTGTCAAACCCTTAACATAATTTAACAAATGAGATTTCCTAAAAGCATCAGCCATGGCCATAAGGCGTACTAAATATATGTATTTCTGGTTATTTTTAATGCTTAATATTTTATATGGATCCAGAAAGCAATGTAGTAATTGTAGCTGACAAGCCCCTGCTTCCCTGCCAATATTGTTGATTGTTTAGCCAGTAACAAACCGATTAATTCTGCTAATTTAGGCGCATTTACAACCATTATAGCCAAAACCAATGATGATGAAAAAGACGCTGATCGTTGCCGCAGCACTCTTGTCCCTACAGAGTGTCTCTTATGCCCAACATCAAAACATTTACAAGAAAAACTGGATAGACTTTAATAAAAATGGGAAGAAAGACATCTTCGAAGATCCCAGACAAGATATAGAAAGGCGAGTGGCCGACCTGCTTTCTCAAATGAATGTGGAAGAGAAAACTTGTCAGATGGCCACACTTTATGGCTATGGAAGGGTGTTAAAAGATGAAATGCCAACAGCAGAATGGAAAACAAAGGTGTGGAAAGACGGGATCGCCAATATCGATGAAGCTTTAAATAGTCTCGCCTATAATAAAAAGGCCGAAACGAAATATTCATACCCATTCAGCAGACATGCGGATGCAATCAATACGCTTCAGAAATGGTTTATAGAAGAAACCAGGATGGGGATTCCAGTAGATTTTACCAATGAAGCCATCCATGGATTGTGTCATGATCGAGCAACCCCTTTACCTGCACCGATCAATATTGGTAGTACCTGGAATAAAGCCATGGTGCGACAAGCCGGTTCAATAGTTGGAAGAGAAGCAAAAGCACTAGGGTATACCAATGTGTATGCACCGATTCTGGATCCAGCTAGAGATCAGCGATGGGGTAGAGTAGTAGAATGCTATGGCGAAAATCCCTACCATATCGCCGAACTCGGTAAACAAATGGTGTTAGGAATTCAGGAAAATGGCGTTGCTGCTACTTTAAAGCATTTTGCTGTCTACAGTATTCCTAAAGGTGGCAGAGATGGGCACGCACGTACTGATCCCCATGTGGCACTTCGTGAATTGCACCAGATTCACCTGTATCCTTTTAGAAGAGTGGTACAGGAAGCAGCACCAATGGGCGTGATGAGCAGCTATAACGATTATGATGGGGTCCCAATCACCGGAAGTCACTATTTTCTGACAGAATTGCTAAGAGAAAAATATGGTTTTAAAGGGTACATCGTTTCCGATAGCGAAGCGGTAGAATACATCTATTCCAAACACCATGTAGTAGATGATTATAAAGGTGCTGTAAAACAAGCGGTAGAAGCAGGACTCGATGTCCGTACCAACTTTACCATGCCTGAGGAGTACATCATGCCTTTAAGAGCATTGATCAAAGAAGGTCGCGTATCCATGAAAACGATCGATGAGCGCGTAGGAAATGTATTGCGTGTTAAGTTCAGACTGGGGCTTTTTGACCAGCCTTATGTGCAAGACACCAAAGGGTCAGACAAATTGGTGCATACTGACAAAGATGAAGCCTTTTCTGCACAGCTGAGTAGAGAATCATTGGTGTTGCTGAAAAATGAAGGAAATCTATTGCCTTTAACCTTAAATAAGGTAAAGAAAATAATGGTGACTGGGCCTTTAGCCGCAGAACAGAATTATACGACCAGTAGATATGGCCCCTCTAATAACCCAATTACCTCAGTACTTGATGGACTGAAAAAATACGTAGGTACAGCAGCAAAGGTGAATTATGTGAAAGGCTGCGAGATTATTGATCCAACATGGCCAGAAAGTGAGATCATTCCAACACCATTGACTGCGGAAGAACAAGCCGGAATAGATGCCGCTGTGGCAGAAGCGAAGTTGTCTGATGTAATTATTGCCGTAGTAGGAGAAGATGAAAAGCGCGTGGGGGAAAGTTTGAGCCGTACTGGTTTAAATCTTCCAGGTCGGCAATTACAGTTGTTAATGGCCCTGCATGCCACTGGTAAACCCGTAGTCATGGTGATGATCAATGGACAGCCTTTAACGATTAACTGGGAAAATAAATACCTGCCTGCCATATTGGAAGCTTGGTTTCCTGGTCCGCAAAGTGGAAATGTCATTGCGGAAACTTTGTTCGGCGACTATAATCCGGGTGGCAAATTACCCATTACTTTTCCTAAATCCATTGGACAGCTGGAATACAACTTTCCTTTTAAACCTGCATCTCAAGCCGGACAACCGAGCAGTGGAAACAATGGATATGGTAAAACCAGCGTAAATGGGGCTTTATATCCCTTTGGTTATGGCTTAAGCTATACCACTTTCGAATACAGCAATCTTAAAGTGAAGCAAAGCACGCAGCAAGCAGGATCAGTCATTGAAGTGACGGTAGATGTAAAAAACACTGGAAACCGCAAAGGTGATGATGTCGTACAGCTCTACCTGAAAGATATGGTGAGCAGTGTAACGGCTTACGAATCCGATTTGCGTGGTTTTGAAAGAGTAGGACTGCTGCCGGGAGAACAAAAAACCGTCCGCTTTATGCTCAACCCAGATGACCTGTCTATTCTTGATAAGGACATGAACTGGAGGGTAGAACCCGGTAAATTCCGTGTGATGATCGGCCATTCCTCCGAAGACATTAAATTAAAAGAAGAATTTGATATCCTCCCTTAGGGGCTTATCTCCCTTTTTCATAAGCCATTTTTAGGTAAGTCCGAACCTCTTCATTTAGATCTTCCAATAGATATACCCGAAGGTGATGATTGTAATCATCACCTTCGGGTACCTTTTTGATTTTTCGGAAGCAATAATTATCCTCATAGGCTTGCTTAAACGGGAGCACCACATCTATAAAATCTTTACCTATTTGAATGACATAGGCAAAATTTATCCGGTTAGAAATGGAAATCATCGTTTTGGCAGCATGTAAATTTACATCACCAATCTCCTGAAATGAGCGCAGCAAGCCTTCGAATAGCGCAATACTATGTGCTGATTTATTTTGTAAAAATGAGGAGATCCCACTGTCTTCGTAGACCATAGGTTTTATAATTTGTGCCCTTTTATTTGAAAGTCAGTTAAATATACCTAAACAGGCTCTTTTAATCGCCGTAAAAATATTTTCACCTAAATAGTTTGGATAACTCAGATTATTCTCTAGATTTACAGTGTACTAGTTGGCTAGTACACTAAACTTTGACGCTATGATAGAAATCTCTAACCTGACTTTTGGATACAGCAAAAAGAAACTGTTATTTAAAAATCTCAATCTAAAACTTCAAATGGGCCATATCTACGGGCTCCTTGGAAAAAACGGAGCAGGCAAATCCACATTGCTTAAAAACCTTGCTGGTTTGGTATTCCCACAGGAAGGACTCTGTAAACTTAAAGGCTATCGCGCGGCAGATCGTTTACCAGGTTTTCTGCAGGAACTGTTTTTCATTCCTGAAGAAATTTATCTGCCAGGAACCACAGCAATTCAATTTGCCCAAAGTACAGGCCATTTCTACCCTAAATTTGATGAAGCCTACTATTACCGGATGCTGTCCGAATTTGATGTGCCGCATACCAGTGTATTGAACAAGCTTTCTTTTGGCCAACAGAAAAAAATAATGATTGCTTTTGGTCTGGCAACAAATACCACGCTGCTAATTATGGATGAGCCAACCAATGGTTTAGACATTCCTTCTAAAGCGAAATTCAGGAAGATCATCGCAGCAGCATTATCAGAGGAACGCTGTATCATCATTTCTACCCATCAGATCAGAGATTTGGATAGCCTGATTGATAGCCTATTGATCGTTCATGAACAAGAGATTGTATTGAACAGAAGTCTCGATGAAATTGCTGAAAAAATTCATTTTAGCAGTATAGCGCCAGTAGACAAGGAGACGATTATCTATGAAGAAGCACACAGAATAGGTTTGAATACCATGAGCATCAATGCGAAAGAAACTTTCAGTAAAGTGGATATGGAACTCCTTTTTAGTGCAATCATTAGTGATCATAAATCAGTTACAAACCATTTAAACTAAAATACGCCTCATGAACAATATATTTAGTCTCCGGAGATTTTCACAGCTTTTCATTAAGCATAGTCAGGAATATTTTAAAACTTATCTTTTATCTGTAACGGTACTATTGGCCTTATTGGCCACCGTACTGGGTTTCACTTCTTATTTAAGTGGTGGTAACCTGGGCATTAAAAGTCAGTATGCCATTTTGTTCTTTTTCATTATAGGCGCTGGATCGATCTTTACGAGTATGGTTTTCTCGGACCTGGGCAATAGTAGGAAGTCAATTGCGATGATGACCTTACCAGCATCGCATTTCGAGAAGTATTTGGTGGCCTGGCTGTACTCTTTTGTAATTTACCAATTGATTTTTTTACTGAGTTTCTATGCGGTAGATCTTGTGGTTTTGAACCTGCAGAATTCTGGAATGACTGGGAAAATAGCCTTGCTGGACTTACAAAATCCCGATACTCCTTATGGCATGGCCCTGGTTACTTTCTCCATGATTCATAGTATGGCTTTTCTTGGTGCGGTATCTTTTGAAAAATTACACTTTATAAAAACAGCAAGCTTGGTTTCGCTCATCTGTTTGCTGCTTATTCTGATCAACCATCCTTTAGCAACTACAATTTTAGGAGTGGATTTAGATAAGGTTGTACCTTTAGGCGAAGTGCGCATTAAAGAAGGAGAAAGCTATTTTAACATCCAGGCACAATTATCTGTTAGACCGATTATTCAGGGAATGGCTTATACATTTGTCCTGATCTTATGGATAGGTACTTATTTTAAATTGAAAGAAAAACAGGTGTAAAATGGAATTTAGGGAGAATGAAGCGATATACCTGCAGATTGCAGCTTATGTCGGAGAACACATCGTGCTAGGTAAATGGCTTTTGGATCAGAAAATTCCATCTGTCAGGGATTTGGCAGTAGAACTACAGGTAAACCCAAATACAGTGTTAAGAGCCTATGAGTTTTTGCAGAATAAAGAGGTAATTGTCAACAAACGAGGGATCGGTTTCTTTATTGCTGCTGATGCAGAAATGAAAATAAAGGAATATAGTAAAGAACGTTTTCTTGGGAATGCACTTCCAGAATTCTTCAAAAATATCTATTTGCTGGACATCAGTATGAGGGAGATTGAAGAGAGGTTCGAGCAGTTTAAAGCAGAACATTACCAACAGCATTAAATAGAACTGAGACCATCAACCATAAAATTAGACATACATGAAAACAAGTAACATGTTGATCGTTGCCGCAATTATCGTCACATTAGGAATGTTGACGACTTATAATTTCTCTTTAAAGGCCGCTTATCAAGCTGGAGAATATAAAAATCGCTTTCATAATAGCGAGTTTACAGAATTTAAGAATATTGAAACGCTAAATGTAACCGCTGCCAATCTGATGGCAATTGTGGTAGAACCGGGACAGAAAGAAGGAATTTGGGTTAGGAATAGAATTAAAGACCGCCTGGTTTTAAAACAGGATGGTACTACTTTGACCATTGGCTTGACAGATGAAGCCAGAAAAACCAGCAGAAGTACTGGTGCTGATGACATTGTATTGGTGTTGAATAGCTTAAATAAGTTAGATACGAAGGCCTTTTTTCTAGATAAAACTGAGGTAACAGATGGAAGAAGATATGGAGGAGAAGTTGCTTTGAGAGGTATTAAAGCAACTAATCTTGAGTTGCAGCTGGGATCCGGAACGGCAGTTTCAATGGATAAAGTGATCTTGAAAAATTTAAAAGCAGTGGTAGGAGCAGAAGGAGATGCTGCAGTATTAGATTTGAATACAGCTAACGAAATTGAATTTGCAGATTTCGAAGTTCCAGGAGCAAGTCGGCTGTCATTGAACAATCCTAAGATTGTAAAAACGAGATATAACTTGTCGGATAATGCAACTGTGACTTTAAATGGTGCTGCATTACAGGTGATCAAAAATCAGTAAACAGAATATTAAATTTAAGGATTCCTATTTAAGGGTTCATGCGGTTAGCATGGACCTTTTTTATTGGATAATGAATTTAACAGCATAACAGAGGGTTGGAAGAGTGGTGGATGTGGTCGAATGTGATAGGGTATTGAGCTGGTTTTGAGCCGGGGTTGGTAGGGCCTATACCGGCCTCATACCCTATATGAGCCCTTTCAAAAGTTTCTCACTCTTTTTGATATAGCTACTGTTCCAAATGAATACCAGAATAATTTGTTTTAGCTGACTATGTTCAAGTTTGTTCGATTCTGCTGCGCTGCAAGGTGTAATACTTCATATTTGATTTTACGCTTTTTTTCCTGCTAAACTGTCTGTGGGTTTTTAGCGCGCTGTCTGCTGCTATTTTTTAGCGAAAAATGGCCTTTAAACTGATTGTATGCCTGTGTTTTAGGTGTGGAGAGAAATAGTTTTAGTTTGTTGTTTTCTGGGATTATTATGTCCAATTTGCGTGGAGTAAAAACTTAAATTTTAAAATTATGGCAATTTCAAAAAATGGCATACATGGCTGGCCAAGTGGCAAGCTCGGTAGAGTGGTGTATTATATGTTGAGAGGTCAACATGTTCAGAGAGGCATCGGTAAACCAGGTAAACCTAGTCTAAAACAGAAGGCTAACCATGAGTCTATGGCGGTAGTCACGCGTTTTCTGGGACGCTTTAAAGAATACCTGAACAATGGTTTTGAGCTGGAAGCGCGTGGAACGATCAGAAATCAACACAATCTTGCCGTTTCCTGCAATAAAAAAAGTGCATTGAAGGGGGAGTATCCGAACATCAGCATTGATTATACTAAAGTACAGCTCAGTAAGGGCAGCTTAACGAACCCTGAAAATGTACGTATGAAAAAGGTAGAAGGAGGTTTACAAATCAGTTGGGATCCTTTGAACGCTTTGAGCCAATTCGAAATAGGGGAGCAATACGACGATTGTCTACAGCTGGCAGTTTATTTTCCAAAAAGGAAGAGCCAAATTATAGAGTTGAATTTTTCTAAAAGAGGGACTGGGACTGCTTTCCTGCCTTTAAACGAGGAGGAGTTTGAGTCACCTATGGAAGTATTCCTGTTTTTAAGTGCTGCAAATCATACTTCAGTGTCGGATACCTTATATCTGGGCAATATGAATGGTACCTGGGATCATCCGAAACATCAAGAAAAACCGGGAGAAGATTTGGGAGCATATCTGCGATTTGAGCAGATAAAGGAGCAATACAATGTGCAAATGAAGCTAAAGCCCGAAGACCGGCTAGCGAAGAAAGCTTTCAATAGCTTGGAAAAGGAATACCTGGTACTCATGAATAGGTACGAATCTACCTCCAGATCCCGACAAACGAAGCCTGTTTAGGAACTGCCTATAGTATATATAGCATGCGTATAGTTAGATATTGTATAGTATATATAGTATGCATTGTATCTATATCGTATGTATGCTCAAACAGAACCTAGGAACTGCATGTCTTCGCGTGATAATGGAGAAGGGTTATAAATGAATTTACCTGGATGAGCTAAGATTAGCTGTATCCTATCAAGCACAGTGGTCGTAGAATATGGTTGTGGATTGCTTTTTCCTTTAGTTTAGGAAGATGTGGATGTGTATTTGTTTTTTTTAAACGATTTTCGTACTGTGAATCATGTAGTTAGGAATGTGATACAATTATAAGGATGATATTGTTTGTGGGGGCGTTAAATTTTCTTACTTTTGCATCCCGCTTCGGAGGAAGGGTTAGTGTGAAGGATATCGTGAGAAGAATTTGAAAGATTGCAGTAGAAGGATG
>NZ_JACSZW010000009.1 GCF_014472395.1 Pedobacter sp. N36a
CCGCCCCCCCCGCCGCCACCTCCACCAGAAGAACCTCCACCGCTACTTCCAGAACTCCAGCTTGAACTTCCGGACGATCCAGAAGAAGAGCCTGTATCTGGTTTGCTCGCACTGACTGCGCTGGTAAAGGGTACGAAAAAACTTTTGGCGATATGAGGGTAATAGAATTTGTCACCTTCATACCAATCCGGACTGTAATCTGCCTGATTGAGTAGCGCTTCAAATTTGGCTCCCCAGGCATTCTCTACATCAAGTGCGAGTGCATAAGGCAAAAATTTTTCAAACAATGCTGGCGTGTGTTCCGGTGGGTTCAGTAGATTTAAGCGATCTTCCTCAGCCGTTTCCAGGTACATTTTAAATCCTTTAAGCTTACTGATTGCATCGGTTCCTGCTGGAGTAGGTGCTCTGATCAAGTAAACATATAGGGCGTACATGGTCGTGCTGACTGCGATGAATACCAGCGAAACGATGGGTAATCTGCTCAGGTTAGAAAGGAGCATAAATAGCGGAATACCACCAAAGCCTGCTCCCCAAATGATCAGAAAAATTCCTACAGGTATAGATTCGCGGATCATTTTGAATCCTCCAAAGAAGCAAAATCCCCCGATCAGAATAAAAGGAAGGAAAAAAAGCATCATCAATGGAGTACCCGTTCCTACAAAAATTATAAAAACAGCAAATGCTGCCAGCGTAATCAGTGTCGATTTAATCAAATATTTTTTGTGACTAATGAAGAATTTTTTTAAATCAAGCTGAGGTTTCAATCGATCGCTATGCGCATTCTTTGCAGCATTGATGGTCGAGCCATTCGATTTATTGATGTATATCCTATTTCTTTTGTTGAAGAAACGAACATAAATGGCATCTTCTTCTTTCGACAGCAGATTTGTTGAACCCGTTGATTTTTCCAAAGCGTAATCTTCTTTTTTAGGATCCGCGACTCCTTTGCTGATTTTTATGACTTTTTTAACAGCCATATTGATGACCGAGATGGCAAAAGACTTATCATCTATTTTTTTGATGTAAAAATAACGGAGCAGGGCTGGAGACCAATCATTGGGTATATTAAATGTAGGGATGATCACAGGTTCCTGCGGATCCCGCCCATATCGTGACCAGCTGATGTAATAGTAAGTTCCAAGACCAATCAGCAGCAGCAATGTCAAGGTTATTTTCAGATAGTCCTGGTAAAAGAGTTCTAAATTAGAGGGCCTGTGTATAATCCCTTTGGTAAAAGCGGAAGCCACAGTAAATCCACTTCCTGTGGACAGACTTTCAGTAGTTTGAAAACTGATGGAATGGTCTTGATTGATGCTGATATTACAGTTTTTACTTGTGGAACCAGAAGGGCCAGTATAACAAGCGGTATTGCCCGGTAGTGCTCCATTAGGAAGTACAATTGTCGCAGAAGCCTTTTCTATCTCGAAATCCCAGTCGTTACCAGTAACATTCCAATAAATTTCATCATAGTTCCTAAAGAAGCCGACCTGCCCTTTAGTTTGGTAATTGATTTCATAAGTATAGATGCCTGGATCTAGAATAATATCCTCATTCCCCATATAGATACTGCGGATGCTGCCATCGTTTTTGGTCTTATAGTTTTCTTTTTTTCCATCCCTTAAAATGCTCGTTATCTTAAAATCGGCAGATTTCCTGTCGCCAAATATATCTTTTCGATAAACCGGAATACTCCTGACAATACCACGTTTAATCTGGGATCCAGATGCATAAACCTTGATTTTTTCAGATAGGTACATCATACCTGAAGTGTCAATCCTGATGTCGCTGTGAAAAGAAATGATTCTTTCAGAATGGTTTTCCTGCGCGCTTTGTGGAGTAAGTGGTTCCTGCGCTAAAGTTTTTGTGAACAAAGCAGGAAGGAATAGCAAAATCAGGGACACACTAAGCCGCGTAAATAGATGTTTGAGTTTCATAATGATGCTTTTAAAAAGAAACTTTTACTGGATCGCGTTCTGTAGAATTGTTTATTTCGAAGAAAACGCCGTTTTCGAATCCAAATACCGAGGCAACAAGGTTGGAAGGGAAGGACTGAACCTGATTGTTATGCTCCCTCACTGTGCCGTTGTAATATCTTCGGGAAAGTTCAATTTCAGATTCTATGGTTTCCAATTGAGTTTGGAGTAGTTGGAAATTCGTATTTGCCTTCAAATCAGGATAGCTTTCAGCAATCAGCATCAGTCTGCTGATGTTTTCCGAAAGATGGTTCTCGCTATTGATTTTCTCTTGATTTTGATGGGCCTGAATCGCTTCATTTCGCAGCCGAACCAGATCTTGCATCAGTTTCTGTTCATGATTGGCATAACCTTTAACCGTTTCAATGAGGTTAGGAATCAATTCATACCGTTTCTTTAAATACACGTCAATTCCGCTCCAGGCTTCTTTCATCCTGTTTTTCTTATTCACAAGTGTGTTGTAATAATAGATGCTGCCAACTATTAGCAAGCAAATTAGGGCGATTAAGAGATATAACATAGGTAAGAGAAAGATAGAAAAAAAACTAGGTATTTTTGTGCCTGGTTAAAGTGAATTTGATTTCCGGCCTTCTTCCTCTTAAAGTTGTAATTTCGTCCGGTACAGGTGTGAATTTTAATTGCTTAAAAAGCCAGTCCCAGGTCATATGAAAAATAAGATCGATGAAATGCTGACAACTTACGGACTGAACGTCGTCAGGACATTATTTTCAAACGATCTAATAATGAAAATTATCTGGAACTGATCAGGAAGCATTTCTCCGATGGAGCTTAAATCCTAATAGACTGTTCCTTTAATCGAAGGGCCCTTTTTGGATTCATGGCATTCCAAACTATTATCGTATTTTTGCGAAGTAATAGTAATTCCATTTTGAAAACAGATCTTTTCCTTGTCACCCCTCCCTTTACCCAGCTGAATACCCCGTATCCTGCAACTGCTTATATTAAAGGTTTTTTGAATACCAAAAATATTTCATCGACTCAGGCTGATTTAGGTATTGAAGTGATTTTGGCTTTATTTTCAAGGAAAGGTTTGGAAGAATTGTTCGCTCATGCGGAGAAAAAAGCCAGCCCCCAAAAAAGTCCGAATGCAAGACGGATTCAGGCTTTAAAAGGGGAGTATATCAAATCTATTGATGCGGTGATTGCTTTCCTGCAAGGGAAAAATCCAACTTTGGCTTTGCAGATTTGCCAGGAGGATTATCTACCGGAAGCCTCAAGGTTTGAGCAATTGGATGAGTTGGATTGGGCATTTGGAAGCATGGGGACGCAAGACAAAGGAAAGCATTTGGCTACTTTGTACCTGGAAGATATCTCAGATTTCATCATCGAATGTATTGACCCGAATTTTGGTTTTAGCCGTTATGCTGAAAGATTAGGCAGGAGCGCCAACTCATTTGATGAGCTTTACGAAGCCCTAAATCAGGAATATACCTATATGGATAAACTCCTGATGGAGATTCTGGAAGCAAAGCTTGCGCTGATTCAACCTAAAATGTTCTTGATTTCTGTTCCTTTTCCAGGGAATCTATATGCCGCTTTCCGATGCGCGCAGTATGTGAAAAGAAACTATCCTGAGGTTAAAATCTCTATGGGCGGCGGTTTCCCAAACACAGAATTACGTTCCCTTTCTGATGCAAGAGTATTTGAATTTTTCGATTACATCTCGCTTGACGATGGCGAATTGCCGATTGAACTGATCTATAATGCGGTCATCAAACCAGGCGAATTTCATTTGTACAAAAGAACTTTTCTATTAGAGAATGGAGCAGTTTCTTATAGAAATGATGCCTTAAGAAGTGATTATAAACAAGCGGATGTAGGCACACCTGATTATAGCGACTTACAATTAGATCAATACATTTCGGTCATAGAAATCGTAAATCCAATGCACCGGATGTGGAGTGATGGACGATGGAATAAACTGACAATGGCACATGGCTGCTATTGGGGGAAATGTACATTTTGCGACATCTCTTTAGATTATATTAAAGTCTATGAACCTGTTGCGGCTAAACTGATCGTAGATCGGATAGAAGAACTCAGCGAAAAAACCGGTCAGAATGGCTTTCACTTTGTAGATGAGGCGGCACCTCCAGCATTAATGAGGGAAGTGGCATTAGAGATTCTAAGAAGAAAAATTTCTGTGACCTGGTGGACAAATATTCGCTTTGAAAAAAGCTTTACCAGAGATTTATGTATCTTGCTGAAAGCCTCAGGCTGTATCGCCGTCTCGGGTGGTTTAGAGGTTGCATCTGATCGCTTATTGAAACTAATTGATAAAGGCGTAACGGTGGAACAGGTAGCCCGTGTTACCCGAAACCTGACGGAAGCAGGGATTCTGGTGCATGCTTATTTGATGTACGGTTATCCAACACAAACCGTTCAGGAAACTGTAGACAGTCTGGAAATGGTCAGACAATTATTTGAAGCAGGTGTTTTACAATCAGGTTTCTGGCACCAGTTTGCAATGACTGCTCACAGTCCCGTTGGCCTCTATCCAGAGAAATTTGGTGTGGTAAAGGAAACAGAAGCCATAGGCACTTTTGCTAATAACGACATCAATTACATCGATAAAACAGGAATAGACCATAACAAATTCAGTTTCGGCCTAAAAAAATCACTGTTTAACTTCATGCACGGCATCTGTTTCGAGTATAAATTGCAGGAATGGTTTGATTTCAAAATCCCAAAAACAGAAATCCCTGCCGACTTTATTGAAAAAGCCATAAAAGAAGATAGTAAACTGAATACCAAACCAACCGCTAAAGTAGTATGGTTAGGAGGGAAACCCGATACTGAAATCTTTACGAAGTATAAAAAGAATAAACCTTCGGAAACCATGGTGCTAACTTTTCATGATAAAAAAGAAAGCTTTACCATTCAGGCCGATAAAAAGGAAGGAGAATGGCTGAGCGCTATCTTACAGAAAATAGCGGCATCCAATACCCAGGTATATACTTTCCAGGAAATCAAGGCTGATTATGAGCAGTCAATGGA
Organism: Pedobacter sp. N36a; assembly: GCF_014472395.1. Lineage (GTDB taxonomy): Bacteria > Bacteroidota > Bacteroidia > Sphingobacteriales > Sphingobacteriaceae > Pedobacter. The sequence goes on from NZ_JACSZW010000009.1 coordinate 4,992, forward strand.
ACTTTTTGAACTGTTTTGGTACTCCGAACCTATTTATAACCTAAGGGATTCAGGCTTATTAGTGCTGTAGTTATTTTGCCCGTATCCGAATACTGCTGAGGCGGTATGGTGGCGCAGTGGTAAACGATCAAATAATTACGATTGCAGATTTACAATGAAACTTATCGGCTAAGACCGTAAACAGAGTCAATATGCTATTACAAAGTAATTCTGTGTTCTTTCTGGTTTGAAATAAAATAATTCCAGCAATGTTATGGCTGCAAAATGATACTGCTATTTGACCGGCATAAAATCTACACTTTTTGAGAATATCTTAAAACGCCAGTAACCTTTTACCCTCAGCAAACCTTTATTGGTGATAAAAACGTAGGAGCTCCATTCTTTACCGGTTAATGCGTCGTAGATCACCCCATCTTCCCAGCTGTTACTTTCTTTATTAAAGGTGAGGAGCTTAAGGATTTCCAGGCCAAGTATCTTCCGTTTCCTTAAAGCCGGATCAGGATTTTGCTCATCTCTTCTCATTTCTGCAGGCCTGTTGAGGTCGTCGGTATCATCGAACCAAACTATTTTTGCTTTGTATTTATGATTTTGCTTATAGACTTCTACGATTAGGTTTTTCTTTTCAGTGATCCATTTGCCCACAATACGGTCAGGGTCCCGATGCTGATCTTGTGAGAAAGCAGGGGCCAAAAAGAATAAACTCAGTACTAAGGATGTTAATAAAAATAATCTGCCCATACAAAAATTACCTCCATCGGTCATGTTGGAAATGATTTTCACACTAGAAGGTACGGACAAAAATTTAAAGGAATGGCAAAAACTAACGAAAAAAGATTAGAATAATTGAACCGAACAATCGCAAAGAACCATCGGATCTCTGCACTAGGGTGCTAAAGTGCCATTGTCATTTCTAGACAATACCGCTGGACTGGCATTTGCATATTTCTTTAAAAACTTCAGGAAGTGACTCAGGTCGTTAAAGCCAAATTCGTTGCTGATTTCTTTTTTAATTTTACCACCAGAACTCAGCTGCGTTTCAATCAATTTATATTTATAATCGTCAATATACTGTTTAATAGAAACTTTTACCTGCCGCTTAAACAGGCTGCTCAAATAGTTTGGAGAGAAATTGAAATGTAGCGCCAAAACACTGAGCTTCAGAGATTCCGGTTGATGAATGTGCGCATGGATAAATTCAATAATAGAAATCACCAGGTCGCCATTAGAGGAGGGCTGAGCAATAATGTTTCCAATTGCATTTCTTTTGAGAATACTGAATACACCACGTATCAAATGAAACATTACCTCATTGCCGATTCCAGGATTGGCTTCCCATTCCTGCACAATTAACCGCATCAACTGCTCAATTTTTTCCATATCCTGCTCAGATTTCACCAAACAGGTGTCATAAGTAGCGGCAATGGCTAATAAATGATCTACGAGTTTTCTCCATGCGGCAGAAGATTTTTCATTTGATACCCCTTCCAGGTAGAGATGATTGAACTTCAATACACTGAATTCTGTAAGCGCTTCAATCTCGAAAATATGAGCATCCTGTGGAGCTAGCAAGAATAAACTTCTCCCGGAATACCGCTGATCTACCTGATTATGAGAATGTATGCCCTTGCCAGAATGAATAAATACCAATTCATAATGGTCATGGTTGTGCAAAGGAAAAGGCCATTTTTCCGTTTCAAAATGCCTCACAAATAAGGCTTCATGCTGAATAAATCTTTTCACAGTTGCTTTTTACAAGTATAAGATGGATATCTACCATTTCCAGGAGCGCTCGGATAATAGCTTTGCAGCATTCATCAAACGATTAATTATGTTACCCAATCAAAGTACAAAGATACGCACTGGAGTGATTCCTTTAATGGCAGTTTCCGCAGGTATTATAGTAGCAAACGTGTATTATAACCAGCCTATTCTTAGAGAAATCGGCTTAACCATGCAGGCTTCAGAAAGCGAAATCGGCAAAATATCTATGATTTCACAGCTGGGATATGGACTGGGGATGTTTTTTTTGCTGCCATTGGGCGATAAAGTAAACCGCAAAAACCTAATTGTTTTACTCTCTGCATTATTGTGCCTCAGCTTAATATTAGTAAGTTTTTCAAATACACTTTTACAAATTTCCGTACTCAGTTTCTTTGTTGGTTTGTTCTCTACACCGGCACAGATTATTCTGCCAATGGCCGCAACCTTAGGAAAGGAAAACCGTGGTGCAACTGTAGGGAAAGTCTTTAGTGGAATCCTGGTTGGAATTTTAGGTGCAAGGGTCATCGCTGGCCTGCTAACCGAATTTTTTGGCTGGCGTTCCGTATTTGCACTTTCCGCATTTATGGTCCTTATCGTCAGTGTTTTATTGAAAATATACCTTCCTGAAGCACCGGCAAAATTCAAAGGCAATTATGTGAGTCTACTCAAATCAACATTATCCTTAATCAAAGAATACAAGGTGCTCCGACAGGCAGCAATCCTCGGTGCCTTTACTTTTGGGGTATTCTGTTCCTTCTGGACGACGCTTACTTTTCATTTAAGTGCAGCTCCTTTAAATTTCCATGCGGGTACCATTGGTTTATTTGGCCTGATTGCCATTGGAGGGGCTTTAGTAGCTCCGTATTTTGGGAAACTGGCAGACAAAGGGAGTGTTTACAAGTCTTTATTCCTCACCGTTTCCATGATCATTGGCAGCATTATTCTGATCAAATTATTCCCTTTTTCTGTTGCCGTACTTGTGATCAGCGTATTCTTTCTGGACATTGGGGTACAAGCTACTCAAATCACCAACTTCACCAGAATTTACAGTTTGGATGAACAGGCACACAGCAGGTTGAACACGATCTATATGACCACTTATTTTATCGGTGCTGCGGTAGGAACCTATGCCGGTTTACTCGCCTGGAAATTCGGAGGCTGGGAGGGAGCCACCTGGCAGATGCTCGCATGGAGTAGTATAGCCCTGATGATTGTGATACTTTCCGCTAAATCAAAGGTATTATTTCGGGCAAAATCAGCTGCTGTATAAGTTTTTTATAAACTGATTTTTAAGGGTCAAACACCATAGTGTTATATTTACACGATGTTTCTTCCTAATATTAACATAAATAGGAAATTCATGGCTAAGAATTTGTCAAAAATTAACTATACTAAATTAATAATTATATATTTGCAACCTCAAAAGGACTTTACTTGTTTTGAACGTTAAAACAGGTAATTCGAGCTAAAATTGGCTTCTTTCTTATGGAAAGTATCAATTTTACCCTTGAATCCTCTAGAAATGGTCTCCAAAATGATAGGCTGGTTTTGAAGACTGAAAGTATCAGATGATTTGAAATCTTTTTGTTTGCCAGGTGGATTTGCAGGGTAGGAATTTGGGGCTGGGATCATTTGAATAATTACACTAAATAGGAAACTAAAGTCGCAGGTGAAAGCCTTAGACTTTCTAAATTTAAAGACAAACCAAATGCTTAATTTTGTTCTCTTTGGCCCACCGGGTGCAGGCAAAGGCACTCAATCTCAGAAATTGATCGACCAGTATCAATTGATCCACATCTCCACAGGTGACCTTTTTAGGGCTCACATTAAAAATCAATCACCATTAGGGCAGAAAGTAAGTGAGTTGATCGCAGACGGACAATTGGTTCCTGATGAGATTACCATCGCTATGCTGGAAGAAGAAGTGGATAAAAACCCAGAAGCTAAAGGCTTTATTTTCGACGGTTTTCCTCGTACAGTTCCTCAGGCAATTGCGCTGGATGAATTTTTAGAGAGCAAAGGCAGCAATATTGCAGGTGTAATCGCTTTAGATGTTGATCAGGAAGAATTAACCAAACGTATCGCGCAGCGTCAGTTGGAAAGCGGTCGTGCGGATGATCAGGCAGATAAACTGCAAAAAAGAATCGACGAGTATTTTAGCAAAACCATTCATGTTTTGCCATATTACGAAGCACAAGGTAAACTAAGTAAAGTCAATGGTATCGGTAATATCGATGCGATCTTTACCGAGTTACGTGCGGTTGTTGATCAGTATTAGTATAAAAGATGTGCCGGAAACTCCGGCATATTTATCATAAATTTGGTGCTGTTTAAAATCAGTATCGCAAAAGCCCGACTTTTAAGTCGGCTTTTTTATTTTTAAAAAAGAAGGTTATGTCGCAAGGTTCAAATTTTGTAGATTATGTTAAAATATGCTGTCGCTCAGGTAAGGGAGGGGCAGGTTCTGCACACTTGCATCGTGATATACGCACTTCTACAGGTGGTCCTGATGGTGGTGATGGCGGGCGCGGTGGACACATCATATTGAGAGGAAACTCACAATTCTGGACTTTGCTCCATTTAAAATACCGTAAGCACATCATCGCTCAGGATGGTCAGCCAGGCTCAAGCGGTACCTCTTCCGGTAAATTTGGTAAAGATGAAATTTTAGATGTACCTCTTGGAACCATCGCTAAAGATGCGGAAACAGGGGAAGTACTTTTCGAAATCACTAAAGATGGAGAAACTAAAATCCTGACACCAGGGGGGCGTGGTGGATTGGGAAACTGGCATTTCAAAACGCCAACCCAGCAAACGCCACGTTTTGCTCAGCCAGGTGAATCTGGTAAAGAACAATGGATGGTACTGGAATTAAAAGTCCTTGCTGATGTAGGTCTGGTAGGTTTCCCTAACGCCGGAAAATCAACATTGCTATCTGTATTGTCGGCAGCGAAACCAGAAATCGCAGATTATCCTTTTACTACTTTAGTTCCAAATCTGGGTATTGTAGCCTACCGTGGCGGTAAGTCATTTGTAATGGCTGATATTCCTGGAATTATTGAAGGCGCTTCAAAAGGTAAAGGTTTAGGATTTCGCTTTCTTCGTCATATCGAAAGAAACTCAGTATTGCTGTTTATGGTACCTGCGGATACACACCGTACCATTGCGGAGGAATATGAGATTCTGAAAACCGAACTGAGAGATTACAATCCGGAATTGATGCAAAAACCTCATTTATTAGCCATCACGAAATCTGATATGCTGGATGAAGAATTGATGACAGAAATGAAAAAGGACATTCCTACGCATGTTCCATCAATCTTTATCTCTTCTGTAGCTCAAAAAGGCTTAACAGAATTGAAAGATATGTTATGGGAATCCATTAATGAAGAAGCCTAGTTAAATATTCCCAATAACGATTATAGGAGAGACCTTTCTATAGCCTAAACAGCAGTAGAAAGGTCTTTTAGTTTCTTCTCCATACAAATGCTGCCTGGTACGCCCTCATATGGGGCATAATTTGGAATCTGATGGTATCCTCTTTTCTGATATAAAATTACCGCTTCCTTCTGCTTGTCGCTGGTTTCCAGAATACACCTCTCGTACCCCATCTCTTTTGCCCATTTTTCCAGGTGAAAGAGGATGTTTGTGGCAATACCGATATTCCGAAACTCTGGATGTACAAACATACGTTTCACCTCCATGGTGCCGGAATCATATTCTTTAATAGATCCACAGCCAATTGCAACCCCTTCCATGTAAGCGATCAAAACATGTTTAATGTGATCAGTTTTATTGAACTGATTAAAAAAAGATTGCGCTTCCCCATTGTTTTCACTCAGATTTTCATCTAAAAGCGCAATGAGTTTCCTGAAATCTAAATGATCAGGATTCGTTCTGCTAAGGTGTATGTTGGTATTCATGGCACGATCAATTTCCCCTATAAATATAGGCCAGCCACTGGTTTAAGACCTGTGTTTAACCCGGCTGACGCGTTAATTAAGGTATGGGTTTTTTGGGATATTCTGTAATTTATACCCTTCTTTTTTAAGTTGCTGGACTGCTTCAGCTGTAGGTATTTCTTTAAAAATTATGGCTGATAAAACTTGTCCTGGAATGATTTTTAATTTTAACAGCAGGTCAAGAATCGACTTTTTAAGACAAATAGATCTGAATTTTTTGCTGCGGTTATCTGCCGTAATTCCTTCAGCACCGCTGAAATAGAAATTCGGATTGATGCGCTTAAAGGCAACCATCGGTAGATTAAGTCCGGCTGCAAACTTCTCAAACTCACGCTCCGATACTTTATAGATAAAATTGCCCACAGGTTCATAAGAGAACCGGTTTTTCCAGACGCTGGAGCCAAGATTGTTTTTGATCGAGTTTAAGGTGTTTACCATAAAAAGCAGCAATGGCATTTTTGAAATTGGATCCTGCGGTTCTATGATCACGATACCTTTTTTACAAACCCGAATCATTTCGTACAAAGCGGAATAAGGTCTTGGAAAGTGATGGTAAGACTCTTTACAGAGTACAAAATCATACGAATTGTCATCAAAAGATAGTTTTTCCGCATTTTCTGAACGGAAATCATTGACTATTCCTTCCTGATGGGCAATCCTCAGAAAGTCTGTGTTCAGGTCGGTTGCAGTAGCCTGATTACCATTGTTCAGGATGTATCTGGCATCAAAACCATAAGCATCTCCAACAGTGAGCCATTTCTGACTTCTGTTTTTTAAAAGTGGATTGAGGCAATCAAAAAATAAACTTTGTAACCATGAACCTATATTGGTGGTATCTTCATATCTGCTCTTTTTAAAGTACGCGGATTTAGCTTCCGGGGTTGGAAACTTTTCATTGTACCATTTTTCATGAAGTTCATAGCTTTCTTTGTGGAACATTTGTGGTCAATTGCTTAGGTTGTATTAAATCTAAATATTTTTTCCCTAAAGAAATTAAACGTAAATGTTAAATTGTGTTAATATTATCCTTATTCTCATGCAATTAGCAATTCTATGAGTTCAGTAGGGAGGAAAAGGCTTGATCTTTGAGTCCCAGAAGGCCTACGAAGCTTCCATAGAAAAGAATACCTTAGAAGAAACATAAATGAGGTGCCCAGGAAAGGACACCATTACCTTTAAAACAATAACATACGCATGAAAAAATGCTTGATCATCCTTTTTGTCTGCTTTAGCAGTTTCGGTTTTGCACAGGATAAATATTGGCAGCAAGAAGTCAGTTATAAAATAGATGTCGCCTTAAATGACCAGGCAAAGACCCTTGCAGGCTCAGAACAGATCGTTTACAAAAATAATTCTCCCAGCACCCTCGATTTCATCTGGTTCCACATCTGGCCAAATGCCTATAAGCAGGAATCTACCGCACTGTTCCAGCAATTAAAAAATGATACCAGTAGAACTAAGAAAATGGAAAAATATACTTTCGGCAGTATCGATGGGTTAAATTTTAAAGTGAATGGGCAAACTGCGGTTACAGAAGCGCATCCAAATCCGCAATATATTGATGTGATTAAAGTAAAATTACCGACTCCTTTAAAACCTGGAGAATCTGTCAATATCAGTACAGACTTCAATGTAAAACTACCTTCCTATTTCTCGAGATCCGGTTTTGCCGATGGAGAGTTTATGATTTGTCAGTGGTATCCAAAACCTGCAGTATTTGATAAAAGTGGCTGGCATGAATTCCCATATCTCGATATGGGAGAGTTTTATAGTGAATATGCTGCCTTTAAGGTCAACATTACCCTACCTTCAGACTATGTAGTGGGGGCTACGGGAGTATTACAGACTGCCGATGAACTGGCCCTGTATAAAAAATTGGGTGCCGCAAACGCCGCAAACAGGACCGGGAAGCCGGAGCTTTATAAATCGATCCACAAGTCTCCAACCAAGACGTTAACGTATGAAATTAATAATGTGCCTGATTTTGCCTGGTTTGCTGCAAAGAATTTTGTGATCCAGTATGATACCGCGCAGCTGGCTTCCGGAAAAGTGGTGGATGCTTTTACCTATTACCACAATAAAAAACCTACTTTATGGACCAACAGTATCGATTATACCAAAGATGCGGTAAAGCATTACAGCAAATGGATTGGTGAATATGAATATCCCGTGGTTCAAGTGGTTGAAGGACCGGTTAACAATTCAAGTGGTGGAATGGAGTACCCAACCATTACTTTAATTACCAGTCCAGATGCTAAAAAAGAAACTTTAGATGCGGTCATTACGCATGAAGTAGGACACAATTGGTTCATGAGTATGCTGGGCAGCAATGAACGTCAGCATGCCTGGCTGGATGAAGGGTTGAATACTTATTTTCAATTCAGATATGAAGCGGAAAAATATCGCTCCAATAGTCTGTTTGGAGATGCCATTCCTGAACAAGTAAAGAAAATGCCGGAAAAAGAATTTCTATCCAGTATCTATAATGCCCTGGCCTCAATTCCAATGAAAGCAGCCATTGAAACTCCTTCTGATAAATTTAGCAGTTCCGATGAATATAGCATGGCTTCCTATGTGAAAACCGCTTTATGGCTATTCATTTTGGAAAATGAAGTAGGAAGAGAAAAGATGGACAAAGCGTTTCAATATTATTTCAGTTTATGGAAGAATAAGCACCCTCAGCCAGAAGATTTGAAAGCGGCATTTGAAACCTCTTTAGGAGTGAATTTAGAGGCTTATTTTAAGCTGATTAACAAAGAGGGAGGTTTTAAATAGTATTTTATCCACATGGTTGTTCACAGTGTTATCCACCGGTTATCCACTCTTTATCCACAGGGTTCTCCACATTTTCAAGGGTGAATATAGCCTATAAACAGCACCATCAAAATGAGTAAATTTGATGGTTAAATTTTCCTATGGACAAGTATAGATATGAAGAGATCTCTGCCGAGATTGCAATTAACATTACCGAAGGAAGGTTAAAACCAGGACATAAACTGCCTTCGGTTAGAAGCTTAAAACAGCAATATAAAGCAGGTTTAAGTACCATTAATAAAGCCTATGAGCTTTTAATTATTATGGGGCTGGTAGAATGCGTCCCCAAATCAGGATATTATGTGGCATTGCGGAAAGTAAACACTGGCGCTGTGGTCACTAACCCCCCGACCCAAACCAGGCTCAGAGATGAGCTGTTTAGAAACAATTTGCTAGCCATCACAGCGAGCATAAATCCAGGGCATCGCCACAGTGTCAGTGAATTTAATGTAGCTGCTCCGGATGATTTATTTATCCCTCAGAAAATGATCCTGAGAAATATGCAGCAGGTGATCCGCGAAAAGGGAACAAAACTGCTCAGATACTATCCTTCCAATGGCTCTGAGTCGCTGAAAGAGCAGATTACAAAACACTCGGCCTTAAACCATGGAACTTTTGATAGCGAAGGCTTGATCATTACTGATGGGGCATTACAAGCATTTTATATCGCCCTGGCCGCTGTAACCACTGCGGGTGATGCGGTGGCGATTGAAAGCCCATGTGTGTTTTCAATGTTGCAGGTACTGACTACTTTAAAGCTTAAAATTGTAGAGATTCCAGTGTTGAATACTGATGGTTTTGACCTGGGTTTTCTGGAGGAAACCCTAAAGACGATTCCTATAAAAGCGATTGCACTTACCCCAAATTTTCATAATCCTACGGGCTTCCTGATGTCTGATGAGCACAAATTGAGGTTACTGGAAATTGCAAAAATGCGAGACATTCCCATCATTGAAAATGATGTTTATGGGGACCTTAATTTTGGAGACCACCGTCCGGGAAACATCAGCTCCATGGACGGCAGTGGATTGGTCATGACCTTTTCCTCTTTTTCTAAAACCCTGGCCTCAGGAATTCGTTTAGGCTGGCTGTTTACGGGAAGGTTTTTTAAAGAAGCGGAACAAATCAAGTTTTCCCTGGGCAGTACTGTAGCTCCAGTGTACCAGGAAACCATGCTGAACATTTTATCAACCAACAGCTACGAACGTCATATTCGTTCTTTCCGTATGAAATTGGCTAGCCAGTGTTACCAGACCATGGAGCTGATTTCTACTCATTTTCCAGAGAAAACACTGATATCTACCCCAAAAGGAGGCTATAGCATCTGGCTTAAAATGGAAAGAGCTATTGATATGGTAAAGTTTCATTACCATTGCGAGGAAATTGGCGTGCGCTTCACTCCCGGTTATACTTTTTCCTACAGCAATGCCTTCGAGCAATATTTTAGAATCGTTTTTGCAATGAAGTATACTCCTTCCAGAGAGAATGTACTGAAACAGGCAGGGTTATTTGCAGGAAGTGTCATTCGGGAATAAGATCTGTACCCCATGGATCATAGGATACTGAACCCCTTTTATCTTTTTTCAATACTTAATTTGCCCCAGAAATACGGATCAATAGCCAATCTGGGATTGATCCTTAATGACAATTAATATGGAAAATAAGATAAAAACAAAGTTTACGATAGCTTCCGAAGAAGGAATTGCCCTGCTGCAAGAACTGGGAGAAAAACGCGCACAGGAGAAGTATACAGGATTACTCAGCCCCAGTCAAATCGAAAACTACTTGTTCGATAAATTCAATACGGATACCATCATCAGCAATTTAAATACATTTTCTAATCAATTGATCGTGGTTTATGTGGAGGATCAGCCTGCAGGATATGCCTACTTCAGCGGGAATGGAGATGTGCCAGAAGCGTTGAAAGATAAACGAGTGGTACACCTCGAAGATCTGGAAGTGCTGGATGCTTATAAAGAAAGCGGGGCGAAGGAGTTCCTGATGGAAAAATTTCTGAATGTCTGCAAATCTTATGAGGTTTTGAAGATCAGAGAAAGATCTGATGCTCTGGAAATGATCGCTTTCTATGCGAAATATGGTTTTCAACAAAAGGGAATGGAAGAGATCAGTATCGCCGACGTCACATTTCCATCGGTTATACTGATCAGAGAAAATCCTTAAAAGCCGTTGCTATTTTCTATTAATAAAAGATTCTTTTTTCATGGTGTTCCTGCAAATCCATAAGCTGATCAGCATAAATACTGCAGCAGCAAGGAAGGGAGCACCAGAAAATTTAAATGGTGCTTTAGGACTGGTAAACCAGGCAAATAAATTGGTCATGAGCAGCGGCCCAACAATCGAAGTAGCACTCATCAGACTGGTTAAAGCACCTTGTAACTCTCCTTGCTCATTTTGTGGGACGTTTTGAGAGATCGTGGCCTGCAATGCAGGACCCGCAATTCCACCCAGACAATAAGGCACAAGAAAGGCAAACATCATCCAGCTTTGGTTGGCAAAGGCGAATAACAACATACCCAGGACAGAAAAGGCGAGCCCGATATAAATGCTCTTTTCATTACCTAACCGCGGACTCGTATACCTGATTAAGCCACCCTGAACCAATGCTACCAAAATTCCGGCAGTGGCCAGTGAAATTCCGATGAGGAAAGTATTCCATTGGAAACGTTCGATATTGATGAAAGTCCAGGTACTTTGCAGCGCCTGACCAGCAATATAAATGAAAATTAAAGACACAATTAAACCACCAACGCCTTTGTACTTTTTGAGACAAAGTAAGGAACCCATCGGATTTGCTCTGGACCACTCAAAAGGACGTCGGTGGGCCTTATCCAGTGATTCTGGCAGTACAAAATAGCCGTAAATCACATTGATAAATGTAAGTACTGCCGCCGCAATAAAAGGAACTCTTGGGCCAAGCTCGCCAAGCAGTCCGCCTAAAGCAGGACCAACTACAAAGCCCAGACCGAAGGCCGCGCCAATTAAGCCGAAGTTTTGAGCCCTGTTTTTGGGTGTACTGATGTCGGCAATATAGGCTGTAGCAGTAGTCATACTGGCACCAAACATGCCTGCAATGATCCGTCCGAGGAATAACCACCAGATACTTGGCGCCAAAGCCAGGAAAATATAATCGATGCCGAAGCCAAACAAAGAGAAGAGTAATACTGGTCTTCTGCCATATTTATCACTCAGGTTTCCTATGATTGGCGCACAAATGAATTGCATAATGGCATAAGCAAACATGAGTAAACCGCTCCATTGTGAAGCTTCACTGATATTGCCATGGATCAATTGTTCTATCAATTGAGGGAATACCGGAATAATCAGCCCAATGCCAATCACGTCCAATAACATGGTGATGAAAATGAAGCTTAACGCCGCTTTTCTGGATGATGCCATAAAATTTTCAGGATTTGAAGGCGCAAGTTATTGCTTCTAATTTAAAAATCAGGCTTTCTGATCTGAGATATTATGGGTTATGCGCTATTTTCTACAAAATTTTTCAATGATGTGCCTAGAATATAGGTCCAGCCTTGCTAAAATGAGTCCCTGGAAAAATCAGGATTGTCGCTGCGAAAGGTTTCTATTCCGGTAGGTTTAAGTTTTAACCTGGTCTTCGCTTTCAGCTAGTGTAAAACTGACCAGCGTTTCTCCTGGAAATTGATCATATTTCCAACTGTAACTCAATTATTTTTCTGGAATCAAGGTGTTCACTTTACAAATATGCAGGTATTTCGTGTCATCTTTTGATCCGTAAAATAATTTCTATAAATCCGCTGTCGGGGAAGTTTTTTGTCAAGGAGTAGCGAGCGTATTCTTTTTGAAGATACCGAAAGCATTACAATTTTGGTTATCGAAAAAACGAAGAAATAGTCAGTAATTGGTCGGTTTGTGGTCGGGTAGTGTTCGGATACTGGTCGGCCTTAGTATAGGGTTCGGAGGGGGTTCGGAGGGGGTTCGGAGGGGGTTGCCTTAGTCTCGGCTACCCCAACCCTCTAGCAACCCCCTCCGAACCCTATGCCAAGGCACATCTCTTCCCGAGCACATCCAGGCCTTTCTTTGAAGAGCGCTGCTTCCTTAATTGCAGGACTCTAATGTGGTACTCATCAGTCGGTCATTTTCATTGTATACATAGGAGCGGGTCTTGCAATTGTCTTCCATATGCCTGATGTATTTAAATGTAGTGAATAAACCAGCTGTTTTGCCAGTAACCATCTGGCGGTTATTGTCCCAGGCCATTTCATTAATACTAACCAACTTTTTAGGACTTAAGCTGTTAATAGCTAAATTTTGTATAAACATCTTCCTCATCGTTCAGATATTCATAAATAAGTTCAGAATCGGGTGTGCTTTCTTTAATCAGTCGACCCAGATGATCATAGCTTGATCGGAGATCCATATCAGGCATGAACTCATTTTTTTGTGAAAATCTTCTGATACATTGTTTCAAATCACTTAAGTAGAAAGTTTCGTAGGCGACCGGTACTTCATCTTTTAGGCTGACTTTATGGTAACGATCCGGCTCATAAACGAACCAGGTGAGTATTTTCTCGTTTTCATTGTTGATCATCCCAATCTTTTTCAATGTTAATTTTTCTTTAAAATACCTCTGGTGATACTTTCTTCAAATAGATACTGCGTATGGTCCCATAATACTTCAGAACCTTCTTTCATTCTACACGTTTTTTTGAGCACCGTATCATATTTTACCTCAAATTCGCTCCAGGTTCCCCCTTCATTAGATACATTTTGAAGCACTGGTTCCAGTCTGTCAATGGTCTTGGCAAACTTGGATTCTGTAGTGATTCCAGCTTCAAATTCTTCCCATAGTGAAATAAATTCTTTTGCTTGCTGTACGGGTAAAAGGCCAAAAATTCTTGCCGCAGCCTTCTGTTCTTCTACAGTATTGTCGTGATTCGCGTTGGTATCATATAAAAAAATATCTCCTGAATCGATCTCTACAATGTCGTGAATGAGCAGCATCTTGACCACTTTCATTACGTCTACTTTTTCATTCGCGTGCTCGGCAAGTACCATGGCCATCATCGCGAGGTGCCAGCTGTGCTCCGCATCGTTTTCATGTCGCATACTGTTGAATAGACGCGTTTTTCGCTGTATATATTTGAGTTTGTCAATTTCGTGAATGAAGGCCATCTGTTTGGCCAGATTCGTTAAATCCATAAGGGTTTTCAAGATTTTTAAAGACCCAAAAGTAGGCTTTTATTCGTCTTTTTCTATCATATTCTGGTCAGGTGTATCCCCATTACTGAGTAGCTAATTTGGCAGCGGACTTGTTTTTTAGCCTCTTTTTTCGTACCTTTGTCGTGTTTTTAATTTAAAGCTCAGCGGATTCGTCGGAATTTGCTAGTCAATTTCTTTTAAAGAAACAGGTGTAAATCTGTTCAAATGTCTAAGGGGATTGTCCCCCGATTTTCATTTAATGTTTTATTTAAAGCATTTGATTACAAACAGTAATGGAACTGATTTGTACTAATAAAATATTATGGTAAAATTCACACAGCTCATAGGCTGTTTAACACTATTTTTTGTTGTCCCACTGACGACGCTGGCCCAAGATCCAACCCCCATATTAACCGCTGCAGCCCGAATTCCATTAGGTGCAGATCAGCTGGACAGGAGAGATCAGCCAGATTCGACAAGAAAGGCAAGCAGAGAAGGCCAGGCAGAGAAGGCTTTTCCAAAAAACAAGTCAGATACGATCAAAAAGAATGTTCCGAATGAACCGGATGTTCCGAATAAAGAAATCATTCCGACTACACAAAAAGATACAGCAGGCCGGGGAAAACAGGCAGATTCAATACAACAGGCAGAAAAGCCTACACTCAAAATAGGAGGTGCATTGAGGTTCAACTACAACCTTTCCTCCTGGAAAAAAGAACAAGTAAAAAGAGGCGGAGATTTCGGACTGGATATGTTCAGAATCAATGTAGATGCCTCCCACAAAAAACTCGATTTCCACGCAGAGTATCGGTTTTATGCTAAAGCCTCTGGCGGATCTTTTTTAAAAGATGGGTATTTAACCTATCACTTCAATGACAGCACCAATCTCGCAATTGGACTCGTTCAAAATCCCTTCGGGAACACGACATATAACTCTCACAACTGGTTTTTTAACCTTCCCTATTACCTGGGCTTTGAAGATAAAGCATCCATGGGAATCAGGTTTCATCAACGCAACAACCGCTGGATGTATGATTTGGCCTTCTTTAAAAGTGCAATGGAGCTAGATTTTGGCGATAAAACCAGCATTGATCCTTCCCGATATTCTTATGATGTTGCGGGCAGAAATAAAGAAGTAAACCAGGGGAACGTAAAAACGGAGTATTTACTCTCAGAAAATAAACGAATCGGTATTTCAGGAATGTTGGGCGGTGTTTACAACATCCCTACCGGAAATATGGGATCCAGATGGGCAGCAGCCATACATACCGACCTTACTTTTGGGAAGTTCAATGTCAAGCTGCAGTCGATGTATTATCAATACCATCTCGCAGATTCAGCACAATATAACCAAACCGTAAATCTGGGTGCTTATGGTTCCACTTATGATGTGGCCACAAAAGCATATTTACACACTGCATCTGTCGCCTTTACCCAACCTGTAAATATTGGCCCAGTCAGTTCAATCACCTTTTATGAAAACTATTCCTATATGGATAAAACACAAAAAGGAAGTACTGATACGCAGATGAATGTATTGGGAATGATGCTGAATGCAGGAAATCTAGTCACCTATGTGGATTGGGCATCAGGAAAAAATCAACCCTGGTTAGGTCCTGAATGGCAGAATGGTCTCGCCTCAGGAAATCCAGACGCCAAATGGCACAGTCGTTTTAACATTAACATCGGCTATTACTTTTAACATCACATCTACGAAAAATGTCTAAACTTAAAATAGAAGACCTTACCCTAATTTTTGGGAAGGAAAAGGAGGTTGCGCTTTCTTTATTGAAGCAAGGGAAATCCAAAGCGGAGATCCTCAAAGAAACAGGTTGTACAGTAGCGGTGAAAAATGCCAGCTTCGCAATTGAAGAAGGTGAATTTTTTGTCATTATGGGATTATCAGGAAGTGGTAAATCCAGTTTATTGCGTTGCCTGAACAGGTTAATTGAACCTACCGCAGGAAACGTGATTTTAAATCAACGAAATATTACCTCTCTAGGCGACCTGGAATTACAAGCTGTTCGTCGAAAAGAAATGGCGATGGTATTCCAGAATTTCGGACTGCTGCCACACCGTACAGTATTGGAAAATGTAGCATTCGGATTGGAATTGCAAGATATTCCAAAAGAAGAAAGAGAAGAAAAAGCGAAAGCTGTGATTGATCTGGTGAGCCTTCGTGGTTATGAAAATCAGCATACAGGCGAACTTTCAGGAGGGATGCAGCAGCGTGTTGGTCTGGCCAGAGCTTTAGCCAATGATCCGGAGATTTTATTGATGGATGAAGCCTTTTCTGCACTGGATCCGCTGATCCGTACGCAAATGCAGGACGAGCTGATCGATCTGCAGGAGAAAATGCACAGAACTATTGTTTTTATTACACATGATCTGGATGAAGCCATTCGCTTAGGGGATCGCATTGCGATCATGAAAGATGGAGAAATTATACAAATAGGTACGCCAGAAGATATTTTAACCAATCCGGCAACAGATTACGTGGCTTCTTTCGTTGAGAAAGTAGACCGTAAATCAATCATCACTGCCGCCAGTCTGCTTTTTGAAAAACCAACCGTAGCGATTTTCAAAAAGGATGGGGTAGAAGGTAGTTTGCGAAAAATGCGTATTTCCGGATTGACCTCTTTACCAGCGGTATCAGTTGATAAACATTTCCTGGGTTTTGTATACCTGAAGGATCTGCTGGAGCTGAAAGCACAAAAAGAGCATACCATTGAAAAAGCAATCATCAAGGATATTCCTGTGGCTTATCCGGAAACAACGGTAGAACAGATGCTGCCATATATTGCTGAAAACGGCAGAGCAGTACCTGTAGTAGACGAAAAAACAAATAAACTGATCGGCATCGTATCCCAAACTTCCCTGTTAATAGAAACCACAGGTACAAGCTGGGAAAGCGTAACTGGAAACACAATTGATCACCTTCAAAAAGAAATTATTTAATGATACATATAGGGACATACATAGAACAATTTATAAACTGGCTGACACTAAACTTTGGCGCGTTTTTTAACGTGATCAAGATTGTGGTAGAATCTGTCGTTAATTCGGTAGAATGGGTACTGATGTTTCCTCCATTTTACATCGTCATTGCTTTAATCGCCTTTTTGGCATGGAAACGTACCGGCTGGGGCGTAACCGTCTTTACTATTCTGGGAATGGGTTTGATTTGGGGAATGGGCTATTGGGATCAGACGATGGCTACCCTGGCGCTGATTTTATCTGCGGCTTTTATCGCCTTGCTGATGGGTGTTCCATTGGGGATCTGGGCGGCTAAAAATCCAACGGCAGGAAAAATCATCCGTCCGGTACTGGATTTAATGCAAACCATGCCTGCATTCGTTTACCTGATTCCTGCGGTGCTGTTCTTTGGATTAGGTAAAGTGCCTGGGGCTTTTGCAACGGTCATCTTTGCGATGCCACCTGCAGTTAGGTTAACCACTTTAGGGATTAGTCAGGTGCCTGCTTCTATCGTAGAGGCTACGCGTTCATTTGGTGCAACGCCTCGTCAGCTGCTTTTTAAAGTAGAATTGCCGCTGGCATTACCAACCATCCTGGCTGGCGTAAATCAAACCATTATGATGGCACTTTCTATGGTCGTGATCTCTGCAATGATTGCAGCTGGTGGATTAGGTGAGGTGGTATTGAAAGGAATTACGCAGCTAAAAATCGGTTTAGGTTTTGAAGGTGGGATCGCTGTAGTGATTCTAGCTGTGATACTGGACAGGATTACACAGTCGTTTGGCGTAAAGAAACCAGTTAAGGTTTAAGCTTAGAAAATAAAGTTTAAACACAAAGGATGCTATAGACGAGGCTTCCTGAATGAATATTGAAAATTAGTACAACATCATAAAATAAGATAACATGAAAAAAATATTTGCTAGTATATTGATCGCATTGGTAATTGGTACCATCGCTTCCTGCGGAAAAACCAATGATGATAAAAAAGTAACGATTGCCTATGTAAACTGGGCAGAAGGGGTGGCAATGACACAGTTGTCGAAAGTTTTATTGGAAAAGGAAGGGTATACCGTAGCGCTGAAAAACGCGGATGTAGCACCTGTTTTTGCAGCTGTAGCAGGTGGCGATGCCGATGTTTTCCTGGATACCTGGATGCCGGTAACGCATAAAGAATACCTGGATAAATTTGGTGCAAATCTGGAAGTTTTAGGAACGAACTTTAAAAATGCAAGGATTGGTTTTGTGGTTCCAGAATATGTAAAGATCAGCAGTATTGAAGATCTAAACGTAAATGCGAAGCTTTTTAACGGTAAAATCGTTGGGATTGATGCTGGTGCAGGAATCATGAATAAGGCAGAACAAGCCATTAAAGATTACGAGCTGAAATTAGAATTACAGTCTTCAAGTGAGGCAGCTATGCTAGCTGTATTGAAGAAAAGTATTGATGCGAAAGCGCCAATAGTGATCACAGGATGGGCACCACATTATATCTTCAGTACTTATAAATTAAAGTTCTTAAATGATCCGAAAGCTGTTTTTGGTGCGGTAGAATCGATTCAAACAGTAGCCAATAAACATTTTGTAGCAGCTAAGCCGAAGGTGGCAGAATTTTTTAGAAACTTCCAACTGGATGAAGCAGAACTAAGTTCTTTAATGGCTGCTTTGGAAAGTAATACGAATGAAAAAGTAGCGGTTGTGGAGTGGTTGGCTAAACACCAGGAACTGGAATTGCAGCTGCGTTCTTTTATAAAATCAGACACGGAGTAATTTAAGCATTATCCTCATAAAACACATTTAGCAGCAGAGGCCGTATCATTTGATGATGCGGCCTCTGCTGGTTTAAAGAGCCTCTACATTTTTATATATCCTGTATATTGGGGTTGAGTTATACTTAAGCTGATCAGCTTATTCGTATGTTTTCGTTCCTGCTAAATATAGGATTGGGGTCAAATAAATAAAATGGTCAGTCTTTAGTTTTTTTTGTTTAAGGTCTAAATTAAACATAGTGGCTATTCTATCTAGAATTTCACCATCCCCAGCCTTCAGCATAGGTGTTGCCATGGTTGGCTTATTGATCCAGGTAATTTGTATGGCTACCGGGATCACCAGGATCGCTTCCTTTTTTTCCTTTAGAACAGAAGAGAAGTTAATGTATTTTAAGAAATAAAAATCTTTATATAAAACCTTCGCGATGCTGTCATTCACATTTATGGTTTTAACTAAAGTGCTATCCTTGTGCTTGACTACATTTAGCTCAATCGCAAAGCTATATAATGCAACAGAATCTTTAAGCTTTCCCTCGTAATCAACATCAGTAATCGAAAAATGCCTTCTAATGAGTTCGTTGACCGAGTCCTTTTGGTTTTTAAATTCAATTGGGTCAAGGCCAAAATATTCTTTTATAATTTTTTCCCTGTGCTGAGCATTACTGATTAAAGCATTAAAGCACAATAATAGAATGATGAAAATGGATTTTTTCATTTATTAAGTTTTATTATTATGGCACAATTTGGTGTGCCTTTGGATGATGGATCACCAGTGTAGTTATATGGAAGGTAAGCATTTGTAATTTCGGTTTTGCTTAAACTCTCTCCTTGATTAGTATTAAATCTTTCATCGTCAGTGGCATTTTGAAAAATATCTCCCATTCCAGACCATGCTAAACTCCAAGCATCAGTATTAGGCATATTATATTTGCTGATCAGGTAACCTGCAATATCTTTTGCGAAATTACTAAACATAAAGTTGTGTTGTTGTTCTATAGGATCATTTCTATAGGTGCTATTCGTCTCTAATAGATAAGCGTGAACCATCTCATGAATTAAGTTAGTAACTACAAATTCTTTTGAACTGTCTTTAAAATAATTATGGTTTAGTGTGATATTAGCTTTAAATAGATTATTTATGTGGTCGATAGTAGCTTTGGTTTGAGCCTGATCCCGTTCCTGAAGATCCTGGGTGTCCAATTGTTGAACCTGGGTTTGTACCTATTGGATCATTTAACTCCGGAAAAAGGTCGCTACAGTCAATTTGCTTTCGCTGAAGTAAGACTCCAGGGTATCCATTTTGATCAACTGTTGGAATTTCTCTAACATTTATCCAACAATTGCCATCGTTATCCTTGTACATCCTACCAATATTATCATCTCCTAAAGCCATTAAGTCTGGAACTTTTTTATCAAGAACAGTCTGTTTCTTTTGAGTCCATTTCGTAGAGCTTGTCTGATTTCTTGATAGATCTCCATTAGTGAACTCTGATGTATAAACTTCCCCATTTTTATGATAGGAGTAGGTCTTTTTTAAATTTCCATCCCAATCAGCTATTTTAATTTTTCCTATATATTTAACTCGCTTTCCTCGTAACCACTCTAGGTCAGGATATAAAGTTACCCAGTCTGCAGTTAGCTCATTGTTGTCTTTTTTTGTAATTAAAAGGTAGTTCAATTCATCAAAATTAACAGTTTCATTTTTCCCTACTCTTAGAAAGGACTTTAATCTGAAATTGATAGGTATAGCAACTGCAGTACCATTATTTACCCCCTTGTAAGTGGCTTTATTCCATAATGGCTCTTTGTATAGGAGGTCATTTACGTTATTATTTAATATTAAATCCTTAGCTGTAAGTCTTTTATACGATCTTAGCATTTCAGTTGTTAGCCTACTATTCGGGACAACGTGATCTTGAAAATAGCTTTTAGCTTCATTTATACTTATTCTATTCGTTGTTTTTGGTGAAATTATTTCTTTTTTACATCCAAAAATCAATAAATTAAAGAAAAGTAATAGGGTTGACCATTCTCTTGCTTTGTTTTTTTTTCATGAAGGTGTTTTATTTGGTTCTAATCGTAAATTATTATTATTCTTGTTAATAAAAGAGTTTTTCGAAATTTTTTTCCAGTTGAAGGACTTCGTTATTAATTTTTCTTCAACTGATTTAAATTCAGAACCAGTCTTTTTACCAAATAAACATGACATAATTTTTAAGATTCTATATTAAAAATATCACTGTTCTACGTAGAATATAGGTACTTTTGCCCCATAATTTCAGGGATTTGGAGCTGTTTCTTCCAGGCCATGAATTTATGTCAGCAGGAAGGGAGATCGCCAATTAAGTATTAGCGGGATGGACCAGGACTGCAACCAACAAAATAACCAACAAGAACATCGATAACTAACATTTTCCAATGAAAATAGCAATTAATGGTTTTGGTAGAATTGGCCGTGTTTTTTTACGCAGCGCCATCGAAAAAAACATCAATGTTGTGGCCATCAATGACCTCGGAGATCCGGCAACACTCGCGCATTTATTCAAATACGATACGGTTCACCGTGGATTTAAGGGTACAGTAAGCTTTGAGGCTGATGCTTTAATTGTGAATGGAAAGAAAATTCAGGTTTATGCAAAGTCTAATCCGGCAGAATTGCCTTGGGCGGAACTTGGGATCGACCTGGTTTTAGAATCTACCGGTAAATTTACCAGCAGAGCAGGAGCGGATCTGCACTTGCAGGCAGGAGCGAAACAGGTATTGATTTCGGCACCTGCCGCAGATAAGGATATCCCTATGGTGGTATTGGGTGTAAACGAAACGCATATCGATTTGAAGTCGCCCATTCTGTCTAATGCTTCCTGTACCACAAACAATGTGGCACCAATGGTGAAAATCCTGGACGACAACTGGGGCGTTTTGGAAGGATATATTACCACGATCCATTCCATGACTGGTGATCAGAACCTGCATGATGGACCGCATAAAGATTTAAGAAGAGCGAGAGCGGCCTCGGCTTCGATCATTCCAACGAGTACAGGAGCGGCAAAAGCGATCACCAATATTTTTCCTCATCTGGAAGGGAAATTGGGTGGTGCAGGGATCCGGGTTCCAGTATTGAATGGTTCTTTAACTGATTTTACCTGTCTGCTGAAAATACCGACTACAATTGAAGAAATCAATGCTGCATTCAAAAAAGCATCAGAAAATGAATTAAAAGAGTTGGTAGAATATACCGAAGACCCTATAGTTTCCGTTGATATTCTAGACAATCCACATTCCTGCATCTTTGATGCACAGCTGACCTCTATCGTTGGTGATATGGTGAAAGTGGTGGGTTGGTATGATAATGAGTCTGGATATTCCAACCGTTTGGTGGATCTGGTATTAAAAATTGCAGCAACACATGATTAAGAGAATTACAGCGGCAGAGACCTTGCCACTAAGAAGTTTAGTCCTGAGAAATGGGATGGCTTATGAGCAGTGTGTTTTTCCTCAGGATGATCAGGCAGGTGTTTTTCATCTGGGCTGTTTTGAAGGAACAGAACTGGTTACTGTAGCGACATTTTTTCCAGAGGATCGTCCAGAACAAGGCTCAGGAGGCTTTCGCTTGCGCGGTATGGCTTCTGATCCGGCCTTTGCTGGAAAAGGATATGGCGCAAAGCTGATAAAATTTGCAATTGATGAGCTGACATCAGCTAATGCTGCTTATATTTGGTGCAACGCGCGTAGTTCTGCAGCTGCTTTTTATGAGAAGCTGGGCTTTGTATTGATTTCCGAAGAGTTTGAAATACCAGGCGTAGGACCTCATTTCGACATGCTCAGAAAGCTGTAAAAGTTCATTTGAACTCAGCGGTATGACGTAAATAATTTAACACTTTTTTTAAAGTAGTACCATTCAAAACCAATAATTCTAAACAATAACAATAATGAGAACAATAGACCAGTGTAATTTCAAAGATAAAAAAGCTTTAGTAAGGGTAGATTTTAATGTGCCTTTGGATGCTGAATTTAACATTACTGATGACAAAAGAATGCGTGCTGCATTGCCAACCATTACTAAGATTTTGAATGATGGTGGTTCAGTAATCCTGATGTCACATTTAGGTCGTCCAAAAAACGGACCAGATGACAAATTTTCTTTGAAACACATCCTAGGTGACCTTTCCAGAATGTTAGACCTGGAGGTGAAGTTTGCAAATGATTGTATTGGAGAAGAGGCTGCAGACAAAGCTAGAAACCTGGAGCCAGGACAAGTTTTGCTATTGGAGAACCTTCGTTTTTACAAAGAAGAAGAAAAAGGAGACCGTGATTTCGCTGAGAAATTATCGAAACTTGGTGATGTATATGTGAATGATGCTTTTGGTACTGCACACCGTGCGCATGCCTCTACAGCGATCATCGCTGAATTCTTCCCGAATGATAAATACTTTGGTTATTTAATGGCTGAAGAGCTTAAAAATGCGGAGAAAGTAAACGATGGGGCAGTGAAACCATTCACTGCGATCATGGGTGGCGCGAAAGTGTCAGATAAGATTTTATTAATTGAAAGCCTGTTGGATAAAGTGGATAACCTGATCATTGGTGGTGGTATGGCTTATACTTTTGCGAAAGCTCAGGGTGGTGAAATCGGTACTTCTCTTTTAGAGGAAGACAGAATGGCGCTTTGTCTGGAATTGCTGGATAAAGCAAAAGCTAAAGGAGTGAATTTATACCTTCCTTTAGATACCGTGATCGCGGATAAATTCTCTAATGAAGCAGAGAAGAAAAACGTAGATACGGGTTGTATTCCTACAGACTGGATGGGCTTAGACATCGGTCCAAAAACGATCGCTTTATTTTCTGAAGTGATCAAAGGTTCGAAAACTTTGCTTTGGAATGGCCCGATGGGTGTTTTCGAGATGGCAAACTTTGAACAGGGAACACGTGCAATTGCTGATGCAGTTGTGGCTGCTACTCAGGATAATGACGCGTTTTCACTGATTGGTGGCGGTGATTCTGCTGCGGCGATCGCAAAATTCAATTTAGAGGATAAAGTGAGCTATGTTTCTACCGGTGGTGGTGCATTATTGGAGTATATGGAAGGTAAAGAATTGCCAGGTGTAAAAGCCATTAATGACTAGTCTTTTCGTATGAAAAAATAGACAGGCGCTTCGCGATTTTGTGAAGCGCCTGTTTTTTTTACCACCTCATTTACTGTGTTTTCGATCCCCTCAAGGCATAAAAAAAGGGGTACGAATTATGTTGATAATTTTTTGTGGTAGAATGTGGTAAAAAGTGGTAGAAATATCTATTTTTACACTACATTATAAAGACCACATAAAGAAATGGTTCAACTGTTAGGAGAGTTTGATTGTAAATTGGATGCGAAAGGCCGCTTGATGGTTCCTTCGTCTCTGAAAAAACAATTGCCTAATGTTGAGGCTGAGGGACTTGTGATCAATAGAGGTTTTGAAAAACACCTCGTGATCTACCCTAAAAAAGTATGGGAAGGAATAGTGGAAGAGTTGAGTAAGTTGAATCCATACGAACAAAAAAACAGAGAATTTATTCGATACTTCACGCGCGGTGCCACGGAATTGACGTTGGATGCAGCAGGAAGGGTTAATTTACCTAAATCTTTATTGGAATCTGTAGGCATTGAAATCAACACAGAGTTGGTTTTGGCTTGCCAGTTTGATAAGATTGAGGTATGGTCGAAAAAGGGATACGATGCTTTGTTTGATCAGGAACCAGCTGACTTTTCAAAACTTGCAGAAGAAGTAATGGGTAATAAAAATAGGAGGAGCGATGGAGAATAATTACCACATTCCTGTCATGTTGAAAGAATGTATCGATGGTTTGAATATCAAACCCGATGGCGTATATGTGGACGTTACCTTTGGTGGTGGCGGACATTCAAGAGAAATATTAAAGCATTTAGGAAAAGACGGAGTGTTGATCGCCTTCGATCAAGATCCTGATGCACAGCGCAATAAAATTGATGACCCGCGTTTCATTTTTGTAGATCAGAACTTTGCCTTTATTAAAAATAACCTGCGTTTGCTAGGTTATAAAGCGGTAGATGGCATTTTAGCTGATTTAGGCGTCTCCTCACATCAGTTCGATGTTCCGGAGCGTGGCTTTTCTACCAGATTTGAATCTGACCTGGATATGCGTATGGACAAACAAGGGGCATTAACGGCTGCCGATGTGCTGAATACCTATGCAGAAGATAAACTGCATAAGATTTTCGGTATTTATGGCGAAGTGAAAAATGCAAAGTCCCTGGCCCGTGCGGTTGTGACTGGTCGTGTAGAACAGCCAATTAAAACCCTTGCGGATTTTAAAAAAGCGGCTGGTGCTCATATTCCCAAAGGGAAGGAAAACAAATACATGGCTCAGGTTTTTCAGGCGTTACGCATTGAGGTGAACAAAGAGATTGAGGTGTTAGAGAACTTTTTAACGCAAACAGCCGATATCCTGAAACCAGGCGGTCGTTTGGTGGTGATGTCTTACCATTCATTGGAAGACAGACCGGTTAAAAGTTACCTTGCTAAAGGCAAATTCAGAGGGGAAGTGGAGAAAGATTTTTATGGTAACGAAGAGAAACCATTCAAAGTCATCACCAGAAAAGCGGTGATTGCCGACGACCAAGAGTTGGAACGCAACAGTCGCGCAAGGAGTGCGAAGCTCAGAATTGGAGAAAGATTATGAGTAACCAGTTCAGGCAAAATATAGAAGAAGAGGATGAACTGGGATCTGAAGAAATTCAGATTAAGAAACCCAAAAGGAAGAATAGGGAGCCTGAGAGTGGTAAAGCGTTCTTTAAGAAGTTATTTACCGAAGGGGTAGTAACTAAGGAAGCGGCAACAGATATGTTACCGTTTTTACTGTTTTTGTCGGTTTTGTGTATGCTTTACATCGCAAATAGCCACATGGCAGTGAAGAACATTAGAAATATTGACAAGTTAAATAAAGAGGTAAAGGAGTTGAGCTGGGAATATAAATCGCTGAAAGCTGATTTAATGTTCAAAAGTAAGCTGACTGAAGTTGCTAAAAAAGTAGATACCCTAGGGATTAAGGAATTAACCGAACCCCCTAAAAAAATTGTTATAAACGCTAATGAACATTAGAGCAAACATATTATTACGTGTTTATCTGTCATTCGGACTGATTGTACTGCTTGCCGTAGCAGTACTTGTCAGACTATGCGATGTGCAATTTGTAGAGGGGCATAAGTGGCGTGCCATGGCCGACAGCCTCTCTACTAAGTATATCAATGTGGAAGCGGCTCGTGGAAACATTTATTCTTCAGACGGAAGTCTGCTGGCGACCTCCATTCCTGAATATGAATTGAGAATGGATTTGTTTGCTGGTGGTATTGACGACAATAAGGTGTTCTTCGGAAAAGTGGATTCTTTAGCCATGAAATTATCAGAATTCTTTAAGGACAAAAGCCCTAAGGAATATTCGCGTTACCTGCGTTCAGCCAGACAGGATAGCTCACGTTACCTGCTGATCAAACGTAAAGTTGGTTATCAGGAATTGAAAATCATCAGAACGTTCCCGCTATATAATATCGGTAAATATTCTGGTGGCCTGATTGCTGTGCAGCAAAACAAAAGAATTAAACCATTTAAGTTTTTGGCTTCCAGAACAATTGGGTACAAAAATGAAAATGTGGCCAACGGTGTAGGTCTGGAAGGTGCTTATGGCAATTATATCAATGGTGAAAGTGGAAAGAGATTGGTGCAGCGTATTGCCGGTGGCGTATGGATGCCGGTTAATGATGAAGCAGAGGTAGCCCCTAAAGAAGGAGCGGATATCATTTCTACTATCGACATTAATATGCAGGATTTAGCGCAAACTGCTTTAGAGCGACAATTAAAGTTAAGTGATGCAGATCATGGTACTGTGATCCTGATGGAGGTAAATACTGGTGAGGTGAGAGCCGTAGCCAATTATACCAGGGTATCAGAAGGTGTTTATGAAGAGAAATTTAACTATGCCATTGGTGGCAGTCAGGATCCAGGCTCTACCTTCAAACTAGCTTCATACATGGCATTGCTGGAAGATAAAAAAGTAGATACGAATACTTTGGTCGATACAGGTGATGGTTTTTACCGTGTTCCGGGACATACAATTAAGGATTCACATGGTGGTATTGGTGTGGTAACAGTCATGAAAGCATTTGAGCAATCCGCCAATACAGCGATTGCTAAACTGGTAAATACACATTATAAAGAAAACCCTGCGCAATTTACGGATCATTTGTACGATATACATATGAACAAGAAACTGGATTTACAGATTCCTGGAGAAGCACAGCCAGTGATTAAAAATCCATCGAACAGAAGTTGGAATAAGAACCTGACGCTAGCCCAGATGGCTTATGGTTATGAGATGCAGATTACGCCATTACAAATTCTGGCCTTTTATAATGCGGTTGCGAATAATGGTAAATACATCTCCCCAATTTTTGTGAAGGAAATTAGGAGACTGGGCAATCCGATTGAGCAATTCCATGCCAGAGTGATTAGCGAGCAGATTTGTTCGGATAAAACGGTGAAGAAATTACAAGCCATGCTGGAATCAGTGGTGACCAAAGGTACCGGTAAGCTTATGGGCTCTCCTTTTTATCGGGTTGCGGGAAAAACAGGAACGGCCCAGGTGGCAGATGGAAATAAAGGATATCGTGCGAAGAGAAGTTACCAGGCCTCGTTCTGCGGTTATTTCCCTGCGGATAAACCTAAATATTCGATTATGGTATCTATCAATGGTCCTAAAAATGGTTATTATGGGTCAACAGTGGCGGGTCCGGTATTTAAAGAAATAGCAGATCGTATTTATGCAAGTGACATCCAGATGTACAATAATGTTCAGGATCACCTGGTAGGCAATACCAAAAATCCTGAAGCGAAATCGGGACAAAGTAAAGCGGTAAAGAAAGTATATGGTGCTTTCGGGATCAAATCTTTATACGCGGCAAAGTCGGACTATTTCAACAGTATTGATACCAATAACGGGATCGTTTACGAAGAATACAACGCTATAAAAGGATTGATGCCTAACGTAAATGGAATGGGACTGAAAGATGCCCTATACCTTTTAGGAAATGCAGGTTTGAAAACAAAAGTTAGAGGAAGTGGAAAGGTGTTTAGTCAGTCGATTCCTTCCGGCAGTAAAATAGGTAGAGGATTAGGAGTAGATTTAGAATTAAGATAATATGCAATTACAAGACGTTTTATATGGAATCGCAATAACAAACCTGGTTGGATCTACCAATAGGGAGATTACTGCGCTTGTTTTTGATTCCCGTCAGGTGATTAAAGATGCGGTGTTCTTTGCCATTAAAGGAACGCTTTCAGATGGTCATAAATATATAGAAAATACGATACAGGCAGGTGCTTCTGTGATTGTGTGTGAGCAGATTCCTGCGCAGACCGTTCCGGGAGTAGTTTATATACAGGTAGACAATAGTTCGGTCGCCTTAGGAGAAATGGCGGCTAATTATTATGGCAACCCTTCTTCGAAATTAAAATTGGTGGGAATTACCGGTACAAATGGCAAAACGACGATAGCAACGATCTTGTTTAAACTGTTCCGTACGCTGGGCTATCATGTAGGATTGATTTCTACGGTACAAAACCACATCGATGATGTGGTGATTCCGGCTACGCACACTACGCCAAACCCGATTGCCTTAAATGAGTTGCTGCAGAAAATGGTAGATGCAGGCTGTGAATATTGCTTTATGGAAGTGAGTTCTCATGCCGTAGTTCAGCACCGTATTGAAGGTTTAGATTTTGTGGGTGCTGTGTTTTCGAACATCAGCCATGACCATTTAGACTTCCATAAAACTTTCGACAATTACATTAAAGCCAAAAAGGCATTTTTTGATGGATTGCCGGCAGGTGCCTTTGCGCTGACCAATCTGGACGATAGAAACGGGATGGTGATGCTGCAGAATACCAAAGCTACCAAAATGACTTATGCTTTAAAACAGCTGGCTGATTTTAAAGCAAGAGTGGTAGAAAATAGCTTCAATGGTTTACACCTGGAAATTGATCAGGCAGATGTATTCTTTAAACTCGTGGGTTCTTTCAATGCGTACAATCTGGTGGCCGTTTACGGTACCGCAGTATTGTTAGGCGAAGATAAACTGGAAGCGTTAACCGCACTGAGCAACCTTACGGGAGCTGAAGGCAGGTTTGATTACATCACCTCGAGTAACCAGATCATCGGCATTGTAGATTATGCACATACACCAGATGCGGTGCAGAATGTATTGAGTACCATCGCTGACATTAGAAAAGGCACTGAACAGGTGATTACCATCATCGGCTGTGGCGGCGATAGAGATAGAACAAAACGACCAATTATGGCACAGGTGGCCTGCGATTGGAGTGATAAGGTGATCCTGACTTCGGACAATCCAAGGTCGGAAAACCCGCAAACGATAGTAGAGGAAATGGAAAAGGGCGTGTCGCCAACAAATAAAAGGAAGACGTTGAGCATAGTAGATAGAAGAGAAGCGATTAAAACGGCTTGCTATTTAGCAAAACCAGGAGATATTATCCTGCTTGCTGGAAAAGGGCATGAAAAGTATCAGGAAATCAATGGCGTGAGGTATCATTTCGATGATAAGGAAATATTAATGGAACAATTAAACTTGATCAGCTAATGTTATATTATTTATTCGAATACCTAAACGCACATTACGATTTTCCGGGATTGAGGTTATTTCAATACATCACTTTCCGTACTTCCTTAGCAATCATTATTTCCTTAATCATTACTACTGTTTTTGGCCGCGCCATTATCAACTATCTGCAAAAAATGCAGGTGGGTGAAACTGTGAGAAACCTGGGACTGGAAGGACAGATGCAAAAACAAGGAACCCCAACAATGGGTGGAATTATGATCCTGTTAGGGATTTTGGTGCCTACTTTATTATTGGCTAACCTTTCTAATATTTATGTATTACTGATGATCATTACCACCGTTTGGATGGGGGTGATTGGCTTTGTCGATGATTACATTAAGGTTTTCAGAAAAAACAAAGAAGGCTTAGCAGGTAGGTTTAAAATCGTTGGACAAGTTGGTCTGGCCTTAATTATTGGCTGGACGATGTATTTCAATCCTAATATCGTAGTGCGTCAGACGGTGGATGAATCCGGTATTACCAATGCAACTGCGCCGATGGTATTGCGACAAAAAGGAGAGAGTTTTTACTATACACAGGATGTGAAATCTACCTTGACTAATGTTCCTTTTTATAAAAATAACGAGTTTGATTACGCCAAAGTCCTAAAGTTTTTAGGAGAAGGTTATGAGAAATATTCAGTGTTTGTGTTCTTGTTTTTCGTAGTCATTATTGTGACTGCGGTATCCAATGGGGCAAATATCACAGATGGGATTGATGGATTGGCTACAGGAACTTCCGCTATTATTGGGATTACCCTGGGCTTGCTGGCTTATGTATCGGGTAATACCGTGATTGCCGACTATCTGAATATCATGTATATTCCAAACTCCGGGGAGCTGATGATCTTTGCGGGTGCCTTTGTAGGTGCTTGTGTTGGCTTTTTATGGTATAACTCCTACCCTGCACAGGTGTTTATGGGAGATACCGGAAGTCTGGCCATTGGTGGGATCATCGCCGCTTTTGCCATCATGATCCGTAAAGAATTATTGATCCCGGTTTTATGTGGTGTATTCCTGATTGAAAACTTGTCTGTGATCATTCAGGTGAGCTATTTTAAATATACAAAAAAGCGGTTTGGAGAAGGAAAAAGGGTGTTTTTGATGTCTCCTTTACACCACCACTATCAGAAAAAAGGATACCATGAAGCTAAAATCGTTACACGATTCTGGATTATTGGAATTTTATTGGCCATCATTACGATTATCACTTTAAAACTTCGATAATGGAAAAGCAAAGGATAGTCGTTTTAGGAGCCGGTGAAAGCGGTGTAGGTGCAGCTATTTTAGCCCAGAAACAAGGATTTGACGTTTTTGTATCTGATCTAGGTGCCATCCCTTCGCAGTATAAAGAACGTTTGCAGGAACTGAATATCGCTTTTGAAGAAAAGCAGCATACGGCTGAACTGATCTTGAATGCGGTAGAAGTAGTGAAGAGCCCCGGGATTCCGGAAGCTGCTCCAATGATCAAAGCGCTGAAAGCAACAGGCATTTCAGTGATCTCGGAAATTGAGTTTGCGAAAAGATATACCAAGGCAAAAACGATTTGTATTACCGGATCGAATGGTAAAACAACGACTTCCTTGTTGACGTACCACATTTTAAAAAATGCGGGATTGAACGTTGCCCTGGCAGGAAATATTGGAAATAGCTTTGCCGCATTGGTTGCAACAGCTGATTTTGATTATTACGTATTGGAAATTTCCAGTTTTATGCTGGACGATATGTATGATTTCAAAGCCGATATTTCCATTTTATTGAACATTACGCCGGATCATTTGGACCGGTACGACTATAAACTGAGTAATTATGCAACCTCGAAATTGCGGATCACTCAAAATCAGCAGAGTGATGATGTTTTCATTTATTGTGCTGATGATGACGAGACTTTGAAAGCCATGAAGTCTGTCAAAATCAATTCAGGGATGCTGGCTTTTTCTATCCGTAAGGAGATTGAAAATGGCGCTTACCTAGAGGGCAATAACTTACACATCAACATTAACTTAAAAGAGGAATTAACCATGTCGATCACAGAATTAGCTTTACAAGGCAAGCATAATGTTTATAATTCTATGGCTGCGGGCATAGTTGCGAAAATATTGGATATTAAAAATTCCGTGATTCGTGAGAGCATGAGTGACTTCAAAAATGTGGAACATCGTCTGGAACATGTTGGTAAAATCTCCGGCGTGGAGTATATCAACGATTCGAAAGCGACCAATGTGAACTCTACCTGGTATGCGCTGGAAAGTGTGAACCCGGGTGTGATCCTGATTATGGGTGGTGTAGACAAAGGCAATGACTATAGCATGCTGAAAGACCTGGTTCGTGAGAAAGTTAGGGCAATCGTCTGCTTAGGAAAAGACAATAAAAGGATTCATGAGGCTTTTGAAGATGATGTAGAAGTGATCGTCAATACCTTCTCTGCAAATGAAGCTGTTCAGGTGGCTTACCACTTAGCAAATAAAGGAAATACGGTGCTGTTGTCGCCGGCCTGCGCAAGTTTTGACCTGTTCAAAAACTACGAAGACCGTGGCAATCAGTTTAAAATGGCTGTGAAAGAACTATAAGTTATGATCGCAATTAATCAGATTTTAGACAAGACAAAAGGAGATCGCTGGATATGGCTGATCATCATCCTTTTATCGCTGATCTCTATACTTACGGTGTATAGTGCAACTGGAACGTATGCCTATAAAGTGAATAAAACCGTAGAAAAAGTTTTATTGACCAAGCACTTGATCTTTGTGATCATGGGTATAGGGATGATCTATATCTCGCATTTACTGGATTATAAATATTATGCTGGAATCTCCAAAATCCTGATGATTATTACCATTCCACTGTTGTTCTATACCGCGGTGTTTGGAGCGAATATCAATGATGCTTCGCGTTGGGTAAAGATTCCGGTAATTGGATTGACCTTCCAGACTTCCGATTTGGCAAAATTGGCACTGATTACTTTTTTGGCAAGGATGCTGACGAAGAAGCAGGAAAATATTAAAGATGTAAAAGAAGCCTTTCTTCCAATTATGGGATCGGTATGTGTGGTTTTTGTACTGATTGCCTGGGCGAATTTATCGACGGCAATTATGTTGTTTGGGGTGAGTATCCTTTTGTTGATTATCGGCAGGATCTCTATTAAACAGATCTCCATAGTTTGTGCCGGTGGTGCAGTATTGCTCTTGTTTATTGTGTTTTTAGGGCCTAGAGCAGGAACGTATAAATCCAGGGTAAACTCATTCTTACATCCGGAGCTGCAAAATTCGGATAAGACCTATCAGGCAGATCAATCCAAAATCGCATTGGCAACTGGTGGTGTTTTTGGAAAAGGTCCTGGAAATAGTACGCAAAGAAATTTCTTACCTCACCCATATTCGGATTTTATCTTCGCGATTATCGTGGAAGAATATGGTTTGCTGGGAGCAATGACGGTGATTGTGCTGTACCTCGTACTGCTCTACCGATGCGTTCGGATTGTGACGCAAAGTCCCAAGGCCTTCGGGGCCTTGCTGGCTGCCGGATTGAGCTTTAGTCTGACGATTCAGGCTTTTGCCAATATGGCCGTAGCCGTTGGTTTAGGTCCGGTTACCGGGGTGCCTTTACCATTGGTCAGCATGGGAGGTACTTCCATGATTTTTACCAGTATCGCCTTTGGAATTATCCTGAGTGTGAGCAGGGATGTAGAAGAGAATAGTCATAAAAAAGTAGTGGTAGGTGAGATTCCTGCTATAGATTAAGAAGATGAAGAGAGCAACGAGAGTAATTATTTCAGGTGGTGGTACTGGCGGACATATTTTTCCGGCGATATCGATAGCGAATGCCTTAAAACGCATGGAGCCTAGCTGTGAGATTTTATTTGTCGGCGCAACAGGCAGAATGGAAATGGAAAAGGTTCCTGCTGCCGGTTATAAGATCATTGGTTTAAACATCAGCGGTATACAAAGAGGCTCGATCGTAAAAAATTTAAGTTTGCCATTTAAAATGCTAGGAAGCATGCGTAAAGCCTTGCAGTTAATTGCTGATTTTAAACCTGATGTAGTAGTTGGTGTAGGAGGTTATGCTTCCGGACCCATCTTATTTGCTGCATCATTAAAAAATATTCCTTACCTGATTCAGGAGCAAAACTCCTATGCCGGGGTAACCAATAAATGGTTGGGGAAAAAAGCTTCGAAAATATGTGTGGCTTTTGACGATATGGACCAGTTTTTCCCTGCAGCGAATATCCTGAAAACAGGAAATCCAGTTAGGAAAGATGTGGTAGACATTGCGCAGAAACACCATGCTGGAGCCGAATTATTGAAACTGGATCCATTAAAGAAGACCATTCTGGTGACAGGTGGTAGTTTGGGGGCAGGTACCTTAAACAAAAGTATTGAAAAGCATTTACAAGATTTAATTGCTGAAGATGTTCAGGTAATCTGGCAGACGGGCAAGTTTTATTATAAAGGGATTGTGGAGCGCTTAGGTTTGGATTACCATCCGAATGTATGTATTCTGGAGTTTCTGAATAAGATGGACATGGCTTATGCTGCTGCCGATCTGATCATTTCCAGAGCAGGGGCTGGTACGATTGCAGAGCTTTGTCTGATTAAAAAACCGGTAATTCTGGTGCCTTCGCCAAATGTAGCGGAAGACCACCAGACGAAAAACGCAATGGCATTGGTGAAGCACCATGCGGCACTTTTAATTGCCGATCGCTCTGCAGAAGATATGCTGGTATCAGAAGCGTTAACGTTGTTAAAAGATAAGGATCGCTGTAAAACGCTTTCTGAGAATATAGGAAAAATGGCTCTGCCTGATGCGGATCACATCATTGCAGAAGAGGTGTTAATTTTAGCAGGGAAAGGAGGTCTACGTGAAGTTAGATAAGATTAAGAGGATTTATTTTGTAGGCATTGGCGGGATTGGCATGAGTGCATTGGCCCGTTATTTCAAAAACAGAGGCTGCGAGGTTTGTGGTTATGATAAGACGCGTACTACCTTGACCATCGCTTTAGAACAGGAAGGAATTGCCATTTCTTATGTGGATGAGGTGTTCAGCCTGCCAGTAGATTTTTTAACCAATGATGAATATACTTTAGTGGTATATACACCTGCGATTCCTAAAAATAGTGCTTTGCTTCATTATTTTCAGGAGCAGGGCTTTGTGATGAAGAAACGTTCTGAAGTATTAGGGATTATCAGCGAAGGACAGTTTTGTATTGCTGTTGCCGGTACTCATGGAAAGACCACTACTTCTTCGATCATTGCACATGTGCTGACGGCTACCGGTTTTGGCTGTACCGCTTTTTTAGGCGGCATTGCCAGCAATTATAATAGCAATTTTTTATTGGGAACCAACCATGTAGTTGTGGTGGAAGCCGATGAATATGACCGTTCTTTCCTGACTTTACATCCGGATATTTCGGTGATTACTTCTATGGATGCGGATCACCTGGATATCTATGGTGATGCGAATCAGCTGCAAGAATCTTTCCGGCTGTTTGCCGGACAATTGAAACCGGAAGGGACTTTGTTCGTTAAGGCAGGTTTGCCTTTGGAAGGCGGCCTGAATTATAGTGCTGGAATGGATTCTCCGATCAAAGGGGAAAATATTCGTGTAGCAGGATCAAAGTTTGTTTTTGATTATGTAGATGGAGCGGTTGAGATTTCCGATGTAGCGTTAATGTTGCCAGGAAAACACAACGTTGAAAATGCAGTAGCGGCAATAGCGGTGGCCTTAAAGCTAGGCATTGATGCGGATCAAATAAAGGGCGCTATTGCCAGTTTTAAAGGAGTAAAAAGAAGGTTTGAATATATTGTGAATACAAAAAATCACATTTATATCGACGATTACGCACATCATCCTGAAGAATTAAAAGCTTGTTTTCATGCGGTCAGACAACTGTATCCGGAGAAGAAAATGACGGTGATTTTTCAGCCCCATTTGTTCAGTCGCACACGCGATTTTGCCGATGGATTTGCAGCAGTACTGAGTACCGTAGATGACCTGATTTTACTGGACATTTACCCGGCAAGAGAGCTGCCGATTGAAGGCGTTGATTCGGCATTTTTGCTCGATAAAATCACCTTGAAAAGTAAAGAGATTTGCGCGAAAGACCTTGTTTTGGAGCGTATTAAAACTAAAAACCCGGAACTGCTGATTACCGTTGGTGCCGGAGATATTGACACGTTAATACAACCATTAAAAACTAATTTCACTAATGTTTAAAGACATCAATTGGAAATTTGTATTCAGATGCTTTGCATGGGTAGTTTGCCTGTGTGGGGTGGTTGTGCTCATGAGTTTCATCAGCATGAAAAAGGATACGGTGACCATTACGAATGTGAAAATATTGATCCCTGGAGCAGATAATTTCATTGAGCGAGAGGAGATCGATGCGGTTTTAAAGCAGAGCCAGGGCTCTTTGATCGGTCAAAAGCTAGAAAATATCAACCTGCAGGCAATAGAGAAAAAGATTCAATCTAATCCCTATATTGCTCAGGCAACCGTGTATGCAGACATGGATGGCGTGATCCATATTGAAATCAAACAGCGTCAGCCGATTTTAAGGGTAATTAATGCTGGAGGACAGGAC
The DNA here is from genome assembly GCF_014472395.1 of Pedobacter sp. N36a. Taxonomy (GTDB): domain Bacteria; phylum Bacteroidota; class Bacteroidia; order Sphingobacteriales; family Sphingobacteriaceae; genus Pedobacter. The sequence continues at coordinate 40,737 of NZ_JACSZW010000009.1, forward strand.
TATTATATTGACCGTGACGGACTAAAAATGCCGGTGTCTCCGAACTTTACGGCCAACGTTTTGGTAGCTAATGGAAACATTATGGAGCGTTTTAGTGGTAGAGTAGACACTTTAATCACCAAATTGGCAGCAGATTTGTACGAGACGGCTTTGTTCATCAAAAGAGATACTTTGTGGGATGCACAAATTGAGCAATTGTATGTAGATGATAGAATGGATATTGAGTTGATCCCAAGAGTAGGTAACCAGCGCATCTTGCTGGGCTCTGCTGATTCCTTGCAGGTGAAAATGAGAAATCTTCTGGCGTTTTATAAGCAGGCCATGCCAAAAGTGGGATGGGATACCTATAAAACGATTAATATAAAATATACGAATCAGGTGGTTTGTGAAAAGAATATACCAGATTCGCAGATAGTGAACGGTGTAAAACGACCGAAGATTGTGGATACTGCAAAAGCGAATAAAGGGCTGGTCAATGCCTTGGTATTGCAGCAGATTGCAAGGGAAATGAAAAACGATGCGGATGATCCTTACGTTCCGGATGGAGCAGCAGCTGTACAATCAGCGCCAGCTCCGACAGTGAAACCGGCCATCAAGCAGCCAGTTGCACAGAAGAAACCGGAAGTAAAGAGCGCTGCGCCGAAAAAGCTGGAGCCGAAAAAATCGGAACCCAAAAAAACAGCAGCGGTAAAACCTCCGGTCAAGAAGCCGGAAACTAAACCAGTTGTTAAAGCAAAGCCACTTACGAGTCCGCTGAAAAAGACGAGTACGGCAAAAACAGAGAAAAAAACAACTGCTAAGAAACCGGTAACGGCAGCAGAAAAGAGATAAAATACAGATACCAGAAAACAAAAAGAATATAACTCAGCAAATCGATATAGTTATGGGCAAAGAAAAATCTATCGTGCAGTCTCCAATCGTAGTAGGATTGGATATTGGTACTACAAAAATTTGCGTGATCGTTGGTCGGCGCACTCAGCATAAAAAAATAGAGGTATTGGGCATTGGAAAAGCGGAATCAGCAGGGGTAACCCGTGGTGTGGTTTCGAACATCCAAAAAACAGTTCAGGGAATCGCACAGGCAGTAGAAGTTGCCAGCGGTCAATCGAATGTAGAAATCCGCGTGGTGAATGTTGGTATCGCTGGTCAGCATATCAAGAGTTTGCAGCACCGTGGGATTTTGACCAGGAGAGAGCTGAACAATGAAATTGGGAAGAAAGACATCGACAAATTAATTGATGATATGTTCAAACTGGTGATGCCCCCAGGAGAAGAAATCATCCATGTCTTGCCTCAGGAATTTACGATCGATAATGAGCCCGGTGTGAAAGACCCGATCGGGATGGCAGGAGTGCGCTTAGAAGCGAATTTCCACATCATCTCCGGACAGGTAACTGCGGTTAAAAATATCATGAGATGCGTAACCAATGCTGGGTTGCAAACTCAGGAATTAATACTAGAGCCTCTTGCTTCTTCAGAGTCGGTGTTGAGCGACGAAGAGAAGGAAGCTGGTATTGCCTTAGTGGATATTGGTGGTGGTACAACTGATATTGCTATTTTTCATGAAGGCATCATCCGCCATACTGCTGTGATCCCATTTGGGGGTAACAGTGTAACGGAAGATATTCGTGAAGGATGTTCTGTGATGAGAAACCAGGCTGAATTGCTGAAGACCCGTTTCGGTTCTGCCCTGGCTGAAGAGAACAAAGAAAATGAAATCATTTGTGTTCCCGGCCTTCGTGGAAGAGAGCCAAAAGAGATCTCTGTGAAAAACTTAGCTTATGTGATCCAGGCCCGTATGGAAGAAATCATTGAGCATGTTTATTATGAGATTAAATCGTCTGGTTATGAGAAAAAATTAATCGGTGGTGTAGTAATCACTGGTGGCGGTGCTTTGCTGAAACACCTTTCTCAACTGGTAGAATATGTAACTGGTTTGGATTGCCGAGTGGGTTATCCGAATGAGCATTTGTCGAAATATGAAGACATGCCGAAGACCATTTACGACGATTTGAAAAGCCCGATGTATGCAACCAGTGTTGGTTTGCTGATCAAAGGAATTCAAAAAGCGGAAGAACTGATCGAAGAAATGAAACAGCCAGGCGTATATGTTGAAAAACCAAAGGATCCTAAAGACAAGAACAAGAATTCTGGTGGTGGACTGTTCGACAAGCTGCTGGCCAAGGCTAAAGACTTCGTCAAGGACGATATGAACGTAAGCGACGAAGATTACATTAAATCATAAATACTTATCCACAATTAGCGATTTTTCCACATTCCAAACAGTAATAGAAAAGCCCTGTTAAAAAATGGTATTATTACGTTGGTAGATGAACAGGAAAAACGAATTTTTAAACAACTGATTCATAAAGATATGCAGTTCGAAATGTTAAAAGATAAGTCATCAATCATCAAGGTAATTGGTGTTGGTGGCGGTGGTGGTAATGCGGTAAACCATATGTACCGTCAGGGAATTACAGGTGTAGACTTTATTATTTGTAATACAGATGCGCAAGCATTGGAGTTTAGTCCGATCCCTAACAAGGTACAACTGGGTGCTAGCTTAACGGAAGGAATGGGTGCAGGCTCAATTCCCGAGGTGGGAAAGAACTCTGCAATAGAGAATATAGATGACATCAAACAGATGCTTGGAAGCACTACAAAGATGTTATTTATTACTGCCGGAATGGGTGGTGGTACTGGAACAGGTGCAAGCCCAATCATTGCAAAAGCAGCGAAAGAATTAGATATATTAACAGTTGCTATCGTGACTACGCCATTTGCCTTTGAAGGTAAGCGACGTAAGATGCAAGCCAATGATGGTTTGGATGAGCTGAAAAAATATGTAGACTCTTATCTGGTGATTTCGAACGACAGGTTAAGGGAAATTTTTGGTAACCTGACTTTAGGTTCCGCATTTGCGCAGGCAGATGATATCTTAACTACCGCAGCCAAAGGAATTGCCGAAATCATTACAGTACCTGGATACATCAACGTGGATTTTAAAGATGTGCGTACGGTGATGAAGGACAGTGGGGTTTCGATCATGGGTAGTTTTGCTTGTGATGGTGAAAACAGAGCATTAAATGCAGTGGAAGGCGCTTTAGCTTCCCCATTGTTAAAAGATAACGAGATTGAAGGTGCCAGATATATTTTATTAAATATCAGTTCAGGATTACGTGAAGTAACGATGGATGAGGTGACCATCATCACAGACTATATTCAGGACAAAGCTGGATTATCTGCAGACCTGATCTGGGGTAACTGTATCGATGAGAATCTGGAGGATAAATTATCAGTAACGATTATTGCCACTGGATTCCAAACTACGGAACAACGTGATGAAGAAAAAAAGAATGTAAGAAAAGTTTCTTTGCTTACGCCTGAGGAAGCCCCATTAGTGAAACCGGTAGAGCCTGTTAATTCTTTTATCGCAGCAAGACCAGAAGCTTATTCCAATGAGCCGGTGATGAAATCTAAAGAAGAGATCAAACAATCTGATCTTTTTGGTGATCTATATGGCAACAATAAAAGAGGGTATCAGGAACCAGATAATAATGGCATCGTCAGACATACTTTGGTAGAAGAAGAAGCGGTAGCTGAAGAGCAGCAAGATCCTTCTTTTGAATTTGAAATCAAAGTAGCTGAAACCGATTTTACTTTTGAAAAACCTGAAGCTGTATTCCATAACAATGTAGAACCACAACGTCAGGAAGTGCTGGAGCAAGGAGCCGATGATGATAAAAATGATGATTCTATTGAAGATCAGTTGAAAAAATCTAAAGAGCGTATCTTGAGATTAAAAGACCTGAGCATGAAACTGAGAACCAGCAATGGTTTACAGGAACTGGAAAATGAGCCAGCTTATAAACGTAAGCAAATGCAGTTGGAACAGGTTCAGCATTCTTCAGAGTCTCAGGTTTCAAGATTTACCTTGAGTAACGATGAGGAAGGATCAACAGAGATCAGACCTAACAACTCATTTTTACACGATAACGTTGATTAACCAGTCGATTTAAATATTTGAAAAGCCTTAGCAATTTTATTGTTGAGGCTTTTTTGGCATAATAATCGTGTGGGAAGGGCAAGCGGAATAAAGCGCTGCCAGGTAAAATTGCTATTACAGCAGATTAACCTTAAATTTGCAGAAAAATAAGATACATAACATTTAAATAAATACACATTGGATATTTTTGATAAAGTAGCAAAACGCATGGGACCAATTGGTCAGCACCAGAAATGGTCACATGGATATTTCTCTTTTCCTAAATTAGAGGGAGATATCGCACCTCACATGAATTTTCGTGGCAAAGAACATTTAGTTTGGAGTTTAAACAACTATTTAGGATTGGCTAATCACCCTGAAGTAAGGGAAGCGGATAAGCAGGGTGCGACGGATTTTGGTATGGCTTACCCGATGGGTGCAAGGATGATGTCTGGTAACTCTAAGTACCATGAGCAAATGGAGCAGGAATTGGCTGAATTTGTTGGGAAAGAAGATGCCTTCTTATTGAACTTCGGTTACCAGGGTATGGTATCGATCATCGATTGTTTAGTAGATAGAAATGACGTGATCGTTTATGATGCGGAATCTCATGCTTGTATTATTGATGGTTTACGTTTACACATGGGTAAACGTTTTGTTTACCAGCACAACGATATTGAAAGTGCACGTAAGCAATTAGAACGTGCTACTAAACTGACTGAACAATCTGGTGGTGGGATTCTTTTGATCACTGAAGGTGTATTTGGTATGTCTGGTGCACAAGGTAAATTGAAGGAATTGATTGAATTGAAAAAAGAGTTCAATTTCCGTCTTTTAATTGACGATGCACATGGTTTTGGTACAATGGGCCCAACAGGTGCTGGTACACATGAAGAGCAAGGCTGTATTGAGGGTGTAGATGTGTATTTCGGTACTTTCGCAAAATCAATGGCTGGTATTGGTGCTTTTGTTGCTTCTACTCAAGAATTAACCAACTATTTCCGTTACAATATGCGTTCGCAGACTTTCGCGAAGGCTTTGCCAATGCCAATGGTAATTGGTTTATTGAAAAGGTTAGAGCTGCTTAAAAATAATCCAGAGTTAAGAGAGCGTCTTTGGCTGATCGCAACGACCCTTCAAGAAGGTTTAAGAGCACGTGGTTTTGATTTAGGGATTACCAATACGATGGTGACTCCTGTGTTCTTAAAAGGAGAGCTGTTAGAAGCTACGGCATTGACAATGGACCTGCGTGAGAACTATGGCATCTTCTGTTCGATTGTAGTTTATCCAGTGATCCCTAAGGGACTAATTGAGTTAAGGTTGATTCCAACTGCTGTTCATACTTTGGAAGACGTACAACGCACTTTAGACGCTTTTAGTGAGGTGTCTGAGAAGTTGAAAACGGGCTATTACAAAGAACATCAGTTCTCTATGGCTTAGGCTATTTTATAAGAATTGAAGAAAGACTGCTTTTTTAAGGCAGTCTTTTTTTTGAGTCTAAAAATTAGTTTTCAAAAGCACTTTATTTATTGTCTGAAAATCTTTTTTTTATAGAATAAACACCTTACTTTAGTAATAGAGTATCAATCAAACCATTAAAAACTAAAAAGGAGTAAATTAACGATGAAAAAATTTAATGAAGCAAAAGAACTTGTTGCTGCTTTAGAAGCAGATGCTGACAAATTCTACAACAAAGCAAATAGCGCCGCGGGAACACGTGTTCGTAAAGGTATGCAGGATCTTAAGAACTTAGCTCAAGCGATTCGTTTGGAAGTTCAGGAAACTAAAAACAAAGACGCTAAATAAGCTTTTTGATTCCATAAAAAAAGCGTCCAGGCAACCGGGACGCTTTTTTTATGGAATAAGGTTTTTACAGCTTCGGTGTTTTTATGCTTTTAATGATGTTTAAGCACTAATTCTGTTGGTTTCTGAAATGATGGCTTTGCGCAGGGTATCAGTTACCTGTACCAATGGCAAACGCACATAGTCGTCACATACACCTAATTGCTTTAAGGCTGCCTTTATGCCACCAGGGTTTCCTTCTGCGAAGATCAGTCTGGTGAATTCGATTAAGTCCAGGTGTAAAGGAGCTGCTGCTTTAAAATTACCATTTAAACATAATCTGATCATGTCAGACAATTGCTTCGGTAAAGCGTTTCCTACAACAGAGATTACACCTACTGCGCCTAACGCGATCATCGGCATCGCCACTGGATCATCACCCGAAATCAACATAAAATCTGCTGGTTTATCACGCAGGATCTGGTTGAACTGGTCGAAACTTCCAGACGCTTCTTTGGTACCAATGATATTTTTGAAATCATTAGCTAAGCGGCAGGTAGTTTCTGGGCTTACATTGCTGCCCGTACGGCCTGGTACATTGTAAAGAAACACAGGTAATGCACTGGCTTCCGATACGGCCTTATAGTGTTGGTAAATGCCTTCCTGACTTGGCTTATTATAATATGGACTGGCTGATAGGATCGCATCATAACCACTCACTTCGAAATCTTTTATACTTTGGGCAAGTTCAGCCGTATCATTTCCTCCGATACCAGCTACGAGCGGTAAACGACCATTGTTAATTTCAGCAGTAAATTCCCAGATCTTCTTCTTGTCGCTCTTATTCAGTGTTGATGCTTCTCCCGTTGTACCTAAAGATACCAGGTATTCTACTTTTCCTTCAACGAGGTGATTGATCAGGTTTTTAAGGCCTGTATAATCCACTGTTCCGTCTGCATTAAATGGGGTGACTAATGCCACACCCGTTCCGTGAAATTTGTTCATCTTTTTTATTTACTTCAATAACGCTAATAGGTCATCCTGTGAAATCAGGGGGACATTCAATTTATTTGCCTTTTCCAATTTGGAAGGTCCCATATTATCACCCGCGACAAGGTAGTTGAGTTTTGCGGAAATGCCGCTCAGGATCTTACCACCATTGCTTTCAATTATCTCTTTGAGTTCTTCCCTACTGTAATTTTCAAAAACTCCCGAAATTACGAATGTTTTTCCAGTTAATTTGTCACTTTGCAGGGTAATTTCTTTTTCTACTACTTCGAACTGCAGTCCGTATGACTTTAAAAGCTCAATTTGATGGATATGTTCGGGTTTGGCAAAGTATTCTATGATACTTTCCGCGATTCTTTGTCCGATTTCATCAATTGAAACGAGTTCTTCCAGGCTTGCAGTCATTAATTTGTCGATATTTTTAGTTCCGACCGCCAATTTTTTTGCAACGGTTTCTCCAACATACCTGATTCCTAATCCGAAAAGTACTTTTTCAAAAGGCATCTGCTTTGAGTTTTCAATTCCTTTCAGCATGTTTTCAATAGAACGTTCTCCGAAACGTTCCAATGTTTTCAGGTCTTCTGACTTTTCATGCAGGATGTAAAGATCGCTGATGTGGGCAACCAGTCCTTTTTGATAAAAAGTTTCGATGGTTTCATCACCCAATCCGTCGATGTTCATCGCCTTACGGCTGATAAAATGCTGGATTTTACCTACGATTTGCGGCGGGCAAGCTTCGTCATTAGGGCAATAGAAGGCTACTTCTCCTTCTTTTCTGATCAATGGGGTATTACATTCTGGGCATTCCGTCAGGTAATGTATCTTTAAAGCACCCGGCTTACGCTTTTCCAGGTTTACATGGATAATTTTAGGGATAATCTCGCCACCTTTTTCCACAAATACAGTATCACCTTCATGAAGATCCAATCGCTCAATCTCATTTGCATTGTGTAAGGTGGCTCTTTTTACCGTTGTTCCGGCCAGTTGAACCGGTTTTAGGTTGGCTACAGGCGTAACAGCACCAGTACGTCCTACCTGATAAGTCACTTTCTCCAGTATGGTTTCTACTTCCTGTGCTTTGTATTTATAAGAAATTGCCCAACGTGGAGATTTGGCTGTAAAACCCAATTCCTGCTGCTGCGCATAGCTGTTTACTTTGATAACAATCCCATCAATATCATAAGAAAGTTTGAAACGCTGCTCTTCCCATTTGTGTACAAAAGCAAGTACATCATCGATGGTACTGCTCAGTTCCGTATGTTCACAGACATTGAAGCCCCAGCTTTTTAAGCTTTCTAAACTTTCCCAATGCGTTTTGAAATAGTTTTTATCGGTATTCAGGGAATATAGGAAACAGTCTAAGGGACGTCTGGCTACTTCTTTAGAATCCTGCATTTTAACAGTTCCTGCGGCAAAATTCCTAGGGTTAGCATATTGTACCTCTCCAAGTTCTTCACGCTCTCTGTTGAGTCGGTCGAAGGCTGCACGGTGCATAAATATCTCTCCTCTGATCTCAAATAGCGGAGGAACAGTTTCGTTTTTTAACTGATGAGGGATGTTACTGATGGTTTTGATATTGGTGGTCACATCATCACCTTTGGTACCATCGCCACGGGTTACGGCGCGAACCAATTTGTTGTCTTCGTAGGTTAAGCTGATGGAAAGTCCATCAAACTTAAGTTCACATACATATTCAAACTGATCGCCAATTGTTTTCCGAACGCGTTCGTCAAAATCGCGCAGGTCTTGTTCGTTATAGGTATTTCCCAGCGAAAGCATTGGCCATCGGTGAGCTACGGTTATAAAGTTTTTGGTGATATCTCCGCCAACTTTTTGGGTAGGAGAGTTGGGATCTGCGAATTCTGGGTGTGCTTTTTCTAATTGCTCCAGTTCTGTTAATTTCTTGTCGAACTCATAATCAGCAATGGTAGGCATTGCCAATACATAATAATTGTAACTATGTTGGTTAAGCTCCTTAACCAGTGCTTCCATTTTGTCTTTGATCTCCATAAGTGGCATAAGACAAAGATAGAAAAATCAGTTTATAAAGGGGGCAGATTGCTTTCTATGCGCTTAAAAATCTCCAGGTATTCCGGCGTTAAGGCATCACGGTAAATGATCAGTTTTTCTGTGAGCATTTCTGTCTGCGATTCCGTAAAGGGATTTGGCCAGATGCGCATACAAATTCTGTTGAGTGCATAAGAGATGTTTTCAATCTTCTGATAGCTGAATAGGTAGCGGCTCGTGATGAAGTTATCCAGGAATTTCATGAAAATACTGGTGTCTGTGACTCCGCAGTTTGTTAAGAAAAGGTCAATAGCTTTTTTATCAGCTTTGATCAGCTGTTCGTAAAAGGTATTGATGCTGACGATGCATTTTACAGTTAGAATATGATCCAATACCAGCTCAATGCCAATATGTGCCAGGAAAAAAGGTTTTACTGGACTGTTTTCACAAGCGGGTAAAATCAACTGTTTTAAAGCATGGGTTTGAACTTTAAAGAAGTCTGAATTGTGAAAAATTCGATCTACTTCCAGATGTCTTTCCCAGCCTTTTAATAGTGAATACTGAATTGAATCCACTAGGAAAAGATGCTTTTCTTTTAGTGGATATAGGTTGATTTCTTTCTGTGCATTTTTGATCAGATCGGGCAAAATGACGCCTAAGACCATGTTTTCGTCTGGGTTGTCTCGTTCAAAATAATAGTGGGAAAGAAAGTTCATCGCTTTAAAAGTAGCGATTTTTGTTCAGTTTCGCCCTTTCTGAGGGGGATTGAATTGCGTCTATGCCTCAGCTTCTTCCATATTTGTCTTATATTTGCGGCAAACTAAGGAGATATATAATGACCAATTTCGTTGAAGAGTTACGCTGGAGAGGCATGCTGCAGGATATAATGCCCGGTACTGAAGAAAAATTAAATGAAGGAATGACATCGGGGTATATCGGCTTTGACCCAACTGCAGATTCATTGCATGTGGGCCACCTGACCCAGATCATGACTTTAATACATTTTCAACGTGCAGGACATAAACCTTATGCTTTGGTAGGCGGGGCAACGGGAATGGTTGGTGATCCTTCAGGTAAATCTGATGAGCGGAACCTGCAAACGGAGGATATGGTAGAACATAACCTTGCTGGAATGAGAAAACAGCTTTCGAAGTTCCTGACGTTTGAGGAAACTGGAAACGGTGCCGTAATGGTGAATAATGCAGACTGGTTTAAGGATATGAATCTTTTTACTTTTATCAGAGATGTTGGTAAGCACATTACAGTAAACTATATGATGGCGAAAGACAGTGTAAAGCGACGTCTTGAAGGTGATTCAGGATTGTCATTTACAGAGTTTTGCTACCAATTAATCCAGGGTTTCGATTTTTACTACTTGTGGAAACACCACAATTGTTTAGTGCAGATGGGTGGATCAGATCAATGGGGAAATATCGTAACAGGGACGGAATTGATCAGACGTAAAGATGGAGGTACTGCCTTTGCAGTTACTACAAAGCTGATTAAAAAAGCAGATGGGACTAAATTCGGTAAGACGGAAAGCGGTGCAGTTTGGTTAGCTCCAGAGAAAACTTCTCCATACAAATTCTACCAGTTCTGGTTGAATGCTTCTGATGATGATACTAAAAAATGGATCAGAATTTTTACTTTAAAAACAAAAGAAGAAATTGAAGCCTTAGAAGTTGAGCATGATGCAGCACCACATTTGCGCATTTTGCAGAAGGCATTGGCGGAAGACATTACGGTGAGAACGCATTCTGAAGAAGCTTTAGAAACTGCGATTAAAACTTCTGAGTTTTTATTCGGTAATGGCTCTTTAGATTTCTTTAAGACTTTAAATGAAACACAGGTATTAGAGATTTTTGAAGGTATTCCTCAGTTTGAAATTTCAAAAGAAGAATTGATGTTAGGAATTGATGCAGCTACTTTACTGGCAGAAAAATCAACTGTGCTGGCTTCAAAAGGAGAAGCTAAGAAATTGATTCAAGGCGGTGGTGTTGCGGTAAACAGAGAGAAATTGAAAGACGCTTTAGAGGTAATTGGTTCAGAGCACCTTTTGAATGATCAGTTTATCATTGTGCAAAAAGGAAAGAAAAATTACTTCTTATTGACTGCAAAATAATAAAAATATAGCGTAAAAAATCCCGGTCCTTATCAGGCCGGGATTTTTTATGCGCTCACATTTTATTTAAAATTGTAGCGATAATATTAGTAAGTTCAATTATTGGACCAGCAAGTTGCAGCCCCTGATATCTGCATTATCAAAACGCCCTAAAACTTCAAAAGAGCCGTCAGGAAACAGGCGTCCTAAATCTTGTGTCGCGATAAAAGAGCAGGAGTTTACGTTGGAAAGGTCGATCATATTGATCCCACCAGTACTTTTATTCTCGACTAGGCTCAGCGGATCATTGGTGTCGCGCAGATAAATTTTCATCCATGGCGGACAATTGAAAATACCAGATCCTTTAGAATAAGCCTGACCTAATAATTCGGTCATACCATACTCACTATGGATATCGGCTACGCCGAAACCTTCCTGCAGCAATTGATGCAGTTCTTCCCGTACCATCTCTTTTCTTTTTCCTTTCATACCGCCAGTTTCCATGACAACCAATTCCGGGAAATTAATGGGATACTTTTCGATAAAGTCCAGCAGGGCATAAGTGACGCCGATCAGGATCGTCTTTTGACCGCTGGCCTGCAGTGCTGTTAATTTTTGATGTAATTCTTCATGGTTGTGCAGGAAATAGCCGCTATCTGGATGTTTGCTGTCTCTGATTAAAGCATCGACCATGTAGATCAGCGAAGATCCTCCCCGTTCCAAATAAGAAGGCAGTAAAGCCAGAAAACAAGTATTTTCAATACTGCTATAAAATTGCTCAAATGCTAAGGTAAAGCTCTGGTCGTAGACTGATAAGTCGGTTACCAGGTGCTTACTTTGCGACATTCCGGTAGTACCAGAGCTGCTAAATGTAATCTCTACCGGATCTTTGCTACTCAATACTTCATGAGTTTTGAAAAAGCTGATCGGCAGAAAAGGAATTTCTTTGGCGAATTTGATGCCCTCTGGCTGCACCTTAAGGTGAGAAATATAGGCTTTATAAACGCTGCAGTTTTCTACCTGGTGCTTAAATACCTCTAGGCAGGTTTCTTCAAACTGTTCATTATTAGAGATAGAAAATATTTGCTTGATTAAGTTCTTCACCCTGCAAAAATACACAAGAATGCTTTAGTTGGCGGGTTGATTTTTATTTAGTAGTGCTTTTCTAAATTGGTAGCCGCAAAAACCACTTACAGCGGCTGAAAAAGCGCCTAAAATTGCCGTTAATGCCAACACGAGGTACCAACTCTTTACGCCAATCATTTCGGCCACACGGCCGGCCAGGATATGGTTGTTGGGGATGCTTTTAAACAATGCCATGCCTATCCAGAGTAGTAATATGGCGAAGAAAGGGGCCCATAGGGATATTTTTGCCGTCTTGCCGATCAATCCGCAGGTAGCGAAAGAAATCACGATGATGATCCACCAGGGAAGGACCATTTGCAATAAAAAGGATACGATGAGTATGACTAGAAAAACCATTGGCTTATTTTTTGGTTATTTTTAAGGTAGAAATTATTTTGGCAGCAGGATCATTTGGGCTTTGCATGAAATAAAGATCATACAATTTGCCACTGGCCCAGGTATCGATCATGTTGTCATAGAAGCGGCTTCCAGGATTTCCTGATTGTCCACCAGGAAACACCCCATGTCCTTTAGGATTTTTACCCAGCTCGATGACCATTCTCCAGGAAGGACCGTTCGTTTCACTGAGGGCATTGATGGTCATTTTTCCACCTCCTGTCATCAATACTTTAGAACCAAAACCGGGGATTTTGGCAAGGTGTGGCACATTGCTATGTTTCACATTTGCCCAGGCCCATTCCATGCTGATGGCACCATATTTTCTTTCCAGACTGTCGCAGGCATATTTGAAGGCTTCATTTACTGCGTCATTCAATGTTTCTTTTGCTGGGGTATTGACGTTATCAAACCATTTGGAATTCGGTTCCTTTTGGATCAGCTGAACGGTACGATCTCTGGATGGGAAGCGCATTGGAACAGCATCCACGGTAAATTCATCATTCCAGATATTGAACATCAGTCTTTTTGTCCATAGGTCGAATATGCTGGCTGCAACAGATTGGGCGCCATAATATTTGTTCCATCCGGAAGTGATCCTAAAAGCTTCTTTTTGTGTCGCATTGAGTCCTGGCTGATCAACAAGCGGGAGGATATAAGGCAGGATGTTTTGTGCGTAGATACTGTAAGCATCCGTTTGCATTAGGCGGATGCTGTCAGCAGTAGCTTTAGTCATCGCAGAAAGGCGGTCGTTGATTCTTTTGCCGCGTTCATAAGGACTGAATTCCCAATTGATATAGTAGGGGTAAGTTTGATCTGTAGAAGATTGATTGGCAGAGCTGACAAAGTTTCTTGAAGGGTTTTTAACCGTTGGATTCTGCGAGGGAGGAATCCATCCTTGCCAGTCATTTTTAGGATCTGTTCCGTCTAAGATAAATTTCCCCTGGTCTTTCCATTTCAAAGGGAATTTACCATTTGCGGTGATGGAAATGTCATTATCCGCGGAAGCGAATACAAAGTTCTGTGCTGGTGCAGTGTAATAAGTCAGGGCATTTCTGTAATCGTTGTAGTTTTTACCTCTGTTTAATAAGTAAAAAGTTTTTAGCTCATTGGATTTCTCATGTGCGATCCAGCGGAGGGCATTTCCAATCGGCACATTTGCAGCTTTAGAGAAATCTTTAGGCTTTTGCAGGTAAACTACAGGGCCATGGTGAGTATAGAATACGGTGTCAACTTCCGTTTTTTCTCCCAGAATCTTAATCTTTTCCAAACGCGTGCTGGTATTTTTCCATTGGTTGTCATACCAGTAGCTTTTATGGGTATTGTCCTTGAACTTGATCTGGTAGAAATCTAACACATCTGCGGCCACATTGGTGACACCCCAGGCAATGTTTTGGTTGAAGCCGATTACGATTCCTGGTGCCCCAGGAAGGGATACTCCGTAGGCATTTAAGCCAGGTGCATGGAGTTGGATCTGATACCAGATGGAAGGCAGGGTCAGGTCCAGATGGGGATCATTTGCCAGGATAGGAGATCCGGAAAGTGTTTTTGCTCCTGATATTGCCCAGTTATTACTGCCGATACCTTCAATTTTCTCCTGAGTTTTGATGTTCGCAGTATTCATTTCTGTAAATGCAGCAGGAGGTGTAGGAATTGGCAGTGGTTTAAAATCCCATTTGGTGCCTACAGGGATAATCGGGTCTTCTTTGAAAGGGTAATCTGGAAATAAATCTTTGACTACTTCGGTGCCAAATTTCTTCCGGATATTCGTCATGTAAAACTCGTCGGAGCCCATGGCCAGCACTGCCGACATCTGTTTTAATAATAATGCACATTTCAATGGGGTCCAGTCTTCTGGTTTAAAATCTAATATTTTGTATTCTAAAGGCAGTTTTGCCGGATTTAGACTGCTGATATAAGCGTTGATACCTGCAGTATAAGCAAGGATCATTTCTTTAGATTTCGGGTCTGCCATCATGCCTTCCAGCGATTTCTCTGCGCCATACACCATACCCATTCTGCGTTGGTACCGATCAAGTTCTATGGCTTTTTTGCCGACTACTTCTGATAAGCGTCCGGCAGCATAACGTGTTTGAAAATCCATTTGCCATAAACGATGCATTGCAGTTACATAGCCCTGTGCATAATATACATCATGGTCGTTTTGCGCAAATATATGAGGGATCATACGGTCGTCAAACGCAATATCTACGTTTTTCAGGGTTCCTTTCAATGCTAGATTTGTTTTTGAGGAAATCGCTTTATTTTCCGCGTTTTGCCAAAATCCTGTGAAAGGATTCAGAAATTTAAGTAGTGGAGGGGTATTCCCAAACTTCGTATTCAAGGCATAGGCGAGGAGTATGGGAATAATCACGCAAACCAAGGCTTTTAATTTATTCATCATGATTGAATTAAATGTACGCTTTATCTTTTCAATAAAAGGGAATAGATTTTTTATGCTTTTGCAATTTAACATAAAACTTAATTCATTTAAAATGAAAATTAGATTTCGTCAATTAAACTGTGTACAAAATTCAGTTTGGATAATTAAAAAATTGTATTAATTTTAAGATAAATTAACCAATTATAAATTCTCGAGTATGAGCAAAACTTTTACAAAAACGATCCTCACGTTTTTATTGCTGTGTATGACCGCCGTATTTGCACAGGCACAAAATGTGATCATTAGTGGAACAATTACTGATAAAAACACTAAGGAGCCAATACCAGGTGTTGGGATTACCATTAAAGGCACTACCTCCGGCACTGCAACAGATATTAATGGGAAGTACAATTTTAGTACCTCACAGAAAGCTCCCTTTATTTTGGTCATTTCCTATGTAGGTTATGCACCTATCGAAAAGCAAATCACTGGAAACGCATCAAATGTAGACGCAGCAATGGAACAAGTAGGTATTCTAGGACAAGAAGTGGTAATTTCTGCTTCGAGAACACCAGAACGTATTTTGGAATCTCCGGTTTCAGTGGAAAGAATGGGCGCTACAGCCATCAAAGAAATTGCCGCGCCGTCCTTCTATGATGCTTTATCGAATATGAAAGGGGTGGAGATGAGTACGCAGAGTTTAACTTTTAAATCTATCAATACCAGAGGATTTAACTCTAATGGAAATACACGTTTCAATCAATATGTGGATGGAATGGATAATCAAGCACCAGGATTGAATTTTTCTGTGGGTAATATTGTTGGGATCAACGACCTTGATGTTGACAATGTAGAGCTCTTACCAGGTGCTTCATCTGCATTGTATGGTGCAGGGGGGATTAGTGGTACTATGCTGATCACTTCAAAAAACCCTTACGATTATCAGGGTGCTAGTTTTCAATATAAAAGCGGGATCAACCATGTGAATGATGGTACTACTGATGTACAGCCTTTCAATCAGCTGGATGTTCGTGTAGCAAAAGCATGGAACAATAAGTTTGCGTTTAAAGGAAGTTTCTCCTTCCTGCAGGCAGAAGATTGGCACGCCAACAATTATACCGATTTTGACCGTGCTGCACGTAAGGTGAAAGAAGGTAATAGAATTTCAGATCCTAACTATGACGGGATTAACGTATATGGAGACGAAGTCAGTCAGAATATGAAAAATGTGGCTCAAGCGGCTATAAACGCTGGAACTGCTGGTTTCGTACAACAGGCCTTGGGTCTTGCAACTGCGCCAACAGCCGCTCAGATTGCTGGGTTTAAATCTAATCCTGCTGGTTTAGCCGCTTTAAATGGCTTTCTAGGTACTGACCCAAGGTTCAGACCCTTTGTTGCAGGATTGGCAAATCCAGCATTACTCCCGGATCAGGCGGTATCCAGAACAGGTTATGATGAGGTAAATCTGGTAGATTATAAAACACAGTCGCTGAAAGCTTCCGGTGCATTGCACTATCGTTTCTCGCCAACCATTGAGGCGATTGCACAGGCCAACTGGGGAACTGGAACATCCGTATATACAGGTTCAGACCGTTATTCGCTGCGTAATTTCAGCATCGGACAATATAAACTGGAATTAAAAGGCCAGGATTTCTTCTTAAAAGGATATACCACTCAGGAGCGTTCCGGAGATTCTTATATCTCTTCTATTTTGGGCAGTTATATCAATGAATCTTCTAAGAAATCGACAGATTGGTTTCCTGAATATGTAGGGAATTTTATAGGTGCAAAAGCATCAGCTCCGGGTGTTACGGATGCTCAGGCCCATGCTGCGGCAAGAGCTGCGGCGGATAGGGGCAGGTTTCAACCAGGGTCTCCTGAGTTTGAGGCTGCAAAAGATAAGATTATGAATACCACTATCGCCAGTACAGATTTTAAGAAAGGCGTTTACGGAGCTAAGTTCAATGATAAAACAAATTTGTATCATTATGAAGGCATGTACAATTTCACTAATGCATTGAATAATGTAGTGGAATTACAGGTAGGTTCTTCTTACCGAATGTATCAGTTAAGATCTGGCGGTACAATTTTCGACGATCTGAACAACAGTATCGACATCAATGAATATGGCGCTTTTGCTCAGATCGGTAAGAAATTCTTTAATGAAAAGGTGAAATTAACCTTCTCTGGCCGTTATGATAAAAGCTCTAATTTTGATGGCAGGTTTACTCCAAGGATCACTGGTGTATTTACTGTTGCGCCAAATAATAACATCCGCGTTTCTTATCAGACCGGTTACCGTAACCCCACCACACAGAATCAGTATATAGATTTATCTGTTGGCGGTGGTTCTCAGCGATTGATTGGTGGCTTACCAGCAAGCTTGAACAAGTATGAATTATTGACCAATAAGCCCTATACAGATGTGAGTTACCGTGCATTTTTAGCATCTGCTTCAGCAGGTGCGCCAAATCCAGCTTTATTAAAAGCTTATGATTTTGATGTTAAAGGTGTTCGCCCGGAAAGTGTACAGGCTTATGAGCTGGGCTACAAAGGTCTGTTAGGCCCGAAAGTCCTGATTGATGCTTACGCTTATTACAGCATTTATAAAGATTTCATTACTGCTGTTGATGTGTATCAGAACAAAGATGGTGCTTTCACCAAGTTTGGAGTTCCGGTAAACGCGAAAGGAGAAGTGAAAACTTACGGTGGTGCCATCGGTCTGGATTACCTGATTGGTAAATATAATTTGAGTGGTAACGTTTCTTATAACAAGATCGGCGATCTTCCTGATGATTATATCAATGATTTCAATACACCAGAATTCCGTTACAACTTGGGATTTGGCAATAGAGAAATCATCAAAAATGTAGGTTTTAACGTGAATTGGCGCTGGCAAGGTAAATTCTACTGGAACTCTTCATTTGCTTCCGGAGAAGTACCTGCATTCAGCACGCTTGATGCACAGCTGAACTTTAAAATCCCTTCAGTGAACTCCATGATTAAAATTGGAGGATCTAACGTATTGAATAAATACTACTTCACTTCTTATGGTAATCCTTCTGTTGGAGCACTGTATTATGTGTCTTATGTATTCAACCCATAGTCTCTCGTTACTTTAAATTTGAGAAACCCTGGCAGGAATGCCGGGGTTTTTTATTCGCTAAGGTTTTAGCTACCAATCGAGAAGCTTAAAATAATCCTTTGGTTTACTGTAAATTTTAACAATCTTAGTTGTACACAATACACGATCTACCAATCTACTACTTATAAAAAACGATTTTA
This sequence comes from Pedobacter sp. N36a, assembly GCF_014472395.1. GTDB lineage: Bacteria > Bacteroidota > Bacteroidia > Sphingobacteriales > Sphingobacteriaceae > Pedobacter. The sequence continues at coordinate 58,809 of NZ_JACSZW010000009.1, forward strand.
ATGGAAGAACAACACGAACAAAGGAGAGAAATAAAAGAGGAGGAGAAAATTCCCGAAATTGTTGAGGACACAATTCAACATTTAAATAATCCGGTTACCGATTTAAAACCTATTGTAAAAAAATATTTGTCTGCGGTGCAGAAGGTAAAGAAAGAGGGGAATAAGTTCTTCTTTTCGGATGGAGATGCTAGAGTAGAAGTGCGGGTAGTGAGCGACGAAATTATCAGGGTAAGATTAGCCCCGCATGGTGTTTTTCTGGATGATTTCTCTTATGCGGTACCTGTAGTCGATCAAAAGGTGACTACTTTTAAAATGATTGAGCTAGAGGATCACTATGCGATTTCTACCAATACCATTACTTGTAAAGTTGCAAAAGCAGATTTTAACATCTCCTTTGTAGAGAACCTGAATCAGATGGTGATGAGCGAAGATGAGGCGCCGATGCACTGGGAGGAAAATGTTGAATTTGGCGGTTACTACGTTTATGCGACTAAGAAATGCCGTGCTGAAGAAAATTTCTTTGGCTTAGGTGATAAATCAGGGAATATGAACCTGAGAGGTCGCCATTTCCAGAATTGGAATACTGATGCGTATTCTTTTGGATGGGACCAGGATCCTTTGTATCGCACCATTCCTTTCTATGTTGGCGTACACCAGCAAGCCGCTTATGGAATTTTCTTCGACAATACCTTCCGTTCTTATTTTGACTTTGGAAAAGAAGATAACCAGAAGACCAGTTTTTGGGCTGATGGCGGTGAATTGCAATATTATTATATCCATGGGCCACACATGATGGACGTGGTTAAAAGATACCAGACCTTAACAGGAACGCATCCTATGCCTCCTAAATGGGCCTTGGGCTACCACCAATGCAGGTGGAGCTACTATCCGGAAAAGAAGGTGAAAGAAATCGCAGATGGTTTCCGCTCCAGAAATATTCCTTGTGATGCGATCTATCTGGATATTGATTATATGGATGGCTACCGTTGTTTTACCTGGAATAAAAACTATTTCCCTGATCCTAAAAGGATGATCAAGGAATTGGCTAATGACGGCTTTAAAACCGTGGTTATGATAGATCCGGGGATTAAAGTGGACGATAATTACTGGGTTTTTAAAGAAGGTAAAGCGCACAATTATTTCTGTAGAAGGAGTGATGATTACTTCATGGAAGGTCATGTATGGCCAGGTAGGTGCCAGTTTCCAGACTTTACCAACCCTGCTGTCAGGGAATGGTGGGGTAATTTATACAAGGAATTAGTAGATATTGGCGTGGCTGGCGTTTGGAATGATATGAATGAGCCTGCAGTTTTCGGTGCAGGGACTTTCCCGAATGATGTAAGGCATAATTATGATGGGTATAGAGGTTCACATCGCAAGGCACATAATGTGTATGGGATGCAGATGGTCCGCTCTACTTACGACGGATTAAAGAAATTGATGCGCAATAAACGTCCTTTTACGATTACCAGGGCAGGTTATTCTGGAATGCAAAGGTATGGTTGTGTGTGGACAGGTGATAACGTGGCGACCTGGGAGCACTTGAAAATGGGCAATATCCAGTGTCAGCGGATGTCGGTTTCCGGCGTACCTTTCTGTGGAACAGATATTGGTGGATTTAGCGGCGAACCAGATGCGGAATTGTTTACACGCTGGATTCAACTGGGTACTTTTTCTCCATTTATGCGCGCACATTCCGCAGGAGATACCGCAGAAAGAGAGCCATGGAGCTTTGGAGAGCCATATACGAGCATCAACCGGACTTTCATCGAGTTGAGGTATAGATTGATGCCTTACTTGTATTCGGTGTTCTGGGAACATCACCGTTACGGTTTCCCTATCCTCAGACCTTTGGTTATGTTGGAGCAGGAAAATGTCGGAAATCATTACCGTCAGGATGAGTTTACTTTTGGAGATAAGATCTTGGTTTGTCCGGTTTTGGAGCAAGGTGCAACTTCAAGAATGGTCTACTTACCGAAAGGTAAATGGTATAATTTCTGGACGCATGAAATCCTCAGCGGGGAAAGTGAACACCTGATCCAGGCGGCTTTAGACCACATGCCGCTATTTGTGCGTGCCGGTTCCGTAATTCCTGAATATCCAGTGATGCAATATGTAGGTGAGAAAAATATCGATGAGGTTTTACTCAATATCTATTATTCAGATTATGAGGTAAATTCATTTTTCTATGAAGATCATGGAGATACATTTGCCTACGAACAAGATATTTATTCGGAGAAAAAGTTTAGCGTAAAAGGAGATGGTCAGAAGCTGAGTATCGAACAAAGTGTAGCCGGACTTTACACACCAAATTATGAGTTATACGATTATACGGTGATCGGAATTCCATTTAAAGTGAACAAAATCACCGTAGATGAGAAGGACGTAAAAGATTATTATATAGATGAACGTAATTGCTTGCGTTTCAAATCCAACAAGAATTTCATGACAGTAAAGATATATGGTGAGTAGGATAACAAATTAAAATCATTTTCATGAGCACATCAGTTAAGCGCAGTTCCGATAAAATAATAGATATTACAGCAGTTCCAGCAGTAGGGCAAAAGCATAAAAGTGTTTGGGTGTATAGCTTATTTACTGATTTTGATGTTTCCTTATTTGTCAGTGGAAAGCACTTCCGACTGTATGAAAAAATGGGGGTTCACCTGCAGCAGGTAGATGGCAGAGAGGGGGCCTACTTTGCCGTATGGGCACCAAATGCACAAAATGTAAGTGTGGTTGGTAATTTTAACCAATGGGATGCCAGTGCTCATCCATTGAATAAGCGATGGGATGCCTCTGGAATTTGGGAAGGTTTTATCCCTGACCTGAAAAATGGAGAGGTTTACAAGTACGGTATTAAAGGTTTTGATGGCCTAGACATCCAAAAAGGTGATCCATTTGCGAGGCATTGGGAGCATCCTCCTAGGACAGCTTCGGTGATTTGGGAAGCTGATTACCGATGGAGGGATAAAAGCTGGTTGAAAAAACGGCCAAAGATAAATGCATTAAATCAGCCACTATCGGTCTATGAACTGCATTTAGGCTCCTGGCAAAGGGACCCTGCAGAACCACAGCGGGTACTCACTTATAAGGAGATTGCCACTAGCCTCGTACCTTATATTTTGGATATGGGTTTTACTCATGTAGAGCTGATGCCCATCATGGAATACCCATATTTTCCTTCCTGGGGCTATCAGATTACCGGATATTTTGCAGCGAGTTCCAGACATGGCACTCCGGAAGAATTGATGTATCTGATTGATGAACTTCATAAACATGATATCGGGGTGATCCTGGATTGGGTACCTTCCCATTTTCCCGGTGATGCACATGGACTTTTTCATTTTGATGGTACTCATTTGTACGAGCATGCGGATATGAGGAAAGGTTTTCACCCAGATTGGAAATCGTACATTTTTAATTATGATAGAAACGAGGTTAGGTCTTTCTTAATCAGCAATGCGATGTTTTGGATGGATAAATTCCATGCAGATGGACTTCGCGTAGATGCAGTCGCCTCTATGCTGTATTTCAACTTTTCAAGAAAAGCAGAAGAAGCGGCGACGAATGAGTTTGGCGGACCGGAAAATCTGGGGGCTATACAGTTTCTTAAGGACTTGAATGAGGCGGTTTATGGCAGCTTTGAGGGGATACATACCATCGCAGAAGAGAGCAGTACCTATCCTGGAGTGACACATCCCTTAAAGGACGGGGGACTGGGTTTTGGGATGAAATGGATGATGGGATGGATGAATGATACCTTGAAGTATTTCAAGAATGATCCGCTGAATCGGAGTTTTCACCATCATCAGTTAACTTTTAGCGCTACTTATGCCTTTACCGAGAAGTTTATGCTGCCTTTTTCACATGATGAGGTGGTACATGGGAAGTCTTCTATGATTTACAAAATGCCTGGTGATGAATGGCAGAAGTTTGCCAACCTGCGACTTTTATATGCCTATATGTTTACGCAGCCAGGAACCAAGCTGCTGTTTATGGGGAATGAATTCGCACAAACACATGAATGGGATTTTAAAAGTTCCCTGGATTGGCATTTAATCCAGCACGCACCTCATCTGGGTATGCAGAATACGGTTAGAGCACTAAATAATTTTTATCGCAGTGAACCAGCACTCTATGAACATAGTTTTTCTTATGAAGGCTTTGAATGGATTAATGCGGATGATACCGATAATTCTGTTTATGTGTACCTGAGGAAAGGGCTTAAAGCGAAAGATACCTTAATCGTTATTTTGAATATGACTCCTGTTTTAAGGGAAAATTACCGGATTGGACTTCCTTTTAAAGCAAAATGGAAAGAGATATTTAATACAGATGCGGAGGAGTTTTTTGGCAGTGGGAAAGGAAATCAAGGCATCTTACTGGCGCCTGAATCTTTAGGCTGTCATGGCCGGGAGTATTCTATTCAATTGCAGCTCCCTCCTTTAGGGGCGATCGTATTGAAACAAGGGAAATAAGTATTTATAGCTCTATTTAAACGACAATAGCCTTCGTATTACGGAGGCTATTGTCGTTTGAAATTAAAGGCTTTACGTTTTTAATCTGGTGATTGAAAGTTGTAAATTACCTGAGAAGTTAATCTCTTTTTGTCTTTTAATCGCTGCAGATTGTCATGCAGTGCACTTTTGTCTTCTATGCCAGTACTGTTTAATAGTGCTTTCTTATAGAATTTGTTGGCTGCTTCCCATCTTTTATCCTGCTCTGCGTAAATTCCCATTTGCTCATAAATACAGCATTTGCAAACTCCTCTAGTAGCGAGGGCTTGCTTGAATACTTGCTCTACTAATCTGGACATCTCTAAAGTGCAGAGCAGTCGTAAATAAGGAAGGTAAGTATCCGGAAATTCCGGATCTAGCTCGATACATTTCTTGTAATAATAGCCCGCAGTTTGATAATTTTTAAGTTTATCCTGATAGATATTCGCGAGGCTGCAGTAGGCTCTTGCATATTCAGGATCTTCCTGGATAATTGCATTTAGTAAATGAAGTGCTTTTGGCGGCTCTCCGAAATTTAATTCTTCAAGCGCTTCCAAATACTTTTCTTCAGTGGTATATAAAATGTCCATAAGGAATTGTGTCGTTTTTAATCCGATAAGAAAAATTCGGGTGTTATGAAATCGTTATTATTGATGCTGCCTGAATATCAGCAGGGATAAAAAGGATATTCCATGCCTATCCGATGCAGGCAAGCCACTGGACTGCTGCTGATAAACGGTAGGTGTGGATATGGTAACATGGCCTTTTTTCTACGAAGATAAGGATATGTGGCTTAATATCAAAACGTTTGGTTTTCCTGAGGTCTGTTCCTCATTGATTGGGCGTAAAATATGATTTTATTTAGGAACACAAAATTGAAACCAAACCTGTATTCTATTGAATCAGACTGACACCATTTTCGGGCAAAGCAAGCGAATCTAAGTTGTAGATGCTTTTAGAGGATTTGCCCTGATCCCGATTTTTTTAGTACATAATAGGTTGGTTAAATGCGCTGGGTAAAGAGGTTTTTAGCAAAAAAATCAGGCTGCAATAGGTTTTATATAAAAATGAAATTATTAATCATGGAATTGTTACATTAGAAATAGATTTCAACAAACCAACCATTACCTAAATGACCACCACTACTAAAGAAAAAAGCGCTTGGGCTTATTTGCTGAGTGCACCAGTAATTGTAGCCTCCCTTGGCTATTTTGTAGACATCTATGATTTACTTTTATTCGGTATTGTCAGGATTCCCAGCTTAACTGAATTGGGCCTTGATGAAGCTGCGCGCTCTATTGAAGGAGCCAGTATCATCAATTGGCAGATGACAGGTTTGCTGTTGGGTGGAATTTTATGGGGGGTATTGGGTGATAAAAAGGGTCGGTTATCTGTTCTTTTCGGTTCTATTATCACTTACTCTATCGCCAATTTTGCATGTGGATTTGTACAAGATGTTTTGGTATATAAGATCTTGCGTTTTATAGCAGGAATAGGTTTAGCAGGAGAGCTTGGTGCTGGGATTACACTGGTATCTGAAAGTTTACCAAAAAAACTGAGGGCATTAGGAACTTCCCTGGTAGCAGGGGTAGGATTACTAGGTGCAGTAGTTGGTTATTTTACTGTAGAACTCTTCAGCTGGCGAAATGCCTATTTTATTGGCGGAGGAATGGGAATTCTGTTACTATTCCTTCGGATCGGTGTTTTTGAATCTGGAATGTTTCATGCCATGAAGGCCAAACAGCAATTGACTAAGGGTAATTTTCTGTCTTTCTTCACTAAAAAAAGCAGGTTGATTTTATATCTAAAATGCATCGGTGTGGGCTTGCCTACCTGGTTCGTGATCGGTATTCTGGCTACATTCAGCAATGAGATCGGTAAAGCTTTACATATTTCTGAAGCGATAAAACCTGGATTAGCGGTGATGTGGTGTTATGTTGGACTCGCTGCAGGAGATTTAGTCAGTGGTGTCATCAGTTATTGGCTGGAATCAAGGCGTATGGCTGTGGCTTATCTGATGTTGTTTGCCGCTGTTGGAAGCCTGATTTTTCTGTATGGCGGCATTTCAACAACAAAGGGGGTGTATGCCATGTGTTTATGGGTAGGATTTGGAATCGGCTATTGGGCGATGTTCGTGACAATTGGTGCGGAGCAATTCGGCACAAATGTACGAGCAACTGCGGCGACGACTATCCCAAATATGGTACGCGGAACTGTAGTACTGATGACTACCGGTTATACTTTTTTAAAACCCCATGTGATGGAAATTAATGCGGCGGCAGTTATTGGCTTGCTTTGTTTTGGAATAGGTTTTTACTGCATTAAAACCATTCCTGAAACCCATCATAAGGATCTGGACTTCGTAGAAGACTAAAGCCTTATGAGGTAGAACATACTTATTTGATGGGCTGAACAATTACGGATTTCAGTTTGAATAGTTCTTTGGAGTTATTTGCTTCAGGTCTTAAGTTCAAGGTATATATTCCTGGTTTTAGAATGGAGATTGTGGCTACAGGGTGCTTAATAAAGAGCAAAGGTTTGCTGGAACTGTATTCAGAAGTCCTTAAAGTTTGAAATTTATAGGTTTTATGGTCAAATTCTATAATCCCTTCTTGTTTTGCACTAGCCTCCGGACAAGCATACTCCAGCTGTATTTTATAGTCTCCAGCTGCTGTGATGTTAAATTGGAAAGTTGTTTGGTCTTCTGGTTTAACCATATCTGTGATACAGGCGGTATGCTTCCAGTCGCCAAAATAATGACTGTACGTTAAGGTCTGCATTTTCGCAGCCCCGGTTGTTTTAGAATGAACTACCTCCAGCATATTGTTAGGGTAGGAAGCTGAAACAATGGGAATGTTGTGAAGGTACCCGTCATTCAGCTGGCCATTAAAGGCAACTTCAATAACTGCATGGTAAGGGTCAGTTTTCAAGGGAAGATCTATATAAAGTATTTGATTTTTAATTTCATATTTCAATGTAGTTTTGCTGCCAATCTGGACAATATTTGTCAATTTAACATTGATTCCTGGAACCCTGATTTTTCCATTTTCCGGAGGATTAAGGATATGCAGGAACAGCTTTCCTGGTTTAGAAGTGGTTACACCCCATGGTTGGGCCGGGACAAGGCCATAGGTACTTCCATAAATGCTTTGCCCATTTTTCTTTAGCCATTTTCCAGTCTCCCTAAGGTATTTCGCGGAGTAATACGGAATATTTCCTTCTCCATCCGGACCAACATTGAGCATCAGATTTCCTCCTTTGGAAGCTACATTGGCCAATAGCTGCGTGATTTCCTCGGGTGTTTTGAAATTCATATCATGACTGATATAGCCCCAGGAATCGTTATGAGTATAAATAGATTCCCAGGCACCTTTAATCGGTGTTGCCGGAACTTCAGAATCGCCGAAAGTACGGTAATCCCCTAATCCCTGTCCCACACGACTACTAAAAAGGCTTTTTGGCTGTAAGGTATGCATTTCATCAACTAAGTCCTGTGTTTGCTGCTGGGTCAATCCTCCGGGCATATCAAACCACACCAGGCCCAAGTCGCCATAATTGGTCAGGAGTTCCTTAAGCTGAGGAATGGATTTCTCCTTATAGTATTTTAAGTAATCTTTGTCGGCTTCTTTAAAGTCCCATTTATTGCCGCCACCATTTGGCTCGTGCCAATCTAGAAATTGAGAATAATAAAAGCCAAATTGAATCCCTCTTTTTCTTGTCGCATTGGCTAATGCTTTCATAGGATCCTTGCCATAAGGCGATGCTTTTACGATGTTGAAATCACTTACTTTAGAATCATACATCGCGAAACCTTCATGGTGTTTTGCAGTAATGACCATATATTTGATCCCTGCATCTTTCGCCAGGTCTGCCCATTCATCGGCATTAAATTTTTGCGGGTTAAAACTCTTGGCCACCTGTTCATAGGCCTTTGCCGAAATCTTAGCCTGGTTCATCAGCCACTCACCGCTGCCATAATAATCTTTGCGCTCCCATACCCCTGCCAATTTAGAATATAATCCCCAATGGATGAACAGACCGAATTTGGCATCTTTGAACCATGAAGCATTTGGATTTTCTTTTTCAGTACTGCTTTTATCCCATCTTTCGATGTCCTGAGCATAGGATGAACACATTGTGGAGAAAAATAAAAACAAGTAAATGGAGGATTTTTTTAGTTCATTCATATTTGGGTATCAATTGATGGTTAGTCGATTACTAAGATACGTTCCATGGTTTTTAATAGTTATTCATTTATAGCCAATCATTAAACGGTATTGGCAAGATCTACCTGTTTATAAGAAAAGCTTGATAGTTTGCGTTAAATGATTTAGGTTTATCCTCCCAAAGTAGGGTTAGGATATGGAAGACCAATTAAGAACAGAGCAGGCGATATTGAAGTATAAGGAGAAGATTAACTGGCTGGATTTACTAAAAGTGATTGCCGTTTTTATGGTCATCGTGGCGCATGCTAATGATTGTATCATCTTAAATCAGGATGGTAATTTTAATTTTGAATGGGGAACATATATTGGTGCCCTTTATCGTTTTACGGTTCCTTTATTTGTATTGATTTCTGGAGTTCTACTGTTGCCAACCAAATTGAATGCCCTCGAATTTTATAAAAAAAAACTCTGGAGAATCCTTCCGGCACTGTTGTTTTGGGGCGTCGCTTATGTGTGGTTTGATGGCTTGGTATTAAATCAAAAATCATGGAATAAAATTTGGATGGATATCATTCGGTTACCCCTTAGCTTTGGCGATGCTTCCCCGCATTTATGGTATTTGTACATGCTGGTTGGCCTTTACCTGATTATTCCTATCATCTCTCCCTGGGTTGCTAAAGCCACAAAAAAAGAGATGGAGTTGGTATTGGCTATTTTTATTTTCTCGACTTTCATCCCTTATCTGAGATTTTTAACCGGATTAGCTTTTGGCGTATCTGACTGGAATGAATTCCATTCCTTTTACTATTTATCAGGCTTTATTGGTTATTTACTGATGGGATACTACCTGTATATCTATCTGCCAGGCTGGAGTACGCTGACAAAAAGGGTGACAGGTGCTGTTTTATTTTTAACGGGTTACGGTATTACTTATTACCTCACCATAAGCGTCCCTTTTTCTATTCCAAATATTGAAATGGTTTGGTATTACTGCTCCCCAAACGTACTATTGGAAGCAGTAGGAGTGTTTTTAATGGTGGAGGGCATGACAGTGAAGACCGGTATCTTCACAAAGATAATTCAAGCTATTGCCAAGTATTCATTTGGCATTTATTTAATACACTACTTCTTTGTAGTCGTTATTTTCAGATACCTTGCCGTTCGGTTTGACCTTCATCCAGGATTAAATGTATTGGTATCCTGTGTAATGACTCTATTGCTTTCCTTTGCAGCAGTTTGGCTGCTGACGAGATTAAAGTGGATGCAAAAATTGCTGATGTAACCTTTAATATTTTTCCTTAGGCTTCTCCGATAGTGTTTTGATCTTTCTGTCCTCTATCGGAGAGGCATTTTAGGCTTTTATATTTAATGGAGGTCTACTGATCCTTTTTATCTTTTTCTACTAGTCTTTTTATCAGTTGTATGATGAGTCCCATATCGCTGTTATTTTCTATATCATGCCTACTACTGATGTTTTGTACACCCAGTTCAGGATTAAGCTTTTTGAATAGACTGAGCTTTACATTTAGAATTTTCGCAATTCTTAGGAGTGAGTCATCCCCAATGTTATTCCTCTGTTCCATTTTTGAAACGGCTTGCTGGCTAATGCCTAGTGCTTTAGCTAATGTGGTTTGTTTCATTCCGTAATAGCCGCGAATTCGGCTTAAGTTTCTTCCTAAATGAGGTTTCTTGATCATCTTGTTAATGGTAAGTTATAGTGGTTTCCTGAATATCTAACGGATTAAGCAATTGTAAAAAACAACCGATTTGTTGTTAATTACAACCTCATTTTATTCCTTAAATATCTATATTGTTTATACTTTTGGTTAATTAAAACGTAAAATATGACAATTATCAGCAAAAGGAGAGAAAAGGGACTAAAAACTACCTATTTAAATTTTGATCTAATTTATTTCATACAATTGAAGAGGATAGCTTCCCAATTTTCGCAGGAAGAACTTTCCTTTTTATTGGGTAGGAAAAAGGGATTTGTTGCAGATCGGGAATCATTTAAACTGAATAAGGAACTATGGCTGGGAGATGTGTCTGCCATGGCAAAGATATTTAATTGTCACACTGTTGATTTTTTTAGAAGCATCGAAGGCATTCCCAAAGAAATCAAATTATGGGCAGTACAATCAAGACAGGGCGATTATATTCAATATCAGGTTTTCCAACTCCATGAAGAACAACCTATGGAACTATTGTACATGTTGAATGAAATGGATCCTTTGAAACGGTATCATGAAAATGAAGCTGTTACTTTTCTTCACCATGCTAGAATTGAACTTAGCCATTTAATGATGGAAGATTTTTTCAACAATCAGCCAAAAACACCTCTGGAAATTTTTTCTGTGTGTAGAAATCGCGCTGGAAACTTGATTAGAGCAGTATTTTTAGAACAGGCACTGAATGAATATTTAGGGGAAGCTAATGGACAGGGTTTAAAGCGGTACAAGCATAAGGATATGGGATTTGTTTATGAAGCGGTATAGTTTTCATGATATGGTTTGTGATTTCCATCGCTCCCTGATTAACTTTTATGACGCTTATGGTGATAATGAGCGTTTTTGGAGGAGAGAAAATAATGAGCTAATTGAATAATATTTTGATATTTTAGTAAGGCCTTATCTTTAATGGTATCACAAGGGCAGCATTAAAAGATCGCCTGACCAAAAAAGCGCTAAAATTCTTAAACTCAAACAACCATATGAACCTAAAATTTAGCTTAATTATCCTCAGTTCGGCACTGATTCCGGTATTAAAATTTATGAGTGCTGAAGATCAGACCGTAAAAAATTTACCTATTCAGGGCAGCTGGCAACTTGTATCGGGCGTGACAATTGAAAAGGGAAAATCCACATTCACCGATTATAAAAAAGACATGAAGCAAATCAAGATCATCAACGGGACTCATTTTGCTTTTTTTAACCATGATTTAAAACAGGGGAAAGACCCCAAACCTGTTTTTGTAGCAGGTGGCGGGAAATATACTTTAAAGGGAAATGAGTATACAGAACATCTGGAATATTGCAATTACAGAGAATGGGAGCATAAGACCTTCAATTTTAAACTGACGATGAAAGGGGATACCTTGATTCAACGGGGATTAGAAAAGGATGATAAAATCGGTGTCGACCATGAGATTATTGAAAAATATGTAAGGTTAAAGGATTAGTAGCAGCTATTACGTTAATTCGTGCCAGGATGAACTTTGGTCTGTTCATCCTGATATTAACTCGAAAACCCCACTATATTTTTTATATCGAAGCATTTGCGCTACCTTTGTCTTAATGGATCCCATTAGGCATATCAATCACTTCCGCTTTAACCAGCTCGCCACACAATTGCGAAGGGTGTCGGCGGTGTCTTGCCATTTTTTATCTCTGCAATATCGTTTAGGAGATTCATTTCTTAAAAGTAGTAAGGACTTTATTAATTAAGCCCCAGCCTTTATAAAGGTTTGGGGATTTGACCTTAATTCTTTTTTCCTTTATCTTTTTCTTTCTTGTCATGAAAATATCAGGCATCATGCCCTTGTTTCGGGTTGTTCTTGTATGGCTTTCTGTATTAAATCTTGGTGTTTTACTCTTGTCTGTTTTGGCGGTTAATCCGCTATGGATAGGCTTGTCTATCAGTGTTTTTTCGTTGATGATCGCTTTTCAAAATTATAATCAATCTGAAGAATCTGATAGACTTCCGGTTTTGGGAGAAGAAAAAACTAATGCTGATTAAGATGGGAGTATTAGTGAGGAGGAGTCGGGATTTTGATGGTTTAGCCCCAGTTGAGTATTAGACTGGGGCAAAGACATACCGCATTATTTTATTATTTATGAATTCAACACAAAAATATTATGACTACAAATACATTAAAAATAGACGAAACCCCTATCATTTTATCAACTGGAATCTTTGATCTATTAAAAGATCACCTGAGAAGAAGAAAACTGAGTAAATTCAATGAAGATAAATTGAAACTGGAACTTCGTTTTGCCAAGCAGGTATTGAATAAGGAATTGCCGGAAGATGTGGTGACTGTGAACAGATCTGTAAGGGTTAAAGAAATGGAATCGGGCAATGAGTTTACCTACAAACTGGTTGCACCTGCCAAAGCAAGAGATAAACATAACACCCTTTCTATATTATCTCCAATTGGGGTAGCAATGGTAGGTTATGTGAAAGGCGCCCAATTACAGTGGGAAATGCCTGATGGGGTAAAGGTTTACCGTATTGAAGAGGTGAGTAAAATTGCTTAAGATTTAATTGACTGAATATGCAGTTTCGTGCCAAAGCGTAATTGCTAAGCGTCACCCTATTGTTTACAGCAAAGCTGTTCAGGATATTTCTGAACAGCTTTATTTGTATCGAGTAAGTTGCAAGTCTTTGGCACTGCTCCTATACTTCACAAGGTTAATCAGCAATACACTTCCCAAAATCACAAATAGGCCAATAATTTGGATAAAAGTAATTTTCTCATTGGTAAAGCTCAGGCTTAATAAGATCGCAACTACGGGATTGACATAAGCATAGGTGCTCACTTGTGTAGCGGATCTCACCTTTAATAACCATACATAAGCACTAAAAGCTGCTATGGAGCCAAAAATAATTAGGTAACCAATAGAAATCCAGGCATCTAATGAAACTTGTGACCATTTAAAAGTCAAATATTCAGAACTGAAAATACTACCAGGGATGAATAATAATCCGGCTGCAATCATCTGCCATGCTGTGTTTACGGCTACAGAGCTGTTCGGGTCGGTTTTATATTTCGCATAAAGTGACCCTCCTGCCCAACCAATAGGGCCAAGAACCAACAATCCCATTCCAATGACCTCTTTTGTACTCTGCTGCGTATTAAGGGAGTGGAGCATTTGTTCAGCAAACAATAAGATTACGCCGATAAAACCAATGATCACGCCGGCCAGCGTAGATTTACTAGTTAAATTCTCTTTCCATTTCGGTTTATCCAGAATCACAAACCAAATTGCCGCAGAAGCAACCATAATAGCAACCAGGCCGCTCGGAATAAATTGCTCTACCCAAATGACAATTCCATTTGCCAAGCCCAGCATCAATATGCCGCCAACGGCTGCAATCCTGATGTTTTTCTTATTGAAAATTTGTTCTCCCTTAAACAGGCACCATAAAATTAACAATCCTCCTGCAATCAGAAAGCGGAAAGAGCCCAAAATGAATGGAGGAAAACCAGCAAGGGCTTTTTGGATGAAAAAGTAAGTGGAACCCCAAACGATATAAACAATGGCAAAAGCCAGGTATACCATCATTGGGGAAGAGGATTTAGTTGGAGCTGTCATAGTAGGTGCAATTTATTTTTCTGGGATGACCAATTGTATATCTTCTTTTACTGTTTCCAGTACAATGGTGGTTTTTATAGATTGTATTGTCGTTATTTTGCTAAATGAGTCTCTCATTAATGCCATTAAGGAAGCCGAATCTGTGGTTCTCACTTTTACGAGATAACAGTCGTCACCGGCAATAATATGTACTTCCTGCACCTCTTTAATCTTGGACAATTCTGTCGCAGTAGTGGTGCAGCCGATGCTATGAGAAGCTTTCATGGAAATGAAGGCGAGTAATTTTAAGTCTACAGCGACAGGATTGATTCTAGCCGTGTATTGCGTAATTACATTCTTTTGTTCTAACTTTTTCACGCGTTCCAATACCGCAGACGGCGCCATCTCTAGTTCCTTAGCCATGTGGACATTGGAAATTCTTGAATTTTCTTGCATCAATCTCAAAATAGCAAGATCAATCTTATCTAAAATGATGTTGTTTTCGATTATCATTCTGTGAATTTATGTAAAATCAGAATAATATACAGTATTATTTATTTTGACTGATTATTATTCTATGATGATTTCAAATAGGTACTATATATTGGCAAGTATTTCATTACAAATGCTGGAATGAGATCCTTGATGATTACGGTATACAACTCGAGTATTCCGATTGGTTGAAAAATTATGCCGGAATTCCGCTTCCACAGAACGCAAAAAATTTGCTTGCAAAGTATCAGATCAGTGCTCCTCTGGAGGATGTGGTGAAAAGGAGGGAGGCCTTAACCTTGGATAGATTGAAAACGAAAGACCTGGGCTTGATGCCTAATGCATTAGAAATGATCAAATTTCTTTATGAGCGAAAATTGTGATAGCAGATGAGTTGTTCCTTGATCTAAAAATGGCTAAAACAAGATTATTTTCAGAAGGTTGAAAGATATAGCTAACCGGACTTGCCGGATAGCTATAGGAATGCTTAGATATCAGTATCAATAATCTTGTGTTTAAAAGCAAATACCACAAGTCCAGCTACATTTTTTGCACCGGTTTTAACCAATAAATTATTTCGGTGGCCATCTACTGTACGTAAGCTGATCGACAACTTATCGGCAATTTCAGGAGTAGTCAACTCTTCGCAGATTAAACCTAATATTTCTTTTTCACGTTGCGTAAGAGAGGAACTTGCATCAAAGCCTCTCAGACTAGTTTTGTGAAGTAATTTTCCGGATTGTAAGGTCTTTAATACCATTTCATTAAAGTAGAAGCCATTGTGATAAGTAGTTTCAATGGCATTTTTAAGCTCACTCAATTCCGAATTTTTAGCGATATAGCCATTTACTCCTTGCTGGATCATCCTGGATACATGTTTCTCTTCGCCGTGAACGGAGAGGACAATGACGCGTACATCCGGGAATGCTATTTTTAACTGTTTAGTAGCTTCCATTCCGTTCATTTCAGGCATGTTCAGATCCATCAGCACAATGTCTGGTTTATCATCGCCACATTCATTCATGGCTTTCAGCAATTCCAGTCCATTCCCTGCTTCAAACATGACTTCCATATTTCCAAAGCTTTTGATATTGTTGACCAGGCATTCTCTAAACATCACCTGATCATCTGTAACTGCAATCTTTATCAATTTGTTCATTTTATTAAATTAGTGTAGGGAAATAGATGGAGATGCCAAATCCGGAGGCACCGGTATGGTAGGTCAGTTGACCGCCGTTCATTTCTACCCTGCTGGTGATGTTCTGTATGCCCAATCCTCTGCGTACTAGGTTTTTGTCAAAACCTATGCCATCATCTTTGTATTGATACATCACTTCCATTTCAGTACAGTTAAGTTGTATTTCTACATGTTTTGCGGAGGCATGTTTTACCGTATTACTAATGAGTTCCTGAGTGATGCGGAAAAGTGCAAGTTCTATTTCTGAGCGGCCGCATTTATCGAGTCCTTCGCTTTCAAAGCTTACATCTAGTCCGTCGGAGCCTTCTATCTGAAAACATAGCTCTTCGATTGCGGCCGCAATTCCAAACATTTCCAATTCATTGGGGATCATGTTATGAGAAATTCGCCTGACACTCATGACTCCTTTATCTACAAGGAGTTTGGTTTCTTTGATCAGGTCGATACCAGCAACCGCATTGGATGCAGGGCTGTTTTTCTTTTCAAACTGTATAATTTTCATGCCGATAGTAGAAAAGATACTGCCTACTTCATCATGTAAATCTTTAGCAACTCTGCGTCGCTCTTCTTCAATTTTTTCAATGTTATTATGTAATAGTTTTTGCTGGTATTCTGCTTCTTTTTCCCTGAGCTTCACCTGCTGGTTATAGAATTTTTTCTGATAGACGAAAAAGAGTACCACCACCGCAGCGCTCAGAATAAACATGACAATCATCCCTGTAAAGAGAAAGAAGTAAACATCTATGTTTTCTTGTGCTGCCATAAGCCAATAAAGATTAAAATGTTATTAACAATAGAAAGAAAGGCATGGAATTGCCAAACCATCATGTTGAATTTAAAGCTATATGGCAAAATATAATTGCTAATTGTAAACAATAAGAAACTTCCAGAAAAGTAAATGAAGAAACCGGTATTGATCCAGAATACAGGGCTTTTTTCAATTTGTGTGTAGAGCGTTTGACGGGTAATTTTATAGTAATAATACAGGGAAGCACTAATCACCAAAATGCTTTCCAGTGTTCGCGGATAGGTGTTAAATATTTTCCAATCCTGGATACAGGTGGCATTGATCAGGCAAAACGCAAGAAAGCAGGTGATGAGCACCCAAAACCAGATTTTCTTGATATATGTTTTGAAAATTACCTGATAGAAAAGCGTGATCCCTGTAAATTCTACCATCGTATAGACATGCAATACCGGAAGGTTATTTTTAAGCTGTGTCCATAAATAGGCACTATATGCGCCAAGTGTTGCAATAGAAACCAGGTAAAGCGTAATCACCTTTAATTCCTTCGGGTAAGATTTGACATTAATCAACGCCAAAATCAACGGGCATAGAATGATGCCCATTGAAAAGTATAAATAAATTTTTTCTAATGCTGAAGCCATTATTTAATTAAAATTCAACAGGTGAGCAGGTTGGTGGGCAAGGCATTGTAAAATCGAATACATTGCTATCAACAGGCCCCTTCAGGTCTGTTCCAACGTTCTTGTTCACCATATCTTGTCCATAAATATCAACAGGAACCATGATCATTCTTTGTTGTCTTCCATCTTCCATCTCGTTATCCCAGCCAAAATACATTCTGATGTATTTAACGCCATCTTCCTCAAGCATGTCCTTCAATTCTTGTGCATCTACCAGGAAAGCTTTAATTAGGTTCCCTTGTGCTGCCCAAGCGGCAGTTAGTTCTTTAGCTTCAGCTAAAGGAATTTCATACATACTTTTGTTGTGTTTTTCCATGAGTTATTTTATTTGGTTATAGGTGTTTTTAGAACTTTTGGTTTTAGATTCTTAATCTAAAATAAAACATTCCTTGTTAAGCTCATCAATTATTTACAGCTAATTTATATTTGTTACGCTCCTGTTATTAAAACAAGTATAAATACCTGTTTTTCTATTCGGGTAATCTAGCGCATTCATACGCTCCGCCATTTGTGGATCTTTATCTGTATTGAACCAGTATATTAAACGACCATTTATTTATGAAAGCTCCTGACCCATTGTTTATTGCCTACTGGTTGGGTTATGCGAATCAAAATATGATTATTGAAGCCATGCCGGAAGGGATTGATGTGATCAATTTGTTTAGTCTTAGCCTGGATACCGAAAAAACACTGCAGAATCTATACTTGACGAGTAACGGAATGAGCTGGAAAGATATCCTTGCAGGTGTAAGGGTACAGCAGCAAAGAGGGGTTAAAGTGCTAACTTCTATTGCGAGTGCTGTTCAGCCAAAAATCTCCTGGAATACCATTGCTGATCCCAAGACTTTTGCAGTTAGTGTTTATGAGTTGGTAGTTAATATCTGGGGCCTGGATGGAATTGATATAGATCCGGAAATGGGCGGAGATGTTCCTAATGAGACCTTTATAAAAGTGATTATGGAACTGGCTAAGTACTTTGGGCCACGTTCAGGCACGGGTAAAACCATGAGTTATGTGACCTATCAATATTATGCCGATGAGCAGCTATTAAAGCGCTGCATTGCTTATTTTGATTATGTATCCCTTGTCGGTTATCTCTGGGATGTTGAAACCATGATTCATCAGTTTGAATTGTATGCCGGATTGGTAGGGACTAAGAAGTTATTGATTGGCGTACAGCCGGGGCATCATCAGCCCAATTCTTTGACAGCTGCGATTCAGTTATCTCAATGGCAGCCGGATAATGGATTAAAGGGAGGAATGATGCTTTTTAATATCAATATTGATCAGGATTTTCATTATACCAGAGAGCTGATAAAAGCACTTAAATCAGCTGTTCAAAGAAATTAAAGTATAGGTACTTTAAACTTCTTATAACTTTTCTATGGATTTCCCAAAATACCAGCAAATCCAGCTAAAGAAAGGCGCAGCAATTACGTCTGCTGTGTAATGTACATGCTGAAGCAACAGCAATACGCCAATAACTGCGGCAGCAATAAAAGCAATCGTTTTCTCTCGTTTATTCTCAAGACATAAAGCCCCTAAAAATATGGTAGCGGTATGACCGGAGAAGAAAAGGTCTTTTGTAATGACATTACCACCATAAAAAAGAACAGAACATGGGTCTATTAAATCAATAATATCTTTTGGCGGATGCAATGGGACAATAGATATGGTAATGATCCTGGCGGTACACAAAAATATATACGACCATAATGCAGTCAGGCAAATGGAAGTGTTTCTGGACATACGAACCACAAAGAATACGGACATGCCGTAGAGGATAATAAAGATCCACCAGGATACATCAATTGCAGGGATTTTTGCTAAAACCCAATCATTTAATATAAATCCTTTCTCTCTATTTTCGACAAAAGCGAAAAAATGAGGGATGAAAAGAAGGATCAGGGCAAGAATAGAGATCCCCAGGATAAACTTAAGTCTGAATGGTGGATAATCCCAGGCAATTTGCCAGGAGAATTGTTTAAACTGCATTAATGTGTTCTGTTGGTATATTTTAAACTAAACAAAACAAATAACGGAATTAATCTATTATAAATGAATAGCCAAGCTAAGAAATCGTGGTTATTTGTATAAATAAATAAGATGTTTAAACAGGTAATTTGGAGGTTTTTAGCTTAAAATAAGCGAAGTTGGTGCTCTTTTATTGGTTTAGCATCTCCAAAAATTGTTTTCCCTCCATATTTCCAGGAATCTCTTCTTTCCTTTTCAATTAACGCTTCAAAATTATTATTTGGACTGAAATCTTTTTCTACATTTCTGGCGATGATACTCAATTGTTGAATGGCCTGTTGTTTGTCTGACTGCCCTATTTTTGCCTGCTGAACTGCTTTGCTTAACACTTCAATAGTTTCATCATATACATTTATGGGAACAGGGAAGGGGTGCCCATCTTTTCCGCCATGTGCAAATGAGAAACGTGCAGGGTCAGTAAAACGAGAGGGAGTACCATAGATGACCTCACTCACCAGCGCTAGCGATTGCAAGGTTCTAGGGCCCATCCCTTTCAATAAAAGGAGTTCCTCAAAATCTTCTGGTTGATTTTCTTGTGTGAGCCACAGCATGGCACCTAAACGCTTAAGATCTACATCCTTTGCTTTTACTTCGTGATGGTTTGGCAGAATGAGTTTTTTGATTTCATGGACCATGCGGTCTGGGTGTTCCCTGGTCATGGATAGCATAGCGTGTTGTGCAGGAACAGCAGCCTTGTCCACCAAGTTTATAATTTCCCCCTGGTGGATGCCGCAGAAACCAGTATGTGGCTCTTCAACGAAGGAATGAAGGGCTGATGAGTGCCAGTGATACCTTCTTGCGGTAGCGCTGTCATTTCGCATCCCTTGCTGAACAACGGTCCACATCCCTTCTTTATTCAAGATGAAATTATGAGTATACAGCTGAAAGCCATCTTGAATGGCGGTGTTGTCTACTTTTGCGCTAAGCTTACTGCACCTCACCAGATGATTTCCATCCAAGCCTGTCTGCTGCGCAATATTCAATAGTTCTGCGGGAGTTTGTTTCGATCTTTTTCCCTTTCCACCACAAATATACAGGCCTAACTCTTTACTGTGAGGATTGATCGCGGCTTTTAAAGCACCCATTACAGAGGTGGTGATTCCTGAAGAGTGCCAGTCCATTCCCATTACTGCACCCAGACTTTGAAACCAAAAGGGATCGCTTAATCGTCGCAATACTTCGACAGTACCATATTCTGCAATGATGGCTTCTGTAATTGCTAAACCAAGACGGGTCATCCGCTCGGATAGCCAGCTGGGTACATATCCATAATGTAAAGGTAAATTTGCCGTTCCTGATGCTTTCATTACTAACAAAATTAGTAAAAATAAACCATAGTTAAACCTGAAATTTATTAGGTTCGGAATCGTTTACCGGTAATTTTTTGCTGTTCGTCGGACTTTTTATTGGCTTTGACTGTCGCTTCTTTCCTAACTGCATAGAATACTGCATTTTTGGACAAGCTAATTCCTAATCATTAAACTAAAAAAAGATGAACATAATGATTTTTAAAACCTCGGTACAGGATCAAAATGATCTGACTTCAATTAGACCTGTGATGAACACTTTATTCGGAGAAAAAAAATGGTCTTTAGCTTTTGAAGATGTTGATAAAATTTTAAGGGTAGTAAGTACGATTCCTGCAGTTGCTGTGCTGAAACATATTCTGATGAACAATGGTTTCTTTTGCGAAGAACTTCCTTACTCCCTGGACGAATTTAATGTATAAACTTATTTTTTGAATTCGCTGATGTCGACAATTCTATCGTTATCATTTTTTTTCAAAAAGGAAACGCCTTGTTTATTCTTTTGAAAACTGAAATTGTTTTGCACCCAACTGTAGATTGCCGGTACTTCTGAAGGTAAATCACCTGGGAAAGCTTGTGTTAGGGTTTCATCGCTGATAAAATTTACCTGATATAATTCTTTTGGCGTTGCAAAAACGATGGTTTGTCTATCTGGTGACAGCATTAAGAATTTTCCAGCTATTCTTTGCTCAGGGTCTTGTCTTTTCAACAGGTAAGCTTTTGCAGTCACACCAGTGATGAAGAAATCATTATTGATCAAATGTCCAGTGCGACCAACTCTGTTGATGCCTAAGCCAGATTTTTCTCCCGGTCCAGGTTTGGTTGGACGCTCTAAATTGATCACTTCCAATTTGCCATCTTTTAAAGAAATGATATAAACTGGTGCTTCCAATGCAGTTGCATCTGCAGTCTGCACAAGTAAGCTCGTTTTCTGTGTATTAATGAATTCCGCAAAAGTAAAGTGCTGGGTTGATTTTTTAGGATCCGAAGGATCTGTTTGTATACTCATCGTGCTGTCTCTGAATTTTACTGACAACCACTCTTCCTGTTCTGGTTTGTTGAGTTTATAGATGGTAATCGAATCGGCCTTTTGTGCTGAATACTGATTAAAGGCTTCGTTTTTTGTTAAAACTCTAGGTAAGTAGTTTTTTATCTTTTCTTCGTCTTTACTACAGCCAAAGATCATTGTCATCAGCGTAAGGGCAAGCAGGCATTTTTTCATAATTGAACGGAAAGTAATTGTGGTCTGTTTCTACACAAATATATAAAAGAAAGGGAAATTATTGAATATACAAGAAAGGGATGTTCCATCCAGACACATCCCTTTTCTAACCAAGAATAGGTAATATTTGTTTAAATTGGTTTTTTGAGTGTTTTGTTGATGTTTTTTGTATATTTGGAACCTTAGTTGGAACCTTTTGATATGAAGAATGAAAATTGAACCTAAAAAGAGTAATTATAAACACTATGCTTTAGGAGTGTACAATGGCGCAAAATTAACCCTAGTTGTACCTAGCAGATGGAACCATGATGCCTATCCTAAATACTACATTCAATACCCTCATCCAACCACACCTAAACTATCAACGAAAGTTAAAGAGACTTATCTAAGATGTAAGGAGTATTTCAAAACCCAAGAGAAACTAACTAAACAGGATGAGTTAGATTTATTGATAGTGGCTTTCAGTTACCATATTAATTCACTCATATTACCAACCTTAACAAATACTAATACAGAATCGAGTATTACCTTAAATACTAATGCACTTGCCGCAGTGAATGCTTATTTTTTTATGCAACAACAACAACATGAAATTGATGAGTTGTCAGGGATTAGTAATTATACTAACAGGAACAAAACGCTAAATACATTTTTCAATTTACCTCAAAATAAGTCGTTAAGATTAAAAGATTTGACAGTAGATGTGTGGTCTAATTTTAGGATTTATTTGTTGACTACTCCAACACCAACAAAACCAAAAGGGTTAGCAAAAAGTAGCGTGAATCAGTATATAACCTATGTAAAGTCTTTTTATAATTGGTTGATCATTCAGCAGGATCTTAACATCATTAACCATCCTTTGAAATTGAAAAAACTAGACACTAGTCAACAGGCTAAAAAATTCAATGAGATCTCTAATAGTGAATTAGGTGATTTTTTTGATAAAGTGGATTGTGATAAATATTTAAGATTACATTTAATATGCTTACTTGTGTTGGAGAATACCGTGCGGCCTGTCCAAGTTCGTGACATTCAACACAAAGATATTGATTTAACTTCTGATAGTATAAAAGTGTATGATCGAAAATCGAGGAAGTATCGTACCATAAAATTTGAGCTAAAAGTGAAATCTTTAATTGAGAAAATATATATGAATACTTTAAATGCAGGTGTCATTGTCACAGATAGTATGTACCTTATAGGTGGCTATAATTGCTTTAAGGAGAATCTTCCAATGAGTGATAAAGGACTAAGGGTAGCACAAGTTAAACCGTTCAGAGAAGAGTACCCACACTTAAATCACATTCAGATTTATGAGATGAAGCATACTTCAATAACCAAAACTTCACCTGGTGATTTAGTAGGAACACAGAAGAGGACAGGGCATGCGAGAGCAAGTACAACACAGGTTTATGATAGAAGTGAAAGCGTAAGTCGAGCAGTAACTTTAGAGGATCTCTTGTCGATGTAGTTCAAGTACACTGGAAAAAAAACATCATATAAATATTATTACTAGAATTCTACACCTAAATTAAAAACCTAGCACAGTAAATATATGGATAAGGGGTCGAAGAGGACAGGTTGCCTAATGAAGTTTGGGCAACTAAAATATATGAAACAATTACTATTGGAAGGTAATTTACATTGTAAACCGATGCATTACTTTGCAAGGTTATCAGATGAAGGTGTTAGAGGAGATGCCTATGAAACCGCTGTTGAGATAAGAAATTTTTCAGCTCAAGTTTTATTTACAGGTGATAAATCAAATATGTGGCCTGTTGCCAAAAAACATTTTACTATGTATAAATCCTATAACAGTGATGTTGCATGTGGTAATCTATTTTGTCTTTATTTCTATGATATAAGCCAACAAGACATGCACAGTAGAAAACCAATATACTTCCCAGAGAAAGCAATAGATGAATACTGTATATTAATCCACGATGCACAGGAGTTTGTTGAAAGAGTGAAAAAAAAACTAGCCGAGTATCATTTAGACTATGGCTGTCAGTTTGTTAATTATCAGGATTTTAAAAAAATAAATGGCTACAGAAATCAATTTACAAAAGATGTCGCCTACAAAAATCAAAATGAATTTAGATTTTGGATTAAATATGAACTGGTGCAGGATTTAAATTTTAGTATAGGTAATATTGAGGACATAGCAATCATTGATAAAACCGAAAATATTATAAAAAATTGGGAGTTTATGAGAATAGACGAAAATACAGCTTCCCATATTTCAATATTAGGAAAATCCAGTGAAGGGTATAGAGAATTGGCTGGTTTAAATAAATCACTCTAATTTTAACATATCCTCAGTTATTAGAATAAAACATAACATGAGGCTTAAAGAGGAAATAATGATATATCCTATTGGAAACTTACTCCTTTAATCTTGTCCTTTTTATCTGATTTATTAAATACCATCCCAGAGTATCAGGGCTATTATGATGTTGACCAAAAAAGTAGTGCTAAATTTCAGAAGGTTAAACAACTGATCGTGATTTAATCGAACTGATTATAGAAGAATTTTTTTTAGAAAAAAACCTGTGATAACCTAATCTTTTTACCAATTAATCTGGTGGTAATTTGATTTAATTTAAGGGCAATGCCATTTAACCATATCATTAACTCGGTATTTATGGTACTAATCACCGAATGAATGTGCCAAAAGCAATTTTAAAATCTTCAAAAAAACGATTTGCATAGGTACATAAACGAATAAACGACAATTTCTTGCAAAAAACATTACACTGTTAATTTTTTTAATTGACCTATTTTGATTTTTTTGGTTTAGATTTATTGATTAGAATTGCATCAATCTAAGAAAAAGTCTAATTAAAGGCAGGAATCACATATTAGAGCTGAATTGGGAATGGATAAAATTAAGATAGAAGGCTATAAATCCATTAAAAATCTTGAACTAAAGCTAAGACCTATAAATATTTTTATAGGTGCGAATGGTAGTGGAAAAAGTAATTTTTTATCTTTTTTTGAATTACTTAAAAATATATATAATCGAAATTTACGTGAGTATATCGTTTTAAGGGGGGGGGTAGAGAAGTTTCTTCATAAAGGAGATAAGGTCACGTCTGAAATATCAGCTAAACTCTGGCTTAAAAATAATGGATATTCTTTCACCTTAAAAAAAGGAGAAGAGTATTTTGTATTCACAAAGGAGGGGTTATGGTATAACGGTAATCCCTATATCAATAATCCCATTGATGTAGCGTCATTATCTGCAGAATCTAATCTTAGATATAACAATATGCCAAGGGCAGCCTACATTCGTACTTACTTGAACGCATTACAGAAATATCACTTTCATGATACAGGGGACAATTCTCCATTCAATAAGGAATCAAGTATTGAAAATGACAAATTCTATTTATACGACAAGGGTCAAAATCTCGCTGCTTATTTATTTGACATATTCAAAGAAAGTAATATAGTTTATAATTTAATTGTAAAAACAATTCAATCTATTGCTCCTTACTTTTTAGATTTTGTTTTTAAACCAGATAAAAACGAAAATATAAGACTTAGGTGGCAAAGTAAACATAGCGAAATGATTTATGGAGCAAATGATCTTTCTGATGGAACTATACGATTTATTGCATTAGTAACTTTGTTTATGCAACCACGTCTGCCTGAAACTATAATTATTGATGAACCTGAATTGGGTCTTCATCCATCGGCAATAGCAAAGTTAGCTGGTATGATAAAATTAGTAGCAGCAAAGAAATGTCAGGTTATAATTGCTACACAATCAACGGATTTAATAAGCCATTTTGAACCCGAAGATATTATAGCGGTTGACCAAATAAATGGGCAAAGTGAGTTTAATCGCCTAAATAGTGAAATCCTTAGTCAGTGGCTGGAAGACTACACCATCGATGATTTATGGAAAAGAAATATTATTGATAAAGGTCAACCGAATTATTAATAATATGAAACGAGTTATAATTATCTGCGAGGGACAAACCGAGCAAGTTTTTTGCGAGAGAACACTTTCTCCGTATATGATTGGTAAAGGTTATCATATCCAAGCACCAACTATAAAACATACTAGAGGCGGTATTGTAAAATGGGATATTCTTGAAAAGCAAATAGAAACACATTTGAAATCAGAGAAGGATGCCTTTGTTACTACATTTATTGATTATTATGGACTCTATAAAAAATTTGAGTTTCCAGGCTGGGATGAGGCGGAGTTAATACCTGACAAAAACACCCGTATGGAAAAAATAGAAAGTGAAATGCGAGCAAGGATTAATTCATCATACAGGAATCGTTTCATTCCTTATATGCAATTACATGAATTTGAAGGACTTTTGTTCAATGACATAAATATTTTTATAAATCAGATACCAAAAGATGACCTTATTGGTTTGTCCGAATTAAAACAAATTTTTGTGGATTATGCAAATCCAGAAATGATTAATTCAGGACGTTCAACAGCGCCTTCAAAAAGACTATCTAGAATTATTTTAGGCTATAATAAGGTGGTATACGGAGACATAATCGCAGAATCTATTGGATTGGAAAGAATTAGAAATAAAAGCCCAAGATTTAATAACTGGATAGAGACTTTAGAAAGTTTATAGGCTATCAAACAACTTCAATCTTTAAACCTCCTAATTCGGTAAACTACTCTAAATTTTAATAGAGGTGGGGGGGGATAATAATTTTAGGAATATTTTTTGAATGAAAAGTGGAATATTATTTGTATGTTTGGTGAAAATAAAAACTAAACTATGAAAAGAACCATACTTTCATTATCTGATTATAAATCAAGCCTAGGAGATATTCATGAGAGAATAACCTCCATTATAAACCTTTCTTTTGAAGACTGGTGTAAGATTCAAGATTACTCTAATTCATTGGGGATTGGAACAGTGATTTATAAACCTCGAACTAAAGCAGGAATAGTACATGACCATATTTGTCATAGAATCTTTAGTGAATTTATACTGATGTTAAAGTAGGAGAGTTTAATGGTGTATTTGGCTTTTTGTATAAGGACTCATTTTTTATAAGGTTTAAGAAAATGAATGCTAAAAATTTTTTAACAAGTAATGCGAATACACATCAGAATATGAAATATCTTTATCAGGAATCCAGCATTCCTGGTCTACCTGAAAAACCTACAATTTTATATGTCGGTTATTCGTTAGATAAAACTAATTCCACCATTCAGGGAATCTACACCGCTTGTTGGGATGGGAAACAATTAAACTGGATTGACGAACATGGTATTGAATCCGCAGAACAAACCACAATTGATTTTAACTTAAATGAAGATAAAAATCATATTGCTGTAGAAAAAATAATTAAGAGAATTAGTGTTAAGACTGCTTATAAGAAAGCAACAAAAGGCACTGGTACACATTAAAAAACAATAAGATGAAATACAATCCTCAAATGCTAAAACTAGCAAGGGAATTGAGAGGATATACGCAAACTCAACTTTCCAATGCCTTGGGAGTTGCTCAGGGCACTATAAGCAAAATTGAAAAAATGGGTTCTGGATTTGATGATGATCTTGTCTTTGCAGTCTCCAAATTCTTAAATATGCCTGTGTCATTTTTTGAGAGTCAAGATGTCATTATTCCAATTCAGGGGGAATATAGAAGAAAACTATCTTCGTCTGTAAAGCAGCTAAATCAGAACAACGCTAGAATGATAGTTGTTGAAAGACAACTTTTAAAGCTATTGGAAGGTATTGAGATTAGCGCTAATGAGATTCCGATTTGGGATGTTGATCAAGAAGGAAGTCCATCAATGTGCGCTCAATATATTCGTAAAAAATGGAAGTTGCCAAGAGGTAGAGTTGAGAATATAACCAATATTATAGAATATTATGGTGCAATAATTATTCCTGTCCCAATAAATGATATGGATGGCTTTAGCATGTATACAGCTAATGGAATACCTTTAATCTTCATTGGGAAAGATATACCTTCGGATCGTAAAAGACTAACCTTGGCTCATGAACTTGGACATATAATAATGCATTTATCATGTAAGGTTGAAGGCGATAGAGATAAAGAAAAAGAAGCGTTCGAGTTTGCTGCCGAATTATTAATGCCTGAATCCGATATTAAACCACAATTGGTCAGGTTGAATTTGCCAATTTTAGCTGATTTAAAAAAATACTGGAAAACATCAATGCAATCTATTTTAGTAAGAGCACGACATCTAGGTCTACTAAATGACAACCAGTGGAAATATCTATGGATGCAGATGGGGGCTGAAGGTTATAGGACTAAGGAACCTGTTATATTTTCACCTGAACAGCCAACTATTTTAAAGCAGATCATTGATTCATATATAGAAGAAATGGATTATACAATAGATGAAGTCGCCTCATTAGTTGACTCTTCTACTGAGGAATTTAAGAGCATTTATTTACAAGAAAGGACTGCGATATTAAGAAGAGCGTATTAATTGTTGGTTGAGTAATTTCTCATTAATATAGATGGGCACCTAGTTAATTAACTGTGCAATAACCCCAGAGAAACCTGATCATAACCTGCGGAAATCATGGGTAAGCCCCTTCTAATTAATTAATCAACTTGCCCATTTTGCATTGATTTCTGAAAAACAGGCAAATCTTGATTGAAAAAAGGGCTATAGACTGTTTTGTGTGGGTGCATGATCAAAGTGTAGATGTTTTTCTCCGAAAAAATTGGACTACTTCGGGGGTATCCCCTTGCCCCCTATACCCCCATACGCCTCGCTATACTATGACGGGTACATAAAAAAATCTGGACTAAAAATTTGTGAGACCTATCTAAGGTCTTTTCAAAAAAATATTTTTCTAAAAATTTGAAATCTTTTTAGAATACTAAGGTTTCCAGTTGAAGATTATCACATCAAGACCAGCGTAGATATGAAATCGTGGTTTAGGGTGGATAAAGAATTTCTATTTCTTTCACCTTTTGTAGAACAAACTGAATGGCCTAGAAAGAAGATTCTGTTTCGTTCTATGAATATGAAGTACTCTGTAGATCATTTAGTTTTTCAACACCCTACTCACTTCTAATTCATCATTGTATCTCAATCCGTTCCATAATCTAAATAGTTCCCAGGAATATAAAAGCTTGCTGAATAATATAATTCTTCGCCTGTACCTTTAAATTTTTCAAATGATTTCATATACCACTCAGGATCTTGTGGATAAGTCAGATAATTTTCAAATGTATCAACTGCGTAATAGACAAATTCTCCTGTCTCTTGATCCAAAATGTGCGGTTCTATACCATACACCCCTATGTCTTTTAACAACTCAACCCTCTGAAGAACTACATTAAACTGTTTTTCATTGAAATATGATATGCTAACTATATCAAAACCATCATTTAGATCCTTCAACCCATGGAAGAGGTGTTTTTGCAGGAATCTATCTCTTGCTTTCCTATGTTCATCCGTCATATTTTAAAGTTTAATGGTTAACAATCACCCAATAATATCAGACCAAGATTGAAGCCTTCAAGCCAAACTTGACTATCATCAATGGTTACATCAACAGCAAGCATGGTTTTAGCCCCTGTGGATTCATCAAAACAATAAATTGAACATCGATTGTAGTTGAAATCCATACTCAATTTCTCCTGACTGTTGATACAAGAGAGTAAATCATTATTGGTATGAATAATTTTGACGTTATCTGTCTGCGTATACCTCATATTCCCTCAATTACTTAAACCAGTTTTTTACTTTACTAATAATCTTATAGCTTGCTGATGAGTCAAGATTAACCATTGGCACCTCCTTGCTATCAATTAAGCCATTCTTCCTTTCAAGTTGCACCATTGCTGCGGTATTCAGCCCCTGTAAAAAATAAAACGCTTCATCAACTGTCTTATACTCAACAACTGTGTTTATATTCCATTTGGATTTTAAACTTGTCTGAATTCTCACCATACCATAAGCAACATCATATATGATCTCAGTATCACTATTTCCCATACTTAGTAACTTATTGGCATCATCTATTGCGGTTATAACATCTGACAGACTATACTTCATTATCAATTATTTAAATCAAAAATAGGTGACAAATCACACACCTTGTCTGTTAAACTCCCTAATCATTTCATTTGCTGTGTAATGACTTTCATCTACTATTGCAGCCAATCCAATGTCACCAGCCTTACTCGTACCATAGTTAATCAATAAAGTAGCAAAGATATTTGCAGTTAAAAACTGCTTAATGGTTAGTTCATTCATTGGCTCGTTGCCTGTTAATTGGTTCATATTATTTAATAATTTAAAGTCCTAAGTATTCGAAAACTGGTTTTAATCCCATATACATTATTCCTAAAACAGGCACCACAAAAAAAACACAAATCAAAATGAAAGACCATATCAAAAAAATGGTATTGCCTATAGGCTTGCTAACAAAGCAAAGTATTAGAATTAATGGCACAAATACCCCCACCAATAGCTTACCAGTTTCACCCCAATAGTCAACCTTTCCAAAGGCAACTAATACTAACGTACCTAATGTCACCACACCTAAAAATAAGGAGATTGGTGCTAGTATTGAGCCAATAATAAGCCCTTCCAACCAACTGAAGACAGGAAATGAGGAATTGTACCTTTGCTTAACTGGTTGCTGTTGCGGGCTACTAGTCCCTTTGGGGTTATAAAGCTTCATGTGAAAACTCTTTATTTGCAGTTAAATGATAAATTCACAATTTTTACTGCATTACGTTTATCTATATAGGTGATTTTAGTAACCTTATCATTCTTGTCAAAATCATAGGTGAAGCTGAAGTATTCACCTCCATGCGGAAACCTAACCGCTTTCAATAAATTACCTGAGCCTCCACCAAAGAATGATACAGGCAATTGGAATGGCGTAAAATAATCCGATAAGTACCAATCTGGCATTATGAATTTATTTAAAGCAAAATCAACACCTTCAATAGCTTTTCTGTCTTGGTAATACTCCAAACTATAGGTTTCGGTATATTGGTTAGGAGTACCTATTCCACCAGTCGCTATTACTGATATAAGGTTTCCATTTTGATATTTAAACTCCTTCGTATGGTATAGCTTATTATCTGTTTTGTAATAATTACTAATTTTAGTCACATATCCATCAGACGAATATTCTACTTTTGAATAGTCATTCCATGCAGATGGAAATGAAAATTCAACTACCCTATTTGATGATAATAATAGATCATAGGTGGTGTTCGAAGGCAATTCATTTACTGTTATTCTATCAGACTTGTAGTTAAATGTCCTTTTAGCAGGGAGAACATATGCACCTGAACCTTTAGTAATATTCTCTGTAATGATTCTATCATTGGCATCATAAGCATAATTAATAGATACATTACTCTCCTCCCAATTTGTAATATAACACATGTTATTATTTGTTTGAGATTCTTTTGATGGTTCTTTTTTGCAGGAAAAAGAAATAAAAATGGAAAGTATTAAGAGAGACAAAATCTGTTTCATAGAAAAAAATGAAGTACTAATATAATAATATTATACGACATGTCGTATACGATTGGCGGTATTTAATATGAAATTTTGTTTTGATGGCCACAAAGAACCCACGAAACGAAAAAGTCATTAAACAATTCGGCATTAACGTACGCAAATTCAGAGAGTTGAAGGGGCTGAAGATGGTTGAATTAGCGGTGCTATGTGAGGTTGAATATGGTACAATCAGCACTATAGAACGTGGCCTCGTTAATTGTACAATAAGTACTGCGCACTCAGTTGCCAAGGCATTAGAAGTGACCATGGATCAATTATTTGAAGATTAAGCATCATCACTTAAATACAAAGTGTCTACTTCAATTTATGGGGTACAAGATTTTGTTTTGTTCATTAGTAGGCACCAGCGCTTTTGCAGAACTAATATGCTCCTAAAATGAGAGGGAAGGTGGTGATCTTAATCGTGTGTGTTATAAAACATGTGATACGCTTATTATCTGTATCACATAGTATTGTAAATACGGCAATGTGTCCTATCCGAAATCTTCAAAACAATTAACCTCAAAATGGTTTTATCTGCTTAAAAAAGATGATAAAGAGAATATTAACGCTATTTATTATTCTGCGCAGGTATGTAGCCGCCTCGAAATTAAATTAAAAGGTGGTTTGCCCAGTTCTAAAGGAAATAGGACTCTCGGTTCCTCTCCAGCAAGAGCTAATGCTTTTGCGGTTTCAATATTACTTAAATCAGAAAATAATCAATATGTGCTTTCCGGAGCACGGGTTAGCTCAGACACCGGATATTAAACGTTGAAATCATTAATTGTAACTATACGAGTCTTTCGTTCTATTTCAGGATTAGACATAAGTTTACCCATTCTTCCATCTCTATAGGGATATACTCATTGTGTGTTTTAACATCATTGTTAAGTTTATTTCTTATTCTCTTCCTGTGTATAAAAGCGTTAATTAAAATTAAATGAGCTTATTTTCAGTCACTTATATTGATGTTGGCTTGACTTTTTTATTTTAAGGTTTATAGTTGTTGTAGTGTGTTTTATTATAGCAAATGGATGCAGTGTAGTAACCTGCCTAAAACATTCCTATAGCCACGAAAGAGTGGATAGTTAAGGGAGAAGAGTTAAGAGTAAATGTTGTATGTTAAAGGTAGTAAAAAAAGAAAGAAAGAAAAGATATAATAATGAAATTGATAGAAAGCAGGCAGTTAGAATAACTAAAGCAAAGTATCAAAGACAATATAGACAAGATCAAAAAGTAAAAAAGAAAGAAGAAGAAGCAAGATTTAGCAATGTTACTTATCAGAATGATATTTATAACAGTATAAAAGATTTAGACTTCAATTATCAGATAACATTAAGATTTAACAAGTTTACCAGTATTGAATGCGCAACTAGTGCCGCACAATATTTTATAAAAAGATTAGGTAATGGTATTACAAATGTTGTGAGCACACCTGAATATGGTGCAGATCATAATGTACACATGCATTTAGCTATTCAATTTAGTAAACAATTTTTATTCCTATATACGGATGATAAACTGATTAAAAACTATTTGTATAGTATATGGAACAACAATAAAAGAAGGAATGGAGCAGTTTGGGTTGGACAATTTCTAAATGAAATTCATAAAAAAAATTACCTTAAATATATGTTTAAGCAGGTGTTACCCCAATCTCAATGGCATTACAAACAAAAACAAGTAGATCTATATCACATTCATGCTTTTGATATCCCGACAAGAATAAATGATTGTATGAATATTCTGAATACCGTATTGAATAAGGCTAATTCAGTGCCTACAATTAATTGCATTGGTATCGCTAATACGGAAGCTCATATGGAAAAGATAATGCGGTACAGGGGTTTTAAATCATTAATGACAAAATACAAGTATCAGGCAGTCACCATTGTAATGGCTGCGGTATGGATGTTACTTATATGAAAAGACTACACGTTATAGTTACCCATTGTATCTTACTATAACTGGGTTTATTTTATGTTTTAATATGAAGAAATAGCCCCCTTTACAAATATTATGATTTGTATGGTCATGGGATTCCAATGCAGAAAAATAACTATTATTGTCTTATGGAATATGGTGTTTTAATTGAAAGTAAGTTAGATCTTTTGGAAATGTTATTCGGGCAAACTTTTTTGAGCACAACAAGGAAAAATTATCTAATTGAGTTCGAAAATAGCAATGTGGTGGATGAGATGGAAATCTTGAATGAGTTTTTTACTCAACTACTAAGCAGTGCGCCAACAAAAAAAAATAAAAAAGATTTGAATCACCTAACGACACTTATAGACACTTATACCTTTTTAATTAGTGAATATAAAAATATAACTAGGATCTCCCATCTTCCTAGTAACTTAAAGCGTCAGGTGCTATTTCAATATTTGCGTAAGCATATCAAAACACAACCGATCAATCCTAAGGAATTATTAATAGCGGCAATAAAGGAAGTAAATAAGCCTGTAATTGTGAATGTCGAAAAGTTAACACCAACACAAATAGCTGATAATAACGCTCTAATTGGATTTAAACGTAGAACTAAGCCCAGTAGATCTTAATTATTTTGGAACCTATATTGGAACCTTTTTGCTAAAAATCACCTTTTTTAAGCTTAAATAGAGGAGTGATGAAAATGAAGTATTAGGAAGAATGGTGTTTAAGGCACTAAAAAAGCACATTATACAAGAAAGGGATGTTCCATCCAGACACATCCCTTTTCTAACCAAATATAAACCTGTATGAACGGGTTTTACTTTAAATTTCCGTAGTATTCTACGAACTTAGCTAATGCATTAGAATAGCCCCATTCGTTATCATACCAAGAAACCACTTTCACGAAGTTGTCATTTAATGCAATACCTGCATTTGCATCGAAAATTGACGCATGATCATCTCCTATAAAGTCAGAAGAAACTACTTCGTCTTCTGTATATCCTAGCACACCTTTCAAGTAACCTTCTGAGGCTGCTTTCATGGCTGCTTTAATTTCTTCATAAGTTGCTGCTTTTTCCAGACGAACTGTTAAATCAACAACAGATACGTCAGCTACCGGTACACGGAAAGCCATACCTGTTAATTTTCCTTTTAAAGCAGGAATTACTTTTGCTACTGCTTTCGCTGCACCAGTTCCAGAAGGGATAATGTTAGAGAAACCTCCACGTCCACCTCTCCAGTCCTTAGCTGAAGGACCATCTACTGTTTTTTGTGTTGCAGTTACTGCGTGTACTGTGCTCATCAAGCCTTCAACGATACCGAAGTTGTCGTTTAATACTTTAGCGATTGGCGCCAAACAGTTAGTAGTACAAGAAGCGTTAGAAACTACAGTTTGATCAGAAGTTAATAACTCATGGTTTACACCCATTACGTAAGTAGGGATGGAATCATCTTTTGCAGGAGCAGAAAGAACTACTCTTTTAGCACCAGCTTGAATATGTTTTTCAGCATCAACCTGAGTTAAGAATAAACCTGTAGACTCAATTACTGTTTCTACACCTACTTCATTCCATTTTAAGTTTGCTGGATCTCTTTCCGCAGTGATACGGATTGTTTTTCCATTTACTACAAGGTGTCCGTTTACTACTTCAATAGTACCATCAAAACGACCGTGTGTAGTATCGTATTTTAACATATAAGCCATGTAATCCGGCTCAACTAAATCATTGATTGCAACAATATCTAATCCTCTTTTTAAAGCAGCTCTAAAAACCAGTCTGCCGATACGGCCAAAGCCGTTTATTCCAATTTTGCTCATTTTGTTAATTTGAATAGTAGTTTAGTAAATTATATATCGGTTCTTTAGTAATCGATGTTATTTCCAGGTCATGCTTTTTTGCAGTTGCCCGCAGCTCTTCCTGAAAGTTTCCGGCCACAAGTCCTACAAAATGTATTTCTTTACCGGGATGTAATTTCAATGTTGGCAACAAATAAGTGTTAAAATAACTTTCAAACCCTTTCTCTATTATTCCTAACAAAAATTTATCATTTCTGTTTTCTAAAAAGAAGTCAAAGAAAGAACTTAGAAACTGCTGAGCCAGAGGGCGTTTGTATACGCGTTCAAGGATTTGAGGCCTGTCCAGGTTATACTTCAGTTCAAACTTTTTATGTAAATCCTTTGGCAGTTTATCCTGAACAAAATACTTTAAAAGTGTTTTTCCAAGGTAATTAGCCGAACCTTCATCTCCCAGGATATATCCCAGTCCAAAGTTGTTCTTCTCCGGTTTCTTTCCGTCGTAATAAGCACAATTTGCTCCGCTTCCCAATAAACCTACAATTCCAGGGTTATTGTAACAGGCAGAGATCGCTGCACCATATAGGTCGTCCTTAACCGTTATTTTACTATATCTAAAGAACATTCCAAGCGTTTCCGCTAACTCATTTCTTCTTTCTTCTGAGGAAGCACCAGCAGCAAAAACATATATTTTCTTAATGCTTTCTGCGTGATTCACCAGAATAGATTTTTTATTTAAGAATTGAAGTATAGACTTCTGGTCATTAAAACAGGGATTAATTCCTGGCATATTGCATTCAGCAATGGTTTTTCCATCTTGTGCAATTTTCCAGTACGCTGTTTTAGATCCACTGTAAACTACGGCTATCATAATTAAATGGATAAAACCTTAGTCATTTCTAACAGGTCGCTTTCCAATTTAAAAGTGTGCCTGGTTAGCGCTTCGTCTATACTCGTCGTCTTTATATCATTTCCACGTAATCCAACCATTTGCATGGTACTTCCTTTCAACAATTCATTTACAGCTGCAAAGCCTAAACGACTGCCTAAAATTCGGTCGAAACTACTTGGGCTACCTCCACGTTGCAGGTGGCCTAATATCGTAACTTTCGTATCATAGTGGTTAAAACTCTCTTTTACCTTTTTCGCAACATCATAAGCACCACCGGCTTTATGGCCTTCTGATACAATGACAATACTCGAAGATTTCTTGGTAGATGCACCAATTGCCAATTGTGAGATCAGTTCATCCAGGCTGGTTTCTTTTTCCGGTAGGAGTACTGCTTCTGCGCCGCTGGCAATCGCACTTCTCAAGGCAATACATCCCGAATCTCTGCCCATTACTTCAATAAAGAATAAACGGTCATGGGAATCGGCAGTATCTCTGATTTTATCTATTGCTTCAATAACGGTATTTATTGCCGTATCGTATCCTAAAGTGAAATCTGAGCCGTATAAATCATTGTCGATCGTGCCTGGAATTCCAATTACACGAATTCCGAACTTCTTTCCAAAAAGCTGTGCGCCTGTAAATGTACCATCACCTCCAATCACTACCAAGCCGTCAATATCACGGGCTTTTAAGTTTTCAAAAGCCAGCTGCATTCCTTCTTCAGTCTTAAACTCTAGGCAACGCGCTGTTTTTAAAATGGTACCACCTAGGTGTATGATGTTACTAACGGATCTTGCGTCCATTGGATTGATGTTATTATTGATCAAGCCCTGATAGCCCTGCAAAACCCCAAACATGTTGATTCCATTGTATATGCCGGTACGTACTACTGCTCTAATGCAGGCGTTCATCCCTGGAGCGTCTCCTCCAGATGTCAATACGGCGATATTTTTAATATTTGGTTTCATGATTTGTGATTACGAATATAGCGTGTATTTTTTACACTAAGTAATTTATTTTTTATTTTCCTATGTAATTAGGATGCAAGTGTATTTTTTTGCCTCAATGTTTAAAAATTTAATATTTTTTATAGGTTGATCAAAGATATTGTTGCTGTAATGATTTAGCAGCGCCAGGAAAAACAAAGTTTCAGGCCATCATTTCTACAAAAATCAGCATCTAATCTTTATAAACAAGATTCATCATCCCTGCATCCGAAGGATTAGCGCATGCAATATAGAAAACACGACTGAAAAATCCGACTCATAACCTCATTTCCTGCCAGTTTCTTTTGCAACATTATTTTTATAATTATACTTTTCATTTTGTTTTTAACTTAAATCCTGTTAATCTTGTTAAAACGAGATCTTATTTAAGAACTTTATAGATTAAACCCGAGTGAAGGGGATGGAAAGTACAGCAGCGGGTGTAAGGGAAAAGAATAGAAAAGATAAATAATCTACAAAAATTAACGCCTTAATTTAATTCAAGGCAGATTGAAAAATAAGTTTGATAAATAAAATTAGATATTTTGAAAGAAGTCTTACCAAAGTTTAATTCCACTTTCTCGATTGATTGTGTGCTGTTTGGATTTGATGAAGGAGAATTGAAAATTCTTTTGATTGAAAGAAATGAAGAACCATTTAAGGACTGGTGGGCATTGCCAGGAAATATAGTTGGAGAAGACGAAAGTTTAGACCAGTCGGCCTCCCGTATTTTGCATGAGCTAACCGGTTTAGGGGATGTTTATATGGAACAATATTACACTTTTGGGGATGTAAACCGACATCCACAAGGAAGGGTAGTTAGTATTGCCTATTATGCGCTATTGAGATTAGGAGGCGATAAAGCCCTGAAACCACTGAGCAATTATGCCAAACAAGCCCATTGGATTAATGTGAATAACTTACCAAAGCTGGCATTCGATCATCAGCAGATCTTCGATAAAGGGCTAGAGAAAATTAAAAGAAGAATCAAACACCAGCCTATTGCTTTTGAGCTGTTACCGGAGAAATTTACCCTCACACAATTGCAAAATGTGTATGAGATTATCCTGAGTAAAAAACTGGATAAAAGAAACTTTAGAAAAAAGATGCTGAGCTTCGGCGTGTTGAAAGACCTGGAAGAAAAACAAAAAGGAGTAAGCTTCAGAGCCGCAACCTTGTATAAATTCGACAAGCGTAAATACGCCAAATTATTTGGCAAAGAGATCTCTTTTTAATCTCCATAACTCATCAACAAAATGGCCGAGGCATGATTTATGCCGCGGCCATTTTGTTTCATTTCTTTTTTATTTCCCCTTGTGCATAGTAATTTTATACTGGTAGGTAGCTAAAAAGTACCGCTTAAGGATCTGCTGTTGAGAGGTGCCTACAGAATTTTCATTTGCATACTGGTATACAGAAATGCTTTGATCCAAGAGGTCAAATACAGAGAGTTTTAATTGACCACGGTCCTTTTTTAACATTTGAATAGTAACGGCAAGGTTTAGAATATTAGCGCTTTTAGAAAAACCTTGTGTGATTTTTGGATTATAGTTGAAATTATACTTACTATCGATGATGATTCTTTTTGGCCACCTCAAGGTCAGCTCTGCTCCAATATTGTGTGATGGATTGTTAATAGTCTTATAATTAACCATCTTATAAGTCGTAATCGAATGGTTAAAATCGTACTTCGTCTTGATACTGAATAAGGATTGGTAGTTAAAATTGATTCCCTGACCAGCTCCAAGGTAGTAATTGTACTGTATGCCTTCATCTTGATTTAAGTAGAAAGCGTTTCGATTCATATTAAAAGAGAAATTATTATTTAACCCAATTTGCCAATCCTGAGATTTTTTAAATTGCTTACCAATATGCCCTCCCACATAACCATTAATACTACCATTTTTATTGATTGGGGTGGTTGTGCTGGCGCCATTGGCATCTATCGTGTTTTTTTCTATCGTATTGTTTTCCGAGAAGGTTAATCCACCATACATATTGAAATTGATTTGTTTTTCATGGCTATACTTATAGATATTTCCTGATAGTTCACGATTGTATTTGGGCTTAAGATCTGGGTTTCCGATATACTTTTGCAGTTGGGTATATTCTCTTATAATGGGTTGTATTTGGGCGATTCTAGGTTGTTCAATGTTTTCTGTATAGGATATAGAAAAGCTGGGCCCCTCTACTGCTATAGCAGGAAATAAGTTGAAGTATTTTTGATGCTGATCTTCCACATCCCGGTTGAACTTGTTTTTTACATTTTGAAGCGCCACATTAACACCGATTTTGATACGGTATTCTTTTGCAAAGGTGTAAGAAAGCTGTGGCCTTAGGTTTTCGGACCAGGTAGTTCTGCTCAAGTCGCTGCTTTGGTTTACCAACAAGAGGTTGTAAAGATCGTTCTCTGGGTTTTTATCATAGCTCGATATTTTTTCTGAGGAATTTGCATAGTTCGCTCCAGCATTCAGTTCAAGCTGTAGGGTTTCGGTAAATGGATAGCTGTAATCGACGCTGATAGCTGCATTATTTGATTTGTCATTGTTGTTTTCTAATCGATCAAAAAGCTCCGGTTTGATGGCTTCTACGTAAGATTTTAAATCGTACAGGGAGAAACTTTTTGAGGTATTTTTATTTAAGTATAGGGAATGCTGGATATTGATCGACTCGCCTTCCTTTCTTAGTCGCCTGTAATAGGAAGCTTTATGAGAAAACTCGCTGTTATTCCGTTTGGAATTTGAATTGTTAAGCAGGTCACTCAGTTTCGGATGCAGCGTGTTGAAAGTATTGCTAGCAGCAGCACCTTCTTGTTTGTCAAAGCCGAGATTCAGCTGTGGCTGATATTTAAATTGATTTAAGGTATCAGGATACCATTCAATTAAGCCACCAATGGCGTGTTTATCCTTACCGATCCATCTCGCGGAAGTAGAAGCGGATGTGATTTTCAGGTCTGCTAAGTTTTGTTCATTAAAAGTGCTGGAAGCAGAGGTCGTATTCGTATTGGTATAGAAGTAGCTCAGGTTGCTTTTTAATTTTTTTTCATAATTGTTATTAATGTTAAGGCCGCCAGCGGTTACCTTTTCCATATTGCCACCCCAATTTCTACCGCCAAAGGTGCCGTCGTAATATCCGGAACCACCAGAGCGGTTAAAACCTCCCATATTGTACAATTCATCCTGAGAGAAACCTGTTTTATTCAGGTTATTGGATAATCCGATTAGGCTCACCTGCAGTGTATCTCTGAAGTTACTCAGAATGCCGCCAGTCTCATAGCGGTCGCGGCTACCTCCACCGCCATAAAATTTGCCTATAGTGCTTTTCTTGATTTTGCTTTTTAATTTAAGGTTGATTATTTTAGTTACTTTCATTGCACTAATCTTGTGACCAGGATCGTTTTCCCGATCATCATAAATCTGAATCTGATCCAATAAATCAGCATCGAGATTTCGCGTGGCTACCAATGGATCGTTTCCAAAGAACTCCTTGCCATCAATCAGAAGTTTACTGACCTTCTTTCCATTCACAAGAATGGAACCGTCAGTGTTGACTTGTACACCCGGTAGTTCTCTCAGCAACTCTTCTACCACAGCATTAGGCCTGGTTTTGAAAGCTTCAGTATTAAATTCTATGGTGTCTTTTTTGACCACTATCGGTGATCTTTCCCCCTGAATAACTACTTCTTTCAACTGAGTGCCCTTCAACAGCAACCTGCCAAAGTCTTTGATTTCCCCTGCTTTTAATTCCAGATGCTGTTTATGTGTAGGATAACCCACATAAGAAATAATCAGTTTTGTAGGGCGATCTATGGGAATGCCCGATAAATTAAAACCTCCCTTTTTATCAGATAAGGTATAAGAGATTAAAGTGGTGTCTTTTGAGTTGACCACCGCAATAGTGGCAAATTCTATAGGTGCATTACTGTTGGAATCAGCTAAAGAACCTTTTATAGTGGCTTTATTTTGTGCGTAGGTATTGGACGCTATTAAAAATAGCAGGAGAGCAGCTGAAATTTTAAACATGAAGAGGGCGTTGTAGGGTTTGTTTGTTTGTTTGTTTGTTTGTTTGTTTGTTTGTTTGTTTTCTTTTTAGGAAAAACATTTAGTTACCCAAGTATACTGCATTTTCGTAACGATGTGTAGTTAAATTATGTTAAAACGTTTATTGGTTAAAAAAAAAGAGGATACCTGATTCAGGTATCCTCTTTTACTTTATAGTAATTATGTGATTATTTATTCACAGTATTCATGTGGTAGTCCACTAAATCATCTATAGGAGAACGGATCACTTTACCAACGCCCATTTCGTATCTATCCGCCACTTGGCTTAAAATATCTCTGAAGCTATAACCTACAGATCCAACACAGTTTAACGTGTACTCTTTATAGTTTGGATAATGAATCACCAAATTCTCAAAGAATGCTGTAAATGCGAAATCTACTGTAGAGAAGGTATAATCTTCGTAATTGTCTTTATAGTCATATAAGAACTTGCTGAAACCAGCACAAAAACGATTCGGAAGTGGTTTATTATAAATGTGGTCAAAAATGTCCTCATTCGTTAAGGCGAAGTTATCATAGAAACTTTCTCTTAAACCTTTAGGCATATAACCTTTCATGTAATCACTAAGGATTCTTTTTCCGATATAACATCCACTACCTTCATCACCCAGGAAATAGCCCAGAGAATCAATGTTCATGGTAATGTCTTTACCGTCATACAAACAAGAGTTTGTACCTGTGCCTAATATCGCTGCAAAACCAGGCTCATCACCTAGTAAAGCACGGCATGAAGCCAATAAATCGTGTCCTATGTTGATCTTTGCATTAGGAAAAACCTGCTGCATAGCATCTGCTACAATCTTGCGCTTGGCATCTGTTGAACAACCTGCACCATAGTAATTTACTTCGGTAAGTTTATCAGTTTCTAAATGATCCGGAAGAGATTTTCTTAACGAACCAACAATATATGCTGTGTCTGAAAAGTATGGATTGTATCCCTCTGTATTAAATAGAATTTTTCTGCCTGCTTCATTAATTAAACACCAATTGGTTTTGGTTGAACCACCATCTGCAATAACTATCATCTTAATTTGTTTTTTTCGGGATAAAAGTAAATAATCCTAACACTTTTGTAGGGTTTTTTTTCATAAATTTAATTCTTTGGTTTAAGATTTTAAATAATTTTCCGCCTTTATTATGCAAATAAGGCCGTTTTTGCTCGTTTTATTTATTGATTTAAAGTTACCATATTGTTAAAAAAACACTAAGCCTAAAATACACTTGTTATTTTGAAATCCAAATTTAAAATCAAGCATTTACCGGAATTGATATTTTAATTGGGAGAAAAGGACTTTTTGTGAATTTAAAAAACCTTGATTAAGGAGTAAATAAACGTTTTAGTCGCCTTAAAAGCTATTTTTTTATAAAAGACACTTATTATTGATTTAATGTAATTATCTCGTTAGCTCAGTGGATTTTGTACTGCACCTCTTTTTAACGACATTTAAAAAGTTAATATTTGTAGACAAGGTTATAACATAAGATGATAGGAATAAAGATTGATTTGAGAAGCGATACCGTGACCAAACCAGCGGCAGGCATGCTGGAAGCAATGATGACAGCGAAGGTTGGTGATGATGTTTTCGGAGAAGACGAAACCGTTCATCAGCTGGAAACAAAGCTGGCCACAATGTTTAATATGGAAGCCGGATTGTTTTGCCCCTCAGGAACAATGACCAATCAGATCGCCATCAAATGTTTTACCCAGCCTATGGATGAGGTGATTTGTGACCAGACCGCACATGTATACCGATATGAAGGTGGTGGGATTGCTTACCATTCGTTGGCCTCTGTCAGATTGCTAAATGGCCCGCGTGGTATCATCAGCCCAGAAATGATAGAGCCAG
The DNA here is from genome assembly GCF_014472395.1 of Pedobacter sp. N36a. Lineage (GTDB taxonomy): Bacteria > Bacteroidota > Bacteroidia > Sphingobacteriales > Sphingobacteriaceae > Pedobacter. The sequence goes on from NZ_JACSZW010000009.1 coordinate 101,466, forward strand.
AAATCAATGACGAAAATATTCATTATCCAAATTCAAGCCTGGTGGTTTTAGAAAATACCGTCAACAAAGGGGGAGGTGCTTGTTATCATTTGGCCCAAATCGAACCCATCCACACCTTATGTAATATTAAAGGACTAAAACTACACCTTGATGGTGCCAGAATATTTAACGCCCTCGTGGCTACCGGAAATTCGGCAAAACATTATGGACAATACTTCGACGGTATTTCTGTCTGTCTTTCCAAAGGATTAGGTGCCCCTGTAGGCTCCGTTTTATTGGGCAGCAAAGAGACGATTAGAAAAGCACTGAAAATTCGTAAAGCATTTGGAGGTGGCATGAGACAATCCGGATTTCTGGCTGCGGCTGGTATTTACGCACTGGATCACCATGTGCAAAGGTTATCTATTGATCACGATCATGCTAAATCTCTAGCTGCGGCACTAAAACAAGTCAATTATGTGGTATCAGTGATGCCCGTGGAAACAAATATTGTAATTTTTGAAGTCGCATCAGGCTTTAAAGCAGAAAATATTGTCCATCTCTTGGCCGAAAAGGGTATTGCCTGCAATACTTTCGGACCTAAAACAGTCCGCATGGTGACACATCTTGACATTTCCTCCGAGATGATCGACCGCGCCATAGAAATCATTTTACATTTACATCCTTCTGCCCATAAATAACCTTTACATGAAGAAAATTTTGATAGCCAATAGGGGCGAGATTGCCTTGCGTATCATGCGCTCTGCACGTGAAATGGGGATTAAAACCGTAGCTGTTTATTCAGAAGCCGATAGAACTGCACTTCATGTGCGCTATGCCGATGAAGCCGTCTGCATCGGACCGGCTGCATCAAATCAAAGTTACCTGCTTGGGAAAAAAATCATTGAAGCCTGCCAGATTACCGGCGCTGATGCAATCCATCCAGGTTACGGTTTCTTGTCAGAAAATGCTGGTTTTGCAAGACTAGTGAAGGCCGCTGGCCTGATACTAATCGGTCCAACACCGGAAGCAATGGAAATCATGGGAAATAAGCTTTCTGCAAAAGCGGCGGCATTGAAATACAAGATTCCAATGGTTCCAGGAACCGAAGAGGCCATTACGGATATTGAAGAAGCAAAATCCAGAGCGGTAGCAGTAGGTTTTCCTATCCTGATCAAAGCCGCTGCTGGCGGTGGTGGAAAAGGTATGCGTGTGGTAGAAAAAGTAAGTGATTTTGAAGAGCAAATGCAACTGGCTGTGAGCGAAGCCACTTCGGCTTTTGGTGATGGTGCCGTATTTATTGAACGTTACGTTTCTTCACCCCGACATATAGAAATACAGGTGCTGGGCGATGCCCATGGTAACATTGTGCATCTTTTTGAGCGGGAATGTTCTGTTCAGCGCAGACATCAAAAGGTGATCGAAGAAGCGCCTTCGAGCGTGCTTACAGTAGAAATTCGAGCAAAGATGGGTAAATGTGCGGTAGATGTAGCCAGATCAGTGAACTATGTAGGGGCAGGTACTGTGGAATTTATTCTCGATGAAAACCTCGATTTCTTTTTTTTGGAAATGAATACCAGGCTTCAGGTAGAACATCCGGTAACGGAATTGATCACAGGACTGGATCTTGTCAAAGAGCAGATTAAAATAGCGAGAGGCGAAGTACTTTCCTATGCACAGGAAGACTTGAAGATTCATGGTCATGCCATTGAATTGAGGGTATATGCGGAAGATCCAGATAATAATTTCTTACCTGATATAGGAGTGCTTGAAGTATATCAGACACCAAAAGGAAATGGGGTACGTGTAGATGATGGTTTTGAACAAGGCATGGAAATCCCTATTTATTACGATCCAATGATCGCCAAATTGATTACTTACGGTCAGAACCGGGAGGAGGCAATAGAAAGAATGGTTAGGGCTATTGACGAATATCACATTACCGGGATAAAAACTACGCTGGGTTTTGGTAAATTTGTCATGCAGCATGAAGCCTTTAAATCAGGGAATTTCAACACACATTTTGTGAGTAAATATTTTAGTCCGGACCGGATGAAGCTTAATGATGAAAATGAAGCGCTGATGGCAGCAGTCGTCGCTGCAATAACTTATAAAAAGAAACCCAATGTATTGATTGCTGAACCTCAGGGACAGCAAATCAGCAATTGGAAAAGAAACCGTACAAAATATAATTAGCAGATGTTTACAGGAATTATTGAAACATTAGGAGAAATCACAACGATAAAAGAAGAAGGTACTAATCTTCATTTTACCGTTCAATCGGAATTGAGTATCGAATTAAAGATTGATCAAAGCGTGTCCCACAATGGGGTATGCTTAACGGTTGTGGCTTTGACAGACCATTCACATGCAGTAACAGCCATTCAGGAAACCCTGGAAAAGAGTAATCTGGCCCATTTAAAAGTAGGGAGTAAAGTGAATCTGGAGCGTTGTATGCAGATGAACGGACGACTGGACGGACATATTGTACAGGGCCATGTAGACCAGACCGCCATCTGTGTGAAAAGAGAAGAGTTAGATGGCAGCTGGGAATACCGCTTTAAATACGAGGCACAAAATGGAAATGTTACCGTAGAAAAAGGCTCTGTTTGTGTCAACGGAATCAGTTTGACCGTGGTAGATTCAGCAGCTGATGAGTTTTCTGTTTATATCATTCCCTATACTTTTGAGCATACTAACCTTCATCAGGTGAATGCTGGCGATACCGTAAACCTTGAATTTGACATTATCGGTAAATATGTAGCCCGTTTAGTCGGCCGTACAGCATTACCGCTTTAGTTCTTCAATCTTATTTTTGATAAAAACGATCAGCTTAGGTTGCTCAGCAGGATTTACCGTTTTCAGGTATTGCTGGTAATAACTGATGGCATTTTTCTTGTCATTTAGCTTGGTTTCATAAACCAATGCAATGTTATAATATAAACTGCCATTGTTATCAAATAACAAGCCCCGCTTGTAAGTACTGATGGCCTGATCGTTTTTATCAAGATTCTCATAGGAATCCCCCAATAAACCGTAATAACTGGATGTTTTAGGCGAAATAGCCGCTTTAACAGTTTTTTCCAGGTATTTAATGGCATTCTGGTGGTCCTTGATTCCCCGGTAACTCAAGGATATGTTGTACAAAAGCCCCTCTGCATCTTCACTTTTACTGCTGACCATCAGAAAGTAATCCAGCGCTTTTTGATAGTTCAGGAGTAAGAAATAACTCTTCGCAATGTTGTTCAATACGAAGCTGGAACTGTCTCCATAGCTCATTAATTTTTCGCCGGTCTGAATGGCTTCCCTATATTTTTTAGAGGCAATGGTTGCCGGCATTTTCATTTTTAGCAATTGAAGATTGCTGCTGTCGGCAGCCAATGCAGGTTCGAGTACGCTTAGCGCATTCACAAAATGATTCATCTTGAAATAAAGTTCACTCAATTCATAAGCGACATCAGCATCTGCCGGATTCAGCTGGTTGGCCTTTTTATAGTGGTCTAACATAGGAAGGAGGTCTCCTTGTTCTTTTTCTATACGTCCAATCTGCTTGTAAGCATTAAAATTATTGCTGTCCAGGGTAATGATGTGGCTGATGTATTCTTTCGCTTTGCTGTTATTGCCTCTTCTTAAATTGATATTGGCCAGGTTAAATAGACCCGGAATATCATCTGGCTTTTCTGCATACAGCTTTAGATAGTTTTTTTCTGCTTCAGGCAGTTTTCCCGCCATTAAATAGGCGTAAGCCAATTGTGAAATCTCTTTTGGATCTTTGGTGTCCCCCTTATAAATACTTTGCAGGTATTGTGCAGCCTCAAGATAACGCTGGGATTGAAAAAGATCCAGTAATTTCTCTTTATCTACAACGGTGGTCGTTTGTGCATTCACAATATAGGTACAGCTCAGTAAGAAGAGGGAAAGCAGGAATCTTTTCATTTAATGTATGGGTTGATTTTACAGGATGATTGTTTTAAGGAACAATTTGATTTCAATAAACTAAGTTATTAGTTTGATTGCAGTATTCCAAATTTGAAGGGTACAATCTCCTATAAATGGAGAAAATCAAAACATCTTGGCAAGGTAATTGGTTCTACTACCATATCAATAATAGGTTAAACTTAATCGACAAAAAACATGGATACATTAAAGAAGTTTGAATTAATGGAGAAGATAGTCCGGGAGTTGGTAGATTTACAGCATTCACAACAAGCGATTATCCAGAAGATAGGAAAGATTGAAGTAGACAATATTGAATTGGGAGATAAAAAACTAGATAAAGATCTACCAGACATGCACCAGCGGGTTTCAGACAATCTGGAGACTATCGTAGGGATTCTGGCTTATTTCGCTGACAAAACCGAGAATTTTGGAAATAAAAACAATGTTGAAGCGCTAAAAGAGAAGCAAACCATTGACGAGGCCACTGGCAATTAAAGAACAAATAATAGGTGAAGGGCTAAATATAAACCCTGATGAACCTGCAAAAAATCCGATGAGAGTTTCAACTTTCATCGGATTTTTTATTTGGGTTGTTTACTGTTGAAATCATCTTTTGCAGGGGCAACGGGGATGAATAAATTGAATCTAGTACCAACGCCAAACTCGCTTTCAACGTTAATCGTACCATCATTACGTTCCATAAACTCTCTGCAAACTACCAGTCCAAGTCCGGTTCCTTTTTCATTTGAAGTTCCTCGGGTAGACATGTTCTCTCCACTAAACAGTTTTTCTACAGTTTCTTCTTTAATCCCAACGCCATTGTCATGGATGGTCAGCATCATTTTATCTTTTGTATAAACAGAAGAAATATTAATTTCACAACCGTCATAACAGAATTTTATGGCGTTACTCAATAAGTTGCGTAACACTATCTGGATCATCAACATATCTGCGTAAACCATGATTCCTGGAAACACATCCTGTATAATCTTAACGTTTTTTGAAGTAGCAGAAGGTAAATGATAGTTGACTTCATTAATGATCATACTCCTTAAGTCGAAATATTCTTTATTGAGGCCATATCCTTTTAACTGGCTTCTGGACCAGTGTAAAATATTCTCCAGCAATTCTGTGGTGTATAAAATGTCCTTGGTTAAGGTCGGTGATAATATTTTAAACTCGTCAATGGTGATTTCATCGTTAGAAATCATTTTAAGTACCTCCGAAAGATTCACCAAAGGGCCACGAAGGTCATGTGCGATGATCGAAAAAATCCGATCTTTCAACTGATTTAGTCTTTTTAGTTCTTCAGTTTGTTGTTGGGAGGTGAGGGCCACCTGCTTAAAATGGGTCAGGTCCTGAAAGTTAATTACCGTAGCAACATTGCTCAATTGATTGTCATTGAGGTAAAGAATATCAGCTTCCAGATCGTGAATCCCTAATGGGCTTTCCACGCGCAGTTCCACTTTGCCCGACTGGTGGCTCCTCAAGAATTCAAAAAATGCATTTTGCTCTGGAAATAGCGCCTCTATCGATGCTCCAATAATTTTTTTACTATTAGGTTCATCTAAATATTTTCTTATCGCATGGTTGTAGTCAATAACTCTGTACTGTTTATCGATTACTAAAAAGCCATCTTGTATCAGTTCTAACACCTTTTCTCTGGCTACAGGCAATACATCAAAGAGTTTATACCGGTAAACGGTAATGCCTACAAAAGTGATAGTCCCCGCAAAAGCAAAAGGGGTCAGGTCGAGGTTTTCAACAGGACGGAATCCGAAAGTATAGGCGATATTCGTTATCCATGGGATAAGTGCTGCAATGATAATGCTATAGTTTTGCCGCTTGTAAATAGAGTCGGCCTTGCGAAATGTGGTAATCAGCAAGTAACTGCCAATGGCCAGAAGTACATAAAAATAGGCGGTAAAAATCTTGTAGGTAATACCAGGTTCAATAGAAACCATTGGAAATGGGCCAGTGGTATCCATAAAGTAATGTTTGTAATGGAGGTGGTGATAATCGTTTGTCCATACCAAAATCGACGTGATTGCGGTAACACTGATCAATAAAGAAAGGTTTAAAGTGCGTTTATACCAATATTCTTTTCCAGATAATTTTAAACAGAACAGCAACCAGTAAAGTGGTACTGTTGTAATCCCAATATATTCTATATCTATAAATAACTTTGCTGCTTTTAGATTACTACAGGCAAGTTCAAAGCCATATCCTAAAGACCAGATGGCATAGGAAAGCATGACCAGACCAAAAAGCCTGACGGCACCATGATCTTTGCGGTACGCAAACCAGGATAAAAAAAGCGTAACCGCCCCAAAAAAAATCAAAAAATAAGAGTACGCATTAAATGTAAAATCCATCTAAATAGGTGATGATAAGGGGTTCAGCTTTGAATTCTAACCTGATTTCAAACTGGCGATTGTAAATATAAAATTACGTAATATACTGATGAATTAAAAATATTCTTAGTTTTACATATCAGTATAAAATCAACCTAACATTACATTATGAAAAAAATAATCTTATCTGCGTTATTCATCTGTTCGAGCATGATGGCGTTTAGTCAGATCTTGCCTAGCTTTCAGTTCGGATTAAAGGGCGGTGTCAATATGACCAAGTTCAGCACAGAAGGTACTTTTAAAAGTGAAAATAGAGCAGGATATTATGGTGGTATTTGGGCACGTATTGGAGCAGCTGGAATCCACTTACAGCCAGAGATGTATATTTCAGGTAAAAACACAACTTTAAAAGATGCCAATGGTTTTGAAAATAAAGTGGACTTTACCAGTTTAGATATTCCTGTATTAGTAGGTACAAAAATTGGCGCAGCAGGAGTGGGAATTCGATTAAATACAGGGCCTGTAGTTTCTTTTGTGTTGAACAAAGACCAGTCTGTTTCCGCTGCGGCATCTGATGCTTTTAAAGGAAACTTTAAAGATCAGAACTTTGCATGGCAGTTTGGCGCAGGTCTAGATGTCAGCAAATTAGGAATTGACTTAAGATATGAACAAGGTTTGTCCAAAATTGGCAAAGATGGTTACAGCGATGCTAAAAAACTAGGCTTATTCACGCTAGGATTAGCTTACCGTTTGTTCTAAAATACAATTTTTCAACAATTGTGGAAAAGGGCTGAACTTTAGGGTTTTGCCCTTTTTTTTGGCGCTAAAATTGATGTTATGATTCTCCCTAACTTAAATAAGAAGACCATGAATATCAAAGAATTATTATTGAATGGAAAAGGCTTCTCAGAACTGCTGAAACAGTTCTCTATTGAAGCAGATGATGTCAAAATTCAGGATGAAGATGTGATCTTATCTGACCAGATTTTGCGACATAAAGACATCGTAAGAGAAAGCATTTGTATCGAAGGTAAAAACAAAGAAGGTATTGTCAACTTATTTGGAACCCTCCATTATAATCTGCTGAATAAACTGGCTGTGTTTGAAATGCAGGGATTTGAGAAAATTGCCACCGCATAAACTTGGTTAAGTACCCTTTACGACTTCCTTTATTTCATAGTTGAATGCGCCTTTTATAGGACGTATAGGACGGTTTTTGTCATCACTCAGCACTTTTACATAACAGGCGCCGAAGTAAAAAATGAAGGAGGAATAAAAAACAAACAGCATAATCAGCACGATAGAGCCTGAAGTGCCATAAATGTTTCCAATACCACTAAGGGGCAGCATAATTCTAAGGATAGACTTTCCAATGGTAAACAGGATTCCAGTTAGTATTCCCCCATGAATAGCAGATCTCCATCTTGGGCGTCCATTGGTTAAGTATTTAAATAAAACTGAAAACCAGGTGGTCACAATGATAATAAATAGGATCTGATTTAGTACCAGCAGGAAAAACCTTCCAAAAGTTGGGGCGGCATTGTTCACATAAGTGCCGATGATGGCCTGCATACTGTCTGTCATGATCCCGACAAAAAATAACAGTCCTGCCAATAAGATGATCACAAAAGAACGTGCCCGAAGCTTCATTTTAAAATAGAAACCCATTTTTTCTTTAATACCAATGGACCAGATCTGATCCATAGAGTTTTTGATGACGGCAAAAAGTGTAGTCGCTACAAATAAGAAAAAGATGAAACTCAAAACGGTCGCATACCATTGGTGGTCTACGCCTCTGATATTTCGCAGTACCTGTTTAATCTGAGTCGTGCTACTGTCGTCCAATACGGTGCCTAAACGTTCAAATAAAGTATTTGCCAAGGTTTTTCTATCTGTGAAAAATCCAAATAAGCGGATTAAGATGATCAGGATAGGAGGTAAAGCAAAGTTGGCAAAGAAAGCAGTGGCTCCAGCAAGTCGCAGCGGATCATTCTTTTGGAATAATTTAAATGCCGCAATAAAGCGTGTAAAGAATAATGAGATGCTTCCGATGATGTCCATTCCCCCGCAGGTTGCCTTGAATTGCGAAATTAACTATTTTTTTCGTAAATCTCTGCCTGCTATCTTGTAAAAAAGCCAGTACTGTTTCCAGACTGGCTTTCGTTTTATGAATAATAATCTCAGTTTTTTATAAATTACCCCTCAATTCCTGTTCCCGTTCCAGGGATTCGAACAAGGCTTTAAAATTGCCGGCACCAAAGGATTGAGCGCCTTTTCTTTGGATAATTTCAAAGAATAAAGTTGGTCGGTCTTCTACCGGTTTAGTGAAAATCTGTAGCAGATAACCTTCCTCATCGCAGTCTACCAGGATCCCCAGCTCTTTTAGCTGTGCAATCTCCTCATCAATCTGACCTACGCGGTTTGGCATCATGCTATAATAGGCTTCAGGGGGTGCACTTAAAAACTCAACCCCTCGAGCTTTTAAGTCCTTTACCGTAGACAAAATATCTTTTGTAGCTACTGCAATATGTTGCACCCCTTCGCCTTCATAAAATTCTAAATATTCTTCAATCTGTGATTTCTTCTTTCCTTCTGCAGGCTCATTGATCGGGAATTTGGAAAAACCATTCCCATTGCTCATCACCTTACTCATCAGGGCCGAATATTCGGTATTGATCTGTTTATCATCAAAGGATAAGATGTTCACAAATCCCATCACATCTTCATACCACTGTACCGTTTCATTCATCCTGTTCCAGCCCACATTGCCCACACAATGGTCAATGTACAGTAAGCCGGCCTCTTTAGGTGCATAGTCGCTGTTCCAATCTCGGTAACCCGGCATGAATGTTCCTGTATAGTTTTTACGCTCTACAAACATGTGGATGGTTTCACCATAAGTATAAATCCCCGACATGCGTACCTCTCCAGATTCATCGGTTAAGGTCATAGGCTCTAAGTACGGCTTTGCCCCACGTTTAGTGGTTTCCTCAAAAGCACTATAGGCATCATCTACCCATAAAGCCAATACTTTTACACCATCACCATGCTTTTTTACATGTTCTGCAATGGGGCTTTCCGATTTCAAAGCAGTAGTCAATACCAACCTGATCTTTCCTTGCTGTAACACATAGGAAGCACGGTCGCGGACACCTGTTTCTGGCCCTGCATAAGCCAGAGATTGGAAACCAAACGCTGTTTTATAGTAATGTGCAGCTTGTTTTGCATTGCCCACATAGAATTCTATGTAATCCGTTCCATTTATTGGAAGAAAATCTGGCGCTTTAGCGATCTTTTCTGCAAATGTTTGTGTACTCATGATTTTAATAATTTTTAAACTCTTTATCTGATTATACTAAGGTTTGTCTATTCTACATTTTCCTGCCAGCTTTTGTAGTAATTTTCATCTTCAATATTGATGGCATCTTCCGTTAACATTAAAGGACGGAAAGGATCAATCATAACGGCCAGTTCTTCTGTGCGCTCTTTGCCGATCGATTTTTCTACTGTTCCCGGATGTGGCCCATGAGGGATTCCACCTGGATGTAAGGTAATCTGGCCTTTTACCACGCTTTTCCTGCTCATAAAATCACCGTCTACGTAATATAATACCTCATCACTATCCACATTGCTATGGTTATATGGGGCAGGAATTGAAAGCGGATGATAATCGTATTTTCTGGGAACAAAAGAGCAGATCACGAAATTATGCCCTTCAAAGGTCTGATGCACCGGAGGCGGCTGATGTAGTCGGCCTGTAATCGGTTCAAAATCATGGATAGAAAATGCCCATGGATAGTGAAAGCCATCCCAGCCTACGAAATCAAAAGGGTGGGTGCCATAAGTATAAGGGTAGATCAAGCCTTGTTTCTTGATCAATACCTTGAAATCACCATATTCATCGATGGTTTCCAGGTCTTGAGGACGCCTGATGTCGCGCTCACAATATGGAGCATGCTCCATTAACTGCCCGTATTCATTTCTATAACGCTTAGGTGAATGGATAGGGCTGAAACTTTCAATGATGAAAAGTCTGTTTTTCTCATCGTCAAATTCCATTTGGTAAATGGTGCCGCGAGGTACAACCAGGTAATCGCCATAGGCAAAACGGATCTTTCCGAAGCCTGTTTTTAACGTTCCGGTTCCCTCATGGATAAAGATCACTTCGTCCGCCTGACTATTCTTATAAAAATAGTCGGTCATGGATTTTCTTGGCGCAGCCAAAGAGATGTGTAAATCGCTGTTTACGAGTACAGGTTTCCTGCTTTTCAGGTAGTCATCTTCTGGTTTGACATTGAAACCGATCAGACTGGTATGACGCAGGTGCTTTTCGCGCGCAATCTTTGGCTCCACCGAGTAAGGCTCACCGAGTTCTTTAACAATGGTTGGCGGGTGACAATGATAAACGAGTGAGTATAAGCTGGAAAACCCTTCAGTAGAAACTAGCTCCTCTGCATATAAATTGCCATCTGGCTTTCTAAAAACGGTATGACGTTTTGCAGGAATAGTTCCTAAGGTATGATAAATAGGCATAACAGTAGGTTTAATTTGGTTAGAATTATATGTATATTAATAACAGTAAAACGTAGAAAACGTTTTATTCAAAAAGCGAGGAGGGCTAGTTGGAATATTGGGCAAAAATGATCTTGGAAAGCATCGCATACCGGAAGGCAGCCAACGCTTGTTTGGCTACTTGATTTTGATATGTGAGTGGTAAGATCATTTTGTTTGCGGAGCTAAATTAAGTAATAATTATAGTAATCAACAAACAATCAGAACGATTATATGTAGATAAATTATATTTAACCAACGTAGCTGTATTTTTGTATAGCTTTGAATAACTTGACAAAAAACTGAGCATATATGAAGCTGGTATCCTATAAAACAGAAGACAGAGAACACCTGGGTGTTTTTGTAAACGGGCATATTTATAATTTAAACTCTTGCGATAAACTGCTGCCAGATGAGATGAACGCTTTCCTGCAGGGTGGTGTTGATCTGATGGATCGGGCAAAAAAAATAGATGCGCAAATCAAATCTGGAGAAATCGAACCTAAAGAAGAAGCTTTCTATGAATTGCTGGCACCAGTGCCGCACCCAACTTCCTGCAGAGACGGTTATGCTTTCCGTCAGCATGTGGCTGCTGCACGCAGAAACCGCAAGGTGGATATGATTGCTGAGTTTGATCAGTATCCTATTTTCTATTTTACCAACCACAATGCGATTCAGGGGCCAGGTGACATTAAGTGTATGCCGGATCATTTTGAAAAGCTGGATTTTGAGCTGGAAGTAGCCATCGTGATCGGTACTAAAGGCCGTAACATTACTGCCGCAGAAGCGGATCAATATATCGCTGGTTATATGGTGATGAATGATATGAGTGCAAGAACCCTGCAAATGGAAGAAATGCTGTTGAATCTAGGTCCTGCAAAAGGAAAAGATTTCTCTACTGTAATTGGCCCATGGCTGGTTACCCCGGATGAACTGGAACAATACCTAACGGCTGCTAAACCAGGTCATACCGGAAATGCCTATAACCTCGAAATGACTTGTACTGTTAATGGTGTACAGGTATCCGCAGGAAATATGGCCGATATGGACTGGACATTCGCCGAAATTATTGAACGCTGCGCTTATGGTGTAGATCTATTACCTGGCGATGTGATCGGTTCTGGAACGGTAGGCACAGGCTGCTTCCTGGAATTAAACGGTACTGGATTGTTAAATAATCCTGATTTTAAACCTCAATGGCTGCAGGAAGGTGACGCGGTGGAAATGGAAATCACCGGTCTTGGACACCTGAGCAATAGCATTATAAAAGAAGATAGCAATCTTTCTATCCTTGCTTTGAAAAAGAAATAATTAAAAAACTCCTGTAGCATGTATTCCCGCATTTTACAGGAGTTTTTTTATACAGTAATTCTGTATCTATCCCTGCTAAAAATTCATCCAGCCTTTTTTTAACTACATTTAGACAGTAACTTTGACCTTAAACAAGCTCAAACCACTATGCTGACTATCGATGTAACCAAACTTTCCCCCGTTCAATTACAAAATTACCTGCAATATGCCATTGCGCCCAGACCTATCTGTTTTGCAAGTACCATTGATGAGGAGGGAAACATCAACCTCAGCCCTTTTAGCTTTTTCAATATGTTCAGTACCAATCCACCTTTATGTATCTTCTCTCCTTCGAGAAGGGTGAGGGATGGCAGTAACAAACACACACTGGAAAACGTATTGCAAGTGAAAGAATGTGTGATCAATATTGTGAACTATCCGATGGTACAGCAAATGAGTTTAGCGAGTACAGACTATGGGAAGGGTGTGAACGAGTTTGAAAAAGCAGGTTTTACGATGCTGCCTTCCTTGCTGGTAAAGCCGCCAAGAGTGGCAGAAGCACCTGTACAAATGGAGTGTATCGTTAAAGAAGTCATTCATTTAGGCGATCAGCCAGGTGCCGGTAACCTGATCCTGGCAGAAATAAAAATGATCCATATTCAGGAAAATATACTAGATGCAGATGGAAAGATCGATCAGGAAAAGATAGACCTGGTGGCTCGTTTAGGCGGAGATTGGTACTGCCGCGTGACGGCAGAAAATCTGTTCAAAGTAGCGAAACCATTAACCACACTAGGTATTGGCGTAGATGCCTTGCCTAAGGCAGTAAGGAATTCTTATGTGCTTTCCGGAAATGATCTCGGAAGATTAGGTAATATAGAACAGCTCCCTTCTGCCGATGATATCGATGAAATGCAGCGCAATAGTCAGGTAAAAGAGGTGTTAGATGCCACCATTGGTGATGCAACGAACCGGGAACGTGAACTCCACGAATTGGCGAAGCAGTTCCTGAACGAAGGAAATGTAATGGATGCTTTAAAGGTGGTGCTATTATAAAATACTCACTACTTTCATGAATCGTTTCTTATAGAAACCCTCATTTAAGCTGGTAATGGTAACTCCTTTTGCGCTTCCAGAAGAAGAATGGATGAATTTGATCTCATCACCATCTACCTCGGAAATAATACCTACATGACCCACACGACGAACGCGGCTGTTTGTGCCAGTAAAGACAATTACGTCCCCAACCTGGGCATCAGCAAGTTTTTTATCGTGTCCTTTTGTAGCGAAATCCCTGGAAGAACGCGGTGCATTCACGCCAAAATTCTTAAACACATAGTTTACAAATCCGGAGCAGTCAAAACCTATCTTAGGATTGCTGGACGCGTAGCGGTAACGCGTACCAATCATAGACTTAGCAAAGGATAAAAGATTGCTTGGTTGAAATTTGCTGGCAGGAAGTGCCGGCAGGTGTTCCATCAGTTTGAAAACCACATCCTGATAAGGGATTGGTGACAGCCCCTGCGATTTTGCAGCAAAGGTACTCATGGAAAAAAACAGGACAATTAGGATACTTTTCTTCATAGGGATTGGGCTAAAGATATATAAAAAATCTTTAGTCAAAAGTGATGTTGATAACTAATTGATTAAGGGGTGGTTACTGCTACTGGAATCACTTTGCCATTAAAAAACTTATGACCGGTCTTCGCAAAGTCAGCCACATATTTTCCCATTTCAAAGGCCATAACCGGTGATTGATAGCCCGGGAAGGCCTGTTCTAACATCTCTGTTTGTGCAGAACCTAAAGCTAAACAGTTCACTTTAATGCCCGTTTCTGCCAATTCAAAAGCCAGACATTCCGTTAAAGTATGTAAAGCAGATTTGCTGGAAGAGTAAGCGGCAAGGCCAGGAAACTTTACGCTGCCCTGAAAACCACCCATACTGCCAATATTTACAATATGACTGCCGGCAGTCATTAAAGGCAATAAGTTCTGGATCATATTGAAATGACCCAATACATTACTTTCAAACATCTGGTATAAATCCTCTTTACTGGTTTCCAGAAAAGGTTTATTGATCAGTGATCCTGCATTGTTGATTAAAATATCTACGGTACCCAGTCTTTCCTTTAAAAAAGGAAGTAACGCGGCATAGTCGTCATTCACAATGTCAAATTCTACTGGAAGTAACACACAATCTGGGTTGATGCTTCTGGCAATTTCCAATAGCTTACGCAGCTTGTCGGCCGAACGGGCAATACATACAATTTTATTCGCTTTATAGTTAGAGAACTCTAATGCAGCTTCAAAACCAATCCCACTGCTAGCACCTGTTAATACTATATTCATTTCATCTGTTTTCTGTAAACAATGGCGCAGTGGAGTTCCATCAGCGCCATTGCTAATTAATCTTCTTCTGTAATCAATTGGCTCACCGGATTTTCAATCACGTGTAAACCATCGGTAATTAATTTATGGTGATCCGGTTCATTTGCTGCTTTCAGCTCCAGATAAATACGCACCTCTTTCTCCAGTTCAGGGTCCAGATTCTTGTGGTAAAGGATCTCCAGAATCTCTAGAGATGCCAGCCAATCGTAACGATGTTCTGTCCTTAAAGCTTCAAATAAAGCAATTACCCGTTCATAATTCCTTTTGTTTTCGCGGATGCTGCGGATCTCTTTATAAATCTCATGCAGCTGCTGTGTTTTCTCGTCGTAAGTGATCTTATGCGTTACTTTATCGCTGATGTGTGTGATTTCTTCGTAAGCATCTTTATCGGCAGCACCGTTAAATACGGAAACAATTTTTTCTCCGATAGCCATGTCATAAGTGCCCCATTCCGGTTGGAAAAGCACGTTTCCATTGCTTTCTTTTACGGTACAGTCTTCAAATACCATCAGGATATTTTTGTCATTGTGCTGAACAATTTTCTTTAGTAAGCCGTTCAGGTGGATACCGCCATCAAAATTCAATTCAGCTCTGCTGCCTTCAGCAATCCCTTGTTCTGCCAATTCTGACAAACTCAGGTCTTCTAAAACTAAGCCATTTAAGCGGCCAACAGGAGAGGAGAACCCATCTTTATGGTAAAATTTGCCATGACCTTCCAATTGTAGCGAATCTATTGCTAATGCAGAAGGACCCGTTGTTTTGATGAAAGTTAGCTCATCAGCAGCATTTAAACCCATATCTGTAAAGATACCGGTAACCTGTAATCCAGAACTGTAAACTGCCGTTGCCGGGTTTTTACACTCAATGGCTTTGACGATACTTTCCGTACCACCACGTCTGAAGGCCATGGTATCAGCAAACTGTTCTAAAACATCAATCAGGTTTTGGAAGTTCTCCGTTACGAATAGCTGTGGCTGAGGCTTGGTGATGTCGTACGAGTAATTGATCGTATCAATATTGTACCAGATTTTCTTCACCTCTTCTTTCATGCAGCTGGAACTTTCACCAATGGAAGAAAGTAAACCTGCACCGTATATTTTCGGATTTTCCAAGGTCCCAATCAAGCCGTACTCGACCGTCCACCAGTGTAAACGACCTAATAAAGCCATTTCAGAAGGCTCGCCCATATTTTCAGCGACCACCTGTAAATGTTTTTCTGCCTTGGCAATTTCCTGTTCCGGCGTATTTGCCGACTCCTTTAAAATACTCAGGTTGCGAATGGCTTCGTAAAGCTCAAAATCTTTCGAAGAAAACATCGCCTTCGCACCGATAGAGCCAAAATAGCTCAGGTAATTGTTGTAATCGGTATCTGCAATAATTGGGGCATGCCCTGCCGACTCATGGATGATATCCGGAGCTGGTGTATATTCAATATGGTTAATCTGACGGATGTCTGCTGCAATCACCAATACCCGGTAAGCTTGGTATTCCATGAAGGCTGCAGGAGGGATAAACCCATCTACAGTAACGGCACCCCAGCCAATTTTGCCAAGGTTATCGTTCATCGTTTGCAGATTCGGAATGTGTTCAATACTTAAACCCGCGCGCTGTAAACCTTTAATATAGGGATAATAGGCCACTTGTTTCAGATAGCTGTAGTTTTGACGCATTACATAGCGCCAAACTGCCTGATCAATTGGCGTATATTTTTCATAATGCTGCTCTACAATAAATTGCCTTAAATGCTTTGGAAGCTTAGCTACTCGTGGATTGTTAAAGTCATTAAAATCACTCATTACCTATATGGTTTATATGAAGGCCAATATAAGAAAATCTATTTCTTCTGCTCAACAAAATAGGGCTAGATTTGCGAAAAATAACGGAAAGTAGACATTAGACAAGTCCGGCTGACCTTATTTCTTGACTTTAAAAGAAAAGTGTTTCTGAGAGAAATAACTAAAAATAGCCAGTAAAAAGGAAATGATCACTTTGGAAACTGTAGGATAAAAGCCAAAGGACTCAATCAGCACTTTTAATAAAGCATAGCTGATCAAAATATTGGTGGCCACTACAGAGCCATATCTAAACAATTGGATCCGGCCTTTTAAGGTAGATTTCGTAAAAACCAGGTATTTGTTTAATGTGAAACCGATGATAAAAGTGATCACTGTTTCTATTCCAAAGGCAGCAATAGGGGCGGTAATTAGCTTCGGCAGGAAGGGAATGTTCAAATGAACATCCTGCTGTTTCAGGATCCAGTTATATACGATATAATAAATGACAATGCCTGCTGCGGTGGTGGAACCTCCGGAAGCAATGTACCTAAACGTGTGAAGAGAAATGTATTTTGAAAAAGGAGGATAGAAAAAGTCTATGAGCTTTAACAAAGCTTTGCGCATACTGATTATTTATAGGTTAACTGGTTTGCGATCATTCTATTGTTATACTGCTGTCTGAAGGCTTTTAACTTCTTTTCCATAGCGGCGGCAACGTCCGGTTCCTCTGCTAAAATATTGTGCTGACTCAATCGGTCTTTTTTAAGGTTATATAATGCGATGTTGTCTTTTCCGTCATTCACCAGGTAATAATCACCCATGTAAAAGTTAAAAGAACCATCGTTATTGCTCACCACAAAGTTATCAGTTTTCTCATCAAAAGCATCAAAGCCAAAAGAGAAGTAAGGTTTGTCGTAATGCAGGTAATTCAATACTGTAGGCATAATGTCCATCTGTTGTGCCAGTTTATCCGACATTGCTTTTAAAGAGCCATCCGGACGATAGAAAATAATAGGAATGGAATAATAACCTGTTGTATTCTGGTATTCCTGATGATAAGATACAGTGGCATGATCGGCACAAAGCACAAATAACGTGTTTTTGAACCATGGCATGGTGGAGGCCGTTTTAAAAAAATTACGCAAAGCCATATCGGTATAACCCAGCGGCTCTTGCACTGGAAGCGGTCCTTTCGGGAACTTCCCTACATATTCTTCTGGCACACGGAAGGGATGGTGAGAAGATAAAGTAAACACACTGGCAAAGAAAGGTTGTTTTAAAGTATTGATGGTTTTCGCAGTAAACTGTAGAAAAGGATCGTCCCAGATGCCCCATGTACCATCAGAATCACCGGTTTTTTGGTATTCATTCTGGCCGAAATACTTTTTCACACCCGCAAGGTGAGTATAGGAAGAGAAGCCCATAGAACCATTTGGAGCCCCATGGAAAAAGGCCGTTTCGTAACCTTCATCACCCAGGATCTTCGCAATACTGGTGGTTTTGTTGCTCGAATAAATCGACAATACAAAAGGCTCGTTGATGGTCGGAATTCCGGTAATCACCGAAGGCAGGGCGTCAATAGATTTTCTGCCGTTCGCATAGCTGTGTTTAAAAGTATAACTTTCGCCAACCAGAGAATCCAGAAATGGTGTGTATCCTTTGTATTTACCCCCGTCGAGGTCTTTGTTGAGGCTGCCAATATGTTCTTTTCCCAGACTTTCCACGATAATCACCATCACATTTAACTTATTAAAGTTACCGGTGTCTTTTGGCAGGTGAATCGGGTTATATATCGAATTTAAGGTTTGTTCATCATAGTAGTTCAGTGGTTTCAGTTTGGAAGCTTTTAAGGTTCTGAAAATCGCGAAAGGCGTATTCAGCACTAAACTCATCTGATCTGGGGTGTCCACAAATTCACCGGCATTACTCAGGGTAATCGGTCTGGTTCCAAAACCCCATCCACCGCGTACGCCTGTGATGCACAATAAGGCAGTCAGGAATAACAACACGGTATGTAAAACATATACCGGCCAGGTAAATCGGACCGTTTTCTTTACTTTTACGAGTTCATATAATTTAACGAACAACCAAACCAATATGGCCAGGATGACCAATAAATACCAATAATCTTTTAAGAAATCTCCGAAAAGTTTTAACTTATTCTGCTCATTGCTGAACTGGCTGAAAACCGTTGCAGTCGTTCTTTTAAGCGTGAATTTATAATAGACAAAGTCCATTAGATTGGCTACAATTCCTAAGCTGTTGGTGACGATAAACCACCATTTGAAAAACCTTTGATATCCTTCATTATAACGGAAAGGAAAAGGAATCAGATGGGCAAGAAGATAAATCGAATTGATATATATTAAAGCGGAAACATCAAATTTTAGTCCACCCCAAAGGATGTACAGGTACTTGGGAAAGGTGATGTTTTGAAAGAGATCATGATTAAAAAGGTAAAATCCGATTCTACATAAAGTATATAATAGTAACAATATCAGAAATCGATAAGCCAGCGCCAGATAGAGGTTAAGGCCTGTAGTGTCTTTTATTTTCAAAGTTTTGAATATTTGTTCCAAAGCTAAGTATTGATAATGATTTATTAATGTTAAATTAATCAAAAGGGCTATCTCCTTATGGAAGACAGCCCTTTTTGATCATTGTTAGCTATTTCTCTATGGTATCATGCTCTAGGAAAAATAGATGTCTTTAAAGTTCAGCGTTTTTGTAGTATCGATTCTTCTGTTGAAACGCTCTGGCTTAATTTCATTCAAAGTATCAAAACCACAAGCTTCCATCAGCTCGATAGTGGCATGAACTGTATTTTTATGGAAGTTGGCCACACGATGTTTTTTATCGGTTACGTCAATGCCTTTAAATAAGCTTTTATCTTGCGTAGCAATGCCTACAGGACATTTACCGCTGTCGCATTTCAAGGCCTGAATACAACCCAGGGCCATCATCATTCCTCTGGCACTATAGCAGGCATCTGCACCTAAGGCTACTACACGCATGATGTCGAAACCGGTGATGATTTTTCCTGAAGCCAGGATTTTAATGTCTTTTCTTAATCCGTATTTTTTGAGGGTGATGTTTACAAAAGCAAGGGCATCTAATAAAGGCATCCCTACGTAATCTGTATATTCCAGGGGAGCTGCACCAGTTCCACCTTCCGCACCATCAATGGTGATGAAATCCGGAGAAATCTTAGTCGCGACCATCGCTTCACAGATGTCAATAAACTCCTCTTTACTACCGATACATAGTTTAAAACCAATTGGCTTGCCACCAGAAAGCTCACGCATTTGCTGGATGAATTTCATTAATCCACTGGCATCAGAGAAGGTGCTGTGTGCTGGCGGTGAAAGAATAGTTGTTCCTGCCACCACATTTCTGATTTCTGCAATCTCTGGTGTATTCTTGGCTGCTGGCAAAATACCACCATGACCAGGTTTTGCACCCTGAGACAATTTCAGCTCAATCATTTTTACATATTCTCTTTTCGAGTTCTTTTGAAACAAAGCGGCATCAAATTTACCTTCTGCATCTCTACAGCCGAAATAACCTGTTCCGACCTGCCAGATCAGGTCGCCACCACCTTTAACGTGGTAAGGACTGATTCCACCTTCGCCGGTATTGTGTGCGAATTTATTCAGGTTGGCGCCATTGCTCAGCGATTGGATGGCTGTTTTACTCAATGCACCAAAACTCATGGCACCGATATTCAGGATACTTAAATCGTAAGGCTGTGTGCAAACGGAACCTCCAACTTTTACCCTTAGGTCCATATTGGAAATCTTTTTAGGGTAAATACTGTGTGATACCCATTCATAACCTTCCTCATAAGGATCTACCTGCATCCCGAAGGCTACAGTTTCACGCTCATTTTTTGCTCTTTGGTAAACAATAGAGCGCTGACGACGATTGAAAGGCTTTCCATCCAGTTCAGACTCAAAGAAATACTGACGCATTTCCGGTCTGATGGATTCAAAGAAATAGCGTAAACGGCCAATAACCGGATAATTTCGAAGCACAGCATGCTTAGACTGAAAACGGTCGTAAGCGAGAGCCGTGATCAGGATAATGGGCAACGCAATTAATAAATGGAAGGCGGATTTTTGATAAAACGCGTTCACGATTAAAGCGATAATGCCTAATAAGGCGATCCAAAGAAATACTGTTCCAAGTATGGAACGAAATCCTTTTTGTTTCATAAGGTGGTGATAAATAAAAGTAGATGAACATCTCGAAAGGAATAATGATTTTTGAATCTTATGCCTTCAAAATTAGTTTAAAAAATAATTTTTCGAATAGAAGAGGCCCCTGAATCGAGAATCTTATGGAGAAGGACTCGGGGCTAAGAGAATAAAATCTCTAGAGGTACTCTGGAAAACAAAGCCAAACGCGTAGTTCTCCCGCTCATATCGCGCGAAGCGCCTATATGCGGTGTTATACTTATCCTCAGTCGTTTTCATTGGCGCAAATCTCGGCACCTTTTTGCTCAATTCAAAGGATTTCAGCGTTATTTAATTGTAAATATTAATCTGGGAGGGAAACAAAGTCGATCACTGCACAATAACGGTAACGCGGATGAGGTTGAATGTTCAGTCCCACGGTGTTCAGCAGGGAGGAGGTATTGAGGATGAGTTTTCGGTGGCCAAGGTCTGGTACTCCTTTGTCTAATAGTAACATACAGATGTTTTCCAGACCTGAATTGAAGCCGAAAGCAATACATTCACCATTGGATTTTTTAGGATATACCGTACTGATCCGCTGATTTAAGCTGCGTCCGTCTTTAGAAGTATGGCCAGCATAATTGTTTCTGTTCAAGTCTTTTGCATGGGCTTTAGCGATGTTTGTGAGTGCCTGATCTGGCCAAAACACCGGCAAATTCTTAATTTGCTGCAAATCTCGGCGTAAACTGCGGTAATAACTATCATTTCTATTCACTTTTAATACTTCATAATTTCCGTATTGCTGCATTCTGGTGTTGTAAGCATCTACAAAATCCTGGAAATAAGTGTCAAAAAATCTGGCGCCGTCCATTCTGGCTAGGTTCATATAAATCACCATGTCTTTCTCTTCGGCAGTCAGGTAGCTGGCGTTGCCTGCTGTATTGGCCATTTTCAGTTCTTCTCTAGTCCAGCTATCATCCGGCGACTGTGCCTTTAAGTTAGGAGTAGGAGAGGTAAATGGGAGGGTTAGCAAGAGCGCAAGGGCAAAAATCTTCATCTTATCTTTCTTTGTTCAAGGAGCAATGGTCATTCAGCAGCTCCCTTTTGCTGCATTAACGCAAAACACAGGCCATTTGATATGGTTGTCCTCATTTTTTTGGCAATAACCTTCCAGCAGCTCTTAGAAAACCAGGCTTTTAGTATTTTTAAAAATCAGATTTACGACAAATTTCAGGAAGGTTTCCCAGGCAAGAGTGTCAGTTTCCATTTGGCCATTGATCAGCCATTCCGACTGAAGCGGGATAAAACAGCTTCCATCTGCTCTTCGGCTTGCATTTAGAAAGCTGCTCGCAAGTTCATAGTCTGGATGACTCACCATTACCATCATAATTTCGTCGTAACGGCCCTCCTGAGTAGTTAGGCTAGTATCCCAGCTTAAATTAATGCCCCCTTCTTCTTTGCTGAGCTCCAGATTTTTTGTCATTTCCAGCTTTCCTTTGCTGAGCACAACCTTGCTGTAATCCACCTTAATATTAGGATATTGACCCGTTAAAGCGAGTTTCTTGTTGTAAAATGTAGCCAGATTGTGTGGGTTTTTAACCGTCCCTTCCGCTTCCAGTTTAAAGCTGACGTTGATAAACTCAGACATTGGCTTTAAAAGAGCCATCGTAACCGACATGGCCTGAAGGTTAGCCATTTGATTTATACTCGGTTTTCCGGCTTTACCGATCAAACGGCATACCGGTTGCCCGTTTAGCGTGTAAAAAACCAGCTTTTCTATTCTGCCGGATGGGTGCCCATAAGGGCCTGCATAACATAATGCCATAGTTGAGGGGGGGGAATCAGCGTTAATTAATTTATAATAATATACCATTAAATAAGTAGGTAATAATTATTTCTTATATATTAAATAAAGAGATGTATAATATATTATCAACACGCTAAAGGAAATAATAAAAGAGCTTGCAAAGGCTATTTTACCTGTATAGGCCCTAGCAACCTCCTGTTAATATACTGGAAATACCCAAGCGTATAAAGCGTTATATTCAATAGATTACCGTTTAATAGGATGAATCCTGGAATGAACCAGTGTTTAGCCACTTATTAGTTGTAGGTAGTTGTCAAGAGAGATAGGCCAGATGGAATCGGCAAAAGAAATCAGTTGTAAAACAAAAAAGAGCGGTCTTTTCAGACCACTCTTTTTGTAATTATATTTTAATGCTACGCATTATACACTGTTGTTCTTCCTTAGAATTTATAGCTCAATGTGGCTAAAAATTGTCTTGGAGGAATTGGGTTCACACTGTAGTTCTCATGTACAAAATAGTTCAACTCATTGGTAATGTTGGCTATTTTAGTCAATAAGGAAAGTTTTTTCCATTGGTAACCTGCAGAAAGGTCAAATGTAGTAAAAGCTTTCAAAGGAATAATTCCTGTAGAAGTTCCTGATTTATTAGTGTTTCTTCCACCGTTACGGTCGCCGGTATAATAAGCGGAAGCACCTAATTTTAATCCTTTAAGGCCGCCATTCTGGATCGTGTAAAAAAGGGAACCATTCGCTGTGTTTTTAGTAGTTCCAACTAAACGCTCACCTTCAACTATACCACCTGTGACTACTTTATTATCTGGAGTCTTTGATTCCTCACGAGTATGGGTATAACGCATATAGTTATAGCTATAGCCAGCAAGGAAATTTAATCCTTCAACTATAGTTCCGGTAATATCCAACTCAACACCATCACTGGCAGTTTTACCAGTAAATTCTTTTAAGTTCGTATCGCCGTTTACTGCACCATCTGGTCTAAACTCAGCAGTTTGTGCAAATTTACTGTTGTTAATTCGATAAACAGTTAAGTTGGCTGTTAATCTGCCACCAAGAAAATCATTTTTAATACCTGCTTCATACTGATCAATAATGGATGGATCCATCGGTGCATTTGTATTGACATCTAAACCAGCATTTGAAGTGAAGTTATTTGCATAACTCACGTAAAATGAAGTGGTTTTGAAAGGTTCGTAAATGAAACCTAATTTAGGAGAGAAAGCACTTTCAGTTTTTGTTTTTTCAATACCATTAGCAACGAGTGTTTGTACTCCTGTGTCATAGGTAAATGCTTTAGATCTTGGTGTTCTCTGGTAAGTGTAACGAAGTCCTGCCAATACTTTAAATTGATCCGTTAAGGCAATTAAGTCCTGAACAAATCCACCTATTCTATAAATTGGGGTTTTAGTGTCAGAAATTGCTGATGTTTCAGGCATATTGAAGTTAGAAGGGATGTTGAAGCTATTAGGATCAAGGATATTTACTGCATCATAATATTTTGCACCTTTAGCATCTTTCAGTAGGTTAGGATCGGAAAAACCGTACGCTTTAGTAATCGACTGATCTGCATCAGCTCCTACTAATAAAGTATGTGCGATACCTGCAGTTTTAAAATTACCAGACAAGTTGATTTGTTGGTTGTAAGTTCCTTCATCTGTTTTAGAACGTGTCAAGGCCCGGTTCCATGATCCATCAGCTAATGCTGCTGGACGTTCAGAAGAGAAGTAATTTCTAGTATAAGATTGAAGGGAGGCCACTACATTTAATTTCCAACTGTCGTTAAATTTATGGGTAATGTTAGCTTGAGCAGTGGTAGTATTGGTTTTATTGTATGCCCAACTGGTATTTAGAAACATGTGTCTGCTAATGTTAGCAGGCAATTGGTTACCAACGGTTCCTACACCAAAGTCTGGTGTGAAATCACTTTTCAGGTAATCTCCTTGTAAAAGAATTTCTGTTTTGTCACTTACTTTATATAGTAAGGATGGATTCACATAAACTCTGTTGGAAGTTACATGATCTCTATAGCTGCCAGCGTCTTCATAGGTACCGATCACGCGGAAAGCAAGATCCTTGGTAATCGGGCCATAAATGTCAGCCGTAGGTTTGTATAAATCATAGCTGCCAGCACGCATAGAAACTTCTCCACCATAATTGAACTGTGGTTTTTTAGTTACCATATTCACTACGGCACCGCCAGATACACCACCATATAATAAAGCAGCACTACCTTTTAATACTTCAACAGATTCTAGTGTACTGGTTTCCGGCATTCCACCAGTAGTGGTGCGCGCGCCATTTTTGAATACGTTATTGGCACCTAAAGCATAACCACGTGCGTAAAATGTTTCACCACTTACACCACCGCGATTGGCGCCAAAAGCAACACCATTCACATTTTTCAACACGTCGCTTAGTCTGCTGGCTTGTTGGTCGGTAATGGTTTGACTATTGATAATTTGTACTGCCTGAGGAAGATCTCTAACAGGAATAGATATTTTGCCCAAACTCACTGGTTTTAGATTCGGACTAACGTTAGCTGCGATGATGACTTCATTTAGTTCCGAAGAACTTTCATCCAGTGTGAAGTATAGTTTTGTATCCTGACCTTCAATAACAGTTGCAGTTTGTGTTTGTACTTCTAAGCCAATGTAAGAAGTTTTTACCGTGTATTTTCCAGATTTTAGGTGACTGAAGATAAAAGTACCATCTTCTTTGGTTAGAGTTTTCTTGTTATTTTCAACGATCTGCACATTCACATAGGCTGCAGGTTTACCATCACTAGTGCTTACTTTTCCAGTAATCGTACCTCTTACTGGTGCTGATGCTAACTGAGCAAAGGTGGTATTAGTTAATGAAATAAGCAGCGCAAGGCTGAATAATATGTAAAGTCTCTTCATGTTATTTATTTAGATTAATTCTAATTGGCCGCAAATGTATGTGCTGTTCTTGAAAACTGCAAATTTATTTAGAATTAAAATAAATAAGCTGTTGTCTAGCTTAGAGTAAGCGAATGACTGGCCATTTTTCTTTGATTCATGGGACTGGATCAAAAAAAGAATCGCACCCGCAGGGCCTGCGAATGCGATGGATAGAAAATATTTTCAGTCGGATATAATAAACTCAATAGACAAGCGTCTATATATATGAGAGCGTTAATTTAAACGGGGAGGTTTCGGAGGAAACTTCCCCGTTTTACTTTTAAAGCTTATTTTAAACACCAGACATGATAGGTGCCATCTTTCATTTCAGATCCTTCAACCACCTTTTCAAAACCCGGAAATTTCGTTCCCCATTCCTGCAGACTGCGGATATAATTTAACCAGGGACCGTCTGCCGGACCAAAGCTTTCACCCGGCATAATGATTGGAATTCCTGGAGGATAAGGGATCACGCCTACTGCAGAAGTTCTGCCAGCCAATTGATCCAATGGCAATAACGCTACATCACCCGACATCAGTTTTTGGAAACCAACTCTTGGAGTAGTCACCGGTGTTGGCAGCTGACTAAATGCTGCGGTTTGCCATTTATCCATATTACTTGATCTCATATTGTGGAACATCTCATCGGCAAGGTCTTTTAATCCCATCTTTCCATAACGATCAGGATAGTTGGCAGGAAGTTCAGGAATGGTTGCTGTTAGTGGCGCATTCTCATCATAAAACCTTTTGAACTCTAACAGCGCATTGATCAATGTGCCCCATTTCCCCTTGGTATTCCCTACAGAGAACAGGCAAAGTACCATGAAGTCTGTCGTCCTGGAAGGGATAATCCCTTTGGCATACAAGAAAGAGGAGACAACCGCTGCCGGGATTCCCCAGGCACTCAGTTTACCATTATCTTCCATTCCAGGGCATAATATCCCGGCTTTAATCGGATCCAGCATACACCAGTTTTCAGTCATGTGATCGAAACCATGCCAGGCATCTCCAGGTTTTAAGACCCAGCAATGAGCATCATGACTCAGCAATTCTTTCGGCGCATCTGCGAAATCTATTTGTTTTCCAGTTGCCGGATCGGTTACCGTTGGCGCATTCCAGGAACCAAAGAACCAGTCTTTTTTCTGATGGAAAGCACGTTGTGTACGCGCTAATGCCTGGCGGAAATCTACCGCCTCATCAATCACCTCCTGTGTCAGGATTTCTCCCTGTGGTCCATCCATCATCGCTGCACCAATTTCATTGGAAGCGATGATCGCGTACAATGGGGAAGTGGTAGACTGTAAAAGGTACGATTCGTTAAATCGACTGTGTTCAATTGGCTTTCTGCCATTCCGTACATGGATGTAAGAAGATTGAGAGAGTGCCGCCAATAATTTATGCGTAGAATGTGTTACAAATATCGTAGGGGCATCTTTTGGATGATCTTCCGCTTTGCCGCGCAAGCCATAGCGGTCTTTATACAATGGGTTGAAACGGGCATAAGCATACCATGCCTCATCCAGGTGGATCTGATCTACGGTTGGAGCCAGTAAACTTTCCAGTTCCTTAGAGTTGTAACACATCCCATCGTAAGTACTGTTGGTCACCACAGCATAAACCGGTCTTTCCTGAGTGGCCAGATCTTTTAAAGGATGATGGTCTATTTTTGACTGGATCACTTCTGGTGAAAATTCTTTCGCAGGAATTGGTCCGATGATGCCAAAACGGTTGCGGGTAGGGATAAAGAAGACAGGAATTGCACTCGTCATGGTCAGGGATTGCTCTATGGATTTATGACAATTTCTGTCACATAAGGCATACTGTCCATCTGCTACAGCAGCTATAAATACCGCTCTGTTGGAACCGGAAGTCCCATTCAGCATATTATAACTTAAATGCGAGCCAAATACCTTTGCAACATAAGCTTCCGATTCTTTCACCGGCCCTTCATGGTCTAACAGTGAGCCTAAGGGTGTTCTTTCAATCCCCGTGTCCGTACGGAAAAGGTTTTCTCCAAAAAAATCAAAGAATACTCTTCCTACCGGAGATTTCGTAAAGGCAACTCCGCCCTGGTGTCCCGGAGCAGCCCAGGAATACTCCGCCGATTTCTCAGTATAATTGATTAAAGCTTTAGTAAAGGGAGGTAATAAGTTTTCAAAATAATGATGAATTGCAATCTCAATCCTACCGCCAAGGAAGGAAGCAGTGTCTTCCAGCATCCAGATGAACTCATTCGCCAGGCTCATCGATTCTATAGTGAAAGAATGCTGATCGCCTTTCTCAGCAATTAAAAATACCGGAACGGAAACATTTCTTTTTCTAATCTCTTGCAGCAATGTCATCCCTTGCTGGTGGGTAGCTTCGTCATTATCACCTAAGGTCCAGTCTAACAAGACACAGCTGATCGCCGCATCTGAGATGATCACCGACAAGGCATCGTCATAAGAAATGGCCTCAATGACTTCAAAATTCCGGTCTGTGAGTTCATTTACCAATGCTCTGACCGCTCTTCCATTGGCTGTATTTAGAATAAGAAGTTCATCATCGATGATCAGAACTTTTCTTTTGTTGAGTTTATTGATACGTTGAATCATAGGTTTATTTATTTAATTAGCATCAAGTGGATAGGCACCTTTATGGGTACGGTTATAATTGAAAGCGTAAAGTGCAGTAGTAATCAGTACAGAAACGAAAGCACCCAATACAGTGGTAGAATCTGAACTCACCACCGACCAGATACAGTAGATAAAGGCAATGCCGGTAATCACGATATAAGCATTTCGTTTTTCGCCCAGGTTTCCATGTCCGATCAGCATCAATGCCGCACAGGTATAGATATATGGAATGACGGTAAAGATGACCGTGATCGAAGAAACGATGCCGAATTGTTTGGCTGCATTAGGAGATATGGTGGTCAATTGCAAGACAGTCATCAGTACTCCTACAATCACTAATCCCGTTACCGGAATCCCTTCTTTATTTACTTTAGCAAATATTTTAGGGAATAAACCATCATCAGCAGCTGCTTTTGCCGTTTGTCCGGCAACCAATGTCCAGCCACCAACAGATCCTAAACAGCCCAGCATTGCGCAGAAGGCGACTACCGCACCAGCAGTTTTACCCAGTGCCATGGCCACCGCATCGCCGAAAGGAGAAGAAGAAACCTGTAATTCCGCATTTGGAATCATGCCCATAATGGCGGTACTGGATAAGATATAAGAAACCGCAGCAATTAATACCCCGCCAACGGTGGCAATTGGTACATTCTTTTTAGGGTTTTCAACTACTCCCGCAACAACAGAAGCGGTTTCTACCCCAATAAATGCCCATAACGTGATATTTAACACACTTTGTACGGCACCAAGAGAGTCTTTTCCACTCACATTCCAGGCCTCCATATAAGTACTGCTTTTAAACCAGAACCAACCGAAAACAGCCACGCCGATAATCGGAATTAAGGCCAGAACAGTGGTAAAGGCTTGTACTTTAGTCATTAATCGAGGACCAGAGATGTTAATCAGCACAAATGCCCATAGGATTGCAATTGAGCTGATCGTAGCGGGAATTGGTTCTTTTAAAAAAGGAAAGAAATAACTGAGGTAGCCTACACCCACCACTACAATGGCGATATTGCCCACCCAGGCCGCCACCCAATACAGCATATTGGTCTGGTAACCTAGAAAAGGACCAAAAGCTCTTCTTGCATAGGCATAAGAACCACCCGGGCTGCGGTCTATCGAAGATATCTTCGCATACACAATAGATAGTGCAATCGCACCAACAATGGTCACCAGCCAGCCGTAAATGGCGATACCGCCGGTAGACGCCAGGTTTGCAGGCAGCAGGAATACCCCCGAGCCCATAATGTTTCCCGCAACCATCAGCATTACAGGAATTAAACCAACTTTTTTATTGTTTTCTGCCATAATATTTAAGGATTTAGATAGATCTTCTAACAAAGCTATTGATACCCTTGAACAAAGAGGAGGAAGGCATAGCGCAATACGTTTCACTTTAGAATGTGGAACATAATTGAGCTTTTAGGAGTAAGCCTTTTGTGTATTTTGAGTAATAATACATATTATGGCGTTGACTGAAAACCGACTGATTAAGCTATCTATTTATCTCACAGGTGTTTTTGCGCTTTTAAGCATCTGTTTTGGTTTGTTTACCGACGCCAAGGCCATTATCTTTGACGGCCTTTTTAGCCTGATTGGGATGATGCTGTCTATTGCCTCCATCTTTGCACTCCGCTTTATCAGAAAACCCGAGGATCAGGTGCTCCCTTATGGAAGAGCACACTTTGAACCCTTTATTATTTTGATTCAATGCCTGGTGATCATTTTCCTTTGTCTGTATTCGCTCATTACCGCTACCCTCGATTTTATGCATGGCGGCAGAATCGTGGACCTGAACGTAGCCATTGGCTTTTTGATCTTTTCTGCATTGGGTTCTTTAATGATCTGGCTGTATTTCAGGAAGAAATCATTGCAGGTATCTTCTGAGTTTGTCAGAATTGAAGCGCTTGAATGGCAATTGGGTGCTTTTTTAAGCGTCGCTATTTTGGTAGGAATGATGATTGCCTTTATTCTGGATCGGATCGGTTTCCATGCTGTTGTTCCTTATATAGATCCAACATTAGTTATTCTTGCCTCTCTAATCTTTCTCATTGAACCCATCAAAACGGGAATTAGAAACCTAAAAGAGCTGTTGTTATTTGCACCAGATGATGAGGTGGAAAGAACCACTAAAGCACTGGTGCAGGAGATGGTGCACTCAAAAAACTTCCTGGATGTGAAAAGCCATATCGCAAAAACGGGAAAATATCACTTGATAGAAATTGATTTCCTTTTGCCGGAAGGTTATCCCCTCCGTTCAGTAGATGAGCTGGATCTGATCCGGGCAGAGGTGTATGATGGGATTAAGAATAAAAACAATAACCTATGGCTCACCATCTCTTTTACCGCACAAAGGAAATGGATGCTGTAATACTATACATAATATATACGATCAAATTATGCTTTTGAAACATACACTCGCTTTTTTACTCCTTCACATGATGGTGATAACCGCTTTTGCGCAAAAAGACTCCTTAACCCGGAAACGGCTGGATAGTCTGGAGGCCCGTTTAAATTACCTGGACATTCGATTAAAGAAAAATGCTTCGCCTCCGAGAACTCAAACCAGAAGCGCTGTAGAATCCGGAAGGTATACAGGAGTGGTGATGGCCGATGATGAAAGTGTTGCCCTGCAGATTGGTGGCTTTATACAGACGGATGCGATTCATGATTTTCACAATAACAACAGCCCTCTGGGTTTTTTATCTTCTGGGATAGACATTCCTAATGCTAAAAAAAGTAATACCACTTATAGTGTCGCCGCCAGTCGTTTTAACCTGAACGGGCAGATTCCGATTGAAGGTAAGGGATTAAAAACCGTACTGGAGTTCGATCTTTTCAACAGTTCCTTTAGTCCGAATTTAAGGATGGCTTATGCCGAATACGGAAAAGTGCTGGTTGGAATGTACTGGTCTAACTTTATGGATGTAGATGCTTATCCAAATACTTTGGATTATAATGGTCCCAATTCTATGACTTTCGGCAGGCAGGTACAATTTAGGGTAACTTTGCCAGTCAGCAGAACTACAGATGTGGCTTTAGCACTGGAAGATCCGGAGAGTTTTTTGACGCTTCCTGATGATTCAGGTTTTAAAGCATTAAAGCAAGTTCCAGATGTGACGGCTAGTATTCAATATAGTAAAAACGGAAGCCACCTGCGTTTTGCCTCAGTAGTACACCCCATTGTCTACCAAAACACGTTGCAGGAAAGAGAAAGTAAGGTCGGTTATGGCTTCACTGCAAGTGGTGTTTTGCAGCAGCCTGGAAATAAGGATAATTTCGTATTTCAAGCCAGTTATGGCAAGGGAATCAGCAAATACATTAACGACATTGGGCCGGATAATTATGATGGGCTCTATAATCCTGCCAGTTCCAGCCTGGAAATTCTAGGTGTTTGGGGCCTTTCGGCTTCTTATGACCATTGGTGGTCAGATCAGCTCAGTTCTACTGCTGGCTGGGGTTATTTGAATCTTGAAAATGAGGGAGTCGTTGCAAATCAGAGTTTTAAAGCTTCGAATTATGGAGTGTTAAATCTGATTTACTATCCGAATAGCTTTATCAAAGGTGGCCTGGAGTATTTATACGGGAGCAGAAAGAACGTAAACGGCGATTCTGCCAATAATAGTCGTATTCAGCTGACGCTGCAGTTTAGATTTTAGTTATTCTTTCAGGTAGTGGTGTGTTAAGAAATTAAATGTTCCTTCCCTTTTAGCTTCATAAATGTGCAAGGACTTTACATAGAATTATTCTGATAATAATCCTCTATTTAGGTAATTATTTATTTTAAAATAACTAAAACCTTTTTCCCTTAATAATGTACTATAATAAACCGGTATTACTAAAAATGGGAATTTCGGCTCCTGTTGTAGAGATATAAGTTGTGAAATTAAGAATTGCTTAGCGGAAAAAACTTACAAAATCCATTACCTATGGAAAAACATACCCCTCATGCTAACAGGTATCTCCGCCCGGGATAAACTGCCTGCCGCCCCAAAACATCCTATCTGTCCTTGAAATCATAAATGCTATTTACATGGTACATTTTTACCCGCAAATTGATAATCATGCGTTTGTAAGCGCAGCTTATCTACTTTTTTTTGTTCCAAAAGCCGTCAAACATCCTCTTTTCCGGTTGATCAATACCCTCAAAAAGAAACTTTCTCTAGAACATAAGGAGGGAACTGCGCCACTTCAGCTGGAAACTGGCGATAGCCCATGTCAGGGACATCTGCTTTATAGTAAAGATAAGCGCAACGCCTATCTTCAAATACTGGAAACAGTCCTCACCGATCAAAAGCCTTTCCTAACTAAAGGCTACTCTATTAAAGACCTTGCAGAAGATACCGGTATTCCTGCTCATCATCTTTCTTGCTTGATTAACAAGGAGTACCAGCTTAATTTCCAGAATTTCATTAACTTTCAGAGAGTGGAATATGTGAAGTCACAAATCCATCAGGAAGAATGGAAGCAACTGTCTTTAGAAGGCATGGCCTGGCAAGCAGGCTTTACTTCCAGAACCACATTTTTCAGGGCCTTTATTAAAAACACCGGTAAAGCGCCTTCTTATTATTTAGGTGATGCTCATCATAAGCTCTAATTTAATGAAGTTTAAAATTTTAACGTTTTTATCTATGGTCTGCACGCCAGTTTTATTAAAGGCACAAGGGGTCGAAATTCCTGTGTCTTCTAAAACAAAGCTGACGCTATCAGGAATGCTGCAAAGTCAGTTCAACTACTCGCTGGACAAAGATGTGGACATCAAAGGGCAGCACCATTCCGGTGATGAACATTTTGCACACAATTCCTTTTCTGTAAAACGGGCACGGGTGCAATTGAACGCAGCGATCAATGAACGCATCAATGCCGTGATCCTGGTTAATTTCGGTGACTTCACCGGAAACCCTCAAAACAAGGTTTTAGAAAATGCTTATATAAAATATAGTGTCAATGATTATGTGAATTTTCAATTCGGACAGTTTCGTCCGCAGTTCGGACAGGAAGATAATTATCCGGTAGACTTTGTAAAATCTATAGACTTCTCTAATCAATACTATTTGTTTGGTGCCAATAGCTGGCAGAGTTTCCAGATTGGTGCAAGTTTTTCCGGACAAATTAAAGACATCGATGTGCCCATTCAATATTCAATAGGAGTGTTTAATGGCAATAACCGGAATCAGGTGAGCGACAATGATGATGGTAAGATTTTCCCTGCGCGCGTAGTGCTGGGCTTAAGTAAAAATACCCACCTGGGTGCAAGTGCCGGGTTCGGAAAAAACATGGGACAGAAAATCTGGGTTTATGGCGTAGATGTAGATTATACGAAAACACTGAACGAAAGGTGGGGATTGTCCTTTGTTTCTGAATACAAACAAGGGATCAACAGTCAGGAGTTCTTTGGACAGGAAACACCAGTAATCCCAGTCAGCAAATATGCGATGAGAGGGATTTATGTCTTGCCAAATGTGAGCTACCGCGTTAAAAATACGAGGTTAAAAGAGTTAGAATTTGCTTTTCGATATGAATACCTGGATGCTGATTTCAGACAGGCTGGGAATTCCAGAGAAACCTATATCCCCATGCTCAGCGCTTCATTTGCTGAAGCTTATGCCATTCGTGTACAAATAGGTTTGCAAATGGACCGATATGAAAAAAGTATACCGAACACCACACAGTATAATACCAATCGCGTGATTTGCCAGATGCAGGCGCGCTTTTAATAAAACACCAACAAACTATGCAAGAAGTAAACTACAAAACCTTACTGATTACCCTGGCATTCGGGCTGGTCATCTGGTTTATTCCAGCACCAGAAGGGGTGAAGGCAGAAGCCTGGCACCTATTGGCCATCTTTCTGGCTACCATTCTAGGGATTATCCTTAAAGCGGCACCAATGGGCACGATGTCTATGATCGCGATCGCTTTAGTAGCCGTCACCGGCGTACTTGCTCCCGGTAATCCCGGAAAAGCCATCTCCCTGGCTTTAAGTAGCTTCGGCGACAAGGTGATCTGGCTGATCGGGATTTCCTTTTTTATTGCCCGTGGGTTTATCAAAACCGGGCTGGGAAGTAGGATTGCCTATCTTTTTATCCGTGTATTTGGTCGCAGTTCCCTGGGATTAGGTTACGGTTTAGGTTTAGCAGATTTAGTGCTTGCCCCTGCAATTCCTAGTAATACTGCCCGGGGAGGTGGTATTATCTATCCGATAATGAAATCTATGGCCATCAATTTTGGCTCTTTTCCTGATAAAGAAGAAACACACCGCAAGCTGGGTGCTTACCTGAGTTTGAGTAGTTATAACGTTAACCTGATCACTTCTTCTATGTTCCTGACCGGTACGGCCAGTAACCCGATGTGTCAGAAATTTGCTGCGGATCTGGGGATTCAAATTACCTGGATGTCCTGGATGTGGGCGGCGATCGTTCCCGGTATCATTTCCATGATTCTGATTCCTTATGTATTGTATAAGATATATCCACCGGAAATAAAAGTAACTCAGGGCGCTACAAAAATGGCATCTGATAAGCTGAAGGAAATGGGTAGAGTATCTACCAATGAGTGGCTGATGCTGATCGCTTTTGTGATCCTGCTGGTATTGTGGGTGAGTGGTGATTTCTTTAAAATCGATGCGACCACTACTGCCTTCATCGGACTGGTATTTCTATTGCTGTCCAGAGTGCTGACCTGGGAAGATGTGAAAAGTGAAAAAGGAGCCTGGGACACTATTGTCTGGTTCTCAGCCCTGGTGATGATGGGCAGTGCTTTAAATACCCTTGGATTAATTCCCTGGTTAAGTAACGTAGTAAAAGATCAGATTGGAGGCTTAAGCTGGACAATGGCTTTTCCGATCATCATCCTGGTTTATTTCTACAGTCACTATCTTTTTGCCAGTGCAACTGCACATGTGGCTTCTATGTATGCCGCTTTCTTAGGAGTAGGAGTGATCATTGGTATTCCACCGATGTTACTCGCCTTATCATTGGGGTTCTGCGGTGGTATTTTTGGTACGTTAACGCATTATGGTCATGGACCAGCACCGGTGTTTTTTGGAAGTACGTATGTAGATGTCAAAGATTGGTGGTCCAGAGGGTTTATACTGAGCATTATTTTCCTGATCGTCTGGATCGGAATCGGTGGCCTTTGGTGGAAAGTAATTGGTGTATTTTAATTAAAAGCTATGGATAGAAAAACAAATACTTCTACGCTGATGCGTAAAACATTAATGGCTTTCACAGGACTATTTCTCTGTTTTTTTCTGGTGATTCATTTGCTGGGCAACCTGCAGCTGCTATTGCCAGCAGCACAGGCGAAAGGAAGTTTTAACAGTTATTCACAGTTGCTTTCAGGCAATATTTTTATAAAAATTATTTCCTATGTGCTGTATGCCTCGATTATTGTCCATGGGATTGATGCCCTGGTGATCACACTGAAGAATAAAAAAACTGCTGGCAAATATGCAGTAGATGGAAGGGCAGCCACCAGTAAATGGTACTCCCGGAATATGGGTATTCTCGGTACACTGATCCTGATCTTTCTGGTATTTCACTTCAAAGATTTTTGGTACCAGTATAAGTTTGGAACGCTGCCGATGGACGAGTTTGGCCATAAAGATTTGTACACGATCGTAATTGCGGCTTACCAGGATTGGTGGTATGTATTATTTTATGTGCTTTCCATGTTTGCATTAGGTTATCATTTGCTGCACGGCTTTTTTAGTGCCGCCCGCTCTCTAGGGTTGTATCATCCAAAATATGTGGCCTGGGTCAGGAATTTTGGAAAAGTATACAGCTACGTGATTACGTTCGGCTTCGCAATTATCCCAATTTATGTTTATTTAACCCAGCATGTCGTATGGAATTAAATGCTAAAATCCCGCCGGGGCCATTAAAAGATAAATGGAGCTTTTATAAAGACCATGCCCTATTGGTGAATCCCGCCAATAGAAAGAAAATGGATGTGATTGTGGTTGGAACCGGACTTTCTGGAAGTGCCGCCGCCGCATCTTTAGGAGAAATGGGTTATAATGTGAAATCGTTTTGCTTCCAGGACTCCGCAAGAAGAGCGCATTCCGTTGCCGCACAAGGTGGTGTGAATGCCATGAAAAACTATAAAAATGACGGCGATAGCGTATATCGCATGTTTTATGATACGATAAAAGGAGGCGATTTTCGCTCACGGGAAGCCAATGTTTACCGACTGGCAGAATGCTCTGCACAGCTGATTGATCAGGCAGTTGCCCAGGGTGTACCTTTTGGCCGCGAATATGGAGGCTACCTGAACAACCGCTCTTTTGGAGGGGTACAGGTGAGCCGTACTTTTTATGCAAGAGGGCAAACCGGACAGCAATTATTGTTGGGTGCTTATCAGGCACTCATGAGACAGGTTGCCGCAAAAACGGTGACTTTATATACCAGGCATGAGATGCTGGATCTGGTCATTGTAGATGGGAAGGCGAGAGGAGTCATCGTGAGAAATCTCGATACCGGTGAAATCGAAAGGCACAGTGCGCATACCGTGATTCTGGCCACTGGCGGTTTCGGTAAGATTTACTATCTGTCAACACTAGCGATGGGCTGTAATGCCTCTGCCATCTGGCGTGCCCATAAACAAGGGGCCTATATGGCCTGCCCAAGCTGGACACAGGTGCACCCAACCTCATTGCCGCAATCTGGCAGTTACCAGAGCAAACTCACCCTCATGTCTGAATCTTTAAGAAATGACGGTCGGATTTGGGTGCCTTTGCAAAATCCTGAAAATAGAAAACCCAATGATATCCCAGAAGCAGAAAGAGATTACTACCTGGAACGTCGATACCCTGCTTTTGGAAACCTAGCGCCAAGAGATATTTCTTCCCGCGCAGCAAAAGAACGTATTGATGCCGGATTTGGCGTAGGCCCTCAGCTCAATGCCGTTTATCTTGACTTTTCAAAAGCGATCAAAGAGCAGGGACAAGGGAAAATTAAAGAGAAGTACGGAAACTTGTTCGATATGTACCGTAAAATCACCGACATCGATGCGTATAAAGAACCGATGATGATTTCACCAGCTGCACATTTTTCTATGGGCGGCTTATGGGTAGATTATGAATTGATGACCACCATTCCAGGTTTGTTTGCTTTAGGAGAAGCTAATTTCGCCGATCATGGGGCCAACAGATTGGGCGCCAATTCCCTGCTTCAAGCATGCGTAGATGGTTATTTTATTGCACCATATACGGTGTCGAATTACCTGGCCGGGGAAATCAAATCTGCCAGACTCAGCACCGAAGAGCAGGAATTTGTAGATGCCGAAGTTCGGGTAAGGGCACATCTCGGAAAATTACTCGCCATTAATGGCACAAAAACCGCTGATCATTACCATAAAATATTGGGCAAACTTCTTTACGACTATTGTGGTTTATCAAGAAGTAGAGAAGGGCTAATTAAAGCAATACAGGAAATCAAGAATCTGCGCTCGGATTTCTATCAAAACCTTAAAGTGCCAGGTACAGAGGAGGAAATGAATGGGGAATTGGAAAAAGCAGGCCGTATTAGTGATTATCTGGAGATCGCGGAATTGATGTGTCAGGATGCTTTGACAAGAGAAGAATCTTGTGGTGCCCATTTCAGGGAAGAATATCAGACTCCGGAAGGAGAGGCTTTAAGAAACGACGAAAAATATTGTTTCGTTTCTGCCTGGCAATACCAGGGAGAGGATCAGGAAGAAGTGCTGGTTCCAGAACCCCTGCATTTTGAAAACGTAGAATTAACAGTAAGGAGTTATAAATAATATACCGGCTATGAAAATCTATTTAAAAATATGGCGACAAAGTGATGCCGGTAGTCCGGGGAAATTGGTCGATTATGAATTGGACAATGTGATCCCTCACATGTCATTTCTGGAAATGATGGACACACTGAATGAACAGTTGATTTTGAGCGGCGATCGTCCTGTCGAGTTTGATCATGATTGCAGGGAAGGAATTTGTGGTCAATGCGGGATGATGATCAATGGTCGTGCGCATGGGCCGATCAAACATTTAACCACTTGTCAGCTGCACATGAGGGAGTTTAAAGATGGGGATACCATATATATTGAGCCTTTTAGAGGGGCCGCTTTCCCGGTAAAAAGGGATTTAAGGGTAGACCGGTCTGCTTTCGACCGCATCATTCAGGCCGGAGGTTTTGTATCCGTAAATACGGGGCAGGCACCAGAAGCAAATGGGATCCCAATCACCCATGAACAAGCAGAATCTGCTTTTGATAGTGCTGCATGTATTGGCTGCGGGGCTTGTGTGGCCACTTGTAAAAATTCAAGCGCCGCTTTATTTACTTCTGCAAAGATTGCGCACCTGGTGAAACTGCCTCAAGGAAAGATGGAATCCAGCAAGCGGGTGCTGTCTATGGTGGCACAAATGGACCTCGAAGATTTTGGCCATTGTACCAATACCGAAGCCTGTGAAGTGGAGTGCCCGCAAAGCATTTCTGTTCTGAATATCGCCAGAATGAATTGGGAATATACCCTGAGTAAAGTTTTAAAAAAGTAATATGTTTAAAGATCTACCTATCTGTAAAAATTATGCCCTGCTTTGTGGCCTGATGGTTTGGGGAATTACCACAAATGCACAGCATACCTCATTGGAGGATTGTTTTAACCTCGCACAGCAAAATAACCTGACCCTCAGACAAGCGAAATCTTCCCTGGCTTCAGGAGAGGCTAACCTGAAAGCAGAGAAAAAAAGCTACCTGCCAAAAGTGGATTTATTGTCTAGCTATACGTATCTGAGCAGTCCTTTAACGATTAACTTACAGCAGGCAAGGGATGGTGTAGTAAACGGTTCTTCGCAGCAAAGTGTCAATACGGCCAATGAGGTGTTCAAAGAAATCACCGGAAATCCATTGCCTCAATCTGTGCAGGATCGCATTTACAATACTTCAAAAAATGTAATCGGCGCTATTTATCCCGATTATAATCCCAGTTTGAGCAAACAATCTTATTTTGTTGCAGGGCTAGGTTTTCGGCAGCCCATATTTTTAGGCTATAAATTAGATGCTGCGGGAAATCTGGCGGAATCCTTAGTGAAGTCGGCAGATATAAATGTAGATTTAGTAGGGAAGGAAGTTGAGTTCCTGATTTCTTTGCAGTACCTGCGAATTTTATACTTAAATACTTTGCTTTCTGAACAGCAGACGATGGTGAATGCGCTGACAAAAAACAACGAATATGCACAGCAGCTGGTGAAAAATGAAATCCTAGCGCCATATCAGAAAAGCTGGACAAATGTGGTCTTGATTCAGGCACAAAGCCAGTTCAATAACATCAAACTGGAACAGGAAAATGCGAAGGTGGAATTAAATAAACTGTTGGGTATTCCTTTGGATTCCAATATTGTGATCGCGGATGCGCTAAGATATCGTCATATAGAACCAGCGGCTCCTAAAGAAGATTTTTGGGTGTCAAATCCGATTTATAGAATGGCAGGAAGCAAAATCAATTATGCGAAAACTGCGGAGAAGATCAGCAGGTCTTTCTCTTTGCCGAATATTTTTGCCATCGGTAATTATAACCTTTATCAGAAAGACCTTCCGGTGACGATTCCGGACTGGTTTATCGGAGTAGAGCTGCAGTGGAGTTTATTTAACGGACAAACTCGTAAACGTACGCAAGCCGCCAGTAAGCTGGTGGAAGAGGCAAAGCTTGGGGAACAAAGTGCTGGATTGGCCTTGCAGGTACAATCTACGGTGGCCAGAAATAAAATGAAGTCGCTCCAAAACGATGTGAATGCCCTGGATAATGCCAGAAAAGAAGCACATACTACGAGTACTTTGATTGGCGAACGAATGAAAAACCAGTTGTCTTCACCTAAAGATGTGAATGATGCTTTACTGGTAGAAACAGAAATCGACAAAGGTTATCATACCGCTGTGTTTGGTTATTACCTGGCCGTTGCTGCCTATTTTAACAGTATTGGAACGCCTAAAGAACTGGCAAAATACCTTAAATAAAACATAAAAAATCAAGCTATAAAACACATATACATGAAAGATATCATCAAAAATTACTGGGCTTTACTGATCCCTATTGTAGTGGTCATTGCCGCTCTGTTCTTCTTTCTGGCAGGGAATAAAAAACAAGACAATAATTTCATCGGCATGGTAGATGCTTCCAGTGTGGATGTGGCGGCAGAATTTCCTGGTCGCCTGGACTCCTTGCTCGTTGAACTTGGCGATACGGTAAAGGAAGGACAAATCGTGGCAATTCTACGTTCTAACGAGATTGATGCCATAAAAGCGCAGGCGCTTGCTGCAATTGATGCGGCAAAAGGGCAGCAGGAGCTATTGTTAAAAGGTGCAAGACCAGAATTGATTGACGCAACTTCTAAGCTTTATCAGATCAGTGAAGACCAATATAAATTATTTAGCGCTACGAATGATAGGATGCAGCGTTTGTACAAGGCTGATGTGATCTCCGGCCAGGAAAGAGATGTTTTCTATTTCCGCTATGAGGCGGCAAAGAAAGAAATGGAAATGGCGAAACTGAACCTGAAAATGCTGAAAGATGGTACGCGTCCGGAAATTATGAAAACGGCCAATGCGATTGTAAAACAAGCGGAGCAGGCTTATGAGCTGACCAAATCATTGGGCGACAATACCAGGGTTCATGCACCTGCAGATGGGGTGATTTCCAGTTTAGTGACCCACCAGGGAGAAATTGTTTCTATCGGTTATCCAATGATGACCATTGAAAAGAAAAACTCCAAGTTGCTCAGGTTTAATGTCCGGCAGGATGAATCTAATCTTTTAAAAGTAGGGTCTAAAGCTGCTGTAAAGGTTCCTGGCTGTGATCCTGAAACGTTTGAAGTGAAGGTGACTTCGATCGCGCCGACCTTAGAGTTTGCGAATTGGGTACCTACAAAAGACAAAGGGCAGTTTGAACTGAGAACATTTACGATAGAGCTGAAACCAGAAAATGCTGCCGGAATTAAAGGCTTGCGTGCAGGTATGACGGCTTCCTTAATTTTGCCATAATGCGTTCGACTTGTCAAATCATCATTCGGGAATGGAACAGGATTCTCCATCTAAAGGTATTTTATCTGGTGATGCTGGTGGTTCCTGCCATGTTATTTTCTTTTTACGCCTACATCTATCAGGAAAAAGAGGCAAAAAATCTTCCTTTTGCGATTTGGGATGATGATCAAAGTCCGGTGAGCCGACAGCTGATTTTTTTGCTGGAGCAGCGGGATGCCTTACGCATCACCAAGAGGTTGTATAGCGAAGCAGAAGTGCAGCAGGCCATTCAAAAAGGCGAGATCATGGGGGCTGTGCATTTTCCGGTAAATATGCAGAATGATGTTTATAGCCGTCATCCTACAACAGTAACCCTGTATACCAATGCAGCGGCTTTAGTCCCCGCTAAAATGGTGTACAAAGCAGCAGCACAGGTGATCATCACGGGGAGTACCGGGATCATTCTGAAGAAGCTGGTGAAGACGGGAATGGCGCCAGACCGGGCCATGGCTTTGGCCAACCCCATTAAACTGGATACTTATCAGCTGTACAATGCCACCTACAATTACCAGGAATATCTGGTTCCAGGACTGATTACCGTAGGGATGCAGATGATCCTGATCATCAGCAGTATGCTGGCACTCAATTATGAATACAAGACCAATACGATACCGCAATTATATGAATTGGCAAAAGGCTCGGCATTTCGCGTAATTGCCGGTAAAACGATCGCCCATCTGGTGGTCAGCTGGTTCAATTTTGCCATTATTGCCTTTATCCTCTTTCCTTTCTTTGAGATCGGTGTACCCGCGGCAACAGGTAAGTTTTTTGCGCTGTATACCTTGCTGTCTATCGCTTGTATTGGCATCGGAATGTTCATCTCCGCCTTGTTTAAAGATGTGATGCTTTCCGGGGATGTGGCCTTGTTTTATACTTCGCCGGCCTTTGTGTTCAGCGGTTTTACTTTTCCAAGATGGGCAATGCCCTGGTATGATCAATATTATGCGACGATTATGCCTTATACGCCATTTTTAGATACTTTCTTTAAGGTATATTATATGAACCTGCCCTTCTATTACGCGCAGGCTGATTTGTATAAACTATTGTTGTTTCCCGCGGTCATGTTTCCGACAGCCCTAATTCTTTTCCAACGTCAATTTAATAACAGTAAAAATGAAGCAGCAGTCGAACCCGTCCTTAATTAATCTTTTACTGAGAGAAGCAGGGCTAGTGGTGAAAGACCATAGTTTGCTCCTTACACTGCTGATCGCACCTTTGCTGTATGCCTTTTTTTACGGCAGTATTTACATCAATAAAGAAGAGGAAAATGTGAAATTGGCCATCGTAGATGATGATCAGACGCGTTTATCCCGTTTGTTACAACAGAATATAGACAATTCTCCAATGGTAGAACTGATCCATTTTTCTAACCTGGAAGATGCAAAAGAACAGATGTATGAAGGAAATTGTCAGGGGTATATGTACATCCCCAGAGGTACGCAGACAAATTTATTGAGCCTCAAGCAGAGCAATGTGGTGCTGGCTGTAAATGCCGCCAGATTTTTGCCTTCCAGTGATATTCTGGCCAGTGTGCAGGCCATCTGCCTGACGGTTGGGGCAGGGGTACGGCTCCAGTTTTTTGAGAAAAGCGAGGGGATGACTTCCGCCATTGCGATGCAGAATGTGATGCCTGTGAGTTTGGATTACCGTCCGCTGTTTAATGAGCGTTCCAGTTATGGGGCTTTCTTATTGCCGGGCTTGCTGGCGCTGATCTTGCAGCAGACTTTGCTGATCGGTCTTTCAGAGAGTGTGGCTGCAGAAAGGCAGCATGCTACAATTGGGGCTTGGTTAAGGGGCGGCGCGTCCATGGCGATTTGGGGTAAAGGGTTATTTTACCTGATCCTGTTTTCTGCTTATGCGTTTTTCTTTCTGAATGTGAATTATGGGCTGCTCAACCTACCCATGAGGGGAAATGGTTTTGAGCTGAGCTTATTGCTGCTCTTGTTTCTGCTGACCTTAATTCCTATGGGACAGTTTATCGGCTCTTTGTTTAAATCACAGCTGCTCTG
The DNA here is from genome assembly GCF_014472395.1 of Pedobacter sp. N36a. GTDB lineage: Bacteria > Bacteroidota > Bacteroidia > Sphingobacteriales > Sphingobacteriaceae > Pedobacter. Next base: position 144,329 of record NZ_JACSZW010000009.1, read on the forward strand.
TTTACAGATGATGGCATTTTCAACGTATCCGATTTTCCTGATTACTGGATATTCCTGGCCGTTTGAGTCTTTGCCCTTGCCGGTGCAGTGGTTGTCTATGCTATTGCCAACTACGCCATTTATACAGTTGTATACGGCCGTGGTACAGTCGGGGGTAAGTATATGGGAGAACCCCAAGTTATTGATGCACCTGATGCTACTATGGGCTTTCTACAGTGGAATCTGTTATGCACGTTTACATACTTTGAGAAAACGGTTGCTGGTTTAGTTCTTTCAGTGCCAATAAAAGCAAAAAAAAGCCCTGCAATCTTATGACTGCAGGGCTTTGTATCTATATAGGAGACCTTATCTTAAAAGGTTTTTCCAGCTTACTCTGCTAGAGATCAACTCTTCCAGGTCTTTAATGTCAATTCTTTGCTGTTCCATCGAATCACGGTGACGGATAGTTACGGTATTGTCTTCTAAAGTCTGGTGATCCACAGTTAAGCAGAAAGGCGTACCAATCGCGTCTTGCCTGCGGTAACGTTTACCAATCGCATCTTTTTCTTCATAAATACAGTTGAAATCAAGTTTCAGGCTGTTCATGATTTCTCTTGCTTTTTCTGGTAAGCCATCTTTCTTCGTTAATGGGAAGATCGCTACTTTAACCGGTGCTAAACAAGGGTGTAAGCGTAATAAAGTTCTGCTGTCTTGTTTTTCTTCTGTACTCAGATCCTGCTCTTCAAAAGCATTGATCATCGTTAATAAGAACATACGGTCTAAACCGATAGAAGTTTCGATCACGTAAGGAACATAATTTCCGTAAGGTTTACCTTCTTCGTTTAATTCGGCGTCGAAATATTGCATTTTCTTGCCAGAGAAAGTCTGGTGCTGCGTTAAATCGAAATCTGTACGGCTATGGATACCTTCTACTTCCTTAAATCCGAATGGGAATTCAAACTCAATATCTGTAGCGGCATTTGCGTAGTGTGCTAATTTCACATGGTCATGGAAGCGGTATTTTTCTGCTGGTGTACCTAAAGCCTGGTGCCATTTCAGACGAGCTTCTTTCCAGTAAGCGAACCATTTTGCATCTTCACCCGGACGTACAAAGAATTGCATCTCCATTTGTTCGAATTCACGCATTCTCATGATGAACTGACGCGCAATTACTTCATTTCTGAATGCTTTTCCAATTTGTGCAATACCGAAAGGAATTTTCATTCTTCCAGATTTCTGCACGTTCAGGAAGTTCACAAAGATACCTTGTGCAGTTTCCGGACGTAGGTATACTTCATCAGAACCTTCTGCCATTGCACCGAACTGAGTGCTGAACATCAGGTTAAACTGACGTACATCCGTCCAGTTTTTTGTGCCGCTCACCGGACAAGCAATTTCATGCTCTTCGATCAATAGTTTTAAGCGTGGAAGATCATCTGCAGTTAATGCATCATCCATATCAGCCTGCAATTTTGCAGCTTTATCAGTTTTACCGTCTTTTTCGTAACGGGCAATTTTATCTTCTAACAACTGGTCTGCGCGGTAGCGTTTTTTCGAGTCTTTGTTGTCGATCATTGGATCGTTAAAGCCATCTACGTGTCCGCTGGCTTTCCATACTTTCGGGTGCATAAAGATTGCAGAATCAATTCCTACAATGTTCTCATGCATCTGAACCATGGATTTCCACCAATAAGTTTTAATGTTATTCTTTAATTCCGAGCCTAATTGTCCGTAGTCATATACCGCACTTAGTCCGTCATAAATCTCGCTGCTTTGAAATACAAAACCGTATTCCTTGGCATGTGATATTACATTTTTAAATTGTTCGTCGTTAGTGTTCTTTGCCATAATGATGCAAATATAGAAGATTAACAAATATATATAGAACCTAAATTCCTACTTTTGGCCATGAAACAATTTAATCTGCTTCTGGTAGGCTTCTTAATGCTTGCCGTATCTTGCACAGGACAAACGAAAAACTATATTTCTTTTAGCAATGGCGAAGAATTAAGGTCTTTTTTAAATAGAAAAACACCGGGTTATCCACTCATCTCTGCACATAGAGGAGGACCAATGAAAGATTTCCCTGAAAATTGTATCGCTACTTTTGAGAATGCAACAAAATATCAGCCGGTAGTGATTGAGTTTGATGTGGCTTTAAGTAAAGATTCTGTATTGGTGATCATGCATGATGATCGTCTGGACAGAACCAGTACAGGTACCGGTATGATCGGCGATTATACTTACGCGGAATTGCAAAACCTGCGGTTAAAAGATGATTACGGAACGGTAACTCCTTATAAAATTCCTACTTTAAATGAAGTCCTGACCTGGGGAAAGGGAAAGGTGTTGTTTACGATAGATATTAAAAAAGGAGTGCCTTTTGCAAAGATCATCAATGAGGTACGCAAAACGAAATCAGAAACAAATTCCATCGTGATTACCTATAATGACAACCAGGCGGTAGAAGTACATCGTTTAGCACCAGACCTGATGATTTCTGCTTCCGTAAAATACGATACAGATTTAGAAAGGTTAAATGGGAAAGGTGTGCCAAATAACAGGATTGTCGCTTTTGTAGGCACTTCGCTTCCGGAGCAGAAAGTTTTTCAGGGTTTACATAAAAAGGGGATCACCTGTATCATGGGCACAATGGGCAACTTAGACAAACGATCACTGGCCAGACCAAATGGTAAATATTACTATCAGTACCTGGAAAGTGGCGCCGATATGATTTCTACGGACAATCTGGAATTGGCAGGAAAAGAATTCGATCAATATAGAAAAGATAAAAAGATTCGTTCTTCACACATTAAAAAGGTAAAATAAATTGAGCATTCAGGTGAGTTCACTCCGCAAACATTTCGGTCAGCAGAAAGCTGTAGATGGCATTAGTTTTAACGCTATGCCGGGTAGGATTTTAGGATTCTTAGGCCCGAATGGTGCTGGGAAATCGACCACGATGCGAATGCTGACGAGTTACCTGAGCCCTACTTCCGGTACCGCCAGCCTATGTGGCTTTGATGTCCGGACACAGTCGATTGAAGTCAGAAAGATTATGGGCTACCTTCCGGAAAATACACCTTTATATACCGATATGTACGTACAGGAGTTTTTATTATTTGTTGCGGAGACTTATCAATTGAAAGAACCGAAACAGCGCGTAAAAGAAACCATTGAAAAGGTGGGACTCGCTGCGGAACAGCATAAGAAGATTTCGATGCTTTCTAAAGGGTACAAGCAAAGGGTTGGTCTGGCACAGGCGATCATTCATGATCCGCAGGTGCTGATCTTAGATGAACCTACTTCAGGATTGGATCCTAATCAATTAACAGAGATTCGGGAACTGATCAAGCAGCTAGGCAAAAATAAAACAGTGATCATTTCTACGCACATTATGCAGGAGGTCGAAGCCCTCTGTGATGAGGTCATTATCATTGATAAAGGCCGGATTGTAGCCAATGCCTCAATTGATGAACTCAAAAAAGAACACCAACTGACTTCTTTAGAGGATATTTTCAGGAAATTGACCTTGTAGTGAAGATTTTTTTATCTTTTTAACGCCATTGGCCAAGTTTTTGTATTTGTGTATTGATTTTATATCAATAATAAGAATTAAACTTAAACACATGAAAAAATTATTTTTACTAACAGCGATCGCAGGTATTTTTGCATTTTCAAATGCACAGGCTCAGAAAGATCCTGCTATGAATGGACCTAAATTAGGTATAGGTGCAGAATTCGCTTTTCCAATGGGAAACTTTGGTGACCTTTATAAAATGGGATATGGTGGTTCATTATTATACCAACACCCTGTAGCTCCAAATTTAAATCTAACAGCGAATGCAGGTTACCTAAGCTTTAAAGCTAAAGATATTTTTGGTGGTGGTACTTCAGGAGTTATTCCAGTTAAAGTTGGTGCTAGATATTTTGTAGCTGAAAACTTTTACCTGAATGGTGAAATCGGTGCTGCATTCTCAACTGAGGATGGCGGTGGAACAAAATTCGCCTATTCTCCAGGAGCTGGACTTGAATTTCCAGTAGCTGATAAAGCTTCTATTGATTTAGGTGTAAGATATGAAGGATGGTCTAAAGGTGATGGATTGGTTACTCCTTCTTTCATTGGCGTAAGAGCAGCATTTAACTTCGGCTTGTAAGCGATACTGATTTTATACTGTGCCAGTTGAGCACATTTGCAAAGCCTTCCTGTTTACAGGAGGGCTTTGTGCTTTTTTATGTATTCTTTATCGATGCCAATTTCTCTTCAAATCAGAAGTGATCTCTTTATGTTGTAGTATTGCTTCTTTCAGATGCTACATAATTCACGAGCAGGCTCTGGTCAATGATCTCTTTGATGAGGCAAATTGTCTGTGTCTCCAAACACCCAAAGGACAAATATTCGACTCCTTTTTTGGCTAAAAAAACGATTGATTTTTATAAATTTTTGAAAATATTATGTCCGACCTAATCGGTTTTGGGAAGAATTCGATTTTTTAGCACTCTTTTTTAGGCCAAACTCCTCTTGTTTTTGGTCATTTTCAGTCGCAAAAAATCCAATTCTTAGGAAAAAATAAAATTATTTTAAACTTTTCTTGTTTGATTTCATGTGGTGTAGAAGTAACACTAACTACTTAGTAATAAGTAAGTTTGCTGCGGTACACTTGTTTTGTCAATTTAAAGTGAAAAGATAATATTTTCTAAGAGCCAATTACTTCGAGCTAAGTCATTTCTAAATGAGTTAATTTTTTAAACTAACGTGATTTTTTTGCAAATCTATCTTTTGCCTCCTTCCAGAAGGGTTTTAAAAAATTCAATGGCTGGCATACTTATCTATTTTATTCATAACGGCTGTTTACTTATTAAAAAAATATAAAAGTATTGGATTCTTAATTTAACTTTCTATATGTTTATCTAAACCAAACGCCAAATATGTCTGCAACAATAAAAAAGAGTGCGCAACTAAGGAGAGAAATACTTAGGCACTTGTATTCAGGCTTCTCACTTTCTTTGAATGAGCTCAGTAAACTGACTCAGAAGAGCCTACCTATTGTGACTGCCGTAGTGAATGAACTCATCACTGATGAATTTGTCATCAGCGATGGCCTTGCACCTTCCAGCGGCGGAAGAAGACCATCCATGTTTCTACTGAATCCCAAAAAAGAACGCTACATAGTTTCTGTTGCTGTAGATCAGATGGTTTCTCGTATGGTGATCTATAATTTAACCCACCAAATTCAACTGCCGCTTCAGGTGATTGAGATAGATACTTACAACGATGAGAAGGCCTTGCAGAAATTAATTGCTTTTGTCCAGCTTAACCTGGAGAAATCTGCCATTCATCAGGATCATATAGTGGGAATCGGCATTGGTATGCCTGGTTTCGTCAATATTGAAGAAGGGATCAATTACACCATATTTCCAGTTAGCGAAGGGGATAACCTGAGAGATTACCTGAGCGAAAAATTAAACCTTCCCGTTTTCATCGACAATGATTCCAGTTTAATTGCCATGGCAGAGTTGAAGTTTGGAAAAGCCAAAGGAAAGCAAGATGTGATGGTGATCAATATGGGCTGGGGTACCGGATTGGGAATGATTATAGATGGAAAAATTTTCAGAGGTCATAGCGGATTCGCAGGTGAATTTAGCCACATTCCACTATCTGGCAGCAACCAATTGTGTTCCTGTGGGAAACGTGGCTGTCTGGAAGTTGAAACGTCCTTACTGGTCATGGCAAAGAAAGCCAAAGCCCAGGTAGAATCAGGAGTAGAATCCAGTATGAAGCGCTTATTCCTGGATGCTTCTAAACAGGATGGAGACCATTTTCTGGAAGCTGCACGTTCCGGTGATCCATTGGCAGTTTCCATCTTATCCGATGCCTCTTTCCACCTCGGAAAAGGTGTAGCCACCTTAATCCACATCATGAACCCCGAGAAAATTGTATTGAGCGGAAGGGGAGCAATTGCAGGAAAGATGTTTATGCCTTCTATTCAACAAGCTATTAATGAATTCTGTATTCCCAGGATTGCAGAATGTACCCATATAGAAGTTTCTGAGATCGCTAATGATGCGGAATTACTCGGTGCAGCAAATATGGTGATGGAACGAACCGAATTTTTATAGCCGTAAAAATACTTTAAAAGAGAACCATCCTTTACCAAGCCTTAAACCCAATTCTAAACTAAAAAACTATGACTAAACTACTACTAAAGATGACATGGCTCAGCTGTGTCATGCTATTCTGGGGCATCGGAGTCTTTGCCCAGACCGGTCGTACCGTAACTGGTACTGTTAAGGACGAGTCAGGCACACCCATGCCTGCAGTAAGCGTCCGGGTAAAAGAAACAAAAAAATCCACCAGCACCAATTCTGAAGGAAAATACACCATTGAAGCAGTTGCTGGAAATACACTGGAATTCAGATACCTTGGCTACACCAGTAAAGAAGTAAAGGTAGGCGCTGATCTAGTGGCCAATGCAAGTTTAATACCTAGCAATAACGACCTAAAAGAAGTGACTGTAGAAGGTGCACTTGGAGTGAAAAAGATCGATAGAAACCTGGGTTATTCGGTAACCAAGATCAAAGGTGATGACATCACACGTACCAATACGGTGAACCCGATTACAGGTTTACAAGGTAAGGTTGCCGGTGTAAACATCAATGTGGTAGGAACTGCAGGGGTGCAAACCTCTCCTTACATCCAGATCAGGGGCGCTAAAGTTTTGGGTAGCTCAGACAGACAGGCGAACAATCAGCCGATCTTTGTAGTTGATGGTCAGGTGATCACCAATAACATTGTTGGCGGTGATGCTGCTGATGGAGGTTCTCAGCTTAAAAACCTGAACCCGGATGATTACGAGTCGATCACCATTCTAAAAGGTGCTGCAGCAACTACATTATACGGTTCCAGAGGTTTAAATGGAGCAGTAGTGATCAATACCAAAAGAGGGAAAAGCGGCCAGGGATTAGGCATTGAGGTGAGTAGTACTTATCAGGTGACTGACGTTTATAAAAGCTTCATGGATCTTCAGAATGACTATGGTATGGGTAGTTACTTAAGCAGAGAGGGAGCTTTCAGACCAGACGGTACGCAAAGTTTAACCACTGGTAACTGGGGTCCGAAATTCGACGGTAGATTAGTGCCCGCCATTTACAATCCATCAAAAAAGGTGGCATATGAAGCACAGCCTGACAACTGGAAAACCTTTTACCGCAATGGAAATTATATCAATAACAACGTTGCCTTAGGTGGAAGTACAGAAAAATTCAATTACCGTGTTTCTTATTCAAATACCAGCAATAAAGGGACACTTCCAAACAATGGACTGAAAAGAGATGCGATAGACCTTAAAGTTGGTGGAGAAATCAATAAGATCTTCTCTTCTGAAATGGGATTAAGCTATGCAAATACAGTAACTAAAAACTATTATAACCAAAGTAGATATTCTACTTATGGCGATAATGCATTGGCATTTAGTACCTATTACTTACCAAGGAATCTTGATTTTGCAGATTGGTATGCAGGTTACAGAAATCCTGCAAACAATGAAATCTATACCTATAGCAGACCTGGTGGTAATTTTGATGCTGTTGTCAATACTTTTTCAAGAATCGACAAAAAGAACTATACCAATAATGAAAATTCCTTACTGGGTTATCTTCAATTGAAAGCTCAGGTAAATCCATGGTTAGATTTTAGTGCCAGAGGTAACTTTAATTATCAGAAAAACTTTGCAGAAAATAAGGATTATGGTAATGAAAAAGATAACAAAGGAGGATATTATAGTGCAGGCGGTGGTTATTCCACAGACTACACTTTATTGTTCATGGGACATGCCAATAAAGACATCAACGAAGACCTGAATGTTGATTTTAGATTGATCAATGAGATTTATGGAAATAAATTGGGAGAGACTTACAGTGCAGCTACCAGTGGTGGTTTAGCGGTGCCTAATAACTTTTTCCTGGCCAACTCCATCAACCCAGTAGAAGGTGGTCCAGGTAATACCACAACCAGAAAATATGAACTTGCATTGCCTTCTTCTCTAACCATTGGTTTGGCTGGAGTAGTGAATTTCTCTTATAAAAAATACCTAAATTTAGAACTTTCCGGACGTAATGACTGGATTTCAACCTTAACTTATCCAGTCATTGTTCCGGGTAAAAATAACAACTCCATATTTTATCCTTCAGCAAACGTATCTTATATCTTCTCTGATCATTTTAAAGATAAAATGCCTTCTTGGTTGTCATTTGGAAAGGTTAGAGCTTCCATTGCTTATGTAGGTAGTGCAGGTATTGCCAGACCGTTTGATACGGGTGCTGGATACGCGCCAGGTACTATCGTAGATATTAATGGAAATACGGTGCCCATCGCAACGCAAATCAATGGCGATACTAAACCAAACTATGACCTCAAACCACAAAAACAACGCGAAATTGAATTTGGTACCACCCTTTCATTCTTAAAAAACAGAGTTGATCTTGATGTGGCCTGGTATAGAGGAAATACTTACAATCAACTCCTGAAATTGGATGGTGTTTATGAAACCGGTTACCCGAAATCTTTCTTTAATGCTGGAAATATTCAAAATCAAGGTTTTGAAGCAACAATTGGCGGATCTCCAATCAGGTCGAAAGACTGGGGCCTGGATCTATCCCTTAACCTTGCGCATAACAGAAGTAAAATCATCGAATTTGGTAAAGGAATCAAAGCATGGAACATTACAGGAGATTATGAGGGTGGACAAGTTTGGGCTTATGAAGGCGGTGATTTTGGCGTGCTTGAAATGCGTGCCAATACTACCGTGAAAATCGATCCGTCAACAGGTTTCCCTTTTATTATAAATGCGCCTAGATTGGCAAATGCAGATCCAAATGTGAAATATAATGTAGCAAATTATAACCTGGTTGATAATACAGATGCTGACCTGCCAAATGGAAGGTTACCAATCGGTAGAGTAGAGCCAAGCTTAACTGGTGGTTTCTCGGTAAACTTAAGGTATAAGAATTTTAGCTTGTTTACACAAATAGATGCTCGTTTTGGAGGTTATGTGTACTCAGAAACTTACGCGTACTCTATGGGTAATGGTGTGCCATTGGCTTCTTTAAAATATCGTGACCAGGCACATGGTGGTGTTGCCCGTATAGATTCTTATACCGGACAAACTGTGTATGATGGTGCAATTCCTGATGCTGTTTTTGCGGCAGGACAAATGAGTTTGATTGATCCAACTAAATCAATCGCGGGAATGACCTTCAGAGATGCTTACGATCAAGGACTGGTAGAGCCATGGAAAGCTTCCGTTTATTATGCTTACACTAAAGGATGGCAGAATGCATTGAATAATTCAGATGCCATCTCTAAAATGTCATGGATCATGATGCGTGAGGTAACCTTAGGTTACCAGATTCCATACCAGATCCTGGATAGAGTGAAAATCAAAGGTGCTCGCATCAATTTTACAGCTAGAAATCTGGGTTACTTGTACAATAGTTTAGTGGGTGGTCAGAATCCTGAATCTTTACAGAGTAATGATCCTTTTAGTCCATGGATTACTGGTGGTGTTCCTTTTACCAGGAATTATGCAGTTTCCTTAAACGTGAAGTTCTAATCCTTAAAATTTAAACAAATGAAAAAGAAACAACTATATATATTGGGCCTGATTGTCTTCGCATCGCTTGGACAATCTTGTAAAAAACACATGATTGAGCTCAATACAAGACCTGATACGCTGGAAGATGTGGATCCAAAGTTCTTGTTCACCTCTACGGTTCAGGACATCAATTACAATGGAAGAGATAGAATCATTAACAGATATACGATTATGTCTTATATGCAGTATATTGTTAGAGACGGTGCTGATGTTGATCTTTCTGGATTGTACTGGGCTTCTGGAGCTACAAAAGGTGGAACTCCGCCAGTAGCCTCTTATTACGAAGATTATTATAAAGTAGTAGGTGTAGGGCTCAATAGATTATTGGCCAAAATTGAAGTGATGCCGGAAGATCAGAAGATCAGATATGAAAATCTGAAAGCTTTGAGTCAGATTACAGATGTTTATCAGGCATGGAGAGCTGTAGATTTATTTGGTGCAATGCCTTACGATCAGGCTTTTCAGGATCTAAAATATCCAAACCCTATTTATGAATATGACTATGACCTGTACAAAAAATTCGACGCCAAATTAAAAACAGCAGCTACAGCGATTAAGAATATTCCGGGCAACCAGGTAGATATGGCCCTTAATGATTTGTTCTATAACGGCGATATGACCAAATGGTTAAAATTTGCAAATACTTTGCGTATTAAGATCGCGCAGCGTTATGAAAAAAGAGATCCTGCAAATCTTGAGGGAGTGCTTTTGGACATACAAACAAATTTCAATGGACAGCTGATTGGTACTTACGAGGAATCTTTCGGGATCAACCATACTAAAGACTGGAACAATAACGTCGATGACCTAAACCAGATTAAGACTTCTTATAATGCCGCTTATCCTTTTGTAGAGTTCCTGAAATCAACAAGAGATCCAAGATTGGCAGTTTTGGTCCGTGAAAATCAATTGGGAACGAATAATCCAGCTTATAACAGCTTAGTGGCAATTGCCACCCCAGCTACTTTGGCACAATTGGCCACTCCTGAATATCAGCAGCGTTATTATGGGAAACATACCTTCCCTGCGTCACAGTCGGCAGCTTATGGGCCAACAGGTGCAGGTCGTTTCCAAACATTTGCAACTACTAGTAATTCTGTTAATTTAACATACCAGTCGCTGATTCAAGGTCGCTATTTCGTGAAAAATAGTGGTTTTAAGGTGGATGTTCCAGATCCACTATTGAATACTAATGATAAATTGGTTGCCGGTGGTTTACTGAAATACAAATCGTTATTTATCAGCTATGCAGAAACGTGCTTTATGATGGCCGAGATTGCCGCGAAAAAAGGAGCTGCAGTTTTAGGGAAAGATGCTGCAACCTGGTATAACGCTGGTGTTACCGCGTCATTTGATCAATACAAAAGAGTAGGAACTGACATCAGTGTACCTTACGCTACCACCCTTGATATGGGAGATTATCTAACGCGTTTCCCTTACCGTGGTTTAGAAAGCATTTATTCGCAAGCTTGGGTGCATTACCTGGCACAACCAGAAGAAGCCTGGGCGATGTGGAAAAGAACAGGATATCCTCAGTCTAAAGATTTCAGACCCGGACAGCCAACTACTCCCGGAAATATTGGAGATGGTACTGGTATTGCCTATTTGGAAAACCTTTGGAACGGTAATGAGAATCTAATTAGACCAAGAAGAGGTGTGCTTCCCGGTTCTGATTTGAATAGTGCCAATAAGTTTAAAGCTGCGGCTGATATGAAAGCTAAAGATCCTGCTTATGGCAACGACATCAACGATGCAAAAGGTAGAATATGGTGGGATAAACAATAATTAAAGGTTAGGATTAGTTAATGTTTGGCTGTCTGATTTTATCAGGCAGCCTTTTTTTGTCTCTTAAATTTTCTAACTTCGGCATCGTTAATCCTATTGAATGTACGCGGTATTTAAAAGAGAGTTATTTAGTTTATTGAATTCATTGATGGCCTATATTACCATCGGTGTTTTTTTACTGGCATCCGGCTTATTGCTGTGGTTTTTCCCAGATACGTCTATCTTGGAATATGGGTATGCAGAACTGAATGGTTTTTTCAATCTGGCTCCTTTTTTATTCCTTTTTCTTATACCTGCGATGACCATGCGTTCTTTTGCAGAGGAAAGAAGAGAAGGGACGTACATTTTATTGGCCACCCGTCCGGTAAGCGACTGGCAGATCATTTTTGCCAAATACCTGGCTTGCTTTGTCCTGATCATTTTCGCTTTATTACCTACCGTGATTTATTCGTATACCATTGCTGAATTGGCCTTGCCAAAAGGAAATATAGATACCGGAGCCATCATTGGCTCCTATATCGGCTTATTGTTATTGGGAGCAGCATTTGTATCCATTGGGATTTTCGCCTCCTCGCTGACCAAAAACCAGGTAGTCGCTTTTGCGCTTTCTGTATTTCTATGCTTCTTCGCTTATCGTGGATTTGAGGCGATGAGCCAGATCTTTGGCCTTCGCGCAATTGAAAATATATTGCTTAGTTTGAGCGTGAATGAACATTATCAATCCATGAGCAGGGGTGTACTGGATACGCGGGATCTGGTTTACTTCCTGACTTTTATCATCGCCTTTCTAGGGATGACCAAATTGGTGATCGGAGGTAGGAAATGGTAATTAAGCAGCGTAAAATAGTTAGTATTGCCATTTTTATGATCGTGTTGGTTTTAGTCAATATTCTGGCGCAGTATGCTTATATCCGGATCGATTTTACCAAGGAAAAACGATATACTTTAACGCCGAAATCTAAGGAGATCCTGAAAAATATTAAAAAGCCGATCACCATTACCGTGTTTTTAGATGGCGATTTACCAGCTCCTTTTAAAAGGTTGAGGAATGCCACTAAAGACTTACTGGCAGATTATAAGGCCGCGGCAGGTCAGGAGATTAGGGTGATCTTTAAAGATCCGATTTCTGGATTGTCGATTGCCGATCAGGATACTGTGATCAATCAATTGTACAGTGCAGGCATTGAGCCGACTACCATCAACATTAAAAATGATGCGGGTTTTGCGCAGAAAATAGTCTTTCCTATGGCCATGCTGGAAAGCCCAGATAGGCAGCTTCCAGTAAAGCTGCTGCAGAATTTAGGAGCTACTGGTGGCTATGAGGAGAACATCAACAATTCTATTCAGAATCTTGAATATCTCTTTACTTCCGCAATTCAGCAAGTGCTTTCTTCAGAACATCCCCGGATCGGTTTTACTGAAGGAAACGGAGAATTAACGGATTTAATGTTAAACGATGCGATCACCACGCTTTCAGACCGCTATGAAGTGGGCAGGGTAAACCTGAATACCATTGATGCTGTGGGACTGGACAAATTGAAGACATTGATCATTGCCAAGCCTCAGCTGGAGTTTACGGAAGCAGAAAAATATAAAATCAATTATTTTGTGATGAAAGGCGGTCGGGTGGTCTGGGCCATTGATCAGGTGAGTGCTGACCTGGATAGCCTGAAAGGTTCCGGAGAACAGCTGGCTTTTAACAAGAAACTAAACCTGGACGATATGCTGTTCATGTACGGTTCAAGAATCAATTACAACCTGATTGCTGATGCCAATTGTGCAGAAATTCCATTGAGTATGGGTGGGAATGGTCAGATTGAAATGGCGCCTTGGGTATATTATCCATTGATTCAGCCGGATACTTCCCATAACCTCGTTAAAAATATTGATGTCATCAGGGGAGAGTTTGTCAGCACGATAGATACCATTGGGGTGAAAGGGCTAAAGAAAACGGTGATTTTGCATTCCTCGCCTTTCAATAAAATTTTCAATGCGCCTAAATTACTGTCTTTAAAAATGGTGGCAGAGCAACCGGATCCCCGTGATTATGCGAGCAAGCCACAGGCTTTGGGGGTATTGATTGAAGGAAGTTTTCCTTCGGTGTTTTTAAACCGTTCTGTTCCGGTAGGGATCACCGGAAGCTACCCGCTTCCGGCAGTAAGCAAACCAACCAAAATGATCGTGATCGCTGATGGCGATGTCTTCAAAAATCAAATCAGCAGTAAGGATGGTTCTGCCTTTCCATTGGGCTTCGACCGATACACGCAAAAAAATTACGGAAATAAAGCTTTGCTTCTAAATATCGCAGATTACCTGTCAAATGATGATCATTTAATCGCTTTGAGAAATAAAGAGGTTAAGATCAGGCTGTTGGATAAGGCTAAATTGCGTACTGAAAAACTTCAATGGCAATTGGTCAATATGGCTTTGCCATTATTATTGTTAATATCGTTCGCGATTTTTCAACATTATTACCGCAAGTATAAGTATGCGAGGTAATTTTTATATTTTTGAGAACTGACAAGATCATACTATGAGATTTATTGTATCCACATCAACGTTATTAAAACATTTGCAAACAGTAAATGGTGCGTCAAGCAGCAGTACTGTATTGCCGATATTGGAGAATTTCCTTTTTGAAATTAAAGATGGAAGTTTAACCATCTCTGCCACCGATTTACAAACCAGCATGACCACCTCTTTACCGGTTGAGTCTAAGGAAGGCGGAAAAGTAGCTGTGCCAGCAAAAATACTTTTAGACACTTTAAAAACATTACCAGATCAGCCGATCTCTTTCAATATTGACGACAACACTTTCTCTATTGAAATCAGCGCAGGTGACGGTAAATATAAACTTAGCGGAGAAAATGGGGACGATTTCCCGAAAATTCCGGTAGTTGAAAATGCTTCATCGGTAAACCTTCCTGCTTCCGTATTGACAGAGGCAATTACCAAAACCATTTTTGCAGTAAGCAGCGATGAGTTGCGTCCAGCAATGACAGGTGTATATTGCCAGTTATCTGAGCAGCACATCACTTTTGTAGCTACTGATGCACATAAATTGGTAAGATATAGAAGAATGGACAGCAAAGGCGAAAAAGCTTCTTCTTTCATCCTTCCTAAAAAAGCCCTGACCTTATTAAAAGCCGCATTGCCATCTACAGATGTGAATGTTTCTGTGGATTATAATGCTACTAGTGCTTTCTTTAAATTTGAAAACATCAACCTGGTTTGTCGCCTGATTGATGAGCGTTACCCAGACTATGAAGCGGTAATTCCTGCGAATAACCCTAATAAACTGATCATCGACCGCGCTTTGTTTTTAAACACTTTGCGTAGGGTGGTCATTTTTGCCAACAAAACTACACACCAGGTACGTTTAAAAATCAATGGTTCTGAGCTGAATATCTCTTCTGAGGATTTAGATTTCGCCAATGAAGCACATGAGCGTTTGAGCTGTCAGTATGAAGGTGAAGATCTGGAAATTGGTTTCAATGCCCGTTTCTTAATCGAGATGCTGAGTAACCTAAGCGGCGAAGAAGTGACTTTGGAACTTTCTACACCTAACCGTGCAGGATTGCTGATTCCACACACAAATGACGAAAACGAAGATGTTCTGATGTTGGTGATGCCAGTAATGCTGAACAACTACAACTAGAATTATCTTAAAGTATAATGTGAGGCCTGGTATTTTATCAGGCCTTCTTTTTGCAAAATTCCCAGATGAACCACGGAATTTATTCTGTCACAGCTAACTAATTATTGAATACTAAAATTTAAAATAGGATGTTTATTAACAGGTTATTCTTAATTTTGGGCTTAAACTATACGATTTGGAACTTTTATCACAACTAGTAGATTTTATATTGCATACCGATAAGGCTTTAGTACAGCTGGTAAGCGATTATAAAACATGGACTTACCTTATTTTATTCTTAATTATTTTCGCGGAAACCGGATTTGTAGTCACTCCATTTTTACCTGGTGACTCGATGCTGTTTGCTGTTGGTGCATTGATCGCAAAAGGCGGAACCGGCCTTGACATCTGGATCATGTTCCTGCTGCTCACCATCGCTGCAATTGCAGGTAATAGCTTGAACTACCGATTGGGCAGCTATTTTGGTATTAAGGTGTTTAAAGAAGGGAATAAAATCCTGAAATTGGAATACTATAACAAATCCCATGAGTTTTTTGAAAAACATGGTGGTAAAGCAATTATTTTTAGCCGCTTCCTTCCGATCTTCAGAACCATTGCACCTTTCGTTGCTGGGGTAGCTAAAATGCCTTTCGGCAGATTTACTTATTATAACGTAGTAGGTGGCATTGGCTGGATCTTCAGTTTATTGTTTGCTGGTTTCTTACTTGGACAAATTCCAATCATCAGAGATAATTTCTCTATTGTGATCATTACGATTGCTGTTGTGACCTTCGGTCCGGTAATTTATGCAGCGATTAAAAGCAGAATTAAACCTAAAGATATTATAAAGGACTAATTTGGTTCTCTAATCAAGATCTGCCTATTGGGCGCTGGCGCGGCTTCAAGTTCTTCAACAGGACTGGAAGCCGCGTTTTTTTTAGGCATATTTTTCAAGTCTGGCTGTCCAGCATCAATCCATGCGGAATACCAAAAGCTTCCTGTAGCATGAATTGCCGACCTCATTTGCCGCTCCACCATCTGGTTCATTTCCTGGTGATAAGCCTTGGAATACGATAAAGAGTATTGCCGGATCAGCAATTGCTGGCGCTTAGAAAAACTATATTTCTTCCTGCCTGGCGTGTTTGCGCTCACTTTTGCTTCCATAGCAAGCACGCTATCCAGTAAGCGGTGACTGTTAGTAATGATCTTCCAGGCCGCTTTTAACGCGTCATCAATGTACACCGCTTTTCCGACTCGAAAATTGTATTGATCCGCAAATAATTCTGGCAAGCGACTTTCCCAAAAGGCATGGATGCCATGCTGGTTACTCAGCTGGCCATTGTGGTTTTGAGTGGTATGAAGGGGTACATGGGCATCAGAAACGTAATGTCCGAGGTAGGTGGAATAGATTAATATTTTCATGGAATCCCTTTCTGCAAAAGCTCGGACAAGTTTGAAATAGGATTTTTGGATTTGCCATGGCAAGGTGCCATTAGTATTTAATTGCTTAAGTCCGTATTTTTTCTGCGCTTCCGTCCATTTTCTGGGAATACTGTCTATGTTTTTTTCATAACATTCCACATCTATGAAATGTCTGGTCGCTTCTGCAGTGTCCGCATAGCGACGTTTGTCTGGGTCTACAGCATGATCGCTGAGGTAGTTGATGTTTTCCTTGTAGAAAGCGTTTAAGCCTTTATGGAGTGTGAATACGGCGAGGTAGTTGATTCGCTGGTGCGCATAAAATCCCCAGGAGGAGCAAAGCAGCCAGGTCATAACAAGCAAAACAGGGATCAATACACGATTCATCCCTGTCAAGCTATGTATTTTAACCTATTGCCTGGTTATTCTTCGATGCTTTTTCCTTTCATGGCGGAAGAAACGGCCATATCCATTACTCTTTCTGCAAATGGACGGGTGAACTCATTCAACTCATCCGCTTTTTTCAAAATGGTATCTTTTTCTGCGGTAGCCAATGCGCTTTTCAGCGCTTCAATATGAGTTTTAGTGTCTGCAATTTCAGCGTCCGTTAAGAAGTTGCCATGTTTTTCAATGAAGCGTTCGGCGGTATAAACCAATTGTTCTCCTTCACTTCTTGCTTCAATTAACATGCGCTGCTCCACATCACTTTTGGCATGGGTAATGCTGTCGATCAGCATTTTCTCTACTGTATCATCGGTAAGGCCATAACTTGGGGTGATGTCGATTTCCTGTTTTACACCAGAACGAAGTTCTATTGCTTGAACAGTAAGGATCCCATCTGCATTCAGCATAAAGTTGATGTCTACTTTTGGCAGTCCTGCTGGCATTGCCGGAATCCCTTTCAGGTCGAATTCGGCCAGTTTTCTATTTTCCTTAACCAGGTCACGTTCTCCCTGAAATACAGAGATCTTCATGTTCACTTGTCCGTCAATAGAAGTGGTATATTGTCTACCTGCTTTGGTCGGCACTTTTGCATTTCTAGGAATGATGACGTCCATCAATCCGCCCATGGTTTCAATTCCAAGAGATAATGGCGTTACATCCAGTAAAAGGATATCTGAACGATTTCCAGCAAGGATATCGGCCTGAATAGCCGCACCTAATGCCACTACTTCATCCGGATTAATCTGGTCATGAGGCGTAGAATTGAAGAACTCAGCTACTTTTGCTTTCACATAAGGTGTGCGCGTAGAACCGCCCACAAGGACCACTTCATCTATCTCTGCCACTGTTAAATTAGCATCACTTAAAGCTTGTTTACAAGCATTTAAAGTTTCAGCAACTTTTGCAGAAATCAAGTCTTCAAAAGTCTGTTTGTCTAAAGTGCACCAGATTTCTCCGATTTGCTCATTGAAAAGGTTTTGAGTACTCAATGATTTTTTAGCTTCTTCCGCTTTTAGTCTTAAGGACTGCATCAAACCTTGGTCTGCTGATAATGAAGCTGCATCTAATTCATTTTTCTCTATCCAGTAATGAACGATGGCACGGTCAAAATCGTCACCTCCTAAAAAGGTATTTCCATTCGTAGCCAGTACTTCGAAAATTCCGTTTTGAATAGATAGGATAGACACGTCAAACGTTCCTCCACCAAGATCATAAACGGCAATTGTTTTTTGTTGAGTAGGGTCCAGGCCGATTCCGTAAGCCAGACTGGCTGCGGTTGGCTCGTTCACAATTCTCAGGACGTCAAGTCCTGCTAACCTGCCCGCATCACGGGTTGCCTGGCGCTGACTATCGTTAAAATAAGCAGGAACGGTAATCACCGCACGGTTTACCGGAGTTTTTAACGCGTGTTCTGCTCTTGCTTTTAGTTCCTTCAGAATTTCTGCTGAAAGTTCTATTGGGGTATAAAATTTATCACCAGCTTTAATCTTTACCAAAGAATCGTTTTCGTCATCTATGATTTTGTAAGAAAAAGTATCTTGGTGTGCAGCAACATCTTTGTAAGATCTGCCTAATAATCTTTTAACGGAAAATATAGTATTTGAGGGATCGCTGATTAAAAATTCTTTGGCATCATTACCTACAACTGCATCGCCATTGGCATTAAAATGCACGATTGACGGCACCAAAACACCTTTTCCTGTGTCGTTAATGACCATCGGGTTTTTGTCGGGGTTGATAAAGGCGACCAAACTATTGGTGGTACCAAGGTCAATGCCGACGATGATTTCTTCTTTCTGTAAGGAACCTGTTGCGAGGTTAATGGAGATCTTTGCCATAGTGAGGCAAATTTAGGAATGTTTTGTTCTTTTTTTGTTTTAAGGTTGTAATGTTTTAACCTTCTGAGCTGGAATCAGCTCTTTTTTATGAATATTATATAACCACAATACAATATCCTGGTAGCTGTCCGTTCCTTTCTTCTGATTGTTCAGCTTTAAAAAGCTATCCAGGGCTACATCCATATAACCATACATGTCGCTGTTGTATTTTTTCCAAAATGCCCTTTCTATCTTGAAATCGTTCAAAGTAACAGGATTTATCGATTCATATAAGTGTTGATAATCTTCAGGGGATTTGATTTTGATCTCAAAAAGAATACTTCTGAGCATATTGTAAGCCGCAGAATACTGGAAGTTTTGATCTGTACTGTGGATGGCCACCAGGTAACCGATCAGGTTGGCTTCATCTTCTCTGCCAATGCCCAATTGGTGGGCAATCTCATGACAGGCGACAAAAGGTAAGGAGGTTGTGGGCAGCCTGGTATTTACATTGGCTTCACCCGATACTGGATTGTAATAGCCTTCAATGCCTATTTTGGTGACGACCCAGCTGTTTAGGACCGCTTTAACGGAGGGCGCCCGGTAATTGAAGAAAGCATTGGTTTTCTTCAGGCTATCGTAAGATATTTTTGCCTTGCTTTCCAATTGAGCGAGGTTATATCGTTCTTTTTTTATGTTTTGTAAACCATTTAGCTTGTTTATAAAATATTCGCCCAGCAGTACCAATTCTGCCGTATTGTACTTTTCATTTGAAATACCCAGCTGTTTGCTGATGGTAGGACGGGAATAGTTCAATCCCCATAAGATTTTAAATACCAGGTATAAAATCAGTCCGAAATTAATCAGCTGTAAAGGGATATTGATACAATCTGAAACCTTTAGTTTCTTTTGAAAAACCTTTTTGAAAAAATGAAAAAGACTTCTTAAAATGTATAAAATAAGTAGGAGATAGAGAAAATCGCCAACAGGAAATGGAAATAGGGAGCTGATCCATCGCTGAATCACAGCGCTGACCTGGTACAGGCCATTGGAGTAGTATTTTTCTATAAAATTACTGTTCAGTCCGGCAAGAAATACGATTCCCGACAGACTGATCAGTAGGACAAACTGTTTAACTCTGGGTTTGTCCATTAATCTCATGAGTTGTTATACATTAATTTCAAGACCTGTTGAATGCTAATCTCTTTCCTTTTTCATTGGTCATAAAACTGCCTTTTTGATAAGCTAAATTTCCAG
Organism: Pedobacter sp. N36a; assembly: GCF_014472395.1. Classification (GTDB taxonomy): domain Bacteria; phylum Bacteroidota; class Bacteroidia; order Sphingobacteriales; family Sphingobacteriaceae; genus Pedobacter. The sequence goes on from NZ_JACSZW010000009.1 coordinate 164,320, forward strand.
AAACAAAGGTATGTGTGATTTCAGACTGGAATGTTTGTCCTTCAAAAGGCGACCATCCGCATTTGTACCAAAGGTTTGCTCTGGTCACTTTAACCGGATCATTTAGGTTTACCAGTACTAAATCTGCCCAGTAACCTTCTCTTATGAAACCTCTTCTGTCTACCTGAAAACAAGTAGCCACATTATGCGCTGTTTTCTCCGCAATCTGCTCCAGTGTGATTTTCTTTTGATGGTACATTTGTAATAATGCAGACATTGCATGCTGTACCAATGGACCGCCAGAAGGGGCTTGCAGGTAAGGCTGTTCTTTCTCTGCAATGGTATGAGGAGCATGATCTGTCGCAATAATGTCGATATGACCATCTAGTACGCCTTTTAAGATCGCATCTTTATCCTGTTCAGTTTTTACTGCCGGATTCCATTTGATCCAATTGCCTTTAGTGGCATAATCTCTATCATCGAACCAAAGGTGATGGATACACGCTTCGGCAGTAATTTTTTTGTCTTTTAATGCCGTAATGTTGTCAAAAAGCGCCACTTCTCTGGCGGTAGAGATGTGTAGAATGTGTAAACGAGTCTGGTATTTTTTAGCCAGTTCTACGGCCATTGAAGAAGAAATATAGCAAGCTTCTGCGCTTCTGATCAATGGGTGCATGTCTATGGTGATGTTGTCGCCATATTCTGCTTTGTAGCGCGCCATGTTTTCTCTGATGGTCTTTTCATCTTCACAATGTGTGGCCACCAGCATCGGTGCTTCTTTGAAAATATGCTCTAAAACCACCGCATTGTCTACCAGCATATTTCCGGTAGAAGAGCCCATGAATACTTTAATTCCGCAAACGTTTTTAGGGTCTGTTTTCAATACTTCGTCCAGGTTATCATTGGAAGCACCCATGAAAAAAGAATAATTTGCTAAAGAAACATCTGAGGCGATTTGATATTTATCAGCCAGTAACTGCTGACTTAAGGTATTAGGAACGGTATTGGGCATTTCCATGAAGGAAGTGATCCCTCCTGCAACGGCAGCCATACTTTCAGAAAATATATCTGCTTTGTCCGTTAGTCCTGGTTCTCTAAAATGTACCTGATCATCAATCATTCCAGGGAAGAGGTGCAAGCCCTCTGCATTGATTTCTTTTGCGCCTTCCGCAGTGATGTTCGGCGCGATTTTTACGATAAATCCCTCTTTAATGAGTACGTCAGCAACAAATATTTGGCCTTCGTTTACCACTGAGGCCGCTTTTATCAGAATGGTGTTCATGCCTTCAAACTTAAATAAAAAAAATGTTATTTGCCCTTCCAGATGTTGTCTGCAGGGGTTGCATCCATAAAAATGCCGCCATCCACCAGAACTTCTACCACAGCCTGCTTTGCATTCAGTGCAATGACTGCCGATTTTTGATTGGCTTTCCAAACTGCTGAAGTTTGGTGAAATACACCTGTTGATCCATCTTTATACTTCAGTTTTATATCAAATGGAACGGCAAAGCCCCCCATATTATCCAGTTTAATTTGGTAAGTGAGCCCTTTATTGGATACTTGTTTAACGGCAAGGTCAATGTAATTATTGCTAAAAAACCAGTTGTTCCAATACCAGTTTAGATTTTGTCCGGATACATTATTAAAGGTGTAGAAGAAATCCCATGGAATCGGATGTTTGCCATTCCAGCGCTCCATATAAGCATGCAAATACTTTTTAAAGGCTGCATCACCCAGCATGTCTTTTAATGCAAGGTAGGCAAGGGCAGGTTTAACGTAAGCATTATTCCCATAACCTGCACCGGATACTTGTGTAGAAAGTGTGATGACCGGCTGGTCTTCCTCAGCAGAAGGATCATTGATCCATCGGTCCACACGGAATTTTTTGAAGTTTTCATCTGCTTTTTCTTTTCCAAGCTGCGAAGTCGAGATCAGGTATTCTAAAGTGGTGGCCCAGCCTTCATCCATATGGGCATATCTGGTTTCATTAGTCCCCATGTAAAAAGGAAAATAAGTATGTGCCACCTCATGGTTCAATACAAACTGAGAAAATTCCAGATCTGGTGTGGTCGAATCGTTGATCATCATTGGGTATTCCATATCGGCAAAACCCTGCACTGCGGTCATCTTTGAAAAGGGATAAGCTACACCCGGCCAGTTGTTCGAAAACCAAGATAAAGCTTGTTTTGTCCAGTCTACGGCTTTTGGGAAATCGATAGCCTTGGCATCGTAAGCGGCCTGTGCACTAGCTCTTCTTCCTGTTTTTGGGTCTACTACCACGCTTCCGCCATCCCATAAATAATGGTTGCTCAAGGCGAAAGTCACATCCGTAATGTGATCGGCATTAAATACCCAGCTGTTCCAGTCGTTTTGCTGCGTCACCAATCCTTTCGCCATTTCTTCTGCGTTGGCAATAGGGGCAATGGCATCACTGGTATAGGATTTTTTTAATCTTTCCGCAAAGACCGGCTGCAGTACTTCCTGCGGATTTTGTAAATCGCCGGTAGCCCATACCACAAAGTTTTTAGGTGCTTTTACCGTTAAGCGGTAATCGTTAAAATCGTTGTAAAATTCGGCCCTGTCGGTATGGGGAATAAGATCCCAGCCATAATAATCGTCATAAACAGATACTCTGGGAAAAGCATAAGCCACAAAAAAAGTACTATTGTCCAGCTGACCTTCTCTACCGCTTTCTTTAGATAAAGGGTAGGACCAGCTGATGTTCAATTCGGCTGTCTGACCCGGATTCAAAGGTTTTTTTAATTTCAATTCTTCTACAGTTCCCCAATTTTCATTCTTTACTTTATATTCCTGCTGATCAATTTGAAAAGAACTGATGGTTAATCCATCAGATAAAAAGTCTTTATTCACAAAATTTGCTCGTGGAGCTTCCGGTTTATGTAAATTATTGACAAATCTTATCGCAATTTGATTTAAGGTATCGGGACTGTTGTTGGTGTATTTAATGGTTTCTGTTCCATTGACAATTTTACTGGTTGGGTCTACACTGATCACCATATCGTATTTACCCTTATTCTGCCAGTAATTTTTGCCCGGTTTGCCATCCTTCGACCGGCTTCCTTTCTCATAAGCCATCTTTATATTTCTTGGCAGGTATAAATCCTGGGCATAAGCTGTTGTGGTTCCACTGAGCAGTAAGGCAAAGGCAGTAGGGAAAATTGCCTTTAACCATCTGTTTTGTTGTTTTTGCATCTGGTTCATTCGTTATACTTATAAAAGTACATTATTTAAGTTTTTTTAAAACAATCGTGATCATAAATAATACGTTGAGCTGTTGATCCTATAAATAATAGTATCTTTGCAAAATGCCCAAAACATTTGAAGAGTTTAACCTTAATCGACAGATTTTAAATGCTGTAGCTGATGCAGGGTTTACTGTTGCCACCCCAATACAAGAAAAATCAATAGCACCTGTTCTTTCAGGACAGGATATATTCGGCATTGCCGAGACTGGAACCGGAAAAACAGCAGCTTATGTTTTACCGATCCTGATGCAATTAAAATATGCTCAGGGTGATGCGCCAAGAGCCTTGATCCTTGCACCAACAAGAGAGTTGGCCATGCAGATCACTGAACATGTCAAAATTTTCTCTAAATATACAGACTTACGTACCGTTGTTGTTTTCGGTGGTATCGGTCCAAAAACACAAATCGAACAGATTAAAGTTGGTGTAGACATTATTGTGGCTACTCCGGGAAGATTTTTAGACATCTACCTTGCTGGTCACATCAATACGCAATACCTCAAATTTTTAGTACTGGATGAAGCGGATAAAATGATGGATATGGGCTTTATCGGCTCTATTCACCGTATTTTGGAAGTAGTGCCCCGTCGTCGTCAGAACTTATTATTCTCGGCAACCATGAGTGATCTGGTACAAAAAATTGCGGGCGACTTTCTGAAACACCCAACTATTATTGAGGTAGGCTTACAAGCTACACCTGCGGCCACAGTGACGCAGAAGTTATATGAAGTACCCAATTTCAAAACAAAGATCAATTTATTACAGCACCTGCTGAAAAATGATGAAGAGTTTAAAAGACTGATCATTTTCTGTAAAACCAAGACGGTTGCCGACAATATTTTTAGCTTTATTGTGCGCAGGTTCGGTGAGGATGCCGTAAGGGTAATCCATGCCAACAAAGGGCAAAACACGAGAATCAATTCTATTAATAGCTTTAAAGAAGGAAACATCAGGGTATTGGTGGCTACAGATGTGGCTTCCAGAGGGATTGATGTTTCTGAAGTGAGTCATGTGATTAACTTCGATGTACCGATCATTATTGAAGATTATGTACACCGCATCGGCCGTACCGGCAGAGCTTATGCTAAGGGGGATGCTTTGACTTTCGCTACGCCTGCGGAAAAATATTACATTGAGAAAATAGAGAAGCTGATCAGACAACAGATTCCTGTAGTACCTTTGCCAGCGGAAATTTTCGTAGAAGAGACGCCGTTCGAAGAACGTCAGGCAATTGCCAGAGCAATTGACGATCAGAAACGTAAAGATGATCCTGAGTTCAAAGGAGCTTTCCATGAGAAGAAACATGCTGCCGCAATTGCAGCTAAGGAAAGAGAGAAAATGAAAAATAAAACTCCTGCCTGGAAGACTAAGAAATTCAAAAACAAAAAGTAAAACAAGAGCATTGAAAGTAAAACTGACCCCACTTAACATCATTTCATCAGTCTGTATTACGACTGCGGCTGTGCTGTTATTTGAAAAAAGACCAGTGCCAAATGCGCATACGATCAACCTGCAGCCCATACTGATTGGCTTTAGTTTGCTCATCGCAGTGGTCGCTTTTATATCCGATCAGATTTTCAGGAAGTTTATTCCTCAGCTGAAAAAGATCTGGATTGTGGAGTGTACGGTGATTCTTTTTACGGTACTCTTATTTGTCATTATAAAAGTTAGCATAAATTAAATGAAACAAGCAGAAATCAAAATTACCGTTGAATTAGACGACAATAATGTTCCTGATAATATCCTTTGGGAATCTACAGATGCAGCTACAAAAGAGCAGGTGCCTGTAAAATCAATGATGTTAGCACTTTGGGATCATAACTATAAGAACTCTATGCGTATCGATCTATGGACCAAAGATATGCCTGTAGATGAAATGAAAAGATTCTTTTATGAAACTTTGCAAACTATGGGAGATAGCTTCCTTAAAGCTACAGGAGAGAAATTGATCGTCGAAGATTTACGCGATTATTGCGCGCATTTTGCCGATAAAATGGGAATTAATACGCAGCAATAAAATCAGGATGAAAATTCAGGGAGTTATTGGTGCAGCAATTATGGCTGCTGGCGGATGCTGTCCGCTGATGCGCTTACCAATTATTGGAAACTGGAACTATTTTGATATAGACACCACATTGGCCATCACTTTTTATGTGGTAGTAGCGGTTGCCTTATTTGGTTCTTTAGCTAATAAGATAGGTTTAATCAAGTTTGCAGGATGGGCAGCGATTGCATTAGTAGCAATTTCGCTAGTCGGTATTTATTTTAAAGTCAACGATTCTTTTGGCTTTCTTCATTTCAAAAAGCTGGTGAGTGTGGCTTCAGGAATGGTGAAACTAAAATGGGGTTGGTATGTGATTCTGGCCGGTGCCTCAGTTTTGATTACCGTAAGGAGACCAAGAGTGGTATTGGTGCAAACGGGAACACCGGAAGCTGCTAAAGCAGTCGTGTAAATTTTTAAGAGTCTTTGTCGGCCTAAAAAGTTTACTTTAGAACCGCAAGAGGTTTTTTAGATAAATGAGCTGATCGGATTTGATCAGCTCATTTATTTATACTTTTATTTTTAATTCAATCCTCCGAGCGCTTTTTGTTTTCTTTTACGCTTGTAATGGCTCTGCCTAAGTGTGTCTGTTCCGCTAATGATGCTGATGTTTCCATCCACTTCAAAAACAGCAAGCTTCACCTCCTTGAATTTCTCTACGCCGTGTTCCCGCATGGCTTCTCTCAATTCATCGTCGGTGATGTCAAGTTTAGCCAGTTTCTCAAAGTCCAGCTTGCCATTGTGGATCAGGATTTCCGGCTTCTCGGAAAGTAGGTTCCGAATTTTTTTATTGGTATACATCAGCTTTTTCAGCGCGAAGTTGAGGGCAAAAAGTACAGCAGCAGCAACCAAGCCTCCCAATAAGCTGGTATTGTTGCCCACCATCGCATTTTGAACGGCGTTACTGATCAGTAAAATCAATACGACATCGGTGGTGTTGAGCTGGGAAAGTTCCTTCTTTCCTGTTAAACGAATGGCAACCAGCATAAAAGCATAAACGGCAAGACTTCTCAGAATAATATCCAGGTATTGGTTCATAGGTTTTAGGTCTTAGTTTAGAAATCAAGTGTCATTTGTCCTTTTTTGCTGATGGCCCTTTCATGGTCAAGCAGCCATTTTTTGCGCCATAAATCTTCGGCATAACCCACCAGTTTACCATTACTGCCGATCACTCTGTGACAAGGAATCACAATAGCCAGTTTATTTTTTCCATTCGCAGCAGCAATTGCACGAATCGCTAGTGCGTTGTTCTGCTGCTTGGAGAATTCCAGATAAGAACAGGTATCCCCATACTCGATGTTTTGTAAAGCGGTCCATACGCCCTGCTGGAAATTGGTTCCAGATTGTTTTAGCGGTAAGGTAAAAGCGGTTAATTTTCCTTCAAAATAGTCATTTACCTGTGCCGCTGCAAGCTTGCTGTGCTCATTTTCCGAAAGACCCGCTGTGTCGCTTTCCTGAAAGGTAATCCTGCAAACCGAATCTTCATCGGCAAAGACATAAAGTAACCCAATCGGACTTTGTAAAATACTGCAGTAAGTACTGGTCATAAGCATCTTTAAGTAATTTTTGCTATTCAAATGTATAAAATTTTAACGCTTTAGTTTTTTTTGTTAGTATTGCCCCGATATATAAAATGGAAGCGCAAGAGTTTGTGGATATTGATGAGCTAGACTTCAACAGGAGTATGGCGAGGTGGGTGAAGAAGAACCCCCATATTATGCGTGCAATGACTGGACATCATTTGTTGATCTTATTGAACAAGGGCAACCTACGCATCAACCTGAATCATTTTAGTCCGGAATACCAGGACAAGTTTATTGACCATAATTTTGAACACTACTGCCTTAAATTTATAGACCGTTTAGATGAACCCATTGCCGGTTACCTAAACACCTGGAGGATTCCTCAATGTGGACTGCACTTTATTTTTCTTCTGAAAGGCAGGAGTTTTCAAAAGCACATTACCTATCAGCTTTAAATAAATAATCATCCTGCTCATTAGCAAATCGGAGGTTTAACAATTATCTTTGTGACCGGATGAATTTAGCAGAACAGATCAAACATTTAATAAAAAAGGAATTACTGTTAGAATGGCGTTCCAAATACGCATTAAACGGCGTTCTTTTGTACGTGGTTTCTACGGTATTCGTTTGCTTTTTATCTTTTGTGAGTACAGATAAGGTCACCTTAAATGCCTTATTCTGGATCATCATGCTTTTCGCCTCGATCAATGCCGTCTCCAAAAGTTTTCTTCAGGAAAGTAGGGGCCGACAAGTTTATATTTACACTATTGCCAGTCCTTTGGCACTCATTATCTCCAAAACGATTTACAATGCTTTGTTAATGATGGTGCTAACCGTAATTGCCTTGGGCTTTTATATCCTGGTTTTTGATTTTGGTCCGGAGGATTTAGGCTTATATATGGTCGCCGCTTTATTAGGTAGTTTAAGCTTTTCCACGATTTTTACGATGGTTTCTGCCATTGCTTCCAAAGCTGGAAACGGAGGGATGCTGATGGCAATCCTGAGCTTTCCAATCATTATTCCGGTGCTGGTGGTACTGATTAAACTCACAAAAAATGCAATGGATGGCCTGGATCGCAGTGTAAGTTTGGACGAAATTGGCTTGTTGCTCATCATCAATGCCTTGGTGATGTCGGTATCCGTCTTGTTATTCCCTTACCTCTGGAGAGATTAAATTTTCGTAAGCACTGCGTCATTTACTTACTTTACTAAGAAATAACCGTCATTTATAGGCTGTGTTATCACAAAGTTATAGCGGAGTAGAGAAATTTCTCGCTACATTTGCCGATTAACAGCATAAAAACGATCAAATTTTAATGTCAATGTATAAGAACTGGTGGAAAGTATTAGGCGCAATATTGGTGATTTATTCAACCGTTGCAGGTTTTCTAATGAAAACTCCTGAATTACCAATTATTCGGGAGAGTATCAGAAACCTTTATTTTCATGTGCCAATGTGGTTTAGTATGATCATATTGTTTAGTATTTCCGTTTTTTACAGCATCAAATCCCTGAGAAGTAACGATCCTGCGGATGATATTAAAGCCGTAGAAAGTGTGAATGCAGGAGTGATATTCGGTCTTTTAGGGATCGTAACCGGTGCCATCTGGGCTAAATTTACCTGGGGACAAGCCTGGAGCTTCGACGTAAAACAAAACTTTGCCGCCATTGCGATCTTACTTTACTTCGCCTATCTCGTGCTTCGCAATGCCATTGATGAAGAACAAAGGAGAGCAAAGATTTCCGCGATTTACAATATTTTTGCCTTCCCGATCATGGTGGTTTTACTATTTGTATTGCCACGTTTATCGGATTCCCTGCATCCAGGAAATGGGGGGAACCCAGGCTTTAATGCTTACGATCTGGATAGCCGCATGAGAATGGTGTTTTACCCGGCTTGTTTAGGCTGGATTCTGATTGGCTGCTGGATTTACAACCTCCTTTACAGACTTCGCGATTTAGAAAGAAATAAATTATCAAAATAATTCAGGGTTATTCGATAGCCTTATAGTCCTCAAATGATATACTCATGAAAAAATTTACAGTTACCTTTTTAATGTTCTTATCGACGCTGCAATTGTTCGCACAAGGATCTGGTTCTACCATTACCGACAGCCTTTATGCGTCTGATAAAATTTACGTTGTAGTCGCTTGTGTCCTGTTAATTCTCCTTGGCTTGCTTTTCTTTCTGTTTACAATAGAAAAAAGATTAAAAAAGTTAGAAAAAAAATAATTGGCGAAAAGCTAATTTTAAATCGTTTAAGCCCTGTTTTGGCGCTTGTTTTGATGTAGTGTGTGCCTTACACTAAGTGAATTACCATTTGCATAAATGGTTTTTTTTACTGCAATTTTGCAGGTAATTAGTATAAGAACTTATATTCAATTCATAAAAAACAAAGAATGGCTAATACAGCAAACGAGACAAATTTTTTTGCAGATGTATGCAAAAATTTTGACAGTGCCGCGCAATTTACTTCTCATCCAGAAGGTCTGCTCACCCAAATCAAAGCTTGTAACAGTGTGTATCGTTTTCAATTCCCTATCCGTAGAGGAAATGGTTTTGAAGTAATCGATGCATGGCGCGTTGAACATTCTCATCACATGAGTCCTACTAAAGGTGGTATTCGTTACAGTGAAATGGTAAACGAGGATGAAGTGATGGCCTTAGCTGCATTAATGACGTACAAATGTGCGATTGTAAATGTGCCTTTCGGTGGTGCTAAAGGTGGGATCAAAATCACCCCTAAAAACTATACCGTAGGAGAGCTGGAAAACATCACCCGTCGTTATACGACAGAATTAATCAAAAAGAACTTTATTGGTCCTGGTATTGACGTTCCTGCTCCGGATTACGGATCAGGTGAGCGTGAAATGAGCTGGATCGCAGATACTTATATGACCATGAACCCAGGTCAGTTAGACGCTTTGGGTTGTGTTACCGGAAAGCCGATCGCTTTACACGGAATCCGTGGACGTAAAGAAGCCACCGGCCGTGGTGTAGCTTACGCCATCAGAGAATGTGTAACAGTAGCAGAAGATATGGCTAAAATCGGTTTTAAAGCTGGTTTAGGTGATAAACGCGTGATCGTTCAAGGTTTAGGAAACGTAGGTTACCACTCGGCTAAGTTTTTAGCGGAATTTGGTGCAACTATCGTTGGTCTTTGCGAATTCGAAGGAGCCATCTATAATGAAAACGGATTGAACATTGATGAAGTGTTTGCCCACCGTAAATTAACCGGATCTATCTTAGGTTTCCCAGGCGCTAAAGAGTTTAAAAACTCAATGGAGGGTTTAGAGCAGCCATGTGATATCCTGGTTCCTGCAGCATTGGAAAATGTGATCACTTCAGACAATATCAGAAACATCCAGGCGAAAATCATTGCGGAAGGTGCAAATGGTCCTTGTACTCCTGAAGCTGAAGCCATCTTCACTGAAATGGGCGGTATCATCATTCCTGATATGTACTGTAATGCGGGTGGGGTAACCGTATCTTACTTTGAGTGGTTGAAAAACCTTTCTCACGTAGCGTTTGGCCGTATGGAAAACCGTTATGCAGAAAACTCAAACAGAAATCTGATCAATACTTTAGAAAGCTTAACCGGTAAAAGTATTCCTGCAGAACACCGTCTAATGATCGTTAAAGGAGCTTCAGAATTGGAATTAGTGAATTCTGGTTTAGAGGATACGATGATCCACTCTTACCATGAAATTAGAGAAACGTTAATGAGCAAACCAGGTATCCAGACTTTAAGAACGGCTGCTTTTGTAGGCTCAATTGATAAGATTGCCATTTCATATATGAATTTAGGTATTTGGCCATAGGTAATGTCGGTTCGAGGTTTATCATTAAAAAGAGGCGGGATTTATCCCGCCTATTTTTTTTGTTATTTTTTGGTCGCACTTTATAAATTGCAACATCTTTTTTTAGCTGATTCCCGTATATTGTAAGAATGGAGGGCTAAATAGATGAAGATATGGAGTTTTGCAGCTTTAATGGTTTTAGGCTTATGGACAGGCTGTTCGGAGGATAAAAACCTGCAGCACCTGGAAAGTAAAAATGGCTTTGCAGTGATCAGTCAGCCGGCAGCGAATGAAAAACTGGCTACTTTTGCAGGTGGCTGTTTTTGGGCTACCCAGGAAGCCATGCTGGAGTTAAAAGGAGTTCATAAAGTGATCAGCGGTTATGCTGGTGGCAGCATGGAAAACCCAAACTATCAACAGGTGCAAACTCAAAATACCGGTTATGCAGAGGCCGTACAAGTCTATTATGATCCTTCCATCATTTCTTTTGAAGCCCTTTGCAGGGCTTTCTTTTATGCCCATGATCCAACTCAGGTAGATGGACAAGGCGCAGATATCGGTACTGAATACCGGTCGATTGCCTTTTTCCGATCTCCGGAAGAATACCACACCATTTCCCGCCTTATTCATCAGCTGGAAAACCATGAGCTTAAAGGACAGACCATCGCTACAGAAATCCTTCCATTCAAGGTCATTTATCCCGCGGAAACGGAACATCAGGATTACTATCCTCAGCATCTCTGGGATTCCTATATCAAAAAGGTTTCGATGCCAAAGGTGATGAAACTGAGGGCGAAAATGCCGGAATTCATCAAACCACAGTACCTGGATTAGCCAGAAAATTTTCTTTTTCGATCATTGTTCCTTGAATTGCGTTGTTTTTGTCAGAGAACTATCAATAAATCGTCATCAAAGTGAATTGCAGGGCTCTAAAAGATTTTAGGTAACTATATTTTTTATCTTTGTCTTATTCTAAAATTTTATTAGCATCATGAGAAAAAGTGCAATTATTGGTTTAATCACAATAGCGATCTGCGTAGGGTTCTTAATTAGTTTAAATGCCGGTACCAGCAACTATTCTACCTTTACTGAAGCTGCCAAAGATTCCAGGGAATTCCATGTGATGGGATTCTGGGAAAAAGAGAAAGGCATGTACTATGATGCTCAAAAAGATGCCAATCATTTCGCTTTCTTTATGAAAGATGAAAAAGGTGAAGTGAATAAAGTGGTTTACAATGGCAGCAAGCCACAAGACTTTGAACGTTCAGAAAAATTAGTTTTAATTGGTAAAATGAAAGATGGTACCTTTTATGCTTCAAAAATATTAATGAAATGTCCTTCTAAATACAACAATGATCTGGTGGAGATAAAAGAGGACGGTCAAGTCATAAAATACAACTAATCTTAATGGATATACAATTTTTTGGAGAAAACCTCCTGCCCGGTAAAATCGGCCAATTCTTTATTGTTTTAGCATTTGCTGCTTCACTACTTTCTACGATAGCTTACTTTTTTGCGACTAAGAATAAAGACCTTGGAGATCGATCATGGACACGCATAGGTCGGGTTTCCTTTCTAATCAACTGGGTAAGTATCCTGGGAATTGGAGTTACTTTATTTTATTTGATTTTAAATCACAACAACGAATATTACTACGTTTATTCGCACTCATCCAAAGAACTTCCAGTTTATTACATCGTTTCTGCTTTCTGGGAAGGGCAGGAGGGGAGTTTCTGGCTATGGGCTTTCTGGCAATCTCTGCTGGGCGGTATCCTGATGTGGAGAGCGAAATCATGGGAAAATGGCGTGATGACCATCGTTGCCTTTTCACAGGTTTTCTTAACCTCTATGCTATTGGGGGTACAGATTTTCGGAGAGAGAATCGGTAGTTCTCCTTTCATCCTGCTCAGGGAAGCGGTGAACCTGAAAGATATGGCACCGGTTGTATTTGCCGATCCTGAGAACTTTAAAAACTATTTGAAATTTATTACTGATGGTAGAGGATTAAACCCATTACTGCAGAACTATTGGATGGTAATTCACCCACCAACGCTGTTTCTGGGGTTTGCCAGTATGGTGGTTCCTTTCGCTTACGCGGTGACTGGTTTATGGCAGAAGAAATATAAAGAATGGGTTAAACCAGCAATGCCTTGGGCTTTATTTGCGGTAATGATTTTGGGAACGGGGATTATCATGGGCTCTTTCTGGGCGTATGAAGCACTGAACTTCGGTGGCTTCTGGGCATGGGATCCAGTAGAAAACGCGTCCATCATTCCTTGGTTAACCCTGATTGCAGGAGTACACGTCATGATCGCTTTTAAAAATACGGGTCACTCGTTCTTTACGGCAATTATTTTAATCATCATTAGTTTTGTATTGGTACTTTATGCTTCTTTCTTAACCAGAAGCGGTATCCTTGGCGAAACTTCAGTACACTCTTTTACAGATCTTGGGATGTTCGGTCACCTGATCTTATACAATGTGGTTTTCCTAACCATTCCAGTGGTGTTATTGATCATCAGATGGAAGGAATTACCAATTACCAATAAAGATGAAGAAACTTATTCCAGAGAATTCTGGATGTTTATCGGTGCTTTAGTGATTACAGTAGCCTGTATTCAGGTGATTTTTTCTACTTCCGTACCGGTATTCAATGCGGCTTTCGGAACAAAATTTGCCCCTCCAATTGATGCGATTAAGTATTACAACCAATGGCAGGCACCTTTCGCCATCCTGGTTACTGTGATCTCAGGTTTTTCGCAGTTCATGAAATACAAGAGAACGGACATCCGTAAATTCTATAGCAGCTTAATCGCTTCCATTGTTTTTGCTATTGTCATCACTGCAGGTTTTGTTTACCTGACCAATATCTACACCAATTTAATGTACATCCTGCTTACTTTTAGCTGTGTATTTGCCATTCTTGCGAATGCAAGGGTACTCGCACAGGGACTGGGTGGAAAACGTAAATTGGTAGGTGCTGCTGTCGCACACATGGGGTTTGCCTTATTGCTGATCGGCGCTTTAGTTGCTGCTGCCACCAATAAGCCGATCTCTATCAACACCACAAACTTCATCCCGGTGAAGGATTTTGAGAAAGCAGAAAAACCTGGTGAAAACATTGTATTGTACAAAAATGAGCCAAAGAAAATGGGCAGGTACACGGTAACTTATACCAGAGATACGACCATTGCACCAAATACCATTTATACACTGAACTTTAAGGTATATGATGAGAAAACCGGTAAGCTGAAAGAAGACTTTGAATTGAACCCGCATGTTCAGGCGAATGAGAAAATGGGATTGATTGCTTCTCCGGATACCAAACACTACTTTACTTATGATGTGTATACCCACATTACCAGTGCTCCAGATAAAAAGGCAATGCATGAAGATCATGAAGGACACAGTGCGGAGGAAAATTATAAAGCGCCTAGAATTGTGAACGTGAAAGCAGGTGATACTTTACACACCAGCAGCGGCATCATTACCATCAAATCACTGAACAATAAACCAGAAGCGAAAAGCCTGGTATTGGCAGAAAATGACCTTGCTGTAGGTTTGCCGCTGGAAGTAGAAGTGAATGGTAAAGTGTATAAAACAGAGCCTATTTTCCTGGTAAAAGGAAACAATACCTTTGATTTTGCCCGTAATATTGATGAGCTTGGATTGAGGTTCAGGTTTACTAAAGTGCTTCCTGATTTAGGAAAAGTAGAACTGCAGGTTTTCGAAAAACCTCAGCAAGCAAAGGATTGGGTGGTGTTTAAATCTATTGAATTCCCTTACATCAATTTATATTGGGCAGGTACAATAGTCATGGTGATCGGATTTTTACTGTCGATCATCAGGAGACAAAAAGAAGCTAAAGTAGTTTAATTATATACGGCCTGAGCTTTCCTGATGATTAGATTCGTCTGGCGAGCTCAGGCTTTTGTTACAGCTTAAAAATGAAAGTAGTTTGTATCGGTTCTGGTAATGTGGCCACACATTTTTCTACTGCAATTGCTGCAGCAGGAATGGAATTGGTACAGGTCTGGAGTAAAAACCAGGCACATGCAGAGGTTTTAGCAGATCAGCTAGGTGCTGAAGCAATTTCAGATACTGCAGCAATCGACCTTCATGCGGACCTATACCTGATCGCCGTAAAGGACGATGCAATTCCAGCAATGGCAGCCGTATTGGCCGGGGTAAATGGTTTGGTAGTTCATACTTCTGGTGCAACAGATCTGGATGTATTCCCTGCTACGATGAAAAACTATGGAGTATTGTATCCTTTACAAACCTTTTCAAGAACTAAAGCGCTCGACTTTTCAAAGGTGCCGCTTTGTTTGGAGGCAAAAAATGAAACTATACTGAGTACTTTAAAAAATACAGCTTTGCAGTTGAGCCCCCTGGTTTATGAGCTGAGTTCTCCGCAAAGAAGAATTCTGCATCTGGCGGCAGTGTTTGTCTGCAATTTCAGCAACCACCTCTATGCAATAGGGCAGCAGATACTGGAAAAGAACCAGCTGGATTTTGAGATTTTAAGGCCTTTAATTATGGAAACCGCTGAAAAAGTACAACATGCATTTCCTCGCGATGTACAAACCGGACCGGCCATCCGACACGATGAACAAACATTATTGAAACACAAAGAATTGTTAACCGGGATGCCTGACCTTCAGGTTATCTATGAAACTTTAAGTAAAAGCATTAAAAAAACAGTTTAATCATGTAATTGCCGTTTTTGGTGCTTATTTTTGAGACATAAATTATGAGTATTTTTAAATTAAAGATAAATTTTGAAGAGAAAGGCAAAGAATCAATCGAACTTCCAATCGCTGGAGGAGAATCGGTTCTTGACGTATGCCATGATCACGGAATAGAATTACAGCACAACTGCGGCGGTGTTTGTGGATGTAGTACTTGTCATGTTTACGTGACTAAGGGTATGGATAATATTCAGGAAATTTCCGATAAGGAAGAAGACTTTATTGACCGTGCTGTTCGTCCTAGAATAACCTCTAGATTAGGCTGCCAATGTGTAGTCATCAGCGGAGATATTGAAGTGACGATCCCAGATCAATCCGAATTTTTAGGCCATTAATTAACAAACAAACAGCATTATGCAAGATAAATTTGCTTTACCAATTTATTGGAACGATCACGAAGACATCGCTCAGGAATTATATGAGAAATTTGGTGACGATTTCAATGAAGCCAAAATATACCGTATCAGGTTTACTGAATTATTAGAATGGGTACTTTCTCTGCCTAATTTCAAAGGAACGAAGGAAGAAAGTTCTGAAGGTCACCTGGAGCAAATCCAGTCGGCTTGGGTTTATGAATGGAGAGATAACCAAAACTAAACCGAATGTTTCTGCAAAAACTTAAAGAGATCACCACCTTCATCTTTGATGTGGATGGTGTATTGACAAACGGAGATATTCTGGCCTCAGATTCGGGGGAGTTTTTGCGGACATTTAATATTAAAGATGGTTATGCCCTGCAGCTTGCTGTAAAAAAGGGCTACCATGTTTGTATCATCTCTGGTGGTAAGGGACTAGCCATGCAGAAACGCTTTGAAGGATTAGGCATTACTGCCATTTTTCTGGGCGTATCTGATAAAGTGCAGGTGCTTCATAATTACCTGGAGAAACGTCAGCTCACATTAGCTGAAGTAACGTATATGGGAGATGACATCCCAGATTTAAAGGTCATGAAGCTAGTAGGACTCCCTACTTGTCCGGCAGATGCCGTCTCTGAAATCAAAGCCATTTCTCAATATATTTCTCCTTATAACGGTGGTAAAACCGCGGTGAGGGATCTGATTGAAAAAGTAATGCGCGTACAAGGAAAATGGTTTGATGAAAATCCTGCAGCTGCTGATTCCGGTAAATAAGCCTGCTCATTCTCATCACTAAGCCATGCTGTTGGCCTACATAACCTGCCTCGTTTTTATTTCTAAATTTTCTATTTTTTGATGCATTTTTGTAATAAATATGTTACATTAGGAGCGTTAAACCATGGATGGCTTTCTCCCTCTAATCTTACAAAAAACAAGGTGTTTTATACGGAACGAAATTTCTCGGATCTGCATGTAGGACTCCTGATTTTATAAAATTAAATAGAACCTCATGAAGAAATTATTAATGATCTGCGGACTGTTATTTAGTGTAATCACTTTCGCACAGGCACAAGACGGTGGGCGTCAGAAAATGACACCAGAACAAAGGGCACAAAGAAGTGCGGAAGGTTTGACAAAAAAACTAAGTCTGAATGAAGATCAAAAAACCAAAGCAACTGCGATCTTCGTAGATCAGGCCAATGCAATGGAAAAAGCCCGTGCCGCTGGTAACACTGATAAAGAAGCCAGAAGAGCAGAAATGATGAAATTAGCAGAGGATACCGACGCAAAGATCGACGCTATTTTAACCGCGGACCAGAAAAAAACTTACGAAACCTGGAAAGCAGAACGTAAAGAACGAATGAAAGGTAATAGGATGGGGCAGGGACCCAAAGTGGGGGGAGAGCAGTAAATATGTTTTATTGCAAATAATAAAGGCGGCCATTGGCCGCTTTTATTATTTTTGCACAAATATATTTTATGTATCAGCAAAAAATTCCTATTATTCTGGCCTCTAAATCTCCCCGCAGACAAGAGCTAATGACTGCAATGAACCTTGATTTTAAGGTGGTATTGAAAGAGGTGGATGAAACCTATCCGGAAGAATTGCTTCCAGCAGAAATCGCGGTTTATATCGCAGAGAAAAAAGCAACCGCTTTTGATGAAGATAGCAAAGGAAGTATCATCATTACTGCCGATACGATTGTAGCCTATAATGGCGAAATTCTAGGTAAACCAGAAGACGAACACCACGCAACAGAAATGCTGACCAAACTATCTGGTACCAACCATCAGGTATATACTGGAGTTAGTTTAACCTTTAATGGTGAAATGCGCTCTTTCTACGATACTACACAAGTATTTTTCAATGAACTGACGCCAGCGCAGATTCAATATTATATTAAAAACTACCAGCCAATGGATAAGGCCGGATCGTATGGCATTCAAGACTGGATTGGTTTAATCGCTGTTGCGAAAATCATCGGTTCTTATACCAACGTAATGGGCTTGCCTACAGAACGACTTTACAAAGCTTTAGCAGAAAGCAATTGGTCTGTCTGATCCTTTAAATTCGCCAAAACGCCCATCTTCAGGTCGTAGGTAGATAAACTCATTTGCTGAAGGTTGCCCAGCTCTAGAACATAATCTGTGAGTAGGGCAGCCATCACAATCATATCCACTCTTAACTTGATCAATCCGGGCATATTCGCTCTTTCGTCATGACTTGAAGCGATGAACTTTGCGGATAACTTTTGATAATCAGGAAGTGGAATCGGGTAAGACTTGATCGACTTTAAATCCAGCTCCGGAAAAAGCATTCCTGCAAAGGTTTCAAAGGCGCCCGCAGAGCCAATCAAATGATTTGGCTGATAAGAGGTCAAGTTTTCCTTTAAATCGGCTAATTCCTTATCTAAATGCCCTGTGATTGCTTGTTTATCGCTGGTATTGATCGGGTCGGAATGAAAATAAGCCTGCATCAATCGCGCAGCACCGATGTTATAACTTTTCTTCCAGTAAACTTGCGTAGGATCACAAATGATAAATTCGGTACTGCCGCCGCCAATGTCCATGATTAGCGCGCGCTGCTGTATCAATCCCGTAGCTTTTACGCCCTGAAAAATGTAAGCAGCCTCTTCTTCGCCACTGATCACAGTAATCTCAATTCCTGCATAACTTTTGGCCGCTTTCACGAAATCGGCGCCATTAGCCGCACTTCTGATGGCAGAAGTAGCCGTTGCTTTAACCAGTTTTACCTCATGTTTTGCAATCTGCTCGCTGAATTGTTCCAGCGCCAGGAGGCCTCTTTCAAAAGCCTCCTGGATGATCATATTGTCATTGATTTTTCCTTCTCCCAACCTCACCGGGAGATTGGTTTTATAGATAATTTTAGGCGCAGTGCCTTCCAGATCAGCAATGATCAGGTGAAAAGTGTTCGTGCCTAAGTCTATAACTGCAACCTTCATCGTGTTAATTTTTATAAGTAAACCACTTGATCATTTCTTTCAGACTGGTTTTCTTGCCATACATTAAAATTCCTACTCTGTAGATTTTAGAGGCCAGCCAAACAGTACCTATAAATCCGACGATTAGAATCAGCATAGATAGTGCCAATTGCCAATCCGGCACGCCATAAGGTAAACGAACTACCATGGCAATAGGAGAGGTGAAAGGGATGATGGATAACCAGAAAGCGATGGGGCCATAAGGATCGTTGGCCACTACGCTCAAAGAAAGGGCATAACCAACAAATAAAGGCATCATCATCGGCATCATAAATTGCTGCGTCTCTGTTTCAGAATCGACGGCAGATCCGATAGCGGCATACAATGCGCTGTAGAACAAATATCCGCCAATGAAGAAAAATATAAATACAAGAATGATCTTGGTCAGGTCTAAACCAGCCAGACTTTTCTGCATCGATAATACCGGACTGTCTACCGAATCAACAGCTGCAGTATTGACTGTTGTGCCATCTGCTGCTTTCATAGACATTGTGCTGCTTTGCTTTAATTGGTCTTTTCCAACTAAAGTGGTCACTGCAAGGGTAGAAATGGAAGCGGTCAATACAATCCATAAAATGAATTGGGTAAGGCCAACCAGGGCAATGCCGATGATTTTGCCCATCATCAACTGAAAAGGTTTCACTGATGAAATCATGATCTCTATGATCCTACTGGTCTTTTCCTCAATCACACCGCGCATCACTTGGATGCCATACAGCATGATAAACATGAACATCAGAATACCAGCAACGGTGCCGATAATGGTGCTGGCACCTGCACTGGAATCTTGTTCCTTCCCACCCTCGCTAATCTTTTTGGTATCAATATTAACCGTCGTTTTTAAACCATCCAACGCGGTTTGAGAGATCCCGGATGCCTTTAACTTTTGGTTGCGGATGATGTTTTCTATATCTCTGGAAATCCGACCATTGAGTGATAAACCAGCTTGCTTGGTGCCTAGGAGCTGAATTCCCTGTGGTGTATTGAGCTCAAAAGCGGGGATGTATAGGATATAATCGTAATCTGTCTTTTTAAAAGACGATTTTAATACATCTAAAGGCTGCTCTACATAATGGTAACTGATGTTTTTATTGGAAGTCAGTTTTTCAGTAAGTGCCGCGTTTTCTGAAACCACCGCTACTCTACTATGTGTCCCTTTGACCCCTTCAATTGAAAAGTAAATGATCAGTCCATAAAAAAGGGCAATCAGAATAGGAGTCAGTAAAGTCATGATAATGAACGACTTTTTTTTAACCCTTGATAAGTATTCTCTTTGTATAATGAGTAAGATTTTGTTCATGGCTTAGCTTTTTTCGGTTACTTTTTCAATGAAAATATCGTTCATAGTAGGGATCACTTCGTCCAGTCTGTTAATAGCAACATAAGGAATTAAGGCTTGTAAGACTTGATTTGCAGTTTGCTGCTCCCTGATTTTGATCTTTAGCCTGGTTTTATCCCCAATAACGGAGTGTTCCAGCACTTCAAATAGCGCTTGCGCATTTTCAAAATTATACTCACCCTGGTATTCCAGCCAATAGATATTGTTTCGGTACTGCGCTTTAATTTCTGCAACCGGGCCATCCAATATCTTTTTTGAACGGTGGATCAGCGCGATATTGTCGCAAAGTTCTTCCACAGATTCCATTCTATGGGTAGAGAAAATGAAGGTAGCCCCTTCTTTATTGAGTGCTAAGATTTCGTTTTTGATCACATCAGCATTTACAGGATCAAAACCTGAAAAAGGCTCATCCAGGATGATCAGCTCTGGTTTATGTAAAACGGTAGCAACAAATTGTACTTTTTGCTGCATTCCTTTACTGAGGTCTTCTACCTTTTTACTCCACCAATCACCCATATCCAGTTTCTCAAACCAATACCTGATTCTTTTGGTCGCTTCGGCAGTGCTCAATCCTTTAAGTTTAGCTAGGTATAAAACCTGTTCGCCGATCTCCATTTTCTTGTAAAGCCCTCTTTCTTCGGGCAGGTAGCCGATTTGGGAGATGTGCTGGACGTTGAGTCTTTCCCCATTAAACATGACTTCTCCGCTGTCAGGAGCAGTAATTTGAGTAATGATTCGGATCAGAGAGGTTTTTCCGGCACCATTAGGACCTAAAAGGCCAAATATTTTACCTTTTTCTACATGCAGACTGACGTCATCTAAAGCCCGATGAGTGGCGTACTGCTTTACAATGTTATTTATGATCAGCATCTTTATAGTTTTAATAGTTTAGTAACTTAACTTATTAAATTGTTACTGATCAAGAGATAATAAATAAAAAAAGCCACCCGAGGGTGGCTTTATAGCATGCTGACTAAGCGGAGTTAATCAAAATATTCTTTCATTTTTTCAAAGAAGCTCTTGTCGTTCTTTCCTGGCTGAGGTTTGAAATTAGGAGATTCTCTAAGTTTCTCCAGCATACCTCTCTCTTCCGAACTCAATGCTTTCGGCGTCCAGATGTTCACATGGATGATCTCATCACCACGGTGGTAAGAATTGATTTCAGGAATACCTTTGCCTTTCAAACGTAAAAGTTTGCCGCTTTGTGTACCTGGTTCAATCTTGATTTTTGCTTTACCATCAATGGTAGG
Source organism: Pedobacter sp. N36a (assembly GCF_014472395.1). Lineage (GTDB taxonomy): Bacteria > Bacteroidota > Bacteroidia > Sphingobacteriales > Sphingobacteriaceae > Pedobacter. The sequence continues at coordinate 185,628 of NZ_JACSZW010000009.1, forward strand.
AACTTCTGCACTGTAACCTAAAGCCGCATCCACAATAGAAACATGTAAGTCGTAAACCACATTATTTCCTTCGCGTTTTAGAGATTCATGAGGAATTTCTTCAATCAGGATGATCAAATCACCCGGAACACCACCTTGAGGTGCCGCATTACCTTTACCACTCATGCTCAGTTGCATTCCATCACTTACCCCTGCAGGGATATTGATGGTAATGGTTTCTTCACCACGGGTGATGCCTTCACCATGACAGGAAGTACATTTAGAGGTAATCTGTGAACCGCTGCCATTACAGGTAGGGCAGGTAGAGGTCGTTTGCATCTGTCCCAATATCGTATTGGTCACTCTGCGCACAGCACCGCTTCCACCACAGGTTTGACAAGTGCTGACCGAATTACGGTCTTTAGCACCTGAACCATCGCAGGTTTTACAGCTAACCTGCTTATTAACTTTGATTTTCTTTTCTACACCGTTGGCGATTTCTTCCAGGGTAAGTTTTACTTTAATGCGCAGGTTGGTACCTTTCGCTACACGTCGGCCACCGCGAGATTGCTGACCACCGCCGCCAAAGAAGCTATCAAATGGGCTGCCGCCGCCGCCACCGAAAATGTCTCCAAACTGACTGAAGATATCTTCCATGTTCATGCCGCCGCCACCATAGCCGCCACCGCCGCCAGAAGCACCACCAACACCTGCATGGCCATAATGGTCATAGCGTTGTTTTTTCTCCGGATTACTTAAAATCTCGTAAGCTTCAGCTGCTTCCTTAAACTTATCCTCTGCTGATTTATCATCCGGGTTTTTATCCGGGTGAAACTTAATGGCTAACTTGCGGTAAGCCTTTTTAATCTCCTCAGCAGATGAACTCTTGGATACGCCAAGCACATCATAAAAATCTCTCTTGCTCATAAAATATTAACTCCCTACAACGACTTTGGCAAAGCGAATCACCTTGTCGTTTAAAGTGTATCCTTTTTCTAATTCGTCCATCACTTTTCCTTTTAACTCCTCATTCGGAGCAGGAATTTTGGTTATTGCCTCATGAAGATCTGTGTCAAATGGCGTATGTATTGTTTCCATTTCTTTCAGTCCTTTTTGGCCTAATGTACTTTTTAATTTATGGTGAACCAATGCTAAACCTTCCAGGATTGGAGCTACATCAGTAGCACCTTCCATGGCCTTGTTGGCACGGTCAAAATCGTCCAATACCGGAAGCATAGAGACAATTACGTCTTTTCCTGCAGTTTGTAAAAGCTCTACGCGTTCTTTTTGAGTACGACGTTTATAGTTGTCGAACTCTGCAAATAAGCGCAGATATTTATCATTTAATGCAGCAACTTCTTGTTGTAGTTTTTCTTCAACTGAAAGTTCAGGCTGAACTTCTTCTGTTGTTGAAGCGGCATCTGCACTTTCTTCGGCTTGCACATTGGTTACCTGCTCATCAGCAGTATTTCCCGTTATAGGATCTTCGATGTCGTTTTTTTTCTTCTTGCTAAACATGGTATAGTAGAATTTTTGGATTCAAACTCAAAAGGTTTGCCAATGAATGATATCGGCCATACTGTCAGTTTTAAAATGAAAAACTGAACAGAATGGCCGGATAATAAATGATTTGTCAGAATATGGTTACACAATTTGTGCATCCTGATGCACAACGCCAGCTTCACATTTGATGATTCTGGAAGGTAAAGTGCGGATGATATGGTAGTCGTGGGTAGCCATCAATACTGCGGTTCCTCCCTGACTGATTTGTTTCAGTAACATCACGATTTCTTCGGAAGTATCCGGGTCCAGATTACCTGTAGGCTCATCGGCCAGGATAATTTCCGGGTTATTCAATAAAGCACGGGCAATCACCACACGCTGCTGCTCCCCACCGGAAAGCTCATGCGGCATTTTTCTGATTTTAGAACGCAGACCTACTTTCTCCAGCACATCTTTAATGCGCTCCTGAATTAAAGCTGCATCTTTCCAGCCTGTTGCCTTCAATACAAACTCTAAGTTTTTTTCTACCGTTCTATCAGTCAGCAGTTGGAAATCCTGGAACACAATGCCCAGTTTCCTACGTAAATATGGTACATCTTTAATCGCCAGGTTCTTTAAATCAAATCCAGCAACCTGTCCTTCACCGTTTCCGATATGCAGGTCTCCATAAATGATTTTCAATAAACTACTTTTACCAGATCCTGTCTGACCGATTAGAAAAACGAATTCTCCCTTATCCACATTCAGATTTACATCAGACAAGACCAGGTGTTTCTGCTGGAACACATCTACGTTCTTTAAATTTATAACTGCGTTTTCTGTCATGTTTAAATATCTAATTTAGCAATTTGTCCGAAAGGCAAATCGTTCACAAAATTCATTATATAGGGTAATTTATCGCCCAAACCGAGTTTATCTAAAGATTTATCAGGTCTGTCTACCCGAAAATACGCCAATAGCGTGAATTTATCATCCCTCAACTGTACATAGTCTGGGATTTTGGCAATGCCTTTAACTTTGATTACATACATTTTGTTCAAAAATAGTATTTCAAATTGAGAAATGAAGAGAAATGATCTGTTCCCCCTGATTTTACCTTCGGTTCAACTGTGATACAAAAATCAGACCCTTATAGCCCGTTTAAAAAGGCAATCGTGTCTACATTGTCTGCATAATCCCATAATTTAGGCGCCTGGCTCTGTCCTGGACCCAATACCTTCGTATTTAGCTTTAAATCTGCTTTAGAAACCACACATTGGATATTTTCTTCTTCTTTTGCCAATCTTTCCTGAACTTCTTCCAGGTTTTTATAACGCTCATAAAAAAGTACAGCCAATGGCGATACCATATTTTCATCCTCCTTCAGCAATAGAAAACCATTGTCGAAATGCGTGGCCGCATTGACCAGGTAGATAGACTTGTTATAATCGTAGTTGTTGTTGTATTTGAAGTGGTTGATGATGTTTTGGAAAGCTTCTAAAGGCTGATAGAAGTGCTTGATGTCGTAATCTTCAGGAATAAAAAGTTTAGATACATTTCTGCAGCCCAAACCGAAGTAATCGAAAATATCATGACCCAGCATCGCGATCTCTTCCTTGCTTTCTTCGCCGGTTAGCACCGCCACACTATTTCTGTTCTTTCTGATGATATTTGGCACTTTGCCGAAATAATAATCGAAATATCTGGAAGTATTGTTGCTGCCAGTTGCAATCACCGCATCAAAATCTTTTAGTCTTTCGATGTAAATAATGTGATCTGCAAGCAAGGGTTCGATTTCCACTAATCTTTTCAATAAAGCCGGTAACAGCTTGTCATCCGAAGAAGAAAGTTTGATCAACGCAATATTTCCCGTGGCCAGCACAGAAATCACATCATGAAAACCTACCATCGGAATGTTTCCAGCTAAAATAAGTCCCACTTTTTTAGGTGTTTCGCTGATTTTTATGGATTTAAACCAGGTCTCAATATCTTGATCGTTGAGCATCTGGTGTAAAGCTTTCAATGCTTTTTCCACTTCTTCAACAGTAAACCAGGCATTGCTATTTGGTGCTGATAAAATTAAATTTTTAAAGTCAGGATCGGGATTGGCAGTAAATTGACCAAGCTTTTTGAGTGCAATTATGAGTTTTTCAGCAGTAAGGATTGCCATATTCCAATTATTTTAAAGTTTATGTGTTATATTTGCATTGCAAAGGTAACCTTAGCATTAGAATTAGACGAAGACATGGCTATTAAAATAACAGACGAATGTATTAACTGTGGAGCATGTGAGCCTGAATGCCCAAATAATGCAATTTATGACGCAGGTACAGCCTGGAGATTCTCTGATGGAACCAATTTAAATGGCATCATTGATTTCGGCGGTAAAGAAGTGGACGCAGAAGCTTCTATGGAAGCAGGATCGGACGAAGTTTATTATATCGTTTCCGATAAGTGTACAGAGTGTAAAGGCTTTCATGATGAACCTCAATGTGCGGCAGTATGCCCGGTAGATTGCTGTGTTGACGATGAAGATGTACGCGAAACTGAAGAAGAACTATTGGCTAAAAAAGCTTGGTTACATCAGGAAAATTAAGAACATTAGTATTGAAAAATATAAAGGACGCTTTAATAGCGTCCTTTTTTATGCTAGATATTTAAGCCTGCTTTTATGCTTTGTCCTCAAATTTGTTAGGTACAATCAGTACCGGACATGCGGATTTTCTGGCTACATGCTCTGCCACACTGCCCATTAGGAAATGATACAGGCCTGTACGGCCGTACGTACCAATCACAATCAGGTTGGAACCCCATTCATCGGATTGCTGGATAATCCCATGAGCCGCATTGTCAATCACACTTAAATAAGTGGTTGGAATGCCTAAACTATATTTAGCTTCAATTTCTTTCAATAACATCGTGCTATTTTCTTCGCTGTTGTCGTAAGTCTCCAGAAAAACCGGGGCAAGCGTCAGATCCGGGTTAATATTTGCCGGAATGGGTTCAATGATGTTCACCAGTGCTACTTCTGCACCAAATGTTTTTGCGATTTCATACCCTGTCTTGGCCGCCTTTTCGGAGCAGGTACTATTGTCGACAGCAATTAAAATCTTTTTAAGGTTCATGGTCTTACAATTTAATGGTTATACTATTAAGACATATTGCAACTTGAATTGTTTGCTGATTTCAGGTGATATAATGCCTAATATATAGATTTCCATTGAGTTTGTAATAATGAGGCAGATATTGTTATTTTTATAGCGCCAGAAGCGCGTTAATATGGAACAACAATATGGAATTTGCAGGGTAGCTATTGCCCCTTTAAGGACTGAGGCCTCGGATAAGGCCGAAATTAGTTCTCAATTGCTTTTTGGTGATCATGTAGAGATCCTGGAAAAAAAAGAGAACTGGTGGTTGGTTTTTAATGCCTATGATTGCTATGAAGGCTGGATGGATCCCAAGCAGCTGACCCTAATTTCCTTAGAGCAATATGTGAACAACCATGATTGTGACCATGTAGTTCCTGCCGAATTATTAGGGACAGTGATAGACGAGCAGGGGACTAAATATTACCTTTCTCCAGGAAGTAACCTCCCTATGCTGGAAAATGGCTTCTGTTCCCTTGGCGAGCAAAAGTATGCGGTCATGTTTACCCCTTTAAAAATCTCTGCCTTTCATACGGTGGAAGAATTGATCCGACATGCACTTTTCTTTCTGAATGCACCATACTTATGGGGCGGAAGGAATTTGTTTGGTATTGATTGCTCCGGATTTATACAAATCGTCTTTAAATTGAATGGAATCCATTTGAAACGTGACGCCTGGCAGCAGGCAGAACAAGGGGAGGTGGTCGACTTTTTACCTGGTGTAAAACAAGGAGATGTTGCCTTTTTCGACAATGCAGAGGGGAGGATCATCCACGTGGGCATTATGCTGAGTACCGATCGCATCATTCATGCCTCAGGTAAGGTCAGAATTGATCCGATAGATGACCAAGGGATTTACAATGCCGAGTTGGGACGATACAGCCACCAACTCAGAATCATCAAACGCTTTATTTAACTGCCTTCTATTACGAAACTTGGAGTACACTTTACCGGAAAATTGCAGGAATTGGCAATGAAACACATTTTGTGTGCCTGCTCATGTAATGCATTCGCCTGCTTCTGGTGTTCCGCTCTGGTAATGGTGACAACCGGATTTAAGGTCACTTCTGAAAAGTAACCACTGCCATCCGCATTTTCAATCATCGTACCTACTGCATTGTCCTGGTAATCCATGACAATGATGTCGTTTTGTGAACATAAATGAAGGTACCAAAGCATGTGGCAGGAGGATAGTGAAGAAACCAGTAAATCCTCGGGATTGTGTTTGTTTTTATCGCCTAGAAATGCGGAATCAGAAGAGCCTGCAATATCAGGTTTTTGAGCAATGGAAATCACATAGTTTCTGTCGTACGAGCGATAATCCATGGTTCCTGAACCTTTATTTCCTGTCCAGGTGACTGCGGTTTTATATTGATGTTCTTTTGCCATGATTGGTACTATATTTATACCAATTTAAACATTCTTATATTTCTTTCCTCAGTTTTTTAAAAGTAAATGGCAGAATTCTGATAACCTGCTAGTTAAATTTCCACACCATCACTTGTCGGTCGTCTCCGGTAGAAATCAGGTATTTACCATCCGTACTCCAGATCAGTTTATTGATGGAGTGGAAGTGCCCTTCTGTGTTCTTTTCCAAACTCAGGATTTTGTACAGTTTAAAGTCTTTACTACCCCATATTTTAATGCCTTTATCCTGACTGCAAGTCGCAAAATAAGGTTCAGTAGGGTGAAAAGCAATGGCATAAATGCTGAACATGTGTGCAGCGATGCTATTCATCAGCTCATAACCAGGTAAACTCCAGACTTTCAATTGCGCATCCCGGCTGCCTGAAATCAGGTAATCTCCGATAGGAGCATATTGTAAGGAGGTAATCGGTAGCGTATGACTCATTAATTCCTTCAGCAGACTGTAATCCTCCGTATGGTAGATTCTGATCACGCCATCTTTTCCACCCAATGCCATTTCCTTTTCATTATTACTCAAAGCAATGACCCTAACGGTCTGAGGGATCACCTGAAAATGATATAATAAAGAGAAGTCGGCTAAAGACCATACGGCTAGCATTCCATCTTCTCCTGTGCTGATCAGTTCGTTTTTATAGGTAATGGTCTTCAGGTCAAATACTCCTTTCTGATGGAAGCTTAAAGTAGCAATCACTTTTTCCTCCTCGAGGTTAAAAACCAGAATAGAGCCGCTGCGCTGTGCGATGAACAGCAGGTTGCCGAAACGATGCAAAGCATATACAGAGCTTTGCACCGGCACCAGCACTTTTACAAAACCCATCGTTTCCAATGACCATTCTACGACGCCTTTGTCGTTTCCGGCACTAAAAAAGGTGTCTTTTTTAGGGGAGTTCACTAAAGCGTAGATTGGGTTTTGGTGTCCGTTTAAGGTATGTAAGTGTTTCAGCATTTTAATTTATTCTTTGTACAGGCTATTTTTAGGAGGAACAGCTTATGATGTATGGTGTCTTTTTTCCAGGTTTTGGGCAATCTCCGTTAAGCTTTTTCCTTTTTCTTTTAGCAAGACTAAAAGGTGGAAAATCAGGTCGGAACTTTCATTCACAAAATCTTCATCGGTTTCATTTAAAGCGGCAATGACAGTTTCTACACCTTCTTCACCTACTTTTTGCGCAATCTTGTTCAGTCCTTTCTGACGAAGTTTGTTGACATAAGATTCTTCCGAAGGATTTTCATACCTGTCGGAGATGATGCTTTCCAATTCAAACAGGAAGTTCTGATTGTAACCCGTTTTAAAGCAGCTTCTGCTACCAGTGTGGCAGGTTGGGCCTACTGGGCTCGCTTTGATTAAAATGGTATCGCGGTCGCAGTCAATATGTGTGTCTTTTACGAACAGGAAGTTGCCACTTTCTTCCCCTTTTGTCCAGAGGCGGTTTTTAGACCTGGAAAAGAAGGTAACTTTACCCTCTTCCTGAGTTTTTGTCCAGGCTTCCTGGTTCATGTAGCCTAGCATTAAAACCTCCAGTGTCTGGTGGTCCTGAATGATGACAGGAACCAGGCCATCCGTTTTTTCAAAATCTATAATCATAACCTTACAGGTATATTGTGGTATTTTAATTTTTGTTTCAGGTCGGGGATAGGGATCTCAGCAAAGTGAAATACCGAAGCCGCAAGGGCTGCATCAACGCCTGTTTTTTCAAAGACTTCTATAAAATGGTCAATGGTTCCGGCACCTCCAGAGGCAATCACAGGGATATTGATCATTTGTGTGATACGATTCAATAACTTACAATCAAACCCTTGTTTTGTCCCATCGTGGTCCATAGAGGTCAGCAGGATCTCTCCTGCACCCATATTTTCTGCCTTTTTGATCCAGTTTTCTGTTTCGAGTTCAGTGATTAGTCTGCCGCCATTCAAATGCACGCGGTTTTTGCCTTCCACCAATTTGGTATCTACAGCCACCACCACAAACTGAACGCCAAATGCAGCTGCCAATTCTTCAATTAAAGCAGGGTTTTTCACTGCTGCCGAGTTGATGCTGATCTTATCAGCGCCTGCATTGAGCAAAGCTTCAGCATCCTGAATGGTGGTAATGCCGCCGCCAATGGTAAAAGGGATGTTCAGCTGACGGGCAACTGATTTCACCATTTCTATCATAGTTTTACGACGCTCATGAGTAGCTGTAATGTCCAGAAAAACAAGTTCATCGGCACCTTGCTGGGCATATTGCCAGGCCAGTTCTACCGGATCTCCTGCATCTTTCAGGTCTACAAAGTTGACCCCTTTAACCGTTCTACCATCTTTAACATCCAGGCATGGAATGATACGTTTACTTAGCATCGGCCTAAAGAGAAGTCATTTGCTTTAAATTCCATTCTTTGATCTCCTCAATGGTGATTCTGTTTTCATAGATGGCTTTACCAACTACGACAGAACGGATATCTAATTTTGCCAGCTCTTTAATGTCTTCCATCGAACTTACTCCGCCAGAAGCGATCAATTTAATGAAAGGAGAGTGTTCCAGTAGTTTCTTATAAAGGTCTACAGCAGCTCCGCCTAGTTTTCCGTCTTTATTAATATCGGTACATAGGAATCTGAAAAAGCCCAATTGCAGACATTTATCTACGTAATCCATTAATTTTACCGGCGAACTTTCCATCCATCCAGAATATTTGATGACTTCATCCAATACATCAATTGCAATCACGATTCTGTTGGCATAATCATACTTCTTACCTACTTCCTGGCTCAATTCCGCAAGGAAATCTGGATTAGTGATGGCTTGCGTACCTACGATTACGCGGTGAATTCCTGCATCCAATAGGTCTGTAACCTGTTGAATGGTACGAATACCACCTCCGTATTGTACACGCATATCAGTTTTACTGATGATTTCAAACAATGCTTTCTGGTTGCTAAAATCACCTTTGGCACCGTTTAAGTCAATAATATGTATGAATTCTGTACCGTTAGAACGGTATGTTTCGATCATTTCAGCGATAGAAACATCATATTCAGTTTTCTGGTTATAGTCACCTTCTCTAAGACGAACGACTTTACCATCTAAAATATCAATAGCAGGAATAATGTACATTTTATTGTTTTAAGTTTGAAAAATTCTTTAATATCTGTTCTCCGGCATTTCCAGATTTTTCTGGGTGGAACTGAACGCCGTAGAAGTTATCTCTTTGTATCGCTGCAGAAAATGGCTCGCCATAATTTGCAGTGGCAATATCAAAAATAGGGTTATATTCAATAAAGTACGAATGCACAAAGTAAAATTGTGTGCCATTCGCTACGCCATCAAATAATGGATTGTTTTTATGCTCGATATTATTCCAGCCCATATGCGGGATTTTAATGCCCAGTTTTTTATCGAATAAGCGGGTATTTAAGGGAAAGATGCCGGTTAGTTTGGCATCTCCTTCTTCAGAATGATCGGTTAGGAGCTGCATACCTACACAGATGCCCAATACTGGTTTTTTAAGCGCTTTTATCGGTGCTACCAAGCCGGTTTGCTCCAGCTTTTTCATGGCTGCAGCGGCATGGCCCACCCCTGGAATGATGATATGGGTATATTTATCTAGATCCGCTTCCGTGTTGACCATCCCGTATTTCAGGCCTTGTCTCTCCAACGCTGAGGTCAGCGAGAAGATGTTGCCAGCTCCGTAGTTTACAATTCCAATCATTACAATACGCCTTTAGTACTCGGTAAGACTAACTTTTCTGCATCTCGTTTAATCGCCATTTTGATGGCTTTTGCGAAAGCTTTAAAGATCGCTTCAATTTTATGGTGCTCATTGTCGCCTTCTGCTTTAATATTCAGGTTGCATTTTGCCGCATCACTGAAGGATTTAAAGAAGTGATAGAACATTTCAGTAGGCATATCACCTACTTTTTCGCGTTTAAAATCAGCCTCCCAAACGATCCAGCTTCTACCGCCGAAATCAATCGCTGCCTGTGCTAAACAATCGTCCATCGGTAAGCAGAAACCATAGCGTTCCAGACCTAATTTATTGCCGATTGCTTTTGCAAATGCCTCGCCAAGGGCGATTCCGGTGTCTTCAATGGTATGGTGCTCATCAATATGAAGGTCGCCATTGGTTTTTATTTTCAGGTCGATACTGCCATGACGGGCAATCTGATCCAGCATGTGGTCAAAGAAGTTTAATCCCGTAGAGATTTCTGCTTTGCCGGTGCCATCCAGGTCTATATCGATGCTGATTTTTGTTTCATTGGTATTTCTTTCATGGTGAATGGTTCGTGTTCCGGCTTTCAGCATGGTATAAATGTCTTCCCAGTTTTGAGTTTTTAATGCGATATATTCGCTCAGGGCCTCAATTTTATCTAGTTTTTCATTGGCACCCAATTGCAGGTTATTGCATAACCAGATGGCTTTTGCACCCAGGTTCTTAGCCAAAATGATGTCGTTGATGCGATCACCGATCACAAAAGAATTTTCCAGGTCGTAATCTGCAGTCAGGAAATGCTGCAATAAACCGATATTAGGTTTACGCGTTGGCGCATTTTCATGGGCAAAAGTTTTGTCGATGATCACTTCATTGAAAACTACACCTTCATTAGCGAAAGTTTTCATCACAAAGTCATGTACTGGCCAGAAGTTAACTTCCGGGTGGGAGTCTGTTCCCAATCCGTCCTGGTTGGTCACCATCACCAAATCATAATCCAGCTCTTTGGCTATTTTTGAAAGGTAATAAAGAGATCTCGGGTAGAATTCCAGTTTCTCAAAAGAGTCGATTTGCTCATCAGGTGGTTCATTAATGAGGGTTCCGTCTCTGTCAATAAATAATACTTTTTTCATCAGAATATATTGTTTTCAGGGGTACTGAAGTCATTAAAAAATGACCCCATGTTTTATGAGTTAAGTGCTTTCAAAGCGGCTAGAAAGATCTCGTTTTCTTGTGGTGTTCCAATCGTAATTCTCAGGCAGCCTTCGCATAAAGTGACTTTAGAACGGTCTCTGACGATGATGCCCTGGTTTACCAAAGCTTCATAAGTTTTCAAGGCATCTATCACTTCAATCAGAATGAAATTGGCATCAGAAGCATGAACTTTTTTAACGATCGGCAGGTTAAGCAATTCCTCGCTTAGGTTTTCTCTTTCTGTAACGGTGATTTTGATCCATTCGTTCACTTGTGCAATGTTTTCCAAAGCTTTCAAAGCCAGGTCTTGTGTGGCCTGATTGATGTTGTATGGAGGTTTCACTTTATTCAGGATGTCGATGACCGGCCGGGCAGCGAAGGCCATTCCTAAACGCAATGCGGCAAGACCCCAGGCTTTAGAAAATGTTTGCAGGATCACCAGGTTAGGGTATTCCGTCAATTCCTGGATAAAAGTGCGTTGCTTGGCGTAGTTAATATAAGCTTCGTCAATGATCACCAACCCGTTGAAATTAGCCAGTACGGTTTCAATATCGGTGCGGATAATTGAATTTCCGGTTGGGTTGTTTGGAGAACAAATGAAAATCAGTTTCGTGTTTTCATCGATGGCCTCAGCGATTTTCTCCAGGTCCAATTGGAAGTTCGGCAGGAGGTTCACTTTTCTGGCTTCCACATTGTTGATGCCAGCAGAAACCTCATACATGCCGTAAGTCGGCGGAAGGATGATCACATTGTCTTTTCCAGGCTCGCAGAATGCACGGAACAATAAGTCTATGGCTTCATCGCTGCCATTACCAAGAAAGGTGTTTTCAATCGGTACACCTTTGATTTTGCTGATGGCATCCTTAAGATCCAGTTGCAATGGATCTGGATATCTGTTAAAATTAACATCTAACGGAGAACCATAGCCGTTCTCATTAGCATCTAAAAATACACTGGCCTGTCCTTTATACTCATCCCTGGCGGTAGAATATGGTTTCAGATTTTTGATGTTTTCTCTTTGGAGGTTATTGATATCCATCTTTATGATTTTAAACGAATAGTGATTGCATTTTTGTGAGCTTGCAGACCTTCTGCGGCAGCCAACACCTCAACAGTATTGCCAATATTGGCCAAACCTTGTTCAGTGATGTGCTGAAAAGTAATTTTCTTGATAAAAGAATCCAGAGATACGCCAGAGTATGCTTTGGCAAAGCCGCTGGTAGGTAGGGTGTGGTTGGTGCCCGAGGCATAGTCGCCGGCACTTTCCGGAGTCAGGTTGCCTAAAAAGACAGAACCTGCATTTTCAATCAGCGGGATCAGCTGCTCAAATTGAGCGGTAGCTAAGATCAAGTGCTCTGGAGCATATTCATTGCTAAATTCCATGGCCTGTTCCAGGTGGTCTACTAATACTGCGTAAGAATTGGCGATCGCTTTTGCGGTAATCTCTTTCCTAGGAAGTACAGCAATCTGGGCTTCGATTTGTTTTAGCGTTTCGTCAATAATTTCTGAAGAAGTAGCCACTAAAATCGCCTGACTGTCGGCACCATGTTCTGCCTGAGCCAATAAATCGGAGGCGATAAACGCTGGATTTGCAGTCTCATCGGCAATGACTAAAACTTCTGAAGGTCCCGCAGGCATGTCTATAGCTGTCATACTGCTGGATTGAATCAGCTGTTTAGCTTGAGTCACGTAACGGTTGCCCGGTCCGAAAATCTTGTACACTTTAGGGACGCTTTCTGTTCCGTAAGCCATTGCGGCAACGGCTTGGGCACCGCCAATCATGTATATCTTTTTGATACCAAGCTTTAGGGCACAGTAAGCCAGATAGCAATTTGTTTTTCCGTCTTTCTGAGGAGGGGAGCATACCACGATTTCTTTACATCCTGCCAAAACAGCCGGGATACCGAGCATCAAAAAGGTACTGGGCAAAACTGCAGATCCACCAGGAATGTATAAACCTACGCGGGAGATGGGTCTGGATTCCCGCCAGCAAGTTACGCCGGGCATGGTTTCCAACTTGTTTTCCGTATTGGCCTGTGCGGCGTGAAAAGCATGGATATTCGCATAAGCAGTATCAATGGCTGCTTTTTCTGCTGCAGGAATAGTGGCAGCAATGCTTTCAATCTCAGCCTCCGAAAGAAATAATTCTTTCAGGCTGACCTGATCAAATTGCTGTGCATAATCTACCAAGGCAGCATCTCCACGTGTTTTTACCTGCTCAATAATCTGAGTGACACGATCCAGGATACTAATATCGTCTTCCAGTTGTCTTAAACAGAGATTTTTGATCTCCTGCTCAGTCAACTTTTTATAACTATAGGTTTTCAATTTCTTGTTTTTTTAGGTGAAACTTAAGCGATGATTTTCTCAATTGGCATCACTACAATTCCCTGGGCACCGGCCGCTTTCAGGCTGTTGATCTTTTCCCAGAAATCGTGTTCCGCAATTACAGAATGAACAGCAACCCATTCTTCATCAAACAAAGGCACCACTGTTGGACTTTTCACCCCTGGTAATAAATCAACAACTTTCTTCAGGTTGATTTTGGCAACGTTCAACACCACATATTTGGTTTCTTTAGCGCGCAGTACCGAAAGGATCCTTTGTAATAGTTCTTGTACTTCAGGAAGCAGTTCAGATCCTTTGCTGCCAATGAGAATGGCTTCAGATTTCATCACTTCCGAGAATGGTTTTAAACCATTGCTCTTTAAGGTACCGCCAGTAGAGACAATATCGCAGATGGCATCGCTCAATCCTAATCCAGGACCAATTTCTACTGAACCAGAAATAGTTCTTACTTCTGCATTGACATGGTTTTCTTTCAGGTATTTTTCTAAAATTACCGGGTAAGAAGTGGCAATTGCTTTACCTTCTAACTGCGCAATCTCCGTGATGCTGCTTTCATTAGGAATGGCAATCTTTAACGTGCATTTACCAAAACCTAATCGTTGAAGGTAAGTGACATCAGCGCCGGATTCTACAATGACATTCTCCCCAACAATTCCGATATCGGCAATGCCATCCTGGACATATTCTGGAATATCATCATCTCTCAGGAAAAGAATCTCTAAAGGGAAATTCGTAACGGTGGATATAAGTGAACTCTTGTAGTTTTCGAATGATAAACCACAATTTTTAAGAATCTCTACTGATTTTTCGTTTAATCTACCAGATTTCTGGATAGCTATTTTAAGTGTTTTCAATTAGTATGCTAGGTTGAAATTATTGAATATTGGACAAGAAGACATTTCGGAAACAAGTTTTGAAGTACAAAACATTACATATACATCGCCGACAGGCGATGGTGCAAATGTAAATGATGGTTCAAAATTTGATTCATAATTCTTTTTAAGTCCTTAATCAACAATGTTTAGCATGTTGTGGAACTGCAAATATATAGATTGAAAGCAAAAAACAAAATATATATGGCATTTAATTTGCCTAAAGGAGTTTGATAATGACAATTAACGTCTAGTTTTGTAAAAAAAATACCACATTGAAAAAAATACTGTGCTTCTTAATCCCGGTTTGTTTGCTTTTAAATGGTTGTTCTTGGTTTAAAGATACGCCAGAGATTGGTTTGATGCTGTCGAAACATTTTGATCGTAAACTTTATAAAGATTTTGATACTGCGGAGTATAATGTAGTGTTTAAGCAACAATTTGATGCCTTAAAAGGGAAATTGACAAACCCAAATACCATAAAACACTTTTATGCGAGCCACAATGAAGAGCCAATTCTGGTGACTCAGTTTTTCGTCAATGGTGGCCTGGATACCTTAACCGCTTACATCGCCAGAGTAGATGCGCATGGTTACAATCCAGAACTCTTCCGTCTGGAAGAATTGAAAAAGTCGTTACAGGCTTTATCGGTTAATAAATTCAAAACCATTCAGGAAGTATATCCTGCAATTGCAGACTTAGAGCTGAATGCTGCAGAGAGCTTAACCAAGTATGATAATTTTGTAGCATATGGCAGTGTAAACCCACGTAAATTATTCTCCCGTTATTATGTTCCGGTAAAACGTCCGGACAGTGCAAGTATTTCTAAGGTATTGTCTACCAAAGATATTCAAGGTTTATTGAAAGAAATTCAACCGGATTCCAAACAATATATTGCCCTGCAGCGCAAGTTTGCTGCTCTAAAAGCAGCTGGATTAGGGAAAAGTGATCAAGCAAAAACGATTCTGGTCAATATGGAACGTTTGAGGTGGAAGTTACCCGAGATGGGGACGGAATACGTGGAGGTCAATATTCCTGATTTTTCACTCACCTGGTTCAGCAAAGAAGATACCTTGACACACATGAAAGTTTGTGTAGGTGGAAAGCGAGAAGATGGATATGCAGAGAAAATCGCTAAATATGCGAAAAGCGGCAACCTGGATGATAAACCTAAAAACCACGAAACACCAATCTTATACAGCAAGCTGAATTCTATCCAGGTGAATCCAATCTGGAACATTCCGGTGAGTATCGCCAGAAATGAAATCTATTGGATGGCCAGAAAAGACCCTTATTATTTATCTAATAGCAATATCAATGTATACCGCAATGGTAAATTAATTGGAGAGCCGGATACCATCCAATGGAGTAACTATTCAAGAGAGCAGTTGCCTTATCAGTTTAAACAAGGTTCCGGAGACGGCAACGCCTTGGGTAAATTTAAATTTATATTTGACAACGGCTCTAGTATTTACCTGCACGATACCAATAATAAAAGTGGTTTTGCAAGGGCCAATCGCGCCATTAGCCATGGCTGTGTCCGTGTAGAGAAACCATTGGAATTTGCCCAGAACTTGGTAAAAGATAAAAATCGTTATGATCAGCTGAGGATGGAAGTGAATCTTCCGCCTTTAGATACGACCAAAATGGAACTGTATCGCAAAAAACTGGCAAAGAAAGCAGATACGGTAAATTTATTCAAGCTAAAACCTACCTGGTTCGGTACCAAAAATCAGGTTCCACTGATTATAAATTACATCACAGCCTGGTCACAGAACGGTTCAATGCAATATAGAGCCGATGTGTACGGATTAGATGAAACTTTATGGTCAGCTATGAGGAAATTCATGTAAAAGTTCTACCTTTGGTTTTTAATGAATTTCCTATACCCAGGTTTTCTTTTCGCAGTGCTGGCAATAGCCATTCCTATTGTAATTCACTTATTTAATTTTAGGAAATTTAAGAAGGTATATTTTAGTAATGTACAGTTTCTTAAAGAAGCGAAAGAGCAGAATTCTTCCAGGGATAAACTTCAGCATTTATTGGTATTGGCCTGCAGGATCCTTGCGGTCATGTTCCTGGTGTTTGCTTTTGCAAGGCCTTATATCCCATTGGAAACAGGCGTAGACCCAGATAAGGGCAACCTGATCAGTGTGTATATCGACAATTCCTACAGCATGGAGAGGGTAAATAAGGAAGGGAATTTACTGGATGAAGCGAAGCGCAAAGCAAAAGAAATTGCCAATGCGTATCAGCTGAACGACCAGTTTCAGTTGCTGACCAATGATTTTGAGGGCAAACATCAGCGTAAATTAAATAAAGAAGCGTTCATCCAAATGCTGGAAGAGCTGAAAATATCCCCGGCCAGCAGAACCTTGCAGCAAGTGGTCAACAGGCTGCAGCAGGAAGGCGATTCCAGAAAAAACCATTTGGTTTACCTGCTGTCTGATTTTCAGCAGAACTTTGCAGGAACTGAAAAGATAAAATCTGATTCCAGTATCCGGTATTCCTTCATCAGCTTAAAAGCCAATGCACTTGCAAATATTGCGGTAGATAGCGTATGGAGCTTGTCTCCGGTTCATCAGCCCAAACAAGCCGAGAGATTGGTTGTACAGCTGCGCAATTATGGGACAGAAGATGCGGCCGATGTGCCTTTAAAGTTAACCGTCAACCAACAGCAAAAAGCCATCAGTAACCTAAAAGTTCCTGCCGGCAAATCGCTGAAAGATACCCTTTCTTTTAGCGGTCTGGAAAAGGGATGGCAGAAAGGGGTGTTGAGCATTAAAGATTTTCCCATCACTTTTGATGATGAGTTGAATTTTAGCTTCCGCGTAAATAACGAAATGAAGGTTTTGACCATTTCAGGAGATCCTACACAGCAATTCTTAAAATCACTCTTTGCTGCCGATCCCTATTTCAAACTGACGGAAATGGCGGAGGCAAATATCAACTATTCGAGTTTCCCGGAATACAGTCTGATTGTGCTGAATGGACTGAAACAACCTTCCTCCGGACTGGCGCAGCAGCTGAAAAGCTATGTGCAAAATGGAGGTTCTCTGGTGATTTTTCCAGATCTGAATGCAGGTGCAGCAGTTTATACGCCATTTTTAACAGCCTTATCACTGCCTGCAGTACAAGAATTAAAAACAGGGAAATCGGTCAGCAGCAGCATCGAACTCAAAGATCCTTTATTTAAAGACGTGTTTGATCAGATTCCTGCAAATATGGACCTGCCGGTGGTGAACAGGTATTTTAGCTACCTGGAAAGAAATACCGCAGGAAAAGAAAGCATTCTGCAATTGCCATTGAGCCAAAGCCTTTTTGCGAGATACCCTGCTGGAGCAGGGAAGATATATTTGTCGGCCAGCACACTAAGGCCAGAAGATGGGAACTTATCCAGACATCCGGTGTTTGTGCCACTGCTTTTTAAAGTGGCTTTTAACAGTGCTAAAGAACAGCCGATGTATTATACAGCCGGCAAAGATGATTTGCTGGAGCAGCAGAAAACGAGTGTGGGTGCCAATCAATCACTGGTGTTAAAATCAGCAGATGGCACAGAAATCATCCCTGAAATTCGACAGACCCCTGGAAAAACCTTGCTTTACATCGCCGATCAGCTGAAGAAAGCGGGCTTCTACGACCTGAAAAAAACAGATTCTATATTAGCGGTATTGGCCTTTAATGACCATCGAAAAGAATCAGATATGAGCTACGCCACAGATCAAAACCTGAAGGATTTATTTGGCGGACAGAAGATCGCCGTACATAATTCTGAGAAAGATGCCTTATCGTTAAATATAGAAGCAAAAAATAGCAGTATAGAGTTATGGAAACTTTGCCTAATTTTGGCTGTTGTTTTTTTAGCCATCGAAATACTATTGATCCGATTTTTTAATAAAACAAAAAACATACAAAAACCATGAATCTTCTCATCACTGGGGTAACCATTGCCGACCCAAACAGCCAGTTCCATCAAAAAACTTGTGATGTACGTGTAGAACAGGGCAGGATTACCGCCATTGGCAGCAACTTGCAGTCTTCCGGCAAGGAAGAAGTTTTTGACGGAGCAGGTGCCATTTTATCGCCGGGTTTCTTTGACCTGAACTGTTCCATTGGAGATCCTGGATTTGAAACTAAAGAGGATATTGAAACGGGAACACGTGCCGCAATGGCTGGTGGTTTCACCGGACTGGCCGTTTTACCACATACCAGACCAATTGTTCATTCCAAAGGAGAAATCGCTTATATCATCAACAAAGCCAAAGGAAATCTGGTAGATGTATTGCCTGTAGGGGCAGTAAGTAAGGATCTGGAAGGAAAAGAATTGGCAGAGATGTTCGATATGCAGCAGTCGGGTGCGGTTGCATTTTCTGATGGCAGCAAGCCGATTGGTGATGATGGATTTATGAGCCGTGCATTACAATATATCAAAGGATTTAACGGCCTGATGATGGTGCATCCGGAAAATAAATCAATCTCTGGTAAATCCCAGATCAATGAAAGTAAAACCAGTGTATTGCTGGGCATGAAGGGTGTTCCGGCATTGGCCGAAGAGATGCACATCAGCAGGGATATTTTCCTGGCTGCTTACCATGAAGCCCCATTACACATCAGCAATATCTCCACTGCCGGTTCGGTCGCACTGATTAAGAAAGCTAAAAAAGATGGCTTAAAAATCAGCTGTGATGTGGCTGCGCACCATTTGGTATTCACGGAAGAGCTTTTGAATGATTTCGACAGCAATTATAAAGTGAAACCACCATTGCGTGGTAAATCAGATGTAAGGGCGTTGATCAACGGCTTGAAAGATGGTACCATTGATGCCGTGTGTTCACAGCACCGTCCGCAGGAAATAGAGTTTAAAGCTGTAGAATTTGAAATTGCCGCTTATGGCATCATTGCATTGCAAACGGTACTTCCATTGATGCTGAAAGCAGGATTGGATGCCACACAAATTGCCGAGAAATTATCTATCAACCCTCGCAAATTGTTAAACCTTGCAGTTCCAGTGATCGCCGAAAATGAGATTGCCAACTTCACGGTGTATCACCCAACATTGGAATGGGAGTACAACACCACAAATAATCAATCAAAATCGGCGAATTCACCGCTTTTAAATAAAAAATTAACCGGTAAAGTTCAACTGGTATATAACAACAAACAATTACAATATGGATAATCATGTTAGAACAGCGCTAATTGCGTCGTTAGATAAATTTGCTGAGGTTTCTGGAATAGATTCTATCAAATTAGAAGAGGGGTTGATCGAAGTATTCAGTAAAGATCTTGGCTTCCTGGAAAAAGTGGAAGAATTTGATGAGGTATTCAATGAATATCCAGCATTTGAGCAGTTGAGAGAAGTATTCTTCGATTTATTGATGATCAATTTCTTCGCTAATGATGTGAAAAAATTAGAAGAAGATTACCTGGAAACTGAGGAGTGGGCGGATATTGAAGAAGAAACCATCGATAGAGGTACAGAGCTTTTAAACCTGTTGTTGTACATCAATGAATGTCATGATGAGCGCATTAAGCCTGAGCTTGGCGACTTCCTGAAAGAATTCTTATTGGTAGAAGAAGATGAGTTCCAGGACGAATTCCATATCTATGAAGACTTAATCACCAACCAAAACCTGGTAGAAAGCAGTGTAGAAGATATTTGCAGCCATGTAGGTATGATCGATCTAGGAGAAGAAATGGAAGAATTATTTATTCCTTTCATGTGTTTCTTCCACCAGCCGAAAGTAAGTGAAGAGGTGATCAAAGATTTACAGGAATATAGCCCTAATAAAGAATTTGATGTTGCAGTTTATACGTTAATTGCTAATTTTAACAAAAACTAAAACCTTTAATATATGCACCAAAACTTAATTGAGTTAGAGAAGAAGCCTAATAAACTGGCTTTTCAAGCAGCTATTGCTTTTGCTCTATACTTTTTTGTACTGATTTTTGTGTTTAAATTCCTGAACATCAGTCCAGCGAATACACATTTGTCTACCGCTTCTAAGGTCGTGAGTCAGCTGTTGTCATATGTGCCTTTCTTTTTAGCCATTGTTTATGTACAAGCGAACCATAAAAAAGAACTGGGTGATTACATGACCTTTAACCGTGGTTTTTCTGCCGGGTTTAAAGTGGCTGCTTATGCTGGATTATTGCTTTTTTTAGTACAGGTGATCTATTATTTTGTAGATAAATCTGCTACTGATGAGTTGCTTGCTGCGGCAATTGAGCAAGCGGACGGTGATGAGCAAAAAGTGAAAGGTGTAGAAATGATGCGCCCTTATATGGGACTGTTTGTTGGTTTTGGAACCGCAATGACTTATACCATTATAGGTTTAGTTGCGAGCTTAATTGGCGCCGCAGTTTTCAAGAAGGAAAGACCCTTTGACGTAGATTAAAGTAATTTAACCTATGTATTTATAAATACACAACGTGCAGTTTTATCATTTTATTTGATGAAATTTGCACGTTGCTTTTTTTTAGCACGTTATTAAGTCATGGATATTTCTATTGTAGTTCCTTTATATAATGAAGACGAGTCTCTTCCGGAGTTAACTTCCTGGATTGCTAAGGTGATGGAAGCGAATAACTTCTCTTACGAAATCCTGTTTGTTGACGATGGGAGTACCGATACTTCCTGGGCAGTGATTGAAGAATTGAAAACTCAGTTTAATGCGGTAAAAGGCATTAAATTCAGGAGGAATTATGGTAAATCAGCTGCACTCAATGTTGCTTTTGAAGCGGCACAGGGTGATGTCATCATCACCATGGATGCAGATTTACAGGATAGTCCTGATGAGATTCCGGAATTATTCCGCAGGATTAAAGAAGAAAAGTTGGACATCATCTCCGGATGGAAGAAAAAGCGTTACGATCCGATTTCAAAAACGATTCCTACTAAATTATTCAATGCTGCGACTAGAAAAATGTCTGGAATTCAGCTGAATGATTTCAACTGCGGCTTAAAAGCCTACCGTAAAGAAGTGGTCAAAACCATCGAAGTTTACGGAGAAATGCACCGTTATATCCCTGTAATTGCAAAATGGGCCGGTTTCAAAAAGATCGGTGAGCAGGTGGTAGAACACAGGGCAAGAAAATACGGTGTCACTAAATTCGGACTGAGCAGGTTTGTAAACGGCTTCCTCGATTTATTGTCGATCTTTTTTGTGGGCAAGTTTGGTAAAAGACCAATGCACTTTTTTGGTTCATTAGGGGTGTTGAGTTTCCTTTTGGGAACGATCATGGCGCTTTGGATGATCGGTGTAAAATTATACCATATCGCGATGCTGATTCCTTATAAAAGGGAAATTACCGACCAGCCTTTGTTTTACATTTCATTAGTGGCTATTATTTTAGGTTCTCAGCTGTTCCTTACGGGATTTGTGGCAGAACTGGTGACTAGAAATGCACCGGAAAGAAATGCTTATCTGATTGAAAAGGAGATCTTATAAGCCATGTTTTTTTCTATAATTATCCCGCTATATAATCGTCCGCAGGAAATAGATGAGCTGCTAACTACCCTAACGAAGCAGACTTACCTTCAGTTTGAGGTATTGGTGATCGAGGATGGCTCAACAAATGATGCGAAAGACATTGTAGCGAAATACGAGAATAAACTAGACATCAAGTATTTTTTTAAGCCTAATGCCGGACAAGGTTTCGCCAGAAATTACGGTTTTGAACGTGCCAAAGGTGATTATTTCGTCATCTTCGATTCTGATTGCCTGATTCCTGAGGATTACCTGGAAACGGTAAAAGACTATCTTTTTGAGCACCATCTGGATGCCTATGGAGGTCCGGATGCCGCACATGATACTTTTACCCCGGTACAAAAAGCGATCAGTTACGCCATGACTTCTCCATTTACCACAGGAGGGATCAGAGGAAACAAGAAACACATCGGCCAATTCCATCCTAGAAGCTTCAATATGGGCGTTTCCAGAGCGGTATGGGAAAAAGTTGGTGGTTTTATCCTGACCCGTTTAGGAGAAGATATAGAGTACAGCATCAGAATCCATGAAAATGGCTTTAAGATCGGACTCATTCCTGCTGCGAAAGTTTTTCATAAGAGAAGAACCAGCTTCGGACAATTCTATAAACAGCTTCATTTTTTTGGCAGAGCAAGGATCAATATCTACAAACATTTCCCTTCGGAACTGAAATTGGTACATTTCTTTCCTGCAGTTTTCACCTGCGGTTTGATCTTCACAATATTGATGAATTTCGTATGGCCACCATTGGCTTTTATTGGTAACTTTATATTGCTGCTGTACTTTGTGATGATCTTTTTTCATTCCTGGCAAGTCAGCAAATCTTTAAAAGTTGCATTTTTTAGTATCATTGCATCATTCATTCAACTCAGCGCTTATGGGTTAGGGTTTATGCAGGATTTTTTTAAGCGTGTAGTATTTAAATAACCATGATAAATTTTTTAAAGGAGAGTACGTTTACGGTGAAGGATGTGATCATGCAGGCCTGGATCGTTACGCGCGACCATTATTTTTCTATTGCCACCTTGTGTTTCCTGGTTTTTATAACCGTTTCCACTTCTACTTTTATGGCCTTTTTTATGGGGGAACTCCCAACTGGTGTAAGGGTAGTCATGCTGCTGATCTTCGTCTTATTATATTGTATAGTTAACCTTTCCCTGCTGAAATACATTTTCCGCCTGCTGGATAAAGAAGACGACAAGGACATTCAAATTATTGAAACATTACCCACCAGAACAGAAATCATTCGTTTCCTGGTAGGTACCGTATATTTTGGAATTAGTATCTTCCTGGTAGGGATCCTGCTATTGCCAGTATTATATGTTTTAGACCTGATTTTAAAGTTTGCAGTGACTCAGGGCTTCATCGGTAATTTCACGGCTGCGGGTAAAGTAATTGTGAATATTGCTGTAGCGATTGCGATCTTAAGTATCTTCTTTACCTTTATCAGGATTATTTTCTTTCCTTTCTTTATCATCGATAAACATGTACATCCTTTCGAGTCGATTAAGCTAAGTTTAGCCACTACGAAAGGGAACTTCATTAAATTGCTGTTCATTTTCGGAGGCTTTGTGCTGATTCAGGCGATTGTATTCGGATTTTTCTATATCGTAGTGGTGAGTGGTTTTCAATTGATCAGTCTGATTTTTAACTACGAGATTTACTCTTACGTTTCTTTATTTACAGCTATTTTCAGTTCCTTTATTGTGGTGCCATTCTCCACAGCTTTGGTGACTGTGGCGTATCGCCGAATGGTTAAAGAATACAAAGGAGATGAACATCCTGATATTTTACACAACATCGTTTAAGAAATATTATGGGATTAAAAGCAGCATTAAGTAAACCGTTTGCGGCAGTTGTAGTTAGAGGCATTAACAAATGGAAAAAAAATGCAGTCGCTGCGCAGCAGACCATTCTTGCGCAGCTCATTGATTCCTCTAAGAATACGGCCTTTGGTAAAGATCATGGTTTCGGAGAGATCCGGAACTATGAAGATTTTAAAAAACAAGTCCCTTTAAGGGATTACGAGGCTTTAAGACCTTATATTGATCGGGTAGTGGCTGGCGAATCTGATGTGATGTGGAAAGGAAAACCACAGTATTTCGCGAAAACATCAGGCACTACTTCCGGCGTAAAATACATTCCTATTTCTAAGGAATCCATGCCTGAACACATCAAAGCAGCGAGAAATGCCCTTTTAACGTACATCCATGAAACCGGTAATGTGCAGTTCATCAACGGAAAGATGATCTTTTTACAAGGCAGTCCAGTGATGACAAAGAAAAACGGTATTAATGTAGGACGTTTGTCGGGTATTGTGGCCCACCTGGTCCCTAAATACCTGCAGAAAAACAGGCTTCCTTCTTATGAAACCAATTGCATTGAAGATTGGGAGGAGAAAGTGGATGCAATCGTAAACGAAACTATTCGCGAAAATATGACGCTGATCTCTGGCATTCCGCCATGGGTACAGATGTATTTCGATAAACTGCAGGAGCAATCCGGTGGTAAGAAGATCAAGGATATTTTCCCTGATTTCAGTCTTTTCGTGTATGGAGGTGTAAATTACGAGCCTTACCGTTCAAAAATCGAAGAAAGTATCGGTAGAAAAATTGATGCGATAGAAACCTATCCTGCTTCGGAAGGCTTTATCGCTTATCAGGATAGTCAGAAAGATAAAAGCTTGCTGTTACTGGCAAAAGCAGGGATCTTTTATGAATTCGTGCCGGCTGATGAATATTACAATGAAAACCCGACGCGTTTGAGCTTAGGAGAAGTGGAGTTGGAAAAGAATTATGCTTTAATTCTGAATACCAATGCGGGTTTATGGGGATACAGTATTGGAGATACCGTTAAGTTTGTTTCTAAAGATCCTTATAAGATCATGGTGACGGGCAGGATCAAGCATTTTATTTCCGCTTTCGGAGAGCATGTGATTGGCGAAGAAGTGGAACATGCACTTTTAACTGTGGCCAATGAAGAGGGGGTAGGTATCACTGAATTTACGGTGGCGCCTCAAGTGAATACCCCGCATGGCGAATTGCCTTACCACGAGTGGTTTGTAGAGTTCTCGGCAGCACCCAAAGACCTGCTGGCCTTCAGTAAAAAGGTAGATCAGGCCTTACAAAAGAAGAATATTTACTATTTTGACCTCATTGAAGGTAAAATATTGCAACCTTTAATCATTCGTTCCCTTCAAAAAGACGCTTTTGTGAACTATATGAGAGCCGAAGGTAAACTTGGCGGACAGAATAAAGTTCCCCGTTTATCAAATGACAGGAAGATTGCAGAGGTTTTAAGTAGTTTTACAATTCGTCAGACAGACGAAGAACAGGGAGAATTTAATTGAAGAACATATCTATATTAGGGTCTACAGGATCTGTAGGCACTCAAGCCTTGGAGGTAGTACAGGCAAATCCTGGATTATACAAGGTTTTAGCGTTAAGCGCTCAATGTAATGCCAGTTTATTGATCAGTCAGGCTTTAATATTTGCGCCTGAGCTTGTCGTAATTGGTGATGAAAGTCAGTATTTGACGGTGAAAACTGCCTTGGCAGGGACTGCAATCAAGGTGCTGGCAGGTGAAGCTGCTTTATGCGAAGCTGCGGCTTTAGCAGGAGTAGATGTGGTATTGACCGCTGTAGTGGGCTCTGCAGGTTTAAAACCGACGATTGCTGCGATTGAAGCCGGAAAAGACATCGCCCTGGCCAATAAGGAAACTTTGGTAGTAGCTGGTGATCTGATTACCAGTTTAGCGAAAAAACATGGGGTAAAGATTATTCCTGTGGATTCAGAGCATTCTGCGATTTTCCAATGCCTGGTAGGCGAAGGAAATGAAGCACTCGAAAAAATTTACCTGACTGCTTCTGGTGGCCCTTTCAGAGGGAAAGACCGGGAGTTTTTAGCCAATGTAACCAAAATACAAGCCTTAAAACATCCCAATTGGGTGATGGGAGCTAAAATCACCATAGATTCAGCTTCCTTAATGAATAAAGGACTGGAAGTGATTGAAGCAAAATGGTTATTTGACCTGGAAGCAGATCAGATTGATGTCATCGTACATCCACAATCAGTAATACATTCTATTGCGCAATTTAAGGACGGATCTATGAAGGCGCAAATGGGCGTTCCCGACATGAAATTACCAATTCATTACGCTTTAGCCTATCCGGAAAGAATAAGTACGGACTTTAAGCGTTTTAACTTTCTGGAGTACCCGGAACTGACCTTTTATCCGGCGGATAACGAAACCTTTAGAAATCTTGACCTGGCTTATACTGCTTTGAGAAAAGGAGGAAATATGCCATGTATTATTAATGCGGCCAATGAAGTGGTAGTAAACGCATTTTTACAGGATAAAATAGGCTTTTTGGAGATGAGTGAGGTGATTGAAAGCTGTATGGAAGGAATTGGATTTATCGCCGAGCCAGGCCTGGAGAATTATCTGGAAACAGATCAGCATACGCGTATATTTGCGAATCAACTAGTAACAAAATAGGAATTAACGAATCAAAATTAAAACATTAATATAAGATATGAGCGGATTGATTATGGCAGCCCAGTTGCTTCTAGGGTTATCGATACTGGTAATTTTACACGAATTAGGACATTTTCTGGCGGCGCGTGCCTTTGGGATTAAAGTAGAGAAGTTTTATTTGTTCTTTGACGCCTGGGGCTTCAAATTATTTAGCTTCAAACGTGGTGATTGTGAATACGGAATAGGATGGCTGCCTTTAGGTGGCTACGTGAAAATTGCAGGGATGATCGATGAATCTATGGATACTGAGCAAATGAAACAACCCGCGCAGCCTTGGGAATTCAGGTCTAAACCAGCTTGGCAGCGTCTGATTGTCATGTTGGGTGGTGTAATTGTCAACATTGTAGTAGGTATCTTCATTTTCTGGATGATGACCTTCAAATATGGAGAAACGTATATTCCAAATAGCTCTGTGCTGGTAGGGATCAATCCAGGAGAGATCGGTAAAGAAATCGGTTTACAAAGAGGAGATAGGGTAATTGCTGTAAATGGCAAGAAAGTAATTCGTTTTGAAGAACTGATCAGTTCTAAAGTCTTGCTTGGAAATACCACTTTAACCGTAGTTCGAGGTAATAAAACCTTAGATATTAAAGTTCCTGATAACATCTTAAATAAAGTATCTGACCAGGGAATTGAAGCCTTTATCAGCCGTGTGCCACTAAGAACAGCAACGGTAGACAGTGTGGTTGCAGGCAAACCTGCTGCTGTTTCGGGCGTGTTAAAAGGTGACCAGATTGTGGCCATTAACCAACAACCTGTTAAAAGTGACATTGATGTTCGCGAACTGATCTTAAAAAACAAAGGTAAAACGACTGATTTCACGATTAACCGTGCGGGAACAGCTTTAGACCTAAAGATTCCAGTGGACACTGCAGGAACCATCGGCTTTGCCTTTAATCCAAATGAGATTAAACAAGAAACCATAAAATATAGCTTGCTTGCGGCGCTTCCTATTGGAGCAGATCAGGCATGGAAAACTTTTAGCGACAATGCCAAAGGAATCTGGAAAGTATTAACTGGAAAAATCAATGCCAATAAAGCATTCTCTGGTCCTGTAGAGATCGCACGTAAGGTTTACGGTGGTGAGTGGATCTGGGCTAGATTCTGGGCTTCAACAGGCTTTATTTCCATCGCATTGGCATTTATGAACTTATTACCTATTCCTGCATTGGACGGTGGACACGTAGTATTCCTATTGATCGAAATGGTAAAAGGAAAACCATTGGGTGATAAATTTATGGAGCGCGCACAAATGGTGGGCTTCATGATGCTGCTGGCCTTGATGGTCTTTGTATTGGGGAACGACTTGTTCAAGGTGTTCTTCAAACCTTAAAGCAATGGTAGATTACTTTGAATTTTACGGTTTGCCCGTTACTTTTCATCCCGATGCTGCGGAGATCAAAAGAAAGTTTTACGAGCTGAGCAAAAAGTATCACCCGGATTTCTATATCAATGAATCGGAGGAGAAACAGGCAGAAGTTTTGGAACTAACCACCATCAATAATAAAGCATACCAGGTGTTAAGTAATCCTCAGAAAAGGGTGCATTACATCCTGGAATTGAAAGGTCAGTTAGTCGAAGGAGAGAATTATAGCCTTCCCCAGTCTTTCCTAATGGAAATGATGGACGTAAATGAAGCGCTGATGGATTTGCAATTTGATCCGGATGCGGAGCGTTTAGCCACCTTGAAAACTGAGGTAGACGAAATAGAAAAGGGTTTAAGTGATCAAATCGCTGCCCTGACGACTTCTTTTGAGCTTAAGGATAAGGAAGCCCAGCTTCGCATTCTGAACGCTATAAAGGATTTATATTACCGCAATAAATACTTGTACCGAATCCGGGAAAGTATCAAAAAGGCAGAATCTGCCGCATAAGGTGTTACGGCATTGTAAAAAAGCCTGTTCGGGCTTTTTTACAATGTTTGTTTGCGCTACTTTTGAGTTCAAACCCATTTATATGAACACACTATCCATTTTTAGAAAAGTTGCCGTAGCTGAAGGGCTGTCTTACCTGCTGTTGTTATTTATAGCAATGCCATTGAAATACTGGGCCGATATGCCGCTTGCGGTTAAATATACCGGCTGGGCGCATGGCTTACTGTTTGTGATGTACATCGTGATCCTAATCATGGCCTGGACAGAGTATAAGTGGAATTTCAAGAAAGTAGCGATGATTGGCGCTGCTTCTTTACTTCCTTTTGCACCGTTTATCGTGGACAAAAAGTTAAAAGAAGAAAATTAAATTAAAAAGTTTGCATTTATAAAACAAGTTCCTATATTTGCAACCCGCTAACGAAGGAAATGCCCGGATGGCGGAATTGGTAGACGCGCTGGTCTCAAACACCTGTGGGAAACCGTGCCGGTTCGACTCCGGCTCCGGGTACATACCGGACTGATGTCCGAAGAATCAAAGGGTTGCTCATAAAAAAGCAACCCTTTTTTATTGATCCTCTGTAAGTTATGCCTGAAGGTGGATCAAGCGGAATTCTTGGGGGGAAGGAAATAAATTCTTTCTTTTGCATTCGTAAACCAAACGAAAATTTTCATTTTGAGTCAAGCCGAGCAAACCCTGATCAGTTTATTATTACCGGAAGGTATTCTGGATTATTTTGAATTAACGCAGGTAGAAAAAGAAGGTAAGATGCTAAACATCTACCTTGAAGAGAAAAATATAGCCCCAGAT